>JODP01000001.1 GCA_000719025.1 Kineosporia aurantiaca JCM 3230
GCGGCGGGGCGGCGGGGCGGCGGGGCGGCGGGGCGGCGGGGCGGCGGGGCGGCGGCCATGTGCCACATGACCTCGATCCGAAGCACAAGCCCCGCGTACTAAAGGCCGTGCACGACGGAACCCGTCCGCGGACCCGGCACAGCAGCAGGTTGGAAATGCGCGGGATGCACCATGAACCCGCCGCGCCAAGAAGCCCCGCACCACATCGCCCAGGAACTCGCCAGCCCCAAAGCCCAGTCAGCTCTGAACCCAGTCAGCCCGAACCAACCAGCCCAGCAACCATCAGGACCGCAACCAATCATCAGGACACGCCGCACAGTCTGAACACCCCGAGCGCCAACCACCGCCCAACGCGAGCTGACTGGCGTCCCAAGTCGTGCGTCCTCAATCAAACCCCTGAAGACACCCCCAAAAGCCAGATGCCCCAAGCCGACCCATCGGTCGGCCTGGGGCATCCTCAGCTCAGGCGGTCACCTCAGCGACGGCCACCCTTACGCCGGGCCCGACGCGAGGCCCGGTTCTCGGGAGCACCGTCCTCCGAGACCGGACGGGCCGGGGTGACCTGGCCAGTCTCGCTCTCCTGGTGCACCTCGACGCCACCGCCCACGTCCTCGCTCGGTGCGCTGTACTGCAGCTGGGCGGGCCGCTGCTGGCCGGCCACCAGACCCTTGGCGACCAGGACGGGCGCGTCCTGGCTCAGGCCCTCCTCTTCCGGCTCCTGCACCTCGACCTCGACGTGGAACAGGTAGGCGATCGACTCTTCCTTGATCGCCTCGGTCATCGCCTGGAAGAGCAGGTAGCCCTCGCGCTGGTACTCCACCAGCGGGTCGCGCTGGGCCATCGCCCGCAGGTGGATGCCTTCCTGCAGGTAGTCCATCTCGTACAGGTGCTCGCGCCACTTGCGGTCCAGCACCGAGAGCACGACCCGGCGCTCGAGCTCACGCAGCGTGGCTTCGCCGAGCTCCTCCTCGCGCTTGTCGTACGCCAGCGCGGCGTCCGCCGTGAGCTCCTGGACCAGCATGTCCTGGGTGATCGCGCCGCGCTCGCCGGCCTCCTCGATCACGTCGCCGAGGGTGATGGTGGCCGGGTACAGCCGGTTCATCTCGGTCCAGAGCTGCTCGAGGTCCCAGTCGTCGGCGAAGCCCTCGGCGGTGGCGGCGGTGATGTAGCTCTTCAGCACGTCGTCGATGAAGTGGCGGATCTGCTCGTGCAGGTCGGCTCCTTCGAGCACCCGGCGCCGCTCGGCGTAGATCACCTCGCGCTGCCGGTTGAGCACGTCGTCGTACTTCAGCACGTTCTTGCGGATCTCGAAGTTGCGGGACTCGACCTGGCTCTGGGCGCTGGCGATGGCCCGGGTGACCATGCGCGACTCGATCGGGATCTCGTCCGGCACCTTGGCCGCGGTGAGGAACGACTCGACCATGCCGGAGTTGAACATCCGCATCAGGTCGTCCTGCAGGGACAGGTAGAACCGGCTCTCGCCCGGGTCGCCCTGACGGCCGGAACGACCGCGCAGCTGGTTGTCGATCCGCCGGGACTCGTGCCGCTCGGTGCCCAGCACGTAGAGGCCACCGAGGTCGACGACCTCCTCGTGCTCGTCCTTGACCGACTGCTTGGCCGCCTCCAGCGCGGCCGGCCAGGCCTCCTCGTAGGCCTCCGGCGTCTCCACCGGGTCCAGACCGCGCTGCTTCAGCTCCGCCACCGCGGTGAACTCGGCGTTGCCGCCCAGCATGATGTCGGTGCCTCGACCGGCCATGTTGGTGGCCACCGTGACCGAGCCCTTGCGGCCGGCCTGGGCGACGATCGCCGCCTCGCGCTCGTGCTGCTTCGCGTTCAGCACCTCGTGCGGGACCTCGGCCTTGCGCAGCAACTCGGAGAGATGCTCGCTCTTCTCCACGCTGACCGTGCCGACGAGGACCGGCTGCCCGGCCTGGAACTTCTCGGCGATGTCCTCGACGACCGCGTCGAACTTCGCGTCCTCGGTCTTGTAGATCAGGTCGGACTGGTCCTTGCGCTGCATCGGCCGGTTGGTCGGGATGCTGACCACGCCGAGCTTGTAGATCGACATCAGCTCGGCCGCCTCGGTCTGGGCGGTACCGGTCATCCCGGAGAGCTTGTCGTACATCCGGAAGTAGTTCTGCAGGGTGATCGTGGCCAGGGTCTGGTTCTCGCTCTGGATCTCCACCCCCTCCTTGGCCTCGATCGCCTGGTGCAGGCCCTCGTTGTAGCGGCGGCCGGCCAGGATGCGCCCGGTGTGCTCGTCCACGATCAGCACCTGGCCGTTCGTGACCACGTACTCCTTGTCCCGCTTGAACAGCTCCTTGACCTTCACGGAGTTGTTCAGGAACCCGATCAGCGGGGTGTTCACGCTCTCGTAGAGGTTGTCGATGCCGAGGTGGTCCTCGACCTTCTCGATGCCGCTCTCGAGGATGCCGATGGTGCGCTTCTTCTCGTCGACCTCGTAGTCCTCGTCGCGCTCGAGGATCCGGGCGAGCTTGGCGAACTCCTGGTACCACTTGGTCGGCTGGTCGGACGGGCCGGAGATGATCAGCGGCGTCCGGGCCTCGTCGATCAGGATCGAGTCGACCTCGTCGACGATCGCGAAGGCGTGCCCCCGCTGCACCAGGTCCTCGCCGCTCCACGCCATGTTGTCGCGCAGGAAGTCGAAGCCGAACTCGTTGTTCGTGCCGTACGTGATGTCGCAGGCGTACGCCTCGCGGCGCTGCGCGGGCGTCATCTGGGACAGGATGTTGCCCACCGACAGGCCGAGGAACCGGTGCACCCGGCCCATCAGGTCGGACTGGTACTCGGCCAGGTAGTCGTTCACGGTGATGACGTGCACGCCCCCACCGGCCAGCGCGTTCAGGTAGGCCGGCGCGGTGGCGACCAGGGTCTTGCCCTCACCGGTCTTCATCTCCGCGATGTTCCCGGAGTGCAGCGCCGCGCCCCCGACGAGCTGTACGTCGAAGTGACGCTGCCCGAGGGTGCGCTTGGAGGCCTCGCGCACGGTGGCGAAGGCCTCCGGCAGCAGCGCGTCCAGGCTCTCCCCGTCCGCGAACCGTGCCTTGAACCGCTCGGTCTCCTCCCGCAGCTCGGTGTCGCTGAGCCGGACGAAGTCGTCCTCGAGCGCGTTGACCTGCGCGGCCAGGTTCTGCAGCCGCTTCAGGGTGCGGCCTTCACCGGCTCGCAGCAGCTTCTCGACGATCTTCACCACGGGGCGCTCTCCCAAGTCCTTCAACCGTGCTTGTCCGGCGGCGCGACCAGGCCCAGTCGCGCAGCCGCTTCTAGGCATGACGAACGGCGGTACCGCGCCGTGCCCACCATCGTAGACAGGCTGGGAGCCCAAACGTGTTTGCTCCACCCACCTTGATGGGTCAGGCTCGCTGCTGTGCCGGGTTCCTCGTCCTCCTCCAGCGGTCTTGTCCCCCTGCTCACCGACGGTTCGGTGACCCTTCGCGAGCTGCGCGAGGACGATGCCGAGACGATCGTCGCCTACTGCAACGACCCGGCGATGGAACGCTGGACCACGGTGCCGTGGCCGTACCGACGCGAACACGCGCTGGAGTACGTCGCGGCCGGGCGGCGCGCCTGGGCCGAGGGGTCACGGTTCGATTTCGGGCTCGAGCACGAAGGACGTTTGGTAGGAGCCGTCGATCTGCGGCGGCCGATCCTGCCCGCTCTGGCCGAGGTCGGCTTCGCCCTGGCCCCGGAGGCCCGCGGGCGCGGCCTGATGTCCCGAGCGCTGCGGCTGGTACTGCCCTGGGGCGCCCAGCAGGGCATCCAGGTGGTGCAGTGGCGGGCCAACGTGGGCAACTGGGCCAGTCGCCGGGCGGCCTGGTCGGTGGGCTTCACGGTGGAGGGTCCGCTGCCTGGTCTGCTGGAGCACCGCGGGACGATCGTGGACGGCTGGCTGGGTTCGATGCGGCTGGACGCGAACCTGACCCTGGCTCCCGCCCACCCCTGGTTCGAGCCGGTGACCATCACCGGACGCGCGGTCAAGCTGCGGGCCGCCCGGGAGAGCGACGTCCCCCGGTTTGTCCAGGGCCACGCCGATCCGGCGAACAAGTTCTGGCTGCCGGGTATCCCGGCCAGTTACGGGGAAGCCGATGCCCGCCGGCACCTGGCCCAGGACGCGGAGAGCGCGGCTTCCGGTCAGGCCGTTTCCTGGGTCTTTACCGATCCGGAGCTCGACGTGATGCTCGGCGAGGTGGTGGTTTTCCTGCGCAGTGCGCGGGACGGGCAGGGCGAGGTGGGCTACTGGACGCACCCCGAGGGACGGGGACGCGGACTGGCCACCGAGGCGGCCTTCCTGGCTACTCGGCACGCGCTGCTCCCGGTCGAGGAGGGCGGGCTGGGCTGGGCGAACGTCGGGCTGCGGGCGAGTGTGGACAACGTGGCCTCACAGCGCGTGGCGGAAAAGGCAGGGTTCCGGGGGGCGGGGATCGACCGGGGTATCCGCCGACCGCCGGACGGTGGGCCGCGGGGCGATCTGGTGAAGTACGACATGGTGCCCGCCGATCTGGCCGGGCTCGATCTGCCGACGGCCGGATGAAGCGCCAGCCGGACCGCTCCCTGCAGGACGGCCAGGTGCTGCGTCCCTGGACCACGACGGACGCTCCGGCGATGCAGCTGGCCATGCGGGACCCGCTGGTCCGGCAGTACGCGTCCCGGCTGATGGACGACCGGGACGCGGTGCTCGCGGCCATCCATTCCTGGAGTGACCAGTGGCACCACGGCACCGGCGCGGCCTGGGCGGTGGTCGGGCCCGGGGAGCAGGTGCTCGGCACGGTCCGGTTCGGGCTGCTGGACGCCGAGCTCGGCACCGGCGCGGTGGGGTACTGGCTGCTGCCGGAGGCCCGGGGGCGCGGCCTCGCCTCCCGGGCCCTGAACCAGGCGACCGCGGTGATCTTCAGCCGACTCGGCTGGCACCGGATCGAGCTCTACCACGCGGTCGAGAACGCCCGCTCCTGCGCCGTCGCCCGCCGCGGGGGCTACACGCCGGAGGGCGTGCTGCGCGAGGCCATGCGGTATCCCGTGGACGGCCGCTGGTCCGACGAGCACCTACACGCGCGGCTGGCCTCGGACCCTGCCCCCACCTAGAAGAGCTTCGCCAGCGCCGGCCCGAGATCGCCCCTCGGCTCGACGGCGACCGAGTCCAGCTCCAGCCAGTCCGCCATCAGCCGCAGTTCCTCAGCCAGCTCACCGACCACTGCGGCGACGGGCACCCCCGGTTCTGTGTAGGCCGCCTTGACCAGGAGCCGGCCACCTCCACCGGGAGCCCGGTCCGCCTTCAGGTCGACCCGACCGACCAGTTGCTCGCCGAGCAGGAACGGCAGCACGTAGTAACCGAATTCGCGCTTGGCGGCCGGGGTGTAGATCTCCAGCCGCAGCCGGAAGTCCCAGAGCGCCTCGGTCCGCGGACGTTCCCAGACCAGTGAGTCGAACGGGCTGAGCAGCGCCCGGGCGCTGATCCGGCGCGGGATCCGGGCTTCCGGGTGCAGGTAGACCGGGCGGCCCCAGCCTTCCACCGTCACCGGCAGGAGGTCGCCTGCCTCCACCAGATCGTGGACGGCGGCCTGGGACTCGGCCGGTTTGAGCCGGAAGTAGTCGCGCAGATGGCGTTCCGTGGCCATGCCGAGGGCCCGGGAGGCGATCCGGACCAGCTCCCGTCGGGCGTCCTCCGGATCCGGGTCGGGGGCCGCCCCCACGGCGGCGGGCAGGACCCGGCCGGGCAGCGCGTAGCGGCGCTCGAACTGCTGGGTGCGGCCGGCCGAGGTGATGTGGCCGGCCCAGAACTGGAACTCGATGGCGCGTTTGACGTCGCTCCAGTTCCAGCCCCAGTTGCCGGTCCGCTCGCGGGGTTTGCCGTCGTCCAGGATCTTCTCGGCGGCCGCGGCGGTCAGCGGGCCGTGCCGGTCGACCACCTCCAGTACCTGCTCGAGCAACTCGGACCGGTCGCGGGCGATCCGCTGCATACCGCCCCAGGCCTCGTGCGCCGCCCGCTCCATCCGCCAGCGCAGCAGGCGGTGGGTCTCCGGGGAGATGAAGGACGCCTCGTGGGCCCAGTACTCGACCAGCCGCCGGGGGGCGGAGTTGGCCGCCTTTTCCAGCAGAGGACGCGGGTAGTCGCCGAGGCGGCTGAACACCGGGAGGTAGTGGCTGCGGGAGAGCACGTTCACCGAGTCGATCTGGAGCACGCCCACCGTGTCGATGACCCGTTGGAGGTGCCGCATGGTGATCGGCCCGGACGGCCGTTCCACCCCGAACCCCTGGGCGGCCAGGGCAATCCGGCGGGCCTGGGCCAGAGTGAGCCGCTCTCGCGGGGTCCGGTTCGGACCGGACCCCGCGGGCCGGGCTCTTTTACCTGAGCTGTCCGGAGAGGGAGGAGTCAGGCCTCCGCGGGGGCCTTGGCCTCCCCGTCGACCGCCAGTCGGATCACGCCGTAGTTCCACCCGCGCCGACGATAGACCACCGAGGGCTTCCCGCACGCGGCATCCACGAACAGGAAGAAGTCGTGGCCCACGAGTTCCATCTCGTACAACGCCTGGTCGATCGTCATCGGGGCGGCCGGGTGGTCCTTCGTGCGGATCACCACCGGGCTGTCGGCCAGCGCCTCGGCCCCTTCCGGCAGGTTCGCCCAGTCCATCGAGGCGGCGAAGCCGTCGATCTCTTCAGACGCGTCCTCCAACGGGTCGCGGGTCGCGCTCCCGTCGTGGTCGACCGGGTCCGGTCCGGGACGCTCGGCCAGCGCGATGCCGGCCTGGGCGATCGCGGCCGCCCGGCCCGCGTCGGCGGTGCCGACGCCGCGCACCGACGCCGGAGCGTGACGCCCCTGGCCGTGGTGCACCTTCTTGCGGTCGCCGTTGCGCCGCAGCCGCTCGAGCAGCTTGCCGAAGGCGATGTCCAGGGCGGACAACGGGTCCTGACCACAGGCCTCGGCCCGGATCACCGGGCCCCGGTCGCGCACCGTGATCTCCACCCGCTCGCACGAACTGGACTGCCGTGGATTGCGCTCGTGGGACAGCTCGACATCGATGCGAAAGGCTCCGGGACTGAGCTGGGACACCTTCTCCAGCTTCTCCTCGGCGATGCGCCGGAATCGGTCCGAAACCTCAACGTGCCGACCAGTAATCACGATGTCCACGAAGAATCCTCCTGTAGCTGTTGCCACGCCACATGTGCCAGGCCAACGGACTGCCGTCGCGGATGGTTCCGGTCGGCCGGGAATTTGGCACGGGCGCCCGAGCATTGGTGGGGAATCGCCGGTTCGGTGACCGGCTACTTCTTGACATCCTCCTTCCTGCTTTCCGCGCGGAATGCGTCGCGGAGGGCGGAAGTGGCGGCCCGGCGGCCGCCGTCTGTCGAGGTTAGAGCAGGTATTCGGATGTGGATACCCCCTATCGACGTAATGCCACCGAGAGGCCGCACACCCCGAGGACACGTGCACCGGCAGAAGTCAGTACCCGCGCCGTTTCGGCCGCGGTCGCGCCCGTGGTGACCACGTCATCAACGATGACGCATCCGCGTTGCGGAAGAGACAATCGCAGCCCCGGCCGGAGGGCAAGTGCACCCGCCAGGTTTTTCCGGCGCGCCCGGGCCGACAGTTCACCCTGATCCCGGACATCCCGCTGATGAGTGAGCACCGGGGCCACGATCGGAGGGGGCCCGTGGCCACCCGCCACCCAGGCCGGACCGACCAGCCGGGCGGCCCGGCGGGCGAGTGCGGCCACCAGATCGCCACCCCGCCGTCGCCGGGCCCCGGCGGAGGACGGCACCGGCACCAGGAGCCAGGGAGAGGCCGGTTCGGAACTGGCCTCCCGGCACGCCATCAGGGCAGATGCCATTCCTGCGCCGAACGGTCCGGTCAGGTCGTGACGCCCCCGCTCCTTCCAGGACAGCACCAGCCGGGCCGCGGTGCCGCCGTAGGCCGCGGCTGCCCAGACGCCCCAGCCCGGCGGCCAACCGACGACCGGCTGGAAGAAGGCAGGACCGGTGACCGCCCGGCGGCAGGCCGCGCAGAGCGCCACGTCGGGCGCCCCACAACCGGCGCAGACGGCGGGCCAGACCAGGCCCCAGCCCAGTCGCCAGGCCTCCCGGAACCGGTCCGAGCGGGTTCGGGAGGTGATCTCGGCAGAATTCATGAAGTTCGCTTCGAAAAGCATGATTCCACCCTGCTCCGAACGATTCGGCCGATCCACCCGCACGGCCGATCTGTGGATAACCCTGCGTTCGTGCCTACCTACACAAAAGCCTTTGGGACGCCCGGGCCCAAAGACTCAGATGGTGCCGAGAAATGTCATCTCCCGGAAACACACATTCGGAGCACCCTCCGAATGGAGGACGATCACGACCGGATCACGAAGGAATTACCCCGGATCGCACACCCACCGAAGTCGTCTGATCACGGAACGATCACGACGCTTTTCCCAACGGACCGGAACGGGTCGAACAGACAATCCGGAGTGCCCTCCGAATTACCCCGGGAAAGCCGGCCAGCGCGCGGTCGAGATCTGCGCCCAGGCCGTCCCCGAGCGTCCTTGGGTGCCCTTACTGGTGCCCGCCACCAACGTCGACTCCCCGTCCCCGACCGCGATCGTCTGCGCCCCGCCGGGAACCGCGTCGATCTGCTCGATGGTGCCGCCGATCTCGACGATCCAGGGCCGGTCCACGTTCGCCGGGATCTGCTCGTCGTCGGCGTTCGCGGAGCCGGGCAGTCGCCGGCCGAGCACTGCGATGTGGTTCTCGTCCACCCAGGCCACGTCCCGCACCGAGGCCAGGTCGGGCACCAGGCCCTCGGGCTGGGTCAGCCGCGACGGGCGGCCCTCGTCGTCGCGCACGACCCCGGAGAGGAACACGTGCGGTTCCCCGCCATCCATGATCGCCAGCACTGCCCGCGTACCGTCCCGGGATATTCGCATCGACAGGACGTCGAAGCCCTTCAGCCAGTCGGCCTCCACCGGGACCCGGGCTTCGTCCGACGACTCACCGGACGCCTGGGAGACCTCCACCGCCTCCACCCCGGACGACCCCGACGTCCACACCCAGCCCTGCGGGTCGAACGACGGCGCGGTTAGGTCGCTCCCCCGCAGCTGCACGGTGCTGTCGGTGCCGGCCTCGGACAGGAACAACCGCGAGCGGTCGGTGGAGAGCGCGGCGAACCAGTGACCGTCGTAGGAGACCCCGGGCGAGGTCAGCCCGTAGATCGCGTTGTACTGGTTCAGGCCGTCCAGGCCCTTCACCACCTCGTTGCCCTGGATTCCCAGCCGGACCATCCGGCCCTTGGTGTCGATGCCCACCGCGGCGCCCCCGACCGGCGGGTCGACGATCGGATGGGGGGCGGAGTCGGACGGGATGTTGTAGCTCGTCCGGTCGACCGTCACCTTCACCGAGGTGATCGTGCGCAACTGGCCCAGCGTGGTCTGCAACTGGGCGAGCATGAGCTGACGCTCGCGGTCGTCGGCCAGCCGGGCCTGGGTGGTCAGGTCCACGGTGGCGGTGCCGTTCTGCACCACGACCGCGGAGACCGACATCTTGGTGCCGGTCGGGATGGTGGTCGCCACCGCGTCCGCCAGCCAGCTCGGCGGCCCGTCGAGCAGGGCCCGGACCAGGGCGGTGGGCAGTTCCGGGGAACCCGGCGCGCTCGGGAACCAGTGCGTGTCCGGCACCAGGTAGTCGCCCTGGGACTCGGTGAAGTAGACCTTGTACGGCTTGAAGGTGACGTTGAAGTCGTTGCGGGTGATCAGGATTCCGTCGTCCAGCGAGTTGATCCGCCACTGGCCGTCGATCAGGGTCAGCCCGAAGTACCGCGGCTCCACCTTCGCTCCGGGCGCCACCACCCGGTACCGGCCGCTGCTGTCGACCTGGGCGATCGCCGGGGCCCGGACGACCACCTCGGCCACGTCCCGGTTGGCGTCGCTACCGGCCGCTCCCGCCGCTCCGGCCGCGGCCTGGGCCTTGCTCGAGGGGCCGGGGGCCGACGAGGACTTGCCGGCTGCGGCCCGGGCCCCGGGAGCGATCGTGGCGGTGGCGGTGACCGTCGGGGTGGGCAGCGCAACCTCGTCGCCGTCGGCCAGCTGCTTGGTGGTCAGGGTGTCGAGCGACCGGAAGACCGTGGCCGACGTGTCCGGGCGCCAGGCCAGGCGGCGGTCCGGGCTGAGGAAGCTGCGGGCCACCGCGTGGTCGTCGCTGTACCCGGCGCTGGCCGCGAGGAAGCCCCGGACCACCTCGATCGGCGACTGCCCGGCCTTCGGGCCGTCCGGCGCCAGCTGGAAGACGCCCTCCAGTGGATCGTCGTTGACCACGTCGCCACTGACCACCGGGCCGTGGTCGGGGATTGTCGCGCAGGACGACAGGCCGAGCACCGCGATCAGGATGAGGATCAGGGCCGCGGGAACGGAGGCCGGGAACTTCATGCCGGCCCCGTCCCGATCCCGGGTTCGTCGAACTCGTCGAACCGGTCCTGGATCTCGGGCGCGGGGAACGTGGGCAGGGACCCGGTGTCCGGGCCCAGGTAGGGCACCAGCGGCAGCGGCGAGCCGACCAGGAGCGACCCGACCTGCTTGGGCAGGGTCAGCCGGAACACGGCACCGACCTCGGGCTCGCCCCAGACCTGGAGCCAGCCGCCGTGCAGGTGCGCGTCCTCCTGGGAGATGGACAGTCCCAGTCCGGTGCCGCCGATCGTCCGGGCCCGGGCCGGATCGGCCCTCCAGAACCGGTTGAAGACCATGCTCAGCTCCTCGGAGCTGAGCCCCACGCCGTGGTCGCGCACGGCGATCGCGACCGCGTCGGCCGACTCCGCGACCTGAACCTCGATCGGCCTGCCCTCTCCGTGCTCGATCGCGTTGCCGACCAGGTTGCGGACCACCCGCTCGACCCGCCGCGCGTCGACCTGGGCCACGCAGGGCTGCAGGGACAGCTGCAGGACGATCGTGCTGCCCTTGCGCTCGGCCAGCGGCACCAGGTTGTCGACCACCCGCTCGACCACCTCCCGCACGTCCACCGACTCGACGTCCAGCACCGCGGCGCCGGCGTCGAACCGGCTGATCTCCAGCAGGTCGCCGAGCAGCGACTCGAACCGGTCCACCTGGGCCTGGAGCAGCTCCGCGCTGCGCCGCAGGGTCGGGTCGCCCAGGTCGTCGCGGCTCTCGTAGATCAGCTCGCTGGCCATCCGGATCGTGGTCAGCGGGGTGCGTAGTTCGTGGGACACGTCGGAGACGAACCGGCGCTGCACCCGGGACAGCTCCTCCAGTTGATGGATCTGCCGCTCCAGGCTCGCCGCCATGCCGTTGAAGGCCCGCCCCAGCCGGGCGATGTCGTCCTGCCCGCGGACCTTCATGCGTTTGTCCAGACGGCCGGAGGCGAGCTGCTCGGCGGTCTTGGCGGCCTGCCGGATCGGGGTCACCACCTGCCGGGTGATCACGTAGGCGACCCCGGCGACCAGCAGCACCAGCCCCAGGCCGGACGGCAGCAGGGTGCGCCGGACCAGGTCGAGGATCTGGTTCTCGCGGTCCAGGGGGAAGACGAAGTACAGCTCATAGTCGCCGGCCAGCGGGATGTTGATGATCGAGCCGACGGCCAGGGCCGGCACCCGCTGTCCGTTCAGCGGCATGGTGGTGATCTGCGACTGCTGCTTGCCGCGGGAGTTCACCGCATCGCGCAGAGTCTGCGGGATCACGTTCAGTGGGACGCCCGGCGTCGCCCTGTCCTTCAGGTCGGTGGGCTGGGTGGAGCGCTGGGCCCGGCGCAGGATCACCTCCCGGGTGTCCGTGCCCTCCGGCCCCTGGAGCTGGGCCAGGATGTCGTTGATATCGCTCTCCTGGCGAGCCGGATCCGGGTAACCGGTGGCTGCCAGCAGGGTGTTGGCCTCTTTGGTCAGGCTCGCCGCCTCGGCCATCGCGGTCTCGGTGCGCGAGTCGATCAGCCCGTCGCGGATCCGCATCAGCAGGAAGTTGCCGACCACCAGGGCGACCCCGAGGCCGAGCAGCGTGGTGGTGGCGACCACCCGCAGCCGCATCGACCGGCTCCAGCGCCGGCGGATCTTCTTGAACAGCTTGCGGATCCGGGAGAGCAACGCGCGGCGGACCCGGCCGATGAACCGCCGGACCGGGCCACGAGGCTTACGAGGGGCGGGCTTCGGGGCCGGCTTGGGTGCGGGCTTGGGTGCCGGTTTGGGCGTGGCGGGGCGCGCCTTGACGCCGGGCTTCTTGCCCGCGCCCGGCTTACCAGGCTGCTCCGCACCGGCCGGTCGCGCCGGTGGCGGCTGCCCCCCGGCCATGGGCTAGGCCGGCCCGGCCTTGTACCCGACGCCACGCACGGTGACCACGATCTCCGGCCGCTCCGGGTCCTTCTCGATCTTCGAGCGCAGCCGCTGCACGTGGACGTTCACCAGCCGGGTGTCGGCCGCGTGCCGGTAGCCCCAGACCTGTTCCAGCAGTACCTCGCGGGTGAACACCTGCCAGGGCTTGCGGGCGAGCGCGACCAGCAGGTCGAACTCCAGCGGGGTCAGCGAGATCACCTCACCGGCCCGGCGCACCACGTGCCCGGCCACGTCGATCGACACCTCGCCGATCTCCAGGGCCTCGGGCGCCGGCTCCTCGGTCCGCCGCAGCCGGGCCCGGACCCGGGCCACCAGCTCCTTCGGCTTGAACGGCTTGACCATGTAGTCGTCGGCGCCGGACTCCAGACCGAGCACCACGTCGACGGTGTCGGTCTTCGCGGTCAGCATGACGATCGGCACGCCCGACTCGGCGCGGATCAGCCGGCAGACCTCGATGCCGTCCTTCCCGGGCAGCATCAGGTCGAGCAGCACCAGATCAGGCCGGGTCGCGCGGAAGGCCTCCAGCGCACCGGCACCGTCGGCGCAGAAAACCGGCTCGAACCCCTCGCCCCGAAGGACGATCCCGAGCATCTCGGACAGTGCATTGTCGTCATCGACGACGAGAACCCGGCCTCTCATGACCCCATGGTGTCAAACACCGGGGACAAATAACGAAGTGGGCAGGTCGCGGCGATCACCCGGCGATCATCGGACCGGTCCGCCGGGCCCCGCCGTGCCAGGATGAACCCAGGGCCGGGGAGCTTCGTCGATCACCTCGACGATCGCCTCGACGCGGCGCGGGCGGTGCTGGAAAGCGACTGGGAGGGGTTGTCGGGTGTCCGAACAACCAGGCGGCTGGGCGGTACCGGGCGGCGAACCGGAGAAGCGTCCCGGCTCGCAGCCCGGTGAACCCGGTCCCGGGCCGGCCGGTCCGCAGGTCGGTGACGAGGGTCAATGGGGGACGTCCGACCGCCCGTCGGCGGGAGGGGCACCTGAACAGCCCGGTTGGGGTCAGCAAAGGACGCCCGACGGCACCACGACGCCCGGGTCACCTGCGCAGCTGGGCTGGGGTCAGCAAGGGACGCCCCCGGGCACTCCGCCGGAAGGGCCATCCGAACAGTCGGGCTGGGGTCATAACCAGCAGAGGACGCCCGAGAGCACTACGGCCCCCGGGTCACCTGGGCAACCCGGTTGGGGACAGCAAGGGACGCCGGACGGCACCACGACGCCCGGGTCACCTGCGCAGCCGGGCTGGGGTCAGCAAGGGACGCCGGACGGCACCGCGGCGGGCGGGTCACCCGGGCCTGCGGGCTGGGGTCAACAGGGGACGTCCGCGGGTCAGCCGGCAGCGGGGTCGCCAGGTTGGGGTCAGCCCCCGAGCGGACCGCAGACGCAGCCGAGTTGGGGCGGTCAGCCCCCGGGCTGGAATCAGGGATTGCAGGCGGGCTGGAACGGGCAGGGGTACGGGCAGCCTGGCTACGCGCCGCCGCCCTCTGGTCCTGCTGGTCCCCCTGGTCCTGGAGGCCCAGGGTGGAACGCGCCGCCGCAGCAGTGGGGTGGAAACCCACCGCCGCCCGGACCGGGTTGGAACGGGCCAGGTTACGGGCCGCCAGGTCAGGGCCCGCAAGGTCCAGCGCCGCAAGCCGGATGGGGTGCACCGCCGTCAGGGTGGGGTGCACCGCCGTCAGGGTGGGGTGCACCGCCGTCAGGTGGCTGGGGCGCTCCGCCGTCGCAAGGCGGCTGGGGTACGCCCGCGCCCGGTCAGCCCGGCTGGCAGCGCGGCATGGGTCGCGGTGCGGGCATCATCCCGCTGCGGCCGCTGAGCATCGGCGAGATCTACGACGGGGCGATCCGCGCCATCCGCGCCAACCCGCGCACCATGGTGGGGTTCTCGGCGGTGATCGGAGCGGTGATCACGCTGCTCGGTACCGTGCCCCAGGCGATCGCCCTGAGCACCATCCTGAACAGCCCGTTCACCACCGGCGCGTCCTACGAGGAGATCGGCCGGGAGGACGTGGCCGACCTGGTCGGGGCGGGCAGCCTGTCGGTCCTGGTCGGCATCGTGCAGTCGGTGCTGTCCACCACCATCATCACCGGACTGCTGATCGTCGCGGTCGGGGCAGCGGTGCGCGGGGAGACGCTGGCCCCCGGTGTGCTCTGGCAGCGGGCCCGGCACCGGATGTGGGCGGTGCTCGGCCTGGCTCTGCTGTTGCTCGTGCTGGCTCCGGTGATCATCGCGCTGAGCATGGTGCCGGGCGCGTTGCTGCTCTTCCTCCTGCCGGACAACCTGGCCATCGGCGTCGTCGTCCTGATCGTCGGGGCGCTGTTCGGGGTGCTCACCTACGCGGCGCTCTACCTAGGCTTCTGGTCGTTGTCGGCGCCCGCCCTGCTGCTCGAGAACCTGAGCATCACGGCCGCCCTGCGCCGGTCGTTCCGGCTGGTGCGCGGCTCGTTCTGGCGGGTGTTCGGGATCAGCCTGCTGACCGCGGTGATCGCCTACGTGGTCCGGCAGATCTTCGCCGTGCCGTTCAGCCTGATCGGCACGATCCTCTCCGAGGTCGCCGACTTCACCGGGCTCTCCGGGGCCGTGGTGCAGCTGCTGATCTCCGACATCGGCACGATCCTGGCCGGAGCCGTGGTCTATCCGTTCACCGCCGGTGCGGTCGCCCTGCTCTACCTGGATCTGCGGATGCGGCGGGAAGGCATGGACGTCGAGGTGCTCCGCTCGGAGCAGCCCCGGTGAGCCTTACCGACGTCCCGGTCGACCCGGACCGCCAGCAGGCGCAGCAGTGGCTGGTCCAGGAACTGTCCCGCAAGGAGTACCGGGACGCCCGGCCGAGCCTGATCGAGCGGGCCCTGGAGTGGATCCAGGACCGGTTCGACGACATCCGGCCCGGCTTCGGCTCCCCGGTGCAGTTCACCGTGACCGTGCTCGCGGTGCTGCTGGTGACCGCGGTGGCGTTCGCGATCTGGCGGTCCGGCGGGATCCGGCGGCAGTTCCGGCGCCGGGCCCCCGCGGTGCTGCCGAACTACGTGACCACCGCCGCCGGCCATCGGGCCGCGGCCGACCAGCACGCCCGGGCCGGGCAATGGGCCGACGCGGTGCTCGAGCGCTTCCGGGCGATCGCCCGCGAACTGGCCGAGCGGACCCTGGTCCCGGCCAACCCGGGCGCCACCGCCACCGAGGTGGCCCGGGCCGGCGGTTTGGCGCTGCCCGATCTGGCCGCTGACCTGCGCATCGCGGCACGGCATTTCGATGACGTCTGCTACGGCCACCTCGAGCTGACGGACACCGCCGGGAACCAGGTTGACGCCTTCCTGCGCGGGCTGGACGAACGGGTGCGATCGGCCAAGGTGACCGCGAGCGTGCTCGAACCGGCGGGGCAGCCATGAGCCAGACCACGGTCCCGGAGGCGGGGCCGACCGAGCCGACCGACTCGAACGGCTCCTCCGAACCCGACCAGCCGCCCGAGGCGACCGCCGACGCATCCTCGCGCCCAGCGTCATTCATTGACGATCTTCGTGACCTGCTGCGCCGCTGGCGCTGGCCGCTCGGGGTAGCCGCGATCGTGGTGCTCGCCGTGGTTCTGGTCGCGCTCACTGTGCCTACGACGGAAGACCACCGAAGGTTGAGTCCGGCCAACCCCGCGCCGAACGGCAGCCGGGCCGTAGCTCAGGTCCTCCAGCGGCAGGGCGTCCAGGTGACCCTGGACAGTCGTTCCGACCAGGTGGTGAAGGACACCACCTCCAACAGCACGCTGGTCGTCACCGACACCGTCCTGCTTAGCCCCGAGCAGCTGAACCGGTTGGCCGCGGACGACGCCGGCCGCCTGATCCTGATCGAGCCCGACGAGCTGACCCTCAGCGCGCTGGCCCCCCAACTGCGCACGGCGGGCTACAGCAACCACACCCGTCCGAAAGCACCTGGCTGCTCCATCGGTGCCGCCGTCACCGCCGGAGAAGTACGCGGCGGCGGCTACCTTTACGCCCGTGCCAGCGGATCCACCGGCGACGGCGTTGCTGTTTGCTACCCCCAGGCAGACTCAGACGACACGTCGGGCGTAGACAGCGGTACCGATCGCGGCAGCTACCTGGTGACGGTGGCGAACGGCCGCCAGGTCGTCGTGATCGGCCAGTCCGACCTGCTCACCAACAAGTACGTGGACCTGGACGGGAACGCGGCGCTGGTGCTGAACACCTTCGGGGCGCAGCCGGACCTGGTCTGGTACCTGCCCGACCCGCTGGAACCGGTCGGTGCCGGCGAACGCCAGACCCTGACCGAACTGATGCCGGACTGGGTGCTCTGGGTGCTGATCCAGCTCGGTCTGGTGGCGCTGTTGACGATGGCTTGGCGCGCCCGCCGGTTCGGCCGACTGGTCGGCGAGCCGCTGCCGGTGGTGGTCCGCGCCGCCGAGACGCAGGAGGGCCGGGCCCGGCTGTACCGCCAGTTCCACACCCGCGCCCGGGCCGCGTCCACGCTCCGCACCAGCAGCCTGCGGCGCCTGGCGGCCCGGCTCGCCGCCCCGCCCGGCACTACCCCCGAACAACTCGTCGTCCTGGTCGCCGCGTCCACCGGACGGAACCAGTACGAGGTCGGCCAGACCCTGCTGGGGCCGGCCCCGGAGTCCGACGGAGCCCTCGTCGCCCTGGCCGACCAGCTGGACGCAATCGAACGGGCCGCCGGGGTCCGCCACCCTCACCCCTGATGATCTGAGAGGCTCGCTCCCGTGACCGACTTCCCAACCACGCAATCGGAGGCCTACCGGCCCAGCTCACCCGAGGGTGAGGCCGAGGCCGCCCGGCAGGCTCTGGTCCGGGTGCGCCACGAGGTGGCCAAGGCCGTGGTCGGACAGGACGAGGCGGTCACCGGGCTGGTCATCTCGCTGCTTTGCCGCGGTCACGTGCTTCTCGAAGGCGTGCCCGGGGTGGCGAAGACGCTGTTGGTGCGCTCGCTTTCGGCGGCCTTGCGGTTGCAGACCAGCCGGGTGCAGTTCACCCCCGACCTCATGCCCGGCGACGTGACCGGTTCGCTGGTCTACGACAACCGCAGCGGTGAGTTCTCGTTCCGCGACGGCCCGGTCTTCACCAACCTGCTGCTGGCCGACGAGATCAACCGCACCCCACCGAAGACCCAGGCCGCGTTGCTCGAGGCGATGGAGGAGCGGCAGGTCAGCGTGGACGGTCAGCCGCGGCCGCTGCCGGATCCGTTCGTCGTCGCGGCCACCCAGAACCCGGTGGAGTACGAGGGCACCTACCCGCTGCCCGAGGCCCAGCTCGACCGATTCCTGCTCAAGGTGAACATGCCGCTACCGGGTCGGGACGTGGAACTCGAAGTGTTGGCCCGCCACGCGGCTGGTTTCGACCCGCGCGACCTGGCCGCGGCCGGGGTAAGGGCGGTCGCCGGTCCGGAAGACCTGGCTGCGGCAACGCGTGCGGTCCGCACCGTCGGGGTGAGCCGGGAAGTGATGGGCTACATCGTGGACGTCGTCCAGGCCACCCGTTCCTCGCCGTCGCTGTCTCTGGGGGTCTCCCCCCGTGGCGCGACCGGCCTGCTGAACACGTCGCGAGCCTGGGCGTGGCTGCAGGGACGGCCCTACGTCACCCCGGACGACGTGAAGGCCCTGGCCCCGGCCACGCTTCGGCACCGGATGCAGTTGCGGCCGGAGGCTGAGCTGGAGGGTGTCACCACCGACGGCGTGCTGGACAGCGTGCTGGCCTCCGTCCCGGTTCCCCGCTGAACGGCGTGAAAAGGCTGCCGATCGACGGGGCTTGGGCTGCCGCTTGGGTTCGGGCCAGCGCTTGGGCTCGGTCCGGGGCTGGGGCTCGGTCCGGGGCTGAGACTTGGTCCGGAGGTTGGGGTTGGACCGGGGCTTGGGCTTGGCTCAGCGCTAGTGGCACGGCTTGGGTCAGTGCTAGCGACACCGCCTGGGCCAGAGGTTTAGCCGAAGGTCCGAGCCGCCAGGGTCTGGTCAGCGGCCAGGCCAGGCGTCCGCGCTGGGGCGAGCCCGCGCTCGCGGTGGCGTTGTGACGATCAGCGGCCGCGCGGTCCTGCTGGCCGCAATCGGCCTCCTGCCGATTGGTTTCTGGCCCGGCTGGGGCTCGTTGCTGGGTTGGGCCGGGTTCTGCCTCCTGGTGATTACGGCTGACCTGTTGCTGGCCGGTTCCCCACGAGCGTTGCGGGTGCATCGCGAGCCGGTGGCCACGATCCGGCTGGGCACCGCCACCCATGCCTCCTTCGTCCTCACCAATGCTGGTCGCCGAGCCGTGCGCGGCTCTCTGCGCGACGCCTGGCAACCCTCGGCCGGCGCCAGCGACGACCGTCACCCGGTCGACCTGCCCGCCGGTCAGAGTCGCCGCCTGGTCACCTCTTTGGTGCCGTCTCGCCGAGGTGACCGCCGCGCGGATGCGGTGACCGTGCGCAGCTTCGGCCCGCTCGGCGTCGCGGCCCGACAGTTCTCTGTGCCCGCACCCGGAAGTGTGCGCGTGCTGCCACCTTTCGCTTCTCGGAAGCACCTGCCCAGCAAGCTCGCCCGCCTGCGTGAACTGGACGGGCGGACCTCGCTGCGGGTGCGCGGCCAGGGCACCGAGTTCGACTCGCTGCGCGACTACGTCGGCGGTGACGACGTGCGCTCGATCGACTGGCGGGCGACCGCCCGGCGCGGCGGCGTCGTTGTCCGGACCTGGCGGCCCGAGCGGGACCGACGGGTGCTGTTGGTGCTGGACACCTCCCGTACCTCGGCCGCCCGGGTCGGCGACGAGCCCCGACTGGACGCCGCGATGGATGCGGCTCTGCTGCTGGCCGCCCTGGCCTCCCGCGCCGGGGACCGGGTGGAACTGCTGGCCATGGACCGCCGGGTGCGCGCCCGGGTCGAAGGCGCCACCCGCGGCGATCTGCTGCCCCGGCTGGTGACGGCAATGGCACCGGTCGAGGCGGATCTGGTCGAGGCGGACTGGACAGCGATCGCCTCGACCGTGCTCTCCCGGATGTCCCAGCGCGCCCTGGTGGTGCTGCTGACCCCGTTGGAGGGCGCAGCGATCGAGGAAGGCCTGATGCCGGTGATCGGACGACTCTGCGCCCGGCACCGGGTGATCGTGGCCTCGGTCGCCGACCCCCGCTTGGCCGTGATGGCCGACGGACGGGGTGATGCCTACGCCGTTTATGGCGCCGCCGCGGCCGGCCGCAGCGAACTGGACCGCACGGCGACCACGGCGGAACTGCGGCGGATGGGCGTGGACGTGGTCGACGCGTCGCCGGAGGATCTGCCCCCGCAGCTCGCCGACCGCTACCTCGCGCTCAAGGCCGCCGGGCTGCTCTAGAGCTTGGACAGGAAGGCCAGCACCCGTTCGGTGAGCAGGGTTGCGGCGGCCTCGTCGTAGTCGGACAGGCTGGGATCGGCGAAGAGGTGCGCCGATCCCGGATAGAGGAAGACCTCGACGCCCTCTGCCTGCCCGGCGAACTCCTGCGCTGCCGCCAGGTCACCCGAGTCGGCGAACTCCGGATCCTCGGCCATGCCGTGCACCTGGGCGGGAACGCCCGGCCAGACGCCGTACTCGGACGGCGGCACGAAACCACAGAGGAAGAGAGCCCCTTGGGCCTGCGGACGGGTGGCCGACAGCTTGGCCACCGGCATCACGCCGAGCGAGAACCCGACGTAGACCAGCGTTTCGGGCAGATCCTGGGCGGCCTGCACCCCGCGCTCGAGCACCACGTCGAAGCCGATCGAGGCGGCGTGGGCCACTCCGGCCTCGGTGCTGTCGAAGGTCTTGCCCTCGTACAGGTCGGGCGTGTGCACGGTGTGCCCCGCGCTTCTCAGTGTGCTCGCGAAATCCAGCAGCCCACTGGTCAGCCCCCGGGCGTGATGGAACAGCAGTACCTCGGCCATGATTCGCTCCCCTCGAACGCCTGTCCGAACCAGAAGTCAGCCTGCCACAGGCCGGACGTCACCCGCCAGTTCGGCGGAGAGGTCCCCGGTCTCGCCGGCCAGCGCGGCCGGACGGCCGTAACGCCAGACATATCCGATGAACACCAGCCAGACCGCGGCCCCGATCGCGATCCGGGCCCAGGTCGGCAGGGGTGACGGAGTCACGAAGGCCTCCACCACCCCGGAGACCAGAAGGACGACGATCAGCCCCATCGCGATCGTCACCATCGACCGGCCCTCCTCCCCGACCGCGCGCACCCGGGTCCGCGGGCCCGGGTCGATCCAGGCCCAGAACACCTTCAGCCCGGCCCCGGCGGCCACGAAGACCGCGGTCAGCTCGAGCAGCCCGTGCGGGGTGATCAGGCCGAAGAACAGGCCGAGCCGGTGGTTGGCGGCCATCAGCCCGCCGACCAGACCGAGGTTCAGCGCGTTCTGGGCGAGCACGTAGACCACCCCGACCCCGGTGATCCCGAGCACGAAGCAGAGCGCCGCCACCCAGGCGTTGTTGGTCCAGACCTGCACCGCGAAGCCGGAGGCGGCGTTCTCCGAGTAGTAGCTCTCGAAGTCGTTCTGCACGAGCTGCTGGATCTGCTGCTTGGTGCCGACCGTGGCCTGCACCGACGGGGTCGCGGCCACCCAGGCGCCGAGCACGACCGCCACCACGGCCGAGGCCAGCGCCGAGCCGAAGGCCCACCAGCGAGCGCGGTACACGGCCGCTGGGAAGGACACGCTGACCAGCCGGACGAACTCCCGGGCCAGGGGCTCGTTGCCGCCGGAGACCGCGGTGCGGGCCCGCGACACGGTGCCCGAGAGCCGGGCCACCAGACCGGCGTCCGGCGAGAAAGAACGGACGACCGACAGGTGCGTCGCCGCCCGCTGGTACAGCAGCACTAGCTCGTCCACCTCGGCGCCGGTTAGCCGGCGGCGCTTCGTCAGCCGGTCCAGGCGGTCCCAGTCCGCCGAGTGCACGGCCACGAAGGCATCCAGATCCACGGCCCGAGCCTAACCGGCAAGTTTGTCGGTAGCCCGACGTACGCTGGCTTCCGTGATCACCGATCCGCTCGCCCCGCTGCCCGGCCCGGCCGTCTCCGGCCTGGTGGGGGTGGACGAGCTGGACTTCTCCGACGAGCTGATCACCGGCGAGGCGGTGGTCCTCGAGCTGCGCCCGGCCTCGTTCATCACCCGGGCTCTCGCGGTCGCCGTCGACGTACTCGTCACGGTCGTCGGCATCGTGCTGATCACCTGGCTGTTCTACGCCACCACGGGCAGCATCGACCCGGCCGCGGGCAGCGCGCTCGGCCTGGTCGCCACCCTGGGCGTGCTGATCGGCATCCCGATCCTGGTCGAGACCCTGACCCGGGGCCGCTCGCTGGGCAAGTGGCTGGCCGGCCTGCGGGTGGTGCGCGACGACGGCGGCCCGATCCGGGCCCGGCACGCGCTGATCCGCGGGCTGCTGGCCGTGCTCGAGATCTACTGGTCGCTCGGGGCCATCGCGCTGGTGGTGTCCCTGCTCAACCGCCGCGGCAAACGCCTCGGCGACCTGGTGGCCGGCACCTACGTGATCCGCGAGCGCCAGCCCCGCCACCTGCCGCCCGCCGTCATGATGCCGCCGCACCTGGCGCCCTGGGTCCGCAACGCCGATCTCGGCCGCCTCCCCGACCCCCTGGCCCGAGCCTGCCGCCAGTTCCTCGCCCGCGCCGCCAACCTGGCCCCCGAAGCCCGCCAGCGCCTCGGCTGGTCCCTCGCCGCCCAGGTAGGCGAACTCGTCGCGCCTCCCCCGCCCCCCGGCACCCACCCGGAAGACTTCCTGGCTGCCGTACTGGCCGAACGCCGCGACCGCGACTATGCCCGGCTCTGGCGGGAATCCCAGCAACAAGCCGCCCGCCGAGCCTCCCGGGCCGCGGCAAGCCCTCTGTCCGCCACGGGCTACGGGCTACCCGACGGCGACTGACGCCGCGCTGCCTTAAGCGCGCGCCACCAGGTCTTCCGGACCGGCCCGAGCAGTGGGCGCTTCGCCGGTTTCGGCCTGTCCGGACCACGCTTCACCTGGCACGCCTCAGCTCTCGCCACACCCGTCTTGCTTCGTCCTCACGCACCCCCGACCCCGGCCAGCCTGCCTTCTCCCACTCCGCCACAACCACCCTCCCCACACAGCGCTCCACCACGCCACCGTGAAAAGGCCCCCCGGAACCCAGGTCACCAGCCCGGCCACACCCCAAACCCCACCGCACCCGTCTCGCCTCGCCCCTACACACCCCAAACCCGACCCCGGCCTAACTTCTCTCGCCCCGCCAAAACCAACCCTCCCCACACAGCGCCCCACCACGCCACCGTGAAAAGGCCACCCCAGAACCCAGGTCACCAGCCCGGCCACACCCCAAACCCCGACACACCCGTCCGGCCTCGCCCCTACACACCCCAAACCCGACCCTGGCCCAACCTCTCTCGCCCCGCCAAAACCAACCCTCCCCACACAGCGCCCCACCACACCACCGCGAAAGGCCATCCCCCAAGCCCGCCCCCGAACCCAGGTCACCAGCACTCCGAGCCAACCCCGACCTCACCGAAAGGTATGCACCAGCTCAATCGGCCCGACCAAGTTGTCATTGAACTCCTCGAGACGCTCCGCCGGAATCCAGTATTCGAGGATGTCGCGACCGCCCACCTGATGAACCTCGTACTGCCCGAGGTGTTCCGCACGAACCGAGAACCGGGTCACATGGCCGATTCCGGAAGCCGGGACGTTCCAGTCCCGAGCGATGCGGATCGCGTAATCCTCGTTCAGCACGGGATAAAAGATCGGCTGCTCGGGCCGGCGCGGAGGCCAGCGGCGCCAATCCGCAGCGCGCACCAGGTCCAGTTCCTCCGGCCCGGTCGGGCGCCAGAGCGTCACGGGGGTGTCCATGCCGGGAACCGTACGGATCGGGAATTGCCCAAGGCCAACCATTTACCTCGAGCAGCCCACCCCGCACCGCAGCCCGCAAGCGTCCAAAAGCTCGCCCCGAACGTCCAGAAGCCGCAGCAAAAAGCGCGAAGCGCGCCCTTCCCGAAGGAAGAGCGCGCCCCGGCTGGGAATCCGCAGATCAGTAGCGGTAGTGCTCCGGCTTGTACGGACCCTCGACGTGCACGCCGAGGTACTCCGCCTGGGCCTTGGACAGCTCGGTCAGCTTCACGCCGAGCGCGTCCAGGTGCAGCCGGGCGACCTTCTCGTCCAGGTGCTTGGGCAGCACGTAGACCTGGGTCTCGTACTCCTCGCGCTTGGTGAAGAGCTCGATCTGGGCGATCACCTGGTTGGAGAACGAGTTCGACATCACGAAGCTCGGGTGGCCGGTGGCGTTGCCCAGGTTCAGCAGGCGGCCCTCGGACAGCACGATGATCGAGCGGCCGTCGCTGAAGGTCCATTCGTGGACCTGCGGCTTGATCTCGGTCTTGGTGATCCCCGCGACCTTGGCCAGGCCGGCCATGTCGATCTCGTTGTCGAAGTGGCCGATGTTGCCGACCACGGCCTTGTTCTTCATCCCCTGCATGTGCGCCGCCGTGATCACGTCGAAGCAGCCGGTGGTGGTGATGAAGAAGTCACCGATCGCCAGCACGTCCTCGATGGTGGCGACCTGGTAGCCGTCCATCGCCGCCTGCAGCGCGCAGATCGGGTCCACCTCGGTGACGATGACGCGCGCGCCCTGGCCCCGCAGGGACTCGGCCGCACCCTTGCCGACGTCGCCGTAACCGCAGACCACGGCCACCTTGCCGCCGATCAGGATGTCGGTGCCGCGGTTGATGCCGTCGATCAGCGAGTGCCGGATGCCGTACTTGTTGTCGAACTTCGACTTGGTGACCGAGTCGTTGACGTTGATCGCCGGGAAGAGCAGCGAGCCGGCCCGCTGCATCTCGTACAGGCGGTGGACGCCGGTCGTGGTCTCCTCGGTGACGCCCTTGATCTCGGCCGCGATCTTGGTGAACCGGTCCGGGGTGGCCTTCAGCGAGCGGCGCAGCACCTCGAGGATGACGCCGTACTCCTCGCTGTCGTCCTCGCTGGTCGCGGGGACGGCACCGGCCTTCTCGAACTCGACACCCTTGTGGACCAGCAGCGTCACGTCGCCGCCGTCGTCCAGGATCATGTTCGGGCCCTGGCCGTCCGGCCAGGCCAGGATCTGCTCCGTGCACCACCAGTACTCTTCGAGCGTCTCGCCCTTCCAGGCGAAGACCGGCACACCCTGGGGGTCGTCCACGGTGCCGTTGGGGCCCACCACGGTGGCCGCGGCGGCGGTGTCCTGGGTGGAGAAGATGTTGCAGGAGGCCCAGCGGACCTCGGCGCCGAGCGCGACCAGGGTCTCGATCAGCACAGCGGTCTGCACGGTCATGTGCAGGGAGCCGGTGATCCGGGCGCCGGCCAGGGGCTTGCTCTCGCCGAACTCGGCCCGCAGGGACATCAGGCCGGGCATCTCGTGCTCGGCCAGGCGGAGCTCGTGGCGGCCGGTCTCGGCCAGCGAAAGGTCGGCGACCTTGAAGTCGAACGTCATTTTTGTCCTTCGGCATCGTGGATGCGGCTGGAAAATGGAGAAACGCCAGTCGCAGGTGGTCGGGTCGATGGCACGACGAAGCAGCCCTCGGAAAACGCCGGATACGGGGTACCCGGAGAGAACGTGCGTCGTACCAGACCCGGCGCGGCCCCTCTGGACCGTCGGCATCACCTACGCCGGAATCCCTCCACGATAGCAATTCGGTCACCGATGGGAATCCGCCGGTACGGTTTGCCGGCGGTCGAGTCGGACCGAATTAGGGACGCTCGTGGGCGGCCACGGCGACATCACCGGTCACGGGGGTCTCGGCTCCCAGAACGAGACCCAGAAGCCCGGGAAACCGTTCGTCGAACTCTCCCCGGCGCAACCGGATGGTGCGCCGCGCACCCTCGTCGCGCTGCTCGACCAGCCCCGCCTCGCGCAGCACGGTAAAGTGGTGGCTGAGCGTCGCCTTACCCACGCCGACCGCGAAGGACCCGCAGGGCAGTTCCCAGTCCTCCGCCTCGGCCACGCACCGCACGATCGACAACCGGACCGGATCGGCCAGGGCGGTGAGCGCGGTCTCGATGGTCACGTCCCGCGGGTGAACGTGCTGCGGAGGGCGACGGCCGCCCGGCCGAGGGGCTGTCTGCACCTGTCCCCCTAAGAAGCCGTACCCACCAGAACGGCCCATGGTAGGCGACGGCGGATCAGGGTTCCGCGGGCAGCGACCCCGGATCCGCCCCTTGATCGATGGTGCGGCCGTAACGGGCCTGGTCGCTCGTGCCGGCGACGGCCTTGACCGCCTGGGCCGAGCTGATCACCAGCGCGCCGACCAGTGCCAGGGAGGCGATCACGACGACCGTGGCGGCCAGCCGGGAACGCCGCGACCAGCGGCCGAACCACCCAAAAGGCTCGGGCTTGACGTTCGGGACCTCGGCCCACCGAGCGGGCCGGGCGGGCGCGATCGGGTGCTGGTGCGGAACGGGCGCAATAGGTCGGAGCGTGCGGGGTGCGGAATCAGCGCGCACGACGGCCTCCGGGCATTAGGGAACGTGGTTCGGGTACGGATGGAACATCGGGGTGGAGCCGTCACCGACGCTACCCACCGAACCCGAATCGACGGTCAAATGCCTGCTAGGACAGCGTTATCCCAGTCCACAGCGTTAAAGCACTCCTATGGGAGCAACTACGGAGGGACAAGAACCGGTACAGCGTGTCCCCCTTGTTACCTAGGACACGCTGTACCGACTGCTCAGGACGAGGTCGGAACCCCAGCCGGACCGCCGTTACCCCGGGCGATGTCCGGCTCCAGGAAGATCAGCTTCGCCTCCGGCACCGCCGCCCGCACCCGGGCCTCGGCCTCGTTGATCGCCGAAGCCACCTCTGCGGCCGACTCCGTCGGCGCCACCGCGATCTTGGCCGCGATCATCAGCTCGTCCGGGCCGACGTAGAGCGTGCGGATGTGGATGATGCCGTCCACACCCCCGCCGACCAGGGCGGTCTTGATCCGGGCCAGGTCCGCAGCGTCGGCTCCCTCGCCGACCAGCAGCGACGCCGTCTTCTGGGCGAGGATCCCGGCGACCACGATCAGCAGCAGACCGATCATCGCGGTACCCACCGCGTCCCACTTGCCGTTGTCCGTGATCAGCGTCATCCCCACGCCGAACAGGGCGAACACCAGACCGGTGAGGGCCGCCGTGTCCTCCAGCAGCACCACCGGCAGCTCCGGCGACTTGGTCTCCTGGATGAACCGCCACCAGTTACGGCCCTCCCGGGTCGGGCTCGCCTCGCCGATCGCCGTGCGCAGGCTGAAGCCCTCCAGGCCGATCGCGACGACCAGGACCGCCACCGGCACCCACTGCCAGTTCTCGATCGCCTCGGGGTGCTCCCACTTGTGGTACGCCTCGTACAGCGCGAACAGGCCACCGACGCTGAACAGGATCACCGACACGATGAACGCGTAGAGGAAACGGCTGCGGCCGTACCCGAACGGATGCTCCTCGTTCGCCTCCCGCTCGGCCCGCTTCCCGCCGACCAGCAGCAGCACCTGGTTGCCGGAGTCGGCCAGCGAGTGGATGCCCTCGGCCAGCATGGAGCTGGACTGGGTCAGCCCGAAGGCGATGAACTTGGTTACCGCGATCCCGACATTGGCGCCGAGCGCCGCGATGATCGCCTTGGAGCCACCTTCGGTGGACATCTGTTCACTTCTCCCGCTCTTCGGACCAGCTCAGGGCGGGTGCAACCTATCGTTTCTGTGAACCGGCTTCCTGGTGAGGCTGCGCCCCTCAGGTGGTGCGGTCGCGCAGATCGGCCACGTGCGGCGAGGTCAGCGGGTCGATCCCCCCGGCCAGGGCCATGTAGACGGAGGCGAAGTCGGTCAGCGAGATCAGGTCGGCCAGGCGCTCCAGCGGGTGCCCGGGATCGGCGGCCACCTCGGTGACCCGCACGCCCGCGTCCTCCGCGGTCAGCCGGACCGCGTCCGCCGTGCGGCTGGTCTCCAGCCAGGAACCGTCCGGACGGTCCAAGGTGGGCGCCGCGTCCCGCAGGAGCAGCAGGCGCATCTGCGGCGAGGCGGCCGGCGCGTCGTCGAACTCCGGGTCGGCGAAGATGTCCGCCTCCGGGCGCCGGGCCAGCGGGCCGTCGAAGGTGGCGACCACGTCACCCGCGTCGTCCGGCAGGGCGCCACGCATGGCCGGCACCCGGGCCGTACGGGCGAGCATGGAGACCGCGCGCAGGGCGGCGACCCCGGTCACGTCCCCGTCGCCGAGCACCACCGGCACCACCCCGGACAGTTCCAGGGCCAGCGACTTGGCCGGGTTGACGAACGCGTCGGAGGACGGCCGGTACTGGTCGGCCTGGGTGTCCAGGCGGTTCGCGACCCGCTCCAGCACCTCGTGCGAGGCATCGGTCAGGCCGAGGTCGTGGGCCACCGAGATGACCGGCACGGCCAGCGACCAGAGCGCCATCCGGGAGGCCCGGGCGGCCGGCGTCTCGCTGCGCGGCACGGCCACGTGCACGCCACCGGTGCGCTCGGAGACCTCGGCGAGCGGGGAGCGGGCCGCCCCGACGGTGAGCAGCCGGCAGCCCCGGCGCGCGGCCTCGGCGGCCAGCCCGAGCGGACCCGGGGCCCGGCCGGACATCGACACGGCGACCACCAGGTCGAGCGGGCCGACCCAGCCCGGCAGCGGCAGCCCGCGCCGGACCGAGACCGGCACCGGGGCGCCGCTGCCGGCCAGCAGGATCAGGATGTCGCCGACCACGGCCGAGCCGCCCAGGCTGGCCACCACGACCGCCCGGGGGCGGCCGTCCGCGACGATCTTCGCGAGGCCGGCCTCGGCCGTGGCCGAGAGCGCCATCCGGACCGACGCGCCGGCCATCGCCAGCGCCCGCAGGCTGCCGGAGGGGTCCGCCGCGGCCAGGCCGTCGGGGTCGTCGAGGAGCTGTTCGTCGAGTGCCATCGCGCGGTTTCTCTCCAGCGGATCAGATCACTTCAGGAGCGGGTGCGAGCCTCGTCGACCAGCAGCACCGGAATGCCGTCGTCGATCCGGTAGGCCAGCGAGCAGCCGGTGCACTGCAGCTCGGGCGAGGAGTCGGGGCCCTGGCCGTCGGCCAGCGCCGAGCGGCAGTTCGGGCAGCGGAGGATCTCCCGCAGCCACGGTTCGATAGCGGTCACCGGGCCATCCTGGCGCATCCCGCGCTCAGCTGGCGAGCTCGGCGACCCGGACCAGGCCGAGCACCTCGTCCCGCAGCGCCTCCATCGCGCTCCGGTCGGCGGCCTCGGAGTTCAGCCGCAGCAGCGGTTCGGTGTTGCTCGGGCGCAGGTTGAACCACCACAGACCGGCCGGGCTGCCGTCGCCGCTCGGCGCGTCGGCCTCGTGGCTGACGGTCAGGCCGTCCAGCCGGTCGACGACCACGCCGGGCCGGCCCTCGAAGGCCTTCGCCACCCGCTCGGTGGCCTCGTCCACGTCCGCCACCACCGAGTTGATCTCGCCGCTGGGGACGTATCGCTCGTACTGCGCGACCAGGCCGGACAGCGGGCCGTCCTGCTCGGTCAGCGCGGCCAGCACGTGCAGGGCGGCCAGCATGCCGGTGTCGGCGAACCAGAAGTCGCGGAAGTAGTAGTGCGCCGAGTGCTCGCCGCCGAAGACCGCGTCGTGTTTGGCCATCTCCACCTTGATGAAGGCGTGGCCGACCCGGGTGCGCACCGCGGTGGCGCCGTTCTCGGCGATCACCTCGGGCACCGTGCGCGAGGTGATCAGGTTGTGGATCACCGTGGACGGCCGCCCGGCGGCCTTCTCCTTGGCGATCTCCCGGGCCGCCACCAGCGCGGTGATCGCGCTCGGGCTGATCGGCTCGCCGCGCTCGTCGATCACGAAGCAGCGGTCGGCGTCGCCGTCGAAGGCCAGGCCGAGGTCGGCGCCGTGGGCCGGCACCGCCTTCTGCAGGTCGCGCAGGTTGGCCGGGTCGAGCGGGTTGGCCTCGTGGTTGGGGAAGGTGCCGTCCAGCTCGAAGTACAGGGGGACGATCTCGAGCGGCAGTCCGGGCAGCCCGAGGGCGGTGCCGAGCACGGCCGGCACGGTCAGCCCGGCCATTCCGTTACCGGCGTCGACCACGATCTTCAGCTTGCGCCGGGAGCCCAGCGGGACCAGACCCCGCAGGTGCTCGGCGTAGCCACGCAGGGTGTCCTGCTGGGAGACCGCTCCGCGCAGCGCCGGTTCCGGCGCCTCCTCGGTGCCCCAGGTGGGGTGATCGAGCAGGGCCTGGGCCAGGTCCCGGATCTCGGCCAGACCGCTGTCCAGGCCGATCGGGCGGGCCCCGGCGCGGCACATCTTCATCCCGTTGTAGCTGGCCGGGTTGTGACTCGCGGTGAACATCACGCCCGGCGCGTCCAGGGCCCCGCTGGCGTAGTAGAGGCCGTCGGTGCTGCACAGGCCGATCATCACCACCTCGGCCCCCTCACCGGTGACGCCGTCGGCGAAGGCCCGGGACAGCGACTCCCCCGAGTCGCGCATGTCCTGGCCGATCAGGACCCTTCCGGGCGGGCCGTCGGGGTTCGAGGTGAGGACCGCACGGGCGAACGCCGATCCGAGGGCGCGCGCAATGCGCTCGGTCAGCTGAGTGCCGACCAGGCCACGGATGTCGTTGGCTTTGACGATTTCGGTGAGCTGAGCCACCGGGGAAGGTTATCCGAGCCTCCCCCGGTGACGCGCCCGCTTCGGGCACGACCGGGTCTCGATCGGGCCCGGTGGATCGCCCGCGGTCAGACCCGGCGGGCCTTGTCCAGCACCGAGTCGACGCTCAGCGCGTCCCCGCCGTGCTCCCAGGTGCGGTGCTCGCAGCGGTGGCAGGAGGTGAACTCCACCGGGGTGCCGTCGGTCAGGTTCATCGAGAGCCGGGTGACCCGGCTGCTGCCACAGGCCTGGCACTGGATCTCGGACCGGTGCTCGCGCTGGGTGAGCGAGCCCAGCGGGATCGACGGGCCCGTCGCCCGGCCCCGTCGGCGCCCCCGGGTCGGGGTGGGGACGCCGGTGGTGGAGTCGGCTGCGGAGGTCCGGGGCTGAGAGGACATGAAGGGGAGATCCTTGCTTCGGATGACAGGAGAAGGCGCCCACGCCGGGTAATCACCCGAACGCGGGCTGCTGCGATGCTCCCTGTCATTCGGCGAGTCCCACCGGCACCTTGAGTCACGGGAGCGTCCTGACATCCCGGACAGGGGTTCTCAGGCAAGGGGTTCTCAGGTGAGGGGCTCGCCCAGGATCGGGTCCTTCAGCACCCGCAGGTGCCCCCGGCGGCCCACCTCGACGGTGGACAGCTCGGAGCTCGCGTCCGGCGGGAGTTCCGCGGCCGGCGGCCGGGCGGCCTCACGCACCGCGTCGGCCAGGGCCAGCAGGTCGTCGTGCGAGGGCGGCGGGGGGACGAACTCACCCGGCGAGAGCCGGACGATCTCCCAGCCCCGCGGCGCGGTCAGCCGCTCGGCATGGACCGCGCAGAGGTCGTAGCAGTGCGGCTCGGCATACGTCGCCAACGGGCCCAGAACGGCCGTCGAGTCGGAGTAGACGTAGGTGAGGGTGGCGACCGCTACCCGCTGGCAAGCGGTCCGGGAACAACGGCGCACTCCACTCACGATTGAGAAGTTACTCCCTCATCAGACGCCCCGGTCGCACCGGCACGCCACCCGATCCGTGTCGTCCCCGCGAACCCGCAGGTACCCGGTGACGGACTCATCTTGCCCGATCCGTCCCCGGACGTCACGGATGCCAGGGCGGCCATCGGCGGCCAGGACCAATTCCCCGGCTTCCCCGACCCTCCGGAGTACCCTCGCAGCTGTGCCCCAGCCTCGTGCGATCGGAGATCCGCTGCCCTCCGGCGGAAGGCGGCCGAAGCGCCGCGACCGGCGCGGTCGGGGCATGCGCGGGCAACTGCTCCCGCGCACCGTCCCGGCCTGGCGCAGCCGGGCCGACCGCTTCGACGACCTGGTCCTGGACGCGGTCGAGCACCTCTCCGGGCGGTGGGACAAGCAACTGCGCGACGTGGAGTTCGCGGTGGAGGACGTACCGCCGAGCGATCCGTCGCCCTGGGAGCACGGCGAGGTGCCCCTGGGCCGCTTCTTCCCCGCCGACGGCGCCCTACCCCCGCGCATCGTGGTCTACCGGCGTCCGGTCGAGACCCGCGCGTCGGATCCTCGTGACATCGGCGAGCTTGCCCAGAGCGTCGTGGTTGAGCAGGTGGCACACCTGCTCAACCTGACCCCGGAAGAGGTCGACCCGCGTTACAACCGGGACAGCTGACTACCTGAGTGGCTACTTGAGGCCGACCCTGGTGTCCGCCACCGCGTTCGCCGGCGCCGTGTCGGCCTGAGCCGGTTGCACCCCGAGCACCGTGATCGCCGTGCCGAAGTCGTCCGTCGAAGTGGAGACGACCGAGGCCGCCACCGGCCCGCCGGCCGGCTCCGGGATCCGGAAGGCAGCCGCATCCTCGTCCAGGGCGAACGCCGCCGCCGTGCCTTCCTTCATCTTCACCTCGACCGGATCGAGGTCCTTGCCCTCGGCGTCGACCGGGGTGACCGTGACCGAGCTGCCCTTGCCCGCGGCGACCAGGGAGACCGTGGACCGGGTGCCCGGCGGCAGGGCGGTATAGCCACCCCCCTCGATCGTGGGAACAGCTGGGGCCCAGGCGAATTCGACGACCTTGTGCCCGGGGGCGGGCGGCCGGCCGATTTGGGCACTCGCGATCACCGGGACGTCCGCGTCCACCACGGCGGTGTAGGTACCAGACGCAATACCGGAGACCGGGATGTCCACCACCTTGCCGGCGGGCACGTTCAGCACTGCGGGAGTGGGCAGCTCCACCGAACCCGAGGACGTCAGCAGCCGCACCTTGACGACGGCCTCCTCGCTACCGGGCACGGCCACCCGGATCGACGTGGAGCCCGGCGCCGACGGATCCCCGGCCGTCTTCGAGTAGCCGTTCACCAGGGAAACACCAGGGATCAGCTGCCGTTTGGCCGGATCCGCCGAGGGCGAGACGACATCCACCCCACCGGCGATCAGCCCCCGCAGGACCGATTCATGCATCCGTGCGACCACCTGGCCGCTGCGAGCCACCACATGAACGGCAACACTGTCGTGATTGGGCGCGAGAGCATCGATGAACAGCGGAGTTTGACCTCCGGCGGGAACAACAACCCCTTCTCCGGAAGGCGCTTCGATCCGGCCGTCCTCACTGAGCACCGAGACGTCGACGGTCGCCGTGGATGCGGTCGGGTTCGACAGCACCAACCGCAACCGCTGCCCCGAGAGCGTGCCCCCGCCGACCAGCCAGGCGTCGGCCGAGGTCGGATCGCAGCGGCTGGCCGAAAGCCCGCGCAGATCGCCCTTGGTCGTCACGGTCGACTGCACGCCGGCGAGCTGGGACGGGGATGCGCCGGACCCCTTCGCACCGGCCAGCACGACCGGACCGAGGTTCCAGGTCGAGAGCGCCCGGATCAAGGGACGACCGGACTCACCTTCCAGGTCGACCTCGGTACCCGGGTGATCGGGAACCTCGCTCTTGGGCAGGCTTTCGCTGAGTGCCTTCACCGTGGCCGACGCCGGCCCCTCGGCCTTCAGCGTCGCGTCCGCCTTCCCGTCGGCCGCCACCAGCGCGGTGACCAGCACCCCGGCCTCCGGACTGACCGCCTTGCCGCCCTTCGGCACGACCAGCGTCTCCGGCCCGGGACAGGCCAGGGTGGGCACCGTGACGATGGCCGGCAGGGCGCTGGACAGGGTGCTCGAGATCGGACGGACCCCGATCTGTTCCGGCAGCAGCGCCGCCCCGACCGCGATCCCCCCTGCGACCGTCAGCACTCCCGTCACCGAAAGGGCCCCGCGTGCGCGCTGGTTCACGAACTCTCGTCCTCCCCGGAGTCACCCGGAACGTCCTGCGGGCGATCCGGTCCGGTGAAAGTCTCCCCCTTCCCGTCCGGACTTGCCGCGTCCCCACTTCGGGGGTCGTCACTCTCGGAATCGGCGGGACCCGCCGGTTTCGGCGCGCTTTCGCCCGATGCCGAATCGCCCGGTTCGACCGGGCTGCCCGATCCGGAATTCTCCGCGTTCTCCTTGGAACCGCGCGGGCCGGGTGGCAGGGACCGCGTCGATTCGGCGCGACCGGGGCGCAGGGCGTGCGGGGTTCCGGGCCGGCCCTCGAGTTGATTGGGGACGCTGGTCACCTCGCCGGCCGTTCCTTCGGACGCTGCTTCGGCATCCCCAGCGGGTACCGGATCGGCCTGCTCCCCCGGAACGACAAGCGTTTCGCCCGGCTCACTCTCGGGCAATGACCCGGCCTCGCCAGGAAGGACCCGAACCGGAACGGTAATGGGCTCCTCAGCCGAACTGCTGGTCGCCCTCGGACCAGTTGTCTCGGCTGTTCTCTCTTCGGCTGCCGAGGCGACGGCACTGTCTGCGGTGTTCGCTTCCGCTGTCTCGACCTCCGCGGCCGCTTCTACCTTCCGGGCCACGTCTACGGGAGCCTCGACACCGTTCTCGGCTGGGCCCTCCGCCGCAGCTGCCTCTTCGACTGCGGACTGGGCCGGTACGTCCTCAGCGGGCGTTCCGCTCACCGGTTCGCCCCCAGGAACCCCAGCCCTCTGGTTCGAAGCCTCCACCTCTTCGACTGTGCTCGCTGCTTCGGTAGCTTCCTCGGCTGCATCCCCCACAGCGTTCGTCTCCGCAGCAGCGGGCTCCTTTTCGGTTGTGCTCGCTACCTCAGGAGCCTCCCCAGCTGCATCCTCCGCGGTTGTCTTCCGACCCCGAGAAGAAGTAGCCCTACCCAGCACCACCCCCGCAGCATGCGTCTCCGCAGCGGTGGCCTCAGCCGCCATCGCCTCGGCCGCCTGACGGGCCGCGCGACGACGGCGACGCGAAGGACGCGCCGTCATCGGGTCCTCGTCCTCGGCCGACTCGATGGCCAAGCGGCGGGCCAGTTCGGTCATCCGGGCCTGATGGTCGGCATAGACCTGGGCCGGCTCCTCGCCTTCCTCAGCCGGGCGACGCACCCGGCGGCCGGTGCTTTCCGCCGGAGCCAAAGGCGGCTGCTGAGGGCGCCAGCCCTTCTGCGGGATCAGGAGCCGCAACCGGCGGCGGGGCAGCGGAACCGCGACCAGCAGGGCAAGCGCGAGCACCCCGATCCGGGTCAGGTCCAGCGCGCTGCCGGTGCTCTCGTCGTGCTGCACCGCAAGCGTGCCGCCCTGCATGGGGAGCCGGAAGGCCTGCGCCCAGCCCTGGTACGTGGTCCGGACCAGCGCGGAGCCGTTCAGGGTGGCCGTCCAGCCGGGGTCGGCGCGCTCGCTGAGCACCAGAAGCCGCCCGGCCTCGCCGGAGTCGAGCGGGGCGGTGAAGCCGACGCCGGGAGCGGGAACCGTGGTGATCAGGTCGCCGCTCTCGGAGAGCACGCGGACTCGCGCTGGGCGGGTCGGTACGGCTTCTTCGGAAGCGTCCGCCGGGCTCGTCCCCGAGGCATCCGTACCCCGGCTCCCCGAAGCGTCCTCTGTATTCGATGTGTCCGATGTATCCGACGCCACCCCGGCCAGCTCAACCCGCCAAAGCATCTTGCCGTCGGAACTGCTCACCCGGACCAGCCCCGGCGCGACGTCCAAAGCCGCCACCGCATCGTCCGTCGCATCGCTCCGATCGGCGGCAGAGCGATTCGTCAGCAGCAGAACCGAACCGATGTCCAGGTCGGCGAAGCGTTCCCGCTGGTCTTCTCCGGAGGCCGACAGCAGAGCGCCGATTGTCTCCAGCACCGGCTCATCGCCTGCGGACCGCGCAGCCACTGCAGAGGGCGTGAGCGATGCAGCCGACTCCTGCCCGATCTGGGGGCCACCGGTACGGTAAAGCGTCCACCGCACCCCATTGGGCGTCGCCTGGAGGGTGAGAGTGCGGGTGGCAGCGGGACCGTCGGCCTCGGCAGCGGCCACAGCCGGCAGCACCTCCGGATCGGCCCGGTGCACCCAACGGTTCGGGCTCCCCGTCCACCCGTCAGCCGCCCAAGAGGTCAGGACCAGCATTGGGGTAAGGACCGCGAGCGCTCCCATGGCGACTGCGCTCCAGTGGCCGATCCCGATACTCCGCGATCGAAGTCGTCCTGCCGCGCCGTCCAGGTTCGAGAGCGCCGAAACCACCAGCGCCAGGAGGAACAACGAAACCGCGGGGCCGGACCAGCCGTGCAACAGGCCGTCCGCGCTCTGCCGGGTGTCGACGACGGGAATCGCGACCGCGGTGCCCAGCGCGATCAGGCCGACCAGCCAGGCCATTCGGGCGACACGGCGGCGCAGGTGGCCGTTCAGGGCAAGGAGCCCGAGCAACAGCGGCGGCACGACCACGACGACGGCGAAGACCCGGAGCCAGACCCCGGCATCGCCGAAACCGGTCAGGTCGGCAACCACCCGGGCCAGCCGGTGCACCGGTCCGTGGTTGATCACGGCCGGATCAGCGGGCCACAACGCCGCCGCCCAGCCCGGAGATCCCGGCAGAACCGCGCTCGCCCCGCCGGGCTCGGCCAACAACAGCCGCGGGTCCTTGGCCACCGCCTGCCACCACGGAGCGAGCAGCACCGCGGGCACGACCAGGGTCCAGACCAGCAGTCGCCTTCCGGCCTTGGCCACGAAAAGCAGCGTCAGGACGACCAGGAGCGAGGGCAGTGCGAGGGCCGGAGCGGCGGCTATCACAATGGTCAGGGCCAGGCCGGCGGCGGACGCCGAGGCCATCGAGGCCCGCCGGCGCCGGACCATGCCCGGCATCGACGGCCCCAGGAGCTCGATCGGACGCAGGCCCACCGCCCGGGTCAGGGCCAGCGCGGTGAGGGGCAGCATCAGGTGGGCCACGATCGCGCCCAGGCGGCCGGCGGTGACGGACAGGATGAGCGACGGCGCGGCCGCCCAGACCATCGCGGCCCAAGCCCGGAGCGCTCGGGAGCGGGTCAGCGCCGCCGCGGCCCACCAGGCGTTGAGGGCGGCCAGGGGCAGCGCCGTGATCAGCAGGAAAGTGGTGGCGACCCGGGTGGATCCGGCGAACGGCCAGGAGAGCAGGGCCAGCACCAGGTCGAACGGGTCCGCGGCGGCGGCCACGCCCAGACCGGTCGGGCGCCAGCTGGTCAGGCCCAGCGACCAGAGCTTGCCGGCCGTGGCGGGAGCCGGGATCAGCGCGTCGCCGACCGGCACTCCCGTGCCACGCAGGAAGACCCGCAGGGCGACCAGTCCGGCCACCCCGGTCAGCAGGGCGACGGAAAGGCCGATGCGTAGCGAGGCCCGCCGGGCCGGAAGGTCGCGCTCATCGTCGAACCGGGCCTCGTCACCGTCGGGTTTGTCGGCGACGACCGGCCCCGGCGTGATCGGCTCGCTCGCGGTCGGGTCGTCCAGGGGATGCGCCGGCTGCTCCAGGGAGCGGAGATCGACGACCAGCTCATCGGCCCGGGGCCGGCGGACCGCGTAACCACCCTCGGCGTTCTTGCCCGAACGGGCGGAACGGACGGGTTTTTTCGCGGGTTTCTGCCGGGTGACCATCCGCGGGCCGGTCGGCGCGGGCGCCGGTTCGGCCCAGGCCTCCTCCTGCGCGCGGAGGTACGCGGACAGTCGGTCGCGGCGTTGACGCAGGGTGGGGCGGAGCCCGGCGAGCAGACGGCGGTACTCCCGGCGGGACATGGTGCGGCCCTTCCGAGCCCGCCAACGCGCCCGGATCCAGGCCGCGGGACGGAAGACCGCCAGAAGGTAGGCGCCGATCTCGGCCATCGCCCGGTCCGGCTGCTTCAGCGTGAGCCGGGCCAGAGCGCGCAGAACGGCGGCGACGCCCAGCCAGAGCACCAGCAGGGGTAGGAACGGGAGGGCGACCGAGACCAGGCGAAGGTGCACTGCGGCGACCCGGTCACGCCGGGCCCAGGCCACGGCGGACGCCCGGGTCGGACCCTTCGAACCCGCCCGCAGCCCGGACGAAGTCGCCTCGGCGTGGGCCATGACGGCCTGGGGCACCACGACCACCCGCTCACCGCGCAGGTGCGCCCGGCGGCACAGGTCGAGGTCGAGGCGGGCGCTCGGAAGCGCCGGATCGGGGCCACCCAGGCGGTCCCACAGATCCCGCCGGATCAGCATCCCGGACGTCCCGACCGCCAGCACGTCGCTGCGGTGGTCGAGCTGGCCCTGGTCGATGTCATCGATGTCGACCCCGGTGACCCGGGCCCCGAACCGGGACGTGGTGAAGCCGACGTCGAGCAGGCGCCGGCCGTCGGCCCAGCTCACCTGCTTGCAGCCGGCGATACCGATGGACGGCCCGGCGTCCACCGTCTCGATCAGTCGCTGCAGCGTGTCCGGGGCGGGTGCGCTGTCGTCGTGCAGCAGCCACAGCCACTCGACCGGCCCGGAATGTCCCTCGACCACCTCGGAGACCGCGGCGGCGGCCGGGGTCCGGGCCGGGTGCAGCGCGGCCGCCAGGGCCAGGGCGGCCCGCACCGCCTCGCCGAAACCGGCCTGCGGCCCGAGGCGGACCAGGTCGGGGGTGGCGATGGCGAGCATGTCGGCGCTGTGGTCGGCCGACCCGGTGTCGGCCGCCACGAGACGGTCGGGTCGCCGGGTCTGGGCTTCGAGTGCGTCAAGAGTGCGCGGCAGGAAACGGGCGCCGTCGTGGGCGACCAGAACGGCGGTGACCGCGACGGCCGGTCCCGGATCGGCCGGCGGCCGCCAGGACGACCAGTCGACGGAAAGGTCTTCGAAACTTGGAGGGTCGGGTTCGGAGGCGGCGTCGAGGTCGGCGAAAAGCAGGTCCGGACGCCGGTTGTCGGCGCCGGACCCGTCCAGTGACGCCGGGTCACGGAGGCTCACGGCGGACTACGAAGAGCGGGCTTGGGCGGTTCAGACCGCCTGCTTCTTCACCCGCCGGCGCTCCCGCTCGGACAGGCCACCCCAGATCCCGAACCGCTCGTCCTTGGCCAGGGCGTACTCCAGGCACTCGGCCCGGACCTCGCAGGACATGCAGACCCGCTTGGCCTCGCGGGTGGAGCCGCCCTTCTCCGGGAAGAACGCCTCCGGGTCGGTCTGTGCGCAGAGGGCCCGTTCCTGCCAGGCCAGCTCCGGAGGCAGGCCGTCGGAACTCGTGGCAACCAGGGTGAGAACATCCAGCTCGGCCGAATTCTCTGACTGCTCCGCGTCATTCGTGCTGTCGCTGATGATGATGTCACCTGCCGCCATGAGCTCGTGCACCTGGCGCCTCCCTCGACCCGGGCCCCTTTGACAGGGCGTTCCCCCCACTAAGCGTGATGGCGCGCATACGTTAGGTGATTTCCTGCTGTCGACACCAATGAAATTACACGCGTGTCGTGCCCGGCCCGTCAAGCCGACTTCTGCTAGTCGGTTCGGTTTGACACGTACACCAACCCGTGTAGTACGAGAGTTTTCACCCGGACCGATCGGTCGAAGTCCGGACATCCTGCCCGGTTGCGCGTGGGACTGAAGATCCCGTTGCGACGCCCGTCACGGCTTCCGGACCACAGCGGCCGGAATTGGGCCGAGAAAATGTCATCCGGCCATCTGACGCACCCCTCCCCCGTTCGTCGGGGCGAAATCCTCCGTTGCAGGAGCCAACTCCCGGTTGCGCGGGTTCGGTTCCCTGTGATGAGTACCGATGGGTCCGGAATGATGCTCCCGACATCGATCCATTGGGTAGTGCACGCCCGTATGTATGGAGAACGGGTGCGCCCCTGGACTGATGCCGGCCGGCCCCGATCCGATGGGGTGCTCCCGAGCCGGGATGCCAGATCGCGTCTGAAAGGATCACGGCATGCGCATCACGGCTTTGGCCGGTGGCGTCGGCGGCGCGCGATTCCTGCGCGGCCTGCTGCACCACCTGCACACCCGGGCGGACGGCCCGCACGAGGTGACGGTCATCGGCAACACCGCCGACGACGTCACCCTGCACGGTCTGCGAATCTGCCCCGACCTCGACACCGTCATGTACACCCTGGGCGGGGGCATCCACCCGGAACAGGGCTGGGGCCGGGCCGACGAGACCTTCGGCGTGGCCGCCGAACTGGCCGCGTACGGCGCCGAGCCGCAGTGGTTCACCCTCGGCGACCGGGACATCGCGACCCACCTGGTCCGCACCCGGATGCTCGGCCTGGGCTACCCCCTCTCCGCGGTGACCGAGGCGCTCTGCGCCCGCTGGCAACCCGGGATCCGGCTGCTGCCGATGAGTGACGACCCGATCGAGACGCACGTGGTGATCGACGACCCGAAGGGCGAACCCGCGGCCGACGGCTCCCCGGCGGTGAAGGCGGTGCACTTCCAGGAATGGTGGGTGCGCCTGCACGCCGCCACCCCGGCCCGGCAGATCCTGGCCGTCGGCATCGACCAGGCCAAGCCCGCCCCCGGGGTGATCGAGGCGATCACCGACGCCGACGTGGTGGTCCTGCCGCCGAGCAACCCGGTGGTCTCGATCGGTACGGTGCTCGCGGTGCCCGGGGTGCGGGACGCGATCCGGGCCACCAAGGCCCCGGTCGTCGGGGTCTCGCCGATCATCGGGGGCGCCCCGGTGCGCGGCATGGCCGACGCCTGCCTGACCGCGATCGGCGTGGAGACCTCGGCCGCGGCGGTCGCCGACCTGTACTCCGACTTCCTCGGCGGCTGGCTGGTGGCCCCGGGCGACGCGGACAGCGTGATGCCCGAAGGGGTCGAACTGCGCGCCGTCCCACTGCTGATGACCGATCTGGAGACCACCGCGGCGATCGCCGAGGCCGCTCTCGACCTGGCCACGAAGCTGCCGTGAGACTCCCCGGCGTCCCCGGACGTCCAGCACCGAACCGAACGGGACCGAATCGATGGTGACCATGCCCTTCCCGGCGGGCGAGCTCCGCATCCTCCCCGTTCCCGGGATCGGGGAGGTGGCCGCGGGCGACGACGTGGCCGCCCTGGTCGTCGTGGCGCTGGCCTCGAGCGAGCAGTCCCTGACGGACGGCGACGTGCTCGTCGTCTCCAGCAAGGTCATCTCGAAGGCCGAGGGTCGGACGGTCGAGGCCGCCGGGCGGGACGATCAGATCACCCTTGAGTCGAAGCGGCTGGTAGCGGCCCGGCGTACCCCCGGCGGGCTGGCCCGCATCGTGGAGGCTGCGGCCGGGCCGGTGATGGCGGCGGCCGGCGTGGACAACTCGAACGTGGCGCCCGGTACGGTCTTGCTGCTGCCGGTCGATCCGGATGCTTCCGCACGCGCCTTGCGGGCGGCCTTGATCGCCCAGACCGGGGCGCGCGTCGGAGTGATCGTCTCCGACACCGCGGGCCGGGCCTGGCGGGATGGGCAGACCGACTTCGCCCTGGGTTGCGCGGGCCTCTCCCCCACCGAAGACCTCCGGGGTAAGGACGACACGTACGGCCAGCGGATGGAAGTCACCATCCGCGCGGTGGCCGATGAGCTGGCCGGCGCCGCCGACCTGGTGAAGGGCAAGCTCAGCGGGGTCCCGGCGGCGCTCGTGCGCGGCTTCGGCAGCTTTGTTCTGGCGAAGGACGACGACGGCCCGGGCGCTGCGGTCATGTTGCGACCCGCGGCCACCGACTGGTTCCGCTACGGGCAGGTCGAGGCGGTGCGCTGGGCGCTCGGACTGGACCCGGCCGCGGTGGAGGCTCCCACCGTCCCGGCCGGGCCCGTGATGGACCGGCTGCTGCGGGCGGTCGAGGTGGCCCTCGCCTCGCCCACCCCGCTGGCCGGAGTGCCGGCGCCGGTGTGTGTGGTGAACGTCGAGGAGGAAGGGCTGTTCATCGTGCCCGAGCTCCCCGCCGACCCGATCGCACTCGGCGCCCTCGCCCAGCGACTGGCGGCGGCAGCCTGGTCGGAGGACCTGCCGGTCGCAATCTCGCTCGAACCCCGGGGGCTGCGCGTCCTACCTAGGTAGGTGCGTGGGAAGTGTCATACGCGGCGCCCGACGGGGGCGGGTGACCGCGTCCATTTCCAGCAGTTTCTGCACCCGGTAACGGTGCCCGCGGTAGCACTCGATCACCTCGGCACAGCCCTCGTCCTCCATCACGGTTCCGGTCAGCGCCCAAGAGACGTTCCGCGAGACGTGGTAGTCCGCCCAGGAGAACGCGTCCGGGTCGCCGTGCGAGCGCTGGCGGATCTCCGCCGCGGTCCAGATCCCGATGCCCGGAACGGTCCGCAGCCGGCGGGCCGCCTCTTCGTGCGGCAGGTCCACGGTCTGTTCCAGCCGTCCGGCCACCTGCGCCGCGTTCAGCACGGCGCGACGCCGGGCCTCGTCCACCCCCGCCTTGAGCCAGACCCAGGACGGGATCTGCCGCCAGGTCGCCGCGTCCGGCGGGACATACATGCCCGCGGCCTCGGCGGCCGGGCCCGGCGCCGGTTCGCCGAACTTGATCACCAGGATGCGCCAGGCCCGACGGGCCTCCAGCCCGGTGACCCGTTGTTCCAGAGCGGCCGGCACCAGCGCCTCGAACACCGCGCGGGTGCGGGGAACCCGGTACCCCGGGCGGGACCGCCAGGCTTCGACCAGTTTGGTGTGTTCCGGGCGGGGAACGAAGCCGGACGGGTCGTCGCCCGCACCGAGTAGATCAGGGACGCCGTCGGTCACCCAGTCGGCTCCCGGGCCCCAGGCGGTGGTTTCCACCTCGCCGGTGCTGGGGCGGACCAGGAGTTTGAGCAACGCCGGACCGTCGGGGGTACGGGTGGCCCGCAGGATGGGGGTGCCGGGCTGGGCGCGGTAGCACGGGTCCGAAGCACCGCGGCGCAGGCCGGAGAGGATGTGGTGGACGCTGATCGGCGTCTCGGAGCGGTACGTCCGGCTGACCGAGCGGGCCGGGGCGGCCGGCTTCGTCCTCACCGCATGACCAGAAGCTTGGGAGTAGGTCCCGCCCAGGCCCGAGATCCGCGGACCACCGGGCGCGGACCGCCGCCGGGAGAAGTCGCCGCTCGAGGTCACCCGCCCATAGTGCCTTGCCCGATCGGGTGGCGAGCACCGGCCACCCGGAATCCGCGACGATTACTCGGCCGGCGTACGACGGCGCCCGGCCACGATCCCGCTGCCGGCCGCCACCAGGTCGGTCACCGTGAACAGCACCCGGCTGAGCAGCACCACCACGACCACCTCACCGTGGCTGTCGAGCACCGTGGAGAGCACCGCGGCCAGCGCGACCTCGCGGGCCCCGGCTCCGGCCGGGGCGATGATCACGACGAAGCCGACCGCCCAGGCCAGGGCGTAGCCACCGATCAGCAGCAGCGCGGTCGAGACGTTCGCGTCGGCCCCCAGGGGCACGCTCAGCGCCCAGACCTGCACGCCCGCCCCTACCCAGGAGCCGATCGCCCACAACGTGGCCAGCAGGGTGCCCTTGGCGGTGGTGCGCTCGGGCAGGCCCTCCTTGGTCACGATCCGCAGGGCCCGGTCGACCAGACGGCCCATCACCGCCGGATGCAGGACCACGATCAGCGGCAGGACCAGGAGCACGGCCCAGGCGAAGCCGTCGGGCAGCGCGTCGGGGGCGAAGGGCAGCGCGATCAGCACCACGAGAAGGGCGCTGAGCAGGGAGAGCAGCATGCCGACGACGGTGGCGGTGGCGGTGCGGCGGCGCGGGACCTGGTGGTCGTGGCCCAGCTCGGTCTGCATCACCACCGGCCAGACGCTGCCCGGCAGGTACTTGCCGAGCTGGCCGACGAAGAAGATCCGGGCCGCCACCGGCAGTTTCAGCCGGGAGCCGAGGTCGGCCAGGACGGTCCGCCAGACCATCCCGGCCAGCGTCACGTTGACGATCGTGGCCAGGACCGCGACCACCAGCCAGCCCGGGCTGAGCTGCCCGATCGCGTCGGACACCTGCTCCCGGCGGGAGAGCACGGCCCAGGCCGCGAGGGCCACCAGCAGCAAGCCGAAGGCCAGCCGGAACCAGCGTGAGCGGCTCAGTTCGGTGGCCTTGCCGGCCCAGGCCCCCACCCGGGCCACCAATGTCGGCTCCGGCGAAGGCGTCGGCTCCGAGGAAGGCGTCGGCTCCGAGGAGGTCTCCACCCCGCTCATCGCCGCGACTCGACCGGCGTCACGCCGGTGAGCGCGTCGACGTAGCGCTGCCAGGGCCCGGCCAGGTCGATGTCCGGCAGCCCGGCCCGCAGCCGGTCCAGCTCGCCCGGCCGGGCGAGCCGCTTCAGCGCCGAGACCAGCGCGGGCACGTCGTCCGGCGGGACCAGCAGGCCGTCTTCCCCGTCGCGCACGTCGTCGGCGAAAGTGCCCACCGTGGTGGCCAGCACCGGCAGCCCATGAGCGTGCCCGAGCAGCACGTTCTGCGACGCGGTGGCGTGCCGGTAGGGCAGCGCGAGGACGTCGTGCGCGGCCATCAGAGGCGGAACATCCACCCCGGCCACGTATCCCGGGCGCACGCTGATCCGCCCGGCCAGCGCGGGATCGGCGGCCAGTTCCCGGACCCGTTCACCGGCCGAACCCCACTGCTCGCCGGCGACCGTGACGGTCACCTCGGGCACTCCCTTGGCCGCTTCGAGCAGCAGGTCGTAGCCCTTGTACTCGCGGACCATGCCCAGGGTGAGCACCCGCAGCGGTTCGCCCTCGGCGCGGGGCGCCCGGGTGGCGGCCAGATGCCGGCCGGCCGGATCGGGCAGCCCACCAGGAAGGTGCGGCGCCAGCGGCACGGTGACCACCGGGCGCCGGTCCAGCCCGAGTTCGTGGGCCAGCCGGGCCTGCTCGGCGGAGTGCACCACGATGCCGTCGACCGAGCGCAGCATCTTGCGGATCAGCAGCTCGCCGCCCGGATGGGTCTCGTGCGGCACCACGTTGTGGGCGATCGCCACGATCCGCGGCCGCGGCACCCCGACCTTCTGACCCCGGGAGGCGACCCGGATCGAGCGGACCAGCGCCAGTAGCGAGGGCACCTGGATCGGCACCACCACGACGATGATCACCAGATCGAAGTCGCGCAGCCGCTTCCCGGTGCTCCACCAGGTGTTCGGCCGGTCCCAGCGCAGGTTCCGGGTGGTGTTCGGGAACGGCGGCAGGTCCGGGCCGCCCTCGGGCACCGCCTGCTCACCCGGGTAGAAGGCGTGCGGGTAGAGCCGGGACCAGGAGACCAGCTCGACCTCGTGGCCGGCCGCGGCCAGGGCGTGCGCGGTCTGGGTGGTGTGCGCGGCGACGCCGCCCTTGAACGGGTGCGTGGCGCCGACGATGGCGATCTTCAGCCCGACACCACCCGCCTCCGGCCTGGAGCCGGACGAGACCAGGAAACTCGTCATCAGTAGCGCCACCCTCGACAGCCCCGGCGTACGGACCGCAGGAGCAGATAGTGGCAGGTGCGCGAATGCCGGGTGGAACGGGGCCCGGCGAGCCGCGGCGCCGTGCAGCGCGCTGAACGGGGCGCCACGCCTCAGCCCTCTTGCACGCCGGGGTCGAGCGCGCTGTCACCCCGGGACCGGACGATCAGGTCCGCCAGCAGGGCCATGCTGCCGATCAGCAGCCCCGCCATGACCAGCAGCACGGTGTTGGCCGGGAAGTAGAACGGGTGCCGGACCATGTCCACCACCGCCTTCACCACCCCGATGCCGAGCAGCCAGAGGGCCAGCGGCATCAGCACCTTGAGCGGGTCGAAGTACATGATCATCCGCAGCACCTGGAGGATGTACCGGTAGGCGTCCCGGACGAAGTGGAACTTGGAGGTGCCGGCCCGCTTCGCGTAGTCGATCTCCACGTACCGGATGTCGTGCTGGTTCTGCAGGAACGACAGGGTGATCGTGGTGACGCAGGAGAAGCCGGGGGGCAGCAGCCGCAGGTAGGGCAGCGAGACCGAGCGCCGGAAGGCCCGCAGACCGGAGTTCAGGTCCGGGATCTTCTGGTTGCTCAGCCGCTCGGCGATCTTGCGGATCAGCCACTTCGCCGGCACGCGCAGCCACTTGTGCGTGCCCTCCTCGGTGAGCCGGGCGCCGACCACCTGGTCGTAGCTCGGGTCCGCGAGCAGGATGTTGACCAGCTCCGGGATCCGCTCGTTCGGGTACGTCATGTCCGCGTCGGTCCACACCACGATCTCGCCGCGGGCCCGGCCGGTACCGATCCGCCGGGCCGTGCCCGAGCCGCCGTTGCGGCGGAACGCCAGGACCTGCACGTGCGGCATCCGCAGCGCGGCCTCGCGGAGCACGGTGAGGGTGTTGTCGGTACTCGCGTCGTCGATGGCGAGGACCTCGTAACTGAGGCCGGACGCATCCATCGCGGCGGTGATCCGCTCCAGCTCGGCGAGCACGTGGTCCTGCTCGTTGTAGCAGGGCAGCACGATGGTCGCCGTCACCCCGCCACGCTCGGGCGCGGCCGGTGCACCGATCGGCTGCGGCGACGTCGGGGACTCGGGGGCAACGGGCGAGGCACTCATCGAGGCTGAGGTTACCGGCTGTCGGAGGACGTTTCGGACGATGCCCGGGTCACCGGGGATAACGGTTGAGCGCAGATCAGGGGCGGGCGTGACTCAGGACACATCGGACGCGTCGGCCAGCCAGACGTCCACGTCCAGCGGCGCCGAACCGTCCGGCACCTTGGTCAGGTACCGCTGGTCCTCGGTCGTGTCCAGCGTCACGACCGGCTCGGAGGTCAGCCCGAGGGCGGCCATCACGGCCTCGCCCTCCTCGGTCCCGGCCATCAGGACCGGGGTGTGCCCGGCCGCCGTGATCCGCGCGGCGATCGGCCTGACCACCGCCGCCACCGCCGCGGTGTCGTCGATGTCGGTGATCCGCAGCGAGGACGAAGGCCGGTCGCAAACCCCGCGCACCACCTGCGGCCACTCGTTCGCGGCCCGGTTGTCCAGCGCGACCACCACGTCGTTGGGGCCGAGCGCGGCGCAGACCTTCTCCACCGCGGCGACCTCGCCCTGCTCGGTGCGCTCGCCGGCCACCGGCTCGGTGGCCAGGAACGGCGGCACCAGCATCACGACCACAGCGACGGCCATCACACCGGTCAGCGCGGTGGCGGGCCAGCGCCGCATCGCCCTCCGGGTGAGCCAGGCCGCGGCGGCAGTACCGGTGATGACGAAGGCGGGGATGACCACCGGAACCATGCGGCGGTCGGCCCATGGGTGGTCCGGGGTAATGCCGGGGCGGTAGAGCGTCAGGACGATGCTGCCGAACGCGATCACTGCGGGACCGAGCCAGAGAGGCACTCCGGCGGTCGAGGAGAGCCACCACCGGGCCGTCGCGGCCCCCGCCGCCGCGAAGATCAGCAGGGCGCCGACCAGCATGATCGGCCCCAGGTACCAGCTGATCCAGTTCACGCTGTGCTCGGCGTAGGTACGGCCGCCGTCCACGACGAGCCCCTGGGCCGCCTGCAGGCCGGCGACCACCCGCGAGCCGGGGTCTTTCGGGTCCTGCCGGACGGTCAGCCAGAGCGGACGGCTGGCCAGGATCACTCCCACCAGCAGCACCGCACCGGACAGCACCCAGGGCCAGCGGCTGACCCAGGCCGGGCTGGTCAGCCGGGCTCCCAGCGCGGAACTGCGCCCTTCCCGGCGGCGCGCGATCAGCACCACGGCCAGGCTGCCCAGTCCCAGCACCACGCCGCCGGCGACCAGCGGGACCAGGCTGCCCGCGATCGACCCCAGGTAGGGACGGGACAGCCAGACCGCCGGAATCGCCGCCACCAGCGTCCCTAATAAAGATCCGAAGACCAGAGGACGCGCAGAGGGATGTTTGCGGAGGGCAAGGACGGCCGCGACGGGTAGGAGCAGGGAAACTTCGCGGAGGCCGTCCACCCGGAACAGGCCGGCCAGGCCGAACGCCAGCCCGGCGGCCAGCCCCAGCAGACGCGCCAAGCGGGGGTCATCAGCGCCGGGCATGTCCGGCACGTCGAACGCCTCGGCGAACGGCACGGCGACACCAGTGCTCGTACGCACCGGATTGCCTGCCCTTACGGCGTCCACCAAGAGCGCGGCGGCCACGAGGACCGTGAGCGTTGCGACCGGCTCCGAGTACGTCGAGCGCGCTGCGTGCAGCACCGGCTGGGCCAACGCGAGGGACGCCGTGGCCAGCACCGCCCACCGGGGACCGAGCAACCGGGTGACCAGACCCGCGAAACCCAGCAGGGCGAACGCCGAGCAGATCGCGGGCATCACCAGCAGGCCGTTCCAGTGGTCCACCCACCAGCCCAGCGAGTACACCGCCGGGGCCCCGAGAAAGAACTGCGGCACGATGTCGACGCTGCTACTCCCGTGCACCACCTGGTAGAACGCCGGGCTGGAGAGCCGGAAGGCCGGATCGGTCAGCGCCGCACTACCCCCGAACGCGTCCAGCCAGGAGGACACCGGCAGGCCGTGCCGGGTCGCGATCCACTGCGTGTAGAGGGCGTAGGAACCCGCGTCCCGACGGAGGACGACGTGATCGCTATGGGTCAGGGCGGCCCAGACCCCATGACCGATCGCGATCGCAAGCACCGCCAGGGCGCTCCACCGCGGAGCGGGCCGGGACGGCACCCAGCGGACCAGCCAGCCGACCAGCACCAGACCGAGCACCAGCAACGGCCAGACCAGCCCGGGCAGCCAGCCGTGGAACGGCACCAGCACGGCCGCGAGCAGCCCGATCAGCACCGCGACCCCGGCCGCGAACGGGCCGGACCGGGCCAGGAACAGCCCGGCCAGCTGCTCCCCGCGCATTCCCGGAAGGGAGTCGGCGGCAGGGGTGGGGGGCTCCGTGCTCGTCCGCTGGCTCACGGCTCTCAACTTTCGGTGGGTGCGGTCACCACCGGCGGGGAATCGGGTCAACCGGCGTCGGGCGCAAACCTACGAGACCCACGCATCGGGCTCCAACACCCCTACCCTGATCGACGTGACTCCCCAAGCCCCGGCGGACATCGCCGGCCTGTTCTCGTCGCTGCTCGCCACCGACCCGGGCCGGCCCCGGGTGACCTGGTACGGACCCCAGGGCGAACGGGTCGAGTTCTCCGCCAAGACGCTCGGCAACTGGGTCGCCAAGACCTCGAACCTGCTGGTCCAGGAGCTGGACTGCGAGCCCGGTTCGACGGTCGGGATCGCCCTGCCGGTCCACTGGCGCACGGTTTCCTGGCTGCTGGCCTGCTGGGCGGTCGGGGTGCACGCGGTGGTCTTCGACGAGAATCTCGGCCCGGCGCGCACCGATCTGGCCTTCGACGTGCTGGTCACCGACCGGCCGAGCACCCCGCCGCAGGGCAGCACCGAGGCCGCCCTGGTCGTCGTGGCGCTGCCCTCGCTGGCCACCCGCTGGACCGGGGACGTGCCGCCCGGGGCGATCGACGCGGCGGCCGAGATCCGGCTGCAGCCCGACGCCTTCACCCCCTACGCCGCCCCTACCCCGGGCAGCCCGGCGCTGACCACCGGCGAGCTCACCGTCGCCTACGCCGATCTGCTCGTCCAGGCCCGCACCGCGGCCGGCGATCCGGGCACCCGGCTGCTCAGCGGGGCCGGCCCGTCCCGGTCGATCGAGGCCTACCTGGCCCCGCTGGTGGCCGGCGGCTCGGTGGTGCTGCACCACGACCTGACCGGGCTCGACCCGGCCCAGCTGGAGCACCTGATCGAGCAGGAACAGGTCACCGCCACCGACCTCGGGCCGTCCCTCTAGAAGCTCAGCCCGGTGTTACCTCAGCCGAAGGTGAATCCGGGCGACTTCAGCCCGAGCCGGTAGCGGGCGTCCGCCCCGGTGAAGGTCTTGGTCACCTTCTGGCCGTCGACCTGGCCGGTGATCTTCACCCCGGAGAGCCGCTTCGCGCTGCCCCGGGCCGCCACCGAATAGGAACTCACCGAGTCGAAGCCGAACTTCTTCGCGAACGCCGCCTTCGTCAGGCCGACGCTCCAGTTGCGGTACGGGTTGTCGGAGGCGGCGTCCCAGCGGCTGTCGTCCACGCCCTTGAGGTAGCTGATCTCGTACTTACCCCAGACGTATTCGCGGTTCTCGGTGAAGCCACCCATAGAGGAGGAATAGAGCGCCTCGATGGTGCGGCCCGCGCCGTCCACGATGACCTGGCGATCGGTGGCGATGACGGCCTTGCGCCAGTCGCCGCCGTTGGCCGCGTCGGTCGCCTCCACGTCGTAGCCCCGGTAAACCTGGTCGGCCGTACCCGACGAGAGCACATAGGCATTCGCGGCCGCACTGTACTTACTGCTCAAATACGTCCGGGCGGCCACACTCTGGGCCTTCAGGGCCTCGATCGGCCAGGACACCGGAACCTCGCCCAGACCCATCAGATACTTCTGCACGGCGCTGTAACCGCCGGAGGCCATGATGGTCTCGGTGACCGAGATGCCCGAACCGGACCCAATGTAGCGAGCCGTGTCGTACCGGGTGCTCAGGGCCGAACTACCGCCGTACGGATAGACGTTCACCACCTTGCCGGTGTGCGCGGCCGACATGACCCCGGCGTTCTGGACGAACATCCGGCGCTTGCCCGCCTGATCGAACAGGGCGATACCCGGCTGACCGTTGATCGTCTTACGCGACACGGTCCAGGTCGAACCCATGGGCTGCACCACGCTTCGGGTGCTGCTGGCCCAGCGCACGGTCCCGGTCTCGGCCTCGAGCTTCGACTTCGTCGCTCCGGAGGCCAGCTTCAGCACCACCGGCGCGTTCAGCGTCTTCTTGGCCAGCGAGGCGTCGTAGTAGTACGTCTTGAGGATCGTCTTGTAGTCGCAGCCGAGCTTGGCCGCCCCCTGGGCCCCGTACTGGCTCATGCCCATGCCGTGACCCCAGCCGTGGCCGTAGATCTTGACCGCGCCCTTGGGCACGCTCGCCTTACCCAGCGTTCCCCCGCCGGCGGAGGGGCAGCTCTTCTTGGCCGCCATCGGTACGGAGGCGGCGTGAGCCGCGGTCGGCCCCGCCAGTACGGCGAGTGCAGTTCCCAGGACGGTCAGTGCGATCGAGCGGGGACGGCGCATCGGGTCGGGCTCCCTCGGGTTATGGACACAAGGGTGACCGGCCCTGAGATCAGGACAATCCCCCAGGGCCTGGGTTGGCCACGCCGGATCCGTCGGCCGCGGCCGGGCCCGGGTGAGAGGTCGTGCCGGCCGCCCATCGTCCGGAGTAGCACCGTGCCCCTGTCGTCGCTTTCCCCGACTCCTCGGAGCTACCGGAAGGCAACTTGATCGCGCCCCTGAAAGAAGGCGAATGAGTGACGTCGGACGCTGGGTGACGGAGGACAGCACACTCACCGGACGTACCCGACGACGTCGACCCGCACCCCCGTGTCCCCGGTCCCGTTGAGCAGCGAGATCGCCCCGGCCGTCCCGATCGGCACCAGCACCTGGTTGGAACGGGTGTCGCCCTTGACCACCCGCAGCACCGCCGTGTTGGTTGCCGTCCCTCCGTAGGGATAGGCGTTCAGTGCGGTGGACGCGGTGGGCTCGGTAGCCGTCAGCGTGATCAATACCCCGGTCGCGTTGGTCGGCACCGCGGTCGCACTACCAGTCACCGTGATCTTCTTCGGGGTCGCGGCCTTCAGCGTGGCGGTGGTCAGTAGCACGGGCTTCACCGCGGTCACCATCCCCGTGGCCTGGGTAGTGATGACCCCGCGGACATCGAGCACTACGTCGGTCGGTGAACCCGTGTTCCGAAGGGTGATCAGCCCCCCGGAGACCGGCACGATCGTCAGATTGTCGATCGTCTCGCCCTTGCGATAGCTCAGGGTGGGCAGCTCACCCGACCCCACGACCAGGCCGCCGGCCCCCACCGGACGGACTGCGGAAGCGTCCACAATTACCGCACTGATCAGCGAGGACGAGATTCCGCCGAGGGTCTCGGGCAGGGTGGCGGTGCGGACCTGCCCGTCGGTCAGCGGACCGCCCGAGGTCCGGCTGTCGTAGATCCGCAGGCCGTCGATCGGCAGGACCGGAGCACCGGAAGCGGTGTAGTACCCGAGGACGTCGGCGGTCAGTTCGGTGACGCCCCGCGCGTTCCCGACCGTGATCGAGCCGTCGGCGCCGATTCTCGAAGTCACCATCACCGAACGGGTGACGCCTGCGGGCACCTCCGCCACCGGACGGGCCGAGACCCGACCGGTCGGATAGGCGGTGAGCGCGGTTTCGGCGGTGGCGCATGATGCGGTCACATTCAGCACCACCGAAGTGACCCCTTCGGTCGGGACGCCGGCCACCCCGCGCACCGGGATGCGCACGGAAGCGTCCGGTCCGAGGCCGACATTCGTGCCCGAGCGCGAGTCGTAGATCCGGGACGGGGTGACCGCCACGTATCCGCCTTCTCCGCTGGACGGCGTCTGGGCGCCCGAGATCGGAGGTTGCGGTGGGGTCACCAGAACGGTTCGGCTGACCGGTTTGGCGCTTCCAGTGCTTGATGACGATGTGAGCGACAAAGTGTAATTGCCCGGTCGGGCGGTGGTTCCGTTGGCCAGCTTGCCGTTCCAGGTCGCGGTGATCTTCGCTCCCGCCGCCGCCGTACCGGTCAGCCGCGCGACCCGGCCGCCGTTACAAGGTGCGGTCACGTCCAGCTGCCAGCTCTGTTTGCGCAGCGCCCGGGCCGTGATGGTCAGTGCAGATCCGCGCAGCGCAGTGGTTTTCGGCAGGGTCGGGTTGATCAGCGCGGCCTGCATCAGCTGGGTGGCCTTGGTGCGGATCTGGGGCAGGTACGCGTACAGGTACTTGCCCGGGCAGGCCGTGAAACCGGTGTTGCGATGACCCATGATCACCGGGAAGGTCATCGTCTTCCCGGCCGGGTAGCGGGCGGTGCCGCCGCCGGCCGAGGTCAGGCTGGTGCTGCCCTGCGGATCCCGGTGGAACTGGGCCAGCTTCCAGGCGAACACCTTGGCCACGGCGTCGACCGCGGCCGCGCTGGGCCGGGTCACGTCGTAGTTGCCGATCATCGAGACACCGAACGTGTCGATGTTGAAACCGCCCGCATGGGCGCCGATCACGGCCTTGTCCAGACCACCGGCCCGGCCCTCCCAGATCCGCCCGAACCGGTCGACCAGAGCGTTGTAGCCGATGTCGCACCAGCCGCGGGACAGGTGGTAGGCGTAGTCACCGCGGATGATCGAGGGCACCTGCGCCGCCGTGTACCCGTTCTTGCCGGCGGTGTGGTGCAGGACCACCGCCTTGATCGTGGAGTTGAACTCCGGACTGCACTTCACCTTGGACTCGTCCGCTCCCCACTGGGCCCGGCTCATGATCGTCGGCTCCGCGGCCGTGGCCGCGCCGTAAGCTCCCGGCTGCGAGGCCGCCGCGATGCTGTCGTAGTCCGATTCACCCGGATCGACGAGCTCGAGTTTCATCTCCGCAGGCAGCTTTCCGGACTTGACCACGATCTTCGCCTGCACACCGTCGCTCGGCCCGACGTAGAGCGGATCCGTGCCGCCCCGCACGCCGGCCTGCGCCACCTCGTCGTCACCGGCGTCGCTGTCCAACCCCTGCCAGGCCGACCAGCTTTCACCGTGCCGCGTCCGTACCGAGATCTGGGCGTCCGGCGTGACGTCCCGGCCCTTCCAGGTCACTCCGACTGTCTGGAATGCGCTGGTCTTCTGCTTCGCGGTGAGAACGGTTCCTTCGACTGAGGCCGTCGAGAAGTCCTGCGTCAGATCGATCTTGGTGATGGTCGGCGAAACCGCGACCGCCGGGACCGGATCGGCCTCGGCGGCGCCGGAGGCGTGCGGGGCCATGACCACCAGGGAAAGGCAAGTAAGAAGAAAGGCAGACGCTCTACGCATGGACGGACCGACCCCAAACCCAGCAGAAATTACGTTCAGTTCAGGCTAGATACTCAACGTAATTTGCCGGGGAGGTCACCATCCCCCGTCCGCCCGATGCCACCTCCTGATGGCGACGAGCGGAATGGGCTGGTCAGGCAACTACCTCAGAGGTTTCCTCAGTACCATCAGCAGATAGTCGCGCTGCAGGTCCGCCCGCGGATACCGCCCCAGCACGTCCTCGAAGCGGGTGTAGAACTCCTCGTCGATCGGCGTCTCGGTGTACGCCCGGTGCGCCACCTCGAACCCGAGAAGATCCGCGTAGTACTCGTAGTGCAGCCAGCTCAGCCGGTTCACCCAGGCATGCCCGATCGGCTTGCGGCCGCGCTGCACGTCCCACGCCCGCACCACCTCATCGGTGAAGAGCAGATGCGGCCAGGGGAAGAAGATGTCGCGATAGCGGTGCGAGGCCTGCGGCCCGGCGTACAGATTGGCCCGGATCCAGGCCAGGCCACCCGGTTTCAGCAGATCGTAGGTGGCCTTCAGCATCGCGTACGGGTGGGTGACGTGCTCCCACACGGTGAACGAGAGCACCCGATCGAAGGAGTTGGCCTCGTACGGGGTGGCGACGGACAGGTCAGCGCACTCGAAATGAACCCGATCGCCCTGCAACTGATCCCACGGGCGATAGTGGGTCACGTCCACCCCGTGCGCGTCGCAGCCCAGGTTATGAGCCAGCGACCAGACCTCGAACCCGTTGCCGCAGCCGATCTCCAGCGTCCGCTTCCCGGCCAGCCCGACCATGCCGTCCACCCAGCGCACCCGGCGCTGCGCGGCTGCGGCCAGCGCGGTATCGCTGTAGGACGGCGGGCTCGGCACCAACGGCTTGTCCTGGTACTCGGCGTTGAGCTTCTCCAGCAGGGCCACGTCGTATACCTGACTGCCGCCGTCTCCGGTTGTGTAGAGGCTGCTGACGGTCCGGCCGGACCCGGTGATTCCCTGCGGCAGCTGCCATTCCCGGTCTTCCGGGAGCGGGGGTACGACGGGCAGACCGGTCGGCTTCCGGATCAGGCCGCCCGGTTCGGGCCTAGGCACCGGCTTCGGCGGCCGGGCGAACGGCGCCGGCTCACGGCCGGCGACCAGATCCCGGACCGCGATCGCCATTCGGATCGCCGCCTCATCCCGAGGCTCCGGCAGCGTCCGCAATCCCCTGATCACCGCTCCGCGCCAACCCGTTCCCGACGACGACACGCGCTCCTCCTCTCCTCGCGACATTCCCGGCCTCCCGTGGACATCCGCACGGGCGGTCAGCGGGCGGCGAGCCAGTCGAGGACCACCCCGGCGATCCGGGGGCCGGCCTGGCCGTCCCACAACGGAGGGCGTTTCTCCAGCGGGGCGGGCCTTTCCAGAGGCGGGGCGTCGAGCACCTCGTCCAGCGCGGCCAGGACCCCCTCCACTCCCACCAGCCGATTGGTGCCGTGCGTGATCGTCACCGGTCGCTCGGTGTTGGGCCGCATGGTCAGGCAGGGCACGCCGAGCACGCTCGCCTCCTCCTGCACTCCCCCGGAGTCGGTCAGCACCGCCGCCGCTCCGCGGACCAGGCCCAGAAAAGCCGTGTAGGGCAACGGATCCGAAACCACGACACCGGACGATTCGAGCAGACCGGCCGCTTCCAGCCCGGCCCGCCCCCGCGGGTGCAGCGGGATCACCACCGGCATCCGCTCGGCCGCCTTGTGCAGCACCGACACCAGCTGAGCGACCGCTGCCGGGTCATCCACGTTCGAGGGCCGGTGCAGGGTGGCGACCAGGTAGTCGCCGCTGAGGCCATGGCGCTGCCGGGCGGCCGCCTCGTCGAACCGGTCGAGGTGCTTCAGCAGCGTGTCGATCATCGGGTTGCCGGTGAAGTGGATCCGACCCGCCGCAATCCCTTCCCGGGCCAGGTGCCCGACCGCGTCCGCACTGGTGACCAGCAGCAGGTCGGAGAGCTGGTCGGTGACCCGGCGGTTCACCTCCTCGGGCATGGTCGGGTCGAAGCTGCGCAGCCCGGCCTCCACGTGCGCCACCGGGATCAGCAGCTTGGCCGCGACCAGGGCGGCGGCCAGGGTGGAGTTGATGTCGCCGTAGACCACCACCAGGTCGGGCTGCCGCTCGAGGAACACCTGCTCCAGCCCGACCATCACCGCGGCGGTCTGGGTGGCGTGCGAGCCGGATCCGGCGCCCAGGTTCAGATCCGGCTCGGGCAGGCCCAGTTCGTCGAAGAAGACCCGGCTCAGCCGGTCGTCGTAGTGCTGCCCGGTGTGCACCAGCACCTGCTCGACCGAACCCTCGAGGGCGGCCAGGACCGGGGCGGCCTTGGGGAAGTTCGGCCGGGCGCCGGTGATGTGGAGCACCCGGCTCATGCCGACGCCCCCGGTGGGATCCCCGCCGCGACGCCCGCGATCGTCCCTAATTCGACCGAGACCTCGGCCTCCGGAGAGGATTCGGGGACCACCCCGGTATCCACCCAGGAGCGCATGTCGGCCGCGAACCGCTCGGCGATCGCCCGCCGGTCGATCCGCCGGGACGCGACGCGGGCAGCCCGGTCCAGGGCCTCGAGATCTGCGTCCAGACAGGAGAAGACCGCATCGGTCAGGGCCGCCACCCCGTCGGGCGGATAGACCAGCGCGGCCCCTCCCTCGACCACCGGCAGCGAGCCGGAGTTCGACGGCAGCAGCGCCGGACGGCCGAAAGTCAGGGCCAGAGCCAGAACTCCGGAGTTCAGCGAGCGCCGGTAGGGCAGGGCGACCAGGTCGCAGGCCCGCATCAGCACCTGCATGTCGACGTCCGGAACCTGGGCCGGCAGCAGTCGCACCGCCGGATGGGCGGCCGCCGCGGTGATGAAGTCCTTGGTCTCCGGCGCATCGTCGGGCTTGCCCGCCACGATCAGCACGATCCGGCCGGGCCGGGCCCGCGAGACCCGGTCCACCGCCTCGAGCAGATCGGCGATGCCCTTGTAGGGCTTCACCGCGCCGGTCAGCAGCAGGGCCACCGCGTCGTCCGGGATCCGCAGCCTGCGCCGCGCATCGGCGCGGCTCACCCAGTCCGGATAAACCCCCTGATAGCCGGGATGGTCGCACTGGTAGACCTTTTCGTGCGGCAGGGCGAACCAGTCCTCCACCGCTTCGGTGGTGCGCCGGCTCATCACGTGCACCAGATCGGCGCGCTCGACCACCTGCTCGCGCAGCCGCACCTCCTGCGCCTCGAACTGGGTGTCGTGCGGCAGCACGTTGTGCACCGTCCAGACCAGGCGGGCGCCGCGCGCTTTCAGGGTGTCCAGCAGCTCCGCGTGCCGGCCGACCGCCTCGTTCGCGGCCCGGTCGTCCCCGGCCTTGGCCAGCACCTGGTTCAGCCAGTGCAGGTGCACCACCAGCGGCACGTCGGCCGGCCAGGTGCGGGTGGTGGTGAGCAGGTCGGTGGCCCGGAAGGTGGGCGCGGCGACCAGCCCCTGCCCGGCGAACCGGCTGTACAGCACGTTCTGGAAGGGGTTTCCGGTGTAGTACGGGGTGAACGGCCAGACCACCGGCTCCGGCCCCTCGACCGGCATCCGGGCCAGGGCGGAGAACGTCTCGGCGGCCCAGCCCTCGGTGCTCTGGTCCCGGCCGGGCATCGAGATCAGCATCAGGGCGTCCTCTCGGCAAATCTCTGGGCGGCGAACCGGTAGACCGCGTCGAAGGCCCGCCCGTTCCCGGCCCAGGTGCGCTCGCGGCGGACCCAGTCCGCCGCCTCGGCCGCCTTCTTGGCCAGTTCCTCGGGATGGTCGGTGAGCCCGCGGACCACCGAGGCCAGCGACGCCGCGTCCCCGGCGGTGAAGACACTGGCCCGGCCGAGGCCCTCGCCGGCGATCTCGACCAGCGCGGGCAGATCGCTGACCAGCACCGGGATCTCCATCGCCATGGCCTCGAACGGCTTCATCGGGGAGACCATCCGGCCGGCCCGCTCGGGCACCCGGGGCACCACGAACAGGTCGATCTGCGCGTACCAGGCGGGCACCTCGTCGAACGGCACCGAACCGGCGAACACCGCGGCCGCCCCCAGCCCGAGTTCCTTGGCGTGCGCCTCCAACTCGGCCCGGCGCCGTCCCTCGCCGACCAGCAGCACGCTGATCGGCAGCCCTTGGGCGCGCAGCTGGGCCGCGGCGGACAGCAGCACCTCCTGGCCCTCGCGGAAGTGATCGAGGTTGCTGATGTAGCCCAGGACGAAGGTGCCGTCCAGGCCGAGCTCCTGCCGCAGCTGCCCGGAGCGCGGCCGGGGCTGGAACCGGTCCAGGTCGACCGCGTTCGGGATGACGAAGACCTTGTCCTCCGGCACCCCGTGGCCGTGCACGATCTCCTCGCGCATCGGCCCGCTCAGGGTGACCACCGCATCGGCGGCCCGCATCGCCCGGGTCTCGGCGGCGAATCGGCGACGGTAGTACTCGGCGTGCTCGGCGTACCGCTCGTCGGCGGTCCAGGTGGTCTCGAAGAACGAGCGCACCTCGTAGATCCAGGGCAGCCCGGCCCACTCGGCCAGCGCCTGGCCGACCACCCCGAGGTCGTAGCCCCGGTGGCCGGACCCGGCGTGCAGCACCTCCGGGCGCACCCGGGCCACCTGCCGGGCGAACGTGGTGGTGGTCAGCTGGACGTACTCCTCCCAGGTCACCGCCGAGAGCTGGGTGGCCCCGGGCATCACGTGGTGGTACTCGATCTCGTCCACCGTGGAGGTGGGGGACGGGGCGGCTCCGTCCTCCGGGGCCGGGGGGAAGCCGGGCAGGGTGAGCGCCAACGGGTCGCGCCCGGCCCCGCGCACCGCCAGCAGCGTCTCGTGAGTACGCGTGCAGTAGCCGTTGTTACGGTGCGGCATCGACTCCTTGGCCAGGTACAGCACCCGCCCCGGAACCGGATCGGCCAGGCGGGCCGGGTGCGCCCCGGGGACCCGCGGACGCCAGCCCGGATCGGTCTCCACCAGCCGGCCCTGCACCGCCCGCTGCAACCGCACGTTCCGGCCGCTGGGCGCGGCCATCGCCAGCCGGGAGGCCTCGGCCACCGCGTCCGACAGCTGACCGGTGCGGGCCAGCACCTGGGTGCGCAGCCGGGCCACCCGCATGTCGGCCGGACTGCGCCGGGCCGCGTCGTGCAGCAACCGGAGCGCGTCGTCGGGCCGCTTGCCCTTGTCCCGGCGGACCGCGGCCGCGGTCTCCGCGTAGGTGATCGCGATCCGCGTGCCCCGGCGACCGGCCTTGGGCAGAGACCTGATCTGCCGCCGGAGCCTGCGCCGCCAGCGGGCGAGCGCCTTCATTCCGGACCTCTCCCTGCTCTGTCTGAGATCTGTCTGATCAGCGCAACGTCACGAGATGCACCGGCTCTGCGACTGCCCAGTCTGCCGTATGTTGGGCGCCACCACGGTTGCCGAGGGGCTCCCCCTCCGAACAGCCGAGGCGGCGTTACCCCCAAGTTGCAGATGTTCCTTCAGATGCAGATGAGGACGGCGACCTCACTCCATGCGCACCGGACCGCCCACGGTGGTGCTCGCCACCACCAACGGCAAGGGAATGGGACACCTCTCCCGCCAGCTGGCCCTGGCCCTGGCCTCACTGGGCGGGATGGACCCGGTGATCTTCTCGCTGTCCTCAGCGGTCACCGTGGTGAACCAGTACGGCATGCGCGCCGAGTGGGCCCCCAGCTCGCTGCGCAAGCAGGTGCCGCGGCGGCACTGGGACGGGTACCTGGCCGAGCGGATCACCGCGCTGGTCACCGAGACGAACGCGAGTGCCTTCGTCTTCGACGGCGTCTACCCCTACGACGGGGTGCTGCGGGCACTGCGCCGGATGCCGGACGTGCCGTTCATCTGGAGCCGCCGGGCAATGTGGCAGAAGGGCGTCGGGGCCCGCGCCCTGCGCTACCGCCGCCTGTTCGCCGCCGTGCTGGAACCGGGCGACCTGGCCTCGGCCGGCGACGTCGGCCGCACCGTCTACCTGGAGGACGCCCGCCGGGTCGGCCCGATCACCCTGGTCGGCCAGGTGCCGCAGCTCAGCCGGGAGAAGGCGATCGAGGAGCTGGAGCTCGACCCGGACCGGCCGCGGCTGCTGCTCACCCTGGGCAGCAGCAAGCGCAGCGACCTGTACTCCGCCTACCAGCGCACGGTCGAGCAGTTCACCGCGGCCGGCTGGCAGGTCGTGGTCACCTCCTCACCGTTGCGCGGGCGGGCCGCCAAGGCCGCCGGACCGAAGCAGATCTCGGTCTTCCCGCTGGTCCGCTATCTGAACGCGTTCGACGCGGCGGTCTCGGCGAGCGGCTACAACGCCGCCCACGAGCTGCTCTACTCGGCCGTGCCCACGCTTCTGGTGCCGAACGGCGACGCGGTCACCGACGACCAGCGCACCCGGGCCCGGATCATCGGCAACACCGGGCTGGCGCTGGCCGCCGACCCGGACCGGCCACGCGAGTTCGACGCCGCCCTGAGCCGGCTGCTGGACGAACGGGTCCGGATGCGGCTCAGCGCCTCCTGCCGCGACCTGGACCCGCCGACCGGGGCCACCGAGGCCGCCCGCACGGTGATCGGCCTGGCCGCCGTCGGGGTGCCGACCGGTGAACGGATGGAGGCGGCGTCGCTGCACGCCCAGCGCTTCGCCCGGCGCACGGTCGGCCGGGTCCTGCCGCCGGCCGTGGCCAACCTGGTCGGTCGCCCACCCCGCCTGTCCCGGCCCGGCGACCTGCGCGGCCCGCTCTCGGTCAGCCCGGTGCTGGCCCCCGGCCTGCAGGGCATCCCCCAGCTGGGCAACGACCAGTTGCTGGTCACCGACGCGCTGACCCCCGGCCTGTTCGACGGGCGCCCGGTCGAGCACCTCCTGCCGGGAGCCAGTGAGGACTACATCCGGGCCCGGGCCGAGATCGCCGCACGGTACTACCGGCTCGGCGCGCCCTCTCCGCTCGACCCGGAGATCCGGACGAAGAGCGACGAAAGGGACTGGGGCGCGCTGGGTTGGTCGGGCCAATGATTACGGGGCGCCCCACCAATACGCACAGCGTGTCACAATTCAACCGGGGCGCCACGGACTGAACGCCGGCCGGGACTGCAGTGAACTCCTCTCCTCCGGCGCCCGACGACGGCCGGTGTGCGGAAGGACGACCTGCAGATGGTGCAGCACACGCCCGATTCGGTGGACCTGGTGGTGGTCGGACTGGGCTACGTCGGCCTGCCCCTGGCCCAGGAGGCCAGCCGGAGCGGGCTGAGCGTGGCCGGTCTCGACCTGGACACCGGCGTGGTGGCCGGCCTGAACGCGGGCCGCTCGCACGTGGACGACCTGTCCGACGCCGACATCGCGGCGATGCGGGAGGCCGGCTTCACGGCGCACACCGACTCCACCGTCGTGGCCGGGGCCCGCACCGTGGTGATCTGCGTCCCGACCCCGCTTTCCCAGGACGGCGGGCCCGACCTGGGCATGGTGCTCGGCGCCACGGCCGCGGTGGCCGCCAACCTGCAGGCCGACACGCTGGTGGTGCTGGAGTCCACCACCTACCCCGGCACCACCGACGAGCTCCTGCGCCCGATGCTGGAAGAAGGCGGGCTGCGGGTAGGTAAGGACGTGTTCCTCGCCTTCTCCCCCGAGCGGATCGACCCGGGCAACGACCGCTGGGGCTTCCGCAACACCCCCAAGGTGGTCGGCGGCACCACCGGCGCCTGCACCGAGCGGGCGGCGGCGTTCTACCGCAAGATCGTGGACGAGGTGGTCACCGCGCGCGGCACCCGCGAGGCCGAGATGTCGAAGCTGCTGGAGAACACCTACCGTCACGTCAACATCGCGATGGTCAACGAGATGGCTCGGTTCTGCCACGAACTCGACATCGACCTGTGGGACGTGATCCGCTGCGCATCCACCAAACCGTTCGGCTTCCAGGCGTTCTACCCCGGGCCGGGGGTCGGGGGTCACTGCATCCCGATCGACCCGAACTACCTCTCCTACCGGGTCCGGGCCGCGCTGGGCTACCCGTTCCGGTTCGTCGAGCTCGCGCAGGAGATCAACAACGGCATGCCAGACTACATCGTGCAGCGGGTGCAGGACCGGCTGAACGACGTGGCCAAGCCGCTGCGCGGCTCGCGGGTGCTGCTCCTGGGGGTGACGTACAAGGCAGACATCTCGGATCAGCGCGAATCGCCCGCAGTCCCGATTGCGATCCGGTTGCAATCCGCCGGGGCCCGGGTGGAGTTCCACGATCCGTACGTCACCGCCTGGGCACTCACCGGTCACCCGGCTCCGGGCGCAGGTGAACCGGTTGATCACGATTTCGCACCGGATGGTGAAACCGGCCCCGGATCAACCCTGGACCGCGTGCCCGACCTGGCCGAGGCGGTGTCGGGGGCGGACATCGCCGTTCTGCTGCAACGCCACTCAAGCTACGATCTCGACGAGATCGCCCGGCTCGCACCGCTCGTGCTGGATACCCGTGGCGTCTTCGAGGTTCGTGAAGACAGTGCAGACAGGGCAACCGTGGAGCGACTTTGACCAGCATCCTGCCGATCCGCCCGGAGACGAGCGCGGCGCAGCGGGCAGCGGCGCGAGCGGCCGAGTACGGGCTGATCCAGCTCGGCGGCCGACCCCCGCTGAAGACGTACATCAGGGAGATCTGGAACCGGCGGCACTTCGCCTTCGAGCTGGCCAAGTCCCGGTTCCGGGCGCAGAACGAGGCCAACCGCCTGGGCATGGCCTGGGTGGTGCTGAACCCCCTGATCCAGGCCGGCGTCTACGGCCTGATCTTCGGGGTGCTGCTGCAGAAGTCGAACCGCCCGGACAACTACGTGGCGTTCCTCACCACGGGGGTCTTCACCTTCAACTACTTCTCCACCTGCTTCTCGGACGGTTCCAAGTCGCTGGTGACCAATCGCGGTCTGGTCCGCACCCTGCACTTCCCCCGGGCGGTGCTGCCGATCGCCACGGTTCTGCAGAAGACGCTGGAACTGGGCGCGATGATCATCGTGATGGCCATCATCGTGATGTTCACCGGCGAGCTGCCGCAGATCGACTGGCTGCTGATCATCCCCACCTACGCGGCGATGTCCCTGTTCTGCGCCGGGGTGGCGTTCCTGGCCGCCCGGCTGACCGTTCACCTGCGCGACCTGACTCAGCTGATCCCGTTCATCACCCGGATCATCTTCTACATGTCGGGCCTCTTCTACGTGATCTCCACGCAGGTCGGTGACGGCATCTTCGGCCGGATCCTGAAAGCCAATCCGCTGAACATCTACATCAGCCTGATCCGGTACTCGATGCTGGAAGGCCTGCGCGGGGCCAAGAACGGTATCGAGATCACCCCCACGACCTGGGTGATGGCCTTCGGGTACGGCGCGGTGCTGTTCGTGGTGGGATTCATCTTCTTCTGGCAAGCCGAAGGACTGTACGGACGTGACTGAGCAGACCTCTTTCCCGGGCTGGGCAAGCACCGACTACGCCAACGGCCAGTACCAGGCGGCCCCCGTGGAGCAGGACGCCCCCCCGCCCGAGCCGCAGCCGCCGGCTGCGAAGAAGGCGCCGGCCAAGAAGGCCGCCAAGAAGGGCATCGGGCCGAGCGGCCTGGAAAAGATCAAGAAGCGGGTGCCCGTAGGGCCCCGCGAACGGCCCACCGTGATCGTGGACAACCTGCACGTCACCTACAAGGTCTTCGCCACCGGCAAGGCCGCCTCGGGCAAGAACGCCGAGAAGAAGGGGCTGCTGGCGCGGACCCCGGCGCTCCGGCGCGCCCGCGAGGTGCACGCCGTGCGGGGCATCAGCTTCACCGCCTACGAGGGCGACTCGATCGGCATGGTCGGCACCAACGGCTCGGGCAAGTCGACGCTGCTGCAGGCCGTCGCCGGGCTGGTTCCACCGGCCCGCGGCTCGGTCTTCTCGGAGGAGAACCCGACCCTGCTGGGCGTCGGCGCGGCGCTGATGAACGAGCTGTCCGGCGAGCGCAACGTGATCCTCGGTGGTCTGGCCCTGGGCATGAGCCTGGCCGAGGTCCGGGCCAAGTACGACCAGATCGTCGAGTTCTCCGGCCTCGACCCGCAGTTCCTCGACCTGCCGATGCGGACGTACTCGCAGGGTATGGGCGCCCGGCTGCGGTTCGCCATCGCCTCTTCGGTGGCCCACCGGGTGCTGATGATCGACGAGGCGCTCTCCGTCGGCGACCGGCTGTTCCAGCAGCGCAGCGAGGCCCGGATCCGTCAGCTGCGCGAGGAGGCGGGCACGGTCTTCCTGGTCAGCCACGCGCTGCCGACGATCACCAAGACCTGCAACCGGGTGCTCTGGATCGACAAGGGCCGGCTGGTGATGGACGGCGGGGTGGACGAGGTGATCTCGGCGTACACCCAGTCCGAGACCGAGGGCGACGAGGAATGACGATGGTGGACGCTGCGGGCCGGGCCCGCGGGACGCGTACCGGCGGGTGAGACGGACGTGAACGAGGATCGTGCTGCCCTGCCCCTGGGCACCTCGGCCTCGTCCGTCCCGATTTCCGTCCCAGATGCCCCGAAGGCACCACGTGTCCTGGTGATGACCGTGGTGCACGACCCGGACGACGCCCGGATCCGGTACCGCCAGCTCACCGCCCTGCTGGCGGCCGGGCTCGAGGTCACCTACGCGGCGCCGTTCGAGGCCAGCCACCGCCGTCCGCCCGAGGGCGTGACGGCGGTGGATCTGCCCCGCGCGGCCGGGCGGCAGCGGTTCACCGCCATCTCCGCCGCTCGCCGCCTGCTGCACCGGATCGGCCCGGAGCACGACCTGGCCCTGCTGCACGACCCGGAGCTGCTGCTGGCCGTGCCGGGACTGGACCGGCGCACCTCTCCGCGGGTGGTCTGGGACGTCCATGAGGACACGGCGGCCGCGCTCCGGATGAAGTCCTGGCTACCCCGCCCGGTCCGCCCTCTGACCGGCGCCGCGGTCCGTGCGGCCGAGCGCTGGGCCGAGCGCCGATGTTCGCTGCTGCTGGCCGAGGAGGGCTATCAGGACCGGTTCCGGCGGCCGCACGCAGTGGTCCCGAACAGCGTGCCGGTGCCGGACGAGAAGCCCCCGCCGCCCGGGGCCGAGCGCGTGGTCTACCTGGGCCGGATCACCCGGGCCCGGGGCGCGCTGGAGATGATCGAGCTGGGGCGGCGCCTGGCCCCCGAGGTCCGGCTGGAGCTGATCGGCCCGGCCGACGGTGACGTGGCCGGCCCGATCGCCCACGCGCACACCGAGGGCTGGATCGAGCACCACGGCTTCGTGCCCAACCGTCAGGCGCTCGCCCTGTTGCCCGGCGCCCTGGCCGGCCTGGCGCTACTGCACGACGAGCCGAACTACGCGGTCTCCCGGCCGACCAAGGTGATGGAGTACATGGCCTGCGGGGTGCCGGTGGTGACCACGCCCAACGCGGCCGCCGCCGATCTGGTGGGGCGGTACCACAGCGGCACGGTGGTGCCGTTCGGGGACGTCGGCGCGGCTGAGACGGCGATCCGGACGCTCCGGGCCGATCGGGAGCGGCGGGAGCGGCTGGGGGCGTCCGGCTGGAGCGCGGCCCTGGCCGACCTGGACTGGCGCACCGACGGGCGGCAGTTCGCCGAGCTGATCCGGGCCTGGTCGCTCGGCGAGCAGACCGTCCCGCAATAGATCTTTGTTCGTGATCCTGCAGTTTCGCCCCGCTGATCATGCACTGCATGATCGCCGGGGCGAAACTGCATGATGACGGCGGGTTTTGGGACGCGCGGGGGCAGCCGCGAGACTCAGCGAGACTCAGGGGGTGGTTGCGTCCGGCAGGGCGATCCCGCCGATCCGGCTCGGCTCCTCGGCCAGCTTGCGCGGGCTCAGGATGAACCCCGCGCCCCAGCTCAGGTGCATGGTGGCGGTGACCACGGGCAGGCGCACCCAGGCCCCCGGCGGCAGCTCGCGACCCTCGAACGCGGCCCCGGCGCAGATCGCGACCAGGTACCCGGCGGGCAGCACCGCCCCCGCCTTGATCCCGGCGGCGGCCAGGCCCAGCCCGCCCACCACTCCGGCCAGGGCGACCGGCGGGGCCAGGTAACGGAAGTTGACCGTGCCCTCGTGCCGACGCATGACCACCCGGCGCCAGCGGCCGTAGAAGAAGTACTGCCGGCCCAGCGCCTTGACCGTGCTGCGCGGGCGGTAGGAGACCCGCAGCTTGGGCTGGAACCAGACCCGGCCGCCGGTGCGGCGGATGCGCAGGTTCATCTCCCAGTCCTGCGCGCGCAGGAACGTCTCGTCGTACCCACCGACCCGCTCGAGCGCGGAGCGGCGGAACACGCCGAGGTAGACCGTGTCGGCCTCGCCCGGCGAACCGCCGGTGTGGAAGGCCGCGTTGCCGACCCCGAGCTTGCTCGTCATGGCGCGGGCCACGGCCTGCTCGAACGGGGTCTCCCCCTCGGCGGCCATCACCCCGCCGACGTTGTCGGCGCCGGTCTCACGCATCGTCTCGACCGCGATCCGCACGTAGTCGCGCGGCAGCATCGAGTGCCCGTCGATCCGGACCACGACCGGGTGCTTGGTCTCCGCGATCGCCGCGTTCAGCCCGGCCGGGGTGCTGCCGTGCGGGTCCGGGTTGCGCACCAGGGTGATCCGCGAGTCCATCGCCGCCAGCCGGGAGGCCACCTGGTCGGTGTGGTCCTTCGAGGGGCCGAGCGCGATCACCATCTGCAGCTGACCCGCGTGGTCCTGGTCGAGCGCGTGGCGGACCGCCTGCTCGAGGTGACGCTGCTCGTTGAGCACGCAGAGCACGATGCTGACCGGCGCGTCAGCGGGCAGCTGATCGGTCCGGGAGGGGGCGTCGAGCGCCTCGGGCAGGTGGGCGTCCATGTCCCTATCAGCCTATCCGGGGCCGGACCGTGCTCGGTGCGGCCGCCGCCCGCCCGCGCCCCGCCCGAGCCCGGGCAGATGCCCCTGATCAGGCACGTCCTGCTCGAAGCGGCACAGAATGTCACAGCAAAGTTATGCGCGGACGGGCAGACAGAGCTCCGGATTCACGTTTGCGGGGGCAATTTCCCTTGGGGCCGAACGGGAATCAGGACGTCCCGCAGACGGAGCGCACATCTACGGACGCGTTCGGTGACGATGGTCCGGAGCCCGGGGAAGCCTTCGGGCCGGGTGAAGAGACGCCCGCCGCCGCGGATTCCACCGGCTTGGGAGCCGACTTCGGCGCCGTCGCGGTGACCGCCGGCGTCCCCACTTCATCGTTGCGGCCCTCGAGCTGGTCGATCGTGGTGGCCACCTGGCGCCGGATCTCGGTGAAGTCCGGGTGCTTCGGGACGATCACCGGCGGCACGAACTGCACGCTCTTGATCTGGCTCTTCTTGGCCTTCTGGGCCAGCTCGAGGAAGGCCGGCAGCTTGCTCGCCGGGACGTCGGTGGCGACCACCTTGGAACCGGCCGACGCGATGCCCTGGAAATTGCGCAGCACGGTGGCCGGGTCGAGCTGGTTCACCATCGCGTTCATCACGCAGCGCTGGCGCGCCATCCGGTCGTAGTCGCTGGTCGCGTCCCGGGAGCGGGCGTACCAGAGGGCGTGGAACCCGTCCAGGCGCTGCTGGCCGGGCTCGATCCAGCCCCGGACCTTGCTGTGCTCGTTGCCGATCGGGGTCCGGGCGGCGACGTTCATGTCCACCCCGCCGACCGCGTCGATCAGGTCCTGGAAGCCCTGCAGGTCGATGATCACGTAATAGTTCACCTTCAGTCCGGTGACCCCCTGGACGGCCTGCATCATCGCCTCGGCGCCCGGGTCCCGGCCGTCCGGGAACAGCTTCGGGTTGTCCTCCCCGTACTTGTAGATCGCGTTCAGCAGGCAGACGTCGCCGCAGTTCCAGCCGTTCGGCAACGCCTTGGCGGCCGGGGTGCCGGCCGGGAAGGGCACGTTCTGCAGGTTGCGGGGCAGGCTGAACAGCGCGGTCTGGCCAGTCTTCTCGTCGATGCTGGCCAGGTTGACGCTGTCGGTCCGGGTGCCCAGCCGGCTCGGCCCGGTGTCCCCGCCGAGCAGCAGGACGTTGTACCGGCCGTCCACCGCGGCCGAGTGCTTGCCCGAGCCGAACACCCCGGAGAGCAGGTCGGCGGCGGCCCAGACCCGGCGGCCGACGGCCAGCGGCAGGGCCAGCGAGAGCACCATCAGGACGGCGGTGAGCAGGGCGATCCAGCGCCGGGAGCGCTGGGTGAGTTCCGGTGCCTGGCCGATCCGCCAGGCGTCGAGCAGCAGCACCGGCCAGATCACCGCCCCGGCCAGGAACAGCAGCGCCAGCGGGCGGATCATCCATTGGTGGGTGAACAGGCCGAGCACCCAGTCCCGGTTCAGCAGGGCCAGGCCGACCAGCAGGACGGCCAGGACCAGGCAGCTCAGCCAGACCCGGAGGGCGGCGCCCGCCACCGCCAGCCGGGCCCGGCCCCAGCCGGCCGGCCGGGACGAGCGGGAGGGGCCGGTGACCACCTGGGCGGAGCCCGGGGCGATCAGGGTGAGCACGAGCAGGGTCAGCAGCCGCCGGACCTTCAGCGCGCTCAACTGCTCGCGGCTGCTCCGGTCGGACCGCGGCGGACGAGGGCCGCCTCCGCCGGGTGGGGCAGTGTCCTCCCTGAGGCGGACCACGCCGAGTGACTGTGCGCGCGGGTGCCGACGGGGTGCAACACCCGTTCCCGTTCCGGAGCGCGACGGGCGCCGAGCGGCCGGAGTTCGGGAGACGGACATTCGCTCAGTATTGCCCGGTGAGCGGTCCACCCCGGGGCATTAACCCCCGCCGTGTCGCGACTTAGGCGCCAGACAAGCGGTTCCGGGCCGGGGACGGCCGTCCGGCCCGGCTCCGGCGAGGGAAATCCCCCAGCAAAAGGTGTGTGCCCCCGACGGGGGGCGGGGGCACACAGGGGCAATCGTAGCCGTCACGGACGGACAGGGACAGGGCATGTCAGAGGTAACTCAGGGCTCATCTCTCCCTGGCACTGGGTGACGGCGTCGACCCCTTCAGCGCCCTTCAGTCCTGCTTGATCACGTTCTTGCCGGGCCCGCCGGACAGCTTGTCCCGGCCCGGCCCGCCGTAAAGCTTGTCGTTGCCCGCGTTCCCGTTGATGACGTCGTTGCCGGCGCCACCGTAGAGCGTGTCGTTGCCCTGGTTGCCGTTGAGCACGTCGGCACCGGCGCCGCCCTTGATCAGGTCGTTGCCGGTGAGGCCGTTGATCGTCTGCTTCCCGGCGCCGCCGTAGAGCTTGTCGTTGCCCGGGCCACCGGTCACGGTCGCCTTGGCCCCCAGCGCATGGACGGTGTCGTTGCCGGCGCCGCCCTGGGCCACGGCTCCCGCGCGGACGGTGATCGTGTCGTTCCCCGCGTCGCCGGTGACCGAACTGCCGTCGAAGGTGCCGGTGTCGACCGTGGTGAAGGTGTCGTTGCCGGCGCCGAGGTAGAAGCCGTTGTAGATGTGCGCACCGGCCAGGTTGGAGAACTTCACCGTGTCGTTCTCGTCCTTCAGGTACATCACCAGGGAGGGGTACGGGTCCCCTTCCTCCGGCACCGCGAAGTTGTCGATCGTGCAGGTGACCCTGGTGTGGTCGGCCGGGTCCGGATAGGCACAGGCGTGCCCGGCCTTGATCGGGACGCGGTCGGTGATCGTGTAGGTGTAGGTCTGACCGCCGCCGGACTTCCGCAGCGCGACCTTCACCTGGTTCTTCTGGCCGTTCACGGCCTGATAGACGACCTGGTCGTCCACGTCGTAGGTGCCGTCCGCGTAATGGTTGACGAACACGGTGGCCGGAGCCTGAACGGCAGGGGTGGCGGTGGTGATGAGGGACGATTTCGGCGTCGCGTTCGCGTTGTCGCCGAGGGCCAGCGCAACGCTGCCCACACCGAGCAACGTCGCGACTACCGCCAAGCTCAGGAGCGAACGCCGGCTCCTGCCCATAGTCATCGGGAAATGCCTCCGGGATCGAAAACGGATATAAGTCCAACGATCCCACAGGAAAGCCCCACCTCCGGACACAACGGTGGGAGGGCGTCCCTGAGGACACCCTCCCCACCGGAGCAGCGGGTTACACCCGCGGGCGCCCCAGGGCGCGGTACGTCCAGCCCGCGTCCCGCCAGCGCTGCGGGTCGAGCGCGTTGCGGCCGTCGAGCATGTTGCGCTGACGGACGATGCCGGCCAGCTGGACCGGGTCGATCGTCTTGTACTGCTGCCACTCGGTCAGCAGCAGCACCACGTCGGCGCCGTCGCAGGCCACCTCGACCTTGTCCTCGTAGTGCAGGTCGGGCCAGGCCCGGCGGGCGTTCTCCAGGGCCGCCGGGTCGGAGACCACGACCTCGGCGCCCTGCAGCCGGATCTGCGCGGCCACGTTCAGCGCGGGCGAGTCGCGGATGTCGTCGCTCTCCGGCTTGAACGCAGCCCCGAGCACAGCCACCTTGCGGCCCAGGAACGAACCCTGGAGCACCTCGCGGGCCAGGTCGACCATCCGGGTGCGGCGGCGCATGTTGATCGCGTCGACCTCGCGCAGGAAGGTCAGCGCCTGGTCGGCGCCCAGCTCACCGGCCCGGGCCATGAACGCCCGGATGTCCTTGGGCAGGCAGCCGCCGCCGAAACCGAGCCCGGCGCCGAGGAACTTGGGGCCGATCCGGTCGTCGTGACCGATCGCGGCGGCCAGTGTCGAGACATCCGCACCGGCCGCCTCACAGACCTCGGCCATCGCGTTGATGAACGAGATCTTGGTGGCCAGGAAGGCGTTGGCCGCGGTCTTCACCAGCTCGGCGGTGGGATAGTCGGCGACCAGCACCGGAGTGCCGGCCGCGACCGGGTTCGCGTACACCGCGTCGAGCAGGGCCCTGGCCTCGGCCGCGGCCTCCGGCTCGGCCGGGAGGCCGTAGACGATCCGGTCGGGGCGCTGGGTGTCGTCCACCGCGTGCCCCTCGCGCAGGAACTCCGGGTTCCAGGCCAGCAGGGCGCCGGGCACCGCCTCGGAGATCAGCGCGGCCAGCCGGGCCGCGGTGCCGACCGGGACGGTGGACTTGCCCACCACCAGGTCGCCGGGCTGGAGATGGGGCAGCAGCGAGCGGACCGCCGCGTCCACATAACTGGTGTCGGCGGCGAACTCGCCCGCCCGCTGCGGCGTACCGACGCAGATGAAGTGGACCGTCGGTTCGCCCGGGGCGTGGGCGACGGCGGAGACGTCGGTGGTGAAGGAGAGCCGGCCGGACCCGGTTGCCCGTTGCAGCAACTCGGGCAGCCCGGGCTCGAAGAACGGGGCCTTGGCCTCGGTGAGGTCGGCAATCTTCCGCTCGTCGACGTCCACCCCCACGACCTGATGACCGAAATCGGCCATGCACGCCGCGTGCACGGCCCCCAGATAGCCGCACCCCATCACTGATAAGCGCATGAATCGAGAGTATCGGTGCTCCGGTACCTACACGCGTCGACGGGGATGCGATACGGTGTACGTATGAGATTGACGCGCACCTTCTGGTGGCCCGCCTGACCGGCGGCCCCCTCGCGTTCATCTCCATCCCATTCGCGGCCGCCTCGTCGAGGCGGCCGTCGGCGTTTGCGCCGGGGACCCCCGCGGCGGGCGGCCCTGACGGAAAAGGCCTGGTCAATGCCTTCCCAGCCGCACCTCCCCACCCTCGTTGCCCGACTCGCGGCCGCGCCCGCGTTCGCCGTCCTGCATCGTCCGGGGCAGCGTCCCCAAAACTCCGCCCGGGCCGAGGTCCTGATCGGCGAAGTGACCGAAGTCGGCCGTATTGAGGACCTTCCGACGGCCGCCGACGCCGAGCACCCGGTGCTCGCCGCCATCGGTTTCCGGCAGATCGCCGAGCGTGGGTTCGACGTGGTCGACGACGGCACGCCGGTCCTCGCGCTCCAGGTGACCGAACGGCTCACCGTCGACCTAACCGAACTCCTGACCGCGCTGCCCGAAGGTCCCGACACCTTCCGGGAGAACGGCTTCGACGTCCCCGACCCGGCCTACGAGCGGTCGGTCCGGGACGTCCTCTCGCAGGAGATCGCCACCGGCCAGGGCTCCAACTTCGTGATCCACCGATGCCTGACCGGCCGGATCGAAACCGAACGGGAGCCGCGCGCCCGGGCCGCCCTGGGCGTCCTCAATCGGCTTCTGCGGACCGAGACCAACGCCTACTGGACGTTCCTGCTCCACACCCCGAGGACCACCCTGGTCGGGGCTACACCGGAGCGCCATGTCAGCGTGGAATCCGGTGTGGTGACAATGAACCCGATCTCCGGCACGCTCCGCCATCCGACCGGTGGATTCGCCGACGCCGAAGCGCGGGAAGCTGCCCTGGAGGCCTTCCTGACCGACGCGAAGGAGCGCGACGAGCTGGCGATGGTGGTGGACGAGGAGCTGAAGATGATGGCCGCGATCACCGAGGCGGGCGGCCGGGTGCGCGGCCCCTTCCTCAAGCCGATGGCCCATCTGACCCACACCGAGTACGTTCTGGAGGGTCAGACCAAGGCCGACGTCCGAGACGTGCTCAGGGCCACCATGTTTGCGCCGACCGTCACCGGCAGCCCGATCCGTAACGCCTGCCGGGTGATCGCCCGGCACGAGCGACGGGGAAGACGTTACTACGGGGGTGTTCTGGCGCTGATCGACACCGACGACGAGGGGCAGACGCGGCTCGATGCCCCGATCCTGATCCGCACCGCCGAGATCACTCCGGACGGCACTGTTCGGGTGGCGGCCGGAGCAACGCTGGTGCGGGGTTCGAAGCCGGAGGCGGAACTCGCCGAGACCCGTTCCAAAGCAGCCGGAATTATGGCGGCCCTGACCGGAACACCGTCCTCGACGCTGCCTTTCGGAGTTACGCAGGGAACGGGTGGGCGAATCGCCGAGTTGCTTGCTTCGCGGAACGACACCCTGGCCCGGTTCTGGTTGCAGCCTTCCCGCTCCGGGGCCGAGCCGCTCCCGGCGACCGGCCGGGTGCTGGTGGTGAACGCCGAGGACGACTTCACCGCCATGCTCGGCCATCTGCTGGGGTCGCTGGGGTTCACGGTGACCGAGTATCCCTGGGAGGCGCTGTCCGGACCCGAGGGTGACCACCTCAGCGTCACTTCCGATCCGGTGCTGCTCGGCCCCGGCCCGGGCGATCCGCGCGACATCCTGGACCGCCGGATCCGGTCCCTGCGGTCCCTGGCCCAGGCCCGGCTGGCGGTCGGCCTGCCCACGATGGGCATCTGCCTGGGTCACCAGATCCTCGCCCTGGCCCTGGGATTCGGGGTGCACCGGTTGTCCGTCCCGGATCAGGGCCGCCAGCGCCGGATCGAGCTGTTCGGCCAGGAGCACCGGGTCGGCTTCTACAACAGCTTCGCGGTCACCACCCCGGACCAGCCCTCCGACGGGTTCGAGCTGGCTACGGACGGCGAGGGGCGGCAGGTGTACGCGCTGCGTGGGCGGAACGTGGCCGGGTTCCAGTTCCATCCGGAGTCGGTCCTGACCACCGCGGGCGGCGCGATCCTGGCGGCCGGGCTGGCGCCGATGTTCTGAAGAGATTTCCGGCCCGCATCGGGTCGGGCCGCTGACCCGGGGTGCCCTTAGTGTGACCGTATGCGCTTCGGAATGTTCATCCCTCAGGGCTGGCGGCTCGACCTGGTCGGCGTCGACGTCAGCGACCATTGGCCGACGATGCTGCGGGTGGCCCAGCTGGCCGAGGCCGGACCGTGGGAGTCGGTCTGGGTCTACGACCACTTCCACACCACTCCGGTGCCGACCTCGGAGGCCACCCACGAGGCCTGGACCGTGATGGCCGCGCTGGCCGCCACCACCAGCCGGGTCCGGCTCGGCCAGATGTGCACCTGCATGGGTTACCGCAACCCGATGTACCTGGCCAAGGTCGCGGCCACGGTGGACGTCATCTCGGCCGGCCGGGCCGAGATGGGGATCGGTGCGGGCTGGTACGAACACGAGTGGAACGCCTACGGATACGGCTTCCCGAGCGCGGGCGACCGGCTCGGCCAGCTGGCCGACGGCGTGGAGATCATGCAACAGGCCTGGCAGAACGGGGTGGCCACGCACTCCGGCGAGTACTACCAGGTGGACGGCGCGCTCTGCTACCCGAGGCCGGTGCAGGAGGGCGGCATCCCGTTCTGGATCGCCGGGGGCGGCGAGAAGAAGACGCTGCGGATCGCCGCGCAGTACGCCGCCTACACGAACTTCGGCGGCGACGTCGAGACCTTCACCCACAAGTCGCAGGTCCTCGCCGGGCACTGCCGCGACCTGGGCCGGGACTTCGACGCGATCACCCGCAGCTCGAACTTCAACGTGGTGATCGGCCGGGACGAGGCCGAGGTGGCCGACCGGCTGGCCCGGATCCAGGAGCGGTACACGCCGTTCCTGTCGGCCGAGGCCGTGACCCGGACGATGGACCAGCTGACCTCGGCCGGGCTGGTCGGTACCCCGGAGCAGATCGTCGAGAAACTGAGGACGATGGACGGGCTCGGGCTGGCGTACACGATCGCCTACTTCCCCGAGGTCGCCACCGACTCCAGCGGGGTCGAGCTGTTCGCCAAGGAGGTCGTCCCCGCCCTGACGTAGCGCTCAGCGGCCGGTCACGCCGTCCAGCGATTCCCGGATCAGGTCGGCGTGGCCGTTGTGCCGCTGGTACTCGGTGATCAGGTGCACATAGATCGCCCGGAGCGAGAGCACCTGCCCCCGCACCTCGACGGTGTGCTCGAACGACACGTCCGTGACCGCCGCGTCGGCGGCCCGGCACTCGGCCCGGTAGGCGGCCAGCTCGGCCTCGGCCTGCTCGGCCCGCACGCCGTCGAAGTCGGAATCGGTCTCCGGATAAGGATTCGCCACGTCCTCGCCGGCCGCCCGGATCCGCAGCCAGACCCGCTCCACCTTGGTCAGGTGCCGGATCAGCCCGAGCAGCGAGATCGAGGTCGGCAGCGGCCGGGCGGCGAGCTGCTCGGCGGTCAGGCCGGCACAGATGTTCAGCAGGGTGGCCCGGGCGTCGTCCAGGTAGCCCTCCAGGATCGGCCGGTCCGGCCCGGTCAGCGGACCGTCCCGGAGGAGTTCGGGGCCGGGAAAGGGTGCGGTCCAAAGAGGCATGCGCGTGAGCTTTGCCTCGATCGGGGGGCGACGCCAGCGAATAACGCTGACTACTCTCGAAGCCATGAGCGATGTGGCTGACTTCCCGTTCTTCGCGCTGTCCGACGACCAGCGTGAGCTGCAGGCCGCGGTGCGCGACCTGTGCACCGACAAGGTCGCCCCGCACGCGGCCGAGGTGGACGAGAAGGGCGAGTTCCCGCAGGCCTCCTACGAGGCCCTGAAGGCGGGCGACTTCCACGCCCCGCACATCGCCGAGGAGTACGACGGGGTCGGCGCCGACGCCCTGGCCACCTGCCTGGTGATCGAGGAGGTGGCCCGGGCCTGCGCCTCCACCTCGCTGATCCCGGCGGTGAACAAGCTCGGCACCATGCCGCTGATCCTCGGCGGCGGGGAAGAACTGAAGAAGAAGTACCTGACGCCGGTCGCCCGCGGCGAGGCGATGTTCTCCTACGGGCTGTCCGAACGCGAGGCGGGGAGCGACACCGCCAGCATGCGGACCCGCGCGGTCCGGGACGGCGACGACTGGATCCTGAACGGGCAGAAGTCCTGGATCACCAACGCCGGGGAGAGCCAGTTCTACACGGTGCTGGCGGTGACCGATCCGGACGGCCGGCGCGGCCGCAACATCGGCGCGTTCGTGGTCGAGACCGGCGACGAGGGCTTCAGCTGGGGGGCGAAGGAACGCAAGCTCGGCATCACCGGCAGCCCCACCCGTGAGCTGTTCTTCGACAACGTCCGGCTGCCCGGCGACCGGCTGATCGGGAAGCCGGACGAGGGTCTGCAGCTGGCGTTGCGCACGCTGGACCACACCCGGGTGACGATCGGGGCCCAGGCGGTCGGCATCGCTCAGGGCGCGCTGGACCACGCGGTGGCCTACGCGAAGGAACGCAAGCAGTTCGGCAAGCACCTGGCCGAGTTCCAGGGCCTGCAGTTCATGCTGGCCGACATGGCGATGGCGGTGGCCACCGCGCGGCAGATGGTCTACGCGGCCGCCGCCAAGAGTGAGCGCAACGACGCGGATCTCGGCTTCTTCGGCGCCGCGGCCAAGTGCTACGCCTCGGACGTGGCGATGAAGGTGACGGTGGACGCGGTGCAGTTGCTCGGCGGGGCCGGGTACGTGAAGGACCACCCGGTCGAGCGGATGATGCGGGACGCGAAGATCACCCAGATCTACGAGGGCACCAACCAGATCCAGCGGCTGGTGATGGCCCGGGCGCTGCTGAAGTAGCCCCTTACAGGGTCAGCAGTTCCTCCAGCGCGGCCTGGTCGAGCAGGTCGACCGGCCGCACGGTACGCCCCACCGAGGCGTAGAAGAACGCGGAGCTGACCTGCTCGACCGGCACCCCGTGGAGCCGGGACCAGGCCAGCCGGTAGACCGCGAGCTGGACCGACAGGGCGGGCATCTGCTCCCGGGTGGGCGGGCGCCCGGTCTTCCAGTCGACCACGTCCCAGCCGCCGTCCGGCCGGCGGAACACCGCGTCGATCCGGCCGCGCAGCATCACCCCGGCGACCGGCGTCTCGATGTTCACCTCGACCACCTCGGCCGTGCGCTCGGCCCATTCCGAGGCCAGGAAGTTCTCCTGCAGCGTCTCCAGCCGGACGTCCTCGTGCTCGTCCCCGGCGCCGGGCAGGTCGTCGATGTCGACCAGGGCCGCGGCCCCGAAACGCCGCTCCAGCCAGGCGTGGAACGCGCTGCCGCGGCGGGCCTGCGGGCTCGGCTGCAGCGGCATCGGGCGGCGGAGTCGCTCGGCCAGCCCTTGCCTGTCCTCAGCCAGAGCGACGGCCCGGGAGGCGGACAGGTGGGTGGGCAGGCGAACGGTCAGCTCGCCGCTGGCCGCCGCATCCCGTTCGGCCAGAAGGACTTCCACTTCCCGGGCCCAAGCGGCCTCTTCGGTGGTCTGCGGTTCGGGGAGCGCGAAATCCGCCGTCCGCCCGACGCTCTCTTCCAAGGTTCCCTGACCGGCATCCGCCATCAATGGCCCACCCCGGCCGCGATCCACCACCACGCGCTCCCCCGCGTCGACATCCGGCGGCGGCTCGAAGTCGTCCTCTGGTGCCCAGTCGTCCGGCGGCAGCCAGTCCTCCCCCGGAGCCCAGCCCACCTCGGTGACCCCGAACTCGGTCACCTGAACCTCGGCCGCTCCCATCTCGGACGCATCGACCTCCACCGCGCCACCATCGTCCTCTGCGCCACCCACCCACACCGCGCCACCATCGTCCTCTGCGCCACCGACCTCCACCGCGCCACCGGCGTCCTCTGCACCACCCTCGACCCCTGCGCAACCTCGACCCTTGGCGCCTCCTTGATCCCTGGCGCCCCTTTGGCTTTCGGCCTCCGACCCTCCGGTGATCTCCTGCAGCACCAGCGATTCCAACGAATCCCCCAGGCGCGCCGCGGCCCCGAACTGCCGGGTTCCGTAAGCCCGGCGACGCTCCCCACTCAGCGCCTCGATCGCCTGCCGAACCAGCTCCGCGCCGTCCTCGACGACTTCCCGCCGGCCCTCCAACGGATCCGGCCAGACCGCCATCCGCCCCTCGACCGCCCTCGGATTCTCGGCACCCTCGTCCGGCTGGTCGCTCCACAGCCCGACGGCGATCCGCTCAAGGGTGGCCGCGGCCTCTGCCCCCTCCGATTCCGCTGCCCGCTGGCGCAGTTCGGCGATCTCGACCATGAACCGGGACGGTTCCCGCGGCGTCGAGCCGTCTCCCCAGATTGCACCGGTGAGCAGCAGCGAGTCCTTGGCCCGGGTGGCGGCGACGTAGGCCAGGCGGCGTTCCTCGGCCACCTCGTGCTCGCCGCAGTGGTCCATGAACCGCTTCAGCTCCACGTCCAGCTCGTCCTGGGTGGTGGCGGCCTCGAAATGCCACTGCGGCAGGCCCGCGGCATCGCCCCGGAGCGGGAAGGGCACCGCGCCGATGTCGTTCAGCCAGCCCTTGGAGCGTTTCGGGGCCCGGCCCGCGTGCCCGGCCGGGAACGTGCCCTCGACCATTCCGCAGACCGCGACCACGTCCCACTCCAGGCCCTTCGAGCCGTGCACGGTGAGCAGCTGGATCGCGTCCTCGTGCTGCTCGACCACGCCGGTGTCCAGGCCCCGCTCCCGGGCCTCGGCCGCACTCAGCCAGCCGAGGAAGGTGCCCAGCGTGGGGCGGTCGCCGCTGTCCGCGAACTGGGCGGCGACATCGGCGAACGCGTCAAGATGAGCGCGGGCAGCGGCCGGCGAACGGTTGGGCAGGGCGGCCACCTCGACGTCGAGCAGCAGCGCCCGCTCAGCCTCCAGCACCAGGTCGGGCAGCGGCAGGGCGAGACGACCGCGCAGACCCCGCAGCACCGCGGCCAGCCGTTCCAGCCGGCGCTGTCCCTCGACCGAGAGCTGTTGCCCCTGAGGACCTTCCCAACCGGGTTCGGGCAACGCGTCGATCGCGTCCACGACGGACTGGTCGTCCACCGAGTCGACCTGCAGGGCGACCAGGCCGGAGTTCGGCGGCAGCCGGATCTCCTCACCCCGGTTGCGCCAGCTCGACGCCAGCTCGCGGGCCCAGGCACCGAGGCCGTCCAGATCCTTCGCGCCGATCCGCCAGGCCGGCCCGGTGAGCAGCCGCATCAGCGCATCACCGCGGGTCGGGTCGTGCACCACCTCGAGAGCCGCCCGCAGGTCGGCGATCTCGGGCACGTGCAGCAGACCACCCAGACCGATCACCTCGACCGGCAGCCCGCGACCCCGCAAAGCGGCCTCGATCAGCGGGAACTGGGCCCGGGCCCGACAGAGCACGGCGACGGTGGGACGGCGTCCTTCGGCCGTACGGCTGTGCCAGGCGTGCTGGGCGATGTCCGCGATCGACTGCGCCTCGTCCTCCAGCGTGCCGTGCCATTCCAGCCGGACCCGGCCCGGCCCGGCGTCGGGCCGGGCGGTGAGCGGGTGCACGTCGACCGTCAGATCGGGGTCGCCCCAGATCGGCGTGCGGCGCAACGGAGCCGCGAGCTCGTTGGCAACCTGAAGAATGGCCAGGTCGTTGCGCCAGCTGGTGGACAGGTGCCGGGTGGCGGCCCGGCCGCCGTCGGCCGCCGGGAAGTCCAGGCCGAACCGCTGCAGGTTGCCGGCCGAGGCCCCCCGCCAGGCGTAGATCGACTGATGCGGGTCGCCGACCGCGATCACCGGATGCCCGCCGCCGAAAAGCTCCTGCAGCAGCACCACCTGGGCATGGCTGGTGTCCTGGTACTCGTCCAGCAGCACGACCCGGAACCGCTGCCGCTCGACCTCGCCGACCTCGGGCACCGTGCGCGCGAGCTGCGCCGCCAGGGCCACCTGATCGCCGAAGTCGAGCACCTCCAGTTCCCGCTTGCGCCGCTGGTAGGCTGCCACCAGCGGCAGCAGCGCGCGCCGGGCCTGCATCCGCCCGCCGATCTTGCCGACCTCGGCCTTCGGTTTGCCCGGGCCGGGATCCCCGGGCTTCTTCGGCAACTCCCCGATCCGCTCCACGACGGACTCGGCCAGCGCGTCGATCCGGGCCGGGTCCAGCAGGTGCTCGGCGATCTCCCCGGCCAGTGCGATCACCGCGTCCACCACGGTGGTCCGGGCCGAGTCGACCCCGGTCATGTCCCCGTCCCACCGCTCAACCAGCTCATCGACCAGCTGCCAGCTCCCGGCCTCGCCGAGCAGCTTCGCCCCGGGCTCGATCCCGAGCCGCAAGGCGTGGTCGCCGAGCACGGCCGCGGCATAGGCGTGATAGGTGGAGACCGTGACCGGCCGCGATTCCGCCATCATCCCCTTGCGGTGCAGCGCCCGCAGCCGGGCCCGGATCCGCTCGGCCAATTCTCCGGCCGCCTTCCGGGTGAAGGTCAGCCCGAGCACCTCGTCCGGCTCGACCAGCCCGTTCGCCACCAGCCAGACCACCCGCGCGGCCATCGTCTCGGTCTTGCCCGACCCGGCCCCGGCCACCACCAGCAACGGCTCCAGCGGCGCCTCGATCACGGCTACCTGTTCGGGCGTGGGCTGGGGTCGGCCCAGGGCCTTCGCAATTTGGGACGCCGAAACGGTGCGCCTGGGTGGGGTTTTGTCAGGTGCGGCGGGCGTGGCGCGGCGGCGCGAGACGGGAGCGGGCGCCGAGGGGACGTCCAGATCGAACCCGAGCTGCTCGTCGCCCCCGGGCTGCCTGGGCTGCCCGGACCGCCCGGACTGCGCCGACTGCTCGGGCTGCACCGACTGCGGTGACTGCACCGACTGCGGTGACTGCGGTGACTGCGGGGCGGGAGCCTTCCGCGAACCAGCGGAAGCAGGCAGAGGAGCGCCGGCCGTTCCGCCGCCTTCGACTCCGATCAGCGCCTCCAAGCCAGGAAGCTCCAGCGAACTGGCATCCCCAGCCCCCGGCTCTACCTCGCCCCGCCCCACCGACCCGGCATCATCTCGCTCCACCGACTCAACTCGGTCTCGGCCCGCCGACCCAGCCTCGCCCCGCTCCGCCGCCCCAGCCTCACCTCGCCCAGCCTCACCTCGCCCAGCCTCATCCCGCCCGGCCTCATCCCGCCGAGCCCCATCCCGTCCAGCCTCACCCCGCTCTACAGACTCAGCCCGGTCTCGCCCCACCAACCCAGCCTCGTCCCGCCCTTCCGGCCCCGGCAGTTCCAACCCCGGGAGCTCCGGCGGATCCTCGCTCACTGCTGCCCCACCTGCCGTCCCTCGGTCTGCAGCGGACAGGCCCGGCGCAGGTCGCAGACCCGGCACATGCTGTTCGACTTAGCCGGGAACGCAGCCGCGGACATCCCCTCGGCCGCGCTCTGCACCAGCTCCGAGGCCCACCCCGGCTCGGCGTCCTTGGCCAGCGGAACCTGTTGCTGCACCGATACCTTCACAGCCTCCTTGCCGAGCTGGACCAGGGCCGCACCCCCCGAGCCGATCCCCTCCGGCACCTGGAGCCCGGCCTTGGCCACCGCCCGGGCGAACCCGCCCTCCTCGATCGCGACCTGGTACACGCCGAGCTGGGCGTGCCGGGCGACCTCGGCCAGGGACGGGGTGGACTTGCCGGTCTTCAGGTCGATCACCACGAGCCGGCCCTCGGCGTCCCGCTCCAGCCGGTCCACCTTGCCGACGATCCGGGCCCGGCCCACGTCGACCTGGACCTTCTGCTCGGTGGCGACCAGTTCCCGCCCGGCCGCCTTGGCCTGGGCCGCGTACTGGGCCAGCCGGGCGACCATCTTCTCGGCCCGGGCCCGTTCGGTGTCGGCGACCCAGCCGTGGCCGAGGCCGAGCCGGCTGAACCGCTCGGCCAGCAGGGTCTGCAGCCGGATCAGGTTGCCGTCGGGCACCTGCTCGGCCAGCTCGTGCACCAGTTCGCCGAGCCCCTGGGCGGTGGAGGAGGTGCGCCGGCCTCCGGAAGCATCGAGCATCCAGCGCAGAGAGCACCGGTCGTAGGAGTCGACCTGGGACGGCGAAACCCTTACCAGAACCTGGGAATCGCGCAGCGGCTGTTCCACCGAGACCGGGGCCAGCCCGTACCATTCGCCGGGATCGGCGCCGGGCACCCCGGCCAGCGCCAGCCGGGCCAGTTGCCGGGCCGCGGCCTCGCGCCGGGTGGAGGCCGCCCGCGGATCCACCACCACCGCGCGCAACTGGGCGACCAGAGCGGGCAGGGTCATCATTCGCGGCACCTCGGCCAGCGGGCGGACCTCCTGCTCCGGGCTCACCGGGTCCGGGTCGACCAGGTCGAGGAAGGTGGAGGGCATCACCTCGTCCGACCGGACCGCGGTGACCAGCAGGTGGCGGCGTGGCCGACTCACCGCGACGTGGAACAACCGCAGCTCGTCGTCCTGAATTGCCTTGCGCTGGGCGACGAATCCGGCGTCGCCGCGGCCGTCCACCGCATCGGCCAGGCGCTCGCCGCCGAGCAGGGAGTCGCGCAGGCGCAGGTCGGGCCAGACCCCTTCCTGCACCCCGGCCACCGCCACCACGTCCCACTCCAGCCCGGCCGCGCCGGTGGCCGTGACCAGCGCGACGGCCTCGTCGGTGGGCGCCCGCTCGGCCAGGGTGTCGGCCGGGACGTCCTGCGCCTCCAGATAGTCCAGAAAGGCCTGGGCGTCGGCGCCGGGGAACCGGTCGGTGAACCGCGCCGCGGCCTCGAAAAGGGCCATGACGGCGTCCAGGTCGCGGTCGGCCCGGGCTCCGGCCACCCCGCCGGACAGGGCGGTGCGACGCCAGGGCACGGCCAGGCCGGCCGATTCCCAGATCTCCCAGAGCACCGTCTCGGGGCTGGCCTCGGGCCGGGCCGCGGCCTCCCGCCCGGAGGCCAGCACGGCCGCCACCCGCCGGGCCGGCGCCGAGACCCGCGGCTCCAGACTGGCCAGTTGCACCGGCGCGGCCAGGGCCTCGACCAGCAGCGCATCACTGGCCCGGCCGCCGCCCCCGGCGATCTCCTCGCTGCGCAGGGCCTGCCGCAACCGCCGCACGGCGATCGCGTCGGCCCCACCGATCGGGCTGGTGAGCAGCTCACCCGCCACCTCGGCGGTGAGATCGGCCGGGCGCAGGGCGCAGCGCAGAGCCAGACGCAGCGGCACTACGGCGATCTCGTCGCGTACCGGTACCTCGGCCGCCGGAATCGCCACCGGGACACCGGCCGCCCCCAACGCCCGGCGCAGCGACGAGGTGGCCTTGGTGGAGCGCACGACCACCGCCATCTGCGGCCAGGGAACGCCCTGCTCCAGATGCAGGCGGCGCAGATACTGCGCGAGGTAGGCACCCTCTCTGGCTGGCGAGGCGAACACTTCGACGTCGATCGAGGCGCTCTCGGGGCCGACGGCTTCCACCACGCGGTGAGATGCCTTGCCCGCCGTACCGATTCGCTCAACCACGCGACCGGCCACGGCCCGCAGACCAGCGCCGTGCCGGTGCACTGTGCCGAGCGTGATCACCTCAGCGGGCGAGCCATCGGCCCGGGTGAACTTGTCCACCGCGTCGGCGAGCCCGCGCGGGCGCGCGCCCCGGAAGGTCTGGGTGGCCGAGTCCGGGTCTCCGGCCAGGATGATGTCCCGCCCGCCGCGGGTGACGAGCCGAAGCAGGTACTCGGCCGCGACGGTGAGCTCGTGCGCGTCGTCGACCACGATCAGCCGGCGCCGAGCCTGTTCAGAGTCGAGCAGCTCCTCATCGCCGAGCAACAGTTCGGTGGCCGCATCGACGATGCCCGCCGGGTCGTAAGCGCCGGGGGTGGACAGCGCCGTCACGTCCAGGTACTCGGCCATCACGTCGGCCGCCGCGGCCCAGTCCGGCCGCTCGTGCCGCACCGCCAGCCGGCGCAGATCACCCGGTGTGAGGCCGCGCTCGACCGCGCGCATCAGCAGGTCCCGCAGCTCGTCGCGGAAGCCCCGCAGCTGGCGGATCTCCTCCCCCGCGGACTCCGGCCAGACCGGCGCGCGGCCCTGCCCCTCGGCGTGCCCGGCGAGCAGATCGGCCAGCATCCGGTCCTGCTCGGGACCGGAGATCAGCCGGGGCGAGGGCGCCCCGTCCAGCGCCAGGGCCCGGTGCAGCAGGCCGAACGCGTAGGAGTGCGGGGTGCGCGACATCGGCTCCTGCACGGTGCCGCCGATCCGGGCCGACAGCCGATCCCGCAGCCGGGCCGCGGCCAGCCGGGTGGGCGCGATGGCCAGCACCGAACCGGGCGCCAGCCCGTCCCTCGCGATCCGCGCGGCGACCGCCTCGACCAGCATCGTCGTCTTACCGGTGCCGGGAGCGCCGAACACCACCACCGGACCGCTGCCCGGCGGCCGGGCGATCAGCCGGGCCTGGGCCGGGTCGGGCACCAGCAGTTCGGCCGGCCCACCCGCGGGACCGACCAGCCGGACGGACGGTCCGGTCGGGCGGCGTTCACGAGTAGCGGTGCTCACGGCCAACCATGAGACCACAGGCCACCGACAACCTCCGCTTTGTCCGCGATCGGGATGATGGCCACCACGCGCGTCCTCAATCCGGCGACCACCGCGCGAGCCGAAGATTCACGCGTTCCCCATCAGGACGCAACGGCGTGCCCTCAGCCCGGTATTGACGCAACGCCCGTGCTTCGTGCCCCGACGGAGGAAGGCCACCAGCCCGCAGCACGCGCCACCAAGGAACCAGATTGCCCCACTGGGACATCACCTTCCCTACCCCGCGAGGACCGCCCCGACCCACCAGAGCGGCAACATCCCCATAGGTCAGAACCTGTCCCGGCGGAATGGCGTTGACCACATCCAAAACGTCGGCCACGTATGTCTCAGCGCTGGATTCGGCCTCACCAGCATCCTCGGGCTCCTGAACCTCGCCAGCCACCGCCCGCCTCCCCCAACCGTCTGCAGATCCCGTGCGCCGCAGCGTCATCCGTTCGACCGATGCCCGATGAGTAAGACACCGGAAGGCCCTAAGCTTCCCTGACCTGCCCTCAGCCCTCCAAGCCCGTACCTACCGGGATCAACCCTCACCACGAACCCGACAGATCGCGGACATGGTCTTCTCCTCGCCGACGTTCCTGTTCCTCTTCCTGCCGCTGACCCTGCTGGCCTACCTCATGGTCCCGCTGGCCTGGCGGAACACCTGTCTGCTGCTGGCCAGCATCGTGTTCTACGTCTGGGGCGCCGGCGGCCACGTGTTCGTCCTGCTCTACGTGGCCCTGGTCAGCTTCTACGGAGCAAGGATGGCCGGGCGGGCGCAGGAACGGGACAAGGCGCCGGGCCTGCAGATCGCCGGGCTGATCGCACTGGTCCTGGTCCCGATCGTGCTCTACAAGTACCTACCCCCGGTGACCCAGTTCGTTGCGTCCACCGCCTGGCCCGGCGCGCCGCAGATCCACTGGGCGCTCCCCCTGGGCATCTCGTTCTTCACCTTCCACGCGATCTCCTACGTGGTGGATGTGGGACGCGGCGGGCTGACCCCGGAGCGGTCGAGCCGGGACTACCTGCTCTACCTCTTCCTCTTCCCGCATCAGATTGCCGGGCCGATCGTGCGGTACTCGGAGATCGCCGGCGAGCTGAAGGACAGCCGGGAGGTGACCCTGGGCAACGCCACCTACGGGTTGACCCGGTTCGCCTGGGGTCTGACCAAGAAGGCCTACATCGCCGACTCGGCGGGGGTAGTGGCCAATGCCGCGTTCGCCACTCCGGAAAGCAGCTTCAACTCGGCCACCGCATGGATCGGCGCCCTGGCCTACGCGATCCAGATCTATTTTGACTTCAGCGGCTATTCGGACATGGCGATAGGACTCGCCGCAATCTTCGGATTCCGATTCCCGGAGAATTTCCGCAGTCCGTACACCGCGATCGGCCCGGCCGATTTCTGGCGGCGTTGGCACATGACTTTGTCGCGCTGGTTCCGGGATTACGTCTACATTCCTCTCGGCGGCAACCGGCACGGTGTCCGCCGCGAGTACGCCGCCCTGATCATCACGTTCCTGTTCACGTCGCTCTGGCACGGCGCGACCTGGGGGTTCCTGGTGTGGGGCGGCCTGCACAGCCTGGCGCTGCTCGCCGAACGGGTCACCGGACGGCACCGCAGCACCCCCGGCCGGCTGCTGATGGCGGTCCGACGTGCGGCGATGGCGATATTCGTGGTGTTCAGCTGGGTGCCGTTCCGGGCTCCGACGCTGACCGGCGCGGTCGGGGTCTGGCAGGCCATGACCGGGTTCTCGGGAGGCACACCATCACCGGACGTCTACATCACGCTGACCCCGTGGAACCTGATCGCCCTGGGGCTGGGGATATCGGTGTTCCTGCTGCCCCGGAATGCGACCGGTTTCCAATTGATCCACGGTGGGTATTCCAGCAGCCGGCAATTCCGATATCCGCTGGCCGCGATCACCGCGCCGGTCCTGCTGGTGGTTGCGGTGATCTCGGTGCTCTGGCTGGATTTCAGCCCGTTCCTGTACTTCCAGTTCTGATTGTTCTGCCATGCTGTTCTCCGTGGGCCGAGCCATCATCCTTCCGGACGACGACGAACGGGACACGCAGCCTCGAAAGCCCACTCCGCACCCCGACCGGCTGGAGATCGTCCGCCACCCCTCACCCGAGGGCCCCGGCGTGGCTGAGCCGGAAGAAACCGGTCCTCCCGCCACCGAGCAGCTGGACGAGCTGCTGGAGCGGTTCCGCGCCGAGCGTCAGCGCAGACGCAGCGTGAGGGCGGCGCGCGTCCTGGTCGCCCTGTTCGCCGTGGCCCTGCTCGCGGTCTGGCTGCTCGACCCGCCGCTGCCCTGGGGTGACGAGAACCGGCCGCAGGCCCAGTTCCCCAAGGTCTCCCCCTCCGGCCTGCTCAGCGGGGCCGACTCCAAACAGGCCGACGCGGCCCTGCGCGACCGGCTGGCCCTGCGCGAGTACGTGACCGAGGCGATCGGCCAGGCCTCCCGGGACAAGCTCGGCACCAGCCTGAACCCGGCCGTGGTGCTCGGGAAGAACCGCACCCCGTTCCTCTCCGAGGACTTCACCCTGCCCTGCAAGTACGGCCTGGACACCACCGCCACCACCGCCGGGCTGGACCGGCTGACCGGGATCGCCCAGGACACCGGCAAGTCGATCATGGTGGCGATCGCCCCGGACAAGTCCGCGATCATGTCCGGCACCCTCGGCTCCCGGGCCGGGGCCCTGATGGCCTGCGCGAACCAGGTCCGGCAGCAGACCGAGCAGGCCTGGCCGGACCCGGCCGGAGACACCACCGGCCCGGTCGTGACCTCGTGGAACGAGCTCCAGGCGGCGCAGGACACGAATCCCGGCTCGGTGTTCCAGAAGGGCGACAGCCACTGGACCAGCAAGGGCGCGCTGATCTGGTCGCGCACCGTGCTGGACGCGCTGATCGCCCGCGGCGAGGCGCCGAAGTCGCTGGCCGGGGCGCCGAACGCGGTGCGGGTGGCGGACGAGAAGGCCGACAACGACCTCTACCGCCTGATGGGCATCACCCGGAACACGATGGTGCCGGTCTACCAGGTCACCCGCGAGGGGGTGACGATCCGGGCGCACACCGAGGCGTCCCCGTCCGGCCGTGGGATCGCAGTGTTCCGGGCCTGGTCGACCACCGCGCCGATGATCAAGGGCCGCACCCTGATCGTGAACGACTCGTTCATCTCCCGGGCCGAGGGCCTGCTGGCGCCCTACTTCACCAACCTCGAGGTGATGCACTGGTCGGACTTCCTGACCGCGGTCGACCAGGGCGACCTGCCGCAGTTCGACCGGATCATCATCGAGACGGTGCAGCGGGGCTGGCCGCAGCGGGCGGGCTGGCTGGCCGAGGGTCAGCCGATGTACCAGCAGCTGGCCGACGAGCTGGGCACACCGAAGAAAAAGGCTGACCCCGCAAGCGATTCAAACCCGTGACAGCTCCCGCGGACGATTGCGGGGAACCACCAGCAGCGCACAGATCAGCACCGCGGCGAGCCCGGCCACCCCGCCATAGGTAGCAACCAAGAAGGCCAGTGAACCCGCGCCCAGCGAGTCCGTGAACGAGGCCACCGCCCCGATCACCCCGCCTACCCCCGCGCAGACCAGCACCACTCCCCAGATACAGGCCGCGACCGCTGGGCTCACGGCGGGGACGCGCTGGCTGCCCGGCTCGGGGGTGGTGCGAAGCCACCAGCGCCACAGCACCCAGGCGATCAGCAGCAACCCGATCACGCTGCTCGCGTACTGCCCCCAGCGGTAACCGGGCAGCAGACCGTGCTTCTCGGCCAGCCAGGGAATGTGCTCGGCCCCCCACCGGCTCGGGTGCGTGAACTCGTCCCAGACCACATGGGTGATCGCGCCGACCCACTGAGAAACCACGACCAGAAGCAGAGGACGTCCGCCCCTCACCCAATGGAGGGGAGAAACCGGGAGGTCAGGGCCCAGGCGATCGCGGACCGAACGCGGCGCCACGGCGGTCCCGAGCGGCGCGATCAGCGCCTGCCAAAGCACGAACGCGATCATCCCGCAGGCCAGGTCGAAGCCGAAGATCCCGGGCAGCGAGTGGCTGGTCTCGGACAACCGCCAGCGCACCGGGTCGGGCAGCGCCAGGTAGTACACGAGATCGGGGCTCATGCTGCCGATCACCAGCGCGGACGGCACCAGCGGCGTCCGTAGGAAGGGCAACACGGCCGCAGGGTGACTGCCGGTAAAGGGCACGAGTTGCTCCTAAGGTCACATCGCCGACGGGTTGACTCGAAGTGCGCGTTCCACCCACCGGCCCCAAGATCATCCCAACGCCCGGTGATCACCGGGCAGGGATTGTCCCTCATCCATGTGGGGACCTTCAGAGGAGGAAACCATGCTCGCGATCGCTGCCGCTGTGATCTTCGGTCTTGCACTCCTGCTCGACTGGGCCAACGCCGACCTGGGCGACGCCTTCACGCCGATGACCCTCCTGCTGGCCGGCATGTTCTGCCTGGCCCTGCACTTCGCCGGAGTCGGCACGACCGTCCGTGGCCGGAGCTACTCCCGCCGCTGAGTCACGCGCTCCAAAGCTGCACACGGGATCTCCCCAGACGATTCGTCTGGGGAGATCCCGGCTTTTGGGGGTCAGGCTTTCGGGGGTAGATCAGTAGCGCGGCTGGGTCGGGTCTATCTCGTCGATCCAGCTGAGGACGCCGCCCCGTACGTGGGTGACATCACCCACGCCCGCGTCGCGGGCCAGTTCGAGGGCCTGGGCCGACCGGCCGCCGCTCTTGCAGTGCAGGATGAGCGGGCGCCCGCCACCGACGTCCTCGAACAACCCGGCGACGTCCGCCTTGGAAGCCGTACGGAGGACCGACAGGGGCAACCCGACCGCTCCCGGAATCGTGGCGATCCGACGCTCTTCGGGCTCACGGACGTCCACAAGCACAAAATCGTCTTCACCCCGCTCCCGGCGTTCCAACCGTAGGGCGAGTTCGGCCACCGACAGATCACTACTGATTGATGACGCTGACGGGGCCACTCCGCAGAAGGCCTCGTAGTCTTCGGTCAGTTCGGTGATGGGCGAAGCATCGGGTGCGGGCCGCACCTTGATCGTCTGCCAGCTCATCCCTACCGCGTCGAAAAGCATGATCCGACCTAGCAGCGGCTCACCGATCCCGGTGATCAGCTTGATCGCCTCGGTCGCCATCACCGAGCCGATCGCCGCGCAGGTAACCCCCAGCACGCCGCCCTCCCCGCAGGAAGGCACCGAGCCGGCCGGTGGCGGGGTCGGATGCAGGTCGCGATAGGTGATCGGTTCGTGCCCCTCCGGCGGCCGCGACCAGAACACCGAGACCTGGCCGTCGAACTGGAACACCGACCCCCAGACCAGCGGTACCCCGGTGATAGCGCAGGCGTCGCCGACCAGGTAACGGGTGGCGAAGTTGTCCGTCCCGTCCAACACCAGATCTTGGCCCGTGATCAGCTCAAGGGCGTTCTCCCCGGTCAGCCGGGCCTGCTGCGGCACGACGGTGACCAGCGGATTCAGTTCGGCCAGGGCCGCCACCGCGCTCGTCACCTTCGGCGTGCCCGGCGCCGTGCCGGCGTGCAGCACTTGCCGGTGCAGGTTCGACAGTTCCACCACGTCGTCGTCGATCAGCGTGATCGTGCCTACCCCGGCCGCGGCCAGATACGTCAGCACCGGGCTCCCCAGGCCGCCCGCGCCGACCACCAGCACCCGCGCGTTCTTCAGCCGGCGCTGTCCCTGCGAACCCAGCCCCGGCAGCAGCACCTGCCGCGAGTACCGGGTGACCTCGTCCGTGGTGAGCTCGGGCCCCGGCTCCACCAGCGGCCTCACGGGTGCGGCCACGGATTGGGGCGGCAGCCGAGCAGGCCCTTGGTCTGCTGCATCATGAGCGGCGCCCGCTTCCCTTTACCCGCGCAGTACTCGTGCCCGTGCCCGAGCGCGTGTCCGACCTCGTGATTGACGACATAGTGGCGATAACCGTCGCGGTCGCCCTTATATTCGGGGATCGCCTTGACCCATCGGTACGAGGTCAGGATCACCCGGTTCCCGTTCCGGCAGGAGAGCTTGCCGAAGGTCCGCAACGGCCGGCACAGATCGGCCGAGGTCTGGGGGCTGGCCAGAGTCACGGTGGTGAAGGCGTCGGCGGCCCGGTCGGTCCGGGCGAACCGCCGGGTGCCGTTCTCGGTCCAGCTGCGCTTGTCGTTCAGCGTGGCCAGGACGAACCCGGCGAACTTCTCCGGATCTACCGCAACCCCCTTCTCCACCTGCACCCGGATCTTCAGCACCTTCCCGCGACCCGGCGCCTTGGTGGTGCCCGGCACGGTCTTCAGATCGCCTGACGCCTGCCATTTGACCGTGGCCGAGAGCAACCCCGCATCGACGTCGTCCTGATCCAGGCCCTTGGGCAGAGTCGGCTCGTCGGCGGGTGCGGTATCGGACTCACCCGCGGGCGGAGTTCCCGTACTTGTGGTCGACGTAGGAGCTGTGGCCAAGGGAGAGGTCTTCACCGGACTGACCGCGGTGGTGGAGGACGAGGCCGAGCAGCCGGCCACGGTCGCCAGGGCCAGCGCAGCGGAAAGCGCACCCCAGCATCGAGTCACCGAACGCATCCCGACCCTCTCTTTCTGTCACTACCGTCTCCGCGCACGGTACCTGGACGGGGACGACGCGGGACCCGGGAGGACGGTGGGGTGACGGAGGTGACGGGAGCGGGCAGATGCGGGCAGGCTGGACTCCACCGCATCGTCGGGGAAAGCGCAGGACCCCGGCAGTTTGGGGACGGTTAGAAACCTCGAAGTAGCGGCTATACCCATTTGAGTACTGTTGAAACGTGGTGACGATCACCCGAAAGGAGGTGCCTCTCACGGCAGAGGGCCGACTCGCACCGGGATTTGGTAACGCCTCGTAGCCTTACAATCACTTAAAGCATCGGAACGCGGGGGCGCAGCCGAAGCGTCTTAGCATCCGCTGACGGGCACTGATGCGGGGAGGCAAGCAATGTCGACACCAGAAGTGCGCTCACGCGGAACCAGGTTGCCGAGAACGGCACGCCGCAGCCAGCTACTCGGGGCAGCTCGGGAGGTCTTCGTCGCCCAGGGCTATCACGCGGCTGCGATGGATGAGATCGCCGAGCGGGCGGGGGTCAGCAAGCCGGTCCTCTACCAGCATTTCCCTGGGAAGCGTGAGCTCTACCTGGCTCTGGTCGAACAGCATTCCGCCGAGGTGGTGGAATGCCTTCGGGGAGCGATCGAGAACACCACCGACAACAAACAGCGCGTGGCCGGTGCGATGGGGGCGTTCTTCGATTTCATCGACCGGGAGAACGAGTCGTTCCGGCTCATCTTCGAGTCCGACCTGACCAACGACCCGGATGTGCGGTCCCGGGTCGAGGCGGTGAACGAGCAGTGCGGCCGGATGGTCGCCGAGCTGATCCACGAGGAGACCGGCCGGCCCTGGGCCGAGTGCGAGCTGATCGGGATCGGCCTGTCCGGGATGGCCCACGTGGCCGCCCGGTACTGGCTCCAGAAGGGCCGGCAGATGCCCCGGGAGGAGGCGGTGCGCCTGCTCGCCGGGCTGACCTGGCGGGGCATCGCGGCGATCCCGCTGCAGGAGGAGCACGGGGAGGACGGCGAGCGGCCCACCGACCGGTCCGGCGAACAGCTGGACGATCGGCCGAACGTCCCGCCGCCGGTCACCGATCTCACCGGGCTCGGCGAGGGGCACGAGGTGACCCACCGCGCGTACTGAGGGCACCGCCGGATTCCGCTGTTGGCTAACCACGCGTGCCACCGGGTCCGGTGCGGCCGCAAACGATTAGGGTTGGGTCGACCAGTCGGAAAACGTCGCCCCGCGAGGGGGCCGGCAAGGACGGAAGGGGCCACTCGCGTGGAGGTCAAGATCGGCGTCCGGGACATCCCGCGCGACATCGTGCTGGAGTCCGACGACTCGGCCGATTCGGTGGTGAACGCCGTCGAGACGGCGATCAACTCCGGTGGGCTGCTGCGCCTGAAGGACGAGAAGGGCCGCCTGATCGTCGTCCCCGGCGCCCAGATCGGCTACGTCGAGATCGGCGCGGAGGAAACTCGCCGGGTCGGTTTCGGCACGCTGTAGGGCAGGCCGCAGCAAGCAATCAAAAGGCGCCGCCCCCGGGATCCGGGAGCGGCGCCTTCGTTTTGCCGGATCAGGCCGAGAGGCCCATCTCGGCCATCCGCTTGGTGTGCTGCTCGGTGATCCGGCTGAACATCGAGACGATCCCGACCAGACCCATCCCGGGGTGCTCGCCGGTGCCGGTGAGCAGGGTCGAGAAGGTCTCCCGGTCGGCCGCCACCCGCTGCCCCTGGCTGAGCGCCTCACCGACCAGGCGGCGGGCCCACAGCGCCAGCCGGCTGCCCTGGATCGGGTCCTCGCTGATCGCCTGGCGCACCTCCTGCAGCACGAACGACGAGCGCTGGTCCGACTCCAGGGTGCCGAGCACCAGGTCCCGGGTGTCCGGGTCCAGGTAGGCGGTGATCTCCCGGTAGAAGTCGGAGGCGATGCCGTCGCCGACGTGGAACTTCACCAGTCCCTCCAGCCAGTTCGAGGGCCGGGTGCGCTCGTGGAACGCGTCCAGCGGGGCCACGAACGGGACCATCGCCTGCTCCGGGTCCGCGCCGATCTCCACCAACCGCGCCCGCAAACGGTCGAAATGCGCGAACTCGGTGGCGGCCAGGCCGGCCATGTCCGCCTTGGCGGACAACCGGGGGGCCAGGTCGGCGTCCGTCGACAGCCGGATGAATGCGCTCAATTCGCCGTAAGCCAGGGTCCCCAATAGGTCGACGACCGCCGCCCGGTATGCCGGATCGGTGAACCTGTCCTCCTGCTGCTCCATGAAGAGGAGGGTATCGAGCCCCGGACCAGGTAGGATCAGTCAGTTAGAGGTACTGCTACACCTGTAACCACCTGCACCAAACCCTGTACGTGGATGACCGGTCGCTCACACGGTCGGCTTCCGAATGCCGCAGCGCGGCCCGCCGGAGCGCCTTTTCCCTCCGCCACCCCGACTGGGGTCGGCGCGATCCGGCCGCAGGCCTGCGCCCCCGAAGAGTTAGGCACTGCGTGTCCGCATCATCTAGTACGTCCAGCGATTCCGAGACCGCGAATACCTCCCTCGCGCCGGGCGAGGACCTCGCCCGGGCCGGCGAGATCGTCGCCGTCGTCGACGACGAGAACACCCCGGTCGTCACTCCGCCCAGCTGGGCCGAGCTCGGCACCGACCCGCGCATCGTCGAGGCGCTGACCAAGGCCGGGATGACCGCGCCGTTCCCGATCCAGTCGATGACGCTGCCGGTCGCGATCAACGGCAGCGACGTGATCGGCCAGGCCAAGACCGGCACCGGCAAGACCCTGGGCTTCGGCATCCCGCTGCTGCACCGGGTCACCGGCCCGAAGGACGAGGGGTTCGACCAGCTCGCCCAGCCCGGCGCCCCGCAGGCCCTGGCCATCGTCCCGACCCGGGAACTGGCCACCCAGGTGGCCGAGGACCTGAAGGTCGCCTCCAAGAACCTCAGCGTGCGGATCCTCACCGTCTACGGCGGCCGGGCCTACGAACCGCAGGTCGAGGCGCTGAAGAAGGGCATCGAGGTGGTCGTCGGCACGCCCGGCCGGCTGCTCGACCTGGCCCAGCAGGGCCTGCTGAACCTGGCCCACGTGCGCACCCTGGTGCTCGACGAGGCCGACGAGATGCTCGACCTGGGCTTCCTGCCCGACGTCGAGAAGCTGATGTCGCTGACCCCGGACGGCCGGCAGACGATGCTGTTCTCGGCCACCATGCCGGGCGCGGTGGTCTCACTGGCCCGTAAGTACATGACCCAGCCGACCCACATCCGGGCCTCCGACCCGGACGACTCCGGCGCCACCGTGCTGGCGATCGCCCAGTTCATCTACCGCGCCCACGCGATGGACAAGGTCGAGATGCTGGCCCGGCTGCTGCAGGCCGAGGGTCGCGGGCTGACGATCATCTTCACCCGCACCAAGCGCACCGCCGCCAAGGTCTCCGAGGAACTGATGGACCGCGGGTTCGCGGCCGCGGCGATCCACGGCGACCTCGGCCAGGGCGCCCGCGAGCAGGCCCTGCGGGCGTTCCGCAACGGCAAGATCGACGTGCTGGTGGCGACCGACGTGGCGGCCCGCGGGATCGACGTGGAGAACGTCACCCACGTGGTCAACTACGCCTGCCCGGAAGACGAGAAGACGTACCTGCACCGGATCGGCCGCACCGGCCGGGCCGGCAACACCGGGGTCGCGGTCACCTTCGTCGACTGGGACGACCTGCACCGCTGGATGATGATCGACAAGGCCCTGGACCTGGGCATCCCGGAGCCGGCCGAGACGTACTCCACCTCGCCGCACTTCCTGGAGGACCTGAAGATCCCGACCGGGGTCAGGGGCACGCTGCCCCGGGCCTCGCGGACCCGGGCCGGTCTCGAGGCGGAGGAGCTGGAAGACCTCGGCGAGACCGGTAAGCGGGGCGGTCGTCCGACCACCTCCGGCCCCGGCTCCCGGCGCGACGGCGGCCGGGACAGTGGCCGGGACAGTGGCCGCGACGGTGGCCGGGACAGCGGCAAGGACAGTGCCCGGGGCGGCCGGTCCCGCAGCCGCAGTCGCGACCGGGACGAGGCCCCTGCCTCCGAAGCTCCGGTCGAGGGCGCCGAAGGCACTGAGGGCGGTGAGGAGACCCGCGAGCGGCGTCCCCGCACCCGTCAGCGCCGGCGCACCCGCAGCGGCCAGCCGGTCGAGGGCACCACCACCGAGGGCGTCAGCACCGAAAGCGCATCCTCCGAAGGGGCTCCCGCCGAGGGCGAAACCCCGGCGGCGGAAGGCGAAACCGGTGAAGCCGCGCGTCGGCGGCGGCGTCGTCGTGGCGGCCGCGGTTCCGGCTCGTCCAGCACCGCCCCCGAAAGCGCTTCCGCCCCGGCCAACTCCACCGAGAGCTGACCCACCCCCTTCGTGATCATGGAGAAAATTCCCCGTGATCATGGACTTTCCCCCCGGGGAGAAAGTCCATGATCACGAGGGAAGAACTCCATGATCACGAACGGTTTTGAGGGAAGTCAGCCGGCCGCTCCGGCCGGCTCGCCCCCGTCGGCGACCGCGTGCGTCCGCAATTGACCGGTACTGAAGGAAGTTCGGTTCGGAGCCACCCGCCGGCCGCCGAAACGCCAGGCCCGTAGCAGGGTGTCGGCGATCCGCAGGTACGCCCGGGCCCCCGAGGAACTCGGCTCGGCGGCGATGATCGTGGTGCCCACGCTGGGCGCCTCGGCGAACTTCACCGAGCGCGGGATCGGGCTCAGCACCGGCACCCGATAACGGCGCTTCACGTCCCCGAGCACCGCGCGGGCGTGGGTGGAGCGCTTGTCGTACATCGTCGGCAGCAGCCCGCGCACCCGCAGCCGGGGGTTGAGCAGGCGGTGCACGTCGGCCACCGTGTCCAGCAGCTGGCCCACGCCGCGGTGGCTGAGCATCTCGCACTGCAGGGGCACCAGCACCTCGTCCGCCGCGGCCAGCGCGTTCAGGGTGAGCAGGCCGAGGCTGGGCGAGCAGTCCAGCAGCACCACGTCGTAGGCCGAGAGCACCTCTTCCAGGCTGCGGCGCAGCACGAACTCGCGCTGCGGGGCGGGCAGCAGCATCGCCTCGGCGGCCAGCAGGTCGATGGTCGAGGGCACCAGGTCCATGCCCTCGCTGGTGCGCAGCCGGGACGCCGACAACGGGACCTCACCGCGGACCACGTCGGCGGTCGAGTACTCCACCACGTCCGGGTCGATGCCGAGGCTGAAGGTGAGGGAGGACTGCGGATCCAGGTCGACCAGGAGCACCCGCAGACCCCGGAGCACGAACGCCGCGCCGAGCGAGCCCACCGTGGTGGTCTTGGCGACGCCACCCTTCTGGTTGGCGACGGCGATTACGCGGCCCATGCACCTGCTCCCGGGAGACGACGGGCCGGAAAGACCCGCTTTCAGACTATCGACTGGCTGTGTCCCCTTGAGCCGTCGGTGGGCTCGACAGGCGATCAAGGGTCGAATCCGACAGGCTTACCTCATGGCAGCGAGCGCGACGGATGACAGCTGGGAACGGAGCAGTACCCTCCTCCCGATGGCCGGTCTGACCGGCGCTGCTGCGCGGTCGGTGGATCTGGGGCCCGAGCGGCGCCGACGAAAGCCGGCCGGGAACGCGGCCGGAAGAGCCCGGCAGGCCTGGGGACAGGGACAGGTGGACAAGCACCACGAGCAGATGCACCGGCCGGAACCGCACCGGCGGGAGCAGTGGGACCAGCTCGAGCACCCCGCCGACTCCGGTCGGGCCGATGCCCAGGACACCGATCACGAGGCCGACCACGACTCCGACCATGAGGCCGAGCGGGCAGGTCAGTGGGGCCTTTTCGGTCCGCAGACGGTGACCTGGCGGGTGCACTCGGACCCGCTGATCGGCCTGGCCACGCTGCGCGCGCTGGCGATGCAGGTGCTGCACCCGCAGGGCATGGCGAACGTCTTCGCCACCGCCCGCCGGGTGGACGACCCGTGGGACCGGCTGCAGTGGGCCCAGCGGCACATCGGCGCAGTGATCTTCGGCAACAGCATCGAGGCCGCGATGACCGGGGCCCGGATGCGGTCGGTGATGGGTCAGGTCGTCGGCTGGGCCGGGGACGAGGAGTTCCGCGGCGACGACGAGGAGCTGGTGCTCTGGATGCACTGCTGCCAGGTCGCCTCGTTCGTCGAGCTGACCCGGCGCGGTGGTCTCGGGCTGACCGACGCGGAGCACGAGACCTACATCCAGGAGCAGCTGCGCACGGCCGCGGTCTGGGGCCTAGAGCCGGACCAGGTGCCGGCCTCCCGGCGCGACCTCACCCGGTACTTCCGCCGGGTCCGGCCGCAGCTGCGGATGAGCCACGAGGCCCGGGCCTTCATCAGCTCGCTGATCACCCCGGCGGTGCCCGAACTGATCGCCCTGACCCAGCGCAACCGGCCCGCCTGGGCCCCGGTCGCCGGGCTGGCCTGGTCGTCGATGCCGAACTGGGCGCGGTCGATGTACTCGTCGGGTCCGGGCGACGGCGCCGGGGCGCTGGCCCCGGCTGCGGCCACCGTGGCGCTGCACTCGCTCCGCGACGAACTGCATAAGGCCCAGCACTGACGCAAGAGGGGAAAACCTTCCAGCTGCTTGCCCTTTGTGCGCGTTCCCTTACGGAACGTCCGCGGAAGGGGTTCAAAATCCGCTGATCGCCACTACTCTGATCCCGGCCCGGCCGAATCCGGCACGGGGTGCTGAGCAGACGAGGCGGTCCGCGGATGAACCGAGTTCCTGCGCCCGGCAGTCGGGGCGGGGTGGACCACGACCTTCTCGATGGGCTCGGCCTCCAGGTCCGCGATCTGGCCGAGGACTATCTGACCCAGCCACCGCTGGCCCTGGTCGGCCCGGTCTGGCGGCTGCGCCGTGAGGTTTTCGACCTGCTCGAGAAGCGGCAGCGGCCGAGCCTGACCGCACCCCTCTACTCCGTCGCGGGCCGGCTCTGCGCGCTGATCGCGCACGCCAGCGCCGATCTCGGCGATCCGGTGGCGGCCGAGACCAACACCCGCACCGCCTGGTTGTGCGCCGAACTGGCAGACGACGACTCGCTGCGGGCCTTCATCCGCTGGGTCCAGTCGAACGTGGCCTATTGGAGCGGCGACTTCCCGGGCGCCGCGCAGGTCGCGCACAGTGGCCGGCGGCACGCCACCAAGGGCAGCAACCTGCTCCGCCTGGCCAGCGCCGAGGCCCGGGCCTGGGCCGCCTGCGGCGAGACCGGGAACGTCGAGGAGGCCCTGAACGTGGCCCGGACGGCGCGCGAGCGGGATCCGGGAGAAGACCAGCAGGCCGGGGTGTTCCGGTTTGCCCCGGCCAAGGCCGCGTACTACGCCAGCGAGGCCTGGCTGGCCCTGGGTGGGGAGAGCAACGCCCGGCTGGCGGCCCAGGAGGCGGGTGAGGCCCTGCAGCTCCTGGAGGCCGCGATTCCCGGCCAGCGGTCACCCGAGCTGGTCGCCGCTGCCCGGCTCGACCTCTGCAACGCCCACCTGGCCCTGTCCGACCTGGACGCGGCGGCGGTGGAGCTGCGCACGGTGCTCTCCCTGCCGGTCGACAACCGCACCGAGCCGATCGTCGGCCGGGTCAAGGCCGCCGCCGGAACGCTGGAATCCGGGCTTTTCACCCGTTCGGCCCTTTCCCGGCAGCTGCTCGACGAGATCGCCTTGTTCCGGGCCTATCCGGCCCGTCGGGATCTGTCGGACGCGCTGGCCTGACCGCCCGGCCCGAGGTCCGGCTCTGCGAAGGGGATCGCTCCGTGCTGCCTGAGTCACTGCCCGAACCACGTCGTCCTGTCCAGGTGGCCGTCTGCGGCCCGCGCGAGTGCACCGACGCGCAGGCCGAGGCCGCCCGTCAGGTAGGAACCCTGCTGGCGCAGGCGGGGGCGGTGGTGATCTGCGGGGGCGGTACCGGGGTGATGGCCGCGGTGGCCGCCGGGGCGCGATCGGCCGGCGGCACGGTGATCGGCATCCGACCCGGCCCCGACGCGAGTGACGCCAGCCCCGATCTGTCCGCCACCATCGTCACCAATTTGGGAGAGGCCCGTAACGCCGTGATCGTCTGGAGCGCGGACGCGGTGATCGCGGTCGGCGGCTCCTGGGGCACGCTCAGCGAGATCGCCCTGGCCCGACGGCGGGGTGGGGTGCCGGTGGTGGTGCTCGACGGCTGGCGGGTGGTGGGACCGGACGGCGAAATGGTGGACGACGGCACCGCCTACGTCGGCAGCCCCGAGGAAGCGGTGCGCGCGGCCCTGCCCTGAGGATCAGGGACGCACCACCCGGGCTTCGGTACCGAGCGCGATGATTTTCTCCAGAACCTCTGGGGCCGTGGTGTTCTCGCCGATCCGGTTGCGCTTGCCGGTGCCGTGGTAGTCGCTCGAGCCGGTGGTCAGCAGGCCCAGCTCGGCGGCCAGCCCGCGCAGGTGCTCCCGGTCGGACTCCTCGTGGTCGCGGTGGTCCACCTCCAGCCCGGCCAGGCCCAGGTCGGCCAGGCCGGCGATGTCCTCGTCGGAGACCAGCCGGCCGCGCTTGCCGGCTCGGGGGTGCGCCATCACCGGCACCCCGCCCGCGGCCCGCACCAGCTCGACGATCCGCCCGGCCTCGGGTGCCTGGTAGGGCAGGTAGTACGGCGAGCGGCCGTTCAGAACGGTGGCGAAGGCCTCGTCCCGGGAGGCCACCGCCCCCGCCTGCACCAGCGCGTCGGCAATGTGCGGGCGGCCGACCGCGGCGCCCGGTTCGCACTGCCGCACCACGTCGTCCCAGCTGATGTCGAAGTCCTCGGAGAGCTTCTGGACCATCCGCTGGGCCCGGGTCCGCCGGTCGACCTTGGTCTGTTCCTGCTCGGCCAGCAGCGCCGCATTCTCCGGATCGTGCAGGTAGGCCAGCATGTGCACACCGATCCGCCGGCGGGAGCAGGAGATCTCGGCCCCCGGCAGCAGGGTCAGGCCGAGCTCGCGGGCGGCCTGGGAAGCCTCCGGGATGCCGGCCGTGGTGTCGTGGTCGGTGAGAGCGACGACCTCCAGGCCCGCGGCCGCGGCCGCCCGCATCACCCCGGCCGGGGTGTCGGTTCCGTCGGACGCGTTGGAATGACTGTGGAGATCGATGCGCACCTGGTCAGCGTAGGCGCGGAGTCAGCCCGCCGCAGGGCAGATCCGGCTCGGTCTCCACGTTCCGGGCATCGACCAGACAGAACCGGTTCAGCAGGGCCAGCGCCGCCGAGCTGGGCCAGGCCAGCACCCAGAGCCAGACTCCGGACGCCTCGCCGACGTAGGCCAGGCCGCCGTCCACCGGCACCGACCAGAGCGGGATCTCGTGGTCGTCCGCGCACAGCTTGATCTCGGCCGGGTCGTGCTCGGCCTTCTCGGCCAGCAACGGGCCCGGGTCCACCCCGCCCAACCCGGCCAGGTGGGCGCCCAGCCCGATCCCGGGCTGCTCGGAGACGAAGATCAGGTCGACCGTCGGCTCCTCGTCGCCCACCTCGGGCAGCGGGTGCGGTCCGGACACCGCGACCACGCAGGCCACCGTGCCGCCCGCCCCGTCGCCGGCCCACTGCAGGCCGGTGACCTCCCACTGCTCCGGCAGGGGTTTCGGCATCCAGACCGGGACCAGGGAGTCCAGGGCGACCTGACGGAGCAGTTTCTGCGTGGGCGCCTGCGCCGGCCCGACCGGGACGATCGGGCCGTGCTCCTCACAGGTCCAGGTCGGCCCGTGGTCGCCCGGTTCCCGGGCCACCGCACCACAGCGCGGGCAGGTACGCAGAAGGGTCACCCTCCGACGGTTCCGCTCCCGGCGTCGCAGGTCAAGCCGCCGCGCGTGGCTTGCGGTGAGCAGCCGTCACCGGCCGTCCGGACGGCCTAACTGCCCCTTGGCGCAAGGGCGCGGCACAATGTCCAGATGAGTGAGAACGAGGCGGTTGTGCAGGGGCCTGAGGGCGAGTCCGCGAAGAAGCCGGCTGAGGTCGAGCACCGGGAGCGGCCCAATTCCCCGGCCTTCCGGAAGTTCATCGCCGACGGCTGGGCCCCGCGTCCCACCGAGCTGCCCGCTCGCCTCCCGGCCGCGCCCTACGCCGCCGACCGCCGCGCTCGCGTTGCCGCTGAGCTGCCGGGCGAGCGTCTGGTTCTGCCCGCCGGGGTGTTCCGGGTGCGGAGCAACGACACCGACTACCGCTTCCGCCCGCACTCGGCGTTCGCCCACCTGACCGGCCTGGGTACCGACCGCGAGCCGGACGCCGCGCTGGTGCTGGAGCCCACCGAGGACGGGTTCGACGCGGTCCTCTACTTCCAGCCCCGGGCCGAGCGCGACTCCCAGCAGTTCTTCGCCGACCCGCGGTACGGCGAGCTCTGGGTCGGGGTGCGGCCCAGCCTTGAGGAGGTCGCGGCCGAGACCGGCCTGGTCTGCCGCCCGCTGGAGGATCTGAAGGACGCGATCACCAAGGACGCGGGGGCGATCAAGGTCCGGATCGTCCGGGACGCCGACCCCACCCTGGACGAGGCGCTGGACGAGGCCCGGACCGCTGCCGGAATTGCCCTGGACGAGGCGGTGCAGGCCGACCACGAGCTCTCCCGCGTGCTGTCGGAGCTGCGCCTGGTCAAGGACGACTACGAGGTCGGCGAGATGCGCCAGGCGATCGAGGTCACGGCCCGCGGCTTCGCCGACATTGTCCGGGCCCTGCCCGATGCGGTGGCCGCGGTCCGCGGGGAACGCGTGGTCGAGACCGCGTTCGAGGGCCGGGCCCGGCGCGAGGGCAACGGCGTGGGCTACGACACCATCGCCGCCTCCGGCCCGCACGCCTGCACCCTGCACTGGATCCGCAACGACGGCCCGGTGAACGAGAACGACCTGGTGCTGGTGGACGCGGGGGTCGAGGTGGACTCGCTGTACACCGCGGACGTCACCCGCACCCTGCCGGTCTCGGGCACCTTCAGCGAGCCGCAGCGCCGGGTCTACCAGGCCGTGCTGGACGCCGCCGACGCCGCGTTCGCGGTGGCCAAGCCGGGCGTGAAGTTCCGCGAGATCCACGCCGCGGCGATGAAGGTGATCGCCCAGACCCTGGCCGACTGGGACCTGCTGCCCGGCACCGCGGAGGAGTCGCTGGCGAAGGAGGGCCAGTTCCACCGCCGCTGGATGGTCCACGGCACCAGCCACCACCTGGGCATCGACGTGCACGACTGCGCCCAGGCCCGGCGGGAGATGTACCTGGACGCGGAGCTGACCCCGGGCATGATCTTCACCATCGAGCCCGGTCTCTACTTCGGCCCGCACGACCTGCTGGCCCCGGAGGAGCTGCGCGGGATCGGTGTCCGGATCGAGGACGACGTCCTGATCACCGCCGACGGGGTGGAGAACCTCTCGGCCGCCCTCCCCCGCCGGCCGGCCGAGATCGAGGCCTGGATGGCGTCCCTGATCCAGCTGTAACGCTTCGGCCCGACCGCGCGATGTACTCCTGGACGTGCGTCCAGGACGAGTTGGTCACGGCCCGTGTTCAGGCGGGCGGCGCCACCGGCGTTTACCGACTCTTCCGGAGCATGTCCAGGGGTGAGGGCCTGTGCAGGTGCTACTCAGCAGTTAGCATGAGCCCGCGACCAGTGCGCCCCGCCCGTACGGCTGATCAATGGCGAAGCCCCGGGTGCCGAAAGTGCGAGTACGTGCGCGTGTCCCCCGGGTTGTCCCGGATGAGGGAGGTGAGATCGGTGCCGTCCAGAGATGACACCCCTGCCAGTACCGACTCCCCCGCGGATCAGGAGCTCCGCGCTGCCCTCGTCCGGGCCGGCGGAGCTTACTGAGGGTTGCGCCTGCTTCGGGTCTGAACCGACGCCACCCACCGCGGGGCTGCCTTGATTGTTGGAGGTGACCCCCATGGCTCGTACCAACCGCACCGGCCTCGCCCGGTCCTTGGCCCTTCCCCGGGCCCAGCTCCGTAACGTCTATCCCGCCCTGCGCTACGGCCCCCTCGACGTGCTCAAGCAGCACCTCGAGGAGGAAGTCCACCCCACCATCGGTCTCCTCGACGCCGCGGTGGACTGGGGTCTGTACTGCGCGGGCCGGCGCACGCCCTCGAACGACTTCGCCGAGGCCGTGCAGCAGGCCAAGTCCGGCGACGGGTTCGTCTGGCTGGGGCTGCACGAGCCGTCCACCGAGCAGCTGGATCAGCTCGGCGAGGTGTTCGCGCTGCACCCCTTGGCCCTGGAGGACGCGGCCACTCCGCGTCAGCGGCCCAAGATGGAGCGGCACGAGAACGACATCTTCCTGGCCATGCGCACCCTCGCCTACGCCGATTCGATCAACCGCGAGGCCGGCGGGGACGTGGTCGAGACCGGCGCCGTGATGGTGTTCGTCGGCGAGTGGTTCGTGATCACCATCCGGCACGGCAAGCACACTGCCCTGGCCGGGCTGCGCCGCCGTCTGGAGAGCGACCCGGAGCAGCTCGCCCTCGGTCCCTCGGCCGTGCTGCACGCGGTCTCGGACAAGGTGGTGGACGACTACCTGAAGGTCGTGGACGACGTCCAGCAGGATCTGGAAGAGATCGAGAGCACGGTCTTCGCCCCGCGCGGCAACACCGACATCGAGCGCATCTACCAGCTCAAGCGCGACGTGATCGAGATGAAGCGCACGGTCCAGCCGCTGGCCGCGCCGCTGCGGGAACTCTCCGAACGCCCCCGGCGGCTGATCCACGCCGAGATCCGCGAGTACTTCCGGGACGTGTCGGACCACCTGGCCCGGGTGCACGAGCAGGTGGCCAGCTTCGACGAACTGCTCACCTCGATCCTCCAGGCCGGTCTGGCCCGGGTCTCGATCGCGGAGAACGAGGACATGCGCAAGATCTCGGCCTGGGTCGCGATCGCCGCGGTCCCGACCATGATCGCGGGCATCTACGGGATGAACTTCGAGCACATGTGGGAGCTGCGTCAGCCCTGGGGGTACCCCGCGGTGCTGTGCCTGATGGCAACCATCTGCGCCGGTCTGTTCCGGGGTTTCAAGCGCAACGGGTGGCTGTAGTTTACTGAGTATGAACGCTCGGGGGCACGTTTCGCGGTGGGGTTCCCTCACGGACGTACCCGGCTTTCGGGTCGGTCACGCTGGGCGGGTCGGTGACGGTTGGCTGAGCGGGGTCACGGCGGTGATCCCGCCACCCGGCACCGTGGGCGCCGTGGACGTGCGGGGCGGCGGACCGGGCACCCATGAGACCGATGCCCTGGACCCGACCACGCTGGTGCCCACGGTGGACGCGGTGACCCTCACCGGCGGAAGCGCTTTCGGGCTGGCCAGCGCGGGCGGCGTCCAACAGTGGTGTCTGGAGCAGGGTCTGGGCTTCCCCGCCGGACCTCCGCAAGACCCCACGTCCATCCTGGTTCCGATCGTTCCCGCCGCGGCCGTCTTCGATCTGGGCCGGGGCGGCGACCTTTCCGCCCGGCCGGACTTCTCTCTGGGCTATCAGGCTGCTTCTTCAGCCTCGACCACCACTGCGCGCGGCGTAATCGGCGCCGGCACCGGCGCTCTCGCGGCCCGCGGCCTGCTCAAGGGCGGGATCGGCACTGCTTCTCGGGAGCTGCCCGGCGGAGTCGTGGTCGGCGCGCTCGCCGTGCTCAACTCCATGGGCTCCCCGCTCGACACCGCTACCGGCGGCCTCCTCGGCACCGCCTTCGTCCCCCCGGGCCTCCCGCGCCCACCCTTGCCCTCCTCCGCCGAGAACGAGTTCTTTCTCCGGGATCTGGCCGCTGCCACTGCTCCCCCGCCGGCCAACACCACCCTCGCCGTCGTGGCCACCAACGCCGTTCTCGATCCGGCCCGCACCCGGCGTACGGCCACTGCCGCCCACGACGGCCTGGCCCGCTCCCTGGCCCCGGTCCACACCCTGCTCGACGGAGACACCGTCTTCGCCCTGGCCACCGGCGCGATCGAGGTGGACTTCCCCACCATCGTCGCGATCCAGACCGCCGCGGCCGACGCGGTGATGCTGGCCGTGATGGATGCGGTGCTGGCGGCCGACGGCGTGGACCAGAGCGCTTTCGGCGGTGTGGCCGTCCCCTCCTACCGCGACCGCTTCCCTTCCTTCACTTTCTGAGGGCCTTCGGTAGTCACCCGGCCCAAACGCCGGATGCCGCAAGTGCTCAGCGCACTTACGGCATCCGTTCGGTCGACCGGCTCACCGCCGACCAGCTTCTACTGGTCGCGGCGTTCCTGGTTCTCGTCGTGCGGCAGGGGGTGTGTGACCTGGGTGGCCTCGGCCTGCTCACGGGCCCGCTGGTTGGCCGCGTCGCGGTCGGCCTGGGCCCGGCGATCACGGTCGGCGGTCTCCCGAGCGGCGGCTTCGCGCTCCTCGGCCTTCTTCCGGTCGAGCATCTCGCCGTAGGTGGGGCCGGAGACCGGCGGCTGCGGCTGGTTCTGACCCGGCTGGTTCTGACCCGGCGGGGGGAACTGGCCGGGCTGCTGAGGCGTGCCCCAGGGCTGGCCCCACTGACCTGGCTGACCCGGCTGGTTCTGCGGCGGGAACTGCTGGCCGGGCTGGCCCGGGGCGCCGTACTGACCGGGGGCGCCGTACGGGCCCGGGTGAGGCTGCTGGTAGGGCTGGGCCGGGGAGACCATCGCGTCCGGCCGGGACGGCTGGCTACGCGGCCCACCCTCGTCGGCCAGCTTGTTCAGCAGCTGGCGGGCGGCCCCGGCCTGTTCGGTGAGGCAGAGCACGCGGTACTCGCCGGCCACGATCTGGCTGGTCGAGGTGAAGTCGCGGCGGCCCCCGGTGAAGGCGTAGGAAATCAGCCCGAAGAGCCCACCGAAGGCGGCGCCGATCAGGATGGCGGCGAACACGCTGAACCCCTCGGCGCTGCCGAACAGGGAGATCAGCAGGCCGACGAAGAGGCCGAACCAGGCGCCGGAGAGCAGACCGGCCAGGGCCACCCGGGAGTAGGTGAGCCGGCCGGTGACCCGTTCGACCATCTGCAGGTCGACCCCGACGATGGTGACCGCCTGGACCGGGAAGTGGTTGTCCGACAGGTAATCGACCGCCCGCTGCGCCTCCAGATAGGTGGCGTACTGGGCGATGGTGTCGCCCCGGGGCGGCGTGGGCAGCCCCGGCTGCGACTGCGTCCGGAGCGAGCTGAGGTTGGACATGTGATCATTCTCCCCGATCCCGGGCCCCCGGCGCATCCGCACCAGGGGACTTCCGGGATCTCGTCAGGTGGCTCACAGTCCTAACGACCGGAGTCGCCGGGGAGTTTTCTCGTCCGCCGAAGGCGGACAGGAAGGCACTGTGCCCAGGCGCAGCAGCCTCAGGACGTGGCGCTCTTGGCCGAGCCCTTCTCGCTGGTCTCACCCGCGGTGCTGAGCACGCCACCGGCGTTCTCCAGGTGCGCGCGGACGAACCAGTGGAACTGCTCGATCTCGTGCAGGTGCCCGATCAGCAGGTCGTTGGTGACGTCGTCGAGCTCCTCGGTCTCCGTGGCGGCCTTGCGGATGCTGGTGATCACCCCGATGTAGACGGCGTCGAGGGCGGCCAGGTGCTCGATCGCACCGGCCCGGCCGATCGAGTAGTCGTCCCAGTCCCGCTGCTCGACCAGGGCGCCCGGGGTGCCCTGCGGGGAGCTGCCCAGCGTCGCGATCCGCTCGGCCACGTCGTCCGCGTAACCCCGGATGGTCTCGACCTGCGGGTCGATCATCTGGTGGACCGAGATGAAGTTCGGGCCGACAACGTTCCAGTGCACGTGCTTGAGCGTCAGGTGCAGGTCGTTGTAGGTGTTCAGGATCCTCTGCAGGACGGCGGCCGTGTCCGAACCCTCTTCGAGCGTCAGACCCGGCACCGAGAAGGACGGCGTGCCCTCGAAGGCATCCGGCTTGTTGTCGCTGATCTGGGTCGTGGTCAGCTGTTTCTTGCTGTTCGTGGAAGAAGTCGCGGTAGCCATGCGCCCACGGTAGGTCGGTGCCCATCCCGCCGCAGGTCGAGAAGGCCTCCCGAATCGTCCATGATCACGCGGCTTTGACGCCGGACGGGACTTCCGGGCGGGCGGTGGCCCCGGCCGGTATCCGGGTCGCGATCGCCGCGGCCGCAACCGTGGTCACCGCCCCGATCCCGAAGACCACCCCGATCGCGTGCGACACTCCCGACCCACCGGCGAGGCCCTCGAAGACGGTGGCGAAAACGGCCGCTCCGAGGGCCGTCCCGAGCGTCTCGGCGAAGCGGATGCCGGTCACCGCGACCCCGATGTCCCGCCGTTCGACCACCCCGAAGATGAGCAGGGTCTCGTTCCCCAGTCCGATCCCGGTGCCAGTACCGAATAGCAGCATCAGCGCATAAAGACCGGCGTAGGGGGCGTCGGCCGGGTAGAGGGCCAGACCCGCCAGGGCGGCGGCCGTGGCCAAGGATCCGAGAACGATGGACGTCCGCAGCGGCCGGTTGCGGCGCACCAGGGAAAGCCCCAGGCGGGAGCCGATTCCGAGACCGATGGCGATCGGCAGCAGATGGAGCCCGGTGGCCGCCGGAGAAGAACCCCGGAGCAACTGGAGCTCGAGGGTCAGGTAAACCACTCCGGCCGTCAGCGCCACCCCACTGGTCAACTGGAGCACCGTGAGCACTCGCAGGGTCGGCTCCCGGAGAAGACGCGGCGGGAAGAACGGAGCCTCCGAAACCAGCTGACGCCAGACAAATAGCCCCACTCCGACCAGCCCGGCCACGATCATCGCGGTGATCCGCCAGTCACCCCAGGCAAATTCGCGGCCACCGGTCTGGCAAACGGTGAGCAGCGCGGCTCCGGCCAGGCCGAGGCAGAGCGCACTGGGTATTTCCAGTGAACCCGGCTGACGGTGCACCGGGAGCCGGAGGAAGCGGGCCAGGACCGCCAGGCAGGCCAACCCCAGGGGAACGTTGAAGAAGAAGATCCAGTGCCAGCTCAGGCCTTCCGTGATCAGCCCACCGGCCAGCGGTCCCAGCACCAGCCCGGCCCCGACCAGGACCGCGGCGGTGGCGTTGTTGCTGTCCGCCTGCCCGGTCTCGTCCTCTGCCCGTAGATGACCGAAAAGCACCATGGTCAGGCTCATCAGACCGCCTCCGCCGAGCCCCTGCAACGCTCGCAGCACGATCAGCTCGGGCATGGAACGAGCCAGCCCGCACAGCGTCGAGAAGACCACGAAAACGGCGATTGCGCTCAGGTAGACGATTTTCACGCCGTACGCGTCGGCCAGCTTGCCGTAGAGCGGCTGCACCACGGTGCCGGCCAGGACGTAGGAGGCCAAAAGCCAGGGCACCGAACCGGTTCCGGCTCCGGTATCCAGCGAATGGACGATCGGCACCGCCGCAGTGGTCACGATCGTGCTGTCGAGCAGGCTGACCAGCAGCGTGGCCAGGCCCGCGAGCATCACCCAGAGGCGTTCCCGTTCGGTCATGGACCAAAAGTAGGTCGATCATATTTTTAGGTCAAGTATAATTTTTGGACGCACCCAGCCAGTAGGCTGCGGGGGTGGCACCTGAGACCGGACTCCGGGAGACCAAGAAGGAGCAGACCCGGCTGAGCATCGCCCGGGCCGCCCTGCAGCTCTTCCTGGACCAGGGCTTCGAGGACACCTCCATCGCGGACATCGCCAAAGCCGCCCAGGTGTCCAAGATGACGGTGTTCAACTACTTCCCGGCGAAGGAGGACATGTTCTTCTTCTTCATCCGGGACGTGATGCCGGACCTCGGCCGGGTGATCCGCGACCGGCCGGCCGGGCAGCCCCCGGTCGACGCGCTGCACGCGTTCTACCGGGCCGAGCTTCAACGCCGGGCCGAGTGGACCGGGCTGCACGACGGAGTCACCCGGTTCAGCCGGATGGCGATGGCCAGCCCCACCCTGGTGGCCGGCTTCACCCGGCACTGGCAGGCCCACGAACGGGATCTCCTGATCGCGCTGGCCGCCGATGCCGGGCTGGACCCGGAGCAGGAAGGGCTGACCGAGTCGCTCGACGAGGTCTACCTCCGAATGGGCCAACCGGAGGGTCTGGCCAACGCGCGGCCACCCAGCACCGAGGGCCTCCGGGCCCGGCTGATGTCCGCCCAGATGCTGGCCGCGCTGCGGATGCTGGTGCTCACCAATCAGACCCGGCAGGCCCTGGGGCTGACCGCTGACGAGTCCGAGGCGCTGGCCATGGCCGAGGCAGACACCGCGTTCGGTTTCCTGCGCGAGGGTCTGACCAGCCGCGGGTCCACGTCGGCAATGTGAGCGACACCACTGCGTAACTCGCCGCCTTCAATAAGTGACCCGCACGTAGCCGGAATCAGCCGTCCGGGCTGCATGTTCCTGCCTACCGTGAGCGCCGGGCCACGGGACCACCAGGCCAAAGCTGGGCTTGGGGCGTCCCAAATCCTGGACTTACTAATTGACGATCGCGTTATGTGAACGTACGGTCAAGAAAACCATCCAGAGCGGCCGAGAGACCTGGCTCCGCGACGCCGCAGCAACCACCCGCATCCAGCATGCGGGGCCCGGTGCTACCGCCAGGACCGATGGAGGAAACCATGCTCCCGCAGGTCCAGCCCGACGCTTCCACGGCCACGCCCGACACCGGGCGGACGCTGACCAAGCGCGCCTACGTAGACCTGCTCAGGACCGCGAGCGCGGCCTGTCGGTAATCCACCGACCCGTCCCGGCGCTCGCCCTCTAGCTCCTCGGCCCGTCACCTTCCGGTCACACCCGCGCCAGTGCGCGGTCCGGACGGCCTGACGCGCCCGGTCCTGGGGTGTGCGCACTACCGCCCGTCACACCCCCAGTACCCGGAGGAACCAACCCGTGAGCACCGACACCGAGCAGACCGGCGCCGGTACCGTCTTCCCCCCGCGGCCGAAGCGCTCGGAGGGACAGTGGGCCCTCGGCGAGACCACCCCGCTGACCCCGAACGAGGAGTGGAAGGCCAAGGAGGGCGGCCTGGCCGTTCGCGACCGGGTCGACACCTACGCCAAGGAGGGCTTCGCCAGCATCCCGGGCGACGACCTCCGGGGCCGGATGCGCTGGTGGGGTCTCTACACGCAGCGGCGCCCGGGGATCCACGGCGGCCGCACCGCCTCGCTCGAGCCGCACGAGCTGGACGACGAGTACTTCATGCTCCGGGTCCGCACCGACGGCGGCGCGGTGGACCTGAAGCAGCTGCGCACCCTGGCCGACATCTCCACCCGCTACGCCCGGGGCACCGCGGACGTCACCGACCGGCAGAACATCCAGTACCACTGGATCCGGATCGAGGACATGCCGCAGGTCTGGGACCAGCTCGGTGAGGCCGGCCTGATCACCACCGATGCCTGTGGGGACACCCCGCGGGTGATCCTCGGCTCGCCGGTCGCCGGAGTGGCCGCCGACGAGATCATCGACGGAACGCCCGCCCTGCTGAGGATCCGCGAGCTGTTCGTCGGCGACGAGGACCTGCAGAACCTCCCGCGCAAGTTCAAGACGGCGATCAGCGGCAACCCGAACCAGGACGTCGCCCACGAGATCCACGACATCGCCTTCGTCGGCGTCGTCCACCCCGAGCACGGGCCGGGTTTCGACCTGTGGGTCGGTGGCGGGCTGTCGACCAACCCGATGCTGGGTCAGCGGCTCGGTGCCTGGGTGCCTCTGGACGAGGTGCCTGAGGTCTGGCACGGCGTGATCAAGATCTTCCGGGACTACGGCTACCGCCGGCTGCGCTCCCGGGCCCGGCTGAAGTTCCTGATGGCCGACTGGGGCCCGACGGTCTTCCGCGAGGTGCTCGAGCAGGAGTACCTGAACCGCAAGCTGATCGACGGCCCGGCACCGGAACTGCCGAAGGGCCGGCACGACCACGTCGGCGTGCACCGGCAGAAGAACGGCAAGTTCTACGTCGGGGTCGCGCCGATCGTCGGCCGGATCAGCGGCGAGGTGCTGGCCCGGCTGGCCGACGCGGCCGAGGAGGCCGGCAGCGACCGGCTCCGGTTCACCCCGCAGCAGAAGATCGTGATCCTCGACGTGGTCGCCTCCAAGGTCCCGGACCTGCTCGACCGGCTCGAGGAGATCGGGCTCACGGCCCGGGCCTCGGCGTTCCGGCGGGGCACGATGGCCTGCACCGGGATCGAGTTCTGCAAGCTGGCGATCACCGCGACCAAGTCGACCGCGACCGACCTGGTGGCCCAGCTGGAGGACCGGCTGGCCGACGTGCCGGAACTGTTCACGCTGGACGGTCCGGGCCTGACGATCAACATGAACGGCTGCCCGAACTCCTGCGCCCGCGCCCAGATCGCCGACATCGGCCTGAAGGGGGTACAGCTGCCGAACCCGGCCGACCCGCAGGGCGAGACGGTCGACGGCTTCCAGATCCACCTCGGCGGCGGGCTCGGCCTGCACGCCGGCTTCGGCCGCAAGGTGCGCGGGCTGAAGTCGACCGCGGCCGACCTGCCGGACTTCGTCGAACGGATCGTGCGGACCTGGCTGGCCCAGCGCAAGGACGAGGAGACGTTCGCGGCCTGGGTGGTCCGGGCCGAGGAAGCGGATCTGAAGTGACCTCCGCGGAAAGGGCGGTGCCGTACTGCTGCCCGTTCTGCGGCGAGGAGGACCTGCGCCCGGTGCCCAGCGGGGCGGTCGAGGGTCTGACCCGCGGCGGCTGGCACTGCCGAAGCTGTCTTCGCCTGTTCAGCCTCGGTTTTCACGGACTGCACCAGCCGGCGCAGCTCGAACCCCCGATTCCTGCTCCACATTCCAGCTTTCACTCCGGAGAGTGACAACGATGATCGGATCCCTGATCAGCCGGCCCGAGGACGTCGCGGCCGCGCTCGAGGAAGACCCGGAGAGTTTCGCGGCCCAGGCCAACAGCGTGCTCGAGGGCGCCGACCCGCTGACCGTGCTGGGCTGGGCCGGCAAGGCTTTCGGCAAGAGCCTGGTGATCACCGCGTCGATGGGCGACACCGTGCTGGCCCACCTGACCTCACGGGCGGTGCCCGGCACCGACATGCTCTTCGTCGACACCGGCTACCACTTCGCCGAGACCATCGGCACGGCCCAGGCCGTGCAGGCCTCCTACCCGCTACGGATGCTCAGCATCACGCCCAAGGAGTCGGTGCAGGAGCACGAGGCCAAGCGGGGCAAGCTGTGGCAGACCGATCCGGACGCCTGCTGCGCGATGCGCAAGGTGGCTCCGCTGAACAACGCCCTGCGCGGGTACCGGGCCTGGGCCACCGGCCTGCGCCGGGTCGAGTCGGCCGACCGGGCCGACACCCCGATCGTGCGCTGGGACGCCAAGCGGGACCTGCTCAAGCTGGCCCCGATCGCGGCCTGGACCGACGAGGACGTGGACGCCTACCAGGACGCCCACCCCGAGGTGCTGAGCAACCCGCTGCTGCAGCTGGGGTACCGCTCGATCGGCTGCTCCACCTGCACCCGGGCGGTGGCCCCGGGCGAGGACGCGCGGGCCGGGCGCTGGGCCGGGCGGGCCAAGTCGGAGTGCGGCATTCACCTGTGACCGGGGTGGGCCAGGGCCTGCTCGAACTTCTCGTCGAAACCCTCGAGGATGACCCGGATCTCGGGCCGGTCCAGGGCTTCCTCGACCCGTTCGGCGCCCTCCCCCACCGCACCGTCCGGCCGCAGTTCGGCGTCGTGCACCGGCTCGTCCGCCGGGCGCCCGAAGGTCTGACGGGCGAACTTCACCGCGGCCGGGGTGAGCTTGCGGCCCTGGGAGAGCCCGTCCCCGATGGCCGCCCGGACCAGCCGTAGGTCCATCCCCTTCAGGGCTTCGTCGAAGGCTCGCCGAATCTCCTTGGCCTCGTCCTCCAGGGCGTCCTTACCGGCGTCCTCCGGCAACCGGTTCTGGACCAGGCTGCGATGGATGACCCGGGAGAGCAGGACGACCTTCATCACGTCGTTCGGGACCCCGCGGACGGCGCCGAAGATCCGGACGTACTTCCGGACCGGGAAGAGGATCACCCGGCGCGGTACCGAGCGCAGGTACTTCATCGCCTCCTGGAAGACGCCGCCGTCCGACCCCTCGTAGAGGGCCGCGACGTTTTTCGACGGGTACGTCCGGTGGTTGGCGTGAAGCGTGCGCACGACCGCGACCTGAGTGGCCCGCAGGTGGATCGCATCGTCCAGAAGGGGCACCGGCACGAACCGGGTCGCGGCCACGGCGATGCCGCAGACCACCGCCTGGCCGACCAGGGAAGCGGGCGGTTCGACGGCCTCTACAGTCATGTCGCTCAACCTAACCGGCGCATTACGGGGCAGCATGTCTGCGTGGACAACGGCCCCGATTCGCCCCTGGTTCCGCAGATGCTGCCGCATCCGCTCACCGGTCAGCTCTTCACCTCCCCGGTGGCCCCGGGCACCGGCTGGCCGGAAGACCCGGCCTCCGCCGACACCCCGGTCGCCCGCCGGGCCGCGGCGGTCCCGAAGCTGGCCCGAGGCGCCCAGGACCTTGCGGAACTGGAAGCCCGCCAGTCGGTCTGCGCGGCCTGCCCCCGGCTGGTCGACTGGCGTGAGGAAGTGGCCCGGACCGGCCGCCGGGCCTACCGCGGCCAGCCCTACTGGGGAAGGCCGATCCCGGGCTGGGGTGATCGGTCCGGGCGGATCCTGGTCGTCGGACTGGCCCCGGCGGCCCACGGCGGCAACCGGACCGGGCGGGTCTTCACCGGAGATCGTTCCGGCGACTGGATCTTCGCCGCCCTGCACCGGGCCGGGTACGCGGGTCAGGAGCGCAGTGAGATCGCCGGGGACGGGCAGTCGCTGCGAGATGTCCGGATCGCCGCGCCGGTTCGGTGCGCCCCTCCGGACAACAAGCCTCTGCCGGTCGAAAGAGACACCTGCGCGCCCTGGTTCGACCGTGAGATCGAGCTGCTGCCCAACCTCCGGGTGATGCTGGCCTTGGGGGCGTTCGCCTGGGACAGCACTTTACGGGCGGCCCGGCGCGGCGGTTGGACGGTTCCGGTGCCGCGGCCCAGGTTCGGGCACGGAGCTCAGGTGGAACTGCTTCGGGAGGACCGGCCCGGGGTGTTCCTGATCGGCTGCTACCACGTCAGCCAGCAGAACACCTTCACCGGCCGGCTGACCGAGGCGATGCTCGACTCGGTCCTGGCCCAGGCGGGGGTCCGGGCCCGGTCGTAATCGGACAGAGCTGGACTGCGGAGCTCCTGACCGGGTTGGCTGGGCCGGTGAACGGTGAAAAAGTTCTCGCGGTCATCGGCCTGGTGCTGATCGTGGCCGGGGTGATCGTGATGCTGGTGCCCATGCTGCGCGCCACCCTGGGCCGCGGGGCGCTCGCCCGGATGCCGGAGGAACTGGTCGGCCTGACCTCGCGGGACCACGCCAACCTGCGCCGGCAGATCGAGACCGACGAGCCGGTCCCGCCCCAGGACCTGCCCAAGCTGCGGGCCCTGGCCGAGGGCATGGTCCAGCGGCGGATCGGGGTCTGGTTCTGCCTGGGCGGCGCGATCGCTGCGCTGGGCATCGCGGTCACCGGTCCGACCGACCCGATCCGGCTGGTGTTCTTCGTGCTGATCCTGGCCGTGACCGGTTTCACCGCTCGCACGGTGATCGCCCGGGCCGATGCCGGCGCCGCCTTCCTGGCCCGCCACCCCCGCTGAGTTCCGCTGCTGGCAAGGAGATTCGAGCGATGACCCGCCCCCGCCGTTCCGCCCTCTACATGCCCGGGTCCAACCAGCGCGCCCTGGAGAAGGCCACTTCGATCCCGGCCGACGTGCTGCTGCTGGATCTGGAGGACGCGGTTGCCCCGGATGCCAAACCGGGCGCCCGGGAACGGGTTTGCAGCCTGGTGGCGGACCGGGCGTACGGCGACCGGGAGGTGGCGATCCGGGTCAACGCGCCCGGAACCCCCTGGCACGAGGACGATCTGCGAGCAGTCGCCCAGGCCGGACCTTCGGCCGTGCTGGTGCCGAAGGTGTCCCGGCCGGAAACCGTGCACGCGATCGAACGAGGCCTGGAGACGACCGGTGCCCCCGGAACGACAGCGATCTGGGCGATGCTCGAGACCCCGACCGCGATGTTCGCGGCCGAGCGGATCGCCTCGGCCTCGGAGCGGCTCACCGTGCTCGTGCTGGGCACCAACGACCTGGCGAACGAACTCCACGCCGAGACCGTGCCCGGGCGGGCTCCGCTGCTCACCGGGATCGGGATGGCGCTGCTCGGGGCCCGGGCGGCGGGAAAGGTGATCCTGGACGGGGTCTACAACGACGTGAAGGACGCGGCCGGGTTCGAGGCCGAGTGCGAGCAGGGACGGCAGTTCGGGTTCGACGGCAAGACCCTGATCCACCCCTCCCAGGTCGAGCCGTGCAACCGGGTGTTCACGCCCTCCGCCGAGCAGATCGCGCACAGCCGGGCCGTGCTCCAGGCCTGGGACGAGGCCACGGCGGCCGGCCGCGGGGTGGCCACGGTGAACGGCCGGCTGATCGAGAACCTGCACGTCGACAACGCCCGCCGAATCCTCTCCACCGCCCACCCCCTCCCGTGATCATGGACTTTCTCCCCCGTGATCATGGACTTTTCGTTCAGCGCCGGAACTCCATGATCACCGGGAAACTTTTCCATGATCACGAAGGAGCGGGCGCTTCCGCGTCGAGGTCGATGCGGCTGGGCGTGGCCCGGGCGCGCACCACCACGACCAGGCCGAGCAGCATCAGCGCCGCGCCCGGCAGCACCGCCACCGGCGGCGCCTCACCCAGCCAGGCCCAGGCCAGCAGGGCCGCGCCGGGCACCTCGAGCAGGATTGCGAGGGAGAGCGGGGTGGCGCCGACGACCGGCAGCGCGGCGTTGATCAGGGTGTGCCCGAGCACCTGGGCGCCCAGGGTGACCACGCCGATCTCGAGCCAGGTGCGGGTGCTGAAACCGGTCAGCTGGGTCCCGGTCAGCCACGCCACCGGGAGCATCACCGTCGCGCAGGTGCCGTAGGCGATCAACGTGTAGAGCGCGGCCGACGTGCGGCGCATGACCCTCTCACCGGTAAGCACGTAGACGCCCATGGCCAGGGCCGCGAACAAGGAGAGCGCGTCGCCCGCCAGAGCATCGGCCGAGCGCCCGGCGTCCACACCGGTGATGGCCACTACCCCGGCCATCGAGACCGCTACCCCGATCAGCACCGGCCGCGGCACCGGCACCCGACGGACCAGGTCGAACGCCACGGTGAAGATCGGGGTGGTGGAGCACAGCGCGGTCGCCGCCGCCACGCTGGTCAGCCGCAGACCGCTGAACCAGCTGCTGAAGTGCGCGGCCAGCACCACCCCGGAGACCATCGCCAGCGCGAACTCGCGACCGGTGATCCGGCCTACCCCAGCCCGATCGCTCAGCAGCGTCCAGATCCCGCTTACCCCGGATCCGGCGAAATTGCGCCAGAACACGATCGCCACGACCGGAGCGAGCGTGCCGGCGGTGACCGGACCGGAGGTGGAGATCCCCAGGACCGCGATCGCCACCAGGGTCCAGGCGCGCAGGGCAGTCACGAAAACCTTTCCGGAGGGCCACCAAGTCACGGGAAGTCACGGGCACGCGGTGATCAGGTCACGTCCCGGCCACAGCTCGGCCGCAGACCGCCCGGACCGGGCGGAACTGCCAGACACCTGTGGCAGTCTCGCATCCGTGACCACCCATCCCGCACCCGGCAACGCCTCGCACCTGCGCCGGCCGTTGTCCCCGGTCGAGGCCGCCCTGGTGGCCGAGGCCTGTAGCCGGAGCGACGTGGTGTGGCTGAAACCCGCGGGCGCCGACCGGTATCAGGCGGTTTGGCACACCTGGCACGACGACGCGGTGGCGGTGGTCTACGGCGCCGGTGAGCAGATGCTGCCGATGCTGAGCGGCGAGGTCGAGGTGATGGCCCGCAGCAAGGACACCGGCGCGGCGGTGATCGGTTTCCTGGCCCATGTGGACACGCTGACCGCGCACACCCCGGAGTGGGACGCGGCGGCCACGGTGCTCTCGACCGCCCGGCTGAACGCGGTGGACGTGGCCCAGCAACGCGAGCGCTGGGCGTCCGGCGCGGTGATCTCGCTGCTGCGCCCGATCGCGGTGACGGTGGCCGCGGAGGGCGACGACGACACGGAGTCCGGGGCCCTGCCGCCGCCCGGTGGCGCGGGCACGACCCTGGATCGGCAGCCCTTCCACTTCGGTGACCGGCTGCGGCGGGCGCTGCGGCTGAAGAAGCGCCGGGACAACGACCAGCTCTGACCACGGGCCCCGGCGGGCCGATCCGAAACGCTCCGCCTAGTCTGAAACGCGTGGGCGCTGCCGCGAACCGGGTCTTCGTCGCGCGGATGGCCGGACTGGCCGTCTTCGACCCCCTCGGCGATCAGGTCGGGCGGGTCCGCGACGTCATCGTCATGTTCCGCCCCGGCAAGCCGATCCGGGTCGTCGGGCTGGTCGTCGAGGTCGTCCAGCGCCGCCGGGTGTTCCTCCCGATGACCCGCGTGACCAGCATCGACGCGGGTCAGGTGATCACCACCGGGCTGGTCAACATGCGCCGCTTCGAGCAGCGCCCGACCGAGACCCTGGTGCTCGGCGAGCTCCTCGACCGCACGGTCACGCTCAAGGAGGACGGCTCCCGGGTGACCATCGAGGACGTCGCGATGCAGCCGAACCGGACCAAGGAGTGGCGGCTGAGCCGGGCCTACGTGCGCCGCGAGCGGCTGGGCCGGTTCGCCCGACGGGGTGAAGCGTTCGTCGTCGACATCGACGCCCTGGAGGGTTTCGGCATCGTCGAGCAGCGTCAGGGCGCGGCCAGCCTGCTGGCCGCGTTCGACGGGCTCAAGGCGGCCGACCTGGCCGAGGTGATCCACGAGCTGGCGCCGAAACGACGGCACGAGGTGGCCTCCGCGCTGACCGACGAGCGGCTGGCCGACGTGCTCGAGGAGCTGCCGGAGGAGACCCAGGTCGAGATCCTGAACCAGCTGGAGAGCGGCCGGGCCGCCGACGTGCTCGAGGCGATGCAGCCGGACGACGCGGCCGACCTGCTCTCCGAGCTCGGCGCCGGGCAGCGCGACCAGCTGCTGGAACTGATGGAACCGGACGAGGCCGAGGACGTGCGCCGGCTGCTGGCGTACGGGAACGACACCGCCGGGGGCCTGATGACGCCGGAGCCGGTGGTGCTGCCGCCGGACGCGGCGATCGCCGAGGCGCTGGCCCGGGTGCGCCGGGCCGAGCTCTCCCCCGCCCTGGCCGCGGCCGTGTTCGTCTGCCGGCCGCCGCTGGAGACCCCGACCGGCAAGTATCTGGGCATGGTGCACACCCAGCGGCTGCTGCGCGAGCCGCCGCACCAGCCGGTCGGCCAGATCATCGACAAGGACGTGAAGGGCCTGCCGACCAGCGCCACGCTGGAGCAGGTGCACCGGCAGATGGCGCACTACAACCTGGTCGCGGTGCCGGTCGTCGACGAGCTCGGGCGGCTGGTCGGGGCCGTGACCGTGGACGACGTGCTGGACCACCTGCTGCCCGAGGACTGGCGGGACGACCCCGCCGACCTGCGCGATCCGGGCCTGACCGGGGAGATCCCGCGTGTCCTCCCCTGAGCCGGGCCGGCTGAAGCGCTGGCGCCGGGCCCTGAACTCCCGGTTCGAGAGCAGCAGCGGCGGCCTGGACACCCCGCTGGAGGCCTCCCGCCGCGGCCGCCGGGCCGGTTCCCCGGTCGACACCGAGCGGTTCGGCCGGGCCTCCGAGCGGTTCGCCCGGTTCATGGGCACGGCCTCGTTCCTGGTCGGGATGACCGTGTTCGTGGTCGGCTGGCTGGCCTGGAACTGGCTGGCCCCGGCCAGTCTCCAGTTCGACCCCCGGCGGCTGAACTTCACCCTGATGACGCTGCTGCTGAGCCTGCAGGCCTCGTACGCGGCCCCGCTGATCCTGCTGGCCCAGAACCGGCAGGCCGACCGCGACCGGGTGGCCGCCGAGCAGGACCGGGACCGGGCCGAGCGGGCGCTGGCGGACACCGAGTACCTGGCCCGCGAGGTGGCCGCGCTGCGGATCGCGCTGGGCGAGGTGGCCACCCGCGACTTCGTCCGCTCCGAGCTGCGGACGCTGCTCGAGGAGTACCGCGACGGGGGCGAAAAGACCCGGAGTAAGAAGAAGCAGCCCGCTCCGAAGCCCGTGAAGTCACCGAAAGACAGCAAGGATGCCCCGAACGGCGGATCGAACGGGGCCCCTTCTTCTGCCGCGACGACCGAGGGCAACGGCTTCCACCGTGAGGATCACCGTTCCGGCTTAACAAAGGACGCGACGGTGCCGACAGAGAGTTCGTGACGACGACCCCGCCGGGCGCCGGGCCGACGGCCGGGATGCCCCGCCAGACCGGTCCGTCGCCACTTGCTGGGCGGCGGCGACTGGGCGACGTCCTGGTGGAGTCGGGGCTGCTTACCCCCGCGCAGCTCGAGCAGGCTCTGAACGAGCAGCGCCGCCCGGACGCGCCGCGCCGCCGGCTCGGGCAGGTGGTGTCCGACCTCGGCCTGGGTACCGAACGCGACGTGGCCGAGGCCCTGGCCAAGCTGCTCGGCCTGCAGATCGTCGACCTGTCCCGGACCATGCCCGCCCCCGACGTGGTCCGCCTGCTCCCCCGCGCCGTCGCCGAGCGCACCCGCGTCCTGGTCCTCGACCGCACCGCCAAGGGTCTCCTGGTGGCCGCGGCCGACCCGACCAACGTGCTCGCGCTGGACGACGTGAAGCTCTACACCCGCAGCGCGGACATCACCGTGATGGTCGCCACCGACAGCCAGATCCGCGACCAGCTGGCCCGGGCCTGGTCGCTGGGCGCCGACTCCAGCGCGGTCTCGATGGCCGAGGAGAGCGTCGAGGAGGACGAGGCCGACCTCTCCGCGCTCGGCGCCACCGAGGACGAGGCGCCGATCGTCAAGCTGGTGAACCGGATCTTCGGGGACGCGGTCCGGCTGCGCGCCTCCGACATCCACGTCGAGGTGCAGCGCGAGGTGCTGCGGGTCCGCTACCGGATCGACGGCCTGCTGCGCGACGTGATGAACGCGCCGCGCCGGATCGCCACCTCGGTGATCAGCCGGATCAAGATCATGTCGGGCCTGGACATCTCCGAGCGCCGGATCCCGCAGGACGGCCGGACCCGGATCGTGGTCGAGGGGATGGCGATCGACTGCCGGATCAGCACGCTGCCCAGCCTGCACGGGGAGAAGGTGGTGATCCGGCTGCTGACCCGCGGCGACGACGTGCCCACCCTGGCCCAGCTCGGGTTCGAGCCGAAGCAGCTGGCCGACTTCGAGGCGTCGCTGGCCGTGCCGCAGGGGCTGGTGCTGATCACCGGGCCGACCGGTTCCGGTAAGACCAATACCCTGTACTCGGCGATCGCCCAGATCAGCGATCCGGAGAAGAACATCGTCACGCTCGAGGACCCGGTCGAGGTGCAGCTGCCGGGGATCACCCAGGTCGGCGCGAACGCGAAGATCGGGATGACCTTCGCGGCCGGCCTGCGCTCGATCCTGCGCCAGGACCCGGACATCATCCTGGTCGGTGAGGTCCGCGACGAGGAGACCGCGGAACTGGCGCTCACCGCCTCGATCACCGGTCACCTGGTGCTGACCACGCTGCACACCAACTCGGCGGTGGCCGCGCTGACCCGGCTGGTCGACATGGGCGTCGAGCCGTTCCTCGTCGCCTCCTCGCTGACCTGCGCGATCGCCCAGCGCCTGGTCCGCACCCCGTGTCCCAGCTGCATCGCGCCGTACATGCCGAGCGCGGACACCCTGGCCGTGCTGGAACTGTTCCCCTCGGACCTGGCGGGTGCCACCCCGATGATGGGCACCGGCTGCCCGGAGTGCGGCGGCACCGGCTACAAGGGCCGGACCGCGGTGTACGAGGTGCTCGTGGTGGACAGCACGATGCGCAAGGTGCTGATGAAGGACGCGAGCGAGGCGGCGATCGCGGCCGCCGCCCGGGCCGCCGGGATGTCCACCCTGCGCTCGTCCGGGCTGCAGAAGGCGCACCAGGGCAAGACCACCTACGAAGAGATCATCCGGGTCACCCAGTCCGACTCCAGCGGCACCAAGTCCTGCCCGAAGTGCGGCAAGCACGTCGCCGAGGACATGATCGCCTGCCCGTACTGCGCCACCGACCTGGACCGCGGGCACTGCCACAACTGCGGCAAGGCGGTGGAGGAGGACTGGCGGGTCTGCCCCTACTGCCGGGCGGCGTTACCCGCCTTCCCCACCTAGCTAGCTCTCCTTGATCATGAAGGCGAGCTGATCGGCGACCTCGGCCGAGAGCGTCCGCAATTCCTCGACCTGCTCGTCACTCCAGAGCCGCGGCTTGTGGTCGATCGCACACAGCGCGCCGACCACCTGACCGTCGTCACCGGCCCGCAGCGGCACGCCGGCGTAGGCGATCACGCCGAGCTCCATCACCGCCAGGTTCTTCGCCACCAGCGGGTCGTCGTTGGCGTTGCTCACCACGAACGGCTCGCCCGAGGTCACCACGTGCTGGCAGAAGGAGTGGGTGAGCGGCGTCCACCGCTCCGAGGCCCAGGGTTCGGCCAGGCCGAACGCCCCGGGCAGGGCCTGGCCCTCCGTGTCCACCAGAGAGATCAGGGCCACCGGGCTGCCCACCCGCTGGGCGGTCCGCAGGGCAAGCTCGTCCAGGCTGGGGACCGCACCCGCCGGGAGCGGGGTTCGTGGCGGAAGCTCCACCACACCTCCAAGGTAGTGCCGGCCGTCTGGTGCTGGCCGTGATCGCTGAGAAACTGGGCTCCCCGACGGCCCAGGCCCATCCTGATGCAGATCCCGCCATCGCGCGCGCTGAATCGTTACCTAACGAATCGGCCGGGCCCCCCGCGTGTCCGATGGCGTTCCCTTGGCGGCATACCATCGCCCTATGCCAGCGCCGCTGCTCGATGCCGTCCACGCCGCTCTCGCCACGGTCAACGATCCCGAGATCCGCCGCCCGATCACCGAACTGGACATGGTCGAATCGGTCGACATCGACGGTTCCGCGGTCCGCGTCCGGATCCTGCTCACCGTGGCCGGCTGTCCGATGCGCGACCGGCTGACGCAGGACACCAAGGCGGCGGTGCTGGGCGTGACCGATGTCTCCGAGGTGCACGTGGACCTCGGCGTGATGTCCGACGAGCAACGCGGTGGGCTGCGCGAAAAGCTGCGCGGGGGTCAGGTCAGCCGCGAGATCCCGTTCGCCAAGCCCGGCTCGCTGACCCGGATCTACGCGGTCGCGTCGGGCAAGGGTGGGGTCGGCAAGTCCTCCGTCACGGTCAACCTGGCCGCGGCGATGGCCGCCGACGGTCTCTCTGTAGGCGTGCTCGACGCCGACGTGTACGGCTTCTCGGTACCCCGGATGCTCGGGGTGGACCGGCCGCCGACCCGGATGGACGACATGATCCTGCCGCCCATCGCGCACGACGTGAAGGTCATCTCGATCGGCATGTTCGTGCCGGGCAACCAGCCGGTGGTCTGGCGCGGGCCGATGCTGCACCGGGCGCTCGAGCAGTTCCTCACCGACGTGTTCTGGGGCGACCTGGACGTGCTCCTGCTCGACCTGCCGCCCGGCACCGGCGACATTGCGATCAGCACCGCGCAGCTGCTGCCGACCGCGGAGATCCTGGTCGTCACTACCCCGCAGCAGGCCGCGGCCGAGGTCGCCGAGCGGGCGGGGTCAATCGCGCTGCAGACCAAGCAGCAGGTGGTCGGCGTAGTGGAGAACATGTCCTGGTTGGAGCAGCCGGACGGAACGCGGCTGGAGCTCTTCGGCTCCGGCGGCGGACAGTCGGTGGCCGAGTCGCTGGGGCAGACCATCGGGGCGCCGGTGCCGCTGCTCGGCCAGATCCCGCTGGACGTGTCGCTGCGCGAAGGGGGCGACGGCGGCGTTCCCGTGGTCCTGTCCAACCCCGACAGCGCGGCGGCGCAGGCTCTCTCCAAGGTGGCGCGGACGCTGGGGCGTCGCGCGCGGGGGCTGGCCGGTCGGTCTCTGGGGCTTACCCCGGCCGGTCGCTGACTTCCTTTGAATTAGGGACGCCCGCCCCGAACTTTTGGTTCGGGGCGGGCGTCATCCATTTTGCTGTTGGTCTTAGGTCGCGTCGGTGTCGAAACTGGGGACGCCGTCAGCGGCCTTGGGCGTGTCGGCCGACTTCTCCGGGGTAGCAGCAGGCTCGGCCGCGGGCTTGGGCTTGGTGGCCGGCCCTCCGTCGGACTGCGGCTTCAGGCCTTCCTCGGTGTAGCCGTTCTGCTTCAGGCCCAGCGGGTCGTCCGGGTCCCAGGCGTCGGCCAGCGCCTCGCGGACGATCCGGCGCGGGTCGTACTGCCGCGGATCGAGCTTCTGCCAGTCGATCTCGTCGAATTCCGGGCCGAGCTCCTCGCGCACCTGCCGGGACGCGCCCTGGGCCATCTTCCGCAGCTCACGGACCAGGCGGGCAAGGCTCTGCGCGTACTGCGGCAGGCGCTCTGGCCCGAGCACGACTGCAGCCACCGCCAGCAGGACGATGAACTCAGCCGGATTGATACCGAACACAACGCGAGACTAGGCGGTGCCGAGCGGAACTCCAACCGCCCGGTATCCGGTCCGGGTCACGCCAACGGCGTCACCAGCCTTGGGTACGCCACACTCAGTTACTGGACGCATCGAGTTTCACCTTCACATCCTGCTCGCTCTTCCCGCCGCGGCGGATGGTCAGGGTGACCGTGTCGCCCGGCGACTGTGCCCGGATCGCCACGATCAGCTCGTCCGGCGAGGTCACCGGGCGCTGGTTGAACTTGGTGATCACATCGCCGGGCTTGATCCCGGCCTGGTCGGCCGGGCCCCCGGCGGTGACCGGCGGCTGGCCGTTCTGCGCGCTCTGGCTGACCAGCACGCCCTGCCCGGTGTAGGTGGAGTCCAGGGTGACGCCGATGATCGGGTGGCTGGCCTTACCGGTCCGGATCAGCTCCTGGGCAGTGCGCTTGGCCTGGTTGCTGGGGATCGCGAAGCCCAGCCCGATGCTGCCCGAGGTGGTACTGCCGGTGGTGTCCGGGACCCGGGCGATCGCCGAGTTCACCGCGATCACGTGCCCGGCCGCGTTGACCAGCGGACCGCCGGAGTTACCGGGGTTGATCGCGGCATCGGTCTGGATCGCGTTGATGAACGCCGGGGTGTCCCCGCCGCCGGCCGCGACCGGGCGGTTCAGCGCGCTGACGATGCCCGTGGTGACCGTGCCCTGCAGCCCCAGCGGAGCGCCGATCGCCACCACCGGATCGCCGACCTGGGCCTCGTCCGAGTCGCCGAAGGCCAGCTGCCGCAACCCCTTGGCCTTCACCTTCACCACCGCCAGGTCGTACGAGGCATCCGCCCCGACCAGCGTGCCCTTGGCCTGAGTGCCGTCCTGGAAGACCACCCGGATGGACGACGCGTCGGTGTCACTCTCGGCCGTCACCACGTGGTTGTTGGTCAGGATGTACCCCTTGGCGGCGTCGATCACAAACCCCGACCCGGTGCCCTGCGCGCTGCCCGCCGTCACCTCGAGCGAAACGACGCTCGGGGTCACTGCGGCGGCCACGCTGGTCACTTCGCCCGCCGTCACATCACGGTTGTCCTTCACCGGGTCGGGCAGCGAGACGGTGGGGTTACGTCCGTCGGAGTTGTTCACATTGTTGTAGAGCGCACTTCCGCCGAACCCGCCCAGTACCCCTGCGAGCACGGCTGCACCGACCACTGCGGCAATGAGGGACGCCCGCCCCGACTTACGTCCGTTGGCCCGGTCCGGCGGGAGGGGCGGTGGGGCGCCCCACGTCGGGTTCAGGGCTGGGGTCTGGCCGTCGGGGGCTCCGTAGCCGTTGCTCTGGTTCTGGTTCTGGTTCTGGGGGTAGGCGTTGTTCTGCTGCGCGTTGTTGTTCTGCTGCGCGTTCGTGTCGCCGAGGTCTGCTGACCAGGAGCCCGTTGCGGGGCCGCTGGGCGAGTACCAGCCGCTTGGGGGGTGGGGCGGCTGGGGAGAGCGGAAGATCGGGGGCTGCTGGGTCTGGCCTTGGTTTTGGGGGTAGGCGGGGTAGGCGCTTGGTTGGCCTTGCTGGCTGGGCTGGCTCTGGTTCGGCTGACCCGACTGATTCGGTTGGCCCGACTGGCTGGGTTGGCTCGGCTGATCCAGTTGGCCTTGCTGGTCCGGGTGGCCCTGAGAGCTGGGTTGTCCGAACTGGCCGACCTGGTGCGCGCCATAGTGACGTGGGGCGGGCTCAGTCGGTCGGCTGAAGCCCGCGCCGGTGGGGTTTGGCGCGGTCGTTGCTTCGTTGGACTGCGAGCCCGGTGAGGTCGGCCGACTCGCGCCGTACTGCGGCGCTGACTGGCCGATTCCGGACGGCTGCTCCGCAGCCACCGCATCTTGGGGCTGGGTAGGGCGTCCTGGGGCGTCCTGCGGCTCGAACCGGCTCGGCACGCCTGGTTGGGCGGGCGTCGGATTAGCGGGCCAGGCGGGGGCGCTGACCGGCTGGCCGGGGCGGGCCGAGTTCTCATTTGGATTCTCGGGCGACGGCGTGCGAGAGCTGGAAATGCCTTCCCTGGCGCTCGGGACGTCCGGATCAGCGGCTTCGGACTGGATCGGACCGCCCGCGGCGCTCTCGGTCGTCTCCTCGTCCCGGCTCGCCTCGGGGCCCGCGGCGGGCGGCCGAGGGCCGGCCGGGGGCGCCCAGGAGACCTGCTCGTCCTTTGACGGCTGGTCCTCGTCAGTCATCCCTGCTCCTCGCGGGTGGTGCTCATGAGCTGCTGCGGCCGAACGGAGGGTTCTGGGCCGAACCCAACTCTGGCATGCCTACCTCAGTGCGGCGCATCGGACACCGTCCCGGTTTCCGGCTTCGCTCCGGCCCGGTCCAAGATCGGCCGGCTCGGCCGGCGGACGGAGCCGATCCGGTTCGGTGGACGACAGGTCGGGTTGAGAGCGTCGGGCCTGGTGGACGCGGAGTTCCGGACAGTGCGGGCCGGAGCGGAAGGAGCGGCGGCGGTTACTTGCGGTTCGAAGCCCGGACGGAACGCTGGCGTCCGGATTCCGAGCAACCTGTGCAGAGGGGGAGCCATCCGCAGTTGCCTCGAGTTCGGGGCCGGTTCTCATGGAACGCGGTCTCGCGGCTCGGAGCACTGAGATTCTGGTCGAGACAGCGTGGCAGGGGTGGGCCGGGAGCTTCCGGTGCCGCTGTTCAGAACGGTCGGAGACTCATTTCGCGGCAACCAGATTCACCGCTGCCGCCCCAGCCGCCCAGACTGGTGCCGCCGAGGTCCGGTCTGGTCCGCTCAGATCTGGTCGGGTCCGCTCGGGTCCACGAGTCCGTCCAGCCAATCCGGCGGGTGCGGAGCTCGGTGGCGGGTGCCCCGATCAGAAGGCTCAGCGGTTGCCCAGGCCCGTCCAGTGGTTTTCGGTGTTGAACGGACTCACGTCGGTGGTGGCGATGTGCCGCACCACGAAACTGTCCACCGGCGTCACCACGTCGGCCGGACGGACCGCGTGGCTGGCCATGCCGCCCGCGACGCCGGCGCCGACCAGGCAGGCCGCGCCGACCAGGGTGGCGGCGACCCGGCGCTGGGGCCGGGAGAGCCGGCTGCGGCGCTGGTCGAAGGAGACGTTGCTGCGGCTCGGCGGAGCCGTGACGGTGAACACCCGGACGTCGTGGCGGCCGGACGGGCGCAGGCCCGTGCCGGGTGAGACGAACGCCGGACGGGGGCTGCCGGGCACGTGCTCCCGGCGGGGCGGGAGCGGGCCGGCCGGGCCGCCCAGCTCGAGCAGGTTCCGGAGCATGTCATCGGCGGGCTCCGGAACCACCAGGCTGGCCAGACGCTGCTTCATCAGCCGCTCGACCTCGAGCGCGTCCCGGCACTCCCGGCAATCGGCGAGATGCCTCAGCGCCCGGTCGGCGGCGGCACCCTCAAGCTCGCCGTCGACCAGCTCGCTCAGACGTCCACCGAGATGACTCATGGAGCCACCTGCGCGCTGGGGCCGGCGACCTTGCCCTTGGTGAAGTCGGGCGTGGTCGGCCGACGGTGCGCAAGTTCCTCGCGGAGCAGGGCGCGGCCACGGTGGATCCGCGAGCGCACGGTGCCCAGCTTCACGTCCAGCGTGGCGGCGATCTCCTCGTAGGACAGACCCTCGATGTCGCAGAGCACGACCGCGGCCCGGAAGTCCGGCGGCAGGGCGTCGAGCGCCCGCTGCACGTCGTAGTCCAGGTTGTTGTGCTCCCAGGCGCGCTCCGGGCCGGCCTCGCGACCGGGCAGCCGGTCGGTGACCTCGTCGGTCAGGTTGTCGAACCGGATGCGCTGCTTGCGCCGGGCCTGGTCGAGGAAGAGGTTCGTGGTGATCCGGTGCAGCCAGCCCTCGAACGTGCCGGGGGTGTACGAGGACAGCGAGCGGAAGACGCGGACGAAGACCTCCTGCGTCAGGTCCTCGGCGTCGTGCTGGTTGCCGGTGAGACGGTAGGCCAGGCGGTAGACCCGGGCGGAGTGCTCGCGGACGATCTCGTCCCAGCTCGGCGGCGTCCAGGCGACCTCGGCGGGCGCCGGGGCGCTCACTTCGACGCGCTCCGCGGTGAGCGGAACACTGGACGGCTCTGACTGCGCTGCCTCGTGCGGCAACCCTGACCCCTCGGACGGTGCGAAGCGTGATTCATCCACGCCTCGGCCCACCCGGTCCTGCGTGCGGCCACGACCGAACAACCTCAGCGGGAACGACCCCGCAGGTATCGCGTACGCCGACACCCTGCCTCCCATCCTCGCCCACGGTGCGGGGCTTCTGCCACTCACCTGAGCGCCTCTCACTCAACTGGACACAACGCGCCTCGTCAGCGGGGCGTTCCCGATCTCGGTGATACGAAGCTCTCAGCCGATCCCGAGAGTTTCCTGGGAACTCACAGCTGGGTGGCCCGGGCTTGCCGACCCCCCGCACCGCCGCCGGTCGCACTCTGCTGCTCACCCGCGTCCCCTGTTCGAAAACTGCCGACAACCACCCGCTGACCGCAATCCTGCGCGCTCGCCCCGGGCGTCCACCATCAGGTCAACCCCCGGTCCGACCCTGAGCCACCCCGAGGCACCGGTGGTAGGGCGGCACCCCGGACTGCGCTCCCCGCGGTACGGCCGGTGACCGGGGTCCCCCGTCCGCAGTAGATGAGCCTCGGCTCTATGGAGCACTACGCTGGGGGATGCCGGAGTGGAGTAACCGCGCCGGTCACCGCCGCATCGCGACTGGAGCCAGCAATCAAAGCGCCGACACCCGCCAGCTGGGCCTATGCCGAGACGTTCGTCCCGGAGGACGACGTGCTGGCCCGGGCGCGGGCCCGCGCCGACGAGCTGGGCTGCCCGGCGATCGCGCCGGGCGCCGGGGCCGTGCTGGGTGTGGTGGCCGCGGCGCTGAAGGCCCGTGCGGTGGTCGAGATCGGCACCGGGGCCGGGGTCAGCGGGGTCTTCCTGCTGCGCGGCATGCCGGCCGACGGGGTGCTGACCACGATCGACGTCGAGGTGGAGAACCAGCGGGCCGCTCGCGAGGCCTTCGCCGAGGCCGGGATCCGGTCCAACCGCACCCGGATGATCCCGGGGCGCCCGCTCGAGGTGCTGCCCCGGCTGACCGACGCGGCCTACGACCTGGTGCTGCTCGAGGCCGGCACGCTGGACGCGGAGGAGTACCTGGAACAGGCGGTCCGGCTGCTGCGTTCCGGCGGCATGCTGAGCGTGGACAATGCGCTCTACCGGGATCGGGTGGCCGACCCGGCCCAGCGGGACGCGGCCACCACCGCGGTTCGTGAGCTGGGCAAGTCGGTTCGCGACCACAAGCAGCTCCTGCCTGCTCTGCTGCCGACCGGGGGCGGCCTGTTGCTGGCGGTGAAGCGCTGAGCGGCCGGGCCGGTTCCGGAGCTGATTCCGGGGCCGGTGCTGGGTCCGGCGTGGGTTCCGGTGCTGGGTCCGGCGCAGGTTCCGGCGCGGGTTCCGGGGAGAACGAGCAGGTGATCAGCCCGGTGCTGAACTCCTCCGGGTATCGCGGCATCGATCTGGGGCAGCTCGCGGACGCGGCGGCCGAGGCCGCTAGTGCCGACCAGCCGACGGAGGGTCCCGCGACCCACCCAGGGCTGGGAGATGCCTCTGGTAAACACGGCGCCCATGCCGCTGTCGAATCCCCCGTGGCCCTTTCCCGCCCCGTCCGGATCGACCTGACGCAGTACGAGCAGGTGCCGGCCGAGCCCCGCGAAGAGCTGACCGACGACCTGACCGAAGAGGAACGGACCGGCCAGTACCGGACCGGCCCGATTGATCCGAACCGCCCGACCGCGCCCCGCCGGCTGATGCGCGGGGGCGAGCAGCTCAGCGTCATGGTGGGCCGGCGGCTGCTGGTCGGCATCACTTTCTTCGACGAGATCGGCAACGTCACCAACGCGCAGCAGTTCTGCGGGCGGGTGCTCGAGGTAGCCGACGGCGTTGTGGTGGTGGAACGGCCCGGTGAACCGGAACCCGCGGTGCTGCCCGCCGATGTAGCGGCCTATCGCAAGGCCCAGACCGGGCGTTACACGTTGCGCGACACCGGCGAGATCGTGATCGACCCGGACTTCGTGAGTACCTGGCAGGTCGCGGCCGTCGAGGACTGACGGTCGGGCTGCCGGTCTACCGCAGGCTCTCCAGCCAGCGGATCAGGAGCCGGGTGCCGAAGCCGGTGGCGCCCTTGGTGACCTCGTACTCCTCGCGCTCGGAGCGCGCCGGGCCGGCGATGTCCAGATGGGCCCAGCGCCTGCCCGCAGTGAACTCGCGTAGGAACAGGGCCGCCACGATCGATCCGCCGCCGCTGGTCACGGCCCCGCGGCCGGTCACGTTGCGAAGATCGGCGACCGCGGAATCGAGCACCGGCCGGTAGTCCTCCACCAGCGGCATCCGCCAGAGCTGCTCGCCGCTGTCGGCGCCGGCCTGGGTCAGCGCGGTGGCCAGCCGATCTTCGGTGGCGAACAACGCGCCGTGCCGCTTGCCCAGGCCGACCGAGGCTGCCCCGGTCAGCGTGGCGATGTCGACGATCGTCTCCGGGTCGAGATGGCGGACCGCGTAACCCAACGCGTCGGCCAGCACCATCCGGCCTTCTGCGTCGGTGTTGAGGACCTCTACGGTCTGGCCGCCGTAGGTGGTGATCACGTCACTGGGCCGGTACGCGTCGCCGCCGAAGGCGTTCTCGGCCAGCGGCAGCAGCCCGGTGACCGGGCGCCGGACCCCGACCTCGGGGCAGGCCAGCAGGGTGGCCAGCACAGCCGCGGCGCCGGACATGTCGGTCTTCATCGTCACCATTGAGGTGCGGGGTTTGATCGAGATCCCGCCGGTGTCGAACGTGATGCCCTTGCCGACCAGGACGATCGGCCGACGGGCGCGGACCCCTTCGGGCCGATAGTCGATCCGGACGAACCGCGGCGGGGTGGCCGAGCCGGAGCCCACTGCGACCAGGCCGCCGAATCCCTCCTCGATCAGCTGGGCCTCGGTCCAGATCCGGACCTCGAGACCGGCCGCGGCGCCGAGCTCGGCAGCCTGCGCGGCCAGCCAGGCCGGGCTCTTCAGATTGGCCGGGGTCTCGGCCAGGTCGCGGGCCAGGACCGTGGCCCGGGCGTGGGCGCGACCGCGGTCCAGCCCGGACTCGGGATGATTGCCGACCAGGGTGACCTGGGCCGCCGGGGACGATTCGGCCCGCGATTTCAGGCCCGCGCTGGGCGGGGTGTAGGCGCCGAGGATCAGACCCTCGACCACCGCCCGGGCACCATCTGCCGATGAGCTGTCACCCAGGGTGGTCACGAGGTGGTGCCGACCCCGCGCGCTGCGACCCAGCGCTGCTGCGGCGCGGCGGAGATCCTTCGGAGTGCCGTCGCCGATCCCGACCAGCAGGAAGCGCCGCGGCAGACCGACCGGGGCCAGAACCGGCACCCGGACGATCTCGCCGACGCCGCCGCGCACCCGCTCGGCCTCGAACACTGCGGCCAGATCCACGCCGTAGGCGGCAGCGACCTGATCGCCGTGCCGGTCCGCGACGACCGATTTCCCGGCCTTGCGGACCGACACCGCGACCAGGTCGGCATCCCCCGTCTCCCGCAGAACGGGGACGAGCGACCCGGACCTGCCCGCAACGCTGGTCTGCGGTCCTACCCGGGGCCCTACCGCATCCGGTGCCACCGCAACCATCTACGCCTGACCTCCGTCGATCCAGCCGGCCCGCACCGGGCCGACGGCCTGCCACCCGGTACCAGGTGCTACCCGGTACTAGTTGCCTATCGCCTTGAGCGCGTCGCCAAGCTCACTCGCTTCTGTGGCGGACATCTCAACCACCAGCCGGCCGCCACCTTCGAGAGGAACGCGCATCACAATGCCGCGCCCTTCCTTCGTGACCTCCAGCGGTCCGTCGCCGGTCCTCGGCTTCATGGCCGCCATCTGGCTCCCCTTCCTCGGCGCGACTCCCGATCTTGGAATCGCTGAATGCTAGTGGGCACAACGCCCGCCGCTGACCCGTGCCAGGCACGGAGCGTGACTTCGAGCATTATCCCGCTTACCGCTTCCACTACGAAACGCGGTGACCCCCGGCGGGCTCCGCGGCCCTCATTTTGCTGCCACCGCGGCCGGCGATGCAGGACCCGCCGCACGCGACGGATTGCCTTGCATCAGGTGGTGTCACAGATTTTGTCATGATCCGGGTCACCGGCGCCCGTCAGCCGCACCACGAGTGATCTTTTTCGCGGCCGCCCCGGCGCCGGCCGCGGCCCGCGCGTGACATCCGGCGAAGTGGTCGTTGACCAGCCCGCACGCCTGCATGGCGGCGTAGGCGGTGGTCGGCCCCACGAACGCGAACCCGTGCCGCTTGAGCGCCTTGGCCAGTGCTGCCGACTCGGGGGTGGTGGCCGGTACATCACCTATCCGGCGTGGTGCCGGAGCGGGCTTGGCCGGGGCAAACGACCAGATCAGCGCGTCTAGGCCGCCCTCGACGGAGCTCCGCACCTCGAGCACCGCCCGCGCGTTCCGAACCGCCGCATCGATCTTGGCCCGGTTGCGCACGATGCCCGCGTCGGCCAGCAGCCGGGCCACGTCGTCCTCACCGAAGGCGGCGACCTTCTCGGCGTCGAAGTCGAGGAAGGCGGCCCGGAAGTTCTCCCGTTTGCGCAGAATCGTGATCCACGCCAGACCGGACTGGAACGCCTCCAGGGTGATCCGCTCAAACAGCCAGGTCTCGCCGTGGACCGCGCGACCCCACTCCAGGTCGTGATAGGCCCGGTAGTCGTCGTGCGAGGCGCCCCAGGAGCAGCGCTTCAGCCCGTCCTCGCCGACGACCAACCCGCCTCCGGCCTCAGCCACGCGCATCCCCCTCGATCTCCCGCCCGAGCTTCCGCAGCGCCGCGCCGTACCCGGCGCGGGCCACCGCAGCCACCAGCGGGCCGGCGAACCGGGTGACGCCCTCGAGCGGCAGGCGCAGCTCCTCAGTCCAGATCAGGCGGGTGACGTTGGGCGGCACCGGGGTCTGGGCCTGGTCCACCGCTGCGGGGCCGGTCACCGGGATGCGGTCCGGACCCGAGCGATCGGCCGCGGGCCACAGTTCGGCGACCACCCAGCCGCGCAGGAGCCATCCGGTCTTGCGGATCCGGAACCGGGCCAGCGGACGCACCGGCTTTGTCAGACTGCCGGTCGTCGGATCCGCGGGTTTGGATGCACTCTCGGCCCCGGTCCCAGCCTCGGCCTCGGGCATGGGCTCCGTGGGTGGCTCGAACTCCTCGATCTCCATCGGATCGTCGAACGCCAGTGGACCGATCCCGGTGCGGGACACGAATCCCGAACCCGGCCGATCGCCGGACCCGATCACGCGGATCGTGGTGAGCGGGGCGAGGCGAGCGTGGGCGGACCAGTCGGTCAGCCGGGTCCACACCACGGAAGCCGGGGCGTGAATCAGCACCTGGACCTGGAACTGGGCCATCAGCGGCGCTCTTCCGGACTGGAAGCGGACCGGCCGGCGCCACCCTCGGATCCGGACGCGTCGCTACCCGCGCGCCGGCGGGGGCGTCGCAGCGAGCCGGTGCTCGGCCCGGAGGAGCTGGTAGGCCCAGCGGACGACGGGATGGAACCTGTTGCCGGATCGGATGTTCCGGCCGCCCTCGCCCCCTGCTCGGACTGGTCTCTCCCGTGGGACGAAACCGCCGGTGTCGACCGCGTTTCCGGAGCCCAGTCGGAGTCCGCTGAAGATCGGCCGCCAATAACGGAGTTGGTGTCCGGCGCCGGGAACGAAGATGCGCTCGGGCCGGGAGCATTGCCGGACGTCTGCGCCGAGCCGGTCATCGGGTCGGAAGAGGTCATCGAGCCAGTAGCAGGGCCAGTCGCAGTCGCTGAACCCGAAGCAGGCACCGAGCCAGTCGCCGGATCCGAAGGAGTCACGGAGCCCGCCACCGGACTGGCACTCGGCGCCGCGCCAGTCGCCAGCCCGGAAGGGGTCACCGAACCAGTCGCCGGACCCGAAGCGGTCACGGAGCCGGTCACCGGACCGGAAGCAGGCACCGAACCCGTCACAGAGCCGGTCGCCGGACCAGCGGCAGGGAACGAACCAGTGCCGGTGTCCGAGGTCGGGAGCGCCCCGGTATTCGCAGCGCGGGCCGCCCGCCGGCCAGAGGGAGGTGCTGCTTCAGGGGCCCAGCGGGATGCTTCTGAGGACTCAGCGCCACTCCCGGAACCAGCATCTGGCGCCGGGAAGGCGCCGCGGTCCAGAGCGGAGGTCGGGAGGGAGCCTGTGCCTGGGCCGGACGCCGACTCGGGGGCCAGACCGGACACCTCCATGGAGCCGGTCGCCGCGAAACTGCCGGTGGCCGGGCCGGAAGCGGGCCACGAACCCGTCCCCACACCTGAGGTAAGCATCGAACTCGAGCCGGGACCCGGCGTCCCCGGATCTGAAGCGGGCACCGAGCCCGTGCCCGGACCCGAGGTGGGCAAGGAACCCGTGCCGGGACCGGCAGTCCCCGACGAACCCGGACCCGAATCCGAGGTGGGGAACGAACCCGTGGTGGGCGCGGACGTCCTCAGTGAATCGGCGTCCGGTGTCGAATCGCCGGATGCAGGACCGGAAGGGCCGGACAGGCCGGCCTGCCCGGCCTGGGTACCGCGGGCGAGCTGCACCCGGGCCGATTTCTCCTGCGCAACCTGGGCCCGGAGCCGGTCGACCTCGAGCGCCAACGCGTCCAGCGCCGCGTCCACCTGATCCATCCGGTAGCCGCGCAGGCCCTGGACGAAGCGCAGGGAGGCGACGTCGCGGCCGGTGATGCCGTCGGCGGGCAGGGTCCGGGCCGGGATGGTCTGGGCGGGTTCGTCGAGACCACCACGGATCACACCGGTGGCCACGGCGATCACCCCGGCCACCACGGCGAGGGTGAGCAGCAGCATCAGCAAGGTCACGCGAAGATGCTCCCACGGAGCACCGACATTTCTCCGATTCGCACAGCTGACCGCTGGTCAGCCCGGCCCCGAAAGGGTCCCGAGAGGGTCCCGGCCGGCCCGTTCGACCCGCCGGACGACCGGGTGCCAGCCCTGGCCACCGCCCTCGGCGAACTGGACCAGGTCCACCGGCTGCGGACCCGGGTCCACCCCGGCCCGGTCCAGCACCACCGCCAGAATCTCCGTGGCCATCACCCCGAGGTCGGTCAGATCCCGGTTGCGGTGCTTGCGCACGCCCAGGTCGACCTGGGCGATCGCGTCCAGGCCGACCGTGCGCAGGGTGTCCATCAGCAGCGCGATCTCCACGCCGTAGCCACCGGCGAAGGGCAGCCGGGTGAGCAGGTCCCGGCGGGCGGCGTACTCCCCGCCCAGGGGCTGGACCACCCCGCTGAGCAGCGGCGCGAAGCGGGCCAGCAGGGGGCGCGCCATCAGCTCGGTCACCCGGCCGCCACCGCTGGGGTGCTCGGCCGTCGCCAGCCGCAGCGGGCGTCGGTAGAAGCCCTTGACCAGCTGCACGTCCGGCTCGGTGAGCAGTGGCCCGAGCAGGCCGACGACCACCTCGGGACCGACCTCGACCAGATCCGCGTCGACGAAGACGATCAGGTCGCCCGAAGTCGCGGCCAGCGAGCGCCAGAGCACCTCGCCCTTGCCCGGCAGCGGCTCCAGCTCGGGCAGCACCTCGGCCAGGCCGACCACCTTCGCGCCCGCCGCGGCGGCTCGCTCGGCGGTGCGGTCGGTGCAGCCCCCGTCCATCACCACGATCTCGTCCACCAAGGGCCCGGCCGCGCGCACGGCCGTGACCACCCCGCCGACGGTCTCCTCCTCGTTCAGCGCAGGCAGCACCACGCTGACCGTCCGGCCGCGCTTGGCGGCGTACAGCTCATCGGCCGTCCAGGGCACCGGCTGCCAGGTACGACGTGCGAACCAGGCGGCTACGTCCTCCCGGAGCACAGCGCTCACGCCAGCCCTCGCACGGCCCGGGCCGGAGGGCGCTCGCCGCGGATGCTCGCGACCATGTCGATCGCCCGTCGGCTGGCCGCCACGTCGTGCACCCGGAACACCTTGGCACCGCACCAAGCTGCGACCGATGTCGCCGCGAGCGTCCCTTCCAGTCGATCGTCCACCGGCAGATCCAGCGTCTCGCCGACGAAATCCTTGCGGGACAGCGACATCAGCACCGGATGCCCCAGCGCAACCAGATCTTCGGTGCGGCGCAGCAGAGCCAAGCCGTGCCAGGTGTTCTTCCCAAAGTCGTGAGTTGGGTCCAGGAGCAACGACTCTCCCGGCACACCAGCGTCCATTGCTCTACGGGCACTACTCGCCAAACCCGTCAGCACGTCGTCCACAACGCCCTCCGGGCTGTCTCCGTAACCCACCCGGTGGGGGCGAGTGCGCGGGATGGCGCCGCCCGTGTGCGAGCAGACCAGTCCGGCCCCCGCGGCGGCCGCGATCGCCGGTAGTTCCGGGTCGTGACCGGCCCAGGTGTCGTTGATCAGGTCAGCTCCGGCGGCGCAGGCCTCCCGCGCCACCTCGGCCCGCCAGGTATCCACGCTGAGCAGCAGACCCGGGTGGGCAGCGCGGATGCGGGCCAGGAAGGGGACGACGCGGCGCAGCTCCTCGACGGTGTCCACGTCGGCCCCCGGGCCGGCCTTCACCCCTCCGACGTCGACAATGTCCGCGCCCTCGGCCTCGGCCCGGGCCACTGCCTCGGCCGCGCGATCCGCGTCGAACATCCGGTTGCCGGCGTAGAACGAGTCCGGGGTGCGGTTGATCACGGCCATCACCACCGGCACGCCGGGCGCGAAGTCCCGTCCGCCGAGCCGGAGGCGGGCGGACGGGGTGGGGAGGGTCACGGGGCGGACTCCACCTGGTCGGCGACGGCGGGGGCGGCCGGCAGCTCGCCGAGGCGGGCCTCGATCTGGTCCAGCGCCGCATCGATCGTGGTGGTCCAGGCCAGCGTGTCCAGGGCGGCCTCGGAGAGGAAGTTCTCCCGGGCCAGGTGCCGGATCAGCTCGTGCAGCGGGGCGTAGAGCCCGGTCGGGTCGAGCACCACCACCGGCTTGGCGTGCATGCCCAGGCTGGCCGAGACCCAGACCTCGGTCAGCTCCTCCAGCGTGCCGATGCCGCCGGGCAGGGTGAGGAAGGCGTCCGCCAGCTCCTCCATCTTCCCCTTCCGGCCGCGCATGTCCGCCGTGACGATCAGCTCGTCCGCGGCGTGGTCGGCGACTTCCCGGTCGACCAGGGCCTGCGGGATCACGCCGACGGTGTGCCCACCCCCGTCCCGGACGGCCTGGGCGACCGCGCCCATCATCGAGATCGAGCCCCCGCCGGAGACCAGGTCATGGCCCCGGGCCGCGATTGCGGCCCCGACCTGGGCGGCGAGTTCGACGTAGTGAGGGTCGATCCGTAGGGACGACGCGCAGAAGACACAGATCCGGGCCACGGCGCCATTGTCACCCGATGGCCGCGCGCTGCCCGCCCGACCCTCAGCCGGTGACGGCCGATTCGTCGGCGGCGGCGTGGGCGGCGTGCTCGAGCCGGGCCGCGACCATCAGCCCGACCGCCTTCTCCACATCGTCGGTCACGGTGACCAGGTCCAGGTCGACGGCCTTGATCATGCCGCGCTCGAGCACCGGCCCGGCCAGCCAGTCGATCAGGCCCTGCCAGTAGTCCGTGCCCAGCAGGACGATCGGGAACGAGGTGACCTTGCGGGTCTGGACCAGGACGAGCGCCTCGAACAGCTCGTCGAAGGTGCCGAAACCACCGGGCAGCACGATGAAGCCCTGGGCGTACTTGACGAACATGGTCTTGCGGGCGAAGAAGTAGCGGAAGTTGACGCCGAGGTTCACCCACTGGTTCATGCCCTGCTCGAACGGCAGCTCGATCCCCAGCCCGACCGAGACCCCGCCGGCCTCGTGCGCACCCTGGTTGGCCCCGGCCATGGCCCCCGGACCGCCCCCGGTGATCACCGCGAAGCCGGCCTTGGCCAGCCCCTGCCCGACCTCCTGGGCCAGGTGGTACTCGGGCGCCGAGTCCGGGGTGCGGGCCGAGCCGAACACGCTGATCGCCGGGCCGAGCTCGGCCAGCGCGCCGAACCCCTCGACGAACTCGGCCTGGATCCGCATCACCCGCCACGGATCGGTGTGGACCCAGTCACTCGCCCCGCGACCGTCCAGCAGCCGCTGGTCGGTGGTCGATCCGGGGACCAGGTCGCCACGCAGGGTGGTCGGGCCCGACGTGTGCTCGTCCTTCGGCATCTGCGGGTCTTCCGGATCCAGGGCGTTCGATCGCGTGCTCATTGGGCTGACGGTAGGCGGTCGGCGGCGGGGCGCACCACCGCAACACCGGTAGCACCACCCGTCCCGCCCGTTACGGTTCGTCCGCGAAGGTGACGCTGCGCCCACTCGTTCGTCGATGCGGTGAAATTCCGGAGTGCTTCACTCGAGCCGTGCGCTCAAACCCCGATAGTGTGCGGCGCGTGCGCGGTCTGCCGGAGGAAGCGACCCGGGACGGCGTGTCTCCACTGGCGGACGTCGAGAAGCTCGTCGTCGAGGGCCGGTACGGGCGCGCTGATCTCGCCCTTCGGCGACTCGAGGCGCTGATCCCGAGCCTGGCCCAGACCGCCGACGACGAGACCCTGCTGCTGGCCCTGTACGGCCGCGCGGTCCTGCTCCGGCGCCTCGGCGGCGGCCATCAGACCGCCATCGCGGCCTGTGACGTGCTGGAACGCGCGGCGCACGAGCGCCAGGCCGGTTTGTGGGCGGCCATCGCCTGCGCCGCCCGGGCCCAGTTCCGGGTCGACTCCGGAGACATTGGCGGGGCCACCTCCGACCTGGCCCGGGCCGACTCCGCGCTGGCCGGCGACGAGCTGACCGACGACGGCGGCTACCGGCTGCTGAACGGCCTGGCCGTGGTCTATGCCGGGCTGCGGCTGCAGGACCGGGCCGACGAGATGCGCACCCGGATCGACCACACGATCACCGAGCGCGGCCCGCTGGACCAGGCCGAGCACTGGGGCACCTGGGCCACCGAACTGGCCGCCCGGGCGATGGAACCGCTGGCCGGGGGCGCGCAGGACCCGCAGCAGGAACTGATGAGCCGCGCGGTCGAGCTGGCCGGCAAGGTGGACGCCCTCGCTGAGGACGCTGTCCCCGGCACTTTGCGACGGGGCGCGAACGGGGTCCGCGCACTGGCCGCCGCCTACCGGGGCCGCCCGTCCGAGGCACTGCGCCTGCTCGGCCCGGACGCCTTCGGCACGGTCGGGGACCTGCCCGCCGCCGAGCGTCAGATCGTCTCGCTGGCCGCGATGCGGGCGCACGCCCTGGTCGGCTCGCTGGCCACCGCCCGCAGCCTGGACGACGCGGCGATCGCCCCGCCGGCCACCCTGCCCAACCTGGTGCTCGAGGTCTGCCGGACCCGCGAGCGGCTGTGGCTGGAGACCTATGCGAACGGCGAGGTCGTCCCGGTGCTGCACCGGATGACCGAGCTGCTGGTCCGGCTCGGCTGGCGCGGGATGGACCTGGTGGCCGACACCGCCCGGCAGGCCCTGGAGCACCAGGCGCTGCGCACCGAGAGCCGCACCGACGCGCTGACCGGGGTGGGCAACCGCCGGGCCCTGGACGAGGAGCTGCGTCAGCTCCTGCGCTTCGGCCCGCTGCCGCTGGCCCTGATCCTGGTCGACGTCGACCACTTCAAGGAGATCAACGACCGCTTCACTCACGTGGTCGGCGACGAGGTGCTGCGCCGGGTGGCCGCCAGCCTGTCGCTGCAGCTGCGGACCGACGACCAGCTCCTGCGCTACGGCGGCGACGAGTTCGTCGTCCTGCTGCCCGGGACCGGCGACGAAGAGGCCAACGCGGTCGCCGAGCGGATGTGCACGGCGGTCGCCGCGCGGCCCTGGAACGAACTGGCCGACGGCCTCGAGGTGACGATCACGACCGGCTGCGCCGCGGTCTGGTCGCTGTCCGGCCGCCGGCCCGACGCAGATGCCGAGAAGCTCTTCCGGCGCGCCGACGAGCGCCTGCTGGCCGCCAAGCAGGAGCGTCCGGGCGCCGAGGAGGCCCGGTCGCTCTACACCGCGCCCTCCACCGGCTGGGACGACGAGTCGACGGACGAGGTGGCGTCGGTCTCGATGCCGCCCACCCCGACCCGCACGCTGGGCGCCGAGGTGATCGGCCCGCACAGTCGTCCGGGCACCCGGCCGGCCGCTCTGCAGGGTCTCAATGGTGGACGTCGGTCGACCGACCCGGAGTTCGACGCGGCTTTGGAGGAGACCGGCACCCCGGTCAACGGCGTCTCGCTGAGCCTGCCGCCCGCCGGAGACCCGTCGCTGGCCGACCCGTTGCCCGAATCGCCGCGTCCCTCGGAAAACCGCTCTTCGGAAAGCCGTTCCTCCTCGGAGAGCCGCTCCTCTTCGGAGGACCTCGACTCCAAGCCCGCGAAGAACTCCGAGCACAGTCGCCACGGCGGCGGCGCCCCGCGACCGCAGTCGTTGTCGAGTTCATCCTCCTCCGGCACCAGCCGCCCGACCCCGGCCGGCGGTACCCGCCGATCGCGGCGCGCGGCCCGGGACGCGGAGGCGCACTCGCCGGTCAACGGCGTCCCGGTCGAGGATCAGGCTCGTGGGGCCGATGCGGCCGCCGCCGCGGTCGCGGCTCGGCAGGCCTCCGAGGCCCAGGAACGGCAGAAGGCCGAGCGTGAGGCTCGTGAGCAGGCCGAACGGGAGCGCGTTGAGCGCGAGGCCCGTGAGCGGGTGGAGCGTGAGGCCCGGGAACGGGTCGAGCGTGAGGCCCGCGAACGCGTCGAGCGGGAGACCCGCGAGCGGATCGAACGAGAAGCTCGCGAACGCGTGGAGCGAGAGGCCCGCGAACGCGTTGAGCGCGAAGCCCGGGAACGCGTGGCCCGCGAGGCTCGCGAACGGGCCGAGCGGGAGCGGGTTGAGCGGGAGGCCCGGCAGCGGGCCGAGGCCGAGCGCCGCGAGAAGGAAGAGCGCGCGCGGATCGAGGCCGAGGCACGCCGGCTCGCCGAGCAGATGGAACGCGAACGCCGCGCGGCCGAGGCCCGGGCCGAGGCGGAACGCCAGGAGCGCGAACGGCAGGCCGCCCTGGCGAAAGCCGAGGCCGAGCGCCGCGAACGCGAGCGGATCGAGAAGGAACGGCTCGAGGCCGAGGCCCGCGCCAAGGCGGAGGCCGAACGTCTGGAGGCCGAGCGTCTCGAGCGGGAGCGGCTGGAACGCGAGCGCCTCGAACGCGAGCGCCGGGAGGCCGAGGCCCGGGCCAAGGCCGAGGCGGAACGCCGCGAGCGCGAGCGTCTGGAGCGGGAGCGGAAAGAGGCTGAGGCCCGCGCCCGGGCCGAGGCCGAAGCGCGCGCCAAGGCCGAGGCCGAGCGGGTCGCCCGGGAGAAGGCCGAGGCCGAGCGCCTCGAGAAGGAGCGTAAGGAGGCCCTGGCCAAGGCCGAGGCCGAACGGCTGGAGAAGCAGCGCCTGGAGCGCGAGCGGCGGATCCACGAGGCCCGCGAGCGCGCGGCTGCGGCCCGCCGGGAACGTGAGGCCCGGGAGCGGGCCGAGCGCGAAGAAGCCGAGAAGATGGCCCGCGAGCAGGCCGCGCGGGAAGAGGCCGAGCGTCTGCGCCTGGAAGAGGTGCGCCGGGCCGCGGAAGAGATCCGCCGGGAGGCCTACGAGCGCGCCGCCAAGCTGGCTGCTTCGGCCAACACCGGAAGCTGGCCCACCACGCAGGGCCCGAACACCGGTAGCTGGATGATGCCCGGCGCCGCCGCGGTCGAGTCCCCGACCCTGCCGTCGGCACCGCGTCCCGAGCAGACCGAGGCCGACCGCCGCTTCGCCGAGGCCGCCGCACAGATCTATCGTCCGGACCCGAACCTGGGCCCGTCGACGGAGACCTTCCGTGCCCTCAGCGACCCCCTGAACGACCCGCTGCCGGGTTCGTCCCCGGCGCCGAGCAGTCCCCCGCCCCGTCCGGCCGACAGCGGCTACCCCAGCTCGCAGTACGGCAGCAGCTCAGGGTCCGGATACCCGGCTACCGGCAGCACGACCTACCCGAGCACCGGTTCCTTCGAGCAGCCGCGCAGCAGCAGCTACGACGACGGATACCGCAACGGCTCGTCCTACCCGTCAGCCCCGCCGTCGCCGTACAGCAACGCCCCGGAAGAGTCCCAGGCCCCGTGGCGCCCCAGCCCCGGCGACCCCTGGACCTCGGGCACCGGCTCCAGCGACCCGCTCACCGGCCAGCCCCCGAGCCCGCACACGAGTCTGCCGTCAAGCCTGCCGCCGAGCCCGAGCAGCGCTCAGCCGCCGGTGTCAGCGTCGCCGACCGGATGGCCGGAGCCGGACGAGGTGGATGTCCGCGAGACCCCGCAGGACCAGTTGCCGGGCACCGGCCGCCGCGACCCGCTGGGCCCGTCCACCTCCCGTCAGGCGATCATCGACCTCTCCGCCCGCCGCCGTCACCGCACCGACTGACGGTCAGCCGTCTTCACCCGGCCGCGTTCCTCTTCAGGGACGCGGCCGGTCCAGTTTGCGCCCCACGTTCACGGACGCGGCTGTCCAGTTCGCGCTCAACGCTTGAGGACGCAGCCGGTCCGGTTAGCGCCTCACCTTTGCCCTTCTCGAACACCGTCCCCGGGAACCTCGGGCCCCGTTCCCCACTTCTCGGTCTCCCCAGCCGTACCCCAAGGCAAAACACACCCTCTCCGCCACTCGCACCGCCGGACCAGAACTGCACCGGCCCTGCAGCCCCGAACACCGGACCGGGTACTCCCCGTAACCAACCCGGCCCCAACTCCACCCCTCCCCCGGCGACCCTTAAATCACCGCCGGCCCCGAGCGTCCTCAAAAGCAGCCCCTTAACCCACCCCGCCGCAACCCCAACCCCGTGTCCACCCGCATCAGCGAACGCCCACTGCACTCGTTGGGTGCACAAAAGCCCATATTGCGCTCTAATCACTCATTGATTAAGCCTATGTGTGAGCAAGATGTAACGGTACGAAACGGACTGAGGGCGGCGGGTCGGATGTTCGCGGATGTGGTGACGGCGGGCGGCGCGGTCGAGCCGCGGGCGCGTCGTGGTTGAAGTGCGGATCCCGGCTTCGCGGAGCAGTGCGGAGTCCGGCGACGGTGACGGGCGGAATCGAGACCTGATGACAGAGCAGCAGACCAGCGGTAGCCGACTCGACGCTTCCCGACCGAAAAGACTGAACGACGCGTCGGCGGACACGGCCCCGCAAACGCCACGGACGCCGATCACCTCGATGACGGCGCATCCCCCGGTGCAGTGGACCGGGCGGCTGGAGTTCGACCTGACCGACAGCCGGGGTTGGCGGGTCGGCACGATCGAGGTCGTGGTGCGGATCGACACGGTGACTCTTTGGTACGGCAACCGGACGCTCGCGGTTATGCACCGGGAATCGTTCAAGCACTGGCTGATGCGGCCGGTGGTGCCGTTCGAGTTCGACGACGTGGTCTGGTTCATGCAGGGCACCACCACCTGCCTGACCATCGACGGGGCGAACTCCTACGCGGTGCCCGACCCGATCGTCGACCATCTGTTCGCGGTGGCCTAACCGGCCACCACGGCCCGGGCCACCGGACCGCTACCCGACCAGCCACCGCCGCAACGCGTCCTCACAGGTCGTCAGGTCGCTGACCGGACACTGCTCGTCGTCCTTGTGCGCCAGCGAGGGGTTTCCCGGCCCGAAGTTCACGGCCGGGACACCCAGCGCCGAGAACAACGCCACGTCTGTCCACCCGTACTTGGGCCCCGGCGTTCCGCCCACCGCGGCCACGAATTTCGCCGCCACCGGCACGTTCAGCCCGGGCCGGGCGGCCGGCGACGCATCGGTCACGCTCACCGGGTAGTCGGCGAACAGTTCCCGCAGGTGCGCCTCGGCCTGCTCGAGCGACTTGTCCGGCGCGAACCGGTAATTCACCAGCACCGTGCAGCGATCAGGAATCACGTTGCCGGCGATGCCCCCGGAGATCCCGACCGCGTTCAGCCCCTCCCGGTAGACCAGGCCCTCCACCTCGATCTCCCGCGCCTGGTACCGGTTGAGCACGTCGAGCACGCCGGCGGCCTTGTGGATCGCGTTTGAACCCATCCACGACCGGGCCGAGTGCGCGGCCGTGCCCGAGGTCTCGACCGCGATCCGCATCGTGCCCTGGCAGCCGCCCTCGACCACGGCCGAGGTTGGCTCGCCGAGCACCGCGAAATCGGCCTGCAGCAGCTCGGGCCGGGTGCGGGAGAGCCGGCCGAGCCCGTTGCGGACCGCCTCCACCTCTTCGCAGTCGTAGAACACATAGGTGACGTCGCGGACCGGCTCGCGCACGGTGGCCGCCAGGACCAGCGCGACAGCGACCCCGCCCTTCATGTCCACAGTGCCGCGGCCGTGCAGCACCGCACCCTCGGAAGACGTCCATGTAGGCAGGTTTTCGGCGATCGGCACGGTGTCGATGTGCCCGGCGATCACCACCCGCTCGGGCCGGCCCAGCTGGGTGCGGGCGACGATGCAGTTGCCGTCGCGGATCACCTCCAGATGCGGGTACTCGCGCAGCGCAACCTCGATCGCGTCGGCGATGGCCTGCTCGTCGCCGCTCACCGAGGGGATGTCACAGAGCGCCCGGGTCAGGTCGACCACGCCCCCGGTCAGGTCGAGTTTCACCGTCATGGCGGCGACCATACCCGCGGGGTCCGACAATTCGATGGGGGACGCTTTCCCGGCCGTTGCGGGGCGGCCGGGACGCCAGTGGTGGTCGGGCCAGGACAGCTCGCCCCCGTAGGATGCGGGTATGACCGAGGTGAGCTCCACGTCCCCCGCGCCCGCTTCCGCTTCCCGCCTGGCCTGGGGTTATGGCCTGGCCAGCAGCAGTGCGGGCGGGGTCGTGCTGGACACCTGGTACCCGGCGCCCAAGCTCGGCCCAGCCCCGGCGGCCTCCGGCCCCTACTCGGTCCCCGCCGACCTGGCCTCGCTCGAGGGTACCGACCCGCACCGACAGGTCCGGCTGCACGTGGTCCGCACCGAGATCGACCTGGACGCCGAGCCGAAGGACACGCCGGACGCGTACCTGCGCCTGCACCTGCTCTCGCACCGCCTGGTCCGGCCCAACACAATCAACCTGACCGGCATCTTCGCCGCGCTGCCGAACGTGGTCTGGACCAACCACGGCCCCTGCCCGGCCGAGGATTTCGAGGCCACCCGGCTGCGGATCCGGGCCGGCAGTGGCCCGGGCACCCTGGTCGAGGTGCTCGGCGTGGACAAGTTCCCGCGGATGACCGACTACGTGCTGCCCACCGGGGTCCGGATCGCCGACGCCAGCCGGGTCCGGCTCGGCGCGCACCTGGCCGAGGGCACCACCGTGATGCACGAGGGGTTCGTCAACTACAACGCCGGCACGGTCGGCCACTCGATGGTCGAGGGCCGGATCTCGCAGGGCGTGGTGGTCGGTGAGGGTTCCGACATCGGCGGTGGCTCCTCGATCATGGGCACCCTGTCCGGAGGCGGCAAGCAGGTCATCTCGATCGGCGAGCGCTGCCTGCTGGGCGCCAACGCCGGTCTCGGGATCAGCCTGGGCGACGACTGCATCGTGGAGGCCGGGCTCTACCTCACCGCCGGCACCAAACTCCTTCTGCTCTCCGAACCCTCGGGTCGCCCGGCCGACGGCAGCGCACCCGCCAGCAAGGAGAACCCGAAGGTGGTCAAGGCGGTCGAGCTGTCCGGCGCCAGCGGGTTGCTGTTCCGCCGCAACTCCACCACCGGCGCCGTCGAGGCGCTGGCCCGCACCGGCGGGTCCTTCACCTTCGAACTGAACTCGGCCCTGCACGCGAATGCCTGATCCGGCCCTGGATTCGGCGGTGGAGAGGGGAAAGCGGGGATGAGCCGCACGGATCCCACCCGACCGATGCCCGCGGGCGGCCCGAAGGCCGGCACCCCCCGACCGAAGCGGCCGACCCTCACGCAGGGGACGCAGCCTCTCCCACGCGGCTCCGCAAGGCCGACCGGCCCGCGCAAACCCAAGCAGCACAGCCCTTTCCGGGGACTGATCATCTCCCTGACGGTCATCCTGATCACCGCCGGGGTCGCGGTCGGCGGGGCCTGGCTCTGGCTGCAGGGCGGTATCGGCCCGGTGACCATCCACGAGCTGTGCACCGGCCGGTTCAGCGACGGCTCCAAGACCTCGCTGGAGACCGACCAGGCGAACAACGCGGCGATCATCACCGGGATCGCGGAGAAGCGCGACTTCCCGGTCCGGGCGGCCACCATCGGCGTGGCCACCGCGCTGCAGGAGTCGAAGCTGCGCAACATCTCCTACGGCGACCGGGACTCGGTCGGCCTGTTCCAGCAGCGGCCCTCCCAGGGCTGGGGCACCCGCACGGAGATCCTCGACCCGGTCTACGCCACCAACGCGTTCTACGACGCGCTGGCCAAGGCCGGCGACCTGAAAAGCATGACGATCACCGAGGCCGCGCAGAAGGTGCAGCGGTCGGCCTACCCACAGGCCTATGCCGACCACGAGCCGCAGGCCCGGCTGATCGTCTCGCCACTGGCCGGGTACTCCCCCGGCGGCTGGAACTGCATCCTGAAGGAAGACGGCGACCTGACCGCGCAGACCGCCGGGAATGACGGCCTGACCACGCGTGCCCGCGAGGTGAAGTCGGCCGCGAAAACCGAGCTGGGGCGCACCAAGTCGGCCGCAGACAAGCTCGGGACCACGCTGACCTTCACGGTGCCGGCGTCGGACGACGACCACCACGCCTGGGCCCTGGCGTCCTGGGCGCTGGCCCGGGCCGACGCGCTCGGGGTGAAGCAGGTGGCGCTGGCCGGGCACCGCTGGACCCGGTCCTCCTCCACCGACGGCTGGGTGGAGACCACCACCGGGCTCAGCGACCGCCAGGTCACCATCACCGTCTACTGAACCGACCCACAAGGGGCCGACCGCAAAGGGACCGGTCGCGAAAGGCGAACCAAACGCCGGACGCCGGGCGATCGTCCTCAATCACCCGGCGGAAACCTCGTTGCCCGGTGATCCGTACCCTCCGATCACCGGGCCTGCGTTCGCGAAAAGTCAGCGCTCGTCGATGCCCTGGTAAGGACGCTCGGTGGCACCGATGTAGATCTGCCGCGGGCGGCCGATCTTCGTCTGCTTGTCCTCCATCATCTCGCGCCACTGGGCGATCCAGCCGGGCAGCCGGCCGATCGCGAAGAGCACGGTGAACATCTTGGTCGGGAAGCCCATCGCCTTGTAGATGAGGCCCGTGTAGAAGTCCACGTTCGGGTACAGCTTGCGCTCGATGAAGTAGTCGTCGTTGAGGGCGATCTCCTCCAGCCGCAGCGCGATGTCGAGCAGCGGGTCGTTCACGCCGAGCCCGCGCAGGATGTCGTCGGCGGTCTTCTTGATGATCGCGGCGCGCGGGTCGTAGTTCTTGTAGACCCGGTGGCCGAAGCCCATCAGCCGGACCCCGCCCTCCTTGTTCTTCACCTTGTTCATGAAGGTGTCGGGGCCGTCGGGCGACTTCTGGATCTCCTCCAGCATCTCCAGCACCGCGGAGTTGGCGCCTCCGTGCAGCGGACCGGAGAGGGCGTGGATGCCGGCCGAGACCGAGGCGAACAGGTTCGCCTGGCCGGAGCCGACCAGCCGCACGGTCGAGGTGGAGCAGTTCTGCTCGTGGTCGGCGTGCAGAATGAACAGCAGGTCAAGGGCTTTCGCCAGGACCGGGTCGACGTCGTACGGCTCGGCCGGGAACCCGAAGGTCATCCGCAGGAAGTTCTCCACCAGCCCGAGCGAGTTGTCCGGGTAGAGGAACGGCTGGCCGACCGACTTCTTGTAGGCGTAGGCGGCGATCGTCGGCAGCTTGGCCAGCAGCCGGACGGTGGCCAGCTCGACCTGGTCGTGATCGCGGATGCTGGTGCTGTCCGGGTAGAACGTGCCCAGCGCCGAGACCGCCGCGGAGAGCACCGGCATGGGGTGCGCGTCCCGCGGGAAACCGTCGAAGAACCGCTTGAAGTCCTCGTGCAGCAGGGTGTGCCGCTGGATCCGGGTGGTGAAGTCCTCCAGCTGCGTCGGGGTCGGCAGCTCACCGTAGATCAGCAGGTAGCTGACCTCGAGGAAGGACGACTTCTCGGCCAGTTCGGCGATCGGGTACCCGCGGTAGCGCAGGATGCCGGCGTCGCCGTCGATGTAGGTGATCGCCGACTGACAGGCCGCCGTATTGCCGAAACCCGGGTCCATCGTGACCAAACCGGTCGTGGAGAGGAGGGACGAGATGTTCACCCCGGAGCTACCCTCCGTAGCCCGGGTCACCCCCAGGTCGAGTTCGCCGCCTGGGTGGTTCAGGGTGATCTGATCTGATCCGTCGGACATAGGACGCTCCCACGCTGGTGTCTGGGTCCAGGGTCTTTGAGCCTCGCATCCGATGGGTTCACCGGGACACATGGCCTTAACGCAAGTTACCCCCGGATGATCCTCACGAGCCATCCGGACCGGCGACCCGGCCCGCGAGTTGCGCCACTCTTTCGTCGGTCACGGTCAGCGCGATCCGCACGTGCCGGGCCCCCGCCGGGCCGTAGAAATCGCCCGGCGCGACCAGCACCCCGCGCTCGGCGAGATCGGCCACGGTGTCCCAGCACGGTTCGTCCCGGGTCGCCCAGAAGTACAGGCCGGCCTCGGAGTGATCGACCTTGAGGCCTTCCGCCACCAGCCATTCGCGCACCAGTTCACGCCGTCGGCGGTACCGCTCGCGCTGCTCGGCGACGTGCTCGTCGTCGCCCAGGGCGACCCGCAGGGCCTCCTGCACCGGCCACGGGACGATCATCCCGGCGTGTTTGCGGATCTCCAGGATCCGCTGCACCAGAACGGGATCCCCGGCCGTGAAGGCCGCCCGGTAACCCGCCAGGTTGGACTGCTTGCTGGTCGAGTAGACCACCAGCAGGCCCTCGTGCGAGCCGCCGCAGACCTCCGGATCGAGGATGCTCGGCACCCGGACGCCGTCCCAGCCGAGCTCGGCGTAGCACTCGTCGCTGGCCACCACGGCCCCGATCGAGCGGGCCCAGGCGACCACCTTCTTCAGGTGCTCGACCCCGAGCACCCGGCCGTGCGGGTTGCCCGGCGAGTTGATCCAGACCAGCTTCACCGACCCGGCGGCCGGGCCGACCTGGAGGGTGCCGTCGGCGGCCAGCGGGGTGGCCCCGGCCAGCCGGGCACCCACGTCGTACGTGGGATATGCCACTTGGGGATGCATCACGACGTCGCCCGCGCCGAGCCCCAGCAGGGTCGGCAGCCAGGCCACCAGCTCCTTCGAGCCGATCGTCGGGAGCACCCCGGCCGGGTCCAGGTCCGGCACGTTGCGTCGGCGGGCGAACCAGGCCGCGACGGCCTCCCGCAGCGCCGGAGTGCCGTAGGTCAGCGGGTACCCGGGGGCGTCGGCGGCCGCGGCCAGCGCCCGTTGGACCACCTCCGGGGTCGGGTCCACCGGGGTGCCGACCGACATGTCGACGATCCCGCCCGGGTGCTGCCGGGCGCGGTCACCGAACGGTGCCAGCCGGTCCCACGGGAAGTCCGGGAGGTTCCGGGTCGTCACTCCCCGGCCTGCGGCGGGAGCGCGGTGATGAGGGCGTGGTCCTTGTTGATCAGGCCCATCTTGGAGGCGCCGCCGGGCGAGCCGAGGTCACCGAAGAACTCGACGTTCGCCTTGTAGTAGTCGCCCCACTGCTCCGGGACGTCGTCCTCGTAGAAGATCGCCTCGACCGGGCAGACCGGTTCGCAGGCGCCGCAGTCCACGCACTCGTCGGGGTGGATGTACAGCATCCGCTCACCCTCGTAGATGCAGTCGACAGGGCACTCCTCGATGCAGGCCTTGTCCTTCACATCCACGCAGGGCTGCGCGATGACGTAGGTCACGTCGAGTCCTCCTGGTAAGGCGGCCCTGGTCGCTCCCAGGGCTGGTCGTCACTGCTCGCCGACGGGCCGTCGGCGGGGCACACAGGCCCCGGCCTAGTATCCCTGATCCAGAAACCGCGCGTCGCCGAAGGGTGTCCTTATGAAACCGCCGTCCAGCCAGGAGTGGGCCACCCACGTCGGCTCCCGGGTCGTGGTCCGGATCCGGGACGGCCAGGGTCTGCGGGACGTGCTCGGCGAACTGCTCGCGGTGGACGGGCGGACCCTGCGGGTGGAGGGCCGGCGGGGTCCTGTGGAGGTCCCGTTGAGCCTGGTGGTGGCCGGTAAGCCGGTTCCGCCGAAGGCGCGCCGGGCGGCCCCGCCGCACCGCGCCCTGTCGGTGGCCGACCTGGAACTGACCATGGCCAAGCACTGGCAGGCCGACGAGCAGGACTGGCTCGGCGGCTGGCTGCTGCGGGCCAGCGGCGGCTTCACCAAGCGGGCGAACTCGGTCCTGGCGGTCGGCGAGCCGGGGATGCCGATGGACGTCGCGGTGATGGAGGTCGTCGACTGGTACACCGAGCGCGGCCTGCGCCCGGTCGCCGCCGCCCCCGAGCCCCGGCTGGGGGACGAGGACTCTGCCGCTCTCCTGGCCGCCACCGCGGCCTTCGAGGCGGCCGGATGGCAGCCGGTCCCGGACAACTCCACCGCCGTGCTCACCGCCCCCGTCGCCGAGCTGCGCAACCGTCCCTTGCCGGACGGCCTCACCATCACCCTCACGGACGAGCCGGACCCGGCCTGGATGCGTCAGTACGAGTACCGCGGCCAGGCCGTGCCCGAGCACGGCATCCGGCTGCTCAGCTCGGCCCCGCACCAGGTCTTCGCCTCGGTCCGGACCGCGGCGGGCGAGGTCGTCGGGATGGCCCGGGGCTCGGGCGCGGAGGGCTGGACCGGGCTGACCGCGATGAAGGTCGAACCGGCCTGGCGGCGCCGGGGCCTGGCCCTGGCGCTGATCGCGGCGATCGCCGAGTGGGGCTGGCAGCAGCGCTCGCTGTCGATGTACCTGCAGGTGGTGGAGAGCAACACCGGTGCCCTGGCCACCTACGCCAAGGCCGGGTTCACCTTCCACCACCGGTACGGCTACCTGCGCCCCGTGGATCAGGCCGACCAGGCGGACTAAGGGGTGGGATCGGGCAGGTTCGCCGCGATGTCCCGCAGGCCCACCCGGGCCTGGTCCAGCGCGACCTCCAGATCCACCAGCAGCTGCCCGCACTGCCCCGGCCGCCCGGCCTTGGCCTCGGCCTCGATCTGCCGGGCGATCTCCACCACCCGGACCGTGCCCAGGTTCAGCCCGGCCCCGGCCAGGCTGTGCGCGTGCAGGTAGGCGGCCTCGGCGTCGTCGGCGGTGACCGCCAGGCTGAGCCGCTGGAACAGGTCCACGGTCCGGGACAGGAACGAGGAGATGATGTCCCGGACCAGTTCGACCTCGAACTCGGTCCCGTCGCCGAGGAGTTCGGCGATCCGTTCGTCGGTGTCGGCGATGACTGGTCCCTCTCGTCCGGAGCCGGCCGGGATCGGTCCGGCCGGGCTCTCCTCCACCAGGGTCTGCCGGTCCGGCCCGGGCTGGGCCGGCACGGTCGGGCGGTCGGCCGCCAGCACGCCCACCGGGACCGGGGTCACCACGGCGTGCTCGCTCTCGCGGATCGCCGCGATCCGGTCGCGGACCGCCGAGAAGTGGTCCTCCATCGGCTGGGTGCGCTCGGCCCGGCCGGCCGGTGGCTCGTCCTTCCCCAGCCGCAGCCAGCGGTTCAGGGTGGCCTGCAGGGTGGTCGCCCGCACCGGTTTGGCGATGAAGTCGTCCATCCCGGAGTCGAAACAGCGCTGCCGGTCGGCCGCGAAGGTGGCCGCGGTCATCGCGATGATCGGCACGGTGCGGGTGCCCGGGCGCTTGCGCAGCTCCACGGTGGCCCGGTAGCCGTCCATCACCGGCATCTGGCAGTCCATCAGGATCGCGTCGTAGCTGTGCTGCTCGGTCATGGTCAGGGCCTGCTCACCGTGCCCGGCCACGTCGACCTGGTAGCCGAGCTGGGACAGGATGCCGAGCGCGACGGTCTGGTTGATGTCGTTGTCCTCGACCAGCAGCAGGTGGAAGCCGCCGGGCCGGTCCGGCTCGGGCTCGGCCGGCTCCGGGGCCGGGACCGCCGCTTCCGCCGGCGGGCTCTCGGGCACCTCGGCCACCCCGGGCTCCGCCTCGACGGTCGGCACGCCGACCCGGGTGAGGGCGCCGAACAGGTCGGACTGGCGCACCGGCTTGGTCAGCCGGGCGCTGATCCCGTGCTCGTCGGCGGTCGGGTCGTCGACCTCCTCGCCGGAGGTGACGAGGATGATCGGCAGACCGGAAAGCACCGGCTCGCGGCGGATCTCGGCGATCAGGCCGATCCCGTCCCGGTCCGGCATGTGCATGTCGACCACGGCCAGGTCGTAACCGCCGGCCGGGGCCGAGCGGTTGGTCAGCAGGTCCATCGCCTCGGCGGCGGAGGCGGCGGCCACCGGGCGCATCCCCCAGCGGGTCAGCTGCGTGGTCATCACCAGCCGGTTGACCTCGTTGTCGTCCACGATCAGCACGGCCAGGCCCCGGGCGTCCCGGCCCCGCACCGAACGGCCCCAGTCCGCGGCCGGCGCGAACATCAGTTCCGCCACGAAGGTGGCGCCCCGGCCCGGTGAGCTGGTGGCCCGGATCGTCCCGCCCATCAGGTCGGCCAGTCGGCGGCTGATCGAAAGTCCCAGCCCAGTACCGCCGTAGGCCCGGCTGGTGCCCTCGTCGGCCTGCCGGAACGGCTCGAACAACAGGTCCAGACGGCCCGGCTCGATCCCGATCCCGGTGTCGCTGACCGCGAAGTTCACCGGCACCTGGCCGTCGGACCGGGGCCGACCGGGGGTCACCGCGATCGAGACCCCGCCGTGCTCGGTGAACTTAACCGCGTTGTGGGTCAGGTTGAGCAGGATCTGGCGCAGCCGGCCCGGGTCTCCGTTCAGCGCGAACGGCACCCCCGGCTCGTACTCCACGGTCAGCTCCAGGCCCTTGGCCGTGGCGTTCTGCCGGACCAGGGTGACCACGTCGTCGACCACGTCCTCGAGCCGGAAGTCGACCTTGTCCAGCAGCAGCCGGCCGGCCTCGATCCGGGAGAAGTCGAGGATGTCGTTGATCACCGTGAGCAGGGCGTCGCCGGCCGTCCGCACGCCCTCGACGTAGCGCCGCTGGGTCTCGGTCAGCGGGGTGCCCAGCAGCAGGTCGGTCAGGCCGATCACGCCGTTCATCGGGGTCCGGATCTCGTGGCTCATGGTGGCCACGAACTCGGACTTCAGCCGGGACGCCTCGAGTGCCTGGTCGCGGGTCTCGGCCAGGGCGTTCTGCAGTTCCTTCTGCGCGGTGATGTCCCGGCCGACGGCGTAGATCAGCCGGCGGTCCGGGTCCGAGGCCGCCGTCCAGAGCAGGACCCGGGTCGAGTCGTCCCGCACGTAACGGTTCTCGAAGGTCGCCACCCCGGGCTCGCTGACCAGCCGGGCGAGCTGGTCGGCGACCCGGCGCCGGTCGGCCTCGTCGCTGCCGTGGAAGACCTCCTCGAAGCGCTGGCCCAGCAACTGCTCCGGGCCGATCCCGAGGGACGCCGACCAGACCGGGTTGGTCAGCACCAGCCGGCCGCTGAAGTCGGCCACCGCCATGAAGTCGGTGGACAGCTGGAAGAGCTGCTCCACCTGGTCACGGGCGCTCAGCCGGTCGGTGACGTCCTGCAGCGACCCCCAGATCTCCTGGGCGGCCTCGGCTCGGCTCCGGAAGTTGCACTCGACGATCCGCCGGGTGCCGCCCGGGCCCCGGGTGCGGGCCAGGAAGACCTGCTGCTCCCCGGTGCTGACCAGGGTCTGCAGCCGGGCCGCGGTGTCCGGCTCGCTCTCGGCCACCAGGAACGGGGCCAGCTCACGCCCGGCCAGCTCGTCCGGCGAGATGCCGAGCAGCTGCTCCCCGGCCACCGAGCAGAAGTCCACCACCCCGTGCGGATCCAGGCGCAGCAGTACGCCCGGCGAGGAGTTCGCCAGATCTCGCATCTGACGCTGGTTCTCGCTGAGTGAGCGATTGGCCTGACGGGCCGCCCAGCTGGCCCGGCGCCGCAACGTGAACACCAGCACCGCCCCGAGCAGCAGCACGGCCGCAGTCCCGATCGCCACCGCCCGGAAGAACACCGCCGGGCGCATCGCCTTGCCCTTGTCCTCCTGCGCGACCACCCGCCAGCCGTAGCCGCTGTCGTCCGGGCCGACGGCACTGGCCGCGACGATCTGCCCGCTGCCGGAAAGCACGGTCGCGCCGCGGGCCAGCCGGATCGCCCGGGTCAGCCCTTCGGGCGCGGCCCCCTCGCTGTCGGCCACCAGCTGACCGGAACCGTCCAGGACACTCAGCCGCACGCCCCGGCCCTCGCCGTAGGAGTCGACGTAACGCTGGTACCCGGTGAGTCTGCGGGCCATCGCGACGTGACCGAGCAGGGTGCCCGTGGTGTCCCGGATCGGCACCGTGATCGTGGTGACGTCGCTGCCCGACAGCGGGCTGCGGAACACCGACGACACCGAATAGCTGGCGGCGTCACTGATCTCCGGGATCCAGGACTGCTTGCGCAGGTCGTACCCCTCCGGCACGCGGTCCGGCAGATCCCCGACCACCAGGCTGTCGGCGTCCAGCACGAAGACCGTGGAGATGTCGGTGTCGGCTGCGGACAGCGTGCGCAGGACCCGGTTGACCGTCGTCTCCCGGTCCGCCGCCCCGGAGGACTGCAGCGCCGCCACGAGGTCGGCGTCGTCGGCCACCGAAGTCATCAGCGCGGCCAGCCCGGCGTTCTGCTCGCGCAGGAAGACGTCGGCCAGGTCTGCGGTGTTCTGCATCTCGCGGTCCGCGTTCGAGCGCACCATCCGGTCGTAGGACACGACGGCGGCCGCGGTCGGCACCACGATCAGCACGGCGAGCAGCGCGAGCCCCAGGACGAACCGGCCCAGCTGCCGGGGGGCACCGGCACGGTCCTCCCGTGAACTGACGGGCTCGGCCGCAGCGGTCGCAAGGGTCACCGAGGCAGCATCGTCAGGACCACGCGCGGGGTGAAGTGCTGGAGGGACACCGGAGTCGGGCGAATTGGTTTCTCAAGATCACTGCTCCCGGCGCCGAAACATCCCACCGGACGAAGGTGCTGCCTACGGTTGAGGATGGCGTGTTATGGCCCGGGTACTGGTGGTGGACGACGATCCGGACACCGTCCGCATCGTCACGTTCAGGCTGCAGTCGAACGGGCACCGGGTGATCGGGACCACCTCGGCGAAGACGGCCCTGCAGGCGGTCGGCGAACGCGGCCGCCCGGACGTGGCGATCCTCGACGTGACGATGCCCGAGATGAGTGGGATGGAACTGCTCGTGCACCTGCGGGCGATGGAGGGCAGCGACAACCTGCCGGCCATCTTCCTCTCTGCCCGGGTCCGGGACGACGAGGTCGAGGCGGGCCGGGCGATGGGCGCGACCTACCTGATGAAGCCGTTCATCGCCTCGGCGCTGCTGCGGGCCATCGACGAGGCGATCGTGCCCACGTTCGACTCCTGGTAGGAACCGGTTAGATCCGGGTGTACGCCCCTCGGTGGTAGACCAGGGTGGTGGCCGTCTCCGCGGGCAGCGCGGCCGCGACCACCTCGCCGACCACGATGCTGTGGTCACCGGCCGAGTGGACGTCCGTGGTCCGGCACTCGAGGGTGGCCACCGCCTCGTCGAGCAGGGCCACCCCGGTCTGCTCACCGTGGTGGTGGGGAATCCGGTCGAGCTGCCCGATCAACGGACGCCCGCGGTTGGCCAGCCAGTCGGCCACCGGGCGCTGCACCTCGCTCAGCACGCTCACGCCCCAGACCCCGGCGTCCAGCACCGCGTCGTGGAACCGGGCCTCCTTCTCCACACAGACCAGGATCAGGAGCGGTTCCAGCGAGACCGAGGTGAACGCGTTCACCGTCATCGCGTGGTCGAGCCGGCCCTCCTTGCTCGTCACCACACAGACCCCGGTGGCGAAACGCCCCACCGCCCGCCGGAACGTGCCCTGATCCACAGCCATACAGTCAGGTTAGGACGCCGGGCTGTTCCGATGGTCACGCAGGTCCACCGTGCGCTCGCGCTGGGCTGCGGTGAGCACCCGGTCGATCTCGCCACCGATCAGCTCGTGCCGCTCCACCAGCGCGTCCCGCAGGGCCTCGACCAGGTGCCGGTTGCGCCCCAGCAGCTCGCGGGTGGCCTCCTTGCGAGCGGCCAGCAGCTCCTCCATCATCCGGCGGCCCTCGCCGTCGCCCATCACCCGCGAGACCAGGTCTCCGCCGCCCAGCGGACTCCCCGGAGCGGCGGCGAACGAGATCAGCGTGCCGCCCATCCCCGCGGCGCCGATCATCTGCGCCGCCACCGTCGTCGCGTAGGTCAGGTCCCCGCTCGGCCCGGTGGAGATGTCGCCCAAGAACAGCTCCTCGGCGACCTGCCCACCGAAGGCGATCGAGATCAGCGCGCCCAGCTCCGACCGCGAGCGGGTGTAGACGTCGTCCCGGTCACCGTGGGCGAGCAGGCCCAGCGCGTCTGCCCGCTTGATCACGGTGAGGATCTCCAGCCGGCGCTGCGGGGCCAGCAGCCAGGCGGTGACCGCGTGCCCGGCCTCGTGGGTGGCGATCAGCCGCAGCTCGTGGTCGGTGTAGCCGACCGGCTGCCCGAGCCCGACCTCGGTGACCAACCGGGCCTGCTCGAGGTCGCTCCAGCTCATCCCCGCGGCCCCGCGGCGAACCGCGTTGACCAGCGCCTCGTCCAGCAGGTGCTCGATCATCACCGGGCTGTACCCCTGGGTCACCCCGGCCAGCGCGTCCCGGTACTCGCCGTCCGCCAGTTCCGCCTCGTGCGTCTTGCGGGACAGGAAGTGGTCGATCAGCTCGCGTCGACCGGCCTTGTCGGGCAGGCCGAAGGTCACCTTTCGGTCGAACCGCCCGGGGCGCAGCAGCGCCGGGTCGAGCGAATCGGCCCGGTTGGTGGCCGCAATCACCAGCACGTTCACCGGCTCCGGACGGGGGCGCGGGAGCTGCCGGGCGGTCGGCAGCAGCAGGTTGAGCCGGTCGATGCCCCAGCCCGCGATCCGCTGCCCGAAGGTCAGCTCGTCGAAAGACTGCATCTGCACCAGCATCTCGTTCACCGTGGCCCCGACGTCGCCGCTGACCATCCGGTTCGTCTGCAGCGCAGCCGGAGCCACGCCGGTCACGGCCGACCGGATCGGTCCCACCGCTCCCGCCGAACCGGTCATCCCGGCCAGCCCGGTCAGGCCGCCGCAGTCGGTCATCCCGGACGAGACCATCGGCGCGGCCACGGCCTGCGAAACCCCGCTGCGGGCCATCCCGATCGCGTCGATCTCCTCGATGAAGGCGATCGCCCCGCCCTCCCGCCGGGCCGCCTTCCGCAGGGCCTTGAAGTAGGAGCGGATCTTGCGCCCGGTGGCGCCGTAGTACATCGACTGGAACGCGGTCGCCGACACGAACAGGAACGGCACCCCCGCCTCGGCCGCCATCGCCTTGGCCATCAACGTCTTGCCGGTACCCGGAGAACCTTCGAAAAGCAGCCCCCGCCGTGCCGATCCGCCCATCTCGCGGCGGAACGTCGGGGCGGACCGGAACAGTTCGAGAGAACGACGGACGTCCTCGGCGACCGGGGCCAGACCCTTCACATCGCTGATCCGGACGTCGATCTGGTCCGGACGGTAGAGCACGTGCGGCGAGCGCCCGGCGCCCACCGTCATCGCGACCATCGACCCGATCATCACCAGGAAGAAGGCCACGACGGTGAGCAGAAACGGGTCGATGGTGGGGAGCTGCGGAAGAATCGGCTGATTGCTGAGATAGCGGAACCAGGCCCAGGCCGCGACCAGCCCACCGCCGATCATCAGCCGGACGAGTCGTCGGCGCTGCCCTCGGGCCCGCTCGCGATCCACGTCGTCGAGCACCGGACGAACCGCCGTTCGCCGTACCCGCCGTCCTGGCAGCACCGTCTCGCTCGTCAAAACGTCCTCCAAAATTGTCCTCAGTTACCAGAACACACCGGAGGACGCGGGTTTTGCAGACTCTGCGTGACGGACCACCCACCTGGTCGATGGGCAAATCCGGCGTATCACCGAAGCCCGCTCTCCCGGCGTAATCACCCTCCATGACCAGGCCGCCGGAACCCTGGAACCGGGAAACCGGACTAACCGGCCACGGTTCCCCCGAACAGATCGATCTCCCGGCCCTTTTCGTCGGTCCGCCCGCCCGGCTGCCCCCGGACCAGGTGGTAGAACTCCAGACCCAGCACCGGCTGGGTGGCGTGATTGCTGAGGGCGAAGACGCTCCCGTCCGCGCTGACGGTGACCTGAGTGGCGTGCGCCCTTAGAGCCTCCACCTTGGCCCCGGTGTACGCCGTGGCGTCGATCGCGGCGGTGACCTGGTTGTCCGGCACCACCATGCTCGGCAGCCGCTCCTCCGGGTCCGGACCGACATAGTCCGCACCCAGGGTCTGACGCAGCGTGCGCAGCGACTCTCGGGCCAGCGTCTCCGGCAGCACGGTCCAGTAGACCTTCGGTACCGCCCAGCCGGCGCTCTCGTCCTGAGCGCGTAGCGCGGCCAACTCGACCGCTCGCATCGTCACCAAGTGGGCCTGAACGTGGTCCGGATGCCCGTAACCGCCACCGGGCTCGTAGGTCACGACGACCTGGGGCCGCAGCTCCTGCAGGAGGGCGGCCAGCCGCTCGGCCGGCTCTTCCGGATCGGCCAGCGCGAACGCCCCCAGGGGCGGGTTGGGCGAGGGGACCACCCCGCCGTCGTGGTCGTAGGCCATGCCGGAATCGGCGTAGACGACCTCCCCGGCGGCCCGCACCTCGGGGGCAGGCCGGCCCGGGAAGCCGGGATCGCCGAGGAACCGGTGATCGAAGACGCCCAGCGCGGTCATCGCCGAGGCCAGCTCGCCGACCCGGTAGTCACCCAGCCGCTCCGGGTTCGCCAGGTGGGCCAGCTCGGGCGGGATCACCTCGCCCTGTTCACCGCGGGTGCAGGTGACCAGGGTGACGTGGGCCCCCTCGGCCGCGTACCGGGCCATGGTGGCCCCGTTGTTGATCGTCTCGTCGTCCGGATGGGCGTGGACGAAAACGATGCTCCGGTCGGTCATGAGCCCATTCTGGCCCCGGCCACCGACAAACCTGAGGGACGCCGGTGCGGTGCGCACCGGCGTCCCTCATTCCGATCCTTGAGGCCCTAGGCCGCGACGCCCGGACGGGACGGCGTGTCGCCCGGGAAGTGGCAGGCCGCCTGCGCCCCCGAAGCGGTCAGCTCCAGGCCCGGGTCCACCTCGGCGCAGACCGACTGCGCCTTCCAGCACCGGGTCCGGAACCGGCACCCCGACGGCGGGTTGGCCGGGCTCGGCGGGTCACCCTCGAGCACGATCTGGTTGCCCTTACCCCGCATCGAAGGGTCCGGGTTCGGCACCGCCGACAGCAGCGCCTTGGTGTACGGGTGCTGCGGGTTGTTGTAGACCTGCTCCTTCTCGCCGAGTTCGACGATCCGGCCCAGGTACATCACCGCCACCCGGTGCGCGATGTGCCGCACCACCGACAGGTCGTGGGCGATGAAGATCAGCGAGATGCCCAGCCGCTGCTGCAGGTCCTGCAGCAGGTTGATGACCTGGGCCTGCACCGACACGTCGAGCGCGGAGACCGGCTCGTCGCAGATCAGCAGCTTCGGGTTCAGGGCCAGGCCCCGGGCGATCCCGATGCGCTGACGCTGACCGCCGGAGAACTGGTGGGCGTACCGGTCGATGTGCTCGGGCGACAGCCCGACCAGCGCCATCAGCTCCCGCACCCGGTCGGTGCGCTCGTTCTTCGGCACCGCGTCGGGGTGGATCTCCAGCGGCTCGGCGATGATGTCGCCGACCGTCATCCTCGGGTTCAGCGAGGTATACGGGTCCTGGAAGATCATCTGGACGTCGCGGCGCATGCCCTTGAGCTTCGCCCCGCTCGCCCCGACCATCTCCCGGCCGGTCAGCGAGATCGAGCCGGAGGTGGAGGTCTCCAGGCCGATCAGCAGCCGGGCCAGGGTGGACTTGCCGCAGCCGGACTCACCGACGACACCGATCGTCTCGCCCGGGAAGACCTCCAGGTTCACCCCGTCGACGGCCTGGACCGCCCCGACCTGGCGCCGGATGACGATGCCCTGACGCAGCGGGAAGTGCTTGACCAGGCCCCGGACGGTGAGGATCGGGTCGGCCTCGGGACGGACCGTGTAACCGGTCTCCAGGCCGGTGTGCCGGCCCTGGCTCTCGGTGTGCGACCCGTAGTGCGGGCCCGGAGATTCAGTGGATGCCACTGGAGACGACCTCCTCGGCGAAGTGGCAGGCGGAGTAGCGGGTTCCGTCGATCTGGACCGCCGGGGGCGGCGGGTCCTGCCGGCAGATGTCCTCGGCCCGCGGGCACCGTGGGGCGAACGGGCAGCCCGGCGGGATGTTCAGCAGGCTCGGCGGCAGACCGGGGATGGCGTAGAGCCGGTCCCCGGCGCCGGTGAGCCGCGGCATCGACTCCAGCAGGCCGACCGTGTACGGGTGGGCCGGGTTGGCGAAGACGTCGACGGCCGGGCCGTGCTCGACCGTGCGGCCGGCGTACATCACGCTGATCACGTCCGCGGTCTCGGCCACCACGCCGAGGTCGTGGGTGATCAGGATCAGGCCGCTGCCGGTCTCCCGGCGCATCTCGGCCAGCAGTTCCATGATCTGCGCCTGCACGGTGACGTCCAGGGCGGTGGTCGGCTCGTCGGCGATGATGATGTCCGGCTCCAGCGAGATCGCCATCGCGATCATGATGCGCTGGCGCATACCGCCGGAGAACTGGTGCGGGTAGTCGCCCACCCGGGCCGCGGCGCCCGGGATCCGGACCCGGTCCATCATCTCGATGGCCTTCTTCTTCGCGTCCTTGCGGGACATCCCGCGGTGGACCTGGAAGAGCTCACCGATCTGCTCACCGACCGTGTAGACCGGGTTGAGCGCGGAGAGCGCGTCCTGGAAGACCATCGCGATCCGCTGACCGCGGTAGAGCCGGCGTTCCTTCTCCGGCATGGTCAGCAGATCCTTGCCGCGGAACTTGATCGTCCCGGAGGTGATGTCGGCCGGCGGCATGTCGAGGATGCCCATGATCGCCTGCGCGGTCACCGACTTGCCGGAGCCGGACTCGCCCAGGATCGCCAGGGTCTGGCCCCGGACCAGGTCGAGGTCGACCTTGTTGACCGCCTGGGCGCTGCCCTCGCGGGTGCGGAACACCACGCTCAGGTCGCGGACCTTGAGCAGCGGCTCGTTCTCGTCCACCTCGGGCTTGCTGTCGGCCGAGCCGAGGGATTCGCTCTTCTGACTGAACATCCGCCCGCTCACATCGTCTTCGGGTCGAGGGCCTCGCGGACGACATCGCCCAGGGCGATGAAGGCCAGCACGGTCACGGACAGGAACAGCGCCGGGAACAGCAGCATGTGCGGGGTGCTGCGGATGTACGCCGCGGCATCGTTGATCGCGATACCCCAGGAGACCACCGGCGGCTGCAGGCCGATGCCGAGGAACGACAGCGTGGCCTCCGCCCCGATGTAGCCACCGAGGCTGATCGTGCTGATCACGATGACCGGCGCGGCCGCGTTCGGCAGGATGTGCTTCCGGATCATCCAGCCCCGGCTGGCCCCGAACGCCCGCGAGGCGGCGACGAAGTCGGCCTGTTTCACCTGGATCACCGCGGACCGGGCGACCCGGGCGGTGGACGGCCAGGACAGGATCGAGATGGTCAGCGCCACCTTCAGGATGTTCAGGAAGTTGCTGCCCGGCGGGGTCGGGATCGAGCTCAGGATGATGATGCTGCCGAGCAGGATCGGGATGCCGATGAAGATGTCGGTGACCCGGGACAGGATGATGTCCACCCAGCCGCCGTAGAACCCCGCGTAGACACCCATCCCGGCGCCCAGCACCAGGGCGAACAGGGTGGACAGCGAGCCGACCATGATCGAGGCGCGGGCGCCGTACATGGTGCGCGCGTAGACGTCGCAGCCCTGCACGTCGTAGCCGAACCAGGCGTGCGCGCTGGGCGACTGGCGGGCCCGCATGGCCTGACAGTCGGACGGGTCGGCGTGGGTGAACAGGCCCGGCCAGATCGCCATCACGATCAGGATCGCGATCACCACCAGCGAGGACCAGAACACCCAGGAGCCGCGCAGGGTCTCCCAGGCGTCGCCGCCCAGGGATCGCGAGCGGCCGGCCTCCGGCGCCCCCGCGGACGGGGTGCCGGGCGCACCCTCGATGTGCTCGAGGGCGACGACGGAATCGGGTTCACTCATAGCGGATCCTTGGGTCGAGCCGGGCGTACAGCAGGTCCACGAGCAGGTTCACGACGAGAATGATCAGCACGACCAGCGTGGTGACGCTGACCACGGTGGCGTTCTCGCGGATCCGCAGAGCGTGGAAGAGCAGACCGCCGACGCCCTGGATGTTGAAGACCCCCTCGGTGACGATCGCCCCGCCGAGCAGGGCCCCGACGTCCGCCCCGATGTAGGTGATCACCGGGATCAGGGAGTTCCGGATGATGTGCTTGCGCAGCACCATGCTGTACGGCAGGCCCTTGGCGATGGCCGTGCGCACGTGGTCGGCCTTCATCGTCTCCAGCAGGCTGGCCCGGGTCAGTCTCAGCACGTAGGCCAGGGACAGGGAGGCCAGCACGAAGCCCGGCATGATCAGGTCTTTCCACGGTGCGCCCGAGCCCACGGTCACCCGGAACAGGCCGAGCTTCACGCCGAGCACGTACTGCAGCACGTAGCCGATCACGAAGACCGGAAAAGAAATAGCCACGAGGCTGACGAAGAGGAAGAATCCGTCGAGGTAACCACCCCGGCGCAGGGCGGCGACGATGCCGATCCCGATGCCCAGGATGATCTCGAACAGGATCGCGACCACGGTCAGCTTGACGGTGATCGGGAACGCGTTGCCCGCGGCGTCCAGCACGCTCTGTCCGTTGGACGTGGTGCCGAAGTCGCCGTGCAGCATGTTCCAGAGGAAGTAGCCGTACTGGACCGGGAGCGGCTTGTCGAGGTGCAGCCGGATGGTCTCCGCGTTGATGAACGAGGCGGAACAGGGACGCTGCCCGCATCTGCTGGCGAAGGGGTCCCCGGGCACTGCCCAGGCCATCGCATAGATGAGGAACGTGGTGCCGATCAGCACCGGGATCATCAACAGCAGGCGTCTGATGACGTAACGCCCCATGGCTTTCGCCTACCCTTCATGGGTTTGCCCACCGATCGGCCGGCCCCGCGCGGTGCTGGTGCGGGACCGGCCGTCGAAGTGTCGCGATCTTGCGATTGTCCTAGGGTCCCGCCTCACCCGTGCCGGGGCGAGGCGGGACCTGGGTACTGCCGGGCCTTACAGCTTCTCAGCTGCGAACGGTCAGGAGCTGACCGTGACGTCGGTGAGGTCGAGCGTGCTGCGCGGCGTCACCTTGACGTTGGACAGACGGTCGGACCACACCGACTGCTGAGCCTGGTACCAGAGCGGAATGACCGGCATGTCGACCGAGAGCAGCTTCTCCGCGGCCTGGTAGTCGGCGTAGGACGCGTCGCCCTCTTCCGAGTTGGCCTTCTTGATCAGCGAGTCGAACTGCGGGTTGCTCCAGTGGCCGTCGTTCGAGCCGGCGCCGGTGGCGTACAGCGGCTCCAGGAAGTTCTCGATCGACGGGTAGTCCATCTGCCAGCCACTGCGGAACATGTTGTCCATCTTGCTGGCGTTCACGTCGGCCCGCAGGGTCGAGAAGTCGACGTAGGCCTTGGCGTTGCACGCCACGCCGAGGGCGTTCTTGATGCTGTTGCAGATCGCCTCGGCGGCTTCCTTGTTGCCCGGGCCGTCAGCGTTGTAGCTGAACGAGAACGGACCCTTGAACTTCGACTTGGCCAGGTACTCCTTGGCCTTCGCCGGGTCGTAGGTGCAGTACTCGCCACAGGCGCCGGCCTTGTAGCCGTCCACGATCGGGGAGACCCAGCCGGTGGCCGGGGTACGGCCGCCGTTGAACACCGACTTGGTGATGGTGTCCCGGTCGATCGCCAGGGACAGCGCCTTGCCGATGTCCGGGTTGTCCTTGAAGTTGGCGTCGTACTGCGGCAGCGTCGCCGTCTGGATGATGCCGACGGCCTTGTTCACGAAGTGGTCCGGACGGTCGCTCTGGTACTGGTTGTCCACCAGGGCCGAGGCCGGGACCTGCTCCATGAAGTCGAGGTTGCCCGCGAGCACGTCCGAGTAACCGGCCGAGTCGGAGGTGTACGTCTTGAAGACGGCCTCGCCGATCTTCGGGACGTCGCTGCCCTTGTAGCCGGACCACTTGGTCAGCGTGAAGCCGGTGTCGCCGTCACCCGAGGTGATCTGGAACGGGCCGTTACCGATCGGCTTGGTGCCGAACGTCTTCGGGTCGTCGAAGAACGCCTTGGGCAGCGGGTAGAACGCGGTGTAGCCGACCATGGTCGGGAAGAACGACTGCGCGCTGGCCAGCTTGACCGTGAACTCGGTGTCGCTGACCTTCGTCAGGCCGCTCAGCTTGTCGGCCTTCGGCTTCGGCGCTTCCTTCGGGCCGTCGTCGTCCGGGTCGGCGGGGTTCATGTCCGCGTAGCCCTCGAACGAGCCGAAGAAGTAGTTGTTCAGCGCGGCGTTCGGACCGTAGGCGGTCCAGTTCCACGAGTTGATGAAGCTGTCCGCGTCGACCGGGGTGCCGTCCTGGAAGGTCTGGCCGGCCTTCAGCTTGATGTCCCAGGTCTTGAAGTTGTCCGACGACTTGATGGACTCGGCCATCGACATCTCGGGCGCCGCGGTGTCCGGGTTGTACTGGACCAGGCCACGGAACACGTTGTCGAGGATGTTGCCACCACCGACCTCGTTCGTGTTGCCCGGGATCAGCGGGTTCTCCGGCTTGGTGTTGTAGATCGTGATCGAGGCGTTGCTGTCGGTGCTGCCGCCGCCCCCGGAATCGCTGTCGCTGTCGCTGCTGCACGCGCTCAGGGCCATGGCCCCAGCCACGAACAGAGCACCAGCAGCAATCAGCCTGCGCTGCTTCACTCGTCGTTCTCCTTAGGTTTCCGACATCTCGGCCCGTGCGGGCGCTGGTCGCACTCGACCCACCCAGCCGACTGCACGGACAGGGACTAGCGCCTGCACTCTTGGTACCGGATTCGGGACACGATGTGCGTTCACAGCTGATTACGATCCGGACAAGGATGCTTCGTGTTCAGCCGCTCGACACGATGAAACCACGTTCCAAAAGCCACTCTGACCGGACGATCTTCAGCTTTCTCGCACAGTACGCACAGGCAACTACACAGTGTTCCGATCAGCCGCGAAGCGGCCACGGGCAGGTCTCGATCGCAACACGATGCAACCATGGCCTAGCCCAGACCCGGCGAAACGGACAAGGAAATAACGTCCCGTGACGTTGAACACAGGCCGACGCCCAGGCGATGTTAATTTACCTCTTGGACACAAATCTTGCACACCGGGCGGTGTCAGCGACCGATATCCGCCGCGGAAGACCGGTCTGCACCGAAGATTTCCCCGGACGTGACGACGGTCCCGGGACTCCTTGCGGAGTCCCGGGACCGAGGCCGGTGGAGCCGGTGAAGAGGACCCGAACGGCCTAGGCCTTCTTGGCCCGGGCCGTGGTCCGGCCGCGGGTCACCTGGTCCAGGACGACCTTGCGGATCCGGACGGCGTCCGGGGTCACCTCGACGCACTCGTCGTCGCGGCAGAACTCCAGGCACTGCTCCAGGGAGAGCTTGCGCGGCGGCACCAGGCGCTCGAAGTTGTCCGCGGTGGACGAGCGCATGTTGGTGAGCTTCTTCTCCTTGGTGATGTTCACGTCCATGTCGTCGGCGCGGGAGTTCTCGCCGACGATCATGCCCTCGTAGACCGGTGCGGTCGGCTCCACGAACAGCGTGCCGCGCTCCTGCAGGTTGGTGATCGCGAAGGCGGTCACCGCCCCGGCCCGGTCGGCCACCAGCGAGCCGGACGGGCGGGTGCGCAGCTCGCCGACCCAGGGCTCGTAGCCCTCGAAGGTGGCGTGCGAGATGCCGGTACCCCGGGTGTCGGTGAGGAACTCGGTGCGGAAGCCGATCAGGCCGCGCGAGGGCACCGCCCACTCCATCCGGATCCAGCCGGTGCCGTGGTTGGACATCTGCTCCATCCGGCCCGCCCGGACCGCCAGGAGCTGGGTGATCGCGCCCATGTACTCCTCGGGGGCGTCGATGGTCAGGCGCTCGAACGGCTCGTGCAGCTTGCCGTCGATCATCTTGGTGACCACCTGCGGCTTACCCACGGTGAGCTCGAACATCTCCCGGCGCATGGTCTCCACCAGGATGGCCAGGGCCAGCTCACCGCGGCCCTGCACCTCCCAGGTGTCGGGCCGCTCGGTGTCCAGCACCCGCATCGAGACGTTACCGATCAGCTCGCGCTCCAGCCGGTCCTTGATCAGCCGGGCGGTGACCTTGGTGCCCTTGACCGTGCGGCCGGCCAGCGGCGAGGAGTTCGCGCCGATGGTCATCGAGATGGCCGGCTCGTCCACCGTGATCAGCGGGAGCGGGATCGGGTTCTCGGCGTCGGCCAGGGTCTCGCCGATGGTGATCTCCGGGATGCCGGCGATGGCGACGATGTCACCCGGGCCGGCCTCCTCCGCGGGCTCGCGGGTGAGCGCCTTGGTGATCAGCAGTTCGGTGATCTTCACCCGGCTGATCGTGCCGTCGTGCTTGCACCAGGCCACCTGCTGGCCCTTGCGCAGGGTGCCGTTGTGGATCCGGCACAGGGCCAGGCGGCCCAGGAACGGCGAGGCGTCCAGGTTGGTGACGTGCGCCTGGAGCGGCATCTTGTCGTCGAAGGACGGCGCCGGAACGGTGTCCAGCAGGACCTGGAACAGCGGCTCCAGGTTCTCCGAGTCCGGCAGCTCGCCGTTCTCCGGGCGGTTCAGCGAGGCCCGGCCGGCCCGGCCCGAGGCGTAGACGATCGGGAAGTCCAGGACCGCGTCCGGGTCCATCCCGGTGCCGTCGATCAGGTCCATGAACAGCTCGTAGGTCTCGTCGACGACCTCGGAGATCCGGGCGTCCGGACGGTCCGTCTTGTTCACCACGAGGATCACCGGGAGCTTGGCCTCCAGCGCCTTGCGGAGCACGAACCGGGTCTGCGGCAGCGGCCCCTCGGACGCGTCGACCAGCAGGGCGATCGCGTCCACCATGCTCAGCCCGCGCTCGACCTCACCGCCGAAGTCGGCGTGGCCCGGGGTGTCGATGATGTTGAAGGTGACCCCACCGGCGGCCGCGCCCGGGCCGGAGTACCGGACCGCGGTGTTCTTCGCGAGAATGGTGATGCCCTTCTCGCGCTCCAGGTCGTTGGAGTCCATCGCCCGGTCGTCCACGTGCGCGTGGTCACCGAAGGAGCCGGTCTGCCACAGCATGGCGTCGACGAGCGTGGTCTTTCCGTGGTCGACGTGGGCAACAATGGCGACATTGCGCAGGTCGTCACGGGTCTGCGTAGGCATGCGAAAAGCCGATCCGGTTGTGGGGTGGGGTCGCTTAATGGTACCTGCGGCTCAGGGGAGCTGACGTTCCTCCGCCAGAGCGGTGAGCGCGGCCACGATCGGGAGGTCCGCCGGGAGCCAGGCGACCTCGTCCCAACGGCCCAGTGGCAGCCGCCGCAGTTCGTCGTGGGCCTCGATCGGGGCGGGCTCGCCCTCGACCACCCGGACCAGCCAGACCCGCATCCGGTGCAGCGGCGGCAGATCCCAGCCGAGCCCGTTCGGGGCCACCAGCTCGGCCCCGACCTCGACCTTCACGCCGAGCTCCTCGGCCAGCTCGCGGTGCAGCGCCTCCAGCGGTTCCTCGCCCGGGTCGACCTTGCCGCCGGGCAGTTCCCAGCCGCCGGCCAGCCGGGGCGGCTCGGTCCGGCGGGCCGCCAGCAGCACGGTGGGGCGGTCCAGGTCGTCGACCACGGCCCCGCCGACGACGAGGGTGGGCTCCAGGTTCTGCTCAGGCACGTCGGCCAGCATCCCAAAGGAAAGGGGGCCGGTGCACGACCCGGGCCCGGCCCGGTCACGAATCCGGGCGGGTCTGTGATCCACGTCCTACCCTGGGCCCATGCCTGAGCTGCTCACCATGCAGGAACTCGACGCCGCCCTGGTCGGCCTGCCCGCCGTCCACAAGTCCGGCCTGTCCCTGCTGCGGGTCCGGGCCCAGGCGCCGGGGTTCCCCCAGGCGGTCGAGCTGGTCTCCCGGGTCGCGATGAGCGCCGAGGAGATGAACCACCACCCCGACATCGACCTGCGCTTCGACAAGGTCACCTTCACCCTGAGCACGCACGTCTCGGGCGGCGTGACCGCGCTGGACGTCGAGCTGGCCCAGCGGATCATGATGCACGTGGACGCGGTGGGGGCCGCGGTGCTGCCCCCGGCCCCCCGGGTCGAGCTGGCCATCGACACCCAGGACGCCGAGGCGATCCGGCCGTTCTGGCGGGTCGGCCTGGGCTACGTGGAGCGCCGCGGGGACGAGGGCATCGAGCTGCACAACCCGGACGAGGTCGGGCCGGTGGTCTGGTTCCAGCCGACCGACCAGGCCCGGACCCAGCGCAACCGGATCCACTTCGACGTCTACGTGCCCTTCGACGACGCGCCCCGGCGGGTCGCCGACGTGGTCGCCGCGGGCGGGCGGCTGGTCACCGACGAGTTCGCGCCGGACTGGTGGGTGCTGGCCGATGCGGACGGCAACGAACTCTGCGTCTGCACCCAATGACGTCGGCACCCAATGACGTCGGCACCCAATATCGTCGGCACCCAGGAACTCTGGACCGGTCCTAGGAGGGCGCGGTCCAGGCCTGCGCGTTCCAGGTGGCCCCGGACCAGCTCGGGTTGTACTGCACCCCTTGGATCTTCGGGCCGGTGGCGAGCAGGGCCGGGAAGACGAACAGCGGCAGCGTGGCCACGTCGTTCCACAGGGCCGTGTCCAGCTGGGTCAGCAGCGCCTTCTGCCGGTCCGGGTCGAGCTCGGAGTAGAGCCGCTTGAGCAGCAGGTCCACGTTCTTGTCGTGGAAGTTGTTGTAGTTCTGCGAGCCCTTGCTCACGTAGATGCTGTACGTCTGGGTGAGCAGCGCCGAACTGGTCCAGGCGTAGAGCGCCGCGTCGAAGTCGCCGCGCTTCAGCTCGGAGGAGAAGAACGTGTAGCTGCCCTTGTTGATCACCTTGAAACCGGCCTTGTCGCAGGACTTCTGGATCAGCTTGACCTCGGCCTCGCGGCGCAGGTCGGGGATCAGGTAGGCGAGGTCGATCCGGGTGCCGAGCTTCTTGGCGGACTTGAGGATCTTGCGGGCCCCGGCCACGTCGGCCGTCGCGTACTGCTGCCCGCCGGTGGCCGAGGTCTGCTCGTAGCCGTCCTGGAAGGGCAGCCGGAACCGCGACTGCAGCACCTGGGCCTGCGGATCCACGGGCTTGATCAGGTCGTCCACGATCTGCTGGCGCGGAACGCACTTGGCGAAGGCCTCGCGCACCTCGCGGGAGGCGAACGGGCCGTCGTAGTTCAGGTCCAGGTGCTCCCAGACGAACGAGTCGTGACTGGACACCTTGGCCGCGTCCGGGGCCGCCGCCAGGATCTTCAGCATCGCCGCGGTCGGGGTCGGGTCGATCACCTGGACCTTGCCGCTCACCAGGGCCTTGGCCTGCTCGTCCTCCGGAATCATCTGCACCACGATGCTGCGGGCGGCCGGTGGGGCGCCCCACCACTTCGGGTTCGGCTCCAGGGTGATCCGGTCGCCCGGCTTCCAGGAGGCCACCTGGTAGGGGCCGGCGCTGGGGGCGATCGCCGTGTCGTACTTACCGGGCCGGAAGACCCAGCCGGTGTTGTAGAACCGGCCGATCTTCTGCATCGTGGCGCTCTTGCCGGCCTTCACAGCGGCGATCAGATCGGGGACGCCGGAACGCTTCTCGACGATGTGGGCGGGCAGGATGGTGCCCGGCCCGAAGAGCATCGACCAGTCGGCGAAGAGCCGGTCGAAGGTGACGGTGAACGACTTGTCGCCGTCCGCGCACTGCGGCATCGAGACCCCGGACCAGGCGGCCGGGGTGAAGGACGAGAACGCGGTGAGCTTGGCCCCGGTGTACTGGTCCCGCTTACCGGTCGGCCAGCGCCCGACGTTGGCGGCCCAGGCGAGCACCGCGTCGTCGCAGTCGATCGGCTCCCCGTCGGACCAGACCGCGCCGTCGGCGAAGGTGTACTTCACCGTCAGCGGGTTGCTGCTCTGCTCCTCGAAGGTGCCGAACTCCTCGTCCGGCACCCGCTCGCCGTCCGGCCCGAAGTACCAGAACCCCCGCAGCACCTGGTTCAGCACCACCGCGTTGGCCGGGTTGGCCTGCTCGGAGGTGTTGTTGTTGTACGAAGAGAACTCGCGCGCAGTGCCGTAGGTCAGGGTGATCGGCGCCGTGGTCGGCGTGGCCGCGGGATTGCTCTGGTTCCCGCTCACCGGCGGAGTGCCCTGGCTGTCCTGGTCGTCACCACCGCTGCAGGCGACGAAGGCGACGAGCCCCAGCACCACCACGAGCAGCACGGCGAGGCCGCTGAACACCAGCCGCCGGTCCGTCAGTGAACGGCTCAAGCGAACGTCCCTTCCTGAGCGGGGTTCCGGCGGATCCGAAGAGCCTCGGCCAACCTGTCCAATAAATCCGTAAGCACCCGAATCCGCAAGGGCGGCGACGATGCGTTACCGACCTGTGACGCTGTGGTGGCCAACCGCCCGCACCACCGTACCGATCCTCCCGGCGAGGCGGCGCCGACATCCTCCCGGTACCGTTGTTGAGGTGATCATTCCGGTCGGCTGAGGGCCGGCGAGCGGGGCTGGAGGCGAACATGGGCAAGCGATGGCACGTCCCTCGCCCGGCTCTGGAACGCTGCCCGATCCACCGGAAGAACATCTACCCGAGCGCCGCGGTGGCCGCCGTGGCCGCTCGCAACGTGGAGCTCAAGGAGGGCCTGGAGTCCGGCGCGATGGACACCTTCTACTGCGAGGAGTCCAAGGGCTGGCACATCGGGCACCGTTCGATCCGGGACCGGATCGAACGTAAGTGGTCGATCTGACGGAAGGCCTGATGGACGTCCAAAAGCTCCGCTCCCACTTCCCCGCCCTCGCCGAGGGGGCCGCGCACTTCGACGGCGCCGGTGGCAGCCAGACCGCCGACGTGGTCGGCGACGCGGTGCGGGACACGCTGCTCTCGGCGATCTCCAACCGCAACGACGTGACCCGTTCCGAACGCCGGGCCGAGGAGATCGTGGTGCAGGCCCGGGCCGCGCTGGCCGACCTGCTCGACGCGGATCCCGGCGGAGTCGTGTTCGGGCGCAGCATGACGGCGCTGACCTTCGAGTTCTCCCGGACGCTGGCCAAGACCTGGCGGCCGGGCGACGAGGTCGTGGTCAGCCGGCTGGACCACGACGCGAACGTGCGCCCCTGGGTGATCGCGGCCGAGGCGGCCGGAGTCACGGTGCGGTGGATCGACTTCGATCCGGAGACCGGCGAGATCGAGGACGTCCGGGGGCACCTTTCCGAGCGGACCCGCCTGGTGGCGCTGACCGGCGCCTCGAACCTGATCGGCACCAAGCCGGATCTGCGGCCGGTGGCCGACGCGGTGCACGCCGTCGGAGGCCTGTTCTACGTCGACGCCGTGCACCTGACCGCCCATGCCCCGGTCTCGCTGGCCTATTTCGGCGCGGACTTCCTGGCCTGCTCGCCGTACAAGTTCTTCGGACCGCACTGCGGCGTGGTGGCCGCCGCCCCGGAACTGCTGGAGGAACTGCACCCGGACAAGCTGGCCCCCTCCAGCGACGCGGTGCCGGAGCGGTTCGAGCTCGGCACGCTCCCCTACGAGCTGATGGCCGGGGTCACCGCGGCCATCGACTTCATCGCCGGGATCGCACCGGGCGCGGCCGCCCACCGCCGCGACCGGTTGGTTGCCTCGATGACCGAGACGGCCGCCCACGAGGACGCGCTCCGCGCGAGGATCGAGGCGGAGCTGAACGGAATCGGCGGCGTCACGCTGTGGTCGCGGGCCGCCGAGCGCACCCCCACGCTGCTGATGACCTTCGCCGAGCACGACGCGGCGGATGCCTACCCGTTCCTGGCCGACCTTGGCATCAATGCTCCGGCCGGTTCCTTCTACGGGTACGAGCCGGCCCGGCGGCTGGGCCTGGGTGCGGCCGGGGGCCTGCGGATCGGCCTGGCTCCGTACACCAGCGAGGAGGACGTGGACCGCCTGCTGGACGGGCTGAAAGCCTTTTTGAACCGGTAGAACTCAGCGCCGGGCGGGCGCGACGTGCGAGCAGCGCATGACCTCGAACATGTCCTCCGCGCTCAGATCGACGGGGGGCAGTTCGACGCGCTCGTCGGCGCACGCCCGCAGGCCGTCCAGCACGATCTGCAGCGAGCGACGCCACAGATCGGGGCTCACCTCCCGGCAGCCGTCCAGCACCGGGCCCATCATCACCGGGACCAGGCCCAGATCGGCCGCGCTCACCCCGGGCCGGAGCCGGCCGGCCGCATGGGCCCGGGCCACCAGCTGCTCGATCAGTGGCATCAGCTTGTTGCGGCAGTCGGTCATGGTCTCGCTGGTGACGTTGTACATCAGGAACTCTTTGAGTCCCCGGTTGCCGGCCTGCATCTCCAGCCCCTGGGTGACGAACTGGACCAGACCCTCCCACGGGTCCTCGACCAGGAGCGCCCCGTGGGCGATCGCCACCACCCGGTTCATGTCCTCGGTGAAGAGCGCCTCGAGCAGCGAGTCCTTGTCCGGGAAACGGCGATAGACGGTGCCCACCGCGACATCCGCGGCCTCGGCCAGCTGATCGTGACTGACCGCCATGCCCTGCTCGGCGAGCAGCTTCCGGGCAGCCTCCAGGATCCGCTGCCGGTTACGCTCCGCATCCTTCCGGAGCGGCCGGAGCGGCCGGCACGTCTGCGCACGGGTCTCGACCACGCAAGCAGTGTACGTCGCTCAGCGTCTTTGGGCGAGATAAGTGGAGAGTTCACTTGCAAGTTGACATCGCTCTCCACTTAGGGGCTATGGTCTACCTGTCCTCAAAGTTGAGGACCTTCTCCACTTGCCCCGCGACGTGCACTCCGGGAGTGAGCGACTCCTGGCCAACCCCGGACGGGTCGCGGAGATTCCCAGACCTTCTTTTCAGGACAGGACCACCATGGCGTCTGTAGAGAGCGTCGACCGGACTCCGGTCGGCTCGACGGCCGAGACCGGACCCGACCCCCGCAGATGGTGGGCCCTCGCGGTCATTGCCATCGCCCAGCTGATGGTCGTGCTCGACGCGTCCATCGTGACCATCGCCCTTCCCTCGGCCCAGGCCGACCTCGGCATCAGTGACGCGAACCGTCAGTGGGTCGTCACCGCCTACACGCTGGCCTTCGGCGGCCTGCTGCTGCTCGGCGGGCGGATCGCCGACTACACCGGCCGCAAGCGGATCTTCCTGATCAGCCTGATCGGCTTCGCCGTCGCCTCCGCCCTGGGCGGCGCGGCCGGTAACGCCGGCCTGCTCTTCGGGGCCCGGGCCCTGCAGGGCCTTTTCGCCGCCATGCTCGCCCCCTCGGCGCTGTCGCTGCTGCAGGTCAGCTTCACCGACGCGAAGGAGCGCGCACAGGCGTTCGGCGTCTACGGCGCCATCTCCGGCGGTGGCGCGGCCATCGGCCTGATCCTCGGCGGCGTGCTCACCGAGTACGTCAGCTGGCGCTGGTGCCTCTTCGTCAACGTGCCGATCGCCGTGCTGGCCGCCATCGCCGCCGTCGGTGTGGTGAAGGAGAGCAAGGCCCACGGTGACACCCGGTACGACATCCCCGGGGCCGTCCTGGTCAGCGGTGGACTGGCCTCCCTGGTCTACGGTTTCACCCGGGCCGCCGAGGCGAAGAACGGCTGGCACGACTCCAGCACGATCACCTGGCTGGTCGTCTCCGCCGTGCTGCTGATCGGCTTCGTCGTCTGGGAGGCCCGCGGCACCCACCACCCGCTGCTCCCGCTGCGCGTGGTCCTGGACCGCAACCGTGGTACCGCCTTCGCCTCGTCCCTGCTGATCGGCGCCGGCCTGTTCGCGATGTTCCTGTTCCTGGCGTACTACTTCCAGCAGAACCTGGGCTACAGCGCGGTCAAGTCGGGTCTCGCCTTCCTGCCCTTCAGCGGTGGCATCATCGTCTCGGCCACGATCGTCAGCAGCCTGATGCCGCGGATCAACCCCCGGATCCTGCTGGTCTTCGGTGGCGTCCTGGGCACCGCCGGGCTGGCCCTGCTCACCCGGATCGACCTGGACAGCAGCTGGCTCACCCTGGTGCTGCCGGCCGAGATCCTGCTCAGCCTGGGCATGGGCGTGTTCTTCGTGGTCTCGGCCAGCCTGGCCCTGACCCGGATCGAGGACCACGACGCCGGGGTGGGCAGCGCGATGCTGAACACCAGCCAGCAGATCGGTGGCGCGCTCGGAACGGCGCTGCTGAACACCATTTTCGCCAGCGCGGTGACGAACTGGCTGGCCGACCACGCCGGCTCGGGCTCGCCCCAGCTGCTCGCCGGTGAGGCCGCCATTCACGGCTACCACGTGGCCTTCTGGATCGGCGCCGCCTTCATCGCGGCCGCCACCCTGCTGGTGCTGGCCCTGGTGAACGCCCGCACCGACGAGCTCAGCGCCGACGGCGCGGTTCACGTCGGCTGACGCAACACCCTCAGGACGAGGGTGGCGGGGAGCATGGAGGGACGCTCCCCGCCGCCCTTGGCGTTTGCCGGTTTTTATTGCAGCGACTGGAACTCGCCGCGCTGTCAGGATGACGCGCATGACGGATGAGGATCTCAAGGCAACTTTGCATCACTACCTCCAAGAGGGGCGCGACGCGCTGCTGCTGAAGCTGGAGGGACTTTCGGAGTACGACCTACGCCGCCCTCTCGTACCCACCGGAACCAATCTGCTCGGCCTGGTGAAACACACCGCCTCCACCGAGGCCGGCTACTTCGGCAGCGTGATGGGACGCCCCTTCGAGGACGAGCCGTTCTGGTGGGAGGCTGACGACCCGGCCATCGACGCGAACGCCGACATGTTCGCCGCGCCGGACGAGACGCCCGAGCAGATCATCGATCTGTACCGCCGGGTCCAGGCCCACTCCGACGCCACCATCCAGGCCCTGCCGCTGGACGCCGTCGGCACCGTGCCCTGGTGGCGCTCTCCCGACGCGACCCTGTTCAAACTGCTGGTCCACATGATCAACGAGACCGCCCGGCACGCCGGCCACGCCGACATCGTGCGGGAACTGATCGACGGCACGGCCGGGCGCAGCCCCGGCGTCAGCAACCTGCCCGACCTGACCACCGACGCCTGGTCGGCCCACCGGGATCATCTCCAGGCGATCGCCGAAGCCGCGCGGAAAACGCCCTAGCCCTTGGGCACGACGCTGAGCGGCCACCACGACGGCAGCATCTGCACATAGACCAGCATGAAGTCCTCGATCGAGAGTTCCGGGCGCTCCAGCCAGCCGGCGATCGCCCCGACCGTGCCGTCGGCGACCATCCGGGCCGCGATGTCCGCCGCCACGTCGCCGGGCACCCCGGTGGCCGGGACCTCGATCCGGGTCCGGGCCAGCTCGAGCAGCAGCCGGCTGGACTCCAGGAAGTGCGCGCCCAGCATCGAGCGCAGGCCCACCTCCGAGGTGTAGGCCAGATCCCGGCGGTAGATCGCGATGTGCTCCTGGATGTGCCGCATCACCCCGACCGTCACCTCGCTCGCCACCTCCGCGACGTCCGTCGGGCCGCCCCCCAGCAGGCGCTCGCGCAGGGCGTCCAGATCGACCATCAGGGCCTGCCGGAGCAGGTCGTCGACCGATGACGCGTGCTCGTAGAAGGTCGAGCGGTGCACCCCGGCCTCCCGGGCCAGCTCGGAAACGCTGACCTGGGTGACCGGCCGTTCCTCGGCCAGCCTGAGCACGGCCTGGTGCAACCGCTCGCGGCTCCGCCGCTGCCGTGCGTCCATTCGGGTCCTCCTGGAATTTTATCCGACGTCTGTCGGTTATCTTGATGTCAACACAAGGGCGACGCCGGCCCGTACGGGCGCCGGCCGTCCCTCATCGATCCGGTTTTGCTCAGAACGGAGAACATCATGGCCACCTACGACGTCGCGGGTCGCTCGGCAATCGTCACCGGCGCGGGATCCGGCATCGGGCGCGCGGTCGCCCTGCTGCTGGGGGCCAACGGGGCGAGCGTCATCGTCTCGGACATCAACGCCGAGGGCGCCGAGCTGGTGGCCAAGGAGATCACCGAGGCCGGCGGCGTGGCCCAAACCTTCGTCGCCGACGTCAGCGACCCGGACGTGAACGTGCAGCTGGTCGAGGCCGCCCAGGCTCTCGCCCCGCTCGGCATCGCGGTCAACAACGTCGGCATCGGCGCCCCGCCGGCCACCGTCGCGGACTACGACATCGAGCGCTGGAAGCGCGTCATCGACGTGAACCTGAACGCCACCTTCTACGGCCTGCACGCGCAGATCCCGGTGATGATCGCCAACGGCGGCGGCTCGATCGTGAACATGGCGTCCGTCCTCGGATCCGTCGGTATCGCAATGAACTCGGCCTACGTGACCACCAAGCACGGCCTGCTCGGCCTGACCAAGAACGCGGCCCTGGAGCACTCCGCCCAGGGTGTACGGATCAACGCGGTCGGCCCCGGTTTCATCCACACGCCGGCGGTCGACGCCGCGCTGGACGCCGACACCCAGACCGCCCTGGCCGCCGAGCACGCCCTGAAGCGCCTGGGCACGCCGGAAGAGGTCGCCGCCCTGGTCGCCTTCCTCGCGTCCGACGCCGCGAGCTTCATTACGGGTAGCTACCACCTCGTCGACGGCGGATACTCTGCCCACTGAGCACATATTGCCCGACGCAGGAGTCTCCGGCCCCATCCAGGGGCCGGAGCCCCCGGATTCGGCCCGGGTCCCAGAGAGCCGGGCACGGTTTAGCGCAGGGTTAGGCCTTTTGGCTCATCGCGCTTAGCGGCCCCGCTCCTACGCTCCTGGACTGTGACTCGCCGAACCCAACGCCTGGTTGGACTCATCGCCGCCGTCGCCCTGGTCATGGCCGGCCTCGGCTATCTCGGGCTGCACGCGCGCTCGTCCGGCGCCAACGCCGCCACCCCCGGGCCCGCCGACCTGGTGATGGCCCAGATGCCGCGGTCCTCCACGACCGCGACGAGCGCGCCCACCCCGGTGTCCAAGAAGGCGCTCAAGCGCAAGAAGGCCCTGGCCGCCGCCAAGGCCCGCAAGCGCAAGAAGCCGCACACCACCACTTCCTCTTCCTCGCCCAAGCCCAGCACGCCGACCACCACGGCCACCAGCGCCCCGGCCACCTCGGGCTCCGGCACCGGCACCGGTTCGGACACGGTGGGCTCGGTGAAGAAGGGCGCCGCCACCTGGAACCAGGACGGCCTCACCGCCGAACTGAAGGATTCCGGGGTCAGCTGGTTCTACAACTGGGCGCCGGATCCGCAGCAGATCCAGGCTCCGGCCGGCGTCGACTTCGTCCCGATGATCTGGGGGGCCGGTGCGGTCACGGCCGGAAACCTGGCCAACGCCAAGAAGAGCGGTAACACGCTGCTCGGCTTCAACGAGCCGGACCTGGCCGAGCAGTCGAACATGACCGTCGACCAGGCCCTTTCGCTCTGGCCCCAGCTGGAGGCCACCGGTATGCGGCTGGGCGCCCCGGCCGTGGCCTGGGGCGCCGACCAGGACGGCCAGTGGCTGGACCGGTTCATGACCGGCGCGAAGGCGAAGGGTTACCGCGTCGACTTCATCCCGCTGCACTGGTACGGCGGCGATTTCAACAGCAAGAACGCCACCAACCAGCTCAAGTCCTACATCGAGGCCGTGCACGCGAAGTACGACAAGCCGATCTGGCTGACCGAGTACTCGCTGATCAATTTCGGCGGCGGACAGAAGTTCCCGACCCCGGAGAACCAGGCCGAGTTCGTCAAGGAGTCCACGACGATGCTCGAAAGCCTCTCCTACGTCGAGCACTACGCCTGGTTCGCCTTCCCGACCTCGACCAACGGCCAGGACGAGACCGGCCTCTACCGGCCGGGTGGGGCAATCACCAAGCCGGGCGAGGCCTACCGCGCAGCGGGCTGACCCTCCCCCCAATGCGCGGTCTCCACGGCCCGGCACCCACGATCTCTCGTGGGTGCCGGGCCGCTCCACAATCCGGTGCGGTTGACATGCAGGGTTCCTGAATGAGGGACGCTTACGGTCAAGTCATCGAGCCCACGTCGCCAGGTGCCCTCGCCAGGTCTCCACGGCAAGGCGATGGGCAGGCCCCAAACCGTCCAGCAGATCGTTCACCCGCAAGCCGCTCACCGCGTCCATAAAGGCTCGTTCGGTTGTCGTTCCGTACTGCGCCAACAACTCCTCGATAAGGATGAGCTCGCGGTTCGCATCCGTGGTCAACGCGAACCCGCGTCCCAAGCGGGCCGTTCGCAGGTAGTCATCGGCAATCGCCTCCGGCCGCACACCGGCGATGCTCAGCAGGACCAGCGCCGTCAGCCCGGTCCGGTCCCGCCCGCTCATACAATGGAAGAGCACCCCGCCCTCCGGAGCCTCGGCCAGCGCCGTCAGCACCGCGATCATTCTTTCCGGCATTGCCCTGAGGTGGGGCAGCAACACCATCGGCGTTCCGTCCAGGCCACTGTCCTCGTAATAGGTCCAGAATTCGCGGTTTTCGGGACCGTCGAGATCCGTCTCAACGATCGTCAACCATTCCGGCCGCCCCTGCGTATCCCGGGCCCGCTCGGCCGGCGCCCGCAGATCGACAACCGTCCGGATGCCCTCCGCATAGAGCTGGTCCCAGCCCTCAGCCGTGATCCGATCCGCGGTCTCGGACCGGTAGAACACCCCGCGCGGCGTCCATTCACCATTCAGCCGGGGCAGTCCACCCAGGTCACGCGCATTGACGAGCCCGTCGACAGTCAATATCCGCGAAGTCATCCGGCCATTTTGGACCAATCGCCCTAAGCGCCTAGATAGGGGTCCGCCCAAGCACTGATGATCCGTGCCGCCCGGTCGGCCTGCCCGGCTCCGGTGAGGAAATGGTTCGATCCCTCCAACGAGACGAAACTCCGCGGATGGCGAGCAATTTGGAAGATTTCGCTGGCGTTCTCGATCCCCACGGTGTTGTCGGTAGGAGAATGCAGCACCAGAAGCGGAAGGCGCAGCTCGCGGATCCGGTCGCGCAGCTCAGCGGCCCGCACATCCTCAACGAACGACCGCTTGAGGGTCAGGGCCTTCCCGCCAATGGCCCACTCCGCCGACCCCTCCGCCAGCACCTTCTCAACCACCGCGTCGTAGTGCCGTTCCACCCGGCTCGGGTCCACCGGGGCGCCGACCGTGGCCACCGCCCGCACACTGGCAATCTCCCGAGCCGCCGCGATAACCGTTGCCCCGCCCCAGGAATGTCCCACCAGCAGCTCGACCGGCGTACCCCGCTCAGCCATGAACTTGGCGGCGTTTCCGGTATCGGCGATCTTCACGGTGAAAGACCCGTCCCCCCAGTCCCCCTCCGAATCCCCCAACCCCAGATTGTCGTAGCGCAACATCCCGATGCCCTCGCGGGCAAGACGCCGGCACATCCGCGCCGCAGCGGGCGAATCCTTCCCCAGGGTGAACCCATGAGCGAACACACCCCAACCCCGAACCGGCCCGTCGGGCATCTCGAGCACACCCGCAAGCATCGGCCCGACGGAACTCGGGAACGTCACCTTCTCGATCATGACGCCATGATCCCGCACGCCTACCGTTCATCGGCGGCGCCAGGCGCGGAGCCGCACCCTCGCCTGCGGTATTTGAACAGCCATCGTCCGGATCTTCCGGAGCCACATCTCAGGACCCACCGGCTAAACTCATCGCCGTCGGCCGACCATTACGCCCGAAAGCCTTTGAACAGTCTACCGATCCAGTCATTACTCTACTGCCCGGCCGACCATTCCCGCCCCCGGTCCGCCTTCGCACCTCAGGCCTGCACAACGTGAGCAACGCGACTGCGGTCCGCAGGGGTGACGCCGGCTCTCCCCCTCGTGCCCGATAGGAACGCCGGGCCTTGTTCAGGCTTTCAGACCCGTTGGGCCCCACGGCGGACATCACTGTCATGGTCGCCATCCTCCCAATGACACTCCCCGCAGATCTCGTATCCCCCGCGCTCCGACATTTCAGGATGACCGCAGCACGGGGGCAGCCTTTCCCAGATCGAACTGCGCCCGCTCCGCCCCAAGAGGTGGTTCGCCGAAGATCTCGACCGCCTTGCGGAAGCCCGCGCCACACCGAACTCATCGATGGGAGCGCTCGTCTTCATGACGTCCACGCAGCGCTCATGGCACGGTCGACCAGACCCGAGTTCGCCCTCCGCGATCAGACCGTGAAACGGCGCAAGTACGCAGAACCGGGATCGCGCATACGCCCCGACCGAAATCCACCGCGACAAGCCGAGAACATCCGCGCCATTTGGGATGGAACCGCACTCCGGCGCCAATCAGCGACTTCTGACCAGAAATTCCTCGACTGCTCGGACGACGGCCGCATAGGCACCATTCATATCGAGAAAATGCGGGCAATCGCTGAAGATCGTGCTGCCCAGGAGGCCACCGACGTCCGCCCGGCCACCGGTCCAGACGACGATCGCTACCTCGTCGTCAGAGGGAAGGGATAGCCGAAGCCCCAATGACTCAGGAACCTCGACCTCCGCACGATCGGACAGAATGGCCTGCGGCCAAGAAGCGTTTTCGTCTCGCCAGGTGAAGGCATCGACAAGTGCGACACCCCTCCAAGCAAGAATTTTGCCCCGAAGACGCGCAGCCAGTTCATCGAGATCGACCAGGTGCTCCACCAGTTACATGATGCCTTGCCGCCAGCACTGACGGTCACCCAAAAAGCCGTCGGTTATTTACAGCTACCCAGACTTTCACTCTGACCGGCAACCCACAATCGCCATTGATCACCGAACGTCGGACCAGAACTCGGCCGCATTCCGGCACGGATCAACGATCTCAGGGCAACCTCTCACAACCCGATGGCCCGCACCCGACGCCCGCACAGCTTGACCATGTCATCAACGTCGGAGGTGAGAACCACGGTTGGCCCCGGAAGTCGTAGAGCCACCTCGGCGACCATGGCGTCGATCGCGTACTTGTGCCCGTGCAGTCCCGCGTCCTTCACCAAGGCAGCGCTGCGACGTGCGCTTTCCTTGGTCACCGACTCCACCCTGACCTGAGACAGAAGCCAGTTCAGCCGGGCCTGATCCAGACCGTCGTGCGAGACCTCGATGATCGTGGCGGCGGACATGGCGATATCAGCCCCGTCGCGCTCAGCCTGCTCCAGGAGCAGCATCACCTTGCGATCCCGCTTGATCCACAACGAGAAGCCTTGAGAGTCGAGCACCAGCGACTCGACACTCACGCCGCGCTCGCCGACCCCCCACTCCCGCGAAGCAGCGACTGAGCCTCGGCCAGCTCCGCCTCAGTGAAGGCCCCAAATTCCCCCTGATAGCGATCCAGCTCCTCACGCAGCAGCCGGCGCCGCTCAGCGCGTTCAGCCAGCTCGGTCAGATAGCCAGAGACGTTGTCGGTGTGCGACTTCAGACTCTCCAACAGCTCTACCGGCAGCGTGATGGTGACCTTCTTCGTCTTCGCCATACCAAGACCATACCGCAGTGTTACCAACTGAGGGCCGAGGAACCCCCGGGGCTTGGTGCAAAAAGTAACGATTGACTACTATACGTTGAACCTGGACTCGACCTCGTTCTGGTGCCGATCAACCACTTCCTGAGTAGCCGGAGCGATACTGCCAGTATCGCTAGGAGTACCCTGGGATGCCCTCTGACCTGCACAAATAACAATTTGTGAGCCACGATTGAGTATCGCGAGTGATACTTTTAGTCTCATGACTGCTCTGCCGGAGTGGATGCGGCCACCCCGTCCCGAGGGATGGTTCGCCGAGGACCTGGACCGCCTTGCGGAAGCCCCGCGCCACACCGAACTGATCGACGGAGCGCTTGTCTTCATGATGTCCCCGCAGCGTTCCTGGCATGGTCGGCTGGTTACGTCCTTGGCGGTCTCGCTGGCGGAACAGTCTCCATCCGGGGTCGAGGTGGAGCGCGAGATGACGATCCGACTCGACGAGCGCAATCGTCCGGAACCAGACCTGCTGGTCACGACCGCTTCGTACGATCCGGACCGGACCTGGTACGCGCCGGAAACGATCCTCCTGGTGGTCGAGGTCGTTTCGCCTGAATCCGCCCACCGCGACCGGACCGTCAAGCTCCGCAAGTATGCGGAGGCCGGAATCGGGCACTACTGGCGGATCGAGGAGGAAGGCGGCTCACCAGTCGTCCACGCCTACGAACTGGACGGCCCGAGCCGGGCATACGCCCCCACCGGAATCCATCGCGACCAACTGCGAACCTCGAACCCGTTCAGGATCGAACTCGACCTCGACGCCCTCGTGCCCGGCCGCAAGTAGCGACCGGCCACGCGATGACCGACGGAGATCCCGCTACACGTTGAACCGGAACTCGACCACGTCGCCGTCCTGCATCACGTAGTCCTTACCCTCCATCCGGACCCGCCCCTTGGCCTTCGCCTCGGCCATCGACCCGGCCTCGATCAGGTCGTCGAAGCTGACGATCTCGGCCTTGATGAAGCCCCGCTGGAAGTCGGTGTGGATCACGCCCGCCGCCTGCGGAGCGGTCCAGCCCTGGTGGATCGTCCAGGCCCGGGACTCCTTGGGACCGGCGGTGAGGTAGGTCTGCAGACCAAGGGTGTGGAAGCCGACCCGGGCCAGCTGGTCCATCCCGGACTCCTCCTGGCCGACGCTGGAGAGCAGTTCGGCGGCCTCGTCGGGCTCGAGCTCGATCAGCTCGGACTCCAGCTTGGCGTTGAGGAAGATCGCGTCGGCCGGGGCCACCAGGTCGCGCATCTTGGCCTGCAGGGCCTCGTCGGACAGGCCGTCCTCGTCGACGTTGAAGACGTAGATGAAGGGCTTGGACGTCATCAGGGTGAGCTCGCGCAGGTGCTCCAGCTCAATGCCGGCCTTGGCCGCGCCCGCGGCCAGCGTGGTGCCCTCTTCCAGCAGCTTCTGCGCGGCGACGGCCGCCTCGAGCACCGCCTTGTCGGCCTTCTTGCCCTTCACCTCTTTCTCGAGGCGGGGAATGGCCTTCTCCAGGGTCTGCAGGTCGGCCAGCATCAGCTCGGTGTGGATCACCTCGATGTCGTCCGCCGGGTCGACCCGGCCCGCGACGTGCACCACGTCGTCGTCCACAAAAGCCCGGACCACCTGGCAGATCGCGTCGGCCTCGCGGATGTTGGCGAGGAACTTGTTGCCCAGGCCCTCACCCTCGCTGGCGCCCTTGACGATGCCCGCGATGTCGACGAACGACACCGTGGCGGGAACCAGTTTCTCGCTGCTGAACACCTCGGCCAGCCGGCCGAGCCGCGCGTCGGGCAGCGGGACGACCCCGACGTTGGGCTCGATCGTGGCGAAGGGGTAGTTCGCCGCGAGCACCTCCGCCTTGGTGAGGGCGTTGAAGAGCGTCGACTTGCCGACGTTCGGGAGACCGACGATGCCGATGGTGAGTGCCACGCGACCAGGTTACTGGCCACCGGTGACAGTCCCGAATTGTGGACGTTGGTGGCCCCCGGAGAGGGCGGGTCGGCAAAGAAGAACTACCGATGATGGACGTTTGGCTCACCGAGGCGGGGAACGGCTGGGAAGGCGGGGGTTGAGGACCCGGACGACACCGCGGGACAAGTTTGTCGGTACCGCCTGACATCGTGACCGTATGACGACAGCGGTGGGTTTCCTGCTCGGCCTGATCCTGGGGCTGGCGTTGGCCGCGTTCGGCGCGGCAGCGATCTTCCGGCCCCTGGTCCAGGCGCGCCAGGCGGCGCTGGAGGCCGAGAGGGACCTGCTGCGTGAACGGATCACCGATCTGGAGGCCGCCGCCGGCCAGGATCACGAGCTGGTGGCCACGCTGTCCCCGCTGTCCGCGACGCTGCAGCGGGTGGAGAAACAGGTTCAGTCGCTGGAGCGCGACCGGGTGGAGCAGTACTCCCGCCTAGACGAGCATCTCAGCGCCGTGCAGGTCTCCGGTGAGGCACTCCGGGCCCAGACCGCTGCCCTGGCCGGAGCCCTGCGCTCGCCCACCTCCCGCGGCGCCTGGGGCGAGGTTCAGCTGCGCCGGGTGGTTGAGCACGCCGGCATGCTGCCCCGGGTCGATTTCGTCACCCAGGCGTCCGGAACCACCCCCGACGGGGTCGGTGTCCGGCCCGACCTGCTGGTCAACCTCCCCGGCGGCAAGTACGTGGTGGTCGACGCCAAGGCCCCGCTCGCGGCCTTCCTCGAGGCGAGCGAGAAGGGCGAAGCCGCGCTCACCGCTGCGGCCGGGGCCCATGCCAAGGCCCTGCGGGCGCACGTCGACTCACTGGCCGCGAAGGAGTACTGGACCGCCTTCCAGCCCACCCCCCAGCTGGTCGTGTGCTTCGTCCCGGGCGAGGCCTTCCTGGCCGCCGCCTGCACCGCCGACCCGAGCCTGCTCGAACACGCCATGGCCCGCCGCGTCGTGCTGGCCACCCCCACCACCCTGCTCGCCCTGCTCCGCACCGTCGCCCTCACCTGGCAGTCCGAGGCAGTCAGCGGCAACGCCCGCCAGCTCCTGGAGATCGGCGGCGAGCTCTACCGGCGGCTGGCCGGTCTGGGCGAGCACGCCAGCAAACTCGGCCGCGACCTGCACCGCGTGGTAGAGGACTACAACGCCCTGGTCGGCACCCTGGAACGCCGCGTACTGGTGACCGCCCGCAAGATGCAGGACCTCGACCTGGTCGACAACGACCTCCCCACCGTCGCCCCCCTCGAGTCCAGCCCCCGCCCCCTCACCGCCGACGAGCTGATCACCGGCCCGCCCCGGCTCGGCGACGACCAAGGCGACCTCGAGATCCGGCATGGACGAAGGGAACTCCGGCCGGACCAGACGAACTCACCCCGCCCCGACCCCCTCAACCCAGACCCCTGGGCCGCCCGCTAAACCACACCACAACACCTAGCCGTTTCAAACGCGGCCTGCCCCCCCGCCCCGCTTAGCCCTCACGACCACGTACTTCGCACACTCACCCAACCCCGCCACACCTAGGCCCCTTCAGGCGCACCCTGCTACTCGCCCGCGGCACCACGCCAGACGCGGTCCTCTCAGGTGTGCGCTCGCCTGCCCACCCCGTTCCACCGCTACGCCCCACCTGATCCCCTCGGCGCGCGCTCCGCCCACTCACCTCACCTCCAAACCCAGTCCTCTCAGGCATCGCTCGCCCGCCCACCCCGTTCCACCGCAACGCCACGCCTCCCCCTCAGGCGCACCCTGCTACTCGCCCCCGACGCCACGGCAGACCCGGTCTTCTCAGGCATGCGCTCGCCCGCCCGCCCCGTTCCACTGCCACGTCTCACCTGGCTGATACCTCAGCCACAGCGCGCACCCCACCTGACCCCTCAGACACCAGCACCCTCACAACGTCCCCCACTCCCCCGCCGCCCGCAGCAAGTGCCCCCGCACCGCCCCCACCACTCCGGCTTCTTCCTCACCACTTCGGCACGCCAAATACACCGTGTTCAGCGGCAATTCCTCACCCCGATGCAGCACCTGCACACTCGCAGCCTCAAGCGCAGGGCGGGCGATGTACCGGGGAAGCACGCTGATCCCGACCCCCGCGGTCACGGCAGCCAGAACCGCCCGCAGGTCGGGCACGGTCAGGGCGATCCGGTTCGGCGGTTTGCGGCCGAAAAGGGTTAACCAGTAACGCCTCACGATAGGCAGGTCGGCCGCATAGGCGATCAGCGGAAGGTGCGAGAGCGCGGCCACCGGATCGGCCGCGAGCTGGGCCGGATCGATCGAGCGGGCCTGCGCCGCGGTCCCCACCAGCAGGAACTCCTCATCCACCAGCGGCACCGCCGAGAGGCCGGGCCGCTTGGGCCGGATCGCGGAGATGACCAGGTCCAGGTCCCGGCCGGCCAAGGACTCCAGCAGCGCGTCGGCCTGCCCGAGGGTGATGTGCACCTGCAGCCCGGCCCCGAGCAGAGGAGCGAGGGTCGGCAGACCTCTTAGCGCCATGATCTCGGCCGGCCCGCCCAATCGGAGCACGCCGTCCAATTCAGCCGCAGCCGAAGGGTGCATCACCTCGCGGAGCCGGCCGAGGGGTTCGCCGACCTGGGCAGCCAGACGCTCGGCGGCGGCAGTGGGGCGGGTGCCCTGGCGGGAGCGTTCGAAGAGTTGCTGTCCGAGCCGGGCTTCCAGGCGGGCGATGCGGTCGGTCAGCGTGGGCTGCGCCACGCCGAGGTCCGCAGCGGCGGCGGTGATCGAGTCGCGCTGGTAGACCCGCATGAAAGCCTCGAGCAAGTCCAGTTCCTGCATGCTCCCGATCATAGGAAAGCTGATGACGGGAGGGGATGATCGGGGCGCGGTCCCGAGGTTGGCGCCGGTAGAACTTGAGGCGCTCGGCGTTGAGCCCTTGATCCAGACCGGATAGAGCCGGACACCCAGTAAGAAACCGCACCGCTAGCTCCCGACGGCCGGACCCGATCCTGAGGTCCGGCCCGATCGGGGGAAGGGAAACGACACCACCGTGGCAAAGATCCTGATGGTTCTCAGCGCGGCCGACAGCCTGACGCTGGCCGACGGCACGCAGCACCCGACCGGCTACTGGGCCGAGGAGGTCGTGCGCTCGCACCAGGTCCTCACCGAGGCCGGGGTCAAGGTCGAGATCGCCACCCCCGGCGGGCGCCCGCCCACGGCCGACCCGGGCAGCCTGGACCCGAACGGTGAGAACACCGCGAGCTACCAGGCCTACCTGGACAGCATCAGCGACGAGTTGCAGCACCCGAAGAGCCTCGAAGCGGTCTCCGGGCCGAACTACGACGGCGTCTACCTGCCGGGTGGCCACGCCCCGATGACCGACCTGGCCGACAACGCCGATCTGAAGCGCATCCTGACCCGGGCCGTGCGCAAGGACCAGGTGGTGGCCACGCTCTGCCACGGCGCGGCCGGGCTGCTGAGCGTGGGCGAGGGGGCGCTGAAGAACCGGCGGATCACCGCGTTCACCGACGAGGAGGAGAACCTCGGCGGCCTGGGCGAGCGCTCGCCCTGGTTCCTGGCCTCCCGCCTGGCCGAGCAGCAGGGCGTTGAGCTGGCCACCGGCCCGGCCTGGAGCGACACCGTGGTGGTGGACGGAAAGCTGATCACCGGGCAGAACCCGGCCTCCAGCGAGAGCACGGCCAAGGCCGTGGTCGAGGCGCTGAAGAACCTGCCGGACAACCCGGCGGCCGACCTGCACGGCCCCGAGCACATCAAGCTCTACCGCGACACCAAGGGCGAGCAGGGCTACGAGTGGCGTTACGGCACGACGATCCTGCTGCTGGACACCATCGGCAACAAGTCCGGTGCACCGCGCACCCACGCCCTGATCTACCGCCCTTGGAAGGACGCGTTCCTGGTGGTTGCCTCCAACGGCGGTACCGACGCGCCGCCCGCCTGGTCGCTGAACCTGCAAACTCGGCCGGACGCCCAGATCCAGGTGAAGGACCAGGTCATCCCGGTGCGGGCGCGGGTCGCCACGGCCGCCGAGAAGCCGGCGATGTGGGCCGAGATGACGGACGCGTGGCCGGACTACGACGACTACCAGACCCGGACCGACCGGGAGATCCCGGTGGTGGTGCTGGAGCCGACCGGTGAGGCCCGACCGGCCTGATCCCGAGCGAAAACCGCAATGAGGGTCCCCCGGCCTCCTAGGGCCGGGGGACCCTCATGGGAATACCGGTCAGGCCACCATGCCGTGCGGGTCGATGACGAACTTCTTGGCCGCCCCCTGGTCGAAGTCGGCGTACCCCTGCGGGGCCTCGTCCAATGAGATCACCGTGGCGTTGACCGCTTTCGCGATCTGTACCTTGTCGTGCAGGATCGCCTGCATCAGGCCGTAGTTGTACTTCATCACCGGGCACTGCCCCGTGACGAACGAAAGCGATTTTGCCCAGCCGGTTCCCAGCGAGAGCGACAGTGAGCCCACCTTCGCGGCCTCGTCGATCCCGCCCGGGTCCCCGGTGACGTAGAGCCCTGGGATCCCCAGTGCTCCACCCGCCGCGGTGATCTCCATCAGCGAGTTCAGCACCGTGGCCGGTGCTTCCGCGGAAGCGCCCTCTCCGTGCCCCTTAGCTTCGAAGCCGACCGCGTCCACTCCGCAGTCCACTTCGGGCACGCCGAGCAACTGCTCGATCTGGTCCTTCGGGTCGCCCTTCGAGACGTCGACCACCTCGCAGCCGAAACTCCGGGCCTGAGCCAGTCGCTCCGGAATCAGATCCGCGACGATGACCACCGACGCGCCGAGCAACTGAGCCCCCGCAGCAGCCGCCAGACCGACCGGGCCGGCGCCCGCGATGTAAACGGTGGAGCCGGGTTTCACACCGGCCGAGACGGCGCCGTGATAACCGGTCGGGAAGATGTCGGAGAGCATGGTCAGGTCGGTCAGTTTGGCCCGGGCCTGATCCTTGTCCGGGAAGCGGAGCAGGTTGAAGTCCGCGTACGGCACCATCACGTACTCGGCCTGCCCACCGACCCAGCCACCCATATCGACGTAGCCGTAGGCCGCGCCCGGGCGGGCCGGGTTCACCGTGAGGCAGATCCCGGTCTTGCCTTCCTTGCAGTTGCGGCACCGCCCGCAGGCGATGTTGAAGGGGGTCGAGCAGAGGTCACCGACCTTGATGAACTCGACGTCGGAGCCGACTTCCACCACTTCTCCGAGAATCTCGTGGCCGAGCACGAGATTCTCCGGGGCGGTGGTGCGGCCGCGGACCATGTGCTGGTCGCTGCCGCAGATGTTGGTGGTGGCGACCTTGAGAATGACGCCATGATTGCATTTTCGGCCGACGTTGTCCGGATGGACGCCGGGACCGTCCTGCAACTCCAGTTTGGGATAATCGATTCGTGGACCTCGACCTTGCCGGGTCCCATGTACGCAACGCCTCTGTTGCCTGCCATGCCCCCATCAGAACACGACGGATCAGGCAGAAGAAGGCAGGCAAAGTACGGGATCCACCCTGCCCGAAAGGACAGGGTGGATCCCGTACCACCGAACCAGAATCAGCCCTGTCGAGAAGCTTTGGCCTTGATGTCCCGGTGCAGCTCGCGCGGCAGCGAGAACATCAGGTCCTCGTGCGCGGTGACGACTTCTTCGGTCTGCCCGTAGCCGCGCTCGGCCAGCCAGGTCAGCACGTCCTGGACCAGGATCTCGGGCACCGAGGCCCCGGAGGTGACGCCGACCGTGGTCACGCCCTCCAGCCAGGCCTCGTCGATCTCGCTGGCGAAGTCGACCCGGTAGGAGGCCTGGGCGCCGTACTCCAGCGCCACCTCCACCAGCCGGACCGAGTTCGAGGAGTTGCGCGAGCCGACGACGATCACCAGATCGGCCTCGGGCGCGATCTTCTTCACCGCGACCTGCCGGTTCTGGGTGGCGTAGCAGATGTCGTCGCTCGGCGGGTTCTGCAGGTTGGGGAACTTCTGCCGCAGCCGGCGCACCGTCTCCATGGTCTCGTCCACCGACAGCGTGGTCTGCGACAGCCAGACCACCTTGTCCGGGTCCCGGACCTCGATGCCGTCCACGTCGTCCGGGCTGTTGACGATCTGGATGTGCTCAGGCGCCTCGCCCGCGGTGCCCTCGACCTCCTCGTGACCGGTGTGACCGATCAGCAGGATGTCGAAGTCGCCGTCCGCGAACCGCACGGCCTCCTTGTGCACCTTGGTGACCAGGGGGCAGGTGGCGTCGATCGTCTTCAGCAGGCGACGGTCGGCCGCCTCCCGGACGGCGGGCGACACGCCGTGCGCGGAAAAGATCACGATGGCGCCCTCGGGCACCGCGTCCGTCTCGTTGACGAAGATCGCGCCCTTGTTCTCGAGCGAGGTGACGACGTGCCGGTTGTGCACGATTTCCTTACGGACGTACACCGGGGCCCCGTGCACCTCCAGCGCTTTCTCCACCGCAACGACGGCCCGGTCCACCCCGGCGCAGTACCCACGGGGAGAGGCGAGCAGCACCCGCTTGACGGTGGCGGGCTGGGGGGCCGTGGAAGCGATGCTCGATGCGGTCACGACTCCATGGTAAGTGGCTTCTCCGAACCCGTTAGCGTGGCGGGGTGATGTGCAGGTGAGCGATACACCCAGAAGGATCCCGGCCACGGCGGGTGACACAACCCCGGAACAGCCCTGGCCCGTGCGGCTCCTGTCGTCCAAGCTCACCGACTACGTGGCCAAGTCCCCCGCGGTCTGGGTGGAGGGACAGGTGGTGCAGCTCACCCGCAGACCTGGGCAGACCACCTGCTACCTGACCCTGCGCGATCCGGACGTCGATCTTTCCTTCAACGTCAGCACCCACGTCCGCGTGCTCGACGCGCTTCCTACCCCGCTGCAGGACGGGTCCCGCGTAGTTCTGCATGCCCGCGCCCAGCTCTTTCCCCGCCGCGGTTCGCTCAGTTTGTTCGCCGACCAGATTCGTCCTGTCGGGGTAGGTGAACTTCTGGCGCAGTTGGAACACCTCCGGCGACTACTGACTGCCGAAGGTCTGTTCGCTGCCGACCGTAAGCGTCCTCTGCCGTTCCTACCCACCGTTGTTGGTCTGATTTGTGGACGCGCGTCAGCGGCGGAACGCGACGTGGTGGAGAACGCCCGTCGACGTTGGCCCGCCGTCCGCTTCGAGATCCGCGCCGTCGCCGTACAGGGCCCCAAAGCGGTTGAGGACGTCGTCGGCGCGTTGCGGTCTTTGGAAACGGACCAGGACGTGGATGTGATCGTGATCGCCCGGGGCGGTGGGTCGGTCGAGGATCTGCTGCCGTTCAGCAACGAGGCACTGCTGCGGGTGGTGTCGGCCTGCCGCACGCCGATCGTCAGCGCGATCGGGCACGAGGTGGACAAGCCTCTGCTCGACCTGGTCGCCGACTACGCGGCGTCCACCCCGACCGACGCGGGCAAGCGGATCGTGCCGGACGTGGAGTCCGAACTCGAGGGCATCCAGCAGTCCCGTCGAAGGGCGGAGAACGCTTTGAGGACGCGGTTGGGCCGGGAAGCAGGGACGATTGCGGCTTTGCGGTCGCGGCCGGTCCTGGCCGATCCGCACCGCCAGCTGATGAGCCAGGTCGAACTGGTCACCGCGCAGCGGGAGCGGGCCGCCCGGGCGCTCGGCAACCGGCTCTCCCACGCCCATCAGGACGTCGAACACCTGCGGCAACGGGTGCGCGCCCTGTCCCCGATGGCCACCCTGGCCCGCGGATATGCCGTGGCCCAGGGCGCGGACGGGAAAGTGCTGCGCTCACCGGACGAGGTGACGACGGACGAGGTCGTGCGGATCCGGGTCTACGAGGGCGAGATCAGCGCCCGCGTAACGTCCTCCACCCCAACACCCTCGTGATCATGCAGCTTCGCCCCGGGGCGGAACTGCCCGATCACGGATGGAGTGGGTAGGTAGGCTCGGGCGGTGACTCCGCCGAAGAAAGCCACCGCCGCATCGGAAGCCCAGCCCGCCCCTGAGGTGGCGAAGGCCGAGGCCGCGGCGCTGGATGCGGAACTGGCCGAGCTCTCCTACGAGCAGGCCCGGGACGAGCTGGTCGGGGTGGTCCGGAGGCTGGAGAGCGGCGCCGAGACGCTGGAGGAGTCGCTGGCCCTCTGGGAGCGCGGCGAGGCGCTGGCCCGGCGCTGCGAGACCTGGCTGGCCGGGGCCCAGGCCAAGCTGGACGCCCGGCTCACGCCGGCCGGCGAGGAACCGCCCGCCCCTGCGTGATCATGGAGTTCCGCGACGGAAACTCCATGATCACCGGGGAAGAACTCCATGATCACGGCCGGGTTGGGGGCCAGGCGTCCAGTTCCTTCCGGGTCGGCGGCTGGGCGCCCGGCTGCGTGCAGGTGTAGGCCGCGACCTTCACCGCGTGCGCCAGCAGTGGCCCCAGCTCGGCGGCCGACCGGGTCCGCAGCTCCCCGATGGTCGCGGGGGTGAGCAACCCGGCCCGGTCCAGCCCGTCCAACAGGCCGGCCATCAGGGCGTCCCCGGCCCCGACGGTGTCCGCCACGGTGATCTTCGGCGCCGGCACCTCGACCACGCCGGACTCCAGCACCGCCACCGCCCCCTCGCCGCCCCGGGTCAGCACCACCAGCGCCGGCCCGCTCGCCCGCCAGGCCTCGATCACCTGCAGCGGGTCCTGGCCCGGGGTGAGCCAGGCCAGGTCCTCGTCGCTGACCTTGACCACATCAGCAGCCCGGACGATCCGCTCGATCCGTTCCAGCGCGGCCCCGTGCCCGCCCATCAGCGCGGGCCGGGCGTTCGGGTCGTAGGAGATCACCGTGCGACCGGCGTTCGCCTCGACCAGCCGCAGCACGTCCTCGGCCCCCGGGGCCAGCGTGGCCGCGATCGAGCCGGTGTGCACGGCCCGGGCCGTGCCGATGCCGATGTCCGGCGGCAAGGCCCAGTCCAGCGCGAACTCGTAGCTGGCGACCCCCTCGGCGTCCAGCCGCGCGGTCGCCGTGGACGTCGCGCCGTCGGTGATCGAGCCCTCGACCAGGCCGACTCCGGAACCCTCGAGATGCGCCCGGATCGCCGCGCCCCGCGGGTCGTCCCCGATCCGGGTCAGCAGCCGGGTGCCTACGCCGAGCCGGGCCAGGCCGAGCGCCACGTTGGCCGGGCTCCCGCCCGGGTGCTCGACGGCCGGCCTTCCGGGCGCGGTGACGATGTCGACCAACGCTTCACCGATGACCAGGACCTCGTCCAACGTCGCCTCCTCGCGATGCACTACGGGGCTCACAGGCTACGGCCCGGGCCGCGCGATGATCAGGGGCGGGCGTGTCCGGCCCCCCGGTTACCCATTTACCGGGCCGGGGCGCGACCATAGGGGGGTGACCGAGATGCCCAGCACTCCCGCCGGCCCTCCCGTGGGCGCGGCCACCGACGTCGTCGGCTCGGCGGCGGAGCGGAGCGCGGAGCACCGCCGCAAGTCGCTCAGCACCCGCCCCAAGGACATGCTGATCTCGATGACCGTGATCGTCGGCATCGTGCTCGTGCTGCTGCTGATCGTGCCCCGCCCGAACAAGATCCCGACCCGCGACATCGACGTCGCCTCGGCGGCCCAGGGCGCGCAGAGCACGCTCGGCTTCACCCCGGTCAATCCGGACGTGCCGGCCGGGTGGACGGCGCGGGCGGCCGGCCTCGAGCTCAAGACCACCGACGACACCAACACCTGGCAGGTCACCTACACCACCCCCAGCGGCACCTACGTGGGCATCCAGCAGGCCAAGAAGCCCACCAAGGCCTGGGAGTCGCGACAGGTCACCGACGGCCAGGAGTCCGGCACCGAGTCCATTGGCGGGATCGAGTGGATCAACCGCAGCCGCACCGACCGGGGCACCACCAGCCTGGTCAACCGGGGCACCGACGGGATCACCACGGTGGTCACCGGCACCGCCGACCAGACGCAGATGGACCAGTTCGCGACCGCGGTGGCGGCAGACCTGAAGTAGCCCGCCCGTCGCACCGACGGTCCCGGTCCCGATCAAGGCTTGTGTCGAGGGACCCGCTCGAGTAGACAATGTCTACTCGACCCGGGACCGGAGGCCGTCATGCTCTTCAGGATGCTCAAACTGGTGATGGCGCCGTTCGTCCGGCTCTTCGGGCGGCCGGTGGTGACCGGGCGCGAGTACGTGCCCCGGCGCGGCCCGGTGATCCTGGCCGGCAACCACCTCTCGTTCTCCGACTCGCTGTTCCTGATCCTGGTGCTGCGCCGCCGGGTCACCTTCCTGGCCAAGAACGAGTACTTCACCGGCCGCGGCGTCCGGGGCCGGCTGATGTCCTGGTTCTTCACCTCGGCCGGGCAGATCCCGGTCGATCGCCGACACGCCGGGCGGGCCGCGGCCTCGCTCCGCCAGGCCACCGAAATCCTCGAGCGAGGCGGCATCTGGGGTATCTATCCCGAAGGCGCCCGCTCCCCCGACGGCCGCCTGTACCGCGGCCGGACCGGGGCCGTCCGGGTAGCCCTGGCCACCGGCGCACCGATCGTCCCAGTGGTGCTGCGGGGCACCGACCGGGTGAATCCGCCGGGCACGACGATCTGGCGGCCGGGCCGGGTGCGGATCACCTTCTGCCCGCCGATGGATCTCACCGAGCACCGGGACAAGCCCCACAACCAGGCCCTGGCCCGGGAACTCACCGATCAGCTGATGCGGATCCTGGCGGCCCACAGTGGGCAGGAGTACGTCGACGCCTACGTGACGAAGGTGAACTGATTGACCTTACTTGAGGATCGGCTGGTCCAGGTCGGCGTGGAGCTGCTGGAGAGCTCCGGCCCCGACCGCCTCGGGCTGCGCGAGATCGCCCGCCAGGCCGGGGTTTCCCACGGAGCCCCGCGCCGCTACTTCCCGACCCACCAGCACCTGCTCGCCGCGATCGCCCGGTCCGGGCTGACCGATCTGGCCGCCCTGATCGAAACCGCGCTCGGCACCTCCGGAACCACCCAGGACCGGCTGGTCGCGGGCGCCCTGGCCTACGTGGGCTTCGCCGAGCAGCGCCCCGAGATGTTCCGCCTGATGTTCCGGCACGACCTGCTGACCGGCAGCGGCGCTTCGCTGCGGTCGGTCTCGGTGCCCCTGCTCGAACGGCTGATCGACGTGATCCAGAAGGGTTTTCCGGAGTTGGGCGATGCCCGCGAGTGCGCGGTGATGATCTGGACGCACGTGCACGGCCTGGCCACCGTGGCCGCAGGTCTCACCCTGGAGCCGATGGGCCTCGAGAACGAGATCCCCTACCTGGTGGAACGGGCCGTGCGCACCCAGTTGCTCAGCCCGTGACCCCGAGTCCGGGGCGGCGCTGGATGGTCATCGCCATCGGCTTGGTCACCTCGGCGAAGAAGTCGTTGCCCTTGTCGTCCACCACGACGAAGGCCGGGAAGTCCTCCACCTCGATCTTCCAGACCGCCTCCATGCCGAGCTCGGGGTACTCCAGCACCTCGACCTTGCGGATGCAGTCCTGGGCCAGCCGCGCCGCCGGACCGCCGATCGAGCCCAGGTAGAACCCGCCGTGGGTGGCGCAGGCGCTGGTCACCGCGCCCGACCGGTTGCCCTTGGCCAGCATCACCATCGAGCCCCCGGCCGCCTGGAACTGCTCGACGTAGCTGTCCATCCGCCCGGCCGTGGTCGGCCCGAACGAACCGGACGCGTAGCCCTCCGGGGTCTTGGCCGGGCCCGCGTAGTAGACCGCGTGGTCCTTCAGGTACTGGGGCATCGGCTCGCCCGCGTCCAGCCGCTCCTTGATCTTGGCGTGCGCGATGTCCCGGGCGACCACCAGCGGCCCGGTCAGCGAGAGCCGGGTCTTCACCGGGTACTTGGTCAGCTCGGCCCGGATCTCGGCCATCGGCCGGTTCAGGTCGATCCGCACCGCTTCGTCCTCCGAGGACAGCTGCTCGTCGGTGGTCTCCGGCAGGTAGTGGGCCGGCTCGGTCTCCAGCTGCTCCAGCCAGATCCCCTCGGCGGTGATCTTGCCCAGCACCTGGCGGTCGGCGCTGCAGGAGACCGCGATCGCGACCGGGCAGGAGGCGCCGTGCCGGGGCAGCCGGACCACCCGCACGTCGTGGCAGAAGTACTTGCCGCCGAACTGCGCCCCGATGCCGAACTGCCGGGTCAGCTCCAGCACCTGCAGTTCCAGGTCGAGGTCGCGGAACGCGTGGCCGGTCGGCGAACCCTCGGTCGGCAGGTTGTCCAGGTACTTGGCGCTGGCGTACTTGGCCGTCTTCAGGGCGAACTCGGCGCTGGTCCCGCCGACCACGATGGCCAGGTGGTAGGGCGGGCAGGCGGCGGTCCCGAGCGAGCGCAGCTTCTCGTCCAGGAACTTCATCATCCCGGCCGGGTTCAGCACCGCCTTGGTCTCCTGGAACAGGAACGACTTGTTCGCGCTGCCGCCGCCCTTGGCCATGAACAGGAACTTGTAGGCGGCCTCGTGCCCAGGCTCGGTGTCGGAGTACAGCTCGATCTGGGCGGGCAGGTTGGTACCGGTGTTCTTCTCGTCCCACATGGTCAGCGGGGCCATCTGCGAGTACCGCAGGTTCAGCCGGGTGTAGGCACTGAAGATCCCCTTGCTCAGTGCCTCCTCGTCGGAGACCGCCCCCGGGGCGGTGAGCACCTGCGTCCCTCGTTTACCCATCACGATCGCGGTGCCGGTGTCCTGACACATCGGCAGGATGCCGCCGGCCGAGACATTGGCGTTGCGCAGCAGGTCGAGGGCCACGAACCGGTCGTTCGGGCTGGCCTCCGGATCGTCCAGGATGCGGGCCAGCTGGGCCAGGTGGGCGGGGCGCAGGTAGTGCGCGATGTCGTGCATCGCGGTGTCCGCGAGCAGGGTCAGGGCCTCGGGCGCCACCTCGAGGAACTGCCGTCCGGCGGCCTCGATCACGCGGACCCCGTCCGTGCCCAGCAACCGGTAGGGCGTCTCGGTGTCCGGCGCGGTGGGGAGCAGATCGGAGTACGCGAACTCAGCCATGCACGAAATAGTAGGCACCTGACCGGACAGGTTTCACGGTCTGCCCGGGTGGTGCGTCACACCGGAGCGGCGACCACGCTGATCACCCGGTCGATCTCCTCGATGATCGCCCGGGTCGGCGCCCCCGAGGAGGCGATCCGGCGGATCTCCAGCAGCTTGTTCAGGGTCGCCCGGTCGGCCTGGGCCAGGATCTCCTCGGCCCGCTTCTCGGCCAGTTCCCGTTCGGCCTGCTCCCGGGTCGCCGCCCCGCCGTTGAACAGCGTCTCCAGGGCGGCCATCAGCCGGGCCAGGACGCTGTGCACGGCGTCCGCCGCGAAGCCGCCGAGCAGCGCGATGGCCGGGCGGGCCAGTCCCGACAGCGCGTCGTCGGGGCCCAGCGGGATCAGCTCGGCGATCACCAGGCCGGCCGCCATCCCGAGCAGGATGCGCTGCAGGAAGGTGTGGTCGAACTCCGGGTCGTAGCTGCCCCGGGCGACCTCCCGGCCGGCCCGGTAGAGCGCGGTCAGGCCGGCCCCCAGCGCGGCCGCGGCGAGCAGGAAGACCTCGCGCAGCAGCAGGTCGGCGAAGGCCGGGTCGCTGTCGCCGAGCCCGGTGCCGGCACTTGCGGCCCGGGCCTGCGGAATCGCGGCGAGCAGGACGAACGCGGCCAGGAAGGCCAGCGTCGCGGCCATCAGCCAGCGCACCAGCGGCACCGTGCTCCCGGCCGGGGTGATGCCGCCGAAGAAGCTGAACCGCTTCCCCTTCCTGGCCTGGATCGCGGCCGGACCGCTCTGACGCGGGATCCGGCCGCCGAGCCGGACCGGGCGCTTGCCCTCCCGGTAGGTGTGCAGGAGTTCCAGGGTGGCGGGGCGGGCCGGGGCGACGATCCGGCTGAGTTCCCGATGCGCCCGCACCAGGGCCTCGGTCGCCATCATCCGGTCCGCGTCGGTCGGGGCGGCGTTCCAGCCGTCCCCGTTGATCGAGCCGTTCATGCTGTTCATGCTGTTCAGGTCCACGACGGTGGGACGGTCGCGGACCGCCTCGAACATCCAGGCCTGCGGGGCCGGGGTGAGGCCCAGGTCGAGAACGTGGGCGAGCATCACCTCGACCTGACGGCGCAGGCGCTCGATCTCCTGGCCCTTACCCGCCTCGATGCTGCCGAGGGCGGTCAGTGTTGTCTCCGGAACCACCACGTTCCCCTTTCACAGGCTCCAATGGTGACTGAACGTAAAGGATCGGTAGCGGATTGTTTCGCATCTTTGGGGTGGCAGGAGGAAAGTAGGGTGTTCGGTCCAGACCTGTCGCCGCCCGGCCCGGGCGCCCACATTGACCCCAGGTCGCCCCATCGGCCCCGGCCGTCTTCCGAAGCCCCGCAGGTCACCGCGCACAGCGGCCGGAATGCCGACATCTCGGCGAGTCGGGATGATGGTGTCCTCAGGTAGGGGGACGCGGCTCGCGTGTCGCAAACCGGCGTGTCGGCGTGTCGCGAACTGAATCGGCACCCTCTGCGCGTTTGCCCTACCGGGCACCCGGTGGCCAACTGACGAGTCGTAGCTCACCGTTGACCGCGGGTCGCCGAACGGAAGAATCACCTTGGCCGCGCGGTAGCGCTCCAGCGGCCGGAACGAACGATGAAGAGTGAGGACGACCATGGGTGAGACCGACGACTCGGGCCTGGACGCGGCGGGCAGCCTGGCGGAACTGCTGGAGGGCAATCGGCGCTTCGTGCTCGGCGACGCCGCCCATCCCAACCAGGACGTCCACCGACGGGCCACGCTGGCCGGCGGGCAGCGTCCCTTCGCCCTGATCTTCGGCTGTGCCGACTCCCGGGTCGCCGCCGAGATCATCTTCGACCGCGGCCTGGGCGATCTGTTCGTGGTCCGGACCGCCGGGCACGTGGTCGACAACGCGGTGCTCGGCTCGATCGAGTTCGGCGTCGAGGTGCTGGAGATCCCGCTGGTGATCGTGCTCGGCCACGACAGCTGCGGGGCGGTCAAGGCGACCATGGAGGCGCACGACAGCGGCCGGATGCCGTCCGGCTACCTGCGCACCGTGGTGGAGATGCTGAGCTCCAGCGTGATCGGCGCCCGGCAGCACGGGCACGGCGAGATCAACGAGATCGTCGCCGAGCACTCGGTCCAGGTCGCCCAGCAGCTGCCGGAGCGCTCCAGCTCGATCGGGCGCCGGGTGGCCGACGGGCGCCTGGCCATCGTGGCGATGGAGTACGCCCTCTCGGACGGGGCCGTCCGGGTGCTGAGCAGCACGATCGCAACGCCCGACGTGCAGATCGCCTGAATTCCCGAGTTTGTCACTCTCCGCGTTCTTGATAGCTTTCAGTAGCCAGAGAACGATCGCTTTTCGGGGGGACAGCGATGAGGACAGCACGGAAGTTTGAGGACGCCGGTCACGAGGCGGTCGGTCAGGCCCTGCTGATCACGGCGGTGGGAGCCGGGGCGCTGACCGCCGCCGGTCTGGGGCGTCTGGTCATCGGCCACCTGGAAACCTTCCTGAGCACCCTGACCGCGCTGGTCTGAGCGCGCGAGCGGCCGACCGCGACCCCGGGTGGCCGGGGCCCGGCCGGTGGGGTGAGGATCAGGACATGGCCAACGATGACATGCGCGTCGAACACGACACGATGGGCGAGGTGCTGGTCCCCGCAGATGCCCTGTGGGGAGCCCAGACCCAGCGTGCCGTGGACAATTTCCCGATCAGCGGGGTCCGGATCGACCCGGCCGTGATCGCCGCCCTGGCCCGGATCAAGGCCTCGGCCGCCCGGGTGAACTCCGGGCTCGGCGTGGTCGAGAAGGACGTGGCCGAGGCGGTGGCCACGGCCGCGCTCCGGATCGCCGACGGGGAGTACGCCGACCAGTTCCCGATCGACGTTTTCCAGACCGGCTCCGGCACCTCCACCAACATGAACGTGAACGAGGTGGTGGCCACCCTGGCCGGGCGGGCGCTGGGCCGCAAGGTGCACCCGAACGACCACGTCAACGCCTCCCAGTCGTCCAACGACACGGTGCCTACGGCAGTGCACGTGGCCGCGACCGGCGCGGTGGTGAACGACCTGCTGCCCGCGCTGGACACGCTGGCGGTCTCGTTCGAAGGGCTTTCGGTCCGGACCAAGGAGGTGGTCAAGGCCGGACGTACGCATCTGATGGACGCTACCCCGGTCACCTTGGGTCAGGAGTTCGGCGGTCACGCCGCGCAGATCCGCCGGGCCATCGAGCGGATCACCGGCACGCTCCCCCGGGTTGCCGAGGTTCCGCTGGGCGGCACCGCGGTCGGGACCGGGATCAACACACCACCCGGATTCTCCGCCGCGGTGATCGCGGATCTGGCCGAGAGCACCGGACTTCCGATCACCGAGGCCCGGGATCACTTCGAGGCCCACGGTTCCCGCGACGCCCTGGTCGAACTGTCCGGCGCGCTGCGGGGTCTCGCGGTCAGCCTGACCAAGATCTGCAACGACCTCCGCTGGATGTCCTCCGGCCCGAACGCCGGCCTGGGCGAGATCCACCTCCCCGACCTGCAGCCCGGCTCCTCGATCATGCCGGGCAAGGTGAACCCGGTGATCCCGGAGGCGGTTCTGCAGATCTGCGCCCAGGTGGTGGGTCACGACGCCACGCTGGCCTGGGCCGGCGCGAGCGGCAACTTCGAGCTGAACGTGATGGTCCCGGTGATCTCCCGCTCGCTGCTGGAGCAGATCCGGCTGCTCACCCGGGGTTCGGCGCTGCTGGCCGAGCGGGTGGTGGACGGGATCGAGCCGGACGAGCGGCGGGCCCGGGAGCTGGCCGAGTCCTCGCCGTCGATCGTCACCCCGCTGGCCCGGCCGCTGGGTTACGAGGCGGCCGCGAAGATCGCCAAACACGCCGTGGCGGAACGGATCACGGTGAAGGCCGCGGCGATCGCGCTCGGCGTGGTGGAGCGCGGCGAGCTGACCGAGGCCGAGCTCGACCGGCTGCTCGACGTGAGCACAATGACCCACCCCTGAGAGGTATCAAACCGGCCGGTTCGCAGCTCTTCTGAGTCGTGACCGGGCAAACGCCGAACGGCGCCCTCAATGTGAGGGCGCCGTTCCGGGAATCTGCGGAGTCAGTACCAGCCGTAGGACTCGCTGTGCGCCCAGGCACCGCACGGGGTTCCGTAGCGGGAGGCGATGTAGTCCATTCCCCAGCGCATCTGGGTGACCGGGTTGGTCTGCCAGTCCGAGCCCGCGCTGGCCATCTTGCTGCCCGGCAGGGACTGCGGGATGCCGTAGGCGCCGGACGAGGCGTTGGTGGCCTGGTAGTTCCAGCCACTCTCCCGGGTCCAGAGCGAGTCCAGGCAGGAGAACTGGGAGGAGGACCAGCCGCGGTCGGCCAGCATCAGCTGGGCCGCGGCCTTCGGGTCCCGCTGGGCGTTGCGCAGGGCCCGCTCGCGGCGCTCCTGGGCGGCCTTGATCCGGTCCGCCGCGGCCTTGGCCTGCTGGTACTGGGCGAGGGCGGCCTTGGCCTTGGCCGGCGAGGCCTCCTTGACGTCGGCCTTCAGCTCGGCGGCCTGGTCGGCGGCCTGCTGCGCCACGAGGGCGTGGGCCGCGTCGTCCGCGGCCTGCGCCTTCTGCGCGTCGCTAGCGCTGGTGAGTTCGAAGGCGGCCGAGGCGTTGCCGCTGTGCCCGAGCGGGGAGGCGGTGCCGGCCATCTGCGTGACCGCCACGCCCTCGGCGCCGATGACCAAGGCCATCACCAGGAGCCGGGCGGCGGTCGACTTGCCCCCGCCGAAGAGCCGGCGGGGCACCTCGATCGGATCGTCGGATTTTCGCAGGCCCGGGTCGGGCTCGACGGTGAGGTCGAGGCCCCACTCGGCCGGGTCGACCTCGACGCCCGCCGGGGCGCGGAACTCGATCGGGGCGGTCGGCGGGGAGGTGCGCCGGTCCGGCATCCGCTCCGGCGCCGGGATCGCGATCGGCACCATCGGCGGCTGCCGGTCGGGCTGGTGGAAGGCGTCCGGCGAGCTCGGCCGCTGCACCGGCAGGTCGATGCCGGCCGGGCGCCACGGGTCGGTCTGCGGGATCGGGAGGACGGCGGGGGTGGGAGACACCGCGACCGGGTACCGCGCCTGGAGCGTGGACCGGCGGGTCGCCTCGGCGCTGCGCAGCGCGCTGGCCGGAGCCGGCGGACGCTGGCGGCCGGCCGGCGCCCCCTGAGGGCGACTGCCACCGGCGGGGCGGCTGTTGCTGGTTCCCGGGCGGCGGCCCGCGGCTCGGGCCTCGGCCCGGCGCAGCTCCGAACGCTTGGGATAGCTCTTGGTCTCGCCTCGGACCGAGGTGGGCACCCCTCCTGTGCTCAACCACAAGTCCGCGAGGTCTTGATCAGTTTCAGACCCAACGGTTGCCGTCACGGCGACTACCGTGGCGAATCGGCGCGGAGAGCACAAGTCCCCTGGTGAGGGTTAAGAAAGGTTTGACCCCCATCAGACGTACAAATGGACGCTACGTCACTTCTTCATACGCAGGGTGAAATTTTGCCCTCGATCAGGAGAAGGGCCGAACCGGATCTCCCGACGTGGGAGATCCGGCCCGGCCCGAACAGCCGATCCGCTCAGTACCAGCCGTGTGACCGACTGTGCGCCCAGGCCGCACACGGGCTGCCATAACGGTCGTCGATGTAGCGCAGACCCCAGCGGATCTGGGTCTTGGGGTTGGTCCGCCAGTCCTTACCCGCCGTGGCCATCTTGCTGCCCGGGAGGGACTGCGGGATGCCGTAGGCGCCGGAGGAGGAGTTGTGCGCGGTGTGGTGCCAGCCGCTCTCCTTGTCCCAGAGCTTGAGCAGGCAGCCGTACTGACCGGACTTCCAGCCGTGGTCGGCGACCATCAGCTTGGCCACGGCCTTGGCCGAGCGGGGAGTGCCGCGGGAGGCCTCCGCCCGGGCCCGGGCCCGGCGCTGGGCCGCAGCCTTCTTGGCGGCCGCCTTCTTCGCGGCGGCCTTCTTCGCCGCCGCCTTCTTGGCCGCGGCCTTCTCGGCCGCGATCTGGGCCTGGGCCGATTCGGCCTTGGAGGTCAGGCCGGCCAGCGGCTCGGCCTGGGCGGTGAGAGCGATCCGGCCGGACAGATCCTGCTCGGCGGGCCGGACCTGGGGTGCCCCGGCCGGCGAACCGGCCGGACCGGAGTGCGGGGTGGTCGCGATCACCGTGCCGGAGACGGCACCGAGGAGCATGACCACCGAGAGGGAGCGCAGGGCGCTGGGAACCACGAAGGGCCTTTCGACGGTGCACCCCGGGTCGCGGTGCATCTGACTCACTCCGCTCCGGGCCCGCCGGTACCCGAGATCGGCACCGCACTGACACCACAGAGGCCCGCGGGATCCGAACGAACCATGTCCACCAGGTTTCGGTGGCACTACGCCGAGATGAACGACGCGGTTGTCCGTCACCCACAGGAGCGGGGTGCTGACGCATTCACCGTGCGGGCCGACGTCCGCAAACTCAAACGAACTACAGAGATGTGATTGCTCTGCGTCAATTTTCATGACGTTTCTATTACTGCGGGTTCACTTTGTGGCCGGGCTCACGCCCCACCGGGTGGTCTTCCCGGAGCAAACCCGAAGCGGCCCGACCGGGACAATCCCGGTCGGGCCGCTTCGACGATCACGTTTGGTCACATGATCATCAGGGCACGAAATTCTCCAGCAACTCGGTCACCAGCGCCGCCACCGGCGAGCGCTCCGAGCGGGTCAGGGTGATGTGGGCGAACAGCGGGTGGCCCTTGAGCGCCTCGATCACCGCCGCGACCCCGTCGTGCCGGCCGACCCGCAGGTTGTCCCGCTGGGCCACGTCGTGGGTGAGCACCACCCGCGAGTTCTGCCCGATCCGGGACAGCACGGTGAGCAGGACGTTGCGCTCCAGCGATTGGGCCTCGTCGACGATCACGAAGGCGTCGTGCAGCGAACGGCCCCGGATGTGGGTGAGCGGGAGCACCTCGAGCATGCCGCGCTCCATCACCTCCTCGATCACCTCGGGCGCGACCAGCGCGCCGAGGGTGTCGAACACCGCCTGGGCCCAGGGGTTCATCTTCTCGGCCTCGCTGCCGGGCAGGTAGCCGAGGTCCTGGCCGCCGACCGCGTAGAGCGGGCGGAAGACCATGATCTTGCGGTGCTGGTGCCGCTCGAGCACGGCTTCCAGGCCCGCGCACAGGGCCAGCGCGGACTTGCCGGTGCCGGCCCGCCCGCCCATCGAGAGGATCCCGATCTCCGGGTCCAGCAGCAGGTCGATGGCGATCCGCTGCTCGGCGCTGCGGCCGTGCACGCCGAACACCTCACGGTCGCCGCGGACCAGCCGCACCTTCTTGTCCGGCGTCACCCGGCCCAGGGCGGAGCCGTTCGGCGAGGCGATCACCAGGCCGGTGTGGCAGGGCAGGTCCGGAGCCGCCCCCTCGAGGTCCTCCAGGTCCAGCGCCTCCCCCGCGTACAGCGCGCCGACCTCGGCGGCGTCCAGCTTCAGCTCGTCCAGGCCGGTCCAGCCGGAGTCCACGGCCAGCCCGGCCTGGTACTCCTCGGCGGCCAGGCCGATCGCCGACGCCTTGATCCGCATCGGCAGGTCCTTGCTGACCAGCGTCACCGACAGTCCCTCGGCGGCCAGACTGCGGGCCACCGCGAGAATCCGGCTGTCGTTGTCGGCCAGCCGGAACCCGTCCGGCAGGACGGTCAGATCGGCGTGGTTGAGCTCCACCCGGAGCGTGCCCCCGGCCTCCCCGATCGGCATCGGGGCATCCAGCCGCCCGTGCCGGATCCGCAGGTCGTCGAGGTAACGCAGGGCCTGCCGGGCGAAGTACCCGAGCTCGGGGTGGTTGCGCTTCCCCTCCAGCTCGGTGATCACGACGACAGGAAGAACGACCTCGTGCTCGGCGAAGCGATGAATCGCCTTCGGGTCCGACAACAGGACCGACGTGTCGAGGACGAACGTCCGGCCGCTGCCCTCGGGCTCGGCGGCAGGCGCGTCCGTAGAGGTCTGGGTGAAACTCCCGGGCAATGCCACGGTGACTCCCCTCGCTGGAGGATGACGAGCGTCCCACTGCGTACCACCTGACAACCGCCTGACGACGACGGATTACCTAGGCGGCAAGCGACGCTACGCGGAGACACCACGGTCGCTACCCGAACGGCCTTACGTCAACCCATTGCGCGTAAACGACTTTGACTGCCCGCGTGACGTAGGCAACCTGAGCACGGCCGATGAAGGACGATCACGGCGGGGTAACTGGGGAATCACGGCAAGGTTACGAGCAGTTTGCCAATCCACAATGGTGGACGCTCATAACGTCCACCATTTGTTTGTGTCGGTTCTTCAGGCCCCGTAGCGACGTTCGCGCTGCGCGTACTGCCGCAGCGCGCGCAGGAAGTCGACCTTCCGGAAGTCCGGCCAGAGCGCCTCGACGAAGGAGAACTCGCTGTGCGCGCTCTGCCAGAGCAGGAACCCGCCCAGCCGCTGCTCGCCGGAGGTGCGGATGATCAGGTCCGGGTCGGGCTGGCCCTTGGTGTAGAGGTGCTCGGCGATGTGCTCCACGTCGAGGATCTCGGCGAGCTGCTCGATCGTGGTGCCCCGGGCGGCGTGGTCGGCCAGCAGCGAGCGCACCGCGTCGGCGATCTCCCGGCGCCCGCCGTACCCGATGGCGATGTTCACCAGCCGCGGGCGGCCGAGCGCCCGGGTCTGCTCCTCCAGCTCCTTGAGCCGGCCCGAGGTGGGGGCGGGCAGCAGGTCGAGCGCGCCGACCGGGTGCACCCGCCAGCGACCGGTCTCGGCGATCTCCCCGGCCACGTCCTCGGAGATCTGGAACAACGCGGAGAGCTCCTCGGCGGAGCGGCCGGTGAGGTTGTCGGTGGAGAGCAGCCACAGGGTGACCATCTCGACCCCGACCTCGTCGCACCAGCCGAGGAACTCCAGGATCTTCGCGGCCCCGGCCCGGTGGCCGCCGCTCGCGGTCAGCCCGGAGTTCTTGGCCCAGCGCCGGTTGCCGTCGAGGATCACCCCGATGTGCCGCGGGATCGCCTGCGGCGACAGGCCCGCGGCGACGTTCCGCTGATAGGCCCGGTAGACCAGCCGACGCAGTCCCATACGCATCACGCTATCGCTGTCCCGAGGCAGGATGTAGCGAAGTGCCCGTTCTTCGCGCTCTCGGCGCACTCCCGAGACCCGATAGTGACATCTTTTGGTGCAGGCATGTCGGCCGGACCTCCGTCAAGGGGTCTGACTCCCCGAAACTCCGAGTGCTTCGCCCCCCGACCTTTGCCAGGTTCGGCGTCTACGCTCAAGTGATGACAGACGATCACCAGGACGAGCGCAACCCCCGCGCCGGACTGCTCGGAGTCGGCCTGGAGGCCGGCCGGGAGCGGATCGGCGCCCGTCTCGAGACGATCGAGACCAAACTCACCGAACTGAAGCCGCGGATGCGGGGCTGGCTGCACGCCGGCACCTTCCCGCTGGCCACCCTGCTCGGCGCGATCCTGGTGATCCTCGCCCCGGACGAGCGCACCCGGGTCTCCACCGCGATCTTCGCGGTCACCGCCTCGATGCTCTTCGGGGTCAGCGCGCTCTACCACCGGCGCGAGTGGGGCCCCCGGACCGCCGGCTTCCTGAAGCGGTTCGACCACGCCAACATCTTCCTGATCATTGCCGGCACCTACACCCCGTTCAGCGTGCTGCTGCTCCCGCCCGGCCCGGCCCAGACCCTGCTCTGGATCGTCTGGACCGGGGCCCTGCTCGGGGTGGCCTTCCGGGTGCTCTGGGTCGGCGCCCCGCGCTGGCTCTACGTGCCGGTCTACATCGCGCTCGGCTGGGTCGCCGTCGTCTACATCCCGGACCTGCTGCGCGGCGGCGGGGTGGCGGTGTTCGCCCTGGTGGTGACCGGGGGCCTGCTCTACACCATGGGCGGGGTGGTCTACGGCCTGAAGAAGCCGAACCCCAGCCCCCGGTACTTCGGGTTCCACGAGGTCTTCCACGCCTTCACCGTGCTGGCCTTCCTGGCCCACTACACCGGCATCAGCATCGCCGCCTTCAACGGCTGAGCCCCGGCCGGCTTACTCGGAGGAGCCCGGCCCGGCCTTGCGCACCTTGTCCACCTCGGCCATCGCCGAGCGCAGGTCGGTCAGCCAGGTCGAGGTGTTGTCCCCGACCAGTCGCACGCACCAGGCCAGCGCGTGCGCCCGGGAGCGGGCCACCCCGGCGTCCACCAGGGTGTCCAGCACCAGCCGCTCGGGCTGACGCAGCCGGGTCATCACCGGCACCGCGAGGCTGGTGAAGATCTCCGTCTCCGGGCCCGCGGTGACCGCCCAGGCCACCTTGCGGCCGAACCGGTGCTCGGCCTCGCGGGCCACCTGGATCCGCCGGTCCCGGGTCTCCTCGCGGAACCGGGCGATGTGCCCGGCGATCGCCTCGGCCCGGGCCGCCGCGGCCGCGTCGTCGCCCTTCTCGGGCTCGGCCCCTTCCGGAGCCCCGATGGTGAGCCGGACCAGGATCTCCTCGCGGTCGGTGGTCACCTCCGCCGCGGGCTCGTTCCATTCGCTGGGCAGCCGGGCGCCGAACCACGCCTTCACAGCCGCGTCATGTCCCGCTTCAGTCGTTCCCTCGGTCGTCATGCTCCGATGATTACTCGCTTACAAGATGCTTGCAAGCGTGTAATCATTGATTCGCCGCGAGCAGATCACCGCGCCCTGAGCTGGGGATGCTGCCCTGGCACGGCATCGATGTCAGCCACCGTTCGCCGAACCGGCAAGTCACCGCAATCAGAGCGCTACCCTGTGCACATGACCACACAGCGCAGCGGCAGGGTCACAGATCTGAGCGTTGTGATCGATCCGGCCACCACCCGGTGGGTGCCCGGACGGTCCCAGGAAGGGTTGGACGAGCGGCTCGAGGTGGCCGTCCTGGACCCGGGCAGTCACGTCGCGGTGCGCGACGCCACCAACCCGGCGGGCCTGGCCCTGGTCTTCGCCCACGCCGACTGGCAGGGCCTGCTCAGCGGTCGTCCGAGCCTGGTGGATCTGCGCTGAGCTGCTGCAGCAGCTCCGCCGCGGTGGAGACGGGCAGTCGGCAGACGAACTCCCGGCAGACGAAGGCCCGGGCCTCGCCGAACCGGCTCAGGTCCCGCCCGGCCAGCAGCGGCACCCCGGGAGCGTCCGGCTTACCCACGCTGATCACAGCGCCCGGCGCCGTCGCGCCGAGCGCGGTCAGCAGCAGTTCCCGGCGCAGTGGGTCGTCCTCGGCACCGACGATGGCCACCTCTCGAGGGCCGTCCAACCGGGCCACCGAGACCGCCAGCGCCCAGCCGAATGCCTGCGGCGCATGGCCGCCGATCGCCCCGCTCGCGGCCAGGCAGCGCTCGGCCGCCTCCCGCGCGCGGTGTGATCCGCTCAGCGCGGCGTAGGAAAGCAGGGCCCCGGCTGCGGCCGAAGCGCCCGAGGGGTAGGCGTTGTCGGTCGGGTCAGCCGGCCGGCGCACGGTCAGCAGGGCGGCGTCAGTCGCGTCGAGCGCGGTGTCGTGCACCCCGTCCTCGTCGATGAACTGGGCCATCACCACCTCGAGCAGGTTCCCGGCGGTGGCCAGCCAGCGCACGTCCCCGGTCACGCAGTGCAGGGCGAGCAGGCCCTCGGCCAGGTCGGCGTAGTCCTCCAGCACCCCGGCCGGGGCCCCGTGATTTCCCTGTCGGCTGGCCCGGTAGAGCCGAGGCACCACGCCCGAGCCGTGTATGTGCACCCGCAGCACCAGGTTCGCGATCCGCTCGGCGGCCTGAATCAGGTCCGGCCGCTCCAGCAGGGCGCCGGTCTCGGCCAGGGCCGCGATCGCCAGCCCGTTCCAGGCCGCGATCACCTTGTCGTCCCGCTCGGGCTGGGGGCGGGCGGCCCGGACCACCCGGAGCTTCTCCCGGATGCCCTGCCAGCGAGCGGCCGCGAACGGATCGGCCCAGACGTCCTGGGCGAGCTGAGCCGTCGAGGCGCCGTGCTCGAACGTGCCGGGCCGGCCGACCCGGAGCAGGGCCGAGGCCCAGGCGCCGTCCTCCGGGCCGAGGTGGGTGAACAGGTCCTCCGGAGTCCACACGTAGGTGCGGCCCTCCTCGCCGTGCACCCGGCCGGTCTCCTCGTCAGTCACCGGGGTGTCGGCGTCCAGAGAAGAGGCCAGCCCGTGCTCGTCGGTGAGCAGGGCGGAGAGCATCCAGTCGCAGGTCTCCAGGGCGATCCGGGCCCCGACCGGTTCCCCGGTCAGCCGCCACCAGTGCAGGTAGACCCGCGCCAGCTGGGCATTGTCGTAGAGCATCTTCTCGAAGTGCGGCACCACCCAGGCGGCGTCCACGCTGTACCGCGCGAACCCGCCCACCACCTGGTCGTACATCCCGCTGCGGGCCATCGCCCGCAACGTGCGCCCGGCCAGGTCACGGGCCGCGCGGCCGCCCGGCGTCGCCGGCTGCGCGGCGGCGAACCGGATCAGGAACTCCAGCACCATCGAGGGCGGGAACTTCGGGGCGCCGCCGAACCCGCCGTGCGCCGGGTCCTCCGAGGAGACCAGCTTCTGCAGGGCGTTGGTGAGCGTGTCCCAGTTGGCCGGCTCGGCCCCGGCGCTGCGCGGAACGGCCTGGTCGGCCAGGGCCTGCGAGATCCGCTGCCCGGCCTCCTCGACCTCCCCCCGGCGCTGCTGCCAGGTGTTCGAGACCGCGGTCAGGAGCTGCCGGAAGGACGGCGTGTTGCCCATCGGCTGGGGCGGGTAATAGGTACCCGCGTAGAACGGGCGCCCGGCCGGCGTGAGGAACACCGTCATTGGCCAGCCACCCTGGCCGGTCAGCGCCTGGGTGGCGGCCATGTAGGTGGAGTCCACGTCCGGGCGTTCCTCACGGTCCACCTTGACGTTGACGAACAGGGTGTTCATCAGGTCGGCGACCTCCGGATCCTCGAAGGACTCGTGCGCCATGACGTGACACCAGTGGCAGGCCGCGTACCCGACGGAGAGCAGGATCGGGCGGTCCCGCCGGACCGCCTCCTCGAACGCCGCCTCGCCCCACTGCCACCAGTCCACCGGGTTGTTCTTGTGTTGCAGCAGGTACGGGCTGGTCGCGTACTCCAGTCGGTTCGCCACGGAGCCAACGTCTCACGCCACCGGCCGTGACGCTTCTGGGCGCGCCGTCAGATAACGGGCGGACGACCGGCCTTGGTCATCCGCCAGACCGCCTTCCAGTGCATCCGCTTGCGCGGCCCACCCGGCTCGGTCAGTCCCTGCCAATACCCCTTCAGCATCTCGGCCGCGTCTTCCCTCCGCCGCAGCCGGAGCACCGAGATGGTGAACCAGACCGCCACGTAGACCACGCCGATCGGGAACGGCAGATTGCGCCGGGCCAGCCAGACCCGGTTCCGGGCCGAGAAGCGATGGAAGACGCTGTGCCGGGTGGGGGCGATCACCGGGTGGTTGACCACGATGTCGCCCTCGTAACGGACCCGGTAGCCCGCGTCCCAGACCCGCCAGGCCAGCTCGATGCCCTCGTGGGCATAGAAGAACGGGGCCGGCCAGCCCTCGGTCGCGGTGAACACGTGGCGGCGCAGGGCCACCCCGCCCTCCCAGATCGCGGCCACGTCGCTGCTGCGGGTCGGGTCGCCCACCCGGAGGCGGGGAGTCCAGCGGCGGGGCGAGGGCAGACCCTCCGGATCGGCGACCCGGGGCTGGATCAGGCCCAGGCCCGGTTCGTCGGAGAACCGCTGGGCCAGCAGGGCGAGCACGTCGGAGGTGGGCAGGAAGGCGTCGTCGTCCAGGAAGAACAGCAGTTCGCCCTCGACGTACGGCACCCCCGCGTTGCGCCCGGCCGGAATGCCGAGGTTCTCCGGCAGTTCGACCCCGCGCACCCCCTCGGGCAGACCGGTCGGCTGCCAGCCGTTGCCGACCACCACCACGTCGGTCTTCACCCCGCGCTGGGCCAGGACCGAGGCGATCGCCCGGTCGAGGGCCTCCGGGCGGCTGCCCTGGGTCAGCAGGACGACGCCGTACTGGGCGATCGGCAGGGGCGACCTACGGACGTTTTCCTGATCGGTCACGGCGCTCACCGCAGCCGCGCGGAGGAGAGGACGGCCGCGAGGTGCCCCACCACGGTGATCAGAGCCGCGACCAGAAGCGCCGGCAGAAGGACGTTCGTGGCGGCGTGGTCACCCAGCACCAGGTCGGCGAGGGCGGCCACGAGGATCAGCAGGGAGAGCTCGACCGAGTGGAAGACCCGGTGGAAGGGAACGAGTTTCGCGGCCCGGCGCAGCGTCCGGACGGCGCCCGCGGTGGGCACCCGGACCTGCTCCGCATCCTTCATCGCGGGCATCCCGGCCTGCCCCCGGGAGACGTGGACCAGGTCGTTCTCCACCTTGTTGAGGGCCACCAGAAGGGCCAGCAACGCGCCGAGGAACAGGGCCGGCTCGGCCAGCGCGGAGCGCCAGCCGTCGTCCGCCATCGCGGGGGCGTAACCACCGCCCACCGCCACCCGGATGCCCAGGGCCAGGGCGATGCCGCACTCGGCGATGTAGTGGCCGACCCGGTCGAGGTAGACGCCGACCGGCGAGGAGGTGCCCCGCCAGCGCGCCACTTCGCCGTCCGAGCAGTCGAACAGCATCTGCAGCTGGACCAGCACCGCGGCCAGCACCGCGCCGGCCAGGCCGGCCCAGCTGGTGGCCACCGCGGCCAGCGCGGCCGAGGCGATCATCAGCCAGGTGACCTGGTTCGCCGACAGCCCGAGGGAGAGCAGGGGCCGGGTCAGGTAGGGCGAGATCTGCCGCAGGTAGGCGTGCGCCACCCAATGCTCGGCCGCGGCCCGGTTGCGGACGTGCTCGGGCTGCGCCACCCGGCGGAGTTCGGCGATGCTGGGCCCGCTCATCGCGTGACTCCGATCCATGACTTGAAGCTGGTTCCGGCCGAGGTGGCGGCGACCACCGCGGTGAGCGCCCACAGGCCGCCGGTGACCCAGTCCGGGGTCTCGATCGGCAGCAGCAGAGCGGGCGCGAAGATCAGGACGGCGAAGGCCACGATCCGCAGATCGGCGCCGATCATCAGGGGCTGGGCCGGATCGCCGACGCCTTCCCGGACGCTGTAGGCGTGCATGTAGTGGGCCACCGCGATCACCGCGACGAGCAGCACCGCGGCCCCGTGCTCGGCCTCGACCGAGGCGCTGAGCAGGTAGACGATCGCCATCTCGGCCACCGCGACCAGCGGTGGGGCGATCACCGCGGCCCGGCCGCGCAGCTTCTGCAACGCAGCGCCGAGCCAGGGACCGCTGTCTGCGGCGATCCGCGGCACCACGTCCCCGGCCAGCGACCGGCCCCGGGAGGCGAGGGCGGCCAGCAGGTAGGCCGCGGCCGCCAGACCGCCGGCGCAGAGCACGATCAGCGTGCCCTTCGGCGTCCAGAGCGCGGCGCCGAGCGAGATCACCAGGAAGCGCTCGCCGATCGGGAAGTGCCCGATCCGCTTCAGCCAGCCGGTGACGCCGTGGGTGTCGGTGGCCGAGACCCAGCCGGACGGAAGCCGGACCGGGGTGGCCGGGGCGACCCAGTGCGGCACCGCCGGTGGCGCGGGCGGGTCGAGCTGCCGGCGGCGCAGCGCCCAGGACAGGTCGGCCAGGCTGCGGAAGGTCTGGATCGCGATCGCCAGCGCGGCCAACGGCCAGAGGTCCTGATCGGCCCGGGCCCCGGCCCAGGCCAGGGCGAAGACGACCGCGAACTCCTTGATCCGGTCGGTGCTGGCGTCCAGCCAGGCCCCCAGCGGGGAGAACCGGCGGCGGTAGCGGGCCAGCTCACCGTCCACGCAGTCGACGATCACGCAGAGCTGGAGCAGCAGGGCGCCGATCACCATCGGCAGCCGGTGGCCGGTCCCGATCAGCGCAGCGGCGATCAGGCCGATCACGAACGAGCCGGCGGTGACCTGGTTCGGGGTCAGGCCGAGGCGCTCGGCCAGATCGGTCAGCCGCCAGGACAGGCGGCGCAGCACGAAGGTCGAGTAGAAGCCGTCGCCACCCCGGGCCGCCTCGCGCAGCCGGACCCGGCGCTCGGGCAGGGCGGCCAGAGCCCGCTCGGCGCTCGCGGTTTCGGCCTCGTCGGTGGGGCGGGCCCAGACGTAGCCGCCGATCGGCACCGGCTGCAGGGTGACCCCGGCACCGGGGAGCCGCCGGGCCAGTTCCAGCAGCAGGTCGTCCGGGGCGGCCGGGTCGAGGTCGTGGACCAGGCCGGCGACGGCCGGGCGGTCGGCCGCGTCGATGATCAGCACGTCCAGGAGTTCCTGGTGGCCGGCGGCGTCGACCGGCCCGGCCAGGGCGGCCGTGCGCAGCCGGGGGTCGTCCAGCACCGCGCCGAGGGCCGTGCCGTTGATCACCAGGTCGTCCGGGATCAGGGCGACCGGGCGCCGCAGGACGACGTTCGACCCGATGCCGGTGACCACGTCCTCCCGGGGCACCGGCAGACCCGGACCGGGCTGCCCGGTGACCGCACGGGCCAGCGCCTCGATGCCCTCGGCGCTGCCGACGGTGATCATCTGCTCGTGCGCGACCACCACCCCCTGGGCCGCCAGCGCGTCCCGGAGTTCGGCCCGGCGCCCGGGCAGACCGCCACGGACCCCGAGAAGGACGACGTCAAGGCCGGTTTCGGCGGGATGGGCAGCGCTGTTCGCGACGACCTCCTCGATCACGGGATCGTCGTCACTCATGGTGACGGCAGCGCCAGGACGGTGCTGCAGCACCGCGTCGGCCGATCGCCCTCGCGCATCCACCCTTGGCGTCCGTTCTCTCGGTCTCGAGTCGAAAGACATTAGCACTGCGTTCATGTTCCGGTCGTCTTCGCGCCGAGCCTCGTTCCCCAGTTGGACAGGGGTGGACCTCACCGACCGTCACTACCCGAGGCCAGAACGCCATTCGGACCGCCAAACGATGACTCCGCGCAACATCCAGGCTCCCGGAAATCGGGCCGCGGATGTAACGATCTGAACGGGAATGGACGATCAGGCAAACGTGGACCGACGTCCGGTGCGATTCCGGACGTTCGGCCCGCATATGCTTCCGGCCGGTTCCTATCCCGCCCCGACACCCCGAAAGGCACCAGACCCCCGATGGCTCTGCCGACCTCCGTGTCCAACTTCCTCCGCGCACCCGGCCCGGCCACGTTCGGGGCGCTGGCCAACACCATCAACAACAAGCGGCGGACGATGCGGGGCGGCCCCAAGTCCCGCGGGCCGAAGCTGAACCGGGTGCCCGAGGGCCCGGCCCCGGCCGCCGAGGTGGTGGTCTACTTCGCCGAGGACAAGCGGAAGATGTACCAGCTCGACCAATGGCTGCCGGTGTTCGAGGAGCTGCACCGCCGCCATCCCACGGTGATCGTGATGCGGTCGAAGGCCTCGTTCAACCACCTGAGCGAGCGCACCCCGCTGCCGACCGTCTACACCCGGCGGCTGGCCGACGTCCTGGATCTGTACGACGAGCTGTCCCCGAAGGTCGCGATCTACGTGAACAACGGGGTCGCCAACTTCCAGTCGCTGGCGGTCGCCTCGATCCTTCACGTGCACGTGAACCACGGGGAGAGCGACAAGGTCAGCATGGTCTCCAACCAGGCCAAGGCCTACGACCGGGTGTTCGTCGCGGGTCAGGCGGCCGAGCGCCGGCACGCCGCCGCGCTGATCAACTTCGACGCCGCCAAGCTGGTCCGGACCGGGCGCCCGCAGCTGGACCTGAAGTTCGAGCCGCTGCTGCCGCCGTCCTCCCGCCGCACCGTGATCTACGCCCCCACCTGGGAGGGCGAGAACGACTTCAACAACTACACCTCGGTCGACCGGTACGGCGTGGCGATCGTCCGGCAGTTGCTGGCCACCGAGAACACGCGGGTGGTCTACCGGCCGCACCCCCGGGTCGCCAGCAGCACCACCCTCGAGGTGGTCGGCGCGCACCGGGAGATCCTCGGGCTGCTTGAGGCGGCCGCCGCGGCTGATCCGGAGGCCGGGCACGCCACGGCCATGGAGGGTTCGATCCTGGCGCTGTTCCAGGAGTGCGACGCGATGGTCACCGACGTCTCCAGCGTCGGCCTGGACTTCCTGTACCTGCGCAACGATGCGCCGCTGTTCATCACCGACCGGCGCGACGACCCGGCCCAGCTCGCCGTGGACGCGCCGATCAGCAGTGCGTCGGACGTGATCAACAGCGAAACGGTGGACGCGTTCGGCGCGGTCCTGGCCGACCGGCTGACTTCCGACTCCCGCCGCGAGGAGCGGATCGCGATGCGTCACTTCTACTTCGGCGACATCGCGCCGGGTGAGAGCACGCAGCGCTTCCTGGACGCGATCAGCGAGGTCGCGGCCCAGCGGGACGCGATGCTGGCCCGGCTGCCGCGACACGAGGGCCACGCTTCCGCAGCGGCGGCCGCCACCGGCGACATGGCCGGTGACGTCACGCCGGAGGAGGCCGATGCGGGCTACGGGCCGGTTGAGGACGCAGCGGCCCAGGAATCGTCCGGCGAGCAGCCGCTGGTCCGATGACCCCGGCTCCTTTCGGCCCCGGGTTGGCCATCGCCGCGCACCGGGGATTCGGCAAGAACGTCGCGGGCTGGCCGGAGAACACGCTTCCGTCCTTCCTGGAGGCGGTGCGGCACGGGGTGCCGTGGCTCGAGGTGGACGTGCGGCGCACCCGCGACGGGGTGCTCTTCGTGCACCACTGGCCGAGCGTGGCCAAGGACGATGGGCGTTTCGTCTCGGACCTGAGCGCGGACGAGGCCCGGAAGGCCGGTCTGCTGGCGCTGGACGATCTGCTCGAGGCGGTGCCGTCCGAGGTCGGGATGATCCTGGACGTGAAGACGGCCCTGGAGGACGCGCTGCTGCCGGCCTCGCAGGACACCACCGGGCTGCTGCTGCCGGTGCTGGACGCCGAGCGATCTCACCGGCCGCTGCTGGTGACCTCGTTCGACCCCGCGTCCCTGCTGTTCGTGGGTAAGGAACTGCCCGGGGTGCCGCGCGGGCTGATCACCTGGATCTCGTTCCCGATGCGCAAGGCCGTGCCGGCCGCCGCCGGGCTGGGGGTCGAGGTGCTCTCGGCGCATTGGAAGTCCTTCGGAGCCAACGGCACCGACTCGGCCCCGCACCACCGCCCGGCCGGCTACGCGATCGACATCGCGCACCGCGCCGGGCTACAGGTGCTGGCCTGGTCGCCGGGTCTGGAGCCGGCTGCGGAACTGGCCGCGGCCGGGGTCGACGCGCTGGTCGTCGACGACGTGCCGGGTGGGTTAGCGCTGGCCCGGAAGCTGCGCTGAGTCGTCCTTCAACGCGTCCTCCAGTTCCCGGCGGTCGCGCTCCTCGGCCAGGAACTTCACCTTGCGCATGTGCTTGGTCATGCTGCGGATCAGCAGCACGGTGACCACGGCGACGGCGAACACGGCCAGGAAGCCGGCGAACCCGGGCGAGACGGTGTCCGGGTCCGGGATGCGGGTGGTGCCCGAGTCGGTCGAGCTCGCCAACGTGGAGACGAACACCGTCGCCGAAGCAATCACTGCACCCACACCCAGTTCCTGAGTTCTTGTCCGACGTTCGCGTCTAGACCTTGGCCCGGTCACGGATGCCGGCGAACAGGTCGTCCTCCGGCAGCTCCGTGTCCACCAGACTACGCGCCAGCTCGAAGTCGTCCGTCGGCCACACCTCGGCCTGCACGTCGTTCGGGATCGCGAAGAACCAGCCGTCCGGATCGATCTGGGTGGCGTGCGCCCGCAGCGCCGCGTCCCGGCGGTCCATCCAGCCGTTGATGTTCACCCGGGTGGTGATGGTCCGCTCCGGCGGGCGGTCCGGGTCCTCCGTGCGGCGCTGGATCCACTCGACGAACGGCGACTCCTTGTCCATCGCCAGCAGCGCCTCGTGGAACGCCATCATCCGGGCGGTGGAGAAGCCCACGTCGTAGTACAGCTTCAGCGGGGTCCACGGCTCGATGCCGTCGACGTACCGGGTCGGGTCGCCGGCCGCCTCGAACGCCTCGACCGAGACCTTGTGGGTCATGATGTGGTCGGGGTGCGGGTAGCCGCCGTTCTCGTTGTACGTGGTCATCACGTGCGGGCGGAACTCGCGCACCAGGCGGACCAGCGGCGCCGAGGCCACCTCGAGCGGCTGCAGAGCGAAGCAGCCCTCCGGCAGCGGCGGCAGCGGGTCGCCCTCGGGCAGGCCCGAGTCGACGAAGCCGAGCCAGTGGTGCTTCACGCCGAGCGCCGCCGCGGCGGTCGCCATCTCCTTGCGGCGCAACTCCGGCAGGTCACGTTCGACCTCGGGGTCACCCTGCAGCTTGGGGTTCAGCACGTCGCCGCGCTCGCCCCCGGTGCAGCTGACCACCAGGACGTCCACGCCCTCGTCCACGTACCGGGCCAGGGTGGCCGCCCCCTTGCTGGACTCGTCGTCGGGATGCGCATGCACCGCCATGAGCCTGAGCTGCTCGGCCATGCCGGGTCCTCCTGAAGGTCAGTTCTTGACGGGGAAACGGATCAGCCGGGCGCCGGCGACTCCCCCACTGGCGCGCGCAACCCGATCTGAGTGGACAATCATGGCGGACGCCCGGACATTCCCCGACCGCAGACGTCCTCAATGGCCCGCCCGACCACCCAGAGGAATCCCGTGACCAGCCCCGCGGAATCACCGGCCGATCAGTCCGTCCCGGCCGGTTCGGCCGATTCGGCCGATTCGGCCGATTCGGCCGAGCCCGACGAGCCCGACGAGCTCGCGAGCCGGTACGGGCGGCGCAAACGGCTCAGCCGCCGCGGTGTGATCGGCGTGTTCGCCGGGCTGGCGGTCATTGCCCTGGGCTTCGTCTACTGGGCCACCGTGCTTGAGCAGGACAAGGTCACCTGGCAGGACAACAGCTACGACGTACAGTCCGCCTCGTCGGTGCTGGTGACTTTCGACGTCCAGTTCCATCGGGGGGCGAAGAAAGCGGTCTGTACGGTGCACGCGCTGAACCCGCTGAACACCGAGGTCGGGATCCGGGACGTGGTGGTCGAGGGCAGCAAGACCGGCCGGGTGCAGATGAAGGTCACGATTCCCACCAGCGAAGAAGCAACCACTGGGGTGGTTGAGGAATGTGTGGCGAAATAACCGCACATTCGGTGACCGCCGACAACGGTGAGGAACCACGCGTTTCCTTCGTCCGTTGCACCGTGCACCTGCAATCCGGGCTTTCTTGTTAAGCTCAAGGTTTCGTCCCGGACGCCGTCGCCGCACGAAGTGCGGCCTGAATGCGACCAGAAGTGGAGAATGCCCCGTGAGCGAGACCGGTGCTGCCGTCGCATGGCTGACCCAAGACGCCTATGACCGGTTGAAGAAAGAGTACGACTACCTCTCGGGCGAGGGCCGGATCGAGATCGCCAAGACGATCGAGCTCGCCCGCTCCGAGGGCGACCTGAAGGAGAACAGCGGTTACCACGCCGCCAAGGACGAGCAGGGCCAGCGCGAGGCCCGGATCCGCCAGCTGCGTCAGCTCCTGGAGACCGCCAAGGTCGGCGAGGCCCAGGCCGGCGACGGTTCGGTGGCCTCCGGCAGCGTGGTCACGGTCGACCTGGCCGGCGAGCAGCTGACCTTCCTGCTCGGCAGCCGCGAGGTGGCCGGCGACACCGATCTGGACGTCTACAGCGACAAGAGCCCGCTCGGCGCGGCGATCGCGGGGCACAAGGTCGGGGACACGGCGGTCTACAAGGCGCCCAACGGCCGCGAGATCAAGGTCAAGATCCTCGAGGCCAAGCCTTTCCCAGGCTGACTTTCTGATGGAGGACGCCGGGGGTCGCCGCTACGGGCGGCTCCCGGCGGTTTCCGCGAACTTCGCAGTAACAAAAAGCTGCGATGATTGCGTTCCATGTGCGGCCTTTGTGGCGAAGTGCGGTTCGGGTCGTCGCGCGCCGATGTGCAGACGGTCGAGCGGATGGCCGCCACCCTGTCCACCCGGGGGCCGGACGACGCGGGGGCTTGGGCGCACGGCCGGATCGCGTTCGGCCACCGTCGCCTGGCGCTGATCGATCTTTCCGACGCCAGTGCGCAGCCGATGGCCGACCCACTGTCGGGACTGACCGGCGTCCTCAATGGATGTATTTACAATTATCGGGAGCTGCGCGCCGAACTGGCCGCTGCGGGCCACCGGTTCTTCTCCGACGGTGACACCGAGGTGGTGCTCAAGGCGTACGCGCAGTGGGGGCCGGACTTCGCCCGCCGCCTGATCGGCACGTTCGCCGTCGCGATCGCCGAAAGAGACTCCGGGCGAATCGTTCTCGCCCGCGACCGGCTGGGCGTGAAACCGCTCTACCTGTCGGAGCAGCCGGGCCTGCTGCGGTTCGCCAGCACCCTGCCCGCGCTGCTGGCCGGCGGCGGCGTGGACACCTCGATCGACCCGGTCGCGCTCAGCCACTACCTGAGTTTTCACAGCGTGGTTCCGGCCCCGCGAACGATCCTGGCCGGCGTCCGCAAACTACCCCCGGCCACCGTCCGGGTGATCGAACCGGACGGCACCAGCACCGACCACGTCTACTGGGAGCCGGATTTCAGCCGCCGAGCCGAGCACCGCAGCTGGACCGAGCGGGACTGGCAGGAAGCCCTGCTGGAATCGCTCGCGACCGCGGTTCAGCGCCGGTCGATCGCCGACGTCGAGGTGGGAGTGCTGCTTTCCGGCGGCCTCGACTCCAGCCTGGTCGTCGCCCTGCTGGCCCGGCTCGGATCTGGGAGCGGCCGGCTGCGCACCTTCTCGATCGGCTTCGAGGACGGCGGCGGCCACCGCGGCGACGAGTTCCGCTACTCCGACCTGGTCGCCGAGATGTTCGGTACCGACCACCAGCGGATCCGGATCGGCGACGGCGACCTGGTGCAGCCGGTCGAGGCCTGCATCGAGGCCATGCCGGAACCGATGATCAGCCACGACTGCGTCGCGTTCTACCTACTCAGCGAGGTTGTCTCGGCCCACGTGCCGGTGGTGCAAAGCGGGCAGGGAGCGGACGAGGTGCTCGGCGGCTACCACTGGTACCCGCCGTTCGCCCAGGTCAGCCGATCGGCCGCGCTGGGCACGTACGACCGAGTTTTCCTCGACCGGACCGCGGCCGAACTCAGCGAGATGCTGTCGCCGGAACTGCTTCACGCGACCCGGTCGTCGGACCGGCTGCTGCGCGGTCTGGACCCGGCCCGGGCCTGGCTGGCGGAGCACTTCGACCGCCCGGGCGCCGAGACCGCGGCCGACGCGGCGATGCGGATGGACACCACCGTGATGCTGGTGGACGACCCGGTGAAGCGGGTCGACTCGATGACCATGGCGCACGGCCTGGAGGCCCGCATGCCCTTCCTCGACCACGAGTTCGTGGAATTGGCCGCGGCCTGCCCAGTGCCCTACAAGCTCGCCCGCGGCGGTAAGGGTGTGCTCAAACAGGCTGCTCGGGGGCTACTTCCGGGTCCGGTGATCGACCGGCCCAAGGGCTACTTCCCGGTGCCGGCGCTGGTGCACCTGGACGGCAAGCTGGCCGAGCGGGTGCGGGACACGCTGGAATCACCCGAGGCCCGGCGGCGAGGCCTGTTCCGGCCCGAGTACGTGGCCGCGCTGCTGCGCGACCCGAACGCGGGCCGCACTCCGCTGAATGGCAACAAGCTGTGGCAGCTGGCCACGCTCGAGATGTGGCTCCAGGCCCAGGGAATCCCGGCCTAGACCTCTTCGACTTCTTCTTCAGTGGCCTCGTCGGCCAGTGGTCCCATCTCCTCCTCCGAGGGCTCCTCGTCCGGATCCCGACCGGCCAGGTACTCCCCGATCACGTTCACCACCGCCACGAACGGCACCGCGAACAGCGCCCCGATGATGCCCGCGAGCAGCACCCCGGCCGCGATCGCGATGATCACCGCCAATGGGTGCACACGGACGGCCCGGCCGAGCAGGAACGGCTGCAGCACATGGGCCTCGAGCTGCTGCACCGCGATCACGATGCCCAGCATGATCAGCGCCTTTACGTAGCCGACCGCGACCAGGGCGACCAGCACGGCGGCGGCCCCGGAGACCAGCGCTCCGACGATCGGGACGAAGGCACCGATGAAGACCACCATGCCGAGCGGGAACGCCAGCGGCACCCCAAGGATCGCCGCCCCCACCCCGACCCCGGCTCCGTCCACAATCGCGACGATCACGGTGGCCCGGACGTAGGCAGTGAGCGTGGCCCACGCCCGCACCCCCGACCCACGCACCTTCTCTCGGGCGGCGGCCGGGAACAGGCCCACTACCCAGGACCACATCCGGTCGCCGCTGGAGAGGAAGAAGTAGGTGGCGAACAACGTGATGAACAGGCCGGTGAGCACGTGCCCAGCCGTGTTCCCGACCTCCAGCGCACTCGACACGATGCTGCTGCCGCCGTTGCCGCGGATGCTGTCCTGCAGCGTGTTGACGTAGTCGTCGAGCTGGTCGTTCGTCAGGTGCAGCCGGCTGTTGGCCAACTGCTTCTGCAACTCGCTCAGACCGTCTGCCGCGTCGTCCCGCAGATCACCGAAACCGCTCGCCGCCTGCTGGCTGATCAGCGCGACCAGGCCCGCCACGAAGATGACGACGAGGAAGACCGTGAGCAGCGCCGCCGCCGCATTTGGCAGCCCGATCTTGCCCTCCCGCCGGGTCAGCGTCCGATGCACCGGCTTGGTCAGCGCCGCCAACAGCAGCGCGAGCAGCAACGGCACGAAGATGACCAAGTACTTCGCGAAGATCTGCCAGATCAGCCAGACCGTGCCGGCGATCAGCAGCACCCGCCAGGCCCAGGCCGCACTCAGCCGGAGACCGTACGGGATCTCGATGGGCCTCCGGGCGGGGTCGTCCTGCTCCATGCTCACCCGTCCCATCTTGCCCGGTGTGCGGCGATCACCGCTCTGCCGCAAGACGTGTCGCCATCCGAGCGTCGTTGTTGTTTCACCTTTGGACGCCCGACAGCCACTCCAGCCCCGTTGCCGCCAGCCGCCGCACCGCCTCGGGCTTCGCCCGCCCGCTCAGCAGCCCGGCGGCGAACACGGTGTACCGAACGTCGACGGCCAGGGCCGCTCTTTCGGGAACGGCCCACCCCCCGGCGTGATCGGTCAGGGCGGAATTAAGGACGCCCGCCCGCTGCGGTTGGGTGGCATGCCGGAGCACTCCCCCACTTCCGACCACCAGCTCGGCCTCGCGCAGGGGGCGTGGCGGCGCGCCCTCGTGCAGAGGGCGTCCGTGGCGGCGAAGGGCGATTAATACGGCCAAGTGGGCGAGACGCTGATCGTTCTCCTGGCTGGCTCGACCGTCTTGCTGCTCGGCCTCACCACTCCCCAGCTCAGCCCGGTCGACCTGCTGCATGCCCTGAACGTTCTCCCGCCCCGCCGACCCGTGGGCACCTCGACGCCGATCGTCACTCTCTTGGCCGGACCGCTCTCCTCCGTCACCCGGTAGACCGGCTGCCGTCATCTGCTCCTGCCCGTAAAGCGTCAACTTCCGAGCCTCTTCGACGCCCACAAGCCCTTCCGCAAGCGCTGCCTCGACCACCCCCAGCGCACCCGAACGGACCCCAAGGTCTCCTTCAACGGTCCGCGCCAACAGCCAGTCCCCCGCTGCCCCCTGCCCCCTCCCGTCCTCTGGCTTCTCGTCCTTCTGAGCCCGGGGAAGTACGGAGTACACGTCGGTCGTCGCGCCCCCGACATCAATCAGGAGCAACCCGCGTCCGTCGGCGAGCGCCTCGACCCCGGTAAGCACGGCATCCGGCGTAGGCGCGAGAACCAACTGCTTGAGCGACTTGCCATTGATCCGGGATTTACTGCGGGACAATCCCTTCCCGCCGATCACGTGCTGCAGGAACGCAGCCCGGATGGCCTCCCGCGCCGGCCCCGGATTGAGGACGCCGATGCTGGGCAGCACATTGTCGGTAACCGTGACCGAGCGCCCCCGGCTGCGCAGCTCTGCGGCTGCGGCGTCGGCCGCTTCGCGGTTACAGGCCAGAACGACCGGAGCAGCCAGCCGGGCAATGCCAATACGCCGGGCATTGTGAAGAACGACATCGGAGTTGCCGCCGTCCGTGCCACCGGTGAGCACGATCAGGTCGGGCCGTGACTCCTTCAGGACCTTTACGCTCTCCGGCGTCAGCGGCCCCGAGCTCAGGTGCACAACCCGCCCCCCGGCCGAAAGCGCGACCCGCTGACCGGCTTCCGCCGTGACCAGCCGCTCGTGCCCGACCACCGCCAGCCTCAGCCCGCCGCCCGCACTCGAGCAGGCCAAGATATCCGCCGCCAGAACCTCTTTCGCCCCGGGCGCGACCGGACCGCTCCCGCCCTCCCAGACGCCCTCTTGCCCCTGGCCCTCGTGCTCCTGGGCACGTCCTGACCCCTGGCCCTTGCGCCCCTGGCCCTCCCAGACGCCCTCGCACCCCTCGCCTCTTAGGAAGCCCTCTTGCCCTAGGCCCTCGCCCTCCCAGACGCCTCCTGGCCCGTGGCCCTCGCCCTCTCGGGCGCCCCCTTGCCCCTGGCCTTCGGCCTCTCGAACGCTCTCTTGCCCCGTGTCTTCCCGGACACCCTTCTGCCCCTTGGCTTCCCGAACGCCCTCTTGCCCCCAGCCCTCCCGGACGTCTCCTTGCCCTCGCCTCTCGCCCTCCCGGACGTCCCCTCGCCCCTGGCCCTCTCGGCCCTCGTCCGCTCCGACGCCACCCGCCGCGTCCTTGCCCACCGACGCTGCCAGCTCTTCCCGCACCGCGGCGATCCCGACCATCACATCGGGCAACGTGGTCGGGTGCTGCGCCGTGCCCAGCACCCGACCCACGTCCGCGTCCACCAGAACCGCCTTGGTGAAGGTCGAACCGACGTCCACACACAGCACCAGCTCCGGCAACGGACGCCTCCTTGCTTCCCGCCTCGTCCTGTCGTGCTCTCTGGGCCGGTCAGCCCAGCGCCTGCTCCAGGTCACCCACCAGGTCCGACGCGTCCTCCAGCCCGACCGAGATCCGGACCAGGTCGTCCGGCACCTCCAGGACCGAACCGGCGACCGACGCGTGCGTCATCTGACCGGGGTGCTCGATCAGCGACTCGACCCCACCGAGGGACTCGGCCAGGGTGAACACCTCGGTGCGCCGGCAGACCTCGAGCGCAGCCGCCTTACCCCCGGCGACCTGGAACGACACCATGCCGCCGAAGCGCCGCATCTGCTCTGCAGCAGCCTTGTGGCCCGGGTGATCGTCCAGCGCGGGGTAGAGCACGCGGGTGATCTTCGGATGCTGGCGGAGCATCTCGACCACCTTCTCGGCGTTGTCGCAGTGCCGTTCCATGCGCACCGCAAGCGTTTTCAGGCCGCGCTGGACCAGCCAGGAGTCGAACGGGCCGGGCACTGCGCCCATCGAGTTCTGGTGGAAACCGACCCGCTCGGCCACGCCCTCGCCGACCGCGCCGATCCCCGCCATCCATGGTGCGGACGCGCGCTCGGAGACGATGGCGGCGCCCCCGACCACGTCCGAGTGACCACCGCAGTACTTCGTGGTGGAGTGCACGACGATGTCGGCGCCCAGGCTCAGCGGCTGCTGGAGGTACGGGGTGGCGAACGTGTTGTCCACCACCAACAGCGCCCCGGCCTCGTGCGCAACCTCCGCCAGGGCGGCAATGTCGGCCACTGAGAGCAGCGGGTTGGTCGGCGTCTCGACCCAGACCAGGCGGGTCTTGCCCGGCTCGATCGCGGCCCGCACCGCGTCCACGTCGACCAGGGCGGCCGGGGTGTGCCGGACCCCCCACGGCTCAGCGACCCGGGCGACCAGGCGATAGGTGCCGCCGTACGCGTCGTCCGGGATGACCACATGGTCGCCGGGGCGCAGCAGCGAGCGGAGCACCGCGTCCTCCGCGGCCAGGCCGGAGGCGAACGCGAAGCCCCGGGCGGACCCGTCCGGAGCCTCCAGCGCCGCCAAACACTCTTCCAGGGCCGTGCGGGTGGGGTTGCCCGACCGGGAGTACTCGTAGCCGGTGCCGAGCCCCTGCCGCAGGCCGCCCACCCCGTCCTGCGCGTAGGTGGAGGTCTGGTAGATCGGGGTGACCACTGCGCCGGTGGCGGGGTCGGCCTCGGATCCGACATGGATCGCCCGAGTCGAGAACCCGGCCTCTGACCAGCGGGGACTTCCGGACTTCTGGTTCGCCTCGTTCACGGTGCCCAAGCTACTACCGGGCGCCGACAGTTCTGTGCGCACTCGCGTGCGGCCACGGGAACGGAAGGGAGTCGGACGTGGTTGTTCAGGGTGGCGCGGGACCGATCGTTCCGCCCGAAGAACCAACAGGAGGACCCGATGATTTTCGGCCGCCGGTCGAGGAGCACGATGGTCGAGCGGGAGAACGCGCTGCCCGGCCGGGCCAGCCGTCCGTTCACGGTGCCGGCCCGCCACGCCGTTCTCAAGACCCCGCTCGAGGGCCCGTGGGCGGAGGGCACTCAGGTGATCTACGTCGCCATGGGCTGTTTCTGGGGCGCCGAGAAGACGTTCTGGCAGACCCCCGGCGTGGTCACCACCGCCGTCGGTTACATGGGCGGCTTCACCCCCAACCCGACGTACGAGGAGACCTGCACCGGCCTCACCGGGCAGACCGAGACCGTGATGGTCGCCTACGACCCGGCTCAGGTGAGCCTGGAGACCCTGCTCAAGACGTTCTGGGAGTCGCACGACCCGACCCAGGGCTACCGCCAGGGCAACGACCTCGGCTCGCAGTACCGCTCGGCGTTCTACTGGACGACGGACGAGCAGGCCAAGGCCTACGAGGCGAGCAAGACCGCCTATCAGGCAGCCCTCGACAAGGCCGGCTTCCGCACCATCACCACGGAGTCCCGCTCGGCCACGGACGCGGGCGCCTTCTACTACGCCGAGGACTACCACCAGCAGTACCTCTACAAGAACCCGAACGGCTACTGCCCTGACCACGGCACCGGCGTGGCCTGCCCAATCGGGGTCGGCGTGCTGTACGGAACGGGCGTGAAGGCCGAACCCATCGCCTGAGCCAAGAATGTCGGTTCCCCCACCTATGGTCATTTCATGCCGATCAAGGTGGGGGACATGATCAAACGGCTGGAAGCGGACGGTTGGCTGATGGAAACGAGTCACCGGATCGCACCGATCACCTTCAGCATCCAAGCAAACCGGGGCTCGTCTCGGTGGCAGGCAAGCTGAGCGCAACGTTGAAACCGCAGACAGAAGCGGAGCATCCTGAAGCAGGCTGGCTTGTGAAGGGGGCGTCGGTGAAGGGTTATGTGGTCGTTTTCGAAAACGACGAGGAGTCCGGGTTCTCCGCCTACAGTCCGGATCTGCCTGGGGTGGTAGCCGCTGCGGAAACACGGCCGGAGACCGAACAACTTATGCGCGAGGCCATGGTCGAACACCTCACAGTGCTAAGCGACATGCGTCTACCCGTGCCCGAACCGTCGCAGTCAGCCGACTCGACGATTCTCAACGTCACGGCAGTCTGATCTACCCAGCCGGGCCGAGGAACATCCCCAGCAAAAACCCGAACGGCTACTGCCCTGACCACGGCACCGGCGTGGCCTGCTCAATCGGGGTCGGCGTGCTGTACGGAACGGGTGTCAAGGTCGATTAGCCCTGTTGGAACCCCTGCATAATCCGGTGCGGGGGCTTCCCCAGGTCAGCCAATGTACGCAGCGTGGACAAAGACGAGATCACTTTCGTACGGCCGGCCGAGCTGACCCGGAACGCCCCCTACGCCTACGCGGCCGTCGTAGACAGCCACCGAATGATCTTCACCGCGGGAGCCTGCCCTCTAGACCGTGACGGACGCGTCGTCTCCGAAGGCGACGTTATTGCTCAGGCCGCGCAGGTCATGGCCAACCTGACGGCAACCCTGTCCGCCAGTGGTGCAAGCCTCTCGGACGTCGTGAAAACTACCGTGTACGTCGCATCTTCGCGGCGCGAAGAGCTGGTCTCCGTGTGGAACGTGGTGCGCAGCGCTTTCGGCGACCATGATGCGCCCAGCACGCTGCTGGGCGTCAGCGTCTTGGGCTACGACGGCCAGCTGGTCGAGGTGGAAGCCGTCGCCGCCGTGAGGGCAGCAGATCGTGAATGAACTGGACGCAGCCAGGCCGCTGTGACGTCCCGGCGATCCGGGCAGGAGCTGACCGCCGCTTGCGGTTCGGACCGACTCGTCCAAGATTGTCGGACCCCGCGGCTACGTTGCTCCCGTGGAATCAGTCCAGACCTACCGCTATCAACGGCCGTCCGCGCTCGCCGCAGGCAACCTGGGCCTGGAGACCTCCGGGGGTACTGCCCTGCGGGGTCGATCCGGACCGGAGGCGCACCCGCGGTTCTTCAACGGCTTCCTAATCCGGCCGGACATGGCTGCGGCCGGACTGCTGGCGGTGGCCGAAGTGGCGCGCACTCGTTACTTTCAGCCCGCCGACACGTCCTTTCGGGATCCCGTCGTGACCAGCGACGGCGAACGGTTACGGTTCGAGTCGTTCTCCGTATGCGGGGGTGTTCACATACGGTTGGACGTGCTGGGTAGCGGTTTCGACGGCGATGTCATCGACTGCGGCACAACGAACGTCGACGTCAACGAGCCATTGCGCCGGGCCCTCAGCGGCATCCTCGCCGGCGACCCGCTGCACCTGGCGGTCGGGCCGAACGACGTGACGGTCACGACGATGACCGACTCGGTGGTGGAGCGGAAGGTTCCGTTGCCTGAGCGATGGGTGCGGGGCTTCGGCGAGATCTACGTCCTGACTGGCGAGTTCGACGCCCGCGTGGAGATGGGCGCGGTTGAGGCGGCCCGGTTACTGCGTTCCTTGCCGAGCCAGCGCAAGGCGGTCGGCGCCTTCTGGTTCGTGCCGGCCGGGCGGTCGCTGCGTCTGGTCCCCCGCCCGGTCCCGGGAGCGATCTGTCTGGCCGGCCCGCAACGACTCGCTGCCGTGTTACCGCTGCTGCGCTTCGCCACCGGCCTGCGGGTGTACGGGCCTCCGGTGACCAGCGGCAGCCAGCCGGTGGCCAGCGCCTGGGAGCTCACGCTGCCGGGCCTGCGCCTGACCGCGACGCTGTCGCCCGACACCACCCGGGGTTTCTCCGGCGAGGGAGCGGTGCTCGATGCCCTCGCCGGCGACCGGGTGGCCGAGGACGCGGACCTGGTCAGTGTGCTGCTCGCATTCGAGCCTCGGATCGATGTCGCCGCTCTGGCTTCCGGTTCCGGGCTGGAGCCGGGGCGGGTGCGAGCTGCGCTGGTCCGGCTCGGAGCCGCCGGCCGGGTCGGGCGTGACCTCGCCGAGGCGGCCTCCTTCCATCGTGAACTGCCGTTCGACGGCGATGTGGTCGACCGACTCAATCCTCGCCACGGTGCCGCCCGGGCCCTGATCGCGGCCGGAGCAGTGACGATCGAGCAGCATCACCCCGGTGACGTGACCGCACTGGTCCTCAGCAGCGGGAACAGCCATCGGGTCCGTCTGGCCCACGGCCGGGGTTCCTGCACCTGCCCCTGGTACGCGAAGCATCAGGGTTCTCGAGGCCCGTGCAAACACGTTCTTGCCGTTGAACAGTCGATCCGGGTGGAGGCCTGAACGATGAACTGGGACAGTCTGCTCGAGGTCATCCGCAGCGAAGGAGCCGTCGCCACCAAGAAGGCCGTGCTCGCCCTGACCGATGCAGAGCGGCGGGCGCTGGCTCCCCGGGTCTCTGCCTTGGCCCGGGCCTCCAGCCGGTGGTGGGACGAGGACAACGAGTTCTACAAGGTCTACGAACGTTCCCGGCGTGGGGATCTGACTGCCGCGACGGCCGTCGCAACGGCAGGCATCCTGCCCGCATCCAAACTGCCAGGGGTGCTGAGGCGGATCGAGATGGACACCTCCTCCGGGGCTGCCCAAAGCACCGTTGTCGGCTGGGTCCTTGAGATGCTGGAGTCCCGAGATCTGGCGGACAGCCCGAAACTCGCTGCCGAGCTGGCCGGACGCGTCCGAGACAACGATGTTTTCGGCGGGGGTTGGTTCTTCGAGCTGGCGCTCCGACTGGCCCGCCGGAATCCCGCGGAGCCACCGGTCCATCCCGCTTTCATGCGCCTCTGGCTGCGGGAGGAGGACCGGGTTCGCAAGGACGTGCGGGCGCATCCAGGGTGGGCCGCCCTGGTCCTGCAGGTGCTCAATGTTCGCGGCACCGGCCAGATGCTGGACCAGGACCGCCTGCGAGACGCGCTGGTCGAACTAACTGCAGAGAACCTGGTGCCGCGGGCGGAACTGCTCGACGCCTGCATCGGTGCCTTGCAGGCCACCGACCGCAAAGCAGACCTCTACGGCCTGGTCGCCCTGCACGAGCAGCTCGACCCGACGAACGACGAGGTCAGCAGCCGAGTTGGTCAGTACGTCAGCCTGACGGCGGGTGCTCCGCCGTTCGTGGCCGGCCTCGCCCAACTGCGGTTACGTGCTCTTGAGGACGCCGGCCGGCTGCCCACTCCGGTGTTCGCGGCGGTGACGACGGCGATCATGGTGCGACCGGACAAGGGCCTGTTCCGCGCCCAGCTCACCTGGCTCCGAGCGGCGCTGAAAAAGAGCCCGGACCTTCGGGAACCCTTGACCCTCGCGCTCGCGGCCGGGCTCGGGCATCCCGATCCTGGTCTGCAGAAGCGGGTCCTCGATCTGCTCGACCCCTTCGCGAACGACCTGTCCGACGCCACTCGGCAGGAAGTCGCCGCTGCCGCCACCGCACTCGCCCCAGACCTGCGCCCCCGGGCCGCCCGCCTGTTCAATGCCGAAATGGATTCCGGCACGTCCGCGCCCAGCCTGGAACTCTTCACAGCACAGCCTTCGCCTCTGGAACCGATCTCCCGCCCCGAGATCGTGACTGAAGAACTAGCTGTCTTTTATCAGGGGTACGAATACTGGAAGTCGCTGGACGCACTGAAGATTGAGCGCATTCTTGATGCCTTGGTGCGCTTCGCCTGGAGCGCCCCCGAGCAACTCGGCGAGGCAATGGCACCGTTGCTGAGTCGACTCGAGTGGCTACCTCAGGGGCCGCCACCCCGCACGCCCCGCCCCGAACGCGGCCCCGACGACGAGTACTTCATCCTCCGGGACATCCTCAGCACGGTAGGTCAGTGTGTCGGGTCCGCCCGGGCCTGCGCCGATCGCCCGGCTCCGGAACGCCACCGGCAGGAGCTGGCGCCGGAAGACCTGCCGTCCTGGGGATCTCGCGATCGGGAGTGGAGCCCTAACGTCGTCCTGTTCCGCCGGATCGAAGAGATCGCGGCCGGAATCTGGTGGGCGCCGGTACCGGTGTTGCTGGCGACGCCCGCCACGGCCGATGGTGTTCTCGACGCCGACGAGTTGCTGCGCCGTCTGCTGCTGGTTGAAGCGGCAGGGGTGCGACCCTGGCCGAACGACCTGAACCAGGCCTGGCTGCGGGTGTCGCCGGCCGACCGCGACCGGGTGCTTCCCGCCGTCCGGCGGGTCGCCGGCCCAGCGAGCGCAGAGCGCCTGATCGCGCTCGGAGACGCCGGGGCCCGGTCCGGACTGGAGACCTGGACCCGGAAGGTCCCTGAAAATGTCTACTACCACTGGCAGAAGCAGGAGGTCCGGTCCACGCTGGTCGCCACCTTGACCCCGGCTCACCAGCACGAGGTGCCGGAACCCTGGGCCCGGCTCTGGCAGTTGCTCATGCCTGAGAGCAATACCTGGAGCTACGACACCGCCTGGGTGACCTTCTGGCCGTCCATGTTGCCGTTCGACCGGGACGTCACAGCAGCCCACCTGATCCGAAAACTTCCCGAGTTCAAACGCGGGGCCGGAGACGTAATCCGTTCGCACACCGAGGTTGCCGGTCCGATCGGCCCGGCAAGCCTGCTGCTGTACTGCTACGGGTTGGACCTCGCCGCGGCCGAGGACCGTGCGGGCACCAGCGAGGCCCTGCTCGCTCTGATCGGCCGGAACGAACTCGACGCCAACGCCTTCGGTGAGTTGCTCGGCCGACTGGTGACCGACCGGAGCCTGAAGCTGAACCGGGTGGTCGAGACCCTCCGAGGGGTCGGACAAGCCGGGGCCTGGCTCCCGCTTTGGCAGGTGCTGGCCGAGGCTCTGCCGTACTGCCTGCCCCGGGCCGACGACGCGGCACCCGCAGGATCGGCCGATCTGCTGGCCCTCGCGGTGGAGGCCGCTCAGTCCTGCGGAGTCACCGGCGAGATCGCGGGACTGGACGAAGTCGCTGGCCGGAGGGGTTCCAGCCGCTTGCGCTGTGAGGCCCGTCGCCTCCAGACCGCCCTGACCGGGTCCGACCGGCGGAACCCGTCCGCTGTCTAGTTCGCGACCCGCACTGGAGCCGGTGATCCAGGGGCCGCACCCTCGATCCGCGATCCCTCACGGGCCCGCCGGTTCCAGAGCCGGCCCCTCCCCTTGCCAGATAGGTTCCCGGCATGTCGAGTCCGCGGCTCATGCGCATCCACAGCCCCGAGTTCAAGGCCATGTCGGAGCGGGTCCTGCAGGTCACCCAGCTCACCTCGCGCCTCAACGTGCTGCCCTTCGAGGACGAGGAGGGCAAGGCCGATCTGTTCGCGCAGATCCTGGGGCGGCCGCTGCCGGAACGGGTCACGGTCTATCCGCCGTTCTTCACCGACCACGGGCTCAACCTGGAACTGGCCGAACGGGTCTTCATCAACCAGAACTGCACGTTCCTGGACTACGCGGGGATCCGGCTGGCGGAACGGGTGATGGTCGGCCCGAAGGTCACGTTCATCACCGGCGGCCACCCGGTCGATCCGGTGGAGCGGCGGGAATGGCTGACCGGGGCGCCGATCGACGTGGCCGAGAATGTCTGGATCGGGGCGGGGGCGACGATCCTGCCGGGGGTCAGTATCGGGCGTGACTCGGTGATTGCGGCGGGGGCGGTGGTGGCCGACGACGTTCCGGCGGCGACGCTGGTGACCGGAAGTAAAGCCACGATCCACCGACAGTGGTGAACGCAGTGCGCGACAATCGACCATGTTCAGCCTGATCCTTGATCTGCCCAGAGCCCTGGCCGAGGCCGAGAAGGCCGGGCCGGACGAGTCCGCCACCTGGCTGGACGATCCGCCTCGCCGAGCGCACAAGGTGCGCCGAGACGTCCGGCTGCCCGAGACGGCGTCCCTTGCTGACTGCGGAAGAGCCCTGTTCGGTTGGGACATTCATCGTGGCGCGGGGCTGCGGGTCGCGGCGACCGGACCGGCCGCAGTAGGAGCCACCGTGGTGCTCGGCCAGAGGCTCGGGCCGGCCTGGGCGGTGTGCCCGTGTCGGGTCATCGCCGCGGTGAACACCGAGGAACGGGCCGAGTTCACCTATGCCACCCTGCCGGGGCATCCCGAAAAGGGATCAGAGCGCTTCGCTTTCGTCCGGGACGGCGATGGTCTCCGGTTCGAGCTGAGCGCGGTGAGCCGGCAGGCGTTCTGGGCCAGTCGCCTGGTGCCGTTCGTCGCCGAGCAGGTTCAGGCCCTGGTCACCGGGCGGTATCTCGAGGCCGGACGGCGACTCGGCACCCGCTGACCCTTGACCTCAAGCGTGGTTCAGCGCCGAGCCTGAACCTATGACCAGCCACGAGGACCTGGAAGCGATCGTCGCCACCGTCGAGCACTCGCAGCAGAACGAACTGCCGGACGAGTTCATCGCCCTGTTCCGGGAGGACGCGATCTGGACGACCGGGAACGGGCGGCGGTTGTTCGGGCGGGACGAGATCGCCGACCTCACCCGCCGATTGTTGCCCGGCTCGATGACTGAGTCCAAGCAGACCTACACCGTCGAGCACATCCTGTTCATCCGACCCGACGTCGCCGCCGTCAAAGTGCGTCAGCAGTACGTGACGCTGAGCGGTGAGCCGATCGAGGGGGCACCGATGGGCAGCCCGCTCTACGTGATGAGCCGAGAAGACGGACAGTGGCGGATCGTCGCGGCGCAGAACACCCTCGTCGCGCCGGACTGACCCGCGAGGCAATGAAAACTCCATGATCACGGGGACAAAAGTCCATGATCACGGGGGTAGAAGTCCATGATCACGGAGAGGGGGGTGGGGTTAGGTGGCGGAGATCCAGTTGAGGCTGAGGGCGCCGAGAAGGAGCAGGCCCAGCCCGATCCGGTACCAGACGAACACGTACACGCTGTGCCGCTCCACGAATTTCAGCAGCCAGGCGATGATCGCGAACCCGACCACGAAGGCGATCAGGGTGGCCACGATCATCTGGCCGGCACTGACCCCGCTGTCGCCCTTGGTCACGTCGGGCAGGGTGAACAGGCCGGAGGCCACGACGGCGGGGATGGCCAGGAGGAACGAGTAGCGCACGGCGGTGGCGCGGGTGAGGCCGATGGCCAGGCCGGCGGTGATCGTGCCGCCGGAGCGGGAGACGCCGGGGATCAGGGCCATGGCCTGGGCGAAGCCGAGGATCACGCCGTCCTTCACGGTCAGGCTCTCGACCCCCCGGCGCTGCGGGCCGAACCGTTCCGCCAGGCCCAGGAAGATGCCGAAGACCACCAGCATCGAGGAGACCAGCCAGAGGTTGCGGGCGGGTTCCTTGATGGCGTCGTCGAAGAGCAGGCCGAGCACGCCGATCGGGATCGTGCCGAGGATCACCAGCCAGGCCATCCGGTAGTCGAAGGTCTGCCGGACCTCGGCGTCGACCAGGCCGCGGCACCAGGTGGCGAACAGGTTCCAGAGGTCCCGGGCGAAGTAGATGACCACCGCGGCCTCGGTGCCGAGCTGGGTGACCGCGGTGAACGCCGCCCCCGCGTCCCGGTCGAAGAACACCTCGGACACGATCCGCAGGTGCCCGGAGGACGAGATCGGGAGGAACTCGGTGAGCCCCTGCACCAGACCGAGGACGATCACCTCAAGCCAGCTCACGGTGGTCAGAACCCTTTCGGCACGGCGTACGGACGTCGGCGGCCGACCTTACAGGGCAAGGAAGGACGCCCGGCGGAGCCGGTCGGTCCTTCGAAAAGGCCCGCACCCCGGCCAGCGTCAAGCAACGAGCCAGTCGTCGGAGTGGTTCCGGAAGAGCGTCACCAATTTGGGACGCCCGCCCCTTACGTTTCGGGGGGACGCGAAAAGTCCTCTCTGACGCAGAGAACGGATGAGCGCGGGGAAGCGCTCATCCGTTCTTGGTTCGCTCAGGCCACTTCTGGTTTTCGCAACCGGATCGTGATCTCAGGCGGCGCGGGTGAACACCGGCTCGCCGTCGCGCTCCAACACGCCCTCGCGCTCCGCGAGCTCGGCCGCACGGATCCGGTCGGACAGGCCGAGGGCGTCCGGGAAGAGGTGCAGTCCCGGGGCCGGGCGGGCCACCTGACGGCGGGCCGGGGCGGGGATCCGGGTGACGGAGGTGACGGCGGTGACAGCGGTGACAGCGCTGACGGCGGCGACAACCGGGGACGGCGTCGGGCTCGGCAGGGCGCGCACCGGTTCCGGCAGCGCAACCAGAGGTTCCTCCACCGGGCTGGCCGGCGTCCTCGATTGGTAGACCGTGCCGATGTAGATCCCGGCCAGCAGCGCAAGCCCACCACCCACCTGACCGGCGCCCAGGGGCTCGCCCAGGACAACGATGGCAAGGGTGGTAGCAACAAGCGTCTCGAGGTTCAGGAAGACTCCGGCGATGTGCGGCTCCACCCCGGTCTGCCCGTAGGCGAAAAGGGTGAACGGCAGCACGGTCCCGATCACGGCCAGGCTCAGTCCGGCCAGCAGCGCCGAGCCGGTCAGCCCGTCCTGACCCGGCACCGGCAGGTGCTCGGTGAGGAGGGCGAAGGGCAGCACCGCGATCGCCGAGGCGAAGAACTGCGCGGTGCTCACCGCGACCACGTCCTGTCCGGCCAGCAGCCGGGCCTGCAGGATGGTGAAGATCGCGCCGATCGCCACCGAGCCCAGCACGATCAGGTCACCGCCGACCGAGGCGTCGCCGCCGCCGGCCCCGGCCACCACCACGATGCCGCCGAGGGAGAGGGCGAACCCGCCCCAGGCGATCAGCCCGACCCGGGCCTTGTTGAAGATCACCGCGAGCACGGCCACCAGCACCGGCACCGAACCCAGCAGCAGGGCCGCATGGGTGACGCTGGTCCGCTCCAGGCCGATGTTCTGCAGCAGCACGCACGCGCCGTACCCGAAGGCCCCGTAGAACCAGAGCGCCGGACGCACCGCGCTCAGCCGCGGGCGCATCACCACCAGGATGACCAGCCCGGCGAGGGCGAAGCGGAAGACGGTCAGCCAGGCGGGCCCGAAACCGGCGAAGGCGGCCTTGCTGAGCGGGACGCTGGTGCCCCAGAGCAGGCCCGCGGCGGTCAGCGCGGTGAGGGCGGAGGTGCGGCGATCGGAGAGGAGGGAGCGGATGGGGCTGAGACGGAGCGGCCGTGCGGTGAACATGTGCTCCAGTGTGCGCCGGGTCGGGCGACAATTCGGACATCGGATCGAGTTACCAACTATTGTTTGGTCTCATGGCCGTTGAGCTTGACGAAATTGATGTAAAGCTGCTGACTCAGCTGCAGCAGGACGCCGATCGGACGAATCTCGAGCTGGCCGAGCTGGTCGGCCTCTCCCCCGCCGCCACCCTGCACCGGGTGCGCCGGCTGAAGGAGAGCGGGGCGATCCGGATCATCAGCGCCCAGGTGGACGCGGCCGCGGTGGGCTTCCCCCTGACCGTCTTCATGGCCGTCACCACCGCCAATGCCCGCGCCACGGAACGGTTCGAGCGTGAGGTACGGGAACTGCCCCAGGTGGTCGCGGCCGAGACGGTGGCCGGTGAGATGGACTACTGGATCACCGTAGTGGCCCGCGACGTAGAGGATTTGGAGCACACGCTGACGCGGATCGCCACGCACGGTGGCGGCCGGGTCGTCACCTATCTCCGGTTGAAACAGCTGAAACCCCCCACCCCCCTGCCGCTTCTGCCGAGCGCGGTGGCCCGGCAGAGGCGTCGGGGGTGAGCCGCGTCTCATTCCGCCGGGCGGGGTGACCCGGCGTAGGTACCGAAGTACCAGGTGTTGCCTTCCGGGTCCTTCGCGGCGAAATCGGTCGAACCGTAGTCGGTCTCGTACAGCTCCCCAGTGATCGGGGCGCCGGCGCCCCGGGCCCGGTCGTAGAGCGCTTCGATCTGCGCCTTGGGCACCACCACGTAACAGCTGAAATTACCTACGGCGATGCCTTTGTTGTCATTCCGGTCGGAGCCGAACATCACCCCGCCACCCGGAGGCCAGCGCAGCTCCGCATGGTCCACACGGTCGCCCTCACCGTAGACCGCCCCCTCCTCGAAGCCGAAAGCTTCGATCAGGAAGGTGATCAGGGCCCGGGGGTCTCGGGCGCGGAACGTCGGCCAGACAGAGGGCGGCGGGTCGGAAAGGGGTTCGGTCATCGGATCCTCCCGGTGTAGGCCGTCTCTCCCCCCACGGGAGACGGCATCGGTCGTGACCCGCACCACTTTGCCGTATCGGGATCAGGCCTGGTTTGAAGAAATCGGAAGGTTTCCCGTGGCCAGGACCTCAGCGGCCAGCCAGCGGCGTGGGGACAGGCCCGCCATCTCGCTGAACTCCCGGCTGAGATGGGCCTGGTCGGCGTAGCCGCAGTCGGCCGCGAGCCGGGCCAGGCCCGGTGCTTCCGCCCGGTTCATCAGGAGCCGGCGGGCGGCGTCGAAGCGGACCACCCGCCCGGCCGCCTTGGGGCTGAGCCCGATCTCGGTGGTGAACCGGTAGGCCAGGTTGCGGGCGCTCCAGCCGACCTCGTTCGCCAGATCGCGAACGCCGATCGCCCCCTGGGAAGCCAGGATCAGGCTCCAGGCGCGCCCTACCTCGTTCGCCGGATCAGCTCTTCGTTCGGCGAGCCGATCGAGGAGGAAGTGATCCAGCACCGCGAAACGCCCGGCCCAGCTCGTGGCCGCCCACAAGCGTTCCCGCACCCACCTCGCACGGCGCCCCAGGACGTCCTCTGCTGAGAGATTTTGCCCGGCCAGTTCGCCCCCCGGTAACCCGAGGAGGCGGCGGCAGCCGAGTGGGGACAGGGCGATCTGGACGCCGGACTGCGCGCCGTTGTGCACCAAGAGGGCGGGGGTGCGATGTAGGCCACCCAGGTAGGTGTCGTAGCTACCCCCGGGCGCGCCTTCCGGCAGGGCAGCCGCAACCATCGGCTCGTCGAGCGTGAAGATCAGCGTTACCCAGGGAGAGGGCAGGCCGCGGTGTTCCCCCGGCGCCAGACCTCGCTGCTGGTAGCCGCTGTACCAAGGGATGTACGGCTGGAGCGGCGCAGCCGGTACCCCGTGCAGGTACTCGTCGACAACGTCCACGTATCCATCCTGACCCACCGACAGTTCAACTGAGCAGGCAAAAAGAAAGTCGCGGGCCCCGTAGGGACCCGCGACGGATGGTGAACGGACGGACCGGCCGCATACGGCTCAGCCGAGGGGCGCGCTGGAGCTCTTGTGCAACGGGTGGGTGGGCTCGAAGTGGACCGGGTCGAGACCGCGGGAGTCGGTGCCCAGCCACGGAGCGAGAACGACGGTGCCGATGAGGAGGAAGATCATCAAGAAGGCCATGACATCCATTGTTGCCTTTTTGGCCTTGCATCACATAGCCAATTTGGGAAGACTGGCCTCATGCCACCCGGACGGAAGCAGCCAATCCAGCAACGTGGACGCGTCAGTGCCCGAGAACTGATGCCAATGCTGACGGATTGGCGTGCAGCCAGCGAAGGAGTGCCGGGGTACCGGGCGCTCGCCGACCGGCTGCGCCTGCTGGTCCTGGACGGGCGGCTGCCGGTCGACACCGTGTTGCCCTCCGAACGCACGCTGGCCGAGGCCCTCCAGACCAGCCGGACCACCACCACGTCGGCCTATCGGCTGCTCCGGGAGATGGGCTTCGCCGAGGGCAGCCAGGGGGCCGGTACCTGGACCACCCTGCCGCGCACCGAGGGCCGCGCCGATTCACCGATCTGGCCCGAGCACCTGAGCGGCGACCCCGACCCGATCGGCCGGGGTGACTTCTCCTCGGCCGCCCTGGAAGCACCGGCCGAGCTCTACCCCGCATACGCAGCCGCATTGGCTGAGATGCCGCGCTACCTACCGGGCAATGGCTACGTCACCAGCGGTCTGCCCCTCCTACGCGCGCGCATCGCCCAGCGCTACACCGAGGCCGGGCTACCCACCACGCCGGAACAGATCCTGATTACCAACGGCGCCCTGCAGGCATTGCACCTGGTGCTCGACGTGGTGCTGGAACGCGGCGACCGGGTGCTGGTGGAGCATCCGACCTACCCCGCCGCCGCGCAGACCATCCGCACGATGGGTGGCCGGTGTGTGCCTGTTCCGGTCGAGGACGGCTGGGACGTGCAGCGGATGGGCACGCTGATCCGGCAGACCGGGGCCCATCTGGCCTACCTGATGGTCGACTTCCACAACCCGACCGGTCACCTGCTCGACGAGGCCGGCCGGCGCGAACTGGGCGCGATGATCGCCGACACCGGCTGCCGGATCATCGTCGACGAGACCATGCGCGACCTCGACCTGCGCACCACGCTCCCGGCCGCGCGGGCCGGCCTGGCGGTTCCCGAGCCGCTGCCGATGCCCCGCCCGCTGGCCGCGTTCGCCCCCGCCGAGCACGTGATCACCCTGGGCTCGGCCTCCAAGTCGTTCTGGGGCGGTCTCCGCATCGGCTGGATCCGCGCGTCACAGCCTCTGATCCGCCGGCTCGCACTGGCCCGGGGTAACGAGGACATGGGCGGCCCGTTGCTGGAGCAGTTGGCTACCGTGCATCTGCTGGAGAACCAGGGGCCGATCCGGGCACACCGGCAGCAGCTGCTGGCTGAGCGTTGCATTGCGCTCACCGAAGCAGTCCATCGGAATCTGCCGGACTGGACGGTTCCTGTCCCGCAGGGCGGACTTTCGCTGTGGTGTCAGCTGCCGGAGCCTCGAAGCTCGCACGTAGCGGCCGCGGCTCGAACGTTGGGGGTATGGCTCACTCCGGGCCCCCGCTTCGGATTGGACGGCGCGTTCGAATCCCGAATCCGGTTGCCCTATGCGCGTTCTACGGCCGATCTGGCCTCGATGACGGAGGCACTGGCGCAGGCCTGGCGTTCGCGGGGGCGGGCGCACACCCTCGATGACGACCTGACTACGGTCTAATCGCTTGCACCACGAACCTTTTCTTCGTGATCATGCAGTCCCCTCTGAGAAGGTTCTGCATGATCACGGGGGCGCTTCTGCATGATCACGAAGGAGTTTGTGGTGACTGAGTTCGTTCCCGCCGTCGACGAACGGCCCGACGACACCCCCTGGCCGCCGATGAAGTGGCCGATTGGGGACGGGGTGGTGCTGTCGGGCGGGGCGGTCTCGCTCTCCCGGTTCGCCCCTTCGGATGCCGAGGACCTGTTCGGCGCGCTCGACCACGACGCGGTCTGGGCGCATGTGAAGGGCCGTCCGAAGAGTCCGGCCGAGCTCGCCACGGCCTTCACCGCCCGCGCGGCCAAGGGCGACCTGATCTGGGTGGTCCGGCTGAACGACGGCACGGTGGCCGGCACCACCTCCTACCTCGACGTGGTGCCGGAGGCGGCGCGGCTGGAGATCGGCTGGACCACCTACACCCCGGCGGTCTGGGGCGGCCGGGTCAACCCGAGCGCCAAGTTCCTGCTGCTGCAGTACGCCTTCGAGGAGCTGGGGGCGGGGCGTGTGCAGCTCAAGACCGACATCCGCAACCAGCGCTCGCAACGGGCGATCGCCCGGCTCGGCGCGCGGTACGAGGGCGTGTTGCGGCGGTACCAGCCGCGGGCGGACGGCACGATGCGGGACACGGTGATGTTCTCGATCATCGCCGAGGAGTGGCCGTCGGTGAGTTCCGGGCTGCAGGATCGTCTTAACCCGTAGCCGTCCCTACGCGAGGAGAGCGCCATGTGCCGCAACATCCGGACCCTGTCCAACTTCGAGCCGGCCGCCACGCACGACGAGATCGCCGCGGCCGCTCTGCAGTACGTCCGCAAGGTGGCCGGCACGACGGCGCCGTCGCAGGCCAACGAGGCCGCCTTCGCCCGGGCCGTTGCGGCCATCACCGAGCAGACCCACCTGCTGCTCAGCGAGCTGGTCACCACCGCGCCGCCGAAGAACCGCGAGGTCGAGGCGGCCAAGGCCCGGGCGCGCAACGAGGCGCGTTTCGGTCCCCGGTGACATTGAGGACGCTTGTCACGCACCGATGGTGAGCTGTCGATCGTCCCCAATTGGTGCGGTGAAGGTTCCTATTCCCGATCACGCTCCCGGCGAAAACCGGGATTGACCGCCCTACCCCCGTGCCAGCCGACCGTTCACCGTCGTAACGTCGTGCCGTGACGATCTCCCCGGATCCGGCTTCCGCCGTCGGCAAGACCGGCCTCTGGCCCGAGCACCTGCCCACCACGCTCGGGGCGCTGCGTGCCTCCGGGCACGTGCACCGCACCGTCAAGCAGGAGATCGCGGCCAACCTGCTCGAGCTGATGCGGGCCGGTAAACCCCGCTTCCCCGGTGTCGTCGGCTTCGACGAGACCGTGCTGCCCGACCTGGAACGCGCCCTGCTGGCCGGCCATGACCTGGTGCTGCTGGGCGAACGCGGCCAGGGCAAGACCCGGCTGATCCGGACCATCGTCGGCCTGCTCGACGAGTGGACCCCGGTGATCGACGGCGCCGAGCTGAACGAGCACCCCTACGACCCGATCACCCCGGCCTCGATCCGCCGGGCCGCCGAGTTCGGCGACGACCTGCCGGTGGCCTGGGTGCACCGGGAGTCCCGCTACGCCGAGAAGCTGGCCACCCCGGACACCAGCGTCGGCGACCTGATCGGCGACGTGGACCCGATGAAGGTGGCCGAGGGCCGCACCCTGGGCGACCCGGAGACCATCCACTTCGGCCTGGTGCCACGGATGCACCGCGGGATCATGGCGGTCAACGAGCTGCCCGACCTGGCCGAGCGGATCCAGGTGGCGCTGCTGAACGTGCTGGAGGAGCGGGACGTCCAGGTCCGTGGCTACGTGCTGCGCCTGGACCTCGACCTGCTGCTGCTGGCCAGCGCCAACCCGGAGGACTACACCAACCGCGGGCGGATCATCACCCCGCTGAAGGACCGGTTCGGCGCCGAGATCCGCACCCACTACCCGGTCGACCTGGACCTGGAGATGCAGCTGGTGCGGCAGGAGGCCGAGCTGGTCGCGGTGCTGCCGGACCACCTGGTCGAGGTGCTGTCCCGGTTCACCCGCGGCGTGCGCGAGTCCAACGCGGTGGATCAGCGCTCCGGGGTGTCGGCCCGGTTCTCGATCGCCGCGGCCGAGACGGTCGCGGCGGCCGCCCTGCGCCGCGCCACCCTGAACGGCGAGACCGGCCCGGACTCGCCACCGGCGGTGGCCCGGGTCGGCGACACCGAGGCGATCACCGGGACGCTGCGCGGGAAGGTCGAGTTCGAGGCCGACGGCGAGGGCCGCGAGGTCGAGCTGCTGGACCACCTGCTGCGGCGCTCGGTGGCCGAGACCTGGCGCAACCGGCTCGGCGGGGTGGACCTGACCGGGTTCGTCGCGGCCGTGGCCGAGGGCGAGGGGGTGGCCACCGGTGAGGCGGTGGCCTCGGCCGACCTGCTGGCCCAGCTCGGCACCGTGCCCGGGCTGTCCACCGTGCTCGAGCGGCTCGGCTTCGACGAGGTGCCCGGACCGGCCGAGGCGGCCTCGGCGATCGAGTTCACCCTCGAAGGGCTGCACCTGACCCGACGGCTGGCCAAGGACTTCCTGGCCGACGGGCGCACGGTCTACGGCGGAGACGCCGAGTAGTCACTTCTACAGCATCGAGCACGGGCCGGTCACCTTGGGTGGCCGGCCCGTGGGTGTTTTCCCCTAGTCAGCGAATTGCCTCTTGAGGCAACGGTTTACCGCCGGGCGGATCGGCGGCCCGTTCGCCGCCTTTGTGTCGGTGGCCACAGCTAGAGTCGCGATTCTCGGGTGGCGTGGGGCCACTACTGACCTCGGTGAGGGCAATTGTGAAGACGTCTGGTGTTCCACGGGCCCTGGCGGCTCTCGGTGGTGGACTGCTGGTGGTCGTGGGAGCCGGGCCGGCCCTGGCCGCGCCCACCCCGATCGGCCCGGCCGCCGCGGCGCCGGTGGGCCGTTACAGCTTCGACCTGACCGCGGTCGGCGTGCCGACCCGCACGGTCTCCGGCAAGGTGCAGGCCGGTGTGGTCGACGTGAACTTCCCGGACGGGCGGGTGCAGCGCCTGAGCCAGGTGTCGCTCGGCCTGGGGTCGGGCTCCTACCAGCGCTTCGGCGCTTCCGTAGTGGTCCGTGACCTGAATGGCGACAACCTTTCCGACCTGGTGGTCGGGGCTCCTGGGGTAGCCGCGAAGGGCCGCACCGGGCAGGCCTACGTGCTGCTCCAGACCGCCAAGGGCTTCACCGCGGCGAACGCCCACACCCTCGACCAGAACGCCAACGCCGGCGACCGGTTCGGCACCGCCATCGCGGTCAGTGGCCGCGAGAGCAGCAACAGCATGCTCGACCTGTGGGTGGGTGCCCCCGGCCGGGACGTGAACGGGCACAAGGACGCGGGGGCGGTCTACCGCTACTACCTCGACGCGACCACCGGTTCGGCCTCCTTCAACGACGTGATCTCGCAGGACACCGCGCAGCTCAGCCAGAGCGCGGAGGCCGGTGACCAGTTCGGCGAGGTGATGACCGGGCAGCAGACCAACGGCGTCGTGGTCGGTGTGCCGCACGAGGACGTCGGGGCCGGCCGGGACGCCGGTGAGGTGGTCTTCATCCGCACCGACCGCACCACCGACCTGCTCACGTCGGCGGTCACCTTCAGCCAGAACGCCAAGGGCATTCCCGGGGCGGCGGCCACCGGCGACCGTTTCGGTGCCTCCCTGGGTGTGTTCGGCATCGCGGTGGGCGCCCCCGGCGAGGACGTGGGCCCGATCAAGGATGCGGGCCGGATCCAGCTGTTCGCCCCGGGGGGCGGCACCAGCGGTCCTCAGCCGCTGGGTTCCTTCACCCAGGACTCGCCCGGGGTCCTAGGGGCGGCGAAGAAGGGCAATCAGTACGGCGCCTCGATCGCCGTCGGCCAGTTCCGCTGCGTGGGCCAGTTCCAGTTCGCGATCGGCGCCCCCGGGGTGGACGTCGGCAAGGCGAAGGACGCGGGGGCCGTCTTCGTCCAGTCGAACGCGCAGCTGGGCAGCACGAACTGTGCTTCCAAGCAGGTCAACCAGGGCAAGGGCAGCCTGCTCGGCGGCGCCGCGAAGACCAGCGACCACCTGGGCCAGGTGGTCTCGACCCTGCCGGGCGACCCGGCCGAGGTGCAGCGGATCGACAACCTGATGATCGGCGTGCCCGGCAAGGACATCGGCAAGACCAAGAACACCGGCGTCGCCGTGGTCTGGAGCGGCCCGAAGAAGGGTGTGCTCAAGACCTTCGGTTTCTCCGGGGGTAACGCGAAGAGCCAGGCGTACGGCAGCAGCCTCGGCCTGTCCGACCTGTTCTTCGAGATGCTCTCCTGATCTGATCGCCCGTGGGGTGCCGGACTTCGCTCCAGGACCCCACGGGCTATTCCCGATGATGGGGTGATCAGCTAACGGCGATCAGGGGTGACCAAGCGGGCGGTCGCGGACGTACGGTCTTACCGTGACTCCTCGGCGACGTGATCCCCGCTACCGGTACGGTCCGTGGCGCGGCGGGCCGGATCCCCTGGCTCCGCCCTACGACGTACGCCGGGCCCTCGACGCGATCGGCGATCGGGTGCTCAGCGGTGAGAACGTCCGCGAGGCCCTGCGCGATCTGCTGCGCACCGGACTGCCGGACGAGAACGGGAAGCGCCGTACCGGCCTGGACGACCTGCGGGCCCGGGCCGAGCGCAGGCGCAAGGAGACGACCCGGCGCGGGAAGCTCGACGGCGCCCTTACCCGCGCCCGTGCTCAGCTCGACCAGGCGCTGGCCGCCGAGCGGGAAGAGCTGTCGCTGCGCGATGGCGACGACGCCCGGTTCGCCGAGGCCCAGCTCGACGCGCTGCCCCGGTCCACCGCGGCGGCCGTGCAGGAGCTGTCCGAGTACCCGTGGGCCTCCAAAGAGGCCGAGCAGATCTACCGGCAGATCCTCGACGGCCTGCAGAGCGACGTGATCGACCAGCAGTTCAACGGCATGCGCAACGCCCTGCAGGGGCTGGGGCCGGACGCCGACCCGGAACAGCGGGCGGCCGCCGTCGCGGCCATGAACGAGATGCTGGACGACCTGAACGGCCTGCTGGAGAAGCACGCCCGGGGCGAGGACACGCCGGAGGACTTCTCCGAGTTCATGGCCAAGCACGGCCAGATGTTCCCGGACGACCCGCAGAACGTCGAGGAACTGATCGACGCGCTGGCCCGGCAGGCCGCGGCCGCCGAGCGACTGATGAACGCGCTCAGCCCGCAGCAGCGCGAGGAGTTGCAGGGGCTGATGCAGCAGGCCCTGGGCGACTCCGGGCTGGCCGGGAAGATGGGCCAGCTGACCGACAACCTGCGCGCGCTGCGCCCCGGCGAGGGCTGGGGCGAGGGGCGCGGTGAGGGCCGGCGGATGCGCGGCCAGGGCGAGATGGGCTACGGCGAGGCCGCCGGGGCGCTGCAGGAGCTGGCCGATCTGGACGACCTGATCGATCAGCTCGGCCAGGGCCACGCCGGCGCCACGCTGGACGACATCGACGTGGAGGCGGTGGAGCGCACGCTCGGCGCCGGGTCCGCGGCCGACGTCCAGGCGCTGCAGGAGCTCGAGCGCGAGCTGGAACGGCAGGGCTGGCTGACCCGGGCCGACGGTGCTCTCACGCTCTCTCCCAAGGCTTTGCGCCGGCTCGGCCAGTCCGCCCTGCGCCAGGTGTTCGCCCACCTCGGCTCCGGCCGGCGGGGCGAGCACGATCTGCGCGACGCCGGTGCCTCGGGTGAGGCCACCGGTGCGTCCCGGCGCTGGGAGTTCGGCGACGAGCAGCCGCTGGACGTGGTCCGCTCCCTGCGCAACGCGGTCCAGCGCCAGGTCGGGTCCGGCGGCGGGGGTCGAATCACCTTGCTGGCCGAGGACTTCGAGGTGGTGGAGACCGAGCGCCGGGCGAGTGCGGCGGTGGCGCTGTGCGTCGACCTGTCCTACTCGATGATCTCCGAGGGCCGCTGGGGCCCGATGAAGGAGACGGCGCTGGCGCTGGCCCACCTGGTCGCCACCCGGTTCCCGCAGGACGCCCTGCAGATCATCGGGTTCGGCCGGTACGCCGCGAAACTCACGGTCGAGCAGCTGGCCGGGATCGAGCCGGACTACGTCCAGGGCACCAACCTGCAGCACGCGCTCTCGATCGCCGGACGGCACGTGCGCCGGCACCCGGACGCCGAGCCGGTGGTGCTGGTGGTCACCGACGGCGAGCCGACCGCGCACCTGGAGGCGGACGGCACCGCCTACTTCGACTACCCGCCCTCGCAGACCACGATCAACCTGACCGTGGCCGAGGTGGACGCGCTGACCCGGTACGGCGCCGCGATCAACATGTTCATGCTGGGCGAGAACGAGGGGCTACGGCGGTTCGTCGACGCGATCGCCCGGCGCAACGGCGGCCGGGTGTTCACCCCGGGCCTGGACAACCTGGGCGAGTACGTGGTCAGTGACTACCTGAAGTCGCGCAAGGGCCGCCGCTAGGCCGGACGGGGCATCCGACTCAAGCGGGTGAGCAGCGGTGTCGAGAACCCTGACACCCACACCCATACCGCCGAGGGGATGCCCATGGCCGAGATCCTCGTCATCGACGATGACCCGGATATCCGGGACCTGCTGTTCGACGCCCTGAGCGGGGCCGGGCACGCGGTCCGGCTCGCGCCGGACGGGCCGGCCGGGCTCGCGGCGGCCGCCGGGCAGGCTCCGGACCTGGTGGTGCTGGACTGGATGCTGCCGGAGCACAGCGGCCTGGAGATCTGCCAGGCGATCCGGGCCGACGCGGCCCTGGCCGACGTCCGGGTGCTGATGCTGTCGGCCCGCGGTACCGAGTCGGACATCTCGTTCGGGCACGAGGCCGGGGCGGACAGCTACATCGTGAAGCCGTTCAGCCCCAAGGCCCTGGTCTGGCGGGTGGAATCGATGCTGGCCCAAGAGCACCGGGTGATCGACGCAACCCCCGACGAGTAGCCCCCCAAAACCCCCGTGATCATGCACTTCCGCCCCCGTGATCAGGCACCGAAGTGCATGATCACGGGGGCGGTTCTGCATGATCACGGGGGTTTGCTGGGGGCGCCTCTCAGAGGCGGAGGGGTACGGGGTGGGCGGTGAGGGCGGGCAGGGTGACGGTGAACGTCGCGCCCTCGTCCGCCGCGCTGCGCACCCCGATCGTCCCGTGATGCTGCTCCACGATCTGCCGGACCACGGCCAGTCCCAGCCCGGTGCCCTGGATCGCCTGCCGCCGGGCCTGCTCGGTCCGGAAGAACCGGGTGAACAACTGGCTCTGTTCCTCCACCGGGATGCCGATCCCGGTGTCGGCCACGCTGATCTCGACCACCGGACGCATGATGTCCGGCACCGAGGCCGTGACCACCACCGAGCCGCCCGCGGTGGAGAACTTCACCGCGTTCGAGAGCAGGTTCAGCAGAACCCGTTCCAGCTGCGAGCGGTTGCCGATCAGGAAGGGCAGGCCGGGGGCGATCCGCAGGTCCAGGTCCACGCCCTGTGACTGCATCGCCGGGCCGAGCACACCGGCCGCCATCGAGAGCAGCTCGGCCAGGTCCACCTCCTCGTCCATCCGGATGGCCACCTGCGAGTCCACCTTGGAGAGCGTGAGCAGGTCCTCGACCAGGGTGAGCAGCCGGCGGGAGTTCCGGTCGATCACCTGGATCATCCGCCGGTGGGCCGGGTCGTCGTCGCCCGCCAGCAGCATCTCGGCGTAACCGGTGATACTGGTCAGCGGGGTGCGCAGCTCGTGGCTGACGGTCGCGACGAACTCCCCCTTCAGCCGGTCGAGTTCCCGCAGCTCCTCCTCGACCTGCTTCTGCTTGGTGATGTCGACGTAGATCGCGCCGATCGCGAACCGCCGGCCGGTGCCGTCCACCACCGGGTAGCGGACCACCAGGTAGGTGCGGTCCTCACCGTCGACCGACCAGATCTCCTCGCCCTCGACCTTGTCGGCGCCGTCCAGGCAGGCCTGCTCGACCGAGGTCAGCCGGCGCCGGTCGAGCACCGCCGGGCGGGCGGCGGTGGCGGTCGGGCGCAGCCGGTCGAACTCCGCGTTGGTCAGCAGGGTGCGGCCGGTGGCGTCGCGGACGCAGATCGCGGCGGGCGCGTGATCGACCACCCCGCGCAGGATCTCGGCGGTCTCCCGGCGTTCCTGGTCGATCGCCCGGCTCTGGATCGCCAGCCGGCGCTTGACCAGGGCGTGCTCGATCGCCGGGGCCAGCCGGATCAGGCGGTCCTTGAGCAGGTAGTCGGAGGCCCCCAGCCGCAGCGAGTTCACGCAGGTGTCCTCGTCCATCACCCCGCTGACCACGATCAGCGGAATCTCCATCTGCAGTTCCTGGAGCAGGCGCAGGGCGTCCGGAGCGGTCATCGCGGGCAGCGAGTAGTCGCAGAGCACGACGTCGGGTTGCTCCCCGAGTCCGGAGACGAACTCCTCGGGGGTCTCGACCCGGGTCCAGATTGGCTCGTAACCCGCGCGTTTCAGCTCGAGCAGAAGCAGCTCGGCATCGTCGGGGCGGTCCTCGACGATCAGCAGCCGCAGTGGCGATGGCATGGTCTCTCCCGTGATGTGGTGCGACGATCGCGCTTTCCGGTCACCGGCCACCACCGGCGAGAGCGACCCGACGGTCGCGGGGTGGCCGATTGTGCACCAGCCAGTACCGGCCGATGTCCAGGACGGTCTCGAAGTACGGCTCGATCTCCACCGGCTTGACGATGTAACTGTTGGCCCCGAGGGCGTAACAGGTCTCCAGATCCCCCTCTTCGGCCGACGAGGTCATCATCACCATCGGCACCTCGCTGAGCACCGGGTCGGCGCGGACCTCCCGCAGCACGTCGATGCCCGAGAGCATCGGCATCTTGATGTCGCAGAGCACCGCCCGGGGCAGGTCGTGCTGGTCCCGCCCGGCGAAGGGCCCCCGGCAGAGCAGCCGGTCCAGGGCCTCGACGCCGTCCCGGGCGGCCTCCACCCGGCCCGGGAACCGGCCCCGGCGCAGGGCGTGCAACGCCAGCTCCCGGTCATGGGGACTGTCCTCCACCAGGAGCAACCACGGCTGCAGTTCCCCGATCGGCCCGTCGTTGACGTCGGCCGCAGCCGCCACTCCGGTCATCGCAGCTCCCCCTTCGGCGACGGCAGGGTGAATCCCATCGTCGCCCCCACCCCGCGTTCCCCGACGGTCGAGAGCTGCCCCCCGTGGCGCTGCACGATCCGCTGCGAGAGGGCCAGGCCGATCCCGGTCCCGGTGAACTCCTCGTGGTGGTGCAGCCGCTGGAAGACCTGCCCGATCTTCTCCACGTAGCGCATGTCGAACCCGGCGCCGTTGTCCTTGACCAGATACATCACGGTGTCCGGGACCTCCCGCAGATCCGGGCCCTCGGCCGGCCGGTCGTCCTCCTCGGCGGTCTCGGCCCGCACCTCGACCCGGGCGTGGTCCTTCTTGCCGGTGTACTTGATCGCGTTGTCCAGCAGGTTCATCCAGACCTGCTGGATCAGCCGGCGGTCCCCGTAGGCCGGCGGCAGCGGCGCCAGCAGGAACTCGATCTCCCGCCCCTCCCGGGCCGGTTCGAGGGCGTCCCAGCACTCCTGGGCCAGCGTGGTCATGTCGATCGTCCGGGACTGCATCTGCTGACGCTGCATCCGGGAGAAGGACAGCAGCGCGTCGATGAGATTGCCCATGTGCTCGGCGTTGTCGGTGATCTTGGTGAGGTACGGCAGTGCGTCGGACGGCATCTGGCTGCCGAAGTCCTCGCCCAGGATCCGGGCGAAGCCGCTCATCGCCCGCAGCGGCGCCCGCAGGTCATGGGAAACGCTGTAGGAGAACGCCTCCAGCTCGGCGTTGACCGCGGCCAGGTCGGCGTTCTTCTGCTCCAGCTGAACGGTGCGCTCGGCCACCCGCGCCTCGAGCAGTTCGTTCAGCTCCTGACTGGCCTGCTGCAGCGCCCGCTGCTCGGAAACGTCGTGGGTGACCTTCACATACCCCTGAAGCCGGCCCGCTTCGTCCCTCATGGCCGAGATCGACGCGTGCGCCCAGAAAACCGACCCGTCGCTACGGACGCGTTTTCCCTCGACGTGGATCTTGCCGCGGGCGGCCGCCTCGTCGAGAATCTGCCTGGGTAGCCCGGAGGCCTGGTCGGCTGCGTCGAAGAAGGAGGCATAGGGCAGGCCCATGGCCTGCCCGGCGGAGTAGCCGTGCAGACGCTCGGCCGCCACGCTCCAGCTGTGCACCTTGCCACAACCGTCGAGCATGATGATCGCGTAGTCCGAGGCTCCCTCGAGCAGCGTGCCGAGCCGGCTCAGCTCGTCCCGGCTGCGTTCGGCCAGGCGCCAGCTGTCGGTGACGTCGTTCCAGATCAGCAGGGCGCCGGTGGTCCCGTCGTCCAGGTCGATCGGCTGCCCGGAGAGCATCATCTGCCGGGGTTCCGGGTCGGTGGGCAACCGCGTGCTGACCAGCTGCCGGGAGAGCGTCTCCCCGTCCAGAACCTGTTTCAGCGGCCACAGGTCGACTGTCTCGTCCACCACCGGCTGACCGTCGGGGCCGGACCGGACCGGATGCACCTCGGACGAGAGGCGTTCCATCCGGTCACCGACCGTCACTCCACGGGGACGGAGGAAGCCGAGCGCCGCCGGGTTCGCGTTCCGGAGGACCTGTTCCTGGTCGATCACCACCATCGACGCCTCGGAATTGCGCCACAGCAGGTCGATCAGCGAGTGACCACCGTCCAGAGCCGGCACGAAGGTTGCCATCGAGGCCGGCACTCCCCCGTCCCCGGTGGTCAGCACCGGGGAGTTACCAGGCATGCTCGGTGGCGGAAGGAATGGGCCGTCCGGTGATCGCCTCGTCCACCGCGTCCAGCAGGGCGTGGGCGGCGAACGGTTTGGTCAGGTACGCAGCGCCCAGTTCGTGCCCGCGCAGGATGTCCCGCTCCCGGGCGGAGGCCGAGACGAAGATCGCCGGGATGTCGTGATCGCTGCGCCGCAACCGCTGGAGCAGGTCGAACCCGTCCATCCCGGGCAGCCCGACGTCGAGCACGTAGGCGTCCGGGGCCCCGAACTGGTCGACCGAGTCCAGCGCGAGGTCGGCGTCCGGCATGGCGATGACCCGATGGCCCACCATGACCAGCCGCATCGAGATCAGATCACGGACGTCCGGGTCGTCCTCGACAACCAGAAGTCGGGCCACGGTGCCTCCTCGTGCGGGGATGGGCGGGCAGGTCGCTTGCCCTGATCCATCGGCACGAGGGAGGTCACATCTTCAGTGCGGGGCCCCGGGGCCACCCGGATGCCCTATCCAGGCGACCACCGGATGACGCAGTGTGGCGAACTGGGGTGACGAACCTCAGCTCGCGTAGACCCCGAGGAGGTCCAGACGGGTCAGCACCCCGACCGGCTTGCCGTCCGCGACCACCATCACGGCATCGACCTGTTCCAGCGACTTCCTGACCACCTCGACCGGTTCTCCCGAACCGACCAGCGGCAGCGCGGGCGACATGTGCTTCTCGACCGGGTCGGCGAGGTTCGCCCGACCGGTGAAGACCGCCTCCAGCAGGGCCCGCTCGCTGACCGAGCCGGCCACCTCACCGGCCACCACCGGCGGCTCGGCCCCGACCACCGGCATCTGCGAGACGTGGTACTCGCGCAGGATGCCGATCGCGTCGCGGACCGTCTCGGTCGGGTGGGTGTGCACCAGGTCGGGCAGGTCGCCGGCCTTGGCCCGGAGCACGTCGCCGACCGTCATCCCGCCGTCCTGGCTGAGGAAGCCGTAGGAGGCCATCCACTGGTCGTTGAAGATCTTGCCCAGGTACCCGCGTCCTCCATCGGGCAGCAGGACCACGACCACGTCGTCCTTGGTCAGCTTCTCGGCCGCGCGCAGGGCGGCCACCACGGCCATCCCGCAGGAGCCGCCGACCAGCAGGCCCTCCTCCTTGGCGAGCCGACGGGTCATCGCGAACGAGTCCGCGTCGGAGACGGCGATGATCTCGTCCGGCACCGACGGGTCGTAGGCGGACGGCCAGAAGTCCTCGCCCACGCCTTCGACCAGGTAGGGACGCCCGGTGCCCCCGGAGTACACGGAACCCTCGGGATCGGCCCCGATCACCTTCACGCGTCCTTCGGACGCCTGCTTGAGGAACCGGCCGGTGCCGGTGATCGTGCCGCCGGTGCCGACCCCGGTGACGAAGTGCGTGATCCGTCCTTCGGTGTCGTTCCAGATCTCCGGGCCGGTGCTGGCGAAGTGACTGGCCGGGCCCTCGGGGTTGGCGTACTGGTTGGGCTTCCAGGCGCCCTCGATCTCCTTCACCAGGCGGTCGGAGACCGAGTAGTAGGAGTCCGGGTGGTCCGGCGGGACGGCGGTCGGGCAGACCACGACCTCGGCCCCGTAGGCCTTGAGGACGTTGCGCTTGTCCTCGCTGACCTTGTCCGGGCAGACGAAGACGCAGTGGTAGCCCTTGCGCTGGGCCACCAGGGCCAGGCCGACCCCGGTGTTGCCGGAGGTGGGCTCGACGATGGTGCCGCCCGGGCGCAGTCGCCCGTCCTTCTCCGCGGCCTCGATCATCCGGAGGGCGATCCGGTCCTTCACGGACCCGCCCGGGTTCAGGTACTCCACCTTGGCCAGCACCAGCGGGGCCACGTGCTCGGCCACCCGCCCCAGCTTGACCAGCGGCGTGTTACCCATCAGCTCAACGATCGACTCGGCGTACTTCACACCTACCATCCAACACCCTCGAGGGCCGATGAGCTTTGAGGACGCCGGTCCCTACGGCTTTTGTGACGGGTCGGCCCCGGCGACCAGGGCCTGCTCGTCCTTCTGCGGCGCCCGGCGCCGCCGGAAGGCCGCCCAGCGCCCGCGCGGGCCGCGCTCGGCGCCGGAGACCTCGGTACCGGACACCTCGGTGCCGGGGCTCTCCGCGGCCCGGACCGCGGCGTGCGCGATGTCGTCGATGCCCTCACCGCGGCGGTAGTCCGGCACCCGGTCGCGCTCGCCCGGCAGGTAACCGAGCACGGTCGCCACCGTGGGCAGGATCGCCTCCCCCACGCGGGCGTAGCCGGTGGCCGAGGGGTGGAACCGGTCCTTGGCGAACATCTCCAGCCGGTGCGTGGCGAACTCGTCGGCCAGCAGGTCGGCCAGCGACACCGAGGAACCGCCGGCCTCGACCACCCCGATCGTCTGCGCGGCCGCCAGCTGCCGGCTCAGGCGCTGGGCCACGTACCGCAACGGGCGCGGGATGTCCTTGATCGTGCCCAGGTCGGGACAGGTACCGACGACCACCTCGACCCCGGCCTCGCGCAGCCGGCGGACCGAGGCCTCGAGCGCCCGCACCGCCTCCTGCGGGCGCACCCGATGGGTGACGTCGTTGGCGCCGACCATGATCACCACCACGTCCGGCTTCGGCTCCGCGTCCAGCGCCCGGGTGGTCTGCCCCTCCAGCTCCCCGGACTGCCCACCGACCCGGCCGAACATCCGCACCTCGACCGGCCGCCCGGCGATCGGCGCCAGACCGGCCGCGATCACCGCGCCCGGCGTCTCCCGGCCCTGGTCCGCGCCCAGCCCGACCGAGGTCGAGTCGCCCAGCATGATCAGCTGGATCGGGTCGCCGGGGAAGTCTCCGTAGCGCCCCTCGCCGCCCGGACCGGCGTCGCCGAAGGGCCGGCCGATCAGCTTGCGCGCCATCTTCACCTCGGTGAGCAGCAGGCCGTAGGCGGCCATCCCGAGCGCACCGATCCCCCCGCCCCCGAAGGCGGCGGCGGCCGCGATCTTGCGGGCTCTTCCGGCTCGGCTCACGTGATTCCCTTCGCTCGCGCGTTCCGGAACCCCGTCGGCACCTTCAGCCCTGAGCTGCGTTTCCCACCTTCATCGCCGGGAGGTCCCTTCCGCGCGCTGCGGAGGGTCGGGGTTCAGTTACGAATTCATACTATGAATCGGTTCAGGAGTCCTCGGCATTCCCGGGGCGACACGGGTCACACCAGATCGTGAACGGCCAGGATCGCCGCCACCGCCTCGACCCGGAACACATCGCTGCGCTCCCCGCCCTTGAGCAGGTCGTTGCCCAGCACCAGGGCCTGGTCGGCGAGGGCGTGGGCCTTGAGCACGGGCAGCGGCCGGCGCGGCTCACCGTCCGCGTCCGCGGTCAGATCGGCGATCCGCTGGAGTCCGGCCCGGACCTGGGCGATCAGTTCCGCGGCCTCGGCACTCTGCCGGGCGGCCAGGCGCGGGCCCACCACCCGGAGGCGGTCGGCCAGCCGGTCCAGGCGTTTGGCAGCTTCGTCGTGGGTTGGGCTGAGCACTTCAGGATGCTAGTCCGGCCCCGGACGCCCTAGTGCATGTCGAACCCGCGCCGCCGCTCCCAGTCGGTCACCGCGGCGTCGAACGCATCCAGTTCGGCATCGGCGGCCCGCAGGCACATCGCCACCACGTCTTCCCCAAAAGCGTTGCGGGCCAGGTCAGAACCGGCAAAGGTCTGCCGGGCGGCGGCCAGCGAGGCCGGTACCCGGGCCAGGCCGGGCGCCCGGGAGTCGCCGATCAGCGGCTGTTCCAGCGGCAGTCCGGCCCGGATCCCGTACAGCCCACCGGCCAGCATGGCGGCCTGCGCGAGATAGGGATTGGCGTCGGCGCCGGGTACCCGGTTCTGCACCCGCAGCGTCTCTCCGCGACCGGCCACCCGCAGCGCGCTCGCCGTGCCCCCCTCGCCCCAGGTGATCGCCGTCGGCGCGGCGCCGTCCGGCCGGAAACGCTTGTAGGAGTTCACCGTCGGGGCGTACAGCAGGGTGAAGTCGCGCAGGGTGGCCAGTACCCCGGCGACGAAACTGCGGAACACCGCGCTGCGCCCGTCGGAGAAGTCCTGGTTGGCGGTGTCGCTGAAGACCAGCGAGCCGTCCAGCCCGCGCAGGCTCATGGACAGCCGGGCCCCGTTGCCGGGCCGGTCGTCGTACCGGGCCATGAAGGTGAGCGACTTCTCGTGGCGGTGCGCCAGCTCCGAGGCGGCCGAGCGGAAGGCCATGTGGTCGTCGGCCGTGCGGATCAGGTCGTCGTGCTGGAACGACAGGTCGTACTGCCCGGCCACTCCGGTGCCGTGTGACGAGTGCACCGTCAGGCCGGCGTTGTAGGCGGTCTGACGCAGGTCCCGCAGCAGGTCCTCGTCGATGCTCGAGGACCCCAGCCCGGCCCCGCCGCCCGCCTCGGTCAGCCCGGTCCAGTTCCGGCCGGCCGCCTCCGCGTAGCCCGAGCCGAACACCGTGAACTGCACCGAGATCGCTCCGGAGGGCACCACCCCGAGATCGGCGGCCTCCTTCACCTGGGCGGCCAGCACCTGGCGCGGCGCGGTCCGGACCGGGAGCCCGTCGGCCCGGAACAGGTCGCCCTGCACCATCACCGAACCGGCCAGCCAGGGGGCGGGCCGCAGGGTCGCCGGGTCCGGCCGCAGCACCAGCGAGCCGGACGGCGCGGCCAGCGCGACCGCGCTCGGATCGGCCCGGCCCGGCTCCACGTTCAGCCCCCCGGCCAGCACCTGCTCGGAGAAGTGCCGGGCGTGCACCCGCTCGCCCTGCAGCCGCCCACCCGGATCGGTCCACACCACCAGCACGGTGTCGACGTGCCCGGAGTTGACCAGGCGCTCGAACTCGTCCAGTTCCAGTGCCGGACCGTCGGTCATCGCGGATCCCTTCGTCGGCCTTGAGGCAGGGCTTGGGGCAGGGCTTGAGCTGGGGGTCAGCGGTCCTTCTCCGGGCCGGTCAGGTAGCCGCGGTCGGTGAGCAGCGCCCAGACCTGGTCGACCGCGGCGTCGATGGAGATGCCGGTGGTGTCGATCCGCAGCTCGGGGTCGGCCGGAACGTCGTAGGGCGAGGAGATGCCGGTGAAGTCCGGGATCTCGCCGCGCCGGGCCTTGGCGTACAGGCCCTTGCGGTCGCGGCGCTCGCACTCCTCCAGCGGGGTGGAGATGTGCACCAGGACGAAGTCGCCGACCTGCTCGACCTCGGCCCGGACCTCGGCCCGGACCGATGCGAACGGGGCGATCGGCGCGCAGATGGCCAGGCCGCCGTGCCGGGAGATCTCGGCCGCGACGAAGCCGATCCGGCGGATGTTGAGATCCCGGTCGGCCCGGCTGAAGGTCAGGCCCGCGGAGAGCATGCGGCGCACCTCGTCGCCGTCCAGCAGCGAGACGGTGCGGGTGGTGCGGTCGAGCAGGCGCTCACCCAGGGCCTTGGCCACCGTGGACTTCCCCGAGCCGGAAAGGCCGGTGAAGAAGACGGTGACGCCGCGGCGGTGCGGTGGCGGGACAGCGCGGGTGTACTCGCGGGCGAAGGAGGGGTGCAGTTCACCAGGGGACGCGGGGGGCACGGTGAGGACGTCGGTGGCACCGTAGCCGCGGGCCACCGAGGTGATGAGGGACGCGTCCTCGGTGTGGGGCAGCCGGGGAACGGCAACCGGGACGGCCTGGGCGCCGGGCTCGGTTGCCAGGTCCCGGACCGCGCGCCAGAGTCCGTCGGCCGGCAGGGGCAGCTTGCGACCGGCGCCGAAGACCGCGATCCAGAGCACCTGCGCCCCGGACTCCTGGACCTGGCGGCGGATCTCCTCGACCTGCTCGGCCGTGAGCAGGTCGGTCACCGGTACCGCGAGCACCGCCCCCGGGGCCGGACCGGACGCCAGGGCTTCACGCACCTGGGCCGGCGAGCGCCGGGCGGCCCGCACCGGGCCGTGGGCGAACGGCCGCCGCGGGGTGAACTCCGGCAGCACGAGGGATTCGGCTCCTTCGTCGCCCCCGGCCACCGCCTCGGTGACCCCCGCGACCGGGGTGCCCTCCGCGTCCTCAATCTCGATCGTCTCGCCGCCCGCGAGCCGGTCCGCGATCTCGTCCGGCACCTCGACGATCGCCGGTGCCACCGGCAGCGCGCCGGTCAGCACCAGTTCGGCGATCTCCAGCACCGGCTGCGGCGGATGCCACCGGAAGGGGGTGGTCGACGGTTGCGGGTCGGCGGTCTCAGGCACGCGGTCAGCCTAAGTGGTCGGGCCGGTGCGCAGCGGTGCGGATCGACGGTCGTCCGGGTGCTCGGACCGCACTCCGGGCCCACAAAGATCAACCCCGCCGGGAGGAGCCCGGCGGGGGTGATCGCTTGTGTTCGAAGTCCCGGCGCCCGAAGGCGCCGGGCGATTCAGTTGTCGCCGCGCAGGATCGCCAGCAGACGCAGGATCTCGATGTACAGCCAGACCAGCGTGACCATCAGGCCGAACGCGGCGGTCCAGGCGTACTCCTCCGGCAGGCCGTTCCGGATGCCCTGCTCGACGAAGTCGAAGTCGAGCACCAGGAAGAACGACGCCAGGCCGACCCCGAAGGCGCCGATCAGCCAGCCGAGCGGGCTGTCGTAGGCGCTGTTGCCGGTGATCAGGGCCACGACCAGGTTGATCAGGCCGAAGGCCAGGTAGCCGACGCCGGCGATCATCAGGGTCTTGGTGAACTTGGGCGTCGCCTTGACCACGCCGAAGCGGTACAGCGCGAGCATCGCGGCGAAGGCCCCGAGAGTGCCCAGCACCGCCTGCATCACGATGCCGTCGTAGACGTCGTTGAAGATCAGGCTGATCCCGCCGACGAAGGCGCCCTCGGCGACCGCGTAGGCGAACATCAGCGGCGGGCGGATCTTCTTGCTGAACGAGATGACCAGGCTGAGGACCAGCCCGATGATCGCGCCGCCGAAGACCAGCGGGCCCAGCGCCGCGTCGTCCGGATCGACCAGGGCGAAGACCGCCGCCGCGGTCACCAGCAACGTGCCGAACAGGGCCGCGCTGCGCATGATGACGTCGTCCAGCGTCATCCGGTCGGTGTTGCGACGGGTGACGGACGGGGCGTCGTACATGCCCTGAAGGTCGTTCGCGCTCGGCGTGCGCGTGTCGAACGTCGCGTACCCACCCCGGGCGAACTGCTTGCTGCGCCCGAAGACCGGGTTCCTGCTTTCCATCGGTCCTCCGACCGTTGTACGGGTCTTCTTCACTCCGGAGCTGCCACGTCCGGAGGCGGCCGCCGGAGCGGCCGTTGTGAATCTAATGTTCCATCGACCGGGGAAGTTCCCCCGGTGACGATCTTTCTCTGATTGTTTCCCGGGAGCCCGCTCCGAGGGCCCGGATCAGCCCGGATCGGCCCGGACCGGCCGGTCTGGTCACTCCCCGTCCCGGAGGGATTACGCATCAATGACCATGAGTGCTCCTGATGCCCCAGTTGCCCCCGGGTTGGTTGTGTCGTGACCGCCTCGTCCCCGTTACCCTTCCGGCTAAGGCACTTGCACCGAGGGATGTCGGTTAGGACGTCGCGTTCGGGCCTGCGGACGGTGACGAGGGCGGGAGCTTGAACCAAATGAGGGGTGACCGGACGGCTCGGCCCGGCCGGCGACCGCACGGACCCGGTCACCGGTGCAGTCCTTCGTGCTGAAGCCCGATCCGAGCGTCCGCGACGACCACCCGACCTCGACGTCCCCGGTGCTGCTCGGGGGCCTGGCCCTGATCATGGCGCTGATCGTGGCGCACTCGGCGCTGCCGGACGGCACCGCCGGCCCGGTCGGGGTGCTGATCGGGGTGGCCGCCCTGATCACCGGTGCGCTGGGGATCGTCTACCAGCGCCCGACCCGGCGCCGCGGCTGGTGGCTGATGCTGGCCGGGGCCGCGTTCTGGGTGCTCGGCGACCTGATCGCGGCGAGCTCCACCCGCCCGGTGACCGGCGACCATCCCTCCCTGGCCGACTTCGTCGCGCTGATCGCCTACCCCCTGCTCGGCTTCGGGGCGCTGGACTTCTCCCGGGCCCGGGGCGGGGGCCGCGACCACGGCGCCGTGCTGGACGCGCTGATCGTCACCACCAGCGCGGGCGTGGTGCTCGGCATCTTCGTCTTCGCCCCGCTGGCCGACGCCTCCAGCCTGCCGCTGGCGGACAAGGCGATCGGCGCCGCCTACCCCCTGGGCGACCTCTTCCTGCTCGGCGTGCTGGCCCGGCTCTACGCCGTGCCGGGCGCCCGCACCCTCTCGTACCAGCTGCTGCTGGCCGCCTTCGGCCTGACCCTGGCCGCCCACACCGGGTATGAGGTGTCCACCCTGATCGCCTCCAGCCGGGAGTCCAGCCCCCTGATCGAGGCCGGCCGGCTCGGCGGCTACCTGCTGATCGCGGCGGCCGCCGGGGTGCCCTCGATGCGGGTGCTGGCCGACCCGGACCCTTCCCCGGCCGAGGACACGCTGAGCCGGCGCCGGCAGGCCGCCCTGGTGCTCGCCCTGATCCTGCCCAACCTGGCCCTGCTGGTGGACGGGTTCCGCAGCCACGCCCGGCACTGGCCGGTGATCGCGGTGGGGATGCTGGCGATCTGCATCCTGATCCTGGTCCGCATCCTCTGGCTGATCTCGACCGTGCAGGAACAGGCGGTGGAGCTCGGCCAGGCGGCCCGGGCGGACGGCCTGACCGGCGCCCCGAACCGGCGGACCTGGGACTACGAGGTGCGCCGGGCCACCGAGATGGCCCGCGAGGACGGCACCACGCTGTGCTTCGCGATGATCGACCTGGACAAGTTCAAGGCGTTCAACGACAGCCGCGGGCACCAGGCCGGTGACCTGCTGCTGCGCGACGCGGTCGCGGCCTGGACCGCCCAGCTGCGCCCGCCGGCCCTGCTGGCCCGGTACGGCGGTGAGGAGTTCGCCCTCCTCGCCCCCGGCTTCAGCCCGCTCCAGCTGGCCACCGTGCTAGAACGGCTGCGCGAGGTGACGCCGTACGGGCAGACCTTCTCGGCCGGGGTGGCCCAGTGGGACCCGGAGACCGATCCCGGCAGCGCGGTGGCGGCCGCCGACGAGGCGCTCTACGCGGCCAAGCGGGCCGGCCGCAACCGGGTGGTGATCGCCGGCAACGAGCCGCCGCCGGGCCCGCCGACCGGCTCGATCGAGCTCACCTCGATCACCGTGAAGGCCGAGCCGATCCGGCCCAACGACGAGTCCCGGCCGCCGGTCACCTCCCGCCGCGGACGCCGCGGGGTGCACCGGATGCCGAGCTTCACGATGGTCACCCAGCCCATCGTGGATCTGCGGATCCAGCAGATCCGGGCGCACGAGGCGCTGGCCCGGTTCGAGTTCCCGGGCACCTTCCCGGACACCAGCGAGGTGTTCCGGCAGGCCCACCGGGAGGGCTTCGGCGACCTGCTGGAGCTGGCCGCGATCCAGGTCGCCCTGGACCTGCCGGACCGGCCGCTCGGGCACGACTTGTACGTCAACGCCTCGGCCCGGGCCCTGATGTCACCGCGGATGCGCACCGGCCTGCCGAACGACCTGTCCGGCGTGGTGGTCGAGATCGGCGAGGACCCGGGCGGGGTCGACACCTCGGACCTGCTGCGGGTGCTGAACGACCTGCGCGAGCGTGGCGCCGGGATCGCCCTGGACGACGTCGGGGCCGGGGCGCTGGAGTTCGAGCGACTGGCGGTGCTGCAGCCGGACATGGTGAAGATCGACCGGACGCTGGTGGTCGGCTGCTCTCGCGACGAGGGCCGCACGGCGGTGCTGCGCGGTCTGGTCACCTACGCCGAGGGAGTGGACGCGCTGCTCTGCGCGGAGGGCGCCGAGACGGCGGCCGATCTGGGACACCTCGCCGCCCTGGGGGTCACCCACGCCCAGGGCAACCTGCTCGCCCCGCCGAAACCCGGCTGGCACCGCGAGCTCACCCCGCCCCCGGGCTTCCTGTCCATGCCCCAGGTGTTCGACCCGCCCAAGCCGTACGAGCCGCCGGAGACCACCTGGACCTACCGGCCCCCGGGGTACGACGACCCGGACTCCACCAGCCCGATCGTGATCCAGCTGGACCCGGATCAGTGAGGGCTCAGCCCGGTTCGCCGGGCTCCGGGTCCAGCCGGGCCGACCAGCGCGCGTCGATGTTCCCGAAGTGCCACACCGCCACCGCGATCACCCAGGCGGCGACGAACAGCCCGACGATCGCGTAGCCCGCGTAGTCCAGGTTGATCCCGGCGATCGCGCCGATCGGGCCGGAGGTGATGTGGGCCTGGTCGGCCAGCACCCCGACCAGCTCGATCGTCCCGATCACCAGCGCGACGGCGACCGAGATCGAGGTGATCGTGATGTTGTAGAACACCTTCCGGACCGGCCGGGCGAAGGCCCAGCCGTAGGCCACGTTCATGAACACCCCGTCGATCGTGTCCATCAGGCACATCCCGGCGGCGAACAGGATCGGCAGCACCAGGATCGAGTAGAAGGGCAGGTTGAAGGCGGCCGCCCCGCCGGCGATCACCAGCAGGCCGACCTCGGTGGCGGTGTCGAAGCCGAGGCCGAAGAGCACGCCGACCGGATAGATGTGCCAGGGCTTGCGCACCGACTTGGTCAGCCCGGACAGGAAGCGGTTCATGAAACCGCGCTTATTCAAATGCTCTTCGAGCGCTTCCTCGTCGTACTGCCCGCGGCGCATCTGCAGGAAGACCTTGAGAATGCCGACCAGCACCATCAGGTTGAGCAGGCCGAGCACCCAGAGGAACACCCCGGACACCGAGGCGCCGATCACCCCGGTGGCCGCGTGCAGGGCCGACCCGTCGTCGCTGACCTGTCCGGCCAGCGCCTTGACCCCCACGGAGAGCAGGAAGGCCAGTGAGAAGACGATCGTGGAGTGGCCCAGGGAGAACCAGAAACCCACCGACAGAGGACGCTTGATCTGCTCGGCGGGGACGCCCGCCTCGGTTGCGGCCGCGTTGTCGGCGAGGAGTTTGCGGGTCGCGTTGTCGACCGCGGCGATGTGGTCCGCGTCGAACGCGTGCCGCAGGCCGAACGTATAGGCCAGCACCCCCACCCCGGCGTTGAACACCGGGTGGTCACCGCCCAGTTGGTAGTGCTTCGGCGTGACCAGCGCGAGCAGGATGAAGAAGCCGGAGACGTGCAGGAAGACGATGAACGCGCCCATCCCCCACAGACTCGCCCGGTCGGCCCGGCTGAGCGAGGCGCGGAACGCGTCCAGCCGCTGGCGCAGGCCCGGTTCCAGGGTGGTCTGGCTGGTCATCGGTGGTACTCCCGGGCTGGCGGCGGGACGCCGGGTGGCGCCGGTTCACCGTAGGCCGCGCCCCATCCTTATTGCAAGATCTTCGCATCAAGACCTCCCCGGCCTCGGAGTTCCTCCGGGGTGTACCGGGTCGCCCGCCGATGCCACTCCAGGATCCCGGACATCCAGTTCTTCAGGTAGTCCGCATGCCGCCGCAAGGCCGCGCCCACCGCCGCGTCCAGCTCCAGTTCGGCGATCAGGGCCGGGAGGTCGTGGTCGGCGATCAGGACGAACTGCGCCATCCGGGCGGTCATCAGGTCGTTCAGCAGACCTACGGCGACGAACCGGTCGGTGCCCAGGAACTGTTCGAGCACGAAGACCAGGTTGTGCACCTCCCCCTCGACCTCGATCTCCTTCTGGTACGAGAACACGTCGTTGAGGAAGCAGGCGTAGTCCTGCGCCGCGGTGTCGAGCTCACGGAGCACCCGGTGGTCGAAGAGGGCCTCCGGCACCACATCGGCGTGGCTGAACCGGGAGAGGGCGACGGTGAGGTCGGAACCGAAGGTGCGGCGACGCATCTCGACGTAGTCGACCGGGTCCGGCACCCGCTGCTGGGCCTGGTTCGCCAACTCCCAGAGCCAGCTCGAGGTCATCGAGCGGATCGCCCGACGCAACCGCACCCGAGCCGAGCGGGGCAGCGAACTCGCCGTTCGCGTCCATAGATCCGCCAGCCCGCGTTCCATCGGGTCCAGCGGTTCGGGAACCGGGGCTCCGTCGAGCGGCATGAAGAGCCCCAGACGAATGTGGGACGCTTTCGCGCCCGCGAGATTGTTGGTGGCACCGAAGACCACGGGGTAGTAGTCGTCCCCATAAGTACCCCAGGAGAGCCAGTCCGAAGTCAGATCCAGCTGACCGGGCGAGGCGTCGGGATGGATCATCGCCGCACAGTAGGCCAGATCCATTCCGACGAAACGGTTCCGGTCCCAGATTGCCTCGAACATTCCCATCTGCGCGGACCATTCGAGATTGTGACGACGAGCGTCTTCCAGATGCGGGCTCGTTCGAACGGGGTAGGGCATGTGGAAGTCAGGCAGGGGCAGCGGCCCCACCGGCGCGAACCGGGCGTGTACGTACTGACGGGTCCGCACCGGCACCCCCAGCCGGGCCGCCGCCGTGCCCAGACCGGAGGCCCCCAGACCGGAGAGCCCCAGACCGGAGGGCCTGGTGGGCAGCGACCAGGTGGCGGTCTGCGCCTCGGCGTTCATGTACCGGCTGGAGCGGGCGTGCCACTCGTGCCCACCCGCCTGCCAGTCCTGCAGCCCCTGCACATAGGTGGCGACCGCGAAGACCTCGGCCGGGGTGGCCGCGTGCTCGGCCAGGAGCGCCGGCACCTCGGTCAGCGCGGTGTTCTCGAACTGCTGGAGCCGGGAGGTGAGCAGATCGTTGACCAGCTCGGCCGAGCGCTGCGTGGGACAGTTCAGGAATTTCTCGAAAACCAGCACGGCATTGGAGTTCTCGCCCTCCTCCTGGACCTCGCGCTGGTACGAGAAGAGGTCGTTGCGCAGGTGCACCGCGTCGGAGAAGGTGTCGCTGAGCACCCGCACCGCCCGCCGCTCGGCCAGGTGCGATGGGAGTTCCGCATTCACCACCTCGACCAGGTTGGCCGACCAGGGCGCCCCGCCCACCCGGCGGCGCATCTGGATGTACTCGATCGGGTTGGCGATCCGGCCGGCGTCGATGTTCTGCAACTCCCACATCGACTCGACCAGCAGGTTGTGCGTGCTGGTGCGGAACCGCGCGCGCCAGGCGGCGGACATCGAGGGGACGGTGCGAGCCCAGAGGTCGGCCAGCCCGTCCTCGGCCGGGTTCTCCGGATCCGGCGCCACCTCACCGTCGGCGGGCATGAACGCCTCCAGCCGGTCCAGGTAGGCCCGGGCCCCGGCCAGATCCCGCGCGTACTTGAAGGATTCGAGGAAGTAGTCGTCGAAGAAGAACACCCACACGTACCACTCGGTGATCAGGTCGAGCATCGGCGCGTCACAGTCCGGATGGGTGTAGCCGCACATCAGCGCATAGTCCATCCGGGCCAGGGCGGGCTCGTCCCAGACCGGGACGCCGTCCGGCCCCGGTGCGTCGAGCATGCCCATCCGGCGGGCCCAGCGGGTGCTGTGCGCCCGGGCGTGCTCCACGTTCGGGTTCAGCCGGGCCGGATGGGGCAGGTAGAAGTCAGGGAGGACAAACGCCTGGGTGGATTCAACGGACACCGGATTCCCCCTCGGGATCGGAACTTTCGCCGGAGGCAACGATGCCATCACGCACTGTGGTGATTAGACCGGTTCCCACCCGCCCTGTCCAGTGACGGGCGGGTAGCCGTACCCGACCGGAAACCCCATCAAGAACATGCCTTTCAGAACCACGGGGTACGGCGAAACACGCCGGGTAGGCCTTGCCGAACCGCCGCGCTTCGTTATTACATGACCGGGTCGGCGCCGAACGTGATGATTCGCTCTCCGCCTCGCCGGCCCCTCCCACCGAGCCGAAACCGAGCTGAACCAGTCAGGAGAACCATGACCGTCAGCCAGCCCCTCGAGCCCAGCCTTCCGGTGCTCGACCCGCGCACCAGCCTGGACGTCGCCGCCGCGCGAAACCTGGCCACCACCACCAAATCCGCGCCCCAGATGCAGTCGATCACCTCGCGCTGGCTGTTGCGGGTGCTGCCCTGGATCCAGGCCGACGGTGGTGTGTTCCGGGTGAACCGGCGGGCCACCTACGCCTTGGGGGACGGGCGGGTCCAGTTCATCAGCGAGGGCGACCAGGTCCGGGTGATCCCGCAGGAGCTGACCGAACTGCCGCTGCTGCGCGGTTTCGAGGACGAGGCGGTCCTCACCGCTCTCGCCTCCCGGTTCCAGCAACGCGAATACGCCCCGGGCGAGGTGATGTTCAGCTCCGGTTCCCCGGCCGACACCGTCGGGCTGATCGCCCACGGAAAGGTGGAACGCCTCGGCGACGGCCTCTACGGTGAGGCCAGTAGTCACGGGATCATCGCCGATGGAGACCATTTCGGCGGCGAGGTGCTGGCCGACGCGACCGGCTCGTGGGAATTCACCCTGAAGGCGGTCACCGCCGTCACCGTCCTCCTGCTGTCCCGCCAGGCCTTCGACGAGCTGAACGGCGAGGCCGGCGGTCTGCGGGCGCACATCCAGCGGCGCAGCGCGGAGGCGGCCCGGCCGCAGAACGAGCATGGGGAAGCCGCGATCGACCTGACCTCGGGGCAGGACGGGGAGTACCAGCTGCCGCAGACGTTCGTCGACTACGAACTCTCGCCTCGGGAGTACGAACTCAGCGTGGCCCAGACCGTGCTCCGGGTCCACAGCCGGGTGGCCGACCTCTACAACAAGCCGATGAACCAGACCGAGGAGCAGCTGCGGCTCACCGTGGAAGGGCTGCGCGAGCGGCAGGAGCACGAGCTGATCAACAACCGCAGCTTCGGTCTGCTGCACAACGCCGATCTGTCGTTCCGGTTCCAGGCCCGGCAGGGGGCGCCGACCCCGGACGACTTCGACGAGCTGCTCAGCCTGGTCTGGAAGGATCCGGCCTGCTTCCTCGCCCACCCCCGCACGATCGCCGCGTTCGGCCGGGAGTGCACCCGTCGCGGCGTGTATCCACAGCTCAGCGAGTTCTTCGGGCATCAGGTGCCGTCCTGGCGCGGGGTCCCGGTGCTGCCCTGCAACAAGATCCCGATGAGCCGCACCCGGACCAGCTCGGTGCTGCTGCTGCGCACCGGGATGGAGAGTCAGGGCGTGATCGGGCTGCACCAGACCGGGCTGCCGGACGAGTTCCAGCCGGGCCTGAACGTGCGGTTCATGGGGATCGACGAGAAGGCGGTGATCTCCTACCTGGTCAGTGCCTACTACTCGGCCGCGGTGCTGGTCCCGGACGCGCTCGCCGTGCTGGAGAACGTCGAGGTCGGACGGGAGGGCTGAAGTGCCCACCGCGCTGGGTTCCGCAGCCGCCCGGAACCTGGCCACCACCACCAAGACCCGCCCGCAGAACACGGCGACCAGCCCTCGGTGGCTTCTTTCGGAACTGTCCTGGAAACTGCTGGAGGCGGGCACCTACCGGGTGAACCAGCGGCGCCGGAGGCCGGTCCGCGACGGCCTGGTCAGGTTCGATCAGAACCGGATCGTCCCGCCGAGCCTGGCCCGGCTGCTCCCGTTCGCGGGGTTCGCCGATGCCGTCGAACTCCAGCAATTATCCATGTCTTTCGAGCTTCGGGAAGTTCCGGCCCGCACCCTTCTGGCGGAGCTCGGCGCCCCCCTGGACGCGCTGACCCTGATCGTTCACGGCACGGTCAGCCGGGAGGTTCCGGGCGCCTACGGTACTGCCGCGGTCACTGCCCTCCTGGGCCCGGGTGAGCAGATCGGCGCCGAACTGCTCACCGGGCCGGACTCTCGATGGACGTTCTCGGCCCGCACCGAGACCAGCTGCCGGATCCTGACCCTCCCAGCAGCGCAGCTCCGGGAACTCCTGGACCGGACGCCCCGGCTCCGAGAACACCTGGCTCGCCCGGCACCGGACGGTCCGGTGAACAAGTACGGCGAGAGCGAGATCCCCTTCGCATCCGGCCACACCGGGGAAACCGAACTGCCACAGGGGTTCCCCGACTATGACACGGAACCTAAGGAGTACGACCTGACGCTCGCGCAGACCCGCCTGCGCGTGCACTCCCGGGTCGCCGATCTCTACAGCAACCCGATGGATCAAACCCGAGAACAAGTACGACTAGCAGTGGACGCCTTACGCGAACGTCAGGAGCGAGACCTCCTGACCCATCCCGATCTGGGGTTGCTCGCCCAGGTCGACCCCGGTCAGCGGATCGCGGCCCGCACCGGCCGGCCCACCCCGGCCGATCTTGACGAGTTGCTCAGCCGCCGCCGGAGCACGGCGTTCTTCCTGGCCCATCCCCGGGCGATCGCGGCGTTCCGGCGGCAGTGCACCGCCGCCGGCCTGGAACCGGGGCAGGTGCGCGTGCGGGGGCAGCAGCACACGGCCTGGCGCGGGGTCCCGATCCTGCCCAGCGACAAGATCCCGATCGACGAGTACGGCGCTACCTCGATCCTGGCCCTGCGCACCGGGGCCGATCAGGGTGGGGTCGTCGGACTGGGCCCGGCCGATCTGCCGGAGGAACTGGAGCCCGGGCTGAGCCTGCGGTTCGAGGGCATCGATCCGGCCGCCGTCATCACCTATCAGCTCAGCACCTATTACGGCGTGGCGGTTCTGGTGCCGGATGCCCTGGGCGTACTGGACTTCGTGGAGGTCGGACGATGAGCACGGAAACCCGCAGCGAGCTCGAGGTCCGGACCGACCCGCTGGAAACCGCCCGACAGCGGGTGGAGCCGGCTCTGCGAGCCACCCTGGACCGCCTGCCCGAGGCGGTTCGGCCGGTGGCCCTCTACCACTACGGATGGAGGGACACCGAAGGGCACGAGGACGACGCCGGGCGGGGCAAGGCCCTGCGGCCGGCTCTGACCCTCCTCTCGGCCCAGGCCGTGGCTCCGCACAGCAATCCTGAGGAAGTCATTGCGGCTGCCGTCGCCGTCGACCTGGTGCACAACTTCTCGCTGCTGCACGACGATGTGATGGACGGAGATCTGACCCGTCGGCACCGGGCCACCGCCTGGAGCGTATTCGGCGTAGGGCCGGCGGTGCTGGCCGGCGATGCCCTACTGACCCTGGCCCTGCAGACGCTGTCCAGCCTGCCGCAGGCGGCCACCGCCCTGGCCGACGCCGTCCAAGAACTCATCCTCGGCCAGATCCAGGATCTGGCCCTGGAGCGCCGGGCCACCGTCACCCTGGACGAGTGCCTGGCGATGGCGACCGCGAAGACCGGTGCGCTGATCGGTGTGAGTTGTGCGCTCGGCGCGCTCGCCGCCGGCACCCCGGCCGAGCCGGTGCGACAGTTGACCCGGGCCGGCCGGGACCTCGGGCTGGCCTTCCAGCTCACCGACGACGTACTTGGGATCTGGGGAGATCCCGGGGTCACGGGCAAGCCGGCCGGAGCCGACCTGAGGGCCCGCAAGAAGTCCCTGCCGGTGGTCGCCGCGCTCACCTCGGGCACCCCCGCCGGGGCCGAACTGGCCGGTCTCTACGGATCGGCGACGCCGCTGAGCACCGACCAGATCGCCCGGGCCGCCGATCTGGTGGAGGAGGCGGGCGGCCGGGCCTGGGCGCTGAACCGGGCCGAAGAACTACTCAGTCAGTTCGAGGATTCCTTGGCCGAAGGGGTTTTCGATGATTCCGGGCAGCTGGCCCTGGTCTCGGTCGCCCGCCGCTGCGTCCGCCGGCAGTCCTGAATGCTGCGGCCCCGAACCGTGCTCCTGCCCTCGCCCCGGTCGTTCTGCGCGGGGGTCGAACGCGCCATCTCCACGGTCGAGCGCCTGCTGAACGAGCACGGCCAGGTCTACGTCCGCAAACAGATCGTCCACAATCAGCACGTGGTGGCCGATCTGGAGGCCCGGGGAGCAATCTTCGTCGACGAACTGGACCAGGTGCCAATGGGTTCCACGGTGGTTCTCTCCGCTCACGGCGTCTCCCCCGCCGTCCGTCAAGAGGCCGCCACCCGTAACCTTCCGGTGGTGGACGCGACCTGCCCTCTGGTGGCCAAGGTGCATCTCGAAGCGGCCCGTTACGTCGACCGGGGCGACACCACGATCCTGATCGGGCACGCCGGGCACGAAGAGGTGGAAGGGGTGCTCGGCGAGGCACCGGAACAGATCGTGTTGGTAGAAAGTGTGGACGATGTGGGTCACCTTCGGGTGGCCGACCCGTCCTGGGTCTCCTACCTCACTCAGACCACACTTTCGGTAGAGCAGACCGCCGGGATCGTGGCCGCCCTCAAGGCCCGGTTTCCCGACCTGAAGGGGCCGGCCACCGAGGACATCTGCTACGCCACCACCAACCGGCAGAACGCGCTCGCCGCCGTGCTCGACGAGGCCCAACTGGTGCTGGTGATCGGATCCGCCAACTCGTCCAACTCGCTGCGCCTGGTCGAAAATGCCCGCCGCCATGGCCTTCCGGCGTACCTGATCGACCGGGCTGAGCAGATCGCGCCGGAGTGGATAGCCGAGGTCGACGTGATCGGCCTGACCGCGGGGGCCTCGGCTCCCCCGGAAAAGGTCGACGAGGTGATCGCCTGGCTGGCCGAACAGGGTCCGCTCACCGTGGTGGAGCGGATACTGACTCAGGAGACGGTCCGATTCCGGCCGGTCGTTCCCGAGTGAGCATCACTCAGCCCGTTATCGGGTGACCGAACTACGAAACTGCTCACCAGCGTCCATCATTGGAAGATCCGCGGAAGCCAGCAACGCCAGCTTGTCCGCATCTGCGGACCCGGGTTCGGGGTGGTAGACGATCATCATCAGGCCCTCGGCCCCGCTGATACTCAGCTGTTCCCGGTGCAGCATCAGCGTGCCCACCTGCGGATGCTCGATCTTCAGGAGGGTCTCGCGTGGCGCCCGGACCTCGTGGCGCGCCCAGAGCCGGCGGAAATGCGGACTCGCCAGGGCCAGTTCGCCGGTCAGCTCGATGAACCGGGGGTCGTCGATGTCGTTGCCCACCGACTTGCGGAAGCTCGCGACGTAGCACTCCGCCATCGCTTCCCAGTCCGGGTAGTGCGCCTGCTCGGCCGGATCCAGGAACAGGTCCCGCAGTTGGTTGCGACCGACCTCGAGGCCCGGGGAGAGGGCCCGCGCCAGGCGGTTCGAGGCCAGGACGTCGAGGTAGCGGCCCTCGATGAAGGCGGGCTGGACCAGGGCGTCCATCAGGTTCAGCGCACCGGCCGGGACGCTCTCCTTGCGCGATCGGCGGCGCCGCGGCCGGGGAGCCTCGCAGGCCAGGCCGAAGAGGTGGGCCGTGTGCTCGTCGTCCAGGTGCAGCACCCGGGCGATCGAGGCCAGCACCTGCACGGACGGATTCCGGTCGCGGCCCCGCTCCAGCCGGAGGTAGTAGTCCGCGCTGATCCCGGCCAGCATGGCCACCTCTTCGCGGCGCAGGCCCGGCACCCGGCGCACTCCCTCGTCGGGAATACCCGCCTGCTGAGGCGTGACCAGCTCCCGCCGGGCGCGGAGGAACTCGCCCAGGGCTTTCGTCGTCTCGCTCACCCATCCACTGTAAAACGGCCGGGCCGAAACAGCAGGGGTCCTGTCACCCCCCAGGCTGACCGGGACTCTGGCAGGCCTGCCGGGCGGCGCCTAGGTTTCCGAATGACCCACTCGGGTCGATGAATTCAGGAGGAAACAGATGACCGTCACGCTGATCACCGGGGCCAACAAGGGCATCGGCCGGGAGACCGCCCGGCAGCTGGTGGCCGAGGGACACACCGTCTACATCGGCGCACGCAATGCCGAACGGGGCGAATCCGCCGCGAAGGACCTCGGCGCCCGCTTCGTCCAGCTCGATGTCACCGACGACGCCTCCGTGGCGGCCGCGCTGCAGGCGATCGACCAGGCCGAGGGCCGGCTCGACGTGCTCGTGCACAACGCCGGCATCCAGGAGTTCGGCCCGTTCGACGGTCCCTCGGCCCTGCGCACCTTCGACACCAACGCGGCCGGGATCGTGCGGGTCACCGAGGCCGCGCTCCCTCTGCTGCGGAAGTCGTCCAACCCGAACGTGGTCACCGTCTCCAGCGCGGCCGGGTCGTTCGGCGTCACCACCGATGACGCCTGGACGCTGCGCATCCCGCTCTACGGGGCCTCGAAGGCGGCTGCCACCATGCTGACGATGCAGTACGCCAAGTTCGAGAAGGGCATCAAGTTCAATGCCGTCGAGCCCGGCTACACGGCCACCGACATGACCGTGGACTTCGAGGGCGGCCAGACTCCACAGGAGGCTGCGGGCGTCGTCGTGCGGATGGCCCTGCTCGACGAGGACGGCCCGACCGGGACGTTCGTCGACGCGAACGGCGCCCTGCCCTGGTGAGACCGCGCGCGTGAAATCGTTCCGGTCGGTGCGCGGACACCTGGATGACGGCCCGCCGGGGCCGCGCGCCTCAGCCGACCCCCGGCTGACGGCGAGTCACGGCTCCAGGTAAGAACTCTGGGCGTGAAAGGCCAATACGTGGCGGGCCAGCACGTCGTCGCCGAAGTCATTGACCGGATCCCGCCAGACAGAGTGCACATGGTTGGCATCGCGCTGGGTGTTGTCGTACTCAGCGAGCAACCTCGGCCCCTGGAGCCGGTAGTAGTGCGGCTGCCCGGCAGCCACGTCCCCGGCCCAGGCAAAGTGAACTTCGTGCAGCCGCTTCCCTTCGAACTTCCGCGCTTCAGCGGCGGCCAGGTGCTCCGGGATCCGCCCGACATAGGTGCCCAGAAGATTCCGCAGTAGCTCCTGCTGGCGAGCCGACAACTCGGAAGCAGCAATCCCTTTCGGTTCGGCAGTCAGAGCGAGCGCGGTGTCGTGCTCGGGCCCGAACCCGGCCCTGGCCTCGGCCCGCTCATGGCTGGAGGTGACCATCCCGAGCAGCTGGGGATCCGCGAACCGGGTCCGCCACAGATCCACCAGCGGCATGACGCGATCTCCGGGACCGGTCCGGGCCCGGTTCCCGGTCACGATGTCCACCGGAGCGACCGGGCTGATCACGGCCCGCCGCGCCTGCTCCTCGTCCAGCGAGGTCACCAGGTCGCGGGCCAGATCCTCGGCGGCCCCGAGAGGACGCAACCACTGCCCTCCCAGCAGAGGTGGCCGGGCCGGGTCGGCGCCGAGGAAGCACGGTGAACTGGCCTGCACCCGGCCGTCGAGGAGCAGGTGCTGCACGGAGACGTGATGTCCACCGAACCGCCACGACCACGGCCCGACCGGATCCGGCTCACCGAACACGGTCAGCCAGTAGAGCTGGGGATCACGCCCCCGTTCGCGGTCCCAGCCGGCCGGCCAGCCGTCCAACTGATCCAGAACGTTCTCCAGGCCCATGATCGTCGAAACGGTCACGTAGCCGGCCTGGGACAGCCCAGTGGCCAGCAACTGCATGGCCAAACTCTGCTGGGCCGGGTCCATCTGCGACAGCGCCAGACCACCGTGATCGGTCGGCGTGTAGAACCAGCGATGACGTTCGTCGGCCGAAGGCCACGGCCTGGTGGCCTGCGCCCGCTGCTGCGGATCGAGACTGTCCAGCCAGGCCCTCGCCGCTGCTGCCATCCGCGTCGCCGAATCATCCGGCGAGGTGAGCGACACGGAAACCGGGACGTCCGGCTCAAAGCTTGTCATGGAGGACATTCTGCTCAGCCCGCACCGCCCCAACCAGGGCCAACTTGACCCCCTCTCCCCCTTCGATCGGTTCGCCCATCCATGAACCCTGGCTTCGACCTCACGAAGGAGTGCTAGAAACCCTCTGCATTCGCCGCGCCCTTCGCTTCAAGTATTTCTCGCATGCGCCTGATCTCGGAGATCAAGCGCGGTAAGGCCCCTCGGGCCAGCGCGATGAATCTCGCATTCTCGTCCCAGCTCTCATCGGCAACGTCCACGTATCTTGGGTGCTGCACCAACGTGGCTGCAACAATTTCCGTGGGAGAGAACTTGGGCCACCTTTCCCCCTTTCCGGAATCGGGAGATGTGCACACGGCCACCAGGCCCATCGCGTGGTCATCGTCAAGAACTCTGACGAACCATGGTCCGGGCGTGGCCGCTGAACAGATCTCCTCGAGCTCCTGCAATTCATCCTCGAGCATCGCTATCCACCTTCGACGCGAACGCGCAGCGGTCTAAATTCGCCGGCCTGTCCAGGGTCACCGAAAACTTCGATCCGAATACTCACCGATCGATCGGGCCGCGCGGCAGACGACCCAGTGACCCGCTTGTCACCTTGAGCCACCTACGCAACCACCCGTAGTGCCCCCGGCGGGACTCGAACCCGCACTGAAGCGCTTTTAAGGCGCCTGCCTCTGCCATTGGGCTACGAGGGCCTGCGCTACAGATTAGGCGGTCCGCCCCCGCCCCCGGGTAAGGACCTCGTCACAACCGCAGGCTTACGCTGGTGGACATGGGACATCTTGTCGATCGTCGCCCAGTAGTGCGGGTCCGTAGGGCCGGTACGCCCGAGGCTTCCTCTTCCGCGCGTCCCGACCAGCTCGCGGTGGAGGCGCCGCTGACGCTGAAGGCCGGGGATCGGACCATCGCAACCACGATGCGCACCCCGGGGCACGACCTTGAGCTGGCGCTGGGCTGGCTGGTCGCCGAGGGAGTGGCCCGGACGTCCGCCGATGTCACCGAGCTGACGTCGTGCGACACCGACACCGTGCAGGTCCGCCTGGCCACTGGGGTGAAGGTGCCCCAGGCCCGGCTCGGCGCCACGAGCAGCGCCTGCGGTGTCTGCGGCAGCGACTCGATCGCCGAGGTACTGAACCGGAGGCCGCTGGCCGGGTTGATAGAGCTCCCAATTATGGACGTCAGTGGGCACCCGAGCCCGCCACCGGCATCCCCCATTGTGGAACCGTTGGTGGACGCGGGTGTGCTGGTTTCGCTGCCGGACCGGCTGCGCGAGGCGCAGCGGGCGTTCGCACAGACCGGGGGGCTGCACGCGGCCGGGCTCTTCACGCCGGAGGGCGAGCTGCTCTGTGTGCGGGAGGACGTGGGGCGGCACAACGCGGTGGACAAGGTGATCGGCTGGGCCGTTACGCACAACCTGCTACCGGCCAAGAACCTCGTGCTACAGGTGAGTGGGCGGGCCTCGTTCGAGCTGGTGCAGAAGGCGACGATGGCCGGGATTCCGCTCCTGTCAGCGGTTTCCGCACCCTCGACGCTGGCCGTCGACCTCGCGGAGGAGGCCGGGCTGACCCTCGCCGGGTTCGTCCGCGGAGACTCGATGAACCTCTACACGCACGCCGAGCGGGTGCGTGTAGAGGTTCCCGTCAGCGCTTAGGCGAGACCGAAAGCCATCCCGTCGAGGATGTCGTGCTCGGAGGTGACCTGGGCGCTGATCCGGCCCGTGGCGTCCATCCGCTCGATGATCCGCCGCCAGACCAGCGCCCCGGCCCCGATCACGTCGACCCGGCCGGGGTGCATGAACGGCAGCTTCGCGCGCTCCGATCGCGGCATCTCGATCAGCTCGGTGCACGCCCGTGAGGCCTGGTCCAGCGACAGCGTGGCGCCGTGCAGCGCTTTCGGGTCGTAGGAGGAGAGGCCGAGCGCGTGCGCGGTGACGGTGGTGATCGTGCCGGCCACGCCGACCAGGGTGCGCGCCTGCTCCAGCTCCACCTTCTCGGCCACCTGGGACAGCGCGGCGTCGATGTCCTTGGTCGCCGCCGCGATCTCCACCGCGGTCGGCGGGTCGCTGCGCAGGTGCCGCTCGGTCATCCGGACGCAGCCGATGTTCACCGAGATCGAGCTCTCCACCCGGCGGTCGCCGAGCACGAACTCGGTCGAGCCGCCGCCCAGGTCGACCACCAGGAAAGGAGCCTGGTGGTCGCCCGGCAGGCCGGCGGTGGCGCCGGTGAAGGACAACTCGGCCTCTTCGGAACCGGGGATCACCTCCGGCTCGACGCCGAGCGCGTCCCGGATCCCGTCCACGAAGAGCTTGCGGTTGCGCGCGTCCCGGGTGGCCGAGGTGGCGACGAACCGGATCGCGTGCACCTCGTGCTGATGGCACAGGTCCGCGTACTTACGGGCGGCGGTGAGGGTACGCTCCATCGCCTCGGGCGCGATCTCGCCGGTCTGGTCCACCCCCTGACCCAGCCGGACGATCTCCATCCGCCGCTCCACGTCGACCAGAGTGCCGCGGGTGCGGCTCATGTCGGCGATCAGGAGCCGGATCGAGTTGGTGCCGCAGTCGATCGCCGCAACCCTGGTCATTGTTCCTCCACTGCGCAGGACCCTCTTTCCCACCAGCTCGGCAGGGCGTCGAGGACCTCGTCCCCCAGCGGGTTCACGCCCCGCCCGGCGGCCAGTGCGTGCGCCGCGTAGACGTGCAGGCACTTCACCCGGTCCGGCATCCCACCGGCGCTGACGCCGGCGATCTCGGGCACCGGGGCGAGTGCGTCCCGCCGCTGGAGATAGTCCTCGTGCGCCCGGCGCTGGGCGGCTGCCAGGTCCGGATCCTCGGCGATCCGGGCCGTCATCTCCTTCATCAGACCTGAGTTCTCCAGGGTGCCGATCGCGCCGGCGGCCCGGGGGCAGGTCAGGTAGTACATGGTCGGGAACGGTGTCCCGTCGTCCAGCCGCGGGAAAGTCTGCACCACGTCCGGCTCGCCACAAGGACAGCGGGCCGCGATCGCGACGACGTTGCGCGTCGGACGGCCGAGCTGGCGGTGCATGGTCCTCAGGTCTTCGGCGGTGGCCGGGGTCGGTCCGGACCCGGCCGGGTCGCGCTGCGCGTCGGCGCCGCTCACGGCGCCGACGGGGTGGCCTGGGCCTGGGCCCGGTCGGACGAGCCGGCGACCTGGGCGGACTGCCAGACGCTGGAGAACCAGGACTTGTTGCCGACCGGCACGTCGCCCGCGTCGGTGTCCTCCGGATCGCCCAGCTCGCCGGGAGTGGCGGTGGCCGAGGGGGTGGGGGTGGGATCGGCGACCGCGTACCGGGTGTCACCCGGCATCACGTAGTCCAGCCGGGCCCGGGCCTGCGCTCGCACGTAGTCCTCGTCTTTCCAGCGTTCTTGTTGCTGTTTCAGGTCTGACACGTCCGCGGCGGCCTGGCTCACGTCGGCCCGCACCGACTCCAGTTCCGAGCGCTGCACCAGCCACTTCTGGAAGTAGGGCAGGATCAGCAGCGCCAGGATCACCCCGACGGCACCGAGAACCCAGACCGGGCGGCCGTTTCCGATCCCCAGCCCGCGCTGGCGGGCGCCGCGGCCGGCCGAGCCGGAGCGGGGCCGGGCGGAACCCGGCCGGGTGCTGGTGGGCCGCAGCCCGCCCGAACGACTGGCGGTGGTGCGGGTGCGGGCCTTGTGCGGGGCGTGGGAGATCGGGGAGCCGGCCGCGACGGTGCGGGCGCGCTGCGCGGCGGCCCGCTTCTTCGCGGCCGCAGCTCGTTCCTCGGCCGGCGTCAGCGTCGCCCGAGCGGCTTTCGAGGCGGCCTTCTTGGCCACGGTCTTCTTCGCCGGGGCCGTACTCGGCCACGGCGAGGGAACCTTTTTCGCCGCCGGGGGCGGCGTCTTCTTGGCTACGGCCTTCTTGCTGGGCTGAGCCCCGTGAGCCGAACCCGGGGTGCCGCCCACCCGCGCCCGGGGGGCACGGGATCCACCGGTGGGATCACCGGTTCCGCCGGTTCCGGGTGCGGGTGGGCGGCGGGGGCTCATCGGTGGGCGAACCGCGGGAACGAGCCGGAGCCGGCGTAGACCGCCGCGTCGTCCAGTTCCTCCTCGATCCGGAGCAGCTGGTTGTACTTGGCCACCCGGTCCGAGCGGGCCGGGGCGCCGGTCTTGATCTGGCCGCAGTCGACGGCGACGGCCAGGTCGGCGATCGTCGTGTCCTCGGTCTCGCCCGAGCGGTGGCTCATCATGCAGCGGTAACCGTTGCGGTGGGCCAGCGCGACCGCGTCGAAGGTCTCGGTCAGCGTGCCGATCTGGTTCACCTTGACCAGCAGCGCGTTCGCGGCGCCGGTCTCGATGCCCTGCTGCAGCCGGGCCGGGTTGGTGACGAACAGGTCGTCGCCGACGATCTGCACCTTCGAGCCGATCGCGGTGGTCAGGGCGGTCCAGCCCTCCCAGTCGCTCTCGTCCAGCGGGTCCTCGATCGAGACCAGCGGGTAGTCGTTGACCAGGCTGGTGTAGAACTCGATCATCTCGGCGCTGCTGCGCTTGCTGCCCTCGAAGGCGTAGGTGCCCTCGCTGTGGAACTCGCTGGCGGCCACGTCGAGCGCCAGGCCGAGGTCGGTGCCGAGCACGTACCCGGCCTTGTCGACCGCGGTGGCGATGAGCTCCAGCGCCTCCTTGGTGCCGGCCACGCTCGGGGCGAAGCCGCCCTCGTCGCCCAGCCCGGTGCTCAGCCCCTGGGCCTTCAGCACCGACTTGAGCGAGTGGTAGACCTCGGCGCCCATCCGCAGGGCCTCCTTGAAGGAGGGGGCACCGAACGGGGCGATCATGAACTCCTGCACGTCCACGCCGCTGTCGGCGTGCGCGCCACCGTTGACGATGTTCATCATCGGCACCGGCAGGATGTGCGCGTTGGGGCCGCCCAGGTAGCGGAAGAGCGGCAGCTCGGCCGACTCGGCGGCGGCCTTGGCGACCGCCAGCGAGGCGCCCAGGATCGCGTTCGCGCCCAGCGTGGCCTTGTTGTCGGTGCCGTCCAGGTCGATCATCGCCTGGTCGATCATCCGCTGGTCGCTGGCCTCGAAACCGAGCAGTGCGGGCTGGATCTGGTCGAGAACGGCGTTGACCGCGTTCTCCACCCCCTTGCCCAGATAACGCTTCTTGTCCCCGTCGCGGCGCTCGACCGCCTCGAAGGCGCCGGTGGAGGCGCCCGAGGGGACCGCCGCGCGGGCGATGGTGCCGTCGTCCAGCGCCACCTCGACCTCGACGGTCGGGTTACCCCGGGAGTCGAGGATTTCGCGGGCGCCGACAGCCTCGATACTTGCCATGCTTCGTGCTCCTGCTCGTCGGATCGATGTGTCGACCGTTACAACTGACCGTTACGTCTACGGAACGGAGCCTATCGCCAGCAGTGTGGCCTGCCCCTCACCCGGGGGCCGGTGTCCCCGGGCCCGGTGACCGGGTGTTCACCCGTCCTTCGGACTCAGTCCAGCTCAAGCAGGGTGCGCAGGTGTCGCGGGGGCGGGGCGCCGTGGGCCAGGAGTTCGTCGTGCACCTCCTGCTGGGACCAGTCCGGACGGTGTGCCCGCAGGCGCCCGACCAGGTCGCGGATCTCCCGGTGCCCGACGTAGTAGGTGGACAGCTGGGTGGAGGTGAGCAGGGCCCGGCGCCACTTGTTGGCCGCCTCGTCCTGCGCCTGGTGGCCGCGCGCCGTCATCAGCCGCATCGCCTCCTCCTCGGTCATCCCGTGGGCGTGCACCCGGACGTCCAGAATCGCGTTGATCGCGGTGCGCAGGGCCATCTTCAGGGTCATCAGCCGCAGCCAGTCGTCCTCCTCCGGGGTCCGCCCCAGACCCGAGGCGGCCATCAGCTCCTCCGCATAGACGGCCCAGCCCTCGATGAACGTCTCGCTGCCGATCGCGGTGCGCACCGCCGTGGCGCCGCGGTACCGGGCGGCGTGCGCCAGCTGCAGCGCGTGCCCCGGAACCGCCTCGTGCGCAGTCAGATTCCGCAGCATGTGGCCGTTGTACTCGCGGTGGAACGCGGCCGTGCGGGCCTCGTCCCAGTCGGCCGGGACCGGGGCCACCGCGAAGAAGGTGGGCAGCGTGCCGTCCTTCGCGCCGGGCTCCAGCGGGCCCGGCGGGTCGCAGTAGGCCACCGCGGTGCCCGCCTTGGACGGCGGGATGCCGATCACCTGGACCGGCAGCGGCGGCACGGTGACCAGATCCAGCTCCCGCACCCGGGCGGTGAGCAGGGTCAGCGCTTCTTCGCAGGTGGGCCGGAGACCGGCCGAGGTGCTGGGGGCGGTGGCCGCGGCCTGCTCCAGCACCTCGCGGACCAGATCCTCCGACAACGGGCGGCCGCTGATCCGTCCGGCCAGTTCGGCGATCTCCTCCTCGATCGCCTGGAGGTCGCTCTCGGCCCGGGTGAGCAGTGCGTCCGGGCTGGTCTCGGTGTCCAGCGTGTACCAGAGCCGGGCGGCGTAGTTCAGCTCGCCCAGCCGCAGTTGGCCGTCGCTCACCGGGAGCTGGGCGCGCAGCCAGCGGGTGTGCTCCTCCAGCGCGTCGAGCGCGGCCTCGCGGGCCGCCCGGACCGGCCCGGCCAGCGCCGCGTCCCGCTCCAGCAGCGGCTCGAGATCCTCGGTGAGCAGGGGGACCGTGCCCTGGGCGCGGCCGATCGCGGTCTGCACGGACAGCCGCGGCATGTCGGTCAGCACCGCCCGGGCCTGCTCCAGCCGCTCCGGCACCTGGCCGAGCCGGGCGGTCAGCGCCCGCAACCGGTCCGGCAGCGCCGTGGTCTCCCGGCTGATCAGCGGGTACAGCCCGTTCCCGGGCAGGTGCAGCAGCGGGTCGGACTCGAACCGGCGCAGCTCGGTCTGTTCCCACAGCGTGCCGCTCACCCGGGTGCGCAGGATCTCCAGATCCACCCGGTCGTTCGCGGTGAGCGCCGTGTCGTCCACGTCGTCCAGCGCGGACATGGCATCGACCAGCATCGACGCCCGGACGATGGTGGCCTCGACGGTGAGCTCGGTGGTCCGGTCGTCGAACCGGTGGTCGCCCAGCTCGGTGGCCTGCTCGGGGGCGGCCTCGAGCAGGGCGTCCAGCACCTTGGCGGCGGCGTCGCGGAACCGGGCCGTGACGATGGGATCCTCATCCTGCTGCTCGCGCATGTCCCCATCGTGCCGCATGGCACCGACAACAACCGCTCAGAGCCGGTTACCAGCGGTTGCCGGTGATCCGCTGATAGACGTCGATGTAGAGCTCGCGGGTCTTCTCGACGATCTCCTCGGGAATCTCCGGCCCCGGGTAGGTCTTGTCCCAGCCGCTGCTCAGCGACCAGTTGCGGACGAACTGCTTGTCCCAGGAGTTCTGCGGGCCGCCCGGGGTCCAGCTGTCGGCCGGCCAGAACCGGGACGAGTCCGGGGTGAGCACCTCGTCGCCCAGCACCAGCTCACCGGAGGCGTCCAGGCCGAACTCGAGCTTGGTGTCGGCGATGATCACCCCACTGCGGGCGGCGATCTCGGCCCCGCGGCCGTAGATCGCCAGGGTCAGCTGCCGTAGCCGCTCACTCAGGTCGGCGCCCTGCTCGGCCACCACCTCGTCGAAGGTGATGAACTCGTCGTGCCCCTCGGAGGCCTTGGTGGTCGGGGTGAACACCGGCGTGGGCAGCTTCGAACCCTCGAGAAGCCCCTCCGGCAGACCGACCCCGGAGATCGTCCGGTCCCGCCGGTACTCCTCCAGGCCGAGCCCGGCCAGGTAACCCCGGGCGATGCACTCCACCTGGATCATCGACAGCTTCCGGCACCGCACAGCCCGGCCGGCCCACTCCGAGGGGACGTCGGTGGCCGAGATGATGTGGTTGGGCACCAGGTCTTTCAGCTGCTCGAACCACCAGAGCGAGAGCTGGGTGAGGATGGCGCCCTTGTCCGGGACCGGCGTCGGCAGGATCACGTCGTAGACCGAGACCCGGTCGGTGGCCACCAGGATGATGTCCTCGCCGTCGGCGTAGACGTCGCGGACCTTGCCGGAGTGCAGCAACTGCGGGCTCATCGTGAACTGCCTTTCCTCGGTCGCAGGAAGGCACAACTTACTGCTCCGGAGGAGCCATCCGGCTCAGGGCCGCCCGCAACCCAGCCTCCGCATCCGCTCCGGTCGCCCGGGCCAGCACCACCACGCGCAACAACGCCGCCGCCAGCTCGTCCCCCGCAGCGGCCTCCACCACCGCAGCGTCCACGTCCACCCCGGCCCGCTCCAGCCGTCCCAGCATCTTCTGCGCCCGGGCCAAGGCGGGCAGCGTCGCCGGAATCCCCTCGAATCCCTGCCGCCCCACCTTCTCCTGAGCCTTCAGCGCCTCCCAGGACACCTCGACCTCGGCCGCGGAACCGGCCGCCGCGTCCCCGAAGACATGCGGATGCCGCCGCACCAGCTTGGCGACGATCCCGCCGGCCACCTCGTCGATCCCGAAACCCTCGAGATCCTGCGCGATCCGGGCGTGGAAGACCACCTGGAGCAGCAGATCGCCGAGTTCCTCCTCGAGATGTGCCGGGTCACCGGACTCGACCGCCTCGATCACCTCGTGCGTCTCCTCCAAGAGGTAGGGCAGCAACGAGGTGTGGGTCTGCTCGCCGTCCCACGGGCACCCGCCGGGCGAGCGCAGCGTGTCCATCACCGCGACCAGGTCCAGCAGCCGCGCGCCCGGCACGTCGTACGAACCGGTGAGCACCTCGACCTCGGGCGGAGCCGAGGCCACGGCCCGGCGGGACAAGTGCTCGGCCAGCGCATCGGTGAGCCCGGGATCCGCGTCCTCACTCCCCCACCAGACGATCTCGCGACCGGCCGCCGCGTCCTCCACCAGGCGTCCGGCGCGTTCCCCGACCGGCAACCCGGCGACGTCCTCGGGCACCACCCCGGCCTGCGAAAACGCTTCCAGCCAGGCCGGATCGGGATCGGCGGCGAGCACCGCGTCGGCCGCCCGCAGCCGGTCCCAGGCGGCGAAACTGAGCAATCCGGGGGCCGTGCGCGGGCTGGTCAGCACCAGCGTGACCCGACCCGACTCGGGAAGCTCGCCGCTGACGTCCCCCATTGGTGCGGTGAAATCCAGGCTCACTAGGGCGCGGGCGTCTCAGTAGGAGAAGGCGCCTGCGTAGCGGCCGGGGTAGGAGCAGCCGTCTCCTTCAGCCAGTTCGGCGAGGACTGGGTGATCGTGAACGTGGTGTAGTCGATGCCGCTGCCGTAACGCGGGTTGATGTGCACCCCGGCCGACTTCAGTTGCTTCTCGATCCCGCTGTAGGTAGCGGTGATGTCGGCCGACGAGCGGTCGGCCTGGAGCGCGGTGTTGGCCAGGTTGGCCCGCCACACCTCTACCCCGGCGTGGCTCAGATCGGCCGCCTTGACCGTGCCGGACGAGGAGATGTCGAGCTTCGCGTCCTGGTCGGAGACGCCCTTACCGAGCGCGGCCGCGGCCTGGGTCAGGTACGGCTCGAGGATCAGCAGGTTGAGGATCTGGGCCTGGCTTACCCCCGCGTCCTGCCCGACCAGCGGAAGGATGTCCTGGTAGCCGGCCTGTACGGAGGCCACCGAGATGCGGCGGTCACCGATTACCGCGGCGGCACCGGCCTGGCTGGTGCCACACCCGGAGAGCGTCACCGCAATGGCGGCGGTACCGGCCAAAAGAGCGCCCACTCGGCGCGGCGTCGCGATCACAGCGGGATGCTATCGCTCGAACCTCGCGGGGGTAGTGGTGAGGGTCACCTTCCTAAGAACGGACGCCCTCCGGCCCTCCCCACCTCTCGTGATCATGCAACTCCGCCCCGGTGATCATGCAGGCGTCTGCAGGATCACGGGGGCGCACGTGCATGATCACGAGGGAAGTGCGGTTACCGACGCGAACCCACGGCGGCCGCCGACTTCACCGACGCCAGCAGGATCGACTCGATGAACTCCCGGGCCCAGCCCAGCACGGCCACGTCGCGCAGCGGCCGGCCCCCGATCCGGGCCGTGGTGGGCGCCGGCACCAGCACCGTCTTGGTCACGTTCTTCTGCTGTGACCCCGGGTAGAGCCGGTTCAGCCGGAGCTGGGCCGAGTCCGGCAGGTCGATCGGGCCGAACCGGACCGCCTTGCCCTGGGTGGTGATCTCGTGCAGACCGGCGTGCCGGGCCAGGATCCGCAGCCGGGCGACCTCGAGCAGGTTGGTCACCACGTCCGGCAGCGGGCCGTACCGGTCGATCAGCTCGGCCTTCACCGCGTCCAGGGCCTCGTCCGTGGTCACCTCGGCGAGCTTGCGGTAGGCCTCCAGCCGCAGCCGCTCGTCCGGCAGGTAGGCGGTGGGCAGGTGCGCGTCCACCGGAAGGTCGATCTTGACCTCCTGGTACTCCTGCTCGTTCTCGCCGCGGAACTCCGCGACCGCCTCGCCGACCAGCCGGATGTAGAGGTCGAACCCGACCCCGGCGATGTGCCCGGACTGCTCACCGCCGAGCAGGTTCCCGGCGCCGCGGATCTCCAGGTCCTTCATCGCCACCCGCATGCCGGCGCCCAGGTCGGTGTTCGCCGCGATCGTCTGCAGCCGGTCGAGAGCCGTTTCGGTGAGCGGCTTCTCGGGCGGGTAGAGGAAGTAGGCGTAGGCCCGCTCGCGACCGCGCCCGACCCGGCCCCGCAGCTGGTGCAGCTGCGAAAGACCCATCATGTCGGCACGTTCCAGGATCAGCGTGTTGGCGTTGGAGATGTCCAGCCCGGTCTCGATGATCGTGGTGCAGACCAGGACGTCGAAGCGCTTCTCCCAGAAGTCGACCATCACCTGCTCGAGCTGGTGCTCGCCCATTTTCCCGTGCGCGGTGGCGATCCGGGCCTCGGGCACCAGCTCGTGCAGCCGGGCCGCGGTGCGGTCGATCGACTCCACCCGGTTGTGGATGAAGAACACCTGACCCTCGCGCAGCAGCTCGCGCCGGATCGCCGCGGAGATCTGCCGCTCGTCGTAACCGCCGACGAAAGTCAGCACCGGGTGCCGCTCTTCGGGCGGGGTGGCCAGCGTCGACATCTCCCGGATGCCGGTGACCGCGAGCTCCAGGGTCCGCGGGATCGGGGTGGCGCTCATCGCCAGCACGTCCACGTTGGTGCGCAGCTGCTTCAGCCGCTCCTTGTGCTCGACGCCGAACCGCTGTTCCTCGTCGATCACCACCAGACCCAGGTCCTTGAAATGGATCTCGCCGGTCAGCAGCCGGTGGGTACCGATCACCACGTCCACCGACCCGTCCGTGATCCCCTCCTTCACCGCCCGCGCCTCGGCGTCGGTGGAGAACCGCGAGAGGCCCTTCACCACCACCGGGAAGTTCACGTAACGCTCGACGAAGGTGTCCAGGTGCTGCTGCACCAGCAGGGTGGTGGGCACCAGCACGGCCACCTGCTTGCCGTCCTGCACCGCCTTGAACGCCGCCCGGACCGCGATCTCGGTCTTGCCGTAGCCGACGTCCCCACAGATCAGCCGGTCCATCGGGACCGTCTTCTCCATGTCCTGCTTGACCTCTTCGATGGTCACCAGCTGGTCCGGCGTCTCCACGTAGGCGAACGCGTCCTCCAGCTCGCGCTGCCAGGGCGTGTCCGGCCCGAACGCGTGCCCGCTGGTGGCCATCCGGGCCGAGTAGAGCTGGATCAGCTCACCGGCGATCTGCTTGACCGCCTTGCGGGCCCGGCCCTTGGTCTTGGCCCAGTCCGAGCCGCCGAGCTTGTTCAGCGCCGGCTGCTCCCCACCCACGTACCGGGTGACCTGGTCGAGCGCGTCGGTCGGGACGAACAGCCGGTCGCCCGGCTGGCCCCGCTTGCTCGGCGCGTACTCGATCACCAGGTACTCGCGGGTGGCGCCGCCGATGGTGCGCTGCACCAGCTCGACGAACTTGCCCACCCCGTGCTGCTCGTGCACCACGTTGTCGCCGGTGCTCAGCTGCATCGGGTCGACCACGTTCTTGCGCCGGGCCGGCATCCGGCGCATGTCCTTGGTGGTCGTGCCCGGCGCGGCGCCGCCGGTCAGGTCGGTCTCGGTGAGCACCACGAACTTCTGCTCAGGGACGACGAAACCCTGGCTGAGCCGCCCGGTCCCGACCGCGGCCACGCTCGGCGCCGGCGGTTGGCTCAGGTCGTCCACCGCGACCGCGGCCAGGTCGGCCTCGGTCAGCATCTCGACCACCCGCCGGGCCAGCCCGCTGCCCTCGGTGATCACCGCGACCCGCCAGCCGTCCCGCAGCCAGCCGCCGATGTCGGCGATCGTCCGCTCGCGGTCGCCGCGGTAGGGCTCGGGCGCGGTGACCTGCGGGACCAGGACCAGCGCGCCCTCGTCACCCTCGTCGTGCGCGGCCTGACCGGTCTCGTCCAGGCCGAACGGCGAGATGGTCCACCAGGGCAGGCTCTGCTCGATCGCGTGCGCCCGGACGTCGGCCAGGTTCCAGAACGAGGCGGTGCCCAGCACCGGCTCCAGGTCGACCGGGACGGCGCTGCCCGCGGCCGCGCTCATCCAGCTCGCCTGGAGGAACTCCTCGCTGGTGGCGACCAGGTCGTGAGCCCGGGCCCGGATCCGCTCGGGGTCGGCCAGCACCACGTGGGTGTGCTTGGGCAGGACGTCGAGCACCGACTCCATCGCGTCGACCAGGACCGGGGTCAGCGACTCCATGCCCTCCACGGCCACCCCGGCGGCCACCTTGACCAGCAGGTCGGCCACCCCGGGCAGGCGCTCGGCGAGCTCGGCGGCCCGGGCCTTCACGGTGTCGGTGAGCAGCAGCTCCCGGCACGGCGGGGCCCACAGGCCGTTCTCGGCGACCTGCAGGCTGCGCTGGTCGGCGACCGCGAAGTAGCGGATCTCCTCCACGTCGTCGCCCCAGAACTCGACCCGCAGCGGGTGTTCCTCGGTGGGCGGGAAGACGTCCAGGATGCCGCCGCGCACGGCGAACTCGCCGCGCCGCTCGACCAGGTCGGTGCGGCTGTAGGCGGCCGCCGCCAGGCGCTCCACCACCTCGGTCAGCTCGGCCGTCTGGCCGGCCTGCAGGGCCACCGGCTCTAGGTCGCCGAGCCCGCGCACCACCGGCTGGAGCACGGCGCGCACCGGGGCGACGACGACCCGGACCGGGCCGTGCTCGTCCTTCTCCGGGTGGGTGAGCCGGCGCAGCACGGCGATCCGGCGGCCGACCGTGTCGCTGCGCGGGCTGAGCCGCTCGTGCGGCAACGTCTCCCAGGCGCCGAACTCGGCCACGGTGTGCTCGGGCAGGAAGCAGCGCAGGGCGGCGGCCAGGTCCTCGGCCTCCCGGCCGGTGGCGGTGATCGCCAGCACCGTGCGCTCCTGCCCGGCGATGCCGGCGATCAGGGGGGCGCGCAGGCCCGGGGGCCCGGTGAGGTCGAGCAGGGGTTCGCCGCCCTCGCGGGCGATACGCAGGACATCGCCCACGGCCCGGTCGGCGGCGAGCAGGTCGAGGATTCCGGTGAGGCTCATGGCTCCGCGGGGTTTTGGCACAGGAGGACTTACAGCACAACGCGCCGGAACCGCCGAAGCAGACCCGGTCGCTCTCAGCTTACGGCGAATTCCGGAGCGGCTCCTCGTCGTGCCGCCCGGCCGCGCCCGGGTCTTTGTGCAGGCCCGGGCTCCGCCCCGGTTTTTGTGCCCGACATCTGACGGGCAAAGAAGGACATCGACACGGCACTCTCGCGGCCATCAGAATTGGGGGATCTGGCGTAAATCCCGCCGACTCATAAAATGATCAGCGTTCGGCGGAATGCTCTCGGCACGGGGCCGGGATTCCGGGTGGTCGAATCCCTCGCGGGAAAGCGCCGCCGGTCATCTGTGGAGGGGGCACGTGCACGATCCCACGTACGAGAGATCCCTGAAGGTCGTCTACGATCGGATCGCACACAATTTCAGCCGCGCCGAACCCCGCAAGCGAGCCTGGAACTACCTGGTCGACCTTCCGCGCGCGCATTCGGCGGGGCTGCGCCGGGGTGAGACGGTCGGCCACTATTCCGGGGAAATCCGCGCCGACGGCGTGCAGCGCCTGCTCACCTCGGCCCGGTGGGACGAGTTCTCGGTGCGGGAGGAACTGCGCGCCATCGCGATTCAGGCCGGCGGGCGCACCGGGGGCACCCTGTTCCTCACCGAGATCACCTTTCCGAAGAAGGGCCGCAACGCGGTCGCGGTGGAACGTCAGTACAGCCACGACACCCAGCGGGTGGAGAACTGCCAGATCGGCCTGCTGCTGTTCTATCTGACCGCCGACCGGCAGGCATTCCTGATCGACTCCGAGCTCTATCTCCCGCCCACCTGGGTGAACGACCCGAAACGGCGCGAGCAGGCGCAGATCCCACCCGAGGTGGTTTACCGCAGCAAGTCGCAGATCGCCGCCGAGATGATTCGCCGGGCCTGGGAAAGCTCGATCCGGCCGGTCTGGGTGGCCTGCAATCTGGTCTGCACGGAAAAACCGATCCTGCACCGGTTACTGCGCCGTTACGGGGTCCAGCACCTGGTCGCCGGCAGCGCCGGGGAAATGCAGGCGGGTGGGGTGGGCCAGTTCGGCAAGGTGCTGACCGACGAGACCCAGACCCCACCGGCCCCGGGCACCGTGCCCGGCCACGAGATGCTGCAGCTGCGCAACACCGTGCTGCACCGGTTCTCCACCCGCGGCGGCGACCCGTCCCGGATCGAGATGTCCTACCTCATGCTGTCCGGCACCCACCGCAACGCCCGGGCCCGCTCGTACTACACGGCCTACCTGCGCCCGCACGCCGGGCTGGCCGAGGTGGTGCCGATCGTGCAGCTGATCGAGGGGGCGGCCGGGCACTGCCGGGCGGTGAAGCAGAAGACCGGTCTCGGGCACTACGAGGTGCGCAGCTGGCGCGGCTGGTACCGGCACGTCACCCTGGCCTCCGCCGCCCAGATGGCGCTGGAGCTGGCCCGGCACGACAACTCGGCCGACCTGCGGCCGCAGTATGTCGATCTGCGGGACGTGGCCTATAGCGGGAAGGGCCAGACGGCCGTCTGACCCTTCCCCACCCAGGTGCCCACGCGCTGGGGGCACCTCCCGGCCCTCTAGGGCTGGGGGACCTTAATTCACCAGAGGGTTGTGGCCCGCTGCCACCCGCTCTCCCTCACGCACCGGCTCCGGCGGCGTTCCGTCACCGAACGGACGTCCGCCGAGCTGCTCGCGGTGGTGCGGGGTGAGCCAGTTGGCCAGGTCCGGGCCCAGAGGGACGATCTTGGTCGGGTTGATGTCCTCGTGCACGATGTAGTAGTGCTGCTTGATCTGCTCGAAGTCGATCGTGTCGCCAAAACCGGGAGTCTGGAACAGGTCCCGGGCGTAGGCCCAGAGCGCCGGGAACTCGATCAGCTTCTGCCGGTTGCACTTGAAGTGGCCGTGGTAGACCGGGTCGAAGCGGACCAAGGTGGTGAACAGCCGCACGTCGGCCTCGGTGATGGTGTCGCCGACCAGGTAACGCTGAGTCGCCAGCCGCTCCTCGAGCCAGTCCAGCCGACCGAAGAGCCGGTGATAGGCCCGCTCGTAGGCTTCCTGGCTGCCGGCGAAGCCACAGCGGTAGACCCCGTTGTTCACGTCCTTGAACACCGCCAGCGCGACCTCGTCGATCTCGGCCCGTAGGTGGTCGGGGTACAGGTCGGGAGCGCCGGGCCGGTGGTACTGCGTCCACTCGGTGGAGAAGTCCAGGGTGATCTGCGGGTAGTCGTTGGTGACCACCTGTCCGGTGGGCACGTCCACGATGGCCGGGACGGTGATGCCGCGGGGGTAGTCGGGGAACCGGGCGAAGTAGGCGTCCTGGATCCGCGGGATGCCGAGCACCGGGTCGACGCCGCCCGGATCAAGATCGAAGGTCCAGCTCCGGCGGTCGTGGGTGGGTCCGCAGACCCCCATCGAGATCGCGTCCTCCAGGCCGAGCAGACGGCGGACGATGATCGACCGGTTCGCCCAGGGGCAGGCCCGCGACACCACCAGGCGGTAGCGACCGGACTCGACCGGGTAGCCGCCGGACCCGTCCCGGGTGATCCGGTCGGTGATGTAGTTCGTGTCGCGGGTGAACTCCCGGCCGCTGGTGACGTAGGCCCCGAGGGTGGAAGTCGGCTCGCTCGATTCGTTGCTCACGCAACTATTCTGCACCCTGTTCGCTCGCTGTGCGCCCTAGGAGGCACGTAACCGCCCGTTCACCCATCTGTGCAGAATTTTCTCTACCTTCTATGGTGGGCCGATGGACTTTGATCCGCTGATGGCGCTCGCGGCGTTCGGTATCGGCATCGTGGTCGGACTGACCGGGATGGGCGGCGGGGCGCTGATGACCCCGGTGCTGGTGCTGTTCTTCGGTGTCACCCCGATGGCCGCGGTCTCCAGCGACCTGGTCGCGGCGGCGGTGATGAAGCCGGTCGGCTCCTTCGTCCATCTGCGCCGGGGCACAGTGAACCGGTCCCTGGTCCGCTGGCTCTGCGTGGGTTCGGTGCCGGCGGCGTTCTGCGGAGTGCTGGTGACCCAGGCCCTCGGCGACGGTCAGACGGTGCAGGACGGGATCAAGATCGCTCTTGGCGGGGCGCTGCTGCTGGCTGCGGCCGGCCTCGGAGTGCGGGCCTATCAGCGCCTGCTGGAACGTGCGGCCCGACGCGACGGCCGGGCCGAGCCGCTGCCCAGCGACCGCACCCCGGTCTCGGCCCGCCCGCTGCCGACCATCCTGATCGGCGCGGCCGGCGGCCTGATCGTGGGCATCACCTCGGTCGGCTCGGGCTCGCTGATCATCATCGCGCTGATGGCGCTGTACCCCGCGCTGAAGGCGAACCAGCTGGTCGGCACCGACCTGGTCCAGGCCGTGCCCCTGGTCTTCTCGGCCGCGATCGGGCACATCCTGTTCGGCGACTTCCAGCTCGACCTCACGCTGGCCCTGATCGTCGGCAGCGTGCCCGGCGCCTGGCTCGGTGCCCAGCTCTCCGCCCGCGCTCCGGGTGGCCTGGTCCGCCGCGCCCTTGCGTTCGTCCTCCTGGCCTCGGCACTGAAGATGTTCGGAGCCGGAAACGTCACCACCGCGGTGGTCCTGGCCACCTTCGCGCTGGCCACGCCATTGATCTGGATGGGATTGCGGAGGCGCCACGGGTTCTCGGCCCTGGCCGAGCCGGGCGAGGACTCCCCCGTGGTGCGGAGCAATTTGGCCGAAGTGTCGGCATCCGGGAGCTCAGCGAGCTAGCGTCTGAATCAGGGAACCCGGCCTACGGCAGCGCGCCGTACCTCGGCCGGGTGAATGGGGTGGAGCCATGGCGCGTCGACCGTTCGTGTTCCTCGGCCTGCTGATCACGGCCATCTTCACCGCGATCGCGGCGATGCACTTCGGCAGCACCGAAGCCGCGGAACCGCCGACCGCCGCCGCTTCGGCAACCACCACCCCCGCTTCGGCAAGCCCGTCCCCAGCCTCCGCATCCCCATCCACCGGCCCGGGAGCGATCCCGGGCAACCAGGATTCGGTCGTCTCGGCCGAGACCGCCGCCGGAGCAGTGTGTGCCGTCGTGCCCTCCCAGCTCGAGGGCTTCATCAAGGCCACGCCCCGATCCCCGGCCCTGGAGAACCTCCGGGACGGCCTGCCCCTGCTGCGGGACCGGCTGGTCGAGCTGGAACAGGCGGCTCGGGGCCGGCCGGTTCTGCGTCCACTCACCACTCGGGTGACCCGGATCCGCGATTCCTGGGCCCGGGCCCTGAAGGCCCACGACGCCGGCCGGGACCGGGCCGCACGGGCGGCCATGAGCCAGGCCGATCGCCAGATCAAAGGGCTGCGGCTGGCGGTCGGGAAGGCCTTCGCAGGTAGCTCCGGAAGCTGCAAAGCCTGACTCCGTCCGTCCTTTCGGCGCACAGTCGGGCGGACTGGGCAGTAAGCCCAAAAGATTTCGGACGCTCCGGTTAACTGGTGGTGCATCCACCTCAGGAGCTGATGATGAAGATCAGAAAAACCCGGATAGCAGCTCTAATCCTTTCCGCAGTAACTCTTTTCGCGCTACTCCCGGCCCCCTTCGCCGCCGCCGCGGTATCGACGACGGCCGCAACCTGGACACCCCAGATGATCGCCCCGGCCGAGACGGGTTACGTGCGCCAGCTCGTACCGTGCGGCGGGACCATGTACGCAGTCGGCACTTTCAGCCAGTTCCGCAGCCCCGCCGACGGCAACCAGACCTTCACCCGGAACAACGCGATCGCCTTCAGCGGCACCACCGGCAAGGTGACGGCCTTCAATCCCAATACCAACGGCATCATCAACAGTATCGCCCTCAATCCGGCGGACTGCAGTACTGCCTACATCGGCGGCCAGTTCACCAGCGTGGGCGGCCAGGCGGCCACCAACATCGCCGCAGTGGACACCGCCACCGGAGCCCTGCGCACCGGTTTCTCGCACAGCGCCAACGGCCAGGTCAGCGCCCTGCTCTGGACGCATTCCCGGGTGCTGGTGGGCGGCTACTTCTCGACCATCAACGCGACCTCCCGGTCCCGGCTGGCCAGTCTCAATCCGAGCACCGGGGTCCCGGACAGCTACCTCACCCTGAGCCTGACCGGAACCTATCCCGGCAACGGGAACTCCACCCGGGGCTTCAATTTCACCCTCAGCCACTCGGGTAACACCGTACTGGTCACCGGGGTCTTCACGGCCGTGTCGGGGGTGCACCGGGAACAGGCCTTCCAGGTGGATCTGGGCTCGACCACGGCTACGCTGAACGGCTGGACGTCCGCCGACTTCTACGTGCATTGTGCGGATTCGCTGCCGTTCTATCTGCAGGACGCCACCTACTCGGCCAACGACTCGGTGATCTACATAGCCACCACCGGGTACAAACAGCCGAGCTCTCCCCTGCACACCAGCGTCTGTGACGCCGCGGCCGCGTACCCGAACGTCGCCTCCCAGGTGACCCGCACTTGGGTGAACTACACCGGCTGCGATTCCCTTCTCTCCGTCGTCGCCGATTCCAGCACCGTCTACATCGGCGGCCACCAACGCTGGGCGAACAACGAGAACGGCTGTGACGCGGCCGGCTCCGGGGCGGTCTCGCGGCCGGGTATCGGGGGCCTGGATCCGACGACCGGCCGGGCCACCAGCTGGAATCCGACCCGCTCGCGCGGGGCCGGGGCCGACGACCTGGTTCTGGCCTTCAACGGGCTCTGGGTGGCCAGCGACAACAAGGCCGGGGCCACCCAGTGCGCCGGCGCCTATCACCCCGGCATCTGTTTCCTGCCGAACTGACGGTCGGTTCAGCCAGCTGATGGTGCGGCCCGGGGTGATCCCGGGCCGCACCTTCGGTTCAGCCGGCCGGTGGGATCACCAGCGTCGCGGTCACGTCCCGACCACTGCTGGCATCCGTGGTCGCGACCGAGGTTCCGGTCGGTCCGGTAGCGAGGCCCGCCGCGGAATCGGCTACCAAGGCCGTGATGTAACCCGTCCCGGTACCGATCGAGGTGGTCCGGGTGGTGACTCCCGACGGCGCGGTCCAGCCGGTCGTCACCGACGACTTGTCCGCCCAGTAACGGACTACCCAGCTACCGGATGTCGCCACGGTAGCTGACGGCGCGGTGTGAGCCGTACCCGCGCCCGCCCCCGCTGTCTGCACCGCGGCCACCGGCCCGGCCGCGGAATAGGCCAGGAGCTGGACATCCGCCTTGGTGCTGACATCCAGCGTCACCGTGACACTCGACCCGGAGTCCGCGGCGGTGGCGTTCTTCTGCCAGATCGTGGTCAGCATGCTCGAAGAGGCCTGCTGGGCGACCTGGGACCAGCCCGCCGGGGCGGACTGGCTGGTGGCGGTTCCGCTCGAGGCGACCAGCAGGAGCCGGTCCCCGGCCTGGACGCCGGCCGGGACGGTCACCGCCGGTGCCGCCGAGACCTTGTTCACCCCGGCCACCGCCCGGAACCCGACCGGTGTGCTGGGCGGTGCCGAGGGCGAGACCTGAGTGCTGGCAACGGCGGTTGCCCCACTGTTGTCGGTCACCGTCAGCGTGGCCGTGAAGGTCCCGGCGGACGCGTAGGTGTGGCTCGGCATGGCTCCGGTGCCACTGCCGCCATCACCGAAGTCCCAGCTGTAAGCCGTGATGCTGCCGTCCGGGTCGGCCGATCCGGTGGCGTCGAAGCTGCAGACGAAAGCGGTGCAGGATGCGGTCGCGGTGGCCGTCGGGGACTGGTTCGCCGGGGTGGGCGGCCCGAAGAAGAACACCTGGTTGCGCCAGTCGACGCCGTCGATGCCGGTTCCGGTGACCACGCTCGCCGAACCGCTGACCGTCCCGTTGGTGAAGCCGACCGACATCAGCCGACCGTCCGTAGAGGCTACGTAGTAGAGCTTCCCGCCCGCCTGGAACGCTCCCTGGACTTGCGGGAGGGTGATTCCCGGGACGGTGGAGCGGTTCGCCCCGACGATTCCCGAGTCTGGGGAGAACGTCCGGGTGTACAAGGCGGTCTGGCCGTTCAGCGTGTAGTACAGCCTTCCGTCTGCGTAGGAAAGAGACGTCATGGAAGTGATCTCGGGGTAGAAGCTGGGATGTGTACCCCGGAAGGTCTGCCCGGAACCGGTGTCCACCGTGCTCCACTTCGCGTCCAGGTACGGCTCGACCGCTGTTTCCGGGCCGAATGTGGATCCGTCAAAGGTTCGTCGGTAAAGCATTCCGTCGGTCTTGCCGTAGTACAGCTGCTTCCCGATCAGCACGCTGCCCTTGGTCGTGGTGGTGGAGAGCGGATTGGCCACGGTCACCGGCGCGCCGGCCGACGTCCCGGTGAAATCGCGCCGTGCTCCGCCCAGGTAGATCCCGCCCGGAAGGGGTTGCGGAGTCTCGTCCGCCAGCGGGGCGCCCCCGGCCAAGGGGAAGAACGCCAGCTTGTAGCGATGGTAGTCGTGGTCCCCGATCCAGTCGGTGTCGCTGCCGACCCAGAGACCGGTGGACGTCAGATAGGTTGCCCAAGCGCCCGAGCCCCGGGGGTTACGACCGGGATTCCAGGTGATCGGCATGCCGTTGCGGGCCTCGATTGCCGCCAGACCGGGCCGCGGGACCGCTCCGGTGCCGGGGTTGTCGTTCCCGTTCTCGTTGTTCATCCAGCGCTGGTGGCCGCCCGCGTAGACGACCGAGCCGGCGATCGCCACCGAGAGCAGCGAGTCGCCGCCCGAGACCGAGCGCCAGACCGGCTGGATGTTGTCGCCGGTCGCGGAGAACTGGAACCGGGAGACCGTGTCGCAGAGCGTGGTGTTCCCGCCCCCGGTCGCGGCGATCGCGAACCAGGAACCGTCCGGCGCAATGTCGACGTCCCGCACGTAGCTGTCGTAGGCCCAGCTGTAGCAGGCCGGTTCGTAGCCCTGGGTGCGCCAGTTCGGCCGGACCACGGCCTGGCCGCTGCCCAGGTCGAGCACCGCCACCTGGTCCCGGGCCAGCCCGTCCACGGTCTTGAAGTTCCCGATCACCACCATGGTCGAGCCGTCCGGGGTGACGTCCAGATCGGTGACCCCGACCGCGGCCTTGGCGGCCCCGTTGGTCGAGGTCCAGTTGTGGTTGGTCAGCACCGTGGTCTGGACCGAGGTGTCGACGTCACCGGTGGTGGGGCTGAGCGAGGCCAGGCCGCCGTGCGCCGCACCGCCGATCGAGGTGAACGTGCCACCGACGTAGAGGTGCGAGCCGGCCAGCCTCACCGTGTTGACGATGCCGTTCATCGCCACGGCCTTGAAACCGCCGACCCGGGCCCCGGTACTGAGGTCGAGCAGGGCGATTCCCTTGCTCTTGACCCCGTTGACGTTGTTGAAAGTGCCGCCCGCGTATACAGTTCCGTCCGTCGGCCCGGGCCACAGCGACTCCACGTCGCCGTCCAGGACCGGCGAGAAGGCGGTGCTGATCTGGTTGTTCGCCGGGTTGAAGGCGAAGATCCCACGGCGCGCCGTGCCCGCCACCGAGGTGAAGTCACCGCCGGCCACCATGGTGCTGCCGACCTGGGCGAAAGTTAGGACCGTGCCGTCGTCCACGGCCGGCGTCGCGTTCGCCGGAACCGGATTGACCACAGTGGCCAAAGAATTCGAGGATGCCTGAGCCGAGGACGCGGTCAGCGCCGCGGCTCCCAGGACCATCAGGCCGGTCATTGCGAGGACGAATGCCAGTGCGGCGGAGCCTGTTCTTCTCATGACATGCTCAACTCATTCGCTCGACGCGCTTCCACCAGCGCGTATCTGCGCACATGCTGGCCGTTCACCACCTCCGTCCGCAGGCTTTTGGAACAATTGGTGAGCAAAGCGTGAAGTTCGGTGAAATGCCGGAGGGCCCACGCCATCTGCGGGGCCCCCCGGCTCTTCGTCAGGGCACTACGGTGCGGGCGAACGCCTGCTGCGACGCCATCCGGTTGAAGGCGGTCTGCGACTGCTGGGTGGTGTTGGTGCGGGTGTCCCCCACCGTGGCCTGCGAGGTGTCGAAATACACCATCGCCTTGATCGCCGGGAACTTCGGCAGCGCGGTCGAGACCTGTTCGAAGAAGCCCGGCTTCACGGTGGGACTACCGGGATTCTCGGCCACCCCCCACTCGGCCAGCATCACCGGCTTGCCCGGGTGGTTCTTCAGCAGCCAGTCGTACATCCCGGGCCACTGGGCGGTCCGGCCCCGGTTCACCATGTCCGCGAAGTCGCCGTCGTAGAAACCGGCCGAGGCCGAGGCGTACGGGTCGTAGGCGATCCAGTCGACCACGTCGTCCCCGGGGTAGAGCTCGCCGAACCAGTCGGCGACGCCCCACTTGACCGCCCCCATGTAGTTCATCACCAGGACCGCATTGGTCAGCCCGTCGGCCCGCAGGCGCAGGGCGACGTGGCGGTACATGGCCTGGTAATCAGCAGCCGTGTATCCCGACCCGGCGGCCGGATTCACGTCGTTCTCCGGCTCGTGGAAGATCGAGAGGAAGAACTTGCCCTGGTAGCGGCTGCGACTGTCCTTGGCGATCTTGTCGATCTGAGCGTCGGCCGCCCCCGCGGCGACCTGCGCCCAGCTGTGCCCGAACGTCGGCTTCCAGTTGATCAGCAGCAGGCGTGCGTGTTTCGGATCGTTCGCCCAGGCCAGCTCGGTGTCGTTGGGGAACGGCTGGTTGTCGACGTGATAGGTGTGGGCGATGTCGACCGGCTGCCCGAGCCGGGCCTCGAAGTCGGCCAGCGCCCGGTCCCGCGGCATCGACGCGTCGCGGGCGGCGGGCGCCGCCCCGAACCAGACTCCGCAGCTGGGAACCAGCTTCGCGTCCACCGAACAGCCCGGGCCGGACGGCGTGGTGGTACTGGCCGATGGCGTGACCGCTGCACTGCTGGTGTGGGTGGGCGACCCGATGGCGGGTGGCCCGGTCGTTGCCGGGGGTTTCGTGGGAGTGGCAGTGGCGGTGCCTGCCGTGCCGCTGGGTACGACGACCGGGGGTTCATTGCCACCGGCGTCGCCCAGCTTCAGTTCCAGCTTGGGCGCCGCGGTACCGTACTCCTGCGCGCGGAACCGCACGGCGCCGTCCGCGACCGGTGAGGTGATGGCGAAAGCGTAGTCACCGGGCCCGGTCACGGACCGGGACACGTCGAGGGCGACCGAATCCATCGACCCGTCGACCTTCTGGGTGTCCAGTGCCTCGCCCCCGGCCGGCTGGGCGGCGGACGTCATCGGCTGCGGCCAGTCCGTGCTCACCGCGGCTGCGCTCACCGTGGTGGCCGGGAAATGATGGACGTCGCGGGTGAGGACGAGGGTGGCCTTGGCCACCGCTTGACCCTTGGGTACGGAGAACCGCACGAAGGCGGTGCGCCGATTCGTGGGCAGGGACGAGACGTACAGCGAGGCGTCCTGCGTGTGGTCGCTCGACTCCTTGGCGGAGATGTAGGTGTCGGCCGCGACCGCGACGTTCAGGGTGTTGGTCTCGCCGGAGGCCATGGTGATCGTGACCCCGGTGATCGCCGCCGTACAGGCCACCGCACCGCCGATCAGGACCCGGCGGCGGGGGAACCTCCCCGTTGCGGGCCGTCGGCCGGATCGGCGCCGTCGGGCGGGATCCGCATTCGGGCTGTCATTCATGAGAGGCATCAACCTTGACTGGATGAACAGACGGGTGAACAGACGGTGGCGACTCTAGGCAGCCGCCGCCCCGAGCTCTACGTCCTTGAGCGGGATTTAACGACTCTGCGCATCCCAGCATGACGCTGAGCGACCTTCTGCCGCACTTCCGGAGGGTAACTTCTCGTTCACACATCGTTTGATGTCAGTGTTCGGGTGCTTCACCAACATGCCCGTTCTGCCCCGTTCCGCGCCTGTGCGAGCTAATCTGTAGCCCCGGTCGGCCCTGCGGCGCCTCCGGAGCGACCGACACCGGGAGGGCCCTGTGCTGCTCAGCAAGGTGTGGCGGAGGGCCGCCCCGGCCACCCGGACGGATCGGCGGGTGGCCGACTACCTCGAGGCCTACCGGCGGCACACCGCAGCCTTCGTTGGCCTGGTCCTGCTCGGTGGCGGCCTCGGCCTGGCCGCCGGCACCTTCACTCATCCGGAGTACGCCGCCACCGCAACGGTTCTGGTCAACCCAACCGGAGTGACCGACCCGAACCCGGGGCGGGACCGGGCCCCGGCCGCGGTCGACCTGGACACCGAGGTGCAGCTGGCGCGCTCCCCCGCCGTCGTCTCGTCCGCGTCCAGCGCCGTGAGTATCAGCCCGGCCGCCCTGCGCCGGCATCTGACCCTGAGCGTTCCGGCCAACAGCCGAGTTCTGCGCTTCCGCTTCACCGCGGCTGCTCCGGACGAGGCCGCCCGGGGAGCGAACGCGGTGGCCGATGCCTATCTCGCCCAGCGGCTGGAAACCGCCGAGAACGTGCTGTCCCGGCGGATTACCCGGACGTCCGACCAGGTGGCCCAGATCCAGAAAGACCTGCGCGCGGCCACGGATCGGCTGGGCGATCCCTCGGCCGACGCCGGCGACCAGCTCTACGCCCAGTCCGAGGTGCAGGTGCTCACCCGCCAGCTGACCAGCGCAAGCCAGCGGCTGCAGCAGGCCCGGCTCACCGTCGTCACCCCGGGTCGGGCCATCCTGGAGGCACAGCCGCCGAAGTCCGGGGCGAGCCCAGGGCCGGCCCGGCGCGGGCTGGAAGGACTCATGCTCGGGCTGCTCGCCGCCTGCGCGGCGGTCGCGCTGCTCGGGCTACGCCGTCGCCGGGTCCACGGCCTGGTCGATGTGAGCCTCCTGCTGCCGGACCAGGCAGTAGCGACCAACGGCGGCGCACGCCTGCTCGGCCATCGGCCGGAAGATCTGGTCGCCGGGCTGGCCCGCAGGCTGCCCCAGGGCGGCCTGGTCGCGGTCCTCGGCATCGACGGGCAGCCCTCGCTGGCCGTCACCCTCGCGATCGCCCGGTCGGTCCGGCTCAGTCATTACCGAGTGCTGGCCCTGGTCTGGCCCCGGGAACAGATGAGCGAGCCCACCCTTCGGGACGGGGACGGACTGGCCGAGTTCCTCCTCGACCCACGGCGCGACCTGCGCACCCTGACCACCGAACTCGACGGGGTGCCGTTCGTGTCACCGGGGCGACAGGTGCACCGGGCCGCCACGGGAACCAGTCGTCGCCAGCTGCTCCAGACCCTCGGAGCGGTCCGGGGGCAGGCCGATTACACCTTCGTCCAGATCGGCGGCGCCCGTCCCCAGGCCACCGCGGTCGCCCAGGTGGCCGACGCGGTCGTCCTGGTGGTCCGCGACCAGGTCACCACCGCGGCCGACGTCCAGCAGATGATCGTCCGGGTGGGAGCGGACCGGGTGCTCGGTGTCTACCTTCTCGCGGCGCCCGGCCTGCCTTTGCCCAGGTTCCGCCATCCGGCCGGAACGGCTGGGGCAGTGAGTCGTTGACCCGCAGCGGACTTCGCGCAGCCAGCCGACCGACCGGCACCTCCGGCCACGGCTGGAAGCAAGGGCGGATCCAGCGCTTTCGCCGAGCCCGGAAGGTGGCCGTCCTTATCGCGGCCGGGATGGCGATCGCCGCCTGCAGCGGGTCGCCGGAACCGGCTCCCACCTCGCCCGCCGCTCGCCCGGTCAGCGGCCACCCGACCACGACCACGGAGGCGGGTCCCCGGCCACCGGCGAACGGAGTGGTGCTGGGAGCCTGGGTCCAGCCGCAGGTCTACACCGATCCCGGGCGGATCCAGGCGGTACGCGACTACGAGCAGGCGATCGGCCGCCCGCTCGGCCTGGTCCAGGACTTCCATCCGTGGGACGAGAGCTTTCCCTCCGCCTTCGATCGGTACGTGGTGAATTCCGGGGCTACTCTGCTGCTCTCGTGGGCCGGCACGAACACCCAGCAGATCGCCGAGGGTAAGGACGACGCGCTGATCGAGCAGCGCGCCCGGGCCCTGAAGGACTTGGGAAAACCGGTGCTACTGCGTTGGCGCTGGGAGATGGACCGGCCGAACCTGGCCTCCGAGGTGCTCGGGCCCGAGCAGTACGTGGCGGCCTGGCGGCACATCCGCGAGATCTTCGCCCGGGTCGGCGCGGACAACGTCGGCTGGGTGTGGTGCCCTCTGGCGGGCGGTTTCGACAGCGGTGCCGCCGAGGCCTACTACCCGGGTGACGACCAGGTGGACTGGATCTGCGCCGATGTCTACGCCGACGACCCGTCGGTGCCCTTCGCCAAGGTGGCCGGCTCCTTCCTGACCTGGGCCGCGGCACATCCCCGGCCGATCGTCTTCGCCGAGGTCGGTACCCAGCGCGCGGGCACCGGGCAGCGCGCCCGCTGGCTGCGCGACGCGGCCACCACGCTCCGGGACAACGTCCAGGTGAAGTCGTTCGTCTACTTCGAGAGCAACGTGAACCGGGACGGGCGGGTACGGAACTGGTCGCTCCGCGGCTGGTCCGACGATCTGGGCGTGATGCGGGAACTGGCCGACGACCGGTATTTCGGGGCCGAACTGCTCCCCGACCGCTGAACGCCAGAGGCCTTACGGGGTGGCTTCCGCGGCCGGGCGGCGATGCGTCCAGACCGTGTCGGCCAGGAGGAACAGGACCAGAACCACTGCTGCCACAACCATTTGCTCGGCCTTGACCAGGGCGACCAGACCGATGCCCGCGGCGATCAGCACGGCGATCTCGCTCGGACTGCGCCGAGGCAAGGATCGGCGGCGATCGATCTGGTCACGACCCACCAACAGGACCAGGACGAGAACCTCGAACCAGACCGAGGCCAGGAAGTTCAGGTGCATGACGGTCCTCCAACGACTTCTACGACTGCTGGGACAGGGATCCGGCCGGCTCCGGGACCGGGATGGGCTCCTCCCGGCCGAGCAGTCGCCCCGCCCCGTCCAGCACGTTGACCATGGACATGGCGGTGACCAGCAGGAGCAGCCCGAAGACGAGACCGGCGACGGTGTCGGTGACCCAGTGCTTGAGCAGGTAAGTGCGTGAGAACGCCTCCAGCACACCGGCCGCCGCGACCACCGAGTACCAGGCGAAAACCGCCTGCCGACCCTCCCGCCGCCGTTCGCGCAGCAGGAAGAACACGATCAGTCCATAGGTCAGGATCACCCGGGCACAGCCGCCGGAGGGGAAGTTACCGCCCGAGGTGGGCGGGTCAGCCCGGTGCACAGCGTGCTCGAGCAGGTTCTGGAAGGCGAACTCGGTGACAAACATCAGCAGGAACACCACCGGTACCACCCAGCGCCGCCGGCGCCGGACCAGGAACAGCACGACGATCGCGATCAGCGTGACCGGCTTGGTCACCGGCCGGTTGCCGATCTGGGTGAGCACGTCCATCCAGTCGGTCAGCGGGCCGTCGGCGTGGCCCTCGAACCAGGTCAGCACCCGGTCGTCGAGGGCCTGGGACCCGCGCGCGAGCACCCCGAGGGGCCACATCACGAGCATCACCGCACCGATCCCGAGGACGTAGGCGTACCCGGCGCCAGGCGCCCGGCCCAGCCGGGTGATCACCGGTTCGCGAGCAGCCCGCACGGCCGTCGCCACCGGGGCCAGGCCGGACCGGGCGGCGAGGACCCAGGGCAGGTCCGGCCGGGAGGCCGCCAGGAGAAGGCCCGTGCCGAGCGCGCCGAACACGATCACTACAGCCAGAAGAGTGGCCACGCAGCATCCCCCATCCCCGGCTCGCCCGGTTCAGGCGAACCCGACGTCTCCGGGCATCCCGGTCATTATGAGCGCGATCCGCCCTAGCGCGGTTCCCTTTCTTCACATTCAGCGGAACGTGAAGCGCATGTGTACGAAGTGCAAAGAGTTTTCGCGGCAAACCTCCCAAATACGACTTCCGTGCCGTACCGTCTGAACCGCGCAGGTAAAGATCAGGGGACTTGAACCGCGTGGGGGAACGGATGAGCCAGGCCGACCCGTCCGGGCCCGAACCGGCGCGGATGCCAGTGCTTTACCTGGCCGGCATCGGTCGCAGCGGCAGCACCCTGCTGGAACGCCTGCTGGGCGAGGTGCCCGGAATCTGCTCGCTGGGCGAGGTGATGCACCTGTGGCGGCGCGGGCTCCTGCTCAACGAGCGCTGCGGGTGCTCAATGCCGTTCCGGGAGTGCTCTTTCTGGCAGCAGATCGGTCAGGAGGCATTCGGCGGCTGGGATCGGGTCGACGCGCCCCGGATGACCGCTCTCGCCCGCACGGTGGACGACGTGGCCCATTTACCCAAGCTGCTGGGGGCCGGCCACCGAGCCTTCGCCGCCGACCTGGCCGAGTACGTGAGCGCCTACGAGGCGGTCTACCGGGCCGCGCGCACCGTCACCGGCGCCCAGGTGGTGGTGGACTCCAGCAAGGCCACGTCGCTGGTCTACTGTCTGCGCACTGCAACGGGTCTGGACCTGCAGGTGCTGCATGTGGTGCGGGACAGTCGCGGCGTGGCCTACTCCTGGACCAGGAAGGTCCGGCGGCCCGAGTCCACCGGCGCCGAGGGCGACTACATGCCGACCTTCTCCCCGGCCCGGGTGGCCGTGCTCTGGTCCGGGCACAACCTGCTGATCCAGGCCGTGCGAGCCCTCGGCACCCCGGTCCACCTGGCCCCTTACGAGGGTTTCGTGGCCGACCCGAAAGCGTTCCTGCGCAGCGTCCTTCATCGCTGCGGGATTCCGGCCGACGAGTCGACCCTGGCCGCAGCCGGGGCAGACTGGGTGGAACTCAGCGTCAGTCATCAGGTTTCCGGCAATCCGATGCGGTTCCAGGCCGGACGCATCCCGGTGCGGCGGGACGAGGCCTGGCGCCAGGCCCTGCCCGCGACCCAGCGCCGAGTGGTCACCGGTCTCACCGCCCCGGTCTCCGGCCTGCTCCGGTACCAGTCCTCCGGACGACCGGTCGGGCGACGATGAGCGGCCCCCCGGCAAGCATCCCGGCGAGTGTCACGGTGGTCATCCCGACCCGGCACCGCCCCGAGTCACTGCGCGCAGCCATCCGCTCCGTGGCCGGTCAGCAGTACCCCGGCCCGATCGACGTCGTTGTGGTCTTCGACCAGGCCGAGCCCGATATGACGCTCGGTGGCGAGAATCTCGGGGTTGGCGTCACCGTTCTGCCCAACGACCGGGTCCCCGGCCTCTGCGGAGCCCGCAACACCGGGGTGCTGGCCGCCTCCGGCGAACTCGTGGCGTTCTGCGACGACGACGATGTCTGGCTGCCCGGCAAGCTGGCCGCTCAGGTCCAGGCCCTGGACGGCGAGGCGGAGGCCGAGTTCGCGTCCACCAGCATTCTGGTCGCGTTCGGCGCCACGCAGAGTGTCCGGCTGGCCGGGCGAGACCGGGTCACCCACGCCGACCTGCTCCGCAGTCGGCTGGCCATGCTGCACTCGTCCACCTTCCTGGCCCGGCGTCAGGCCCTCACCACGGGCATCGGACTGCTCGACGAAACCATTCCGGGCAGCATGTGTGAGGACTGGGACCTGCTGCTGCGGGCCTCCGCCCGGCAGCCCATCGTGCACGTGGACCGGCCCTTGGTCCGGGTGCAGTGGGCGCAGACCTCGTTCTTCGCCCGCCGCTGGGAAACCAAACTGGCGGCCCACCAGTGGATGCTGGCCCACCACCCGGCCATTCGCACCAGCCGGGTGGGCGTGAGCCGGCTGTTCGGGCAGATCGCGTTCGACAACGCAGCGCTCGGGCGTCGCCGGGAATCGGTGCGCTACGCCCTACGTGCGCTGCTGCGTAACCCGCGGGAACACCGCGCCGTCCTGGCCCTCCTGGTTGCGGCCCGGATCGTCACCGCGGGCGCTGTCCTGGACCGGCTCCATCGTCACGGCAGGGGAATCTGATGGCCATCGCCGAGATCCAGCCACCCGCTCGCCCGGTCGCCGCCGCGGCCCCGCCGAGCTGGATCCGGCCGGGCCGGACCCTGCTGGTCGCCTCCACCGGCGGCCACCTCGACCAGTTGCACCGGCTGCGCCCGACCTTCGCCCCGCAACTGGAGGAGGTCGAGTGGGTCACGTTCGACACCCCGCAGTCGCGGCACCTGCTGGCCGGTGAGGTGGTGCACCACGTGCCGTTCATCCGGCCCAAGGACTTCGCCGGCACCCGGGCCGGGGCGGCCGCGGCGATCCGGCTGCTCCGTGGTGACCGTTACGCCCGGGTGATCTCGACCGGCGCCGCGGTCGCCGTGCCGTTCATCACCACGGCCCGCTCGCTCGGGCTGGCCTCGCACTACATCGAGAGTGCGGCCCGCAGTTCGGGTCCCAGCCTCAGCGGCGCCTTGGTCTCCCACATCCCGGGGGTGCGGCTCTACGCGCAGTACGTGGCCTGGACAGCAGGGCGCTGGCAGTACCGCGGTGCTGTCTTCGACGCCTACCGGCCGCAACCGGGCCGTCCGCAGGTGGCTGGTGGCCTGGGCAAAGTCGTCGTCACCTTCGGCACCCAGCGCGGCTACGGCTTCCGCCGGGCAGCCGAGCGGCTGGCCCAGACCTTGCCGCAGGTCTGCCGGGCAGACGCCGAGATCCTCTGGCAGACCGGATCCACCGACACATCCGGTCTGGGGATCCACAGCCATGACCTGGTCCCGACCGCCGACCTGGAGGCCGCGGTGTCCGAGGCCGACCTGGTGGTCAGTCATTCCGGCATCGGATCGGCACTGCTGGCGCTGAAGTACGGGCGCTGCCCGGTGCTGGTTCCCCGGCGGTTGGCGCACGGTGAACACACCGACGACCACCAGCAGCTGATCGCCGGGGACCTGTCCCGGCGCCGTCTGGCGGTCCAGGCCGAGGCCGATGTGGTCGGGCCGGAACATCTGCTCACGGCCGCGACCATGGCCGCGACGACGGTCGCCGAACCGCCCGCGTTCATCCTCCAGCCGGACTGAGATCCGGCGCCGATCAGGCGGTCCGGGCCAACGCGCGACCACGATGGCCCGGTATCGGCAGGTGGATCAGCTCCAGCGGACGCCGCAGGCGGAAGAGACCGGCCCCGTATACGGCGAGAGCCAGCAGGACAACCGCGACGAGCTGCCAGAGAGAACCGTGCAGCGGCAGCAGCAGGACAGCCGGGAGCACCCCGCAGGCCAGCAGCGCCCAGGCCGCCGCAACCGCAGTGGCCCGGCCGAACGGATGCAGCCGCAACGCTGCGCCGACCTGGGCGAGCGGCAGCAGGTTGTTCACCAGAATGGCCACAGCCCAGCCGATCGCGGCGCCGCGGATACCTTGCCGGGGAATCAGGATCAGATCGGCGACCACGAACAGGCCCACCCCGAGCCCCACGTTGCCCAGATTCCACCAGGTCCGGCCGGCCATCATCAGGACCAGGTCGACCATCCCGCACCCGGTCGCCACCAGCATCGCCGCAGCCAGGACCCGGACCACCCCGGCCCCTGCTCCGTAGCCCCGCCCGAAGACCGAGAGCACCAGGCCGGGAGCGACGAAGGCGAACAGGTAGATCGGCCAGGTGACGACGACGAGCCAGGCCGTGCCCAGCCGGTAAACGGTTCCCGCGCCACGCCGGTCGCCGACGCCCAGAGCTGCGCCCAGACTGGGCTCCACGGCCATCGAGATCGCCAGCCCGGCGGCCTGACCGAGCACCAGGAACCGGGTCGCCGCAGCGTAGATCGCCGCTTCCCGAGGGCCGAGCAGGGCTCCGACCAGCACGATGTCGAGCCGCTGCTGAATGGTCTGGGCCAGATTGGCCAGTGCCCGGGGACCGGTGAACGCCCAGAACTCCCGTCTGGGAGCCGGGCCGTTCCCGGGCGGTGCCGTCCGCCGGACCACGGTCAGCAGCATCTGCCCGGCCAGGACCAGGGCGAAGGCGTAGGGCACCAGCCAGGCCAGGGTGACGAGCAACGCCCCGGAGTACCAGGCCAGGGCCGCGACCGCCAGGCACTGCAGGACCGGGCGGAGCAGGCGCTCGACGTAGATGGTCGACCGCATTACCCCAAGGCCTCGCGAAGCCGCGCATACCGCGTCATAGATCGCCGCAACCGGCACGAAAATCGCCATCGCCCGCAGGATCAGGACCATCCGGTCGACCAGTTCCGGCGCGGTGTTTTCGGAAAGCAGCGCCTGCGCGATCGGGTGCGCCGCCAGCACCAGCCCCAGGGCCAGCACCAGCCCGGTGATCAGCACCGGAGGCAGGGCGATGCCGATCGTCGGCCGCAGCCGGTCGTTCTCGCCCCGGGCCCGCTGCCCACTGAGGGCCCAGACCAGACCGGTCGGGGTGCCCAGCCGGGTGAACGTGCTGAGGATCAGGAACAGCGAAGTCGCGGTGAAGAAGATGCCGGCCTGCGGTTTGTCCAGCCCGCGGGCGACGACCACGGTGAGGGCCAGCTGAGCCAACGCCGTGACCGCGGATCCGGCCAGCCCGGCCGAACCCCGTCGGGCCAGCCGCCGGACATCGTCCGGCGGCTCGCCCGTTGCCCCCGGACCGCTGCTCATCGTCTCCAACTGGGCGTCCGACCCAGCCACTGCGCCAGCCGCTCGTCATCGGCCTGATAACCCGCCCGCAGCCGGTTCCGGAGCTCCTCCGGCAGCGAAGATCGTTGCCGGGCATTGTGTCTGGCGAAAGTGGGCGGAAGCCAGGGCACGACCCCGAGGAAGGCGAACAGCGACTCCAGCACCGGGACCGCGTCGGTGAACAGGTCTCCGGAGTCGACCACATGGATCCGGTCCCGGCCGACCAACCCGGACAGCCGCTCCAACTGGCCGGCGTAGCGGCCGCGAGCGACGTACGCATTGTGCTGGTGCGCGAGGCTGCGGTAGGTCGGGTCGGCCCGCAGCCGATCCTCCTCACCGGCCAGTCGGTCGGCCTCCAGCTCGATCGCCCGCTCGAACGGCTCGGTCTCGAATCCGCGGGCGAGCTCATGAGCGTGAGCGGAGGCGGCCCGTTCCACCGGGTCGCGCAGGAGCACCACCAGTCTCACCCCGGGCAGCTCGTGGGCAATCCGCTCGGCCGCGAGCGGGTGGAACAGGTAGTAAGGGCTGGACTCCCCGGTGATCGGGGAGGTGCCGGTGCTCTGGGCCACCCGACGCGCGCTGATCTGCAACGGAAAATGGCCGCGGTACCAGGCCGCGCCCTTGTCGTAGGAGGTGTCGAAGTAGTGCACGCCCTTGTGCAGCACCGCCGGCATGATCCCTGGGTGCGCGGTGAGCGTTTTGTACATCGACGTGGTCCCGCAGCGTTGGGCCCCGACGATCAGGAAGGCCGGGGTCATCCGCAGCCCGGCGGTCATCCGCCCCCCGGATCGGCTCACGGTACGGACCAGCCGCTGGGTACCCAGCGGCAAGCGGGTGGCCATATCAGCTCCTCTGTTCGGTCAGCTGCTCGGTCTGCTGGTGGACAGCGGGAACCAGCCACCCACCGACGTCCCCCCGTCGGCTTCCTGCGGCCGCCTGCCCGTCCTGGAGATATCGCCGGGCGAGGTCGGCCAGGTAAAGCAGCCCGATCAGGCGGGCTTCGGCCGGGATTACGCCGAAGGGTTCGAGCAGCATTGGTGACGCTTCGAGCAAGTCGGTTGCAACCGCTGGAGCCACCGTTCCCGAACCGAGCCCGCACTGAAGCCGGTGGTGCAGAGCGTCCAACCCTCGGGGAACCCGTTCTCGGTAACGTTCCCAGTCCCACAGGAGCAATCGGCCGTCGGCGCCGAGCGCGCAGTTCCACGGGGTCCAGTCGCCGTGGCTGGTTCCCAGCCGGACGTTCAGGTCCGGCTCGGCTGAGCGGACCGCGGTCAGATCGGCCGCCAGGGTCTCGCCCGGAGAGCCCAGACCGGCCAGGTCGGTGATCAATTGGTCGAGGAATGCGCAGTCCTGCAACGGAACCGTCTCCTGTGGGCCGGAATCCGCCACCGCGATCATGGCGTCGGTAAGCCGGGACGGGGACGGCGGCCGGGCCCCCGGCACCGGCAACCCAGCCTGAACCAGAACATCAAGATCACGCCAGCGACCTCGGTGCAGAAGCTGGGGCACGCCGACTCCCACCGGAGGTCGCTCCGCCAGCCGAGCCAGGGCGCGGGCCTCCTGATCGACAAGTTCGTCGGTCAGACCGCCGGTGCCGATCTTGGCGAAGCCGAGAACCCGCCCGGACGGATCGAGGAGTTGCAGCACCGGCTTGCGGTTGGCCCGGGGCGGCCCGATATGCATCGCCAACAGCGGACTCTGACCCAGGATCGGCGCCAGGTAGGTCTCGACTCCGGGCTCCGGACCCACCACCAGTCGCCGGGGCAACAACCGGTCTCCCAGCCCCAGCCGCAGGAACCAGCGCAGTCCCCGCGAACGCCATCCGTCCCTTCCGGTGCGGTGTCCGGTGAAACCCGCGACAGCGGCGGCCGCTGCTCGCGGCGCCCCGGCGGGCACCATCAGCTGGGGCTGATCGGCCGATGGAATGAGCAGGAAGGCCCGCGTCCCGTTGGCCTCCTGCTTCTGGGTCACCCGGACCCCCGGGGGCCAGAGGCGAGCGCCGACTTCGAGCAGGTACTCCCCACGACCGATCATCGCTCCCCCTCCGCCACGGCGGCCTGCTCGTTGCGCCAGAGCATCGCGAACCCCACCAGGTAGAAGGCCAGGGGCGACGGGACGGCGTTGTAGAAGAGCGCGTAGAAGCAAGCCAGGAACAGACTCAGGCTGCCGGTGATCCCGATCGCCGATCGATCACGACGGAACCGCCAGATGCCGTAGCCGAAGAACAGGAAATAGAGAGCGCTCCCGGGATACCCGACGGAGACCAGGAGCTGCCAGAGCTGGCCGTTGCTGCCGATGATGAAGTTGCCGCAGCGGGGGCACTGCGCGCTACGGCCGACCGCCAGCGACTCAGGGCTGCCCAGCGAGGTCCGGGTACTGCCATAGCCCAGGATTGGCGACCGGCCGACCAGGTCGAGCGTCTGCTGTGAGAGCGATGAGCGGATCTCGTTGCTGCGCGGGTTGTCCAGCCGGCCAGAGATCACTCCACCCAGGGGGGTCAGCACGATCGCGGCCAGGAGGGTCACCATCGCGACCAGAATCGCGATCAGCAGACCGATCCGACGCCGCAGTGCGAGCCGGACCGACAGGTAGCCGATCGAGAGCCCCACCCCGATCCACATACCCCGGTTCAGCGACCAGATCGCCGGGATCACCGCCACCCCGAGCGCGACGACCAGCACCGCCCAGCGCACTTCCTTGCGCCGGGCCACGCCGCCGAGGGCGACCAGGCAGACGAACCAGAGCCCGGTCATCGAGAGGTTGTTGCCCCAGTAGTTGGTGTACTCGAACGGCGCCTTGGGTCTCGGCGCCGAGTACCCCAGCACGTCCTGAACCTGACTGGTCGCCGGGTGCACGATGCTCTGGACGTACTGGTTGGCGGAGATCGAATGCGGCAGCAGCATTTCCACCGGCGAGGTGAAGGCGAAGTTGGGCGCCAGGATCCCGGCCAGCCCTCCGGCCACGGTCACCACGAACATCCAGGCCATCAACCCGACCACCCGGCGCCGGGGCAGTTCCCGCTCGGTCAGGTTGCCGACGTACAGCAGCATCACGGTCAGGGACAGATAGTTGGCCAGGCGCAGGCCCCAGGCCAGCGACCGGCCCGGCACCGTCCCGGTGACCGTACCGACCGGGTTGATGCCCAGCATGAACCAGCCCATGACCAGCCAGACCAGGAACAGCGCCCACAACCCGAAGCCGGGCGGCAGGCGCACCGGCCGCCGGCGCCACAGGTGCACGGCCATCGGCACGGCCATCACGACGAAGATCAGTGTGCCCAGACCCAGCGCCCACCAGATCGGGAAGAACAGGAAGATCGCGATGAACGGCCAGCCCGGGGGCAGTCGCAGCACCTGACGTCGGCGGGGACCGTTCTCCGTGGCCGGGTTCGGCAGAACGAGCGTCATGTCCGGGGCACCGCCAGAACCGGGCGCCGGGACGATCGGGACCGGTTCAAGCAGACCGTCCCCACCACCTCGGTGCCCCCGACCTGCAACTGCCGGGCCACCGCAGTCAGGTCGTCCCTCTGAGTGCTCCCAATCTGCACGAAGAACACCGCCGCATCGCAGAACCGGGCGGCGAGAGCGGCTTCCGACAGCGGGACCTGAAGCAGGACGACCTCGGAGGAAAGGCGAAGCTCCTCGATCGCCGCAGTCATCGCGCTGCTCGGCAACAAGCCCGAACCGGTGGGCCCAGCCTGACCCGGCGGAACGAAACGCAGGCCGGGCAGGGGAAAGACCTCCGACAGCGGCTCGTGCCGCAGCACCGCCTCGGCCAGGCCGGGATGGTCGGCCGGAACGCCCAGCGCCTCGGCCGTGGAGGGATCGGTGAAGTCGGCGCCGACCAGCGTTGTCCGGCGACCGGCCGCGGCCTGCGCGGCCGCCAGTCCGGTGAGCAGCTCGGCGCAGGCCGGCCCGGTACCGACGACCAGAAGCACACCACCCGACTCCGGCAGCAGCCGGTCGACGTCTTGGCGCAGCAGGTCGATCTGCCCGCTACTGGCCGCCGAAAGGGTGAGCCCCGGATAGCCGATCAGAGCCGAGCCGGTCAGGCGCTCCGCGTCTTTCAGACTCCGGACCAGCCGGTCCTTACGGCTCAGCCAGGACACCGCGACCACGGCCGCGACCAGCCCGAGAACCAGCCCGGCCGGCCCGGCGAACCGGCCCGGTGACAGCAGTGGCCGGGCCCCGGGCGAGGCTGCGGACAACACCGAGCCACCGCCGACGTGGGTCGCGGCGAGCCGGTCCCGGCTGTTCCGGGCGGTGCCGAGCTGGTCCAACAGGACCCGCTGCCGAGCCAGGCCGTACGCCTCGGCCTGGGAGGAGGCCCCCGGGATCCGCCGGGAGACCTTCGCCAGTTCGGTGGTCAGCGCCGAGATCTCCTTGTCCAGCCCGTCCAGGTCGCTCGTGCGCACTGCTTCGGCCTCGGCCCGGCGACTGCTCAGGTAGGCATCTGAGAAGGCCTGGGCCAGCCGCTGTGCCTCGCCGGGGCGCGGGCGTTGGGCGGTGATCCGCAGCACGGCGGTGTTGTCCGGCACCTTGACCAGGACGTCGGCCCTTACCGCGGAGACGCCGCGCCGGTCGCCGGCCGTGGCCGCCGCAGCGCTGACCACATCGGCGCTCAACACCATTTCGGCCTCGGTCTCCAGGTTCAGCACGGACTCCGTCCGCGGGAGCACGCTGCCCTCCGGGCTGTCCGGCAGGCCGGTCGGCGTCACCAGCACGACCGCGGTGGAGCGGTAGGACTCCGGCAGGGCCCAGGTCGCCGCTGCTCCGGCCGACGTAAAGCACACCAGCACCAGAGCGGCGGGTACGCCGCGACGAGCCCATCGCCGCACCGATCGCGAGGACGCGTGCTGAGATCTCACTCGCGTCCCCTTTCCCGGTCGGTGAAGCGGCGCACGATCTCGGCCGGATTGCCGGCCACCACCACGGCCTCCGGCACCTCACCCCGCACCACCGCGCCCGACCCGACCACCGAGTCGGTGCCCAGCCGGCTCCCTTTCAGCACGATCGCCCGGGCCCCGACCCAGACGTTGTCCGCGATCCGCACCGGGCTCACCGCCTTGGCCACGAGCGGGGAGTGCCGGTCACGGGGCAGCAAATTGTGGAAATCGTTGTCGGAGATGCTGCAGTCACTGATCAGGCAGCGCTCTCCCACCGTCACCCTTTGCCGGGCCCCGATCCAGCACCCGTTCAGCAGAGTGTCGGAGCCGATCACCACCTGGCCGCCGCCGTTAATGATGACCGTCCGGCGGACCCGCACCCGGTCGCCGAGCACCAGGTGGGTACCGGCCCGCAGGCGGAGGCGGCCGATGAACAGCACTCCCTCACCGATCTCGAGGTGTGGGTAGCGCATCCGGTACCAGCCACGGCGGACAGCGAACGCCAGGTCGAGCACCCGGCGCACGCGCGGGGAGAACTCCCGCACCGGATCACCCCGTCCTGGTCATCGAAGGGTCACCCGAGCACTGCGGGGCGCCAGCAGGATCACGGTCGGGCCCGGCGTCATCCGGGCGAGAACCCCGCGCGCGGTCGAGTACGTGGTCAGCGCCTGAACACCCGCTTTTCGCCACATCCCGTCCAGAGCCTGGTCCTGGCTGGCCACCACCGCCCGGCCGGTGCCGAACACCCGGGCGCTCGGCACGAACGGCCCGTTCGGATGTTTCACCTGGATCTGTTTGTACTCGACGAACTGGACCACCAGATTGGCCGGGACCAGACCGTCCACGGCGGGAAGCCGCCAGCCGCCCACCTTCGCGTCGTAACTCCAGGTCTGGGTGGAATATCCGGGCACTTTGAGCACGATCTTCGAGATCCGGCGCATCCCGGGAGGCGGATCGGCGGTCTCACTGGCATAGGAGAGCAGGGGCACCGCCGCCGGCATCCGGTGAAATTCCTTACGCAAAGCCGACGTCGAGACCCTGGATCCGTCGAAGGCGTCCGATCCGTCGCCCGCATCCACCCCATTGACCTCGCTGCCGTCGACCTGGCTGAGCACTCCGGCCGGGCCGCCGGCGTAGGCATAGATTGGCCGGAGCACACTGAGCATCATCGGATCCATCGGCCGGGCCGCCGTGACCGGACCGGCCGTGGCGTTCTCCGATTGGTACAGCGCCAGCCAGCGAGGCTGGTCCGAGAACTCCTCGTAGACGATGTCGGCCCGATCCAACCCCTGAGGACTCCGGCCGGCCAGAGCCACCGCGACCGAGGACCGGCCTACCGTTTCCTTCTCAGCTTTACGGCCGGTCAGCGGGGCGATTGTCGCTGGCGCACCGGCCGCGTCCCCGGTCGCCGAGGCCGACGGTTGACTCGCCTCGGCCACACCGAGTTCCGAAGCCGCCGGAGCCGGCGCCGACGCGGTTGAGCAGGCGGTCAGGACCAGCAGGACGGCGGCCGGCCACCCGATCCCTCGCAGGGCCTGCCGTCTGGTCAACGCCGGACCGACCGGATCAGCGGATCGGGTTTCGCCTTGCCGCTGCCCGCGTCCTTGGAATCATCTGCGGTGCCCAATTTTTTGTCTTCCGACTGCTCCGGCGATGCAGATCCGCCACCCGGCCCCGGACCGCCGGGACGCACAGGGGCGTGCTCGACCGTAGGAGCCTCGGCCGAGAAGTAGTCCTCCGGGTTCCTTTCGGGATGATCCTTCGGCCAGCCCGTGGCGCCGGCCGTCGACGATCCGGGCCGATCGGCCTCGGCCCACTCCGAAGGCCCGGTCCGTCCCTGACGTCCCCTCAGTTCCTGCGACCCATGCGGTTCCCTTGGCCCAGCCGATTCTCCGGCCACAGCCGACTCTTCCGCCCCAGCCAGTTCCCGAGCCCCAGTCAGCCCCTGAGATCCGGCCAGTTCCGGGGGCCCGGGCGGTGTGGTCGAACGTAGCCGTTCCTCCACCGCCGCAGCCGCGTCAGCCTGAGCAGCCAGAGCCCGAGCGTCGAAAAGCACCGCCCCGATCACCGGAGACCCGCGCCGCTCCAGTTGCGCGGCCGCGGCCTCGACCTCGTCGTAACTGCTGTGCCCCGTCTGCACCCACAGCACCGAACGGTCGCAGGACCGGCCCAAAGCCACCGCTTCGGTCGCGGACGCATGCACCAGGATCAGGTCGAAGGCCGGCCGCAGGACGGGCAGCAAGGCGGCCAGACGCCGACTGCGCGTCAGTTCGGCGCCCTCGCCGGTGTCGGCCAACAGAGCCCACACGCCGCCCAGCACCGTGCTGCGCCGCACCGGAGGCAGATCCGGCGAGACGGTTTCCGGGCGCACCCCGTCGACACCGAGAAAGAGCGCCAGCCGGGCATTCTCCGGATCGGCCCCGATCACCAGCACCCGGGCCCCGGTGCGGCCGAAGCTGGCGGCCAGGCTGGAAGTCGCGTAGGCAGAGAGCGGACCGGCGCCGATCGGGACAGCCAGCAGCACGGCGTGCTCGTCCGGTAGCGCCCCCTCCACGTCCAGCCGGAGGGCGGTCCAGCTGTCCACCGCCCGGCGCGCGGCCCGGCGTCCTCGGGTGACCGACCGGCCGATCACCGGAACCCCGGCCAGGCTCTCCAGGTCTTCGGGACGGCGAACCAGCCGGTCCCGGCGTTCTCGCCAGAGCATCAGCATCCAGCCGGCGAGCAGGCCGAGCAGCACGCCACCGGCCACCACCAGGATGCGCAGCGGAAAGGCCGGGGGCGCCGGGGTACTCGCGTCGCTGAGGATACTGCCGCCGCTGATCTCCGTGCCGGACAGCGTATTGATCGTGTTGGAGGTGGTGGTGATCTGGTCGGTGAGAATGCGCTCCTGCGCCTCCGCGTAGGCCCGGTCGGGCGAGGTCGCGGGCAACGAGGTGATCGGGCCGATCACCGCGGAAAGTTGCTTCTGCTGATCGCCCAGCTGGGATTTGAGCGCCTTCACGTCCGCGGCCAGGTCGGCCTCGGCCTGGCTGGTGCGATGCTCCAAATAGGCAGCGGCGAAAGCGTGCGAGAGAACTTTCGCGCGGGCCGGGGACCGGTCGGCGGCGACCACGGTGAGCACCGTGGTGTTGGGCGGAACCTCGACCCGGACCGCGGCCAGCAGGTCGGGCAGCGACCGCGAGTCCTTGGCACGTTCCGCCGCCGCGGCCGCGACCGTCTGGGAGAGCAGGACCTGCGACTCGGTGTCGAGGTTGAGTTCCTGTTCGGTCCGCGCCAGCGGGGCATCGAAGGTGGAGGTGGGCAGCCCGGTGGGGGTGACCAGGATGCTCGTGGAGGAGTGGTACGTCGTCTCCACCAGAGTGCTCGCGGCGACCCCGAGGCCGGCCCCCACCAGCACAGCGACGAGGCCGGAGAACCACCTACGCCGGAACATGCCGATCAGGTCGACGGGAGCACCCGGCTCAGGCCCCAGAGCTTCGTTCTCCACGCAGATCCCCGTTCTGCTCAGCGACCGGGACTAGCTCCCCGACGGCGTCGTGGTCAACGAACGCCCGTGAGAAGAATACGTTCGTTAAGGATCGTTTCGTGTTTCTTTGCATAGAATTTCTGTGCTCGCAAAACACATCCGGCCCGGCAGATGCACTGCCGGGCCGGAACACTTGCACTGGGAGTCAGTCGGCGGAGGTGATCATCCCCGCGCCGACCGTGCGGTTGGTGTTCTCGTCGATCAGGATGAACCCGCCGGTCTCCCGGTTCCGGCTGTACTCGTCGCACAGCAGCGGCTGGGTGGTGCGCAGCCGGATCCGCCCGATGTCGTTCAGCCCGAGCTCGGTGGCCGCCTGGTCCCGGTGCAGGGTGTTGACGTCGAGCTTGTACTCCAGGTCCTTCACCATCGCCCGGGCACTGCGCGAAGTGTGCTTGATGCCCAGCTTCCGGCCCGGGCGCAGCGCGTCCTCGGCCATCCAGCAGATCATCGCGTCGATGTTCTGCGCGGCCTTGGGCGCGTTCTGCGGCCGGCAGATCATGTCCCCGCGGGAGATGTCGATCTCGTCGTTCAGCCGGACCGTGACCGCCATCGGCGGGAACGCCTCGGCGACCGGCCCGTCGGCGGTCTCGACGGCCGCGATCGTGCTGGTGAAACCCGAGGGCAGCACCATGATCTCGTCCCCCGCCTTGAGCGTGCCGCTGGCCACCGTGCCCGCGTAACCCCGGTAGTCCGGGTACTGCTCGGACTGCGGGCGGATCACGTACTGCACCGGGAACCGGACGTCGATCAGGTTCCGGTCGCTGGAGACGTGCACGTGCTCCAGGTGGTGCAGCAGCGAGGGCCCGTCGTACCAGGGCATGTTCGCCGAGCGGGTGACGATGTTGTCACCCTTGAGCGCGGACAGCGGGACCGTGGTCAGGTCGGTGACGTTGAGTTTGTCGGCGAACCGGGCGAACTCGTCGTGGATCTGCTCGAAGACACTCTGCGAGTAGTCCACCAGGTCCATCTTGTTCACCGCGAGCACCAGGTGCGGCACCCGCAGCAGGCTGGCCAGGAAGGCGTGCCGGCGGCTCTGCTCGACCAGGCCCTTGCGCGCGTCGACCAGGATGATCGCCAGGTCGGCGGTGGAGGCGCCGGTGACCATGTTGCGGGTGTACTGGATGTGCCCGGGGGTGTCGGCGATGATGAACTTACGCCGCGGGGTGGCGAAGTAGCGGTAGGCCACGTCGATCGTGATGCCCTGCTCGCGCTCGGCCCGCAGGCCGTCGGTGAGCAGCGCCAGGTTCACGTAGTCGTCGCCCTTGGCCGTGCTGGCCGCCTCGACCGCGCTGAGCTGGTCCTCGAAGATCGACTTGGAGTCGAACAGCAGCCGCCCGATCAGCGTGCTCTTGCCGTCGTCCACCGAGCCCGCGGTGGCGAACCGCAACATGTCCATGGTCTGCGGCATCTCAGAAGTATCCTTCGCGCTTGCGGTCTTCCATGGCGGCCTCGCTGAACTTGTCGTCGCCCCGGGTGGCCCCGCGTTCGGTGATCCGGGTGGAGGCCACCTCGTCGATGATCTTGTCGAGGGTGTCGGCGTCGCTGCGCACGGCCGCGGTCAGGCTGGCGTCGCCGACCGTGCGGTAGCGCACGGTCTCGGTGAAGACCTTCTCGTTCGCCTTGGGCCGGCACACCTCGTGCACCCCGTAGAGCATCCCGCCGCGGTCGAAAACCTCACGCTGGTGGGCGAAGTAGATCGAGGGAAGGGCGATGCCCTCGGCCTTGACGTACTGCCAGATGTCCAGCTCGGTCCAGTTCGACAGCGGGAACACCCGGATGTTCTCGCCCATCTGGATCCGGCCGTTGTACAGGCTCCAGAGCTCGGGCCGCTGGTTCTTCGGGTCCCACTGGCCGAACTCGTCGCGGAACGAGAACACCCGCTCCTTGGCCCGGGCCTTGTCCTCGTCCCGCCGGGCCCCACCGAAAGCGGCGGTGAACCGGTACTTCTCCAGCGCGTCGAGCAGCACCGGGGTCTGGATCCGGTTGCGGGTGCCGTCCGGCGGCTCGCTGACCAGACCGCGGTCCAGGGCCTCGGGCACGCTGGCCACGATCAGCTGGACGCCCAGCTCGGCGACCCGGCGGTCGCGGAAGTCCAGGACCTCCTGGAAGTTGTGACCGGTGTCGACGTGCATCACCGGGAACGGGATGCGCGCCGGGAAGAACGCCTTCTCGGCCAGGCGGAGCATGACGATCGAGTCCTTGCCCCCACTGAACAACAGGACGGGGCGCTCCAGCTCGGCCACCACCTCCCTGATGATGTGGATGGACTCGGCCTCCAGCGTCTGCAGCTGGGAGAGCCGGTACTCCGACGCGGTCATCGGGTGATCACCTCAGAAACTTCGGCGGACATGTGACGGGAAACGGCAGCCAGGATGGTCGCAGCGAACTCTGTGCGACACACAAGAAGGTCGGGCAGCTTGGGGTCGGGACGGTTGTAGACCAGCTCCGAGCCGTCGATCCGGCTGGTGTGCAGACCGGCGGCCCGGGCCACCGCCACCGGGGCGGCCGAGTCCCACTCGAACTGGCCCCCGGCGTGCAGGTAGGCGTCGGCCTCGCCGAGCCACACGCTGGCGCACTTGACCCCGGCCGAGCCCATCGGCACCAGCTCGGCGCCGAGCTCCTCGGCGACCTGGGTGACGAAGGCCGGCGGCCGGGAACGGCTCACGGCCAGGCGGATCGGGCCCTCGGCCCGCGGCGGCAGGGCCGGCGGGTCGTCGGTGCCGTAGGTCACGTCGCGGGCGGGCAGCGCGATCGCCCCGGCGGCCAGGTCGCCGCCCTGCCAGAAGGCCACGTGCACGGCCCAGTCGGTGCGCGGCCGCTCGGAGAACTCGCGGGTGCCGTCCAGCGGGTCGATGATCCAGACCCGGCCGGCGGTCAGCCGGGCGGCCGAGTCGGCCGCCTCCTCGCTGAGCACCGCGTCGTCCGGCCGGTGGAACTCCAGCAGCGAGGCGAGAACGGCCTGGGCGCGCGCGTCACCGGCGTCCTTCAGGTCCTTGCCCTCGGCCGAGCCGGCTCTCACATCGAGCAACGCGAGGCCGGCCGCATGAGCCAGGGTGCGGGCGAGACGCGCGTCGTCCCCGCCGGGCTCGATCGTCATTGCAGATCCCTTCGCAGCAGCCGAACCGGCATTGTCTCAGTAAGCGCCGGCCCCTTTGACCACTGCTCGCAGGGTGCGCCAGAGGATCGACAGATCCAGGGTGATCGACCAGTTGTCGGTGTAGCGCAGGTCCAGCCGCAGCGACTCCTCCCAGTCCAGATCGCTGCGCCCGCTGACCTGCCAGAGACCGGTCAGGCCGGGGCGGACCTTCAGCCGGCGGGCGGCGTCGTCGTTGTAACCGGCCACCTCCTCGGGCAGCGGCGGGCGCGGTCCGACCAGGGACATGTCACCCCGCACGACGTTGAACAGCTGCGGCAGCTCGTCCAGCGAGAAGCGGCGCAGCACACCGCCGATCCGGGTCACCCGCGGGTCCTTCCGGAGCTTGAACAGCACTCCGTTGCCCTCGCTGAGCGCCATCAGCGCGGCCCGGTGACGGTCCGCGTCCACCACCATCGACCGGAACTTGAGCATCGTGAACTCGACTCCCCCGGCCCCCACCCGGGTCTGCCGGTAGAGCACCGGCCCGGGTCCGGACAGCCGGATCCCGAGCGCGATCAGTGTGAGCACGGGCAGCATCAGCAGGGCGAGCACGCATCCCACGACCCGGTCGAAGACCAGCTTCCCGAGCATCCGCCCGCCGCGCGGGGTGGGTCTCTCCAGATGCAGCAGGGACAGGCCGGCGACCGGGCGGATGGACAGGCGCGGGCCGGCCACCTCGATGATCCCCGGCGAGACGATCAGCTCGACCCCGCGGTCCTCCAGGGCCCAGGACAGCCGGCGTAGGGCCTGGCCGGACAGGTCCGGTGAGGAGACGACGGCGACCACGTGGGCCCGGGTGTCGTCCACCGCGTCCAGCACCCGCCCCGGATCCCCGACCACCGGGACGTCGTGCACGTGCGAGACCTCGGCCCCGACGAACGGGACGCAGGCCCCGACCGGGACCAGTCCGTGCTGCGGCTCGCGGTCGAGCTTCTCGATGACGGACACCACCACGTCGGCCCGCCCCACCACCAGGACCCGCTGCAACGCCTGCCCGCGGGCCCGCAGCCGGTAGATCCAGGCTCTCAGCCGGCGCCGGATCAGCAGGGTGAACAGCAGCGTGGCCGGGATCGCCAGGAACACGTAGCCGCGGGCCAGTTCGCTGCGCAGGGCGTACGAGACCACCGCGATACCGCAGAACACGATCAGGCCGGACTGCAGCACCCGCCGGTACTCCTCCGGACCGGTGCCCAGGAAGCGCTGCTCGTAGCCCCTCTGGGCGGCGACGATCAGGACCCACAGCAGCGGCAGCGACAGGGTGAATTCGAGGTACTGCAGGGCCGGGGCGCCGCCGAACCGGGCGATCAGCGCCAGCGAGCCCGCCAGCAGGGCGGCCAGCAGGTCCCCGGCCAGGGCGTAGTGCTGGTACCGACGCATCAGGACGGAGGGCTCGGCGCTGCCCAGGCCGACGTGACGACCGGTGGCGGAGACGGGCCGGGAGGATCGCGGCGTCCGGGCGTCCGGAGCGAGGGGGATCACCTCGTCGAACTGGCTCAGATCCCTACCGCGGGGCTCCATGACTACCATCCGCCCTCCCCCTGGCCTTAACCATCGCTTGACACTTGTCCGATGCAGCGAGATCCCGGCGACGGATCAGCGGCGATCTGTCCGGCTTGGTCGAATATAGACGTAACGGCAGGCTTTCACCTGGTAGTTGCACCTAGTTCACCGAAACGCGGCACAGGAAGTGCCGGATTGCGTGACTCAGGGTCACTATTGACTACTTTTCGTGTTATAAGTGCCCTGAATGCGGGCAAAATTCGAGCGGGACAGCTCTTCGACGGCATCCGCGGCTTCACCGACCATCAGCGCGACCTCCTCGCCCTGAGCCCCGGCGAAATCCCGGAGAACGTAGTCAGCCGCTTCCATCCGGCCGGGCGGGCGCCCGACTCCGAGCCGAACGCGTCCGTACTCTTTACTTCCCGTTGACTTACTGATCGAGCGCAGACCGTTGTGGCCCCCCTCGCCGCCACCCCACTTCATCCGCACTTCGCCGAAGGGGATGTCAAGTTCGTCGTGCACCACGATCAGCCGGGCCGGAGTAAGGCTGAAGAATTTCAGCAGACCGGCCACCGGCCCCCCGGACTCGTTCATGTAGGTGCTCGGCTTGGCGACGATCATCCGCGCCCCCGGCGTCCCGCCCCGGGGCGCCCAGCGTCCCTCGTGCACCTGGGCCCGGGCCCGATGGGTGCTGAACCGGCCGCCCATCCGGGCCACCACCTCGTCGGCCACCCGGAAGCCCACGTTGTGCCGGTTGCGGGCGTACTTGTCCCCCGGATTGCCGAGACCGACCACCAGCCAGGGCAGGTCGCTGTCGTCGGTGGTGGGGTCGGTAGGCATCGGGAGCTCCGGTCGGGATGGGTTTCCAGCAATGGACGTCGGTGGGCGCGGCGGGAGGCTACCGGGAAGTCCGCCGCCTCGTCCGCCCGGTCCCGGACGTGCCTCAGGGCCGGCTCCGCGGCGGAGCCGGCCCTGAGGTCGGGAATGCGAGCCGGGTTACCGGATCAGGCGGTGGCCTCGGCGGCTTCGCCCTCGGCGGCCTCGGGCTCGTCGGAGCCGGAGCGGTTCAGGTCGGAGACGATCAGGGCGATCGCCTCCGGGTCGCCGATCAGGGTGGCGCCGCTGGGCAGGGTGATCGAGCCGGCCAGCACCTGGGCGCCGACCTCGAGGCCCTCGATGCTGAACTCCACGCCGTCCGGGATGTGCGTGGCCTCGACCTCGAGGCTCAGCGAGTTGAGCTCGATCTGGACCAGGCCACCGGGGGCCGGGTCGCCGGCGAAGTGCAGCGGGACGTCGACGGTGACCTTCTCGCCCTGGCGGACGATCAGCAGGTCGAGGTGCTCGATGGAGCCCTTCAGCGGGTGACGCTGCACGTCCTTCGGCAGGGCGAGCTGCGACTTGCCTTCGATCTCGATGGTGAGCAGGGCGTTGGCGTTGCCCTTGAGCGCCAGCATCGTCGCGTGCCCGGGGAGGGCGACGTGGACCGGGTCGGTGCCGTGGCCGTAGAGAACGGCCGGCACCAGGTGGTCGCGGCGCAGCCGACGCGCAGCGCCCTTGCCGAACTCGTTACGCGGCGTAGCGCTGAGCTTTACCTCGGACACAACAGATCTCCTCAATCGCAAGCGGGCCCGACGGCCCGGCAGAAGGTTCAGCTGACCAAAACGATATGAAACACACGGCACGCCCGGCGGAGTCACAGGCGCGCTTCAAGAGCACGTAGTGGTGTCCGCGTCGATCACGGTTGCTCAAGTGGTGCTGCAACCCTCGCCGAGGTAACCGGACCACTGTACATGACCGTTCGCGGCCCAGATTCGTCCGTATACCCGACCCGGCCTCCCCTTTCCGCGCGACCCGGTGCTGTCGCGAGGAAAGGGTGCCTGGTCAGGGCGTCTCGGAGGCCTCGGAAGCGGCCTGCGCCGCGCGGGCCGAGGGGGTGCCCTCGCGGCGACGCAGCACCCAGCCCTCACTGATGTGCTGGCGTCCGCGGGCCACGGCGAGGGCACCGGCCGGCACGTCCTCGGTGATCGTCGACCCGGCCGCCGTGTAGGCGCCGTCGCCGATGGTCACCGGGGCCACCAGGATCGTGTCGCTGCCGACCCGGGCGTGCGCCCCCACGGTGGTGTGGTGCTTGTTCACCCCGTCGTAGTTGGCGAAGATCGTGGCCGCGCCGATGTTGGCGCCCTCACCGATCGTCGCGTCCCCGGCGTAGGTCAGGTGCGGCACCTTGGCGCCCGCCCCGATCCTCGCGTTCTTGGTCTCGACGAAGGCGCCGATCTTGCCGTCCGGGCCGAGCACGGTGCCCGGCCGCAGGTAACTGAACGGGCCGACCCCGGCGCCGGCCTCGATCTGCGCGCCGTTGCCGTGGCTGCGCACCACCTGGGCGCCCTCACCGACGGTGCAGCCGGAGAGCGTGGTGTCCGGGCCGATGGTGGCCCCGGAGGCGATCGTGGTGCCGGCGTGCAGCTGGGTGCCGGGCAGCAGGGTGACGTCGGCCGCCAGCCGGACGTCCACGTCCACCCAGGTGCTGGCCGGGTCGACCACGGTGACCCCGGCCCGCATGTGGCCGACCAGCAGGCGGCGGTTCAGCTCGCCGCCCAGGGTGGCCAGCTGCACCCGGTCGTTGACCCCCTCCACCTGCCAGAGGTCGGTGGTGGCGACCGCGCGTACCCGGTGGCCGTCCGCGTGGGCGATCCCCAGCACGTCGGTCAGGTACATCTCGTTCTGGTCGTTGCTCGAGGTGATCCGGCCGAGCGCGTCGCTCAGCAGCTTCGCGTCGAAGGCGTAGATGCCGGAGTTGATCTCCCGGACGGCCTGCTGCTCGGGCGTGGCGTCGCGCTGCTCGACGATGCCGACCACTCCGCCCGCCGCGTCCCGCAGCACCCGGCCGTAACCGGTCGGGTCGCCCACCTCGGCGGTCAGCACGGTGACCGCGGCCTGCTCGGCCCGGTGCGCGGCGACCAGCATCGCCAGCGTCTCGCCGGACAGCAGGGGGACGTCCGCGTAGGTCACCACGACCACGCCGTCCACACTGCCGAGCGCGCGCAGCCCGGCCGCGACCGCGCTGCCGGTGCCCGGGACCTCGTCCTGGTCGGCGATCACCGCTTCCGGCGCGATCTGGGCCACGTGCCCGGCGACCAGGTCGCGCTGGTGCCGCACGACCACCACCAGGTGCTCCGGCCGCAGGCTCCAGGCCGCGGCCAGGGCGTGCCCGACCAGCGACCGGCCGCCGATCGGGTGCAGCACCTTGGGGGTGCGCGAGCGCATCCGTTTGCCCTCGCCGGCGGCCAGGACGATGACGGCGGCCGGCTGATCTGTACTCACGGACGAACCCTCCAGAACCCGACTCCTGACGCTCCCCCCACCTGATTCGAACAGGTACCTCAAGGCTCCAAAGGCCTGTGTGCTGCCGTTACACCAGGGGGGAAGGTGCCCACGGGGCGAACACCCGCGGGGACCGGGGACACAGTCTGCCAACTCCACCCCGTCCGCGTCGCATCGGTGCCCGGTGCGGCACCGAATCGTTGCCTGGAGCGCCACCGAACCGGGCCCGGAACTTCATCGCGTGCCCCCTGCCGTCGGCCGGAATCTCGGGTTACGCTTTCGTAAGTTACGGATCGTAGGTTGCTCGTCGCGGGCGCCGGGCCGGCAAGAAACGCCGACCGCGACCGGCCGGCAACTACCCCAGCAGATGGGACCCCCACCGTGAGTTCTCCGGCAGCCGCCGCACCCGTCCCCGGTACGGGCAGTACGCGGACCAGTCAGCCGTCCCGCCCGGTCAAGGGCGAGCCGCACGTCGACCCCAAGCCGAAACGCCGCGGTGAGCAGACCGCCCTGGTGATCTTCATCGCCGTCCCGTTCGTGGCCCTGGTCGCCGCCGTCCCGCTGGCCTGGGGCCGGGCGCTGAACTGGCACGACCTGGTCGTCGCGTTCGTCCTCTACATGATCTCCGGCCTGGGCATCACGGTCGGCTTCCACCGCTTCTTCACGCACGGCTCGTTCCGCGCCAACCGCCCGCTGACCATCGCGCTGGCGGTGGCCGGCTCGCTGGCGATCGAGGGCCCGGTGCTGCGCTGGGTCGCCGACCACCGGCGTCATCACGCGTTCAGCGACCGGGAGGGCGACCCGCACTCCCCGTGGCGGTACGGCGAGACCATCCCGGCCCTGATGAAGGGTCTCTGGTACGCGCACATGGGCTGGCTGTTCGACCCGGAGAACACCAACCCGCGCCGGTACGCACCGGACCTGATGCGGGACAAGGGCGTGATGTTCGTGTCCCGGGCGTTCGCCCCGCTGGTGATCCTCTCGCTGGCCCTGCCCGCCCTGATCGGCTTCGCGATCACCGGCACCTGGCAGGGCGCGGCTACCGCGTTCTTCTGGGGCTCGCTGGTCCGGGTCGGCCTGTTGCACCACGTCACCTGGTCGATCAACTCGATCTGCCACGCGATCGGGGAGCGCCCGTTCAAGAGCCGGGACCGTTCCGGCAACGTCTGGTGGCTGGCCCTGCTCTCGTTCGGCGAGTCCTGGCACAACCTGCACCACGCCGACCCGACCTGTGCCCGGCACGGGGTGCTGCGCGGGCAGATCGACTCCAGCGCGCGCACCATCTGGATCTTCGAAAAGCTCGGCTGGGCCACTAACGTCCGCTGGCCGGACACCGGACGGCTGGCCTCCCGGCGGGTCGAGCAGGGCGCCTGAAAGCATCAATGATGGTCCCCCGGCCCTAGGGGGCCGGGAGGTGCCCCCAGCTCGTGGGCACCGAAAGGTGCCCACGAGCAGTTGCGTGGGTGCCCCGGAACCGCGACATCCGAAGCGCGTAAGGGCAGGTGCCGTCCACACGCCCGCTGCGAGTTGGGCATGATAGCCGGGTGAGTACAGGCCCCCAGTCCCCGACGCCCGAACGTCCCCGCGCGTCCCGGAGTGGCGGCCGGTCCCGGATGACCGGCCCGCAACGGCGCAGTCAGCTGCTGGACATCGGCCGGGGCCTGTTCGCCGAGAAGGGCTTCGAGGGCACCAGCGTCGAGGAGATCGCGGCCACCGCCGGGGTCTCCAAGCCGGTGGTCTACGAGCACTTCGGCGGCAAGGACGGGCTGTACGCGGCGGTCGTGGAGACCGAGACGCAGAAGCTGCTGGAGGCGATGACGGCCGCCCTGACCCTGCCCAACCCGCCCCGGCAGGTGCTCGAGATCGCCGCGATGACTCTGCTCGACTACATCGAGTCGGACACCGACGGCTTTCGCATCCTGGTCCGGGACTCCCCGATCACCAAGGCCGACGGCGGTTTCGCCAGCCTGATGAGCGATGTCGCCGGGCACGTCGAGTACATCCTCGGCGAGCAGTTCGCGGCCCGCGGCTTCGATCCGCAGATGGCCCCGCTGTACGCCCAGATGCTGGTCGGGATGATCGCCCTGACCGGCCAGTTCTGGCTCGACCACCGCAAGCCGGAAAAGGCCGAGGTCGCCGCGCACGTGGTGAACCTGGCCTGGAACGGCCTGACCGCGCTGGAGACTCAGCCCCGGCTGCGGGCCCGGCGCAAGGCGCCCCGGGCGACGGACGGCGAAACCTCGCATGGATGAGGTCGACCGGATCGTCGCCGCCTGGCGCCGGGAGCGGCCGGACCTGGATGTCGCTCCGCTCGAGGTGCTTTCCCGGGTCAGCCGGCTCTCCCGCCTGCTGGACCGGGCCCGTTCGGCCGCGTTCGCCCGGCACGGGCTCGAGACCTGGGAGTTCGACGTGCTTTCCGCGCTGCGCCGCAGCGGCGACCCGTACCAGCTCTCGCCGGGGCAGCTGGTCGGCGTGACCATGGTCACCAGCGGCACGATGACCAACCGGATCGACCGGCTGGCCGGGCGCGGCCTGGTCCGCCGGCTCCCGGACCCGGCCGACGGGCGCGGGGTGATGGTGCGGCTGGAGGAGGGCGGGCGCAAGGTCGCCGACGCGGCCCTGGCCGACCTCCTGGAGGTGGAGAGCTCGGTCCTGGCCGCCCTCGACCCCGGCGAGCACGACCGGCTCTCCGGGCTCCTGCGCGACCTCCTCACCGCGTTCGACCCGAGCTGACCCAAAGCTGACCCGAACCCCGTTCCCACGCCGGGCCCGGAGCTCCGAAAGGGCAAATGGGACCCGTTCGGCGCTCCGTTTGCCTCCGTTTGGCGCCAGATCCTGCCCGTTTTCTCTCACCCCCTTGTGCAGTTGCTGTGCCTGAGGTTTACATCACAGACACATGCACCGGGCCGGTTCGGCCACGGACGGGCGGAGGCGGGCAATGGAGCTCTATGCCTATGAACGGCGGCGCTGGCTGGTCGATCAGGCACGGCAGGCGGGGCGGATCGACGTGGCTGAGGTGGCTCGTGAGCTCACGGTGGCCAAGGAGACGGTTCGGCGGGATCTGACGGCGTTGGAGGCCGAGGGTTTGCTGCGGCGGGTGCACGGCGGGGCGATCCCGGTGGAGCGCCTCGGGTTCGAGGGAACGCTGGCGCTGCGCAACACCTCCCGGACCGACGAGAAGGGCCGGATCGCCGACCACGCGATCGGCCTGGTCGGCACCGCGGAGTCGATCTACATCGACGAGGGTTCCACCACCCAGGCTTTCGCGGAACGGCTCACCCCGCGCCGCCCGCTCACCGTCGTCACCAATTCCCTCCCCATCGCCCTGGTCGTGGCGCCCCGCGACCAGGTCTCGGTGGTCCTGATCGGCGGCCGGGTGCGGGGCAAGACGCTCGGCACGATCGATCATTGGGCCCTGCGGATGCTCGAGGACTTCGTCTTCGACCTGAGCATCATCGGGACCAACGGGCTGACCCTGGAACGCGGGGCCACCTGCCCGGACGCCGCGGTGGCGGCGGTCAAGGCGCGGGCCGTGGGCTCCAGTCGGCGTACCGTCCTGGTCACCGACTCCTCCAAGCTCGGGTCGGACTCCTCGTACCGGTTCGCCCAGGCCCGGGACTTCTCCACGATCGTCACCGACCGCTCGGCCAGCGAGGGCCAGATCCGCCGGCTGCGGGCCGTGGGGGTGGAGGCGGTGATGGTGTGAGACCGGACGCCGGCCGGCGTCCTCAAAAAACGTACGTCTGACAACCTTGTCATAACTAAGAGTTACTAGAACTCATCGGCGTGTAGAAGCAAGGTCCCGCACAGTCAAGGAGGATTCGTGACCCGGACGAAGAAGAACTGGCGGATCGGGGCGACGGCAGGAGCCATCGCCACCGTTCTGATCACCACCGCGTGCTCCGGCGCCGGTGGCGGCGGTGGAGGAGGCAGCGCGGGAGCCGACGGAAAGGGCGGCTCGATCAACGTGCTGATGGTCAACAACCCGCAGATGGTCGACATCCAGCAGCTGACCGCCGACACCTTCACCAAGGACACCGGCATCAAGGTGAACTTCACCGTGCTGCCCGAGAACGAGCTGCGTGACAAGGTCACCCAGGACGTCGCCAGCCAGGCCGGCCAGTACGACCTGGCCACCGTGGGCGCCTACGAGACCCAGCTCTGGGAGAAGAACGGCTGGCTGCACGAGCTCAGCTCGTACGCCGACGCGGACTCCAGCTACGACAAGGCGGACCTGCTCAAGCCGGTCGCCGACAGCCTTACCGGGGACGACGGAAAGCTTTACGCCCTGCCGTTCTACGGTGAGTCGTCGTTCCTGATGTACCGCAAGGACCTGTTCAAGCAGAAGAACCTGACCATGCCCGAGCACCCCACCTGGGACCAGGTCGCCGACCTGGCGGCCAAGCTGGACGGGGCCGAGCCCGGGATGAAAGGCATCTGCCTGCGCGGTCTTCCGGGCTGGGGCGAGATGTTCGCGCCGCTGACCACGGTGGTCAACACCTTCGGCGGCACCTGGTTCACCAAGGACTGGCAGGCCCAGGTGAACTCCCCGGAGTTCACCCAGGCGGTCACGTTCTACACCGACCTGATCAAGAAGCACGGCGAACCCGGCGCCGCCCAGGCCGGTTTCACCGAGTGCCTGAACGCCCTGAGCCAGGGCAAGGTGGCGATGTGGTACGACGCCACCTCGGCCGCGGGCTCGCTGGAGGACCCGGCCAGCAGCAAGGTGGTCGGCAAGATCGGCTACGCCTACGCCCCGGTCGAGAAGACCGACTACAGCGGCTGGCTCTGGTCCTGGAACTGGGCGATGCCCAAGACCACCAAGCACGCCGACGACGCGGCCAAGTTCGCGCTCTGGGCGACCAGCAAGCAGTACGAGCAGACGGTCGGCGAGAAGCTGGGCTGGGCCCGGGTTCCCAACGGCAAGCGGGCCAGTACCTACGAGATCCCGGAGTACAAGAAGGCTTCCGGTGACTTCGGCCAGCTGACCCTGGAGTCGATCGAGCACGCGAACCCGGACAACCCGGGTCTGCAGCCCCGGCCGACCAAGGGCATCCAGTACGTCACCATCCCGGAGTTCGCCGACCTGGGCACCAAGGTGTCCCAGTCGATCAGCGGGGTCCTGGCCGGTAAGGGCTCGGTGAAGGACGCACTGGACAGCGGGCAGTCCGCGGCGGAGGACGTGGCCAAGAACTACCAATGACCATCCGTTCCGCACCATCTCGATTCTGAGGAGTGGCAATGACGACCGTTGCCGAGACAGATCAGGACGAGAACGCCGCACCCCCCGTTCGCCGGCCCACCGCGCTCTCCTCGAGAGCGCGGTGGGCCCGGCGGGCCCCGCTGCTGCCGGCGCTCGTCTTCACCATCGTCATCACCCAGATCCCGTTCCTGATCACCCTGGTCATCTCGTCCCTGCACTGGAGCGCGCTGACCCCGGGCCAGAAGAGCTTCCTGGGACTGGGCAACTACAACGACTTCGCCGGTCTGGAGAACTACAAGACCGTCTTCACCGACACCCGGCTGCGCAGCGCGGTCTTCAACACCATCACCCTGACCGTCGGCGTGGTGGCGATCAGCCTGCTGATCGGGCTCGGCCTGGCCGTGCTGCTGGACCGGAAGTTCCCGGGCCGGGGGCTGGCCCGGACCCTGCTGATCGCGCCCTTCCTGGTGATGCCGGTGGCCTCGGCGCTGCTCTGGAAGCACGCGCTCTACAACCCCACCTACGGCCTGTTCAACGGCGTCCTCAACTGGCTCTGGCAGCTTTTCGGCGCGGACCACGGCCCCACCGTGGACTTCATCTCGAAATACCCGATGCCCTCGGTGATCGCCGCCCTGGTCTGGCAGTGGACGCCGTTCATGATGCTGATCCTGCTGGCCGGGCTGCAGGCCCAGCCGACGGACATCCTGGAGGCGGCCCGGGTGGACGGCGCCGGCGGGCTGAAGATCTTCCGCTACATCACGCTGCCGCACCTGCGGCAGTACCTGGAACTGGCCACGCTGCTCGGGGCGATCTACATCGTGCAGACCTTCGACGCGGTCTACTCGATCACCCAGGGCGGCCCGGGCAGTGCCACCACCAACCTGCCCTATGAGATCTATCTGACCACCTTCCGAAAGTTCCAGTACGGCGAGGCCGCGGCGGCCGGCGTGGTGACCGTGATCGGCACGATCATCGTGGCCACCTTCGCGCTCCGGGTGGTCAGTTCGCTCTTCCGAGAGGAGCACGCCCGATGAGCACACCGACGCTCGAGAGGACCGGCACCTTCCTGAACCGCCGGAAGAAGCCGGCCCGCGGAGAGGGCGACCTGGCCGAACGGGGTGGCCTGGTCTGGACCACCACGGCCTGGGTGATCACCCTGGTCTTCTTCGCCCCGGTGGCCTGGATGGTGCTCACCTCATTCCACTCCGAGGCCGACGCCGCGACCAACCCGCCGACCATCTTCGCCGGCCTGACCTTCGACAACTACTCGGCCCTGTTCGACCGCGGGGTGGGGCCGTTCCTGATCAACTCGGCCACCGCCAGCATCGTGTCGACGCTGCTGGTGCTGGCCCTGGCGATCCCGGCGGCGTACGCGCTGTCGATCAAGCCGGTGGAGAAGTGGACGGACGTGATGTTCTTCTTCCTCTCCACCAAGTTCCTGCCCTCGATCGCCGCCCTGCTGCCGATCTACCTGCTGGTCAAGCGGGTCGGTGGGCTGGACAACATCTGGGTGCTGGTCATTCTCTACACCGCGATGAACCTGCCGATCGCGGTCTGGATGCTCCAGTCGTTCCTGGCCGAGGTGCCCAAGGAGATCATGGAGGCGGCCGAGGTGGACGGGGCGGGCACGCTCCGGGTGATCTGGAGCGTGATCGTCCCGATCATCACCCCGGGGATCGCGGCCACCAGCCTGATCTGTTTCATCTTCAGCTGGAACGAGTTCCTGCTGGCGGTGAACCTGACCGCCACCGCGGCCTCGACCTCACCGGTGTTCCTGGTCGGCTTCATCACCAGTGAGGGCCTGTTCCTGGCCAAGCTGTGCGCGGCCGCCACCCTGGTCTCGCTGCCAGTGCTGATCGCCGGGTTCGCGGCCCAGGACAAGCTGGTCCGCGGCCTCTCCCTGGGCGCCGTCAAGTAACTCTTCCCAACCCCGTCGTGATCATGCACTTCCGCCCCCGCGATCATGCAGTGCATGATCACGGGGGCGGTTCTGCATGATCACGGGGATTTTAGTCGGCGGCCTCGGCGGCCTCGAGCCAGGCCTCTTCGAGCGCGTCCTTCTCGGCCGTCACCTCACGCAGCTCCGCGTCGAGCTTGCTGATCGCCGCGTGGTCGGTGGCCTTCTCGGCCATCTGGGCGTGCAGCTTCTCCTCCCGGGAGCCGAGTTTCGCGATCTGCCGCTCCAGCCGGGACATCTCCTTACGGGCGGCGCGGGCGTCGGCGGCGCTGGTCTCGGTCTTCTCAATGGGGGACGCCGGTGCGCTCTCAGTGCCTTCCTGCTGGGCCCGCAGGGTGAGGTACTGGTCCACGCCTCCCGGGAGGTCCCGGATCTGGCCGTCGCCGAGCAGGGCCACCTGACGGTCGCACAGCCGCTCCAGCAGGTACCGGTCGTGGGAGACCACGATCAGCGTGCCCGGCCACTCGTCCAGCGTGTCCTCGATCGCGGCCAGGGTGTCGGTGTCCAGGTCGTTCGTCGGCTCGTCGAGCAGCAGCACGTTCGGCTCGGACATCAGCAGACGCAACAGCTGCAGACGCCGCCGCTCACCGCCGGACAGGTCGCCGACCCGGGTCCAGATCTTGTCCTTGGTGAAGCCCAGGCGCTCCAGCAACTGGCCCGCGGTGACGTCCTTGTTGCCGATCCGCACCGACCCGCGGACCTTTTCGACCGCCTCCTGCACCTTCTGGTCGGCGACCGCGTCCAGCTCGCGCACGTCCTGGGTGAGAATCACCGCCTGGACCGTCTTTCCGCGCTTCACCCGGCCGGAGTCCGGCGCCGGGGCGGCCGGCCCGCCCAGGATCATCCGCATCAGCGTGCTCTTGCCGGAACCGTTCACCCCGACCACGCCGATCCGGTCGCCCGGGCCGATCCGCCAGGTGACGTGCTCGAAAAGGGTTTTCGAGCCGAGCGCGAGGGAGACGTCCTCCAGGTCGACGACGTCCTTGCCGAGCCGGGCGGTGGCCATCTTGGCCAGGTTCATCTGGTCGCGCGGCGGCGGCTCGTCGGCGATCAGCGACTCGGCCGCGTCGATCCGGAACCGCGGCTTGCTGGTCCGGGCCGGGGCCCCGCGCTGCAGCCAGGCGAGCTCCTTGCGCAGCGTGTTCTGCCGCCGCTCCTCGGTCACCGCGGCCACCCGGGCGCGCTCGGCGCGGGTCAGCACGTAGGCCGCGTAGCCCCCGTCGTACGGGTCCACCACCCCATCGTGCACCTCCCAGATCCGCCCGCAGACGGCGTCCAAAAACCACCGGTCGTGGGTGACCACGAGCAGACCGCCGCGACCGGCGGGCCAGCGCTGGTTGAGGTGCCGGGCCAGCCAGGCCACCCCTTCGACGTCCAGGTGGTTGGTCGGCTCGTCCAGCATCAGCAGGTCGTGGTCGCCGATCAGCAACGCGGCCAGGCCGACCCGACGGCGCTGACCGCCCGACAGCCGCCCGAACTTCGCGTCCAGGCCACCGACCGCGGGCGCCTCCAGACCGCCGAGAATGCCGCCCAGCACGTCCCGCACGCGCGCGTCGCCGGCCCACTCGTGCGCCGCCAGGTCGCCCATGACCGCTTGCCGCACAGTCATTTCCGGGTCGATCCGATCTTCCTGCCAGATCGCGCCGAGCCGCACTCCGCGGCCCATCGTGACCCGGCCGCCGTCCGGTTCCTGGACCCGCGCCAGCACCCGGAGCAGGGTGGACTTGCCCTCGCCGTTGCGGCCGACCACCCCGATCCGGTCCCCGTCGTCCAGACCGAGCGAGACGGCGTCCAAAAGCGTTCGAGAGCCGTGAATGACGGTGATCGACTCGGCGTTCAGTAGATGAGCCACTTTGGTTTAACCACGCACCGATTCGACGAGACGGGCACCGGGGACCGGGCCGTGCGCGCGGCGCACGTCCGCAGCCGCTCCGGACGCGGTCAGGGCGACCGCGAGATCAAGGGCATGGCTGGAGTCGCGGGCCAGGAAGACGGTGGTCGGGCCGGAACCGGAGACGATCCCCCCGAGCGCCCCGACCTTGCGGCCGATCTCCAGCGCCCGTTCCAGCTCCGGGGCCAGCTCCAGCGCGGCGGGCTGCAGCTCGTTCTCCAGGCAGGCCCCGAGCGCCTCCGCATCGCCCGCCCGCAGCGCCGCCATCAGCGCGTCGTCGATCTCCGGGACCGGGGTCGGCTGCGGCGCCCGGCCGGCGCTGCGCATCTCGTCGATCCGGCCGTAGACGCCCGGGGTGGACAGGCCGTGATCGGCCAGCGCGACCACCCAGGTGTACTCACCGCGGGCCAGCACCGGCGTCAGCCGCTCACCCCGGCCCCCGCCGATCGCGGTGCCGCCGAGCAGGGAGAAGGGGACGTCCGAGCCGAGCTGAGCGGCCAGGTGGGAGAGCTGCTCGCGGTCCAGCCCGGCGTGCCAGAGCGCGTCGCAGGCCAGCAACGCGGCTGCCGCATCGGCCGAGCCGCCGGCCATGCCCCCGGCCACCGGAATGCCCTTGCGCAGCTCGAACGCCACGTCGGCGGACTCCAGCCCGATGTGCTCGGCGAGCAGGTGGGCGGCCTTCACGGCCAGGTTCGTGCCGTCGGTGGGGACCTGGTCGGCCTGCACCCCGTCGACCGTGATCGACACCCCGCGGCCGGGCTCGGTGGCCCGCGCGGTGAGGTCGTCGAACAGGGCCACGGCGTGGAACACCGTGGCCAGCTCGTGATAGCCGTCCGCCCGGACCGGGCCCACCCGCAACTCAAGATTGATCTTGGCGGGCGCCCGCACGATCACTGCTTCCGTCGCCGCCATGGCCGTCACTCTATTCAATCTTCGGTGGCAAGCCTCAAACGGCCTCCTTGATCAGCGCCGGCCTCGCCCACCCCGACGCGCGCGCGTAGTACGGCATAGTGACCAGCCATCCCAAGCCCCCGCCCACCCGGGGACACGCCACGCCCACCGGGAAATTGAGAACCGAAAGCGCACTCACCCCGCGAGGTGCCCCCAGTCGTCCTCCAATTCCCCCCACGGCCCCTGCGCCACCGCATGCCCGTTGATCATCACCAGCACCCGGTCGGCCCGCTCCAGCGCCGCCCGCTTGGACGTGGAGCCGACCACGGTGACCCCGAGCCGCCGCAGCGCCTCCCAGAGATCCAGCTCGGTGCCCACATCCAGCGCCGAGGAGACGTCGTCGGCCACCAGCAGCTCGGTCCGCGGCGCCAGCGCCCGGGCCAGGGCGAGCCGCTGGAGCTGGCCGCCGGACAGCCGGGTGCCCTTGTGCCCGATCATCAGCCCGAGCCCGGCCCCGGACTCCTCCAGGTCGCGGGTCAGCTGGGCGGTGGCCACGGCGGTGTCCACCTCCACGTCGTGCCCCAGCGAGATGTTGTCGGCGATCGTGCCCGACAGCACCCGCGGCACCTGGCCGACGTAGCCCACCTGGTTCGGCCGCAGGAACCGCTCGGGCTCGGTCACCTCGGTGCCGTTCCAGGTCAGCGAGCCGGTGTGGTGCACGATCCCGGCCAGCGCCCGCAGCAGCGAGGACTTGCCGGCCCCGACCGGGCCGACGACCAGGACCAGCTCGCCGTGGTGCACGGTCAGGTCCACGGCCTGGGCCCCGACGATGCCGTCCTCGTGCACGGCGGTGAAGCCGGACAGGGTCAGCTCGCGCAGCGGCTCCCGGGCCGGCAGCGCCGGGCCCGGGGCGGAACCGGTGGCCATGTCGACCTCCGGCAGCGGGGCCGAGTAGTTCTCCTCGCCGATCATCGCGTGGGTGCGCTCGGTCCAGACCCGGGCCGAGGGCAGCTGGGAGACGAACGAGGCGGTGGTCCAGGCGAACCAGCGGGCCGAGCCCAGGGTGGACACGGCGATCAGCACGCCGGCCGGGCTCAGGTGGCCGGCCAGGAACAGCGCCCAGGCCCCGATCGGCAGCAGTCCGGTGGTCAGCGCCGGGGTGGAGCGCGACCAGACCTGGATCATGATCTCCTCACGCTGCCGGTCGCTGCGCACCCGGTCGAGCCCGGCCAGGTGGTTCAGCACCGGGGTGGTGGCCCCGCTCAGCTTCACCGTGCGGGCGGCCGACAGCGAGGACACCAGGGCGGTGGCGAAGGCCGCCCGGGCCGCGACCGTGCGGGCCGCCGCGGTCTGCAGCTTCGGGCCGAACAGGGTGGCGGCCAGGCCGGAGAGCAGCATCGTGGCCGCGAAGAACAGGGCCGGGACGATCGAGCCGGAGATCGCCGTCATCGCGGCCATCACCAGCACCGCGGCCGCGTTGTCGACCACGTTGTCGGCCAGCTGCACGACCCGCTCGGTGTCGCCGGACTGGGCGATCACCGCGGCCGGGGTGTGGTTGCTGACCCGCCGGTCCCCGGTCTGGCCGTGGGTGAGCCGGAGGCTGATCCGCAGCATCTGGCGGACCCACCACTCCGGGAACCAGCGGTCGGTGAACCACGGCAGCGGAGCGGTGACCAGCAGCGCGGCGACAATCCCGGCGGTCGGCCAGAAGGTGCCCCCGCTGCCGTCGACCAGCTCGGCCCACAGCCAGGGCAGCACCGAGCCGTCCAGGCCGAGCAGCAGTAGCACCATGAAGATGGCGAGCGCGGCCAGGCCGTAGCCCGGGTCGTTGCGGACCAGGCGGACGATCTCGCGCACGGTCGAGCCCTGCACCGGCTCGGTGGTCGGCGGCGGATCGGTCCGGCCCGGGGCCTGGGCGACGTTCTCCCGGATCGGCGGCGTCACCGGTTCGGCGCCGCCCTCCAGCAGCTCCTCCCCCAGCCGCTGCTGCGGAAAGGCGCCGACCAGGGCCGGAGCCCGCATCCGGCTGCTCTCGGCGAGCCGGGCGAAGCGCTCGGACTCGGCCAGCGGCCCGGCCTCGACCACCCGGCCGCTCTCCAGCACCACCACCTCGTCGCAGTCGGCCACCGAGGACAGCCGGTGCGCGATCACGATCCCGATCCGGCCCTTCAGCAGCCGGGCCGAGGCGCGCTGCACCTGCAGTTCGGTGATCGGGTCCATCCGGGCGGTGGCCTCGTCGAGGATCACCAGGTGCGGGTCGCGGACCAGGATCCGGCCGAACGCGACCAGCTGTTCCTGCCCGGCGCTGAGCACGTAACCCTCGTCGCCGAGCCGGGTGTCCAGCCCGTCCGGCAGCCCGGCCACCCAGGTGCTCAGCCCGAGCTCGGCCATCACCTTTCCGGCCGAGCCGATCAGCGCCGGGTCGAACAGGGCGATGTTCTCGGCCAGCGTGCCGGCCAGGATCTCGGTGCGCTGCGGGACCACCGCCACCCAGCGCCGCAGCTGCTCCAGGTCGAGCCCGGCCAGGTCGGTGCCGGCCAGGTGCACCGTGCCGCGGGGCACCTCGACCGAGCGGGTCAGCACCTTGGCCAGTGTGGACTTGCCCGAACCGGTGCGCCCGATCAGCGCGTACGAGCGGCCGGGCACGAAGGTCAGCGAGACGTCGTGCAGCACCGGGCCGCGCTCGCTCTCGCCCGGATAGGCGAAAGTCAGGTTCTGGATGATCAGTTCGCCGTCGGCCGGGGCGTCCCCGCCGACCGGCTCGACCTCGGTCGCGGTCAGCTGCTGCACCCGGCTCCAGGCCCCGAGGGCCTGCTGCAGGTGCGGCACCATCCGGCAGATGTGGTCCACGGTGGCGCCGAAAGCCAGCACCAGTAACCAGGTCGAGGTGAGCCGGGAGCCGTCCAGGTGCCCCGACTGCAGTGCCCAGACGCCGCCCACCACGACCACGGCGATGGATGCGCGGACAATGGTGGACGCGGCGACGGCAAGTCGCGCGCTCAGTCGCCAGACCTCGCGTCCCCGGCTCAGCACCCGGCTCGCCCGGTCGGCGAAAAGCCTGAGCACGTAGGGCCGGCCCAGCGTGGTGCGCACGTCGTCCTGGCCGTGGATCGACTCCTCCATCACCGCGGCGAGGTCCGACCAGGCCTCCTCCTCGCGCATCCGGGCCGGGTTGATCCGCTGGATCGGCCGGGCCAGCCCGATCACCATCAGCCCGACCACCGCGATCATCCCGAGCCCGGCCGGCCACCAGACGAACAGCGCGGTGACCACGGAAAGGATGGCCACCGCGAGGTATTGGAAGATCCGCAGGCCGCTGTTGCGCAGTTCGCTGGCGACTTGGTAGATGTCGCCGTCGATCCGGTCCAGCAGCTCCCCGACCGGGGTGGCCTCCAGGGTCTGCAGCGGCTGGGCGAAGGCCCGCTGGCAGAGCCGGCGGCGCAGATCGGCCGACCAGTCCGCGGTCAGCCGGGCGGCCACCATGTTCACCGCGAGATCGCCCATGACGTAGATCGTCAGGCCCGTCGCCAGCAGCCAGAACATCATCCAGGAGCGTTCCAGCAGGACCGGCCCGGCCAGCGCCGCCGAGACCGCCTGCCCGGCCCCGCCGAACACCACGAGCGCGACCACCACGGCGCACTGTCGGGGCGAGGTCTGCCAGAGATCCCGGAGCAGGCGCATGACAAACAGATCCTTAGGGCAGGGGTGGGGGCGGTCTCACCACATTGCCTTCAGATGCGCCGGTTACTCAAGTGAATTTCCCGACCGCAGAGCGGTAGGGAGGAAGATCACCGTCCCGAGGAGTCCCCGGGACGGCCGTTCTGCCGGGGCAGGAGACCCGCGCGGGTGTCCAGGTCGATGGTGACGGTGCTCATCGTGGCCACGCTGATGGTCGCCGGGCTGGTGGTCTCACGGTCGGTGGTCGCCATGCCAGGACGCTACGACCCCCGAACGGGCGGCGCCCCCCGACACCCCGGATCTCCTCCCAAGGCCGGACGAACGGCTGACCGCGTACGGGCTGTGACCAGGTCAAATGCGACAGCTAGGGCTGCCCGGCGGGGAGCCGCAGGTCGAGCTGGAAGCCGGCCTCGGTGTGCCGGGCCCGCACCGTGCCGCCGTGCGCCTCGACGATGCCCCGCACGATCGCCAGGCCGAGCCCGGCGCCGGTCGAGCCGCTGTCGGTGCGGGCCGGGTCGGCCCGCCAGCCGACGTCGAACAGGTGCCCGAGGTTCTCCGTGGTAACCCCCGGACCCTGATCGATGACGCTCAGGACGACCGCGGCCGGGTCGTCCATGGAGTCCACCCGGATCAGCACGGTGCTGTCGTCCGGGGCGTAGCGCAGGCTGTTGGCCAGCAGGTTGCCGATCGCCCGGGTCAGTTCCCGGGGGTCGGCCCAGATCATGTGGCCCTCGATCCCGTCCTGGGCGACGGTGATCCCGCGGGCCCCGGCCAGCGCCTGCACGTCGGCCACCGCGTCGCTGACCAGGTCGAGCAGGACGACCGGTTCCGGCCGCAGCTCCAGCGTCCCGCTCTGCAGCCGGGAGAGCTCGAAGAGGTCGCCGACCATCTGGTTGACGGTATCCACCTTGGACCGGATGGTGCGCACGTACTCCTGCGCGTCCGGCGCCGTGCCCTCCTCCAGCGCCTCCGCCATTGCCCGCATCCCGGCCAGCGGGGTGCGCAGGTCGTGCGAGATCCAGGCGAAGAACTGCCGCCGGGCCGCGTCCAGCTCGCCGATCCGGGTGCGCGCCTCGGCCAGCCGCTGCGAGGTCTCGGCCAGTTCGGCGGAGACCCGGTCGAACTCCGGCCAGCCGGTGGCCGCGGCCCGGACCACGTCGCCGTCACCGACCCGGCGGGTGTCCCCGATCAGCGCCTCGATCGAGGCCCGGACGCTGCGCCCGGTGACCACCCAGGTCGCGGTCAGGCTCATCACCGAGGAGATCCCGATCACCCAGCTGAGCACCGCGAGGTCGTGGTCGGACAGGTACATCTCGGTGGCCACCGCGATCGTCGAGGCGGCGATCGAGAGCACCGAGCCGGTGATCACCACCGCGCCCCGCGAGGCGATGCTCTGCGGCACGGTCCGCAGCACCAGCATCGCCAGGCCGGTGACCACTGCGGTCACCACCAGGGTGGTGAGCGCGATCGCCAGGAGCGCGGCGAGGTTCAGCACGGGATGCCCGTCTGGACGGTCAGGCGGTATCCGGCGCCCCATTCGGTGTGCAGGTAACAGGGGATGCGGGGGTCCGGCTCGATCTTCTCCCGCAGGCGCCGGACGTGGACGGTGACGGTGGACGCGTCGCCGAAGGCCCACTGCCAGACCTCGCGCAGGATCTCCTCCCGGCTGATCACCCGGTCCGGGTTCTGCACCAGATAAAGGAAGAGCTCGTACTCCCGGGTGGTGAGGGCGACCTCGCGCTTACCGACCCAGACCCGCCGATGCGCCGGATCGACCCGGAAGGGCCCGGCGGTGAACGTCATCGGGGCGGCCACCGCGGTGCTGCGCCGCAGCTGGGCATTCACCCGCAGCTGGAGTTCCCGCAAGGAGAAGGGTTTGGCGAGATAGTCGTCGGCGCCGTGCTCGAGCCCCTCGATCCGGTGGTCGAGCCCGTCCAGCGCGGTGAGCATGATGATCGGCGCGTTCGAGACCCCGCGGATGCGCCGGCACAGCTCGTCGCCGCCGAGAACCGGGAGCATCCGGTCGAGGATCAGCAGCCCGGGCATCCGGGCCTGGATCGCCGCCCAGGCCGCCCCGCCGTCACCGAACTGGGCGACCTCGCAGCCGGCCGCGCGTAGATGGTCGGTGACCACGGTCCGCACCGCGGTGTCGTCCTCCACCACCATCACGTGGGCTCCTGCTTGCATGAAACGAGCATAGGCGCGCCCGGACCCGGCAATCCTTACAGCCTTGAAACCTTGCTTACGGCGCCGAAAGCTTCGCCCCGAAGCGCGTTCCGGGTTGCTTGACTCCCACCATGCAGATCAAGACCTTCCTCAGCACCGGTATCGCCGCCTCCGCCCTGGCCCTCTCCCTCACCGCCTGCGGCTCGGGCTCGTCCTCGGGCTCGGCCGCACCCAGCACCTCGGCCTCGACGGCCTCGACGGCCGCGGCGGCGGTGATGTCCACCTTCTCCGGCCTGAACGGCAAGAAGGTGGCGGGCGACGTGAGCATCGACGGCAGCACCGTGACCCTGTCCGGCTTCTCCTCCGACGAGGGCCCGGACCTGCACCTCTGGCTCACCAACGGCACCACCGAGGCCGATGTCACGGCCGGCGTGGAGATCAGCAAGGTGGCCTACAACGAGGACTCTCAGACCTTCACCCTCGACAGTGGTCTCGACGCAACCAAATACACCGACCTCGTGGTGCACTGTGACAAGGCCAAGGCGGTCTTCGGCGCCGCCGGTCTCTCATGATGAGAGCGATCGCCACGATTGCCCGAATCGTGCTGGGTGGTCTGTGGATTCACGAAGGCCTGGTGAAATACCACGCCGGGTTCGGGAAGGCGGACATCCTGCTGGTCGTGCAGAGCGCCCAGCAGAACGGCCGGGTGCCCGGATTCTTCCGGTTCTTCACCGACCACGTGCTGGCTCGGGCGCCCGGCCTGTTCGGCTTCGGAATCCCGCTCCTGGAAACCGGAATCGGCATCGTGCTGGTGCTCGGCGTGTTCACCCTGCCGGTGGCGCTGATCTCGGTCGGTCAGCTGTGCACCTACTGGCTGGCCGACCAGCTGATCGCGCAGTACCCGATCATGATCGCGCTGTCGGCCGCGGTGGCCGTGTTCGCCACCGAGGCCTCGCGCTGGAACGTCACGCGCGTGCGGCCGCCAGCTCGGCGAATTCCTGCACGGTGAGGCGTTCGCCGCGGGTCCTCGGGTCGATCCCGGCCTTGCGCAGGGCGGTCTCGGCCGCGTCCGGCGAACCGGCCCAGCCCGCCAGGGCCTGACGCAGGGTCTTACGGCGCTGCGCAAAGGCGGCGTCCACGCAGGCGAACACCGCTTCTTTGGGGACGCTGCTGACCGGGGCGGGACGGGCGGTGAACTGGACCAGGCCGGACTCCACGTTCGGAACCGGCCAGAACACCTGCCGGGAGACCGCCCCGGCGCGGCGTACGTCGGCGTACCAGGCGGCCTTCACCGAGGGCACGCCGTACTCCTTGTCCCCCGGACCGGCGGCGAGCCGGTCGGCCACCTCGGCCTGCACCATCACCAGGCCGGAGCGCAGCGTTGGGATCCTCTCCAGCAGGGTGAGCAGGACCGGCACGGCGACGTTGTAGGGCAGGTTCGCCACCAGGGCATCGGGGGTGCGCCCGCCGACCACCAGCTGCTCGGCCTGGACCAGCAGGGCGTCCGACTCGACGATGCTGAAGCGGGCGGCCACGTCGGGCGAGCAGCGGGCCGCGATCGTGGCCGGCAGCTCGGCCGCCAGCTTCGGGTCGATCTCCACCGCGACGACGTCCGCGCCGGTCTCCAGCAGGGCCAGGGTCAGCGACCCCAGGCCGGGCCCGATCTCGGTGACCAGGTCGCCCGCGCCGACCTCGGCCAGCCGGGCGATGCGGCGGACCGTGTTGGCGTCGACCACGAAGTTCTGGCCCAGCGTCTTGGTCGGCCGGACGCCGAGCCGCTCGGCCAGCTGACGGACGTCGGCGGGGCCGAGCAGGGACGTGGACACAGCCGCCGACCCTACCCCGAGCTCCCCGCGTCCCCCCAAAACCTGCCGTGATCATGGAGAAGTTCCCCCGTGATCATGGAGAAGTTCCCCCGTGATCATGGACTTTTCTACCTATCACCACGGCGAGTGGGACTGCATGATCACCGGGGCGAAACTGCATGATCACGAAGGTAAAAAGTCCATGATCACGAGGGTGAAAGTCCATGATCACGGGGGAGGAAGTCCATGATCACGAAGAGGGGGTGGGGGCGGCCCTGGTCCCCGGGCAGGGGTGGAGGGGGATCAGGGCCGCCGCGGTTAGAGCTTGGCGCCGCAGACCGGCCAGGACGAGGCGCCGGTCTTGGAGTAGAGGATCTGGGCGCGCTTGGTCTGCTCCGAGGCGCTGGCGTTGATCGGGTTGCCCGACCCGCCCTGGGCCGCCCAGGTGGAGAGACTGAACTGGTAGAGCCCGTAGTAGCCGGCCGGGTTGACCGCCTTCGGGTTGCCGCCGGACTCGCAGGCGGCCAGCGCGGACCAGTTCAGCCCGTCGGAGCTGGCCGTACCTCCGGAAGAGCCCGAAGAGCCGCTGGAGGGCGCCGCCGGCTTGGCCTTGGTGCCGACCTGGACCACCGCGGTCACCGGAGCCCGGGTGACGGTGCTGTCGACCAGCGTGCGCTTGGTGATCTTGCCGTCGGTGCGGGTGATCGTCCAGACCGCCTTCTCGACCCCGTCGCGGCCCGCGGTGACGACCTTGGACTCGCCCTTGTAGAGCTTGGCGCTCTCGGTGTGCCGGGTCTTGTGCTCGACCGTCTCGGTCTTGGTGACCCGCTTCTGGGTGACCCGGGCCAGTTTCACGGTCAGACCGTCGCGCAGCGCGGTGCTGGGCACCTGCGACAGCTTGTCCAGCGCGCCGACCTTGATCTTCTGGTCGGTCAGCAGCTCGGACACGTTGGCGGCGGTGGTGGTGACCTTCTCCCGGTCGCCGTCCGCGATCAGGGTGACCTGCTTCGGCGTGCTCAGCGACATGGTCAGGCCGGCCCGGTCGAGGCGGGAGGAGCGGGAGGCGGACAGCTCGGCGCCGTCGGACCGCACACCCAGCGCCAGCAGCGCCTTGTCCACCGTGAGCTCGGTGGTCCAGTAGGTGCGCTCGGTGCCGTCCACCGTGAGGTTCAGGGGACGCGCGTAGCGGACGACCACGGTGTCGCCCTCACCGAGCTTGGTGTCGATCGAGGGGGCGACCAGGTCGCGCTTCTGGATCGAGACGTGCTCGTCGTCCAGGAAGTCGGCCACGTTGGAGGCGAAGGAGTGGACCTCGGTCGTACGACCGTCCACGGAGAGAGTGATGGTTTTGTTGGCCTGGGAGTACCAGACACTGCCGCCGACGGCGGCGGCGACTACGACGACCTGCGCGATGTAACGCGCCGGTCTGCTGTGGACGAGCGAGCGCACGGTGCTCCAACCCTGGAACTTCCGGGCACGGTGCGGCGGAGGCGATCTGGAGGGTGATCGCGGAGCCGATCTCATCCGTTCGAACGAGGCCGGCCTCCGCCAGGAAGGACCGATCCCGGCTGTCGACCGCACACCGTAATCGTTCCGAAACCATTTCCCAAGCCGAACTTGTCGGTACCGATTCCGGCGTGGTTCGCCACAAGTCGCCTTTTCGCTGGTCAGAGCGGCTGTAGTGACGTACGGCACGGTGCGAAAATTAGTGTGCCGAAGGGGGTTCCAGACGGCCGAAACGGCCCTCAAACACTGACATCAAACAGTGTCAACTTGATCTCCCGGAGGACCCTTCACCAGGGTCCGTAAACCGCTTCCGTAGTGGCATTCAGCGCGGCGCAAACCTCAACCACGTCGCGGTGCAACGACTCGGCCATTGCCCGGACTGTCAAGGGCACCAAATAGCTCGCATTCGGCCGTCCGCGAAACGGCATCGGTGTGAGATAGGGCGCATCCGTCTCGACCATCACGCGGTCCAGCGGTACCGCGACCAGGGCTTCGCGCAGATTGGCCGCGTTCTTGAAGGTGACCGTGCCGGCGAAGGACAGGTACCAACCCCGGTCGGCCGCCAGCCGGGCCATCGCCGCATCTCCGGAGAAGCAGTGGAAAACCGTCTTCTCCGGCGCTCCCTCGGAGTCGAGCACGCGAATCACGTCCTCGTGCGCGTCCCGGTCGTGAATCTGCAGCGCCTTTCCGGTCCGCTTGGCCAGATCAATGTGCCGCCGGAACGAATCCTCCTGCGCCGAGCGACCTTCCGCGTCTTCCACCCAGTAGTGGTCCAGGCCGGTCTCACCGATCACCCGGATGCGGGGATGCTTTGCCAATTCCTCGATTTCGTCGAAGGCCGCTGACAATTGACTAGCGGCAGCATGTTTCGTTGCCTCAGTGGGGTGCAGAGCGACACCACCCAGCAGCTCCGGAAAGCGATCGATCGCCTCCACCGTCCAGCGCGCGGCCTTGAGGTCGCAGCCGATCTGCACCATGCGCGTCACGTTGACCGAGACCGCCTGCTCGATCAGGCTTTCCACCTCGGCATGAGCCACGTGATCCAGATGCGTGTGGTTGTCCACCACCGGCAGCGGGAGCGCTTCGGGAAGGGGAACCGGGCCCGTGGGCTTCTTGCTCATCCTCAAACCACCTACAAATGATGGACGCTTACGGTCGAGTTCGGTTGCAATCGCCCGGTTTACCATTCGGAGACTCAGTGGACGCCGGTGACCGTCTCGACCCTGCGCGTCCACTTCGCCGGCCACCGCTCCAGCGGACGATCCCCACCCGGCCGGCCACTGGCGTCCATGCTTGTAAAAAACCACGAAAAGGGGACGCCCGCGGCCAACTCGACCACGAGCGTCCCCCTCGGGGTTACTGGTCCTTGTTCTCCAGCCGGGCGAGCTCTTCCTCGACCACCGACTCGTCCAGCTTGCGGAAGATCGGTGAGGGCGCCGGCACCGGGGTGCCGGGCACGATCGGCGCCGACTCCCAGGCCGCCACCGTCTCCCCGAGCGTGTAGTTCCCGCTGATCACCGGGTAGCCGGGGCCGCCGTCCAGGTCGTCCACCTCGCGGATCTCCGGCAGCGGCGAGACCGTGCCGGTGCCGCCCAGGGCCTCGTGCACCAGCTGGGAACTGTGCGGCAGGAACGGCGAGAGCAGCACCCGGCAGTCGTTCACCGCCTGCGCGGCCACGAACAGCACGGTCTTCATCCGCTCCGGGTCGGTCTTGCGCAGCTTCCACGGCTCGGTGTCGGACAGGTACTTGTTCGCCTCGCCGACCACCCGCATCGCCTCGGCCAGCGCCGCCTTCTGCCGGTTCGACTCCAGCAGCGCCCCGATCGCCCCGAACCCGGCCCGGGTCACCTCGAGCAGCGCGGTGTCGATCGGCTCCAGCTCACCCGGTTCCGGGATCTCGCCCAGGTTCTTGTGGATCAGCGAGGCCGTGCGGTTGACCAGGTTGCCCCAGCCGGCCACCAGCTCGTCGTTGGTCCGGCGGACGAACTCGGCCCAGGTGAAGTCCGTGTCCTGGTTCTCCGGGCCGGCCGCGCAGATGAAGTACCGCAGCGCGTCCGGCTGGTAGCGGGACAGGATGTCGCGGACGTAGATCACCACGCCACGGCTGGAGGAGAACTGCTTGCCCTCCATGGTCAGGAACTCGCTGCTGACCACCTCGGTGGGCAGGTTCAGCTCGCCGTACGGCCCGGGCTCGCCGCCCTTGGCCCCCTTACCCGCGTAGGCCAGCAGCTCGGCCGGCCAGATCTGCGAGTGGAAGGTGATGTTGTCCTTCCCCATGAAGTAGTTGGAGACGGCCTCCTTGTCGTTCCACCACTTGCGCCACTGCTCCGGGTCGTCGCTGCGCCGGGCCCACTCGATCGACGCCGAGAGGTACCCGACCACCGCGTCGAACCATACGTAGAGCCGCTTGTTCGAGTTCTCCTGCCACCCCGGCAGCGGCACCGGGATCCCCCAGTCGATGTCCCGCGTCATCGCCCGCGGCTTCAGGTCGTCCAGCAGGTTCAGGGAGAACTTGAGGACGTTCGGACGCCAGTCGGTGCGGGTGCGCAGCCACTCCCCCAGCGCCTCGGCCAGGGCCGGCAGGTCGAGGAAGAAGTGCGTGGTCTCGACGAACTCCGGGGTCTCGCCGTTGATCCGGCTCTTCGGGTTGATCAGGTCGGTCGGGTCGAGCTGGTTACCGCAGTTGTCGCACTGGTCGCCGCGGGCGCTGGGGTAGCCGCAGATCGGGCAGGTGCCCTCGATGTACCGGTCGGGCAGGGTCCGGCCGGTCGACGGCGAGACCGCCCCGGTGGTGGTCTGCTCGATCATGTAGCCGTTCGCGTAGTCGGTGCGGAACAGCTCCTGGGCCACGGCGTAGTGGTTGCGGGTGGTGGTGCGGGTGAACAGGTCGTACGACAGGCCGAGGGCGTGCAGGTCCTCGACGATCATCCGGTTGTAGCGGTCCGCCAGCTCCCGCGGCGTGACCCCCTCCTGCTCCGCCTGCACCAGGATCGGCGTGCCGTGCTCATCGGTCCCGCTCACCATCAGCACGTCGTGACCAGCCATCCGCATGTAGCGGCTGTAGACGTCGGAGGGAACGCCGAAGCCGGCGACATGGCCGATGTGACGCGGGCCGTTGGCATAAGGCCAAGCGACCGCGGTGAGGATCCTGGTCATGCTCTGATCTTTCCACGTCCGGCAAGCCGGGTTATCCCAGCCCGGGTAGCCCCCGCTTGATCTGCCGCACCGCCTGGGCGATCCGGTGCTCGTTCTCGATCAGCGCGAAGCGGACGTGCCCGTCCCCGTCCGGCCCGAAGCCCACCCCCGGGGACACCGCCACGTCGCACTCCTTGACCAGGCGGGTGGCGAAGCCGATCGAGCCCTCGTGCCGGTACGGCTCCGGGATCGGGGCCCAGACGAACATCGTGCCCTTGGGCCGGGGCACCTCCCAGCCGATCCGGCTCAGGCCGTCGCAGAGGGCGTTGCGCCGGGCCTCGTAGATCGCGTTCACCTCGACCGGGTAGTCCGAGGCCTCGTTCAGGGTCACCGTGGCGGCGATCTGCACCGGCTGGAACGAGCCGTAGTCGAGGTAGCTCTTCAGCTTGGCCAGGGCGCCGACCACCTCGGCGTTGCCGAGCAGGAAGGCGGTGCGCCAGCCGGCCATGGAGAACGACTTGGTCATCGAGTAGAGCTCGACCGCGCAGTCCAGGGCGCCTTCGCACTCCAGGATGGAGGGTGGGCGCTCGCCGTCGAACCAGACGTCGGCGTAGGCGAAGTCGTGCACCAGCACCACGTCCCGCTCGCGGGCCCAGTCGACCAGGCGCTGCAGGTCCTGCTTGGTGGCGGTGGCGGTGGTCGGGTTGTGCGGGAAGCAGAGCACCACCACCCGCGGCTTGGGCCAGCCGTACTCCCAGGCGTCCATGACCGCGTCGACGTAGTCGGAGGCGCCGGACGGGCCGATGGTGACCTGGCGGGCGTCGGCCCCGGCGAAGTACGGGCCCCAGATGTGGATGGGGTAGGACGGGGAGGGCACCAGGGCGGCGTCGCCGGGCTGCAGCAGCACCCACATCAGGTGACTGAAGCCCTCTTTCGCCCCGATCGTGGCGATCACGTTACGGTCCGGGTCGAGCTCGACCCCGTACTCCTTGGCGTACCGGGCGGCGATCGCCTCGCGCAGCTTCGGGATGCCGCGGCTGGCCGAGTACCGGTGGTTGCGCGAGTTGTGCGCCGCCTCGGCCAGTTTCTCCACCGCGATCTCCGGGCTGGGGATGTCGGGGTTACCGAAACCCAGGTCCACGATGTCTTTCCCGGCGCGCCGGGCCTCGAGTTTCAGGCCGTCGATGATCGTGAAGACGTACGGCGGCAACCCCGGGATTCTCCTGAACTCCACCGGCGCAACAGTAGCGAGGTCGGGCCGGTTCGGAGGCATCCAATCGCCCGGTTCTGGCCTGTTTCCCGGTCCGGGGGATTTCGGGTCGTCCGTTCGGCGCCGCTCGGCCAGACTGACGCCATGGCGACCCGGCTGACCAATGTGGCGATCGACGGCAAGGATCAGCGGGCCCTGGCCCGCTGGTGGGGCGAGGCCCTGGGCTGGGAGGTCTCCTACGAGGACGAGGAGGAGACCGACATCGCGCCGCCCGCGGGCGAGCCCGGCGTGGAGTTGGCGTTCGGGCCGGTGCCGGAGGCCAAGAGCGGGCTCAACCGGCTGCACCTCGACCTGTCCAGCCGCAGTCTGGAGGACCAGGCGGCGATCGTGGCCCGGCTGGAGGCGGCCGGGGCCACCCGGATCGACATCGGGCAGGACAAGTACGCGCCCTGGGTGGTGCTGACCGATCCGGAGGGCAACGAGTTCTGCGTGCTCGAGCCCCGGCACCTCTACGAGGGCTGCGGTCCGATCGCCGCGATCGTGGTCAAGGCGCACGACCCGGCCGAGCTGGCGACGTTCTGGCAGTCGGCCGCCGGTGGGGAGATCAAGGTCCGCAACGCCCTGGCCGCCGGCATCCGGCCGGCCACCCCGGGTCCCTGGCTGGAGTTCGTCCGCAACGAGGACCCGAAGACCGTGAAGGACCGGATCCACCTGGACCTGCGCCCGTTCGCGGCGGACGACCAGGACGCGGAGGTGGCCCGGCTGCTGGAGTTGGGAGCAGTGCGTACGGACGTCGGTCAGTCCGGTGAGGAGTCCTGGGTGGTGCTCGCCGACCCGGAGGGCAACGAGTTCTGCGTGCTGCGCCCCAAGGACTGAGACACTGCGGCCATGGCGACCCGGTTGACCCAGGTAGTGATCGACTCCGCCGACCCGACCCGCCTGGCCCGCTGGTGGGCCGTGGCCCTGGGCTGGGCGATCTCCTACGAGGACGAGGACGAGAGCGACATCGCCCCGGCCGCGGGCGAACCCGGCATCGAGCTGGTGTTCCTCCCGGTGCCCGAGCCGAAGACCGTCTGGAACCGGATCCATCTGGACCTCTCCAGCCGCAGCGCCGAAGACCAGGCGGCGATCGTGGACCGGCTGGAGGCGAACGGCGCCACCCGGATCGAGCTCGCCGTCGAACGGCCGTGGGTCGTCCTGGCCGACCCGGAGGGCAACGAGTTCTGCGTGCTCGAGCACCGGGAGGAGTACGACGGCGTCGGCCCTCTCGCCGCGATCGTGGTGCACGCCGCGGATCCCGCGAAGACCGGCGAGTTCTGGCAACAGGTCGCCCGGGGATCACTCGAGCTCGGTGACCAGGTCGCGACGCTGAAGCTGACCACCCCCGGCCCGCTGCTGGAATTCGTCCGGAGCACCGAGCCGAAGACGGTGAAGAACCGGCTCCACCTCGACGTGCGCCCCTACGCCGACGACGACCAGGCCGCCGAGGTGGCCCGGCTGCTGGACCTGGGAGCAGTACGGACGGACGTCGGTCAGTCGCCGGACGTGACCTGGACCGTGCTTTCGGACCCGGAGGGCAACGAGTTCTGCGTGCTGCGGCCCAAGGACTGAAGAAACCCTTTTGTCCCTCAGCATCGGATGGCATCGTGGCCGGGTGACAACTCAGCTGGAGACCGCCCGCCTCGTCCTGAGGCAGTGGAAGGACACCGACCGCGACGCCTATTTCGCGATGAACTCCGATCCGGAGGTGCGGCGGTTCTTCCCGTCCACCCAGACCCGGGCGGAGACCGACGCCTCGATGAGCAACCTCCGCCGGCATCTGGACGAGCACGGCTGGGGGCTGTGGGCGGTCGAGGTGCGGGAGACCGGCGAGCTGGCCGGGCTGACCGGGCTGTGGCCGATGCCGGAGGGTTTCGCCCCCGGCACCGAGATCGGCTGGCGGCTGGCCCGGCAGCACTGGGGCAAGGGGTACGCGCCGGAGGCGGCCCGGGCGGTGCTGGCCTACGCGTTCACCGTGCTGAAGCTGCGCGAGGTGGTCTCCATGACCACCGTGGCCAACCAGCCGTCGCGGCGGGTGATGGAGAAGATCGGCCTGACCCGCAACCCGGTCGACGACTTCGTCAACCCGACCTACGCCCCGGATTCACCGATCGCGCCGCACGTGCTGTACCGGCTGACCGCGGAGAACTACCGGGCGGCCCGGGCCGAGCGGGCCCTGCTGTGACCCCTAAATCCAGCTGGGCAGCCACATTCGGTCGCTCCAACTGCTCTGCGGGATGACCTGAGCGGTGTAGATCGGGAGGAAGAACCAGAAGCTGAGCACGGCGAGGATCACCAGCGAACCCGCCAGCCAGCCGCCGATGCGTCGGCGTTTGGCCGTGTCGCTGGTCTTACCCAGGATCAGGCCGAGCACGTAGACCACCGCGAGCACGACCCACGGGGTGAAGGCGATCGTGTAGAAGTTGAAGATCGTGCGGTGCTGGTACTGGAACCAGGGCACGTAACCGCCGGCGAGGCCGGCCAGCACCGCTCCCGCCCGCCAATCGCGGCGCAGGGCCCAGCGGAACAGCAGCACGACGATGGCCAGGGTCGCGCCCCACCAGATCACCGGGTTGCCGAGCGCGGTGATCGCCTGCGAGCACTGATCGACCGTGCAGCCCTTCTGCCCCTGCGTCGGCCCCTCGTAGTAGAACGCCGTCGGGCGTCCCATCACGATCCAGGACCAGGGGTTGGACATGTACGGGTGGGTGGTCTCCAGGTTGATGTTGAAGTCCCACATCTGCTGGTGGTAGTGCGCCAGGCTGTTCAGTGCGTCGGGCAGCCAGGTGATGCCCTGCCCGGGGTTCTGCGCGGCCCACTTGCGGTCGTAGGCGTTGCTGGACACGAACCAGCCGGTCCAGGAGGCCAGGTAGGTGGCCCCGGCGATGAGCATCATCAGGCCGCCGGACAGCGCTCCCCAGATCACCCCGCCCGCGAACCAGTGCCGCAGGCCCACGGCCCGGCGGGCGCCCATGTCCCAGAACACGATCATCAGCCCGAAGACCACGGCGAAGTACAGGCCGGACCACTTGGTGCCCGCGCACAGCCCCAGGCAGAGCGCCCCGGCGATCCGCCACCAGCGCACGCCCATCCACCAGCGCCAGGAATCACTCGTGCGTTGTTCCCGGCCGTCCAGTTCGACCGCGGCGCGCACGGCGAGCCGACGGCGGCCGATGTCCCGGTCGATCACCAGGCAGCCGAATGCGGCCAGGGCCCAGAACATCACGAAGATGTCGAGCAGGCCGGTGCGGCTGTGCACGAAGTGCTCGCCGTCGACCGACAGCAGCAGCCCGGCCAGCACCCCCAGCAGGGTCGAGCCGAACAGCCGGCGGGCGATCAGGATGATCATCAGGATCGACAGGGTGCCGACCGTGGCCGAGGCGAAGCGCCAGCCGAACGAGCTGGTCGGGCCGAAGATCCACTCGCCGATGCCGATCATCCACTTGCCGACCGGCGGGTGCACCACGAAGTCCGGCTGGTTGGTGAAGACGTCGACGTCGCCGCGGTTCCACTTCGGGTCGACCACCTCGCCCTTGCCCTGCCAGGCCAGCTCGTAGCCGGCCCGGATCATCGACCAGCCCTGCTTGACGTAGTAGGTCTCGTCGAACACCAGGGTGCCCGGGCGGCCGAGGTGCCAGAACCGGATGAACCCGCCGAACGCGGTGACCGAGAGCACGGCCAGCCATTCGCGCCAGGTCATACGCGGCCGGGGTTGCGTCGGGGAAGGCGGCTGGACCTCGCGCACCGCGGCGCGGGTGGCCACGGCTGAGCTGGTCACCCGCGTCATCGTAGGGGGTTCACCTTTGTCCCCGGGCCGGGTTGTGGATCGCGGGGGTGGGGACGAAGCGACCTCACCTGACAGACTGGCCCCCGCTGTGCGGGTTCGGGCTGGTCAATCAGGTTAGGGAGGACGGTCGCGGGTGAGTGCCTCTCCGGAGACCACACCGGTGGATCAGCGGGTCTGGCTGCCGCGACCGCGGCGGGAGGATCCGTCGGGCCCGGTGCTCGGGGTGATCGCCCTGCTGGCGCTCGGCTTCGGCCTGGCCGCGACGGCCGGGCTGTGGGCCGACCCGGCCGGGCGGATGATCGCCGGCAACATCCCCGACGCGACCCACTACTCCTGGTGGCTCGGGCACACCCCGCACGCCCTGCGCGAGCTCGGCAACCCGTTCGAGACCACGGACCTGAACTGGCCCGAGGGCGTCGGCGCGATGAGCAACACCACGCTGATCCTCCCGGCCCTGCTGCTCAGCCCGCTCACCGTGATCGGGGGCTCGCTGCTGGCGCTGAACGCGCTCAACCTGCTGGCCGTGCCCGCCTGTTTCGCGGCCGGCTACTGGGCGCTGCGCAAGGTGCCGGCCGTCTCCTCCGGCGCGGCCGGGGTGGGCGCGGCCGCCTTCGCCATTTCCCCGGCCGTGATCAACTCGCTGACCGGGCACATCACCATGGCCTTCGCCCCGGCCCTGCCGATCCTGATCGCGCTCAGCGTCGAGGCCTGGCGCACCGACCACCGCCGCACCGGCCGGTTCGACGCACACGGCCCGATCCGGGTCGGCCTCTGGCTCGGCCTGGTCGCGCTGGCCCAGGTGTTCATCGGTGAGGAGGTGCTGTTCCAGGCGGGGATCGGCGCGCTGCTGATCATGATCACCGCCGCGCTCAGCCGGCCGCGGCAGATCCGGGCCGCCCTGGCCCGCCTGGCCCGCACCCTGGCGGTCGCCCTCGCGGTCTTCCTCCCGGTCGTCGCCTATCCGCTCTACCTGCAGCTCTACGGCCCGCACGCGAACCACGGCAGCCCTTTCACGAAGGACTACTTCGGCGCCGACGTCACCTCGTTCTTCATCCCGACCTCCGGGGTCCTGCTGCACACCACGGCCGATCTGGGGCGCGCCCGCGTCTTCCCGGGCGGGCTCGAGGAGCACCTGGCCTACCTGGGCTGGCCGCTGATCATCACCTGCGTCGTGACCATCGTGCTCGGCCGGCGCCTGTTGGCGGTCCGGTGTGCGGCGGTCGGCCTGGTGGTCGCCGCCGCCCTCTCCCTGGGAGGCCGGATTTGGTACAACGGGGTCTGGACCGAGCACCACGGGCCCTACACGCTGCTGCAGCACCTGCCCGTCACCGAGGCCTCGCTGGCCACCCGCTTCGGCCTGCTCGCCGCCGTGTTCTCCGGGGCTCTCCTGGCCCTCGCCGTCCAGGGTCTGCGCAGTGGGTCCGCGCATCGGATGCTGCACCCGGCGAACCGGCCGGTGGGCAACCGCTCCTTCGGGCGCGCCGGGGTCACCGCTCGGGCCCTCGGCGCGGTCGGGGTTTCCGTTGCCTGTCTCGTCCCCCTGCTACCCAGCGCCATCCCGGTTGCCGACGCCGCGAGCGTCCCCAAATGGTTCACTTCCGATGCCAAGCACCTCCCCTCTGGCACCGTCGTGGTCGTTCTGCCTTACCCCGTAGCCACTTTGCCCACGGCGATGCGCTGGCAGTCGGCGTCGGGCTACTCGTTCAAAATGCCTGGCGGCTACTTCCTCGGCCCGGCGGAAGACGGTCAGGCCTACGTCGGCGGCTCGGCCGACCCGGTCACCGCCCGGCTGCTGACCCAGGTGCAGTACACCGGCCAGGTCCCGGCGATCACCCCGGCCGATCAGGCCCAGGCGCAGGCCGACATCAGCGCCTGGGGAGCGGACAAGATCGTGCTCGGCCCCGACCCCGCTCATGAGGCACTGAAGCAGACCGTGACGGCGTTGCTCGGCCGGGTGCCGGTGACCGAGGACGGCGTCGACGTATGGGACCTGAAATGAGTGACGCGGTGGGGCGGCTCGTGCTGGCCGCCACCCCGATCGGGGATCCGGACGATGCCTCGGTCCGGCTGGTGCGGCTGATCGAGACCGCCGACCTGATCGCGGCGGAGGACACCCGGCGCTTCCGGCGACTGGCCAGTGCCCTGGGGATCACTCCCCAGGGCAAGGTGATCAGCAACTACGAGCACAACGAAGAGGCCCGTTCGGGAACCCTTCTCGAGGTCGTGGCCAGTGGCGGCACGGTCCTCGTGGTGACCGACGCGGGCATGCCGGGGGTCTCCGACCCAGGCCTGCGCGCGGTCCGGGCGGTGGTCGAGGCCGGCCTGCCGGTGACCGCCCTGCCCGGCCCGTCCGCCGCCCTCACCGCACTGGCCCTGTCCGGTCTGCCCACCGACCGCTTCTGCTTCGAGGGCTTCCCACCCCGCACCAACGGCAAGCGCTCGAGCGCCTTCCGCGCGCTGGCCGACGAGCCGCGCACGATGATCTTCTTCGAGTCCCCCCGCCGCACCGCCGACACCCTGACCGCGTTCCGCGACGCGCTCGGCCCGGAACGCCCGGCCGCGGTCTGCCGGGAGCTGACCAAGACCTACGAAGAGGTCAAACGGGGCACCCTGGCCGAACTCGCCGCCTGGGCCGCGGAGTCCGAGATCCTCGGCGAGATCACCATCGTCATCGCCGGTGCGCCGGAACGGGTTCCCGTCGATCTTTCCGATCCGTCCGCCGTGGACGATGTCGCGGCCCTGGTGGCCCGGGTCCAGTCCTTGGTGGACGCGGGTGAGCGACTCAAGGACGCCGTGGCGACGGTCGCGGGGCAATCCGGAGTGAACAAGCGCGGGCTCTACGACGCGGCGATCAAGGCCCGCGCCGAATAGGCCGGGCGGTATCGCCACCGCTGGGGCAATATGACCGGTTCCGGAAACCCGGCCGGGACCTGAGGCCCACTCGGGTGACTGGCTCACCGGCGTCCTCAAGCAGCCTTCCGAAAAAGACGACCGAACCTCACCTGCCCCAACCGAGGAGATCGGCGTTGAGTGTGGACGAGGAACTGCTTGCGGAGCTGAGAAGTCAGGTCGAGGCGTACGGGCGGGGCCAGGCTCGGGCCGAGTACGCGATGGACGGCACCGTGCTCTCGGTGAACGACCGGTACGCCGACCTGATGGGCTGCTCGGCCGGTGAACTGATCGGCCGCAACCACAACTCGCTGGTGCCCGACGAGGTCGCCCAGTCGCCCGAGTACCTCCACTTCTGGGAGGAACTGAAGGCCGGCGGGAACCCGAACGGGGAGTCCCGGCGGGTCTGGCACGGCAAGAGCGACGTCTGGATCCGCTCCACCTGGACCCCGGTCCGCAACCTCGCCGGCGACGTGATCAAGGTGGTCGAGTACGCGCTCGACATCACCCAGGCCAAGCGGGCGGTGGCCGAGTCCGAGGGCAAGCTCCAGGCGATCTCCCGCTCCCAGGCGATGATCGAGTGCGACCTGGGCGGCATCGTCCTCGACGTGAACGACAACTTCCTGGACATGACCGGTTACGGCCGGGACGAGGTGGTCGGGCAGCACCACCGGCTGTTCGTGCCCGCCGACGAGGCCAAGTCGGCCGCCTACCGGCAGTTCTGGCAGCGCCTGGGCAACGGTGAGTTCATCGTCGGGGAGTTCCACCGGCTCGGCAAGGGCGGGCGCGATCTCTGGCTGCAGGCCGTCTACAGCCCGCTCCTGGGCATCGACGGGGAACCCTGGAAGGTGGTCACCTACGCGGTCGACGTCACCGAGGCCAAGCGCCGCAATGCCGATTTCGAGGGCAAGGTCACCGCGATCGACCGCTCCCAGGCGGTGATCGAGTTCGACCTGAACGGGAACATCCTGACCGCGAACGACAACTTCCTGGTCACCATGGGCTACGACCGGGAAGAGGTGATCGGCAAGCACCACCGGATGTTCGTTCCTCCCATCGAGGCGAACTCCGAGGACTACCAGCGGTTCTGGCGGCGGCTGCGGGAGGGCGAGTTCATCTCCGGCGAGTTCCACCGGGTCGCCCGGGGCGGCCGCGACGTCTGGCTGCAGGCGATCTACAACCCGGTGCTGGGCCTGGACGGAAAGACCGAGAAGGTGGTCAAGTTCGCCACCGACGTGACTGCGGAGAAGGTCCGCAACGCCGACTTCGAGGGCAAGATCACCGCGATCCAGCGCTCCCAGGCGGTCATCGAGTTCGACCTCGAGGGCAAGGTGCTGGACGCCAACGACGCGTTCCTCGACCTGCTGGGTTACCGACTGGAGGAGGTCCGGGGCCGCCACCACCGGATCTTCGTCCGCCCCGAGGACGCGAACACGGCCGATTACCAGTTGTTCTGGGACCGGCTGGCGCGCGGGGAGTACGACTCCGGGGAGTACCGGCGGATCGCCAAGGACGGGCACGAGGTCTGGATCCGGGCCACCTACAACCCGATCCTGGACGCCGAGGGCAAGCCCTTCAAGGTGGTCAAGTTCGCCACCGACGTGACCGCCGACAAGCTGCGCAACTCCGAGTACGCCGGTCGGGTGGCCGCGCTCGACCGGGCCCAGGCGGTGATCGAGTTCGACCTCGAGGGAAAGATCCTGACCGCGAACGACAACTTCCTCAAGACCGTCGGCTACACCCTGCGGGAGATCGTCGACCAGCACCACAGCATCTTCTGCACCCCGGACTACGTCACCTCGGAGGAGTACCGCGACTTCTGGCTCCGGCTGCAGCGCGGGGAGTTCCGGGCCGGGCGGTTCCACCGGGTCGGCAAGTACGGCCGGGACGTCTGGATCCAGGCCAGCTACAACCCGATCCTGGACATGTCCGGGCGGCCGATGAAGGTGATCAAGTACGCGGTCGACGTCACCGACCAGGTCCAGCTCGAGCAGCGGCTGAAGGCCAAGACCGAGGCGATGAGCGCCGCGGTGCAGCGGCTGACCGAGTCGATCGAGGCGATCTCGCTGAGCACCGCGGACGCCAGCCGCTGGTCCACCTCCACCCAGGACGACGCCGAGACCGGCTCGGCCGCGCTGCGCGAGTCGTCCGAAGCGATCTCGCTGATCCAGCGCTCGTCCGCCCAGATCGGCGAGATCGTGCAGGTGATGAGCGACATCGCGGACCAGACCAACCTGCTGGCGTTCAACGCCTCGATCGAGGCGGCCCGGGCCGGTGAGCACGGCCTGGGGTTCTCGGTGGTCGCCGGCGAGGTGCGCAAGCTGGCCGAGCGGTCGGCCGAGGCGGCCCGGGAGATCTCCAAGCTGGTCCAGGAGTCCACCCAGCGGGTGAACCAGGGGGCCGAGGTGTCGAAGAAGGCCGGCGACTCGTTCGAGGACATCGTCGCCAGCGTCGGTCACACCAGCAGCTCGATCGCCCTGATCGTCGAGGCCACCCGGACCCAGGTCGAGGCCTCGGCCGAGGTCGCCGCGCTGATCGCCGAGCTGCTCGGGGCCCCGGCCGGCCAGGGCCAGTGAGATGACCTCCGGCTACGGCCTGTTCTCGATCGGCGAGGCCTGCGTGGCGCTCCCCCTGACCGAGGTGCAGGAGGTCACGCCCTGCCCGGACCGGCTGGCGGCGCTGCCCACCACCGCCCCGGGCCTGCTCGGCGCGGTGAACCTGCGGGGTCAGGTGATCGCGGTGGTCGACCTGCTGGCCCTGAACGGCCCGCCACCACCCCGCGAGCCGGCCGGACGGCAGGTCATCGTCGTGATGCTGCACGCCGGAAAGCTTCTCGGGCTCTTGGTGGACAGTGTCCACGGCGTCACCTCACCACCCGCCCTGCAGGAAGTGGGGACGTCCAGCGGCGTCGGACTGCCGGTGTCGCACACCTTTCCGGCTCCGGAGGGGGACGGCATCGTCAGCGTGCTCGATGCCGAGGCGGTGTTCGGGCTGCCCGGCATTCCGGTGGTCCGCGACGACCGGGCCGGCGTCTTCGGAGGCCGGTCCAGCACGGCCGGTTCCGGGGACGAGGCCGAAGCCGGCCTCACCGAGACGGCTGATCTGGCCGGCTCGATGCTGCTGGTGCGCTGCGCCGAGCATCGGCTGGCGGTGAACATCGAGGCGGTGCACACCATCGTTCCGCGGGTGCACCTGCGCAATTCCCCGTTGAAGCACGGTTCCTGCCGCGGGGTGACCGATTTCGGTGGGGCCGAGATCCCGGTGTTCGACCCGCTGGCGATGGCCGGGCTCGGTGAGCTCTCCGGCCAGGACACCGAGGGGGTGGCGGTCCGCTTCCAGGACGGCGTGGTGGTGATGCTGCTCTCCGAGATCCTGGAGCTGATCCCGGCCTCGGCCGGACGCCGCTTCGCGCTTCCGGAGGTCCAGGTCTCCGGGCGCAAGTACCTGGACAGCGTGGTCCGGGTGCCCGGTCGGGGCGACTTCCTGTCGCTGGACATCGCCCAGATCCTCGGGCACGAGGACCTGACCGCTCTCTCCCGGCTGAACACCCCGCACACCGGCGGCGAAACGGACCGGCTGCCTTCCCAGCGTTCGGGTGAAGAGGGCGAAGGCACGGCCGCCGCGGGTGGCACGTACCTGACTTTCTCGTTGGGCAGCAAGGACTTCGCCGTACCGCTGGAACAAGTCATCGAGATCCTGCCCTTCCCGGGGCAGTACTCGGTGCTCGAGGCCGGCAACCCGGACGTGCTCGGCCTGTTCACCCATCGCGACACCGTGGTGCCCCTGTTCCGGCTGGCCGGTCTGCTCGGGATGGCCGGGGCCGCGAGCCCGGAACCGCCCTACGTGCTGGTGGTGAGCACCGGGGCCGACGCCGATGTGGTCGGCCTGGCGGTGCACAGCCTGCGGGCGATCGAGCGCTCGGTCTGGGAGGATCCGGCGGCCGTGCCCTCCTCCGAGCGGACCACGCTACCCGAGGCGCTGGCCCGCCGCCGGATGATCCGGCTGGCCGCGATCGGCACCTCGGACGAACCCCGGATGCTGCCCCGGGTCGACCTCGCCGCGATCGGCGCGGCCCTGGTCCCGCCCGCGGCCATCCGGGTGGCCACGGCCTAGAGCGGCTCAGCTGTCATCTTTCGTGACCGATCGACGGTACTGCGAGTCCAGGTCCACCGGTGTGGCGAACGGAGATGCTCAAGGTGTCGGATCAGACGGCCCTCACGGGTGACGAGCGCGAGCTCCTGGCGGAACTGAAGAGCCAGGTCGAGGCGTACGGACGCGGTCAGGCGGTCGCCGAGTTCTCCCCCGACGGCACCGTGCTGAGCGCGAACCAGCTGTACGCCGACCTGGTGGGCCACGACCCGGCGCAGATCACCGGGCTGAAGCACCGCGACTTCGTGTCCCCAGAGCTGGCCCAGACCGCCGAGTACGCCGCGCTGTGGTCGGAACTACGCGGCGGGGGCAGCCTGACCGGCGAGTTCCGCCTGGTCTGGCAGGACCGGCACGACCTGTGGATCCGCTCCACCTACGTGCCCGTGAAGAACACCGCCAGCCAGGTGGTCAAGGTGATCGAGTACGCCCTCGACGTGACCCCGGGCAAGCGGGCCGCGGCTGACGCACACGGCAAGATCGAGGCCATCTCCCGTTCCCAGGCGGTGATCGAGTTCACCCTGGACGGCGAGATCCTGGCCGCCAACGACAACTTCCTGGAGCTGACCGGCTACGACCGCAAGGACGTGGTCGGGCAGCACCACCGGATGTTCGTCACCCCCGAGGACGCCCGCTCGGCCGCGTACCAGAAGTTCTGGGAGCGCCTGGGCGCCGGGGAGTTCGTCTCCGGCGAGTTCCACCGGATCGGCGCCGGTGGCCGCGAGGTCTGGCTCCAGGCGGTCTACAACCCGATCCTCGGGATCGACGGAAAGCCCTGGAAGGTGGTCAAGTTCGCGGTCGACGTGACCGCCGCCAAGCTGGCCAACGCCGAGTTCGAGGGCCGGGTCGCGGCGCTGGACCGGTCCGAGGCGGTGATCGAGTTCGACCTCGACGGCACCGTGCTCGAGGTGAACGACAACTTCCTGGCCGCGGTCGGCTACGAGCGGGACGAGGTGATCGGCCGGCACCACCGGATGTTCGTGTCCGGCACCACCGCCGAGTCGCCGGAGTACGCCCAGTTCTGGCGGAGGCTGCGCAACGGCGAGTTCGTGTCCGGCGAGTTCCACCGGTTCGGCAAGGACGGGCGCGACGTCTGGCTGCAGGCCACCTACAACCCGATCCTCGACCTGAACGGGAAGCCCTGGAAGGTGGTCAAGGTCGCCAGCGACGTGACCGAGGCGAAGATCCGCAACGCCGACTTCGAGGGCAAGATCACCGCGATCAGGCGCTCCCAGGCGGTGATCGAGTTCGACCTCGAGGGCATCGTGCTGGACGCCAACGAGAGCTTCCTGGAACTGATGGGCTACCGGCTGGAGGAGGTCGTCGGCCGGCACCACCGGATGTTCGTCGACGTCGCCGAGGCCGGCCGGCCCGAGTACCAGGCCTTCTGGAAGAAGCTGGGCAGCGGCGAGTTCCACTCCGGCGAGTACAAGCGGATCGGCCAGGGCGGGCGCGAGGTGTGGATCCGGGCCACCTACAACCCGATCCTGGACGCCGAGGGCAAGCCGGTGAAGGTGGTCAAGTTCGCCAACGACGTGACCGCCGAGAAGCGCCGCAACGCCGAGTACGCCAGCCGGGTTTCGGCGATCGACCGGTCCCAGGCGGTGATCGAGTTCGACCTCGAGGGCCGGATCCTGGCGGCGAACGAGAACTTCCTCCGGACCGTGGGTTACACGCTGCCGGAGGTCATCGGCCGACACCACCGGATGTTCGTCACCCCCGAGTACGCCGCCTCCGAGGAGTACCGCGAGTTCTGGCGGCAGCTGCTGCGCGGCGAATTCGTCTCCGGGCGCTTCCACCGGATCGGCAAGGACGGCCGGGACGTCTGGATCCAGTCCAGCTACAACCCCATCCTGGACCAGGCCGGCCGCCCGGTGAAGGTGATCAAGTACGCCTACGACGTCACCGAGCAGGTCGAGCTCGAGCGGCGGCTGACCGGCGAGGCGCTCAGCGGGGCGCACTGAGTCCGGGTCGCCGGGCTCCGGCCCGGATGGTTCGGGATGCTCAGGAGGCCTTGAGCCACCGACTCGGCTGGGCCACCAGCCGGTCGATCACGGTGTGCGCGGCCCCGGTCATCGCCGCGTACTCCCCGGCGCGGGCCCGGGTCACCCGGACCGGCGCCCAGTCGCTGAACACCACCAGTTCGGCCAGCGCGGCCTCGACCGGGCCGGCGATCGCGTCGAAGAGCGCCGCGAAGCTGCCGCCCAGCACCACCTCGTCCACGTCCGAGATGTGGACGACGGCGGCCAGCGCGATGCCCAGGGCCCGGCCGGCCTGCACCACCGCGGCCAGGGCCTGGGCATCGCCGCGTTCCACGGCCGCCCGCAGTTCACCCGGCCGCGCCTGCACCGGCAGCCCGGCCGCCCGCAGCAGGGCCTGTTGCCCGGCAACGTCTTCCAAGCGGATCAGCCGCGAGCCGGAAGTGCCCACGACCACGTGGCCGATCTCTCCGGCCCAGCCGTGCCGCCCGGCGCTCAGCTCCCCCGCCAGCACCCGCGCCCCGCCGATCCCGATCTCGCCCGAGACGTAGAAGAACCCGGGCCGGGACTCCTCCGCGATCCGCGCGCGGACCTCCGCCCGGGCCGCCAGGTCGGCCTCGTTGGCCACGGTGAACCCGACCACCCCGTCGACCACCGCGGCCGGCAGCAACTGGGCGGCGTCCAGGTCGCGCCAGCCCAGATTGGGCGCGGTGCGCAACACCGAGGACGAGTCCAGCAGCCCGGGCAACGCCAGCGTCGCCCCGGCGACCCGGGCGCCCAGACTCACCGCCGCCGTCCTTACTTCGGCCGCCACCTCGGCCAACCGCGCGGCCACCGCAGCCGGCTGGGACCCCCGCAGATCGCCGTGCACCACCCGCTCGGCGATCACCTCGCCGGTCAGGTCGAGCGCCCGTACGCCCAGATAGTCGACGTTCACCTCGAGCCCGAGGGCCGCGACAGCGTGCTCGGCGGGACCCAGTGGCACCGCGGGACGGCCTCGGGGCAGCGCCACCGGGGCCAGTTCGCGCACCAGACCGGTCTCCACCAGCCGGTCGACGAGATTGGTCACCGCCGCCCGGGAGAGGCCGGTGCGGGCCGCCACCTGCGCCCGGGAGATCGGCTCGACGGCGTCCAGCACCGCGGACAGGGCCAGGGACAGGTTGTGCTCCCGCATCCAGTCCTGCCGCAGCGGCGCGGCCGAGGGTGCGACCGGGGGTGACATGTCTTGACCCTACCGTCCGGGCTGGATAAATTCACGGCGTCAACAAAAGCTTTTCCCGACCGAACCGGAGTGCTCCGCGATGACGCGTAAACCCACCCCCGCCGACCGTTTCTCGTTCGGGCTCTGGACGGTCGGCTGGCCGGCCCAGGACCAGTTCGGCAGCGCCAGCCGCGCCGACCTCGACCCGGTCGAGTCGGTGACCAAGCTGGCCGAGCTGGGCGCCGCCCACGTCACCTTCCACGACGACGACGTGGTGCCGTTCGGCAGCAGCCCGGCCGACCGGGAGAAGATCCTGGAGCGGTTCAAGGGCGCGCTGACCGACACCGGCATCACCGTCGAGATGCTCACCACCAACACCTTCAGCCACCCGATCTTCAAGGACGGCGCGTTCACCTCGAACGACCGCCGGGTGCGCCGTTACGGCCTGCGCAAGGTGATCCGCAACGTCGACCTGGCCGCCGAGCTCGGGGCCGCGACCTTCGTGATGTGGGGCGGCCGGGAGGGCGCCGAGTACGACAGCGCCAAGGACGTCAACGCCGCCCTGGACCGCTACGCCGAGGGCATCGACACGGTCGCCGGCTACATCAAGGACAAGGGCTACGACCTGAAGATCGCGATCGAGCCGAAGCCGAACGAGCCGCGCGGCGACATCCTGCTGCCGACCGTCGGTCACGCCCTCGGCTTCATCGCCAAGCTGGAGCACGGTGACATCGTCGGGCTGAACCCGGAGGTCGGCCACGAGCAGATGGCCGGGCTGAACTACACCACCGGGATCGCCCAGGCGCTGTGGGCGGGCAAGCTCTTCCACATCGACCTGAACGGCCAGAAGAGCATCAAGTACGACCAGGACCTGGTGTTCGGCCACGGCGACCTGTTCTCCGCATTCGCCACGGTGGACCTGCTGGAGAACGGATTCCCGGGCGGCGGGCCGGTTTTCGACGGCCCCAAGCACTTCGACTACAAGCCCTCGCGGACCGAGGACAAGCAGGGGGTGTGGGACTCGGCCGCTGCCAACATGGCCAGCTACCTGCTGCTGGCCGAGCGGGCCAAGGCGTTCCGGGCCGACCCGGAGGTGCAGGAGGCGCTCGCCTACTCCGGCGTGCTCGAGCTCTCCCAGCCGACGCTGGCCGAGGGTGAGAGCCTGGCCGACCTGCTCGCGGACTCCTCGGCGTTCGAGGACCTCGACGTCGACGCCGTCGCCGAGCGCGGTTTCGGGTTCGTCCGGCTGAACCAGCTGGCCATGGAGCACGCCCTGGGCGCCCGCTCCTAGAGCCCGCTAGTCGTCGGAGCGGTCGCGCGGTGGTGCGTCGTAGGTCTGCAGAAACTCGCTGCCTTCGTGGCTGATCCGCCGGCTGGTGATCGAGTCCCGCAGGTAGAGACCGATCACCCCGACGATCGCCAGGATCCCGAACACGATGAGCACGACCATCGCTGGTTCTCCCTTCGCATCACTCACAGCCTCGGCTCTGAGTGAACCGCCCCGAGCGGACCGTCTCCAGATAAGCACACGGCAAGCGCCCGATGGGGAGTTGTTGCGGCAGACGGGTTGACCTTCAACCCCTCCCCGGTAACCCGTTCAGGCGCAGCGAAAGGGCCGTACCCCTTGCCTTCCGGCGAGGGGTACGGCCCTTTCCGGTGCCGTTACGGGGTTGGGGTGGCCGTCGGCGTCGGTTCCGCAGGGGACGATTCGGTCGGGGTGACTGAGGACGTCGGGGTCGGGCTCCCGGTCGGAGCGCCGGGCGGGGTGTCGGTCACCGGGGCCTCACCCTTGGCCGCCGAGTACCCCGCCTTGTACGCGTCGGCGCCGCTCGGGTTCTGCACCGGGTCGAAGATCGCCCCGGCGTAGTAGCTCGCGTCCTCGTTGAAGTAGGCCTCGTAGGCCAGGTTCGCGCCCTCGCTCTTGAAGAAGTCGATCATCTTCTGCACGTAGAACGCGTTGTCGCCGCCGTTGTTGCCGGCGTGCGCGGTGCCCGGGTACAGACCCCACTCCGGCACGCTCAGCTTCTTGCCGTGCTGGGCGGCGAAGTCGGCCCAGTACTTCAGGCCGTAGTTGCCGGAGTACTGCTCCTCCCAGGTCTCCTGGCTCTTCGCGCCCGGGTAGGAGTCGTAGGAGTCGATCCCGACGATGTCGACGTAGTCGTCACCCGGGTAGGCCTGGGTGGCATCCGCGAGACCGGCGCTGACGCCGCGGTTCACGGTCCAGTCGAACTTCATCTCCGGCGCCGTGGTGTGCACCGCGCCGACGATCTGCCGGAAGCACTCCGCGTACTCCTGCGGGTTACGGGCGCTCCACTTGTACCAGTCGCCGTTGAACTCCCAGCCGAGCCGGATGATCGAGTCGCCCATGTTGTTGGCGACGAAGTTCTGGCCGAACTGGACCCACTTGTCGTTGTACTGCCCGGCCGCGCAGCCGGCCATGGTGGCGCTGCCGTCGGCCTCCGGCACCGGCGCGACGCCGAGCGCCTTCAGGTACGGCGTGTTCTTCCAGGAGTCGAAGATGTACTGCGGGTTGATGATGTCGTCCCAGCTCTGCCGGGTCGGCCAGTCCACCACCACGTCGACCGGGGCGCCGCGCCAGGCGCCGAACGCCTCGGCGTTGGCGGCGCTGCTGCCCGGCATGTAGAGGCCGCTGGCCCCCCAGGGCAGACCGGAGCGGTTCGTGGTGGAGCAGGGCGTCATCTTGTCAGGGTCACCCGAGGTGCCGGGCTCGGTGGTCACGGTGCCATCGGTGGGCGTCGCCGAGGCGGTCAGCGTGACGCCCGGGGCGGTGTTCTCCGGCTCCATCGTCGCCGTGGGCGCGTAAGGCGGCTGCACGGTGGTGGTTTCGGTGATGCCCGCGGTCGGGGTGGCGGTCGGGCTGCCGGTCGGCGTACCGGTGGCCGTACCGGTCGCGCTGGGGGTTCCGGTGGGCGTGGCACAGATTCCGCTGATGCCCCCGGTGCCCGTGACCCCTGGAGTACCCGTCACTCCGGGAGTACCCGTCGTTCCGGGAGTGCCCGTCGCTTCAGGAGTACCGGTCGTTTCGGGGGTACCCGTGGCCGTCGGGCTGACGCTTTCGGTCGGCGCGGCGGTGGTGGTCGTGGTGGTCGTGGTCGTCGTAGTGCTGCTCGAGCCGGTCCAGGTGGCGGCGCCCCCGACCTCACCGGTCGGCGTGGCCGTCGGGTAGGTCGGGTCGGTGGTCACCAGCAGGTCGGACGGGGTGGGCGCGGTGCCGGTCGCGGTTCCGGTGCCGACCTCGGGCGGGGTGCTCGGAGTGCCCTTCGGCTTCACCACCTGCCGCTCCGGATCGACCTCTTCCTGGAAGCGGCCGGGGTAGGGGCCCGTGCCGTGCTTGTGCTCGCGCTTCCACTTCTTGCTCTTGGGCTCGTTCGAGTAGTTCGAGATGTAGGCGGCCCCGGCCTTGCCCTCCCAGGAGACGGCCTTGCCGACCTTGGCCTTGCCCCCGCCGTTCTGCCCGGCGATCGCCGGGACGGTCCCGATCGCGGCCGCGACGAGCACCAGGGCGGTGGCCGCCACCACCCGCTTCTTGGTCAGTGCCTTCTTGGTCAGCACGCCCCTGCCACTCCCCTGTCGTCTGGCTCGTCCGGCCGTCCACGCCATGTCGGCGCAGGTAACAGGGTGCAGTCAGGCAATTGTCTGAATCTTAACGAGACGTCAAGTTCAAACAGTTTCACCACCCAGTGTCAGCAAATGGTGACGCGTAGACAGAGTCTGCAGTTCAGGGTGGGAATGACGGGATGAAATCGGTCCGCCACCGCGCCCGATTCGCCCACAATCCTCCGGGGCTCCACCGGTGCAGGGCAGGACGGGTATGCCCGGATCCGGAGATCTCTTAACCGTCACCCCGGGTACGGGTGCAGCGCGAGGACAGCGCAGGGTAAAGCCAGATCGGGCTGACCTGGCGTTACCCCGCGATGATCAAGGGATCAGAACGTAGCGATCGGGGCCGGGTTGAAGCCCGGCAGGACCGAGTGGCCGGCGTCGACCACGATGTTCTGACCGGTGACGGCGTACGAACCGTCCGAGGCCAGCCAGGCGGCGGCGTTCGCGATGGTCTCCGGCGGCAGCGCCCCCTGGGCCCGGAGCAGACCGAAGTGCAGGGAGGCCCGGTCGTAGTCGGACCGGTCGGCGTCCGGGTGCCCGGCCATCTGGTCGTACATGCCCTGATAGGTGGTCATCGGGGTGTCGATCAGGCCGGGCGAGACCGCGTTATCCCCCAGCCCTAGAGGGCTGGGAGGTGCCCCCACCGCACCCCGAGCGGGCCGAGCTGCTGGGCCGCACTACGCATGAGCCCCAGCACCCCGTGCTTGGAGGCCGCGTAGTGGGCGGCGTTCGGGTTGCCGATGATCGAGTTTTCCCCCAGCCCTAGAGGGCCGGGAGGTGCCCCCACGAGGCAGTCAGGACGATCGAGCCGCGCTTGCGCTCGATCATGTGCGGGGCGACCGCCTTCATCGTGCGCCAGTGACCCTTGAGGTTGACGTCCTGGACGTCGTCCCACATCTCCTCGTCCATCTCCCAGAAGTTGGCCTGGGTGTAGATGCCCGCGTTGGCCACCACGACGTCGATCTGCCCGAAGGTCTCCAGCCCCTCCGCGACCACGGCGTCGATCTGCTCCTGGGAACGGACGTCGGCGATCCTCGTCAGGATCCGCCGGTCCAGCGCCTCGACCGCCTTCGCGGTCCCGGCCAGGTCGGCCGCGGTGGCGTGGCTGTACTGCACGTAGGCGGCGGGCTGGTCGACGTCGATCGCGATCACCTCGGCGCCCTCCTTGGCCAGGGTGACTGCGTGCGCCCGGCCCTGTCCGCGGGCCGCGCCGGTGACCAGTGCGACCTTGCCGTCCAAGATGCCCATGAGATTTCTCCTCGCCGAAAAGCCTGACCGTGATCCGGGCCCGCAGGACATCGCTCGACGTCGAGAGACCCGGAACCAGTGTTGCACCGCTTTCCGACAGATGTCGGTTTGGGCGGTCCGCGCTGGCCGGGCGGTGGTAACCGGGCTGTGTTAGACAGGCCCCATGCCCGCTGAGCCCGAAGAACAAGTGCTGCCCGCGCGCAGCGACCAGGTACCGGCGGAAGCGGCCCTGCACTTCCCGATGGAGCAGACCGGTCAGGACTCGGGCAGCGAGAGCGGCCTCACCGTGGCCATCGCCTTCGCCGCGAACCTGGTGATCGCGATCGCCAAGTCGATCGCCGCGATGCTCACCGGATCGGCCTCGCTGGTGGCCGAGGCGGCGCACTCCTGGGCGGACACCGGCAACGAGATCTTCCTGGTGATCGCCAACCGGCGGTCCCGGCGGGACCCGGACGCGACGCACCCGCACGGCTTCGGCCGGGAGGCCTACGTCTGGTCGATGTTCGCCGCCCTCGGGCTGTTCATCGCCGGGGCCGCGGTCTCGGTGACGCACGGGGTGCAGGAACTGATCAACGGCGAGGAGGCCGGCGACTTCATCATCGGGTACATCGTGCTGGCGGTGTCCTTCTGTCTGGAGGGCACCTCCTTCCTGCAGTCGGTGCGGCAGGCCAAGCCCGAGGCCGCGTCGATGCACCGGGACGTCTTCGAGCACGTCCTGGAGACCTCGGACCCGACGCTGCGCGCGGTGTTCTTCGAGGACTCGGCCGCGCTGATCGGCGTCCTGCTGGCCGGCGGCGGACTGGCGCTGCACCAGATCACCGGATCGCCGGTGCCCGACGCGATCGGCTCGATCCTGGTCGGCCTGGTGCTCGGCGTCGTCGCCCTGGTGCTGATCCAGCGCAACCGCAGCTTCCTGATCGGCCAGGAGGTGGACCCGCGGGTGCGGTCCGAGGTGATCGCCGCCCTGCTGGAACTGCCCGAGGTCACCCGGATCACCTACCTGCGGCTGGAGATCATCGGCCCGAAGATGGTCACCGTGGTCGGTGACGTGGATCTTTCCGGGGACGACACCGAGTCGCACGTGGCGGTCCGGCTGCGGGCCCTGGAGGCGAAGATCAGCGCCTCACCGGTGGTGGTCGGCGCCGTACTCAGCCTGTCCTCGCCGGACGAGGAGTCCCTCGTCCCCTGAGGCCGGAACCTCAGGGGACCACGGACGTCCTCACTTCTTGAGCAAGGCCGCCGCCAGCTCGTCCGGGTGGGTCAGCAGCGACATGTGGCCGCCGGACAGCATCGTCGGGGTGAGGCCGATCCGGGCCGCGAACTCGGTGCCCGGCCGGGCCAGGGCCTGGTCGTCCTCACTCAGCAGGTACCGGGCCGGGATCCCGGCGGTGGTCACCCCCGGCAGGTCCAGGGCGTCGGTGAAGTAGCCGCCCGGGGTCGGCACCACCAGGTCGAAGAACAGGTCCTGCAGCTCCGGCGGGGAGTCCGGCAGGAACATCGGCACCTGCTCGCGGATCAGGGAGACGGTGTGGTCCGGCGTGGCCTCGATCGCGGCCCGCACCATCCCCGCGTAGGCCTCGTTCTCGTCCACCATCGCCCGACCGGGCTCGGGCACCGGGGCGTTGTAGTAGACCACCTCGGTCACCACCTCGGCCCCGAGCCGGTGGGCGGCGCCGGTGACCGGGTATCCGCCCAGGCTGTGCCCGACCAGGGTGACCGGCCCGAGACCGCGGACCGCTTCGACCAGGTGATCGACGGCATCGGACAGGCGCAGGCCCTCCCGGGGGTCTCCGTCGGCCAGCCCGGGCAGGGTGATCGTGCGGGCCGGGGCGCCCGCGGCGCGCAGTCGCCGGGCCACCGGGGTCCAGCTCCAGGCGCTCAGCCAGGCGCCGGGGACCAGGACGTACGTGGTTTCGCTGAGTGACATCGGGGGGACCTTCCAGATCATCGCAACGGGGAGCACCCACACGATGCGTGGCGAGGAGGCAAAGTTCGCTCGCCGACCGGATTTCTCAGGCCGCCGAGCGGTCCTCGTGGAAGAGTCGCAGCGAGGCGGCGCGGCCCCCGCCGTCCAGCCGTAGCAGCCAGGCGACCGAAGGCGGGCAGTGGTCCGGGCTCTCGGCCGGGTTCTGCGCCTCGGTCTCGCAGACCACGATGTCGCGACTGGCCACCAGGGTGACCACCCGCAGCCCGACTCCGGCCTCGGCGCTGCGGGCCAGCAGCCCGGCCACCGGGGCCACCCCGATCGTCCGAGGGGCACCCACCCACACGGTCTCCAGCTCGGGATGCATCTCCGGATCCAGGCCCCGGTTCAGGTCGGCGGCCGAACGGCGGCCGAGGGTGAGTTCGGCGAACAGCTGCCGGTACCGGGTCAGCACCTCCCGGTCCGGCTGCTCCCGCCACGATTCGGCGGTGGCCGCCAGCAGCCCGGCCAGCACCCGGCGGGCCTTGCTCAGCCGGCTGCGCACGGTGCCGACCGGAACCCCGCACAGCGCCGCGATCTCGTCGTAGCCGGTGGTCCGGGTGAAATAGCGCAGCAGCACGACCACCCGCAGCGGCTCCGAAAGCTGGTGCAGGGCATGCCAGATCCAGTCCCGGGCCGCGTGGTGCTCGACCAGAAGAGCCGGATCGTCAATAAGGGACGCTGCGAAGTGGCGGTTTTCGTTCATCGGCACCGGCTCGTTCACCCGCAGGCGCATCCGGCAGCAGTTGCGGACGATCATCTTCAGCCAGGGGCCGACCGCCCCCGGGTCCCGCAGATCACCGATCCGGGTCAGCGCGGTCAGCGCGGCATCCTGCACCGCGTCCTCGGCATCGGCCGGTTCGGGCAGGATGCTGAGCGCGACCGCGAGCATGGCCGGGCGGTGCCCGGCCAGCAAGGTGCCCAGGGCCGCCACGTCACCGGACTGAGCGGCCCGGACCAGTTCCGCGCCGGGGACCATCATGCGGCCAGTCTCGCACGCGGCCGGATCGGCCGGAAAACCCATCCGGACTGCAACTCTGGCGACACGGACCGCTATCGGCGAGCCCCGGCGTCCATCCTTTTCGATGGACCGTACGTGACCGTTCGGACACGGTCGAGTGGCGACCTCGCGGCCGGTGGCTTACTACTAATGCACGCGTTCCGGGCATCGCCCGGGCCCGGGCTCCCAAGAACGCGGTTCTGGAACCACCCCCCAACCGGAGGTGCGAGAGATGGCCACGACGTCTTATCCCAGCCGGCCGGGCGGCGGCAGCGACGGGGTACGCTCCCGCCTCTTCGCCCGACGCTCCCTGGACAGCCTGGTCGCCGAGCCCGATGAGGGCAGCGAGGAGCAGCACCTCAAGCGGGCGGTCGGGGCGACCCAGCTGACCGCGCTCGGCATCGGCGGCACCATCGGCACCGGCATCTTCGTGGTGATCGGCGAAGGCGCCTCGCTGGCCGGGCCGGCCGTGGTGCTCTCGTTCGTCCTGGCCGCGGTCGCCTGCATGTTCTCCGCCCTCTCGTACGCCGAACTGGCCTCCAGCATCCCGGTTTCCGGCAGCGCCTACACCTACAGCTACGCCACCCTGGGTGAACTGGTGGCCTGGATCATCGGCTGGGACCTGATCCTGGAGTACGGCGTCTCGGTGGCCGGGATCGCGGTCGGCTGGGGCGGCAATCTGAATGCCTTCCTGGACAGCGCCTTCAGCTGGGAACTGCCCACCGCGATCGCCCACTCGCCCGAGGACGGCGGGATCTTCAACCTGCCGGCCGTGTTCATCGTGCTGGCGATCACCACCGTGCTGGTGATCGGCGTGCGCGAGAGTGCCCGGGTGAACCTGATCATGGTCGGGATCAAGCTGCTGATCCTGGTCTTCTTCATCATCGTGGCGTTCGCCAACTTCAGCAGCGGCAACCTCACCCCGTTCGCCCCCGAGGGCCGGGACGGGGTGGTCAGCGCGGCCGCGGTGATCTTCTTCGCCTTCATCGGGTTCGACGCGATCTCCACCGGCAGCGAGGAGGCCCGCAACCCGAAGAAGGACCTGCCCATCGCCCTGCTCGCCTCGCTGGGCATCTGCACGGTGTTCTACGTCCTGGTCTCGCTCGGCGCGGTCGGCCTGGCCAGCACCGACCAGCTCTCCGGCAGTGACGCCCCGCTGGCGGCCGCCCTGGACGAGGGGGCCGGGATCAGCTGGGCCGCGGGCCTGCTCGCCTTCGGCGCCCTGGTCGCGATCACCAGCGTCTGCCTGGTGATCCTGTTCGGCCAGACCCGGATCTTCTACTCGATGTGCCGGGACGGTCTGCTGCCGCCGCGGCTGGCCCGGATCAGCCCGCACTTCGGCACCCCGGCCCTGCTGACCGTCGGCCTCGGCCTCCTGGTCGCCCTGCTGGCCGCCCTGGTGCCGCTGAGCGAGATCGTCAAGCTGGTCAACATCGGCACGCTCTTCGCGTTCATCCTGGTCAATGCGGGGGTGATCATCCTGAAGTACACCCGGCCGGACTTCCCCCGCCCGTACCGGGTGCCTTTGAACCCGCTCCTGCCCCTGCTCGGCATCGGCTTCGCGATCTACCTGATGACCGACCTGCCGGCCACCACCTGGATCCGGTTCGGCGTCTGGATGCTGGTCGGCCTGGTGATCTACTCGTCCTACGGCTACCGGAACTCGCGGCTGCGCCGGGAGCCGGAACGCGCGGCCTGAGAATCGGGGCGGGATTCTTTTCCGCGGCCTGTCGAGAACCCGGAACCGGCTCCGACCAAGGGGTGAGGACGGCAGGATGGCCGTTCCGGAGCGAAGGAGACCGACATGGCGAAGTACCTGCTGCTCAAGCACTACGGTTACGGCCCCGAGCGGATGCCCAACCACACCCCGATGAACGAGTGGACGCCGGAGGAGATCGCGGCACACATCGCGTTCCAGCACCAGGTGGTCGCCGAGCTGAAGGAGCGCGGCGAGTTCGTGGGAGCCGAGGGCGTCGGGCCGGACGTGACGTATGTCCGGTACGGGGGTAAGGACGCGGCGCCGGTGGTGACCGACGGGCCGTATCCGGAGGCCGGGGAGCTGGTGGCGGGCTGGTTCCTGGTGGACGTCGAATCCCGGGAGCGGGCCCATGAGATCGCGGCGTTCGCGTCCTCGGCCCCGGCGGCGAAGGGTGAGCCGTTGTACGAGTGGATCGAGGTGCGCCAGGTTCTCGGGCCGCCGCCGGCGAACGACGAACTCTGACCAGTGGAGCAGTTGCTCCGCGAGCTCGCCCCGCAGGTCCTCGCCGTCCTCGTCCGCCGCGGCACCTCGTTCGCGGCGGCCGAGGACGCCCTGCAGGAAGCGTTGCTGGAGGCCTGGTCTCAGTGGCCGGAATTGGGGATGCCGGCCAGCCCGCGAGGTTGGTTGGTCACCGTTGCGTCGAGGAGACTGATCGACAGCGCCCGTTCGGAGTCATCTCGGCGCCGGCGCGAGGAAAGGGCATTGCTGGAGCCCGAATCCGGGCCTACCGAGCAGAGCGACGACACGTTGTTGCTACTGTTCCTTTCCTGTCACCGCTCGCTCAGCCCGGCCTCGGCGGTGGCGCTGACCTTGCGGGCGGCGGGCGGGCTGACCACGAAGCAGATCGCCGAGGCCTTCCTGGTTCCGGAAGCAACCATGGCGCAGCGGATCTCGCGGGCGAAGAAGAGCCTGGCCGGGGAACGGTTCGGCGAGCCAGGCGATCTCGCGCTGGTGCTGCGGGTGCTGTATCTGATCTTCACCCAGGGTTGGATCGGCTCGGTCGACCTGGCGGCCGAGGCGATCCGGCTGACCCGGCAGCTGGCGGTCGAAACCCGCGCTGACCCTGAGGTTCAGGGCCTGCTGGCCTTGATGCTGCTGCACGACGCCCGCCGCCCGGCCCGGTTCGAAGCCGACGGGACGCTGATCCCGCTCGACCGTCAGGACCGTTCCCGGTGGAACACCGCGCGGATCGAGGAAGGTGTGCGGATTCTCCAGACCGCGCTGGCCAAGGACCAGCTCGGGGAGTATCAGGCGCAGGCCGCGATCGCGGCATTGCACGATGACGCGCGGACCGCGAAAGAGACCGACTGGCAACAGATCCTGTCGTGGTACGACGAACTGCTGGAGATCAGCGACAGCCCGGCGGCCGCGCTGAGCCGGGCCGTCGCAGTCGGCGAGGTGGACGGACCCCTGGCCGGCCTGAAGGCGCTGGCCGCGGTCGAACCGCGACTGCCGACCAGGCACCACCGGGTCTCCGCAGTGCGTGGGCACCTGCTCGAGCAGGCCGGCGACCGGACCGGCGCGGCGGCGGCCTACGCCGAGGCCGCCCAGCATGCGACGAACAGCGCGGAGCGCGATCACCTGACCAAGCAGGCCGCCCGGCTGCACCACTGAAGGTAGTCGCCCGGTAACCCACGCCCGCGACACGCCCACTAGATGTAGTAGTCGCGCTCGCCTGCCCCTACGGCATATGGTGCTTCTCGTTGCTGGTTCGCCCTTCCACCCAGGGAGGGCGTCGTAAGAGGGAACCCGGTGCGATTCCGGGACTGCCCCGCAGCGGTGAGCGGGAACGACCGCCGTCATGAGCACTGGGCGCACCAACGCCTGGGAAGCGACGGTCAGTAGGTCCGCCGGATCAACCTCCGGCAGCGCCCGCGAGTCCGAAGACCTGCCCGCAATGTGCTGCGCCCCCCGTGGGTGCCGCACGTCCGGGGTACCGCGTGGGACGGGACCGGGATGACTCATGGGTCACTCCGGAAGTTCCTGCGCCACCTGAGTCTTGAGGATCGGGAAGTGGCGAGATGACTATCGCTGTTTACAGCAAGCCGGCGTGCGTCCAGTGCGACGCGACCTACCGGGCGCTGGACCGGTCGGGCCTCGCCTACCAGGTGGTCGACATCACCGAGGACGCGGCCGCCCGCGAGTACGTGCTCTCCCTGGGCTATCTCCAGGCCCCGGTCGTCGTGGCCGGTCCGGATCACTGGTCCGGCTACCGCCCCGACCGGATCCGGGCGCTGGTCGTGCAGGCCGCCGCCGTGGCCTGACCAGCGGTGTCCCTGGTCTACTACTCCAGCGTCTCCGGCAACACCCACCGCTTCGTGCAGAAACTCGGCCTGCCCGCCGAGCGCATCCCGCTGCGCCCGGCCGAGCCGTTCCTGCACGTCCGCGACCCGTTCGTGCTGGTCGTGCCGACCTACGGCGGCGGCAACGAGGGGGGTGCGGTGCCCCGACAGGTGGTCCGGTTCCTGAACGACGAAGGCAACCGGTCGCTGATCCGCGGGGTGATCGCGGCCGGGAACACCAACTTCGGCGCCGCCTACTGCGTGGCCGGCGACATCATCGCGGCGAAGTGCCAGGTCCCGTACCTGTACGCCGTCGAAATCATGGGAACGACCGAGGACGTGACCCGCGTCCGCAAGGGATTGGAACGATTTTGGCAGTCGCAGTGAGCGAGATGCTGGATTACCACGCGCTGAACGCGATGCTGAACCTGTACGGCCCGGACGGGGAGATCCAGTTCGAGAAGGACCGGGAGGCCGCCCGGCAGTTCTTTCTGCAGCACGTCAACCAGAACACGGCCTCCTTCCCCAGCCTGGACGAGAAGCTCGACTACCTGGTCGAGAACGAGTACTACGAAAAGGCGACGCTGGACCAGTACAGCCGGGCGTTCGTCAAACAGCTCTATCAGCACGCTTATTCGAAGAAGTTCCGGTTCCCCACCTTCCTCGGCGCGTTCAAGTACTACACCTCGTACACGCTGAAGACCTTCGACGGCCGGCGTTACCTGGAGCGCTTCGAGGATCGGGTGTCGATGGTGGCGCTCACCCTGGCCGCGGGGGACGAGGTCTTCGCCCGGCAGCTGGTGGACGAAATCATCTCGGGACGGTTCCAGCCGGCCACCCCGACCTTCCTCAACCTCGGCAAGGCGCAGCGTGGTGAGGCGGTCTCCTGCTTCCTGCTGCGCATCGAGGACAACATGGAGTCGATCTCCCGCGGGATCAACTCCTCGCTGCAGCTGTCCAAGCGCGGGGGTGGAGTGGCCCTGCTGCTGACCAACATCCGCGAGTACGGCGCCCCGATCAAGCACATCGAGAACCAGTCCTCCGGGGTGATCCCGGTGATGAAGCTGCTCGAGGACTCGTTCTCCTACGCCAACCAGCTCGGCGCCCGGCAGGGGGCGGGCGCGGTCTACCTGCACGCCCACCACCCGGACATCATGCGGTTCCTGGACACCAAGCGGGAGAACGCGGACGAGAAGATCCGGATCAAGACGCTCTCCCTGGGCGTGGTGATCCCGGACATCACCTTCGAGCTGGCCAAGAACAACGAGGACATGTACCTGTTCTCGCCCTACGACGTGGAACGCGTCTACGGGGTGCCGTTCGCGGACATCAGCGTGAGCGAGAAGTACCGGGAAATGGTGGACGACGCCCGGATCCGGAAGCAGCGGATCAACGCCCGGGACTTCTTCCAGACCCTGGCCGAGCTGCAGTTCGAGTCCGGCTACCCGTACATCCTGTTCGAGGACACGGCGAACCGGGCCAACCCGATCCAGGGCCGGATCACCCACTCGAACCTGTGCTCGGAGATCCTCCAGGTCTCCACCCCCTCCACGTTCAACGCCGATCTCTCGTACCAGCACGTGGGCCGGGACATCTCGTGCAACCTGGGCTCGCTGAACATTGCCGCGACGATGGACTCCCCGGACTTCGGGCGGACCGTCGAGACCGCGATCCGCGCCCTGACCGCGGTGTCCGACCAGACGTCCATCGATTCGGTGCCTTCGGTGCGCCGGGCCAACGCCGGCGGCCACGCGATCGGTCTCGGCCAGATGAACCTGCACGGGTATCTGGCCCGGGAGCGCATCTTCTACGGTTCGGAAGAGGGTCTCGACTTCACCAACCTGTACTTCTATACGGTTGCCTACCACGCGCTCCGGGCGTCCAACGCGCTGGCCCGGGAGAAGCGTCATTCATTCGAGGGTTTCGAGAACTCCGCGTATGCCGACGGGTCATACTTCGAGAAGTACGTGACGAAGGTCTGGGAGCCCCGGACGCAGCGGGTGCGAGAACTGTTCGCGAAGGCCGGCGTTGCCGTTCCGACCCAGGAAGACTGGCGGGCACTGGCCGAATCGGTGCGCGAGCACGGCCTCTACAACCAGAATCTCCAGGCCGTGCCCCCGACCGGCTCGATCTCCTACATCAACAACTCCACCTCCTCGATCCACCCGATCGTCTCCAAGATCGAGATCCGCAAGGAAGGCAAGCTCGGCCGGGTCTACTACCCGGCGCCGTTCATGACGAACGACAACCTGGACTACTACCAGGACGCGTACGAGATCGGCCACGAGAAGATCATCGACACCTACGCCGAGGCCACCCAGCACGTCGACCAGGGCCTCTCGCTCACCCTGTTCTTCAAGGACACGGCCAGCACCCGGGACATCAACAAGGCGCAGATCTACGCCTGGCGCAAGGGAATCAAGACGCTGTACTACATCCGTCTGCGACAGCTGGCGCTGGAAGGAACCGAAGTGGAGGGCTGCGTCTCGTGCATGCTGTAAAACTGATCGATCGCGTCCAGGCCATCAACTGGAACAAGCTCCAGGACGAGAAGGACCTCGAGGTCTGGGACCGGCTGACCGGGAACTTCTGGCTGCCGGAAAAGGTGCCGCTGTCCAACGACATCCAGTCCTGGGCGACCCTGACCGACGTCGAGAAGCAGATGACGACGCGGGTCTTCACCGGGCTGACCCTGCTGGACACGATTCAGGGCACGGTCGGGGCGGTCAGCCTGATCCCGGACTCGCTGACCCAGCACGAGGAGGCGGTCTACACCAACATCGCGTTCATGGAGTCGGTGCACGCCCGCTCGTACTCCTCGATCTTCTCCACGCTGATCTCCAGCCCGGAGATCGACGCGGCCTTCCGGTGGTCCGAGGAGAACCCGAACCTGCAGCGCAAGGCCGAGATCGTGCTGGAGTTCTACCGCGGGGAGGAGCCGCTCAAGCGCAAGGTCGCCTCGACCATGCTGGAGTCGTTCCTGTTCTACTCCGGCTTCTACGCCCCGATGTACTGGTCCAGCCGGGCGAAGCTGACCAACACCGCCGACCTGGTCCGGCTGATCATCCGGGACGAGGCGGTGCACGGCTACTACATCGGTTACAAGTTCCAGAAGGGTCTGGAGCGGGTCGGAGACGCGGAGCGGAAAGAGCTCAAGGACTATACGTTCTCGCTGCTTTTCGAGCTCTACGAGAACGAGGTCGAGTACACCCAGGACCTGTACGACCCGCTCGGGCTGACCGAGGACGTGAAGAAGTTCCTGCGGTACAACGCGAACAAGGCGTTGATGAACCTGGGCTACGAGGCACTCTTCCCGAAGGACGAGACCGACGTGAATCCGGCGATTCTGTCGGCCCTTTCACCGAACGCAGATGAGAATCACGACTTCTTCTCGGGTTCCGGCTCTTCCTACGTGATCGGGAAGGCGGTCAACACCGAGGACGAGGACTGGGACTTCTAGACCCTTCTAAGCCAGACCGCAGCGCTCGGCCAGCTCGTTCTCGGCCCGGTCGGCCGAGCGGGCGGCCGGGCCGGTGAGCAGGGCCGGGCGTCCGCCGTAGATCTGGGCCGGGTGCCACTTCGTCCGCACCACGCCGTCCCGGTCCACCACCACGTCGTAGACGCCGGACCGGACCGAGGCCGGGCGGGTGGCGTAGAAGACGAAGTTGCCCAGGCCGTAGTGAACCGTCGTCCTCCCCTGCTGGACATGCGGTTCCAGCACGTGGGCATGACTGCCGACGACGACCTGGGCCCCGGCGCCGGTCAGGACGGCGGCCAATTCCTGCTGCCGGGCCGACGGGCAGGACTCCATCTCGATGCCCCAGTGCAGGTCGACGACCACCACGTCGGCCTGCGCGCGGGCCGCCCGGACGGCCCGGACCAGCCGGGGCGTGTCCTTCGCCGAGGCCAGCCCGGGGCGGGTCGCGGTGGCCGGCCAGCTGCTCTGGGCGAAGGTGTCCAGGACGTCGGTGGCCCCGATCACCGCGATCCGAACCCCGTTGATGGTGGTGCGGTACGGCCGGTAGGCCTGCTTGGCGTCCTTCCCCGCCCCCACGATCGGTAGCTGAGCCCGCCTACCCGCGGCCAGCGTGTCCGCCAGACCCACCGGCCCGTAGTCCATGCCGTGGTTGTTGGCCACCGTGACCACGTCGATCCCGGCGTCCCGCAGCACGTCCAGGGCCTTCGCCGGGGCCCGGAAGGTGAACTCCTTGGGCCCGGGCGTGCCGCGGTCGGTGATCGCCGTCTCCAGGTTCACGATCGACAGATCGGCCTGCTTCAGCAGTTTCACCGCACTGCCCGGATTCCCGTTCAGGGCGGCCGCGGACGATCCGGCGAAGTGCACGTCACCGCCGAAGGCAATGCGCACCCGTCCGCTCGGTGGGTTTGCGGACGCCGGGGGCGGCGAGGTTTCTCGAGGCACCTCGAAAGTCAGGACGACTTGGGATGCCCGGGCCGTCCCGGTCGTCGGGCTGGCCGGCGAACAGGCCGCGAGGACGATCGCCGCGGCCAGGCTGAACAACCCACCCGCCCTGCCCCAACCCAGCACCGAAGCCCTCCCTGAGCGTCATCACTCAGGGCTGCATCGGTCACCCGGACGGACGGCTAGAGGGTCTTGTTGAAAATCAGGTAGTCACACGCGGTGGCCAGATACGGCACGAGGGCCGGGTAGTCGGCCGAGAAGTCGCCCTTCCGCACCACCTGATACCCGCTGCGGATGTACCAGTCACGCAGGAAAACCTTGGTCGGGTGCTCCCATTCGTTCGGGAAGAGCACCTCCAGCTGCATCGTGCTCACCCCCTGGTCGCGCGCCCAGCCCTCGGCGAAGGCGACCAGATCCCGTCCCAGACCGATACCCCGATGGGCCGGATGCGCGGCGAGCATGCCGAACTCCCCTTCACCGGAAGGCAGCCGGCGCACGCGGACGGCGCCGAGCACCTGCCCCTCGCGCTGGGCCACGGCCAGCTCCCCGGCCCGGATGACGGACGCCAGATCGTCCCGGTCCGTCCGGGCCGTCCCGGGCACCCAGATCCCCTTCTCCCCGTCCGCGTACACCGTGTTGACCAGGTCGGTCACCTCGGCGACGAACGCGGCGTCCTCGGCCCGGGCGGGTGCGGCGATGCTGATCTCGGTCATGACCGTCCATGATGGACGATCCGGGGCGGCCGGGGCACCCGGGAGACCGCCGTGCCGATTCGGAGCATCGGGCCGGACGATGCTAGTCTCTCTTTTCGTTGGGGCTATAGCGCAGTCTGGTAGCGCACCTCGTTCGCATCGAGGGGGTCTGGGGTTCGAATCCCCATAGCTCCACCGCAGGTCAGGGGCGGTTTCCCACTCTCGGGAAGCCGCCCCTGACGGCTTTGTAAGCTGCGAAAGCGGGTCCGCCCATCACCTGGCCACGGTGATGTCCCGCCCGGGTCCACCCACCAGACGATCACGGCCCAGACCACCGTGGAGCTGGTCGTTGCCGGTGCCACCGAGGATCGTGTCGTTGCCCTTGCGACCCCACAACTGATCGTCGCCCGCGCCGCCGTTCAGCTCGTCATCTCCGTCCCCACCATCGATCAGGTCGTTCCCGGCGCCACCGGACAACGTCTGGCGGCCCTGGCCTCCGAAAATCTGGTCGTCGCCGTTCCCGCCGGAAGCTGTCCCGTTGCCGTGGAAGTAGGAGGTGCCGTCGTCGGGGGTTCGGGCGGGTCCGCGCATCGAGATCCAGTCGTCGCCGTTGCCGCCCTGCACCAGGCTCAGCCAACTCGGCCTGCCGGCCACGACGTGGTCGTTGCCGTCCTGACCGTAGACCGCGCTGGTATCCCTCAGTTTCCCGGGCTGACGGGTGATGGCCGTGTCATCGCCGGGGCCGAGCCAGAACTTGTTGAAGACCTCGAGGTCCTTGGGGTTGTGCACCCGCACCGTGTCGTCCCCGTCGCGCAGCAGGAACCTGCCCATGTCAGGAATCCCGTAGAGGCTCGCCCCGCCACCTCCACCACCGTCTCCGTTGCCTTCGCTGTCGCCGGCCCAGGGCACCGTGCACCGGACCCGGGTCAGGTCCGACGGGCGGGGATGGGTGCAGCCGTGGCCGGTGGCCCGGATCTCGTAGACGTCGTCGATCAGATAGACGGTCCTGACCCCCACATGGCTCGACACCAGCGTCACCGACAGTCGGTTGGCCTGGTCAGGAGCCGCACTGTAAACGAGCCGGCCAATGTCTATGCGCACGGTGGCCGGGCCGACCACGGCCTGTGCAGGCGCGGCGAGCGAGAGACAGCCCAAGGTTGTCGCGGACAGGACGATTGCCGTCCGGAAAGATCCTCGTTGCAAGCACAATGACCACTTCATGACAGTCCCCCGAAGATGTCGGAACGCGGTCAGCGAGCATGCCAGCTCACCTGCGACAACGGGGGGACGCCGACGCGCGGGTCGCACCAAGCACACCTGCCCCAGTCATGGTCGATGGTTTGAATGCTTACCACGTGGTCGAGATTCATGTACTTTCCTTCACGACACCGCCCAAAGGAGGGTTCCCCGATGAGCTCAGGTAAGGCCGAGGTCTCGCCCCGCGTCGAGAAGCTGCTGGCGAGCATGACGCCGGCCGAGAAGATCGGTCAGCTGATCCAGTACTTCTACTTCCAGTTGCCGGAGAGTGACGTCGACTCCGGACTGCCGGAACGGCAGACCGATCTGGTCGAGCAGGCCCTGGCGGCCGGCCGGGCCGGCTCGCTGCTGTTCGTGACCGACCCCGCGACCTCGAACCGGCTGCAGCGCCAGGCCGTCGCCGGTAGTGCGCACGGCATTCCGGTGCTGTTCGGGTTCGACGTGATCCACGGGCTGCGGACCATCTTCCCGGTGCCGATCGCCCTGGCCGCCTCCTGGAACCCGGAGCTGATCGAGCAGGCGCAGACCGTCGCCGCCCGGGAGGCACGGGCCGTCGGGATCCACTGGGCGTTCGCCCCGATGGTCGACATCGCCCGCGACCCGCGCTGGGGCCGGATGATCGAGGGCGCGGGTGAGGACCCGTTCCTGGCCGCGGCGGTGGCGGCCGCCCAGGTGCGCGGCTTCCAGGGTTCTCACCTGGGCGCCGACGAGCACATCATCGCCGGGCCCAAGCATTTCGCCGGGTACGGCGCCGCTGTCGGGGGCCGGGACTACGACGAGGTCGACCTGTCCGACCAGGAACTGTGGAACACCTACCTGCCGCCGTTCCAGGCCGCGATCGACGCCGGGGCGGGCAACATCATGTCCGCCTACATGGACCTCAACGGCGTACCCGCCACCGGTAACCGCTGGCTGCTGCACGACGTGCTGCGGGAGGGGCTCGGGTTCGAGGGCTTCGTCGTCTCGGACGCCAACTCCGCCCGCGACCTCGAGACCCACCACTTCGCCGCCGATCTCCCCGACGCCGGCGTCCGGGCCCTGAACGCGGGCCTGGACCTGGAGATGACCATTGTGGAGCCCGCCTACGGCCACCTCGACGAGGCGCTCGCCGACGGCCGGGTCGACCTCGAGCGGATCGACGCGAGCGTCCGCCGGCTCCTGGCCGTCAAGGAGGCCCTCGGCCTGCTCGACAACCCGTTCGTGGACGAGGACGCGGCCCGGGTCACCCTGGCCGACCCGGCTCACCGCGACGCCGCCCGCGAGGCCGCGGAAGGTTCCGCGGTCCTGCTCCGCAACGAGGGCGACCTCCTCCCCCTGGCCGCCACCAGCGTCCAAAAGCTCGCCGTCATCGGCCCTCTGGCCGACTCGAAGCGGGACACCCTGGGACCGTGGATCTTCGACTACGACCTCGAGGAGACGGTCACCGTCCTGGACGGGATCCGCAGCCACCTGGAGCAGCCGACGGTCGAGGTGACCTACGCCGCCGGGGTGCCCGCATTCGCCCGGAAGTACCCGTCGATGTTCGACATGTGGGGTGACGGCAGTCGCGCCGACGAGAATGCCGACGCCGAGGCCGAGCTGGCGAACGCGGTGCGGACCGCCACCGAGGCGGACGTCGCGGTCGTGGTGATCGGCGAACGTCAGGACATGATCGGCGAGCACGCCTCCCGCGCCAGTCTCGATCTGCCCGGCAATCAGCTGGCCCTGCTGCAGGCGGTCGTCGCCACCGGCACCCCGACCGTCGTGGTCCTGCTCAGCGGGCGTCCGTTGGATCTGCGCTGGGCCCAGGAGAACGTGCCCGCGATCCTGCAGGTCTGGTACCCGGGCACGCGTGGAGGCGAGGCGGTCGCCAATCTCCTGTTCGGCCAGGCCGTTCCGGGCGGAAAGCTTCCGTTCAGCTGGCCCCGCACAGCTGGGCAGATCCCGATGCACTACGCCCACACCCGTTCCCACTCACCGGAGAATCAGGGCCGGCGCTATTGGGACGAGGAGAGCACCCCGCTCTACCCCTTCGGGCACGGGCTCAGCTATGCGACTTTCGAGTACGCCAATCCGAGCGTCAGTGCGGCGAGCGTGGGCCGGGACGAGAGTGTCACCGTGGGTGTGGATGTCACCAACACCTCCGGCCAGGACGGGGTCGAGGTCGCCCAGCTGTACCTGCACCAGCGCTACGGCTCGTCGTCCCGCCCGGTGCGCCTGCTGAAGGGTTTTCAGCGGGTTCCCGTCGCGGCGGGCCAGACCATCCGGGTCGAGTTCACCATCAGCCCGGCCGAACGACGTTACTGGAGCAGTGCCACCCGGGACTGGGTGCTCGACGCCACGGTGTTCGACGTCTGGGTCGGCACCAACTCCGAGGCTGAACTGCACACCGAGTTCACCGTTCAGAGATAGAGGTCCACGCCCTGGGTGGCCGAGGCGGTGCTCGACGCGGTGGTCGACGCGGTGCTCGACGCGGTGGTCGACGGGGTCGCTGACGCGGTCGCGATGGCGGCCTGGTCCAGGGTGATCCGGGCCTGGTCCAGGTCCAGCACCTGCTGGTCGGCCTTGGCCTTCTGGTCGGCCGCGAGGGCGCGCTGATCGGCCTGGAGCTGCTTCTGCAGGGCGGCCAGGCTGGACGAGCCGGACCCACCGACGGAACTGACGCTCATTTCTCCACCTCCGACGAGGATGACTGGGATGTCAGTTCCGTCGGCCCGGGTCGGCCGGCCGTGAGGAACGGTGACTGTGAGAAGGCTGTGGACCTATTTGGCGGCGTCCTTCACCTCGGTGCCGTCGGCCGCCATCACGTGCCAGACGTCCTTGAGGCCCTGGCCCTTGACGTCACCCGGGGCCGTGTCCTGGGCAAACGTGTACAAAGGGTAGCCATTCACGGTGACCTGCAGGTCACCATCGGTCCCGGTGATCGTGCCGACCTTGCCGGTGACCCCCGTGACAGTGGGCGTGGCGGAGCCGGCGTCGATCGCGGGCCAGGCAGTGGCGCAGTCGCCGGTGCACACGCTTTTGCCCGAGCCGGGCTTGTCCTGGTCGAAGATGTAGGCGGTCATTCCTTTGCCGTCGACCACGATCTGGCCGAGGCTGCTGTCGGCCACGCCGAGGTCGCAGCCATCAGGCCCAGGTCACCGGGGCGACCTCGTTCGCCACCGACGAGGTGCACGAAGTGCAGGTCACCGGGCCGGACGGCACGCTGCTGGCGGCCGGGCGGATCTGATCACGGAGCGGAACGGGCCCCGACCGGGCCCGGGACAGGCCTTAGACTCCGCCGCATGCCCAAGCTTTTCCCCGTGGTTCCCCGCGGCTTCGACCAGGCCCAGGTCGACGCCCTGTTCGCCCAGGTCGACGCGGCCGTCGCCGGCGGCGACGCCGACGCCCGGGCCGCCGCCCGGGAGGCCCTGACCAGCACCGTGTTCGAGTTCCGGGACCGGGGCTACGCCCCCACCGACGTCTCGATGGCGGTCGATCAGCGGCTCACCGCGCTCAGCTGACCCTTGCGGTGCCCCGGAGGATCCCGGGGCACCCCCCGCACAACCGTCAGTCAGCACGACCGTCAGTCAGTAGGTCAGTCGGTCACCGGGCGGGCCAGGCCGGTGTCCAGCTCGTAGACCACCGGGACGATGCCCAGCCCGGCAGTGCTGGCGGCGTCGTTGACGATCGAGGAGCGCGCCCGCAGCAGGTCCACCGTGGAGCGGGTGTGATAGCGGCCCAGATCGTCCAGATCGGACAGGCCGGCGCGCTGACCACTGGCGATGTCGCAGGTCAGGCGCTCGACCAGACCGCGGATGTAGCCGCTCGGCACCGAGCCCTGGTCCAGGGTCTTGGCTGCGGCGGCCACGGCCCCGCAGCTCTGGTGGCCGAGGATCACGATCAGGTCCACGCCGAGTACGGCCACCCCGTACTCGACCGAGCCGAGCACGGCCTCGTCCAGGGCGTGCCCGGCCGTGCGGACCACGAACAGGTCGCCGATGCCCTGGTCGAACAGCAGCTCGGCCGGCACCCGGGAGTCGGCGCAGCCGATCACCAGGGCGAACGGGGCCTGGCCGTCGACCAGTTCGACCCGGCGCTTGGGGCTGCGGGACGGCCCGGCCTCACTCGTGCCGTCGGCCCAGCGCTGGTTGCCGGCCTCGAGCCGGGCCCAGGCGCGGGCGGCCCGGTCGTCCGGGGCCACGCGCTGGGCGGGCACCGCGGTCTTGCGGGGCGCCCTGGTGGAGGCTTTCGGTGCGGCCGTCTTCGTCGACGCCTTCTTCGGCTTCTTGACGGACGCGGTGGTCCCGGGGGCCGACGTGGTCATGACAATGTCCTCCAACAGCGGGATTCGGTGGGGTGAGTCAGTCGAGGATCGCCCGGGTGACGTTCGCCTGGTCGGCGAGCACACCCTGGATCAGCTGCTGGGTCTGGTTGATCTCATCGACGGCGTGATGGATGTCGGCGAGTGAGCTGGTGACCGCCTCGACCCGGCTCTGGATCGCGTTCACCCGGTCACTGACGTCGGTAGTAGCTCGCTCGGTCTGCCCGGACAGTTCCTTGACCTCTTCGGCGACCACGGCGAAGCCCTTGCCGGACTGACCGGCCCGGGCCGCCTCGATGGTGGCGTTCAGCGCCAGCAGCTTGGTCTGGGCGGCGATCGTCTGGATGTCCTGGACCACCTTGTTGATCTCGGCGCTGGCCTGGCCGAGCGCCTCGACCTGGGTGTTGGCCTCCTCGCTGAGCCGGCCGCCGCGGGAGGCGACGTGCGAGGCCGAGGTGACGTTGCGTTCCACCTCGCCGATCGACTCCATCAGCCGGCCCCCGGCCGCCCGCAGCTGCTCCCGCGAGCCGAACCGTTCCATCGCCTGGCCGATCAGGAAAGCGGTGTTGCGCAGCGCCATCTCGCGGCTCTTGGCCATGATCAGGGTGCGGGTGGCGAAGAAGTCGATGGTTCCGACGAACCGGCCGCTGACCGTGATCGGCAGGCAGACCCCGGACTTCACCCCGGCCCGGCCGGCGGCCGGGCTCCGCACGCAGTCGGTCAGCTCGGCCAGGTCCTCGACGAAGACGAAGTCGTTGCGGGCCCAGGCCCGGCCGGACAGGCCGACCCCCTGGGCGAACGAGGCCGACATGGTGACGTCGCGGAACTCGGCGTTGACGTCCCCGGACTCCTTGGCGAAGCGCAGCACCTGCGCGTCCTCGTCCAGCCGCCAGAACGAGCCGTACTGCCAGTCGAAGTCCCGGCGGATGGTCTCCATCGCCACCCGCAGGGCCTCGTCCTCCGTGCTCACCGTGGTCAGCTCGCGGATCACGGTGGAGACCGCCTCGACGTCCTGGGCGGCCTTCTCCTGGCGGACGGCCTCGTGCAGCCGTTCCAGGGCCGAGGAGACCAGGATCCCGATCGCCCGGAGCACGGCGAGGCGATCCTCCGAAGGGTGCAGCACCTCGTTGGTGAAGAAGTCCATCGTCCCGACGACTTCGTTCTTCTCGATCAGGGGAAAGCAGACACCGCTGCGGACGCCCTGCTTCATCGCGACGGGGGCCCGCACGCAGTCGGTCATCGTGCCCAGGTCCTCGACGAACACCAGGTCGCGCTGCCGCCAGGCCCGGCCGGACAGGCCGACCCCCTCGGCGAAGGACGCCTCCAGCGTCACCGCCCGGAACTCCGGGCCGACGTCCCCGCTCTCCTGTCCGAACCGCAGCACGTCGGCCGAGTGGTCGCGCACCCAGTAGGAGCCGTAGGCCCAGCCGAAGTGCTGGCGGACCGCCTCGAGCGAGAGCCGGATGGCCTCGTCCGGAGTGGTGGCGCGGCCGAGCCGGGAGACCACGTCGGTGACCGCCACGACGTCGAGGTGGGCCTCAGCCGCCACGTCCGACTGAGCCCACTGGTCCTTTGGTGCTCGCTTGAACACTCGTCGCTCCACCTCGAAGAAGCCCTGCCCGGGGGAAACCCAAGGGTTCTTCGGCGTCCCCGACCGCGCTCCTTAACCGAAAGCGTCCTTCAAGATCCGAGACAACTGGTGACGTCCGCGGGCGAACCGGGCACGGGCATAACTGGGCGCACCCAATGGTTGAAGACCCCGATCACGATATAGTTGAGCGATCAACCACAGTGGAGGATGCGACATGAGCGAGCTCGTCATGGGCCTGGACACCTTCGGCGAGGTGCCGGTGGACGACTCCGGCGCCCCGGTCACGCAGGCCGCGGCGATCCGGCAGGTCGTCGAGGAAGCCGTGATCGCCGACGAGACCGGCGTGGACGTGATCGCCCTCGGTGAGCACCACCGGTCCGAGTACGCGATCTCCAGCCCGGAGACGGTGCTGGCCGGCATCGCCACCCGGACCAACCGGATCAAGCTGGCCAGCGCGGTCACCGTGCTCAGCTCGGACGACCCGGTCCGGGTCTTCCAGCGCTTCGCCACGGTGGACGCGCTCTCCGGCGGGCGGGCCCAGGCGATCCTCGGCCGGGGTTCCTTCACCGAGTCCTTCCCGCTGTTCGGTTACGACCTGGCCGACTACGACGTGCTGTTCGAGGAGAAGCTCGACCTGTTCGTGAAGCTGCTCGACGAGAAGCCGGTCACCTGGAACGGCACCACCCGACCGGCCCTGGCCGACGCGGACGTGTTCCCGAAGACCGACTCCGGGCGGCTGGACACCTGGGTCGGCGTCGGCGGCTCCCCGCAGTCGGTGGTCCGCACCGCGCAGTACGGCCTGCCGCTGATGCTCGCCATCATCGGTGGCGACCCGGCCCGGTTCGCTCCCTACGTGGACCTCTACCACCGGGCCGCCGAGCAGCTCGGCACCCAGGCCCAGCTGATCGGCATGCACTCCCACGGTTTCATCGCCGACACCGATCAGGAGGCCCTGGAGCTGTACTACGCCCCGGCCAAGGCGGCGCGGGACAAGATCGGGGCCGACCGCGGCTGGCCGCCGATGACCCGGGCCCAGTTCGACTCCGAGGTCAAGAGCGGATCGCTCTACGTAGGCTCCCCGGAGACCGTCGCCCGCCGCATCGCCGGCGCCGTGAAGTCCCTCGGGGTAGACCGTTTCGACCTGACCTACACCGGCGGCGCCCTCCCGGCCCAGGCCCGGTCCCGCACCGTCGAGCTGTACGGCACCAAGGTCGTCCCCATGGTCCGCGATCTTCTGGAAGGCTGAATCCGTGACCACCATCGGTATTCTCGGAGCGGGTAAGGTCGGCACCGTGCTGGCCCGGCTCGCCGTCGCGGCCGGCTACGACGTCCTGATCTCCGGATCGGGCGACCCGGCCCAGATCTCGCTGATCGTCGGGGTGCTGGCCCCCGGCGCCCAGGCGGTCACCTCAGCCGAGGCGGCCCGGCGGGCCGACCTCGTGGTGCTGGCCCTGCCGCTCGGCAAGTACCGCAACATCCCGGCCGAGCAGCTGCGCGGCAAGCTGGTGGTGGACGCGATGAACTACTGGTGGGAGGTCGACGGGGTCCGCGACGACCTGACCGACCCGCGCACCACCTCCAGCGAGATCGTGCAGGAGTTCCTGTCCGCCTCGCGGGTGGTCAAGGCGTTCAACCACATGGGCTACCACGACCTGGACAGCGGGGCCCGACCGGCCGGGCACCCGGACCGCAAGGCGATCGCGCTGACCGGGGACGACCCGGACGCGCTGGCCACGGTCGCCGCGTTCATCGACGATCTCGGGTTCGACCCGGTGGCCGCCGGGCCGCTGGCCGAGGGCGTCCGCCTGCAGCCCGGCACCGCACTGTTCGGTGCGAACACCGACGCGACTACGCTCCGGACCCTGCTCGAAGTGCCCTTCGAGCAGGCCAACCAGCCCACCGTGCCGCCAGACCTCCGATGACTGGCTCGGTCTTCCCGGGAAAGCCTGCCTGCTGACGGGCCGACCCGGGAAGTCATCGGAGCGCGACCACCCCGCCAACATCGCCTGGCAGGCGCAGGTCACGCCGCTGCAGTCGACCCCGGACGACTACTCCGGTGACGACGACGGCCTGCCCTTCGTCTGGAGCCTGACCGGCCAGCTCCGGCCGGCGTAGCGGATGGCCCTCACCGACGACGCGATCGACAAGATCAAGCAGATGATCATCGCCGGGAGCCTGGCCCCCGGCGACCGGCTCCCCCGCGAGGCCGATCTGGCCGTGCAGCTGGGCCTTTCCCGCAACTCGCTGCGCGAGGCGGTGCGCGCCCTGGCCCTGATCAACGTCCTCGACGTCCGGCAGGGCGACGGCACCTACGTCACCAGCCTGGCCCCGGGGATGCTGACCGAGGCCATCTCGTTCATCGTCGACCTGCAGCACGACGGCTCGGTCCTGGAGTTCCTGGAGGTCCGCCGGCTGCTCGAGCCGGCCGCCACCAGCATGGCCACCTACCGGATGAGCGACGAGGAGGTGGCCGGCCTCGCCGACCTCCTCGACCGGCTGGGCGACTCCCCGACCCTGGAGGCCCTGGTGGAGAACGACCAGGAGTTCCACCGCCGGATCGCCCGGGCCTCCGGCAACGACGTGCTGGCCTCGCTGATCGAGAGCGTCTCCGGCCGCACCCACCGGGCCCGGGTCTGGCGCGGTCTCACCCAGGAGTCGGCCGTCGCCCGCACCCTGGACGAGCACCGGGCGATCCAGCTCACCATCGCCCAGCGCCAGCCCGATGTGGCCCAGGCCTGGGCCGGGGTGCACGTGGCCGGGGTGGAGCAGTGGCTGCGGCGGAGCCTGGCCGAGGCGGCTGCCGAGAAACTGCGCACGGCGGCTCCGCCTACGGTCGCCTGAGGAACGGGACCAGGATCTCCAGGAGCTCTTTCGGCCGGTCCAGCGGCAGGATGTGGCCGCCGTCGGGGATGAGATACCGATGGACGTCGTCCGCGATCGGTTCGATCTGGCCGGCGGTGGCCTCGCCGACGGTGGCGCCCCCGATCGCGGCGACGGGCATGGTCAGCCGCTGCTTCTTCACCAGCTCCGCGATCAGTTCGGCGTTCGGGCGCATGGCCCGGTAGTGATCGAAACCAGCTCGCAAACGGTCGGTTCCGGTGTAGGCGGCGACGAAAGCGTCCCTCATTGAAGCCGGAATTCCCCGACCCAAGGTGCCGGACCGCAGAAACCAGTCCAGGTAGTCGCCTTCGTGTCCGGCCAGCACGGTCTCGGCCAGACCGGGGACCGCGTGGAAGCCGAACCACCACGGTGGGCCGGTCTTCAGGAAAGCCTCGGCGCCGGGCAGGGTTCCGATCATCGCCTCCATCACCACCAGGCGCCGGACCCGCTCCGGGTTGCGCAGGGCGGTGAAGAACGCGACGGGGGCGCCCAGGTCGATGCCCACCACCTGCGCGGTGGTCAGGCCGAAGGCCTCGATCACGCCGAGCACGTCGTCGGCCAGGGTGTTCAGGTCGTAGCCGGTGGCCGGGCGGTCACTCTCCCCCAGGCCACGCAGGTCCGGGGCGATCACCAGGTGCTCCTCGGCCAGGGTCGGCAGCACCTCGCTCCAGACCCGCCAGGTGTGCGGCCAGCCGTGCAGGAGCACGACCGGGTCGCCGGCTCCCGCACTGGCCACGTTCATCGCGATGCCGTTCACCCGGATGCGCTGCTCTCGCACGCTGGTTCCTCCTCGGGACCTGGTTACCATTGGTGACCAGCACACCGCAGGAGACCGGCGGTGGGAAGACGGCACTTTCAGGGAAGGTGGTGAGTTCGATGAAACCACGGGGTGACCTGTTCAGCCCGGCCTGCCCGACGCGGAACCTGCTGGACCGGATCGGCGACAAATGGACGTCGATGGCGGTGAAGGTGCTCGCCGAGGCGCATCCCGGGGAGGTCCGGTTCGCGGAACTGCGGCGGCGCATGCCCGGCGTCTCGCAGAAGATGCTCTCGATGACCCTGCGCAAGCTGTCCCGGGACGGGCTGGTCACCCGCCGGGTCGAGGACACGGTGCCGCCCAGCGTGCACTACAGCCTTACCCAGCGCGGGCTTTCGCTGGAATCCCGGCTGGCCGTGCTCCGCGACTGGGCCGAGGAGAACATGCACGAGATCGATGAGCACGGCCGCCGCTGGGATTCCGGTCAGGCCGGGTAGGTCTCCGTGTAGAGGTTCTTCAGCTCCTGCGCGGTGACTTCCAGCCCGGTCCGGTCGGAGTGCGCCTGCACCACCTTGGCGAACTCGATCTGCTGCCTGCGGTCCAGCTCGATGCCGAACTCGCTCTCCAGCAGATAGGCGATGCCGCCCTTGCCGGACTGCGAGTTCACCCGGATCACCGCCTCGTAGCTGCGTCCCAGGTCGGCCGGATCGATGGGCAGATAGGGCACGCGCCAGGGCAGTTCGCGCTCGGGAACGCCGGTTTCGGCGGCTCGGGTGCGGTGCTCGGCGAAGCCCTTCCGGATCGCGTCCTGGTGGGTACCGCTGAACGCGGTGTGGACGTACTCGCCGACGTACGGGTGCCGGGGGTGGATCTCGATCCGGTTGCAGTGCTCGACGGTGCGCCGGATCTCGTCGATGTCGGAGAAGTCGATCATCGGATCCACGCCCTGGGCGTGCAGATTCAGGGCCAGGGTGGCGATGTCGACGTTGCCGGTGCGCTCTCCATTGCCGAAGACACAGCCCTCCACCCGTTGCGCCCCGGCCAGCACGGCGAGTTCTGCGCAGGCGATGCCGGTGCCGCGGTCGTTGTGCGGGTGCACCGAGAGGATCACCGAGTCCCGCCGGGCCAGATGCTTGTGCATGTACTCGATCTGGTCGGCGTAGACGTTCGGCGTCGCAACCTCCACCGTGGCCGGCAGGTTCAGGATCACCGGCCGGGCCGGGGTGGCGTCCCAAACCTCGGTCACCGTGTCGCAGACCTCGATGATGTGGTCCGACTCGGTCAGGTTGAAAACCTCCGGTGAGAACTGGAACCGGACATTCTCCAGGTGCCCGGCCCGGCGCGCGATCTCGCCGGCGGCCGCGCGGATGTGCTCGATCTGCTGCTCGCGGGTCATCCCCAGCACGGTTTCCCGCCAGACCGGAGCGGTTGCCATGTAGAGGTGGATCACCACGGGATTGCTGATACCACGGATGGATTCGACGGTTCGGGCGATCAGGTCGGTGCGGGCGGGGGTGAACACCACAACGGTCACGTCCGGCGGCGCGATCGGCTGTTCGGCCAGCAGTCGGACGAAGTTGTAGTCGGTCTGCGAGGCGGACGGGTAACCCACCTCGATCTCCTTGTAGCCCATCGCCACCAGCAACTCGAAGAACCGCCGCTTGCGGGCCGGGTCCATCGGCTCGGCCAGCGCCTGGTTGCCGTCCCGCAGGTCGACCGGGACCCAGAGCGGGGCCTCGGTGATCTGCCGACCGGCCCAGTCATGAGTGAATTCGGGCAGTTCCAGGCGCTGGGTGACGCTGCGATAGCGACGCCAGGGCATCTGCGAAGGGCGCTGCCGGTTCCAGGCCGGGGCGTGGGCCGGGATCGCGCCGGCGGGCGTGCTGATCGTGGGAAAGCCGGTCATCGTGCTGGTTCCTTCGGTCTCGGTGATCGACCGGCGGGCACGACGACTCCACGACGAGGGAGCCGGTCCGATCAGCCCCCGCCGTGGCGGCGGAGGAGCAGGAGACGGGTGGTCAGCACGCGCGCCACCATACACGGCCGGACCCAGCTGCGTTCACGCCCGGATGTACTCAGCCAGGTGCTGCCCGGTGAGGGTTGAGCGGTCGGCCACCAGATCGGCCGGGGTACCCTCGAACACGATCTGCCCGCCGTCGTGCCCCGCCCCCGGCCCGAGGTCGATGATCCAGTCGGCGTGGGCCATGACGGCCTGGTGGTGCTCGATCACGATCACCGACTTGCCCGCGTCGACCAGCCGGTCGAGCAGGCCCAGGAGTTGCTCGACGTCGGCCAGGTGGAGGCCGGTGGTCGGCTCGTCGAGGATGTAGGTGCCGCCGGACTCGCCCATCCGGACGGCCAGCTTGAGCCGTTGCCGTTCGCCGCCGGACAGGGTGGTGAGCGGCTGGCCCAGGGTCAGGTAGCCGAGGCCGACGTCGTTCATCCGGTCCAGGATCTTGTGCGCGGCGGGGATTCGGGCCTCGCCGGAGCCGAAGAACTGCTCGGCCCCGGCGACCGGCAGGGCAAGTACCTCGCTGATGTCGAGGCCGCCGAACCTGTACTCCAGCACCGAGGCCTGGAAGCGGCGGCCCTCGCACTCGTCGCAGGGGGTGGCGACGCCGGCCATGATGGCCAGGTCGGTGTAGATCACCCCGGCGCCGTTGCAGGTCGGGCAGGCACCCTCGGAATTGGCGCTGAACAGGGCCGGTTTCACGCCGTTGGCCTTGGCGAAGGCCTTGCGGATGGGCTCCAGCAGGCCGGTGTAGGTGGCCGGGTTGCTGCGCCGGGAACCCTTGATCGGGCTCTGGTCGACCGCGACCACGTCCTCCAGCGGCGCGACCGAGCCGTGGATCAGCGAGCTCTTGCCCGACCCGGCCACCCCGGTGACGACGACCAGCACGCCCAGGGGGATGTCGACGTCCACCCTTTTCAGGTTGTTGGCCTCGGCGCCGCGGATCGGCAGGACCTCGGACGCCTCGCGCACGGTCGGTTTCAGTGCGGCCCGGTCGTCCAGGTGCCGGCCGGTCAGGGTGTCGCTGGCGCGCAGACCTTCGACCGTGCCCTGGTAGACCACCTGGCCACCGGCGGTGCCGGCCCGCGGGCCGAGGTCGACCACGTGGTCGGCGATCCCGATCGCCTCCGGCTTGTGCTCCACCACCAGCACGGTGTTGCCCTTGTCGCGCAGTTCCAGCAGCAGCGCGTTCATCCGCTGGATGTCGTGCGGGTGCAGGCCGATGGTGGGCTCGTCGAACACGTAGGTGACGTCGGTCAGGGCCGAACCCAGGTGCCGGATCATCTTGGTGCGCTGGGACTCTCCGCCGGACAGGGTGCCGGTGGGGCGCTCCAGGCTGAGGTAGCCGAGGCCGATCTCGACGAACGAGTCCAGGGTGTGGCGGAGCTTGCCGAGCAGCGGTGCGACCGAGGGTTCCCGGAGCTGGGCGACCCAGGCGGCCAGGTCGCTGATCTGCATCGCGGCCGCGTCGGCGATGCTGATGCCCTTGATCTTCACCGAGCGCGCGCCCTCGGCCAGCCGGGTGCCCTGGCACTCCGGGCAGGTCGTGAAGGTGACGGCCCGCTCGACGAACGCCCGCACGTGCGGCTGGAGCGAGTCCACGTCCTTCGCGAGCATCGACTTCTGGATCTTCGGGACCAGGCCCTCGTAGGTCAGGTTGATGCCCTCGACCTTGATCTTGGTCGGCTCCCGGTAGAGCAGGTCGTGCAGTTCGCGCTTGGTGTACTTGGCGATCGGCTTGTCCGGGTCGAAGTAGCCGCTGCCGATGAAGATCCGCCCGTACCAGCCGTCCATGCTGTAACCGGGGATGGTGAACGGGCCTTCGCGCAGCGACTTGGTGGCGTCGTAGAGCTCGTTCAGGTCGATGTCGTTGACCGAGCCCCGGCCCTCGCAGCGCGGGCACATCCCGCCGACCCGGGTGAAGCTGGCCTTCGCCGCCCGGGTCGCGGCGCCCCGCTCGACGGTGACCGCGCCGCTGCCGGAGGCCGAGGCGACGTTGAACGAGAAGGCGCCCGGACCACCGATGTACGGCTTGCCGAGCCGGCTGAACAGGATCCGCAGCATGGCGTGGGCATCGGTGGCGGTACCCACGGTGGAGCGCGGGTCGGCCCCCATCCGCTGCTGGTCGACGATGATCGCGGTGGTCAGGCCCTCCAGCACGTCCACGTCGGGGCGGGCCAGGGAGGGCATGAAGCCCTGGACGAAGCTGCTGTAGGTCTCGTTGATCAGGCGCTGCGACTCGGCCGCGATGGTGCCGAACACCAGCGAGCTCTTGCCCGAGCCGGAGACTCCGGTGAAGACGGTGAGTCGGCGTTTCGGCAGCTCGACGCTCACGTCCTTGAGGTTGTTCTCCCGCGCTCCGTGCACGCGGATCAGTTCGTGGGCGTCGGCAACGTGCGGCTGCGGCATGCCTTCCAGCCTAGCCGCGAGCCACTGACCAGGACTTCTCTATTCCTGACCGAGTCCTCGGCGGTCAGGGCGTCTTCTGCACCGACCGCACCACGGACATCGCCCGGTCGTCCAGGTCGAGCCGGCCCTTGCCCACCGTCCGGGTCCAGGTGGCGTTGCTGCGCACCACCCGGGCCGGCACCCCGACGCAGACCGAGAGCGGCGGCACCACCCCGGAGACCACCGCCCGGGTCCCGACCACGGTGCCGGAACCGACCGAGGCACCCTTCAGCACGATCGCCTGCTTGCCCAGCCAGACGTGATCGCCGATGTAGATCTGCTCGTCCGGATTCACCCGGTCGCCGCTGTCCACGTCGTAGATGGCGTGCGTGTCGGTGGTCCGGATCTCGATCCCGAAGCTGAGCATGCAGTCCTCGCCGATCAGCACGGCGCTGCGCTGGGCCACGATCTGGGCGGTCTCGCAGGTCGTGTCCTCGCCGATCACCACCGTGGCCCCGCCGGACACGGTGATGTTCCACTTGCCGGTGACCCCGGCACCGATCCGCACGGTGCACGGGCCGGCGTCGTCGCGCATCCGGATCCGTCCGGTGATCTCGGCCGAGGGCGCGATCCAGAGATCGTGGTCCTTGCCCTTCAGATCCAGCTTCAACTCTTCCACGGGCCTGGATGTTTCCACAGCTGCGCCAGATTGCCCAGTGCACACGGCTTTTCACGGTTCTGCGAAACATTTCGGTGAACCCAGGGTTGCCGGAGGGAGGTTCTGGTTACGCGTCCGGTTCACAACCGCATCGCCCGGCCGGGCGCGCCCGGTCCACCGAACCCAGCGACCGCCCCGCAGAAAGTGTTTCCCAGAAAAGCACGAGCCGATTTCCGGATCGCCGGTCGCCCACGGCCCGAGCGGGACCAGCAAAGGTCTGACTTTTACCGGGTCACGGGCGCCGACCAACCCACCCTTGCATTACCCGGTGTCACCGCAGAAATTCGCCCGGTTCTTCCCCGGCCCGGTCCGGACCTGCGGTTTACCTCAGATTCCGGACGGCCGGAGACAATGGCGCGGATTACTGTGCGTTCATTGAATCCGACAACTGACGAACAATGCCGTCGCACGGCGAAAGTCATTCCGGCCGCCGGTCATACCGGTTTAACAAACCGCCGCAATGTCCGTGGTAACTTTCACGCGCTTCCCGCCCGACGGCCCATTCGGCGGAATCTTTCGATGACCTCCACCGAAAGGAAACATGCGTTCATGACCGCCACCCGTTCCGCCATCGCGACGTTCGTCGTGGTGATCCTGATCGCGGTCGGATACTTCGTCTGGGAGCAGACCCGGTCCAGTTGCCCGGACGACTTCGGCCCCGGCCAGAGCTACTCCGCCAACGACAAGGTCACCTTCGCCGGGACCGTGTGGAAGGCCAAGGTCGACACCAGCACCGAGGTGCCCGGCCCGGACGCCAAGAACTGGGTGGCCGCCGGCACCTGCTGAGCGCGGTACCGGCGGCCGCCGGGAGCCCGTGAACCCAGGTCCCGAAGGGTTCGCGGGTTCTCCTACCCCGTCGGTCCGGCCAGCAGGCCGAGCATCTGCCTGACCTGAGCCGACCGGGACTGCCCGATCCGGTCGGCCAGGTCGAGCACCTCGGCGTTGCTGCCGTTCTCGGTTGCGTACCGGGCGATCTCGGCCCCGTTGCTCTGCACCGCGATCATCAGGTTCAGGAACTGCGTCTGGAACTGATCGGCCGGAGCCGCCTCCAGGCTCGCGTAGTCGGCCTTGGTCAGCGCGCTGACGCCACCGTGCTCCCGGTGCAGGTCCGCGTCCGTGGCCATGGCGGTGGGCTCACCCCAGGCCTTGAGCCAGCCGGACATCTCGGCCCGCTCGTCCTGCTCCGTGCTGTCGATGGCCCCGACCAGCGCCGCCGCCTGCTTCGACAGCCTGCCCTCACCGGCCCGGTCGGTGAGCCGCGCCGTCTCCACCTCCCGGGCGATCATCATCTGCAGGAACATCACGTCGGCCGCATTGTGGGCTCCCGCCTCCGACGGGGTGCCGGACGGGGTGGCCGCAGATTGCATCATCGCCATCGAGTCGTCGTGCGCACTCATGCCCGGACCGTTCGCCTGCGTGCCGTTCGAGGAGCCGCAGGCGCCGAGCAGCAGAACCACCCCGAACCCCGCGGTCAGGGCGCCGAGTCGACCCCTCACTCCGGCAGCCACAGGGCGAGCACGGTCGGCGGTTCCCAGCCGGGCAGCGTGGTGTGCGACTGGCGGCACTCATACGTCACGCCGTCGTACGTGACCTTGTCTCCGCGGTCGTACCAGGTCCAGCTCTTCCAGGCGGTGGCGCTGGGGTCGGTGGAATGAGGGACGCTGGTGGCCACCGGCGGCGGAGTCGGTCCGGTCGGGTAGGTGGTCTGGGCCGGGCTGGACGCGCCGTCCGCCGGAGTCGAGGACGCCGGAGCCGAGGACGCCGGAGCCGAGGAGGCGGGAGCGGAGGACGCCGGGGTGGAGGGCGCCGCAGTGGTGGGCGCCGCGGTCGGGGTGCTGGGCGCGGTGGTCGGGGACGCGGTGCCGCCGATGTTCAGGTCGACGCAGTTGTAGAACGCGTTCGCCGTGTCGGCGATGTTCCAGACCGCCAGCACCGTGTGGTCGCCGGAATAGGCGCTCAGGTCGACCTGGTGCGAGACGGTGGCGTTGGGGATCGCGCCCCGGTCGTCGAACGTGGCCACCTGCTGGCCGTCCACGTAGTAGACCCAGGTGCTGGTCGAGTGCCGGGCGGTCAGGGTCCAGTTGAAGGTGACCTTGCGGCCCACGGTGGCCGCGGGCCAGTTCCGGGACTCGTCGTCGAGCACCTTGAAATTGGCGTTGCCGCCGCTGCAGAGCTTGGAACCCTTGGGCGCCTCGACACTCTGCGGCTCGTACTGGATCTGGCCGCAGTCGGGCACGGCGCCACTGGCGCACAGGGCCTGGCGGCTGGGCGGGGACGAGATGTACCCGTGGGCACTGGCCGGGCCGGCGAGAGCCACGCCGGCGAACAGCGTGCCCAGCGTCGCCAGCGGAAGGACGACCTTCTTGCGCATGAAAGTGCACTCCTGTCAGGGATGGAGTACCCGGCGATCACGCCGGACGATGATCATCCTGGTCAGCGCGGACGGGTCCTCACAAGCTGGTTGCAGCCATTTATCCGGGCCTTGAGCGGGCCCTGACTCTCGGCCTTCCGGGCCGGGGAAATCTTCCGCCGGATTTACGTTATGCCGGTACCGCGCCGGGCACCGCAGACACATTCTTGACACTCCCCGCACCTACCCATGACCTGCGCCGGGGCAACCTTTTCGAGGTTTGACAGGCCCTATCAAGCTGACGAGGATTCACGACGCCAACCCATGGAATCGAAATGCCAACCCCCGCAATCGGACTGCGCGGGGTGATTCCGCACGCCCCCACCCGGCAACGGGAAAAGAGGAATCCGTGAGTCCACGTCGTCGCACCGACCGGCACCGCACCGTCGCGATCGCCGCGGGTCTGGCCCTGACCGGCAGTCTCGCCGCGGCCGGTACTGCCATGGCGGTAGGCCGGGGCCCCACCACCCCTCAGCACAGCCGCGGTTCCCAGGCCATCAAGACCACGGCCGCCACCACCACGGCCGCCACCACCACGGCTGCCACCACCACGGCTGCCACCACCACCGCGGCCACTCCGAAGGCCACCAAGGCCGCCGCGGCCAAGGTCACCGTGGCCGGACACCAGCTGGAGACCCTCGGCCGCGGGGCGATCAGCGTCCATTCGGCCACCGGCAACCTGATCAGCTGGCGGCTGCTGGCCACCGACGCGACCGGCGTCGGGTTCGACGTCTACCGCGACGGCACCAAGCTCAACGCCTCGCCGATCACCGGCTCCACGAACTACCTGGACAAGGGCGCGGCGGCCACCGCCACCTACACGGTGAGGACCGGTTCGGAGACCGCCACGGTCCGTAACCTGTCGGCCGGATACCTGAAGGTCCCGATCAAGAAGCCGGCCGGCGGCACCACGAAGGACGGGGTGGCATACACCTACACGGCGAACGACGCCTCGGTGGCCGACCTGGACGGCGACGGCGAGTACGAGATCGTGCTGAAGTGGGACCCGACCAACTCTAAGGACAACTCGCAGTCCGGCTACACCGGCAACGTCTACGTGGACGCGTACGAGCTGGACGGCACCCAGCTCTGGCGGATCGACCTGGGTAAGAACATCCGGGCCGGCGCGCACTACACCCAGTTCCAGGCCTACGACTACGACGGTGACGGCAAGGCCGAGGTCGCGATGAAGACCGCCGACGGCACCGTGGACGGCAAGGGCACGGTGATCGGCAGTTCCACCGCCGACTACCGCAACTCCTCCGGCTACATCCTGACCGGCCCGGAGTACCTGACCATGTTCAACGGCCAGACCGGCGCCGCCGCCTCGACCGTGGACTACACCCCGGCCCGGGGCACGGTCTCCTCCTGGGGCGACAGCTACGGCAACCGGGTCGACCGGTTCCTGGCCGGCACCGCCTACCTCAACGGCAGCACGCCGAGCCTGATCGAGGCCCGCGGCTATTACACCCGCTCGGTCATCACCGCCTGGGACTACACCGGCGGAAAGCTCACCCAGCGCTGGCAGTTCGACTCCAACAAGCAGACCACCCCGGCCGACTGGGCCGGGCAGGGCAACCACCAGCTCTCGGTGGCCGACGTGGACAGCGACGGCAAGGACGAGATCATCTACGGCTCGATGGCCATCGACGACACCGGCAAGGGCCTGTGGACGACGAAGCTCGGGCACGGCGACACGCTGCACGTCGGCGACCTGATCCCGTCCCGTCCCGGGCTGGAGGTCTACAAGGTCCGCGAGGAGAAGAACAGCGGCCCGGCCGACTTCATCGCCGACGCGGCCACCGGGGCGATCATCAGCAAGTCGGCCAGCTGCGCCTGTGACACCGGTCGCGGGGTGGCGGAGGACATCTACGCGGGCAACCCCGGGGCCGAGCAGTGGTCGTCCAGCGTCGACGGCACCCGCGACACCAGCGGCAAGGTGATCGGCCCCAAGCCCAGCTCCACCAACTTCCTGGTCTGGTGGGACGGCGACGCGTCGCGGGAACTGCTCGACGGCACCAAGATCAGCAAGTGGACGCCGACCGGCGAGACCCGCCTGCTGACCGCGGCCGGGGTGCACTCCAACAACAGCACCAAGTCCACCCCCTCGCTGTCCGGGGACATCCTCGGTGACTGGCGCGAAGAAGTGATCTGGCCGACCACCGACGACACCGCGCTGGAGATCTTCAGCACCCCGATCGAGACCACCACCCGGCGCACCACGCTCGTCCAGGACTCGATGTACCGGGTCGCGATCGCCTGGCAGAACACCGCCTACAACCAGCCGCCGCACCTCAGCTACGCACTCCAGAAGTAACCGCCCAGAAGGAAAAACACGATGCAAGAGGACGAACCGGGCCTGGTCCGGGCCGCCCAGGCCGGCGATCGCGCCGCCCTGCAGGAACTCCTGGCCCGGTACGTCCCCCTGCTGTACAACCTGGTCGGCCGGTCGGTGAGCCGGCCGGCCGACGTGGACGACGTGACCCAGGAGGTCCTGCTCCGGGTGGTGCGGGACCTGGCGGAACTGCAGAGCCCGGCCAGCTTCCGGTCCTGGCTGACCACCATCGCGGTGCACCAGATCGGCGACCACTTCCGCCGGCTGGACGCCGACGCCCCGCATTCGCTGGACGAGGCGGCCGAGAGCGGCCCCGCCTTCGAGGATCTGGCCGTGCTGCGCCTCGACCTCCAGGGCCAGCAGCGGGACCTGGTGCGCTCCGGACGCTGGCTCGACCCGGAACACCGCGCCTTGCTGGCCCTTTGGTGGGAGGAGTGCGCGGGGCGGATCACCCGCGCCGAGATCGCCGAGGCGCTGGACCTCGGCGAGGCCCACACCGCGGTCCGCCTGCAACGGATGCGCGAGCAGCTCGAACAGTGCCGGGTGCTGGTGGCCGCGCTGGATCGCGAGCCGCTGTGCGCCGGGCTGGCCGAAGCGGTCGACTCCTGGAACGGTGAGCCGAACCCGTTGTGGCGCAAGCGGATCACCCGGCACGTGCGCACCTGCGTGGTCTGCCTGCGTGAGGCCGAGGACCAGCTCCCGGCCGCCCGCCTGATCGCCGGGCTCCAGATGCTGCCGCTGCCCGCGGCCCTGATCGCCGCCCTGATCGGCAAGGGTCTCCTGGCTCCGGGAGCGGACCAGACCGAACTGGCCGCCGTCACCGAGGACGAGGAGTACTACGACGACGAAGGACGCTGGGGGCTGGCCCAGCGGGCCGGCAGCGCGGTCGTGGTGGTCGCCGCGGTGACCTTGCTGCTGTTCACCGGTGGATTTCTGTACGACGTCAGCCAGACTCCCGGTACTCGTACGGAGATGCCCGGCCAGGCCGCTAATCTCAGCGCCTCGATCGCTACCACATCCCCCTCCCCGACCACGCCCAAGCCGACGAAGACGGCCGGCAAGCCGAAGAAGAAGACCAAGACCGCCGCGGCCGTATCGCCCCCGGCGGATGGTTGTTCGCCGGGCCGGTCGCTGGATCGGGTGTGGGCCGACTGGACCATGCCGAACTCCGGAGACGGCCTGCCGGATCAGCAGCGGTACACGGTGAAATCCGACGGCACCGTGGTCGACGAGGTGACCTGCCTGGTCTGGCAGCGCGCAGCGGCACCGCAGAAGTACAGCTTCACCGCCGCCCAGAACTACTGCGCGGGATTGAGTCTGGCCGGTGGCGGCTGGCACCTGCCGACCCGGGTCGAACTCACGTCCCTGATCGACACCACCCGCTCCGGCCCCGCGATCGACCCCGAGGCGTTCCCGGGCACGCCGGTGGCCTTCTTCTGGACGTCCTCACCGTGGGCCACCGCGCACGACCCGGCGTTCGCCTGGATCGTGAATTTCTACGAGGGTCTGACCAGCAATGCCGCCGACGAGTCGGGCCAGAACGCGGTGCGCTGCGTGCAGTCCCCGGCCGGAACGGGCGCCCCCGACTACGCAATCGCCGACGGCCAGGTGAAGGACGCGCAGACCGGGCTGATCTGGCAGCGCGGCACCTCGGCGACCATGGCCGCCGACCAGGCCCCGGCGTACTGCGACAATCTCGCGCTGGGCGGCCAGAAGTGGCGACTGCCCGGTGTTCAGGAACTGGCGACGCTGGTCGACGAGTCGCTGGTCGGCCCGGCCATCGACCGCCAGGCCTTCCCGAACACCCCGGCCCGCGGCTGGTACTGGGCCGCGAACCGGGCTGCACCGGAAAAGGGTTCGCGCTGGGCGCTGAACTACGACGACGGGTACACGAACTACCGCGACCTCACGTCCGGGGTCGTGCGCTGCGTCAGGTCAGCCTGACCGGCAGGGTGGAGGAGCTGTTCGAGAACAGCGAGGGGATCGGGACCAGGTCGGCCTCGCTGACGGCGAGCTCGATCCCGGGGTACTGCTCGAACACGGCCGGGATCGCGATGACCCCCTCCATCCGGGCCAGCACGGCGCCCAGGCAGACGTGCATGCCGTGGCCGAAGGCCAGGTGCTTGCGCTGGGTGCGGGTGAGGTCGAAGACGCCCGCGTCGTCCCCGTGCTGCTTCTCGTCCCGGCCGACCGCACTGTAGGGCGCCATGATGGCCTCGCCCTTGGGGATCGTGACCCCGGCGATCTCCACGTCCTCCAACGGGTAACGGAACGGGAAGTTGCCGATCGGCGCGTCCCAGCGCAGGGTTTCCTCGACCACCGCGGCCCAGACGTCCGCGTCCCCACTGGTGGCGATCGTCCTCTGCTCGGGATGGGTGAGCAGCGCACGCACCGCGTTGGTGATCAGCGCGACGGTGGTCTCCTGCCCGGCCGCCAGCATCACCAGCAGGGTGCCGACCAGCTCCTCCTCGCTCAGCGCGTCCGGCTCGGCGTCCCGCGCCGCGATCAGCGCGCTGGTCAGGTCGGCGCCCGGTGCGGCCCGCCGGGCCTCGACCACCCGGGCCAGCAGCTGGTAGGTCTCGATCTGAAAGCCGACCACCTCCTCGGAGGTGAGGTCGGAGCGGAAGATCTGGTCCATCAGGAACTTCAGCCGGGCCCGCTCGCCCTCCGGCACCCCGAACAGCTCGCAGATCACCCGCACCGGCACCACGTCGGAGAAGTGCTTACGCAGGTCCACCACGCCGTCCGGGCCGGCCTGGGCGGGCAGGTCGGCGAGCAGCCCGGCGACGATCTGCTCGATCTGCGGACGCAGTTCCTGCACCCGGCGCGGGGTCAGGTTGGCGGTGACCAGCTTGCGCAGCCGCCGGTGCTCGTCGCCGTCCGCGGTGACCATGTTGTTCACCTTGACCATGCCGATCAGCGGCCAGGAATCCCCCACCTCACCGGAGCGGATGGCGTTCCAGTTGCGCCAGTTCTTGCTGAACCGGGGGTCGGTGACCAGGGCGCTGAGCAGCTCGTGATCGGTGACGCTCCAGGCCATCACGTTGCCGGGGAGCCGGACCCGGACCACCGGGCCGAGCTCGCGCAGGCGGGCCCCCTCGCCGTGGTGGTCGCGACCGGTGGGGTCCAGCTCGAGGATCGGGACGCTGTTCGGATCGACGGTGGCAGTGGCGGTTTCGGACATGGCGGCCTCCTGGCAGGTGGATTCCGGGCGGACCGGACCCGTCCTTGGGCCCGGTCCGGCGATCAGTGGCCGGTGAACTCGACCGGCAGGGACTGCGGCACCCGGGTCCACGGGGAGGGCAGCCAGGCGATCTCCTCGGCCGGGATGCTCAGGCGGATGTCCGGCAGCAGGTTCAGCACGGTGTTCACCGCGGTCCGGGTGATCAGCCGGGCCGGGACCCGGGCCGGGCAGGAGTGCGGGCCGGCCGCGAAGGCCAGATGGGCGCGGCTGCCCGGCTCGGCCACCGGGCCGTTGCCGGTCTGCATCAGCGGATCGTCCACCACCGCGCCCAGCCCGAGCAGCAGCACGTCCCCCTTACGGATCTGCTTCCCGCCGAGTTCGGTGTCCCGCAGGGCATAACGGGCCGGCATCACGTTCATCGGTGGGTCCCGCCAGAGCGCCTCGTCCAGCGCGTCGTCCACGCCCAGGCTGCCCCCGCGCAACTGGGCCGAGAACCGTGGGTCGGTGAGCAGGAACCGGAGGGTGTGGGCGATCCAGGCGGTGACCGTCTCGTTCGCCGCCGCGATCATCACCACCATCGACTGGAGCCGCTCGGCCTCGGTCTGCAGGCCTTCATGGTGCAGGAAGACGCTGGTCAGGTCGTCCCGGTCGTCGTCCGGGGTGGCCGCCCGGGCGCGCAGCGTGTCCAGCAGGATCTCCTCGAACGCCCGGTTGCCGTGCTGCGAGTCGTCCTGGCTGCCGAACAGTGCGATCAGGCCCTGGCGCAGTTCCCGGCCCTCGGCCCGGTCCAGGCCGAACAGCGAGGCCAGGGCGAGCAGCGGGATCACCGCCGCGTACTCCCCGATCAGATCGGCGGAGCCCCGGTCGGAGAACTCCGCAACCAGTTCCGCACAGAGCCCCTCCACCTCGCGCCGCATCGCCCGCTGGTCGATGTGCGCGACGCCCTCGTCCAGCGGCGCCCGCAGCCGGCGGTGGGTGTCGCCGTCCGCCCCGATCACGTTCGCCCGCCAGGCCATCATCGGCAGCAGCCCGGAATCCGGTGCGACCACCCCGTCCTGCAGGTCCTTCCAGTTCCGGGCGTCGTGCACGAAGGTCCGCTCGTCCCGGGTGATGGCCAGCAGCTCGCGGTAGCCCATCACCAGCCAGGCGCCCACCCCGGGTTCCAGCTCGACCCGGGCCACCGGGCCCTGCTCGGCCCGCAACCGCCGGTAGACCACCCGGTGGTCCGGGGCCCCGGTGGCCGAGATCAGCGGGGTCAGGTCCTCGGTGGAGGAGGCCACGTGGGCCGGGCAGCCGGGCGGCGCGGCCACCCGGTCCGACACGGAACCGAAAACGATGGACGGGTCGGAGGATTCGGAGAGGGTCACGAGGCGTACTCCCGGGAGGACCGCGGGTCGTGGTCGGCTACGTACTCGCACAGGGCCAGCAGGGCCCCGGCCGAGGAGGTGCGGTTGCGGGCGTCGCACTCGACGACCGGGGTCTCGGGCAGCAGGTCGAGCGCGGCCCGGACGGTCTCCAGCCCGACGTCCGGGCTGTCCGGGAACCGGTTCACCGCCACCGCGAACGGCAGGTCCCGCTCCTCGAGCTGCTCCAGCACGTCGAAACTCCGCTCCAGGCTGCGCAGGTCGACCAGGACCAGGACGCCGATCGCGCCCACCGCCAGGTCGGTCCACAGGTCCCAGAACCGGCGCTGGCCGGGCGCCCCGAACAGGTAGAGCACCAGCTCGGAGTTGATCGTGATCCGGCCGAAGTCCATCGCCACCGTGGTGGTGCGCTTCTCGCTCGGCCCGACCAGCTCGTCCACCCCGACCCCGGCCTCGGTCATCACCTCCTCGGTGCGCAGCGGAGTGATCTCGCTGACCGAGCCGACCAGGGTGGTCTTGCCCACCCCGAAGGCCCCGACGACGAGGATCTTGGCCGACCGGGTGATCGTGTCCGGCAGATAACGGTCAGCGGAACCCGCGGAGACCATGCAGCACCTCCTGCAGGAGCTGGGAGTCGGGAGCGGCCGCCCGGGGGGTGCCGGAGCGGGCCGAGAGATAACCGGCGTCGATCAGGTCCGAGGCGAGGACGCTGACCAGGCTGACCGGCAGGTCGAGATGGGCCGCCGCCTCGGCCAGGGAGAGCAGCCGGGCGCACATCCGGACCAGGGCACGCTCCTCCCGGGTCGCGGTGACCGGCAGTTCCCGGCCGGGATCGGGGGCGATCAGCAGGGTTTCCACGCCGACCGTGTTGCGCGAGGCCCGGGCCCGGCCCCGGGTGATCACGTAGGGACGCAGGGGCCGGATCGCGAACGCGCCGGTGGGCGGACTCGGTTCTCCCTGACCGGTCAAAGGATGGGTTCCCGGCGGGCCGGGCTGCTCAGGTTCGCGGCGCCGATCTTCAGCACCTGGGCCTGCATCGCCCGGGCCACCTGCCGCGGGTCCACCACCGGGTCGGCCACCACGGCCAGGTGCGCCCCGTCGGCGCTGCGCAGGAACAGGAAACCGCCGTCGAACTCGATCATCTGGTGCCGGACCAGCCCGTCGCCGGTGCCGAACTCCTGGCCCAGGGCGCGGCCCAGCGACTGGAGCCCGGAACAGGTCGCCGCGAGCCGCTCGGCGCGGTCCCGGCCGAGGCCGGGCGAGCCCGCCAGCAGCAGGCCGTCCACACTGAAGACCACCACGTCCCGGACCCCCGGGACGACGCTCACCTCGGCGATCATCCAGCTCCGGTCCTCTTGCCCGTTCTTCTGCTGATCGCTCATGCCTGGCCGTCATCCTTCCGCGCGGTCGCCGGGGACGGGTCCCCGGCGGAATCGGACTCGTTCGTGGTGGGTGTGACCGGAAGTGGCTGCGAGCCCTCGAAATAGCGCTCCATCCACTCCCCCGCCTCTTCCGGGGCGGTGTCGGGGGCGGTCGGGGCGACCGGGCGGGGCAGCGCCTCGGAGTCGGTCCGGAAGGGGGCGGTCTGGTCGCGGCGGCGCGCGGAACGCCGCTGCGGAAGCTGGATCTCGGCCGACTCCGGAGCGACGGTCGGCTGGGGAGCCGTCGACCGGCGGGCCTCACTGAGGAGCCGGGGGTCGGATTGGGGACGCTCGTGGGTTACCGGGTGCTCCTCGGTCTCCACGCTTCCCGGGCCCGACGGACGTCCCTCATCGGCCGAACGTCCCTCGGCGACCGGGTCCACTTCGTCTGCCGACGGGGTTTCCCCCACCGTGCGGGTGTCGGTCACCGGGTGCGGGTCGAGCCGAGGACGGGTGTCGATCACCGGACGCGGTTCGGTCACCAGGTCCGGCGCCGGCGGGGCGGGCGGGGCCGGCAGTGCCACCGTGACCACCTGACGGGTGGGCACCAGCACCACCGCCCGCACCCCGCCGTACGGGGACATCCCGAGATCGACGGTCAGGCCGTGCCTGCGGGCGAACCGCCCGACCACCGCGAACCCGGTCTGCGGGATCTCGCCGACGTCGCTCACCCCGAGCAGACGCCGGCCCGAGACGATCTCCCGGGCCTCGGCCAATCGGTAGTCGTCCAGCCCGAAACCGCTGTCGTCCACCTCGATCACGGCGCCGCGCTGCACCCCGCGGACCGCCACGGTGACCGGGCTGGTCGGCGCCGAGTACTCGGTGGCGTTCGCCAGCAGCTCGGCGACCAGGTGGATCAGCGGCTCGACCACGGACGGCACGACCGCCACGGTCTGGTCCCCGGTGACCTGGACCCGGCCGAAGGCGACGATCCGGCCGGAGGCCGCCCGGGCCACGTCGACCAGGGCCAGCGGGGCCGGCCACTGCTGGCCGGGCCACTCGTCGCACAGCACCTTCACGCTCTGCGCGTGCCGGGCCTGCTGGGTGGCCGCGTGGTCGACCCGCATCGAGGTCTCGAGCAGGTCCGGGTCGCCCGGATGCCGTTCGGCCAGGCCGCTCATCGCCTGCTGGATCCGGTGCGCCGAGGTCTGCACCCGGCTGGCCAGCTCGACCAGGGCCAGGCGACGCGACTCCTCGCGCTCGGTCAGCGCGCCGCCGACCTGACTGAGGATCTCCTCCAGCCGGGCCTGGGTCTCCGGGGTCAGCTCGTCCGGGTGCTCGGCCGCGGGCACCTCGACCCCGGCCAGCACGGCGGGAAGCCGGACCTTGACCAGATGCTGGAGCTCCTGCTGGAGCTGGGCCACCCGGAGCCGCTCCTGGGCGAGCTCCTCCTCCAGCTTCCGCAGCGCCTGGTTCGAGGCGGCGGACGGCTGCGGGCGCGGCGCTGGGGGGAGCACCGCGGGGCCGGTGGCGGGCTGGGGCGGGGCGCTCCGGTTCCGGGCCCAGGCGGCCGCTCCGGCGACCAGAGCACCGACCAGCCAGGGAGACGGCGAACGACGAGGAGGCCGGGCTGTGCTCGTCAATGGACACCCTTCGCATGGCGATGCGGCTCACTCAACTGTGCAGGCAGCCCGATACGCGCTGGTCCATCGAAGTCCTATTACGGCCGTATCGGACTAATGGGCGAAAAAGCTAGCACAGGTCGCTGTCGGTGCCACAGGCCGGAAGCACTTTTCCGGATCAGCGGGTGACCGGTCCCGGTCGGGCCGGGCCGGGGAAAGGCGCTTCGGCCCGCTTCGAGGGAGCGCGGCTCAGCCGTTCTCGGTCGGCGGCCGCCCGTCAGGACACCGCCCGGATCCGGATCCGGCCGAATTGAGTTCGGCGCAGCACTGCCGGCCGACCCGACCGCATCGCCCGCTCCAAGCACCCGTACCCCGAAGGCACACTTGGACAGTGACTTTCACACCTCGACCCCCTCCCCGCCCGACCTTCCGATCCTGACCCCTCGGGGAAGCGGATTGGGGGCGGGAGCCAGGAACTTTGGCGAGTGAAGAAAGATGGTGCGGGTGATGGCGAGGAGCGGGCCCCTGCGGGTGGCGTTGGCGATGAGTGCGGAAACGGCGGATCAGATCGTGACGCCGGAGCTGCTGAACCGTCTGCGGACAGTGGCGAAGGTGGAAGACGGGGTACTGACCAACTTCACCACCCCGCAGGCGCGGGCCGCCTTGGCCGACGTGGATGTGCTGTTGACCGGATGGGGATGCCCGACGGTGACCGCCGGCGTCCTTAATTACGCACCGCATTTGAAGGCAATTGTTCATGCCGCAGGGTCGGTGCGGGAGCACGTGACGGAGGCCTGCTGGGACGCCAGGATTCAGGTTTCGTCGGCAGCGGATGCGAATGCTGTTCCAGTGGCCGAGTACACCCTGGCGATGGTTTTACTGGCGGGCAAGGGAGTGCTCTGGGCTTCCCGGCAGTATCACCAGCAGCGGGCCGTTCCCCCGGTTGATCCGGCGGCCGGGAATTACGGAATTACGGTTGGCATTCTTTCCGCTTCGCTGATCGGGCGCCGGGTGATCAGGCTGTTGCAGCCCCACGACTTTCGGGTCCTGGTGCACGATCCCTTCGTCTCGGAGGAGGAGATTCGGGCGCTCGGTGGGGAGCCGGCGGGGCTGCAGGAACTGTTCGACCGTAGCGATGTGCTGAGCGTCCATACGCCCCTGCTTCCGGAGACGCGTGGGTTGGTGAGCGCAGAGCTGTTGGCTCGGCTTCGCAGCGGGGCAACGCTGATCAATACGGCTCGTGGAGCGGTGCTGGACGAAGGCGCTCTGACCGAGGAAGTGGTGAGCGGGCGGCTGTTCGCAGTGCTCGACGTGACCGATCCGGAACCCCCGGAGGCCGGCTCTCCCCTCTGGACCTGTCCCAACGTCTTGCTCACGCCGCATCGGGCCGGGTCTGCGGGCAACGAATTGGCGCGCCTGGCCGCGTCCTCAATCAACGAGATCGAACGGCTGGCCGACGGACGGCCGCTGGAGTTCCCGGTGTCCCACCCCTCGATCAGTCGCACGGCCTGAGCGCGCTCGTAGAGTAGGCGCATGGATGCGGCGGAAGAGGTGCGACTGGACGTGTGGGTTTCGTCCGTGCGCCTGTTCAAGACCCGGTCGGCGGCATCGAGTGCGTGCCGCGGCGGGCATGTGGCGGTCAACGGGCACAAGGCCAAGCCGGCGACGATGGTTCGCATCGGCGACAAGGTCGAGGCGCTGACCCCGGGCGGGGAGCGGATCGCGATCGTGAAGCGGCTGGTCCAGAAGCGAGTGGGTGCGGCAGTGGCCGTGACCTGCTTCGAGGACCTCACGCCGGCGCCTCCGCCGAAGGAGGAGATCGTCCACGTGGCGGTGCGCGACCGGGGGGCCGGCCGGCCGACCAAGCGGGAGCGGCGGCTGATGGACCAGTTCCGGCAGCCCTACTGACGGGTTCGGCCGGCGCGTCCCGAAGCAGACAGATGCGCTGTCCAGTTCTCCCCAATTGTCCGGAGCCGGTCCGGGACGGCTTACTGGAGGGGCACCACCACCCGCCCCCGGCACCGGGGCGGATGCCGGACGCTCAGCGGGTGAGAGCAGGGCGCCGTTCGGGCAGCGGCGTGGAACGGGTGCGCGGTCCCTGACGAACGGGGGCAGGGACCGCGCCCCTCAGCTGTCCCGGCGAGGGGGCGCCGAGCTCTCCCGGATCACCAGCTCCGGGGCGATCACCAGTCGCTCGGGCACGTGCTCGCCGGTCTCGATCTGGGCCAGCAGGGCCTTCAGGCTGCGGCGGCCGACCTCCTCGAAGGGCTGGCGCACCGTGGTCAGCGGGGGACTGAAGTAGCCGGACTCGGGGATGTCGTCGAACCCGACCACGCTGATGTCGCCGGGGAGGGCCCGGCCGTTCTCGCGCAGCGCCCGCAGCACCCCCACGGCCATCGAGTCGTTGGCCACGAACACCGCACTCACGTCCGGCATCCGGCTGAGGATCTGGCCCGCGTCGTAACCGGTGGGAGCACTCCAGTCGCCGTGCAGCAACGGGGGCACCTCGGCCCCCGCCGCCTCCAGCGCCGCCGTCCAGCCGAGCACCCGGTCCTGGGCCTCGTAGAAGTGGCCGGGACCGGCGACGTGCCAGACGGTGCGGTGGCCGAGGCCGAGCAGGTGCTCGGTCGCGGCCCGGGCCCCGGCGATCTGGTCGACCGCGATCACCGGGAGGCTGCTGTTGAGCGAGCTCTCCACCGCGACCAGCGGCAGGTGCCGGGCCATGGTGGCCAGCGACTCGCCGACCGAGGTGAGCGGGGCCACCACGATGATGCCCTCGACCCCCTGGCGTTCCAGCCGGGTGACCGCCCGCTCGACCGAACCGCCCTCCCCGCCACCGACGTTCGCGACGGTGAGGATGTAACCTTCTTCGCGGGCCGCGGCCTCGACTCCGTAGAGCATCGACATCGGCCCGTACAGGGCGCCCCCGATGGTGACCAGCCCGAGAACCTTGGACCGGCCGGTGACCAGTGTGCGGGCCGCCGAGTTGGGGCGGTACCCGAGCTCGTCGATCGCGGCGAGGACCACCGCGCGGGTGCGCGAGGAAACCCCGTCGCTCCCGTTGAGCACACGCGAAACCGTTTGGTGCGACACCCCGGCCAGCCGGGCGACGTCGTGCATCCCGGGGCGCTTGCGCGTGGTGGCAGCCCCCACAGTGCCGGGATTCCCTGGATCGCCGCCGGCCGGGGCCGCCGCCCGGGACGGAGGTGTCATGAAACTGATCCTAACGTCGCGGGAATCACGGGCGGATCGCGGTATCCGGATGACCCCTGGCACAGGAACCCTAAAAGCCTTCTGTGCCAGGGGATTTCACCCGGCTACCGATCAATTCCGCTGAAATGCCTCAGCGGGAAGCCGAACCCGCACGGCGCTTGGTCCAGACGTCGAACGCCACCGCGAGCAGCAGCACCAGACCCTTGACCAGCATGACCCGCTCGCTCGGCGCACCGAGCAGCTGCATCCCGTTGTTGATCACACCCATGATCAGACCACCGGTGATGGCGCCGACCACCTTGCCGACACCACCCTGGACGGCCGCACCACCGATGAAGGCGGCCGAGATGGCATCCAGCTCGAAGCTCTGACCGGCGGTCGGGCCGGCCTGGTTGAGCCGGCCGGCGAAGATGATGCCGGCCACCGCGGACAGCACGCCCATGTTGACGAACAGCCAGAAGGTGACCTGCTTGACCTTCACGCCGGACAGCGTGGCAGCGTTCAGGTTGCCGCCGATGGCGTAGATGTGCCGGCCGAAGACCGCGCGGCTGGTGATCAGCGAGTAGATGATCGCCAGCGCGCCGAGCAGCAGCAGCACCCAGGGCAGGTTGTGGAACCGGGCCAGCTGCACGATGACGAACATCAGCACCACCGACGGAGCGATCGCCTTGGCGGCGAACATCCACATCGGCTCGAGCGGCTGACCGAACTTCGCGCGGCCCATCCGGGTCCGCCACTGGGTCCAGACGATCGCCACCACCAGGGCGATACCGACCAGCAGGGTGACCAGGTCGGCGCCGCCGAGCCCACCGAGGGCGATGTTGCCGAACCAGCCCGGGGTGAAACCGTTGGCCATCGAGCGGACGGTGTCCGGGAACGGGCCGATGCCCTGGTTCGACAGCACCATCAGGGTGACGGCGCGGAAGATCAGCATGCCGGCCAGGGTGACGATGAACGCCGGGATGCCGAAGTAGGCCACCCAGTAGCCCTGCCAGGCGCCGATCAGGCCACCCACGATCAGGGTGATCGGGATGGCGATCGCCCAGGGCACGTTGTGGTTCACCATCAGGACCGCGGCCACGGCCCCGGTCGCGGCGAGCACCGATCCCACCGACAGGTCGATGTGACCGGCGATGATGATCAGGATCATGCCGATCGCCAGGATCAGCACGTAGCTGTTCTGGACGATGATGTTCGACAGGTTCTGCGGCTTGAGCAGGTCACCGCCGGTCAGCACGGTGAACAGCACCACGATCAGGGCGAAGGCGATGTAGATGCCGTTCTGCCGCAGGCTGCTCGCGTTGAAGGAGAATCCGCTGCCGCCCGACGCGGGCGGCGTACTGGGCGCCTCCTGCGTGGGGGCGGGCCCCGGATCCGGGGAAACGTCGGTCGTCGCCATGGTCCTACTCCTGCCCTCTGGTCATGAACTGCATGAGCAGCTCCTGGGTGGCTTCTTCACGGGGCACCTCACCGGTGATCCGCCCGGCGGAGAGCGTGTAGATCCGGTCGCAGATGCCGAGCAGCTCGGGCAGCTCGGAGGAGATCACCAGGACCGCCTTCCCCTGCGCCGCGAGCTCGTTGATGATCTGGTAGATCTCGTACTTGGCGCCGACGTCGATCCCGCGGGTCGGCTCGTCGAGGATCAGCACGTCGGGGTCGGTGTAGATCCACTTGGCCAGCACGACCTTCTGCTGGTTGCCGCCGCTGAGCTTGCCGGTGATCGAGGCCACCGTGGGCGCCTTGATCCGCAGGCTCTTGCGGTAGCCCTCGGCGACGGCCACCTCCTGGTTCTCGTCCACCCAGCCCACCCGGGCGAGCTTGCCCAGGGCGGCGGCGGAGACGTTCCGGGTGATGTTGTCGATCAGGTTGAGCCCGTAGCGCTTGCGGTCCTCGGTGGCGTAGGCCAGACCGTGGTCGATCGCCTGCTGGACGGTCTTCGCCTCGATCGGCTTGCCGTTCTTGTACAGCTGCCCGCTGATCCCGGTGCCGTAGCTGCGACCGAACACGCTCATCGCCAGCTCGGTCCGCCCGGCCCCCATCAGGCCGGCCAGGCCGACCACCTCACCGGCGCGCAGCACCAGGTTGGCGTCCTTGACCAGGACCCGGCCGTGCTGGATCGGGCTGTGCACGGTCCAGTTCTCGATCCGGAAGACCTCGTCACCGATCTTCGGGTCCCGCTCGGGGTACCGGTTCTCGAGCGAACGGCCGACCATCAGCGAGATGATCCGGTCCTCGGTGACCTCGTCCTCGCGCATGTGCAGGGTCTGGATCGTCTGACCGTCGCGGATCACCGTGACCTGGTCGGCGATCGCGTGGATCTCGTTCAGCTTGTGCGAGATGATCACACAGGTGATGCCCTCGTCCCGCAGGCCGCGCAAAAGGTCGAGCAGGTGCGCGGAGTCGTCGTCGTTGAGCGCCGCGGTGGGCTCGTCGAGGATCAGCAACCGCACCTTCTTCGACATCGCCTTGGCGATCTCGACCAGCTGCTGCTTGCCCACCCCGAGGTCCACGATCTTCGTGGTCGGGTTCTCGCTCAGGCCGACCCGCTTCAGCAGTTCGCCGGCCCGGTGGTTGGTCTCGTCCCAGTTGATCAGACCGCGCTTGGAGGTCTCGTTGCCGAGGAAGATGTTCTCCGCGATCGACAGCTCGGGAACCAGCGCGAGTTCCTGGTGGATGATGACAATTCCGCGTTCTTCGCTGTCGCGGATGTTGGCGAACTTGACCGTCTCGCCGTCGTAGACGATGTCGCCGTCGTACTCACCGAACGGGTAGACCCCGGACAGCACCTTCATCAGGGTGGACTTCCCGGCCCCGTTCTCGCCGCAGATCGCGTGGATCTCGCCCTGGGCAACCGTGAAAGTAACGTCCTGCAGCGCCTTTACGCCGGGGAAGGTCTTGGTGATGTTGCGCATTTCCAAGATATTGCCGGACATCGGAACCTCTCAAGGGGACGTGCCGGCCCGCCCCCGCCCGCGCGAGGCGGGCGGGGGACGGACCGGCAGCTGGGGGACCTCAGCTCACTTGAGGTCGTCCGCGGTGTAGTAACCCGAGTCGACGAGGACCGACTGGTAGTTGGACTTGTTCACGGCGACCGGCTCGAGCAGCTCGGACGGCACGTTCTTCACGCCGTTGTTGTAGTCGGTCGTGTTGTTGACCTCCGGCGTCTTGCCCTTCAGCACGTCGTCCGTCATCGACACGGCGACGTCGGCGAGCTTGCGGGTGTCCTTGAAGATGCTGGAGTACTGCTCACCGGCGATGATCGACTTGACCGAGGCGACCTCGGAGTCCTGGCCGGTGACGACCGGGTACGGCTGGCTCGGGGTGCCGTAGCCGGCGCTCTTCGCGGCGGACAGGATGCCGATGCTCAGACCGTCGTACGGGGAGAGCACACCGTCGACCTTGGCGTCACCGTACGCCTTGGTGATCAGGTCCTCCATGCGCTTCTGCGCGGTGGCCGGGTCCCACTGCTGGATGGCGACGGTCTTGAAGTCCGTCTCACCGCTCTTGACGACCAGCGTCTTCTTGTCGATGTAGGGCTGCAGCACCTTCATCGAGCCGTTGAAGAAGAAGGTCGCGTTGTTGTCGTCCGGCGAGCCGGCGAACAGCTCGACGTTGAACGGGCCCTTGGCGTCGCCCGGGGTGCCGTCGTCCTTCAGGATCCCGAGGCCGGTCAGCAGCGAGTTGGCCTGCATCTCGCCGACCTTCTCGTTGTCGAAGCTGGCGTAGTAGTCGACCGACTTGCTGTTGCGCAGGAGCCGGTCGTAGGCGATGACCTTGATGCCCTGGGAACCGGCCTCGTCCAGCTGGCTGGTGAGGGCGGTGCCGTCGACCGCGGCGACGATCAGGACCTTGGCGCCCTGCGAGATCTGCGTCTCGATCTGGTTGGCCTGGGTCGGGATCGAGTTCTCCGCGTACTGCAGGCTGACCTTGTAACCGAGCTTCTCCAGGGCCGCCTTGACGTTGTTGCCGTCGGCGATCCAGCGCTCGGAGGACTTGGTCGGCATGTCGACGCCGATCAGGGCGCCCTTGGTGTCGCCCGTTCCGGCGTTCGCGCTCTTGTCGCCGGTCTTCTCCGACGACCCACAGGCCGCGAGGGCGGCGACGAGGGTCAGGCCGGCGACGATCCGGGTAACTCTGCTGCGTTGCATGGGTTTTCTCCGGGGGTTCTTCGGCGACCGTCCGTGGCCGCCGGTTATCTGGCTGGTGCTGGGGACCTTCAGTCAGAAGCCTTGCGCCAGGCGGTAGTACGCCTGGTTCCACCTCAGTTCACGGCCGAACGAACGGACGTCGGTCGAGGCGTCGATCAGTGCGAGCTCGGTTTCGAGCATGTCCGCCAGGTCACCGAGGTGCTCACCGTTCAGCGCGGTGGAGAGCACGGTGTGGTGCGGCCCACCGGCGGTGAGCCAGGCCTCGGCGGACGTCGCCAGGTCCGGCTGGGGCTTCCAGACGGCCCGGGCGACGGGCAGTTTCGGCAGTGCCTCGAGTGGTTCGACAACCTCGATCTGGTTGGCGACGAACCGGAACCGGTCGCCCATGTCGGCGATACCGATCGTGACCGCCTCGCCCGGCGCGGCGTCGAACACCATCCGCACCGGGTCCTCGCGGTTACCGATGCCCAGCGGGTGGATCTCGATCCGCGGTTTGGCCGCCGCGATGCTCGGGCACACCTCGAGCATGTGGGCGCCGAGGATGAGCTCCTGGCCGGGCACCAGGTGGTAGGTGTAGTCCTCCATGAACGACGTGCCGCCGGGAAGCCCGGCGGCGGCCGCCTTGAGGGTGTGCAGCATGACCGACGTCTTCCAGTCGCCCTCGCCACCGAACCCGTAACCGTCGGCCATCAGGCGCTGCACGCCCAGGCCGGGCAGCTGCCGCAGGCCGCCGAGGTCCTCGAAGTTCGTGGTGAAGGCGCGGAAACCGCCGTCGGTCAGGAAGCTTCGCAGGCCGAGCTCGATCCGGGCCCCGTAGCGCAGCGACTCGTGCCGCTCGCCACCGGTGCGCAGTTCCTCGGCCACGTCGTAGAGGTCCTGGTATTCCTTGACCAGCTCGCTGATCGCCGCGTCCTCGACCGCGTCGACGACCTCGACCAGGTCGTTGACCCCGTAGGTGTTGACCGAGACGCCGAACTTCAGCTCGGCCTCGACCTTGTCGCCCTCGGTCACCGCGACGTTGCGCATGTTGTCGCCGAACCGGGCCAGCCGCAGCGTGCGCATGGCCTGCCGGCCGGCCGCCGCGTGCGCCCAGATGCCGACCTTCTGCGTGGTCCGCGGGGAACTGACGTGACCGGCCACGGTCTTACGGGGAACGCCGAGACGGGTCTGGATGTAACCGAACTCGCGGTCGCCGTGGGCGGCCTGGTTCAGGTTCATGAAGTCCATGTCGATGCTGGACCAGGGCAGCACCTCGTTGGCCTGGGTGTGCAGGTGCAGCAGCGGCTTGGTCAGCGCGTCCAGCCCGGAGATCCACATCTTGGCCGGGGAGAACGTGTGCATCCAGGCGATCAGGCCGATCACCGAGTCGTCCGCGTTGGCCTCGAGCATGATCCGGCGGATCGCCGAGGAGTCGGTCAGGACCGGCTTCCAGACGATCTCGAACGGGATCTCGTCGGACCCGCCGAGGGTCTCGGCGATCGTCCGGGACTGGTCGGCGACCTGCTGGAGGACGTCGTCACCGTAGAGGCCCTGGCTCCCGGTGAGGAACCAGAGCTGGTACGTGGGCTGGGTGGTCATCTGCGTTTCCTTGCTGTGCGGTCCGCCTGAGAGCACTGGGGAGGAGCGATGACCCCTGGGACGACGATGGACGTCCCAGGGGCCACCGCCGTCATCGGCCGTAGACGTTCTGGTACCGGTCGAAGAGGCTGTCGATGTGCGCCTGGTCGATCCGCTCGACCGGGCCCAGGGTGCGGGCCAGATGCACGGTGCGGGCCACCTCTTCGAGCATCACCGCGGCCTTGACCGCGGCCTTGGCGCTCCTGCCGATGGTGAACGGGCCGTGCTGGGCCATCAGGACCGCCGGGGAGTTGTGCCCGGTCAGGGTCTCGACGATGCCGCGGCCGATCGAGTCGTCGCCGATCAGCGCGAACGGGCCGACCGGGATGTCGCCGCCGAACTCGTCGGCCATCATGGTCAGCACGCAGGGGATCGGCTCGCGCCGGGCGGCCCAGGCGGTGGCGTAGGTGGAATGCGTGTGCACAACACCGTTCACGTGCGCCATGTGCTTGTACACGTAGGCGTGCGCGGCGGTGTCGGAGGAGGGCGAGTAGTCGCCCTCGACCAGGTTGCCGTCGAAGTCCACGACCACCATCGCGTCGGCGTCGAGCTCGTCGTAGGAGACCCCGCTGGGCTTGATCACGGCCAGGTCGGCGCCGGGCACCCGGGCCGAGACGTTGCCGGCGGTCCACACCACGAGGCCGTTGCGCGGGAGCTCGGCGTGCAGCCGGGCCACTTCCTCGCGGACCGAGGTGATGGTGGCGCGGAGATCTTCGGTGATGGTCACGCTGGTTCAGCAATCTGCTCGGCCGGGCCGGGAACGACGAGACCGGACGGGCGGGACGCTTCGGAGCCGCGAGCGCGCTGCCGCCGTTCCGTCACCATGCCCGTCTCCTTCGACGCCTGTCACCCAAAGAATGTGAACGTTAACAACGTTCGCTGCTGTGAGAGCTTGAGTCACCGGTGTGACCCCTGTCAAGAAGGTCACCCGAACCGTGACTTTCGGTCCGCCGGAGGGATCTTGTTGCAGCTCAGAGGCGGTCCGGCGGCTTGCTTGTTACCGGTCACACATCGCTGAACTGGGACTTCGTGACCGTTAACTACGCACGATCCGGTCATTCCGTCCGCGGGGTATCAGACCACAACGGGTGTGGCAGAAGTGACGGATGTGCCGTTCCGCGTCGATAAGCGGTCAGATCAGCGCGATGAACGGTAGCGGTTCTGCGACGAACGGTCCACCACGTCACCAGGGCCGCCGGATTCGGGCTCCGATCCTGCCCGATTGCCCGATCCCCTGACTTGAGGTGATGACTCGTACACTGAGAGCGATAAATAGTGGACGAAGGGGGCCCGGTTGTGAGGGCGGGAGTTCAGTCGCGCTGGTCGGTCCGGTATCGGCACCCGATCGCCACCGCCCGCACCGGGGCGATCACGGCCGCCACCACCGTGCTCACCGCGGGGCTGGAACTGCTGGTGGTACTCACCGCCGGGGCCCGCGCGGAGGCGGACGGCCCGGTCGGCGCCGGGCTGACCACCGCGGTACTGGCCGGGGCCCCTCTGCTGACCGCCGGACTGGCCGTGCTCTGGCTGCGCCGGTCGGTGCCGAACTACCGAGGGCTGCTGATCGAGACCTGTTCCTGGGTGGCGGCCAGCGACGCCCTGGTGGCGGTGCTGGTCCTGCGGGGCTGAAGACCGGCGCCGACGGGCAGGTTTCGGCCGGTCAGGCCGGGTAGGCCTTGAGCACTTCGTCGCGGGTGGGAATTCCGCTGGCCGCTCCGGGCCGCTGAACCGCGAGGGCACTGACCGAGGTCGCGAAGCGGGCCGCCACGAGCAGCCTTTCCCGCAGATCCGACGCCGAGCGGTCGAATTCTCCCGACGAACGGTCGAGTTCCGCCGCCAGGGCCCCGCAGAACGCGTCTCCGGCGCCGGTGGTGTCCACCGCCGTCACCGGGTGGGCCGGCACCGCGACCGGCTCCTGATCCCGCACCGCGATCAGCGAACCGGAGGCGCCGAGGGTCAGCACCACCGCCGGAACCCGTTCCAGCAGAAGCCGGACCGCCTCCTCCGGGCCCGGGGAGCCGCCGGTCAGATCGGCCGCCTCGTGCTCGTTGACGATCAGCACGTCGACCCGGGCCAGCAGGTCCGGGTCGACCTCGCGGCTGGGCGCGGCATTGAGCAGGACCAGCCCGCCCGCCGCGTCGGCCGCGTCGAGCAGCGCGGACCCGGGGATCTCCTGCTGCATCAGCAGAACCCGGCTCCCGGCGACGATCTCGCGTTCGGCCGGGGTGAGCCCGGCGACGGTGGCGTTGGCGCCGGGCACCACGATGATCACGTTCTCCCCGTCGTCGGCCACCGTGATCCAGGCGGTGCCGGTGGCGACCGGCTCGGTGCGGGTGCGGGTCTGCACCCCGGCCCCCCGCAACTCGGCCAGCAGGCGGGTGGCCGCCGCGTCGTCCCCCAAAGCCCCGATGAACACGGTCGAAGCACCGCTCCGGCCCGCCCCGACGGCCTGGTTGGCGCCCTTACCGCCCGGGTGCTCGGCGACGTCCGTACCCAGCAGGGTCTCGCCCGGGCCGGGGATCCGGGGGGCCCGGACCACATGATCGAGGTTCACACTGCCCACTACGCAAACGGCCATCCCACCAGCCTAGTCAGGGTGCTGAGGGCAGTCCGGTCACCACTTCCTCCGCCAGCCGATGGCCGGGGCGATCTGCTCGGCGATGGTGGTCAGGATCCGGGCGTTGTACTCCACGCCGAGCTGGTTCGGCACGGTGAACAGCACGGTGTCGGCCTCCTGCACCGCCTCGTCCGCGGCCAGTTCCCGGGCGATCTGTCCGGGCTCGCCGACGTAGGTCCGGCCGAACCGCGAGCGCACCCCTTCCAGCAGCCCGACCTGATCGGCCTCGCTGCGGCCGCCGAAGTACATCCGGTCCCGGTCGGTGGTGATCGGCAGCACGCTGCGGGAGATCGAGACCCGGGGCGTGCGCCCGGCTTCCGTCCACGCCTTGCGGTACAGCCGGATCTGCTCGGCCTGGAGCTGGTCGAACGGCACCCCGGTGTCCTCGCTGAGCAGGGTCGAGCTCTGCAGGTTCAGCCCCAGCGAGGCGGCCCACTCGGCGGTGGCCCGGGTGCCGGCGCCCCACCAGATCCGCTCGGCCAGGCCGGGCGCCTGCGGCTGGATCGCCAGGCCACCGCTCACACCCCCGGTGCGGGCCGGATCGGTGCGGGCCACCGCGGCGCCCCGGATCGCCTGGAGGAACACCTCGGTCTTGGTCCGGGCCATCTGGGCCGGACCGCCGTCGGCCTCCGGCATCACGTAGCCGAAGCTCTCGGCGCCGCGCAGCGCGGTCTCCGGTGACCCCCGGCTCACCCCCAGCTGCAGTCGGCCGCCGCTGATCAGGTCGGCGACCGCGGCCTCCTCGGCCATGTAGAGCGGGTTCTCGTAGCGCATGTCGATCACGCCGGTGCCGATCTCGATGTGCTGGGTGCGCGCCCCGATCGCCGACAGCAGCGGGAACGGCGAGGCGAGCTGGCGCTCGAAGTGGTGCACCCGGACGAAGGCGCCGTCGATCCCGATCTCCTCGGCCGCCTCGGCCAGTTCGATGGTCTGCAGCAGCGCGTCGGCGCCGGACCTGGTCTGCGAGCCCTCGACGTCCCGCCAGTGGCCGAAGGAGAGGAACCCGATCTTCTTGTCCATGCCCGTGGAACGATGGTTGTACGTTCAATCATTCCTTGGTGCGGCCGGACGGGTGATCCCGGGAACCGGATCCGGCGATCACCCGTTGTGCGCGGAACGCACCCCCTCGTAGGACCAGCCAAGACGGAGAGATGGACGACCACGACTATCCCAACCCCCGGAACCACGCAGTGGCGAAGGGGGGAACGACCTGATGTGGCTCCTGACTCTGCTTCTCGGAGTGCTGGTGGTGCTGGCGATCACCGCCGTCACCGGCTACTTCGTGGCCCAGGAGTTCGCCTTCATGGCGGTCGACCGGTCGGCGCTGAGCGCCCGGGCCGCCGCCGGGGACGCCGCCGCCGAACGGGCGCTGCGGGTGACCCGGCAGACCTCCTTCATGCTCTCGGGCGCCCAGCTCGGCATCACCGTCACCGGCCTGCTGGTCGGCTACGTGGCCGAGCCGCTGATCGGTGAGTCGCTGGGCCACGCGCTGGGCGGGGTCGGGGTCCCCGACGGCGTCGGCATCGCGATCGGCACCGTGCTCGCCCTGCTGTTCTCCACCCTGGTCCAGATGATCTTCGGTGAGCTGTTCCCGAAGAACCTGGCGATCGCCCGGCCCGACCAGGTGGCGCTGCGCCTGGCCGGCTCCACCGCGGGTTACCTGACCGTGTTCGGCCGGCTCATCCAGGTCTTCGACCGGGCCTCGAACCTGTTGCTGAAGGGCCTGGGGATCGAGCCGGCGCACGATGTCGAGCACTCGGCCACGGCCCGCGACCTGGAGCACATCGTCGCCGAGTCGGCCGAGAGCGGGGATCTGCCGAAGGAGCTGTCGGTGCTGCTGGACCGGATCCTCGACTTCCCCCAGCGGGACGTGCAGCACGCGATGATCCCCCGGCACGCGGTCGACGTGGTGCCCGCCGACGACCCCCTGACCCGGGTGCGCGAGCGGATGAGCACCGGCCACAGCCGGTACCCGGTGCTCGGCCCGGACGACGAGGTGCTGGGCGTGGTGCATCTGCAGGACCTGCTCCGCCTCCCTCCCGACCACAGCGGGAAAGCGTCCTCAATCATGCGTCCCGCCACCCTGGTACCGACCACCATGCCGCTGCCCGCCCTCCTCGACCTCCTGGTCGTCCAGCGCGCCCAGCTGGCCTGCGTGCTGGACGAATACGGCGGCTTCAGCGGTCTGATCACCACCGAGGACCTGGCCGAGGAGCTGATCGGCGAGATCACCGACGAGCACGACCCGGCCACTCCTACCCCGCAGCATCAGAACGGAACCTGGGTCCTGCCCGGCTCCACCCCGCTGGACGAGGCCGAACGCACGGTAGAGGCCGATCTGCCGCGTGGGGACTTCGAGACGCTGGCCGGCCTGGTGATCTCCCAGCACGGATCCCTGCCCGGGGTAGGCACCGTCATCAAGGTCGAACTGCCCGGCGACCCTGCGCTTTTGGCGATGGACGGAGACCCACCGGTGTTCACCCTGGCGGCCGAGGTGATCCGGCTGGAGCGACATGTCCCGGCCGAGCTCCGTCTGAGCATCGAGGAGGCCTCGGCGTGAGCAATCCCTTCGCCGTCACCGCGGTCACGATCGTCCTGCTCGGGTTCAGTGCCTTCTTCGTAGCGGTCGAGTTCGCCCTGCTCGCGGCCCGCCGGCACCGGCTGGAGGATCTGGCCGGGACGAGCCGGGCGGCCCGGGCCGCGCTGCGCAGCTCCTCCGAACTGACCGTGCTGCTGGCCGGTTCCCAGCTCGGCATCACCGCCTGCACGCTGGCCCTGGGCGCGGTCACCAAGCCGGCCCTGCACCACTGGCTCACCCCCTGGTTCGAGTCCTGGGGTGTGGCCGAGTGGCCGGCCGACCTGGCCGGGTTCGTGCTGGCCCTGCTCCTGGTGACGTTCCTGCACCTGGTGGTCGGCGAGATGGCCCCGAAGTCCTGGGCGATCGCCCACCCGGAGACCTCGGCCGTGCGTCTGGCCCTGCCGATGCGGGCGTTCATGGCGGCCACCCGGCCTCTGCTGAACCAGTTGAACGAGATCGCCAACTGGTGCCTACGGCGGGTCGGGGTGGAACCCGCCGGGCAGGTGGCCTCGGGTCGCGATCCGGCCGCCCTGCGCAGCCTGGTCGAGCATTCGGCCAGCGTGGGGGCGCTCGAGGTGGGCTATTCGGGTCGGCTGGACAGTGCTCTGCAGCTGGAGTCGCTGACCGTCGGCGACCTGGTGCGGCGCGACCGGGGCACCACCTCGGTGCCACCGGGGTCGGACGTGCGGGCGGTTCGCGAGGCCTCGCTGGCCTCCGGCCATCTGCGGATCCTGCTCGGTACGGACGCGGTCGTGCACGTACGGGACACCCTGATGGCTCCCGACGACGCCCCGGCGCAGGCGCTGGCCCGGCCGGTCCACAGCCTCCCGGCCGAGACCAAGGTGTTCCAGGCGATCAACCAGATGCGGGAGACCCGTAACCACCTGGCCACGGTCACCGAGGCCGGCCGGTTCACCGGGGTGATCACCCTCTCGGACCTGCTGGGGCGGCTCTTCCCGGAAGCGGCCAGATGAAAGAATGCGCGGCATGTCGGCGTACCGCGTCTCCTTCGTCTGCACGGGCAACATCTGCCGCTCCCCCGCCGCCGAGGTGATCCTCCGGGCCCGCGCGCAGGACGCCGGGCTGGACGTGGACGTCGACTCGGCCGGCACCGACGGCTGGCACGTGGGGGATCCGGCGGACGAGCGGGCGGTCCGGGTGATGAAGGACGCCGGTTACGACGGCTCCCGGCACGTGGCCCGGCAGTTCGACGAGAGCTGGTTCGCCGAGCGCGACCTGATCGTCGCCCTGGACCGCGGTCACGCCCGGATCCTGCACTCCCTGGCGCCGGACGAGGAGTCGGCGGCCAAGATCCGGCTGCTGCGCTCCTTCGACCCGGACCTGGAGGACGTCTCCGAGGAGGACCGCCGGATCGACGTGCCCGACCCGTACTACGACGGCAGCGCCGAGCACGTCGAGTTCACCGCGATGATCGAGCAGATCGAGGCGGCCGTGGACGGGATGGTCGACTTCCTCCAGGAGCGCACCGAGCACCCGGCCTAAACTCCTCGGCGATGACGTTCACCAAACGCGATCCCCACGCCGCCGCCGGTTTCTACCAGGCGGAGGCGGCCGGTCTGCGCTGGCTGGGGTCGGCCTCCGAAGGGGTGCCGGTGGCCGAGGTGATCGAGGTGACCGACACCTCGATCACGCTGACCCGGTACCCCACGGTGACGCCCACTCCCGAGCAGGCTCGCGAGTTCGGCCGGCGACTGGCCCTCACCCATCGGGCCGGCGCACCCCACCACGGCGCGGCCCCGCCCGGCGTGACGGACGGCTTCATCGCCACCCTGCCTCTGAAACACCTGACCGGAACCCCGCCGCACTGGGGTGACTTCTACGCGCGCTGCCGGGTCGAGCCGTTCGCCCGGGCCGCTGCGGAAGCCGGGAACCTCAGCCCGGACGGGCTGACCAGCGTCCTCAAACTCAGCGAGCGACTGCGTGAAGGCGACCCGGAGCTCACCGGCCCCGAGGTTCCGGCGGCCCGCCTGCACGGCGACCTGTGGAGCGGGAACGTGCTCTGGCGCCCGGAAGGGCCGCTGCTGATCGATCCGGCCGCGCACGGCGGCCACCCGGAGACCGACCTGGCCATGCTCGCCCTGTTCGGCCTCCCGCACCTCGACCAGGTGCTCGACGCCTACACGAGAACCTCACCGCTGCCGGACCACTGGACCGAGCGGGTCGCTCTGCACCAGATCCACCCGCTGCTGGTTCATGCGGTCCTGTTCGGCGGATCGTACGGGGCCCAGGCGGCCCGGCTGGCGCAGACCTATGGCTGACGACCTGCGCGGCGCCAGCATCACCTTCGTCACCCGCCGGTGGCCGCGCCGGGTCGCCGTCGCCCTGCTGGTGCTGGGCCTGGTGATCGGGATCGGTGGCGGGCGCCTGTACTCGTTCCCCAAGGTCGACCCGGTGGACGACACGACTCGGGTGGACGCGATCCTCGCCCTGGGCGGCCGCACCGAAACGGCAACCTATGCGGTCTCTCTCGCCGAGAAGGGCGTCACTCCGGTCGTCCTGATCTCCGACCCGTATCCGCAGGAACCGGCCTTCCAGCCCATCCACGACCTGTGCGCGTCCCACCCCACCGCCTACCAGCTGATCTGCTTCGACCCCGATCCGCGGACCACCCGGGGCGAGGCCCGGGAACTCGGGCGGCTGGCCGCCGAGCACGGCTGGAACCGGGTTGCCGTGGTGGCGGCCAAGTATCACATCAGCCGCTCCCGGACCATCGTGAAGCGGTGCTACTCGGGCCATTTGCTCATGGTCGAGGCGCCGATGAAGATCGTCCCGGTGAACTGGAGCTACCAGTACGTGCGCCAGACCCTGGGGTATCTGAAAGTGGCCTTCCAGAGAGGCTGCTGAAACTAAAGGACGCCGGCCCGGAGTGCGTAGGCGACGGCGTGTGAGCGGTTACGCAGTCCCAACCGGGCCATCACGCCGGAGAGAATGTTCTTCACCGTGCGCTCCGAGTACTGCATCCGCTCGGCAATCTCGGCGGTGTCCAGCCCGTCGGCGATCAGCGCCAGCACCTCCACCTCCCGCCGCTCCAGCCCGGAAGGCGTGAGCCCGCGCGGGATCAGCACCGAACGCTGGAGTTCGGCCATGTCCCGCACCAGCCGGCTCTGCATCTCACGGGGCAGTTCACTGCCCCCGGCCGCGACCACCCGCAGGAGCCCGGAGAATCGGGTGGCGGTGAGCTGAGGCCGCCAGATCACGCCGCGCAGGCCGACTTCCACCGCAGTGAGCAGGTCGACCTCGCCGAACCGTTCGAGGATGGCGGCGATCGGTATCTCCCGGCCGGCCGCCAGAGCGCGGATCTGGCGGAGCAACTGGGCGGTCACCGCCGCCGCGACCACCACCAGCACGTCGGCGTCGGTCAGCCGGTTCAGCGGCTGCACGGCCAGTTCGGAGCGGCGGCCGATCAGGTTCACGACTCCGGCCTCGTCCAGCCGGTCCGGGGCCAGGATGCAGATCCGCAGAGGGGCGGCGCCCTCGTCCAGGCGGGAGAGGTCGGACTGCTCGGGCAGCCGGCCCGTGGTCGCGCTCACAGCACTCCCTCGCGCCAGGCGTAGGCCACCGCGTGGGTCCGGTTGCGCAGGTCCAGCCGGGAGGTCACCGCGTACAGGGTCTTCTGCACGGTGCGTTCGGAATAGGCCAGCCGCTGGGCGATCTCGGGAATCCCGAGTCCTTCGGCGAGCAGCCGGAGCACGTCCGCCTCGCGTCGGCTCGGCGCCTGGTCCGGCCCCTGACGCCGGCGGTACTCCTCCAGGTCGGCGGCCAGCCGGGCGGGCCGCGGGGTGGTGGCCACCGCCCGGATCTGCTCGGCCAGCCGCTCCGGGGTGATCTCGCGGCGCCAGAGGCAGGCCACCACGCCGAGGTCGGCCAGATCGGCGGCGCCCCCCGGGCCCGGGTTGTCGAGTACGGCCAGGATCGGCAGCCGACGGTCGCCGGAGGCGCTGCGGACCGCCGCGGTGACCTCCGGGCCCGGCGCCGGCGCCACCAGGACCAGCAGATGCGCGTCCCCGACCCGCGAGTCCGGCACCAGCCGCAGGGACGGATGGCCGCCGAGCATGCCCTCGATCCCGGACCGGCTCAGCAGATCGGGGGCGACCAGCGCGACCCGCACCTGGGTCGGCCCTCCGGCCAGGCTCACCGGAGGGACCTCCCGGTACCGGCCGGCCCGGGCCTGCAGGGTCTGGCTCATCGTGCCCCTACCCGCGCAACCATCAGGTGTCTCCCTCTGTCGCAGCTGTGTCACCGACCGACGTCCTCAGTCCGATACACGGCTCCCCCGGGAATCCGGTTCAACCCGGACCGGGGGGCACATTCGGGCAATCCTCGGTCCCCGACCACACCCCGCTATGGGGCGTGCCGTATCGGTGAAACAGCGCAGGTCCGAATCTCGGGGAAGACCGGTTCACCCTCGTACCGGAGGTTGCCCCATGCCTCGCCTGCCCCATTTGCCACATTGGTCGCCCCGGTCCCCCTGGTCGAGGCGCTCCGAGGGGTCTCAGCCGACTCAGCCGACTCAGCCGTCGAAGCGGCGTCGGCCGACCATCCGGCGTCAGCTCCTGATCATCGTGCTGGTGCCGTCGATCTCGCTGATCGCGATCGCCATGGCCGCCACCGGCTATCTCGCGGTGAACGCCCGCCGGCACAGTTCCCTGCAGCGCACGGTGGCCGAGGCCTCGACCCCGGCCGCGGCGGCGATCCTCGGGCTGCAGGAGGAGCGGCGACTCTCCCTGGCCCGGCTGGCGGGCGGCTACGACGGCGGCCTGGACCGGTCGCGTCAGCAGGTACTGACGGCGCTGGACCAGGTGTCGAAGGTGGTCGGGCCGCTGGTCACCGGATCCGACTCCAGCAGCGTGCAGAACCAGCTCGGCTCCCTGACCGGCCGGGCCGAGCAGCTGCAGGACCTGCGGGCGGCGATCGACGCCAACCAGATCGACATCCCCACCGTCTACCTGACCTACAGCCACATCCTGGCCGGGTTCGGCGCCAGCCTGCGCACCGTCACCCAGGAGGCTCCGGACGCCCGCTCCACCCACGACCAGCTCACCTCGGTCGACCTGTTCTACGGGGCCGAATCGCTCTGGGGCAGCGCCGCTCTCACCGAGGTCGCGCTGCTCGGCCAGGACCTGCCCGCGCCGCTGGCCGAGGACTTCCGGGTGCGCTCGGGGGCCTACCACGCCCAGCTGGCCGCCCTCGCCGACGTGCTCGGCGACCAGGAGCGGGCCGAGCTGGAGACGATCATGAACAGCTCCAGCTACGCGCTGATCGACACGGCCGAGTCGGCCCTCGGGCGCCGGCTGGCCGGGGGCAAGGTGGCGGACTGGCCGCCGGTCGGGCTGGACGAGTGGCGGGCCGCGGTGGACCAGGTCGGGCAGGAGCTCGCCGCGCTGTACGCGGAGCACGCCCAGGCCGCGGCCGACCGCAGCAGCACCACCGTGCACCACCAGGAGGTGCGGGCCTGGGTGGTGGGCGCGGTGCTGCTGGCGATCGGCCTGATCGTGGTGCTGGTCGCGGTGCGGCTGTCCGGTCAGGTAGCGCGGCGGCTGCGGCGATTGCGGGACGACACCCGGCAGCTGTCGAGTACCGGGTTGCCGGAGGCGATGGAGCGGCTGCGGCACGGCCAGGAACCGGGCGCCGCGATCTCGGCGCTGGAGCTCGGCGACGACGAGATCGGCGAGGTGGCCGCGGCGTTCAACGAGGCCCAGGGCATGGCGATGCGGGCGGCGACCGACGAGGCCCGCTCGCGGGCGGGCACCCGGGAGGTGTTCCTGAACATCGCCCGCCGCACCCAGGGCATCGCCTACCAGCAGCTCAAGGTCCTCGACGAGGCTCAGGAGCACGTCGAGGACCCGACCCACCTGAGGCTGCTGTTCCAGCTGGACAGCCTGGCCACCCGGGCCCGCCGGCACGCGGAGAACCTGGTGATCCTCGGCGGCAAGCAGCCGGGGCGGCGCTGGAGCCGGCCGGTCCCGCTGATCGATGTGGTGCGCGGAGCGACCAGCGAGACCGCGAACTACGAGCAGGTTCTGGTCCGTCGCATCCCGGAGGTCTCCATCGCGGCCGACAAGGCCGCCGACGTCATCCACATTCTCGCCGAGCTGATCGACAACGCGACCAGTTTCGGGCCTCCGCGGGCGACCGTGGAGGTGCGGGGCGAGATCGTCGGGCGCGGGCTGGTGCTGGAGGTCGAGGACCGGGGGCTGGGGATCCCGGCCGACCAGCGCGTGGAGTTCAACCGGCAGTTGCGCGACGCACCGGACTTCGCCGACCTGGCGCTGTCGGCCGACACCCGCCTCGGCCTGTTCGTGGTCGGGCGGCTGGCCACCCGTCACGAGATCCGGGTGACGCTACGCGAGTCCGGCGCCTACGGCGGAACCGTCGCGGTGGTCCTGCTGCCGCTGGCGGTCCTGGTCGAGCCGCCGGTGCTGTCCGGCGAGATCCCCGCCCTCGACCCGCTGGAGGCCCTGTCGGTGCCCGCGGTCCGGCCGCCGGGCCCGTGACCTAGTGGACGACGAAGAAGAGATCTGGATGGACGACGCGGGCGGCCGGCTGGTGCGGCCGTTCTCGATGATCCGCGGCCGGGTCCGGCCCAGTCAGCTCGACCTGGACCCGTTCCTGATGATCGCCACCCGCCCGGGGATCACCGACCCGCAGATCCCGGACCAGGAGTACGCCCGGATCCTGGAGCTCTGCCGGGAGCCGCTGTCGGTGGCCGAAGTGGCCGCCTACAGCGGGCTGCCGATGACGGTGGCCAAGGTGATCATCAGCGACCTGCTCGACAACGGTTACCTGACCCCGGGTTCCACCGCCCCGGAACGCGACCCGGACCTGCTGATGCTGGTGCGGGAGGGCCTGCGGCGGCTGTGAGGTCACCCGAGCACGATCTGCCCGGCCACCTCCCGGACCGCCAGCACCTCCAGATCCGCCTGGCCGGAACGGGAGCAGCCGGTGGCCAGGTCCCAGGTGTTCAGGTGCAGCGGGCAGATCAGCACGTTCTCGTCGATCTGCCCGTCCGCCAACGGTCCCCCGGCGTGCGGGCACCGGGCCGGGACCGCCCGCAGCGCGCCGGACCGCAGCCGGAAGACGGCGATCGTCTTCGCACCCACCTCGTAGGCCCGACCTTCGCCGAGGGGAACGTCCTCTATCGGGCCCACCACGAGCCCCATCAGGTGCTCCCTTCAACAGTCTGCGGTCGACGGGGATCCGCGGTGATCGATCGGCCGGCCCGGCCGCCCAGAGCGGTGCTGCCGTCCCGGACCGGGACCTGGGGTAGCGCGACCAGCGGCAGGGAGGTGCGGAACTGCCCGGGTACCGCGGGTTCCCGGCCTTCCTTCCACGGATCGCGGTAACCGTCGACCGTCTCCTGAAGGCGGGCGTCCAGACCGGCCGCGTCCTCCTCCATCCCCTGGCGAATCCGATCCAGGCCCAGGCGTGGCACGAAGGCATAGGTGCGTTCCAGCCACTTCGCGTTCTCCCGGTAGTACTGCAGGAAGCGCCCGCTGAGCGCGAGCACCTGCTCCGGGGTGTCCACGGTGGTCAGCAGATCGCCCTTGCGGATGTGCGCACCGGCCGCGCCGCCCACGTAGATCTCCCACCGGCCACCCTCCACCGCGACCACCCCGATGTCCTTCACCAGCGACTCGGCGCAGTTGCGGGGGCAGCCGCTGACCGCCATCTTCACCTTGCCCGGGGACTCGATGCCCTGGAACCGGGTCTCCAGGGCCACCCCGAGGGCGGTCGAGTCGCCCAGGCCGAACCGGCAGAAGTCCGACCCCACACAGGTCTTCACGGTGCGGAAGCTCTTGCCGTAGGCGTAGCCGGAGGGCATGTCCAGGTCGGCCCAGACCTTGGGCAGATCCTCCTTCGGGATGCCCAGCAGGTCGATCCGCTGACCGCCGGTGAGCTTGATCATCGGCACCTGGTACTTCTCGGCCACGTCGGCGATGGTGCGCAGCTGTTCGATCGAGGTGACCCCACCCTTCATCTGCGGAACCACCGAGAAGGTGCCGTCCCGCTGGATGTTGGCGTGAACCCGGTCGTTGATGAACCGGCCGTCCCGCTCGTCGACGAAGTCCTGCGGCCACAGGGTGCGCAGCAGCGAGGTCAGGCCCATCTTGCTCTTCGCGTCCTCGGTCCCACCGGGCGCCAGCGCCTGGAACACCGCCGAGACCGAGTACAGCCGCTGCGCACGGATCTGCTCGATCAGTTCCGGCTTGGCCAGGGGGATGCCGGGAACGTAGTAGTGCTCGGCCGGATCGACCTGTACCTCGTCACCGGCCGCCCGCTCGACGATCTGCCGGACCAGCAGTTTGCAGGATCCGCAGCCCTTGCCGGCCCGGGTCTTGTCCATCACCCCGGTCACTGTTTTCTCACCTTGAGCAACACATTTCACCAGGGCGCCCTTGCTCACTCCGTTGCAGTTACAGACCTGGGCGTCGTCCGCCAGCTCCACCTCGGCCACCGGCTCACCCAGGTCGAAGAGCAGGCCGACGCGTTCCTCGGGCAGCGGCAGGCCCTGCTCGAAGGCCCGGATCAGGAACCCCACCTTGGAGACGTCGCCGACGCAGGTCGCCCCGATCAGCCGGTCGTCCCGGATCACCACGCTCTTGTAGACGCCCTTGCGCGGCTCGCTGAACACCACGAACTCGTCGTCCTCGCGCTCCGGGGCGATCAGGCCCATCGAGGCCACGTCCACCCCGGCCACCTTGAGCTTGGTGGTGACCCGGGAGCCGTGGTACTCGGCCTCGGGCCGGGCCCCGGTGAGCCGGTCGGCCAGCACCCGGGCCTGCTCCCAGATCGGCGCGACGAGACCGTAGACCTCACCGCGGTGCTGGGCGCACTCCCCCACCGCGAACACGTCGGGATCGTCCAGGGTGGTCATCCGGTCGTCCACCACGATCGCCCGCTCAACGGTGAAACCCCTGGCCAGGTCCACGTTCGGCCGGATCCCGGCAGCGAGCACCAGCAGATCGCAGTCGATCTCGGTGCCGTCGTCGAGCCGTACCCCGCGCACCCGGTCCTCCCCCAGCACCGCGGTGCTGCGGGCCCGGGTGCGTACGGTGATCCCGAGTTCCTCGATGCCGCGCTTGAGGATGCCGCCGCCCGGCGCGTCGAGCTGCTGGTTCATCAGGTGCCCGGCGGCGTGCAGCACCTCGACCTGCACGCCGTGCGACTGCAGGCCCCGGGCCGCCTCGAGCCCGAGCAGACCGCCGCCGACCACCACGGCCCGCCGGTGCCGGCGGGCCCGCCGGACGATCTCGCGGGTGTCGTCGATGGTGCGGAATCCGAGGACGCCGTCCAGCAGACTTCCGTCCGGGCGCCGGACGCCCTCCATCGGCGGGACGAACGACCGGCTGCCGGTCGCGATCACCAGAATGTCGTACGGGGTGCAGCTTCCGTCGTCGCCGTCGACCAGCTTGGCGAACCGGTCGATCCCGGTGATCCGCACCGGAGCGCGCAGGGTGATCCCGTTGTCCCGGTACCAGGCCAGGTCGTTGAGGAAGATGCCGGACTCGTCCTCCTCCCCGGAGAGCACGTGCGACAGCATGATCCGGTTGTAGTTGCCGTAGGGCTCGTCCCCGAACATCGTGATCTCGAACTGCTCACCGCCCCCGCGCTCGAGAATCTCCTCGACCGTACGCCCGGCCGCCATCCCGTTGCCGATCACCACCAGCCGGCGCTTCATACCTCGACCAGCCCGAAGTCGACCACCAGGGTGCCCTCCACGCCCTCGGGGGCGGCCAGGTGCAGCTCGAGAACCGTTCCCCCGAGCAGGTCCTCGACCACCCGCAGCGGTACGTGCACGTCGGCCCGGGCGCCGATCGGGAAATAGCGCATCGGCCGCCCGTCCCGCACCAGGACCACGGTGACCAGCTCACCGCTGGAGTTGCCGCCGCGGAAGTACAGCGCCTGGGCGGTCTTTCCGGCCGGGACGGTGAAGGCCAGGGCCGGATCGACCGGAACCGGTTTCGGCAGGCCGTGACCGGTGAAACCGAAGACTCCCTGAAGGAATCGCGGGGTGCTGTGCATGACGACGGGCTCCTCTGCGCTGACGGTCGGGATGGTTATGACGGTCGTGATGTGGTGGTGGCCAGCCGGTACCCGCGTTTGACCACGGTCTGCACCAGGGCCGGCGCGCCCAGGCCGGCCCGCAGCCGGGCCACCGCGACCTCCACGGCGTGCAGGTCACCGGCCCCGGGCAAGGCCGCCAGCAGGGTCGCGCGGTCGGCAACATGGCCCGGGCGCCGGGCCAGTTCGCGCAGGATCGCCATCGGCGCGGGCGACAGGTTCAGCACCCGTCCGTCCAGCAGAGCACCCTGCCCGCGCACCTCCAACGGGCCGGCCGCGGTCTCCAGGGTGCGGGTGCGCACGGTGGTCAGATGGTCCACGGTGGTGCGGATCAGCGCCCCGAGCCGGCTGCGGTCCGGGATCAGCGGATCCAGTCCGGCCTCGATCAGCGGCCGGGCCGTCATCTGCCCGACCGCCGCCGTCGCCACGTCCTCCCGCAACGCCTCCAGGAGTTCCGGGCGACGGCCGGCCCGGGTCGCGGCCTCGAGGAAGGCCTCGGCGCCGGGCGCGCTGGTGAACAGCACCGCATCCACCGTGCGGTTACAGGTCGCCTCGATCGAGCGTTCCACCGCGACCGGGTCCGGGGCCGGGCCCCAGCGGTAGACCGGCACCGGGAACACCTCGGCGCCCGCCTCCTGCAACCGTCCGATCAGCTTCTCGTCGGTGTTGCCGTGCAGCTGGATCGCCACCCGGCGGCCGGCGACCCCCTGGGCCAGAAGCACATCCACCACCTCCGACGTGGTTTCCGAGGCGGCCGACCAGCTCTCGATCAGCCCGGCCGCCCGGATCGCCCCGCGCGCCTTCGGCCCCCGGGCCAGCAGCCGGGACTCGGCCAGTACCTCGAGCAGGTGCGGGGCCAGACCGGCCGAGTCGGCGGTCTCGACCCAGCCGCGGAAACCGATGGCGGTGGTGACGATCACCGCGTCCGGCGGCTGCCGGACGATCCGGCGGGTCATCTCGATCAGCTCGGTGTCCTCCTCCAGCGGCAGGAACCGCAGGGTCGGGGCCTGGATCACGGTGGCTCCCCGTCGGCTGAAGTTGGCCGCCAGCTCGTCGGCCCGGCGGTCGCAGGTCAGGAGGATGCAGAAACCGTTCAGGATGGTCATGACCGTCCGCACCTCCGGTGAGCGAACCGGGCGCAGGACTCAAACCCCCTGGCCGGAAAGGGAACTTCCGCCTCGTGCATAGCGGAACCAGGTCACCGCCAGAAGAACCACGAAGAACACCAGGTAAAACCGCAGGGCCGGCTGGATCGACCCGAACTGCGACTTGGACCAGGCGTACCCGATCGGCACCAGGAATCCACCGAAGGCGCCGACCGAGCTGATCACCCCGAGCGCCCCGGCGGCCTCCCGGCGGCTGCGCAGCATGGTCTCCGGGTCCCCGCCCGCGCGCAGGCCCCGGAGCTGGAACAGCCGGGAGATCATCCGGTAGGTCGAGCCGTTGCCGATGCCGGTGGCCACGAACAGGAACATGAAGCTGACGAAGAACAGGCCGAGGTTGTGCTGCCGCACCGACCAGAGGGCCGCGAACGCCCCGACCGCCAGGCCCGCGAAGGCGGCCATGGTCACCTGGGCGCCGCCGATCCGGTCGGACAGCCGGCCGCCCAGCGGCCGGGCCAGCGAGCCGATCCCGGCGCCGAGGAAGGCCCAGGTGAGGGCGATGTCCTGGCGGTCGAACACGGCCACCAGCAGGGTCGGGAAGGCCGAGGAGTAGCCGATGAACGAGCCGAAGGTACCGACGTAGAGCAGCGAGAGGATCCAGGTGTCGGGGAAGCGCAGCGCCTGCCGGACCGGCCCGACGTCGGCCTTGGCCTCGCTCAGGTTGTCCATGAAGGCGAAGGCGCAGACCGCGGCGATCACCGCCAGCGGGATGTACATCAGCCCGGCGTAGGCCAGGGTCAGCCCGCCGCCGAGCACGATCACCTGCGGCACCAGCTTCTGCACCACGGCCACCCCGATGTTGCCGCCGGCCGCGTTCAGCCCGAGTGCCAGGCCCTTCTCCCGCTCCGGGTAGAAGAACGAGATGTTGGCCATGCTGGAGGCGAAGTTTCCGCCACCGAGACCGGCGGTGGCCGCGACCAGGAGCAGCGTCCCGTAGCCGATCCCGGGTCGCTCCACCGCCCAGGCCAGACCGGCGCAGGGCACGATCAGCAGCAGGGCCGAGACGACGGTCCAGTTCCGGCCGCCGAACCGCGGCACCGCGAAGGTGTACGGCAGCCGCAGCACGGCGCCGACCCCGCTGGGAACCGCGGTCAGCCACAGGGTCTGGCTGGTCGAGAGGTTCCATCCGGCGTCGCCCAGGCGGACCACGACGATGCTCCAGAGCAGCCAGACCGAGAAGCCGATGTGCTCGGCGAAGATCGACCAGATCAGGTTGCGACGGGCGATCGGCCGGCCGGTCGACCGCCAGAAGTCCGGGTCCTCGGGGTCCCAGTGGTCGATCCAGTGGGCCGGGCGGGCGGTCCGGACGGGCTGGGTCCGGGTGACGGTCTCGGACATCGGGGGGCTCCTCGGTAGGTCCGGGTGACGCGCTGTCGTCTCGCCCTCGACGCTAGGAAGCGCGTGTTACCCGGCCGTCCCGCGGCCATTACCCGGTAGCTACGTTGTCCGCACAACGCCGCCCGGACCTTGTGAGATCTCTGAGATCGGTCGGATCAGGCCGCCTTCAGGGCCTCCAGCGCGGCGGTGGTGGCGTCGGCCAGCAGCTGCTCGTCGTAGTCCGCCTTCTTGGTGTCCTTGTTCGAGAAGATCGAGATCACGATCGGCGCCTTGTCCCCCTTGGGATAGACCAGCGCCACGTCGTTGGCCGTGCCGTAGGAACCGCTGCCGGTCTTGTCCGCGACCTTCCAGCCGTTCGGCACCCCGGCCCGGATCCGGGCGTCCCCGGTGGTGTTGCCGACCATCCACTGCTTCAGCTGACGCTGGCCCACCTCGCTCAGGCTGCCGCCCGCCAGCAGCGCGTACAGGTCGTTGCCGATCAGCTCGGGGGTGGTGGTGTCCTCCTCGTCGCCCGGCTCCGCGGAGTTCAGCTCCGGCTCGGTCCGGTCCAGCCGGGTGGTCGAGTCGCCGAGCGCCTGGGCGAACTGGGTGATCGTGTCCGGGCCACCCAGGTAGTTCAGCAGCAGGTTGCCCGCGGTGTTGTCGCTGTACTGCAGGGCCGCCGCGCAGAGGTCGCCCAGGCTCATCGAGGTCTTGCCCTTGGTGACCGGCGAGCCGTCGACCAGATCGTCCTGGGTGTAGCTGATCTGCTGGGACAGCCCCTCGGTGCCGTTGTTGTCGAGCACCGCCGCCACCGCGAGGAGTTTGTAGGTGGAGCACATCGCGAAGCGCTCGTCGGCCCGGTAGGCCACGACCTGGCCGGAGCCGGTGTCCATCGCGTACACCCCGAGATTGGCGTGGTAGTGCTCCTCGAGCTTCTGGAACACGTCCCCGCCGGAGGAGACGGCCGGTACCGCGTCGGTGGTCGCGGTGGCCGGGTCCGAGGCCGGCGGAGGGGCCGCGGCCGCGGTGACCGAGTCGCCGGAGGAGCCGCAGGCACTCAGCCCCAGCCCGGTGATGCCGAGCAGGGCCGCGCCGAGCAGGGCCCGTCGGCCGGGTTTCGGATTCTGGTCAGTCAGCTTGGAGTCCAGCACGCGGAGCAGCCTACGAGGAGGTAGGGATCTCTGCTGGCGGTTGGTCCCTCTGGGACCTCCGGGTGGCAGGATCATTCCTGGTGGGGGTAGGACTTCAGAGAGAACGGACGAGCGATGACGCTGACCAACTGGGCCGGGAACGTGGTCTTCACCCCCGAACGGTACGAGCGGGCCACCAAGGTCGAGCAGGTGCAGGACCTGGTGGCCGCGGCCCGCGGCGTCCGGGTTCTGGGCAGTGGGCACTCGTTCAGCCCGGTCGCGGCCACCGACGGGCTGCTGCTCAGCCTGGAGGACCTGCCGCTGAGCGTGGACGTCGACACCGCCGCGGCCACCGCCCGGGTCACCGCCAGCGCCCGCTTCGCCCACGTCATGCCCGCCCTGCACGCAGCCGGCCTGGCCCTGCACAACACCGGTTCGCTGCCGCACATCTCGGTCGCCGGGGCGAGCGCGACCGGCACCCACGGGTCCGGCACCGGTAACCAGTGCCTGGCCGCCGGGGTGGTCGGGATCGAGCTGATCGGCCCGGACGGGGAATTGCGGACGCTCGCGGCGGGCGACGCCGGTTTCGACGGGTCGGTCGTCGCGATGGGACTGGCCGGAGTGGTCACCGCGCTGACCCTGAAGGCCCGGCCCACCTTCGAGGTGCGCCAGTTCGTCTACGACGACCTGCCGCTGGCCGCGCTGATCGCGGACTTCGAGGAGATCATGGGCAGCGCCTACAGCGTCAGCGCCTTCACCCGCTGGCAGGGTCCGGTGATGGACCTGCTCTGGCGCAAGCAGCTGGCCGACGACCCAGAGCCGCCGGCCGGTTACTTCGGCGCCCGCCGGTCCGACGGCCCGCGGCACCCGATCGTCGGGATGCCCACCGAGAACGCGACCCAGCAGCTCGGGGTGCCCGGGCCCTGGCACGAGCGGCTGCCGCACTTCCGGTTCGAGTTCACCCCGTCCCGCGGGGACGAGCTGCAGACCGAGTACCTGCTGCCGATCGAGCAGGCCGGAGCCGCGCTGGCGGCGGTGGACGCGGTCCACGAGCAGTTCGCCCCGGCCCTCCAGATCGCCGAGATCCGTACCATCGCCGGTGACGACCTCTGGCTCAGCCCCTGCTACGGCCGGACCACCGTGGCCCTGCACTTCACCTGGGTCGACGACCTGACCAAGGTGACGCCCGCGCTGGCCGCGCTGGAGGGGGCGCTGGAAGGCTTCGACGCCCGGCCGCATTGGGGCAAGGTGTTCGGCATCCCCCGCGACGTGGTGCGCTCGCGTTACCCGCGGCTGGGCGATTTCGAGAAACTGGTGCGCCAGGTCGACCCGGAAGGCAAGTTCGCCAACGCCTTCACCCGCTCCTACTTGGACCTTCCCTGATCTTCTTCCTCCTTCTGGCGGCGGCGGCCGAGGAAGAACCACCAGATCCACAGCGCGAGAATGAGGAACAGCAGGGCACCAAAGCCCAGGAGCAAGGGCCAAAGGTAGTCGAGGTCGTTACTGCTCGGGGCCGAAGCCGGTGCTGGGGCGGTCGTACGACTGGGGCTCGTCGTCGGTGCGGCGGTAGCGGTCGGGGGATTTCCTCCCTCGTCGTTACCGCCCCCACCGCCGATCCCCTCGCCGCTGTTCCCGGTCGGTCCAGCTCCCCCGGAACCATCGTGACTGCTGGTCGGGCCGGGCTTTCCATCCCCGCCGGTGTCGTTACCGCCGTCCCCGCCGGTGGCGGTGCCCCCGCCGCCATCACCGTTGTCACCACTATTACCGCCGTTGTTCCCGTTGCCGTTGTTGTCGTTTCCACCTTCACCACCGGTGCTCTCACCGCCCGTGCCGTCGTCGAACACGGTGATCCGCACGGCCTGCGTGACCTGCTCCCCCAATGAATCGGTGACCTGCATGGTGAATGAGTCCAGACCCGTCTGGGCCGGTGCGGTGTAGCGGCAGAAGGCCGAGTTCGCGCCGACCGAACTGGTGCCGAGCAGCGGCGCCGAACACGACTGCACCTTCAGGCCCGCGTAGAGCGAACCCTGCGGCGCCACCGCGGTCGTCGCGCTGGTCTGGACCCGAAGGCTGATCGAGGCGTCCATGAGCACCGGGATGAAGGTGAAGCCGGTCGACGCGGTGGCACTTCCGGCCGAGTTGGTCACCTTGATCTCGGCCGGCCCTTCGCCGTGAGCCGGAGTGAGCACGGTCAGGGTGGTGGAGGCAGCGGCCCGGATGGCCGGGGGAACGACCGTGAGCCCCAGGGCCGAGGCCCCCAGCTCGACGTCGGTACCCGCGACTCCGTCGAAGGCCACCGTGGACTGGCTGTCGAAACCGGTTCCGGTGATGGTGATCCGAGTTCCTCCGGCGGTGGGACCGACGGCCGGGGTGACTGCGGTGATCGTCGGAGGCAGGGGCGCGGTGAGGTAGAGATAGGTGACGCTCTCCGCGGTGGATCCGTTCGGCGTGGTCACGGAAACCCCGGCCGATCCCTCGCTTCCGGCCGGAACGATCGCCGTGATGGTCGTGTCGTTCACCACGCTGAAGCTGGCCGAGATCCCGCCGAACCGCACCACGCTCGCTCCGCTGAACCCGACTCCGGTGAGCGTGACCGTCTCTCCGCCTGCCACCGGACCGCTCGCCGGGTCGACCGAGGAGAGCACCGGCGCCGACTGCGGCGCCACATAGGTGAATTGACCGTCGGACGCTCCACCCGCCGTAGTCACCGTGACGGTGACCGGCCCGGCGGCGTGAGCGGGAGTGGTGAGGACGATCTCGCTGTCGCTCCCCGAGACCGGTGTCACCGAGGCGCCGTCCATCGTCACGGTGGCGCCGGAAAGACCGGACCCATTGATGGTCAAGGTAGTTCCACCGGCCGTAGGACCGGCATCCGGCGACAGATTAGTGACGATCGGAGCGGCGACGAAGGTAAAGGCACCGGGGGCAGCGTCCCCGCCACCGGTCGACACCACCACGTCGGCTGGGCCCGCCGAGTGGGCCGGGGTTACGGCCGTGATCGTTTGCCCGTCCCGAATGACGTACGAAGCGGCGGGGGCGCCCGCGAAGAGCACTTGGGTTACGCCGCTGAAACCGGTTCCGCGAATGGTGACCGTGGTTCCGCCGGACACCGGACCGCTGGACGGCGTGACCCCGGTGATGACTGGCCGGGCGAGATAGGTGTAGGCGGTGGTGGTGGTCACCGGCGAGGTGCCACCCGGTCCGCTGACGGTCACGTCCACCGGCCCCGCCAGCAACCCCGCCGGCACGGTCGCGGTGATCGTCGAATCGTCTCCGACGCTCCAGGTCGTGACCGGTATCGCCCCGACCCTCAACGCCGTGGCCCCGGTGAATCCCGAACCCCGGATCGTGACTGCAGTGCCGCCGGCCAACGGGCCCGAGGACGGCGAGATGCTGCTCACACCGGGGATGTCCAGGTACCGGAAACTGGAGGACGCCGTCCCTCCGGGCGCGGTCACCATCACCGGAGCGGCGCCCGGAGCTCGGATCGGAGTCACGAACGTGAGCGTGGAATCGCTGACCACGGAGAACGCAACGCTCACGCCACCCACCGAAAGACCCGAGGCGCCGGTGAAGCCGCTACCGGAGATCGTGACCGCAGTACCGCCGGCCGCCGGGCCCGAGCCGGGGACCAGGCCGGCGATCTGCGGGGCAGTGCGATAGGTGAACTGATCTGCGGTCGAGGTGGCCGAGGTACCGCCGGTCGTGGTCACCCTTACGTCGACCGTGCCGGTTCCGGCCGGCGTGGTGGCGGTGATCTGGGTATCGCTGTCGACGGTGAAAACTGCCGATCCCGAGCCGAAGTTCACCGCGGTGGCGCCGGTGAGGCCGGTTCCGGTGATGGTCACGGTGGTACCACCGGCAATCGGGCCGCTGCCCGGCTGCACCACGGTCACCACCGGCGGTGCAACATAGGTGAACGGTTCCGGCGCCGAGTCGCCGCCCGCGGTCGTCACCACCACGTCCACCGGACCGGGTGACGTCGTGGCCGGGCTGACCACGTCAAGCCGGTTCACCGAGACGAACTGGACCGATGCTGCGGGCACGGTTCCGAACCGGACGGTCGAACCCGGAGTGAAGTCGGTTCCGGTTACGGTGACTGCGGTTCCGCCCCCCAACGGTCCGCTGGACGGAGCTACCCCGCTCGCCACCGGCGTCCTCAAGTACTCAAAGCGGTTACCTGCTGCGGACGATCCTCCTGGAGTGGTGACCACGACATCGACCGACCCGGCCGAGCCCGCCGGGCTGGGAACCACGATCTGCGCCGTCGAAACGAAGACCACTGGCCCTGCGGGTGTTCCGCCGAACGTCACGGTCGAGTCCGCGGTGAAGTCGGCGCCGGAAATGGTGACACTGGTGCCGCCCGAGGTCGGTCCGGCTTGCGGGGTGAGACCGGAGACCCCTGGGATGTCGAGGAACGTGAATCGATCCCCGGCCGCGATCGGCGACGTTCCGCCCGATCCGCCGATCCGGACGTCCACGGTTCCCGCTGAGTGTGCGGGAGCTACTGCGGTGATTTCGGTGTCGCTGCTGACCGAGAAGCTGGTTGCGGCGATTGCTCCGAAGTCGACGGACGTTGCTCCCGTGAAGTCGAATCCGGTGATCGTGACGATGGTTCCGCCCGCCACCGGTCCGGCGCCGGGCTGCAGGTCGGTGATCACCGGGGCGTCCGTGTAGACGAAGTCGTTGTCCGGTCCAGCGGTTCCGGAGTTCCCGTAGGCCGTGGTGACGACGACGTCCACGGTCACCGACGAGCCGGACGGAGGCGAGGTGGCGATCAGCTCAGTCGGGCTCTGGAACTGGACCGACGCCGCCGGATCGGCTCCGAACGCGACCGTCGAGGCCAAGGTGAAGCCGGTTCCGGTGATGGTCACCGCAGTGCCGCCGGCCAAGGGGCCAGCTACCGGGGTGAGGGCGGTGACCGTCGGGGCGTTCGCATAGGTGAAGTTGGCCGAGGCGGTGCCACCCGCGGTCGAGATCGCCAGCCCCGCGGTCCCGGCCGAACCGGCGGGCGTGGTGAAAGTGATGGTGGAGTCGTTGACGACGGTGAAGGGCACCGAGACCCCGCCGATCGTGACGGCCAACGCGCCGGTGAACCCGCTACCCGAGACCGTGACCACCGTTCCTCCGGTCACCGGGCCCGAGGATGGAGAGAGCGATCCTGCGACCGGAATCGGGCGATAAGTGAAACCGGATGGGACGTTTGCGGTTCCGCCCGGCGCAGTCACTTCCGCTGCTACCGCGCCGGCTGAGTGGGCCGGAGTCCGGGCAATGATCTCGGTGGGGCTGTTGACCACGAAGCTGGTGGCGGGTGTCGATCCGAAGCTGACCGCTGTGGTCCCGGTGAAATCGGTTCCGGTGATGGTCACCAGCGTGCCCCCGGCGACCGGTCCCTCATTCGGCGAGACGCCCGTAACGGCCGGTGTGTTGACGTAGCCGAAGGTGGCCGGGGCCGAGGGCCCGCCTGCGGTGGTGACTCTTACGTCCTTCGCCCCGGCCGTACCTGCGGGAGTGGTGAAGGTGATCGTGGAGTCGTTGTTCAGCGTGAACGGGATCGAGACCCCGTCGATCGTCAGCGCGGTCGCTCCGGTGAACCCGCTGCCGCTGATCGTCACCGCGGTACCGCCGCCCAGCGGCCCGACGTTTGGAGCGACGGTGCTGATCGTGGGCACCGGGGCATACGTGAACCGGTCGGCCGGGGAAGGGGCGGAGATGCCGCCGGGCGTGGTGGTTGCTACGTCGACCGCGCCGGTTTCGGCGGGTGTGATCGCGGTGATCTGAGTGTCGCTGTCCACGGTGAAAGTGGCGGCCACGATGCCGAACCGGACGCTACTGGCTCCGGTGAACCCGGTACCGGTGATGGTTACCGACGTTCCGCCGGCTTCTGGACCGGAAGCAGGCTGGATCTGGGTGACGGTGGGCACCGCGGCGTAGCGGAAGGTTCCGGTGGCGGTGCCTCCGGGAGTGGCCACCTCGACCACGGCCGAGCCGACCACGCCGGGCGGGGTGACTGCGGTGATGCTGGAGTCGCTGCTCACGATGAACGAAGTCGCCGCCACGCCGTCGAAAGTGACTGCGCCCGCGCCGGTGAAGTCGGTCCCGGAGATCGTGACGGTGGTGCCGCCCGCCAGGGGTCCGGCAGCCGGTTGAATCTGGTTGACCGCCGGGCCGTTCGCATAACGGAAGGCCCCGGTCGCACTGCCGCCTGGCGTCGTCACCCGGACCACGGCCGAACCGGCTGCACCGGACGGGCTGACCGCGGTGATGGTTGTGTCGTTGTCCACGGTGAAGGAAGTGGCCGCGACGCCATCGAACGTGACTGCGCTGGCGCCGGTGAAGTCGGTGCCGGAGATCGTCACGGGGGTGCCGCCGGCCAGGGGGCCCGCGTTGGGGGCGATGGCGGTGACGACGGGCGGGCTGACGTAGCTGAAGGAGACCGGCGCGGAGGAGCCGCCCGGGGTGACCACCACGATGTCCTCGGTACCGGCGGTGCCGGCCGGCGTGGTGAAGCTGATGGTGTTGCCGTCGATGACGGTGAAAGGTACCGAGGTCCCGCCGATGGTCACGGCCGTCGCCCCGGAGAATCCGCTACCGCTGATGGTGACCACGGTGCCGCCGCTCAGCGGGCCGTTGGTCGGGCCGAGTGAGCCGATTGCGGGGATGGGGGCGTAGCGGAACGGTTCGGCTGATGAGGTGCCTCCCGGCCCGCTGACGGTCACGTTCACGGTGCCCGTGCCGGGCGGGGCGGTGGCCGTGATGGCGGTGTCGTTGCTGACCGTGAAGGCGGCCGAGGTGGATCCGAAGCGGACCGTCGTGGCGCCGGTGAAATCCGAACCGGTGATGGTCACGACCGTGCCCCCGGCTTCCGGCCCGGCCCTGGGCGTGATTGACGTCAGGGCGGGGGCGCTGCGGTAGCTGAAGTCATTCGCGGTGCCGGCGGTGGAGGAGCTGCCGTAAGACGTGGTCACAACCACGTCGACGATGGTGGCCGGCGTGTGGGCCGGAGCGGTCGCATTGAGTTCGGTGCCGCTGACGTATTGGACGGAGGCGGCGCTGGTGGAGCCGAAGGTCACGGTGGAGGCGGGGGTGAAATCGGTACCGGTGATGGTGACGTTGGTGCCGCCGGCCAGAGGTCCGGTAGCGGGACTTAGCCCGGTTACGGTTGGCGCATTGACGTAGGTGAAGGACGCGGGGGCGGAACTTCCGCCGGGGGTGGTCACCTCCACCGGCGCCACCCCGGCCGGATGAGCCGGGGCGTTGACGGTGATCGTGGTGGCGTTGACTACGATGAAAGCTACTGCCGCACCGTCGATCCGCACATCCGTGGTGCCGACAAAACCGCTGCCCGTGATCGTCATCAATGTTCCACCGACGACCGGGCCAGAAGACGGGGAGAGTTGGCTGATCGCGGGGACAGGGGCGTATCGGTAATTTTCGGGGGCCGATGTCCCGCCCGGAGCGGTGACGGTCACGCCCACTGTGCCCGTGCCGGCCGGGGCGAAGGCGGTGATCTGGGTATCGCTGCTGACTGTAACCCCGGTCGCCGCGGCGGATCCGAAGAGTACGGTCGACGCGCCGGTGAATCCTGACCCATTGATCGTGACGAGGGTACCGCCCGCTTCAGGTCCTGCGGTGGGCGCAATCGAACTGACCGAAGGAGCATTCGCATACCGGAAGGTTCCGTTGTCCGAGCCTCCTGCCGTAGTCACCCGCACCACGGCGTTACCGGCTGAGCCTGGAGGAGTCACGGCGGTGATGGTCGCGTCGTCGTTCACCGTGTACGACACCGCCACGCCGTCGAAGGTCACGCTCGACGCTCCGGTCAGTCCGGAACCCGAGATCGTCACCGTTGTTCCGCCTCCGACCGGACCCGCTGGCGGTGAGACCGTACTGACTGTGGGGGCATTCGTATAAGCGAAGTCGTTCGCGGTGCCGGCCGCGGGCGATGAACCGTAAGGAGTGGAGACGATGACGTTCACCACGGCCGCCGAACCGCGGGCGGGCGAGTCCGCGATCAGCTGGCTCGGGCTCACATACTGGACCGAGGTGGCTGACGTACCGCCGAACGTCACTGCCGAATTAGCGGTGAAATCCGTGCCGTTGATGGTCACCGCGGTGCCACCGCCCAACGACCCTGCGTCCGGAGTGAGGCCGGTAACTGTCGGCGCATTGACGTAGGTGAACGACACCGGGGTCGAGGCGCCTCCAGGGGTCGTCACCACGAGGGCGGCCGATCCGGCAGTTCCTACAGGCGCGGTCAGGGTGAGGGTGCTGTCGTCGGTCGGGGTGAAGGGAATCTGGACTCCACGGATCGTTACCGACGTCGCTCCGGTGAAACCGGTTCCAGTTACGGTTACGACGGTTCCGCCGGTTATCGGGCCTGATGCAGGCGCCAGTTGGGTCACAGTTGGGATGGGCGCGTAGCGGTAGGGCTCGGGGGCGGATGCCCCGCCGGGAGCGGTGACGACCACGTTCACGGTGCCGGTTCCAGCCGGGGCGAAGACGGTGATCCGGGTGTCGCTGCTCACCGTCAGGCCGGTGGCGGGGTTAGCCCCGAACCGGACCACCGTGGCTCCGGTGAACCCGGAACCATCGATGGTGACCAGGGTTCCACCGGATTCCGGACCGGCGGTCGGCGATATTCCGGTGATTGCGGCGGCATTCGCGTATCGGAAGGTACCGGTGTCCGACCCTCCAGCTGTGGTTACTCGCACCACCGCGGTACCGGCCGATCCCGGAGGGGTGACGGCGGTGATACTTGAGTCGCTGTTCACCGTGTACGAAGCGGCCACCCCGTCGAACGTCACGCCGGAAGGCCCGGTCAGACCGGATCCCGAGATTGTCACCGCCGTACCACCACCGACCGGGCCGTCCGGAGGCGAAACCGCGCTCACGACCGGGGCCACTACGTAAGTGAACGAAGCCGGGGCCGAGGATCCGCCTGCAGTGGTCACCACCACCGGGGCCGGTCCGGCGGAGTGAGCGGAGGTGGTGAAGGTAATCGTCGAGCCGTTCACCACTGTGAAGGCGACGGTTGCCGCGTCCACAGTTACATCAGTTGCCCCTGAGAATCCGCTACCGGTGATGGTGACCGCAGTGCCACCGGTCAGTGGGCCTTGATCGGGCGCCAGCTGCGTGATCGCCGGTATCGGCGCGTAGCGATAGTTCTGGGGAGCAGACGTCCCGCCCGGAGCGGTGACGACCACTCCCACCGTGCCGGTTCCGGCCGGGGCGATCGCCGTGATCAGGGTGTCGCTGCTGACCGTGACGCTGGTCGCCGCGGTCGCACCAAAGCGGACCACTGAGGCTCCGGTGAATCCGGATCCGTTGATGGTGAGCAGGGTTCCGCCGGCCTCGGGACCTTCTGCGGGGGCAATCGAGCCGACTACGGGTGCATTGGCGTAACGGAAGGTACCGGTGTCCGAACCTCCCGCTGTCGTCACCCTCACGACCGCGTTGCCGGCCGAACCCGGAGGAGAGACTGCGGTTATGGTCGCGTCGTTGTTCACCGTGTACGAGGCGGCCACGCCGTCGAACGTCACGTTCGAAGCGCCCGTTAGGCCGGAACCCGCAATGGTTACCGTTGTGCCACCGCCAGTCGGACCGGCCGAGGGCGAGACCGTGCTGACCGTTGGGGCGTTGGTGTAGGCGAAGTCGTTGGCCGTGCCGGCGGCGCTTGACGAACCGTAAGGCGTTGAGACCACGACGTTTACTAGACCGGCCGACGCCCGGGCCGGAGACACCGCAATCAGCTGGGTCGGGCTGATGTATTGCACCGATGTTGCGGCGGTCGGGCCGAAGGCCACGGTGGAGTTCGAGGTGAAGTCGGTGCCGGAGATGGTCACCGAAGTGCCACCGGCCAGCGGGCCTGCTTCCGGCGAAATGGCCGACACCGTAGGTGCATCTGCGTAGAGGAACTGGACGGGGGTGGAGGACCCGCCGGGCGTGGTCACGATCAGGTCGACGCTTCCGGCCGGGCCCGGCGGAGTGGTCAGGGTGATGGTCGAGTCGTCGACCTGGACGAAGGTGACCGACGCTCCGTTGATAGTGACCGAGGCGGCGCCGGTGAAGCCCGAGCCGGAGACGGTCAGCGCGGTTCCGCCGACGGTGGGACCAAAGGTGGGGGACAGCGAGTTGACAACCGGAACGGGGGCGTAGCGGAACTGGCCGGGGGCCGAGGTTCCGCCTGGTCCGGTCACCCGCACGCCAACAGTTCCGGTTCCGGCGGGGGCGGTCGCGGTGATCCGGGTATTGCTGTCCACCGTGAAAGTTGCCGTTGCTGAGCCAAATCGGACATCGGTCGCGGCGGAAAAGTCCGATCCGGTGATGATGACGGTCGTTCCACCGGTCTCGGGTCCGGCTGCGGGCTGGAGTTGGCTGATCGTCGGCGCATCCCGGTAGGTGAACAGGCCCGAGTCCGTCCCGCCCGCGGTCGTGACTCGCACCAGCACCGAGCCGGCACTTGCGGCAGCGGGGGCCACTGCCCGTACTTCGGTCGGGCTGATGTATTGCACCGAGGTCGCAGCGGTGGGCCCGAAGGACACGGCGGAGTCCGGGGTGAAGCCAGTGCCGGTGATCACCACCAACGTTCCACCACCCAGCGGGCCGGACGCGGGTGCCAGGGTGCCGATGGTCGGGGCGGCGAGGTAGGTGAAGCGGTCGGCGGTGGAGGTGGCCGAGGTTCCGCCCACGCCGGAGACGGTCAGGTCCACGGCCCCGGCCGCGTGCGGGGGCGCCACTGCGGTGATCGAGGTGTCGCTGTTGACGGTGAAGGTCGTGGCCGGGCTTGCGCCGAAGGCCACGGAGGTGACGTCGTTGAAGCCGGTGCCGGTGACCGTCACGACGGTGCCTCCGGCCAGCGGACCGGCGCCGGGCTGGACCACGGTGACGGTGGGAGCGGCGACGTAGCGGTAGGCACCGGAGGCGGAGCCGTAGGGGGTGGTTACGGTGACGTTGACCGGGCCGGGCGAGGCCTTGGCGGGGGCTACGGCCGTCAACTCGGTCGCGCTGACGAACAGAAGCGAGGATGCGGGCGTCCCGCCGAACGTCACGGACGATCCGGTGGTGAAGCCGGTTCCGCTGATCGTCACCGACGTCCCACCGCCCAGTGGCCCCGAATTAGGCGAAAGACTGCTGACCGTGGGTACGTTGGCATAGGTAAATTGACCCGGTGCGGTGCTTCCGCCAGGGGTGGTCACGACGATCGGGACCGTGCCCGAGCCGCCCGGTGTGGTGACGGTGATCGTGGTGTCGTTCACCACGCTGAACGGCACCGACGCTCCGTCGATCGTGACACTCGTAGCGCCGGTGAATCCGGAACCGGTCAGCGTTGCCGTTGTTCCGCCGCCTGTAGGACCGAAGGTGGGTGAGACGCTGGAGAGCACCGGCACGGGCGCGTAGCGATACCGGTCAGCCGTGACGGTCGCCGAGGTTCCGCCGGGGCCGGTCACCGTCACATCCACCATGCCGGTCCCGGCCGGGGCGGTCGCCGTGATCGAGGTGTCGCTGCTGACCGTGAACAGCGTGGCGCCGACCGAGCCGAAGCGCACTGCCGAGGCATCGGTGAAGCCGGTGCCGGTGACGACGACCGTAGTGCCGCCCGCTTCGGGGCCGCTGGCGGGAGCCACCGCCGTCACGGAAGGCGCGGCCCGGTAGCGGTAACCGTTCACCAGCGTGTCCTGGCCGTACGCGGTGGTGACGACCACGTCGACCGGGCCGGCGGTGCCCGCCGGAGTGACGGCGGTCAACTGGGTCGGGGAGACGTACTGGATCGCGGTGGCGGCCGCTGCGCCGAAGGTGATGGTTGAGCCGACGGTGAAGCCGGTGCCGGTCAGAGTTACCGCGGTGCCTCCGGCCAAGGGCCCGGCGGCCGGCGCGACGCTGGTGAGGACGGGTCCGGCGACATAGCTGAACCGGTCGGCGGAGGAGGTTGCCGAGGTGGCGAACGGGCCGGTCACGGTCACGTCGACGGTGCCGACGGAACCGGCCGGGCTGGTTGCGGTGATCTGGGTTCCGCTGTTCACGGTGAAAGTCGTGGCCGGGGTGGAGTCGAAGGTCACGGCCGTAGCGCCGCTGAAGCCGGATCCGCTGATCACCACGACCGTGCCGCCGGGAAGAGGTCCGGTGTTCGGGGTCAGACCGGAAACCACCGGATCAGCGACGTAGGTGAAAGTTGTTCCGGCTGAACTCGTCCCTCCGTCGGAGGTGGTGACCCGGAGATCAACCGCACCCGCCGCATGGGCCGGCGTAACCGCCGTGATTTGAGTAGGGCTGTTCACGGTGAAGGTTGCCGCCACCCCACCCAGGCTGACCCCGGTAACGCCGTAGAACTGGGTGCCGGTGATCGTCACCGACGTTCCCCCCGCCACCGGACCACTGACCGGCGAGATCCCGGTGACCGTCGGCGTCCCTACGTACCGGAATCGATCTGCTGCTCCGGTGGCTGAGGTTCCCCCGGCCGTCGTGACGGTGATGTCGACCAGGCCGGTGCCCGCGGGCGCGGTGGCCGTGATGCTGGTGTCCGAGTTGACCGTGAAAGCGGCGGCCGACGAGCCGAACCGAACGGAACTGGCGGTGCTGAGCGCGGTTCCGCTGATCGTGACGGCCGTTCCGCCTACTTCGGGACCGGTGGTCGGCGCGATGGAAGTGACCGCGGGAACGCTGATGTAGGTGAACGTGCTCGATGCCGTGGCGGTGGACGATCCACCGTCCGCCGTGGTGACCGTGACGCCGACCGGGCCGGCCGTGTGCGCCGGAGTCACTGCGGTGATCTGGGTGTCACTGGTGACCGAATAGCTGGTCGCGTTGCTGCCACCGAACTGGACCGACGTTGCTCCGGAAACGGTGGTGAAGCCGGTTCCGGTGATCACCACCGACGTCCCGCCCGCTATCGGCCCGTTCACCGGGGAAAGGCCGGAAATCGTTGGTGCACTGACGTAAAGGAAGTCGTTCGCGGTTCCGGCCGTGGGTGAGATGCCGCCCGGAGCCGTCACCACCACGTCCACCGTGCCCACAGCATGAGCGGGCGCCTGCGCGATGATCTGGGTGTCGTTGCTGACCGAGATAACCCCGCCGGCCGGCACTCCCCCGAACGTCACCGAAGTTGCCCCGCTGAAACCGGAACCCGTGATCGTAACCAGAGTTCCACCGGCAATCGGACCATGGGTGGGCGCCAGTCCGGTCACGGAAGGTGCGACTTGGTACGTGTAACGATCGGCCGGAACCGTGGCCGAGGTACCCCCCACCGTCGTTACTGCGACATCAACGGTGCCTGCCACATGAGCCGGGGCGATCGCCGTAATCTGGGTGGCCGAGTCCACCGTGAACGAGGTCGCCGCCGTCCCTCCGAACGAAACGGCCGACGTTCCGGTCAATCCCGTTCCGGTGATGGTGACCGAAACGCCACCACCCAGCGGCCCGGCCGGGGGCGAGATTGCGGTGATCGTCGGCGCGCTGACGAACGTGTACTGGTCGGCCGCGACCGTGGCCGACGTCCCACCGATCGACGTTACCGAGACGTCCACCGTTCCCGCCGCATGCGCCGGAGTCACGGCCGTGATCTGGGTCCCCGAGTTGACCGTGAACGAGGTCGCCGCCGTGCCACCGAACAGAACCGCTGTTGCCCCGCTGAATCCCGTACCGGTGATCGTGACCGACGTACTCCCAGCCGCCGGTCCTGAAGACGGCGACAGTGCCGTAACTGTAGGCGCAGCAACGTAGGTGAAACGGTCGGCCGCACTGGTCGCGGACGTCCCCCCTACCGACGTGACCGTGATGTCCACCGTTCCGGCCGTACGGGCCGGCGAGAACACCGTAATCAGCGAGTCCGAGCTGACCGTGATCCCGGCGGCGGGCGTCCCTCCAAAGGAAACACCCGTCGCCCCGCTGAACCCCGTCCCATTAATCGTCACCAGCGTGCTACCCGCGACCGGTCCAGTCGCCGGCGAGATGGAGGAGACAACGGGCGCGGCGACATACGTGTACTGCACCGGGTTGGAACTGCCGGTGACACCGAAGAGCGAAGTCACGGTGACATTCACGGAGCCGGCCGAACCAGCGGGGACGGTCGCGGTGATCTGGGTGTCCGAGTTCACTGTGTACGAAGCTGCGTTCGCACCGAAGGAGACGTTCGTCGTGGTGGTGAAGCCGGTACCGGTCAGCACTACGGTGTTGCCCCCGGCGAGCGGGCCGCTGCTGGGTGAGACCGACGTGAGCGTGGGCAAGCCCTGGTAGGTGTAGACGTCGGCCGAGGTCTGGGCGCTCGTTCCGTAGGGCGTGGTGACCTGGATGTGCACCGGGCCGGTGAGGTGCGGGGGGACGCCGCGCACCTGGATCTGGGTGGCGGTGACGCTGAGGATCTGGATCGGTGGGTAGCCGTCGAAAGTGACCCCCGTCGTGCCGGTGAAGTCCGTGCCGGTAATGGTGACGGTTTGAAGGACGCTTCCGGCCACCGGACCGCTGTTGGGGCCGATCCCGGTCACCGCGGGCGGATCGATGTAGGTGAAGTGGTCGGCGCTGCTGGTGGCGGAAATGCCGCCCGGGGCAGTCACCACCAGGTCGACGGTGCCGGAGACGTGGGCTGGGGTCACGGCCGTAATCTGCGTGTCCGAGCTGACCGTGATTACCCCGCTCGCCGGAACCCCGCCGAAAGTGACGGCCGTGGCTCCGGTGAAGCCAGTTCCTGTGACAGTGACGTTGGTTCCGCCGGCGATAGGGCCTACGGTCGGGGATATCGCAGTCACAGTAGGCGCGTTGACGTAGGTGTACAGATCCGCGCTGCTGATGGCCGAAGTGCCACCCGCGGTCGTCACCGTCACGTCTACCGCGCCGGCTGTCTTGGCGGGAGCCACTGCGGTGATCTGGGTAGCGCTGTTCACTGTAAAGGACGAAGCGTTCGTCCCGCCGAACGTCACCGCAGTCGCGTTGCTGAAGCCCGTTCCGGCAATCACCACCACGTTCCCGCCGGCGAGCGGCCCGCGGGTGGGGCTTACGGCGGTCACCGTAGGCGGCCCTAGGTAGGTGAACTGATCAGCAGAGGACGTTGCCGAGGTACCCCCGGGGGTGGTCACCGTGACGTCGACTGTGCCCAGGCTTCCGGCCGGGGCGGTGGCGGTGATCTGGGTTGACGAGTTGACCGTTACGCCGGTCGCGGCGGTGGCCCCGAACTTCACTCCGGTCGCTCCGGAGAAGTTGGTGCCGGTGATCACGACGACCGTGCCCGCCGAGGTGGGTCCGGTGTTGGGCGCGACATTGGTGACGGTCGGCGCGAGGTAGTAGGTGAATTGGTCGGCGCTGCTGATTGCCGAGGTTCCGCCGGGCGCAGTCACAACCACGTCGACGGTGCCCGCGCTGTGGGCTGGGGTAGTGACGACCATCTGGGTGTCGCTGCTGACGGTGATTCCGGTGGCCGCCGTTCCGCCGATCGAAACGGCCGTTGCCCCGGTGAAGCCGGTGCCGGTGATGGTCACGCTGGTGCCGCCGGCGATCGGTCCGGCGTTCGGCGCAACATTGGTGACGGTCGGCGCAGCCACGTACGTGTAGAGGTCGGCGCTGCTGGTCGCTGAGGTGCCGCCGACAGTGGTCACGGTGATGTCCGCCGCGCCTGCGGCCCGCGCCGGGGCCACGGCGGTGATCTGGGTGGCGCTGTTCACCGTGAAGCTGGTTGCTGCGGTGGGTCCGAACTTCACCGCGCTGGCGCCGCTCAGGTTCGTCCCGGTAATGATCACTGTTGTTCCGCCTGCGAGCGGTCCTCTTACGGGGCTCACGGCGGTTACGGCGGGGGCAGTGACGTAGGTGTATTGATCAGCAGAGGACGTCGGTGAGGTGCCGCCCGGGGTGGTTACGGTGACGTCCACCGTGCCCGCGGCCCCCGCTGGGGCGGTGGCGGTGATCTGGGTGGCGGAGTTGACCGTGACGCTGGTTGCCGCATTGCTCCCGAACTTCACCGCTGTTGCGCCGGTCAGGTTGGTGCCGGTGATCACGACCGTGGTGCCTGCCGAGGTTGGTCCGGAGGTCGGGGCAACATTGGTGACGGTTGGCGCGGCGACGTAGGTGTATTGGTCGGCGCTGCTGGTGGCTGAGGTTCCGCCCACCGTCGTCACGGTGACGTCGATCGTTCCGGCGCTGCCCGCGGGGGCTACGGCGGTGATCTGGGTAGCGCTGTTGACGGTGTAGCTGACCGCGTTCGTGGACCCGAACTTCACCGCTGTTGCTCCGGTGAACCCGGCGCCGGTGATGGTGACGGAGTTCCCGGACGTGAGCGGTCCGGAGGGCGGCGAAACGTTCGTCACCGTAGGCGGGGCCACGAAGGTGTATTGGTCCGCCGTGACTGCATCCGATGTCCCGCCCACGGTGGTCAGCCCGATGTCGATCTGCCCGGCCGCCCGGGCGGGGGCGACCGCGGTCACGGTGGTGGAGTTGTTGACCACGAAGCTGGTTGCCGAGGTGGCGCCGAACATCACGGCTGACGTAGCTGCCAGGTTGGTCCCGGTGATCACGACCGAGGTCCCCCCGGCCGTGGGACCCTGAACCGGACTGACCGCGGTAATCACGGGTTTGGGGATGTAGGTGAAGTCGTCGACGGTACCGCTGCTGTTGGTTCCGGCGACATTCGTGATCAGGACGTCTTTGACCCCGGTACCAGCCGGGGCGACCGCAGTGAGCTGGTTCAGGGTGTTCACGGTGTAGCTGGTGGCGCTGCTCGAGCCGAATTTCACGCTGGTAACGGCCAGGAAGTTGGTGCCGGTGACCACGACCGAGGTCCCACCGGTCTCGGGGCCCTGATTAGGGCTGATCGAGCTGACGGTCGGCGTTGCCGGCGCGGTGGAACCGCACTCGACGTGAGCGAGCTCCACATTGCCGTTGATCACCCCGGCGGTGGTCTTGCTGACGATGTGCGCCGCCGTGATGGTGAGGTAGAACTGCCCACCGCTGTTGGTGACCACCTGCTCGTTGTAGGTGATGAAACCGACGTTCTGGTTCAGGACGTTGGTCAGCTGAACTGTCGTGTTCGGCGGGATGTTGCCGGTCGGGACCGTGTTCAGCGAGAGTCCCAAAAGGGTCAGTCCTCCGGCCTGCGCGGTGCCGGTCACTCCAGTCGCAGTAGCAGCGCAGTTGGCCGTCGCGGTGGCCAGCGAAAGGATGCCCGCCAGGCCGTATCCGTCGGCCTTCGCAGTCGCCGCCGCGGTGTCGGCCAGTGGGTCCGCAGTGGCGGTGCTCGTCATCGTTCCCGACGACGCGGACGCGCTGGGTGTGCTGGGATAGACGGATTGGGCGGTAGTGCTGCCCGCGCTGATGTCCCGGGAAGCGTAGCCACTGGCCGCGACCGTGCCGGCGAAGGCCTGGCTGGGCTGCGCAGCGAGCGGCACCAGGACCCAGGCCAGCAGCAGCACTGCGAGCACCCGGGCCAGCATGCGACGGGGGCGCGCGGCAGCCCGCTGCGGCCCCACGCCTTCCCCAGCCACGCTCACAGCTCCCCGCCGCAGCCCATGGGCCGGATGCCCCATGATCCGGCCCTGGGGAATGTAAGAGGCGGCGGCGCCGCAGAGGGATTACCGGTACCGGACGGGAGCGTCTCGCGCTTCTGGGTGTTAATCCGGCCAAGTGGGCAGGACGGAGTCATCCCCGAGGAGCGAGACACCTGCATCCCACACCCCCACTTGCGCTGAGCACCGTCCCTTACCCTCGGCCGGAAGTGACCTCGGCTATACGGGTGGGAGGGGGGTAGTGCAGGGCTACCCGGTCGGGCGCTTAAGTCTCACCGAAGGTGATGGACGGGGGCGAGGTCGAACACCGGGGTGGCCAGGCCCTCGAAGCGGGCCTTGAGCTGAAGTGCGAGGTAGAGACCGTAATGCCGGGACTGGTGCAGATTGCCGCCGTGGAACCAGAGGTTCGGCTGCTGGGTGGGTTTGCACATGTTGCGCTCCTCCCCCTCCCACGGCCCGGGGTCCTTGGTGGTGTCGGAGCCCAGGCCCAGACCTTGCCGACCCGGTCGGCCGTGGCCGGATCGACCAGATCCGCCACCCAGCCGTTCATCGAGCCGAACCCGGTCGCGTAGACCGCCAGGTCGGCGGGCAGCTCGGTGCCGTCGGCGAGCACCACCGCGTCTTCGGTCAGGTGGTCCACCTGGCCCTGAACGAGCTTGATCCGGCCGTCGGCGACGAGTTCGGCGGCGCCCACGTCGATGTAGTAGCCGGAGCCGCGGCGCAGGTACTTCATGAACAGGCCGGAGCCGTCGTCGCCCCAGTCGTGCCGGAACCCACGTCGGCGTCGTGCTCCCAGAGCGCGCCGCAGATGTCGTGGGCCGAATTGTTCGAGCCGATCACCACGACGCGCTTGCCCTGGTAGGCGTCCGGGCCGGGATGTGCGCTGGAGTGATGCTGCTCCCCGGCGAACCGGTCCGCCCCGCGAAACTGCGGCACATTCGGCTTGCCGGACATGCCGGTCGCGAAAACCAGCTGCTTCGGCCGGAGCTCGATGCTCTCGCCGTCCCGATCGACGGTGAGGCTCCAGGTCTGGCTGGCTTCGTCAAAGGTGGCCGAGGTGACGGTGGAACGCGACCAGTAGGGCACCTCCATCACCCTCGTGTCCATCTCCAGCCAGTCCGCGATCTTGTCCTTCGGTGCGAAAACCGGCCAATTGCGCGGGAAGGGGAGGTACGGAAGGTGGTCGTACCAGACCGGGTCGTGCAGACAGAGGCTGCGGTACCGGCCCCGCCACTGGTCTCCCGGGCGCTCCTGCCGGTCCAGCACCAGGGCAGGCACGTCGAGCTGACGCAGCCGGGCGCCCAGGGCGATGCCGGCCTGGCCACCGCCGATCACCACGACGTAGGGCTGCTCGTCCCGGCCCAGCCCGGCCGCCTCCGCCTCGCGCTTCTCCCGCCAGGTCGCGCGGCCCTTGGCCAGCTCGTGCTCAACCCCTCGCGGGCGGCGCTCGCCCTGCGCCTCTTCGAAGCCCTTCAGCTCGTACAGCGTGGTCAGCAGGGTGAAGGCCTGCCCGTCGACCAGCCGGAGGTGTCCCTTGCCGAGACCGACCGCGGTCTCGAACCCGATTCAAGCCTCGACCACGCCACCCGATTCGGTAGCCGGCTCGGAAGCGACGAAACCCGAGGGTTCGGTCGTCCCCAAGCAGGCCGCCAGCATCCTGCGCACCCGTCGGGCCCCTCGACGGTGGTGATGTTCCAGGTGAAGGCGATCAGATCGCGCCAGAAACCGTTCGGCGCGAAAAGATCTGCGGCCGTTCCGATGTCCCCCGCCGAGAGCGCCGCCTGGAATCTCGCCAGCCAGTCGTCGACCTGTTCCTGAGCCGTCATCGGCCACTCCCCTACAGGCGGTGTACTGCCAGCACATCACCGATGTACTGGCAGCACACCTACCCGTTTGGCGAGGTTACGGAGCCCAGGGCGCCTCGATCGCCCAGGTGGTATCGGCGTCGAACGACGGGTCCGCGTCGTAGGCCGCGTTGCCGCCCGGTGTGGCCAGCCAGAGTTCGGCGTTGTAGTGCCGCAGGTACTGGCCCGGGTAGTTGTACGCGCTGAACTTCACCCCACCGTCGGCCTGCTCGGCGCAGAACGTGGCGTCGGCCTTGAACAGCGCCGAACCGTCACTCGGGTTCCGCTTAACCCGGAAGGCCTGATGCCGCAAATACTCTCCCGGATAGTTGACCGACTCGAACGAGTAGCAGGAGCTGTCGATCAGGCCCGGCACGATGGTCCAGGTGGCATCCTGCTTGAGCAGGTCGGAGGCGGCGGCATCGACCACCGCGGTGTAGCCGAGTCCGTCCGCGTGCCGGATGTAACGGTTGTCGAAGCCGGGGGTGGTGGCCCGGATCGAGTGCCTGCCGGTCGGCACCGAGACCGCCGGATTCGACGTCGGCGCCGCGATCAGCTGCTCGTTGGCCTGCCTCAGCCGCGGAACATCCACCTTGACCACCTGCCGGTCGTAGGTGGCCAGGCCGTTCACCTCGTTCTCCACGTCGGTGGTCTCGGTGTAGACCGACGCCGACAACCCGGTGGCCACGCCGGAGGTGCGCATCTGAGTCCACAATCCGATCAGCCGCCGGTTCAGCCGGTCCGCCGTGCCCTGATCCTCATAGCTGAACCCGCCGCCCGGGAACCACTCGTGTCCGGCCACTTTCAGTCCTAGGCCGCCGAACTCACCGACCACCCCGGCCCGCGTCGCCGTAGGCCGGGCGACACCCGGCCCGGTGTAGTTGTGATTGTCGATCACGTCCCCGTTGCCACCGTCGACCGCGCCGCAACAGTTCACCCCGCTCATGTTGTCGACCAGCCGGCTCGGGTCGTACTTCTTCACCATGTCGGCCACCGCGGCCTGGTCGTGCTGGCCCCAGCCCTCGTTCTGGGCCACCCAAAGCACCACCGACGGCGAGCTGCGGTGCTGGTCGATCAGCGCCTTGAACTCTTTCTCCCACTGGGCTTTGGCCGCCGCGTCGGGCTGGTAGTCCGGCCGCATCGAGGGCATGTCCTGCCACACCATCAGGCCCAGCTTGTCCGCCCAGTAGTACCAGCGTTGCGGCTCCACCTTGATGTGCTTACGGACCATGTTGAAACCGGTCGACTTCAGCAGCGTCAGATCGGACTTCAGCGCCGCGTCGGTCGGTGCCGTGTAGATCCCGTCCGGCCAGTAGCCCTGGTCGAGAGTGCCGGACTGGAAAAGGAACTTGCCGTTCAGCACGATCCGCTGCTTACCGTCGACCGGCTTCACCGCGATCGACCGCATCCCGGCGTAAGAGCCCACCGTGTCCACGGTTTTCTGACCCGTCTTCAACTCGATCTTGACGTCGTAGAGAAACGGGCTGTCGGGCGTCCACAATCGGGGCTTGGGGATTTTCAGCGACATCTGCTGCCCAGCCGCAGCACTCGCACTGACCACCTTGACCCCGCCGGCCGAGACGGTGACGACGGAAGTGGCGTTCTTCGTCGTCCCGACCTTCACCTTGAGCGTCGAGGAGGGCAGATCCGGCACCAGATCGACCTTGGTGACGTGAGTCGCGTTCACCGGCTCCAGCCAGACGGTCTGCCAGATGCCGGACGCCGAGGTGTAGAAGATCCCACCCCCGGTCTCCGGCTGAACCCCCTGCAGTTCCTGCTTGCCGACCGCCTGAGTGCCCGCGTTGCCCGGGTCCCAGACCCCGACAACCAGCGTATTGGCGCCCTTGGCAAGGGCATCCGTGATGTCGTAGGAGAAGGCGTCGTACCCGCCGTCATGCGTGGCGCCGACCTTCTTGCCGTTCACCCAGATGTCGGTGCGATAATCCACCGCGCCGAAGTTCAGCTGCACCCGCTGGCCCGACCAGCCCGCCGGAACCGTGAAAGTCCTTCGGTACCAGAGCCGATCGTCACCGGTGATCCGGCGCTGGATGCCCGAGAGCGCAGACTCGGCCACGAAAGGCACCCGGATCTGTTCGGAGAAGGCCTGCGGCGGAGTGGTCGTACTGCTCGGAGTTACCTCGAAATCCCAGATTCCGTTGAGGTTCTGCCATTGCGCCCGGGTCATCTGCGGACGCGGGTACTCCGGCAACGGCTGGTCGACCGGCACCTGGTCGGTCCAGGGCGTGGTCATCGGGGCGGGTTTCGGTTGCCAGTCGGCGGCCTGGGCGTTCCGGGTCCCCAGCAGGAGGCCGAACGCGAGGAGGAGAACGATCAGGGCAGGCAAGCGCTGACGCATGGAAGCTCCCTTCGACGGGGCGCCAGCACATCAGCAAAACGGACAAAAGGCACCTGCCCGATCGGCGAGGTGCCTTTTGCCCGTCCTTGCGGTTGAACCGCGCTTACGTCGGTGCGGGTCAGCGGTCCCGGGAGGCGCCGCGGGAGGGAAGCATGGTCCGGATCACCGGCTCCTTCCAGCCGCGCTCGGCGAAGGTCGCCAGCACGGCTGCCCCCAGCGCCTCCACCTTGTCCTTCTCGACCAGGGCGATCGCCGAGCCGCCGAAGCCGCCGCCGGTCATCCGGGCGCCGATCGCACCGTGCTCCAGCGCCGTCTCCACGGTCACGTCGATCTCCTCGACGGTGATCTCGAAGTCGTCCCGCATCGAGGCGTGCGAGGCGGTCATCAGCCGGCCGAACTCGGTCCAGTCGTCCCGGTCCATCGCCTGGCCGGCCTCGACCACCCGGGCGTTCTCGGTGACGATGTGCCGGGCCCGCTTGAGCAGCACCGGGTCGGTCAGCCGGTCCAGGTCGGCGAACGTGGCCTGCCGCAGCGAGTCGACGCCGAGCTCGGCCGCGGCCTCCTCGCAGGAGCGGCGACGGGCGCCGTATTCGCCGCCGGCGTGGCTGTGCGCGACCCGGGTGTCCATCACCATCAGGGCCAGCCCGGCGCCGTCCAGGTCGAAGGGCACCTGCTTGGTGCTGAGTTCGAGCACGTCGAAGAGCAGCGCGTGGCCCTGGGTGCAGAGGATCGACGCGGCCTGGTCCATCAGCCCGGTCTTGGCGCCGACGTACTCGTTCTCCGCGTACTGGGCCAGCTGGGCCACGGCCAGGCCCTGCGGCGCGTCGGACAGCTCGGCCAGGTCGATCAGCGCGGTGGCGACGGCGCACTCCAGCGCGGCACTCGAGGAGAGCCCGGCCCCCAGGGGCACCCGGCCGTCCAGGTAGAGATCGGCGCCCGGCAGCGCGTATCCCTTGGTCTGCAGCGCCCAGGCGACGCCGGCGACGTAGCCGCCCCAGCCCTCGACCGAGCCCGGCTCCAGCTTGTCCAGCTCGATCTCGGCCTTCTCCTCCTGCTGGGCGGAGGCGATCCGGAGCACCCGGCTCCCGGTCCGCGAGGCGGCCACGGTGACCCGGTCGGGGATCGCCAGGGGCATCACGAACCCGTTGTTGTAGTCGGTGTGCTCGCCGATCAGGTTCACCCGTCCCGGTGAGGACCAGACCCCGGCCGGGGCCGCCCCGTAGAGGTCGGCGAAGGCGGAGGCGACGGCCTCTACCGGTTCTGCTGCGGCGTCTGGCTGGGTGTTCACGTCTGGCCTTCGGCGACGGGTGCACGATCGATCGGGCACGAACTGACTCGGGACCACATGGTGGCCCATGAGCTTGGGCAACACCAGATTATGACTGCTCCATCGGGGTGCTTGTGATCGGGTAGATACTCCTTCTGACCGCTTCTGATCGTTCGCTGACCGTTGTCGCCTATGCTGCTGGAGTGTTCGCGGACGAGCGTCGGCAGAAGATCCTCGAGCTGGTCCGGGCCAACGGCGCGGTGTCGCTGCGCGAGCTGGCCCGGGTGGTGCGCAGCTCCGAGGTGACCGTCCGGCGGGACCTGCGCCTGCTGGAGTCCCAGGGCCTGCTGGACCGGCGGCACGGCGGGGCGGTCTCCACCGGCGGCCTCAGCCATGAGCCGACCTACTCGGAGAAGTCCGGGGTGGCGGCCCGGGAGAAGGCGGCGATCGGGGCCCTGGCGGCCGGCCTGGTCGAGGAGGGCGACGCGATCTGCGTCGGGGGTGGCACCACCACCCAGGCCTTCGCCCGCCACCTGAGCGCCTTGCGCGAGCTGACCGTCGTCACCAATTCCGTGCTGGTGGCCCAGGAACTGGCCCGCTCCCGGACGATCGAGGTGGTGATGACCGGCGGCACCCTGCGCGGCTCGATCTACGCCCTGGTCGGGTCGACGGCCGAGCAGTCGCTGGCCGGGATGCGGGTGCGGCGCAGCTTCCTGTCCGGCAACGGGCTGACCGCCGAGCGCGGCCTGTCCACGCCGAACCTGGTGGTCGCCGGGATGGACCGAGCCCTGGCGGCGGCCGCCGAGGAGGTCGTGGTGCTGGCCGACCACACCAAGATCGGGCTGGAGACGATGAGCCGCACGGTGCCTACCGAGGGGATCGACCACCTGGTCACCGGGGAGGCCTGCCCGGAGGACGTGGTGGCCCAGTTCCGGGCGAACGGGGTCGAGGTGCACGTCGCCACCGCCGGGCCGGCAGATGAACAGGACACGGACGGCTGATCGTCAGCTTGTCAGTTTCCGATCGAACGTGTCAGATTATGATCAGGTCTTGACAGAACAGAGCGAGGTTCTCGTGGCAATGATCCGCGACGTGACGAGCATGGACGACGGAAGGCGGATCACGTACTACTACAGTGCGCCCGCTTCCGAGGAAAGCACCGCCACCCCGGTGGCTTCCGAGACGGGCGAGGCGGAAGAACAGTGAGCGAGCGGCGTTTCGACCCGACCAGCGGCGAGTGGATCACCTTCGCCACCCACCGGCAGAACCGCACCTTCCTGCCCCCGGCGGATGCCTGCCCGCTCTGCCCGGACCCGAACAACGAGTGGGACGGCGAGATCCGGCGCACCGATGTCCAGATCGCGGTGTTCGACAACCGCTTCCCGGCGCTCAGCCCGAACCCGCCGGCCCCGGCCATCGAGGGCACCGACCTCTACCCGGTGGAGCCCGCCAGCGGCCGCTGCGAGGTCATCTCGTACTCCGCGGACCACAACGCCACCCTGGCCAAGCTCGGCCCGGAGCGGATCCGCCTGCTGGTCGACGTCTGGGCCGACCAGTACCAGGTGCTCGGCTCCGAGGGCCACACCTACGTGCTGCCGTTCGAGAACCGCGGTGAGGCGATCGGCGTCACCCTGCACCACCCGCACGGCCAGATCTACGCGTACGACGACATCCCGGCCCGCCCGCTGCGTGAGCTGAAGACGTCGGCCGCCTATCGGGCCCGCACCGGCCGCTGCGTCGAGTGCGACGTGGTCGAGGCCGAGCTGGCCGACGGCCGCCGGATCGTGGCCGAGGGCGAGCACTTCATCGCCCACGTGCCGTTCTGGGCGCGCTACCCGTACGAGGTGCGGATCTCCCCGAAGGCGCACACCCCGTCGATGATCGCGGTCGCCGACGAGGCCCGCACCGACCTGGCCCACCTGCTGCACCGGGTGTTCACCGGCCTGGACGACCTGTTCGGCTTCAACCTGCCGTACGTGCTCGGCATCTTCTCCTCGCCGCTGAACGGCAGCCCGGAGATGGCCGGCTGGGACGGCAGCTGGGACGACATCTCCCACCTGCACCTGCTGATCTCCCCGCCGAACCGCAGCGCGACCAAGCTGAAGTACCTGGCCGGCACCGAGCAGATGGGCGGCGCGTTCTCCACCGACGTCGCCCCCGAGGACACCGCGGCCACCCTGCGGGAGAAGATCCCGGCCCGGAGCTAGCTAGCTCTTCAGCCGTCGGCGCGGCCCACCCAGCACCACGATCACCGAGCCGACGCTGACCAGCAGCAGACCAAGACCACCGAGGACGGCCTGGCCGCCCTCGGTGGTCTCGTTTGCGCCCCAGAACACCCCCGTCGTCACTTGGGTCACCAGCAGTCCCAGGACCACCAGCAGGCCGACCCGGCGACGAATCACCCGACCATCCGACGAATTTCGCCTCTCCTGCGCCTGCATCCCGCATCCCCCGATCGCAGTGCGTAGCTCTAGGTGACGGAAAATACACCCACCCGGCTTTCTTGGCTACGACCCGTCGGAAAAGCGCGGCAATCGGGACAGATGTGGCACGATCCGTGTCGTTCCTGCCACACACTCCGGTTTTCACTCTGTTGCGACGATGGGGAACGACACGCATGGCGGACACGGGGGCACCCGGGATGGTCAGAACGGTCGCGCCGGAGGTGGGGGCGCCTGTGCCCCGAGCCGCGCCGGTGACGAGGCCCGGTTTCGAGGCCGAACGCACGATCCGGATGATGGGGGCCCGGGTGCGGGTCCTCCGTAAACAGCAGAACCTGACTCTGAAAACGCTGGCCGACCGCACCGGGGTAAGCGTCTCCATGCTCAGCATGGTCGAACGCGGGCTGGCCAGCGCCTCCGTCGGCACCCTGGTCTCGGTGTCGACGGCCCTCGGCGTACACATGTCCGACCTGTTCGGCCCCGGCGAGGACGTGGACCGCTCCCCCGTCATCCGGGCCGACGAGCAGATGACCGCCACCACTGGCGCCGGCGGAGTGCACCGCATCGCCTACCGCGACCCCCGCGCCGGGGTGGAGATGACTCTGCAGCAGTACGTTCCGGGCGGCGCCAGTGGCGTTACCCCGGAGCACTCCGACGGCCGTGAGGTAGGCGTCCTGATCTCCGGTGAGCTCACCGTGGAACTCGACGGAGACGTCCACACCCTGCGCCCCGGCGACGCCATTGCCTACCTGGCCTCCCGGCCGCACCGCATCGTCAACCGCGGCGCCGAGCCCGCCCAGGCCCTCTGGCTGAACCTCGAAGCCTGAATCCTGAATTAGGGACGCTTACGGAGCCTTTGCGGCCCCCCCTCCCGTTCGTGATCACGCGGCTCTACCCCCGAGTGGGGCCGGACCGCCTGATCACGGACGGGCTATTCGTTGACCGCTTGTTCGTTGACCGCTTGTTCGTGGACCGCTTATTCGTTGACCGCGCGGGGTCGTTCGGCGTTCTGGTCGAGTTCCAGGATCCGCTCAATGTCCGCCGCCCGGCGCGGCATCGAACCCCGGGAGACCGGCTGCTCCCGCTCGGAAGCGGCCGGAGCCTGCGGCTTCTGAGCCGGTTCCTCAAGGGGCGGGGGCGCCGGGCGGTGGACGGCCGGCTTCAGCTGGTAGGTCGGCGGCGGCACCGGAACCGGGTCCCAGGTGTCGGCGCTCACCGCACTCGCCCTCCGCGCCACCCGCTCCGGCGGCGGCTTCGCTGCGGCTTCCGCCTCCGCCCGCGCCCGAACCCGCGCCGCCTGCCTACGCCGGTTCTCGGCATGCTCCCGGGCCATCTCTGCGGCGTACAGGTGCGCGCCCAGCATGGTCAGGGTTTCCCGGCTGCGCACTGCTGCGGTCCGTGAGGCGACCGCGTGGGCGGTCAGCAGCAGGGTTGAGGCGATGGCGATGAACACCGGCACCGAGCCCACCGCCAGGAAGACCCAGGTGACCACCGTGGTCAGCAGAAGGACGGCCATGCTGCGGGCCCGGCGGCGGGCGGCGATCCGGGCGCCCTGCCGAGCGGCTTCGAGATCGGCGTGGGTGGTGGTGAATTCGTTCGGCTCGTCGGTGGGTTCGACGTTCGCCTGGTCCGGGGGCTCGAGGTGGTCGGCCCTGGGCTGCCCTTGCGCGGCGGGGGCGGTTGCTGCCGCTGGTGCGGTTGGGCGTCCGCGGGAGGGTGTGGCTGGGGTTTGGGGGGAAGGGGCTTGAGCGGACTCGACCTGGGCAGAACGGCTCTGGGGAGCTCGAGTCTGGGCGGACTCGGCCTGGGCGGCGCGGCTCTGGGCGACCCGAGTGCGGATCGACTCGGCCTGGGCCGGAAGGCTTTCGCCAGACCCGGACTGAGCGGACCTGGTCTGAGTGGCGTCGGTCTGGGCCGACCGGCCCTGGACGGATCGAGTCTGGGTGGACGGGGCTTCGGTGGACCGATGCTCGGCCACCCTGGCCGGAGTGGGCTCGGCCTGGGCCGACCGGCCTTGGGCGGACCCAGCCTGAGTCGGTCCGGTTCGGGCGCCCCCAGACTGGTTCGATGCGGTCGGGCTCTGGGTGGTGTGACTAGGAGCCTGGTTGGGCTCCGAGAACGCGGCCTGGTCGTACGGAGCGCTTGAGGCGCCCGGTGACTCGGCCCGGCCATGGGAGAGCCCGGCCTGAGTGTCCTCAGCCGATCGAGGCGAATATCCGGCGGAACCGGGTCGGGCCGAGCTGGACGCCGGTCGACCGGATGAGTCGCTGGGCGCCGCCGAAGCAGCCGCCTGGTCGTACGGAGCCCGGGTGGATCCGGACCGCGGGTCCCTAGCCTCGGTGGACCGGCCATGGGAAGGACTGGCGCCTTCCGCCGTCCGGGGCGAGGGCTCGGCCGATCCGACCGGACCGGACGCGGCCTGGTCGTACGGGGCCCGGGCCGGAGTGGCCGAATCGGAGGCAGAGCGCGGGTCCTCGGCCTCGGAGGACTGGCCGCGGGAGGGAGCCTCGGCGGAACCGGCTCGGTTGGGCCGACCGACCGGACCGGACGCTGCTGGTCCGGGAAGGTCGTTCGAGGCGGCTGGGGTGGACGCGGCCTGGTCGTAGGGGGCTCGGGTCTCGTCGGCCGGTCTCGGGGACGGCTCGGGCGGACGGGATGGGCGCGACGGCCGACCCGGCTGAGCGGAGACGGCTCGGTAGAAGGCCGCCTGGTCCGCCCGGGCCTGAGCGGTGCGGGTCAGGTCGGGCGAAGGGTCAGGTGATCCGGGCGGGGTGCGAGGGGTGTCGTCTCGGCGGCGTCCGAGGTTTTCGGTCCCGGTGGATCGGGGGCCTCGTCGGTCCGGACGGGAGAGAAGTTCGTCGAAGGTCTCTTCGGGGGCGGCGGAGCCGGACGGACGCTGGTTGGCTCGAGGGGCGGGCTCGGGGAGTGGGGGCTGGACGACGGGGATGCTCTCGGCCTGGGCTCGCGGATAGCCGGTCCGGCCGGTGCGCTCCGGCTGGACCGGGGCGGGCAGGCCGAATCCGGCGAGCAGCCCGGCTTCGAGTTCGGACATCGCCGAGTCAGAGGACGCCGGCCCGCTCGGAGGCTCGACCACCGGCATGGCTTGAGGAGTGGCTTGGAGGGAAGGCGGCGAGGCGGTGAGGCCGAAGCCGGCCAGGAGTCCGGCTTCCAGTTCGTCCATCGACTGGGCACTCGGGGGCTCAGCGGAGGATGCCGGCGGCTCGGCGGCGCCCGCCTGCCCGCTTCCGGTCACCCATCCAGTTCCCGCCACCGATGCGGAGCCGCCTGCCGATTGAGACCCATGCTCAGGTCCGGCCCCAGGCCCGGTCTCGGGCACCCGCCCGGTTCCGGATACCCGCCCGGACCCGGCCATGGACCCGGACCCGCGTGCCGATCCAGAGCCATTGCCAGGTCCAGCTCCATGTCCGGCCTCATGTGCGGGGCGAGCCGTAGAGCCGGTCCCAGCCATGGGGCCGGTCCCAGCCGTCGGCCCGGACCCAGCCATCCAGCCGGACTCGCGTGCCGATCCAGAGCCATTGCCAGGTCCAGCCTCATGTCCGTGGGGAGCCATCGAGCCGGTCCCAGCCATCGGCCCAATCCCAGCCGTCGGCTCAGTCCCCACCCCTGACCCGGGCAGCGCCCCGGCACCAGCCGTTGATCTAGTCCCAGCTGCAGGCCCAGTCTCAGCCGTTGACCCAGTCCCAGCGGCAGTCCCAGCCGCAGGCCCAGTTCCCGCCATTGACCCAGTCCCAGGCCCTGACCCAGGCGTGGCCCCGGCACCAGCCGTTGCCCCAGCCCCAGTCCCGGCCATCGCACCGGAACCAGCCGTTGGCCCAGTCCCAGCCACAGCCGACGCCCCAGCAGTCGCCCCGATCCCGGATTTCGCCGGCGTCCCCACCCTCGCCGCACCCGACCGGGCCGCCGCACTCCCCGGCACCGCAGCGTCCATCGGCTCATCAGCGCTGGCGTCGGCCGACCGGGTAACCCGGCCCGCTTCGTCCGCCGTCCGGTCGAAGACCTTCTCCTCGTCCGCTACCGGCTCGCCACCGACGTCCTCAAGCTCATCGTTCTTCTCCACCTCACCATCGACCGAAGCGGCGCCGGTCAGGGTCTCGCCCGGCTGGGCGCTCTGCGGGAGGCTCATCGAGGAGCCGGCCAGGCGCTCGGACAGCAGGCGGTCGGCCGGGATGTAGAGCAGTTCGCCGTCCGTGTCGACGATCACTCGGGGCGACGTGAGCAGCGGGTCACCGGAGCGGCCCGAGCGATTCGAACGGTCACGGCGCTTCAGGACGCGTAGCCCTCCGGAGAAACGGTCACCGGCCCGCGATTGTGACAGTTCGTCACGACGGCGAACCCAGTGCGGCACCAGATAGGCAGCCCACACCACAACAATGGCGAGGAGGACGAGGCTGCTGGGCTGCACGCACAAACGGTACGGTGCGCTACCCGAATGATCACGTATCGCCAGCGGTGTGTCGTCACCCTCAGGTTGAGCTTAAGACTTCTTGATCAGGTCTGCTCCGACCACCGAGTGTGTTGTTCATGTTCACGCGCAGCCAGCACCCGCTGTGACCGACGCCACCGGGTGAGCATCCCGCCGGGCACGTCCTCCGGGGTGATGGCGAAGCTGGCGTGGTCGCGCCAGGCGCCGTCGATGTGCAGATAGCGGCGGCGGATGCCCTCGGCCCGGAAGCCGAGCTTCTCCACCACGCGCAGGCTGGCGGTGTTCTCCGGGCGGATGTTCACCTCGAGCCGGTGCATGCCCAGGCCGAACAGGCAGTGGTCGACCATCATCGCCACCGCGGTCGGGGTGATGCCCTGACCAGCCACGGCCCGATCGACCCAGTAGCCGATCTGGCCCGAGCGCAGCGAGCCCCAGACGATGCCGCTCACGCTGACCTGGCCGACCAGCCGGTCGTGCAGCTGTACGGCGAGCGGGATCATCCGCCCGGCCCGGGCCTCCCGGTCGAAGCTGCGGACCATCGCCCCGAAGGTCAGGGGACGACCGCTGCCCTCTGGGTGAGTGGCCTCCCAGGGGGCCAGCCAGTCCGCGTTCGCCGAGCGCACCGCGTTCCAGGACTTCCCGTCCCGCCGGTGCAGCGGACGCAGCGTGATCAGGCCGTCGGACAGCTCGATCGGCCAGCCGACGCCCGCGCCGAGTTCGTTCATCGGTGATCGCCGCCGTTGATCTGGTCGACCGCGTGCACCAGCACCTCGTCGAGGACCGCCATGCCGTCGAGGCAGCCGCCCCGGGATCCCGGCAGGTTCACGATCAGGGTGTGACCGGCGACGCCGGCCAGTCCGCGGGAAAGCACCGCGGTGGGCACCCCCTTGCCGAAGCCACGACCACGGATCGCCTCGGCCAGGCCGGGCACCTCGATGTCGAGCAACGGGCGGGTCTGCTCGGGGGTGTGGTCGGTGGGTGACAGGCCGGTACCCCCGGTGGTCAGGACCACGTCGTAGCCCTCGCGGACGGCGCCGCGCAGCGCCTCGCCGACCGGATCGCCGTCCTGCACCACGACCGGGCCGTCGACGGAGAACCCGAGTTCCCGCAGGCCGTCGGCCAGGACCGGGCCCCCGGTGTCCGGATAGACGCCGGCCGCGGCCCGGTTGGAGGCCGTGACCACGAGCGCACGGCGCGGCTCAGTCACGACGCCAGTCCCCGGAACGTCCACCGCTCTTGGCCACCACCCGGATCCGGCCGATCTCGGCCCGCTTGTCAACGGCTTTGATCATATCGACCATCGCCAGACCGGCGACCGCTACGCAGGTGAGGGCCTCCATCTCGACCCCGGTGCGGTCGGCGGTGCGGACCGTGGCGGTGATCTGCACGCCCTCGTCCTGCACGACCAGCCCGACCTCGACCCCGTGCACCGCGATCGGGTGGGCGAGCGGCACCAGGTCGGGAGTGCGTTTGGCGGCCTGGATCCCGGCGATCCGGGCCACCGCGAGCGCGTCGCCCTTCGGCACCCCGTCACCCCGCAGCAGCTCGATCACCGCAGGCGAGCAGAACACGAACCCTTCGGCAGTGGCCTCGCGGGCGGTGATCGCCTTGGCCGAGACGTCGACCATCCGGGCGGCCCCGGAGGAGTCGACGTGGGTCAGGCGTTGTTGCTGCGTCACCGGCACATCATGAGCCAGATTCCAGCATGATGTAGGGCAGTTCGTCACCCCGGCCCACCTCGGTGACCGCTTCCGGCACGATGACCAGGCAGTTCGCCCCGGCCAGGTCGGCCACCAGGTGTGAGCCCTGACCACCGACCGGGCGCACGGTGGGTCCGGCCGCGGTCACGGTGAGCAGGCAACGGGCGAACTGGCGGCGCCCGGGCGGGGAGCGCCAGCCCTCCACCACGGTGGCCAGCGGCGTGCTGCGGTCCAGATCGGGCAGTCCGGCCAGCCGACGCAACGCCGGGGCGACGAAGACCTCGAACGACAGCAGGGCGCTGACCGGGTTGCCGGGCAGGGTGAACAACGGGGTGGCGTCCGGGCCGATCGTGCCGAAGCCCTGGGGTTTGCCGGGCTGCATGGCGACCTGGACGAACTCCATCGTGCCGAGTTCCCGCAGCACCGCCTTGACCGTGTCGTAGGCCCCGGCGCTGACCCCGCCGGTGGTGATCACCAGATCGGCGTCCCGCACCGCGCGTTCCAGGGCGGCTGTCACCTCGGCGGGATCGTCCGGCATGATCCCGCCGTGCCGGGCGACTGCCCCCGCCGCGTTGGCGGCGGCGACCAGGCCGTATCCGTTGGAGTCGTGGATCTGACCGGGCTGCAACGGCTTTCCGGGAGGGACGAGTTCGCTGCCGGAGGGCAGCACGACAACCCGCGGGAGTGGGTGGACGGTCAGACGATCGATCCCGACCGACGCCGCCAAGGTGATCTGACGGGACGTCATCCGGGTGCCCTTGGTCAGCACGGTCTCGCCCTTACGGACGTCCTCACCGGCTCGGCGGATGTTCTGACCCAGCCGCGAAGCCCTGCTGATCCGAACCTGTTCGGTGCCGCCGTCCGTCCATTCGACCTGCACCACCGAGTCGGCCCCGGCCGGCATCGGCGCACCGGTCATGATCCGCATCGTGGTGCCGGGCGCCAGCTCGAGCGCATCACCACGGCCGGCCGGGATGTCCCCCAGCACCGGCAGAGTGACGGGGGCCTCGTCCCCGGCTCCGGCGACCTCGTCCGCACGGACGGCATAGCCGTCCATCGAGGAGTTGTCGAAGCGCGGCATGTCGATGGCGGACACGATGTCCTGCGCGAGCACGCATCCGGCCGCTTCCGGCAGCGGAACCTCCACTGCCGGAAGCGCGACCAGCCCGGCCAGGCAGGCGGCCAGGTGCTCGTCTACTGAGCGCACTTATTCGGCGGGCAGCGAAGCGACGAACTCGCGCAGGAAGGCGCGCAGGTCGGGCCCCAGATCCTCACGCTCGCTGCCCAGCCGGACCACGGCCTTGAGGTAGTCGAGCCGGTCCCCGGTGTCGTACCGGCGGCCCTTGAAGACCACGCCGTAGACGCCGCCTCCCGGCTGGTCCGGAGCGCCGGCCAGTTCCTGCAGCGCGTCGGTCAGCTGGATCTCGTTGCCCCGGCCCGGCTTCGTCTCCCGCAGCACTTCGAAGACCTGCGGGTGCAGTACGTACCGACCGATCACGGCGAGGTTGGACGGCGCGTCCTTCGGGTCCGGCTTCTCCACCATCCCGGTCACCCGCAGCACGTCGTCCACCCCGGTGGCCTCGACCGCGGCGCAGCCGTACAGGTGCACCTGTGAGGGGTCGACCTCCATCAGCGCCACGACGCTGCCCTTGGTCTGCCGCTGCACGCCGATCATCCGGGTGAGCAGTTCGTCGCGCTCGTCGATCAGGTCGTCGCCCAGCAGGACGGCGAACGGCTCGTCGCCGACGTGGTGGCTGGCACAGAGAACGGCGTGGCCCAGACCGCGCGGATCGCCCTGCCGGGTGTAGTGGATGTCGGCCAGGTAGGCCGACTCCCGGACCTGCTCCAGCCGGTCCTTGTCGCCCTTGGCCTCGAGGGCGGCCTCCAGCTCCCAGGCCCGGTCGAAGTGGTCCTCCAGCGAGCGCTTGCCCCGGCCGGTGATCATCAGCACGTCGGACAGGCCGGCCCGGACGGCCTCCTCGACCACGTACTGGATGGCCGGGCGGTCGACGACCGGCAGCATCTCCTTCGGTGTGGCCTTCGTGGCGGGCAGGAAGCGGGTACCCAGGCCGGCGGCCGGGATCACGGCCTTCACCACAGCGGGCCCGGGGGCGCCGTCACCCAGGGACTCGAGGTCAGCGGAAATGCTCAGCTCCGTCATGCCCAAAACCTACCCAGGGAGAGAGGGGATCGGCGCGTTGTGACTCGGTTCGGCGACCCGCCAACGGTTACGACCGTCACGTTTAGCCGCGTACAGGGCGGAGTCGGCCGCCTCCAGCACGTCATCAGCGCTCCGCCCGTCGCGCGGATAGGCCGCGACCCCGATTGAGACGGTGACCGGCTGACTCACCTCGGCCTCCTCGAACGGGCGGGAACGGGCCGCGTCGAGAACCCGCTCGGCGACGCGGCAGCCACCCTCCACGTCGGTGTCCCGCAGCAGGACGACGAATTCCTCCCCGCCGTAGCGGGCCACCGTGTCGGCCTCGCGCACACAGGCCAGCAGCCGCCCCGCGAAGTCGCGCAGGACGACGTCCCCGAAGCCGTGCCCCCAGGTGTCGTTGACCATCTTGAAATGGTCGATGTCGAGCATCAGCACGGTCAGCACCCCGTTGCCCCGGCTCGCCGCGGCGATCTCTCGGGACAGCGAACTGACCAGCTGGGCACGGTTCCCGAGCCCGGTCAGGGTGTCGGTCATGGAGAGCCGGCGGACCTCGAGATACCGGCGGATGTTGGTGATCGCCGTGCCGGTCTGCGCGGCCAGCGCCCGGAGCCGGGTCAGCTGCAACGCGTCGAACGCCGGGCCACCCTCGCCCCGGGCCACCACCAGCACGCCGATCAGCCGGCGCCGCCCCGGGGCACGCTCGGCCGGGGTCTCCACCGGCAGCGCGTCCACCCCGACGCCGATCGCCGCGACCGGACCCGCGCCGGCCAGTTCGGTCAGGTGCGGCTCCCGAAAGACCATGGAATTGCTCTTGAGCGTGGCGAAATGCCGTTCGGCGAAGCCCGGGAGCACCGCCCGGGCATGCTCGCCGCGGGGATCGGGCAGTCCGCTCTCGGACCGCACCCCGAGCCGGGCCGACCCGGGCGCGGGCTGATCGGCCGGGGCACGGCGGTCGGCCGGAACCGGCGGGTCCACCTCCTCGGCGACCAGCAGGATCGCCGCCGCGGCGGCGCCGGTGCCGGTCAGCGCCGTGCCGGTGACGGTGCCCAGCAGCTCGTTCAGGTCGTGGGTGTGGGCCAGGACCTCACCGAACCGGTCCAGGCTGTCGGCCAGCGCGGCCCGGCCCGCCTCCAGTTCGCCGTCGGCCGCGGTGAGCTCCTCGGCGACCGGCCGGGTCAGCCGGATCAGCACCAGCCAGACCGGCACCAGGGCGATCAGGGCCAGCGCGAACAACAGCCAGCCGAGGATCCGCAGCCCTCCCCCGCCGACCGGGTCGACGGCCAGAACCCGGTAGGGCAGGCCCGGTCCGGCCGGCACCAGCCGATAGCCGAAGCCCTCGGTGGTGCCCTCGACCGCCCCGGCCGAGGGCAGGCTGCGCAGCAGACCGGTCAGATCGGCGACCGGCCCGGTACCGGCCAGCACCACCGGCTGCCCGTCGGCCGGCAGCAGAGCGAGTTCGCCGGTGGTGCCGAGCTGGGCCCGCAAGGCGCTGAGCGAGGCCGGGTCCAGGGGCAGCCAGAGCACCACCGAGGCCACCTTCGGCGTGGCGGTGCTGCCGGCCGGGCTGATCAGCACCGGCGAGATCTCGGCCAGCCCGGCGCCGTCGCCGGTGGAGTCGGCCCGGCCCGCCGCGCAGGACGGCCCGAACATCGGATCCTGCGCGCCGATGCCGATCGCGGTACGGCGGGTGGCGTTCGCCCCCGCGCTGCCGAGCAATCGGGCCTCGGAGTCGAAGACCGCGGCGGCACTTCCTGGCCGTCGGGCCACTGCCCGGGCGGCGAAGGTCGCGGCGGCCTCGGCCGTGACCACGCCTCCGTTACGGGTGGCGAAGGCGGCTACCTCACCGGCGGCGATCCGGGCGCTGGCCCGCACTGCGTCGCAGCGGGCGGTGAGCGCGACCGCGGCCGCGTCCCCGTCCCGCGCGGCCGCGTCCACCGCGGTCGAGCGGGCGTGGGCGGGAGCTACCAGGGCGAGGAGGACGGCGCCGACCAGCAGGGGGACGACGGCGAAGACGGCCAGCACGACGGCCAGCCGGAAACGCAGCCGGGCTGCCGTGGTCCGGGTGTCGGAGGCCGGGACCGACGTGGCAACCGTGGTACGAGTCGGACCGGTCATCGCCGGATCACCCGGTGGATCAGCCTGCTCATCGGGTCCCATCTGGATCAGTACTGGTTACTGCTGGGGCTGAATGTGCTTGGTGGTGCAGCTGGTGCAAGGTGGTGCCAGTCGGACGGCGATGACAACCGCTCGTAAACAGGTACACACCGAGAGTAGCGTGATGACTGGATCCGGAACACTGAGCACGGAGAAGCAGGCAATGCGTCGGGCGGTGCGGGCCCGCCGGGTCGAGCGCACCGACGAGCAGAAGCAGCAGGCCGAGACCGCGCTGGCCGCAGCCGTGCTGGCGCTGGAGCCGATCCGGGCGGCCAGGTGCGTCGCGGTCTACGCGTCGCTGCCGGACGAGCCAGGAACCGGCGCCCTGCGCCGGGGACTGCGTGCGTTAGGAGTGCGGGTGTTGTTACCGGTGGTGCTCGAGGGAACGGAGGTGCCCACTCTGGACTGGGCCCTGGACACTACGGAACTGCAGCCCACCGGCGTCCTCAAACTGCCGGAACCGACCGGGGAACGGCTGGGACCGGATGCAGTCACCCAGGCCGATGTCCTGCTGATCCCGGCCCTGGCGGTGGACACGACCGGCCTGCGCCTGGGGCGCGGGCGGGGGTACTACGACGCGGCCCTGGCCCGCTTGGAACGATCGGAACGATCGGGCCACCCGGCTCTGGTCCTGGCCCTGGTGTACGACGACGAGCTTTTGGACGCCGGGAGCTCACCGGTGCCGGCCGAACCGCACGACCGCCGCGTGGACGGCGTCCTCACTCCGGTTCGGAAGCTGGTGATCAGCTCTTCGGCTTGAAGGTCTGTTCCTCGTTCTTGGCCGCCTTCACCGCGTCCTCGGTGAACGGCCAGGCGTAGTCCTCACCCTTGAGCCAGGCGTGGATCTGGTTGCCGTAGTACTTGTCCCACGGGTGCCCGGAGATCCCCGACTCGTTGACCCAGCGCGAGTTGTCCAGGTTGGACAGGTCCACGATCATCCGCATCGACGGCGCCGCGGTGACCGAGAAGTCCCCGGCCGAGGCGTCCCAGGAGAACGCGTTGACGATCGACGAGCCACCCGGGGCCTCGTACGGGCCCTTGTTCACCAGCTTCTTGATCAGGCCGCTGGCGCCGGAGCCACCGCCCAACGGAGTCTGATCCAGGGTGACCCGGTGTAGCTTGCCCCAACGCCACTTCGACGGGTCCTTACCCAGGCGCTGGGTGAGCTCGAGGCGGGCCGAGGTCATCGCGCGGCGCAGCACCTCGTCGCGGGACTCCACGACGTCGTCCGTACGCCCGTCGTCCCACCACTCGTCCTTCGGGTCCTTCAGCAGCTCGGTGACCACCTCGAACCAGCGGTCCCCGCCGTCCGGCCGGAAGCCCTCGGGCAGTTCGTCGGAGAAGGTCAGGTCGAGCAGCTTGGCCCAGACCTCGTTGAAGTACGCCGCGGCGGCCGAGTCGGTGGGCTGGGTGTAGTCCCAGCCCTTCAGCAGATCCACGCCCTGCCGGGTGAACTCGTCGGTGGTGTCCTCGAGCGCGAGCAACCGGGGTACCAGCACCGGGGCGATCGCGTTGTAGGTGTCGTTCTGGATGTCGCGCATGTCCTGGATCGTGATCGGGTGCTGCGCGTGGGCCTTCTTGATCAGGTCCAGGATCCGTTGCGACCGGTAGCCGTAGTCCCAGTCGGTGGTCAGCTGGGCGGTGCTGTCCTGCCCGGTGACCGCCTGGTTCGCGGCGATGATGTACCCGGACTTCGGGTTCTCCACCCAGGGCAGGTTCTTCTTCTTTACGTACCCGGTCCAGTCGTAACGCGAGTCCCACCCGATCTGCGGCCAGGTGCCGTCGGCCGGCACCTTCGCGGTCGGATCGCCCTTACCCCGCACCGGAACCCGGCCCGGAGCCTGGTAGCCGATGTTTCCGTCCACGTCGGCGTAGATCACGTTCTGCGCGGGAGCGTCGAGCTTCACCACGGCCTTACGGAAGGTGCTGAAGTCGTCGGCCACGTCCAGCTCGAGGATCGCGTCCATCGCCGTACCCGGGGTCAGCGCCGTCCAGTCCAGCGCGACCGCGTACGTGGTGGCGCGGAGCACCTTCTCGCCCGGCACCAAGGAGGTCTGCCCGGCCTTGGCGACGTCTGAGAGCACGTCGGAGACCAGGGGGCCGTGCTTGGTGGAGCGGACCGTGATGGTCACCGGGTCGCCGCCCGCCACCTTGATCGTCTCGGTACGCGTGGTCAGCGGCTTGTTCTTGCCGTCCACCTGGTAGGTGTCCCCGCTCACCTTCTCCAGGAAGAAGTCGGAGACATCCGGCGCCAGGTTGGTCAGACCCCAGCTGATCCGGGCGTTGTGGCCGATCACCACGCCGGGCATCCCGGCGAACGAGTAGCCGGCCACATCGAACGGGCACTCCGCCGTCACCGTGTTGCAGTGCAGCCCGACCTGGGTCCAGACGCTCGGCATGGAGACGCCCAGGTGCGGGTCGTCGGCCAGCAGCGGCAGGCCGGTCTCGGTCAGGTCCCCGTTCACCACCCAGGAGTTCGAGCCGTCGCCCTGGTTGCTGTCACCGAGCACGTCCGGCATGGCGGCCAGGGCGTTGCCCGCGGCCGTCAGCGCGGTCTGCGCGGCGCCGCTGGCCAGGATCGTGGCGCTGGCCTCTTCGGTCTTCTCGGTGACGGCCAGCTTCGGGGACTTGGTGGCCTTGGCCGTGCTCTGCGCCTTGGCGGTGTTCTGCGTCTGAGACGTGCTCTGCGCCTTGGCGGCGTTCTCCGCCGAGTTGGAAGTGCTCTGCGTCGTGTTGGACGAGCTTTGCGTCGTGTTGGAAGTGCCCTGCGTCGTGTTGGAAGTGCCTTGCGGGACCCGGGACGCTGAGGCATCCGCCGTGCCGGTCGGCTGCGTGGTCGGGGTGGCCGTCTGAGTGCTGTTCGGGGTGGGGGTCTGGCTGTTTCCCGGGGAGGGGGTGCCGGACGCGCCTCCCCCCTTCTTGCCGTTCGGCGAGGTGGTGGCGGTGTCGTCCGTCCCCGACCCGGTCTGGTTCCCGGCCGCGGCCGGGCCGTCGATGATCGGCGCGTGCTCGTAGTCGTAGTCGGGGAACAGCTGCTCGACCCGCTCGGGGTTGCGGACGGTGTTGATCGCCTGCGCCCGGTTCAGTTCCTCGTCGTAGTTGCTGCGCAGGTCCCAGGCCATCGCCTTGAGCCAGGCCAGCGAGTCGACCGGGGTCCACGGCTCGATGGCGGCGAGCTTGTTCCGGCGCTCCAGGATCGTGTAGCTGACCGACAGCTCGGACTTGGACTTGCCCTGGATGTAGGCGTTCACCCCGGCCGCGTAGGCGTCCAGGTAGCTCTTGGTGGAGGCGCTGGCCGCCGCGTACTCCTTGGTGGCGACGTCCCGCCAGCCCAGCGTGCGGACCAGCTTGTCGGCGGTGAGCGCGTCGTCCTGGTCCCCGACGAGCTCGCTCAGCCGGCCGGCGGTGATGTGCCGGCGCAGGTCCATCTGGAAGAACTCGTCCTCCGCGTTCACGTAGCCCTGGACCCGGAACAGGTCGGTGGCGTTGTCCGCGTAGATCTGCGGCACGCCCTGGTCGTCCCGGATCACGCTGGCCGATCCGGTCATCCCCGGCATCGACACCTGACCGCCGCGGTCGGGCAGCGGCCGGCGGATGATGGTCACGGTCAGGACGACCACGACCACAACGGCGATCACGGCGACGACAGCGGAGCCGATGGCCGTTACGCGGAGGGCACGGCGACGGGTCACGGCAGGAACAATAGCCACTGTCCGGAGGCACGCCGTACTTGCCGTCAGGCAGATCACCGAGCGCGACCGATAGGATCATGCACAGGCTGACAGCGGCCGGGAAATTGTCTGTGGGTGACGAAGGGCCACAAATTTGACGATCGAGCAGCTCAACCTGGCGCTGCTCGCCGGTCCGGCAGTTCTGCTCATCGCGGTCGCGGCCGTCCGGCTTTCCGTCGGCACCGGTTTCCCGTCACTCCTGCTCTACCTAGCGCTCGGCCTGATCATCGGCGAGGGCGGCCTGGGGCTGCAGTTCGAGGACGCGGAGCTCACCTCGGTCCTGGGGTATGCGGCGCTGGTCCTGATCCTGGCCGAGGGCGGCATCACCACCAAGTGGAAGACGATCAAGCCGTCGGTCGCCCCCGCCGCCCTGCTGGCCACCGTGGGCACCTGCGTCTCGGTGGCGGTCGCCGGTACCGCCGCGCACTTCGTGCTCAGCCTGGACTGGTCGCTGGCCCTGCTGCTGGGCGCCGCGGTCTCCTCGACCGACGCGGCAGCAGTGTTCTCGGTGCTGCGCCGGGTGCCGCTCCCCCCGCGCCTGGTCGGCATGCTGGAGGCCGAGTCCGGCTTCAACGACGCACCGGTCGTGATCATCGTCATTGCGCTGACCGAGGTGGCCCACGGCGGCGAATCGCACAGCATCCCCTTCCTGCTCGGCGAGGCCGCCTTCGAGCTGGTCGTCGGCACCGCCCTGGGCCTGGGCATCGGCTTCCTCGGCGCGGTGGCGCTGCGCCGGGTCGCCCTGCCCTCCTCCGGCCTCTACCCGATCGCGGTGTTCGGCTTCGCGATCGGTTCGTACGGCGCCGCGGCCACCCTGCACGCCTCCGGCTTCATCGCCGTCTACCTGTGCTCGCTGGTGCTCGGGAACTCCCGGCTGCAGCACGGGGTGGCGGTACGCGGCTTCGCCGAGGGGCTGGGCTGGATCGCCCAGATCGGGCTGTTCGTGCTGCTCGGCCTGCTGGCCTCGCCGGAGCGGCTGCCCGCCCAGGTCGGCCCGGCCTTCCTGATCGGCCTGATCCTGCTGCTGGTGGCCCGGCCGCTGTCGGTCCTGGCCTCGGTGTCCTGGTTCCGGGTCCCGCTGCGGGACCAGGCCTTCCTGTCCTGGGCCGGGCTGCGCGGGGCGGTGCCCGTGGTGCTGGCGACCGTGCCGGTGGCCGAGGGGGTGCCGGACTCCCGTCAGCTCTTCGACATCGTCTTCTGCCTGGTGCTGATCTTCACCCTGGTCCAGGCGCCGACCCTGCCCTGGGTGGCGAAGCGGCTGGGGCTGACCGAGGACTCGCCGACCATCGGCCTGGAGGTCGAGTCGGTGCCGCTCGGAGCGCGCGGGGCCGACGTCCTGGAGGCCCACGTGGGCCCGAACTCGCGGCTGCACGGCGTGGAGATCTTCGAGCTCCGGCTACCCCCAGGAGCCAACGTGACGCTGATCCTGCGCGACGGGGAGGCGATCGTGCCCGACGCCCGCACCGTGCTACGGCACCGGGATGATCTGATCCTGGTCACTCCGGCCGCGGTGCGTTCGGCCACTGAGGACCGCCTGAAGGCGATCAGCGTGGGCGGCAAGCTGTCCGCCTGGCACGACAAGGCCCACCGCAGCGAAGGGCTCCGGCGGCCGACGGTTTCCCCCGACGTTCCTACGCTCAGCGGGGACGGGGGCGCGCGAGCACTCGCACGTCGCCTCCGATCCGGCGGACGTCGGTCAGATCCAGACGCCAGACGTCGGCGATCGTCGTGATGCCCGCGTCCATCAACGCGTTCGGCCCCGCGCCGAGCAGCGCCGGAGCCAGGTAGGCGACCACCCGGTCGACCAGACCCGCCTCGACCATCGCCCCGGCCAGGCGCGGCCCGCCCTCCAGCAGCACATGCCGGCGCTCCCGGGCGTACAACTGCTGCATCAGGGCGGGCAGGTCGATTGCTCCGTCGGCGGTTGTGCCCACCTCGGCCCCGGTGGCGATCCAGGTCGGCGCGTCATTCCCGCGAATCCGCGCGTCCTGCGGGGTACGGCCATGGGTGTCGGCGACCACCCGCAGCGGCTGACGGGTGAGCGGACTGCCCTCCGCGTCCCGCACGGTCAGCAGCGGGTCATCAGCCAGCACGGTGCCGACGCCGACCAGCATGGTGTCTACCTGGGCCCGCAACCGGTGCACGTCCGAGCGCGCCTCGACGCTGGTGATCCACTGGCTGGTTCCGTCCTGCGCGGCCACCCGGCCGTCCAGCGTCGCCGCAAACTTCCAGGTCACGAAGGGGCGCTGCTGGCGGACGGCGGTGAGCCAGACCTCGTTGCCCTCTCCCGGTTCCAGTCCCTGCTCCGCCTCAGCGGTGAGCACCCCGACCTCGACGTCCACCCCGGCCTGCTCCAGACGGGCAGCGCCTCCGGAGGCGGCGTCGGAGGGATCCGGAACCGCGATCACGACCCGGACGACCCCGGCCTTAAGCAGCGCCTCCGAGCACGGCCCGGTCCGCCCAGTGTGGTTGCAGGGCTCCAGCGTGACCACCGCCGTCGTGCCCCGCGCCCGCTCCCCCGCTGCTGTGAGCGCGACCACCTCGGCGTGCGGGCCGCCCGCGTGGTCGTGCCAGCCCTCGGCCACCACGGACCCGTCCGGATCCAGCAGGACGCAGCCCACCACCGGGTTCGGCAGGGCCGTGGGCAGGCCCCGGGCCGCCAGCCCGATCGCCCGCCGCATCGCCTGGATCTCTGCCTCGCTCGCCATCCGCAGTCCCGTCTTGTCGGTTCGGTCTTCCCCGGCCTACCCCGCCCGGGCGGAGGCGGGAATGGTCGTCCCCCCAGACCCGTTCCACTGCCTGTTCCATCCGCTGCCAGACTGATTCTCGCTGATCATCTGGCGGTCATCCGTCGGAGCGACACCCGCGGGTGCATTATGATTGGCACTCAAGACTAGAGAGTGCCAGCCGGCTATCAGGAGGACGACGTGCCCACGTACGTCTATGCGTGCACCGAGTGCAACCACGGCTTCGAGGCGCACCAGGCGTTCACCGATGACGCGCTGACCACATGCCCGGAGTGCGGCGGCAAGCTGCGCAAGGTGTTCAACTCGGTCGGCATCGTGTTCAAGGGCTCGGGCTTCTACCGGAACGACTCGCGCGGCGCGACGTCCAGCACGACCGCCCCCTCGACCGCGGCCGGCTCGGACTCCTCGACCAGCAGCTCTTCCTCGGACAGCAAGTCCCCGGCCACGAGCTCCTCGAGTTCTTCAGGTTCCTCAAGTTCTTCGGGCTCCTCGGGTGACTCGAAGGCCAGTTCGTCGACCGCTTCCAGCGGTAGCGCCGCCTGAGCTGACCTCGGCAATCACCCCGCGGCCCTTGCGGCCTGCGGGGTGATTCCTGTTTTGGCGGGGGCAGTTGATCAATGGTGGACGCCGTCAGCCGGTTCCCGTCTCGGACCACCACCGGCTGCCAACCTGCTTTCCACAGCAGGCACGACGAGCGCTTTGTCCACAGCCCGGCCCCTGAGGCAGCTTCGGCGCCTGGGCGCGGATTAGCTTTACCGCATGTCAGCGACTGGTCCCGGATGGGTACCTGGCCGGGCGGTGAAACCTTCGCCCGTCCAGAACGATGATTCGATCAACCTTTTCACGCCCTATGCGGAAGTGCGGAAGGCAGCCGAAGAAGACCTGGAAGAGCAACGCCTCTCTGCCACACCATCTCTCGGCAAGGTCCGAACAGCCGCCCGAGGCCGCCGAAAGGCTACGCCAGGCGAAGGCGAGCCCAGCGGCAGGCCATTTCGCCGCCAGCAGGCCACACCCGACGCGATCGCACCCGAAGACAGCACCGTGCTTCGGCCGACCAATCCCCCTGAAGCCATCTCTCCATTGGGCGCCCAAAGCCATTTCTGGTCAGCCGAATCCACCGAGCCACGGTCCGACACCTCAGCCAACCCGCCATCCGACGCTGCTTCCAACCGCCGATCCCGCGATGCTGCCAATCCCCCACTCAGCGCTGCCCAGCCCCGAGGCACGGCCAAGCTCTGGCCGGGCAACACGGCGGAGCGACGTCCCAGCAACGCTGGTGAAGCACCCCCCGAAGCCGGAACCGGGCCCTGGCCGGACTCTGCCACCGAGGTCGACGTCGCAGCCGAGCCCGGAACCGCAGCCGAACCACGCCCCCGAGCCGCAACCGAGCCCTGGCCCGAACCTGCCGCTGAGGTCACCATCACAGCCGGGCCCCCAACCAGGGCCAATCCCTGGCCCGACTCTGCCACCGAGCCCGCGACCACAGCCAGGTCCCGAACCGGAGCCAGGGGTAAAGCTTGGCCCACGACAGCAGCCGAGTCGGGCCTCCACCCAGCCGACGAACCACGACCCAACATTGCGGCCGAACCCGGGAGCGTCCGTTTTCCCCACCCTTTGCCCGGCAACCTCACCGGCCGCCCGCGTAGCGTTTCCAGCTATGCATCCGAAGCAAAACCCGCTAACAGCAACCGTTTACCACTAACACCTGCGGCTGCGCGGCCCCTCGGAGACCAATTCACCTTTCACCAGCAGACGCTTACCGGCCGCACCTCGCGCGTAAGCAAACCCTCACCACTCACCCGCAGGCTGGAGCGTTCGGGGCTGCTCGGTCGGTACCGGGCAGTGCGGCATCCACCTCGGTTGGGGAGTGGGCGGGCGCGGGCCGCGCGGCTGGTGGTGGGACGGCATCGGGTGAAGCTGGGGGCGGGACTGATGCTGGCCGCGATCTGGGTGACGGTACGGGCGGCCAGTCCGGACCCACCGGAACTGGTCGGGGTGCTGGTGGCAGCGCATGATCTGGCGGCTGGCCATCTGCTCACGGCGGATGATCTGAAGACGGCGAAATGGCCAGCTGACCTGACCCCGGCCGGACGTCTCGTGGGAGGAACGGAAGCCAACTCCCCACCCGGCTCCGCGGAGGCTGGGCAGCCGGCGAGGGCGTCCTTCATTGGTCGGACTCTGGCCAGTGGAATTCGGGAGGGTGAGCCGCTTACGGATGCCCGGGTCCTTGGTTCTGGGCTCTTGCGCGGGCTGCCCGTCGGCAGTGTGGCGGTACCGGTGCGGCTCACTGATCCGGCCGGCGCTGCCCTGGTCCGGGCGGGAGACCACGTCGACATCCTGGCCAGCACGGCCGCCACGTGGTCGGCCGAGGATGCCGGTAGTTCGAGCTTCAGTCCGGCGACAACGCAGCGGGCGGTGCGGAATGCGTTGGTGCTCAGCGTTCCGGGGGTCACGGGATTACTGACGAACGGCGCTGGTCAGGGCGGATCCGGGCTTGGGGGGATCGGAGGTCAGGGGGCGAGTGGCTCGGCGGGTGACGGGTCCATGGCCGGGATGCTGGTGCTCGCGATCCAGGCGTCGGAGGTGGATCGGCTGGCCGGGGCGACGGCCGGGGCTCAGGTATCGGTCACCGTCCTGCCCTAAGCGTTACGGCCGAGGCCAGGTCTTGAGCAGGAGGGCAGAACCTGGGCATCACGAGCATCAGGCCCAGGCTCGACCAGGTCACGGCCTCGACCAGTGCCGCGCGGCCGGAGAGCAGCGGCGGTCCTAACCAGCCCTCGTTACGGGGCCGCGTGTGCGCTACGCCAGCACCGCGTGAAGAACGGGGGTTCGGAGGCGTAGCAGGTACTGCCCTCAGGCCAGACCATCTGCGCCCTATGGAACCCAGGTCAGAGAAGGATGGGGGTGGGGCTCGGGGGGCTGGGGCAGCGTCAGGGTGAGCGGCGGGAGGCTGGACATCCCACTAACCTCGCCGTGGTCCCACCCCCACCCCCCGGAGGCACGGCAAGTCATGATCAAGGGCTTCAGAGATTTCATCATGCGTGGCAACGTCATCGAGCTGGCCATCGCGGTGGTCATCGGTGCGGCGTTCGGCAAGATCGTGTCGGCCTTCACCGACGGCATCATCACCCCGCTCATTGCCTCGATCGGGTCCAAGTCCGTCGGCGGCCTGAACTTCTTCATCCGGCCGGGCAACGACGCGACCGAGGTGAAAGTCAATGAACTGCTGACGGCGTGCGTCAACTTCCTGATCGTCGCGGCGGTCGTCTACTTCCTCATCGTGGCCCCGATGAATGCCCTGATGGAGCGCCGCCGCCGGGGCGAGGAGCCGGAGCCGGCCACCCCGCCGGAGGACATCATGCTGCTGCAGGAGATCCGTGACCTGCTGCGGGACCGTCCGATGCAGCAGGGCCCGCAGGCCTGACAACACGCGCACCCGAACTACACGCACTGCACCGCACGCACCTGGCACAGCACGCACCTCGCACGGCACGGCAGCACCACGCGCGGCACCGCACGCACGACATGGCACCAAGCGCGGCATCGCACGCACGACACGGCACCACGCGCGGCACCTCAACAGCACGGCACCTCACACAGCACGGCACCTTGCACGACCCAGCACCGCGCACAGCACGGAACGGCACCGAAGGCGCCGGTGTCCCGGACCCCCGACCGGGACACCGGCGCTTTCTCATTGGCCGACGACGCCGCACCTGGCACGATGACGATTCATGGCGATCGAATCGCGGCACGTCAGCATCCTGATCCAGCGCCCCTTCGAGCAGGTCTACGCCTTCGTCTCGAACCCCGCCAACCTCCCGGCCTGGGCCAGTGGCCTCAGCGACCGGATCGAGCAGGTCGACGGCGAATGGGTGGCCGACTCCCCGATGGGCCGGATCACGGTGAAGTTCGCTCCGCCCAACACCTTCGGGATCACCGACCACGAGGTGACCATCGCGGACGGGACGACCTTCTACAACCCGATGCGGGTCATCCCGAACGGTTCGGAGAGCGAGGTCGACTTCACCGTGCGCCGGTTCGAAGGGGTTTCCGCGGAGGACTTCGAACGGGACGCCAGGACGGTGGCGGCCGACCTCGCCCGCCTGAAAGAGCTGGTAGAAGCTACTTCTTGACCACGGAGAAGTTGCTGACCGACTCGCCGTGCCCGATCTTGCGGAGCTGGCGGTGGTCGGCCTCGACGAAGCCCCAGCGGCCCTCGATCCAGAACTTCTTGCCGCTGGGCGTGAACTTGAAGCGCTGGTTGGTCTTCTTCGCGTCGCAGACCACGATGTTCAGCGCGCCGCTCTTCTTCTGCTGCAGGCAGTAGGCGTCGGCCTCTTCGCTGTCGTTCAGGCTCATGATCGTGTACTTCGGGTTCTTCTTGGTGCCGACCTTGGTCAGCACCATCGACGTCCCGTCGGCGGACAGGCCGTTCGACTTCGTCGCCTTCGATCGGGAGAGGTCGGCCTTGCCGGTGCCCCGGACGGTCACGATGCGGTCCTTGCCCTTGAGCTTCGAGGCCTTGATCAGCACCGGCTCCCCGGTCCTCGGCGCGGCCCGGACGGCGACCAGATGACTGGCGTCCAGCGGGATCTCCGCGGCCTGGGCCGAGCCGGCGGTGGTCAGCCAGAGCCCGGCGGCGAGGACGGGGACCGCGGTCAGCGCGGTGGCGGCCTTCACGCGGCGCGGCGTGAGCGAGAACATGGGTTCCTCCAGAGGGACTGATCGATGCTTCCAATCAGAACCACGCCGGAGGAGCCCGAACGGTTGCGACCTAGTCCCAGTGCGGGGGGCGCTCGCGGATGAAGTCGTCGTCCCGGTCGCCCTGGCGGTCCTCGCCCCAGCCCTCGTCCCGGTCGTCGTCCGAACGGTCGGGGAAGGCGGGTTCGTCGTCGTCTTCAGGTCCCACGGCATCCGAGATTACCGGTTCTTCCTCGACCGGCTGGTAAACCTCAGGTGGCAGCGGCTGGGCCATCGCGGCGTCCCAGACCGCGCGGACCCGGCCGACCTCGCGTTCCGGGTCGGCCACCAGGTCCATCGCGGAGACCCGGGTGTAGGCCCAGCCCGCCCGCTCCCAGCGGGCCGGGCGGTGACGTTCGCGCTCCCGGGTGTTGCGGGAGGCGAAGGCGGGGCCGTCCAGGTCGACCGCGACCAGCAGGCGACCGGGGACGCGAGGGTCGGCGACCGCGATGTCGAGCGGCCAGGCGCCGTCCCCGACCCGGACCCGCACCGGCAGCCCGACCTCGTTGAGCCGGTCCCGCAGCTCGTTGACCAGCGCATCGGCCGTCTTGGGCATCCGCCCGGCACTACCCGTCCCCCGGCCCCCGGCGGCCAGCAGGACGTCCCTCAGCAACCGGGCCCCGGCCGTCCGCAATCGGTCGACCATCAGATCATCGGCGGTGAAGCAGCAGACCACGGTGGTCCGGAAGCGGGCCCGGCTGACCGCGGTGGTGAGCGCGGCCGCCCCCTTGTCGCCGTCGAGCACGCCGAACCGGTGCAGCACCCGGCCGTGCGGGGTGCGGGCCAGGCCGATCGAGACCACGGCCGCGTCGCGCTCGATGCCGAGCAGGCGCTGCACCGGGCGGATGGTGAACGGCTCGGCCAGCCCGGCCCGGCGCTGCCGGCTCAGCCACTGGGCCAGCACCGGCCGCTCGGGCAGGCTGATCCGCAGCGACTCCTCGATCCGCTCGGCGTGCCGCTCGCTCAGAGTGATCACGATCAGCGACTGGTCCGGGTCCTGAAGGGCGTGCTTCTCGACCAGATCGATGACGCGGGCGACCTCGCCGTCCGCGCTGACCGGGAGTTCCTCGCCGGGCGGCGGGATCGCGATGCCGTCGGCGACGGCCTCCAGGAAGAGCGGCGCATGGACGCTGGTGCCCGGGGTCTGCTGCCAGCCCTCCGGATACCTGGGTGCCAGGGGTAGCAACATGCGTCCATCAATTGTGCGGTGGTCGCGGTCGAGTCGGCAGACCTTGGCGAACGGCGCCAGGGACTCGACCACCGAACGGCTGCCGTCCGGCGGGGAGAGTCGGCGCCGGTCCCCCGCGACGATCACCTGCCCACCCCGAGCCAACGCGGCGACGACTTCAGGCAGGCCGATGTGACCCGCGTCGTCCACAACGACGGTGTCGACGATCGGGGCGACCTTTGGATCGGCCGGGGCCAGGCAGGCCGCGACCGTGTCTGGGCTCATTACCCAGACCGGGGTAAGCGCAGCAAGCACGTCGCCGCAGCGGCGTACCAGGTCGGAGAGGCGAGGACGCGCGTCGTCCCGGGTCAGCCAGGTGCGCAGGGTGCTCAGCTGTTCCGGCTGCGCGGCCACGACCTTGGCGGCGCGGTTCGTCACGGCGGTCCGGACCAGCCCGGAACCGGCCTGGATCCGGGCAAGTTCGGCGGTTCGCAGCTCGGCCGCGGCGGTGCGCAGGGCGACCGGGTCGTGATCGGCCAGGCGCTGGTCGGAGCGGACGATGCTGTCCCGCACGGAGGACCACCAGGCCAGGTCGAACTCGCCGTCGATCTCCTCCGGACCGATCCGGCGGGTCTTCAGGTCGTCAACCAGCGCGGTCAGCCCGGCGTCGCGCAGAGCCTGGAGCAGCCGGGCCCGGCGGGGCTGGCCGAGCACGCCCGCAGTGTCGCCGGCCAGGTCGGTGACCCGCCGCTCCAGGTCGTCTAAGGGCATCGACCGCAGATCGGGGACGTCGTCCACGTCATCGGGAAAACTGCTGGCCAGCACGGCGATGGCGGCCATTGAACTAGTGACGCTGGCGGCGGCCTCGGTGAGCCCGATGACAACCGTCGGGGTTGCGGGAGCGAGCGCGTGCTCCTGCCAGCGGGCCAACAGGTCCTGCGCCGTACGGAGCATCCGGTAGAGGTCAGAAACGCTTACCCCAGGCCGGGTAAGGGCTTGAGCCTGACGTCGGCGACGACGACGCTCCACCCGACCGGGACCACTGCCGTCGGTCGGCCGCTCGTTGCGCGGCGCCACCGCCACCGCCAGTTCCTCCAGCGGCGCATCGAACAACTGGGGCAGCATCGAGTCGAGGACTGTACGCACCCCGAGCAGCAGGTTCAGCAGCGGCAGCCACTCTTCTGCGGTGGTGGCCGGGCGCAGGCCGGCGGCCGCGGCCACCGCGTCCATTGCTACTCGTGTGCGGTGTAGGCCGGCCCGCAGCACGAGCGCGGCCTCCAGCGCCTTACGGGCCTCGTCGTTCGTCGTGACCTGTGCGTCGTACCACCGGGTGTCGGCCCGGCTGAGCGTGAACGCCCCAGCCGCGGCCGCTGCGTGCAGGTGTGCCCGAATCCGCTCCCGGGTGATCCCGTCCAGGTTCTTCAGCACGTCGTCATCAAGCCGGACCTCGCCGACCGGAACTCCGGTGCGTTGGGTCAGCTCGGCCAACGCCACCATCGCGTCGTACGCGCTCACCCCCCAAGGTGCCCGCACCTCGTGCAGCGCCGTGATGTCCCCGTCGAGGCGAGCCCGTGCGCGGCGGATCGTTCGGGCCGAGTCGTCGTCCAGTGCGGCCTTACCCACCGGCGGCAGCTGCCCCGCGGTTCCGTTGGTGGCAGCGGCCAGAGCAGCCGTGAGCGTGGCGGTCAGCGGTGCCGTGCGGGTTGCCGGACGGCCCCCGGGCGAGTCCCGCAGGTCCAGCACGAGCTCACCGATGCCGGCCTGGTGCAGACGGCTCAGCAGGGTCTCGGTACTGGCCCGGCGCGGGCTGAGAACCAGCACCCGCCGCCCCGCGGCGACCAGCCCGGCGATCGCGGCGGCCAGCGTGTGGGTGGCTCCGGATCCGGGCGGCCCCTCGATCACCAGGTGCTCGCCCCGCAGCGCGGTGACCACGGCCTCGGTCTGGGCCGGGTCGCAGTCCAGCACCAGGAGTTCTTCGGCCGGGTCGGCCTCGTCCGGCGGCCGCACCGGGCGGGCCCCGCGCGGGCCGAGGCGGCCGACCACGGCGAGGCGGCGCGAGTCGGGTTCGCCGACCACGGGCTTCTGGAGCGGAATGAGGGACGACTGCGAGCCGCCGGTTTCGGCGCGCAGGTCCGGGCCGGTGGCCGGGGCGCTTTCCGGCAGCCGGACCACGAGCGGGGCGGTTGCCGCGGCGACCGCGCTGAGCAGCTCGTTCGTGGCGATCGCGGGCACCGCCGCGTCCAGGTCGGCCAGCACCGCCCCGGAGCCGGCCGCGAACGTGGCCAGGACCAGGCTGCGCTCGATGGTGAAGTCCCGCAGCGCCCCGCAGTGCTGCTCGAACCAGGCGTAGACCGGCCGGGGGTCGAACCCCTTCTCCCCGTGGGCGAGCGCGGCCAGCTCGGCACCGTCCGCCTCGATGCCGTAGTCGTCGGCCAGCACCCGGACCAGCTCGGGATTGATCAGGACCGCGTCGTCCAGGTCGAGGTCGAAGTCGCTCTCCCCGCCGCGCGGGCGGATCGAGCAGGCGCGCAGCACGACCGGGGCGTTGACCGGCTCGGCGGCGTCCTCCGGGCGCCAGGTGGCCACGCCGATCGACAGGCAGGAGGCCTGGACCCCGCGCTGGGCGGAGAGCACGATCGCCGAGCGGCGGATCATCCGGACCTGGTTCCAGGCCACGTCGTGCGCCTCGGGCTCACGGAACAGGCTGGAGAGCCGGGTCGGGCGGCCGGCGAACAGCTGGGCCAGGCCGGAGGGGTGCGCGTGGGTCAGATCCAGCCAGGAATCACGGGCTTCGGGGCCGATGGTGAGCAGGGTGTCCGGCAGGCCGGAACCGGCCAGCGCCCGGCGCCAGGAGTCGACCGCGCCGGCGACCCGTTCCAGGGTGGCGCCAGGAGCGCCCGCTGCAACCTCCACCGGGCGCTCGACACGGGGCGTCAGGGGTCGCTGCGTCAGCGACCCCCCGGCGGACTGCTCGGGCACCACCCAACGCTAGCCCGCACGGCCCGGCTGACCTGGAAAGCGCTCTCGGCGCGCCGGAAACGGGCGGTCGGCGGTACCCGCTCGGCGGACCGCGGCGGCCCACCGGACGAATGAGTAACAAGCCTGGTCAGGCCGGGTGGCCGGACCCAAATCAGGGTTCACCCGTGTGACCCGCGCAACACTCCGCCCACACCACATCCACGCCCCGCCCACACCCGTCCATTACTCAACCGCCCCGCCCCAACCCCCGAACCCCTTTCCTCGTGATCATGCACTTCCGCCCCCGTGATCATGCAGTCCCCTAAAAAGGACGGCCCGAATACCGGGCTTGTTCTGCATGATCACCGGGGCACTTCTGCATGATCACGAGGGCGGTTCTGCATGATCACGAGGAAAGAAAGTCCATGATCACGGGGAAGGAAGTCCATGATCACGGGGGAAGAAGTCCATGATCACGGTAGGGGTTGAGGGGTTGGAGGTTAGGCGGCTAGGAGCATGGCCAGGACGGCGGTGTCCGGGTCCTGGGCCGGGTCGACGCCGACCTTGCTGATCAGGCGGGTGATGGTGCCGTCGCGTTCGGCCTCGACCCAGGACGCGCGGTGGTCCAGGCCCAGATGCGGGATGCCGGGCAGCAGCACGCAGCCCGAGGCCGCGCCGGACGCCTCCGGGATGGAGGGCCGGCTTTCCGACGGTGGGTGCAGGAGCAGCAGCGCAGGCGGGGCGTAACTGCCGAATTCGCCCGGGAGGGGCGCCCCGCTACCCAGGACCGGCCCGGCCGAGGTGACCAGACCGACCGCGCCGGGCATCGGCCCGTCCGGCGTGTCCTCGACCGCGCGGAACACCGTGGTGGTGGGAACCAGGCCCGGCACTGCGGCCAGGCGGACGGCCAGGGTGAGGAACTGGGCCCATTCCCGGGTGGAGGACGGCCATCGGCCGCTCACGACGAATCCGCTGAGCAGGTCGTCGCCACCCTGATAGGGCGCGATCTCCACGTTCAGCGGCGGGTTGACCGGGTTGCTGTTCGGACTGCTCGACTCGGACATGACAGCTCCCTCCACACCTGAAGGGGTAGCCGGGGACTGCTCCCCGCGCGGGCAGCCGGCCACGGCGCCCCATCGCACGTGATCACACGGTGCGGCACGAGGGCACTGGCAGACAAGACCCCCCGAGTGCTAGCCGTCGAAAAGCGTCCTACCGGTTTCGGCGAACTTGGCCGCTTCGGCCAGGCGCAGCGCGACTCCCGCGGAGAGCGGTTCGGGAAACTCGTCTTCGGCGTACCAGCCCACAGCGAGGGATTCGTCGTCCGCGACCGTCGCCTCACCGCCGACCGGCCGGCAGGCGAAGAAGTGGTCCACGAAGATCGACCGGTCGCCGTTCGGGTACGTCGTCGGTGCCGTGGTGTGGATCGAGATCAGGTCGGTCACCTCGACCTCGATCCCGGTCTCCTCCAGCACCTCGCGCGAACAGCTCAGCGCCATCGGCTCGCCCGGCTCGGAGATCCCGCTGGGCAGCGCCCACAGTCCGTTGTCCGCGCGCTGGCCGAGCAGGACCCGGCCGGCCGGGTCCCGGACCAGTGCCGTGACCCCGGGCAGCCAGAGCTCGTCGTGACCGATCTTCTCCCGCAGCGAGAGGATGAACTCAGGGGTCGGCATGCCCCAAACGCTACGGCCCCCAGCGCTACGAGGCGGAGGCGCCCCGCTCCTTCAGCATCGACTGCATCAGGGTGATCTCGCGCTGCTGGCTCTCGATGATGTTCTCGGCGAGGCCGGCCACGACCTTCTGGTCGGTCAGGTCGATCACCGCCTTGGCCATCGAGATCCCGCCCTCGTGGTGCTTGATCATCAGCTGCAGGAAGAGGATGTCGGCCTGCTTGGCCGGCAGCGAGCTCAGCTGGTTGATCTGGGCCTGAGTGGCCATGCCGGGCATCAGGCCGTTCGCGTCCACGTGGGTGTCGGCGGAGGTCAGGCCGGACAGCTGGTGCTCGGCGGCGTGGCCCTGCATCCACTGCATCGGCTGACCACTGCGCCCGATGTCCAGGCCCCAGAGGTTGAGCCAGCCCTGCATCTGCCCCATCTGGTTGGTCTGGGTCAGCACGATGTCGGTGGCCACCTGGCGGACGTCCGCGTCCTGGGTGCGCCCCTCGATGATCGAGGCCATGTTCACGCCCTGGGCGTGGTGGTCGATCATGTCGCGGGCGAACCCGGCCGCCGCCGAGGAGTCCGACGGTGTGCTGGTGTCCGAATCCTGCACGTAGGAGACCAGGAAGACGACGCCGACGACCAGGACCAGCCCGGCGATCGCCATCCGGATCAGGGCGCGGCCACTGAGCCAGGAACCCCTCGGGGCGAGGGGTTCCTCCTCCGCCTCGACCTCGTCGTCGTCCATCGTGTCGCTGTCCACTACCTCAGCGTGACCGGAGTCCGCCACTGTCGCCACCTTCTGTCAGCCGGTCGGCGTGCCCGTACCGCCGGTGCAGGCCGCACCCAGTTCCGGGGTCTGCTTGCCCTGCTTGTAGACCTTGATGAACTTCGCGATCCGCGGATCCTCCGCGTTCTGCACCGACATCTGCGTACCCCACGCGGACAGCGTGATCGGGTTCGGCAGGTTCGGGTACGGCGACATCGTGATGTAGGTCTGGCTACCCACGATGTCCTTCAGCTTGTTGACCTCGGCCTTGGCCAGGTCGGGCTGGTAGGTGATCCAGACCGCGCCGTGCTCCATGTCGTGCACCGCGTTCTCGTTCGCGACCGGCGCGTCGTAGATGCCGCAGTTCAGCCAGACCGGGTTGTGGTCACCCCCGACCGGCGGGGTCTGCGCGTACTTGACCGTGCCCTGGACGTGATTGGCACTGAGGTTCTTGAACGTCTTCACGCCGGTCAGCTGGACCGCGTCGCTGGCCGCCTTGTCGTTGTGCGCGTTCACCACCACGGCGGTGATCCCGCCCGCGACCGCGAGCACAATGACGGCCGCACCGGCGCCCAGCAGGATGCGTCGTCGGCGTTCGGCGGCGGCCTGTTCAGCGCGGAGTTTCGCGGCCTTCTCCGCGGTGGCCTGCCGGGATTTCCTGGCATTGGTCATGACGGTGTGGTGCCTCTCAGGTACACGGGGATCGTCGGCAGGACAACGGGTGCGGATTACACACAGCAGATCTGGTGGGCCACGGTACCGCTCTGCCAGGAACGACCCAGAACAAGTTCAAGTTTCACAGACTTTTCTGTGTGCGCGGCGATGCCTGGTTGTAACAAGCGGTCGCTATCGTTCCTCGGCAGTCCCGGCAATCCGCAGGTGTTGGCGATCGGAACGGATCGAGAATGCAGCTCTCCCCGCACGAGCAGGAACGTCTGATGCTCTCCTACGCAGCCGATCTGGCCTGGCGGCGCAAGGACCGCGGGTTGAAGCTCAACCATCCCGAGGCGGTGGCGATCCTCAGCTCCTTCATTCTCGAGGGAGCCCGCGACGGACGCCTCGTCGCCGATCTCATGCAGGCCGGGCGCGAAGTCCTGACCAGGGACGACGTGATGGACGGGATCCCCGAGATGCTGGCCGAGGTGCAGGTCGAGGCGACCTTCCCGGACGGCACCAAGCTGGTCACCGTGCACCAGCCGATCGCTTAGGAGGCCCGCCGTGATTCCGGGTGAAGTGATCCCCGCCGACGCCGGGGACATCGTCCTCAACGAGGGCGCCGAGCGGACCACCGTGCGGGTGGTCAACACCGGCGACCGGCCCGTGCAGGTCGGTTCGCACTTCCACTTCTCCTCGGCCAACCAGGCCCTGGAGTTCGACCGCGAACTGGCCCACGGCAAGCGGCTGGACATCGCCGCCGGCACCGCCGTCCGGTTCGAGCCCGGCGTGGACCGCGAGGTCACCCTCGTCCCGATCGCCGGCTCCCGGGTGGTGCCGGGACTCAGTCTGCCCGCCCCCGGCGTCCTTGATCTGAACTGAAACGTAGGAAGGCTGACCCTTGGACCTCTCCCGCGCGCGGTATGCGCAGCTCTACGGCCCGACCGTCGGCGACAAGGTCCGCCTGGCGGACACCGATCTGGTCATCTCGCCCACCGAGGACCTCTGCGGCGGACCCGGCCGGGCCGGCGAGGAAGCGGTGTTCGGCGGGGGCAAGGTGCTGCGCGAGTCGATGGGCCAGGGCCGCGCCAGCCGCGCCCAGGGCACGCCGGACCTGGTGATTACGGGCGCGCTGATCCTCGACCACTGGGGTGTGATCAAGGCCGATGTCGGAATTAGGGACGGCCGCATCGTCGCCTTGGGTAAGGCGGGGAACCCGGAGACGATGGACGGCGTGCACCCCGACCTGGTGGTCGGGCCGAACACCGAGATCCTGGCCGGCAACGGCAAGATCCTGACCGCCGGTGGCATCGACTGCCACGTGCACTTCATCTGCCCGCAGATCGTGCCCGAGGCCCTGGGCAACGGCATCACCACGCTGATCGGCGGCGGCACCGGCCCGGCCGAAGGCACCAAGGCCACCACCGTCACGCCCGGCTCCTGGTACCTGGCCCGGATGCTCGAGGCGATGGACGGCCTGCCGGTCAACGTCGCGCTGCTGGGTAAGGGCAACACCGTCTCGCACGAGGCGATGTGGGAACAGCTGCGGGCCGGCGCCTCTGGGTTCAAGCTGCACGAGGACTGGGGCACGACCCCGGCCGCCATCGACGCCTGTCTTACGGTCTGCGACGCCTCCGGGGTACAGGCGAGCATCCACACCGACACGCTGAACGAGGCCGGGTACGTAGAGAGCACGCTGGCCGCGATCAACGGCCGGGCGATCCACAGCTACCACACCGAGGGTGCCGGTGGCGGGCACGCGCCGGACATCATCACCGTGGCCGGCTACGGGCACATTCTTCCGAGCTCGACCAACCCGACCCGTCCGCACACCGTCAACACGCTGTCCGAACACCTGGACATGCTGATGGTCTGCCACCACCTGTCGCCGTCGATCCCGGAGGACCTGGCCTTCGCCGAGTCCCGGATCCGGCCGTCCACCATCGCCGCCGAGGACCTGCTGCACGACCTCGGCGCGATCTCGATGATCGGCTCGGACGCCCAGGCGATGGGCCGGATCGGCGAGGTCGTGCTGCGCACCTGGCAGACCGCGCACGTGATGAAGGCCCGGCGGGGTCTGCTCGAGGGCGACGTGGACAACGACAACCTGCGGGCCCGGCGCTACGTCGCCAAGTACACGATCTGCCCGGCCGTGGCGCACGGCATGGAGCAGGAGATCGGCTCGATCGAGAAGGGCAAGCTGGCCGACCTGGTGCTCTGGGACCCGGCTTTCTTCGGGGTCCGGCCGCACGTGGTGGTCAAGGGCGGAATGATCGCCTGGGCGCAGATGGGCGACGCGAACGCCTCGATCCCGACCCCGCAGCCGATCCTGCCTCGGCCGATGTTCGGCGCGGCCCCGCCGGTCGCCTCGGCCACCAGCGTCCATTTCGTCGCCCCCCAGGCGATCGAGGACGGACTGGCCGGGCGGCTGAACGTGAACCGGCGCCTGGTCGCGGTCGAGAACGTCCGGCAGCGCGGCAAGGCAGACATGCCGGAGAACACCGCGACGCCCGACATCAAGGTCGACCCGGACACCTTCACCGTGCGGATCGACGGTCAGGTCTGGGAGGAGCAGCCGGCCACCAGCCTGCCGATGGCCCAGCGGTACTTCATGTTCTGAGCCGATCGGCGCCAGAAAGTTAGGTTACCCTTACCTACATTCTGGTACGTTCGGGATCATGACCCCGAGACGTCGTCCCGAGTTCACCCGTCGCTCCGCGCTGCTGGCCGGCGCCTCGATCGCCGGTGGAACCCTGTTCGCCGCCTGCAGTTCGCCCGGAGCCGATGAGATGGTCCCGGGCGCCTCGCCGATCACCCGGGCGACCACCGCGGCCGTCTTCCCGGCCACGGTCGAGCACCGCTTCGGCGCGACCACCGTGAAGAAGCAGCCGGAGCGGGTCGTCATCGTCGGCCTGTCCGAGCAGGACATCGTGCTCGGACTAGGCGTGAAGCCGATCGCGACCACCGAGTGGTACGGAGAGAAGCCGTACGCGGTCTGGCCGTGGGCGACCGAGGCTCTGGGCGACGCGAAGCCGACCGTGCTGAGCATCTCCGACGGATTCCAGTTCGAGAAGATCGCGGCCCTGCAGCCGGATCTGATCATCGGCACCAACTCGGGCATGAAAAAGTCTGACTACGAAAAGTTCTCGCAGCTCGCGCCCACTCTCCCCGGGGTCAAGGGCGGCACCGACTACTTCTCCCCGTGGGAAGACCAGACCCTGCTCGTAGCCCGGGCCCTGGGCCGAGAAGCGGACGGGCAGGACCTGATCCGCCGGGTGAAGGACCGCTTCACCCAAGCCGCCGCCCATCACCCGGAATTCGCCGGCAAGGTCGCCACCTTCAGCCAGAACGGCTTCTACGACGGGCTGATCTACGTCTACCCGGCGGGCCTGGGCACCGACTTCCTCTCGCTGCTCGGCTTCACGGTCAACCCGGACCTGGCCAAGCTGGCTAAACCGGGCGAGCAGGCGGCCATCTCGTCCGAACGGCTGGACGTGATCGACACCGACGTGCTGGTGATCGGCGCCGAGAAGGCCGCCGACATCGCGGCCCTGCAGAAGGTGCCGACCTTCGCCGCACTGGACGTGGTGAAGCAGGGGCGCACGGTTTACACCGACCCGATCCTGACCGGCGCGATGTACTTCGTCACCCCGCTGAGCCTGCTGTACGTGGCGGACCACCTGACCATGGCCCTGGTCGACGCGGTCGCCGGCGACTCCCCGCAGGAAATCGTCGGCGCCGCGTAAAGCCCTACAGGTCCTTGAACTCGGTCTCGTCGGCGGCCTCCCGCGAGATCGACCCGGCGGTGGTGCTGGTCGAGGCGAACACCGCCCGCCAGGTCCGCTTGCCGATCTTCACCCGGCTGACGAACACGCCCTTCTTGTTCGTGGTCAGGTTCTTCTCGGTGACCCAGCCGTTCTTGGTCTTTCGCTGGATCGCCACCCGGGCACCGGCCAGGGTGCTGCGGCCGCCCTCCTTGCCGAGGTTGAACCGCAGCACGGCCCCGCCGACGAAGCGGTAGGGATGCTTGTGGGTGACCAGCAGGGTGACCAGGCTGCCCCGGCGCAGCCGGAACGAGCTGGCGCAACTCTCGGTGCCGCGCTTCACGGTGGCCTGGTGCAGCCCGGCGTCAGAGTTCTGATAGGCCTTGGCCTGGAAGGTCTTCACCCGACGGCCCGGGGCGGCGTCGACCCCGAGGTCGGGGATCTTCACACCCCAGTCGGTCGCGTCCGGCACGCTGAACTTGAGCGAGATCGGCCGGCCCTTGAGCACGACCGAGCGGGGGGTGAATTGGCAGTCGGCGGCGGTGGCCAGTGCACCGCCTTCGGCGCCGGTGGGGACGGCCTGAGCGGTGGTTGCGGTCAGTGGGGTGAGGGATAGCCCGGCCACGAGCACCGAGACGCCCCCGAGTCTTCTGAGCATGGCCGTGACAGTAGGTGCCGGTGGTGGCGACACGCCCGTCCGCGAAGATGCTCTCGGCCGAACGTCCGACGCCCCACCCGGCTCGTCAGTCCCTGGGGCGGGCGATCAGCCGAGCGAGAAGCGGGGCACTGAAGAGCATCACGAAAAGCCGTGCGATCTGGACCATCAGGACGAAGGCGACGTCCGACCCGTTGCTCACCGCAGTGGCCAGGACGGCGTAAAGGCCACCCGGCGTGGTGGCCAGGTAACCGTCCAGCCGGCTGTGGCCGGTGGCCTCGGCCAGGATGACCCCGAAAACGGCACTGACCACCACCATCCCGATGATCGTGACCAGGCCCAGCGGCAGCAGGCCGGCCACCGCCCGCAGACTCTCCCGGGTGAAGCGCAGGCCGACCTGCAGGCCGATCAGGGCGAAACCAACGTTCTCGAGCCAATAGGGGACGTTGGCCCCGATCGCTCCGGTACCGGCCAGCACCGCGGCGACGGTCAGGGGAAAGAGCAGTGCACCGGCGGGAAACGGGATCAACCGGGCCAGCGGAAGACCGATCAGGAGGGAGAGGGCGGCCATGGCGAGGCCGGTCCAGTGCGGCGACAAGTCGATGCCGACCGAGCCCAGATAGAGCACCGGAGGCAGTCCGTTGTCAGCAGTCGGGTCGAAAACCTCTGAACCGTATACTTTCTGCGGAGGGTGGAACACCGCATGCACCACCAGGGGCATGCCGAGCAGAATGATCAGCACCCGCAGATACTGAACGATCGCCACTACCCGATCGTCGGCCCCGAGGTCGCGAGCGATCGCCACAATGCCCGAAGCGCCACCGGCCACCATGGCGAAAACCCCGGTCGCGGCCGAGATCCCGGGTTTGAGCCGGAGCACGTACCCGGCCGCCACGCTCAGCAGCAAGGTCGCTGCGCAGGAGAGAAGCACCGGAAACCAGTCGTGCCGCAGCGAGCTGATCGCGCTCGGCTTCAGCGTCGCCCCGATCGCGGCCCCGAGCACGGCCTGGCCGAAGGTGAAGGCGAACGACGGGACCTTTGGCGCCCGCGGAACCAGCAGGGCGTAGGCGAGTCCGGCCGCCAGCGATCCGAACAGCACCGGCGAGGGCAGCCCGAGCAGGGCGAGCAGCAGCGAGAGAACGAGAACCAGAGGCACCAGGATTACCCAGGCCCAGAGGGTTCGGCCGGGTCGGTCCGGATTGTCGGGCACGGCGGTCACCCTATGGCTCCTGGTCTTCCGGCAAACCCGCTGTCTCCCGGCAAGCCGGCGATGTGGGTGGCCGAGGAATCAGGGACAACCGCCGGGGCAGGACCCTCGTCGTAACACGAGCGACTTAGGCTGAGCCCGTGTTCGTCCCCGCCACCGCCGCCCTGCTCGCCCTGGCCGACCAGCGTCTGCCCAGCGGAGGCCACGTGCACTCGGGCGGGATCGAGCAGGCGATCACCGACGGACTGGTCTCCGAGGTGAACGGCCTGGAGCGTTTCCTGGAGCGCCGACTGCACACAACCGGCCTGGTCACCGCGGGTCTGGCCGCCGCCGCGGCGACGCTCAGCGCCGACCCGGAGGCCGCCGCGCAGCTGGCCCGGCTGGACGCCGAGGCGGACGCCCGCACCCCCTCCCCCGCCCAGCGCACCGCTTCCCGAGCTCAGGGCCGGGGCCTGCTGCGCACCGCGCGAGCCGCCTGGGCCGCTCCTTCGACCACGCTGAGCTGGAGCGATCTCGGCGCCCGGCCGCACCACCCGATCGTCCTGGGCTGCGCCTCGGCGGCCGGCGGGGTGTCGCCGGAGGGCGCGGCCCTGGCGGCGGCGTACCTTTCGGTCAGCGCACCCTCGACCGCGGCCCAGCGGTTGCTCGCGCTCGACCCGGTCTCGGTGGCCGCCGTGACGGTGCGCCTGGGACCGGCGATCGAGCAGATCGCCGAGGCCGCCCTGCTGGGTTGGAAACCCGACCCGGACCAGACGTCCGCGCCGACCGCCCAAGGGCTCACCGGCGTCATCAATTTCGATCTTGATCTTCTGCCCGACGATTCCGACCCCCTGCTGGATCTGCTGGCCGAGCGCCACGCCGCCCGAGAGGAGCGCCTCTTTGCGTCCTGAACTTTTCCTCACCGATTCCGCCCACGGCGGTGCCCGGCTCGGCGTCCCCCGACCGGCCGCCCTGCCCCACGACCTGCCCGGCGAGGACCCGCACGAGCACCTGGCCGGACACGACAGCCGGCTCTCCGGCGCCCATGGCCCGCTCCGCGTGGGCATCGGCGGGCCGGTCGGGTCCGGCAAGACCGCGCTGGTCGCCGCCCTGTGCCGGGTGCTCGGCGAGAAGCTGCAGCTGGGCGTCGTGACCAACGACATCTACACCACCGAGGACGCCGACTTCCTGCGCCGCAACGCCGTCCTGCCGGACGAGCGGATCGTCGCGGTCCAGACCGGCTGTTGCCCGCACACCGCGATCCGGGACGACATCACCGCCAACCTGGACGCGATCGACGACCTGGTCGAGCGGCTCGAGCCGCTGGACCTGGTGCTGGTCGAGTCGGGCGGGGACAACCTGACCGCCTCGTTCAGCAAGGGCCTGGTCGACGTGCAGATCTTCGTGGTCGACGTGGCCGGCGGGGACAAGGTGCCGCGCAAGGGCGGGCCCGGGGTGACCACGGCCGATCTGCTGGTGATCAACAAGACCGACCTGGCCCCGATGGTCGGTGCCGACCTCGGCGTGATGTCCGGCGACGCGCACAAGGTCCGCGGCGAGATGCCGGTCGTGCTGCAGTCGCTGCGGGAGGACCCGCGGGCGTCCGACGTGGTCGAGTGGGTCATGGCCCAGATGGAACGCACCGCTGGGCACGTGCACGCCTAAATGGACTCGACTCTTGAGATCGTCGCAATAAGCCGGGGCGGCCGGACCGTGGTCCAGTCGATCCGGTCGAGCGGGGTCGGGCACTTCGCCGCCCGGCAGACCGGGGCGGGGGTCGTCCATCTGGTCGGCACCGCCGCCGGTCCGCTCGGCGGCGACCACGCCGTGATCGACGTACATGTGCAGGCCGGCGCCCAGCTGAGCGTGCGCAGTGCCGGTGCGACGATCATCCAGCCCGGAAGGCTGCGTCCGGACTCGGTGATCGAGCTGAACCTACGGGTGGAGGACGGCGCCGAGCTCGACCTGGCCACCGAGCCGACGGTGATCTGCCACGGGGCGCAGCATCAGAACCGGACCACGCTGGCTCTTTCCGGCAGTGGCCGGGCCCGGCTGGTGGAACAGGTTCTGCTCGGCCGGGCTTACGAGGGTCCGGGCGAATGGGCAGGACGCACGGTGGTCACCCGAGACGGCCGGCCGGTGCTGCGGCACACCCTCCGCTCCGCGGTGATCTCCCGGGTGGTCTCCACCCTGGTCCACAGCGAAGGCTCCTGGCTTCCCGCGACCAGCTCCGGCGCGGTGGCCATGCCCCTGGCCACCGGCGGTCTGCTGGTCACCGCGACCGGCACGGACCTGCTTCCGGTCCAGGCCGACCTGCTGGCCGCCGAGACCTTGGCGAAGCCCGCCTACCAGCCTCAGTAAGGACGCGAGTAGGTGTCCGGCTGGCGCCGCTGGGCCTGCTCGCGTTGCTTCTGCTTCTTGTGCCGACGGTGGCTCGGGTAGCTGAGGATCACCAGCGCGGTCACCACCATCACGCTGCCGCCGATCAGCCAGGGCCAGATCCCCCCGGTCAGCTTGTTGCTGCTGGAGGCGGGGGTGTTGGTGTTCGAGGCCGCGGCCACGGCGGTTGCCGAGGGAGAGCTTGATGCTCCCGGAGAGGCACTGACGCTGGCGCTGGGAGTGGCCCCGGCCGCCGGGACACTCAGCGTGGTGCCCGGGGTGGGCTTGACCCCGGTGTACTTGTACATCTTCATCGAGGTGATCTCGAAGTACTTGGGCAGCTTGGTGGCCTTGGTCGGCGTCCCGGTCAGCGAGTCGCCGGTGGTGGTCGCCATGCTGATCCAGCGGGAGCCCTTGTAGGCCTTGTCCGACCAGAAGATCTCCTTGCCGTCCAGCTGGACCAGGAGATGGCTGGGCGCCCACTCGATCGTGTAGGTGTGCCAGGCCTTGGCGAAGTCCTGCTCGGAGAAGGCCTGCTCGGAGCCCTTGCCGTAGCCGTTGCTGACGTAGGCCGTGTCCTTGTCCGGCGCCAGCAGCTCGATGCTGGTCAGGCCGTTGGCGCTGTTGTCCTTGGCCGGCGACAGGGTGATGTAGCTGTTGATCCCGGCTCCGGTCGGGACCTTGGCCTTGATCTCGAACTTGCCGTAGGTCTGCGGCCAGTTCCAGCAGCCCATGCCCCCGGTGGTGTAAGGCTGCTTGTTGGTCTTCTTCTTCTCGACCTTCAGCTTGAGCTCACCGCCGCTCATCGTGGCGTTGTCGGCCGACCAGGCGCTGTCTCCGGCGGTGTAGGCCCCGGTGTACTTCACGCAGCCGTCGGGCAGGGTGGAGCCGTTGAAGTTGACCTCGCTCTTCAGCTCCCAGCTCGACTTCTTCTTGGCGGTCTCCGCCCCGGCGGCGGTCTTCGTGCCGGTGGCCGCGGAGGCACCGGCGATCGGGGCCCCGATCAGTACCCCGCTGATGATCAGCCCCGCTGCGGCCGCGAGGAGGTGCCTCGGCCTCATGCCTGCCTCTCGTCAGATGGATCTGGCGTCGATGTACCTTACGCGCCATTCCTGAGCGATCGAGAACCGCCGGTCGGGTGACGCCCGGCCGGGTGACGCCCGGGCCCGCCCGGCCAGGTAAGCCACCCTCCTGCCGATGCCTCCTCGACGCAAGCATCGAGGAGGGGCTCTCCAGTGCCACGGAAAGCGCCACGCAAAGTGGCCCGGAAAGGCAAGGACACCCTGGTCGTGGCCACGCTCGGGCTGACCCTGGCCGGCGCCGGGCTGTTCGTCAGCGGCGCGCTGGACCCGGTGGTCGACGACACCGTCGCCCTGATCCAGGCCAAGGCGCACGCCGGTGATCCGGCCGAGCTGAACACCGGCAAGGTCACCGACTGGATGTACTACGACGACGTGCCCGAGTGGTCATCGGTCCGCGGGGTGCCCCAGGTGGCCCGGCCGGCCCAGCCGTCCGCCCCCACCACCCCCGCGATCGCCCCGCCCGAGCATCCGCACCGCGTCCTCTTCGCCGGGCCGCCGCCGATGCCGACCATGACCTTCCAGCCCCGCGACGACTGCATGCAGCAGCACAACCCGCCCGCCATCGCGCACAACTTCGTGGTCACCGCGACCGGCGGCGGGGCGGTGTCGGTGCGCTGGTGGGACATCGGCGATCCGGACACCCAGAAGTACGAGGTGGTCGCCGTACCGCAGTACGTCAACCACTACGACTACTCCAAGCCGGTTCCGGACCCGCCCAAGGTCTTCGCCTCGGTGGCCCCGGGCAAGGGCTGCCAGCAGCTGAACACCACGGTCAGCGGGCTGTCGGTGGGCACCCGGTACACGTTCAGCCTGATGGCCATCAACAAGTCCCCGCTGAACAACAAGAACCGGACGTACTCGGTCACCCGGGCGACCAGCGAACGCATCACCATCAAGTAGGTCCTCCGGAGATGGTTTCATCACCAGGGTGACCCTGTGGATCGTCCTGCCGGCCGTTCTCCTCGGGCTGTACCTGCTGAGCGTGCTGCTGATGATGGTGCTGGCCCGGCGCCTGCCCCCCGGTCTGCTGAAGGAGATGGCCGAGTTCCTGCCGTCCTGCGTGACCGCCGCCCGCCGGTTGCGCAAACATCCGGAGGTGCCGCGCCGGGCCCGCGTCGCCCTGCTGGTGGCCGTGCTCTGGGTGGTCTCGCCGATCGACCTGATCCCCGAGTTCCTGCCGGTGATCGGGCCCCTGGACGACGTGGTGGCGGTCATTCTCCTGCTCCGGTACGCCGGGCGCAGCATCCCCCGTCCGGTGCTTCTGGAGGCCTGGCCCGGCGAACCCCGGCTGCTGGAAAAGCTTCTCGGAACCCCTAGGGAATGACCGGCTCCAGGGTCTTCGACCAGAGCGAGGCCCCGGTCAGATCCCGCAGGTGCACGGTGAGATCCCGGCTGTGCTCCTTGATCTCGACCTCACCGAAGAACTGACTGCCCTCCAGCGGTGAGGTGTTCGCCCGGGGCGGGGTGGCCGCGAAGACCTGCTGCGGGCCGAACGTCGGGTCGAGCACGTTGGGGCCGAACGCCCCCGCGTGCAGCGGACCGCTGACGAACTCCCAGAACGGGTCGAAGTCGCTGAACGCCGCCTTCGACGGGTCGTAGTAATGCGCCGCGGTGTAGTGCACATCGGCCGTCAGCCAGACCGTGTTCCGGATCTTCCGGCGCTTGATCTCCTTCAGGATCCAGGCGATCTGGCGCTCCCGGCCCAGCGGCGCCCCGGCCGTGCCCTGGGCGACCGCCTCGATCCCGTGGTCGTCCGGCACCACCAGGCCGATCGGCATGTCCGCCTGGATCACCTTCCAAGTGGCGGTGGACGATTCCAGCGCGCGGACCAGCCAGCGGGCCTGCTCGGTGCCGAGGATGCCGCCCTCCGGGCCGACCGCACCGGCCTCCAGATCGGGCGTGTTGGGGTTGCGGTAGGTCCGCATGTCCAGGATGAAGACGTCCAGCAGCGGACCGTGCGAGACCTTGCGGTAGATCTGGTGCTCGGACACCGTACGCGGGCTCAGCGGCTGGTACTCGGTCCAGGCCCGGTAGGCCCGCACCTTCAGCACGTCGATGTTCTTCTCGGTGTAGAGATCGTTGTCGAGGATCTCGCCGGGGTACCAGTTGTTGCTGACCTCGTGGTCGTCCCACTGGCAGACCATCGAAGTGCGGGCCAGGAACTCCCGCATCCCCGCATCGCCGAGGTTGTACTTGTAGGCACCCCGGAAGTCGGCGAGCGTCTCGGCGACGTGGGTCTTGACCTCTTCTACGACGTTCCGGTAGATCCGGCCGTCCGGCAGGGTGACGTCACCGGTGATCGGGCCGTCCGCGTAGATCGAGTCGCCGGAGTGCAGGAAGAAGTGCGGGTCGCGCTTCAGCATCGCCCGGTAGATCGGGAAGCCGCCGAGATCCGGGTTGCGTCCCCAGCCCTGGCCGCTCTGGTCTCCGCTCCAGAGAAAGCGGATGTCGCGGGCGCGGCGCGGGGTAGTGCGCAGCTGCCCTTCGGCGTGCTCCCCTACCGGACGATGCGCGTCCGGGTCGGCGAGCACCACTTTGTAGTCGAGGTGCTCGCCCGCGGGCAGCCCCTCCAGGACGACCCGGCCGGTGAAGTCGGTCTTCCCGGTCAGTACCGGGCCGCGGTACGTCCGCAGGCCCGGGACCTGGACGAACATCCGGGCCGGGCGGTCCGAGCGGGTCCAGATCACGGCGGAGTCGGCGGTCACGTCGCCGGACTGCACACCATGGGTAATGGAAGGACGCTCGCGGCTGACCAGTCCGGTGGCGAAGGCGGACGAGGCGGCGGCCGGAGCAAGGGCGCCCGTGGCGGCCAGGCCGGCGACACCTCGCAGCACTCCGCGCCGGGATACGTGGTTAGGCATGGACCTCAGGCTGGTCGCTCCGGGGGACCCCTGTGACAGCATTAAGTGACACAAAAGCGACGAAAGAATGGACGCTGGAAGGCTTAGGTCCGGCTTACCTGTGGACGAATCATCCATTCGTATGACACGTGCCGATGTCGGGATTGTCGCGCCCCCGTCGTCCCTACTGTGGGGTTCTCATCCTTCACCCGACCCCCAAAGGACGTGCAGTACACCGTGATCGCCCTGCTCCGCCGCACCGGCATCGCCGCCGCCGTGGCCACCGCCGCTGTCACCCTGACGCTCGCCTCGCCCGCCTCCCCGGCCCTCGCCGCCACCAAGTCGGTGCAGATCACCACCGTGCAGTACGACAGCCCGGGCTCCGACCGGGGCTCCAACCAGAGCCTCAACGCCGAGTGGGTGATCATCAAGAACACCGGCAAGAAGGCCCGCAAGATCACCGGCTTCACGCTCAAGGACGACACCGGGTACACGTACACGTTCGCCAAGCGCACGCTGAAGCCCGGCCAGTCGATCAAGGTGCACTCCGGCAAGGGCAAGGACACCAAGAGCAACAAGTACTGGGGCCGCGGCTGGTACGTCTGGAACAACGATGGGGACACCGCCACCCTGCGCACCGCCAAGGGCACCAAGGTGGACAGCTGCACCTGGGACGGCGGGGAGCAGAAGCAGGCCTGCTGACTCCGGGCTGAGTCAGGCATCCAGTCCGGAGGGGACGGCCGGGGCCGCGAGGATCGGTGGACGCATCACTGAGACCGTGGCCCAGCCGTCCCTCAGCAACGCCAGGTCGCTGTCCGGATCCAGCTCCCGGGTCGGCTGACTGAACGTCATCGTTACGAAATCCTCCCCGCTCTCGCCGATCTCGGCCTGCACCGAGCCGAACCCGGCGAACCCGGCCGCCCTCAGGCCCTTCAGCTCGGCCAAGGGCCGGTCCGGCACGTTCACGTTGATCGCATAGAGCTCCTCACGGTGCTCCAGGAACCAGTCCAGCGCCCGCGCCGTGACGTGCCGGGCCGTGTCCCAGGCCTTCGGCGGCTCGGACTGCAGACTGACCGCGAACCCCGGCACCCCGTGATTCGCCCCGGTCAGCGCCGCCCCGACGGTGCCCGAGTGCAGCACCGCCTGCCCGGCGTTCGCCCCGTGATTGATCCCGGACAACACCACGTCCGGCTGCTCCCCGAAGGCGCCGCGAACCCCCGCGAACGCGATCATCGCCGGTGACGCGTGCACCCCGTACGCCTTCACCCCCGCCACCTCCGCCGCTTCGAACACCAGCCGCCCTCCGGACTCCAGCGCCGAGAGCATCGCGCTGGTTCCGCTCCGGTTCACGTGCGGCGCGGCCACCGTCACCTCCAGCCCGGCCGCCAACGCCACCTCGGTCAGCACGGCAATTCCCTCAGCCGAGACCCCGTCGTCGTTCGTGATCAGCGCGCGCAAGCTCATGCGCACCACCTTCCCCCGGTATCACCCAGCCCGCACCAGCTCGGCCCCCGGACAAATCCCGCCCACCCGGGAAGACGGGCCGGCCAATCCCAAAAGTTGAGGGCTCCAAGCGTCCCCAAACTGCCTCCACACCCCCGACAGATCCATCACCCGATTGCCTCTTGCTCCCGCCCGTAAGAAGCGTTAGCTTTTTACTACTTACCCCACGAACGAGGAGCCCCCATGACCACCGTCAAGAACGCCGTCGTCCTGGTCACCGGCGGACAGCGCGGCCTGGGCAAGGCCTTCACCGACGCCCTCCTGGCCGAAGGCGCGGCCAAGGTCTACGTCACCGCCCGCACCCCGAAGCCCAGCGAGGACCCGCGGATCGTGCCGCTGCCGCTCGAGGTGAACGACGAGCAGTCGATCCTCCGCCTCGCCGAGGCCGCCCCGGACGTCACCATCGTGATCAACAACGCCGGCGCCACCGTCCGCCAGGGCCTGACCGAGGTGGGCCTGGAAGACACCCGGAACCTGTTCGAGACCAACGTCTTCGGCCCGCTGCGGGTGGCCCAGGTGTTCGCCCCGATCCTCGCCGCGAACGGCGGCGGCGCCCTGGTCAACGTCAGCTCGGCACTCAGCTGGCTGGCCGGCAGCGGAATCTACGGCGCTTCCAAGGCCGCCCTCTGGTCGCTGACCAACTCGCTGCGCCCGCTGCTCGCCAAGGCCGGCACCCAGGTTCTCGGGGTGCACCTGGGCTACACCGACACCGACATGACGGCCGCGCTCGACGTGCCCAAGAACGACCCCGCCGACGTGGCCAAGGGCCTGGTCGTGGCGCTGGTGAACGGGGACTCCGAGTACCTCGCGGACGACGCCAGCCGCTACGCCAAGTCCTTGTTGACCGGAGACCCGAAGACCCTCGTTATCGTGTGACCCCCGAAGAGAGAGGCTCCGATGCCGCAATTCGCCGCCACCGTACGTCTGGGCACCTCCACGGCCCCGGTGACGCTTCTCCTTACCCAGGAACTGGTCAACACCCAGGGACCGGTCACCTACAACGTCGATCTGCTGGCCGATGCCGCCTCGGCGCAGGAGTGGCTCGACGGGGTGCTGGCGGACTGGCCGGCCGAGACTCCCCGGATCCGGCTCGGAAAGTCTGAGCTCGAAGAGCTGCGCGCCGTCCGGGCGAGCGTGCTGCACCTGCTGGCGCGGGGCGAGGAACGCCTGTACCAGGTTGCTGCTCCGCCGCTGGACGCGTCCTTCCACGTGAAAGCCGGTCCGGACGGGGTGGAGGCATCACCCGTCGGAACCGGCATCGAATGGATCGCGTCTGCGGTGGCTCTGGAACTGTTCCGGGCTAGGGAGCACGATCTGCTCCGGCGGCTCAAGATGTGTCACAACCCGGGCTGCGCAACGGTTTTCTATGACCGTTCGAAGAACAACAGCCGGGCTTGGCACGATGTGGCGACCTGCGGGAATCAGGCGAATGTGCGGGCTTATCGGGCTCGGCAGAAGGCGGTTGAGGGCTGAGTTTCACCGTAGGAAGAGCTTGACCAGCAGTCCCACGAAGCTGGCCACCAGCAGCACCAGCACCACGATCAGGAACAGCCCGGCCAGGGCGGCCGCGGCCAGAAGTCCGGCCCCCACCAACAGCATCCGATCGCCCGGGGTGGCCCGGACGAAACCTTCGGTGCGGATCGCGAGCCCGGCCAGCAGCAGGAGACTGACCGTGGCCAGGACGGCCGCGATCCGGGAATGCCCGCCGAGGGTGACCAAGCTGAACGGGTCGTGCTGGTCGAGCCAGCTCCCGGCCACGGTCATCCAGGCCACCGCGACCATGTCGAGCAGGGCGAGCCACCGCAAGCGTCGGCCGCTGCCGAGCGTCCGGCGGCTCGCCGAGGTGGTGGTGGCCCGGAATGAAGGACGCTGGTCGGCGAGGGTCCGGTCGCTGGGGTCCAAGGCGATTACCTCCTGAGGGTCAAGGATTTTCGTGGTCATCGGGTCAGGTCTCCGCGGATCGCGCCGACCAGGATCCCGATCACCGCGCCGAGGGCCAGCCCGATCACCGAGAGGATCAGCGCGGCCGCCAGCACCACCCCGATCGCGGCCAGCAGGCCGGTCAGGGCGATCGCGATCAGCACGGTGGCGGTGACCGGTTCGGCCCGGGTCAGGCCGGAGGTGAAAAGTGCGGCCCCGGCCAGCAGAATCGCGGCGATCACGGCGATCAGTCCGGCCTCCTGATGACGGCCGGACAGCGTCGCCACCTCACAGAGCCGGGTGACGCAGGGCGCGCGGTGCGCCCCGACCATCAGGAGCCAGGTGCCGGCGGCCAGGTCGAGGCCGGCGACGCTGCGCAGGAACTGGGTGAGGAAACGCGGCAACCGGATGCGCTCGGGGCGGGGGAGCTCGGACGGCCGGCCGGCCGGGGGAACGCCATCGGGCTCCTCGGTCGGCGGCTGCGGAGGCACCTGGGCAGGTGCCGGAGCCGGCTCGACGACGGGCTCGGCCCAGGGTTCGACCGCAGGATCGATCGAGGGCTCGCTGCGTTCGGCCGCCGGGGCGGTCAGGTGGGAGTCGTTGTACTGGACCGGGATCCGGACCATCGGGAGGCTGGCGAGAATTTCGCTTCGGCTGGTGGTCATGCCATGAGCGTGCTGTGCCGGTACATCGCGCAGCAGGGAAAGTCCCGCTCCGGGACTTTCAGCAACCTCTAGGTAACTTGGCGCCGATCCAGAGCGGCGTCGTAGGCCGCGGCAAGTTCGGCCGCGAGCAGGTCTCCGGGACCGGAAGTGGCGGCCAGGAACGGGGCGGCCGGGCCGCTGAGCGCGTCGCCCCGGCGGATCGCCGCGGTCAGCGCGGCATCGCCGGCCGTGGCCAGCGCCTCCAGTACGGAGGCCGACGGACCACGCCGCCATAGGGCCTGATCAGGTCGTTCGGCATCGTGCAGGGGCGGCGTCAGGGTGCGCGTCAGCTGGCTCAGCCGCTCGGCCGGGTGGACAGCCAGGCCGAGCCGCACCTCTGCCACCAGCGAGCGCCAACCCCGCAGGAAGTGCACCGCCCGGCGGGCCCGGTGCAACCCTTGATCCCGGTCCGACCGGGCCGGCGGTACCTCGCTGAGCACGTCGTAGACGTCTGCCCGGACGTCCCGCCACCGCCCCGAGGGTCGCGGCAGAATTCCTTCCAGATGACGTTCGCCCTGCTCAGCCGGGATTTCCCGGGCGTGCAGCAGACCGTATGCGGTGACCACCCCGGTCTTGCGGCTGACCAGCCGGGCCAGCAGGCGACTTTCCGCAGGCGGGTCCGGCCGGTTTGTCGCACAGCCGGCCACCCGCACCCGGACCCGGACCCCGGCGGCCTTCTGCTTCAGGTCTATCTCCGCACTTAACGGGCTGGCGCCGAGCCTGACCAGACGCGCCGGAAGTTGGCGGGGATCAATGAAACTCGCCCCGCGTTCGCTCCCGTCGCCCACGACCGCCACGGACCTGGGCAAGGACGCCGGTTCGGCGTTCCAGTCTCGGCCAGTCGCTTGACTGACTTCAGTTGCACCGACCGAAGCTTCAGTGATGAAGGACGTCCGTTCAGCGTCGTGGTGTCCGGTTTCAGTTGAGAGCTGCCCGGGTTCAACCGGGCCTCGCCGGGCTTCGGTCAATCGCACCCAGGCTTCAGGTACGGCGGCCAAGACCGGGTCGAACTCTCCCACGTGCTCACCCAGGCTGACGAAACACGTCACCAGCCGCTGGAGAGCCTGGACCAGCTCGACCGGCGGTTCTCCGGTCCGCGCCCCGGACCGGGCCAGGCGATCCAGGTAGGCCGCAGTACCGGACGACGCCGCCCGGGCCCGCCGCAAGGACCCGGCCAGCAGTTCGGACCGGGCCGGTGAGCCGGTCGGCACGCTCTCGGCCGCGGCCAGGTGGGCGGCGGCACTCTCCGCGTCCACCAAGGACTGGTCCAGCGGTAGGTAGAGCCAGCGGTCGAGGAACTCGGTCGCGGCCAGCCGCAGCCAGGCCCGGTCGGCCTGCTCCGGCCGGATCGGCCCGGTCACCTCGACCCCGCCGACCCCGGTGGAGTCCAGGGTGCGCACCGCGGCCAGGCACGAGCCGGCCCCCTCCGCCCCCAACAGGCCGGTCAGGGCGTCCTCGGTCACCTGCGGGGTGCTGATCCGTAACCCGCTCCAGCGCCGGGGATCGGCCGGACTCCAGCCCAGTTCGAGGCCGGGGACGACCGGGGCGACGTGATCCAGTTCGGCGGGGGCGCGCCCGGCCGGGACGACCAGGTGGAACCGGCGAGGCCCGGGTCCGGGGCCGGCAGCCGCACTCACGAGGAACGTCATGCTTCCGGCCCTCCAGCAGTGGGGCAGGGCTTCGACCGAGTTACCGCAAACCCGGGCAAGTCCGATCGTCTCACCACCGGCCCGGGCTGAACAGAGGTCAGGGCCGGGCGAGAACGGCGGGCGGCACCGGAAGACCGGTCAGATGTCGCGCTGCCACTGGCGGGCGAACTCCCAGGCCCGCAGCCGACCCAGCCGGGGACCGGCCCCGCCCGTGGCCCGCCTGAGCATCCGTTCCCCGGCCAGGGTGGTGAGCGCCTCGGCCCGGATCGCCCGGTACCCGCCCATCCGCTGCCAGGTGCGCTCGCTGACCGGCCCGGTGTGCTCGTCGGCGAAGTGCCGCAGGTCGGTGGCGCGGCGGCAGAGGTCGATCCGGTTCACCGTGCCGAACCGGTCCAGCGCGGCCGGGTCGAGCCGCAGCAGCCGGTCGGCGGCCGGGTCCGGCCGGGCGCCGAACGGGTCGAACTCCACCCAGGTCAGGTGTTCCACGCAGGCGCAGACCAGTTCGGCCTGGCCCTTCGAAATCTCCCGGCAGAGCCGGCGCAACGCATCCAGTTCGTCCCGCTCGCGTTCCAGCACCGTGCCAATCCGCCAGACCAGGTGCTCGGGGGTGCGCACGGCCCGGGGCCGCGGTCCGGCCACGCGCCGGCCGGTGGCGACGGCGTAGGCCCGGCCGGCCTCGTCGAGCCGGGACTGGGCGCCGGTCACGTCGCCGACGGTCTGCAGCCGCATGCTTTCGCCGATCAGCCGGAGGGCGAGCGCGAGGTGCACCAGGACGCGCCGGCCGCCGAGGTCGTCGCTCTGGTCGAGGACCAGCAGGGCCCGGCGCCAGTCACCCCGTTCCAGAGCCAGGACCGGGCCGGCGAGCGGAGCCGGGTGCTCGCCACCGGCCCGGGCGGCCGCACTACCGGCGGGCACAGCCGCTACCGACCGGACCGCGGAACCGGGAGGAACCGGTGAATGAATGCCATGTCCCAGCCTATACACACGATTCCGGGCCGGGAACGGACGAATTCCGCATTACCGGGGGCGCTGAAGGAATTCTTTTCGTTGCCATTGTTGGCCGCGACCGGGGAAATGGTTCGAACTATTTCCCGCACCCGCCGGACGGTCACCGCAAGCCCCCCGAGGTACACCCCGCCATGCATCCGGAACCTACCCGGAGTCCACCCGGACTTGGGCGCAAGTTGCCCTGGGGTACAGCCAACCTTGGGTGAGCCTCGCCAACCTCTCAGTAAGACCGTAGACTCCCGAAGGCGGGCGTTTCGCACCTTTCCGTCCGCATCGGTGGCTGACCAAGAGGGGGTTGGGCATGCCCGCAACACCGGTCAACGCGGCGCGTCTGGCGCAGAAGCTGAAGGATCTGCGGGAGAGCCGGCCCGGGCTCACCCAGAACCTGCTGGCCTCCGCCCTCAGCACCGAGAACCGGGTCGCCTCGGCCACCCTGAGCTCCTGGGAGTCGACCAACAACCCGAAGACCCCGACGCCGGCCCGGCTCGAGGCGTACGCCCGGTTCTTCGCGGTCGCCCGCTCCTTCGACGGCTCCCGGGCCGTTCTCCCGACCAAGCAGCAGCTCCGGGAGAACCCGGACGACCTGCTGGAGTACGACCGGCTGCACGCCGAGCTGCTCGACCTGCTGCAGGGCGAGGAGGAGGAGCCCGAGCTCAGCACCGGCCAGCGCACGCTGCTCGACTTCGACGACGGCGACATCGTGATCATCTGCCCGGACGCCCCGGAGGACTCGACCGGCCCGCTCGCCGAGGACGCTTCGCCCAACTTCACGCTGCTGCACCAGTTCGCCGACACCGACGCGCTGATCGAGGTCTTCGGCCACATCCGGGCGCTGAACCCGACCCGCAAGGTCTTCTACCGCACCTCGGACAGCGTCAGCCGCAACGAGATCCAGAACCACCTGGTGCTGATCGGCGGGATCGGCTGGAGCCGCACCACCCGGCGGGTGCTCTCCCTGGTCACCATGCCGGTCGAGCAGTTCTCCCACCCGGACCTGCACACCGGCGAGGTGTTCCGGCTGACCAAGACCGACGCCAGCGAGGAGAAGGTGTTCTTCCCGGTCACCGAGAACGGTGAACTGGTCGAGGACGTGGCGCTGATCGCCCGGGTGGCGAACCCGTTCAACAGCAACCGCACGCTGACCATCCTGAACGGGGTGCACAGCCGCGGGGTGCTCGGCGCGGCCCTGTCGGTCACCGACGAGACGATCCGGTACGGCAACCAGGAGTTCCTCGCCGAACGCTTCCCCACCGGCGGCTTCGCCCTGCTCATGCGGGTCCCGGTGATCCAGGGCAAGGTGATCGCCCCGGACTTCAAGAACAGCCGGGCCCGGCTGTTCGAATGGACCCCGGACGACGACGAGGCCGGGTCGTGACGGCCGGCCTCCTGCGGCCCGCGCCCTTCGCGTCTGCCGCCGCGGACGAGCAGGTGCACCAGAACGCCTCGCACGCCGTCCTTCTCCAGCCCCACGGTCCGGCCTCGCGGCACGCGCCGGCGGTGCTGGACGCGATCGTGGTACCGGCCGCGCGCGGGGCCCAGGCCCTGCAGAGCTCGCTCGACCTGTCCACCCGCCTCGGCGTTCAGCTGGTGGTGCTGTGCAGCCGCGACACCCGGGCGGTGGAGGTCGCCGACCTGGCCGCCGACACCGCCGACACCGCCGGTGCCCCGGTCCTGGCCATCGACGTGCCGGCCCACTACACCCACGAGGCGCTGCCCGGCCGCACCAGCGCTGCCCGGTTCCGGCGGGTCGGAGCGGGCCGCAGCACCGACCTCAGCCTGAAGCGCAACCTCGGTCTGCTCCTGGCCCGGCTGCACGGCTGGAGCAAGATCCTCTTCCTGGACGACGACATCGACTCCGCCACCGGCCGGCCGAACTCCGGGCTCGACCTGGCCACCGTGCGGCGGCTCGGGTCCGAGCTGGACTCGCGTCAGGTGGCCGGGCTGGTCTGCCGTTCCTTCCCTGACAACTCGGTGGTCTGCCACGCCCGCCGCCTGGCCGGCCTGCCGCAGGACAACTTCGTCACCGGCGGCGCCCTTGGCGTGAACTGCTCCGACCAGCCGCTGCCGTTCTTCCCGGACATCTACAACGAAGACTGGTTCTTCTTCTCCCGGCACGCCGCCAACCGCGAGCTGGCCGAGGTCGGCGAGGCCCGGCAGTCCCCGTACGACCCGTACCGGAACCCACTTCGGGCCCGGCACGAGGAGTTCGGCGATCTGCTCGCCGAGGGTCTGTACGCGCTGTTCGACCGGCAGGACAAGGAGATGCCGTTCGCGACCCGGCTCAGCGAGGCCACCATCGACTACTGGGAGCACTTCATCGCCGCCCGCGCGGCCGGTCTGGCCCGCACGGCCGGCCTGCTCAGTCGCCGGGACGACCCGGAAGCGCACCGGGCGGTGCGCTCGCTGTTCGCCGCCACCCACCAGCTCGGGCAGATCACCCCGGCCCTGTGCGCCGACTTCCTTCAGGCCTGGCAGGCCGACCTGGCCGACTGGGAGCGGGCCACGCTGCCGCTGAACGGGCTGGTCAACAGCCAGGCCGCACTGCGGGCCCTGCGACTGCACGCGGTCGGGCCGGAAGGTCTCCTACAGGCCGGGTAGGCCCTTCGACATCCGGCGCTCCCAGACCCCGCGGTTACCCGCGTCCGGAGCCGGGGCGTAGTTGCTCTCGTCCTGCCCCATTGGCTCGAAACCCAGACGCAGGTAGGCATCCCAGGCCACGTGGTTGTCGTCGAAGACCCAGAGCAGCAGTTTGCGGACGCCCGGCTCGGCCCGGGCGCGGAGCTCGAGTTCCTCGATCATCCGCCGCAGCACGCCCTGTCGCCGAGCCCGCGGGTGCACCCAGACCGACTCGACGTAACGGACCGCGCTGCTCGGGTCCATCCCGACGTGGTCCTCCACCGGCTCGGCGCCGAGGTGGGCGATGCCGACGATCTGCCGGTCCAGCCCGGCCCGGGCGATCACCCAGGTCGAGCCGTCCTCCAGCCGGGCCCGCCAGTTCGCCCGGTCCAGCCGGCACTCGAACCGGTGCGCCGCCACGAACGCCTTCGGCGAGTCGCGCAGCGACCGCAGCCGCACCATCTTGAGCACGGCCCAGTCGGAGGGCCGGAGCGCGACAATGTCCAGCTCTTCCCGGCGCTTGGCCTCCGTAAGGGTGGACACGCGGTCGCTCTCCGTCCGGGAAAGGGATATATCAGCGGAACAATAATGCCCCGTCTCCGGACCCGGGGATAACGATCCGTCTTCGGCGCACGGGTTACCGGCTTTACCTCCGTCGGGGAGAGACCGGGTAACCGTAATTCTCACCCTTTTACCGGACCGGGCACGACGAGGCCGCGCGTCCGGCGGACACGCGGCCTCGATTACCTGGCGGCGATCAGAGCAGGCTCTTCATCAACCGCTTCTCGACGTCCCAGCGGCCGTGGATACCGATCGGCTGCTCAATCCCGGTCGGCACGTATCCGAGCCGGCGATAGACCTCCGCCGCCACCGGGTTGGACTCCAGCACCCAGAGCACCAGCGTGCCCACACCCTGCCGCAGCGCCCGCTGCTCCACCGTCTCCAGCACCTGCCGGACCACGCCCTGCCGGCGCAGGTCCGGGTGCACCCAGACGGACTCGACGCACCGGGTACCCAAGACCGCGTCCGGACCGCCGACCGGATCCGGCTCGTCGAGCATCCCGGCCAGGCCGACGACCCGCCCCCCGGACCTCGCCACCAGCCAGGTCCCGCTGTTCAGCCGTAGCCGCCAGCTGCGCCGGTGGGCCAGCCGCTCGCGGGTGTAGTCGCCGCAGAAGGCCTGGGGCGAAGTGCGCAGGGCCATCAGCCGGGCCTCGCGCAGTGACTGCCAGTCGGCCTCCTGGACCGCTACCGACCCGGACTTCGCCATGGACCCGAAACTGCGCTCCGAACTGTGGAACTCGACATCCTGAATTAGCACCGCCGCACCCCGTAACTACCGAAACCAGTATCACGGGCGCGCCCTCGCCGATGTTCCCAGCACGCCCGTACGCCTCAGCGCTCCCTCGATTTTCCCGCTGTTCCCGGCCCCCTGGCAACGGAGGACAACCGTCCGGTGCAGAAGCCATGCCATGCCCAGAAGCGCGAAAGGTGCACTCAGTGGCGGAACTTCAGTGCTATCAGTGGCGGTCAGCCTGATCAGCGGCATTCAGCTGACGTCAGTTCCACCGGAGAGCACCAGATCGAATCCGTTCCTGGTCACCACCTCACCGAAGTAGTACTGTTCCGCCTCGTCCCAGCGCCCGAACCAGGCGTCGTGCCAGTCATCCCCGTCCCGCGCCCGCAACCGCCGTCGCCGCACGTCAAGATCGGCTTCGACCAGAACCCGCAAATGAGTGACGCCGGTCAGCTCGGGTCGGCAGCTGTAGGCACCTTCGAGGATGATCACCGGGGCCGGGTCGACAACCGTGGGCGTGGTGAGCAGGGACCCGTCGAACGCCTCCCAGTCGTACCCGAACCAGACCGCCCGCTCACCCCGGCGCAGGGCCGCGAGCAGGGCGTATTGACGCTGCCAGTCGATCACCCGGTCCGCCTTCTCAGCCGCGCTCCGGCCGTCCCACTCCTCCAGCGATCCGCCCGAGTAGAAGTCGTCGCCGTCGATCACCAGGCAGTCCTCCAGCAACCCGGCCACCGCCGCCGCCAAGGTCGACTTTCCGGTCCCGGTGCGTCCATCGATCGCCACGACGAACACGTGTTCGTCGCCCCTTGCCTGGGAGATCACCTCGACCAGACGCTGTGCCTGCCCCTCCATGACATCCAGCGTGCCTCCAATTCACCGGGTACGGCAGATTGACCCCATGACCAAGGTTCTGCTGATCACCCTCGGTGGCACGATCAGCTCTTCGGGAGACAGCGGCACCGCCGGCGTCATCCCTCGTAGCGGTGCCGACGAACTGGCCGGGCAACTCGCCCCCTGGCTGCCCGAGGTCGAGGTGATCCCCCACGAACTGCGCCTGCTCCCCTCCCCCTCGCTGGGCTTCGCCGACCTGTTCGTGTTGCTCGAGCACATCGCCGAAGCACACGGGGTGGACGGCGTGGTGGTCTCGCAGGGCACGGACACGCTGGAGGAGACCGCGTTCTTCCTGGACGTGCTCGGAGCCGGCGCGCGCCGACCGGTGGTGGTGACCGGGGCAATGCGCGACCGCGACACTCCCGGGGCGGACGGCGCCGCCAACCTGGTCGCGGCCGTCAAGGTGGCCAGTTCGCCGCGTGCGTCCGGGGTACTGGTGGTGTTCGCCGACCGGATCTTCTCCGGCCGAAGCGTACGCAAGGAAAGCGCCGTCCACACCGACGCCTTCACCGCTTCGCCGTGGGGCGCCCTGGGACTGGTCCGCGAGGGCGAGGTCAACCTGCCGTTGTCCGCTGCCGGCGCCGCCACCCTGAAGGTTCCCCTGGACGTCACCCCCCTCCCCATCGCCCTAATCAGCACCGGGGTAGACGACGACCTCCGCCTCCTCCCCGCTCTGGCCACGTCGGGCTACGCCGGAGTGGTGCTGGAGGGCATGGGCGGGGGCCACGTCGCTGCGCGCGCGGTTGCGGCCGTCGCTGCGTGCCAGATTCCCGTGGTGCTGTGCAGCCGCGCCGGCGCCGGCCCCACCCTCCGCCGGACCTACGGCTACCCCGGCGGCGAGATCGACCTCCTGTCCCGAGGCCTGCTCTGGGGCGGACACCTGACCGGCATCAAGGCCCGCATCCTGCTCATGCTCTGCCTCATGCACGGGTTTTCCGGCGACACCCTCCACCAACGCTTCGAACAAATCGCCGAGTGCTAACCCCTCCCCCTGACTCCCACCCCACCTCCCCGTGATCATGCACTTCCGCCCCCGTGATCATGGACTTTTACCCCCGTGATCATGGAGTTTTCACCACCGGGCGCCCCCGGCCTCCCATCTACAGCAGACGCCTTCGGAACGTGCGGTGCTCGAAAAGTGATGAAAAGTCCATGATCACGGGGAGGGGGTTGCATGATCACGACCAAAAGAGTGCGGGGCAGCGCCGGAGGGAGGGCCGGAGGGAGGGCCGGGGCACGGGGAGGAGAGGATGGGGTTAGGGGGAGGGGGTGGGTTGGATGAGGTCGTTGGGTTCGCGGATGGGGTGGATGCAGCGGTAGCGCACCTCACCGCCTTCGGATTCCTCCTGCGACAACGGAGGAAGCCTCTCAGCGCATTCGTCCGAAGCTCGCCAGCACCGCGTGCGAAAGTTGCACCCGGAGGGCGGATTCGTAGCTGAAGGAACCCGCCCCCGAAGCGGGATTGGCCGGGTAGCGCTGAGCAGGCGGGGCGTGGCCGAGAACAGCGCGTGTGTGTAAGGGTGGCGCGCTACCTCCTCAACGGCCACCGCCGGAGCCTCTTCGGCGATCCGGCCGAGGTACATGGTGACGATCCGCCGGGACATCCGCCGCACGGTCTGGATGTCGTGCGATACGAAGACCATGGCCAGGCCGAGGTCGGACTGCAGCTGATCGAGCAGGTTCAGGATCTGCGCGCGCACCGAAACGTCCAGGGCAGAGGTCGGCTCGTCCGCAACCAAAAGAGAAGGCTCCAGCGCCAGGGCCCGGGCGATGGCCACGCGTTGCCGTTGACCGCCGGAGAGCTGAGCGGGCACGGCATCCGCCACGGCGGAGGGCAGACCCACCAGATCCATCAGTTCACGGACGCGAGTGGCTCGGGTGGCGGAAGAACCCCGGTGATGCACGACGAGGGGATCGGCGATGATCCGCTGCACGGTCATCCGGCGGTTCAGCGCGGTCGACGGATCCTGAAAAACCGTGCCGACGCTGGCTCCGAAGGTCAGACGCCGCTCACGTGACGACATTTCCCACAGCGATTGCCCCCGAAATGCGACCCGGCCCGAAGTCGGACGCTGCAAGCCCACCAGCACCCGGGCCAAAGTGGTCTTACCGCAGCCGGATTCCCCCACCACCCCAACCGTCTCGCCGGCCCGGATCACCAGGGAGGCCTCGGTCAGGGCGTAGACCGAAGCACTGCCCAAAAGCCCCGACCCGCGAACCTTATGGACAACGGAAACGTCCTCAAGCGTCATCAATGCAGTCACTGGGGCACCCCCACCGGGTAGTGACAGGCCACCAGATGACCGCCGGAATCGTGAACCGGCGGCAACTTGATCGGACAAACTTCATCGTTCGCCGCCGGACACCGGTCGGCGAACCGGCAGCCCTCGTTGAAGTCGGCCGGAGCCGGCACCACGCCCTTGATCTGGGCGAGCACCCGCTCCTGCTGCTCGATCGACACCACCGAAGCCAGAAGCCCTCGCGTGTAGTGATGCTGGGGTGAGGCAATCAGGTCGGCAGTGCGGGCATTCTCGGCCACTTGACCGGCATACATCACCACCACCCGGTCGGTCAGCTCGGCCACCAGAGCCAAGTCGTGCGAGACCAGCACCAACGCGAAGCCCAGTTCGGCCTGCAGGCGCAGCATCAGCTCCATCACCTGAGCCTGCACGGTGACGTCGAGGGCGGTGGTGGGCTCGTCGGCGATGATCAGGCGGGGCTCGCGGGAGAGGGCCAGGGCGATCAGGACGCGTTGACGTTGGCCGCCGGAAAGTTCGTGCGGATAGGCCCGCAGGGTGCGCTCCGGATCCAGCCCGACCAGCTGCAGCAGTTCCTCGGGCGAGCGCCGTCCACCCCGCCGGACCACCTGCTTCAGCTGACTCCGAACGGTCAGGGCGGGATTCAGCGAGGAGAGGGCGTCCTGATAGACCATGGCGATCTCGCGGCCCATCAGCTTGCGCCGCTCGCCGGACGCCAGACCCAGCAGTTCCCGGCCGTTGAACTTCACCGAACCACCCAGAACCGCGCCGGTGGGTTGCAGGCCCATTACTGCCAGCGCGGTCAGCGACTTGCCGCAGCCCGACTCCCCGATCAGCCCCAGCACCTCGCCGGCCCGAACACTGAACGAAATATCCTGCACCACGGCATTTCCCCGGTGTCTGGAGGGGAATTCGATCGAAAGATGCTCGACTTCCAGCACGACCGGCGCATCGTCCAAAGGTCGAACCGAGAGTCGCGCGCCCACCTCGCGGAGAGCGTCCTCCGGCAATGAAGGAGGCGTGTTCTCCGAGGCCGCGCGAGCCAGGTCAATGCGGGCCGCCTGCTGGGCCTGAGGTCGCGCGCTGGGTGCTGCCCAGGCGTCGGAAACCCCCTCGGCGAGAACGTTCAGGGCGAGCACGGTGATCAGGATCAGCAGACCGGGGAAGAACGTCGCCCACCAGCCGCCGATCAGCACCAGGTCCTTGCCGTCGGCCAGAACCGAACCCCAGGACGGGTTCGGCGGCTGGATCCCGGCTCCGATGAAGGAGAGCGAGCTTTCGAAGACGATCGCGTCAGCCACCAGGATGGTGCAGAACACCAGCACCGGGGCAGCGCAGTTGACCGCCACGTGCCGAGTCAGCGTGTAAAGCCGTCGGGCCCCGATCGTCCGTTCGGCGGCCACGTAGTCCTCGGCGTACTGGGCCAGCACATTCGCCCGCACCACCCGCGTCACCTGGGGGATGTAAAGGAAGCCGATGGCCAGGATCAGCACCGGGATGTCCCGGCCGAACACCGCGACCAGCACGGCGGCCAGCGCGATCCCGGGGAAGGCCATGACCACGTCCAGGACCCGCATCACCACCTCGTCCACCCGCTTGCTCGCGGTGGCGGTGAAGGCGCCGATCACGGCCCCGCAGACCAGCGCGAAGGCAGTGGCGAGCAGTCCGATGGCCAGTGACCAGCGGGTGCCGTAGAGCAGCCGGGTGAACACGTCGCGGCCGTTGTCGTCCACCCCGAACCAGTGGGCCCCCGAAGGCCCTCCGGTGTCGGAACTCAAGGCGTTCGGCTCGTAGGGCGCGATCAGCGGAGCCAGCAAGGCCACCAGAATCAGCAGCGCGACGACCGAAAGGGCAATGCCGGAGGGCCAGCCCAACCGCCGGAACCGGATTCCGGGCCGGGCCAGGTCCAGCAGCCGGGCCCTCACGATGCGGTCCGAAGCCGTGGGTTGGCAACCAGGTAGAGCACGTCGACCACCAGGTTCACCACCAGGAAACCGATCGCAATGGTCAGCACGAAGCCCTGGACCTTGGCGATGTCACCGTCGCCGACCGCCTGAATCATGTTCTGCCCCATACCCGGGAGCGCGAAGACGGTCTCGATCACCACCGCCCCGCCGAGCATGTACCCGATCCGCAACCCCAGCACGGTCAGCGGATTCACCAGAGCGTTACGCAGCACGTTGCGCCCGACCACGACCAACGGCGGCAACCCCAGCCCGCGCGCCGTCCTCACGTAATCCTTGTCCAGTTCCTCCACCACGGAGGTCCGGATGATCCGCGTCATCTGCGCCGCCACCGGTAGCGCCAGCGAGAACGCGGGCAGGACAAGGGCGTTGAACCAAGGACCGACGCCTTCGGACGGATTGACGTAACCCCCGGTCGGGAAGATCCCCCGCCCGACCGCGAGCCACTGGATCAGCAGCAGCGCCACCCAGAACGGCGGGGCCGCCACCCCGACCAGGCTGACCAGCCGGATCACCTGGTCCGGCCAGCGATCCCGGAACACCGCCGCGGTCACCCCCAGCACGGTGGCCGTGGTCAGCGCGATGACGATGCCCAGCGCAGTGAGCTGCACGGTCAGCGGGAGCGCGGTGCGGATCGTGTCGAGCACCGGTTGGTGGGTGATCAGTGACGTGCCCAGATCGCCGTGCAGCAGGTCGACGACGAAGTGCAGGTAGCGCAACGGAAGCGGATCGTTCAGCCCGTTCGCCTCGCGGAACGCCTCCAACTGCTCGGCGCTGGCGTTGCCCCCGTCGAACGCGGCCAGGGCCGGATCGGTCGGGGCGAAGCGCATCACGATGAAGACGAACAGGATGACGCCGAGAACCAGGGGGATGAAAAGCAGCAGACGCCGCAGCAGCATCCGCGCCACCACGATCATTTCTTCTGCGCCCGGAGAACGTTGATGCCGGGGTAGCCCTGGGCCTGGATCCCCGTCAGACGGTCCGGCACCCAGGCGGTGACCAGCTTGGTGAAGACCACGGGGTAAAGCACGGCCTGGTCGGCGATCTGGTCGAGCACCCGCTTGTTCTCGGTCTTCGCGTCGGCCGCGGTCGGTGCGTAGGCCGCCTTGTCCATCTGGTTGTAGAGCAGGTCCGCGTCCGGCCCGGTGAACTTGGCGTAGGTCGCGGACCAGAGCGACTGCGGGCTGTAGTAGAACCGCTCGATCAGGTCCGGGTCGTTGCCGAACTGCTGCGGGTTCCCGGAGGCGGCCACCACCTGGTAGTCCTCACCGCCGTCGAGCTTGGAGAACAGAGCCTTGGTGTCCTGCGGGTTCAGCGTGGTCTTCACCCCGATCGCGTCCCAGCCCTCCTTGATCACGTTGATCGTGTCGGCGACCAGGGAGGTGTTGGTGGAGCCGAGGGTGATGCTCAGGTTGCTCACGCCGGCCGCCTGGAGCAGCTGCTTGGCCTTGTCCGGGTCGTAGCTGAAATCGGTGGACGCCTTCTGGTACGCCTCGAGTTCGGGGTTCAGGTACGAGGTCGCGCCGACGCCCTGGCCCTTGAGCGCGACCTGGACGATCTTCTCCTTGTCGATCGCGTAGTGCAGCGCCTGCCGGACCCGCTTGTCGTCGAACGGCTTCTTCCGGGTGTTGAACATCAGGAAGACGTTGTTCTGGCCCTGCACCGCCTCGACCTGGCGGCCGGCCTTCTTCAGCTGGTCGATGTTGGCCGGCGGAATGTTGTCGGCGATCTGGGCCTGCGGGCGGGCCCCGGAGATCGCCGCCACCCGCGGCGCCGCGTCCACGATCGAGCGCCAGACCATCTTGTCGTACTGCGCCGGATGGTCGCCGTTGTACTGGTCGTTCTTCACGAACGTGGTGTGGTCCAGCGCCGCCTGTTCGGTGATCTTGTAGGGACCCGACCCGAGCGTCTTACCGCCCGCCGCGTCGTCCCACTTCCCGTCGAACACGTGCTTGGGCACGATCATCGCGGTCTCGACCCGGTCCAGGGCGTACTGGAACGGCTGTTTGAGCTGGAACTCGACGGTCGAGTCGTCCTTCGCCACCACCTTGTCCAGCCAGCCCGAGAAGAACGCGCGCAGCTGCACGTTCTCCTGCGGATCAAGAATCCGGTCGTAGGTGAAGACCACGTCGTCGGCCGTCACCGGTTGCCCGTCGGACCATTTCGCCCCGTCGCGGAGCTTGAACGTGATCGTGCGGCCGGACACGTCGTCCGGCACCGCGGCCAAGCCGGCCTCCGGCTCCCGGGTGATCGGGTCGCCGGCCACCAAGGGTTCGTAGACGTTGGTGAAGGCGGCCATCGAGAACGCCGAGGCGGTCTGGGTCGGATCCCAGCTCTGGTTGTTGCCGTAGCCGATGACGGCGGTCAGCGTGCCGGAATCGGAACTGCTGTCCGAGGAGGCGGGACCGCCGCAGGCCGCGATCAGGACCGAGGCGGTCAGGGCGAACCCGATCGCGCCCCGCCGGGTGACCATCGAGTTGTTCATGGCGACTCCCCTGTCTGCCCGGCTTGCTGACCTCGCCCCCAAACCTTAGATATATCGCCGAAATTCTGGCAATCGTGCACTCTTACCGCACTGAGTCTTGCGTTTCGCCGGAAAGTCGGCGCCAGGCCAGTTCGGCCAGCGTGGCCGCCTGTTCACCGAGTAACGAGTCGTCGAAGACCGCGGTGGCCGAATGCATTGCAGTTCCGCTGCTTTCGGATGACTGAACACCCAGGAAGAACATGGTCCCCGGCACTTTCTCGAGCATGTAAGAGAAGTCCTCCGAAGCCATCCCTGGAGTCGGCAGCAGCTCCACCCGCTCCGGCCCGTGCAGCCCTTTCAGGCAGTTCAGCACCCGATCGGTCTCCGCTCCGTCGTTGAACGTCACCGGATAGTTCCCGGCCCATTCGACCTCGGCCACGCATCGATGCGCCGCGGCCAGCCCTTGCACCATCAACGGCAGCTCGGCCTGGACCAGCTGCTGGGTCTGGGCCGACAGAGTGCGCACGTTCAGATCGATGGAGATCTGCGAGGGGATCACGTTCCGCGCCTGCGAATCACTGGCCAGCCGGGTCACCGAGATCACGGCCGGATCGGTGACCGGGATCCGCCGGGTGACGAAAGTCTGCAGAGCCAGGATGATCTCGGCCGCGACCGGCACCGGGTCGACCCCGTGATGCGGAATCGCGGCATGCCCTCCGGCCGCCTTCACCCGAATGAACATCGAACCGGAACTCGCCATGATCGGGCCCGGCCGGGTGCTGTAACGGCCCAGCGGCTCACCGCAGTCCACATGGACCGCGTAGGCCGCCACTGGACGCTCGCCGGCCACGTCCAGCAGGCCCTCCTCCAGCATGATCCGTGCCCCACCGGCCCCCTCCTCACCAGGCTGGAACGCGAACACGACGGTCCCCGGTAGGTCCGCTCGGCGCTCATGCAGCAGGCGCGCGGCCCCGACCAGTCCAGCGGTGTGCAGATCGTGACCGCAGGCATGCATGGCCCCGTTCTGCGCAGCGAACGGCAAACCGGTCGCCTCCCGGATCGGCAACCCGTCCAGGTCCGCGCGCAGCAGGACCACCGGTCCGGGACGTCCTCCCCGCAGCACGGCCACCACCGAGCTCAACCCCCGGCCCTCGGAGATCTCCAGTTCCAGCCCGCTCAGTGCTTCGAGCACGGTCGCCTGGGTCTTCGGCAGGTGCAGCCGCAGCTCGGGTTCGGCGTGCAGGGTTCGGCGCAGGGCGACCAGCTCAGGGGCGATCCGGGTGGCCGCGGTCAGGAAACTCATCCTTCTTTCATCTCACACGCTGTGGCTTACCGGGCCGGGGATCAGGAACAGTGGGTAGGTGATCTTGCGAGGGGCTCGAACAAGGGACGCCGACGGTCTGGTCGACGTGGTGGTGCGGGATGGGCGGGTGGACGCCATCCTCCCGGCCGGGACCGCGGTCGCCGGGACTCCGGAGGAGGTCCGGCTCGACGGACGCTGGCTGGAACCGGGATTCTGGGACAGCCACGTCCACTTCACCCAGTGGGTGAAGACCCGCCGCCGAATTGATCTCTCGACCACCACCAGCGCAGAGGACGCCCTTCGCATCGTCGCGGCGGCCCTGCTGGTGAACGACGACGCTCTCCTGGTGGGCTACGGCTTCCGGGACGGCCTCTGGCCCCACCCACCGAGCCTGGCCGCCCTGGACGCGGTGGCCCCGGACCGCCCGGTCGTCCTGGTCAGCGGCGACCTGCACTGCGGCTGGGTGAACTCGCGGGCGGCCGCCCGGCTGCAAGTCCAGCCGGACGAGTTCGGCCTGGTCCGCGAGGTCGAGTGGATCAACGCCGGGCATCGGATGGACGGCGAGACCGCGCCCACCATGGCCCATTTCCGGCAGGCGGCCGACGATGCGGCCCGGCGGGGTGTGGTCGGCATCGTCGACTTCGAACTCGCAGACAACGTGTCAATCTGGCGGGCCCGGGTCGCCGCCGGCGTCACCTCACTGCGCGTGCAGGCCTCGGCCTGGCCGGACCGGCTGGACGCGGTGGTGGCTGCCGGCCTGCACACCGGCGATGCGCTGGAACCGTCCGGACTGATCACCTTCGGCCGGCTGAAGGTCGTCGTCGACGGCTCTCTGAACACCCGGACCGCGTTCTGCCACGACCCGTATCCCGGCCTGGACCCGTCCCTACCCCACGCCTGCGGAGTTCAGAGCGTCTCGCCGGAAGAGCTGCGGGGCCTGCTCAAGACCGCGTACGCGAACGGCATCCAGGCCTCCGTCCATGCCATCGGCGACCGCGCCAACCAGCAGGTGCTCGACGAGTTCGAGCGGCTCGGCGTCCCCGGCACGATCGAGCACGCGCAATTGGTCGCGACCGAGGACTTCGAGCGGTTCGGTCGGCTCGGTCTGATCGCGAGCGTCCAACCCGAACACGCAATGGACGATCGTGACGTCGCCGACCGCTATTGGGAGGGCCGTACCGACCGGGCGTTCGCCCTTCGGACCCTGCACGAGGCCGGCGCGAAACTGCGCCTGGGCTCGGACGCCCCGGTTGCCCCGCTCGACCCGTGGCTGGCCATCGCGGCCGCGGTGAGCCGCAACCGGGACGGCCGCGAGCCCTGGCACCCGGAGCAGCGGATCCCGGTGTCGGTCGCGTTGGAGGCCAGCGCCCGCACCCGGCTGGCGGTGGGTGAGCCGGCCGACCTGATGGTGCTGGACGAGGACCCGGCCATGCTGCCCGCCGAGCGGCTGCGCGAGCTGCCGGTCGCCGCGACCTTGCTGGGCGGCCGGTGGACCTGGAGCACCTTGTGATTCTCGGGGCTTAAGTCCTCATTTAGATCAGCCCCGGACCGGCTGATCAGGGGATCTTGTTCAGGTCGTCCCCCCGAGGTCCCCAGGAGAATCATCTATGCCCAGTACCGACATCCCCGTCGTCTTCGTCCACGGCCTCTGGCTGCACGCCACGTCCTGGCAGGCCTGGGCCGACAAGTTCGCCGCCCAGGGGTACGACCCGGTGTTGCCGGGCTGGCCGAACGAGCCCGCGACCGTGGCCGAGGCCCGCGCGAAGCCCGAGGCCGTCGCCGGGATCGGGATCGACGACGTCACCGCGCACTACGCCACGATCATCGGTGCGCTGCCGGTCAAGCCGGTGGTGATCGGGCACTCGTTCGGCGGCCTGATCGCCCAGAAGCTGCTCGACCAGGGTCACGCCCGCGCCGCCGTGGCCATCGACCCGGCCCAGATCAAGGGCGTCCTGGCCCTCCCGCTCGCCCAGTTGCGGTCCGGATCGCCGGTTCTCGGCAATCCGGGCAACCGGAAGCGCTCGGTCTCGCTGACCCAGGCCCAGTTCCGCTACGGCTTCGGCAATGCCCTGCCCGAGGCCGAGTCGAATGAGCTGTACGACCTCTGGACCATCCCCTCCCCCGGCCGCCCGCTGTTCGAGGCCGCCTTCGCCAACTTCTCCCGGAACTCCCCGGCCAAGGTCGACACCGCCAAGGCCGACCGCGGCCCGCTGCTGTTCATCTCGGGCACGGCGGACCACACCGTGCCGGACGTGGTGACCCGCTCAGCGTTCAAGCTCTACGCAAAGTCGGCCGCGGTGACCGAGCTCAAGCAGTTCGAGGGCCGCGGGCACTCGCTGGCTCTGGACCACGGCTGGGAAGAAGTGGCCGACGCCGCGCTGACCTGGCTTCAGGAAAAGGGCGTCAAAGCGGCCGAGTGACGTCGGGAACCTCGGCCTGACCTGTGCCCCGACCCCGGGTCAGGCCGTCTCCACCGCCCCGGCCAGATTGTCGTCGGCCCCCGCGTCCCGATACGTCCCGTGCCCCTCGACCACCAGGCCGTCGCGCAGGATCAGCACCTCGCAGACCAGCCCGCCCTTCTGGTTGCGGTAATTGATCACGATCGCCGACGTCCCGGTGTAGACCCCGACCACTTCGAAACGCAGGTCGGGAATCAGCGCCAGCCCCTGCGTCCAGTATTCGCGCAGCGCCCCTTTCCCCCTGAGCACCCCGTCGGATTCTTTCAGCAACTGTGCGGCGACGGGAGAACTGAACACCACGTCCTCGCTGAAGTGGGCCAGGATCGCCTCGAGGTCGTGGTCGTTCCAGGCGGTGACCCAGGCGTCGGCGAAGGTCTTGGGGTCGGGTAGCGTCATGAACAGCATCTTGGTGATTGAGGACGCTCGGCGCACCTGGTTTCGTCCCTCCAGAAATACCTGGGAGGGGTATGTGGTTGTCGGACTCGGATGCCGTTGAAAGGAGCTCCCATGACCACCGAACACGCAGATCACATGGATCACCCGGCGATGGACGGCCGGTGGCGGACCGCGGTGCAGGCAACCCTGCACTGTCTGACCGGATGCGCGATCGGTGAGGTGCTGGGCATGGTTCTCGGCACCACCCTGGGGCTGAACAACGGGGTGACCGTGGCGCTGTCGATCGTCCTGTCGTTCATCTTCGGCTACTCGCTGACCATGCGCAGCGTGCTCGGCGCGGGGGTGGGCCTGCGCACCGCGCTGATGACGGCCCTGGCCGCCGACACCGTGTCGATCACCGTGATGGAGATCGTGGACAACGGCGTCGAGATCGCGGTGCCCGGCGCCCTGAACGCGGGGCTGGGCGACGTGCTGTTCTGGAGCAGCCTGGTGCTCTCACTGGCGATTGCGTTCGTGGCCGCCACCCCGGTCAACCGCTGGCTGATCGCCCGCGGCCGGGGGCATGCGGTGATGCACGAGTACCACCACTAGTGCCCAATCTGCTTGAGATAGGCCGCGATGTCTTCCGGATCCACGGTCAGGCAGCCCACGTAGTTGTCCGGGCGGACGAGGTACAGGGCCGGCCCTTGGGCGTCGTACGCCTCCCGGGCCTCGTCGATCCGGTACGCCGGCACGCCGAGGTCCGGAAGTTCGCCTGGCCAGTTCACGGCCAGCAGGGTCGGGTGGGGTCCGCGCAGGAGGTCGAAGACCCGGCCGTTGCTCAGGCGGCCGTCCGGAGCCCGGTCCCCCGCGCGGAGTGAACCAGGCTCGGGGTGCGAGGTTTTGGACAGGGGACTCTCGCGGTACGAGAGTCCCAACTGCTGCTGATGTGGAGCTTCTCCGCGACCTGGCTCGATGCCGGGCTGTCGGACGATGAGGTGATCGACACCCTGACCTCGTTCATCCACGCGGGGCTCCTGGGGTCCGGGGCGCAAGCTGGCTAGTACCGGACCGAACTCGCCAGCAGAGGCGGGTACACGCCCGACCGCTCCCCGTTCACCGTCGCCCCGGCATACCGCAGCATCGCGCTGACCTGCTGATTCAGCTCAGCCGGAAAGTTCAGCGTCGGCTTCGAGACCTCGTCCAAGGTCGCAATCTGTTCCGGGGCCAGGACCAGGTCCAGTGCCGGTAAAGCATCCATGAGGTGCTGACGAGTACGAGGGCCCAGCAACGTCGAGGTCACTCCGGCCCGCTGCCGCAACCACGCCAGAGCCACCGCGACGGACGTCGTCCCCGCCTGCTTGGCAATGTCAGCCAGCGCGTCGATGACGACGAACTGAGCCTCGCTCGGCGCTCCCAGCAACTCCGAGCGCCGACTGTCCCGCGGCCGGCCCTCGTCCCGGCGGTACTTGCCGGACAGGAAACCGCTGCGCAGCGGACTCCAGGGCAGCACCGCCATCCCGGTGTCCAGCGCCAGTGGGACCAGCTCTCCCTCGATCGTCCGCTCCAGAAGCGAGTATTCGAGTTGCAGCGCAATCGGAGCCGCCGCCTGACCCCGAAATCCAGCAATGGCGTGCGCCTGCGCGGTGAACCAGGCCGGCGTGTTCGAGAACCCGACGTACCGGATCCGCCCGGCCCGGACCAGATCGTCGAGAGTCTGCAGGGTCTCCTCGACCGGCGTGTTCGGATCGTGGCTGTGCAGGTAGTACAGGTCCACGTAGTCGGTCTGGAGCCGACGCAGTGACTCCTCCAATTGCCCAATAATCGCCTTCCGACTGGCACCCCCGCCGTTCGGATCGCCCAAGTGCAGGTTGGCGGTGAACTTCGTGGCCAGAACAACGCGATCCCGCCTGTTCTTGCGGGCCGCGAAGTAGTCCCCCAGAATCCGCTCGGAGTGGGTGTTGGAGTAGAAGTTCGCGGTGTCGACGAAGTTCCCGCCGAGCTCCAGATAGGTATCCAGGATCTCTTCGGATTCGGCCACACTGCAGCCAATTCCGGCATCCTCACCGAACGACATGGCCCCCAGGCAGAACGGGCTGACCTTCAGCCCGCTGCGGCCCAGGCTGACATACGAATCAAGTGGCATCACACGCTCCCATCGCCAATTTCCGACGTCCTCAGCAGACCATGGGACGCGCGCCGGGAGTGAGCGCGATCCTGTCCGCGCCTTGCACAATCCTGCCAAGGTACGGTTTGCCGATGGACGAGCTGTCGGCCCTGATCCAACGCCACGCCACCGACTCCACCGAGCCGGCCCCCGGCGTCCTGCTCACCCTCGTCCAAAAGCTCACCCCGCCGTCCGACGGCATGGGCTTCCCCCTCGTCGTCCTAGTCGCCCAAGGCGTCAAGCGGATCTCGCTAGGCGACCAGACCTACGAGTACGGCCCCGGCCAACTCCTCATCGTCTCGGTCGACGTGCCGATCACCGGGCACTACCTCGAAGCCCCGTTCGCTGCGGTCGGCCTGCGACTACGACCGGCGGCAATCGCCGACCTCCTGCTCGAGGCCGAACCCACCTCAGCCGCACCCCCCTTAGCCGTAAGCACGGCCCCACCCGAACTGATCGACGCCTTCACCCGCCTACTCCGCCTCCTGGACCACCCCCGAGACCTCCCCGTCCTCCTCCCCCTGCTCGAACGCGAAATCCTCTGGCGCCTGATCACCAGCGAGCACGGCTCCACCATCCGTCAGATCGGCCTGGCCGACAGCAATCTCGCCCACATCAGCACCACCATCCGCTGGATCCGCGAACACCACGCCGAACCCCTGCGCATCGACGACCTGGCCGCCCTCGCCGGCATGAGCCCGTCCTCGTTCCACCGCCACTTCCGCGCAATCACCACCCTCACGCCCATCCAGTTCCAGAAGCACATCCGCCTCCAACGAGCCCGGGCCCTGCTCGCGGCCCAGGGCGACGACGTCGCGGGCATCGGCTACTCCGTCGGCTACGAGAGCGCTTCCCAGTTCACCCGCGAGTACCGGCGCCACTTCGGGCTTCCGCCGGGGCGGGATGCTGCGCGGCTGCGCGAGGGCGACGGGTGGGCCTCCGCCGCTGTGCTCTGATGCTCCGCCTGACCAGGCGAGATGCTGGTTCCCCCAAACCCTGCGATACCCTGTCACGGCCAGCCCTCGTAGCTCAGGGGATAGAGCATCGGTTTCCTAAACCGTGTGTCGGAGGTTCGAATCCTCTCGGGGGCACCCAAAGAACCGGGCTCTGACCTGGGAGAACTAACCGCCGTCTCCTCTACGGGAGGCGGCGGTCTCTTCTTGCCTGGTCACTTTGCCGGTCACTACGTCTGAAGCCCGCCGAGCGGTCTTCTTGCCACCGGGCGAACTCCTTGCGAGTCTGCTCGGCGGCGACGACCAAGTAGTGGTCACGGGTAACGGCGCTGCGCTTGGTGTGCCAGGTCACCCCGCCGACCACCTCGATGGAGACCCCTCCCTGCCGCAGGGGCCCGTAGATCGCGGCGACGTGCATGGCGCCTTCGAACTGCTCGCCCTTGATGTAGGCGACGAACTTGGCCAGCCGGGCGTCCGCCAACAGGGATCTGATCCGTTCGGGCGATCGGGTGTGTTCACCGCATGAAGTGGGTCAGGCACATCGCAATCAGCCGGAAAGCCCGAAGGTGATCCGGTAATCGCACCGCCCCTTACAGGTGTAAGTGCTGGTGGCATCGTCATCGACGTATGAGTAGGCGAAGGGCTCGGCCTTCTTGAACACCTCGGCGTAGTCCACCGGCCAGGCCGTCGGGTCGCACTTGGAGCGGTCGGCCCACGCTCCCTCGCAGCAGTACTGGTCGCCCCCGATCTTGCCGCACGCCGATTCGCAGGCGTTGCCGGAGACCTTGAGTGCCTTGGGACATTTCACCGCGGTGGTGCAGCCGAGCTTGGCGCAGCCGTTCTTGGAGATCGGGTCGGCGTCGGACCCGCCGGTGCGGTTGATGAACATCGGCAGGTTCGAGCCGTCGACCATGCTGACGTCGTAGAAGTCCAGGCCGGACCAGGCGGTGAGGTTGTACTCGGCGAGGGTGGCCGGGATGGAGCCGAAGCCGGTGCACTGGAACTTGCCGGCGCAGTCGCCGGTGGCGCAGTGACCGTTGCCGGCTGAGTTGAATGAGCAGTCGGTGCGGCCCCAGAAGCGGCCGTTCCACTTGTCCGGGACCACGATCGTGACTGTGGCCCCGACCGGGAGCACCCAGCCGGTTGTCTTGAGCGCTGGTTCGGCGGTCTGTTGGGCAGCGGCCACCCAGATCTTCTGGCTGGTCCGGTTCACGAAGGTGACCTTGCGGTCATTACCGGTGCGAGAGACCGCAGTGGTAGCAGGAGGCTTAGGAGCAGAGGGTTTCCGCGCCGCAGGCGTCTTCCGCGCGGTAGGCGTCTGGCGGGAGGTAGTTGCCTTGGTGGCGGGAGTCTTCTTGGCCTTCGCGGTCACGGCTGGACTGGTGGTGGGCGGCAGAGCGGTGCGGGAAGCGAAGGCGAGCGCTGGTTGTGCCTGGTCCGAGGTGTGGTGCAGCGCGGTCAGCACAGCGACTACGAGAACCGCTACCGCTGCGAGGGCCGCCGCCCATCGTCCCTTCCTCACCACGGGCCGAAGCCAAGCAGGTCACGGCATAAGCGAAGCTCAACCGGGTCACATGTTCAGTTCTGGTGGCGGTGCCGACGGCGTTGTGGCGACCACCTTCTCCCTGGTCGGGGGCTCACGACCTGGCCCCAATCGTCCACAATTGGAACTGCTTTTCAGGTTTTCCCAACCAATGATTGATTTTCGGCGTGTTAGCGTCCGCCGACTTGGGAAGGCGCTTCCCCTGACGGGCGTCAGTCGGCACGCCCTGCGTCTTCCCCGGGAGGACGCCAGCGATGGCTACAAGAAGCACAATCAGGCTCCTGATCGTCGGGCTGCTCAGCGCACTAGTACTCGGCCTGAGCTGGATGGCGATCGGCCCAGCCGGTGCCGCGGAGAAGGCGGCCGCTGCGGCGCCGTCGGGCACACCATTGGTGTCCGGCACCGGGCTGTACCCGCGGGCCATTCGGCTGAGTCATTCGGGCTCGGCGAACGGTCGGATCATTGCCAGCGTGATGACGTTCTCGGGCAACAACGGCACGGGTACGTTCAGTGAGAGCACAGACGACGGGAAGACCTTCAATAAGGTCGGCACGGTTGCCCCCTCGGGTGCGGCTAACGGTGCCGGATCTTGTTGTGGCAGTGTGTTTGAGCTGCCGCAGCAGGTCGGTGCGCTTCCGGCGGGGACCTTGTTGTGGGGTCAGTCGGTGGGGCAGGACTCGACCAACCGGCGGATGGCGCTGCAGGTGTACGCCAGCCGGGACACCGCGCGCACCTGGACGTACCTGTCCACCTGCGCTACCGCTCCGAACACGGGCGGCCTCTGGGAGCCGGAGTTCTCCGTGGACGCGGCCGGCAAGCTGGAGTGCTACTACTCCGACGAGACCAATCCCTCGGCTCATAGCCAGAGTCTGCAGCGGGTTTCCTCCGCCGACGGCGTGACTTGGAGTGCGCCCACAGCGGTCGTGGCTCCGTCGAACGTGGGCCTGCGGCCGGGTATGGCGGTCGTCCGGAAGCTCCCCAGCGGCCGCTACCTGATGACGTACGAGCTGTGCGGCAGCGGTTGCAAGGTGTACGTGCGCAGTTCGGCGGACGGCAGCAACTGGGGCAGCGCCACGGACGTCGGCACGCAGATCACCGCGTCGAACGACGAGTACTTCGCCCATGCGCCCACGATCAGCATTGCGAACGGGCTTGTCGTGCTGGTCGGCCAGATGTTGTACAAGGCGGACGGCACGGTGGCCGCCGGTAACGGTAAGACGCTCATGGTGAATTCCGGCGGCGGCACCAGCGGCAGCTGGACCGAGATCGCAGCGCCGGTGAGCATTCCGGATGCGTACGACAACTACTGCCCGAACTACAGTTCCGCGCTCGTCCCCTCATCCGACGGCACCAAGGTGACCGAGATCGCCACCGGTTATGTGGGAACGGTCTGCCAGCCGTACTTCGCTACCGGTGCCCTTCCCAGTTCGACACCCACCACAACGGCGGCCGCAACGAGCGTCCCCACTCCGACAACTCCATCGACTCCGAAGACCCACCGAACCAGGACGCACCCCGCCCGATGATGCCCAGGGGCCCGGCCGCGACCGCGCGGCCGGGCCCTGTTCAGGTCAGCTGTGCGCGACGGTGAGGCTGTAGAACTTCACCTTGGCCCCGTTGGCGGTGCTGTCCGAGGACGACTGGTTGTACGAACCGGCCTTGAAATACATGTGATACGGGTTGAAGGACGACGGGATCGGGTAGCTCGTGGTCGCCCCGTTGACGGTCAGCTTGATCGTGTTCCCACCGGAGACCGCCACCGTGTAGGACCAGCGGGTTCCGAGCGGCACGTTGGTGATCGAATGCAGAGTCTGACCACCGGCCGGGGAGTTCTCGATCCCGACCGAGATGTCGCCACTGGGCTTGTAATACAGCTCCAGCAGGGGCTTGGTCGAGGACCCGCCGGTGCCGAGGTGGATCTGCCCCACGGTCACGTTCCTGGTGACGGCCGGGATCCGCAGGTTGGCGCTGAGCTTGTGCGATCCGGCCAGGGCCCAGTCCGCGGCGCTGCCGTTCGCGTTCATCTCCCGCAGCTCGCTCCTGGCGTAGTTCGAGTTCGGCGTGGTGACGCCCTTCTCCGGCGCCCAGAAGGTCATCGAGCCGTCGTTCTTGTCGGTCCAGAAATAGGACGGATTGCTGTAGCCGGTGGCGCCTTTCAGCTGGGCCGGGGAGATCGTGGTGGGTGATCCGGGCGAGCCGATGGGCAACTGCAGCGACCAGACGGAAAGGTCGAAGTTGCCGCCCGGGGCGACGTCGGTGGCCAGGGCGGGCGCGGCGGACGCCGGGCTGAGCTGGTTGGCGGTGATCAGGGCGACGGCGGCGAGGGCGGCGGCCAGACCGGCCGCGAGCTTCGTTCGCATGGAATTCTCCTCAGGGATGAGAACGGAACGACGCCCAACATTCCTGGCCGTGCCCTCAGGTCCTGATCAATCGGAACCAAAGTTCTGCCCACCGGCAAAGGTTCACTGCGGCATTCGTGGCCGGGCGATCCCCAGGCCCAGCCGGTCGTCCACCGCTCGCGGGCTCAGCACCCGCCGCAGAGCCAGGATCGCGGTACCCCGGGATCCGGAGTCGGCGCCGTGGCTGGCCGCCAGCACATCCAGGTCGCGGGCGGCGATGGTCGTGGCGTCCCGGTAGAGGGTCTCCCTCAGGCCGGCCACCAACAGGTCATAGGCCGGGGCCATGTCGCCCCCGACCACGATGACCGCCGGATCCAGCAGGGTGACGGCGGCTGCCAGGACTTCACCGATGGCCTGCCCGCTGCCGCGGATGGCCCGTCGCGCCACCACGTCACCTTCGAGAGCCAGGGTGACGACGTCACGGACGTGGGCGACCTCGCGGCCGTTGGCGACCAGATCACGGACCAGGGCCCAGCCGCCGGCCACCGCCTCCAGGCAGCCGACCTCGCCGCACCGGCAGGGGATGTCCCGGGCACCGCGGTACTTGACGTGTCCGATGTCACCGGCCGCACCCCGCGCTCCATGCTGCAGAACGCCTCCAGCGACGATTCCGGCCCCCAGACCGGTCGAGGCCTTGACGATCAGGGCGTCCTGGTAGCGGGCCAGGTGATCATCGAGTTCGGCCAGCGCGATCACGTTCGTGTCGTTCTCGATCACCACCGGGGCCGCCGAGAGCTCCGCGAAGTAGGGGGCGATCGGCACGCCGTCCCACCCCCGCATGATTGCCGAGTTCAGGCTCGTGCCGGCCACCGGATCCACCGTGCCGGGGATGCTGACCCCGATCCCGAGGACCTCGGCCGGGTCCCGCCCGACGCTCAGGAGCAGGCTCCGCAGTCGATCGACGGCCCGGGGCAGCACGTCGTCCGGACCCTGACCGACTTCCTGCTCAAGCTCCTCAGCAGCCAGAACCCGCCCGGCAAGGTCACAAACGGTGAACTGGGCCCAGCTTCGGCCGATCGCGGCGGCGAGCACGAGGCCCGCTCCGGCCTCGAACGCCAGGCGCTTGGGGGGCCGGCCGACGCCGATCCCGGGCGACTCCGTCTCACTCACCAACCGCGCACCGACCAGGGCGTCCACCCGGGCCGCGACCGCTGTCCGGGACAACCCGGTAAGCCGGGCCACATCCGCCCGGGACCGCGCCTCCCGATCCCGAACCAGCTGCAGCACGTCACCGGCGGTGATCGGGGCTACGGCAGGCCTCACGCGACATTCCCCCAGTGCGACTCCACGGGTTCACTCTAATTTAGCTTTTGGAAGTCATGAGTTATGTCTTTTGAAGGCAAAACTAGTTACCCTCGCCACATGAACGGACCCCATGGCCCGATCTTGGCCATCCAGGAGATCACCGCCCGCATCGCCCGGCGCTCGGAACCCACCCGAGCCCCGTACCTCGAGCGTGTCTACGAGGCCACCCACTCCGCCCCGGCCCGCGCCCGGCTCGGCTGCTCGAATCTGGCCCATGGGTTCGCCGCGGGCGACGCGCAGGAGAAGGTGGCCCTGCGCGGGACCACCAAGCCGAACGTCGCGATCGTCTCCGCCTACAACGACATGCTCTCGGCTCACCGGCCGTTCGAGCACTACCCGGCCCGGATCAAGAAGTCGGTCATCCGGGCCGGTGGCATCGCTCAGTTCGCCGGTGGGGTGCCGGCCATGTGCGACGGCATCACCCAGGGCCGCGACGGCATGCAGCTCTCGCTGTTCAGCCGCGACGTGATCGCGATGGCCACCGCGGTGGCGCTCTCGCACGAGATGTTCGACAGCACGGTGATGCTCGGGGTCTGCGACAAGATCGTGCCCGGCCTGCTGATCGGCGCCCTGACCTTCGGCCACCTGCCGACCGTGCTGATCCCGGCCGGCCCGATGACCAGCGGGATCCCCAACGGGGAGAAGGCCCGGATCCGCAAGCAGTACGAGCAGGGGCTGGTGGACCGGCAGACCCTGCTGGACGCCGAGGCCGCCTCGTACCACAGCGCGGGGACCTGCACGTTCTACGGCACCGCGAACTCCAACCAGTTGCTGATGGAGGTCATGGGCGTGCACCTGCCGGGGGCCAGCCTGCCCAACCCCGGCACGGAACTGCGTGACGCCCTGACCGACGCCGCCGCCGAGCGGATCGCCAAGATCACCGCGCAGGGTCCCGAGTACACCCCGATCGCCCACGTCATCGACGAAAAGGCGGTCGTCAACGGGGTTGTCGGCCTGCTGGCCACGGGTGGCTCGACCAACCACACCATCCACCTGGTGGCCATCGCCCGGGCCGCCGGCATCATTCTTACTTGGGACGACATCAGCGACTTGGGTAGAGTCGTCCCGTTGCTGTCACGCATCTACCCCAACGGCCCGGCCGATGTGAACCACTTCCACGCGGCCGGCGGAATCGCCCTGCTCATCCGCGAGCTGCTGACCGCCGGACTGCTTCACGAGGACGTCCTGACCGTGGCCGGCCCGGGACTGCGGCGCTACACCGAGGAGCCGGTGGTGGTGGACGGCAAGCTCGAGTGGCGGCCCGGCCCCACCGAGACGCTGGACCCGGCTGTGCTGCGTCCGGTGAGTGACCCGTTCTCCCCGGAGGGCGGGGTCCGGATCGTCCACGGCAACCTCGGCCAGGCGGTCGTGAAGGTGTCCGCCGTGGCCGCCGAGCACCAGGTCATCACCGCTCCGGCCCGGGTGTTCGACACCGACGCGGACTTCCTCGCGGCCTTCCGGGCCGGTGAGCTCACCGGGGACGCCGTCATCGTGATCCGGTACCAGGGCCCGGCCGCCAACGGCATGCCCGAACTGCACGGCCTGACCTCCGCGCTCGGCCTCATGCAGGACCGCGGCCAGAAGGTGGCGCTGGTGACGGACGGCCGGATGTCCGGTGCCTCGGGCACGATCCCGGCCGCCATCCACGTCACCCCCGAAGCCGCCGCCGGCGGCCCGATCGCACGGGTCCAGGACGGCGACGTGATCACCCTGGACTGTGAGACCAGCACCCTGCGGGTGAACGTCGACGCCGCCGAGTTCGCCGCCCGGCCGATCATCATCCGTGAGGTGGCTCCGGTGTTCGGCGCCGGCCGGGAACTGTTCGCCGCCTTCCGCGCCACGGTCGGCCCGGCCGACCTGGGCGCCACCGTCTTCGGCGACCCCTCCGGCCTGGACCTCGAGGCCGCCATCGACGCGCCCGGCCTGACCCTCGAATCCACCCTCGACCCGGCCATCAACGAAAGACGATACGCATGAGCGCCGTACAGACCGCCCCCCGCACCCAAGGCTCCCTCCTCGACGTCTCTCCGGTGATCCCGGTCGTCGTGGTGGAGGACGTGGAGAACGCCGTGCCCCTGGCCCGGGCCCTGGTGGACGGGGGCATCGACATCATCGAGGTGACCCTGCGCTCGCCAGCCGCACTCGGCGCGATCAAGGCGATCGCCCAGGAGGTCCCCGAGATGCTGGTCGGTGCGGGGACGGTCTGTTCCGAGCAGCAGGCCCAGCAGTCGGCCGAGGCGGGCGCCACCTTCTTGGTCAGCCCGGGCAGCACGGACCGCCTCCTCGACGGCTTCGCGAGGGTCGGCCTGCCGTTCCTGGCGGGCTGCGCCACGCCGTCGGACATGATGCGACTCCTGGAGCGCGGTCTTACCGAGGCCAAGCTCTTCCCGGCGACCGTGGTCGGCGGAACCGCGATGCTCAAGGCGGTCGGCGGTCCGCTCCCCCAGCTGCGGTTCTGCCCGACCGGCGGAATCACCCAGGAGACGGCGCCGGACTTCCTCGCCCTTCCGAACGTAGGGTGCGTAGGCGGAACCTGGCTGACTCCTCGCGAGGCCGTGAAAACCGGTGACTGGAAGTACATCACTTCCCTGGCGGCCGAGGCGAAGGCGGCCTGCACGATCGGATGACCTGACCGCTGCAAGCCAGTGAACCGTCTGAAGGCCTCCTGCGTCGTCTGTATGAATACAGTCCGAGCAGGAGGCCGTGGCCAAGTTGTCCGATCAGTCTGTGCACCCCCGCAGCTCCGAGTCGCCGGAAGACCTGAAGCCGGATCCCCAGGACCTCCCCAGGAACTCGAACCGACTCCGCATCGTCGCCGTGGTGACGATCGTGGCACTGGTGGGCCTGGGCATCGTTCTGGCCCGGGCCACCGGCGGCCCGGAAAAGAGCGAGAGCGGTTTCCAAGCCGTCAAATTCGGTGTCTTCCGGGGAGGTTCGCCGGAAGAAGTGGACAAGTTCGCGAAGTGGTCCGGGCATGACGTCCAGTACGCGATGGACTATTCCACCCGCACCACGTGGGACGAGATCGCCCACCCGCAGTACATGCTCAACATCTGGAAGAACACGAACTACCGAATGGTCTACGGGACGGCGATGCTGCCCACCGGGGACAAGACGGCGACGATGGCGGCGGGCGCCCGGGGCGCGTACGACCAGTACTTCACCAGCCTGGCCAACGATCTGGTGGCCGCCGGCCAGGGCGATGCGATCATCCGGCTGGGCTGGGAGTTCAATGTCCCGGAGTCCCGCTGGCACCCGACTTCGAGCGACCGCTTCATCCGCTACTGGCAGCACATCGTCAAGGCGATGCGGTCGGCCCCCGGGGCCGAGAACCTCCAGTTCGACTGGAACGTCAGCGTAGGCGGGCCGAATTTCGACCCCCGGCTGTACTACCCGGGCAGCGACTACGTCGACTACATCGGGGTCGACATCTACGACATCTCCTGGGCGGAGAACTCCTATCCGTTCCCGGCCACCTGCGACGCGACCTGCAAGCAGCACGCTCGCGAGGCGGCCTGGAACGACAAGGTCAACGGACGCTACGGGCTGAGTACCTGGGCCGGCTTCGCCCGGGCGGTCGGACGGCCGATGTCACTGCCCGAGTGGGGCCTTTGGGAGCGTCCCGATGGGCACGGTGGTGGGGACAACGCCTACTTCGTCCAGCAGATGACGAACTTCATCGCCGATCCACAGAACAAGGTCGCCTACCAGGCGTACTTCGAGTTCGACGTCGGCGAGGGCGGCCGGCACGAGCTCGCCGGGATGCCCGAGGCCGGGGCTGCGTATCGCAAGGTCGCCGCTCAGTAGCATGGCAGTCATGCCTGGTTCCGGAACCCCCCTTGCTCCGATCGTCCTGCCCACCCGCGCCGAAACCGGTGCTGCCGCAGCGAAGGACATTGCCCAGGCCATCCGGGACGCGGTCGCCGAGCGAGGCCACGCCCGCGTGGTCTTCGCCGCGGCGCCCAGCCAGCAGGAGACCCTCGACACCCTGGTGGCCCTCCCGGACGTCCCGTGGGAGAAGGTCGACGCTCTGCACATGGACGAGTACGTCGGGCTGTCGGAGGGAGCCCCGGAACGGTTCGCGCAGTGGTTGCGCCAGAACCTCTTCACCCGGGTGCCCTTCCGTTCGGTCGACGTGCTCGACCCCGGGTCCGATCCGGAGGCCGAGGCGGTCCGGTACGCGGAGGTCCTGAACGCCGAACCGATCGACATCGTGGTGTTGGGCATCGGCGTCAACGGGCACATCGCGTTCAACGACCCGGGCGTCGCGGACTTCGACGACCCGAAGGTCGTGAAGGTGGTCGAGCTCGACGAGGAGTGCCGGGGTCAGCAGGTGCAGGACGGCTGCTTTCCCCGGCTCGAGGACGTTCCGAGGACGGCACTGACGCTGACCGTTCCCACGCTGCTGAGCGGGCGCCGCCTGTTCTGCATTGTGCCCGGGTCGTTCAAGGCGCCGGCGGTGCGGGCGACCTTCACCGAACCCGCCTCGACCCAGTGGCCCAGCACCGCGCTGCGCTCTCACCCGGACTGCCGGGTCTACCTGGACGCGGCCGCCGCCGCCCTGCTGGAACCCTGAACCAGGCACCATCGTCCCGACTCATCCCCGGACGGCCGGCTCAAGGGTGTCCACGCACCACTGCCGGAAGCTGGTCTCCCCGGCAACTTTCGATCCCCGGGGGGCCAGCGGTTCCGCGTCGTAGATCCCGTCGTTCTGGGCCTCGATCATCTCCGGCATCCCCTCGGCCAGCGCCGGACCGGCGCCGTGCTGCTGCATCTGCGCCCGCAGGCCCTCGATCGGGACCTGGTGGTAGCTGATCGGGCGCCCCAGCACGTCGGAGATGACGGCCGCCATCTCGTTGGGAGTCAGGTTGTCCGGGCTGACCACCGGCACCCGGGCCTGGTCGCTCCACGAGGAATCGAGAAGCAGTCCGGCCGCGGCGGTGGCGGCGTCGCGGGTGGCCACGGTCAGCAGGGGACGGTCGGCGGCGTTCGCCATGCTGAACGAGCCCTGCTCCTTGATCGATTCGACCTGGCGCAACAGGTTCTCCATGAAGAACGGCAGAGCCAGCGCCCGGTAGGGCGTGCCGGTGCCTTCGATCAGCGCGTCCATGGCAAACGCAGCCTCCAGGAGACCGGACCGGCCCTGGTATCCGTGACCGAGGGAGGTCACCCCGACCACCCCGATACCCCGGTCCTCGAGCGCCCGACTGAGCGGACCGGTGAAGTCGAGGTAGTGCTTTACGGCGCCGATCGGAGCGGCAAATCCGGGCGGTGGCACGAGCCAGAACAAGCGGTCCGCGCCGACCAGTGCCTTGCTGATGGTTTCGGCGTCGCCGTGCGAGCCTGGCACCACTTCGGCCCGGGTCCGCACCTCCTCGGGCAGCCGGGAGGGATCCCGGGCGATCACCCGGAACGCTTCGCCGCTGTTGAGGACGCGGTCCAGGACCTGTCGGCCGATGCCACCGGTCGGGGTGGTGAGGACGATCATGAATACCTCCTGCAGAGTGCCGTGGGACCAGCTAACCGCCCACGAAACTGCAGGTGAAGGACCGTTTCGATCGTCGTTGATAACCTTGCGGGTATGAATGACCTGGAGGTGCGGCAGCTGCGGTACTTCGTCGCGGTGGCCGAGGAGCTGCACTTCGGGCGGGCGGCCGACCGGCTGGGGATGACCCAGCCCGCGCTTTCCCGCGCGATCCGGTCCATCGAACGGCAGCTCGGCGTGGACCTGCTGGAGCGGACCACCCGACAGGTCGGGCTCACCTCGGCCGGCGAGGTTCTGCTGCGCGATGCCCGGAGCGTGCTTGAGGCGGTCACCGCCGCCACGCTCCGCACCCAGCAGGCGGGCAGCTCGTCACCGACGCTGCGGATCGCGCTCAAGGCCGACGTCGACGGCGGGTTGCTGCCGCAGATCCTGGACGCCTACGCCACCGAGGCCGCGGCACTGGCGACCGAACTCGTCCTCGGACGTTTCGGCGAGCAGGCGCAGGCTCTGCGCGAGGGCCGGGCCGATGTGGCCCTCGTGCTGCGCCCCTTCGACGAGCGCGGCCTGGACAGCGAAAATCTGCTTTCCGAGCCACTTCTCGCCAGTCTGGCGGCTGCCGATCCGCTGGCCGCCCGGACTCACGTCACCCTGGACGATCTGGAAGGACGGACGCTCATGGGCGCGGGCCGGACTCCCGGCACCCTGCGCCCGGCCTCGAACCTGTCCGAGATCTTCAGCCTGGTGGAAACCGGCAGCGTGGTGTTCTTCGCCCCCGCCTCGGTGGCCGAACGCTATCCGCGGCCGGCGATCGCCTATCGACCGGTCACCGACCTGCCCGACTCCACGCTGGCCCTGGCCTGGCCTCAGGACGCCCGGTCCCCGGCCGTCGCGGCCTTCGTCCGGGTGGCCGAGACGGTCGCGCGCTCCCGGCCGGCCGGCGCTGATTCCCTGGACCAGGCCGAGGCCTCCAGGGAAGAACCGGTTGCGGGGCGCCCGGCCCTCCCCCTGAGCCCGTAACCGCTAGGCAGCCGGTTCGCCGAGCGCCCGGGCCCGCAGGAAGGCGCTGGTCGCCACGACGCCGACCAGGTCGAAGCGAGTCGGGCCGGCCAGATGCCGCTCGGTGGCCTCCTGCACTCCCGGCCAGTTCTTGTCGCCGAAGTCGTCCAACACCACGATGCCGCCCGGGGCCACGATCTTCTCGGCGAACACCAGGTCGTTGGCCACCCCCTCGGCCGAGTGGTCGCCGTCGATCACGACCACGCCGTACTCCCGGTCGCTGGCCTTGGCCTGGACCGTCGGGTCCTCCGAGAAACCCTGGAACATCCGCAGCCGCTCCGGGTCGACGCCGGCCAGGGTCAGGTTCTCGCGCACCACGGTCTCGGTGACCGGCGAGCCGGAGGCGTCCGGCTTGAGCTCGGTGACCTGCAGCTGGACCGAGGCGAACGGGTCGATGATGGTCAGCTCGTACTTCAGCCCGATTCGGCTCATCTGCCGGGCCATGCCGCCGGAGAACAGGCCGAAGAGCGTGCCGATCTCCAGGATCTCCCCGTTCGGCGGGTTCAGCAGCGGAGTGGTGGTGAGCTTGCCGAGGATGTTCCCCGGACCGCCGGCCAGCCGACCGACGCCGCGCAGTTCCAGCTCGAACAGGGTCCGGTAGGCCTGGACGACCCGCTCGTAGGCGTTCCCCTTGGGCACGCCGGCCGCCTTGGCCACCTGGTCCGCCAGATCCCGCAGCGAGGCCTCGTTCATCAGCCGCGAGCTACGCCGGCCGTGCGCTCCGAGCAGCAGGTCGACCGCGTAGTCGGACCCCTTCGACTGGTCGCGCATCTTGTCCATGTCGGCCCGGACGCGCTTCAGTTCCTTGCGCAGCTTCTCGGCTTCGCTCTTCAGGTCACGGACCGTGCGGCTCTCGTCGACGGTCTGTCGCGCCCCCCGGCGGGCAAGCCGCTCAATCCGCCGGTCCAGCACGGTGAGCAGGGGTTTCAGCGTTCGATTCGCGACTTTGTGGGGCAAATTCTCTGGCATGCGCCAATGCAACCATCTGGCGCCGAGGCAGCACAGTAAATTCCACAGCCAATCCTCAAGCCGCACTCACCGTAATCTCAGTTTCCGGGCCGCTCGAAGCCGTCTACCCGGACCTCGCCGTGCGGGTAGCCCTGGGCCCGTGCCCAGATCTCGTCCCGCATCGCCGCCGCACTGGTGCAGGCGAAGCCGTACTTCTCCCGCACCCGGTCGGACGCAATGGTCAGCGCCTGCTCGCTGAGCCGGACGAACTCCGCGACCGGGTAGCTCGCGCCGACGGTCAGGTAGTCCTGGATCACCAGAGAGGGCGAGTAGCACCGCTGGGCGGTCCCGTCCGGCCAGGTGACGCTGAAGTACAGCTCGGGCACGAGCAGTCCCCTTTCTATCGGTAGGTATCCGGCCGGCGCTCGGAAAGATGGTCGAGAACCCTTCGGGCCAGCGCGATCTCGGTCTCCACGGCGACGGTGGCGACCGCCAGGCCGGCCTTGGCCCAGGTGCGGGCCAGGATGTCGCCGCCCGGGCCGACCACCTTGGCCTGCCCGAGGAAGCGCATCCCGCCGAGCGCACCGGTCTGGTTGGCCGAGGCCAGCACCACCTGGTTCTCCGCCGCCCGGGAGCGGTCGTAGAGGTCGAACAGCCGGGACTGCCGGTCCTGGCTCATCCGCGGGGCCCGGTTGCTGATGTTGGTCGGCCAGGCGGACAGACAGGCCAGGACGCCCGCGCCGTCCAGGGCCAGCGAACGGGCGGACTCGGGAAACGTCTTGTCGTAGTCGATCAGCATGCCGATCCGGCCGATCGGGGTGTCGAAGGCCGCGAACGAGTCGCCCGGGGCGTACGCCTGCTCCTCGCCCCGGGGCAGATGAACTTTGCGATGCCGCCCGAGCACCCCGTCTCCACTCACGCAGACCGCGCTGTTGTAACGGGTCACCCCGTCGTCTCCGAGCTCGCAGTACCCCACGCAGACGACCATTTCGGCCGCAGCCGCCGCGACTTTCCCGATCAGCTCGTGATCGGGTTCCAGAGCGGGCGGCAGAGCCTCGGGGTCGGGGTTGCGCAGGTCCGGCAGGTACCCGCCGAGCGCGGCGTCGGGCAGCACCAGCAGCCCCGCGCCGGCCTTGCGGGCCTGTTCGATCAGGGTCTGGACGCGGGCCAGGTCGAAGTCCAGGTCGCGGCCGAAGCTCGCGGCCACCGCCGCGATCGTCACCCCGACGCCCCCGTCGGCGGTCATTGGTCAGCTACCGGCGCCGACGGGAACGAGGGCGGTGTAGGCCGCGGGCCGGCGGTCGCGCAGGTGCCCCATTGCGCGGCGGGCCTGCTCCAGCACCTCCTCCACGTCGATCGTGGTGACGGCCAGCCCCTCGGCGACTCCGGTGCCCGCGAGCACGTCCCCGCCCGGACCGACGATCTTGGCGCTGCTGACGAAGCGGAGCGAGCCGAAGTGGCCGCTCTGGTTGGCCGACAGCCAGACGATCTGGTTCTCCAGGGCCCGGGCCTGGTCGAAGATGTCGAAACGGTGCTTCCACCGGTCGTCCTCGAGGTTCTCGGGCGCGTTGGTCCGGCTGCCCGGCCAGGCCGAGACGCAGACCACGATCTGCGCGCCGTCCAGCGCCAGGGAGCGGGCGGATTCCGGGAAGGCCTTGTCATAGCAGATCATCATGCCGATCCGGCCGACCGGCGTATCGAACGCGGTGAAACCGGTGCCGGCGGTGTAGTGCGCGTCCTCCCGCAGCGGCTGGTGCACCTTTCGGTGGTTGCCGAGCACCCCGCTGCCGTTGACGCAGACCACGCTGTTGTAGAGCGCTCCGTCCGCGGTCTGCTCGCAGTACCCGGCGCAGACCACCAGGTCACCGGCCAGCTCGGCCAGCCGGGCGATCTCCGGGCCGTCCAGCCGGAAGGCGGGGGGTGGTGGAGCGCTACCGCGCAGGTTGCTCAGGTAACCGCCGAGAGCGGCCTCGGGCAGGGCCAGCAACTGCACGCCCTGGCCGCGGGCCTGGTCGATCAGGGCGGCGATCCGGGCGAAGTCGGCCTCCAGATCGCGGTCGAACGGCGCCGAGACGACCCCCAGCGTGATCGCGCTGCTCATGCTTTCCACCCACTTCGTTCGTGATCATCGAGTTCTTGCCCCGGGGAGGCCGGGCCGAGCCCGGTGACGGCGCCCGGCAGGGCCTCGGTGATCTCCCCGTCCGGCCAGCGCAGGTGCACCCCACCGCCCGCGACGAGTTCACCGCAGACCGCCGAGACCGCCGGACCGGCCCAGGGTTCACCGGCACCAGGCGCTTCGGCGGTGAGCATGCCGAAGCCCGGGAAGCAGGTCAGCCAGTCGCCGGTGCTGGCCGCACTCGGCCGGGGAACGTCCGCGACATCGAGCACCGCACCGCACGCTCCGGCCTCGGCCAGCATGCCGAGCGTGCCGACGATCCCGGCCATGGAAACGTCTTTCGCGGCCGCCGGCCGGCTCTTGCCGACCATCGCCAGCATGGACCGGAGCTCGGCCGTGCTGCGGTGCGACGTCGAGTCCCACTGCCGCCCGCCGTAGCCGGGGCGCCACGAGCCGCCCAGATCGGCGGTGAGCCGGATCTGCTGACCGGGGCGGCCACCGCCCCCCGGCACCGGCTGCTCGGTGCGACCAAGAGCAGTCACGCTTAAGGACGCCGGAACGCCCAGTTGGGTATGTCCGCCGATCACCGGCACGCCGTAGGCCTCACTGGCACGCCGCAGACCACCGAGAATCCTGGCCGCGAAGGAGGAATCCCGGGCCCCGACCGCGTCGAGCAGGGCGACCGGAGAAGCTCCCATCGCGGCCAGGTCGTTGAGGTTGACCAGAACCGAGCACCAGCCGGCCCAGTCCGGATCACGCTCGACCATCGAGGGCAGGATCGCGTCGCAGGCGGCGATCAGGTCACTGCCGGGAACGGGGGCGCCGTCGTCACCGATGAAACCCGGACCGCCCAGACCCGGGTGCTCCTGGGCGAAACCGGTGAGCAATCCGCCGAGATCCCGCTTGGTGGAGCGGGCCAGCGCCTCGATCCGCCCGATCGGCCAGCGCATCAGCTCGTGCGGGGCACCGGCCACGGTGATCCCGCGAAGGTGTTCCCAGCCGAGCTTGGCGAAGAAGGGCCGATAGCGCGGCTGCACGGTGGCGTCGAAGCGGAGCACGCCCGCCGCCTCGGCCCGGGCGCAGGCGGCCCGGACCAGTGCGGCGCCGGCCCCGAGGCCACCCCGGCTGACCAGACGACCGCCCTGCCACCAACCCACATCGGGTCCGCCGCCCACCGGCCCGAGCCGTACTCCACCGAGGACCGAGCCGTCGCTCTGGCGGGCCACGAGCACGATCGTCCGCGGATCCTCGTCGGTCGCGTCCAGGTCGCTGTGAACGAAAAGCCCTTGCTCCTCGACGAACTGTTCGCGCCGTAAGGTGCGATACTCCTCCAAAGCCGGACCGTCAGCGTCCTCAATAACAAACCCGCTGCCCGGTCGCGGACTTGAGAGATCCCGGAGCAACGCCTCACCGAGCTCGCCCCTGCGGGGTTCAGCCCGGAACAGGGGTTCGAGAATGTCGGTCATCCGCCGGCCGCCTTCAGCGCGCTGCACGCACCGCAGGCCGCACAACCGGCGCCCTGGTCGTCACCGGCCATCCCGGCTTCCTGCAGCAAAGCCCCCACCCGGGCGGTGATCTCCGCAACCACGGACGCCGGGGCCGTGGTCGCCCCGTCCTGACGAGCCAGAGTTCCCATCATTGGCCGCATCGGGACGACGAACGGGTAGACCCCGCGGTCGATCAGGGATTTCGCCCCGGCGACCATCTCGTCGGGGGTCTCTCCCAGCCCGATCAGGAGATATGTAGAGACCTTGTTCCGGCCGAAGACCCGCACCGCCTCGTCCCAGGCGGCCTCGTACTCGGCCATCGGGACACTGCCCTTGCCCGGCATCCAGCGCTGCCGCAGCTCGTCGTCCATGCTCTCGACGTGGATCCCGATCGCCTCCGCCCCGGCCGCCTTCAGGTCGGCGATCACCGAAAGCGTCTTCGGTGGCTCGATCTGGACCTGGATCGGCAGATCGGGCACGGCCTGGCGCACCGCCCGGACCGAGCGCACCAGGTTGCGGGCGCCCCGGTCCGGGCCGGTGGTGGTGCCGGTGGTCATCACCATCTGCCGCACGCCGTCCAGCCGGACCGCGGCCTCGGCCACCTCCGCCAGCTGGGCGGGCGTTTTCGCGGCGATGGTGGCGCCCTGCTTGAGCGACTCCTCGATCGCGCAGAACCGGCAGCGCTGCGCCTCCTCGTAGCGGATGCAGGTCTGGACGACCGTGGTGGCCAGCACGTCCTTGCCGTGCAGCAGGGCGATCTTCTCGTACGGGACACCGTCGGCCGTCGTGAGGTCGTAGAACTTCGGCCGCTGCACGGTGTTCACGACCAGACCGAGATCGATCCTGCCCTCGTAGACCCGGCCCTGACGAATCACGTAAGGGCTGTCGGTGACGATCGGCAGGGCTGCGTTCTCGCCGTCGAGAACCAGGTGCCCGTCGTCGCTCGGCCCGGCGCCCTTGTTGCGCCGGACCGGGGCGTCGACCCGCACCCCGTGCACCGCGAGGTTGACTCTCGTGACGGTGTCCATTCAGGGCCTCAGAACATGTAGGTCGAGTTGATGATGGCGCCCTTGCGCGCGTAGTGGATCAGCGCGTCCTGGACGTCGAGGGGATGCGTCGGGATGACGCCCTCGATCAGGTCCTCCTCGCGGGCCCCGTGCAGGGAGAGCCCGAACCGGCAGCAGTAGACCTTGCCGCCCTCGGCGATGAAGGTCTTCAGCGACTCGTTGATGTTCTGCTCACCCGGGAAGGCACTGCTCCCGGTGGTCGGGAAGCCACGCGTGGCCAGGCAGTTCAGCGAACCCGGGCCGTAGAAGTAGATCGCCGACTCGAAGCCCTTGCGCTGCGCCCGGGTGGCCTGCAGGATCGCCACGAAACTCACCGAGGACTCGTGCGCGATGCCGTGCACCAGGGTGAAGTAGGTCTCGCCGTTCTCCGCCTTGTAGTCCGGGAAGACCTTGGTGCCGCCGTAGATGCTGGAGCCTTCGGGCAGCGACGGGTGCGGGATTTCCTCAAGGCTCTTCTGCTCGAGTTCGTTCAGGTCGGTCATGATCGAATTCCTTTCAGTCGTAGAGGTGCTCGAACGTCGTGCGCAGCGCTCGGCCGGCCAGTTCACCGTCCAGGAAGGCCGAGGTCAGCCGGGCGTATTCGCCGGTGAAGTCGCCCCAGGGCTGATCGCTGGCGAACAGCACCCGGTCGTGGCCGAGGCCCCGCCGGGAGATCTCCTGCGCCAGCCAGCGGGGCGCGAAGCCGATCGCCCAGGACAGGTCGGTGTAGACCTGCTTGCCCTGGTCGATCCAGTCGAAGAAGCGGCCGCCGATGAGCTTCATGTGCCCGCTCATCCCGCCGCCGAAATGCACCAGGTGCAGCTTGACCTGGTCGGCGTAAAGCTCGACGAGCTCGCCGATCTCGTCGATGTCACTGGCCCCACCCGGGCTGGTGTGCACGTGCACCACCAGGTCGTGGTCCCGGGCGGCCGCGAAGATCTTGTCCAGACCGGGTTTCACGTCCTCGTCGCCGACCTTGCCACCGAGCAGGAAGCTCAGCTTCAGCGCCTTGACGCCCTGCTCCCCAGCCAGTTTCAGCGCTTGGTCGGTACGCTCGGCGTCGGCCGGCTTGGCCGAGACCCAGAGGCCGGCCCGGATCCGCTCGTCCGTCTGCGCGGCCTCCACCACCAGTTCGTTGAAGCCGAAGGCCAGGTCCGGCTGCGGCACACCGTAGTTGGGGATGACCAGGGCGCGCTCGGTCTTCTCGGCATCCAGGTCCGCGATCAGTTCCTGGATGGTGGCCCGCGCGGTGACATCGGCCCGGATCGGAGGACCCCCGTAGAACGGGTACTCCGGCATCACGCCCAGATGGCGATGCCCGTCGCAATGGCTCATGCGACGTTCCGTTCCGTCTGCGCGGTCCGGACGATCTGCTCCGAGAGGTACCGGGCATCGTCCCCGATACCCCGGAAACGTCCCGATCCCCAGGTCCAGAGCCATGGAAGGCCGAGCACGTAGAGCCCCGGCATGGTGGTGACGCCGCGATGGTGAGTGGGATAGCCGCGGCCGTTGAACACCGGTAGGTCGATCCAGCTGTAGTCGGCGCTGAAGCCGGTGGACCAGATCACCGAGGTGATGCTCTCGAAGTCAAGGTGCGTAGGGACGCTGGTGGGCGGCTCCCAGACCGGCCGATAGCGATCTTCGGTCGGCTGGCTCAGACCCTGTTCGGCGATGTACCGATCGATCAGGTCCTTGATGCCCTCGGCCACCGCGTCGGCACCGTCGAGATTGCTCTTCAGGTCGTCCTGGAAGGTTATTTGGCTCCCATCAATGTCTTTCAGCCGACCGTAGAGCCGCATCCCGTCCCGGGCGAAGGCCCGGAGGTCGATGTCCCGGCCGCCGTCCCGCCCGGTCACGTAGTGGTTCACCTTGTGCCGAGTGCTGTCCTGGTCCGCGAATTCGGTGATTCCCTTGGTGTAGTGACCGATCTCGTCGAGCCAGGTCATGCAGTCGCGGCCACGGTAGAACCGGGCCACCCGCGGGGCGGTGCCGGTGGCCAGGTGCACAGTGCGCCCGGCCAGGTGCAGGTCCTCGGCGATCTGGCAGCCGGACTGCCCGGTGCCCACGACCAGCGTGGCCCCCTCCGGCAGCTGCTGCGGATTCTTGTAGTCCCCGGAGTGGAGCTGAACGATGGTGCCGGGTAGCCGCTCGGCCATCCGGGGAATCTTCGGAATCTGGTAGGCCCCGGTCGCGAGGACGACCTGGGCCGCGAACATCCGCCCCCGCGACGTCCGCAATTCGAAGCGGTGGCCGTCATGGGTCAGAGAGACGACCTCGACGCCCTCGTGGATCGGCGGTTCGAACTTCCGCACGTAATCCCGGAGGTAGTCGACGATCTGGTCGCGGACCATGAAGCCGTCCGGATCGCCGGCGTCGTACTCGTGGCCGGGCAGTTGGCACTGATAGTTGGGGGTGACCAGACTGAAACTGTCCCAGCGCTTTTCGGCCCACTCGAAGCCGACCCGCCGGCGTTCCAGAACAACGTGCTCGACCCGGGCGGCCGAGAGGCAGTGACTGGCCGCGAGGCCGGCCTGGCCGCCGCCGATGACCGCGACCGGTACGTACCGGCCGTCCAGCCCACCGGCGAGCAGGTGACCCGAAAGGTCGTCCTTTGCCTTCATGCCTCACCAGTGAAGAGAGCGTGGGTTACCGAAGTGTTTCATCCGGAACACTTCTGCATGTCCGACGTAACGTTCTCGCTCCGCGAAACTGCCTGCGGGCAAACGTGATCCATTGCCGGGCCGGGTTTTCGGGGGCATGCTTGGCCTGATGCGGATCAGTCTGCTCACCTACTCGACCAAGCCACGCGGTGGCGTGGTGCACACCCTGGCCCTGGCCGAGGCGATGGCCCGGACCGGGGCCGACGTGACGGTGTGGACGCTGGCCCGGGGCGGCGATCAGACGTTCTTCCGCGCCGTGGATCCGCGGGTCCGGGTGCGGGCGGTGCCGTTCCCGTCGGTCGAGGGCGAGACCGTGGGCGAGCGGATCCTTCGCTCGATCAGGCTGCTGGGCGCGGCTTTTGAAGGACCTTACGACATCGTCCACGCCCAGGACTGCATCAGTGCCAATGCGGTGCCGGGCCGGATCCGCACGGTCCACCACCTGGACCACTTCACCACGAGCGAGCTGGCGGCCTGCCATGAGCGGGCCATCGTCGAGCCGACCGCCCATGTCTGCGTATCGGCGTCCGTTGCCGGTGAGCTTTCCCGAGGGTGGGGTCTGACCGCGACGGTGATTCCGAACGGGGTGGATGCCGCGCGGTTCGCTAGGGCCGAGCCGGACGGGTCATGGACGTCGAAGTACGGGGAGTTCGTGCTCGCGGTCGGCGGCATCGAACCCCGCAAGGGCACCGTCGACCTGGTCCGGGCCATGGCGATGGTGCAGGCGGTCCGGCCGGGCATCCAGTTGCTGGTGGCCGGCGGCGAGACGCTGTTCGACTATCGCGACTACCGCTCAGCGGTGGATGCGCTGGTCGAGGAGCTGGACGTGCGGATGACCGTGCTGGGCCCGGTGCCGGACGAGGATCTGCCCGGCCTGGTCGCGTCCAGCACGGCGTTCGCGTTCCCGAGCACGGCCGAGGGCTTCGGCCTGGCCGCCATGGAGGCCCTCGCCGCCCGGCGTCCGGTCGTGGTGCGCGATTTGCCGGTACTGCGCGAGGTTTTCCGAGACACAGTGCGCTTCGCCGCCGGCCCTTCGTCCCTGGCCGCGGCCCTGCTGGCCGACGTGTCCGGAGCGGTCTCGACCGAGCGCTTGGAACGCGGCCAGGCACTGGCTTTTTCACACTCGTGGGACGACGCAGCCGCCGCGCACCTGGCTTTGTACCGGCGACTGCTCGAGCAAGGTCGGCCGGTGGGATTTCCGTAGCCGGGCTAGTCCATGGCCTCCACCCGGACCCCGTCCCGGCCGGCGGAGACGACGAACGAATCAGCGCCCAGCCGTACCCGGGAAAGGGTGAGGGCACCGGCGGGTGCGGACGCCGGACGTTCCACCACGAGTTCACCGTCGCGCACCTGCAGCCCGGTCAGGGCCTGCACGATCGGCCCGATCGCGGCCGCGGCCCAGGCCTGCGGCCGGCAGGCAGCGGGATAGGGCATGGGCCGGTCGGAGTCGAGGCCGGAGCGGGCGTCCCCGCTGTAGAGCTCGGGCATCCGGTACCCGAATCCGGCCGAGGCCGCCAGCAACCCCTCGACCAGCCCGGACGCCGACTCGCCGAGCCCGCTGCGGACCAGGCCGTGAACGGCGATGGCGGTGTCGTGGGTCCACACCGACCCGCAGTGATAGCTCAGCGGGGAGTAGCCGCCCTCGGCCGTGGACATCGTCCGCAGACCGAATCCGCTGGACAGCTCCTCGCCGGTCAGCAGCTCGGCGATCTGCTCGGACTCCTGCGCGGAGAGGATGCCGGTGCCCAGAAGGTGGCCGATGTTGCTGGTCAGCGCGTCGACCGGGCGCTTGTGCCCGTCCAGCGCCAAGGCCGGGTAGCGCCGCCGGCCCTCCCCCACCCAGAATCGCTCGCGGAATCGGGTCTGCATTCCGGCCGCCCACTCCCGCCACTGCGGCGCACCGTCGAGACCGAAGTGCTCCAGCAGGTCGGCGGCCCCCACTGCGGCCTCGTACGCGTAGGCCTGCACCTCGCAGAGTGCGACCGGGCCCGAGGCGATCCGGCCGTCGGAGAACCGGATCGAGTCGCCGGAGTCCTTCCAGCCCTGATTGGCCAGCCCGGTGCCGCTCTCGTCCAGGTACTCCAGGAACCCGTCGCCGTCCGGATCGGCGTAGTCCCGCAGCCAGCCCAGAGCCGCCTCCAGAGCGGGCAGCAGGCTGCGCACCTCGTCCTCGGGCAGGCCCCAGCGCCAGGCGTCGCGCAGCAGGCAGATCCACAGAGGAGTGGCGTCGATCGTGCCGTAGTAGAGCGCGGGCAGCGTCATGTGGTCGTGAACACCCTCGGCGCTGCGCAGTTCGTGCGGGATCTTGCCCGGGGCCTGCGCCGAGGCGACATCCACCACCGTGCCCTGGCGTTCGGCCAGGGCCCGCAACGTGCCCAGCGCGAGGTCGGTGCCGAAGGGCAGCATCAGCCGCGCTGCCCAGATGCTGTCCCGGCCGAAAAGCGTGAAGAACCAGGGTGATCCGGCGGCGTAGAAGATCTGCTCGGGGGCGTCGGCCGGGGCCATCCGCAGGGCCGCCAGGTCGCTGAAGGACTGCCGGGCGAGCTCGGCCAGGCGATGGTCGTCGGCGGCCAGGACCGGCTGCGGCTGATCCCGCGTGACCCCGACCACCGGCGCCTTCGCGGTGTCCGCGGCGAGCGTCCACTCGACCACCTGATGGCTGCGCGGAGACAGGTCCAGTGGCCAGCGGAGCACCAGAACCGTTCCCCCGAAGGCGCTCTCGCCCAGTTCCGCACCGGGCGCCACCACACTGGCCCGGGCCTGCGACGACGACCAGCGGGCGAACACCCCGTCGTTCACCGACTCGGCCTCGAACCCCTCGGCCTGGGAGCCTCGGCCGGACTTGATCTGCTCCACCCGGGCGAGGTCGGCGTCCAGCTGGATCTCGATCCACGACGAGACCGGTTCGGCCGCGGTCGAGGACACCTCGATCCGCTCGTGCACCCGACCGTCGGCCACTGTCCGGGTCCGGTCCACCCGCACGGTGGGGTCGGGCGCGTCGTCACCCAGGTTGCGGGCGACGGCCGAGAACCGGGCGGTCTGCGCCGAGACCAGGACATGCCCGATCGGCGCCGGTTCCTCGCCACCCAGAGTGACCACGGCCCGGGACAGCACCCGGAGGTCGGAGTGCAGCGCCCCCTCGGCCCCGGCGTCCCGGATCTGACCGGACTCCCCGCTCAGCACGACCGTGGGCGCCTCCAGAACGGTGACCAGATCGTGCAGCCAGGGCTGCCGGCCGACTGCCGTTCGCCGCTTTGCCGTGGCTGCCGCAATCCGTGATCGCACCGGCTGTCCGGTAGTCCGCGTCATGCTCCACTCCCTCACCAGGTCGGGCATTTCGTCCGGAACGACCGTAGATCGTCCCGTCTTGATCGTTCAAATCTCGAGCCAACTGCGCATTCCGTCTTGACAGTGTGGGTCGGCGGCGACACTCTAGCCGAGATTTGAACGATCAAATCGGTCGTGACCGTCCCAACGGAGGGAAGCCGGATGGCAGCCAGCAGCCGCCCGACCCTGGAGAGCGTGGCCCGCCAGGCCGAGGTCTCCCGGCAGACCGTGTCCAATGTGCTGAACGCTCCGCACCTGGTCCGGCCGGACACCCTGGAGCGGGTACAGGCGGTGATCGCCGAGGTGGGCTACCGGCCGCACCGGGCGGCCCGGACCCTGCGCACCCGCCGCTCGAACCTGCTCGCCGTGCCGATGCAGCCCGCCCCGGTGGCCGGGGCCGACGTGCTCGACCGCTTCCTGCACGCGCTGACCGTGGAGGCCCAGGCCCGGGGCAACCAGGTGCTGCTGTTCGCGGCCGCGGACGACGACGCCGAGATCGCCGTCTACGACGAGCTGATCAACGATCACGACGTCGACGCCTTCGTGCTGACCGCCACCCACATCGACGACCGCCGGACCGAGTGGCTGGCCGAACGCAACACGCCCTTCGTCACCTTCGGCCGGCCCTGGGGGGCAACCGCCCGGCACGGCTGGGTCGACGTCGACGGCGCCGCCGGTTGCGCGGCCGCCACCCAGTTGATGATCGAACGCGGCCACCAGCGCATCGCTTTTCTCGGCTGGCCGGACGGTTCCGGAGTCGGCGACGACCGCCGGTCGGGATACAGACAGGCCTGCCAGGCCGCCGGACTGTCCGTCGAAGGTCTGGAGCGGTCGGTCGTCGGCGAGGTCGAGTTCGGCCGCTCGGCCGCCGCCGAGCTGCTCGACTCGGCCGATCCGCCCACCGCGATCGTCTGCGTGTCGGACACCCTGGCGCTCGGCGTCTGGACGGAACTGACCGCCCGCCGGATGGTTCCGGGCCAGGACGTCGCGGTGATCGGCTTCGACAACAGCATGACGGCGTCCGTCCTCGGGCTGGCCAGCGTGGCCCAGCCGCTCGAGGACGCCGCCGTGGCCTGCACCGCGATGGTCGACGCGGTGCTCTCGACCACCGAGCCGGCCGCGTATCCCCCCGAACCCGTTCTGCTCAAGCCGCACCTGGTGCTCCGGGCCAGTAGCGGCGACCTCCGGTGAATCGCTTCTAACCCAATGACGGACGGAAGATCATGAAGAATCCAAAGGCGAAACTCGCGACGGTCGCCCTGGCCGCCGGCGTCCTGGCCGTCACCACCGCCTGCGGTGGTGGCAGCAGCTTCAGCAACACCAGCGGCAGTGGTTCCTCGACCAAGGCGGCCAGCACCGGCGACGGCCCCCTCACCGTGCTGATCGGCTCGTCCGGCACGGCCGAGACCAAGGCCGTCCAGGCCGCGGCGGCCGCGTTCACCCAGCAGTCCGGGGTCAAGGTGACCGTCACCGCTGCGCAGAACCTGCAGCAGCAGCTCAGCCAGGGAATGGCTGCCAGCAACCCGCCGGACGTGTTCTACCTGGACACCTCGTCGTTCCAGAACTACGCGAAGACCGGTGCGCTGTATCCCTACGGCGACCAGGTCAAGAATCCGGACGACTTCTTCCCCGCGCTGAAGGCGTCCTTCACCTACGACAACCAGTTCTACTGCGCGCCGAAGGACTGGTCGACGCTCGGCCTGGTGGTCAACACCGACGACTGGGCCGCCGCCGGCCTGACCGACAAGGACGTGCCGATCACCTGGGACCAGCTCAGCGCGGTGGCCAAGAAGCTCACCACCAGCGGCCGGGTCGGCCTGACCCTGGACCCGACGCACTCCGGGGTGGACGAGTTCCTGCTGCAGAACGGCGGCACCCTGATCGCCGACGACAAGAAGTCGGCGGCCTTCGACTCGGACGCCAACGTGCAGGCCCTGACCTATGTGAAGGGGCTGCTCACCAGCGGCGTCGCCAAGTTCCCGTCGGCCCTGGGGTCGGGCTGGAACGGTGAGGCGCTCGGTAAGAACAAGGCCGCGATGACCGTGGTCGGCAACTGGATCGACGGCTCGATGGCCAGCGACTACCCGGACCTGAAGTACAAGGTCTACCCGCTGCCGGCCGGGCCCTCGGGCACCAAGGCGACCACTTCCTTCACCAACTGCTGGGGCATCGCGGCCAAGAGCGCCAATCAGGCCAACGCGGTCAAGCTGGTCGACTTCCTGACCACGGTCGACCAGCAGATGGGCTTCGCCAAGGCGTTCGGCGTGATGCCGTCCCGGCAGTCGGCCAAGGATCAATGGACGTCGGCCTTCCCGAACGACGCCGCCTTCCTGAGCCAGTCCGAGGTCGCCCACCCGGACCTGGCGCTGGCCGGCGGGGCCCAGGCGATCGCGGACTACGACGCGAAGATCGCCCAGCTCGCCAAGACCGACCCGAAGACGATCCTGAGCTCGGTGCAGACGAACATCACCGCGGTGATCAAGCAGAACAGCTGATCCGAAAGGGATTTCCGATGTCTGTCCAGACTTCAACGACGCCGGTACGGGACGTCGGTGCGCCCCGCCGCCGGCCCGGTGGGGGCATCCGCGGCCGGGAGTGGGTGGCCGGCTGGGTGTTCACCGCCCCGGTGATCGCGCTGATCGTCTTCTTCCTGGTGATTCCGATCCTGATGGCCCTGTGGGTGAGCTTCAGCGACTGGACCGGCATCGGAAGTCCCTTCTCCGGCAACGTCAGGTTCGTCGGCCTGAAGAACTACCGGTTCCTGCTGACCGAGGACGGCCTGTCCCGGTCCAACCTGATGCAGAGCCTGCGCAACAACTTCTACTACGTCATCCTGGTCGTCCCGCTGCAGACCGCGCTGGCGCTGTTCCTGGCCGTCATCGTGAACCGGCGAAGACTGGCCGGCCGCGGCTTCTTCCGTACGGCGTTCTACTTCCCCTCGGTCACCTCGTCGGTGGCGATCGTGATCATCTTCCAGTTCCTGTTCAACGGCAGCGGGGCGATCAACGCGATCCTGTCAGCGATCGGGGTGCACGGCCCGGACTGGCTCAGCCAGCAGGACGGGCTCGTGCACGTCTTCCTCGACCAGATCGGGGTGCACCGTCCGCCCGGGTTCCTGGCGAACCACGCGGTGCTCGGCCAGTCGTTGTGGGAGTGGTTCGCCGGCCCCAGCGCGGCGATGCTGGTGCTGATCGTGCTGGCGATCTGGACCACGGCAGGCACCTTCATGCTGATGTTCCTGGCCGCGCTGCAGAGCATTTCGAGTGACGTCGAGGAGGCCGCGATCACCGACGGCACGAATGCCTGGCAGCGCTTCTGGTACGTCACACTGCCCATGCTCCGCCCGACCCTGCTGGTGGTGCTGACCCTGGGCCTGATCAGCACCTGGCAGACCTTCGACGCGCAGTTCCTGCTGGGCAGCGCCGTCACCAACCCGTCCATCGTCACCCCGGCCTACCTGTCGTACAAGACGTCGTTCGGCGATCAGCAGTGGGGCCAGGGGGCGGCGATCTCGTTCATTCTCTTCGTGATCATCATCGTGCTGGCCGCCTTCCAGCGCTGGGTGCTGAGGGAGCGGTCATGAGCCGGAAGAAGCCGTCGTACCGGGTCGGGCAGTCCTCCCGCGCGGCCCTGATCGCCACCTACAGCGCGCTGGCCCTGGCCGCGGTCATCTACATCTACCCCTTCCTGATCGAGCTGGGCACCGCCTTCAAGACCGACCCGGACGCCACCGCACATCCGCTGAACCCGCTGCCGCAGGCCTGGACGCTGCACGCCTTCCACCAGCTCGGCGAGGTCGACTTCCCGCTCTGGTTCGGCAATTCCGCGTTCGTGGCGCTCACCGTGACGGTCGGCCGGGTGTTCTTCGACGCCCTGGCCGGATACGCCCTGGCCCGCCTGCACTTCTGGGGACGATCGGCGCTGTTCGCCGGGATCGTGGCGGTGATGGCGGTGCCCAACGTCGTCCTGCTGATCCCCAAGTTCCTGGTGCTCAACCAGCTCGGCCTCTACAACACCTACAGCGGCATGATCGTCCCGCTGATGACCGACGCGGCCGGGGTCTTCATCATGAAGCAGTTCTTCGAGTCGGTCCCGGTGAGCGTGGAGGAGGCGGCCCATCTGGACGGCGCGGGCACCTTCCGCACCTTCTGGTCGGTCACCCTGCCGATGTCCCGGCCGGCCCTGATCACCATCACCATCCTGTCGTTCCAGGCCTCCTGGAACGAGCTGGCGCACTTCATCGTCTCCCGTGACAAGCCCGGCCTGAACACCCTGACCAGCGGGGTGGCCACGCTGGTGAGCGGAACCCTGGGCAAGGGCAACGAGTTCCCGCTGAAGATGGCGGCCGCCCTGCTGATGACCATTCCGGTGGCCGTCCTGTTCTTCGTCTTCCAGAAATACATCATGCGCAGCGCCGAAGGGGCGGTGAAGGAATGACGATCCTGATCGCCACCTGCGGTGGGATGAAACCGGGCCGACGCACCGAACTGGAGTACGGCCCTCTGGTCCTGCACGCGATCGAACGGGCCGGGGTGCAGGGCCGGGCCCCGCGGGTCTGCCAGGTCGACACGGCCAGTGGCGATCAGCGGTTCGCCCAGGCGCAGCAGGACGAGGCCGGCCGGATCGCCGGGATCACCACCTCACACCTGACCCTGTTCCCGATGCCGAATGTGGACGACGTGCTGGCGTTCCTGCTCTCGCAGGACGTGATCTGGGTCAACGGCGGCAGCGTGGTCAATCTGCTGGCGGTCTGGCGGGCGCACGGGCTGCCGTCGATCTTCCGCACCGCCTGGGAGGCCGGAGTGGTGCTGGCCGGTGGTTCGGCCGGCGCGGTGTGCTGGCACAGCGGGGGCACCACGTCGTCCTTCGGACCCGAGATATCACCCGTGCTGGACGGTTTGGGTCTGGTGCCGGAATCCTGCTGCGTGCACTACGACTCGGATCCGGGACGACGTCCGCTCTACCACTCCCTGGTCGGTTCGGGTCAGCTCGCCGACGGGTTCGCGTTGGAAGAGGGCGCCGGGGTGGTCTACGAGGACGGCAAAATGGTGGACGTCGTCACGGACATCCCGGGGCACCGCGCCTTTCGGGTAGAGGCCACCGCCGACGGGGTGCACGAGGAGCCACTCAGTGCCCGGTTGCTTCGGTGAGGAGTTTCAGCATCTCATCGACGGAGCCGGCCGGATCGGTCACCGGGAACTGCACGGCCTGGATCACCGACTGCGGATCCACCAGCAGGGTGAGTCGCTTCAGCCGATCGACGCCGGCCACCCGGAAGGTCGGCAGCCGCAGCCGGGCGGCCAGTTCGGTGTCCTGATCGGAGATCAGCGCGAACGGCAGCTGGGCGTGTTCCACGAAAGCCTGCTGCTGGTCGGGGCGCTGGGTGCTGACGCCGGTGATCTGCGCCCCCAGTGCCGCGAAGTCCGCATGGCGAGAGGCGTACGTCGTCGATTCCAGGGTGCAGCCCGCCGCTCCGGGAATCTCTGACCATCCTGGCGGATACGCCTGCGGGCCCGGGGCGAAAGCCCCTGGGAAGAAGTAGAAGACGTTCCACCGGGCGTCGCCCCTGAACGGCCGGCCGTCGTGCCGCTCAAGCCGGACCTCGGGCATCGGCCGCCCGACCAGCGAGTGCACGCGATGCACCTCGGCGGAGGACTCGTCCGCGGTGGCCGTGAGCTGCCCATCGCCCATCACGTGCCGGTCGCCCCAGTCCTGCAGCGCGATCAGCACCGGCAGCAGCCCTTCCCCCTTGGCGGTCAGGACATAGTCGTGCCGAGGCGGGTGCTGCGAGTACGGCCGCTTCTCCAGAACCCCGGCTTCCACCAGGCCGTTCAGACGTTCGGTCAGAGCCCGGCGGCTGACCCCGAGATCGCGCTGCAATGCGTCGAACCTGGTCGTGCCGCCGGCCACGTCCCGCACGATCAGGACCGTCCACCAGTCGCCGAGCACGCCGAGGGCCTGCGCGATGCCGCAGTCGGCGTCGGCCAGGTCGCTCCGCTTCATGTCCGATTCATCCTTGCTTCGGGGTACCCGCCACCCACTATAGTGCGTTCCATATTGGAACTCACTCGGGCGGTGATCTGCGGTGCGGACTTCGGTCTTCTGGCGGTGGTGGTCAGCCGGGGCAATCAGCAGTGTCGGTTCGGCGGTGGGCGGCGTGGCCCTGCCCCTGACCGCCCTGACCTTGCTGCACGCGAGCGCGTTCGAGATGGGTCTGGTCGCCGCGGCCGGCTATCTGGCCTGGATCGTCATCGGTCTGCCGGCCGGCGTCATCGTGCAGCGCCTGCCCCTGCGCGGCCTCCAGGTCGGCGCCGATCTGGCCCGCGCGATCGCGATCGCCTCGGTTCCGCCGACCTGGTGGTGGGGCCATCTGACGGTCGCTCACCTGGTCGGCGTCGCGCTGGTGATCAGCTTCGCCAACGTGGTCTTCGACGTCGCCAACTCCACCTTCCTGCCCAGCCTGGTCCCGGCCGAGGAACTCGCCGCCCGAAACAGCGTCTCCTCGGCCATGCACGCTGGTTCCGATCTGGGCGGTCCGGCGGTCGGCGGCGTCCTGGTCCAGCTTCTCGGGCCGGTCGCCACCCTCCTGGTCGACGCCGCCAGCTACCTCGCCTCGGCCGTCCTGATGCGCTCCCTCCCCCGCGCGGCCCGGCCGAATCCCGGCCAATGGCCATCAATGCGCGAAATGATCGGCGAGGGATGGAATTTCGTTGTCCGCCATCCGATCATGGGCCCCTGCATGGGCACCGCCACCGTCGTGAACTTCATCTGCGGCGCCCAGGCCGCGCTCTACCCCCTCTACCTGGTTCGCACCCTCGACGCCCCGGCCTGGGCCGTCGGTCTTCTCCTGGGAGCCGAGGGCATCGGCTCCCTCTTCGGCGCCGCCCTGACCGTCCGGCTGACCCGCCGGTTCGGCACCGCCCGTTCGCTGATCGTCATCGGCCCCTTCCTGGTGGCCGGGGCCGCGCTCATCCCCCTCGGCAACGGCCTGGCCGGTTGCCTGGCCTTCGCCTTCGGCAACATCGTCTTCGCCGGTGCGGTGATGGTTCTGAGCATCACCACCCGCACCTACCGCCAGGTGGCCAGCCCGCCGGAGCTGCTCTCCCGGGTAATGGCGACGGTCCGGTTCGTCTCCTGGGGTGCCATTCCGGTCGGGGGCCTGGTCGCCGGTGGCCTGGCTCAGGTTCTGGGGCCGCGCAGCACTCTGCTGATCTTTGCGGCCGTGAGTGTCGGAGCACCCCTCGCAACCCTGTTCTCACCGGTGCGCCGGTTGCGTGACCTGCTCGATTGGGATGCGTCAATGAAGGACGCGGTCCGCTCGCCGACGCTGGCCTGAGCCCTAGATCCCGGCTCGGCGCAGCCGGTCCTCGCCCTGAGCCAGAACCTGGGTCAGAGCGACCGGTGGGTTCTTCCAAAGGATCTCGGCGCGGGCGTTGTGCAGCGCCGGCCAAAGACTGGCGGCCCAGGCGATCTCGCGTTCCTCACGGCTGAAGCGTCCGCACTGCTCCTGGTAGGCCGCCAGGAAGGCCTCCGAACTGGCGAGCGGGGCGAGGGTGGGGGCCGACGCGGTGGCAAAGGCTCCGGCGGCCGCCCCTACCAGGGCGGCCTCGGGCAGCCAGGCCAGGCTGTCCCAGTCGAGAACGGTGTGCAGGCGGCCATTTTCCCAGCGCAGGTTCTGCGCCTCCCAGTCGCCGTGACCGAGGATCCGCGGCAGGGCCGCCGACTGCAGCCGCTTGCGCACCAGCCCGGCAATCTCCACGAGGTCACGGTCCGGGAAATCGGCGCCCGGACGGTCGTCGTGCAAAGGGTTGGGCGGCCAGTGGTTCGGGCCTTCGTGCTCCCAGCGCACCCACTCGGGGTTGGGCAGCGGCGGCGAGTCGACGATCCGGCGGGTGATCGCCGTCGCCCGGGCGTAGCGGCGGGCCGAGCGGACGGCCGCGGCCGGGCTGTCGTCGATCTCGATCACCCCGCCGGGACGCCACTCCTCCGCGTGCACGGCCAGCCGGCCGACCAGGGTCAGGCCGGTCAGCGGCCGGGCACAGGGAAATCCGGCGTCGGCGGCCGCCCGTTGCGCGATCAGGCAGGTCTGCGCCCTCTGGGTCGGATCGATCCGGGCCTTGACCACCACCGCCCGGCCGTCGTCCAGGCGCAGCGCCCGGACCCCGGACATCGGGGTGCCGGACGTCAGCTCCTCGACCGGTGTGGCCGCGAGTTCGCGGCGGCACCAGTCGACCTGCCATCCATCGAGCACGGGAGCGGACTTTCAGCGCAGGCGGGCGCTCATGGCCTGGACCCCGGCGACGAAGACGTCGATCAGCATGGTCGTGTCCTCGTCCCGGCAGAGGGTGTTGGCGATGACCGGGGCGTGGGCGACCAGCGTCGGGTACTGCTGCGGGGGAAGCGCACCCAGGGCCGCGGTCTTGTGACGCACGCCGGCGTCCATCTCCTCGGCGGAGAGTGAACCCCTCTTGTCCCCCTCCGGAGGAGCGACCGTGGCCAGAGCGACGCGCAGGCCGTGCAGGGCCAGGTAGGTGGCGGTCTCCGGATCGAAGCCGGCCTCGACCAGAACCCCGAGGCCGCGCTCGGTCAGGGCCAGGCCGTGCGGGTGCTCGGCCAGCCGCACGGTGACCAGGGGGGCCAGCTGAGGGTGCGGCCGGAGCGCGGTGACCAGCGCGATCATGGTCGCCCGGAGGTCGGCGGCCCAGTCCCCGCTCGGATCCGGGACCTCGACCGCGTCCAGGATGTGGTCGCCGATGCCCGCCAGCAGGTCGTCCTTGGTGCGGAAGTGCCAGTACAGGGCCATCGAGGTGACGCCGAAGTCGCGGGCCAGGCGGCGCACCGTCACCGCCTCGATGCCCTCGGCGTCGCCGAGGGCCACGGCGCGCTCGGCCACGACCTCACGGCTGAGGCCGGGGCGGCTGCCGGGGTTCGTCGCGCTCATCGCCGACCACCTTACTGCCTTGACAACTATGCACTGCATAGTGTTCCGTCGAGCCCGTCATATGCAGTGCATATGATCGGTGCATAGGAACAGTGCATAGGAGATCTTTATGCCCACCGAAACGTCCCTCGAACGGCGTCCCTGGGCGCTGGCCGCGGTGTCCCTGGCGACCCTGATGGCCTTTCTGGACAACAACATCGTCAACGTGGCCCTCCCCTCGATCCAGCGGGACCTGGGCCTGACCACGTCCGGGCTGGAGTGGGTGGTCAGCGCCTACGTGCTGGTCTTCGCCGGTCTGCTGCTGGCCGGGGGCCGGCTGGCGGACGCCTTCGGCCGCAAGCGGTTCTTCGTCACCGGGCTGTTCGTCTTCACCGCCGCCTCGCTGACCGCGGGCCTGGCCGGCACCGACGCGGTGCTGATCGCGGCCCGGGCCGTGCAGGGCCTCGGCGGGGCGCTGATGATGCCCGCCTCCCTGGCCGTGGTCAGCAACGCGTACACCGAACCCCGGCAGCGCAACGCCTCGATCGCGCTGGTCACCGGGGTCGGCGCGCTCGGCCTGGCGATCGGGCCGGTGGTCGGTGGGGTGTTGTCCCAGCACGCGTCCTGGGGCTGGATCTTCCTGATCAACGTGCCGCTCGGGATCGTCACAATCGGCCTGTCCCTGTGGGCGGTCACCGAATCGCGGGAGAGCGTGCGGACCGGCCTGGACGTTCCCGGCCTGGTCGCCTCGAGCCTGATGCTGACCGCGCTGACCTGGGCCCTGATCGAGGGCAGCGGACACGGCTGGACCTCGCCGGAGATCCTCACCGCGTTCGCCGTGGCCGCCGCCGCGGCGCTGGTCTTCGCGCTGATCGAGCAGCGCTCCAGCCATCCGATGATCGACCTGTCGCTGTTCCGGGACCCGGTCTTCAGCGGCGGCATCGGCACGGTCATGCTCTGGGGTTTCGCCCTGTTCGGGGTCTACTTCTTCACCTCCATCTACATGCAGGAGGTGCTCGGCTACAGCCCGACCAAGGCCGGTCTGGCCTTCCTGCCGATGGCGCTGTGCATGGTGGTCGCGGCGATCGTCTCCGAGCCGGTGGCCCACGCGCTGGGCGCCCATCGCGTCGTCGGCCTCTCGATGCTGCTGATGGCGGCCGGCCTGGCCATGGTCGGCCTGCTCGGCAAGGACGTCAGCTTCGTCGGCCTGATGCCCAGTTTCGTGCTGCTCGGCGTCGGCGCCGGCCTGACCACCCCGCTCACCTCCAGCGTGATGGCCGCCCTGCCGGACGAGCGGGCCGGACTGGCCTCGGCGGTGTTCAACGCCGGCCGGGAGGTCGCCGGACTGCTCGGGGTCACGGTGATCGGCGCGATCCTCACCGCCCGGCAGAACTCCGACATCCGCACCGGCGCCGCCCCGCTCGACGCGTTCCTGTCCGGCTACCGGGAGGCCCTGCTGATCAGCGCGGGCCTGCTGGTGGTCGGCGCCGTGGCCGGATTCCTGGCCCTGCGGGGCACGCCCTCGGCGGCTTCGGACGCGGAAACTCCTGCGGTGGTCCCGGTTTGACGAGGTGGGTCCCGGTTTACCGACCGGGACCCACCATCGTCCACCCCTACTGGGTCAGCGGCCCCAGGGTCGGGTCGTTGGCGTAGGCCTCGGCCGCGTTCTCCTTGGTCACGATGACCGGGTCGAGCAGGAAGGACGGCACGACCTTGACGCCGTTGTCGTAGGACTTGGTGTCGTTGATCTCCGGCTGGTCCCCCGCCTGCAGCGCCTTGACCATGGTGATGGTCGAGGCGACGAGCTTGCGGGTGTCCTTGTTGATCGTCGAGTACTGCTCGCCGGCCATGATCGACTTCACCGACTCGACCTCGGAGTCCTGACCGGTGACCACCGGCACCGGCTTCCCGGCCCCCTTGACCGAGGTGATGATCGCCCGGGCCAGGGTGTCGTTCGGCGAGAGCACGCCGTCCAGTTCCTTCTTGTCCCCGTTGTAGGCCGAGTTCAGCAGCGAGTCCATCCGGGACTGGGCGTTCTCGGCCTTCCAGCCCTGGGTCGCGGTCTGCTTGATCGCGGTCTGCTGGGACCCGACCACCACGTCCCCGGAGTCGATGGCCGGCTGCAGCACGCTCATCGCGCCGTCGAAGAAGACCTTCGAGTTGTTGTCGTCCGGCGAACCGGAGAACAGCTCGATCGTGTACGGGCCGTTGGGCTTCTTGGCCTTCATCCCGTCCAGCAGGGCCTGCCCCTGCAGCACTCCGACCTTGAAGTTGTCGAAGGCGATGTAGTAGTCGACGTCCGGGGTGTTGGTGATCAGCCGGTCGTAGGCGACCACCACCGCCCCGGACTGCTTGGCCTGGGCCACCTGGGTGGACAGCTGGGCGGCGTCCTGCGCCCCGATCACGATCACCTTGGCGCCCTTGGTCACCATCGAGGTGATCTGGGCCTGCTGGTCGGCCACCGTGGTGGAGGCTCCGGCGTACTGCACATCGGCCTGGAAACCGGCGTCCTTCAGGCCGTTGGTGAACAGGTCACCGGCCAGGACCCAGTTCTCCGAGGTCTTGGACGGCAGCGCGACCCCGATCAGCGCGTCCTTCGCGAAACCCTTGGCCGGGGCCGAGGAACCGCCGGAACCACCCGAATCGTCGTCCCGCCCAGAGCCGCAGGCGCTCAGCGCCAGCGCGGCGGCGACACCGACCACGAGCCCTCTGGTGAGAATCGTACGCATGCTGGTCTGCCCTTCGTTGGGTGAACTAGCCTGGTGTGGAGACCTTCTCGGCTTCTTTCGGGAGACCGGGATCCGGATCCCGGCGCAACGGTCTGGTCAGGGCGTCGATGACGGAGAACCGGCCCTGGTTCTTGTTGTAGACGTCGAGGGCGACGGCGGCGAGCAGGAACAGGCCCTTGATGATCTGCACCATGTCCGAGCCGGTCCCGATCAGCTGCAGGCCGTTGCTGAGCACGGCCATCACCAGACCGCCGACGATCGAGCCGCTGACCGTGCCGAGGCCGCCGGAAACCGCGGCCCCACCGATGAACACGGCCGCGATGGCGTCCAGCTCCCAGCCCAGGCCGTCACCCGGGCCGGAGGCGGCCGAACGGGCTACGAAGATCATCCCGGCCAGGGCGGCCAGCACCGACATGTTCATCATCACGAAGAAGTTGACCCGCCGGAGCTTCACCCCGGACAGCTCGGCCGCCCGGGAGTTGCCGCCGACCGCGTAGATGTACCGGCCGCCCGGGGTGTTGCGGGTGTAGAACGAGTACACCAGGGCCAGGACGCCGAGAATGATGCCGGAGATGGGGAAGCTGGTCCCGACCCGGCCGCCGCCGAACTGCAGGGTGAAGAAGACGACCACGGCCAGGATCACCGCGATCCGCACGAACGAGATCCAGAGCGGGAACGGCTGCGTGCCCTCCATCTGCCGGCGAACCTGACGGGCCCGCATCTCCCGCCCGATGATCGCCAGGCAGACGATCAGCCCCAGCAGCAGGGTCGAGTTGTTGTAGCCGGTGTCCGGCCCCCACTCGGGCAGGAAACCCGCTCCGATCTTGCGGAAGCCCTCGGGCACCGGCACCGTGTCGGCGTTGCCGACGTACTGGTTGGCCCCGCGGAACAGCAGCATCCCGGCCAGGGTGACGATGAAGGCCGGAACCCCGACGTAGGCCACCCAAAAGCCTTGCCAGGCACCGATCAGCGCACCCACCACCAGCCCGAGCAGGATGCCGAGCGGCCAGGGCACGTCGTGCTCGGTGATCGCCTTGGCCACCACGATGCCGGTGAAGGCGGCCACCGAGCCGACCGACAGGTCGATGTGGCCGGCCACGATCACCATCAGCATGCCGACCGACAGCACCGAGATGTAGGCGTACTGGCTGATCAGGGCGATCAGGTTGCCCGAGGTCAGGGTCAGGCCGTCGGTGCGGACCTGGAAGAACAGGATGATCGCCACCAGGGTGAAGATCATCCCGAACTGACGGGCGTTCGACGTGCTGCCGCCGAACAGGTTCCGCTGGAGTTCCCGGAAAGCGTTCATCGCGTAGGCATCTTCTTCGTCGAGGTCATCTTCTTCATCAGGACTTCGGGATCGGCTTCGGCCCGGGGCGTCACGCCGGTGATGGTGCCCTCGGCCACGGTGTAGATCCGGTCGCAGAGACCGATCAGCTCGGGCAGCTCGGAGGAGATCACGATGACGCCCTTGCCCTGGTCGGCCAGGGCCTGGATGATCCCGTAGATCTCGTACTTGGCCCCGACGTCGATGCCCCGGGTGGGCTCGTCGAGGATCAGCAGGTCCGGGTCGGTGAACATCCACTTGGCCAGGACGACCTTCTGCTGGTTGCCGCCGGAGAGCTTGACCACGCCCTCGTCCACACTCGGGGCCTTGATCCGCAGGCTCTTCCGGTAGCTCTCCGCCTCGTGGTACTGGCGGGCCTGGTCCATCACCCCGTGGTTCGTGATCTTGCCCAGTTTGGCGGCCACCACCGAGGTTTTGATGTCGTCGAGCAGGTTCAGGCCGATCGCCTTGCGGTCCTCACTGACGTAGGCCAGACCGTGCCGGATGGCCTCGGCGACGGACCGGAGTTCGACCCGGCGCCCGTCCTTGATGATCTCACCGCCGAGGTAGATCCCGTAGGAGCGGCCGAACAGGCTCATCGCCAGCTCGGTCCGGCCGGCTCCCATCAGCCCGGCGAAGCCGACGATCTCGCCGTGCCGCACGGTGAAGCCGGAACCCTTGCAGACCAGGCGTTCCGCGGAGACCGGATGCCGCACCGTCCAGTCCCGGACCTCGAAGAACACCTCGCCGATCCGCGGGGTGTGGTCCGGGAACCGGCTGTCCAGCTCGCGCCCCACCATGCCGCGCACGATCCGGTCCTCGTCGGCCCCGGACTCGGCGACGTCGATGGTCTCGATCGTCCGGCCGTCGCGCAGGATGGTGATCGAGTCGGCGATCGCCTCGATCTCGTTCAGCTTGTGCGAGATCATGATCGAGGTGATCCCGCGGTCCTGAAAACCTTTCAGCAGGGCCAGCAGGTGGCGGGAATCGGTCTCGTTCAGCGCCGCGGTGGGCTCGTCCAGGATCAGCAGCTTCACGTCCTTGGCGAAGGCCTTGGCGATCTCCACCAGCTGCTGCTTGCCCACCCCGATGTCCTTCACCAGGGTGTCCGGGTCGTCCTGCAGGCCGACCGTGGCCATCAGCTGCCGGGCCCGGTGGTTGGCGGCCTGCCAGTCGATCCGGCCCCACCGGCGCGGCTCGTTACCGAGAAAGATGTTCTCGGTGATCGACATTCCCGGAACCAGGGCCAGCTCCTGGTGAATGATCACGATGCCGGCCCGCTCGCTGCTGCGGATGTCGGAGAACTGCGTCTCGCGGCCCTGGTAGACGATCGTGCCGCGGTAGGACCCGTGCGGGTGGACGCCGCTGAGCACCTTCATCAGGGTGGACTTCCCGGCCCCGTTCTCCCCGCAGATCGCGTGGATCTCGCCCGGCCGGACCACCAGATTCACCTCGGCGAGGGCCTTGACGCCGGGGAACTCCTTGGTGATCGAGCGCATCTCCAAAAGTGGCGGAGCATGGTCCATGTCCCCTCCCGGGCCGCTTCCCAGGGATCGTCGGTGACCCCCGGCCGCGGTCGGCGCCGACCGGGGACCGCTCCCCGCGTCCTCGCCGCCCACTGCTCGACGACGCTAAATTCAATTGTTTTACTAAGTCAACGGCGTTGGGACCCGACGTCGACGAGCGGCACCGACGGAGGCCTGGACGCATGCGGCAAGCCGGAACCAACCTCCCGAAGGTCGGCCAGTACAACCGGGCCGTGGTGCTCGACCACATCCAGTTCGCGGACGGGATCAGCCGGGTGGAGATCGCCGAGCGGACCGGGCTGACCCCGCAGACCGTGTCCGGCATCGTCCGGCGGCTGATCGGCGAGGGAATCGTCCGGGAGGACGGCCGGGGCACCTCCAGCGGAGGCAAGCCCCGAATGCGGCTGCGGGTCAACCCAGGAGCCGGAAGAGCGGTCGGAGTGGCCTTCGACCCGGCCGAATTATCCTGCGTAGTAGTCGATCTGCTGGGCAATCCGCTGGGCCGCCAGCGGCGCCCGACTCCACCGCACGGCAGTCCGGACCAGATCGCCAGTTCCGTAGCGGAACTCGTCGACGAGGTTCTGGGTGATGCGGGCGTGCGCCGGGAAGAGGTGCTGGGGTTGGGCTTCGTCACGCCAGGCCCGATCGATCTGACCCAGGGGCTCCTGGTCACGCCCCCGCAGTTGCCGGACTGGGACCGGGTGCCCCTGCAGCGACTGGTCGCCGAGGCCACCGGCCTGCCGGTGACCCTGGACAATGACGCAACGGCCGCCGCCATCGGGGAGCGCTGGGCCGGGGCCGGGCGTGGCGTGGCGAACTTTGCCTACTTCTTTCTGGGCACCGGCGTCGGCGGCGGACTGGTTCTCGGCCACCAGGTACACCGGGGAGGATCGATGAACGCCGCCGAATTCGGCCACACCACCGTAGATCCCGACGGCCCGCAGTGCTACTGCGGGAATTTCGGGTGCTTGGAGACGCTGGTCAGCCCGGCCGCAATGGTGGCGGAGGCTCGGCGGCGGCTGGCTTCCGGGTCCGAATCGTCGCTCTCGGCCAGAGGTCTCAAGCACACGGCCATCCTGCGGGCCGCAGCCGCCGGCGATGAACTCGCCGGCGGCATCGTGGACCGGGCGGCCGAGCAGGTCGCCACCGTCGTGGTCAACGTGGTGAACATTGTCGACGTGGATCTGGTGGTGCTGGGCGGGCACGGCATCCAGTACGTCGAGGACCGGTTCCGGGGGGCCGTCGAGCGCGCCCTTCAGACCCGGCCTCTGGCCCGGCGGATCCGTACGGCCCGGGTGGAACTCTCACCCCTGGCCCGCGACGCCGCCGCTATCGGCGGCGCCGCGCTGGTGCTGTATGCGACTTATTCACCCCGGGTTTCGGAGCTGCTCTCACTTTGAGGTCTGGAGGGCTTCCTTGACCGCTTCCTCGACCCGGGCGTCCTCCCGGGCCTTCCTGCGCGCCCGGTTCCGCCGGGAGATCCGGACCAGCCCGACGATGCCCAGAATCAGGATGACCACCAGCAGGATCAGGGTCCACGGCAGGGCCCAGCCGGTGGCCGTGGCGGTCACCGGCGGCAGTGCGGTGCTGGAGCCCGCCGCGTCGACGATCACCGGAATCAGCCGGGTGGTCGCGGTCAGCTTGCCCGCCGGGGTCACGCCGGAGATGCGCTCGGAGACCTTCCAGCTCTCCCCCGGCAGCAACTGCGGCGGAGTGCTCTGCTGGGCCCCTTCGACCTTGAACTTGCCGGACGGTCCGACGATGGACGTCTTGCCCGAGCCGGAGAGGATGGCGTTGCCGGTGTTGCGGATCGTGTAAGTGACCTCGGCGTCGCCCTTCCCGGCCGGGTTCGGGGTGCCGTGGTACTTCGTCTTCAGGTCGTCGATCACGAAACCCGGCTTCAGGTCGCCGTCCACCCGCAGCTTGATCTGGATGCCGAGACGGCGGTCAACGTTGATCGTCTCCGTCGCGTCCGGCTGCACCAGCGAGGTGACGATGCCACCGGCGTGGTCGCCGGGGGTGGCGTTCTCCGGAATGGTCACGGTGAACGGCACCTTCACGGTCTTGCCGGCCGGGATCGTCACACTGTCCTTGCCCGCGTGCACCCAGGCCCCCACCGCGATCGACTTCGCGCCCTTGGTCACCAGGTCCAGTTGCCCGGCCTCGGTGGTGAATCCGTCGGCGGCGTAGACCCCAAGGGTGAGTGGGTCCTTCCCGCGGTTGGCGACCACCAGATTGTCCTTGATCGTTGCCCCCGGCCGGAGGTCGTAGCTGTAGCTGGTGCGGTTGTGGCCGAAGTCGTTGGAGGCGGTCCGCACCGTCCAGGTGACGTCGTCGTTGCCCGCGGCCAGGGCACTGCCGGCGTTCGCGGCCCCGAGAACGGTTGCGCCGAGGGCGAGCACGACGGCGGCGAGGGACTTGAGGTGTCTCATGAGAACAATCCTTGGGCGAAGAAGAAGGGTGGGATGGCCGGTGCGACCCGGCCACCCCACCGGTGGTGCGGAAATCAGCTGCTCAGCGCAGTGATCGTGAGCGTGGCCCGGTAGCTGCCCTCGTCCACCGTGTCCGGCAGCTTCAGGTCGAGCCCGGCCCCGAGCTTGGCCTCGCCCTTCGCGTGCCCCTGGTCGGCCTGACCGAGGGTGCGCGAGACGGACAGACCGTCGGTGCCGTCGATCCCGGAGGCGACCGCCTCACCGGCCTTGGCCCCGGCGCCGGCCGTGGCCACCTCCGGGGTCCAGCCCAGGTAGGAACCGGGGAAGGTCTTGTCGCCGTCCTTGAAGTCACCGACCGAGGCCGAGATCGACCACGGGGCCTGGGTGGACCGGGTGTCGGTCACCGTGATCGGGTTGATCTTGCCCTTGGCCTCGAGGTACTTGCCGTCCTGGTCCTCGGCGGTGCCGAGGTCGACCAGGCCGTTGTCCCCGTCGATGGTCCAGCCGAACGACCCGGCCGCGGCCTGCGGCACGGTGACCTGGATCTCCTGGCCGACGCCGCCGGCGTGCGAGGGGTGCACGGTCACCTTGTCCACCGTGGTGCCGACCTGGCCCTGGCTGCGCAGGTTCTCGACCACCAGCTTGTCGCTGCGCACCTGGACCTTGACGTACGTCCGCACATGCTCCTGGTTCTGCACCGAGTTGTACCAGTAGTTCGACGGGTTCAGCGGGTCGGCGCCGTTCCCGGCGCCGCTGGTGCCGCTGTTGTCCGGCGCGGTGATGTCGTAGTACTTCGAGCCCGAGGCCGAGTTCGCGGTCACGTAGAGCACGCCACCGGGGCCCGGGTACACGTCGGCCTGACCCGGCTTCTCGTCGGCGTCCGCCTTCTCGCCGTTCTTGATCAGGTAGCTCCGGGTGTAGCTGTGGTCGTGGCCCTGGAGCACCAGGTCGACGCCGAGCTTGGAGAACGTGGTCGGGAAGTCGACCCGGCGGACCTTGTTGTCGGCGTCCTTCGCGTGGCTGGCCGGCGAGTAGATCGAGTGGTGGTAGACGAGGACCTTGTACTTGGCCTCGCCGCCGTGCTTCGCGATCACGTCGGAGACGTAGCCCAGGTGGGCCTCGTCGCCGCCTCCGCCCGAGGCGCTGGTGTAGCTGTTGCTGTTCAGGTCGATGAACAGGACGTCCTTGTAGACGTACCAGTAGTCGCCACCCGAGCTGTTCGAGGCCGGGTCGCCGTTGACGTAGTACGAGCCCGAGCGGTCGGTGTTCGGGGTGGCCAGGTGCTGCTCGTAGGCCTTGCCGCCGACGTCGTGGTTGCCGATCGTGGCCGCCCACGGCACCTGACGCAGCTCGTCGGGGGCCAGGAAGGCGTCCCACTGGCTCTCGGTGTTCGCGGTCTCGACCTGGTCGCCGCCGGAGACCAGGATCTCCGCGTCCGGGTTGGCCTTGGTGGCCACGTCCAGCGTGTCCTGCCAGCCGGCCTGGTCGCTGGCCACGTTGCCGGAGGCGCCGATCTGCGGGTCGCCCAGGAACAGGAAGTCGTAGTCCCCGTCGAAGTCATGGGTCTTGAACGTGTACGTCTTCGACCAGGCGCCGTCGGCCCCGACCCGGTAGGAGTAGGTGGTGTTCTCGGCCAGGCCGGTGAGTGTGGCGTGCCGGTTGAACCCGCCGCTGGTGGCCAGGTTCGCGCCGCCGATGGCGGAGAAGCTCAGCGCACTGGCCGGGAACTCGCCGTCGACGACCTGGGACGCCGGGGCGAGCTCGGCGACCTGGGTGGTGTCGGCCGAGGTGTACCAGGTGATGATGCGCTGCGACTCGTCGGCGCCGACGCCGAGGATGACCCCGGTCTGGGTGGCCGCGTCCGCCGCCAGGGCGGGAGCGGCGAAACCACCGGCCGTGACGCTGATTCCCAGCGCCAGAGCGGCGATCGGCATCACGCACCGACGGCGGGTGAACCGCCGCGGCCGGGATGCGTTCATGGAAGACACGTGAGGTTGATCCCTTTCTGGGAAATTCCTATGAGAGCGAGCCCAATCTGGCGATCGTTCGTGAACGCGGCATGAACCACCGGGGTGATCTTGCTAGCGATCCGCGTAAGTCGCCTCTTTGGAGGCTTTTTCAGAACCCCAGAACCCGTTCCGCGAACCAGAACAGGCCCACCACCGAGACTATGGCCGACACCACACCGCTGACCCAGAGCCCGGCCCGCGGGGCCCGGTGCCGGATCAGGGTCAGCGCCGGGAACAACAGGATGATCAGGCCGAGCTGCACCGCCTCGATCCCGACGTTGAAGACCAGCAGCGACCACAGCAGAGTCCAGGAGAAGGCCTCGTCGATCCCCAGCGCCCCGGCAAAACCCAGGCCGTGCACCAATCCGAAGCAGAACACCACCCCGAGCCGGGCCCAGCCTGCCCGGTCCAGGCTGAAATGGCCCTCACCAGCGTTGATGTCGCTGACCTGGGAGCCCCGACGCCAGAGTCGCCAGAGATACCAGGCGGCGACCACGGCGATCGACAGGGCGATGACCGGCTCGACCACCGAGGGCGGGATGTGCACCAGGCCGAGCGCGGCCAGCACGAAGGTCACCGAGTGGGCGAGGGTGAACGACGTGGCCGCCAGCACCACTTCGCGCAGCCGCCGGGAGCCGACGATCAGCGCCAGAAGGAACAAGATGTGGTCCGGACCACCCAGCAGGTGCTCGGCGCCGAGCCGGAAGAACTCCCAGAACCGCGCTGTTCCGGTCTGGGAGAGCGAGACCGACGCCGCGCCGGCATCCAGGGCGGCGCTGCCGGAGCGGCCGTCGACGTCGTAGGTGAGGATGGTCTTGGTGCCCCGGACGTATCCCTCGGAGTCCGGGAACAGCCGGCTCGTGATCCGGTAGTCGCCGTGCTCGGAGCCCGTGCAGGTGTGGTCGAGAGTGATGAAGGCATAGGGCACACCGTCGCGCTGAGCGATCTTCACGTCACCGGTCTGCGTGGATGTGCAGTTCTCGCCGCCCTTCTCGACGGTCAGACGAGGGCCGACGTAGGCCAGCACCGCCTTCGCGTGGCCTTGGAGCGCCGCGGTCTCGGCCTGCGGGTCCCCGTCGTCGAAAGCCGCCGTCCCGTCCTGGAACAGTGCGTCGTCCTGCTGATCGTCCGCGGCCGAGACCACCAGCAGATCGTATTCCAGGCCGAGTTCGGTTCGCAGGTGGCCCTTCTCGGGTGAGGTCGCCTGGGCGTAGACGACCGAGCTGAACCCGTGGGCGAAGGCCGGCGCGGCGCCGAGCACGAGCCCGAAGGCGACGACAATCCCGAGGATGAGGGATCGGGGGGACATGGAGCTCCTTCGGTTGGCGCGTCACGCTCCCGTCCGCACATGAACTGCACAGGATTCGCGCGCCAACGGAAATCAAACAAACCAGACCGAAACGATCACGATTCTCGAAAGCGCCCTTAGAACCGGTAAAAAGAGACGCGTGTACTCCCCACGCCGGGTGCTCGGCCTCTTCGCCGCCGCCACTCTGACCACCCTCCTCGCCGGCTGCGGCTCCGGCGACGACTGGTCCCAGCCCCACCCCGAGCCGACCGCTCTGGGCGTCCTGAAAGCGGGTTTCAGCGACCCCACCACGACTCCCGCTCCGGAGTCGACCATCACACCGGCGCCGGGATCGTGGGACGAAGTGCACCCGCCCAAGGGTTATCGCGTGGTACTGCTCACAGCCGGCTCCGACGCACCGACCCAAACGCTCACGGCCGCGGTGACCGGCTGGGCCGACGACGAGGACGTGGATCTACGGACGATCGCGGCGGGCACCGGCGACGCTCTGGTGCCGAGCATCACGAAGGCCATTGCGATGCACCCGGACCTGATCATCAGTGCCGGTAACGACCTGATCGACCCCCTCACCGTGGTCTCGGCCAGCCGGCTCGACCAGCAGTTCCTCACGATCGGGGCCGAGGTCGCCGAGCCGACCGGGAACGTGACGGCGGTGGACTGGACGGGTGGGTCGTTCCGGGGTGAAGGGCTGGAGGCCTCCTCCCCTTACGATCCGGCCACGTTCACCTCCGAGCGGTCCGCCGCGGCGGTCCGGGCCGGGGCGGCAGCGGTGCTCAATCGGCTGACCGGGATCGTGGTCTGGCTCTCGTGAACCCGGCCGCCGGCTGAGATCACGGGGCCGGGAAGACGTCATCCGTCCCGGCGAGCGGCCGGAACCGGGCCGGTCCGGACCTCCTGGAAAGCACTTTCCGCATATTCGGAGGCCGACAGCGGGCGCGCGAAGAGGTACCCCTGGCCGTAGCGGATACCGAGTTCGATCAGCTGGTCCCGCTGTTCCCCGGTCTCGATCCCCTCGGCCAGGACCTCCAGACCGAGGCTCTCGGCCATGGTGTTCACCGCGGCCACGAGCTGGATCTGGGCCTCGTTCAGGGGAGTCACCACCGAACGGTCGAGCTTGAGCATCCGGATCGGGAAGCGCAGCAGGTACTCCAGGGATGTGTAGCCGGTTCCGTAGTCGTCCAGATAGATCTGCACCCCGGCGGTGTCGAGCCGTTCCAGGGTCCGCTCGGCCGGGGTGTCCGCCGACAGCTGATGATGCTCGGTGATCTCCAGGTGCAGCAGTGACGGTGGCAGCGAGTGGCGGGCCAGGGCCTCCAGGACGCGATCGGCCAGCCGGTGGTCGTCCAGGCTGTCGCGGGTGAGGTTGACACTGACCGGAAGCACCCGCAGACCCTGGTCGCGCCAGGCGGCCAGCTGGGCGAGGACGTCACGCAGGACGGCGGCGTCCAGTTCCGCGTCGAGACTGTTGCTGCTGACCAGCCCGAGGAAGGCGTCCGGAGCCAGCAGGCCCAGCTCCGGATGCCGCCACCGGACCAGCGCCTCGGCCCCGATCAGCTGCCCGGAACCGAGGTCGACCAGGGGCTGGTACTTGATCTCGAGATGCCCGACATCGGGATCCCCGGCCCCCAGCAGCTGCCGGATCTGGCGGGTGAGGGTGAGCCGCCGGGCCACCGCGGCCCGCATTTCCGGATGAAAGGTCAGGGCCTGGTCGCCGCCGGCCGCCTTCGCCGCGTACATCGCAACGTCGGCGTGGGTGAACAACTCGGCCAGGGTGGTGCCCGCCCGGGCGTCGGCGATGCCAATGCTGGCACCGATCTGAAGGACGAGATCGCCGACCACGAAGGGGTCCTGCAGCAGGTTCAGGAAATGGCCGGCCACCCCGGGGGCCAGGTCGGTCCGGACGAGGACGCCGAACTCGTCGCCTCCCAGCCGGGCCACCACCCCTTCCTCCCCCGTCGCCAGGATCAGCCGGTCCCGCAGACGCAGCAGCAGCACATCCCCGACGTCGTGTCCGTGCGCGTCGTTGACCTGCCGGAACTCGTCGACGTCGATCAGCAGCAGGCTCACCCCGCCGGCCGGCGCAGCCTCGTCGAAGGCCCGGGCGAGGCCGTGCCGATTGACCAGGTCGGTCAGGGAATCGTGCTCGGCGAGGTGCTCGCTCGACCGCAGAGCGGTGCTGCCCCGCACCAGGCAGAGGGCGGCGATGCTGGCCCCGGCCGCCAGCAACGACCAGCGCGGCAGGCTCTGGGCCCCGCAGAGCTCGGCCACCCACGACACGCCCAGGGGGACCAGGACCAGCGGAAGCAGGCCCAGCAGCGAGGTGGAGGGGCGACGGCGTTGTCCGAACGTCTCGGCGCTGAACGTCTTGGTCATCGACGGGTGCAGCGCGGCGACCCCGAACATCAGCATGACGACGACGCCCAGAACCTGGCTCGGTTCTCCGGGCAGCGACAGCCGCCGGCCGTGGACGGCCGAGGACAGGTCGAAGGCCAGCGCGAGAACCGCGGCCCCGAGGACCAGGACCAGGCTCGGCCCAGGAAGGCGCCGGGACGCCGCGAACCACACCAGCAGGCCGAACAGCACCACGTCGAGGCCGGAGACCAGGACTGCGGTGAGGCTCGCGCTGCCGCTTGCCCCGGTAGTGAGGATCTGGGCGCCGATGAGGATCAGCACGATCGCGACGATGAGGAGATCCAGGCCGGCCTTGAGCCACCGGATCGAGGGCTGGTTGCCGGAGAGCAAGGCGTGCAGAATCACCCCGGTCGCGACCGCCTGACCGGCCCAGACACAGGCGACGGCGGGTGCGGTGATGCGTCCCTGTAGGTGCACCAGGAGGTTCCCGGTCGTCCAGCCCGCCAGCATCAGGGCCACCAGCAGCCAGGACACCGATCCCGGGCGATGCCACCGGACCCGATCAGAATCATCCCGATCGCCACGAATCCGGCCAGGACGAGACCGCCGGAGCGCAGATCCCGATCGATCGTCAGCCCGGTGGCCACGACCCCGGTGCCGCCCAGCAGCAACCAGGCCAACCGTGCCGCAGGTACCGTCCGCCCGAAGTCCACTCTCGTGACTCGGGTTCAACCGTCACCACCTTGAGCAGCCGAGAGGGGCCCGCGGACCGGAACCCGCGAACCCCTCCCCGCCCGTTGCTCCTGGCTCCTACTGGTAGACCCGCACGTAGTCGACCAGCATCTTCTGCGGGAGCTTGGTGGTGGCGTCGGGCGCGCCCGGCCAGTCACCACCGACGGCGTTGTTCAGGATCAGGTAGAACGGGTGGTCGTAGACCCACGGCCCCCGGGTGGACTCGATCGTCGCCTTGTCGGCGGTGAAGAACGCCTTGCCGTCCACGTAGAAGATCATCTTGTTGGCGTCCCAGTCCACCGCGTACGTGTGGAAGTCGTTCGCGAAGTCGCTGCCCGCCACGGTGAACGGCTGACCGTAGCCACCGCCGCCGTAGTAGGCCGGGGCGTGCAGGGTGGAGTAGACCGCGTCGGGCACCTTGCCGACGTGCTCCATGATGTCGATCTCGCCCGAACGCGGCCAGCCCACGGTCGGGAAGTTGGCGCCGAGCATCCAGAACGCGGGCCACAGACCCTGGGTTCCGGAAACCTTGATCCGCGCCTCGGCGTGTCCGTAGGTGAAGTTGAACGTCTTCGCCGTGTTGATCCGGCCGGAGGTGTAGGCGCAACCGGCGCACTGCGGCGGCGTCTCCTTGCGGGCCTCGATCACCAGGTTGCCGCCGCCGTCCATGGTGGCGTTCTTGTTGTCGGTGTAGTACTCCAGCTCACCGTTCTGGCCGGTGCCGGTGTCGGCGGTCCACTTGGACGTGTCGGGGGTGCTGCCCGCAGAACCGTTGAACTCGTCGTCGAAGACCATCTTGGTGGCCGGAAGGGTGATGTTCGGGATCTTGGCGGGCGGGGTGACCGGGTCGCCCCCGGTGCCGAAGACCTGGAACTCCCAGAGCGAGTAGCCGTATCCGTTGGAGCGGGCGGTGCCGTACATGCGCACGTAGCGGCCGGTGCCCTTGAGCCCGGTCAGGTCCTCCTTGTGGCCCTTGCCGGTGGTGGTGGAGTAGATCGTGGTCCAGGTCTTCGCGTCGTCGGAAGTCTGGAGCTGGTAGGCCGTGGCGAAGGCGGCGTCCCACTGGAAGACGACGCGGTGCACGTTCGCAGTCTTACCGAGGTCGACGTAGACCCAGCCCGGGTCCACCCAGCCGTTGGTCGAGCTGGTCGCCCAGCGCGTGGTGACGTCTCCGTCGGTCACCTTCGCGGCGGTGCAGCCCGAGCAGGCTCCGTCGTCCTGAAATGTCGAAGCAGTGGCGGGTTTGGTGTACGAGAGCTCAACGTCGCTGCCGGTACCCGGATCGCTCGGGGTCGTCGGGGTGGTTCCCGGGCCGCTGCTGTCCGAGCCGTAGACCTGGAACTCCCACAGCGAGTAGCCGTACTGGTTGGCCCGCTGAGTGCCGTACAGTCGCACGTAGCGGCCGTTTCCGGTGACCGTCAGGGCCTGCTTGCCGCCCGTCCCGGTCGTGGTCGAGTAGATGTCGGTCCAGGTGTTCGCGTCGTTCGAGACCTGCAGCTTGAACGCCTTGGCGTAGGAGGCCTCCCACTGCAGGTCCACCTCGCTGATCGCGTGGGCGGCGCCGAGATCCACCTGGATCCACTGCGGATCGCTGAACTGGCTCGACCAGCGGGTGCCGGGATCACCGTCCACCGCCGCCTTGGCCGGGAAGGCGACATCGTTCTCGCTGGAGGAGACCGTGACCGGCCTACCTTGCGAGAGCAGCTGACCGGCGGCGTGCGCCTGCATCGGCAGGACCACCGCGAGGGCCGCGACGGCGACCGCGATCACCCCGGACAGGCCGAGAATCTTTCGGTATCTGCGACTTTGCAGAGTGGACACGGTGGGCTCCTAGAGGCGTCAGGGACAATCCTCCTGAGTCTGTTCACCGGGCCGGAAACCCGTCAATGGGACTTTTTACCCAGCGTAAGATTTTCGTGACGCCGACGCAGGTCAGCGCCCGCCGGGCATCCCGGAGGGCGCTGACCCTGTCGCCGAACGGACCGGTTTCGGCGTCGAAAACTTTTAGCAGGCGCCGTTATCCGTCCAGACTCCGGCCGGCCCACCCGGGGTGTCGCCGTACGTCCACCACTTCGCCGTCCACTTGTGGCTGTTGTAGTTGACCACGGCCCCGCCGCTGTACGCGGTGCTGGAGCTCCAGGCGGTGAGGCCGCTGCAGGTGGTCGTGCCCCCGGTCGGGCTGACGGTCGGGGTCGCGCTGGTCGTCGGGGTGGCGCTGGCGGTCGGGGTGGTGGTGCCGCCCCCACCGCCGGCGAACTGGACGCCGTACTTGGTGAAGTCCCAGTCGCCCTGGACCACGCTGCTGCAGGTGCCGCTGGTGGTGCTGTTCGCCCCACCGGCACACTGCCGGTCCCGGTTGACCGACCAGAAGGTGAACCGCCCCAGACCCTTGGACTTGGCGAAGGTCAGGTTGGAGGCGAAGTCGGCGGTGGTGAACGTCTCCCCGGTGTCGGAGCGGCCGTTCATCTGCGAAATTCCCTCATGGGCCCAGGCGTTCGCCGCCGTCCAGCCGAAGGTGCTGGTCAGCAGGCCGTTGAACGACGTCAGCGCGCTCTGCTGGCTGGCCGCGCCGTTGAAGCCGCCGTCGAACGGCATGATGCTCCAGTTGTTCGGCGTGAAGCCCAGGCTCTTGGCCGTGTTCAGCGCGTTCTGGCCGAAGTACCCGGTGCCGGAGGTGGTTCCCGGCAGGGTCACCGAGATGTAGATGCCCGGGTTGTTCTTCTGCAGGATCTGCGCCGCACCGAGTTCGTTGTTCACCGCCGTGAGGTTCTCGTACTCCGGCTCCTCCAGGTCGAGGTCGATCGCCTTGAGCGCGTACTTGTCGATCACCGCCTGGTAGGCCGCTGCCGTGGTGGTGGCGTTGCTGCAGACCTGGCCGAGCTTCGTGCCGCCGTAGCCACCGATCGAGACCGAGACGTCACCCCCGGCACTACGCACGCTGTTGATCACCCCGGCCACCGCGGTGTCCGACGAGACCGGAGCGGTGCCGTCCCAGGCCGCACTGCAGGAACTGCCGTTAGCCAGGATGAAGGCCAGCATAAATGCCTTCTCACCGGTGGCCGACATCACGGTGGGCAGATTCGGCGGATTGTTCTCGAGCGGCATGACATAGGGCGCCTGGGCATACCAGGACGTGTTCAGCGTGGCGGCCGAGGCCGAGCCGGCGTTCACCGTGGCGACCGCCGCGGCGCCTCCGGCGAGCACGGTGAACAGCGTGGCCGCGCTGGTGAGGAGCCGGAAACGGGTGGAGCGAGGGGCAAACTTCATGATCAGCAGCCTTCATGTCAGGGATGAGACTGGGTGCATTCCGAGGATGTTCCCTCAATATGTTAAGAGTCAATACAAACGTTCCGGAAAAGCAGAAAGGGGTCCGCGACCCGAAGGCCGCGGACCCCTTTCGCAAGTTTCCGGCGATTTTACCGGAACAGCTTGTCCGCCTTCCCGAGCTTCAGGAACACCGTCTCGCCGGTGGAGTCGTCGAGGGCGTCGTTGTCGGTCGAGATGTAGACGTTTCCGTCCCCACCGATCGTCATGCCCTCGAGTTTCTCCTGCGTCCAGCCGTGGGTCGACTGCAGGAACGGCAGTACGTCCACCGCCGGCTTCTTCTTCAGCACCGGCAGAGTGCCCGGGGCCGGGTCGGTCTTCGGCAGATCGACCGTGTAGATCCGCTTGATCTTCGCGTTCGGCCCGTTCAGCTTGTCCCGCTCGATCACCGCCAGCTTGCCGTCGCCGACCACGGTGACCTCGGACAGGCCGATCCAGTCGCCGGCGGTCGTGGTGGTCTCCAGCGGGTAGCCGTACCAGGTCCACTTCCCGGTCTTCACGTCGTACCGGCCGATCCGGTCGACGCCCTTCGGGTCGGTCGAGACCTCGCGCTGCACAACGGCGTACAGGTGCTCGCCGTTCTTGTCTGTAGTAGCGGTGACGCCTTCGAAGCCCTGAGCCTTCAGACCCGCGGCAACATCGGCCGGTAGCGGCACGCTCCTCTGGACGACGCCCTTCTTGTCCACCAGAACGAGCTTGTTCTCCGGACCGGTCGCGCCCTCGACCGCCAGCCAGTAGCCGCCTTCCGGACGGGCGTAGATGCCCTCCGCGTCGAGCGGGACCGCCTTGCCGGCCGCGTCGGTGACCTCGAGCCGCTTGGTGATCTCGGCCGGGGTCTTCGAGTCGTCGATGGTCAGGATGCCGGTGGTGCTATACCCCGCATCAGTCACGCTGACCAGCTGGTGCGCCTTACCGGGAACCGCGGAGAGCGCGCCCAGGGTGCCCCAGCCGATGTTCTTCTCGGACTCGATCTGCGGGAAGGCCGGCTGGTCGGAGCCGAGCTTGTACAGCGTCACCGCCGAGCGAACCCCCGCCGACGCGTCGTCCGTCTCGCTGGAGACCGCCAGCAGCCCTCGGGACGGGATCGGCAGGATGCCTTCCGGGCCGTTGGTGGTCGGTAGCACCTGGACGAACTTGGGATTGGCCGGCTTCTCGATGTTGTAGACCGCGACGAAGTTGCTGCGCTCAGAACCGACGAAGGCGTACTTGGTACCGTTGAACTCGGCGGTGGCCAGGCCCTCCGGCTCGATCCCCTTCTTCCCGGCCCGGCTCTCGGAGTGCAGGCCCACCTTGATCGCCAGGTTCTCCAGGGTGTTGCCGGAATCCCAGCGAATCTTGCCGGTGCGGGTGTCGAACACCGTCCAGCCGCGGGTGCCGCCCTTCCAGTCACCCTCGTTGGCGGTGCCCACGTAGCGGTCATCCAGCCAGCCGATGGCGTCCGGCTCGCGGGGCGTGTCCTTGATCGAGCCGGTCGGGTCGATCACCCCGTCGTCCTTGGTGTCGATACCGGTGACGGTGGCCCGGCCGGCGCTGAACACCTTGCTGATCCGGTGCCGGGCCGCGTCGATCAGGACGATGCCGTTGTTCTCCTGCAGCGTGAGGGCCAGCCGGCCGTCCTCGCTGAACGAGACGTACTCCGGCTCCGGGTCGATCGGGGTGTCAAGTCCCGCGTCCGTGAAGGACTTCAGCGCGGTGCCGTCCGGATTGACCAGGGCCACCTTGTGCGCGGTCCAGGTCGCGGGACCCCCGGTGAGATCCAGCAGCTGCACGAAACCGGCCGGGAACTGGGGCAGGTCGCCCTCCTGACCGCCGGCCGGGGTGGCCTCCTCGTCCCGCTCGTTCTCGATCGCGATGGCGACGTGCTCGGCCTTCTTGTCCACCGCGATCGAGTCTGGCTGGCCGCCGAGGTCGATGCTGCGGACCCGGGTGCGGTCGGCGATCCGGATCACGTCGACCCGGCCCGAGGGCTCGGTGTAGCTCTTGCTGGTGTTGACCACGACCAGGACGTAGTCACCGACCACGGTGACCGAGGTGGGCTCGTCCTCGTCGTCGCCGAGTTCCTTCAGTGACAGGGTGCCCAGACCCTTGATCCGGTCCGGGTCGGAGATGTCGAGAAAACCGATGCGCTTTCCGGCGGCATCGGTGTAGATCATCGTCTTTCCGTCCTGGGTGACGGTCGAGATCTCGGCGACCGTCTCGTCCGTCACCGCGTCGCCGGCCGGACGGTTCTGGAACACCGGGTAGGTGTCCGTACGGTTGAAGAACTGTTCCCGCCCGTGCGCACCGGCGCTCTGGGCGGTGGCTGCGAAAGCCGCACCGGCCAGGGCCGTGGCGGTGAGAACGGCTACGGTCTTTCTCTTACCCACGTCACTCCTCAGGTCTTGGTGCATCGACCCTTTCAACGAAGGGCGACCGGTGAGTGAACGGGAGTCGACCACCAGCGTTCCGCAGTCCCACCGGCAGTCACCAGAACTGATCAGGGGACGCCATGCGTCCTCACCTCGGGATAGTCCCGGTTCCCGACCCTCTCGGCCCGGCGGAGGAAGTCGATGGAACGAGGGACCGCGGTGTGGGCGGTGTGCGAGTGACGGGACAACTCAACCGCCACGAGCCCTCCGAACCCCTGCAGAGCCGCGAGGGCCGGCGGGAAATCCACGTCGCCCTGACCGAAGTCGAGGTGATCGTGCACCCCGCGCCGCATATCGTCGATCTGCACGTAGCTCAGGTCGTTCCAGACCTCGTCGATCACCTGCGGGATCGGCCGGTACTCGGTGACCAGACAATGCCCCAGGTCCAGGGTGAGCCCGAACAGCCGGTGGTCCAGCCGGTCCCGCAGTTCCCGCCAGTCGTCCACCGAAGCCACGAACATTCCCGGTTCCGGCTCGAACGCCAGCCGCACGTCCAGCGCCTCCGCGGTCCGCAGCACCGCCTCGCACCCCTCGACCAGCCGATGGTGGGCCGTCTCCGGATCGACCTGCGGCGGCCGGGCTCCGGACCAGAGGCTGACCGCCTCCGCGCCCAGATCCGCGGCAACCCGGACCGCGAGGTCCAGGAACCCGATGCGCCGCTCCCGCCCCTGCTCGCTGAGCAGGCTCGGCTCGTGCTTGTTCCGGGGGTCCAGCACGAACCTCGCCCCGGTCTCCACCACCACGGTCAGACCCAGATCCCGCAGGCGGTCGGCCGTCGCGGCCACTCGCCGGGGAAGATCCGGGCCGAAGGGGTCCAGGTGGTGATGGTCCAGACTCAGCCCCACCCCCGCGTACCCGTTCTCGGCGAGCAGTTCCAGGGCCTCGTCCAGACGGTGGTCACCCAGTCCGTTGGAGACGTACGCGTATCGCAACCCAGCGCTTTCCGGGCCTTGCCGATCGGCCACGTCAGGCCACCTTCCCGGCCTACCACCGGGTCGCCTTCGACGCCGATGTCCGGACCAAAAGGTAACAAGCCGGACCTTCCCCGACAACACTTCAGGTCATCGGCAAGACGCAGCGGGTGATCACCGGGGTCGGGCCATCGCGACGAACGGGTCGAGCGAGCCCGGGTCGGCCAGGGCGTCCTTGCTGACCGCCCGGTCGACCGGGACCCCGGCCAGAATCCGCTTCACCGGCACCTCGCACTTCTTGCCGTTCAGCGTGCGCGGCACGACCGGGATCCGGATGAACCGGTCCGGTACGTGCCTGGGGGACAACTGCGACCGGAGACTACGACGCAAGGGCCCTTCGACGTCCTCAATCGAAACCCCCTCGGCCAGAACCAGGAAACACAGCAGTTCCCCGTTGTCGATGACCAGGGAGTCCGCCACCGAGTCGAACGCCTCGACCACGGCGTAGAACTCGGCCGTGCCCATCCGGACGCCGCCGCGGTTGAGGGTGGAGTCGCTGCGCCCGTAGATGACGAACGAGCCGCGAGGAGTGGCCCGGACCCAGTCGCCATGCCGCCAACGACCCGGGTACTCGGTGAAATACGCTTCTTTCAGCCGGGTTCCGTCCGGATCGTTCCAGAAGGCCACCGGCATCGACGGCATCGGCTGGGTGATCACCAGTTCACCCACCTCGTCGACCAGGTCGCGACCTTCCTCGTCGAAAGCGTGAACGTCGGCCCCGAGGGCCGCGCAGGACAGCTCGCCGAGCCAGATCGGGACGGTCGGTGCGCTGCCGAGAAAGGCGGTACAGACGTCGGTCCCGCCGGAGACCGAGCAGATCCGGACCCGCTCGCCCACCTGCTCGGCGATCCAGCGGAAGCTCTCCGGCGACAGGGGCGATCCGGTGGAGCCGATCGATTCCATCGCACTGAGGTCGAACTGCTCGCGCGGACGGACACCGGCCTTGATCGCGCCCTGCACGAACGGGGCCGAGACACCGAACAGCCGGACCTTTTGCTGGGCAGCGAGTTCCCAGAGGCGGGTCGGCCCGGGATGCACCGGGCTACCGTCGTAGAGCAGGATCGTGGTGCCGGCCAGCAGTCCGCCGATCAGGAAGTTCCACATCATCCAGCCGGTGGTGGTGAACCAGAAGAACACGTCACCCGGGCGGAGATCGTGCTGCAGGCGGATGGTTTTGAGCTGCTCGAGCAGGATGCCGCCGTGCCCTTGGACGATGCCCTTCGGCAGGCCGGTGGTGCCGGACGAGTAGAGCACCCACAGCGGATGGTCGAACGGCACCTGCTCGAAGGCGAGTTCGCCCGGCTGGGCGGTGAACTCGGCCCAGCTGACCTCGCCGACCTCGCGCACCGGCTCGGAATCCGGATCCAGGTAGGGCAGGATCACCGTCCGGTTCAGCGAGGGCATGCTCTCCCGCAACGTGGTGACCGTGTCCCGGATATCGAATCGCTTTCCACCATAGAGATATCCGTCGACGGCGAGCATGACCTTGGGCTCGATCTGGGCGAACCGGTCGGTGACGGCCCGGGTCCCGAAGTCCGGGGAGCAGCTCGACCAGATCGCGCCGAGCGACGCGGTGGCCAAAAACAACACCACTGCGGCAATGCCGTTCGGGACCAGGGCCACCACCCGATCGCCCCGGCCCACCTCGGCCGCCACCAGGCCGGCCCGGGCCCGGCCCACCAGATCCCGGAGTTCGCCATAGGTGAGGCTGCTTTCCTGACCGTCTTCCCGAACGAAAATCACCGCCCGGGTGGAGTCTTCGCGCATGAGGGCGTGCTCGGCGTAGTTCAGCCGGGCGCCCGGGAACCACTGCGCCCCGGGCATCTGCGCATCGCCGAGCACCCGCACCGCAGGCGCACTGAAGCGGACACCGAGGTATTCGGCCGCGGCGGACCAGAAATCCGCCAAATTCTCCACCGACCACCGGTGTAGGGGTGCATAGTCCAGTTCGGCGACCGGAACGGCACGGTGGGTGGCGAGCCAGCGGGCGAAATCCGCGATCTGGGTGCGGCGGGCCGCCTCCGGATCCGGCCGCCAGAGTTGCTCCACAGGGCCCTCAACCGGGTGCACCGACATGCCAAAGCTCCTTTGCTCGGATGCAGAGCAGTTTATGTCGCCCTAGACTCCGGTCGATATGGCAGAACATTCGCAGAACGGATGGCCCGTCCTGTCGAGCAACCGGCTCACCTGGTTCTCCGCAGCCGGGGGCCGGTTCGCCGCGGCCAATTCCGATGTCGCCGTCTTGGCGAAATACCTGATCGAGCGGTTCGCCGACGAAGTCGAGCCGATCGAAGGCAGGGTCCTGGACGACTGGTCGTGGGCCGCCCGGAACGTCCGTGGTTCGACGTCCGTGATCAGCAACCACGCCAGTGCGACCGCCTGGGACCTGAACGCCCTCAAGCATCCGCAGGGGGTCCGGGGCACCTTCACCCAGAGCAAGATCGCCAAGGTGCACAGCATCCTGGCCGGCATCACCGACGGTAAGGGACACAAGGTCTTCCGTTGGGGCAACGACTACGTCAATTCGAAGATCGACTCGATGCACTTCGAGATCAACGTGTCGGCGTCGACGGTCCGGCTGGCCCGGACGGTGCTGCAGCGACGACTGGAGGACGAGGCAGACATGAAGTGGAACGACCAGGTGGCGCTGACCGCCGCCGACGCGAAGATCTGGGGGCCCAGCTGGAAGGCGGGCGACAAGGTCACCATCGGGCTGATGGTGCGCTACCCCACCCTGGCCCGGCGCACCGAGGCCGAGCTCAAGGCCTACGCGGCCGCCTCGGCCAAGCGCGACGCGGCCATGAAGGCCCAGCTGGACACCCTGATCGCCGCGGTCGGCGCGCTCGCCGCGGGCTCCTCGAGCGAGGTGTCGGCGGCCTTCAGCAACGGCATGGCGGCGCTGAAGACCGAGGTGGACAAGGTGAACGCCGAGGCGGACACCCTGGAGGGCTCGGGCGTGAGTGACGCGGACATCGACGCCGATGTGAAGGAGACGCTCGCCGAGGCGGAGGCCGAGCGGGTGGCCGACGGCACGGAGACGGCTCAGCCGGTCGTCGACGTGGCCCAGACGGAGCGCGCGAACGCCTGATCAGTTCCACGGCAGGTTGAGCCAGGGCGGCGGCGCCCTGGCTCGTCGTGTTTTGCCCCTCTCCGCGTGGCCCGGTCGGGGACCGCCCGGTGGGTGGGATAGAACTGGTGTCCATGAAACCGGGTCGGCCTGCCTCGTGCTGACCGTCCATCGCTGTGCCGACGGCACGGGTCTGGCCAACGCCTTGGCCGGCGTGCTCGCCACGCCGCCGGAGGACCCGTTCGCGGTGGAACTGGTCGCGGTCCCGGCCAAGGGCGTCGAGCGCTGGCTCACCCAGCGTCTGGCTCACGTTCTCGGCACCGGCGCCGCCCCCGTGGATGGCACTGGCACTGCACCTGACGGAGTGTGCGCGAACATCGACTTCCCGTCGGCCGCGGCGGTGCTGGACCAGGCTCTGGAAGCGGCCTCCGAGGAGATCGGGAAGTCGGTCAACGCCTGGGTCCCGGACCGGGCCCGTTGGCCCCTGGTCGAGGTGATCGACGGTTCGCTCGGCGACCCCTGGTGTGCCCCGCTGGCCCAGCACCTGCGTCCCTCCGGCACCACCGAGGACACCGGCCGTCGGCTGGCCGTGGCGACCCGCCTGGCCCGGCTGTTCGACGACTACGGCAATGCCCGCCCGGCCATGCTCACCGCCTGGGCCCAGGGGCGGGACGAGTTCGGTGACGGCCGCCGCCTGCACGACGACCTGCTCTGGCAGGCGGAACTGTGGCGGCGGCTGCGGGATCGGCTCGGGGTACCGGCCCCGGCCGAGCTGATCGACGCGGCCTGTGAGCGGCTGCGGGACCAGCCGGGGGTTTCTGCCCTGCCCGGCCGGATCTCGCTGTTCGGCGCGAGCCGGCTGTCGCCGGCCCGGGTGCGGGTGCTGACCGCCCTGGCCGAGCACCGGGACGTCCACCTGTGGCTGCACCACCCCTCCCCCGCGCTCTGGGGCGTGACCAGCGTCCTCAATCCCGATGACCTGGCCCTGCGCCGCGACGACGACCCGACCCGGGCCCGGGTGCGCAACCCACTGCTCGCGTCCATGTCCCGCGACCTGCTGGAACTGCAGCAGACCCTGATCCGGCACAGCCCGGGCGCCGCGAACCTCGAGCACCCGGCCCCGGACCTGCCCGCCACCCTGCTCGGTCGGCTGAAGCAGGACCTGCGCGAGGGCGAGGTGAAAGACGTTGCCGAGCGCCCGGTTCTGCATCCGGCCGACACCAGCATCCAGGTCCACGCCTGTTACGGCCGGGTGCGTCAGGTCGAGGTGCTGCGGGAGGTGATCGTCGGCCTACTCGCGGACGACCCGACCCTGGAACCACGCGACATCCTCGTGATGTGCCCCGACGTGGACTCTTTCGCACCGCTGGTGGCCTCCGCGTTCGCCCTCGGCGACGATCCGGACGGGCATCCGGCCGCGCGCCTGCGGGTCAAGGTGGCCGACCGTTCGCCCCGGCAGACCAACGCCCTGTTCGACGTGCTCGGGCTGCTGCTGGAGCTCGGCACCGCCCGGATCACCGCTCCTCAGGTGCTCGATCTGGCCGGGCGCGAAGCGGTCCGCCGGCGCTTCGGGTTCGATGACGACGATCTCGCCCGGCTGCGGGACTGGCTGGTGGGAGCCGGGATTCGCTGGGGCCTGGACGAGACGCACCGGCAGACCTGGCAGCTCTCCTCGATCCGGCAGGGCACCTGGCGGGCCGGGCTGGACCGGCTGCTGCTGGGCGTGGCGATCGAGGGCGACACCGGACAGCTCGGCGGCGTGATCGGGATGGACGACGTGGACAGCGCCGACATCGACCTGGCCGGGCGGCTGGCCGAGCTGGTCGACCGCCTTCAGGAGGCCCAGCGGCTGATGTCCGGCCGGCACCCGGTGGCGCACTGGCTGACCGGGCTGGAAGCGGCCGTGCTCGGGCTGGGGGGCACCGACCGGAATACCTCCTGGCAGGTCAACCAGCTGCGGTCCGAACTCTGGGACGTGGCCGAGGCGGCGGCCGGCAACGAGGCGCTGTGCAGCCTGGCCGACGTCCGCACGGTGCTCGCCGATCTGCTCGCGGGCCGGCCCACCCGCTCCTCGTTCCGCACCGGCACGCTGACCGTGTGCACGCTGGTGCCGATGCGCTCGGTGCCGCACCGGGTGGTCTGCCTGCTCGGTCTGGACGACGGCAGCTTCCCGCGCCGGGCCGATCCGGACGGCGACGACGTGCTCGCCCGCGATCCCTGGGTCGGTGAACGCGATCACCGCAGCGAGGACCGGCAGCTCTTCCTGGACGCGATCGGTGCGGCTCAGGAGAGGCTCGTCGTGACCTACTCCGGTGCGGACGACCGCACCGGAGCGCCGATCCCGCCCGCCGTGCCCCTGGGTGAACTGCTGGACGCTGTGGACCGCACCGCCTGGGTGGACAGCGGCCGGGTGCGCGACCGGATCACCGTGCGCCATCCGCTGCAGCCGTTCGACCCGAGGAACTTCACCGACGGCGCCCTGGGTCGCCCCGGGCCGTTCAGCTTCGACCGGCCGGCCCTGGACGGGGCCCGGGCGCTCACCCACGACCGGGTACCGCCGAGCCCCTTCCTGCCCGGCATCCTGCCGCCGGCCCCGCACACGCAGGACATCGAGCTGGCCGACCTGCACCGTCTGCTCCAGCACCCGGCCCGGGGCTTCCTGCGCCAGCGGCTCCAGGTCGGCATGGCCCTGACCGACGAGGAACCGGACGACGCCCTGCCCGTCCAGCTCGACGCCCTTCAGCAATGGAGCGTCGGCGATCGGCTTCTGCGAGAACGACTCTCCGGCCTCTCGCCGGCCGACTGCATCACCTTGGAACAGCACCGCGGCCTGCTTCCGCCCGGCGAACTGGGCCGGGCGTTGCTGGCTCAGGTGGGCCGCCGGGTCGAGGACGTCCTGCGGGCGTCCACCCTTGAACGGTCGGCGGCGGCCGACTCGCGCGACGTCGACGTCAAGCTGCCCGACGGATCCCGGCTGACCGGGACGGTGGGCGGGGTGCGGGACAAGACCGTGCTCGCTCTCTCCTACTCGCGCCTGGCCCCCAAGCACCGGCTGACGGCCTGGATCGACCTGCTCGCCCTGACCGCGACCGAGCCGGCCGGGCGCTGGTCGGCGGTCACCGTCGGGCGGGGCCGAAGTGGCGCGGCCCGCAGCGTGTTCGACCCGATCGACCCCGCTCTGGCCCCGGCGGCGCTGACCGAACTGGTCGGGCTCTACCGGTCCGGCCTGGACAGCCCGCTGCCGTTGCCGATGAAGACCGCGGCCGCCTACGCCGAGCGCCGGTTCCGGGGCGCGCGGCCCAAGGCCTCCGAGATCGAGGCGGTCAAGCTCTGGCTCGACCGGCACGACGACCGGTTCGGTTTCATGGCCGGCGAGCAGTCCGAGGCCGAGCATCAGCTGATCTACGGTGAGAATGCCACCCTGGAGGTACTTCTCAGCGCCGAGCCGACCGCTCAGGAGCAGGGTGAGGGCTGGATCATGGACGAGCCGAGCCGGTTCGGCCGGCTCAGCCGCCGGCTCTGGGACCGGGCGCTGACCGCCGAACGTCTGGAGGGGCGATGATCCCGGGCCAGCAGACCCTGCGCCGGCAGACGCCGTTCGACCTGTACGGCGACCTGCCGCGCGACTCCACCACGATGCTCGAGGCCAGCGCCGGCACCGGGAAGACCTTCACGATCGCCGCCCTGGTCACCCGGTACCTGGCCGAGGGCCTGGCCGAGAACATGAACGAGCTGCTGGTGGTCAGCTTCAGCCGGGAGTCCACCCGGGAGCTGCGCGAGCGGGTGCGGGAGCGGCTGGTCAGCGCGCGGGACGGGCTGGCGCTGGCCGATCCGGCGATGATCGATCCGGACGACCGGGTGCTGGTGCACCTGGCCGCCACCGTGGACGAAGCCCAGCGCAGCCGCCGCCGGGAGCGCCTGGAGCGGGCCCTGGCCTCGTTCGACGCGGCCACCGTGACCACCATCCACGGCTTCTGCCAGCAGGTGCTGACCACCCTGGGCACACACGGCGACCACGACCCGAACACCGTGCTGCTGGAGGACATCGCCGATCTGGTGCGGGAGGTGGCCGACGACCTGTACCTGCGCAAGTGGGGATTCCCCGGCGCCCCGGCCCCGGATCTCGGCCAGGCCGAGTTCCACCAGCTGGCCCTGGACGCAGTGGCCGAGATGGGCGAGCTGGTCCCGACTCCGGCGATCAGCGGCCTGCCCGGACTGCGGGCGCGGATCGCCCAGGCGGTGCGCGGCGAGGTGGACCGGCGCAAACGGCGGCTGGGCGTGTTCGGCTACGACGACATGCTGACCCGGCTCGCGAGCACCCTGAGCGACCCGCAGACCGGTCCGGCCGCCTGCGAAAGACTGCGATCACGCTATCGATTCGTCTTGGTGGACGAGTTCCAGGACACCGATCCGGTGCAGTGGGACATCATCCGACGGCCGTTCCACGGGCACTCCACGCTGGTCCTGATCGGCGACCCGAAGCAGGCGATCTACGGTTTCCGGGGCGCCGACGTACACGCCTACCTCAACGCCTTCGAGACCGCCGAGACCGTCCGGACGCTGCCGCGGAGCTTCCGCAGTGATGCCGGGCTGCTGCGCGGGCTGGACGCGGTGTTCCGGGGGGCCGCCCTGGGCGATGAGCGGATCCGGGTCCAGCCGGTCGAGGCCCAGCACACCGGCCGCATGGTCAGCGTGGCCGGCACCGAGGCCGCGCTGCGGCTGCGCCTGCTCAGCCGGGACGAACTGCCGCAGACCGACGGTGGTCTGGCCAAGTCGCCGCAGGCGCGCGCGGCCGTGCTCGCCGATCTGGTGGCCGAAGTGGTGCGCCTGCTCTCCGGTGACGGCCGGCTCCGGCCCCGGGACGGTTCGCCCGAGCGGGCGCTGCGCCCCGGCGACCTGGCCGTGCTGGTGCGCTCCAACAGCCAGGCCCAGCAGGTGAACTCGGCCCTGGCCGCGGTCGGGGTGCCGGTCGTGGTGACCGGGCGGGCCAGCGTCTTCGCGACTCCGGCGGCGGCCGAGTGGCGGCTTCTGCTGGAGGCGATGGAGCAGCCGCACCGCACCACCCGCGTCCGCCGTCTGGCCCTGAGCTGCTTCTACGGCAAGAACGCGGAGGATCTGGACGCGCACGGGGAGGCGATCGACGAGGACCTGGCCCTGATGCTGCGGGACTGGGGCCGGGTGCTGGCCGAGTCCGGCGTCGGGGCCCTGTTCGAGACCGTCGCCCTGCACACCCGGCTGCAACCCCGGATCCTGCGGATGCCGGGCGGGGAGCGGCTGCTGACCGACCTCCGGCACGTGGCCCAGAACCTGCAGGAGGCCTCGGACACCGGCGGGCTGGGCCTGACCGGCCTGCTGCTCTGGCTGCGGCACCGGCAGGAGGAGGCGGCGACCAGCGAAGGTGCTCTGGAGCGCAGCCGCCGCCTGGAGTCGGACGCCGCCGCGGTGCAGGTGATGACCGTACACACCAGCAAGGGCCTGGAATTCCCGGTGGTGATGGTGCCGTTCGCCTGGAACCAGCGGGCGCCCAAGGAGAAGGAGATCTCCACCGTCACCTTCCACGACGGCGACCGGCGCCTGCGCGACGTCGGCGGGCCGGGCTGGCCGCAGTGGGGCGATCACCTGGCGACCAGCCTGCAGGAAGAGGCGGACGACGAGTTGCGCCTGACCTACGTGGCCCTGACCCGGGCACAGTCGCACCTGGTGCTGTGGTGGGCGCCGACGTTCAACACCCAGCTCGCCCCTCTGCACCGGATTCTGTTCAACCCGGATCCGGAACAGCCCGCCCCCCGGCGCATTCAGGTTCCTTCCGACCCCGGCGCGCTGGCCGATCTGGAGCGTCTGGCCGCGCGCAGTCAGGGTGGCCTGGGCATCGAGATCGTTCACGCCCGACCGCCGCGAAAGTGGGAACAGCCCGTACCGCCGGTGGTTCCGCTCTCCGTCGCGAGCCTGGACCGGGAACTCGACCTGGACTGGCGCCGCACCTCCTACAGCGCCCTGACCGCGGCCGCGCACGATCAGGGCACCGGCCCGGTCAGTGAGCCGGAGATCTCGATGAAGGACGACGAGGGTCCCGACGATCTGGCCCTCACCACCGGGGGCGAACAGGACGAGGCCCTGCGCGCGATTGCGTCCGCCTGGAACGATCTTCCGGCCGGAGCGCGTTTCGGCACGCTGGTTCACGAGGTCCTGGAACTGGCGGCCGACGCGGGGGACGAGGACGAGTTGCGCACCACGGTGGCAGCCCGGGTGGCCCGCTCCGGCCCTGCGGTGGACGTGGAAACCCTGGTCCAGGCGCTGATTCCGGCCGTTTCCACGCCACTCGCCCTGGAAGGTCTTACTCTGCGCGGGATCGCGGCCAAGGACCGGCTCTCCGAGATGACCTTCGAGCTGCCCCTGGCCGGGGGCGACGATCCGGTGGCCCACCAGGTGCTGCTGTCCGACCTGGTCCCGCTGTGGCGCCGGTACTGCCCGGCGCCCGACCCGCTGGCCGGCTACGCCGAGGCTCTGGAGGACCTGGAGGCCGTCCCGCTGCGCGGGTACCTGACCGGCAGCATCGACGCGGTGCTGCGAGTACCCGGCGAGACTCCGAAGTACGTGGTGGTGGACTACAAGACCAACCGATTGGGGACGCTGGAGGAGACGGTGACGGCGTGGCACTACCGGCCCGAGTCGATGGCCGAGGCGATGATCGCCGCGCACTATCCGCTCCAGGCCCTGCTCTACGCCGTTGCCCTGCACCGGTTCCTGCGCTGGCGGCAGCCCGGCTACGACCCGGCCCGGCACCTCGGCGGGATCCGGTACCTGTTCCTGCGCGGCATGTCCGGGCCGGGGGTGTTCAGCGCCGACGGCACCCCGCCGGGCGTCTTCGCCTGGCAGCCTCCGACCGGGCTGATCACCGCGACCTCCGACCTGCTGGCGGGGCAGCCGTGAAGAGCCGGCCGGACGAGGCCGGCCACCCTCACCAGATCGCCGCCACCGCGACCGGGCTGCTCGCCGAGTTCAATCGGGCCGGCCTGCTGACCGCCGCCGACGTGCACGTGGCCCGGCGGATCGGGGCCCTGGGCGGCGAACTCGACGAGGCCGTGCAGCTCGCGGTCGCCCTGGTGGTCCGCTCGGTCCGGCACGGTTCGGTGGTACTGGACCTGGCCACCGCGGCCGAGACGATCAGTGTGGACGACGAGGAGGAGGACGCCGAGGCGGCCGAACCCACCGTGCTCACCTGGCCGGAGCCGGGTGAGTGGGCCAAGCGGTGCGCCGCCAGCGCCCTGGTCAACGGACCGCTGCGGATGACCGGGAGCCGGCTGTGGCTCGCCCGGTACTGGGAACAGGAACAGGCGGTGGCGGCCGAGTTGCTGCTGCGCGCCGCCTCCCGCCCGGACGATCTGGACGAGACCGTGCTGTCGGCCGGCCTGAACCGGCTCTTCCCCGAAACCCAGTACGCCGACCAGCAACTGGCGGCCGCGGTCTGCGCGCTGTCCCGGGTCAGCGTGCTGGCCGGCGGTCCGGGCACCGGCAAGACCACGACCGTGTCCCGCCTGCTCGCCCTGCTGCGCGAGCAGCACCCCGAGTACCGCATCGCCCTGGCCGCCCCCACCGGCAAGGCGGCGGCCCGGCTGCACGAGGCCGTCCGCTCGTCCACCGCCGACCTACCTGTCGAGGACCAGTCCCGGCTGGACGAGGAGCCCACCGCGACCACGCTGCACCGGTTGCTGGGATGGCGGCCGGACGCCCGCAGCCGGTTCCGCCACGACCGGAACAACCGGCTGCCGTTCGAGGTGGTGATCGTGGACGAGAGCTCGATGGTCTCGCTCACCCTGATGGCCCGGCTGCTCGAGGCCCTGCGGCCGGCGACCCGGCTGATCCTGATCGGCGACCCGGACCAGCTGGCCTCGGTCGAGGCCGGTGCCGTGCTCGGCGACCTGGTCGACCGCACCCGGCTGAACCACCGCACCGAGGACTTCGCCGCCGCCCTGGCCCGGGTGGTTCCGGCCGGGGCGACCTCGACCACCGCCGGCGACACGCCCACCGCCCGGTTCCGCAACGGGGTCAGCACCCTGCTGGCGACCCGGAGGTTCGCCGCCGGGGGCGACATCGCCGCCCTGGCCGCCGCGATCCGGGACGGAGAGGCCGACCGGGCCCTGAGCGTCCTTCATTCCGGCTCTTCGGCAGTGGATTTCATCGAGCTGGCGGACGACGAGCGGCCGACCCCGGCTCAGCTGGAACCGGTGCGGTCCCAGATCCGCAGCAGCGCGGCCCAGGTGATGGCGGCGGCCGCGGCCGGCGACCGGGTGGCCGCCCTGGCCGGTCTGGAGCAGCACCGCCTGCTCTGCACCCACCGCCGGGGCCCCCGCGGCGTGCAGGTGTGGAGCGATCTGAGCGCGGGCTGGATCTTCGAGGACCACCCGGTGGTGCCCCGCAGCGACGGCCGCTACGCCGGGGAGCCGCTGCTGGTGACCACCAACGACTACGAATCCGGGCTCTACAACGGCGATACCGGGGTGGTCGTGGCGACCGGCGACGGCGCCCTGATCTCGGTCTTCGGCCGGGGCGGCGACCCGATCCCGGTGCCGCTGGCCCGGCTCGGCGCGGTTCGCCCGCTCTACGCGATGACCGTGCACCGCAGCCAGGGCAGCCAGTTCGACCGGGTCAGCGTGCTGCTGCCGGCCGCCTCGTCCTCACTGTGCACCCGAGAGACGCTTTACACCGCAGTTACCCGGGCCCGACAGCACGTTCGGGTGATCGGGTCCTCCGACGCGCTGCGCACGGCGATTCTGCGCCCGGCCGCCCGGGCCACCGGCCTGCGCCAGCGACTGCTGGGCTGACCTGCGACAACACGCAGGGTTGCATTAACACATGTCAGAGTAATTGCCCAGAGGGGCAGCACGAGTGCTCGGTCACAGCTTGATCAACTGTCGCATCACATGATGCACGTTTACCGTGAAGTACATGTAAACGGCACCGGGATTTCGGGAGCTCGCCATGAACACTGACGCTTCGATGATGACCGCTTCAGACTCCTTCAACGGCTCAAACCCTTTGTCCGGCACCAGCTCCGAGGTTGGCACGATGATGACGTGCGAGACCTGTGACCTGGTCGGCGGACCCTTCCCGGCAGCCGAGGCCGCGCACTTGCGCGCCATCCACGACCGCCTGCACCACGGCATGCTGTTCGCCGCCTGAGCAACCCGGTAAGGCCCCCGGTCAGATCACGTCCGGGGGCCTTTCCCGACTCTGAGCAGGTCCTAAGCTCACGGGACACCCTTACGTGAGCGACGGAGGTCTCAGGATGCGGGTCGGTGTGGTCGGTTGCGGGCTGATGGGGGCGGGGATCGCCGAGGTCTCGGCCCGGGCCGGACAAGACGTCGTGGTCGTGGAGTCCGACCCGCACCGGGTCACCGCCGGGCGGGCCCGGCTGACCGCCTCGCTGGAACGCGCCGAGGCCAAGGGCCGGATCGAGTCCGCGGCCGAGGTGCTGAAACGGGTCGAGATCCTCGACGACCTGGACCGGCTGGCCGACCGGGAGATCGTGATCGAGGCGATCCTCGAGGACGAGACGGCCAAGACCGAACTCTTCACCGCGCTGGACGCCCTGGTCACCGCGAAGGACGCGATCCTGGCCTCGAACACGTCCTCGATCCCGATCAGCCGGATCGGGGCGGCCACCCGGCGCCCGGAGAACGTGATCGGGGTGCACTTCTTCAACCCGGTGCCGGTGCTCTCCCTGGTCGAGATCGTGCCCAGCCTGCTCACCTCGGACGACACCGTGCGGCGGGCGACCGGTTTCGCCCAGGACGTGCTCGGCAAGCACGCGATCCGCGCCCAGGACCGGGCCGGTTTCGTGGTCAACGCCCTGCTGATCCCGTTCGTCCTGTCCGCGATCCGGATGCTCGAAGCGGGTTTCGCCTCGGCCGCGGACATCGACGAAGGCCTGGTCCGGGGCGCCGCCCACCCGCAGGGCCCGCTGCGCCTGGCCGATCTGATCGGCCTGGACACCACCGCCGCGGTCGCCCGCTCCCTGTTCGAGGAGTTCAAGGAGCCGCTGTTCGCCCCGCCCCCGCTGCTGAACCGGATGGTCGAGGCCGGGCTGCTGGGCCGCAAGACCGGGCGCGGGTTCTATTCGTACTGACAGTTGGCTGGGAATCCCCTGGGCCGGCTCGCCAGCGGGGCGGGCGCCGGGAGACGATGGGGTGGTGACACGCATCGAAGCCCACCCGGCGAGGGTCCGCGCATGAGCCTGAGCGGTCCGACCAGCGGCCCCGTCGAGGGCGGCCGCCCACTGCTCAAGGGCAAGGTGCTCGGCTTCCCGGTCCACCTCGACCTCTCCTTCGTCGTGGTGATGGCGGTGCTCGGCTGGACCTCCTCGACCACCGGCACCGGCCTGATCGTCTGGCTGCTGATCACCCCGGTCGCGGTGCTGGCGCACGAGCTCGGCCACGCCGTGGTGGCCCGCACCACCGGGGCCAGGCCCGAGATCGCGCTGGCCGGGTTCGGCGGGGTCACCAGCTTCACCCCACCCAAGGAACTGTCCCGGGCCCGGTCGATCGCGATCTCGCTGGCCGGCCCGGCCGTCGGCGTGGTGATCGGCCTGGTCCTGCTGGCCGTGGACCGCTCGGTCGGTGACCAGATCACCAACGACTGGGTCTGGTACGCCCTGCGCTACGGGATCTTCACCTCACTCGGCTGGAGCGTGCTGAACCTGCTGCCGGTGCTCCCGCTCGACGGTGGTCAGGCGATGCGGGAGTTCCTGCCCGGCGATCCGGTGACCCGTCTGCGCCGCGCGGCCGCGGTCTCGATCGCCGTCGCCGTGATCGCCGCCGTCCTGGTCTACCTGTACCTGGACGGCGGCCTCTTCCTGACCCTGTTCCTGGTGTTCTTCGCGGTCAGCAACTTCCTCACCCTGCGCGACCTGTCGCAGAACCGCTCGGTCAGCTCGGACGGCCTGCGCGGCCCCCGGCCCGGCCAGACGCCGGAGACGATGATCGTCGAGATGCTCTGGCGCAACCAGGCCGAGCGGGCCCGGCAGGTGATGCAGACGCTGCCCGACGGCGTCCAGATCGACCTGGCCCTGCACGGCGCCGTGCTCAGCCTGACCGGCGACCCGCAGCAGGGCCACGCGCTGCTCGAGCAGGAGGTGAGCCGGCGCCCGGGCGACCCCAACCTGGCCGCCATCCTGGCCCTCACGCAGGCCCTGGAGCACGACTGGGACGCGCTGATCCACACCCTCCAGGGCCCGTTCGGCCCGCTGATCCCGCCGCCGGTGCTGGACCGGGCGATGGTCGAGGCGCGGGCGACCGGCCGGGAGGACGTGGCCAACCGGCTGGCCTACCTACGCTCCGCCCCCAAACCCCAATAACCCCCACAAAACCCTCGTGATCATGCAGTTCCGCCCCCGTGATCATGCACCTCGGCCCTCACCGGACGTGCATGATCACGGGGGCGCTTCTGCATGATCACGGAGGGATGGTGGGTGGGGTTAGGAGCTGAGGATAGGGACGAGGCCGAGGGCGAAGACGAGGTAGAAGGCCCCCGCGTAGGCCAGCCGGGCCGGGGTCAGCCGGTGCGCGGCCATCAGCGCCAGCAGGTAGACGATGGCGACCATGGTGATCCCGCCGGCCCAGGTCAGCGCGCCGTCGAACTTCCAGTCGGTGAACAGCAGGCCGAGACCGCTGGGCACGGTGGCCTGGATCATCATCGCGCCGGAGATGTTGGCCAGGGCCAGCCGGACCTTGCCCTGCCGGACCCAGATGATCGCGTTCATGATCTCCGGCAGCTCGGTGGCGATCGGCGAGAGCAGCAGCGCGGTGACCGTGGTGGACAGGCCGATCATCGGGCCGATCGCGTCGAGCTGGTGCACGAACAGCTGCGAGGCGATGAAGATGACCACCAGGGTGCCCGCCGTCTGGGCCAGAACCGCCCAGGTGGCCGGGCTTTTCGCCTTCGGCTGGAGCTTGAGCGGCTCGAGTTCCTCCTCGTCCTCCGCCTCGGTGGCGGACGCCGGGCCGCCGCTCATCTCCTTCCAGAAGTACACCGCGTAGACGGCGAAGAAGAGCAGGCCGAGCCAGGGCTTGAAGGCGAAGGCGACCAGGCCCAGGGCCACCTTGAAGACGAAGACGCCGAGGAACCAGCGCTGGTCGCGGGCCAGGCGGGCGGTGTCCTCCGGGGTGCCGATCTCGGCCGGGCCAGGTTCCGGAAGGCCGCCGCCGCCACCGGCAGGCACCAGCTCACGGGTGAGGGCTCGCCGGCGGTACAGCAGCATCGCGCCGGTGACCCCGTAGGCCACGGTGGCCAGCGCCAGCGGGCCGCCCATGGCGGCGCCGACCCCGATGTCCTTGGCCTGCTCGTCCGCCCCGGTGGTGACCGCGACCAGGGTGACCACGGATTCCGGCAGCGCCGTGCCGAAAGCGGCGAGAATCGTTCCGACCGCCATCTTTCCGACGTTCAGCCGTTGGCCGAGCCATTCCACCGCGTTGACGAACCACTCACAGGAGAGATAGATCGCCACCGCACAGGCGATGAGCGCCACGAAATGCCACACGATAGATGTCCTCAGCCTTGGTCCGCGCCTACGGGCGGGACCAGGGCGTGGGGGGTACGCCTCGGCCCCACAAGCAGACGCACGAATGCGTTCACTTCCGGGACCGAAGGTCTCGTCCACCTACCAGATCGGCAGGTTCACGACCGGAGAACAGGATTCTCAGTATGTCGATCGTGGGTTAGCGGACTACTCCCCCTCGGAACTCTTCGAGAGTGACACAGAGTGAGGCAACCGGGCAAACCGCCGAACGGTTTTGTGGTCAAGACAACAATGCGGTACGACGGTCACGGATGACCGCCGTCCCGCACCTTCCGACGTCAGCTGTTCTGGGGGAAGCCCAGGTTGATCCCGCCGTGGCTGGGGTCCAGCCAGCGGGTGGTGACGACCTTGCCGCGGGTGAAGAAGTTGACGCCCTCCATGCCGTGCGCGTGCTGGTCGCCGAACAGGCTGTTCTTCCAGCCGCCGAACGAGTAGTACGCCATCGGAACGGGAATCGGCACGTTGATCCCGACCATGCCCGCCTCGATCTCGTTCTCGAAGCGCCGGGCCGCGCCGCCGTCGTTGGTGAAGATCGCCGCGCCGTTGCCGTACGGGTGCTGGTTGGCCAGGGTCAGGGCCTCGTCGTAGCTCTGCACCCGGACGACCGACAGCACCGGGCCGAAGATCTCGTCGGTGTAGACCGTCATCTCCGGCGTCACGTTGTCGAAAAGCGTCGGCCCGAGCCAGAACCCGTCGGCCTCACCGTTCGCCTCCACGGTCCGGCCGTCGACCACCAGCTTGGCGCCCGCCTTCTCGCCCGCCTCGACGTAACCGGACACCTTGTCCCGGTGCTCACGGGTCACCAGCGGGCCCATGTCGCAGCCGCGCCGGCCGTCCCCGGTGACCAGCTCGGCCACCCGCTCGGAGATCTTGGCGACCAGCTCGTCGGCCACCGGCTCGACCACCACCAGGGCCGAGATCGCCATGCAGCGCTCACCGGCCGAGCCGAACCCGGCGTTGACGGCGGCGTCCGCGGCCAGGTCGAGATCCGCGTCCGGCAGCACGATCATGTGGTTCTTGGCCCCCCCGAGGGCCTGGACCCGCTTGCCGTGGCTGGTCGCGGTCTCGAACACGTACCGGGCGATCGGGGTGGAGCCGACGAACGAGGCGCTGCGGACCTCGGGGTGGGTCAGCAGCGCGTCGACCGCCTCCTTGTCCCCGTTGACGACGTTGAAAACCCCGTCCGGGAGCCCGGCCTCACGCCACAGCGCGGCCAGCCAGAGCGCCGCGCTCGGGTCCTTCTCCGAGGGCTTGAGCACCACCGTGTTGCCGCAGGCGATGGCGATCGGGAAGAACCACATCGGCACCATGGCCGGGAAGTTGAACGGCGAGATGATCCCGACCACGCCCAGCGGCTGCCGGATCGAGTGCAGGTCGACCTTGGTCGAGGCGTTCTCGGTGTAGCTGCCCTTGAGCAGATGCGGGATGCCGCAGGCGAACTCGACCACTTCCTGACCCCGGGCGATCTCCCCGCCGGCGTCGCTGAGCACCTTGCCGTGCTCGGAGGTGATGATCTCGGCCAGCTCACCCTGGCGGCTGTTGAGCAGCTCGCGGAAGGCGAAGAGGATCGACTGCCGCTTGCTCAGCGAGGTGTCCCGCCAGGCCGGGAAGGCCGCGGAGGCAGCCGCGACGGCAGCCTCCACATCGGCCGTACTGGCCAGCCGGACCTGCTTGGTCACCTGCCCGGTGGCCGGGTCGTAGACCGGGGCCTGACGCTGCGAGTCCCCCGTGAACGAGGCTCCGCCGACCCAGTGGTTCAGCTCCGCGACCATGCACCCTCACCTGTTCGATATTTCGACACTCATCCGACCCTTCGAACTTACGGGGGCAAGCGGACGCCGTCAACGAACCTCGGCGAGCGACTCGGTCACCGGTCCGGCGGTCTCCGGCTCCAGGTGCGGCAGGATCCGGTCCAGCCACCCCGGAATCCACCAGTTCGCCCCGCCGAGCAGGAACATCGTGGCCGGCACCACCACCAGCCGGATCACCGTCGCGTCGATCAGCACGCTGGCCGCCAGCCCGAGCGCCAGCATCTTGATCACCACCTGGTCGTTCAGCAGGAAGGCGGCGAACACGCTGGTCATGATCAGGGCCGCGCAACTGATCACCCGGGCCGTCACCGCCAGGCCCTCGCCCACGCTGAACCGGTTGTCCCGGGTGCGCAGCCAGGCCTCGCGGACCCGGGAGAGCAGGAAGACCTCGTAGTCCATGGAGAGCCCGAACACGATGGCGAACATCATCATCGGCACGTAGGACTCGACCGGCACCTTCTCGCCGACCCCGAGCAGCGACGAGCCCCAGCCCCACTGGAACACCGCGACCACGACACCCCAGGCGGCGCCGATCGAGAGCAGATTCAGCACGGCCGCCTTCAGCGCCAGCAACACGCTGCGGAAGCTCGCCAGCAAGAGCACCACCGCAGCCGCGATTACCACCAGGATGATGACCGGGAGCCGGGCCGCGATCTTGTTGCGGAAGTCGAGCTGGAACGCGGTGCCGCCGGTGACGTATCCCGTGGCCGCCGAGCCCTTCAGCGCTTGGGGCAGCACGTCGTCCCGCAGTCGGCCGAGCAGTTCGTCGGTGCCCTGGTCCTGCGGCCCGCCGTCCGGGATCACGGTCGCGGTGAGCACGTCGCCGTCCTCGGTGACCCGCACCGGAGTTACCGAGGCGACCCCGCTGGTGCTGCTCAGGGACGATTGCAGGCTGGAGGTCAGGCCGGCGGCGGCCGAGGGCCGGGCCGAGCTGTCGACCACCACGGTCAGCGGACCGTTCGCCCCGGCGCCGAACGCCGCGTCGATCCGGTCGTAGGCCATCCGGCTGGTCGTGCCCTTCGGGTCCGCTCCGGCGTCCACGTGCCCCAGCGTCATCGACAGGGCGGGCGTGGCGATCACCGCGAGAAGCGCGACGCCACCGATCAGAAAACGCCACGGGTGGCGACCGATCCGGTGCGCATACCGGTGCCAGAAATCGTCCCCACCCGATTCGCCCGGTCCGCCGCCCGCGCTCTCGGCGACCGGCTGCCGGCGCACCTTCACCCGATCGATCCGCCGGCCCGCCAAACCGAGCAGGGCCGGCACCAGGGTCACCGCCGCCAACCCGGCCACCGCCACCGTGATGGAGGCGGCCAGGCCCAGTTTCCCGATGAACGACACCCCCGAGGCGTACAGCCCGAGCATGGCGATCACCACGGTCGTGGCCGCGATCAGCACCGAGTGACCGCTGGTGGCCACGGTCCGGCCGGCCGCCTGGTCCGGGGTCCGGCCGTCCAGCACGTGCTGCCGATGCCGGGTGGTCAGGAACAGGGCGTAGTCGATCCCCACGCCGAGCCCCATCATGGCCGCCAACGTGGGCGTCACTGCCGCGAAAGTGGTTGCCGCCGCGACAAGACCGAGCAGGCCCAACCCGGCGACCACGCCGAGGGCCGCTGCCACGATGGGCAGGAAAGCGGCCAGGACGCTGCCGAACCCGACCAGCAGCACCAGGATCGCCGTCGCCACCCCGATGCCCTCGGACACCACGTCCTTGGCGTGCGGCCGGGCCGCGACCCCCAGCTCCCCACCGTAATCGACCTCAAGGTGCGCCTTTTCGCGAACGGGCTGAAGAGCGTCATCCATCTGGGCGATGAAACCAGTACCGAAACCGGCCGGATTGGCGTCGAAATTCACGGTCGCGTAGGAGGTGGCGTGGTCGGCCGAGACCACCGGGGCCCCCACCGCGAGCACGTGGTCGAGCGCGCCCACCTGCGACAACGAGGAATTGATGACGCTCGTGGCGGCCTGGTCGTTGACGGTCCCGGAGGCCGAGTGGAAGACGATCTGACCGGCCTGGGCGCCGCCCTTCGGCTCATGGGCGGCCAGCACGTCGGCGCCCTGCTGGGCCGGCGCGTCCGGCAGCTGGAAGTCGTCCAGGTAGGTGCCGCCCGCGGCCCGGTTCCCGGCCACCGCCCCGAGCAGCAGGAGCAGCCAGAGCAGGAGCACGGGCAGCGGGTGGCGGGCGCAGAACCGGCCGAGCCGGTACAGGCGGCCCTCCCGGGTCCGCTCCGGAGAATCTGTCATGACTGACATCTTGTGGGAAAGTGTCAGTACTGACAAGTTCACGAACGGTGATCGGGTGGGATGATGCCGCCGTGGTCGAGCCAGCAGTCGGGAAGCGCCAGGCCCACAAGGAGGCGACCCACCAGGCCCTGAAGGAGGCCGCCGAACGGCTGTTCGCCGAGCGGGGATTCGCCGCCACCACGGTCCGGGACATCGCGGCGGAGGCCGGGGTCACCGAGCGCACGTTCTTCCGCTACTTCGCGGTTAAGGAAGAACTGATCGTCGAGGACGTCGCCGCCTGGATCCCGGTGCTGGCCCAGCGGATCCGTGATCGCCCGGCCGGCGAGAGCCCGCTCATCGCGATCGAGCGAGCGGTCCTGGCCCTCGCCGACGAGGTGCAGGCCTCGTCCCGGCCGAGCCCGGGCCTGCTCTTCCTGGACGGACCCCCGGCCGGACGGCTGCGGATGCTGCCGGCGCTGAACCTGCGCCTGGAACAGGCCATGGCCGAGGCGATCAGCGAGCGTTCGGGGGAAGCGGCGACCCTCCGGGCCGCGGTCACCGCCCGGGCCGCGGCCTCGGCGCTGCGCAGCGTGATGCTGGAGGAATGGCAGGTCCGTAGTGCGGGAGGGGCGCCCGGCGACATCGGCGCGCTGGTCCGGGAGGCCTTCGCCGTTCTGCGGACCCTGGAGTAACCCGGCATGCTCGGGCGCATGCGGATCCCAGCGCTGACGGTGAGCCTGCGCACCGAGGCCTCCGGGCCGGTGGACGCCGAGGTCGCCTGGTTGCGGTACGCCGAACCGACCCGCTGGCCGAGCTGGTCACCGCAGCTGAGCCGGGTGGAGTACGAACCCGGGCGGCTGACGCCCGGCACCGGCGGCCGGGTGGTCGGACCGGGTGGGGTGTGGGCCGGTTTCTGGATTGAGGACGTCGACGAGGGCGCCCGCACCTGGCTCTGGACGGTGCGTCGGGGCCCGGTGAGTGTGGCCTTGGAGCACGGCGTGGAGAAGGCGGGAACCGGCAGCCGGACCTGGCTGGCGATCCGGGGGCCAGCGCCGGTCGTGGTGCCCTACCTGCCGGTGGCCCGGCTGGCCCTGAACCGCCTGGTCGCGCTCTAGGGCTCCGCTAGGACCCTCCGGTGCCCGCCCGCAGCCACGAGAGCACCGCCAGCACCCGGCGGTTGTCGTCCGAGCCGGCCGGGATGTCGAGCTTGCCGAAGATGCTGGCGGCGTAGTTCTCCACGGTCTTGTGGCTCAGGTTCAGCACCGAGGCCACCCCGGCGTTCGAGCGTCCTTCGGCCATCTGCCGCAGCACCTGTCGTTCGCGCACGGTCAGCGCGGCGAGCGCGTCCTGCCGGCGGGAATGCCCGATCAGGCTGTCCACCAGCGTCGCGTCGACCAGGGACTCACCCGCCGCCAGCCGGACCAGGGCCTCGCGCAGCGTGCCCACGTCGTCCACCCGATCCTTCAGCATGTACCCTCGGCCCGCGCTACCGTTGGCGAAAAGCTCTGCCGCATAGGTCGTCTCGGCGTAGGTGGAGAGGATCAGGACGCCGATCGCCGGATCCACCTCGCGGATCCGGGCCGCCGCGTGCAGCCCCTCCCGGGTGTACGTCGGGGGCATCCGGATGTCCAGGATCGCCACCTCGGGCCGGGCCTCGGCGATCCCCGCCACCAGTTCGTCGCCGTCCGCCGCCTCCAGGCAGACCTCGACCCCGACCTGCCCGAGCAACAGCCTCAGGCCTCCCCGGAAGAGGGTCGAGTCGTCCGCAATCGCCACCCTCACAACCGAAAACCTCTCCTTGGTAGCTCACCCTGAAAATCGTTCACCGGTAAGGAATCTCCGCGGTCAGCGTGGTGCCGGCCCCCGGCGGGCTGTCCAGCTCGAGCGTGCCGCCCGCGGCCCGGACCCGTTCGCTCAGCCCGTTCAGCCCGGTCCCGGCGGCCAGGTCCGCCCCGCCGCGACCGTCGTCCTCAATCGTCAGCCGCAGGCTGCCCCCGGTGTCGGCGCCGCGCACGTCGATCCGGGTCGCCCCGGCGTGCCGCACCGCGTTGGTGATCGCCTCGGCGGCCACGAAGTACCCGGCCACCTGGGCGGGCAACGGCAGGCCGCGCTCGGGCAGGTCCACCCCGACCGGCACCGGCTGCCCGGCCCCGATCCGGCGCACCGCCTCGGCCAGGCCGACCTGGTCGAGGATCGAGGGGTGCAGCCCGGCCGCGATCTCCCGCAGCTCGCCCACGGTGAGCCGGAGCTGCTCGGCTGCGTAGCTCACCGCCTCCTCCAGCCCGGGCGGCTGCTCGCCCGCGGGCTGGTCGATCTGCTCCAGCAGCCCCTGCACCCGGCGCAGCGCGCCGTCGTCCAGATCCCGCTCCAGGGACTGTCGTTCGGCCAGCTGGGCAGCCACGATCCGGGCGTGCGAGGCGCGCACCAGCTCCAGCTGGGCCCGGGCCTCGACCTGCAGCCGGGCGTTCTCGACGGCCAGCCCGGCGGCCGAGCCGACCGCCTCGACCAGGTCCGGGTAGCGCCAGAGGGCCTGGTCGGCCCGGATCATCGCCAGCCGGGCCCCGTTGGTCGAGGTGATCGGCAGCAGCAGCCCGTGGTGACCGGTCTCGCCGCCGGGATCGGCCGAGGTGGCGCCGTGCCGGTCGACGTAGGCGCCGATCTCCGCGGCCCAGTAGTGGATCTCCAGGCCGGGATCGTCGAGCACGTCGCGGAAGGCGGCCTCCAGCCGCTCCGGAGTGCGGTCCACCCGCAGCCGGGGCAGCAGGTCGGCGATCACCACGCTGGCCAGGCGGCGGCGAACGGTGGCGACCACGAACGCCACCGGGACGGTGAGCAGCAGCGTGGTCTGGATCACCAGGATGTGCTCCATGCCCGCCCCGCGCAGCCCCAGCGCCTGGGCCATCGAGGCACTCATGCTGGCGGTGCCGGCGAACGCGGCGGCGCCGACCACCGGCAGCATCAGTTTGCGGTCCAGCCCCCGGATGTGCCGGCTGCGGCGGACCCAGAGGACCAGGAATCCGGTGGCCAGCACCACCTCACCGAGCGAGGAGATCACCGCCAGGCAGTGGTGCAGACCCGGATCCGCCTGACCCATCGGCCACAGGGTGGTGCCCGGCCGGCGGCTGGCGGCCACGTCGGAGCTGACCGCCACGACGGTCCGGCCGACCACCAGCCAGCCGGTCAGGGCGATCAGGACGCGACGCTCGCCGCGGCTGACCGAGGCCGGGTCCGGATACCCGAAAATCGCCCAGGCCGAGAGCATCAGGGTGATCGGGACGGCCAGGAAGGAGATCAGGTGGAACGGGCCGCGGCTGATCTGGTGGATCCAGCCCAGCGGCCAGACGCAGCCGGCCAGCACCAGCGCGCGGCCGGCGTTCAGCTGGCCGGGCTCCCGGGCGAGGATCAGGCCGGCCGCGACCAGGGCACCGGCGAAGGCGACGGTGGGAGCGGCCAGTTCCGGGCGCTCGGACCAGATCGAGGCGACCCCGGCCGAGGCCAGGGCGGCCACCGCCGCCCCGGCCAGCAGGGCGCTCAGCCACGGCACCGGACGTGGTCGGCCGACCGGTGACCCCCCGTCACTGCCGGGGAACCCCGCTCCCTCGGAACGCCGGGCGGTCCCGGCGACCCTGGTGATGGCTGACAATCCGTACCTCGCACCCGCTGATCAGGCGGCCCGATCACCGTTCCGGTCCATGCACTGTCACTGAACAGCACCAGAGAGTATCGGCTGTTCGGCGCAATGACCCCATCCGGGACGGATCTCCTCCTCACCCCAGGGTAAAACCCCTGGTCAGGCGCAAGGAATTGCGGCCACCATGAGCGACCCGCCGCGCGAGAGGGTGGAGAACATGATGTCGCCGCCCAGCGCCCGGACCCGGTCGAGCATCCCCGGCAGCTCGGCGTCCAGGCGCAGCTGGGCCGGCCGCCGGGCGTCGTCCTGCACCTCGATGGTCAGCACCCCGTCGGTCTCGTGCCCGCGGATGCTCACCCGGGCGGCCTGTCCGGCGCCCTTCAGCGCGGCGCAGATCAGGTAGTACGCGGTCTCTTCGGTGGCGGCGGGAAAGCGGCCGCCGGGCAGGCTGGAATCGACCAGGGCGGGCTGCTGCTGGGCCACCGCCTCGATCGCCGCGGACAGCCCGGCCTGGCTGAGCACCGCCGGATGGATCCCCCGGGCCAGGTCGCGCAGCTCGTTCAGAGCCAGGGCGATCTCCTGGTTCATCCGGCGCAGGCGGCTGCGCGCCGCGTCGGTCAGCTCCGGCGAGTCCGAGGCGGCCAGCACCAGGCGCAGGGCCAGAAGCCGTTGCTGGGCACCGTCGTGCAGGTTGCGCTCGACCCGGCGGCGCTCGGCCACCCCGGCCTGCACGGCCTGCATCCGCAGCGCCCGGACCTGGCTGAGCCGGGCCAGCACGGCCGCCTGCAACTGGGCGTTCTCCAGGGCCAGGCCGCCGGCCGCGAGCGCGTTCGCGACCACGTTCGGGTGCCGCCGCAGCACCGGGTCGGTGTCGATCACGGCCAGCGGCTCGCCGCTCGTCGTCGCTACCGGAAGCAGCAGCCGGTCGCTCCCCGCGGGCGGCGGTCCGGCCGGTTCGCCGGTCACGTCGACGTGGGTGTTCAGCTCGGGGGCCCAGTAGCGGACCCGCAGCGTCGCGTCCCGCAGCGCCGTCCGCAGCGCCTCCTGCACCGCCATCGGCGTGGGCCGTCGCTGCACCTGCCCGAGCAGGGTGATCACCGCGTGGTCGGCCAGCCGCCGACGGACCACGCTGATCAGGAAGGCCAGCGGGATGACGGCCAGGACGGCCGGCTGCACGGCGTAGACCTGGTCCATCGCCCGACCCTCGAGCCCGAGCAGCTTGGCCACCGGGACCGCCCCGACGGCGACCGCGATGACCGGGGAGGCGAAGGCCATCGGAGCGACGAGATCGCGGTCCAGGCCCCGCATCCGGCGGATCCGCAGCACCCAGAGCAGGAGGAAGAGCGCGACCACGACCAGCTGGACCCGGCGCACCCCGGCCCCGATCCGGTCGTGCAGCGTCATGCTGTCGGACAGGGTGATCCACCAGCTGTCCGGCGGGTAGTCGCTCCACTCCGGCCGCATGGTGACCACCTCGGCGGTGATGCCGCCCACCGCGGCCAGCCCGAGCACGGCCAGGAAGACCCGCTCGAACCTGGTCATCAGGGCCGCGTCCGGGTACCGGAACAGGGCCCAGGCGGCCAGCGACATCGCCAGGTAGCTGGAGATCCCGGAGAAGAACGGCAGCGGGCCGACCCGCCACTGCTCGCTCCAGCCGACGGCCCAGAACTGGCCGCCGAGGATCAGCAGCACGGCGGTCCGGCGGTGCCCCGGCTCGTCCCAGAGGATCACCCCGGCGCAGCTGAACATCGCGGTGAACAGGATGCTGCCGGAGGCGACCCCGGGATAGCGCTCCCACAACGGGCCGAAGGCGAAGGCCCCGATCGCCGTCAGGACGGCGGAGACGGCCAGGGTTCGCGACCACTGCCGGGTGGGCGAGACCGGGACCGCAGGGTGCTGCGACGTCGGCGCGACGGACGTCGTCATCACCGTGTTCACCCTGATGGCCCAACCGATTTCGGACAAGAGGGATATCCCCCGTTGTGCCCGGCCGGAGTGTTGTCGGGGCGGCCCGGGGCTGCCAGCCTGAGCACATGCCCACCCTGAGCGGCCCCGGCATCGACGACCGTTTCGACCCCGAGGACCTCGACGACGTCCGGGGTCGGGTCGTGGCTCCCGTCCTCGAGGGGCTGCTGCGCCCGGGGGAACTGCAGGGGGTGGAGGTGGGCCGCGGCCCGACCCGGCAGATCTGGCTGCAGTTGACGACGAGCGCCGGGCGGACCTGGCGTTCGCCGTTCTGGTTCGGCCCGCAGGACGACCCGGAGGAGACCCTCGGTGAGGTCGCCTACTACCTGGCCGACCGGCTGGAGGACTGGGTCTGCGCGGACGTCGCCTGGGGCGAGCAGCGGATCGCGGACGTCCGGATCCCGGCCCGCCGCAAGGCGGGGAAGGCAACCGGCTGAGACCACGGTCCCAAGGTAATACGGAAAATATGACAAATGGACGACGCCCGAAGGCGCCGTCCATTCGTCCTCAATGAAGTTCGGTGCCCTTACCGGACCGAATCGCCACCGCGGGACTCGCCGTGCCCCGGCATGCTCGGCACCGCCTCGCGCGGGGTCGAGGCGTCCGACCAGCGCAACACGGCCCCGATCCCGTCGTTGAGCCGCAGCGAGTCCTCGTCGAGCAGCGTGATCCCGGCGTCGGAGGCCAGCGCCGCCCAGGTCAGGGCCAGATCGGCGCGCACCCGGGTGGGCTGCTGGGCGCCCATCGCCCGGACGTCCTCCTCCCGGGTGGCCAGCTGCAGCGGCTCGTCGCCCACCCAGAGGTGGAAGGTCGAGGACGGCTGGTCCTGCAGCAGGATCTCGTCGGCCTGACCGCGGCGCAGCACGTCCACCACGTCCTCCAGCCCGGAGACCGCAGTGTCCTGCCGGCCCTCGCCCAGCGAGAACCGGTCGGACAGCTCCTTCTGGGCCTGGGCCCGATGCTCGGTGAGGACGGCCTCGACCGCCTCCCCCAGCGCCCCGGCCGAAGTGCCCTCGGCCCGGCCGCCGGTGCCCAGCCGCCGGGTCACCTTCGACGCGGCCGCGCCCAGGTGGTTCAGGAAGTGGGTGACGACGTGGTCCTCGCCGGCGACCAGCACCAGCTCCGGCCGGCGCCCGCGGAACAGCCGGTCCACCGTCGCGGCGACCTCGGTGGCGTTGCGCTCCCACGAGTCCTCGGCGCGGTGCTGGTACCGCAGGTGCGACGAACCGCCGCTGGAGACCTTGCGCAGCTCGTCGTGGTCACCCTCGACCTCGACCGTGCGCACCGGCTCCCCCGGCTGGCCGTGCAGTTCGATGTCCGCCCCGGCCCGGTCGATCCGGACCAGGAGGTAGGACGTGACTCCGTGGTAGGCCCGCACCCCGGGCAGCAGCACCGGGGCGACGCCCCAGCTGGCCAACGTGGTCTCGGGCGGGTGCGGCAGGGTGACGTCGAGCAGCACCCCGTCCTTCTCGGTAGCGACCAGCAAGCGGCCGTCCGGACCGGGCTCCGCGTCCACCACCACCGCGGCGATCGCGTCGGCGACCGCCTCCGGGGCGCCCTCGCCGATCAGCTCGCGGCGGGCGTTCTCCCAGCGGGTGGCCACCTCGGCCGCCCCGGCCGGGTCCCGGCGGGAGGTGTCCAGCACCACGGTCGCGTACGGGCCGCCGTGATCGAGCAGTCCGTGCCAGTGATTCAGCTTCACGGCACTCCTCTCCTCAGCTACTTCTTCGCTAGGAAGTCGACCTTAGTCAGCCGAACCGGGACCGCAGGTCCAGTCCTTCACGACCGGCTGCCGGACGATGGCCGAAGGAACCCGAAAGGCCGGGGCCGTCCCTCCTCGTAAGGAGGGACGGCCCCGGCCTCAGGCTCTGGCCGCCTAGTGCTGCTGGTGCTCCTGCCGGTGCCCCAGGCCGTCGTCACCGGACTCGTCGTCCTCGTCGGACTCATCGTCGTCGTCGAGGTCGTCCTCGTCCTCCAGCTCCTCGTCCAGCACCTCGAAGCCCTCCACCAGGTAGGGCGGGAGGCGCCGGTCGGCGTTGAACGGGGTGAACCAGTGCGAGAAGCCCATCGGCGCGGAGTCCGGGCCGACCCGCAGGTCGTCGTCCTCCACGTCGTCCGGGATCTGGGCGTCGAAGAGGATCTCGTGGTCCGGGTCCTCGAAGAGGTGCTCCTCGATCGCGGCCCGCCAGCCCTCGTCCAGCGCCACGTCGGCCAGGTCGAGCTGGACCTCGGTGGTGTCCAGGACCAGGCGCAGCGCCAGCTCCTCGGCCACGCAGGCGAGCGGCTCCCAGCCGATCGTCAGCCGCCGGGTGACGTCGGCCATGGCGATGATCAGCCGCTGGGCGAACAGCGCGTCGTACTGGTCGGCGTACCGCGCGGGCAGCCCGCCGAGCACGAAGAACACGTCGTCCGGGGCGTCCGCCACGGTCTCGGTGGTGCCGTCCCGGGTCAGCGTGTCCAGGTCGATGAACAGCTGGTCGACCACCGCGATGGAGGCCTGGAACAGCGCCCCGGCCACGTACCGGGCCTGCAGCAGCGCCTCTTCCCGGGCCTCCTCGTCCTCCGCCTGGACGTCCAGCGCGGTCAGGTGGGCGAGCTCCACGCTGGTCAGCAGCTCGGCGCTGTGCAGCAGCTGCTCGCGGGCGGCGTCGGTGTTCCGGCTGGTCTCGATCCCGGTCAGGATCAGGCCGTCCGGGCCGGTGACGACCACGATGGTCTCGCCGTCGTAGTCCTCGTCCAGGTCCTCGGCCGCGTCGATCTGCTGCTGCAGGCCGTCGAAGTCGTCGAGCACCTGCAGTTCGGTGCCGACGTCGTCGAGGCCCTCGGTGACGTCCTCGGACTCGCCGGTGACGCTCACCGAGAACGGCCCCCAGCCGGGGGTGGCCGGGTCGTCGACCAGCGCCGCGACGCTGTCGCCGACCAGGCTGAGCACCTCGGGGGCGGCCAGCCCGGGGGCGGCGACGGTCAGGCTGATGTCGACGTCACCGGTGGTGCCGTTGGTCAGGTAGCCCTCGTTGGTGCACTCGGCGATGGCCAGCGTGACCGACTCCTCCAGCCGGCGCAGCATGCCGTCACGCTCCAGCGCCGTGGATCCCTCCGCGGCACCCACCAGGATGGTCAGCTCGTCGTCGTCGTCTTCCATGGCGGCAGTCTGCCCGACCCGGGGCGCATCCGTCAGTGGGGGCGCCCCGGGTGAGCATCAACTACGCGCTCCGGGCCTGCTGGGTCTGGTGCGGATGGAGCTGCCGGTAGGTGCCGTTGAAGTAGAGCAACGGGTGCAGACCGGGCGTGGCGTGCAGCGACGTCACCCGGCCCACAGTCAGGTAGTGGTCGCCGGTGACGAACTCGTTCTCCAGCTCACAGTCGATGCTGGCCAGGACCCCGGCCAGGCGCGGACTGCCGGTCACCCCGGGCTCCCAGTCCACCCCCCGCCACTTGTCCCCGCCGCTGCGGGCGAACTGGTTGCACAACTCCTGCTGGCCGGCCTCGAGGATGTTGATGCAGAACGCACCCGACTCCCGGATCCGCGGATAGCTGGAGGAGGTGAGCGAGGGCGAGAACGCGATCAGCGGCGGATCGAGGGACAGGCTGAAGAACGACTGACAGGTCATCCCGACCGGCTGGCCGTCGGTGACCGCGGTGACCACGGTGATGCCGGAGGCGAAGCCCCCGATCACCTTGCGGAACTGGGCGCTGTCGAAGTTCAGCAGGTGCTCAGCCATGCGAGGTCACCCCCAGCCGGGCCCGGACCGCCGGGACCAGCGAGGCGGCGTTCGCCTCGCCCCACTCGGCGGTGATCTGGTCCAGCTCGGCGATCCGGGGCATCACCAGGTACAGGCCCCGGGTCGGCACGGTGGCGCCCAGCTCGACCAGGAGCGGACGCAGGTTGACCTCGGTGGCCATGGCGTGGGTGTCGGCCGCCCCGGTCATCACCGGTACCGCCACCACACCGCCCAGGCCGTTGCTGGGGTAGCGGTCCAGGAAGGCCTTGAGCAGGCCGGTGTAGGTGGCCTTGTAGGTCGGCGAGGCGACCACCAGGACATCGCTGGCGGCCACCGCGTCGTTCAGCTCGGCCAGGGTCGGCTCCGGCCATTCGAACAGGCGGGAGGAGTAGTCGGCCAGATCGATGATCTGACGCTCGGCCGGTTCGCCGGGCAGCAGCTTCTCGATCACGTCGGCAACGGACTCCGCGACGCGGAGGGTACGGGAGGCGGGCTTGGGATTACCCACCACTACGGCGATCTTCACCGTTCCACACATCCTTCACAGCAGCCGGGCGCGGTGCCGGACTCAGCACCGTGCTTACGAGATGGTCAGCCCCTGCTCGCCGGCCGGCCACCCGATGCGCGCGGTGCGGGCAGCCAGAAATGCCTGCGAGGCAGGACCATTCACCTGTCGCGTTCTTGTGTCGCGACGGCGGCTGCAACGTCTTACGCTGCTCCTATCGATATTAGGTTCACCTTGCGGGCTGTCAAGATTCTGCACCGAAACAGTGAGCTTCGCCTCCCCAACCCCCCGCCAAACCTTTCGTGATCATGGACTTTCTCCCCCGTGATCATGGAGTTCCTCCCCGGGGAAGAAGTCCATGATCACGGGGAAAGAAGTCCATGATCACGAAAGGGGTTTTACTTGACCGAGCCGGCAGTGAGGCCTCCGACCAGGTGTTTCTCGATCATGGCGAAGAGGATCACGACCGGGACGACGGCGATCAGGGACGCCGCGAACAGCTCGTCCCAGTGCTGCTGGTACCCCGTCACGTAGCTGCTGATGCCCACCGTCAACGGCTTCTTGGAATCGTCCTGCATCAGGGTCAGGGCCACCACGTACTCGTTCCAGGCCGCGATGAACGTGAAGATCACCGTGGTCACCAGGCCGGGCAGGGTGAGCGGGAGCATCACGTGCCAGAGCGTCCGGACCCGGCCGCAGCCGTCCAGGTGGGCGGCCTCCTCGACGTCCTTCGGGATCGAGGCGAAGAACCCCTGCAGGATCCAGATCGCGAAGGCCAGGTTGAACGCCGAGTTGGTGATGATGATCGACAGGTAGGTGTTGACCAGGGTGAGGTCGAAGAACTCCCGGTACAGCCCGACCACCAGCGAGGTCGGGCTGAACATCTGGGTGATCAGGACGACCAGCAGGAACGCGGTGCGGCCGGGGAACCGGAACCGGGCGGTGAAGTAGGCCGCCGGGATCGCCGCCAGCAGCACGATCACCGTGGAGGAGATCGCGACGATGAGGGACGTCTTCAGCCAGTTCAGGAAGCGGTCGTCGGACAGCACGGTGCCGAACGTGTTCCACTGCCATTCCCGCGGGAGGAACGTGGGCGGGGAGGAGAGCACGTCGCTGGCCGGGCGCAGGGCGTCCAGCAGCATCACCGCGTAGGGCGAGACGAAGATCAGGGTGATGATCAGCCCGATCAGCGAAAGGTAGTACGGGCGAAGCCGTTTGCGTAGGGACGCCGGGCGCCGGGTTCGCGGGGGAGTCAGGACGGTCATCCTTGCGTCACCTCCCTCCAGCGGATGATCCGCAGGTAGACCATCACCACGATCAGGATCAGCAGGACGTTGATCACGGCCATCGCGGCGGACATGCCGACGCTGCGCTCGGCCGCCTTGAACGCCAGCTTGTAGCTGTAGGTGATCGAGGTGTCATGGGTGAAGCCGGGGTTGCGGTCGTTCAGGGTGTAGACCACCGGGAACGAGTTGAACACGTAGATCAGGTTCAGCACGCTGGCCACCAGCAGCGCCGGGCGCAGCAGGGGCAGGGTGATGTACCGGTAGATCTTCCAGGGCGAGGCGCCGTCCATCCGGGCCGCCTCGACGATGTCCGTGGGGATCGCGTTCAGCCCGGCCAGCAGCACGTAACCGGTGAACGGCAGCGAGACGAACACGCCCACGCCGATCATCGAGGGCATCACCCAGGAGTCGTTGCCCAGGAAGTCGATCGGCGAGCCGATGATGTGCAGGCCGGTCAGCAGCCGGTTCAGGATGCCGTGGTTGTAGTCCAGGATCAGCGTGAACAGCCGCGCGGTGATCACCAGCGAGGCGGCCCAGGGGATGATGATGGCCCACCGCATGACGGTTCGGCCGACGAACTCCTTGGACATGAACTGGGCCAGCGCTAGGCCGATCAGGATGGTCAGCGCGACCACCACGACGACCCAGATCAGCGTGTTGCCGAGCACCGTCCACAGGTCGTCGTCCTGAAAGATGGCCTTGTAGTTGTCGAATCCGGCCGAGCCCTTGCGCAGGCCGGTGATCGAGTAGTCCGACATCGACGCCCGGACCAGGGCGATGGCCGGGTAGACCACCACCGCGGCGATCAGGAAGACCGGGACGATCAGCCAGGGGATGGCGGAGAGGCCGCTGGCGTAACCACTTTCGTGACGCCGGCGGCGCTTGGGGGAACTCGGGGCGGGCGCCGCCGCGGGCGCGGCCGGCGAACCGGCCGCGCCCGCAGGGACGTCGATCTGGTCGGTCAACCTCAGCTCCCGGACTCGGCCTGCTTCTGCAGGTCGTCCAGAACCGCCTTCGGGTCACCGCCCGAGGCCACCGCCTTGCCGATCGACTGCTGCACGGCCAGCTTGATGGTGTCCCACTTCGGGTCGTCGGTCGGGGTCAGCTGCACCCCGGTCAGGGTGTCCAGGTAGACCTTCAGCGAGGCGTCCGAGCTGAACTTCTCCACACCGGTCTTGGTGACCGGCAGGAAGCCCTCGGTCTTGATGAAGGTGTTCACCTGGTCGGGCTGGTAATACAGGTCGTAGAAGGCCTTGATGGCGTCGGCGTTGCCGTCCTTCTTGAACGCCATCAGATAGTCGGTGACGCCGTAGGACTTGGGGGCCGAGCCGGTGTTGGACGGCATCGGGGCGACGCCGTAGTCCACCTTCTTGGCCTCGTCGAGCTGCGCGGCCAGCGGCGAGAAGCCGACCACCATGCCGGACTTGCCGCCCGCGAAGTCGGCGAACGCGCCGTCGGTGCGGTTGGTCTTGCCCGGGTTGTTCTGGGTGACCTTCTCGTCGGCGAGCTTCTTCAGGAACTCCAGCGTCGCGACGTTCTGGGACGAGTTGATCGTCCACTTGCCGTCGGTCTTCCAGTTGCCGCCGTTGTTGAACATCCAGATCGAGAACTCGGCCTGGGCCTCCTCCGGGCCGAGCGGCTCGTCGTAGCCGATCGTCCCGTCGCCCAGGGCGGCGATCTTCTTGGCGTCCGCCTCGAATTCGTCCCAGGTGGTCGGCGGCGCCGCGATGTTCGCCTTCTTGAACAGCGTCTTGTTGTAGAACAGGGCGCGGGCCGAGGACAGGTCCGGCATGCCGTAGAGCTTGCCCTCGTAGGTGCCGCTCTGCACGAAGTTCGGCAGCAGGTCGGACTTCACGTCCGCCGACAGCACGTCGTCGGAGCTGTAGAGCAGACCGTCCTTGGCGTAGCTGGCGTACGCGTTGAGGTTCAGGATGTCCGGCGGGTTGCCGTTCTGGATCATCGTGCTGCTGGTCTGGTCGATGTCGTCCCAGCTGACCACCTGGACGTCCAGCTTGATGCCGGTCTTCTCCTGGTAGGTCTTGGCGAAGCTGGACCAGAAACCGGCGGTCTTGTCCGAGTACTCGGCCGCGACCAGCTTGATCTCCTTGACCTTCGACCCGCTGTCGCCGGCCGCGTCGCTGCCACCGCCACCGGTGCCCCCGCCGCACGCGGTGAGGGTGAGAGCCAGGCCGGTGATACCGACCATGAGGCCCTGGGTTCGTCTGTTCATCGCAGAAACTCCTGTGTGCCTGATCCGACGGGGAGGAGGTGCCTTCCGGTGGGCCCGGGAGCTCCCGGTGAACCGCTCGTGAAGGGGTTTATAAAGACGCCTTACGATTTGGCCGTAAGGCTCGCGCACGAATCCGGACGCCGTCAAGGGGTCCTGTCCGGGATCTGTGCGGTTACCTCGAACGACCCTGCCCGGGACACAAGGGCCACACAGCCGCGAAACTCGCCGGAAACGTCCTCAATCCTCGCTCCTAGGCCTGTGACCAGGCAAAACGCGAGAGGACGCCGAAGAGCGGGGCTCTTCGGCGTCCTCTCGACCCACGGATGGAGCAGCGGGGGGAGCGTCGCCTAACGGTTTGCGAACGAACCGGTTACGCCGGTTGACGCCTTCGTTACCGGTGCTCGCGCCAGGCCCGCTCGAACGGCAGCCGCCAGGCGTGCGGGGCGATCAGCTGGTGGATCGCGTTCGGCCCCCAGGTGCCCGGCGAGTAGGGCTTGACCGGCGGCGGGTCCTCCAGCAGCGGGATGGACCGCTCCCAGAGGCTCTCGATGCCCTCGGCCGTGGTGAACAGCGTGTGGTCACCCTTCATCGCGTCCAGGATCAGCCGCTCGTAGGCCTCCAGGACGTCGCCGGCCCGCTCGGTCTCCTGGGTGGAGAACTGCATCGACAGCTTGTCCAGCTTCATCCCCGGGCCGGGCCGCTTACCGTAGAACGACAGCGACACCTTGGAGGCGTCGGCCAGGTCGAAGGTCAGGTGGTCCGGACCGGCCGCGCCGACCCCCGACCCGGCCGGGAACATCGACTTCGGCGCCTCCTTGAAGGCGATCGAGATGATCCGCGCGCCCTCCGCGAGCCGCTTGCCGGTGCGCAGGTAGAACGGCACCCCGGCCCAGCGCCAGTTGTCGATGCCGGCCCGCAGGGCGATGAAGGTCTCGGTGTCGGAGTCGCGGGCGACCCCTTCCTCACCGCGGTAGCCGCTGTACTGGCCGCGGACCACGTCGCGCGGGTCGATCGGCAGCATGGAGCGGAAGACCTTGTTCTTCTCCTCGCTGATCGCCCGCGGTTCCAGGGCGGTCGGCGGCTCCATCGCGACGAACGCCATCACCTGGAGCAGGTGGGTGACCACCATGTCCTTGTAGGCGCCGGTGCTCTCGTAGAAGTTCGCCCGGCCGCCCAGGCCCAGCGTCTCCGGGATGTCGATCTGCACGTGATCGATGAAGTTGCGGTTCCAGATCGGCTCGAAAAGGCCGTTGGCGAACCGGAAGGCGAGGATGTTCTGGGCCGCCTCCTTGCCCAGGAAGTGGTCGATCCGGAAGATCTGGCTCTCCCGGAACGTCTCGTGGACCTGGTCGTTCAGGATGATGGCGGAGGTCAGGTCGGTACCGAACGGCTTCTCCATCACCACCCGGGAACGCTCGACCAGCTTCGCGTCGCGCAGCATGGTGATCACCGCCAGGGCGGCCTTGGGCGGCACGCTCAGGTAGTGCAGGCGGCGGGCGTCCGGCCCGAGCTGGGCCTCCGCGTCGTTGACCGCCTTGGCCAGGGCCTCGGGCCCGGCCGACTGGGGTACGTAACAGAGATTCTTGGCAAAGGTGTCCCACTGCTCCTCGGAGAGCTTGTGGGTACCGAACTCGTTCATGGCGGCGTGGGCGAAGGTGCGGAACGCATCGTCGCTCATGTCCTCGAGAGAGGTGCCGACCACGCGGATGTCCGGGGCCAGCGCGGACGCGGCCAGGTGGGCCATGCCGGGCAGCAGCTTGCGGCGGGCCAGGTCGCCGGTGGCCCCGAACAGCACGATCACGTGCGGGGCAAGGGACTCCTGCCCGCCGCGCGACGGCCGGGACCCGGGAGCCGGGTAGGAAATCGTCTGGGGTGCTAGATCGGACACAACTTCGATGATGGCACCACTGACCGCTCGGCGCGAAGGAGAGCAGGCCTAGTTGTCGTGGTGTCTGCCTCGGCTGTTCACCGCCCGGTCACCCCCGGGCTCAGTTCCGGGGGCCGAGGTGCCGATGACCCTGGCGAGATGACGACCGGAGATGCCAGCGCGGCGCCGACGCCCGGGAACACCCCGGCGTCGTCCGATGGTGCGCGCCTGGGCGCGCCCGGGCCAGGGGTCCCGGTGCAGTTCACCCCGTCGGCCGAACCGGCCGAGACCAGCCGGCTGGCCGAGCTGCACACCCTGGACATCCTCGACACCCCCGGTGAGCAGGGCTTCGACGACCTGGCGACGCTCGCCTCGCAGCTCACCGGCTGCCCGATCGCGCTGGTCACGCTGGTCGATGCGCAACGCCAGTGGTTCAAGGCCAAGGTCGGCACCGATCTCTGCTCGATCAGCCGGGACGTGGCGTTCTGCGACTACGTGGTGCGCGGCCGCACCGAGCTCGAGGTGCCCGACCTACGGCAGGACCCCCGGTTCGCCCATAACCCCTTCGTCACCGGCCCACCCCGCGCGGTCTTCTACGCCGGTTACCCGATCAGCACCGCCACCGGCAGTGTGCTCGGCACGATCTGCGTCATCGACCTGGTCGAGCGCACCCTCACGCTCACCCAGCGGGAACAGCTGCGGGCGCTCGCCCGGCAGGTCTCGACCCAGCTGGAGCTGCGCCGGCTGACCATCGAGCAGGCCCGGGAGATCGAGCTGCGGACCGCGACGCAGCGTCAGCTGGCCCGCTCGCGCAGTGAGTACCGGCTGCTCACTGAGAACTCCGGGGACGTGATCGCGCGCTGCACCATGGACGGCCGGATCACCTACATCAGCCCCTCAGTGAGCACCGTGCTCGGCGTGACCGTGCAACTCGAGCTGGGGGCGAACCTGCTCGGCCGGGTCCACCCGGAGGACCGGCCCGGGGTACGGGAGGCGTTCGAGGAGGTCCGGCTCGGCGATCCGCAGACGGTCACGGTCCGGATGCTGGCGGCGGACGGCCGCTGGCACTGGCTGGAGTGCACGCTCGCCCCGCTCTACGACCCGGAGAAGGGCGAACCGGAGATTCACTGCGCGGCCCGGGAAGTGACCGAACGGGTGGACGCCGCGGCCCGGGTCGCCCGGTCGGAGGAGCAGTTCCGCAGCATTTTCCACGGTTCCCCGATGGGGATCACGCTGACCGACACCGAGGGCCGGGTGCTCTCGGCCAACCCGGCCATGTGCCGGTTGCTCGGAGTGGCGGAGAAAGACCTGGTCGGGCGGCTGCGGTCGGAGTTCATTCATCCGGCCGACACGACCCTGCACCCGGGCGCGATGCAGGAACTGAAGAACCGGCCGGGCGAGAGCCTGGAGGTGGTGGTCCGGTTCCGCCGGGCCGACGGGGTGCTGGCCTGGGCCTCCGCGTGGCTCAGCTGGATCCACGACGGGAGCCCCGAACCGCACCTGCTGGCCCACGTCTTCGACATCACCGACCGCCGCCGGGCCGAGATGGCCCTGGCGGACAGTGAGGCCAACCTGTCCGCGATCAACCGGGTGACCCGCCGGATCCTGTCCGGGGAGGACGCCCGGGCCTCGATCGTCACCGCCCTGGTGGATATCGCGGAGGCCGAGGTGGCCAGCCTGTTCGAGATCAGCGCGCCCGACGAACTGGTGATCTCCGGCTCCTCGGACACCAGCCTGATCGGCACCACGTACCCGTTCGCCGGCATCCCGGTGACGGCCGCGGTCTGGCGGGAGGGCGAGTCGCTGTTCATCGAGCGGGCCGAGGACCACCCGATGCTGAATCAGGACCTGGCCCGGATGCTCGGCGCCAAGTCGATCCTCTACCAGCCGATCCTCTCCGGCGGCCAGGTGACCGCGCTGCTCGCGGTGACCTGGAGCCGGGTGCTCACCAACCTGACCGACCGGCGGGTGATGGCGGTCGCCCTCCTGGCCGACGAGGCGGCCTTCGCCCTGGAACACGACGCGTTGCTGCGTCGGTACGAGGAACTGGCCGGCACCGACCAGCTGACCGGGCTGCCGAACCGGCGCTCCTGGGACGAGCGGCTGGCCGTACTGATCGCGGCGGCTCAGCGCAGCGGCGACCCGCTGGTGGTGGCGGTCGCCGACGTGGACCGGTTCAAGGCCTACAACGACACCCACGGCCATCTGGAGGGCGACGGGTTGCTGCGCGAGGTCGCGCGAGCGGTCAAGGCCGAACTGAGAACCGTTGACCTGGTGGCCCGTTGGGGCGGCGAGGAGTTCGCCATCGCCCTGCCGAACTGCGGTGACGCCGACGCCCGGACGGTGCTGGACCGGGTGCGGGAGTCGATGCCGCGGGGGCAGACGATCTCGATCGGCTACTGCCAGTGGGATCCGCAGGAACTTCCGGAAAGTCTGATGGACCGGGCCGACTCGGCCCTCTACGAGGCCAAGCGCTCCGGCCGGAACCGGGTGGTCTCGGCCGGAGACCTGGCCTAGCGCTCCCTCAGGCGGCCGGAAGCTGCTTCGCCCCGGCCTGTTCCACGTCCGGTTTCACCGCGATGCCGGTGTCGGTGAGCTGGTGACCCTGGACGTCGGTGATCCGGACCGAGCCGCCGCACCCCTTGCCGTTGGCCGAGAGGAAGTAGTTGTAGCTCTGCCGCTGCAGGGTGATCCAGCCGCTGGAGGACTTCAGCTCGATCGTCCGGATCGGGTTGCGGTGGTTGCGCACCTGGATGCCGCACCACCACTGGGTCGAGCCGTCCTTGTAGACGTACTTCACCGGACCGGACAGCGCCGGGCTGACCAGCTTCCAGCTGATCGCGATCCGGCCCTTGCCCGGGTCGGCCAGCTTGGCGAAGGCCTGGGCGGAGAGGTCGAGGTGACCGGACTCGCAGCCCGGGCAGCTGTCCACGATCTTCACCCGCACGGTGTTGCCGGCCGGGCCGGTCACGTCCACGTAAGCGCCGCAGGCCTGCGAGTTCTGGTACTGGGGCATGTCCATCGCAGCAACCATCAGATCGCCGGTCGGATCGTAGGAGCAGTTGCCCGCGCCGGTCGCGTCGTAGAAGGTGGCGACCCCGTCGTAGGTCTTACCGAACTTGACCTGATCACCCGCGGCGCTCTTCGGGGCCACCGCAGTGGTCGCCGGAACGGCGGTCTTCTTGGCCGGGGCGGTCTTTGCGGCTTGCTTCGCTTTGCGAACGGCCTTCTTCGCGGCGACCTTCTTCTTGGCCCCCGGCTTCGGGCTTGCCTTCCCGACGGCCTTCCCGACGGCCTTCCCGACGGCCTTCCCGCCAGCCTTCCCGCCAGCCTTCCCGGCCGGCTTCGCGGCGGCCGAAGCCGAAGGACCGGCGGTGGTGGGCGTGGCCTCGGGCCGGGTGTTGATCACCATGTCCGGCCGGGAGAGCACCAGGGAGGCCTCGCCCGCCTTGGACCCGGCCTGCGCGTAGAGCACCCCGCCGGTGACCAGCACGACGGCGAACACGACCAGCGCCAGGCCGGCCCGGAGATCGATCTTCTTTCGCGACACGCTCGGGGATCCTGGTCGGCCCGGGATCAGGCGCACCTTCGGGGCGGGTTAAGAAAACCGCCGGCCGGGTTTGCGGACATCACCCAGCCGATTCCCAGGAACGGCCCGTTACCTTGACCGGATGGAAGAGAACCGTGCTCGGCGGGTGGTCGACGCGCTGCGGGAACGAGGCATCGACGCGCGGATGGAGAAGGCCGGCGTCTACCAGTTCGGCCTCTGGATCCGGCTGCCCGGCGGCCGCGAGGCGATCTGGGACACCGACGGCTCGATCGGGCTGGAGGCCCAGGTGATGCGGGACGGGGTGCTGGTCGGCTACGTCCCGTCGATCCCCGGGTCCGAGGACTTCGACGAGCCGCAGGTGGTCGACGCGATCGCCCGCACCGACTACGACCAGCCGGTCGCCACCCAGCGCCGGACCGCGCCGGTACCGGCCGCCCCGCTGCCCCGCGAGGGCGGGGTGTTCCGGCGGTTCCTGGACGGTTTCCGCTACCGCGACTAGGCGACGGGACAACCGTCCCTCATTCAGAACGCCCGAAAGCCCGGCCCCTTAAGGGACCGGGCTTTCGAGGTGGGATCAGGCGGCGTGTTCGGTGCTCGCCTTGGACTGCTTGGAGCTGGCCGTCGGCTTCGGCTGCGGCACCGGGTCGCACTGCTTGTCCGACTTCCGGCCGCTGACCCGCTTGGGCAGCGTGCCGTCCTTCAGATAGCTGGCGACGGTGTCGTCGGTGCAGGCGACGCCGTTCAGCGAGCCCGCGTGGGTGGTCCCGTTGACGCCCTCCACCAGCACCGACTTCGGGAACCGGCTGCGGACCTCGAGCGCGCCCGCGTACGGGGTGGCCGCGTCCTTGGTCTCGGCGATCAGCAGGATCGCCGGGGCCTTGGCCCCGTTGACCTTCACCGGCTTGCCGACGTCACCCTTCCAGGAGATGCAGGGCGCGTTGAACCAGGCGTTGGCCCAGGTCTCGAACGGGGCCTTGGCGTTGACCCGGGTGTTGTCCTTCTTCCACTTGGCCCAGCTCTTCGGCCACTGGACGTCGGTGCACTGGGTGGCCAGGTACATCGCGTACCCGTTGTCGGCGCCCTTGCCCTGCGGGTTCGAGTCGTCCCACATCGCCTTCAGGGTCTTCCAGTCACCGTCGTGCACCCAGCCGGCGAAGGCGTCCGCGACGTCCTCCCAGCCGAACACGTAGTACCCGGCGGACAGGAAGATGTCCGTCCACTCGTCGCCGCCGATCTTGCCGCCGGCCGCCTTCTTGTCCAGCCGGTGCAGCTGCTTGTAGTACTCCTTCTTCACCGCCGCGCCGGTCTTGCCCAGCTTGTAGGTGGCGTTGTTCTTGGCCACCCAGGCGAAGAACACGTCCATGTTCTTGTCGAACGCGACGTCCTGGTTGAGGTTCGCCTGGTACCAGACGTCCCGCGGGTCGACCACGCCGTCCAGCACCATCCGGCGCACCCGGGTCGGGTACTGGGTGGCGTAGACCTGGCCGAGGTAGCTGCCGTAGGAGAAGCCGTAGAAGTTCAGCTGCTTCTGGCCCAGCGCCTTCCGGATGACGTCCATGTCCTTGACGTTGTCCGTGGTCTTCAGGTTGTCCAGCAGCGCGCCGCCGGCCTTGGCGCAGGCCTGGGCGTAGCCCTTCGAGCGCTTCAGCCAGATCTTCTCGCCCTTGCTGGTCTTCGGCACGTACTTCGGCCGGTCGTACGAGGTGTAGTTGCCGTTGCAGGTCAGGGCGGGCTTGCTGGAGCCGACGCCGCGCGGGTCGAACCCGATCCAGTCGTAGGCGTCACCGGCGTTGTCCGGCACGTACTGGCCGAGCGAGGACAGGGTCAGCCCGGAACCGCCCGGGCCGCCCGGGTTGACCAGCATGATGCCCTGGTAGTCGGCCTGCTTCACGGTGTGCGCAACCCGCGAGACCGCCAGCCGGATCTTGGTGCCCTTGGGCTTGGCGTAGTCGAGCGGGACCACCAGATACCCGCACTTGGCCTTGCGCGCCTGCAAGCTCTCGCTCGCGCACTTGCTCCACTTGATCGGGGGTGGGGTGTAGGACACCTGGGTGGCGGCCGGCGCCTGGGCCACCGCCGCCTGCGCACCGGCCGCTGAGCTGCCGGAACCGCGCTGGGCGGCCAGGGCCGTACCCCCGGCCACGGTGGAGGCCACCAGTGCGGCGGAGGCCGCCATCACCACGAGCTTTTTCTTCACCATTCGCCCTCATGATCCATTTCGGAATTCTCAGGTAATCCGCAGAGTGTTCCGTCACCCTGTCCGATTCGCAAGAGAAGATCCGTAGTATTGAGGGACGATTGTCACGTTGGGTAATCATTTTGGTCCGGCCGACCGGCAAACGAGAACGGACCGGCACCATGGCCGGTCCGTTCTCGTCACCCCATCGGTCAGTGGGCGCTCAGCTCCGCCTCGTGCTGCGGTGACCCGAAGGGCCAACGGGTCTGCGGGTCGGCCGAGTGCAGCGGCATGACCACCAACTCCACCACGTTCCCCAGCAGACTGGCGCCGACCCGGACCGCGTCCGGCGAGTCCCCTTCGTGCTCGAAGGCCAGCTGGGCGGACGGCAGCGAGAGCTGGCCGTTGTGACACAGCAGCGACTTCACGTTGCCCCCCGCGATGTTCCCGAGTTCGGCGATCACCTCGAGCATGTCGTCCGGGGCCGGTTCGGCCACCCCCAGCAGGGTGGCCGCCAGGGTGGTGATCAGGGTGCCCTCGGCCCGCACGTCGACCCCGAGGAAGGACTTGTCCTCCGGGTCCTGGATCACCAGCCGGGAGACGGCCAGGCCGACCGCCGCGGGCAGCGTCTCGCCGGTCGGCTCGGCCTGCTCGCCGAGCACCGAGGCGATCATCTCGACCAGCAGCAGCTCCAGGTCCTCCCGCGCCGCCGCGAGGTCCGCGGGGTCGATCACGCGCCACCTCCCAGATGCTGGAAGACCACGGCCCGGTCGACCTCGACCCGCTTCCAGTTCGGGCCGAGCGAGGGCGCCGTCTCGGCCCCGCCGAGCACCAGGTAGCCGCCCGGCCGCAGCACCGCGCGGCAGTTCTCGATCACCTTCTTCTTGGTCGGCGGATCGAAGTAGATCAGCACGTTGCGCAGGAAGATGATGTCGCACTGGGGATGGCCGATCGGGGCCTGGGCCAGGTTGCCCCACTTGAACGAGGCCAGGTCGCGGACCTCCTTCTTCAGCACCCAGTCGCGGCCGACCTGGTCGAAGTACTTGACCAGGTAGGGCACCCGCAGCCCCCGGTTGATCTCGAGCTGGCTGTACTTGCCGGCGCTGGCCCGCTCGACCATCTTGTGCGAGATGTCGGTGCCGACCACCTTGGCCTGGAAGCCGGGGTTGCGGGGCAGCCAGTCCAGCAGCAGCATCGCCAGCGAGTAGCCCTCCTGCCCGGACGAGCAGGCCGCCGACCAGACGGTGATCTTCTTGGTCAGCGAGGTCTTGGCGACGTCCGGCAGGAGCTGCTTGGAGAACACGTCGAACGGCGCGGTGTCCCGGAACCACAGGGTCTCGTTGGTGGTCAGCGCGTCGATCACCGAGTCGATCAGCTTCTGGTCGCCGCGGCGCAGCCGGGCCACGAAGGCGCTGAGGTCGTTCTCCCCGCTGGTCCGCATCAGCGGCACCAGCCGCGACTCGACCAGGTACTCCTTGCCCGGCTGCAGATCGATCGCGCTGCGCTGGCGTACCAGGTCGGCCACGAAGGTGAAGTCCGTGGTCGCGATGCTCATCGTTCGATCAACCCCAGCATCTCCAGCTTCTCGGCGATGACCTCGTCGGTGAAGGGCTTGATCACGTACTCGTGGGCCCCGGCGGCCAGCGCCCGGACGATGTTGGCCTGCTCGCTCTCGGTGGTGACCATCATCAGCACGACATCCCGGTACTCCGGGTTCTGCCGGCACTTCTTGATGAACGTCAGCCCGTCCATGACCGGCATGTTCCAGTCGACCAGGGCCACCTCGGGGCGGGCCCCGGCGTCCAGGGCGGCCAGGGCCTCGGCTCCGTCGCCGGCCTGAACCACGTCGAAGTTCAGGTTGGTCAGGAGCTTGGTCAGGATGGTCCGCATCACCCGTGAGTCGTCGACGACTAGTGCCTGCATGATCCGCCTATCTCTCTCGTGCTGCCGGTCGATGGGTTGCTCGGTGGTCACAGCCGGAAGCGGGACACCAGCTGACGTAGGTCCGCCGACAGCCCGGAGAGCTCCCCGGCCGCCGTCTCGGCGGCCAGGATGCTGTCGGTGGAGGCGTGGGCCGCGTTCGCCACCGCGTCCACGCTGGCGGCGATGCTGGACGAACCCGCCGCCGCCTCGGTGATGCTGCGGGAGATCTCCGAGGTGGTGGCGGTCTGCTCCTCGACCGCCGAGGCGATCGTGGTCTGGTAGGAGTTGACGTCCTCGATCGTCTGCGAGATGCGGGCGATCGCGTCGACGGCCTCCTGGGTGTCGGCCTGGATCGCCTCGACCCGGTGCGAGATGTCCTCGGTGGCCCGGGCGGTCTCCTGGGCCAGCTGCTTGACCTCCTCGGCGACCACCGCGAAGCCCTTACCGGCCTCCCCGGCCCGGGCCGCCTCGATGGTCGCGTTCAGGGCCAGCAGGTTGGTCTGCTCGGCGATCGAGGTGATCGCCTTGACCACGTTGCCGATCTCGATGCTGGAGTCGCCGAGCTTGGCCACCGTGGCCCGGGCGGTGACCGCCTCGTTCACCGCGCTGGCGGCGACCCGGACGGCCTCCGCCGAGGAGGAGGCGATCTCCCGGATGCTGGCGGTCATCTCCTCGGTTCCGGCTGCCACCGTGTGCACGTTGCTGGACACCTCGTTGGCCGTCCCGGCCAGGCCGGAGGCCTGGTTGGAGGTGGTGTCGGCGTTCGCCGAGATCTGCCCGGAGATCGTGCCGAGGTTGCGGGCGCTGTCGGACAGCGTGCCCGAGGTGCGGTCGATCTGGACCATCGCCGAGCGCAGCGAGATCGTCGCCTCGTTCAGCGCCAGCGCCATCTGCCCGATCTCGTCCCGGCTGCTCACCTCGGCGGTGGCGGACAGGTCGCCGTTGGCCAGGGCGACCAGGGAGCCGCGCAGCCGGTTCACCGGGCGGGCGACCAGCCGGGCGATGCCCAGGCCGCCGATCATCAGGATCACCGCGCCGAGGCCGGTGAGCAGCCAGATCCGGATCGCCGCGCTGTGCGCGTCGTCGCCGGACCGGCCCACCTGGTCGGCCATCGCGGTGGTCAGGTCCGCGGTGACGGTGGCGATGTCGTCCCGGACCGCGTTGGCCACCGGGTCGAAGTCGGCCGAGACCTGCTTGGTGTAGGCGTCGAGCTGGGCGGTGGTCAGGTTCAGGTTCTTCGCGGTCGGCAGCAGCTCGGTCTGCCAGAGCTGCCAGGACTGCTCGGCCTCGGGGATGATCTTGTCGCTCAGCAGCTTCAGGTCGGCGGCCGGAAGGGCCATCCCCTGAAGCTGTTTGAGCGAGGTCAGGGAGTCGTTGTAGTTGTCCTCGGCGCTGCTGACCGCCTTGTCCCGGGAGGCCGCGTCCTGGGCCAGTGCGGTGCTGTAGATGTACCGGCGGAACCCGCTGAAGTTGGCCCGGGCGTCCAGGACGGTGGTGGCGCCCTTGGCGGTGACGTTGACGATCTGCTCGCCGGTGTTCTGCACGCTGTTCACGGCGAGCTGACCGGTCAGGCCGACCACCACGGTCAGCACCACGGAGACGGCGGCCAGCGTGAGGATCTTGACGCCGATCCGGAGGTCGGCGAGGAACCGGAAGGGGGAGGACCGGACTGCGGGCGCACCGATCGTGGGGCGCGACGACATCAGGTCGGTGGCGGCGGTCATGACAGCGCGGTCCTATGGCCTTCCGGTGCGGGGGCGGGCAATTGCCTCCTGACCCCATCGGCAGCCCGCCCCCGCTCCTGAAGCCGGCGTCACACCGGGTGCTTCTCCTGTTCCAGCTGCTTCTCCAGCCCGGCGCCCTCCACGTCCAGGTGCGGCAGCACCCGGTCCAGCCACTTCGGGATCCACCAGGCGGCGTTGCCGAGCAGCGCGAGAACCGCCGGGACCAGGATCATCCGGACCACGAAGGCGTCGACGAACACGCCCACCGCCAGGGCCAGGGCGATCGGCTTGATGTTGGCGTCGCCCTCCGGCACGAACGCGGCGAACACCGAGACCATGATCAGCGCGGCCGCGGTCACCACCCGGGAGCCGGTGGCGAAACCCCGGTCCAGGGCCCGGCGGGCGTCGCCGCCGTGGACGAACTCCTCGCGGATCCGGGAGACCAGGAAGACCTCGTAGTCCATTGCCAGCCCGAACAGCACGCCCATCAGGATGATCGGCATGAAGCTGATCACCGGGCCGACCCGCTGCACCCCGAGAAGGTCCGAGAGCCAGCCCCATTCGAACACCGCCGAGACCGCGCCGAACGAGGCCCCGACCGAGAGCAGGTAACCCAGGGCCGCTTTCACCGGCACCGCGACCGACCGGAAGACCGCACCGAGCAGGATCAGCGAGAGGCCGACGACCAGGAGGCCGAACGGCAGCAGGGCGTCGCCGAGCCGGTCGGAGACGTCGATCGCGATCGCGGTCTGCCCGGTGACCCCGACCTCGATCCCGTACTTCTGCTCCAGAGCCGGTGCCTGGTCGCGGATCTCGCGCACCAGGTCGGCGGTCGCCGAGGAGGTCGCGCTGCCGGTCGGCACCAGGGCCACCACGGCCTCGTCGCCGGAGGAGTTCACCGCCGCCGAGCTGACCCCGGCCACGTCCTTCAGCCCGCCCAGTTCGGTGGACAGTTCGGTGAGCAGGGTCTTCGCGTCGGCCCCGGCCGGGATCCCGGCGGTGACCAGGAGCGGGGCGTTGGCGCCGGGGCCGAAGTGCAGGGCCACCAGGTCGAACGCCTTGCGCTGGGTGGTGTCCGAGGCGGCACTGCCGTTGTCGGTCAGGGCCAGGTGCAGGTCCTTGGCCGGGACGGCGAGCAGGCCGACCCCGACTACCACGACCAGGACGGTCAGCGCGGGCCAGCGAACCACGGTGCGCAGCCAGGCATTCGCGAACCGGTGCCGCTGTGCGTGGTCCTCACCGGCGTCCTTCGGGATCAGCCGGGCGCCCAGGAAACCGAGCAGAGCGGGCAGCAGGGTGAGCGCCACCAGCACGGCGACCAGCACCGCCCCGGCCGCGGCCACCCCCATCACGGTCAGGAACGGGATGTTCGCGACCGCCAGGCCGACCAGCGCGATCATCACGGTCAGGCCGGCGAACACCACCGCCGAGCCGGCCCGGGCCACCGCCCGGGCGGCCGACTCCTCCGGGTCCAGTCCCTCGCGCAACTGGTCCCGGTGCCGGGAGACGATCAGCAGCGCATAGTCGATCCCGACGGCCAGCCCGATCATCAGCGCCAGCAGCGGCACCGTGCTGGAGATGTCGACCAGCGGGGTGGCGGTGAAGATCGCCGCCATCGCGATCCCGACCCCGAGCAGCGCGGTCAGCAACGGCAGCCCGGCCGCCAGGATCGAGCCGAAGGTGACGATCAGGACGATCAGCGCGACCACCACGCCGATCCCCTCGGTCGGGGTGACCGAGGGCAGCGAGACCGCGAACACCTCGCCGCCGAACTCGACCGTGGCCCCCGCGGCCCGGATCGGCTGGGCCGCCGCCTGGATGTCGTCGCGCAGCGCGTCCTGGTGGTTGCGCCAGTCGCCCTCGGTCTGGACGGTGGCCAGAGCCACCGTGCCGTCCTGCGCGATGGCCCCCTTGACCTGCGCGTTGTACGGGTCGACGACCGCCGTTACGCCGTCGACCTTGGCGATCGCGGCGAGCGAGCCCTCCACCGCCTGCTTCATCGTGGCACTGGTCACCGAACTGCCCGAGGGAGCGACGACGACCATCTGGGCCTGACCGCCGGCCAACTGCGGGAACCGGTCGGCGAGCTGGTCGAGGGCCTTCTGCGAGGCAGTGCCCGGGATCTCGAACTGGTTGGTGGTGCCGCTACCGAGGGTGGCGGCGCCGACGGCGAGCGCAACCAGGACGAGCACCCAGAGGGCGGCGACCAGCCGGCGCCCTCGGTAGGCGCGCCGGCCGAGCGCGTAGAGCAGCGTGGACATTCGGGTTCTCCCATCGCCGCCCCGGGCAGCGAGCGGCCGGACAAGTTCGATACAGGTCTGTATTCAATACAGTAGTGTATTCAAACTGATCCCACCGCCCGGGCCACCCGGCGAGCTACTCGCGGGCAGCGCGGCCCGAGGCGGTCTGCGAGAGACTGGCCGGACCGACCAGGAGGAGGCCGAAGAACCTTGACGGTGACCCAGATGAACGTGGGGGACGACCGGGCCCCGCGGATCAGCCCGCGGCGCGCCGCCACCCGACAGCGCCTGCTGACCGCGGCCACCACGGTGATCGCCGAGCGCGGGGTCAACGGGGCCAGCGTCGAGGCCATCTGCGAGGAGGCCGGATTCACCCGGGGCGCCTTCTACTCCAACTTCACCACCAAGGAAGACCTGCTCAACGCCCTGATGGACGCCCGGCACGAGGCCCTGCTGAACGGCATCCGCAGCACCCTCGAGCAGGCCACCCAGGCCCCGGCCGGGGTGGACGTGGTCGACGACCTGGTCGAGAAGGTGCTGGCGGTGATCCCGACCGACCGGGAGTCCCACCTGATGGAGACCGAGATCAACCTCTACATGATCCGCAACCCGGACCACGCGCCGCAGTTGCAGCAGGTCATGACCCCGTTCCGGGAGGAGCTGGCGCACCTGGTGATGGCCGGGCTGGCCCGCGCCGGGCGCCGCCTGGCGGTCGGCACCGAGGACGCGGTGAGCGCGATCCACGCCGGCTACGAGACCGGGGCGACCCGGATGCTGATCGCCACCGCCGCCGGGGAGCCGGCGGACCCGAACACCTGCCGGCGAACCCTGGCCCTGGTGATCAAGGCGATCTCCGAACCGGTCTGAGCCGGTTCGAGGCGAATTCGGTTTTACGCAGAGTCGTTGCCCGATAACCCTTGGCGGACAAACTGTGACCTGATAGACAGACCCTCGCCCTGCCCGTCCTCAGTGAGGGAGATCGGACGATGACGTCCACGCCGTCTTCGCAGGATCCGCCGGAACGCCCGGCCGGTCCGGACCGTAAGCAGTCGGACGCCAGTTGGTGGAACTGGCTCCTCCTGGTCCCGATCGTCATCCCGCTGTGCACTCCGCTGTTCAACAGCACGACCCCGCGGTTCCTGGACTTCCCGCTGTTCTACTGGCTGCAACTGGCGTTCGTGCTGCTCGGCGTCGGCTGCACCGCCGTCGTCTACAACCGGACGAAGCGGAGGGACTGAGCCATGCCGCACGCCTCCGACCACGTGGTCGAGCTCGTCGTCTTCACCCTGCTGTTCGCCCTGGTCTCGGTCATGGGCTTCGCGGCCGCCCGCTGGCGGCGCGCCGAATCGCTCGACCATCTGGACGAATGGGGTCTGGGCGGGCGCAGTTTCGGCACCTGGATCACCTGGTTCCTGCTCGGCGGTGACCTCTACACGGCCTACACCTTCGTCGCCGTGCCCGCCCTGGTCTTCGCCTCGGGCGCGATCGGCTTCTACGCCGTGCCCTACACGATCCTGATCTACCCGTTGGCGTTCCTGGTGATGACCCGGCTCTGGTCGGTCAGCTACCGGCACGGCTACGTGACCCCGGCCGACTTCGTCCGCGGCCGCTTCGGCTCCCCCACCCTGGCCCTGCTGGTGGCGATCACCGGCATCGTCGCCACCATGCCGTACATCGCCCTGCAGCTGATCGGCATCCAGGCCGTGCTGAAGGTGATGGGCGTGACCGGGCACCTGCCGATCATCATCGCCTTCGCCATCCTGGCGGTGTACACCTACAGCTCCGGCCTGCGGGCCCCGGCGCTGATCGCGTTCGTCAAGGACACCCTGATCTACCTGGTGATCATCGTCGCCGTGATCGTGATCCCCTACAAGCTCGGCGGCTGGCACGCTGAACGCGAACAACCAGCTGCAGTACATCACCCTGGCCCTCGGATCGGCCCTGGCCCTGTTCCTCTACCCGCACTCGCTGACCAGCGTCCTGGCCGCGAAGAACCGGGACACGATCAAGAAGAACATGTCGGCCCTGCCGGCCTACAGCTTCCTGCTCGGGCTGATCGCGCTGCTGGGCTACATGGCCCTCGCGGCCGGGATCAAGCCGCTGGTCAGCGACGGCAAGGCGGACACGAACACGATCGTGCCGGCGCTGTTCGACCAGATGTTCCCCAACTGGTTCGCCGGCGTGGCCTATGCCGCGATCGGGATCGGGGCGCTGGTGCCGGCCTCGATCATGTCGATCGCGGCGGCCAACCTGTTCACCCGCAACATCTACAAGGAGTACCTCAAGCGCGACGCCACCCCGGCCCAGGAGGCCACCACCAGCAAGCTCGCCTCGTTGGTGGTGAAGATCGGGGCGGTCCTGGTGATCCTCCTCCTCGACCCGCAGTTCGCCATCGACCTGCAGCTGATCGGCGGCGTGCTGATCCTGCAGACGCTGCCCTCGGTCGCCCTCGGGGTGTACACCCGCTGGCTGCACCCCTGGGCCCTCAGCACCGGGCTGATCGCCGGTCTGGCGGTCGGGATCGGGATGCTCTACCAGATCCCCAACCCCAACAACGGCAAGGCGCACTTTGGTGGATCGGCCTACAAACTGTCCCTGGCCGGCCTCGACTCGGACAAGCAGATCTACGTCGGATTCGTCGCCGTCCTGGCGAACCTGCTGGTCGCGGTCGTGCTCACGGTGATCTTGCGCCGGGCCGGGGCCCCCGAGCTCCCGGACGCCACCGAGGCCGGGGACTTCACCGTGGACCGCGCCCCGGACGCACCCCCACCGGCCGCGTCCGGCACCCCGGCGACGGTGGCGGGCGACTGAGGCCGCCCCCATACGGTGCGTGATGGGCTAAAGCCGCAGCACAACGCGGGCCCGAGAACAAACTCCGTTCTCCGGGGCCCGCGTTGTGCAGGAACCCGTCCGGCTCCGTAGATTGGTGGACGATGAACACCGATCCAGCCGCCCGGGACGATCTCCCCGACCCCGAGGGCGCCCCCGAAACCCCCGACGGGCCGCCCGTCGACGATGAGCCCGAAGAAGCTCACCAGCCGACGTTCGCCGACCTCGGGATCGACGAGCGCGTCCTGCGGGCCCTCAGCGACGTCGGCTACGAGATGCCGTCGCCGATCCAGGCCGCCGCCATTCCCCCGCTGATGCAGGGCCGTCACCTGGTCGGCCTGGCCCAGACCGGGACCGGGAAGACCGCGGCCTTCGCCCTGCCCGTGCTCAGCCGGATCGACCTGACCCAGCGGGCTCCGCAGGCCCTGGTGCTGGCCCCCACCCGGGAACTGGCGCTGCAGGTGGCCGAGGCCTTCGGCCGCTACTCCCACCACATCCCCGGCCTGAACGTGCTGCCGATCTACGGCGGGCAGAGCTACGGCGTGCAGCTGGCCGGCCTCAAGCGCGGCGCGCACATCGTCGTCGGTACCCCCGGACGGGTGATCGACCACCTGGAGAAGCGCACCCTCGACCTGTCCCAGCTGAAGTACCTGGTGCTGGACGAGGCCGACGAGATGCTCCAGATGGGTTTCCAGGAGGACGTCGAGACGATCCTGGCGACCACTCCGGACGACAAGCAGGTGGCGCTGTTCTCGGCCACCATGCCGCCGCAGATCCGCCGGATCTCCAAGCGCTACCTCACCGACGCCGCCGAGATCACCGTGGCCAACCGCACGGTGACGTCGATCAACACCCGGCAGCGCTACATCTTCGTGGGGCACCAGCAGAAGCTGGACGCCCTCACCCGGGTCCTCGAGGTCGAGGACTTCGAGGCGATGATCATCTTCGTCCGCACCAAGCAGGCCACCGAGGAACTGGCCGAGCGGCTGCGGGCGCGCGGCTTCTCCGCCGCCGCGATCAACGGTGACCTCGCCCAGCAGCAGCGCGAGCGGACGATCGGCCAGCTCAAGTCCGGTCAGCTGGACATCCTGGTGGCCACCGACGTGGCCGCCCGGGGGCTGGACGTCGAGCGGATCACCCACGTGGTCAACTTCGACATCCCGCACGACAGCGAGTCGTACGTGCACCGGATCGGCCGCACCGGCCGGGCCGGGCGCTCCGGCGAGGCGCTGCTCTTCGTCACCCCGCGGGAGAAGCGGCTGCTCGGCTCGATCGAGCGGGCCACCCGCTCGACGATCGAGGAGATGCCGCTGCCGACGGCGGACGACGTCAACTCGACCCGGGTGACCAAGTTCACCGACTCGATCAAGGCCAACCTGGACAGCCCGGAGGCGGCCGTCTTCCGCCGGCTGATCGAGGAGTTCATTTCCGAGCACGACGTGCCGGCCGCCGACGTGGCCGCCGCCCTGGCCGTGATCGCGCAGGACGGCAAGGCCTTCCTGCTCCCGCCCGACCCGCCGCCGTCGGCCCGCCGGCCCACGCGCGAACCGGCCGGTGCTCGTGACCGGAACGGCCGGCCGGCCCCACGTGTGGCCGGACCGCGTCGCCCCCGGGGCGACGTGCCCCTGGCCACGTACCGGATCGCCGTCGGCCGTCGGCACCGGGTGCAGCCCGGCGCCATCGTCGGGGCGATCGCCAACGAGGGTGGCCTGGGCCGGTCCGACTTCGGGCACATCGACATCCAGGCCGACCACACCCTGGTCGAACTGCCCGCGAACCTCTCGCGGGAGACCGTCGAGGCGCTCACCCAGACCCGGATCTCGGGCAAGCTGATCCAGCTGACCAAGACCGACGGGCCGCCGCCGCAGCGCACCCGGCCCGGGGGTCCGGACAATCGCAAGCAGTTCCGGAAGTCCTACCCCAGCACCTAGGTAAAGCCGCAGGGGCCGGTCGCCGAACTAACCTCGGTGGCGACCGGCATCCCTGACGCTCCCCCGCTGGTGGCCTTCGGCCGGCAACTGACCGGCCTGGTTCCGTTGCTGACGCTGGTCACCCGCCTGCGCTGGCTGCTCTGCGGGGTCGGCGCCCTGCAGTCCTGTGCCCCGATGCTCAATTCCGGGGTCCAGCCGGGCGACCTGATCCGGTTCTCGGCGGCCGGCGGCTGGATCGTGAGCGGTCGGCTGGACGACGTCTACGCCAGCTCCTGGATGCAGGCCGGCCCGCTGGAACTGCTCGCCAGCTGGGTTCTCTTCCCGTTCGGATACCAGCACCGAGCCGAATACGTGACCGCCGGCCTGTTCGGGCAGACCGGGCTGCGCCTGATCGTCGGGGCCGCTCTCGTGGCCGGGGCGATGCTCCTGGTCCGGTACCTGCGCTCGGTGCACGGCGAGACGCCGTCCGCCTCGATGGAGCTCCTGGCCGGACTGACCACCGTGCTGGTCGGTGTCCCCTATCACTTCTGGACGGGTGGTCATCTGGCCCAGACCGGGATCCCGCTCACCTGGATCCTCGGCGCCTCTCAGATCGTCCGGGGCCGCACCCGGCTCGGCGGTCTGGTGATCGGCCTGTCCGCGGCCTGGGAACCCTGGGGCGTCCTCACCGCGGGCGTGCTGCTCGCCGAGCGCCGCCCGACCCGGCTGCTGCTGGGCTGCGCTGCCCTCGCGGCCGGCGCCCTGGCCGGTTACCTGCCTTTTCTCGCCTCCGGCCAGTTCGCCATGTTCGGTCTGGACTGGGCGATCCTGCCGAACACCCTGGTCGCCCGGATCTTCCCACACACCGACGAGTTCGGCTGGCCGCTGCGCCTGCTCCAGGGTACGGCCGCCGGGCTGGCCGGAGCGGTAACGGCCGGGGTCCTGGGTCGCCGTCGGGACCTGATCTGGCTCGGACCGCTGGCCGTCCTGGTGGTCCGCCTGCTCCTCGACCCGCTGCTCCTTTCCTACTACTGGGAGCCCTTCCTGATCGCCGTCCCGATCGGTGTAGGTCTACTGCACCAAGGGTGCTCCCCGGTCCGGGTCGCCCTGGCCGCCGGTGTCACCGCGGTCCCGCTGATCCGTTTCCGCTCCGGCCTGGACCACGACCTCCTGCTCCTGTCCGGGGCCCTGGTCCTGATCGCCGCGCTGATGGTCGTGCTCAGGCAGGAGGAGCATGACTGAACCGCCCTTGGCTGGAATTGGCCGCTCTCTCAGCGGTTTCGCCCCTCTGGTGGCGTCCGCGGTGCGCCTTCGCTGGTGGCTGTGCTTGGTCGGGGCCCTGGAGGCCGGGTTGATGCGGAGCCCGCAGACCTTCGACTCGGCGGCCTTCGCCGAAGCCGGCGGCCAGATCCTGCGTGGCCATCCGGCCCAGGTCTACAGCACCTCGTTCATGCAGGGTGGACCGCTGGAACTCCTCGCCACCTGGGCCCTGTTCCCTTTCTGCCATCAGCATCAGGCGGCCTACCAGGCCTGGCACACCGGGGACTGGCTCGGCCTGCGGCTGGTCGGCGGCGCCGTGCTGACGGGCGGAATGATGCTGCTCGTGCGGCATTTACGAAAGCTGCACGGCCTGCCCACTTCGCCGGCAACGGAGCTCGCCGCCGGTGTGGCCCTCCTCTTCCTGGCCCTGCCCAACCGGTTCTGGGCCGGCGGCCACCTGGCCCAGCTCGGCGCCCCGCTGTTCTGGATCTTTGCGACCAGCCTGCTGATTCGGGGGCACAGCGGGAAAGCCGCGGTGCTGATCGGGCTTTCCACCGCCTGGGAACCCTGGGGGCTGCTACCGGCCGGCCTGCTGCTGGCCGAACGCCACCCCCAACGGCTGGTCCGGGCCTGTGCCCTGTTCGCCGTCGCCGCCGTCGGCCCCTATCTGCCGTTCGTCGCCACCGGCCACTTCGCCATGTTCGAGCTGCGCTGGGTGGTCGTCCACGACACGCCGTACGGCCAGCTCTTCCCCCACCAGGACCAGTTCGGCTGGGCGCCCCGGCTGCTGCAGGGCTTCGGGGCGGGACTGGCCGGGTGCGCCGCCGCGCGGGCGCTGGGTCGCCGTCGCGATCTGGTTTGGCTCGGACCGCTCGCCGTGGTGCTGGTCCGACTCCTGCTGGACCCGCTCGACATGGAGTACTACTGGCAACCGGTGATCATCCTGGTCGTGGTCGGAATCGGCCTGCTCCACGAGCAGTGCTCACCGACCCGGTTGTTCCTGACGCTTGCCCTCCTCGCCCCACCCACGATCCAACTGCACCGCGCCTATCCCTGGCCGAACACCGGCTACCAACTGCTGATCGCCCTGGCGCTGCTGATCGCCCTGATTCACCGGATCCGCAGGTCAGCCGGCGGTCCAGACCACCTCGTCGCCGGTCACCTCGAACCGGGGCATCACCCGGTGGATCTTCCTCTCGGCGGCGAGCACGGCGGCCACCGACCGGTAGCGCGCCAGCTCGGTGAGAGCGGCCTGCGTCGGCCGCATCAGACCGATCCCTGAGGCCTGCGCGTCAGCTGGGGTGACCCAGACCCGTCGATCGGCCTCGGTGCCCACCTCACGCGGCTCCTGGCCCGACGGCAGCGCGGCGACGAAGAACCGGGTGTCGTAGCGGCGTGGGGAGAGTTCCGGGGTGACCCAGTGCTGGAGCGGCGCGAGCAGATCGGCCCGTAGAGCCAGGTGGTGCCGGGCGAGCAGGGCGGCCAGGGAGAGCCGGCCGGCCTCCAGATCGGCCCTCTCCGTCTCCGTCACCGGTGCGGGGCGTCCGTCCTCAATGAGTGACGCTGCGAGCAACACCCCTGATTCCTCGAACGTCTCCCGCACCGCGGCCCGAACCAGGCAAGCCGCGGTGACCGCGTCCGTCCCCAGTTGGTCGGCCCACTCCTCGGGCGCCGGGCCGATCCACCCCTCAGGCGACCCCTCCGCGTCCTTCGGGTCGACCGAGCCTCCCGGGAAGACGTACAGGCCGGCCGCGAAGGCCATGTTCGGCACGCGTCGCAGCAGGTAGACCTCAAGGTTCACGTCGGTGTCACGGATCAGGGCGACCGTGGAGGCCGGGCGGGCCGGGGCCGGTTCCAGATCACCGGCCTGTAACAACCTGGCACGATGGAGTAGCTCCGCGTCCCCGTCCATCGCAGCATGGTGACATGAGGACCGGTCACGAGGGGGAGCACGGATGACCGAAGGCACCCCCGGCAGCCCCCGGCTGACCGTGGCCGGAGTGGTCGGCCCGGTCATCCACGGCCAGGGCGCGGCCTCCGGGCGCCGCTGCTCGGTGATCCAGCTGGGCGGCTGCAACCTCACCTGCACCTGGTGCGACTCGGCCTTCACCTGGGACAACAGCCGCTTCGACCTGAGCCGCGAGCTGGCCAACTGGACCGTCCCGCAGATCGTCCGGCAGGCGCTGCTGTGCGAGCCGGCGGCCATCGTGATCTCCGGCGGGGAGCCGCTGATGCAGCAGAACAACCCGGCCTGGCCGAATCTGCTGGCCGCGCTGGCCGCGCACGAGATCGGGCTGGAGACCAACGGGACGATCGTCCCGAGCACCCAGACCCTGCGCGGAGTGAGCTGGATCACCGTCTCGCCCAAGCTGGCCCACGCCGGCGACCCGGCCTGGGCCCGGATCAACGGCGACGTGCTGGTCCGCTGGGGTCACCTGGCCCAGCGGATGGACATCGACTTCTCCTTCGTGGTGCGTGACGTGGACGACATCGCCACCGTGAGCACCCTGGTCGCGGTGCACGGCCTGCCGCTCTCCCGGGTCTGGATCAGCCCCGAAGGCACTGTTCCCTCCGTGGTTCTGGGCCGATTGCAGCGGATTGCCGGGGCCGCGCTGGCCGCCGGGTTCAACGTTTCTCCTCGGCTGAACGCGCTTGTCGTGGAGTGAGCACCCCGTGGTGGAATGCCTGAGTGGCCTCCGTTCCTGACCTTGTCCGATCCCACCTGGCGGCCACCTTCCCGGGTCCGGTCGCCGAGGCCTCGGTGACCTTCCTCGGGACCCTGCCCCTGAACGTCCAAAAGTTCGGCTCTTCGGGAGTGGTCCGCTACGTCACCGTCGGGGTGAGCAACAGCCCGATGCACTCGCCTACCGCCACCGTCGTCGACCCCGTCCGAGGGCCTCGCGCCGAACTCGTCCTGAGCCTGAATGCGCCGCGGGACGAGGTGCTCCGCGCCCTCGCCGTGCTCGCCGCGTCCCCCCAGGTCGAGGGTCTGGTGCTCACGGCAGGCGCGACGCTCGACCTGCAGCAGCCGTTGTGGCCCGGAGCCCGGGTCACCGCCGTGCTGCTCGGGGACGCCGGCGGACTGGTGCCCGACCTCCCGTTGCCCGAGTTCGACCCGGTGCGCTTCTACCCCGTGCTGCCGATGACGCCGGACGAGGCTGCGCTGGCCCGGGCCCGCGGCGCCGCCCACCTGCGGGAACTCTGGCTGGCGGCCGGTACCGACCTGCGCGATCCGGACCGTACCTCGGTGCTTCGATGAACGCCGGCGAGGCCGGCCTGCTGGTCCTGGCCGGAATCGGGGGCGGGCTGTCCGGAAGCATCGCCGGGCTGGCCTCCCTGGTCAGCTACCCGGCTTTGCTGGCCACCGGGCTCTCGCCGATCAGCGCCAACGTCACCAACACGATCGCGCTGGTGTTCCAGGGCGTCGGTAACGCCGCCGGATCCCGGCCCGAGCTGCGCGGGCAAGGCGCACTGGTCCGGCGGATGCTGTTCTGGGCGGTGCCGGGCGGCGTCGTCGGCAGCGTGCTGCTGTTGATCACGCCGGGCGGATCGTTCGAGAAGGTGGTGCCGTTCCTGATCGCCGGCGCCTCGCTCGCGGTGCTGATCCGGACCGGGCCGGCCAGCTCGGCGGCGGACCTACCGGCCGACGAGATCCCGCACACCTCAGCCGATGTCTCTCCGTTCGGCCCGAGAATCACTCCGCCGCGTTCACTTCTGGCCGGCTGCTTCTTCATCGGCATCTACGGCGGCTATTTCGGCGCCGCGGCCGGCGTGATGATGCTTGCCCTGATGCTCAGCCTGACCTCGCTGAGCCTGCCCCGCTCGGCCGCCGTCCGCAGCGTGGTCCTGACCGCCGCCAACCTGGTCGCCGCCCTCTACTTCGCCGCGTTCGGCCCGGTCGACTGGCTCTCCTGCCTACCCCTGGCCGTCGGCTTCCTGATCGGCGGCCGGATCGGCCCGATCATCGTCCGCCACGCCCCCGCCGGCCCCCTCCGCATCCTCATCGGCCTGGCCGGCCTCGGCCTCGCCGTCAAACTCGCCCTCGCTGCCTACCTCTAACCCTCCCCCACACCCCAAACCTCGCCGTGATCATGGACTTTCTCCCCCGTGATCATGGAGTTTCTCCCCCGTGATCATGGAGTTTCTCCCCCGTGATCATGGAGTTTCTCCCCCGTGATCATGGAGTTTCTCCCCCGTGATCATGCACAATCAGCCAAGCTGAAAGTGCATGATCACGAGGGTATTTCTCCATGATCACGGGGGGAGTTCTCCATGATCACGAGGGCGGTTCTGCATGATCACGGCGAAGGTGGTGGGAGGAGAGAGGTCAGGCCTTGACGACCAGGACCGGGTCCGGGCGGAAGGTCACCCGGGCCAGGCTGCCGGCGCCGAACGCCCCGGCCTGCGCGGTGGGCAGCTGGGCCAGAACCGTGCCGTGCTGCCCCAGGTCGACGGTGATCCGGCTGACCGCGCCGAGGAACGACACCGCCACCACCGGCCCGACCAATGGGTCGCCGGCCCGGTCGGAGCCCTCAGTGATCGGGATCAGGTCGACGGCCTCCGGACGGACCAGGGCCAGACCGCTGCCGCTGCTCAGCGAGGACCCGATGACCGGGAGCTTCTCGCCGAGAACGTCGGCCTGGGAATCGGTCACGGTGGCCGGCAGCCGGTTCGACAGACCGACGAACTCGGCCACGAACGGCGTGGCCGGGCGGCTGTAGACCTCGGTCGGCGGCCCGAGCTGCTCGAGCCGGCCGGCGTTCATCACCCCGACCCGGTCGGCGACGGCGAGCGCCTCCTCCTGGTCGTGCGTGACGAACAGGGTGGTGATGCCGACTTCCAGCTGCACGCGGCGGATCTCGTCGCGCAGGTTGGCCCGGACCTTGGCGTCCAGGGCGGACAGCGGCTCGTCGAGCAGCAGCACGGTCGGGCGGATGGCCAGGGCGCGGGCCAGGGCGACGCGCTGCTGCTGACCGCCGGACATCTGGTGCGCGTACCGGTCGGCCTGCGCGGAAAGGCCGACCAGTTCGAGCATCTCGCCCGCCCGGCGGTTCCGCTCGGCCTCGCCGATCTTGCGCAGCCGCAGCCCGAAAGCCACGTTCTGCCGGGCGGTCATGTGCGGGAACAGCGAATAGGCCTGGAACACCATGCCCATGTCGCGCTTGTTGGTGGGCAGCGCGGTGACGTCCTTGCCGCCCACCACCACGCGTCCCCCATCGGCGTCCTCCAGACCCGCGAGAAGCCGCAGAGCGGTGGTCTTCCCGCAGCCGGAGGGGCCGAGCAGGGCGATGAACTCGCCGGGCTTGATGGTTAGGTCGAGGCCGTCCAGGGCGGTCACCGCGCCGTATTCGCGGCGCAGGCCCTCCAGCCGGACCTCAACCCCGGTGCGGGTCTCTTCCTTCGGCGGGGTAACGGTTTCCGTCACGTCACTTCTCCTCAAGCTGGACGACGGCAGCGGGACGACGGCGCTTGCGGCCGAGGAACGACAGCGCGAACAGCAGAACGAACACGAAAATCAGGGACGCCGCCGCGAGGGCGACCGAGACACCGACACTGGACTGCGCCTGCTGGTTGATCGCGACCTGCAGGTTGTCGTAGTTCAGCAGCGAGGCGACGGTGAACTCACCGAGCACCAGGGCGACCGACAGCAGTGAGGCGTTGAGCACCGCGGAAACGATGTTCGGCAGGATTACCCGCAGCATCACGGTGAACCAGCCGGCCCCCAGGCTGCGGGCGGCCTCGCTCAGGGTGCGCACGTCGATCGCCTGCAGTCCGGCGTCCAGCGACCGGTACATGTACGGCATCACCAGGATGACGTAGGCGAAGAACAGCACCACCGGCGAGGAGTCGTACTTGTTCGGGGTGAAGTAGGCGATCCACAGGTAGATCGGGCCCCAGCCGACCACCAGCACCAGGGCCGGGATGGTGAGCGGGAGCAGGCACAGGAACTCCACCACCCGGCGCAGTTTCGGCAGCCGCAGCCGCACCCACACCATGGTCGGGACCAGCAGGAGCAGGGCCACTACCGAGGTGATCACCGCCAGCAGCAGCGAGTCCCGCAAGGCCGTGAGCAGGGCCGGGTTGTCCCCGATCGCTCGCCAGTACTCCAGCGTGCGGGGCCCGGACAGGTCGGTGGAGCGAGTGCTGAATTCCACCAGGGCAATCAGCGGTACGGCGAAGAACAGCGCGAACGGCACGAACAGCACGGCCCGGAAGATCTTGGTACGCCGGGCCGTCCGGGTCCGCAGCCCGCTGGGCTGCGCCGCGGGCGCAGTCGTGAGTTCAGTGGTTACTGCAGCCATCGCGACGACCTCCGCTGCATCCAGGAGTAGAGCGTCATGGCCACCGCGACCACGATCACCATGCCGAGCGCCAGCGCCTTGGCCACGTTCTCCTGGCCGAGCACGGTCTCACTGGTCAGGGCCGCGCGGATCTGCAGCGGGATGATGATCCCGCCCTGGCTGATCAGCGCCGCCGCGGTCGCATAGGCCGCGAACGCGTTGGCGAAGAGCAGCAGGAACGCCCCGAGGAAGGGCGGGGTCAACAGCGGGACGGCGACGTGACGCCAGTATGCCCAGCCCCCGCCACCGAGGCTCTCGGTTGCTTCCCGCCACTGGGGCTTGACGCCGTCCAGTGCTGGGAGGAAAACGAGCACCATCAGCGGGATCTGGAAGTACAGGTAGACCACGGTCAGGCCGGACATCTTGTACAGCCAGCCGCCGGAGACGTCGGCGCCGGTCGTGTCTTGCAGCAGCAGGGTGACCAGGCCCTGGTTACCCACGCTCACCATGAACGCGAAAGCCAGGGTCACGCCACCGAACTGGGCAAGGACGCCGGCCGCGGCGGTGACGGTGCGACGGACGACGCCGTCGGCCGGGCCGCTGACCACCAGATAGGCCAGAAGAGCGCCGAAGACGGCGCCGATCGCGGCGGTCGACACGGAGAGCTCGATGCTCCGCCAGAAGGCGGTGAGCACGTAGCTCTCCTTCAGGGCCTTGACGTTGGCCAGGGTCGGCCGCCCGTCCGAGGTCCCGAACGCCTGCACCACGACCAGCACGGTCGGAAGAATCAGGAAGACCCCGACGTAGGCGAAGAACGGCACTACGCCGAGCCAGCTGAGCGAGAACCGCCGGCCGGTCCTGGTGGACCGGCCGGCGGTGACGCCCGCCTCAGTCGTGACGGGGGCGGTGGTCACAGCGTCAGCCGATCGCCTTCGCCCAGTCCGCGGTCAGGACCTTGGTGGCAGCCGCGGTCTGGTCCGTGGTCAGGAAGACCGGGGTGCCGCTGACCGCGGGCAGCTTCGCGGCCGCGGCGGCGTCGATCGTGCTGGACTTGGTCATCGCGTCCATCCGGACCGGACGGGCGCCACCGGCGAGCCACAGGTTCTGGCCCTCGTCCGAGTACAGGAACTCCTCCCACAGCCGCGCGGCGGCCGGGTGCGGGGCGTCCTTGTTGATCGCCTGGTTGTAGTAGCTGCCCAGGACCGCGCCCTCCGGCACGACGACCTTCCAGTTCGGGTTCTCCGACACCTCGGCGGCGTTCAGGTAGTCCCAGTCGAAGACGACCGGGGTCTCGCCGCTCTTGATGGTGGCCGCGCTCGCCTGCACCGGCACGAAGTTGCCGGCCGCCTTGAGCTGCTTGAAGAAGTCGACACCCTTGCTGATGTCGTCGGCCGAGCCGCCGTTGGCCAGCGAGGCCATCGCGACGCCACCGAACGCGGCGCCGGCCTGCGTCGGGTCACCGTTCAGGGCGACGCTGTTCTTGAACTTCGCGCCGAGCAGGTCGCTGGTCTTGGTGACGGCCGGGAACTTCTTCGAGTCGTAACCGATCGACATGTAGCCGCCGTAGTCGTTGACCCACAGACCGGTCGAGTCCTTCTGGCTGTCCGGGATGTCGGCCCAGGTGGAGACCTGGTACGGGGCGTACTGGGCGGTGTTGGCCAGGGTCACGGCGCCGCCCATGTCCAGCACGTCCGGGGCCGAGCTGCGGCCCTTCTCGGTCTTCACCGCGTTGATCTCGTCCTGGCTGGCCCCGTCGGGCTGGTCGGAGACGATCTTGATGCCGTACTTCTTGGTGAACGCGGCCTTGATCGCCCCGTAGTTCGCCCAGGTGTCCGGAAGGGCGATGGTGTTCAGCGTCCCCTCCTTCTTGGCCGCCGCGACCAGGGCGTCCAGGCCACCGAAGTCCGCCGCGGAGGTGGCGGCGGAGGCCGAGACCGCGCCATCACTGCTGGAAGCGCTGCTGTCGTCGTCACTCGGCGGCGCACAGGCAGCCAGCGCCACGATCGCGCCCATCGCCACCGTCGCGCCGACTCCGCGCATGACCTTCTTCACGTGTTTTGCCTCCTCAGGCACTACTTTCGCCGCGCAGTTGAACGCCCATCACGGTGACACGTGCCGCCGCTCCCCACCGGGGGAACGGGACGGCTGATGGCTGACCGAACGGTAAACGGCCGAGTAATGTCCCGTCACTATCCGGACAACCAGGGCAACACGTCGAGACCATTTCGTAACTAGCAGCGACTTTACCGCTAGGCAGTTCTTAATTCGTTACCCACTGTAAGCGATGAGGGCTATCCGGAGGCTACCAGCGAGTTTCCTCCGGATGCCTTTTCGGCGACGAATGCTAAGCACCCGTGAATCCGGCCGGTCCGAGCCATCGAGCAAGGCGTGTTCGGCGCCTCCGGTTGCGGCATTTCCGCGTAGCTCCAGCGTTGAGTCGGCGTCGGTCGGGTGCTCCCCCTTCGGCGCCGTCAGCGCACGCTCGACGTGACGTTACGGTTCGGGCAATGTCTCTGTCATGAGCGGTGAAGTTTCTGAGAGATCAATGGGGGACGCCGGTCAGTTGCGCCTCTCGACCCCCACGGGCCGCTGGGTCCTGACGGCGGCCGTCCTGGGTAGTGCCGTGGTCAGTCTGGACGCCACCGTGGTGAACGTGGCGTTGCCGACGATCGGGCGGGATCTGGACGCCGGGGTCTCCGGGCTGCAGTGGACGGTGAACGGATACGCGCTGACCCTGGCCGCGCTGATCCTGCTCGGCGGATCGCTGGGCGACCGGTTCGGCCGGCGGCGGATCTTCGTCTTCGGGGTGGCCTGGTTCGGCGTGGCCTCGCTGCTCTGTGGCATCGCGCCCAATCTGGAGATGCTGGTGCTGGCCCGGGCCCTGCAGGGAATCGGCGGCGCGCTGCTGACCCCCGGCAGCCTGGCGATGATCTCGTCCGCGTTCTGCCCGGAGGACCGGGCCCGGGCGATCGGCGCCTGGTCCGGGCTGGGCGGGGTGGCCTCCGCGGTCGGCCCGTTGCTCGGCGGGGCCCTGCTCGAGCAGTCCTGGCGCCTGGTGTTCCTGATCAACCTCCCGCTCACGGTTTTCGTCATCGCTCTGGCCGTGCGCCACGTCCCCGAATCCCTCGACCCCTCGGCCCCCCGCCGGCTCGACGTGCTCGGCGCGGCCACCGGGGCGATCGGGCTCGGCGGCGTCACCTACGCCCTGATCGCGGCGCCGGACTCCAAAGCTCTGGTCGTGATCGTGGCGGCCGTGATCGGCGTCCTCGGCCTGGTCTCGTTCATCCTCACCGAACGCCGCAGCCGCCACCCCCTGGTCCCCCTCGACGTCTTCGCCTCCCGCCAGTTCACCGCGGCCAACCTGGTCACCCTGGCCCTCTACGCGGCCATCTCCGGCGTGTTCTTCCTGCTCGCCATCGTGCTCCAGACCGTCGTCGGCCTCAGCCCACTTCAGGCCGGCGCCGCCATGCTCCCGGTCACCGCCCTGATGCTCACCCTCTCCTCGCGCACCGGCGCCCTGGCCGCCCGGATCGGCCCCCGCCGCCCGATGACCTTCGGCCCTCTCCTGATGGCCTGCGGCCTGCTGCTCATGCTCCGGATCGGCGCCGGCGGCAGCTATTTACTGGACGTCCTGCCCGCCATCATCGTCTTCGGCCTCGGCCTCACCCTCACCGTCGCTCCCCTGACCGCGGCCGTGCTGGCCGCTGCCGAAGACCGCCACGCCGGCGTCGCTTCCGGCGTGAACAACGCCGTCGCCCGCACTGCCGGACTCCTCTCCGTAGCCGTGCTCCCCCTGGTGATGGGCCTTTCCGGCGACGACTTCAACCTCGCCGCCCCGCTGGCCCACGGCTTCCACCGCGCGGTGATCTGCTGCGCTGCGCTGGTGGCGGTCAGCGCCGTGATCGCCTGGTTCGGGATCAGCGACCGGATCCTGAAACCCGCTCCGGATCAGCCGGAACCGGCTTTCCATTGTGCGGTCGACCAGCCTCCGGCCTCGGTCACGGACGAGCCGAACCGCTCCCCGGCCGGCTCCTGAACCCTGCTCTGAGCCCTCAGCCGGGCTCCGAGGTACGCCGCGATTTTGGTTGCCAGAGGACGTTCTGGCGCAACTCCCGGGGCGAGGTGCGACTCGGTACGGGCTCGGGTTTGCGGATCTTGCGGGTTAGCTGACTCTGATGGCGGCGATGCGCTGAGGGTTAGGAGGAGCAGGTCGGGGTCGGGGTGGTTGTGGGAGTCGGCTGGTCGAGGTTGCCCTCGGCTGCCTTGGCCTTCTCAGCCTTCTCAGCCTTGGCCTTCTCAGCCTTGGCCTTCTCAGCCTTGGCGGCCTTCTCCTTCTTCGCCTTCGCCACACTCGCCTTGGCCTTGTCCGCCTTCTTAGCCTCAGCCGAACCAGCCTTGGCCACCTTGGCCTTAGCCGCCTTGGCCTTATCCGCCTTCTCAGCCTCAGCCGAACCAGCCTTGGCCTTCTCCTCGGCCGCCTTCTCCTTAGCCGCCTTCTCCTTAGCCGCCTTGGTCTTTGCGCCCTCAGACTTAGCCGTCCCCGCAGCCTTACCCTTCGCAGCCTTCCCGCCCCGCGCCGAACCCGTCCCCGCAGCCTTCTCACCCGCGTCGGACCCAGCCGCAGCACTCGACGAAGCAGCCGGTCCGGTCGCACCACCAGAAGGAGTTCCGGTGGGAGTGCACGTCTCAAGCGGGGCCGAAGCGCTCGGGGATGGCTTGCCCGTCGGCGCCGGGGTCTTGGGCTGAGTAGAGGTAGGAGCAACAGACGTTGGCGCGTTAGAGGTCGCTTCTAAGGACGGCGTGGCCTCGTCGTTGGGCGTCTTCGTCGCGCCGCTACCCGTAGGAGTGGGGGTGGGGCTCTCTTCACCGCATCCCTCGGTCCCAGTGGGCGTCGGCGTGGCCGAACCAGTGGGAGTGGGGGTTGTGGTGGGGGTAGGCGATTCAGTCGGCGGACACGAGTCGGTGGGGGTCGGCGTCCCGGTGGGAGGAGCCGTGGGCGTCACGGGGACGGTGGGCGACCCCGTCGGCGGCTGAGTCGGCGGCTGAGTCGGTGGAGGAGTCACCGGATGAGTAGGCGTGCCCCCATGCGGAGGTGTGGGCTTACCGGTTTTCGTAGGAGTCGGGGTGGTCTTGGGAGGGGTCGGCAAGGCCGGGGGCGGGCCGGGAGCAGTGCCAGGGGGATCCGTGTGGGTGGGGCTCGGGACCTCTGGCTGGGGGTCGGGAACGTTTTGGGGCTGGCCGGTGGAGTACGCGGTGGCCAGCGAGAGCACCAGAGAGACGTAGCTGTTGCTGTGGTTGTAGCGGTAGACGGCCGCCGCTTGGCCTGCGCGGGTGTCCAGGGAACCGCCGCCGGCACAGAGGTAGCGGCCGGTGGCGAGGGCCGCGTTGTCGATGTCCTGCGGGTCGCCCTTGCCGTACGCCGCCCACGTCGCGGGCAGGAACTGCATGGGCCCTACCGCGCGGTCGGTGGTGGTGTCGCCGTCGTACTTGCCGTTGTCCGAGTCGCTGATCCGGGCCGTGCCAGGGGTCGAACCGTCCAGCCGGATGCCCAGGATCGGCGGGGTGACCAGGCCTGCCGTGGTGATGGTGGAGCCGCCGTACCGGCCGTGGTTGCTCTCCACCCGCCCGATCGCGGCGATCAGCGACCAGTCGATCTTGCAGGAGGGATCGGTGCGGGCCAGCTCCGCCGCGGCCGCCTGGTAGGCGCGATAAGCGCTGAGCGGGATGCCGGAGGACGTGAGGGCGCTGGTACCGGCAATGCCGTAGGCGCCGCCGGACGACGAATTGGCCGGTGGGGTCGGCGTCCCACCCGGAATCGCACCCGGAATCGCACCCGGGGTGGACGTCGGCGAAGCGCTGGGCGGCCAGGCGAGGTCGTCGAACAGGCCGGGAGTGAGTGCATCGGAGCCGGTGACGGACGGGGTCGGGGTGGTCGCGTCGGCCAGGCGGTTCGGCTGGGCGGCGGTGGACCCCGACACCATGAAGACCACGGTCACCCCGAGCAGGAAGGCCGCCACAGCAGCGATCCGGCGCAGTGCTCCCGCACTGTTCCGGACCAACCGTGCCGAACCGGTCCATCGCACCCTCCGAACCCTATGCAGAAATAGCTCGGTTGGCAGCCCCGTTATCCCACTGGGATCCTGATTCACAGTTTCGCGAACGAAAGGACGCACCATGCGCGCAACGTGGAACGGCACCGTGATCGCCGAGTCCGACGACATCGTCGAGGTCGAGGGCAACGCCTACTTCCCGGTCTCCTCGGTGAGGGACGGGGTGCTCAGCGAGAGCCCGACGACCTCGGTCTGCCCGTGGAAAGGCACCGCGTCGTACTACTCCCTGAACGTCGACGGCGCCACGAACAAGGACGCAGCGTGGTACTACCCCGCGCCGAAAGAGGCTGCGGCGCAGATCAAGGACAGGGTGGCCTTCTGGAAGGGCGTAACCGTCAGCGAATAGCCGAGTAGCTCAGAGCCGGGCGTCCGGCGCGGGGCTGACCAGTCCGCTTTGGTAGGCCGCCACCACCAGCTGCGCCCGGTCCCGCGCGCCCACCTTCGTCATGGCCCGGTTGACATGCGTTTTCGCGGTCAGCGGGCTGACGAAGAGGCGCTCGGCGATCTCGTCGTTGGACAGGCCGAGCGCGACCAGGGTGGCCACCTCCCGCTCGCGCTCGGTCAGCGCCGAGAAGACCTCCGGCCGGGGTGGGCTCACGCTGTTCGGCTGGGCCAGGAACTCGGTGATCAGGCCGCGGGTGGCGCGCGGCGAGAGCAGCGCGTCGCCGCTGGCGACGGTGCGGATCGCGGTCAGCAGCTCATCCGCCTCGACCCCCTTGCCGACGAAGCCGCTGGCGCCTGCCCGGAGCGCGGCGAGCACGTACTCGTCGATCTCGAAGGTGGTCACCACCAGCACCTTCACCCCCGCCAGGTCGTCGTCGGCGCAGATCAGCCGGGTCGCCTCGAGGCCGTCCAGGTCCGGCATCCGGATGTCCATCACGACCACGTCGGCCCGGGTGGTGCGGACCAGCTCGACCGCCTGCCGGCCGGTCCCGGCCTCGCCGACCACCTCCAGGTCCGGCGCCGAGTCGATCAGCACCCGGAACCCGGCGCGGATCAGCGCCTGGTCGTCGGCCAGCAGGATCCGGGTCTTCGGGCTCGTCATCACACACTTTCCTGAGCGGCCGGACGGCCGGGTTCACGTTCGGTCAGTTCGCCGATCAGGCGGGCCGGAAGCTTGCGCAGATCGGTGGCGCAGGTGTTCGGGGCGGCCCCGACCGGTGCGCTCGCGACCTTCACCACCACCGGCTGGGCCGACTGGACGGCCGGCTTCTTCGCCGCCGGGACCTTCTCGGCCCGGATCGGCAGGCGGGCGCGGACCCGCCAGGTGCCGTCCGGCTCCGGGGCCGCCCGCAGGCTGCCGCCGACCGCCAGGGCCCGTTCCCGCATGCCGATCAGGCCGTAGCCGCCGAGCACCGAGTCCGGGCCCATGTCCCCCGGCTCGGCCCGGGCCCCGCTGTCGTTGGTCAGGTCGATCAGGATGGCCTCGCCGGTGAACCGCACGTCCAGCGTGGCCGAGCCGGACCCGTGCTTGTGGGCATTGGTCAGACCCTCCTGAACCAGCCGGTAGGCGACCAGGTCGAGGGCCGGCGGCAGGGGCCGGCGCTCGCCCCGGACCGCCCAGCTCACCCGCAGCCCGGAGGACTCGAACGAGTGGATCAGCTGGGGCAGGTCCTCCACCCCGGCCGCCGGTTCGATCGGGGTCTTCGAATCACCCGGCTGGCGCAGCACGTTCAGCAGACCGGTCAGCTCGTCCAGCACGGTCCGGCTGGAGCGGCGCACGTGGGTCAGCGCCTCGGCGGCCTCGGCCGGTTTCTCGGTGACCAGGTGCTCGGCCACCGAGGCCTGGACGTGGATGACGGCGATGTGGTGCGCCACCACATCGTGCAGTTCCTGGGCGATTCGGAGTCGCTCCTCCGCGACCCGGCGGCGGGCCTCCTCGTCGCGGGTGTGCTCGGCCCGCAGCGCGCGCTCCTCGACCGCCGCCACGTAGGCCTTCTTGCTCTGCACCGCCTCCCCCACCGCGGCGAAGAAGCCGAGCCAGACCAGGAAGCCGATCTGATTGGCCTGGAACACGTCCCCGGTGGCCATCGACTCACTGACCAGGAGCACGCCGCAGGCGGCGCCCCAGCAGAGGATGGTGGTGCGCCGATCGCCCCGGGCGGCGACCGCGACCATGGCCGCGGCCGGAGCCAGGACGAGCGGTAGTCCGATGCCGTCCAGATGCCAGAGCACCCCGGCGTAGGCCAACGTGCTGACCAGCAGCACGGTGCGGGGGTAGGCGCTCCGGAAGATCAGGGTGGCGAAGACGGCGGCCTGAACCAGCAGGATCCAGGGAGCGTCGACCTCCGGGTGGTCCGTCGCCATCTTGAAGCAGATGGCGGTGGCCAGGCCGAGGAGGAACAGGGCCGTCAGGCCGTCGGCCACCCGGGGTGACACCCGGTGGTGGCCGACGGTCTGCGGCCGGATCTGCTCAGGCATCCGCATCACAGCACTCTAGGTGGGGATCCGTTACCGCGACACCAGTTCGGCGGCGGGAGGCTCCCCGGCCGACTCCGGCAGCGGCTCGTCGGCCGGGTCGACCGAGACGTGCGGCAGGATCCGGTCCAGCCAGCCCGGCAGCCACCAGTTGGCGTCCCCGAACACGTGCATCAGGGCGGGCACCAGGATGGTCCGGATCAGGAAGGCGTCGATCGCCACGGCCGCGGCCAGGCCGATCCCGAACTCCGCGATCACCCGCTGACCCTCCAGCAGGAAGGACGCGAAGACGAAGATCATGATCAGTGCGGCCGCGGTGATCACCCGGCCGGTCTCGGCCTGGCCCACGGTCACCGCCCGGCGGTTGTCCCGGGTGTGCTGGTACTCCTCGTGCATCCGGCTGACCAGGAAGACCTGGTAGTCCATGGACAGGCCGAACAGGATCGCCAGCATGATCACCGGCAGGAAGGCCTCGACCGGCCCGGCCGGGCCGGCGCCCAGCAGGTCCGAGCCCCAGCCCCACTGGAAGACCGCGACCAGGACCCCGAACGAGGCGGCCGCCGCGAGCAGGTTCATCACCGCCGCGGTCAGTGGGACCACGATGCTGCGGAAGGCGAGCATCAGCAGGAGGCAGCCGAGGGCGATGATCACGCCGATGAACAGCGGCAGCTTGCCGGTGAGGACGTCGGCGAAGTCGTCGAAGATCGCCGTCGAGCCACCCACGTGGACCTGCATCGTGGTGCCGGTCTCGGCCTGCGGGATGACGTCGTCACGCAGCCGGTCGATCAGCTGGCTGGTCTCCTTGGCCTGCGGGCTGCTGGTCGGAATGACTTGCACGATACCGAGTTTGGCACCCGGCTGAACCGGTGCGGCGGCCACCGAGGCCACCCCGGGGGTGTCCTGCAGCGTGCTCGCCAGGCTGGTCAGCGCCTTGGCGTCGGAGTCCGAGCCGAGCTCGGCGACCAGCAGCAGCGGGCCGTTGGAACCCGGGCCGAAGCCCTTGGCGAGCAGGTCGTAGGCCTGGCGGGTGGTGGAGCTGGAGGGGTCGTTGCCGGCATCGGAGGAACCGAGGCGCAGCGACAGGGTGGGCACCGCCAGCACCGCGATCAGCGCGATCGCGACCGCCCCGAAAACGGCCTTCCGGTGGGCGATCCGCTCGGCCCAGCGGCCCCAGAAGCCGGTCCGGGCGTGATCGGCCGTGGGACCGTCCTCGGCCAGCCGGCGCCGTTCGCGGCGGCTCAGCAGCCGCATGCCGAAGAAGCCGAGCAGGGCCGGCATCAGGGTGATCGCGGCGGCCACGGTGGCCAGCACGGTGACCGCGGCCCCGATGCCCATGCCGGCCAGGAAGTTCACCTGGAGCACGAGCAACCCGAGCAGGGCGATGACCACGGTGCCACCGGCGAAGAGCACGGCGCGCCCGGACGTGTTCAGCGCCCGGATCGCCGCTTCCTCGGTCTGCAGGCCGGATTTCAGGCCGTTGCGGTAACGGGTGACGATGAAGAGCGCGTAGTCGATGCCGACGCCCAGGCCGATCAGCGCGGCCAGGGTCGGGGCGATCGTGGAAAGCGTCAGCCCGAAGGAGATCTGGCCGATCGAGAGGATCCCGACGCCGACGCCGAACACCGCCACGATGATCGGCATCAGGCTGGCGAACAGCGAGCCGAAGGCGATGAACAGGATGACGGCCGCGGCCAGGATGCCGAAGATCTCGCTACCGCCCGGCGGGGCCTGGGTGGCGTTGGAGATGATCTGGCCGCCGAGTTCGATCTGCACGCCGTCGCCGTCGACCGACTGGGCGGTGTCGATCACCTTGGTGACGTCGTCGACCGGGATGTCCTGGGCCAGGCCGTCGAACTGCACGGTGGCGTAGGCGATCGTGCCGTCCGGGCTGACCTGGGTCGCCCCGGCCTTGTCGTACGGGCTGGTCACCCCGTCCACATGCGGGAGCTGAGCCACCTCGGCCAGCATCGGCGCGACCTGGGACCGGACGTCGGTGACCTTGCCGTCCTTGGCGTGGATGACGATCTGCGCGGTGTCCCCGGCCTGCTCCGGACTGCTGGCCTGCAGCAGGTCGAGCGCCTTGGTGGATTCCGTGCCCGGCAGGTTGAAGTCGTCGTTGTACGAAGTGCCCCGGGCCGCAGTGGCGGCCCCTAGGCCGACGAGTAACGCCACCCAGAGCCCGAGAACCACGAGCCGGTGCTGATAGCACCAGCGAGCGAGTGCGGACATGACGGATCTGCCCCTTCAGATAGGTCGTATGCCCGACATCGGATTCACCCGGCGGACTCGGTTTGCGCACGCGTCATCGCCTGCGGATCGGCCCGTCCGGTGACCCGCCGCCCTCCGAGGGAGGAGCCGGCGGAGGACGGCGACTCACCGGACCGACCCTGTAAGCATCGTGATCTTGGGGGCCCGGCACATCGTCCAGACAGTGACACCTGGGGCTACTGCGAACGCGGTACGACCCTGACCGGGAGGTCGGATCGCAGTAGGGGGTCACAGGTCGACCTTGTGACCTGCCAGGGACGCCACCGGTTCCCGGCGACTTGGAACCGAACCAGACTCGGTCCGGTGACCGCGACCCACCTCGTTCCCGCCGCCCGCGTGCCGGGGGCACCTCTCGGCCCCCTAGGGGCTGGGGGATCCTCATTGACCGCATCGACCCGCTCAGGGTTGGTCGCTTCGGTGGCCCCCAACTGGTTCGCCGCCGTGATGGGCACCGGGATCCTGGCCACCGCCGCGGTCTCACTGCCGGCCGGGCCGCAGATGCACGCCTTCGCGGTCGGGGCCTGGCTGCTGGCCTCGGCCCTGCTGGTGCTGTTCACCGCGGCGACCGCCGCGCAGTGGGTGAGGCACCGGGCGTACGCGGCCTCGCACCACCGCAACCCGGTCACCGCACACTTCTACGGCGCCCCGCCGATGGCCCTGCTCACCGTCGGCGCGGGCACCCTGCTGGTCGGGGGCGACCTGATCGGCCGGGGCCCGGCCGTGGTCATCGCCTGGACGCTCTGGCCGATCGGCACCGTCCTCGGCCTGGTCAGCGCCTTCGCCGTGCCCTACGCGCACTTCACCGGCGGGCTCGGCGAGGCCTCCCGCCGCCCGGACGCGGCCTTCGGCGGCTGGCTGATGGCGGTCGTTCCGCCGATGGTCTCGGCCTCGACCGGCGCCGCGCTGCTGCCGCACACCCCGGCCGGCCAGCCCCGGCTCACCCTGCTGCTGGCGTTGTACGGGATGTTCGGGATCAGCCTGATCGCCTCCCTGATGCTGATCACCCAGCTCTGGACCCGACTGGTGCAGCACGGCCTGCCGCCGGCCCGACTGGTGCCGACGCTGTGGATCGTGCTCGGCCCGCTCGGCCAGTCGGTCACCGCTGCGAACGCGATCGGCCGCCAGGCAGACACCGCCCTGGCCGACCCCTACGCCACCGCGCTGCGCGCCCTGGGCCTGGTCTACGGTCTGCCGGTGCTGGGCTTCGCCCTGCTCTGGGCCGCCCTGGCGCTGGCCCTGACCGTACGCACCGCTCGCTCGGACGAGGGCCTGCCGTTCGCCCCCACCTGGTGGGCCTTCACCTTTCCGGTCGGTACCTGCGTCACTGGAGCAGCGGCCCTGCACACGGCCAGCGGTGCCGATGCGATGGGCTGGCTGGCCGCGGCCCTTTTCGTCGGTCTGCTGACCGGCTGGCTGGTCGCGGCGACGGGCAGCCTGGTCTCACTCCGTGTAAGCACGCAGCGGCCGGCCGCGCCCGCCTGGACCTACACCATCTAGGCCGCCTCAAGCTCAGCCCAAGACCGACCCCAGCCAGCGGGGAGAGGGAACGGCGCCACCCAAAAGTTGAGTCCCGTAACCGTAAGCGCCCCTTTGGGCGGCCGCGGCGACGTCCTCGGTACCCCCTCGTAACGCCGTGTTCATCCCCGGCCCGTACCGTCGGAAGATCGGCAAGAAGCTTGCCGAGACGGAGGGGAAGATCAGGCGCATGAACACAGCCCGCACACGCGACGCATCGCTGGACATCCCGATGATCGACCTGTCCGCGTTCCGCGACGGCTCACCGGCCGACCGCGCGCGGGTGGCCGCCGACCTCGATCGGGCCGCCGCCACGATCGGCTTCATGCAGGTGACCGGGCACGGCATCGCCGAGGAGGTGCGGGCCGGGCTGATCGCGGCGATGGACAGCTTCTTCGACCTGCCGATGGGGCAGAAGAAGGCCCTGCGCCCGGCCGCCCCGGAGTTCAACCGCGGGTACACCCCGCCACGGGCCGAGCGGCTGAGCCTGAGCCTCGGCGTGGACTCCCCTGCCGACCTGTTCGAGGCGTTCAACGTCGGCCGCAGCGCCGACGACTTCCCCGGCCGGAACCTGGACGAGCTGCAGTACGCGCCCAACCTCTGGCCGCTGCGCCCGGCGAGCTTCGAACCGGGGGTGATGGCCTGGTTCGAGGAGGCGGCCCGGGTGGCCCGGGAGATCACTTCGGTGATGGCGGTGGCCCTGGGCCTGGCCCCGGACTTCTTCGCCGGCTATCAGGACCATGCCCTGGAAGTGCTGCGGATGAACAACTACCGCGCCCCCGAAGGCGAAACCACCCTCGAAGAGGGCCAGATCGGGATGGGCGCACACACCGACTACGGCATCGTCACCGTGCTCTGGGCCGATCCGGACATCCGCGGCCTGCAGATCCTGGACGAGGAGGGCGCCTGGCACGACGTGATCCCCTCGCCCGGAGCACTTCTGGTCAACCTGGGCGATCTCCTGGCCCGCTGGACGAACGACCGCTGGATCTCGACGCTGCACCGGGTGCTCCCGCCGACCGACGAGAACGGAACCCTGGTGCGCCGGCGCTCGGCCGCGTTCTTCCACGACGGCAATGCGGACGCGGTGATCTCCGTGCTGCCCGGTTGCGCCGTCGAGGAAGAACCGGCGCGCTACGAATCGGTCACCGTGGCGGACCATCTCGCGGCCAAGCTGAACGGTTCCCGCGGACTGGTGGCGAACCCGGAGGCGAGCCGGGAAGCCGACCGGCTCCTCGGCGTCCGTCTGTGAAAAGCTCTCAATGAAGGACGCTTTCCAGCGCCGGTTGGCGGGTGTCCATCAACAGGGCGAACATCTCGTCCCGCCAGTCCCGGGCCCCGCGCGGATAGTCGCGCATCTGCTTCCAGTACTCCTCGACCGCCTCCCGGGCGGCGGCCGACAGCCGGGTGCCGGTGGAGTCGTCCAGATGGTCACCGAAAGCGGCTATTCCCTCGGCGATCCCGAGAAGACGTTCGAGCAGGGCGGCGGAGGGGGTCATGCTCAGCCCATCGGCAAACGGGTGAACCGGCTTGATACCCCACCGGTAACCGGGTCTGACCTCAGCGGGCGCTGAGCTTCTCCTGCACCTGGCGGCCGATCTCGGTGAGCTGCCCGAGCTGCTCCGGGGTGAGCTGGTCGATCAGCATCTCCCGCACCGCCCGCACGTGTCCGGGGGCACTGGCCGCGAGCTTGGCCCGGCCCGCGGGAGTGAGCTCGGCGTTCATCCCCCGCCGGTCCTCCTCGCACTCCACCCGCCGGACCCAGCCGGCCTGCTCGGCCCGGGTGACCGCGCGGGTGACCCCGCTGCGGGTGGACAGCGTGAGATCGGCCAGTTCCCGCATCCGCAGCCGGCCCTCGGGGGCCTCGGACAGCCGGACCAGGATGTCGTAGTCGGTCAGCGTCAGATCCGAGTCCGAGGCGAGCTGCCGGTCCAGGGACGCGAAGAGCATCCGGGTACTGTCCAGGTAGGCCCGCCAGGCCGCCTGCTCGGGTCCGGTCAGCCAGGCCGGGTCTTCAGGGTGACCCTCGTCGTCGCGCACCCCATCGAGTTTACCGCCATTAGTTGACGGCGCAATGACTGCGTGGCAGCATAGTGGTTGCTGGTGCAATGACTACGCGCGTCCGCCTTCCCCCCCGAGGTCGGGCGCTGCGGCGGCACCGGTTCTGCAAGTACAGCTTGCCGTCCTGCTCCAATCCCCCCTCCGGAGCAGGGCGGCAAGCGACTTTTGGCTGCTCCGGCCGCAAACGACGAGCCCCCGGAGCCAGCGGCATCCGGGGGCGGGTCGTCAGCGGCCGAGCGGTCAGTGCTTGAACGCGTCCTTGACGTGCTCGCCGGCCTGCTTGAAGTCGGCCGAGGTCTGGTCCGCGCGGCCCTCGGCCTCGAGGCGCTCGTCACCCTTGCCCTTGCCGACCGCTTCCTTGACCTTGCCGACGACACTCTCGCCGGTGTTCTTGATCTTGTCGGTGGCGCTCATGGCGATCTCCAAACGTCGGCAAACACTTCCCCGGAACCACCGTCGGCGGCCTCCGGTACCCCTCACTCTTCCCCCTCCCCCGGGATCCGCATCTTGGGGTGAACCCTGAGATTTGGTCAAAGTGGAAAGCCAGGGTTCCCATTTGTCGAAGGCTGGGTTTCACTATTACCTATGAGTGACGAACTGGAAGCGATTCTCAGGAGCGTCGCCTCGGGGGAGATGAGCCCCGAAGCGGCCATGAAGGCCATGGACGAGCAGAAGGCCCGCGAAGCCGCGCCGCCCCCGCCGACCCCCGCCGCCCCGCTGTTCGGGGCCACCTCCTCCGGCCCGGCCAAGCAGGCCGGGGGCACCCCGCCGGTCACCGGAGTGATCACCGCCGTCCGCGTGCTCGGGTCGTACCGGGCTGTGCAGATCGTGGCCGACCCGACCGTGGCCCAGCTCTACGTCACCGGGTCGCACCGGATCAGCCAGGAGGGCAGCACGCTGATCGTCTCCGGCACCGGCCCTCTGGACGAGCCGAGCGACGCCCGTGCGAACCGGCCCGGCAACCTGTTCGGCGGCTTCAGCTTCAGCGACCTGCCCAAGACGATCACCTGGGCCCGGTCCTGGAAGGAGCACCAGCTGCTGATCCGGGTGAACCCCGACCTGCTGGTCGAGCTGGAGACCACCGGGGCCGAGGTGAAGCTGAACGGCCTGACCGGAGGGCTGAAGGCCCGGGTGGTGGCGAGCTCGCTGAAGGCCGAGAAGCTGCGCGGGCGGCTGGATCTGGAGGCCGTCTCCTCATCGGTCAAGCTCGGCGCGGTACCGACCGGCGAGTCCCGGCTCTACGCCGAGTCCTCCTCCGCCCGGTTCACCCTGCTGGAGGGCAGTGACCTGCGGATCGAGGGCACGAACCGGATGGGCCGGCTGCAGTTGCCGGACCGCCCGGCCAGCACCCTGCCGCTGGACGGCCAGACCACCGAGAGCGTCGTCGGTTCCGGCCGGGACCGGCTCAGCATCGAGGCGATCATGAGCTCGGTGACGGTGAACACCCAGGTCTGGGACGAGGTTCCGCAGTGACCGTTGGCCCGACGGGTGCCGCTGGGCCCCGGACCGGCTACCGGGCGCCCCAGCAGTGCCCGGTCTGCGCCGAGGAACTGCACGTCACCCAGCTCGGCTGCGATTCCTGCGGGACGGGACTGAGCGGGCACTTCGAGCAGTGCGACTTCTGCGCGCTGGGTGAGCCGGAACTCGATGTGCTGCGGGTCTTCCTGGCTTCGCGCGGCAACATGAAGGAGCTGGAACGCCATCTCGGCGTCAGCTACCCGACCGCGCGGGCCCGGTTCGACGACCTGCTGGCGAAGCTCGGCCTGCGACCCACCGGAGCGGCTACCACCAAGCCGAGCGGGCCGGAAACCGACGAACCGGATGATGCGGTCGAACGGGATCGGCTGGCCACGTTGCAGGCTCTGGCCACCGGTTCGCTGGATCTGGACGCAGCCCGGCGGATGCTGGAAAAATGATCTTGCCGAAGCGCCTTCGAGTGCGGGGGTACACCTGTCACCTGCAGCGATGCGCGGCAGAATGCTCCTTCGGCGTCCCCGATCCGGAGCAGGGGTACCTTCCGGCCCCTCAGGGGTAGGGGTAAACCCCCGACCTGCAGGGTCCAGGGATCAGCCGAGGCAGCCGCGATCCATCGAACTTACGGTGGTCGGGCTGCCACCGGTCTCGCCGCCGATCATGATCGCGGCGGGCCGACAGCCTTCGAGCGAGTGCACGGCCGGTGCCTTTTCGGGCCACCGGAGGGGATGTCCCGCCGGCGCCGGCCGTGTACTCGCCCGGGGAGCAGGCGCACCGCGCCTCACTGGGTCTGCGACAGGTCCGTGGTCGAGCCGTCGGTAGTGGTCGCACTGCCGGTACCCGTGCCCGTGCCGGTCGAGCCGCTCGAGCCGCTGCCGAACTGCTGGCTGCCGTCCTGGCTCTGCCCGAAGGGCGACGTCCCGGTGCCACTCTGGCCCGTACCGGTCTGCCCCTGACCCGTCTGACCCTGACCGGTCTGACCCTGGCCGGTCTGACCCTGTCCGGTCTGACCCTGGCCACCGAAGCCACCGCCGAAACCGCCGCCCCCGAAGCCACCCCCACCGAAACCGCCACCGGTCTGTCCACCGGTGCCGGTGCTGTTCGAGACGGAAGCGGCGCCGCGGTCGTGACCCACCACGTACCCGGTCGCGAAGCCGACCCCGAGCAGCAGGATGCCGCCGATCACGGTGGCCGCCACCGGCGTCTTCAATTTCTCGACGAAGTTGGCCCCTCGACTGCCGCCCGCTGCGGGCGGGGCCGCGGCGAGCTGCTCCTGCGGCACTTCGAAGGTCATCGGAGGCGGCGTGGAACCGCCGTACGGCTGCGGCTGGAGCTGCCCCGACGGGTAAGCGGCCGGAACCGGCTGCGGCTGTGGCGGCGACCACATCGGGGTGGTCGCCTGCGCCTCGTGCTCCGGCGGGGCCGGGTGGTGGTTCACCGGCGCCGCGATCGTCTGCCCCTGGTTCTCTGCCATGTGCTCCAGGGTTGGCGCTCCCGATGGGCGAAGGCCGCATCCCCGCTGTGATCCAGCTGTGAAATGCGGCCTCCGAACCGACGGGTTACTTCACTTCACCTCGCGGCGCAGGGTGCGAACCGCGCCGACCACCAGGGGGAACACCATCCAGAGCAGCAACGAGGTGACGATCTGTCCCCATTCCTTGCCGCTGATCGGGTCGCCGTTGCCGAGCACGCTCAGCGTGCTGTTGGTGTCCAGCCACTCCCCGGCCGACTGCAGGGCGGAGAACTGGGAGATGATCGTGAACGCGATCGGCAGGGCGAAGAAGCTGACGATCGCCACCGGGGTGTTGGCGAACAGCAGGCCGAACCCGACGCCGATGGCGAAGTTGATCAGCAGGAACAGCCAGAGCTGGGCGGCCGCGGCGAGATCCAGGTCCCAGGCGTCGCCGGTGCTGGAGAACGCGGTGGCCAGGGCCGCGATCGGCAGGATGACGACCAGGGTGAGGGTGGCCAGCACCATGGCGGCCAGGAACTTCGCCGCGATCACCTTGCCGCGCTGCGGGACCAGGGTGAACGTGGTCAGCGCCGTGCGCTGGGACCACTCGCTGGTCACGGTCAGGATGCCGAGCACCGGGCCGAGGATGCCGATCGGCAGGAGCGCCAGCTGGGAGTAGCCCCGCCAGGTCTGGTCGCTGTCCCCCCAGATCGCCATCGCCCCGATCACCAGGGCCACGATCAGCGCAATGATGATCAGGAACCAGCGGCCGGCCCGGGTGTCGGCCATCTTGCGCAGTTCGATCCGGGTGAGCAGCAGCATGGACGGGCTGCTCAGCTTCGCGGCCGGGGTCTCGCCGGGGGCGGCCCAGGCGGGCAGCATGGTCGGGGCGCTCATCGGGCTACCTCCATCGGGGCGTTGATCGCACCGGCCGGGGCGGCGGCGTGGGCCGTGCCGGTGAGCTGGAGGAAGAGCGCCTCCAGGCCGGCCCCGTCGGCGGTGCGCAGTTCGGTCAGGACGGCGCCGGTGGCGGCCGCGGCGCGACCCACCAGCACCGGCTCCGCGTCCACCAGCAGGGCGCCGTCCGGGTTCTGGTTGACGGTCACCCCGCTGCGGCGCAGCGCTTCGGCCAGCGGCGCCGGCTCCAGGGCGCGGACCAGGGTGCCCGCGCCGGCCAGCAGCTCCTGCTTGCTGCCGTTGGCCACGATCTTGCCGTTGCCGATCACCACCAGCCGGTCGGCCACGGCCTCGACCTCGTGCAGCAGGTGCGAGGAGAGCAGCACCGTGCCGCCCCGGTCGGCGAACTCCCGCAGCAGACCGCGCATCCAGAAGATGCCCTCCGGGTCCAGGCCGTTGGCCGGCTCGTCGAGCACCAGGGTGGCCGGGTTGCCGAGCAGCGCGTGGGCCAGGCCGAGGCGCTGGCGCATGCCCAGGGAGTAGTTGCCGACCCGCTTGTCGGCGGCCTTCTTGTCCAGGCCGACCAGGTCGAGGACCTGACCGACGCGTTGCCGGGGCAGCCCCAGGATCATCGTCCCGAGGGTGAGCACCTCCCGCCCGGTGCGTCCGGCGTGCTGCGCGGAGGCGTCCAGGAGCACACCGACCGCCCGCCCGGGGTTGGGCAGCTGCCGATAGGGGACGCCGTCGATGGTGGCGGTGCCGCTGGTGGCCGGGGTCAGGCCGCAGAGGATCCGCATGGTGGTGGACTTGCCGGCGCCGTTCGGGCCGAGGAATCCGGTCACTGTGCCGGTCTCGCACTGGAAGGACACGTCGGCGACGGCCGTCTGGCCGCCGTATCGCTTCGTCAGGTTCTCGATCTCGATCACAGTGACCACCCTTCCGCTCCGGGTCCCCCCGGCGCGTCCGTCTTCGGGCCTATTCCGGGACGCCGGGGGATGACCCGGGCATAGACGAAAGTCGGTGCTCCCAACCTCCTCGGATAGTCCTTGGGGCATGGTGACGGCCCGATCGGGTGCCTACGGTGGCTGGGTGGGCATGCGATCGGGAGTCTCCGGCTGGCTCCCGGGCGAGCTGGGCGACCCGGCCGAGCCGGCCGGCCAGGAGCAACGCTCGGTCCGGGACTGGATCGTCGACGTCCTGCTCTTCCTGCTCTGCTCCGGGGTGGGCTTCCTGCTCTGGGCCGCGTCGGCCGCCGATGCCCCCCGGGCGATGGTCTACGCCGACGTGATCTTCGGCGTCCCGTGCATCCTGGCGCTCTGGTGGCGCCGCCGGTGGCCGACCCGGATCGCGCTGGCCACGGTCCCCATCGGAGTCTTCTCGGCGATCTCCGCCTTCCCGGCGCTGATCCTGATCTACACCGTGGCCGTCCGCCGCTCGCTGCGCACTCTGGCCGTCGTCGTGGTGCTCCAGCTGGCCGCCTCGTTCGCCTACGCCTGGGTCCGCCCGGACGCGGAGACCGGCCCGGTCTTCTCGGTGATCGTCGCCCTGCTCCTGATCGGCAGCACGGTGGCCTGGGGCCTGTTCGCCCGGGCCCGCCGCCAGCTGATCCTCTCGCTGCGCGACCGGGCCGAGCGGGCCGAGTCCGAGCGCAACCTGCTGCTGGCCCAGGCCCGGCAGTCCGAGCGCACCCGGATCGCCCGCGAGATGCACGACGTCCTCGGCCACCGGATCTCGCTGATCAGCCTGCACGCCGGCGCCCTGGAGTTCCGGGCCGACAAGGCCGGTCCCGAGGTCGCCGAGTCGGCCGCGGTGATCCGGGCCAGCGCGCACCAGGCGCTGCAGGACCTGCGCGAGGTGATCGGGGTGCTGCGGGCGGGTGAGGGTGACGAGCCACCGGACCGGCCGCAGCCGACCCTGGCCGACATCCCGGACCTGGTCGAGGAGTCCCGGCGGGCCGGGATGAAGGTGGCTTACTCCTGCAGTCAGGCCGCGGCCACGGGGGTCGGGGCGGACGGACTGAAGGCGCCCGACCTGATCGCCCGCACCACCTACCGGATCGTGCAGGAAGGGCTGACGAACGCCCGCAAACATGCTCCGGGCACTTCTGTCACGGTGACCGTGACCGGAGGGCCGGGGGTAGGGGTGGACGTGACCGTGACGAACCGGCCGCCTTTGGTCACGCCGGAGGCGCTTCCCGGGGCGGGGCAGGGTTTGGTCGGATTGGCGGAGCGGGTCACCCTGGCCGATGGACGTTTGGAGCACGGGTGGGGGTACAACGGGGACTTCCGGCTCAACGCGTGGCTGCCCTGGCCGGCGACCACGGCCGGTGATCAGGCCGGTCCGCTTCGGGAGAAGGTGCATGATCACCAGGGCGGAACTGCATGATCACGGCCGAGGAGAGGTGACGATGTGGCGGAAGCGGTGAGCGCGCCGGTGCGGGTGCTGATCGTGGACGATGACGCGCTGGTCCGGGCGGCCCTGAAGATGATGCTGTCCGGCAGCGCCGAGGTCGAGGTGGCGGGCGAGGCCGAGGACGGGTCGCAGGTGGTCGAGGCGGTGCGGCGGCTGCGGCCGGACGTGGTGCTGATGGACATCCGGATGCCCCGGGTCGACGGCCTGGCCGCCACCGAGCTGCTGGCCAAGGAGTCCGCGCCGCCCCAGGTGATCGTCCTGACCACGTTCGACGCGGACGAGTACGTGCTGCGGGCGCTCCGCGCCGGGGCGGGCGGGTTCCTGCTGAAGGACACGCCCCCGGCCGATCTGGTCCGGGCCATCGGCACGGTGGCCGCGGGCGACGCGATGCTCTCCCCCGCGGTCACCCGGCGCCTGATCGATCACGTCGGGGCTCCGGCGGTGGCCGACCACTCCGAGCGGCGGGAGGCGGCCCGGGCCCGGCTCGGGCTGCTGAGCACCCGCGAGCGGGAGGTCGCGGTGGCGGTCGGACGAGGTGGCTCGAACGCCGAGATCGCCGAGGAGCTGTTTATGAGCATCGCGACCGTGAAGGCGCACGTGTCCAAGGTGATGACCAAGCTGGACGTGACCAACCGGGTGCAGATCGCCATCCTGGCCCACGACGCGGACCTGGAAGGCCTTTAGGACTGCGCCTTTGCGAAGGTCTCGACGACGTTGCGGGTGACCAGCGCCGCGACTTCCTGGGCCCGGGCGTTGGTCTTCAGCTGCTTGCCCTCGGCGTCGGAACAGGCCCCGGACAGGGTGCAGGCCCAGGCCGCCGTGCCCGCGGTGAAGATCCGCGCACCGGAAGGGCGTTCGAGGGAGATCGTGGTCTGGGTGTCGCCGCAGTCGAGGGCCGCCGAGCCCACCAGGTCCACCCCGGAAGGGGCCGAGACCTGGTCCAGCGCGCCGGAGACCAGCCCTTTCAGCACTTCGCCGGCTTCGACGTGGCCGCCCTGGAAACCCCACCAGGCCGGGTCGGACACCTTCAGGCCGGTCCGGCCCGCAGCGGCGCAGGTGGCGGTCGAGCCGGTCAGCCGGGCCGCCGGGGTCGCCGCCGGAGCTCCGACGGTGAACGTGCGCGAGTCGGTGGGATTGAGGACGGCGGTCACGCCGGCCGCACCGGCCCCAAAGAACGCCACGTCGGTGCCTGCCGCCACGGCGCTGCGCACGGCAGTGCGCATTTTCGCTGTCCAGTACCGGCTGTCCCCGTCCACCAGCACCGCGGCCGCGCCCTTGACCAGGTCGGGATCGGCGGCCAGAGCGGTGTCGGTCCGGTAGACGAGGTCCACGCCGGTGCGCTCGATCTCGGCAATCAACCCGGCGTCGGCCACCAGCCCACCGCCGCCGTTCCCGGTCTGCAGAGGACGATTCAAAGTCACCTTCCGGCCCTGAGCGGCCGAGCCGGTGCGATTCGTCGCCGCCCACGTCATCGGCGAGGTGAGCACGACGACCTTGCCGGACGGGCCGGAGTCTGCCGAAGTCACCGTGAGCGGCACGTAGCGGCTGGCCTTACCCAGGTCGAGCCGGATCAGGTAGGTGCCCTCGGGCCAGCCGGTCGTATCGAGCGCGGCGTTGGACTGCCAGGTGGGGGCGGCGCCGGTCTGCGCGGTGGCGGTCAGCGTGCCTTCCCAGACCTTCCGCGCGCCCAGGCCGCCGTACCAACCCAGCCGGTACGCCCGCGTCCTTACTTCGCCATTGCCCTTGAGGTACAGCGGCACCTGATCGCCGGGCGTTGCCGACACTGCTCCGGCGTAGGCACCGAGCCCCGGAGCCCGGCCCCGGGCCGGGGCGATCCGCCAGTCGCGGTCGCCGGTTTTCTGGTTCTCCACCGTGATCGCGGTGCCGGCCGGGTGGCTGACCAGGCCGCCGCGAACCGCCGAAGTCGGCTGCTGCGCACCGGAAGAGCCCGGCGAAGCGTCGTCACCTGCACCGATGGCCCCGGCCAGACCGCCCATGACGACGAGGGCGGTGACGGCGAGCAGACGCGGGGACGGCACGAAAACCGATTCTGTCGGGCTCCGGGCGCTCACGGCCAATCCGGACGCCCGTACCGGCGCGTCACATCCTTCCCATCCGGTTCCGGCCGGCCCGGATCTGGGCAACCTACGGGGTCGTAGGTTACGGTTACGTAGGCGGTGCCGACGGCACGCTACGGACAAAGGACGGGGATCTGCGATGACCGCATCCATGGACGCGGCGACCGGCAAGCCACGCCGGCCGCAGCTGCCGCTGACCTACGGGCGCAAGAGCGGCGTGGAGATCGCCTTCCTCTGGTTCTTCGTCACCGTGCCGCTCCTGGCGGTCGCTGCGGCGGTCCCGGTGGCCTGGATCGGCGGCTGGCTGGGCTGGACCGACGTGATCCTTTTCGTGGTCACGTACCTGTTCACCGGTCTCGGGGTGACCGTCGGCTTCCACCGGTACCTGACCCACGGCGCGTTCAAGGCCAAGCGGCCGATGCGGATCCTGCTCACCGTGGCCGGGACGATGGCGATCGAGGGCGCGCCGATCCGCTGGGTCGCCGACCACCGGCGGCACCACCAGTTCTCCGACGAGGAGAACGACCCGCACTCTCCCTGGCGTTTCGGCGAGACCGTCCCGGCGCTGGCCAAGGGCATGATCTGGGCCCACATGGGCTGGCTGTTCACCCGGGAGAACTCCAACTCCCGGCGGTTCGCCCCGGATCTGGTGGCGGACAAGGACATCCGCTTCATCCAGAAGAACTTCGTCTGGTTCCTGCTGCTCAGCCTGTTCGGCCCGGCCGTCGTCGGGGGCCTGGTCAGCCAGTCCTGGCACGGCTTCGTCACCGCCTACTTCTGGGCCGGGCTGGTCCGGATCGCGCTGATCCACCACGTCACCTGGGCGGTGAACTCGGTCTGCCACGTGATGGGCGAGCGGCCGTTCCGGACCACCCTGAAGGACCGCGCGTCCAACGTCTGGCTGCTGGCCGTCCCGAGCTTCGGCGAGTCCTGGCACAACCTGCACCACGCCGACCCGACCTGCGCCCGGCACGGGGTGGACCCCGGGCAGATCGACATCTCCGCCCGGCTGATCTGGCTGTTCGAGAAGGCCGGCTGGGTCTGGAACGTGAAGTGGCCCAAGGACAACCGGATCGACGCCAAGCGGATCGAGCAAACTACTTAAACATCAAATGGTGGACGCCCTCCTCGAGTCGAGTGGGAGCGTCCACCATTTGATGTTTGTATGGCGGGATGGACATCAAGGAAGCGGTCGCGTTCTGCCGCGAGAACCACAACGCCGTGCTGACCACCCTGAAGAAGGACGGCAGCCCGCAGATGTCACCGGTGACCGTCGGGGTCTCCCCCGACGGCACCCAGGTGGTGATCAGCAGCCGGCAGACCGCGATCAAGGTGAAGAACCTGCACCGCGACGGCCGGGCCTGGCTGGCCGTGTTCACCAACGGCTTCTACGGGCCCTGGGTGCAGATCGCCGGGCCGGCCGAGATCGTCTCCCTGCCCGCCGCGATGCCCCTGCTGGAGGACTACTACAGGGACATCAGCGGCGAGCACCCGGACTGGGACGACTACCGGGCGGCGATGGAGAAGGACCAGCGCTGCATCATCCGGATCACGCCGACTGAGGTCGGGCCGAACATCGGCGGTTGATCAGTCGGTCTTGCCGTCGGCGTGGATCGTGCCGAAACCGGTGAACTGAGCCAGGGCCTCGGGGATCACGATCGACCCGTCCGCCTGCTGACCGTTCTCCAGGATCGCCGCCATGGTCCGCCCGATCGGCAGGCCCGACCCGTTCAGCGTGGCGACCAGCTCGCGCTTGCCGTCCGCGTCGCGGGTGCGGATGTTCGCCCCGCGGGCCTGGAACTGGCCGCAGTTCGAGCAGGACGAGATCTCCCGGAAGGTGTTCTGGGCCGGCAGCCAGACCTCCACGTCGTACGTCATCTGGCTGCTGAAACCGGTGTCCCCGGCGGCCAGCAGGATCACCCGATGGGCCAGGCCCAGCTTCTGCAGCACCGACTCGGCGTGCCCGGTGAGCTTCTCCAGCTCGGCCGGGGCCTGGTCGGCCGCGCAGATCCGGACCATCTCGACCTTCTCGAACTCGTGCAGCCGGATCAGGCCCCGGGTGTCCCGGCCGTAGGAGCCGGCCTCCGAGCGGAAGCACGGCGACCAGGCGGTGTAGGCCAGCGGCAGGTCGCCGGGCTCGATGATCTCCTCGGCGTGCAGGTTGGTCAGCGGCACCTCGGCGGTCGGGATCAGGTACAGGTCCCGGGTGCCGGCCGAGGTCCGGAACAGGTCCTCCTCGAACTTCGGCAGCTGCCCGGTGCCGACCAGCGCGCTCGGCAGCACCAGGTGCGGCAGGCCGAACTCGGTGTAGCCGTGCTCGCGGGTGTGGGTGTCGAGGAAGAACGAGACCAGGCCGCGCTCCAGCGCCGCCCCGGCCCCCCGGGAGACCCGGAACCGCGGGCCCGAGAGCTTGGTGGCCCGGGCGAAGTCGAGGATGCCGGTGCGCTCGCCCAGCTCGACGTGGTCGAGCGGGGTGAAGCCGAACTCCGGGACGGTGCCCCAGCGCCGGATCTCGGTCGCGTCCTGGTCGGTGAAGCCGTCCGGGACCGCGTCCAGTGGCAGGTTCGGGATGCTCAGCATCAGCTCGTGCAGGTCGGCGGCGGCCTGCTCGCCGCTCTCCTCGGCCGCCTTGATCTCGTCCTTCAGCTGGCGCGCGCGCTCCTTCAGCGCGTTCACGTCGCCCCCGGCCTTGGCCGCCTTCCCGATCTCGGCGGCCGCCCGCTTGGACTCGGCGCGCAGATCGTCAGCCGCCTTGATGCTCGCGTTGCGGGTGGAGAGCAGTTCCTCCAGCGCAGCGGTGTCCAGGGTGTAGCCACGCCGGGCCAGGCGGCGGACCGCCTCGGTGCCCGGGTCGAGCAGGGCACGTGGGTCGTGCATCGGAAGACCTTCTCTGTTGTCGTGGAGGGTTGCCTTACCAGGGCATTGACCGCGATCGACGTTAGCAGCGCGGCCGGGCCGGGTACTTCGCATTTCCGTGTGGCGCCGTCGGCCGGGCCCGGTCGGGAGGCCACAATGCGGTCATGGCGATCGATCCCTGCACTTCACAGACCCTGACCGGCCCGGACGGGGCAGAACTGGCCGTCTGCGCGCACGGCGGGCACGTGCTCGGCTGGACCCCGGCCGGGGGTGCTCCGCGGCTGTGGCTCAGCCCGGCCGCGGAGTGCGGCCCCGGACTGGCGATCCGCGGCGGCGTGCCGGTGATCTTCCCGCAGTTCGCCGGTCGCGGCCCGCTGCCCAAGCACGGCATCGCCCGCAACCGGGCCTGGACCGAGGTGGACACGGGGCCGGGGACCTGGACGGCCCGCTTGGTGGACGACGAGGACACCCGGGCGATCTGGCCGCACTCCTTCGAGCTCACCCTCCAGGCCACCGCGATCGGGTCACGCCTCGACCTCGAGCTGGTCGCCCGCAACACCGGCAGTGAGCCGTGGAGCTTCACAGCCGCCCTGCACAGCTATTTCACGGTAGGTGACCCGGCCACGGTGATCACCGGGCTCGGCGGCCGGGCGGCCTCGGACAACGCCGACGGGGGTGCATCGCTCGTTCTGGGGAGCCCCGGCGAGGCCCTGGAGGCGCTCGCCACCCGGGACGTCTCGATCGCGGGGGCCTCCGACCCGGTCACGCTCGAGGACCCGGAGCTCGGACGATTGGTCATCACCGCCAACGGGTTTCCCGACCGCGTGGTCTGGAACCCCGGACCGGGCCACGGCCTGGCCGACGTGCCGCCGGGGGCGGAGACCGGTTTCGTCTGCATCGAGCCGGCCGTGCTCGAACCGGTCGAGTTGATGCCCGGATCGGTCTGGACGGGCAGCGTGCGGATCGATACGGATCTGCGCCCAGCGGGTGCATAAGTTAGCTATACGTATCGGTCACTTCCGCCCGAGCTGCTCATATTTCCGGGCCGATTACTCTGAGTCATAGCACTTTGCCAAATCCGTATCGGTGTGGCAGGCTCTCCAACGCACCGGCGCCGAGAGCGCCGGTGCACCAGACTCACCCTCCGCCCGGGTCCGTACCCACCCGGGCACCCCAGTCCCAGAACCTGTTTCCCCCGGTTGCGGCTTGCTCGCAGCCACGCGAACTCCCGGTCTGAGCCAGAGGTTGGAGGGACTCACTGGCCCAGATCGCGGCAGTCACAGATCCGCCTTAACCGGTCCGCAGACTGGGTAAGGCGGATCTGTGCTTTGGCCGCTGGTTTCCTAGGCCGCTGAGCCCAGGTACTCCTCCCAGGACGGTTCGCGGACGTCCGCGCCCCGCACCACCCAGGCCGGGCCGCGCGGCGAGCGGGGGCGCACCGACAGCGTCCACCCCATCTCCTCCGGCGTCCGGTTCCCCTTCACGTTGTTGCAGCGCATGCAGCAGGCCACCAGGTTCTCCCAGGTGTCCTGGCCGCCTCGGCTGCGCGGCAGAACATGGTCGATGGTGGCGGCGTGGGCGTCGCAGTAGGCGCAGCGGTGTTCGTCGCGTCTCAGCACGCCCCGCCGGCTGACCGGGATCGCCCGGCCGCGGGGCACCTTCACATAGCGGGAGAGCACTATCACCGACGGGCGCGGCACGGTCATGGTCTCGCTGACCACCGGGTACGGACCGTTCTCGACCACGGCGGCCTTGCCGGCGAGGACGAGCACGATGGCCCGGCGGAACGAGACGACGGCCAATGGCTCGTAGCCGGCGTTCAGAACGAGGGTGCGCATCAGCGGCCACCTCCTGGGTCCCGGACGACAAAAGGCGCCGTTCCGAGAGGAACGACGCCTTGGGTGGGCGGCACACGGCCGCTCGATATCTCTAACGTGCTGGTACTTCCGGCTTGCCGGTGATGGCCCGGTAACCCGGTATGGGACAGCGCTCTGGCCGCAAGGAAGTCGCGGATGTGATGTGCCACTGCGACCTCCTCACCGGTATGCCAGCTTGTCGGACCCTGGTTGACAGAGTAAGCGGCAACCCCTCGTCAGATCACTCCCTTTCTCCCAGTGATCTGCGCCGCGTGTGTCACCACGCGATGAAGCCTGGGCAAACGAACGAGAGCCCCGCCACCCGGCGGGGCTCCTCGTCCGGTCCAGACCGGCCCTGGACCGGCTCCAGATCTGCTCCGGCCTGCTCTAGACCCGGCCGAAGCTGACCGCGCTGGTCCAGATCGCCCGCTTGCTGAAGGAGGTACCGGTCCGGCCCGCGTCGTACATCATGTTGTCGCCCGCGTAGATGCCGACGTGGTAGGCGCTGCCGCCGGAGGTGAAGAAGACCAGGTCACCGGCCTGTGCCTCGGACCGTGAGATCCGGGTCGAGGCCAGCATCTGCTGGTTGGCCGTGCGCGGCAGATCGATGCCGACCTGCGCGAAGATGTATTTGGTCGCGCCCGAGCAGTCCCAGGCGGTCGGGGTGGTACCGCCGTAGCGGTAGGAGACCCCGATATAGCGGGAGGCAACGGCGAGCACCGAAGCGCCTCGCGCACTGCCGAATGAGCTGGACACGTTCGAACCCGTCGACATTTTTCCGCCCGGGGCGGAAACAACCACCTTGTCAGGAACAGCAGTGAAATCACTGCTTTCGAACGATACCGTGGCCGCGACCGGAGCCGTGAGCGAGGCTGAGCCGGCCTGCGCGGTCTGCGGGGCCGCGATCAGCCCGCCGGCGAAGGCAGCGGGCTGGACCGCGATCGGGGCGGTGGCCGGAGCCGCCTCGGTGTTGGCGGCCGAGCGGGGCGCGGCCTGCGAGGCCATCCCCATCGAGGCGACGAGTCCGCCGGACATGGCGATCACGGCGCCACCCCGGCCGATCACGGACATCTGCCCGGTCAGCCCACTTCGGGCGGCACTGCTGAGGGACGAGAGCGGCGTAGCAGGACGAACAGGCGCGCGATGGCGCGCCGTGGCCCGAGTAGTCACGGTTTACCTCTCCGTACGCCTACGAGGTCAGCTGTCGGGTTCGGGTGGGAGAAGTCACCCGGCCGGTTCGTCGTCCCGCGGACGGGACGATGTCGCGGCTTCACCCCAAGGAGCGTCCTGACGTGCGGACACCCCGGAAATGGGTCCCCCGCCTCTGCCATGCGGTGTTCGTGTTGCCCCGGAGCGGTGGCAGAGCTCGGCGTCCGCCTCGGGGGCTTCTCGGAGGGAGAGAAGCGATCGTGAAGCTACCCGAAGTGACGAAGAGATGTCACGTCTGGGTCACGGCCGATGAGCAAAACTTGACGTTCGGTGACCGAGTTCAGGCCTTCCGGTGATCACCGGTCCCTCAAACGGCGCAGTCCGACCGGCCGTAGGGGTGACGCCCAGATGCCTCACAAGCATCTTTACCCTCCCAGGGCGCTCCCGCCCGGTTCGGGGAGCCGGATCGGATTCGGCGTGCCGCGCGCTTTTGACGCCCGCGTTTCGCAACTGATAGTGGCGAAATACGGATTACCCGGGGTGATCGGACCGGTGCAGTACCAGTTCCGGACCGAAGCTTGTTCTGTTGGACCAGAAATGCCTGCCGCCGGGCAAACCACGAGGCCCCGCCCCCGCCGGAGGGCGGGAACGGGGCCGGGTGGGCCGCTGTGAGCTGACGCCTCGGGTTCCCTACATGGCCTCGACGAAGACGTGCCGGGCCACGTCGGCCAGCAGCGCGACGCCACCCTCCGACTCGGCCGCCCGCGTCTCCGGCAGCTGGACCAGATTGACCAGGTAGCCGGTGGGGGTGCGCTGGGCCTGCACCCGGGACCCGGGAACCATGCCCGCGCCCTGCAGCTGCTTCATCAGCTCGACGTCGATCTGGAGCCGCTCGCCGAGGCGGCGGATCATCAGGTCGTTGCCGTGCTCGGGGGCGGACTGGCCGGCCGCCACCGCGTCGGGGAGGCTGAGGACGCCTTCCCGGAAGGCACCGGGCCGGGCCTGCGGGCCACCCAGCTCCTCGAGCCCGGGAATCGGATTGCCGTACGGGCTCTCCAGCGGCCCGGCCAGCATCTTCAGGAGCTTCTCCTCCACGTGGTCGCTCATCACGTGCTCCCAGCGGCAGGCCTCGTCGTGGACGAGTTCCCACTCCAGGCCGATCACGTCGAGCAGGAGGCGTTCGGCGAGCCGGTGCTTGCGCATCACCCGGGTGGCCTTGGCCCGGCCGATCTCGGTCAGTTCGAGGTGCCGGTCGCCGGACACGTGCAGCAGCCCGTCGCGTTCCATCCGGGCGACGGTCTGGGAGACCGTCGGCCCCGAGTGCCCGAGGCGCTCTGCGATCCGGGCCCGCAGCGGGACGACGCCCTCTTCCTCGAGCTCGAAGATCGTTCTCAGATACATCTCGGTGGTGTCAATGAGGTCGCTCACAAAGGCCATTGTCCGCCTCCGCGCACCTGGGTGCCATCCACCAGGGGTCTGAGAGCAATTGCCGGACCGGCAGTCGGCCCTTAGGTGCCGCCCGGATCCCGGTCGGCGGCCGACCGGGGGTGGACAGGCAACAGCCCGCAGGCTCGCCGGATGTTCCGGCGGTGTCCGCTGGACGAAGCGGACCCCTGCGGGCTGCGGTGACTGCCTGGTATTCCTCAGCCGCCGCCTCGACCTACGGTCGAGCAGCCGAAGAATCACTCTCGGGCTACGAGAGCAGTCCGTCCGGTATGACGGCGGCTAGAGAGCCGTCACCTCACGCGTCCGATGTGAAATCACTGTTCGGACCACCTCCCTTCCCGTGTGCCTAGAAGGTACGTACGCCCCTCGGCGGAAGGCAACGGGTTTTCACCCGTGGCGTACAGGAGGCGCATGCATACCCCTCCGGGCCGACAGCGGACAGCAGGAGAGGGCATGATCGAGCGGTGAGCACGGCGTCCGAAGAGATCCGCACGGCACTGGCCGCGGCCGAGACCCTTCCGGTAGGACCGGAGCGGATCGCCGCGCTGGACACAGTGCTGTCCTCGGTGTCCCGGGCCGGCGGGGCCCACGAGGTCGGCCGGCTCGGCACCCGGATCCGCAGCGCCCTGCTCACCGCCTGCCTGACCGGCGGGCAGCACGGCCGGGTCCCCGAACTGCTGGGCTGGCTGACCGCACGCTACGACGAGGCCCCGGCCTGGATGGACGAGCAGCTGCGCCGCCAGGTCCTGGCCAACCTGGCCGAGGCCGCCGCCGGACTCCTGGCCTACCCGGACGTCTCCCGCTCCCTGATCAACCACATCACCACCGGCGCCGAGCAGCGCTACGCCGACGCCGGGGAACCGGCCGGCCCGGTGCTGCGCGCCCGGTTCCTGTTCATCCGGCACGTCCAGGGCATCCAGGCCGCGAGCTCGGCCCTGGAGACCTGGCTCGAGGCCGGGCCCTCGCCGGTGGGCATCGGCTGCCCGGACTGCGAACGGGCCGAGCAGGTGCGGGGCCTGGTCGAGCTGGGCAGCTACCAACGGGCCATCGAGCACGCCGGGCCGGTGCTGCGGGCCCCGGGCTCGGGGTGCGCGGCCCAGCCCGCCGGGATGATCGGCGCGGTCATGCCCGCCCTGCTGCGCTCCGGCCTGGTCGGGGCCGCGGCCGCGGAACACGTGCGGGCGGTCCGGCTGATCCAGGCCCAGCTGGCGACGGCCACCGTGGCTGCGGCGGTCTCGGCCTCGGGAGCGGCTTCGCGGCTGGCTTCCGGTTCTTCCTTCTTCAAGGCCCCCAGCGCTCCTGGCGTCGCTGGGGTCTCAGGCGGCTCGAGCGATGCGTTGCCGGGTACCGGTTCACAGCCGACCACGGGTCATCTGCACACTGGTTCCCATCCCGCTGCTGGGCCTCAGACCACCGGCTCTCAACCGGGCTCTCCCGGCCATCTTTCGGCCACGGGCCCCCAGCCTCACACCGGCCTTCCCCCGGCCTCCGGCCCTCACCCGACCACGGGCTCTCTTTCCACCACCGGCTCACAACCAGCCACCGGGGCTTCCCCAGCCACGGGGTCTTCCCCAGCCACCGGGGCCTACCCCGCCACCGGCCCGCACTCTGCCACCGGCTCATCCCCAGCCACTGGCCCCATCCCCACCACCGAGCCTGGACGCACCATCGCGCCCGCGACCGATTTCGCCTCAACCACCGGCTCGCACCCAGCCACCGGGCCCATCCCCACCGCCGAGTCTGGAAGCACCACGGGCCCCGCTCGCGCCCGCGGTTCCCTCCCGACCACCGGCCCCATTCCCGCGACCGGGTCCTTCCCTGCCAGCGGCTCGCACCCAGCCAGCGGCTCGCACCCAGCCAGCAGCTCCCACCCAGCCACCGGCCCCATCCCCACCACTGAGCCTGGAAACACCACTGGCCCCGCTCCCACCCGCGGTTCCCTCCCGACCACCGGCCCCATCCCCACGACCGGCTCCTCCCCAGCCACCGGCTCACAGCCGGCCAGCGGCTCCCACCCAGCCACCGGCTCCATCCCCACCACTGAGCCTGGAAGCACCACTGGCCCCGCTCCCGTCCATGGTTCCCTCTCAACGACGGGCCCCATCCCCACAACCGGCTCCCACTCAGCCACCGGGCCCATCCCCACGACCGGGCCTGGAAGCACCACTGCCCCCGGTCCCGCCCGCGGTTCCCTTCCGACCACCGGGCCCATCCCCACAACCGGGTCCTTCTCTACGTCCGGTTCACACCCAGCCACCGGTTCACACCCAGCCAGCGGCTCCCACCCAGCCACGGGCCCCATCCCCACGACCGGCTCCTCCCCAGCCACCGGCTCTTTCCCCGCGACAGGCTCCTTCCCCGCCACCGCCTCCTCCCCACCCACCGGTTCCTTCCCCGCGACAGGCTCTTTCCCCGCGGCAGGCTCCTTCCCCGCCACCGGTTCCTTCCCCGCCACCGGCGCCCTCCCGGTCGCCGGAGCCCTGAACATCACCGGGACGACCGCAGCAGACCTGGCCGCCGGAGACCTCCGAGCCGCCACCGCCCTGCACGACACCGGCGCGGCCGACCAGCTCCTGGTCTGCGCCCGCACCGGACGGTTGCGGCACGGCCTGGATCTGCTGCGCGAATGGCTGCCTGCGCTGAGCCGGATCCGTGAGCCGCTGGAACGGCTGGAGACCGCGGCGGCGATCTCGCGGCTGGTCTGGAGCCTGACCGAGGCCGGGCGGGCCACGGAGGTGGTGTTGCCGGCCGCGCGGGCCAGCACGCTGCCCGTCGGGCTGGCGGTTTCCACCGATCTCACCGTGTCCTTGCTCGGAGAGCGGGTGCTGGCCGAGAGCAGCCGTCTGGCCAAGATTTTCGACCGTAGGAACGAGACCACGACGGTTGGGGACCGGCTGCGCGAGACGCTCGGCTCGGGCAGTCTGCCCGACCTGCCGTTGGAGGCGTTCGAGCGAGCCGGACTGCCGGAGTGGGCGCCGGCGCCCTCGCGGGGGCGCCGGGCCGACCAGGACGGCGAGCCGGCCGACGTCACGCTGTTGGCCAAGGAGTTCGAGGACGGGCTGCGGGCCGACTCGGCCGAGGCGATGCAGGCCGTCCTGACCGCCTGGGGCACCCAGCGGACAGCGACCGACCCAAACCCAGGTGCGGATCCGGACGTTGTGCGGGCCGCGGCCCGGCTGGACGGGTGGCTGGCCCTGGACCAGATCTCCACGCACCCGGTCGATCCCGGTCTTCAGCCGCCACCGGAGGCGCTGGCCCGGTTGGAGGCCGCGAACGCCGCCACCCAGCGGATGCGGGCGGCCGGGCTGGTGCTGGAGTCGCTGCTGCACGACCAGGCCTGCGTGCTCGCGGCAGCGCAGAGCCGGCTGATGGAGCCCGGTGCGGCGATGGACCGGATCGAGGAGCTGACCGCCGAGGTGGCCGGAGTGGGGTCCGGGCCGGATCTCGGCGAGGCGTTGTCCCGGCTGGTACTGGCCCGCGAGATCGCCGCGCACGCCGGGGTGCCGGTACCGGCCCAGATCTCCGAGCTGGTGCCGATGCACGGCGCGGTGCCGGAGGCGGCCACCGCGTTGCTGCCGGTCGACCCGCCGGTGGACGAGGACGAGGTGCTCGCCGCGCTGGAGGCCCAGGCCGAGGACGAGCTCGAGGTCCAGCCGATCCACGACCCGTCGGTGGCCGAGGCGTTCGGCCCGGCATCGATGCCGACCTCCCTGCTCGGCCCGTTCATCACCACGCCGATCCGGGTCACTCCTTCGGAATCGCCCGGCCACCGGCCGTTCCCGGAGGACGACGACACCGGGCGGCCCCGGCGCCGGCTGGACGCGATCGAGAAACTGCGCGCCCAGATGTCACCGGAGGAGATCCAGGAGCTGGCGCACACCCTCGACCTGGTCAACTTCGACCCGCTCGAGACCGCGGTGGCCCAGCTGCGATCGGTACCACCGGAACGTCTGGAGCACCGGCACCTGCGGGCGCTGACCCGGATGCTGCGCCTGCGCGCCCGGGACGAGCCCCGCCCCACCGCGATCAGCACGTTGATGCAGGCCATCGCCACCCTGCCGGAAGGGGTGCGCCCGCTGGAGCGGGCCCAGGCCGGGGCCGATCTGGCCACGGTGCTGGCCGAGACTGATCCGGGAGCCGCCCTGGCGGTCTGGCAGCACGCCGTGGAGGACGCCGAAAGGTCCGGCGAAGGGCCGGTTCTCGGCACTCTGCTGGCGGCCTCAGCGATGCTCCGGCACCGCACCGGCGAGGCCTCCCTGGCCGCCGCCGACCTGGCCCGGGCAGTGCCCCTGCTGGACCGGTTCGCACCAGCCGCCCTGGCCGGGCAGTGCCGGGTGGACCTGTCCCGGGTGCTGCTCGAGCTGGACCGGCCGTTCGCGGCCGCCGCGGCCGCCGAGGCCGCGCTGGCCGACGTGGTCGAGGGGCTGCGGGCCGACGGGCTGGAGACCCCGCCGGTGAAACGGGAGAACGCGGCGCCGGACGAGGTGGAGCCGATCGAGGGGGAGATCTCGCCGGAGGTGGCCTCAAGGATGCATCTGGCCGGGGCCGCGGCGTTCGCGGCGGCCGAGGCGAACTCGACCGCCGGCACCCCGGGACCGGCTCGCCGCCTGGCCATCCGCAGCGCCCAATGGCACGCCCGCAACGGAAATCCGATCGGTCAGGCCGAGGCCTGGCAGCTGGCCGCCCGGGTGGCCGGGCGGCCGGGACGGGTGGCCGCCGACCTGTTGCGGGCCGCCGAACTGGCCGAGGCCGGCGGGGACTGGGCGCGGGCCGCGACCTGCCGACGGGAACGGGTCACCGCGGTGCGCGCCGAGGTCGGCGACGAGGCGGCGCTGGACGCCCTGGACGAGGCCGACGAGACGCTCCAGGGCTGGGCCGACTCGCTCTCCGGCCGCCGGGTGGCGCCGGAGGAGCGGGAGAAGGCCGAGCACCAGATGCGCTGGCACCGGGTCGCGGTGGCCGAGCAGCGGGCCCGGCTTCTGGCCCTGGCCGGGTACTTCGGTGAGGCGATGGAGGTGGCCGAGCCGCTGGTGGAGGAGTACCAGCAACTCGGCGACACCTGGTCGGCCCGCGATCTGCAGGGCCTGCGCGGTCAGCTCCGGGCCGAACTCGGCGACCTGGAAGGGGCGGTGAGCGATCTGAACAAGGCCGCGGCCGCGGCCCAGGCGGTGGGCGAAGGGGAGCAGACGCACGGCCTCGGCGCCCGGCTGGCCGCGGTGCTCGGGGGCGCCGGGCGGGACGACGAGGCCGAAGCCGCCTGGACCCGTTTCTGCGAACCCAACGAGAGCTGATCGGCGTCCCTCATTGTTGATCTAAGGCTCTTTTCGGACGATCTGCCACGCCTCGGGCTCGTCGAGCAGGGGTAAGGGGGCGTCGGGACCGATCCGGATCTGCTCCGGATCGAGACCGGCGGGCAGGAAGACCAGCCGGTCGTGCATCCGGGAGGGCTGGCCCTGCCAGAACTCCACCTCGACCGGCCGCACCAGAAACCCACCCCAGTTCGGCGGCACCGGCACGTCGTCCTCCCGACCGGTGTCCGGCCAGCGCTCGCTGAATTCCCGCCAGCGATCGGCAAAGTCGGCCCGGGAGGCCGCCACCCGAGACTGATGACTGGCCCAGGCGCCGATCCGCGATCCCCAGGGCCGGGAGCGGAAGTACTCGACGGTGGTGTGCTCCGCCACCCGTTCCACGACGCCCCGCACGGTGACCTGGCGGTGCAACGGCATCCAGACCAGATCGAGCGCGGCGACCGGGTTGGCGGTCAGCTCGGTGGCCTTGCGGGAGCCGTAGTTGGTGAAGAACACGAAGCCCAGCCGCTCGGCGTGTTTGAGCAGCACGGTCCGGACCGAGGGGACGCCGTGGGCGTCCACGGTGGCCACGGCCATGGCGTTCGGCTCACTCACCTCGGGGTGGGCCAGAGCCTGGTCGTACCAGTCCCGGAACTGCTTGAGCGGGGTGCCCGCCAGCTCGCCCTCGCCCAGTCCGGGGACCTGGTAGGACTGCCGCTGGGTGCTGAACGCCGGGTCGACGTGCTCGATGCTCATGGCGCCAGTCTGCCGTGCAGCGGCTACCTTCCGACCACCCGCAGAAAATGTGGCCCAGGCAATGCCCGGAGCCCTCCTCAGAACCTCTTGACTGCGTTCCACTTGCCGGTAGGAGACAAACCACCAGACAAGGGAGTTCGAGATGGGCGAGTTCGTACCGGGCCTGGAGGGCGTCATCGCCTTCGAGACCGCGATCGCCGAGCCCGACCGGGACGGCGGCGCCCTGCGGTATCGCGGTGTCGACCTGGTCGACCTGGCCGGGCGGGTCGACTTCGGCCACGTCTGGGGTCTGCTGGTGGACAACGCGTTCGCCCCCGGGCTGCCGCCGGCCGAGCCGTTCCCGCTACCGGTGCACACCGGCGACGTGCGGGTGGACGTGCAGAGCGCCCTGGCCCAGCTGGCGCCGCTGTGGGGGTTCAAGCCGCTGCTGGACATCGACGTCGCGCAGGCGCGGGACGACCTGGCCCGGGCCTCGGTGATGGCGCTGTCGTTCGTGGCCCAGTCGGCCCGGGGTCAGAACACGCCGATGGTGCCGCAGAAGACGGTCGACGCGGGAAAGACGATCACCGAGCGGTTCATGATCCGCTGGCGCGGGGAGCCGGACCCGCGGCACGTCGAAGCAGTGGACGCGTACTGGGTCTCGGCCGCGGAACACGGGATGAACGCCTCCACCTTCACCGCCCGGGTGATCGCCTCGACCGGCGCCGACGTGGCCGCCGCCCTGTCCGGGGCGGTCGGGGCGATGTCCGGGCCGCTGCACGGCGGGGCTCCGTCCCGGGTGCTGCACATGCTCGAAGGGGTGGAGCGGCGGGGCGACGCGCTGGCCTATGTGAAGGAGGTGCTCGATCGCGGGGAGCGGCTGATGGGCTTCGGGCACCGGGTCTACCGGGCCGAGGACCCGCGGGCCCAGGTGCTGCGCTCCACCGCCGAGCGGCTCGGGGCGCCCCGGTACGAGGTGGCCCGGGCGCTGGAGCAGGCCGCGCTGAGCGAGTTGCAGGCCCGGCGGCCGGATCGGGTGCTGGCCACCAACGTGGAGTTCTGGGCGGCCGTGATGCTGGACTTCGCCGAGGTGCCGGCCCGGATGTTCACGCCGATGTTCACCTGCGCGCGAACCGCCGGGTGGTCGGCGCACATTGTCGAACAGAAGGCCACCGGCCGGCTGATCCGTCCGTCGGCGCGCTACATCGGCGAGGGGCCGCGCGGGGTCGAGGCGGTCGAGGGCTTCTCGGTCCTGGGGTAAACCCGTTCGTGACGGCGGTGGGCAGCCTGCGACACTGGGCGACCCACCGCTCGTCAGGAAGGGTCGCCCGGGTGAGTACGCCTGAGTCCATCGTCATCCCGGAGGGGCTGCGGCCCGCCGACGGCCGCTTCGGCTCCGGCCCCAGCAAGATCCGGCCCGAGCAGGTGGCCTTCCTGGCCTCGATCGAGCGCACCGTGCTGGGCACCTCGCACCGTCAGGCCCCGGTGAAGGCCCTGGTCGGCCGGGTCCGGGCCGGGCTGGCCGAGCTGTTCGCGCTGCCCGACGGCTACGAGGTGGTGCTCGGCAACGGCGGGTCCAACGCGTTCTGGGACATCGCCGCCTTCAACCTGGTCCGCGACCGGGCCCAGCACGTCACCTTCGGCGAGTTCTCGGCCAAGTTCGCCGCGGTCACCGCCAAGGCCCCGTTCCTCGGCGACCCCTCGGTGATCGAGGCGCCGGCCGGGGGTGTGGCCCAGGCCCGGGCCGAGGCGGGGGTGGACGCCTACGCCTGGCCGCAGAACGAGACCTCGACCGGGGTGATGGCCCCGGTGCTGCGGGTGCCCGGCGCGGACGAGGACGCGCTGATGCTGATCGACGCGACTTCCGGCGCGGGCGGCCTGCCGGTCGACGTCGCGCAGACCGACGCCTACTACTTCGCCCCGCAGAAGAGCTTCGCCTCCGACGGCGGCCTCTGGCTGGCCCTGCTCTCCCCCGCCGGCCTGGAACGCAGCGCCTCGATCGCCGCGTCCGGCCGCTACGTACCGGACTTCCTCGACCTCGAGACCGCGATCGACAACTCCCGGAAGAACCAGACCGTGAACACCCCGGCGGTGGCCACGCTGGCGATGATGGCCGCGCAGATCGACTGGATGCTGGGCAACGGTGGGCTGGGCTGGATCACCGCCCGCACCGCGGACTCCAGCGAGCGGATCTACACCTGGGCGGAGAAGGCCGCCTACGCCACGCCCTTCGTCGCCGATCCGGCGGCGCGCAGTCAGGTGGTGGCCACCGTGGACTTCGACGGGGTGGACGCGGCGGTGATCGCCGGGGTGCTGCGGGCGAACGGGATCGTGGACGTGGAGCCCTACCGCAAGCTGGGCCGCAACCAGTTGCGGATCGCGGTGTACCCGGCGGTCGAGCCGGACGATGTGAGTGCCTTGCTGGCCTGCGTCGAGTACGTGGTGGAGCAGCTGGCCTGACGTAACCGAATCGATACCACGCCCCCGGGTCACCGACCCGGGGGCGTTTTCCGTGGTCAGAGCGCCGGTTTGTAACGGCACGTTGACAGCGTCACCGACCGGTCACCGAGATTCGCTCCACAAACCCGGCTTTTCCTCTATTCTCTAGTTGAGCGATAGAGTTAATGTATGGTTACCGCAGCCCGGATCGCCCCGACGGATCCGGCTCCGAACCTGTCGCACCTGAACCGCCTGATCCTCGTCCGGACCATGGGCCCGCGCACGGGCCCGTAAACAGAGTTGGAGTCCCCCCGAGATGAACGTTCTGCGTGGACGCGGCCGCACGACCGCCGCGCTCGCCCTGCTGGCAGCCTCCGTGGTCGGGCTGAGCGCCTGCGGCTCGAACTCCAGCGACGCCTCGTCCGGCTCCGGCGGCAGTGGTGGGGGCTCCTCGAGCGAGGTCAACGTGGTCGGGTTCTCGGTGATCAAGGCCCCCTACACAGACCTCGGTGACGCGTTCGCCAAGACTCCGGACGGCAAGGGAGTCACCTTCAAGGGTTCCTACGGGGCCAGCGGCGCCCAGTCCCGGGCCGTGATCGCCGGCCAGAAGGCCGACCTGGTCGCCTTCTCGCTGGAGCCGGACCTGACCAAGGCGGAGAAGGCCGGCAAGGTTGCCGCCGGCTGGCAGGAAGTCGGCAGCACCAAGGGCATCGCGTCCAGCTCGGTCGTGGTGATCGCGGTCCGCAAGGGCAACCCCAAGCACATCACCGGGTGGAGCGACATCGTCAAGCCGGGCGTCGGCATCGTCACCGCCGACCCGGGCACCTCGGGCTCGGCCAAGTGGAACCTGCTGGCCGCCTACCAGCAGGCCGCGGGCAAGGACAACAGCGACCCGGCGGCCGGCAAGGCGTACGTCTCCAGCTTCATCAAGAACGTGGTCAGCTGGAACGACAGCGGCCGCAACGCCACCGACGCGTTCATCAAGGGCACCGGCGACGTGCTGATCTCCTACGAGAACGAGGCCATCGCGGCCCGGGCCGCCGGTGAGGACCTGGACTACATCGTCCCCGACACCACGGTCCTGATCGAGAACCCGGCCGCCGTCACCGTGGGTTCCACCCCGGCCGCGGCCAAGTTCCTCAGCTACATCGAGAGCGCCGACGGGCAGACGATCCTGGCCAAGGACGGCTTCCGCCCGGTGGACAGCAGCGTGACCCCCACCGACGTCGAGGGCGCCACCGACCCGGCCAACCCGTTCCCGGCGGTGAAGAACCTGATCACGATCACCGAACTCGGCGGCTGGTCGAAGGTGGACGACGCGCTGTTCGGCGACAACGGCATCGTCACCCTGCTGCGGAAGTAACTGCAGATGACCTCATCCGTGGAACACCCGGTCCCGGCCCCGCCCCGGCGGCGGCCGCGGCCGGTCTCCTCGGGCCGGCTCACGTCGGCGTCCGGCCTCGGGCTGGGCGTCGGCGTGCTCTGGCTTTCGCTGATCGTGCTGCTGCCGATCGCCTCGATCGTGGTGGTCGCGTTCCAGAGCGGCTTCGGCGCGTTCTGGTCGGCGGTCACCGACTCCGAGGCGCTGGACACGATCGAGCTCAGCGTGGGCGCGGCGATCCTGGTCACGGTGATCAACGCGGTCCTGGGCACCCTGGTGGCCTGGGTGCTGGTGCGGGACTCCTTCCCCGGCAAGCGGGTGATCGAGGTGATCATCGACATCCCGTTCGCGCTGCCGACGATCGTGGCCGGCCTGGTGCTGATCTCGCTCTACGGCCCGCAGAGCCCGTTCGGCATCGACCTGGTCGGCACCCGCAAGGGCATCTTCGTGGCCCTGCTGTTCGTCACCCTGCCGTTCGTGGTCCGCTCGGTGCAGCCGGTGCTGATGGAGATGGAACGGGACGTCGAGGAGGCCGCGGCCTCGCTCGGCGCCTCCGGCTTCACCACCTTCCGGCGGATCGTGCTGCCCACCATCGCCCCGGCGATCCTGGCCGGTTCCGCGCTCGCCTTCGCCCGCGCGCTGGGCGAGTTCGGCTCGGTGATCCTGATCTCGGCCAACCTGGCCGGCAAGACCGAGGTCTCCAGCGCGTACATGCTCAAGCTCATCGAACAGGACGACACGACCGGCGCGGCCGCGGTCGCCACCCTGCTCCTGGTGGTCGCCGTGATCGTCCTGGTGGTGCTCGACTCGCTGCAGAGACTGGCGGCCCGACGTGACTGACACCCTGACCAAACCCACCGAGCTCGCCACCAGCGTCCAAAAGCCCCGAAGGAACAAGCCGGTGACCCGGTGGGTGCTGCGCACCATCGCCGTGGTCTACGTCCTCGGCCTGGTCGCCCTGCCGGTCGGCACGGTGGTCGAGCACACCTTCCAGAACGGCCTGCAGCCGGTCCTGGACTCGCTGCGCAACCCCGACCTGCAGTCCGCGGCCCGGCTCGGGGTGTTCGTCGCGGTCGTGAGCGTGCTGATCAACACGGTTTTCGGGATCGGCATGGCGATTCTCATCGTCCGCTACCGCTTTCCGGGCCGCCGCCTGCTGAACGCCCTGATCGACCTGCCGGTCTCGATCTCGCCGATCGTCGTCGGCATCGCGCTGATCTTCGTCTACGGCGCCGACGGCTGGTTCGGGCCGGCCCTGAGCAACGCCGGCATCCAGATCATCTTCGCCACCCCGGCCCTGGTGCTGGCCACCGTGATCGTGGCCCTGCCGCTGGTGGTGCGCGAGATCATCCCGGTGCTCGAGGAGGCCGGGACCGAGCAGGACCAGGCCGCCCAGTCGCTGGGGGCCAACGCCGGGCAGCGCTTCTGGCGGATCACCCTGCCGACCATCCGCTGGGCCCTGGCCTACGGCGTGGTGCTCAGCCTGGCCCGCTCGCTGGGTGAGTTCGGCGCGGTCCGGGTGGTCAGCGGCAGCGTGTCCGGCGAGTCGCAGACCCTGACCCTCTTCGTCAACGACGCCTACCAGGAGTTCGGCAAGCAGGCCGAGCAGGACGCGTTCACCGCCGCCTTCCTGCTGATGTGCGTGTCCGTCGTCTTCATCGTCGTCATCGCCCTGCTGCGGCCGAAGGAGCAGAAAAAGTGAGCATCGCGGTTACCGGCATCAACAAGCGGTTCGGCGACTTCGTCGCGCTCGACAACGTCAGTCTGGAGGTGCCGACCGGCCGGCTGACCGCCCTGCTCGGCCCCTCCGGCGGCGGGAAGTCCACGCTGCTGCGGATCATCGCCGGCCTGGAGTTCCCGGACACCGGCACGGTCGAGATCGAGGGCCTGCAGGCCACCTGGCTGCCGCCGCAGAAACGCAGCGTGGGCTTCGTGTTCCAGCACTACGCCGCGTTCAAGCACCTCTCGGTCTTCCGGAACGTGGCCTTCGGCCTGGAGATCCGGCGCAAGCCCAAGGCCGAGATCCGCAAGCGGGTGATGGAACTGCTGGAGCTGGTGCACCTGGAGCAGTTCGCCGACCGGCTGCCCTCGCAACTGTCCGGTGGGCAGCGGCAGCGGATGGCGCTGGCCCGGGCGCTGGCCGTGCAGCCGGAGGTGCTGCTGCTGGACGAGCCGTTCGGCGCGCTGGACGCCCAGGTCCGCAAGGAACTGCGGGACTGGCTGCGCAACCTGCACGACGAGATGAACGTGACCACCATCTTCGTCACCCACGACCAGGAGGAGGCCCTGGAGGTCTCCGACGAGATCGTGGTGATCAACGGTGGGCGGATCGAGCAGGTCGGCTCGCCGGACGACCTCTACGACCGGCCGGCCAACGACTTCGTGATGAAGTTCCTCGGCCCGGTCACCACGCTGGACGGCCGGCTGATCCGCCCGCACGACATCGAGGTGCTCCCCGCCCCCGGCGACAACGCGGTCGAGGCCACGGTGATCAAGCTGACCCGGGTGGGGTACGAGGTGCGGGCCGAGCTGAAGACCAGCCAGGGCAGCGAACCGTGGGTCCAGCTGACCCGCGCCCAGGCCGAGGACCTCTCCCTGGAGCCGGGCCGTTCGGTCTGGCTCCGGACCGACAACGCCCCCAAGACGCTCGCCGCCTCCTGAGTCCGGCACGCCCGTCAGGGCGTGTCGGCCGGGGCCGGGCAGCGGGCGGCCCCCAGAGTTGGGACACTGGAACCGTGCAGATCTCCGCCAAGACCGACTACGCCGTGCGAGCACTGCTGATGCTTGCCTCGAAGTCACCGGAGCTCGTCAAGGTGGACGTGCTCATCGCCCAGCAGGATCTGCCCCGCAAGTTCGTCGAGGCCATCCTCTCCGAACTTCGCCGGGCAGGCCTGGTGCGCAGTCAGCGGGGGGCCGACGGGGGTTACGCCCTGGCCCGGCCCGCCGACCAGATCACCATCGGCTCGGTGATCCGGGTGGTCGACGGGCCGCTCGCCGAGGTGCGGGGCCTGCGTCCGCACGAGACCGCCTACACCGGGGTCGCCGAGCACCTGCCCACGGTGTGGGTGGCCATGCGGCACAGCCTGCGCATGGTGCTGGACGAGACCACCCTGCAGGACGTGCTCACCGGCGAGCTCCCGGCCGGTGTGCGAGCGATGGCCGAGGCGCCGGATGCCTGGCTGGCCCGCTGACTGAGAGAATGGGCGGGTGCCCGAACCGCTGGACCCCGCCCTGACCCGTCTGAAGCCCCTCCTGCTCGACACGGAGGGCCTGGTCCGGGCGGTCGCCTCGGGCCGGCGCCGGAACGCCCACCCGGAGCCGACGCGGGCCGAACTGCGCCCGGTGGAGCTGCGCGAGGGCCGTCGGCTGCAGATCACCACGACCGACGGACGCACGCCGGTCACCCGGAACTACGCGGGTGAGCCGGCCGGATCAGCGGTGGACGCGTTGCTCGCCCAGCCGTTCGGGAACTGGCACGTGCAGACCCGGGACGCGATCGTGCAACTCCGGGTGACCAAGCGGGGTGAGGCCCAGGTGCACGTCGAGTCCCAGACGGTGCAACCGGTCGACGCGGCCCACGACCGGGCCAAGCAGCACCTGATCGACCCGGCCGACCCGCTGTTCACCGCCCTCGGCGCGGACGCGGCCAAGCGCCGCCAGGTAGACGCCTTCCTGCGTCAGCTGGCCCCGATCGCCCGTCGGGTGAAGCCGGCCGACCGGCCGCTGCGGGTGGTCGACCTGGGCTGCGGCAACGCCTACCTGACCATGGCCGCACACCGCTACCTGGCCACCGAGATCGATCCGGAGGTACGGACGCTCGGGGTGGACATCCGTCCGGAGATGGCCGAACGCAACAGTCGGGTAGCAGAGGACGCGGGTCTGACCGGCCTGGGTTTCAAAGCTGCTTCGATCGAGGAGGCCGCCACCGATCCGGACCTGGCCGGCGTCGACATCGTCCTGGCGCTGCACGCCTGCGACACGGCCACGGACGACGCCCTGGCGCTGGCCGTGCGCTGGCAGGCTCGGGGAGTGCTCGCTGCTCCGTGCTGCCACAACGACATCCAGCGCCAGTTGCAGGACGCCTCGGCGACCCCGTTCGCCGGGCTCACCCGGCACGCGATCCTGCGCGAGCGCTTCGCCGACGTGCTCACCGACACGGCCCGGGCCGACCTGCTGCGGCTGCTCGGGTACCGGGTCGAGGTGGTCGAGTTCATCGACTCCAAGCACACCCCGCGCAACGCCCTGATCCGGGCCGTGCACACCGGCACCGCCCCGACCGGGCGGCGGGTGGCCGAGTACGCCGAACTGGTCGCCTCCTGGCAGATCAACCCGGCCCTGGCCCAGCGGCTGGAGCCGGAACTGGCCGCGGTGCTGGGGTGAGGACCCGCCCGGCGCTGATCGTCCTGCTGGCCGGCGCCCTGCTGCTGATCGCGGCCTCCCCCGCGAGCGCGAAGACCCGCACCGATCGGGTGATCGAGGACTCGCGGATCACCGAGAGCTCCGGCCTGGCCCCGAGCCGGATCCACGCCGACGTGCTCTGGACGCACAACGACTCGGGCAATCCGAATCAGATCTACGCGATCGCGAAGAACGGGTCGACGGCCGCCACGCTGACCGTCTCCGGCGAGGAGAACCGGGACTGGGAGGCGATCACGTCCTTCCGGTCGCCGGCGGCCGCCCCTTCGGCCGGCCAGAACCTGATCGCGATCGGGGACATCGGCGACAACGATGCCGTTCACCCCTCCGTCCGGATCGTGATCATCAAAGAGCCGGAATCCCTGACCGATCAGAGCGTCACGCCGATCCGCGTGCTCCGCCTGACCTATCCCGGCGGCCCCACCGACGCCGAGTCCCTGCTCTCCGACCCGAAGACCGGTCGCCTGTACATCGTTTCGAAGACGCTGTTCGGTTCCACGCTCTACGCGGTGCCGCCGAAGGTCTGGCCCGGTAAGGGAGCGACCGGTACGTCGGACCTGACCGAGCTGACCGAGGTCGCTCAGATGGGCCCGACGTTCGTCACCGACGGCGCGTTCCTCCCCGACGGGAATATGGCGATCCGCGGGTACGGAAACATTTCGATCGTCGCGGCGCCGAGCACGGCGAAGAACGGCCGACTGAAAACGCTGGCCTCGAAGGCGCTGCCGGACCAGAAGCAGGGCGAGTCGATCGCGATCATGGACGACGGCGGCTATGCACTGATCGGTTCGGAAGGGAAGGACTCGCCGATCCTGAGGATCAAGATTCCCCGAGTGGCACCCACCGAGACCTCCGAGGCCGCGTCGTCACCGGCGTCCTCTGGTCAAAAACCCACCGACACCGCGCAGAAGCTGCGCGACCTGACCGGTGGCGATCGCAATCTGCCCCTGCTGGTCGGGGTGGGGGGAGCCGCGGTGCTCCTGGTTGCGCTGATCGGGGCCGCGATCGCCCTGCGCCCCCGGCGTTCTCGTCGTCGTCGGCGACGCTGATCGGAGTGGAAGGCCTGGAACCGGACGACGTCCGGATCGTTCGCGCGCTGCAGATCGACCCCCGGTTGGGATTTGCCACCATAGCCAGCACTTTGGGGCTTTCCGAGCCGACCGTGGGTCGCCGCTACCGGCGAATGGTGCGCCAGGGCGTGGTCCGGGTGACCGGCGTCATCGACCCCGCCGTGCTCGGCCAGAGCCAGTGGCTGGTCCGCCTGCGCTGCCGCCCCGGGAACGGGGTCGCCCTCGGGCAGGCTCTGGCCCAGCGGGCCGACGTCAGCTGGGTTGCCCTGAGCGGTGCGGGTTCCGAGGTCACCTGCGCCGTGCGGTCGGTGTCCGAGGAGCAGCGGGACGATCTGCTGGGCCAGAAGATTCCCCGCGCCACCTCCGTGATCGATCTTCAGGCGTCCGTAGTGCTGCGCAAGTTTCTCGGCGGGCGGGGAAGCTACTGGTCCGCCCTGGACGGGACCCTGACCGCGGACGAGGAACGGGCCCTCGGGGCGGAGCCGGTCACCGATGCGCCCGTCACCCACCCCGAGCCCCGCAGGCTGAGTCCGGCCGATGCGAAACTTCTTTCGGTGCTCGCCGACGACGGCCGGGCGAGCATCGTCGACCTGGCCGCGGCCGCCGGCCTCAATCCCGGTCCCGCTTCCCGACGTCTGCAATCCTTCCTGGCCAGCGGGCTCGCCTACATCCACGTCGAGATCGCCCCGGCGGCCCTGGGCTATCGCACCTCGTCCAACCTGTGGCTGCGGGTCCACCCCGCCCAGGTCAAGGCGGTCGGTTCGGAACTGGCCCGGATGCCCGAAGTCGGTTTCGTCGCTGCCCTTTCCGGTCGGGACAATGTGCACGCCTCGGTCCACAGCCGGACCTTGGCGGAGCTGTCCGACTTCGTCTCCGATCGGGTCGGCACCTTGCCGGGGGTGGAGAGCCTGGAGATCGACCCGGTGCTGCGCCAGATCAAGCAGGCCGGCAGCCTGGTCTCCGGCGACCGGCTGACCTAAGGCCGGTCCGGGGGCATCAGGACGATCTTGCCCAGCGTGTGACGGCGCTCCAGGTGCTCGAACGCCTCGACGACCTGTTCCAGCGGATACGTTGCCTCGATAGGCAATTCGATCTCACCCGAGGCGATCAGCTCGGCCATCTCCCGCAGGACTTCCGTGGCCCGTGATTCCGGGATGGCGGCGGCCGCCTCCATCCGCACCCCGAGCTGGACCGCCGCTTCGGAGAAGACAATCGTGTTGATCCGTTCGGGCTTCACCCCGAGATCGACGGCCAGGCGCACATACTCGGGGCCGAAAAGGTCGATGAAGGCGTCGATCCCCTGCGGAGCCGCAGTCCGGAGCCGATCCTCCACGCCCTCGCCGTACTCGATCGGAACCGCCCCGTGCGAGCTCAGCCAGTCGGCACTGGACCGGGACGCGATGCCCAGCACGGTCACCCGACGCCGGGCCAGCAGCTGGACGACCAGGGTGCCGACCCCGCCGGTCGCCCCCGAGACGGCCACCACCTCGCCGGGCTTGGGGGCAATCCCCCGGACGGCGGCCCAGGCGGTGGTACCGACAACGTCCAGGGATCCGGCCACCTCCCAGGACAGCGCGTCCGGCTTGGGAATGAGCTGCCCGGCCGGGACGACGGTGTAGGCGGCGTGGCTGGACCGGCTCCAGGAGTAGCCGAGCACCGGGTCCCCCACGCCGAACCCGTCGACACCCGGTCCGGTCGCCGCGACGACGCCGGCCAGGTCGGTGCCCTGACCGGAAGGGAAGGTGGCCGGGAGGCGCTCGTGCAGGGCCCCGGAACGAATGATCACTTCGCCCGGGTTGATCCCGGCCGCCCGGATCCGGACGAGCACCTCACCCGGACCGGGGACCGGCATCGGGACATCGCACACGGACAGCACCTCGCGGCCGCCGTAACGGCTGAGCCGGACGGCCCGGATCGGCTCGGTCCGGGTGGTTTCGGGCGACATGGTCACTCCTTCGACGACAGACCAGCAGCTTCGGTCGAGGACGATTACGGTGACAACGCCGGAGCCGTTCATTCGCAGACTTCCTCAAATAAATCCTCGTCGCCCGCTCGAAGCTTTCATCGACAGGCGTTCACATACGGGATTCCTTCAGTCCGAGCACCGTGGGCCGGATCGGCGGATTGGGTAGGGTGGGAAGTCCCGCAGATCGACCTCGAGGAGTCCGGTGCCCTCAGCCCACGGTGTCGCCCTCTTCAACGAGCTCCCCGCCGAGCCCGTCCTGCTGCGCCTGCTGACCTGTATGAACGCCCCCGGCTGGGCGACCGCGGTGCTGGCCGGAAGGCCGTATCCGGACGCCGAGAGCCTGCTGGCCACCGCGTTCCGATTCGGTCTGGTGCTCAGCGACGACGATTTGGCGCTCGCCCTGGACAAGCACCCGAGGATCGGTGAACGCCCGAAGGGGGCCGATCGGGAAGCTGCGCATTCCCGCTCCGAACAGTCCGGGGTGGACGCGCAGGATGCGGATCTGGCTGCTCGGTTACACGCCGGAAACCTGGCTTATGAGAAGAAGTTCGACCGGGTGTTCCTGATCCGGGCGGCCGGGCGTAGTGGTCCGGAGATCCTCGCGGCGCTGACCGAGCGGCTGTCGAACGATCCGGAGACCGAGGCCGGCGTGGTGCGGGACCAGCTCGCGCAGATCGCCCAGCTGCGGCTCGGCGTCCTGCTCGACGAGCTGCCCGACGCGGCGCTGGAGGCCTCCTGATGGCCTCCCTTTCCACCCACGTCCTGGATTCCGGCACCGGCAGGCCCGCCGAGGGCGTCCCGGTGCAGTTGGAGATGAAGGACGCCGGCGGCTGGGTATCGCTGGCCGGCGCGGCAACCGACGCGGACGGTCGGATCCGCGACTGGGGTAGTGACGTGATCGTCACGCCAGGAATCTTCCGCCTGACGTTCGGAACCGGAGAATGGTTCGGACAACAAGGCCGGGAGTGCTTCTACCCGGAAGTGACGGTCACGTTCCAGGTCGCGGACGGCGCTGCTCATTTCCATGTGCCGCTCCTGCTCTCGGCCTTCGCGTACTCGACCTACCGAGGGAGCTGACGCATGGGCATCGTTCTGGGGGCCAACCAGTACGGCAAGGCCGAGGTCCGACTGGTGCACTTGGACCGGTCCACGCCGCGCCACACCCTGACCGACCTGAACATCAGCAGCCATCTGCGCGGCGCGTTCGATGCCACCTACCTGACCGGCGACAACTCCGCCGTGCTGGCCACCGACACGCAGAAGAACACGATGTACGCCTTCGCCCGCAAGTACGGGGTGGGGCAGCCGGAGGACTTCGCGATCCGCCTGGCCGGTCATTTCGTCGAGTCGCAGCCGCAGGTCACGGGCGCGCAGATCGAGATCGACCAGTTGCCCTGGGCCCGGATCAACGATCACGACCACGCCTTCGCCCGGCCCGGCGGGGAGCGCCGCACCACCTCGGTGACCCGGGACGGCGACCGGCTCTGGGTGATCTCCGGGCTGGCCGACCTGGTGGTGCTGAAGTCGACCGGCTCGGAGTTCCACGGCTTCCCGCGGGACGAGTACACCACGCTGCCGGAGACCGACGACCGGATCCTGGCGACCGCGGTGACCGCCCGCTGGCGCTACTCCTCCACCCACGTGACCTGGGGCGAGATCTACCCGGAAATCCGCGCGGTGCTGCTCGAGACCTTCGCCACCACGCACAGTCTCGCCCTCCAGCAGACCCTGTACGCGATGGGCCAGGCCGTGCTGGAGAAGTTCGGCGAGGTGGCCGAGGTGCGGCTGTCGATGCCGAACAAGCACCACTACCTGGTCGATCTGACCCCCTTCGGGCTGGACAACCCGAACGAGGTGTTCATCGCCGGCGATCGGCCGTACGGTCTGATCGAGGGGCAGGTGCTGCGCGAGGAGGCTCCCGGCGCGGGGCCGGCCTGGCAGTTCGTTCCGGGTTTCGTTTAGTCCCTGGCTTTTCGGCGAGCTCATTGGGAGCGTGACGTGTTCGACGAGGCCTTCCGATCTTCCCTCGACGCCCTGCTGGAACCGGCCGACGCCCAGGCTGCGCGCTTCCCCGGCGAGGCGGCCACCCGTCAGCCGGTGCACACGGTCTACGTGCCGGCCGACCAGTTCGGCGTGAGCACCTGCACCGAGTGGGGTGAACAGGCGCTGGCTCTCCTGGCCTCCTCGGCCCCCACCCCGGTGTCCCTGGCCGGGGCGGCGGGTCTGGATCCGTTGCTGATTGAGGACGTTTATCCGCGGCTGACCACCAAACTCGCCTCCCAGCCGATCGAGGATCTCCGGATCGACTTCGAGGACGGCTACGGGCTGCGCCCGGATTCCGAGGAGGACGCGGCGGCTTCGGCGGCCGGGGCGGCCCTGGCCGAGTTGTCCCGCCGGCCGGACGCTCCGTTGCTCGCGGGTACCCGGATCAAGGGCCTTCAGGCGGCGACTCGCTGGCGGGGCCTGCGGACGTTGGGACTGCTGGTTTCGGAAGCCGTTTCGCAGGGCGGTCTGCCCTCGCGCTTCGTGGTTACGCTGCCGAAGGTCGCTCACGTCGCGGAAGTCCATGCGGGTGTTCAGGTTTTGGAACATTTGGAAACTTCGTTGGGGCTTGCCGCGGGATCCTTGCGGCTGGAGCTTCAGATTGAGGTTCCGCAGGCGGTTTACTCGCCCGACGGTGCGGCCGCGGTGGCCCGGCTGGTTCATGCCGGTTCTGGGCGGATCGAGGGTTTGCATTACGGAACCTACGATTTCAGCGCGGCGGCCGGAGTGGTCGCGGGGTATCAGTCGCTGGAGCATCCGCTGGCCGATCACGCCAAGGCGGTGATGCAGCTGGCCGCGGCCCAGACCGGGGTGCGGGTCAGCGACGGCTCGACCAACGTCATCCCGGTCGGCTCGGCGGCCGAGGTGGCGGCGGCCTGGCGGCTGCACGCCCGCCTGGTCGGCCGGGCCCTGGGCCGCGCGCTGTACCAGGGCTGGGATCTGCATCCGGGACACCTGGTCACTCGGTATGCGGCGACCTACGAGTTCTACCGGGGCCAGCTCGCCCCCAGCACGGCCCGGCTCAAGGCCTACACGGAGAAGGCGGCCACCGGCGTGATGGACGAGCCGGCCACCGCCCAGGCCCTGGCCAACGCCGTCCTGCGCGCGGTGGAGTGCGGGGCCTGTGACGACGCCGAGGTGCTGGCCGCCTCGGGGCTGGACCGTACCGGGCTGCTCGCCCTGGCCCGACGCTGAATGGGAGACCGTATGCTGGACACCGTTTTCCGGGCTCCCCGGGTGATCACCGTGGTGGGCGAGTCGGCCCGCTCGATCGGCATCCGGGACGGGCGGATCGTGGCGATCGAGCCACTGGACGCCCCGCTGGAGGCCCGGCGCACGATCGAGCTGGGCGAGGACGTGGTGCTGATGCCCGGCCTGGTGGACACCCACGTGCACATCAACGAGCCGGGCCGGACCGAGTGGGAGGGCTTCGAGACCGCCACCCGGGCCGCCGCGGCCGGCGGCGTCACCACCGTCATCGACATGCCGCTGAACTCGATCCCGCCGACCACCACGGTGGAGGCGCTGGAGATCAAGCGGAAGTGCGCTGAGGGCGCGGTTTTCGTGGACACCGGGTTCTGGGGCGGGGCGGTGCCGGGAAACCGGGACGATCTGCGGCCGCTGCACGACGCCGGGGTGTTCGGGTTCAAGTGCTTCCTGCTGCACTCCGGGGTGGACGAGTTCCAGCCCCTCTCCTCGGCCGAGCTGGAGGAGTACCTGGCCGTGCTGCAGGACTTCGGCGCGCTGATGATCGTCCACGCGGAGAACTCGCAGGCGATCGACCGGGCCCCGGCGCCGGAGGGCGAGCGCTATCGGCGGTTCCTGGCCTCCCGCCCGCGCGGGGCCGAGAACATGGCGATCGCCGAGGTGATCGAGGCCGCCCGCTACACCCGGGCCCGGGCCCACATCCTGCACCTGTCCAGCTCGGACGCGCTGCCCATGCTGGCCTCGGCCAAGCGCGACGGCGTGCTGATCACCGTGGAGACCTGCCCGCACTACCTGAGCTTCGCCTCCGAGGCGATCCCGGACGGCGCCACCCAGTTCAAGTGCTGCCCGCCGATCCGCGAGTCCGCCAACCGGGAAATGCTCTGGCAGGGCCTGAAGGACGGGGTGATCGACTTCATCGTCAGCGACCACTCCCCCTCCACCCCCGAGCTGAAGCGCTTCGACATCGGCGACTTCGGGGTAGCCTGGGGCGGCATCTCCTCGCTCCAGCTCGGCCTGCGGGCGGTCTGGAGCCAGGCCCGCACCCACGGCTTCACCCTGGCCGACGTGGCCGAGTGGATGTCGGCCCGCACCGCGAACCTGGCCGGGCTCTCCCGCAAGGGCCGGATCGCCCTGGGCTACGACGCGGACCTGTGTTTGTTCGCCCCGGACGAGGCCGGGGTGGTGACGGCCGCGGCCCTGGAGCACCGGCACCCGATCACCCCGTACGAGGGCATGGCGCTGGCCGGCGTGGTCCGGGAAACCTGGCTCCGTGGCGAGCCGATCGACCTCACCGCCCCACCCCGGGGCCAGCTCCTCCGCCGCGGCACCTCCTGACCCCCGTCCTTTTCTTGTCGTGATCATGCACTTCCGCCCCCGTGATCATGCAGTTCCGCCCCGGGGCGGAACTGCATGATCACGAAGGGAAGTGGTGTGGGATGACCGAGCAACTGGGTGGGCTCACGGATCTGGCGGTCAGCTCGGTCGGGGGGCGGGTCGTGTACGCCAACGACCAGTTGTTCGCCGACCGCCGCAACCTGATCCGTCCCGAACCTTCGGCCTACCAGGTGGAGACCTACGGGCCGGACGGGAAGATCTACGACGGCTGGGAGACCCGGCGGCGGCGGGACCCCGAGGGCCGGCCCGGCCACGACTTCGCCATCGTCCGTCTCGGGATCCCCGGCCGGGTGCGTTCGGTGGTCGTCGACACCGCTCATTTCCGCGGCAACTACCCGCCTTTCGCCTCGGTCGAGGCCACCGCCACCGAGGGCTATCCGGTGGCGCAGGACCTGCCGGAGAGCGCCTGGACGACGATCCTGCCCAAGGCGGCGCTCAAGGGGAACACCGAGAACGTCTTCGACGTGGTCAGCGACCGACGCTGGACGCACCTGCGGCTGTCGATCTACCCGGACGGCGGGGTGGCCCGGTTCCGGGTCCTCGGCGAGCCGGTGCCCGACCCGCGCCATCTGACCGGCACCATCGACCTGGCCGCGCTGGCGAACGGCGGTGCGGTGGTGGGCTGTTCGGACATGTTCTACTCCTCGGCCGGCAAACTGATCCTGCCCGGAGATCCGCTGACCACCGAAGGCGGCTGGGAGAATGCGCGGCGGCGGGACGGGGGCAACGACTGGGTGCTCTTCGCCCTCGCCGGGGCCGGGACGATCCGCCGGGCGGTGATCGACACCAGCTACTTCCTCGGCAACGCCCCGGGTGAGGTGCGGTTGACCGGTACGACCGCCCCGGAGGACGAGTCGTCCTGGGCAGAATTGCTTCCCCGCCAGCCTTTACGGGCCGACTCGGTGCATCGCCTGCGGATTGGCCGGGACCTGGTCACGCACGTCCGGATGGATGTTTACCCGGACGGCGGGATGTCCCGGGTCCGGCTGCTCGGTGAGTTGAACGAGGACGCCCTGAACACCCTGACCTTGCGCTACCTGGCCGCCCTGCCGGACGAGCATCTGGAAGAACTCCTCCTTGCCGTGCCCGAACTCTCGCTGGAGGACGCCGATGCCCTACGAGCGTCCCGAGGTTCCCTGGTCGCGGTGCCCGGCGTCCTGCGTCACTACTTACTCGACTGAAAGGTCATGCAGAGCAGGTGGTCCCGATCGTCCCAGGACTCGTTCTCGGCGAAGCCGAGCGAGCGGTAGAGGGCGATCGGGGCCGCCCGCCACTCCCAGACCGTGAGGGTGACCGGTAACCCGCCCGCCCGATCGATCGCGGCGCTGGCCAGGGCCCGGCCGGCGCCGGTGCCGCGGGCCTGCGGATCGACCCACAGTCGCTTGATCTCCACCGGCCCGGCCTCGGTCTTCAGCGTGACCATGCCGAGGACGACACCGTCGGCCCGGGCCAGCAGAGTGTCGGCGAGAAGCGTTTCCGGATGGTCGATCTCGTCCTGATAGCGCTGCGGCAGAGGACCTTCCGGAGCCAGACCGCGCTCGGCCTTCTCCTGCTCGGTGACGGTCAGGTAGTCCCGGAGCAGCCGGGACACCTCGGCCGCGTCCTCCGGCCGGGCCGGCTCAACGATCATCCGCTGATCCTACTTACCGGTCGGCGGCCCGCGGTCCCGGGAAATATCGGTCCTTAGCGTGCACGTAGGGGAAGAATCACCCGATAGTGGCGCACTATCGTTACGCCATGGCGATCGAGAAGGACACCAAGGACTGGACGTGGGTGCTCGATCGCACCTGCCCCGACTGCGGCTACGAAGCCGAATCGGTGTCGAGGTGGCGCTTGCCGTCACTGATTCGTGCCAACGTCGCGTCCTGGCTCGAGCTGCTGGTCCAGCCGGACGTCCGGCGCCGGCCGCAGCCGGACGTCTGGTCGCCGCTGGAGTACGCCTGCCACGTACGGGACAGCTTCCGGGTCTTCGACCAGCGCCTGCACCTGATGCTGACCGAGAACGACCCACTGTTCCCGAACTGGGACCAGGACGACACGGCCCTGCTCGAGCGTTACTGGGAGCAGGATCCGATCCTGGTCTCGCGGGAGCTGCTGGAGTCCGGCGACGCCATCGCCCACCACTTCGCCGCGGTCACCGACGCCCAGTGGTCCCGGCCCGGTCGCCGCAGCGACGGGGCCAGCTTCACCGTGGACAGCTTCGCCCGCTACTTCCTGCACGATCCGGTGCACCATCTGCACGACGTCACCTACTGACCACCGGCCTGTGGAAAACCTGGCCTGTGGATAACTTTCCAAGACTGTCGGTGGTCCGGTCTACGGTCTCCGGACATGAGCCCACGGCTGAACGTCGACACTGACGAGCTGCACTCTCTGGCCGGCCGGATCCGCCGCGCGGCGTCCGAGGCGGCCGGCACCCACGCCGACCCGGGCGCGATGCGCGCCACCATGAGCCAGCTCGGCGACCCGGGTCTGGTCACCGCCTCGCACGCGTTCCTCGAGCACTGGTCGTACGCCCTGGGTGAGGTGGTGGCCGACGCCACCCGGCTGGCCGACCAGATCGCCCTGGTCGCCCAGACCTGCGAAGACGCCGAGGCCGCGGCCTCCCGGAGCTTCCGCCCGTGACCGGCCTGCCGCACGCGGTCCACGAGGCCGGCACCGGTGGCTACTCCCCGGGCGAGCTGGCCCGGCTCGGCGCCGCCGCCGGGGCGGCCGAGGCGCTGAGCCGGCACCTGCTGGTGATCGCCGGCGGGCTCGAGGGAGCCGCCGGCGGCCTCCCCACGCCGATGGCGGTCCGGGGTCCGGCGTCCTTCGCGATCAGCCAGCTACTGGCCGTGCAGCCCTCCCGGATGCGCCAGGTGGGCTCGGCCTGCCGCCAGGCCGCCGGGGCCTACGCCCGCTACGCCGATCTGCTGCAGCCGGCCATCTCCGAGCTGCAGAGGGCGCTTTCGGCCCCGCCCGACCTGGCCGACGTGCTCACCCGCGAGGCCCGGCTGCGCTCGCAGGAGGCCGCACGGCTCACCGCCTCCACCCTGGCCGGTCTGGCCGCCGTGGCCCCCCGGCGCCCCTCACGCTGGCGCCGCTGGCTGGCCCGGGCCGACGACCTGCGGGCCGAGGTGCTGCTCGGGGTGGAAGAGGCGGCCGAGAGCACCGCCGGCGCAGTCATCCCGATCACCACCCTGGGCATCCGGCCGCCCGCCCCGGCCGAGGCCGCGCAGACCCTGGCCGACCTGAAAGAGCTGGTCACGCATCCGGTCGCCACCGGCCGCGCGGTCCTGGACTACGACACTTGGCGGTCGAACCCGGCCCGGGCGATCGGGCACCTGCTGCCCAGCCTGGCCGGCGGCGGCAGCGCGGCGAGCCGGGTGGCGGCCGGTCAGGCCGGCCGGCTCGAGGGTGCGGCCCGGGCCGCCCAGCTGGCCCGCGCCGAAGAGAGCGGGCGCCGGGCGGCCACCGCGGCCGCGGCCCGGTCGGCCCGTTCCCAGCTGATCGGGCGCAGCACCACCGGGCACCCGGTCAGCGACCTCCCGGCCTGGCGCGGAGAAGCCGGTCTGGGCCTGACACCGCAGGCCACAGCTGCGGTGGAGAGGTTCTCGGCGCTGGCCGCGCTGGGCGAGCCGACGCTCACCGAGACCATGCGCGAAGTGTCCCGGGCCGCCCGGGCCGAGCTCGCCGGGCTGGCCCACCGGCTGAAGGACGGGGAGTCGATGAAACGCAAGGTGGCCACCCAGCAGGCGAACACCGGCCGGGCCCTGCCCGTCCTGCTCAACCACGCCGAAGACGCCGTGCGGTACACGGTCGTGCTGAACGAACGTTCGTACGTTTCCGGGGTCGAGCAGATCACGGCCCTGCTGGACAGTCGTGGCTATCACCATCTGAGCCTGAACAATGCCTGGCATTCGCAGCGATACCGCGGCATCAACACCACCTGGGCCGACCCGTCCACCGGTATCGCCTTCGAGGTCCAGTTCCACACCCCGGCCACCTGGCGGATCACCCGGGAGACCCACGGGGCGTACGAGGAGTTCCGGCGGCCCGACACATCCCCAGCGCGCCGGGCCGAGCTGTCCGAGCAGATCGGGGCCGCCTACCGCACCGCCCCGGTCCCGGCGGGAGTGAAGGAGCTGAACCGACAGGCACTTCCACCCTCGAGCGTGCTGGAGCGGGTCCCGGTCGATTACACGGTTCACGCCGGGGTTGGTGGGACGCTCGGGCCGGGGGTTGCCCGTGAGCAGGAAAGAGGAGGTTGCCCAGCGGTGAAGTGACTGGGCGGCTGGGAGCCTCCGCCGCGCGTGGCCGGGCCAGCTTTGGCGATGAGCCGCCGAGCGGGCGGGGGTGGTGGTGGCGGGGTTCAGCTGGGCCGACGGCGGCCGATGAGCCCGACGATGCTGTCGGGCGGTCACTCCTGGCAGGCCAGTCGCCCTCAGCAGGCCATCACCCCTGGCAGGCCATCAGCCCTGGCAGGCCGTCACCCCCGGCAGCAGTCGGCTCGAGGCGATGCATAGGCCCGGCGTTTAGGGTGGCGGCGTGTCTCAGAGCGAAGCCGGAGCGGTCGATACCCCTTGGTGGATGCGTCGTCCGGTGCGCGGACGGGACGTCTCCGAAGAGCCACCGCTCACCGAGCCCCCGGCCCGGCAGCGGCTGGGCTGGGAGATCACGATCGTGCTCGGGCTCTCGCTCGGCATGTCCGCGATCTACTCCGTGGTCAGCATCATCGCCAAGCTCACCGCCAAGGGCGGGCTGTCGGCCCAGACCTCCACGCTCAACGCCTCACAGAGCGTCCGCGAGTACCTGGACCTGACCTATCAGCTGCTGGGCATCGTCAACACGCTGGTGCCCGTCGCGCTGGTGATCTGGCTGCTGGCCGGGGACACCCCACGCTGGGCCGAGCGGCTGGGGCTGAACCTCACCGGGTCGGGACGGGGCTGGTGGCGCGACCTGGTGCACGGCGCGGCGCTGGCGGCCCTGATCGGGCTGCCCGGGCTGGCTCTCTACGCCATCGGCCGCGAGCTCGGGGTCACCACCACGATCGTCGCTTCCGGGCTGAACGAGCACTGGTGGACGGTCCCGGTGCTGATCCTGCAGGCGGTCAAGAACGCGGTGCTCGAAGAGGTCATTGTGGTCGGCTATCTGATGAACCGGCTGCGCCGGCTCGACCTGCCCTGGGTCCGGGTGATGGCCGCCAGTGCCCTGCTGCGCGGTTCGTACCACCTCTACCAGGGCTTCGGGCCGTTCGTCGGCAACGCCATCATGGGCGTGGTGTTCGCCGAGTGGTACCGGCGGGGCGGCCGGGTGTGGGCCCTGATCGTGGCCCACACCATCCTCGACGTGATCAGCTTCGTCGGGTACGACCTCTTCGCCAAGCCGCTCGGCCTGACCTGACGGCCCAGGACCTGACGGCTCAGGCGGCGTCGGTCACCTGAGCGGCCGCGGTCTCCCGAGTGGCCTCTTTCCGCGCCACCGCAGCGGATTCCGGAGTTCCGGTAACCCCGGCCCGTTCCGACGCGACCGGCAGCTTAACCGCCGGACCGGCCCCGGCCGCAGCGACAGCGGCCTGTAGCGAGGGCGAGCGCTGGAGGTAGACCGCGGCCGCCACGGCGACCAGCAGCGTCCCGATGCCGCCGACCAGAACCGTCCAGCGGGCGCCGAACTCCTCGCCGACCCAGCCGATCAGCGGGGAGCCGATCGGCGTCCCACCCATCAGGATCGCCATGTAGAGCGCCATCACCCGGCCGCGCATGGCCGGGCTGGTGGCCAGCTGAACGGTGGTGTTGGCCGCGGTCATCATGGTCAGCGCGGACAGGCCGACCGGGATCAGCATCAGCGCGTACAGCCAGTACGTCGGCATCAGGGCGGACAGGATGGCGAAGATGCCGAACGCGGCCGCGGCGCCGATCACCAGCCGCACGGTGGGCCGCTCCCGCCGGGCCGCGAGCAGCGCCCCGCCCAGCGAGCCGATGGCCATCACGGAACCCAGCAGGCCGTACTCGCCGGCGCCCTTGTGGAACACCAGCCGGGCCATCAGGGCCGTGGTGATCTGCGAGTTCAGGCCGATCATGGCCACGAACCCGACGATCGTCATGATCAGCGCGATCTCCGGGTGGCTGCGCACGTAGCTGACCCCGGCGCGGGCCGAGCGGTTGCCGCGGGCCGGGCGCTCCTGGGTCTTCAGCTCGCTGCGGTTCATCCGGGTCAGTGAGAACACCACGGCGACGAAGCTGGCCGCGTTGATCAGGAACACCGGGCCGGTGCTGAACCAGTGGATCAGCAGGCCGGCCACGCCGGGACCGATCAGCCGGCCGGCGTTGAACGAGGCCGAGTTGAGGCCGACCGCGTTCGGCAGGTACTCGACCGGCACCAGCTCGGACACGAAGGCCTGGCGGGCCGGGCCGTCCACGGCGGCGACGACGCCCAGGGCGGCGGCCATCGAGTAGACCATCCAGAGCTGGGCCTGGCCGGTCACCACGAGCAGGCCGAGGACCAGGCCGAGCAGGCCGGAGAGCAGCTGGGTGGTGATCAGGACCTTGCGCCGGTCGAACCGGTCGGTGACCGCGCCGGCCCAGGGGGCCAGTAGCAGCACGGGGGCGAACTGGAGGGCGGTGGTCAGGCCGACTGCCACTCCGGAGTTGTCGGTGAGCTGGGTGAGGACCAGCCAGTCCTGAGCCACCCGCTGCATCCAGGTACCGGTGTTGGAGACGATGGCTCCGGTGGCCCAGAGTCGGTAGTTGCGGATGTGGAGTGCTCTGAACATGGGGCTCAAGAGTCGGCCAACCTCCTCAGAATCTGTGATGCGCGGGCGAGGACGGCTCGCTCTTCCGGGTCGAGATCGGCCAGCCGCTGGGCCAGCCAGGCGTCCCGCTGCCGCCGGGTCGCGGTGACCGCGGCGGCGCCGGAACCGGTGATCCGGACGATCACCTGCCGGCCGTCGGCCGGGTCCGGGGCGCGGTCGACCAGGCCGCGTTCGGTCAGGGCGGCCAGCGTGCGGGTCATTGAGGGCGGCTGCACCCGCTCGAAGTCGGCCAGCGCGCGCGGGGTCAGCGGACCCCGCCGGTCCAGCACGGCCAGCACCGACATCTGGCTGTCGGTCAGTTCGGTGTCGGACTTCTCCGCACGCAACCGCCGCGTCACCTTCATCAGGGAGACGCGCAACTCAGTCTCTTCGAGCACGGGCACAGTCTAGGCCAACTGCTTAGCCGTGCTAACTATTCCCCCCTCCGCCCTCCGGGAACCGCCCCCTCGGTTCGCCTGTTCGGGCGACGCATCGCAAGATCATCGGGCAGAGGTGACCAGAACTGCAGGTAATGGATGCGGCGCCGCCCGCTCCGTTAGGTAACCTCGAAAGAGTGGGAGAGAGGGAAGTGCCCTACCAGGTCACTCAGGGAGGTCCGGGCGAGCGCCTACCGGTGGCGATCGGCACCGGCATCTGGGCGCTCCTCTTCGTCCTCGGTCTGATCCTTCGTCCCGAACTGGAGTCCAGCGGGCGCGAGTGGTGGATCTGGACGGCCCTGGCGGGCGTGCTGCTGGGCTTCGTCGGCTACACCTACCTGGTGATCCGCCGACCCCGGCTGAAGCCCGGGGAGCCGCTCTCCGCCCATCGCTCGACCGGTGACGTGGACGATGTCACCCGGCAGAGCGGCGAGCCGACCGGCCTGCCCAAGCTGCGCCGCCGGGTCCCGGTCGGAGACGAAATACCGCCTGCTCCCCGCCCCGGCACCGCTTCCGAGGCCGAGGTTCAGCCGAAGATCTGATCGATCAGCGCGTCCGGCCCCAGCTCCGGATCGGCGATCACGGTAGCCAGCAGGTCGCGCAGGTCCCAGCGGTCCACCGACCAGGCCAGCGCCCGGGCCAGGCCGTCCACCGTGGCGGCGTGGATCCGGGCCTGCCCACCGGCGCCGATCACCCACCAGTCCACCTCGACCCCGTCCACCACCAGCGCCTCGTGCTCGCACCAGGTCGCCGGAGCGTCCGGCAGCAGAGCCCGCACCGACTCCCCGAGCGGATGCTCGACGCCGCCCTCGTCCTCGACCTCACCGGCCGCCAGGTCCCGCGCCACGCTCACGCCGAGCAGGTCGGACAGGGCGGCCGCGGCTCCGGAAGCCACCGGAATCGGCACGCCGAGATCCGGGCGCTGCCGGTACATCGGCGAGTCCACGATCACCGCCTCTCCGGCGGGCACGACCAAGGTGCTGCGCGGATCCTCCGGGGCCAGGCCGCGTACCGCGTCCGGGTGCTCGATCTCCTCGGCGGCCGGCCCGCCCGCCAGTTCGGCGATCCGCTCCAGCAGCGGCAGCAGCATCGCCGCGGTCAGCTCCACGTCCGGATCACCGAGCCGGTCCAGGACGTCGTGCAGGCCCTGCGCGTCCAGATCCTCGACCTGGGTGACGACGCCGACGGCCCGGGCCGCCGCCGCGTCCAGTCCGGCCAGCCACTCCGGCGCCGGAGCCAACAGCGCCCGCAGAGCGGGCTCGGCGTCCGGGGCGGCCAGCACCCCGCCCTCGTCCTCACCGTTCAGTTCGGACCGCAACCACCAGGCGGTGTACGAGGGCACGTCGAATCCGCGGCCTCCCGAAACCACTCGCGAAGGACGCACCAATGAGGGACGCAGCAACGGATCGGCGGCGATGGCGGTCACCACTTCGGGCAACGCGTCCGGGCGCACCAGATCCAGGTCGCGCACCGCAACGACCTCGGAAACCACGCCCCCGGGCAGCATTTCCGGGTGAGCTGCCTGCACCCAGACGGTGTAGTCCTCCCACCCGTCGAGTTCCGCCGACGGCGTCCCGTCCTCGTCGTCCAGGCCGAGCAGGTCCGGCTCCAGCGACACCTCGGAGGCCAGGAACGCACCCGGCCCGCGCAACACCCCGACCGCGACCAGCGTGCCCTCGCCCCAGCGCTCGGCCCACCACTCGGGCAGGATCCCGACGTCCTCCGGGTCGAACCAGTCGGCCGCCGGGCTGCCCTCGATCGCCAGCGCGGACGCCGGGGTGGGCTCGCCGTCCTCATCGCTGAGTTCCAGCTCGCCCAGCCAGGGCAGCTCACCGGGGCCGAGCTCGCCCGCCGCCACGGCCACCGCGACCAACGCCAGCACGGCGTCGCGCAATTCGTCGGGCGATCGGTGCAGATCGTCGAAAGCACCCGGCTCGTCGCCGATCTCGTGCACAGCGGCGCGCACCACCGGCAGCTCGACCAGCGCGCGGGGACCGGCCACCACCACGCCGAGACGCTCGAGCAGCGGATGCACGGCCTCTGGGTGCACCACCTTGGCCCCGAGCACGCTCAGCGCCTCCGGCACCGAGATCGGGGCTCCGGCATCGACATCCGTCTCCGGCGAGGCCAGCAGCAGCCCTCGGGTGCCTCGCGCGACCGTGCCATCGGCCAGCGGAACGGGCAGGAAAGCCAGAGACTCCCGGATGGTCTCGTCCAGCGTCAGACCGGCCAGCGCATCGTAGAGCTCGCGCCAGCGCCTGGGATCGGGCAGCGCCGGCAGCGTCTCGACCGCGTCCGACAGCCACATCCGACGCACGCCGAGCGTCTCGAACACCGGGCCGGCCGGGCGCGGCGCATGCACGAGACCGACCAGCCAGGAAGCAAACACGTTGACGACGGCCCGGTCGGCACCCACCGGACCGGCCAGCGCGACGGCTGCGGTCGGGCTCAGCAGGGTCTGCGGGTCCTCCGCGGCGTGCAGCAGCAGGCGATCCGGCAACAGAGCGAAGACGGCCTCTCGCAGAGCACCGTCGACCGGCCCGGCGGCCAATCCGGTGACCACCAAGGGCCAGGCCTCACCGCCGTCGGCGACCAGGTCGGTCAAAAGATCCGCGTAGGCCTCCGCAGCGTTGCGGACCAGTAGGTCGGTGACCGGACCCAGCACCACGTGCCGCCGGGTCACGTCCATCGGTACCGTGGCGATGAGAACGGCTGGCCAGGGCAACGATTCATCGCTCGGCGTGGGCGCATTCAGCACCGCCGGCTGCGGCAGCTCGGCCTCTCCGGAAGGCAACGCCCAAGTCAGCGACCAGCGGGTCAGCGCTTGTTCCTCGATCGGCCGGTCGGCCAGCAGCTCCGCCGGGATCTCGCCCTCCCGTCGCAGAATGCGCCAGCGATGGGCGACATCCCGCAGCACCCGGGGGCTTTCGCCGGCCAGCTCAATGACGATCTCATCCAGCCCGGGCAGGGCCAGCAGGAGCACGTCGGACACCTCGGCCAGCAACTGCCGAGCCCGAGCGGCCGCATCCGGGCCGCTCAGGGGAAGCAGGACCGCCGTGTCGTAACCCTCCGGCGGCACTCCCTCGGCCTCAAAAGGCAGACGCAGCGTGGGAACCTGCCCGTCCCGGCGCTGCAGCTCCTCAGCCAGACTCGGTGAATCATCCTCAAGGGCGGTACGACGCACCAATTCCTGCGTGTCGGCCGCGGAAAACCGCACTCCCCCAGACCGACTCAGCACGACCGGCTCGTCGGTCACGGCCAGCACCGCGGCGAACCCGACCCCGAACCGCCCGACCGTGCCGCCGTCCCGCTTCGCCGAGGCCCGCAGGGTGCACAACGCCTGTACCCCGGCCGCGTCCAGCGGAGCCCCGGTGTTGGCCGCAACCAGCACCGGTGACTGCCCGCTCTCGGCCCCGTCGGTCAGCCGCAGCAGCAACCGCCCCGGAACCCCGGCGCGCAACGCCGCATCCGCCGCGTTCTGCGCCAGCTCGATCACCAGGCGGTCGCGATACCCGCCGAGAACCAGCTCTTCCTCGGCGTTCGCGTCCTCCCGGAACCGGGTCGGCGAGGCGGCCCAGGCCGCCAGGACCCGGCGCCGGATTTCCGCGACGCCGAACCGGTCCTCGGTCACGACGAGGACGGCACCCCGGTCTCAGGCTTCCCTTCGCCGCCCGGCGCCGTGTCCTCGTCCGACGACTCGCCCTGGGAGCCTTCGCCCTGAGCGACATCCGGAATCACGCCCTGGCCAGCGGCCGAGCTCTCATCCGGAGCCTCACCCGGAACTTCGTCCTGATCAAGCTCCTCAGCCGGGAACTCCGGCTCAGCGCCACCCGAGAGTTCACTCGGCGCGTTCACCTCGCCGGCCTGAGAAGCCTCGACCACCGGCTGAGCCACCGGATCGGGCTCCGCCGCCGCCACCGCAGAGTCGATGGCAATCGTGCGCGACCCATCGGCCTCGCCGTCCGAAGCCGGCTCATCCTGATCGTCGGCGGCACCCTCGCGAGCCGAATCCGGCTCAGCAGCAACGCCTTCGACCTCGCCAGAAGGAGTGTCGCCGGCCTGGACCTCGCCGCTCTCGATGTGATCGACCGCGGAAGCCAGCACCCCGTCCGACTCCAGCACCGTCTCACCCGGCACGGCCAGACCCTCGCTGAGCACCGCCGCATCAGCGCCAGTCTCGACGGTTTCGGTGTACTCGCTGACCGGCTCGACGGCCTCGCCCAGCGCGGCCTCGGTCGACGAACCAGCAGGCGCCGACTCCGGCTGCTCTTCGGCGATCTCCGGGTTCAGAGCGGGCGGCGGGACCAGTTCGGCCTCGGGCTCGGGCCGGACCGCCTCGCCACCGGGCGCGGCCTGGGCCACCTCGACCCGGACCACCTCGATCTCGACCGCCTCGACCTCGGCCGGACCGGCCCCAGCGCCGGTCTCGGTCTCGGAGGAGACCACGCCGCCCTGGATCATCTCGTCGGTCGCGGTGCGGGCCGATTCGACCGACTCGGTCTGCTGATCCGGCGTCTCGCCCAGCGGGCGGACCGTGATCACGTCTTCCGGCGAGGCCACCGGCTCCGGGTCGAGCGTGGGCTCGACCTCGATCGCCACCGGCGGGGCGGATTCGGCGGGGACCACATCGGCCCGTGTGCCCCCGGCGTCCCGGACCTGAACCGTCTGCGACACCTCGAAGTCGCCGGACGCGTCCGCAACGACCTCGGTCTCCTCCAGCACCTCAGTCGACAGCACCTCAGTCGACAGCACCTCAGTCGTCGACCCGGTCTCGAGGCCCGGACCGGGTGCGGCCGTCTCGACGACCTCCAGGTCCATCCGGTCGACCACGGTCTCGTCGAGGATGTGATCGCCCAGCGGCTCGGGCGCGGGCATCTCCAGGTCGGTCTCGCTGTGCGCTCCACAGCCGAAGTCCGCGGTGACCACCGAGCCGTCGGCCGGTGACCACTCGTTGGCGCAGGCCCCGAAGGCCTGGCGCATGACGCCGGACAGCGGGACGAAGTACGCGCAGGTCACGCAGGACGCGGAGGCCTGGATGGCGATCTCGGCGGTGGGACCGTGCGGGCCCCGGTGCCAGCGATCGGCCGCGGCGGTGACGCCCTCCGGGCCGAGCACGCGCTCGCGACCCAGCCCGAGCTCCCAGAAGAGCTCCTGGTCCTCGTCGCTCTCGTCGGTCACCGTGTAGCCGGGAACCAGGTACGGGTCCTCCAGCTTGAACGGCAGTTCGTCGCCGGCGCCCAGGTCGCCCGGGGCCAGCCGGTCCGACCACGGCACCCAGTCCGGCGCCAGGATCGACTCGGCGCCCGGGAGCAGCACGGTGTCGCACACCGTCACCCGATCGGACCCGGGCACGTGCGCCAGGGTGACGGCCCAGCGCCAGCCCCGATAGCCCTTGGCGGTGCTGTCGAAGGCGTGCATGGTCAGCCCGGAGGAGTCGACCGACACCGACAGGTGCCGTCCGACCGTGCCGGGCTGGGCCACCTCCTCGGCGGCGCGACGGGCCAGGTCGACCGCCGCGGCGGCCACCGGATCCGGTTCGGAGGGCCGCTGCTCAGGCGCTTCCACCTGCTGGGGAACGGCCGCGGCCGCGGCCTCGTCCACCTTCGTGGTCACCTGCTGGTCGGTCATCTGCTCCACTCCTGCTCCGCCCCGGGCGTCCTGCCGTCGATCACCCGTCGCCGCATTGCCCGGCGAGGAGGACGCCGGAGGCGCCGACCGGGCCGTGGCGGCACCAGCCAGTCTCCCCCATCCGCGGAGGGTGTCGAGCAGGCGCGGGCGGCGCGCCGGACGGCCGATCACGCCTCGAGGTCGTCCGCGACGGCGCGGAGCACGGTGGCCACCTTGCTCGCGGAGGAGCGGTCGGGGTAGCGCCCGCGGCGCAGGCTGTTGGAAACGTTGTCCAGCAGCTTGATCAGGTCCTCGACGATCACCGTCATGTCTTCCGCGGGCTTGCGCATCGCCCGGGCGACGGACGGCGTGGCCTCGACCACGCGCACGGACAGGGCCTGCAGACCACGCCGGCCCTCGGCGACACCGAACTCGATCTTGGCGCCTGGTTTGAGCGTGGTCGTGCCCTCCGGCAGCGCGGAGGCGTGCACGAACACCTCGCCGCCGTCATCGTTGCTGGCGAAACCGAAGCCTCGCTCGGCGTCGAACCACTTGACCCTGCCAGTCGGCACGTCTGTATCCCCTGTCACGTGACAGTTGCCGCGGAGGATCCGCGGCAACTGCTCTTGCTCACGATCTGTCGTTTCCTCAAGGTTAGCCGTCAGTTGCCGACGTGCGAACGGCTTAATCCGTCCAGATGGCCCGAAAGCCACCGGGGAAATCCCAGAAGGTCGTCCAGAACGACGTCCGCCCCGGCCGCGGTGAGCTGTGCGGCGGTCTGCGGGCCGGTGGCCACCCCGACGCTGGCGGCCCCGGCGACCTGGGCGGCGGCCACGTCCCCGATGTGATCACCGACGTAGACCCAGGCCCCCTCGACGGTGAGCACCTCACCCTTGGCCGGGCCGAACCGGCCGCCGGCGATCAGGTCCGGCTTGTACTTCTCCTCCAGCAGACCCGAGGCCTCGAGCACCGAGTACAGCGCCGGCTCGGACTTCGCCGAGATCACCAGCACCCGGCCGCCGACCTCGCGGATCGCCGCGAATGCCTCGTGCACCCCGGGCAGCAGCCGGTTCCGGACCAGCCCGGTCATCGGGTAGAGCGAGCGGTAGGTCGCGGTCAGGACCTCGACGTCGACCCCCGGCATCAGCTCGGTGATGATCTCCTCGAGCGGGTAACCCATCAGCGGCCAGGCCCGTTCCCGGTCGACCACGACCCCCGAGGCACCCCCGGTGACCTGGTGGTGGGCCTCGGCCAGGGTGGCCACGATGCCGTCGGTGGAGTCCACCAGGGTCATGTCCAGGTCGAATCCGACCACCAGCTGTCCAGTTGGCACGGCGTCGAGTTTAGGGGTCAGGCCCGGCGCAAAAGGTCAAGAGCCACAAACGTGATCATGCAGTTCCTCCCCACCCGTACCGGGAGAAACTGCATGATCACGAACCGAATGAGGGACGCCGGTCAGCGCAGCGATTCGTGCAGGCTGCGGTACCGCTTGAAGGCGTTCCGGAGGTGCTCGGTGTCGCCGCCGGCCAGCTTGGAGCGCAGTCCGGCGAGGTCCCGCTCGATCAGCGTGGCCGCCTCGTTGACCGTGGCCTCCGGGTCGTCGACGAACTTGGCCTGCAGATCACGCCACTCGCTGTCCGGGGTGACCTCGGTGACACCGTGCACCGCGTCCGGCGCCGCCTCGGAACGCCGACGCCCACCCGTGATCGAGGTCACGGGAGCAGGAGCCGTGACGTCCGCACCGTCGACCCCGCGACCGCTGTCAGAGCTGTCAGCGCCCTCTCGGGTGCCCACCCTGTCCTTGGTATCCACGCTGTCCTTGGTATCCACGCTGTCCCTCACGTCCTCTTCGTTCTTCGTGTCCTCGTCGTCGAACAGCGCGCCGGTCGCCCGGCGGTCGGCGTCCGCGTGTGCGTAGTCCTCCCGCACCGAGGGATCGCCCGGCCGATAGACCCCGTCGTCCGAAGTCACCACCGCCGCCGGGGTGGCCGCGGTGGTCGGGACGCCCGAGATGCTCGTGTCGTCGGAAGTAGTGGACGTACCGGGAGTGACCGGCGCCTCGGACGTGGAAGAGGTGGTCGGCGTGGTGGAAGTGGTCTCAGCGCCCGAAGCGACCGGGATGCTTGACGTGGCCGGAGCGGTCACCGGGCTGCCGGTCGGGATCGCCCGGGAGGCCTGGTCCGAGTCCGTGTCCGAGTCCGAGTCGCCGCTTGAGTAGACGCTCGAGCCCACACCCGAACCCGGCGCCGCGTTTCCGCCCGAGTATTCGTCCGACCCGGCGCTGCCCAGGCCCAGCCCGGAGCCCGCCTTCGGGCCGTCCGTGTCTGCGCCCGGGTATTCGTCCGATTCCGCGTTGCGGCCCGCACCTACGCCTGAGACTGCGCCGGTCCGACCCGGGTACACGTCCGAGTCCGAATCCGAACCCACACCCGAACTCGCGTCCCGACCAGAGGAAACGCCCGCGTCCGATCCCACGGTGTCTCCACCGGGGTAGGGATCCGACGCCGCGGTCCGACCCGGGTACGAGTCCGAGTCCCGACCCGAGCCCACGCTCGAAACCGGCTCCGCAGTCCCGCCCGCATACACATCCGAGCCCGCGTCACGGCCCGAACCCACACCCGATCCCGCGCGACCCGGGTACTCATCCGAGTCCGTAGAGCCGCTGGAACCCACGTCCGAACGGGAACCCGCCACCGTGGGCACGGCCCAGGCCGCGCGGTCACGGTCCGCCGAGTCCTTCTCCGGACTGGGCGTCGCCGCCTGGCCCACCGAGCTGGCCGCGCTCGGACCGGGCCAGGCCGGCCGGGCCCGATCGGCCGCGGACGGAACATCGTCACCGGTGACCTCGCCACCGACCGGCTCGCTGGGAGCCGCCGGTACTGGCGTCGTGGGGCGGGACACACTGGTCCGGTCCGCGTCGCCATCAACGTCGGAATCGACACCGGCGCCCACCCGGTCGTCCCGGCTCAGGTCGCTGGCCCGCACATCGTCGTCGTCCGCCAGGTTGGCCCGGTCCTCGGCGTCCTGCCGAGCGGCCGCCGCGGCCCTCTCGTCGATCTCCCGGTCGTGGTCGCGACCGGTCACCTTGTCGATCACGCGCTCGGCCATGCTGCGGTCGTCGGCGCTCTTGCCGCTGTCGTCGGTGGGCGTGGTCATCGCGTCTCCTGAACGGGCCGGGTGTCCTGCCGGGCGCCGACCGTCCGGGGCGTGGTCTCACGGTTGACGGAATCGGTTACGCGACCGGCCACGACCCGGTCCTGGGGGACGTCCGAGCGGGCCGAACTGATCGGGGGTCGGCGCTCGGAGGTACCCGGGCGCGCCTCATCGGTGGCCCCCGCGTCCGCGACCCGGGGGTCGCGCGCCTCGTCCGTACCGGCGTCCATCGGCTGGGTCTGGGTGGTCTGGGTGGTCTGGGTGGTCGGAGTAACCGGGCCGGCGTGCTTGCCGGAAGCCAGCGGGCGGGTCTCCGTAACCGGCTCCGGCGTGCCCACCAGAGCGTGGAAGAGCTTGCGGTAGTGCATGAAAGCCAGGCGCAGGTCCTCGGTCTCGAGCTTGCCGGAAGCCCGGTGACGCTCGTGCGACTCGTGCGCGCTGCGGTATTCCTGAACGATCTCCGGGTGGTCGACCATGACCATGTCCGAACGGGCCCCGAAGTCGTCCACCGGGTAGCCGCGTTCCTTCATCACGTCGTTGATCAGCTTCTCCGCGTCGTCCACGGCGGCCGGGGGCTCGTCGACGAATCGCGCCTGGGCGGCCGACCAGCGGTCGCTGAACCGGCTCTTCTCCTGGCTGCTGAGCTCGCGGACCGAGAGCTTGTCGCGCCGGTCCACGATCTGGGCGAGCTTGCGCTCGGCCTTGTCGCGGTTGTCCGAGCCGGCCAGGTAGCGCTCGTACTCCGGGCCGAACCGGTCCTTCAGCTCCGACCGGCGCTGCTGCAGTTCCGTCTTCTTCCGGGCCTGCTGAAACGCGAACAGCCCGAGCAGCAGCAAGGCCAGCAAGACGATGATGACGATCGCCGTAACCATGCGTCCTCCTTCTCCAGACGCGCCCGGACGGCCCGGGGCGTTCCTTGATCGAGGATCTCCGCAGATCGGGCATACCGCTTCCCGAGATGTAAGGCCCGTCGATCCACCGGCCCGCGCGAGGGTCGCGACTGCGATTAACGTTGGCTCGTGCCCCCCTCCCCCGTGCGCAGCCTGGCCGACGAACTGCGCAGCTGGGACGACGAGGCGCTGGTCTCGTTGCTGGAGCAGCGCCCCGATCTGACCGTGCCACCCCCGGCCGACCTGGGCGGTCTGGCCACCACGGCGGTGAGCCGGCTGTCCGTTCAGCGTGCGGTGGACGGTCTCGACGCCCGCACCCTGCAGGTGCTCGAGGTGCTGGCGGTCAGCCCGGAGCCGGTCTCCTCGGGCGAGCTGAGCCGGCGCTGGGGCGCTCCGGTCAGCGGCCCGCTGGCCCGGCTGCGCGGGCTCGGCCTGGTCTGGGGCAGTGTGCGTTCCCTGCACCTGGTCCGGGCGGCCCGGGAGAGCCTGGGGCCGCACCCGGCCGGGCTCGGTCCGCCCCTGGCCGACGCGCTGGGCCGGCGCTCGCCGCAGCGTCTGGCCGAGGTGATGGAGGATCTGGGCCTGCCGCCGTCCGGTGATCCGGACACCGCGCTGGCCCGCCTGGCCGAGCACCTCGGCGACCCGACCATCGTCCAGAATCTCATCGCCACCGCCCCTCCGGCCGCCGCCCAGGTGCTGGAGCGGCTCGTCTGGGGCCCACCCGTGGGTCAGGTACCGGACGCGGATCGCGCGGTTCGGGCGGGCACCGCGGGTTCTCCGGTGGAATGGCTGCTGGCCCACGGACTGCTGGCCGTCGCTGACCCTGGTCACGTGGTGCTACCCCGGGAGATCGGGCTGGCCCTGCGCGGAGGGCGGGTGCACCGCAAGCCGGAGCAGAACCCGCCGGCATTGGAAGTGCGCGAGCGCAAGCTCCGGTCGGTCGACGACACCGCCGGGCTGGCCGCGGCCGAAGCCGTGCGGCTGGTCGAGGAACTGGGTAATCGCTGGGGGTCCGACCCGCCCCCGTTGCTGCGGGCGGGGGGGCTGAGTGTCCGGGATCTGCGGCGCACCGCGACCCAGCTCGATGTGGACGAGAACACCGCGGGCCTGATCGTCGAGATCGCCCTGGCGGCCGGGCTGGTCGCGGACGACGGCGAGGCCGATCCGTCCTGGCTGCCGACGCCGGAGTTCGACGGCTGGCTGACCGGGAGCATCGGCGAGCGCTGGACCCGGATCGCACTGGCCTGGTGGGACACTCCGCGGGCGGCCGGGCTGATCGGTTCGCGGGGTCCGAAGGACGGGCCGATCGCGGCCCTCGGGCCCGGAGTGGAGCGGCCGCAGGCCCGGATCGTGCGGCAGCAGGTGCTCGGTGACCTGGCCGTGGAGACCTTCCGGCATTCTGCCGAAAGTGTGCATGCGCTCAGCGATCCCGGTGGATCCGGGCTGGTGGATCGCCTGGTCTGGACGGCTCCGCGCCGGGGTTCGGCCGCGCAGCCGGAACTCGTGCGCTGGGCCCTGACCGAGGCGGCCTGGCTGGGAATTACCGGGCTGGCGGCCCTTTCGTCGTTCGGCCGCGCCCTGATCGAGTCGGCCGACAGCAATCTCCCCGGGTACGGCGCGGGCAGCGGCACTGAGCCGAGCGCCGCCGCGACCGCTCGCCGGGTGCACGACGCCCGGCCCGCGGCCGACCTGCTCGACGAAACCTTGCCCGACCCGGTGGATCACGTCCTGCTGCAGGCCGACCTGACCGTGGTGGCGCCCGGCCGGCTGCCCGCGGCGGTCGAGCGGGAACTGCTGCTGATGGCCGACGTGGAGAGCCGGGGCGGGGCCTCGGTGTTCCGGTTCACGGCGGCCTCGGTCCGGCGCGCGCTGGACGCCGGGCGCACCGGCGAGGAGCTGACCCGCTGGCTGGGCGAGCACAGCCGCACGCCGGTGCCGCAGCCGCTGGAGTACCTGATCGCCGACAGCGCCCGGCGCTACGGGCGGCTGCGCGTCGGGGTGGCCTCGGCGTACCTCCGCGCCGACGACGAAGCCCTGCTCACCGAGGTCCTGGCCGATCGGCGGGCGGCCGGGCTGCGGCTGCGTCGCCTGGCCCCCACGGTGCTGGCCGCCGCGGCCCCGCCCGACGTGGTGCTGGCCGCGCTGCGGGAGATGGGGCTGGCCCCGGCGGCCGAGTCGCCGGACGGTGACTTGCTGATCCACGCCGTGCCGCCTCGCCGGGCCCGGTCGGGAGGATCACCGGTGGCCCGGCGTCAGCCACCCCCGACGGCCAGCAGCGAGGCCCTGCGCAACGCGGTCCGGGCGATGCGGGCCGTGGACACCAACGTCCGCCGCCCGGCCGTGCTCGGCTCCGAGCCCCCGCCCCTGGTCCCGATGGACCCGGCCGGGGCGATCGCGGTGTTGCGGGAGGCCGCGGCCTCCCGCCGGGCATTGTGGATCGGCTATCTGGAGGACGCGGGACGCCCGGTTCGGCAGATCATCGAGCCTTTGGCGATCGAGGGCGGCCGGATCCGGGCGCTGGAACTGGCCACCGGCAAGGTGCGGGGGTACTCGGTGCATCGGGTGATCGCGGTGGCCGGGGCGGAGACCGCGGATGAAAGTGACGCCTCGATCGGTTGACCACCTGTCCAGCCATTGGCGATGAGGGAGACTCTGTTCGTGACTGACGGACCATTGATCGTCCAGAGCGACAAGACGTTGCTGCTGGAGATCGACCACGAGCAGGCGGCGGCGTGCCGCCGGGCGATCGCGCCGTTCGCCGAACTGGAGCGCGCGCCCGAGCACGTGCACACCTACCGGCTCACCCCGCTGGGCCTGTGGAACGCGCGGGCCGCCGGTCACGACGCCGAGCAGGTGGTCGATGTGCTCCTGGAGTACTCCCGCTACCCGGTGCCGCACGCGCTGCTGGTCGACGTGGCCGAGACGATGGCCCGGTACGGCCGGCTCCAGCTGATCAAGGACGGCCCGAACCTGGTGCTGCGCGCCCTGGACGTGCCGGTGCTCGAGGAGGTGCTGCGCAGCAAGAAGGTCAGTCCGCTGGTCGGTGAGCGCCTGGACGAGACCGACGTGCTGGTGCACCCGAGCGAGCGCGGCAACCTCAAGCAGGTGCTGCTGAAGCTCGGCTGGCCGGCCGAGGACCTGGCCGGGTACGTGAACGGCGAGAAGCACCCGATCGAGCTGGCCCCGGACGGCTGGGAGCTGCGCCCGTACCAGGCCGACGCGGTGGACGGCTTCTGGCACGGCGGCTCCGGCGTGGTGGTGCTGCCCTGTGGCGCCGGCAAGACCCTGGTGGGCGCGGCCGCGATGGCGAAATCCGGTACCACGACGCTGATCCTGGTGACCAACACGGTCTCCGCGCGGCAGTGGCGGGACGAGCTGATCGCCCGCACCACGCTGACCGAGGAGGAGATCGGCGAGTACTCCGGCGCCCGTAAGGACATCCGCCCGGTCACCATCGCCACCTACCAGGTGATGACCACCAAGCGGAAGGGCGCCTACGCCCACCTCGACGTGTTCGACGCTCGCGACTGGGGCCTGATCGTCTACGACGAAGTGCACCTGCTGCCGGCGCCGGTGTTCCGGATGACGGCCTCGTTGCAGGCCCGCCGCCGGCTCGGCCTGACCGCGACCCTGGTGCGCGAAGACGGCCGGGAGGGCGATGTTTTCAGCCTGATCGGCCCGAAGCGCTACGATGCGCCGTGGAAGGACATCGAGGCGCAGGGCTACATCGCGCCGGCTGACTGCGTCGAGGTCCGGGTCACCCTGCCCGAGCGCGAGCGGCTGGTCTACGCGACGGCCGAGCCGGAGGAGCGCTATCGGCTCTGCGCCACTAGCGACCAGAAGACGAAGGTGGTCGAGCGGCTGGTCAAGCAGCACGCGGGCGAGCAGATCCTGGTCATCGGCCAGTATCTGGACCAGCTCGACGACATCGGGAACCGGCTGGACGCCCCGGTGCTCAAGGGTGAGACCTCGGTGACCGAGCGGCAGCGGCTGTTCGACGCGTTCCGGGCCGGCGAGCTGCACACGCTGGTAGTCAGCAAGGTCGCCAACTTCTCCATCGACCTGCCGGAAGCCAGTGTGGCGATCCAGGTCTCGGGCTCGTTCGGCTCCCGCCAGGAGGAGGCCCAGCGTCTGGGCCGGCTGCTGCGCCCGAAGCGGGACGGCAAGTCCGCCCGGTTCTACGCGGTGGTCTCGCGGGACACGCTGGACCAGGAGTTCGCCGCGCACCGCCAGCGGTTCCTGGCCGAACAGGGTTACGCCTACCGGATCATGGACGCGGAGGAGATCGGCGCCCAGGCCCCGGAGGCCTGACCACCCCTCAGGCGCTGAGCGCCGCGTACCGGCCGGCGCCCTCGAGAAGGCTTTCGTGGGTGCCGGTCTCGACGATCCGGCCATGGTCGAGCACCGCGATCTGGTCCGCGTCCCGCACCGTGGAGAGCCGGTGCGCGATGGTGATCGTGGTGCGCCCTCGGGCCAACTCGTCGAAGGCCTGCTGGACGGCCCGCTCGGTGGCGGTGTCGAGGGCACTGGTCGCCTCGTCGAGCACCAGCACCCGCGGGTTCCGCAGCAGGGTGCGGGCAATCGCCAGGCGCTGCTTCTCCCCACCGGAGAACCGGTGTCCCCGGGAGCCGACCATCGTGTCGTAGCCGTCGGGCAGGGACGCGATCAGGTCGTGCACCTGAGCGGCCCGGGCCGCGGCCTCGATCTGCTCGTCGGTCGCGTCCGGCCGGGCGTAGCGCAGGTTCTCCCGCACGGTGGTGTGCAGCAGGTACGTCTCCTGGCTGACCACGCCGACGATCCGGGCCAGGTCGGCCAGCCGGAACCGGCGCAGGTCGATCCCGTCGATGGTGATCCGGCCCGCCGTCGGGTCGGCCAGCCGGGCCATCAGCGAGCCGAGAGTGCTCTTACTCGAACCGGTCTCGCCGACCAGCGCGAGCGTCTGCCCGGCCGGCACGGTCAGGTCGATCCCGGCCAGGGCGGCGGTGTCGCTGCTGCCGTAGGTGAACGTCACGTCCTCGATCCGGACGTCACCGCGGATCCGGTCCGGGTCGACGAGGACCGGCTCGGCCGGCTCGTCGATCTCCACCGGGAGGTCCAGGTACTCGAAGATCCGGGCGAACAGGGCGAGCGAGGAGGTGATCGACACCCCCACGTTGAGCAGGCTGGTCAGCGGGCGGAACAGGCCGCCCTGGAGCGCGGTGAAGGCGACCAGGGTGCCGATCGTCATGCCGCCGCGGGTGGCGGGCAGACCGGCGCACAGGTAGATCGCGGCCGGGATGGCGGCGAAGATCACGCTCATCGAGGCCATCCGCCAGCGGCCGGCCAGGTCGGAGCGCAGCTGCAGGTCGATCAGCCGCTCGGAGGTGCGGGTGAACCGGTCGACCAGGGCCGCACTGGTGCCCAGGGTCTTGCTCAGCTGCACTCCGCTGATCGAAAGACCCTCTTCGATGGTCACGTTCAGGTCGGCGAGCTCGCGCTGACGCTGGGCGGTGATGGCCCGGCGCAGGGCGGCGACCTTGCGGCTCAGGTAGATCGCGGGCGGCATGACGATCAGCGAGATCAGCGACAGTCTCCAGGAGAGCGCGATCATCGCGACGGCCGTGGCCACCGTGGTGGTGAGGTTGGCGGCGATCGAGGTCGCGGTCGAGGTGACTACGCTCTGCATGCCGCCGATGTCGTTGGTGATCCGGGACTGCACCTCGCCGGTGCGGGTGCGGGTGAAGAAGGCGATCGACTGGCGCTGCAGGTGGGCGAACACGTCGGTGCGCAGCCGGTGCATCACCTCCTGCCCGATCCGGGTGCTGATCCAGGTCTGGACCACGCCCATCGCGCTGGTCAGGGCGGCCACGCCGACCATGCCGGCGACCAGCCAGACCAGCAGGCCGACGTTCTGGTCGGGCAGCGCGACGTCGATGACCTCGCGGAGCAGGAACGGGGACGCCATGCCGACCACCGATGAGGCGACGATGATGGCGATGACGACGAACAGAGGACGTTTGTGGGCGGTGAACAGCGCTCCCACCCGACGTAGGGAAACGTCGCGGGCCTGAGCCCGTTCGGTGGCGCGCTGCTCGGGGGAGAGTTCGGATGCTCGGGTGGGCCTTGGCAAGAGCTACCTCCTGGGTAGGGTTCGTTATTTAGTGAGGTTACCTCACTATGAGGCTCCAACCGTAGTTTCGGCTAGGGTATTCCGGTGGCCACCGATCAGCCGGACGACGAGCAGGACGAGGAGACACTCGCCGAGGCGTTCTGGGCGGTCTCCCGCAACCTGCGGCATCGCGGCCGGGAGAGCATCGGGTCCCTGGGCATCACCCCGGCCCAGGCCCGGGCCGTCGGTGAGCTGCGGCGACACGGCAGCATGCGGATCAGCGCGCTGTCCGAGCACCTGCACATCGCCCCGCGTTCGGGTACCGAGGTGGTGGACGCCCTGGAGGAGCGCGGCCTGCTGCACCGCTCCCCCGACCCGGACGACCGCCGGGCCACCCTGGTCACGCTCAGCACTCAGGGCGAGAAGGTGGCCGAGGCGGTACGGAAGGCCCGGGCGGCCGAGGCCGAGCAGTTCTTCGACCGCCTCAGCCCGCACGACCGCTCCGAACTGGCCCGGATCATCGGCGTGCTGAGACACCCATAGTGCTGGCAAACGTCCCTAATCCACCGCATTTTCAAGGCCGGCTTAACGGCGGGCGTACAGGTACTTCCCAGAAAACGGGTGCACGCTGGGTCCGTGGCTGAGAAGACCTATGAGGCGAAACTGCTGGTCGTCGACGACGAGCCGAACATCCGCGAGCTGCTGACGACCAGTCTGCGGTTCGCCGGGTTCGACGTCGTGGGGGCCGGCGACGGCGCCCAGGCGCTGGCCCTCGCCGAGCAGCACCGACCCGACCTGGTCGTTCTGGACGTGATGATGCCGGACATGGACGGCTTCACCGTGACCCGCAAGCTGCGCGAGCGGGGCCGGGACATCCCGGTGGTCTTCCTCACCGCCCGTGACGAGACCGGCGACAAGGTCACCGGGCTGACCGTGGGCGGGGACGACTACGTCACCAAGCCGTTCAGCCTCGAGGAGGTGGTCGCCCGGATCCGCGCCGTGCTGCGCCGGACCGGGGTCGCCACCGACGCCACCAGCGGCCGGCTGGTCTTCCACGACCTCGAGCTGGACGAGGACTCGCACGAGGTGCGCCGGGCCGGCCGGCTGATCGAACTCTCCCCCACCGAGTTCAAGCTGCTGCGCTACCTGATGCTGAACCCCAACCGGGTGCTGTCCAAGGCGCAGATCCTCGACCACGTCTGGGCCTACGACTTCAACGGCGAGGCCGGCATCGTCGAGTCCTACATCTCCTACCTGCGACGCAAGATCGACGACGTCGAGCCGCCGCTGATCCACACCAAGCGCGGTGTCGGCTACGTCCTGCGTCTGCCACCCCAGGGCTGATCGGTCATGACTGTCACCACCTCGAACGCGGACGCCGACGTCCGGATGCCGACCACCGTCGCGAAACCGCGGCGCCGGAACCCGATCGAGGGGATCCGCCGCCGCTGGGAAGAGGCTCCGCTGCGCGCCCGGCTGGTCGGCCTGATGGTCGTCCTGCTGGTCGCGGGGCTGGCCCTGACCGGTTTCGCCAGCCAGTACGTGCTGAAGACCTATCTGATCGGCAAGGTCGACGCGCAGCTCACCCAGAGCTATCCCCAGGTCTTCGACGCGGTCCTCAACGGGGACGACCTGCAGGGCAACATGCAGCTGTCCCGGATCTACATCAAGAAGACGGTGGACGGCGGCGGCCTCGGCCAGGACAGCCCGGCCCAGGGCGCCGAACCCGTTCTGAAGGACCTGACCGCCAAACAGGCCGACGCCCTGCACGACTCCGTCTTCACGGTCAGCTCGGTCACCGGCGACACGAAATGGCGGGTGATCGCGGGCGGATGGCAGATGAAGTACAGCAACGTCACCGGCAGCCTGCAGATCGCCATGCCGCTGGACGACGTGAACGACGCCGTGAACCGCCTGCGCATCCTCATCGTGATGTTCGGCCTGATGGTGACCGGGCTGTTCGCCGGCCTGGGCTGGCTGGTCATCCGGCGCTCGTTCAAACCGCTGAGCGAGGTGGAGGAGACGGCCGCCGCGATCGCCGCGGGCGACCTGTCCCGCCGGGTCCCGGCGCATCCTCCGACCACCGAGGTGGGCCGGCTCACCCACTCGCTGAACGGCATGCTCGCGCAGATCGAGAGCGCCTTCCGCGCCCGGGAGGCCTCCGAGCAGCGCACCCGTCGGTTCGCGGCCGATGCCTCCCACGAATTACGGACGCCGCTGGCTTCCATCCGCGGTTTCGCCGAGTTGTACCGGCAAGGGGCCGTTTCGGAACCGGAGGACGTGGCCCGGACGATGAGCCGGATCGAGGACGAGTCGCGCCGGATGGGTGCGCTGGTCGAGGACCTGCTCCTGCTGGCCCGGATGGACGAGCAGCGCCCGGCCCGCACCGAACCGGTCGACCTGGCCGTCCTGGCCGGGGACGCGGTGCACGATGCCCGCGGTCTGGCCCCGGACCGGCAGGTGCGGCTGGTCGGGCTGACCGATGCGCGGGGACCGGAACCAGCCGTGGTCACCGGGGACGACAACCGGCTGCGGCAGGTGGTGGCCAACCTGGTCGCCAACGCCGTCCGGCACACCCGTCCCGGCACCCCGATCGAGGTCGCAGTGGGTCGCTGGGAGAACGTCGCGGTGCTCGAGGTCCGCGACCACGGCGAAGGGCTGAACCCGGAACACGCGGCCAAGGTGTTCGAGCGGTTCTACCGGGTGGACGCCTCCCGGGCCCGGCACCAGGGCGGCGGCTCGGGGCTCGGCCTGTCCATCGTCGCCGCGGTGATCAGCTCGCACGGTGGTCGGGTCGGCGTGGCCTCCACCCCGGGCGGCGGAGCCACCTTCCGGGTCGAACTGCCGCTGACCCAGGCCGGCCTGCCCGAGGGGCCGGACGATCTCGACGAACTGGACGACGTGGACGACGTGGTGGACCTGGACGCGCCGGACCGGCCGGACTCGCCAGGGGGAAAGGGCGGCCCGGCACTCGGTGCCACGCCGAACGGCTGAGCTGATCATTCGTCACATTCGGTAATCGGCCACTCGGGCGTACGACGCCCGGGTGGCCGCTTCCATTAACTCCTTTATCAGACGGCGCAACCGCACCTCCTGGGCATTCCCGGATCGATACGGAAAATTGCCACGGATGCGTGACACCAACCACAGGGTGATCTCCGCGCCCCGCCCTGTACGGGCTGGCCTGCGTGGATATGCTTGTCCGTACAGGGTGTTCCTCATCTCCTCCGGGCATTTTCCGAAGGAGACGCAGCGTTCCCTGGAACGAAACCAGGCAGTCACGCAGACGCAGGAACCTGGTGCTCTTGGATTCGACCCGTTGTTAAGGAGGGCAGATGAACCACACCGCGACCGCACCGGAACGTGACGACACCGAGACGCCTCGGAGCACGTCCGTCGCGAACCCCCGCCGGACGCGCCTGGGCGCCGACGGCCGGCCGATCAAGGTTCCGGCCACCACGTCCCACGCCGAGTGACACCCCCGGCCCTCGACGGCCGGGACGTGTCTCCAGCGCACTGAACACCTAGAACGCTTGCGTTCGAACGACGATGCCCCGGTCGACGACCGGGGCATCACGGGTTTTGCGGGTCCCTGAGACGGCCTTGCCGAACTCTCAGGTTCTCAGGGTTCTCACAGACGCGGTGCAGCGAATGCCGAGGGGCGCAGGGTCAACTGTTCCTTGTCAGCAAGCTGGCCACGAGGGTGAGAACGATGACGCAGACCACGAACAACCACGACGAGAACGCATTCGCCTGGGCCCGTCGCCCGGGTGACGACGCGTCCGCCACCAGCCCGGCCCCGGCTGCGCAGTCTTCCGCCCCGGCCCAGCTGGACCACTCGTCCCCGCTGGACAACCCGGCCCCGCTGAACGACTCGGCCCGGCTGGACGACACAACCCGGCTGGACGACACAACCCGGCTGGACGACTCGGCCCGGTACCGCCAGACCCAGCAGCTGCCTGCGCACGATGGCTCCGGCGCCTACGGGCAGGCGGCCCCCGGCCAGACCCCGCCCGGCGAAAGCCAGCACGATCAGCACCAGCGGACCGAGCAGACTCAGCCGGGCCCGGCCGGCCACGGCCAGACCTCGCCGAACCAGGCCACCTACCCCCAGACCCAGAACAGCCAGAACCAGCACAGCCAGACCGGATACGGCCAGCCCCAGAGCGGGCCGGTCCAGGGTGGCCAGACCACGGACGGGGAGACCATGAGCGGGACCCAGACCGACCAGAGCCAGAACGACCAGAGCCAGAACGATCAGCCCCAGAACGACCGGCCCTACGGCCAGGCCGAGCACGCCCAGAATGGGTACGACCAGGCCCAGAGCGGTCGGGCCCAGGGCGGTCAGGCGCCCAGTGGCCAGGCGTCCTACGGGCAGGGCACCAACGGGCAGACCCAGAGCGGGCAGACCGCGTACGGCCAGACCCAGCCCGGCCAGAACCAGCACGGCCAGGCCGCTTATGGGCAGGCCGGTTACGGACAGGGCCAGGCGGGCTACGGGCAGAGCACGAATGGGCACGACCAGGCTCAGAGCGGGCAGCCGGCGACCAGCCAGGCCGCCTACGGGCAGGGCGTGAACGGACAGAACGCGAACGGGCAGGCCCAGGGTGGGCAGCCCGGCTATGGCCAGGCGGGCTACGGCCAGGGCCAAGCTGGACAGAACGAGCACGCTCAGGGCCAGACCGGCTCGGCGCAGAGTGGCCAGGGCGCCTACGGACACGGCACGAGCGAGCAGACCCAGGCCGGTCAGACCGGGCAGGGCGGCTACGGGCACAGCACCACCGGGCAGACTCAGACCGGACAGGCCGCCTACGGCCAGGGCGAGCACGGCCAAAGCCAGCACGGCCAGACCGGTTACGGGCAGGGCCAGGCCGGGCAGTCCGCTTACGGCCAGACCCAGAGTGGCCAGACCGCCTACGGCCAGAACCCTTACGCCCGGCCCCAGGGCGGCCAGTACGGCCAGGGCAGCACCGGGAGCCCGGCCGGCTCGAACGCCTACGGCGTGGCCACCACGAACTCCTCGGGCGGCCCCCAGACCCTGACCGCATACCCCAGCCCGGGCACCCCCGGCGCCCCGGGCACCAGCCCGACCGGTCCCCTCCCCCAGTCCGCCTTCGGCAGCGGCGGCCAGCCCCCGGTCCCCCCGACCGGCAAGAAGCGCCGCGACCTCGGGCAGCCGGGCTGGCGCGGAGTGATCGCCACCGGCCTCGGCGCCGCCCTGGTCGCCAGCCTGCTCACGGCCGGCGTGGTGCTCGCCACCCAGAACGACGACAACAACAACGGCAGCAGCGCTCTCGCCACCACCTCGCAGAGCAGTGGCTCGCAGGCTCAGGCCCCGGTGACCAGCAGCAGCACGGATAACCCGGACTGGCAGGCGGTTGCTGCGGCGGTCGAGCCGAGCGTGGTCTCGGTGCAGGAGACCAGCGCGCAGTCCTCGGGTGAGGGCTCGGGCGTGATCCTCGACAAGACCGGCCGGATCGTCACCAACAACCACGTGGTCGACGGCGCCACCACCATCGAGGTGGTGCTGAACGACGGACGCAAGTACAGCGCCAAGGTCGTCGGCACCGACTCCACCACCGACCTGGCCGTGATCCAGCTGCAGAACCCGCCGAGCGACCTGACCCCGGCCACCTTCGGCACCGACTCGGTCAAGGTGGGCGACTCGGTGATGGCCGTGGGTAACCCGCTGGGCCTGGCCGGCACCGTCACCACCGGTATCGTCAGCGCGGTCGACCGCCCGGTCACCACCTCCTCCTCCGAGACCTCGCAGTCCTCCAGCTCCGACTCCGAGGTGGTCACCAACGCGATCCAGACGGACGCGGCGGTCAACCCCGGTAACAGCGGTGGCGCCCTGGTCGACGCGCAGGGCCGGATCGTCGGGATCACCTCCTCGATCGCGACGCTGAGCCAGAGCACCGGGTTCGGCGGCGAGAGCAGCAGCCAGTCCGGCAGCATCGGCCTGGGCTTCGCGATCCCGGTGGACCAGGTCAAGGACATCACCAACCAGCTGATCAAGAACGGCACCGCCACCCACCCGTGGCTCGGCATCACCCTGAGCGACGCCACGGTGACCGTGGACGGCGCCCAGCGGGACGGCTCCGCGGTCGAGTCGGTGGTCGCCAACTCGCCCGCCGAGGACGCCGGCCTGAAGAAGGGCGACACGGTGATCGCCCTCGACGGTGAGTACGTCAACGGCGCCGAATCGCTGATGGCCCAGGTCCGCGAGCGCTCGGCGGGAACCGAAGTGACCCTCACGATCGTCAGGAATGGTAAGAGCCAGGACGTGAAGGTCACCCTGTCCACCCGACCGGCCAGCGCGAACTGACCCGTACGGAACCACCATCCGCCCCCGTCCCCCACCAGGGGCGGATGGTCCCGACGGCCGCCCCCCCGCGGCCGTCACCGCGAAAGGGCTGATCCGAGCAGCCCTTTCCGCCCGGGCCTCCGGCGATGTCCCCACATCGCCGGAGGCCCTGCGTTTTGCCCCCCAAAGGCCACCGCACCGACGTCCCCCATTTCCAGCCCCCGGGCCGGCCGCGCCGAACCGACCCGGGGAGTCCCAAAGCGCCGCTCCACCCCCACCGACACCCAGCCCGCGCGGAAACCCGCGCCCTCAGGCGCTGAACATCCGCACCGCCGCGTCCTCCACCTCCTGGTACTGCCGCCCGGCCTGGGCGAGCGCGCCCTGGATCTGCTCCAGCGCCGCGCGGACCCGCTCCTGGGTGACCTTCCAGTCGCCCACCACGTTCTGGAACGAGGACGCGGCGGCCCCGCTCCACCCGGCCTGCAACTGGACGAGATGCCGCATCATCCGGTCCACCTCGGCGCCGATCTGCTGGGCCGACGCCTGCACCGCAGCACTTGCCTGCACCACCTGAACGCTGTCCACCTCGAACCTGGGCACGCTGTCTCCCCCTCCTCCGAAACCCGGAAACCGTTGAACCGTCTGGACCGCTCCCGCCGTGCGGGCCACCTTCCGCGCTCGGCGGGAGCGGCCGTTCCACCACCAGGAAGGCGGCGTGGAACAACCCTGACAGCTTGCGCCAGAACGCCTCCGGAGTTGTCCACAGAATCGGCCGCTGTGGATAAACCCGGGTTCGTGTGAGTCAGGCCGGGAACCAGAAGGCCGGGCAACGGCAAAACGCAGCTGCCGCGGGCACCCCGGAAAGGGTTGCCCGCGGCAGCGGTTCGGTTCTCCGGCCGGGGAGGCCGGTCAGTCGGGACGGGACCGCTCGACTGACCTCAGCTCCCGGCGCCGATCACCCGGCGCACGGATCAGTGCACGGACGAGGGTAGGGGGTTCGGGACCTCCCACACCATGGACAGCCGGCGGCCGCCCTTGCCGTCCGGCAGCTTCACCCAATGCGCCACCGGGCGCAGGGGCTCGGCCGTCCATTCCGGATGTCCCTGCAGCGACGTGCCGGTCGCTGCGGAAGTCGATTCCGTAGACGACGCGGCAGAAACTGAATCAAGACCGTAGAGTCGCTCCATAGCCCTCTATCCACCTCTCGTTCATCTTCTGTTCACCTTGAGGTTAGCACTTGGTCAGATCCGGCTCCACCGGAGCCCCGGACGCAGTAGCCGTCCACTGAGCGTCGCACCCCGTCACCCAACTTGGACCCATTGCCATAACAGCACGTCAGAGGCGGTTTGGGCGGGGGCCACCCGAGTGAACGCCAGGCCCTGGAAAAGCCGACGTCTACCGCGTCACAGTGCGCCGAGCGGCCTGTGGAGCGAGCGGGGACGGTGCGCTTGGCCAAGGTGCTTACGCTGGTGAGGTGACGACGGTGATGCTCGGGCTCCCGAGGACAAGAGACGAAGGTCGTGGACCCAGCGTCTCCGGGCGTCCCGACGACCCGCGCCTGATCGACACCTACGGCCGGGTGGCCACCGATCTGCGGGTCAGCCTGACCGACCGGTGCTCGCTGCGCTGCGGCTACTGCATGCCCCCGGAAGGCCTGGACTGGCTGCCGCACGAGCAGGTGCTGACCGACGAGGAACTGATCCGGCTGATCACCCTGGCGGTGCGCGAGCTGGGCGTCGAAGAGGTCCGCTTCACCGGCGGCGAACCGCTGCTGCGGCGTGGTCTGGAGCGGATCATCGAGGCCACCAGCCGGCTCACCACCGCGGCCGGCCGGTCCCCGATCACCGCACTGACCACCAACGGCGTCGGCCTGGACAAGCGCGCCCGGGGGCTGGCCGCGGCCGGGCTGACCCGGATCAACGTCTCGCTGGACACCCTCGACGAGGCCCGCTTCCTGCAGATCACCCGTCGCGACCGGCATCGTGACGTGCTGGCCGGGCTGCGGGCGGCGGCCGCGGCCGGGCTGGGCCCGATCAAGATCAACGCCGTGCTGCTGCCCGGGGTCAACGACGACGAAGCGGTACCGCTGCTGCACTGGGCCCTGGCCGAGGGTTATCAGCTGCGGTTCATCGAGCAGATGCCGCTGGACGCGCAGGGCGCCTGGGAGCGCGATTCGATGGTCACGGCGGACGACATCCAGAAGGCCTTGGCGGCCGAGTTCGACCTGACCCCGACCGATCCGCAGGCCCGGGGCGCCTCACCGGCCCAGACCTGGACCGCGACCGCGCGCGGAAGAACCGGCACGGTCGGCATCATCGCCTCGGTGAGCCGGCCGTTCTGCGGCGACTGCGACCGCACCCGGCTGACTGCGGACGGGCAGATCCGCAACTGCCTGTTCGCCCGGGACGAGACCGACCTGCGGGCGGCGCTGCGCAACGGCACCGACGACGCCGGGCTGGCCCGGATCTGGCGGGCCGCGATGTGGGGCAAGGCCGCCGGGCACGGCATCAACGACACCTCGTTCATCCAGCCGGACCGGCCGATGAGCGCCATCGGAGGCTAGGCACCGTCATGACCAGCACCATCGACACCCTGAACAGCATGATCACCATCCGTTACTTCGCCGGCGCCCGGGCCGCCTCCGGGGTGGCGTCCGAACAACTCCCGGTGGCGGCCGGAATCCCCCTGGAAACCCTGGTCGACCAGCTCGCCGAGCGGCACGGAGCCGCCCTGGCCCGGGTGCTCCAGGCCTCGTCCTTCCTGATCGACGAGGTCGCCGGGGACCGTCGGCGGATCGTTCCGGGCGGCTCCGTGGTCGACGTTCTCCCACCATTTGCCGGGGGTTGAGTCCCCAGGAAGCTCCCAGCCGACCGTTGCCCTCCCGTGACCGTTCCGACGGGTGGAGAGGTCCGAGCTGTCGTAGTCTGATCAAGGGCGAGCCCTTGGGCGCAGCCCTTCGGTCTCCCCGTTGTCGACGCTGTCCGCCGTGGGTGACCACGGCTCAGCCGACGCGGCAATGTCGCCGTGCGTGACCAGAGTTGATCGATCGCAGCATTCGATCACCCACGTCGAAGCAGGAGACATCGTTAGGTGACGCAGACGACGGGGCGGGAACCCGACGGGACCGTACCGACCGGACTGAAGCGCGAGGCGATCGTCCCCGCACCGTCCGGCGCGACCGTCAGGACTGCTGCCCCGCAAGGACGCCGGCCCCGACTCGACCGGCTCGACCGGCTCGAGGAGCGCGGCTACGAGCTGCTGGCCCGGCCCTGGCGGGCCGAGGCGCTCGTCGCGCTGATCTGCGTCACGGTCTTCTCCTGGTGGGTCGGCCGGCCCAGCCCGTGGTGGGACGAGGCGGTCACCCGCGACGTCACCTCCCGCCCGACCAGCGAGATCCTCGACCTGACCGAGCACGTCGACCTGGTCCACGCCAGCTACTACCTGTTGGTGCACGGCCTGCTCGGGGCCAGCGCCACGATCACCCCGATCCGCCTGCTCTCGGTCGCCGCGGCAACCGTCACCGGGGTCCTGCTGGTCCGCCTGGGCCGCGAACTGGGGTCCGGCCGGGTCGGTTTCCTGGCCGGGCTGCTCTGGGTGGTCGCGCCGCTGGCCAGCCGGTACGCGCAGGAGGCCCGGCCCTACGCGATGGTCGCGATGATGGCCACCGCATCCACGCTGGCCCTGGTCCGGGTCTGCCGGAAACCCTGGCGGCGCACCCGGTGGGCGGTCTACGGCGTCTGCCTGGTCGGGCTCGGCCTGTTCAACGTGATCGGCCTGACCCTGCTGGCCTCGCACGTCTGCTACGTCCTGGCCACCTCGGCCCGCCGGGTCCGGCTGCGCTGGTACCTGTCCGCCGGGCTGGCGGTCGCCCTGCTCAGCCCGCTGCTCTACTTCTCCAGCCAGCAGAGCGCTCAGGTGGCCTGGCTACCGGTGCCCGCGCTGAACCGGCTCTACGGCTTCTTCCAGGCCGAGTACGAGGTCACCTGGGCCCTGGTCGCCCTGCTGGTGCTGGCCTTCGCCGGGATCGGCCGGGGCACCCACAACCCGGCCCTGGCCCTGGGCCTGACCTGGTCGGTGCTGCCGCCGGTGCTGCTCTGGACGGTGTCCCAGGTGCACCCGCTGTACGACTGGCGCTACGTCTTCTTCACCGTGCCGGGCACCGCCCTGGCCCTGGCCTCGCTGGCCACCCTGCTGCGGGCCCGCTTCGTCGTGGTGATGCTGCTGGTGCTGACCATCGGCGGGGCGCACATGCAGAGCGTCTACCGCTGGCGGGCGACCGGGCACGCGGAGAACCTGCGCGGCGTGGCCGAGGTGATCGAGCAGGGGGCGCGGCCCGGCGACGCGGTGATCTTCCTGCCCTCGTCCCGGCGGGTGGTGAAACTGGCCTATCCGGACGCGTTCACCAAGGTGGACGACGTGGCGCTGGCCGAGACCGGCGAGCAGTCGGACACGCTGTTCGGGGTCGAGGAGCCGACTCCGGAGATCAGCAAGGCGCTGCGCAAGGTCACCCGGGTCTGGGTGGTCACCAGCAACGCGCGGCTCGGCGAGACGGCGCAGGACAAGCCCGAGACGGACAAGGAACGCCTGCTGTACGACCACTTCCGGGTGACCGGCATGGAAGATCTGGGCAGCTATCAGGTCGAGCTGTACCAGCGCAGCAGCAAGGAAGCCGGGATCGTGACCACCGGCTCGGCCAGCTCCTAGGGGCAGGCCACCCACTCGTCGGTACCGTCGGCCAGCACCTGCCGCTTCCAGACCGGCAGCTGCGCCTTGACCTCGTCGACCAGGCGCATCGCAGTGGCGAAGGCCTCCTGTCGATGAGCGCCGGCCACGGCCACGGCGAGCGCTGTGTCCCCGATCTGCAGGGTCCCGATCCGGTGCGCCACGGCCACGGCCTCGGCGTCGCCGCTCGCCACCACCTCGGCGACCACGCGCTCGAGCACTGCCTGCGCGGTGGGATGGCCGACGTACTCCAACCCCAGCACCTCGCGCCCGCCGTCGTGGTTGCGCACTACCCCGGCGAAGGTGACGACTGCTCCCGAAGAAGCGCCTGACACTAGAGCGGCCTGCGCCTCCAGGTCGATCGGCTGATCTGTCACGACGGCCTGCAGCACCTGCCGGGCAGGCGGATTGATCCGGCTGGAGTCCGGCACGTGGTGAGTGGTCTCGGTCGACACCGCAACAGGGTAAGCAAGAGTTGCACCGCTGTGCGCATCGGTCCGCACCTGCGGGTTCAGGCGCTCGGATCGTCCGTGGGCGCGGTGTCGATATCCAGGCCCGACGCCAGGTCGCTCATCTCAACCAGCACCACGTCGTCCCGCCCCCGCAGATAATGCCGCGCCCCCGCATCACCCTGAGCCGTAGCCAGGATCCCAGCCCAGTGAGCGCGTCCCAAAAGCACCGGGTGGCCAGGATTTCCGTCGTAGGCAGCACGCGCCAAAGCATCAGAATTAGGGACGCTGTCGACGGACTCCCGAAGTCGGGTCACCACTGCCGGGGTCACGTCAGGCATGTCGACCAGGCACACGACGACCGCGTCCGGCGGCTCATCCATTTCCGCCAGGGCCGTGAGACCGGCCCGCAGGGAAGCCCCCATCCCTTCGGTCCAGTCGGCGGTCTGAACCACCGTGATCCCGGCCGGAACCAGAGCTGCGACCTCGTCCCCCCGCGCTCCGGTGACCGCCACGACCGGCTCGCAACCGGCGTCCATCATCGAGATCACCGCGAGCCGCACCCAAGGTTCGCCGCGGGCGTCCCTGACCAGCCCCTTCGGCCGCCCCATCCGGGTCCCGGCCCCGCCCGCGAGGACGATCCCCGCCACCTTGTTCGTGATCATGCAATACCGCCCCGGCGATCATGCGCTTCCGCCCCCGAGGGAGACTGCATGATCACGGGGGCGAAAGTGCATGATCACGAAGGAAAATGGGGGGACAAGCGGAAGGGGCGGCCCTCCCGAAGGGAGAGCCGCCCCGAAGGACCAGCTTGGATCAGAAGTCCATGCCACCCATGTCCGGAGCGCCGCCGGCCGGAGCCGCCGCCTTCTCCGGCTTGTCGGCGATGACCGCCTCGGTGGTCAGGAACAGCGCCGCGATGCTGGCCGCGTTCTGCAGCGCCGAGCGCGTGACCTTGGCCGGGTCGATGATGCCGGTCGCGACCAGGTCGACGTACTCACCGGTGGCCGCGTTCAGGCCGTGACCGGAAGGCAGGTTGCGCACCTTCTCCGCCACGACGCCACCCTCGAGACCGGCGTTGATCGCGATCTGCTTGAGCGGGGCCTCGACGGCGACCTTGACGATGTTCGCGCCCGTGGCCTCGTCACCGGTCAGGTTCAGCTTCTCGAAGGCGACGACCGAAGCCTGCAGCAGCGCGACGCCACCACCGGCCACGATGCCCTCTTCGACAGCGGCCTTGGCGTTGCGCACCGCGTCCTCGATGCGGTGCTTGCGCTCCTTGAGCTCCACCTCGGTGGCGGCCCCGGCCTTGATCACGGCAACGCCGCCGGCCAGCTTGGCCAGCCGCTCCTGCAGCTTCTCGCGGTCGTAGTCGGAGTCGCTGGCCTCGATCTCGTTGCGGATCTGGGAAACCCGGCCGGCGATCTGCTCGGCGTCCCCGGAACCCTCGACGATCGTGGTCTCGTCCTTGGTGATGACGACCTTGCGGGCCTGGCCCAGCAGCTCCAGGCCGGCGGTCTCCAGCTTGAGGCCGACCGTCTCGGAGATGACCTGGCCACCGGTCAGGATCGCGATGTCCTGCAGCATGGCCTTGCGGCGGTCGCCGAAGCCGGGCGCCTTGACGGCGATCGACTTGAACGTGCCCTTGATCTTGTTCACGACCAGGGTGGACAGCGCCTCGCCGTCCACGTCCTCGGCGATGATCGCCAGCGGCTTGCCGGACTGGATGACCTTCTCCAGCAGCGGCAGCAGGTCCTTGACCGTGCTGATCTTCGACTCGACCAGGAGGATGTACGGGTCGTCGAGGACGGCCTCCATCCGCTCCGGGTCGGTCACGAAGTAGCCGGAGATGTAGCCCTTGTCGAAGCGCATACCCTCGGTGAGCTCGAGCTCGAGCCCGAAGGTGTTGCTCTCCTCGACGGTGATGACGCCTTCCTTGCCGACCTTGTCCATCGCCTCGGCGATGAGCTCGCCGATCGCGGGGTCAGCGGCGGAGATGGACGCGGTAGCAGCGATCTGCTCCTTCGTCTCGACCTCCTTGGCCTGCGCCAGCAGCTCGGCGCTGACCGCGGCGGTGGCCGCCTCGATGCCCTTCTTCAGGGCCATCGGGTTGGCGCCGGCGGCGACGTTGCGCAGACCCTCACGCACCAGGGCCTGGGCGAGCACGGTGGCGGTGGTGGTGCCGTCCCCCGCGACGTCGTCCGTCTTCTTGGCGACCTCCTTGACCAGCTCGGCGCCGATCTTCTCGTAGGGGTCCTCGAGCTCGATCTCCTTGGCGATGGACACACCGTCGTTGGTGATCGTGGGGGCGCCCCACTTCTTCTCCAGAACGACGTTGCGGCCCTTCGGCCCGAGGGTCACCTTCACGGCGTCGGCGAGCTGGTTCATACCCCGCTCGAGGCCGCGACGGGCTTCCTCGTCGAACGCGATGATCTTGGCCATCGTGTGGTGTTCCCTCCACGTAGGGTGGGTTGTGACCAGGGGATGCCCGCGACGGACGGAACGACGCCGAGCGGTCTCTGTCCCGCCCGGTACCGGCCCTCACCCGCCTGGCCGTACTCGCAAAGCTGTCACTCTCACTAGAAGAGTGCTAGTTCCATGATTAGCACTCGACCCTGGTGAGTGCAAACCTCCGGTCACGATTGCGCGGTCAGCGCCTCGAGCACCGGAACCGCCCTCACCAGGATCTCCCGCTGCTCCTCGTCGAGCGCCGCGACCCGCTCGGAGAGCCGCTGCATCCGGGCCTCGACCAGCCGGTCCATCAGGTCCTGACCCTGCGGGGTGATGCCGACCAGGGTGGCCCGGCGATCGGCCGGATCGGGCCCTTTGGACACCAGGTGCTGCTCCTCGAGCAGGGCGACCACCCGGGTCAGGGTGGGCGGCGCCATGTCCTCCCGGGTGGCCAGGTCGCCGAGCCGGATCGGCCCCGAGCGGGCGACCGTGGCCAGCGCCCCGATCGAGCCCGGGCCCAGGCCGCTGGTGTCCCCGCGGCGCAGCCAGCGGGTCAGCCGGCTCAGCGCGACGCTCAGCCGGCCCACCATCAGGGCCTGGTCCGTGCTGCTCACGCGTCCTCCCGCTCCGCCTCCCCACAGAAGTACGAGGCCACGGCCCCGATCAGCATCATCAGGGCGGCGGCCACGAAGACGACGACCAGGCCGTCGTGGAAGGGGTCGGAGACCAGGCCGGGGAAGAACGTCTTGCCGGTGAGGGTAGCCGCGTCGGCCTTGGGGATCTGGTTGAGGGCGCCGGACGGCCCGAGCAGCTCGCTGATCGGGTTGAACCCGAGGAAGGCGGCGAACAGGCTGCCGACCGGCGGGAGATTGGCCACCTGGGAGGCCGTGCCCGCCGGGACCCCGTGCGCCAGCAGGCCGGCCGACATCGCCGAGGGCAGGTGCTTGGCCAGGCCGACGATCATCAGCGAGAAGAAGATGCCGATGCTGAGCGAGGAGCCGGCGTTGAAGAAGGTGCCGCGCATCCCGGCCGCCGCGCCGCGCTGGGCGGCGGGCACCGATCCCATGATCATCGAGGTGTTGGGCGCCCCGAACATGCCCGAGCCGATGCCGTTGAGGAAGATCAGCAGGGCGAAGATCCAGTAGCTGAAGTCGACCGGGATCAGGATCAGCCCGATGAAGGTGAGCCCGACCAGGATCAGCCCGGAGACCGCGAACAGCCGCGGGTTGAGCCGGTCCGACAGGGCCCCGGAGATCGGCCCGGCCAGGAGGAAGCCCACGGTCAGCGGGAGCAGGTAGATGCCGGCCCAGAGCGGGGTGTCCTGGTAGTCGTAGCCGTGCAGCGGCAGCCAGATCCCCTGCAGCCAGATGATCAGCATGAACTGCATGCCGCCGCGGCCGACCGAGCTGAGCAGGCCGGCCAGGTTGCCGAGGGCGAAGTTGCGGTCGCGGAACAGCGAGAGCTGGAACATCGGGTCCGGCACCCGGGTCTCGATCAGCACGAACGCCACCAGCAGGGCGATGCCGCCGATGATCCCGGCCAGCACCCACGGGTTGAGCCAGCCGGTGCTGTGGCTCCCGTAGGGCTGGATGCCGTAGGTGATCCCGGCCAGCAGGGCGGACAGGCCGACCGCGAAGGTGATGTTGCCCAGCCAGTCGACCTTCGAGGGACGCCGTTCGCCCACCTCGTGCAGTGACTTGTAGGACCAGACGGTGCCGATCAGGCCGATCGGCACGCTGACCCAGAACACCCCGCGCCAGGACCACTCGGCCAGCAGACCGCCGATCAGCAGACCGAGGAACGAGCCGGCGATGGCCGCGATCTGGTTGATCCCGAGCGCGGTGCCACGCTTGTGGGGCGGGAAGGCGTCGGTCAGGATCGCCGTCGAGTTGGCGAACAGCATCGCCCCGCCGATGCCCTGGACGAGCCGCCAGCCGATGATCCAGAGCGCGCCCCCGGCCCCACTGATCGGGGTGAGGGCCAGCAGCACCGAGCCGACGGTGAAGACCGCGAAGCCCAGGTTGTACATCCGGACCCGCCCGACGGAGTCGCCGAGCCGGCCCAGGCTGACCACGAACACGGCCGTGACCAGCAGATATCCCATGATCATCCAGAGCAGGTAGCCGATGTTGCCGGCCGCCAGCGGATCCAGGCCGAGCCCGCGGAAGATGGCCGGCAGGGAGATCAGCAGGATCGAGGAGTTGATCGTCACCACGAGCATGCCCAGCGTCGTGTTCGACAGGGCGACGTAGCGGTAGTGCGGGTGGTCGGCGTCCCAGCGCTTCCGGGAACCCGGTCGCGCGGACGTCGAGGAGTCAGCGACGCTCATACTCAGCACATTACTTGCTGTACGCGAACTAACTAGTTCCCCGAGGCAAACAATTTCTCGGCGCGGAACTGTCGGTGCCGAGGGGCATGATCGGGACGTGGCAGCGGAAACACGAGTGCTGGTGGCCCGGACGCGGGGTGGCACCGGCTGGGAGCTGCAGGCGGTCGACGAGGCGGGGGTCGCGGCCGGACCGGTGCGCCGGGTCCCGCGGCTCGAGACGGCGGTGCGGGAGCAGGAGGCCCAGGGCGGCCCGCGGTGGGTCTGGTGGCGCACCGCAGAGGTCTACCCGGTGCTTTTGGACGCGGGGGTGCGGGTTGCGCGGTGCTACGACGCCGGTGCGGTCGAGAGTTTACTGAGGACGCACGCGGGCGAGGCCTTCGTGCCGCCTCAGTCGAGTGGGCGGGAACCGACCGCTCGCACACAGCAGATCTCGCTGTTCGGCGAGGCCGAGGCGGCCCCGGTCGAGGACGCCGCCGGCGAGCCGGCCCCGGGCACCCTGGACGAACTGCGGGTTCTGCACGCGGAGCAGCTCGCTCGGCTCAGCGAGGTGCGCCGGGAGGATCCGGGCTTCGGGCTCCTGGTCGCCGCCGAGTCGGCCGCCTGCCTGGCCGCCGTCGAGATGGGACGGGCCGGGCTGCCCTGGAGCGTGCGGATCCACGACCAGGTGCTGGAAGACCTGCTCGGTCCCCGGCCGCAGCACACCGGCCGTCCCCGGGGCCTGCAGACCCTGGCCGAAGAGGTGGCGCGGCTCCTGGCGCCGGACCACACCGGCCCCGGCCTCCCGATGAACCCGGACTCCCCGGGCGAGGTGCTGAAGGCGTTCAAACGCCAGGGCATCCAGCTCACCACCACCCGTGCCTGGGAGCTGAAGACCATCGACCACCCGGCGGTGGCGCCCCTGCTGCGCTACAAGGAGCTGGCCCGGCTGCACGTGGCGCACGGCTGGGCTTGGCAGGACCAGTGGGTCCGGGACGGCCGGTTCCACGCCGAGTACGTGCCCGGCGGCGTGGTCACCGGGCGCTGGGCCACCTCCGGGGGCGGGGCACTGCAGATCCCCAAGGTGATGCGGGCCTGCGTGGTCGCCGATCCGGGCTGGGTGCTGGTGGCGGCGGACGCGGGCCAGCTCGAGCCACGGATCCTGGCCGCGCTGTCCGGCGACCGCGGGATGATCGCCGCCACCGCCGACCCGGACCTGTACACCGCCCTGGCCCGGCAGGCGCTGGGCCGCCCGGAGGCCCGGGGTGAGGCCAAGATCGGCCTGCTGGCCGCGATGTACGGCGCCCGGGCCAACACCCCAGCCATGGTCGCCCTGCAGCGCCGCTTCCCGCAGGCGCTGGCCCTGCTGGAGCGGGCCGCCCGCACCGGGGAGGACGGCGGCAGCGTCCGCTCGGTGCTCGGGCGCACCTGCCCCCCGCCCGACCCGTCCTGGCAGGACGTCCCGCCCGAGCAGGCGCTCAGCCGCTCCCGGGCGCGCGGCCGGTTCACCCGCAACTTCGTCATCCAGGCCTCGGCCGCCGACTGGGCCAACGCCTTGGTGGCCGGACTGCGGCGCCGGCTGGCCGCGCTCGACGAGACCGACGGCCGGGCCGAACTGGTCTTCTTCCAGCACGACGAGGTGATCGTGCACGCCCCGGCCCGGTTGTCGGAAGCAGTGGTCGCGGCAATCGTCGGAAGTGGTGCCGAGGCCACCGCACTGGTTCTCGGTGAGCGCGGCGTGCGGATTCCTCTGGCCGCCGCACCGATCGGTTCTTATGCCGAGAAGAATTGACGTCTCGGCGGCATTTGCGGATCGCCCGGAAGGCGGCGTGGTTCAGTCCTGGTTGACCGGACAATCATCTTTCCGAATGTGTCAGAGCGACGATATCTGGAGTCCGGCTAATGCCCACCGCCCATTCGCCCGTTCCGCCGCGGCATTGTTCGCAGGCGATATCCGGAGTGTAAAAACTGCGCAAACACACAAGGCCGTCCCCGGTGAATCACCGGGGACGGCCATGGTGACGAGTCAGATCGCAAGCCCGGGGCGAATGGGCTCACGAAGGACGACGAATCAGGCGGGGCGAACGGCCTCTGCCTGCGGGCCCTTCTGGCCCTGACCGACCTCGAACTCCACCCGCTGCCCCTCGTCGAGCGAGCGGTAGCCGTCCATCTGGATAGCCGACCAGTGCACGAAGACGTCCGCGCCACCACCGTCAACGGTGATGAAGCCGTAACCCTTTTCGGCGTTGAACCACTTGACGGTTCCCTGAGCCATTCCTACTCCTGCTTGCTGTAACTGCGGCGCGGTTCGAGCACTGCACACGAACCGGGTCTCACGCTCGACGGCCCAACCCCGCGAACGGGATCGGGCCGGGATGGTCCAACGTGCGGGCCTCTGGCGTGAAGCTGGAGAGGACATTGCTCATCGAACTGTTCGACCGACGCCTACAGTAGCGCCTGATTCGCAAACGCGGGAGATACCAACTCTTAGCGACCTTCGTGAACCGCACTTACGCTGACTTCATGCGATCTCCGCGACGACGCGGGAGAGCCGTCGGGCAACCCGTTGTCATCCGTTCAACCAACTGCCGCGGCGGTTATGTAGAGGCTCCCGGCCGGGGCCCGACAAGCCACCCGGCACTGCTGCGCACTCGGCGGTTGATGAATTGGGTCAACCTTTCCACCCCTCTCGGACTGGCCGTCGCGCGAACCGGCGGAGCCCGCATCCGGCCCGGGCCGCACGGCCTGCTGCTGGCCTGGGACTACCACAGCCGGATACTGCCGGTGCACGGGCGGGCGATGACCATCGGCGACGTGGTGCTGCTCGGCATCCCGGAATCAGCGCTGGTCAGGCGGCCGAACCTGCTACGGCACGAGGCCCGTCACGCCGGTCAGTACGCGCGCTGGCTGGGACCGGCCGGCTTTCTGCCGGCTTACGGCCTGGCCTCGCTCTACAGCTGGCTTCGGACCGGGGACCCGGCCCTGCGCAACCACTTCGAGAGCCGGGCCGGTCTGCTCGACGGGGGCTACCTACACCTCGCCGACCGGCCGCCGGACGAACCCGGCTGAGCACGTCCGGGCCGGGCCGATCCAAAGCCGATCAGCGCCGATCAGGACGGTCGGCCGCTGGACCGTTCGTCGACGCGTCCTCAAAAAGGCCCCTGACAAACGGCATTCGGCTGTCGGCGAACGGCTACTCCGAGTAGGTGAACGGTCGTCCTACTGGGTGTCCTGACCCAGCACCACGCAGATCTCGCCGGGGTACTGGTCGGACTGCTTGAGCTCGCCGATCCCCCCGATCGCCTTGCGCACCCCGCTGGCGGTGGCCTTCATGTCGGCCTCGTCGTAGTAGATCTTGGTGACCGGCAGATCGCGGTTGCTGGAGTTGTCGGTGTAGTCGACCGTCCAGCCCTTGCCCTCGAGCTTGTCCTTGTAGCTGGTGGCCAGCCCCTGGACGTTGAGCGAGTTCAGCACGATCACCTTGATCGACTTGTCCGCCTTGCTGGTGGCCGACGGCTTCGTGCTGGAGTCCGCCTTGCCGCCCTTGGTGGCCCCGGCGTCCGGGTTGGCGGTCGAGTTCGCCTCGTCCTCCAGCGCCGACTTGGCCGCCGAGTTGGTCGCCGGGCTGTTGTCCTTCTTGCCGACCACCGTGTAGACGGCGCCGATCACCAGCAGCACGACGACGACGCCGGCGATCACCGGAAAGATCGCGGCAATCGCCTTCGGCCGTGCGCGGTGGGCACCGCGGCGGCTCGCCTCCACCGGCGCGGCGGAGCGGTCGTCGTAGCCCGGAGGCCTCGTGGCGGTCATCGCATGACTCCCAGAACGATGGAACGAGCACCGCCCGGTTCAGGGGTACCCGACGGTCTGAGACTACCGACCCGGTTCGGTCCGACCAGGTAACTCAGAACGCCTATCACTGTGGTCTGCCCCATCGGATGCCTTTCGACGCTCAGCCGTGAGCGTCCAGTGACCGTGCGGAGCCACTCCGGCGTCGCGTCTGGCGCACCCGGCGCAGCCGCTTCACCAGCATAGGGTCGGCGGCCAGGGCTTCCGGTCGGTCGATCAGCGTATTCAGGACCTGGTAGTAGCGGGTCCCGGCCATCCCGAAGCGCTCGCGGATGGCCTGCTCCTTGGCCCCGGGGAAGCGGAACCACTGGCGCTCGAAGACCAGGATCTCGGCCTCCTGCGCGGTCAGCGGTACAGATTCGGGCTCCATCCCTCTCCTTCCACGGGGCTCTCACTGTAGAGGGATTTCCCGGGTTGAGCGGTTCAGGCCGTACTGTCCAGGATGAGGTCGATGTCCGCCTCGCTGGTCTCCGGGTTGACGATGGCCAGCCGGGTGACCGTCTCCCCGTCGTGCGCGGTCGACACCACGAATCCTTGATTGTCCGCGAGCAACCGGTCCGACCAGGCCCGATAGTCCGGGGCCGACCAGCCGCGGCGGCGGAAGCAGACCACCGACAGTTCCGGCTCGTGCAGCAGGTCGAGGTGCTCGGCCGCGCGGATCCGCTCGGCCGCGTACCGGGCCACGGTCAGCGTGCGCTCCACCGCGTCGGTGTACGCCTGGGTGCCGTGGGTGGCCAGCGAGAACCAGAACGGCAGCCCGCGGGCCCGCCGGGTCAGGCCGATCGCGTAGTCGGAGGGGTTGATCTCGTCGTTGTCGGTGACCACGTCGAGGTAGCCGGCCCGCTGGGTGTGGGCGGCCCGGGCGACGGCCGGGTTGCGGTAGATCAGCGCACAGCAGTCGAACGGGGCGAAGAGCCACTTGTGCGGGTCCACGACGAACGAGTCGGCCCGCTCGATCCCGGCGAACCGGGGCCGCACGCTCGGGGCCGCCAGGCCGGCCAGGCCGTAGGCGCCGTCGACGTGGAACCACAGGCCGAGTTCCCGGCACACCGTCCCGACCGAGTCCAGGTCGTCGACGATGCCCAGGTTCGTGGTGCCGGCCGTGGCCACCACCGCGAACACCCCGTCGTGCCCGGACTGCTCGAGCGCCGCCCGCAGGGCCGGGCCGGTGAGCCGGCCGTCCGGCCCGACCGGCACCCCGACGAAGTCGATGTCCATCACGTCGCAGGCGCTGACGATGGACGAGTGGGCGTGCTCGGTGCCGGCGACCGCCCACCGGGCCGGGCGGTTCCCGGCCCGGTCCTGGCGGGCCTTGTACCGGGCCGCGACCAGGGCGGACAGGTTGCCGGTGGTGCCGCCGGGGACGAACACCCCGCCGGCCTCGGCCGGGAGCCCGGCCAGGCCGGCCAGCCAGGCCAGCGCCTGGTTCTCCGCGTAGACCGCGCCCGAACCCTCCATCCAGGTCCCCGCGTACAGGCTGGAGGCACTGACCACCAGGTCGAACAGGGTGGCGGCCTTGGTCGGGGCGCAGGGGATGAAGGAGAGGTAGCGCGGGTGGTCGATCGAGATGCAGGCCGGGGCCAGCACGTCGCCGAAGAGCCGCAGCGCCTTCTCGCCGCCCAGCCCGTCCGGGGTGATGGTCTGACCGACCAGGGACTGCAGCTCGGCGGCACTGCGGGGGCCGTCCAGCGGGACTTCCTGGTAGCTCATCCGCTCCCGTGAATAACTCATCACGGCCTCGGCGAGGACCTCGGTCCCGGCGTCGTAACGATGCACGGATGTGCAGTCTATGTCCGGCTGGCGTTACTGTCGGGGACCGTGACGCGCCGACCCCTCGCTGAGCAGATCGACCCGGGCTGGGCCGCGGCCCTCGCACCGGTCGAGGACAAGATCGCCGAGATGGGCGACTTCCTCCGGAAGGAGATCGCCGACGGCCGCACGTACCTGCCGTCCGGCCCGAACGTGCTCCGGGCGTTCAAGCAGCCGCTGGCCGACGTCCGGGTGCTGATCGTGGGACAGGACCCGTACCCCACCCCGGGTCACGCGGTCGGCCTGTCCTTCTCGGTGGCGCCGGACGTCCGCCCGCTGCCGAAGAGCCTGGTCAACATCTTCAAGGAACTGCACACCGACCTCGGCATCGAGCCGTCGCAGTCCGGCGACCTGTCGCCCTGGGCCGAGCGCGGCGTGCTGTTGCTGAACAGAGTGCTCACGGTCGCCCCCGGCGCACCGGCATCGCACCGGGGCAAGGGCTGGGAAGAGGTCACCGCGCAGGCGATCCACGCGCTCGTGGAGCGGGACGAGCCGCTGGTGGCCATTCTCTGGGGCCGTGACGCGCGCTCGCTGGCCCCGGCGCTGGAGGACATCCCGAAGATCGAGAGCGCCCACCCGAGCCCGCTCTCGGCCCACAACGGCTTCTTCGGCTCGCGCCCGTTCAGCCGGGCCAACGCCGAGCTCGAGGACCTCGGCGCCGACCCGATCGACTGGTCCCTCTAGCCCCTCTAGTCCTCTTGGCCCGTCAAACCCGTTCGTGATCATGCAGTTCCGCCCCCGTGATCATGCAGTTGACTGCATGATCACGGGGGCGCTTCTGCATGATCACGGGAACTAGACGGTGCTGTAGGTCGTGGTGCGCTGCCGGGCCGGGCGGTCCAGGTGCTCGGAGATGTCCTCCAGTTCCGCCACGGTCTTCAGCGAACCGTACTGCGAACCGGCCATTCTCGAGATCGTCTCCTCCATCAGCGTGCCGCCGATGTCGTTCGCCCCGGCCTGCAGCATCGCCCGGGTGCCGTCCACCCCGAGCTTCACCCAGGAGGTCTGGATGTTGTCGATCCGGCCGTACAGCAGGATTCTCGCCAGCGCGTGCACCACCAGGTTGTCGCGCATCGTCGGGCCGGGCCGGGCCACCCCGGCCAGGTAGATCGGGGCGTTCTGGTGCACGAAGGGCAGCGCCACGAACTCGGTGAACCGGGCGTTGCCGTACTCGATGCTCTGCTGCTGCAGCCGGGCCAGCAGCATCAGGTGCTTGGCCCAGTGCGAGGGGTTGTCCACGTGGCCGTACATCATCGTCGACGAGGTGGGCAGGCCGACCTGGTGCGCGGTGGTGATGCTCTCAATCCAGGAGGCGGTCGGCAGCTTGCCCTTGGTCAGCACCCAGCGCACATCGTCGTCCAGGATCTCCGCCGCGGTGCCCGGCATCGAGTCCACCCCGGCCTCCTTGGCCTGGATCAGCCACTCCCGGATCGACAGCCCGGTGCGGGTCGAGCCGTTGATCACCTCCATCGGGCTGAAGGCGTGCATGTGCATCTGCGGCACCGCCTCCTTCACCGCCCGGGCAATGTCGAAGTACGCCGTCGCGGGCAGGTGCGGGTCGATGCCGCCCTGCATGCAGACCTCGGTCGCGCCGACCGCCCAGGCCTCGCGGACCCGGTTCTTCACCTCGTCCAGGGACAGGGTGAAGGCGTCGTCGTCCTGCCGGCGCTGGGCGAAAGCGCAGAAGCGGCAGCCGGTATAGCAGACGTTGGTGAAGTTGATGTTCCGGTTGACGATGTACGTGACGTCGTCGCCGACCGCTTCCCGACGCAGGTCGTCGGCGATCCGGACGAGCGTCTTGAGGGAGTCGCCCTCGGCGTAGGCGAGCAGCACCGCCTGATCCTCGGTGAGCGCCTGCGGATCGTTCTCGGCGACGCTCAGCGCCTTGACGACATCACCGTCCACCCGCTCGGGAGCACCCGTGTGGACCGCCTTTTCGCGCAGCGCCTGCCAGTCGCCGTAGACGTCGTCGAAGTCGCTGCGCCGGTCGCTGGTCCGGCCGGTGATGTCGATCGTGACGTTGAGGTCGATCCGGCCGCTGCTGCCCCACTGCGGATCCGGCTCCTGCCAGGGCATGCCCTTCGGCAGCGCCCGCGGGTCGGCCAGCCCGTCCTCCCGCATCAGGGCCTTGACGTGGCCGTAAACCCGCGGATCGAGCCAGGGTTCGCCCACCGAGGCGTACTCCGGGTGCACGGTGAGCCGCTCGGTCAGCTCAAACCCGGCATCCTCGCTGTACTTCGCCAGATCGTCCAGATGCGGCCAGGGGCGCTCGGGGTTGACGTGGTCCGGGGTCAGCGGGGAGACCCCGCCCCAGTCGTCCGCCCCGGCCGCCAGCAGCCGGCCGAGCTGGTCCGGCTCGGACAGGTTGGGCGGCACCTGGATCCGCATCCGCGGGCCCATCACGATCCGGGCCACGGCGACCGCGGCCAGGTACTCGTCGTCGCCCGCGTCGGGGGTGGAGCGCATCACCGTCTTCGGCTTGGCCCGGAAGTTCTGGATGATCACTTCCTGGATGTGGCCGTACTCGCGGGCCAGCCGGCGCAGGGCGAAGAGCGACTCGGCGCGGTCCGCGAACGACTCCCCGATGCCGATCAGCAGGCCGGTGGTGAACGGGATGTTGTGCCGGCCGGCGTCCTCGATCACCCGCAGCCGGACCTCCGGGTCCTTGTCCGGGCTGCCGTAGTGGGCCTGCCCCGGCGTCTCGTACAGGTGCCGGGAGGTGGTCTCGAGCATCATCCCGACCGACGGCGAGACCGGCTTGACCCGGGCCAGGTCCTGCCAGGACATCACGCCCGGGTTCAGGTGCGGCAGCAGGCCGGTGGTCTCGAGCACCTGCACCGCGAGCGAGCGGATGTAGCCCAGGGTGGACTCGTAGCCGGCCTCGGCCAGCCAGTCCCGGGCCTCGGGCCAGCGGTCCTCCGGACGGTCGCCGAGGGTGAAGAGCACTTCCTTGCACCCCAGCGCGGCGCCCTGCCGGGCCACCCGGAGCACGTCGTCCGGGCTCATGTAGAGCGACTTGCCCTCGCGCTCGAGCTGCTTCGGGGTCTTGACGAAGGTGCAGTAGTGACAGCGGTCGTTGCACAGGTGGGTGACCGGGACGAACACCTTGCGCGAGTAGGTGACCAGGCCGGAACGCCCGGCGCTGGCCAGTCCCGCGTCCCGCACCGCGGCGGCCGCCAGCAGGAGGCGTTCCAGGTGCTCCCCGCGGGCCTGCAGCAGGACCTCGGCCTCGGCCGGGTCCAGGGTGACGCCGTCCGTCGCCCGGCGCACGGCCCGTCGCAGGGCCGAGTCGGTGGGCGCCGGACCGGTGGACGGGGTCGGCGTCTGGGTCACGAAAGACTCCTCTGGGCTGGATCGCCGGCGGCACTGCCCGCTGTGGTCTGGCTCTGGTGGTGCTCGGTGGTGCGGTGGTTCGACCGGTCTGACGCGGCTGGACGGCCGGGATGCCGCCCGGCCGCACCCGTGCGAATCTACGCCGACACCTCTCGCATTCCCGGAACCGCCCGGCAACCGGACCAGGACGCCGATTGAGACCCCGGTCACGGTGGCCGCGCGCGCGTATCAGGCCGCCCCGCCCGGGCATCCTCCTTGCGAGTAACCATGGAATCGCCCGGATCCTCCGCGCCCTTCCCCTTCCTCCCTAGCCTTCGAGGAGACACGGCTCGATGCGCATCACCCAGCCCATCGCGGGCAAGGTCGTGGTCATCACCGGGGCGGCGCGCGGCATCGGGGCCGCTCTCGCCGAGCACCTGGCCGCCCAGGGCGCCCGCGTCGCTCTGCTCGGCCTGGAGCCGGAGCAGCTCGCCGCAGTGGCCGCCCGGTGCGGGCGCAACGCCGACTGGTTCGAGTGCGACGTCACCGACCCGACCGCGCTGGAGGCCGCCGTGGCCGCCGTCCAGGCGCGCTTCCGGGGCGTGGATGTGCTGGTCGCCAACGCCGGGATCGCAATGGGCAGCCCGCTGCGCCTGGCCGACGCGGAGGCCTACGATCGGGTGATCGAGGTCAACCTGCTGGGCAGCGTCCGCACGCTGAGGGCCTTCCTGCCGCTCCTGATCCGCAGCCAGGGGTACTACCTACAGATCGCGTCACTGGCCGCCCTGAGCCCGACCCCGATGATCACCGCCTACGGAGCCAGCAAGGCCGGGGTAGAGGCGTTCGCGCTGGGGGTACGCACGGAACTGGCGGGGTACGGCGTGGATGGGGGCGTTGCCTATCTCTCCTTCACCGACACCGACATGGGCCGCGCGGTGGGCCGCTCCGGCGGCAACGTGCCCCTGCACAACCTGGACTCGGCGATCCACCGACTGGCGACCGGCATCGAGCGGCGTTCCCCATACGTCTACGGGCAGGGCTACATCCGGCTGCTGCGTCCGTTGCGGGGTCTACTGCCGGGCCTGGTGCACCGGCTCGGACGCAAGCCCGCGGCCCGTTTCGAGGCCGCCCTGACCCAGGCCGGGCCGGGCGCCTCGTCCTCCCCGATCGGTCCGGGCGGCCGGGCCGACACCCGGGCCCGCAAGGAACCGACGTCCTGAAAATCCCCCGCTTTCCCTCGTGATCATGGACTTCTGTCCCCGTGATCATGGACAAGAACTCCATGATCACGGGGGAGAAACTCGATGATCACGAAGGGGTTAGCGCGGGGTTTCGCCGTTCGGCGGGGTGCCGTAGACCGGACCATCGGCCGGCGGCGGGGTCTGGTTCTTGGGGGGCTGCCTCTTGCCGGAACCACCCGGGTTCTTGCCGGAGCCGGACGCGTCCTTGAGGCGCTCGGTCAGGCCCCGGGCCTGCTCCTGCACCTTGGCGCGGGTCGCCGGGTCCTTCAGCTTCTTGCTGATCTCCTGCGCCTGAGCCTGGACCTTGGCCCGGGTGGCCGGGTCCTTCGCGGCGGTCTGGACCTGCTTCATGAGCTTCTTGCCCTGCGGGGAGCGGGCGAACGCGCTGACTTTCCCGAGAAAACCGGCCATGCCCCAAAGTAACCGCTGAGTGCCCGGAAAGCATCCGCCGGTGATCGCCCGATGTGCCGAAGCCGCAGGTCGTGGGCATGATTCCGGGCATGGTGGGAGATCGGGAAGGCAACCTCCGGGCCGTTGAGGACCTGGACGGAGTCAGCTACGACGTGCTGGTCGTGGGCACCGGGTCGGCCGGGAAACCGCTGGCCGGAGCGCTGGCCAAGGCCGGGCTGCGGGTGCTGGCGGTGGAGCGGCACCGGATCGGCGGCGAGTGCCCGTACGTGGCCTGTGTGCCGTCCAAGTCGATGCTGCTGTCCGCTCGGCGACACCGCCGTCAACCGGGCCGGAAACCCGATGTGCTCGATCGGGAGGCGTTCGCCCAGGCGGTCGGGATCCGCGACCGGACCGTGCGGTACCGGGACGACTCCGAGGAGGCCTCCGGGATGCTCGGCGAAGGGGTAGAGCTGGTCCGCGCGAACGCCACGATCCCGCCCGGTTCCTCCCGCTCCCTCCGGCTCAACGACCGGGCGACCGTGCACTGGACCCGGGCCCTGGTGCTGGCCACCGGGGCGAACGCGGTGATCCCCCCGATCGACGGCCTGGACCCGATCGACGGCCTGGACCAGGACGCCGCCGGGATCTGGACCTCCGACCGGGCCCTGTCCGGCGACGAGCTGCCCGAACGCCTGGCGATCCTCGGCGGTGGGGCGATCGGCTGCGAACTGGCCGAGGTGTACGCCTCGTTCGGCAGCCGGGTCACCCTGATCGAGGCCGGCCCGGCCCTGCTCGGGCGGGAGCAGCCGTGGCTGGGCGAGGCGATGGCCGAGGGGCTGCGCGGGATCGGGGTGGACGTGCGCACCGGCACCGAGCTGACCTCGGTCCGGCCGGCCGATCCCGGCCCCGGGGTGCTGCTCTCGCTCGGGGACGGCGAGCTGGTGCCGGCCCAGCGGCTCCTGGTGGCGATCGGGAAGAAGCCGGTCACCGCGGGCCTGGGCCTGGAACAGCTCGGGATCGAGCCGGGCGAGGGCGGGGAGCTCGCGGTGGACGCCCGGATGCGGGTCCGGGTGAAGAACCAGGTGCTCGACGACGTGTTCGCGATCGGTGACCTGACCGCGCTCAATCCGTACACGCACGGCGCGAACTACCAGGCCCGGGTGGTGGCCGACGAACTGCTGGGGCGCGGTAGGGACGCCGACCACAACGGCACCCCGCGGGTGGTCTACACCGATCCGGCCGCCTTCGCCGTGGGCGACACCGAGCGCACCGCGGCCGATCGGGGTCTGCGCACGATCACCGCCCGGTTCGACGTCACCGGGACCACCCGCTCGGCGGTGGAGCGCACGCTGGACCCGGACGACCACCGTCCCGCGGGTCTGGAGCTGATCGCCGACGCCGGGTCCGGGGTGCTGATCGGGGCGGCCGCGATCGGGCCGGAGGCCGACTCCTGGGCGGCCGAGCTGGCCCTGGCGGTCCGGGCCCGGATCACCCTTCAGGCCCTCGCGGACCAGCCGCACGCCTTCCCGTCGTGGGCCGAGGCGATCAGTGCCCCGGCGCAGGAGCTGGCGGAGAAGCTCCGGGGGTGATTCAGCCGATGCCGCGCACCGCCGCGCGGATAAGGTTTGGCCCATGGATGCGGGCACGAACGACGGAACGATCTCGAGCGCGGTCTTCGTCACGGCGACTGAGCCGGAACCGCGGAAGTACGGCAAGCCGGTGGTGATCGGCGGCATCCTGGACCACCTGTGCGGGCGACTCGGCCCGGACAACGTCCATCTGGTGCTGATCGGCCGGGACGACGTGGAACGGCCGGCGGTGCCCTACCACCGGCACGTCCTGACCAAGCCCGGCACCGTCGAGCAGGCCACCTCGGTGCTGGCCAACGTGGTGCTCCCGCCGCGGTTCCGGCCCGCCGGGTTCGGCCAGGCGGCCGGCGAGCACGCCGGGGGGCGCTACCGGCACCCGCTGCAGGAGGCGGTGCTGCACTCGGCCAACCTCGGCACCCGGATCTTCTCGGTGATCGAGGAGATCGGCGCCGACCTCGAGGTCTGGGACACCGTGCGGATGGGCCAGTACGTGCTCGAGCGCGGCGAGACCGCCCGGGACCGGTCCGCGCTGTGGCCCGGCTCGACCTTCGGGCACCAGCCCAAGCGCCGCATCCTCTACGCCGACGACCTGTTCTCCGAGCGCTACGACGCGATGCTGAAGGAGGACTCGGCGACCGGTAACCCCGGCGGCGAGTTCGCCAAGCTGCTGCCCGGCCCGGCCAAGAAGCTGCTGGCCAACCCGCGGGTGCACCGGCCCCTGCTGCGGCTGGAGCGGGACCTGGTGGCCGCCTCCGAGGTCCGTCAGCCCGAGTACTTCGACGGCACCTACCTGATCAGCCCGGAGGAGACGGCGCGACTGGCGGCCAAGGTGCCGGGCGCGAACATCGGCACGCTGCCCCCGTTGCTGCGGGAGCCCTCGGGCAGCCGGGTCCGGCACTACACCGGCGCTCCGGAGTTCACCTTCATCGGCGGCTTCGACTACGCGCCCAACCGGGACGGGCTGGACTGGTTCCTCAGCACCTGCCACGACGCGGTCCGCCGGGTGCTGCCGGGCGCCGTGATCAACGTGGTCGGCCCGGGCACCGACGCCGGCCTGCCCTCCGGCGAGGCCTGGGGCGACGCGGTCCGGTTCCTGGGCTGGGTGGACGACCTGGACACGGTGCTGAACAGCAGCGCCACCCTGCTCTCGCCGCTGCGCACCGGTAGCGGCGTGAAGATCAAGGTGCTCGAGGCGCTGGCCCGGGCCCTGCCGGTGGTCGGCACCCGGGCCGGGGTGCAGGGCATCGAGGGCGGCGAGAGCAGCGGCCTGCTGATCGGCGAGACCCCGGAGGAGCTGGCCGCGGCGATGCTGCGGGCCACCGACCCGATCCGCAACCAGCAGCTGTCGGCCGCCGCCCGGACGGCCTGGGACACCAAGTACTCCCCGATGGTGGTGCGCCGGAAGTACGACGAGATCTTCGGCCTGATCCGGCCGGTGGCCTCCCCGGAGACCCGGCCGATCCAGCTTCCGCGTCTTTGATCTTCGAAAACCCGATGCGAACAAGGGACGCTGCTGAGCAGCGTCCCTTGTTGCGATCGTCCCTAGTTCGACGCCGGCATACCGCTCGGCCGGTTCGGGTCGCGCTTCTCGGCCCACACCGTGCGCACCGCGGGGTACTGGGCCAGCAGCTCACTCACGGTGCGTGAGGTGTACTTACGCCGCTTCATCCCGGCCAGCAGCAGCCGGGTCGCCTCACCCCGGTCGAGCCCCTCGCCGGTGACCGGGTCGGGCGCCCCCACCCCGTCGCCGGAGAAGTCGTGCAGCAGCATGAAGCCGCCCTGGTGCAGCGCCCCGATCGCGCGCTGGGCGATCTCCCCGGCGTCCGACCCGTCCCAGTCGCGGGCCCAGGCCGACCAGACCACGACCTCCATGCCCAGGGCCCGGGTGGCCAGGTACTGCCCGACCGTCTGGGCGCCGTAGGTGGGCCGGAACAGCGTGGTCTGCCGGCCGGAGATCCGCTCCAGCCGGGCCTTGCCGTCCTTGATCAGGGCGATCGCCTGACGGATGGGCAGCGAGCTGAGCCGGGTGTGGTCGATCCCGTGCAGGGCGATCTCGTGGCCCTCGGCGACGATCCGGCGGACCAGGTCCGGGTGCTTCTCGGCCTGCTCGACCATGACGAAGAAGGTGGCCCGGTCGCCGCTGGCGGCCAGCGCCTCGAGCACCTGCGGGGTGTAGGTCGGGTCGGGGCCGTCGTCGTAGGTCAGGCCGACGACCTTCTCGTCGGTGGCCACGCAGGCCACCGTGCTCACCGCGAGCAGCGCCGGGCGACCGTACGTCAGCACCTTGTCGGGACCGGGCAGCTCGCGCTCCCCGACCTCGTAGTCGCAGACGTAGCCGCGCCGCACCAGCTTCGCGGACAGATCCAGGAGGGGCCGCCGTGAGCGGGCGGTCCGGGCGGGGGCAGTCATGACCGGAGCCTATCGAGGTGGCGGGCCACCCGAACGGCGGCACTACGCAGAGCGACCACCCTCCAGCAGAGAGAGCTCAATTGTTTCCGGAGTACACCGATCCGGCTACGGCGGGCCTTTTCGCGTCATCCGCACCCCCTGACGCTGGATAGTCTCGGCTTCTCTTTGAATGCGGAGGATTTCTCGATGTCCGTTCAGCACGTCGGCGTCATCGGCGCCGGAATCGTCGGTCTCGCCGTCGCCCGCCGAATCACCGAAGCCTTTCCCGGCACCGAGGTCACGGTCCTGGAGAAGGAGGACCGGGTCGCGGTGCACCAGACCGGGCACAACAGCGGGGTGGTGCACGCCGGTCTCTACTACACCCCGGGTTCCCTCAAGGCCACGCTCTGCCGTCGCGGCATGGGCCTGCTGAAGGAGTACACCGAGGAGAAGAAACTTCCGTACGACGAGTGCGGCAAGCTGGTCGTGGCGATCGACGAGGCCGAGATCGCCGGGCTGAAGAAGATCCAGGAGAAGTCTGCGGCGAACGGCGTGCCGGACGTGAAGTGGCTCGACAACGTCGGGCTGCGGGAGATCGAGCCGTACGCCGCCGGGGTCGCCGCACTGCACTCCCCGCACACCGCGATCACCGACTACGTGGCGATCGCCGAGGCCTACGCGGACGACATCCGCAGCGCCGGCGGCACGATCGAGTTCAACTTCCCGGTCGAGGGGATCACCCAGTACAACGACAAGGTCCAGGTCAAGTCGAACGGCCGCACCCTGGTCTTCGACCGGCTGGTGGTCTGCGCCGGGCTGCAGTCCGACAAGGTCGCCACCTGGGCCGGGGACGACGCGGGCCCGGCCATCGTGCCGTTCCGCGGTGAGTACTACCAGCTCGTGCCCGAGCGCACGCACATGGTCAAGGGCCTGATCTACCCGGTGCCGAACCCGGACTACCCGTTCCTGGGCGTGCACTACACCAAGCGCGTGCACGGCGGCGTGGACCTCGGCCCGAACGCCGTCCTGGCCTTCGCCCGCGAGGGGTACAACCGCACCTCGTTCAAGCCCTCCGAGCTGTGGGAGACGCTGAAGTGGCCGGGCTTCCGCAAGCTGGCCCAGCAGCACTGGCGGATGGGTGCGGAGGAGATGGCGGGCTCGATGAGCAAGTCGCTCTACCTGCGCTTCGCCCAGAAGTACGTACCCGAGGTGCAGGCCTCCGACATCGTCCGCACGCACGCCGGGGTCCGGGCCCAGGCGGTCGACCGGGACGGCTCGCTGGTCGACGACTTCCGGATCTCCAAGCTGGACAAGGTGATGGCGGTGCGTAACGCCCCGTCCCCGGCCGCCACGTCCTCGCTGGCGATCGCCGAGTACATCACGGACGAACTGCGCAGCCTGATGACGGCGAACGTGGCCTGAGCGATTGCTCCGAAGCCGGGCTGTGGGGCCCGTGTGTCTCCTGGTCCTCACAGCCCGTTACGGAACGTACCATTTTCCACATTCTTTCCGCTTTATTAGGTGGCTCCGGCACATTGCGTCGGGGACCCTGGCATCCTTGAGGCCGGGGGCAGCAGCGCCGCTGTCGAGCCACCGGGTCGGAGACTCAGGTGAACGTGGCCGTCGAATCTCATCCGAACGGCCAGAGTTTCCTACCACCCGGTTTCACCGATTCGCGGGCACAAGTCCGGAAGACCGTTTTCGGATTGCCCGGTTTCGACCTGGGAGTGACCCCAGTGACTACGTTTTGTAGCCACTGACGCCAGAACCGTCACTCGACACGTGCGTTGCGGTAACGAACACCTCGTTGGCTAACGATGAGGAAGACGAGACCGTACTTTGGCAGTGACGGCAGTGCGGGGCTGCGGACGACACAGTGCGACAGGGAGGGCTTGTAGTGACGCTCCGTGATCCGATGGGTAGGGCCGCGCACAACTCCGGGGAGTCCACCCCGGACGGCGCCCGCCCGGACGAAGCACGGCGGATCATTGACGTGCGGGGGGACTCCACGCACGCCCAGCAACTGGCCGGCCCGACCGGCTACGGTCGCGCGGGCTACAGCCCGCAGGCCCCGTTCAACCAGCAGATGGCCACCCAGCCGATCCAGATCCCGCAGCTCGGCTCACCCCAGCTCTCCCGGCACGACGCCGAGCTGCTGCCCACCACCGGCGGTTCTCAGGACGACGATCCGCCGGCCGGTTCCTGGACCGGTCCCCTGGTGCGGGCCGGCATCCGCCCGATGCTGGTGCTGCTGGACCTGGTGGCCTGCCTGGCCGGGGCCCTGGCCTCGGGTGGGGTCCGGCCGATCATGGGGCTCTTCACCCTGCTGCTGATCGCGGCCTACGCCACCGGCGGGCTCTACCGCTCGCGGCTGTCGCCCTCGATCCTCGACGACCTCCCGGCGCTGTCCGGCCGCCTCCTGGTGGTCCTCGCGCTGACCGTGACCGGCCAGCTCACGCTGAACCAGCTGCGGTGGGACGTCGAGCTGGTGGACTGGAAGCTGCTGATCGCCGCGGCGGTCACCGGAGTGGCCACGGCCTGCCTGCGCACCGCCGCCTACGGCCTGGTCCGTTACGCCCGCCGAACCGGGCGGATCGCCCACCGCACGCTGATCCTCGGGGCCGGCCGGGTGGGTACCTACCTGGCCGAGTCGCTGGCCCAGCACCCCACCTACGGCCTGCAGCCGATCGGCTTCCTGGACATCGACCCACCGCGGCCGGGCGTCAGCGCCTCGCACCGCATCCTGGGCCGGCCCGAGCAGCTGGTCGAGGTCCTGCTCGACCACCAGGTCCGCAACGTCATCGTGGCCTTCGGCTCGATGCGCGAGTCGGAGCTGGTGGACATCATCCGGACCTGCGACCGGCTGCACTGCGAGATCTTCGTGGTGCCCCGGTTGTTCGAGCTGCACCACATCGGCGCCGAGATGGACACCGCGTGGGGCATGCCGCTGATCCGGTTGCGCCGCGCCGCCTACCGCAGCCGGGCCTGGCAGGTGAAGCGGGCGATCGACATCGCGTTCTCCGGCTTCGCCCTGACCCTGCTCTCCCCGCTGATGGCGGTGATCGCCCTGCTGGTCCGCTGGGAGGGTGGCCCCGGCATCCTGTTCAAGCAGGAGCGGGTCGGCGTCGACGGTCAGCACTTCTCGGTGATGAAGTTCCGCTCCCTCAAGCCGGTGGACGAGACCGAGTCGGCCACCAACTGGAACATCGCCCTCGACGACCGGCTCGGCCCGGTGGGCAAGTTCCTGCGCCGCTCGTCGCTGGACGAGCTGCCCCAGCTGCTGAACATCCTCCGTGGCGACATGAGCCTGGTCGGCCCCCGGCCCGAGCGTCCGCACTTCGTCGACACGTTCCGCAGCCAGCACCCGCACTACGTCGCCCGGCACCGGGTGCCCTGTGGCCTGACCGGCCTGGCGCAGGTCAACGGCCTGCGGGGGGACACCTCGATCGCCGAGCGGGCCCGGTTCGACAACTACTACATCGAGAACTGGTCGCTCTGGCTCGACATCAAGATCCTGATGCGGACCGCGATGTCCGTCATCCGGGCCGAGGGCGGCTGATCGGCCCCGAACTCCTCCGGTCCGCAGCGTCGCCGCCCCCGGGCGGCGCTGTGGACCGAACCGGTCATCCCGGCCGCATCGGCCCGAGGTGAACGGGGGTGGCCGCCATACTGGTCGCCCCGACGCCCGCGGAGCGATGCGCTCCGCACCTGCGAATCCGATCCCTTCACACACCCCCATTCGTGCGAGGAATGACCTGTGACTGAACCCCTGCCCGTGTCCGAGATCCCCGTCGTCCTGCTCGCGGGAGGGATGGGCACCCGGCTGCGCGAGGCCAGCGGTGACAAGATCCCCAAGCCGATGGTGGACATCGGTGGCCGTCCGGTGCTCTGGCACGTGATGAAGATGTACCAGGCCCACGGCTTCCGGAAGTTCGTGATCTGCCTGGGCTACAAGAGTGACGTGATCAAGCGGTACTTCCTGGACTACCGGCACACCGCGGGCGACTTCACGCTGACCCACGACGGCACCGAGCCGGTGTTCCACTCGGCCGGCGCGGTCGAGGACTGGGAGATCACCTTCGTCGAGACCGGTCTGCAGACCGGCACCGTCGGGCGGGTCAAGCGGGTCGCCCAGCACCTCAAGGCCGACCAGTTCATGCTCACCTACGGCGACGGCGTCGGCGACGTCGACATCACCAAGGTGGTCGAGACCCACCGGGCCGGCGGCCGCCTCGGGACCGTCACCGCCGTGCACCCGACCAGCCGTTACGGTGAGATGCACGTCGCCGACGGGCAGGTCGTCGAGTTCAACGAGAAGCCCACCCTGGCCACCGGCTGGGTCAACGGCGGCTTCTTCATGTTCGAGCGCAGCTTCATCGACAAGTACCTGAACGGCATCGACGACGACTCGATGATGCTCGAGCAGCAGCCGCTCCAGCAGCTCGCCCGCGACGGTGAGCTCACGCTGAACGGTCACGAGGGGTTCTGGCTGGGTATGGACACCTACCGGGACTGGACCGAGCTGAACAAGATGTGGGACCGCGGCGAGGCGTCCTGGAAGTTCTGGGAAGACTGAACCTCCTTCCGCTGACCACCCACCTACGTACGGACGACAAGGAGCAATTGACGATGAAGGTCCTGGTGACAGGCACCGAGGGGTACCTGGGCTGCCTGGTGGCGCCCGAGCTGATGAAGCGCGGTCACGAGGTGATCGGCGTGGACACCGGCTACTACCGGCAGGGCTGGCTGTACAACGGCGTCCCCTTCACCGCGAAGACGCTGGCCAAGGACATCCGCGAGATCACCGTCGAGGACCTCGAGGGCGTCGACGCGATCGTCCACATGGCCGAGCTGTCCAACGACCCTCTGGGTGAGCTGCTCTCCGAGGTCACCTACACGGTCAACCACAAGGGCTCGGTCAAGCTCGCCGAGATGGCCATCCAGGCCGGCGTCGAGCGCTTCGTCTACATGTCCTCGTGCAGCGTGTACGGCGTGGCCGAGGGCACCGTGGACGAGAACTCCGCGGTCAACCCGCAGACCGCCTACGCGGACTGCAAGACCCTGGTCGAGCGCGACCTGAGCGCGCTGGCCTCGGACAACTTCTCCCCCACCTTCATGCGCAACGCCACCGCCTTCGGCGCCTCCCCGCGCCAGCGGTTCGACATCGTGCTGAACAACTTGTCCGGCCTGGCCTGGACGACCAAGAAGATCGCGATGAACTCGGACGGCACCCCGTGGCGTCCGCTGGTCCACGGCCTGGACATCGCCAAGTCGATCTACTGCGCCCTCGAGGCCCCGCGCGAGGCCGTCCACAACGAGAAGTTCAACGTGGGCAGCAACGAGCAGAACTACCAGGTGCGGACGATCGCCGAGACGGTCGGCGCCGAGTTCCCCGGCTGCGAGGTCACCTTCGGCCCGGCCGGTGGCGACAACCGCAGCTACAAGGTGAACTTCGACAAGATCTCCTCGCAGCTGCCCGGCTTCTCCTGCGACTGGGACGCCGCCAAGGGCGCCGCCCAGCTGCACCAGGTCTTCCAGGCGATCGACATGGACGAGGCCACCTTCACCGGCCGCGGCCACACCCGGCTCAAGCAGCTCGAGCACCTGATGAGCACCAAGCAGCTGGACGCCGACCTGTTCTGGACGAAGGAGGCGCTGGGTCTGTGATCATCACCAAGACGCACATCCCCGACGTCGCGATCGTCGAGCTGGAGCGCCGCGAGGACGACCGGGGCTTCTTCGCCCGGACGTTCGACGTCGCCGAGTTCGAGGCCGCGGGCCTGAACCCGGCTGTCGAGCAGTGCAACATGTCGTACAACCACAAGGCCGGCACCCTGCGCGGCATGCACTACCAGCTGGAGTACGCGCCCGAGGTCAAGCTGATCCGCTGCGTCCGCGGCGCGGTCGTCGACCAGATCGTGGACATGCGGCCGGACTCGCCGACCTACCTGCAGCACGTGTCGGTCGAGCTGACCGCGGAGAACCGCAAGGCGCTCTACGTGCCGGCCATGTTCGCCCACGGTTTCCAGACGCTGGTCGACGACACCGAGGTGATGTACCAGGTCACCGGCAAGTACACGCCGGACGCCGAGCGCGGCCAGCGGTACAACGACCCGGCCCTGGGCCTGACCTGGCCGCTCGAGGTCAGCGTGATCAGCACCAAGGACGCCGCCTGGCCGCTGATGGAAGGCGCTGCCCAGTGATCATCGTCGACACCGCCCTGGCCAAGCGCGAGGCCGAGGGCAACCCGATCCGGGTGGCCCTGGTCGGCGCCGGCTTCATGGGCCGCGGCTTCGTCAACCAGGTCGTCAACTCGACGCCCGGGATGATCGTCGCGGCCATCGTCAACCGCACCCAGGCCAACGCCGAGCGGGCCTACACCGAGGCCGGGATCACCGAGTGGGAGGTCACCGAGGACGCGCAGACGACGTCCAAGGCGGTCGCCGCCGGCATCCCGGTGATCACCTCGAACTACGAGGCGGTCACCCAGGCCGAGGGCATCGACGCGATCGTCGAGGCCACCGGCAACGTCGAGTTCGGGGCCCACGTGGTCACCTCGGCGATCGACGGTGGCAAGCACGTCGTGCTGCTGAACGCCGAGGTGGACGGCACCGTCGGCTCGGCGCTCAAGGCCCGGGCCGACGCCAAGGGCGTCATCGTCACCGGATGCGACGGTGACCAGCCGGGCGTCCAGCTCAACCTGATCCGCTTCGTCCAGGGCATCGGTCTCACCCCGCTGGTCGCCGGCAACATCAAGGGCCTGCAGGACGAGTACCGCAACCCGACGACGCAGAAGGGCTTCGCCGAGAAGTGGGGGCAGGACCCCCACATGGTGACCTCCTTCGCCGACGGCACGAAGATCTCCTTCGAGCAGGCGATCGTCGCCAACGCGACCGGAATGACGGTGGAGAAGCGCGGCATGCGCGGCGCCGACCACCGCGGTCACGTGGACGAGCTGACCACGGCGTACGACGTCGAGGAGCTCAAGGCGGCCGGCGGTTACGTGGACTACGTGGTCGGCAGCCAGCCGAGCCCGGGTGTCTTCGTGCTGGCCACCCACGACGACCCGAAGCAGAAGCACTACCTGAACCTGTACAAGCTCGGCGAGGGCCCGCTGTACAGCTTCTACACCCCGTACCACCTGTGCCACTTCGAGGTCCCGACCTCGGTGGCCCGGGCCGTGCTGTTCAACGACGCGGTGATGCAGCCGATCGGGGCGCCCACGGTCGAGGTCGTCGCGGTCGCCAAGCGCGACCTGAAGGCCGGCCAGAGCATCGACGGCCTGGGCGGTTACGACACCTACTCGGTGGCCGAGCGGGCCGACGTGACCAAGGCGGAGAACCTGCTGCCGATGGGTGTGGCCGAGAACTGCGTGGTCAACCGGGACATCGCGAAGGACGAGGTGCTCACCTACGCCGACGTGACGCTGCCCGAGGGCCGGCTGATCGACCAGCTGCGGATCGAGCAGGCGAACCTGACCTTCTGATCCAGCTTTACCAACGAGGAAGGCCCCGGACCAGCTGGTCCGGGGCCTTCCTCGTTGGCCGGCCCTACTTGCCGAAGAGCTTCTGGTACTTGGCGCCGGCCTTGGACAGCGTCTCCAGCTTGTGGTTGCCCTTGGAGTCGGTGTTGTAGTCGAAGTACGCCTGATAGCCGACGTTGTTGGTCGGGTCGTCGATGAACTTGTACATCTGCTGGACGAAGTAGGTGTCGTCGCCGCCGCCGTGACCGTCCGGCCGGTCCCACAGGCCCCACTCCGGCAGGGACAGCTTCTTGCCCTCGGACTGGGCGAAGCTGGACCAGAAGGACAGCCCGAACGTCGCCCCGATCACGTCGTCCCAGGCCACCTGCTGGTGCCCCAGCTTGCAGGTGGCGTCGCAGTTGCCCGGGTACGGGTAGGCGTCCTCGTCCCAGGAGGTGTCGTAGACGTCCACGCCGATGTAGTCGACGTACTTCTTGCCCGGGTAGAAGAGCGTCGAGTCGTAGCTGTCGCCGCCGTTGTTCACGTTCCAGTCGAACTGCAGCTTCTCGGCTCCGGACACCGAGCGCATCGCCTTCACGATGTGCCGCCAGTACCCGACGAAGTCCTTCTGGTCGGCCAGACCCGGGTGCCAGGGCCAGCCGCCGACGTTGAACTCCCAGCCCAGCCGGATGATCGAGTCGCCCTGGCCGTAGGCGACCAGGTTGCGGGCCAGCGTCTCGTAGTAGTGGTCGTAGTCGCCGTCGGCACCGTCGGCGAGGGTGGCGCCGCTGCTCTTGGCGGTGGGCAGCATGGCTACCGCGTAGACCATCCGGTAGCCGGAGTTACGCCAGGCGCTCAGCATGTAGGTCGGGTTGGCGATCTCGTCCCAGGTGGACCGGGTGGAGTAGTCCACCGCGTAGTCGACGTCCCGGCCCAGCCAGCTGCTGAACGTGCTGATCTGGGACGGTGAGGAACCGCCCTTGAACACGCCGAGCTTGACCTTCTTGGCGGCCCCGGTGGTGACCGCCGCCTTGGTGGCCGAGGCCTTCGGGGTCGACCCGACCGCGGAGGGAGCGGCCGAGGCGTCGGCCGCTGAACCCGAGCCCTTGCTGCCGTGCGAACCCAGCGCGTAGACAACACCGCCGATCACCAGCAGCACCGCCAGGACGCCCGCGATCAGCGGGGCGCGCCGACGGCGGGGGTTGGGCTGACGGAACGACTGGGCGGCGCGCGGCGGTGGGCCGGTGCGGCTGCCTCCCAGGCTCGGGAAGCTCGCTCCGTTACCGGGGCCGGATTCCTGGTTGCCGGAGGTCCAGCCGGGTTCGCGGGCCTCGGACTCCATATCGAAGAAGCTCGGCCGACGACGCGCGGTCTTGAGTTCTTCTTCCTCGTCCCGGCGCAGCCCGTGCGGGTTCGTCTCGTCACTCGGCTCGACCCGGCGGTTGCCCCGGATGAGTTTCATCATGCCGGTGGTGAGCGGGCCGAGGTTGCGGTAGCGGGACCGCGGCGCCTCCTCAGGGGGGATCTCCGAGGCGCTGCGGAGGCGGGAGCGGCCGTTCCACCGCGGCTCGGGGCCCTCGTTGCCCCAAGCAGCCTGCTCATCTTCGGTCTCGGGGCGGCCGCGTTCCGCCTCGCGCCGGGCCCGCCGGCTCAGCGGTCGGCCGGAGGGCTCCGGAAACTCGTCCTGAGCCTGCCGGTCCAGGCGGTTCTGCAGGGAATAGGCACTGCGATCGGTCCGCTCGGGACGGTCTTCGTCGCGGAAGTCGCGGCCCGGATCGGACCATTCGTCCCGACGGGCCGGCTGCTTCCACCCCCGCTCGCCGGGAGAAGCGCCGTAATCGCCCGACGCATAGCCGTATTCATCATCGTTGCGGGGGTACTGGTCGCGCGCACCCGGCTGCTGACCTCGCGCATAGGGCCTGCGGGTGGGTGGCTCATCGGCCGGATCGGACCCGTAGGGGTGCGACGGCCGGACCGGATACTCAGGCATGACCGGCCCCCGACTGCGGGACCCGCGCCGTCGTTCTGGACCGTTCGCCGAAGCGATCGCCAGGCAGACAGGAGCGCAGGGAGGTCACGCGCAGAAAGTGTAATCGCTTCCCGGGCATGCCTGGTTCGCCCGGAACGGCCGCATCGACCGCCACGCGCTGTGACCTGGAGACTCTTTACTGGCCGAAAAGCTTACGGAACGTCTCCCCGGCCGCCTTGTAGGTCGTCATCAATTTATGCGGCCCGTCTTCGCCGTCGAACTCGAAGTACGCCTGATAGGCGACGCCGTTGTCCGGGTCGGCCACGAAGGCGTGCATCTGCTGCAGGTAGTACGTGTCCAGACCGCCGCCGTGGTGATCCAGACGGTCCCAAAGTCCCCACTCCGGAAGGGACATCGGCTTACCCCGGTGCCGGGCGAAATCGGCCCAGAACTCCAGCCCCCGCTTGCCCCCGTAGATCGCCGAACTCCAGGCCCGCTTCTGGCGGCTTAACCGACAATCGTCGTCACAATCGCCCGGATAGGGATAGGTGCGCCAGGCGTAGGAGACGTCGTAGGCGTCCACCCCGATGTAGTCCACGTAGTCGTCACCGGGGTAGTACTCGACCGCGTCGTATTTGTTCTTGCCGTTGTTGGGATTCCAGTCGAACTGGAACTTCTGCCCCTGGACCGATCGCATCGTGTCCACGATCTGCTGCCAGTAGGCGATGAAGGCCGCTCGGTCGGGCGTCGACCAGCGGGACGTCTCCAGGTTGAACTCCCAGCCCAGACGCAGGATCGCGGCCGGTTCCCCGGCCTTCACCAGGTTCTGCGCGAGCTGGCGGTAGTAGTCGTTGTAAGCCCCGGTGGCGCCGTTCTGGACGGTCGCCGAGGCATCGTCCGTGGGCAGCATCGCGATCGAGTACACCGGCCGGTAGCCGGACTTGTGCCAGGCCTTGAGCATGTAGTCCGGGTTTGCGATCTCCGGCCAGGTGGCCCGGGTGGAGAAGTCGACGACCAGCTTGACGTCCGAGCCGAACCATTGGGCGAAGGCGTCCGCCGCCTTGGGGTCGGTGCCGACGAAGACGCCGTTCTTGAGCGGCGGGACGGTGCGCGCGGGGATCGGGCCGGAGGTGGCCTTGTCCCCCACCGGGTCGCGCTGCCAGAGCCAGTACCCGACGCCTACGGCCAGGACGAGCAGCACCACGAGGACGGCGGCCACGATGGCCAGCAGGCGCAGGCCGCGGCGGCGTCCGGGCGCGGCCTGGGGCCGCGCGGGGCGTCTGCTGAGCTCGACCATCCGTGTTCAAGCCACCTGGAGTGAGATCTGAGGAGGAACCAAAAAGCAGCCTGACCTGGAGAGACCGTCCGGTCAACCGCCACTCAGCGGTGGCTCAGGCAACGGGGCAAAGCCGGAACGGCCACCGGGGAGATCCCTGGCGGCCGTTCCGTGAGCTGCTGCTGATGATCAGCGGCGGCGACTGCTGCTGCGGCCGCTGGAGTCGGCCCGGGGCGAGTCCTCCCAGGGCAGGCCCGCGTTGTCGGACCGGCTGCCGCCACCACTGCCGTACGAGCCACCCTGGTCGTAACCGCCGCCCTGGCCACCGCCGTAACCCCCACGGTCGCGACCGTCGCTCCCGAGAGCCGGGAAGCCACCGTCGTTGCCACCGGAGTTCAGGATCGGCAAGCCCCGCGGGGAGGTGTCGTAGGCGCGGCCCGGGACCGAGCTCATCGCCGCCCGCTGACGCCGACGGCTGTTGTTCGTGTTGGGCCGCCGGATGTGGTTGACCAGGACGCCCGCCACCGGGATGCCGGCCAGCCGGCACCGGCGCTGGAGTTCCTCGACGTCGGCCGGGGTGGTCGCCTCGTCCATCACCACGACCGCTGCGTCCACCTGGCCGGCGAGCACGAAGGACGCCGAGGAGGCCGGCAGCGGCGGGGCGTCGAGCAGGACCAGGTCGGTGTCGTCCGGCAGCTGGTCGAGGATCGCCTGCACGTCGGGCACCGGGTGCCCCTGGACCGGCTGGAGCACCTGGAGCCGGATGATGCCGAACTGGGCCCGCGAGGCGGCCTTGCGCTCCACCGCGTGCCCCAGGTCGATCCGGCCCTGGGCCAGGTCGTGCAGCGGCACCCGGACCGTGCCCGCGTCGTCGACCTGCGGGCGCACCGTGTCCTCGATGTTCAGCAGGAACACCCGACGACCGTGGTCGGCGGCGGCCGCGGCCAGGTTCAGCGCGGTCAGGCTGGAACCGGCGCCGTCGTGCGGGGCGGTGATCAGGAAGACCCCGGGCGCGGTGCCACGGATGTAGTCCAGCCCGACGGCGGCCATCCGGTAGGCGTCACCCGGCTCCGAGTAGGCCGCGGCGATCGCGTCCTCCTGGGAGATCCGTCCGCGGTCGGGGACCTCGGAGAGGATCGGGGCGCCGAAGATGGCGCCGGCCTCGATCGGGCCGACCTTCCGGCGGGAGAAGGACTGCGTGTACAGAGCGTAACCAGTACCCGCGATCAGGCCGATCAGGGCCAGGATCAGCGCGTTCCGGATCGGCTGCGGGGAGGAGGCGGAGGTCGGAAGATCGGCGGCCTCGGTGCTACCCACGCCGTCGCCGTAGATCGCAGCCGCTGCCTTCGCATTGTTGACCGTGTTGACCTGATTGATCTGCTGGTTCAGAGCCGTGATCTGTGCCGCTACCTGGGCCGTCCGGACCGAGCGATAGGCCTTGACCACACCGTCGGCGATGTTCTTCGCACGCTGGGCCGAGGAATCGGTGACCGAGACGGTGATGACGCTAGCGTCCTCCGTCGTCGTGACCGTGATCTCCTGACGCAGCTCAGCGGCGTCCATCCCGGTCAGCTTCAGGTCTTTGATGGCCTGGTTCAGCACATCATTGGTGACAATCACCTTGGCCTGGTTGGCCATGTACCGGGCTACGTCGTTGGTCGGCTGCGAGTTGTCGACCGTCGGCTGGAAGTCGCCCTGCGCCGAGATGAAGATCGTCGACTCCGTCGTGTACTTCGACGACTGCAGCGTGCTCAGCCCGACGCCCAGGAGGGCCGCGATGACGACACATGCCAGGACCACCCAGCGCTCTCGCACAATGGCGCTGACCAGGCTGGGCGACTCTTCCGCGGCCGAGCCGCCGTCGGCCTGGCGCGCCGCCGAGATGTCCTGCACGCGTACTCCTCCTGGTCGCGAAAATTCCTTGGCCGGCCCGCGGCACCCCCGAACTGCGGCCGAATGGGTTCACTGCCCCGCTCCGGATGGGTTCCTCCCCATTGAGCCACCCGGTATCCGTGCGACAGTCTGTCACGAACGCCTAGCCTGAGAGGCGGAGTTGCGCAGCCTTGGGCTGTATCGCACCAATGAATGCGACGATTGGCCTTCCGTGGCGACACTGGGCCATCAGCCTGTTACGTCGTGCTCATCGTTGCTGAGGCGCAGCTGAGCGGTAAGCCGGTTCACAGGAGGAATGACGTGGAGTCAAGCGCCCAGGACGGCGCCGTACCCGCTTACGAGCTGATCATTGTCAGCTACAACAGCCGGTCGCAGATCGAAGGCCTGCTCGCCGGCCTACCTACCGACATGCCGCTGGCCATCGTGGACAACGCACGAGGAGCCGACGGCCTACGGGAGATGATTCGTCATCGACCCAACGCCCGTTATCTGGAGGGTGCGGGCCAGGGTTTCGCCACCGCGGCGAACACGGGGGCCCGCAGTAGCTCGTATGAATATGTGATCTTTGTCAACCCGGACTGCCGCCCCACGGTGACCGGTCTGGACGCACTGGTCTCGATGCTGGCCGCCGAGCCGACCATCGCATCCGCCGCGGCCACCACGGTGTCCGGCGACGGCACGGTGGAGATCGGCACCGGCGGCTGGGAGCCCACCCTGCGCCGGGCAGTGATCCACGCGATCGGCCTGCACAAGATCGCCCCGCAGGCCGGCCTCTTCGCCCGTCCCCGGCCGTACCTGCCGATCAAGGTGGACTGGACCACGGGCGCCTGCATGGCCGTCCGGGTCAGCACCTTCATCGGGCTGGGCGGCTTCGACGAGCAGTTCTTCGTCTACAACGAGGACGTGGCCTTCGGCCGGGCGGTGCGCGAGAAGAACATGACCCAGGCGTTGCGCACCGACGTGCTGGTGCAGCACGCGGCCGGTAACTCGGGTGCTCCGTCGAAGGAGATGCTGCGCCTGCGGGGGGCCTCGATGGCTCGCTACGTAGCCCAGCACAACGGCCTGGAGACCGCGCGGGGCATCCGGCTCGCGCTGACCTTCGGCTACGGCCTGCGGGCGGCGGCCTCGTTCGCCCGCGGCAATCGGGCCCGGGCTCAGGAGCACTGGAGCTACGTCCTCGGCATCACCAGCGGCCGGGCCAGCGTCGCCGGCCGAACGGTGACCCGGGCGTGAGCGACACTCCCCGGTACGGCGCCACCGCGACCCGGACGCCCGGCGGTACTCCGCCGGGCGGCACCGGGTCGTCCCCGATGTCCGGGGGCACCCCCCGGCAGCCGTGGACGGCGTTCGACGAGGGCCGCGAGGGCATGGCCCGGAAGGTCCGCCAGCGCTGGCGCCGTCCGGCCACCGCTCCGCAGCCCACGCTGGAGGCGTTGGCCGCCTACGACGAGCGTTCCGACCGGCTGCGGCTGGAAGAGGGGATGCCGCAGCGGTCGGAGAAGCCGGTCGACCGGGCGTACATGCTCCGGCTGCTCAAGATCACGCTGTTCTTCTGCGTGGTCGGCCAGCGGATCGCGCTGCCGCTGGGCGCCTTCCCGATCTCCCTGCCGTTGGTCGCCACCTATGCGTTCGTGCTGTTCGCCCGGCTGAAGGGCGGGGTGCGCTACAACCGGGTGCGCAGCGAGCTGTTCATCGGCTCGGCCGGGGCCGTCATGCTGGCCTCGTTCCTGGCCAGCCTGTTCGGCAGCAACTCGGTCTCGGTCAACTCGGTGATCCTGCTGCTGATGATCTACCTGCCCTGGGTGTTCTGCATCAGCAACCAGTTCCGCGACCTGTTCGTGCCGCTGGCCCGCTTCTACACCCGGATCATGCTGGTGTGTGCGGCGATCGGGGTGTTCCAGCTCGGCTCGCAGTACGCCGGCGTCTGGGTCTACACGGACTATCTGAAGCAGTTCGTCCCGGCGAATTTCCTGGTCCAGAACTACAACACGTCCTACCAGCTGGCCTGGAACGACCCGACGACCAAGGCCAACGCCTTCGTCTTCCTCGAGCCGTCGTTCCTCTGCCAGTACCTGGCCCTGGCCCTGGTCATCGCCCTGCTGATCCGCGCCCCCGCCTGGCAGCCCGCGCTGCTCGGTATCGGCATGGCCTCAACCCTTTCCGGTACCGGCATCATTCTGCTGGTGATCAGCGTCGCGCTGATGGTGGTGGTGGCCCCGAACCGGATCCGCCCGGCCTACGTGCTGGCCGGCGCCCTCGGTCTGGCCATCGTCTTCGCCACCCCAGCGGCAGACATCCTGCTCAGCCGCCGGGACGAGACGTCGCAGCAGGGTTCCTCCGGCTACATCCGCTTCGTCCAGCCCTACACGGAAGTCGCGAACGGCCTGAGCGACCATGTGGAAAGACTTTTCGTCGGCGCCGGGCCCGGTTCGGCCGACCGGTTGCTGACCTCGTTCCGGTCCGGTGGTGACGCGGTGGTCTACACCATCGCGCCCAAACTGGCCTTCGAGTACGGCCTCGTAGCCATGGTCATCTTCGTCGCCTTCCTAATGGTTTCCGTGTACCGGGGCCCACCGGTCCCGGTGCTGCCGACGGCGATGCTGATCATGATCTTCTTCCTGTCCGGCAGCCTTCTGCAGCCGCACACCGTGGCTTTGGCCTGGTTGCTGACCAGCGTCTGGGGACCACCGGTGACCGTCGGAGTCTCCGACGCCCTCGCCGCCGTGGTCCGAAGACGCAACTCGGAGCCCGGCGCGGGCTAGCAGCCCGCAGGCGCACGACCAAGGACGCCCTTCCGCTCACCTCGAGCGGAAGGGCGTCCTTGGTTGTTTCTCAAGGCTTTTGGCAAATGAGGGACGCCACTCAGCTCGGCACCCAGCGGCCCCGGAACACCTGGCCGGCCTCAAGGAGGGGCTGTGGCCGAAGAAGTCCGGTACCAGGCATCAAGGAGCGAAGGGCTGGAGGCCTAGCCAGGCGTCGGTGGTCACGCGCCGCGGATGACGGCGAAGGCGGAAGATCAGCACCGGCGCCAGGCGTTGGTCGCCGAACGCCGCGGATCAGAGCGAAGACAGAAGACCAGGCCCGACACCAAGCATCGGTAGCCGAACGCCGCGGATCACGGCGAAAACAGAAGACCAGGCCCGACACCAAGCATCGGTAGCCGAACGCCGCGGATCACGGCGAAAACAGAAGACCAGGCCCGACACCAGACGCCGGTAGCCGAGCGCCGCGGATCAGAGCGACGGCGGGAGATCAGGACCGGCGCCGGGCGCCGGGCCCTGGATCAGCGGCCTCGGCGGCCCTGACCCTGCTCCGGGAACGGCCAGGGATCCGGCTCTTCCCGGGCGACGCGCTGACGGTCGTTCGCGTAGGCCTCGTCCGGGTGCCGGTCGTCGTAGCGTTCGTCCCGCCGGCTCTCGTACTGATCGCCCTGCGGACGGCCGCCCTGGTCCCGCCCCCGGCGGCTTCGGCCGTCGCGGCCGTGGCCCTGCTGGTCGTAGCCCGCGCGGTCGTACCCGGCCTGGTCGTAGCCACCCTGGTCATAACCGCCTTGGTCATAACCACCCTGGTCATAACCACCTTGGTTGTACCCACCCTGGTTGTAACCGTCGTCGTTGTACCCGGCCTGGTTGTACCCGGCCTGGTTGTACCCGGCCTGGTTGTACCCGGCCTGGTTGTACCCCGCCTGGTTGTAGCCGGCCTCGTTGTAACCGTCGTGGTCATAACCGGCCTGGTTGTAACCCGCCTTGTTGAAACCGGCCTGGTCATACCCAGCCTGGTTGTAGCCGGCTTGGTTGTAGCCGGCTTGGTTGTAGCCGGCCTGGTCATAGCCGGCCCGGTCGTGGCCGGCCCGGTCGTGGCCGGCCCGGTCATAGCTGTCGTGGTCGTAGGCGGCCGGCGCCTTCTGGCCGGTCCGATCGCGGCCCGACTGGCCGCGGCCGGCTCGGTCGCGACCCAACGGGCGGCCCGTCCGGTCCTGCGGGCCTTGGAGAGCCTGCTCAAAACCGGCCGGGTCACTCTGCGGACCCCGGAGAGCCTGGTCGAAACCGGCCGGGTCACTCTGCGGACCCCGGAGAGCCTGGTCGAAACCGGCCGGGTCGCTCTGCGGACCCCGGACGCGGTCATAGTCCTCGCGCTCACGGCCTCCCCGTCCGGCTCGGTCGGCTAGCCCGCGATCGTCAGTCCCAGCCTGATCGGCACGACCACGATCGTCCACCGGGTAACCGGCCTGATCGCGTCCGTTCCCGGCCGGGCGGCCACCTTCGTCCCCGCCATAACCGGCCTGGTCAAGCCCGCCACGAGCAACCCGCCCGCGATCGTCGTAACCGGCCTGGTCACGTCCTCCCCGAGCGGCCCGGCCACGATCGTCATCGGCATAGCCCGCCTGGTCACGCGAATACCGAGCGCTCAGACCTCCCTCGTCCCCGCCATAACCCGCCTGGTCACGCGAACCGCGAGCGCCCCGACCTGCCTCGTCGCCGCCATAACCAGCCTGATCACGCGAGCCCCGAGCACTCCGACCCCGGCCATCAGCCGCATACCCGTCGCCGTACTCGTCCTGCGGAGACCGATCCTGCTCGTACCCGTTGCGTCCCTGACCCCGCGAACCCCGCGGATCGGGGCGGTCGCTGCCGCCCGAGCGGGAGGTCACCGGCTCCTCATCCTCCCAGGGAGCCCGGAACTTCGAGCGCGCAGGCTGGTCACTCAGGGCCGGGCGGGCCACCACCGTGGGCTCCTGCGGAGGGTAGAGGCCCTCGGCAGGTGACTCCGAGCGCTGACGACTCCGCCGAGCCACCACGGTCGGTTCCTGCGGGTCGTACACGCCGTCGGAAGGAGACTGGGGGTGCTGGTAGCCGTTGCGGTCGTGCCGCACCGCGATCGTCGGCTCCTGCGGGTCGTACACACCGTCGGAAGGCGACTGCGGTCGCTGGTAGTCGCGCGGGTCGTGGCGGACGGCGACGGTGGGCTCTTGGGGGTCGTACCAGCCCTCGGGCGGTGTCTCCCCCTCGCGCTCGTCGCGGCGGTCCCGGGGATCACGACCGTGGGGCGCGCGGCGATGGCGCTCGTCCCGCTCCCACGGCTCTTCGGCCTGCTGGCCGCCGTAGCGCTGCTCCGGCTCCTCCAGCGCCCAACGGTCCTGCTCCTCCTGGCTCCAGAAGCCCTCTCCATCGAACCGGTCGCGGGACTCCGGGCGGCGGCTGCGGTCGAACTCCTCCGGCCCGCGGCCGACCGGGCCGTCCGCCTCTTCCTCGTCGATCCAGGGGCGCGGGAGCCGGTCCGACCGCAGGAAGATGATCCAGCAGGCGACGAAGCCGACGATCTGGGCAATGCACATGCCCCAGGCCGCCCCCTTGATGCTGTAGACCGCACCGCCCAGGGCACCGAGGACGAGCATGAGGGGCGCCTGGACGAAGGTCACCCGCAGCATCTGATCGGCCCGGCGCAGGGCCTTCAGGCCGAGGCTGGCGCCGAGCACGAAGGCCACCGTGACGGTGATGATGCCCATCGGCAGCATCACCTCGTGGGCCGTGTTCCAGCTTTCGCCCATGATGTGCGCGCCGATCGAGTCCGGCACGAAGATCAGGATTGCGACCCAGGTGCTGGCCATGATCCCGATCGCCGTGCTGAGGGCCAGCGCCTGCTTCAGCAGCGAGCCGCCGGCCATCGCGGCCCGGGCGAGCACGGGCATACCGAACGCGGAGATCCCGGCGAAGAGCAGGTTGAGCGGGCCCAGCAGGCTCTGCGCGGCCCGGATGGCGCCGATCCCGACGGTGCCGACGACCGCGGTGATCAGGTAGCCGACCAGCGTGGTGGCGCCCTGGTTGAAGGCGAAGTCCAGACCCATCTTGACGTTCAGCTCGCGGGTCTCGCGGTACCAGGCGAGGGCCTCGAACGGGTCCGGCACGACCCGCGCCTGGACGATCCCGAACAGCCCGGCCACCAGGGCGGAGATGCCCCAGGCCATGGTGATCAGGAAGATCGAGGGGCGGTCCTGCACGAGCAGCACACCGATCAGGGTGAACTGGACCACGGTCCACAGGCCGTCGTTGATCGTGGCGGCGCGGGCCCGGCCCTCGGCGAAGAAAATGTGCCGCCAGTTCTCCTGGAGCATCAGGCCCGGCATCGCGATACCGAGGGCCAGCATCGCCATCCGGCTCTGCCCGGGGAGGACCAGCGCCACGGCGACGCAGACCAGACCGCTGATCACCCCGAAGCTCACCGCCGCCCCGGAGGCCTGGCGGGTGGCCCGGCGGCGGGTGTGCCGGTCCGCATCGGTGAAGCGGACGACGTACGGGTCGCCGACCAGGCTGCGGCCCAGCCCGATCAGGAAGGTGAAGGTGACCATGGCCAGGCTGAACGAGCCGAAGTCAGACGGGGAGACGTTGTTCGCCACCACGATCACCAGGGCGAAGTTGGTGAGGCTGGAGAGCGCCTGGTCGGAGAAGGTCCAGAGGATGCGGCTCTTGTTCGAGGGCCCCTCGCCGGTCTCCGGCTCGAGATCGTCCGGGTCCACGTTCACGTGCCTGCCCGTTACCGCCACAGGTCACCTGCTGACCGGTCGGCCGGGCGGCGAACTGATCGGCGAGTGCCTGTCGCGAGGGTGCCGGTGCGGCCGGGCATTCACGCACACCTTTCAGATCGCGGTCGGCGGGTCCCGGGCGGGCTCACCGAAACGATCGACCAGCACGTCCGCGGGCAGTTCGATCGGGCGCCGGGCCCCCAGGCGGGACGCAGCCGGACTCTCCACAGGGCTTCCTGTCGGATCAGCGTACCTTCACGTCCCGTCAGGTACCCCCGTTTGCCCGCCGGGCACCCGTTCGGCGCGCTCTGGATGCCAAAACGAGGATCAAAGAGGACTTAAGTCCTTCCTAGATCGTCCAAACGGCTGACGTTGTGTTAAATGCCCCATGCGTCACAGGTCTGTGGCATTAACTATGCCTGCGCATCTCTCAGCCTGCTCTCAGGCGCCCTATGAGGCTGTGGGATGTCTGCATTAAAGGTATGTTGCGAGGGTGTTGCCTACGGAAGGGCCTGAGCTGAAATGCCGTCTGTGAGCGTGGTGATCGCCTGCCGCAACGCCGCCGACACGCTGGGCATCCAGCTGGAGGCCCTTTCCCATCAGACGTACTCCGGTGACTGGGACGTCATCATCAGCGACAACGGGTCCACCGACCACACCCGGCTGGTGGTCCGCCGGTACGAGGGCATTCTCCCGGGCCTGCAGATGGTGGACTCCTCCGACCGGCCCGGCGCCGGGCACGCCCGCAACGTGGCCGCCAAGGTCTCGGTCTCCGACTTCCTGGCCTTCTGCGACGCCGACGACGAGGTCGCGGTCGACTGGCTGGAGACCATGATGGCCGCGCTGACCGAGCGCAACCCGTTCGTGGCCGGCCGCTTCGAGTCCCGCAAGCTCAACTCCGAGCGGGTGCTGCGCTCGCGGCCCCTGCAGCAGAGCACCGGCCTGCAGGAATCCCCCTTCGGCCCCGGCCTGCCGCACGCCGGAGCAGGCAACCTGGGCATCCGCCGCGACCTGTTCCTTGCGGTAGACGGCTTCGACCAGGCCGTCGGCACGCTGGAGGACACCGACCTGTGCTGGCGGGTGCAGCTCGCGGGCACCCCGCTGATCTTCGCGCCCGAGGTCGTCGTGCACGTCCGGCTGCGCAGCTCGTTCAGCAAGATGTGGCGCCAGGGCTGGAACTACGGTCACGCGGCGGCTCTGCTGGAGCGGCGCTACGGCAACAAGCCGATCGCCAGCGCCACCGCCGTCACCACCTCGCTCGCGGTCATCAAGGCGGCTCAGGAGGCCGCCGACACCCCCTCGGCCGGACCGGTCGGGTCCGCGGTCAAGCTGCTGCGCGAGAACCCCTCCCCCGGCGCCCTGATGTGGGCGGTCGGCTGGCACGTGGGGCACCGGGCGATGAAGGACGACGTGCTGCCGCCGCTGAAGTCGGCCAAGGAGAACCGGCTGCGTCAGGCCGGCTGAGGCCACCGAACCAAAGTTAAGGACGCCCTCCCCGGCCGGGGAGGGCGTCCTCACTTCTGGGTGGTTGCTCAGTGGGCGAGGAAGTCCAGCAGCGGCTGCAGCGTGACGTCCCAGGAGTAGTGCTTGCGCACCCAGTCCTGGGCCATCGCCGAGGTGTCGCGGGGCGAGCGCAGCCGCAGCACGACCATGTCGGCGAACAGCCGCGGGTCGATCTTCAGCCGGTCCACCAGCTCGGACGGGATGTCCTCGAGCCCGGAGGCGCCGACGTCGGTGGAGACGATGTCGATCCCGGCCGCCAGGTACTCCAGGATCTTGATCCGGGAGCCGCCGCCGGACAGCAACGGGACGATGCCGAGCACGTGCGCGTCCAGCACGGTGGACATCACCGGCGGGTTGGCCAGCAGGGTGATGCCGTCCGGGGCGCAGGCCTCGGTGACCGCCTTGCCGGGGTTGCGGCCGGCGATGGTCACCGTCGCGTCCGGGATCTGGGCCCGGATCAGCGGCCAGACCTTCTCCGAGAACCAGACGATGCCGTCGATGTTCGGCTCCCAGTCCAGGGCGCCGGAGAAGACCATGGAGTTGGCCGGGCGGTTGCCGGACGGGGTGACCTGACCGGCGAAGATGCCGTTGCGGCAGACGATGGTGCCGCGCTTGGGGTTCAGCGCCCGGGCGTCGGCCTCGGTGCAGACCATCACCGGGTACCGGTCGGCGACGTGCGCCTCCAGGTGGCGCAGCAGCCGCACCTCGGCGTTCATCGCCACCCGGTCCTTGGCCGAGGTGGCCAGCCGGGCTCGCTGGTTCATCAGGTCGGACTCGATGTTGTGCATGCTGACGACGATCTGGTCGGCCCCGGCGGCCACCTCGTCGGCCAGACCGGCCAGCGCGGTGTGGTCGACCACGGCGACGTCGTAGCGGCCCTCAGCGGCGTTCCAGAGGTTGTCCAGCAGCTTCGACCCGCCGGTGCGCAGACCGCTCAGCGACTTGTACCGCGCCGCCGTGCGCAGCTGCCGCATCAGGTCACCGCCGGACGCGCGGCCCGGGTGCTCCTCCAGCGGGCGCCCCGGCCCCTTCGCGACCACCCCGTCCGGGCTGACCACGGTCGTGTCGTACCGGGTCGACAGGGTCTCCAGGAGGGCCAGCGTGCGCAGGGTTCCGCCCGAGGTCGGCAGGGCGGAGAACTCCTTGGTCACCAGCAGGCAGCGGGGGGTGCCGGCGGCGCCGGGCGTGGGAACGTCAGTCGTGGGCACCCCTCGACCCTAACGACTGCTGAGACCCGATGCGGCCGCGATCAGCCGATGGCAGCGCCGCGCAGCGGAGCGGTCGCGGGGAGTAGGGATTCACGATCAGTTGACCCACCCGGCCCCTGGGGTTCAGCAAGGGCGGGTTTGAGGTCTAAAGTCCACCTCTTGCGGCGGTGGGCTCTCGAATGGCCGCAGTATTTCGGAAGACGCCTGCCGGCGAAACACGCGAGGACTATCCTCACGACTGTCAAGAAGACGATCAAGACAGGATCAAGGCTCATGGTCCCCATGGACGGCGCGTCGTGACCGGGCAGCAACCGGCGGTCACGGTCTGCATCCCCACCTTCAACCGGCGGGAACTGCTCAGCAGGAGTCTGCAGAGCGTGCTGGAACAATCCTTAGAGGACGCTGAGATCATCATCTCGGACAACGCCTCGACGGATGACACGGAGGAGTACGTCCGGTCGATCCGCGACCCACGGGTCCGTTATGACCGTCTTCCGACGAACATCGGGCTGTTCGGCAACCTTTCGCGCTGTCTCAGCCTGGGCACCGGGCGCTACCGGGTGATGCTGCCGGACGACGACAGCATGCTGCCGGGCAACCTCGAGGCGAAGGTCCGGTTCCTGGACGCGCACCCCGGTGCGGGCATGGTGCACTCCGCCTTCCGCTACCTGGACGAGAGCGCGCTGCCGTTCGGTGAGACGCAGAACTGGTCCCGGCTGGAGAACGACACCCTGGAGCCCGGGGTCACGTTCCTGCGCCGCTCCCTGGCGGTGGGCGGGATCGTGTGCGTCTCCTCGGTGATGATGCGCAGCTCGATGGTGGTCGGTGAGCGGTTCGACGCCTCGGACGGCCCGTACGCCGACATCGCCCTCTGGTGCCGCATCGCCAGCCGCTCCGACGTGGGCTTCCTGACCGCCCCGCTGTCCGGCTACATGGTCCACGGCGGCTCCGCCAGCTCCGGCTTCCAGCTGGTCCAGGTGAACGGCGGCCAGCACCACATGACATCGCAGCACGCCGACGCCACCCTGCAGGCGCACGGCCGGTTCGTGCAGCGCGCGGACATCAGCCCGGAGCTGCGGGCCGAGCTGGCCACCATCGTGGCCGAGGCGGACCGTCGGATGCGGCTGACCGTGCTGGCCAACAAGACCATCCCGCCGAACGCCCTGAAGGCGATCAAGAAGGCGGTCGGCTGGGGCAAGGGCAGCGCGCTGCACCGGCACCTGAGCCTGGACGGAAATGTGGGCGGCCCGGAGGCGGTGGCGTGAGCGAGCCGACCCGGCCGATCGACCTCCCCGGGACCCGGCGGCCGCTCGAGGCGGACGTCTGCATCGTCGGGGCCGGCCCGGCCGGCCTGTCGGTGGCCGAGGTGCTCTCCTCGGCCGGCGTCCGGGTGGTGCTGCTCGAGGGCGGCACCGAGGGCGCCTGGCGGCAGTTGGCGGACGTGCGCTCGGACGGCGAGGACGCGTACCCGCAGAGCAGCGTCAAGGAGACCCGCGGCTCCGGGATCGGCGGCACGGCCGGGCAGTGGAGCTACCGGATGTCCAACGTGGACGCGGACGCCGAGGCCGGTGAGCGCGGCTGCCGGTACGCCCCGCTGGACCCGATCGACTTCGAGCAGCGCGCCGAGGTGGCCCACTCCGGCTGGCCGCTCACCCGCTCGGACCTGGACCCCTGGTACGCGAAGGCGCAGAAGATCTCCGGGCTGGGCGAGTACGCCTACCACCCGAGCTCCTGGAGCACCCCGCAGGCGCAGCCGCTGGACCTGGACCCGACCCTGGTCGAGACCCAGATGTTCCAGTTCGCGCCCGCCTCGAACTGGATCGACCGGGTGGCCGGGCAACTGCGCACCCGGGCCGGCGTGCTGATCCTCACCGACGCCAACGTGACCCGGCTCGAGGTGGACACCGCGGGCACCACGGTGACCGGTGTGCACTACGCCCGCTCGGCCGGGGCCGGCGGCTCGGTCCGGGCCCGCGCGGTGGTGCTGGCCACCGGGGGCATCGAGACCGCCCGGCTGCTGCTGATGTCCGACGACCGGATCTCCGGCGGCCTGGGCAACTCCAAGGACCAGGTGGGCCGCTACTGGATGGAGCACCCGCTGGTCCGCGGCGGGATGCTGGTCGCCCGCCCGGCGGGCCGGCTGGCCGAGCGGCTGAAGCTGTACGACGCGCACTGGCAGGGCACCACCAAGGTGATGGCCAAGCTGTCGATCGCCCCGGACCGGATGCGCAAGGAGGGCCTGCTCTCCACCAGCTGCCTGTTCCTGCCCCGGCACGAGGTGATCGCGGGCGGCACCGTGCAGGCCTACAACGAGATCCGCAGCCCCTCCGGACGCGGATCCGGGCTGGCCCACAAGGCGCTGCTCGGGGCCAAGATCGCGCTCGGGGCCCCGGCCCTGTTCAACGCCCGCAAGGTGATCGCCGAACAGCCCGGCCTGGACCACTCCGGCTGGTCCTCGGCGCCCGACGCCGGCCGGTTCCGGGTGTTCGAGGTGATCCACCAGACCGAGCAGTCACCGGACCCGGACAACCGGATCACCCTCGACCGCCGGACCTTCGACCGGTTCGGCCGGCCGATGCCGCTGCTGCGCTGGCGCTGGACCCCGGAGGACCGGCGGCGGATCACCCGCTCCCGCAACCTCTACGCCGACGCCCTGGCCTCGGCCGGACTGGGCGACTTCGTGCAGACCGACTGGGAGAACGGCCAGCCCCGGATGCTCGGGGGCAACCACCACCACATGGGTGGGGTGCGGATGTCCGCCGACCCGAGCACCGGCGTGGTGGACGTGAACGCCAAACTGCACGAGCTCTCGAACCTGTTCGTGGCCGGGAGCTCGGTCTTCCCCTCCGGCGGCTCGGTGAACCCGACGCTGACCATCGTGGCGCTGTCCCTGCGGCTGGGCTCGCACCTGGTCCGGGAACTGCCGGGCCTGCCCGCGCTCGCCTAGCTGCGACCGCGCACGCGAAAGGGGCCCGGTTCTCGACGGAGAACCGGGCCCCTTCGGCGTTCGTGGTACGGGTCGGGCGAGGTTACGGGTGGCGGAGTTCGCCGTCGACGACCCCGTCGACGAAGGCCGTCCACTCCCCCGGGGTGAAGCGCAGGACCGGCCCCTGGGGGTCCTTGCTGTCACGCAGAGCAACCCGGCCTTCACCCAGGAAAGCGACTTCGACGCAATTCCCGTTCACTCCGGAGCGGCTGGACTTGATCCAGGCGACATCGGCCAGCTCATCAGTTCGCATTGCCTGTTCCGTCCTTCATCGCAGTCGGTCGCTCACCATCCGCGCTGATTGCGCGGGTGAGGCGGCCGTGGCCCGCAAATGGTCGAAAGCCACAGTACAGGCCCGGACCTCTTCCTCGGTCTCCTGAAACAGGTTCCCGGCCATGGTCTCCACGCAGGCGACGGTGGGGTCCGGGTCCGGGAAGTCGAGCAGGGAGAACGATCCCCGCATGCCCACGTGGGAGCCCGCGGTAAAGGGCACGATCTGGAAAGTCACGTTCGGCAATTCACTCATCGCCAGCAGGTGCTCGAATTGCTCACGCATCACCTGGGGCCCGCCGACCACACGATGCAATACCGCCTCGTCGACAATCGCCCACAAAGCCAGGGGATTACTCCGGGTCAACAGATCCTGGCGTCCAATTCTGATCTTCGCCTGCAGATCGACCTGCTCGACCGGCATCAGCGGGCTCTGCCCGGACGAGGACGACTGGATGTACCCCTCGGTCTGCAGCAGACCGGGGATCAGCAGCGACTCGAAGTTGCGCACCGCGGCGGCCTCGGACTCCAGCTGGATGTACATGCTGTACTCCTCCGGGATCGCCCCGGCGAAGGGCTGCACCCAGCCCTTCTCCCCGGCCGCCTTGAGCAGCGCGAACAACGCGTCCCGCTCTTCGGGGGCGACCTGGTAGAGCTCCAGCAGACTGGTCAGGGTGCGGCGCTGGGGGCGCCCCTTGGCGGTCTCCAGGCGGTAGAGCGTGGCGACATTGATGTCTGTCCGCTCCGCGACGTCCTCGCGGCTCATGCCGGCTGCACCCCGCAGCCTGCGCAGTTCACTCGCAAGGCGGCGCATGCGGACGGTCGGCGGCGTACGCGAGGCCATGGCCTCATCCTTTCGGTCAGATGTAGCAGCAGACAAGCTAAAAATGAGTTTGCAATCCTTGCATTTACCGGTCGGTCACTCGTATTGTTTACGCCATGGCGCGGGGATGAACGAGTCCCTCCCGTTCACCCCGCGCCCACCAACTTCCTCCCGTGACCATTCCGGGATCCTCTCCACCCGGCTTCCTTGATCGAGGCCCAAGGTCTGCGGGCACCCCCCGGAAGGCCTCCCCGAGGCCTTGGTTACCCTTTCCCTCTGACGTCCTGGCCAGTGCCGACAGTGACGCGGACCAGCAAGGCCCCGGGTTCGGGCGCCAAGCGGTCGCCCGAACTGGTGCCGGACACAGTGGTCCGCCGCGACGGCTCAACTCGAGGGCGAGACCGGCCGACCCCCAACTGCCGACGCAGGTGATCGGCGGGCGCCGACGGAGTCGCCGAAACCACCCCGACCGTGGTCGCGTGATCATGCGCACACCACCCGGGCGGAGGCGGACAGCAGGGCACAAAGACCTGTCACCATCTGTTCCAGATGATGCCAACGCAAGACTGAGCGCACGTGGCAAGACCTTCGGGAGTGGAAAAAGACACGATGTCGAACCAGCCTGTACAGCCCCGCACCGCGGCCGCCACGCCGGCCCGCGAGCGGGTCGTCATCATCGGATCCGGCTTCGGTGGGCTGTTCAGCGCCCGGAAGCTGGCCCACACCGACGTCGACGTCACGATCATCGCCAAGACCTCGCACCACCTCTTCCAGCCCCTGCTCTACCAGGTGGCCACCGGCGTGCTGTCCCAGGGCGAGATCGCCCCGGCGACCCGCGAGGTGCTGCGCGGCCAGAAGAACGCCGAGGTGCTGCTCGGCGAGGTGACCACGATCGACGTCGAGGCCAGGACGGTCACCTCCGAGACTCCGGTCGGCGAGACGGTGACCTCCTACGACACGCTGATCGTGGCGGCCGGGGCCGGCCAGTCCTACTTCGGCAACGACCACTTCGCCGAGTTCGCCCCGGGCATGAAGAGCATCGACGACGCCCTCGAGCTGCGCGGCCGGATCTTCGGCGCCTTCGAGATGGCCGAGGTGCTGACCGACCCGGAGGAGATCCAGCAGTGGCTGACCTTCGTGGTCGTCGGCGCCGGCCCGACCGGTGTGGAGATGGCCGGTCAGATCGCCGAGCTGGCGCACAGCACGCTCAAGCGTGACTTCCGCCGGATCGACCCGACCAAGGCCCGGGTGCTGCTGCTGGACGCCGCGCCGGCCGTGCTGCCGCCGTTCGGCGAGAAGCTCGGCCGGAAGGCCCAGGGTCAGCTGGAGCGGATGGGCGTCGAGGTCCAGCTCGACGTGAAGGTCGTGAACGTGGACGAGGAGGGCGTCGACGTCATCGACCCGGACGGCAGCCCCCGCCGGATCGACGCCCGGACCAAGGTGTGGGCCGCCGGTGTGCAGGCCTCGCCGCTGGGCAAGCAGCTGGCCGAGCAGACCGGGGCGGAGACCGACCGGGCCGGGCGGGTGCTGGTCGAGCCCGACTGCACGCTGCCGGGGCACCCGGAGATCTTCGTGATCGGCGACATGATGTCGCTGAAGCGCTACCCCGGGGTGGCCCAGGTCGCGATGCAGCAGGGCAAGTACGCCGCCAAGACGATCCAGCACCGGCTCAAGCACCCGGACGGCTCGCCGCTGCCCGAGTTCGAGTACTTCGACAAGGGCAGCATGGCCACCGTCTCGCGCTTCCACGCGGTGGCGAAGATCAACGAGCGGATCCAGCTGGCCGGGTTCATCGCCTGGGTGATGTGGCTGGCCGTGCACATCGTGTACCTGATCGGCTTCAAGAACCGGGTGACCACCCTGCTGCACTGGACGGTCACCTTCATCGGCCGCGGGCGTTCCGAGCGGGCCGTGACCGACCAGCAGGTCTTCGCGCGGATGGCGCTGCACCGGGAGAAGCTGGCCACGATGGCCGAGCAGTCCGAGGCAGCTCGCAACGGCGCGGCCTGAACCACCCTGAATTAGGGACGCTGGTGGGCACCTACGTGGGTGCCCACCAGCGTCCTTCATTGTGGGTTCTACTACCCTGACCCGCGTGCTCCGCTCCGTGACCGCCACCAGCTACCTGACCCCGTTCCGGGAGGGTGGTTCGCTGCCCGGGCTGGTCGAGGCGGACGACGACGGCATGTACGTGGTCAAGTTCCGCGGCGCCGGCCAGGGCACCGCGTCCCTGGTGGCCGAGGTGGTGGTCGGCGAGCTGGCCCGGCGGCTCGGGGTCCGGGTGCCGGAGCTCGTTCGGATCACGGTGGACGGGCGGATGGCCCGGCTGGAGCCGGACGAGGAGGTCCAGGAACTCCTCACCAACAGCGCGGGCGAGAACCTGGGCATGGACTTCCTGCCCGGCTCGTTCGGCTACGACGGCATCCACTGGCAGCCCCCGGCGCCCGAGGCGGCCACCATCCGCTGGATCGACGCCTACGCCGCGAACATCGACCGGACCTGGCGGAACCCGAACCTGCTGATCTGGCACCGGAACCTGTGGGCCATCGATCACGGGGCCTCGCTGGTCTTCCAGCACGCCTGGCCGCCGGTGGAGCGCTGGGCCACCCGCCGCTACGACCTGAGCGAGCACATCCTGGCGCCGGTGGCCGACACCCTGTCCGCCACCGAGCTGGACACGCTGGACGCCGATCTGGCCGCCCGGATCACCCCCGACCTGCTCGGTGAGGTGCTGGCGCTGGTGCCGGGCGACTGGCTGTTGTCGATGAACGCGGCGATCGGGGACGACCGCGAGGCCGACGCCTGGCGGGCGCGCTACCAGGAGTACCTCTCGGCCCGTCTGCTGGAGCGGACGAACTGGCGCCCCGAGCTGGCTCCGGTGACCTCGTGAGCGCCCGTGGCGGCCTGAATAGCGGGCTCAACAGCGAGCCGGCGGTGGCCAACGTAGAGAGCGGGGAGGAAGGGCCGCGGCCGTTCTCCTACACCCTGATGCGGGCCGTACCCCGGGTCGAGCGCGGGGAGTTCGTGAACGTCGGGGTAGTGCTCTACTCGCAGCACCACGACTTCCTGGCCTGCACTCAGCACATTGGCAAGGAGCGACTGCAGAGCTTGGACCCGGAGGTCGATCTGGGCCTGTTGGAGACCGTGCTGCGGGGTATCTACTCGGCCTGTGAGGGGGCTCCAGCGGCCGGGCTGATCAGCCGGCAGCCGTTGCGGGCCCGGTTCGGCTGGATCACCGCCCCGCGCAGCACCGTGGTGCAGGCGGGGCCGGTGCACTCCGGCGTAACCAGCGACCCGGCGGCCGAACTGGCCGGACTGCACCGGCGCTTCGTGCTGCTGCCCTGACCCCCTGCGGTTCAGCGCATCGAGTTCGTGGTCGGGGTCTGGTAGCTGCCGTAGCCGCCACCGACCTGCTCCTTCGGCATCAGCAGCCAGAGCACGGGGTAGATCAGGATCTGGCTGCCCGGGATCACGATCAGGGTGATGACGAAGATCAGGCGCATCATCGTGGCGCCGATCCCGAACCGCCGGGCCAGACCCGCGCACACTCCGGCGAGGATCCCGCCGTGACGCGGACGGTAGAGGCCCTGGTCGTACATGTTCCGGCGAACGGTGTTCATGACTCACGTCCTTGGCGAGTGGGGGGCTGACTCGTCAAGACTGCTGCAGGAGGGTCGGGTGGGCACATCGGGAATCACCCCGGAGCCACCCTGAGGCGCCCCTTAGAGGGCGTTGCCGGCGGTGACTCCGCTGAATTCGGTCATCACCGCGAAGACCACGGTGAGCAGGACGATCAGGACGGCCGGCAGCCGAAGTCGGCGCCACTCGCGGTCTTCCGGGGCGCGCACGGCGTGCCGGGCCTGGCCGCCGGCCACCTCGGTGACCGGTTGCACCGCGAAGTAGATGCACACCGCGGCCACCGAAAGGCCTGCGTACTGGCAGAACTCGGCCCACTCCTGCATCCGTACGGCGAAGTTGCTGCTATCGCCCGGAGTGAACAGGCGGTAGATCCGGTAGCCCGGCTGCGAGGCGAGCAGCGGCAGGGTGCACAACGGTGGGGCGACGATGCGCCAGAACGACTCGGCCCCGAGGGTGCGGACCGGGCCCAGCCGCCCGTAGACCGCCACGCCCGCCATCGCCAGACTGATCAGCAGCTGCACGGCCCGGAACAACGCCTCCGGGTCGAACCCGGTGGTGAAGTTGTGCAGGTTCATCTCGTCCTGGTCGTTGCCCGCGAAGTCGGCCGGCGTGGCAATGCCGAAGACCCGCTGGGCCCAGGAGATCTCCTCTCCGGCCAGGAAGAAGAAGCCGACCCCGGCCAGCAGCAGCAGGACCGCGAGCAGACGGTGGCCGTCGCGCAGGGCCGGCCGGACCGTCATCAGGCAGACCACGCTGATGAAGAGGCAGAAGGCGAACTGGGCCCACTCGACCGGGTAGTCCTCCTGCAGCAGCCGGTCGTAGGCCGGGCGGTAGACCGCGGCCAGCGCCAGCAGGCCGGTCAGGGTGACCAGGGGCAGCCAGAACAGGGTCCAGACCAGAGGCCGGGAGAGTCCGTCCTGGGCCGCGTCACGCTCCAGGTAGGTGGTCGGGGCCGACCGAAGAGCCGACAGGCCACCGTTCGTGACCTCGCTCGTCGACGGTGCCTGAACCATGCAAACTCCACCCCGTGAACCTCGGGTGGACAAAGAGCAACCAACAGGCCAATCCACCGTGTACTGACAGACAATAGCCAGGAACGTCACGGCGAACGCGTCGGTAGGGCGCAGGGGGAACGTACCGGAAAATCCGGAGCCGACCGTTGCGTCAGGGATACCGGACCACGAAGCGCACTCGGCGGGGCGGAAACCCTGACCGAGGGTCAGGGTTCGGAAACCTTCACTGTGACCCGGATCTCATCGCCGAGCGTGTTCCCGCCGAGCAGCTCGAGGCTGTCCCCGCTCCAGAACCGGCCCGGGTCGTACCAGCCTGGCGAACGGTCGTTCGGCAGCAGACCCATCGCTTGGTAGGTCGCCGCCACCACCTCGGCGCAGTAGGCGGTCTCCAGGGCCACCGCCTCCTGGGTGCGCTCGGAGCGGCGCAGGGCGCGCACCACCTTCTTGCTGCCCACCCAGCGGGAGACCATGCCGGCGGTGCTCGGGAAGGGCGTGCCGTTCATCCGGGCGATGGTGCGCAGGATCGCGTCCTCCCCGGCCCGGTCCACCTCCGGGTCGAGCTGCCGGAACCAGGCCCGCTGGTGGTACCGGGTCTCCCAGGTGGTGACCGCGGCGGCCAGGTCGTGCAGCTGGGCCCCGCGCCGGTGCTCGCCGGACCAGACGTCGGTCAGCGACCGGCCGAGCTCGGCGTGCCACATCAGGGGCGGCAGGTCCTCCAGCACCACGGCCATGCCGACGTGGTTCACCGGGGCGTTGGTGAAGGTCTGGATCGCCCGGTCGGCGCCGCTGCGGCCACGGAACAGCCAGAGGTCACCGGTACGGGTCAGCTCGACGGCCTGGGCCAGGTCGAGCGGCTGGGGAGCGGGCACGCCCCATACCCTAGGGCGATGGCGAAGCGGCGCATTGCGTGGTGGAAACTCCTCGGTCTGGCCGGCGCGGCCGGGGTGGCGGCGAGTGGTGTGCTGGTTGCGCGCAACCAGCGGCAACGCAACTCCTACACCCCCGAGCAGGTCCGGGCCCGGCTCCAGGAGCGGCTGAACGAGGCGGCCAAGGAGCAGTAGTCCTTCTCCCCGGGGGTACAGCCTGCTGTACCCCCGGTCCGGCAGTAGCCGGGATCGTTCCGTCGGGTTGGTTTTCCTAGCGTTGGAGACAACGAAAACCCCCGCCGGACAAGGAGAAGAATGACGACCGAGCACACCTCCGGTGATCCGCGACCGGCTTCCGCGATCACCGCCGTCGCCTGGCTGGCCGTGGTCGCCGGGATGGTCGGCAACACGGTGGCCTCGCTCACCGGCGACGTCCTGCTGGTCCACCTGGGCCTCGGGCTGCTCACCGCGGCCGGGGTCGTCACGCTGGTGCTGAACTGGCTGCACCGGCGATGAGCGCGTCGACCCTCACCCGCACCCCGGCGATCCGGCTGGCCGACGTGGTGAAGACCTACCAGAACGTGACTGCCCTGCAGAGGGTTTCGGTCGACGTCCAGCAGGGCGAATTCGTCGCCGTGATGGGCCCGTCCGGCTCCGGCAAGAGCACGTTGATGCACTGCGCCGCCGGGCTGGACACGCCCAGTAGCGGCGAGGTGCTGGTGGACGGAGTGGCGATCGGCGGCCTGAACGAGACCCGCCGCACCGAACTGCGGCGCGACCGGATCGGTTTCGTGTTCCAGTCCTACAACCTGGTGTCGTCCCTGACCGTGGCCGACAACATCACGCTGCCGCTGCGGATGGCCCGGCGCACCGCCGACCCGGCCTGGCTGGCCGAGCTGGTGGACCGGGTCGGGCTCACCGACCGGCTGCACCACCGGCCGGCCGAGCTCTCCGGCGGCCAGCAGCAACGCGCGGCGATCGCCCGGGCGCTGATCGCCCGGCCCGCAGTGGTCTTCGCCGACGAACCGACCGGCGCCCTCGACCTGCGGGCCGCCCGCGAGGTGCTGAAGCTGCTGCGGAGCATGGTCGACGACCTGGGCCAGACCGTGGTGATGGTCAGCCACGACCCGGCCGCCGCCGCCCACGCCGACCGCACGCTGGTGATGGCCGACGGCCGGATCGTCGAGACGCTGCTCGCCCCCACCGCCGCGGACCTGGCCGCGAGCCTGATCCGGGTCGGGGAGGCCTGAGATGTTCTACGTCGCCCGCAAGATGGCCCGGCACCGGATCGCCGCGCTGATCGCGGTGATCAGCGCGGTCGGCGGAGGTGCGGCCCTGATCACCACCACCGGCGTGCTGGCCGAGTCCGGCCTGCGTTCGCACGCCCCGATCACCCGGCTGGCCGGCGCCGACGTGCTGGTCGGAGCGGATCAGACATTCTCGAAGTACGACAGCGGCCCAATCTCTCTGCCGGAACGCGGCACCATCCCGGCCGACCTCGTCACCTCGATAGCGGCTGTCCCCGGGGTGACCGCGGCCGCAGGCGACATCAGCTTTCCCGCGGCCGTGCTCGGACGGGATGGGCAGCCGATCACCACCTCCACCGACCCGGCCAATAGTGGGCACGGCTGGTCGACGACGTCTTTCGTCGGCGGGCTCAGTGGCCAGGCACCGCAGCAGGACGACGAGGTCGCCCTCGGCCGGAGCGTGGCCCAGACTGCTTCGCTGAGCATCGGCGACACCGCGCGGGTGGTGGCCGATGGGAAGGCCATGGACGTCCGGGTCACCGCCGTCGTCGGAACCAACGACTCAGGCGTGTATTTCGATGATTCCGAAGCATCCAGGCTGTCCGGCGCCACCGGCACCGTTGACCTGATCGGCCTGAAAGTCGCCCCGGATCAGCGCGGTTCGGTCGCCGATCGAATTCACCGGCAATGGCCCAACCTTGCCGTCGCGACCGGCGACCGGCGGGGCGACCTGCTGGACCCAGAGATCGGCGGCGCTCGCGGCCTGCTCCTCGCCCTTTCCGGATCGATGTCCGGGGTCACCCTGCTGCTGGTCGGCTTCATCGTGGCCGGAGCACTCGGAGTGTCGATCGACGGGCAGCGTCGGGAGCTCGCCCTGCTGCGCGCGGTCGGCGCCACCCCTCGGCAGATCCGCGGGCTGGCCGCTGGTCAGGCCACCGTCGCGACCGTAGCCGGGCTGATCCCCGGCATCGCCCTCGGCTACTTCCTGGCCGAGCAGTCCCGCCACTTCCTGGTGCACCTGGACGTCCTGCCGGCCGGCCTGCCGCTGGCGATCAGCCCGCTGCCGGCCCTCGGCACCGCCCTGCTGCTCCTGCTCACCGTGCAGATCGCGGCGCGCAGCGCGGCCTGGCGGGTCTCCCGGCGCCCGGCCACCGAGGCCCTCGCCGAGTCCCGCACCGAGGCGCCCTCGACCGGGCGCGGCGCCCGGATCCGCAACGGCGCCGGGCTACTGCTGATCGCCGCCGGCATCATGCTCTCGGTCACGCCGCTGGTGGTCCGCACGGAGATCGGGGTCTCGATGTCCGCCCTGGCCGGCATCATCGCGGCGATCGGCCTGGCCCTGGCCGGGCCCACCCAACTGCAGGTGCTCAGCGGCCTGCTGGCCCGGCGCCTGCCGGCCCGGGTTGCTCCGACCAGCTGGCTGGCGGTGTCCAACCTGCACGGCTACGCACGGCGCTTCGCGGGGGCGGTGACCACCCTGGCGATGGCCGTGGTCTTCGTCCTCACCTACACCTTCACCCAAACGTCACTGATGCAGGCCCGTTCCGACGACACCCGAACCGGCACCACGGCCCAGTTCAGCGTCTCGGCCCCGGCCCTGGGCGGGGTTCCGGACGGCACGGTCGCCGCGCTGCGCAGCGTCCCCGGGGTCGAAGGAGCGGCCGCGATCCGAAACACCACGCTGCTGAGGAAGTATCAGCTTCTCGGCGATCCCGATGTGGAGTCGGCGCCCGCGCTGATCGCCGGACCGGAGGCCGCCTCGGTGCTGGACCTCGGCGTCACCGACGGCTCGCTCAAGGATCTCAAGGGCGCGACCGTCGCGGCCGGCTCCGCCACCCGGCTCAAGGTCGGCGACCGGGCCACGCTCTACCTCGGCGACGGCACCCCGGCGACGGCCCGGGTGGTTGCGGTCTACGACCGGGACCTGGGCTTCGGGCCGCTGGTCGCCTCGCCCGACCTGGTCGCCGGGCACACCTCGAACGCTCTGGCCGACTCGGTCCTGGTCCGCACCGACGGCTCGACCGCGAGCCAGAAGGCCCTCGCGGCGGTGGTCACCCGCACGCCCGGCCTGACCCTGGGCCCGGCGGACCCGGAACCCAGCGGACCGGACGGAATCCCGGCCGACGTCTGGATCAACCTGGCCGCGGTCGGCGTGCTGCTCGGCTACCTGCTGCTCGGCATCACGAACAAGCTGGTCGCGGCCACCACCGCGCGCCGGGCCGAGTTCGCCACGTTGCGGCTGAACGGCACCACCGTGCGCCAGATCCTCTCCACCACCCGCCGCGAGGCCGGGCTGATCACCGCATCAGCTGCGGTGACCGGGCTGCTGCTGGCGACCGTGCCGATGCTGCTGCTGGGGATCGGGCTGCTGCACCGGCCCTGGCCGGCCGGGCCGGTCTGGCTGGTGCCGGCCACGGTCGCCGCGGTGGCCCTGCTCGGCTTCGCCAGCATCGAGCTGGCCACCCGCCAGGCCCTGCGCCTTCCCCCGGCCCAGGCCCTGGCCGAGCGGGAGTAGCGGCCCGACGGGCCTCAGGCCAGCTGACCCTCGATCGCCGCAATCACCTCGGGCGCCTCCGGCACCGTGCGGGGACGGAACCGGGCGACCACCTCGCCGGTGCCGGAGAGCAGGAACTTCTCGAAGTTCCACTCCACGTCCCCGGCCTGGCCGGAGGCGTCCGGGTGGCTGGTCAGCTGCTGGTAGAGCGCGTCCCGCCCGGGCCCGTTCACCTCGGTCTTGGCCAGCATCGGGAAGGTGACCCCGTACGTCCGGGAACAGAACTCCTCGATCTCCTCGGCACTGCCCGGCTCCTGACCGGCGAACTGGTTGCAGGGCACGCCGACGACGGTGAACCCGCGATCCGCGTAGGTCTTCTGCAGCCGCTCCAGCCCCTCGTACTGCGGGGTCATGCCACATTTCGAGGCGACGTTGACGACCAGGACGGCCTGGCCGGCGTACTGGCCCAGGCTGGTGGGCTCGCCGGACAGCGTGGACAGCGGGATCTGATGAACGCTCATGTCTTCAGGCAACTCCTCGGACCAGGGGATGTTCCCGTTGGTGCAGACTTATCGGCAGTTCGGCCAGGGCATGAAAAGTGGACGAACGGCGCCAGGTGGGCGGATCGGTGAGGGGCTGGGCCTGGGGGAACCGGCCGAAGAACCGGCCGAGTGCCTCCTCCGCCTCCAGCCGGGCCAGCGCGGCGCCCAGGCAGAAGTGGATGCCGGTGCCGAAGCCGAGGTTGCCCGGGCCCTCGCGGGTCAGGTCCAGCCGTTCGGGCGCGGTCCAGCGGCGCTCGTCCCGGTTCACCTGGTCCAGCTCGATCAGCACCGCCTGCCCGGCGCCGACCCGGACCCCGCCGAGATCGTGGTCGGTCAGCGCGGTCCGGCCGATGATCTTCACCGGTCCCTCCAGCCGGACCAGCTCGTCGACCGCCCGGGCCGGGTTCTCCTGCAGAGCGGGCAACTGGTCGCGGTGCCGCATCAGGGCCAGGCCACCGCTGGCGATCAGGTTGGCAGTGGTCTCGTGCCCGGCGGCCAGAAGCAGCACGCAGGTCGCCATCACCTCGTCCACGGTCAGCTCGGTGCGCAGCAACTGGCTGATGAAGTCCTCGCCGTCACCGCCCTTACGGGAGGCCAGGATCGGGGTGAGGAACAGAGTGACCTCGATTCCGGCGGTCACGGCCAGCCGCAGGTCCTCCTGGTCGGCGTCGACCTCGAGGAGCCGGACCAGGTCGGGCGTCTGCTCCAGGAAGACCTGGGCGCCCTCGACCCCGACGTCGAGAAGTTCGGCGATCACCGCCAGGGGTACCAGGTACCCGAAGTCGGCCAGCAGATCGACCGGTTCGCGGGAATCCCGGTCCTGGAAAGCGTCCTCAAGCTGATCCAGACAGGACTCCACGACCGAGGCGACCCGACCCCGGAAGGCCTCGACCGCGCGAGCGCTGAAGGCCGGGGCGATCAACCGGCGCAGCCGGGTGTGGTCGGGCGGATCGGTGAAAAGCATCATGGACGAGGGAACCTGGGCCAGGTCGGCGGGCAACAGAGGGCTGTTGGCCGGGTCGCTGCTCCAGCCCGACCCACGCAACACGGACGAGGCCTCTTCGAACCCGCGTACCCGGAAGGCCCCGGCCTGCTCGTCCCAGATCACTGATTGCGTCATGCCTCGTGCTCCTTTCGGTAGGCGGCCTCAAGCCGGCCGTACCGAGTGGCCGGCGCCGCACCGAGGTCCATCTCCTCCCGGATGCTCCGCCAGTCCGCGGTCGCGTGCAGCCCGGCCAGCACCGCCGTCAGGCCCAGATCGATCCGGCTCAGGGCGAGGTACTCCCCCGGCAGTGCGAGCTTCTGCACCACGGCGGAATGCGGCCCGCGCGGGGAGAATTCGAGATCGACGATGCGCGCAGCGAATTCCGGGGTGTAGGTGAACGGCTGCTCGCCGAGGACCGGTGTCAGCGACTCGCGCGCCCAGGCCAGCAGCCCTTGCGCGTCCGGCGGTTCACCCGGCACGAAACCCTGCTCCGCGTAACACTTCAGCAGCTCGTCGGCGTCACCCTCGATTGCCGCCTGAACCGCCCGGACCATCCAGCCCACCTGATCGGTCCGCCACGACTTCACGCAGCCGAAGTCCAGGAAGGTGACCGAGCCGTCGGGATGGAACAGGTAATTGCCCGGGTGCGGGTCCGCGTTGAACCGGCCCATCCGGCGCAGGCTGCCCAGGGTGAACCGGTAGATCGCCTCACCCCACTGGTCCTTCAGCTCCTGATCGGCTTCCCGGGCCTGGGCCCAGCGCATTCCGTCGCTCCGGTCCATGGTGAGCACCCGGCCGGTGCTGTACTCCGGCAGCACCTCCGGGACGTGGGCGAACGGGTGATCGCGGTAGGCGTCGGCGAAGATCTTCTGGTTGACGGCCTCGGTGCGGTAGTCGATCTCCTCACCGATCCGCGCGGTCACCTCGGCGGCCAGGGCCCGTGCGTCGGTGCGCCCGAGATCCGGCAGCACCCCCCGGATCAGCTGGAAGAACGTGGCCAGCAGTTCGGCGTTGGCGAGATCGGCGCGAATCGCCTCGTCCACCCCGGGGTACTGGATCTTCACCACCACGCTCCGGCCGTCGTGAGTGGTGGCGGCGTGCACCTGCCCGATCGAGGCCGCGGCCAACGGGGTGGGCGCGAACTCGGCGAAGACCTCTTCCGGGGGCGCCCCGAGTTCGGCGGCCAGGGTGGAGGCGGCCAGCTCCGGCTCCATCGGCGGGGCGTCGTCCTGCAGCCGGGACAGCGCGGCCTGGTACACCGACTGGCTGCTGCCCTCGACCAGGGAGCCGAGCGAGACGAAGGAGAGGATCTGCCCCGCCTTCATCAGCACGCCCCGGGAGCGGCCGAGCGACTCGGCGTACCGCTGGGCACCGCGCTCGTGAACGCCCGCGCTGCCCTTGCGGCGCAGGGCCGAGATCACCGCCTCACCAGCGGTCCGGCCGGTCAGCGCCACCAACGGCGCCGCCCGGGCCACCCGGCCGGTCGCGATCCTTCCGGGTCGCTGCTGGTGCTTCTGCCGGTCGGCGTCGGGCATGGATCCTCCTCGCCCTCAGTGGTCACTGAGTTCACCTCAGTGTTTACTTGGGTGATGACCGCGTCAACCGCAACCCGCGACCGGATCCTCGACGCGGCCCTGCAGCTCTTCGGCGAGCACGGGTTCCGCGGCACCAGCGTCGCCGCGATCGAGCGGGCGGCCGGGCTCACTCCCGGCGCGGGCGGTCTCTACCACCACTTCCGCACCAAGGAGGCGGTGCTCACCGAGGCCCTGGAACGGCACGTCGGCCGGCTGGGCGCTCTGCGGGACATCCGCCGCCTGTTCGCCGGGGTGCAGGACCTCGAGGTCGAGCTCACCCTGATCGCCCGCTACGTGCTGGCCGAACTGGAGGCCGAGCACGACCTGGTCCAGGTGCTCGTGCTGGAGAGCCGGCAGCGACCGGACCTGGTCGGGCAGACCGTGGAGCGACTGGTCGCCAGCTCGGTCACGGAATTCGCCGCCTGGCTGGTGCAGGACTGGGGTGCACCCGCCGAACAGGCCCGCGCCACGGCCGCTCTGGCCCTGGCGTCCCTGTTCTCGCACCGGCTGATCTCGCCGACGGTGCTCTCGACCGAGGAGTTCGTGACCTCCTGGGTGGCCACCTTCGGCTCGGCGCTGTCGGCCGGCAGCCGCTCGCCGCTGTAAAAAGATTTTCGGCCGCCCTGACAACCAATTGACGAGAACGACAGGCACGCAGGTCAGAGCGGCAATGACGGGACGCTTGGACACCCGGCCGAACCCGGGAGTAGGGCAGATCCGACATCTTTCGCCAAAAGCCGGGCGACGCGACGCGATCTGAGTTTTCCTTTTCATGTGCACCGCGGGTGGGGGCCCGGGGACGCCCGGACGCCGCGGCACATCCAAAATCATTCCGCACGAACAATCTCGCGTGAGCGACGAAGGAATTCCTCATGTCCTACCGTACTGCCCGGAACGGACTGGCCGTGCTCTGCGCGGCCGGTGCCGCTGCCTCGGGCCTGTTCCTCGCCGCCGGACCGGCGGATGCGAAAGCCACTGCCGACTGCCAGATCACCGGAATGACGCCGGACCACAAGGTAGCGGTCGGCCCCACCGGCAAGGCGGTGACCGTCCAGGTCGACACCACCTGCCCAGCCGGCTCGAAGATCGACTGGTACTACATCGCCCAGTACCCGCCGAACGTACCCAACGACGCAACGTTCCCGCTGTACCAGTGGGCCAACTACACGGTCAGTCAGGCCGCCCACTTCGAGGTGCACACCGACGGCAAGTTCACCCTGTCCTCCGGCCCGAGCGCCGGCAACCTGCTGGCCGGGCAGCCGATCAGCACCGGCCTGACCGCCTTCGTGGACACCGGGGCGCCGGGCCATCAGGACGAGCCCTCCCTGGGCGGGTACTCCAGCACCCTGACCCTGCTGCGGGCCACCCGAGTCACCGGTTTTGCCGCCGACAAGACGACCGTGAACAGCGGCGACTACATCACTTTCACCGGCAACACGCAGCGCGCGGACTGGGAGACCAACAGCTGGCGCACCTTCTTCAGCCACGGCGACCACCTGCAGTTCCGGGCGGACGGCGCCACGAAGTGGACCAGCACACCGGGCGACGTGTTGAACACCCAGGCGACGGCGTCGGGCGACTACCGGATCCACTACGACGGTGACGCCTGGAGCGGGGCCTCCAACAGCAAGACGATCCACGTCACGGTGAACTGACCGGAGGTGCGGGCCGTTGGGTTCCTGGTCCGCGATCGGCCCCGGAAGCCGATTTCCAACGGGTTTTTCGGGAGCCCTCCTCGGTGAGGCTCTCCTCGGTGAGGCTCTCCTCGGTGAGGCTCTACGGGAAGGCCCGGAACCGGGGACGGCCTCAGCCGGACACCTCGGGCTTCGATGACCATCGCCGGACGGATCAGGCAGATGTGGTCAGCGGATGCCCTCCAGCGAAGCCGTGCCGATCACGGTGAGCTGACTCTGATCGCTGTGCGGGTGCTGCGGTGGGTGGGGCGCCGTGGTACCCGCACAGCCCGGGCCCAAGCCCTGCGGGAAGCGCCCAAGCCCTGCGGGAAGCGCCCGAGCCCTGCGGGGAGCGCACCAGTCCCTCGGTGAGCGCCCGAGCCCCTCGGTGAGCGCCGAGCCCAGGGGGAGCGCAAGGACAGAGGGGCTCAGGCCCGGGGGGCGGCCACGCTCCCCCGCGGCATCGGCTCGGGCTGGAGCACCGTGCGCCGACGCCCACCCACCTTGTTGTCGATCGCATCGACCGCGTGGCTGACCACGGCCTCGACCAGGTCGTCGATCGGCCACCGGTAGCTCGACAGCGGTGGGGTAAGCAGGCGGCCGGCGGCCAGGTCGTCATAGCCCACTACGGAGACATCTTCCGGAACGGTGAGTTTCAGTTCTCGTGCGGCCAGGTACACGCCGAACGCGATCGAGTCGGCCAGGCAGAAGAAGGCCGTCGGCGGGGACGGCGCGGTCAGCAGTTCGCGGACCACCGCGGCCGCCCCGTCCAGGTCGTGCGGACAGGAGCGGACCGCCGCAGTGAGCCCCAGCTCGGGCGCCACCTGCTGCACCACCTGCTCGGCGGGCCGGTCGGGGGTGGCCCGGTCGGTGGGGGTGAGCACCGTGACCCGGCTGTGCCCGGCGGCCGCGAGCATCCGCAGGCCGTGGCTGACCCCGGTGACGTTGTCGAAGACCACCTCGGCGGCGGCCGGGGCCCCGGGCAGTCCGTCGCCCACCGACACCAGCACGGTGCGATCGGCGATCTCGGCCCAGTGCGGGGCGGTCGGGTCGACCGGGAGCACGATCACCGCGTCGGCCCGCTGATCGACCAGGCGCTTGGCCAGCATGACCTCACGCTCGGGATCGTTGCCGGCATCGACCGTGACCGGGTTGCGCCCGGCCCCGAGCAACCCCCGGCCGAGCGCGGCGGCCACCTGCTGCTGCCACCCGTCGGCCAGTGATCCGCACAACACCCCGATGGTCTCGGTGCGCCCCGAGGCGAGGGCCCGGGCGATCGGGTCCGCCTCGTAGCCCAAGCGCTTGGCCGCCTCGCGCACGCGCGCCTGCGTTTCTTCAGTGACCTGCAGCCCCCGCAGGGCGTAGCTGACCGCCGCCGGAGACAGTCCGGTCTCCTCGGCGATATCTCTCAGCGTCGGTCGGTGACGCCCCTGATTCATGCCGTAACCGTAACCGGGACCACCGACAGTCTTCCCTTGAAAAGATCTTGGTGAAGCGCTTCAATAGGAATAAGTGAAGCGCTTCACCGCAGGTGGGGAGCGTCTTGCCGGAGCTTGCGGCGATCGGGCCGCCAGCCCGATCCGTCGCGTGATGTTCAGATCGGCGAAACCGTTCGCGACTCGCGGACCAGGGGCCTTGCGCCCAGCCGGGTGAACCGCTTCAATGAGTCTATCGAATTAGTAGAGAATGCAGGTCAGAGCCTGGGGGAGGCCATGATGCGGAAGGGTGGTCGGTGTGTCGTCGGGCTCGGTCGCGCCGTGCGACGTCCATCAGCACCTCTGGCCCTCCGCGCTGGTCGAGGCCCTGCGGGCGCGTACCGAGCCGCCCCTGCTCCAGGGCTGGACCCTGCACCTGCCCGGCGAACCGGCGTACACGGTGGATCCGGCCGACCACGATCTGGCCGTCCGGCTCGAGCGGCAGGGCGATGTCCGGGCCCTGATCTCGCTGTCCACCCCCCTCGGCCTGGAAGACCTGCCCCCGGCCGAGTCCTCCCCGCTGCTCAAGGCCTGGCACACCGGAGCCGCCGAGTTCGGTGAGGGCTTCGGGGCCTGGGCCGCGGTGAACCGCATCGAGCCCGACCTCGCCGGTCTGGCCGATCTGTTGCACGGCGACTTCGTCGGGCTCCAGGTCTCGGCCACCTGGCTGGCCACGCCCCAGGCCCTCGACGCCCTGGCCCCCGTTCTGCGGGTGTGCGAGGACGCCGGGAAGCCGGTGCTCGTCCACCCCGGCCCGGTCCCACCCCGATCGGCCGGACCGGACGAGGACCTGCCCGGCTGGTGGCCGGCCGTGGTCGACTACACCGCCCAGCTGTCGGCGGCGTGGTGGTCCTGGCACGTCGCCGGGCGCGCGCTGCTCCCCCAGCTACGGATCGGTTTCGTCGCCGGCGCCGGTCTGGCTCCCCTGCAGCACGAACGACTTCAGGCCCGGGGCGGGCGCCTCGGCCGGATCGACCGCGGGGTCTTCGTCGAGACCTCGAGCTACGGCCCCCAGGCCGTGGACGCCCTGATCCGGGTGCTCGGGATCGACGCCGTGATCCGGGGCACCGACCACCCGTACGCCCAGGCCACTCCCCTTGGTTTCGGCAATGCCGCCGACCACGCCATCGATGTCAGTAATCCCCAGCGCTTCTTGACCGGAGGTTCGCGATGACCAGCGTCCAGGAGTCACCTTCCCGTAGCACCGACGTCAGCTCGGCCGAGATCCCGGCGTTCGACAACCTGCCCCCGCGCGCCCTGACCCGTCAGGAACTGCGCGAGCTGGTCACCACGATCGCCGACGACCCGGCCGCCTGGCAGCAGCACGTGGCGTACGACGACGAGCACCGGCACTACGTCTGCCTGCACCGCGACGCGAACGTGGACGTCTGGGTGCTGTGCTGGACGCCGAGCAACGACACCGGCTGGCACGATCACGACGTCTCCTCCGGAGCGGTCGCGGTGGCGCACGGCGAGGTGGTCGAGCACAACCTGGTGGTCGGCAGTGCCGCACTGGAGGTTCAGGTGCCGGCCGGGCAGTCGTTCAGCTTCGGCCCGGACCACATTCACCGGATGACCGGCGTGGCCGACGGTAGCGTCTCGATCCACGCCTACTCCCCGCCCCTTTGGCGGATGGGCCAGTACGCGATCAGCAGCACCGGGGTCCTGCGCCGGACCTCGGTCTCCTACGCGGACGAGCTGCGGCCGATCGACGAGCCCTTCCCGGAGGACCAGGAACGTCTGCGGGACGCTGCGCTTCAGTCCTGAGAACAGAATTGAGGACGTTGGTGAGCTCACCAACGTCCTCAATTCTGTTTTCATCTACCCTTTTCGTACTCCTCAACCTGATCCGCCAGCGCCGGCAACAAGTCCTGCGCAGTGGCCAGATCACCGGTGAGATCGCGGTCGGTGGGGTTGTCGCCCAGCGGGGTGCAGGTCTCCAGCAGACTCACCCACCCAGCCTTCGCATCCGCTCCGGCCCCCTGCATCCGCAGCGCCCGGACCGCCGCCACCAACTCGCAGGAAAGCGCCGTGGCGTAGGCGTCTCCGGCGGTGAGCAGCTGAACCGCTGAGCGCGAGGCGAAACTGGCGTGTTCCTCGGTGCCGCGCGACAGGCTGACCGACCCGAGCGAGGCCGGCGAGGCGACCGACCGAAGTTCCGCAAGAGCCGAGGCCGCAAGGTATTCCAGCATCATCACACCCGAGGCGCCCGGTGTCCCGTCTCCGAGGAACGGCGGCAGCCCGGTGGCGAACGGATCGACCAGCATGGCCAGTCGACCCTGCAACAGCGATGCCGACTGGGCCGCCGCGATGGCCGCACTGTCGCAGCCGAGCGCCACCGCAGGGATGTGAAAACCGCCATGGTGCGCCACGACCGGCGCCGGATCGGGTCCCAGCACCGCGGGACCGGCCAGGATCACCGGGTTCTCGGCCGCCGCGTTCAGGTGCGCCCCGACCACCCGGTCGAGCTGCTGAACGGCTTCCAGCAGCAGGCCGTTCACCTGCGGAAGACAGCGCATGCCGAACGGGTCCTGGATCCGCGCCGGTTCGCCCTCCGGGCCGTCCTGGCCGGGCTCGGTGACCAGGCCGGTGACCACCCGGCAGACCCGCCGCACGCCGATCCCGGGCGTCACCCGCGCGACCGCCGGGCCGAAGGCCTCCCAGTTGGCCCGCACCGCCATGCCGGTCAACGTGGCGACGGCCATCGCGGCCCGGCCCAGGGTCTGCAGCCGGGCGGTGGCCAGCGCCGCATCGGCCAGGGTGGCGGCGTTCGAGCTGAGAAAGGGCAGCGCGTCGTGGATGCCGAGCGAGATCGGGCTCAGCGGGTGGGTCAGCGGGGCCTCGCCGAGCAGGCCGAGCGCGGTGGTGGCCATCGCGGTCAGGTCGCCGGTGCCGATCCCGGCGTGCTCCCGGATCGGCGGCAGGGCGTCCGCGTTGATCATCGCGACCAGGCCGTCGATGGCGTTGGTGGAGATCCCGCTGCCCCCGGCCGCGAGCTGGTTCAGCCGGACCACCAGGGTGGCCCGGATCCGGATCTCGTTGCGGATCTGCCCGGCGCTGGTGGCGTGGCTGCGCAGCAGGCCCAGGGTGTAGCGGGCGGTCTCCTCGGCGGGCAGCGCGACCTCGCGGTTGGCCCCGACCCCGGTGGTTCGGCCGTAGACCGGGCGCAGCCCGACCGCCGCGTTGGCGGCCTGATAGGAGGCCTGGGCCCGGCGACGGGCGGTCGGGGTGATCCGGACCTTGAGCGGAGCGTCCACCCGGGCGACCAGCTTGCGGGTGGTCAGGGTGCGGCCGTCGATCGTCATCGCGGGGACGCCCACCCGGCGGGCTCGCGGAGGTGGGGCCGCGTCCGCCGCCGCCGCGGCCGCGGCCCGGTCGGCCGGCGTCTGATCCATCGCCACGCTTCGCTCCCACATCACTGAATGAGGCCACGGCACTTCAAGAGGTAACGACCGCCCAGGACGAATCTGGATGCTGCCGCCTCTTCACGTCGATGTGACCCTACTTTTCACGGAACGGCAATGTGTTTCCGTTGTATGAAACTATCCCTCCGGACGACACACGCCTCGGCATTGTTGATAAAAAAGGTCCTCCATCGACCGAGAGAGGGGCGCCGAAGATGCCCGGCAAGCCCCCGGCCAGCTCTTCCACCCGCTCCGTGGAGCGGGCCCTGGCGCTGCTGGCGGCGGTCTGCACCGGTGGGACCGACACTTTGGTGGAGCTCGCCCGGCTGGTCGGGCTCCCGGTCAGCACCACCCTCCGGCTGCTGCGGACGATGGAGCGGGACCAGTTCGTCACTCGTTCGGCGGGCGGCGGCTACCGGCCGGGCCCGCGGATGATGCAGCTGGGCGCGCGCGCCCTATCGCACGAGCACCTGATCCCCCTGAGCCGGCCGGCCCTGAACGAGCTGGTCGCCGCCACCGGGGAATCGGCCTACCTGAGCGTCGCCGGCCCCGGGCAGACCGCCCTGTACCTGGCGATGGCCCAGGGCACCCATTCGGTGCGGCACGCCGGCTGGGTCGGCCGGGCCTTTCCCCTGGCCGGCAGCGCGGCGGGTACGGTCCTTCTCGGACACACCCCGGAGAAGGGCTGGACCAGTATCGCCTCCGGCATCGAACCCGATGTCACCGCCGTCGCCGCCCCGGTCACCGGTCCGGGCGGCGTGGTCGCGGCGCTGAGCATCGTCGGCCCCACCTACCGGCTGGACCGGACCGCCGTCGGCCGGTTCGGCCCGCTCCTGACCCGGCTGTCCGCCGGCCTCGGCCAGCACCTCGGCGGCGATCCCGAACCCGGCCACCCCGAACCTGGCCACTCCCAACCTGGCCACCCCGAACCCGGCCACCCCGCAAGTCACCCCGAAATGGGCCACCCCGCACGCCATCCAGAAGCAGACCGTGCCGAGACCGGCACTCCCCGTAGCACGATGCACCGAGAGCAGAGATGAGCGCATGATCACCTTTGAATCCGTGGTGAAGAAATACCCGGACGGGACCGTGGCGGTGAACGGACTCGACCTGGTCGCCCCGTCCGGGAAGATCACCGTGTTCGTCGGCCCGTCCGGCTGCGGCAAGACCACCTCGCTGCGCATGATCAACCGGATGATCCAGCCCACCTCGGGCACGATCTGGCTGGACGACCAGGACACCGGCAAGGTGGACGAGAGCACGCTGCGCCGCGGGATCGGTTACGTGATCCAGCACGCCGGCCTGTTCCCGCACCGCACCATCGTCGACAACGTGGCGACCGTGCCGCTGCTGCTGGGCCGGGACAAGAAGAAGGCCCGCAGCCAGGCGATCGAGCTGATGGAGCGGGTAGGCCTGCCCGCCTCGTTCGCGAAGCGTTACCCCGCGCAACTTTCCGGTGGTCAGCAGCAGCGTGTCGGGGTGGCCCGGGCGCTGGCCGCCGACCCGCCGGTGATGCTGATGGACGAGCCGTTCAGCGCGGTCGACCCGGTGGTGCGGGCCGAGCTGCAGGACGAGTTCCTGCGCCTGCAGTCGGAACTCGGCAAGACGATCATCTTCGTCACCCACGACATCGACGAGGCGGTCAAGCTCGGCGACCAGGTGGCGGTGCTCAAGGTCGGCGGCACGCTGGCCCAGCTGGCCACCCCCGCCGAGCTGCTGACCAACCCGGTGGACGACTTCGTGGCCGGCTTCGTCGGACGCGACCGCGGTTACCGCGCGCTGGGTTTCGAGACCGGTGAACTCGCGCCGGCCGAGGAGCACACGGTCAAGCTGGGCGACGACGCGCAGACCGTGCAGCGGGTGGCCCGGGACGGCTGGGCACTCGCGGTCGACGACGGGCGCCGCCCGCTCGGCTGGGTCCGGGCCGCCGCGGTCCCGGCCGGTCAGCCGGTCGGCCCGCACCTGCTGCACCGCGGCGGCACGCTGGCCGCGATCTCCGGCTCGCTGCGGGCGGCCCTGGACGCGGCGCTGTCCTCGCCCTCCGGGCGGGGCGTGCTGATCGACGACAACGGCGCCCTGATCGGCACGGTGACCGCGGCCGAGGTGGTCGCCCGGATCGAGGCGCACCTGGCCTCGCGCCGCGACGAGAGCCCGGTGAGCGGCGGATGATCCAGTACCTGAAGGACAACCCGGAGAACGTCACCTCCTGGTTCTGGGCGCACGTCTGGCTGTCGGTGCTGCCGGTGGTGATCGGCCTGGTGATCGCCCTGCCGATCGGCTGGGTGGCCAGCCGCTACCGGTGGGCCTACCCACCGATCACCAACCTGGCCGGCCTGCTCTACACGATCCCCTCGCTGGCCCTGTTCATCATCATGCCCTCGATCCTCGGCACCCGGATCCTGTCGCCGGTCAACATGGTGGTGGCGCTGTCCGTCTACAGCGTGGCCCTGCTGGTCCGGGTGGTCGCGGACGGCCTGAACTCGGTCTCGCCGGACGTCCGGGCCGCCGCCACCGCGATGGGCTTCACCGGTCTGGGCCGGTTCCTGCGGGTCGACCTGCCGATCGCCGTCCCGGTGATCACCGCGGGCCTGCGGGTGGCCACGGTGTCGAACGTCAGCCTGGTCTCGGTCGGCGCGCTGATCGGGATCCCGCAGCTGGGTTCGCTGTTCACCGAGGGCTTCTCCCGCTACATCACTGGGATCGTCCTGCTCGGCATCCTGCTCTGCCTGGCGCTGGCCCTGGTCCTGGACGGGCTGATCGTGCTGGGTAGCCGGATCCTGACCCCCTGGCAGAAAGCGATGGCCAAGCGATGATCGGCGGCGTCTTCGACTGGTTGTTCGACGGATCGCACTGGTCCGGCGACGACGGGATCCTGCACCGGCTGAGCGAGCACCTGCAGTACTCGGCCGAGGCCCTGATCTTCGTCCTGCTCATCGGCATCCCGCTGGGCCTGTTCATCGGGCACACCGGCAAGGGCGGCGTGGCCATCGCCGGGGTGGCCAACGCCCTGCGGGCCCTGCCCACCTTCGGTCTGCTGGTCTACGTGGTGATCGCCTTCTCCGGCGATCTGCCCGCCGACTACGCCTACCTCTGGCCGTCCCTGTTCGTCCTGGTCGTCCTCGGTATCCCCGCGGTGCTCTCGAACACCTACGCGGGCATCCAGAACGTCGACCCGGCGGCCCGGGACGCGGCCCGCGGGATGGGCATGACCGGGTGGCAGGTGCTCTGGCGGGTCGAGGTGCCGAACGCCCTGCCCCTGATCCTGTCCGGCGTGCGCAGCGCCATCCTGCAGATCGTGGCGACCGCTACGATCGCCGCCTACGTCTCGCTCGGCGGTCTCGGCCGGTTCATGCTCGACGGTCTGGCCCAGCGGGACTACTCGCAGATGGCCGGTGGAGCGGTGCTGGTCGGAGTGCTGGCGGTGTTGCTGGACCTGGCGATGGCGCTGGTTCAGCGATACGTCGTGTCCCGGGGCATCACCGGGCGTTACGCCCTGCCCGCCGCGACGGACGCCGACGTGGTCGCTGCCGAGACCAAGGTCTCACTTTGACCTGGTAATCGGCATCTGCGGCCCGACTGTTGCCGAGTTGATACCCGTTCCCCCCGCAAGGCCCCCAAGACTGTCGGTGGCAAACGGCAAGCTGATCACCGCAGTCCCCATTATCTCAACAGGAGTGCACTGATGAATCGACGCAGGATGGTCGTCGCCACGGCCCTGGTCTCCTCAGCCCTGGCGCTGACCGCGTGCGGCGGTGGGAGCGACCCGCTCGACACCTCGAGCGACGCCGGCGGCTCGTCGGCCGCGCCCTCGGACACCATCACCATCGGCTCGGCCAACTTCTCCGAGAACGTGCTGCTCGCGGACATCTACGCGGGTGCCCTCGAGGCCAAGGGCGTCAAGGTCAAGACCAAGCTGAACATCGGCTCGCGGGAGACCTACATCCCGGCCCTGCAGGACGGCTCGATCGACCTGCTCCCGGAGTACTCCGGCGCCCTGCTGTCCTACCTGGACGCGAAGAACACCGCCGTCTCCAGCGAGGACGTGCTCGCCGCGCTGCCCGACCTGCTGCCCCAGGGCCTCGAGGTCCTGGACGAGTCCGAGGCCCAGGACAAGGACGCGGTGCTGGTCACCAAGGAGACCGCGGCCAAGTACAACCTGAAGTCGATCGGCGACATGGCCGGCAAGAACCTGGTGCTCGGCGGCCCGCCGGAGTGGAAGACCCGGCCGACCGGTGTGCCCGGCTTCAAGAAGAACTACGGCGTCACGTTCAAGTCGTACAAGTCGCTCGACGCCGGTGGCCCGCTGACCATCAACGCGCTGAAGAACGGCCAGGTCGACGCGGCCGACGTGTTCAGCACCGACCCGAACATCGCGGCCGAGGGCTGGGTCACCCTGGCCGACCCGAAGAACCAGTTCGCCGCGCAGAACGTGCTGCCGATCATCAACAAGGAGAAGGCGACCCCGACGGTCACCGACGCCCTGAACGCCGTGTCGAAGGTGCTGACCACCGACAACCTGGCCGAGATGATGAAGGAAGTCACGCTGGACAAGAAGGAGCCCGAGGCGGTCGCCAAGGAGTTCCTGAGCACCAACAGCCTGGGCTAGTTCCTCCCGGCCCGACGATGCCCGCCTCTCTCCCCTACGGAGAGGGCGGGCATTCGGGTTTTGCGGCGAACCCGAGCGGGGCCGGGTGGGGCCGGGCTCAGCGCGCGCGGGCCTCGGACACCGCCTTCTTCGGCGGCTTCGCGCTGAAGTCATAGGTGGTGAGATCGAGGCGCGTGGCGAAACCCGCGTCGGACAGCCGCTTCAGCACCACCGGGCAGGTCTTGCACCGGGGCTTGTCCTTGCAGCACTTCTTCTTCGCCTTCTTGACGCCCATGCTCCGAAGATTAGGTGAGGCTGGCCTTATCTCCTAGTCCTGGCCGGTCTGGACATTTTCCCGGCCTCGTGTCTGGAGCCCCCACCGTGCAGCCGACGCTCCAGGGCAGCCGCTGCGGCCTGCACCGATCCGACCAGTTTGTCCCGCGCCTGATCACCGACCGTCTCGCCGGGGTAGGTGACGGCTACGGCTGCCACCGGATGTCCGTTGTGATCGAGCACGGCCACCGCCACCGAGGAGAACCCGGGCGTCACCTCGTCCGTCTCCACCGCGAAGCCGGCCCTACGGACCTCGACCAGACGTCGGCGCACCTCGGAGAGCGAAGACGGCCCCGAACCCCCAGGCCGCACGAAAGCGTCCTTACTTGGAAACAACGCGCGTACCTGTGCATCCGGCAGGGAGGCGAGCATCGCCCGTCCACTGGCCGTCAGTTCGCTGGGTAGGCGCACCCCGACGTCGGTTACCAATGGTGGACGTCCGTGGGCACGCTCCTCGATGAGGTACAGCACCTCGCGGCCGTGCAGCACGCCCAGATGTGCCGTGTGCCCGACGGTGTCCACCAGTCGGGAGAGAACCAGTCGGGAGAGGCGCTGCAGGGGCTCCTGCCGCGAGTAGGCGGACCCGATCTCGAACGCTGCGACCCCGAGCCCGTAGCGCCGTTCTTCCGGTAGGTGGGTGACGAAACCCTGCTCGATCATCACCGTGAGCAAGTGATAGACGCTGCTCCGGGGTAGGCCGAGTTCCCGGCCCAGTGCACCGGCCGGCAACGGCCCCGGAGCCCGGGCCAGCACCCGAAGAATCCCCAGCGCCCGCCCCGCCGCCGGAACCTGCCCCTCGCCCTCCTCGTGTTTCCGCACGCTCCTAGTGTCTCGGATCCGAGACACCAAGCTGGTGGCGGTTCTGTTACCTCTGCGCCGGCCGGGGTGCAATAGACCCATGACCTCCTCGATTTCCGGCCCCCGGCCGGTCTCGGCGCCCCGCGGCACGACCCTGACCGCCCGGAGCTGGCAGACCGAGGCCCCGCTGCGCATGCTCCAGAACAACCTCGACCCGGACGTCGCCGAGCGCCCCGACGACCTGGTGGTCTACGGCGGCACCGGCCGCGCGGCCCGCGACTGGGCCAGCTTCGACGCGATGGTCCGCACGCTGACCACGCTGAAGGACGACGAGACCATGCTCGTCCAGTCCGGCCGCCCGGTCGGCGTGATGCAGACCCACGAGTGGGCCCCGCGGGTGCTGATCGCGAACTCCAACCTGGTCGGCGACTGGGCCACCTGGCCGGAGTTCCGCCGGCTGGAGAAGCTCGGCCTGACCATGTACGGCCAGATGACCGCCGGTTCCTGGATCTACATCGGCACCCAGGGCATCCTCCAGGGCACCTACGAGACGTTCGCCGCGGTGGCGGCCAAGCGGTTCAACGGGACGCTGGCGGGCACCCTCACGCTCACCGGCGGTGCCGGTGGGATGGGCGGCGCGCAGCCGCTGTCGGTGACCCTGAACGACGGGGTCTGCCTGATTGTGGACGTCGACGCGTCCCGGCTGCGTCGTCGGGTCGAGACCCGCTACCTGGACGAGATCGCCGACGACATGGACGACGCGATCGCCCGGGTGCTGGCGGCCAAGGCGGCCCGGCGACCGCTGAGCGTGGGCCTGGTCGGCAACTGCGCCACGGTCTTCCCCGAACTGCTGCGCCGGGGCGTCGAGATCGACATCGTCACCGACCAGACCTCGGCCCACGACCCGCTGTCCTACCTGCCCGAAGGGGTCGAGCTGGGCGACTGGCACGACTACGCGGCGGCCAAGCCGGAGGAGTTCACCGACCGGGCCCGCGCCTCGATGGCCAAGCACGTCGAGGCCATGGTCGGGTTCCTGGACGCCGGGGCGGAGGTCTTCGACTACGGCAACTCGATCCGGGACGAGGCCCGGCAGGGCGGCTACGACCGCGCCTTCGCCTTCCCCGGTTTCGTGCCGGCCTACATCCGGCCGCTGTTCAGCGAGGGCAAGGGGCCGTTCCGCTGGGCGGCGCTGTCCGGTGATCCCAAGGACATCGCGGTGACCGACAAGGCCGTGCTGGACCTGTTCCCGGAGAACGAGCACCTGCACCGCTGGATCAAGGCGGCCGGCGAGAAGGTGGCGTTCCAGGGGCTTCCCGCCCGGATCTGCTGGCTCGGCTACGGCGAGCGGGACAAGGCCGGGCTGCGGTTCAACGAGCTGGTGGCGTCCGGCGAGATCAGCGCCCCGCTGGTGATCGGCCGCGACCACCTGGACTCCGGCAGCGTGGCCTCGCCGTACCGGGAGACCGAGGCGATGCTCGACGGTTCCGACGCGATCGCCGACTGGCCGCTGCTGAACGCGATGGTCAACACCGCGTCCGGGGCCACCTGGGTGTCGATCCACCACGGCGGTGGGGTCGGGATCGGGCGCTCGCTGCACGCCGGTCAGGTGACCGTGGCCGACGGCACCCCGCTGGCCGCGCAGAAGCTGGAGCGGGTGCTGACCAACGACCCCGGAATGGGCGTGATCCGGCACGTGGACGCCGGGTACGACATCGCCGACCGGGTCGCCGCCGAGCGCGGCGTGCGGATCCCGATGCGCGAGACCCCCACCCCCTCGTCGTGATCATGGACTTCTTCCCCCGTGATCATGGACTTTCTCCTCGCTTGGGGACACCTCCCGAAGCCGGAGGCAAGGGGGTTGAAACTCCATGATTACGAAAGGGTTTGGAGAGCGCTGGGCCGCGCTGGAGCCGATCGGGCGGGCCTCGTCGGGCGGGTACCGGCGGTTCGCGTGGACGCCGGAGGACGGCACGCTGCGCGAATGGTTCGCGGGCGAGGTCCAGGCCCTGGGCCTGGACCTGGTGCTGGACCGAGCCGGGAACCAGTGGGCCTGGTGGGGCGACCCCGACGCGACCCCCGGCGTGGTTACCGGTAGCCATCTCGACTCGGTGCCCGACGGCGGTGCCTTCGACGGTCCGCTGGGCGTGGTGAGTGCGCTGGCCACGGTGGAATCGCTTCGGGCCGAAGGGTTCCGGCCCGCGCGGCCGATCGGCGTGGTGAACTTCGTCGACGAGGAGGGCGCCCGTTTCGGCGTGGCCTGCGCCGGGTCCCGGGTGATCACCGGGGCGATGACGCCCGAGCGGGCCGCCGGGTTGCGGGACGGTGACGGGACCGAGCTCGGCGAGGCCATGCGCCGGGCCGGGCTGTCGCCCGAGCATCTGGGCCGGGACGACGAGATACTGCGCCGGATCGGCTGTTTCGTCGAGCTCCACGTCGAGCAGGGCAAGGCCCTGGCGACCGAGGAGTTCGACGCGGCGGTCGGGGTCGGGACGGCGATCTGGCCGCATGGGCGCTGGCGCTTCGACTTCCCGGGCGAGGCGAACCACGCCGGCACCACCCGGCTGGCCGACCGCAACGACCCGATGCTGGCCTACGCCTCGACCGTGCTGGCGGCCCGGCGGTTCGCGGCCGACAACGAGGCCGTCGCCACCTTCGGCAAATTGCTGGTCGAGCCGAACGGGGTCAACGCGATCCCCTCGCTGGTGCGGGCCTGGCTGGACGCGCGCGGGCCGGAGGAGACGGACGTCAAGGCGCTGCTGGGCGAGCTGACCTCGTCGGCCGAGGGGCTGGGCGCAACGGTGAGCGAAGAATCCTGGACCGGGACGACCGCTTTCGATCCGGACCTTGCTTCTCGCCTCAGCCAGACCCTGGGCGGCGCGCCGCTTCTGGGTACGGGTGCCGGGCATGACGCGGGAATCCTGGCCACCGCGGGAGTGATCACGGGCATGCTGTTCGTGCGCAATCCGACCGGCATCTCGCACTCCCCCGCCGAGTTCGCCGAAGAGGCGGACTGTTTGGCTGGAGTCGAGGCGTTGACCACGGTGATCCGCGAGCTGGCATCGTGAACTACTGGGCGCCCTACGCCTGGCTTCCAACCGGAATAGTTTCGCGGGTAAGGATTTGGGTTACCGCCGAAGGTCTGATCGGCTCCGTAGAATCCGGGGTTGATGCCGCGGACGGCGACCGGCGACTGCCTGGGGTGCTGTTGCCCGGCCTGGCCAACGCCCATTCGCATGCGTTCCACCGGGCGCTGCGCGGGCGTACCCATGCCGACGGCGGATCGTTCTGGACCTGGCGCACGGTCATGTACGAGGTGGCCGGAAAACTCGACCCGGATTCGTATCTCGCGTTGGCCCGAGCGGTCTATGCAGAGATGGCGCTGGCCGGGATAACCTCGGTGGGCGAGTTCCACTACCTGCATCACGATCGGGACGGCAAGCGGTACGCCGAGCCGAACGTGATGGGCGAGGCCCTGAGGCAGGCTGCTTCGGACGCCGGGATCCGCCTGACGCTACTCAATACCTGTTATTTGACCGGTGGTCTCACGGCTTCTGGCCATACCCCGCTGGAGGGTGTGCAGCGGCGGTTCGGGGACGGCGACGCGGAGGCCTGGGCGCTTCGGGTGGCCGACCTGAAGCCTTCGACCGGAATGCGAGTGGGCGCGGCGATTCATTCGGTCCGGGCGGTTCCGCGCGACCAGTTGGGCACGGTGGCGGCTTTCACGCGTATGGACGCCGGTGAGCAGCTACCGCTCCACGTGCACCTTTCAGAGCAGCCGGCTGAGAACGAGGCCTGCCTGGCGTACTACGGATTGACGCCCGCCGCCCTACTTGAGGATTCCGGCGTTCTGTCGCCACAAACGTCCCTCATTCACGCAACCCACCTCACCGGTGCCGACATCACCGCTCTGAATAACTCTTTCGCCTGTTTCTGCCCGACGACCGAGCGGGATCTGGCCGACGGGATCGGGCCGGCCCGCGCACTCGCCGACGCGGGAGCAACCATCACCCTGGGCAGTGATCAGCACGCAGTGATCGATCTGTTCGAAGAGGCGCGCGGGCTGGAGATGCACGAACGCCTCTCGAGCCTGAACCGGGGTCGCTTCTCCCCCGGAGAACTGCTCACCGCGCTGACCGTCGACGGGCAGCGCAGTCTGGGCCGGCCGGAACTGGGGGTGCTGCAGGCCGGCGCTCCGGCCGACCTGATCGCCGTGCGGCTGGACTCGGTCCGGACCGCGGGGAGCGACCCTGAGCAGATCGCCCTGAGCGCCGTCGGGCCGGATGTGGATACCGTGCTGGTCGGCGGTGAGGTCGTGGTCAGCGAGGGCCGGCACCGGCTCGGCGACGTCGGGCGGCTGCTCACCCAGGCCCTGGAAACCCTTTTGGACTGAAAGAAGGCACCTCGTGAGTCATCTGGTCACCGGCATCGGCCAGCTCGTCACGAACGACCCGGCGGTCGGCGACGGCTCGCCGCTGGGGCTCTTGGAGCACGCGGCGATCGTGGTGGAGGACGACCGGATCGCCTGGGTGGGAAGCGCGTCCACCGCCCCTTCCGCGGACACCTCCACCGACCTGACCGGACGGGCGGTCGTCCCCGGTTTTGTCGACTCTCATTCACATTTGGTGTTCGCGGGCGACCGCGCGGGCGAGTTCGCGGCCCGGATGACGGGTGAGCCGTACACCGGGGGTGGGATCGCGACCACGATGGCGGCGACCCGCGCGGCGAGCGACGAGGAACTGCTCGCACACGTGCGGTCGCTGGTGGCCGAGATGCGCGCGCAGGGCACCACGACGGTCGAGATCAAGAGCGGTTACGGACTGGACGTTGAGGAGGAGGCCCGCGCGCTGCGGATCGCCGCCCAGGTCACGTCCGAAGTCACCTTCCTTGGCGCACACGTCGTTCCGCCGGCGATGCGGGACCGGCGGGACGAGTACGTAAAGTTGGTAGCCGGGGAAATGCTCGAGGCCTGCGCTCCGTACGCCCGGTGGGCCGACGTGTTCTGCGAGCCTGCCAGCACCTACGCGTTCGACGGCGACGAGACCCGAACCGTGCTGACCGCCTGTGCCGCAGCCGGTCTGGAACTGCGCGTGCACGGAAACCAGCTCTCAGCCGGGCCCGGTGTCCAGATTGCCGTGGAACTGGACGCTGCGAGCGTCGATCATTGCACCCATCTGACCGACGCCGACGTGGCCGCCCTGGGATCGGCGGGTAGCCGCCTTGATCTGGAGAACCCCGCCACCGGAACGGTCTCCACCTTGCTACCGGGCGTCGAGTTCTCCACCCGCTCGCCCTATCCGGACGCCCGGCGGCTGCTGGCCGCGGGCGCGGTGGTCGCTCTGGCCAGCGACTGCAACCCGGGCAGCTGCTTCACCTCGTCGATGCCGCTGGTGATCGCGCTGGCCGTGCGGGAGATGGGGATGAGCCCGGCCGAGGCGCTCTGGTCGGCCACCCTGGGTGGGGCAATAGCATTGCGGCGCAACGACATCGGCCGGATCCGCGTGGGTGCCCGGGCCGATCTGACCGTGCTGGACGCGCCCTCGTACCTGCACCTGGCCTACCGGCCCGGCGTTCCTCTGGCCCGGGCCCTCTAGCGCCAGGCTTCGTTAACCACCTGGTAGAGCACCGCGTCCTGCCACTCGCCGTCGATCTGCAGATACTTCGGGGCCAGGCCGATCCGGTCGAACCCGTTCTTCTCCAGCACCCGCTGCGAGCGCAGGTTGTGCACCAAGGTGTTCGCCCCGAGGCGGTGCAGGTTCAGTGCGGTGAACGACAGCCGCTGCACCGCCTCGACGGCGCTGGTCGCAACGCCCTTACCCCCGGCCGACTCGGCTACCCAGTAGCCGACGTCACCGGAGTGCAGGGCGCCGCGGACGATGTTGTTCACGTTGATCCGGCCGACCAGCTCGCCGTCGACCAGAATGACGCAGGGCAGGTGGATCCCGCCGGTGTAAAGAAGCAGGGCGTCGTCGACGATCCGGCGCTGCCCCTCGACGGTGAAATACTCCTCTTCCCGGGCGGGCTCCCACGGCTTCAGGAACTCGCGGTTCGCCCGGACCAGCCGGGCCAGCGGCGCCGCGTCCTCCTCACGGAGGATGCGAACGACTACACCGGTGTCCTCAGGTGAACTCACGCTGGTCAATGTAGGACGTCCGGGGCCGGCTGAGGAGGTCGGGTACGCCTCTTCGGGTCACTCTTCAGGCGGCTCTTCAGGCGACCGGACCGGCCGGACCGACCGGACCGGGGATGACGACCTGGCCGGTGCGGGCGCTGATCCGGGCCGCGTCGAGCACCTCGGTCGAGGCGATGGCATCGCGCGGGTCGACCGGCACCTCGCCCTCGCCCCGGACCGCGGCCGCGAACGCTGGGTAGTACGTGTCCCATCGACCCCGTTCGGTCGGGATCGGAGTGCCCGCGTCGCCCCGGTAGAGGCGGCCGTAGCTGCTCTCCGGCTCCACTCCCCAGCGGTCGCCCGCGGTGGCCGGGTTCAGACCCTGGATCAGCAGTTCCTCCTGACCCTCCATCGGCTTGTTCAGGACGAACGAGCCGTTGCTGCCGCTGACCCGGTAGCGGGGACCGGGCGCGCCCTCGACCCAGTTGCCGATCAGGTGACTTAAGACGCCGTTCTGGTGCCGGATGGCGACGAAGAAGCGCGAGTCCAGCTCGCCCTCGGCGGTGGTGTCCAGCTCGGCGTAGACCGTGACGGCCGGGCCGAACAGGTAGAGGGCCTGGTCGACCAGGTGGCTGCCGAAGTCGCGAAGGATGCCGCCGCCGGCCGCGGGCGGGGTGCCCTGCGGGTCGAACCGCTCGAATCGGGACTCGAACCGGTACACGTCGCCCAGCCGGCCCTCTTCGACCAGCTTCTTCACGGTCAGCAGGTCCGCGTCCCACCGGCGGTTCTGGTAGACGGAAAGCTTCACCCCGGCCTGCTCGGCCGCCTCGACCGCGCCCCGGGCGGCGATCGCGTCCAGCGCGAACGGCTTGTCGCTGACCACGGCCAGCCCCAGACCGATGGCCTCGTGCACCAGCGGGGTGTGGGTCTCGGCAGGTGTGGAGATCGCCACCGCGTGGGCACCGGCCGCCTTCAGCTCGCTCAGCGAGGCGAAGGTGGGCACGCCCGGGTACAGCTGGGCGACCTCCGCCTGCCGCTCCGGGGACCGGGTGACCACGCCCGCGAACTGCACACCCTCGGCAGCCGCGATCAAGGGGGCGTGGAAGTACTTGCCGCCGAAGCCGAACCCGGCCAGACCGATCTTCACGTCATCCGTCACGGGTTGATCGTATGCAGCCGGACGGCTCCGCGGTGGATCCGGGGGCCCGGTTCCGGAGCGCTCGTTCGGCCGAGGGCGAACCGGCGGAAGCAGGGCCGCCGGGCGGACGTTGCCACGCTCGAGCACGGGTGAGCCGGGTCCTGGCCCCGGCCCGTCGGCCGTCGCGGTGATTGTCGGAGGGCGCGGGTACGGTCGGTCCAGCGAATCGGAACCGTTTCGACGATTGTGGAGCGAGGGAGAGGGGGCGGCATGAGCATGAGCCAACGGCCCGCTGGTCCAGACGGTGGGGGCGGTGCGGGGCCGCTCCGCGGTGGCCGCGGTGGCGTGAGCGGCGGTGGGACGGCCGGGCACGGCCACGCCGGCCGGCATCCCGGGGCCACTGTGTCCGAGGCGGCCGCCGGTTTGCGCGAGGCCGCCGCCGACCGGCCGCTGCTGCGCCGGGTGGTCGCCCTGTTCCGCCCCTACCGTCGCCGGGTCTGGCTGGTGGCCGGGCTGATCCTGCTCACCTCCGGGCTCGGGGTGGCCAACCCGCTGCTGATCCGCGAGATCTTCGACAAGGCGCTGTTCGTCCAGGGCGGCCCGGACGTCTCACTCCTGGTCGTGCTCTGCTCGATCATGATCGCCGTCCCCGCGGCCACCAGCATCCTCGGCGTGGCGCAGGCCTACCAGACCAATTTCGTCGGCCAGCAGATCATGCGCGACCTGCGCGGCAAGCTGTTCAGCCACCTGCAGAGCCTGTCCCTGCGGTTCTTCACCGGCACCCGCACCGGCGAGATCCAGAGCCGCCTGCAGAACGACGTGGGCGGCCTGCAGAGCGTCATCACCGACACCGCCAGCTCACTGCTCAGCAACAGCGTCATCCTGATCTCCACGCTGGTCGCCATGCTGGTGCTGTCCTGGCAGCTCACCCTGCTCTCGCTGATCATGATGCCGCTGTTCATCTGGCTCACCGGCCGGGTGGGCCGGATCCGGCGCAGCATCACCGGCCAGACCCAGGCCGCGCTGGCCGAGATGAGCGCGATCACCCAGGAGTCGCTGTCGGTCTCCGGGGTGCTGCTGTCCAAGGTGTTCGGCCGGCAGGACCGGGACGCCGACCGCTACCACCGGCAGAACGAGAAGCTGGCCGAGCTGCAGGTGCGCCAGCAAATCGTCGGCCGGGCCTTCTTCGCCGTGGTCTCCACCTTCTTCTCCATCACCCCGGTGCTGGTCTACCTGGTCGCCGGGCTGCAACTGGCCAACGGCCACGGCCCCAGCGCGGGCACGATCATTGCCTTCACCACCCTGCAGTCCCGGCTGTTCATGCCGATCGGCCAGGTCCTGCAGACCTCCACCGAGGTCTCCAGCAGCCTGGCCCTGTTCTCCCGGGTCTTCGGCTACCTCGACCTGCGGCCGGAGATCGTCGAACCGGAGCAGCCGGTCCGGCTCGACCCGGATCAGGTCCGCGGCCAGGTCCAGCTCGACGATGTCTGGTTCAGCTACCTGGCCGGCGATCCCGACCGGCCCCCGGCCGACCCGGCAGGGACCGCCGAAGAGCCGACCCCGGCCGACGACGCAATGTTCCCGATCGCCCGGGCCACCGTGCCTGGTTCGGTGCCGGACTCACTGCCGGACTCACTCTCGGACTCGCTCTCGGACTCATTGCCGGACTCGCTGGAGGGCACCGACACCTCTGCCGCCCGCCGGTGGGCCCTCCGCGGGCTGGACCTGACCGTGCAGCCGGGACAGCTGGCGGCCGTGGTCGGGGCCAGCGGCGCCGGCAAGACCACCCTCAGCTACCTCATCCCCCGCCTCTACGACGTCACCTCCGGCGCCGTCCGTCTCGACGGCCACGACGTGCGCTCGCTCTCCCTGGAGTCCCTGGCCGGAGCGATCGGCATGGTCACCCAGGAGACGTACCTCTTCCACGCCACCGTTCGCGACAACCTGGCCTACGCCCGGCCGGACGCCACCGACGAGGAGATCGTCGCCGCGGCCCAGGCCGCCTTCATCCACGACCGCATCCTCGACCTGGAGAACGGCTACGACACGGTCGTCGGCGAGCGCGGCTACCGGTTGTCCGGTGGCGAGAAACAGCGCCTGGCCATCGCCCGCGTCCTGCTCAAGGACCCGCGCGTGCTGGTCCTCGACGAGGCCACCAGCGCCCTCGACACGGTCAGCGAACGCCGGGTCCAGGCCGCCCTCGAACCCCTGATGGCCGGCCGCACCACCATCGCCATCGCCCACCGCCTCTCCACCATCCGCTCCGCCGACGTCATCTTCGTGATGGACGCGGGCCGGGTGATCGAGAAGGGCACCCACGAAAGCCTGCTCGAGCTCGACGGCGCCTACGCCCGGCTCTACGAACAGCAGTTCGGCGGCGGCCTGGTCGAGGCCCGGACAGCAGACGGCTTCCAGTTGACCGATGGCCGCGTACTGGAGACCGGGCAGGCCGCCGAGTAGCGCCGACCAGGACGGTCCGGTCGGGTCCGGCCGGGTCGGGTTGGCCTGGTCGGGTCAGGTCAGGCAGGACCCGGGTCAGAGGCCGAGAAAGCGTCGGCCGGACCGGCCTCATCTGGTTCCGCCGCCCGAGCGTCACCGGATCTCGAGGCAGATCAGCGGGATTCTCGAGAAGCCACGATGGTCGCGGCCAGATGCGACCAGGCGGTGACCAGCTGGGTCAAGCCAAGCCGGGTCCGGCGCGGATCGTAGCCCGGGCGGCGGGTGGCGCTGAGGCCGAACAGTGGGCCGGCCGCCGCTCCGGCGATCAAACAACCGAACTGCCTTCTGTCGTCCATACGTGTCAGTCTGGGTTGACAGATGTGGGCGTGTCAACCCAGACTGACAGGCATGGAAACGCGTGATCTGGCGGAGAGTCTCCGCTCCCACGACCCGACCGTGGGCCTGCGCGCCGTAAGTGCCCTGCACCGGCTCGCCGAGCAGGTGGAGGCGGCTGCGGTGGCTCGGGCTCGGGCCGACGGGTGGTCCTGGGAGCAGATCGGGGACGCCCTCGGGGTGTCCCGGCAGTCCGTCCACACCAAACACGGGAAGTGAGGCCGACATGTTCGAGCAGTTCGCGGGCCAGGCCCGCAGCGCGGTCGAGGCCGCGCTCGAAGAGGCCCGGCGCCGGGGTGATCGCCGGCTGAGTACCGAGCACCTGCTGCTCGGCCTGCTGCACGACGAGAACGCGGTCGAGGTGCTCGGGGTCGGCCTGGACCAGGCGCGGGCCGGGCTGGACGAGCTGGATCGGGAGGCCCTGGCGGTAATCGGGATCGATGCCGACGGGGTGGAGCGGCCGGTGATCCAGGGTTCGGCCAAGCGCACACCGTTCACCTCGGGCGCGCGAGATGTGCTCCGGCGTGGGGTGCTGGAGACCCGGGCGGCCAAGGAACGACGGATCGGGACGAGCCACCTGCTGCTCGCCGTGCTCGACACGCGTCATCCGGACCCGGCGGCGGAGCTGATCGGCCATCTGGGAATCGACCCCGCCGCCGTCCGAGAACGCCTGAAAGCCGCCTGATTCAGCCGCGCAGGCGCTTCATCTCTGGGTCGAAGAGAGGTTCGGCGGCGACGGTGGCCGAAAGGCGGCGATCGAAGTAGCCGATCTCCACCTGCTGGCCGGGGGTCGAGAGCTCGGCCGGGAGCCAGGCGTAGGCGATCGGCGCGTCTACGGTGTAGCCGTAGGACGCGCTGGTCACGTACCCGACACATTTCGATCCGCTGAAAACCGGCTCCTTACCCAAAGGCTGGTCGTACATCGAATCGTTGCCACGAGCGTCCACAATCAGACAACTCAGCCGGCGGGACACGTTCGACCGGCGGGCGACCACCGCGTCCCTCCCGAGGAACGCGTCCTTTTGCAATCGGACCGCGAAATCCAGCCCGGCTTCCCAGGGATCGTGCTCGAAGGTCATGTCGGTGCCGAAGGAGCGGTAGCCCTTCTCCAGGCGCAGGCTGTTGAAAGCGCCTCGGCCGGCGGCGATCAGACCGTGTTCCTGGCCGGCCGCCCAGAGCGTGTCCCAGAGCTTCTGGCCCTGGTCGGAGGTGGTGTAGAGCTCCCAGCCGAGCTCGCCGACGTAGGACAGCCGCATCGCGGTCACCGGGACGTAGCCGACCCGGATCTGCTTGCTGCGGAAGTACTTCAGGCCGTCGGCGGAGATGTCGTCGGGCGTGAGGGGGGCCAGGAGGTCGCGCGCCCGCGGCCCCCAGAGCCCGATGCAGCAGGTACCCGCGGTGATGTCGCGGACCTGGGTCAGGCCGTCCTCCGGCAGGTGCCGGGCCAGCCAAGCCTCGTCCAGAGCACCGTTCGCGCCGACCTGGTACCGGTCCCGGCCCAGCCGGGCGATCGTCACGTCGCTGCGGATCCCGCCGTCCGCATCCAGCAGCAGGCCGTAGGTGACCGAGCCGACCGACTTGTCCACGTTGCCGGTGAACATCTGCTGCAGGAAGGCGGTGGCGCCGCGCCCGGTGACCTCCAGCCGCTTCAGCGCGGTCATGTCGAACATCGAGACCTTCTCGCGGGTGTGCTGGGCCTCGGCGGCGACGATTGGGGACCAGTACCGGGCGGCCCAGGGGTCCGGGGTGCGGGACGGGTATTGCTGCACCAGAGGCGCATTGGCCCGATACCACTGCGGACGCTCCCACCCGGACGCCTCCAGGAACATCGCGCCGAGTTCCTGCTGCCGATGGTAGAAGGGCGTGGTGCGCAGCGGCCGCGGCTCCTCCATCGGCTGCAGCGGGTGCTTGATGTCGTAGACCTCGACGAAGTTCTGGCAGTCCCGGGCCAGCACGTAGTCGGGCGTGAGCTGGTACCGCTCGAACCGGTCGATCTCGCACTCGTGCAGGTCGAAGGTCGAGCAGTGCCCCTCCACCAGCCATTCCGCCATTGCCGCGCCGACCCCGGCCGAGTGGGTTACCCAGACCGCCTCGGCCACCCAGAAGCCCTCGACCTCTTTGGACGGCCCGAGCAGCGGGAAGTCGTCGGTGGTGAACGAGAAGATGCCGTTGATCCCCTCCTTGACCTCCGACGAGACCAAAGAGGGCAGCAGGCGCTGGCTCTCGGCCCAGGCGGGGGCGAAGTCCGAAGGGGTGAACTCAAGTACCGAGGGCATCTCCTCGGCCTCGGAGACCGGCAGGATCTCTTCCGGGAGGACCGGCATCGGACGGTGGCCGTAGTAGCCGATGCCCAGGCCCTCGAAGCTCTCCCGGTAGTAGAGGTCCGCGTCCTGATGGCGGAGGATCGGCCGGGTTGCCTCGGCTTCTGATCCGGTCAGAGCTGACACCGGCGTGGTCCAGGCCAGTTGGTGGCCGAGAGGAGTGAGCGGCAGGGTCATGCCGACCATTGCGGCCACCTTCGGGCCCCAGAAACCGGCGCAGCAGACCACGATGTCGGCCTCCAGGTCGCCGTGGTCGGTACGCACGCCGGTGACCTTCGCATCCTCGGTCAGCACATCGAGAACCTCGTGCCGGTCGAGCACTCTGACTCCGCGCGACCGGGCCCGCCGCAGCTGGGCCTCCACCGCCCGCACCGCCTTGGCCAGACCGTCGGTGGGCAGGTGCAGGCCGCCGAGCACCAGCGACTCCTCGAGCATCGGCCACAGGGCCACGCATTCGGCCGGAGTGATCACCCGGGCGTCCAGGCCCCAGGCGGTGGCCCACCCGGCCCGGCGGTGCAGCTCGGCCAGGCGCTCCGGGGTGGTGGCCACCTCCAGCCCGCCGACCTGCAGGAAGCACGGCTCACCGTCGACGTCCAGCGAGACCAGCTTTTCCACGGTGTACCGGGCCAGCTGGGCCATGGTCTTGGAGGAGTTCGTCTGGAACACCAGACCGGGGGCGTGCGACGAGGACCCCCCGGGTCGGGGCAGCTCGCCCTGCTCGACCACCGTGACGTCGGTCCAGCCGCGGCCCGACAGCTCGTCGGCGAGGGCGGCCCCGACCACACCGGCTCCAATGATGACGACGCGTGGTCCGGCCATGCCAGCCTCCAGTGGGTGCGCAATACGCAACTCAGAACACTAAGCGCAACTCGACTGTCCAACGTGGGCGACGGATCGTCAAGAGGCAAACCACAAACGTCCAAAATCACTGCGGTTCAACAAAAAACCGGGGCGACGATCGAAAAGATCGCCGCCCCGGTCCCGAAGGAAAGCCCTACTTGATCCAGGCGTCGACCTTCGCCTGGTTCGCGTCCACCCACTTCTTGGCCGCGTCGTCGTCGGACATCTTGTCCTCGGCGATGTACTTGGCGACCAGGTCCTGGTCGTCGTTGGTCCACTGGAAGTTCTGGATCAGCTTGGCGGCCGGGCTGCCCGAGTCGATGAACGCCTTGCGGGCGTACTTCGGCAGCGGCGTCTCCGGGTAGTCGCAGGCGACCTTCTCCGGGTCGGCGTCGCAGCCGTCGGTGTACTTCGGCAGATCGACCTTCACCAGCTTGACCTCGGACATGAACCACTGCGGCGTGTAGAAGTAGCCGATCAGCGGCGTCTTCTTGGCCTCGGCCTGACGGAAGGCGGTGATCAGGGCGGCCTCACTGCCCGCGTAGACCACCTTGTAGTTCAGCTTCAGGTTCTTCACCAGGGCCTCGTCGTTGGTCACGTACGAGGGGTCGCCGTCCAGGATCTGGCCCTTGCCGCCGGACTCGGAGGTCTTGAACAGGTCGGCGTACTTGTTCAGGTTCTGGTAGTCGGTGATGTCCGGGTACTTCTCGGCCATCCACGGCGGCACGAACCAGCCGATCTGGCCGATGTTCCCGGTCTGGCCGACCTGGACCGCGACCTTCTGCTCGTCGACGTACTGCTTCTCCAGGTCCGGGTGCCCCCAGTCCTCCATGATCGCGTCGATCTCCCCGGAGCCGAAGCCCTGCCAGGAGACCTCCTCGGTCAGGTCCTTGGTGTTCACCGTGCAGCCGAGATCCTTCTCGGCGACGTACTTGACCACGGCGACGTCGGCCTCGAAACCGACCCACGGGTTGACCGCCAGATTGACCGTGCCGCAGTCCTTGCCGGAACCGCCGGAACCACTGTCACCGGCGGAGTCGATGGTCTGCCCGCCACAGCCGGCCAGGGCCAGCGCGAGCACCGCCGCGCCCGTGATGGCCCTCCTGGCCTTCTTGTTGTCTCGCACGGTATTTCATCCTCCTGATGGGGGTGGCTGTGACAAGCGTGCTTCAGGCCGTCCGCCGGCGTTCCGCGGCGGCCTGAGTGATCCGGTTGAGCATGACGCCCAGAATGACGATGGCGAAACCGGCAGTCAGGCCCTTGCCGAACAGCTCGCCCTGGGAGAAGCCGGCCACCACGTCGTACCCCAGCGCGCCCGCCCCGACCAGACCGCCGACCACGATCATCGCCAGCACGTAGCAGATGCCCTGGTTGGCCGCGAGCACCAGGGCCGGGCGGGCCATCGGCAGCTGCACCTTCCAGATCGTCTGCCAGGTGCTGGATCCCGAGGCGGTGGCGGCCTCCACGGTGGTGGCCGAGACCGCGGTGACGCCGTCGGCGACCACCTTGATCGCGACCGGCGCGGCGTAGAGCACGGCGGCCAGGATGGCGGTGAACCGGCTGGCCGCGAACAGCGCCAGGAACGGCACCAGGTAGACGAACGGGGGCATCACCTGGAGCGCGTCCAGGATCGGCCGGATCACCAGGTCGGCGCGGCGGCTGCGGGCCATCCAGACGCCGACCACGACACCCAGCAGCATGGTCGCCACGGTGGCCAGCAGAGTGGCGGCCAGCGTGGTCATGCTGTCCTCCCAGAGGCCGCTGAGCACCAGGCCGGCCACGCAGAAGGCGGTGACCACCGTGACCCGGACGCTGCCGAGCAGGTAGGCCAGGGCCAGCAGCAGGGCCGCGACCAGCCACCAGGGCGACTCGACCAGCAGCGTCTGCAGCGGGTCGATCAGCAGGCTGGTCGCCGTGTCCTTGAACCAGCCGGTGACGTCCGAGGCGTTGGTGGTGATCCAATCGGCGAACTTGCCGCTGTGCCGGGTGATGTCGTCGCCGATGCCGTACTTCGAGGGGAACTCGGCCGCCCAGACGAAGGTGCGGGAGAGGTAGACGCAGTAGAGCGCGGCGAGCGTCGCGACGCCCAGCACCACCCGGCGCAGCCGGGAGTGGGGGCGCGGCTGGACCCGGGTCTTCAGCGCGGCCGCGGTGGTCAGCCGGTCGAGCACGATGGCCATCACCACGATCGCCAGGCCGGCGTTGAACGAGACCCCGACGTCGAGCGTCTGCAGCGCCTTGAGGATGGTCTTGCCCAGGCCGGGCGCGTCGATCAGGGCGGCCACGGTGGCCATCGAGAGCGCGGCCATGATGGTCTGGTTCAGGCCGAGCACGATGGTCCGGGCCGCCATCGGCAGCTGCACCCCGATCAGCCGCTGGAACCCGCTGGCGCCCAGCGACTCCGAGGCCTCGACGCTGGCCTGCGGCACCGAGCGGATGCCGTGCGCGGTGTAGCGCACCACCGGGGGCAGCGCGTAGACCAGGGTGACCAGGGTGGCCGAGGCCGGGCCGATCAGGAACAGCAGGGCGAACGGGGAGAGGTAGACGAAGGTCGGCATCGTCTGGAGGAAGTCGAGGGTGGGGGTGATCACCGCGTTCACCCGGTCCGAGAGGCCGCCCCAGATGCCCAGCGGCACTCCGATCACCAGGGCCAGGATCACCGCCGAGAGGGTGATGGCGAGCGTGTCCATGCTCTCCTGCCACAACCCCTGCAGGCCGATGAAGCCGAAGCCGACGACCATCAGCAGGGCCACCCGGTAGCTGGCGAAGGCCAGCGCGACCAGGGTGAACAGGGCGACCACGCCGAGCCAGCCGATCACCGGCACCGGACGGCCGAAACTCGGCTCGGCGATCAGGTTCAGCAGGAAGGTGGTGAGACCGTTGACGAACGCCCGGATCTCGTTGAAGAAGTAGAGGAAGACCGGGCTGTCGTTGCGGTTGTTGCCGACCCAGTGGTTGAGGTCGTTGAGCCGGCGGTGCAGGGCGGTGGTGTCCGAGGGCACCAGCGGGAGGGTGTTGATGTTGCGCAGGATCGCCGCCAGCGCGACGAACACCACCAGGACGGCGGCGATCAGGCGGCCCCGGCCGGGTTTGCTGAACGCGGCCCGGGAGGCGGTCAGAACGGTCACCGCTTACCGGCCACGATCGCGAGAATCTCCTCGTCGCCGACGATTCCGAGGAGCTTGCCGTCCTGCACGACCCGGACCGGCTTGTGGCTCTCCAGCACCTGTCGGGTCGCGTCCCGGACGACGGTGTCGGGGCCGAGTTCGGGGCCGTCGACCGGGTCGCTGTCGGCCGGCGGGCGCATGATCCAACGCAGCGTGAGCACGTCGCCCTTGGGCACGTCGGAGACGAAGTCCCGGACGTAGTCGTCGGCCGGGGCACCGACCAGCTCGTCGCCGGTGCCGACCTGGACCGGCCGGCCGTCCCGCATGATCAGGATCCGGTCGCCGAGTTTCAGCGCCTCGGAGAGGTCGTGGGTGATGAACACCATGGTCTTGCCCAGCTCCCGGTGCAGCCGGATGACCTCGTTCTGCATGTCCCGCCGGATCAGCGGGTCGAGGGCGGAGAACGGCTCGTCGAACAGCATCAGGTCCGGCTCCACGGCCAGCGCCCGGGCCAGGCCGACGCGCTGCTGCATGCCGCCGGAGAGCTGGTCGGGGTAGGAGTTCTCGTAGCCGGCCAGGCCGACCAGCTCGATCACCTCGCCCGCGCGCCTGCGGCGCTCGGCCCGCCCGGCGCCGCGGACCTCGAGCCCGTAGGCCACGTTGTCCACCACCCGGCGGTGCGGGAGCAGGCCGAAGTTCTGGAAGACCATCGAGAATTTATGACGCCGCAACTCACGCAGGCGTTTCGGGTCCGCCTCGAGGATGTTCTCACCTTCGAAGACCACCGAACCGGCGGTCGGCTCGATCAGCCGGGTGAGACAGCGCACCAGCGTGGACTTCCCGGAGCCGGACAGGCCCATCACCACGAACACCTCGCCCGGGGCCACGTCGAAGGAGATGTCCCGCACCGCGATCGTGTTACCCGTGCGTTCCATCAGCTCCCGGCGGGAGAGCCCGCAGAGCTCCTGGTTCTGCGGCACCGCAGCGGCTTTCGGGCCGAAGACCATCCACAGATCGCGGACCGAGATCAGCGGCCGCCCTTCGGAGCGGGCCGGCCGGGGCTGGGCACCGGGCTCCGGGGCCAGATCCTGGCCGTTCTCGGTGACGGTGGCCATCGCCCACCTCTCCTTGCCTGACTGGTGATGAACCGGCGACCGAAAGGCCCGGCCCGGGGACGGCTTCGCACTGCGGTAAATGTTGCGTATGGTGCATTACGGTTCGCCTTGAGGGACACACTGTGCCCGGCGTTAGGTCATGGTCAAGGTATGGCGTCGTTTCGGTGTGGTTAATCTAGCCAATACAGGTAAGCCCGTCTTGTCCCTCCTCACCCAACCGGGTCCCCGGGACCCTCGGGTAATCGTTAAGCGGACTGTTCTTCCTGCTGCTCGGCGGCCATCCGGTGCCGGTAGAACGTTGTCGGCCCGGCCGCCAGGGACGTGTTGCCGCGGATCAGGTCGGCGGCCTTCTCGGCCAGCATGATGACCGGCGCGTAGATGTTTCCGTTGGTCACGTACGGCATCGCCGAGGCGTCCGCGACCCGCAGCCCGGGCACCCCGTGCACGCCCATCGTCAGCGGGTCCACCACCGACAGCGGATCGGTACCCATCCGCGCGGTGCAGGACGGGTGGTAGGCGGTCTCCGCGTCCCGGGCGACCCAGTCCAGGATCTCCTCGTCGGTGCGCACCTGCGGCCCCGGGCTGATCTCCCCGTCGTCGTAGGCCGCGAAGGCGGGCTGGGAGAGGATCTCCCGGGCCACCTGGACCGCCTCGACCCACTCCCGCCGGTCCTGGTCGGTGCTGAGGTAGTTGAAGGTCATCGCGGGGGCCCGGCGCGGGTCGGCGCTGGTGATCCGCACCGAGCCGCGGGCGTCGGAGTACATCGGGCCGATGTGGACCTGGTACCCGTGGGTCGCGGCCGGGGCGGTGCCGTCGTAGCGCACGGCCACCGGCAGGAAGTGGAACATCAGGTTGGGGTAGTCCACGTCGTCGTTGCTGCGGACGAAGCCGCCGCCCTCGAAGTGGTTGGTGGCGGCCGGCCCGGTCTTGCGCAGCAGCCACTCCAGGCCGATCGCCGGGCGCCGGTGGAGCTTGAGCGACGGGTTCAGGGAGACCGGCTGCCGGCAGGCGTGCTGCACGTAGACCTCGAGGTGGTCCTGCAGGTTCTCGCCCACCCCGGGCCGGTCGGCGACCACGTCGATGCCCAGGCCGCGCAGGTGCTGGGCGTTCCCGATACCGGAGAGCTGGAGCAGCTGGGGGGTGTTGATCGCGCCGCCCGCCAGCACCACCTCGCCCGCCTCGACCCGCTGGGGCCCGCTGCCGATCCGGCCCAGCGGCCCGCCGAACGGAAGTGAGCGGGTGTACTCGACCCCGGTCGCGCGTCCATTGCTGAACAACACCCGGTGGACCAGGGAAAGCGTCCTTACCGTAAGGTTTTTGCGCTCTTTCAGCACCGGATGGAGGTAGGCCCGGGCCGCCGACAGCCGCCGGCCGTTCCGGATCGTCCGATCGAAACGGTTGAAACCTTCCTGCTGGTAACCGTTCACGTCCTCGGTGAGCGGATAGCCGGCCTGCTGGACCGCCTCGAAGAAGGCGCCGAACAGCGGGTTGGTGGCCGGGCCGCGTTCCAGTTCCAGCGGGCCCTCACCGCCGCGCCACTCGTCCGCGCCGGTCAGGCAGTTCTCCATCTTCTTGAAGTAGGGCAGGCAATGCGCGTAGTCCCACTCCGACATCCCCGGGTCGGCCGCCCAGCGCTCGAAGTCCATCGGGTTACCGCGCTGGAAAATCATCCCGTTGATGCTGGAGGAGCCGCCCAGCACCTTGCCCCGGCCGTGCGCGATCCGGCGCCCGTGCATGAAGGGTTCCGGCTCGCTGCGGTACCGCCAGTCGTACAGCGGGTTGCCGATCACCATGGTCAGCGCCGCGGGCATGTGGATCAGCAGGTCCCAGGCGAAGTCGGCGCGACCTGCCTCGAGGACCAGGACGGAGGTGCCGGGGTCTTCACTCAGCCGGTTGGCGAGCACGCAGCCCGCCGAACCGCCGCCGACGATGACGTAGTCGTACCGCTCGGTCATGCTGCTCCTCCTGATGCCCAGAGGCGAGGAATTCCGCCTACCATCGTTGCGTCCTGCGCACCGAGTTCCAGACAATGCAACGGGCACAGTGAATCATCACGATTGGTGAGGGGTCTAGATGTCTTCCGCGACTCATCAGCTCGCAGTCGATCCCGAAGGCACGCCCACGACGGGCGGGACGCTCTTCGTCGACGGCGAGTGGCGTAAGGGCGCCGCTCAGCGGCCGGTGCTGAATCCCGCTGACGCAAGCGAGATTTGCCGGGTCGACGAGGCCTCGGCCGAGGACGCGGCAGAGGCCGTGGCCGCCGCCCGGGCCGCCTTCGAGGCTGGGGTATGGACGTCGAAATCCCTCGCCGAACGCAGCGCGGTTCTACACCGGGTCGCCGACCTGCTTCAGGAGAACCGCTCGCAGATCGCCCGGATCGAGACTCTTGACACCGGAAAGACGTTGCGCGAGAGCGAGATAGATGTCGATGACGTAACGGCGGTGTTTCGGTACTACGCCGCTCTGGCGCTCGGCGATCCCGGAAGGCTGGTCGACGCGGGCGATCCCGCGGTGGTGAGCCGAGTGGTCTACGAACCGGTCGGAGTCTGCGCGCTGATCGGCCCGTGGAACTATCCGCTGCTGCAGATCTCCTGGAAGATCGCCCCGGCGCTGGCGGCCGGCTGTACCGCCGTGCTCAAGCCCAGTGAGGTCACCCCGCTCACCACCATCGTCCTGGTCGGCCTGCTGGCCCGGGCCGGGGTCCCGGCCGGCGTGGTCAACCTGGTGCTCGGGTCGGGGGCGGTCGCCGGGGCGGCGCTGGTGGAGAGTGAGGACGTCGATCTGGTCTCGTTCACGGGTGGGCTGAACACCGGGCGGACGATCATGCGCAGTGCTGCCGCCACGGTCAAGAAGGTGGCGCTGGAGCTGGGCGGCAAAAACCCGAACATCGTGTTCGCCGACGCCGATCGGGACGCGGCCATCGACACCGCTCTGACCGCCGTCTTCCTGCACGCCGGGCAGGTCTGCTCAGCCGGGACCAGGCTGCTGCTGGAGGACTCGATCCACGACGAGTTCGTCGCCGAGCTGGTGCGCCGGGCCGAGCTGATCCGGATCGGGGCCGGCCTGAACCCCGACACCGAGATGCCGCCGCTGGTGTCCGCCGAGCATCTGGCCAAGGTGGAGGAGTACGTGCGGGTCGGGGTCGCCGAAGGGGCCCGGCTGCTCACCGGCGGTTCCCGGGTGGCCGAGGACCAGGCGGGCTACTTCTACCGTCCGACGATTTTCGTGGACTGCCATCGGGAGATGCGGATCGTACAGGAGGAGACGTTCGGGCCGATCGTCACGGTCGAGCGGTTCACCACCGAGGACGAGGCGGTCCGGCTCGGCAACGACACCCGGTACGGGCTGGCCGGCGGGGTGTGGACGAGCGACCGGGCGCGGGCCCAGCGCGTGGCCGCCCACCTGCGGCACGGCACGGTCTGGATCAACGACTTCGGCCCCTACCTGCCGCAGGCCGAGTGGGGCGGCTTCAAGCTCTCCGGCACCGGGCGCGAACTCGGCCCCTCCGGCCTGGCCGAGTACCGGGAGGCCAAGCACGTGTACGAGAACACCGCCCCGCAGGCCGCGTTCTGGTTCTCCTCAGGGGTCGTGCAACAGGGTGGAAGCTGACCGCGTCCGCTGTTGGAGATCGCGGTTGAGCTGCTAGCTTCGCTTGCCCCTGATCCCATAGCACGCCCCCCTATGTCTCACCCCAGGAGAAGCAGCGTGTCGTTCCAAGACGCCGTGCAGACGGTGCTCACCAAGAAGTACATGGACTTCAGCGGCCGGGCGCGGCGGTCGGAGTACTGGTGGTTCGCGCTCTTCTCGTTCCTTGTCGAGTTCGTCGTCGGGATCGTCGACATCGCTCTGGGTACCCCGGTCCTCGGGCTCCTGGTCGGACTGGCCCTTCTGCTGCCGGGCCTGGGGGTCGCGGTCCGGCGGTTGCACGACACCGACCGGGACTGGTGGTGGGTGCTGCTCTTCATGGTCCCGTGGGTTCTCTCCTACGCGGTCCGGGCGTTCAGCCTGCTCGCGCTGGTCGGCGGGATCGTGCTGCTGGTTTTCCTGGTCCGGGACAGCCAGCCGGGTAGCAACCGCTTCGGCCCGAACCCGAAGGGAGACGCCGGTGTGGGCGGCGGCTACGGACAGGCTGGTTACGGAGAGCAGGGCTACGGACAGCAGCCGGGCTACGGACAGCCGGATCAGTACGGCAACCAGGGCCAGTACGGCAACCAGGGGTACGGACAGCAGGGCTACGGACAGCAGGGGTACGGCCAGTCGCCGCAGCAGCCCGGCTACGGGCAGCCGTCCTACGGGCAACCCCCGCAGGACCAGCAGTACGGCCAGCAGAACCCGCCGCAGTACGGCCAGTCGGGTCAGCAGTACGGCCAGTCGGGTCAGCAGTACGGGCAGCAGGGCTACGGCCAGACTCAGCCGGGGCACGACCAGACTCAGCCGGGTTACGGCCAGCCGGACCAGTACGGGCAGCAGGGTCAGCCCGGCCAGCAGTACGGCCAGCCCGGCCAGCAGCCCGGCCAGCAGTACGGCCAGCCCGGCCAGCCCCAGTACGGCCAACCCGGCCAGCCCCAGTACGGCCAGCCGGACCAGCAGCCCGGCCAGTACGGCCAGCCCCCTCAGCAGCCCGGCCACGATCAGGGCAACCACGACGGGCGCTGAAACTTCTTAGGTGCGCCGTTCCCCCGGGGGAGCGGCGCACCGCCGTTTTGCCGCCCGGGCCACCCGACCCCTCTCCACCGCCGAGCGCGACGGCGGACGTCAACCATTCGACCCAGGAAGAGAACGATCCGTGCTCGTCGGAGTCCAGCCTGACGGGTGCGCCGCTCCACCTCGCGGGGCGGCGCACCACCTTTGCGAAGAACTGCAGGCCGCTTACTCGGCGAAGTGGCCCATCCGCGCGCTGATCTCGGCCGCTCCCTCGAGCAACTGCTCCGCCACCGTCTCGAACGAATCCGGGGTAAGGCGATAAGAGGGACCGGAAACGCTGACCGCGGCCACGACTCGCCCCGCACCGTCGCGGATCGGACCACTCACCGCGGTGAGCCCGATTTCCAGTTCCTCGTCGGTGGAGGCCCAACCCCGGCCTGCTACCTCGGCCAGTTCCCGCAGCAGCAGATCTGGATCCGTGTGGGTGCGCTCGGTCAGGGCCTCGAGGGGCGCCGTCAGGACGTTCTTGCGCAGCGTCTCGTCGGCGAAGGCGAGCAGCACCTTGCCGCTCGAGGTGGCGTGCAGCGGGGTACGGCGACCGATCCAGTTCCGCGTCATGACGGAGGAGTTGCCGTACTCCTGCAGCACGTTGACGGCCGCTCCGTCTTCCAGGATGGCGATGTTGACCGTCTCGCCAAGATCGTGGGCCAGGCGTTCGCAGACCTCTCGGCCCTCGCGGCTCACCTCCAGGCGGCCGGTGGTGGCCGCGGCCAGCCGGAGGATGCCCAGACCGAGCCGGTACTTGCCGCGGTCGCCGATCTGCTGCACCAGGTCGCGCCGTTCCAGCGCCGTCACCAGCCGGAACGCCGTGGACTTGTGCACCGCCAGTTCCGCGGCCAGCTCGGTCACCCCGAGCTCACCGTGCCGGGCCAGCAGGTCCAGCACCAGCAGGGCGCGGTCGACGGACTGCACCTGTGAGGCGTCGCCTGCGGCGCGTGGCGTCTCCCCCATGGATGAAACCTTAGCTCCCCACCGGTAACCCCGAATGTCTTGACGCATCCCGGGGCCGGGCCGCACGCTGTTGCTCATTGCACTTCGCGTTGTGCAAGGCGCAACAATCCCTTTTTCTGGAGAAGAGGCCTGCCGTGATCCGGGTCTGTTCGGTCGGGGAGATCCCCGAGGGTGAGGCGGTCCGGGTGGATCCGGGGCCGGACGGGGTGCCGGTGGCGGTGTTCCACGTCGGTGGCGCGTACTACGCCCTGGACGACACCTGCACCCACCAGGACGCGTCACTGACCGATGGTTACGTCGAGGAGGAGGACTGCGCGGTCGAGTGTCCGCTGCACGCCTCCTGCTTCGACCTGCGCACCGGGGAACCCAGCGGTCCGCCCGCCCGGACGCCGGTGCGCACTCACGCGGTGGTCGTCGAGGATGGGGCCGTGTACGTGCGGCTCCAGTCCGCCGACGCCATTGTCTGAGATGGAGGACGCATGAATGTGGTCGCGGTGGTGGGGACCGGCCTGGCCGGTCTGTCGTCCGCCCGGGCGCTGCGCGAGCTCGGGTTCACCGGGCGGATCGTGCTGATCGGTGAGGAGAAGCACGAGCCCTACGACCGCCCTCCGCTGTCGAAGGCGTTCCTGTCCAACGACTGGGACCATTCGAAGATCGCCCTCGGCCTGCCGACGGACGCCGGGCTCGACCTCGACTGGCAGCTCGGCCGGCGGGCCATCGGGCTACGGCCGGACCAGGAGGGCTGGATCGTCGAACTCGCCGGTGGCGAGGACGTCCGGGCGGACGGGGTGGTGATCGCGACCGGCTCCAGGGCGCGGAAGCTACCGTCGACCGGTGATTCTCAGCTGGACGGCGTCTTCACCCTGCGGACGCTGGAGGACGCGCTCGGCCTGCGCGGCCACCTGGACGCCGGCGCTCAGCTGGTGATCGTCGGCGGCGGCTTCGTCGGCGCCGAGATTGCCTCCACCGCAGTCAGTATCGACCTCGGAATCAAGGTCACCCTGGTTGAGCTCGCCCCGGCTCTGCTGGCCGGCCCGCTCGGAGTCGAGGTCGGGGCGGCCATGGCGGCCCGGCATGCCTCCCACGGCGTTGAGGTGATCACCGGGGTGGGCGTCACGGCGCTGGTACCGGATCCGGGCGGCCCGGGCCGGGTCGGTGGGGTGCTCCTGGCCGACGGTCGCGAGATCCCGGCCGACGTGGTCGTGGTCGGCATCGGCTCCGAGCCCAACACCGAGTGGCTCGAAGGCAGTGGCCTGGTCGGGGCCGGTCCGAACGGCAGCCTGAGCGGCGGGGTGCTGACCGACGAGCACGGCCGCACCGCGTTGCCCGGTGTGGTCGCGACCGGCGACTGCACCGCGGTCCACCACCCGTTCGCGGGCCGGGTTCTGCGTCAGGAGCACTGGACGCACGCCGCGCAGCATCCGACCCAGGCGGTGGCGGCCCTGCTCGGCGTCCCGGCGCCGGCCGTACCCCCGGCCCTGCGGGTGCCCTACGTCTGGTCCGAGCAGTACGGCCAGAACTTCCAGTTCGCCGGGCATCACCAGCCCGGCGACGTGACCGAGGTGGTGGACGGTGACCTGGCCGGCCCTGCCTTCACCGTGGTCTACCGGCGCAACGGCGAGCCGGTGGGGGTGTTCGGGGTGGGCCAGCCCAAGGTGTTCGGCCGGTGGCGACGGGAACTCGCCAAGCTTCTGTGATCCGTTGATTGGAGCTCGACATGACCAGTGTCAGTCTTCCGCCGAGCCTCGTGGCAACGCTGCCCGGGAGCATTTACGCCGACCCTGCGGTGTTCGCCCGTGAGCAGGAACTGATCTTCGAGCGGATGTGGTTCGCGGTCGCCCGTTCCAGCGAGCTCGCCTCCCCCGGCGCCTTCGCCACCAAGCAGGTGGGCCGGGAGAACGTGCTCATCGTCCGGGGTCGCGACCAGCAGGTGCGGGCCTTCCTCAACGTCTGCCGGCACCGCGGCGCCCGGCTCTGCTCCGACGAATCGGGCCAGCTCCGCCGCAACATCCAGTGCATGTACCACGCCTGGACGTACGGCCTGGACGGCAAGCTGGTGGCCGCCCCGAACCTGACCAAGATGCAGGACATCGACCGGGACGAGTACGGCCTGCTGCCGGTGCACCTGCGCGAATGGCTCGGCTACGTCTGGGTCTGCCTGGCCGACGAGCCGCCGCCCTTCGAGACCGACGTGATCGCCGCGGCGGACGAAAGGCTGGGCGGGGAAGGGCTGATCGGTGGCTGGCAGGTGGACGAACTGGCCGTGGGGCGACGGATCACCTACGACGTGAAGGCCAACTGGAAGCTGATCATCGAGAACTTCATGGAGTGCTACCACTGCGCCACGATCCACCCCGAGCTGACCGAGATGCTGCCCGAGTTCGCCGGCGGCTACGCGGCCCAGGCGTTCATCGGCCACGGCGCCGAGTTCCGGGAGGACGCGCAGGGTTTCACCATCGACGGCAGCGAGGGACTGGACCGCATCCCGGGGGTGGACGACGATCACGACCGCCGCTATTACGCCATCACCATCCGCCCCCAGGTCTTCATCAACTTGGTGCCGGACCACGTCATCTTCCACCGGATGTACCCGCTCGCGGTGGACCGGACGATCGTCGAGTGCGACTGGCTGTATCTGCCCGGGGTGGTCGAGTCCGGCGCCGACCTGAGCCGCTCGGTGGAACTGTTCGACCGGGTGAATCGGCAGGACTTCGAGGCCTGCGAGGCCACCCAGCCCGGCATGTCGTCGCGGGCCTACCGGGCCGGGGGCGTGCTGGTGCCCAGCGAGCACCACATCTCCGAGTTCCACGAGTGGGTGCAGGCCCGGCTCGCGCCCTAGCCCCTCCCCCATCCGTGATCATGGACAATTTCCCCCGTGATCATGGACTTTCCACGTGACGAAAAGTCCATGATCACGAGGACGGAAGTCCATGATCACGGAGAGGTTTGGTCAGGGGTGCATGACTGCGCCCTTGAGCACCTTGTCGACGGCGTTCTTAGGGCCATGCACGGCCAGCCCGACCAGGTCCAGGTCGCCGCGCGGGACCGCGGCCACCGCGGCCCGGTTGTCCCGGTCGTTCCCGCTGGCGAACAGTTCGCTGGTGAAGATCGACATCGGCAGCTCCCGGCCCAGGGCCTTGCCGTGGGCCGCGGTCAGCACCTCGCGGGAACCCTGGAAGACCAGCACCGGCTGCCGCAGCATGGCCAGGTAGCCGGTGCCGTCGGCGTCCTCGTACGGGTCCCCGACCAGCTCCGGCCGGGCCGCGGTGATGCCGCTGACCAGGAACGCGGTGACGTTGAGGCGCTGCCAGCCTTCAAGGTCGTCGCGCAGCAGGACGGCGATCTTGGTATCGAAGCGGATCGGCTCAACCGAGCTGTCAAACGTCGTCAATTGGGTACTCACACAGGTGATCGTGGCTCCCTACCCCGCCACCCCTCTTGTACGTTCTTTGCATGGCGGGTGATGCGCCGGAGCTGACGGCGTGGCAACCGGGCGTGATGGGCGTCCGAGAAGTCCTGCACGCCCGTTTCCGTCAGCACGCCTACCCCATGCACGCCCACGATGTATGGACGCTGATGCTCCTGGACCAGGGGTCGGTCCGGTACCGCCTGGGTCGGCAAGAGCACGGTTTATGGACGTCCTTGGTCACCTTGCTACCCCCGGGTGTCCCTCACGACGGACGGGCAGCGGGACCCGAGGGCTTCCGTAAGCGGGTCATCTACCTCGACGAGCAGCAGTTCTCCGAGGGGTTGGTGGACGCCGCGATCGGCACGCCCTCGCTGGACGACCCGAGGCTGCGCCTACGCGTCCATCAGCTCAACGAGGCGCTGCGCCGACGCACCGAGGATCTGGAGGCCGCCAGTCGTCTCGCCCTGATCCGCGAGCGGCTGGAACAGGCTCTGGGCCAGACCCCGGCGGTTTCGGAGCATCGAGCCGGCCTGGCCCACGACCTGCGCGACCTGCTCGACTCACGAGTGGTTGAGGGGGTCACGCTGGAGGATGCCGCCCAGACGCTGCACAGCCACCCGACCCACCTGGTCCGGGCCTTCACCCGGGAGTTCGGCCTGCCCCCGCACCAGTACCTGACCGGGCGGCGGGTGGAGCGGGCGCGGCACCTGCTGCTCTCCGGCGAACCCCCGGCCCGGGCCGCGGTGCTGGCCGGCTTCTACGACCAGTCGCACCTGACCCGGCACTTCCGGAAGCTGCTGGGCACCACGCCGGGCGCGTTCCGGACCAAAGACTCTGCTAAAGAGCTGCGTTGACCGAATCCTCGAAGTGGGTGACGTGCTGCTGGGCGTATTCGGCCGCGGCCTCGCCGTCGCCGGAACGGATCGCCCGAATCATCGGCAGGTGCTCGGCGGCGTGGTCGACCTCGGGTAAGCGGTCGAGGAAGAGGTACCAGATCCGCAGCGACAGGTTGTAGTAGTGGCTGAGGTCGGCCTCGAGGAAGTGGTTGTGGGCGCAGCGGTAGATCTCGCGGTGGATGTCGGTGTCCAGCCGCATGCTCGCGGCCCGGCCGCCGGGGTGGTGGGCGATGGCCTGCTCGAGCGTTTCCAACCGGGCCCGGTCCTCTTCCGTAGCCCGCAACGCCGCCCGCCGGGCCGCGTGACTCTCCAACTGCCGACGGACGTCACTAATCAGGCTGTGGTCGGTCAGATGGACCTCGCTGACGAAGGTGCCGCGCCGCGGGAACACCACCGCCAGGTTCTCCACCTCGAGGCGTTTCACGGCCTCGCGCAACGGCGTTCGGCCGACGCTCAGGCGGCTCATCAGCTCGTCCTCGGAAAGCGCGGCACCCGGGGCGAGTTCGAGGGTGACGATCAGGTCGCGCAGACCGGCGTAGGCCCGATCAGCCTGACGTAGGGCACCGTTGACGCCGGTCTTCATGGGACCTACCGTAACCGATGACTGATATATCAGTCATCGGCCACTACGGCAGGAGGTGTCATGCGTCCTGGTGGGGCAACGCCCGGATCCGCTCAGACCGGACAGCAGCACGCCGAGCACCTGTGGCGGCACACCGAGCCGAAGTCCTCCTACGACGTGATCGTGGTCGGGGCCGGTGGACACGGCCTGGCCACCGCGTTTTACCTGGCCAAGAATCACGGCATCACCAACGTCGCGGTGCTCGAGCGGGGCTGGCTGGCCGGCGGCAACATGGCCCGCAACACCACGATCATCCGGTCCAACTACCTCTGGGACGAGAGCGCGGCGATCTACGAGCACGCGCTGAAGCTCTGGGAGGGGCTGCCGGACGAGCTGGACTACGACTTCCTGTTCAGTCAGCGGGGGGTGCTGAACCTGGCCCACACCCAGCAGGACGTGCGGGACAGCCGGCGCCGGGTCTTCGCCAACCAGCTCAACGGCGTGGACGGCGAGTGGCTGACCCCGGACGAGGTGGCCGAGGTCTGCCCGATCGTGAACATCTCCCCCGACACCCGATACCCGGTGTTGGGGGCGACTTATCAGCCCCGCGCCGGGATCGCCAAGCACGACCACGTGGCCTGGGCCTTCGCCCGCAAGTGCGACGAGTACGGGATCGACCTGATCCAGCACTGCGAGGTCACGGGCTTCCTCACCTCCGGCGACACGGTTACCGGGGTTCGCACGACCAAGGGTGACATCAGCGCCGGGAAGGTGGCGATGGCTGCGGCCGGGCATTCCGCGGTGCTGGCCGGCACCCTCGGCCTGCGGCTGCCGATTCAGAGTCATCCGCTGCAGGCCCTGGTCTCGGAGCTGCTGGAGCCGGTGCACCCGACGGTGGTGATGTCCAACCACGTGCACGTCTACGTCAGCCAGGCGCACAAGGGCGAGCTGGTGATGGGCGCCGGGGTGGATTCGTACAACTCCTACGGTCAGCGCGGTTCGGTGCACGTGATCGAACAGCAGATGGCGGCCGCGGTCGAGTTGTTCCCGATCTTCGCCCGGGCGCACGTCTTACGGACTTGGGGTGGGATCGTGGACGTGACACCGGACGCCTCACCGGTGCTCGGGCTGACCCCGTACGAGAATCTTTACGTCAACTGTGGCTGGGGTACGGGCGGTTTCAAGGCTACGCCCGCGGTCGGCTGGGTACTGGCGCACACCGTGGCCACCGGAACCCCGCACGAGCTGAACGAGCCGTTCGGGCTGGACCGGTTCACCACCGGCGCCCTGATCGACGAGCACGGCGCTGCGGCGGTGGCGCACTGATGCTGCTGATCAGCTGCCCCTGGTGCGGGCCCCGCGAAGAGACCGAGTTCGGTTACGGCGGGCAGGCCCACGTTGCCTACCCGGCGAATCAGGATGAAATGAGTGACGCGGAATGGGCTCAGTACCTGTTCTTCCGGGAGAACCCCAAGGGCCCGTTCGCCGAGCGCTGGGTGCACTCGGCCGGGTGCCGACGCTGGTTCAACGCGGTCCGCGACACCGTGAGCAATGAGTTCCTGAGCATCTACAAGCCGGGGGAATCGGCATGACCCGCGTGCGCACCGACGGCCGGGCCCCGCTCACCTTCATCGTGGACGGGATCGAGTATCCGGCCCTCAAGGGCGACACCGTGGCCTCCGCGATGGTGGCCGCCGACGTCCTCAAGGTCGGTCCGTCGATCTACCGGGGGCGCCCCCGAGGGCTGCTGACCGCCGACCTGACCGAACCGAACGCGCTGATCCAGGCCGACGGCGGCGAGGTGCTGCCGGCCACCGTGGTCGAGGTGACCGAGGGGCTGAGCGTGCGTACTCTCAGCGGGATCGGCCGGCTCGAGCCGGAACCCCCGGGCGCGATCCACGACAAGAAGTTCGTCCACACCGATGTTCTCGTGGTCGGGGCCGGACCGGCCGGGCTGGCCGCCGCGCTGACCGCCTCGTCCGGGGGCGCGCGCGTACTGCTCATCGACGACCAGACCACTCCGGGCGGTGACCTCAGCAAGAACGACCCATGGCTGACCGAGGCAACCCGCCGGTTCGCCGAGAGCCCCGAACTGACCGTGCTGTCGCGGTCTTCGGTGTTCGGCTACTACGACCAGAACTACCTCCTGGCCCTGGAACGTCTTCCCCGCGGCGGACGGGTCTGGCACATCCGGGCCCAGCAGGTGGTGCTGGCCACCGGAGCCCGACAGCGGCCTCTGGTGTTCGAGAACAACGACCGGCCGGGGATCATGCTGGTCTCCGCGGTGCGGAGGTATCTCGACCGCTACGGCGCCGTCAGCGCGTCCCGCGCAGTCGTGGCCACTGTCGAGGACAGCGCATACCAAGCCGTGCTCGATCTGGTAGCGGCCGGGGTGGAGGTGGCGGCGTTGGTGGATACGCGCGAGCAGCCCCCCACCGAACTGGCCGCCGCCGTGCGCGACCAAGGGGTGACCATCGTCCCCAATTCGGTGGTCGTCGATACTTCGGGGGATGAAAGACTCACCTCAGTGAAGGTTTCCGCACTGTCCGGCGGTGCGGTCCAGGAGATCCAGGCCGATCTGCTGGCGGTCAGCGGCGGCTGGAACCCCGACCTGCACCTGTTCAGCCAGTCCCGGGGTGAACTGGTCTGGGACGAGTCCCTGGCCGCGTTCCGCCCAGGCCAGGCGGTGCAGGCCGTCACTGTTGCTGGAGCGGCCAACGGAAAGTTCGAAACCGGTACGGCAATTGCCGACGGCGCACAGGCCGGACATCGCGCGGCCGAGGCCGTCGGCTACCCCAGCCCGCCGCAGGTTTTCACCGATTTTGACATGACAGACTACGGTGATCCGCCTCGCCCGATCTGGCTGATCCCCGGAACCTCGGGCGAACCCGCACAGTGGCACAACCATTTCGTCGACCTGCACCGAGACGTATCGGTCGCCGACGTCTGGCGCTCGGTCGGGGCGGGCATGCGCTCGTTGGAACACGTAAAGCGTTATACGACAGCGGGTACCGGCTACGACCAGGGCGCCACCTCCGGGGTGAACGTCGCCGGCGTGGTCGCCCAGGCCCTCGGGGCCGGACCGGGCTGGCCCCGGCGTCCCGGCCCGGGATCACCCGGAGACCTCGGCACCACCACCTTCCGCGCCCCGGCCCTGCCGGTCTCCTTCGCCGCGCTGGCCGGGCGGGACGTCGGCCATCTGCACGACCCGGCCCGCACCACGCCGATCCACTCCTGGCACGTGGCCGCCGGAGCGTTGTTCGAGGACGTCGGTCAGTGGAAACGTCCCTGGTACTACCCCCAACCGGACGAGAACCAGCACGACGCCGTGCTCCGCGAGTGCCGGGCGGCGCGCACCGGGGTAGCGGTGATGGATGCGAGCACCCTGGGCAAGATCGAGGTGGCCGGGACCGACGCACCGGAGTTCCTGAACCGGATCTACACCAATGCCTTTGCCAAGCTGGCGGTCGGATCCGCGCGGTACGGCGTGATGTGCACGGCCGACGGCATGGTGCTGGACGACGGGGTGACCATGCGCCTGGCCGCCGACCGCTTCCTGATGAGCACCACCACCGGCGGGGCCGCGCGGATCCTGGACTGGCTGGAGGAGTGGCACCAGACCGAGTGGCCGGAACTGGACGTCACCCTTACCTCGGTCACCGAGCAGTGGTCGACGATCGCGGTGGTCGGGCCTCGTTCCCGGGCCGTGATTGCCGCGGTGGCTCCCGACCTGGACGTCTCCAACGAAGCCTTCCCGTTCATGACCTTCCGGGAAACCGTTCTGGCCGAGGGCGTCGCGGCCCGGATCGCCCGGATCTCGTTCTCCGGTGAGCTGGCCTTCGAGGTCAATGTGGCCGGCTGGTACGCACTCTCGCTCTGGGAGGCGGTGATGGCGGCGGGCGCCGATCTCGGCATCACGCCGTACGGCACCGAGACGATGCACGTGCTGCGGGCCGAGAAGGGCTTCCCGATCGTCGGGCAGGACACCGACGGCACCGTCACCCCGCACGACCTGGGCATGAGCTGGATCGTCTCGACGAAGAAGCCGGACTTCGTCGGGCGGCGATCGCTGAACCGGCCGGACAGCACCCGCCCGGACCGCAAGCATCTGGTCGGGCTGCTGCCGGACGATCCCGCCGAACTGCTGCCCGAGGGCGCCCAGCTCGTCGCGGCCGGCACCGACCTGACCCGGATCGGCCGTAAGCCGGTGCCGATGCTCGGTCACGTCACTTCGAGCTACCACAGCGCCGCTCTGGAGCGGACTTTCGCCCTGGCCCTGATCAAGGGTGGGCGGGACCGGATCGGCGAGCAGGTGCTCGCCCCGCTGGGAGACCGCATCGTTCCGGCCACGATCACCGAGCCGGTGCTCTACGACAAGGAGGGTGCTCGCCGTGACGGCTGAACGCCGGGCGCCGCTGGCGCACCGCGAGGACCAGCTGACCGAGGCCAGCACGGCCGACCTCAGCCTGCAGGAGGTGGCCTTCGGGACGGTGTTCAACCTCCGCCTCGACCCGTCCGCACCGCTCGCCGGGCAGCTGGGCCTGCCCGGCCCGGGCCGGGCCGCGCTGATCGCCACCGATGGGCAGGTCGACGGGGCCGTGGGCCGTCTCGGCGCCTGGCCGGCCCTCTGGCTGGGCCCGGACGAGTGGCTGCTGACCGGCGGGGAGGATCGGGGCGATCTGCTGAGCACCTGGCTCACTGCGCAACTGGCCGGGGTCAGCCGGAGCAACCTGGTCGAGGTCAGCGCGAACTACGCCACCCTGCTGATCGCCGGCCGGCACGCGCGGGCCCTGCTGGAGAAGGCCGTCACGCTGGACCTGCACCCGCGCTCGTTCACCGTCGGGAACTGCGCCACCACCACCTTTGCCCGGGGCAACGTGCTGCTCTGGCAGGTGGCGGACGAGGGCTACCGGCTGATGTTCCGGCCCTCGTTCGGCACCTACTTCAGCGACTGGCTGATCGACGCGGCTTCCGAGTTCAGCTAGCCACGGTCCGGACCGAGCGCGGTCGGCCGGCCCGGCCCCGGCCGGCCTCCTTGGCCTCGTAGAGCGAGGCGTCCGCGGCCGCGTAGAGATCGCGCAGCTCGATCCGGCCGCGCCCGGTGTGCCCTACCCCGACGCTGATCGACAGCGCCAGCTGCTCGCCGCTGCCCAGAGGCAGCGGATGCTCGCGGACCCGGTCCACGAACTCCTGGGCCCGGCCGCGGGCGGTGTCAGCCCCGCAGCGGGGCAGCAGCACGGCGATCTCGTCGCCGCCGAGCCGGGCGATCACCGTGTCCGGCCGGGCATTGCGGCCGAGCAGGTTGGCCACGTGCACCAGGGCGTCGTCGCCGACCGGGTGCCCATGGCCGTCGTTGATCTTCTTGAAGTGGTCCAGGTCGATCAGGATCAGCGCGGTGCCCTGCTCCTGGAACGCGCCGTCACCGGTCTGCCGGGGCAGCGGCCGGGCCTCGCCCGAGACCGCCTTCTGCATCGCCTCGTCCAGGATCCGCCGGGTGACCAGACCGGTCAGCGGATCGATGGCGGCCTGGGCCTGGAGCCGGGCGATCAGCCGGTCCTGCCGGCGGTTGGCGCCCACCAGCAGCCCGGTCATCAGACCGATCACCAGGCTGATGTCGATCAGGTCGAGCAGTCCGTTGCTGGTCGCCACCGCGGCGGCGATGATCGCGTCCCCGATCACCGCGGCGACCGCGCCGATCACCGCGCCCAGGGGTTTCAGCTGCGAGGCCGCGTACAGGGCGGGCAGGAAGATGGACACCTGGGCGCCGGCCGAGGCGTCCGACGTCACCAGGTCCAGGCCCACCACGAAGGCGACCCCGATGATCGGGGTGAGGGTGAGCAGAAGATCCCGTACCGCGGCCGGTAGCCGGGGGCTGAGCAGCAGAAAGCCCAGGACGAGCAGAGCCAGGGAGGCTCCGACGGTGATGCCTTGACCGGCCCCGTGCGCGCCGGACAGGGCCGTGTTGGACAGGATCACCACGACCGCCGAGACCAGGTAGAAGCAGGCCGCCGTCCGCGCCGCGGTCAGCGGGTTGCGGGCCCCCAGCCCCGAGCGTGCCCAGTCCACAGGCCTCCTTCGACCGTTCGGTCACCGAAGTTCAGTCGCCGGGACCGGGCATATTCTCGTGGGTGAGCGGTTGTCACCGGTGGTAGCTCCGCGCCGTTCGACCAGGAGGTTCCTCGTGACCCTGATCCCCCGCACCGACCTCGACGTCAATCCCCTCTGCCTCGGTGGCAACGTCTTCGGCTGGACCGCCGACGAGGCCCAGTCCTTCGCGGTCCTCGACGCGTACACCGCGGGCGGTGGCAACTTCGTCGACACGTCCGACAGCTACTCGCAGTGGGTTCCCGGCAACGAGGGCGGCGTGTCGGAGACGATCATAGGGAACTGGCTGGCGCGATCGGGTCGGCGGGACGATCTGGTGATCGCGACCAAGGTGAGCCGCCACAAGGATGCGGTCGGGCTGTCGCGGGCCAGCATCCGGCGGGGCGTGGAGAACTCGCTGCGCCGCCTGCAGACCGACCACATCGACCTTTACTACGCGCACTACGACGACCCGGACGTTCCGCAGGAGGAGACGGTGGCGGCGTTCGGCGAACTGGTCGCCGAGGGCAAGGTGCGGTACCTGGCGGCCTCGAACTTCACCGCCGACCGGCTGGCCTCCTCGCTGCGGATCGCCGACGAGCTGGGCGTGGCCCGGTACGTGGCCGCCCAGTCGCACTACAACCTGGTGCACCGCGAGACCGTCGAGGGTGCGCTGGCCGAGCTGCTCGAGACGAAGAACCTGGCCCTGTTCCCGTACTACTCCCTGGCGAGCGGCTTCCTCACCGGCAAGTACCGGCACGGGGGCGACGGTGAGGGCCGCGAGCGGGGGGCGGCGGCCCTGAAGTATCTGGACGAGCGCGGTTTCCGGGTGCTCGACGCGTTGGACAAGGTGGCCGCCGCGCACGCTGTCGAGGTCACCACCGTGGCCCTGGCCTGGCTGCTCACCCGCCCGAACGTGCTGGCCCCGATCGCGAGTGCCCGCACGGTGGAACAGCTTCCGGCCCTGCTGGCAGTGTCCGGGCTGGAGCTGACCGAGGCCGAGGTCGCGGAGCTGACCACGGCCTCGGCCTAGAAGGCCCCTACCAGCGGCTGTGCACCAGGGGACGGATGTCCTCGTCGTAGATCAGCCGGATCACGCCGCGCACGTCGTCGCTCAGCTCGGGCAGCTGAGCGGCGGCGGCGTTGGCCCGGGCCTGCTCGGGTGAGCGGGCCCCGGGGATCACCACGCTGACGCCGGGCTGGTCGAGGATCCAGCGCAGCGAGTACTGGGCGAGGGTGCCCTCGTCGTCCGGAAGCGCCTGCTGCAGGCGGCGGACCGCCCGCACGCCGGCCTCGAACGGCACCCCGGCGAAGGTCTCGCCGACGTCGAAGGCCTCGCCGGAGCGGTTGTAGGTGCGGTGGTCGTCGTCCGCGAAGACCGTGTCCTCGGTGTACTTGCCCGAGAGCAGGCCGCTGGCCAGCGGCACCCGGGCGATGATCCCGACCCCGGCCGCCTCGGCCGCGGGCAGCACCTGCTCCAACGGCTTCTGCCGCAGCGGGTTCAGGATGATCTGGACGCTGGCCACGTTCGGCCGGGCGATCGCGGTGAGCGCCTCGGCGCAGGTCTCGACGCTCACGCCGTAGGCCGCGATCCGGCCCTTGGCGACCATCGAGTCGAGCGCGTCGAACACCTTGTCGGTCGAGTAGACCGGGGTGGGCGGGCAGTGCAGCTGGACCAGGTCGAGGGTGTCGACGCCGAGGTTGGACCGGCTGCGGTCCACCCAGGCCTTCATGTTGTCCTTGGTGAAGCTCTCCGGCACGAACGGGTCGGCCCGGCGGCCGAGCTTGGTGGCCACGGTGAGCCCCGCGTCCGGCCGCTCCTTCAGCAGCTGGGCGATGACCTTCTCGCTGCGCCCGTCCCCGTACACGTCGGCCGTGTCGATGAACGTCACGCCGGCCTCGACGGCGGCGTGCAGGGTGGCCAGCGCGTCCTGCGTGCTCACCGAACCCCAGTCGGCCCCGAGCTGCCACGCGCCCAGCCCGACGACTCCCACGCTCCGGCCGGTGCGGCCCAGGGTTCGTTTCTCCATAAGCCTGAACGATAGGGCCTGAGGATCACACCGGCGCCAGGGGCATGACCCGGGCCATCACCTCGTCGATCGCCGCGATCAGGTACTCCGCCGCCTCCGGGTCGCCGGCACAGTGCCGCAGCAGGGCCTGCTGGAACAGCCCGTCCAGGATCCCGTAGGTCACGTCCGGGCCGAACGGCAGCCCGACCGAGGCCAGCTCACCGATCCGGCTGGCCACCCGCCAGGTCATGTCCTGCAGCCCGTCGTCGATCGCGGTCACGTCGTCCCGGAACGCCGCGTCGAACATCGACTGCGAGCGCAGGTCGTACCAGAGCCGGTGCAGATCGGCGTCCTGCAGCATCGACTCGGCCATCGCCAGGGCGAATTCGTGACGCAACTGCGGGCCGGTGGTCGCGGTGGCGATGATCCCGTCGTACCGGCGCATGCACCGGGCCTTGTACTGGCGCACGCACTGGGTGATCAGATCGACCTTGTCGACGAAGTAGTAATGCAGGACGCCGTGGGAGAACTCGGAATTCTGGGCAATTTCCCGGAGACTGGTCCGGGCGTATCCAAGTTCTGACAACGTTTTCAGCGCGGCGTCGGCGAGTTCGGTGCGGCGTTGCTCGAATTTCCCGCTCCCTCGCCCGCGCCCCACCAGGCGCACCGGGTTCCGATCTCCGGCCGGCACCGGTCCTTCTGTAGGCTCAGCCACAGTCTCCCCCGTGGGATCTCGTCGCTTAGATCAGCCGACAACGTCTTTCACCGGCACCCTAGCGGCGCTCGGATACCTCGTCCTGCGCGGTCGGAACTTCGGTCCCGGAGCATTCCGCACCGGAAGAGCCCGGGTTTAGCCGCACCTCGCGCCCCGACCGTCCCAATGGTCTCGGAAATCACCGCCTCGCCGTATCCCCAGGACGGGCCGAAAGGCCTTTCCGATCAGGTGAAAACCAAAGTCCGGCCCCCTGCCGACGGATATCTTTGGACGAATGTCCAGGGTCATTCTTGACAATCGTCCAGGCCGCCTTATGATGTGACCCGGATCACGATCTTATTCTTCCCATCCGGATCCTGGGCCCTCCCGGCGGTGAACGGCCGCGAGGTGCCTGATCGGGGGGTGACGGTGCCGGCGTTCTCCACGCCGGCACCGTCACGATCCTCGCCAAGCGGTTTAAAGTCGGACCGTGCCGCATGCGCTGACGCAGTACCTGCTCTTCCTGTCCGAGGGGGTGACCGTCGTCGCCCTGCTGGCCGCGCTGTTCATCGGCGTCGCCCGGTTCGCCACGCCGCGGCGGCCGAAATCCCGGCTGCGGGTGAAGAACATCAACGAGCACTACGACCACCTGCGCGACCGGCTGGCCCAGGCGGTGCTGCCCAAGCCGGAACTGCGGCGGCGGCGCAAGGCCCAGAAGGCCGAGCGCCGAGTCCCGAGCACCCGGCCGCGGGTGTTCGTGCTGGACTTCCACGGTGATCTGCGGGCCTCGCGGGTGCGCAACCTGCGTGAGGAGGTTACGGCCGTGCTCAGCCTGGCCACCCCGGAGGACGAGGTGGTGCTGCGGCTGACCAATCCCGGGGGCACGGTGAACGAGCAGGGCCTGGCCGCCTCCCAGTTGCAACGGGTGCGCAACCACGACATCCCGCTCACGGTCTGCGTGGACACGGTGGCGGCTTCCGGCGGTTATCTGATGGCCTGCGTGGCGAACCGGATCGTGGCCGCCCCGTTCGCGATCGTCGGCTCGATCGGGGTGGTCTCCCAGACCCCCAACTTCCACCGGTTGCTGGACCGCCTGGGCATCGACTTCGAGCAGTTCACCGGCGGCCAGTTCAAGCGCACGGTGACGATGTTCGGCCGCACCACCGAGGAGGACCGGGCCAAGGTCACCGAGCAGGTCAACGAGACCCACGACCTGTTCAAGGCTTTCGTCCGGGATCAGCGGCCGCAGGTCGACCTGGACCGGGTCGCCACCGGCGAGTACTGGTACGGGCAGGACGCCCTCGCCCTGAACCTGGTCGACGAGCTACGGACCAGCGACGACTACCTGCTCGCGGCCCGGGACCGGGCCGACCTGTTCGAGGTGAACTACACGGTGCCGTTGTCCCGGGCCAAGCGGCTGACCGAGGCCGCCGCCTCCGAGCTGAGCCGGAAAACCTGATTCCGGGTGCAACCGGGGGCCGGGGTGGGGCGTGTTGGGTGATGTGAAGACGATGCGGCGAAACCGGCCGGGGTCGGGGTGACCGGGATGGAGCCCGACTTCGACGAGTTCTACGCGGCCACCTCCCGGCGGCTGCTCGGCCAGGTGTACGCGGTGACCGGGGACCTCGGGGCCGCGGAGGACGCGATCGCCGAGGCCTACGCCCGGGCCTGGCAGCGCTGGCCGTCCGTGCAGCGGTACGACTCACCCGAGGCCTGGGTCCGCACCGTGGCCCTGCGGGTGGCCGTGAGCAGCTGGCGCAAGGCCCGTAACCGGCTCCGGGCGCACAGCCGGGACCAGTACGCCGACCCCCGGGCGATGGCGCCCGGGCCGGAACGGGTGATGCTGGTCCAGGCCCTGCAGCGGATCCCGGCCAAGCAGCGCCGGGCCCTGGTGCTGCATTTCATCGCCGACCTGCCGGTGGCCGAGGTGGCCCGGGAGATGAAGTCGAGCGAGGGCACGGTGAAGTCCTGGCTCTCCCGGGGCCGGGCCGCGCTCAAGGCCGAACTCGGCGAGTCCGCCTCGATCCACGGTGGAAGGGGTGAGTACTGATGGACGAACTGGAATACCGCCTCCGCGACCTGGACGGGGTGACGGAGCAGGCCGGCCGGCTGCCTTCCGCGGACGAGCTGCGACGCCGGGGCGACCGGAAGCGCCGGCGACAGCGGGCCCGGCTGGCCGTGGCCACCTTCGCCGTGGTGGCCGCGATTGCCGGTGGAGTCACGGTCTGGCTGTCGGACTCGGGAGCCCACACCACCGGAACCCCCACTTCCCCGGCCACCCCGGTGCCGGGCGTCACCTCGTCGTCGCCGACGGCGTCCCCCATTGAGGATCTGCCCAACCAGAAGTTCGACACCCTGAATCAGACCGAGGGTGGGCAATACTGGATCTGGGCGCCCCCGACGACCGCGGGCAAACGGATGTTGACTGTGTCACTCGACGACGGGTCGCTGAACCTGTCGCGGTCCGGCAAGAAGGCGGGCGATCTCGGCTTCCGCGGCGAATTGGGGCTTACCCCAGTGGGAAAGAACCAGTACACGATCACGAACCTGTACCTCAGCGAAGAGGCGGACGCCTACTGCGTCACCGTGGTCGAGGCCGGTTTCGACCTCGAGGTCTGCGACTCGGGCGACGCGAAACAGGCTTTCACCATGGCCAAGGTTTCCGGGGGCTACACGATCGAGTCCGAGACCCGCGGCCAGTACCTGAAGGCCGAGGGTCGTCAGATCGTCTGGACCGACAGCCGGAAGCAGGCCACGGTCTTCGCGGTCGAGGAGGTACCGCAGTAGGGCGTCAGTCGGCGACCAGCTCCACCTCGAAGCCGTCGCTGTTCTCCAGATAACCGGCGTAGTGCTGGGGGCCGCCCGCGTGGGGGTACTTCTCCTCGAAAAGCGGCCTCCAGCCCCGGTTCGGCGCCTCGGCCATCAGGTCGTCGAGCTGCTGAGGCGTTCCGGCGTTCAGGGCCAGGTGGTTCAGGCCGGGCCGCAGCCGCTCGTGCCGGTCCGAGGTCATCGCCCTGCTCTGCTCGACCACCAGATAGGTGCCGTGAAGGATCCAGCTGCGCCCGGCCGGCCAGTCCTGGTTCAGCTGGTACCCGAGTTCCCGCAGCAGCCAGCCCCATTCACCGAGCGCCCGGGGCAGATCGGGCACCCACAGCTCGACGTGATGGAGGGCTCCGCGTCTGGTTTCCGTCATCCGTTCACTCTGGCAAATGAGGGACGCCTGCGGGTCACCTTTCCAGGTGTCGGTGCCCACAAACGTCCCCCATTTCAGCCCTTATTCAGCGGCCGGAGCGGAACTCAGGCCCTTCTTGATCAGGTCCATCACGGTCGAGTCGGCCAGCGTGGTGACGTCCCCGACGACCCGGTTCTCGGCCACGTCCTGCAGCAGCCGCCGCATGATCTTGCCGGAACGGGTCTTCGGCAGCTCGGCGACCACCATGATCTGCCGCGGCTTGGCGATCGGGCCGATCTCCTTGGCCACGTGGTTGCGCAGCTCGGTGACGATCGACTCGGCCTGGGACTCGTCGTAACCCGCGTCCCCGCGCAGGATCACGAACGCGCAGACCGCCTGGCCGGTGGTCTCGTCGGCCGCCCCGACCACCGCGGCCTCGGCCACCTTGGGGTGCGAGACCAGGGCGGACTCGATCTCGGTGGTCGAAAGCCGGTGCCCGGACACGTTCATCACGTCGTCCACCCGGCCGAGCAGCCAGATGTCGCCGTCCTCGTCCTTCTTCGCGCCGTCCCCGGCGAAGTACTGGCCCTCGAACCGCGACCAGTAGGTCTCCTTGTAGCGCTCCGGGTCGCCCCAGATGCCGCGCAGCATGGACGGCCACGGCTCGGTCAGGACCAGGTAGCCGCCGGACCCGTCGGGCACCGGCCGGCCGTCGTTGTCGAGCACGTCGATCGAGATCCCGGGCAGGGCCACCTGGGCCGAACCGGGTTTGGCGGTGGTGACCCCCGGCAGCGGGCTGATCATGATCGCGCCGGTCTCGGTCTGCCACCAGGTGTCGACGATCGGGGTGCGGTCGCCGCCGATGTGCTTGCGGTACCAGATCCAGGCCTCGGGGTTGATCGGCTCACCGACCGAGCCCAGCACCCGCAGGCTCGACAGGTCGAACTGGGCCGGGATGTCGTCGCCCCACTTCATGAACGTCCGGATCGCGGTGGGCGCGGTGTAGAGCTGGGTGACCTTGTACTTCTGGATGATCTCCCAGAACCGGCCCTTGTGCGGGGTGTCCGGGGTGCCCTCGTAGATCACCTGGGTGGCGCCGTTGGCGAGCGGGCCGTAGACGATGTAGCTGTGCCCGGTGACCCAGCCGATATCGGCCGTGCACCAATAGATATCGCTCTCCGGCCGCAGGTCGAAGACGTTGCGGTGGGTGTACGCGGACTGGGTCAGGTAACCGCCGGAGGTGTGCAGGATGCCCTTCGGCTTCCCGGTGGTGCCGCTGGTGTAGAGGATGAACAGCGGGTTCTCGGCATCGAAGGCCTGCGGCTGGTGCACGTCGGAGGCGCTGTCGACGACGTCGTGCCACCAGACGTCCTTGGCATCGTCCCAGGCCACGTCCTGCTTGGTCCGCTGCACCACCAGGACGTGCCGGACCGATGGGGTGTTCACCACGGCCGCGTCCACGGCCGGCTTCAGCGCCGAGGCCGAACCCCGCCGGAACCCGCCGTCCGCGGTGATCACGACCTTGGCGTCCGCGTCGTCGATCCGGCTGCGCAGCGCCTCGGCCGAGAAGCCGCCGAACACCACCGAGTGCGCGGCGCCGATCCGGGCGCAGGCCAGCATCGAGAACACCGCCTCGGGGATCATCGGCAGGTAGATCGCCACCCGGTCGCCGGCCTCGACCCCCAGCCCGGTCAGGGCGTTGGCGGTCTTGGAGACCTCGCGCTGCAGCTCGGCGTAGGTGATCTCGCGGGTGTCGCCGCCCTCACCCTCGAAGTAGATCGCCACCCGGTCGCCGTTACCCGCCTCGACGTGCCGGTCTACGCAGTTGTAAGCGACGTTCAGGGTGCCGCCCACGAACCACTTGGCGAACGGTGCGTCCGACCAGTCCAGCGTCTGGGTCCACTCGGTGGCCCAGCTCAGCGCGCGGGCCTGCTCTTCCCAGAACGCCAGCCGGTCGGCCTTCGCCTGCTCGTAGAGCTCGGGCCGGGCCCGGGCGGCGTCGGCAAATGCCTGCTCCGGCGGAAACCGCCGTTCCTCGCGCAGCAGGTTCGACAGGGTCTCGTCCGTCATCGGATCCCCTTCAAGACGTTCGCGTGTTCGGTGGCACAGGTGTGTGGTCGTGCTCACCCGACCCTATGCGTCCGGCCGCCGGGACGACATGCCGCGGGGCAGGTCCGTCCCGTTGAATAGGACGGACCTGCCCCGTTGGGGAGGTTCGGATCAGCCTGCGTCGGCCACCCGGTGCGGGGTCGCCCGGGGGTTGGGGTGCTCGGAGCGCTGCTGGGGCTCGCCGCCGTTACCGGCCAGCAGCACCTCGCGGACGTGCCGGCCCTGCCGCCGGCTGACCTGGAGCGTGCGACCGCGCAGCCGCACCCGCATCCGCCCGCCCACCGTGCGCACCTCGTCCACGTGCGGCAGCGCGACCATCGTGCTGCGGTGGATGCGCAGGAAGCCGTAGGGCTCCCAGCGCTCTTCGAGGGTGCTCAGCGGAACCCGGATCAGATGACTGCCGACGGCGGTGTGCAACCGCGCGTAGTCGCCTTGAGCCTGGACGAAGAGGATCTGCGAGCGCCGGATGAACCGGGTCACCCCGGCCAGCTCGACCGCGATCGTCTCGTCCGTGGCGGCGGCAACCGTGCGCCGGACCGCCTCGGCCAGCCGCTCGGCCGTCACCGGCTTGTCGACGTACTCCACCGAGTCCAGCTCGAACGACCGCGGCGGGTGCTGCCGGGCCGGGACGGTGAAGACCAGGTGAGGATGCCGATCGATCCGGGCCAGGGCGCGGGCCAGGTGCGGCCCGTCCAGCCCGGGCGTGGACACGTCGCAGACCAGCAGGTCGACCGGGTCGTCGCGGAGGATCTGCAGGGCACCCGCGCGGTTGCGCGTGGTGCGGACCGCACTGATCCGCGGATCGACCCGGAGGAACTGCGTCATCCGAGCGAGTGCCGCTCCGTCCGGGTCCACGATCAGAGCCCGTAGGGGAGCCGGGTCGGGGGGATGCGTCCATCGAGGACCACTTCTCGCCCGACCAATTGCCGTCACGTTCCCAGGCGCCGTTGCCATACGTTCAAGAGTAGGGACGCACAGTGCCCCTGTGAACCTATGAATTTCCACAACTGGCACACAGAGGGCTTTGAACTTCGAAGCGCACGCTCGGGGGCATGACCGCCTCGATCAGCCCGGACTACGCCTCCCGTACCGAACCTGCAGGTCAGCGGCGCCGCACGGTGGGGCAGTTGATCCGCTTCGCCGGAGTTGGGGTGGTCAGCACGCTGGCCTACTCAGTAATTTTTCTGCTGCTCGGGATCGTGCTGAACTCGTTCGTGGCGAACACCCTGGCCCTCCTGATCACCGCCGTGGCCAACACCGCGGCCAACCGGAGGCTCACCTTCGGGGTCCGGGGCAACGAGGGACTGGCCGGCGACCACGCGGTCGGGCTGATGGCCTTCGGGGTCGGTCTGGCCCTGACGAACGGGTCGCTGGCGGTGGTGCACGCGGCCGGGGTGCAGGCGCACTGGGTCGAGGTGGTGGTGCTGACCGTGGCGAACCTGGTCTCGACCGTGCTCCGGTTCGTGGTTCTGCGGATGCGGATCAAGTGATCGGGCCCTCGTAGGCTGGTCGGGTGACGTCTTCCTTGGCCGAGAGCCTGGCCGCCCTGGAGAACCTGCCCGGGGTGGCCGAGGCAGTGCAGTCGGCCCGGACGGCGTGCACGGAGATCCGCTGGCACAACGCCCTGCGCCGCCGCTCGGCCGAGGCTCGCGCGGAGGCGACCGTGCGCTCGGCCCGTAGCTCTGCTGCTTTGGAGGGCGCTCGGTACCCGGTCGATCTGGTGCGAGACGCCGCCCGGGGCGCCTCAGCGCTGCCGGACGACGCTTCCGGGCATCTCACCCAGGCGGCGATCCGGGTCTACTCCGAGGCCGAGCAGGTGGAGAAGTCGCTCGCCACGGCTCCCGCGCAGGCGCTGGCCCGGTTGCACCTCGCTGCGGCCGGAGGATTGCTCCCGGCGGAACAGGTGGGACGCCCGCGGCAGGGCACGGAGCTACCCCAGGACGGGATCGGCGAGCCCAACGATGCTCCGCTGGGCGCCGCTCTGGGAGCTCGCCTGGACGGGATAACCTCGCTCCTCTCGGCCCCTCCCTCGGCCCCGGCGCTGGTTGTGGCCGCCCTGGTGCACGCGGAAATTCTCACCGCTCGGCCGTTCGTAGCCGGGAACGGACTCGTCGCCCGAGCGGCCGCGCACGCCGTGATGATCGGACGCGGGCTGGACCCGATGGGCGTAGTGGTCTGGGAGGCAGCACATTTGGACGCCGGTCCGGCTTACCACCGCAGTCTGCAGTCCTACACCACCGGTCGGGCGAAAGCGGTCGGCGACTGGCTGATCTCGTGCGCGGACGCGGTGGTCAAGGGGGCGGGCGAGGGACGCGCAGTGTGCGACGCGGTGACCATGGGTCGGGTTACTTTCTGATTGAGGACGCTTGTGGGCGGTTTGGTAGGGGCACTCACGAAAACCGTCCCCTGGATGGGCCACTCGCACTCGCCGGCCGGGTACCGTTCGTCGCACGGATGGCCGCTACTGCCCGGTAGACCCATGACGAAACCGGTTTTCCGGAGTAGACCTGACGGCAGATCCGGAGAGCCGGTTTCGGTGGCCCCTCCGGATCGGCACGGACCGCACGGTGGCCGGTACCCACACGCGAGCAGTCCCCGTGAGGACCCGCTCGGACGGGCTTGTCCCGCTCCGGCGAATGATGCGAGCGAGCTTGGTAGCCGGGACCGTGCCCCGGGTGGCGGCGCCCGGCTGCGGGGCGTCGCCACCCATTGAAACTTCCGATCCTGCTTCTCTGTTCAGAAGAATCGGGGTGGTTGATGAAAGGTGCCCGACCCGAAGGTTTTACTGCTCCGGCCGGGAGGCCGCCCGCCGCGACCGGGCGTCTTCCCGGCCGGAGGCCGGTTTTCCGTCTTCCTTCCGGCGGCTGGCGTACCAGACCAGGCCGGCCGCCGCCCCGGCTCCGAGGGCCGCGGTCCGCGCGGCGGTCTGGACCGGGAACTTCGGGCCCAGACTGACCGGCCGGGAGAAGTCCTGGATCAGCCAGCCCCGGGTCTGCGCCTCGCGACGCAGCGCCTTGTCCGGATTCACCGCGACCGGGTGCCCGACCGCCTCGAGCATCGGCAGATCGGTGACCGAGTCGCTGTAGGCGTAGCACTCCCCGAGCCGGTAACCCTGCTCGGCGGCCAGCTCGCGCACGGCCAGGGCCTTGTTCTCGCCGTAGGCGTAGTAGTCGATGGTGCCGGTGTAGCGGCCGTCGGCGATGCCCATCCGGGTGGCGATGACCCGGTCGGCCCCGAGCATCACGCCGATCGGCTCGACCAGCTCGACCCCGGAGGCGGAGACGATCACCACGTCCCGCCCGGCCGCCTGGTGCTCGGCGATCAGGGCGGTCGCCTCCTCGTAGACGATCGGCCCGATCAGCTCGGCCAGCGTGGTCGCCACGATGTCGCGGACCTGCTGCACCTCCCAGCCGACGACCATCCGGGAGACCTGCTCGCGCAGCCGCTCCATCTGAGTGTGATCCGCACCACTGGCGTGGTAGAAGAAGTGCGAGTAGGCGCTGCGGAGCATCGCCGAGCGACTGAGCAGGCCGCCGGCGTAGAGCGGCCGGGAGAAGGCCATGGTGCTGGACCGGGCGATCACGGTCTTGTCCAGGTCGAAGAACGCCGCCTGACGTCCGTCGGCCTTCTCGACACCCATGCCGTCAGGATAGGCGGCGGTCAAGATCACCCGCAGTGAATGAGTGGCTGCTTTCCGCGAGCCCTTTCGGCCGGTCCGGCCTGTCCGAATTGCGACCGGGATTGTCCAGATTGCCGGTTACCCTTGGTGAGCGTGTATGCGGCCTCTGCGGTTGGTCGTGACGTAGGGTGGGATCCCGTGACTTAAAATGCCCGGTAGCTGTCTGTTTCCTGTCGAGATGCCGCCATCCGGTGGCGTAGGTGTTGCACGAGACGCCACAGCGGGTACAGACTGACGTTGCCGGCTTAATTGCCGTGCCCGCCCGGTCCGACTCCTCCCCCCCGAGCCGGACCGGCCAGACGGCCCCCGCTCCCCCCCAGCGGGGGCCGTCGTCTTTTGCCCCAGCCTTTTGCCTCCGCCCGGGCCGCGCCTTTTGCCTCCGCCCGGGCCGCTGCCTTTCGCTTCCAACCCCGCCGTCGTCCCTCACCCCCGGCCGCCGTCGTCCCTCACCCCCGGCCGCGGTCGTCCCACCCCCCTTCGTGATCATGGACTTCTTCCCCCGTGATCATGGACTTTCTTCCTCGTGATCATGGACTTTCTCCCCGTGATCATGCAGTTCCGCCCCGTGATCATGCAGTTCCGCCCCGTGATCATGCAGTTCGGGCCCCTGAGGTTTTCCACAGGTCGGTACGAACCGGGGTTTGTCCACAGGCATGGGCCAAAGGGCCCGGCACTCCTCGGCGCCGCCGAGCCTGGGGCTATGGCCACTGTCTGGGTGCTGCTGCTGACCTCCGAACCCGTGATCGTCTCCGTCGTGGGCCGACTGGCCACGACGTACGGCATCGACGTACGCACCTCGCTCTCAGCACCGGGGCCGCCCGGTCTGGTGCTGGTGGGCTTCGACCAGGTAACGGACGGGCCGAACCTGCCCGGCGCCGCCTCCGGCGTCCCTCGTCTGTTGCTGGCGGCCGGTCCGCCGGACGAACGGCTCTGGCGCGCGGCCCTGGAAATGCGGGCGGAGCAGGTGGTGCCGCTGCCCGAGGCCGAGCACCTGCTGGACGCGCGACTGGCCCGGCTCGCCGAAGGCCTTCGGCCCGGGCGGGCGCCGGTGATCGGGGTGATCGGTGGTTGTGGCGGCGCCGGGGCCAGCGTCCTGGCCGCGGCGCTGGCCCGCAGCGCGGCCCCGGCGATGCCCACCTTGTTGGTCGAGGTGGACCAGTTCGGCGGTGGGGCAGACCTTTTGCTCGGCGCGGAGGACGAACCCGGTCTGCGCTGGCCGGATCTGGTCTCGGCGCGGGGTCGGCTGCTGCCCGGCAGCCTGTTCGGGTCGCTACCGCTGATCGACGGAGTGCACGTGCTCGCCGCGGCCCGCAGCGGCCCGGTCGAGGAACTGCCGGCGGCGGCCGTGAGTGCGGTGCTCGACTCGGCCCGGGCTGAATACGGCGCGGTGCTGATCGATCTACCGCGCCGACTCGACGAAGCCGCCGGTGCCGCCGTGCGGGCTCTCGACACCTGCCTGCTGGTAATCCCGGCCGAGGTGCGGGCCACGGCCGCAGCGCAGCGCGTGGCGGCCTCCCTGCGTCCTTTGGTGGGTGATCTGAGGCTGGTGGTGCGTGGCCCCGCTCCGACCGGGCTCAGCGCCCTCAGCATCTGCACCGCCCTCGACCTGCCCCTGGCCGGCCTGCTGCGCCCCGAGCCCCGGCTGAAGTCCGCCCTCGACCGCGGCGAACCACCCGGCCTGCACCCTCGCGGCCCGCTGGCCCGGTTCTGCGGCGACCTGCTGCGCCGGGGGCTGTTGTCGCAAGGGTTGCTGCAGTGACCACGTCCGAGCCGGTCCTGGCGGCCGTGGTCGCCCGGCTGCGCGGTGGCCTGGCCGGTCACGACCGGCCCGGGCGGGACGAGCTGGCGGCGATGGTCGCGGCCACGTCGGCCGGTCTCGGGCAGGTGCTGGGACAGGACGACGTGCTCGCCGCGACCGAGCGGATCAGGGCCGAGCTGTGGGGCTTGGGTCCGCTCCAACCTTTCCTGGAACTGCCTGGCGTTACGGACGTGCTGGTCAACGGGCCGGGCGAGATCTGGATCGACCGAGGCGAAGGGCTCCGTCGGATGCGCTGCCCGCCGGCCCTTTCCGAAGAAAACGCAGTCCGCGCCCTGGCTACTCGGCTGGCCTCAGCCGGCGGTCGCCGCCTGGACGACGCAGCCCCCTACGCCGATGCCCGACTCGAGGGTGGCATCCGCCTGCACGCGGTGATCCCTCCCGTCGCACCGGCCGGCACCCTGATCTCGTTGCGGGTCCTGCGCTCCGAACCTCTCACCCTCAGCGCCCTGGTGAGCTCGGGCTCGATCCCACCCGGCTGGGCCGAGGTACTCCGGGCGATGATCGTCACCCGGGCCGCCTTCCTGGTCAGCGGAGGCACCGGAGCGGGCAAGACCACCCTTCTGGCTTCCCTGCTGTCACTGGTGCCCGCCGGCGAGCGGATTGTGCTGGTGGAGGACGTCGGCGAACTGCGCCCCGCGCACCCGCACCTGGTCCGGCTGGAGGCTCGGCACGCCAACGTCGAGGGGGCGGGTGCGATCAGCTTGGAAGACCTGGTCCGTCAGGCCCTGCGGATGCGACCGGACCGGGTGGTGGTCGGCGAGTGCCGGGGGGCCGAGGTGCGAGACCTGCTGGCCGCTTTGAACACTGGGCACGCCGGGGGTTGCGGCACGGTGCATGCGAACGCCCCAGCCGACGTACCCGCCCGGCTCGAGGCTCTGGGTGCGCTGGCCGGGCTTTCCGCTGACGCTGTGCGGGCCCAGGCCGCGGCCGCATTGGACGCGGTTGTCCACGTAGAACGGCGGGGCCGTCGGCGGCGGGTCATGCAGATCGCCATCGCCCGGCGCACTTCCCGCGGCGAACTCGAAATGCTGCCCGCGCTCACGGCCGACCCGAACGACCCGGGCTCGGACGGTGAGACCGGGCCCGGATGGCCAGATCTGGCACAAGGACTCGAGGGGAACCAATGACATTCAGCGACAAACAAGAGATTTCTTCAGTTGAGCCCCTCGTTCTTCCGCACGACAATGCGCCTCACCGCGGTGAGATTCTCCTCCCTCGGCGCGATGAGCAGCCTTCGGTGCGTGAGAGCGTCCATTATCGCAATGGAGACCACTCCCTATGGCGGGGTACCCCGCCCCTACCGCAGGAGGGGCGACCTTCCTGGCGCGGAGTATCGCTGGCTCGACCGTTGCTGGGTCGGGACGACGCCGCCCTGTTGTGTGGTCGGGTGTCGGCGTTGTCCCGGGCTGGGGTTCCACCAGGCCGCACCTGGGAGGTGCTGGCCGTCGGGCGGGGGCCGGATGCGCGAGTGGCCGAGACGGTGGCGGGGATGTTGGCCGTGGGAGGGACCGCGGCAGAAGGTCTTCGGCTAGCGGCGGTGGACTGCGACGGCCCGGGGGTCGAGGCGTTGCAGTGGCTCGCCGCCACCGCCGAGGTGGTTCGGCGATCCGGGGCTCCGGCAGCGGCCATTTTCGATGGCGTCGGGGCCGGGTTGCTGGCTCAGATCGCCGAATCGGACGAGCGGGAAGTGGCACTCGCCGGTCCTCGCACGACCGCCCGGGTGCTGGCCGCCCTACCGCTGATCGGGCTGCTATTGGGAGCGGTGCTCGGCGTCAACACCGTCTCCGTCCTCCTCGGAACCCTTCCCGGAATGGCCTGCCTCGTGCTCGGAGCCGGGTTCTGGTGGCTGGGCCGGCTCTGGACGGCGCATCTGGTGCGGTCCGCAGCAGAGGGATCGGTGTGATTAAGCAATGGACGGGGTGAACCGTCGCCTTGATGCCGCATTGGGTCCGCATCAGCGCGTAGGCCAGGTCACCGGCCCGGCGTCGGCCTCGGTGATGCCTGGCCCCTTGGTGCTCGACCTGATCGCCGCCTTGGTGGAGAGCGGCGCTCCACCGGCCGCATCATTGAGAGGGGTCGGCGACGTGCTGTCCGAGCTGGGTGATCCGCGGGGCGAGAAACTGCTGCGCTTGGGCGATCTGATCTCCGGACCGCTCCCGGAATCGGAAGACGCGATCAACGACAGCACCATCGCCGCCCTTACCGAGGCCCTCACCCTGGCGGCTCGGTCCGGCCTGCCGCCGTCAGCGCTGATCCGCCGGGCCGCCACCGAGGAACGCCGTCGTCAGGCTGCGGCGCGCTCAGCCGCGGTCCAGCGGCTGGAGGTCCTCCTCGTCATCCCCGGCGCGGCCTGCCTTCTACCCGCCTTCGTCCTGCTCGGCATCGTCCCTCTGGTGATCAGGCTGGTGGCCGGATGACTTTCGCGCTTTCCACAGCCGATACGAACCCGATTCTGTCCACAGGCAAGGCCTTCCGTCTGCTCGAAGACCCACTCACACGGCAGTTTTGGTCATGGCCGCAGATCGGGCGGCCGACCCGGCCGGGGGTTCCGGCCAGCGGAAGGGGTGAACATGCGGGTTCGGATGCTGAAGGCGGCGTTCGTCACGGGAATCGGGGTGCTCGGGGACCGATGCCGGCGGGTCACGGTCGCGGCCCGTCAAAGGTCCGAGGCGGGGGCCAGCACGGCGGAGTACGCGATGACCATGGTGGCTGCCTGCGGTTTCGCCGGCGTGCTGCTGGCGATCATCCGCAGCAGCCCGATCAAGTCGCTGCTGCTCACCATCATCCAGAAGGCCATGAGTCTCGGATGACCGACCCGGACGGCCGGGGCCGCGCAGCGCAGGCGACCCCGGCCGGGCCGGCCGGAGACCTCCGTCCCGCTCGGCCCACCCATTTCCCTCGACCTCCACAGCCGTCATCCCATGCCGGTACGCGGGGCTCCGTCACAGCCGAGTTCGCCCTCCTGATGCCAGTTCTCGTCCTCCTTCTGGGCGCCCTTCTGGCCGCCTCCACGGCCGGGCTAGCTCAGCTGCGGTGCATCGACGCGGCGCGGGCCGGTGCGCGGGCGGCGGCCCGGCACGAGGATCCCCGGCCGGTCGCGCTCGCGGCTGGACCGGACGGGGCTTCGGTTCAGGTGACGGCGAGCGGCGATCTGGTGACCGTGCGGGTGTCGGCCGAGGTGGAGCTGCCGTTGCCCTGGCATCCACGGATCGGGGTCGAGTCCGCGAGCACGGCCCAGACGGAAGAGGAGGTCGGAAGATGAGTCGGCTACGTGAGACGCCGTCAGATGGGGCTGGGGCAGTTCAGGTGGCGCCAGATGGGCACGGGTCAGGCCAGGTAGCCCCCGTCGGACCTCGGCCAAGCCGGGCAACGTCAGATGGGCCTCGGTCAGGCCAGGCAACGCCAGACGCGCCCCGGCCAGGCCAGGCAACTTCGGTCAGGTCCGGGCAGGGGCCGGTATCGGGGCAGGCATTATCGACTTGGGCGGGGCCAGTACAGCCACCGATCAGGGCCCGTGCGGAACAGGCACTGGTGGCACAAGCATCACTGGGTGGGGCCCGGCCGGGTGAGGCAACACCGTTGAGGTCTCGGCTCGGCGCGGGAGCAGAAGAGGCACCATCGGCCTGGTCCAGGCCGGAACAGACACCACGGGAACAGACATCGTCAGGACGGGCATCGCTGGGAAAGACACCACGCAGTCCGGTCGAGCCGGGTAAGGCACCACCGTCCAAGTTTCGGCTCGATCCAGGGACAGGACAGGCACCATTGACCCGGGCGAGGCCGGAGCGGAGAGCACCGCGAAGACATCAGCCAAACGAGGAACCGTTGCTCACGTCTCAGCCGGAACAGCTGACACTGCCCGCACCCACGCTGGAGCAAGCAACACCGTTCACACTCCAGCCGAATCAGACAGCTCCGCTCACACCCCAATCGGCACGGGCAAGGCCGCTTACACAACTGCCGGAACAGACACCACCGCTCAGGCCCCGGTTGGAACCGGCGGCATCGTCCACGCAGCAGCCGGCACGGGCAACGCTGCCCACGCCCCAGCCGGAGCAGCCAGCGTCACCCAGATCCCGGCTCGGGCACAGAGCACCGCTCGGGCCCAGCCCGGACCAAGCGCGGGGTCGGGGGCGGCCAGACCAGCGGGATCGGGGGTCCGGCACCATCCTCTTCCTTGCGCTCGTCGGGGTGGCCGCCACGCTGATGACGGTGACGCTCGGCCTCGGACTGGCCGTCAGCACCCGGCACCGGGCTGCGGCGGCCGCCGACCTGGCGGCGCTGGCCGCCATCGACTCGGCGGAGGGCTGTCCGGCCGCGGCCCGGGTGGCCGGAGCGAACCGGGCCCGGCTGAGCCAATGTGAATTTCTGGCTGACGGCACGGTGGTGGTTTCCGTGGTGATTGATGAGCCCAGACTGCCCCGACCGGTCCTCGGATCGGCTCGGGCAGGCCCTGGACCTGCGCAAATAGCGGCTACGCCAGCGGCCGGGCCGCCGACGACGTGACCGATGGTGGCCGGCGGATGTAATCTGTCCGCCAAATTGGTGACACCCAGTGGGCGGTGTGGGCCATTGGAGTGACCGTCAGGTGATTGAATGCCGGAGGCACGCCCCCACGGTGAGGGCAACGGAATCGGTCTGACGACCGCGAGATGGGCACAGGACTTCCCGGGGAGGCGATGTGGAGCTCACAGTGGCGACACGGCGCGAAGGTGTCCAGACGGTCATCAGCGTGGCCGGCCAGATTGACGTGTATACAGCCCCCACTCTGCGGGAGCGGCTCAACGAGCTGGTCGCGGACGGGGAGTACCACCTGGTCGTGGACATGGGCGGGGTGGACTTCCTGGACTCGACCGGGCTCGGGGTGCTGGTCGGGGGGCTCAAGCGGGCCCGGTCGCACGCGGGCTCGCTGCAGCTGGTCTGCGATCAGGAGAAGATCCTCAAGGTCTTCCGGATCACCGGGCTGACCAAGGTCTTCCCGATCCATGCCTCGCTCGACGGGGCGCTGGCCGAGCCGGCCGAGGCCGGCCCGAGAACCATCTCCCTGGACGCGACCCTGGAGAAGACGCTCGACGGCTCAGCGGACGGGGAGTCCTCCAGAGGCACGCCATAGCCGGGTCCGGGCCCGAACCGCCCGTGACCCCGGAACCGCTCCTGACCCCGGAACCGCCCGTGGCCGGGGTCCTGCTGCGGTTTCCACCGGCCGCCGAGTACGTCCGCACGGCCCGGCTGGTCGCCGTCGCGGTGGCCCGTCGGGCCGGCCTGAACGAGCACCTGGAAGAGGTGCGCCTGGCCGTCGGTGAAGCTTGTGCGCGCGCGGTTCGCCGGTGTGCGGCCACCAGCAGCGCCGAACCGGTGACGATGTACGTCGACGACTCCGGGCCCGGCCTGGTGATCGAGGTGACCGACGCGGCCAAGGCCGAACCCGGCTCGGAGCCCGTGGTGCTGTCCCTGCTCGAGGGACTTGCCGACTATGTGGACGTCCGCCCGCATCAAGGCGTTTCCGGCGCCCGGGTGCACCTGGAGTGGTGGCCGACCGCTCCGGGGGACAGCGACCCGCCCGCCGCATCGGCGCCGCGCGACTCCGCCCGCTGACAAACGTCCTCTGGTCTGCTCCGACCGGGCGGTCAGTCGCCCTTAAACCGGACGAAACCACCCAAAGTGAAAAGCGCCACGCGTCCAATGTTTGGTGGTCCGCATCACAGTACATAGACTCCGCTGCGTGGGAACTTTCGCCGGCTGATCGGCGTACCCACGCATGCCAAGGCCCTGATCGCCCTGTCGCCTGCACTGGTTCGACCCTGACCCGCGACGGGTGAGGGGGTCGCCCGCGCACGTCGAGGAGGACGGATGCATTCAGGCTTTTTGGCTGCCACCACTACGGCGGACGTAGACCTCGAAGGTCGAAATCTGACGCTGGTGGTCGTGGTCTTCGTGATCGCGGTCGTGGCTCTGGGGGTGGCAGCGGCTTTCCGCCGGCTTGTCCTCGCAGCCCCCGACGGCACCCGGAGCATGGTCGAGATCGGCACCGCGGTCCAGGAAGGCGCGGCGGCCTACCTCCGCCGCCAGTTCCGGACCCTGGCCGCCTTCGTCGTCCTTGTCCTCATCGTTCTCTTCCTCCTGCCCGGGGATGCGGAGGTGCGGATCGGGCGGGGCATCTTCTTCATCGTCGGGGCCTTGTTCTCCGCCGCCATCGGCTACCTCGGCATGTCCCTCGCGGTCCGGGCCAACGTCCGGGTCGCCGAGGCCGCTCGTAAGGGCGACCGCGACGGGGGTATGCAACTGGCCTTCCGTACCGGCGGTTTCGTCGGAATGTGCACGGTCGGTCTCGGCCTGCTCGGTGCCTCGTCCGTGGTCCTGCTCTACGAGGGCGACGCACCGTCGGTCCTCGAGGGCTTCGGGTTCGGCGCCGCTCTGCTCGCGATGTTCATGCGCGTCGGGGGCGGCATCTTCACCAAGGCCGCCGACGTCGGAGCCGACCTGGTCGGCAAGGTCGAGCAGGGCATCCCGGAGGACGACCCGCGCAACGCCGCGACGATCGCCGACAATGTGGGCGACAACGTCGGGGACTGCGCCGGTATGGCCGCCGACCTGTTCGAGTCCTACGCCGTGACCCTGGTGGCGGCGCTCATCCTGGGTAAGGCCGCGTTCGGCATCGAGGGACTGGTCTTTCCCCTGATCGTGCCCGCCCTGGGTGCCCTCACTGCCGTCCTCGGCGTGGTGGTCACCCGTACCCGCCCGGGTGAGAGCGGCCTGACCGCGATCAACCGGGGTTTCGGCATCTCCGCGGTGGTCTCCGCGGTGCTCTGCGCGATCGCCTCGTTCACCTATCTGCCGTCGTCGTTCGCCGATTTCACCGGCGGCGACTCGGTGGTCGCCGGGCTGGACGGGGACCCGCGACTGATCGCCTTCTCGGCGGTGATGATCGGCATCGTCCTGGCCGGCGTGATCCTCTGGCTCACCGGTTACTACACGGGCACCGACAAGCGCCCGACGATGGACGTCGCCGACACCACCACGACCGGCGCCGCCACCGTGGTGCTCTCCGGCATCGGGCTCGGCCTGGAGTCGGCGGTCTACACCACCGGCATCATCGCCGCCGCCGTGTTCGGAGCCTTCACCCTGGGCGGCGTCTCGGTCTGGCTTTCGCTGTTCCTGATCGCCCTGGCCGGCTGTGGCCTGCTGACCACGGTCGGGGTGATCGTGGCGATGGACACCTTCGGCCCGGTCAGTGACAACGCCCAGGGCATCGCCGAGATGTCCGGGGACGTCGACGGCGAGGGGGCGCAGATCCTCACCGAACTGGACGCGGTGGGCAACACCACCAAGGCCATCACCAAGGGCATCGCGATCGCCACGGCCGTGCTCGCGGCGACCGCACTGTTCGGCTCGTACACCGACGCCTGGCAGAAGGCCCTGGCCGACTCCGGCGCGGCACTGGGCGATCTGCCCCGGAGCTTCGGGGTCGAGATCGTCCAGCCCAACACGCTGGTCGGCCTGATGCTCGGGGCCGCGGTGGTGTTCCTGTTCTCCGGCCTGGCGATCAACGCGGTCACCCGGGCGGCCGGGGCCATCGTGGTCGAGGTGCGGCGTCAGTTCCGCGAGCACCCGGGGATCATGACCTACGACGAGAAGCCGGAATACGGGCGGGTGGTCGACATCTGCACCCGGGACTCGTTGCGGGAGCTGGCCACCCCCGGTCTGCTGGCGGCGCTCGCCCCGGTAGCGGTCGGCTTCGGTCTGGGCATCGGCCCGCTCGCCGGTTACCTGGCCGGGGCGATCGGAGCCGGGGCTCTGATGGCGGTGTTCCTGGCCAACTCCGGTGGTGCCTGGGACAACGCGAAGAAGATCGTCGAGGACGGTCATCACGGCGGCAAGGGCTCTCCGGCCCACGCCGCGGCGGTGATCGGTGACACGGTCGGTGACCCGTTCAAGGACACCGCCGGGCCCTCGATCAACCCGCTGATCAAGGTGATGAACCTGGTGGCGGTGCTGATCGCGCCGGCCGTCGTGCAGCTCAGCGTCGGCGACGACGCCTCCAAGCCGCTGCGCTACGCGATCGCCCTGGTGGCGGTCGTGATCATCGTGGCGGCGCTGGTGGTGACCAAGCGGCGCTCCGTCGACTACGGCGAGACGCCGACCGGTCCTCAGACCCCGGCCGAACCGCCCATCGCCGAAGTGACGGAGCCGCCGGTACGCAAGACGGTGGACGTGGACGAGAACGCACCCTCGGCCCACACCACCCCGTAATAACTCTCCGAAGGAACCGGCCGTACAGGTGGCCCACCTGTACGGCCGGTTTCGTCGTTTGGGGTAGAAACACAGGCATGACGAGCGAACTGGTCTCGAAGCTGCGCGCCGACCTCACCGGGTTCACCGTGGATGCGGTGAACGACCTGCTGGGGCCGATGGCCCAGGCCGCCCTCGGGCGTGAGCAGTCGCTGCCCGCCCGGCTCGTCGTCCGGGAGCACCTGAACGAACCCTTGGGCGCCCTGATCGCGGTGTTCCTGCTCGGTCTCGAGGTTCCGGCCGAGCAGCTGGCCCCGGCCGTGCCCACCGTGGGTCTGGCCGGCCTGGCCGAACTCGGTCTGCTCACCCAGGCCGGCCACGACTCCGGCGACCCGGTCCGCGCCCGGGTCGACCTGCGTCCCTACGCAACCGTGGACGCTCTCGGCCCGGCCGACTGGTGGCTGACCTCGGACCTTTCCGAGGTCGCGACCGGTCGGCCCCTGGCTGAGGACCACGTGCTCGGCGTCGGTGGGGCCTCGCTGACCCTGGCCCGCTGCACAATCCGGCGCCCCACCGGGCGGGTGCTCGATCTCGGCACCGGCTGCGGCATCCAGGCGCTCCACGCCGCCCGGCATGCGCAGCACGTGGTGGCGACCGACATCTCGGCCCGGGCCCTCACGCTCGCCGAACTCAACTGGCAGCTGAATGCGTCCACCATTGCGGGAACGACGATTGAGGGACGTCGGGGCAGTCTGCTCGATCCGGTGGCCGGCGAGTTCTTCGACCTGGTGGTGAGCAACCCGCCGTTCGTCATCACCCCGCGCAACGCCCCCTCCGCCGCGTTCGAGTACCGGGACGGCGGGATGGTCGGGGACGATCTGGTGCGGCAGCTGGTCGAGTCGATCGGCTCGGTGCTCGCGCCGGGGGGGATCGCCCAGTTCCTCGGTAACTGGGAAGGCCGGAAGGGCGAGGGCTGGACCGACCGGATCTCGTCCTGGCTGGACGCGTCCGGACTGGACGGCTGGGTGGTACAGCGCGAATGGCAGGATCCGGCCGAGTACGCGGAGATCTGGATCCGCGACTCCGGGCAGCATCTCGGTAAGGACGCCGACGACCTGTACGCGGCCTGGCTCGCCGACTTCGCCTCCCGCGGGGTAGAGGGCGTGGGATTCGGCCTGATCACCCTGCGGCGGCCGGTGTCGGAAAAGGCCGCCCCGCTGAGGGTGGTGGAAGAACGCCGAACCGGACCGGGTCTGCCCTGGGGCGACGAGGTGATCGCCACCCTGGAACGACAGGACTGGCTGGCCGCCAACGACGATGAGGCCCTGCTCGCGGCCACGCTACAGGTGGCCGCCGACGTCACCGAAGAACGACATCATCTGCCGGGAGCCGAGGACCCGAGCGTCATCCTGCTCCGACAGGGAGGTGGCGCCGGCCGCGTCGTGCAGGCGAACACCGCCCTGGCGGGCTTTGTCGGAGCAAGCTCCGGAGACATCCCGGTGGGTCGCCTGATCGCCGCTCTCGCATCGCTGCTGGAGGTCGACGGTCAGGCGCTGAGGGCCGAGTTGCTCAGCGACGTCCGCAATCTCGTGCGGGACGGGCTGCTCGAACCCCGGAACTGAGCCCCAGGGCGGGCCGGCGCCCTGGGGTCGGGCCTGACTAGGCCCGGCTCCAGGTCGCCAGGGCGTGCTCGACCACCGAGATCAGGGTCTGCTTGGCCGACTCCCGTTCCCGGGCGTCGCAGACCAGGACCGGAACATCCTGGCTGAGCTGCAGAGCCTCCCGCACGTCCTCCGGGCGGTGCCGCAGCAGCCCGTCGAACGCGTTGATCGCGACCACGAAGGGAAGGTTGCGGGCCTCGAAGAAGTCGATCGGGCCGAAACAGTCCTCCAGGCGCCGGGTGTCCACCAGGACCACCGCGCCGATCGCACCACGGACCAGGTCGTCCCACATGAACCAGAACCGGTTCTGTCCGGGCGAGCCGAACAGGTAGAGCACCAGTTCCTGGTCGATGCTGATTCGACCGAAGTCCATCGCGACCGTGGTGGTGGTCTTGTTCGGCGTGGCCGAGAGATCGTCCACGCCGACGCTGGCCGAGGTCATGACGGCCTCGGTCCGCAACGGCATGATCTCGGAAACCGCACCCACGAACGTGGTCTTGCCCGCACCGAATCCACCCGAGATGACGATTTTCGTCGATCGGGTGGCCCTGGTCTCAGAGCCGCTGAAGGCCACTGAGCACCCTCCTCAAGAAAGCTGGATCACGTTCGTCACCAGAAGCGTTCGCCGTGCTCAGCACCTCGACCAGACCCAGCTCGACCATGTCCGCGATGATTACGCGGGCCACGCCGAGCGGGGTGTGCAGTCGGGCGGCGATCTCGGCGACGGAGATCGTTCCCTCACACAACTCGATCACCGTGCTGTGTTCCGGCGAGAGCAAGTCGTTCATTCCCGGGTCCTGGCCGGCGACCGTGGTCACCACCAGAGCCTCGAGGTCGAGGTCGTGCACTGGGCGAGTCCGCCCACCGGTACGGGCGTAAGGACGCACCATCGACGGTGGCGGGTCCCCGCCCTCATGAGCTGAGTAGTCGGTCATCTCGGCAATCTGCTCACATCGATGGCAGCGAGCCACCGTGGCCGTTGTGCCGCAGCTCCGGAGACAGGTGCTGGCCGACGCGGTCGACCAGCAGGGTCATCTCGTAGCCGACCAGTCCGATGTCGGACGTCGGTGCGGCCAGAACCGCCAGCCAGGAGCCGTCCGAGATGGCCATGAGAAGCAGGAAACCGCCCTGCATCTCGACGACCGTCTGGACGACCGCGCCCGCGGCGAAACACATCGCCGCGCCGTTGGTCAGACTTCCGAGGCCGGACGCGACCGCGGACAACTGGTCGGCCCGGTCCCGTGGGAGCCCTGCGGAGCTGGCCACCAGAAGTCCGTCGGCCGAGACCACGGCTGCGTGGGCCACGCCTGGTACCCGCTGTGCGAACCCGTCGACCAGCCAGGTGACGTCGGTGCCGGTGCCCGTGCTCACTGGTCCCCTCCCTGCTCTGCGGAGGAGCCACTATCGGCACCGCCGTCGCTGTTGGTGGTGAAAAGACTTGCCCCGACCGGATTGAAGGCCGGTGCCGGGTCTGCCTTCTGCCGCGCCTTGCGGGCATTGGCCAGACCACGCTGATAGTTGCCCAGGCGTCCCCGGATGACCGTGGGGTCAGCCGGCTGGGCTCGGGTCGCACCCTGACGCGGGCGGGCCGTGGACGAGTCCGTGACCGCTGCTGCCGTGGACGGCAGGAGGTTGGCCCCCGGCCGCCGGGTCGGCAGACCCGCATCGGAACGACCGTCGGTGTCCGGAGCGGCGCTGGCCCGGGCGTTCGTCGCCAGCCAGCGCTGGTCACCGAGGGCGGCCCAGCGGGTGGACTGCTTGTTCCGCTCCCGCTCGTGGTCGCGCAGGTCGATGATGCGCTGATCGCCGTTCTCGACCGAGATCGAGGGGGCGGCCGGCGCCGGCTCCGAACTGAACCAGACCGAGATCTGGTCGAAGATCGGCGTCGGGTCGTTGAAGTCGGACCGGTTGTCCTCGCCGATCATCGACGAACCGGTGTCGGCCGGCTGGTACGACGCGGCGGCCGAGGCGCGCTGCGCGAGTTCGGTCGGCAGCTCCGGATCCTGCCACTCCGGGCGGACCTCGCCGGTCGGCAAACCCTGGTTCGGGGCGGCCCGGAACGAGCCGGTCGGAGCGGAGAGCGGGTCGCTGACCGGCTGCTCACCGGTGTAGCCGGAGTCGGTGTAACCGGAGTACCCGCCGGCATCGGCCGGGCGCCGGGCCAGACCGGGAAGACCGGAGATGCCCGCGGCCGGGGTGTTGTCCCCGGCACCGTAGGCGGCCGGTCCGGTCCGGTTCTCGAAGCTCTCAAAGGTCTGAGCCGGCGGCTGGCCGAAGGTCTGGCCGGGCCGGTCCGCGAAGCCCTGGTCGTTGAAGTTCTGGTCGTCCTGACCGTAACTCCGGCCGTAGCTCTGATCGTTCTGACCAAAGGCGCTCTGGTCGTTCTGACCGAAGGCGCTCTGGTCGTTCTGACCGAAGGCGCTCTGGCCGCCGAATCCGCTCAGCGGCTGCGGCGTGCGCTCGCCCGGGGTGCGGGTGGGCAGGCTCGGGATTCCACCAGGGGTGGTCTCCGGCGGAGGCGGCGTGAACTGGCTGCTCCGGCCCGCGGGCAGTTCCGGCCGGGAGTAACCGGACGACTGCTCCTGCTGCTGACCGAACCCGAAGGCCGACTGGTCCTGCTGCTGGCCGAACCCGAACGCGGGCTGGTCCTGCTGCTGACCGAAACCGAAGGCGGGCGTCGCCTGGGCCCCGCCCCGGCCGATCGCGGCCGCTGCGCCCCGGGGCTCCCCGGACTCGCTCGGAGCAGCCGGGACGTTGGGGGTGAACAGGCCGGTCGAACCGGTTTCGACCGAGGCGATGGCGTCGGCCGGCAGACCGGCGTTCGGTCCCCCGCCCGGCACCCGGCGGCGACGCGGCAGTTCCGAGTCGTCCGTGTCGGCCACGGAACGGACCCCGGCGGCGGCCTGAGCCGCGGCGCCGGCTGCGGAGACCGCCGGAGCCGGGGTCTCGCGCTGGGGCTGCGCCTGCGACTGCCCCATCTGGCCGAAGCTGGCGTAGCCGCTCTGCGTGGCCCCCGCACCCGCACCGGCGCCCGGCGTGAGCTGGGGCCGTGGGGTGCCTACGGCCGGGGTGAGCGGCCGCATCTGGGGGTGGGTACCGGTCGGCGTCTCGCCGGTGCTGCCCGGCGCCCCGATGACCAGGGAGGCGGGCACCCGGACGAGGGCGATGGTGCCGGAGGCGTCCGGCCGGGCCTGCAGCTGCACCCCGAAGGTGCCGCGACGGGCCAGGCGGGCGACGACGAACAGACCCATCCGGGACGGGACCTGGGTGTCGATCGCCTCGGGCTGGGTGAGGCGGGAGTTCAGCCGGTCGAGCTCACCGGGGCTGATGCCGACGCCGGCGTCCAGCACCTCGATCTGCAGGCCACCGTCGGCGGTGAAGGCCGCGGAGAGCACGATCGCGCTGGACGGCGGTGAGTACATCGCCGCGTTGTCGAGCAGCTCGGCCAGGAGGTGGACGAGTTCGCCGGCGACCGTACCGGCGATCGAGGCGCCGCTGACCGGCTGCAGCCGGACCCGCTCGTACTGCTCCATCTCGGAGGTGGCGGCGCGGAACAGCTCGGCGATCTTGACCGGCGCGGTGGCCCGGGTGCGCACCGCGGAACCGGCCAGCACCAGCAGGTTGTCGTTGTAGCGGCGCATCCGGGCGGCCAGGTGGTCCAGCCGGAACAGGTTGCGCAGCTGGTCCGGGTCCTGCTCCTGGCTCTCCAGGCTGTCGATGATGGCGAGCTGCTTCTCCACCATCGACTGGCTCCGGCGGGACATGCTGACGAACGCCTCGTCCAGCGCCCGCCGCAGGCGGACCTGGGCGGTGGCCAGCCGGACCGCCTCGGCGCCGAGGTCGTCGACCGCGTGCGCCACCGCCAGGGTCTCCGGACCCGGGTTGAAGTTGGCCGGGAGCACCGGGGGCAGGGCGATGTCCGCGCCCACCCCGTCCTGCTCGATCCGGGCCACCGCGGCCGGCAGCTGCACGCTGGCGACCTCGACGGCGCCGTCGCGCAGCCGGCGCAGCGGGGCGGTGACGGTGCGGGCGATCGTCGTCAGCAGGGCGCTGACCACCAGGATGGTGATGAGCACGGCGCCGGCGACCAGGGCGACCCGGAAGAGGGCGCCGGTCTCGGCGTCCTGCGCCGACTTCAGCGTGGTGCGGCTGGAGGTGGTCGCCACCTTTTCGATGTCGGCCAGGCGGGTGGTGGCCAGCTTGCTGAAGTCGCCTGGGTTGGCGATCTTGGTGCCGTCCTTGCCGAGTGCGTTCTCCAGCGTGTTGCGCCAGACGACCATCTCGCGACCTTCGTCGTTCAGCGCGATCAGGGTCTTCGACTGCTCGGCGTTGGCCACGCTCTGCGCCTGGGTGAGACCCAGGTTCTGCGCGGCGATCAGCCGCTCGAGCTCCTGGATGGTGCTCGGGTTGATCGCTAGCTGACCGGTGAACACCTTCGTGAAGACGGTGATCTCCTCGGCCGCGCCGAAGCCCATCTGGGAGACCGAGGAGAACACCGAGCCAGCAGTGATGGTGTCCCGGTTGGTGGCGGTGACGCCGAGGTCGGTGGCCAGCTTCTCCGGCAGGGACTGAGCCGCGTCGAACAGGCCCAGGGTGGCGGAGGTGATCGTCGGGAGGGTCGAGACATTCTTGAGCTCGCCGGTGCGGATCGTGACGTCGACCTGCTTGCGGATCTCGCTGATCTGGTCGAGCTGGTGGAGCATGTCGCGGGCGGAGTCGGGCAGCGAGGAGTTCTTCGAGTCGCGGGCGGCCAGCGCCTCCAGCTTCGGCCGCATCACCTTGATCTCGGCGTCGGTCTGGGCCCGCACCCCGGGCAGGTCCTTGGACGCGATCAGACCGGGCATGGCGAACTCGTTGAACAGCACCCGGCTCAGCCGCAGCGCGGGCTCCATCGCCTCGGCGTCCAGCCGCGCGGTGTGCGCCTTCTGATACGTCCCGGTCAGCGACGCGACCAGGACACCGCCACCGATGAGCAGCACGACGAGCGGAATGGTGACCAGAAGCGTCAGCTTGCGGCGGATGGACCATCCGGCAATGGACGAGCGACGGGGGGCGTCCGGGACGCTCTCTACGTCGGCCCCCGGTTCGGCCGAACCGTGTCGCGGCACGCGATCCTCCCTGCGGCCACTTTCAAGTGGCATCCGGTAATCTGGCCGTCCGCTCAGTGATCGTCCCGCGTCGTCCTCGACGCGACTCGTCTCCGGCATCTCGACCCACCTCGTTGTCCAGCGTGTGCTGATCGTGGCAGAAGGTCTGACCCAGAGGCTACGTCCCGACCGCAGCCTTCGACGAACCTGGCCTCAGCGCACACTGCCAACATGAGGGCCTTATTCTCCGCACTCGTGTCCAAATCACCCTAGCGCCTCGGGGCAACTCCTCGGGAAACCTGCTCCCCGCTCATCGGGCGGGAAGCGGGCAAGGCCCGTTCAGCGTCATTTTGTGTGACGCTGAACACACCCGGATGGACTTGATCGGACTGGGCCGGGGGTGGCCGTCGGTCACTTTGCGTGTCACCCTCACTGCGGAGATGTGACCACCACGGGATGCCCTGAGCACCCGCTCACCGCGGCTCTCGGGTTACGGTGCTTCACCGGTGCGCGTTGTGTAGCGTCCGCCGCAGCCGCGTGAGGAGGGTTGACCCCTACCCGTCCGGACACGTCGTCGTGTGAGCGTCAGGAAAATTGCGTCAGGAAAGGTGAGCCTGTGGCCGCCAGCAAGACCGCGAACGGCAGGCGGCTCGTGATCGTCGAGTCGCCGACCAAGGCCCGGAAGATCGCCGAGTACCTCGGACCGGAGTTCGATGTCGAGGCGAGCGTCGGCCACATCCGCGACCTGCCTCAGCCCAGCGAGCTCCCCCCGGAGATGAAGAAGGGCCCCTTCGGGAAGTTCGCCGTCGACGTGGACAACGGCTTCGAGGCCTACTACGTGGTCGACGCGGACAAGAAGAAGAAGGTCAACGAGCTCAAGCGGGCCCTGAAGGACGCGGACGAGCTCTACCTCGCCACCGACGAGGACCGGGAGGGCGAGGCCATCGCCTGGCACCTCCTGCAGGTGCTGCAGCCGAAGATCCCGGTGCACCGGATGGTCTTCCACGAGATCACCCGGGAGGCGATCCGGCGCGCCCTGGAGCAGACCCGCGACCTCGACGAGCGTCTGGTCGACGCCCAGGAGACACGGAGGATCCTGGACCGGCTGTACGGCTACGAGGTCTCGCCCGTCCTGTGGCGCAAGGTGCGGGCCGGCCTGTCCGCCGGACGGGTGCAGTCCGTCGCCACCCGTCTGGTGGTCGAGCGTGAGCGCGAGCGGATGGCCTTCCGGGCCGCCTCGTACTGGGACATCACCGGTGAGTTCGCCGCCTCCGAGGGCCACGCCCAGGCCGGGCGCTGGTTCGAGGCCCGGCTGGTCAGTCTCGACCAGCGGCGGGTGGCCACCGGCCGGGACTTCAGTGACACCGGCCAGCTGACCTCGACGGACGTCGTGCACCTGGACGAGGAGGCGGCGAACGTCCTGGTCCGGGCCCTCGAAGGGGCCCACCCGGACGTCCGCAGCGTTGAAGAGAAGCCGTACCGGCGTCGTCCCGCGGCCCCCTTCACCACCTCGACCCTGCAGCAGGAGGCCGGGCGCAAGCTGCGGTTCTCGGCCCGGCAGGCGATGCGGGTGGCGCAGTCGCTGTACGAGAACGGCTACATCACCTACATGCGGACCGACTCGACCACGCTGTCGGACCAGGCGGTCAACGCCGCCCGGCAGCAGGCGACGGACCTCTACGGCGCGGAGTACGTTCCGGCCAAGCCCCGGGTCTACGCCAGCAAGGCGAAGAACGCCCAGGAAGCGCACGAGGCGATCCGCCCGGCCGGTGACCACTTCCGTACCCCCGCGCAGGTCTCCAGTGAGCTGCGCGGAGACGAGTTCCGGCTGTACGAGCTGATCTGGAAGCGCACCGTTGCCTCCCAGATGGAGGACGCTCGCGGCTCCACCGCGACGATCCGGCTGGGTACTCGCACCAGCGACGGCCGGGACGCGGTCTTCGGCGCTTCCGGCACGGTGATCACCTTCCGGGGCTTCCTGGCCGCCTACGAGGAGGGCCGGGACGAGGAGCGCAACAGTGGCGGGGACGACGGTGAGCGTCGCCTGCCGGAGCTGACCGTCGGGGATCTGCTGGACGCCCGGGACCTGACGGCGGACGGGCACACCACCTCGCCGCCGCCGCGCTACACCGAGGCCAGCCTGGTGAAGGCGCTGGAGGAGCGCGGCATCGGCCGACCGTCCACCTACGCCGCCACGATCAGCGTGATCGTCGACCGTGGGTACGTCGGACACAAGGGCAATGCCCTGGTTCCGACCTGGCTCGCGTTCGCGGTCACCCGACTGCTCGAGGAGCACTTCGGCGGCCTGGTGGACTACGACTTCACCGCCGCCATGGAGGCCGACCTCGACCAGATCGCCGCTGGTGAGCAGGACCGTAAGGAGTGGTTGGCGCGGTTCTACTTCGGCGACCCGAAGGGCGGTCCCGAAGGCGCCGACGGTGCTCCGGTCGCAGGTCAGCCGCATCCCGGTCCGCCGGACGCGATGCACGGGCTCAAGCCGCTGGTGGACGACCTGGGAGACATCGACGCCCGGGACATCAACTCGGTGCCGCTCGGTGAGGGCATCGTGCTGCGGGTCGGGCGGTACGGGCCCTACCTGGAGGTTCCCGGAGAGGACGGGGAGACCAAGCGGGCCAGCGTGCCGGACGACGTCGCCCCGGACGAACTGACCGTCGCGAAGGCCCGGGAACTGCTGGAGACCCAGGGCGACGGTGACCGTGAGCTGGGCGCCGACCCGGACACCGGCCGGCAGATCGTGGTCCGTAACGGACGGTTCGGTCCGTACGTCACCGAGGTGCTGCCCGAAGACGCGCCCAAGTCCGCCAAGCCCCGCACCGGCAGCTTGTTCAAGAGCATGGACGTACAGAGCATCGGACTGGACGACGCGCTGAAGCTCCTGTCGCTACCCCGCCTGGTCGGGGTCGACCCGGAGACGAACGAGGAGATCACCGCGCAGAACGGTCGCTACGGGCCGTATCTCAAGCGCGGCACCGACTCCCGGTCGCTCGAGGCCGAGGACCAGATCTTCACGGTCACGCTGGACGAGGCCAAGGTGATCTACGCGCAGCCGAAGCAGCGGGGCCGCCGGGCCGCCGCCCCGCCGCTGCGGGAGCTCGGGCCGGACCCGGTGACGAACGCGCCGATCGTGATCAAGGACGGCCGGTTCGGCGCCTACGTGACCGACGGCGAGAGCAACGCGACGCTGCGCAAGGGCGACGAGGTCGAGTCGATCACCCTGGAGCGGGCGGCCGAGTTGCTGGCCGACAAGCGGGCGGCCGGCCCCGCGAAGAAGGGCGCCAAGAAGACGACGGCCAAGAAGACCACCAAGACGGCCGCGAAGAAGAGCACCACCACGGCGACGAAGAAGACTGCCGCGGCGAAGAAGACGACCGCCAGGAAGACGACGAGCACGGCCAAGAAGGCCCCCGCGAAGAAGACGGCGGCTGCCCGTTCGGAGTGAATCCGCGCGGATACCGACCGGTTCGGGGCGAGTAGGTGCCTGCGGCACCGAATTGCCCCGAACCGGGCCGCCAAAGGTGAGCTTTCAAGCGTCCGTTCGCTGAAAGCTTTTTGGGGGACGCCGGTCAGGAGCCTTGAGAACGCCGGCGGCCCGGGAACTGCGTGGCGCGGGTGAACGATTCCGGAGAGTGTCCGCGGCGGCGGTTACCCTGACCGGGTGACAGCCAGCGGACAGCACGAAAGCGACCATCGGCTCCAGCCGGCGCTCGCCGTATCGGCCTTCAGCGACTGGCTCGGGCTGCTCGCCGCCACCGCGATGGCGGGCACCCTGGCCGGGGACTCGTACGCCAAGGCCGCCCTGGCCATCGCCGGCGTCCTGGTTCTCCGGCTGGCCCCGGCCCTGCTGATCGGCCCGGCCGCAGCGGCCCTGGCCCGGCGGGCGAACCGCCGGCTCGTGCTGATCGCGGGTGATCTGCTGCCCGCCCTGCTGTTCCTCAGCATCCCGCTGGTCGGCTCGTTGACCTGGCTGTTCGTCGCCACTGCCCTGATCGAGGGGGTGCGACTGGTCCGCGGGGCAACCGTTCCCCCGGACTCCTCCGGAGCCGGGTCGCTCTACGGGCCGGCCTCGGTCGCCGCTCTGGTGTTCTCCGTCCTGAACCTGCTGAACGGCCTGCTGGACAACGCCTTCGGCACTCTCGGCCGGCATCCGGCCGATCTTGCGCTCTACGCCACGGCGCTCGCCTTCGTGGGCTCCGCCCTGGTCACCGCCCGGTTGCCGATCCCGGCGCGCGGGCCCGACGAGACCAGCCGTCCAGGTGCCACGCTCCGCACGATCGCCGAAGGGCGCCCCGCCGTTGCGGCCGCACCGGTCGTCCGGGGCCTGGTGGCCGGCCTGCTCGGCGCGGTTGCCGCGGCCGGTTCGGTGCTCGGCCTGGCCGAGCTCTACGTCCACGACCTCGGCGCCGGTCAGCCTGGGTACGGCGGATTGTTCGCCGCGGTGTTCCTCGGCCTGGCCCTGGGCCTGCGCTCGGGCCCGCATCTGCTGGACGGCTTCTCCCGGTTCCGGCTGTTCGGCCTGAGCCTGATCACCGCCGGGCTGTTCCTGGCCGCCATCGCGCTGATCCCGAACATGGTGATGGCCTGCGTGCTCGCCGTGGGCCTGGGGGCCTGCGCGGGCACGGCCTGGACCACCGGTGAGGCCCTGCTCGGGTCGAGCCTGGCCCCCGGCTACCTCACGGCCTCCGCCCGCCTGGTGCTCCTGCTGGTCGTGGCCGTGAGCGGCGCGCTGGCTGCGGTCATCGGCAGGCACACGGTCAACTTCACCGACACGCGGGCCCTGGCCTACAACGGCGCCGCATTCGTCTTCCTGATCGCTGCCGTGCTGATCGTGGCCCTGGGCGTGGCCACTTACCGACGGCTGGACGACCGCCCGGGTACCGGTCTGCAGCAGGAACTGCGCACCTCTTGGTCCTCGCACCGCACCGCCCCGACCGCCCCGCCGCAGCCGGAGTACCCCGGGGTGTTCGTCGCGCTCGAGGGCGGGGACGGCTCCGGCAAGTCCACCCAGGCCCGCCTGCTGGCCGAGTGGCTGCGCTCCGACCAGGGTCACGACGTGGTGCTCACCCGGGAGCCCGGAGCCACTCCGCTCGGCGTCCGGCTGCGCGAGGTCCTGCTGGGCAACGGCTCCGAGCTGGGCAGCCGTCCCGAGGCCCTGCTCTTCGCGGCCGATCGGGCGCATCACGTGGAGGCCGTGGTCCGCCCCGCGCTGGCCCGCGGGGCGATCGTCGTCACCGACCGCTACATCGACTCTTCCGTGGCCTACCAGGGCGCCGGCCGGGAACTGGACGGCGAGGAGGTCGAGCGGATCTCCGAGTGGGCCACCGTAGGCCTGGTCCCGGCCCTGACCGTGCTGCTCGACGTGGATCCGGTGATCAGCAAGTCCCGCCGCGCGCAGGATCTGAGCCGCGGCGGCGGGGACGACCGGCTGGAGTCCGAGACCGATGCCTTCCACGACCGGGTGCGGGCCCAGTTCCTCGCCCTGGCCCGTCGCGCCCCGCACCGCTACCTCGTGGTGGACGCCGGACTGGGTGCAGAAGAAGTGCAGCAACTGGTCCGCGAACGGGTCCGCCAGGTGCTCCCGGTGTCCGCTCGCCGCCGGGCCCAGCTGGACGAGCGGCTGGCCGAGGAGGACCAGACCCGCGAGCGGCGGGCCGCCGCCGAGGCCGAGGTCCTGCGGATGGACGCGGATCTGCGCCGGCGCCGGGTGGCCGAGGCCCGCGAGCGGGAGGAGTCCCGCCGCCGGGCCCGGGATGAGGCCGAACGTCAGCTTCAGCAGGAGGCCGAGCGCGAGCTGCGGGCGCAGGAGTCGCGGCGCAACCGCGAAGAGGTCGACCGGCGGGCCAGCGAGGCCGCCGCGGCTGCGGCTCTGGGCCCGGTGACCGAGCCGGTGCAGATGCCCGGCCGGTATCCCAACCGTGGCGTCGCCGAGCCGACCGGGCCGGTGGATCCGCCGGACGTCTGGGCTCCGCCGGCCGACCCGCGTGACCCCGGTGCCCCGCAGCAGACTGCAGCGCCACGGCAGTACGCGGGCGACACCAACCCCGTCCCGCAGAAGACCGAAGGACCGGATCAGGAGTTACAGGCCCCTCCGGCGCGGGCGCCGCGTACGGTTCAGCTGCCCGAGATCGACCTGGCTCAGCTCGAGCAGCAGGGCGATCGCACGATCACTCTGCCGGACGGCGAGACTGGGGCCACGGGTAGCGATCCGGAGGCTCCGCTGCGGCGGCGAGGAAGGCGGCAGGCGTGAGTGTCTGGGACGACGTGGTCGGGCAGGAAGCGACGATCACGATCCTGCGACAGGCGGTCAAGGCGGCGGGCGAGATCGTCACCGCGGGTACCGGCCTGGGGGTCGAGGCCGATCCGGGGGCGGGTGAGGCGATCGCCGTTTCCGGCGGCATGACTCATGCCTGGCTGATCACCGGTCCGCCGGGATCGGGCCGGTCCACCGCGGCCCGGGCGTTCGCTGCTGCGCTGCAGTGTCTTCAGGGCGGTTGCGGGGTCTGCCATGCCTGCCAGACAGCCCTTTCCGGGGCGCACGCCGATGTCAGCCTGGTGGCCACCGAGCATGTCCAGCTGCGGGTGGACGACGTCCGTCCGCTCATTCAGCTCGCCCAGCGCAGCCCGTCGGAGGGGCGCTGGCGGGTGATCGTGATCGAGGACGCGGACCGGCTCAACGACTCGTCCGGCAACGTGCTGCTGAAGGCCGTGGAGGAGCCGCCGCCCCGCACGGTCTGGCTGCTCTGCGCGCCCAGCGCCGACGACGTCCTGACCACCATCCGCTCCCGGTGCCGCCGGCTCGGGCTGCGCATCCCGCCGGTCGACGCGGTCGCCGATCTTCTGGTGCGGCGCGACGGCGCCGACCCGGCCATCGCCGCGTTCGCCGCCCGCTCGGCCCAGAGCCACATCGGCCTGGCCCGCCGCCTGGCCCTGGACGAGTCCGCCCGGATCCGTCGCCGTGAGGTGCTCAAACTGCCGTCGACCCTGCGCAGCGTGGGGGCCGCGGTGCTGGCCGCCGGGCAGCTGGTCGAGGTCTGCGCCGAGGAGTCCAAGTCCCGCACCACCGAGCGGGACGCGACGGAGAAGTCCGCCCTGCTCCGTTCGCTCGGCGCCGAGGGCCTCTCCACTTTGCCCCCGGCCGTGCGCACCCAGGTCCGGCAGCTGGAGGAGAACCAGAAGCGCCGGGCCACCCGGGCCCAGCGCGATGTGCTCGACCGTTCGCTGATCGACCTACTCTCGCTCTATCGGGACGTCCTGGTGCTGCAGCTCGGCACCGGCGGCCCGGAGAGCGGGATCGATCTGGTCAACGCCGAGATGGCCGAGCTGATCCAGGCCGAGGCCCGGGCCAGCACCGCCACCTCCACGCTGCGCCGGATGGAAGCCATCGGGGTGGCCCGGGAGCGGATCGAGGCCAACGTCTCGCCGCTGCTGGCGCTGGAGTCGCTCATGGTGCAGTTGCGCCCGGCGGCCTGACTCACGCCGTAGTCGGGTCCGATAGCGTTCTCATCCGGTCGATCAGGCAAGGCAGAGCCGAGGAGAGCGATGTTCCGCAGCGACCGGCGGGAGCACCGACCCGCCGTCCGGTCCCTGACCCTCCTTGCGGCGGTGGCCCTGAGCCTCGCCTCCTGCTCGTTCCCGGATTCCGGGTCGGACAGCGGATCGACCGCCAAGCCGACCGCGCTGCCCTCGGCCGGCACCGTCCCCTCCGGGGTCACCGATCCAGCCACGGACCCGAAGTACCAGAAGTTCTATGGCCAGAAGGTCGCCTGGTCCGCCTGCGGCGACGGCTTCAAGTGCATGAAGTTCGAGGTCCCGGTCGACTGGGAGCAGCCCACCGGCGAGACCCTGAAGATCGCCGTCAACGAACTGCCGGCCGGCCGCGACGACCCGATCGGCTCGATGGTGGTGAACCCCGGCGGCCCGGGGGTGTCCGGGATGGACTACGCCAAGGTCGCCCAGCAGGCCTTCGGCGAGAGCATCCTGCGCAACTACAACGTGGTCGGCTTCGACCCCCGCGGAGTCGGTGCCTCCGACCCGGTGAAGTGCTACGACGACAAGCAGTACGACCAGTACACCTCGGCCGAGAGCACACCGGACGACCAGGCCGAGATCAACGCGGCCGTCGCCTCGGCCAAGGACTTCGCCCAGGCCTGCGAGAAGAACACCGACAACGACCTGCTCGAGCACGTCGACACGCTCAGCACGGTCAAGGACATGGACGTGCTGCGGTCCCTGCTCGGTGACCAGGTCCTCTCCTACCACGGCGCTTCGTACGGCACCTACATCGGCGCCTGGTACGCCGAGACCTTTCCCTGGCGGGTCGGCCGGATGACGCTAGACGGCGCGATCGACCCGTCCACCTCGGCCCAGGAGTACACCGACGGCCAGGCCGAGGGCTTTTCCCGAGCCCTGCGGGCCTACGTGACGGACTGCCAGGACGGGGGCGACTGCCCGCTTCGTGGCACGGTGGACGAAGGGCTGAACCAGCTCGCCACCCTGGTGCAACGCGCCGACAGCAACCCACTCGACACCGGTGACCCCCAGCGTCCATTGACCCAAGCCCTGATGCTCACCGGTATCGCCCAAGCGCTGTACGCCCAGCAGCTGTGGCCGATGCTCACCACCGGCCTTACCCAGGCCGCCTCGGGCGACGGCAGTGGCCTGCTCTCCCTGGCCGACACCTACCTGGAACGCTCGAGCAGCGGCCACTACGGAGGAACGCTGGCCTCAAACCCGGCGATCTTCTGCCTGGACGTCCCCGAGATCCGCACCCCGGACCAGATAGCCACCGACGCCGCCAAGCTGAACAAGGAGTTCCCTCCGCTCGGCGGATCGATCGGCTGGGGCGGCCTCGGCTGCTCGCAGTGGCCCTACAAAGCCGTAATGCCCCGTAAGGAGCTCCACGCCACCGGCGCCGCCCCGATCCTGGTGCTGGGTACCGTGGACGACCCGGCCACCCCCTACGAGTGGGCCAAGGCCCTGGCCTCCCAGCTCGACTCCGGACGCCTGCTGACCTGGCAGGGAACCGTCCACACGGCCTACCGCCAAGGCAGCTCGTGCATCGACGAGAAGGTCGAGGACTACATGCTCACCGGCGCCCTGCCGGCCGAGGGGACCACCTGCAAGTAGCAGGCCGCCACGCCAGCTCGACGGCTGGGCGCGAAGCACTCGCGCCGAGCCCCTATACTCATTGACTGTCGCCCCCGGCAGAACCTTGCCGGTCCAGCGGCGCGCCACCTTAGCTCAGTTGGTAGAGCAGCTCATTCGTAATGAGCAGGTCGTCGGTTCGAGTCCGACAGGTGGCTCAGCCAAAACCCCAGGTCAGAGACATGATCTGGGGTTTCCTTGGCTTCGGGGTTGATCAGTCGAGGCGGAAACACGATCAATCGACAAGATCATCTTCAAGTCAAATGGGCGATATGTTCCCCTCATGCGCATCCGCGTGCCCCGAGTGGGCATCCTGGGTGGAGCCCTGATTGCTCTACCCCTCGCAGCTCTTCCCCTGACCGCCCTTCCCGCGGACGCGGCCGCCAAGCCCGTGGTCACCAAGGTCGTGGCGACGCACGGGAGCACCAACGGCGGCACCGTCGTCACGGTGACCGGCAAGAACTTCACCAAGGTCAGCGCAGTGAAGTTCGGCTCGATCAAGGGGGCTCACGTCAAAGTGGTGTCCTCCGAGAAGGTGACCGTCACCTCGCCCAAGCACACGGCCGGGGTGGTGCACGTTCGGATCGTCACCAAGGCGGGGACCTCCGCCGCAGTGAAGACCGATCACTTCACCTACGCGACTCCGCCGTCGGTCACCAAGATCTCGCCGACCCGCGGCCTGGTCAAAGGGGGCACGAAGGTCACGGTCACCGGCAAGAACTTCGCCGGCGCCACCAAGGTCACCGTTGGGCAGACGGCGGTCGACTATCGGCTGTCCAGCGGCAAAATCATCCTGACGACGCCCCCGCACATGGAGGGCCGGCCCGACATTCGGGTGAGCAACCTTGGTGGAACCAGCAAGATGGCGGCCGCCGACAAGTTCACGTTTGTCTCCCCACCCGTCCCAAAACCGCTGCCGGTGTTGCGGGAGATCTTCACTCAGGGAGACCCGCTCGCCAGCGGGATCGCGGGCGGAACCCACGTCTACATCGACGCCACCTACACCGGCAAGATCAACGCGGTCAGCTTCGGCGGCGTCGACGCGCCGATTCAGTACGTCCGGGACTCGACCGGCGCGATCGTGGATTGGTACGTGCTGGCTCCCAAGCACCCGGCAGGCACCGTCCATGTGCAGGTCACCGACGACAACGGCACGTCTTTGCCAACCGTGGCGGACAAGTTCAGGTATTACCCCCCGCCCGTCGTCACCGGCCTTTCAGTGACGAGCGGACCGGCTCGGGGCGGAACCAACGTCACGGTGCTGGGTTCGTTCCACGGTCCCCTGCGGGTCACCTTCGACGGCAGTGGCGCTGTGGCCTCCCTACAGACGAGCACCGCGACCACTGTCGTCGCGGTCTCGCCCCTTCATGCCACCGGCGGAGTGGTGCACGTACAGGTGAAGGACCTCGGCGGGCTCTCGGAACCGATCGAGGCCGACGAGTTCACCTACATCTACTACCCGCCCCCGGTGATCACCGCTCTCTCCCCGGCATCGGGGCCGACCACGGGCGGCACTCACGTCGTCCTTCGGGACAGCTTCCACGGGGAGGTGGCGATCGCGTCCGCCGGATATGCGACCTATGACTCAGACACCGACACGTACTCGGTGGAAACACCGGCGCACGCGGCCGGGATCGTGGACGTCTGGGCGAAGGACATCGGTGCGCCCTCGACGGCCACATCGGAGACCCGATTCACGTACACGGACGGTTAACCGCCGAACGGGCAAGACCAGCACGCGGCAGGAGGAGCCTTGTCGTCGTCGACCATGATGCGGGTCGCTCAGGCCTCCTTCGCCAGACCAAGCACCCGCTGATGGTTATGCCGGTACCGCCCCGGCGAAACCCCGAACTCCCGCCGGAAAGCATTGGCAAAGGCGAACTCTGACGAATATCCCACCTTAGTTGCGATCACAGCCAGCGAGAACTGGGTGTCGCAGAGCAGCCGGGCACCCCGGACCAGGCGCTGCCCGGTGAGGTAAGCCATCGGCGAGCGCCCCATCTGGACCGCGAAACGCCGAGTGAAGGCGGTGCGGGAGAGGCCGGCCTGGGCACTGAGTTTCTCCACCGTCCAAGGCGACTGCGGGTTTTCGTGGATGGCCCGCAGGGCAGCGCCCACCTGCACGTCCTCGACGTCCAGCGGAGTGCTGTCGGCGTTCTGCTCCCGCCAGATCCGGAGTGTGTGGACGATGATCAGATCGATAAGGGCGGTCCGGGTAACGCCGGCTCCGGCCTGTTCCCCAGAAACGTCCTGTCGTAAAACTGAAATCAGGGCGACTAGTTCTGAATGTTGCTGAGGGTCGGGCGAGATCACGATCTTCTCGGGCAGGTCTCGCAGGAACTGGTGCACCTGGCCGTGGGCGAGGCGGTATGCGCCGCAGAGGCATTCGAGGTTCCAGGATCCCGGAGTGGGAGCCTGCGCCTCGAACGGCATCAGGGGGAGGTCTCGGAGGGGGCGGCGGACCAGGCTCAGCCCGTGCTCGGCGCCACTGGGCAGGAGCACGACGTCGCCCCGCCGCACCGGGACGGCCTCGCCCGTGCCACCGATCAACCAGGCCGAACCGGCCAGCACGACGTGGAAGCCGATGCCCTCGAAGGGGTCGAATCTCATGCCCCAGCGGTCCGAGCCCCCGAACCAGCGGGCCCCGGCCTCGCCCGTCCGGGCCCCGGCCAGGGCCGTGCTGACCAGATCCATGGCCGCCAGTGTACGAACTATCTCCCGCTGACGGCCTCACCGAAGCGTTCGGCGGCCAGGTACGGGTTCGTGTGAGGGTGACGACTGGCCACCGCAACGTCACGCCAGAATCTCTGCAGCGGGTTGGATTTGGCGAATCCGCTGGTCCCGTGCAAGTCCAGCATCAGTTCCAGGGCCGTGCGGCAGTCCTGAGTCACCTCGACCATCTCCACGGAAACCCTTGCTGCGTCCGAGTCCTCGACCGTTCCCGCGTCGACGGTCGCGGCCAGGGCGAGCAGGGCGCGCTCGGCCCGGTTGGTCAACCGGGTGGCCTGGCCCAGCCAGTGCCGGGCGCCGGGCGACTCGGCCATTCGGGTGTAAGCCGTCATGAACGGCTTCCGGTTCGAGGCGAACATGTCCTCGATCACGTCGAGCGCACCGCGGGTGGCCCCGACCACCGGAGCCAAAGCGGTGAGGCCGTAGAACATCCGGTCGGCGAGCGAGCCGGGCAACGGGGAGGGGAAGATCTGTGCGTCCGGCACGAGGACGTTGTCAGCCACGGCGGTGTGGCTTCCGGTCCCCCGCATCCCGGCCATCTCCCAGGTGTGCTTGATCTGCAGGTCAGCGACGGGGATCAGCGCCATCGCCATCCGGTCCCCGTCCATCAGGCCGACCGAGGCCCAGGTCGAGTCCTCACAGCCGGACAGGCTGACCCAGGACCCGGTGACCCGGGCTCCGGAAGGCCCCCGATCGACCCGGCCGGAGGGCACCCCGGTCCCGCAGGTCTGGGCGTCCGGGTCAGCCAGAAAGGCCTCCGGCAGGCTCTCCCCGAGGCCGTTCACCAGCATGGTCTTGGACACCGCCGAGGTACCGACGTTCCAGGCCGTCGACGGGCAGGCCCGCCCCAGTTCGGCCAGACGATTGGTCACGGTCACCGTCGAGGCCCAGGTGCCGCCGTGGTTCACGGGCATCCGAAGGGCGAAATCGCCTGCCTGACGAACCGCTTCGAGGCTTTCCGGGGCCGGGCGTCCCTGCCGCTCGGTCTCTTCGGCATGGGCCGCAAGAATCTTCATCACCCGGCCGACTCAACCATCGCAACCCGACCCGGTGAATGCTTCAGACGCCCGGCTTCATACGCGTCCGGTCCGCCGCGAACCGCCCAGAGACCACGCGACCGCCGCCCTCGAGCGTCCATCATTGACAAAACTCACCGGTCGTCCGCAACCGGACCGGCGCCCGCAGGCGACCGGACGAGTGATCACGGTCCGACATCGAACACCGCCGATGCCCTCCTGACCGGCGCGAACCCGGAACGGTCGAATAGGCTCATCAGGTCGCGGTAGCCCGGCCGCGCGGGTACTTGACGCAGGAGTTGCAGATGGCCGAGGAACGGACGATAGGTCAGCTCGTGTCCCAGGCGAGTGAGGACCTGTCCGCGCTCGTCCGTTACGAGGTCGCGCTGGCCAAGGCCGAGATCAAGGACGACGTGAAGCGCGGCGCCGCCGCGGGGGGGATGTTCGGGGCGGCCGGGTTCCTCGCCCTTCTGGCCCTGATCACCCTGGTGATCACCGTCGGCTACGCCCTGATCGCCCTCGGCCTGGCCGCCTGGCTGGCCTTCCTGATCGTCACCGTGGCCCTCCTCCTCCTGGCCGGCATCCTCGGGTTCATCGGGTTCACCCTGGTGAAGAAGATCCGTCCACCGGAGCGCGCGATCGCCTCCACCAAGAAGACGATCGCTGCGGTGAAGGGCAGTGTCCGTCCGTGACCCCCGCTTGACCTGGTGAGACTACGCCGGGCCCGATCCGCCGCGACCGATGAACCGGAGCGGCCGGAGACACCTCGCCCTGCCCTGGAACCGGCGGGTGCGCTTTACAGCGACTCCGCGGACACCCTGATCCGCGGCCCCTGGACGCATCGCTTCATCGCGGCCAACGGAGCGCGCTTCCACGTCGCCGAGGCCGGCGAGGGTCCGCTGGTGCTCCTGTTGCACGGTTTCCCGCAGTTCTGGTGGAGCTGGCGGCATCAAATGCCCGCGCTCGCCGACGCCGGGTTCCGCGTGGTCGCGATGGATCTGCGGGGTTATGGGGCTTCGGACAAACCTCCGCGCGGTTACGACACGATGAGCTCGGTGACCGATGTGGCCGGGGTGATCAGGGCGCTCGGTGAGTCCGAGGCGGTGATCGTCGGGCAGGACTGGGGCGGCTGGCTGGCCTGGTCGATGCCGGGTCTGGCGCCTGAGCTGACCCGGGCGGTGGCCAGCATCTCGATGGGGCATCCACTGGTGATGCGTCGGGCTCTGACCCGTGACCGGCGCCAGCGCCGGGCCTGGCGTCAGGTCTTCGAGTTCCAGCTGCCGATGCGCCCGGAACGCCGCCTGACCAGGGACGATCTGGTGGGCGAGGTATTGCGGGACTGGTCCGGGACGGGTGCGGAGTTCCCCGATGAGGAGAGCCTGGACGTGTACCAGCGGGCGATCCGCGTGCCTTTCGTGGCGCACAGTGCGATGGAGTACTACCGCTGGGCCCTGCGCTCGCTCCCCCGTCGGGACGGTCGGCGGTTCTCCACTGCAGTGGACGCGCCGATCACCGTGCCGGTGCTGAGTCTGCACGGCGAGGAGGACCCGTTCGTCCTGCTGCCCAGCGTGCTCGCGTCCCACCGTCAGGTGACCGGGCCGCTGCGTTTCGATCTGGTGCCGGGGGCGGGGCACTTCCTTTCCGAAGAAGCGCCGGAACTGGTCACCCGGGCCTTGCTGACCTGGCTGAAAAATCTCGATTGAGGACGCCGGTCAGCAGTCATGGACGGCGGTCGCCTCAGCCGCTGGCACAGTCCCCACTGCCGACCTTGGCGCTCTTCGCCGCCCCGGCCAGGATCGTCGAGCGGGCCTCGTCCATCGTCAGCGCGTAGCCGGTGTTCGGATCGTCCAGCGACTTGGCGAAGACCACCCCGACCACCTTGCCGGACGGATCGAGCACTGGGCCGCCGGAGTTGCCCGGGCGGACCTTGACGTAGAGCGAGTAGACCTCGCGGACGGCCCCCTCGTTGCCGTAGATGTCCTCTCCGCTGGCCCGGACGATCGACCGGACCCGGGCCGGGGAGACCTTGAACGGGCCGTCGTTGGGGAAACCGACCACCACCGCGTCATCCGCCCGCTCCAGGTCACCGGCCAGCTGGAGCGGCTTGGCCGGGAGCTTGGGCACGGCCAGAACGGCCAGGTCGCGGACCGGATCGAAGAGCACCACCCGAGCGCTGTACTGCTTGCCCTGGCCGCCGAGCTGCACGTGCGGCTGGGTGACCCCGGCCACCACGTGCGCGTTGGTGACCACCCGCTGGGGCGCGATCACCACCCCACTGCCCTCCTGGCCCCGGCCGCACTTGCTGGCCTCGCCGGTGATCTTGACCACCGCCTGCCGGGCCTTGGCCACCGCCGCGCTCTTGCTCAGCGCCTGGTCGGGGGCCTGGACCGGGGTGATGTCCTCCGGCTCGACGCCGGCGAAGACCCGCGGGAAGTTGCTCGAGCCGACCGCCTCGCGGAACTTGTCGGCCACCCCCACCAGCCCGGTCGGGACCAGGTCGTCGATGGTGCGGATGACCTTGGACCCGGCCACCGTGCGGGAGAGCTGCTCGGACGGCCCGCCCCGGACCGCCCCGGCCACGAACCAGAGCACCAGCGCGACCGCCAGCACCCCGGCGACCGCACCGACGATGTGGTCGGCCAGCGCCACCGGCCCCTCCGGCACCGCCTGGCGGATCCGGCCACCGATCAGGGCGCCGAGGAACTGCCCGGCCCAGGCGGTGAAGATGACCGCGAGCAGGGTGATGATCGAGCGCCGGGTGCCCGCCTCGAGGCCGGAGACCAGCTGCGGCACCACGAACATGGCCAGCACCGCCCCGCCGACGAAGCCGCCCAGCGAGAGCAGGCCGACGACCAGGCCCTGGCGGAACCCGGAGACGGCGTACCCGAGCATGATCAGCACCAGGATGATGTCGATCACGGTGCGTCCACCTCGTCCGGCCTGTCCAGACCTTGTTGTTCGGAAAGATCCCTGCGCAGTTCCTGACGCGCCGGCACCCGCACCTGTTGCTCGGGGACCTCGATGATCCGGCTCTGGTCCCAGGGCCGTTCCAGCCCGGCCAGGCCGAGCATCCAGCTCAGCACCGCGCCGGTGAAACCCCAGACGAACAGTCCGGAGGCCTCGAACCCGGGACCGGCCCGGCGCCCCCGGAAGCCGGCCACGAACCGGTTACCCGGATCGGTGAGCTCGGCCAGCGGCACCCGGACCACCCGTTCCACCTCGGCCGGGTCACCGGCCCGCAGCGGGGACGGCCGTTCCCACCAGCCGATCACCGGGGTGACCCGGAAGTTGGTGACGTTGAGATAGAGCTCCGAGCACTCGGCCCGGATCAGCACCCCGGCCGGATCGACCCCGGCCTCCTCGTGCGCCTCCCGCAGGGCGGCGGCGGCCGGCCCGTCGTCTTCCGGATCGACCCGGCCGCCGGGGAAGGCCACCTGGCCGGCGTGCGAGCGCAGGGTGGCAGCGCGTTGGGTGAGCAGCACGTCGGGCCCGTGCTCGCCCTGGCCGAACAGCGCCAGGACGGCGGAGTGCCGGGCGTCGGCGGCCGGCGAGAAGACCGTGCCGAGGGGCGAGTTCTGATCCGGGCGGACCACCGCTCGGGCGAGCCGGTCGAACCAGTCCGGCGGGGGACCGCTCACGCCGGGACCGCGCCGAACGCGGAGTCGCGCAGCAGCTTCGCCGCCTTCACCGGGTCGGTCTCACCGATGCCGAACGACGGGCAGAGCGCCGAGACCGGGCAGGCCCCGCAGGCCGGCTTGCGGGCGTGGCAGGTGCGGCGGCCGTGGAAGATCACCCGGTGCGAGAGCATCGTCCAGTCCTTCTTCGGGAACAGCGCGCCGACCTGGTGCTCGACCTCCACCGGATCTTCGGAGGCGGTCCAGCCGAAGCGCCGGGAGAGCCGGCCGAAGTGCGTGTCCACGGTGATGCCGGGGACCCCGAAGGCGTTGCCCAGCACCACGTTCGCCGTCTTGCGGCCCACCCCGGGCAGTTTCACCAGCTGCTCGAGCGTGCCCGGGACCTGGCCGTCGTGCTCCTCGACCAGCCGGGCCCCGAGCTTGAGCAGCGAGTCGGTCTTGGCCCGGAAGAAGCCGGTGGGCCGGATGATCTCTTCCATCTCGGCGCGGTCGGCCCCGGCGTAGTCGGCGGCGCTGCGATAGCGCGCGAACAGCGCCGGGGTGGTCAGGTTGACCCGCTTGTCGGTGCTCTGCGCGGACAGGATGGTGGCGACCAGCAGCTCGAGCGGACTGGTGAAATCCAGCTCGCAGTGCGCGTCCGGATAGCGCTCGGTCAGCAGCCGGTGGATCTTGCGGGCCCGGCGGGTGAGCGCGATCGAGCTCTCGACAACCTCGGCCTGCTGCCCGTTTCGCGGCCCATTGCCCTTCGTCACGCGCTCAGCGTACGCGCCACCACCGACAACTCCGGTCATCACCGGACCGGGTGCCCGGCTGCGGCCGGCCCGGGTCGGCACCGGCCCGGCCGGATGCCCTACTCACCGGTTGACTTATTCGTCGAACGTCCTATCCGTGCAGGTGAGGCCGCATAACCAAGAGCGGCCGACCGTGGTCCGCCGGGAGTGTGAGCGCAGCCGGGGCGGCTCAAGCGGCAGCACGGCAGCGACGAACACTCATCCGTACCGCCGGCCCGATCAGCCCGATCGACAAGGACCGGAGTCCGCACCGTACGCCGCGCCTCTGCGTTGTTCCGCAGCCGCCCGGAGAGAGGAGAAGAGGTGGCCCTGGGCCTGACCGATCCACTCACCGCCCTGTCGTTCTCGGCGATGCCGGCCGACCAGCTCGCCGACTGTCACCGGGCCCTGGTGGCGGCCCAGCGGGACGTCGACCACTGGCGGCGGCTGATCCTCGCCCGGATCGACCTGGCCGTCGCCTCGGTGGCGAACCTGGACGAGCCGCTGCCGCCGCCCGGTCTCTACGGGACCGTCCTGGACCCGCCCACCGGCCTGCGCCGGCTGATCGGGATCGCCCCGACCGACGTCCGGGCCGGGGAGGGCGGGTTGCTGATCCGGCTGCGCGGAGCGCTGGACGACCTGGCTCGTTACGAGAAAACCCTGGAGGCCGTGACCGGGGAGGCGGCTGGCGTCCTGGCCTACCGGGCCCGGGTCCTGGCCGCCGGTCGGTAGGCCCCGATTCCACAGCTCACACCGCTTTCCGCCATGATGGGGTGCAACCTTTCCGGACGCGGCGGCGAAATTTCCGTAGCCAGGACCTCCTGGCCACGGAACGCATCGCCGACGCACTGTGGGTGACCGTCCTACGGCCCCCGGTGTCACCGCGGCCCGGGGGTGCGGCAAACTGCGTGCGGGTGGGGCATGATGCCTCACTGATGAGGCCGTCCGGTACCGGACGGCGTGTGAGGAGGAACAGGTGGACGACGACGTCGTTCGTCAGGCGCCACTGTTCGCAGCGCTCGACGACGAAGCCGCTGCGGCGCTGCGGGCCACGATGGCGCCCACCGACGTCGCCCGTGGCCAGGTGCTCTTCCACGAGGGCGATCCCGGCGACCGGTTGTACGTCATCGTCGAGGGCAAGGTGAAACTCGGCCGGGCCTCCGGTGACGGCCGGGAGAACCTGCTGGCGGTGCTCGGCCCCGGTGAGATGTTCGGTGAGCTCTCCCTCTTCGATCCGGGCCCGCGGAACGCGACCGCGACCGCGGTGGCGGACACCTCGCTGATCGGGCTCGGCAACGACGACCTGGTCACCTGGCTGACCGGCCGCCCGGACGTCGCCCGGCAACTGCTGCGGGCGCTCGCCCGGCGGCTGCGCCGGACCAACGAGAACCTGGCCGACCTGGTGTTCTCCGATGTCCCCGGCCGGGTGGCGAAGGCTCTGCTGGACCTGTCCGAGCGTTTCGGCCGGCCCACCGACGACGGCCTGCGGGTGGCCCACGACCTCACCCAGGAGGAACTGGCCCAGCTGGTCGGCGCCTCCCGGGAGACGGTGAACAAGGCTCTGGCCGACTTCGCCTCGCGGGGCTGGCTGCGCCTGGAGGCACGGGCCGTGGTGCTGATGGACGTAGAGCGGATGCGCCGCCGCGCCCGCTAGTCCAGTACCCCTAGATAGAGCAGCTGGGCCCGGACGCTGAGTTCGGCGGCGGGCCAGACCGATTGCGGAACGTCGGCGTACACCGTCTCGACCACCGCCCGCGGCGTGCGGGCCCCGGCTTCGACCGCGGCCCGCACCTGGTCCAGGCGCTGCCGCCGGTGCTTCAGGTAGCCGTCGACGACCAGGCCGGGCTGCCCGAGCACCGGGCCGTGGCCGGGCAGGAGACGCTCCAGCTCGGCCGAACCGGACAGCTCGCCGAGCCGCTCGAGAGAGTGCAGGTAGGCGTCCAGCCGGCCGTCGGGGTGAGCGACCACCGTGGTACCTCGCCCGAGGATCGTGTCGCCGGTGAGCAGTGACCGGCTCTGCGGCAGCAGGAACGACAACGAGTCGGTGGTGTGCCCGGGGGTGGCGACCACTTCCAGACGCAGCCCTTCCGCCTGAACCACGTCCCCGTCGCCCAGGCCCTCCCCGCCGTACCGATGGCTCGGGTCGAGGGCTCGGACCGGCGCCTTGGTGAGCTCGGCGAAACGCCGGGCCGCGGCACTGTGGTCGGAGTGCCCGTGGGTGAGCAACGTCTGCGTCACGGTGGCCCCGCGCCGGTGCACGGCCTCGAGGACGGCCTGAAGGTGCGGCTCGTCGTCCGGCCCCGGATCCACCACGATCGCCTCGGTGGAGCCGGGCGCGGAGAGCACCCAGGTGTTCGTCCCGTCCAGCGTCATCGGACTCGGATTACCGGCCAGCACGCAGAATGCCTCGGCGCCCACCGCACCGCCGAACCACGGTGCGTTGCCAGGATCCAGGGGCGGGACCGACGATGGAGGCGGGCCTGACCAGTCGTCCGGAGGGTTCGGCACACCGGAATGGTACGGGCGCCCGGGTTCCGCGCGGGCGCCGGACTATCTGCGTAATTGCACAGTCAGCTGATGTTCGCTGCACCATGGGTGAATGCCCATTCGGCTGAAGGCAGTACGGTGGTTACTGTTAGCGATCGAGTCCTTGACGGGGCGTCAATGAGCTGGTGACTAGAACCGCGGGCGGACGGCGCTCCGCCCGCCGACACGGGGATGACGATGGGGGCGCAGGACACTTTCACGATCGAGGAGCTGGCCTCGGCGGCCGGGATGACTCCGCGCAATGTGCGGGCCTACCGGACCAAGGGGCTCCTGGCCCCACCGACCCGGGTGGGCCGCACGTCCCGCTATCAGGAGGCGCACCTGCGCCGGCTGCGGGACATCCGGCAACTCCGGGACGCGGGGCTTCCGCTCAAGATGATCATCGACGCGGCGGCGCGGGGTGAGGACCTGGGGCCTACGGGGGCCCTCTGGCAGGCCGCCGGCCCGACCGCGATCGAGCGCGGGCGACGGCGACTGGACTCCGGCGAACCGCTGACCCCGGGCACCGGGCCGGGTGGTGGTCCGGGTGGTGGTCAGGACGGTCCGAGTGGTTCGCTGCTGGTCGACCCGGAGGCCTACGCGCTGATGCGCACCCTGCGTGAGGCCGGGATCCCGGCCGCCACCGTGATCCGGGTGGCGCTGCGGGCGGCCGAGGCGGGCCGGGTGCTGGCCCAGGACATCGGCGCCGTGCTGACCGAGAACGCTCCGGCCCGGGCGCGGGGCGGGGAGCCGGTCGCCGAGCTGGACGACCTGGCCGTGCTGACCGGCGAGCCGAGCGGCGCCGGGGTCGTCGACCTGGCCACCGCGATCACCCGGGGAGTGCTGGGGAACAGCGGGCTGGCCCGCCCCTGATCCGTCGGGCCCCGAAGGCGGACGACGGCGCCGGATTCCGGCGCCGTCAGCCCGCCGGGGGCCCGGTCCACCCGGTCAGGGGTGGATCGCGATCACCATCTCCACCTCGACCGGCGCCCCGAGCGGCAGCGCGCTCACCCCGACGGCGCTGCGGGCGTGCTGCCCGACCGGGCCGAACACCTCACCCAGGAACTCGCTGGCCCCGTTGATCACCAGCGGCTGACCGGTGAACCCCGGGTCGCTGGCGACGAACCCGGTGACCTTGACGATCCGCTGGATCCGGTCCAGGTCACCGATCACCGACCGGACCGCGGCCAGCGCGTTGAGCGCGCAGATCCGGGCCAGGCCACTGGCCTCCCCCGGGCTGACCAGCCCGTCGCCCCCACTGCCGACCCGCCCGGTGAGCGGCAGTGCGCCGTCCACCATCGGCAGCTGCCCCGAGACCCACACGTGGTCGCCGTCCACCACCGCCGGCACGTAGGCCGCCACCGGGGGTGACAGCTGGGGCAACGTGTAGCCGAGCTCGGTGAGCCGCGCCTCGATCCGTCCAGTCATCGCCGTCACCTGTTCAGTCTCGCGGTCGCTTCAGATAGGCAACCAGGTTCGAACTGTCCGGCCCCGGCACCACCTGGACCAGTTCCCAGCCGTCTTCGCCCCATTGATCCAAGATCTGCTTGGTCGCATGAACGATCAGAGGCACCGTCGCGTACTCCCACTTGACCATGGTGGTGAGCCTATCCATCAGGTGAGTTGGAGTGCAGCCCTGGCTCTGCTGGGCGATGCACGATTGTCACCGGAGCGGCTGTGCCGCACGTTCCGTCCGCCACGTCGCCCTGCGCCCGGGGGACGGGCTGTTTACCCTGATGACGTGGCATCGCAGGGTTCCCGGACCAGTTCCTCCCGCAGGCATCCGGGGCGTCCGCTCCCGGCGCTGGAGCCCGATGACGGCCGGGAGACCGACTGGTCCGGTGTCCGGCTGCACATCGTGACCGGCAAGGGCGGCACCGGCAAGACGACCGTGGCCGCCGCCCTGGCCCTGGCTCTCGCGGCCGGCGGGCGGCGCACGCTGCTGGCCGAGGTGGAGGGGCGGCAGAGCATCGCCCGGTTGTTCGACGTCCCTCCGCTGCCCTACGAAGAGACCAAGGTGGCGGTGGCTCCCGGGGGCGGCGAGCTGTACGGGCTGGCGGTCGACCCGAAGGCGGCGCTGCTGGACTACCTGGAGATGTTCTACCGGCTCGGGCGGGCCGGCCGGATGCTCGAGCGGATCGGCGCCGTCGACTTCGCCACCACGATCGCCCCCGGGGTCCGGGACGTCCTGCTGACCGGGAAGGTCTACGAGTCGGTCCGGCGCCGGGAGACCACCAAGGGCGGCCGGGCCGCGCCGGACGTCGAGCGCCCGGTCTACGACGCGGTGGTGATGGACGCGCCGCCGACCGGCCGGATCACCCGGTTCCTGAACGTCAACGAGGAGGTGGTCGGGCTGGCCAAGGTCGGCCCGATCCGCAACCAGGCGAACTCGATCATGACCCTGCTGCGCTCCGGCCAGACCGCGGTGCACCTGGTCAGCGTGCTGGAGGAGATGCCGGTGCAGGAGACGGCCGACGCGGTGGCCGAACTCGACCAGATCGGCCTGCCGGTGGGCGGGGTGTTCGTGAACATGGTCCGCGAGCCGTTCCTGGCGCCCGAGGCGCTGACCGCGGCCACCCTGGGCACGCTGGACCGGGCCGAGGTGCTGGCCGGGCTGGCCGCGGCCGGGCTGGGCCGGCGCTCCCGGGCCACCGGCAACGACACCTCGCACGCCGCCCTGGCCGGGGCCCTGCTCCAGGAAGGCGCCGATCACGCGGCCCGGGTGGCGATGGAGCGCGCCGAAAGGGCCGAGCTGCTCACCCTCGGCCGCCCGGTCTACGAGTTGCCGGCGCTGGCCGAGGGGATCGACCTCGGGGCCCTCTACAGCCTGGCGAGCCGGCTGAGCGAGCAGGGAGCGGCATGACTACCGAAGAGCCCTTCCTGGACGTGGACAACCTGCTCGACGACCCCGGCACCCGGATCCTGGTGTGCTGCGGGTCGGGCGGGGTCGGCAAGACGACGACCGCGGCCGCCCTGGGCGTCCGCGCGGCCGAGCGGGGCCGGCGGGTGGTGGTGCTCACCATCGACCCGGCCCGGCGCCTGGCCCAGTCGCTGGGGCTGGCCGAGCTGGACAACACCCCGCGGCCGGTGGCCGGGGTGGACCCCGCGGCGGGCGGCACGCTGGACGCGATGATGCTCGACATGAAGCGCACCTTCGACGAGGTGATCGAGCAGCACGCCCCGCCCGAGAAGGCCGCGCAGATCCTGGAGAACCCTTTCTACCAAGCACTTTCCAGCTCCTTCGCCGGCACCCAGGAGTACATGGCGATGGAGAAGCTGGGGCAGTTGCGGGCCCAGGCCGACGCCGGTGAGCACGACTGGGACCTGATCGTGGTCGACACTCCGCCGAGCCGCTCCGCCCTGGACTTCCTGGACGCGCCCCAGCGCCTGGGCTCCTTCCTGGACGGCCGCTTCATCCGGATCCTCACCGCCCCGGCGAAGGCGGGCGGCCGGGCCTATCTGAAGGTGATGTCCGCCGCGATCAGCACCGCGACCGGGCTGATGACCAAACTGCTGGGTGCCCAGGTGCTGAAGGATGTGCAGACCTTCGTGGCCGCCCTCGACACGATGTTCGGCGGGTTCCGGGAGCGCGCCGACGCCACCTACCAACTGCTCCAGACCCCCGGCACGGCGTTCCTGGTGGTCGCCGCGCCGGAGCGGGATGCGCTGCGCGAGGCGTCGTACTTCGTGGAGCGACTGGAGGGCGAGGGCATGCCGCTGGCCGGGCTGGTCCTGAACCGGGTGCACACCGGGCCGGCCGAAGGGCTTTCCGCGGAGCGGGCGCTGACCGCGGCCGAAGACCTCCAGGACGCGTCCGAGCACCCGGTCACCGCCGGGCTGCTGCGGATCCACGCCGACCGGATGCGGCTCAGCGAGCGGGAGAAGGCGGTCGCCAGCCGCTTCGTCCAGGCCCATCCGGCGGTTGCCGTGGTGCGGGTGCCGGCCCGGCCGCAGGACGTGCACGACCTGGCCGGCCTGCGCGGGGTCGGCGCCGACCTGGCCGGGGCCGCCGAGCCCGCCTACTCCGGCTGAGCCCGCGGTTCGAGCCCGAGCATCAGGTATCGGCCGGATCGCAAAGCACCGCCGCGCCCGGGCGAACTCTCCCGGACGCGGCGGTGAAGGTGCTGGTGGTGCGGATTGCGGATGGTGCTGATCGGCCTCAGCCGACCTTGACCGCGGCTTCCTCGTTCAGCAGGTCGACGATGCGGACCTGCTGCGCGCGGGCGGTCTCGAGCAGACGCCGCCACGACTGGACATTCGGGCGACGGCGGAGCAGCGCTCGGCGCTCCCGCTCGGTCATCCCGCCCCAAACCCCGAACTCGATCTTGTGATCCAGAGCGTCCGAAAGGCACTCGGTCCGGACTGGGCAGGACATACAGACCAACTTCGCCCGGTTCTGTGCCGCCCCCTGAACGAAGAGTGCATCAGGGTCGCTCTTACGGCAAGCGCCCTGAGTTGCCCACTGGTTCACCTTCACACTCATTTCCCTCGGCCCTCCCTGGACCCCCGTGGATCCACGCTCACCCCCGAGCCGAACCCCTCTGGCGATGACGGTAGGTGAGCGACTACACCATCAATAAGGGCCGGATGGATGAATCGGTATCGGCCGAAGTGACGATGAGTAACTCTGTGCTACCGCTTCGTTACAGATAGTGCCGGATTGAGAGATCATCTTGCTCGTCTGGCGGTACGTCTGAGTGACCGCGTCACCCTTGACGCGGACCATCCGTCACAGCGCATTGACCAGCGCGCATGCCGCACGCGCCGACCAAGTTGCCCTTCCCGGACATCTCTGCACTGCTGATCGCTTGAGCCGTCGCTTTCGTTACGCCACCCTTTCGGGCTCTTAAGGAAGACATAGGGCCTGGCCACAGCCCGGTCGGACAGTACCTACGGATCCGACAGGAGGAGTAACCCTGAGCAATGATCGATACAAGGAGAGCGGCGGCGATGCAGTAGGGAAACAGTGCCGCAGCGAACTGACACAGGACTGACAGCCCGGTGACAGGTGGAACCGAATCGGATTCGAGACTTCGCGCACTCTGCGGCAATTGACCTCCTGCGGCCGATTTCCCTTGTCCTGAGCGCAAAATCAGGCAGATCCGGCATGTCCGGGCAGGACGGTCGCCAGGACCGGCGGGACGCGCCCCGGCGCCCGTGGGCGCGCCGCGAAAACCGGTCCTGCACAGCAGTCCGTATTAACGTAGGCGGCATGTCGCCGGCATCCGCCCCCCGAAATGTCCTGGGTCTGCTCGGCGCCTTCGTGGTGACCAGTCTGGTGGCGGGCGTGCTCGCGGCCGGGCTCGCCGTCCCCGCGATCGGCGCGGGCGGGCTGGCTTCGAACAACGCGATCAAGGCCTTCAACGAACTGCCCAGCGATCTGCAGAACGTCAAGGTGCCGGCGAACACCACGGTGCTGGCCTCCGACGGCTCGGTGCTGGCCACGTTCTACGACCAGAACCGGGTCCCGGTGAAGCTCGCCCAGATCTCCCCGTTCATGCAGAACGCGATCGTCGCGATCGAGGACGAGCGGTTCTACGAGCACGGCGGGGTGGACCCGCAGGGCCTGATCCGGGCCCTGGTGGTGAACGAGATCAACGGCGGGGTCGCCCAGGGTGCCTCCACCCTGACCCAGCAGCTGATCAAGAACGAACTGGTCGAGGCCGCCTACGTGAAGGGTGACAAGGCCGCCCAGAAGGAGGCCACCGACCAGACGAACTCGCGCAAGCTGCGGGAGATCCGGCTGGCCGCGGCGCTCGAGAAGAAGATGACCAAGAAGGAGATCCTCACCGCCTACCTGAACATCGCCTGGTTCGGCGGTCAGGTCTACGGGGTGCAGGCGGCGGCGAAGTACTACTTCGGCAGCACGGCGGCCAAGCTGACGCTGCCGCAGGCGGCGATGCTGGCCGGCATGGTGCAGTCTCCGGTGCAGTACAACTTCACCAAGCGGACTCAGGCGAAAGCCGCTCTCGCGCGGCGGAACACGGTGCTGGACAAGATGCTCCAGCAGGGCATGATCGATCAGGAGACGCACGACAAGGCGCTCGCCACCAGACTGCGGGCCAAGGTCACCCCGACCTACCAGGGCTGTGCCAATGCCGGCACCAGCGCCTACTTCTGCGACTACGTCTACAACCTGATCGTCAAGAGCAACGACTTCAGTGCGCTCGGCAAGAGCCAGGCCGCCCGGGAACTGGCCCTCAAGCGCGGCGGGTACACGATCCGGACCACGCTCGACCCGAAGATCCTCAAGGCCGCCTGGAAGGCGGTCAAGGAGAAGATCCCGCCGAACGACCCGAGCCGGGTCGCCACCGCCACGGTCACGGTCGAGCCGGGCACCGGCAAGGTGCTGTCGATGATCCAGGACAAGTACTACAGCGTTAAGAAGGGTCCGTCGAACACCACGATCAACTACTCGACGGACTACAAGTACGGCGGCTCCACCGGCTTCCAGACCGGGTCGACCTTCAAGCCGGTGGTCCTGGCCACCTGGCTCAAGGCCGGTAAGTCGCTGAACGCGTCGATCACCGGCACCGCCCCGGTCTCGCTGCCGAACAGCAGCTTCAAGACCTGCGCGGATGTCAACACCACGGGCACCTGGACGGTGAGCAACTCCGCCGACGGGGAGGGCGGGGGCACCATGACGGTCTGGACCGCCACCGCGCTCTCCATCAACGGTGCCTACGCCCGGATGGAACAGCAGCTCAACCTGTGCGACGTGCAGAAGACCGCGGACGAGGTGGGCATGCACTACGCCCAGCCGGTCGACAACCAGTGCATCCAGGGCAACCTGGAGAAGAAGAAGCCGAAGACCACCACCGAGGTGCCGAACTGCGTGCCCTCGGTGGTGCTGGGGATCGTCAACCAGTCGCCGATGACGATGGCCAACGCGTACGCCACGTTCGCCTCGGGCGGGATCTACTGCAACCCGGTGGTGATCACCTCGATCACCGACCAGAACGGCAAGAAGCTGACGGTGCCGCAGGCCGACTGCAAGCGGACGATGGACGCGAAGATCGCCAACACCACCACCCTCGGCCTGAGCCGGGTCTTCACCAACGGCACCGCCTCCGCGGTGGGCCCGCTGGACAGCGGCCAGCCGGCGTCGGGCAAGACCGGGACCACGAACGACTCGATGGACACCTGGTTCGTCGGTTACACCCCGCAGCTGGCCACCGCGGTCTGGGTCGGCCCGGAGACGGTGGGCGGCAAGCGCAGGGCGATGCGCGGGGTGACCATCAACGGCCGCTACTACAACAGCGTCTTCGGGGCCTCCTTCGGAGCGCCGATCTGGAAGGAGATCATGACCTCGGCGCTGAAGGGCAAGAAGATCGAGGACTTCCCGGCGGCCGACGACGAGCTCACCGCGACCCCGACCACGGACGTCCCCAGCGTCGTCGGGATGAGCCCGGACGACGCCCGGTCGGAACTGGAGGACGCCGGCTTCGCGGTCACCCAGGCCAACGACCTGGAGACCTCGGACCAGCCGGCCGGCACGGTCGCCCGGCAGGACCCGTCGGGGCGGGCCACCACCGGCTCGACCATCACCCTCTACCTCAGCGCCGGGCCGAACACCGGTGACCAGGACAACGGCAACGACGGCACCACCGACACCGGCGGGAACGCCACCAACGGCCAGAACACCGGGGTCCGGCGCAACCGCTGATCCGAACGACGGAAGGCCGGCCACCCCGCCCGGGGGTGGCCGGCCTTCCGCCGTTCTTCAGGGACCTCAGGCCTCGAGCTGGCGTTTCACCTCGGCGGCCACCCGGCCACCGTCGGCCTGGCCGGCGACCCGGCCGCGCACGGCCTTCATCACCACTCCCATCGCGGCCTTGCCCGAAGCGCCCTTGGCCGCGGCCGCGGCGACCTCCTCGGTCACCAGCGCGGCCACCTCCTCGTCGGAGAGCTGCTTGGGCAGGTAGTCGCCCAGGACGGCGAGCTCGGCCCGCTCCTTCTCGGCCAGCTCGGCGCGGCCGGCGTCCTCGTAGGCGGTGGCCGCCTCCCGGCGCTTCTTCGCCTCCCGGGCCAGCACGGTGGTCAGCTCCGCCTCGGACAGCTCGCGGGCGACGTCGCCGGACACCTCCTCGGCCTTCACCGCGGTCATCACCATCCGGATGGTGCTGGAACGGATGGCGTCACGGGCCTTCATGGCGGTGGTCAGGTCGGAACGCAGGCGGGCCTTGAGGCCGGTCGAGGAGTCGGACATGAGGCCATCCTCGCACCCGCCGGACCCGGATCCGCCAGCCAATTACTCCTTCAGCGCCTCCCTGGAGGCCCCCAGAGCCGCGCGCAGCATCCCCAGGTGCTCGTCGACGTCCCCAAGCCCTACTCCCCCGGTATTGAGCGACAGGTGGGTCGCCCCGAGCCGGGCCCACCCGCGGACGAACCCGGCCCAGCCCGCGTGCGGCACCCGGCCCAGATCGAGAGTCGGCTCGATCCCGATCTCGGCGACCGCCCGGCCCGCGGTCTGGGCCGTCGTCCGGATCCGCCGGATCAGCCCGGCGGCCTGCTCGTCCGGCATCCGCCGCGGGAACCAGCCGTCCCCCAGCTCCCCGACCCGGCGCAGCGTGCGCTCGGACTCCCCGCCGATCCAGACCGGTACCGTGCCCCGGACCGGACGCGGGTTGATCCCGGTCTCGTGCAGGCCGTACCAGTCGCCGTGGAAGGTGACGACCGAGTCGGCCCAGAGCGCCCGCAGGAGCCGGATCTGCTCGGCGCACCGGGCCCCCCGATCGGTGAACTCCTCGCCGAGCGCCTCGTACCCGACCGGGTCCCCGCCCACCCCGACCCCCAGCCGCAACCGGCCCTGGCTGAGCCGGTCGACCTCCGCCGCCTGCTTGGCGACCAGGACCGGCTGGCGCTGCGGCAGCACCAGGACCGCGGTCACCAGCTCGACCGCGGTGGTCAGCGCGGCCAGATGCCCCAGCAGCACGAAGACCTCGTGGAACACGTCCTCGGTGGAGAACCCGGTCCGGCCGATCCCCGGGGCCCGCGCGGCCACCTGGTCGTTCACCACCAGATGGTCGAACCCGAGGCGCTCGGCGCCGGTGGCCCAGCGGGCGATCTCGCCCGGACGGCCGGGAATCTCCATGGTCGGGAACACAGCGCCGAACCGCATCATCACTCCGTGAGGTGTGCGGACGTGCGCCGTAGTCCGGATTTCTCGACCGGCCACGAGTATCGCCCGGCCACCGGCGGTTTGCGAAACTCCCGATCCGGAGGGCCTCGGCACTGCCCTCGGACCGCATCCGGCTACCGGCCCGTACCACCCGGAACACTCAGGGGGACCTGCGAAGATGTCCGAATGCGCCCATCCGTGAAGCTTCCTCTCGCCGTCCTGGCCGCCGGTGCCGCCGGGCTGGGCTGGTCCCTCGCCGAGGCGCGGGCCTATACGCTGCGCCGCTTCAGCGTGCCGGTGCTGCCGGCCGGAAGCTCGCCGTTGCGCGTCCTCTGCCTCTCCGACCTGCACCTGGTGCCGAACCAGACGAAGAAGCTGGAGTGGGTACGGGGCCTGGCCGCGCTGGAGCCCGACCTGGTGGTCAGCACCGGCGACAACCTGGCCCACCTGGAGGCCGTGCCGGCCGTCCTCAAGGCCCACGAGCACCTGCTGAAGCTGCCCGGGGTGTTCGTCCTCGGCTCCAACGACTACTTCGCCCCCCGGCCGAAGAACCCGGCCCGCTACCTCCTGCCCTACGGCGGCAAGAAGCGCATCCACGGCGTCCGGCTGCCCACCGCCGACCTGGTGGACGGTTTCCGGGAGGCGGGCTGGATCGACCTGGACAACCGCCGGGAGCAGCTGAAGATCAACGACCTGCGCCTGGAGTTCGTCGGGGTGGACGACCCGCACATCAAGCGCGACCGGTACGCGGAGGTCTCGGCCCCGGCCGACCCCACCGCCGCGCTGACCATCGGGGTGGCGCACGCGCCGTACCTGCGGGTGCTGGACGCGATGACGGCCGACGGCGCCGGGCTGATCCTGGCCGGCCACACCCACGGCGGCCAGCTCTGCGTGCCCGGTTACGGCGCCCTGACCACGAACTGCGACCTGGACCGGCCGCGGGCCAAGGGGGTTTCGCGCTACCCCGGGGACGGCACCGACCCGACGGACGCCTGGCTGCATGTCAGCGCCGGCCTGGGCACTTCGCCCTACACCCCGGTCCGCTTCGCCTGCCGACCCGAGGCCACGCTCCTGACTCTCACCGCGGTCGGCTGAGCCCTTTCCGTCTCGGAATCCGGACGCGGCGGGATACCGGTTTCAGAGTTGGCCACCTCGTCGGGTAGTGTTACTGACGCTCCACCGGGGTGTGGCGCAGCTTGGTAGCGCGCTTCGTTCGGGACGAAGAGGCCGCAGGTTCAAATCCTGTCACCCCGACCCAGAGCACCGCAGGTCAGTCCACCCGGACTGACCTGCGGTTCTGCTTTGGCGGCCAGTTCTGTCGGGGGTGGCTGCCATGATCGCCGACATGGAACCCCTGGAACTGGTGGAAACCGGGCCGAGGGCCCTGGTGCTGCTGGGCACGGCCCGGACCGCGCTGATCCAGGAGGCCGAGCGGGTGGGGGTGGACGTCGACGACTGATCACAACCTCTACGCTGCCCATCCGGCCGGACCGAGGAGGAGCCCGATGCCGCACGACCGCCCCCCGGTCCGAACCCTGCTGGTGGACAACTACGACTCCTACACCTACAACCTGTTCCAGATGCTGGCCGTGGCCAACGGGGCCGAGCCGACGGTGGTCCGCAACGACGAGGCCGGGCCGGCCGCGCTCGCCGAGTTCGACAGCGTGGTGATCTCGCCGGGCCCCGGACGCCCCGAGAACCCTTCCGACATCGGCCTTTCAGCGACGATGATCAACCAGGCCCGAGCCGCCGGGCTCCCACTGCTCGGGATCTGCCTCGGGCATCAGGCCATCGCGGTGGCCTACGGCGGGCGCACCGCTCCCGCACCGCAGATCCGGCACGGGCAACTCAGCCGGGTCCGGCACCGTGACTCCGTGCTGCTGGCCGGGATCCCGCAGCAGTTCGAGGTCGTCCGGTACCACTCGCTGGCCGTTCCGGAGCCGCTGCCGGCCGGGCTGAACGCCACCGCCTGGTCCGAGGACGGCACGCTGATGGCTCTGGAGGCCGAGGACGCACCGCTTTTCGGCGTCCAGTTCCATCCCGAGTCCATCCTCACCCGGCCTGGCCACCGGATCATCGAGAACTTCCGCGATCTCACGCCGGTCCGTCACCGAACCGTCCGGATCAGCGAAAAAGCTTCTCCAGCAATGGACGACGAGCCGACCGAACTGCGTCTCACGCTGCGCCGGATCCCCGGGCCGGTGGAGGCCGAGGTGCTGTTCGCCGAACTACAGGGCCCGGACCCGGCCGGATGGCTGGACAGCGCCGGGCACGGCCGGTTCTCCTACCTGGCCTGCGGTCCGGGCGGAAGTCTGCGCGAAGTCATCTCCTACGATGCGAGTTCCGCCGAGATCCGGGTGGCCGACGCGGACGGCGAACGCATTGAGCACGGCAATCTTTTCGACTACCTGAACGCCCGGCTCTCCTCGTTCGCTCTGGTCGAGCCGCCGGACCTACCGTTCGACTTCACCGGTGGCTATATCGGCTATCTAGGGTACGAATGCGAGGCTGACCCGGCCGCTGCGAGTCCGCACCGGTCTGGCCGGCCCGATGCCGTTCTGGTGTTTGCCGACCGCCTGGTGGTGCTGGATCACGAACAGGACGAGGTGTTCCTGGTCGCCCTCGACGACCAGAAATCAGATCCGGCAGAGACTTTTGCCTGGCTGGAAGAGACCACCGACCGGATCGACGGAGTGCGCCACCGCCCCGCCCCCGCACTGTCCGACCTCCCTGCCCCCGAGCCGTCGGTCGCTGTCCCGGTTCGCGGCCGCACCCAGTACCTCGAGGACATCGCGGCCGTGCGCCGCCACCTGGAAGCGGGTGAGACCTATGAGGTTTGCCTGACCACCCGATTCGACGTTCGTGCGTCCCTACGCCCGTTCGACGCCTATCGCCGGCTGCGCCGGGTCAATCCGGCTCCCTACTCCGCCTTCCTCAACCTCGGTGAGGTCGCCGTGGCCTCGTCCTCACCGGAGCGGTTCCTTCGGGTCGACCGCTCCGGCCGGGTCAGCGCCAAGCCGATCAAGGGCACCCGGCCGCGCGGCGGGGACGGGGCCGAGGACCTGATCCGGGCCAAGGAACTCGCGGCCGATGTGAAGGAGCGCGCCGAGAACCTGATGATCGTCGATCTGCTGCGCAACGACCTGGGGCGGGTCTGCGAACCGGGTTCCGTCGTGGTTCCCCGGCTGATGCAGATCGAGTCATTCAGCACCGTCCACCAGCTGGTCTCCACGGTCGAAGGGGACCTGGCCCCCGGCCGGACCGCGGTCGACTGCGTCCGGGCCGCGTTCCCCGGTGGCTCGATGACCGGGGCCCCCAAGGTGCGCACCCTTCGCATCCTGCAGCAGCTCGAAGGGCGGGCCCGAGGCGTCTACTCCGGGACGATCGGCTTTCTTGGGGTGAACGGCACGGCCGACCTCGGCATCGTGATCCGCACCCTGGTGCACGACGGGGCGACTTTTGGCGTAGGCGCCGGGGGTGCGATCACCGTGCTGTCCGACCCCGAGCAGGAATGGCAGGAGGTCAGACTGAAGGCCGATGCGGTGCTCCGGGCGATCGGCGCGGTCAGCGCCGACGAGGCACCCCCGGCGTTGTGATCAAGCCGGTAGCCCACCCGGCGGCAATGCGTTGGCGCCGGGCCTCCCGGGCTGTCAGGCTGACCTCGCGGGAAATGAATGCCGACCGCGAAGGGAGAGCACTCATGACGTCTGAGAACCAGTCTGACAACCAGGTCAGTTCGGACACCAAGCGCAAGTTCCGCGAGGCTCTGGAGCGCAAGAACGCCAATGGCGGGCGCGGCCAGGGCGAGGCTCACGGGAATGGCAAGGTGGGCGGGTCCCACGGTGCCGAGACCTCCGGTGCGCAGCAGATGTTCCGGCGTAAGTCCGGTTCGTAACGGGTTCGTTCATTTCGGTGAGGGCGTCGCCCTCCGGGTCTTCCACCCGGGGGCGGCGCCTTTCGTCGGATTCCTCACTCCCGATCGGCGGCGGACCCCGGTTAGCATCGTTCTCCGGCTGCTGAACAGGAGATTCCGATGATCCGCAACGTGGTGATGGGCCGTCTGCAGCCGGGCGCCGACACCGACCTCCTCGATCAGGGCCTAGCCGGCATCGTGGCTCTCCCGATCGAGGGCTTGTCCGGGGTCCGGGTCGGCCGGGACGCCGGGCTGCGCGCCGGGAACTGGGACTACACCATCACCGCGGACTTCGCCGACGCCGCCGCGTACAAGGCCTACGACGAGGACGAGGAGCACAACCGATTGCGCCGGGAGGTCTTCGGTCCGCTCTCGGTCGAGATCGCGCGGATCCAGATCGAGTTCTAGGGTTCGCCGGGCGGTTGCGCCGGGCAGCCTTCGTCAGACTGACTCCCCCGGCTGACGAAAACGCTCGCCCCGACGTAGCTGTCGGCCGGGACACCGATCCCACCGCGCGCCTCGACCTGGCCTTTCAGCTCGGCCAGAGGAACCACGAGCAGCTCCAGCCGGTACCGCTCCTTCAGCGCGTCCGACGGCCGGCCCACCGGTATCCGCAGCTTCCAGCGGTCCAGTGTGCCCGGGCGCCGCCAGCCGGGGATCGGGATGAGGTGCCGGACCTGATCGCCGACGCTGAGGTTCTCGACGGCGAAGAGCAACGTTCGGCCTTTGGGCAGGTCCGCGGAGCCGCTCAGCTGTGGGCAGCGGCTGATCGTGGTCCCGTTCACCGGCGCGGTGAAGGCCGCCACCTTGGTGACGACCGCCCCTTCTGGCCATGGATCCGGCGATGGAGGCGGCCCCCAGCCGTCCGGCGGAGGCCCCCAGCCGTCCTGGGGAGGTACTGGCGGCCCGGGTTGACCGTTCCGGTTCGGGGGCGGACTCGGCCGACCGGCTGTGGACGAGGGAAAGGCCGCACCGCTGAGGCCGTCGGCGCCCCGGGAACCGTCCGGTGCGTCGCGGAGCATGGCCAGGGGCAGAAGGATCAGGGCCACTGCCACCAGCGGGATCAGGATTGCCGCGGCCAGCAGCGCTTTTGAGACGCGCGGCCGGGGGACGGCCAGGGCCCGGAGCTGAGCGGCCCAGACCTGGGCATCGGCGGGGCGGACGGACGGGTCGTGGTCCAGCATCCGGGTCAGGTGCGCGGCGAAGGCGGTCGGATTCGGAACTCCGGCGTTCTCGGCCGCTGCCCGGGCCCGGGTTCTCACCCGGTCCAGGGCCTGGGGATCCCGGGCGTGCGGCGGGTTCTCGCCGGTGATGCAGAACCAGGCCAGGGCGCCGAGGGAGTACCGGTCGGAGGACGGGGTGCGGGCCGCCATCGGATCGGCCAGCACCTCCGGCGCCGTGTAGATCGGGGTGTGCCGACCGCTCAGGTCGCGACCGTCGTCCATCCGCCGCATCGTGCCCACGTCGACCAGGACCACGCCCCGGACCGGGTCGAGGATGCAGTTGGCCGGTTTCACGTCCCGGTGCAGGCTCGGGTTCCCGGCCGAGACGGTGCGCGAGTGCAACGCCTCCAGGGCGGCGGCGACCTGCTCGATCTGCCGGAGCCGGGTGTCCAGGCTCTCGGCGGTGGCCGGGGCTCCGCCGTACTCGTCGGCCAGGGTCGGACCGGGCACCCACTCCATCACCACGTACGGCGTGACCGAGGCGTTCGGCCCGCCGGCCCGGTCCGGCGGGTGCGGCGCCGGCCCGACGAACACATCGAGCACGCTGACCAGGTGGTCGATCCGCATGATCAGGAGCAGGGCCCGCAGATCCTCCCAGCGGCGCAGGTCGGCCGGGGTGGGCCAGTCCTCGGTCACGTTCGCCGGACGGCGCAGCCGTTTCACGGCGACCGGCAGCGGGGACGTCAGGTCGCCGCGGTACCGGGCCCGCCAGATGTCTCCCTCGCCGCCGGCCAGGCCGGGCCCCAGGAGCTGGTAGCGGTCCGGATCCCGGTCCGGTCCGGCGTACCAGCCGTTCGGCTCCAGGCCACCGGCCATCCGGGCCCGGTCGTCGGTACCCAGGAGCCCGGAGACGTCGATCGGCCCGGACCGCGGCGACCCACCTTGCGTGGGGACGTCGTCGTCGCTGGTCAGCCCGGCCTCGCCGGGGACCGGGCCGGACCGCTGGTGCTGCTCAGGCCCGGGCATCGAGCGCCTGGACGTCGGTCACGGTGATGGTGCCGCTGTTGATCGCCCAGCGGGCCAGGGCGGGCCGGAAGTCCTCGTAGACCTTTTCCAGGTTGTAGGCGACCAGGGCCGCCACGCCCTGGGCGGCCAGTTGCTCCCGAAGCCGGCGCAGCACCGTCCGCACGTGACTCGGGCTCTTGCCGACCCGGGCCCCGACCTGCCGGTAGGTGGCCGGGGCGGCCTGAGAACCGGTCCGGGTCAGCAGCGGTTCACAGAGCGCGGCGAGCACCTGGCGCTGGGGCAGGCTCAGGCCGATCGGCACCCCGTCCACCGTCTCGAGCGGGTCGGCGGCCGGTCGGGGCCGGTCCGGGGTGAGGTCGTGGACGTCGACGTGGACCGAGTACTCCCGCCCGAACCGGCCGGTCACGACGATGAAGAACTCGGTGAACGGCATCGACGTGGTGGCCGCCCCCGGTTCCAGCAGCCGCTCCGCCCCGACCAGGGGCCGGAGCACGAGGTGCTTGCTGCTCGAACGGTTCTGGACCAGGACGCAGTCGTGCAGGGTGCGAAGGGACGCGGTCAGCCGGGAGACGTGGTCGTCGACCGGACGGTGGGCGATCCGCAGCCCCGCGCCGGCCCCCCGGCCGATGGTGATCTCCTGACCGAGCGACACCAGCCGCCGATCGGCGCCGTGGCTGATCATTGCGTAGGGCGGCACCGAGGAGCGCGGTGAGCGCGGCCGGGGCACCTGCGCCTCAGTCACGACCACCTGCGGGGAGTTCGCCGGCCCAGCCGGTACACGCTTGCCACACGAGCGACAGTTTTCCCCATGTCCCGACTGCTTGTCAGAACAACTATCGGACTACCCCGCCGAACTTCGGTGAACGGGACCTATGACTGAGGTTTGTCGGGGGAAATCACCTATTGATCCGGATCTTTCAGGGGCTTTCGGATCAAGAAGGCCGGACGCCGGTCCGGCCCGAAAGGGCGGTGGGGACCGATCAGTCCCCACCGCCCCGATCAGTCCCCAGCCGCGTCCTTCATCGGACGACCGCGAAAGCCAACCCGGACGCATTCGTTTCGTGTGACCGTCCGTACCGCCCGGGCCTCGCGCGGACCGCTCTCAGCCCGGTGGCGGGCCGCTCTCGTCGCGGAGCCGGGCCAGCCGGCTCATCGGGACCAGGCTTTCCCGGCCCTTCGGTTCCGGCTGCTGATCCCGGGCCTGGCGGCGAGCCGCGGCACAGGGATGGACGGCTCCGCAGCAGGCGCAGAAACCTCCGACCGACTGGTGATCGACCCCGGAGGCAGGTGCGTCCGGCTCGCGCAGCGGCATCCGAGAAAATGCCGAGGTGCTGGTCACGGTTCAGATCACCGCCGTGAGCTCACGGACCGAGGCGTCGCCGACCCGGTACTCACTGGCCCAGCCGATCGCTACGTAAGTGGAACCGTACTGCGCGGACCAGACCAGCTCGTCGGTCGCGAACCGGGTGCCGCGCGGGTGGACGATCCACTCCCGCAGATGTCCCCGGTCCATCACCGCGAGCGCCCGGGCGCCGAACCAGGCGGTCACCGAGTCCGGTGCGAACTCCAGTTCCAGTGTGCCGATGGACCAGTCCCGGGCATTGCGCAGATCGACCTCGATCCGGCCGATCCACTCCCCGGTTCCGGGTCTTTCACCCTTCAGAGCTGCTTGCTCCCGCATGGGCCCGAACCCCCGTTGTCTGGCATTGACCGGTGCAAGCGAACACACCGGCTTCCCCCCGCCACTGAATATCCTCGGCCGGAACCGCCGGTCACTTCAACGTAACGTTTTGTGACAGCCCAGGTGTGACGGCCTGGGAAACGTCCGGTTTGCTACTCGCCCGTCGATTCACCCAATGGAACACTCCCCGCCATGACTGGTGGGTCGGGGATGGGGCGGCGGTCGCTGGGCCGGCAGCTCCGGAGACTGCGGGAGAACGCCGGCAAGAAGCCGGAGGACGTCCGCTCGGTCGGCTCCCGGCAGAAGATCTGGCGGATGGAGGCCGGGAAGGGCCCCTACAAGTACGCCGACATCCGGGCCCTGTGCTTCATGTACGGCGTCGACGAGGCCACCACCGACCGGCTCACCGACCTGGCCGGCATGGCCGACCAGGAGAACATCTGGGAGGACTTCACCGACGTCCTGGTGCCCGGCTTCGGCCTCTACCTGGACCTCGAGCAGTCGGCCGCGTCGATCAAGACCTACGACGCTGAGCTGATCCACGGGCTGCTCCAAACCCGGCGATACCACGAGCATCTCACCATCGGCGAGGGCATGTCGGAGGCGAACCGGCGCCGGGACGCCGAGTTACGTAACACCCGACGAGAAAACGCCTTCACCGGCTCCACATCGCCCCTGATCACCGCCATGATCGGGGAATCGGCGCTGCATCGGGTCATCGGTTCGGCCGACATCATGGCCGAGCAACTGCGCTATCTTCGGAAACTGACCGAGGAGAAGGCCAACGTCGAGGTTCGGATACTGCCCTGGTCCGCGGGAGCGCACCCGGGTTTACGCAGTGGGGCTTTCACCCTGCTGGAGTTCTCCGAGCCGGACACCGACGTGGTCTATCTGGAGTCGCAGACAGACGGCCGGTACCTGGAGAAAGACAGCAAAATCCAGGCGTACCGGGACGTCTGGGCAAGGCTCATGCAGATGTCCGTCCGACTCGAGGAGTACCCGACATGAGTACACAGACCCCTTGGATCAAGGCTCAGGCCAGCGGCGGCGGAGGCCAGTGCGTGGAAATGCGGCGAAGCGGGCCCAGTGTCGAGGTGCGCGACACCAAGGCCCGGGGAACCGGCCCGACCCTCCGGTTCGCTCCCGGCGGGTTCTCGGCCTGGGTCGAGGCGGCCAAGAGCGGTGAGCTCGACGCCCTGAGCTCCTGACCGACAGCTGATCGAAAGGCTGCCGGAGGGCGGATCACCGTCCTCCGGCAGCCTTTCCGCGCTCTGGGTCGGTCAGTTCGTGGCCGGCACCGGGAGCGGGGTCGGGTCGGTCGGCAGCGGCGGGACCGGCAAGGATCCGTGAATCTGGTTCTGCGCCTGGCACTTACTGGTGCAGTTGGTCGCTCCCTGGGAAAGCTCGATCGCGTCCTCACCCAACACACCGCCCAGGCGGCCGCCGGAAGCCACCGACCAGCGTGTCACCGAACCGTCCTGGTACAGCTTGGTGGCCACCTGCGGGCTGTCCTTACCCAGCAGCATCTGGTGGTAGCCGGTGCTGCTCTGGGCCTGCGTCACCGGGTCGATCCCGTCACCGAAGTTGATCTTCCCGGTGAACTGGTTGGTGAAGTAGAACAGCTTCGGCCCGAGCGTGTGCATGATCTCCACGTTGGCGCCGAACTCCGGCTCCTGCTGGAAGATCCCGCCCTGGGCGAAGTCCTTGGCCTGGAACTTCATCTTCCCACCGGCCGCCTTGAGGATGACGGTCGCGTCGTCGTCCTTCACCTCGAGGCTGCTGAGGCTCACCGTGCCGATCTGGGCCGGAGCCAGCACGGGCACCTTCGAGGCAAAGATGACGGTGGGCTCGGTGACCATGCGCTGCGGGTCCGGCGCCCCGGTCAGCGTGTAGTCGTAGACGCCGAGCGTGGACGGGTCGAGGTCGAACCGGACATGGATGCCGCGGACGGCGATCTTCCCGGTCACCGCCAGATCCTTCAGCTTCACGTCCTTACCCTGCGCGGGGTTGTACGTGGTGCCGTTCACCGTGACCGCGAAGTCGCCGGTCGGCTGAGCCTTGGCCTGAGCCGCGGTGGCCGGCCCGACGGTCAGCGCGGCCCCGCCGGCGATCAGCGCGACGGCGGCCAGGGCGAGGCTACGCGGTTTACGGATGTTCATGCCGGGCTCCTGTCGTGAGTGGCGGACGGCTCGGCGTTTTCACCGCCCGCTCACTCCAGTTCTCCCGTGACTCGCGCACTAGGTGCCATTAGTCAAAGGTTCTAGTACCCCTTCCAGACTTCCGAATCTCATTCTCTTACCCGGGAACACGTGTCCTTAAACCTAAATTACTGCACTCTTACTGCACCCACCTCGGTCACCGGGCGTAGCCGAAGACCTTCTTCCCCTTGCGGCCGTCAACTCCGCGCAGACCGACCTTCCCGATACAGAAGACGCAGCCCACGCAGTCCCGGCAGCCGATGCAGAACGCACAGCCGGCACAGTCGCTGCAGCCGATACAGGCAAACGTCCCCAAGCAACGCCGTATCCCGATACCCAGCAGGGTGGCCACGCTCAGGAGCACGCCGAGGCTGCCACTGGTGCCGATGCTCCCCGCCACCCCGGCACTGCCGCTGGTAGCGATGCTTCCGGCGACCCCTGCGCTGCCGGCCACCGCAATGCTGCCGGCCACCCCCGCGCTTCCCGCCACCGCAGTACTTCCTGCCACCCCCGCGCTGGCACTGACCGCAGCACTCCCCGCGACCGCCAGGCTGTCCTCGACGGCAATGCTGCCCGCCACTCCGGACGACCGGGCCACCCGGATGCTGCCGGCCACCCCGATGCTGTCGGTCACGCCCAAGCTCGCCACTTCGTCATCGCTGCCCATGCCCCCACCTCTCGTCGTGTCTGGTCGACCACCGCGTCCAGCATCGCGGACCGGTGAGTAGCGCTCAAGATCCTGGCGCCGTTGGGCCGTGCGGGCGTTCAGGACCGGCGCTGGCCTGCCGATAGACGGGTATGGCGCTCCGCCGTGGTGGGCTCTCGAACCACTGCGGCGGAGTGCTGCCCAACCTTCCGGCCCCGCTGCCGGGCGGACACCCGTGGTCAGCAGCCCGGCCGCGCGCCGGGTGCGTGCAAGGATCACGTCATGACCGCGCTGACGTCTCCTTCCGACCAGCCGCTCCCCGCCTGGGAACGTCGTTTCCGGGCCGGGCGGATCAGCCTGCCGGTCTGGGCCACCGACGCTCCGGACCGTTGCTCGGTGGTAGCCACCCATGACGGCGTACTGGAGATGCACAGCTGGAGTCCGGGCCAGGCGCCCGTCCGGCTGACCGCCCGCTCCGAGGGCACTGCCCAGGGCGAGGTCGACCCGGCCGGTGAGTGGATCTGGTGGTTCGACGACGTGGCCGGCAACGAGCACGGGATCTGGCGCAAGCAGCCGTTCGGTTCCTCGCCAGGTAGCGACGAGGTGGCGATTCCCGGCCTGCAGCCTTCCTATTCGGCCGGACTCGCCTTGGGGCGAGGCGGTCTGGCGGTGATCGGTCAGAACGACGACGGTTACGGCACCCGGATCCAGGTAGCCGAGCCGGGCCGTCCGTTGCGCCTGCTCTACGAGCACCTGGAGGACGCGGGCGTGGGTGGGCTCAGCGAGGACGGATCGCTGGTGTCCATCGTGCACAGCGAGCACGGCGACTCCCGGCACACCGCCCTGCGGGTACTGCGGACCGAGGACGGCTCGACCGTGGCCGACCTCTGGGACGGTCCGGGAAAGAGCCTGGAACCGCTGGGTTTCGCACCGCTGGCAGGCGATCCCCGGCTCCTGGTCCAGCACGAGCGGCGCGGCCGGGGTGAGCTGCTGATCTGGGACGTGGTCACCGGTACCGAACTGGAGGTGAATCTCACTGTCCCGGGCGAGATCTCGGAGGCCCAGTGGTTCCGGGACGCCGGTTCACTGCTGATCAGCGTGGACCACGAGGCCCGAACCCGGCTCTACACCTTCAGTCTTATCGATCTGACCGTAACCCCGGTCGGCCCCTCCGACGGAACGGTGATGGACGCGACCACCCGTCCCGACGGGGAAGTCTGGGCCCTCTGGTCATCGGCCGCCGAACCGGCCGCGGTCCGCGATCTGAAGGGTGAGCTGGTCCTGGCTCCTCCGGGCGAGCCGGCGCCGGCCTCGGTGCCGCTGGAGGACGCCTGGGTCGAGGGTCCGGGCGGGCGCATCCACGCCCTCCTCCGCCGGCCCGTGGCCGCCGTGGAGCCGATGCCGCTGGTCATCGACATTCACGGGGGGCCGACCGCGCACGACGGGGACTGGTTCCGGGCCTATCCGAGCGCCTGGGTGGACCACGGGTACGCGGTGCTGCAGGTGAATTACCGTGGCTCAACCGGGTACGGGTCGCAGTGGCGCGACGCCCTGGAACAGCGCGTGGGGCACGTCGAATTGGAGGACGTGGTCGCGGTACGGGATCACCTGGTGCGCACGGGTGTCGTCGCCGCGGACCGGATCGTGCTGGCCGGCGCCTCCTGGGGCGGCTATCTCACCCTGCTCGGGCTCGGGCTTTACCCGGACCGCTGGGCCGTTGGCGTGGCCGGAGTGCCGGTGGCGGACTACCTGGCCGCCTATGAGGACGAGATGGAGGCGCTGAAGGCCTTCGACCGGTCGCTGTTCGGTGGGTCGCCGGAGGAGGTGCCGGACAAGTACCGGGACTCCAGCCCGATCAGTTACGCCGGGCAGGTGGTGGCACCGGTGCTGATCCTGGCCGGGGAGAACGATCCCCGCTGCCCGATCCGGCAGATCGAGAACTACGTCGGGGTCCTCGCCGAGCGGGGCGCGGAGCACGAGGTGTACCGGTACGACGCCGGTCACGGATCCCTGGTGGACGACGAGCGGGTCCGGCAGGTTCGGGCCGAGATCGACTTCGTCCGGCGGCAGCTGAGCGCCTGATCCGGCTTTCTTTCGGAAAGCACGGTGGGCCGGTACCTTTCGGTACCGGCCCACCGTGTTTGCTTACAGCTCGCGGGCGACCAGCTCGGCGATCTGGGCCGTGTTGAGCGCGGCCCCCTTGCGCAGGTTGTCGCCGGTGACGAACAGGTCGAGCGTGTTCGGGAAGTCCAGGGCCTGACGGAGCCGGCCGACGAAGGTCGGGTCGGCGCCGACGGTTTCGGCCGGGGTCGGGAACTGCTTGCCCTCCGGGTCGTCCATCACGACGACGCTCGGCGCCTCTTCCAGCGCCTGGCGGGCCTCGGCGACGGTGATCGGCGCGGCGAAGGTGGCGTGGACGGCCAGCGAGTGCGTGGTGACGACCGGCACCCGGACGCAGGTGGCGGACACCCTGAGATCGGGGATGCCGAGGATCTTCCGGGACTCGTTGCGGACCTTGAGCTCCTCGCTGCTCCAGCCGTCGCCCTTGGCCGAACCGGCCCACGGCACCACGTTCAGGGCCAGCGGGGCCGGGAACGGCGAGGGCCCGTCGCCCAGCTTGTCGGCGATGGCCCGGCGCACGTCGCCGCCCACCGAACCGAGCGAACGGTCGCCCGCGACCACCTCGAGCTCGTCGTGCAGGCGGTCGATGCCGGGCTGCCCGGCCCCGGAGGCGGCCTGGTAGGAGGCGACCACCAGCTCGGTCAGGGTCCACCGGCGATGCAGGGCCCCGAGCGCGTCGATCATGGTCAGGGTGGTGCAGTTGGGGTTGGAGATGATGCCCCGCGGACGGTTGCGGGCCGCCTCCGGGTTCACCTCGGGAACCACCAGTGGGACGTCCGGATCCATCCGGAAGGCACCCGAGTTGTCCACCACGACCGCGCCCCGCTCGGCCGCGACCGGGCCCCATTCGGCCGAGATCTCGTCCGGCACGTCGAACATCGCGATGTCCACGCCGTCGAAGGCCTCGGGGCTGATCGCCTGGACCGCGACCTGCTCGCCGCGGACGGTGAGCAGCTTGCCGGCCGAGCGGGCCGAGGCGATCAGCCGGATCTCGCCCCAGATGTCCTCCCGCTCGGAGAGGATGCCGAGCATCACGGTGCCGACGGCGCCGGTCGCGCCGACGACGGCCAGGGTGGGCTTGCGGGTGCTCATCGTCCGGTACCTCCGTAGACCACGGCCTCACCGGCGGCGCTGTCCAGGCCGAACGCGGTGTGGATGGCGCGAACCGCGTCGTCCAGCCGCTCGGCCCGGGTGACCAGCGACAGCCGGATCTCCGAGGTGCTGATCATTTCGATGTTGATGCCGGCCTCGGCCAGCGCGGCGAACATCTGCGCGGAAACCCCGGGGTGGCTGCGCATCCCGGCGCCGATCAGCGAGACCTTGCCGATCTGGTCGTCGTAGCGCAGGCTTTCGAAGCCGATCTGCTCCTGCGCCCGGTTCAGCGCGTTCATCGCGGTCTGCCCGTCGGTCTTGGGCAGCGTGAAGGAGATGTCGGTCAGGCCGCTGACCGCCGCGGACACGTTCTGCACGATCATGTCGAGGTTGATCTCGGCGGCGGCGACCACCTGGAAGATCTCGGCGGCCTTGCCCGGCTTGTCCGGGACCCCGACCACGGTGATCTTCGCTTCGCTCCGGTCGTGTGCGACCCCGGAGATGATCGGCTGCTCCACCCCTGCTCCTTCGACTGCTTCGGGGGCCGGCTGGTCGGTGACCCAGGTGCCCTCGCGATGACTGAATGACGATCGGACATGGACCGGCAGGCTGAACCGCCGGGCGTACTCGACGCAGCGCAGGTGCAGCACCTTGGCGCCGGAGGCGGCCATCTCCAGCATCTCCTCGCTGGAGATCCGGGCGATCTGCTGGGCCGACGGGACGATCCGCGGGTCGGCGGTGAAGATGCCGTCGACATCGGTGTAGATCTCGCAGACGTCCGCGCCGAGCGCGGCCGCCAGGGCCACCGCGGTGGTGTCCGACCCACCGCGGCCGAGCGTGGTGATGTCCTTCGTGTCCTGGCTGACCCCCTGGAAGCCGGCGACGATGGCGATGTGCCCCTCGTCGAGCGCGGCCCGGATCCGGCCGGGGGTGACGTCGATGATCCGCGCCTTGCCGTGCACCGAGTCGGTGATCACCCCGGCCTGGCTGCCGGTGAACGACCGGGCCTCCTGGCCGAGCGCGGCGATCGCCATCGCCAGCACCGCCATCGAGATCCGCTCGCCCGCGGTGAGCAGCATGTCCAGCTCGCGGCCCGGGGGCAGCGGCGAGACCTGCTCGGCCAGCTCGATCAGGTCGTCGGTGGTGTCACCCATGGCCGAGACCACGACGCAGACGTCGTGCCCCTGCTTTCGCGTGTCCACGATCCGGCGGGCGACCCGCTTGACGCTCTCGGCATCGGCGACGGAGGAACCGCCGTACTTCTGCACGACCAAGCTCACCGGGTCGCTCCTAGCTACTCAAAGGGATGACGGACACGGCTCATTCTACCGATCCCCGGACCGTTGCCCCACAGGGTATTTCGGCAGGTGAGATGCGCGGCGGATGCCGTGTTGCTCCCCAGATCGTCCGGGCGCGGACCGGATTCGCCGGATCAATCGAGGTTCAGGGCCTCGAACTCCGCATCGGCCACGGTGTCCGTGTCCACGTCCAGCCGCAGGTGCCCGAGCATCGACTGGAGCACCCGCAGCGCGCTGGTGGCCCGCACCCCCCAGGTGGACAGGTAGGAGAACTGCCACCACCAGAGCGCCTCGTCCACCCGGCCGTCGCGGTAGTGCCGCAGGCCGTGCGCCAGGTCGGCGGCGACGTCGGCCAGGTCGTCGGAGAGGATGCCGCGGATCAGTTCCCCGGAGGTGAGCGGATCGACGATGTCGGCGTACTCGTCCAGGCCGTCGAGCAGGTTGGCCAGCCCGGTGCGCAGCGGGTCGATGTCCGGGTCGGGACCGGCGTCCGGCTCGAACCGCTCGCTCGGCACCACGTCGGTGATGGCGCCCAGCCGGGCCCCGCCGAGCAGGATCTGGGAGACCGCCAGCAGCAGCACCGGGATCGCCGAGTCCGGCGACGAGCCGGCCGCCACCTCGGTGAGGGCGTTCAGGTAGGTCTGCGCGTCGGTCGCCGTCTCGTCGGCCAGGTGGTGCAGCTCCTGGGCCTCGTCGGCGCGCTCGTCGGTCAGGTCGATGGCCGAGCCGGCCCGGGTGCGGGCCGGCGGCACCGCGGCGGACCGGGCCTCGGGCCGGCCCCGGGGGCTGAGCGGCCGGCCGAAGGCGTCGCGCTCCGGGCGCGGCCGGTGCAGCGGGTCGAAGCCGTTCTTCGGTGGCCGGCCGTCGCCGGGTGTCTGGTCAGACATCGAGCAGTCTTCTCCCCTCGAAGGCCCGGCCCAGCGTGAGCTCGTCGGCGTACTCGAGGTCCCCCCCGACCGGGAGCCCGGACGCGAGCCGGGTGACCCTCAGGCCCATCGGCTTCAGCAGCCGGGCCAGATAGGTCGCGGTGGCCTCGCCCTCCAGGTTCGGATCGGTGGCGAGGATGATCTCGGTGACCTCTCCCGAGGCCAGCCGGGTGACGAGTTCCTTGACCCGCAGATCGTCGGGCCCCACGCCCTCGATCGGGCTGATCGCGCCGCCCAGCACGTGGTAGCGGCCGCGGAACTCCCGGGTCTTCTCGATCGCGACGACGTCCTTCGACTCCTCCACCACGCACAGCACAGTGCCGTCGCGGCGGGGGTCGCTGCAGATCCGGCAGAGCTCGTCGGCCGAGACGTTCCCGCAGGTGATGCAGAACCGGACCTTCTCGATCACCTCGGTGAGGGCGAGCACCAGGCGGCGCACGTCGACCGGGTCGGACTGCAGGATGTGGAACGCGATCCGCTGCGCGCTCTTGGGACCGACGCCGGGAAGATGCCCCAGTTCGTCGATCAGGTCCTGCACCACGCCCTCATACACGGGTACGAGACTACGTGCTGGCACCGACATCGTCGCCCACGCCGCGCGATCAGGCGCCCCGGCGGCGTCCCCCGGAAGGTCTACCCGTAGGCCCGCAGGACCTCGTCGGTGAGCGCCGGCCAGGCCTGCCGGGACCACTCGCCGAAGTCCCGGTCGGACAGGCAGACGCAGGCCAGGCCGCGTTCCGGGCTGACCCAGAGGAAGGTGCCGGTGGCGCCGAAGTGACCGAACGCGCCCGCCGGGATCCGGGTCCCGGCCCAGTGCCCCGGACGGCCGAAGTTCCGCTCGAAGCCGAGGCCCCAGTCCAGCGGGTCGAAGCGGCCCAGGCCGGGCAGGATCCCGGACAGACCGGGGAAGTGCACCCGGACCGCCAGGTCCAGGGTCGGCCGGGCGATCAGCCGCGGGCTGAGCAGTTCGGCGGCGAACCGGGTGAGGTCGGCCACCGTGCTGCGGGCGCCGGCCGCGGGCGAACCCGGGAGCGAGGTGGCGGTCATCCCGAGCGGCGCCAGCACCGCCTCGTCGAGATAGCTGCCGAAATCGATGCCGGTGACTTCGGCCAGGTGGTCGGCCAGCACCTCGATGCCCTGGTTGGAGTAGATCCGCCGGGAGCCGGGCCGGGTGACGGCGGCGGAGCCGGAGTCGAAGCCGTAGCCGGCGGTGTGGGCCAGGAGGTGCTCGACCGTGGCCCCCGGCGGACCGGCCGGGTCGGCCAGGGTGACCGCCTCCTCCTCCAGCGCCACCAGGAACGCGTAGCCGGTGAGCAGCTTGGTCACCGAGGCCAGGCCGAACTCCCGGTCCTGCTCGCCCTGGGTCTCCAGGACGGTGCCGTCGGCCGCGACCACCACGGCGGCCGTGGTGGGCACCCCCCAGAGCTGTTCCCAGTCGTCGATACCGGCGAGGGCGCTCACAGCTCCCGTTCCTCGATCACGCGGCCGCCGAGCAGCTGCTCGACCGCCTGGACGCCGACCAGCGGGGATTGGTCCAGGTCGTGGCCGTCGGCCTCGCCGGAGTGGCCGACCAGATCGATCACCGGCGGGCCGGCCTGCGGGACCGGGGTTGGTTCGGGTGGGCGGACCGTCTGCGGTTCGGGCTGGGCCCGGCGCACCGACGGGCCGGACGGACGGACGCCCTCCGGCGGGGCCTCGTCCTCCCGCACCGGTTCGGTCAGGTCCGGCGGGATGTCGTCGTAAGGAGTGGCGGCCGGGGTGGGCATGTCCCGGTCCTCCTCGGCCGCAGACGCGCGCCGGGACCAGTTGCCCGGTCCGTCCTGCGGACTCCCTGAAGCGGCCTGGTTCTGGCCGGCCCGGGCGGCCGCCGCGGCCGCCCGGGCCGCCGCCGCACCGATCGATCGGGGCCGGGCCGGAGCTTCCTGAGGGGCGGCCGGCGGCGCGGCGACCTCTCGAGTGGCGACGCCGACGCCCCCACCGACGGAAGCTTCGGGCTGGGCCGGTTCGGACCGGACCGGCTGCGGCACCTGCCGGACCTCGGCCCAGGCGGCCTGGGGTTCCGGCGTCGGGGCCGGCGGGGTCTGAGCCGGTGACGTCTGGACCGGCGGAGTGGGCGGACGCTCGGCCCAGCCGCTGGCGGGGGCGGGCGCGGAATGGGGGGTGGCCTCGGCCGGAGCGGCGGACCGGGACGAGCTCGACGGGCCGGACGGGCTTGAGGGATTGGACGGGCCCGGCTGACCACCGGAGCGGAACTCCGAGGACACCGCCGCCTCGACCACGCAGTCCAGGCCGATCACCTCGATCAGGGCCTGGCGCATGAAGGCCGGGTGCGGGCCGCGACCGAAGGACTGGGCCCGGCCGGCCGAGTCGAAGCCGAGCAGCAGCCGCTTCCCGTCGTAGTCCAGGACCTGGGCGTACTGCGAGACCAGGCTCCAGGTGGTGCGCTTGATCGAGGCCACCGCGTTGAGCACCTCGGTCCAGTTCCGCCGGATCGCCTCCAGATCGGCGCCCCCGGCCGGGTTCGGGGCCAGGACCGAGGCCTGCGCCGGGGCGGCCGGGGCGCTGGGCGGGGCCGAAGGCTGGGCGGGCGGCGGGGCCGCGGCCGGTTCCGGGTCGGTTCGGGGGGCCGGGGGAACCATCTCGACGGCTGTGGGCGGGGGCGCGACGGGGGCCGGGGTGACCGGGGCGGGAGTGACGCCCGCGGGCGTCCTCAATTCCGCATCGTTCTCCGGATCCGGACCGGGTGCAGTGCCGGTACCGCCGGCGGGCCTACCGGGCGAGCCGATGGCAGCCCGGACCGCCGCCAGACCGGAGGCCATCGACTTCGGGCTCTCCGGTTCGGGGCCGGACGCCGTCGCACCGGCCGCCGCAGGCGCGACCGGAGCCGCACTCACCACCGCCCCGGAACCGATCCGCTTCTCCAGCCGGTCCAGCCGGGCTCCCAGACCCCGCTGCTCGTCGTCCGCGGCGGGCAGCAACAGCCGGGCGCACAGCAGTTCCAGCTGCAACCGGGGGGACGTGGCCCCGGTCATCTCGGTCAGCGCCGTGTTGGTCACGTCGGCGGCCCGGGAGAGCTCGGCCGCGCCGAACCGGGCGGCCTGGTTGCGCATCCGCTCCAGCTGGTCGTCCGGCATCCCGCGGAACACCGCGTGCCCGCCGTCCTTGACCGCCGCCACCACCAGCAGGTCCCGCAGCCGCTCGAGCAGGTCCTCGACGAACCGCCGGGGGTCGTGGCCGGACTCGATCACCCGGTCGATCACCCGGAACACGGTGGCCCCGTCGCCCGCGGCGAGGGCGTCGGCCACGTCGTCGAGCAGGGCGGAGTCGGTGTAGCCGAGCAGCGCGACCGCGGTGGCGTAGTTCAGCCCGTCGTCACCCGACCCCCCGATCAGCTGGTCCAGTACCGAGAGGGTGTCCCGCACGGAACCGCCGCCGGCCCGGACCACCAGGGGCAGCACCCCCTTGCCGGCCGGGACCGCCTCGCGCTCGCACAGCTCGGCCAGGTATTGCACCAGCCGTTCCGGCGGGACCAGCCGGAACGGGTAGTGGTGGGTGCGTGACCGGATCGTGCCGATGACCTTCTCCGGCTCGGTGGTCGCGAAGATGAACCGGATGTGTTCCGGCGGCTCCTCGACGATCTTCAGCAGGGCGTTGAAGCCCTGCGGCGACACCATGTGCGCCTCGTCGATGATGAACACCTTGTAGCGGTCTCGGACCGGGGCGAAGGCCGCCCGCTCGCGAAGGTCCCGGGCGTCGTCCACACCACCGTGACTGGCCGCGTCGATCTCCACCACGTCGAGGCTGCCGGGACCGCCGCGGGCCAGGTCGACGCAGGACGGGCAGACCCCGCAGGGGGTCGGCGTGGGCCCCTGCTCGCAGTTCAGGCAGCGCGCCAGGATGCGGGCGCTGGTGGTCTTCCCGCAGCCGCGCGGACCGGAGAACAGGTACGCGTGGTTGACCCGGTTCTTGGTCAGGGCCACCGAGAGCGGACCGGTGACCTGCTCCTGACCGATTACCTCGGCGAAGGACTCGGGCCGGTAGCGGCGGTAGAGAGCGGTCGTCACGGCGTTCAGACTAACCGGGGCCGGACGGTCCTCAGAGTGCCGATTTCGACTTTGCCGGCGAGGGCACCCGATCCCCGCCCCGCGGGCATGAAAGGACCCCCCGCACACCCACCAGAGCCTGCCTACCCTTGCTGCCTTCCGGCCCTGGGGGAGTTCAGCGGGATGACGCCGCACGAGGGGTCTGCGCACCACTGTACCGAACCCGGGACCCTCCGGCGCACGCCCCCACCCCGGCGGGGCGCCGGCCCCCGGCGGCGAACCGCCGCGGCAACCCCATGTGCACGAGCACCCCTCCGGGATTGCTAGGCTCCTCCACGGAGGATTCGCCTAGTGGCCTATGGCGCTCGCTTGGAAAGCGGGTTGGGTTAACGCCCTCAGGGGTTCAAATCCCCTATCCTCCGCCACCGCGGCCGGTCCGCCCTCGTTCGCTGTTCCGAGGGCGCACCGGCCGTTGCCGTCCGGCCCCCGGTGCCGCGCGGGTGGCGCGAACGACGGCCGAGACGACACAATCCCGAGGGTGATTTTCAAGGCTGTCGGCGAGGGCCGTCCGTATCCCGACCACGGGTACAGCACGTCCAAGCAGTGGTCCGACGTGCCCCCCAGCCAGGTCCGTCTGGATGATCTGGTGACCACCAAACGCACCCTCGACCTGGACGCTCTGCTGTCCGAGGACTCCACCTTTTTCGGCGATCTCTTCGCCCATGTCGTTCAGTACCAGGGCATCCTCTACCTGGAAGATGGTCTGCACCGCGCGGTCCGCGCCGCGCTGCACCAGCGGCCCGTGCTGCACGCCCGGGTCCTGGTGATCGACGCCCAGGACGGCACGGCGGGGGCTGCGCCCCGGAGCTGACCCGTCCGGCCCGAAAGGACGTGGCCGATGGGATCCAGCTCGAGCCTTGCATCCGGTCCGGACCGCCGCCGGCACCGGCGCCGACGGCAGGCCCTCACCTTCGCCGGCCTGTTCGGGCTGGTTCTGCTGATCGCCGTCGGGGCGCTGGGGAACTGGCTGCAGTGGTGGACCCTCGTCCCCGCCCGGGCGGCCCCGGCCCCGTGCCCGGTGCAGACCGTCAGCGCCGCCCGCCAGACCCCGGTGAACGTCTACAACGGCACGGACCGGCGCGGCCTGGCCAACGCCGTGGCCCGGGAGCTGCAGCGCCGCGACTTCCGGGTGCTGGCCATCGGCAACGAGGAGAACCCGGCCCGGATCCGGACGGCGGTGGCGGTCCGGTTCGGGCCCGGCGACGAGATCCGGGCCCGGACCGTGGCCCTGCAGTTCCCCGGCCGGGTGACCCTGACTCCCGGTCGCCGGGCCCGCCCGGACCATTCCGTGGACGTCGTGATCGGTGGCCTCTACCAGGCGATGCAGTCCCGCACCGTGGCCGCCGCCGCGATCGCGCCCCGGCCCGGTCCCCGCAACTGCCGGCCGGTCACCCCCTCGCCCGGCGCCCGCCCGGTCCCCGGGACCTGAGCCGGAGGGACGGATCGGGCAAGACTGTCGGTGGTGGTGCGTACTGTCGTCAAACGTCATCAGGTGGTGGGGAACGACACCGCCGCAGGGGCTGACGTACAGGCGGGGGGTCGCCATGTGTCTGAAGTGCGAGGGGTGGACCGATGAGGAGATTCTGCAGAAGAGCCGGGACGACATCGAGCAGCACGGCTGGGGGTACGTCCACATCGAGGGCGGCGGCACCGCCGGTTTCACCTACACGGTGGGGCTGACCCGGTTCCACGGTCATCCCGAGCTGGTGGTCACCGGGCTCGGCGCCTACCAGGCAACCACCCTGCTCGACGATCTGGCCGACGAGGTCCGCTGCGGGTTCCGGCTGGCCGCGGGCGACCGGCTGAGTGAGCAGTGCTGCGAGGTGCACCGGCTCCAGCTGGTCCGGGTCGACGATCCCCGGCAGCTCGCCCAGGCCCAGGCGATCTACGCGAGTCCCGCGGGCCTGGTCCCGGCCCTGCAGGTGGTCTACACCGACGACCGGGGGCACTGGCCCTGGGACCGGGGCTGGGCCGGTGGTCCCGGGAGTCAGCCGTTGTTCGGGCGGCCCCGGCCGCGCTGAACCACCGGTCGCCGATCAGGGGTGGCCCGGAAGGGTCACACCTGGGCCCGGCCCCGCTCGGCCGACGGGGACCCGACCTGGTCGAGGTCGATCCGCACCGGCCGGGACGGCAGGAAAGAGGGGATGTGCCGGGCCGGGGCGGGCGCCCCGACTCCGGTCCGGATCCCGTTCGGCGAGGTCACCGGGGCCGATCCGGGGATCGGGAGGGAGGTCGGGGGAACCGCGCTCGGGGGCACGGTGGCGGTGGCGGTGGAAGCCGGACCCGCCTTGATCACGCCCAGCCGGGCCAGCTGATGGATCGCGACCGTGGTGGCGAACACGCCGTGGCCGAGCATCCAGGCGATGTCGAGCGGGGTGGTGGTGCCGTTGGCCAGCGCGGCGATGTTCCACTGGGTGGCGGTCAGCCGGATCCGCTCCACCGGCAGCTGCGGGGCCCGCTGGATCGGGGCGTCCATCCTGACCCCTCGGGTCATCCGGGCCAGCACGGCCTTACGCCGTTCCACCTCGGTGAGCACCTCGGCCACGGTGAAGGTCCGCACCGGCTCGCACCAGTGCCAGGCCCCGGGGCGGAACCGGGCCACCGCGCCGGTCGCGTCCGGCACCACGGCGCCCAGCGTCACCAGGGCCGCGTCGGCCAGTGCGGTCCGGCGCAGCACCTCGGCGTCGAAGGCCGAGGTGGCCTCTCCGCCCAGCAATTGCGAGGCGGCCGAGACCGCCGCGTCGATCCGGCCGCGGCGCAACGAGGAGACCAGCCGGGCCCAGCTGCGCTCGTCGGTGTAGGTGGGCCGCAGCAGCAGCGCCTCGATCCCGGGGGTGAGCACCGACTCGACGTAGCCGATCCGCCCGTTGACCAGGTAGACCGTCCCACCCCAGCGACCGTTCAGGTACAGCGCTCCGGTGGCCTGGTCGTCGGCCAGGTCGAAGAGCCGGTCGTAGGCGGTCTCCTCCGGTTCGGGGGGTGGCGGGACGGCGGGTGAGGCGTTCTCGCTGGACCGGCCCCGGCCGGTCCAGCGCCCCCAGACGCTAGGAGACATGGCCCGGCTCGATCGCCGGTGGCTGCATGGCGTGCCTGAGCAGTGGGCCCAGGGCGCGCAACTGCTGCCGGGCCAGCGCGAGGTTGGTGCGGGCACGGTCGAGGGTCACGACCACGAGCAAACCGTCCACGCCGGCCTCCGGCAAGGGCGTGATCAGATGATGCCGGCGGCCGAAGGTGATGGTCACGTCCTCCAGTTCGTCCGGGTCCCCCAGGCTCGAGGTCATCAGGCCGATCACCTGGACGACATCGCTGGCCGCGGCCGAGATCGTCGCGGCCACGGTGGCGCCGTCGCTCACGTCCACCCCGGCGTCGGCGTCGGACATCGGTTTGCCCACGACCGTGTCCAGGACGAAGGCGGAGTCCGGTTCGACCAGGCAGGCAGTGACCAGGCCGTCGAGCCCCTGCAACCGGGCGAGGACGGCGTGGACTGCGTCTGACCCGCCCGAAGGGACGCCCGAGGGGGCTGGTGGTGCGTTCACCGGCATCAAACCCTGCTGAGCGGCTGCTGTGACAACCGGCAAAGCACTATCACATCGCTATCACGAGGCACAGATATCGAACTCGATTCTCTTTCGTCTTCTACCTGACTTCTTGACGATGCCCCCGCCTGAGTGCAGTATTCTGCCGCTCACGAATTGTTACAAGCGCCCCGTTACATCAGGTTCCATCACCCACCCGCGATCGCCTCTGGTGAAGTTACGAGAAGCGCCGAAACGGGCCCTCCGACCCTACCCGACACATGCTTGTGTCAACGTCGAAATGAGACTGGAGCTCTTCCTGTGGACATCGACACTGCACTCAAAGAAGCGATGGAGATCGACGGAGCGCTGGGCGTGAGCCTGGTCGACTACGGCAGTGGAATGTCGCTCGGCAGCCTGGGCGGCGGTAAGTACCTGGACCTGGAGGTCGCCTCCGCGGGCAACACCGAGGTGGTCCGGGCCAAGATGCGGACCCTGGAGTCGCTCGGGATGCAGGAGACGATCGACGACATCCTGATCACCCTGGGCCGCCAGTACCACGTGATCCGGCTGGTCCGTGGGCAGGCCGCCAGCGGCCTGTTCATCTATCTGGCCCTGGACAAGACCAAGGCCAACCTGGCCCTGGCCCGCCATCACCTCAAGCGCATCGAGGGCGAGCTCTCGATTTGAGCCGCCCGCAGTCCGGTTCGCGACGACCGCCGGTCGCCGCGAACCGGTCGCCCCGCCCACCCACCTTCACGAAAGCCGGCTGCCCGCGATGACGGTCCAGGAAGCCGAGCATCCGGCCATCGACGTCCTGCGGGTGCTGGCGATCAGCCGCAGTTCGGGCGCGCTCGAGGTGCGAGGAATCCCCGGAGGAGCGTTCTTCCTCCACGAGGGCGAGGTCACCTACGCCGAGACCATCGGCGTGCCACCGGTTCCGGAGAGCGGCGAGACCGACCCGGAACTGCCCGCGATGATCCGGTCCAGCATCTTCGAGGCCGGCGTGGAAATGCTCTCGGCGCCCCGGGCCGAGGGTGACCGGCCCCTGTTCCGGCCCGGCCGGCGGCACTGGACCGGGCTGCGCTGCCGGGTCGCGGTCGAGCTCCTTCTGGCCGAGATCACCGATCTGATCGGGCATTTCGCCCGACTCGGGGTGACCCCCGACGACGAGGTCCGGTTGTGCTGGCTGCCCCGTGGCCGCACGGTCGTGATCGACGCCCAGCAATGGGCGCTGACCGGTCGGCTGACCGGGGCCCAGAGCCCGCGGTCGCTGGCCCGCCGTTCCGGCATCCCTCTCTCCGCGACCCTGGCGAGCATCGCCGCGCTGATCTCCGCCGGGGTGGCCAAGCTGGTGCACGCGGAAGCCGCGGAGCTCACCGCGCCCGCCTCCCCGCGCCCGGCCGGGCCGCGTCCAGAGGCTCCGGAGACCGGCCCGCTGGACACTTCGGACCGCCCGGTCTCCGCCTCCGCCATCCTGACGGCCTCCAAGCCGATCACCACCCCGCCCGCCCCCGACCGACTGCCCCGGCGGCATCCACGGTCGATCGACTCCGACCCCGCCGGTACCGCGCGTCACGACGAGGTCCGGCCCCCGGCCGATCCGTCAGCCGGTATCGATCGGCCGCTTGCGGCCGCTTCGGCAGCCGATCCTGGCACCACGGGCGAGAGCCGCCGGCCTTCCGTCCCCGAGGGCCTGGATCCGGACAGCCGGGTGGCCATTGCGCTCCGCGTCCTCGAAGGCCTGAAACGTCTCTGACCTGAGGCTCCGCATTTTCCGAGCCGGGCCCACCACCAATAAGTGAGGTATTCGGCACCCGCCGGAGCGCTTTCCTTCCCCGGCCGCCGTTATCCCGGATCGAATCCCCCGGATTCGTTTTCCTGATTTAGACCCGAGCCGCACCCGACGCTATCCGGTACCGCCGGCAAAACCGGGTGACGGCTTTCACTCGGCCCGGACAGTGCACTAATACTGCACTCGGTCTTGACGAGCGTCCTCAATCTGATTTCAAACGGCTGGCCGGACGACAAAACCCGAAGGGCGCGGTGCCCATGACAGGCGCCGCGCCCTTCGACGGCGGTGGCGGTGGGATTTGAACCCACGGAGGGCGTAAACCCTCACACGCTTTCGAGGCGTGCTCCTTCGGCCGCTCGGACACGCCACCGTGGAGAAGCCTACCGAACCGGGGGCCGCTTCACCGAATCCGCCCCTCCCGAAACGTCCGAGGATTCCCAAATATGCTGTCTCCCAGAGATTCTGACCAGAACTACCGGCGGTCGGCGAAGAATCCGGTGAGCAGGGCGGCCGCCTCCCCCGCCCGGACCCCGCCCACCACCTCGACGCGATGGTTCAACCGGGAGTCCCGGACGATGTCCCGGGTCGAGCCGGCCGCCCCGGCCTTCGGGTCCCAGGCCCCCAGGATCACCCGGGAGACCCGGGCGAGCACGATCGCCCCGGCACACATCGCGCAAGGCTCCAGGGTCACCACCAGCGTCGCCCCGTCCAGCCGCCAGCTTCCGGCGGTCGCCGCGGCCCGGCGCAGGGCCAGCAGTTCGGCGTGCGCGGTCGGGTCCTGGGCCGCTTCCCGCTCGTTGCGCCCGCGCCCGATCACCGCCCCCACCCGGTCCACCAGGACGGCCCCGACCGGGACGTCCCCGGTCACCGGGGCCAGAGCGGCCTCCTCGAGGGCTAGGCCCATCCATTCCCCGAGCCGCCGGGACGTGACCGACACCGCATCCTCGCCCACCGACGTCCTCCGTTTCGAAACCTCAGTAATACCGACATCGGACAGCGACACCGATAGGTTGCCCGCATGCGCCTGCACGTCGTCGACCATCCTCTCGTCGCCCACAAACTGACCACGCTCCGGAACCGGGAGACCGACTCGCCGACGTTCCGGCGACTCGCCGACGAGCTGGTCACCCTGCTGGCCTACGAGGCCACCCGCGGGGTCCGGGTGGTGGAGCACGACATCTCCACCCCGGTCGCCCCGGCCAAGGGCGTCAAGCTCACCCAGCCCAAGCCGCTGGTGGTCCCCATCCTGCGGGCCGGGCTGGGGATGCTGGAGGGGATGACCCGGCTGATCCCGACCGCCGAGGTCGGCTTCCTCGGGATGATCCGCAACGAGGAGACGCTGCAGGCCAGCACCTATGCCAACCGGCTGCCGGACGACCTGACCGGGCGTCAGGTCTACGTCCTGGACCCGATGCTGGCCACCGGCGGCACGCTCGCGGTGGCGATCCAGTACCTGATGGAGCGGGGTGCGGACGATGTGACCGCGATCTGCCTCCTTGGTGCACCGGAAGGCGTCGAGCACGTGCGCCGCACCGTCGGCGAGGACGCGTCGGTCCAGATCGTCCTGGCCGGTATGGATCCCGGACTGAACGAGGTCGGGTACATCGTCCCTGGTCTTGGGGACGCGGGCGACCGCCTGTACGGCGTAGTCTGAGCCCCGCAGTCGCTACCATGAGCCTCAGGTAGAGGTTGACGGTGTCGCGGTAGCCATGCGTGACAAGCTCGACACGGATAGAACATACTCGTAGCGCTACATTTGTCCTGAGTACACCACTCTGGGGAGGCCGCAGTGACGAGGACCCGGCGAGCGCTCGTGGTCATCCTGGTTGTCTTCTTGATCTACGCGGTCGTCAACGACCCGCGCCAGTCCGGCAACTTCGTGGGTGACATCTGGGACTGGGTGAAGAATGCGGCCGACTCCATCGGCACCTTCTTCGACAGCGTCCTGAACAGCTGACGGCCTGTTCGCACGCCGGCTGACTTCTGTCAGCCGGCGTCCTTCTTTGCCCGTTCGGGCCCGGGTTACTTCTTCTTTTTCTGCTGCTGCAGCTTGCGCTTGCGGGTCCGCTCGGCCGCGTCCGCGACGTCCAGCTCATGGGCCCGCTCCGGCGTCGGGGCCGTGCCGCCCCGCTCGGCCGGCAGCCACCAGCGGTCGGCGTCGTCGGCCGGCTCCTGCGGATAGCGGTCCTGCAGGTCCTTCAGCAGGACGTCGATCCGGCGCTTGATCTCGGCGGTGACCTCCAGCGCCCCGACCCCGGGCTCCGGCCGGAACGGCTCGCCCGCCTTGAGCAGGACGGCCTTGCCCCGCCCGAACTCCGGCTTGCGGGCCTTGGTGTAGATCCGCTGTCCGCCCCAGATCGCCATGGGGATGATCGGCACCCCGGCGTCCATCGCCATCCGCGCCGCGCCGCTCTTGAAGTCCTTGAGGGTGAACGACCGGCTGATCGTGGCCTCGGGGAAGACCCCGACGATCTCCCCGGCCCGCAGCGCCCGGACCGCGGACCCGAAGGCCGCCGCGCCGGCCGCCCGGTCCACCGGGATGTGATGCATCCCTCTCATGATCGGGCCGGCCACCGGGTGCCGGAAGACCGACTCCTTGCACATGAACCGGACCAGTCGGTGCCGGGGCAGCGCCAGCCGGCCGGCGAAGGCGAAGTCGAGATAGCTGACGTGGTTCATCGCCAGCACGGCACCGCCCTGCTCGGGCAGGTTCTCCTCGCCCTCCATCGTGAACCGGATGCCCAGGCCCCGGAAGACACTCCGGAACAGGACAAGGATCGGGGGATACACCAGCTCAGCCACGGACGGAACTGTAAGCCGTTGGGCCGCGCACTTCACAGTGCCCGGTGGACGCACCCGGATCCGGCACCGGGCGAGGGGCGCGACGGCAGTGTCGGATCGTCTTCCGAAGCCCTGGTCACGACCCGCAATCGGGTGGTTACCTGCACGAATACGACACCTCAGGGTGAACCTGTGAATCAGATGCCACATGCGTACACCGTCGGTGTGGCAGTCGCAGCTGACGTCTGCTTATGCGTAGCTTTAAGCTGACACGAGAGACATGGACGGGCAGTGGGGTAGGCGGCGCTACTCTGTCACATCGGATTATTCGGCAAATCGTGACAGAACCCCTACCATCAACCTGACCTGGCGTGGCAAGGTCGTAACGGAACGTGCGGATCAGCGGAGCCCGAAGCAGTGTGACGGCGCCGAGGTTACGGAGGGGTTCACCGGTGCCCTGGAGGTACGAATGGCCGTCATCACGTCGGTAGTCATGCTGGCTACCACCAAGAACGACGGACCCACACTCAACTCCAACGGGGTGGTCGAGTGGGGCGTCAAGAACATCATCCCGCTGGTTCTGCTGGTGATCGGGATAGGCATCATCGCCTCGGCCCGAAAAGGCAGGATCAGCGACAACGCCAACACCCTGACCAACGTGATGCTGGGCATGGGCGTGATCGCCGGCGCCGCGGTGCTGTACGGCTTCGCCGGTCAGTTGACGGACCTGGTGTTCGGGAGCGGCTGAGCTATGCGGGTAACGCCCGATGACGAGGTGTACCGGGTCAACACGGTCTGGCTCGGTCCCAGCGGTCTGACCTTTCCCTGGACCGCCAGGTACATCGCCTATGCGACCTGGCTGGTGGCGTTCCTGCTGATCCTCCTCGTCGAGGCGGTCACTCCCCTGTCGGTGCACATCCCGCCGATCTGGGAGATCTGCCTCGCCACGCTCGGTACGTACGGGCTGATGGGGTTCATCGACCACGAACGGCCGGCCAAGGCCGTCTGGCAGACCTTCGTCTCGGACCTCACCGCGCCCCGGCCCGGCCGGGTGCAGAAGTACCGGCTCCAGCCGCGGGTCCGGGTCCGTGACAAACGCACCGCCGCCCGGGCACGCAGGGCCAGCAGCTAGGGAGAGACGCGGCCACCTCATGGGGATCTTCAGCAGCGGCCAGATCCGGGCCGCGAACATGGCACTGGCGTTGCGGACGATCGAGGGCAACCTGGCATTTACCGACCAGGCGGCCTGGGCCTGGTTCGCGCTGCCCACCCAACGCTGGGCGTTCCGGGCCGACGGCGAACGGCTGAACCTGATCATCGACACGGCGACGCGGATGGCCGCCCTGTCCGGACGTCACCTGCACCTGCGGGTGACCTCGCGGCCCTACCCGGCGGCCTCCTGGGCCCGGGCCCTGGACTCCCGCACCCCCGACCCGCTGCCCGGGGTCGAGGGCAACACCTGGGCCGATCACCTGGTGAGCGCCCAACAGCACGTCCGGGCCTCGACCATGGCCGAGAAGGAGGTCTACCTCGGGGTCCAGGTCAGTGAACGGTCCCAGGTGGCGAACCTGACCCAGCGCCTGCTGCGCCGCCCGACCATGGGTGAGCTGCAGAAGGTGGACAAGGACGCGGCCCTGGTCGCCGAGGCGATCGCGGGTCCCGGGCTGGACGGCCGGCCGGTGACCCCGCGCGAGCTGGAGTGGCTGATGCGCCGTTCGCTCGGCCTCGGCCTGCCCGCCCCGGGTGCCCTTTCCCCGGTCCAGGACGGTCGCTGGGAGACCGAGGACCTGTACGAGCTCACCGAGGGCGTGGTGCACGAGGCGGAGCCGTTCGCCCCGACCGTCAAGATCATCCGGCGCGATCCCGGCGGGGCCAACTCGGAGCGGCACGTCAGCGTCCTCACGGTGGGCCGGGTGGACGAGATCGAGATCCCCGACCCGGCGCACGAGCCCTGGCTGGTGCACGCCGACCGGCTGCCGTTCGCGGTCGAGTGGTCGATCCGGCTCGACGTGCTGGACGGTGACCAGGCCCTGGACGCGGTGCAGCGGAAACTGCTCGTGGTCCGGGACATGCAGCGGCACTACCGGGACCACGACCTGGACGAGCCGCTCGCCCTGGAGCGGCAGGCCCGGCAGGCCCGGGCGATCGAGGACGAGATGTCGACCGGCGGTGACACCACCGCCTCGCGGGTACACGGCTGGTTCCGGATCGCGGTCTCCGGGTCCACCCAGGAAGAGGCTCTGGAACGGGCCCGGCAGGTGGTCGACACCTACCGCAAGCGCCAGATCACGATCGCCCACCCGAAAGGGCAGCACGGGTTGCTGCGCGAGTTCATCCCGGGGGAACCGCTGTCGTCCACCGCGTACCGCCGCCGCCTGCCCACGCTGTACTACGCGGCCGGGGTACCGGCCGCGTCGTCCTCGCTCGGCGACCGGCGCGGGCCGTACATCGGCCACACCGCGGCCTCGAGCCGGCGGGCGGTCATGTTCGACACGCACTTCGCCACCGAGGTGCGGGAGACCTCCGGCCTGGTCCCGATCGTCGGCGCCCTGGGCTCCGGGAAGTCGGTCCTGGCCGGCCTGATCACCTACGAAGCGGTACGCCGGGGCATCACCTCGGTGATGCTCGACCCGTCCGGACCGCTGGCCCGGCTGTGCGACCTGCCGGAGCTGCGCGACCGGGCCCGGCACATCGACCTCACCTCGGCACCCTCGGGGACGCTGAACCCGTACGCGGTGGTGGTCCAGCCGCGGCCGGAGGACTACCCGACCCTGGACGCCCTGGAGGAGGCCCGGACCCTGGCCGCCCAGGACCGGAAGCTGCTCGCCCTGGACGTGGCCACCATGCTGCTGCCGGCCGGCCTGGCCTCCGCGCCGCGCACCCGGCTCCTGCTGACCGAGGCGATCCGGGCCACCAAGGGGGCGCCGCAGACCAGCCTCTGGACGGTGGTCGAGCACCTGGAGTCCCGGCACGACGACCACGCCGCCGACATTGCCGCCTACCTGCGCGACATGGCCGAGATGCCGCTGGCCCGGCTGTTCTTCCCGATCGGCCCGAGCACCGAGCCGATCCACGACGACGCCGTGCTGACCGTGCTGACCATGCCGGGCCTGGTGCTGCCGCCCGGATCGGTGCCCCGTGAGCACTGGTCCACCAGCGAGCAGATGGCGGTTCCCCTGCTGCATCTGGCCTCCTGGTACGCGACCCGGACGATCTACGGCCGGCCCCGGAACGAGCGCAAACTGGTAGCCCTGGACGAGACCCACTTCCTCGGTGAATGGGGCGCCGGGCGGGCGCTTTTCACCCGCCTCGGCCGGGACAGCCGGAAGTGGAACACCTGCGTCCTGGCCGCCTCCCAGAACCCCGCCGACGTGCTGGGCATGGAGGTCTCGAACTTCATCTCGGCCGCCTTCGTCGGCCGGATCGAGGACGAACAGGTCGCCGCCGACGCCCTGCGCATGCTGCGCGTGCCGCCCGGCGTCGGCTACGAGGGGGTGCTGGCCCGGCTCTCCCCCCGCTCCGTCACCGGGACCCGGTCCGGACTGCGGGAGTTCGTCATGCGCGACGTCGACGGAAACGTGGACCGGATGCGGGTCGACCTGGACCACCTGCCCCAGGTGCTCTCCGTCCTGGACACCACCGCCGCTCCGGTGGCGTCGGCCCGTCCGGCGCCGGCGCGGCCGGTCCGGGAGCCCCGGACCGACCAGATCGACCTGACCGCGGTGGAACTCGACGCTTCCGGGGCACCGGTGGGCAGCGGGCGCCCGATCGCGAGCGGGGTGGGGTCGTGGGCCTCCCGGCGCGGCGGGACCAGCTCCGATCCTCAGACCCCACCAGGTGGGTCCCGGCATGCGCTGCCGGTGGGGGCCGGTCGCGCCCGGCACGGCCTGCGGACCCGGAACGCCGCCTCCACCGGTGAGCACCCGACTCTCGGAACCGGGTCGCACCGGGTCCTGGACCCTTCCCCGGCTACCGGACCGACCAACGGCAACGGCTGGCCGACCGGTCCGACGGAGAATGGCGCGGAGCGCAACGGGCACGCCGACGAGACCGGCGGACAGCTGTGAGGCGGCGGCGGTTTGCCTACGTCGCCCTGGCCGCCTCCGCACTGGTCCTAACCGCGGCAGTGGGTGCTCCGGCGGCCTTGGCGTCTACCACGCCCCGAGCCGCATCGGCCCAGAACGCCGCCGTCGGTAGCGGATTTGTGCATACGTCCGGCCTCGGCGTCGCTTCCCGCGGCAACACCACGGCAGCCGGCCTGCTCAGCGCGCCAGCTGTCCCGCTGGTGGACTGCACGGAGGCCCCGGTGCCGGAGGTGCCCGGGCGGGGCGTGGTCGGTTTCTTCGAGTCACCGCCCAAGACCCTTCCCCCGGACGCGGATCCGTTCGCGGAGAACTCCAAGGTCTCGATCTACGAGATCTACGGTTACGCCGGCGTGCGCTGGAACACCTACGACCTCGGCTGTGGCTCGGACATCGTCCGGAACCCGGATGCCGCCATCGGTACCGCGATCGGCAACTGGATCCTCGAGGTCCCGACCACCATGGTGGCGGCCACCGGTGCGGTTCTGGACGCGGCATTTACGCCTGACTTCCTCGGGGTGTTCGATCCGCTGATCACCAACGTGGTCGACACCCTGCAGCGCACCGTGTTCGAGCGCTGGGCCTTCGTCGTGGTGGCCGCTCTCGGCCTGCTGCTGATCTGGCGCTCCCGGCACGCTGCCCTCGCTTCTTCCGCGGGAGCGATCGGTTGGGCCCTGTTCGTCATGGTGCTGGTCACCATGGTCCTCCGGTGGCCGCTGGTAGCCGGGCACGCCGCCGACCAGACGGTCGCGACCACGCTGTCGACGGTCTCCAGCGGCCTGAACGGAAAAGCCGCGGACGGGTCGTCGGACGCCGGGACGGAAGCCACCGCCGGCATGCACCAGTCCCTGCTGTATGAGTCGTGGCTCGGAGGGACTTTCGGGAGCACGGACTCGGACGTGGCCAAGAAGTACGGCCCGGTGATCTTCGACTCCACGGCTCTGACCTGGCGCGAGGCCGCGATCCTGGAATCCGACCCGCAGCAGGGCAAAAAAATAATTAAGGCCAAGGAACAGACCTTCGAAGCTACCGCGTCGAAGATCAAGTCCGAGGACCCGGACGCCTACGAGTACCTCACCGGCAAACGCTCCGACAGCCGAGTCGGCTACGCCATGCTCGCCCTCTTCGCCACCCTCTGCACAGTGCCGTTCCTGTTCGTAGCCGGTCTTCTGGTGCTCGGCGCGCTGATCATCGTCCGCTTCGGCGTCATGCTCTTCCCCGCATTCGCCACCCTCGGCCTGTTCCCGACCATGCGCACCCTGGTCACCGGGATCGGCAGCACCGTGGCCGCAGCCCTGATCAACGCCATGGTCTTCGGCATCGGAGCGTCCGTCACCGTCCTCGGCATGGGCGTGCTGCTCTCACCGACGAGCGGAACCCCGGGCTGGCTCAGCATCATCCTGATGCTCCTGCTGACCATCGTGATGTGGGTCGCCCTCCGGCCGTTCCGGCGCCTGACCCAGATGGTCTCGACCCGCGAGAACCACTTCGCCACCGCCACCGGCGGTGCCTCCACCACCGCCCGGGGCGCGGCCCGGGCCAGCAGCCGGATCCTCACCGGCGCGCTCAGCACCTTCCTCGGGGTCTCTGCGGCCCAGCGGGCGAACCCGGCCAATGCAGTGGCCGAGGCCCAGGCGGCCGAGGGGCGGGCGCCGCAGCGGGTGGAAGCCATCAGCAACTACCCGGTCCCGGTGGTGGCCGAAGGGGCGGCCCCGGTGGCCACCACCGGGCCGGCGCCGGCGGCCCTCAGCAATGCGGTCACCGTCAATGCCAGTCAGGTCACGGTGGTCCGCAACCAGCCGACGACAGCAGGCCAGGGTGCTCCCGCGGCCCCGGTCGAGGGCGAGATCTACGCCCCCGCGGCCGGCAACCGGGTCGAATCAGCCACGCTGAACGGGGGCGGTGCGGGGCGGGCCGCCGGCCGCGCTGCCGCCCGAGCCGCACTTTCCGGCTTCGGAAGCCCAGCGGAACCGGCCCCGACCGGATCCGGTGAGGCAGCCGGCCGTTTCGAGACCGCCACAGGCCGGGGCGGCAACCGCCCGACCCCGGCCGGACGCGAGTTCGCCGCCGAGCCGCCGGTCCCGGTGGGTGGCGACGGCTGGCGTCCCCAGGACGACGGGGCCCCGGTGGTGCGGCCGGGCGACCGCGGTTTCCAGCGTCTGGAGAGCGAGCCCGCCGACACCTTCGACAGCGAGTTGGACGAGGTGTTCCGCCCGCACCGATCCGGGACCGACGCGGACGACCGCGCCCGGCAGCGGTAGGACGCCGGCAGATGCGTTCCCTCGGCCCGATCCTGGTGGCAGGTTCCGATGCAGACTGATTTCCGCACCTGGCTCTTCGCCAGCCCGCGCCGGCTGGTGGTGGTCAGCCTGACCGCGATCATCCTGATCTTCGTGGCCGGCAGCACCCTGTTCGGTAACGACGGGGCCAGCGGCAGCAGCAGCGACCCGGCCGGCTCCGCCCCGGCCGCCGTCTCGACCAGTGCCTCGGTGCCGGAGTCGAGCGCCTACGTCGGGACGGCGGTGAACTTTGTGAAGCTCTGGGCCGAGCTCGGGCCCGGGGAGACCAAGCAGCAGTGGCTGGCCAAGCTCACCCCGCTGTCCACCCAGGACTACGCCAGGGCGCTGTCCACCACCGACACGGCCTCCCTGCCCGGCGTCCCGCCGACCGGCGAGCCGTCCGTGCGGTTCCTCGCCGACGACTCCGCGATGATCGCCGTTCCGCTCTCGAACGCATCGTCGGTGCTGGTCACCGTGGTGTCCGGGGAAGGCACGGCAGATCCGGTGGTGTCCGACGTGCAGCCCAACACCGGGGACAACTGAGCCGATGGCCCGCAAGCTCCCGCTTCGGGTGGTCGTGGCGCTGGTCGCCGTCCTCACCATTCTCGGCGTCGGCCTGGTGCTGGTACCGGCCATGATGATGATGAGCATCGCCGGGGTCTCGGAGGACGACGCCACCGACGGCACCCTGAGCGCCGCCTGCACCCCGGTCTCGCAGACCGGCAACACCGATGTGGCCCTGGACAAGGCGCAACTCGCGAACGCCCAGACGGTGATCGAGACCGGGGTCACGCTGAAGGTGCCGAGCGAGGGGCTCGTGGTCGCCGTGGCCACCGCGTTGCAGGAGTCGACGCTCCGCAATCTGGAGTACGGGGACCGGGACAGTCTCGGCCTGTTCCAGCAGCGCGCCGGCTGGGGTTCGGTGGCGGCCCGGACGGATCCGGCCACCGCCTCGCGAATGTTCTACACCGGCGGCCGCGGCGGCCAGCCCGGCCTGCTGGATGTCACCGGCTGGCAGTCGATGGACGTCACCCAGGCCGCCCAGTCGGTGCAGCGGTCGGCGTTCCCCTACGCCTACGCCCGCTGGGAGTCGCTGGCCGGCTCCCTGGTCGCGTCCGTGGTCGGGGACCGGGCGCTGGGCTGTGACCAGAACGTGGTCGGCGCCGACCTGCCGGACAGCGTGATCGGCACGTTCCTGCGGGTCGCCCTGGAACAGCAGGGCGCCCCCTACGTCTGGGGCGCGGTCGGTCCGGCCGCCTTCGACTGCTCCGGCCTGGTGGTCTACTCCTGGCAGAAGGCTGGGCACCCGCTGCGGATCCGCACGGCAGCGCAGATGTACGACAACTCCACGCTGCTCGAACCGGGCCAGGAGAAACCGGGTGACCTGATCTTCAGCGCGCTCGGCGAGCGCGGCTCGGCCGGGCACGTGATGATCGTGGTGAAACCGGGGACCGCGGTGGAGGCTCCGAAGACCGGCGACGTCGTCAAGATCATTCACTACACGGTCGACAACGTGCACATGAAACTCGGCCGCCTGAACGCCTCAGCATTCGCCGACGACCGGGCCGTGGCCGCCTAAAAGCCCAGAAGGCCCGGAAGGCTCAGAGCTTTTAGGGTTCGGGCGGGATCAGCGCAGGAACCCGCCCGTCCGCCGTCCGCATCAGTTCCACGGTGATCACCGTGTCGTCCATGATCGCCACCGCACCCCCCATCGCGGCGTCGTTCCCCTCCCCCCGCGCCGCCTGGGCCGAAGCCTGGCTCAGCGAGCGTTCGACGGCCGGCCAGTCCACCGCCGCCCAGGCCGGCCAGGTCTCCGGCTCGCCGGGCAACCGCACGGTGAGACGCCCCCGGAAGGTGCGGCCGTTCGCCACCTCCATCGTCACGAACCAGACGTCGATCTTCTCCATCGAATCCCCGTACGAGTACCCCTTGGGCCCGTACACCTCCAGCGCCCGGGCGAGGTTGCGCAGGGTCTCCCGCAGCACTCCGGGCCGGTCCGGCGTGCGCAGGAACACCTGCAGCAGAAGGCGTTCCTTCAGGGTGGAGGAGCCGTCCAGGGTGCGCGCGCTCAGCCGACGGTCGACCGCCACGATCAGCCGGTCCGAGGGCCGCATCCAGCTCTGCAGGGCCACCCGCAATGAGCCGTCCACGCCCGCCTCGAGCGGTGACACCCGGCGGTCCCGCCCGACCAGGAACAGCACGGTCTGACCGTAGACCGCCTCCACGGTCAGACCGGCCAGCTCGAAATTGGGGGCCCGGGTGGCCAGTCCGGTCAGCACGTCGCGCAGCAGGCCGACCCGGGAGTGCGCGGTCAGGACCAGGGTGCGCCAGTTGCGCTCCGGGTCGCTGGCCGCCTCGTCGTCCGGGACCACGTCGAAGTCCTTGTCGCTCAAGGGCTTCGAGGAGGGCAGGGCGGGCAGCGGCCGCTGTTCGGCGTTGATCTGGACCAGCACCGACAGCCGGCCCGCACCGAACGTCATCCCGTCCATCCGGTGCACCCGGTACAGGAACGACCCCAGGCCCCGCAGCGAGTCACCCCGGCGAAAGGTCACCCCGACGCTGAGCTGCATCCAGCGCAGGGCCGGACCGGAGTACCCGGGCGGCGGCGCGGCCGGCAACTGCACGCTGCCCACCTGGAAGTTGTAGCGGGCGGCGGCCGAGACCACGGCCATCACCGGATGCCGGGCCAGGGCGACGGCCACCGGTTCCACCGGGAGACCGATCATGATCTGCAGCAGCCACTCCGGTGGTTCCTGCGGCGCCACCCGGTCCGGGTCGAGCGGAACCGGGGCCACCACGTCGTCGCTGTCCTCGCCCGACAGGCGCCAGTCGTCCACCGGCTGGTCCCGGAACACCAGATAGGTCATCGCCCGGCCGGCGGTGGCGGCCTGCACCGCACCGAGCAGGTTCACCCGCTCCGCGGTGATCGCCAGTGGCCGGGCCTCCGGGGTCTCCGGCAACGGCCCCGGCGTGTTCAGGAACCGCACCAGCGAGCGCCGCGCGTTGCGGGTCAGCCCGGTCATCGTCATCGGGCCGACCCTGGTCTGGCTGCGTTCCAGCAATTGGAGCAGTTGCCCCTCCCCGGCCGGCCGGGTCACCACGTAGGCGAACGCGTCCCGGCCGAGCAGCAGGGCCTCGGTGATCAGGGCCCGGCTGCGCCGCCCCCGGAGCATGTCCACCCGGGCGTAGTCCGGTGAATAGGCGCTGGTCACCCGCATTCGGGCGGACCGGTGGCGCCGTCCCGGGCGGGAGCTGAGCGGCTCGGTGCGGCGGAACCGGAGCAGCAGCAGGGCCTGGACCACGAAGGCGGTGACGGCGGACACCGCGGCGAAGCGCAGTGGCAAGAGGGCCAGGGCCATGGCGAGCAGGACGGTGGGCAGCACCGAGCCGAACATCAGCCAGTAGGTGGCCCGGGTGAGCAGGCCGCGCAGGGTGAAGGCGTGCCCAAGTTCCACCCGGCCGGCCAGCACCGCGGAGAACAGCGTGAGGATGGTGGCCAGCACCTGCACGGCGTTCTGCCCGGCATCGTCGTCGTGCGGCGGGTGGACGGCGATCAGCAGGCAGAGCACCCCCAGCACGGCCAGGTTCAGGCCGCCGGTGTAGCGGGCGACGTCGGACACCTCGGACAGCGCCAGGTCGGCCTCGATCCGGGCGCGGATCGGCCGGGCCCGGATCGCCAGGTCGTCCACCGCCCCGGCCCGCAGCATCACCAGGTTCACGCTGGCGGTGTTGACCTCGACCCGGCGGCGCATCCAGCGCGGGAACCAGGCCCCGGAGTCCCAGGCCCGCCAGACCTGGGCCATGCCGTCGCCGAGCACCCCGGTGGCGCGCACCCGGTCCAGGTGCCCGCGCAGTTCCCGGAGGTGGTCGTCGAGCTGACGGGTCAGCTGCTCCCGGGTGGGCCGGCGCGGCGTGCGGGCCAGCCGGTCCCTCAGGCGCTGCGGTTCACCGTCGTCGGCGTGCACGACGTGCGTCGCCTCGACCAGGTAGTACCGCAGACTGTCGAGCGCGGAATCGACCTTGTGCAGCGCCATCTCGGCGATCTGCACGTCCACCCAGGAGGCCGGCCGATCGGCCGGCAGGTGCTGCGGGAACAGCCTGCGCATCAGCGCCTCGAGGCGCTCGAACGGAGCCGGCAGCTCGACGTCGATCCGGCCCTGCACCCGGTCCCCGTGGCAGACCACCCCGTCCGGCAGCACCAGCCGGAACTGCCGGTCGGCGTGCGCGGTCGGGGCGAGCAGGTCGATGCTCAGCAGCGCGCGGGGCTGGAACCAGGCCCGCCCCTGGCGGACCAGCCGCCGCGCGGGCACGTGCACGGTGTACGACATCGGCCGGCCCTGGTCCTCGACCGCGATCACCACCAGCGTGGTCCCGATCAGCGCGTCCAGGATCTCCCCGACGTGCGAGCCGAGCACCGGCCGCAGCCGGCCCCCGTCCTCTAGCCAGGAGTCCAGCGAGATCGGGCCGGTGATCGGGCCGGTACCCCGGTCGCCGGGAACGCTCGGGCCGGTGAGCACCTGCATGACCTCGGTGTCGAGACCGGGGCGGACGGCGCGGGTGCGCACCCGCATCGGCACGGTCGCCTCGGCATCGGGCGGGTTTTCAAGATTGATGATGGACGCTTCGGGAGACAGATCTCCTTCCGTCACAACCGGCGTGGCCGTAGGGCCCGACGCCGGAGCGCCGGAAGCCGTTACCGCTGGCACCAGCGGGTGGGCCCCGGGGTCAGTCGGCCCGCCTGCCGCTCCCGGATCGTCCGGGAAGCTGACCCTTGCAGCTTCTTCCGATTCCTCCCGAGCCAGATTTACGTCCGCAGAAAGGATCTCGTCCAGCAAGTTCCGTGCGTCCCGGATACCCTCCGGAACGGTTCCCCCGGCCGGCAGCTCGCCGTCCTCCGCGAGCGGCCCCGCACCCGGCAGCATCCGCCGGATAGCCGCCGACAGCAACAGTTTCTGGGTGCGCTGGACCACCGCCCCGGGCTCCGGCCCGGTCTGCTGCGGTCGCCGCGTCATCACGTTGAGGATCATCTCGGCCAGCGCCGCGGACAGCCGTTGCCGCACCTCGGCCTGAGTCAGCCGGTGGATCCGCTGGCCGCCGGCGTCACTGACGTCAAGGGTGGCGATCGGGTCGCCCTCGTCCTCCGCCCACCGGTCGGCCGGCCGGTTCGGCCGCTTCGACCGGAAGTCCTTGAGCGGCCCGGGATCCCGCCGCCCCATCGGGGGCAGCACCAGCAACGGCAGCCAGGTCAGCCCGGCGTCCAGCTCGAACGCCTCGTGGTCGGCGTAGGACAGGTCGACGTCGACGATCACGTCGGTGTCCACCGCCTGGGCCAGGCTGACCCGCAGCACCTCGGTGGTCCGGCGGCACCAGGAGTTGTTCGCCACCAGGTACAGCAGTTCCCGCCCGAGCCGGGAGTCCCGCTCGAACCGGACGTCCTCGCTGCGGTACTCCTCGAGCGTCACCTGGGCCAGCGCGGCGCGCAGCCGCTCCGTCCGGGAGGCGACCGCGCGCTGCTGTTCCTGGGTGCTGCTCGTCGGGGGCATTCAGCCGATCTCCACCCGACGCACCACCGGCGGATCCGGCCAGCCCTGGTCCCGCAGTACCGCAACCGCCGCCGCGATGTCCGGCGCCAGCTCCAGATCGATCCCGGCGACCCGCCCGGCCCCGCCCGGGAGCACCGCCGACCAGCTCGGCCCCACCGGCGAGTCCACCGTGACCACGTCGCGCAGCGGCAGCGACAGCCCGTGCCCGCTGGCCTTGACCGAGGACTCCTTGCGCGACCAGGTGACCAGCCGCCGGTACTCCTGCTCGCGCAGGGAGGACCGGCGCTCGGTGGCGGCCCACTCCTGGTCGGCGAAAATGCTGCTGCGCATGGTGTTCCAGTCGACCGTCCGGCCCTGTTCGGCGTCCACCCCGACCTGGACCCCGGGGGCCGCCAGGGCCGCGATCACCACCTCGCCGGAGTGCGAGAGGTTGATCTCGACCGGCCGGGCCTCGTCCCCGGTGTCGAGAAACGGCTTACCGTGCCCGTACTCACCGCAGGGGACGCAGAACGAGCCGAGCCGTACCCGGGCGGCCTCGGTGCCGGTGATCCCGGCCAGAACACGACGCAGCAGTGAGTGCGCGGCCAGCCCCCGGTCCCGGTCCGCGGGCCGGCGGTAGCGCCCGACCTTGGCCAGCCGGTCGGGGTCCAGGTCCGCCGCCAGGCGGTCCCGGAGCGGATCGGGGAAGTTCCCCACGTCCACCCGGGACCACCAGATCTCCAGCGCCGGGCCGGCCGGGGCCGGATGGGTCCCGGGGGACGGGATCGCGGTCAGGACCGGTTCCGGCGAGATCTGGGCTTCAGGCACCCGGACAGGATGCCCTGATCGGCGGGGCAATGCCACGGATCCCCCGATTTCCCCGGTCGCCCCCGGTTGAACGGCTCAGAGCCGGGGGAAGTACCGCGAGGTGTGCTCACCGTGCTCGTACACGTCCGCCGCCGAGCCCACGATCAGCGGGTCCGGGACCCCGACCACCTCGAGGTCCTTGCCCTCGTAGGGGAACCGGCTGAGCACGTGCCGCATGGCGTTGAGCCGGGCCCGCTTCTTGTCGTTGCTCTTCACCACGGTCCAGGGCGCGTCGGCGGTGTCGGTGTAGAAGAACATCGCCTCCTTGGCCTCGGTGTAGTCCTGCCACTTGTCCAGCGAGGCGAGGTCCATCGGCGAGAGCTTCCACTGCCGGACCGGGTCGACCTGGCGGATCAGGAACCGGGTGCGCTGCTCCAGCTGGGAGACCGAGAACCAGAACTTGACCAGCCGGATCCCCGAGCGCACGAGCATCCGCTCCAGCTCCGGGGCCTGGCGCATGAACTCCAGGTACTCCGGAGCGCTGCAGAAGCCCATCACCCGCTCCACCCCGGCCCGGTTGTACCAGGACCGGTCGTACAACACGATCTCCCCGCGGGTCGGCAGGGTCTGCACGTACCGCTGGAAGTACCACTCGCCCTGCTCGCGCTCGCTGGGCTTCTCCAGGGCCACCACCCGGGCGCCCCGCGGGTTCAGGTGCTCCATGAACCGCTTGATCGTGCCGCCCTTACCGGCCGCGTCGCGTCCCTCGAACAGGATCACGACCTTCTCGCCGGTCTTCTTCACGTAGTTCTGCAGCTTCAGCAGCTCGATCTGGAGCAGGCGCTTCTCGGCCTCGTAGACGTCCCGGCGCATCCGCTCGTCGTACGGGTACCCCTCCCGCCAGGTGTCCACCGGGTCCCCCTGAGGGGTGAGCAGGACCGGGTCGTCGTCGTCCGAGTCGTCGACCTTCAGCCCCTCCAGCGGCAGGTCCACCGAGCTGGTGCCCGGGCCGCGCAGGTGCTGGTGCAGCTCGGTCATCCGCTCGGCGTCCAGGCCGTTCATCACCTCGGTGACGTGATCGGCCGGCCCCACCTCGGAGGGACCGCTCTCCGGCTGTTCGGTCGCAGGCGCGTTCTCCATCAGTCCTTCTCCGTTCCCGCTGGTCACGAGGGCCCCCGATCCCAACCTCCGACGTTTGCACCCGCCCGGCCGGGGCCGACAGGCCACGGAGCGGAGTTTCACGGCGGAACGGGAAGGAGTTCACCGGTCGTTGGGCTCCGGTTGCGCCCGCGGTTCTTCCGCAGACAAACCTCACCCGGGCGGCGCGGGTCGGCAACAGCAGGCCGAAGATCCGAATTGAGGACGTTCGTGAGCTCGCTACCAGCGGCTCCGGAAAACCGGACGGCCCGGCGCGGGTTCTCGGGAGGCGGCGTGATCTTGACTGCCGGATGATGGTGGCCCCATCGGCGACTCTCCCGGTCCTGGCGACCGGGTGGTGCCCCACCGTTCGTCCCCGAAGGAGCCGAGCTCACCATGTGGGTCGAGATCGCCCTGGTCGCCGTGCTGATCCTGATCAACGCCGCGCTCTCCGGCTCGGAGATGGCCCTGGTCTCGCTGCGCGAGAGCCAGATCAACCGGATGGCCGCGGAGAGTGAGCGCGGCCGCCGGCTGGCCACGCTGACCAGCGACCCGAACCGGTTCCTGTCCACCATCCAGATCGGCATCACCCTGGCCGGGGCGCTGGCCTCGGCCACCGCCGCGGTCTCCCTGGCCCAGCCCCTGATCGGGCCGCTCGGCTTCCTCGGCGACGCCGCCGAGCCGGTCTCGGTCGTGCTGGTCACGATCGTCCTGACCTACGCGACGCTGGTGGTCGGCGAGCTGGCCCCGAAGCGGATCGCGATGCAGACGGCGCCGTCCTGGGCGCTGCGCGCGGTCGGGCCGATCACCCTGATCTCGGTGCTGGCCCGGCCGCTGGTCTGGATCCTGGCCCGGTCCACCGAACTCCTGGTGCGGCTGGTCGGCCTGGACCCGAAGGCGGTCCGCGAGGAGGTCTCCGAGGAGGAGATCAAGGACATGATCGCCGCCCAGGAGTCGATCCCGGAGCAGCAGCGCTCGATCATCGAGGGCGCCCTGGAACTGGACGAGCGCAAGCTCTACCAGGTCCTGGTGCCGCGCACCGACGTGGTCTTCGTGACCGCCGCGCAGGACGCGACGACCGCCCGCGACCTGCTGATCGAGGCCGGCCTGTCGCGGGCCCCGGTGATCGGGGAGACCGAGGACGACGTGGTCGGCTTCGTGCACCTGCGGCAGCTGGTGGCCGGGGTCGGCACGGTCGCCGACTACGTCCGCCCGGCCCTGGCCCTGCCCGACTCGGCCGGGGTGCTGCAGGCCCTGGGCCGGATGCAGCAGCAGCGCGGTCAGCTGGCCCTGGTGATGGACGAGTTCGGCGCGGTCGCCGGGATCGTCACCCTGGAGGACCTGCTCGAGGAGATCGTCGGCGAGATCTACGACGAGTTCGACCTGGACACCGCCCAGGTGGTGCACCGGCCGGACGGTGACGTCGAGCTGAACGGCTCCTTCCCCGCGCACGACCTGTCCGACCTCGGCATCGACCTGGACGCCGGACGCAGCGCCACGATCGCCGGGATCATGCTCGAGGCGCTCGGCGAGTTCCCTCCGGCCGGCACCGAGACCGTGGTCGGGCACTGGCGCCTGACCGCTCTCGAGGTCACCCCCCGAGCGATCCTCCGGGTTCAGGTCCACCCGCTCGACGAGGAGGAGCTGAACCAGATCGAGGAGGCCAAGGAGGCCGCCCGCCGGGCCCGGGAACGGCGCGACCTGCCGGCCCTGGAAGAACCGGCCCCCGAACCGGTCGCCGAGCCGGCCCCGGAGCCGGTTCCGGACCCGGCCGGCACCCGGATCCAGGAACTGGCCGCGCTGGACCTCACCCCGACCGATCCGCCCGCCCACCACGACCCGGCCTGAGCTTTCCTGAGCTTCTCCGGGGCCGACCGGACGGGCAGATGCAGATCCGGTGCCGGGACCGGTGCGCGAGGCGGATTGATATGCAACCGGCCGGTCCGGGATAATTCCTGACAGCTCAGAAACTCCTTTGGGCGGAGCTCCACCCGGGTACCGACGGCCGAGAGGGTTGTTGCGCTGATGGCAGGGGAACGGACCGGTCCGAGCACGCCGACGATCGTGCTGATCGCGGTGCTTGCGACACCTGTCGTGCTGATCCTCATCTTCTGGCTGATCGGCAGCGGCGGGGGCGATCACGCCGCGGCCAAGACCAACCCCCTGCCCAACCTGGTCGGCAAGGGCCTGGAGTGGGCGAAGGACAAAGCCAAGAACTCCGACTTCGACAACGTCGAGACCCATGACGCGCTGGGCCGCGACCGCCACTGGAGCGACGACAAGGACTGGGTGGTCTGCTTCCAGACCCCCCCGGCCGGCACGCAGAGCGGCAAGAAGGAGAAGGTCCAGCTCGGGGCGGTGAAGCTGGACGAGAACTGCCCGCGCACCGACCAGGCCCTGTTCAAGCCGGCCAGCGTCGAGATGCCCGACCTGAAGAACCGCACCGGTTACATGGCCGGCAAGATCCTCGGTGACAAGGCCAGCGTCCGCTACATCGCCAAGGACGACGGCGACGAGGTGAACGGCAACCTCGGCGACTTCCGGGTCTGCTCGCAGCAGCCCAAGGCCGGGGACACGTTCGACGGCGTCCCGGTCACCCTGCTCGTGGTCGACTACGAAGACCGCTGCTGAGCAACTCTTCACGTTCTCCGGGAATGAACCAGGGTCCGGCCGACCCAGGTACGAACAGGGCCACCATCAGGTCGGCCGACGGCGTGTCGCCGTGGGTAGCCTGACGGAGCGCGAGGTCGGGAACGACCCCGCCGGCTCGTCACCGCGGCCGGACCGCTGACCCGGTGACCGCTTCGGACCTGAGGAGAACGGTGAGCTTGAGTACGGATACTGACGTCACGACCAAGACCGGTTCGGCCAACATCGGGGTCACCGGCCTCGCCGTGATGGGCCGCAACCTGGCCCGCAACCTCGCCCGGCACGGGCACCGGGTGGCGGTCCACAACCGCACCTACGCGCGGACCGAGAGCCTGGTCTCCGAGCACGGCGACGAGGGCACCTTCGTCCCGAGCGAGTCCCTCGAGGACTTCGTCGACTCCCTGCAGAAGCCGCGGGTCGTGATCGTGATGGTGAAGGCCGGCCCGGGCACCGACGCGGTGATCGACGAGCTGGTGCCGCTGCTGGAGGAGGGCGACATCGTCGTCGACACCGGCAACGCGCACTTCGCCGACACCCGCCGCCGGGAGGAGGCGCTCAAGGCCAAGGGCCTGCACTTCGTCGGCTGCGGGGTGAGCGGCGGCGAGGAGGGCGCGCTGCTCGGCCCGAGCATCATGCCGGGCGGCTCGAAGTGGGCCTACGACCGGCTCGGCCCGATGTTCGAGTCGATCGCCGCGCAGGTCGACGGGACCCCGTGCTGCACCCACATCGGCCCGGACGGCGCCGGTCACTTCGTCAAGATGGTGCACAACGGCATCGAGTACGCCGACATGCAGCTCATCGCCGAGGCCTACGACCTGCTCCGGCAGGGTCTGGGGGCCACCCCGGCGGAGATCGCGGAGATCTTCCGGACCTGGAACGAGGGCGACCTGGAGTCGTTCCTGATCGAGATCGCGGCCGACGTGCTGAGCCACTCCGACGCCCGCACCGGCCAGGCGTTCGTCGACATCGTGCTGGACCAGGCCGAGCAGAAGGGCACCGGTCGCTGGACCGTGCAGAACGCCCTCGAGCTCGGCGTCCCGATCACCGGCATCGCCGAGGCCACCTTCGCCCGCTCGCTGTCCGGCCACGCCGACCAGCGCACCGCGGCGGGCGAGGCCTTCGGTTCGGGGGTCACCTCGGGCTGGGTCGCCGCCGAGGACCGGGACGCGTTCGTCGAGGACGTCCGGCTGGCCCTGTACGCCTCCAAAGTCGTTGCCTACGCCCAGGGTTTCGATCACATCCAGGCCGGTAGCGAGGAGTTCGGCTGGAACATCGACCGGGGTGCCACGGCCACCATCTGGCGGGGCGGCTGCATCATCCGGGCGCGCTTCCTGAACCGGATCCGCGAGGCCTACGACGCCCACCCCGAGCTCGAGAGCCTGCTCGTGGCGCCGTATTTCGCCGAGGCCGTGACCAACGGCACCGACTCCTGGCGGCGGGTCGTGGTCGCCGCGGCCACGAACGGCATCGCCACCCCGGCGTTCTCGTCCTCGCTGGCCTACTTCGACGGCCTGCGCCGCGACCGGCTGCCGGCCGCGCTGATCCAGGGCCTGCGCGACCTGTTCGGCGCCCACACCTACAAGCGGGTGGACGGCGAGGGCTCGTTCCACACCCTGTGGGCGGGCGACAAGTCCGAGGTCGAGGCCTGAGAAACCGCTTTCACCAGAGGACGCCGGCGGGCACCCAGGTGCCCACCGGCGTCCTCTGTTTCAGAGCAGGTAACGGAACAGTGGGCTGTCCGCGGGGATCTTCTCGATGTTCGGCGGGGATGCCTCCATCCGCAGAAGCAGGGCCGGCAGATCGTCCGGGTGGCCGAGCTCGATCCCGACCAGGGCCGGGCCGGTCTCCCGGTTGCTGCGCTTCACGTACTCGAAGAGCGTGATGTCGTCGTCCGGACCGAGCACGTCGTCCAGAAACCGCCGCAGCGCACCGGGTTCCTGCGGGAAGTCGACCAGGAAGTAGTGCTTGCGGCCCTCGTGGATCAGGGCCCGCTCGACCACCTCGGCGTATCGGCTGACGTCGTTGTTGCCCCCGCTCAGCAGCACCAGCACGCCCGCCCCGGGCTGCGGGCGGACCACGTCGCCGAGGGCGGCCGCGGCCAGCGCCCCGGCCGGCTCGGCGATGATCCCGTCCGACTGGTACAGCTCGAGCATCTCGGTGCAGACCCGGCCCTCGGCGACCGCGATCACCTCGACCTTGCTGTCCCGGATGATCGGATAGGTGATGTCGCCGGCCCGGCGGACCGCGGCCCCGTCCACGAAGCCGTCGATCTCGGGCAGCGTCACCGGCTCGCCGGCCTGCAGCGCCGCGGCCATCGAGGCCGCCCCGGCGGGCTCCACCCCGACCAGGCGCACTCCCGGGTGCCGCTCGGAGAGCCAGGTCGCCGTGCCGGCCAGCAGGCCACCCCCGCCGACCGGGATCACCACCACATCGGGCAGCGCCTGGCCGAGCTGTTCCAGCTGCTCGAACGCCTCGGCAACGGCGGTCCCCTGCCCGGCCACCGTCCACGGATGGTCGAAGGCGGGCACCAGCGTCGCCCCGGTCCGGGCGACGTCGGCCGCGGCTTCCGCGGCCGCGTCGTCATAGGTGTTGCCGAGCACGTGGATGTCGACCAGGTCCCCGCCGAGCACCGCGATCCGGTCCCGCTTCTGACGCGGTGTGGTGCGGGGTAGGTAGACCCGGCCGTGCACGCCGAGCCGGCCACAGGCGTAGGCCAGCCCCTGAGCGTGGTTCCCGGCACTGGCGCCGACCACTCCGGCCTCGCGGGCCGCCGGCTCGAGCTGGGCGATCAGGTTGTAGGCCCCCCGCACCTTGTACGAGCGAACCGGCTGCAGGTCTTCCCGCTTCACCCAGACCGCACCGCCGGTGCGGGCGCCCAGGCGGTCGGAGAGCTGCAGCGGAGTGGGGGACAGAACGGACGAAAGCCGTTGCCGGGCCTCGTCCACATCGTCCGCGCTCACCGGTCGTGGTTCGGAGATCCTGGCCATGAGGCGAAAGGTTAGGCGCTGGCCGGGCCCGGGCGCGGGGTTGTCTCAGGGTATGACCTCCGGGCGAATCTCCGGACTGGATGGCCCGGCCGGGTGAACCGGCATTTCAGGTCCCGGTCCGGGATGTCGAGGCCGATGAGGTCCTCGCCCAAGGGAGATGCCTGATGATCCGCCGCGTCCTCGTCACCGGTACCGTCGCGCTGGCCACCCTGCTCGGGCCGGCCGCCGGAGCGGCTCTGGCCGCTCCGCCGTCCCTGAGGGCCGCCGACGCCACCGACGCCACCGCTCCCACCTTGAGCACCGGCTCGGTCCGGCCGGGCGTGAGCTTCACCCTGACCCCGTCGCAGAGCTGCCCGGCCGCCGACGGCGAACAGGTGGTCCTGATCAGCTACACCGACAGCGAAGAGACCACCTACCAACTCGCGACCCAGGTGACTGACGACGACGGGAGCTGGGACGCGATCCCCCTGCGGATCCCGGTGACCGGCCTCGACGACACCGGCTCCTGGCTGGATGCCGGAGTGGCGACCGGCGCCGGCACGATCGACGTGCTCTGCCTGAACTCGGACTTCGTGATGGCCGGGGCCTCGCGGACCAGCTTCTCGCCGCTGGCCCCGGACCAGCGGCAGGCCGTGCTGGAGGATCCGGACGACGACGGGGACGACCCGGGCGACGACGCCGGCGACGACAACGTGACGCTCACCTACGCTCCGGCTGCCCTGACCGTGGCCGGGAAGGCTGCGGCGGTGAACGTTACGCCGGCCCTCGCTCAGCCGGGCGACTCGATCACGGTGGCACCGGTGGACGTTTGCGCGGGCACCTCGGCGAGGACCGCCCGGATCCAGGTCAGCCCGGCGACACCGGGTGAGGACGAGGACCCGGGGGACGATTCCGGGGACGACCCGGGGGACGCCGGGGGAGATGACGGAGGAGACGGTGGGGACGGGGTCACCGGGCTGGGCGCCGAGGCCGACCCGGACGCGATCCTGACGACCGAGGTCCTGGCCACCGACGGTACCTGGCCGTCGACCGAGCTGAAGATTCCTGCCGGAGCCCCCCTCGGCGACTACGCGGTGATCGTGGACTGCCTGGACGGCGGCCAGGCCATCAGCAGCCGGTACGACGCGGCTCCGCTCGCTCTGGGCACCGTCGTGGCCGGCGACCCGGTCTGCTCGGCCAAGGGCGCGACGGTCCGCCTGACCGGCACCTACCCGGACACTCTGGTGACCGGGGACGGCGACGATCTCGAGCTGCCCGCCACCCTCCGGCTGTCCGGCGCCGGTCCCTGGAACGTCTCGCTGGACTCCTCGCTCACCGAGGGGCTAGTGCTGAAGAAGAAGATCTCCTGCCCGGAGCCGGACTACGAGCTGACCGTGCCGAAGACCGCGGTGTCCACCAGTGGTGCGGTGCGGGCCCGGATCTGCAACACCGGCGACGCCTCGGCCCGCGCCCTGCTCCAGGTGGCGGCCAAGGGTAAGAAGTTCGTCACCGTGGACCGCCAGACGCTGGACGACGGGGACTGCGCCTGGCTGGACGGCGGCAAGGTGAAGAAGGGCGGTTCCGCCCGGGCCCGGGTGCTGCTCGACCCGCCCGGTCAGGGCGTCACCGATCAGGAGGTCTCCAAGTCCTTCACGGTCCGCCGCAAGGGCTGAGCCGGCCGGTCGCCGAGGCGGATATCAAGGGGTTGCCCGCACCCGTTCGCAGTAGCGTGCGGGCATGAGCGACTCAGCGGGTTCCGAGCTCCCCGTCGTCCCCTACGGTGCCTGGCCCTCCCCGATCAGCGCGGCCGATCTGGTCAGCGGCATCGTCCGCCCGATCGACGTCTGGCCCGGTGACACGGGCACCTGGTGGTCCCAGATCCGGCCCGACCAGGGCGGGCGTGAGCAATTGGTGTTCCGGGCGGCCGACGGCACGATCAGCGACCTCTTAGGACCGGACTGGAATGCCCGGACCGGAGTCCATGAGTACGGCGGAGCGGCCTGGTGGGTCGCCGGTGACGTGGTCTTTGCGGTGAACTGGAACGACCAGCGGGTGTACCGGGCCGAGCCGGGGAAGCGGCCGGTGCCGATCACTCCGACCCCGCCGGCCAAGGGCGCCTGGCGTTACGCGGACGGACGGGTCACCCCGGACGGGAAGACGATCGTCTGCGTCCGTGAGGCGCATGCCGGCGACGAGGTACGCAACGAGATCGTCGCTTTCGCCTCGGCTCCGGGCGATACCGAAGACCCGACGCCACGCGTTCTGGTGACCGGCACCGATTTCGTCGCCTCCCCAAGGATCAGCCCGGACGGACGCCATCTGGCCTGGATTGAGTGGCAGCACCCGAACATGCCGTGGGACAGCACTGCGCTCTGGGTGGCCGAACTGGTGTCCGGCGACTCGGGCCTGACGACGGCCGACGCCCGGCTGCTGACCGGTGCTCCCCGGGTCGGGCGCGGCCGCCCGGCCAGCCGGGACGGGCAGGCGCTGATGCAGCCTCACTTCGCCCCCGACGGCAGCCTTTACGTCATCTCGGACGAGTCGGAGTGGTGGAACGTCTACCGCGTCGACGACACCAGCGGCCGGCTCACTCCTGTCCTGCCCCTGCGCTCCGAGGTCGGCGGACCGGCCTGGGAGTTCGGGGCCAGCGAATACGCGGTGGACGCCGAGAACCAGGTCTGGCTGACCTATGTGGATGCCGAGGGTGCGAATCTGGTTCGCGTGGACGGTGAGTCGACCGAGACCCAGGCCCTGCCGTTCCGGTCTCTGCACCACCTGCGGCTTTCCCCGGACGGTTCCCGACTGACCGCGATCGCCAGCCAGGCCACCGCCGAGGCCGCCGTCGTGGAGTTCCGGACCACCGAAAACAGCTTGGTCACTTGGGAAATTCTCAACGAGGTACCGGACTCGGGCCTGGCTCCGGCCGGGATCTCGCTGCCTCAGCACGTGACTTTTCCGAGTGTCGGCGGGCGCGACGCCCACGCCCTGCTCTATCCGCCGGCCTCGGCCGTCGCCCGCGGACCCGAGAACGAGCGACCGCCCCTGATCGTGACGATTCACGGCGGACCGACCAGCGCCGCCAGCTCGGCGTTCCGGTTGAACATCCAGTACTGGACCAGCCGCGGTTTCGCGGTCATCGACGTGAACTACGGCGGCAGCACGGGTTACGGCCGGACCTACCGGAAGCTGCTCAACGATGCGTGGGGGATCGTCGACGTCGAGGACGCCTGCTCGGCCGCCCTCTGGGTCGCCGCCCAGGGCCTGGCCGACCCGGCCCGGCTGGCCATCCGCGGTGGGAGTGCCGGTGGCTACACGGTTCTGGCTTCGCTGGCGACCCGGGACGTGTTCACCGCCGGAGCCAGCCTCTACGGTGTGGCCGACCTTTCGGCCCTGGCCCGCGACACCCACAAGTTCGAGTCCCGTTACCTGGACGGCCTGATCGGGCCCTGGCCCCAGGCCGAGAAGATCTACACCGAACGCTCCCCGCTATCGCACATCGACGGCTTCGACCGCCCGCTGATTGTGCTGCAGGGTGACGAGGACGCGGTGGTACCGCCGGCTCAGGCCGAGATGATCGTCGCAGCTCTGGCCGAAAAGCAGGTGCCGCACAGCTATCTGCTCTTCGCCGGGGAGCAGCACGGCTTCCGGCGTGCCGAGAACATCATCCGCGCCTTCGAGGCGGAGCTGTCCTTCTACGGTCAGGTGTTCGGGTTCGAGCCGGCCGGTCTGGACGAGCAGGTTCGGATCCGGTTCGCCGAGAACCTCGGGAAGTAGGTCGCCGGATTGCGGCTTCTCCAATTGGAGGAGCCGCAATCCTTGGGCACGAGGAAAGCGGCAAACGCAGTAGTGGCGGCCCGCGCCGCTCGGACATTTCTGCCCGGCGGGGGCCGCCACCACTGTCTTTCCTAAATTATGTCCGGCGATGTCCTACTCTCCCACACCGTAACCAGTGCAGTACCATCGGCGCTGGCAGGCTTAGCTTCCGGGTTCGGAATGGGACCGGGCGGGTCTTCAGTCCCCGCTTCCACATCCGGCCTATCAACCCAGTAGTCTA
>JODP01000002.1 GCA_000719025.1 Kineosporia aurantiaca JCM 3230
CCCGTGATCATGGACTTCTTCCCCCGTGATCATGGACTTTTCCTCCCGTGATCATGCAACTCCGCCCCCGTGATCATGCAGTTCCGCCCCCGTGATCATGTTCCGAACCGCCCCCGGCTCCCGGCGGTACCCCAGCGCCCAACCGAGGAAGCGATGCCCAATCCGCCGAAAGCCGTGACCTACGAGGCCCCCCGCACGATCAAGAAGATGCTCTTCACCACCTGGGCCCTCCTCGACACCCTGAGCCCGGACCTGCGCGCCCAGGCCCACATCCCGGACCTGGCCGATCCCCGCCGCGAGGACTGGGACTTCATCCCCAAGCCGGACCGGACCGGCGTCCCGCTGAGCAAACTGGTGGGCCACCAGCGCACCCTGGCCCAGACCCTGCTGAAATCCGGGCTCAGCCTGCGCGGCTACAGCCAGGTGCTCTCGGTGATGGCGACCGAGAACATCCTGCGCGAGCTCGAGGTCGTCGACCGCGAGTTCGGGGTGATCGCGGGCGAGTTCCGCGACCCGGACGCGTATTGGTTCACCTTCTTCGGCCGCCCCGCCTTCGAGGACACCTGGGGCTGGCGGGTGATCGGCCACCACCTCTCGCTGAACTTCACCATCGTCGGCCAGACCCAGCTCACCGTCACCCCTCTGGCGATGGGCGCGATGCCGATCCCGGCGGGCGTGCTCGACCCGCTGGGCCGGCCCGGCCGGATGGCGCTGGACCTGCTGCACTCCTTCTCCCCCGACCTTCGCACTCAAGCCGTCATTCACGACGTCGCCCCGGCCGACTTCGTCACCCGCCAGGTCCCCCGGGTCGGCGCCGAGGAATGGCCGGACCCGGTGGACCTGGGCATCGTCGGCTACACAACCACCGAAGAAGACCGCCGCAAGCTGCGTTTCGTCCGCTCCGCGCCCTCCGGGATCAGTGGGGCTGACCTGAACGGTAGCGAACTCGCGGCGGTCCGCGACCTGCTGCTGCACTACATCGAGACCGGCCCCGAGGAGATCACCCGGCAGTACCGGAACCAGGTGCTGGCCGAGGATCCGGCCAAGCTGCACTTCGCCTGGGCCGGGGGCACCGAGGCCGACACCGCGCACTACTACCGCATCTCGACCGCCGACCTACTGGTCGAGGCCGACAACGCAGTCGCCGCCGGGCAGCACGTGCACACCGTCTGGCGTGACCTGAACAACGATCTCGGCCACGACCTCCTGCTCGACCACTACAGCCGGCACGGCCATCACGGCGAGCATCTCGACCGCCGGCTGATCTCCAACCGCGCCACCGCCGACAGCCCGTTGCGCACCCAGGCCTGGTACCCGCCCCAGGTCTACGTCCGGCCCGAAAGGTAGCCCCGGTGAACACGCTGACCTCCGCCCCCACCGCCACCGTGCTCGACCGCCTGTTCGAGGCCGCCAACTGGGCTGAGAACCGGCTTCCCACGCAGGCCTTCACCCGGAATCTGGGCGAGGTTTCGGCCGCGGAGAAGGCCGATGCGCTCGAGAACGCCTACATGCCGGTCTCAAAGGACGGCTGCCGCCTGCTGTACTCGCTGGTGCGGGCGATCCGGCCGAAGACCGTGGTGGAGTTCGGCACCTCCTACGGCATTTCGACGATCCATCTGGCCGCCGGAGTTGCCGACAACGGCGTGGGTCACGTGTGGACGACCGAGCTCAACGCCACCAAGGTCGCGGCCGCCCGGCAGAACTTTGAGGACGCCGGCCTGGCCGCCTCGGTGACCTTGTTGCCCGGCGACGCGCTGGAGACTCTGGCCACCGTCCCCGGCCCGATCGACCTGGTGCTTCTGGACGGCTGGAAGGACCTCTACCTTCCCCTGCTGCGCCTTTTGGAGGACCGGCTGGCGCCCGGTGCCCTGGTGCTGGCCGACGACAGCGCCTTCCCGACCATGGCCGATTACCTGGCCTACGTGCGGGATCCGGCCCATGGGTACGTCACCGTCGAGTTCCCGGTGGAGGACGGTATGGAGATCAGCTGCCGGGCCTGATTTGTCCCTTCCGGATGATCTGACAGACTATCGCCGAGATCGTCCGGGGGGAGATCATGATGACCAATGACGGACGCGTGGTCCTGGGCGGCAGCGAAAGTCACCGATGGCTGCCGGAACGTCCGTTGGGGACGTCCCCGACCATGGGCGCCACCACCCGCGTCACCTTGTTGCTGCGGCGGCGGGCTCCGCTGCCCACCACGTTGGTGCAGACCCCCGAGGTGATCAGCGGCGACGACCTGGCCCAGCGGTTCGGCGCCGATCCGGACGATGTCGCCCTGGTCCGGCGGGTGCTCAATCCCCTCGGTCTTCGGGTGACCGAGGCCGACCCGGAGTCCCGGCTGGTCACCGTCGAGGGCACGCTGGCCGCGCTGACCAGCGTCTTCGGCTCCTCACTGGAGCTTTTCGAGGGCGTCGACCCGTTCCGGCCGGAGCCGGTGCGGTACCGGCGGCACGCGGGCGAGGTGCAACTGCCGGCCGAGCTGGACGGGGTGGTGCTGTCGGTGGTGGGGCTGGACACCCAGCCGGTTGCCCGGCCGGAGTTCTCCACGCCGGACAACGCCCCGCGCCGCACGTACTCCGCCGTCGAACTCGGCCATCTCTACCGATTCCCGGCCGACGCCGACGGCACCGGCCAACGCCTGGCCGTGGTCTCCCTCGGGGGCAGCTGCCGCGAGCAGGACCTGGACGACTACTTCGCCGAACTCGGCCTGGCCAAGCCGCGCATCACCCACATCCCGGTCGACGGCGCCGACCTCACCCCGCCGCCCGGCCCGGCCACCCGCTTCGACCTCGAGATGACCCTCGACCTGCAGATCTCCGGTGCCCTCGCCCCCGGCGCGGAGATCCTGAACTACGTCACCCGCAACACCGGCCAGGGCATCCTGCTCGGCCTGCGCGCCGCCGTCCACGCCTCGCCGCCACCGACCGCGATCAGCCTCAGCTGGGGCTCGCCCGAGATCACCTACTCCGGTCAGCTCGCCCTGGCCATGCACGATCTCTTCGAGGACGCGGCGGCCCTGGGTATCACCGTGTGCGCGGCCAGCGGTGACTCCGGCAGCACGAGCGGCATGGCCGACGGCGGCCCGCACGTCAACTACCCCGCCTCCGACCCCTGCGTGCTGGCCTGCGGCGGCACCACCCTGATCGCCGACCCGGCCACCGGCACGATCCACGCCGAGACGACCTGGAACACCGGTGCTACGAGCGCCAGCGGAGGTGGGGTCAGCGGGGTCTTCGACCTACCGGAGTGGCAGGCCCGCGCTGAGGTGCCCACCCGGTCCGGCACCGACGAAACCGGCCGCGGCGTGCCCGATGTGGCGGCGAACGCGGACAACAACACCGGCTACCGGGTGCTGCTGGGTGGGGAGCCGATCTGTGTCGGCGGTACCAGCGCAGCCACTCCCTTGTGGGCCGCCCTCGTGTGCCGGCTGGCCCAGTCGCTGGGCCGGCCGCTGGGTCTGCTGCAGCCACTGATCTACCAGGATCTGCAGGGTGATTCGGTCACCGCGGGCTTCCGGGACGTGGTCCTGGGTGACAACGGCGCCTACGCCGCGCGACCGGGCTGGGACCCGAACACCGGGCTGGGATCACCGCACGGCGAGGACCTGCTGGTCGTGCTCCGCGAGCGGGCGGTGACCACCGGCTAGACCCCCGGGCGCCGGGCTCGCGACCTTCGGGCCCAACCGTCCTTCGGGTCAACCGTCCTTCGGGCGCGGCCGTCCTCCGGGGCCAGCCGACCCTCCGGGGCCAGTCGATCCTTCGGGCCGACCGTCCTTCGGGCCAGCCCTCCTTGGGGTCGGCCGTCCGAGCGACCGGAACGATCCGGCAGACTGAGGACGCCCGGCCCCTCGCCTCGGATTGGACCCGCGTGACCACGGAACACCTCGTCGGAACCATCAGCCCGGACCTTCCGCTCCTGGTGGTCGCGGTCCGACAGGAGGCCCAGTTCCTGCCGGCCGGGTTCCCCGTGCTGGTCACCGGCATCGGCAAGATCAACACCACCACGAGCCTGCTGCTCGCGCTTTCCGGCGGAGTGCGTCCGCAGAGTCTGGTCAACCTCGGGACGGCCGGAGGTCTGCGGCCCGGGACAGCCGGGCTGCACGAGGTCAGCACCGTGATCCAGCACGACCTGGACACCGACCTGCTGCTGCGGCTCACGGGCGAGACCTACGGAGCGCCGCTGCAGCTGGCTCACCCCGACGGGGTGACGTTGGCCTCCGGCGACGCCTTCGTGGCCGACGGAGCCCGGCGGGACGAACTGGCCGCGCGGGCGCACCTGGTCGACATGGAGGGCTACGCGGTGGCGGCCGTGGCCCAGCGCCTGGACCTGCCGGTCCGGCTGATCAAGCAGGTCAGCGACGATGCGGACGAGAACTCGGTGAAGACCTGGCCGGAGAGCGTGGCGGAGTGCGCCCGGGTGCTGGCCGACTGGGTCGCGCGCGAACTGAAGTAGCGCGGGGGCGCGCCTGAGGTGGTGGAACCGCCGGGTTGCTGCCTTGATGGGCCTGTGAATGATGTCGTTGCGCGCGAGCGGGTGCCGGTCCGGACGATCCTGACCACGATCGGGCTCGTCCTGGCCACGATCGCGCTGATCTACGCGGTGATCCAGATCCGCCAGGTGCTGACCTGGATCGTGATCGCCGCCTTCTTCGCGGTGGCCCTGGCCCCCCTGGTCGGCTTCCTCGAGCGGCATCTCCCCGGACGGCACCGCGCCCTCGCCACCCTCCTGGTCTTCCTGCTGGTGCTCCTGGTCCTGATCGGGATCGGCGCCCTGTTCGCCGTGCCGCTGGCCACCGAGGGCAAGAACCTCGCCGGCCAGCTGCCCGACCTGATCAGCCAGGCCCGGGACGGCCGGGGGCCGATCGGGGACCTTCTGCGGCGGACCAACGCCCTGCAGTACGTGCAGACCCATCAGGACCAGATCAAGAGCTTCGCCTCCGGGCTGACCACACCGGCGGCCGGGATCCTGCGCAGCATCGCGACCGGGGTGGCCGGGGCGGCGACCATCTTCGTGCTGGCCTACCTGATGGTGCTCGAGGGCCCGAAGATCGTGGACGGCGGCCTGAACCTGTTCCCGCCGGACACCGCGGGCCGGATCCGCAACGTGGCCAACGACTGCGCCCGCTCGGTCACCGGGTACATCTCCGGCAACCTGGTGATCAGCGTGATCTGCGGGATCCTGACCTACATCGTGCTGGTCGTGTCCGGCGTGCAGTTCGCCGGGCTGATCGCCGTGTTCGTCGCCGTGGTGGACCTGATCCCGCTGGTCGGGGCCACCATCGGCGCCGTGGTCGGAGTGGCCGCCGCGTTCATCCACTCGGTGCCGGCCGGGATCGCGCTGATCGTCTTCTTCGTGGTCTACCAGCAGGTGGAGAACCACCTGCTGCAGCCGGTGGTCTACGCCCGGACCGTGAAGCTCAACCCGCTGACCGTGATCGTCGCGATCCTGGTGGCGGTGGAGCTGGCCGGGATCCTCGGCTCCCTGCTGGCGATCCCGGTGGCCAGCATGATCCAGGTGATTGCCCGCGACCTCTGGGACCACCGGGCCGGGCGGCCGAAGCCGGAGCCGACCGTCGGCGAGGACCAGACCCCCGCTCTCGAGGAGAGCTGATCACCCGCGCCCGCGCAGCGACTCCTTCAGCGCGGCGAGCACTCCCCCGGCCCTGAGCAGCTCCTCCGGCCCGGCCACCTCGGACACGAGCGCGATCAGTTCCTGATCCAGGGTGGGCCGGGCCTCCGCCAGCCTCCGGGCGCCGAGCTCGGTCAGGGTCAGGATCGACGAGCGCCGGTCGTCCGGGTTCGCCGACCGTTGGCAGAGCCCGGCGTTCTCCATCCGGTCGACCGCCTTGCTGGCCGCGCCGACGGTGATCGCGATGTCGTCCACGATGTCCTGCACCCGGCAATCCGGGGTCCGGTTGATCAGGTCCAGTAGCTGGAACTGGCCCAGCGACAGGTCGTGGACGGCGCGGAGGCGGGCCTCGGCGGCGTTGTAGAGGCGGGTCTCGACCCGGACCAGGTCGAAGAACAGCGCCGTGGCCTGCGTCACATCATCTCCTTTTGATTCATGGGAATCTACTTCCAGGGCATACGGTTGCCGCCATCACGAAAGATTCCCCGGAAGCATCTTCCCACGATCCGGAAGGCCAGGAGAGATGGACCCCATGGAGCAGCGCCGCGCCGGCTTCGCCGAAATGCTCACCCGCGAGATCCCGGCCGGGGTCTCGACCCACCCGACCAAGCTGGGCGGCCGCCCGGCGCTGGAACTGACGCACGAAGGCCAGGACGACGACGCCCGTCTCCTGTACCTGCACGGCGGCGGCTACATCGTCGGCTCCCCCGACACCCACGCCGGTCTGACCGCCACCATCGCCCTGCAGGCGGGCGTCCCGGCCGTCTCGCTGGACTACCGGCTCGCGCCGGAACACCCGTTCCCGGCCGCGACCGATGACTCCCTGGCCGCTTACCGCGAACTGCTGGACAGCGTCCCTAGTCAAAAGATCGTCATCGCCGGTGATTCCGCGGGCGGCGCCCTGACCATCGCCACCCCGATCGGGGCGCGGAACGCCGGACTGCCGATGCCCGCCGCCGCGGTGGTCTTCTCCCCCTTCACCGACCTCACGCTCAGCGGCGGGTCGATCGAGACGAAGGACGGCGTCGACCCGATCTTCACGCGGGCCTCCCTGGAGCCCTTCGTGGAGTTCTACCTGGGCACCCAGGATCCCCGGAACGAGTTGGTCAGCGCGTTCCTGGCCGACCTGAGAGGTCTTCCGCCGCTGCTGATCCAGGTGGGCTCGAGCGAGGTGCTGCTGGACGACTCGGTCCGCCTGGCCGCCCGGGCCGGGAGTGACGAGGTGGACGTCACGCTGGAGATCGTGCCGCGGGCGACCCACGTCTTCCAGAACCAGTTCGGCGACCAGGGCCCGGCCGACGCCGCCCTTGAGCGGGTCGGCCGGTTCCTGCGGGCCCAGCTGGGCTGATCAGCCCTGCGCGGCCTCGGACCAGTCCTGGTGGGCCTGCCAGGTCGCCAGCCGCGACTCGTAGTCCTTGGTCGCGATGTTGATCGGCGCCTTACCGAAAAAGACCCGCAGCGGGGGGTTCTCGGCATCAACGATCTCCAGCACCACCCGGGCCGAGGCCTGCGGGTCGCCCGGGTCGGCGACCCGGGCCTTGCGGGCCTCCTGGGCCTTGACCCGGAACTCCTCGTAGGCCGGCAGCGGGGTGGCGTGCTTGGCCGAGCTGCCGGCCCAGTCGGTGGAGAAGCCCCCGGGCTCGATCAGCGTCACCTTGATCCCGAAGTCGGCGACCTCCTGGGCCAGCGCCTGGCTGAAGCCCTCCAGCGCCCACTTCGAGGAGTTGTAGATGCCGATGTTCGGGAACGCCGAGATCCCGCCGATCGAGGAGACCTGCAGGATGTTGCCGCCGCCGGACTCCCGCAGCAGCGGGAGCGCGGCCTGGGTGACCCACAGCGCGCCGAACACGTTGGCCTCGAACTGGGCCCGGGCCTCGGCCTCGGAGATCTCCTCGATCATCCCGAACTGGCCGTACCCGGCGTTGTTGACCACCACGTCCAGACCGCCGAAGTGGTCGTGGGCCCGGCGGACGGCGGCGAAGTCGGCCTCCCGGTCGGTCACGTCCAGCTGGATCGGCAGCAGGCGGTCGCCGTACTTGGCGGCCAGGTCGTCCAGGGTGGAAAGGTCGCGGGCGGTGGCGGCCACCCGGTCGCCCCGCTCCAGGGCCGCGGCACTCCACTCACGCCCGAAGCCGCGCGAGGCGCCGGTGATGAACCAGATCTTGCCCATGATTAGCTCCAAGAGATCTACCAGCAGGTTCGCAAGGGCACTCTGACACGCGAAGAAGCGGCCCGCACGCCCAAGAGGAGGATACTCCGGTTAGTTCGGCCCTAGGGTGGAGCCGTGGCTGGACAAAACACCCGCGTCATCGTCATCGGGGGCGGCATCGCCGGCACCTCCGCCGCCTTGGCCCTGCACCGGGCCGGACTCGAGGTGCTGGTCTGCGAGGCGCATCCCCGCACGGCCGGGGACCTCGGCGCCTTCCTCACCCTGGCCAGCAACGGGATGAAGGCGCTGGCGCAGATCGGGGCGGCCGAGGCGATCGCCCGGGTCGGGTTCGGGCTGACCGCGATGAACGCCCTGGACGAGAACGGCACGGAGCTGGTCAAGCGGCCGATGGGCGATCACGCCGATCCGCTCACCCGGTTCCGCTGCCTGCGCTGGAGCGAGCTGACCGCCGCCCTTCAGACCGAGGTGAATGCGCAGGGCATCGAATTGCGGCACGCGGCCGCGCTGGTCGGGCTGACGGAGGACGGATCCGGGGTCACGGCCGAATTGGCCGACGGCACAACCGTTACCGGAGACCTACTGGTCGGGGCAGACGGGCTCAATTCTGTCGTCCGTACACTGATTGATCCCAAAGCGCCGCACCCTCGCTATGCCGGCCAGCGGGTGTTCTACGGATACACCGATCAGATCGCGCCGCCCAGCGAGCCGGGGCTGATCACGATGGTCCGCGGACAGGTGGCCAACTTCGGGTACACCATTTCGCCCACGGGGCAGGTGTACTGGTTCGCTCGCCAGACGGCGGACGCCCTCGAGCAGGTTGGGGTGGCACCCTCGGCCCAACTGCGCGCGGAACTGATCGAAGACTTGCGCAAGGACGCGACGCCGACGGCGGACATCGTCGCCGCGACCGAGGGCATTCTGGTCACCAACGCGCGCGACCTGCCGGACGTTACCCAGTGGTCCACCGAGCGCGTCTTGTTGATTGGGGACGCTGCACACGCGGCTTCCCCGGCCACCGGCCAGGGCGCTTCGATGGCCTTTGAGGACGCGGTGATTCTCGCGAAGGCGTTGCGCGACAGCGAGAACCAGGGTGCCGCACTAAAACTGTACGAGCAGCTGCGCCGTCCTCGCACTCAGCACAACATCACCGCCAGCGCCGCGATGACCGGACGGAGCGGTGCGCCGCTGCCCGCTTCGCCGATCAGCGACGAGGAGCTGGCCCGGCAGTTGGACTGGGAGAGCACGCTCTAGCTGGCGAAAGATCTGGCAAGATCCTCACGGAATCAGGCAATCCTGCCACTCGCGGAGCCCCGGCCCGGCGTCAAGGCTGGACCGGTGTCCGATCAATCCTTCGACGCGGGTTCCGTGCTCGGCCGCCGAGGCGCCTTCGTCGTGGCGGGCGTCGCCGGCGCCGCGACTCTGACCGCCGCCTCTGCCCCGTCCCCGCTCTATCCCGTGTACCAGCGCCTCTGGGGCTTTTCCGCGTTCACGCTGACGCTGATCTTCGCCGTCTACGTGTTCGCGCTGCTCGGCGCCCTGCTGACCGTCGGCTCGCTCTCCGACCGGGTGGGACGCCGCCCGGTCGCCTCCGCGGCCCTGGTCCTTCTGGCCCTGGGCATGCTGCTGTTCGCGGTCGCCGGGGGTACCGGCGGCCTCATGGTGGCCCGGATCGTGCAGGGTTTCGCCGTCGGTGCGGCCACCGGTACCACCACGGCCCTGATCATGGACTCGGCGCCGAACCCGCGGTTCGGGGCGATCGTCAGCAGCGCGGTCCCGGCCCTGGGCATCGCGATCGGGGCGGTCCTGGCCGGAACGCTGGTGCAGTTCGCGCCCGCCCCGCGTCACCTGGTCTTCTGGATCCTCGCTGTGACCTATCTGGTGCTCGCGGGACTCATCTGGCTCATCCCCGAACGGGTTCGACCCGAAATGACTGCCCAGCAATCAATCTGGCGATCGCTCCGGCCGAGCGCGGGGCTTCCACCCGCCACCCGCCCGGCGTTCTTCGCCCTGGTTCCGTCGATCGGCGCGACCTGGGCGCTCGCCGGGCTGTACCTGTCGCTCGGATCATCGGTGCTCGGCAGCGTCCTCGACGTACACAGCCATTTCGTCGTCGGCATCGTGCTCGGAGTGTTCTTCACCGCGGGCGCGTCCGGCGCCGTCGTCTCGACCCTCCTGCCCCCGCACCAGCGAGAGCGGCTCGGCTACGCCGCCCTCGTCCTCGGCGTCCTAGCCACCATCGCGGCCACGCTGACCGGTTGGCTGCCGCTCTACGTAGCGGGATCGGTGGTCTCCGGACTGGGCTTCGGCGCGGCCTTCCGCTTCGCCGTTCACACCCTCGGCGAGGCAGCGCCCGACGCCCGGCGTGGAGAGGTGTTCGCGACGATGTACATCGTCAGCTACCTCGCCTTCAGCGTGCCGGCGCTCGCGGCCGGGCTGGCCGTGGAACGGTTCGGGCTCAAGACCACCGCCGTCACGTACGGGGTGCTGGAGGTCGCCCTGGTCCTGGGGGCGATGGCCATGGGAATCACCCGGGCGCCGAAGGCCGAACTGGCGTCCCGCACGTTCCGCTCACCGCGTCACACGACGCACTACCTGGAGAGCGGGCCGACAGACGGTCCGCTGATGATCTTTCTCCACGGCTGGCCGAGCATCGGCCTCATCTGGCACGCCCAGATGGACGCGTTCGCCGCCGACGGCTGGCACTGTGTGGCTCCCGATCTGCGCGGCTACGGAGGATCTGCCGCCCCGGCCGCCAAGGACGCCTACACCATCGAGGAAGTCGTGGCCGACCTGGTGGAGCTGCATGACCACCTCGGCGGCCACCCGGCGATCTGGGTCGGTCACGACTGGGGAAGCGCCGTCGCCGGCGCCCTGGCCGCGCACGAACCGGACCGCAGCCGGGGTGTCGTGCTGACCTCGTGGGCGTACTTTCCGCAGGCGAACAGCCTGGCCACCCTCGTGTCGCTGGTCGATCGGACGATCTACCCGGCCGATCAGTACCCGGACGGCCAGTGGGACTACTACCGTTACTACACAGAGCATTTCGATTCGGCGGTCAGCGATCTCGACGCGGACCACGCAGCCACCCTGGCCTCGGTCTACCGCCCGGCCGGGCCGGCCGCCGTCGGCCAGGTCTCGCCGACCGCACTGGTCACCCGCAACGGAGGCCGTTTCGGCGCCGCCCACCACGCCCCGCCGACCCAGCCGGACCCGGTTCTCTGGCCGCCGGCCGACTTCGACCTTCTGGTGCAGGCGTTCGGGAACCACGGGTTCCGTCCCCCATCGGCGTGGTACACCAACGACGACGCCAACATCGCCTATGCCCTCAAAGCCCCCGACGAAGGCCGGCTTCGGCAGCCGGTGCTGTTCGTCAACGGTGAATGGGACGCCATCTGCACGATCACCGGCAATCGCCAAGGCGACCCGATGCGCGGGGCCTGCGCGAACCTCACGGTGACCTCGGTACCGGCCGGGCACTGGCTGCCCCTGGAACGCAAGGCCGAACACGTCCAGGCCATCCGCACCTGGCTTCGGAGCGAAACCCTCTAGGGGGAGACCGGGATGCTCCGGAAGGCCCGGATGTTCTGGCTCGGCTGCCACCGCGGCCGGCCCGCCCGGCGCAGTTCCGGATGCCGCTCGAACAGCGCCTGCACGCTGACCTCGGACTCCAGACGGGCCAGATTGGCCCCGATGCAGTAGTGCTCGCCGCCGGAAAAGGCCAGGTGGGCCTTGCTGTTGGGACGGTCGGGGCGGAACTCGGCCGGGTCCGGGAAGACCTCCGGATCCCGGCTGGCCCCGGCCAGCAGCAGCATCACCTCCCGGCCGCTCTTCAGCCGGACCCCGTCCACCTCGCACTCCTGGTCGATCCGGCGGACGGTGAACTGCACCGGGGGCTCGAACCGCAGCGTCTCCTCCAGCGTCCCCAAAAACACCTCCCGATCCCCCAAAGCCGCCCGGCGCAGGTCCGGGTGCTCGACGAACCGGGTGGTCAGGTGGCCCATCAGGCCCACCGAGGTCTCGAACCCGGCGATCAGCAGCACGCCCAGGGTGGCGATCAGGTCGTTCCGGTTCAGCGCGTTCGGGTCGGTGGCCCGGTCGGTCAGCGCGGCCACCAGCGATCCTTCCGGCGCGGTGCCGCTGCGGACGGTCTCGTCCTGGTAGGCGTCCAGATCGATCAGGCGGGTCTGGAGCAGCCGCTCCTGGCGTTCGGAGGGGATCCGGTTGGTGGTGGAGAGCGGCAGGATGTCGCCGAGCGCGGCCAGGCGGCGCCAGTCCTTCAGCGGCAGCCCGGTCAGCTCGCAGATCACCCGCACGGCGACCGGCACGAAGTAGTCCTGCACCACGTCGAACGACTTCTGGCCGGCCAGCTCGTCCAGCCGCTGGTGCGCGATCCCGCTCAACGCCTCGCGGCGCTGCTGCAGGGCCTTCGCGGTGAACCAGGGGGTGACCAGGCGGCGCAGCCGGGGATGGTCGGGGCGGTTGCGCATAAGGAACGAGTCCTGGACCGGGCGCAGCGGGCCGGTCGCCGGGGGTTCGGAGTCGACCACACTGAGCTCCGGACTGCGTAGCGCCTGCGACACGAACCCGTGCGAGGCACTCAGGTAGACCGGCCCGAGCGAGGTGCGGGCCACCGGGCCCCGGGCTCTGACCTGCTCATAGATCGGGTACGGGTTCTGATCGCCGGTGCGGACGATCAGCCGGGCCAGAAGGTCTCCCCGGAAGGCGGCGTAGCGGATGGCTCCACGGAAGAAGAGCAGATGGCTGCGCTGCCGAAAAGTCCTCACCCCTCCAAGGTAACCAGCCCGGGCGTGCACCAGTTGAACAGGTTCAGCTCTGCTCGCCGAGCGAGGACAGCCGGTCCAGCACCTCAGGCAGGGCGTAGAGAATCCGGCGCTCCTCCGCGTTCAGCTGGGTCTCGATCGCCTCGGCGATCCAGTTACGGCGAGCCTGTCGATCCAGCTCCAGCGCTTCCCGTCCCTGCGGTGTGAGGGCGATCAGGAAGGCCCGGCCGTCGTCCGGGTTCTGCGAACGGGCCACCCGGCCCAGGGTTTCCAGCTCACCGACGGTGCGGCTCATGCCCTGGTGCTTCACCCCGCGACCGGCCGCGAGCCGGGCGATGGTCTGGGGTCCTTCCCGGTCGAGGGCGCCCAGGGCCGCGGCCTGGGTCTGCGGCATGGTGTCGGACAGCGCCCGCACGACCCGGGTGAACCGGCCGATCGAGAGCCGGAGGCGTTCGGCGATGTCCTCGTCGGTGGTCATGGAGAAACAATACAACACGGGTGTACAGTTTCGGGGTACGCCTTCGCCGGAGCACCAGGGAAGCCAGACCATGAAGCTCACCAAGTACGCCCACGCCTGCGTCACCTTCACCGACGCCGACCAGACGCTGCTGATCGACCCGGGCACCTTCACCCCGAACGCGGCCGAGCTGCTCGCCGCGGCGGACGCCGTCCTGGTCACCCACGAGCACTTCGACCACTTCAACCAGGCCGCGTTCACCGCCGAGCTGGAGCGCCGCCCGGACCTGAAGGTGTTCGGCCCGGCCGGCCTAGCCGAGGCCCTCGGGGGCCGGCTGACCCCGGTCCGGGCCGGGGACTCGATCGAGGCCGCCGGCTTCGCCGTCACGGTGCACGGCGACCAGCACGCCGTGATCCACGCCGACATCCCGACCATCGACAACGCCTGCTACCTGGTCGAGGGCCGGGTCTTCCACCCGGGCGACTCGTACTTCGTGCCCGAGGTGGCGGTCGAGACCCTGCTGGTGCCGACCAGCGGCCCGTGGACCAAGTTCGGCGAGGGCGCCGACTTCATCCGCGCCGTCAAGCCGGAGCGGATCATCCAGATCCACGAGCTGATGCTGAGCGAGCTGGGCCAGAACTCGGCCGCGATGTTCCTGGGCAAGGACGGGCTGACCGGCCTGCCGCTGGAGAACCTGGCCTGGGGCACGAGCACGGAGATCTGAGGTCCCGCGCCCGACGGAAACCGCCGACTCGTCCCATAGGTACCCAGCAGCATGACGTGCAGTCAGGGTTACTCATTCTGAGCAGGACGCTGGGGTTCGTGGTGTGCTTTCAGTTCCGCCTCAGGCGGGCCGCCGTACTCTTCCGAAACGTAAGAGTAGTGACCGGCCGACGAAAGGACGGCAGCCATGACGAACGACCTGTCGGCACCCGAGTCCGGCCCGCTGCCGGGACTGCGGGGGCTGCTGCGGGAAGACCTGCGCACCCACCACGGCGATGTCGCCGCCCCCGGGCTGCACGCCGTGGTGGTCCACCGCTACGGCGCCTGGATCGACGCGCACCACCCGCCCGCCGCCGGCCTGCACCGGCTGTTCTACCGCCTGGGCTATCTGCTGGTCCGCAACGTGTACGGCATCGAGATCCCCCGCACCACCCGGGTCGGGCGAAGAGTGAAGATCGCCCACCAGAGCGGCATCGTGATCCACCCGGACGCGGTGATCGGCGACGACTGCGTGATCCGGCAGAACGTCTCGATCGGCGCCGCCGCCGGTGACGTGGCCCGCTTCAGCGGTCAGGCCCCGGTGCTCGGCCGGGGCGTCTCGGTCGGGGCCGGGGCGGTGATCGTCGGCGGGATCCGGATCGGCGACGGCGCCGTGCTCGGCCCGAACGTCACCGTCATCACCCATGTGCCGGAAGGGGCCCGGGTGATGGCCGCGCCGCCCCGGACCTTCCGCCTGCCCCAGGCCGTGCAGGAACGCGAGGAGCAACTGCGTGCTCAGGGATGAGACCACCCGGGCGTCGGTGCCCGATCCCCGTAATCGACGAACCGCCCAGACGCCACAGAGCCTGCTGACCAGCGCTCGGGAGGCAGCCCCCGGCGAGGCCGCGAAACTCCTGGGCCGAATGGGTGATCTCAGCGACGAGCTGCCGCACTGGCTCAGCGCGGCCCGGATCCTTCCGGCCCCCGGGGACACCCGGCCCGGGTGGGCCCGGCGCTATCTGCGGATCGCGGTGATCGGCAGCCACACCACCGGTCAGCTGGCCGCGATCCTGCCGGTGGCGCTGGCCCGGCACGGCGTCGCCGCCAGCGTCCACGAAAGCCCTTACGGCCAGTACGAGCAGGAGATCCTCGATCCGTCGTCGAGCCTCTACGCCTTCGCCCCGGACGTGGTGCTGCTGCTGATCGACGAACGCGAGCTGCGCCTGCCCGCGATCAGTGACGATCCGGCCCGCGACCTGGCCGCCGAAACCTCCCGTTGGACCTCGCTCTGGCAGGTGCTGCGCGAGCGCGCCGGCGCCACCGTCCTGCAGACCACGTTCGTGCCGCGGACCGACGACGGCCTGGGCCACGTGGCCCTGGCTACGCCCGGATCGCGTCGCCAGCTCGTCCGGGCGCTGAATCTTCAACTGGGGCAGCAGCTTCCCGGTGGGGTACATCTGGTGGACGCCGAACAGCTCGCCTCGGCGATCGGGACCGGCCGCTGGAGTGACGCGCGGTACTGGTTCCTGGCCAAGCAGTCGATCGGGCTCGCCGCGCTGCCCGCGCTGGCCCGCCAGCTGGGCCAGGTGATCGCCGCCACCGCCGGGCTGAGCAGCAAGGTCGTCGTGCTCGACCTGGACAACACGCTCTGGGGTGGGGTGATCGGCGAGGACGGCCTGGCCGGCATCGTGCTGGGCAACGGTCCCAGCGGCGAGGCGTTCCAGGCCTTCCAGGAGGCGCTGCTCGCGCTGCGCCGCCGCGGGGTGCTGCTGGCGGTGGTGTCGAAGAACAACGACGCCGACGCCCGCGAACCCTTCCTCAAGCACCCGGACATGCGCCTGGGCCTGGACGACCTGGTCGCCTTCCGGGCCGGCTGGGACGACAAGGCGGCGGTGATCCGGCAGCTCGCCGAGGACCTGTCGCTGGGCCTGGACGCCTTCGTGTTCGTGGACGACAACCCGTTCGAGCGCGAGGCCGTGCGGGCCGCCCTCCCCCAGGTCGAGGTGCTGGACCTGCCCGCCGACCCGACCGGCTACCCGGCCGCGCTGGCCCGGCACCCCAGCCTGGAACCGGGCTCGCTGACCGCGGAGGACGCGGCCCGCACCCGGCAGTACCAGGCCCTGGCCCAGGCCGGAGCCGCCCGCGCCGCCGCCGCGACCCCCGAGGAGTACCTGGCCGGGCTGGAGATGACGGCCACGTTCGAGCCGGTCGACGCGACCACCCGGGCCCGCGTGGTGCAGCTGATCGGCAAGACCAACCAGTTCACCCTCACCGCCCGGCGGCACGGCGAGGCCGCCGTGCAGGCGATGCTCGAGCAGCCCGGCGCGATCGCGCTCACCCTGCGCCTGAGCGATCGGTACGCCGATCACGGCCTGGTCGGCGTGGTGATCGCCGTCCCCGCGCCGGAGCACACCCTTCGGGTGGACACCTGGCTGATGTCCTGCCGGGTCCTGGGCCGCGGCGCCGAGCTGAGCACGATGGCCGTGCTCACCGAAGCGGCCCGCCGCCAGGGCTACGCCCGGGTGCTGGGCGAGCACATCGCCACCGGCCGCAACGAACCCGCCCGATCGGCCTACGAGCGCAGCGGCTTCACGGCCGACGGGGTCGAAGGCGACACCAGCACCTGGATCTTCGATCTGGCCCGGGACCACGTGCCCGACCCCGGCCACATCCGGATCACTCCCCCGTTCTGATCTCGAGGAGAACCCCCATGGCCGACACCCTCGTGTCCGACCGCATGCAGGACGTCTTCCGCACCGTCTTCAACGACCCGGACCTGGTCCTGACCGACGAGACCACCGCCGCCGACGTGCCCGGCTGGGACTCCCTGGCCCACGTCGGCCTGATGTTCAGCCTGGAGGCCGAGTTCGGCATCGCGTTCAGCGACAGCGAGCTGGGCCGCCTGAACGACGTCGGCGAACTGCGCCGGGTGATCGAGGCCAAAGCCGGATAATCACCATGTGTCCAACGACTGGTCGGTGACCTTCGACGCGCGCCACGCCCCCACCCTGGCCGCCTTCTGGGCGATCGCCCTGGGGTACGTCCCTTCGCCACCTCCCAAGGGGTTCACCTCCTGGGAGCAGTGGTACGAGAAGTTCGGGCTGAGGGACGAGGACCGGGACGGGGTGGCCGCCATCGTCGACCCCGACGGCGTGCGTCCCCGCATCTCGTTCCTGGCCGTGCCCGAGGGCAAGACGGTCAAGAACCGGATCCATCTGGACGTCCAGATCGGCGGCGGCCGGGCGGTGGACCACGCTGTCCGCTGGCCCCGGGTGGAGGCGATGGTGGCCCGGCTGGAGGCGGCCGGGGGCACCGTGGCCGGCGTCGATCCCGGCCCCGACGGGAACCCGGACCATGTGGTCATGCTGGATCCGGAGGGCAACGAGTTCTGCGTCCTCTGATCACATCTCGGGTAAACGGAGGACAACGGCCTCCCCCGTCCCGCAAGATGCCAGCGTGCCCGTCATTCCCCCGCCGAACTGGCAGCCCCTGGTCGACCCGCAGACCTCGCGCCGGCGCCGTAAGAACGTCCTGATCTGGACCAGCGTCATCGGGGTGCTGGCGGTGACCCTGACCGCCGTCTCGGTGGGGTTCGCGATCTACGCGATCAACAAGGTCCCGGACGGGTACAGCGCCTCCGACGTGTGCTGGAGCGCCGACGGAAAGCCCGACCAGGGTGGCGACCAGAACCTGATCGAGGTGCCCTGCTCGCTGGACCACGACTACGTCAGCGGCAAGACGGTGGACTCCGAAGAGGACTGCCCGGGCAAGAACGGGTACCTGGACAACGGCGACGGGACGTTCGTCTGCCTGGACGACCCGCACCAGCCCACCGACGACGTCTCCGATTCACAGTGAGCGCGAGCGCGTCACCACTACGGTGATCGCGCCCGCCCCCAGCGTGACCAGCCCGGCCACCAGGAGCGCGTTCTGGGCTCCGTCGGCGAACGCCGCGACGATCGTGGCGTGCTGCCCCGGAGTCCGGGCCAGGGCCTCGGCCACGGTGTGACCCGACCTCTGACCGCGCGGCAGACTGTGCACGAAGCCTGAGGTCAGGACCGTGCCGACGATCGCCACGCCCAGTGCGCTGCCGAGTTCCCGGGTGGCCGACTGCAGACCACCGGCCACACCAGCGCGGTGCGGGGGCAGCGAGGCCGCCAGCTCGCCGGTCAGCGTGGGCAGCGCCAGGGCGAACCCGGCCCCGATCACCACCAGCCCGAGCGCGTACACCGGGTACGGCTGGTGGACGCTCCGGGACAGGCCGATCAGGCCCCCGCTGATCAGCACGAACGCGGCGATCAGGATCCGGGTGAGGCCGAACCGCGGGGCCAGCCGGGGCACCACGCGGGCCCCCAGCAGCATCGGGAGCGCCAGCGGCAGGATGGCGACGCCGGCCTGCATCACCGAGTAGCCGTAGCGGTACTGCAGCAGCGAGGCGTTCAGGTAGAACAGGCCGAAGCTGCCGAAGAAGGTCACCAGCATGCCCAGGGCGGCGCCGCTCAGGGCGGGGATGCGGAACAGCCGGGGGTCCAGCATCGGCTGCGCGGTGCGCAGTTCGATCAGGATCCAGGCCAGAGTAAGGACGATTGCGGCGGCGAACGCGGTGATCACCAGTGCGCTGGACCAGCTGGACTCGGGACCCTCGATGATCCCCAGCAGCAGCGCCACGATCGCCGCCACGAACAGGACCGTTCCCGCAGGGTCGAGGGCATGGTCGCTGCGGGCGCTGCGGGGTAGGGCGAAGGCCGCCCAGAGGGCGAACAGCGCTCCCAGCACCGCAACCCCGGCGAACAGCGTGCGCCATGAGCCGGCGCTGAGCAGGGCACCGCCGCCGAGGTTGCCGACGATGCCGCCCAGACCGGTGGCCGTGGCCCAGACCGCGAGGACCGCGCGGCGGCGCTCCGCGGCGGTGGCGTGGACCAGGACCCCGACCGCGTTGGGCAGCACCAGGGCGGCGCCGAGCCCGGTCAGCACCCGGCCGGTCAGCATGATCGGCACGTTCCCGGCCAGGGCGCACAGCAGGGCCCCGGCCGCGAACCCGGCCAGACCGCCGACCAGCACCCCCTTCCGGCCGAACCGGTCCCCGGCCGCACCGCCGGGGATCACCAGCCCGGCGAAGACCACCACGTAGGCGTCGACGATCCAGAGCAGCTGGGCGGCGTCCGGGTGCAGACGGCTTGCGGCCATCATCGGCACCGCCAGGTTGATGGCGGCCACCAGGCCGACCACCAGCAGCGTGCAGGCGCAGACACAGGCCAGGACCAGGCCCGCCCGGGAACGCTGCGCGGTGGTCGGGGTGGCCGTCGCCGTGCTCACTGGCCGCTCCCGTAGGCACCGGCCCGGATGTCCTCGGCCAGGGTCGGCCCGGTCGGGACCCAGCCGAGCAGTTTCCGGGTGCGCGCACTGCTGGCGGCCATCGGCAGGCCGAAGAACTCGGCCACGAAACCGAAGTGCGCGTCGGCCTTCTCCGGCTCCACCGAGGCCACCGGCAGGCCCAGCGCCTCCCCCAGTGCCTCGGCGATGGACCGGGTGCTGACCGCCTCCTCGGCCACCGCGTGCATCCGGGTGCCGGCCGGGGCCTTCTCCAGACCCAGCCGGATCAGGCGCGCGGCGTCGCTGCGGTGCACCGCGGACCACAGCGTGGACCCGTCGCCGATGTAGCCCGAGACACCCTGTTCCCGGGCCGCCGCGGCCAGGAAGGCGACGAAGCCCCAGTCGCCGGCGCCGTGCACCGACGGCGCGAAACGGACGATGACGCTGCGCACGCCGCGGGTGACGTAGTCGAGGGCGAGGTTTTCACTGCCTCCCCGGGCGGCCTCCGGCCCGAGGTCGGGCGACACGTCGGACTCGGTCGCGGGCCGGTCCTTCACCAGGTAGGACAGGCCGTTGGCGATGACGAACGGCCGGTGGCTGCCGGCCAGAGCGTCCAGCATCGTCTCGACCGCGAGCCGCTCGGCCCGGTCGGTACCCGCCGGGTCGGCCCAGTCGTGCTTGTTGGCCAGGTGCACCACGCCGTCCGCGGCGGCCACGCCGCGGCGCAGCGAGTCCAGGTCGTCCAGGTCGCCGCGTAGCACGGTGACCCCCTTGCCCTGGAGGGCCGCCGCCGAGGCGTCCGAGCGGGCCAGCCCGACCACCTCGTGGTCGGCGGCCAGCAGTTCGTCGACGGTGGCGGACCCGATCCAGCCGCTGGCTCCAGTGACGAAAACGCGCATCAGGTATCGATCTCCTCAAGGTTGGGCCTCTTTCGAGGCACCGTGTATCGAAACACTAGCACATACGAGTCACCGTGTATCGATAGACTGGACCGGTGAACGAGACGAACCCCCGGACCGGCCGCCCGCGCAGCGAGGACGCCCGGCAGAAGGTGCTGTGGGCGGTGGACGACCTGCTCCAGGAGGTCGGGTACGCGGCCCTGACCATGAAGGGCATTGCCGAGCACGCCGGGGTGGGACGCCAGACGGTGTACCGCTGGTGGTCGACCAAGGCCGAGATCCTGCTCGAAGCGTGCATGGAGGACGCGCAGGAGGAGCTGACGATCGCCCGCACCGGCGACCGGCTCGCGGACCTGACCGCCTACCTGGACGCCCTGGTGCGCTTCCTGGCCGACAGCTCCGCCGGCGCGGCCTACCGGGCCGTGATCTCCGCCGCCCAGCACGACCCGGCGGTCGCCAAACTCGTTGCTGGACAGGATGTACTCGGCGCCAGCGCGCGAGCCGTGTTGGGGGACCAAGGTCAGGACCAGACCGTTGCCCGGCTGATCGGCCCGGCCTTCTTCTGGGTGCTCAGCGGACGTGACCCCAAGGACCTGGACACCCACGCCCTGGCCCAGGAGCTGCTGGATTGAGGTCGCTGCGCACCAGTCCTCAAGCAATCGTCAAGATCCGCGGCGGGTCGCCCTCAAACCGGGCCCCGAGTCTGGACCGGTCACCCCAACCGTCCTGCCGAAAGGCTCCTCCGTGGCCACGTACCTCTACCGGCTCGGCGCTCTCGCCGCCCGGCGCCGGCTCACCTTCCTGGTGCTCTCCCTGACCGCGCTCACCGCCGTCCTGGTCCTGGCCTTCGGCAACGCCGGGTCGTTCCAGTCCAGCGACTCGATCCCCGGCTCCCCCGCCCAGGTCGCCCTGCAGAAAGCGGACCAGCACTTCCCGGCCGACACCAAGGTCACCGCGGACGTCGTGTTCGTCGCTCCGGACGGCGCCCGGCTGGCCGACCACCAGATCGCCCGCGACCTGCGGGCCACCCTCACCGAGATCCAGGCCGTCCACGGCGTCACCCAGGTCAGCGCCCCCGACGAGCAGGTCTCCGAAGACGGCCGGACCGCGGTCGTGTCGGTGGAGTTCGACACCCCCGTTGACGGTGATGTGCCAGCGGCCGAACTCGACGCGGTCCGGGCCACCGCCCCCACGTTCACCAATGACGGCGGCCGGGCGGTGTTCGGCGGGGACGCCTTCCAGGAGTCGGTCCCCCTGGCCGGCCCCGGCGAGGCGATCGGGCTGGGCGTGGCCCTGCTGATCCTGCTGATCACCTTCGGCTCGCTGGTCGCGGCCGGGATTCCCCTGCTGACCGCCGTTCTCGGGGTCGGCGGCACGATCGGGGCGGTGCTGCTGGCGGCCAACCAGTTCGACATCTCCAACAGCGCCCTGACCCTGGCCATGATGCTGGGCCTGGCCGTCGGTATCGACTACGCCCTGCTCATCCTCTCCCGGCACCGCAGCCAGCTGGCCCGGGGCCTGAGCGTGGCCGATTCGGTCGCCACGGCCACCGCCACGGCCGGTAGCGCCGTCGTCTTCGCCGGCCTGACCGTGATCATCGCCCTGTGCGGCCTCTGCGTCGCCGGTGTCCCCTTGCTCACCGCCATGGGCCTGGCCTCGGCCGGTGCGGTCGCCGTGGCCGTGCTCCTGGCCCTTTTCCTGCTCCCGGCCCTGCTGAGCCTGGCGGGTGAACTGCTGCGCCCGTCGGCCTCGTCGCGGGCCGGGCGCCGGGAACTGAGCGCGCCCGAGAGCAGCCTGGCCGTCCGCTGGGTCACCGCGGTCACCCGGCACCCCCGCAAGGTCGTCGCTGGCGTCGTCCTACTGCTCGCCGTGCTCGCCGCCCCGGCCACCCAACTCAAACTGGCCCTGACCGACGACGGCTCCTCCGCGGCGTCCTCAAGTTCCCGACAGAGCTACGACCTGGTCGCGAGCGCCTTCGGTCCCGGAGCGAACGGACCGCTGGCGGTTCTGGTCGAGGGTGATACGCCGCAACAGATCCGTTCCACCGCGAGGACCGTCGCGGCCGCGGTGGCCCGGATCCCCGGTGTCGCCCAAGTGGCGGGCGTCGAGCTGGCCGAGGACCAGCGGGCCGCTATGGTCGGCATCATTCCCACCACCGGCCCCCGCGACAGCGCCACCAGCACCCTCGTCGACCAGCTGCGCACGGCCGTGGCCCCGATCGGGCAGTCCGCCGGGAGCTACGTCGCCGTCACCGGCCTGACCGCGGTCAGCATCGACGTGGCCGACAAGCTGAACGCCGCCCTGCTGCCGTTCACCCTGGTCGTGGTCGGTCTGTCGGTGCTCCTGCTGATGATCGCGTTCCGCTCGTGGACGATCCCGCTCAAGGCCACGGCCGGCTTCCTGCTCTCGGTCGGCGCCGCGTTCGGGGCGACCGTCGCGGTCTTCCAGTGGGGGTGGCTGGCCGGACCGCTGGGGGTGCCGTCCGAGGGGCCGGTGGCCAGTTTCGTCCCGATCATCGTGATGGCCGTGCTGTTCGGGTTGGCCATGGACTACGAGGTCTTCCTGGTTTCCTCGATGCGTGAGCACTATTCGCGGCACCGTCACCCGCGGGCGGCGATCCTGGCCGGCAGCCGTAACGCCGGGCGGGTGGTGGTCTCGGCCGCGGCGATCATGATCTCGGTCTTCGTCAGCTTCCTGTTCTCGCACGACCCGGACATCATGCCGATCGCCTTCGCCCTCGGCTTCGGGGTCCTGGTGGACGCGTTCGTGGTCCGCCTGACCCTGGTACCGGCCGTGCTGACCCTGCTGGGTGACCACGCCTGGCGGCTGCCGCGCTGGCTGGACCGGATCGTGCCGGACGTCGACATCGAGGGCCACACCCTGACCGAACCGCAGCCCGTCGGCGTCTGAAAGATTATTCAGGAGAGGATGATTGATGGCCGCCACCGACACCCCCGACCGGGTCCTCGTGGTCGACGACGACCCGGGCATCCGGGGGTTGCTCACCTCGGCCCTGACCTTCGCCGGTTTCGAGGTGGAGGTGGCGGCCGACATCCCGCAGGCCCTGGAGCGGGTGCGCAACCACCTGCCGGACGTCATTGTGCTCGACGTGATGCTGCCCGGAGGAACCGGTTTCGACGTGCTGCAGTTGCTCAGGTCCCAGTCCATCGGGGTACCGGTGCTTTTCCTTACCGCACGGGACGCGGTCGAGGACCGGGTGCGCGGCCTGCAGCTGGGCGGGGACGACTATGTGGTGAAACCGTTCAGCGTGGTGGAGATCGGCGCCCGGATCGAGGCCCTGCTGCGCCGATCCCGCGGCAATGCGGTGCCGGCCGGTTCCGTCCTGTCCCTGCACAACCTGACCGTGGATCCGCAGCGCCACGAGGTCCGTCGCGGTGACCGGCCCGTGGAGCTGTCCCCCACCGAGTTCAAGCTGCTGCACTACCTGATCACCCATCCCGGCCAGGTTCTCTCGAAGGCGCAGATCCTCGAGGCGGTCTGGCAGTACGACTTCGGCGGCGACTCGGTGGTGGTCGAGCGGTTCATCTCCAACCTCCGGCGCAAGGTGGACGACGGCGAGGAGCCGCTGATCCAGACGGTCCGCGGCGTCGGTTACGCGCTGCGCCGGCAAGCTCAGTGAGACTGCGCGCTCCGGGCGGGATCCGGGTCCGGCTGCTGGGTGGATTCGTCCTCCTGTTCGTGCTGGGTCTGGGCGCCAGCAGCGTGTTCACCGCGTTCCTGGTCGACGACTACATCTTCGAACGCTCCGGCGACAAGCTGCTGGAGGACGCCGGGAACATCGCCGACCTGGTCCGGACCGGACCGCAGACCGTGCAGGCCAGCCAGTTCGAGACCCTGCTGGGCCCGCCGCTCGGGCTGGTCGGGCTCGATCAGGGGCGGAGCGTCCTGTTCAGCACCGGCGAGGGCGACGGGCTCAGCGCCGATCTGGTCCGGCTCACCCGGGGGGTGCCCCAGCTGCAGCTGGTGGACGCCGACCAGGACACCAGCACCGATCTGCACGGAGACCTCGCCCTGGTCCGGGTGCTGACCCCGGGCCTGCGGGTGGTGCTGTCCCAGGGTCGGGGCACGGTCGACGTGGCCGAGCTGATTCTGGTCAACGACGCCAACGTGGACGACCACGCCATCCTCGAGTTCTTCCAGAAGATGACCGAGGTCGCGCTGACCGCCCTGATCGTCCTGGTGGCCCTGGCCGTGCTGGTGCTCCGGGTCGGCCTGCGGCCGCTGCGGCGGATGGCCCAGGCCGCGGAGGCGATCGCCGACGGCTCCCGGGACGAGCGGCTGCCGGTCTCGGACCGGCACTCCGAGACCGACGTCCTGGCCGCGGCCGTGAACCGGGCCTTCGACGCCCAGGCCCACGCCGAGGCCCGGGCCCGGACCTTCGCGGCCGACGCCTCGCACGAGCTGCGCACCCCGATCGCCACCATCTCCGGCTGGCTGGAGCTGTACCGGCAGGGCGGGCTGAAGGAGGACGACCTGGAGCCGGCGGTGGCCCGGATCGAGGACGAGGTGGGCCGGATCCGGCTGCTGGTCGAGGAACTCGGCCTGCTCGCCCGCCTGGACACCGGCCGGCCGCTGGAACGCGAGCCGCTCGACCTGGTCCGGCTGACCGAGAGCGTGGTCGAGGACGCCCAGGTCATCCACTCCGGCCTGGACATCACCCTGCAGGCGCCCCCATCGGCCCCGATGACGGGCGACGCGGCCCGGCTCCAGCAGGTGTTGCGCAATCTGGTCGGCAACGCGGTCCAGCACACCCCGCCGGGCACGCGGGTCCGGCTCACGATCAGGGACGTCGGGGGCGAGGTCTGCGTCGAGGTGAACGACAACGGTCCCGGCATCCCGGAGGAGGACGTGCCCCGGGTGTTCGAGCGCTTCTGGCGGGCCGAGGCCAGCCGCAGCCGGGACTACGGCGGCTCGGGCCTGGGACTGGCGATCGTCCAGGCCATCGCCCGGGCGCACGGCGGGCGGGTCGAGGTCCGGTCCGAGGTGGGACGGGGAACGACGGTGACGCTGCACCTGCCGCACCCCCTGTGAGCCGGTTAACCCGTTCGACACATTGAGACAATGTCGTCTCACGTGAGACAGTTATGTCTCATGGGTGATCGGTCCGTCGGGCGGAGTAGGCGCGTGTCCAGGGTGTGTGTCTTCGGTGGTGCGTCGGCCGGGTCGGCGCCGTCCTACCTGCAGGTGGCCGGTGAGCTGGGCGCGGCCCTGGCCAAGGCCGGTCTCGGCCTGGTCTACGGCGCCGGGGGCGTGGGCGTGATGGGTGCAGTCTCCGACGGCGCCCTGGCCGCCGGCGGTGAGGTGATCGGGGTGATCCCCGAGGCGCTGATGGCCCGCGAGTACGGTCGCACCGACCTGGCCGACCTGCGGGTGGTGCCGACCATGCACGAGCGCAAGCAGCTCATGCACGACCTGTCGCTCGGCTTCATCGCCCTGCCCGGGGGCCTGGGCACGCTCGAGGAGCTGTTCGAGGCGGTCACCTGGACCCAGCTCGGCCTGCACGACAAGCGCGTGGTGCTGGTGAACGTGGACGGCTTCTACGACCCGCTGCTGCAGATGGTCGACCACGCGGTGACGGCCGGGTTCGTCTCGGCCGCCGACCGGGCCCTGCTGCTGGCCACCGCCGACGTGGACGAGGCGGTCCGGCTGATCGTGGGCCCGGCGTGAACTCCCGCGACGCGATCCTGGCCGCCGCGGTGCGCCGGCTCAACACCGACCCCCGCGCCTCGATGGCCGACCTGGCCGCCGCCGCGGGCGTCGGTCGCGCCACCCTGCACCGCTACTTCTCCACCCGCGACGAACTGCTGCACGAACTCGGCACCCGGTCGATGGACCGGTGGGAGCAGAGCATGCTGGCCGCCGGGCTGGACGAGGCCGTCGGGTCCGGCGACGCCGCGCGGATCGAGGCCTGCATCCGCGACGTCCTGAGCCGCTACCTGGCCGACTACGACGAGTTCGGTTTCGCCCTGACCGACCCCTACCTGCGGTCGGCCCCGGACCTGGTGGCCCGCACCGAGATCCTGGCCGACCGGGAGACCGTGCTGCTCGCCGCCGGGCAGCGGGCCGGGCTGCTGCGTTCGGACGTTCCCGCCACCTGGCTGTCCTCCGCCGTCTACGGCCTGCTGGTGGCGGGGCGGGACGCGATCGACCTCGGCAAGGTCGCCCGGCGCGACCTCGACCACTACCTGATCACCACTTTCCTGGAAGGAGCGCGAGCCCGATGACTGCTGTCGCGGAGACCCCGGCGCAAGCGCACCGCGGTCGGCGGCGCTGGGCCGGCCTCGCCGTCCTGGCCGCCAGCCTGCTGGTCGTGGTGATGGACATGACGGTGCTGAACGTCGCGCTGCCCGAGCTGATCGCCGACCTCCGCCCCGGCCCGGTCGAGCAGCTCTGGATCGTCGACGCCTACCCGGTCGTCCTGTCCGGGCTGCTGGTGCCGATGGCCGCGCTGGGCGATCGCTGGGGCCGCAAACGCATGCTGCTCACCGGTTTCAGCCTGTTCGGCCTGGCCTCGCTCCTGGTCCTGGTCGCCGACTCCCCCGGCCAGGTGATCGCGCTGCGCGCGGTGCTCGGCATCGGCGGCTCGATGATCATGCCGACCACCCTGTCGCTGATCCGGAACCTGTTCCCCGACCCCGGCGAGCGGGCCCTGGCGCTGGGCATCTGGGCCACCATGGCCTCGCTCGGCGCGGGCCTGGGCCCGATCGTCGGCGGGGTGCTGCTGGAGCTGTTCAGCTGGCACTCGGCCTTCCTGGTCAACGTGCCCCTGATGGTGGTCGCGGTGGTGGCGGGCGTGATCCTGCTGCCGGAGAGCCGCTCGGACCGGCCCGGCCGGGTGGACACGATCGGCGTGCTGCTCTCGGTCGGCGGGATGGTGGCGATCGTCTACGCCGTCAAACATCTCGGCGCCCACGGCCTGGACCCGCTGACCCCGGTGATCCTGCTGGCCGGCCTGGCCGCGGTGGCCCTGTTCGGGCGCCGCTGCCTGGTCCAGCCCGAACCGATGCTGGCCGTGGGCCTGTTCGCCGACAAGGTGTTCCGTGCCGGGGTGCTCACCGCCCTCTCGCACAGCACGGTCGTCATGGCCCTGCTCCTGGTGGCTTCCCAATGGCTGCAGCTGGTTCAGGGCTGGTCCCCGCTGGCCGCCGGCGCCGCCCTGCTCCCCCTGGCCCTGGGCGGCCTGCTCGGCTCGCCGTTCGCCCCGGCCGTCGCCGCCCGGATCGGCGTGCGCACCGTGCTCGGCTCCGGCCTGGGCATCACCGCGATAGGCCTCGCCGTGATCTTCGTTCTGCCCCGCCCGATCCCGTACGCCGGCGTCGCGGCCGCGCTGTTCCTGGTCGGCCTCGGCGGCGCCGCGCTCGGGGTCGGCTCCGCCCTGATCATGGGCCGGGCCCCCAGCCACCAGTCCGGCTCGGCCGCGGCCATCGAGGAGATGTCCTACGAGATCGGCGCCGTGCTGGGCGTGTCGGTGCTGGGGAGTCTGGCCGGAGCGGTCTACCGGGCAGGCCTACCGGATGCCGCCGGTTCGGACGTACGCGAATCGGTGGCAGGTTCCCTGGGCACCGGCTACGAAGGATTGGCTACCGAATCCTTCACCCGTTCCTTCGCCGTGGTCGGCCTCACCGGCGCGATCGTGGTGGCGTTGGCCGCCCTGGTGGTCTGGCGGTCCGTGCCCCGCGAGCTCGAACTGAGCGACACCGCGCACTGAGACCCGAGCGGGATTCGCCCGAAAGGGCGGCTCCTTCCGGCCCACCGAAACTGGCTGGTTCACCGAATTCCTGGGAATTCGCTGTACATAGATCGGTGGTCCGGCCGCATCCTCACTGATGTGGTCCAGATGGAAGACAATTCCTTTCAGCGGGTTTCAGTCCCCCGGAGCTGAGACGACGCGCCGGTTCCGGGCTTGCCAAGTTCTCCGGAGCAACCGATAGTGGGGCGTCGGGGGCAACGGAGAACTTTGGGGGCAAATAATGTTTGAGGCGCGAATCCGGGTCGGAGATCGGTCGAGCTGCGCTGCGGGCCAGTGAATGCACGAACACGAGCAGGGCTGTCCCGGCGAGGACTGTCCGAACCCTGACTGCCGTATTCACCGCACCATGAGCATCACCCGCGAGATGCTGATGCTGCATGGGTACAAGCGGACCACGATCGAGGAGATCGCGCGCCGCGCCGGAATCGGCAAAGGAACCGTCTACCTGCACTGGCGCACCAAGGACGAACTCGTCGAGGATCTGATCCAGCAGGAACTGGCCGGTGTCTTCGGCGCCCTGCTGATCGCGACCCGCCGAGATCACCGGGCCTGCATGCTGCACCACGTGATCTACTCGATCTTCACCACGGCCGAACAATATCCGCTCTTCCGCGCCTTCTACACGGGCGACCGGGAGACCCTGGGACGGCTGGCGGGGCGCGGCGGTGGCCGCGGGAGCGAGGAGCGGTACCGGCTCTCGGCCCTGCCCCCGTTCCGGGAGTACCTGGCCACCCTGATGGAGAACGAGTGCCTGCGCCCGGGGCTGACTCTGGAGGCCACCAGCGACGGCCTCGACGCGCTCACGGCCGGCTTCTTCGTCACCGAGGGCGGGTCCCGGGCCGGCTGGCACGGTCCGCAGATCCGCCGGCGGGCGATGACCCTGGCCATGATGGTGCGCAGCAGTTTCGAGGGGCCGGGCATCCCGGACGCACAGGCGCTGCGTCGCGTCAGCGAACGGATGCAGATCGTCTTTCAGGCCTACCTGACCCCGGCAAGTGCCCTGACCAGATAGCGGATCTGGTCACCGGGTCCGATTTGGTTGACCGGCGCGAGCCCGCAATCGAGGATAGGAACTGCCTGGACAGGGAAATCCTTTACCTGTTAAGGGCATTCTGCATCGGCCGATGCGTCAGACCTGGAAAAACGTGCCCGACGGCACGTTTCGACGAAGGAGCATCACATGGCAATGAACGATCTGCCGATGGATGTCTTCGAGATCGCCGACAGCGACCTCGAAGTCGAGTCCCTCACCGCGGGCCACGGTATGACCGAGGTCGGCGGCTCGTGCAACTGCTTCTGCTACATCTGCTGCTCCTGCTCCAGCGCCTGATCCGCCCGGGCGGTGCCTCCCGGCCGGGAGGCACCGCCCACCTGGTGTTCAGCGCTTCGACCGGATCCCGGATCACCGGGGCCCGGTCGAAGCGCTGCCCGCTCATCCGGCCGCCGCAGCCCGATTTCGCAGTCTCAATCTCGCAGTCTCAGCGGACACCGACCCGGGTTGCGGTTACCGGGAGCCGCCTCACCGCACCGGTCGGATGGTCGTAGAAATCGAGCGAATGCGGCGCGCTCACCCGTAGCTCGGGGAATCGGCCCAGGAGGACCTCCAGGGCGACCCGGGCCTCCAGACGCGCCAGCGGAGCACCCAGGCAGAAATGGATTCCGTGCCCGAAAGAGGCCTGCCGGTTGGGTTGGCGCCCCAGGTCGAAGCGCTCGGGCTCGGGGAAGACTTCCTCGTCGTGATTGGCCGAGAGCAACCAGGCCATGACCACGCTGCCCCGCGCCACGTCCACCCCACCGATCCGGTCGTCCCGTAGGCACACCCGGCTCACCTGGGTGAACGCCGGCCGGTAGCGCAAGGTTTCCTCCACCGCCGCCGGGATCAGGCCGGGGTCGGCCCGGACCCGGGCGGCCTGGGCGGGGTTCTCGTCCAGACAGATGACCAGGCTCCCGATCAGGGCCGTGGTGGTGATGTGCCCGGCCAGGAGGATCAGCCCGCTCAGGCTGGCCACCTCCTCGTCGTCGAGTCGCTCGCCGTCCACCTCGACCCGGGTGAGCCGGCTGATCAGCGCATCGTCCGGGCAGCCGCGGGCCCGGGCCGAACGGCGGCGCAGATAGCTGTCCATCTCGTGCAGGGCGGCGATCTCGCCGCGCCCGAAACCGGCCGACCAGGAACGGAACAGCGCCCGGTCGGAGGCCGGGACACCGAGCAGTTCGGAGATCACCAGCAGGGGCAGTGGATGCGCCAGCACCTGCACCAGGTCGAACTCCTCCCCGGTGCCCTCCAGCAGGTCGGTCGCCAGGGCCCGGACCCGCGGCTCGAGAGCGGCCACGGTGCGCGGGGTGAACGTCTGGCTGACCAGCCGCCGCAGCTTGGTGTGCTCGGGGGGATCCATCAGGGTCAGATTGCCCCGGCCCAGTTGTCCGTTGCCGGGCATGAAACGCCGCCGGTCCGAGCTGAACACCTCGGAGTCGGTGACCACCCGGCGCACATCCTCGTACCGGAACACGTGGACCACCGAATGGTGATCCACCCACACCGGCTGGTCCCGGCGCATGGTCCGCATCCAGGCCCGCGCGGCCCGGCCACCGTCCTGGGCCGAAGGCACCCGCGTTCCCGACCGGTCGTCACGAACATCCATCATCGGCCTCTCAGAATCATTCTCGGGAGATCTCATGGGAACGGGTGGGGGTGGGCGAACGGCTCCGGGCCCAGCCGGGTCAGCCCGTCCACCCGCCGGTTGCGATACCCGAAGGTCATCGGGACGGTGCCCGGAATGAGAACTTTCGCGCAGGCCAGACCGCCGGCCCGGTGCTCCGGCGTGGTCTGGTCGACGACCACGACGTCGTGCCCCGCGTCGGTGAACCGGGCCACCAGGGTCCGCAGATCCGTGGTCAGGTCGCCGGCGGCGAACGCACTGCCGACGGCCCGTTCCATGTCGTCCAGGGTCCGGGTCGGCACCCTCGGGAGAAACCCCAGCCGGGCGAAGGCGTCGGGGTGGCCGTAGAGGGTGGAGTGGTCCTCCATGGTTCGCACCAGGTCCGGGTCGCCGACCATCCGATGCGCCCGTTCGTGCGCGGCCGGGTACCGCCGGATCAGATCCACCAGGATCGGCCCCAGTTCACTGAGCGCGTTGACCAGGGCCTTCCTGGGAACCGGGGAACTGCCGGCCGCGCAGACCCCGGCCGGGCGAACCGGGTCCGCGGCGGACCGCGGTCGCCGGTCCACCGCCTGCACCCAGACCGAAGGGATCCCGAACTCGGTGGTGATGTCGAACGCCTCTACCTGGTAACCCGTTTCGTCCTGGATCAGCCCGGCCAGGGCCCGGGTCCGGCGGTCGGGAGCGGAGTCCAGGTCCAGTCCCGCGACCGCGCGCTGCCGGTACCAGGTGAGCAGGAAGGCATCCCGCTCGGCCACCTCGAGAAGACCGTGCAGCGCGGCCTCCTCCAGGGATCCGCCCAGGGCACAGCCGTTGGAGATCTCATACAGGAAGGGACGTTCGGACGGGTCCTTCGAGTGGACGTGGTAGTAGGCGAGATGCTCCGGTACCAGGATCGGCTCCTGCCGGGCGAACGAGTAACCCCAGACCCAGTCGGTCACCCCGTCCGGAGCGAATCGGCGGAAGGGGAAGTCTGCTAGTTCATAACTCTGTTCCGGGTGCACCCCGAGCGTGGCCGGGTCGAGAGCGCGCTCGGCGACCTCGCTGTAGGCAGCCCGGACCACCGTGCGGCGGCCGCCCGGAGCCAGCCCCCCGTAGCGCTCCAGGGCCTCGAGCACGGCGACGGTGCGGGCCGACCGGGAGGTACTGGTCCGGCCGACCCCGGGTTCCAGCACGTCCTCCGGGCCCGGAACCGGCAGCAGGGCCGCCGCCATGACCAGGCCGCCCATGGTGTCTTCGCGGATCTCCCGGATCAGCCCGGTCACCGGATCCACGTACAGCTCTTCCAAGCGGACCAGGTCCTCGACGAGTTCCTGCTCGTGGAAGGTGTCCGCATCCGGCTTCGCACGCCGGGTGAGCACGATCGCGGCGGCCGCGGCGTCGTCGTCCGGCCGGTCGCCACAGACCGGGCAGAACGGATCGGGCAGGAAGGGGTGCCGGGTCACCCGCAGGTCAGCCAGGTCGACCAGGGTCAGGGCCGGGCTCGCCGCACCGGCCGGGTCGAGTTCCTGCTGCACGACGGCGGCCACCGTGTCCGCCGCCCACGCGGTCAGCCACGGCGCGGGCCGTTGCCCGAGAACGACGGACCGGGCGGTGAAGACGGCCTCGCGGGCCGCACCGTCCACTTGAGCACGCCGACGGCGACGCCGGACGCACTCCCGGCAGCCGGTCACGCCCGGCCGCTCGACCGGACCCACCACGACCATGCCCAGTTCGGTCCAGACCGGCAGGACGGGATCGCCGCTCAAGGGGGCCGGTCCGATCGGCGGTGCGAACGGGACCGCCCAGGTGTCGGCGGCCTCGATCCGGATCCCGGGACCGGTCAGGTTCTGGCGGCGAAGCGTCTCGGCGAGCAGGCCGGTGCCGGTGACGACCGGCCGGGCGAGGCGGTCAGAGAGCGGCATCGGTCACCACCACCTGGACCGGAGCGGGGATGACCATGGTCACCTGGGGATCGTGGTCCAAGGGGACGACCTGCACGGTGAACCCGCGATCGCGCAGGACCCGGGTGATCCGCCGCGCCTGCTCGGCCGGTTGTGAGGATTTCGGCGGGCCGCCGCAGGGCTCTCCACCCGGAACACCTCCCGGGCCGACCTGGGCGTGGAGCAGGGCCCGCTCAAGCGCACGATCCAGGGCATCGCTGGTTTGCGTCCCACATTCGACCACCAGATGCCCACCAACCTCCACGGCCACCGCCGCGAGGCCGAGAAGCCCGGTCAGGTCCGTCACTCGCACCTCACCGGCCAGCGTGCAGAGCTGCCGGTACCTTCGTTCGGCCGAGCCCTCGACCGGTACCGCCCGAGGCGTCGGGGCGGTGTGGGCCAGCGCTTCCAGCACCAGCCGGCGGGCCTGGGACAGCAGGCCGGACAGAACCGCCTGATCTGCGGTGTAACCGGCCGCCAGGCCCCAGGCCGCCCGGTCGGCGCCGCCCGGGCGAAGCACCGGGAACGCCCGGTCCGCCGGAACCCAGACCGGTCTTCCCTGGTCCGGCTCGTAGCCGGCCACTCGCGCCGCGCTGGGGTCGTCCCGCAGCCGGGCCAAGGCGTCCGGCCGAGGCTCGCCCGGCCGGCAGAAGGCTTCGGAGAGCTGACCACGGACCCGCCGTGGATCGATCATCGCTGCCGCATAGCTTGCTACCCCGTGCAGAGCCGCCGCGCAGCGCGCGGACTCCAGGTCCCCGCCGTACCCGACCGCCACCGCGGTCGACGAGCCCCGAAGGCCCACCGGGTCGGCCACCTGGGTGGCGTACACATGCAGGGGAAGTTGCGGGATGTCGGCGTCCCACAGAGTCCCGAGGATCCCGAACCGGTCGTCGACCCAGCGAATCGCCGAACGCGAAAATTCCTGCTGGGTGGTAGTTTTCACCGAAACACCCGGCTCATCAGAGAGGACCCGTTCGACGGCTGAGACGAACGGATGCGGTCGGCACCGATGCCGGACGGCGGTGATCCGGCCGGCCGGGAAAACCTCGACGGTTTCCGGAACCAACCCGGTCGGCAGCCCCGTCAGGATCCGGACGGCGGCGTTCAGCAGGTGGTTCGCAGCCACCCGGCGAGCCGGACCGGACGTCTCGCCGACCCGTTCGCGTGCGGGTTCGCGTTCGGGTCCGAGTTCGCGTTCGGACGCCGGCGGGAGCCGGTGGCGGTACCCCGCCGACTCCACGTCGGTACCGATCCAGATCTCCCCTTCGTGTTCCTTGGCCTGGATCAGAGGTCGGCCCGGATCAGCTGCCGACGTCAGGGTGAGCAGATCGCCTCCTGGTCTGCGGTGCAGCCGCAGACCACCCGACGCGGCGGCCGCGCCGACCGCTTCGGCCAGGGCTCCACCGCCGGTGATCAGCAACGGTGTGGCCCGTAACCGGTCGGCCCGCTCGGCCGGGTCGGCACAGAAGTACCCCAGCAGACCGATCAATGGATCCGGCGGCGCACCGACGGGCGACGGCCCCTCGCATTCCCGCACGATCCCGCGACGCACCAGCGCCCGCAGCAGGACAGCCACCTGCTCGCGGGCTTCGGGAGCCAGCCGGCCGGTGATCTCGTCGAGCGTCCGGGTCCCGTCCAGCAACGGCGTGAGCCGGTCCAGCCAGCGCCCCAGTCCCGCGTCCCCGATCCGGTGTGAGCCAGTGGGGCCCAGGATCCACAGGGCGGTGCCGACGGTGACCGGGTGCGCATCGGGCCGGAGCTCGAGCCGGGCCGGGGCCGACGTGACGGCGCTCCGGGTTGAGCTGCTCTGGGTGAAGGTGCCCTGGGTGAGACTCACGCTCTCCTCCGCGCGGGAACCGAGAAGGAACTCCCCCACGCTGCTCTCGGTGAACCGGTCCCGGCCCGTGGCCTCCGCGAACGCCACCGAGTCGCCGCTGCCCAGGCCACAGGGGGCCAGGCCGATGGCGGTGGCCACGCAGTACATGGTCTGGTAGAGCACCCCGACGTGCTTGAGGATCAGCGCGTACCCCATCGAGGTGTACTTCCACATCAGCCGGCCGAAACGGGCTGAGACGATCACCATTACCTGTGGGGGAACGCCTTCGGCGGATCCGTGGCCGGCCGTGGTGTAGAGCTTCCGGACCGCCCGGTCCTCCGGGCCGGCCACCCGTTCCAGAGCGTGCTCGATCGAGCGGTAGTGGTAGAGGCCGGGTTCCAGGCCGTCGGCCCGGCGAACCAGGACGTACATCTCGAGTTCGTACACCGAGCCGCCGGAGGGGTAGGGACGGCTGCTGTACTCGACGCCGTCCCGCTCCCGCACCAGTCGCGTGCGCCCGGACCGGTACAGGAACTCGCCGAGCTGGTCCAGCCGGATCGGGTGTTCGTCGTCGTAGTGCCGCAGCGAGCGGCGGTTCTCGAGGACCTCGGTGAGGGTGGGATCGGTGCGGCGCAGCTCGGCCAGGTCGGGCATCGGCAGGCCGATCACCGGTCCACCGAATGGCTCGGGGCGGGCCGGAAGGGGCTCGAACTCCTCACGGGCCCAGAAGGTTCCGCCGAAGTTGTCGCCGAAGTACCCGCGGTGGCGCAGGCGGCTGCGGTCGTGGAAGAGCAACTCGTGCGGTCCCCACTGACGGAATCGCAGCTCGGTGTCCTCTTCTCCGCCGGCCGTGGTGAGGAACCCGCCGCGGGCCAGGTCGGCCCACAATCGCGCGCCGCCCTCGGATCCCGGGGGTGCACCGGCGACGATCGCGGCCAGTTCCGGTGCATGCAAGCGAATCTCGCACCAGGAGCGGGGAGACTCGACCAGCAGGTCCGCCTGCTCCCGGCGCAGGACGGTGAAATGCGACAACACGTCCGGACCGGGCGGTACCGGATCGGCGGGTGGCGGGGCCAGTGGATCGACCGTGTAGAGCGGACGGCCCTCCAGAGTCAGGGTCACCCGGAGCCACCCGGCCTCGCGCAGATCCCCGACGATCCGGGCGATCTCAGCGCGTCGTCCAGGAGTTTCGGCGCCTACGGCGAGGGCCAGCTGTCCGGTGCTCAGCACACCGCGCGCCAGGGCCTGGAGCACGGGACGGTTCAGGGCCGCGGCGGGCAGCGTACCGGCGTGCGGCCAGGCCACCAGGCGGGTGCTGCCGTCGGGCAGCCCCGAGCTGAAAACTCCCCGCCTGAGCGAGAAGGTCTCGACGATCTGGGTCTGCGGGCGGATCGCCAGGTCCGGCCGGGTCGCGGTCATCCGCCGATCACCTCCCGCACCGAGGTGTCATAGGTCTGCTCGACCGCCGCGCTGATCAGATGACAGAGCAGATAGCGCTGGTCGGGCCGCAGCCCGAGCCGGGTCAGGTGCAGGTACGTGTAATTGAGCATCAGCCGGTACCGGGCGAACCAGGTCGAGGTACGGACGGTGTCCCACCACTGCGGACGCGCCTCGATGCCGGCATGGAACGGGCTGATCTGCGCCAGTTCGGGTTCCCCAGGAGGACCGGTGAAACGGGCCGGCGCTTCCAGCCGCAGCCGGCCGTGTTCGATCAGATCGCCGGCTCGCCGGTCGATCGGGCGCAGGAGGTCCACCCACTCCGCCATCGGCCCGCTCTGCGCGTCGGTCTGGGCAATTACCTCGCTCAGACGAGCAGTCAGGGCCTCGGACTGACGGCGGTACAGCGCGTCCCAGTGCTCTCGTAAACGTTGACCGTCGGACGTCGAGCTGAGGAACGCCTCCGAATGCGATCGGAAGGAGACGAACGCCCGGTCGATGCCTCCCGGCGACAGCGCGTGGGCGGTAGCGACGAGAAGGTCGAAACCGGTCCCGAGCCGGTCGGCGTGTCCGTGCCGGATCGCCTCGGTGGTGTCGAACGCAACCGCGGTGGTCCGCACCTGGAAATCGTCCAGAAGTTCGCGTGCCTCAGGCTCAGGCACCGTCTCAGCCCGCCGTTCGGCTGCTGCGGGGTGCCAGCTGTTGTCGGGGCACCAGGGCAGCAGCGGACCCGGGTCCCGCTCCACCTCGGCCAGCCGTCGGTGCAACGGAAGGAGAGCGACGGGGTCGAGCTGTGCCTGCGAAGGGTTTCGCTCCAGCCAGGAGCCGACGATCTCGCCGGTGACCGGTCGTACCACGGTGGTGAAGGTCCTCTCGTCGGTGTCGAAGAACAGCCGCAGATGCGGTCCCTGACGCCAGTGCCGGAGCCAGTAGGCCCTCGGGACGGACCCGCCGAGCCGGTCGAACACCGGCCGGATCGCCTCACCGAGAAGCGCGGCCGGGTCGTCGTGATGATGAACGTGCAGTGCGTGCCAGGCCATCTGGTCACTCCTGTCCGGGATAGAGATCCGCCACGGTCCGGGCCGCGAGCCGGCGCACCTGGTGTTCGGCCGGGATGGACAGCCCCAACCGGTTGAGCATCAGGTGCGCGCAGATATCGGCGATCGGCAGCCGCGGATCGGGCACGGCGGCCCCGGCCGGAAGGCCGAAGGCCCGGGCCGCGGGCAGCGGGCCCTGGGTCTGCTGGTATCGCGTGGCGGCCGCCACCACCGACTGGATCGAGGTGTGCCACTGACCCAGCACCGTCGTGGCCTCACCCGTGGAGGGACCTTCGGGCCGGCGGCGGTCGACAGCGTCGGCTATCCGGCGGGCCCGGGTCCGGAGCGCTTCACCCTGACGCTGGTAGACATCCTTGTCCTCGGTGGTGTCGGCCAGCAGTCGGCGCCCCCATTCGCCCCGTTCGGCGGGGTCGGCGAGAACGCCGAACCACGTGGCCACCACGATCGACAGGGCCAGCCCGGCACGACGGTTCTGCGATGCCCCGGAACGCAGTTCGTTCAGGGCCAACGCGCTGGAGACGATGAAGTGCTGCTCTACCGCGTCGATCGGTTCCCCGGCGGGATAGCGTTCGTACTCAGGCCGGTACTTCTCGAAGATCAGTGAGTTGTTCGGCCGCAGAACGGAACTGAATTCTTCCACCTCCTCGCCGGTGGCGAGCCGACGAGCCAGCTGGGCGTAGTCCTCCTGACTCATCACCGTGGGTGAAGGACACACCCGCAGAAAACCCGCCAGTTCCTCGCTCAGCTGCTCACCGACGCGACCCGCGAGCGCAGGACTGCTCGGGCGGATCCGGAGGCGCAGGTGAGTACCCCCGTCCCAGTAGCGCAGGAAGAACCAGCCGTTGTGCAGCCCCTCTTCGCCCAGGCGGCGGATCAGTGGATCAACCGCTTCGGTCAGCAACCGGTCGAGCCCGGTCTGGTAGTGCACGTGCACGCTCACCCAGTCCCGTTCCGGCGAGCGGGTCGCGAACGGGCGGGCGCCGGTCAGCCGGGTATCAGTCATCGTCCTGCCCCGTCATCTCAATCACGTACTCGCGCCAGGTTGCCGCCGTTTCGGCAGCCTGGCCCGGGGAAGAGCACGCTCCCGGGTCGGGCAGCGCCTCGTCGAACATCACGAAGTCGGCGCTGCTCACCAGCTTGTGGAAATCGCAGACCAGGAACCAGTTCTCCGCATCCACGAAAACCGGCTTGCGCTCCTTGGCCTGACCTCCGGTCCGGTCGGCGCGCCAGGCCCGGACGTAGCTACGACGCGGAATACCGCTCTCCTGCAACCAGTCCAGCAGCCGCAGCAGATAGTCGGCATCGGGACGGGCGCCGGCCGGGACCGGCACCTCGTGAGCGGACATGAACCAGCGGGCCCGCTGCACCGTCACCCGCCCGACGCAGACGCGGGGATGCCGGGTCCGCACCACGTCGCCCTCCGCGGACGGCGTGGCCGACAGCGCCGGAGCACTGGGGTGGACCAGGTAGGAGTCGCCGAAGAGGCGCTCCAGCGATCGGGCCGCCGGTGGCAGGGCGAGATCCGAGGCCATCCCCAGATGGACGACGATCACCGGTCGCCGGTGCTGCGCCGAGTGCAGCGTCAGCAGACCGGTTCCGGGGTCGCGACGCACCAGCAGGTCGGACAGCGGGAGAACGGTGCGACCCGGAACGGCCTCGACGGCGTCGGCCCCCGGATAGTCGATGACGGACGGCGCCCACGGGTCCCGCAGGTTCAGGGTCGAGCCGTGCAGACCGTTGATCTCGGCCACCAGGGGGCCGGTCCCGGCCGGGGGCTCCGGCCGAAGTACCGCGCTGCCCGGCCCGGTACGCCGGAACGCCTGGGCCAGACGCCCCCGGCCCCGCCCCCGGCCGCCGTGCATCACATTCAGCACCGCACCGGCGCTGCCCATCGGCCCCCACCGATCCGCCATCAGATAACACGCCGTCGACGTCCTGGTCCGGGCCCAGGCCGGCCAGGTTCGCACCAGGGCGGCCAGGGCGGCCGGGTTCACCCGGACCACGCCGTCCCCGTCGACCGGCGCCAGAGCGAAGGCGCGGGCCTGGTCCCGCAGCTCGGCCAACTCGACCAACCGCGATGTCCGACAGGCCCGCAGGTCCACGCTCCAGGCGGTGAGCAGGTAGCCCAGATCGGCCCCGGCCGGGTTGTCCCCGTTCTGGCCGTCGGGGGATCCGGCGTTCTGGACGGCTTCCTGCATCGCCCGGTGAAGCAGCACGAACGGGATCTCCGCCGGGGCTCCGAACCGTTCGGCGAAGAAGGCTCCGGCCGCCAGGCGGACGGGCAGACGTGACTCGAAGAGCACCAGGAACCTGCGCACCACGTCCAGGTCGGCCAGCACCGGTCGCCACGTTCCGGGATTCAGCAGGGCGGGTGGCCCCGGAGCCAGAGCCGTCTCGTGCACCGTGGCGAAATCCTCCCCCGGCAGGTCCAGCGCGTCTCGCACCTGCCGGCCGGCCTGGACCAGGGCCTGTCGCTGCAGGCGCCCCGGATCTTCCCCGTCGACCGGCGCCGACCGGTCCAGCTGCTTCTGCAGGTGCCGTAACGCACCGACCAGGTCGGCGACGGGCTCACCACCGGCCGCCTGCGCCCAGTCGGCCAGACGCCCCGGCTGGTCGGCCGCCAGTTCATCGACCGGGAGCCCGGCCAGCAGGACTCCGGCGGTGAGCATCCGGCCGACGAACCGGGCGACCACCGGCTCCGGCTGACCGGTCGCCGACCCTAGCCGCCTGAGCAGTTCGTCCCGGGTCACCGGCCCGGCCTGGTGCACCTGGCGAACACAGGCGCGCACGGCCTCCGTCACCGCGATGCGATTGACCGGTTCCCCGGGGGCCGGGGCGAGCAGGTAGGCGTGCGTCCCCGTGTCGGTCCAGCTCGGGTTCACCCGCACCACCACGTGCCCGGACAGAGCCGGGTGCCGGGCCAGGGCCGACCGCACTCCGGCCAGGAGCCCGCCGTCCACGTCGGTCACCCCGACCGGGTGGCCGGTCGGGCCGGTCGGGCCGGGTTCGCCCGCGGTTTCGTCCCAATGCGCCACCGAAGTCAGCAAGAACGAACTGAACGGGCTGGTCTTGGCTGCCGCTCGAGCCACGAAACGCGCTATCCGTAGCACCTTCTGCGTCTTCGGCGGATGCTCCGGCCGGGCATCCCACTTCTCCAGTTCCTGCAGCAGGCTCGGCCCGGCGTGCAGGAGGGCATGACGGAAGGTGGGCTCGCCGGAGATCTTCCGCAATTCCTGCAGCTTCGCGGTGTTCTCGTCGGCCAGGCAACCGGCCAGGACGGCTCGCTCGGCATTCAGAGCACGCAGCCGTTCGATCCACTCGCCGACCGCCCGGGCCAGGTCCTCCGGCAGGCCCGCGGCCGCCCCCGGACCCCATGCGCCGGCCCCGGGCAGCACCCCCTGGTGCAGAGCCCGCCGCAGACCGACGAGGGCCGGGCGCCCGGGCCCGGCCCCCCGTGCACCGATCACCGGGTACAGCCGATCGGCCAGCAGCTCCCCCTGCTGGGCCAGTTCCCGGGTCAGGAAGCGGATCCGGTCGGCCCGGGCCAGCGTCTGCCCGAAGCGCAACCCGTTCAGCGCCGAGAGCGGCACGGTCGCGGCGCGTACCAGGACCGTCTCCTGCGCCTGCCAGGACCCGGACGGAGAGGTTCCGGAGAGCGGGGAGGTTCCGGAGAGCGGGGAGGTTCCGAAGAGCAGTGTCATCGCGTCAGCCGACCGTGGCCGCTAGCCCGAGACCGCCACGGGACGCGGACCGGTCTCGGCGTCCGGCGGGCCGACCCAGTTCAGGGCCACATACACCCGGCTGATGTCCTCCCGCCGGATCCACAGCCGCTCCGGCTCCCGCCGGACCTCGCCGAAATCGGCCATCCGGTCCAGGTAGGACCGCACCACCGGGACCTGGTAGAGCTGCTCCAGGCTCATCCCGGTGCGCCGGGCGAGGTCGCCCTCGGCCAGGCCCTCGGCGGTGGTCAGAGCCTGGGAGACGAAGTGCATCAGGAGCGGGTGAGAGGCGGCCGGTACCACCGAGTCGAACTGTTCCGGATGCTGGTTGTACTGGTGCAGCCGACCGCGGGTGTTCACGCAGAAGCTCTGGTCGATCAGCGAGTTCGCGCCGGACCCGAAGCCGATCCAGTCGGTCTGCAGCCGGTAGTAGGCCTCGTCGGAGGCACAGCGCGGGTACCCGAAGTAGGACATCGCATATTCCGGGTGCCCGGCCTCCTGCAGGAGGTCCCGGGCCCGGCCGTAGGCCTGGAACTGGTTCTCCAGGTCCAGCTCGAGCGTGCCCCGGTTCACTCGCCGGCGCAGCGAGGTTCCGGGCGTGGAGCGATAGGGGTAGACCGAGAAGTGGTTCACCGGAAGCGTCAGGGCCGTGCGCACCGTGGCCTCGACCTCATCGAGCGGCTGATCGGGAAAGCCGACGATCAGATCGATGTTGATGTTCGTGAAGCCCGCCCGCCGAGCGGTGCGCACCGCCTCCTTGGCCTGCTCACCGTCATGCACCCGGCCGATCTGGCGCAGCCGCGCCGGATCGAACGACTGCACCCCGAGGCTGACCCGGTTGAAACCGAAAGACCTCAGGAGGGTGAGCTTCTCCAGCGTCATCGACTCGGGACTGCCCTCGATCGTGACCTCGCCCAGGCCGCTGAGATCGAGGTGCTCACCGAGGGCGGTCAGCACCGCGGTCATCTCGGCCGGGGTGAGGATGCTCGCCGTGCCACCACCCCAGTACATGATCACCGGCTGGTGTCCGCGCGATTTCAGCATCGGTGCCTGGGCGACGATCTGAGCGACCAGGGCTTCCATGTACCGGCGGCGGGCCGGGGTCTCCGGCCGGAGCCGCAGATCGGCGACCGGGACCTCGGCCACCCAGTCGCAGAAATGGCACTTGGAATTGCAGAAGGGCACGTTTACATAGACCAGGAGCGGCTTTTCAAAGTTGGGATACACCACGCCGGGACGCGCTTCGGGGGTTGGGGACACGGTCGGCCTCCTTCCGGGACGGATCGTCCAGGGACCAGTCAAACCGGGCCCCCAGCAGTCCATTTGACCCTAAGTCGGATGATCCGACCCGACAATGGGCCGCTCCCGGGGAGAACCGGTTGACCGGATCTGCGATCCGGTCAACCGGTGCCGATCAATCGGCGATCCGCTGCAGACAGCGCACGGCCCAGGCCACGGTCAGCACCGCCAGGCCCGCGCCGAGGCCGAAGGCCAACGGGACGGCGGCGGTCGAGAAGTCCCCCCGGAACAGGGCCCGGCCCGCCTCGACGGTGTGATAGAAGGGATTGATCTCGGCTACCGCGCGCATCCAGGACGGCGCCAGCGACATCGGCAGCAGGATGCCGGTGAACAGGATCAACGGCAGCGCGAAGAACTGCAGAATCTGCGACATCGCGTTCTCCTGCCGGACGGTCAGGGCTACCGCATAGGAGATGCCGGAGGCCAGGGCCCCGATCACCGCCATCAACGCCAGGTCCAGCAGCAGACCCGGGACATCCGGGCGCAGGCCCATCAGCGTCGCTACCGCCAGCAGCAGGACCAATTGGATCTCCAGCACGATCACGTCCCGGCCGACCCGCCCCAGAATGATCGCCGGGCGATGCACCGGTCCGGCGGCCAGCCGTTCCAGGGTGCCGGAGCGGATCTCGGCGATCACCCCGAACCCGACGAACAGCGAACCGAACAGGGCCACCATCACCATCACGCCCGGGGCGAACTCCTGCAGGGCCTGGGCCCGGCTCTGCCCAGGAACCGTCCCGGCCACCAGCGGGGAGAAGAAGAGCAGATAGAGGATCGGCTGCAGGAGGCCGAACAGTGGCCATACCGGATTGGCGGCCGAGCGCCGCAGTTCGTAGCCGAGGAACAGGGCGGTGTGCTTGAGCATCTCGTCTCCTTGTCCGGTCCGGTGCGCCACGCTCAGTCGGCGTCGCGCAGCGAACGGCCGGTCTTGGCCAGGAACACGTCGTCCAGCGAGGCCCGGTCCAGCGAGATCGTGCTGATCGAGGCGCCGTTGGCCCGGGTCAGGTCGATCAGTTGCGCAAGGGTCCGCTCCCCGTCGTCGAGATAGACCCGCAGACCGTCCGCACCGGGCTGCACCGAGCGCACCCCGGGCAGCTCCCGGGCCAGACGGGTGATCTCCGCACCGGCGGTCCCGACCAGTTGGGTGCCGAGGGTGATCACATCCGCGGCCATGCTCTGCTTGAGGATCGAGGGAGCCCCCTCGGCCACCACCGCTCCGCCGTCGATGATCATCAGCCGGTCGCACAACGCGTCGGCCTCGTCCAGGTAGTGCGTGCTGAGCAGCACGCAGGTGTCCTGATCGCGAAGCATCCGGATGTGCTCCCAGAGATTCGCCCGGTTCTGCGGGTCCAGACCGGTGGTCGGCTCGTCCAGCAGCAGCACGGCCGGTCGCCGGACCAGACCGAGGGCCAGGCACACGCGCCGTTTCTGCCCTCCGGACAGGGTCCGTACCGGACGCCGGGCGATCGGGCCGAGCTCGAAGGTCTCGATCAGGTCGGCGGCCCGTCCGGCGGCCTCGGTCCGGCTCATCCCGCCCAGCCGGGCCGCGAACACCAGATTGGCCCAGGTGTCGCAGGTTTCGTCGGCCCCACCGTTCTGGCCGACGTACCCGAGACCGGATCGCACTCCTTCGGGATCGGCGAGCAGGTCGTGCCCGGCGACGGTGCCGGCTCCGGCATCCGGACGGGTCAGCGTGGCGAGCATCCTGAGCGTGGTGGACTTGCCGGCCCCGTTCGGGCCGAGGATCCCGACGATGCTGCCGGACTCGGCCTGCACATCGATTCCCCGGACCGCCTCCACCGTCACCGGTGACCGCCCGCGGGTGCGGTAGGTCTTCCGCAGGCCGGACACGTCGACGTTCTTCATCTGGTCCCCTCCCAATTCGCCGAACCTCGTTGCCCACGGGCAGCTCTGGTTACAGCTGCCCGTCCCGGCGGAGCCGCTCGGCCGCGTCGTCCAGCCATTCCAGCTGGGCCCGGTACTGCGCCGCGGTCAGGCGCAGGCTCTCGTCCACACTCTTGGGCGCACCCGGCGCCGAACGGGCCGCGAGCACCCGCTCAGCCATCACGAACCCGGCCCTCAGCTTCTCCTGCCGCTCGGCCATCAGGGCCTGCAGCTGAGCCAGGGGCACCTCGTCCACGAACGTGAGGGCGACCAGGAACGGGTCGACGATGGGCTGGATCTCCCGCCACTGCCGGTCGAGACGGTGCCGGAAGTCCGTCCGGCCGGACTCGGTGATCCGGTAGCGCACCCGCTCACGGTCGTTGCGGCCTTCGCCCCCGCCCTCCCCGGGCTCGGCGATCTCGAGCAGACCGTCCTTGGTCATCGCCGTCAGTGCGTGGTAAATGGACCCGAACCCGACATTGGCCCAGTTCTGCACCCCCATCAGCTCCAGACGCCGGCGGACCTCGTAGCCGTGCAGGGGCTCCCCCGGCATCAGCACACCCAATACGAGAACCCGGGTCGGCGTCATACTCGAATTTCTATACAAATTTGAGTATGGTCGTCAACCATGCGAGAGATTCGGCGTGAGGACGATGGTGCTCTGCTGGGCTACGTACGCTCAGGAGCCGGCGGCTTCGAACCACTGACCGTGTTCGGCTATCCCTTGGCCGAGGCGGCCGCCAGCGAGGAGGCGGCCACCGACGTGGTCGAGCGCACCGGGCTGGACCGGCTCTCCGGCGAGTGGGAGTTCGAGGAGGGCGGCGAGTGGTATCGCTGCGTCATCCTGGAGGCCACCCTGTCCACGGTCCGCGTGCGGCCCACCGACTACCGTTACCCGGGAACGGCTTACGCCATAACTCTCAACGAGCCGGGCCCTGGGCAACTGCGACCCCAATGACGGGACAGTGCGGTTGCCGGGTCGGCTCAGGTCGGCTCAGGTCGACCCGGATCCGATCGCCCAGCGAAACTCCGCCCTTGGCCATCACCTTGTACGGCTGACGCACCGAGATGAGATGTTCGGCCGCGGGGGCGGGCTGGCTACGCGATGAAAAACGCCTTTCAGCCTTTCCCCGCGAGCTACGGACGGGGCCTCGGCTGGAGATCGCCTCCTCCGCCATCCGCCGGAAACCAGCTGGGGGTAGCCCCCTCCGGCACGTCACTGGCCGCCCGTGGAGCCGCGGCCGGTGCTGGACGCTCACCGCTCCGGTGACCGTCGCCGCCCCTCTCTCGGTGCTGCTCTCGCTGATCGTCGGCCCGCTGGCCGCCGGCACAATCGCGCCCAACAACGCCGCCCTCACCATGGCCTGGGTCGCGCTGCTGTTCTTCCGCGGCGTCCCGAAGCTGCTGCTGGAGGGCCTGTCCGCCTGGCTACGGCACGTCTTCCGCGGAAACCGGCGGGTGCTCGATGTCCAGCTCGACCCGGTCGGCCCGAAATCGGGTCATCCCCACCTGCAGCGGCGTGCCGGCGGCGAGCGCGTCCACGGCCCGCGCCACCAGCACGACCGTGCCGGCCGGCAGGTCCAGGTCGGCCGTCTCGGCCACGGTCGCGACCCGGGCCCCGATCGAGGTCGAAACGCGCACGTAGTCGGCCATGCCCACCTCGCGCAACGCCAGGGTGATCGACCCCAGAGCGGCGTAGTGCACGTGCAGGTCGGGCGCCAGCTGCGGGTCGAACCAGTGCGTGGCCCGGGAGATCGGCAGCCCGTCCACCGCCTGCACGCTCTCCATCCGAAGCGCCGGGCGCCCGTCCAGCCGCAGGGTCTGGGACACCGTCAGCGGTGGCTGCGCCTCCAGCGCCCATTCCAGCAGCCGCCCGCTCGTGCCCCGGGCGCCCACGCTGTTGCTCAGCCGCGTCCGCACCCCGATCCGGTGCACCACCAGCGCGTGCTCGGCGACGAACGTTCCGCTGCCGCGCCGGGCCACCACCAGGTGCTCGGCGGCCAGGGCGGCCACGGCCTGGCGCACGGTATTGCGGTGCACGCCGAACCGCTCGGCCAGCTCGCTCTCCGAGGGCAGTTTCGCCCCGACCGCCAGCTGCCCCTCGACGATCTCCCGCCGCAGCTCCTCGGCGATCATCCGCCAGGCGGAGAAACCGCTCGGAGACCGGGTCATCGACGTCATGGCGCTTCACCCTACTTGTTTCGGCTGAACCCGGTTTCCGGGCCGTTCACCTGTCCGCGGCCTTTTGGTCGACGCCCGAGGCTCGACCGCGGCAAGTCCGCCGGGCCGGGGTGGCAGACCAAGCCCGAGGTCGAGGCGATCCGCGGGCCCGAGGCCGGCCTGGTGACGGTGCGCGGCCGGATCCGACTCCGAAGGCGCCCGTTTCAACCTCGGCGAGACCACCGTCACCCGGGCCAAGGTACGCCTGCACGGTGCCGGCCTGTCCGGCGATGCGATCGGCGCCGCCTACGTGCTGGGCACCGACACCGAACACGCCCGCCTGGCGGCGATCTTCGACGGCCTGCTGACGATGCAGACCAGCATCAGCGCGTTCTCGACGAGGCCTCGCTCCCTTTGTGGAAACGTCCGGTCGAGCGGGATCGGGTGGACCAGGCCGAGGCCCGCAGCATCCAGGTCAGCTTCTCCACGGTCAGCCGGAGCACGAATGAGCCCCCCTGACGCCCAGCTTCGCGGACCCGACCCGCCCGGCAACACCCTCTGGCCGGCTCCCGCGTCGAACCCGGCCTGTTGCGGGGCAGTCACATCCTGGTCCGTGAGCCCGGCTACAGCCGCCGCCACCATCAGAAGACCTATTGGCCCGCTGGCAGATCCCCCTAGCTCTCGTACCGCTCCAGGAAGGCCTCCGCCGAAAGCTGGCGGAAATCGTCCATCCGTTCCCGCAGCACCGCGTGATCCCAGTCCCACCAGGCGAGATTCTCCATCCGCTCGGCAATCCCGGCCGGCTGACGCAACCGGATCACCCGGGCCGGTACCCCGGCGACGATGGCGTAAGCGGGGACGTCCTTGGTCACGATCGCACCGGACGCCACCACCGCACCGTTGCCCACCGTGACTTCCGGTTTCACCTGCGCCGCATGCCCGATCCAGGTGTCGTGCCCGATCGTCGCCCGCCGCGCGTGCCGTTTCGCGAACCAGTCCGCGTCGTCCTCGATGTCGTCCCAGTACTTCGCGCTGCGGTAGATGAAGTGGTGCAGCGTGGCCTTGTCCAGCGGATGGTCGGTCGCCCCGATCCGCACGAAACTGGCGATGTTGGCGAACTTGCCGACCACGGCGTTGGCCAGGTCGGCGTACCGGTCGCAGTAGCTGTAGTCGCCGAGCTCGACGTTCATCAGGCGCGAGCCCTGACCGATCTCGGTGTACCGCCCGAAGCTGCTGTCGACGACGGTCGCGCCCTCACCGATGACCCCGGCCTCCGGGGTCTTTCCCGGTCCGGCCACGCCGAGCTGCTGTTCAGTGGATGCCATGAGGCGACGGTAGTGCACGGGTTGTCTAGATGTATAGACATCTTGTTCACCCGGCGTCGAGGACCTCGTCCCCGTTGGCCCGGGCCCACTCGGTCAGGGTGTGGATCGGGTCGATCAGGGTGGCTCCGAGCGGGGTGAGTTCGTACTCCACGCGCGGCGGCACCTCGGCGAACGCCCGGCGCACGACCAGCCCGCGGGCCTCCAGCCGGCGCAGTGTCTGGGTGAGCACCTTGCGGGAGATGCCGCCGATCATCTCAATCAGCTCGCCGTGCCGGACCGGGCCCGCGCTGAGACCGTAGAGCACCACCGCCGCCCACTTGTCGGCCAGCAGATCGACCGCCAGCCGGGCCGGGCAGTCGGCGAGAAAGTAGCCTTCGGAACCGAAACCGCTCATGGCGCCAAAGGTACCTGGGGGTTCCGATCGGAAACCTAGCCTGGATCCATGCGAGTCATCACCCAGCAGAAACTCGGCGGCCCCGACGTGCTCACCGTCCAGGACCGGCCCACCCCGCGCCTCCTGCCGACCGAGGTCCTGGTCCGGGTCCGGGCGATCGGGCTCAACCCCCTGGAGGCGCGGCTGCGCGCCGGGGAGTTCCCGCTGCTCGGCGCGCCACCGTTCATCCTCGGGTGGGAGCTGAGCGGCGTGGTCGAGGAGGCCGCGAGCTGGCGGTTCCGGCCGGGCGACGAGGTGTTCGGGATGTCCCTGTTCCCCCGGCCGGCCAATGCGTACGCCGAACTCGTCGCCGCCCCGGCCCTGCACCTGGTGCGCAAGCCCCCCTCGCTGTCGCACGCCGAGGCCGCGGCGCTGCCGATCGTCGGGCTGACGGCGTGGCAGGGCCTGGTCGACATCGGCGGCGTGCGGCCCGGCGACCGGGTGCTGGTGCACGGTGGCGGCGGAGGGGTCGGCCACGTCGCCCTCCAGATCGCCAAAGCGCTCGGCGCCTATGTGATCACGACCGCTGGCCCGGCCAAGCGGGAGTTCGTCGAGGGGTTCGGGCCCGACGAGGTGATCGACTACACGCAGGTCGACTTCGCCGAGAAGCTGCGCGACATCGACCTGGTGCTGGACACCATCGGCGGTGACACCGTCGGGCGCTCGCTCGGGGTGCTCCGCCCCGGCGGCCATCTGGTGACGGCGACCTCGGAGGACGATGCGGAGCTGATCGCCCGGTTCGCGGCGGCCGGGATGCGCTTCACTGGGATCGCGGTCGATCCGGACCCGGTCGCCCTGCGTGGACTCCTCGAGCTGATCGAGCAGGGCCGGCTCCGGGTCCACGTGCAGCAGACCTTCCCGTTCGAGCAGGTCGCCGACGCGCACCGAAGGCTGGACGACGGTCATCTCCAGGGCAAACTCGTTCTTACCCCCTGATCCGGATTCAGACCGATTCAGGGCACGGACTTAACCCGGACTTGCCGTTGAGGCCCGCCCCGGCGTCTACCATCAACGCCGGGGCGGTACGCATGGTTTTGTTCGGATGGGTGGGGAAAGCGTGATTCTGCGGTTGACGGTGCTGGACGCTCGGATCGGGGCGGAGCACGACGTCGAGGTCAGTGCGGCCGGCACCAGCACAGTGGGGTCGCTGCTGGCGGCGCTACCGGTAAGGGTCGACAACCGGCCCTGTTTCGTCGGGGAGGAGCAGCTCGATCCCGACGATCTCCTGGAGCACTCCCCGCTCACCATCGGCTCGTACCTGAGCATCGGCGCTCCCGGACCGCTGACCCGGCCGGTCGCCGCGCAGCTGGTCGGCCGTCTGCAGGTGCTGAGCGGCCCCGATGCCGGGCGGTCGCTCTCCCTGCGTTCCGGGGTCAGCTCGCTCGGCCGCTCGGCCGCCGCCGAACTTCAGCTGCGCGACCCCAAAGTCTCGCGCGAGCACGCGCAGATCACTGCCGGGCGCGACGGGATCACCCTGACCGTCACCGAGGCCGCGGAAAAGGCGAATGGGGTGCTGGTTTCCGGCACCCGGATCGTCGGGCCCCGGCGGCTCTCTCCGGGTGAGCGGTTCCAGGTCGGAGACGACGTGCTGGAGGTCAGCGCCTCCCCCGGGCCCCCGGCCCTCACCGGCCGCGGCACCGACGGGCATCTGGAGTTCGACCGCGCGTACGCCCCCACCCCGCAGGTCAACCGGGTCGTGCTGAACCTTCCGGTGGCGCCGGCCGGGGGCAACAACGCCCGCGCCATGCTGACCGCGATGGCCGTGCCGCTGGTGCTCGGCGTGGCCATGGCCGCGGTGATGAAGCAGCCCGCCATGCTGCTGTTCGCCGCGTTCACGCCGATCACCATGGGCATGACGCACTTCACCGAGCGACGTCAGCGGCGCGCGCGGGCAGAGCAGTTCGGCACCGCGAAGCAGCAGGTCGTCACCCAGATGGACGAGGCCACGAGGACCGAGACGCGGGTCCGGCACAGTCAGGCCCCGGATCCGGGGACGCTGGCCATGGTCGCCTCGGGTGCGGTGCGGGGTCTTTGGCCGCGGGACGCGGATTCGGACGATGCGCTGCTGCTGCGGGTGGGTCGGTACGACCGGGACGCCGCAGTCGAGGTTCGCGGCGAACCCTGGACGGGTTTCGAGGAACCCCGGCTCAACGGCGTGCCCTGGACCCTGGACCTGCGCACCACCGGCGTGCTCGGGCTGGTCGGCCCGGCCCAGCGCACCACCCCGGTCGCCAACTGGCTGCTGGCCCAGCTCGGCACCCTGTGCAGCCCGCACGACGTGCGGATCGTGGTGCTGGCCCCGGACGGCGACACCGACCTGGCCTGGACCCGCTGGCTCCCGCACGTCACCGCGGGCGACGGCAGCCAGACGCCGTGCGCGATCGGCGTCACCGCGGCCACCCGCGCGGCCCGGCTGGATGAGCTGAAGCAGCTGATCGCCCTGCGCCAGGACGCGCAGCGCGACGGCTACGGCGCCCGGTTCGACCATCACGTGGTGGTCGTGCTCCAGGGTGCGCTGGCCCTGCGCAAGGTGCCCGGGATCCGCGAACTGCTGCACGACGGGCCTTCGGTCGGGGTGTACTCGATCTGCATTGACAGCCGCGACATGATCGACTGCCGCGGCCTGGTCCGGCTCGACCACCCCGAGTCGGGCGTGGTCACGGCCTCCGGGCAGCGCAGCGAGCTCGCCGACGCGATCGAGCCGGAGCGGATCAGCAGCCGCCAGGCCGAGGCCCTGGCCCGGGCCCTGGCGCCGATGCGGGACCGGCTCAGCGCCCGCGACGACCCGGGCGCCCTGCCCTACCCGCAGCGCTTCCTCGACCTGCTGGGCATCGGGCGGATCACCCCGGAAGACGTGCTCAAGCTGTGGGACGAGCAGCCCGGCCCCACCCTCGAGGTGCCGCTGGGGTCCGACGCCCAGGGCCCGGTCACCGTCGATCTGGCCGGTCAGGGGCCGCACACCATGCTGGCCGGGGCCACCGGTGCGGGCAAGAGCATCCTGCTGCAGACCCTGGTCACCTCGCTGCTGCTGGCCAACCGGCCGGACGAGCTGAACCTGGTGCTGGTCGACTTCAAGGGCGGCAGCGCCTTCCTGCCGTTCGAGCACTGCCCGCACGTGGTCGCGCTGATCCGCAACACCGAGGACGACCCGGCCCAGAAGTTCGACGAGGCCGCGGCCCAGCGGGTGCTGGCCTCGGTCCGCGCCGAGGTCCGCCGCCGGGAGTCGATCCTGGGCCGGCACGGCGGCGAGATCGACGCCTACTGGCGGGCCCGCTCCCGCGACAGCAGCCTGCCCGCCCTCCCCCGCCTGGTGATGGTCTTCGACGAGTACGCCCGGGCGATGGACGCGTCGCCGGACTTCCCCAAAGAACTGATGGCGGTGGCCGGCAAGGGCCGCTCGCTGGGGATGCACCTGGTCTTCGCCACCCAGTCGCTGCAGGGAAAGCTCTCGCCGGAGATGAAGAACAACATCAGCCTGCGGATTACCCTGCGGCAGAACGAGAAATCGGACAGCGTCGAAGTTCTCGGGGTACCCGACGCGGTGACCATCCCGGGCCGGTTCAAGGGCCGCGGGCTGGTGCTGTGCACGCTGGACGAGAGCCGCCAGCCGCGCCCGTTCCAGTCCGGCTACCTCGGTGATCCCCCGCCGGACGGCCGGGCCCGCCCGGCCCAGGTCCGCCTGGTCGAATGGAACGCGCTGGGGCTGCCCCGGCCGGAGGCCCGGGCCGAGCGCACCGTCCGGGAGACCGACCAGACCATGAGCATCACGGCCATCGAAGAAGCCTCCCGGCAGGCCTTCTTCGGTCCCATCAAGCGTCCGTTGCTTCCACCTCTGCCCGCCCAGCTGCGCCCCGAAGACCTGCCGGTACCCCGGGTGCCGGGCACCTTGCCCTTCGCCCTGGCCGACGATCCGGAGAACCAGGAACAGCCCGTCGTCGCCCTCGATCTGGCCGGCACCGACCGCTGGATGATCGCCGGGGGCCCGCAGTCCGGCCGGACCACGGCCCTGCGCGCTCTGCTGCAGAGCGCGGCCTCCCTCCGCAGCGACCAGGTCCAGACGTACGTCATCGCCAATCGGGACGGTGAGCTGAGCAGCTTCGCCGCCCTGCCCAACTGCGGCGCGGTGGTGCACCTCGGCGAGCCCGACCGGGTCCGTCGCCTGGTCTCCTGGCTCGGCCAGGAGGTGCAGCGCCGCACCCGGGAACGTTTCACCAGCACGGGTTCCCGTCCGGCGGTGGTCGTCCTGGTGGACGGCTGGGAGGGCCTGGAGAACCGCAGCCAGGGCCTGTTCGACGAGACCAGCGTGCTGACCACACTGTACGAGGTGATCTCGGCCGGTCCGCCGGTCGGCGTGCACGTCGTGGTAACCGGCGGCCAGAACATGATCACCAGCCGGCTGCCCGACCTCTACAACCGGCGCATCCTCCTGGCCTTCCCCAACGAGTCCGCCCGCCGGGCCGCCATGGGTGCCTCGATGAGCCCGCCCCCGCACCTGCCCGGCCGGGGCATCGAGACCACCACCGGTTCCCACGTCCAGGTCGTCCACGCCGGCCCGAACATCGCCCAGACCATCCCGCTGCGCTCCTCCAGCGCCGCCCCGCAGACCTTCGCCCCCATGCCCATCGACGTCCCGGTGAACGACCGGAACCTCTGGGCCCCGGCCACCAGCTCCACCTGGATCCCGTTGGGCCGCGGCGGCGCCCAGGTCGAACCGGTCGGCGTCGACCTGTTCGGCGAAGACCCGCATCTGCTCCTGATCAGCGGCCCCGAGGGCAGCGGCCGTTCCACCTCCGCGGCGGCCGCGATCTTCGCCCTCCGCCAGGTCGGCATCCCCGTCCTGGCCATCGCCCCGCCCCGCTCCCCCCTGCACCGCGTCTTCACCTCATCGCCCGACCTGAAGCTATTGTCCGGCACATCGTGGGCCGACGAGCAATTGCGCCAGGCCGCAGCCCCTTTCGAGGGTGGTCAGTACGCGGTCGTGATGGACGACCTGGACCAGATGAAGGTCGAGGCCGGCACGGTCAACTTCGCGCCCGCCCCCACGCTTCTGGACGACCTGGCCGATCCTGCTTCGGCTGGGCGGCGGGCGCTGGTGCTCTGCGGGAACGCCGGCCCGGTGCTCGACGGCGCCGTGCGCTCGCTGGCCCGGGTGGTGGAGAGCTCGGTGCAGGGCGGGACCCGTCTCGTGCTCTCGCCTTCCAGCGTTTTCGCGGCCCGGCAAATGGGAATCACTCTGGAGCGTGACCAGATTCTGCCGGTCGGACCGGGACGGGGCTTTGTGACGGTACGGCGGGCGGCCTGGCCGATTCAGGCCGCCCGCTGATCGGTCTCGAGCATCTCTCGCCCGGCCCGACTCGACCCCGACCGGCGCCGACCGCCCAACGGGTTCAGGTCTCGTCGTTGTCGACGTGGGCGCAGAAGATCCAGCGCACCCCGTCGAAGGGGCTCAGGCGGATCTGATCGGTCACCTCATAGGAATCCGTCACCTCGACGTCGTCGCCTACCAGGGTCTCCAGCGCGTCCGCGATGTGGGCGATGTCCTGGCGACCCTCGCTGGTGAGTTCGGTAAGACGGAAATGCAGGTGCACGTGAGATCCCTGCACCTGCACCCCAAAGGCCAGAGCCTGGCGCGGAATCCGCCCGAGCGCCGCCGCGACCGTCTGCGCCACCACGTAGTTGTCCCAGACCGGAGACTGGGCCGGATCTTTCGGGGAGGGAAACGTCATGGCCGAGGCTGATAGGCCGGGCTGTAGGGGACGACACTCGGGTTCGTCGTGCCCTTGATGAAGAAGACGTCGGTGGGCTGATTGAGGTATCCGGCGCCCGGGTTGTGATTGAACCCGGTGACGCCGCTGGTCTTCACCACGATGTCTCCGTTCCGTTTGGTGCCGAGCACTGTAGCGGCACCGCTGTGGAAATCGTCCAGCACCTTCTGGGCATGGCTCACATCCGTGAAGTAGCTCAGTCCGTGGCCAGGCCTGCCGTAATCGGGATGACCAATGACATGACGGTACTGCGTGTTCGCCACCGTCTTGGCGATGGTGCTGGTGTCGATGGTTGTTCCGTTGGCCAGCGTGATGATCCGCGAATTCGCCCCGCCGGCCGCCGCCGCCGGATAAGGCGCCAGCCCGAGCGGATCGATGACGGTCAGCGGGTTCACCGAGTAGTGACGCGGATTGAGGCCGGGGATCAGGCTCAACGGGTCCGGGCTGACGAAGGCCCCCTGATCCGGATCGTAGGAGCGGATCAGGTGGTAGTGCAGCCCGGTCTCGTCGTCCGGGTACTGCCCGGCGAATCCCGACCGAGGCCCGGCCTCCTCGGCCTCGCCACCCCACACGGACACGCGCCCGGCCACCGGTACCAGTTCTCCGGAGGCCAGGAAGCCCATCGGCGCACCGTTCAGATCACTGACTGACGGAACGAACCGGGCCGGTCCGGGAGCCCCTTCGGACCAGATGACCTCGCGCTGCCCCAGCGTCTCTACGGTCTCGGGGTGTGACACCCAGGTGGTCACCGCGGCCTGCTGCCCGTCCGGTGAGAAAATGTGCCTTTCGGCCAGTTGCAATCCGTCCCAGACGAAGCCGACCTGGCGCGAGGTCTGCCCTCCCGGGGACACCGAGCGCTTGTACAGCCGGCGACCCACGCCGTCGTAGCCGTACTCCCACAAGGTGCCGTCGGCCGAACGACAGCTCCGCAGCCGATCCTCGGCATCCCAGGTGTACTGCCAGACCAGCTTCTTGCCGGAAAGCGTCGTCGCCTGGCGTCTGATCAGGCGGCCCTGACCGTCATAGGTGTAATGGACCCGGCCCGCCCGGCTGATCCGGGAGCCGATCGTCTCCCGGGCGCCGCGGGCGTCCGGCCGTTCGGCGGCCACCGCGGCGTCCAAGCCCGGTCGCTGCGGCCAGTCCGCGGCCACCACATTGCCGGAACCGTCGTACTGGTACTGCTCACTCCCCTGGTCGCCGTTCACCGCCGTGACCTGCCCCAGGGCATCCAGTGCGTACGAACGACGGCCGCGGCCCTGATCGGTGATGCTGGTGATGAAACCGTCGGCCCGATAACCGTACTCGCGACGCGCGATGACCCGCTCCGCGGCCGCCCCCACCGTGCTGATCGTCTGCCCGATCAGCTGGGAGACCGAGTCCCAGGATCGCTGCAGCACGGTGTCTTCGCTGAGGCGACGGGAGATCTCGCGGCCGAGCCGGTCGTGCTCAAAGATGAGCCGATGCCCGGAGACGTCGAGAACCAGCGGGCGCCCGGACGCGTCGTACTGCAACTGACTCTCGGCCCCGGTCGGCGTTCTCCGGTAGGTCCGGCGGCCGGTGGCGTCGTATCCCGACGACAGCGTGCGGCCGTTGACCGTCTCGCTCAGCACCCGACCGAGAAGGTCCCGTTCGAACGTAACCTCGGCGTCCGGGTTCACGGCCCGGACCAGCTGGCCGAGGGCATCGTAGGCGAGGTGCGTGGTGGACCCGCCGACCTGGCGCGAGACCACCCGCCCCAGCTCGTCACGGGTCAGAATCACCGACTCGCCGAGTCCGTTGACCCGCTCCACCAGATCACCGGCCGCATCGTGACGGTAGCCGAGGACCCGTTGGTCGAAGTCGGTCTCCTGGACCAGCTGACCGGCCGGATCGTACGCGTAGCGCCAGACCAGACCACGGGGATCGGTGACGGACGTCAACCGCAGTTCGGTGTCGTAGGTGAAGGCGGCCCGGCGCCCCAGGGCGTCGGTCCGCACCGCGGGAAGATCGAAGGCGGTGTACTCGATCGTCGAGGACAGGCCGAGAGGATCGACGTACTCCACCAGGTTGCCCTCGCCGTCGTACCGCCAGCGCTCCGTGGTGCCGTCCGGCAGGATGCGCGCCGCGATCCTCCCCTCGACCGTCCACTCGTGCCGCACCGTGTTGCCCAGAGGGTCGGTCACCGAGACGACCCGGCCGAAAGCATCCATCTGCAGGGCCGTGGTGGACCCCATCGGGTCGACGACCTCGGTCACCAGCCCGGCCTCGTTCGTGGCTACCCGGGTGACCCGCCCCAGAGCATCGGTCACCGTCGACGGACGCCCACGGTCGCCATAGGCGTAACGGATCACCGCCCCGGCCGGATCCGTGACCTCCAGGAGATTGCCCGCCGCGTCGTATCGACGGCGCCACGCGCTGCCATCGGGTTGTCTCACGTCGATCGGCTGCCCGAACTCGTTCAGCTCGAACTGGGTGGACCGGCCGTCGGGCAGCACCACGGCGGTCAGCTGATCCTCACTGGTGTAGCGGTACTCGGTCCGCCGGCCGAGAGGGTCGATCAGGGCGCGCCGATGGTGGTACCGATCCCACTCGTACAACGTGGCCCGGCCCAGCGGATCGACCACCCGCTCGACCTGCCAGCCCTCATTGAAGTAGTAGGCGGTCTCGGCGCCCTGCGAGTTCACCTCGACAGTTACCCGGTTCTCGCTGTCATAGCGCATCTCGCCGTCGAGGCAGTGCGCCGACCCCGTCGTGCGGATCACCCGGCCCGCCGCGTCGTACGTGTACCGGTACCAGGTGCCGTTGCGGTCGGTCCACGAGGTGATCCGGTCGTGCCGGTCGTAACCGAAGCGCAGGGGCAGACCGGAGGAGTTGATCACCTCGGTGAGCCGGCCCGGCGCGTCGTAGCCGTACCGGATGAGGGTGACGCCGGGTTCGCCGGGCCGGCCGGCCAGGCGGAACTCGGTGATCCGGCCCTCCTGGCAGTCCACCTCGATCCGGTAGCCGCCGGTGTGGTCGATCTCGGCGAGCCAGCCGGTGGCCGGGTGGTAGCCGAGGTCGAGACGGTTGCCGTTACGGTCGCTGACGCCGGCCAGGGGGAGCACGACGCCCACCTCGTTGGGCGGTGGGGCGAACCAGAAGGTGCGGCCGGTCTCGGGTTCGGTGACGCTGTAGTGCCCGTCGGTCCGCCGCGTGAGCCGCAGGCGAGGGCCCTCATCCGGCAGAGAACTCTCGCCGGGAGCCAGCGGCGGATAGGTGAGCAGGACCGCCTCGGTGTAGGCGAAGCAGACGCCTTGCGCGTCCACCTCGAGGCGCTGGTCGAGGAAGCTGCTCCAGGACGGGCCGAACCAGCGGCCCACCCCGTAGGCCGAGGAGTAGGTGCGCTCGAGGACGATCGGCAGGAGGCCCGGGAGCTCGAAATCGGTCATCTGCAGGACCATCTCGCCGGACACCATGTCGATCGGGTCGCGCCCGAGGAATCTGCACTTCAGCGCCCGCCCGAGCAGCTTCGGATCCTTCAGCGCCCCCCGGATGCCCTTGGCCACGTCCAGAGCGTGCGGGACGGCGCTGGTGACGTTGCGCAGGCCCTTACCGGCCGCCGAGGCCAGCGTGCGGAACCCGCCCGGCCGGGTCAGGGCGCGGCCCAGGGCGCCCAGGCCCTTGCCCCAGCGGCTCAGGCTGACCACGCCGCGGCCGCCCGGGATCAGGCCCAGGGCGTCGAAGGCCAGGGTGCCCAGGCCCACTTCTCCCTTGCTGTAGCGCATCAGGTCGTTGGCGAAGATGGCGGCGCTGGCCACCAGGGCGGCGGCCATCAGGGCCCAGCCGATCGGGCCGGAGATGAACAGCGCGGCGGTGCCCGCGATCAGGGCCACCTTGCCGCACAGCGAGACGAAGTCGTCCCAGGACCGGAACGGCTTGGACACCGTGTCCCAAGCCTTCTGCAGCCAGGACTTGTTCTTGATCCCGCTGTCCTCCAGCGCGTCCCCGATGCCGCGGGCGGCCCGCTCCTCCGCATCGCCGCGCAGCGCGGCGGCCTGGTCGGCAAGGGCGCGGGCCTGGTCGAGATCCGCGTCGGCGGTGCGGGCCCGGCCGGCCGCCTGGCGGATCTGCTCGCGGGTGTTCTCGTCCAGCGCCACGGTCGCCGTCTCCACCGCGGACGGGGTGAGGTTGACGCTGCCCGCGGCCAGGCCCTGCTGTTCGGGAGGCAGCAGGAGCTGGAGGTCGCGCAGGGCGGCCCGGTAGCGGACGTCCGCGGCCGAGCCGTCGGCCAGGGCCCGGCCGGCCCGGGTCTGGGCGCCGGCCAGGTCGTCCGCGTACCGGGTCAGGGCGGTGCCGCACCCGCGATAGGCGACCCCGAGTTTCGAGAGATCGTCCGGCAGTTCGGTGAGCGCGCTGGTGTACTCGGCCGCGTAGTCTCCGGCCAGCTTCAGCTCCCCGGCGTTACCGGCCAGCGAGCGCAGCCGGGCGGTCTCGTGCTCCACCAGGCCCGCCTGCTCCAGCAGTCGCCGGCCCAGCGCGCGGGTGCCCTCGACGTCACCCGGCGCCGGGTCGGCCCGGTCCAGAACGGCCCAGTCGCTCACCGGTCTCCCCCTCAGCGTGCTTGTGTCGGCGACCCCGGGCGGGATCAGGCGCCGGCGGCGGAACCCAGCTCGGAGTCGAGCTGCTGGTGCCGGGAGATGGCCTGGTTGAGGAAGGCGGTCATCCCCTCCAGACCCTGGATCGCGTTGCTGGCGCCGCTGTTCCACTGCTGGTAGGACTGCTGGAACTTGCCCGACGCCTGGTCGGTGACGAAGCCGCTGCTGACCAGGGCGTCGACCAGGCCCTTGAGCCGGGTCAGCTGGGCGGTCATCTCCTCGCGGCCGGTGTTCAGCTGGGTGGCCGTGCTCTGCAGGTCTTCGTAGCGGACGTTGATGCTCATGATCGGCCTATTCCTCGGTGTTGGGTGTGGTTTCGGTATCGGTGGTGCGTTCTTGGGTGGGGCCGGACCAGGCCAGCGTGGCGCTGATCGCGTCGAACAGGTCCAGCCAGGACTCGGCCAGTCCGGTCTGCGGACTGGTCAGCACGACGTTCAGTACGCCCCCGGTGGGCGCCGGGATCAGCGTCTGCATCATCACGCAGTCGACCTCCCGGGAACCGAACCGGATCGTCTCGATCCCGCTCGCCCGGGCCGCGGGACCGGCCTCGAGAGTGACGGTCTCGACCCGCCGCCAGGTCGGGCCGCCCTCGGTGCGGCCCTGAGCGGTGATCTGCGCGGCGATCGCCTCGACCGTGTTGTCCGACGGATCGGGGGCACCGGCGGTGTGGAAGACCATCAGCAGCGCGGTCAGCACCGCCTCGTCCTGCGGCTGGGTCATGGCCGCGCACAGCACCGCGCCCTGCCGTTCGGCCTGCTCGGCGGCCTCCCGCAGGGCCCGCAGCAGCGCCCCGCGATAGGGCGTGAGCCGTTCGTCCTGAGCGATCCGGGTGTCGACCAGCCGGGCCAGGTCGCCGGTGCGGGTGGCCCGCCAGACGTCGAACTCGAACCAGATCGGGGGCACCCGGATGATGAAGGCCGGAGCCGTGGCCGTGGTCACGAGGCTCCTCCGGCCGGTTTAACGGTCACCGCGTCGGCCAGCCCCTGGTCGAGCTGGCCCGCGCCTTCGGCCAGCCCGGCCAGCAGCCCGGCGGCGCGCTCGAGCTCCTGATCCAGCTTCTTGCGGACGTCGGAGGAGTGACTGGCGAACTCGCCCAGTGCCTTCTGCACGCGCGCCGAACCGGTGACCCCGCCCCCACTCTCGAACGAGGACCCCAGATCGTTGAACGAATTCCTGATCTCCGCGAGGTGGCGGCTCATTTCGCCGGCCACCTGCACGTCGACCCCGAAGCGGTCAGCCATGTGTTGCCCCCTTCCCCGGCCCCAGCGTACACAGGAGTTCGGTCATGAGTGGTCGCGAGTCACTTTCCGGTGGAGAAGCATTTGCGTTCGGACGATGAGAGGCCGTACTCCTTCTTGGTTCCCGGGCTCTGCGGAGCCCGGTAGATCACGTCCACCGTCAGGCAGTACCGGGTCTTCGGGTCCAGCCCGGTGAGCACGGCCGAACCGGCTTCGATCTGGTCGGCTTTCAGCCAGACGGTCGGCCCGCCCTCGATCACCACCCGATGCGCGTTCTCGTAGGCGCCCTGCGAATGCCAGGCGATGGTGATACTGGTCGGGCTGCGCCCGGTCTGACGCAACCCACTCACCACCGGTGGGACGAAAGCCGTGGTCTGGTCGGGCGTCCCCTGGTCGTCGTGGTTCCTCGGGGCCATGAAGGCCAGGCCGACCACCACGAGGATCAGCGAGCTGAACGCCCCCAGCCCGGTCATCAGAAGACGCCGCTTCCAGGACCAGCGCGGGGCCGGCCGGACCGGAGCCCGCACCACAACCGTCTCCGTGTCGGGTATTTCGGTTCCCACACCCGGGAGCAAGGCCGCCCCGAGGCCGAAGTCGTCACCCCATTGAGACTTTTCCACCGAGGGCACAGGGGCTACCGGGGGCGCTGGCACCACGATCGGCGTCCGATCGGGCACCAGCGTGTCCGGTTCCTGTTTCACCCGAGCCAGTTCCGGCATCGGCGCCAGCCCTGGAGGGACGGTGACCGCCAGTCCGAGTTCACGTTCCACCGCTTGGAGACCGGCGATCAGTTCGTCGGTGTCGGCCGGCCGGTCCTCGGGAGCCGCGGCCAGCGCGGCGGCCAGAAGCCCCGACAGCGAAGCGGGGACGTCGGTCCGGACGAAAGGTGGCGGCGCGGAACGGAACCGCTGCTGGATCGAGACCAGGGTATTGCCCGGGTCCACGGCGAACGGCGGCCGTCCGGCCAGGGCCGTGTACAGCGTCGAGGCCAGCGACCAGATGTCCGAGCGCGGGGTCGGTTCCTCATAGGCCAGGATCTCCGGAGCGGCATGCGTCGGCGTCCAGGCCACCGTGGCGCTGCCGGCCAGCCGGGCGTCCACCGCGATCCCGAAATCGGCCAGCACCGGTTCGTTCAGCGCGGTGAGCAGGATGTTGCCGGGCTTGACGTCCCGGTGCAGCACCCCGTGCCGGTGGGCGTACCCGAGGGCCGAGGTGACCTTCACGGCCAGCCGCAGCATGACCGCGGGCGGCATCGGACCGCTGTCCCGGATCCCGTCGTCCAGCGAGCCGCCGTCGTACCAGGGCATCATCAGGTACGGCTGGCCGTCGCGGGTCAGGCCGTGCTGGTACACGTCCACGATGTGCGGATGCGAGCCGAGTTTGCCGGTCAGGCCCATCTCCCGGCTGAACCGCTCACGGTCGCGCCGGTCCACCGCATCGGAACTCATGATCTTGATCGCCACGGTCCGGTTCAGCGCGGGCTGATAGGCCCGGTAGATCAGGCTGAAACCGCCACTGGCGACGGCCGTCATCCCGGTCAGCCCGTCCAGCTCGGGGATGACATCGGCCAGGCTTTCGGTCACGCCCACCTCCTCGGCCGCGGGTCGACCCGGCGCAGCACCCGCCGAACCAGCGAACTCTCACCCTTGAGGGCCTTTTCGATCTGCCGCAGATGACCCCAGGCCTCGCCCGGCGCGGTAGTCCCGCGCCCGCCGTAGACCTCGGCGTCCACCTCGTGGGCGAGCGCCTCGACGTCCGGCTCGGTGCGCGGAACGATCGAGGCCAGAAGTCCGCGGATCTCCGAGGACGTCCGGCCGGCACTGGGATGCCCGAGATCGGCCAGCCGGTCGAGCAGTTCGGCCCATGCACCCAACGGGCCCGCACTTCGGCGCCGCCGTCGACGCATCCAGGTGATCACCGCACCGACCACGGGCAGCAGGATTAGTAAAGTAAGGACGCCGGCCAGCCCGGCAACCAGCGGGGTCCGGTCGGCCGGACCGGAGGTCTCGCTCCCGACCGGTTTCGGCGTGCCCTCCTGCGGCTGCTGCCCGGCCTTGGAATCGTCCTTCGGCGGTTGCGGCTGCTGGACCGGCTTCTGCGTGCTCTCTTCGTTCTGCGGATTGGTCTTACCGCTGCGGTCCGGCGTGACGGTGAACGGAACCCACCCCGCGCCGGCGAACCAGATCTCCGGCCACGCCGTGGCGGTCCCGAACCGGACCGTCACCGCGCCGCTTGCATCCGGCCGACCCGCCTCGAACCCGACCGCGACCCGCGACGGCAGGCCCAGACCGCGAGCCATCAGGACGTAGGCGGTGGCGAACTGGTCCGGAGTGCCGTGTCCGGAAGCCTTTCCGTTGCCGAAGAGCTCGAGCACCCGGGCACAGCTGTCTCCCGGCGTGGCGTCGGTGTCCAGGCGCAACCCGGAGCCGTTGCCGAACCAGCGCTGCAGGGCCTGGGCCTTGTCCAGGGGAGTCGGCCCGGCATTGGTCACCGCGGTCTCGGCCAGGGAGGCGAGCTTGTCGTCCGCGCACCCCTGCAACGACATGCTGGCGTCACCGGGCGCGGCTCGCCCGGCCGCGGCGGACGCCAGCCCGGGCCGGTCGGCGGCCGAGGCACCGGTCAGGTCGACCGTCTCCTGATAGGTGCCGTCCAGCCCGTCCGGATCAACCAGTGTCTGGCCCCGCAGGTCGTAGGTCAGGCCCGGCCGGGCCAGGTAGGTGATCCGCCCCGGTACCGGCACGTAGACACCGTCCAGCCCCGCAGGTGTGACGCTGACCTTGGCCTGCTTCGGATTGGTGGGCCCGTCGCCCGACTTGGGGAGCTCGTAGCCGACCGGGACGGCCGGGGTGCTACTGGTCCAGCGGATCCCGTCGTAGCGGTCGAGCGTCGCGATCCGCCACGGCTGCGGGCTCTGCTTCCAGGCGCTGTCCACCGTGGCCCGGAACGCGGTGTCTCCGGAATGCCGCAACCAGCCTGCGACCTCGTCCATCGGCGCGGTGGGCTGCTCGGCCCGGAGCGGCGGAGGGGTGAGATGCCGCGGATCGAGCGGCTTGCGCGCGGCGCCACCGGCCGCCAGGCCACCGACGCATCCCAGGGCCAGGACGATCCCGGTCACCAGCACCGGCAGCAGCTTGGGCCGGGGCAGTACCAGCAGCCCCGCGGTGAGCACGAACGGGAGCGTGATCCAGAGCGGCGATCCCGCTCCCCCCACTCCGCAGACCAGGCCGGTCAGCAGGAGGCAGGCGGCCGGGCCGGCGAGGGCAAGACCGCCGCGGAACCGGGCGATCGCCGCTGTCACGGCCGAGGCCAGAGCACACAGAACGGCGAACTGCGGCAGGAGATCCGGGGCCGGCGGCGCGGGCAGGGTGGTGGTGAGGATCCGGGCCAGACCCCCGGTGACCGCCTGCACGACGTCGGTGACGGCCTGGGCGGGCGACGTGGCCCTGGGGATCGCCACAGTCATAGCCGTGATCAGGCCGGCCAGCAGCGCCGCCACGGCACCGATCACCGCCCGGGCCGGGGCACGCACGTTCAGGAGCGACCGGGTGACCTGATCGGCCAGAACCACGGCACCGGCGCCGAACAGGATCCCGGTCAGGGCCGGAACCGTCAGCGAGAGGGGTGGATAGACCCGCCACCAGGCCCAGGCCGCCGCGAGAACAGTCAGCAGACCGGCGCCGAGCCGGCGCAGCGCCGCCCGATCCCAGGCCGGTTCCGGCGGTGCCTCACCCCGGGGAGGGGACAGACGGGGCGCGGGCGCCAGAACGGTCGGCCGAGGCGCGTCGAGCACGGGCGCGCTCATGTCCACCGCCGGTTCCAGGCCACGGCCAGGTCGGCGGCGTTCGCCTCGGTGAGCACCGCGACCCCGGGTTCGCTGGAGAACGACGCCGTCCGCGCCCCGGAGTCGACCACGGCGGCCAGCACCGTGGCCCAGGTCTGGCGGAGCGGGGCCAGGGCGGGGAGTTCGTTGATGGCTCTCGGCCCCAGGACCGCAACGGCGGTGCGTCCACCTCTGCGAGCCGTCCGTTGCGCTGCCCCGGCCAGGTTCTGCGCGTCCGAAGCAGCGCCCGGTGCAGTCAGGGTGACCGCCGCGAGCCCGTCGAGGATGGTCGAGGCAGAACCGGCCAGTCCGCGGCCGGACACCGGGGTGACCCGGACGGTGACGGACGCGGCGACCGCCATCGTCGCCACCGACGCTGCGAACGAGACCGCCTGCTCGAAATCGTCCTCCGTGCGGTAGGAGGAGGCCCGGTCGTCCAGGAGGATGAGAATGTCGCTGCGGGTGCTGTCGACGTGCGTGCGCACGGTCAGCGGCCCACCTCGGGCCAGGCCCTTCCAGTGGATGATGCGCAGATCATCTCCAGGCACGTAGTCGCGCAGGCCGGAGAAGGTGACGCCGCTCTCGGCCCCGGAGGTGGTGCGCGGACCCTCGAGGTCGCGGGACTGGCCCTGGGCGGGCTGGTGCAGGGGGTAGGTGTGCGGGCGGACGATGAGCTCCAGGGTGTCGCCGAGTTCCCGCTCCCGGTGCGCCAGTTCGCACAGGTCGTGCTGGTGCAGCCGGAGCGGGCCGACCGCGAAGACGCCGCGGCGGCTGGTGTCGAGTTCGTAGACGACCCGGCGGAGATCCCCGCGGGCGCCCTGCGGGACCGGGATCTCGTGGGCGCGGCCACCGACCTGGTCCACCGCCCGCATCGCCCGGCCCCGGCCGCGCATGCGGATCTGGAGCATGCCGATGGCAGTCTCGCCGACCTGGACCCGCTGCGGGGAGATGCTGCGCTGCACCTCGACCGAGACCCGGGCCAGCACCTGGGCCACCGCCACCAGAATCAGCAGGCCGGCGGCCCCGGCCACGCCCAGGATCTCGCGGTAGCCCAGACCGAAGCCGGCGACCAGGCCGACCACGGCCACACCGAACAGCGCCCAGCCACCGCGGCTCAGCCGGATCCGGCCCAGGTCGACGGTCTGGCCCCGAAGCGGTCCGGCACCGGCCGACGTACTCGGTCCAAGGCCGCTCGGCGTGCTCGGCCCAGCACCGCCCGGCGCGGTCAGTCCCGCACCGACCGGCGCGGTTGGTCCCACACCGCCCGGCCGGGTCGTCTCGGCACCGCCGCGCATGCCCGGCCCAGCTCCGCCCGACATGCCCAGCCCGGCACCACCAGGCCCTCCACCGCCCGGCCTGCCCGGCCCAGCACCACCCGACACGCCCGATCCGGCACCACCCGACCTGCCCGGCCCGGCACCACCCGACCTGCCCGGCCCGCCACCACCCGACATGCCCGGCCCACCAGCCGACATGCTGGGCCCGGCACCGCCCCGCCTGCCCGGCCCGGAACCGGACGCGCCGTCACCCGGCGGGCCGACCAGCCCGATCGGCACGGTCCCGCTCATCCGGCCACCCGGCCGTCCGCCTCACTCAGGCAGCCCGTTTCGGCCACGCCGACCCGACCCACCCCGACCCGACCCACGCCGACCCGACCCACCCCGACCCGACCCACCGCGTCGGCAACTCCCGCCCGAACCATTCGTAACCGCATCACCAGCGCCGGTTCCCCGGTCCCGCCGCGAGGGAAGTCGGCGTGGGCAGCCCGCTGATCACCCGGTCGACCAGGTCGTGCTCGGTGACCCCGGCCAGCTCGGCCTGCGGAGTGAGGATCAGCCGGTGGGACAGCACCGCGCTGGTCATCGCCTTCACGTCGTCGGCGGTGACAAAGCCCCGCCCGTCGATGGCGGCGGCCGTGCGCGAGGCCCGGAGCAGGGCCAGGCCGGCCCGGGGGCTGGCGCCGATCCGGACCTCGGGCAGGGTGCGGGTGGCCCCGGTGATCGCCACGATGTAGTCGCGGATCTCGTCGGCCACGTGCACCTTGGCAATCTGGTGGATCATCTGCTGCACCACGTCCAACCCGACCACCGGCCGGATCGACTCGACCGTGGGCGCATCGGCCTCGTACCGCAGCATCGCCGACTCGGTCGCCGGGTCGGGGTAGCCGATGCTGATCCGCATCATGAACCGGTCGAGCTGGGCCTCCGGCAGCCGGAAGGTGCCGTCCATCTCGACCGGGTTCTGGGTGGCCACCACGGTGAACGGGCGCGGGACGGGGTACTCCCGGCCGTCGACCGTGACGTGCCGCTCCTCCATCACCTCGAGCAGGGCCGACTGGGTCTTCGGGGAGGCCCGGTTGATCTCGTCGGCCAGCACGATGTTCGCGAACACCGGGCCGGGACGGAACTCGAAACGCTGCGCCTGCTGGTGGTACACGGTGATCCCGGTGACGTCCGACGGCAGCAGGTCGGGGGTGAACTGGACCCGCTGCCAGCGCCCCTCGATGCTCGCCGCCAGGGCCCGGGCCAGCGTGGTCTTGCCCACCCCGGGCACGTCCTCGACCAGCAGGTGTCCCTCGCTGAGCAGGGCGACGACCGCCAGCCGGACCGCTTCCGGCTTGCCCTGCAGGGCCCGCTCCACGCTGGAGCGGATCCGGCCGGCGATCTCGGCCAGTTCAGACATTGCGCGCTCTCCTGTTGCTCTCGTGCGAAGGATGAAAGGTCAGACCCAGAAGGATCTTCCGGTCTTGCTGAACCCGGAGGGCCCCGACTGACCCGACGGTGCGTAGTAATACCCGCCCTGGTTGCCCTCCGAGGCGTAGTGCCACTCGACGATCTGCGTGGCCCCGGCGTGCTGGGTCTTCCAGGCCCAGAAACTCATGTTGTCGGTCTCCGAGCCGGACGGGCAGCCCTCCAGCTGCTGCCGGATGATGCCTCGGTCGGTGGAGCGCTCGCAGCGGACCAGCTTCACCGAACCGGGCTGCTGGCTGGAGGGAGCCTTGAAGATCGTGGTTGCCGGGTTCCACCGGGTCACCGTCGAGTTGCAGTTCGTGGTCAGGTTCAGCATCCAGATGTCGGCCACCTGGAGGGACTTGCACTGATAGATGGTCTTTCGCGGCACCGTGGGGTGCGCCTTGACCGAGCTCCACGGCCCCTGGCCGTTCTTGTTCACGGCCCGGACCTGAATGGTGGTGTCCACGTCGTTGGTCAGATTCGGCGCTGTGTAGGTGAGTTTCGTCCCCACCTGCTGCACCGCCCCGCCACCGACCTGGACCTCGTACCCGGTGATCGCACTGCCCGCGTCCGGCGCCGCGGTCCAGGTGATCACCGCCGACCCGTTCCCGTTCTTGGGCGCCTGCACTGCGACCTGCCCGGGCTTGCCCGACGGCACCGCCGGCTGCTCGGTGCTGCCCGGCTGACCGGCCGCCGGCTTGCCCGGCTCCCCCACGCCCCCGGTCGACCGGGCGGAAACCTCGACCAGGTAACCGGTTCCGTTGGTCAGCCCGGTGACCGAGCCCTGCAGCCCGGTGACCTCCTGCGTCTTGCGGGTGCCGTCCGGGCCGGTCACCGTGATCGTGTACCCGTTCACCGCGGACCGCGGGCCGGCGTCGGCCGCGTTCCAGGTCACCCGGATCTCGGCGTCCAGAGCCGTGGCCGCAACCCCGCCGGGCGTGCCCGGCAGGTCGGCGCTCGGCGTCACGTACCAGATCTTCGAGAGGTCGCCCTCGCCCGCGGCGCTCAGCGCCCGGACCTGAACCCCGTACTTCTGGCCGTTGGTCAGCTTCGTCAGCCGGAAACTGAGCTGATCGGCGTCGACTTCCTGGACCAGCTGGTTGTCGATGACGATCGAGTACCCGGTGACCGCCGACCCCCGATCGGCGGCCGCGCTCCATTCCACCAGCGCCTGACCGTCTTCCGCGGTGAGCGCCTTGATCGCCGGTGCCTCCGGCGGCCCGTCCGGATTGGGCGTCGGGGACGGCGTGGTCGTCTCCGGGGTCGGCGACTCACTCGGTGACGTGGTCGGTGACGTGGTGGGGCCGGCGTCGTCTCCCGGGTCGGGAGAATTGGCAGGCGCCGAGGGCTTGCCCGAGGTCGTCTTCGGGCCCGGCGACGGATCGCCCTGATCCGACGTCTTCTTCTTCGACTTCTTACCGCCGGAGCCCTTCTGCGGGTCCCGGTTCGGCGAGGAGGTCGACGCCGAACTGGTCGGCGGCGTCTTCACCGACGGCTTGGCCGGCTTCTGGCCGGGCCGGTACTTCTCGATCGGCACGATCACCCCGTCCGGCTTCACCACCTTGACCTGGTTGCCGCCGGAGTCGTTGAGGTAGAGCAGATTGCCGTGCGCCTCGACGTCGTCCAGGTCGTCGCCGCCGACGTTCGGGACGGCCGTGCCGGCTCCGGACCCGAGGTCGACCCGGACCAGCTGATCGGAGTCGTGGTCCACCACGTACCCGGTGCCGGAAACGATCTCGACCTGGTCGACCTTGGTGCCCTCGGGCAGCGTGCCCGCCCGGCCCTCGCCGTGGGCCGGGACCACCACGGCCCGGCCGTCCAGCCCGACCAGCACACTGCCGTCGTGGTCGACCGCGACCTGCAGCCCGGCCGGGCCGGAGCCGGCCGGTAGCGGACTGAAGGATCGTGCCTCGCCCTCGCCGTGCAGCGAGAACGTCGAACCGGCGGTGGTGTTCACCGCGATGACGTGCTCGCCCGCCTCGTCAGCGGCCACGGTCAGGTTCTCGCCCGCGCGGCCCACCTCGGTCCGGCCGACCGCGCCCTCCCCGATCCGCAGGACGACGCCCTGCGAGGGGACCGCGGCCCAGAGGAATCCCTGGTCGTCGACGACGGCCCGGGTGACGCCGGCGACCGGGACGGCCGCGCCCAGCGGGTCCAGGCTTTTCGGGTCGAGCCGCTGGACCTGGTGCTTGGTGGTGTCGAGCATCCAGGTGGCGGTGCCGGTAGCGAGGATCTGCACGCCACTGGGCAGCTGGTGCGGACGTTCGGAGGCCTCGAGCTGCGCCCCGTCGATCAGGGTGGCGTTGCCGTCCCCGTCCACGGCGTAGGCGCCGTCCGGCCGCTGGACGACGTGGAAGGGCGCGCTCAGCGCGCCGATCGGCACCGTCTTGCCCGCCTGCCCGGCATACCCGTTGACCCAGGTCACCGTGCCCTGCGTGACGTTCGCCAGCCAGGCGCCACCATCCTGCAACCGCACGACCGCGCCGGTGGCCTGCGCGCCGAGCAGCCCGGCCCCCAGAATGAAGGCAAAGACCACCCCACACGCGACCATGCCCGCGCCTCGCCGCTTCAGCAGCGGTGCAAACCGCACCCCTATCACCGGCCTCCCCCCAGAAGCTCGTCCCGCGAGGAGTATGCCGGTGATCCGCCCGTCTCACCCTAAACTCGGCATAAATATCCGTTGATCTATCCCTGCCCCTCCTTATCCCTGGCTTACCACCCGAGTCCTCCCCGTACGTCCACTCTTTCGCGTGAGGGTCGTTCGACCGACACCCAGGCCGACTCACGCCGACCCGTACACCCCCGGACCAGGGCGAGGCGAACGTCCTTCATCAGCAACGCCGTTCGCCGGACCGGTCAGCTGCCGGCAAAACCGCCTGCGGAGGCCGGCTCAACCCCCGGCGCCGGTCGTACGGCCAGGTCACCATCAGCCTCAGGCTCGGATTCGCAGCGATTCCAGTCCGACCGGAACCCATTACAAGATCACGTCTCCAGACCTTTACTTTCCCAACGCCCCCAAGATCAGCACAGCGGTGCTAGAAGAAACCGTGCTCACCCTTGACCCCGATCTTGCCTCCGTCATCGACGCGTACCGACTCTGCGAGTTCGCGACCCTCGGCAAGGACGGAACCCCCATCCCCTGGCCCGCCGCCACGATCCGCCAGCCGGACGGCACGCTCTTGCTGACGACATCAATTGCTTTCCCGCAGAAAGCCTTCAACATCCGGCGGGACGGTCGAGTAGCCCTGCTGTTCTCCGACCCGACCGGCAGCAGCCTCGACAACCCGCCGCAGATCCTGATCAGGGGCACGGCGGTCTGCCCGGACGAGATCGTGGCGACCCCGGAAGGCACCGAGGCCTACTGGAAGATGCTGTACGAGCGTCAGCCCAGCAGCCGCGCCTTCGCCCGAGCTCCGCTGCGCTGGCTGATGGACTGGTACTACCTGCGCCTGCTGATCACCGTGACCCCGACCGAGATCCTCACGCTGCCCACCGTCGACCTGACAACGCCTGCCCAGACCACCTCGGCGCACCTCCTGGGGGCCGACGAACTCGCCCGCCGGCCCAGTGCCGTGCTCGGTGCCCGGAACGCGAGCGGCGATCTGGTGCTGACCCGGACCCGGCCGGTCGCCACCGAGGACGGCTTCGCCGTTGAGGCACCGGAAGGCGTGGTCGAAGGGCCTGCCGCCCTGATGGTGCACGAGCACGACGAGCACCTGGCCGACCTGATGAACGTTCTGGTCCGGGGTCAGCTCACGCAGGGTCCGGAAGGCACCTGGTTGCTGAAGCCGGAGCGGATGATCGAGCCGATGCCGGGCCGGACCCCGCGCGAGCAGATCGCCACCCTGCGGGCCCGCCGCGCGCAGACCCGTAAGTACCTGGCCCAGCGCGGGCTCGAGCGACCCAAGGTGCGGTGGGACCGGCTGAAGGAACTGCAGGGCTGACGGCTCAGATCACCGGGACGCACAGCCGCTGCAGGTAGCCCCGGACCTGGTCGGCCATGTCGACGGACTCCCGGTCCAGCAGCCACTGCACCTGCAGGCCGTCCATCAGGGCGGCGATCCGGCGGGCCTCCTGGACCGGATCGACCGGATCGACCGAAGCGCGCAGCTCGCCCCGCGCCGCCAGTTCCTCCAGGGTGGCCGCGAGCTGGGCCACCAGCTGGGCGTAGCGCTCGCGAAAGTAGGGGTGGGCCGGGTGTTCCGGATCCGTCGCCTCGGCCGACAGGATGCAGTAGAGCTCGGTCAGGCCCGGGGTGTCCTGGTTGTGCCGGACGATCTCGACCAGCTGACGCAGCCGCCCGACCCCGTCCTCCTCCAGGGCGGGGCGGGCGTACTCGTCCCGCAGTTCCAGCACCCCGGCCAGCAGCTCGCTCTTGGAGGAGAAGTGGTGCAGCAGGGTGGTGTGGGCGATCCCGATCCGCTGGGCGATGTCGCGCATCGAGCCGCTGCGGTAGCCGACCTTGGCGAAGACCTCGAAGGCGGACTCCAGGATCGCCCGCCGCCGCTGGGCGGTCCCGGCGTACGGCCCGCGCCGGCGATCGGTCGGACTGGGCATTCCCGGACCCTAGCGCCCGTTCGGCGAAGATGTCGAGCGATTATCGACCAAGTGGTCGAGTTTCAGGTACGGTCGGACGACCCGCTTCGACGAGGAGATCCGATGACGCATCCGTTGATCGACCAGCTCACCCTGGAGGAGAAGGCGTCGCTGGTGTCCGGCGCCACCTTCTGGACGACGCGCGCGGTGGAGCGCGTCGGCCTTGAGGCGGCCACCCTGACCGACGGACCGCACGGCGTCCGGATGCAGACCGCCGGGGCCGACCAGCTGGGTATCAACGACAGCCATCCGGCCACCGCGTTCCCCACCGCCGCCGCGCTGGGCTCCACCTGGGATGCGGAACTGCTGGAGGAGATCGGCCGGGCCCTCGGCGCCGAATCGCGCCGCCTGAACGTCGATGTCCTGCTCGGACCGGGCGTCAACATCAAGCGATCCCCTTTGTGCGGGCGCAATTTCGAGTACTTCTCCGAAGACCCGCTGATCGCCGGGACGCTCGCCACGGCCTGGGTCAAAGGCGTTCAGTCCCAGGGGGTCGGGGCGTCGCTGAAGCACTACGCGGCCAACAACCAGGAGACCGACCGGATGCGGATCAGCGCCGAGGTGGACGAGCGCACGCTGCGCGAGATCTACTTCCCGGCGTTCGAGACCACCGTGAAGCAGGCCCAGCCGGCCACGCTGATGTGCTCGTACAACCGGATCAACGGCACCTATGCCTCGCAGAACCACTGGTTGCTTACGGACGTCCTGCGCGGCGACTGGGGTTTCGAGGGTTACGTGATGTCGGACTGGGGTGCGGTGGCCGATCCGGTCGCGGCGGTCGCCGCCGGTCTGGACCTGGAGATGCCGAGCTCCGGTGAACGCGGGCCGAAGGCCATAGTCCAGGCGGTGCAGGCGGGCACGCTGGACGAAACCGTTCTGGATAAGGCGGTTTCCCGGATCCTGACCACCCACGACCGGCTGCGCGCGGCGCGGTCGGAGACCGGGTTCGAGCCCCAGGCCCATCATGAGCTGGCGCGCCGGGCTGCGGCGGCCGGCTCGGTGCTGCTGAAGAACCAGGACGGCCTGCTCCCCCTTTCGCCGGAAGAGGGCGGGCGGATCGCGGTGATCGGTGAATTTGCCCTGACCCCGCGCTATCAGGGCGCGGGCAGCTCACACCTCAACCCGACCCGGCTGGACGACGCGCTCACCGCCATCCAGGCCGCCACCAGCCGCGAGGTGGTCTTCGAGGCGGGCTTCCGCCTGGAGGACACCGACCAGGAAGACGCGGACGTGCTGCTGGCCGCCGCGGTCGAGGCGGCCGGCGAGGCCGAGGTGGTGATCGCCTTCCTGGGCCTGCCGGATGCGGAGGAGTCCGAGGGTTTCGACCGCACCCACCTCGCCCTGCCGGCGTCCCAGCTCCAGCTCCTGCAAGCGCTTCGCCAGACCGGGACCAAGATCGTCGTGGTCCTCAGCAACGGCTCTGTGGTGACGTTGGGCGAGGTGAACGACGCGGCTGCCGCCGTGCTGGAGATGTGGCTCGGGGGTCAGGCCGGAGGCAGCGCGGCTGCGGACATCCTGTTCGGGGTGACTGAGCCGGAGGGGCGCCTGGCCGAGACCGTGCCGCACCGCCTGCAGGACACGCCGGCCTTCGTCAATTGGCCGGGGAACGAGGGCAAGGTCGTCTACGGCGAGCGGGTCTACGTGGGGTACCGCTGGTACGACACCACCGGCCAGGACGTCGCCTACCCCTTCGGCCACGGCCTGGGCTACACCACCTTCAGCTACTCGGATGCGACCGTCACGGTGGCCGACCCGACGGTGGCCGCAGCGGTCGTCGAGGTGACGGTGACGAACACCGGCCAACGGGCGGGGGCCGAGGTGGTGCAGGTGTACGTGGCCGATCCTGTCTCCGGCGTCGACCGGCCCCAGCACGAACTGCGCGCCTTCGCCAAGGTCCGCCTCGCAGCGGGCGACTCCCAGCGTGTCCGGCTGGAGCTGGACGAACGGGCCTTCGCCTTCTGGAGCAGCCAGGGATCGAGCCCGGGCTGGCGGGTCGAGCCCGGCGAATTCGTCGTGGAGATCGGCGCCTCCTCCCGCGACCTCCGGCACACCGAGTCGATCACCCTGGACGTCGCCGTCCCGCCGGTCGAGCTCGGCGCTGAGTCGACCTATGAGGAGTGGGCGACGCACCCGCAGGGGCAGAAGGTGCTGCAGGAGTTCTTCGACGGCCTCGGTGAGGCGGGCTCGCTGTGGCGCGACCCGGAGACCGCCAAGCTGCTCGGCAACATGCCGATGCGCAGCCTGCTGTCGTTCTCCGGCACCACCGACATCCAGGGCACGATCAGCGGCCTCCTGGAACGCGTCGCCCAGGCCGGCTGACCACCCCGCGCTGTGCCCCGCCGGAATCGGCGACGCCGCGGGGCACGGCGCGACAAGTTGCCAAGGGTCAATGAGACGTTTCACCCACCCCCTCGCTCACCCTTCGCCAGCAGCGTCGCCGCCCCAAAGGTCCTCTGCTCTCACCCGTCCGGACCATCGGTGCTGGCGACCGCTGACCGACAGCGGAAATCCCCGGGAACTACCTCTGGAAGACCCACCCGAGCCCGTGCTACGTTCCCATGAAACGTTTCAGCGACGAACGGACAACGACGTCATGACCCGATTCTCGGATGTCGCCCCGCAGCTCGCGGCGCAGGCGATCGAGCTCCCCTCCTGGGCCTTCGGCAATTCGGGCACCCGCTTCAAGGTCTTCGGCTCCCCGGGGACCGCCCGTGACCCGTTCGAGAAGATCGCCGACGCCGCGCAGGTGCACAAGTACACCGGTCTGGCCCCCACCGTCGCCCTGCACATCCCCTGGGACCAGGTGCCCTCGTTCGAGGACCTGAAGAAGCAGGCCGACGACCTGGGCGTGCAGCTCGGCACGGTCAACTCGAACACCTTCCAGGACGACGACTACAAGCTCGGCGCGCTGACCCACACCGACCCACGGATCCGGCAGAAGGCGATCGACCACCACTTCGCCTGCATCGACGTGATGAACGAGACCGGCAGCCGGGACCTGAAGATCTGGCTGGCCGAGGGCAGCAACTACCCGGGTCAGGCCGACCTGCGCGGTCGCCAGGACCGGCTGTCCGAGTCGTTGGCCACAATCTACGAACGGATCGGTGAGAACCAGCGCCTGGTCCTCGAATACAAGTTCTTCGAGCCGGCGTTCTACCACACCGACGTGCCGGACTGGGGCACCAGCTACGCCCAGGTGAGCGCGCTGGGGCCCCGAGCCGTGGTCTGCCTGGACACCGGGCATCACGCGCCCGGTACCAACATCGAGTTCATCGTCATGCAGCTGCTGCGGCTGGGCAAACTCGGCTCGTTCGACTTCAACTCGCGGTTCTACGCCGATGACGACCTGATCGTCGGCGCGGCCGACCCGTTCCAGCTCTACCGGATCCTGTTCGAGGTGATCCGCGGCGGCGGCTTCAACTCCCCCGAAACCGCTTTCATGCTCGACCAGTGCCACAACATCGAGCAGAAGATCCCCGGCCAGATCCGCTCGGTGCTGAACGTCCAGGAGATGACCGCCCGGGCCCTGCTGGTCGACACCGAGGCGCTGACCGCGGCCCAGGAGTCCGGTGACGTGCTCGAGGCCAACCGGATCTTCATGGACGGCTTCTACACCGACGTCCGCGGCGACCTGGCCGCCTGGCGCGAGACCCGGGGCCTGCCGGCCGACCCGATGAAGGCCTACGCCGCCTCCGGCTACCAGCAGCAGATCGAGACCGACCGCGTCGGCGGCACCCAGGCCGGCTGGGGCGCCTGACCTCCAACTTCCCGTGATCATGGACTTTCTCCCTCGTGATCATGGACTTCCGGTCGGAGCGCCCATGATCACGGGGACGAAAGTCCATGATCACGGGAAAAGGTCCACCGGGACCAGAATCGTTCCGCCGTCCGCCTGTTCGACGACCAATCGACGAGGAAACCCGTAATGACGAACGAGACCGTCGCCGCGCTCATCGCCCGGAGCAACCGCCTCGGGGCCGATCCGAAGAACACCAACTACGCCGGCGGCAACACCTCCGCCAAGGGCACCGAGACCGACCCGGTGACCGGGCAGCCGGTCGAGCTGCTCTGGGTCAAGGGCTCCGGCGGGGACCTGGGCACGCTGATCGAGAAGGGCCTGGCCGCGCTGCGTCTGGACCGGATGCAGGCCCTGGTCGACGTCTACCCGGGGATCGAGCGCGAGGACGAGATGGTCGCCGCGTTCGACTACTGCCTGCACGGCAAGGGCGGCGCGGCGCCGTCCATCGACACCGCCATGCACGGCCTGGTGGACGCGGCGCACGTCGACCACCTGCACCCGGACAGCGGCATCGCGATCGCCACCGCGGCCGACGGTGAGGCTCTGACCAAGCAGATCTTCGGCGACAAGGTGGTCTGGGTGCCCTGGCGGCGTCCCGGTTTCCAGCTCGGCCTGGACATTGCCGCCATCAAGAAGGCGAACCCGCAGGCGATCGGCACCATCCTGGGTGGCCACGGGATCACCGCGTGGGGCGACACCAGCGACGAGGCCGAGCAGAACTCGCTCTGGATCATCGAGACCGCGGCGAAGTACATCGAGGAGAACGGCAGCGCCGAGCCCTTCGGCAAGCCCCGCGAGGGCTACGCGGCCCTTCCGGAGACCGAGCGCCGGGCCAAGGCCGCCGCCCTGGCCGCCACCGTGCGCGGGATCGCCAGCCAGGACAAGCGGATGGTCGGGCACTTCACCGATGCCGACGTGGTGCTGGACTTCCTGGCCAGCGAGCGCGCGCCCGAGCTGGCCGCGCTCGGCACCAGCTGCCCGGACCACTTCCTGCGGACCAAGGTCAAGCCGCTGATCCTGGACCTGCCCGCGGGTGCGACGGTCGAGGAGTCGATCGCCCGGCTCAAGGAGCTGCACCAGGAATACCGGGCGGACTACACCGCCTACTACGAGGCGCACGCCGACGAGAACAGCCCGGCGATCCGGGGCGCCGACCCGCTGATCGTGCTGGTGCCCGGCGTCGGGATGTTCAGCTATGGCGCGAACAAGCAGACCGCGCGGGTGGCCGGCGAGTTCTACATCAACGCGATCAACGTGATGCGGGGCGCCGAGTCGCTCTCCACCTACACGCCGATCTCGGACGCGGAGAAGTTCCGGATCGAGTACTGGGCGCTGGAGGAGGCCAAGCTTCAGCGGATGCCCAAGCCGAAGTCGCACGCCGGCCGGGTCGCCTTCGTGACCGGCGCCGCCTCCGGCATCGGCAAGGCCATCGCCACCCGGCTGGCCGCCGAGGGCGCCTGCGTCGTGGTGGCCGACCTGGACCTGGAGAAGGCCCGCGCCGCGGCCGCGGAGATCGGGAACAGCGACGTCGCGATCGGCGTGGCCGCCAACGTGGCCTCCGCCGAGCAGGTTCAGCGGGCGGTGGACGACGCGCTGCTCGCCTTCGGCGGGATCGACCTGGTGGTCAACAACGCCGGGCTCTCGCTGTCCCGCCCGCTGCTGGAGACCACCGAGGCCGACTGGGACCTGCAGCACGACGTGATGGCCAAGGGCTCGTTCCTGGTCTCCAAGGCCGCGGCCAAGGCGCTGATCGAGCAGGGCCTGGGCGGCGACATCATCTACATCTCGTCCAAGAACAGCGTCTTCGCCGGCCCGAACAACATCGCCTACTCCGCGACCAAGGCCGACCAGGCCCACCAGGTGCGGCTGCTGGCGGTCGAGCTGGGCGCCTACGGCGTGCGGGTCAACGGGGTGAACCCGGACGGGGTGGTGCGCGGCTCCGGCATCTTCGCCTCCGGCTGGGGCGCCAACCGGGCCGCCACCTACGGGGTGGCCGAGGAGGACCTCGGCCAGTTCTACGCCAACCGCACCATCCTCAAGCGCGAGGTGCTGCCCGAGCACGTCGCCGACGCGGTGTTCGTGCTCACCGGCGACGAGCTCAGCCGCACCACCGGCCTGCACATCCCCGTCGACTCGGGTGTTGCTGCGGCCTTCATCAGATGAGCAGCCCCGCCACCGGCCGGCCCCGCACCCCGGGGCCGGCCGGCCCGGTCGGCCCGGTCGGCCCGGTCGGCTCAGTCGGCTCAGTCGGCTCAGTCACCTCGGTCGGCACGGTTGCCGCGGTCGATCTGGGGGCTACCAGTGGACGCGTCATCCTGGGGACCGTCGGGAACGGCGAGTTGCGGTTACGGCACGTCTCCCGGTTCGCCAACGACCCCGTCCAGTTGGCCGACGGTCTGCACTGGAACATCCTGGAGATCTACCGCCAGGTGCTGAACGGCCTGGCCGACGCCGAGCGCCAGAGCCCCGGGGCGATCGCCAGCGTCGGGATCGACTCCTGGGCCGTCGACTACGGACTGCTCCGCGGTAAGTCTCTGCTCGGGGTCCCCTACCACTACCGGGACGAGCGCACCGCGGCCGGCGTGACCAGCGTCCATAAGCACTTCACCGCCGCCGAACTCTACGGTCGCAACGGACTTCAGCATCTGCCCTTCAACACCGTGTTCCAACTGGCCTGCGAGAAGGACTCGGGCCTGCTCGACGTGGCCGACCGGTTGCTACTGATCCCCGACCTGCTCGGATTCTGGCTGACCGGAAAGGCCGTGGCCGAACGGACGAACGCCTCGACCACCGGGCTGCTGAACCCGCGCGACGGGAGCTGGGACTCCGAGCTTCTGGCCACGCTGGGTATTTCCGGGACGCTGCTGGCCGGGTTGGTCGATGCGGGGACGCCGGTCGGGCCGCTCACCGACCAGGCCGCCTCCGTGGTGGGCCGGGCTCTCGAGGTGGTCACGGTCGGCTCGCACGACACCGCCTCGGCGGTCGTGGCGGTCCCTAATACGGGACGCGACTTCGCCTACATCTCCTGCGGCACCTGGGGTCTGGTCGGGCTCGAACTGGACGAACCGGTGTTCTCGGACGCCGCCCGGCAGGCCAACTTCACCAACGAGGGCGGGGTCGACGGCCGGATCCGGTTCCTGCACAACGTGATGGGGCTGTGGCTGCTGTCGGAGTCGGTGCGGTCCTGGGACCGGGCCGCGAACAGCAGCCAGCGCTCCAGCAATCTGGAGCAGCTGCTCGCCGAGGCGGAGGCCGCCCCCGCTCCGCCTGCTGTGTTCGACGTGGACGACCCCCGGTTCATGGCGCCGGGCGACATCCCGGGCCGGATCGCGGGCTGGTACGCCGAGCACGATCTGCCCGCCCCGAGCACGCCCCCGCAGGTCGTCCGGGCGATCATCGAGAGCCTGGCCCAGGCCTTCGCGGACACCGTGCTCAAGGCCGTGCGGATCGCCGGGACCCCGGTCGAGGTGATCCATTTCATGGGCGGCGGGGCCCAGAACCGGCTGCTCTGCCAGGCCACCGCCGACCGCAGCGGGCTGCCCGTGCTGGCCGGGCCGGTGGAGGCCACCGCGGTGGGCAATATCCTGGTGCAGGCCCGCACCGCCGGTCTGGTCGAGGGTGGCCTGGCCGAGATGCGCGAGCTGGTCGTCCGGGCCTTCCCCCCGGTCCGCTACGAACCTCGCGCCTGAACCCCCGATTGGAGCCGCACACCGTGGTGCAACGTCAGTTCCCGAAGCCCGCCGAGGTCTTCGAGCTCATGCAGTTCAAGAGGCCCGAGTTCAACGGCCGTAAGCGGCGCCTGGACAGCGCCCTGACGATCTACGACCTCCAGCGCATCGCCCGGCGCCGCACCCCCAGGGCCGCCTTCGACTACACCGACGGCGCCGCCGAGAGCGAGCTCTCCCTCGACCGCGCCCGCCGCGCCTTCGAGGACGTGGAGTTCCACCCCGAGGTGCTGCGGGACGTCGCCCACGTCGACACCTCCACCACGGTGTTCGGCGGCCCCTCGGCCCTGCCCTTCGGCATCGCCCCGACCGGCTTCACCCGCCTGATGCAGACCGAGGGTGAGATCGCCGGGGCGGGCGCCGCCGCCGCCGCGGGCATCCCGTTCTGCCTGTCCACCCTGGGCACCACCTCGATCGAGGACGTGAAGGCGGCCAACCCGGCCGGGCGCAACTGGTTCCAGCTGTACGTGATGCGGCAGCGGGAGATCTCCTACGGTCTGGTCGAGCGGGCGGCCAAGGCCGGGTTCGACACGCTCTTCTTCACCGTGGACACCCCGGTGGCGGGGGCCCGGCTGCGGGACAAGCGCAACGGCTTCTCCATCCCCCCGCAGCTGACCGCGCGGACCATCGCCAACGCCATCCCCCGGCCGTGGTGGTGGTACGACTTCCTGACCACCCCCAAGCTGGAGTTCGCCTCGCTGTCCAGCACCGGCGGCACGGTCGGCGAGCTGCTGGACGCGGCGATGGACCCGACGATCAGCTACGAGGACCTGCGGATCATCCGGGAGATGTGGCCCGGCAAGATCGCGATCAAGGGCGTGCAGACCGTCGAGGACGCGAAGAAGCTGACCGGGCTGGGGGTGGACGGGATCATCCTGTCCAACCACGGCGGCCGCCAGCTCGACCGCGCCCCGATCCCCTTCCATCTGCTGCCGGACGTGGTCCGCGAGGTGGGCCAGGACGTCGAGATCGTGGTCGACACCGGCATCATGAACGGCGCCGACATCGTCGCCTCGGTCGCCCTGGGCGCCAAGTTCACCCTGATCGGCCGGGCCTACCTCTACGGGCTGATGGCCGGCGGACGGCAGGGCGTGGACCGGACCATCCAGATCCTGTCCGACCAGATCGTCCGCACGATGAAGCTGCTCGGGGCGCACTCACTGGAGGAGCTCACCCCCAAGCACGTCACCCAGCTCGAGCGGCTCGGCCCGATCCGCCGGGGATGATCACCGGCATGGCTCTCGCCGAATATCTGCAGCAGTTCCAGGAACCGCCTGGGTACCTCAATTTCGCCAGTTTCGGACCGCCTTCACGGGCGGTGGTCGAAGCTCTGACGAGTACGGCCGAGGCCGCCGCAGTGGGCACGCCGGGCCTCCACGACCACGACGAACGAGCGCTGGCCGCGGTGGCCCGGCTCACCGGTTTCGACCGCAATGCCGGGCTGCTCACCACGAGCACCTCGGCCGGGCTGCAGCAACTGGCGTTCGGGCTGCGGGGCAGCGAGGTCCTGGTCAGCCGGGACGAGTTCCCTTCCAACCTGTATCCGTGGTGGCGGGCCCAGGACCTGGGGCTGCTGAAGGTACGAGAAATCCAGGGTCCTGAGGGCCTGCTGGCGATGACCCCCGAAACCATTGCCGACGCAATCACGCCCAGTACCAGCGTCATTGCTTTGAGCGCAGTCGATTTCCGCAGCGGGTACCGCGCCGATCTTTCAGGCATCCGCGAGGTGATCGGCGACCGGCTGCTGATCGTCGACGGCATCCAAGGTTTCGGGGTCGTGGATCAACAATGGACGCTTGCGGACGCTGTCGTCGTCGGCGGACAGAAGTGGTTGCGGGCTGGGTGGGGCACCGGTTTCATGGCGCTCTCCCCGCGCGCCCTCGAGCGCATTCAGCCCACCCTGGGTGGCTGGACCGGCGTTGAGCAGCCGACCACGTATGACGGCAATGCCCATGCGCTTCTTTCGGGGGCGCAACGGTTTTCCGTCACTAATGTGTCGCCCTTCACCTCGGCGGCCCTGTGGACGGCCCTGGAGCTGATCGAATCGGCCGGTATCACCGAGCTTTCCAGCCGGATCGAGGCCTCGGCCCAAGCCCTGGTCTCGAGCCTGGACGACGCCGGAGTTCCGGTTCTCTCGCCCCGGGATCCTTCTCAGCGGGCCGGCATCGTCGTGGCCCAGGTAGCTCCCGGACAGGCTTCGGCGGCCCGTGACCGGCTGGCCGAGCAGGGACTCACGGTGACGGCCCACGAGCCGGACCGGATCCGGATCAGCGTCCACGCGACGACCGCGGCGGACTCGATCGAACGGGTCTGCGCTGCGCTCAGGGTCTGGCGACCGTAAAAGAAAAACCTCAGCGGTCGAAGATCAGGCCCGCACGGACTCAGCCCGTGCGCCGGGTCTTGCCGCTGCCCGCGGGAACCAGTCCGTGGCGGACCGCGGCCATCACCATCTCGGCGCGGTTCCCGGTGCCGAGCTTCTTGTAGATGTTCTGGATGTGGGTCTTGACCGTGGACGAGCCGATGTAGAGCCGCCGCCCGACCTGGGCCACGGCCAGCCCGTCGAGCAGCAGGTCCAGCACCTCCTGCTCCCGAGGAGACAGGTTCGGCCCGGGCGGCGCACTGTTGCGGCGCTGCATGGCCCCGGCCAGGTCGCTGGCGGTGAACGTCTTGGGGCTCGCCGCGGCGTGCCGGGCGGCGGCCAGGACGTCGTCGGCCGGTGCGTCCTTGCCCACGAACCCGGACGCCCCGGCCTCGAGGGCGGCGAACAGCTGCTGGTCGCCGGCGTGCATGGTGAGCACCACGATCCCGACCGTGTCGTTCTCGGCCCGGACCTGGGCGGTGAGCTCGAGGCCGTTGCCGTCCGGGAGCTGGATGTCGGTCACCAGGACGTCCGGCCGCAGCCGCTCGAGCAGATCCAGCGCTCCGCCGACCTGAGCCGACTCCCCCACCACGGCGAAGTCCCCGGACGACTCGAACGCCCGCCTCAGGCCATTTCTGATCAGCTGATGATCATCCACCAGAACCACCCGGCGACGCGTCAGGACCGATCCGTCCATCCCCCGGCTCATGCCTCTCCTTTTGGTTGGAAAACAGGCCTTTTCGCGCCCCTCCGCGGACGGGCGCGACCCCTGTCCCAACCCTAGGGGTCAGCATCGGATGTACTCTCGGTTTTACGGCTCCACCGTTCGGCGGAACGAGCAGCTCCGGCCGGTGAGCGGCCCCCGGCCCGGTGAGTTGGCAATCCGGCAGGTGCCGTGCCAGGTTTGTGCTGTTCACCCGTTCTCGGCGGCGGGCCGTTCGATGCGGTCTGCTCGTCCCGACGGGCGGGCACCGGTGGAGCAGACGGCACAGAACGCGAGATGAGGGCCGCATTGTGAGTGGGCCCGAGTCCCATCGCGAGGTCGGCGGCGACCAGCTCCTGGCCGGCCGGTACCGGCTGGGTCACCTGATCGGCCGCGGCGGTATGGGCGCGGTCTGGAACGGGTACGACGAGGTGCTCCAGCGCGAGATCGCGATCAAGGAGCTCACCCCCGCCCCCGGCCTGAACGACGACCAGCGCGAGGACCTGAACCGCTGGATGCTGCGCGAGGCCCGGGCCGCCGGCCGGATCGACCACCCCTCGGCCGTCACCATCTACGACGTGTTCGAGCTGGACGGCCGGCCGTGGATCGTGATGCGCCTGCTGAACGGCCGGACCATGGCCGAGATCATCAACGTGGACGGCCCGATGCCGGTCGAGGCCGTCGTCGACATCGGCCTGGACCTGCTCGGCGCCCTGGCCGCCGCCCATCGGGCCGGCGTCCTGCACCGCGACGTCAAGCCCGCCAACATCATCGTGGACAACGGCCGCGCGGTGCTCACCGACTTCGGCATCGCCAGCGTGGACGACGAGAGCACGCTGACCACCACCGGCATGATCGTCGGCTCCCCCAGCTACATCTCCCCCGAGCGCGCCCACGGCGAGCGCCCCGGCCCCCCGGCCGACGTCTGGTCACTCGGCGCCACCATGTTCACCGCGATCGAGGGCACACCCCCCTTCCGCCGCAAGACCCAGCTGCTCACCCTCACCGCGATCGTCAACGAGGACACCCCGCTCGCCGTCCACGCCGGCCCCCTGGCCGCGGTCATCTCCGACATGCTGATCAAGGACCCGCGCCAGCGCCCCACCGTCTGGCGCTGCCAGCAGCTCCTGCGCCAGGTCCGGATGGAACTCAACCGCTCGGCCCGGGCGGCGGAGGCGGCCCGCGCTGCTCAGGCAGCCAAGGCGGCCAAGCTCGAACAGGCGGCCCGCGCGGCGGAGGCGGCCGAGGCCGCCCGGGTGGCCCGGGCCGAACAGGCAGCCGCACGCGCCGCCGAGGCGGCCAAGGCGGAGGAAGCGGCTCAGGCCGCCAAGGCTGCCCAGGCGGTCAAGGCCGCTGCGGCTGCTGCAGCTGCTGAGAAGGCGCGGGCGGCCAAGGCCAAGGCTGATCAAGCGGCTGAGGCTGCCAAGACTGCTCGGGCCGTCAAGGCGGCTGAGGCCGCTGAGAAGGCTCGCGTGGCTAAGGCAGAGGCGGCCCGAGCGGCTGAGGCTGCTCGGGCGGAACAGGTGGCCAAGGCCGAGGAAGCGGCCCGGGCCACCGAAGCCGCCGAAAAGGCTCGCGCGGCTCAGGCCGAGAAGGCTCGCGCAGCTGAGGCCGACAAGGCTCGGAAGGCTGAGGCCGACAAGGCCGCTGAAGAGCTGGCCGCGGCCGAAGCCGCGAGCGCTGAGGCAGTAGCGGCTCCTGGGTCAGTAACCGAGACTGACGCCGAGCCATCAGCTCCCCATGTTGAGGGCGCTGTTGCCGAGGCGATCGTGGCGGGAACGTCAGCCTCCGAGGACCACGCTCCGACCGAGGCCGACGAGACTGGCTCGGACGGAGAGTCCGCCAAGGAGCCTTCCGAGGCCGCAGCGAGCCCGGACAGTATTGCGGTAACCAACGAAGACGACCCGGAACCGGCTCCGCCAGCGGAGACCGAATCGGCCGACCTCTCGCTCGCGCAGGAGAACGACCAGGCCGGTTCAGACGTTGAGGAAGGCTCTGCCGACGAACCCGGCAACGAGTCAGCCAACCACGCCACCCCCGTCACCACGGCGGACCAGGAAAGCGCCGACAACAAGGCGACCCCTGCCAAGCCCGACGAGGAACCGGCGGCCAGCAACGACGCGCCCGGACAGACACCCACCACCGAGGCCGACCCCACCACGGCCACCCAAGACGGCTCCACCGCTCAGGGCAGCCTCGCCGAAAGCGCCCCCAAGCAAGCCTTGGCCGACGAGGCCGACGAGGCCGACGAGGCCGACGAGGCCGACGAGGCCGACGAGGCCGCAACAGGCCGAGACGAATCCGCCAGCGAGGCTGCCACCGGCAAGGCCACTTCCGAGCAGACGCCCACTAACCTGGACACTTCCGCCTCAGTGACCGAAGAGGGCGCGGAAGCCAGCGGGGCGCCGGTAGTTGAGGGTGAGCCCACCACAACGGACCGGGCCGAAGGCAGTGACAAGCCCGCCGCCGACAAGGCCGCCCCAAAGCAAGCACCCGTCGCCGAGGCCGGTCTCACCGCGGCCGGCCTTGACGCTGTCACGAGCAAGGACGCCCCGGGCGCAGACAGCGCTGAGCATGCGACCACCAGCACCGGCGAAGACGAGACCAACAACGACTCCGCTACCGGCACGAACGCCCAAGAGCCAACTTCTGCTGAAGAGGCCAGCCTCACCTCGGCAGGCCAGGACGACGCCCGCGACATGGGCGCCCCAGAGCGAGCCTCTGCCGCCGAGGCTGGTCTCACCGCGGCCGGCCTTGACGCTGACACGAGCAAGGATGCCCCGGGCGCAGACAGCGCCGAGCGCACGCCTATAACCGCCAGCACCGGCGAGGACGAGACCAACAGCGACTCCGCTATCAGCACGCACGCCCAAGAGCCAACGTCTGCTGAAGAGGCCAGCCCTACCGCGGCAGGCCAGGACGACGACGCGACCGACAAGGGCGCTCCAGAGCGAGCCTCTGCCGCCGAAGCCGCTCTCACCGCAGTCGCGCACGGCGCTGTCACGAGCAAGGACGCCCCCGGCCCAGACAGCGCCGAGCCTGCACCTGCAACCGCTGGCAAAGACAAGACCAACAACGAACCCGCCACCGGCAAGAACGCCCAAGAGCCAACGTCCGCCGACGAGGCCAGCACCGCTTCAAACCGGGACGATGCCCCCGACACGGGTACCCCAGAGCAAGCCTCTGCCGGTCTCACCACAGCCGCGCAGGACACAGTCACGAGCAAGGATGCGTCGGGCGTAGACAGCGCCGAGCCTGCGCCGGCAACTGCCACCACCGGCGAGGACGAGGCCAACAGCGGCTCCGCCACTGGCACTACCGCCCAAAAGCCCAAGTCCGCTGAAGAGGCCAGCACCACCGAGGCAGGTCACGACGATGCCCCCGACAAGGGCGCCCAAAAACAAGCCTCTGCCGCCGAGGCCGGTCTCACCGCAGCCGGCCTTGACGCTGTCACGAGCAAGGACGCCTCGGGCGCAGACAGCGCCAAGCCTGCGCCTGTAACTGCAAGCACCGGCGAAGACGAGACCAACAGCGACACCGCTGCCGACACGACCGCCCAAGAGCCAACGTCTGTTGACGAGGCCAGCACCGCGGCGGGCCAGGACGACGACGCCACCGACCAGGGCGCCCCGGAGCGAACCTCTGCCGGCCAGGCGGGTCTCACCGCAGCCGCCCAAGACGCAGTTACGAGCAAGGACGCCCCCGGCGCAGAGCAGGCGCAGGTCGCCGCTGAGAGCGACTCCACCACGGGCGTAGACGGAACCAGGAATGAGCCCGCCAGCGCAGCGGGCGAAGACGTGTCCGGGCCGAACCCCGCCGCCAGGGAATCGGCACCGAGTAGCCAAAAGAATTCACCCGCAGCCACTTCCGCGACCTTGGCCGCAACGAGCGTCCCTCATCAAAATAAGGATGAGGCGACCAAGGTGGAGCCAATGGCTCCCGTCACCGCAAGTGCCGCGTCGGGCATCCCTCATTCAAAGGCATCGGCTGCTAAGAAGCTTACGCAGCCGGGGCCGCCCGACCCGATGAACCGCACCTACGGTCGGGCCGCGCTGGAGACGCCGGCCGGGCGTCGGGTCGTGATTGCGGTCGTGGTTGCCGTTGTGCTGATCGTGGTTGCGGTGATCGCTCTGCAGCTGCGGCCGGGCGACGACGACAAGGGGCCCGCAGCAGCTTCTCCGAGCCCGAGCCCAACTGCGTCTGCGCAGGGTGGTGGGGCAGCGAGCTCGCCGAGCACTCCGAAGGCCACTCAGACCAGTAGTGCGCCGGAGACGACGAAGCCGACCAAGAGCGCTACCCCCAGCAAGAGTCCTTCGAGTAGTAGCGAATCGTCCTCCCTCCCGGAGGGTTTCACGCTAAGAAAGGATTCGACGGGGTTCACGGTGGCGGTTCCGACGTCCTGGACCCGGTCGACGAAGAACAGCAGTGTCTATTACAGCGATCCGAAGAGTGCCGCTCACCTTCAGGTCGACACCACGACGGAGCCGAAGGCGGACGCGTTGAAGGACTGGGAGGCGCGGGAGCCTTCGGCGGGGCAGATCTACAGCGGGTACAAGCTGATCAGCCTGAAGCGGGTCACGTACCGCGACTACAACGCGGCCGACTGGGAGTACACCTGGCAGGTGTCGAGCGGCACCCTGCATGTGCTCAACCGGAATATCCGGGTGAACGACCATCGGGCGTACGCCTTGGTCTGGTCGGTCCCGGCTGAGGACTGGGACTCCTTGGAGGACGAGTTCAAGGTGGTCACGGAGACTTTCAAGCCCGCCAAGTAGGGTCCGGCGTTAGAAGGTCAGCACGATTCGCCCGCGTAGACCGCCTGTCTCGACCAGACGATGTGCTTGAGAAGCTTTTTCAGCGGGCATCACCTCGAATACCCGGGGTGTGAGGGCTCCTTCTTCGACGGCTTGACGTAACGCGTCCAGCTTCGCCTGCGAGTGGTAGTCGTCGTAGACCCAGGTGGCTTCATACCGAATACCGCGAACAGGTTCCCCTTTCCAGCGGCGGAGTGCGACGAACACGCCCCCGTCGCGGAGCGCCGGCACGATCTTCTCATTCAGGAGTGCCGTGTCGGCCACTGCGTCCACACCGTCTGGGAATACTTCGCGGATCCGGTCCGCGAGGTCGTCGCCGCGATCAAGGATGTGGTCAGCGCCCAGGGACCGCACAAGCGCAACGTCTTTGGAGGCCGCGTCGGCGATCACGACGAGGCCCTGGCGCTTGGCGAGCTGAACGAGATAGTTGCCAAGCGTTCCGGCGGCCCCGGTCACGGCAAGGCTCTGGCCGGGACGCAGTGCCATGAGTTCCAGGGTCTGGGTTGCGGTCAGCCCGTTCATCGGCAGCGTCGCCGCTTGCTCCAGCGAGGCGCCGGCGGGGATTCGCGCGATGGAATCGTCGGGGGCGATCAGGTACTCGACGTACGCGCCGCCGTGCTCGGACATCGGGATGGCCATGGTCATGACCTCGTCCCCGACCTGCCAAACGCTGCCTTCGCCCAGCGCATCGATGACGCCTGCGGCGTCTGCTCCCGGGACATATGGCGGCCGGGAGTCTCCAACCCCGAGCAAACCGGTGCGGCGCGAGACGTCCGTCGGATTCACCGCGGCCGCCCGTACCCGGATCCGCACCTCTCCCGGGCCGGGCTCCGGGTCCGGCACCTCATGTACACCGAGCACATCCGGTCCGCCAAATTCGGTGAACCCGATGACCTTCATCGGGCGGCCGAAATCGCGGCGGCCGGAATCGCGGCCGCGGCCGGGTTCCCCACGGACCAGCGTGAGCTCACCCGGTTCCGGCGGACCAGCCATTCGTGATCGTGGGCGCGCACCAGCTCCGTCTCGAACCGGTTCCCCAGCAGCAGCGCATCCTGGAACTCCAGCGACGGCCCCTGCCCGAGCCGGTGGTGCTGTCCGATCAGGTAGCAGGTCAACTGGGCAGCGTCGCCCTCTACCCGGACCCGGATGTTGGCCAGCGCATGGAACGTGTCCATCGCCCGCCCGACCGTCGCCATCAGGGTGCTCACAACGACGTCCCGGCCCACGTACGGCTCGAAGACATGGATGCTGTGATCGATTCCGGTCAGGTCGAACACCGCGTCCTCGGTGAACGCCGACCGCAGCAGGTCCTCGTTCGCGAAGTCGATGCCCTCGACCATCCGGGTGACCGCGTCCACGATCCCGTCGCGATCGGTGTAGTTCGTCGTCCCGGTCAGATTCATCTCGTTCGTCTCCCAGTCTTGACCAACGCCAACGTTGGCGTTGGTCAAGACGCTAACACCGGCTCCGGCCAACCACAACGTTGGCGGCGGTACCCTCCCCTCATGGCCCGGAACGTGGAGGAGACGCAGGCCCGCCTCCGAGCCGCTGCGTACGTCGAGTTCGCCGAGCACGGCGTCGACGGCACGACCGTGACCCGGATCGCCAACCGGGCCGGCATCAACAAGGAACGGCTGTACGCCTACTTCGGCGACAAGGACGCGCTCTTCGACGAGGTACTCACCGAGGCCCTGGAAGAGCTCTCGCAGGCGGTGGCCCCGGAAGGCCTACGGTTCGAGGACCTGGGCGAGTTCGCCGGGCGCACCTTCGACTACTACGGCGAGCACCCGGAACTGGCCCGCCTGCTGCAGTGGGAAGGCCTGCGCAATGCTCCCCCGGTGAGCGAGGAGACCCGCCGAACCCATTACGACGTCAAGGTGGCCGCCACGGCGCAGGCCCAGCGCGACGGCATCATCGACGGCGAGATCGACGCGGGGCACCTGATGTTCATGGTCATCGGCCTGGCGGCCTGGTGGTTCGCCGTACCCCAGATGGCGACCCTGCTGACCGGTCAGGACGCCGACTCACCGGGAGAACAAGCCCGGCGGCGGGCCTTTGTGGTGGAGGCCGCGCAGCGCCTGGCCGCCCCTCCCTCTGCCGATTAGGAACGACTCAAGCTCACGTTTCGGGAACCGGCCTCAGCGGTCCCCGTCGTCCCACCGCCCAGATCCCGAGCACTACCAACCCCACTCCCCCGCCGGCGAGGCAAACGGCGTGCCAGCCACCAGCGTCCCAAAGCAATGACGCAGCCGCCGACCCCAACGCCCCGCCGATGAAGTTCGAGGTGACGAACGCGGTGTTGGCCCGCGAGCGCAGCTCGTCCGGTACCGCGGCGAAAAGCCGGGTCTGGCTGAGGATCAGCACGCCTTGGACCGCGACGTCGAGCAGCGCGATGGCGGCAATGATCGCGGCCACCGAGGTGCTGCCGAACCAGGCGACCACGAAAGTCGTGATCAGCAGCAGGGCTGCGACGCCGGTGGCCGGGAGGGACAGGCCGCGGTCGTGCAGGCCGCCGGCGTTGCGCGCGGCCACGGCGCCGACCAGCCCGACCAGCCCGAAAAGGCCGATGGTGGTGACCGAGTAGGCGTAGGGCTCGGCGCTGAGCAGGAAGGTCAGCGCGGTCCAGAACATCGTGAAGGTGGAGAACGTGAGCATGCCCAGGACCAGGCTCCAGCGCACGATCCGCTGACCCCTGATCAGCTGGAACACCGAGCCGATCAGCGCCGGGTAGGGCAAGCGGGTCTTACGGCCGGTCTCCGGAACGACGCGGTAGAGGGTGATGGCCAGGACGACGGCGATCACGGCGGCGGCTGCATAGACCGAGCGCCAGCCGACCCGGTCGGCGACGATCCCGCTCAGGGTCCGCGAGAGCAGGATGCCGATCAGGATTCCGGAGACCACGGTGCCGACAACCTTGCCGCGCACGGCGGGCTCGGCCAGGTCACCGGCGAGCGGGGCGAGCACCTGGCCGGAGACGGTGGTGGCGCCGAGCAGGAAGACGGTGACCAGGAGGACGCTCATGGTCGGGGCGAGGGAGCAGGCGATCAGGGCGACGGCGCCCAGGGTCATCACGGCCGGGACCAGGTAGCGCCGTTCGAGCACGTCGCCGAGGGGGACGACGAGCAGGATGCCGGTGGCGTAGCCGATCTGGGTGGCGGTCACCAGCCAGCCGGCAATGTGCGCCGAGGAGTTCAGGTCGTCGGCGATCAGGTCGAGCAGGGGCTGGGCCAGGTACAGGTTCGCCACGGCGGCCGCGCCGGCGATCGCGAACAGCAGCGTCAGGCGGCGGGTCATGACGGGGGCATCGGTGGATGGAGCGGTGGTCACCGGCCCCACCGTAGGGCCGAAGGCGCCGGTGAAGGAGGGCCTGCGAGGTCTCCCCACCCTGCTCGGTCGGGCTATTCGTGCGGCTTCGTCCGATCGATCAGAGTGGTCAGCAGGCCGACGACGGTGCGCTGACTGTCGGCCAGCTCGTCGAGTTGCCGCGTGACCTGCCCCATCCGCTTCACATCCGCACCCCACGCAGCGAACGCGCTTCCACCATCCAGGCCCTGAACGTGCTCCAGCGCATTCACCCGAGACTCGAGGATCGCCAGGCGGTTTTCCAGTACTTCGATGTCTGCCATCACATCGTCAATATCCCGCACAGTTCGTGAATAATACAAATCACCCGTACAGTCCCGCCACCTGACGCCCGAGTTCCCCCAGGTGCACGCGCAGTTCAGCCGGTTCCAGCACCTCCACGTCGGGACCATGCGCCAGCAGTGCCTGCGCGGCCGCGAGCGCCGGGAACCGCAGCGTGATCTCCACCCAGTCCTCCGGCGCACCCGTCAGGTCCGCCGCCGCGTCCCCTTGGTCGTACAGCCGCAGAACCCGCGGCAGGATCCGGCGACGGACCCGGATCCGGACCGGCACCGCCCGCAGTGACCCGGTGAACTCCTGTTGCATCTCATCCCAGGCCGCCTGGAGCTGGAACCCGCCGGGGCGCCGGGCCGTCGCGTCCAGAATCGTCGCCGCCCGCAGCCGGTCGACCCGGAACGTCTTCAGCGTGCGGCGGTGCTGGGCGACCAGGTGCCACACGCCCGCCTTGTTGACCAGGCCCAGGGGGTCGAGCGTGTACGTCCCCACCCGCCCACTGGAGGATCGGTACCCCACCCGCACTCGGCGTCCTTCAAGCACTGCGGTCTGCACCACGTCGAGATGCTCCGGACGGACGTCGACCGCTCCCCACCGCGTCGGATCGACCAATACGCGTTCGCGCAGGAGTTCGGCCGGACCCTGCTGTCCCTGGGGTAGGGAAGCCTGGACCTTGCGCAGGGCCGAGCCGATCGCATCGCCCAACCCCAGGTCGGTGTGGGCCGTGTCGGTGGTGAGCACGAACAGGGCACGAGCCTCGTCCGGGGTAAGGCCGGGAACCTGCGTTCGGTACCCGGGCATGAGCGCGATACCGCCGCTGCGCCCTCGCTCTGCGTAGACCGGGACACCGGCGGCCGAAAGTGCCTCGGCGTCGCGGTAGATGGTTCGCACCGACACCTCGAGCTCGCCCGCCAGCTGCGACGCCGATCGCGGACTGCGCGCCTGCAAAAGCAGCAGGAGCGACAACAGGCGGTCGGACCTCATGCCGAAGACGTTAATACCTGACACGGCCTGACAGGTATGACCCCGCAGTATGGAGACATGACCACGAACGAAGCTCCCGAACGCGCCTGGCTGGGTGTCGTCTCCGCCGAGCACGCCGCCCGGGCCGCCGAGATGGGCTGGATCCAGCTGAACCACGGCAAGAAGACCAACCTGAAGCGCCTGCACCGCGGGGACGGGTTCGCCTTCTACTCGCCCAAGCAGCGGATGAGCGACACGAAGCCGCTGCGGATGATCACCCAGTTGGGCGTGGTGACCGACGAGGAGCCCTACCTGGCCGACGAGGAGATGACGATGACCGGCTCGCAGAACCCGATCCGGCCCTGGCGACGGAACGTGAGCTTCGTCAACGTCACACCGGTCTCGATCGCCGACCTCTCACTGGAACTGACCAGCACCCCGAACTGGGGTTATTCGCTGCGCTACGGGCTGGTGCCGCTCACCCCCGCGGACTTCGTCCTCCTACGAAAAGCCCTTACCTCCTGAACCGAGTGCCAAGATGGCAGGCGTGGGAACGCGCTATGCCACCGGCTCCGTCACGGCCTGGGACAGTCCTCTTCGCCGTCTGAGCCGGTTCGACGGGGTCACCTTCCATCGGGTCGAGCCGGGCAGCGTCACCGCGCCCTACGTGCACGTGTTCATCCACGGCTGGCAACCCGGCTACCGGCTGCTGGAACGCATGTACGCCATCGGCGATCGGGTGCCGTCGCTGCCGACCTGGGACCCGCGGCTGGTGGACGCACTGGGGCGCACGCTGAACTCGTACCACGCGCAGTTGCTGGAGGCGCTGGACGCACTCGGCGACGACCACTGCGTGCTGCATTACTCGTGGATCGACGAGGCGGCGACCGACCTCGACATGATGATGGCGTACCGCTCGCGCCAGGCGACCCAGATCAACGGACGGCGCCTGGCGCTGGGTCTGCAGGAGTCGCTCGGCACCGATCAGGCCCAGCTGCACCTGATCGGCCACAGCCACGGCAGCGCGGTGGCGGTGCACGCCGCCGCGGCCCTGGCCCGCACTCCTCGCCAGGTCACTCTGTTGGATGCGCCGGAGAACGGGATCAGCCGGCTGAGCGGGGCGGCCAACCTGATCGACGTGGTGCTCCCCCGGATCAAACCCGGACGGGACGCGGAACACCCCTTCGTCGACTCCTACGCCTCGGTCTTCGGCCGCCCCTACAACCGCAAACCCGGCCTTTCCGAGGTCGTCGACGTCTCGCTCTACGGCGGCCTGGCCTTCCGCCCGACCTTCGTCGACGCCATCTCCGGCGCCCACCTGTACGCCATCGACTGGTACGCCTTGTCGGTGCGCGAGGCCCACCAGGGCGTCGGCTACGGCTGGTCCCCGCTGCACGGCATGGACGTCAAAGGCCTCTTCCCGTCCTACCATTCGCGGCGCCGCAAGCGTTCGCTGGTAATGCGCCGCCGGACCGAGTGGCTGCGCCTCTTCGGAGGGCGGCGCAAGGTCCCGATGATCACCCGCCCCAGCCGGATCACCTCCGCCGAGCTCCACCTCAGCCTGCGCTCCCCGGCCGCCGCGCAGGTGCTGCGGATCCTGCCCGGTGACGGCCTGATCGAGTTCGACATTCAGATGACCGGCGGCGACGGCACCGAGGAGCTGCACCTCGACCTTGACGCCGTACCGGTCTTCGTCGCCCAGTCCCGCTTCCCGATCCCCCGCTCCGGCCGGTACATCGTGCTGGCCGACGGCGCCGCCGGGGACCACCTGCTGACCGCCCGCCTGGTCACCGGCAAACCGGCCTCCGACGCCCCGACCGACTCCCCGCGCGCCTCGATCACCAACATCACCCTGGTCTCCTGGCCGGACGCCGCGCTGGGCTTCACCGTCGAACGGGTGACGACGACCGCGTTCGTCACCGGGGTGATCGCCGGGACGCTGGGAACCGTGACGACGCAGACCCTGGTCCGCGGGGTGCGGCGAGTGGTGCGGGTGCTGGCGGCGGTGTACCGGTCACAACGCTGAGGCCTCGTCCGTCCGGAGACCGGTCCTCCCCGGGCCCGGTCCTGCGGGAAGTCGCCACCAGCACGCCGACCAGGCACAGGGCGCCGCCACCGAGCGCGATCGGCCCGGGCACCTCGCCGAGCAGCCCCCAGGACAGCAGCACGACCAAGGGCGGCACCAGGTAGGTTGCGGCGGAAAGTCTCCCCACGGCGGTTCGGCTCAGCGCATAGCCCCAGGTCAGGAATGCGATCGCGGTCGGGAAGACACCCAGGTAGACGAGCGCGGGAAGGGACGCGGCCGAGTGGGTTTCGCGGACCAGGGCGGGGGCGAACGGGGAGCAGAGGACGCTTCCGGTCAGGCAGCCGATCCAGGTCAGGGTCAGCGCGTCGATCCGGGCCAGGAGCCGCTTCTGGCCCAGGGCGCTGCCCGCGTAGAGACCGGCGGCGGCCAGGGCCAGAAGCACGCCCCGCAGATCGCCGTGCCCGTCGGAGGTGGCCAGGGCGATGACCGCGACCCCGGCGAAGGAGATGGCCAGGCCGGCCCGGAGACGGGGGGCAAAGCGCTCACCCAACAGCGGAACGGCCAGCCCGGCGATCACCACCGGCGCGAGATTGACCAGCAGGGAGGTGGTTCCGGCGTCGAGACGCCGCTCCGCAGCGTTCAGGGCCAGGTTGTAGGCGGCGAACCAGGCCGCGCCCCAGGTCACGCTCCCGAGAAGGACCCGGCGATCCGGGAAAACCACCCGGGAGCCCTTCCGGAGCCCTCTGATCACGACGAGAACGGTCAGGGCGACCGAGCCGGCGAGCAGGCGCCCGAGGGCGAGGCCCCCGGGTGAGTAGTCCGTCCCGGCCGAGCGCACCCCGACGAAGGCCGAGGCCCAGAGCGCAACCGTCACCCCGGCCGCGGCGATCGGCAGAAGCGGGGTCCGGGTCGCGACAACGGTCATGCCGATCATCGTGAGGGGCTTTCCCGATTAAGCACCAGACCGCATTTCTGACTCACGATTAAGCCGGACTGTACGATGGGGACGTGCTGGACCTGCATCGTCTCCGCATCTTCCGCTCCGTGGTCGCCAGCGGTTCCGTCCAGGCCGCCGCCGCGAACCTGGGCTACACCCCCTCGGCGGTCAGCCAGCACGTCACCGCCCTGCAGCGGGAGACCGGCCTGACCCTGCTCGAGCGGGCCGGTCGGGGCCTGCGCCCCACCGCGGCCGGGCTGGCCCTGGCGACCGAGGCCGACCAGGTGCTGGCCCGGATGGGCACCGCCGAGGCCCTGATCGCCGATCTGCGCTCAGGCCGCACCGGTTCGCTGTCGATCGGCTACCTCGCCTCGGTCGGCGCGACCTGGCTGCCCACCGTGGTCCACCGGCTCGGCCAGGAGTTCCCCGGCCTGCGCCTGGACCTGCGGCTGAGCGACACCGCCCCGGACAATCCGGACCGGCGCTCGGACCTGCACATCGTGGTCGCAACCGAGGCCTTCGATCCGGGAGCCGGTTTCGTCGCCCACCACCTGATCGACGATCCTTACGTGGCGGTGCTGACCGGCCACCACCCCGGCGCCGGCCGGGCCGCCATCGATCTGGCCGAGCTGGCCGGCGAGCGCTGGATCGACAACGACTTCGCCCGGGGCTGGTGCCGACAGAACCTGATCAACGCCTGTGCCGCGGCCGGTTTCAGTCCGCAGTTCCACGTCGAGACGCATGACTACCGGGCCGCGATCGCCTTCGTGGCCGCCGGCGTCGGGATCACCGTGCTCCCAGCCCTCGGCGCCGTCCACCCTCCGGCCGGAGTCTCGGTCGTCCCGGTCACCCGCCCCACGCCGGTCCGCAGCATCCACGCCGTGCTCCGCGAGTCGGTGGCGCGCACCCGCCCGGGCGCGCTCGCCCTGGAACTCCTGCGTGACGCATCCTCCCAGTAGTTGTACTCTTCGGTACAACTACTGGCGAAGCCCGAGGAGAAGTCATGCCGCGTCCCCCGCTCCCCCCGTTCGACCACGACAGCGCCGTCACCAAGGTGCGCCTCGCCGAGGACGCCTGGAACAGCCGCGATCCGGAACGTGTTTCGCTGGCCTACACGCCGGACAGCCGCTGGCGCAACCGCTCGACGTTCCTCACCGGGCGCCCCGCGATCGTCGAGTTCCTCAGCCGCAAGTGGGCCGCTGAGCACGAGTACCGGCTGATCAAGGAACTCTGGGCGTTCACCGACGATCGGATCGCGGTGCGCTTCGCGTACGAGTGGCGCTCGGACGCCGGTCAGTGGTTCCGCGCCTACGGCAACGAGAACTGGCGCTTCGACGCCGAGGGGCTGATGGCCGAGCGGCACGCCAGCATCAACGATCTGGCCATCGAGGAGGGCGACCGGAAGTTCTTCTGGGACACCTCGGCCGCCCGCCCGGCCGACCACCCGGGACTCAGCGACCTGGGTCTCTAAATGCCCCGGGTGATGACCGAGCGGGCCGATGCGGTGCTCGCGCTGGCCGGCGTCTTCCGCACCTACGGGTACGGGGGCGCCAGCCTGGCGGCGATCTCCCAGCACACCGGCCTAGGCAAGGGGAGCCTCTACAACTTCTTCCCCGGCGGCAAGGAGGAGATGGCCGAGGCCGTGCTCGAGCAGGTCGCCATCTGGTTCCAGGACGAGGTCTACCGGCCCCTGCGCTCCCCCGACCGGCCTGGCCCGGAGCGGATCACCGCCATGATCGAAACCGTGGAGTGGTATTTCACCTCGCGCCAGCTGGTCTGCCTGTTCGGCGCCTTTGCCCTCGGGCAGGAGCGGGAGCGGTTCGCGGTACGGATCCGCGGGTATTTCACCGACTGGATCGCTGCCCTTCAGGCGGCGTTTCCGGAGGGGATTGAGGACGCCGGTCAGCTCGCCACCGATCTGGTGGCTACGATCCAGGGCGCCCTCGTGCTGGCTCGCGCCCTCGACGACCCGGACGTCCTCAAAGGTACGATCGAGCGGGCCTACGTGGTCCTCGCCGACCGACTGGCCCACTGACCGAGGCTCTCGTGCTGCCCTTCCTGATCCCCGCCCTGCACTTCGGCAGCGAGGACCCCCTCGCTCCGGTCGACCGAGCGCCCTGGCACCACCACGCCCTCACCGAGGCGGCCTGTCGCGCCGAGGGCTGGACGGCTCCGGCCGCCACCGAATCCGCCTGGGCCACGGTCGGTGTCGATCTCTACAGCTATCACCCGGTCTGGCGGATGCAGGGCGGCCCGGACCGGTGGCGCACCGCCCGGCGTTCCAAAGCGACGCTGGACGCGTTGCATTTCGACGACCTGCCGGACACCGCGACGATCGAGGAGGTCTGGCACCGCATCCTCGGGGGAACACTGATCGGGCTGGACCTGGCCCGGGCCAACGAGGACGTGGCCGGCGCCCGTCACCTGGTCGGGGTGAGTTTGCATGCGGTGCAGGACTTTTACAGTCACAGCAGCTGGATCAACGCTCCCGAGCGCCGGCAGCACACCTGGCTCAGCACGTGGGACCGCACCCGGACCACCGAAACCGCCCCCGTGGAGGTTCCGGGCGATCTGGTGACGGGCGGTTTCGCACAGGTGGACGGGGGCAACCCGCCGCATGGCGCAACCCGGATCACCGCCGCAGCATTGTTGCGCCTTCCGGCCATGGTGCTGACTCCAATGACGGACGCTCTCCGGCACCGGTTACGGTTGTCGGAGAGGCACTATCACTCACGGCTCCCCCGTGGCGTTCGTCAGGGCCAGCCGGTCGGGATCAACCTGGATTCCCGATGGCAGGCCCCGGCCGGGAGTGCCCAGCGACACGAGACCGGGGTTACCCCGGACGCATTGTTCGAGAGCGCCTATCATCTGGCCCTGACCGAGTCCCGTTTCTGGTTGCGTCTTCTGGCTGACCGGGCGGGACAGGACTTCTGGGCCGAGGTGCTCGGAGCCCCGGCCGAGCGCTGGACCGAGGCCTTCCAGCGCCCGGACGGCGGGCTCTACGACTTCATGGCGGCCGGTATCTACCCGCCCACCCAAGCCGACTCAGGCGCGTGGTTCCTGCGCGTCTCGCCGCTGGACCACCAGCGTCCTCTGCTCATCGAATTAACCATTAAATCCGGGACGATCGGGCCGCGGACGCTTCCGGGCCGGTCGTTCACCATCGGCCCGGTCGACGCCCAGAGCCAGGTCCGGGTGGACGGACCGGCGCACGTCCGGGCCTTCCGGCGGGCGCCGACCGCGGTCTCCCGGGTCCTCGCCGAACGCGCCGAAGGGCCGGTCCCGGTGAATTCCCTGGACTAGGGCTCCCTCTCAACGCGTCGAGCGGGAGCGGTGCAGCAGCCAGACGAAGTACGGCGCCCCGATGATCGCGGTCACCAGCCCGGCCGCGACCTCGGACGGCGCGATCACCGTCCGGCCGACCGTGTCGGCCAGGCACACCACCACCGCGCCCAGAGCCACCGCGACCGGGACCGAACGCGCATGCCGACCCCCGGCCAGGGCCCGCGCAGCATGAGGAGCGACCAGGCCGACGAAGCCCAGCGCCCCCACTGCGCAGGCCGCAGCTGCAGTGAGAATCGCGGCGACAGCGCAGAATCCGATCCGGGCGGCGTCCAGGCGAACGCCGAGAATGCGGGGCACGTCCTCGTCGAGGGCGATCAGGTCGAGGGTGCGCGAGCTGTACAGGGTCAGCGGCAGGGCGACCAACAGGGCGAGGATCACCGGGATGGCCTGGCTGCTGGGGCGCCCGTAGGTCGAGCCGGACAGCCAGGTCAGGGCCAGGTTGGTGTCCCACGGGGAGTAGATGACCACGATCAGCGTGGTCAGCGCGGTGGCGGCCGAACTCACCCCGATGCCGATCAGCACCAGGCGCTCGGAGGACAGCCCGCGCCCGGTCGCCCGGGTGCCGGTGGCCAGCCCGAGCACCAGCCCGAAGGTGAGCAGGGCGGCCACCGTGGCCAGGCCCATCATCGGCCAGACCCCGATGCCGGGCACCAGGACGACCGCCGCGACCGCCCCCGCCGAGGCGCCCGGCGTGACCCCGAGCAGACCCGGCTCGGCCAGCGGGTTACGGCAGACCGCCTGAACGATCGCCCCGGCCAGGGCCAGGGCGGCCCCACCGGTCAACCCGGTCAGCACCCGCGGCCAGCGCTGGTCCAGCACGAAGTTCACCTTCGGCCCGGCCTGCCCGCCCAGCCAGTTCAGCACGTCGCCGAGCAGCACCACCCGCTCGCCCAGCAGCAGACCGCTGACCACGGTGCCGATCAGGGCGAGAACCAGGACCACCCAGACACCGGCCACCCAGCGTCCGGAACGGACCGTGCCGTGCGCTCCTTGGGTGCCGGAACCGACCATGGCGCCCCGCAGCCGGCGGGCCAGCCAGACCAGCACCCCGGCGCCGGTCAGCGTGGTCACCACCCCGGTCGGGATGGCGATCGAGACGTCGTCGGCCAGGAACAGGCGCAGAAGGACGTCCGCGGAGACGACCACAAGCGCGCCGAGCACGCCGGACAGGGGCAACAGGAGCAGATGACGCCCGAGGCCCGGGAGCTTTCGGGCGATGGACCGGGCGGCGACGCCGGCGGTCAGACCGACGAACCCGATCGGCCCGGTCACGGTCACCGCGGTGGCGGCCAGCAGGACCGACAGGAGCACGGCGAGGAACCGGCTGCGCCGCACGTCGATGCCCAGCACCCGGGCCGAGTCGTCACCGAGGGCCAGCACGTCCAGCCGGTGGGCGAGCAGCAGCAGACCGGCCACCCCGAAGGCGATCAGCGGGATCGCCAGCCGCACTTGTTGTCCGCCGGACTGCACGGTGGTTCCGCTCTGCCAGGCGAACAGGCCGGTGGTCTGGGTCTGGAACAGCATCAGCAGCACATAGCTGAGCGAGCTCAGGGCCAGCGCGATCGCCGACCCGGCCAGCACCAGGCGGGTCGGGCCACCGTCGCCGCCGTGCGCGACCAGCATCACCAGCCCGGCCGCGGCCAGGCCGCCGACGAAAGCGACCAGGCCACCGGTGTAGAAGGGCAGGCTGAGGCCGAACGCGGCGACCGCGACCACGCTCAGGTAGGCGCCGGCGTTGACCGCCAGCGTGTCCGGCGCGGCCAGCGGGTTGCGGGCGACCGACTGCAGCGCGACCCCGGCGATCCCGAGGGCGGCGCCGATCAGCAGCGCCGCGCCGAGGCGGGGGAAGCGGCTGGCGATCAGGACAGCGGTGGCGTCGGACTCGTCGTGGCCACCTGGTACCGCGGCGCGTAGGAGTTCACCGACGCTGAGCTGGGCCGTGCCCTGGGTCAGGTGCACCAGACTGAGGATCAGCAGGAGAACCAGAAGGACGGCGAAAACACCGACCGCACCGAGGGTCCGGGCGGCGGACGCGGGCGACCCCGAAGACGCGGTCGGCGTCTCCGGGGCGGCCTTGATGCTGAGGTCGGACATGGTCAGCTACTGGTCAGCTTCTGGTCAGCTGAGCGCGGTGCCGGTGAGGTTCTTGACCACGGTGTCGATGTAGGCCTCGCCGGCCTTCGGGCCCCCGAACATCCAGATCCCCGGGTCGACCGCCTTGACGTTGCCGGCCGCGACGAACGGCAGCTTCTTCCAGATCGCGTTCTTGCCCAGGGTGTCGACGAACGAGTCGGCGGTGATGTCGGCGACGTAAAGAAAGGTGCTGTCCGCGGTCTTCAGCTTGGTCAGCCCTTCGACGTCGGTGGTGGCCAGGCCGTAGTCCGGGTCACCGCCGGTGGTCCACTCGTTCTGCAGGCCGAGCTGGGCGGCGATCGAGCCGAGGAACGAGTTCGGGGTGTACATCCGGACGGTGACCGTGCCGGACTGCACCCAGCCGTCGGCCATGGTGAACGCGGCGCCGGTCTTGCCGGCCGCGGCCAGCGCGGCCTTGCCCGCGGTGACCCTGGCGTCGAACTCGGACAGCAGCGCGGTGGCCTGGTCCTCGGTGCCGGTGGCCTGGGCCAGCACGTTCACCGTCTTGCGCAGGTACCCGATCGGGTCGGTGCCGTCCGAGCCCTTCATCGCGATCACCGGCGCGATCTTCTCCAGCTGGCCGATCACCTTGTCGGTGGTGTCGGTGGTGACCACGATCAGGTCCGGGTCCAGCGCGCTGATCGCGTCCAGGCTGGGCGTTCCGCGCTGGCCGAGGTCGGGGGTGTCGGCGGGCAGCGGGACCACGGTGTCGTACTGGTTGTAGCCCTTGACGTCGGCCGCGCCGACCGGGGTGACGCCGAGCGAAAGCAGGTTCTCGGTCAGGCCCCACTCCAGCGACGCGACCTTGGTGGCCGGGGCGCCGAGCTTGACCGGGCCGCGCTCGTCGGTCACCGAGACCGGGCCGGAGGCAGCCGCACTGGTGGCCGCGGCACCCGCGTCGGAGGAGCTCGCGGAGGACTCGGTGGTCCCGCAGGCGGACAGCAGCAGCACGACGGCGGCCGCGCCGGCCGTGGCCAGTGAGGCGGTTCGCGCGCGGCGAAGGGCGGTGAACATGGATGTCCTTCGGGTTGGTGGGAAAAACGCGTGAGGCGCTCAGGCCGGGCGCTGGGTGTGCCGGCCCTGCGGGTGGGTCCGGACCCGGCCGCGATCGTCGATGTCGACCTCGATCCGCAGCCCGTAGACCGCGCTGAGCAGGTCGGACTCGAACACCTCGGCCGGGGTGCCGGTGGCCCGCACCACCCCGGAGTGCAGCAGCACCACGTGGTCGGCGACCGCCGCGGCCTGGTTCAGGTCGTGCAGCACCACGCCCAGGGCGACCGCGTGCTGGTCGGCGAGATCGCGGATGATGTCGAGCGTTTCGATCTGGTAGCGCAGGTCGAGGAACGTGGTCGGCTCGTCCAGCAGCACCACCCCGGTGTCCTGGGCCAGGCAGGTGGCCAGCCAGACCCGCTGCAGTTCACCGCCGGAGAGCTCGTCCACCGGCCGCTCGGCCATCCCGGCGACCCCGGTGAGTTCGAGAGCCCGGCGGACCACGGCGGGCCCGTCCGGATCGCCCGACCCGAACCGGCCGCGATAGGGATGACGGCCGTAGGCGACGACGTCCCGCACCCGGACCCCGCCCGGGGTGGGCCGGGACTGCGTGAGCAAGGTTACCCGGCGGGCGAATTCCCTCGGGTGAAGGCTCAGCGCATCGAGATCGTTGCCGAGCGTGATGCTTCCGGACCTGGGCGCGTGCAGCCGGGCGAGAGAGCGCAGCAACGTGGACTTCCCGGAACCGTTGGGCCCGATCAGTGCCGTCACCCGGCCGGCCCGCAGGTCAATGCGGGCGCCGTCCACGACGGTGCGCCCGTCGTAGCCCAGAATCAGGTCGGCCCCGGTCAGGGCAGGCTCAGCCATTGGCACACTCACATAGGTGAGGCTAACCTATCTTTTGGCGGCCTCAGCGCCCGAGGGTCGCCCGAAAGCTGTGAGCCGCCTGTGAACCCTTCGCCGCCGGACCCGGTCACTCCCCCGCAATCCGCACCCTGGGGACACCGGGGGCCATTACACTCATCGCGCGTGACCCTCCCTGGCTCCGACACCCTCGGCGATCGCCCTGGCGAACCGCCGAACGGCGGCGCCCGGATCTGGGTGACGACTCTGGGACGACATGCCTGACCGCGAACACCCCCGGTACGAGCCCGGTTACGACCCCGGTTACGACCCCGACCGGGCCCGGCGCGACCGCCACGACCAGTACCCCGACGATTACGCCAGGGATGAGTACGTCAGGGACGCGTACACCGACGACACTGTGCCGGGCCGGGATCCGTACGACACCCCGGAGGGTTACGACCATTACCGAGAAAGGCCTCGCGACCGCGGCGTACCGCAGTTCCCGGCCGGGCGCCGCGAGGAGTTCCTCGACCGCGACGACCGTCCGCTGAGCCGGCGGGCCCGGCGTCCGGGCGATGCGGGCCCCTTCGACACCGGCCGTCCCGGATCCCGCAGGTCCCAGCCCCATCCCGGCGAGCCGGACCGGTCCCAACGCGACCGGTCCCAACTCGACTGGCCCGAACGCGACTGGTCCGAACGCGACTGGCCCGAATCGGCTGACCGGCCTGGACCAGCTCCGGCCCCCTGGACCTCCCCCGCTCCGCGAGGCGACGCCCGTCGTTACCCCCAGGACCCGTTTGCCGAGCCCGGCGCACCCGCGCGCCCACGCGCGTCCTCAATTCCGGTCCCCGAAGCGCCCTCTCGACGCAGCAGTCCGCCCCCGGGCCGGGGCCGCGGATCCTCGTCGCAGCCTCCCATGCAGTCGTTCCGCCAGCCGAAAGGCCCGCCTCCAGGCCGCCGCCGGGCGATCATCATCGCCGCGAGCCTGGTCGTCATCCTGTTCGTCGGTGCGGTCACCTACGCCGCCGTGGGCCGCGGTCACTCGTCCGGTTCACCGTCGGTGGTGAACCCCGCAACGGAGATCAGCGCGGACCCGGGGTCCGACAGCGGCGCCAAGGCGGCGCAGAAGCCGGTGAAGACCACGGGCGCCGAGAAGAAGGTCAAACTCGGCCTGTTCCGCGGAACTTCGCCCTCCTTGATCAACCAGTTCAGCGACTGGCTGGGACGCGACGTCCAGTACGCGGTGGACTACTCGACCCGGGCCACCTGGGCCCAGGTCTCCAATCCCAGCTACACGTTGGGCACCTGGGCCGGCAGCGACTACCGGATGGTCTACGGCGTGGTCATGCTGCCCACCCGGGACGACTCGGCGACGCTGGCGGCGGGCGCCGACGGCGACTACGACCACTACTTCAAGACGCTGGCCCAGAACCTGGTGGCACGCGGGCAGGGCGATGCGATCATCCGGCTGGCCTGGGAGTTCAATGTCAGCAAGGGGAACTGGTCGCTGACCGCGGCCGATCAGAAGGACTTCGTGGCCTACTGGCGGAACATCGTCACCGCGATGCGCTCGGTGGCCGGTGCGGAGAAGCTGCAGTTCGACTGGAACGTCAACAACGGCGGCGAGACCTACGACTCGACGATCTTCTACCCGGGTAACAAGTACGTCGACTACGTCGGTGTCGACGTCTACGACATCTCCTGGGATGCCGACGCCTATCCCTACCCGGCCGGCTGCACCGGTGACTGCCAGCGCGCCCATCAGGAGGCGGCCTGGTCCAACATCCTCGGGGCGGGCTACGGGCTGGCTTTCTGGGCCGACTTCGCCCGGCTCAAGAAGAAACCTCTGTCGCTTCCGGAGTGGGGGCTGTGGGACCGCTCGGAGACCGACGGGCACGGCGGGGTGGACGATCCGTACTTCATCCAGCAGATGCACGACTTCATCGACGATCCGCGCAACAACGTGGCCTATCAGGCCTACTTCGACGTGAACCCGGACGACAAGGGCAAACACCAGCTGAGCGAAATGCCGAAGGGGCAGGCCCGGTTCCGGAAGGTCTTCGGGCACTGACCGGGATTCACCCGGTCGGCCGCAGCCGAAAGAGACCCGCGCCGCACGTAAAGTGACGCTACACAGACGAAGAAGGCCCCCGAACGGAGCAGTCCGGACTTGAGGGTGACCATCGTTACCCGGAATGCATCTAGCTGTTGTCCGAGGCAACGGCGGCAGAATCAGGTCTTGTGACTGTCTTCGCCACCCCCGAGCCCACCTGGACCGCCATGGTCGCCGCTCTCGACGAGGACCCCTCGGACGAGGCCTGGGCACTGAAACTGACCGTCCAGTGCCGCGACCACCTGCGGCACACGCTGACCCGGGCGGAGACGCCGGGGGTGAGCGTGAGCGCCTGGAACCGGGATCCGGGGACCAAGTCACCCCAGCGGGCCGAGGGTCCGGGCAAGTCCTGGCGGACGGCTAAGGACACCGCGGGCGGCCCGAACGGGCCCAGCGGCACCTTCCTGCGCTGGCACGTGCTGCTCGGCGCGCTGATCGCGAAGGAGTTCGAGGACGCCGGCCGGGAGGCCCCGGCCTGGACCCGCAAGCTGGGCGCCCTGGACAAGGAGTGGGTGCTGCCGACCAAGGTCATGTCCGAGAACCAGGTCCGCCACAACGCCCCGGACTGGCTGGCGCAGCGCGGGATCTACATCAGCAAGGCCGATCTGGCGCTGGTCTGACCCTCTGCGGCCAGGGGCGCGGCGAAGAACTCCCGCTCCAGCCGGGCCGCCCTCGCGAACGCCAGCCACATCGCCTCGCGGGCCGGGGGCTGCGCCTCGGCAGCGACCCGGTCGGCGATTTCCCGCACCGTCCGGGTGGCTTTGGCGAACACCGGATCGGCGTACATGACGATCCAGTCCTCATAAGGGTTCCCGGAAGCCTGGGCCGCGAGCCGGTCACCGAGGTCGGCGTACATCCAGTAGCAGGGCAGAACCGCGGCAACCCCCTGGCCGTAACCGTTCTCGACGGATGCGCTGAGGTGGTCCAGGTACTCCCGGGTGACCGGAGCCAGCGCCGGAGGCTCCTGGCCGGCCCACTCCCGGTGCAGAGCCGTCTCGGCGGTCCGGCAGGTCTCGGCCGCCGCCGCCCAGAAGGCCCTCTCGACCGGGTCCGGGGCCAGTTCGGCCAGTCGGCCCAGCACATCGGCATACCCCTGGAGGTAGTGCGCGTCCTGAGCCAGATAGTCCGAGAACGCCTGCTTGTCCAGCGTTCCGTCGGCCAGCGCAGTCAGGAACGGGTCGGCCTCGGTGGCCGCGCGCAGCTCGGCGATGCGCTCCCACCACTCGGCCGTGGCGCTGGTCTCCAGCCCGCCCCGCTCCCAGAGCCCGGCGAAGTGGCTCACCGGGCCGTGCCCGCGCCCGACCTTCAGGCCTTCCCCGTGGCGCAGGCTCTCGGTCAGCCAGCGTTTGGACCGGTCGATGCTGGCGAACCAGTCCCCGGTGATCGGTTGCCAGGTCGCGATCGCCGAGGACAGCGAGCACCCGGTGCCGTGCGTGGCCGAGGTCCGGATCCGCGGCGAATCCAGGCGCCGCACGGACTCCTCGGCGCTCGCGTCGACCAGGGCGTCGCTGACCACGTCGCCGTCCAGATGCCCGCCCTTGGCCAGGATCCGTACCCCCCAGCGCGCGGACACCGCCAGGGCCTGTCGCATCGCCTCGTCCCAATCCCTCGCGGGTGACTGCCCCGCCAGCACCGCCAGCTCGGGCACGTTCGGCGTGAGCAGCCCGGCGAACGGAAGGACTTCCTGCAGAGCCTGTTCCGCCTCGGGGCTGAGCAACCGGTCCCCGCTGGTGGCGACCATCACCGGATCGATCACCACCACCGGCGGTCGGACCCGGGCCAGCCAGGCGGCGACCTCGGCGATCACCTCGGGAGCACCGAGCATGCCGATCTTGACCGCGTCGATCTCCACGTCATCGCTGACCGCGTCCAGTTGCCGGCGCAGGAACGGCGCCGGCGGCGTGTGCACCGCCTGAACCCCTTGGGTGTTCTGCGCGACCAGCGCGGTGACCACGGCCATCCCGTAACCGCCGTTGGCGCCGATGCTCTTGAGGTCGGCCTGGATCCCGGCGCCTCCGGTGGGGTCGGTGCCGGCGATGGAGAGCACGCGCGGAGAAGTCACGCCGCACCGGCCCAGGCCGTGCGGTAGGCCGCGGCGGCCGCGGCCGGATCGGCGGCCGCGCAGATGCCGCTGACCACCGCGACTCCGGCCAGAGCACTCCCGCTCAGGGCCGCCGTGTCCTCGAGTCCGATGCCCCCGATCGCGACCGCCGGCAACGAGGAAAGTTCCGCCCGCTGCCGCATTCCGGCGATGCCGAGCGGGGGCGGGGCGTCGGGCTTGGTCACCGTGGCCCGCACCACGCCGATCCCCACGTAGTCGATCCGCGCCGAACTGGCGGCCGCCGCGTCGAGTTCACCGGGATCGGCGGCGCTCAGCCCGAGCACCGCGTCCGGCCCGATCAGGGCGCGGGCGTTCGCGGCGGGCAGATCACGTTGGCCGAGATGGACGCCGGCCACCGGCACCCCGAGCCCGCGGGCGGCCAGGAAGACGTCGACCCGGTCGTTGACCAGCAGCGTGACCCGATCCGGGAGCAGCTTGCCGATCTCCACCACCAGGCGCAGGAAATCCCCGGCCGGCCGGTCCTTCTCACGGACCTGGACGGTGGTCACGCCACCGGCCACCGCCGCGGCCACCAGTTCCGGCAACGGCCGCCCGGACCGGGCCGCCAGAGCGGTGTCGGTGACCAGGTAAAGGCTCAGGTCCGGACCGGCAAAATCCATCGTCATCCGCAGACATCCCTACGCTAGCGCGAACTAGATCAGGTTCGACGGGTGTGTTCTCAGCCCTCGGGTCTCGGGCACCCCGTGTCTCTGCGAGGACGCTCTCACTTCCCCGCAAAACACGCAACACCCGGCCGGGAGGGAATGTCTCGGCACCGGTGACGGGTTGTCGCGAAGCATGACAACCCTGGGAATCATCGGCAGCGGAATGATCGGCAGTACCGTCGCCCGGCTGGCCATCGCGGCCGGCTACGACGTGGTGCTCAGCAACAGCCGGGGGCCGGAGACGCTGACCGACCTGATCACCGAGCTCGGCCCCCGGGCCCGGGCGGCCACCGCCGCCGAGGCGGCCGAGGCCGGTGACCTGGTCGTGGCCACCATCCCGCTCGGGGCCTACCGGGCGATCCCGGTGGAGCCGCTGCGCGGCAAGGTCGTCATCGACACGCTGAACTACTACCCCGACCGCGACGGCCACTTCGCCGAGCTGGACGCCGAGACGACCACCACCAGCGAACTGGTGCAGGCCCACCTGCCCGAGTCGCACGTGGTCAAGGGCTTCAACAACATCTTCTACCGGCACCTGGCCGCCCTGGCCCGCCCAGCCGGCGCCGCGGACCGCACCGTGCTGCCGATCGCCGGGCAGGACGCGGCGGCCAAGAAGACCGTCGCCGATTTCCTGGACGCGATCGGTTACGACGCCTACGACGTCGGGCCGCTGGCCGAGGGCTGGCGCTTCCAGCGGGACACGGCCGCCTACGTCCACCCGTACGTGGACCCGGCCCAGGGCTTCAGCGGTCCCGCCGTGCCGGCCGACCCGGACTCCCTTCAGCAGAAGCTGGCCGAGGCGAAGCACTACCGGGACATGTGAGGTTTTGGCTCGCCGATGCGCTACCGTCGGAAACCGAACTCACCGAGAGTCATCATTGATTCCCTCCTGTAACAAGGAGCGAGGAATGCGAAGCGCCAGGACGGCATGACCCACCTGTGGGGGAAGACCGTCCGTGGGCAGCACCCTCACCCCCAGCACGGGCGTCCCCGAGATCAGCCTGGTCACCCGACCGGTCCCGGTGCGTCCGGCTCCCCAGCCGGACGTCCTGGAACTGATCCACCGCCCCGACCCGCCGGTTTCCGCCCCACCCCGGCATCCGGCGTCCTTTCGGGCCGATGTTCAGGGCCTGCGGGCCGTCGCGGTCCTGATGGTGCTGCTCTACCACGTGGGACTCGGCCCCAGCGGGGGGTTCCTCGGGGTGGACGTCTTCTTCGTCCTGTCCGGCTTCCTGATCACCGGTCTGCTGGTGCGCGAGCACCAGCGGACCGGCCGGATCTCGCTCACCGCCTTCTGGGCCAAACGCGCCCGGCGCCTGCTGCCCGCAAGCGTTCTGGTCCTGCTGGTCACCTGCGTCGTGACCCGCTGGTACCTGCCTCCGGCCCGCTGGGCGACCGTCGGCCACGACGCGCTCGCGGCCGGCGGCTACGTGCTCAACTGGCGGCTGGCCGCCGAGTCGGTCGACTACCTCAGCGAAGGCGCGGCCCCCAGCCCGCTGCAGCACTTCTGGTCCTTGGCGATCGAGGAGCAGTTCTACGTCTTCTGGCCGCTGCTGATCAGCCTGCTGCTCAGCGCCCGCAGGCGTCTGCTCCAGCCCGTCGTGCTCGGCGTAATCGGCGTCTCGCTCCTGCTCGCCCTGCTCACGTACTCCCCGCAGACCTACTTCACCACCCACACCCGGATCTGGGAGCTGGCCGCGGGCGCCCTGTGCGCAGTGACCATGCCACGCCCTCGCCGGCACCGCGCCACTCACGCCCAGCAGACCTCCCTCAGCGCCCGCTGGAACCGTGCCCTGCTGGGCTGGGCCGGGCTCGCCCTGCTGCTCGGCTGCCTGTTCGTGGTGCGGCCGGAGTCCATGTGGCCCGGGCCGCTGACCGTGCTAGTGGTCACCGGCACCGCGCTCGTACTGCGCTACGGCCAGGCCGAGCGGGGGGTGCACCTCCTGCTCGCCACCCGGGGCCTGACCTGGATCGGCGACATCTCCTACTCGCTCTACCTCTGGCACTGGCCGCTCGTGGTGTTCGCCGAGGTCGACGGCCGGCTGACCGCGCTCGAGAGCTGGACGGTGCTCGGTCTCGGCCTGGTCCTGGCCACCGCCACCTACCGGTTCGTCGAAGGGCCGGCCCGCACCGCCCAATTCTGGGCCCCGACCCGGCTGGGCCTGGCCGGCGGGCTCGCGCTCGCCCTGCTGGCCGCCGGTTCCGGAGCCGTTCTGGCCCGGCAGAACTCGGTGGCCGAGGCGCTGAACGCCGTGGGGGCGGCCGGGAAGATCGAGGTCCAGCCCTCGGCCACCGCACTGGTTCCCCGGCCGGAGGAGGCGTACAAGGACAACGGCGAGATCTATGCCCGGGGCTGCCCGTCCGACTACGACGACTCCAGCGTCCGTCCCTGTGTGTTCGACTTCCGCTCCGCGCCCGGCGATCCGACCGTGGCGGCCGTCGGCGACTCGAAGATGGGTCAGTGGATCCCGGCGCTCGAGGAGATCGCCAAGCAGCGGCACTGGCGGCTGATCTCGATGACCAAGGCCGGCTGTGCGTTCAGCGCCGCCGAACGCCTGGAGGGCGATCCGGCCGCGGTCTACTCGTCCTGCATCACCTGGAACGCCAACATTCTGAAGCAGATTCACGCCCTCAACCCGGCCCTGCTGTTCACCACCCAGCTCGAGGGCTACCCGACCGTGCGCAACGGCAAGGCCCTGACCGGGCCGGCCAATCGCGCCGAGATGATCCGCGGCCTGGCGGTGCGACTGGCTCAGATGAAGGACGCGGGAGTGCCGGTGGTGACGTTCGCGGAGACACCGCGGATGGCCGTCAACGTGCCCGAATGCGTCAGCGTGCACCTGAGCGACCTGGCCTCCTGCGCCCGGCTGCGATCGCGCGGACTGGCCAACGCGGGGATCGTGAAAGCCGCGGCGCAGCAGGAGGGTGACCCGGTGCTCGACCTCAACAACCGGATCTGCACCCCGGTGGAATGCCCCTCGGTGATCGGCGACGTGCTGGTCTACCGGGACGACCACCACCTGACCGCCACCTACTCCCGGACGCTTACCCCGTTCGTCGAGAACCGCCTGCGCAAGAGCCTGAAACCGGGCTTGAGCAGGCAACTTCTGGGCACGGCGAACTAGCGGGCCTGGCCGGACGGCCCACCACGATCGGGGTCACCGCGTTCGTCGACACCGGCACGGCCAACCATCACGACGGCGAGGAGCCGTTCAGCTTCTCGGCTCCGTTCACCCAGGTCCGGGCCACCCGGATCCGGAGCATCAGCGCCCTCCGAGACCACCGCCACGGCCGGCGACTACGTCAGGTTCGCCGCGCCGGTGCAGCGGGCCAACTGGGACACCGGTAAGTGGAACGCCTTCCTCGGCAACGTCTTCCTTAATCTGCAGTTCCGGGCCGACGGCACGACGAAGTGGACGAAGGTCGCCGAGGGCGGCAACGCCTTCGAGCCCGCCCACATCGTCACGACCTCGGGCGACTACCGGCTCCGGTTCGCGGGCGACGCGCTGAGCGGCGCTTCGGCCAGCCCGGTCGTGCACGTCACGGTCAAGCCTCAGTAGCGGCCGGCCTCGGGGGCCGGTGACCCGGCCCCCGGCGAACCCCGCCTACGTGCGACCTACGTGCGGCCTACTTGAGGCCGTTGCTGGTCAGGAAGTCGGCGGCGACCTTGGCCGGGTCCTGCTCCTTCATCGTCACCTGCACCATCATGCTGGTCAGGTTGTCGGTGGTGAGCTTGGTCGAGATGTCGTACAGCGTGTTCTGCACCAGGTTGGTGGCCTTGTCCTTGCGGATCAGTGGCAGCACGTTCTGGGCGGCGTACAGGTCGTTGGGGTCCGGCAGCACGACCCACTTCTCGACCCGGATGTTCGGGTCGGTGGTGAACACGTCGGCCGCGTCGACCTTGCCGCTCTTGAGGGCGGCGATGGTCTTGGCCCCACCGGCGTCCAGCACGTCGTACTTCTTGAACTGCAGTCCGTAGACCCGCTTCAGGCCCTTCAGGCCGGTCGGCCGGTCCTGCCACTCGATCGGGCCGCCCAGGATCAGGTTTGGGGCGGCCGGCTTCAGGTCACCGATCGAGAACAGGTTGTACTTGTCCGCGGTCGCCTCGGTGACCACGATCGCGTCCTTGTCCTCGGCCTTGGACTGCTCCAGGACCTCCAGGCCCTTGGGCATCGCCCCGGCCAGGTCGCGGTAGATCTCGGCCGAGTCGGTGTCCTTGGTCTTCGGGTTCAGGTAGGTCAGCAGGGCGCCGGAGTACTCCGGGATCAGGTCGATCTTGCCCTGCTTGAGCTGCGGGATCAGGTCCTCACGGGTGCCGACGTTCATCTTCCGCTGCACCTTGACGCCCTGCGCCTCCAGGGCCTGGGCGTAGATCTCGGCCAGCAGCACGTTCTCGGAGAAGTTCGCCGAACCGATCACCACGGTCTCGTTCGTACTGGGTGAGGGTGAACTGGCCGCCGCCGAGTCGTCGCTGCCGCCACCGCACGCGGTCAGCGCGAGCGAGGACGCGGCGAGCGTGGCGACGATGACCGTCCTGGTCCGGTTCATGACGAGCTACTCCTGTGCCGGGCGGGTCGTAGGGCCTGCGTTTTGCAAAGCCTGCACGCGATTGTGCCCGGTCCTTCCCCGCCGCCCACCATCGGGCCATCACATTCCGGTCTCACCTGGAACGAAAGGGACCGGATCGGGTACCCCAACGCCTACTGAACCCGAACTGAACCCGGACTGCACCGGGTCCGCCCTAGGGCTTGCGGGCCACCCCGGACCAGTACCAGGCCGATTCCGGGTCCTCCACCTCGCCGTCCGGGCGCCAGCCGCGGACCGGCACCAGGCCGGGCTCGACCAGCTCCCAGTCACCGAAGAACTCGGCGACCTCCTTCTGCGAGCGGGGCACGAACGTCATCCCGGTGGCCCGGGCGGAGTCGGTGACCTCGTTCACCACCGGTGGGTCGAAGTCGGCGGTGGGGTGGGTGAGGGCCAGGTAACTGCCGGAGGGCAGGGCATCGCGCAGCCGGGCCACCGCGCCCTGCAGGTCGTCCTTGTCGTCGATCAGCATCAGCACCGCGATCAGCATCAGCGCGACCGGGCGGTCCAGGTCGAGCTGGGCCTGCAGTTCCGGATCGGCCAGCATCGCCTCGGTCTTGCGGACGTCGGCGGCGATGTAGGCCACCTGCCCGACCTCGTTGCTGATCATCAGCGCCCGGGCGTGGGCCAGCACCACCGGGTCGTTGTCGACGTAGACCACGTGCGTGTCCGGGGCGATGGCCTGCGCGGTCTCGTGCAGGTTGGGCCGGGTGGGGATGCCGGTGCCGATGTCCAGGAACTGCCGCACCCCCTGCTCGGCCAGGTAGTGGGTGGCCCGGGTGACGAAGTCGCGGTTGGCCCGGGCCATCTCGCGCATCGACGGGATCTTCTGCAGGAACAGGTCGGCGAGCTGCCGGTCGGCGGCGTAGTTGTCCTTGCCCCCCAGCCAGTAGTCGTACATCCGGGCCGAGTTCGGGATCAGGTGGTCCGGGTGCACCGCCTGCTGGTGCGCATCGTCCAGCACCCCGGTCTGCAGCGACGTCTCCGGCTCGTGCTTTGCGGTCGGCTCGGTCACGGTTCCCCTCCCGTTCCGCGCCCGGCTCTGGACGACCCGGCGCCTTTGTCGCGTCTGTGCGGTTCAGGCTAGCGGCCTGCGGGCCCGGTGGACGACCGGTCACCGGACCGGTGGGCGATGTGCTTCCCTCTGGACATGTCCAGCCCCTCGGCCCCCGTCCCGAAGCTGCTCTGGAGCCCGGCGGGGACCTTCGGCCCCGATCCCGGCCACACCGCGGTCAGCGTCGAGGTGGCCGATTCCTGGCTGGTCGAGGACGGCCGCAGCCGGGGCCTGGAGCAGCATCGCGAGCGCTTCGCCGGCAGTTGCCCCGACCCGGACCTCGCCCGCCGCTTCTTCGACCAGGCCCTGGCCACCATCCCCGGCACGGGCCGCTGGTTCCCCCGGGTCGAACGCGACCGCGGAGCGTTCCGGATCTGGCTCCGGCCCGCCCCACCCCTCTCCCCCACCGTCGCGCTGTGGATCCCCGACCGCCCGGACCCCCGCGAGCGTCCTTCGGTGAAAGGACCGGACCTCGCCGCCCTGACCGCCTTACGCGCCGAGGCCGTCGGGTCCGGCGCCGGCGAGGCGGTTCTGGTCTCCCCCGACGGCTGGGTCCGCGAAGGCGCGCTCAGCGCCCTGATGTGGTGGCGCGGGGATCTGCTGTGCACCACGCCGGACGGCCCCGACCTGCTCCCCAGCGTGACCCGCAGGCTCGTGCTGACCCTGGCCGGGCGACGGGGTCAGCCGGTCCGGTTCGAGCGGGTGCGGCCCGGGGCGCTGAGCGATCTGGAGTGCTGGTCGATGAGCGCCCTGCACGGCATCCGGTCGGTGACCGGCCCGGGCACCGGCCGCCGGGCCCGGGAGTGGCAGGCGGCCCTGCTCGGTCTGGCCGAGCCGCTCCGCCCCTGATCACCGGTGTTCCGCCCCAAGGGGAACCCGAGATTTCGCCTGGCATTGGGAACCTTTTGCTGCCGTAGTCTCGTAGTCGCCGTCGCAATCGGCGGCCTCTCATCACTTTCCGGCGACCGGCCGGAACGGTCCGTGGAAAGGGCGGTGCCTTGCCGAGTCCGGCGCCCGATCTGCGCCTGCAGATCCTGGGACCGCTGCGGGTCCGGCGGGCGGACACCGAACTCGACGCCGGCCCGCGCCAGCAGGCCCACCTGCTCGGGCTGCTGCTGGCCCGGGCCGGGCGGCCGACCAGTACCAGCGAGCTGGTCCAGCTGATCTGGGCCGACCAGGCCCCGATCAGCGCGCTGAACGTGCTGCACAAGTACGTGGGCGCCCTGCGGCGGCTGCTGGAACCCGGCCTGGCGCCTCGCGAACCGGGCCGTTACCTGCAGCGCAATGGCAACGGTTACCAGTTCCGGCCCGACCCGGGCATGCTCGATCTGGCCGAGTTCCGCAGGCTCACCGAGTCGGCCCACGCCCATCTGGCGGCCGGGCGACCCGAGGCCGCGCTGCGGGACCACCTCCAGGCGCTGCAGTACTGGCAGGGGCCGGCCGGCTCCGGACTGCCCGAAAGGGCCGGTTCCGTAGCCGTCTTCGCCGAGCTGGACGCCGAGCTCCTCGAAGCGACCACGGCCGCCGCCGAACTCGCCCGCTCGATCGGCCGTCCCGAACAGATGCTCGGGCCGCTGCACTTCGCCGCCGCGCTCGCTCCCCTGCACGAACCCGTCCTGGCCGGCCTGGTGCAGACCCTCACGGCCGCGGGTCACCGGTCCCAGGCCCTGGCGGTCTACCGGGCGGCCCGCACCCGGCTCGCCGAGGACCTCGGCATCGATCCCGGCGCCGCCCTGCAGGCCGCCTTCCGCCAGGCATCCGTCCGGACGGCCGACGGGCCCACTCAGCTTCCGCCGGACCTGCCGGTTTTCGCGGGTCGCGACGCCGAGATCGACGCCCTGCACGACCTCGCGGCCGACCTCGGCGCCCAGGACCGGACCGGCCCCCAGATCGTGGCGATGGACGGCCTGGGCGGGGTGGGCAAGTCCACCCTCGCCATCCACTTCGCGCACCAGGTCGCCCACCGGTTCCCCGACGGGCAGCTCCACCTCGACCTGCGCGGGAACGAGGATCAGGGACTGACCACGAGCCAGGCCCTGCGGGCCCTGTCGGCCGCCCTCGGCGACCAGCCGGCGCCCGAGCCCGCCATCGGGATCGATGCCCAGGTCGGTGCCTACCGCAGCCTGACCGCCGGGCGGCGGCTGCTGCTCGTGCTGGACAACGTGCCGGACGCCGGATCGGTGCGCCGGCTGCTGCCCAGCTCCGCGCACTGCCTGGTCCTGGTGACCAGCCGCCGGCCGCTGATCGGGCTGGCCGCGCTCGACGGAGCCCACCTGCTGCGCGTCGATCTGCCCGACCCCGATTCCGCCCGCGCCCTGATCGCCCGCCGCCTGGAAGCTTTTCCCCGGCGCGGCCGCAGGGACGTGGAGGTCCTCGACGAGATCATCGACCTGTGCGGGCGCCTGCCGCTGGCCCTGGCCCTCCTGGCCGGCCGGCTGGGCGCGCACCCGCACCTGTCCCTGGACGCCGTCGCCGACGAATTACGCGATGAGGCAACCCGACTCGAGGTCTTTGCCGACGGCCGCGCGGCCCAGGACCCGCGCCACGCCTTCGCCTGGTCCTACCGCCGGCTCAGCGAGCCCGCGGCCCGCCTCTTCCGGCTGATGTCGGTGGCCTTCGTCCCCGGCATCCCGGCCGAGGCCTGCGCCAGCCTGGCGGCCCGGCCGCTCCCCCTGACCCGGGCCCTGCTGGAGGAGCTCACCGAGGCGGCGCTGCTGACCGAGGACGAGACCGGCCGCTACTCGTCGCACGTCCTGGTCCGGGCCTACGCCCGGGAACTGTTCCTCAGCGTCGAGGACGACTGCGAGCGCGCCCAGGCCGAACTGCGGCTCGCTCAGCACTACGCGCACAGCAGCTTCCACGCCTCGAACTGCCTCCAGAAGTGCCCCCCGCCGTTCGCCCCCACCGCGATCAGCCCGGGCGTGGTGCCGGAGCGGCCGAGCACCCCGGCCGCCGCGATGGACTGGTTCGAGCGTCATCATCAGGTGCTCTGCGCAGCGCTCGGTCCGCCGGTGTGGCAGCAGGCGCTGAACCTGACGCCGGCGCTGCGCCGGGGCGGCCGGTTCCAGGACTGGGAAGACCTCATGCGCCGGGCCCTGAGCACGGCCGAGGGCGACCGCACCGGCCAGGTGCACGCGCTGATCTCCCTGGCCGGGGCCCGGTGCGCGCTCGGCGCCGGGCCGGAGGCCCTGGACCTGCTGATCCGGGCCCAGAACCTGATCGGCGCCGAGGGCCCGGCCGCCGAAAAGGGCATCCTCTGCTACTGGTTCGCAGTGGTCCACGGCGCCCTCGGGCAGCACCGCCGGGCTTTGGCCGCCAGCAACCAGGCCCTGGCCCACTACCGGGCCGCGGGTCTGACTGGGGCCCGGGTGAGCGCCCTGGTCGCCCACGGTCGCGCCCTGATCGGGCTCGGCGCCCTCGACCAGGCCCGGGCCGGCCTGGAGGAGGCCCTGCGGCTGGCCCGGTCGACGGGGCAGGACACCGACGAGTCGGAAATCCGGATCGCCCTGGCCACCGGCCTGATCGGGTCCGGGGACCGGTCGGCGGCGACCGGGCAGCTGAGCCGCGCCCTGCGGGCCGCGATCGCGGCGAAGGACCAGGTGATGCGCTTCCAGGCGGCCCTGCTGCTGGGCCGGACCCGGCTGGCCGAGTCCGATGTGGACGGTGCCTGCGCGGCCTGGCGGGAGGCCTGCGAGGCGATGCACAGCAGCCGGCCCGGGGCCGGGGGCCTGCGCTGGATGCGGGACGCCGTCGACGAGCTGGGCGGCCGGCTGCTCGGGCGCAGCCGGTTCGCCCCGCGCGATCCGGTCGCTACCGGCTGAGATCGACCGCGGAACCGGCCTTCTCGATCTCGGCGAGCCGGTCGACCAGGGGCTGCAGGGCCGCGCGCATGTGGTCGGGGCCACCGTCCTGGAACGCGTCGAGCACCTCGAACGCCTGGCCCAGCGCCTCCCGGGCATCCTCCACGTCACCGAGCGAGACCAGCACCTCGGCCAGCCCCTGGAAGGCGTCGAAACGGTACGGCCCCTGGCTCATCTCGCCCGCGGTGCCCGCCGCGATCCGCAACTGGCGCACGGCCTCGCCCATCCGCCCGGTGGCGGCCTGGTTGCGGGCGATCGCCACCCGGATCGCCGCGTCCTCGTGCCGGTAGCGGATCTGCGAGTTCAGCTCCAGGGCGTGCTGCAGCACCTGGTCGGCCTCCTCGTGCCGGCCGAGCCGGGTCAGCGCCTGCCCCTTGCCGTCCAGGCTACGGATCTCACCCCGGCGGTTACCGGCCCGGCGGTTGAGGTCGACGGCCTGCTCACTGTCGGCCAGGGCCAGCTCGTGCTCCCCGAGGGCGGTGTGCACGGCGTGCCGGTTGACCTGCACCGCGGCCTGCTCGGCGAGCAGCCCGCGCTCGGCGAAGACGGCCAGCGCCGCGTCCAGCAGCCCGAGCGCCTCCTGGTTGGCGCCGGCGTACCACCGGGCCCCGGCCAGCGAACGCAGCACGTGCGCCTCGGCGATCACGTCGTCCTGCTCACGGGCCGCCCGCACCGCGATCCGGGTGACGTCCTCCCAGTCCCGGAAGAACCCGTACCACTCCAGGTACTTCTGCATGGTCACGGCCAGGTGCCAGGCCGCCACCCCGGTGGCGTTGTCGGCCGCCACCCGCACCGCCTCCTTCAGCACGTCGCGATGACCGACGAACCAGGCCAGGGCCTCGCGGTAGGAGACCGGCTGCTCGACCACCACTCCGGGGCGCGGGGCCGGGGGCCGGACCGGAGGACCGTGCAGCTCCAGCGACTGCTCGGCCCGCAGGCTGCTGTGCAGGTAGTGCTCGAGCAGCCGGCCCAGCGCTGCCTCTCGCTCGGCCGGTTGCTCCACCTCGGCCAGCAGCTCCTCGGCGTAGGTCCGGACCAGCACGTGCGAGGTGAACCGGCCGGCCTCGTCCTCCGAGACCAGCGCGGCCTCGGCCAGCTCGCCCAGTTCGGCGGCGGTGCGCGGGCGGTCCTGGCCGGACAGGCTGACGCAGGCCGGGAGCGTGATGCCCGGGCTCAGCGACAGGGCCAGCAGCCGGAACAGCCGGGCCGCGCCCGGGCTCAGCTGACGGTAGGACCAGGAGAACGCCGTGCGCGGGTCACTCACGCCGCCGCCCCCGGGGAAGGCCTCCAGCCGGTGGGCGTTGTCCCGCAGGGTCGCCGCCACCGAGCTCAGCGCCAGCTGGGGCCGGGCGCTGAGCCGGGCCCCGAGAATGGCCAGGGCCAGGGGCAGCCGGCCGCACGACTCGACCAGCTCGTCCAGGATCCGTTCCCCGGCCTCCCCGCTCGCGTTCCGGCGCCGGTCCGGGTTCAGCCGGGCGGCCAGCAGGGTCCGGGCCTCCGGGCGCTCGGGCACCTCCACCCGCATCAGGTGGGCGCCGTCCGAGGCGGCCAGCCCGATCGGCGAGCGCCGGCTGGTGATCAGCACCAGGCAGTCGGCGGAGTTGGGCAGCAGCGGCCGCACCTGCGAGGGGTCCCGGACGTTGTCCAGGAGGAAGAGCATCCGCCGGCCCGCGGTCAGGCTGCGGTAGGTACCGGTCAGCGCGTCGAACGAGTCGGGGATGTCGGATCCCCGCATGCCCAGCGCGTACACGAAGGACCGCAACGCGTCCCCGGCCGGGACGCTCTCGTCCTCGTCGTGCCCGCGAAGGTCCAGATAGAGCTGACCGTCCCGGAACCGCTCGGCCACCTGATGCGCGAAATGCGTGACGATGGTGGACTTCCCGACCCCACCCATCCCGTCCACCGCGATCACCAGCGGGCTGGTCCGCCCGGGCGCGTCCATCCCGTCGGCCAGGGCCGACAGCACCCCCAGCTCGGCCTCCCGCCCGACGAACAGCGGCTGGTCCGGCGGGAGCTGGGCGGGCCGGACCAGCGGAACCGGCCGAAACGTCTCCGGGGCCGGCGGTTCGGTGGGCTCGACCGGCAGGACCGGGCCGGACGACAGGCTGGACAACGGGACGTCCTGGGTCAGCACCCGACGCTGGGCCTCGCGCAGTTCCTGACCCGGATCGATCCCCAGCTCATCGCCCAGCCGCTCGCGGATCGCCCGCAGCCGGTTCAGCGCCTCGGCCTGGTGCCCGGCCGCGGCCAGGGTGGTGGCCAGACTCGCGTGCACCGGCTCGTGCAGAGGCCCCAGCTCGGCCGCCCGCCGCAGCACCGGAAGCAGCACCGCGGGGCGCCCGACCTGGACCGCGAGACCGGCCGCAGCCACCGCGGCATCCAGGAATTCACTGTCCAGGGCGGCAAACACGGCGGCCGCCGCCGGGGTGTCCGCCAACGCGTCCCCGGCCGGCCCCTCACACCCCCGCAGAGCCCGCACGTACTCGTCGAAGGCCCGCTCGGAGCGGCCCTCCTCCTCGCTCTTGCGCGCCCGCGCGGCCAGCGCCCGGAACGCCACCAGATCGAGTTCCTCGGGCCCGGCGGTGAACCGGTAGCCGGTGCCCTGACGGATCAGGTACGACCCGGACGACCGGAACGGCAGGTCCGGCTCGAACAGCCGGCGCAACGTCCCGACGTACTTGTGCACGACGTTCACCGCACTCGCCGGCGCCTGGTCCCCCCAGATCAGGTGGACCAGGTCGGTCATGCTGACCGGGCGGTCCTCCAGCGCCAGCAACAGGGCCAGCAGCGCGCGCTGCTGACGCGGTCCCGGATCCAGCTCGGCGCCGTCCCGCCACACCCGTAACGGACCCATCACCTGCAGTTTCAGCGGCCCGCTCACCGACCGTGGTCCTCGACGGTCACCGGAAAGCCTGCGCTGTTCATGACGACGAGTCAGCCAGAGCATTGTTGACGATTAGTGGACGGGAGGGTCCAGTGCACCGTGATTACCGGGGGTGACGACACTGGACCCTCCCGGGGCCGGGTAGGCCCCCTGGGCGGACGGCTCCCTGTCAGCCGTCCTCCCAGCGCCGGATCAGTGCACCCTGACCAGTACGCACCGATCCGGAGTCGAGAGCGAGGTTCCAGACCGTGACCTCGTCGATGAAGAAGCGCCGGCCCGAGCGGGCCACCCGCGGACCGCGGTAGGCGGTGGTGAATCCCTTTTCCCGCACGCCCTCCAGCAGGATCCGGCGCTCCTCCCGGTCCTCCTCCCCGGCCGACAGCCGGGACGGAAGACCGACGAACTCGTCCCAGCTGTACTCGAAGAGCTTCTGCGCCGTCTGGTTGGCGTAGATGAACACCGGGTCGTCCGACCCGTCGTGGACCAGCAGCCCGAACGGCGCGTCGTACAGCCACTCGGCCATCTTCCCGGCCGGCACGTCGGCCGGGACCAGTGGTTCCCCGAGCAGCCGCCGGTGGCTCTCGTTCAGCAGGTCGGCAAAGGCCTCGTCGCGCGTCCTCACTGGACGAAGAGATCCACGGACGGGCGCAGCTGCGCGCACTGGCGCAGCACCTCGTGGATCGGGTGGTCCTGAAAGGCCTTGACCGGCGTGCTGTCCGGGGTGGCGGTGACCTCGTCCAGGGCCGGGTAGGCGACCTGGGTGAGCAGATAGTCGAACCGCGGCGCCCACTTGCGCGAGCCCAGCCGCGCCGTGGTCGAGCAGTTGTCGACCATGAACGCCACACCCCGGGCGTGCATGTACGGGTTCAGCGAGTCGGTGGCCTCGATCACCGACTCGTTGGCGATCTCCGAGTACGGGTGCCCCTTCTCGATGAACGTGTCGATCTGGGCCATCATCACGCCGCAGAAGATCCCCGCGGTCACCGCGTCCAGCGGCAGGTTCTCCTCGTCCCGGTCCTGCCGGGCCACCTCACCGGCCCGCCACATCGGGGACCGGTCGATCTTGCCCATCGGGAACCGGCCCAGCCGCTCCCCGGCCAGGATCACGCTGCGGATCTCGTTGCCCGAGGCGACCTCGTCGTAGATCTCGTGGGTGAGTTCCAGACCGACCGGGTAGGCCGCGGCGTAGGCGCGGTCGAACACCTCCTGCTGCGAGTCGTCGAGCCGGCGGTAGAGGCCGATCAGGCCGTCCTTGGAGACCGTGCGCGAGATCGGGCCGGTCACGCAGTCCACCGAGTGCCGGTAGGCATCGGTCTCACTCAGCCCCTGGTCGCGGAACCGGCGGTAGAGGCTCTCGACGATGCCGTGCACCCCGCCCAGCAGGATCGCCCGCTCGCCGGTCAGGTCGGACACATACTCCGAGCGCAGCGTGGTCTGGAAAGTGAACGGCGCCCCGAGGGCGATCGCCCAGCCCAGGGCCCGTTCCGTGGCCCGGCCGGTGACGTCCTGCTCGACCGCGAAGCTGGCGTTGATCCCGGCCCCGTCGGTGTCCTGACCCTGGAGGTACAGCGCCCGCACCGAGGCGCCCATGCCCTTCGGGCAGACCCCGATCACGTCCACCCCCGCGGGCAGCGTGGCGCCCTGCTGGTCCAGGTACCCGAGCAGGAACCCGTGCGAGAGACCCAGCGTCGCCCCCGGCCGCAGCGCGGCGAAGACCCGGTCGTGCAGTTCCACCTGGGCCGCATCGGAGATCAGCAGCAGCACCAGGTCGGAGGCGGCGATCACCTCGAACATCTCACCGAGGGTGCCGTCCTGCTCGCGGAACCCGGCGGCCCGGGCGGCCTCCCGCGACCCGGACCCGGCGCGCAGCCCGACCACCACCCGGACCCGGCCGGCCAGCGAGTCGCGCAGGTTCTGGGCCTGCGCCGAACCCTGCGGGCCCCAGCCGATCACCCCGATCTGGCCGATCCCGGCGAACGCGTCCGGCAGCCGGTCGAAGCGGTCCCGGCCGCCGCGGACGATCGCTTCCCGGCGCCCGGCCAGGGTGATGTACTCCTTCTCGAAGACCGTGGTCTCGAAATCCAGCTCCTGCTGGGCCATGCCGCTTGTCCCCTTGCTCGGTGTGCAGTGCGCGGACCCCACCGATCCGGCCGGGCCCGCAGATCAGTGAACCGGGACGTTGTGGACAGCCAGTGGAGGTTCTCTTACCGTCGCTCCGCGAAGGCCGGCCGCACCGCCCGGACCAGCCGCCCGGCCAGGCCCGGGGCCAGGTCCCGCAACCGCGGGTACTCCAGGGCGAAGTGATCGAGACCGGCCCATCCGGCCACCCGCTCCACGTCCGCCGGCGACGGAACCTCCAGGTCCGGCTCGAAGACCTTGCGCAGCAGCTCCCGATCCAGCCCGTAGCGCTCGGCCAGCAGCACCGCGTCGTACAGATCCTTACCCTGCGGATGCGCGTCCGTGACCAGCCAGAGCATTTTCCACGCCAGGGAGAGGGCCGGCGAGGCAGCCGGTATCACCCCTCCTCCGGGCAGTTCCAGAGCCTGCGGAACCTCGGGCAGGGACTCGTTGAAGACGAAGTCGAGCTGCACGTCACCGCCGGGCAGGCCGGTGGCACTCCAGGGCAGCACCATCCGCCGGCCCGGCACCCGGTCGTACGTCCAGATGTCGCCGATCACCGCCCCTTCGGCCGACAACGTAACGCCCTCGCCGTGCCGGGCCGCGAACGTCTCAGCCCCATCCGCGATCCCGGCCAGCAGGGCAGCCGTGCGCGCGTCGGTAACGCCCCAGCTGGCCGGAACCACGACGAAGTCGAGGTCCCCCGGCTCGCGGGCACTCTCGGGGAACCAGACGGACATCGCCACGCTACCCCGTAGAACCAGCGCGTCGACGTGCACCGAGTTCGCAATCGAGGAAAGCACCAGGTGCAGGGCACGGCTGCGGGCCAAGCGCCAGGCGCGATCCTGGGCAGGGTCCGCGAACTGTGGGTCACTGGCCCGGTACGCATTGCCGTGGTGCACCGTTACGGGGTCGAAAAGGAATTGCTGGACGACGTCCGGGGCGTCGCTGGCCCGGAAGGTCCGCGGCAGGTCGGAATACCGCGAACTCCTCGCCACCTGGGCTCCCGCCGTTGGGTACTCCGGGCTCACACCGCCACCTCCTGAACGTCCGCAATCCATCCGTCGTCGAGCGAGAGATCGCTGTCGTAGAGCACGTATTCGCGTTCCACCTCAATGATTTCCAGATCTGCAAGCTCGGCCAGCAGAGCCTCCAGCGCCATCGAGGCCGCCGCCGCGCCCACCCCATGACAGCGCTGGGTGACGAACCGTTCCCGCCGGCCGTCCGGCCGCGTCCGCCGGGCGTTCCGGGACAGATGGGCCCCGTGCGGGATCACCCGCCGGGCCAGAGCCTCCAGATCGACCGACGCGTCCAGCACCACCTTCAGGTGATGCTCGAAGTACCGCCCGCCCGCCTCGGGTTCGCGCGGAACCTCGGGCGCCTCGAGGGTCGACTCGATCTTCACCCGGGCCACCCCGAACCCGGCCGAGCGCAGCCGCGCCACCCAGCGCTCGGCCTCGGCGGCCTGCGTGGCGAGCGTCGGGGCCCCGACGGACGTGATCATGACCTGCGACGGCACCCGGCCGCGGGCCAGTTCGATCCGGGTCAGCTTGAGTCCCGCGGCCTCGCTCCAGATCTCCAGCCGGTCCGCCTCGGCCGAGGATTCGCAGGGCACCGTCACATGCATTTCGTAGAGAGCTCCGGGCACAGCGGAAGCCTTCCATACCGCCGCGAGCCGGACGCCGAGGTCCCGAAAGCCGAGGCATCCCCGTCCCGGCGCGTCGCCGCCCGTTAACCCCGGTTCACCGGAAAACTCACCCCATGACCGCTATCACCGGCTTGCTCGCCGCCCTGGCCTCGGGTGACGCCGAGATCGTCGACGTCACCGCGCCCCTGTCGCCGCAGACACCGATCCTGCAGCTGCCGCCGCCGTTCGCGAACACCATCCCGCTCAGCCTGGAGAAGGTCAGCGAGTTCGACGAGGACGGGCCGTTCTGGGGTTGGAACAACATCCACACGGGCGAGCACACCGGCACCCACCTTGATGCACCCAAGCACTGGGCGACCGGGCGGGACGGTCATTCCGTGGACACCATCGCCCCGAGCCGGCTGATCGGGCCCGCCGTCGTCCTCGACTTCAGCGCCGAGGCCACCGCCGATCCGGACTTCCTGCTGGAGCCGGCTCATCTGGACGGCTACGTGGCCGAACACGGTCCGCTGCAGGAGGGTGCCTGGCTGTTGTTCCGGACCGGCTGGAGCAGTCGCGGCGCGGACCCGGTGGCCTTCACCAACGCCGACGAGAACGGCCCGCACTCCCCCGGGGTGTCCGCGGCCGGGGCCCAGTGGCTGGCGGCGTCGGGCATCTCCGGCTTCGGGGTCGAGACCGTTGGGATCGACGCAGGTCAGGCCGGGGGCATGCAGCCGCCGTTCCCGGTCCACCACCACCTGCTGGGCGCCGACAAGTACGGCCTCACCCAGCTGCAGAACCTCGACCGGCTGCCGCGCACCGGGGCCCTGCTGGTGGCCGCCCCGCTGCCGATCGTGGGTGGGACCGGTTCCCCGGCCCGGGCCTTCGCGATCGTCCCGGCCTGATGCCCAGCGTCGCCGAGCTGGTCGCCCAGGTTCTCGCCGACCTGGGCGTGGGCCGGGCCTTCGGGGTGGTCGGGAGCGGGAACTTCCACGTCACCAACGCGCTCCGGGCCCAGGGGGTGCCGTTCGTGGCGGCCCGGCACGAGGGTGGGGCAGCGTCGATGGCGGACGGGTACGCCCGGCTCTCGGGGCGGCCGGCGGTACTGTCCCTGCACCAGGGCTGTGGCCTGACCAACGCGATCACCGGGATCGCCGAGGCGGCCAAGAGCCGCACCCCGCTGATCGTGCTTACGGCGGACACGGCCGCGGCCTCTGTTCGCTCGAACTTCCGGATCGACCAGGACGCCCTGGCCGTGAGCGTGGGAGCGGTGGCCGAGCGGGTGCATTCGCCGGCCAGCGCGGCGGCCGACATCGCCCGGGCCTACCGCACCGCCGTCGAAGGACGGCACACCGTCGTCGTCAGCCTGCCCCTGGACATCCAGGCCGCCCCCGCGCCGTCGGGAACCACGGTCAGCACCGGCATCCCGTCACTGCCGGTGCGCCCCGCCCAGGCGTCCGTACGGGCCTTCGCCGAACTTCTGGAGCAGGCCGAGCGCCCGGTGTTCGTGGCCGGCCGAGGAGGACGCGGCGCCGGTCCCGAAATCACCGCCCTGGCCGCGAAAGCCGGTGCCCTTCTGGCCACGTCGGCCGTCGCCAACGGCCTGTTCCACGACGACGCGTTCGATCTGGGCATTTCCGGCGGCTTCTCATCCCCCCTCACCGCTGAACTGATCGCCGACGCGGACCTGATCGTGGGGTGGGGTTGTGCGCTGAACATGTGGACGATGCGCCACGGTTCGCTGATCGGTGCGGCCACCCTGGTGGTCCAGGTGGACGACGACCAGACCGCGCTCGGTGCCCACCGTCCGGTGGATCTGGCCGTGCACGGGGACTGCTCCGCGACGGCTTTGGACGTGCTGGAGACCCTCCGAGAGGCCAAAGAGGGCTACCGCACGACCGAAGTGGCCCAGCAGCTGAACAAGGGACGCTGGTGGAACGACACCGAGACCCTCGACATCTCGACGGACGAGTTGATCGATCCGCGCGTACTCAGCGCCACTCTGGACGAGATCCTGCCGCGCGCAAGGGTGGTGGCGATCGACTCGGGCAACTTCATGGGCTACCCCTCGGCCTACCTGCGGGTGCCGGACGAGAACGGGTTCTGCTTCACCCAGGCCTTCCAGTCCGTCGGCCTCGGCCTGGCCAGCGGGATCGGCGCCGCCCTGGCCCAGCCCGGCCGGCTCGCGGTGATCGGCACCGGCGACGGCGGCTTCCTGATGGGCATCTCCGAGCTGGACACCGCGGTCCGGCTCGGGATTCCGCTCGTGGTGGTCGTTTACGACGACGCCGGCTACGGCGCCGAGGTCCACCACTTCGGACCGGGCGCCGACCTGGCCACGGTCACCTTCCCGGAAACCGACATCGCCGCCATCGCAACCGGTTACGGCGCTACCGGGATCACCGTGCGCACCCGGTCCGACCTGAACGCGGTCGAGGACTGGCTGCAGGAGCCCCGCGGGGTGCTGGTGATCGACGCCAAGATCGCCGGGGACGGCGGATCCTGGTGGCTGACCGAGGCTTTCAAGGGGCACTAGGCCGCACCGGGCCCGGCCGGCTCCTTGCGATAGCCGGCCTCCATCAGCCGCACGGCCTCCTCGATCACCCGCTCCACCGCTGCCGCCTCCGGCGCCCAGGCCGGCAACAGCAGCTTCGGCCAGAACACGTAGTTCGAGATCATCCCGAGGAACTGGGTGGCCGCCCGGTCGGCGTCGGCCAGGACGATGGTGCCGGCCTCCCGCTCGGCCTCGAGGTAGCGCCGGACCGACTCGAAGTACGGCATCTTGCCCCGGCTGAACTGGGCCTCCCCCAGCTCGGGGAACCGCGGCAGCTCGGCGATCACGATCCGGAACAGATCGGCCATGTCGGGACGGGTGAGCAGGGCGACGTAGCGCCGGCCGATCGTGGTCAGCCCGGCCCGCAGGTCCCCGGTCGGGGGCTGCTCCTCGGTCCCGTCCCCGGCCTGCCACGAGGCGGTCACGATGGCGTCGAAAAGCGCACTCTTGGTGGGGAATTGCTTGAACAGCGTGGCCTTGGAGACCTCGGCGGCCACGGCGATCCGGGCCAGCGACGTGCGGTCGTAGCCCGACTCCAGGAACAGCCGGGTGGCCGCGCGCAGGATCGCCGCCCGCTTCTGCTGCGCGACGCGCTGGTGATACGCGGAGGTCTCGGTCGTCACCGGGCCATCCTAGCGAGATGAGTCACTTGACTCACCACCGGACCCGGCCTACCTTCATGGCGAGGCGAGTCGCTCGACTCACCACAATGAGAGGATCCGACATGGGACGCTTCGACCACCACACCGTGCTCGTCACCGGCGGGACCGGCGGCCAGGGCACCAGCCACGTCCGCGCCTACCACGCGGAGGGAGCCCAGGTGGTGATCGGCGACATTGCCGGGGACCGGGGCCGGGCGCTGGCCGCGGAACTCGGCGAAGGCGCCTTTTCCGTGCAGCTCGACGTGACCTCCGAGCAGTCCTGGCAGGCCGCGGTCGAGGCCGCCGAAGAGCGCTTCGGTCCGCTGAACATCCTGGTCAACAACGCCGGGGTGCAGAACCCGGCCGCCCCGATCGAGAACACCGACCGCCGGGTCTGGGAGCGCGCCCTCGAGATCAACCTCACCGGCAGCTTCCTCGGCATCCGGGCCGTGACCCCGTCGATGCGGCGGGCCGGTGGCGGCGTCATCATCAACATTGCCTCGACCTCCGGCATCGGCGGCACCGCCCTGTACGCGCCGTACGTGGTCAGCAAGTGGGGCCTGCGGGGGCTGACCAAGACCGCCGCGCTGGAACTGGGCCGGGACAACATCCGGGTGAACGCGATCCACCCCGGAGTCATCGCCACCCCGTTCATCACCGAACCGGCGGCCGGCAGCGACGCGCCAATCTCGGACTTCTACTCCCCCGAGCCCTTCGCCGTCCCCCGTCTGGGCGAACCGGCCGACATCACCCGGGCCCTGCTGTTCCTCAGCTCGGACGAGGCGTCGTTCACCACCGGAGCCGAATTCGTGATCGACGGCGGCCTGCTACTCGGCCCGGCCCTCAAGCACGCGGCGGCCTGATCGTGCCTCCCTCGACCGAGCCGAACCATCCGGACGACCTGGCCGGCCTGGATCCCCGGGTCCGGGCGGCAATCGCGATCACCCCGGCCGCGGGCACCCGAGACCGGATCATCGACATCACCACCACCGGACGCCGGACCGGACAGCCCCGGCGGATCGAGATCTTCTTCTACCGGGCCCGAGGCCGGACCTACCTGTGCAGCGGAACCTCGGGACAGCCGGTGAGCTGGTACGCCAATCTCCTGGCCGAGCCCCGGTTCACGGTGCACCTGAAACACGGGGTCCGGACTGATCTGCCGGCCACGGCGGTTCCGGTGACCGATGAGCAGGAACGCCGGGCCGTCCTGGAGGAGATCGTCGCCGACCTCAACCAGCCACACGATCCGGGCACCATCGGTCCCACCCGGATCCAGGACTGGCTAAGCAGCCGCCTGCTGCGGGTGACCTTCAACCCCGACGGCTGATCCCATCCAGCACGGCCCGCGCGACCACCAGATCCTGCCAGGCCATCCCCACGCTCTTGAACACCACCGGGCGATCCGCAGGCAGCTCCCGCCCGCCCACCACCTCGGCCATCGGAATCAGATCGGCCTCGGACAAGGCCCCTTCGGCAATAGCCAGCACCACGTCCCCCGCCTCCCGCAAAGCCGTCGGCCGGTCCTCCACGACCACACTCGCCCGGCCCAGAAGTTCGGCCGGAAGCTCACGGGCCGCCGGACTGTGCGAGCCGACGGCAATGACCACCGCGTCGTCCCGCACCCAGGCCGACGGAAAGAGGGGTTCGGAGGCGGTGGTGGCGCAGACGATGACGTCGGCCCTCCGCAGGGCCGACTCCGCCTCCGAACCACGAGAATTGAGGACGCCGGTGTCGGCACCGAGTAGGTTCGGCACCACAACCGCCTCCGGACGGCGCACCAGATACCGAACCTCAGCCATCGACCGGGCCCCGCCCGCTCCACCCAGCCGGCCCGAAACCCCTCCACCCGGCAGAGCCGAAACCCCTCCACGCGGCAGCGCCGAAACCCCACGACCCGGCCCGGCCGAAACTTCCTCTCCCGGCAGAGCCGAACCCCCTCCACCCACTTGAGCCGAAACCCCTTCACCCGGCCGAGCCAAAACTCCTTCTCCAGCCGGGACCGAAGCCCCTCCACCAGGCCGGTCCGAAAGCCCTCGGTCCGACTGAGCCAAAACTCCTTCTCCCGCCCCGACCGAAACTCCTGCACCCAGCCGAGTCGAAACTTCTTCTCCCGCCGGAACCGAAACCCCTCCACCCGGCAGAGCCGAAACCCCACGACCCGGCTGAGCCGAAACTGCCTCTCCCGGCTGAGCCGAAACGTCCCGGCCCGGCTCACCCAGGCCGGCACCCAAGGTGTCGGCGAGGCACTGCACATGACCGACGGCCTGTGGCCCGGCACCGAATACAACCACGCGCAACGGCCTGTTATCACCCAGAAGCCGATCCAGAATCGCAGCCACCGAGACCGCGGGAGTGCGGAGCGTGGTCAGCGCCGGGCCGTCCAGAATAGTGGAGGGAGCGAGCGTTTCGCCGTCGAACATCAGGTAGAGCCCTTGGATGCGCTCCGAAACCCGTACGGCAGAAGGCCCCGCGACGGTGATTATCTTGGCGCCGAGCACGGCCGGGCCGTGGTCGGTGGAGGGCAGGCTCGACGGCATCAGGAGCATCTGGCCGTTCTCGGCATTCATGGCCACACGGTCCGGATCAAGCCCCGGATCGATCCCGGCAGCCAGGACCGCCCGCAGCGCCGCAACCGCATTAGCCGGACGGCAGGCCGAAAAGACCTCTTCCGCCGACAAGAACCGCACCTGACCGCCGTCTTCCATTGTTCCGCCTGTCATCTCAGCACGAACCCGGGAACCAGATTATCCCGCGGATCAACTCGGAAGCTGTGCTTCCCGGTGAGATACGCAGTGCCGGTAACCGCCGGGACAACCGAGGGATACCCGGCCGTGGTACCGGTTTCCGTTACTCGGGCGAGGAACTCGGACCCGACAATGGACGTGTGCCGAAGTGTCTGTCCCTCGCCCAGAGATCCGTCGGCGAACAGCGCCGCCACTCGGGCCGACGTGCCCGACCCGCACGGCGACCGGTCGACTTCCCCGTCCGCGAAGATCGTGACGTTGCGCTGATGCAGGCGACCGGACTCGTCCGTCCCCAGCTTCTCGTAGACGATCGTCCCGTAGATTCCGCTAAGTCGTTCGTCCTCAGGGTGTTTCGCCGCGTCGCTCTCGTTCAGATCCCACTTGATCCCCCGCCCGATCGCGATCAGTTCGTCCAGATGTTCCGGCACCACGCTCAGCCCCAGGTCCGCGACGTCGACGCAGGCGTAGACCGCCCCGCCGAAGGCCGTCGTCACCAGTACCTCGCCCCGAGGGGTGCGCACCGGCAGGTTCTCGGCGATCACGAAACTCGGAACATTGACGAAAGTCACCGCGGTGGTCTGCCCGCCCTCCCGGTGCACCCGGGCCACGACCCGTCCCGACGGGACGTCGATGGTGACGTCCACGCGTCCTTCATTGGGAGCCTGAACCATCCCGGTCTCCACCGCCCAGACCCCCAAGGCGATGGTGCCGTGCCCGCACGCGGTGGAGAAGCCGTCCTTGTGCCAGAACAGCACGCCCAGATCGGCCCCGTCGTCGTCCGGGGGAACCACGAAGCAGCCGTACATGTCCGCATGCCCGCGCGGCTCGAAACACAGCGTCTTGCGCAGCATCTCGACCTCGGGATCGACCATCGCCCGGATCCGGCGCTCGGCCACCGTGGCGCCCGGCAGGGGCAGCGGAGGGTCGGCGATGATCCGGAAGGGCTCACCGCCGGTGTGATAGTCGATGGTCTCGATCCAGTCGGGAAGCACACCCCGACGCTAGTGCCGCGACCGCGACGGCACCAGACTTGCTATCCAGCCGGCGCGGCCGCGATGCTGTGGTCCAGGGCGCCCTCGGCCCAGTTCCTCATCGCCTCCAGCGGCCCGGCGGCCGAGTGGCCCAGCCGGGTCAGCGAGTACTCCACCCGCGGCGGCACCTCGGCGAAGATCTCCCGCTCGACCAGACCCGCCTCCTCCAGCCGCCGCAGCGTGGCCGTGAGCACCTTGGCGCTCACCCCGCCGAGCCGGGTCCGCAGCTCACCGAAGCGCATCGGGCCGGGCTCGAGGGCCCCGATGATCAGCGCCGACCACTTGTTGGCGATCAGATCCAGCAGGTCGCGGCACGGGCAGTCGGAGTTGTAGACGTCGTGCGGGCCGTGCTGGCCGGTGCTGCAGGCGGTGGCCATCCCAACTCCATCAGGTCCATTAGTTTCCAACGGTTACTTGTCTCCCTTGATGGTAACTGAGGTCATCGAGTTACCGTCACGGCCGGAATCGCATCGATCGAGGGAGCGCAGCAATGAGCATCAAGGCCTGGCCCGTCCGGGGCGGAACGTTCGTCGAGGTGGAGCGGGAGGTGCCGGAGCTGCGAGGCCGGGACCTGCTGGTCCGGGTGCACGCCGTGTCGGTGAACCCGGTCGACTACAAGGTCGCGTCCGGCGTCGGCGCCGGGCAGCAGAAGCAGCTGGGGTACGACGCGGCCGGCGTGGTGGAAGCAGTGGGCCCGGACGCGAACCTGTTCAAGGTGGGCGACGAGGTGTATTACGCCGGGGACATCTCGCGGGACGGGACGAACGCCGAACTGCACGCCGTGGACGAGCGCATCGTCGGCCGCAAACCCGCCTCCCTCTCTTGGGAGGAGGCGGCGGCCCTACCCCTGACCACGATCACGGCCTGGGAAGCGCTGTTCGAGCACATGCGGCTGACCCCGCAGGACAAGGGGCACCTGCTGATGGTGGGGGCCGCCGGTGGCGTCGGCAGCATCGCGATCCAGCTGGTCAAGTCCCTGGTGCCGGGGGTCGAGGTGATCGCCACGGCCGGGCGGGGAGCATCCCAGGACTGGGTGCGGTCGCTGGGCGCCGACCACGTCATTGGCCGGGACCACCTCGGCGAGGACGTCCGCGCCATCGCCCCCGAGGGCGTCCGTTGGATCCTCTCCCCATACACCGCCGGCAACCTGGACACCTATGCCCAGCTGGTGCTGCCGTTCGGCCGGGTGGTGGCGACCGACGAGCCGGACGGGCTGGAAACCCTGCCGCTGAAGTCCAAGTCGGCGTCCCTGCACTGGGAGATGATGTTCGCCCGGATCACCAACGAGGCACCCGATGTGGATGAGCAGGGACGTTTGCTCACCCGGGTAGCGGAAATGGTGGACGCCGGAACCGTGCGGAGCACGCTGACGAGGATCTTCGAAGGCCCGGTGCCGGACGCCCTGCGGCAGGCTCACGCACTGCTGTCGTCCGGTGGCAGCATCGGTAAGGCCGCGGTCCGGACGGCTGGATCTTTGTAGGGAACCTACAAAGTCAGGGCCATGGTCCACCCGGTGGCGCACATGGCGCGCAACCCCCCGTTCCGGCAAGAGTAGGAGGCTGGACGACCGACCTGTTCGGCGGTCGCCTTTCGTTGTGCGCACTCAGGAGGCTCACCCGGTGTTCAGTCGTGTCGCCATCGTCAACCGCGGAGAGGCCGCGATGCGGTTGATCCACGCCGTCCGGGACCTCTCGGCCGAGACCGGGGCGCGGATCGAGACGGTCGCGCTGTACACCGACTCCGACCGGAACTCGACCTTCGTGCGGGAGGCCGACATCGCCTACCCGCTCGGCCCGGCCTCGGCCCGGCCCTATCTCGACCTGGCGGTGCTGGAGAAGGCGCTGACCGAGTGCGGGGCCGACGCGGCCTGGGTGGGCTGGGGCTTCGTCGCCGAGGACCCGGCGTTCGCCGAGCTGTGCGACAAGATCGGCGTCACCTTCGTCGGGCCCAGCGCGGACGCGATGCGCCGGCTCGGGGACAAGATCGGCGCCAAGCTGATCGCCGAGGAGGTCGGGGTCCCGGTCGCGCCGTGGAGCCGGGGGCCGCTGGAGTCGCTGGACCAGGCCCTGGCCAAGGCCGACGAGCTGGGTTACCCGCTGATGCTGAAGGCGACCGCCGGGGGTGGCGGGCGCGGGATCCGCAAGCTCACCGGCCGGGAGGACCTGGTCGAGGCCTACCAGCGCACCAGCGACGAGGCGCTGCGGGCCTTCGGCTCCGGCGTGCTGTTCCTGGAGAGCCTGGTCACCGGGGCCCGGCACGTCGAGGTCCAGGTGATCGCCGACGGTCAGGGCACCGCCTGGGCGCTGGGCGTGCGGGACTGCTCGGTGCAGCGGCGCAACCAGAAGATCATCGAGGAGTCCGCCTCCCCGGTCCTCAGCCCGGAGCAGACCGCCGAGCTGAAGGCCAGCGCCGAGCGCCTGGCCGTCAAGGTCGGCTACCGCGGCGCCTGCACGGTCGAGTTCCTCTACCAGCCGGTCGAGAAGCTCTTCGCCTTCCTCGAGGTGAACACCCGCCTGCAGGTGGAACACCCGATCACCGAGATCACCACCGGTACCGACCTGGTCCGGCTGCAGCTGCAGGTGGCCGAGGGCGAGCGGCTCGAGGGCAACCCGCCGGCCGAGGTCGGGCACGCGGTCGAGGCCCGGCTGAACGCCGAGGACCCGGACCGCGACTTCGCCCCCTCCCCCGGCCGGATCACCCGGCTGGTGCTGCCGGCCGGGCCGGGCATCCGGGTCGACACCGGGGTCAGCGAGGGCGACACCATCCCGGCCGACTTCGACTCGATGATCGCCAAGATCATCGCCCACGGCCGGGACCGCGAGCAGGCCCTGGCCCGGCTGCGGCGGGCGCTGGCCGAGACCGTGGTGATCATCGAGGGCGGCGCCACCAACAAGAGTTTCGTGCTCGACCTGCTCGACCAGCCCGAGGTGATCGACGCCAGTGCCGACACCGGCTGGATCGACCGGGTCCGGGCCGAGGGCCGGCTGGTCACCCAGAAGCACTCCGCGGTGGCCCTGGCCGCCGCCGCGATCGAGGCGTACCAGGACGAGGAGGAGGTCAGCCGGCAGCGTCTGCTGGCCACCGCGCACGGCGGGCGCCCTCAGGTGCAGCACGACACCGGCCGCCCGCTGGACCTGAAGCTGCGCGGCGTCAGCTACCGGGTGAGCGTGGCCCGCACCGGCGCCAACCGCTTCCGGGTCGGGGTCTCGGCCGGGGGCGACGTGCACCCGGCCGACGTCACGGTCGAGCAGTTCGACGAGCACACCAGCCGGATCACCGTCAACGGCGAGCGGTTCCGGCTGATCACCGCCACGCACGGGCCGATCCACCTGGTCGAGGTGGACGGGGTGGCGCACCGGGTCAGCCTGGACGAGGGCGGCGTGGTCCGTTCCCCCGCCCCCGCCCTGGTGGTTGCCACGCCGGTCGCCGTGGGGGACGAAGTTGCCTCTGGTGCGCCGATTCTCGTGCTCGAGAGCATGAAGATGGAGACGGTCCTGCGGGCGCCGTTCCGGGCCCGGGTGCGCGAGTGCCCGGTGTCGGTCGGCAGCCAGGTGGAGACCGGCGCACCGCTGATGCGCCTGGAGCCCCTCGAGGACGCGGAAGCCGGGGAAGCCGCCGCTGCGGGCGCCAAGGAGGCCGAGATCGACCTCCCGGCCGTGCCCGAGGGCCTGACCGCGGCCGTCCGGGCCGACCGGGCCCTGCAGGACCTGCGCAGCCTGCTGCTCGGCTTCGACGTGACCGCGGCCGACGGGTCCGCGGTGCTGGCCGACTACCTGGCCGCCCGGGCCGAGCTCGGTGGCGCCCTGCTGCCGGGCGAGGTGGACCTGCTCACCGTGTTCGCCGACCTGTCCGAGCTGAGCCGCAACCGGCCGCAGACCGGGCCCGAGGCCGAGCCGAGCAGCCCGGTGCACAGCCCGCGCGAGTACCTGCACACCTACCTGCAGAGCCTGGACGTCGAGCGGGCCGGGGTGAGCCCGGTGTTCCAGGCGCGCCTGACCCAGGTGCTGAGCTACTACGGCGTCACCGATCTCGACCGCACGCCGGAGCTGGAGGCCGCGGTCTTCCGGATCTTCCTGGCCCAGCAGCGCATTTCGTCCTCCGGTCAGATCGTCTCCGGCCTACTGCGGGAATGGCTGGCCGGCAGTGCACCGCACAACGGCCTGGGCGCGCGGGCCGGGATCGCCCTGCGGCACCTGGTCGAAGCCACCCAGGTGCGGTTCCCGGGGGTCTCGGATCTGGCCCGGGGCGTGGTGTTCCGCTGGTTCACCCAGCCGGTGCTACGCCGCAACCGGGCCACGGTCTACGCCGCGGTCAGCGAGGACCTGCGCTACCTCGACCGCCTGCCGGACGCGCCCGACCGCCCGGAGCGGATCCAGGCCATGGTCGCCGGGCCGGAACCGCTGGTCCGCCTGATCGGCCAGCGGATCGGCCGGCCCGACGTGGACCACACCGCGCTGCTGGAGGTGCTGACCCGGCGCTACTACGGCAACCGCGGTCTGGTCGGGACGATCGGAACCAGGGACGCCGCCGGCTGCCGTTTCGTCACTGCTGAGCACACCAGTGCCAAGCGGCAGACCCAGGTGGTCACCACCGCCGTGGACATCACCGCGCTGCCGGACGCGCTGGCCGGGGTGATCGAGCTGGCCGCCGGCTTCGAGGCCCGCGGGCTGGTCGCCGACCTGTACGTGGACTGGGAGGACCTGCCGGCTGACGGCGACGCGATCGCCGCTCACCTGGGCCACCTGCTCAACGCCCAGTCGGTGCCCGCCGCGGTGCGCCGGATCACGGTGACCATCGCCGGATCGGCCGGCGCGGTCATGCACCACCACTTCACCTTCCGCCCGAAGAACGGCGGCGGTCTGGAGGAGGACCGGCTGATCCGCGGTCTGCACCCGCAGATCGCGCACCGGCTGAACCTGGAGCGGCTGCGCGAGTTCCACCTCACCCGCCTGCCGTCCGCGGACGAGGAGATCTACCTGTTCCGGGCGGTCGCCCGGAGCAACCCGGCCGACGAGCGGCTGTTCGTGATGGGCCAGGTCCGCGACCTGACCCCGCAGCGCGAGCCGGACGGCACGCTGATCGCCCTGCCCAGCGTGGAGACCGCGATCATCAACGGGGTGGACGCGATCCGCGCCGTGCAGGCGCAGTCCCCGCAGAACCGGCGGCTGGCCACCAACCGGATCATGATCTACGTCTGGCCGGTCTCCGACCTGACCGACGCCGAACTCGGCATGCTGGTCAACCGGGTGCTCCCGGCCGTGGTCGGGGCCGGGCTGGAAGAGGTCCAGTTCGTCGCCCGCCGCCGCAACGCCGCCGGTGAACTGGTCGACTTCGAGGTCCGGATCCTTCCGGCCCCGGGCGGGCGCGGAGCCCGCCTCGAGGTCGGCGGCCCGACCACCGAACCGGTCCAGCCGCTGGACGACTACCGGCAGAAGGTGCTGCGGGCCGCGGCCCGGGGCAACGTCTACCCCTACGAACTCACCGGCATGCTCGGCGCTTTCACCGAGTACGACCTCACCGCCGAAGGCACCCTGGAGCCGGTCGACCGCGCTCCCGGGAACAACTCGGCCGCGATCGTCGCGGGTGTCGTCACCACCCCGACCGACCGTCACCCCGAAGGCGTCACCCGCGTGGTGCTGCTCGGCGACCCGACCAAGGCCCTCGGCTCGTTGTCGGAGCCGGAGTGCTCGCGGGTGATCGCCGCGCTCGACCTGGCCGAGCAGATGCGGGTTCCGCTGGAGTGGTACTCACTGTCCGCCGGCGCCAAGATCTCGATGAGTTCGGGCAGCGAGAACCTGGACTGGGTGGCCGCCGCGCTCAAGCGGATCGTGCTGTTCACCCAGGCCGGCGGCGAGATCAACATCGTGGTGGCCGGGATCAACGTGGGCGCCCAGCCGTACTGGAACGCCGAGTCGACGATGCTGATGCACACCAAGGGCATCCTGGTGATGACCCCGGACTCGGCCATGGTGCTGACCGGTAAGCAGGCCCTGGACTTCTCCGGCGGGGTCTCGGCCGAGGACAACTTCGGCATCGGCGGGTACGACCGGGTGATGGGCCCCAACGGCCAGGCCCAGTACTGGGCCCCGGACCTGGCCGGCGCCCGGGACATCCTGATGGCGCACTACCACCACGCCTACATCGCGCCCGGCGAGCGCCACCCGCGCCCGGTGCCCACCACCGACCCGGCCGACCGCGACATCCGTTCCTACCCGCACCCTCTGGGCGAGGAGTTCACCACCGTCGGGGAGATCTTCTCCGCCGAGCACAACCCGGACCGCAAGAAGCCGTTCGACATCCGCACGGTGATGCGCGCCCTCTCCGACCAGGACCACCCGGTGCTGGAGCGCTGGGCCGGGATGGCCGAGGCGGACACCTCGGTGGTGCAGGACGTGCACATCGGCGGGCGCCCGGTCTGCCTGGTCGGCATCGAGTCCCGCACGGTGGCCCGCCGCGGCTTCCCGCCCACCGACGGCCCGGACACCTACACCGCGGGCACGCTGTTCCCGCAGTCGTCGAAGAAGACCGCCCGGGCGATCAACGCCGCCTCGGGCAACCGGCCGCTGGTGGTGCTGGCCAACCTGTCCGGGTTCGACGGCTCCCCCGAGTCGATGCGCCGCCTGCAGCTCGAGTACGGCGCCGAGATCGGCCGGGCCATCGTCAATTTCGAGGGCCCGATCATCTTCACGGTGATCTCCCGCTACCACGGCGGGGCGTTCGTGGTGTTCTCCAAGGCGCTCAACCCGAACATGACCGTGCTGGCCCTGGAGGGCTCGTTCGCCTCGGTGCTGGGCGGCGCCCCCGCGGCCGCGGTGGTGTTCGCCGGCGAGGTGAACAAGCGGACCACGAACGACCCGCGGGTCAGCGAACTGCAGGCCCAGGTGCTGGCCGCGACCGGGGCCGACCGGGCCGCGCTGAACTCCAGACTGGCCGAGGTGCACTCCTCGGTGCGGGCGGAGAAGCTCGGCGAGGTGGCGGCCGAGTTCGACAAGGTCCACAGCATCCGCCGGGCGGTCGAGGTCGGCTCGGTCGACGCGATCGTCAGCGCGGCGGACCTGCGCCCGCGGGTGATCCAGGCGATCGAGGCGGGTCTGGCCAAGGGCTAATCTGTTGCGGTGAACCGTTTCGGGGACTTCCTGCGAGCCCAGCGCGAGCAGGTCACCCCGCAACAGGCCGGGCTACCCGTCGGCGGTAAACGACGGGTAGCCGGCCTGCGCCGTGAAGAGGTGGCCGTTCTGGCCGGGGTCAGTGCCGACTACTACACCCGGCTGGAACAGGGCCGCGAAAGGGCGCCTTCGGCCCAGGTCGTGGAGGCGTTGTGCCAGGCCCTTCGCCTGGCCCCGGACACGCGTCAGCACGCCTTCCGGCTGGCCCGCCTCTTCCCCAGCGCTCCGCCGGTGGCTGAGGAAGTGGCCCCCGAACTGCTCCAATTGATGGACGCGGTACCCCACGCCGCCGCTTACGTCACCAATCCGGCATTCCGGGTCCTGCTCGCCAACCCGACCGCGATCGCCCTGATCGCCCCGGTCAACCTGCGTCCCAACATGCTCAGCACGATCTTCCTCGAGCCCACGGCCGAGGTGTACTACGTGAACTGGGACGAGGTCAGCCGGGCCGCGGTCAGCGCACTGCGCCACTCGACCGGGTTCGTCCCCACCCACCCCGAGGTCCTCGACCTGGTCGCCGAACTCACCGCGTCCAGCCCGGCCTTCCTCGACCTCTGGAACGACCACACGGTCACCGGACTGGCCCTGACCCGCAAGACGATCCACCATCCCGCGGTCGGCGTGCTCCACCTGAACTACCAGACCTTCGACGTCCGCAGCGCCCCCGGCCAGCAGCTCACGGTCGCCACCGCGGAACCCGGCTCCCCCAGCGCCACCGCCCTGGCCCGCCTGCTCAGCCCGTGATCTCCTGATTCACCATGTGAAAGCGGCGGCACCGGCCGTCCGGGGCGAACTCCAGCGTCCAGACATTGCTGAAATTGCCGAGCCCGACCCCTTCGACGACCACCTGCTCCTGGCCGGGCGAGACCACCTGCCAGTCGAACGTCCATCCGCCCTGTTGCCAGTTCCACCGGCTGCGCCAGCCCTTGACGATCGCGGCCCGCCCGATCCAGTGGGTCTCGTAAGGGGTTTCGTGATACTCGGCGTCCTGCGTGAAAAGCGCCCGGATGTCGTCCGGCTCGTTGCTGCGCCAGGCTCTGAGGTACTGCTCGACCCAGTCCTCCACGGTCGGGAATGCGGGGCTCCCGCCCGCCCGGGACACCGGCATCACCCCTGCACCGTGGATCGCACGACCACTTCGCCGACATCCACCCCGTCCGGCTGGGCAATCGCGAACACGATCGCCTCGGCCACGGCCGACGCCGGCAGCCCGAGTTCGTCGGAAGCCGCCCGGGTCGCCGCGCGGACCTCGGAATCACCGCCCTGCAGGGTGAGTTCGGTCTTGACGAAACCGGGCGCGACCACCGTGACCCGAACCTCCCGGCTCTCCTGGCGCAGCCCTTCGGACAGCGCCCGCACCGCGAACTTGTTCGCGCAGTACACAGCCGCAGTGGGGTCGACGCGGTAGGCCGACACGGAGGCCACGTTGATGATGTGGCCCGCACCCTGCTCACGCATCACCGGCAGCACTGCGGCGACACCGTGCAGGGTGCCCCGCAGGTTGACGTCGATCATCTGGTTCCAGTCCTCCACCCGCAGGTCCTGCACCAGCGAGAGGGGCATCACCCCAGCGTTATTCACCAGGACGTCGATCCGGCCGTACTTCTCCTGCGCGATCGCGGCGAACGCGCGCATGCTCTCCAGGCTGGTGACGTCCAGCTCCTGGTGGTCGGCCCGGCCCCCTTCGGCCTCGATCTCCTTGACCAGCCCGGCCAGTCGCTCGGTCCGCCGGGCGCCGAGCAGAATCCGGTGCCCCTGCGCAGCCAGGAGCTGCGCGGTCGCCGCGCCGATCCCACTGCTGGCACCCGTGATCAGAATGTTTTTCACGGATCCGAGCCTGGGCCGGGCGGCGACCACCCGGAAGGCCGCGCCTTCCTGGGTGCGCCACTCCTAGGATCCCAGGGTGGTCACCGCGTCGTCGAACTCCTTCAGATAGGCCAGCTTGCGGTCTTCAGGTAGCAGCGAGTTCTCGAACCCGGCCCGCGCGGCCCGGAGCAATGCCTCCCGGCCGATCAGGTCCCGGGCGATCCGGTACTCGGCTGAGAGGTCGGTGTTGAACATCGGCGGGTCGTCGGTGTTCACCGTGACGTTCACCCCGGCCGCGGTCATCAACGGCAACGGGTGCGCGGCCAGGCTCGGCGCGGCCTTGGTGCACAGGTTGGAGGTGACGCTCACGTCGATCGGGACCTGCTCCCGCACCACGTACTCGACCAGGGAAGCGTCCTGCATCAGGCTGGTCCCGTGGCCGATCCGCTCGGCGTGCAGGTACTCCAGCGCGTCCCAGATCGTCCGCGGGCCGGTGGTCTCCCCGGCGTGCGGAATGCTGTGATAGCCCTCGGCCACGGCCGCCTCGAAGTACGGCGCGAACTGCGGCCGGGGCATCCCGATCTCCGGCCCGCCCAGCCCGAACGCCACGAACCCGGGCGGTCGGTGGTCGAGCAGTTCCTGTAGCGTCTGTTCGGCTCCGGCCACCCCGCGCTCGCCCGGAATGTCGGCCATCCAGACCATTTCCACCCCGAAGTCGGTCAGTGCCCGCTGCCGCCCCTCCTCCAGCCCGGAGAAGATCTCGTCGGCCGGGATACCACGGTCGGTGTGCAGCGGCGGGGTGAAGAAGACCTCCGCGTAACGGACGTTGTGCCGAGCCAGCTCGGCGCCCTTGCCGTACGCCAGCGCGGAGAAGTCGGCCCCCTCCCGCAGCACCTTCACGATGGTCAGGTAGACCTCGATGAAATGCGCGAAGTCACGGAAATCGAAGAACCGCCGCACGTCCTCGATCGTCCTCGGCACGTCCTCAATACCGTGCCGCACGCCCAGTTCCAGCAGCGTCTCGGGCGGCATCGAGCCCTCAAGATGGACATGCAGCTCGGCTTTGGGCAGGCGGGCGAGACCCTCATCCGTCAGATTCACGCCTGCACCCTAGGGCCGGCGCCCGGTGCGCTGCACACTCAGGTCCCACAGACGCTGTCGCACCTGCGGGTCGTAGGCGCTCTCGCCGGCCCGGGCGCGGCGGGTGCGGTCGAAGAACTCCCCCGTCACGCCCTCCAGCTCCGGCGCCACGACCAGCCGCAAGGTCGCCTCCAGGCCGGTCTCCAGGGTGTCGATGCTGCTGCCCCGGTTCAGCATCACCATCTTGGTCGGCATGTACGTGGCCGGATGCAGGCTGTTCACCGTGACCCGCTGCGGATCCAGCCTCTCGGCCAGGGTGAACCCGCTGGTGATCATCGCCAGCTTCGACTGCCCGTACGCCCGCAGCCCCGAGTAGCCGTTCTCGATGTCCGGATCGCCGAAGTCGATCGGCGCCTGCCCGAGCGAGGCCACGTTGACGATCCGGGCCGGTGCCCCCGCCTCGAGCAGCGGGAGCAGGCGCTCGGTGAGGGCGAAGGAGGCGAGATAGTTGACCGCGAAGCGCAGTTCGTACCCATCCGCGCTGACCCGCCGCTGGGTGCCCTCCGGCTCGCCGCTCCCGATGCCCGCGTTGTTGACCAATACCGAGACCGTGTCGGTCAGCCCGGCGATCTCGTCCGCCAGCCGGTGCACCTGGGCCAGTTCGGAGAAATCGGCCAACAAAGTGTGGACGCTCGCGGGCGCCCCGGCCAGGGACGCGGACACCTCGTCCAGACGGGCGGGATCACGACCATGAAGGACGAGTGGGGTGTCGGGCTGGTCGGCCAGCACTCCGGCCAGGGCGCGGCCCAGGCCGTCGGTGGCTCCGGTGATCACGATAATCCGGTTCGGCATGGCCGCCATCCTGGCACCCGTCACCAACCGCGCCAGCGATCTAACCCTGAGTGACAGAGCGTGGGGCAAACGCCCGTCCTTCATTGACGCTCTGTTCTTCGAGGCGCAGGGTCGAAGGCGATGTACACCTTCTCCTCGCCCTCCGTGCTCGCGTCCGATGCGGCCGCGCACCCCGAACGCGCCCGGGTGCTGCGCGCGCTGAGCGATGCGTTCCGGATCAGTCAGGAGGGCGCGTACTGCCTGGCCCGGGCCTGGCACGACCGCGACGAGAGCGCCTCCGGCCTGGCCTGGGGCATGGTCGCCCTGCTCGACCTGAACACCCCCACCATGCCCCAGACCCTGCGCGCGGCCGGCGTGGCCCTGCAGAACGGGGCCGACCTGGACGCGGCCGCCCTGGCCCTCGGCCGGTTCGGCAACACCTCGCAGGTCGCCGCCCTGGTCGCGGCCGAGGCTGCGGTCTGGCCGGACGCCGCGATCGTCCCCATCCCGGTCGCCGGCCGGGTCCCCGCCTCGGCCGCGGTCGCCGCCGCCTCGGTCGCCGCCTACTGGGCGAGCCCCGAACTCGGCACCGAGCACGTCCAGGCCCTGCGGGCCCCCTTCGAGCACGCCGGCGAGACCGATCTGTTCGAGTCCGGCCGCCGGATCTACGGCCCCCGCAGCACCGCCGTGACCGAGCTGATCGACCGGATCCGCACCCAGGACATCACCCCGCAGCAGCTGTCCAGCGTCACCTGGCCCTCCGGCATCTGGTCCCGCGCCATGCACGAAGCCGCCTGGGCCTGCCTACGCGAAGGCCGCCTGCGCGCCCAGATGCGCGCCGTCCTGGACGTAACCCTGGAACTTCTCCTCGCCCACCCCACTCTGACCCCGGTGGACGCCCGCGCGTGCCTCCCGGCCCTGCACGCGATGACCGTGCGGCGCCTGACCGAGGATGTGGCCGACAAGAAGGCGCTCGGCGAGCTGGCTTTGGCCGAGTTCGGGCTCTGACCCCTGGGGTTGACCCGCCTTAACCAGTCATCGGTCTTCGGCAAGGCGGGCATGCAGATGCATGTCGTGCCAACCATCCTCGTGCAGCGCCTGACCGCGACGGGTGCCCTCGAACCGGAACCCGGCCTTCTCAGCGACCCGGCACGAGGCGAGATTGCCGGTGGAGTGGTCCAACTGCACCCGGTGCAGGCCGACGGCGGTGAACATCCAGGTGCAGACCGCGTCGCTGACCCGGGCCGCAACAGCACCACCGCGCGCCGCCGGCACGACCCAGTAACTGATCTCGCCCGTGCCCTCGACGAGGTTCAGGTTCCCTAGTCCGATCCGCCCGACGAGCTTCTGGTCACGGGTGACCGCCCAACCAGCACCCGTTTCGGCCGGCCACCGCCCGCGCCAGGTACCGATCAACTCACGCGCTTCGGCCTCGTCCGTGAGGGTGCGCGCATGCCAGCGCCGGATATCCGGGTCCTGATAAGCGGCCAGCACGGCCGGGGCATCCTCGTCCTGCCAGGGCCGCACCACCAGCTCCTCGACCACCAGGGTGGGCTGGACCAACTGCCTCAGAAGGCCTGCGGGAACGGCCGGTCTCACCAGCGATGGCATGAGCCCATTCTGCTGCACAGCGGCCCGGTCAGCCTCAGTCAGCCCGCAGGGCCCGTTCACCGCCTGGATCGCGGGCGGGTCGAGGCCGGCGACCGGCCTACGGCGTCATCTGGTCAACGACCGGGAAGTGGCCGAGAAGCACATCACCTTTGTCGGGTACTGGCGGGAGGGCCGCTCCTCGCCGGGCTGAGGTTCGGCGCCACTTCCGGCACCAGCGGCCGGTTCCGGTGAAACTCCAGTGCCATCAGGGCCAGGCCGGCGCCCACCACGCTGCCGATCGTGTTCGCCTGCCAGTCCCCCACGTCGCAGGCCCGTCCCAGGGCCGGCACGGCTCCCTGCACCAGCTCGATCTGCGCCGAGAGCACGCTGCCCAGCACCGCCGCCCAGAGCGGGTGCCGGGTCGCGATCCCGGCGAAGAAGACCGGCAGGACGAACATGATCACGTTGGCCGCGGGTTCGGGTGCGGTGAGCGTGTGGAGGGAGAGGGCCGGCCATTGGACCTGGCACCTCGTCCCGCTCGAACCACCCGGGGTGAGGGTGAGCAGAGCCACCGCGGCGAGCGAGAGCATGGTCAGGGCCTCGGCCACCGATCGCCGGGCGGCGAGCCACCAGCCGAGCAGCGGGGCGAGGACGACCATCAGCGCAAAGGCGTAAGGGGGCAGGTGCGGGTGGGACGCGAGGATCGTGCTGACCATGCCTTCCATGCTGGTCAGCGCGAGGTTCCGGGGCATCGGCCGGAGGTACCGACCGTCTCCCCCTGGGGTACGAGCTCCTTCAGCTCTTCCGGAGTGCGCTCTTCCCGGTCACGACGCGCTGCAGCACGATGAAGGCGAACAGCAACACCCCCACCACGATCCGGGTCCACCAGGAGCTGAGCGTGCCCTGGAAGGTGATGATGGTCTGGATCAGCCCGAGCACCAGCACCCCGAGCACGGTTCCGAACAGGTACCCGGAACCGCCGGCCAGCAGGACCCCGCCGATCACCACCGCGGCGATCGCGTCCAGTTCCAGGCCGTTGCCGTGCAGGCTGTACCCGGACAGCGTGTAGAAGCTGTAGAGCACCCCGCCCAGCGAGGCGCAGAACCCGCTGATCCCGTAGACCGCGATCCGGGTGCGGGCCACCGGCAGGCCCATCAGCAGGGCCGAGTCGGCGTTCCCGCCGATCGCGTAGACGCAGCGGCCGAACCGGGTCCAGATCAGCACCGCCGCCGCGACCAGCACCACCACCAGGGCGATGAGCACGCTGGTGGAGATGAACACACCGCGGTCGAAGCGGATCCGCTGCTGGGCGACCGACACCCAGAAGCCGTTGTCGATCGGGATCGAGTTGCGATTGATCAGCAGGGCCAGGCCGCGGGCGAGGAACATCCCGGCCAGGGTGGCGATGAACGGCTCGACCTTGAAGTAGTGGATCACCGCGCCCGTCCCCAGCCCGAGACCGGTGCCCCCGAGCAGCAGCAGGGGCAGCACCACCCCGGCCGGCCAGCCCGCCTGCAGCAGGGTGGCGCCCAGGGTGGTGGTCAGCGCGACCACCGCCCCGACCGACAGGTCGATCCCGCCGGTGAGGATCACGAACGTCATCCCGACCGCGACGACCAGCAGGAACGCGTTGTCGACGAAGATGTTGAGGACGACCTGGATGTCGCCGAAGCCCTCGTAGTTGACCACCCCGAGGCCGTACATGAAGGCCAGCAGGCTCAGCGTGGCCAGCACCGGCACGTGCTGCCGGTCAGGTTGCCAGAGCTTGTGTTTCGGGGTGTTTGAGGACGCCGGTGGGCTCGGCCGGAGATCGGCGTCGGCGGTGTTCGTCATGCTGCCACCTCCTTGGAGCTCGTCCGGCGGCGTTTGAGCACCTGTTCCCGGAAGGCCGGGGACTGGCCGAGGCAGAGCACGACCACGACGACGGCCTTGACCAGCAGCGTGCCCTCGACCGGGATGCCGACGCTGAGGATGGTGACGTTCAGGGTCTCGATCAGCACCGCGCCGAGCACCGTGCCGGCCAGCGAGAACCGGCCTCCGGTCAGGGCGGTGCCCCCGATCACCACGGCCAGGATGGCGTCCAACTCGATCAGGTTGCCGGCCGCGTTGCTGTCCGCACTGGCCACGTTCGAGCTGTAGATCAGCCCGGCGATGCCCGCGCAGACCGCCGCGATCACGTAGACCAGCCAGGTCAGGCCGCGGGCCTGGATCCCGGCCAGGCGGCTGGCGGCCGGGCTGCCACCGACCGACTCCAGCAGCAGGCCGAGGGCGGTGCGCCGGACCAGCACCGCCGTCACCACGGCCACCGCCACCGCGATCAGCACCGAGACCGGCAGGGCCAGGAAGTAGCCGGCCCCGATCTTCCGGTAGGGGCCGGAGGAGACGTTGAGGATCTGCCCGCCGGTGATCAGCTGGGCCAGGCCGCGCCCGGCGACCATCAGGATGAGCGTGGCGACGATCGGCTGGATCCCGATCACCGACACCAGGAACCCGTTCCAGATCCCGAGCCCGAGACAGAGCAGCAGGGCCAGGGCGATCGCGCCGAACACCCCGGGCACGCCGTCCGGGTTGCCCAGGTCGCCGATCAGCAGGCAGGCCAGCGCCCCGGAGACGGCCATCACCGAGCCCACCGACAGGTCGATCCCGCCGGTGGCGATGACCAGGGTCATGCCGACCCCGACCAGGATCAGCGGGGCGGCCCGGCGGGCGATGTCGATCAGCGTGCCGTAGAGGTGCCCGTCGTTCACGGTGATCCGGAAGAAGTGGTTGGAGAAGAAGATGTTCAGGACCAGCAGCAGCACCAGGACCACCGCGGGCCAGAACAACCGGTGCTGATGGAACTTCTGATAGGTGCTCATGCGGTGCCCCCGGCAATGGTCTGCATGATCCGGTCCGCGTCCAGCAACTCCGAGTTCTCCAGCTCCTCGACCAGCCGCCGGTCGCGCAGGATCTCGATCTTGTGGCTGAGCCGCAGCACCTCCTCCAGCTCGGCGCTGACGAACAGCACCGCCATCCCGCCGCTCGCGAGTTCCGCGATCAGCCGCTGGATCTCGGCCTTGGCCCCGACGTCGATCCCCCGGGTCGGCTCGTCCACGATGAACAGCCGCGGCTCGGTGATCAGCCACCGGGCCAGCAGCACCTTCTGCTGGTTGCCGCCGCTCAGGTCGCGCACCCGGCGGTCCGGATCGGCCGGACGGATCTGCAGCGCCTTCAGGTACTTCTCGACCAGCTCGTCCGCCCGCCGCCGGGAGATCGGCCGCAGCCATCCGCGCGAGGCCTGCAACGCCAGGATGATGTTGTCGCGCACGCTCAGCTCGCCGACCACGCCCTCGGTGCGCCGGTTCTCGGAGGAGAAGGCGATCCCCCGGGCCATGGCGGCCCGGGGCGTGCGGAGGGTCACCGGCTCGCCGTCGACGAGGATCCGGCCCTGGTCGGCCCGGTCGGCGCCGAACAGCAGGCGCGCCAGTTCGGTCCGGCCGGACCCGAGAAGACCGGCCAGGCCGACGATCTCACCGGCATGAATCCGCAGCCCGAAGGGCGCGATGCCACCCTTACGCCCCAGATCGTCGGCCTCGACCAGCGGCTGACCCCGCTCGATCTGGGCGGTGGCCTCGCGGGGCTGCTGCTCCAGATCCTCCAGGGTGGCCAGTTCCTTGCCGATCATCCGGGCCACCAACTGCACCTGCGGCAGCTCCGCCGTGCGGTACTCCCCCACCAGCCTGCCGTTGCGCAGCACGGTCATCCGGTCGGCGATCTCGTAGACCTGATCCAGGAAGTGCGACACGAAGACGATCGCGACCCCCTCCTGCTTGAGCCGGCGGATCACCGTGAACAGCTGGGCCACCTCGGAGGCGTCCAGGCTGGAGGTGGGCTCGTCGAGGATCAGCACCTTGGCGTCGATGTCGGTGGTACTGAGCGACCGGGCGATCGCCACCATCTGCTGCACCGCGATCGAGTAGGTGGACAGCGGCGCCGTCACGTCCAGGTCGAGATCCAGCCGGGCCAGCAGTTCCCGGGCCCGGCGCCGGGTCTCGCCCCAGCGGATCCGGCCGAGACGGCGCGGCTCGCGGCCGAGCAGGATGTTCTCCGCGACCGACAGGTTCGAGCAGAGGTTGACCTCCTGGTACACCGTGCTGATCCCGGCCTGCTGGGCCTGCAACGGCCCCCCGAAATCCACCGCCTGCCCGCCGAGCCGCACCTCACCGCCGTCGATGTCGTACACCCCGGTGAGAACCTTGATCAGCGTGGACTTCCCGGCCCCGTTCTCGCCCATCAGCGCGTGCACCTCACCCGCCCGCAGCCGCAGGTCCACGCCATCCAGCGCCACCACCCCGGGGAAAACCTTCCGGATCCCGGTCATCTCCAAAATGTCCACCGCGCGCCCCCAAACCTTCCGTGATCATGGAGTTCTTCCCCCGTGATCATGGAGTTCTTCCCCGGAATCAAGGGAAAACTCCATGATCACGAGAGAGTGGACGGTGGTCAGTACTTGCGCTCGGGAAGGACTTCCTTCGCCTGCTCCGGCGTGAAGGTGGTCTCCTTGGTCAGCACCCGCTTCTCCACGCTCTGCCCGTCCGCGACCTTCTGGGCCAGGTCCATCAGCTGCGGCCCGAGCAGCGGGCTGCACTCGACGATGAAGTTGATCTTCCCTTCGGACAGCGCGGTCATCCCGTCCTTCACCGCGTCCACCGTGATGATCTTGATGTCCTTGCCGGGCACCTTGCCGGCCGCCTCGATCGCCTCGATCGCGCCCAGGCCCATGTCGTCGTTGTGCGCGTAGAGCACGTCGATGTCGTCATGGGACTGCAGGAACGTCTCCATCACCTGCTTGCCGTCGGTCCGGGTGAACTGCCCGGTCTGTGAGGCGATGACCTTGAACTTCGGGTCCTTCTTGATCACCTCGGCGAAGCCGGCCTTACGGTCGTTGGCCGGGGCCGCACCGGGGGTTCCCTGCAACTCGACGATATTCACCGGATCGGTCTTTCCCTGGTACTCCTGGGTCAGCCATTCGCCGGCCTTCTGGCCCTCCAGGACGAAGTCCGAGCCGATAAAAGTTTCGTAAAGGCTGTCGTCCGGGGAATCGATCGCCCGGTCGGTCAGGATCACCGGGATCTCCGCGTCCTTCGCCTCCTTGAGCACGGTGTCCCAGCCCGACTCGACCACCGGCGAGAACGCGATCACGTCCACCCGCTGGGTGATGAACGAGCGGATCGCCTTGATCTGGTTCTCCTGCTTGCCCTGCGCGTCGGAGAACTTCAGCTCGACCCCGGCCGCCTTCGCCGAATCCTGGATCGACTTGGTGTTCGCCGTACGCCAGCCGCTTTCGGCCCCGACCTGGGCGAAGCCGATCACCAGCCGGCCGCCCCCACCGCTACTGCCGCCACCGCCGGAGTCATCGTCGCCGCAGGCCCCCAGCACCGACGCGAGCAGCGCCGCCGCCAGCAGGACCCCGGCCCGTTTTCCGAACATCCGAACCCCCTGGGTTTCCCGTCAACCTCGTTGTTAACGTTCACATCTTTCGGCTCGTTCAGGAGTGTCGCCAATCACATCCAGTGAGTCAAGAGCCGAACCGTGACCCCCAGATCCTTATTTATGAATCGCCGGACGGCAGCGCCGAATGTTATGCCAGGTCAATACCGGGAGCCGTTCGCCGCATTCTTCGGGTATTCGCGTTTCATTTCGGAAAGCGGTTCACCGGCCGGTCCGCAACCGAAGATCGACCACGCCTCCGGCGGCCGCGAGCGGAGTGATCCGCCGGGCCCGGGCGTCCTCCAGGATCGTGGCCAGTCGCCCGCCGATCCCTCGCACCTGCTGCTCAGCCTCGGCCGCGGTGGCGCCGTGCAGCTCTCGGGTCACCGCGGCGATGATGCCGCCCGCACTGACCACGCTGTCCGGCGCCCACAGCACACCGCGCTCGTGCAGCCGTTCGGCGGTCGCGGGGTGGTCAAGCTGGTTGTTGGCTGCGCCGACGATCACTGAACAACCGAGGGACGCAGTCGAGGCCGCGGAGAGGATGCCGCCGGTTGCGCACGGGACCAGAACGTCCGCGTCCGCGGTCAGCGCCTGCTCCGGCGTGACCCATTGCGCACCCCATTGCTGGGCCAGCGTTTTCAAGGAGGGATCGACGTCGGAAACGGTCAGCCGGGCGCCCTCTCCGGTCAGCCAGGCACCGACCAGGGACCCGACGTGACCCAGGCCGATCACGGCGAAACTGAGCGTGGACAGTTCCCGTCCGGGCCAGCGGTGCTCGACCGCGGCGCGGATCGCGCTCTGCACACCGATCGCGGTCGGGCCGGACGAGTCGCCGCTGCCACCATCGGATTCCGGCCGGCAGAAGACCTGCCGGGTCCGCCGGTGGATCTCGGCCATGTCGGCCGGGCCGGTGCCGATGTCCGGACCGGTCCAGTAACGGCCGTCCAGATCCTCAACCAGATCACCGATATCGGCCAGCAATTCGCTGCGGCGAGCTCCGGTCCAGTCGGCGGAACTGCCTTCGGTGAGCGCCACTACGGCCTTACCCCCGCCGTGCTCCAGCCCGGCGAGTGCGGCCTTCTCGGTCATCGCGGCGGAGAGGCGGAGCACATCGGCCAGGCCGTCCTGCCACCGCGAGTAGGCCTTGATCCGGCACCCGCCCAGAGCCGGGCCGAGCCGGGTGGAGTCGATGCTGATCATGATCACCTGACCGGAGCGGCGGCCTCGCTCGATGCGGACGGTCTCCGGTGCTTCAGAACGGTTTTCCATCATCGGGCCAGACGATCATGCCGATCCGGAGCCGGACGGCAGACCCGAACGACGTGCGCCGACCCACGGGCCGGCTCGGTGAGCCACCGAACAAAGTTCGGCGCGAACGTCCCTAGTGATCGATCTCGGTCGGCAGCACCACGTGCTTCTGGGTGTGTTCGTAGAGCAGCGACGTGCGGAACCCGATCACCTCCTTGCGCCCGCTGAACCGGTCCATCAGCATCGCGTGCATCGCCTCCACACTGGGCGTGGCCACGTGCACCAGGAAGTCGTCGCCCCCGGCGACCACGAAGACCTCCAGCACCTCAGGCTGTTTCAGCGCGAACGCCTTGAACCCCTGGATCACGTCCCGGCTGAGCGGCCGGACCTGGAAGCCGATCATCGCCTGCACCGCCCGCCCGATCCGGGCCAGGTCGAGCTGGGCGTGGTAGCCGGCCACCACCCCGGACTGCTCCAGGGCCCGGGTGCGGACCAGCGTGCTGGAAGGGGCCAGCCCGACCCGGGAAGCCAGCTGGCGGTTGGTGAGGCGGGCGTTCTGCTGCAGCTCGGTCAGGATCGCCGCATCTCGTTCGTCCATTCCTCGAAACTAACGCACACCGTTCGGATCAGCTGCCGCTCTCCGCCAGACTCACGGCGGCCGCCGCGTCCCGGATCAGCGCGACGGCCACGTCGATGGTCTCCGGCACCCCGCGTCCCTCGTACCGCCGCAGCACGATCCGGCGGGTACCCAGCCCGGGCATCTCCAGCGGGCTGACGCCCGGATGAGGGTTGTCGATCAGGGCCAGTGAGGGCACCAGCGCCACCCCCTCACCCGCCGCGACCAGGGCCAGGGCGCTCTGGATGTCCTGATAACGGTGCACCGTGGTCCCGGTCACCCCGAGAGCCCGCCGCACCCGCCGGGTCGCCTGCGCCCCGGCCGCGCTGGCGTCCAGGCCGAGCCAGGGCAGCGAGTGCCGGGCCAGGTCCACCGCATCCGCCTGCTGCACGGTGGCCGGGACGACCAGGCGCCAGGGCTCGTCCAGCAGCGGGGTCTCGGTCATGTTCTTCAGCAGGCGGGGCGGGGACTGCTCGGCGTCCAGCTCACAGATCACGATGTCCAGATCACCCGAACGGAGCATCTGCAGCAGCTCCTCCTGGTCGTCCTCGCGCACCTCGAAGCGCAGCCGGGGGTGCCGCCGGCGCCACTGCAGCAGGTTCGGCGCCAGCACCACCCGCAGGAAGGTCTGGAAGATCCCGACCCGGACGGTGCCGACCGGATCCACCTCGTCCTCCAGCAGCCGGGCCCGGACCAGGTTCAGGGACCGCTCGATCTCCTCGGCCGTCTCGGTCAGCGCCTGCCCCGCCTCGGTGAGCAGGACGCCGTGCGCGGTCCGGATGACCAGGACCAGACCGGTTTCGGCCTCCAATCGGGCCAATTGCTGGGAAACCGCAGACGGCGTAACGCCCAACTCGTCCGCCGCCGCGAGAACCCCTCCCTCCCGGGCGATGGCGAGCAGGAAGCGCAGTCTCCGGGGGTCGATCCGCATGTTCAGTAACGCTAAAGGCCGGATGCAGCGAAGTGCAATTGTTCTGAAGGCTGGAGAAGCGCATGATCTTCTTCGTGGTCCTGAACCAGGGACCACCGAACCGACGAACCACCGAACCATCGATCTGGAAAGAAGGCTGCTGAAATGGCGGCATTGCTCGGCTGGCTGGGCACTTTCGGGACCTTCGGGGCCTACGTCCTCCTGAGCCGCGGGCGCTGGACGGCGACGTCGCTGCGCTATTCCCTCCTCAACGCCCTGGGCGGCACCGCCGGGGCGATCGGGAGTTCCCTCTACGGAGCCTGGCCCAGTGCCGTCTCCAACCTCCTCTGGGCGATCGTGGGGTCGCACGCCGTGGTCAGCATCCTGCTGGAACGGCGTCGGGCCGTGGCTGCGGTGCAACCCGCCCCGGTCCGCGTTCCCGAATTCGTCTGATCCCGCCCGATGAACTGCGATCCCGCAGGGCGACGAGTAAGGGAGATCCAGTGACGGCCACCGCCGACCTGTGCGACGAGCGACGTCGCGGTACTCCGCACGCTCGATCTCGGCGTCAAGGCGATCGGCTCCTGCCCTCGCCGCAGCGGCAAGACCGGCGCGGGTGAGCAGGATGTCGAGCTCAGTTTCGGCGCGGCCGTTTTCCGGCCCGGCGACCTGCTCTTCAGCGACGAGGACGGGATCGTGGTCCAAGCTGCCGGATAGCGTCAGTTGGGCACGATGACCGTGCGGGTGTTGCTGTTACGGGCCCGGCCCCAGGCTTCCTCGACGTCCGCGAGGGCAACCGGGGTGGTGTCGAGGACGAACCGGCCCTCGGCAAGGGCCGAGGCGATCTCCCCCAGTTCGGCGAGGATGTCGCGGGTAGCGACCGAGCCCTGGCCGCTGCCGACGATCCGGAACCGGGCGGCGCGCAGCGCGGCCGAGGGCACCGCGGCGGTGGGCCCGGCGATCGAGCCGATTTGGATCCAGGTCAGCGGCCGGTCCCGGTCGGCGCGGTCGGTGATGATCGGGACCATGGCCGTCGCGGCAGGCTCGCCCCACAGGTAGTCGATCACCACGTCGACCTCCGCCGCGGCCTTGCCCAGCCGGGCAGCGACCTCACGCTCGTCCCCCGCGGTCAGCACGGTGTCGGTCGCGCCGAGGGCTCTCAAGGCCGCCAGCTTCTTGGCGTCGCGGCCCACGGCGATGATCTGACCTGCCCCGAACAGCTTCGCCACCTGAACGGCCAGCTGGCCGGCGCTGCCGGTGGCGCCGAGGATCAGCACGTTCTGCCCGGCCCGGAACTCGATCCGGCGGCGCAGCGCGACCCAGGAGGACATGGCCGGGTTCATGCCTGCGGCCACCACGATCGGGTCGGTGCCGGCCGGGAGCACGACGCTGCGACGGGCGTCGACGATGGTCTGCTCGGCCATCGATCCGAGGGCGGTGTCCGGAAGGACGAAGTAGCGCAGATTGCCCTCGGCGTCCCGGCCCACCCCGTCGATCCCGGGCACCAGCGGCAGCTCGTCGGTGCTGGTGTAGTGCGACCCGTTGGCCTGCGAGAGCACCCGCGGGTGCAGGCCCGAGGCCAGCACGTCCACCACCAGTTCGCCCTCGCCCGGGGTGGACAGCGGGAAGTCCTGGTAGCGCGGAGCGGTGTCGAAGGAAGTGACGACAGCGGCCTTCATGATGATCTCCGGTTCCGACGGATTGGTTTGTGACACCAACTAAAGTAGTTGGCGACCCAAACCATGTCAACCACTACCGTGGGACCGGTGAGCCTGATCAGCGACCCACAGACCTGGGTGGAGGCCGTGTCGGCGGCCGGTCTGCCCCCCATGCGGGCGAGCGGGGACGTCGGCGGCGGGCAGTTCCGGGCCGGTCTGGTGAGTGGGTCGCTGGGTGCGGTCCGGCTGGCCGAGCTGGCCGCGCCGGCCGGTGAGTGCTTCCGGGACGAGGCCCATATCCGCCCGGCCGACCAGGGCTTCTGCCAGCTCTATCTGGGGATCGCCGGGCACTCGCAGCTGGAGCAGGACGGGGAGACGGTGGAACTGGGGGCGGCCGGCCTCGCCGTGATCGACCCGGCCCGGCCGCTCAAGGTCATCACCACTGCCACGCGCTACCTGACCATGCTCATACCCCAGCGGATGCTGGGCCTGGACCTGACCGAACTGACCACCCGGCAGATCGACGGCCGGCGGGGTTCGGTCACGCTCCTGGCCTCGCTGGCCCGCACCGCGGTGCGGTCGGCCCCGGAACTTGATGCGCAGGAGGCCCATCGGTCCGGCTCGGCCATCGCCGAACTCACCACGGCCGTGCTCGCCACCCTGCTCCCGCGGTCACCGGACGAAATGCTGCGCACCCGGATCCGCGCGTTCATCGCCCTCAAGCTCCGCGAGCCGGATCTCTGCCCAGCCTCCATCGCTGCCGCGCATCATGTTTCGGTACGCCGCCTGCATCAGCTGTTCCGCGGTGAACCGCTCACCGTCGCGGCCCTGATCCGGCACGGCCGCCTGGAAAAGTGCCGGGAGGACCTGGTCGGGCAGCCCGACCTGAGCGTGGCCGCGATCGCGGCCCGCTGGGGATTCCCCGATCCGGCACACTTCAGCCGACTCTTCAAAGCCCACTACGGCTGCTCCGCAACCGAATTCCGCCGCCTGCGCTGATCTCCAAGCGATCCGGCACGCGTCGTCATGGCCCTTCGATCTGCGAGGACCGACGATTGCGCCTGTCTTGGATTCACCCCAACAGGAGAGCAGAGAACATCATGGAGCAGTCCGTCGAAGCCCTGGCCGACATCCCCCGCCGGATGGTCGAGGCCTGGAACCGGGGGGACGCCGAGGGCTTCTTCGCCGATTTCGCCGCGGACGCCCGGCTGATCGAGTTCGAGGGCACGATCCTGCACGGACGCGAAGCCATGCTCGAGGCCCAGAAGCCGCTCTTCGAGACCCTGCTCAAGGGCTCCCGGCTGGTGGACAGCGAGGTGTTCTTCGCCGAGATCGTCCAGCCCGGGGTGGGCGTCGTCCATCATCGAGCGGCCATGATGATGGCCGGGGAGCCGGAACCGCTGCCGAACCGGACGTCCATGCAGACGCATGTCGTGCACTGGCTGGACGAGCGGTGGCAGATCGTCGTGCTGCAGAACGCTCGCGTCCTCTCTCTCGAAGACGCGGGCTGACCCGAACAGGCGTGAGGACGGCGGGGCACCGCGCCAACAGCTTCCCGCCGTCCTCACGGGTTTGGAGGGATCCGGGCCGGCCTCAGGCGCCCAGCAGTTCCAGCGTGTCGACCGCCCGGTGGGAGAAGCCCCACTCGTTGTCGTACCAGGCCACGACCTTGATGTGCCGGCCGTCCACCCGGGTCAGCAGGGAGTCGAAGATTGCGGACGCCGGCTGCCCGGTGATGTCGCTGGAAACCAAGGGCTCGTCGGCGTAGTCGAGAATGCCCCGGAGCTTGCCGTCGGCCGCGACGCGGTAGGCCGCGAGCACATCTTCCCGCGAAACATCCTTGGCGACGAAGGTATTCAGTTCGACCAGCGAACCCACCGGCACCGGAACCCGGATCGAGTCGCCGGAGAGCTTGCCGTCCAGACCGGGCAGCACCTTGCCGATCGCCTTGGCCGCACCGGTCGTGGTCGGCACGATGTTGACCCCCGCAGCCCGGGCGCGGCGCAAATCGCGGTGCGGCCCATCCTGCAGGTTCTGCTCCTGGGTGTAGGCGTGCACGGTGGTCATGAAACCGTGCTCGATCCCGGCCAGTTCGTCGAGCACGGCCGCCAGCGGGGCGAGCGCGTTCGTGGTGCACGAGGCGTTGGAGACGATGACGTGCCGGTCCGGGTCGTAGGCCTCGGTGTTGACGCCGTAGGCCAGCGTCACGTCCGCCCCCTCCGAGGGTGCGCTGACCAGAACCCTGCGGGCGCCGGCGGTCAGGTGCGCCCGGGCCGCCTCGGCCTTGGTGAAGCGCCCGGTCGACTCCAGCACGATGTCGACCTCCAGCTCCCGCCAGGGCAGGTCGGCCGGGTCCCGCTCGGCCAGCACCCGGATCCGCCGCTCGCCGACCACCAGGTCGTTGCCGTCCAGGCTCACCGGCTCGCTCAGGCGTCCCAGCGAGCTGTCGTACTTCAGCAGGTGGGCCAGCGTCTCCGGGGCGGTCAGGTCGTTCACCGCAACCACCTCGAGCTTGCTGTCGCGCTCCAGGAGCGCCCGCAGAGTGTTGCGGCCGATCCGGCCGAATCCGTTCACGGCGATGCGGGTCATCGCTCACCCCTCTCTTCAGGACTTCATCCTGATGAACGAGGGGCCGCGACGACAGTGGCCTAGACGCCAGTATGCGCAAACATGTGGCCAACACTATTGCCAGTATGCGCAAGGATCTTGCCAGCCGTATTGCCAGTGAGCGCAAGGATCAGGCCAGCCACCAGCGTCCCTCATTCAACGAACCGGGACTTCAGGCCGAAAAGGTGTGCCGGTACTCGGTCGGCGAGGTGCCCAGGATCCGGTGGAAGTGCAGGCGCAGGTTGGCCCCGGTGCCCAGGCCGACCCGGGTCGCCACCTCCTCGACCCCCAGGTCCGAACGCTCGAGCAGTTCCCGCGCGGCGTCGATCCGGGCCCGCAGCACCCACCGCATCGGCGTATAGCCGGTGCTCTCCGCGAACTTTCGGGAGAACGTCCGTACCGAGACCCCGGCGTGGCGGGCCAGATCCTCCAGGGTCAGCGGATCGGCCAGGCGCTCCAGAGCCCACTGCCGGGTCTCGGAGAACAGTTCGCCCATGGTTTCGGGGACGACGCGGGGCACGTACTGCGCCTGGCCACCACTGCGGAACGGGGCGGCCACCACCCGGCGGGCAACCTCGTTCGACAGCCCGACGCCGTGGTCGTTGCGGACCAGGTGCAGGCACAGGTCGATCCCGGAGGCCGCGCCCGCCGAGGTCAGCACCTGGCCCTCGTCGACGAACAGCACGTTCTCGTCGACCCGGATCAGCGGATGCCGCTGGGCGAGGGCCCGCGTGTAGTGCCAGTGCGTGGTCGCCCGCCGGCCGTCCAGCAGGCCGGTCGCGGCCAGGGCGAACGCGCCGGTGGAGATCGCGGCCAGGCGGGCCCCGCGCTCGCGGGCCTTGAGAAGGGCACCGACCACGGACGCCGGTGGCTCGGTGTTCGCCGGGTCCCGGTAGCCGGGGATGAAGACGGTGTCGGCCTGCTCGAGCGCCTCCAGCCCCTCGGCCACGTGATAGGAGAGCCCGTCCCCGCCGGTCACCAGGCCCGGCGCCGCCCCGCAGACCCGCACCTCGTAGGGCATGGTCGGGCGGTTGGCGAAGACCTGCGCGGGGATGCCGACGTCCAGCGGTTTCGCGCCTTCCAGCACGAGGACGGCGATGCGGTGATTCGGGCTGCTCACCCGAAGAACGATCTCATGGGGTCCCGGTCATCGGCTCGACACGCACAGTCGCCGGGAGTGCGGCAAACGCACGGCTCTGGTTGACCCCGGTCTGCGGCCCAGCGCAAGGTCGGAAGCGATGTACACCTTGTCCTCGCCCACCGTGCTCGCCGCGGACGCCGCCGTTCACCCCGCTGCCGAACCGGTGTTGCGGTCGCTCAGCGCCGCCTTCCGGATCAGCCCGGACGGCGCCTTCGCGCTGGCCCAGGCCTGGCACGAGCGGGACGAGGACGCCCACACCGTGCCCTGGATGCTGATCGCCCTGATGGAAGCGGGGACGCCCGGTCCACCCAAGATGTCCGAGACCTTACGGGCAGTTCGGGACGCGTTCGGGATGGGTGAGAGCGCCAACGCCTTGGAGGTCGCCCGGTTCGGGACCAGCAAGGAGGTCGCCGCCCTGGTCGCGACCGAGGCGGCGGCCTGGCCGGACGCCCGGATCGCCCCGGTGCCCGGCACCGGCCTGGTCCCCGCGTCGGCGGCGGTGGCCGCTGCATCGGTGGCCGCGCACTGGGCCCGGCCGAAACTCGCGGCCGAGCAGGTCGCCGCGCTGAGGGCGCCCTTTGAGCAGGCCGAGGCCACGACCGAGCTGTACGAGAGTGGCCCCTTGCTCTACGGACCGCGCACCGAGGCCGTGCTGGAGCTGATCGCCCGGCTGCAGGCGGGTCAGGTCGACCCGGACCAGCTGGCCCAGGTCACCTGGCCGGCCGGGGTCTGGGCCCAGGCCATGCACGAGGCGGCCTGGGCCTGCCTGAGCGAGGACCGGCTGCGCGCCCAGATGCGGGCCGTGCTGGACGTGACCCTGGAGTTCGTCCGGGCCCACCCCGCACTGGGACCGGCCCGGACCCGCGCCTGCATGCAGGCGCTGCACGCCCTGACGGTCAGCCGCCTGATCGGTGACGCGATGGACGAGAAGGCTTTCGGAGAGCTAGCTCTGGCCGAGTTCGGGCTCTGAGCCACCCGGGACCCGGACCGCGAAGAAGGTCGGGCGCCAGCGCAGCGCGAACCCGAGCGTCTCGTACAGCCGGATGGCGTTGTCGTTCCAGGCCACTGCGTGCAGCAACGGCACCTCCCCCCGCTCGGTGATGCCGTGCGCGACGGCCAGCACCAGACGGGAGGCCAGGCCCTGCCCGCGGAAGGCCGGGTCGGTGCAGACCGCGCTGATCTCCGTGTACCCCTCCGGGTGCAGCCGCTCCCCCGCCATCGCCACCAGCGCACCGCCCCGGCGGATGCCCAGGTAGGCCCCGAGCTCGTGGGTGCGGGCCAGGAACGGCCCGGGGTGGGTGCGCTCGACCAGGTCGAGCATCTCCGGCACGTCCGCCTCCCCGAGCACCACGGCCTCCGGATCGGGCACCGGCTTCAGGCCCTCGGTGGCGACCAGCTGCACCCCTTCGAACGCCTCCTCCACCTTCCACCCGGCCGGCACGTATTCGGGCAGGGAGGGCCGGGTGGGCAGGACGGTGATCTGGCCGGGGCCGACCAGCTCGCCGAGTTCGGCCCAGGCCTCCGGGTCGTCGAGGGCCGAGAGCGCCGCGAAGATCGAGATGTCGGGCGCGTACCGCCGGGCCTTGGCCCCGCCCTCGGCGAACTGCGCGTGCGGGCCGGCCAGCGCCGCCCAGACCGGATTGTCCAGCGGGTGCACCCCGAGGTTCGGCACACTGGTCATCGCGGGTGACGCCTTTCGCTGAAATTCTGCGGACGCGATGCAGTGGATCACGCTCACCCAAGCCGGCACAAACCGATTGCAGGGGTCACAGGTGTTCGCGCGCAGCACAGTTCGGCGGTTCGGGCCCGGCCAGGTGGCCGCGGTCACCGGGGCCGCCTCGGGGATCGGTCGGGCCCTGGCCACCCGGCTCGCGGCCGCCGGAGTGGCCCTGAGCCTGGCCGACGCCGACGAGGACCGGCTGGCCGAGGTGACCACCGGTCTGCGGGAACGGGGTGGGCGGGTCGGGGCGTACCCGGTCGACGTGACCGACGCCGATCAGGTCGGCCGCTGGGCCGCCGCCACGATCGAGACCTTCGGAACGGTGGACCTGGTCGCGAACGTGGCCGGGATCATCAACGCCGGCGACGCCCTCACCTCGTCCCTGGCTGATCTGCACCGGCTCCTGGACGTCGACTTCTGGGGCGTCGTCCACGGATCCAAAGCCTTTCTCCCGCATCTGATCGAGGCCGGTGGCGGCCACCTGGTCAACGTCTCCAGCGCCCTCGGGCTGATCAGCGTGCCCGGCTACGGCGGCTACAACGCCGCCAAGTTCGCCGTCCGCGGCTGGAGCGACGCGCTTCGCCTGGAAATGCGCCGCAACCGCACCGGCGTGAGCGTCACCTGCGTCTACCCGGGTGGCGTCCGTACTCCGATCATGACCCACGCCACCAGCGCCGCCGGCCCCGAGGACGCGGCCCGGCGACGGAGGCTGTTCGAGGACCGGGTCGCCCGGACCGATCCGGACGACGCGGCCGCGGCCATCCTGCGCGGGGCCGCGGCCGGGCGCCGCCGGGTGCTGATCGGCGCGGACGCCCGGCTCGCCGATCTGCTGGCCCGGGTGACCGGGACCGGCTATGAACGGGCGTTCGAGCTCGGCGGGTGAAGGGCTACGCGCCGTCGAGGGCGGCCCGGTGCTCGTCGGACAGCACGACGTCCAGAGCCCCGAGTGATTCCTCCAGCTGGGCAACGGAACTGGCGCCGATTACCGGGATCATCGCCACCCGGCGGGCCGGCAGGGCGCTCCGGTCCGCGGTGGAACTGCCTGCGGGAAGCTGCATCTGGCTGGTGGGGCCGGCCAGGTGCCAGGCCAGGGCGACCTGGATGGCGGTGGCGCCCAGTTCGTGGGCGATCCGGTGCACCAGGCGCAGCCGGTCCTGGCTGCCCGGGTGGTCGTAGGCCGGCCGGAACGGCACCCAGGGCCGGACCAGCTGGCCCTGCTGGTTCGGCGAGTAGCTGAAGAGGGTCAGGTCGGGCTGATCGGCGGCGTAGTCCAGAGCCTCGGTGTCCACCCGGAACGTGCTCGGCAGCCCCGGCCGGGGCCAGTAGATCGAGTGTTCCTGCTGCCAGACCCCGAAGGGTGGACGCTGGTGGCCCCGGCTGTGCTCGCGGGCCAGGGCCAGGCGCCAGGTGGCGGTGTTGGACAGGCCCGGGATGCCCACCAGACCCTCCTCGACCAGGGCCGAGAAGGTGTCGGCGATCTCGGTGACGTCGAGGTTCCGGTCGTCGACGTGGCCGTAGTACACGCCTACCCGCGGCAGACCCAGGCGCTCCAGGCTCCCGGCCAGCTGGGCCCGGACCCGGTCCTCGGCCAGGCCCTCGTAGTTGGTCGGCGGGTTACCGGTCAGCGGGCGCCCCGGATCGAGCTTGTCGGCCCCGCTCTTGGTGGCCACGACCACCTCGTCGGCGACGCCCCGCTTGCTGATCCAGCGTCCGAGCACCCGCTCACTGTCGCCGGATCGGGTGCCCAGCGACTCCTCGGTCCAGCTGCCGTAGTTGTTGGCCGTGTCGAAGAACCGCCCGCCGGCCTCGTAATAGCGGTCCAGCAGGGCGAAGGACCGGTCCTCGTCGAGGTGCACGCCCAGGTTCATGATGCCGAAGCAGAGCGCGCTGACCTCGAGCTGGTTCGGGCCGCTGCGCAGGATTCTGGTCTTCATGCTCGTCATACGGACGACCGTAGGCTCCGATTGGTCAGGAATCCCGAGCCAATCAGGGACGTAGAATCCGGACCAATGACTTTCACCGTAGGGGCCGTCGAACTCGAGCTGAAGTCGCCCGGCTCGCTGACCCACCGGCTGACCGCCACGCTGCGCGAAGCCGTGCAGACCGGTCGGCTGGCCGCCGGTGCCGCCCTGCCGCCGAGCCGCACCCTCGCCGCGGAGCTGGGGTGCTCGCGCTGGGTGGTGACCGAGGCCTACGGACAGCTGGTCGCCGAGGGCTACCTCGCCGCCACGACCGGCTCGGCCACCCGCGTCCGGGGTGCCGCGGTCCCCTCCGTAGCGACCCTCGGTGAACCACTCGCCCCGCAGCCCAGACCCCGGTTCGACCTCACCCCCGGCGTGCCCGACCTGGCCGCCTTCCCCCGTGCCCGCTGGGCCGAGGCCTACCGCCAGGCCGTGCTCGACCTGCCCAACGACCTGCTGGCCGGCCGCGCCCTGGTCGCCACCACCGGCGCCCGCACCACCCTCACCGACCTGCTGCGCCGCACCCGGCAGGTCCAGGAGGACCCGACCCAGCTCAGCCTGACCACCGGGGCCGGCGCGGCGATCGGCTGGCTGACCCCGCTGCTGGTCCAGCTCGGTCACACCCGGATCGCCGTCGAGGACCCTTCCTGGCCGGGCCTTCGGGCCGTGGCCCGGCGCGGCGGCCTGAGCCCGGTCCCGATCCCGGTCGACGAGAACGGCCTGGAGGTGGCGGTCCTGAACCGGCACCGCGACGTCCGTCTGGCCCTGGTCACCCCGGCCCACCAGTTCCCCTCCGGGGTTGCGCTCTCGGCCTCCCGTCGGCTGGACCTGATCGAATGGGCGCAGCGGGTGGACGGTTTGATCATCGAGGACGACTACGACGCCGACTTCCGCTACGACGGACGCCCGGTGGCCAGCCTGCAGGGTCTGGCCCCGGACCGGGTGGTGCTGCTCGGCTCGCTGTCCAAGGCCCTCTCCCCCGCCATCGAACTGGGCTGGCTGATCATGCCGCAGTCGCTGATCCTGGCCCTGCTCGGACTGGACCTGGACCGGATCGTCAGTCCCTCCCCGCTGACCGTCGAGGCCCTGGCCGTGATGATCGAACGCGGCTGGTACGAACAGCATCTGCGGGCCCAGCGGCTGCGCTACCGGCGCCGCCGCGAGCGGCTGATCACCGCGCTAAAGCATTACCTGCCGCAGGCCCGGATCACCGGGCTGGCAGCGGGCCTGCACCTACCGCTGGACCTCCCGCCCACCACGAACACCCGCGACGTGGTCCGCCGCGGCGCTGCGCTCGGCCTCGGCCTGGTCGAGGCCGACCGCTACCGGATCCGGCCCCGCCCGAAGCCCGGCCTGGTGCTGGGCTTCGGCAATCTCCGCGACACCCGGATCGAGGAGGCGGCCGAGCGCCTGGGCCGAGCGGTCGAACTCAGTGCGATTCGCGACTCACCTGCGACCCGCTCGAGCCGATGAGGAAGTCCAGGTCCGCCCCGGTGTCCGCCTGCAGAACGTGCTCCACGTAGAGCTTTTCCCAACCGCGCTGCGGAGCCGCATACCCTCGGGCCGCCTCGGCGCTCGGCTTCCGCAGAGCCAGCTCGTCCTCCGGCACGTCCAGGTTCAGCGTCCGGGCGGCAACGTCCAGCGAGATCCAGTCGCCGTCCTGGACCAGCGCCAGGGGCCCGCCGGCGGCAGCCTCGGGAGCAACGTGGAGAACCACGGTGCCGTAAGCAGTTCCGCTCATCCGCCCGTCGCAGATCCGCACGACGTCCCGGATCCCCAGTTCCAGAAGCTTCTTCGGCAACGGCAGGTTGGCGACCTCCGGCATCCCCGGGTACCCCTTCGGCCCGCACCCCCGCAGCACCAGCACCGACGTGGCATCCACCGGAAGGTCGGGATCATCGACCCGCGCGTGGAAGTCCTCGATGCTGTCGAACACCACCGCCTGCCCGCGGTGCTGCAGCAGATGGGCCGAGGCCGCCGCAGGCTTGATCACCGCGCCGGAGGGGGCCAGATTGCCCCGCAGGACGGCGATTCCGCCTTCGTCCAGCAGGGGTTCGGCGCGAGGCCGGATCACCTCGGCGTCCCAGATCGCGGCCGGCGAAAGGTAGTCCACCAAGGGCTTGCCGGTCACCGTCAGCGCGGCCGGGTCGAGCAGGTCCTGCACCTCACGCAGCACCGCCAGGAGCCCACCGGCCCGGTGCAGGTCCTCCATCAGGAACCGGCCCGCCGGAGCCAGGTCGACCAGAAGGGGCACCCGGGAGCCGATCCGGTCGAAATCGTCCAGGGTCAGATCGATCCCCAGCCGGCCCGCGATGGCCAGCAAATGCACCACTGCATTCGTCGACCCGCCGATCGCCGCCAAGGCCACGATCGCGTTGCTGAACGAGGCCTTGGTCAGGAACGTGCTCGGCCGCCGGTCGGCGGCCACCATCTCCACCGCCAGGCGTCCGGTGTTGTGCGCAGCCTCCAGCAGCCGGCTGTCCGGCGCGGGCGTCCCCGCCGTCCCCGGAACCACCGTCCCCAAGGCCTCGGCGAGCAGACCCATCGTCGAGGCCGTGCCCATCGTGTTGCAGTGACCCCGGCTGCGGATCGTCGCGGACTCCGACTTCAGGAAGTCCTCCTGCGACAGCGTCCCCGCTCGCTGCTCCTCCGAAAGCCGCCAGACATCCGTCCCGCACCCCAGCGGCACACCCCGGAACGTGCCGGTCAGCATCGGGCCGCCCGGAACCACCACCGCCGGAAGATCCACCGAGGACGCGGCCATCAGGAGCGAGGGGATGGTCTTGTCGCAGCCGCCGAGCAGCACCACCCCGTCGATCGGGTTGGCCCGCAGCATCTCCTCGGTCGCCATCGCCGCCATGTTCCGCCACAGCATCGCCGTGGGCCGCACCAGCGTCTCCCCCAGCGACACCACCGGCAGGTTCAGCGGGATGCCCCCGGCCTCGTAGATCCCGTTGCTGACCGAGGCCGCGACCTCGTTCAGATGGGAGTTGCAGGGGGTCAGGTCGGAGGCGGTGTTCGCGATGGCGATCTGCGGCCGCCCCTCGAACGCCGAGCTCGGCACCCCGCGTCTCATCCAGGCCCGGTGAATATAGGCGTTTCGGTCGTCCCCGGCGTACCACGCGTCACTGCGCATTGTGCGACCGTAGCCCTCTGGTCTTTCGTTCCTCAAGGGGTTGATTCACGTGCGGGCCTTCGTCATCAGCGCCCCCGGCCGGGGTGAGGTGCGGGATGTGCCCGAGCCCAAGGCCGGCGAGGGCGAGGTGGTCGTCGACGTCGAGCGGGCCGGGGTGTGCGGGACCGACGCCGAGTTCTTCTCCGGCGAGATGGCCTACCTTCACACGGGCCAGGCGGCCTACCCCCTGCGGATCGGCCATGAGTGGTGCGGGCGGGTGAGCGCGGTCGGGCCCGGGGTGGAGGAGTCCTGGCTGGGCCGGCGGGTCGTGGCGGACACGATGCTGGGCTGCGGGCATTGCCGGTTGTGTGCCAGCGGGCGGCAGCACCTGTGCGCCGAGCGGTTCGAGATCGGCATCCGCAATGGCTGGCCGGGTGCGCTCGCCGAGCAACTGCCGGTGCCGGTACGGGCCCTGGTGGCGTTGCCGGAAACGGTGGACGAGGTGCTCGGTGCCCTGGTCGAGCCGGCCGCCAATGCGTTGCGCGCGGTGCGCGGTGCCGATCCGGGGCCCGGGCGTCGGTTGCTGGTCATCGGGCCCGGAACGATCGGCCTGATGGCCGCGCAGATCGCCCAAGCGCTGGGCTGTGAGGTCGGCCTGGTCGGCCCCACGCCCGAATCCCTGGCTTTTGCGGCATCTCTCGGCTTTGATCAAGTATGGACGTCCGAACGCGCCTTTGCGGCAACCGGCTTCGATGCGGTGCTGGACGCCTCGAACGACCCGGCCGTCCCGGCCCGGGCCGCCGAACTGGTGGATCCCGGTGGGCGCCTGGTGCTGATCGGCCTGTCCGGTGACCCGAGCCTGCTGGACACCCGGGCCCTCGTGCTCAAGGACGTCACGGCGGTCGGTGTGCTCTCCGGCTCCGGGGGCCAGCCGGGCGTGGTGGACCTCCTGGCCGCCCAAACCCTCGACCTGCGTCCATTGGTAGCAACGACCGTGCCGCTGGAAGGCGTGGCCGACGTGCTCGCCGGTCACCGCCCGGCCGGAGCCGGGGCCGGTCCGAAGGTGCACGTCGACCCGCGGCTGTAAACCGTTCAGCCGATGGAGAGGATCGCCACCAGGAAGTCGTCCTCCGGTACGAACGGGCGCAGGTCCCAGGTGCTCAGCAAGACGTCCGGAGTGAGGCCGGCGTGGCGCGCGTCCTCCAGGAAGTCGTCGAAGGCATAGCCGCGCCCGGCCCCGAAACCCACCACCAAGCGTCCTTCATCGGAAAGGTGGGCCCGAAACCGGCGCAGGATCTCGGGCCGGGTCGAGGGTGCGCAGAAGGCCATCACGTTGCCCGCGCTGACGATCACGTCGAACGCGCGCTCGGGCAGGTCCAGTTCGGACAGATCACCGACCAGCCACTGCGGCCCCGGATGGTCCTCCTGGGCCGCGGCGACCAGCGCCGGATCGAGGTCGACCCCGACCACGTGATGTCCCTGCCGGGCCAGATGGCCGCCGAGCCGGCCCGGACCGCAGCCCGCGTCGAGGATCCGTGAACCCCGCGGCACCATCGCATCGATCATCCGGGCCTCGCCGTCCAGGTCGGCGCCCTGTGCCGCCAGGGTCCGGAACCGGTCGATGTACCACTGGGAATGACCGGGATTGCCCTCGATCTGCCGCAGCCAGAGGTTCTCCTGAGTCATACCGGCAGCCTAATCGGAGGCCGGAAGTCCCGGTGCGCCCAGGACCTGTTGCCCAGCACGACGCGGCCGACAGGTCAGGCGAGGTGGAAGGAAGTCACCGTTCGCAGCCGAACGGGGGGCAGTTGCTCCGTTCGAGTCAACTGCCGGACCAATGCAACACGTTGAGTAATGACGATGGGCCGACCGACGACAGGGGCGGCGTAAGGAAGGCAGGCCGGGTCCACAGGGGATCCTTCGGCCCGAACTGGGAGGTCCCACTTGCACGCCACGACCCGCCGTCGCATCGCCGTTCCGGCCGCCATCACTTCCGGCCTGCTGCTGTCCGGCCTGCTCGTCTGGCACACCTCCTACGCGGCGTTCACGGCCAGCACCAGCAACAACGCCAACACGTTCGGGGCCGGCAGCGTCTCGCTGACCGACAACAAGAACGGTACGGCGATGTTCACGGCCGCCACGCTCAAGCCGGGGTCCACCGACTCGCAGTGCATCACGGTCAACTACACCGGCAACGTGGCCTCCACGGTGAAGCTGTCGGCCGCCTACACGGACGGCACCGCCGCCTCCACCGGCCTGGCGCCCTACCTCGACTTCACCGTTCAGGAGATCGGCCCGGCGGACAACTGCACCTCGCCGACCGGCACCCTCACCGCGATCGACGGCGCCGACAGCACGCTGGCGGCCAAGGTGACCGGTGGCCTGGCCGCCCCCGGGGCCTCCCTCGGCTGGTCGCCCTCCTCGAGCGAGAGCAAGCGCTACCGGTTCACGTACACGCTGCAGGACAACAACGCCGCGCAGAGCAAGACCGCCAGTGTCGGTTTCACCTGGACCGCGACGAGCAGCTGATGACACTCCGACGCTTCGGGAGCGGCCTGCTCTCCACCGGTCAGGTCGTTTCGATCGTGGTTCTCGCGATCGCCGGCGGACTGATGGTGTGGGCGGCCCTCCCGCTGGCGCTCGGCTGGTCCACCCACGCCGTGGCCACCGGGTCGATGACCCCGCAGGTGGAGGTCGGTGATCTGCTGGTCGCCGACCGCACCCCGGCCGCCGAGGTCGAGGTCGGCGAGGTGGTGCTGTTCAAGGACCCGTCGCAACCGTCCCGGCTGCTCTCGCACCGGGTGACGAAGATCAACGACGACGGCTCGCTGGTGACCAAGGGCGATGCCAACCCCACCGCCGACCTGATGCCGGTACCGGAGCAGAACGTCATCGGAGTGGCCAAACTGCGCATCCCGTGGCTCGGCTACCCCTCGGTCTGGTTCGGCTCGGGGCGCTACGGAATGGTGCTGCTGACCCTGTTCGGGCTGACCGGGGCCACCGCGTTCGCGGTGTGGCCGGACAAGAAGACCGACGATCCCACCGGTGCGCAGGTGAACGAGCCGTGGCCCTGGCTGGTTCACCTGCGCGTGCCTTAGGAGTGCGTGCGTTCTCGGTTCGCCGGCGCCTGACCGTCGTCGTTTCCGCCGTTCTCCTCCTGACCGCGGTGGTCTTCCTGCCCTCGAGTACTTTCGCGACCTTCACCGGTGGCACCGGAAATTCGGCCGATACGTTCTCCACCGGCATTTTTCCGACCTACGCGCAGTCGGTCCTGGCCGCCAACCCGCTGGGGTACTACAAGCTGGACGACGCGGTCGGCACCGGTCTGCTGACCGACAGCAGCGGGAACTCCAACCCCGCCCAACTGGTGAATACCCCGTCCTACTACCGGCGTCCCGGTTCACCCGCGGGCGGTAGTGACACCGGACGGGCCCTCACCTTCCCCGGCTCGACGCCCACCCAGGGCTATCTGATCAGCCGGGACCCGATCGACCTGACCTCGAACACCGCCACCACGTTCGAGATCTGGTTCCGCACCACGGGGACGAGCGGTGTCCTGGCCGAGCTGAGCACCACCACCAGCACCGATCGGGTGCTGAGCCTGAACAGTGGCGGAGCCCCCCAGTTCAGCGCCATGGGCACGACGGTCACCGGTACGGCGGTGAACGACGGCGCCTGGCACCTGGCCCAGGCCGTGCTGGCCCCCGGCCTGCTGCAGCTGTGGGTGGACGGGGCCCTGTCGGCCTCGACCACGTTCTCCGGATCCCCCACCCTGACCACCGCCTATCTGCGCGCGGGGGGCGATGCCGGCTGGTTCGCGGGCGATCTCGACGGTTTCGCGGTATACAACGCCCAGCTCTCCCCGGCCCGGATCGCTGCTCATTGGAACTCCGGGGCCCAGACCGCGGCCGCCTCCTACACCGCGACCGTCCGCGCGGATTCGCCCTGGGCGTTCTGGAACCTCGACGATTCCCCGGTCGGCCCCTGGGGGCAGGACGACTACGACTACCCCGTGGCGCTGGCCGATTCCGGTACCCAGAACCATCCGGGCATCGCGCACAATCTTCCGCCCAACGTCGGCGCGCTCGGCCAGGCGGGTGCCCTGGGCGGAAGTTCCGGAGGGACGTCGATGCGGATGGACGGATCCGGCTGGGGTTACAGCACCCGGTCGATGGCCGTACCCAACACCTTCACCTCGGAACTGTGGTTCCGGACCACGACCACCACCGGCGGTGTGCTGTCGGTCTTCACCAACCAGTCCGGCAGGACCTGCCACTACGCCGGCAGCGGTTACGGCTGCGGCCGGTTCATGTTCATGGACGACGCGGGCTACATCCAGTACGGCATCCAGCCCACCGCCGACCACTTCCTGCACGTCACCTCGTCCCGGGCGATGAACGACGGGCAGTGGCACTACGCGGTCGCGACCATCGTCGTGCCCAGCACCGGGACCACCGCCGAACTGCGCCTCTACCTGGACAACACGCTCGACGCGTCCGGCACGGTGACCAAGCCGAACACCTTCACCGGCTACTACGCCTTCGGGGGCGGTGGCCTGCCCTACGCCAGCGAGTACACCTGGCCCAGCAGCGCCTCCTTCAACGGCCAGCTCGACGAGGTGGCCTACTACGGCACCACCCTCAGCCAGGAGACGATGAGCCAGCACTGGTTCGCCAGGTCCCGTACCTAGGTGGCGCTTTCCTCTCTGACCTGAGAGACCAGCTGGGTCGGGTTGACGAAGCGCAGCGCGGTGACCAGGAGCACGAGCATCACCGCCATGTAGATCACCGCCATCGCGTCGACCGACTGCTGGGCCCGGATGCCGGCCGCGTTCATCGAGTTGAACAGCGCCACGACCAGGGTCGTCGAGGTCGGGCCGGCGGTCAGGAAGGTCAGCTCGAACATCCCCACGGTGCGCACCAGGACCAGGATGGAGGACGCCAGAATGCCCGGTACCAGCAGCGGGGCCAGGATCCGGGTGAACACCGCGAAGGTGCCCGCCCCGGACATCCGGGCCGCGTTCTCGATCGCCGGGTCGATCTGCTCGATGAACGGCGTCATGGTCAGCACCACGAACGGCACGCACGGAACCAGGTTCGCGAGGATCACCCCGCTCAGGTTGCCGGCCGCCCCGACCTTGTAGAGCACGGTCGCCAGCGGGATGCCGTAGGTGATCGGCGGCATCATGATCGGCAGCAGGAAGAGCAGGTAGACCGCGCGTTTTCCGGGGAACTCGCGGCGGGCCAGCACGTAGGCGGTGGGCAGGCCGACCGCGACCGACAGCACCACCACGGCCAGGGCCACCTCCAGCGTGGTGACGATGACCGAGAACAGGTCGAACCCGGTCCAGGCCTCGCGGTACCACTGGGTGGTCCAGCCGGACGGCAGCCAGGTGTCGAACCAGGTCCGGCCCAGCGAGTTCACCAGGACCGAGGCGACCACCCCGAGCAACGCCAGCAGGAACACCGCGACCGCGCCCCAGACCAGCCAGGCTCCGGGTGAGGCGACCAGTCGTCTCGGTTGAACGGTCGGGGCGGTCATCCTTTGCCTCCGGTCGATCCGGTGTAGAAGCGGGAACGACCGAGCAGCACCACGCCGATCACCGCCAGCTCGACCGCGCCCATCAGGATCGCGATGGTCGAGGCCAGGGGGTAGTCGTACTGCTCGTAGGCGGCCTGGTAGGCGGCGATCGAGATGACCCGGGTGCTGCCGGTCGGGTCACCGACCAGGATCGCCGAGGGGAACACGCTGAACGCCAGCACGAAGGTCAGGCAGAACGTGGTGGCCAGCCCGGGGGCCAGCAGCGGCAGGGTGATCAGGCGGAACCGGTCCCAGCGGTGGGCGCCGAGCGAGGCCGCGGCGCGTTCCAGGGTCGGGTCGATGCCGGAGAGGTAGCTCAGGATCAGCAGGAAGGCGAACGGGAAGCCGCTGATGATCAGCGAGAAGAACACGCCCCAGTAGTTGTTCACCAGCCTCAGCGGATGATCGATCAGGCCGATCGCCTCCAGGCCCCGGTTCAGCCAGCCGGCCGGGCCCGCGAAGTTCAGCAGGCCCTCGGCGGTCAGCACCGTGCCCAGGGTGATCGGGACCACGAGAATCGTGGTCAGCAGGCGCTTCCCGCGGAACCGGCCGCGCAGACGGTAGGCGATCGGCACCGAGGCGATGACGTTGACCAGAGCGGCGGGCAGGGCCAGCCAGAGGGTGCGGCCGATGGTGGCGCGCTGGAACGCGTCCGAGAAGAACCGGTGGTAGTTCTCGAACGCGCCGCCGCCGTCGACCGGCTGGAACGACAGACCCAGGCCGTACAGGAACGGGTAGACGAACAAGCCGATGACCAGCACCAGCCCGGGCAGCAGCAGGAGCAGCCGGGCGTCCAGCCCGCGCTCGGCCATTCTGTGCCGGAGGCCGGCTCTTTCGACTGTCTCGGGTGAGACGGCTGGGACGGCGACCATCAGGCAACCCCGAGAGGCGCGGTGGGCTGGGGCAACTCGTCCCCGCCCGGGAACACCAGCACCCGCTCGGCCGGAAGCCGCAGCGACACCGCGTCTCCCGGTACCAGACGAGCGTCCGTGCGCAGGTGCAGCCGCAGACCGTTGGCGGCCACCGCCTCCACTGCGAACTCCCGTCCCTGGTACTCCACCACGGACACGACCGCCTTCAGCGTGGCCGGATCGTCCGGGGAGGAGACCAGCACGTGTTCCGGCCGGATGCCGACGGCGACCTTCTCGTCGTTGCGCAACTGCGCGGCGGCGGTCGCATCCAGCTGAAGCCCGGACACCTGAACCGTGACCGGGCTCCCGGAGTCGGCGCCGGAGCTGATCAGGTCGGCCGGGAAGAGGTTGCGGCAGCCCATGAAGTCGGCCACCGGCCAGGTGACCGGGTGCGCGTGCAGCTCCTCCGGCGTGCCGATCTGCTGCACCTGCCCCTGCCGCAGCACCACCAGGCGGTCGGCCATCGACAGCGCCTCCTCCTGGTCGTGCGTGACGTAGATCGTGGTCAGCCCGAAGTTCTGGTGCAGGCGCCGGATCTCGGTGCGCATCTCCAGGCGCAGCTTGGCATCCAGGTTCGACAGCGGCTCGTCCATCAGCACCACGGCCGGCTCCGGGGCCACCGCCCGGGCGATCGCCACCCGCTGCTGCTGCCCGCCGGAGAGCTGGCCCGGCAGCTTGCCCGCCTGCTCCTCCAGATGCACCATCTCCAGGGCGGCGGCCGCCCGGCGGGTCACCTCGTCCTTGGGCCGACGACGCATCCGCAGCCCGAACTCGACGTTGCGCCGCACGGTGAGATGCGGGAAGAGGGCGTAGTTCTGGAAAACCATGCCGAAACCCCGCCGTTCGGGGGCCAGCCCGTCGATCCGCCGATCGTCCATCCAGATCCGCCCGGTGGTCAGCGGGAGCAGGCCGGCCACACAGTTCAGCGCGGTCGACTTGCCGCAGCCGGAAGGCCCGAGCAGGGCGATGAACTCACCCTTCTCGACGTCCAGCGAGAGTTCCCGCAGGGCGTCGGCCCCACCGAAGCGCCGCCCGACGCCCTCCAGCCGCAGGAAACTCACTTCTCCACCTTGGATCCACCGATCTGGCGGTCCCAGGTGTCGAACGCCTTGACCAGCAGGGCGGACTCCAGCGGAACCTCTTTCGGGTTGCCCTCGATCAGCGCGTCGTACTCGGGACGGCCGTAGGTGGCCAGCACCTGCTGACTCTTCTCCGGTGCCATCGAGGCGTCCACTCCCGAGATCGCCGGGCCCGGATAGAAGTACCCGGTGTCGTAGGCCTGGGCCTGCTGCTCGGGCGTGAGCATGTTCTGCACCAAGGCGATCACGGCGGCTTCCTGATCCTTGGTGACGCCACGGGGCACGACGGCGTAGTGCGCGTCGGTCACCCAGTGAAAACCCTTCATCGTGGTGATCTTCGCTTCGGCCGGTACCGTGCCCAGGGCCCGGGCGTTGATGTCCCAGCCGGTGGTCGAGGCGATGATGTCGACCGTGCCGCTGGCCAGGTCCTTCATCGTCTGGGTGGTGCCGGAGGGGTAGCGGTCGATGTACTTGGCCAGCTCGGCCAGGTAGGCCCAGGTCCTGGCCCAGCCGTTCACCGGGTCCTTGGGGTCGGAGTCGCCGAGGATGTAGGGCAGCCCCATCAGCAGGGTCCGGCCCGGCCCGGAGTTGGCCGGCCGCGCGTACTCCACCTTGCCCGGGTTCGCCTTGGCGTAGGCCAGGAACTCCTCGGCCGTGGTCGGCGGTTTCGAGACCCGGTCGGGCATGTACTCCAGCAGCGGTCCGGACGGGTAGTAGGTGACCACGACCCCGTTCTCACCAGCGAGTTTCTGCATGTTCGCGGCGGGCTCCTGATAGGCGCCCATGTTCGAGAGCAGCTTCTCGTTGGCCGGCAGCAGCTGCTGCCAGAGCCCCTGCTCGATCCCCGCGGAGAGCCCGTCGGTGCCGGTCAGCACCAGCCCGATGCTGACCCGGTGGGCGCCCTGCTGGGCCTTGATCTTGCCGACCAGGTCGGGCGCGGTGGCACTGGTGTAGGTCACCTTGGAGATGACTTTCGGGTTCTTCTTCACGAAGTCGTCGATCATCGGCTGGGTCAGCTGCAGGTTCCCGGCCACGTCGAGGACGTTCAGCACCACCGGTTTCGCGGGCGTGGCGGGCACCGCCTCGGCGGTGCCGGCCACCGGCGAGCCGGATCCCGGGGTGCTCGGTGACCCGCAGGCGGTGACCAGGGCCCCGGTCGCGGCCGTGGCCGCGGTGGCGAGAACCTGGCGGCGGCTCATACGCATAGCGATGTTTCCCTTCGTCAGCGCCGAGAAGGGCGGGGCGACGGACGCCGATTGTCCCGATTGCCCCAAGCGCCCCGTAAGGATGCAACCGATTGCAGGAACCTGTCAACGCTGCGCGACCAGCGGTCGCGGGGCATCCTGAGCCGATGAGGCCCTTCCGCGTTGACGTGCCCGAAGACCAGCTCCGGGACCTGACCGAGCGGCTCGGGCGCACCCGCTGGCCCGACGCCGGCACCACGCCGACCTGGTCCCAGGGCCTGCCCCTGGACCTGCTCCAAGATCTGTGCGACGAATGGGCGCACGGCTACGACTGGCGGGCGACCGAGACCCGGCTGAACACGATCGGGCAGGTCACGACCCGGGTCGACGGGCTCGACATCCACGCCCTGCACGCCCCGTCCGGGCGTCCGGACGCCACCGCGGTCCTGCTGACCCACGGCTGGCCCGGGTCGTTCCTCGAATTCGAGGACGTGCTGCCGCTTTTGACCACCGGCGATCCGGCGTTCGACGTCGTCGTGCCGTCGCTGCCGGGATACGGGTTCAGCGGCAAGCCTTCGGTGCCCGGCTGGGGCGTCCATCGGATCGCCCGGGCATGGGTGGAATTGATGGACGCCCTGGGGTACCCCGAGTTCGTTGCCGCAGGAAGCGATTGGGGTACCAGCATCAGTACCTGCATCGGTTTGCAAAATCCGGAAAGACTTTTCGGGCTGCACCTGGTTCCGCCCCTGGCCGCGCCCGGCCCGGACGACGTTCTCACCGCGGCCGAGACCCAGGCCCTGGCCGAACTGGACGAGCGCTCGCAAAACGCGTCCGCTTATTCAGCTGTGCACCAGACCCGCCCGCAGACGATCGGCTACGCCCTCGCCGACTCCCCCGCAGCCCTGGCCGCCTGGATCGGCGAGAAGCTCCTGACCTGGAGCGATGCGGACGGCCTGAGCCGGCGGCAGATCCTCGACAACCTCAGCCTGTACTGGTTCACCAACACCGGCGCCTCCTCGGCCCGGCTCTACGCGGAGAGCATCGCCGAGGTGGGCTCCTGGTTCACCGATCCGGACGCGATCGTCCCGGTGCTGGTCCCGACCGCCGCGACGGTGTTCCCCCGCGAGGTACCCCGGCCGTCGCGGCGCTGGGCCGAGCGGCGATTCCCCCAGCTGATTCACTGGGGTGAGCCCCGGCACGGCGGTCACTTCGGGGCGTGGGAGCAGCCGGAGGTGTTCGCGGCGGAACTACGGGCCGGCCTGGTGGGCATGAAAAAGGCCCGGGGTCGCGATGTCTCGCGAAACCCGGGCCGGTAGAAGGACGGTACTAGAGTGCGGACCGCAATCGGGCCAGGACCTGCTCGGCGTCCCAGGAGTAGTCGTACTTCTCGTTCAGGCAGTCGTCGTCGATGCAGTTCATCACGGCGGTCAGGGCCTTGCTCGCGCGCTCGTTCAGCACCACCGAGACGTAACCGGTCTCCGGATCATGCGTGACGGCGACCACGGGCTCGGTCTCCTCGAAGACCTCTTCCTCCTCGAACTCGTTCTCGAAGAGATCGTCACGGGACAGCAGCGGGCTCAGTGCATTCACGGTGAACCTCCAGTAGAGCCCGGCGACACTGCACCAGGACCTCGTGGTTCTCATCATCCGGACGCGAGCGGATTCGGCAACCGGAAGCCGGTGATCCAGGCCACTTACCGATCACCGGCGTCATCGCTACCGGCCGGGCCCGGGCCCGGAAAGCCGCTGGCCGGGCCGTTTACCGCCCTCGGACGGGTTCACCTCGTACGTGAGCGGATTCACCAAAGCCCCCGCCAAACCCCCGTGATCATGCAGAAGCGCCCCCGTGATCATGCACTCGGCTGCATGATCACGGCGACACGGAGGGGACACCCACGATCAGCAGCCCTCTCCTGAGCAGGACGTCAGTAGGCCACGCCGAGACGAGCCCGCCGGTGAGCACCCTTCTCGATCTCGTCGACATAGCCGATCGCGTAGTCGTCCCCGGAAATCGTCTCGGCGCCCGGCAGCAACACGTCACCGCCGACCCGGAACGTACCGGTGCGCTCACCGGGGTTCCAGGCCCCGAAGGCCGGGGCCGGGCTGACGTAGAACCAGTCCAGCTCGGGGTCGCTCTCGCGCAGCGCCTCGAGGATCGCCTGGTGGCTGAGCGCCTCGGGCTTGAACTCGTCCGGGAAGTCCGGCCCCTCGACCAGCGCCGGACCGCCCTCGGCGACCTGCAGCGAACCCGCCCCGCCGACGAAGCTGAGCCGGGCGCCCTGTGCGGTGGCCAGCTCGATCAGCCGGGGTAGGGCCTCGATCAGCCGGGGCTGCCCCTCCTCGCCCGGCTCGGCCCGCAACGCGACGACGATCTGGTCCGCACTCTGGGTCATGTCCTTCACGAACGCCTCGTCGTGGATCGAGCCCGCGTGGACCGGGACGCCCGAGTCCTTGGCGTGGCGGGCCACCCCGGTCACCTCGTGGCCCCGGGCCACCAGCTCCGCGCCGATCCGGCTGCCGGCGTACCCGGTGATTCCGAAGACAACGACCTTGGCCACGGCGGGCCTCCTCACTTACTGACGGATAGTTCCTATCCGAAAATTTAGTTGAGGATTCAAGAACAGGTCAGCCGCCGGCTGGGTGACGCCGGGATGCTGGGATGCCGGGACGCCGGGACGCCGGGACGCCGGGACGCCGGGATCAGGCCACCGAGAAGCCGCCGTCGACGAAGATCGTCTGCCCGGTGACGTAGGCCGAGGCATCGGAGGCGAGCCAGACCGCGACGCCCGCGAAGTCCGGCAGTTCGCCGTTGCGCTTGATCTGGGTACGGTCCGCATACGCCTCGGCCCGGCCGGGAACCGCGAAAGCGGGCTCGGTGAGCGGGGTTCGGACAAAGCCGGGGCTGATCGCGTTGCTGCAGACGCCGCGGGCGGACCAGGCTTCGGCCTGGGAACGCGTCAGGCCGGTGATGGCGGCCTTGGAGACGCCGTAACCCCCGCTGTTGCCGAACGCGCGGACGGCCTGCTGCGAGGCGATGTTGATGATCCGGCCCCAGCCGCGTTCGGCCATCGCCGGGCCGAAGGCCTGACCCAGCAGGAACGCGGCGTCCACGTTGACCGCCATCATCCGGTCGTAGTCCTCGACCGTGAGTTCGCCGAGCGGGGGGCGGAGGTTGAGACCGGCGGAGTGGACCAGGATGTCGACCGGACCGTGCTCGGCGACGGCCCGCTCGGCCAGGGCCTGGACCTGCGCGCGGTCGGACAGGTCGGCCGCGATCCAGGCCGCCTCGACCCCGTCCTGCTCAAGACGAGAAACGTTGGCCCGCAGCAGGTCGGCGCTGCGGGCAACCAGGATCACCCGGGCTCCGGCCCGGCCGATCGCCTCGGCCATGCTGAGGCCGATTCCCGAACTGGCGCCGGTGATCAGCGCCGTGCGGCCGGAACAGGAGAAAAGTCGATCAAGGGTGGGATGCACAGCCGACGAGGCTAGCGCCACCCGGACTGCGGATCAGTTGCCGGCGGCGTGGTACTGCTCGAGCACGGCCGAGGAGATGCGCCCCCGGGAGGACACCTCGATACCGTTGCTCGCGGCCCAGGCCCGCACGGCCGCGGTGTCGGCCGCCGCATTCACCTTACGAAGGGTGCGACCGGACTTGGTCAGACGGCGGGCCGTACCGGTGTACGGCTCGAATGCCTGACGCAATTTGGCCGCGTTCTTCTCGGTGACGTCGATCTCGTACGTCTTACCGTCCAGCGAGAACGTGACCGTCTCCGCCGCGGGCTTTCCGTTGATGTCGTCGGTGAATTCCACGACCGTTCTCTGCGCCATGGGCAGAGCATAGAACGAAATGCGCGCAGAAGTAATTCGCCGGTCCCCCGGAGTGGGGAATTTCGCCGGCCGTCATTCCGCCGGACGGGTGGGGATCACCAATCGCTACCCAATGCTCACGTAATCATCCGGAATCGCGGTCCAGGTGCCAGGGCCGGTCCGGTCGGGTCCGGCGGGCACCGGCCACCACCCGCACGGCGTGCACCGCGCGTTCGGAGTTCTCCTCCACCAGTCCGAGGTACTCGTGTCCGGTCAGGTGACACCACGAGGGCAGGTCGATCGGGGCCGCCGGATCGGTGGTGAGCACCTGCACCACGGTGCCCGGCTCGGTCTCGGCGACCACCCCGCGCAGCTTGATCAACAGGCGCACGCAGAGCATGCCGATGCCGTCGACCACCACCGGCGGATCGGGGATCACCTCAGGCACAGGGCTTCTCAGCGACTCGCGCGACGGTCCGACGCGGCGTAGGAGGCAGCCGCGGTGACCGCCGACACGACCAGCACCGAGGGCCAGGCGCCGATCTTCTTGGCCAGCGGGTGCGACAGGCCGAACGCCCCGACGTAGGTGGCGACCAGGGCCGTCGTGGTGGGGACGTTGGTCTTGCGGGCCCATTCGCGCCCGGCCAGCACTCCGCCGACGGCGAGGACGGCGCCCCCCAACGGGCGGATTCCGGTGCGGCGGGCGAGCTGCCACCCGCTGATCAGGGATCCGGCGGTGACAGCGGCAGTAGGAAGGCGCATGAGAGGGACCGTACACCGACGACTTGGGACGATCGTGAGCGGCGCCGCGGGACCGGACCGGTCCCGGGATGTATCAGGTCCCGGGATGTATCAGGGAAGGTGACCAGCGTGTCTGGCTGGGGCAGGATGGGGATCGGTTCTGACCGGGGGGTCTGGATGAGGGTGGCCGTTGTCGGCGCGGGTTATGCCGGGCTGGGTACCGCACGGATGCTGCTGCGCTGCGGTTTCGAGGTCACGGTGTTCGACCGGGCTCCGGACGTGGGCGGGGTCTGGAGCCGGACCCGGCGTTATCCGGGGCTGCGCACGCAGAACGACAAAGGCACCTACGCCTTCTCCGAGCTGCCGATGCCCGGGCACTATCCGGAATGGCCGGACGGTGAACAGGTGCAGCGCTACCTGGAGAGCTATGCCGCACTCTTCGGATTGACCGCCTCGATCCGGCTGAACACCGAGGTGGTCTCCGCGGAACTCACCACCACCCCGGCCGACAACTCAGCCGGCACCGCCTCCTGGACTCTCACCGTGCGTCCTTTGGTAAACCCCGAAAGCCCCCAAACCCTGACGTTCGACCATCTCGTGGTCGCCAACGGCACCTTCTCCGAACCCGCCGTCCCGGTTTTTCCCGGTCGTACGGATTTCACGGCGGCCGGCGGCCGAATCTGCGCACCATCCGATTTCCGACAAATTGAGGACGCCCGCGGCCGGGACGTGCTGGTGATCGGATACGGGAAGTCGGCCTGCGATCTGGCGGTGTCGGTCAGCGACGCCGCGACCAGCACGACCGTGGTGGCACGGCGGCTGCTGTGGAAGGTGCCGCGCCGGATCGGCGGCGCCCTCAACTACAAGTACCTGCTGCTGACCCGGCTGGGCGAGGGCCTGTTCCCGTACCTGCGGCCGCGCCGGTCGGACAAGATCCTGCACGGCCCGGGTGCCCGGGTCAGCCGGGCGATGCTGAACAGCCTCGGCAGCACCGTCGTGCGCCAGTTCCATCTCGACCGGCTGGGTCTGGTACCCCGCGGTGAATTCGGCGAGATTGCCCGCAGCACGGTCAGTCTGGCGACCGAGGGGTTCTACGAGCGGGTGGCCGACGGGCGGCTCCGGGTGCAGCGGGACGCGTCGATCGAGGAACTGACCGTGGTGGACGGCCGGCCGCACGCCCGGCTGAGCAACGGCGCCGTGCTGCCTGCCGATCTGATCATCTGCGGAACGGGTTTCGTTCAGCAGGTGCCGTTCCTCTCCCCCGAGATCATCGCCGATCTTCAGGACGATCGCGGCAATTTCCTTCTGTACCGCCAGATTCTGCCACCCAAGGTGCCCGCCCTGAGCTTCGCCGGGTACAACTCGTCCCTCTTCTGCCCGTTGGGAATTGAGGTCTCGGCCGCCTGGACCGCGGCCCATCTCCTGGACGGGCTGAATCTGCCCTCTTCCGAACGGATGTGGGCGCTGGCGGGCGAGCAGGTGCGGTGGATGGAGCAGCGCACCGAGGGCAAGCACGCCCGCGGCACCAGCGTGGTCCCGTTCTCGCTGCACGTGATCGACGAAGTGCTGGCCGATCTGCGGCTGGACGTCTCCCGGGCGGTCCGGGCCCGGCAGTGGCTGGTTCCGGTCGACCCCTCGTCCTATCGCGACATCGGCACCGCCCTGCTGAAACGGCACGGCCTGCTGAGTCACTCCTCCTGAAGCGCCCGGCGCGCCTCGATCTCCGGCACGTTCTCGATCGCCCAGCCGGCCAGGGCCAGCGCCGGCGGGATCAGGCTGCGGCCGGTGCTGGTCAGCTCGTACTCGACCCGGGGCGGCACCTGCGGGTGCACGGTCCGGGTGACCAGGCCGTCCTTCTCCAGGTTGCGCAGGGTCAGGGTGAGCATCCGCTGGGAGATGCCGGGCACCTGATGGTGCAGGTCGGTGAAGCGCACCACGTTCTGGTCGAGCGTGGCCACCACCAGCAGCGTCCACTTGTTCGCGATCCGGTCCAGGACGGTGCGCAGCATCCGCCCGCCGTCCCCCCGGATCAGGCAGGTGTGCTGGTAGTCCGAGCCTTCAGTCATGACCGCCCCTTGTGCCTGAGGCACACGCGTGTGCCTTTTGTACGCCCTCCGGCGGTGACCCAAGATGCTGCCACGTCGCCGACCGCGACCATTCAGCGGAGCTGATCGGAACCTGTTGCAGGGAGACGCCATGAAACTGGCCTTCTGGATCCTGGCCGGGCTGCTGGCCGTCTTCTACCTCTACGCCGGCGGCAAGAAGGTGGCGCAGAGCCAGGAGCAGCTGCGGCCGATGATGGGCTGGGTCGACACCGTGCCGATGCCGCTGGTCCGGGTGATCGGGGTGCTCGAGGTGCTGGGCGCGATCGGCCTGATCCTGCCCCCGCTCACCGGGATCGCCCCGGTCCTGGCGGTGGCCGCGGCGATCGGGCTGATGCTGATCCAGATCGGCGGCACGGCCACCCATCTGTCCCGGGGCGAGGCCTCCGTGATCTGGCTCAACCTCGCGCTTCTCGTGCTTGCCGCGGTCGTCGCCTGGCTCGGCACCGCCTGGCTGTAACCGCGCCAGCTAAGTCCGCCCGGCCACGTCAACTTCCGCAACGTCCACCCCCGCAACGTCCACGCCGGCTCCGTCCACCCCGGCTCCGTCCACCCGGCTCCGTCCACCCGGCTACGTCCACCCCGGCTCCGTCCACCCGGCTACATCCACCCCGGCTGCGACCACCTGGCTATGACCACGCGGCGCCGCAATCACCCACCCCATCCCTCGTGATCATGCAGTTCCGCCCCCGTGATCATGCATATCCACACCGAGCAAAAACTCCATGATCACGGGCGATCTCGGGCAGGACCACCACCCGCCGCTCGACCTGACCTTCCTCGCAGTCTCGTGCATCAACGCCCCCCCCCGCCGAAAGGGCAGCCGACCCCGTCGCCGCTGCCGACGTCCGTACTTCTCCATGATCACGGGAGCGCTTGTGCATGATCACGGGCGGTTTGGGGGTGGAGGGGGAGGGACGGAGGGAGGGTTAGGCGGGGAGGTGGATCAGGGTGTCGGGCATGAGGCGGGACGGGCCGGCCTCGCGCAGCAGGTGGGTCATCGAGGCGGCCGGCTGCGGGCGGCACAGGTGGTAGCCCTGGCCGTAGGCGATGCCGAGGCCGGCCAGGCGGGCCCGCTGCGGCTCGGTCTCGATCCCCTCGGCGACCACGTCCACCTTCAGCGATCGGGCAAGCGCGACGATCCCCTCCAGCAGCGGGGAGCTGGCGTCGGTCTGCAGGTTCATGGTGATCGATCGGTCCAGCTTGAGCTGGCGCACGGGGTAGCGGTGCAGGTAGTCCAGCGAGGTGTAGCCGATCCCGAAGTCGTCCAGGCTGACCCGTACCCCGGCCTCGGTCAGCAGGGCCAGGGTCAGGGCGCCGGCCTCGGGCGGCAGCTCGTCGTGCTCGGTGATCTCCAGGTGCAGCTGGGTCGGGCGGACCCCGGTGGCGGCCAGGTACTCCAGCGTTACCTCGGCCAGGTGCGGGTCGAGCATGCTGGTGCGGCCCAGGTTCACGCTGACGTAGATCGAGCCGATCCCCTCGGCCTCCCAGGCGGCGACCTGGCTCAGTGCCTCGTGCAGCACCCAGCGGTCGAGTTCGCCGGCCAGCCCGCAGGTCTCGGCCAGGCCGAAGAAGTCGTCCGGGCGGATCAGCCCGCGCTCGGCGTGCCGCCACCGGATCAGCGCCTCGCAGCCGGTCAGAGTGCCGGTGCCGAGCTCGACCAGGGGCTGGTAGTGCACCTCGAAGACGCCCGCCGAGGTGTCGCCGTCCAACGTGCGGCGCAGGTCGGTGAGCAGCTGCCCGCGGCCCAGGACCTGCTCGCGGTGCTTCGGGTCGTAGCGCACGGTGGTGTTGCGCCCGGCCGCCTTCGCCGCGTACAGAGCGATGTCGACCTCGGTGAACACCTCGCCGACATTGCGCACGGAGGTGATGTCGGTGACGCCGATGCTGACCCGCACCGGCAGGTCGTTGCCCTGGACCGTGAACGGGCGGGAGAACACCTGCCGGGCGACGGTCTCGGCCGGGTCGTGCCCGGCCGGAAGGATGAGGACGAACTCGTCACCGCCGGCCCGGCCGAGCACGGCCTCCGGCGTCACGGTCGCCCGCAGCCGCCGGGCGATCTCGACCAGCACGGTGTCGCCCGCGTAGTGCCCGAACGTGTCGTTGATCTGCTTGAAGTCGTCCAGGTCGAGCAGGGCCAGTTGCCAGGGCCGGTCCGTGGTCGGGGTCAGCTCGTTGTAGGCGACCACCAGGCCGCGCCGGTTCAGCAGCCCGGTGTACCAGTCCCGCTCGGCCAGCCGCTCGTTGTCCAGCACCGCGGTGGCGCCCCGGATCAGCGCGATCAGGGCCACCAGCACCCCGGTCAGGATGTAGACCAGGGCCGGCAGCCGGCCCCCGTCCTGGTCGCCGATCAGGTAGAGCAGCACCGGCACAGCGGCCAGCGGCATCAGCCCGAGCAGGCGGGCCGACTCCGAACGGCGGCGCTCCAGGGAGCACGCCGAGAAGGCCCGGGCCATCGAGGGCTCCAGCGGCGCCCAGGCGAACAGGCCGACCGCGAGCACCGCGGCGATCTGGCCGGGCAGGTCCTGGAGCGGACCCCGGTGGCCGGTGCCGACGATCACGACCAGGTCGTCGACGATGGTCACCACCGCCGCCAGCACCCCGACCAGGGTGCTGCGGGGCATCCGGTCCCGGGAGACCAGGAACCGCGCCATCAGCCCGGCCAGCACCACGTCGACGACCGGGATCACCGCCGTCGCGGCGGAGACCCCGGTCGGCAGAGCCCGCAGGGTGGCCACTACCTGGGCCACCACCACCGCACTTACACCCACGAGAAGCAGCAGGTCACCGTCGCGCCGGATACTGCGGCGCAGCTGCTCCGGCGACCCCGCGAACTCCTCGGCCGCCCCCGGGAAGAAGGTCGAACGCTCTCCTTCCCGGGCCGCCCGCCGGTTCCCGCGCCGGATCCAGAACAGCCGGATCACGACGCTGATCGCACACACCTGCCCGGCCAGCACCAGCGCACCGACCGCCGCGCCGCTGCCGCCCAGGTGATCCACCACGCCCGAACTACCCCAGAAAGCCAGCATCACCGCAACCAGCGACCAGGCGGTCCGCTCGGCCGGCCGATACCGGGCCATGCCACCGAGCGTCGTCGCCACCGCGGCCCAGGTCCCGGCCAGCAACAACCACGGCTGGACGGTGGGAAGACCGGCGAGGACCGCCAGCCCGAGCAACCCGAGCAGAGGGACCGCGAGCGGCAACGACCGAGCGGCCTCAGCACTGCGCGTTTCCCTCATGCCCACTGGTTCGGCCCCCAGGGGCTGGAATCAAGCACCCAACGTCACCAATCCTGTTGGTTACCCATGGCCTTCACCCACCTGGCCCAGCCTGCGCTCACTGCGGGGAACGCCCGTCCGGGACAATCGCCCGCAGCGCCTCGGCGACCTGCGCGATCAGGTCGAAGACACCGGGCTCGGAGACCACCCGGCTGTTCACGATCACCTCGTCCACGCCCAGCGCCCCGAACGCGGCGAACCGCTCGGCCGCCTGCTCCGGGGTAATGCTGTCACCAGCACCGTCGCGGGTGATGAAGAGGTTGGTCAGCACGGTCTTGTGGATCTCCGCATAGTCCCGCCCGACGTCCGCGCAATGTCCCTTCAGCACCTCCAGCTTGTGTGGAAGGACATTCTTGTCGGCCCCGTCGAACAGATTGCACGCGTCGCCGTACTGGGCGAGCAGGCGCAGCGTCTTCTTCTCCCCGCCGCCTCCGATCAGGATCTGCGGGTGCGGACGGGAGAGCGACTGGGGCGAGTTCAGTGGGCGTTCCAGGTGGAAGTGCTTACCTTCGAACGGAGTCTCGTCGCCTTTCCACATCTGATGGGCGAGCTGCAGGATTTCCTCCAGGCGCTCGAACCGCTCGGACGTCGAAGGGAAGGGCACGCCGTAGTTGCGATGCTCGGCCTCATGAAAACCGGCCCCGATACCCAGCCAGGCCCGGCCGCCGGACAGCACGTCCAGCGTCGTCACGGTCTTGATCAGGAGACCCGGGTGCCGATAGGTAGCGCCCGTAACCAGCGTCCCCAATCGGATCTTCTCGGTCAGCGCGGCCGCGAAACCCAGCGCCGTGTAGCCCTCCAGCATGTCCAGCTCGGGAGCGCCGAAGATCTGCAGGAAGTGGTCCATCACCCAGAAGCTGGAGAGTCCGGCCTGGTCCGCCTCGCGGGCGATGCGGCCGAAGGTCTTCCCGATCTGGGCGGGCCCGCCGTCCCAGGTGAATTTGGGTACCTGTAGTCCGAGTTCCATGCACCAAAACCTAAAGGGGCCCGAGGACGTCCTCGGGCCCCTTTAGGAGGAAAGTTCAGATGTGGATCAGCGGATCGATCGCCACGACGATGAACAGCACGGTCAGATAGGTGATCGACGCGTGGAACAGGCGCATCGGCTTGAGCTCTCGCTCACCGCGCTTGGCCCGCTCGTTCAGCTTGTGCGCCTCGGTCAGGAAGTACCCACCGGTGACGACGGCGCCGATCGTGTAGACCCAGCCGGTGTGCGCGGCCGGGATCAGCAGGAACGACCAGAGCACCATGGCCCACGAATAGATGACGATCTGCCGGCCGACGACCTTCGGGTCGGCGACCACCGGGAGCATCGGGACGCCGGCGTTGGCGTAGTCGTCCTTGTACTTCATCGACAGCGGCCAGTAGTGCGGCGGCGTCCAGAGGAACACGATGCCGAACAGGATGAACGGCGCCCAGCCCAGGCTGTTGGTGACGGCCGACCAGCCGATCAGCGTGGGCAGACATCCGGCCACGCCACCCCAGACGATGTTCTGCGGGGTACGGCGCTTGAGGATCATCGTGTAACCGACCACGTACAGCAGGATCGCGGCCAGGGCCAGCACGGCCGAGAGCACGTTCACCGTGGTGGCCAGGGCCACCACCGCGAGCACGCCCAGGCCGAGGCCGAAGATCAGCGCCCCGCGGGGGCTGACCTCGCCGGTGACCAGCGGCCGGTGCCCGGTGCGCTTCATCTCCGCGTCGATGTCGCGGTCGATGTACATGTTCAGGGCGTTGGCGCTGCCCGCGGCCAGCGAACCGCCGACCAGGGTGGCCAGCACCAGCCAGAGCGAGGGCACCCCGCGCTCGGCCAGCATCATCGCCGGCACCGTGGTGACCAGCAGCAGCTCGATGATCCGGGGCTTGGTCAGCGCGATGTAGCTCATGATCGACCGGCGCAGCTTCACCCGGCGGCGGGCCTGCACCAGGAAGAGCTCGCTCTCCCCGGTCAGCTCGGGGAAGGCGGCCCGCACGGCGGGCACGGTCGGGACATGCCGGGGAGGCGCCACCAGCCCCGAGGGCGGCGCCTGGCGAGGTTCGACAGCAGTCACAATTCCCTCGATGTTCAGGTTCGGTCGGGCGTCACTCTACGCGGGGGCTTTCGCCGCTCGGACGCGGCACCCCGTAACGCTCTAGCAAAGCTCGGCAGAACCCTTCGGTAACCGCAGCGGGTCGGGCCGCTGATCTGGCCCGATCCCACGATCATGGGTTCTCGCAGTTCAGAACCCCTGGACGCGTTCCGAAGTCGGATCCAGGCCCTCGTGACCGTGATCACTCGCTGTCAGATATGTCCGGACACCACAGATGTGACCCGGAAGGCAAGAGTTCACGGGCGCCTGGAACGGCTCGGCTCCCGGGCCGGGGATAGGCTCGATCTTGAGAAAACTCATGTAGGGAAGGATCCAGATCGTCGTGACAGACACCGCGGCAACAAGCGCCACCGATAGGTTCGAATGGACCGACCTGGACAAGCGCGCGGTGGACACCGTGCGTCTGCTCGCCGCGGACGCGGTGCAGAAGGTCGGCAACGGTCACCCCGGTACGGCGATGAGCCTCGCCCCGGCGGCGTACACGCTCTACCAGAAGGTCATGCGGCACGACCCGCAGGACCCGAACTGGGTCGGCCGTGACCGCTTCGTGCTTTCTGCCGGCCACTCCAGCATCACTCAGTACGTCCAGCTCTTCATGGCCGGCTACGGCCTGGAGCTCGAGGACCTGAAGGCGCTGCGCACCTGGGGTTCGCTGACCCCCGGCCACCCGGAGTACGGCCACACGGCCGGCGTCGAGATCACCACCGGCCCGCTCGGCCAGGGTCTGGCCTCCGCCGTCGGCATGGCCATGGCGGCCCGCCGTGAGCGGGGCCTGTTCGACCCCGAGGCGGCCCCCGGCACCAGCCCGTTCGACCACTTCATCTACACCATCGCCTCCGACGGCGACCTCGAGGAGGGCATCACCTCCGAGGCCTCCTCGATCGCCGGTCACCAGGAGCTGGGCAACCTGGTCGTGATCTACGACCAGAACCACATCTCCATCGAGGACGACACCGACATCGCCTTCACCGAGGACGTCGCCAAGCGGTACGAGGCGTACCACTGGCACGTGCAGAAGGTCGACTGGACCGTCACCGGCGAGTACGTCGAGGACGTGCAGGAGCTGTACAACGCGATCGAGGCGGCCAAGGCCGAGACCTCGAAGCCGTCGATCATCCTGCTGCGCACGATCATCGCCTGGCCGGCCCCGACCAAGCAGGGCACCGGCGGTTCGCACGGCTCCGCGCTCGGCCTGGACGAGATCAAGGCCACCAAGGAGCTGCTCGGCTTCCCCACCGACAAGGACTTCTACATCGAGCCCGAGGTCTTCGCGCACGTGCGCGGGGTAACCGAGCGCGGTACCGCCGAGAAGTCGGCCTGGACGGACAGCTTCAAGCAGTGGGAGGCCGCCAACCCCGAGCGCGCCGCCCTGCACGAGCGCCTTTCGGCCGGTCGGCTGCCCGACGGCTGGGAGAAGTCCCTGCCGTCGTTCGAGGCCGGCAAGGACGTCTCGACCCGGAAGGCCTCCGGCGCCGTCCTGGACGCCCTGGCCCCGGTGCTGCCGGAGCTGTGGGGCGGTTCGGCCGACCTGGCCGAGTCCAACAACACCACGATGAAGGGCGAGCCGTCCTTCATCCCGAGCGAGCGCCAGACGCGCAGCTGGTCGGGTAACCCCTACGGCCGCACGCTGCACTTCGGCATCCGCGAGCACGCGATGGGCGCGATCCTGTCGGGTATCCGCCTGCACGGGAACACCCGCCCCTACGGTGGCACGTTCCTGCAGTTCAGCGACTACATGCGCGGCTCGGTCCGGCTGGCGTCGCTGATGGACATCCCGGTCACCTACGTGTGGACGCACGACTCCATCGGTCTGGGTGAGGACGGCCCGACGCACCAGCCGGTCGAGCACCTGGCCGCCCTGCGGGCCATCCCGAACCTCTCGGTGGTGCGCCCGGCGGACGCGAACGAGACCGCCTGGGCCTGGCGCACCCTGCTGGAGCGCAACTCCGGCCCGGTCGGCCTGGTCCTGTCCCGCCAGAACCTGCCCACCTTCGACCGTGAGGCCCCGGGCTTCAACGGCCCCGAGGGCGTGGCCCGCGGCGGGTACATCCTGGCCGAGGCCGAGGGCGGCGCCCCGAAGGTGATCCTGATGGGCACCGGCTCGGAGGTCCAGCTCGCGGTCGAGGCGCGGGAGACCCTGCAGGCCGAGGGAATCCCGACCCGGGTCGTCTCGTTGCCCTGTTTCGAGTGGTTCGAGGAGCAGGACGCCAACTACAAGGCGACCGTGCTGCCGCACACCGTCAAGGCCCGGGTCTCGGTCGAGGCCGGGATCAAGCAGGGCTGGCGCGAGCTGGTCGGCGACAACGGCCGCAGCATCTCGCTCGAGCACTACGGCGCCTCCGCGGACTACAAGCGGATCTACAAGGAGTTCGGCATCACCGCCGACGCGGTCGTCGAGGCCGCCAAGGAAAGCCTGCGCGGCACCGAGTGATCCACCCGTAACACCCCCTGCACCATCCCGGTTCGTCACCCGTGCCGACGCGGCCACGGGTGACGGGCCGGATTCTTGAGAATGCGCCGTGCGGACGCCGCACGGCACCCGCAAATGGAGGCACATCTCGTGAGCAACGCAGTACAGGACCTCGCCGCCGCCGGTGTATCGGTCTGGCTGGACGACCTCTCCCGTGAGCTGCTGGAGAGCGGTGACCTGCAGAAGCTGATCAGCGAGCGGGGCGTCGTCGGGGTCACCACCAACCCGACCATCTTCGCCAACGCGCTGTCCAAGGGCGACCGTTACCAGGATCAGGTCGACGCCCTGGTGAAGAAGGGCGCCGACACCGATCTCGCGGTCTTCGAGATCACCACGGACGACGTGCGCGCCGCCTCCGACGTGTTCAAGCCGCTGTTCGAGTCCACCGGCGGGCAGGACGGCCGGGTCTCGATCGAGGTCGACCCGCGGCTGGCCCGTGACACCGAGGGCACGATCGACAGCGCCAAGAAGCTCTGGGCGACCGTCGACCGCCCGAACGCCATGATCAAGATCCCGGCCAGCGTCGAGGGCCTGCCCGCGATCACCGCCGTGATCGCCGAGGGGATCAGCGTCAACGTCACGCTGATCTTCTCGCTCGAGCGCTACCGCGCCGTGATCGACGCCTACCTGGCCGGCCTGGAGCAGGCCAAGGCCAAGGGCATCGACCTCTCGACGATCCGCTCGGTCGCCTCGTTCTTCGTGTCCCGGGTGGACACCGAGATCGACAAGCGGCTGACCGCGATCGGCACCGACGAGGCCAAGGCGCTCAAGAGCAAGGCCGGCGTGGCCAACGCGCAGCTGGCCTACCGGGCCTACGAGGAGTCCATCGCGACCGCCCGCTGGGCGGAGCTGGCCGCGGCCGGCGCCAACGTGCAGCGTCCGCTGTGGGCCTCGACCGGCGTGAAGGACCCGGCCCTGCCGGACACCCTCTACGTGGTCCAGCTGGTCGCCAAGAACACGGTCAACACCATGCCGGGTGCGACCCTGGAGGCCACGTTCGACCACGCCGAGGTCACCGGTGACTCGATCACCGGCTCCTACGCCGCCGCCGACGAGACGATGAACGCCCTGGCCGGCGTCGGCGTCGACTACGACGACGTGGTCGCCGTGCTCGAGACCGAGGGCCTGGACAAGTTCGAGAAGAGCTGGGGCGAGCTGCTCGGCACCGTCACCGACGAGCTGGAGCGCGCCAAGGCCCGGGGCGCGGCCGAGTGAGCGACATCAGCGACGCCGACGTCTGGCCCGCCGACGACGTGGCCGCCGACGTGGTCGTGACCCCGGCCGGCCCGGACGCCGTCAAGGCCGTCGAGAAGCACCTGCCGACGCTGGTCGCCGACAAGGTGGCCTCCCGGATCGCCGGTCTCGACCCCACCCTGTGGGGCGAGGCCGCGGTCTCCGAGGCCTCGATCCGGCTGGGCTGGGTCAACCTCGCCGACACCTCCCGCCCGCTGGTCGAGCCGGTCGAGACGCTGCGCGCCGAACTGCTGGCCGAGGGCGTGGACCGGGTCGTGCTGTGCGGCATGGGCGGTTCCTCGCTGGCCCCCGAGGTGATCACGAAGACCGCCGGGGTCGACCTGGTGGTGCTGGACTCCACCGACCCGGGTCAGGTCTACGCCGCCCTGGTCGAGCTGGAGCGCACGGTCATCGTGGTCTCCAGCAAGTCCGGCGGCACGCTCGAGACCGACAGCCAGCGGCGGGTCTTCGAGGAGGCCTTCACCAAGGCCGGGATCGACGCCAACCGCCGCATCGTGGTCGTCACCGACCCGGGCTCGCCGCTGGAGAAGGCGTCCCAGGACGCCGGCTACCGGGCGATCTTCCAGGCCGACTCGACCGTCGGCGGCCGCTACTCGGCGCTGACCGCGTTCGGCCTGGTGCCCTCCGGTCTGGCCGGGGCCGACATCGGCGCCCTGCTGGACGAGGCCGCCGCGGTCAGCGACCAGCTGGCCGAGGACACCGAGGCCAACCCCGGCCTGGTGCTCGGCGCCGTGATCGGCGGCTCCCCCACCCCCGGCTCCAACGGGTTCCGCGACAAGGTGGTCTTCGCCGACTACGGTTCCGGGATCAGCGGTTTCGGGGACTGGGTCGAGCAGCTGATCGCCGAGTCCACCGGTAAGGAGGGCACCGGCCTGCTGCCGGTCGTCGCCTCCCCCACCGCCGCCGACGTCACCGCCCCGGGCGAGGACACGGTCGTGGTCCGGCTCGCGCCGGTCGGGTCGGACGCCACCACGGCGCCCTCCGACTCCGCCGCCGCGGCCGCGGTCACGGTGAACGGCCCCCTGGGCGCGCAGATGCTGCTCTGGGAGTACGCCACCGCGGTGGCCGGCCGGCTGATCGGGATCAACCCGTTCGACCAGCCGGACGTGGAGAGCGCCAAGGCGGCCGCCCGCGGCCTGCTGGACGCCCGCCCCGAGCCGGAGGCGGCCGCGATCGTCGACGACGGCATCGAGATCCGGGCCACCCCGGGCCTGCTGGACGGCGCCGACGGCCTCGAGACCGCGATCGACGCGCTGCTGGAGGCGCTGCCCGGCCGGGGCTACCTGGCCGTGATGGCGTACCTCAACCGGCTCAGCGAGAGCGAGCTGGCGCAGGTGCGCGACCCGCTGGCCAAGCGCACCGGGCGACCGGTCACGTTCGGCTGGGGCCCGCGGTTCCTGCACTCCACCGGGCAGTTCCACAAGGGTGGGGCCCCGGTCGGGGTCTACCTCCAGATCACCGCCGACCACGACAGTGACCTGGAGATCCCGGAGCGGCCGTTCAGCTTCGGTCAGCTGATCGCGGCCCAGGCCGCGGGCGACGCGACCGTGCTGGCCCAGCACGACCGGCCGGTTCTGCGTCTGCACCTGACCGACCGGGAGACCGGTCTGGCCCGGCTGATCGCGGCGCTGTCCCGCTAGGAAGCACCCGACGAAGGGTGGGTCGGCCGGTCCCTGGGACCAGCCGGCCCACCCTTCGCGTGCAGGTGACGGGAATGCCGCGGCGCCCGCCGGACTTGCTTGATCTTGCGTGTGCACGCCGTTGAGGTAACGACGTCCACCATTTCGCCCATGGAAGCTTCGAAAGGAACAACGGTGAGCCCGACCCGGGTGAGTCGCAGCGAGAATCCGCTGCGCGACGACCGTGACCGCAGGCTCCCCCGGATCGCCGGCCCCAGCGGCCTGGTGATGTTCGGGGTGACCGGCGACCTGGCCCGCAAGAAGCTGATGCCGGCCATCTACGACCTGGCCAACCGCGGCCTGCTGCCGCCGGGCTTCTCCCTGGTCGGCTACGGCCGCCGGGAGTGGACCGACGCCGACTTCGCCGAGCAGGTGCGCTCCTCGGTGAGCCGCTACTCGCGCACGCCGTTCCGCACCGAGGTGTGGGAGCAGCTGGCCGAGGGCCTGCGGTTCGTGCAGGGGGACTTCGACGACGACGCGGCCTTCGACCGGATGGCCGAGGTGCTGGCCGAGCTCGACGCCCAGCGCGGCATCGGCGGCAACTACGCGTTCTACCTGTCCATCCCGCCGGGCGCGTTCCCGGTGGTGACCAAGCAGCTGGCCCGTTCGGGTCTGTCCCAGCAGGACGGCGAGTCCTGGCGCCGGGTGGTGATCGAGAAGCCGTTCGGGCACGACCTGGAGTCGGCCCGGGAGCTGAACCAGGTGGTGGAGTCGGTGTTCCCGCCCGACTCGGTCTTCCGGATCGACCACTACCTGGGCAAGGAGACGGTCCAGAACCTGCTGGCGCTGCGCTTCGCCAACCAGCTGTGGGAGCCGATCTGGAACTCCCACTACGTGGACCACGTGCAGATCACGATGGCCGAGGACATCGGCATCGGCGGCCGGGCCGGGTACTACGACGGCATCGGCGCGGCCCGCGACGTGATCCAGAACCACCTGCTCCAGCTGCTCGCGCTGACCGCGATGGAGGAGCCGATCTCGTTCGACGCCAAGGACCTGCGGGCGGAGAAGGAGAAGGTGCTCTCCGCGGTGCGGGTGCCCGATGACCTGGAGGCCAACACCGCCCGCGGTCAGTACTCCGGCGGGTACCAGGGCAACGAGCAGGTCACCGGCTTCCTCGACGAGGACGGCATCGCCAAGGACTCGATCACCGAGACCTTCGCGGCGATCCGCCTGGACATCGACACCCGCCGCTGGGCCGGGGTGCCGTTCTACCTGCGGGCCGGCAAGCGCCTGGGCCGCCGGGTCACCGAGATCGCGGTGGTGTTCAAGCGCGCCCCGTTCCTGCCGTTCGACAACACCGCCACCGGTGAGCTGGGCCAGAACGCCATCGTCATCCGGGTCCAGCCGGACGAGGGCGTGACCATCCGGTTCGGGTCCAAGGTGCCCGGCACGGCGATGGAGGTCCGGGACGTGAACATGGACTTCAGCTACGGCGAGTCGTTCACCGAGTCCTCCCCCGAGGCCTACGAGCGGCTCATCCTCGACGTCCTGCTGGGCGACCCGCCGCTGTTCCCGCGGCACGAGGAGGTCGAGCTGTCCTGGAAGATCCTGGACCCGATCACCGAGTACTGGGAGCGCACCGGCAAGCAGCCGGAGGCCTACTACCCCGGCCAGTGGGGCCCCACCTCGGCCCACGACATGCTTTCCCGCGACGGACGCAGCTGGAGGGTCCCGTGATCGTCGATCTCCCCAACACCACCACCAACGAGATCAGCAAGCGCCTGGTCGAGGCGCGCGGCGAGAGCGGCGCGGTGGCCCTGGGCCGGGTGCTGACGCTGATCCTGGTGACCGACGAGAGCAGCGCGGACGACGCGATCGGCACCGCCAACGACGCCAGCCGGGAGCACCCCTCCCGGGTCCTGGTGATCGTCCGTGGTTCCACCGAGGGCGACTCCCGGCTGGACGCGCAGATCCGCGTCGGCGGTGACGCCGGGGCCGCCGAGGTGATCGTCCTGCGGCTGTTCGGTGAGCTCGCCGAGCACGGTTCCGCCCTGGTCACCCCGCTGCTGCTGCCGGACGCCCCGGTCGTGGTCTGGTGGGCCGGCGAACCCCCGGCCGACCCGCGGGCCGAGCGGATCGCCACCATGGCGTCCCGGCTGATCGTCGACACCGGCAAGGCGGCCGACCCGACCGCGGCGCTCCAACAGCTCTCCCGGGTGGCCGCGCCGGGCATCACCGACCTGGCCTGGAGCCGGATCACCCGCTGGCGCGCGCTGCTCGCGGCGGCGCTCGACCAGCCGCCGTACGAGGAGGTCACCTCGATCACGGTCAGCGGCGCGCAGGACACCCCGAGCGTCGAGCTGATGGCCGCCTGGCTGTCCCACGCCCTGGACTGCCCGGTCACCTGGGAGCGCACCGCCCCCGGCACCGGCATGGTCGGGGTCAAGCTCACCCGCGCCTCCGGGGACGTGTCGATCGTGCGCGAGGACGGCACCGTCGCCACCATGACGCAGCCCGGTCAGCCGGTCCGCCGGGTGGCGCTGCACCGTCGCACCGACGTGGAGTGCCTGACCGAGGAACTGCGCCGCCTGGAGGAGGACGAGCTCTTCGCCGACGTCCTCACCAAGGGCATGCCCCGGCTGAACGGGGTCAGCGCATGACCTCGCAGCCGGAAAAGATCATCCTGGCCGACGCCTCGCAGCTCGCCGCTGCGGCCGCGGCCCGGCTGATCACTTCGGTGGTGGACGCCCAGGCCGCCCGGGGGCACGCGCACGTCGTGCTCACCGGTGGGTCCAACGGCGGCGCGCTGCTCAAGGCGGTCGCCGTCTCCCCCGCCCGGGACGCGGTGGACTGGAGCCAGGTCGACCTCTGGTGGGGCGACGAGCGCTTCCTCCCGGCGGGCGATCCGGAACGCAACGAGACGCAGGCACGTGAGTACCTGCTCGACGCGCTCCCGCTCGACCCGGAGCGGATCCACGTGATGGCCGCTTCGGACGGCCCCTACGGGGACGACCTCGACGCGGCGGCCGCTGCGTACGCGGTCGAACTCGCAGCCGCGGCTGCGGCCTCCCGGGAACCGGTGCGCCCCAGCGGCTCCGCGGTTCCCGGCGTCCCCGCCTTCGACGTGCTGATGCTCGGCGTCGGCCCGGACGGCCACGTGGCCTCGCTGTTCCCGGGCCACCCGGGGTATGCGGTCAAGGAGGGCACGGCCATCGCCGTCCGCGAGTCCCCCAAGCCCCCGCCCGAGCGAATCTCACTCACCCTGGCGGCGATCGGGGCGGCCCGCCAGGTCTGGCTGCTGGCCGGTGGCGAGGGCAAGGCCGATGCGGTGGCCGGGGCGCTCGGTGGGCAGGACCTGCCCGCCGGTGCGGTGCGCGGCACCGAGCGCACGCTCTGGCTGCTGGACCAGGCGGCCGCGTCCAAGCTGTAAAAGCTGCCTTATTGAGGACGACGTCGGCTCCCGTTTTGGGGGCCTACGTCGTCCTCTCGCTTTGCCCCCGTCCGGAAGATCCCGCAAGATCGGGGTGACCGCCGAACGGGCCACCCCCGCACCCACCGCTCGGCCCGAAAATGGTCCCAAGGAGTGGAATCCGCAGCCATCACGAAACATCGTGGTGACAATGGAGCCTCACAGCGAAGGTGGGGGCGGCCATGCCTGCTCATTCTGCTCAGCCTGGTTCGGAACGGGCCTTGCGGCGGTGGCCGCTGCTCACCGCCGTAGCCGCCATTGCCGGCACGGTCGTCCTGGCCCTGGCCCTGATCGCGCCCACCGCGAGCGCGAGCTACAACTCCACGGCGGTCCCCCTGCACCCGGCCGCCCAGGTCGGCCTGACCCTGCTCGGCGGATCCGCGGACGGCTACGCGGTGCAGATGTACAAGCCCACCTCCGGCACCTACGGCATCTTCACCGGCGGCCCGGGTGACGCGCTGACCGAGCGGACCATCCCGGTCGGCGCCGGCACCCCCGGAAACCTCTGGTATCTCGGGGTGGTCGGCCAGCAGCTGGGCTACTACCTCAGCATCTACGGCAATCCCTACCGCTACGAGATGCACCGGATGAACGTGCTCACCGGGGTGGACACCAACCTGGGCACGGTCACCACCGCACCGACCGCCTACACCACCGACAGCTGGATCGCGGTGATCGACGGCTACGTGGTCGCCACCCGGTTCGACACCGGCGTGGCCACCCGGCTGGCGGCCACCGGCGCCAACCCGTTCGGGATCAAGCTGACCACCGACGGGATGCTGATCGAGACCACGAACGCCGCGCACTCGCAGTACTACCTGGATCTGGTCGATTTCGGCAGTACCGAGGTGGAGCGGGTGGCCAGCGAGCCGAGCATCCACCGCTTCGACATCTCCCCCACCACGATCACCTGGTACGAGGACCCGCAGACCGGGCGGTCCGAACAGATCAAGATCCGCGAGCGCTCGGGCGGCCCGGTGGCGACCTACACCGAGACGGACGACTACGCCGACCCGGTGGACAAGATCGCCGGATATCACAGCGCCGGGTTCCTCTACTCGCGGGACGGGGTCTGGCGGCTGCGCACGATCAGCACCTCCGGTGTGGCCGACACCGTGGTGATGCCCGACGACTCGACGAATCTGCTGGTGGACGGGGATCGCTGGCTGATCGGGACCGGCGGCCGGAGCGCCCAAGCCGGGGTCTACGAGGTGCGCGGCGACACCGTCACCCAGGTCGCCAAGGTGACCCCGCCGAGCGCGCCGGTGACGGCCATCTCGTTCTCGGCGGGAAAGCTGTACTACTCCGACGCAACGGTCTACGACGACGGCAACAACCCGCTCGACCTACCCGGCCCGATGGCCGTCTGGAGCCGCCCGATCACCGGCGTCGGGGCGCCCAGCCTGGGCACCGAGACCGAATTGGCGCAGCGCACCGGCTATCTCTTCGGTGGCTCGGACCAGAGCATGGAGTTCTCCGCCGCCCGGGGCGTGGTCAGCGGGGACGTCACCGGCGGCAGCTTCACCTGGCGTCTGCTCGACCGGTTCCGGACCACGGCCACGATCAAGCAGAGCTACTCCTACCAGCCCACCGGCGAGGCGGACACGCGCGTGCCCAAGGTGTCCGGCCCGTACTTCACCGCCGCCGGGCACGTGTACGACCCCACCGGCACGCTGATCTACTCCCGGCCCGGTGCGGCCGCCGGGGAGATCGGGGCCTTCTCCGGCAACGATGACCTCTACGGACCCCGTCTGGTCTATACCCGGTACACGAAGAAGCCCGGCTACACCGACATCTGGCTGCGCGACCTGGACCGGCCGAAGTCGAAGACGAACCCGGGCCGGCTGGCCACCGTCAAGCAGGACTCACCGCTGGTGGCCATCTGGGGCAACACGGTGGCCTGGCAGTCCGGCGGCCGGGAACTCAGCCTGCGCACCCTGAGCTCGGCCAAGGTCCGCAAGATCCGGATCACCGGGCCGCTGGTGCAGCTGACCATCGGCGAGGGCGCCCTGGCCTGGAACGCCAACGCCAAGACGTACCTGCTGGACACCCTCAGCGCCACGTCCAAGCCGATCGCCTACGCCGCCGCCGGCCGGACCATCCGCCTGGACAACCACTACCTGGCCCGCCGGGTCAGCACCGGCGCGGTCGTGGTCTACTCCACCGGCCTCACCGAGAAGTACCGTCCCCGCCTGGTCGGCACCTACGCCCCCGCCGGGTTCACCCCGAACGGTGACGGCCGGGCCGACACCTGGAACCCCCAGTTCGACCTGACCAAACCGGTGAAGGACATCCGGCTGGTGATCCGCAGTACCAAGACAGGAAGTACTTTGAGGACGCTGGTGGGCACCGCCGCTGACGCGAGCATCCGGGATCTGGCCTTCGACGGCCGCAACAGCAGCGGTAAGGCGCTGGCCAACGGCACCTACAGCTGGCAGCTGACCGGGACGGCCCAGGACGGGGAGGGCGCGGTGATCGGGATTCGTGGGGAGAGCAAGGTGTCCGGGACGGTGACGATCAGCAAGGTCTCCTGAATGAGCGAGCTGAACGATGTGGCGATGCTGCGCTACGCCCCCGAGCGCCACCTCTGGCGCGACGTCAAGGGCACGGGCGGGATGGCCCGGGAGTTGCTGGCGGCCGGCGCGGCCGTGGACGGCGATCCCGAAGAGCCCGAGACTCCGCTGATCACGGCGGCCAGCTACGGGGACGCCGAAGTGGCCCGGGTCCTGATCGAGCACGGCGCCGACCTGGAGGCCACGGCCCGCGCTGATGCCGGTGGGGTACCGGGGGCGACCGCGCTGGTGCACGCCGCGGTCTTCGGCATGACGGCCGTGGTCGACGTACTGGCTGCTGCCGGGGCAGAGGTCCCCGATCTGGTGATCGCGGCCGCGGTCGGCGACATCGGTGGCCGGCTGGAGGATTCCTCCCCCGACGGCCGCCTGCTGGCGTTGATCATGGCGGCCGACCACCAGCGCCTGAAGGTGATCGACGCCCTGGTCCGGGTCGGCACCCCGATCGACGAGGCTGATCCGGTCTGGGGCCGGCACCCGCTGCGCCTGGCCGCGGAGAACGGCCGGATCGACAGCGTGCGCCGGCTCCTGGAGCTGGGCGCCGATCCGGCCCGCACCGATGCCGAGGGCCGGACTCCGCTCGACCTGGCCGGGGACGAGCAGGTCCGGGAAATCCTCCGAAGCTGGTCCTAGCGACCGCCGACCAGCTTGCGCCCCTGCTGCGCGACTCCCAGCTCCCCGTACGGGTAGTCCGAGATCGCCGGAGCACTCACCGCATCCAGCTCGGCCGTTTCCTCCGGCGTGAGAACCAGTTCCGCCGAGGCCAGATTGCTCTGGAGCTGCTCAACGGTACGAGCCCCAATGATGGACGCGGTGACGCCCGGTCGGTTGGTCAGCCAGGAGAGCGCGACCTCCGCCATGGACACACCGCGCCCCTCGGCAATCCGCTGGACCGCGTCGATGACGCTCCAGGTCTGCTCGTTCTGGCGCCGGTCGTAGGCCTCCATTCCCCGCTGCGGGTTCTCCCCCAGCCGGGTCGCGCCGGTGGGCTGCTGATCCCGCTTGTACTTCCCGGTCAGCCAGCCGCCACCCAGCGGGCTCCACGGCAGCAGGCCCAGCCCGGCGTCCTGCGCCGCCGGGACAACCTCCCACTCGATCTGACGGACCAGAAGGTTGTACTGCGGCTGCAGCGTGACCGGGGCCGGGATGTTCAGCGCGGCCGCGCGGTGCACCAGCTTGGTCAGCTGCCAGCCGGTGAAGTTGGACAGCCCGTAGTAGCGGATCTTGCCCGCCCGGATGAAACCGTCCAGCGTGCGGAGCGTCTCGTCGATCGGGGTGTGCGGATCGAACGCGTGCAGCTGGTACAGGTCGATGGCCTCCACCCCGAGCCGGCGCAGCGACGCGTCCACTGCCTGGGAAAGGTGCCGCGCCGACAAACCCACGCCGTTCGGCGTATCGTCCATCGGGAAGCGTCCTTTGGTGGCCAGAACCACGCGATCAGTGACATCGGAGGGGCGCGCCTTCAGCCAGCGCCCGATGATCTCCTCCGAGACCCCGGTCGAGTAGACGTCGGCGGTATCGACGAAGTTGCCGCCCGCCTCGACATAGCGATCGAGCATGGCGTGCGAGACCGACTCATCGCTCTCGTCGCCGAAGGTCATGGTGCCGAGGCAGAGGCTGGTCACGGAGGCGCCGGAATTACCGAGCGTTCGAAAGTCCATCACAGCTTCAGAGCCTGCCACGCTCCCGAAGAGTGAACCAGCCCACCCGCCGCCGCCCGATCCACACCACGCCCAGGTACTCCCCCGGCGCCACCTGGCGGATCTCGTCCCGCACCAGCCGGATCGGCAGCAACGCGGTGCGGGAGTAGTCGATCAGAATGCACTCCTGGAGATCGACCCGGCTCTTGTCCGGCCCCACCCTCGCCCCGACCGCCCGCAGGCCGAGCGGGCTGATCCGGTTCTTCAGCGTGCCGCGCGCGGGATCGAAGGTCTTGCCCTGCCAGAAGATCATCCGGACCAGGGCCGACAGGGGCCGGGTCAGGACGGTTCCCGGGAACGCGAGCAAGGTACCGTGCGTGTCGCCGACCGGGATCTCGCCGGCCGGGCTGGCGCGGAAGAGCTCGTCGAGTTCCCCGTTGTTCCGGGCGAGCAGGTTCATGATGCTCCTCCCACCTTCTGCCAGGGTGCGAACGGATTTCCTTCCGCGGGCATCGCATCGGCCAGTTCGGGCGCGTGCCGCAGAATTACCTCGCGCATTCCGCTCTTGGCGATCCATTCCATGCCCAGCGGCGAGTACACCTCGGGCCGGAAGTCGACGGTCAGGAACCGGTCGCTCTGCAGCCGGCGCGAGGCCATCAGGATGAAGATCCGGAAAGCCGTGTCCGAGAACCCGAAACCCTTGGGCGGGGTCTCGGCGAACAACCCGATCATGGTGTCGACATCGTCCACGCTCCGGTAGACCTTCCGCAGCCGGGCCACCGATTCCGGATCGTCACTGAGGTCTTCCCAGCGGGTGATCCGGGGCATGTGCAGGGCCTCGCGGAAGTCGTTGTAGCGCGGCACTCCCCGCCGCCGGACCCGGACCAGATCGACGACCGAGAGATCGATCCGTTCGCCGTCGCGCTCGAAGCCCTGCAAAGCACGCGGGTAGTTGTGGAGTTTGATCGCGCCCGGGTTGGCGATACCGAACGAATAGAGGACGTCGGTCAGCCCGAGTTCCCGCAGCGCGTCATCCGCGTCGGTTCCCTGAATTCGGGCGAAATCCGTTTTCAGTAATTCGTTTCCGTGCCGGTGGTCCACGAAGACGTACTCGTCCGGGATCAGTGGGTGCATCCGGTAGACCGTGGTGAACTCCTCGGTCAGCGAATAGGGCACGCCGTGATGGTCGGGCAGCGTCTCCGGAATCCCCTTCAGGGCGTGGGCGTCCAGCAGCCACATGCCCGCCTTGGTCATCCAGTCGCCGGGTTCGGGGCCGTACCAGTTGGCCGACATCCCCACCTTGAGCACCTTCGTGGCCAGGATGCCGGGCGTCCACTCCACCGTGTGGATCTTGGCGATCAGCGCCGAGACGATCAGCCGCGCGGTGTGGTAGATCCGGTCCGGGGACCAGTCGAGGTACTCGGCCGCCAGCTTGTCGCACAGCAGGTTGTGCTCGCGGGCGAAAAGCGTGTGCATGGCGCTCAGCCCGAGCCACCAGCTCTCGGCGAACCCGGTGATCTCCTGCCCGTTCACGTCGTCCGGAAGGTAACCGGCCGGGGTGAGCCGGATCTTGGCCCCTTCCCGCAGCGACTGGGCCTTCTCGCTCTCGTTGCCGTACACCTCGGAACCGTCCCACCAGTGCGAGGCGGTGTTCGCGAAGTTCACCGGCCCGGCCCCACCCGGAATGTTCCCGGCGATCCGCATCTGCCGCTCAGCCGGCCCGCCGGGCGTGTTCCGCCAGTCGTCCGCGCCGGCGGGCAGATCCACCCTTACGTCGTCCACCCCGAGCGGATGGCGGGCGTGGTTGACCCAGTCGTGCACCTGGAACTGGATCCAGGCCGCGGCCAGCAGGTTGAGACTGGTGGCCGGCTGGAACGTCTCGCGGTAGAGCAACTCCCGGCTGATCGTGACCGGATTCGGCTCGTCGAAGCTCTCCGGCCGTAGCTCGGTCCTCATGTTCCGGCCGAAAGTGGCCCCGACCGAGCCCATCTCCCGGTCGGACAAGTCGTTCCAGGTGCCCTCGTAGGTCCGCCGCGCCCGGACCTCCTCGGTCGGCTCCGGCGGGACCCGGCGCACCGCCGGCGGCGCCTCCCGAACCTCGGTGTCGACCAGGTTCTGCTGACGCAGCGTGTACCGAATGCCGTCCAGGTTCAGCAGCGCCAGCCGCTGACTCAGCCGGTGCCACGGCACCCAGCGGTTCACCGCCGCGAACACCTTGCGCACCAACCCGCCGAGAACAACATTGCGCGGCGGCGGATCCTCCCGCCAGACAAACCCTTTCCGATGCGCCGCACTCGTGTCGTAGGCGACCTTACGCACCCGGTTGAGGTTGCCCAGCGGCCGGAACTCCTCGGTGGTGTTCCACGGGTTGAACGCCAGTTTCTCGACCGCCGCGCCCTCGGCGTCCGGCGGGTCGACCGTCAGCAGACCCACCACCTCGACCGGGGCGTCGCTGGTCGCCCACGCCACCGACGCGTCCTCAATCGGGGTCTTGCGGGGGCTGACGAACCGCTGGACACAGAGCTCGTAGGTGAAACGGCCGCGTGCGAGCGCCTCATGGGTGAGGTAGTCCGGATCGGTCCTGGACGGCTCCGGCCCGAGCGCCGTACCCGGCGCCGGCCGCAGGTGGTACTGAACGGCCTGGTCACCCCAGCGCATCGGCAGGCGGCTGTAGTAGGACTCGTTGGCGATGCTGCGCACCCGGTGCCGCTGGCCCTTGAGGATCGTGGTGACCATCCGCAGGGTCGGCCGCGGCCCACAGATGAAGACGAGCTTCGCGACCCCCAGCACCCGGTCGAACGTACCGCCCGCCGTGGCCACCGCGAACTTGACGAACTCACGCGCGTCCTTCGCGTGCGCCACCGGATAGTTGGTGAAGGTGAGGTCGTGCTGCTCCTCTTCCGACACCACCACTCGCAGCGCCGCACTGCGCAGATCACCCTTGTAGTCCGGATCGTTGCGTAGCCCGGAGGCATTGGAGAACCGGACGATCGTGCGGTAAACGGCTCCCGGCTGGGCGAACCCGACGGTCAGGTCCGCCGCCAGATCGTCCCGGAACCGCAGTTCGGCATTGGTCGCGGCGAACGTGGTCTTCGCCTGGAACCCCCGGTCGACCGGACGTCCGGTCTTCTTCCGGTTCTTCAGCTGAACCAGCATCATCTCCCGGGCGAGCTGCTGGAACTCCAGCCGCTCGGCCTCCGGGCTCCCCCCGCGGTACTCCTCGCTCCACGACGAACTCATCGGCCCCCCTCTACACCGCCGTGCCAGGCACTCAGGTAATAGAGAAAGAAGCTAGCGGCCCTGATGCCGGCAAGTCCGGGGTTTACGGGTGGCCTTCCTGGGCGGAGCCGATCCTGCCCGGCTGAGCACGGCACCAGGTTCGGCCACGAGTCGTGGTCATGCGGTTCCCCGGAAGAGGAACCGCATGACCACGGCGTGAGTCCCGAGCAGGAGGAGATCAGCTCACCGCGACATCGAAGATGTGCATGATCCCCTTGTCCGTCACCTCCGGCAGGGTCACCGAGGCGACCTCCTTGTCCGCGGCCAGAGTCGCCGGGGCCGAGGCGAACACCCGGAACGTGCCGGTGCCCGCGGTGCCGTTGACGTTGTTGCGGCCGCTCAGGGTGGCGACGGCGGTCTCCCCGGAGGCCGGGTTCGCGGCCCAGTCGCTCAGGGAGAACGGGACGTCCTGGGTGGTCCCGTCCTTGTACGTCACGACCGCCGTGCCGGCGGCGGGTCCGTTCGTGGACAGGCCGAGGAAGGAGAGGGTGCCGCCGGTCGTGCTGTCGGAGACGGTAATTCGCTGGCCGTGCGGGATCCAGTTGTCGGGGGTGCCCGGTTCGGCGCTGGGCCAGGTGAATCCGGTGCCCGCAACGGCTGCGCCCGGCTTCAGGCCGGCCGCGGCCAGGGATCCGCGGGAGAGCGACCAGTCGCTGAGGTCCATCGAGCCGAGGTTGCCCTGGCCGTCCGGGGTGGTGCCGACGCTGTTGCGGACGTTGGTGCCGTTGGTGAACGAGGGCGGGATGTCGGTGGCGGCGGTGCCCCAGGTTCCGGGTGTCTTGGTCATGGTGAAGTCCAGCGTGCCGCCGGAGCGGGCGAAGGCGCTGTCCAGCCAGGACTTCGACTGCCCGGCGCCGTTGACCTTGAGGTCCCCCACGTACCGGGCCCCGGAGGAGACGCCGGCGGCGTTGATCCTGATCACCCGGGAGCCGGAGGCCGGGGTGATCACGATCCTGTCGAACATCGGGCCGCTGACGACCAGGTCCCCGGTGCCGTAGACAGCCGGGTAGAAGCCGAGGTTGGCGAACACGTACCAGGCGCTCAGCGCGCCCTCGTCGTCGTTGCCGGGCAGGCCGGAGGGCGTCGTGTCGTACATCTCGGAGACCGCCCGATAGAGGACGTCCGTGCCCTTGGCCGGCGCCTGGAGCCAGTTGTAGACGTACGGAGTACCGAAAGTCGGCTCGTTGGAGAGGTAGTTGCCGGTCTGGGTGTAGGCGCCGACGTCCAGCTGCTGCATCAGCTGATCGAGCTGCGCGGTCGCCTTGGCCACCCCGCCACGCTTGGCGATCAGCGCCGACAGGTTCTGCGGGACCAGCCAGCCGTACTGGTAACCGGTGGCCTGGTTGAACTGTCCCCGGCCGGCCGCGTCGTCACGCACCCGCAGGTCGAAGGTGCGGTCGAAACCGTTGCGGGAGCGCGGCATCAGCGCCCCGGTCTGCGGGTCGAAGACGTTCATCCAGTTCTGCGAGCGGCCGGAGAAGAAGTCGTAGGCCTTGTCGTCGCCGAGCCGGTGGGCGAGCTGGGCGATGGCGAAGTCGTCGATCGAGTACTCCAGCACCCGGGAGGTGGCGTAGTCGCCCTTCGCGTTCTCGATCAGGCCGGTGGCGAAGTACTGGTACCCGTCCGAGCGGGTCGTCTTCGTGGCCGGCAGCACCTGGGTGGCCTTCATCGAGTCCAGCGCGGCCTGCCGGTCGTAGTCGGTCGCGCCCATGTCGTCCAGGGTGGCCAGGATGACCTGGTAGTTGTCGCCCTGCATGCGGGCCGCACCGGGCGCCCAGGTGCCCTTCTGCTGGGTGAGGGCCACGATCGAGCGGTTGATGTCGTTCGCGACGTCCGGGTGGGTCAGCGCGATCAGCTGGAACAGGCTGCGGTAGGCGTCCCAGCCGGAGCCGGCGAAGTTGATGTTCCGGTAGAAGTGGTGGCCCTTTTCGACGTCGTGCACCTTGCCGTCGAAGCCCAGGTACTCGCCGTTGACGTCCTCACGCACGTTCGGGTTCTGGAGGACGTGGTAGAGCGCCGTGTAGAACTTGGTGCGCTGCTCGTCGGTGCCGCCGGTGGCCTTCACCGTGCCGAGGGCGTCCTCCCACTCGTTCTTCGCGTCGTTCTTGACGTCGTTGAACCCGTCCGCGCCGATCTCGGTGTCCCGGTTCAGCGCGGCGTTCTCCACGCTGACGTAGCTGAACCCGGTCTTGGCAACGACTTTGGCTCCCTGTTGGAAGGTGATCCAGGCGCCGGTGTCGTGCCGGTAGTCCACGCCGGTGTCCTGCGTGCTCTTGAGCACGTGGGCCGAGCCGGCCGTCCGGGTGTCGTCCGTCCACGTGCCGTACGAGGCGAAGTCGTGGTCGTACGTCGTGGAAAAGTAGGCCTTGTAGGTGTTCCCGACGTCGCAGACGTCCGTCCCGTACGTCCACCCGGAGACCGTCCGGGTGGCCGGGTCGATGGTCACCTCGGTGCCGAACGTCCGGTTGTTGGGGCCCGAAGCGTCCAGAATGAGGGACGATTGACCGCTCTTGGGGAAGTCGTAGCGGCTTACCGAGGCGCGGGAGGTGGCGGTCAGCTCCGCCTCGACCCCGTCGTCGAGCTTCACCCCGTAGTAGCCGGGCTGCGCGCTCTCGTTCGCGTGGCTGAACGGGAGGTAGTAGTCCTTGATGTTGCCGGCCGGGCTGGACGGCAGCACGCCGTCGGTCAGCTCCCCCGCGTACGGGATGGTCGGGAAGTCGTAGCCGCCGAACCGGCCGGTGCAGCCGGTGCCGTCGTAGCGGGTCATCCCGAAGCCGCGGATCAGCGAGGCGGTGTACTCGTACCCGCCCTTCTGCCCCACGTTGGCGTTGCCCTCGGCCCAGGTGGTCGGGCTCGGCTGGACCATCCCGAAGGGCCGGCCGGCGCCGGGGAAGGTGTTGCCGTAGGCGTCGTTGCTCTTGTTCTGGGTCTGGTCCAGCTCGGTGCCGATGAACTGGTTGACCGCGTCGAACGGCGAGAGACCGGAGGCGGCCTGCGCGGCCGTCGGGGCCACGGAACCGAGGGCGAGCGCGGCGACCAGCACCGCGACCGGCCGAAGGCGCCGGGAACTTCGTGTCGACATGCGTTTTCCTTGCAATCGCGGCATATGGGGCGGCGCCACTCTGCCGCCTCCGGCCCCGCCCACAGCCGACCCACAGGCGACCAGCAGGCGTCCTCAAGATCAATTCTCTGGTACGCCGGGGCGGACCGCGGGGACCGTTCCGGACAAACCCGGGGCTCCGCTGATGTGCCGGTAATCCGCGGTGACTACGGTGTCGTCGTGGATGACCAGGCATATGTGATTGATCCCGAGAAGGGGCCGCGCAGCGTGCCCACGAACGAGCGGGCCCTGGCCCCCGTCCGTGCCCCTTCCCCCGACGTGGACGGGTTCGTGCGCGAGTTCCTGCGCGAACTCAACTTCGGGCTGGGGGTGTCCCTGGGCCGCTCGACCGTGAACGACCAGTATCTGGCCCTGGCCCGGACGGTGCGTCACTATCTGATGGCGCGCTGGCTGGAGGACATCGGCCGGCAGCGCCGGGAGCCGGTCAAGGCGGTGGGTTACCTCTCCGCCGAGTACCTGCTCGGCCGCCAGCTGGACAACGCGCTGCTGGCCTCCGACCTGGCCGGCGTGGTCTCCGAGGGGCTGGCCCAGTGCGGGCTGAGCCTGGACACGCTGCGCGAGCAGGAGGAGGAGCCCGGGCTGGGCAACGGTGGCCTGGGCCGCCTGGCCGCCTGCTTCGTCGACTCGCTGGCCACGATGAGCGTGCCCACCATCGGCTACGGCATCCGCTACGAGTACGGCATCTTCCGCCAGACCTTCGTCGAGGGCCGTCAGGTCGAGCAGCCCGACCCCTGGCTGGCGCTGGGCAGCCCCTGGGAGTTCCCGCACCCGGAGTCCTCCCAGCCGGTGAACTTCGCCGGTCGCACCGAGAAGTACACGGATGAGGACGGCACCGAGCGCACCCGCTGGATCCCGGACTGGGGCGTGGTCGGGGTGCCCTACAACTACATGGTGCCCGGCTACCAGAACGGCCGGGTCAACACCCTGCGGCTGTGGAGCGCCCAGGCCACGCAGGCGTTCGACCTGTCCATCTTCAACGCCGGTGACTACGTCGACGCGGTGCGCTCGCAGACCTTCGCGGAGAACATCTCCAAGGTTCTCTACCCGGAGGACTCCACCCCGCAGGGCAAGGAGCTGCGCCTGCAGCAGCAGTACTTCTTCGTGGCCTGCTCGCTGGCCGACTTCATCTTCGAGGTGCTGGACAAGGACTTCGACCCCGAGGGCCTGCCGGAGCGGATCGCCTTCCAGCTCAACGACACCCACCCGGTGATCGCCGTGCCGGAGATGATGCGCCTGCTGGTCGACGTGAAGAAGCTGACCTGGGAACGGGCCTGGGCCATCACCCGGCAGTGCTTCTCCTACACCTGCCACACCCTGCTGCCGGAGGCCCTGGAGGTCTGGCCGGTCGAGATGCTCAGCCGGCTGCTGCCCCGGCACTACGAGATCATCGACCGGATCAACGCCGAGTTCCTCAGCGAGGTGCGCACCCGCTTCCCCGGCGACGAGGAACGCGTACGGCGGATGTCGATCATCTCCGAGTACCCCCAGCGCGGCGTGCGGATGGCGCACCTGGCCACGGTGGCCGGCACCCGGGTCAACGGGGTCGCCGAGCTGCACTCGCAGTTGCTGCGGGACAAGGTGCTGCCGGACTTCTCCGCGATGTGGCCGGAGAAGTTCACCAACGTCACCAACGGCATCACCCCGCGGCGCTTCCTGCGCCAGGCCAACCCGGGGATGTCGGCGCTGATCACCGAGGCGATCGGGGACGGCTGGGTCACCGACCTGGAGAAGCTGCAGGGCCTGGAGCCGTTCGCCGAGGACGCCGAGTTCCGGGCCCGGTTCCGCGCGGTCAAGCAGGCCAACAAGGTGCGGCTGGCGGCCACGCTGCGCCAGCGGGACGGCTACGAGCTGCCGGCCGGGCCGATGCTCGACGTGATGGTCAAGCGGCTGCACGAGTACAAGCGCCAGTCCCTGAAACTGCTGCACATCATCACGCTCTACGACCGCGTCGTCTCCGGCCGCGTGCAGGCGTCCCAAATCGTGCCCCGGACCTTCGTCTTCGGCGCCAAGGCGGCCCCCGGGTACTGGATGGCCAAGGAGACCATCCACCTGATCAACGCCGTCGCGGCCACGATCGACGCCGATCCCTCGGTCAAGGACCTGCTCCAGGTGGCGTTCCCGGCCAACTACAACGTCACGCTGGCCGAGACCCTGATCCCGGCGGCCGACCTGTCCGAGCAGATCTCCCTGGCCGGCAAGGAGGCCTCCGGCACCGGGAACATGAAGCTGGCCCTGAACGGCGCCCTGACCATCGGCACCGACGACGGCGCCAACGTGGAGATCCGCCAGCTGGTCGGCGACGAGAACTTCTTCCTCTTCGGCCTGCGCGAGCCCGAGGCCGACGACCTCGCGGCGCAGGGGTACACGCCCCGCTCGTTCTACGAGGGCGACGAGGAACTGCGCCGGGCCGTCGACCTGATCTCCAACGGCGCCTTCTCCGGCGGCGACCGGGGCATGTTCGCCCCGGTGGTGGCCAACCTGCTGAACGAGGACCGGTTCATGGCCCTGGCCGACTACCGGGCCTACCTGGACGCGCAGGAGCGGGTGGACACGGCCTACGCCGACCAGGACGCCTGGAGCCGGTCGGCGATCCTGAACGTGGCCCGCTGCGGCTTCTTCTCCTCGGACCGGGCGATGCGCGAGTACATCGAGAAGATCTGGCACACCGAGGCGGTCGGCTAGCAGCCGGACGACGGCTGCGTGACGGCCGGGCCGGGGCCCGGGCCGGGGTGAGGCACCATGGGAGGCGTGAGTGACAAAACGACCGAACTGGGCGGCCCCGACCTGGCCCCGGCCAGCCTGGTCGAGCTGATCGTCGGGCGGCTGCGGCAGCAGATCCTGGCGGGGGCCCTGGCGCCGGGCGAGCGGCTGATCGAGGAGCAGATCACCAGCCGGTTCGGGATCAGCCGGGCGCCGCTGCGGGAGGCGCTGCGGCTGCTGGCCCAGCAGGGTCTGGTCGAGCACCTGCCCCGGCGCGGCACCCGGGTGACCACGCTGTCCGACCAGGACGCCGCCGAGCTCTTCGAGCTGCGCGACGTGCTGGAGCGTTTCGCCCTGGCGAAGGCGCTGCCGTGCACTCCGGAGGACCTGCTCGCCGCCCGCGGGCACCTGGCCTCGATGCGCCACGCGGCCGACACCGCCGACGGCCCGGCCCTGGCCGAGGCGCATCGCTGGTTCCACACCAGCCTGGCGGCCCTGGCCGGGCACCGCCCGATGCTGGAGGCCTACGAACCGGTGCTGCTGAAGCTGCAGATGCACATGGCCCTGAACCTGCGCCGGGAGGCCGAGACCACCGCTCCCCAGGACAGCATCCGCCGCCACACCGCGCTGCTGGAGGCGGTGGGCAGCAATGACAAGGATGTCGTGTTCGCCGCCCTGAGCAACCACGGGGCCCAGCGCTACCTGCACTGACCAGCACCGAACGGCAGTGACCTGCACTTTCACGACCAAGTGCGGGTATCGGTCACCGCGGGTCATCCATGATTAACCGGACGCGCTTCCTTCGGAAATAGAACTGTCGACAATCGGCAGGATGAACCCGTTCGGTCAGACGCTCGCCCAGCTGCGCGCCGGATACAGCAACGGCGACACCACCCCCTCCGACGTGATCCGGGACGTCCTGGCCCGGATCGAGCGCACCCGTGACGACCACGCCTGGATCACCGTGGCCGAACCCGGTGCCCTGCTGGCCCGCGCCGCGGAACTGGAACACCGGGCCGAGGCCGACGGGATCGGTCGGCTCCCGCTCTACGGGGTGCCGATCGCGGTCAAGGACAACATCGACGTGGCCGGCCTGCCGACCACCAATGCCTGCCCCGAGTTCGCCCACGTCCCCGAGGAATCGGCCGCTGCGGTGCAGCGGGTCCTGGACGCGGGGGCGATCGTGGTCGGCAAGACCAACCTCGACCAGTTCGCCACCGGCCTGGTCGGCGTCCGCTCCCCCTACGGCATCCCGCGCAGCGTGTTCGGCAAGGACATCGTCTCGGGGGGCTCCAGTTCCGGCTCGGCCGTGGCCGTGGCGTCCGGAGTGGTCCCGATCGCCCTGGCCACCGACACCGCGGGCTCGGGCCGGGTCCCGGCCGCGCTCAACGGCGTGATCGGCGTGAAGCCGACGCTGGGTCTGGTCAGTACCCGGGGCCTGGAACCGGCCTGCCGCACGATCGACGGCATTACGGTGATGGCCACCGGGATCCAGGACGCGCTTACCCTGCTGGAGGTGATCGTCGGTCACGACCCGAAGAACCCCTGGGGGCGGGTGCCCGCCACCCTGGGCGCCTCCACCTGGCAGGAGGGGATGCCGCTGCGGCTGGGCCTGCCCGAACCCCTGGACTTCTTCGGCGACACCGCCATGCAGGCCGCTCACCTCAAAGCCCGCACCCAGGCGATGGACTCGCTCGGGGCCACCGGCGTCAGCGTCGATCTCACCCCGTTCCTGGACGCGGGGGCCCTGCTCTACCAGGGAGCCTGGGTGGCCGAGCGCTACGCCGATCTCGGCCCCTTCCTCGAGACCCACCCGGACTCACCGGCGTCCTCCATCAACCCGATCGTTCGCCAGATCATCGAGTCCGGGCAGCGTTTCAGCGCCGCCGACCTGTTCCGCACGCAACACGCCCTGCGCACCCTGCGCCACGCCGTGCGCCCGGTCTGGGACCAGGTGGACGCGCTCGTGCTGCCGACCATCGGCACCACGTTCACGATCGAGGAGGTGCTGGCCGATCCGATCGCCCGGAACTCGGTGCTCGGGCACTACACGCACTTCGCCAATCTGCTCGATCTGGCCGCGATCGCGATCCCGGCCGGTCTCACCGAGGACGGGCGACCGGCCTCGCTGATGCTGATCGGGCCGCCCCGCAGTGACCTCACCCTCGCCACCATCGCCCAGGCCGTCCTGGGCTGACCGTAGTCGGGAGCAGCAGATGCCGGAAATCCCCGCCGAACCGTACCCGTTCGCCTTCTCCCTGGCCGACACGGCCCTGGTGATCATCGACATGCAACGCGACTTCGTCGAACCGGGCGGATTCGGCGAGACCCTGGGCAACGACGTGGAGCAGTTGCGCGGCGTCATCCCGCCCCTGGCCACCGTGCTCCAGACCGCCCGCGAGGCTGGTCTTTTCGTCATCCACACCCGGGAAGGCCACCTGCCCGACCTGTCCGACTGCCCACCGGCCAAGCTCCAGCGTGGCAACCCCTCCCTGCGGATCGGCGACCCCGGCCCCAACGGAAGGATCCTGATCCGCGGCGAGAAGGGCCACGACATCATCGACGAGCTCACCCCGGTCCCCGGTGAGCCCGTGATCGACAAGCCCGGCAAGGGCGCCTTCTACGCCACCGACTTCGGCGCGATCCTGGCCGCGCACGGCATCTCGAAACTGGTCGTCACCGGCGTCACCACCGAGGTGTGCGTGCACACCACCGTGCGCGAGGCCAACGACCGCGGCTTCGAGTGCCTGGTCCTGTCCGACTGCGTGGGCTCCTACTTCGCCGACTTCCAGCGGGTCGGCCTGGACATGATCCGCGCCCAGGGCGGCATCTTCGGCTGGGTCGCCCCCTCCACCGCGTTCCTCTCCGCGCTCCAGAACCTCACTCCCAGCCCGGTCCTCTGAGGAGATCTGATGTCCGCAACCGGAACCACCACGATCGACGCCGCCTCCCCCACGCCGCCGCCGGGCGGCCCGAAGATCCCCTACTGGGTCGGCGGGGACACCAACGCCGCCTTCGGCCTCGGTTTCAACATCCTGGTCAACGTCCTGGTCCTGACCGGCCTGATGATCGGCGTGGTCAAGGTGCCCGCCGACGACGTCTTCGGCACCGTCCTGCCCGCCCTCGGCATCGCCCTGGTGCTCGGCAACGTCTTCTACTCCTACCTCGGCCGCCGCCTGGCCCGGGCCGAGAACCGCAGCGACGTGGCCGCCATGCCCTACGGCCCGAGCGTGCCGCACATGTTCATCGTGGTCTTCGTGATCATGCTGCCGATCTACCTGAGCACCCAGGACGCGGTCCAGGCCTGGCAGGCCGGGGTCGCCTGGGCGTTCGTGATCGGCGTGATCGTGCTGATCGGCGCGTTCGTCGGCCCGTACATCCGCAAGTACACGCCCCGGGCCGCGATGCTCGGCACCCTGGCCGGCATCTCGATCACCTTCATCTCGATGCGCCCGGCCGCCCAGATGTGGGAGGCCGCCTGGATCGCCCTGCCCGTCCTGATCCTCATCCTGATCGGCTTCCTGGCCGGGGTACGCCTTCCGGGCAACTTCCCGATGGGCCTGGCCGCCCTCCTGGTCGGCACCGCGATCGCCTGGATCGGCGGGTACATGTCGGCCCCCGACGTCTCGGCCGCGGCCAAGGACATCGCGATCGCCGTGCCCTCGTTCCAGTTCGACCTGCTGATCAACGGTCTGAAGGACGTCTCCCCGCTGCTGGCCACCGCCATCCCGCTGGGCGTCTACAACTTCACCGAGGCCATGACCAACGTGGAGAGCGCGGCCGCGGCCGGCGACAGCTACAACCTGCGCGCGGTCCTGCTCGCCGACGGCACCGGCGCGGTGATCGGATCCTGCCTGGGCTCGCCCTTCCCGCCGGCCGTCTACATCGGCCACCCCGGATGGAAGGACGCCGGCGGGCGCACCGGGTACTCGATGGCCAGCGGGGTGGTCATCGCGCTGATGTGCTTCCTGGGCCTGTTCGGCCTGCTCAACGCCCTCCTGCCGGTCCCCGCGATCGTCCCGATCCTGTTGTACATCGGCTTCATGATCGGCGCCCAGGCATTCAACGCCTCCCCCAAGATCCACGCCGCCGCCGTGGTCGCCGCCCTGATCCCGAACATCGCCCAATGGGCCACCGGCCTGATGGACAACGTCCTGACCGCGGCCGGCACTTCGGCCGCCCAGGTCGGCGAGGACAAGATCGTCGGGGCCGGGGTGATCTACAACGGCATGAAAACCCTGGGCGAGGGCGCGATCCTGGCCGGCCTGGTGCTCGGCGCGATCGTCGCCTTCCTGATCGACCGGCGCTTCCTCCAGGCCGGGCTGTTCGCCCTGTTCGGCGCCGGGCTGAGCTGGATCGGGCTGATCCACGGCGAAAAGGTCGAGTGGGCAGCTAATCCGCAGGTGGCGCTGGGTTACCTGTTCGCCGCGGTGGTCTGCTTCGCCTTCCTCGCGCTGAAGCTCGAACCACTCGATCCGGAACGAGAAGTCGCTCTGGACTGACCTTTACGACCTTCGGCCGGCTGCCTCAGCCCAGCAGCCGGCCGAGGGTGGTGATCAGCCCGTGCTCGGTGTTGGCCGGGGCGATGGCCGCGGCCCGGGCCAGCACCTCCGGGTGCGCATTGGCCATCGCGAACGACCAGGTCGCCGCGTCCAGCATTTCCAGATCGTTGAGATAGTCGCCGAACGCCACGGTCTGGTCGCGGGTGATGCCGAGGCTCTCCTGCAGCAGCCGCACCGCGGCCCCCTTGTTCGCCTCGGCCGCCATCACGTCCACCCAGTGATGGTTGGACACGACCACCTGCTCGCTCGGCCGGAACCGCTCCAGCGCCGGACCCGCCCCGGTCTCCGCGTCCCCGAAGTCGAACACCGCGATCTTCAGCACCTCGTCGTCCGGCACCAGGAGGTCGTCCACCACCTCCAGCGCGGCGTAGTACTTGCGCGCCTCCCCCACGAACGCCTCGTCCTTGCGCTCCACGTACGCCGAGCGCTTGCCGCACAGCACCACCCCCAGGTCCAGTTGCGTCATTGTTCGCAGGTGCTGGACGACCTCCTCGACCACCGGCCGGCCGAGCGTGGTCGAGGCCACCTCCTCGCCGTTGCGGACGACGTAGCTGCCGTTCTCGGCGATGTACGAGGTGTCGGCCGGGGCCCGTTCGAAGAGCCGGGCCAGAGTGGCGTACTGACGGCCGCTGGCGGGCACGAAAACCACGCCGCGCTCGTGCAACTGGTCGAGCAGGGGCCAGAAGCCGTCCGGGATGAGACCGTTCCCGTCGAGGAGGGTGCCGTCCATGTCGGCCACGACCAGGCGCAGGTCGAGGGTGTCGGGGTCCAGATCAGTGGACGACGGGACGGACTGGGCGGTGCTCGACACTTCGCTCCTCGCGGGTATGCGGACGCCGGGATGGCTCTTCCACCTTAGGTAATCTCGCCCTTCGGAGATACGTCGCTATCGGACATAACGGGCGGTGAAGCCGGTCACTACCCCACGGGAGAGGCGCGAAAGGCTCAAAATGCACCCGCCGCGTAGCCGGGTGATCATGCTCCGGTGACTGACCGGGATCTGGCGGAGGCTGCCTGGCATCGGAGGTGGCGCGCCGCCGCTGCATTCATGGTCGTGGTCTTCCTGATCGCGCCGCTGACCGTGGTCGTAACGGCGCTCGTCAGTACCCGGCCCTTCGGCGACGTCTGGCTTCCGCTGGCGGTCGTGATCGGCGCCGAGGCCGTGATTGCGCTCGTCCTCTTCCTGGTCCTCTTCTGGGTGCGCCGACGTCGCGGCCAGTGGTTCCAGCTTCCTGCGGCGCTAAGTCTCGACCCAGGGACCCGCAAGCGAATTGCTTCCGACATTCGCCACAATCGCCCGGTCGAGTCCTATCCGGAGATTGCCCAGGACATGGCGCGTCGCACGGTGGGCCTGCGCCGAGTGGCCTACCTGCAGGGCGTCATGACGCTCTACTTCGCAGCCATTGGACTGCTCACGGACCAGCCCACGTTCGTGCGGGTTGTTCTGCTCATGGGTGCCGTCCTGGACGGGTGCGCAGCAGTTTTGATCTTCAGCGATGTCTGGAAGGCGCGACGGTGGCTGAGACAGAACGCTTCTGAGTAACTTTTACCGCACTCCTCGCGCCGTCAGAGCATCGCCGAGCGCGTCCGCATGCTTGAGCGCCAGGACCAGGAATGGCGTGGCGAAGTACCTCAGGCTCGCCTGGCCGCCCCGGGCGTGCTGAGCCTCACGGACCTCGTGCGCCAGGCGGGCCAGAACCGGCAGCATGGTGAAGGTTACGACGAGCAGCAGGGCCACACGCTGGCGATCGACGCCGAGCCAGTCGAGCGGTTTGAGGCCGCGCTCGAGGGCGTCCATCAGGGCGGCGACCGGGGTGGTCAGGGCGATCAGGGCGCTGATCACCAGGGCCGCGCTGACCCGGGTGGTGTTGGCGGCCGCGCGTTCAGGCCCTAGGAAGAGCAGTTGCCCGGCTGCGGTGACCGCTATCGCCCAGCGCACGGCCCACAGCTGGCGGCCCAGTTCGCGCAGGCCGATCCCCCGCACCGTGTAGCAGCCGGTACCGATCAGCGCGGCGGCCAGGGTGCCCGGCCAGCTCACCGGAAGTAGGCACACCGCCAGCACGATCAGGATGAGCAGCGTTGCCTTGGGCCCGGCGGGCATGCGGTGCCAGGGGCCGTTGCCCGGGCGATAGAGCCTCAGCATGCCAGGTGCTCCTCGTAGGCGGCGACGATCTCGGCGGGTTTGCCGACGGCCGCGATCGTCCCGTCCTTTACGAACACCGCCTGCTCGCAGCGCTGGGCGAGAGCAAGGTCGTGGGTGACCAGAAGCAGCTGATGTGAGCCGTCTTCCAGGAGGTGGTCGGTAACCCGGCGGGCGTTGCGGGCGTCCAGATAGGCGGTCGGCTCGTCGGCGATCACCAGGTCGGGCTCGCGGACGAAGGCGCCGCACAGGGCCAGCAGTTGTTTCTGGCCGCCGGACAGGTCGTGGGCCGAGCGATCAGCGATGTCGGACAATCCGAACCGGTGCAGCGCTTCCTGTGTACGGCGCTTCTTCTCCTCGCGGGGAAGCTTTTCGGAGCGCAGGGAGAACGCTACGTCCTCAGCGACGGTCGGCATGATGATCTGTGCGTCCGGGTTGCTGAAGACCACCGCCACCCGGCGCCGCAGTCCAGCCGCATCCCGGGCCGGGTCCAGACCGAGAACCCGGACCGTGCCGCTGGTGGCCGCGGCCAGACCACCGGCCAGGCGGGCGAGAGTTGACTTACCGGAACCATTCTCACCGACGACTGCGATCGTCCGTTCGGTCAGGGAGCACGTGACGTCGTGCAGCACGTCCGTGTCTCCCAAACGGACGCTCACGGCGTCCATTTGTATGCCACTCACCGAACCACCTCGACAACTGCCGCGACACCCATGCCGCCGCCCACGGAAGCGGCTGCTAAGCCCAGCGTTCCCGCCGGGGCGCCCGTGCGCATCAGCCGGCTGAACAGCCGGACCAGGCTGACCGCGCCGCTGGCTCCCCAGGGGTGACCGAGCGCAAGCGCGCCGCCGTCTGCGCAAACCCGGGGGTCGTCCTCCTCAATTCCCAGCCGCCCCAGCACCGCAAGCGACTGCGCGGCGAAGGCTTCGACGATCTCGACGGCCGTGATGTCGGCGATCGAGGCCCCGGCCGAGGCTAGCGCGGCCTGGATGGCCGGCGCCGCACCGATTCCCGGCAAGGACGGATCGCAGCCGACAATGGCGTGGCTGCGAACCGCCAGGCCAGGAAGGCCGCGTCGCTCGGGGACGATCACGACGGCTGCGGCGCCGTCGCTGATCCGGGTCGAGGTTCCCGCGGTCACGGTGCCCTGGGGGAACAGTGGACGCGCACGGGCCAGGTGGGGTTCACCGACACCGATCGAGTCGTCGGCGGTTTGTCCCTCCAGAGCAACGATTTCGTCGTTGAACCGTCCGGCTTCGCGCGCGGCCCGGGCGCGCTGGTGACTGCGCGCGGCGTGGGCGTCCTGCCGGTGGCGGCTGATGGCGTCCGCGCGAGCGAGGTCCTCGGCGGCTTCGAGCATTCCGGGGTCGGGCCAGCCGGCCGGGACGAACGGAGCCCGGTCGTAGACCTTTCCGTCGATGGATCGGCTAGGCGCGGTCGAGGCGCTCTCCACCCCACCGGCGATCCGGGCCCGATCGTCCCCAGCACCGATGGCCCGGACCGCGTCCAGCACGGCGGCCAGACCACTCCCACACTGCCGGTCCACGGTCGAACCCGATACTTCCACCCCGAGCCCGGCCGCGAGCGCGCTGACTCGAGCGGGATTGCCCCCGGGACCCATGCAGTTCCCGAGCACGACGTCGGCCACCGTCAGAGCTGACCCGGCGGTCATTTCCGCGTCGTCGAGGGCGGCACGGATGACCGGGGCGGCCAGGTCCTGGACCGTGAGCTTGGCGAAAGCCCGGCTGCGGGTGGCGATCGGGGTGCGCCGGGCGGCGATGATGACAGCGTGTTCAGGCAAGGCGGGGCACCTCACCGGCGAGGGCGCGGCGCCGGATCTCCGCCCGGGCGGGCTTGCCCGAGGCGGTTCGGGGTAGTTCGCCGACGAACCAGACCCGGGGTCGGTGAGCCAGGGCGAACCCGGCCGCGACGCTGGTGCGCAGCTGACTCGCGGTGAGCGCAGAGCCTGGGCCGTCCGGCTCCACCATCGCCGCGACAACCGCGCCGACGCCGGGCGCGGGCATCCCGAAGACCACCGCGTCCCGGATCCCCGCAAGCGTCCTCAATTCACTCTCGACCTCGTCCGGTACCACCGTGGCCGAGGCGGTGAGGATCGCGCTGTCGGCCCGCCCGTGCAGGGTCAGCACACCCTCGCCGTCCAGAGAACCGAGATCTCCGACGGTGGCCCAGGCGCCGTCCCGGCGCAGCGGACCGGTCCCGCCCAGGTAGCCCAGCGCCACGTAGGGCGAGCGAACCCAGACCTCGCCCTCCCGGACGTCGAGTTCTACCCCGGGGAAGGCACGAAGTCCCGTTCCGTCATCCAGGGCGACGAATGACAGTTCCGCTGCCCCGTAGTAGGACACAACCCGGGTTCCGCGGGAGCGCGCCGCAGCCCGAAGACCCGGATCCAGGTGTGAGCCGCCCACGAGCGCAGTCCGCAGTGTCTGGGTTTCGAGGGCTGCGCGAAGCGCCTGCGGCGTCCCGTGGAACGACGTTGCGGGGTCCGCCGGCTGAGGTCCGCCGTGGAGGGCGTGGGCCAGGGAGAACAGTGTCAATGAGGAGGCGGGTGGCGAGGGAAGGAGGACATGTTCCTCCGTCAGGATCGCGGAGATCGCGTCGAACGAGCGCTCCCACGAGGCGGCCGTGCGCAGGACGACGCGTGGCCTTCCGCTGGTCCCGGACGTCAGGCTCGCCCAGGCCGTGCCGGGCGGAACCGAGGCGGTATCGACCAGGTCAGCCACCGCCGTCCAGTGCTCGGCCGGCCAGCGATCATCCCCGACCAGAGGAACATCCCCACGGGAGCGCACCTCATCAAGTCGGTGCAGCAGGTCGGGCGACGAACCGCGCAGCAGCACGATCCGCGGCGTCATCGCATCGCATCCACGCGAGCGGCATCGCGTTCGCGCGGGGAGGCCCACGTCCGCCGGAACGCCCGAGGGTAGGCGCGCAAGAGAGTGCCGACGGTGGTGGTGGCGACCGCCGCCTTCAGCAGGTCACCGGGGATGAACGCCATGCTCAGGACGAAGGTGTGCCCCAGCGGCAACCGGGTTACCAGCGCCTGGACGGGGATCCCGAGCGCGTAGACCACGCCGATCCCGCCGATCAGGACCCCCAGGGCCGTCCGGAGCACCGTCGGTTTGCGCGCCGAGGAGTGCACGATCAGGCCGGTGACGAAGGCTCCGAGCACCCATCCGAAGATGTAGCCCGCGGACGGCCCGGTGAACACCCCGATCCCTCCCCGGCCGCCGGCCAGCAGCGGGAGCCCGGCCGCGACCAGGGTGAGCAGGACGATCATGGACAGCGCGCCCAGCCGCGGGCCGAGGATCGCCCCGGCCAGCATCACCCCGAGGGACTGCGCGGTGATCGGCACGCCCCCGAACGCGCTGAAGCTCCCAGGCAGCCCGAGCGCCGCCATCAGCGCGGCGAAGACCGCCACCCGCGCCAGATCGGTGGCATCCAGCGCTCCGGTCAGTCTCAGATCCCGGCTTCTCGGCATGGTCCCGCCCTCTCTCCTGAACAGCGTTCACCTGAACAGCGTTCATGACCATAATGGGCCAATGGCCAGTTCGGGAAGCCCGCCCAGACGAACCCGGGACGACGTGGCCGAGATGGCCCTGCAACTCCTGGACGAGCACGGGCTGCCGGACCTGACCATGCGTCACCTGGCCACCGCCCTTGGCGTCCAGCCCAGCGCCCTGTACTGGCACTTCCCGAACAAGCAGGCGCTGCTGGCGGCGGTCAGCGAGCGGATCCTGGCCCCCGTGCACGAGGTCGTGGTCACGGATCTGCCGATGCCCGAGGCGGTGCTGGTGGTGGGCGGGCGGATGCACGAGAGCCTGCTCGCCTACCGGGACGCCTCGGAGCTGGTCTCCAGCTCCCTGGCCCTCGGCCTGGTCGACTCCCCCGTACGCCCGAAGCTGCTGATCGCCGCGCGCACCCAGGGCGTACCCGATGCCCTGTCCGACGTGGCGGCCGAGGCCGTCATGCACTTCGTCGTCGGATACACCTTCCACGAGCAGCAACGCCTCGTCGCAGATGCGCTGGGTCTACTGGAATCGGACGAAAAGATTTCCCACGAAGCAGATTTCGTGAAAGCGCTGACGATGATCGCCGAGGGCCTGGCCGCCTCCATCGCCCGCGTCTAGGACAAAGCCGCCCCAAACGTCCCCCATTCGCCCTACCCTGATGGGACGGCCGCGGGGGTGGGCAATGCAGATCATCGAATCGAGCGACTTCGGCGTCAGGGCAGCGGTCTACCGGGCCTTCGGCATGCTCGGCTCGGCCGCGGTCGTCCAGCGCCTCGTCGGATCCCGGATGACCCGCTACCAGCTGAAGCATTCCAACCTCGACGACGAGCCCACCGTGGCCGAGATCCTCGCCCCCGAGTGGGCCCAGCACTTCGCCCGGATGCTGGTGGACGAGCGGGACGAATCTCTTCTGGCGGCCATCGACGAGCTGATCGAGACCCGGGGCAAGCAGGAGATCACGGTGGCGATCACCTACGGAGCGCAGCACATGCGGGCGGTGATCAATCACTTGTACGGCAGGAGTTTTCGGGTGATCGAGTCGGACTGGTTCACGGTCACATCCTGGGTGTAGCGGGCCAGCGGTTCGCTCAGGCCTTCTTCAGCGCCTCGGGCTTGTGCACGGCCTCACCGCCATTGTCGCTGCGCACCAAGTACTGCGGCTCGTCCTTGCTCGCCCGGACCGTGCGCCCGCCGGCCTCGGTGTCACTGGTGATCTTGCGCAGCACCTCGCCGTCGGCCGTGCCGCCGTGGCTGGACCAGGTGACCCGGTCGCCCTTCTTGAACTCGCTCATCGCTTTCCCGTTCGCGGTAGGTGTCCAGCGGGCTGGATCTGCTGACTCTCAGTGATACCGCTTCCGGTCGGGTTGTCCACCGCACGTGGTCCGACCGCTCCCGGTGATCTTGAGTTGCCGCCGCGAAATGTCCGGTTAGGTTCCTGCACCATGCAGAGCTTCACGGCCCCCTTCCGCATGGTCCTCCGCCTGCCCCGGCCCTTCAGGACCGCGTTCTGGCTGGCCTTCCCGGCCTGGGCGATCAGCGCGGTGGCCATGGCCGCAGGGAGCGAGGCGCGGTGGCCCCTGCTGCCGTTCCCCGTCGTGATGACGACCGCGGGACTGATCCTCGCGCTGAACTTTCGAGGCAATGCGTCCCAGATGATCGAACTGGCCAAGCAGACCGGGGCCGTCACGTTTCCCCTGATCCTGACCAGGGCCCTGGGTGTCGGAGTCACGCTGGTAGGACTGCTTTTCATCGGCCTGATCATCTCGGGAAACTTCTGACCGGATCGCAGATGGGGCCGCCCGCAACCGGGCGGCCCCACCCAGGATCCTCGATCAGCTGGTCTGCGGACCCAGCGCGAACGTACCCGCCCCGACGCCGGTCAGCGTGCGGGTGTTCTGCCGCAGGTACGTGACCAGGAACGGCGACTTGCCGCCCTCGGTGGGCACGTCGTTCTTCGGGTTCTGCAGGGTCAGGTTCAGCAGCGGCTTGGTGACCTGAATCGTCTTGCCACTGGGCACATCCAGCCAGGCGGAACTGCCGACCGTCCCGATCTGGATGCCGAGCTGGTGACCCGTCTCGAACGTCCAGTCGGTGGACTTCAGCTCGAAACTGACCTTCCCGGCCTTGGAGATCAGGGCCACGTTCTCGTCGAACATCACCGCGCTGCCGCCGGGGGCGACGTCCCACAGCCGCACCATGACGTTACCGGTGGCGCCGGCGGTCAGGGTGATCTTCGGGGTGGCGGTCAGGCGCACCCGGTTGGTGGCCGGTTTGGACCAGCTGAAGTAGTAGTTGGTCGCCGCGGCCAGGGTCCGGGCGTTCGTCGCGGCGGCCGGAACCGGATCGGTGGCGTGCTCCATGTCCCACTGCTGCTGCACGGGAACGGACTTGGCGGTCGGCGTGATGGACGATCCGTTGTCGACGTACTCACCGCTGGGCAGCGTCGCGGCCAGGGTGGAGGTCCACTTCGGCCAGGCCTGCTGCTCCCGCCAGACGCCGGTGCTGTCCTCGATCGCGAACGCCGGGTCCTTGACGGTCGGCGTGATGCCCTTCAGGTACTTGTCGTAGAAGCGCATGACCTCGTCGAAGAACCCGGCCCTACCCTGCAGCAGCTGCCCGGCACTGTTGGTCTCGTTGCCGCGCACGTGTTCCCACTGCCCCATCCAGCCCCGCTCGGTGCCCTGATGGTTGTCCAGGTACTCCTGCGCGTCCTCTGGTTTCGTGTTGTTCTCGATGAAACCCTGGGTGATGAACAGCGGGGTGTTGGTGCCTTTGGCCTTGGTCGCCAGGTCCCGGTCCTTCCAGTACGTCGAGCCCAGGTCCGGGTTGTTGTTGTTCGCCAGGTTGTCGGACAGGCATTCCGGGTGGCTGTCCTCGTAGGCCGCGTTGGCCTTGTACTCGGCGCTGTCGTCCGCGAGCGTGGGCATCGTGGCGATGTCGTTGTAGGCATTGGGCGTACCGGTCACGTTGGGCCGGGGGACGCCGTTGCTGAACAGGTAGTTGTACATGTTCCAGACCGGCTCCTGGGCCACGACGGCCTTCAGCGCCGACTGCTTCAGGTCATTGCCGACCAGCCCGGTCACCGCGTCGTAGGACTTGCCGTACATCCCGACCTTGCCGGTCGACCACGGCTGTTCGGCCGACCACTGGATCGCGGCCTTCACGTCCGCCTGCTCGCCGGGGCCCACCCAGTCCAGGCAACCGGTGCTGCCGCCGAATCCGCGCAGGTCGACCATGACGTAGGTGTAGCCACGGTTGAAAAGGTCGGTGCCGGTGGTGAAGTCCGCGAACCGGCTGGAGGGGCCGGTCTGGGTGAAGCCTTCCGGGCCGGTCTGGCCGGTGTGGCTGAAGTACGGGCCGACGGCCAGGATCACCGGCGTCTTGGCGTCGGCGGCCAGGCCGGCCGGGCGCAGGACGTCGGCGTGCAGCACGACGTCGCTGCCGTCGGAGGAGGGGAAGTACTCCTCGGTCCACACCGCCCCCTCGGGAACGCGGGGGTTCTGGTCGTGGGTGATTCCGTCGAGGGGCGCGGCGCTGGCCGTGCCCACCATGGTCAGGGAAAGGGCGGCGACCGTCACGCCGAGCAGGGCGGCGGTCGTCCTCTTGCGGATCTTCAACCGGACCTCCGGGAGCGATGATGCTTCGGGGAAGTGTCACGGTAACTCTTACTTGTCCGTTTTATGGGATTTGTGGTTCATCTCCCCTCTACCGCTCACCTCTTGGCGGACGCCTGCCGATCAGCGATCCTGAGGGGCTCCCCTCCGGCCCACACCTTTCCCACCACGCTCGGCGTGATGAAGGGCGTCGCCAAGATCCCCCTCAGCGCCCAGAACCGCTCCGCGGCCCAGGTGTCGGCGGGCGATGAGATCAACGTGAGGCTGGAGCTCGACACCACCCCACGCGAGGTGGCGCTGCCCGCGGAGCTGGCCAGTGCCTTCCAGACCGAACCCGAGACCTCGGCCTTCTTCGCCTCACTGTCGGCGAGCAACCAGAAGCTGTTCACCACCTGGATCGAGAGCGCGAAGAAGCCCGAGACCCGCGAGCGCCGGGTTTCGGAGTCGCTGGCCAAGCTGCGCGCCGGGCAGACGTTGCGGTAAAACGATCAATGATGGACGCTCGCCAGCCCTTTGGGTGGACGTCCTGCCCCTTTACGCATGGTCGGCGAAGTAGAAACCCTTCTGGGCGTCCTCCATCCACTGGGGGTGAACCGGCTCCCAGGCCAGCTGCTGCCGAGTGACCTCACTGGAGATCGGGCTGTTCAGCGCGGCGAACATGCCCAGGAAACCGAGGTCTTCGGGCGCGCAGCTCTCGGCCGGGACATCGAGCCCGGCGGCGATGGTTTCGGCGATGCTGCGGAACGTGATCCCGTCCTCGGCCACCGCGTGCAGCCGGGTTCCGGCGGGCGCGTTCTCCAGGGCGAGGCGGTAGAGATGTGCGAGATCCCGCTCGTGCACGGCCGCCCAGCCGTTGCTTCCGTTGCCGACGTAGCCGGACGTGCCCCGGCTGCGGGCGATGCCGATCAGCTGCGGGAACAAGCCGGTGCGATCCAGCTCGCCGTGCACTAGAGCGGGAATGCGCACGACGGACGATCGCACCGACTTCGCGGCCAGCGCGATGACAGCGTTCTCCGCGTCCACGCGCATTCCGGCCGGAACGACGTCTTCCTCGGTGGCCGGCCGGTCGGTGATGCCTCCCAGCAGCGCGAGCGTCATTGAGGCATTGGTGGCCACCAACGGCTTGTCGCTGCCCGCCAGCGCCTCCCCAATCGCCGTGACCGCGGCCAACTCCAGCGCGACGGCCTCCGCCATGTCGGCGGACAAGGTCTCAAAGGCCAGATGAATGACGCCGTCGGCGGCCGACGCGGTGGCCCGCAGCGTTTCGAGGTCGCGCAGGTCACCCCGCACGACCTCGGCCCCGGCCGAGGCAACGGCGCCGACCGAGGCGTCGGAGCGGGCCAGACCCACCACCTGATGGCCGGCCTCGAGCAGTTCGGGCACGACCAGCGAGCCGATATGACCGGAAGCACCCGTGACGAATACGCGCATCGGAGATCCCCTTCCCAACGTTGATTGCACTGAGTGGCATCACTATGCAGCGTGATGCCACTCAGTGCAATAGCCGGGTAGGCTGGGCGCATGGCCAGATGGGAACCGGGGGCTCGTGGGCGGCTTCAGGCCGCCGCCCTGGAGCTGTTCGCCGAGCAGGGCTTCGAGAAGACGACGGTCGATCAGATCGCGAGCCGGGCCGGCATGAACCGCCGCTCGTTCTTCCATCACTTCGCGGACAAGCGCGAGGTGGTCTTCGGCGGTCAGGACACCGATCCCGAGCTGCTCACCGACACGGTTCGCACGCAGCCGGATGCGCTCGGACCGCTGGCCGCAGCTCTGGCCGGCCTACGGGTGGCCATTGCCGAGCCGTCGGAGCAGTTCCGTGGGGGCGCCGCCGTCCAGGTCGGGGCCTTGATCGCTGCCAGCCCCGAACTGCAGGAGCGGGAGTTCGCCAAGCGCGCGCATCTGGCCGAGCAGATCGCCGGGGCGCTACGGGAACGAGGGACGCCCGAGGGGGCCGCCGCGGTCTCCGCATGGACTGCGGTCGCCGTGTTCTTCGTGGCGCGCAACCGCTGGAACCAGCCCGGCAACGAGCGCACCCTAGCCGCTCACATGGACGAAGTCGCCACCGAATTCCTTTCTGCTGAAAGGTAGATTGCTTTCAGCCGGGCAGCTGGCTGAGCTCGCCGCCGTCGGCGAACAGCACGGCGCCATTGAGGTAGCTGCTGGCCGGGCTGACCAGAAAGGCCACGATGTCGGCGATTTCGCTGGGGTCCCCGGCCCGCCCGCGCGCGTTGACCTTGTCCAGGGCCGCGAGGTGCTCACCCAGCATGGCCGTGGTTCCCTCGGTCCGCACCGGCCCGGGTGACACGGTGTTGACCCGCACCCCGGAAGGGCCGAATTCGGTTGCCCAGTAACGGGTGAGTAGTTCGGTGCCGGCCTTGGACGCGCCGTAGGCCGCACCGACCGGAGCAGGCAGGCGCGCCGCGCTCGAGCCGACCAGCACGATCGAGCCCTTCCCGCGCTGGGCCATGGCCGGGGCCAGGGCCCCGACCAGGAGGAAGGGGGCCCGGGTGTTGATCGCGATGTGCCGATCGAATCCGGCGGCATCGGTCGCGGCGGTCGGCGTGAACTCGTACACCCCGGCGCTGTTGACCAGAATGTCCACACCCTTGGCTTTTTCGGCCAGGCGCAGGGTGTCCTCGGCATCGGTGAGGTCGGCGGCCACGAAACGGGCATCCCCTCCGAGCTCCTTCACCAGGGCCTCGCCCCGGGCCTGATCCCGCCCGTGCAGCACGAGCGAGGCACCCTGAGCAGCCAGAGTGCGGGCGATGGCCTTGCCGATGCCGGAGGTGGCTCCCGTCACCAGGGCGGTGCTGCCGTGCAGGGAATGGGTGGTCATGGGTTTCTTCTCTCGCCGTCGTCTCGGTGACGTCCGCACCCGGGGCGGGAGGACGTCCGTTCGCGAATACTGTGCCTGACAGATGTTCTGTTGACAAGAACATCTGCCGCGCAACGTCTGGCTGCTAGAATCGGCCGGTGACCCCACCGAAGACCGACCCGGCCCCCGACGGGGCGCTGGCCACCGACCTGGGCTGGGCCATCCGCCTGGTCTCGACCGCCTTCGCGGGCGTGGCCGCCGATTCGGTGGCCGACCTCCCCGGCGGCGCGCGCGGCTACCTGGTGCTGGTCGCCCTGGCCACCGGCGAGCCGCCCTCCCAGCTCGCCCTGGCCCGGCAGGTCAGCCTGGACCGCACGGTGATGACGTACCTGCTCGACGACCTGGAGGCGCACGAGCTGATCTCCCGCCGGCCCGATCCCCGGGACCGGCGGGCGCGCCAGGTCCTGATCACCGAATCCGGTCGCGAACGGCTGGCCCAGGTGCGAAAAAGCCTGGCGGCGGCCGAGAATCGGCTACTGGTCGATCTCAGCGCCGGGGAGGCCGATCAGCTACGGACGCTGCTGTCCCGGGTGGCGCAGACGGCTCACCGCGAGTCCCTGGGACCCACCGAGGACTGCTGAGCGGATTCCGGTTCCCGACCGGCCACTGCATCGAGACAGCGAAACGGTGGTCCTGTCCGGCTACCGACCGCCGTGTGCGTCTCGCCCTGCGCCCGCCGCACAGACTTGGCAGGATCCGGGCGCGGGGCCGTTGAACAGTCAGCGCCGCCTCCTCTTTTCTCGGGTCAGGTCGCCTCGGTCCCCGGCCGGCTGCAGGGCGACAGAAGGGTCGGCTGCCCATGTCCAGTCCCCACGGGACCTCCGCGCATTCCTCATCGATGCACCCCGGCCGCTCGGTGACTTCCGGGTTCCTGATCGGTGTGGGAGTGGCGGCCTTCATCGACGAGACGGTGTTCCACCAACTGCTGCACTGGCATCACTTCTACGACAAGTCCACCCCGGACATAGGTCTGGTATCCGACGGCATCTTCCACGCCGGTGGCTTCCTGGCCATCGTCGTCGGTCTCTTCCTGTTCGCCGACCTGCAGCGGCGCCACGCGCTGGGGCGCACCTGGCTGACCGGCGCCGCCTTCGTCGGGTGGGGCGCGTTCCAGCTGTACGACGGCCTGTTCCAGCACAAGGTCCTGAAGCTGCACCAGATCCGTTATCACGTGCACCTTCTGCCCTACGACCTGGCCTGGGACCTTGCGGCCGCCCTCTGTCTGCTGATCGGGGCCGGACTGCTGGTGCGGGCGCGGGCCAGGGACCGTTCGCTACCACCGACGCGGAACGGCCGGCGGCAATGAATCACGACCGGCAGCTGCCGATGGACGGCGCGCATGCCAGTGGCTGGTTGTGGCTCCTGGCCGTGGGGGCCTGGATCGGGCTCTTGCTGTACCGGGCCGCTGCGGCGCGGTTGACCTGCCGAGGCGACCGCTGGCCGCGCATCCGGTCGAGCTGCGCGGCGGCTGGGGCCACGAGCCTGGCAGCGGGGGCAGTGCTGCCCTATGCCACCCCGTCCCACAGCTTCGTCGTGGCAGTGGCGCAGCATCTGCTGATGGTCATGGTCGCACCGGCCTTTCTGGCCGGGGCCGCGCCGGTGACGCTTGCCCTGCGCGCCTGCGCCCCCCGGCATCGGCGCCGCCTGCTGAGAGTGGTGCGCAGCAGATACGCCGGGCTGATGACCGGCGCGCCGCTGGTGCTGCTGCTCGACGTGGGTGGGCTCTACGCCTTCTACCTCACCCCGCTCTACGGCTGGGCCCATCACCGCCCCGCGGCTGCTCTGATGCTCCACCTGCACATGGTCATTGCCGGCTACCTGATCAGCAGCTACCTCGTCGGCATCGACCCGATGCCGCACCGGGACCGGGTCAGTGGGCGGCTCATGGTCCTGCTGGCGGCCTCCGCAGCCCACGACGTCCTGGCCAAACTCATGGTCGCGCATGCTCTGCCCACCGGCGTCGGTGACGTCCGGGCCGGGGCCGAGCTGATGTATTACGGCGGCACTGCCGTCGAGTTCGGCCTCGCACTCTCTCTTTTGAGTCAGTGGTACCGGGCGGGCAGCCGGGATCTGGACCGCCGGCGACGCCGGGCGGCCGAGTCGGCGATCGCCGCCGGGCAACCGACAGCACCGGTGAACGCGGGCGGTTGAACCGCGCACGGGTCGGGTTGCGATGCGCAACATCCGGTCGTCCGCCGTTTGGCGTTGCCGTCGGCCCGGACCGGCCGGGCGACCCCCTTGCACAGAGAAAGATGCATCCTTAGGCTATCGAGACAGATCGCGATATATCTTTATCAAGGGGTGAGGACAATGACCGGTCACCGGCACGGTTTCGGCGGGTTCGGCCCGCGCGGGCCGTTGGGGTTCCTTCAGGGCATGGGTGAGGCCGTCGGCCAGCGGGCCCGGCGCGGCGATGTCCGACTGGGAGTGCTGCGGCTTCTGTCCGAGCAGCCCATGCACGGCTACCAGATCATCGGCGAGCTCTCCGCCCGCAGCGGCGGCGCCTGGAAGCCCAGCGCCGGATCGGTCTACCCGACCCTGCAGATGCTGGCCGACGAGGGGTTGGTGCTGGCCGAGGAGGACTCCGGCAAGCGCGTCTTCCGCCTGTCCGAGGCCGGCCGGGGCGCGGTGGAGGAGACCGCCGATCAGCCCGATCCCTGGGATGTGGTGGGCGGCCAGCCGTCCGGGAGCGATGGCCACGACTACCGCGAGTCCGCGGCCAAGCTGGCCCGGGCCGTGATGCAGGTCGGTGCCTCCGGCACTCCCGACCAGGTCAAGGCCGGCCAGGACGTCCTCAACGACGCCCGTAAGCGTCTCTACGCCATTCTCGCCGAAGACTGACCGGCGGCGGGGAGAAGAACTTGAGTACGACGTCCACGCAATCGATTTCCGCCGGCATCCGCCCGGAACCGGGTGCCGCCGCTCCGCCACCGGGGCGCAACCCTCTACGGCTGCGGCTTCGCTACTGGCGGATCATGGCGTTCGCCGCCCGTCTGGCCCTGAGCGTGCTGTTCTGGGAAAGCCTGATGCCCCGCCTGGGCATGGGGCGGCTGGCCCGCCGCGGGCGACTGCGGCGAAACCGGCGGGCCGCGGCCCGGTTCCGGACCCTGGCCATCCGCCTGGGCGGGCTGATGATCAAGGTCGGGCAGTTCCTGTCGTCCCGGCTGGACGTGCTGCCGCCGGAGATCACCAAGGAACTGGCCGGATTGCAGGACGAGGTCCCGGCGGTGCCGTTCGTCCGGTGGCGGGCGGCCGCCGAGGCCGACCTGGGCCGCAACCTGGACCAGCAGCTGGCCTGGATCGACCCCACTCCCCTGGCGGCCGCCTCCCTCGGGCAGGTGCACCGGGCCCGGCTGCTGCCGGACGACGCCGCCGCGCTCGGTTTCACCGACGTCGTGGTCAAGGTGCAGCGGCCGGGGATCGAGCAGGTCGTCGAGGTGGACCTGTCTGCACTGCGCAAGGTCGGGGGGTGGCTGAGCCATTATCGGCCGGTCAGCCGCCGGGCCGACGTCGTCGCCCTGGTCGAGGCCTTTGCCACCACCACCCGGGCCGAGATCGACTACCCGGCCGAGGGGGCCAATGCCGAGCGGTTCGCGGCCAACTTCCTCGACGTGCCGCACGTGCACGTACCCCGGGTGGTCTGGGAGCGATCCAGCCGTCGGGTGCTCACCATGGAGGACGTGTCGGCGGTCAAGATCGCTGACGGGGAGGCGATTACCGCGGCCGGGGTGGACCGCGCCGACGTGGCCCGGGTGCTGTTCGAGACCTACGTCCAGCAGATCCTCACCGACGGCTTCTTCCACGCCGACCCGCACCCGGGCAACCTCTTCGTCACCCCGGTGGCCGCCTCGGCCGACTCGCTGGTGCGACCGGCTCGCAACTGGCAGCTGACCTTCATCGACTTCGGCATGGTCGGCACCGTGCCCGATCACCTGCGCACCGGGTTCCGCGAGTTGTTCATCTCGGTCGCGCTGCAGGACGCGCCCCGGCTGATCAGCAGCTTCAAGACCCTCGACGTGCTGCTGCCGGACGCCGACCTGGTCCAGATCGAGGCCGCCGGCACCCAGCTGTTCGACCGGTTCGGCGACATCGGGTTCAGCAACCTGCGGAACGTCGACCCGGCGGAGTTCTTCGATTTCAGCCTGCAGTTCCAGGAACTGCTGCTGGATCTGCCCTTCCAGTTGCCCGAGGACCTGCTGATGCTGGGCCGGGCGATCGGGATGCTGTCGGGCATGTGCACCGCCCTGGACCCGGCCTTCACCATCTGGGAGGCGATCGCGCCCTACGCCCAGGACTTCGTGGCCGAGGACGGTACCTCCACCACCCAGACCGTCACGGCCGAGCTGACCCGCGCGGCCCAGCTGGCCCTGAAGCTGCCTGCCCGCGCCGACCGGGTCCTGACCCAGATGGAACGCGGCGAGCTCAACGTGCGCACGCCGCGCCTGGACCTGCGGGTGCGCAGCCTGGAACGGGCGGTCCGGCGCCAGACCACCGCGGTCATCGGGGGCGCCCTCCTGGTCGCCGGGGCGATCGTCCATCAGACCGATACGACCCCCGGCACCGTGCTGATGGTCGTGGCCGGGCTCCTGCTGGCCCGGGTGTTGCTGTCCCGGCCAGGTCTCCGACCCTGATGAACTCCGGGCCCCTTCGGCCCGTGGCCTCTGATGGACGTTGTGTCGATCAAGCCGATGAAGAGGAGTCTGACCGTGCCCGTTCCTGGGTTCGAGGCGGAGCACCTGGATGAGGACGGGGGCCTTCGCTGGGTCAGCGAGATCGCCGGAGACAACGGCTATGTGCTCCACGCCGTCCAGGGCCTGACCGCACAGCAGGCCCTGGCCCTGGTGGGCGGCAAGCTCCTGCGGACGCTGGAACCCGGCGAGCTGACCAGCGACTCACCCGAGGACGAGTGGACCACCGTCGTCCACCTCGCCGTCCAGGACCAGACGTCCGAGTCGGACCTGCTCGTGGCGGGCGAGGGCGCCCCGGGCTGGGCCTTCGTCCTGGACCTGTCCGGCATGACGGTCTTCGAGATGGACGAGCTGACCCACAACCCGCAGGGCGGCTTCCGGGGCCGCGCGGCCGCGGGCCTTCCGCCGGGTCCCCGCACCGCGACGAGCTTCACCTGCACGATCAACGGCGACGAGATCATGCGCTTCAGTGACGGCGAGACCGAGCATCACCTCGACGGCTGGGAAGACCCGCCCTCCGGAGCTGCGGTTCCGGCCGTCCTGGGCACCGCTTTCCAGGCCGCCGGCCGGTTCGGCTCTCCCGATCATCAGGCCGGCCTGCGGGCCCTGTGCGCGCTGGCCGGACTGATCTGGACGCCTGAGGAGCTGCGTCGCCAGCCGCTGCACGTGGGCTACTTCTAGGCTTTCAGCTGGTTGCCGTACTCCGCCATCAGCGTGGCGAAATTGTCGTACGGCTCAGGGTCACTCGCCGATCCCGGCCCCCACTGATAGGCCGTCCACTCCGAAGCGTCCCCCGCTGCCGGCGTCCTCAACAGCCAGTAGTCCCCGGCTCCGCCGTCGGCATACCCGATGATCAGGCTGTTCTCGAGTACCTGGGACTCCTCCGCGTCCTCACCCCAGACATCCTTCACCCAGACGTCGACCAGCTCCGGGTCAGCCTTGCGAGCCCACTCCAGCTTCTCGATCGGCCACACGTCCTCCCCGAACACCCCCGCGTCGGACCAGCCGTTGCTGACCAGGTAGAAGTTGCGCAACGCGGTGGGCAGCGAGCACCCCAGGCGGGTCTCGGCCTCCTGGATGTCGCTCTCGCGGCACGGTTCGGCACCCAGCCAGCCGCTCTCGCGCACCTGCGGGGTGAACCGGTCGATCGTGATGAAGCCGCCCTCGGCGCTCGGGTCGAAACGATCGACGGTCTGCTCTGGGGACGTCAGCACGGCGTGACTGAAGTCGGTCAGGAAGGCTCGCCATTCGTCGGTCGTGACCGGGTTCTGCTCGGACATGCGCTGCTCCCTAGTCGTGAGGTGTCCAGAGAGCACGCGGGCGGTACTCACCGCGGTTCACCGGCCTGCTCATCCCGCTGCAGCGGCGTCCGTTCGTTCCGTGGCAGGATTACGACGCAGGACGCCACCCCCGAGGCCGTCCCCAGCGCAGCCGTCGAAAGAGGTTCTGACCCATGAATGACGCCGAGATCCTCGCCGAGATCAACCGGCTGGTCACCAGCGAGCACAAGCTGCGCGAGCCGGGTGCCGAGCACTCGCCCGCGGACATCAAGAAGATCGAGGTCCTGCTGGACGAGTGCTGGGACCTGCTGCGCCAGCGCCAGGCTCGTGAGGAGTTCGGCCAGAACCCGGCCGAGGCCACGGCCCGTGACGAAAACGTGGTCGAGCACTACCAGCAGTAGTCCGCAGGTCGTTCCTGACTGGTCTCATGGTCGTCGAGGAAACCGGAGAGCCGTTCTTCCGGCTCCCGGCCGAGGGCGGGCTGGCCCTGGAGTTCGAAGCCAGCTTTCCCTACGGGCCGGATGATCCCGACATCATCGGGCTCCTCATCCGCGTGAGCGGTGCCTTCGTGCAGGTCGAGCACCCCGTCGTCCTCAGTCGCCACGACGGGCCGTCCGGGTTCCTGCACCTCCTGTACGAGGACTTCCGCGGCTGGACCGGTGCGCGCACCTGGAGTTCGCTAGAGAATGAGCTGCAGCTTTCGGCCGTGCACGAAGGGCACGTCGTGCGCATGCAGTGGCTGATGACCCACCTCTCGTACGCCCGACCAGCATGGTCTTTCTGTCTGAACACCGAGCACGCCCCTGGTGAGGACATGCGCCGCCTGGCCGCGGACTTCCACGACCTCCTCGCCGGCTGACACCCGCACGCCTGACTGCAATCTCCCGGCGCCACAGGTGCGTCGACTCTGGCCCGCTGCGCTGCCTACCGTCGTCCATTCGGTGATGCGGCGGTAGGAGAGGGCAGGATGAACGAGCGGTCTCTCAGCGACTACGGTGCCTTGCTTCAGACGGACGAGTTGTACGTGCGGGCGGCCAGACGGCAGTTCTTCGCCTTCATGCAGGGCCTGATCCTCCATCCTGATGTGTTGGAGGTCGTGGCGACCGGCAGCTTCTCCCGGGGCAGCGCCCTACGCCACGTGCGGGACCTGGACCTGATCGTCATCCTGCCAAAGGAATTGCTGAAAGACCGTTCCCCCGCACAGGCTTTGGCCCTCCTGCGGCACATCGCCTGCCTGGGCGTGCTGCACCGTCCGGTCGACGACCGCGACCGCTTCCGCGGCACCCGGATCAGCAACCGCGCCGTCCAGTTCGGCTGGCAACAGGGCGCCCTCGACCCCGCGGAACATTTCTACCCCAGCCCTCCCCCGGTCGACCTCGTCCCCGCCTACCGCGAGGGCGATCAGTTGATGGTCCCCGAGTGCAGTTCCGGGGCATGGACCCCCTCCCGGCCTCACGCCCTGGCCGTTCTGACCGGCCCAGACCCGCAGTGGGGAGCCTCGGCGGATCTCATCCGCATGGTGAAGGCCTGGGGCGGTCATCATCAGCTGGGCCTGAGGTCAATCGACGCGCTCGTGGTGCGGTTCCTGCCGACGCCGCAGGCGGGCAAGGCCCTGAGCACGGCGGTCGCCCTGGCTGCGTTCTTCCGGGAGGCCTCTGCTCACCTGGCTGTGGTGCGGAAGATCGAGCCGGGCCTGGACTACCGGCTGCTTCGCAAAAGCCTCTGCGAGGCCGCGGATCTGGCTGACCAGGCTTTGGGGTTTGCGCTGCGCGGGCAGGAGTGGGCGGCCGAGCGGGCGTGGCAGAGGATTCTTGGCCCGGAGTTCGCGCCCGGCTGGCTGATCTCACTCGCGCGGTGGGTCTGGGGTGAGCACGATGCCGCGTCACCGAGCCCCCAAGGGTTCGGTGCTGGTAACGGCGTCACCATCCGCACCGGGCCGATCCGAACGAGTGTTCTGCCGAGGCGGCAGGATGTCGCTGGCTAGCCGCCGGACGGTTCCGGTACGTGGTGTGCCAGGTCGGTATCTGAGCAGGATAGGCCTGGCTGTTCGTGATCCAACGACGACGACCCGGGCGTGACCTCACCCGGCCGCCGCGAGCGCCGCCTCGTCCTCGGCCAGGTCGGCCCGGGCGGGTAGGAACACCACGACCAGGAGCGGGATCGCGCTGAAGGCCGTGACCCACCAGAAGGTCCCGGTGAAGGCGACGAGCCGGTCGTGGGCACTCGCCGCGTCGTTGAGCCGGTTCTGCAGGATCGTCGAGACCACGGCCACCCCGATCGGCGAGCCCACCCGCTGGACGATGCTGAAAGCGGCACTACCCCGCGGTGCTTCGTCGTGCGAGAGACCAGCCAGAGCCAATGACAGCACCGGGAAGGTCGCCGCCCCGAACCCCAGCCCCAGAACGAACTGCCCGGCCAGGAGCAGGACCGTGCCGCCGTGGTCGTGCGAAAGCGCGAACGGCAGGACCCCGATGGCCATCAGCAGCACCCCGCCACCCACGACGATGCGGCCGTCCAGATCCGCGGTCAGCTTCCGCACCAGCCCGAAGTACAGCATCGTCCCCACGGACTGAGGGATCAGCAGAAGGCCGGTCGCCAGCACCGACTCGCCCCGCACCACCTGGTAGTACAAAGGCACCACGAGGGTCAGCGCGTACAGCGAGAAGCCACTCATGAAGGTGATCAGGCTGCCGACCCCGAAACTCTTGCGGGCAAAGACCCGCACGTCGATCAGCGAGGAGCCGGCCGAACGCAACGAGTACACGGCAAAGACGACCAGCAGCACACCCCCTCCCATCAGCGGCCCCCACGCTGCCGACGCACCGAAACCGTCACGGCCCGAGCTCTTGCTGATGCCATAGGCGATGGCGACGACACCGGGCGTCAGGAGCGCGAAACCGGGCACGTCGAAGTGGCTCTCGCGACGCACCGCGGCGAACGGCAGGACCCGGTAGCCCAGAACCAGCGCCACCACGCAGACCGGCACGTTGACCAGGAAAATCCAGTGCCAGCTCCAGGACTCGACGATGACGCCGCCCAGGACCGACCCCAAGATCGGGCCCAGCGCGGCCGGTAGGGCGATGGCGATCATCGCCCGCTCCAGGCGCTGCGGCCCGGCCGCCTGAGCCATCAACCCCATCGTGATCGGCACCACCATGCCACCGCCGAGGCCCTGCAACACCCGGAAACCGACCAGTTCCGGTAGCGTCCCGGCGATGCCGCACAACGCCGAGCCCACCAAGAACACCGCGATGGCCAGCAGCCAAGCATTGCGGGCCCCGATCCGCTCGGACAGCCACCCGCTGATCGGGATGACCGCGACGAAGGCCAACAGGTAGCCGGTGGAGACCCATTGGGTCGAGGCGACCGAGGACCCGAACTCGGTCTGCAGCCGGTGCAGGGCAACATTGACGATCGTGGTGTCCAGCAGCGTGACCAGCGCCCCGAGGGCCAGAACCACCCCGATCACGGTCAACTGCCGGTCCGACACGCGCGGACCGGTCATGACTTCGTCCATGAATAAACCTTTTTCGTTGCGTCAGGCAGGGCAGACCCACCGTAGGCTGGCTGACGTACGATTAGGCGACAACCAATAACGCGAACGCGCCAGGCCGTGAGGATCAGTTCCATGAACAGCCACGCCCCAGCCGCATCGCCGATCCTGAGCATCCAGCGCGGGGACGCCGAGGGCGTGGAAAGACGCTCGACCCACTCACATCCCGAGCCGGTCCTGCTGGGCAGCTCGGGCGCGACCCTGATGGGCACCGTGGGCTCGCGGGACTGGCTGATCCCGCCCGGCTACGGACTCTGGGTTCCCGGCGGCCTGGAACACGGCGGCACGGTGCTGCATGAGGGCGAGCTGTCCATCCTGCACCTGGACGCCGAACGCTGCCCCATCACCTGGACCGAGCCCACCGGTGTGGCCATCGGCCCGCTGCTCCGCGAGCTGATCACCCACCTGACCTGGATCACCCCGGACGATCCGAGCCGAAGCCTGAGCGAGGCCCTGCTGTTCGAGCTGCTGACTCCCCTGGCCACACACGACATTCAGGTCTCGATGCCGGCCGACCCCCGCATCAGCGCCATCGCCGAGCGACTCCTGTCCGACCCCGCCGACCCCCGCGACCTCACCGACTGGGCCGACACGGTGCACGCCAGCGCCCGCACGCTCTCCCGCCTGTTCCCCGCCGAAACCGGCCTGACCTTCGCGGACTGGCGCACCCGGGTCCGCATCCGCGCCGCTATCCGGCTTCTGGGCAACGGGACCTCGGTGAACGCGACCGCCCGGGCCGTTGGGTACGGCCGGCCCAGCGCATTCATCGCAGCGTTCCGCCGCATTACCGGGCACACCCCCGGGACCTATCTCAACGCCGACCCCCGGCCCTGAAGCACCTACAACCAGGGGTTAGGCAGGCGGCCAGGACCTCGTCCTCCTCCCCGTCATAGGACGTCTCGACATCCAGTGCGCAGCCTCCCTGCCGCTGGGCCTCAACGACTCCTCTGCCATGGCGACGAACACCTCAATGGTGTGCAACCTGGCATGCACAAATCTTATGGATGAACCACAAAGAATCGATGGCATTGAGGGCATGGCTGGCCGCTGGCGTCCGTTGAAAGCCTCGGACGGGCCGATCAGGCCTCTCAGAGAATGGATTTCAGCACCATGACCACACCCTCGAACGCCCGTGTCCTCATCGTCGGCGGTGGATCCGGCATCGGTCGCGCGCTCGCTCTCGCACTGGCGTCGAACAGTATCCACGTCGTGATCGGGGCCCGCCGACCGGAACAGGCCGGTGACCTGCCCGCCAAGGTCAGCGTTGTACACCTGGATCTACAGAACGAGGACAGCATCGCGGCCGTCGCCTCCTCCGGCCCCTTCAACCACGTCATCTCTCTGGCTGCCGCCCATGCCAACGGCGCGGTCACCGACCTCGACCGGGCGGCGATCGTCACGGCGTTCGACGCCAAGGTCATCGGCCCCATCCTGCTGGCCAAGCACCTTGCGCCGCACATGCCCGCCGGTGGATCCTTCGTGTTCTTCTCCGGCGTAGCCGCATGGGCACCCGCGCCGGGGCTCAGCGTGATGGCCACGGCGAACGGTGCTGTCGCCTTCCTCGCCGAGGCCCTGGCCGTGGAACTGGCACCCCTGCGCGTCGTGGCGATCTCGCCAGGAATCATCGACTCGGGCACCTGGGACCACCTCGGCGAGGCAAAGCGCGACCTGTTCGCCAGTACGGCGGCGAAGAACCCGGCCAGGCGGGTCGGCAGCGTGCAGGACATCGTCGCAGCCGTCCGCCTCGCCATGGAGAACGGCTTTCTCACGGGGACGACGCTGCACATCGACGGCGGCGGGCGACTGGCCTGAGTTGAAGTGGCCAAGGGTCGGTCTCGGCCACCAAGGCGCCCCAGGCCCCTTCTAGACTGACCAGATGGATCTGGACGAGGCCCTAGCCCTAGCGCGATCCCCGCTGTGGTCCGAGCGCGGCCGATCCGGGCAGCAACTCAGCTCATTCGCCGGTGGGGCAGCGGCCGATGACGCGCTGCGGGGTCTGCTGCTCGATGAGGGGGATACCGCGGTCATCGATGCCACCGGCCTGGCGCTCCTCGAGCGGGGGGATCAGGCGGCCTGGAAGGTCCTGGCCTCGGTCTGGCTGGTGGCGCCCCCGGAGCAAGCTGACCACCTCACCAGCCTGCTGAGCCAGACCCTGTTCCGCGTCAGTTCCGATCAGGGCGAGGCGGCCCGTCTTAAAAGCATTCTCACGACCCTCGCAGCCGATGGCGACGCTGACGCGAGGGCGGGTGCGAAGGATCTGTTGCGGCAGGTCGGGTCCAGTCTGCCGACTTAAGCGGGCTCCTATTGGTTCATGCTGGCCTTTATCCTGGTCATGCTCTCGGCTGGATTGATGCTGTCGGGGAATGCTTCACGGACGACACCTGGCCCGGCAGGAAGAAGCGGTCGCGTTTCCTCCAGTCCTGGCCCGCCTCCTGAGCCCGGCCACCGTGGCGTCGGTATCCTGTCAATCTCGCTTATCGTCTGGGGAAGGCCTGAGGTGGCGCCTACCAAAACGCTGACGCCCGCTACTTACCTGCGCATGATGCGCGCCTTGCCTCAGCCGAGCAGAGCGCTGGCCTACAGTCTCGCCGTGGCCTGGCTGGTCTTATGGGCCAGCCTGCTGGCCGGCTTCCTCTTCCAGTTCGACACTGCCTGGGCGAAGTGGTTCTTCCTGCCGTTTCCCCTGATCGGGGCGGCCGCCGGGGCAGTGGTGGCCTTGGACATCCGCGGCAACGCTGCCGGCGCGAACGAGGCAATGCGCGAGCAGGGGATGCCAACCTTGTCCCTGCCCTTTTTCCGAATCTTCGCGGCAGCGAGCTGCGCTATGGCACTGGCAGCCGTAGGAGTGGTTGTCCTGGCGGATTTCTGAGAATCGGGCCGGACTACGCGCCAAGGAATGTGCTGCACCCACCGCCTGGGTTCATCGCCCGCCCTTACTACCGTGAGCGAGTACCGGGGCCGGGGCGAACCACGCAGACCGGCTTGGCGCCGGCCGGGGAAGGTTCGGCAAGAACCTCCCCCGGCCTCCCCGCATCAGCTATTCGGTGCCGAGTTCGGCCTCCATCTTGGCCGAAAGTTTCTCCTGCGCCGAGATCGTGGCCTGGACCTGCTCGGGCGACATGGCCAGGCTCACCGCGTAGTAGAAGATGACCAACGAGAACGCAATGACGACGACCAGGTCGATCCAGTCCGGCAGCGTGCCCAGCGAGCCGGTACCGTAGTTGCCCAGCAGACCGATCACCGTCAGGCCGATCAACCAGGGCCAGATCCACGAGGCGGCCCGCCAGTCGATGTCCACCCGGGCCAGGTTCTCGTTGCGGCGCAGGGTGATCTCGAAGATGATCCGGCCGACGAAGATGCCGGTCAGCAGCTTCCAGGTGGCCTCGAACCCGCCCCAGTAGATGACGAAGTTCGCGAACACGAAACCCGCGGGCAGCAGCACCTTCGGGAACGGAACCCGGTAGGGGTGCACCCGCTCGGGGTCCTTCTCCATCAGCGCGGCCAGGGCCGGGGGCGCGAAGCCGTACATGATCGCGGTGGCGCCGGTGACCAGGCCGACCAGGGAGTTCCAGCTCGGGAAGGGCAGGAAGGCGATCAGGCCGATGACGAAGGCGACGATGATCGACCAGAACGGCACCCCGCGGTTGGACACCTTCGTCAGCCCGTCCGGGAGCACCTCGTCCTCGCCCAGGGCGTAGGAGATCCGGGCCGAGGTGCCGACGTAGACCAGGCCGGTGCCGGCCGGTGAGATCACCGCGTCGATGATCAGGACGGTGGCGAGCCAGCCTGCACCGGCGCCGAGGGCGAGGGTGTAGTAAGGGCCGTAGTCTCCGGCGCCGATCGGGTTTCCCCAGCCGTGGATGAGGTTTGAGGGCATCAGGGCGCCGATGAAGGCGATCTCGAGCAGGATGTAGATGCCGGCGCCGATGAGCATTGCGACGATGATTGCCCGGGAGACGTCCTTCTGCGGGTTCCTGGCCTCACCGGCCATCTGCGCGGCCTGCTCAAAACCCTGCAGGGCGAACACGACTCCGGCTGGTAGCGCAGCGAAGATGCCGTGGGCGCCCATCACGAAGAAGCCGCCGCCGGCCGAGAAGTTGCCGGCGTGGAACTGCAGGAGCAGCAGCACGATCACGGTCAGGACCGGCACCGCGGCCTTCCAGATCACCATCACCGTGTTGCTGTCCGCCAGCAGTTTGGCGCCCATCAGGTTGACGACGGTGAAGACCAGCATGGCGGCGGCGGCGATCAGCAGACCGGTGCCGTTCAGGGTGCCGTCGCCCTTCAGCATGACCAGGTGATCCTTGGCCCACCCGGTGCTGTTCAGGTACGAGATGCTCGCCTCGACCTCGATCGGGGCAATGGTCACGGCCTGCAGGTAGGCCGTCCATCCGGCGGTGAACCCGGCCAGGCCACCGAAAGCGAAGTGCGGGTAGCGGGTTGTGCCCCCGGCTACCGGGTAGGCCGCGCCCAGGTCGGCGTGGATCAGGGCCAGCACGATGAGCATCGCGGCCGCCAGGAGCCAGGACAGGAGCGAGGCCGGGCCAGCGGTCTGGGACGCGTTCAGGGCGCCCAGCAGCCAGCCGGAGCCGATGATGGAGCCCAGCGACACGAACATCAGGCCCCAGAAGCCCACCGTTCGTTTCAGGCCGGAGTCCGAGAGAACCGGAGGGACGGATGCGTCAACGGCCATGAAGATCTCCGGAACGTCGCAGGGTCTGGAGGGCGGCGCCGGGCCATTTCTGACAGGAATTACACAGAAAAGACGGGACGCCGGGACAACGGTGTCTTCAGGGTGAATCCAGGGGTATGCCCGAGCTCAATTGAATGAGAACACCGTGCCGGAGAGAAGGTCCTTTCGTCAGCCATCGGGCCACGAGTGAGACCTATATCACACATTACTCCGGGAACCTGGCGGGGTGATTAGTCGTACCGTTATCCAGGTCAGACGAATGGTCGGTTGTCCCGCTGATCGAGCGAAACAAGCTGCTGAGAGCGAATACTCAGCGATCAAACCATCCCGGCACAAGGGTCCCGACGAGAGCGCAGATCCAGCACCTGGCACGATCGAGCACTTGTCATGCTCTTGGAATCATGTTTCGGGGAAGAATTCCATGATCACGTCAAGATTCGAAGACGAGCAGGATTTGGGCGCTCCCGCAGAGCTGCGCGAACATTTCCAAGGTGCCGACCCGGCCGACGGCCGACGTCGGGCGCATTTGCACGCCGGGTGAAGCGCATCTTTGGAAAAGCGTCCCTACTCCAAGTCGGCGGAGTACTTCTCCAGCCAGGTATGAGCGCGCCGGACATCCCGCAGCGTGTAGGGCACGCTGGCGCACATCAGCGCGATGGACGCCACGAGAATCCCGCTCCAGAGATCGAATCCGCGGGTGACGAGCTGCAGGATCCAGATCAGCACGAGCACCGGGCTGATGTAGATGAACCGGCGCTGCCGGATCAGCCGGTGAGCTAGGTCAGCGGCGATCACCTGGTCATCGTCCGGCACCGGCTCTCCGGCCCGGACACTCTTGAGGATGCTCTTACGCCGGCTGCGATCCACTCCCAGCAGGAGCGGGGGCTGCGCCCAGCGGGAACCGCGCCGACGTCTCCACAGCACGAATGCCATGAGCAGGCCCACATACAGGACGGCTGCACCACTGGCAATGAGGACGAACCACCAGAACGAGTGATCCGGTGTGTCGTCCCCGATCACGACGTAGCCGACGATCATGCCGATCGGTATCAGGCAGGCATAGACGGCGAGGCTCCCCCACAGCCATAGCGTCTGCCGGTGCCGTGCCCGAGAAGCCACATCCGTGTCGCCCATGGCTAGGATGATCATGGTTCTGGCCATGACCCGCACGTCGAGATCACGCCAGAAACGGACGACGCACCTGCGCGATCGCCTGGCGTATCAACGCATCCAGGTCGGCTCCAGCTGGAAGCCACCCCACGCGACGGCCCAGTGCAGTCAGCTGCTCAGTGCCTGGGCCGAGAACCACAGCCGGTCCGGCGAAAGCCACTGACGAATCTGCAGTCCGGCCTCGGCCAGCACATCCCGCAGATCAGCCTCGCTGAGCCGACGGAAGGTGTAGTCGTGATGCCACACATCGTCCCCGTCGCGATAGTCGACCGAGAACCCGAACCGGTCATTCCCCAGAGCAGTCTCGGTCCGGGCGACCTCGATCGTGCCAAGGTGACGAGTGCCCTGGCCGGCCGCGAACCAGTCCGGCGGGCGCCACTGCACCAGCACCACCCCGCCGGGCGCCAGATGCCGGGCAGAGGCGCCCAGCAGGTGCTGGCGCAGTCGGTCGTCATCGGTATTGACGAGGTTCCCCGCCAGCACCACCGCCGCGAAAGACTCGCCCAGGTCAAGATCCTGGATCGAGGCCTGCACCGGCCGGATCCGGGGGTCGGCCGGGATCCGGGCCAGCATGGCGGCGGACTCGTCCACCGCCACGACCGGATGCCCCAGCCGGGCCACGGGCACCGCGATACGCCCGGTGCCACATCCCAGATCCAGCACCGACGCTCCCAAGGCCACCTGCGCGTGGATCATCTCGGGTTCACCGAACGTGGGCATCCGCGCGTACAGGTCGACCGGGCTGCCGTCCGGCGCAGCCTCCTGAGACGGGCTCTCTCCCGGTGTGTTCACTACTGCCTCCGTGCGTCGTCGACCGAAGCGTCCCCCAGTGGCCGACGAACAGCGTCCTCAGTCAGTTCCGGACTCACGAGACATCCCCACTGTCATGCATCCTGGCGTCGGCAAGGACGACCAAGACCGCGCCAGGTTCACTGCGCGGTCGTCGTCTGCGGCTGCTCCCAACGCTGCACCCACGCCTTGGCGCTCGACCAGCCGACGCTCTCCTCCGGCAGATCCTTACCGGAGGAGAAGGTCACGCTGACCTTGGCCGCGACCATCTTGCAGACCTTGTAGGAGCGCACTTCGGTGGTGTGGCCGTCCTTGTCGGTACCGACCGCGCCGCGAATGCCCTTGGTACCGAAGACCTTGGCCACGTGGGCCTTGGAGTTCCCCATCTTGATCTGGGCGAACTCGTCGATGGTGACGCACGCCTTGTTCTTCGGCGCAGCGTCGGCCGCTACGGCACCACCGAGCAGCAGAGTGGCGGAGATGCCGGTGGCGATCAGAACTCGGCGCATGAAACTTTCCTCCCGTCGCGGCCGGGCCATTCCCGACACGACTCTTTTGACGCCGCAGTCACCCTCCGGGGTTGTCAGGCCTGACCGCCCGATCGGGCAGAAGGCTGCCACCAGGCCGAACCCTTGATCATTCGTCGGCGCCTTCTGCGTCAACGAGGGCCCGAAGTGCAAGATCGCCAGGACTGCCCAGACCTCGCGCTGATCAGCCGACCGCGGCGCGCAAAAGTTCGGCCACCGCGGTCATACCAGCGGCATTGGGATGGTAGGGCGCACCCCCGAGCGGGGCGATGCGGTATCGGCGGGTCCAGGGTTCCTGGGACCAGGCATGGTGAGAAGCGCTGGCCTCGGAGGCGGCGATGTATCCGCAGCCTGCTCGTTCGGCAGCCGCGCGGGTTTCGGCGGCCAGCCGAGTGGCGATCTCCCGTCCGCGCTCAGCCATCTCGGCCGGCAGCAGACCGGTGTCATGTCCGGCCGGTGGCAGGATCGTCAGGTAGTCGACCAGGAACACCCGGGCGTGTAGGGCACGCTCGGCAACCTGCTGGGTCAGCCGGTCAAAGGTCTGACTCAGCAGGTCGAATCGATCAGGGTCCTGCGGCTGAATCCGCCGCAACGGCCAGGGGCGGCTGGCTGAAGACAGGAATCCCACGTATCCGACGTCGTTGCCGCCGCCGGTGATCGTCACCAGGGCAGTCTCGGCCGTGACCGCCTCGATCTGTGGCGGTTCCCCAGAGGCCCGGCCATCGGTGCCGTCGAGGATCCCGGCCGCGGTCGCTCCGGAATAGGTGACGTCGGTCAGGTCGAGTTCCAGCTGGTCGGCCAGGAGGTGGGCGTAGTTGATGCTGGAACGACCGGCTGCCCGCGGGCTTCCGGGCGCCCGCCGGCCGATCAGCGGTCCGGCGGCGAAGGAACTGCCCAACGCCACGTACCGTGAGCCCAACTCAGGTCGCCCGGGGATGGCATCTCACCTCACCGAGGCCAAATGATCAGGCGACCAGGTTCGGTGCCAGGCTTCCCGGATGGCATTCTCCACAATCGCGGGGGTCACCACGGCGGCCGGAGCGCCGACCCAGTTGCTCGGGTGGGCGGCATCCATCGCCACGATCAGCATCGCGCCGCAGCCATCAGCCGGTTGCACGACGAAGCTGAGTGGGGCCCAGGCCATGCCCTGGATGTAGGTCGGCCGAGCACGTACCCGCCATCGAAAGCGCACTCCGTCGACGACAATCGCCCGAGTCCCCTTCGTGGGCAGGGCCATCAATGCCTCCGTCCTTGGGGCAAGCAGCGATCGCGAACGGGTTCCACCTTGCCGGAGCAGCCGCTCCCCCGGCAAGCGTTTTTGCGCAGCCCGTCGATCCGGACGACCGGGCCCGACGACGACACCCCTGGACGACAACGTTCGGCCGGACTCTCGTCAAAGTCACGGTTATGTCACGGCCCCGGACCCGTTCAGCAGGCCGACTTATTCCGGACTCCGGAGAAATAAAGACTTTACGGCCGCTAAACCCAAGGTATTGCTCAGGTTATTGACCGGGATACGACGGAACTGTGATTGTTCCTCCATGCCCATCCTGTCCGGTTCGCGCGGCCTGAGCGCCTTGCGCTCCAGCAACCGCCGCCGGCTGCTCGAGCTCCTGCGGGAGCACGGTGAGATCAGCCGCGCCGATCTGGCCCGGCTGACCGATCTGTCGAGCACCACGGTCTCCAGCCTGATCGCCGAACTCAGCGACGAGGGCATGGTCACCGAGGTCGACCGGCACCGCGCCGCCCGCACCGGGCGGACCGGGCGCCCGGGCCGGCTGGTCCAGCTGGTCGGGGGCCGGGGGCTGGTCGCGGGTCTGGACATCGGCCGCGAGCAGGTCCGGGCCGCGGTCTGCGATCTGGGCGGCGAGGTGATCGCGGAGCAGAGTCGGCACATCGACGTCGAGGCCGCCGATTCCCTGCAGCTGATCTCCGCTTTCGTCAACGAGCTGGTCGACGCCACTCCGGACGGCCGGGCCCGGATCGCCCGGCTGGTGGTGGCCGTGCCCGGGGTGGTCGAGACCGGAAGCGGTTTCGTCAGCTCGGTCTGGGTGCCGAACTGGCAGCAGCAGGCGCCCGGCCCGGTGCTGGCCGAGGCGACCGGCCTGGAGACGTTCGTGGAGAACGACGCCGATCTGTGTGCCCTGGGCGAGCGGGCCTTCGGCGCCTCGGCCGGGCTCAGCGACGTGCTGCACGTCGTGGTCTCGTCCGGGATCGGGATCGGGATGGTCCTGGCCGGCCGTCTTTACCGCGGAAACAGCGGTGGGGCGGGCGAACTGGGCCATGTGCAGGTCGCCGACCTGGGTGACCTGTGTCTGTGCGGCAACCGCGGCTGTCTGGAGACGCTCGCGTCCCTGGAAGCCGTGCTGACCGCCCTGCGGGTGGTGCGGCCGGACGTCCGTACCAGTGCCGATCTGGCCGAACTGGTCAACGCCGGTGACCGCGCCGCGATCCGGGTGGTCACCGACGCGGGGGCGGTGATCGGCAAGGAGGTGGCCGCCCTCTGTAACGTCCTGGCCCCGCAGGCCGTGGTCGTCGGCGGCGAACTGGCCGGGGGCGGAACCCATCTGGCCGATGCCGTACGCGACGCGGTCGAACGCTACACGAAACCTCGTACTGCCTCCCGGATCGCGGTCCTGCCGGCCGAACTCGGCGCCCGGGCCTCCCTTCTGGGAACCGTTGCCCTGGCGATGGAGGCCGAGAGCACCGCCTGACAAATCCATATCCAAGACCAGCGTCCCGGTTCTGTCTGCCGGTACGCCTCCTCAGCACATCCGAAGACAGCCACATCCGAATACAGCTACATCCGAGAACAGCCACACCTGCGAAACCGACCGTCCGAAGCCCTGCCGAACATCTCAAGGAGTCCCGCATGAGTCCCCGCCGGTTCTATACCGCAGCAGCTTTCGGCCTCACCGCCGCCCTGGCCCTGTCCGCCTGCGCCAGCAGCGGTTCCAGCGACGGCGGCAGCGACGGTGGGTCCGCGACCGGCCCGAAGACCGTTCCGACGGTCACCGGTTCGGACAAGACCCTGACCGTCTGGGCGATGAACGGCGACTACACCGCCGACACGCTGAACGCGATCAACGCCGAGTTCACCAAGCAGACCGGCGCCAAGGTCGATGTCCAGATGCAGGACTGGGACGGCATCACCACCAAGATCAGCACCGCGCTGTCCACCAGCGGCACCCCGGACGTGCTGGACCTGGGCAACACCCAGGTGGCCAGCTTCGCGGCGAACGGCGGCCTGGTCGACGTCACCGACTACAAGGCCGATCTGGCCCAGGGCCGGACCTGGCTGGGCGGCCTGGAGGAGCCGGCCACGGTGGACGGCAAGCTCTACGCCATCCCCGGTTTCGCCGGCGCCCGCACGGTCATCTACAACAAGAAGATCTGGGCCGACGCCGGGGTCACGGCCGCGCCCACCACGTACGACGAGCTCACCGCGGACCTGGACAAGATCAAGGCCAAGAACACCGCCGGCGACTTCTCGGCCTTCTACATGCCGGGTCAGTACTGGGCCGCGGGCATGCAGTGGGTCTGGGACGCGGGCGGCGAGATCGCCACCGACGAGGGCGGTAAGTGGACCGGTGGCTTCGAGTCGACCGAGGCGCAGAAGGGCCTCAACGACTGGAAGACCTTCACCAACGCCTACTCCGACAAAGCTTCCCAGGCGTTGTACACCGACAAGCCGGACTTCAACCAGCTCTTCGCGGACGGCAAGACCTCGGCGATGCTGACCACTACCGGCAGCATCAAGATGATCACCGACGCCAATCCGAAGCTGAAGGCCGACGACATCGGCACGTTCGCCCTGCCGGGCATCTCGGGCAAGACCCAGCCGGCCATGCTCGGTGGCTCGGACTGGGGCATCGCGGCCAAGAGCGACGCCACCGACCTGGCCCTGATCTGGTCCAAGATCGCGGTCAGCCCGGACTTCCAGGACCAGTACGTCTACGGCAAGGACGGCTGGATCCCGAACAGCACCGAGGGCATCGAGGCCGCCCAGAGCACGCTCAGCGACCAGCTGAAGGGCTTCTTCAACGCCGCCACGATCTCCAAGGCCACCCCGGCCTCGCCGAACTGGGCCACGATCGAGGGTGACCAGAGCTTCCAGGACTTCTTCGCCTCCATCGCCACCGGCTCCAAGACGCCGGAGGCGGCCGCGAAGGACTTCGACGCGCACATCGACGAGACGCTGAACCAGTGACCGTCCAGACCACTCCATCCCCCGAACCCGGGGTCAACGTTCCACCCAGTCTGCCCGCGAACGCCCCCGCGCCCCGTGCGCGGGGGCGCCGCCCCGACTTGACCCCGCTCTGGCTGCTGACCCCGGCCGGGCTGGTGATCGTCTTCATCACCCTGGCGCCGATCGTCTACCTGGTCTACACGTCGTTCACCGACTACAGCCAGAAGACGCTGTTCACCGGGCAGTTCGGCTACACCGGTATCTCGCAGTACACGGACCTGTTCAAAGACAGCGAGTTCTACAAGTCCCTGGTCCGCACGATCCTGTTCACCGCGGCCATGGTGGCCGGCAGCATGGTGATCGGGATGGCCGTCTCGCACCTGCTGACCAGGGTCACCCGGGCCTGGCGAACGATCACCACCGTGGTGCTGATCATGGCCTGGGCGGTGCCGAACGTGGCCTCGTCACTGGTCTGGAATTGGCTCTTCCAGCCCGGGTACGGCGTGGTCAACTGGGGTCTGGACAAACTCCAGATCTTCGGCGACACGACAAACCTGAACTGGGCCGGCGACGCGCCGCACGCCTACACCGCGATCTGGCTGCTGATCGTCTGGCAGGCGGTGCCGTTCATCGCCCTGACCCTGAACGCGGCCGAGCAGCAGGTGCCGATCGAGCACCAGGAGGCGGCCCGCCTGGACGGCGCCAGCGAGTTCACCGTCTACCGGATCATCACGCTGAACGCCCTGCGCCCGACCCTGCTGCTGATCACCATCCTCTCGGTGATCTGGGACTACAACGTGTTCAACCAGATCTGGCTGATCTCCAACGGCGGCCCGAACAACGCCACCGCCACGCTGGGCGTGTTCACCTACAAGACCGCGTTCGTCGGCTTCCACCTCGGGCAGGGCGCGGCCATCACCGTAGTAACCACTGTGCTCCTGCTGGGACTGACCGCGGTGTACATCCGCAACCTGCTGAAGTCGGGTGAAGACCTGTGACCAAGCGTCGTTCCTGGATCCCCAACACCCTCGCGGCGATCTTCTGCCTGGTCTGGATCTTCCCGGTCTACTGGGTGATCAACAGCGCCTTCAAGCCCCGCCAGGACTTGATGAAGACCACTCCCGAGTTCCTGCCGTTCCACGCCACGCTGGACAACTTCCACAATGCGGTGACCAACCCGCACTTCGTCACCAATCTGCGCAACAGCGTGATGGTAGTTGCCGCCACGGTGGCGCTCTCGATCGTGATCGGGATTTTCGCGGCTGCGGCCCTGTCCCGGTTCCGGTTCGCCGGCCGCCGGACCATCCTGGTGATCATCCTGGCCGTCCAGATGCTTCCCGGAACCGCTCTGCTGATCCCGCAGTTCGCGCTCTTCAACAGCGCCAACCTGCTGGGCACCTACTTCGGGTTGATTCTCAGCTACGTGGCCATCACCCTGCCGTTCTCGATCTGGGTGATGCGCGGCTTCTTCCTGGCCATCCCGATGGAGATCGAAGAGGCCGCGCGCGTCGACGGCGCGGGCACCTGGCGAGTGCTGGTCAGCGTGCTCTTCCCGCTGGTCGCCCCGGGCGTGATCGCCACCAGCATCTTCTCGTTCATCGCGGCCTGGAACGACTACATCATCGCCTACACCTTCATGCAGGACCAGAGTCACTACACCCTGACGGTCTGGCTGGCCTCGTTCCATAACCCGAACACCGGTATCGACTACGGCGGCCAGATGGCCGCTTCAGTGTTGTTCTCCCTGCCCGTCATCGTCTTCTTCCTGATCGTGCAGCGCAATCTCGTCGCCGGCATGTCCGCCGGTGCCGTGAAGGGGTGACCTTGCTCCTGCCCCGCCCCACCCGGATCGCCGCCGGTACCGGTGAACTCGTCCTCGGCGCCGACACCACGCTCGGTGCCCCGGACGAGCTCACCGGCGTCCGGCAGTGGTTTCAGGGCGCACTGCGCCCGGCCACCGGCCTTGCCCTGCGCGAGAGCACCCGAAGCACGATCCAGCTGTCAACCTCCAAAGACCTTGCCAACGAAGGTTTCCGGCTCGAGGTCACCCCGGCCGGCGCCACCATTACCGGCGGCGGCCCGGCCGGCGTGTTCTACGGTTGCCAGGCCTTCCTGCAGTTGCTGCCGAGCGGCCAGTCAGGTCGGTGAGGGACTCGACGCTCCCGACAACGGACGTCCGCACGGCGGCTTCTACACCCAGGACGACATCCGCGAAATCGTTGCCTACGCCGCCGAGCGGTTCATCACCGTGGTCCCGGAGATCGAAACGCCCGGTCACGTGCAGGCGGCCCTGGCCGCCTATCCCGAGTTGGGCGTCCGTCATCGGTCGGTGGACGTGTGGACGCGCTGGGGCATCAACCAGAATGTGCTCAACGCCGAGGAATCCACGGTCACGTTCTTCACGAACGTGCTCGACGAGGTGCTGGACCTGTTCCCCTCGACGTTCATCGGGGTCGGGGGCGACGAGTGCCCGCGCGATCAGTGGATCGCCGACGGCCACACCCAGGAACGGATGCGCGAGCTCAACCTTCGCGACGAGGCGGACCTGCAGACCTGGTTCACCCGCCGCCTGGACGATCATCTGACCAAGGCCGGGCGACGGCTTTTCGGCTGGGACGAGATCCTCGAGGGTGACCTGGCCCCGGGCGCCACGGTGGCCTCGTGGCGGGGCATGACCGGGGCCGTTGCCGCGGCGAGGCGCGGCCACGACGTCGTCGCCTGTCCGGACGATCAGGTGTACCTGAACTATCGCCAGTCCGAATCACCGGACGAGCCGATCCCGGTCTCCATCCCGCTCACCCTCCAGGACGCGTACGCGTTCGAACCCGTTCCACCCGAGCTGACCCCGGACGAGGCCAAACACATCCTCGGCGGCCAGGCCTGCATCTGGACCGTCATCGCGGACAGCCCGCGGACCGTGGACTACCTCGCCTTTCCCCGCCTCTGCGCTGTCGCCGAGGCCCTGTGGGGACCGGCCGAGCGCGACTTCGCCGAATTCAGCGCCCGTCTGGAACACCATCTGACCCGGCTCGACGCGATCGGCGTGGAGTACCGGACCGCCGACGGCCCCAAACCCTGGCAACGACGTCCCGGAATTCCCGGAAGACCGGCTTCCCGACAGCAGCGGGACGCCTACTTCGCCGGCCTGGTGAAGAACATCCAGACCTGATCCGACCCGCTCGTGAAAGGGAAGACCTGTGCTACTCCCCCGCCCCCTCCATTCATCCTCCGGTGAAGGCGAATTCGTTCTCGGCCCGGACACCACCCTCGGCGCTCCGGACGAGCTGACCGGCGTCCTGGTCTGGTTCCAGAGTGCCCTGCGCCCGGCCACCGGTCTTCCCCTGCGCGACAGCACCGAAGGTACCGTCCAGCTGTCCATTTCGGACGAGCTGGCCGCCGAGGGATTCCGGCTCGAGGTCACCCCGGCCGGCGCCACCATTACCGGCGGCGGCCCGGCCGGCGTGTTCTACGGTTGCCAGGCCTTCCTGCAGTTGCTGCCGAGCTCGGCGCGGCGGTCGATTCTCCCAATGATGGACGCCCGCACGGCGGCTTCTACACCCAGGACGACATCCGCGAGATCGTGGCTTACGCCGCCGAACGGTTCATCACCGTGGTCCCGGAGATCGAGACCCCGGGTCACGTGCAGGCCGCGCTGGCCGCCTATCCCGAACTGGGGGTCACCGGCGAGCAGGTGCAGGTCTGGCCGCGCTGGGGCATCAACAAGAACGTGCTCAACACCGAGGAATCCACGGTCACGTTCTTCACGAATGTGCTCGACGAGGTGCTGGACCTGTTCCCGTCCACGTTCATCGGGGTCGGGGGCGACGAGTGCCCGCGCGATCAGTGGGTCGCCGACCCGCGCACCCAGGAGCGGATGGAGGAGCTGGACATCGCCCACGAGGCGGACGTCCAGACCTGGTTCACCCGCCGCTTGGACGATCACCTGACCAAGGCCGGGCGACGGCTTTTCGGCTGGGACGAGATCCTCGAGGGTGACCTGGCGCCGGGGGCGACCGTGGCCTCGTGGCGGGGCATGGCCGGGGCGGTGGCCGCCGCCAAGCGCGGCCACGATGTCGTGGCCTGCCCGGACGACCGGGTGTACCTGGACTACCGCCAGTCGGAGTCGCTGGAGGAGCCGATCCCGGTCTCGATCCCGCTCACCGTCGAGGACGTCTACGCCTTCGAGCCTGTTCCGTCGGAGCTGAGCCCGGAAGAGGCCAAGCACATCCTCGGCGGGCAGGCCAATATCTGGACCGAGCACATGGACAGCCCGCGCACGGTGGACTACCTCGCCTTCCCGCGCCTGTGCGCCGTCGCCGAGGCCCTGTGGGGACCGGCCGAGCGCGACTTCGCCGAATTCAGCGCCCGTCTCGACCAGCACCTGTCCCGGCTGGACGCGGTCGGCGTGGAGTACCGCCACGCCGACGGCCCCAAGCCCTGGCAGAAGCGCCCGGGCATCCCCGGCCGGCCCGCCTCGCGCGAGGAGCGCGCCGCCCACATCGCCGAACTCGTCGAGAACATCACCGCCTCCTAACCCCCCACCCCAACCCCCACCAACCTCGTGATCATGCAGTTCCGCCCTCGTGATCATGCACATGGCTGCATGATCACCGGGGCGCAATTGCATGATCACGGGAGGTTTGGGGGTCTTCGTCGAAAGGCACTCCGCCATGCCTCAGCTCTCGCGTCGGGCCGCCCTCCTGGGCGGCGCGACTGCCGCGGTCCTTGCCGGTGCAGCCCACCCCGCCCTAGCGTCGGCCGTCGTGACCGACTCCTCCACGGCGTCCGTAAACAAAGCTTTTGCGTTCCTGGCGGCCAAGTTCGACGAATTCGGTTCCGGCACCGCGCTTCGCGTGCCCCGCAGCTACACCGGCGGGTTCTTCCAGACCCCCACCTTCGATTTCGTGAGTTCCTTCGCCTATGACGACGCTCTGGTGATCCTGGCCTGGCTGGCGAGCCGGACGAAGGACGATCTGCAGCGGGCCACTATCCTGGGTGACACGCTGCTGTACGCCCAGAAGAACGACCCGCTCGCGGACGGCCGTACCCGCGCGTCCTATCAGCCGGACTCCTTCACCACACTCAACGGCAGCCTGGACATCGGATCTCCGGCCGCGTTCACCGGAAACCAGGCCTGGGTCGGCATGGCGTTCGCCCAGCTGTTCGCCCGCACCGGAAAGCAGCGCTTCCTGGAAGGCGCTCTGCTGGAGGCGAACTGGATCCAGGACAAGACCTTCGACGGCGAGCGCGCCCCGTACGGGTACACCGGCGGCCGCACGGCCGACGACGCGCCGAACACCTTCAAGGCCACCGAGCACAACATCGACGTCGGCGCCTTCTTCACCATGATCGCGCAGTTGACCGGCCGAAAGGTCTGGCGCACCCGGGCCCGGGTGGCGTTCGCCTTCGTCGAGGCCATGCAGGACAAGGCGACCGGTCACACCTGGACCGGCACCGACCCGGACGGCGTCACGACCAACAAGGTCCCGATCCCCCTGGACACCCAGACCTGGGCCTACCTGGCGACGCTCGACCATCGGTACAGCCGGTCGCTGGACTGGGCCCGGCAGAACCTCAAGGCAACGGACGCCGGTGTCTCCGGAATCGCTTACAGCGACGCGGATGTCAGCAAGGTGTGGCTGGAAGGCACTGGCCAGATGGCGGCTGCGCTGAAGGCGCGGGGCGCCCGCGGCGACGCTACTGCGGCCGCCGAGCTGCTCAAGAACATTCAGATCGCCCAGGCCACCACCGCGAACGGCGACGGCCGCGGGATCCCGGCCGCATCGTCCGACGGCCTGGACACCGGCTTCGGGGACACCTACTACGCCAGTCTGCACACCGGTGCCACGGCCTGGTACCTGATGGCGGCGAAGGGGTTCAACCCGTTCCGCCTCTGAGCACGGGCGCCCACCAATCGGTGAGCGGTTGCCGGAATGATTGACAGTCTCTCGGCTTCCGCGTGAGAGTGAGCCCGGATTGCCCCGGTAAGGGGCATTTCCGGGTTCATGAATCTCAGCGCGGAGGTTGTCATGACTGCTCGCCGTCCCCCGGCCCCTCCCGGGCCGCTTCCCCCCTCGTTCCGGGCGACCAGCGGGTTCAGCCGCCGCTCGCTGATCCGGGGACTGGCCCTGGGCGGTGGGCTGCTGGTGGCGCCGGGCCTGCTGGCGGCCTGCGGCGGTAGTGACGACAGCGGGGGCGGGGACACCGGTTCGCTGAACGCCGGGATCAATGAGGCTCCCGGTTCCGGGCGTGCCTACGACCAGCAGAAGGCCCGCCTGGACGCCTTCGCCAAGACCAAGCCGGACCTGAAGCTGAACGCGAACTATATTGACCACAACACTTTTCAGGAGGCCGTTAACAACTACCTGCAGGGCAACCCGGCCGACGTGTTCACCTGGTTCGCCGGGTTCCGGGCCCAGTCGTTCTACACCAACGAGCTGATCGGGGACGTCTCCGAGGCCTTTCCGGCCGATGTCCCGGACGCGGTCAGGAAGGCCTCCACCGCCACCGACGGCAAGCAGATCTTCATCCCCACGAACAACTACCCGTGGGCCGTCTTCTACTTCAAGAGCCTGTGGAAGAAGAACGGTTACGAGGTGCCCACCACGCTGGACGAACTGGTGGCCCTGGCCGGGCAGATGCAGAAGGACGGCCTGACCCCGATCGGCTTCGCCGACAAGGACGGCTGGCCGGCGATGGGCACGTTCGACATCCTGAACATGCGGATCAACGGGTACGACTTCCACCTGAGCCTGATGCAGGGTAAGCAGGCCTGGACCGATCCGAAGGTGAAGACCGTCTTCGACACCTGGCGCGGTCTGCTGCCCTACCACGAGAAGGATTCCCTGGGCCGGACCTACCAGGAGTCGGTGGCCAACCTGCAGCAGAAGAAGACCGGCATGTACTACCTCGGGCTCTTCCTCACCGACTCCCTGGAACTGGCCGAGCAGGACGACATCGGCTTCTTCACCTTCCCCGAGATCGACTCCGCCGTAGGTGCCGACGCCATCGACGCACCGATCGACGGCTTCTGCCTGGCGGCCGACCCGAAGAACCGCTCGGGGGCGATCGATCTGCTCAAATATCTCGGCTCGCCCGCCAGCGGCTCCGCCCTGGACGCCGCGAAGATCCCGCAGATCGCGGTCAACCCGGGCGCCAGCACCGACAACTACACCGGGCTGCAGAAGCAGGCGGTCGAGTTCATGGGGCAGCAGGCGTCCATCGCGCAGTTCATGGACCGCGACACCGACCCCGGATTCGCCTCCACCGTGATGATCCCGGCCATCCAGACCTTCATCTCCAAGCCCGACGACGTCGACAGTCTGCTGAAATCCATTGACGCGCAGGCCAAGTCCATCTTCACGGGCTGAGCCGTGAGCGTTCGACGGGTCCGGCGGCTGACCGGCCGCGATCGCCTGGTGGTCGCGGTGATGGTCGTCGTGCCCACTCTGCTGGTGCTGGCCCTGGTCTGGCTGCCGGCCCTGCTGACCATCGTCCTGAGCTTCTTCTCCTGGAACGGGCTGGGCGACGTCAGCAACGCCAAATGGGTGGGGCTGCAGAACTACCGCGACGCCGCCCAGATCTACCCGCCGTTCTGGCCGGCCCTGCGGCACAACGTGATCTGGCTGCTGGCCCTGTTCGTGGTGACCGCCCTGGGCGTGCTGCTGGCGGTGATCCTGGACCGGGAACTACCCGGCGGCCGCTTCTACCAGACCGCGTTCTTCTTGCCGACGGTGCTGTCCCTGGCCCTGATCGGGTTCATCTGGCAGCTGATCTACTCCGCCGACCAGGGACTGATCAACGGCCTGACCGGCAGCTCCATCGACTGGTACGGCGACCCGCAGTACAACCTGTGGGCGGTCATCGTCGCCTCGGCCTGGCGCCACACCGGATACATCATGCTGTTGTATCTGGCCGGGCTGAAGGGCTTCGACCCCACCCTGCGCGAGGCCGCCGTGCTGGACGGCTGCACCGAGCGCCAGACGTTCTTCCGGGTGGTGTTCCCGGTGATGCGCCCGATCAACATCATCGTCCTGGTGATCACCGTGATCGAGTCGCTGCGGGCGTTCGACCTGGTCTGGGTGATCAACAAGGGCCGCAACGGCCTGGAACTGATCAGCGCCCTGGTCACCCAGAACATTGTGGGTGAGGCCAGCCGGGTCGGTTTCGGCTCGGCGCTGGCCACCATCATGCTGCTGATCTCCACCGTGTTCGTGGTCATCTACTTGCGCGTGGTGATGCGGGAAGAGGATTGATGACGCAGACCGTCCCGGACGTCCGTCGCCCACCGGTGAAGGTGGCCGGGAACCCCCGCGGCCGCCGGACCGTGGTCACCGCCCTGGTCGCCGTCCTGGCCGTGCTCTGGCTGTTCCCGGTCGGCTGGGCCGTGCTGAACAGCCTGCGCTCGTACGACTACACCGCCGAGCACGGGTACGTCTCGCTCGGCGGCTGGACCCTGCAGAACTACCAGGACGCCTGGAAACGCGGCAACTTCGCGCACTACCTGCTGAACTCGGTCTACATCACGGTCCCGGCGGTGGTGCTGAGCCTGCTGCTGGCCGCCTGCGTCGGGTTCGTCCTGGCCCGGTTCCGCTTCCGCTTCAACCTGGCCCTGCTCGGGCTGTTCACCGCGGCCAACCTGCTGCCCCCACAGGCCCTGCTGATCCCGGTCTACCGGATGTTCCGGGAGATCCCGATGCCGGAGTGGATCAGCAGCAGCGGCTCGCTCCTGAACAGCTTCCTCGGGCTGATCCTGGTCAACGTCGCCTTCCAGACCGGCTTCTGCACCTTCGTGCTGTCCAACTACATGAAGACGCTGCCCCGGGAGATGTACGAAGCGGCCGAGGTGGACGGCGCCGGGGTCTGGACCCAGTTCTGGCGCCTGACCCTGCCGCTGTGCCGGCCCCCGCTGGCCGCCCTGGCGGTGCTCGAGGTGACTTGGATCTACAACGAGTTCTTCTGGGCCACCGTGCTTCTGCAGGACTCCGGCAAGTTCCCGATCACCAGCTCGCTGAACAACCTGCGCGGGCAGTTCTTCACCGACAACAACCTGGTCGCGGCGGCCTCGGTGATCGTCGCGCTGCCCACCCTGCTGGTGTTCTTCGTGCTGCAGCGCCAGTTCGTGGCCGGGCTCACCCTCGGAGCCACCAAGGGCTGAGCCCTAGGCTGCCGGTCGTGACGAACGGCGCTGAGGCAATCCTGCAGACCCTGATCGACAACGACGTGCGCGTCTGCTTCGCCAATCCCGGCACCTCGGAGATGCACCTGGTGGCCGCGTTGGACTCGTTCCCGCAGATGCGGGCCGTGCTGTGCCTCTTCGAGGGCGTGGCCACGGGCGCGGCGGACGGGTACGGGCGGATGGCGGGCTCACCGGCCGCCACCCTCCTGCATCTGGGGCCGGGACTGGCCAACGGGATGGCGAATCTGCACAACGCGCGCCGCGCCGGGACGGCGCTGCTGAACATCGTCGGTGACCACGCCGCGAGTCACCAGGACCTGGACTCGCCGTTGCAGTCGGACATCCGCTCCGCCGCAGGTGTCGTCTCCACCTGGGTCGGCCGCCCGGCCGGCGTCGCCGACCTGGGGCCGGCCGTGATCGAGGGCCTGCAGGCCGGTGGTGTGGCCACGCTCATCGTCCCGGCCGACGTCTCCTGGTCCGACGGCGCCGAGCCCGGCGGACGGGTCCCCCGGGCCCAGACGCCGTCCGAGTCGGGCCCGGCCGGTGCGTCGGAGCGGGTGCGGGAGGTTCTGCGCAGCGGCGAGCCGGTGGCGTTCCTGCTGGACGGATCGGTGCTCACCGAAGCCGGCCTGGCCGCGGCCGACCGGATCGCTCAGGTCAGTGGGGCCAGGGTGTTCTGCCCCACCTGGCCGGCCCGCTGGCGGCGCGGAGCCGGGGTGCCCCGGGCCACGCCGATCAGCTATCGCGCCGAGACGGTACGCGAACAGCTGGACGGGATCCGGCATCTGGTGCTGGTCGAGGCCCGTCCACCGGTCACCTCGTTCGCCTATCCCGGGCAGGAAGGTCGCCTAGTGGCGCCGGGCGTCGACGTGCACGAGCTGGAGGGTGGAGTTGCCGCGCTCTCTGCGCTGGCCGACGAACTCGCTCCCGAGGTCATTGCGCGCCTTGCCGAAAGCCGTCCCGCCGAGCTGCCGACCGGCACCCTGAACGCCGACAACTGGGCCTACGTAGTCAGCGCGCTCCTGCCGGACGAGGCGATCCTCGTCGATGAGGCCATCACCTCCGGATTGACCGTCCTACCGGACGCTTTCGCGGGCGCGCCCGCCCACGACGTGCTCGGCCTGACCGGGCTGGCCATCGGGCAGGGCCTGCCCCTGGCCGCCGGGGCCGCCATCGCCTGCCCGGACCGGCCGGTGGTCTGTCTGGAGGCCGACGGCAGCGCGATGTATACCCTGTCCGCGTTGTGGACCCACGCCCGCGAACAGCTGAACATCACCACGGTCATCCTGAACAACCGCTCCTACGCCATCCTTCGGGCCGAGATGGGCCGGGTCGGCGCCACCGCGATCGGCCCCAGCGCCGCCTCGATGATGGATCTGGTCGGCCCCGACCTCGACTTCGTCTCCCTGAGTCAGGGCATGGGCGTGCCGGCCACCCGGGCCACCACCGCCGAGGAACTCGCGGCCCAGTTCAAGACGGCCACCAGCACCCCCGGCCCGCACCTGATCGAGGCCGTGCTGACGTCAGACCGGTGAGGGGAGAGGGGCCTTGAAGGTGCGCCGGTAGTTCGTCGGAGTCACCCCGAGCACCGTGTGCAGGTGCTTGCGCAGCAGGGTGGCGCTGCCGAAACCGACCTCGGTGGCGATCCGGTCGATCGGCAGGTCGCTGACCTCGAGCAGGTGCCGCGCCAGGTCCACCCGCTGCTGGATCAGCCACTGGTTGGCGCTGACGCCGGTCTCCTCACGGAAACGGCGGCTGAACGTACGGACGCTCATGGTGGCGTGAGCAGCGAGATCGGCGAGGGTCAGCGGTTGGTCGAGTCGGTTCAGGGCCCACTGCCGGGTCGCCGTGGTCGAAGAGTCCTCGTGCTGCGGGACCGGCCGGTCGATGAACTGGGCCTGTCCACCCTCGCGCCACGGGGCGACCACGCACCTCCGGGCCGCCGCGTTCGCCACGCTGGCTCCGTGATCGCGGCGCACCAGGTGCAGGCAGGTGTCGATCCCGGCCGCCGCCCCGGCACTGGAGATCACTCGCCCGTTGTCGGCGAACAGCACATCGGGGTTCAGGCGCACGTGCGGGAAGAGCCGGCGGAACTCGTCGGCAGTACCCCAGTGGGTGGTCGCGCCCAGGCCGTCGAGCAGGCCCGCGGCGGCCAGCACGAAGGCCGAGGTGCAGAGGCTGAGGATCCGGGCCTGCTCGGGGATCAGTAACAGAGCGTGCCGGATCTCGGGCGGCAGGGTCCCGTCCCGCAGCAGCACCGACGTCGGCTCCACGGTGGCCAGCACGACGGTGTCGGCCGTGCTCAGCGCGTGCTCGTCATGATCCACCGCGACGCTGAAGTCGGCGTTCGTACGGACCGGGCGACCGCCGATGGAGCAGGTCACGACCTGGTAGAGCACCTCGCGGTTGGGTCCCAGGGCGTCGTGGAAAACCCGGGCCGGGATACCCAGGTCGAACGGGACGACGTCGTCCAGGGCCAACACCACCACACGATGAACCATGGCCCGATTATTACGCACCATGTCCAGCGGGCCACTCGTCGCCCGGTTCCCCACCGCCCACGATGAAGCCATGAGTAACCACACCATGCGCGCCGTCACCCAGGACTCCTTCGGTGGAGCCGACGTCCTGAGGCTGACCGACGTCCCCCGACCGATCCCCCAGCCCACCGAGGTCCTGGTCCGCGTCCACGCCGCCGGCACCAACCCGGTGGACTGGCAGACCCGTGAGGGCCGGGGCATGGCCCGGGTCCTGGGCACCCCGCCCTTCGTGCTCGGCTGGGACGTGGCCGGCGTCGTCGAGGAGGTCGGCTTCGGCGTGACCACGCTCGCCGTCGGCGACGAGGTCCTCGGCATGCCCTGGTTCCCCCGGGCCGCCGGTGCCTACGCCGAGTACGTCACCGCCCCCTCGCGCCAGTTCGTCCGCAAACCCGCATCGCTCAGCATGACCCAGGCCGCCGCCCTCCCCCTGGCCGCGCTCACCGCCTGGCAGGCCATCGTCGACACTGCCCAGGTGAGCCCCGGCCAGCGGGTGCTGATCACCGCCGGCGCCGGTGGGGTCGGGCACCTGGCCGTCCAGATCGCCCACGCGCTCGGCGCCGAGGTCGTGGCGACCGCGAGCGCCCGCAACCACGCCTGGCTGCGCGAGCTCGGGGCCACGACCACGATCGACTACACCGCCACCCGCTTCGAGGACGAGGTCAAGGATGTCGACGTGGTGATCGAGATGATGGGCGACGCCCGCGACCGGTCCAGCACCCGCGCCCTGAAAACGTTACGGCCCGGCGGCCTTCTGGTCACCGTCCCGGCCGGGGTTTCCCCGGAACTTCAGGACGCGGCGGATCGCCTGGGTATGAGGGTGACCCCGTTCCTGGTGGAACCGGACAACGCGGGCCTGCGCCGGGTCGTGGAGCTGATCGAGGCAGGCAAGGTCCACGTCGAGGTCGAGCGCACCTTCCCACTGGAGGAAACCTCTGCGGCCCTGACCGCTGTCGAAAGTGGGCACACCCGAGGCAAGATCGTCCTGCAGGTGGCCGGATAGCACCAGCCTGACCAACGGTGAGAGGGCGGAGGAATCTCCGTCCTCTCACCGGCCCCGATCAACCGAAGAGTCCGTCCTTCAGGACCGGAACGCTTCGGCTCTGATCCACCTCAGCGGCGATCTCGACGTCTTCGGGAAATCCCATTCCGATCAGCTCCCGGCCGCTGGCGCAGGCGCGAAGCGCACTCGCCAGATCCTCCGCAACCACCGCGTAAGAGGCCACGGCCGCCGCTGCCTCGGGAGAAGCGTCCCTCATTCCCTCTCCAGCAGCGACCCGATGACGGCTCCCGCACCCCAAAGGTCTGCCACCGCAGGGCGCAAGCCACCGTCGTCGCTCATTTCTCCGGCCGCCACCACCGCAACGGTGTTATTGGAGCGCGTAATCTAGGCCGCGACGGCCGAGAAGTTACGCAGGGCAGCGCCGACCACGAACTGGCGGCCCGCGCCCGCCAGCAAGGAAATGGTGGAACCGTTCGGCGAGGGCAACACGATGCGTTGCGCGGGAGGGCTTGTCCGAATCGTCCCCGGCGACAGGCTGAGGTCTCCCGGCCTTGCCGCTGATCGTCCGACCGCAAGAACAGCGTCCTGCTCTGTCGCATAACGAGCGGCAGTTTTCCCATAACCACTTTCGGTATCACCGAGAGTTATGGGCGGGATTCATTCAGCCAGTTTGACCGCCCGGCGCAGGTCGTCGACGTAGGCCTGGGGCTGCTCCCAGGCGGCGAAGTGGCCACCCGCGTCATGTTCGATGAACTCGACCACGTTGACGAAGGCTTCGGCATAGCTGCGCGGGGCAGGCTTGATGTCGCGGGGGAAGGCCGAGAGCACGGTGGGGGTTTCGACGCGGGCGGGGATGGCGAAGGGCTCGGTATAGGTGCTGAACGAGGTGCCGATCGTGCCGGTGAACCAGTACGCGCTGACCCAGGTGAGCAAATCATCCGGGGTGAAAGCGGATTCGTCAGACCAGGACTGCAGCTTCTCGACGATCCAGGCCGCCAGCCCCGCCGGTGAGTCACCCAGCGCCACGGCGAGGGTATTCGGCCGGGTGGACTGCTCGGCGATATAGCCGCCCTCGGCCCGGAACCATTGCCCGGCCTGCCCTAGGTAGGCCGCCGCGTCGGGGGCCAGATGGGCCGGGTCGGCGGTTGCGGCGTGGCGGGCGGAGACGTTGGTGAGATGCAAGGACGCCACTCGGTGCGGGTATTCGGCGGCGAGGACCTCCGCCACGTCGCCACCGACGTCCCCACCCGAGAGGGTGTACCGCGCATAGCCGAGTTCGGAGAGGGCGTCGGCGACGACGCCGGCGATCCGGGCGACGGACATGCCGGGTTCGGTGAGGGGCTGCGCGAACGGGTATCCCGGCAGGGCGGGGACGACCACGTTCAGGTCGGTGAGCAGGGGCAGGACGCGCTCGAACCGGAGCACCGAGTCCGGCCAGCCGTGCAGCAGAACGACGACCGGGGCGTCCGGGTTCGCCGAGCGCTGGTGGATCACGTTGAGGCCGGCAATGCTCTGCCAGGGAAGGCCGTTGATCCGCTTTTCGTGCACCTCCCAGTCGTAACCAGTGGCCCAGCGGTCCAGCAGGGCATCGAAATCGGCACCGCCGACACCACGATCAGCGCCCCAGGGGGTCCGGACGCGTCGCGTGTTCTGGATGCGGGCTCGCAGGTTGTCGTCCATGTGTATGAAGGTACACATGATGTGTATGCTTGTACACATGCAACCGCGCAACGCCGAAGCGACCCGGCTCCGCATCCTGGAACACGCCCAGCGGCTGTTCGCGCAGCACGGGTACCGGACGATTACGGTCAAACAGGTGGCCGACGCGGCGGGGGTCTCCCCCAACCTGATCACCCGCTACTTCGGCGGCAAGGACGGGCTCTTCCTGGCCGCGACCCGGGTCGGGATCCCGGTCACCGATTCCTTCGCCGGGGATGCCTCCGCGCTCGGCGAGCGCCTGGCCGCGAGCATCGTCAGTCGTTGGTACGGGGTGCCCGGTGAGGATCCGTTGCTGGTGCTTCAGCGTGCCTCCGGCGAGCGGCCGGAGGCGGCCGAGGCCCTGGCGGCCTTTCTCGACGGCAGCTCGCTGGAGCCCCTGCGCCGCTATTTTCTGGACACCGGTCTGGACGAGGCGACGGCCCGGGACCGGGCCGCCGCCATCGATGCCTTCGTGCTCGGGGTCTCCACCCGGCGGCGGGTGCTGCGCTCCGAGCTCGGGGACCCGGACGAGCTGCAGGCCTGGCTCAGCTCGACGATTCAGCGCCTGGCCGAGGGTTGAAGCGGGAGTAGTCGACGAACTCCCAGCGCAGCGGGCTGGCCTGGTCGATCTGCACGGCGGCCGCGATCTCGAACTCGACCACGCGCAGCGCTCCCGGGTAGGCCTTGGCGCTCTCCGGATCCCAGTTCACCCGGGCCTTTCCGGTCAGCTGCAGGGTGTGCCCGTGTTCCCAGTCCAGGAACAGCAGGCCCGCGGCCGGGTTCAGGAAGAGGTTCCCGAGCGTCATGTAGAACTGGTTGCCGGTGTAGTCGGGCCAGCGCAGGGTGCGCGGCCCGGTGACCGTGACGAAGCCCGGTAGCCCACCGCGATGCGACGCGTCCGAGCCCTGGTCGGGCGAGGTGCTGGCGATGAAGAAGGTGTCGGCCTGCTGGATCCAGCGGCGCTGATCCTCGGTGAGATCGTTGCCGGTCACCGGGTTCGGGGCCTGGGTAGCGTCGGCGGTGCCGATGATCTCGCGGGCCTGGAGGTACTTCGGGCAGTTGCCGAGCACCTGCTCGGTGATCACGATCAGGCGCTCGCCGTCCTGCTTGGCCAGGCCGTTGATCCGGACCCGGCGCCGGGTCTGCGGCTGCAGCGCGATGATCCCGATCTGTCGCGCCTCGGCGAAGGCCCCGTGCAGCGGGTCGCCCGGTCCGGGCAGCGCGTCGATCACCAGGGTCTGCTCACCCACCGGTTCGACGAAGCCGGGCGCGCCGGTCAGGATCGACGACCAGACTGCCCCGGTGTCATCGGTGGCCCCGATCACCAGCATGCGCTGGGCCCGGATGAAGGGGCGGAAGCCGGCCGGGATCTCGGGCCCGAACATCGGTGATCCCCAGCCGGGGCCGCCTTCCTGGGCCCTTTCCTGGACGGCCTGCTCACCCGGATGTTCTCGGGAAACGGACATGTTCAGCCTCCTTCGTCAGCGTGCGAGCAGATCCGGGAGCCCGGCCAGGGTCTGCTCGAAGACCGTCGGGTCCTCGAGCGCGCGGGCCACCACCAGGGCGCCTTCGATCTGGACGAGCGCCTGCCGGGCGCGCCGGTTCGCCTCCTGCTCACCGGCCCCGGCCCGGACGGCCGCGGCGGTCAGGGCCTGCACCCACCGCCCGGCGATCCGGCCGGCCTGGGCGCGGACCGCTTCGGGAGCCCCGGCCAGCGTCATCGTGTCCAGAGCACAGGCCATCCGGCCGTCCTGGTAGGTGACCGCCAGGCGCCGGGCCATCTCGGCGACGCCCTCGGCCACGTCCGGTTCCGACGCCAGCGGCGCCAGCGCCTCCCCCAGTTGCTCCCCCAGGCTGGTCAGGACGGCCGTGGCCATGGCGGGCTTACCTTCGGGAAAGCGGTGATACAGGCTGGCCCGCTGCAGCCCGGCCGCCTCCGACAGGGCCGACAGCGACGCCCCGGCGTAGCCACTGGTCCGGAACACCCCGGCCAGGCGGGCATGGATGAGCTCGTCGTCGACTCGTACGGTGCGCGCCATGACGTCAATAACCGAACGTTCGGTAAAAGAATTCCCGCCTTCTCGGGAGCCGGAGAGGCCGATCCGCAGTGGTGCCCTCCTCCTGGGAGGAGGGCACCAGCGTCCGTAGATGGTGCTCTTGGACGACAGACGGGCCTATTTGACGACCGATGGGGCTATTGGACGACCGCGGTCCCCCTCGGGGTAATGGTCACCGGCCGACCAGCCCGTTCGGCTGGGCCGGCCAGGTGCTCTGCTTCGGGTTCAGCGTGCGCAGCCGGTTGATCAGGGTGGTGGCGACGGTGACCTCGATCGTGTTGCTTCCCGGACGCAGGTGGTCACCGATGTCGGTCACGGCGCCGAGCTGGTCGACGAAGCCGACCGGTTTGCCGTTCACCCGGACCGTGAACGAGTCGGTCACGCTGCCCAGGCTGAGCAAGGCCGAATCCACCGGCTTCCAGTCGGCGCCCAGCTCGAACGTCGTGGTGTAGACGCCGATCCCGGACGCGTCCTTCAGCTCGGGGATCTCGGTCCAGGCCTTCAAGGCGGCGAGCTTGACCGTGACCGCCTTCTTGGTGGTCGCAGTCGCGTCCGGCCCTTGGTGCCGTAGGTCTTGGCCGGCTGCCAGTCCTCCGCGGCCAGGGTCCAGGCCTTGTCGGTCAGTTCCACTGCCGGAGGCAGGTTTTCGATCCGGGAGCGCACCACGCGTCCATTGCTCAAAGTGGTCGAGTAGGTGCCCGCCCGGTCCGCGACGATCACGATCTGGTGTTCAGCCACACAAACGCCGAACTGGAGAACGCACGGGCCCTCCCGACCCGACCGTACGCCGATCCTTGACCAGGAGATACCACCCCGATAACAACCAGCCGGACAGGATTCACCTGTTCCTTGTCCGCCCCCTGTCGTCCGTTGGAGATTCTGGTGCTCCCGTCCCCGTCCCCTGCCCCCCACCGCGCCAGAATCTGGACCCGCTGACCCTCCCATGCGTATCTCCCTGCAGCGGGCGCCGGAGACGGCGGCCCCCATCGTGGACGAAGAGCCGCCGAGCCAGGACGCACCGGACCACCCAGAGATCCCCGACGAACGGCCCCGGCGCCTTCCTCAGTGGCCCCGGTCCCTGCGGTCGGCGGGGGCATGGACGGCGCTGGCCGGCCTGGCCCTGGTGGCGGCCCTGTTCCCGCCGACCCGCCCGGCCCTCTCCGCCTTCGCCCAGATCTTTCTCCTGCTCCTGGCCGGTTTCCTGGTCACCGTCACCCGGACCGTGCGCTGGGGCGCCCTGGGCCGGATCTTCGCCGGCAGCCTGGCCTGGTCCCTAGCTGTCGGCGCGGTCACGCTCAGCTTCCTGACCGACCCTGATTCGGCGGTCGCAGAGGCCCTTTGGACCGGTCTGGGCCGCGAATCCCTGGCCCTTCTGCCCCTGGCTGCCCTGGCCCTGGCCGCCCCTCAATGGGTACGCCGCTTCGCAGTGGGCGACTGGCTGCTGCTGGGATTCACCCTCGGTCTGGCCCTGCAGGCGGTTCAGGAACTGGGCGACGGGGTGTGGACGAATGTCGCCTCGGCCCCCGCCCCCAGCCTCGGATCGGCCGTATGGATCTCCACCGCGGTCGTTTCCGGGACGATCGGGCTCGCCCTGGTCGGCTGGCAGCGGGCCCGGTCCGCCGAAGGGCTGAACGTCTGGTTCCTGCGCGGGCTCTCGTTGCTGGCACCGGCCGTCGCGGTGTGGCTCACGGTTTCGGCACCAATGAGTGACGCTGGACTCGCCGACGATGCGGCAGTGCCCCTTCCGCTGCGGCTGGGTGCGCACGTGGTCGGCGCCTTGCCCTCCGCCCCACTCGTCCTGCTCGCGGTGTCCCTGCTGATCGCGCTCTTGGCCGATGCCCGTCACCTGCTCGCCGCCGATGTCCGGCGCAGTGACCTGTCCGTACTTCCGGTGCCCTGGCTGGCGGCCTGGTGGGCCGAGACCTGGGCGGAGCGGTTCAGCCGGGAGCCCGCAGACCGGGATCTTGATCAGCCCGATCGGTCTGAGGACCACGACACCGACCCCGCCGCGGCCGGTGTCACCTCCTCAGCAACCGCATCCCCGGACCAAGCCTCCGCCGCCGGCTCCCCGACCGCTTCGGCCACCGGCCCCTCCGCCAGCGTCCCCACATCACCACCCTCATCTCCCACCCGCTTCCTGTCCCCGCCGCCTTCCTCCCCCACCTCAACGCCCGCCCCCGCCGGTACCGAATCCCCATCGCCCCAGTCCTTCCCCACAGCACCCGCGACTGCGGGCCTCACCTCTCCATCACCCTCACCACCCACCGGCTTCCTGTCCCCGCCGCCTTCCTCCCCCAGCCCAACGCCCGCCTCCGCCGGCACCGAATCCCCATCGACCCGGTCCTTCCCCACCGCGCCTACGACCGCGGGGTTCCTCTCTCCGCCACCCGCATCCCCCACCCGCTTCTTGTCCCCGCCGCCTGCCTCCACCAGCCCAACGCCTGCCTCTGCCAGCACCGGCTCCTCATCGCCCCAGTCCCTCCCCACAGCACCCACGACCGCCGGATTCCTCTCTCCACCACCTTCGTCCCCCACCCCAACCGGCTCTGCATCCTCAGCACCAGAACCCCTTCCCACCTCCACCGACCCCTCGCCACAGCCGCCGTCCACCACCCGCTTCCTGTCTCCACCGCCCTCGGTATCCCCCACCACCCCCACATCCCCCTCACCCTGGCCCTCAGCCACCGCACCCACCCCCGCCGACGTCGCCTCCGCACCACGCTCGTCCTCTGACTCAACTCACATCACCACCGGCACCAGTTCGGGCCTGGACGAGGACACCGATCCCGACCGCGAGCGCGGACGGCACCGGGCCTCGCAGGGTTCCTCCCCCACCGCGGGCGTCCGGTACGTGGGGCTGGAAGGGCTGGCCCTCGTCCTCTGGTTCGCCACCCGGATCTGGCGGCGGCTGGCTCTGGCCGCGTGCGCGCTGATCGCCTACGCAGCGCGGGACAAGATGGTCATCCTGGCGGCGCACGCCGGAGTGAACGGGGAGTCGAGGCTGACCCGGCTCGTACGAGGCCGCGCCGCGATGGAGATGGTCCGCCACGCCCGAGGTGAGGCCTACGCGGGGCACACCAGCCCGGCCGGCCGGGGGCGGATGATCACCTGGCGGGTCAGTGCGGCGGTCATCATCGTGGTGCTGGTGGCCGGGCTCTGGTGGGCGCACTCGGTCCGGATCGGAGCAACGGTCCAGGCGGGTTGGCTCACTCGGTACCGGGCGGGGCTGGAACCGTGGTGGTCGGGGCTGATGCAGTGGGAGCAAGGTCTGCTGGTGGGTGGTGCCGTCGCGCTGGTCGTCCTGTCCACCGCGTCACTCGGACCGGCCTTCAACGTGTGCGGCGCCGCGAACTACCTGACCTCGAGCGGGTACGGGGCGGCGACGTTCGTGCGCAGTCCACGCGCAGCCTTCAGCGCCTACCTCCGCACGGCCACCCCGGGCGCGGTTGTGGCCGACGCAGCCGAAGTCGTGCTCACGTTCGTGCCGATCACCTTCGGGGGTGCAGTCGACAGCCGGGCGGTCAGGGCCACCACGGACAACTACTTGCGCGCCTTCGATCTCGGCGGGGTCTCCGGAAACCTGACCCGGGCCGAGCCGTTCTCCGAGTTCGTCACCCGCGCTGCCCCCGCACCTGGGTACTACGACGTGGTCATCCAGGCCGATCGCGGTCCCGGTGGGGCGGGGTTCAGTCCTCGGGCCGTGGCCCGGCTGATCCTCAAGGACGCGATCTACGCCGGCGGTCCGATCCGGCTGATTACCGGCCGCTCCGGGGGTATTGGCCGCCTTCCCGCCCAGGTCCTGGCCGACCGGCTGGGGGTTGATGTGCTGGCGCCCAGCGACACGGTCTTCGCGTTCGATTCGGGACGGCTCGTGGTCGGCCCCTCGCCGCTGGTCCCCTCCGGGCAGTGGGTCACCTTCAAGCCGGGAGTACCGCGATGATCGTCGGCCGGGCGGGGTTCTTCCGCGAGCTACCGCACGGCGTGCCCGACGGGGAGAGCCTGCGCGAGGCGATGAAGGGCGGGAAGGGGCAGGACGAGGAGAGGTTGCTGAGCTACCTGCGGGGTAACACCGTCCTGGCCGCGACCGCAGCGACGACCGACGACGCGCTCGATCCCCGGATGACGGCGATTGCGCCGCTGGAACTGGTCACCGACGGCGCCTGGGTCTGGCCCCGCGACCTCGCGTACTACCTCGAGAGGTACCACGTGGCTCTGCCGCTGCAGTTCGTGCTCCAGATAGAGCTGAACAACTGGGTGCAGCCCGCATTGAGTCCGGCCGAGCTGGAGCGGGTCGAGGCGGCCTTCCTGAACCCTTAGGTGAACCTTTAGGCCCGGTGCCTCACCCGCGGTCCGGGGCCAGTACGGCCTCGGAGAGCACGCCTTCGGTCAGGGCCTTCTCGGTGATGGCCGCGAGCTCCGGGCACGTGCGGTAATCGGGATAGGGGCAGTCGAGCCCGTGCTCGATCATCTCGAGCTGCCGGTTCGCCAGCGCGATCTCGTGTTCCAGCTGCGCTTTGCGCCGCTGGAGCACCGCCGTGCGCTCCGCGACGCTGCGGATCGCGAAGATCTCGCGGAGTTCGCCCAGGCCGATGCCGAGCTCGCGGGCGAGGCGGATGAACTTGACCAGCCGGACGTCCAGATCGTCGTAACGGCGCTGGCCGTGCATCCGCTGCGGGCTGAGCAGCCCGGCGTCCTCCCACTGGCGGAGAAGGTGCTGGGACACCCCGCAGGCTCGTGCAACCTCACCGATTGACCTCATGTGCCCATTAGGGTCCAGGCTTCCGCGCATGGTCAACCTGCTGCAGTCCTTGGCCCATCGAGTGCTGACGTCCGCGTCGGTGGTCTCGTCCGTTGCGCTCGGAGCCTCGGCGCACGAGGTCACGTTGACGGCGCCGTCGTTCGGCACCTGGCAGTACGTGCCGGGCCAGAGCGTTCGGCTCTCCGTCGGGAACAGCGGGCTGAACCTGCGTACCTACTCCGTTTGGACGCTCAGCGAGTCGCTTTTGGTTCTGCGGGGATTCACGCATTCCGACGGACCGGGAAGCCAGTGGATGGCGGCGGCGGCGCCGGGCACGCGCGTCGCGTTGACGTCACCGAAGGGTGTGTTCGTGCTGGATGACGACGCTCCGTGGCATCTGTTCGTAGGGGACGACACCGGGGCGGTGCCGCTGCTGGCAATGCGGGCGTCACTGCCGGATTCGACTCCAGCACACGGAGTGCTGGTAGGCGGCGGCGAAGTACCGCCCCTCGGGCCCACGTTGCCGTGGGTAACGGGGGTTTCACTTCTGGAGGCGCTGAAGGATCTGGACTTGCCTCCCACCCCAGGGGTGGCCTACGTGGCGGGAGAACAACAGGCGTGCCTGGAGGTCCGGCAGTACCTCCGTGACTCCCTGGGCTGGCCACGCCGCGCCGTGAGGATCTCGGCCCACTGGACGCCCGGCAAGCGCGGCCTGGAATGACCTGGTCCGACTGCTAGCGCAGCAGACGCAGCTCGGTGATGTCCGGCGTGGGCAGGTTGTCCACCGCGCGCACGACGAGCTGGTGGGTCTCGACGGTACCTTCTTCGTCCCGCGGCGGGAGGGGGAACTCGACCTCGGTGAACAAGGGCCCAATGCGCCCGACGATCCGGGCGACCTCGACGCCGTCGAGTTCGATCACGCAGGACCGGGCCTCCTCGGCGGTGTGCAGACCCACCCGGAGCGAAACCGCCTCGCCACCATCGTCCTTCATCGTGTAGCCGAACCAGCCGCGCCCGGTGCGCCACCGGCGTCCCTCAAGCATCCCGATGGTCGTGTCCGCCCCCGCGAAGGCGTGATCGGACTCGGGCTGCTGCTCGCCGAGGGTGACGTGGTCGACCGTGCGCTCGTCGATCGAGAGCGCCGCGGCGTCCATCGCGAGCAGTTCGTCGTGGCGCTGGGCGGCCTGGCCGACCGGGGTGGTGGGCCAGTAAATGGTGTAGCGGATGTCGTGGAGGCCGAAGAACGGTTCCAAGGCGATCGTGGAACCGTCTGCGGACTGCACCGCGAATTCGAGCCGCTGGGCGTCAATAATGCTTACGTCGATGCCCTTTTCGTTCCGGACCAGGACGGGTGTGGTGGCCATCGGGCGCAGCGGGCCGTGGGGAATGTGGCCCATCCGGCTGTCGTCGGCGAACAGGCCGTCCAGGTTCTCGGAGCCGTTGCGGGCGGCCAGGACCACCGGGCCGTACTCGATGGCCGACCACGCGGAGCCGTCGGGCAGGGGCTCGTCGTGGAGGGTCATCGGCAGGAGCATCTGCAGGCGGTCGCCGTCGGACCAGGTGCGGTCGATCTCGGCGTAGCCGTCGGGGCGGACCACGGCCGGCACCGGCTCACCATTGACCGTCCATTCCGGTTCACCGGCAAGCCATTCCGGAACCCGCAGGCGCACGGCGAACTGCTGGTCGACGGCTAGGGCGAAGGACAGGGTGGCGACGTCGGAGAACGGGAAGTCGGTGTTCAGGCTGACCACGGCCTCGCGCTCGGCCCACCGCAGGGTCGAGGGGGTGAACAGGCTGACCACCAGTGCATCGCCGTCCTGCGCCCAGATCAGGTCGCCGTACCGGGCCTGGGCCTCCAGACCGGAGCCGACGCAGCACCAGAATCCCTGCGAGGGCTGCGAATACACCCGGTAGTGAGCCGGGCGCAGCGGGGTGAAGTAGACGAAGCCGCCGTCCGGATGCTGCGCCGACAGCACGTGGTTCAGCTGGGCCTTCTCCGCGTAGTCCAGGTAGCGCCGGTCCGGTTCGATCTCGAAAAGGATGCGGGAAAGGTCGATCATGTTAACGCTGTTGCACGATTCCGGGCCCTCGCGCTCCTGCACCTGGCTGGAGAAATCGGTGCGGGGGTGGAAGTGCTCGCGGGTTCCGTGCCCACCGATCGCCACCGTGCGTCCGTAAACGATCGTCTCCCAGAAGAACCGGGCGGCGTCGAGGAACTTCCGGTCACCGGTCACCTGGGCCAGCCGGGCGTAGCCGATCACCTTGGGGATCTGGGTGTTGGCGTGCATCCCGTCAAGCCGGTCCTCCCCGGCGGCCAGCGGCTCCAGCAGGGCGCGGTGGGCGAACCGGTCGGCCATCGCCGCGTCCTGCGGGCGCCCGGTCAGTTCGGCCAGGTCGGCGAAAACCTCGTTCATCCCGCCGAACTCGGTGGTGAGCATGCCCTCGAACTGCGCCTCGTCCAGGCCCCGGGCGATCGCGTGCCACCAGTCGGACAGGCGCAGCACCACGTCCAGGGCCTGGTCGATCGCGGCGTGCCGATAGGCGTCGATCAGGCCGGCGAAGAGCTTGTGCAGGTTGTACCACGGCACCCAGCGGTCATCGAGCGAGAAGTCCGCCGCGTCCACCTGGCCCGCCGCCACCTGACGCCACAACGAGCGTCCATCGGGAATCCCACCCACGTAACCGTCGTCCCCGGCCCGCTGGGCCCGGGCCACCTCGCCGACCGAATACTCCAGCCGACGGCGCAGTTCCGGGTCCTGCGTGGAGGCGACCATGAGCGCGGACGCGGACAGGTAGTGGCCGAGGATGTGCCCGTCCAGCCCGGTCGACTCCCAGTTGGGGTAGGCCGGGGCGTGGGGCTCCAGGCCGGCCTCGCGCAGCACCGGGGCCAGCAGACGATCCGGCTCGAGCGCCAGCAGGTAGCGCCGATCCGTCTCCTGGGCCCGGCGCTGCACACCGTCGAGCAGGTCGACGGCCTCGAGGGGGAAGAACTTCATGGAGCGGGCGATCCCTTCTTGCAGAACAGTGCTGAACAGGCGCACGGCCTCCACCCCGGACGGGAGGCCGCGCGCCTGGCTTGGGGGTGATCAGGCGAAGGCGACCGCGGTCCAGGAGACCGGCGGCAGGGTGACCGTCACGAAACCCTCGGACACCGAAGCCGTCTCATTCGGGTGCAGGGTAACCCGGTTCTGGTCCTGCAGCGTGTTCTTCGCGTACACGTCGTCGTCGGCCAGGGTCAGCGCCTCCCGGATGCTGGTGGCGCCAAGCTCGGAGACGTCGATCCGCACCGTGCGGGCCTGCTCGGTGTCCCGGTTGACCAGGAACACCGCTCCGGTGCCGTCGCTCGCGTCGAAGGTGGCGACCGAGTCGACCAGCGCGGCCTCACCGTGCACCTTGGTGGTGTAGGTCGGCGAGTCGATCTCCGGGCGCAGCACGACCCCCTGGGCCAGCCGGCTGGTGGTCGCGAACGGGTAGAAGGTGGTCTGCCGCCAGACGTCGCCGCCGGGCTCGGTCATGATCGGGGCGATCACGTTCACCAGCTGCGCCAGCGAGGCCGACGTCACCCGGTCGCTGTTCTTCAGCAGGGTGATCAGCAGGTTGCCCAGGACCACCGCGTCGGCGACCGAGTAGACGTCCTCCAGCAACCGCGGCGCGTAGGGCCAGCCCTCCTTGATCTCGCCCGACTCCCGGTGCTCGTCGAGGTACCAGATGTTCCACTCGTCGAACGACAGGTTGACCGTCTTGTCGCTGCGCAGCTTGTGCTTCACGTGGTCGGCGGTGGAGACCACCGTGGCGATGAAGTACTCCATGTCCAGCGAGGAGGCCAGGAAGCTGCCGAGGTCGCCGCCGCGCTCCTGGTAGTAGGCGTGGCAGGAGATGAAGTCGACGCTCTCGTAGCTGTGCTCGAGGACGATCCGCTCCCAGTCGCCGAAGGTCGGCATGGCCGAGCCGGAGGAGCCGCAGACCACCAGTTCCAGGTCCGGGTCGACCATCTTCATCGCCGAGGCGGTGCGGCCGGCCAGCTTGCCGTAGTCGTGCGCGCTCATGTGCCCGACCTGCCAGGGGCCGTCCATCTCGTTGCCCAGGCACCACATCCGGATGTCGTACGGCTCGGGCGAGCCGTTCTTCGCCCGCAGGTCCGACAGGTAGGTGTCGGAGGGGTGGTTGGTGTACTCGAGCAGGTCGAGCGCGGCGTCCACGCCCCGGGTGCCGAGGTTCACCGCCATCATCAGCTCGCTGCCGGTCAGCGCGCACCAGCGGGCGAACTCGTCCACCCCGACCTCGTTGGTCTCCAGCGAGTGCCAGGCCAGGTCGAGCCGGCGGGGCCGGTTCTCCCGCGGGCCGACACCGTCCTCCCAGCGATAGCCGGAGACGAAGTTGCCACCGGGGTAACGGATCGTCGAGGAGCCGAGCTCGCGGACCAGCTCGACGACGTCCATCCGGAAGCCGTCCTCGTTGGCCGTGGGGTGGGTGGGCTCGTACAGGCCGTCGTACACGCACCGGCCCAGGTGCTCGACGAAGGAGCCGAAGATCCTGCGGCGCACGGGGGCGACCGTGGCGTTGCGGCGAAGGCTGACGGTGGCGTCGGTCATCGGAGTTCTTTCTGTGGAGACGGTTTCAGTACTACTTGACGGCGCCGCTGAGCAGGCCGGCCACGTAGTACTTCTGCAGGACGAGGTAGATCACGACGCAGGGCGCCACGGTGACCAGCACCCCGGCCTCGAGCAGGCCCCAGTCGACGGCGTTGTTCTGGCCGGCCGAGAGGATGCCGAGGGCCACCGGCAGCGTGTACTTGGTCTGGTCGGTGATCAGGATCAGGCTGGCGAAGAACTCGTTCCAGGCCGCGAAGAAGGTGAGCAGGCCGGTCGAGACCACGCCGGGCAGCGCCAGCGGCAGCATGATCCGGCGGAACGCGGTGAAGGTGGACGCCCCGTCGATCAGCGCGGCCTCCTCCAGCGTGGGGGGTACCGCCGCGAACGAGTTGCGCATCACGAAGATCCCGAACGGCAGGTTGAACGTGGCGATCACCAGCGCCACCCCGGTCAGGTTGTTCTGCAGGCCGAGGCTCTTCAGGGTGAGGAAGAGCGGGGTGATGATGGCCTGGAACGGCACCATGAAGGTGATCAGGGTGACGAAGAAGACGGCCCGGCTGCCGCGGAACGGCAGTCGTGCGAAGGCGTACCCGGCCATCGTGCTCACCACCACGGTCACGGCGGTGGCCAGGACCGAGATGTAGAGCGAGTTCCTGATGCTCCGGACCAGGGACAGGCCGCCCTGGTCACTGCCCAGGGCCCGGAAGTTGTCCAGTGAGAAGGAGTGCGGGATCAGCGTGGGCGGGGTCTGGGCGGCCTCGGCCGGGGACTTGATCGACTGGGTGACCAGCACGTAGAGCGGGTAGAGGAAAAGGACGGCCAGGCAGATGCAGACCGCCCACCAGGCGATCGGCGGCAGTACCCGGCTTCGGGGAGCCCGGGCGGGCGCGGGGACGGTGACGGCGCTCATGAGTGGTCCGAGTTCCGCAGCAACAGCATCTGCACGCCGCTGACGATTCCGAGACCGATCATCAGGATGATGGACAAGGCCGCTCCGTAGCCGAGATGGAACTGCACGAACGAGACGCGGTAGATCTGGTAGACGGCGGTGACCGTCGAGCTGCCCGGGCCACCGGCGGTCAGGATGTAGAACTGGTCGAAGGCCAGCAGCGAGCCGGCCACCGAGAACACCAGCACCAGAGCCAGAGTGGGACGCAGCAGCGGGAGGGTGATGTAGCGGAACAGCTGCCGGCGTGAGGAGCCGTCCATCAGAGCCGCCTCGTTCACCTCGGCCGGGATCGACTGCATTCCGGAGAGCAGGAGCAGCATCTGCAGGCCGGCCACCTTCCAGGTGACCGTGCCGAGCACGATCAGGAACGCCGAGAGCGGGTGGGCGAACAGGTTGTCCGAGGAGTTGAGCAGGCCAAGCTTGTCCAGGATGTCGGTGAGCGGGCCGATGTCGGACTGCCAGAGATACAGCGACAGGTAGCTGGCCGAGGCCAGGCCGATCACCACCGGCAGGAAGAAGACGGTCTGGAAGAACCGGGCACTGCGGGTGCTGCGCCGGACCAGGCCGGCCAGCGCCAGTCCTACGGCCAGTAGCACCGGCGTGGTGACCACGGTGTAGATCAGGGTGAACTTCACGGCCGACCAGAAGTCCTTGTCCTGGAAGGCGTCCGTGTAGTTCGAGAGACCGACCGAGGTCGGCTTGCCCAGCAGCGGGTAGTCCTGGGTCGACATCACGAACGTGCGGATCAGCGGCCAGACGAAGAACACGCCGAGCAGCACCACGGCCGGGGCGACCATCAGGGCGCCGAGGCCGGCCCGGCGGCGCTGCCGGGAGCTGGCCCGGCGGGTGGTGCCGGTGCGTTTCGGGGCGGCCGGCGGCGCGGCCGTCAGGGGTGGGACGGTCATGGCGGAACTCCCGGGGAGAGGCGCTGGGGGACGCGGGAACCCGCGTCCCCCAGCGGGACAGGGTTACTTGCTCTTGTCCAGCACTGCCTGGGTGGCGGTCTGCGCGGTCGCCTGCGCACCCGTGATGTCACCCTTGAAGACCGCGGCCTGGATCATCTTCGACCAGATCCCGTTGTTGTCGTTGAAGATCTCGTTCTCCGCGACGCTGTAGGGCACCTTCCCCTTGGTCAGGGCGTCGGCGAAGATCTGGAAGCGCGGGTCCTGCGGGGTGTAGATCTTGCTCAGCAGGTCCAGCCGGATCGGCAGCACGGCCGCCTTGGCCAGCACGGTCTGGGCCTGCTCGTCGGTGATCCACTTGAGGAACTCCCAGGCGCCGGCCGCGTTCTTGGCCCCGGTCATGATCGACATGTTGTCGCCCCCGGCGAAAGTGGCCGAGCTGCCGTCCTTCCCGGGGATCGGGGCCACCCCGAAGTCGATCTTCTTGGCCTTCACCAGCGCCCCGAGGAAGGCCGTACCGTCCGCCTTCATCCCGATGTCGCCACCCTGGAAGGCGGTTCCGGCGTTCGGGCCGTTGTCGGTCTGGGCCAGCGCGGGCATGTCGCCGGCGTCCCACATCTCCTTGTAGAGCGTCAGCATGTCGGTGACCTGCGAGCTGTTCATCATCGCGGTCTTGCCGTCGTCGCTGATCAGGTTGCCGCCACTGGCCCACACGTGCGGGCCGAGCTCGAAGATGTTGCACCCGCCGCAGGCCCCGGAGAACACGAAACCCTTGGTCTTGCCGCCCAGGGCGGTGATTGCCTTGGCGTCCGCCTCCATCTCGGCGTACGTCGTCGGCGGCTTCTCCGGGTCCAGGCCGGCCTTCTTGAACAGCGCCTTGTTGTAGAACAGGGCCGAGACGTCACCGGTGAACGGCACCGCGTAGATCTTGCCGTCGTAGGTGGCCTGGGCCATGTGGGCCGGGCTCAGGCTGCTCTCGTAGGGCAGCGCGTCCACTTGGGAGGTGATGTCCTGAAAAGCCCCGGCGGAGGCGAAGTACGGGCTGAACACCAGGTCGGTGGCGGCCACGTCGGGGGCGCTGCCGGAGGCGGCGGCGGTGCCCAGCTTCTGGACGAACTGGGCGGCGGGCACCAGGGTCAGCTTCACCTGGAGCGTGTGGGACTTGTTGAACGCGTCGGCCAGCGGCTGGACCAGGGCCTTTTCGTAGTCACGGACCCAGACCGTGACCGTGCCGCTGGTGGCCGAGCCGGACAGGGCGCTGCCGCCGCCGGAGCTGCCGCCGGAGGACGAGGAGCAGCCGGCCAGGGCGAGCCCGGCGGCCGCGACCGTGGCCACCACGGCCGCCAGTCTTCTTGATGTACGCATCTTTGCGCTTCCTCTCGCACTGCGGGCCGGCGATGGGACGACGGGACCGCCGGGACCGGGTGTGGTGTTCGTGAGCTGCTGGGGATCCGGGTTTTCGGGTGAACCGGAGGCCGACCGGCGCCGGTTCGGCGCCAAGGCCCGGTCGACAGGTACGCAGCGGCGCTCTTCATCACTCATCGTGAATCTTGATCACCTTTCGTACCTACAACGTTGTAGAACAGCAGGCGTCATACTTCACATCCGCGCCGGGCGTTGTCAAGGATGTGGTGCGAAGAGGTCTGGTTACCGCGTTTTGGGCGATTCGGGCCGGGCCGCCGCCGATTCCCGCTCGACGATCGAGAAGCCGACCTCGATGTGCCGGATCGGCGAGGACGGGTTCTCGATCCGGTTCACCAGCGCGTCCACCGCGAGCTCGGCGATCTCCCGGCGTCCCGCGTCCACCGTGGTCAGGGTCGGCATGCCGTACTGGCTGTCGTCCAGGTCGTCGAAACCCACCACCGCCACGTCCTCCGGCACCCGCCGGCCGGCCTGTTGCAGGGCGTGCACGGCGCCGAGGGCCAGGGTGTCGTTGAAGGCGAAGACCGCGTCGAAGTCGGCCCCCGACTTCAGCAGCGCGGTGGCGCCCTCGGCGCCCTGCCGCCGGTGCCAGCCCCCGGCCGGCACCAGCAGGCTCGGATCCAGCGCGATCCCGGCCGCCGCGAGCGCCTCGGTGTACCCCCGGAAGCGCAGCCCGGCCGAGCCGATCACCTCCCCCGGATGCAGCCCGACGGCCGCGATCCGGGTCCGGCCCAGGCCGATCAGGTACTCCGTGGCGGCCCGCGCGGCCTCGACGTTCTGCATGGTGACGTGGTCGACCGCGTCGGTGAAGATGCGCTCGCCGAGCAGCACCACCGGGCTGTCGGTCTGCAGCAGTTCCGCGTCCTCGGTGCCCAGTTCCAGCGGGCTGAAGATCAGCCCGTCCGTCATCTGCCGCCGGGTGCTGGTCAGCACCTCGATCTCGCGCTGCCGGGAGCGGTTGGTCTGCTCGATCACCACGATCAGGTCGCGCCGCTCGGCCGCCTCGATCACCTCGGCGGTCAGCTCGGCGAAGTAGGGCAGGCCGAGTTCGGGCACGGCCACCCCGATCACCCCGCTGCGACCCGACCGCAACTGGCGGGCGGCGATGTTGGGCCGGTAGTCCAGTTCCCGGATCGCGTCAATGACCTTCTTGCGGGTGGCATCGCGCACGTGCGGGTAGTCGTTGATGACGTTGGAGACCGTCTTGAACGACACCCCGGCGCGGCGGGCCACGTCGTGCAGTGTCGCCGCCATCAGCGCTCCTCCTGGGTTCGGCCCCGCAGAACAGCGCGGCCCGGACAGGATACGCAGAGTCAGGCAGCCACGGCAGCACCCCCGGACCGGCCTGGGACCTTCGGGGTTTGACCGGGCCCCGCCGATCGGACTTGATCCCTGGGTGATCAGGCGATCGGGATGGGTGACCGCGGCCGGGGGCGCGGGGGCAGGACGAGGTCGATGTCGTTGCGTGGGACGACCCGCAGGTGCAGTGCGAGCGGGTCGTCCTGCGCTCCGGCGATGGTGCGTTGGGGTGGGGAAGAGCACGTCCTCCAGCCAACGCCGGGAGCACAAACTTGATGTCCCGCTGTCGTTTTCCTAACGACCGGAGTTTGACGACGCCGTTTGCCCGACCCTAGGGTCGGCAGCGATCGTCCAACTCCTCGCTGGAATCGTGAACCGGGCCGACCTTCGGTTTTCCTGACTCTGCGTCTGATCAGCAGAAAGGCCCGTCCCGTCGATGAAAACGCAGCGTAAGCGCCTGATTCCCATCGTGGCCCTGACCGCCGTCCTGCTCGGGGGTGGCGCCGCCGCCTTCGCGGTGAACCCGTCGAGCACCACGGTCAAGGCCGCCGCCACCGGCGCCGTCTACTACGTGTCCCCCACCGGCAGCGACACCGCGGCCGGTTCGCTGGCGGCGCCGTGGAAGACCATTGCGCACGCCCAGTCCGTGGCCGCGGCCGGCGACACGGTGTACTTCCGTAAGGGCACGTACACGTATACCGCGGCGAACAAGGCCTGCTCGAGCCAGACCGCCCTGGTCGACGCGATCACCCTGAACAAGAGCGGCACCGCGGCCGCGCCGATCACCTATGCGGCCTACTCCGGCGAGGTCCCGGTCTTCAGCTTCTCCGGGGTGAAGGACAACTGCCGGATCAAGGGTTTCGACGTCACCGGTAGCTACATCACCCTCAAGGGCCTGGAAGTCACCGGCGTCCCGCAGAACAACAACCTGAACCACGAGTCGTGGGGCGTCTACGTCACCGGCAGCAACAACACGTTCGACCAGCTGAACCTGCACAACAACATGGGACCGGGCCTCTTCATCCAGAAGGGCGGCGGAAACCTGGTGGTGAACACCGACTCCCACGACAACTACGACCCGCTCACCTCGAACGGGGCCGGGGAGAGCGCCGACGGCTTCGGCGCGCACATCGCGGCCAACAGCCCGGGCAACGTCTTCCGGGGTGACCGCGCCTGGAACAACTCCGACGACGGTTTCGACCTGATCAACGCCTTCTCCCCGGTGACCATCGAGAACTCCTGGGCCTGGCACAACGGCTACCTCCCGGGCACCTCGACCCCGATCGGCAACGGGAACGGTTTCAAGGCAGGCGGTTACGGCGGCGTCTACGTGACCAACGGGGTGCAGCACACGGTGCGCTACTCGGTGGCCTTCGACAACCGGGCGGCCGGCTTCTACGCCAACCACCACACGGTCGCGACCAACTTCAACCACAACACCAGCTACGCCAACCACCCCGACTACAACATGCTGGGCATCACCTCCAGCGGGGCGGCCACCGGCCTGGGCAACCTGCACGACAACATCGCCTACGGCGGCACGCTGACCAGCAACATGACCGGGACCACGCAGAAGAACAACTCCTGGAACCTGAGCAAGGCCCCGGCGGCGAGCGACTTCAAGAGCCTGTCGATCACCGGCTGGGACGCCCCTCGCCAGGCCAACGGCACCCTCCCGGTGCTGACCAGCCTGCACCTGGCCACCGGCAGCCCGCTGATCGGCATCGCCAGCGACGCGGCCACGGCCGCCACCGCCAACCTCGGCGCATTCTGATCTGATCCGCTCGTGGGTATCCCCGCCCGGGATACCCACGAGCGGGTCTTCTTCGCCGTCGCGACCTCTCGCACAGTGTGGTCATGACCCAGCCGACCCACGCCCTCATCGTCCCCGCACTGCATTCGGGGGTGGACGATCACTGGTACCCCGATCTTCGCAAACGTCTTGCCGCCCAGGGATTCACCGACGTCCGTACATCTGCCCCGCCCTCCGGTGAACCCGAACTGGCCGACTGGCTGGCCAGTGTCGACGAGGTCGGCGACGGTCTCGGCGAGAACAGCGTGGTGTTCGGGCACAGCCTGGGCGCGGTGGCCGCCCTGGCCTACCTCTCCGCCCGCACCGACCTGAGCCGGATCGGCCGGTTCATCGGGGTGGCCGGATTCGCGGTTCCGCTGCCGCGCCTGCCCACCACGAAGGCTTTCGTCGAGGCCGTCGACGCCGGGCGGATCCGCACCCTGGTCGCCGACCGGCAGGTCCTGCTCGCCGAGGACGACTACGCCGTCGCCCCGGAGCTGACCGAGCAGGCCGCGGCCGACATCGACGCGACCGTGCACCGGTTCACCCGAGCCGGCCACTTCCTCGCCCAGGACGGCTGGGACCGGGCGGGACTGATCGCAGACCTGGCCGGATAGCCCACCTTGACGGGCAAATGTCGGTAATGTACAGCCGTGACGAGTGAGCCGGCGGCCTCGCAGACAACGGCAGTTCCGGTCGTCATCTATGCCCCCGGGCTCGGCCGCTCCCCCACGAACACGGCCGACAACATTGCCGAGATCCTGGCCCGCAGCATGGATCTTCAGGTCGGCGGGCAGACCTACGGCACCCAGACGCCCCAGGGCGTGGCCGCCCCGCACGGGCTCACCCTGAGCAAGACCGTGGTGGACCAGGCCCAGAACCCGGTCCTGCAGGTCTTCGAGTTCGACTACCGCACCGAGCTCAACCCTTCGGCCAGCCAGGCCGCGCCCTCGGTGACCGCGGGCGCGGTCCGGTCGGCCGCGCTGGCGATCTGGGGCACGGTGACCCTGCTGCGCACGTTCCGGACCGACGCCAAGGACCGCCGGACCCGGGCCCAGCTGGCCCTGGGACTGGCCGCGGCCGGCGCGCTGATCCTGGCCGCCCTGGTCAGCCTCTACTGCCTGCTGGTGGCGGTCGGGGTCGACGTGCCCTGGGCGGGTTCGGCGCTCGACCTGCAGGCGAACTGGACGTTCGGGGTGACCGCGCTGGGCACCACCTTCACCTGGACCATGCTGCGCCGCCGGATCCTGGCCCTGGCCGCCAGCACCGACCGGATGATCAGCTTCGTGCGCGACGAGAACCGGATGGCCAGCGACATCACCCGCAAGCTGGACTACGCCCTCGCGCAGCTGACCGACAACGGCTGGACCGGGCCGGTGCACCTGTTCGGTTACAGCTTCGGCAGCCTGGTGTTCTTCGAGGCGGTGTTCCCCCGGCGTTCCGCGCACGTGCCGCCCCAGCCGATGGACCGGGTCGCCACGCTGATCACCGTCGGCTGCCCGGTCGATCTGGTCCGGCTCTACTCACCGGGTTTCCTCACCGACCGGGCCAAGCGCCGGGAAGTGGTGTGGAAGAACGTGTTCAACGCGGCCGACATCTTCAGCTCCAACCTGATCAACGGCAAGGACGACCAGTCCGGCGTGGGCTTCGACGTGGACGGGGTACGACCCGAATCCCTGCGCTACACCGACGAAAGCATCAAGCCGTACCAGATCTTCGTCACCGGCCGAACGCATTCCGGCTACTGGTCGGACGTGAACGGTTCCAGCTGCCTGGATCTCGTCGCGCCGCTGTTCATCCCCCGAACCTCCCCGATTTAGGACGCCGGTGGGCCCCCGTCGGGGGCCGGGTCACCTTCCAGCGAGGTCCGGATCAGATCCAGGGCCTCTTGGCGGGGCAGCGCCTTGCCGCGGGCGGAAAGGCGCTCGAACTCGGCGGGTTCCACGGCGTCCCGGACCAGACCGACGACGTGGCGGACGGTCGCGTCGCGCATCCCCTCATGCCCCCGCAGCAGGGACGAGACCCCCAGCAGTTCGGCGGCCCGACCGGCTTCTCCGGTCGCCAGCACGTAGCGGGCCACCCCGATCGCGACCCGGGCGTTGACCGGCATGTCGCTGCTGCGCAGGCCCAGCTCGGTGGACTCCTTCAGGTGGGCCAGGGCCAGCTCGAGGTCCCCGTCCTGGGTCTCGAAGACCGACAGATCGCTCAGCAGGGTGGCCCGCAGCTGCGGAATCGCGATCGCCCGGTGCGCCTCGTCGCTGCCGAGCACCGCCTTCTCCATCAGCCGCCGGGCTTGCGGGTGATCGCCCTGGACCCACTCGATCTCGGCCTCGGCCGCGATCGCGAAGGCCTGCGACATCCAGGACCCGGTCTCGACGGCGATCCGCTGCGCGGTGGCCACGTCCCGCCGGGCCCCGGCCAGATCCCCGGTGTCGATCTTCAGCCGGGCGATCCAGACCAGGGCGTAGGCCTCGTCGTCCTCCGCGTGCAGTTCCAGCATGGCGCTGCGGGCGGCGGTCAGCATCGCGATCGCCTCCTCGAACCGGCCCTCGTTGCGCAGGATCTCGGCCATCGCCCCGCTGGTGGTGCCGATCCCCCAGCGGTCGCCGATCTCGGTGAACATGGCCAGCGCCTGCGGGATCCGGCCCTTGCTGAGCTCGTAGTCGCCCTCGTTCTCGGCCATCACCGCGGTCATCAGGATCAGCACCGCCCGGGCCCACGGGTCGGCGTGCTCCAGGTTGCGCTCGACCGCGGCCAGACCGCGTTCGGCGTCGTCGCGCAGCATCGCCAGACCGGGCTCGGCGAAGGTCAGCAGGGGGTGCCCGTGCAGCACGTCGACCTGGGTCAGCAGGTCCTCGATCCGGTCCAGGTCGTGCTCGGCCGGCATCACCCGGCCGTTCATCGCCACCGCGATCGTCTTCAGGATCAGGCTGACCAGGTAGGCCTCCGGATCGCTGGGCCCGGGCACCCGCAGCGCCTGCTCGGCCCAGCCGGCCGCCTCCTCGTGCCGGCCCGAGATCGACCAGAACCAGCCCAGGGCGCTGGCCATCCGCACCGCCAGGTCGGCGTCCTCCACCTCGATCGCGAAGCGCAGGGTGGCGAGCAGGTTGTCCCGCTCGGAGGTGAGCCGTTCCAGCCAGATCAGCTGCTCGGGGCCGCGCAGGTGCGGGTCGGCGGCCTCGGCCAGCCCGAGGAAGTGCCGGGCGTGGGCGCGGCGCATCACCGTGATCAGGCCCCGCTGGGCCAGCCGCTCGAGGGCGTACTCGCGGATCGTCTCCAGCATCCGGTAGCGCGGTTCCGGGTCACCGACCCGGCCCGAGGGCATGACCACCAGCAGGGACTTGTCGGCCAGGGAGATCAGCAGATCGGCCACCGGGTCGAGGTCGAACCCGCCCGGGGCGTCGGTGGAGCACACGGCCGAGGCGGTCTCGGCGGTGACCCCGCCCGCGAACACCGCGACCCGCTCGATCAGGTCCCGCTCCGGCCCGGACAGCAGCTCCCAGCTCCAGGCGACCACCGCGCTGAGCGTCTGGTGGCGCGGCATGGCCGTGCGGTTGCCCCCGGTCAGCAGCCGGAACCGGTTGTCCAGGCGGGAGTTCAGGCCGTCCAGGCCGAGCGTGCGCAGCCGGGCGGCGGCCAGCTCGATCGCCAGCGGCAGGCCGTCCAGCCGGCGGCAGATCTCGGCCACCATCGGCCCGTTCTGCGCGTCCACGGTGAAACCCGGCCGCACCAGCGCGGCCCGGTCGGCGAACAGCCGCACCGCCGGGGAGTCCAGCTCGTTCTCCCCCGGCTGCACCGAGAGCGGGCGGACCGGCCAGATCGACTCCCCCACGATGCCCAGCGGCTCCCGGCTGGTGGCCAGCACGGTCAGCTTCGGGCAGCGCGAGAGCAGGAACCCGGCCAGTTCGGCGGCGGCCTCGATCAGGTGCTCGCAGTTGTCCAGGATCAGCACCGTCGGATAGGCGGCCAGCGCATCCAGCAACCGGCTGCGGGCATCGCCCTTCCCGGCCTTCTGCACCGTCGCCGGATCCAGCTGCGAGCGGTCGATGGTGCCGATACTGCCCAGCACGGTGGAGATCACGTCGTCCGGATCGGTGACCGGGGCCAGCTCGGCCATCCAGACCCCGCCCGGCGCGTCCATCCGCCCGGCCACCTCGCTGACCAGCCGGCTCTTACCCGCCCCACCGGCGCCCACCAGCGTCACCAATCGGGCCCGTCCCACCTGCTCGGTGATCCCCGCGAGCTCGGCCTCGCGACCCACGAAACTGGTCAGCGCCAAGCGCAGATTCGTCTTGCGAGCCGTCCGGATCTCGGGTTCGGGGACCTCGGCCCGCACCCGCAGCGCCGGATCGTCGCGCAGGATCTGGCCCTGCAGTTCCTGCAGCCCGGCCGGCGGGTCCAGGCCCAGCTCGTCGGCCATCGCCCGGCGCAGCCGCTCGTAGACCGCCAGCGCCTCGCCCTGCCGGCCCTCCGCGGCCAGGGCCCGCATCAGCAGCTCGTGTGCCCTCTCCCGCAACGGGTTCCGGGCGATCACGTCCTCCAGGTCGGCGACCAGGTCGGCGAACCGGCCGAGCGAGAGGGCCGCGGCCGCCCGGTCCTCGATCGCCCCCAGCCGCAGCCGCTGCAGCCGCTCGGTCCAGGCCTGGGCGTAGGCCGCGTCCGCCACCTCGGTCAGCGGCGCACCCCGCCACAGGGCCAGCGCCTCCGCATACGCCTGCATCCCCTCGGCCGGGGACGACGCCCGCCGCCCCTGCCCGATCAGCTTCTCGAACGCCAGCCCGTCCACCTCGTCCTCGGTGACCGCCAGGCGGTACCCGGCCGGGCCGGACTCGACCAGGTCCGCGGCCGGCAGCACCCGCCGCAGCCGGGAGACCAGCGACTGCAAGGCGTTCACCTCGTCGGCCGGCGGCTCGCCCAGCCACAACGCCTCGACCAGCCGGCTCACCGACACCCAGGACCCGGCGTCCGCGGCCAGCCGGATCAGCAGAGCCCGCAGCCGCGCCCCACCCACCTCGACGACCCGGCCGTCCGCCTCGAGCACCAGCGGACCCAGGATGCGTACATACACCCGGTCAGTCTCCCCCATGCCGGGGCGACGGCCCACCGACCACCACGCGTCCCGCTGGTTTCGCGGTGACGCGTCAACTACGCCGGGTAGGATGACCGGCATGACCGAGAAGCCCGGCCTGGAACCCGATCAGTGGGAGCTCTGGCACCGCTGGCAGCACGCCCAGCGACTGCTCACCGCGGAGCTGGACCGGGAGCTGCAGCGCGACCACGGCATCTCCAAGGCCGAGTTCAGCGTGCTGCTCACGTTGCGCGGGGCGCCCGGCCGGCAGCTGCGGGTAGGCGAGCTGGCCGACGCCCTGGCCTGGGAGAAGAGCCGGGTCTCGCACCTGCTGACCCGGATGGAGGGCCGGGGGCTGGTGCAGCGCACCGAGGGCGGGGCCCGCCGGACCGGGGTCCGGCTGACCGACGACGGCTACCGCGCCGTCGAAGGGGCCGTGCTCACCCACGGCAGCAACCTTCGCCGGCTCTTCTTCGCCTCCCTCGCCCCGGAACAGGCGGCGGCGATCCGGGACTGGAGCGAGCAGCTGATCGCCCGCCTCGAACCCGGGGCCTAGGACTTTCGCCGGAGCTCGGCCATCGCGGCCCGGGTGGCGTACGGGGAGTAGCGCGGGGCCCAGAGCGCCAGGGCCCCGGCCGCCAGCAACCCGACGGCACCGGCCGAGACGATGCCGAGCGCGAGCGTGGTCAGGCCGGCGACGATCGAGACCAGCACCGGCCCGGCCGCGTTCCCGGCGTCGCTGAACAGCCGCCAGATCGACAGGAAGGTGATCCGGTTGAGGTCCGGCGCGGCGTCCGCCCCCAGGGTCATCATGATCCCGGAGCCGATGCCGTTACCGAACCCCATCACCACGGCCACCAGCGCGAGCGGGATCTCGCCGTGGGTCAGCGGCAGCACCAGCATCGAGCCGCCCAGGATGAGCATGGCCGGCAGGGCCACCGAGAGCCGGCCGAAGTGGTCCATCACCTTGCCCGAGGGATAGAACATCACCATCTCGATGGCGTAGGCGATGCCGAAAACCACGCTGGTGCGCTCGGCACTGAGGCCGATGTGCTCGGCCCACAGCGGCAGCACGGTCTGCCGGGCCGCGCGGGTCGCGCCGACCGCGAGCACGGCCAGACCCAGCGTGAAGAACAGCCGCCGGTGCTGGAGCAGCATCGTGCGCGGGGCCACGGTGGAGTGGGCCCGGGGCGGCGGGGCATCACCCAGGCGCACCTCGGGCACGACGAACAGCAGCAGGACGGCGGCCGCAGCGGAGAGAACGGCGACCAGGTAGGCGCTGCGGATGCCGCCGAGCGAGATCGCCAGGGCACCCGCGAACGGGCCGATGAACAGGCCGATGCGGTGCGAGCCGGCCAGGGTGGACAGGGCGCGGGCCCGCAGGCGCACCGGCACCTTCTCGCTGATGGACGACTGCCGGGCCAGGTAGAACGTGGCATTGCTGGTTCCTAGCACCACCAGGGCGACGCCCAGCATGATCACCGAGTGAACGGTGAAGCAGACCAGCAGGGCGGGGACGGCGACCGAGGCGGCCACCATCATCGCGCGGCGCTCGCCGATCCGGGCGGCCACCGCCGAGGCCGGGATGTCCCCCAGGATCTGCCCGATCCCCAGCAGGGACAGCACGAAGGCGGCGGTGCTGGGGGCGGCTCCGTCGGCCAGGGCGGTCAGCGCGATCACCGGCATGATCGCGCCCTGGCCGATCTCGTAGACCAGGGCGGGCAGGAACATCGACGGGGCTATCGCCCGGAGCAGGGCTCCGTCGGAGAGCGGGGATTCAACGTCTTCCATCGATTCCCGACGATCTCATGGCGGCGAGGGACGCCCCCGGGCGGGTACCCGGGGGCGTCCCTCACGCAGGATCAGCTCCAGACCTCGGCCCGGTCGATGCTGATGTAGGTCCCGCTGGAGGCGGCGTTCTTGGTGCCGGTCACCCGGACCTTCACCGTGTGCGTGCCCTTGGCCAGCTTGGCCGTGGTGAACATCAGGTCCTCGCCGGAGCGCAGCCCGGAGCTCGGGTAGTAGTCGACCGTCTTCTCCGCCCCGCCGTCCACGCTGATCGCGGCCTTGCCGTTGCCGGTGTCCATCACCGAGAGCAGGGCCAGCTGGGTGCCGGTGAAGGTGAACGTCGCGGTGGCCCCGGTCTGGTTGCTGGAGTGGTCGTCGCCCCAGAAACACTGCACCCCACAGGCGGTTCCGGCGTTCCAGGTGCCGGTGTAGGCGACCGAGCCGACGCCGCTGCTGGTGTTCGTGTCGTTGATCCAGCCGGTGGCCGGGCCCGGGTCGCCCGAGGGCAGGTTCTCGGTGGCGCCGATCGCCAGCGGGGTGCCCAGGTTCGGGCTGCCGTCGCTGTTCCAGGTGATCTTCTGGGCCCGGCTGGTGCGGTTGGTGTACGTCACCGCACTGGTGTCCTTGGCGCCGTAGACGATCCAGTCCTCGGTGCCGTCCGGGCTCTTGAAGAACGCGTTGTGCCCCGGGCCGAAGACCCCGGCCGCGTCGTTGCGGGAGAACACCGCCCCGCTGTGCTGCACCCAGTTCGCCGCCACCATCGGGTCGGCCCCGTCGGCCAGGCTCATCTCGTAGAGCTTGTAGTCCGGCGTGCCGGTGTCACAGACCGAGTACGTCATCCAGGTCTTGCCGTTGCCGTGGACGGTCTCGGGAGCCTCGCGGATGTCCGCGCAGTCGCCGGCCGTGTTGATCGGCACCGAGTTACCGGAGACGGTGTACGGGTTGGCCAGGGCGACGATGTTGGTGCCGTTGTGCTGCCACTGGTTGATCCCCGCGTACAACAGGTACAGCTTGCCGTCGACCTGCAGCACGGTCGGGTCGATCGAGTACGAGTCGTGGTTCGGGGGAACCAGTTTCGCCTTGAAGTGGTACGTCCCGGCCGGGTTGTCGGTGTCCGACTCCAGCACGTAGATCCGGTGGTTGGCGTCGGTGCCGTCGTCGGCCGTGTAGTACATGTACCACTTGCTGTTGATCCGGTAGAACTCCGGCGCCCAGATGTCCTTGTTCCTCGACGCGTCGGTGTCGGTCCAGACCGTGGTGGCCGGCGAGGTGAGCAGGCCGTCGATGCTGGCCGCCTTGTGCACCTTGATCGAGCTGCCCTCGGTCATGGTCAGGTAGTAGGACCCGTTGTAGTAGGTCATGAAGGGGTCGGGGCCGGTCCCCACCGGGTTACGGAAGGTGCCGCCCGCCGCGCTGGCGGAGGAGGCGCCGTTGGAGAGGACGAAGAACGACAGGGCGACGCCGACCAGGGCGGCGAGCGCGACGGCCAAGGGCCACCGGCGCGGACGGGTCAGGGACAGGAGCACAGGGAACTCCATCGTTGCAATCGGACATAAGGACGCGTCATCCTCCCGCCTTTTGCATCGATTACCGTTGTGCGATCGCTATGCGGACCTTAAAAATGGCGAGCGGTTGCTTGACCTGAAGCCCGGTCGAGGTGCCAGCGTGGATTCATGACGATCTGGACCTGCGCCACCTGCGGCCTCGAGTACCCCGACTCCCCGCACCCATCGGCGTCCTGTCCCATCTGCGAGGACGAACGTCAGTACGTTCCGGCCGGCGGCCAGTCCTGGACGAGTCAGGCGGCTTTGGCCGCCGACGGCCACCGGGTGAGCCTTGAGGAACTCGAGCCGGACCTGTTCGCCGTTCGCTGCAGTCCGCGCTTCGCAATCGGGCAACGCGGCTTGTTACTGAGGACGCCCGCCGGCAACATTTTGTGGGAGACGCCAGGCTTTTTCGACCCACAGGCGGTCGAGGAGATCCGCGCACTGGGCGGGGCCGCGGTGATCACCGCGAGCCATCCGCATCTGGTGGGAGCCTGCGTGTCCTACAGCCACGCGCTCGGCAACGTGCCGGTGTTGTGGGCCGAGGCCGACCGGAGCTGGGTGCAGCGCCCCGACCCGGTGATCGAGTTCTGGGCAGGCACTGTCGAGGTTCTGCCCGGGGTGACGCTGCTGGAGTGCGGCGGTCACTTCGCCGGCAGCTCGGTGGCCCACTGGGCGAATGGTGCCCAGGGGCGGGGTGTCCTGCTGACCGGTGACACCGTGCTGGTGGGTGGAGATCGGGTCTCGGTGACGGCGATGCGCAGCTACGTCAACTCCATCCCGCTGCCGGTGTCCGCGATCCAGCGGATCGCGGACACCGTCGCGCCGTACTCCTTCGACCGGCTCTACGCCGGGTTCGAGAACTCGGTGGTCGACACCGACGCTCAGCGGATTGTCGCCGATTCCCTGGGCCCGGTACATCGGCTGGATCACCGGAGCCCTGGTGCCGGCCGGCGAATAGTTACGCGGTGGCCTCGACCCCGGGGGTCGGAGCGGCCGGCTCGGTGGTCGCGGTGGCCTCCGGGGTCGCCCGCACGTGCGGGCGGATCAGCAGGAAGATCACCACGGCGCCGACCACGAAGATCGACCCGGCCGTGCGGAACGCCACCGTGTAACCGTGCACCGCGCCGTCGATCGCGCCCTGGGCGGTGGGGTGTGCCGTGATGTAGGACGTGGTCGCGTGCGCGGCGATGGTGCTCAGCAGCGCCGTGCCGATCGAGCCACCGACCTGCTGCATGGTGTTCACCGTGGCCGAGGCCACGCCCGCGTCGGTCCGGGCGACGCCGGCCGTGGCGGTGTTGAACGAGGTGGCGAAGATCAGGCCGAAGCCGAAGCCCATCACCGGCAGGATCGGCAGCACGTGGGCGACGTAGCTGTCCTCCGCGGTCAGCTGGCCGAGGAAGAACAGCCCGACCGCGCCCAGCAGCATCCCGGTGGTGATCAGCCGGCGGGCGCCGAGGATCGGCAGCAGCTTGACGTTCGACAGGATCGAGCCGGTCAGCACGAACAGGATCATCGGCACGAAGGCCAGACCGCTCTGCATCGGGCTGAAACCCTTGGTGATCTGCAGGAAGTAGGTCAGGAAGAGGAACACGCCGAACATCGCGACGGCGGTCACGCCCATCGCCAGGAAGGCGCCGCCGCGGTTGCGGTCGAGCACGATCCGCAGCGGCAGCAGCGGGGCCGCGACCCGGCGCTGGATCAGCACGAACACGACCAGCAGCACGATGCCGACCGCGATGCTGATCAGCGCGGTGCGGTCGCTCCAGCTGTCGGTCTCGGTCCGGGACAGACCGAACACCAGCAGGAACAGGCCGGCCGCGGCGGTGACGGATCCGAGCACGTCGATCTTCGGCCGGTCCGGGTTGGCCTCGTTACGCATCAGGACCAGGGCCCCGACGGTGGCGATGGCGGCGAAGAACAGGTTCACGAAGAAGCACCAGCGCCAGCTGGCCCACTCGGTCAGCGCCCCGCCCAGCAGCAGGCCGACCGCGCCACCGCCACCGGCGACCGCGCCGAAGATGCCGAAGGCCCGGCCGCGTTCCTGCGGGGTGGTGAAGGCCGTGGCCAGGGTCGAGAGCGCCGCGGGAGCCAGCAGCGCGCCGAAAACGCCCTGCAGGGCGCGGGACACGACGAGCACGCCGAAGGAGTCGGCGGCGCCACCGATCGCCGAGGCCACGGCGAAGCCCACCAGGCCGCCGATGAAGGCCCACTTGCGGCCGAAGATGTCGCCGATCTTGCCGCCGAGCAGCAGCAGGCTGCCGAACGCGAGCGCGTAGGCGGTGACGATCCACTGCCGGTCGTCGTTGGCGAACTTCAGGTCGGCCTGGGCCGAGGGCAGCGCGATGTTCACGATCGTCGCGTCGAGCACGACCATCAGCTGGGCGAGAGCCACGACGGCGAGAATCAGCCAGCGGCGTTCGTGCTGGTGCGCACGATTGGTTTCGAGCGTCGAGGGACCGGACATTCCTACCTCAATGGGAGCTGTGTGCGGATCAGAGCAGAGATCAGGGCGGAGCGGTTCGGATCTAGGGGTGCGCCGCATCGTCGCGGGCTGTCACCGCAGGCGCAACGCACATGGCCCGCCATTGCTTCCAGCCTGCCCGGTATTGCTCTGGGCTGCCGCTCGGCTACCCGATCGGGTGAGCGGACGTTTGATGACCATTTGGGATCCGGCGGCCAACCAGTATTCTGCCGAACCGGCGACGCTGGCGCCGGTGAATCTGGTGCGGGTGGGGTGAGCAGTGGACGCAGAACAGAACCGGCTGGTCGACCGGAGCCGGAGCAGCCGGGCCGTGGTGCAGATCGTGTTCGGCACATTCTTTGCCGGCTTCGGTGGGGTGTTCGTCGTGGCCGGAACGAGCGTGTCCGACGACGGGTTTGCGTTGTTCCCCGGCGCGTTCGGGCTGCTCTTCGTGGCGGCCGGCCTGTTCGTGGTCGGCCGCGGGCTCCGTCAGCTCTGGCTGCGCTTCCTGCTGGGCACGCCGACGCTGCTGGTTCCCAGTAGCGACATCCTGCTGGGTGACACGGTGACTACCCGATTCGAGCGCGGGGGTGGATCGCGCCGAGGTCGGGAGGGCCGCCGGGAGATGACGGCCAGCCTGATCTGCCGGGAGACGGTCACTTATCGCCGCGGCACCGACACCGAGACCGTTCACCACGAAGCGCGCCGGATCCCGCTCCCGGTGACGTTGGACGATCACCCCCAGGCGGTGGCCGGGCGGGTCCAGGTGGTGGTCCCGGTGGACTGGCCGCCGACGATCGTGCTGAACCACAACAAGGTGCAGACCGTGGTGGAGGTCCTGGTGAACGCGCCCGGCCTGCCGGAGGACCGCAGCAGTTTCACCGTGCTGGTCCGCCCGGCCCTGCGGGCCCCCGGAGTCCGGTCATGAGCCAGCTGAGGACCGGGATCATCCTGCACAACCCCGTCGTCGCCTGCGGGGCACCGATCACCGGCACGGCCACCTGGTCGGGCAACGACCGCGGCCGCGACGTGGTGGCGATCCTGTACCTGCGCACCGAGGGCCGCGGCGACCTGGACAGCCGGCTCCTGGCCGAGGCGCGGCTCGGTCAGGCCACCGTCGGCGAGGCGAACTTCAGCCTGTTGATCCCGGCCGAGGGCCCGGTCACCTATCACGGCTCGCTGCTGCGGGTGATGTGGTATGTGGCGCTCGCCGTCCCGCCCAAGGGGGTGCCGCCGCGCGCGGGCAAGAACCCCTCGGAAGTCACGATCAGCGTGGTGCCCTGGGGTTGGTACCCACCGGCACCTGGATGACCACGGATCCCTACGAGCAGTGCGGCCTGCTCGGCAACCCGTTCGTGGCGGAGCCGGCCCAGCCCTGGACCGAGCCCGGGTGGGCGGACCGCACGCCCGCTGAACCCCCCGCCCCGGGCCAGGGTCTGCTGATCCAGTTCATCGGGGTCAAGGGTGCCGGCAAATCCACCACGCTGAACCGCTTCCGGAGCCGCTCCCCGGGCCCCCATCGGTACGTTCCCCCGGGCCCCGGCCGCTGGCGTCCGTTGCCGGTGGCCCCACTGGTGTACTGGGACGAACTCGATCGCTCCCCGGCCGGGCTGCGTTGGGCCGGCTGGCGGCGGGCGGCGCGGATCCGGGCGACCGTGGTGGCCGGCACCCACGTCGATCTGGCCGCCGAGGCCACCCGGGCCGGGCTCCGCGTGCAGACCATCGAACTGCCGCTGATCAGCGTTGCGGAACTGACCACCTGGGCGGAGGCGCGTTTGGCCGGTGCTCGGCGGAGCCCGGCGGGGGCCGGAGCAACCTGGCTCCTGCCTCCTGCGGATGCCGCGAGAATCGCAGCCGAGGTCGGTGCGTCCTGGCGGCGCGCGGCCGATCTGATGCACATCTGGGTGGCCGACGAGGTCGCCCGCCGAACCCGGGCCTTGGAGGCGGGGCGTGGTGAAGAAGGTCCTTACCGTCGGTGAGATCCTGGTCGAGATCGTGGCGACCACCCGGGGCGACGGCTTCCGCGAGGCCCAGCCGCTGATCGGCCCGTTCCCCTCCGGCGCCCCGGCGATCTTCATCGACCAGGTGGGTCGCCTGGGCACTCCGGCGGCTATCGTCTCCCGGGTCGGCGACGACGACTTCGGCCGGGTCAACCTGGACCGGCTGAGGCAGGACGGCGTGGACGTCTCCGGGATCGAGGTCGCTTCGGGCGAGGCCACCGGCTCGGCGTTCGTCCGCTATCGCGCCGACGGCTCGCGGGCGTTCGTCTACAACATCGTGCACAGCGCCACCGGCCGGCTGACCCTCACGCCGAGCGCCGAAGCGCTCCTCGACCGCTGCGACCATCTGCACGTCATGGGTACCGCGTTGTCCGCGCCCGGTCTGGCCACCGTCACGCAGGAGGCCGTCAAGCGGATCAAGTCCCGGGGCGGCACGCTCAGCTTCGACCCCAATCTGCGTCCGGAGATCCTCGGAACGCCCGGTCTGCGCGAGGCCCTGGACGATGTGCTCGCCCAGAGTGACCTTTTCCTCCCCTCGGGTGAGGAGATCTTCCTCTTCACCGAGACGGACGACGAAGCTGCGGCGGTCCAGGAGCTGCTGGGCCGCGGCCTCCAGCAGATCGTGATCAAGCGCGGCGCCCAGGGAGCCAGCCACTTCAGCGGTTCCGGCCGCCTGGACACCGCCCCGATCCGGGTGGACGAGATCGATCCGACCGGGGCGGGCGACTGCTTCGCGGGGGCCTTCGTCAGCTTCTGGCTCAGCGGCTCCTCTCCCGAAACCGCCCTTCGCTACGCCAACGCCGCCGGTGCCCACGCCGTCACCCGACTGGGGCCGATGGAGGGCGCCGCCACCCGAGCCGAACTCGACGCCCTGCTACCGGGACCTTCGTCCTAGTCCCGGGCCCAAAGCGTCCCTAAACTCTGCCGCCATGCCGTCCCTGACCAAACGCACCGCTGCTCTGGTGGCCACCGCGGCCGTCGTCGTAACCGGATCCGCCACCGCGGCCACCGCGGTGAACCGCTCTTCCGGCGACTCCACCCCCACGGCCAAGGCGACCGTCGCTCCGACGTCCGTGAGTGCGTCCGCAATTACCCCCAAGAAGGACACCATCGGCAAGGTGAAGAAGGGTGCCGCCCTGTGGAAGCAGGCGGGCATCACCAAGTCGCTCAAGGACTCGGGGGTTTCCTGGTTCTACGACTGGGCGCCGACCCCGAACGGCGTGAAGGCGCCCAAGGGCGTGGACTTCGTGCCGATGATCTGGGGCGCCGACGCGGTCACCAAGGCCAACCTGGCCGCGGCCAAGAAGAACGGCAACACCCTGCTGGGCTTCAACGAGCCGGACCTGGCGCAGCAGTCGAACATGACCCCGAAGCAGGCCCTGGACCTCTGGCCGCAGCTGGAGAAGACCAAGATGCGCCTGGGCGCCCCGGCCGTGGCCTGGGGAGCCGACCAGGACGGTCAGTGGCTGGACAAGTTCATGAAGGGCGCCAAGAAGCGCGGCTACCGGGTCGACTTCATCCCGCTGCACTGGTATGGCGCGGACTTCAAGACGGCGAACGCGGTCAAGCAGCTGCAGACCTACGTCAAGGGCGTGCACGCGAAGTACCCGAAGAAGAAGATCTGGATCACCGAGTACGCACTGATGAACTTCGGCGGCGGGGCGAAGTTCCCCTCGGCGACGAACCAGGCCGCGTTCGTGAAGAAGTCCACCGCGATGCTCCAGAAGCTCTCCTACGTGGAGCATTACGCCTGGTTCGCGTTCCCGACCTCGACCAACGGCCAGGACGAGACCGGCCTGTACCGCCCGGGCGGCGCGATCACCAAGCCGGGCAAGGCCTACCGCGCGGCCAAGTGATCCCTACTGCGGCAGGCGCTTGCGCATCTGCTGAGTGGTGACCCGATAGCCCGCAAACTCGTACAGCGCGAGGGCGGCGGTGTTGGTGCCGAACACGTTCAGCTCCAGCGCCCCCACCCCGCGCTCGGCCACTGCCCGCTCGGCCGCTTCCAGGAGCGCCCGCCCGAGCCCCTGCCCCCGGTGTTCGGCGTCGACCTCGATGTCGTACAAAAAGGCACAGTCAGGAGTGCCCCGGGGGTGGGTCAGACCGATCCAGACCCGGCCGATCACCTCTCCACCGGACCGGACCCCCATGAGCATCACCATGCCGGGGGTCTGCAGCCCTTGCGGCAGACTCTCGGCGTTCGAGGCCAGAGCCCGCTCGTACGCCTGCTCAGCCGGCCAGTTCCCGACCGAAACCTGCTCCTCGGCATAGGCTTCGGCGATCTGGTGCTGCCAGGCGGCGAACTCGGCCGGGGTCATGCTCCGAAGGGTGACCTCGCTCATGCGGCTCATGGTCGCACAAGGGGCAGGAACATCTCCGACCGCGGCGACATCTCAGCGGTTTCCGACTACCTGGAAGCGATCGGCCGCTGACCCTTAGCCTACGATCATGGCCGTTCCCACCCGACGGAACCCCAAGCGTCCATAAATTCGCGCAACATCCTCGTCGGCGGCCGAGAGGAAAATCGTCTCAACCCCGCGAGAGCGGGCTTCCTCGGCCAACGCGGCGGTGACGGCCGCACCGAAACCACGCCGACGCGCGACCGGGAGCGTGCCGACCCCGACGATCTCGGTGACGTTGCCGACCGGGTTGTGCTGGCCCGCCGACACCGCCACTTCCTGCTCGATCACGGCGGCGAAGACCGTGGCCTGTGAGCGCAGGCGGCCCTGGGCCCGCGCGATCTCGTCCGCGGCCGCCACCTTCGCGATCTCCTCGGCGAGTTCGGCGAAACCGGCTGCTCCCGGAGCAGTACCGGCCGTGGCGAAGGCCAGGTGCTGAACGGCTATCGCGGAGGACAGGGCCGGGCTGTCGGCCTCCAGGATGCGGGCGGTGGTCTCCGGCACCAGGGTCGGCTCAGCCGTGAGCACCAGCAACGGGCACTCCTCGATCTGCAAGCCGGACTCCGCCACGGCGGCCTTCAGTCCGGGCGTGGTCTCCGCCACCCATTCGAAGCTCTCGGGGATCCCGAGTTCGCGCTGACGGGCCCGCACAGCCTCAACCTGTTCGACCGTCACCGGTTCCGGGCGGCCCGGAGTGGGACGGGCGTAGTAGGGGTGGCCGCCGTCGTCGCGGACGAACAAGGTCAGCGGCCCGAAGTCCTCCGCGCGAGCGCTGAGCCGGGGCACCGCGTCGTAGTACTGCTCCAGCTTCTGGAGAACCTGCTGATCCGACACCGTTCGCCCTCTTCTGCACCGCGGGGAAAGAGGGGCGATTATGTCACTGTTGTCCCAGCCGTCCCCGACCGGTTCAGGGCGTCAGGATCGGGCCAAGATCTCCTTGCCATTCCGTGATCCGATTAGCGCCGCCGACAAAGGGCTGCACCGCCGCGCGGGTCAGTTTTCGCAGCGTCGTGCCGTCGTCGATCCCCCGGTGAAAGCAACCTCCGTAGCGCACCCCGATCTCGGCCGGAGCATTCGCCTCGACCTGCAGCACGAACTGTTCCATCGCCACCAGGTCGTCCGGCACGCACTGATCGGCCGGGGAGTTCGGACCGCCGCCGACCGGCGCATCGGCAATGGCCTCCATGGCGGCAACTGCTTTCTCACCCCGCACCACCACGGACGACGTGAGCCAGGCCCCCGAATAGTTGCACGCAGCAATTGACTTCACCCCGGTAACGCTGGTGACCGCGGGGCCGGAAGGCCGCCACCGCGGATCACCGGTGAACGGCGCCTTCACCGGGCAGCCGTTCTGGTCGGTGCTGATCGTATGCACCGTGCCGAGAATCTTCTCGCGCAACGCGGCAGGCGCCTGCACCGACAGCGTTGTGCCCCCAGCCTTGACCGTGGCCCGGTCTCCGGCCCGGACAGGATCGGAAATACCCTGCGCAGCAGACTCTTTCTTATCGAAGGAGAACCAGGCGAATTCCCCGCCGGTCTCGATCGCCGTGGCCGGGTCGATGCCGTCGCTCTCGTTCGGGTCGGAACAGCCGACCAGGGCCACGGCGCCGGGCCGGCCGACAAAGGGCTTCTCGCTGTCCTTACGCAGGCACCACGGCGAGTCCGAGGTGCCGTAACCCCAGTCGTCCGGCACCCCGACCTGCAGGTTCCGGAACGACTCCCAGCGGAAGCCGCTCGGTAAGGACTGGCTGGCCGAAGCCGGCGGCGGCGCCGTCGTCACCGGACCCGGCGAGGCACAGCCCGCGAGCGCCAGCAGGATGATCAGCACCGTTCCCCGGATCCGCCGCGTCATCGCCCCACTATGACGACCCGGACCCGTTACCGGTGGTAGGCGCCCCCGGGCTGATCAGGCGGTCGCGTTCACCGTGGCCAGGGGCAGGGCATCCCGGCGGGCGAAGTCGGCGCTGATCTCCCCGGCCGCGTGCAGCAGCAACGGCAGGTGGTGCTCGATCAGCTTCTCCACCGAGGTCTCGGCCGCATGGCAGTTCACGTTGAGACCCGCGATCACCCGCCCCGAGCCATCCCGCAGCGGGGCGGCGACCGAGCGGATGCCGAGGGTGAGTTCCTCGTCGGTCAGGGCCCAGCCCCGGGCGCGGACGTCCCGGAGGGCGGCGTCCCGCTCGGCCCGGTCGGGTTGCCAGCGCGGGGTGAGACCCGAGCGGCTGGGCTCGGCCAGCACCCGCTCCAGTTCCTCCGGGGGCAGCGCGGCCAGCTGGACCTTGCCCAGGGAGGTCGGCAGGGCGGGGAAACGGGTGCCGATCTGGACGACCAGGGACACGATCTTGGGGACGGCGACGCGGGCCACGTAGATGATGTCGGAGCCGTCCAGCTGGGCGATCGAGCAGGACTCGCCGGTGCCCTCGACCAGCTTCTCCAGGTGCGGCCGGGCGACCTCCCACAACCCCATCGACTGCACGTAGGCCACGCCCAGTTCCAGCACGCGCGGGGTCAGGCGGTAGCCGCGGTCGGCGCCCCGCACGTAGCCGAGTTCCTCCAGGGTCAGCAGCAGCCGCCGGGCCGTGGGACGGGCCAGGCCGGTGGCCGCCGCGATGTCGGCCAGCGTCATCACCGGTGTTCCCGGCCGGAACGCGGTGATCACCTCGAGGCCGCGCGCCAGCGCCTCGACGAAGTCCGGGCCGGTTCCCTCACGTGGCATGACGCCCCCTCTCACAGATACTGCTCGGTCAGGCAGCCTACGGCGTGAGCACGATCCGGCCGTCGGCCGCACCCTCGGCCTGCCGGGCCCAGGCCGCCCCGACCTGCTCGAGCGGGACCTGCTCGTACGTCACCGACAGCTTTCCCTCCAGGCACAGCCCGGCGATCCGGGTGATCGCGTCGGCCCGCTGGGCGATCGTGAGCTCGGTGTTGGTGTAGCCGAGCAGGCGCAGCGAGCGGCTGCGCAGGGTGGAGGAGTCGATCGGGCAGGTCTCGGCGGCGGAGCTGCCGAGGTTGACCAGCCGGCCACCGGGTTTGAGGACGCGGGCCGCGGCGGCTGCGGGGGCGCCGAACAGCGGATCCAGCACCAGGTCGGCCGGGCCGTCCAGGGTGGCCGCGAACCGGGAGGTGAGCTCGCCGACGTCCTGAGTCGTCAGCTCGACCACCGCGTCGGCCCCGGCCGACTCGGCCCGGACCCGGGCCGCCGGGGAGCGGACCGCCGCGACGACCCGCCGGGCACCGTGCAGGCGGGCCAGTTGCAGCGCGGCCTGTCCGACCACGCCACCCCCTCCGAGCACGATCACCTGCTCGCCCTCGATCAGTTCGCCACGCCAGGTGAGCGCCATCAGAGCAGCGACGGCGGAGAGCCCGAGCGCGGCCAGCGTGACCGCGTCCACGCCCTCCGGCAGCTCGACGATGTCGTCCTTCGCCACGCTCACGGACGAGGCCATGCTGCCGTCGCCGGGTTTCATCCCCGCGGAGGTGGCGAACCAGACCGGGACGGCGTCCATCATTCCGACGCCTTGCACCCCGGGCGTGTACGGCAGGGCCGGAACCCCGAAATACGAGGTACCCGAGGCGCACAGCAGGTCGAGCGGGGTGATCGGGGCGGCGGTGACGCGGATGCCCTCGACATCCGCCACTTCGCCGAAAGCCGGTGGCTGACCGGCCTTCAGGATCCGGGCCGCCCTCATCAGGTGGTGATGTCCGGGTAGGGCATCGTCATGTGCGAAAGCGCCTGGGCGTAGGCGGTCTGGTAGCCCATCGGCGGGTGGTCGCGCTCGAACATGGCGATGAACAGGGTGAGGGTCAGGAACGGGTGGGCGCCGAGCTCGAACAGCTTCGGGTAGTCGTGCGTGCCCAGGGCCTCGCGCTCGATGTCGTCGAACGCCAGCCAGGTGGAGGATTCCTCGGTGATGCAGTTCAGGATGCGATTGGCGTAGTCCCGTTCCCACATCGCGACCGTGCCGCGCGGGTCCTCGCGGTAACGCTCCACCAGGTCCGGGTCGCGGTCGACCGTGTAGAGGAACTTGTTCAGCAGGTACTTGCTCACGCCGCACCCCCGGGGTACCAGGTGAAGTACGCCTCCATGGTGTGGAAGAGGTCGTACGTGTCCACGTAGTCGGCCTTTTGGCCCTGGCCGGCCACGCCCATCATCAGCATGAAGTCCATGAAGCCGTGGGTGGCGTTGCCGGGTAGGTGCAGGCTGTCCAGGCTGACCTCGGCCAGGCACTCCTCGATGTCCCCGCCGGCGATCCAGTCCACCGCCTTGCGGTCGAACTCCGGATCCGGCCCGTGCGGCCCGAACTGGCGCGGTCCGCCCAGCTCCAGCGACAGGTGCCCGGTTCCGATCACCGCGACCCGCTGGTCCGAGGGCCAGGACTCGATCATCTCCCGGATCGCCCGGCCGAGCTGGACGAACCGCTTGGGCTGGGGCAGCGGCGGGGCGAAGATGTTGGTGTAGATCGGCACGATCGGCAGGTCGGCCTCGGGCCGCAGGGTGATGATCGGGCAGGTGATCGAGTGGTCGATCCGCAGCTCGTTGGAGAACGCGAGGTCGAAGCCGGCGTCCAGGCCCTGCCGCAGCACGTGCGACGAAAGCTCCTCGTGGCCCTGGAGAACCATCTTGGGCAGGCCGAACTCGCGCTCCTCGTTGTAGAAGTTCGCGTCGTAGACCGGGGCCTTGCCGACCAGGAACTGCGGCATGTTGTCCAGCCAGAACTGGTGGAAGTGGTCCGAGCCCACCATCACCAGCACGTCCGGCCGGGCCTTGGTCAGCGTCTCGCGGAAGGCCAGGATCTTGCGCACCCACTCGTCCGCGAACGGCGGCCGGTCCTCACCGACCGCCTGGCTGGCCTTGTAGTAGAAGGGGTGATGGGTGGAGGCGATGACCGCCACGAGTTTCGCCATGCTCGGTCTCCATCGACGTCAGAGGGCTGGGGGTTCGAAGGGTTCGGGAGGGACGGACCGGTTGTTCAGATCGACCGAAAGAAAGATGTCATTGGCCACCGGGCGGCGCAGTTCCTCGGCCAGTTGCCCGATCAGCCCGGCGGTACGGGCCAGCAGGGCGAAGCCCCGCAGCAGTTCCATCGGCAGGCCGAGGTCGGCCAGGGCGGCTCCGCAGACCCCGGCCCCGTTGAGCGGCAGGGTCTTGCCGAGCACCTGCGGGTGAACCCGGCCGATCGCGGCGAACAGTTCGAGGTGGGGCCCGAACCGGCCTTCCTCAGAAGCGATCTGGAACAACCGGGGAGTGCGCGGGTCACCCTCCTTGTGCACGTGGTGCCCGAGGCCGGGGACGAACTTCTTCTCGGCCCGCTGATTCTGGACGACGGTCAGGGCCAGCGCGTCCCACTCGGCTTCGGTGGTGGGCAGCTTTTCGGCGGTTTTGAGGACGTTGTTCAGGAACCTTCCACAGTCCTCGGTAACCCCCAGGAACCGCGAGCCGCCGCCCAGCAGACCGGCCGCCAGCGCGCCCTGGACCGAGTCCGGCGCCGACAGGAAGGTCAGGCGGGCGGTGATCGCCGTCGGGGTGAAGCCGTGATCGGCCAGGGCGGCCAGCACGGCCTCGAAGACCCGGGTCTCCCCCGGCGTCGGGCGGCGCTGGGTGGCCAGCCAGAAGGCCAGCTCGCCGAAGCCGACGGTGCCCATCACGTCGTCGGCCAGGTCCTGCCCCAGCAGGGTGATGTGGTGCAGGGACGAGGCGCCCAGGGCAGTTTCGTAGCTGTTTTCGCGACTATTGGGCATCTTCCAGCCACTTCCTCAGTTCGGCGCCGTGTTCGTCGAGATCCGGCGGCGGCAGCCGGTACTGGGCCGGGGTCTCGGAGAAGCGGATCGGGTGCCGGGTGGTCGGGATCGCCCGCTCGCCCTCACCGACCTCGACGACCGGGTCGAGGCCGAACCGCTCCGCCATGGCGAAGCCGCCGTCGATGGTGTTGATCGGGCCGCTCGGCACCCCGGCCGCGGTGAGCAGCTCGAACCATTCCAGGGCGCCCTTCCGGGCGAGCTCGGCGACCAGCAGCGGCCGCAGTTCCTCCCGGTTGCGGGTGCGGTCGGCGTTGCCGGCGAAGCGCGGGTCGTCGGCCAGTTCGGGGACGTCGAGCACCTGGCAGAGCTTGCGGAACTGGCCGTCGTTGCCCGCCGTGACGATCAGGTCGTTGTCGGCCGTGGGCAGCGGCTCGTACGGGAACAGGCTGGGGTGCGCATTGCCCATCCGGTAGGGCACGACTCCCCCCGCCACCCAGGCCGAGCTGTGGTTGACCAGACCGGTCAGCGCCGACGAGAGCAGGTTGACCTCGACGTGCTGCCCCTGACCGGTGCGGTCGCGGTGGCGCAACGCGGCCAGGATGCCGATCGTGGCGTGGTTGCCCGCCATCACGTCGAAGACCGAGATACCGGCCCGGAAGGGCGGGCCGTCCGGATCACCGGTCAGGCTCATCAGCCCGGAGATCGCCTGCACCATCAGGTCGTAACCGGGCACGTCCTTGCCCGGCCCGGAGCCGAAGCCGCTGATCGAGGAGTACACCACGCCCGGGTTGCCGGCCTGCACCGAGTCGAAGTCGAGCCCGTACTTGGCCAGCCCACCCGGCTTGAAGTTCTCGATCACCACGTCGGCCCGGCGGGCCAGTTCGCGGGCCACCCGGGCGTCAGCCTCCTGGCGCAGGTCCAGGGCGATCGAGCGTTTGCCCCGGTTGATCCCGAGGTAATAGGTGGAGACCTCGTCCCGGACCGGCGGCACCCAGGTGCGGGTGTCGTCCCCCCGCGGGCCCTCGACCTTGACCACGTCGGCGCCCAGATCGGCGAGCAGCATGGTGGCGTAGGGGCCGGCCAGGATCCGGGAGAAGTCGGCGACCAGGATTCCGGCCAGGGGGCCCTCAGAGCTGCTCGGCATGCCAGGCAATCCTCACTGTCCGCTGGGCGGACAATCGTCCGTTCACCGATTCTCTGAGGCAGCGCCCCTCTGGTCAAGCAAAAAGATTCACCATTGACAAGGGCGGTGCCGCGGACGGATGGTGCTGCCCATCACAACGGCGCGATGACGGACAGCTGTCCGGGAGTGCGGAGCCCCACGATGACCAACCCCACCGACCGGCCCGTCCTGTTCCGGGGCGGCACCGTCCTCACCGTCGACCGCAACCGCCAGGTCCTGAACGGTCACGACGTGCTGGTGGTCGACGGCCGGATCGCCGCGATCGGGCCCGGCCTGACCGACGTGCCCGACGGCACGATCGAGATCGACGCGACCGACGGCATCGTGATGCCGGGGATGGTCGATACCCACCGCCACCTGTGGCAGACCGCGATGCGCGGCTACGGCGCCGACTGGACCCTCACCCAGTACTTCGTCTGGTACTACCTGGAGCACGGAAAAGTCTTCCGTCCCGAGGACATCCACGCCGGCAACCTGCTGGGCGCGATCGAGGCGCTGGACGCCGGCGTGACCACCACGGTCGACTGGTCGCACGGCCTGCAGACCCCCGCCCACGCCGACGCGGCCGTCGACGCCCTCCAATCCGTGCCGGGCCGTTTCGTGCTGGCCTACGGCAACATTCAGGCCTCCCCCGACATCTGGACCGCCACCCCCGAGTTCCGCGACTTTGTCAACCGCCGCATCACCGGCGACGAGATGCTGGGCTTCCAGTTGGCTTTCGACGTCACCGGCGACCCGGCCTTCCCGGAGCGGGCCGCGTTCGAGGTGGCCCGCGAGCTGGGCGTGCCGGTGACCACCCACGCCGGCGTCTGGGGCGCCACCGGGGACGACAGCATCCGCCTGATGTACGACAACGACTTCATGACCCCGGAAACCGTCTACGTGCACGGCGCTTCGCTGTCCGACGACTCCTACCAGCGGATCGCCGCCACCGGCGGATCGGTCTCGGTCTCCACCGAGAGCGAGCAGAGCGCCGGGCAGGGCTACCCCTCCACCTGGACCCTGCGCCGGCACGGCATCCCGGTCTCGTTGTCCATGGACACCAGCGTCTGGTGGAGCGCCGACCTCTTCTCCGCAATGCGGACCACTCTGGGCGCCGACCGCTCGCGCGCCCACCTCGAGGCGCACGCCCAGGGCGAGACCGTCACCCACACCGCGCTCCGGGCCGACCAGGTGGTCGAGTGGGCCACCCGGGGCGGGGCCGCGGTGCTGGGCCAGGACGACCTGGGCAGTGTCGAGGTGGGCAAGAAGGCCGACCTGGTGCTGGTGAAGAACGAGCACTCGCCGGTCTCCTTCCCGCTCCTGAACCCGCACGGCCACATCGCCTTCCAGGCCGGGCGGGGAGACGTGCACACCGTGCTGGTGGGCGGGCGGATCGTGAAGCAGGACGGCCGGCTGGTCGGCATCGACCTGGCCGCGGCCCGGCGGGCGGTGGAGCAGACCGTGGAGCACCTGCGCGCCTCGATCGGCGAGGAGGCCTGGCAGCAGGGGATGAACCCGGACGTGCCGGAGACGAAGATCCTCGACAACCCCTACACCTACACCGACTACCAGAGCTCCAGCACGCACACCAGCGGCGCCTAGGCCCAGAGTTACCCCCGGCAAGCGGGTCCGCAGGTTCCTGCGGACCCGCTTCCGTGCGCCACCCACCTTCCCCGCCCACCAGCGTCCATCATTCGCCGCTCACAAACCCATGAGCCGGACGGCATACCGGCCGGTCGGTATTTAGGGCAGGATGGTGCTGTGAACCCGGGCGCCGGATGCAGGACGATAGGCCCATGAGACAGACGAGTGTCGTGGACGACGTGATGCAGGCCGCCCTGGAGCTGTTCGCCGAACAGGGGTACGCCAATACGTCGGTACGGCAGGTGGTGGACACGGCGGGGGTCACCAAGGGCGCGCTGTACCACTACTTCCAGTCCAAGGACGACCTGCTCTTCGCCATCTACGAGCGCATCCTGTCGGTGCAGACCGAGCACCTGGAGGCGATCATTGCCAAGGGTGCTCCCGTGGCCGAGACCCTGCGCGCGGTCTGCATCGACGTGGTCGAGACATCGGTCGACTTCCTGCTCGAGGGCACCGTGTTCTTCCGGAGCCAGCACATGCTCTCCGCCCCCCGCCAGCTCGAGGTGACGCGGCGGCGCCGGGCGTACCACGACACCTTCTCCGGGCTCCTGACCCAGGGGCAGGAAGAAGGGCTGTACCGCAAGGACATCCCCACCAGCGTGCTGGTCGCGCACTTCTTCTCCGACCTGCACTACCTCTCGTCCTGGTACTCCCCCTCCGGGCCGGAGGACAAGACCACCCTGGCCCACCAGCTCACCGACCTGTTCCTGGTGGCGATCGCAGCCCCCCAACCCTAGGAGTAGCCCGTGCGCGCTTGGCAGGTGACATCCCTCGGCGAGCCGGTCGAGGCCCTGGAACTGCTCAACCTGGAAGCTCCCCACCCGGGACCGGGTCAGGTGCGGATCCGGGTCCGGGCGGTCGGGATCAATTTCGCCGACGTCCTGCTGGCGCGCGGGCAGTACCAGGTGCGTCCCCCGTTGCCCTTCGTGCCCGGCATCGAGCTGTGCGGGGAGGTGGTGGAACTGGGGGCGGACGTCTCCGGCCTGGAGGTCGAGCAGCGGGTGGTCGCCTCGCTGATCGGGGCGTTGGCCGAAGAAGTGGTCGTGGCAACGCATCTGGTGCGGCCGGCCCACGAGCAGCTGGACGATGCCGCGGCGTCGGTGCTCACCGTGTCCTACCAGACGGCCTGGTTCGCCCTGCATCAGCGGGCGCGCCTGGCCTCGGGGGAAACCGTGGTCGTCCACGCGGCGGCCGGTGGGGTCGGGCTGGCGGCGGTGCAGCTGGCCGCGGCGGCCGGAGCCCGGGTGATCGCGGTGGTCGGGGGTCCCACCAAGGCCGCGGAAGCGCTGAAAGCCGGTGCGCACGAGGTGGTCGACCGAACCGAGCAGGATGTGCTGAGCGCGCTGCGCGAACTGACCGGCAGGCGCGGGGCCGACGTGGTGATCGACCCGGTCGGTGGCGACGCGTTCGACGCGTCGGCCCGCACGATGGCGCTGGAGGGCCGGATCGTCCTGATCGGGTTCGCCGGGGGCCGGATGCAGGAGATGAAGCCCGGGCCGGTGCTGGTGAAGAACTACAGCGTGCTCGGCCTGCACTGGGCGCTGTACCTGGAGGCCCGCCCGGATCTGGTCACCCGGGCCGACACCGAGATCGGACGCCTGATCGCCGAGGGCGCGGTGCGTCCGCTGGTCGCCGATGTGGTGCCGTTCGAGCAGGCTCCTTCGGCCCTGGAACGGCTTTCCGACGGAAAGATCGTCGGCCGGCTGGCGGTGAGCATCCCGTGAGCGCGCTGGCGGGCCGGGTCGCCCTGGTCACCGGGGGCGCCCGCGGGCTCGGCGCGGCCTACGTTCGGGGCCTGCACGAGCGGGGGGCGACAGTGGTGATTGCGGACGTCCTTGAGGACGAGGGTTTCCGTCTCGCCGAATCATTGGGCGAGCGAGCGCATTTCGTGCGGCTTGACGTGACCGACGAACAGGAGTGGACGTCCGCGGTCGAGCTCGCGGTCGGGCTCGGCGGGGTGGAAATCCTGGTGAACAACGCGGGGATCGCGAACTCGGGCCGGATCGAGAAGTACGGCCGCGCCGCGTGGGACGCGGTGATCGCGGTCAATCTCACCGGGGTCTATCTGGGGGCGCGGGCCGTGGTCGGGCCGATGAAGGCGGCCGGGGGTGGGTCGATCATCAACATCTCCTCGGTGCAGGGGATGCGCGGTGGGGCGGCGCTGCACGGCTACACCGCCTCCAAGTGGGGGGTGCGCGGCCTGACCAAGTCACTTGCGGTCGAGCTGGGGGTGGACGGGATCCGGGTGAACTCGGTGCATCCCGGCTTCGTCGAGACCGACATGACGCTCACCCTCGACGCGGAGCGCCAGATCATTCCCCTGGGCCGGATCGCCCAACCCACCGATCTGGTGGGCGCGGTGCTGTTCCTGGCCGGCGACGAGTCGGCCTACGTCACCGGCATCGAGCTGGTGGTGGACGGCGGCATGATCGCCGGCGTGCCCTACCGCTGAGCCGGCGGTATGACCGGTCGTCTCCGGTTGGTCCTTTTTGTCGACAAACACATACCGGCCGGTCGGTATAGGCCCTAGGCTGACCGGCACCCGATCCGATCTGAGGAGGCGCCTGGAGTGGAACCCCGGTTATCGGTCAGGGGACTCGGTGTGCGGTTCGGAGGTCTGCAGGCCCTCACCGATGTCGATCTCGAGGTCGCCGACGGCGAGGTGGTCGGTCTGATCGGACCCAACGGGGCCGGCAAGACCACGCTCTTCAACGCCGTATGTGCCTTGGTGAAGCCGGATTCCGGGGTGATCGAGCTGGCCGGCGCCCCGGCCCCGCGCCGCCCCGAACAGCTCCCGGCCGCCGGAGTGGCCCGCACTTTGCAGGGCCTGGGCGTGCTGCCCGGTCTCACCGTGCTGGAGAACGTCCTGGTCTCGGTGTTGCGCCGGCCCGATCGGCAGGCGCAGGCCACCGCGGCCCTGGACCGGGTCGGCCTGCTCCACCGAGCCGCGGAACCGGTTGTCGCACTGCCCTATCCGGAGCAGAAGCGGGTGGCCCTGGCCCGCGCGCTGGCCATCCGACCCAGCCTGCTGCTGCTCGACGAGCCCGCGGGCGGACTGGGCCCGGCTGACGTCCAGGACCTCTCCGGGCTGATCCGCGAGGTCGGCTGTGCCGTGCTTTTGGTCGAGCACAACGTGGATTTCGTGATGCGGGTCTGCGACCGGGTGGTCGTGCTGGACTTCGGCCGGGTGATCGCCACCGGTCCCCCGGACCAGGTCCGTCAGGATCCGGCGGTCGAAGAGGCCTACCTCGGGATCGAGGTGGCCCGATGACCGCGGCCCTGGACGTGAAGGGCCTGACCGTCGGCTACGGGGCCGGGCCGGTCCTGGACGAACTCGAGCTGCAGGTGCCGGACGGCCAGGTGGTTGCCCTGCTGGGCGCCAATGGGGCCGGTAAAACTACGCTGCTGCGGGCGGTTTCCGGGCTTCTTCCGGCTCAGGGCTCGGTGTCTCTGCGCGGCCAGGATCTCACCGGGGTACTCCCCGAGGAACGGGTGCGCCGCGGGCTCGCCCACGTCCCCGAGGGGCGCGGGGTGATCACCGAGCTCACCGTGGACGAGAACCTTCGCCTGGGCGGACTCTGGCGCCACGGCCGGACCGCGCTGCGGGACCGGATCGAGGCCGAATACCAGCGCTTTGAGCCGCTCGACCGACGCCGCCGGGCCTATGGGCACCAGCTCTCCGGCGGGGAACGGCAGATGCTGGCGCTGGCCCGGGCGCTGGTCGCGGAACCCGATGTGCTGCTCCTCGACGAACCCTCGCTCGGCCTCGCCCCGCAGGTCGTGCACGCGATCATGCAGGCGCTGCGCGACCGGTGCGACACCACCGGCCTGACTGTGCTGCTGGCCGAACAGAACGCCGCCGGCGCGCTCTCCATCGCCGACCGCGGCATCGTCCTGCATCTCGGAGTGGTCCGGGCCGATGCCCCGGCCGCCGAGCTGGCCCGGGACGAGACCCTCCGACACGCCTACCTGGGGTACTGATGGACCGGTTCACCCTCCTGGTCGCCGCCGGCGTGGCCGACGGAGTCGTCTTCGCGCTCTTCGCGCTGTCTTTGGTGCTGATCTGGCGCTCGACCCGGATCGTCAACTTCGCCGCCGCGGCGATGGCCGTGGTGGCCTGCTACCTGGCGCTGGGGGTGTCGACCGCCTCCGGGAGCTACTGGGCCGGACTGCTGGCCGCGGTCGTCGCCGGAGCCGGGTTCGGCTGGGCGGTCGAGCGCGGGGTGATGCGCTGGGCCGGCGACCCGCTCTCCGGGGTTATCCTGGCGATCGGCACGGTGATGGTGCTGCAGTCGCTGACCGGCATCCTCGCCGGTCCCCGGTACCGGCCCACGCCGACCCCGTTCAACGATCGTCCGCTGCACCTGGGCGGGGTTCCCCTGCTGTCGCCGTACGACGTCTTCGTCATCGTCGTCGCCGTGGCCCTGATGGCCGGGCTGCGCACGCTCTTCTCCCGCACCTCGCTGGGCCTGCAACTGCGCGCATCCGCCTTCGCCCCGGAGACCTCACGCCTGCTCGGCGTGCGGGTCACCTGGATGCGCACGATCGGCTGGGTGCTGGCCGGCGCGGTCGGGGCCCTGGCCGCGTGGCTGGCCGTGCCCGGGCAGCTGGGCCTGAACCCGCACGCCGCCGACTCCCTGTTCGTCAGCGCCTTCGCGGTCGCCGTGGTCGGGGGCCTGGACTCCCCCGAGGGCGCGGTGATCGGCGGTCTGGTCGTCGGCGTGGTGATCAGCCTGGTGACCGGCTACCTGGGGGCGGCCGTGGCGCCGCTCGGCGTGCTCGCCCTGCTGGCGGTCGTCCTGCTGATCAGACCCTCCGGCCTGTTCGCCGGAACGGAGGCCCGCCGAGTATGAACCCGCGCCGCATCCTTCTTTTCACCGTGGTCGGCCTGCTGATCGCCCTCGCGGCCACGTTCCTGCTCGACCCGTACCGCAACTACCTGCTCGCCCTGGTCGCCGCCCATCTGTGCGCGATCGCCGGGCTCAGCCTGCTGATCGGTCGCACCGGCCAGCTCTCCCTGGGGCACGCGGCCCTGATGGCGGCCGGGGGCTACGGATACGCGGGCACGGTGACCGCTCTGGACGCCTGGCCGACCGGCCTGCGGGTGCCGCTCGCCCTGTTGGCCGCGGTGCTGGCGGCCGCCGCCCTCGGTCTCCTGGTCGGGCTGGCCGGGGCCCGCCTGCACGGCCCCTACCTGGCCGGGCTCACGCTGACCGTGGTGATGGCCCTCCCGGCGCTGACCACCCAGATCGACGCGCTGGGCGGCGATCAGGGGCTGACCGTGCCGTTCCTGTCGGTGCCGGGCCGGCTGGCCTCGCTGATCGCCCTGGAGCAGTGGCAGGCCTGGGTGGCGCTCATGGTCGTGGCCGTCGTCCTGGCCGGACTTTCGATGATGGACGCCGGTCGCACCGGGGTGCGGATGCGGGCGGTCCGGGACGACGAGGTGGCCGCGGCCCTGGCCGGGATCCGTCCGGGACGCACCAAGGTCCTGGCCTTCGTCGCCTCGGCCGCCGCGGCCGGAGCCGGGGGTGGAGTGCTCTGTTACATCGACTCCGGGGTCCGCCCCGGCGGGTACGGCGTCTCGCTCTCGCTGCTGCTGGTCGTCGGCGTGGTGGTGGGCGGCACCGGCCGGCTCGTCGGCGCCGGGATCGGCGCCGCGCTGGTGGTGCTCCTGCCCTGGCTGATCGGGCTGACCACCGACGCCCTCGCCCTGGGACCGGAACTCGCCCAGCGCCTGGACGGCAACCTCGCGGTCCTGGTCTTCGGGCTCCTCCTGATCGTTCTCACCGCTCTCGCCCCCGGCGGAGCGGTCTCCCTCGTCCCGCACCTCCCTCTCCGATCACGGCAAAGGACTGACGATGACGTCACGCGCACGCCCAGCCATCCACCGACCGACGGCCCTGCTCGCCGCGGCCGCCGTAGCGGCCGTCGGCCTGGCCGCCTGTAGCAGCCCCAGCGACGCCGACTCGGAGGACAGCAGCCCGGGGGTCACCGACACCTCGGTCAAGGTCGGCACCCACACCCCGCTGACCGGTCCGGCCGCGGCCGGGTACGCGTCCATCTCCAAGGCCGTCACGGCCTACTTCGCCTACCTCAACGAGAAGGGCGGGGTGAACGGCCGCAAGATCGACTACGTGGTGAAGGACGACGGGTACAACCCGGCCACGACGTCCACCGTGGTGCGCGAACTGGTGCAGCAGGACAAGGTCTTCGCGGTTCTGAACGGCCTGGGCACGGCCCCGCACGCGGCGGTCGTGGACTACCTCAACCAGCAGAAGGTGCCGGACCTGTTCGTCGCCTCCGGCGCCTCGCAGTGGAACCAGCCCGACAAGCTGCCGAACACCTTCGGCTTCAACGTCGACTACGTGACCGAGGGAAAGATCCTGGCGCACTACGAGCAGGAGCAGAAGCCCGACGCCAAGTTCTGTGTGCTGCGTCAGGACGACGACTTCGGCAAGGACCTGACCACCGGCATCACCCAGGTCGTCGGCAAACTCGCCTCCGAGCAGACCTACGCGGTCTCCAGCGAGTCCCTGGCCGCCCAGGTCGGCGCGCTCAAGGCGGCCGGCTGCACGGTGAACTTCCTGGCCACGGTCAACGGCTTCACCGCGATGGCCCTCGGCACCGCGGCCAAGATGGCCTACCCGGCCGCCTGGGCCACCTCGTCCTCCGGCGGCGACTACTCCACCCTGGTCGGCTATCTCGGCAAGGACGTCGGGCCCAAGCTGCTGGAGGGCCTGGTGAGCACCAACTACCTGCCGTTCGACGCCGACGACCCCTGGGTGAAGCTGTTCCAGGAGATCAACACGAAGTACAACGCGGGCGCGCCGTTCACCGGGAACACGATCTACGGCATGTCGGTGGCCTACACCTTCGCCGAGGCGCTGACCCAGGCCGGCAAGAACCCCACGCGGGCCGGGATTCTCGAGGCGCTGGAGTCGGGCAAGGTGAAGTCCAACGGGATCGTGCCGGGCACCTTCTCCGCGGACGACCATGAGGCCTTCGGTGGAGCCGGGATCGTGACGGTCTCCGAGGGCGTGCAGGCCTACGTGGACGGGCAGCTCTTCACCACCGACGCGGCCAGCGGCCCGGTCAGCCCCTACTCCGGCACCGGCGTCCCCCTCCCCGCCTCCGGCATCCCCGCCGCTGCCAACTAACCCTCGTGATCATGCACTGCATGATCACGAGGGCGCAGCTGCACAACCCCAAACACCCCTGTCGTGATCATGGACTTCTTTCCCCGTGATCATGGACTTTTCACCCCGAGGAAAAGTCCATGATCACGGGGGTGAAACTCCATGATCACGAAGGAAGTTCGGGGGTGTGTTCGGCGACGAGTTCGCGCTTGAGCAGCTTGCCGCTGGCCCCGGTGGGCAGCGTCTGGTGCAGGTGCACCACCCGCGGGTACTTGTAGGCGGCGATCCGATCCCGGGTGAAGTCCAGGATCTCCGAGGCCGAGGCCGATGCCCCCGGGGCGAGAACCACTGCAGCGTGCACCTCTTGGCCGTGATCCGGATCGGGGACGCCGAAGACCGCGGTCTGGGCGACGGCCGGGTGACGCATGATCACGTCCTCGACCTCACGCGGATAGACGTTGTACCCGTTGCGCACGATCATGTCCTTCTTCCGGTCCACGATCGTCACCACCCCGTCCTCACCCTTGGTGCCCAGATCGCCGGTGCGGAACCAGCCGTCCACCACGACCGCAGCCGTCGCCTCCGGGTTGCCCAGGTAGCCCTTGAACAGGTTGTGCCCGCGCACCACGATCTCGCCGAGCTCGCCGGTGCCGAGCATCATGATCCGGTCGTCGACCAGCGGATCGGCGATCTCGACGTCCACCCCCCAGATCGCCCGCCCGACCGTGCCGGGCCGGATCGGCTCCCCGACCCGGTTGAAGGTCACCGTCGGCGCGGTCTCGGTCAGCCCGTACCCCTCGTGAACCTCGGCGCCGAAGGCCTTCTCAAAGGCCTCCAGCAGCGGGATGGGGAGCGCGGCCCCGCCGGAGACCGCGTACTTCAGGGGCGGGCGCTCCGGGTTTCGTGCGGCCGCCTGGACCAGCCCGAGGAACATCGTCGGGACGGCGGTGAAGATGGTCGCCCGGTGGCGGACCATCAGGCGAAGGGCCTCGTCCGGGTCGAACTTCGGCAACAGGAGGACGCCGGCCCCGCGGCGGAAACCGGCGTTGAGTACGGAGGACTGGCCGAAGGTGTGGAAGAACGGCAGGCCCCCGAAGATCACCTCGTCCGGCTCGAGCTCGGAGCCGTCGATCAGGGCACAGTGCACCTGCTCGACCAGGGCCAGGTGACTGGAGACGGCGCCCTTCGGCCGGCCCGTGGTTCCGCTGGTGTAGAGGATCGTGGCCGGGGCCAGGGGGTTGACCGAGGCGTACTGCCGGATCGGTTTCGCGCTGCGCGCCTCGTCTTCCAGGCGATCCGGTTGGCCTTCCGGCATCATCACGGTCACGACCGGTACCGAGGCCGCGGCGGCCGCGGGCAGCGCCTCACCGAGCAGGGGGGCCGCGGCGACCAGGAGGGACGCCCCGCTGTCGCGCAGGACGTGCTCGATCTCCTCGGCCTTGAGCAGCAGGTGCACGGGAACGACGACGGCCCCGAGCGCCAGCACCGCGTAATAGACGCGGGCGAAGTCCGGCACATTGGGCACCAGCATCGCCACCTGCGTGCCCGGCCCCACTCCCCGCGCCTGCAAAGCACCGGCGTAGGCGCAGGTCTCGTCCCAGAGCGGGCCGTAGGCGATCGACCGGTCGCCGATGATCAGCGCGGTCCGGCCGGGAGTGCGCCGCGCGGTCTCAGCCAGGACGGCGGCCACCGAGAGCGTGCCGTGCCCCGGTCCGGTCAGGGCCGGATCGTCGAAATTCATGGTTGGTTCCCCTGTCTCGTCGCTGAGCGGGTGATTGGTTCAGAACGGCTTCAGAGCACGGGCGGGCGGCGGAACTCGGCCCGGCCGAGCGAGGAGAGGTGCACCTCGTCCGGCCCGTCGGCCAGGCGCAGGGCCCGGCTCCCGGCCCACAGCGCGGCCAGCGGGACGTCCGAGGACACCCCGGCCGCACCGAAAACCTGGATGGCCCGGTCGAGAACGGCCTGGACCGCGCGAGGTACGGCGATCTTGATGGCCTGGATCTCGGTCATCGCGGCCCGGTTGCCGACCGTGTCCATCAGCCAGGCGGTCTTGAGCACCAGCAGCCGCAGCGCCTCGATCTGGATCCGGGCCTCGGCCCCCCACTCGCGCAGCACCCCCTGATCGGCCAGCTTCCGGCCGAAGGTGGAGCGGGCCGACGCGCGCTCGCGGACCAGGTCGAGGGCGCGCTCGGCCATTCCCAGAGCCCGCATGCAGTGGTGGATCCGCCCCGGGCCGAGCCGGGCCTGGGCGATCGCGAAACCCTCGCCCGGGCCCTGAAGAATGGCATCGGCGGGGACCCGGACCTCGTCGAAGGCGATCTCGGCATGGCCGCCGTGATCCCGGTCGTCGTAGCCGAACACCGTCAGGGGCCGGACGATCTGCACGCCCGGCGCGTCCCGGGGAACCAGCACCATGCTCTGCTGACGATGCCGGGGCGCCTCGGGGTCGGTCACACCCATCACGATCAGCAGGCGGGCGTCCGGGCTCATCGCCCCGGTGGACCACCACTTGCGGCCGGTGATCACCCAGTCTCCCCCGTCGCGCTGGATCCGGGTCCGGATCTGGCTCGCGTCCGAGGAGGCGACGCCCGGTTCGGTCATGCAGAACGCCGACCGGATCCGGGCCTCCAGCAGCGGGTGCAGCCACTCCTCCTGCTGGGCCGCGGTGCCGAACTCGTTCAGGATCTCCATGTTTCCCGAATCCGGGGCGGCACAGTTCATCGCCACCGGGGCCAGCTGTGGGGAATACCCGGTGAGTTCGGCCACCGGCGCGTACTGGAGCTGGCTGAGCCCGGCGCCGTGCTCGCCGGGCAGGAACAGGTTCCACAGGCCGGCATCGCGAGCACGGGCCCGCAGGTCGTGGATCACCGGCGGGGCGCCCCAGAACTCCTTACCGGCCGCCAGTTCCTGCTCCAGCTCGGGTTCGGCAGGCAGGACGTGGCCGGCGATGAACTCCCGGGCCCGGGCGGTGAGGTCCTGGGTGCGTTGGTCCGGAGCGAAGTCCACGGTGTCTCCTCAGCTTGAGAGGTGGGCCAGGCCGTCCTCGGCGAGGGGCTGGGCGAAGTCGCCGATCGTCTCGAACCCGGAGCCGACGGTGTCTCCGGAGCGGTACCGGAAGTACACGCCCTCGAGGATGACGGCCAGCTTGTAGGCCGCAAAGGCGCGGTACCACGGTAGATTGGGGACGCTGGTCCCGAGCGTTGTGCAGTACGTCTCCAGCAGTTCCGCGAACGACGGGTAACCCACCCGGGGGTCGACGGCGCTGAAGTCCGGGTCCGGGCTCATCGTGTGGATCTCCCAGTACAGCCCGAGCAGGCCGACGTCGACGGCGGTGTCGCCGAGCGAGGACAGTTCCCAGTCCAGGATGGCGCTGATCGGCTGATCCGGAAGATTGACCAGGGCGTTGTCGAGCCGGAAGTCTCCGTGCACGAGCCCGTTGCGAAGGGTTTCGGGCACGTTCTCGCGCAGCCGCTCCTGCAGTCGGTCGAGCAGCGGGAGCTCGCGTGAACGCGATCCGTCGTACTGGGTCTGCCAGCGGCGAAGCTGCCGGGCCAGGTACCCGTCGGCGCGGCCGAAGTCGCCCAGGCCGACGGCGGCCGGGTCCAGACGGTGCAGTTCGGCCAGCAGGCGGGCCAGTTCCAGGCTGACTTCGCGCAGTTCGGCCGGGGTGTGGGCGGCGTTCTGCCGGCGGTGGGCCAGGGCGTGGCCGGGCATCCTGGTCATCAGGAAGAACGGGGAGCCGGTGCCGGTGGCGACGTCGGTGCTCTCGTTCAGTGCCAGGGCCCGGGGCACCGGGATGGCGGTACCGGCCAACGCACTGATCACCCGGTGCTCGCGGGCCATGTCGTGCGCGGTGGCCTGGACGTGGCCCAGCGGCGGGCGGCGCAGCACCATCGGCAGGGCCCCGCCGGAGATGGCATAGGTGACGTTCGAGCGGCCACCGGTCAGCAAAGTGGCGGTCAGCGGCCCGGATCCGGTCAGCTCGGGGTGGTGCCGGCCGAGCCAGGCCCCGAACCGGGACAGGTCCAGGCCGGGTGTACCTGTTGTCATCCGTGCTCCTCTTCCGTCCTCCCCGGAGCATACCGCCCGGTCGGTCTGTTCGGGAGGCGCAGTTCTTCAGCCGGTCAGTTCCGCCTCGACGGCCTGCCGCAACCACGGTGGGACGGGCACCGGGCGCCGGGTCGCCGCGTCCACCAGCACATGCACGAAACGCCCGGTGGCCAGCAGGAGACCGGTGTCCTCCCGCTGGATCGTCAGTTCCCAGGTGATGCTGGTGGTCCCGATCCGGGCGGCCCGGAGGCCGACCCGCATCGCGTCCGGGAACGCGATGGGCGCGAGGTAGTCGCAGGAGGAGGAGCGGCAGACCGCGATCTCGGCGCCGCCCACCGGAACCAGGCCGGCGCCGATCAGCCAGGTGTTGATCGTGGTGTCCATCGCCTCGTAGTAGACGGCGTTGTTCACGTGGCCGTACTGGTCGTTGTCGTTCCAGCGGGTGGGGAACGGCGCGGAGTGGGTCATGGCCGCAGCACCAGTTCGAAGGCCGCCCGGGCCCGTTCGGCGCTCGGCGCGTCCCCGGTGATCAGATCGGCGTAGGTGAACGACTCGGAGATCCGGACCAGCAGATAGGCCAGGTCCGGGGGCTGCTCACCCAGCTCGGCGTGCACCAGGTGCTCGACCACGGCCACGTAGCGGCGCTGGATCTCGCTCTCCTTGGTGGTCAGCAGGCGCAGCCCCCGGGCCGGCTCCCGGCTCAGGAAACTCCGGAAATATCCGGCTGTGATCAGGTTCTCGGCGAACAGGGTGAGCACCGAGACGACCCGGTCGGCGCCGCGCCGCCCGGCGCTGGCCCGGTCGGCCTGGGACAGCGTCGGCACCGCCAGCGACCAGAGCACCTCCGACAGCAGGCTGTCCCGGTTGCCGACCCAGCGGAACAGCGAGGTGCGGTCGATCCCCAGCTGGGTGGCCAGCCGGCCCATGTCGATCCGCTGCCCCTCGATGAAGATCTCGCGGGCCGCCCGGAAGGCCGCCACCGTGTCCGGGTATTGGCCGCTCTCCAGGCGCTGGGAGAGCCAGGTCGGTGCGCTCGCCGTACCGACCAGCGCCAGTTCGGTGCCGTGGGCGACCGGCGGCAGAGTGGGCATGGCGCGACTCTAGACACGCCGACGATCGCGGTGCAACATTCTGAAAAGTGATGCACGCTGAGGGCTCGGCCGATGACGATCGAGGAGAGCGATGACGAGCACGCTTGCGCCCACCACCCGGCTGGACGCCGACTTCTACGGGTTCCAGGGCGATCTGAGCCCGGTCGAGCAGGAGATGGCGGTTCGCTTCCGGACCTTCCTGGAGACCGAGGTCCGCCCGATCGCGGACGACTACTGGGCCCGCGCCGAGTTCCCGCACCAGATCATCCGGCCGATCGCCGATCTCGGGCTGTTCGGCATGCAGATCCCGGAGACCGCCCGGTTCGCCAACAGCGCCGTGTTCCGCGGGTGGGCGGCCCTGGAGATCGGCCGGGTGGACGCGTCGACGGCCACCTTCGTCGGGGTCCAGAGCGGGCTTTCGATGAACTCGATCGCGCTCGGCGGCTCGCCCGAGCAGCGCGAGACCTGGTTGCCGCCGATGAGCCGCGGCGAACTGATCGGCGCCTTCGCCCTGACCGAGCCGCTCTCCGGATCCGACTCGGCCCGGGGCCTGCGCACCACCGCCGAACGCCAGGGCGACACCTGGGTGCTCAACGGGGCCAAGCGCTGGATCGGGAACGCGACCTTCGCCGACGTCGTCGTGGTCTGGGCCCGCGACGTGGCCGACGAGCAGGTCAAGGGCTTCCTGGTGCGCCGGGGCACCCCGGGCTTCACCCCGACGAAGATCGAGAACAAGCAGTCGCTGCGGATCGTCCAGAACGCCGACATCGTGCTCGACTCGGTGCGGGTGGACGAGGCCGACCGGCTGCCGGGGATCCGGAGGTTCGGCGATGTGGCGACCGTGCTGCGGCTGACCCGGGCCGGCGTCGCCTGGCAGGCCGTGGGCGTCTCGATCGGCGCCTACGAGGCCGCCGTCCGCTACACCGCCGAGCGCGAGCAGTTCGGCCGTCCGCTGGCCTCCTACCAGCTGGTCCAGGACCGCCTGGCGCTCTGTCTGGGCAACATCACCGCCTGCATCGCGCTGTGCGTGCAGGTGTCCCGGATGGAGGACGAGAACCGGCAGAGTCACGCGCACGCCGCCCTGGCCAAGAGCTTCGCGACCAGCCGGATGCGCGAGGTGGTGGCCTGGTGCCGGGAACTGCTGGGCGGCAACGGGATCACCCTCGAAGGCGGGGTGGCCCGGTACTTCGCCGACGCCGAGGCCCTGTACTCGCTCGAGGGCACCCGCGACATGAGCAACCTGATCGTCGGCCGGGAGATCACCGGCCTGTCCGCCTTCGCCTGAACCCCGCCGAACTGGAGCTTCCCGATGACTGAGGCCTACATCGTCGCCACCGCCCGCTCGCCCATCGGCCGGGCCTACAAGGGATCGCTGCGCACCGTCCGCGCCGACGACCTCACCGCCGCCATGGTGCGGGCCGTGCTCGCCAAGCTGCCCGCGCTCGACCCCGGCCGGGTCGAGGACCTGATGCTCGGCTGCGGCATGCCCGGCGGAGAGCAGGGAATGAACCTGGCCCGGGTGGTGGCCGTACTGTCCGGCCTGGACGACGTGCCCGGAACCACGGTGAACCGTTACTGCGCCTCCAGTCTGCAGACCATCCGGATGGCCGCGCACGCCATCCGGGCCGGCGAGGGCGACGTCTTCATCGCGGCCGGGGTCGAGTCGGTGAGCCGGATGCAGCGCGGCAGCAGCGACTACATCCCGGGCGAGGACCTGACCAATCCGCTCTTCGCCGAGGCCACCGCCCGCAGCGCCGCCGCGGCCGAGGGCGGGAGCACCTGGCACGACCCGCGCGAGGACGGCCTGCTGCCGGACGTCTACATCGCCATGGGCCAGACCGCGGAGAACGTCGCCCAGCTGACCGGCACCTCGCGGGAGGAGCAGGACGCCTTCGCCGCGCTCAGCCAGAACCGCGCCGAGGCCGCGCTGAAGAGCGGGTTCTGGGCACGGGACATCACCCCGGTCACCCGGCCCGACGGCGTCCTGGTCGAGGCCGACGACTGCCCCCGGCCGGGCACCACCCTGGAGGCCCTGGCCGGCCTGGAGCCCCGCTTCCGCCCCGACGGCACGGTGACCGCGGGCAATGCCTGTCCGCTGAACGACGGGGCCGCGGCCGTCGTCGTGGTGAGCGACCGGGTGGTGGCCGAACTCGGCCTGAACCCGCTGGCCCGGATCGTCTCCACCGCCGTCACCGGGCTCTCGCCGGAGATCATGGGGCTGGGCCCGGTCGAGGCCAGTCGGCGCGCCCTGGACCGGGCCGGCCTGACCATCGGGGACATCGACCTGATCGAGCTCAACGAGGCGTTCGCCGCCCAGGTCCTGCCCTCGGTCAAGCAGCTCGGCGCCGACCTGGACCGGGTCAACGTGCACGGCGGCGCGATCGCGGTGGGCCACCCGTTCGGGATGACCGGGGCCCGGATCGCCACCACCCTGCTGCACGGTCTCCAGGAGCGGGACGGGACGTTCGGGCTGGAGACCATGTGCGTGGGCGGCGGCCAGGGGATGGCGATGGTGGTGGAGCGGCTTCAGTAGGCCGGCCCCGGATCTCAGGACGCCGGGACGACCAGGGCGATGGTGCGGGCCACCAGAGCCGGCCGTTCCGCGTCCTCCATCTCGACGACGACGTCCGAGGTGACCCGCGTTCCGCGGGCGGACACCTCGGCCGCCGCGAGGGTGGTGGTGGCCCGCACCCGGCTGCCGACCGGCACCGGGGTCACGAAGCGCACCCGTTCCAGGCCGTAGTTGATCATCAGGCCCACCCCGCCCACCCGCAGCAGCCCGGCGGTCAGCCGTGGCACCAGCGAGAGGGTCAGGTACCCGTGGGCGACCGTGCTCCGGAACGGGCCCTGGGCGGCCCGTTCCGGATCGATGTGGATCCACTGGTGGTCTTCCGACACGTCCGCGAACCGGTTCACCCGGTCCTGGTCGATGACCATCCAGTCGCCGGTGGCCGACCGGCCCACCACGTCCGGCAGCTGGTCCGGGGAGGTGACCTCGATCGTCATGCCTTCGGCCCTCCGGCCACATAGAGCACCTGCCCGGACACGAAAGACGCTTCCTCAGAACAGAAGAAGGCAACCGCCGCGGCCACGTCCTCCGGCTGGCCACTGCGACGCACTGCGGTCTGGGCCACGGCACCCGCGATGAAATCCTCGAACGGCACCCCGACCCGCTCCGCGGTGGCCCGCGTCATGGCCGTCTCGATGAACCCCGGAGCCACCGCGTTGACCGTCACCCCGAACGGACCCAGCTCCAGGGCCAGCGTTTTGGTGAATCCCTGCAGCCCGGCCTTGGCCGCCGCGTAGTTGGCCTGCCCCCGATTGCCCAGGGCCGAGGTGCTGGACAGGTTCACCACCCGGCCCCACTTCTGCTCGACCTGATACTTCTGCACGGCCCGGCTCATCAGGAAGGCCCCGCGCAGGTGAACCGTGAGAACCGCGTCCCAGTCACCCGCCGTCATCTTGAAAAGCAGGTTGTCCCGCAGAATCCCGGCGTTGTTGACCAGCACCGTGGGCGCGCCCAGTTCGTCCGCCACTCGTTGGACGGCCGCGGTCACCGCCGACTCGTCACTCACGTCGGCGCCGATGGCGACGGCGGTGCCCCCCGCGTCCTTGATCTCGTCGACGGTGCCCTTGGCCTCGGACTCCTCGAGATCCAGCACTGCGACGCGCAGTCCGTCAGCCGCCAGCCGGCGCGCCGTAGCGGCGCCGATCCCGCGGGCCGCACCGGTGACGATGGCCACTCTTTCCGGGTTCACAGGTTCTCCTTCTCCTCGAAGACAACGAGCTGGCGCAGTTCCTGTCCAGCCGCCAGCCGATCCATCGCAACGTTCAACTCGGGCAACGTAATACGAGCGGACACCAGGGATTCCAACGGCAACCGCCCTTCCCTCCAGAGCGCCACGTACCGCGGGATGTCCCGCTCGGGCACCGCCGATCCAAGGTACGAGCCTACGACGGTCCGGGCGCCCGCGGTCAGGCTCAGCGGGCTGATCCGGGCCATCGCCTCGGGTGCCGGCAGACCGACCGTGACCGTCGTGCCGCCCGGCGCGGTCAACGCCAGGGCGGTTTCGAACGCCGGCACCGACCCGGCCGCCTCGATCACCACCGGGGCGAGAATGCCCTCCAGAAGGGCCTTCTCCGGATCCAGCGCGGCCGACGCCCGCAGGCCCAGCGCTGCCGCCCGCTTCAGCGGCACCGGATCAACCCCGATCACCTCGTGCCCAAGAGCGACCGCCACCGCCAGCGCGGCCATCCCCACGCCACCCAGCCCCACCACCACGACCCGCTCCCCCGGCCGCGGGCGTCCACTGTTCAGAACTGCCCCACCACCGGTCAGCACCGCGCACCCAAGCAGCGCCGCAACGTCCGCCGGCACATCGTCCTCGACCTTCACCACCGATGTCCGACTGACCACCGCGTGCGTCGCAAAGGCCGAAATCCCCAGATGATGCTGCACTTGCGCCCCGCCGCGGTGCAGCCGCCGCTGACCCCCGACGAGCGTCCCCTCGGCATTGGCAGCGCTGCCCACCCGACACGGCAACCGGCCGTTGGTGCCGCACTCCGGGCAGGAACCGCAGCGGGGCAGGAAGGTCGTCACCACCCGATCGCCCTTTTCCAGCCCGCTCACCCCGGCGCCGATCCGCTCGATCCGGCCCGCGGACTCGTGCCCGAGCAGCATCGGCGTGGGGCGCAGGCGATTTCCGTCGACCACGGAGAGATCGGAATGACAGACCCCGGCCGCCTCGACCCGGATCAGGATCTCCCCCGGCCCCGGATCGTCGAGGCTCAGCGGGCCGATCGTGAGCGGACGACTCTCGGCGAACGGAGGCGCGTTGGGAGTGTGCTCGAGCACGGCGCCGAGGATTTCCATACGTCGCTCCCGTCAGCTCCGACGTGGCAACCGACCGGTCGGTATGTGCCCAATCTAGCCTAGTTCGGCCGCCCCGGACAGGGGTTCCTACTCCCGGGAAACCGGCTCGCCACCGCACCCGAGCTTGTCCGGCCCGCCCCGGGCCGACCAGGCTCCAGGTGAATCTGAAAGGGGTCACCGTGTCTGAATCCGAAGACCTTCCGCTGCCGAAGTTCGCGTTCCCGACCAGCAGCGTGCAGCTGACGGACGGGCGGACCCTGGAGATCCGGATCGTCCAGGACGTCACCCTGGACCTGACCGGCGACCGGCTCCGGGCCCGCACCGGCGAGGCCCGGATCGGCATCGGCATCGGCATCGGCGGGGCCGTCGAGCTGACCCCGGCCCAGGCCACCCAGCTGAGCGAGCGGATCCTGAAGGCGCTGGACGACGCGGAGGCGATCCCGGCCCCGGGGGACGATCGGTGAGAAACCGATCGGCGCGCGGTAACCTCGCGAAGTGCGGCCCAGTCTCTCCCGATCCTCTCCACCCCTCCTGCTCGGACGCGAGGCCGAACATCGATTCCTGCTCGGCCTTCTGGACACATCGGGCAGCGTGCTCCTGGAGGGCGAGGCCGGGATCGGGAAGTCGGCGCTGCTGCGGACGGCCGAATGGGAGGCTTCCGAACGCGGTTTCTGGGTGCTTCGGTGCGCCGGCCTGGAGAGTGCCTCGCCGACCGGCTACGCGGCGCTGGGCGACCTGCTCCGGCCCCTGCTCCCGTACGCCGCCGGTCTGGCCCCGCGCCAGCGCCGGGCGCTGCTGACCGCGGTCGGGCTGGAGGAGGGACCGGCGCCGGAGCAGATCCTGGTCGCCCTCGGGGCCCTCGGGTTGCTCGAGGACGCCGCCTCCCGGCAGCCGGTGTTCGCCTCGGTCGAGGACGCGCACTGGCTGGACCCCTCCAGCGCTCAGGTCATCGCCTTCGTGGCGCCGCGGCTGGCGGATTCCCGGGTGGTCCTGGCCGCGGCCGCCCGCACCCCGCGCGGGTCCGGCCCCGACCTGGGTCCCTCGTGGCAGCAGCTCACCGTCGAGCCTCTGGGCCGGGAGCCGGCCGCCCTCCTGCTCGAGACCATCGCCGGGGAGATGACGCCCGCCCTCCGCGACCGCATCCTGGCCGAGGCCGCGGGCAATCCCCTGGCCCTGCAGGAGTTTCCGGCCGCGATCCGGAGCCTGGGCGCCGACCGGCCCGGCCCGCTGCCGATCACCGAGAAGCTGCAGCGGGCCTACCTGCACCAGCTCACCCCGCTGCCCGCGGCCAGCCGGACCCTGCTGCTCCTGGCCGCGACCGGCGAGGATCTGCGGCTGCCCGACCTGCTGGCGGCGGCCGGGACGCTCGGCCTCGGGATCGGGGACCTGGATCCGCTGGAGGCGGCCCGGTTGCTGACCGTGTCCGAGACCCGGCTGCGCTTCCGGCACCCACTCCTGCGCACGGCGGTGCGCGCCGCGGCCTCGCAGGCGCAGCTGAGTCAGGCGCACCGGGCCCTGGCCGCGGTGGTGACCGATCCGGTGCGCGCGGCCTGGCACCGGGCGGGCGCCAGTCCCGGGCCGGACGAGGCGGTGGCTGCCGATCTGGAGGCGACCGGCCGGCAGGCCCGCGCCCGGGGAGCCCTGCCGGAGGCCGCAACCCTGCTGGAGAGATCCGCGCAGTCGTCCCCGGCCGCCGCCGATCGGGCCCGGCGCTTCGCCCTGGCCGCGGAGAACGCCCGCCAGGCCGGGCTGGTCCCGGCCGCCCGGTCCCTGCTGACCCGGGCCCAGCACCTGCTGGAGGACGACCCCGACGCGGTGGCCGACTCGGCGGTGGTCACCGATCTGGCCCTCACCCGGCTGATGATGGGCCTGTCGGCCCCCGACCAGCTGCTGCACAACGGCCCTGACCTGCTCGCCCTGAGCCGGCGGCTGACGGCCCCTCAGGACGTGCACCGGCGGGTGCGCCTGCTGTTCTGCGCTGCCCTCGCCGCCCGGCTGCAGGGGCTGGGCCCGGCGCGGTGGCGGGAGGTGGAGACCGAACTGGCCGGGATCGACACCGACGACCCGCTGAAAACCGTCGCGCTCACCTTCCTGGCCCCGCTGGGTGAACAGCCGCACCGGCGCCGGGAACTCCCGGCCCTGGTCGGGGAGTACCGCGATTTCCCGCTCGGCCTGCTCGGCCTGGGCCTGGCCGCGATGGCCGTCCAGGACCTGGAGACGGCCCTGGTGTGCTGGAACCTGTGCGTCGAGAAGTACCGCGAGGGCGGTGCGGTGGCCGACGAGGCGATGGCGCTGCGGGCCCGGGCCCGCATCACCCTGCTGCAGGGGCAGCTGCGGGAGGCGCTCACCGACGCCGAGGAGTCGCGCCGGATCGCCGAGGAGCGGCGTCCCTCGGTCCGCTCCAGCGAAACCTACGGCGTCCTGGCCCTGATCCACGCGCTGCTCGGGGACGACGAGGCGGCCGCCGAGGCCGTCCGCCGGGCGCGCACGCCGGGTGGGGCGGCGCCCTCGATCCTGAGCGGGGTGGACGCCAGCTGGGCGGCCGGGATCCGGGCGGCCCGCCGCGGTGATCACGAGAGTGCCTTCACCGAGCTGAGCGCGGCCGGGATGCGGCCGGAGGAGTTCCTCTGGTCGATCGCCGACCTGACCGAGAGCGCGGTCCGGATCGGCCGGACCGAAGAGGCCCGCCGGGCGGTCGATCGCGCGGCCCGGGTCGCCGAGGCCTATCCCTCAGCCCATCTGCGCATGCTGGTCGCGCGCAGCCGGGCCCTGCTGGCCGTGGCGGACGGCGCTGCCGACGTGGAGCAGCACTTCGCCGAGGCTCTCGCGGCGGGCGAGGCGAGCCGGTCCCCGCTGGAGCTGGCCCGGACCCGGCTGTTGCGCGGTGAATGGTTGCGGCAGGACCGAAGACGCGAGGAGGCCCGCGCGGATCTGGCGGCGGCGCAGGCCGGGTTCCGCTCTCTGGGAGCCGTTCCCCTGGCCGAGCGGGCGACCGCCGCGCTGCGCGCGACCGGCCTGGCCGGTGCTCCTTCGGACGAGCCGGTCGAGGTGCGTCTGTCCGCCCAGGAGCTCCAGGTCGCCCGGCTCGCGGCGGAGGGCCTGAGCAACAAGGAGATTGCGGACCGGATCTATCTTTCCCCGCGCACCGTGGCCGGGCACCTGTACCGGATCTACCCGAAGATCGGCGTGGCCAAACGGTCCCAGCTGCACCAGGCCCTGATCCAGGCCGGCTACCAGGTGCCGTGACAGCCGGCCCGGGCCAATGCGTCCCGTAGCTGGGTGCGCCGGGTGATGCCGAGCTTCGGGAACGCCCGGTAGAGGTGCGCGCCCACGGTCCGGTGGGAGAGGTGGGCCCGGTCGGCGATCTCCTTGTTGCTCATCCCTTCCGCGGCCAGCCGGGCGACCTGCAGCTCCTGGGGCGTCAGGCGCACCGAGACGGGTAGGTCGCTCTCCGCCCGGGCCTGACCGGCGGCCTGCAGCTCGGCCGTGGCCCGGACCACGAACGGAATCGCGCCGATCTCGGTGAAAACGGCCAGGGCGTCGGAGAGTTCGCGCCGGGCCTGGGTGTCGCGGCGTTCCCGGCGCAGCCACTCGCCGTACAGCAGCCGGGTGCGGGCCAGTTCCAGCGGGGACTGGCTGAGCTGACCGGACTCCACGGCGGCGGTGAAGTGCGGGTCCGGGTCGGTCCCGTCGTGCACGGCCAGCAGCGCCTGGCTGCGCTGGACCAGCATGTTCAGGTGGGACGAGGAGTAGGCGCGGGCCACCGTTTCGGCCCGGGCGACGCTGCCCCGGACCAGTTCGGCCCGCTGGGCGCGCACGGCCGCCTCGGTGGCGTCGGCGACCACCCAGAGGGCGCGGGTGGGATGCACGCTGACGTGCATGAACTCGATCAGCGCGTCCCGGTGCTGCCCGGTGTGCAGGGCCAGCAGACCCTTCGCCCAGCGCACGTCCGCGCTGGCCAGGGCCACCGGCCGGATGCCCATCACCTCGACGCAGCGCTGGACCGCCGCTCCGGCCGCCGGGGCGTCGCCGATCAGCGCGTGGGCCCGGGCCAGGCTCGAGGTGGCCATGGCGGTGATCGAGAGCATTCCGGTGTCCTCGGCGAGCCGCAGGGCGTGGGTCGCGTCCTGCACGGCCTCCTGAATCCGGCCGCGCAGCAGCAGAAGGGTGGCCCGGCCGCGCAGCGCCTGGCTCTCGTCGACCGCCTTGCCCTGCGCCCGGAACAGCTCGTGGCTGAGCCCCCAGCAGGTCACGGCGGTCTCCAGGTCCTGCAGCGACTCGGCCGCGATGGCCAGCGTCATCATCCCGAGCGGGAAGTCCAGCAGGCGGGGCACCAGACCCGGGAGCTCGGCGCGCAGTTCGGCGTGCTCCCCCAGCGGAGCCAGCAGGGCCAGGGCGACCGGTTTGAGCGGGCTGGTGGTCATCGTCGCGCGCAGTTCGGCCTCGATGTGCTGCCAGTCCTGGCGGGGCAGGGCCCGGCCCCGGGCGTTCAGCGCCGCCAGCCAGAGCAGCCGCACCTTCTGCTCCGGGGCCGAGGGACCGGTGAGCCGGCGACCGAGGGCCAGCAGATCGTCCCCCGCGTTGCGGGCCACGCCCGCCGTCAGCCCGATCGAGGTCCGGGTGACGGCGATCTCGACCAGGGTGGCGGCCTCGGTGGCCAGCGACTCGGCCTCGTCCAGCAGCGGCTCCACCTCGGCGATCAGCCCGGCCGAGCGGGCCGTCTCGGCCGCCTGGGCCAGGCGCCGGGCCCGGTCGTCGGTGCTCGGCGAGTGCAGGGCGGCCCGATGGTAGAGGCTCTTGGCCTCCGGCAGCGCGCCGCGTGAGCGGGTCTGCTGGGCGGCCGCCTCCAGGCCGGCCGCGATCTTCTCGTTGCGTTCCAGGGTGGCGTTCGAGCGGTGCCAGGCCGCCGCGAACGGATCGGTGGTCACCTGCCCGAGGGCCCGGTGCACCCGCAGCCGCTCGACCGTGGAGGACGTCTCCATCATCACCGAGCGCAGCGAGGGGTGCCGCAGGCGCAGCTGCGGCCCCGAGATCACCACCAGATCCGAGGTCTCCAGCCGATCCAGGTCGTCCAGGTCGAGGCCGAGCAGCGCACCGGCCGCCATCACCTCGAGCAACGTCGCGGTCCCGGCCGCGGCCGCCACCAGGAGCAGCTGCCGGGCCCCGGCGGGCAGCGCCTCGAGCTGATGGAGCAGGGCCTTCTCGAGCCGGTCGGTCAGCGGCAGCCACGGTTGCCGGGAGAGCTGGTCGATCCCGAACCGGCGCACGGCGGTGGCGAACTCGTTCAGCGCCAAGGGGTTCCCGGCCGCCTCTTCGCGGATCCGGTCCCGCACCCCGGCCGGGAGGTCGGCCGCGATCCGTTCGAGCAGGAGCCGCGCCTCGTCGTCGGTGAGCGGGTTCAGGGTCAGGGTCTCCCAGGGCAGCGCCCCGACCACCCGGCGCCCCCCGGGCCTGCGGGTGGCCAGCGCCAGGGCCGGTCCCGCGCTCAGCTGCGCGCCGACGAAACCGAGCACCTGCGCACTGGAGTCGTCGAGCCAGTCCGCGTCCTCGACCGCGATCAGCACCGGCCCCTGGGCCGCGGCCTCCTCGACCAGGCCCAGGGCGCCCAGGGCGACCAGCGGGAATTCCGCCTCGGCATCGTCCAGGCCGAAGGCGCCGAGGATCGCCGACCGGTGCCGGGGCGGAAGGGCTTTGGCGAACGGCAGGATCGGGTGCAGCAGTTCGTGCAGAGCCGTGTAGCCGATCGTGGACGAACTCCGCAGCCCGGTGCAGCGCAGGATCCGGTGGCCCCGCCGCCGGGCCTCCTCGACGACCGCCTCCACCAGGGCGGTCTTCCCCACCCCGGTCTCCCCCTCGATCACCAGGCCGCGCCCTTCGGTCCGCAGACCGTCCAGGAGGCCGAGGATCGCGGTCAGCTCCGCGGCCCGCCCGAGCAGCGGCGGGGAAGGCGTCGGAGCGGGTGAGACTGGGGAGGTGACCACCCTCGGATGCTAGACGCGGCTACTGCATAGTGTCGACACTTTGTGGTGCGATCCTCAGGCCGATCCACCGAGGACGGCGCTGCGCTCCACGTCCTCCCGGCGGGTGAGCAGGTGCGTCTCGAGCACGGCGAGCACCGGCCGGGCGTCGGCCGCCTGCTGGGACACCCGGAGCAGGTCGAGGATCTCCTGATGCCGGTGCACCTGGGTGGACAACACGAAGTCGGGGATCTCCCGGATCAGGATGCCGAGCTGATCGGCCAGCGACTCGTACCGCAGGATGAGCTGCGGGAGCCCACTGGCCCGGACCAGGGCCCGGTGGAAGTCCATGTCCGCCGCGGCGCTGAGCCGGCCGTCCCCGAGCCGGGCGGCCTCGGCCATCCGCAGCAGGATCTCCTCGGTACCGGCCGGGAGCTCACCGCTGCGGACCAGCTGACGGGCCGCCGCCGACTCGTAACCCCAGCGGATGAGCTGCAGTTCGCCCAGGTCGGCGACGGAGAAGTCGCGCACCCGATAGGGGTAGTTCTGCTTCTTGGTGAGCATGCCGGACTGCACCAGCAGGTTGCAGGCATCGCGGACCGGGGCCCGGCTGATCCCCATCTGCTTGGCGATAACCGAGTCGGGCACCACCGTGCCCGGCGCCAGCCGCCCGTCGACGATGCGCTGGCGCAGCTCGGTGAGTACCTGCTGGACGAGCGTCGATGCTCGTGCGGGCGGCAGATCGCCCAGGCCGTTGTCCATCGTCGGAAATGCTAGCACTGTGAGGACTGTCGACAGTCCTCACTAGGTAAGTCGGCTCAGGCGGCGTAAGGACGCCGGTTCGGGTCATGTCACCGATGTGGACGCGACCGGGACCCGTTCAGGCTGGACTCATGACCGAACCCGTGAAGCCGGTGCTCGAAGCCGCCGCCCAGGCCTTCGCCGACGCGAATTCCCAGCCCCCGTTCCTGTTCCAGCTGCCGCCCGAGGAAGGTCGCAAGATCGCCGAGACGGTGCAGACCGACCCGCCCCCGGTGCTCGCCCCGGCCGACGTCGAGGACCTGACCGTGCCGGCCGGGCCGACCGGCACGGTCCGGGTCCGGATCCTGCGCCCGGTGGGTTCCCGCGCGGAGGGGGTGGCGCTGCCGGTCATCCTCTACTGCCACGGCCTGGGCTGGGTCTTCGGCGGCCCGGTCACCCACGACCGGCTGGTGCGTGAGCTGCTGGCCGGCACCGGCGCGATCGTCGTGTTCGTCGACTACGACCTGGCCCCCGAGGCGCGGTACCCGACCCAGATCGAGCAGATCTACGCGGTCGCCGACTGGCTGAGCATGAACGGCCCCGACTACGGCATGGACGTCAGCCGGATCGCCGTCGCCGGTGACTCGGTCGGCGGGAACATGGCCACCGTGACCACGATCCTGGCCCAGCAGCGCGGCGGGGTCTCGTTCCGCGGCCAGCTGCTCTACTACCCGGTCACCGACGCCCGCTTCGACACCGGCTCCTACGAGCAGTTCGCCACCGGCTACTTCCTGGCCCGGGACGGGATGAAGTGGTTCTGGGACCAGTACACCACCGACCCGGCCGAGCGGGCCGAGATCACCGCCTCCCCGCTGCGCGCCACCCTCGAGGACCTGGCCGGGCTCCCGGAGGCCATGGTCATCGTCGGTGAGGCGGATGTGCTGCGCGACGAGGGCGAGGCCTACGCGGCGAAGCTGCGGCAGGCCGGGGTGCCGGTCACCACCACCCGCTACGCCGGCATCATCCACGACTTCGTCGGCCTCAACCCGCTGCGGCCGACGTTCGCCGCCCAGGAGGCGATCGCCCAGGGCATCGCCTTCCTGAACCGGGTGCTGAAGGACTGAGCGCCGGCGGCCCGCCCGGCGTGGACGTCGCGCTGGTCCAGGACGGGCTGATCGCCAGCGTCTACACGCTGCTGCTGCCCAACTGAGAGCCGATCAACGGAAGCTCCGCCGTCTCGTCCGCGAAGGCGCGGGCGGCACGGCGGAATCCCGTTTCCTGAATCACCCTTTCGATCGCCTCCCGAAGACGTTCGCGCAACGACGGACCGGGCGGCACCATTAGCCCGCACCCGGCCTCGGTCACGATCCGGGCGTTGACCGGCTGGTCGGCCATGAACGGGACCACCACCACCGGGACGCCGCTCTCCAGGGCGCCGAAGGTCGTCCCGGCGCCACCGTGGCAGACCACCACGCCCGCCTCGGCGATCAGCGCGTCCTGATCCACCCAGCGGGCCACCGTGACGTTGGCCGGGACCGGTCCGAGCGCCAGATCTGCTCCGCCCGAGGTAAGGACGGCCTTCACCGGCAGGTCCCCGAGAGCGGCGAGCGTCTCCCAATAGACCTCCGCGGCGTTCGGAAGCGGACTCACGACCGTTCCGAAGGAGACAAAAACTTCTCCACCGGAAGACTTTTCCGGGTTTGCACCCGACCGGACCCGGCGGGTGTCGGGATAGGTCGATGGATCAACGGACGCCGGTAGCCGGGTGAAGTAGGGAGACTCCCGGATCGCCTCGGAGACTCCCGCAAGCCGCTCGTCCAAGGCCGGAGCGACGAAGCGCAAGGCGCCGGACTCGATTGCGGCCAGGCCGATCGCGATCTGCGCGTGCTGAACACCGTTGCGCTGAGCGGCGATCGGGGCCGCGAACTCGGCCGCCTCGTGCATCACCAGGTCCGGATGCCAATCGACGCAGGCCCGTTCGAGGACGGGAAGGTAGGCGGTGGTGTTCAGGCCGGCGAAGATCTCCCGGTCCACCGAGGCCGGCTGCCCGGACCGGACGCGTTCCCAGACCTCGTCCAGCTCGGCCTTGGGCGGATCGGGCAGCTCCAGCATCCCGACCCCGAGCGCCTCGGCCTGTCGGCGGCGAGCCGGGGGTACAGCCAGGAGGATCTCGTCTCCGCGGTTCTTCAGGGCCTGGACGAAGGGGATCAGCGGACCGAAGTGACCGGCCCCGGACGATGAGCTCATGAGTACCCGCACGATCGCCAGGCTGTCCGGCTTGACCTTGTCCTCGGGTGAAGGTTCACCATGGGCGCCGTGCACCTGCTGACGATCGGGGCCTTCGCCAAGGCGTCCGGCCTCTCCCCCAAGGCGCTGCGGCTTTACGACGAGCTGGAGCTGCTGGTCCCGGCCCGGGTCGATCCGGCGACCGGCTACCGCTACTACACCGCCGACCAGCTCGAACGGGCCCGCCTGGTCGCCTGGTTGCGTCGTATCGGCCTGCCACTCAACCAGATTCAGCAGGTCGGTGCCCTGGATCCGGAACAGGCGGCCGACCGGATCAGCGCCTACTGGGAACAGGTGGAGGCCGAGGTCGAGGCCCGGCGCCGGCTGGCCCGGTCCCTGGTGCACTGGCTGACCGAGAAGGCCCCCTCGCCCAGCCTGCTGATCGTCGACTTCGCGGTGCGCTCGGACATCGGCCTGGTCCGGGAGCTCAACCAGGACACCGCCTATGCCGGTGAGCGATTGCTGGCGGTGGCAGACGGTTTCGGAGTCCGGGGAACGCCGGCCAGTACCGCCGCGGTCCGGGCCCTGCGCGATCTGGAGGCCGACCCGGATCTTCACCTGGTGCAGGCGGGTGACCTTCTGAACGCCCTGCGAGGTGCTCTGGAGACCGCGAACTCGCAGATCTCCGGCCTCGAGTCCGGCACCACGCTGACCGCGATGATGTGGACAGGATCGAAACTCGCCCTGGTCCACATCGGCGACTCCCAGGCCTATGTGCTGCGCGACGGGGAGCTCTACCAGATCACCCACGACCATTCCGTTGTGCAGTTCATGGTGGACGAGGGGCGTCTCACCAGCGAGGAGGCTCAGTCGCACCCGCAGCGCAGTCTGCTGGTCCGGGCCCTGGACGGGAACTCCGGGTCTCACCCCGACGTGAATCTGCAGGACGTTCGTCCTGATGATCGTTACCTGATCTGTTCCGATGGGCTCACCTCCGTTGTTCCGGACAGCCAGGTCCAAGCCGTACTTCGGGACGCCGGGAGCGCCGATGAGGCAGCCGGCACCTTGGTGGCGATGGCCCGAAGGGGAGGAGCACCGGACAACGTGAGTTGTGTTGTCGCCGACATCCGGGAGGCTGCCCGGTGACGAGAACCGCCGTCGACCGGCGTCCTCTGCTCATCCCCGAATTCCGGCGGCTCTGGACCGCCTCGCTGGTCACCGCCATCGGCGGCTCCTTCGCGGTGATCGCCGTTCCGGCCCAGTTGTTCGAGCTGACCGGAACTTCGGCTGCCGTAGGTATTTCCGCGGCAGTGTCTTTCGGTGCACTGCTGATCTCTTCGCTCTGGAGCGGAGTCCTGGCCGACACGATGGACCGGCGACAACTTCTTCTCGCCGCTCACATCACCCTGGCCGTCACCTATGTCCTGTTCTTTCTCCAGAGCGCCCTCGGCTCGGTCCCGCTGATCCTGCTCCTGGTCGTCGCCCAAAGCCTGAGCTTCGGCGCCATCATGACCACCATGGGCGCGGCCGTCCCCCGCGTCGTTCCGCCCGACCTTCTCATCGCCGCCAGCAGCCTCGGTTCGCTGGTGCGATACCTCGGATCCATCCTCGGTCCCCTGCTGGCCGGGGTGCTGATCCCGGTCCTCGGGCTCGGGCCGCTCTATCTCCTGGACTCCGCTGCCCTGCTGGCCGTGATCTGGGCGGTCTTCCGGCTCCCCGCCATTCCGCCGGCCGCCTCCGCAAACCCGGCCGACAGCGTCCTTCATCACCTGCTCGAGGGTTTCCGCTATCTGGCCGCGCAGCCCGTGCTGGTGGCCGTGCTGGGCGTGGATCTCGCCTCGATGCTCTTCGGCATGCCCTACAGCTTGTTCCCCGAGATGGCTGTGCGCGCCTTCTCCGCCCCGGAAGACGGCGGATCGACCTTGGGCCTGCTGTATGCCGCTTATCCGGTCGGTGTTTTCGCCGTAGGCCTGGCTTCGGGCATCTTCACCCGTGCTCGCCGCCCAGGCGTGTGGCTCGTTGGAGCGTCCGTAAGCTGGGGCGCCAGCGTGATGATATTCGGCCTGGCACAGCCGCTCTGGCTCGCCCTGGCCGCGCTCGTCCTCGGAGGAGCAGTGAACTTCGTCCTCAGTACCTTTCGCAATTCCATCACCCAAGCCCGCACCGACGACGCTCTGCGCGGGCGCATCCAGGGCTCGCTCACGGTTGTGCTCTTCGGCGGCCCGCAAATGGCAGGGGTACTCCATGGGCTGATCTCACCGCTGATCGGGCCCCGCACGACAATTTTCGCCGGCGGGGCCCTGACCATCGGTGCGGCCCTGGGGATCGCCCTGGCCGTGCCCGAACTTACCGATAGTCGGCCCAGACCTGCTGATTGACGCCGTCGACGGTGACTTCGCCGCCGTAGGGAAGGATCCATTGCGGACGGGTGTGGCCGAAGGGGACGCCGACGCAGACGACCGCGTCGGGGTTGTAGTGACCGATCACCTTGATCGCCGTGTCCCGCTGTTCGGCCCGGTGCGCCGCGCGTTCCTCGGAACTGGGCCGACGGATGAAGTCCGAGGCCGGTGGGCGGGCGACGAGGACCGCGCTGACCGCCTGGAGAAGCCCGCGCTCGCCGAGAGCCCGCAGAATCCAGCCGAACTCATCGGCCGGAAGGATCTTTTCGCTGGCCTCCAAGAGCAGGACCCCGCCGTCGAGCACGGCTGGATCGGCGGGGAACCGCCCGGCGGTGAAGATCCAGGGAAGAACCTCGATGCAGCCTCCCCAGGTGCGCCCGGTGACCGTGCGGCGGGGACCGGCCCAGGCCCAGGGCTCAGCGGGCTCGCGGTCTCCGTACTCGGTCAGCGCGGCCGGGTCCTCCCACTTCTTGCCGATGTCCTCCGACTCCCCCGGCTCGGTGACCTGCAGCCGCTCACCGGTGAGCAGGGCGGCCCGGAGGGCGGCAGCGTGGACGGGATCGACGGCGGGGCCGGGGCCGAGGTGGACCTGGGTGGAGCCGCCGTAGAACCCCGCCACGCCCTGAGTCCAGAGCCAGGACAGCAGGTTCGTGTTGTCGCTGTACCCGACGAACGGTTTCGGGTCGGCGCGTACCAACTCCGGGTCGAGGTGCGGGATGACGGTGATCTGGTCGTCCCCGCCGATCGTGGCCACCACGGCGCGGATCTCCGGGTCGGCGAAGGCCGCGTTCAGGTCGGCGGCGCGATCCTCGGGACTGGCGCCGAGTCGTCGGGTGGTGGGGTACTCCACCGGGATCAGGCCGGTCACCTCCCGGAGCCGCCGCATGGCCTGTTCGTGCAGCTCGGGGGCCACGGCGGGGGCCGCGAAGGACGGGGAGAGCACCGCGACCTGGTCGCCAGGACGGGCTTTTCGGGGGGCCGGCATGACCATGATCCCATCATCCGGCCCCCCGGGCGATCAAGCCGGTTTCAGCACAGGCCGGCGTAGCTGGTGGTGCCCCAGCGGGTGGAGACGACGGCCTGGGCCACCCGGACGCACTGCGTGTAGTTGTCGCCCGCGGGACTGCGCAGCACGCTGATGATGCCGCCGTAGAGGCCGTTGGTGAGAGCGTCCCCGTTCGCCTTCATGCCCCAGTACCAGCAGGTGTGCCCGTCGTAGTCCCGGTAGATCTTCACCCCGTCCGAGTTCCAGGTCGTGCTGCCCGGCTCGGTGCGGTTGGTGTTCAGCGGGTTGCCGGCCGGACCGGGCGAGTAGCTCCACTCGCTCGAGGAGTTCGGGCAGCCTTTGCCGCCGCCCTCGAACCGCTCCCAGATCTTGACCGCGTAGACGTTCGCAGCAGTCACCGGGGCGGCCACACCGGGGTAAGCGAGCAACTGGTTGGCGAAGGTGGTCGGCGTGCAACTGTTGCTGACCGTGCAGTCGCCGGGCGCCCCGCCACCCGCCCAGTCACCGCTGAGCAGGTATTCGTCGGCCTTCGGGGACGAGTCGATCATCTTCCCGCCCGCATCCGGGCCGTCCGCCGGGTGATACTGCAGGCCGCCCACGCGGGTCACCCAGGCCACCGTGTCCTTGCCGTCGCCGTTCCAGTCCCCGGCCACCAGCACCTCGTCCGCGTTCGGAGTGGCATGAATGACCTTGCCACCCGCGTAAGGCCCATCGCTGGCGTGGATCTGAAGCCCACCCTGGCGGGTCACCCAGGCCACGGTGTCCTTGCCGTCGCCGTTCCAGTCCCCCGCCACCAGCACCTCGTCCGACTTCGGGCTCGCGTCGACCATCCGGCCGCCGGTGTCCGGACCGTCGGCCGGATGGAACTGCAGGCCCCCACTCCTGGTCACCCAGGCCACGGTGTCCTTGCCGTCACCGTTCCAGTCCCCCGCCACCAACACCTCGTCCGCGTTCGGAGTGGCATGAATGACCTTGCCACCCGCGTAAGGCCCATCGCTGGCATGAATCTGAAGCCCGCCCTGGCGGGTAACCCAGGCCACCGTGTCCCGTCCGTCGCCGTCCCAGTCCCCGGCGATCAGCACTTCGTCCGACTTCGGGCTCGCGTCGACCATCTTGCCACCCGCGTCCGGACCGGCCGGCGGGTGATACTGCAGCCCACCCCCGGCGGTGGCCCAGGCCACCTGGTCCGGGCCCCCGCCCGCAGCGGCCGAGGCCGGGCCTGCCGTGAGGCCGACCGCGAAAAGGCCGAAGCCCGCGACCGTCAGGCTGAGCGCGGCGGCACCGAGCCCGACGGTCCGTCGATTCCTGGCTGAGGCGTTCATCGTTGGTTCTCCCTTCGTCGACGACGAGGGGCTCGTCCTGCCCAGGTCGTACCGACAGGCCCCCCAGCAGGCATGCTGGTCCGGAAGGGAGCCCCGGGAGAAGGGGTTTCCCAGTGCCTACCGGCTCCGCAGGGCCTGGGCCAGCCGGGGCGAGACGGTCTGGACGTCCGGCCGGGAGCGCCAGCGGCTCAGGGCCCGGCCGAGATGCCGCAGGTCGTGCCGCAGGGTGGCCGAGTCGACGTGCGTCTCGTCGTCCAGCACCTGGTGGGCCAGGGTGCAGGCCGCCGCCGGGTCGCCCGCCCCGGCCGAGGCCAGGGCCAGCCGGCCGGTCACCCGGGCCCGGGCGCGGCGCGCTGATGCGGGGATCTGGGCCAGGTGGCGCTCGAGCACCGGCACCGCGTCCTCCGAGCGGCCGAGATCGTGCAGACACCAGCCCAGGACCAGGTCGCTGGGATTGGCCACGGTGGTGGTCCCCAGCACCGGGGTGCTGCTGCCGGTCGCCGGGCTACTCATCTGGCCGAAGAGCGTCTCGGCCTGGTCCAGGGCCCGGCGGCAGTCGTCCTGCCGCCCGAGCAGCGCATAGCCCTGCGCCTGACGCTGCAATGCCAGGGCCCGAACCCGTTGCGTGCCGGTCACTTCCGAAAGGGCGCGGTCGGCGAGCTCGACGGTGGCCGCGCCGTCGGCCCGGTACATCGCCGCGTTGGCGTGCCGCACGTAGGCATAGGCCGAAAGCTCTTGATCACCGGCCCCGTTCGCGCACCGGACGGCGAGGTTCGTCCAGCGGATCATGGCCTGGTCGTCTCCCGACTCCTGAGCCATCCATCCGGTGTACTCGGCGAACCGTGAGGTCAGCATCAGCAGTGCGGCCGTGCTCGACGAGCGCCCGGACCGGGCCAGCGAGAGCAGGGTGCGGACCTGGACCTCGAGGATCGGCAGCAGCAGGGCCGGCGGCTGGCTCTGGCCGAGTTTGCGCAGCTCGGCCAGCATGGCGCCGAACCCGTCGGTGACCGGGCCGTCGGCCGCGGGCGGGCGGGCCGGACCAGAAGCGGTAGCCGCGAGCAGCGGGATCGATCCGCCGACCGCGAGCATCTCGCGGCGCCCGAGGATCGGGCCGTCTTCGGGGGCCATCGCTAGCAACCAGCCCAGCTCAGAAGCAGGCTCCGGCTCGGTTGACCCGGTTGACTCAGCCGGATCGGTTGACTCGGCCGGGGCCAGCGCGTCGAGCGCGCCGTTCGCGGCGAGTGCGGTGTCGCAGCGCCGCAGCAGGTCCGGGCCGGGGTACTTGGCGCCGTTCTCGATCTTGCTGAGGTAGCCCTTGCTGTAGTGCACCCGGGCGGCCAGGTCGCCCAGGGAGAGCCCGGCCGCGAGCCGGTGCTGCCGCAGGGCGGCACCGACCGGCAGGACGTCATCCATGAGAGCTCCTCGGGGCGGTCGGCTCGGGACAAATCATACGGTCTGACGGTGGTCACGGGCAGAATCACGGCTCACTCCGCTTCGGTCGCGCGCCGCTGTCCGCGAATCGGCGGGCGAGTCGGCGTCCCACCACCGATCCTCGGCGGCCGAACCCGCCCCGACCAGGGGTTTCCCGTCGCCTACAGCCAGGTTTCCCGGCTCTTGGGGCAACGGGCAATGGGAAACGGCTTGCTGGGAACAGCCGGGTGCTCGGAGGATGAACCGGGCGTCACGGTCGGCGCGTTCCCGGTAGCCGGAGGGGAGCAGAGGTCACGGGGTGGATGACCTCTGCTCCAGCGCCTGGGAGCGCCGGCCGGGACGACTCAGGGCCGTCCAGACGCCCAGTGCGACAACGACGTTCAGCACGATCCGGCCCATCGGGTCCTCCAAGGAGGCGCCGTCCGCGTGGTGCAGTCCGACGTAGTTCGCGGCGGCCCCGACCGAGGCGACAGCCAGAGCGGTGAAGGCGGTCAGCGCCGCGATCCGGGCCGATTCCGGGATCTGCCGGGGAATCAGCAGCGCGGCGGCGGCGATCAGGGCACCCACGCTGCCGTAGGCGATGATCCAGTGCTCCTGACCGTCGATCTGGAGGAGTTCGCCGGCCACGATGATGATCGCGCCGGCCACGACCGCGGCCGAGCGGTTGGAGTGCCGCGGCTCGGAAGCCGGCCGCCGGCCCAGCCACACACCGGCCGCCGCCATCAGCACCAGACCGGCCAGCATCGTCGTCCACAGGCCGATATCGACAGAAGGCAGCACGCCCCCGAAGTCGTCGGGGTCGAACTCCAGGACGATCTGCTGCCGGATCCAGAACGGGTCGATGACCGCGAGAAACCCCGAGACCCCGACCAGGCCCATGGCGACCGCCTCGAAGCGCCCGCGCAGCAGTCCGGTGACGGCGACCAGCAGGCCGGCCAGTACCAGAACCCCCCGGGGCAGGATCATCGCGTAAGTCCATTCCCCCCAGGGCTTTTCCAGCAGCCGTTGGCCGTCGACCCAGGGCAGCCACAACGAGACCAGCAGCAGGGCCAGGCCGGCGAGCGTCAGCCCCAGCGAAGGCCGGTCCTCGGGCGCCGACCCGGCCGGAGGAGCCGGCTGAACCTGGGGATCCAGTTGGCTGCGGAGGTACTCGGGGGTGGGCTCCAGCTCCGGCACCCGTCGGCACAGCCGCTCGATCAGCAGCCGGATGTCGGCCTCCGCCTCCTTGTGCCCCAGGCGGATGTACTGCCGGTCGGCCAGGGGCCGGATGTCCTCCGGGAGCTCCTCGGCGATCAGCGGGCGCACCCCGTCCACCAGCACCGGCACGATCAGCAGCTCGGACTCCAGGGCCAGCCGGATCTCCCGACGCACCCAGTCGTCCGGATCGTCGATCCGGCGGCGGCCATCATCGCGGCGCTCCAGCCAGCGCGGTCCGATCACCGCCAGCTGGACCGAGGCCCCGGCGATGCCGGCCTTGATCCGCTCCGGGAACGACTCCCCCAGCTGCATCGTCCGGCTGGCCCGGAACACCTGCTCGGGACCGAAGACGATGGACAGCTCCCGGTCGAGGGCCACCGACCACCCCGGATCCTCACTGCGGTACGTGATGAAGATCCGTGCCACCGAGCACCCTCCTGAAGCCATAGACGGAGGGCAAGAATAGGCGAAATGCCCGAAGACAACGTCAGGCCGGAGATAACCGGTCGCTATCCGGCCGCCTTCGTCATCGCCTGAACCACCCGCGAGACGCTGCTGGAAACGCCCCACTTCTCCGCGAACCCCACCAGCGCCTCGTGATCCGGCGGCGTGACCGGCAGGACGTCGTCCAGAATTGGGATCGGGGCATCCGGCGCCACCGTCACCACCGCGGGCGCCGCGTCCAGATAGTCGGAGGCCTCGAGCAGTTTCTTGCGCTGCCCGGCCGACAGGTCGGAAGCCGGATCGGCGGCCGCCGCCCGGAGGGCGGTCAGAGTGCCGAATCGCTTCAGCATTCCGGCCGCCGTCTTCTCCCCGATACCGGCCACCCCGGGCAGCCCGTCGCTCGGGTCCCCGCGCAACGTCGCCATCTCGGCGTACATCGGCCCACTGGCGACGTCGTATTTGTTGGCCAGCCAGGCCTCGTCCACAATTTCCAGCTTCCGTACCCCGCGACCCACGTAGAGCACCCGGACCAGCGCCGCGTCGTCCGCCAATTGGAAGAGATCGCGGTCGCCGGTGACGACGTCGACCGGACCGGAGCCGTCCGCCACGGCCCGGGCGGTCAGCGTGCCGATCACGTCGTCCGCCTCGTAGCCGGCCGAACCCGCACGGCAGATCCCCAGCAAGGACAGCGCCTCGATGATCACCGGGACCTGAGGCACCAGCAGATCGGGCACCTCCTCGGTGTTCGTGCGCGGATTGGCCACCCGGTGCGCTTTGTAGGACGGGATCGCGGCGGTCCGGAAGGCCGGTCGCCAGTCCTCGTCCCAGCAGGCCACCAACCGGGCCGGCCCCCGCAGGGTGACCAGGTAGGCGATCGAGTCGAGGAATCCACGGACCGCGTTCACCGGCGTCCCGTCGGGCGCGGTGAACGAGTCGGGGACCCCGTGGAAGGACCGGAAATAGAGCGATGCGGCATCGAGCAGCATCAGGTCGGGTCGGGGGTCCGGGAAGGCGGGGGACGCGGGCACGCCCCGATCCTGCCACCCCGGCCGTGAGTGACGGGAGATCTACCCAGAGATGATGCGTTGCGACGAGTCAGTGACGCTCCGCACTGTGTCGGTAGCCGCAGGCAAACTCTGTGTCCGCGGCTACTTCGGACGGGTAGCCTTCGCAAATGGAGGAGATCGACCGACAGATTTTACGGTTGCTATCGCAGGACGGCCGGATGAGTTTCACCGATCTGGGCCGGGCGACGGGTTTATCCACGTCTGCGGTGCACCAGCGGGTCCGGCGGCTCGAGCAACGAGGCATCATCCGCGGTTACACAGCGGTGGTGCAGTCCGAGGCCGTCGATCTCCCGCTGACCGCGTTCGTGTCGGTGACCCCGCTGGACCATTCCGCTCCGGACGACATCCCGGAACGGCTGGTCCCGATCGCCGAGATCGAGGCTTGTTACTCGGTCGCGGGAGATGAGAACTACCTGCTCAAGGTCCGGGTGGCCAGCCCCTCCGCACTGGAGGCCCTGCTCGCCCGGATCCGGACCGAGGCCGGGGCGCGCACCCGGACCACGGTCGTGCTGTCGACGCCCTACGAGGCGCGGCCGCTCTCGATCTGAAGGCTCCTACCGCCACCGAACCGGGTGGCGAACCGAGCGGTGAACAGGTCGGCGCCCTTGCGCTGATAGACCATTTCCGGTGTAGCGGCGGCGATCCCGCCCGCTGCCGGAAGCTGGCCGACCCCCGTGCGGGTACCCAGCGGAAGCAGAATCCTCCGCTCCGAAGCCGGAGTGTGCACCGCGCCCGGCCGGTCTCCCGCAAGCTGCGCCCGAAGGTTCTTCACCACCACCTCGGCCTGCACCATCGCGTAGGACGCCATCTTGGGATCGGCATGGGCAATGATGTCCCCGATCGCGTAAACATGCTCATATCCCTGGACATTCAGGCGATCGGTGACCGGGATCGTGCCCCGGCCGGTCAGGGTCAGGAGCTTTCCGTCCGTCAGGTACCCGGTGGCGATCCGGACCCCGAAGGCCTGGAACCAGATGTCCGCGACAATCTCTTCGCCGTGGTCGGTGGTGACGACGAAGCGTCCGGCCTGCCCCGAACCGATGGTCGGCAATGCCTTCAGGCCGGCACCCAGCCGCACCTGGATCCCGAGTTCGTCCAGCTGACGGTGCAATTCGCCGACCACCTCAGGAAGGAATCCGGGCAGCAGTTCCACGGCCCGGTCCACCATGATCACCTGCTTGTCCGGCCAGACATCCTTGATCTCCCCCGCCAGTTCCAGACCGACGGGGCCGGCGCCGAGAATCAGTACGCGGCCCGCCCGAGCCAGCTCCTGGTGAGTCGCGCGCAGATCCTCCATTTGCTGGGCGATGCTGGTCGAAGTCTCGCGCGGTTTCGCGGGGTAGGTATAGCCGGAACCAGTTGCCAGAACGATGTAGTCGGCCTCGACCCGCTCGCCCGATGCCAGCGTCACCCCTTCGGGATCAACCGAAACCGCCCGATCGTGGATTACTTTGCCGTGATCGAGGAGATTCTCGAGCGGAAACACCGCATTGTGGGCCCAATCCGGACGGGTCAGCGCCCGAAGTGACGCAGACGCGTTGTAGAACGCCTCCCGCGGATCAATCACCGTGACGTCGGCCTCGGCATCCAGCGACTTGGCGACCAGCGTCCCTCCGTAGCCGCCACCGACAATTACCACCCTGCGGTTCATCCCGACCCCCTTAGAGTTGACGCGTCAACTCTAGGGAGGGGCGAGTTGATGTGTCAACTTAGGAGGCCGCTCAAGCCAGGCCAGGTAACTCTTTTGACGAACAGGCTCAGGCCTGGTCCACCCACCACTGCCGCCCGGCTTCCGGCAGGGTGTCGATCGGGTCGTAGTACGGATAGGTGCGCGTTGTCGCCTCGTCGTCCATCGACTCGATCGACGTCCGGTAGTTCTTCGTCCACATCGAGATACCCCGCACCTCGTCGTAGGACTCCGCTTGATGCACCCAGCGCTTGCCTACGAAGGGGACGTCGCACACGATCCGCGGGGTGGCGAATCCGGGCAGGTAGCCCATGATCGCGTGCTGCAGGTCCTGAGCGTGCGACAGAGGCACACGCCAGTGCTCGGAGGCCGGGATCATGTCGCACATGTAGAAGTAGTACGGGGTAATCATGGCCTCATCGAGCAGAGCGAAGCTGAGGTCCAGCAGCTGTTCCGGGGAGTCGTTCACCCCGCGCATCAGAACCCCTTGATTACGGACGTCCCTCACTCCGGCCTCCAGTAAGGCCTTCGATGCGCTGGCCACCAGCGGCGTCACCGAGTTCACCGAGTTCACGTGGGTGTGCACGGCCAGGCTGACCCCGTGGTCTCGCGCCTGACGGGCTACGCGTTCGATCCCGGTAAGGACGTCGGACTGCAGCCAGTGTTGCGGCAACCCCATGAGCGCCTTGGTGGCCAGACGGACGTCCCTAATTGAGTCGATCTCCAGAAGCTGGGTAAGGAACGACTCCAGCTGTCGCCAAGGGACGTTGGCGACGTCGCCGCCGGACACCACGACGTCCCGTACGCCGGGGTTGCGCCGCAGGTAGTCGAGCATGGCTTCGTAACGGTCAGCCGGTTTACCCGCGAGCCGCAGCTTGGTGACCGTCGGGGTAGAGGTGCCGACCAGGTCCATCCGGGTGCAATGTCCGCAGTACTGCGGACAGGTAGAGACCAACTCGGCCAGTACCTTGGTTGGGTAGCGATGGGTCAGCCCCTCCGCCACCCACATGTCGTGCTCGTGCAGGGAATCGCGGCTGGCGCGGGGGTGACTGGGCCACTCGGGGTGGCGGTCGCTCGCGATCGGAAGCATGTAGCGCCGCACCGGGTCACTCTTGATAAGAGACATCGGCCAGCTCGGCTCATGGGGGAGCATGGTGTTCAGCATCTGCGGGGGTAGCAGCATCGACATGGTGGCGTGCGTCTGCATGTCTTCTGCCAGGTCGGCGTAGAACTCCTCCGGCGCCATGTCCCCCAGAACATCGTGCAGCTGCTTCACGGACTTCACGCAGTGCGCCCGCTGCCACTGAGCGCTGGCCCACTCGGCCGGCGTGACCGTGCGCCACCCTGGGAAACGGGTCCAGTCGGGTTCGGTGAGCTCACGCCGCCGGTACTGATACGGCTGGGCGGGGCTCACTACGGATGCCGTCCGGGTGATCGGGGATTTCGCCGCCATGAGTTCCGTCACGACTCGAGAGTAAGAGAAGATTTGCAGTCTGAGGAGAGATTGGCGGAAGGATTTTCAGCATGACCGATCAGAGTGTGGACGTTGTCAGGGTCAGCTCGCCGTTCGGGCTGCACCGCGTGGTGGAACCGGAGGGGGTGCTGCCGCAGGCGGCGTGGAAGCTGGATCCGCACGCGCCCCTGGGATCGGACGAGGTCCGCATCGACGTCGAGCGGCTGAACCTGGACGCCGCCAGCTACCGCCAGCTCGTGGAGGAGCACGACGGTATCGGCGCAGCCGTGCGCGAGGCAGTGGCCGGGATCGTCCGCGAGCGGGGCAAGATGCACAACCCGGTAACCGGGTCTGGGGGCATGCTGATCGGCACGGTGGCCGAGGTCGGCCACTCCTCCGCCCTCGGCCTCAAGGTCGGGCAGCGAATCGCAACGCTGGTTTCCCTCACCGCTACCCCGCTGATTTTGGACGACGTGAGCGGCTGGGACGGTCTGTCGGAGCAGGTGCCGTGCACCGGGAGCGCTGTGCTGTTCGGGCGCTCGATTGCCGCGGTGCTACCCGACGACCTCCCCGCCAAGCAGGCCCTCGCGGTGTTCGATGTCTGCGGCGCCCCCGCACTCACCGCCCGAGTGGTGAGCGAAGTTGCCTCCAAGGGAATGACTATCGGCTACCCCCCGCGCCCCTCAGGCGATGCGGAAGTCGTCGTCGCACGAACGGAAACCCCTGCCCCGCGCGCCAAACCGGGCACGACCGTAGTCTGCGTGATCGGCGCCGCCGGCAAGAGCGGCAGCCTCTCCCTCGCAGCTGCCCGCTCAGCCGGCGCGGCCCACCGCATCGGAGTGGTCCGCTCCCCCGAAGAACGCGAAGCCCTGCTCGCAGCCAACCGCCTGGACTCGCAACCCCTTGCCACCACCGTGATCGTGGCCGACGCCCGCAACCCCGTGCTTATGTCCGAGAAGGTTCGCGCGGCAGGCGGTCTGGCCGACGTCACGGTGGTCTGCGTGGACGCCCCCGGCTGTGAGCACGGCGCGGTACTTTCCACCGCCGAACGCGGCACAATCATCTTCTTCTCCATGGCCACGTCGTTCAGCGCGGCGGCGCTGGGGGCCGAGGCGTTGGCTGCGGATGTGACCATGCTGGTGGGGAACGGGTATTCGGCGGGGCACGCGGAGCTGGCCCTGAAGGAGTTCCGGAAGTCGGCGGGGGTGCAGTCTCTGTTCGCAGCGCGGATGTGACGCTCCTCCCCCACTGATCGCTCATGGTCGCGACCGCCCGGCCGACTGAAGCGTCGGACGGTCAGGACATCAGAGTGGGCAGGGCAATGGACTCCGACGCGGATCTGGTTCACTCGGTGGAGGCCTGGCTCAGCCATGCCGACGATCTGGACCTGCTCCCGGCCGCTCTCGAGCTGGACCGGATCCGCGAGCAGTTGGCCCCCTCCGGCCCCTTCGACCGGTTGCGCTCAGCCCGGCTCCACCTTCTGACCGGCAATCTCGCCGCGGCCGAGCAGTCTCTTGCGCTCGCGCCGGACTCTCCCGGACCAGCCCGGTTGATTCACGCCGGCGCCGCCGCGGCGCGCGGCGACGACCAGGCCTACCGATGGCTCCAGCACGCTCTGGCCGAAAGTACCGACGAGGGCAGTGCTCCGATCGAGGCTTACCAGATGACCGCGGTCGCCGCTGAGCACCGGTCGGACTTCCGGCTGGCCGATGCGCTCTGGTGCGAGCTCACTCTCGACCAGGGCATCTGGACCCCGCTCACGACGGCCCGCACGGTGGCCGCCGTGATCAGCCGCCGGGCCGGTAGCAGCGTGCGGGACCAGGCTCGGCTCTTCGCCGAATCGGCCGAGACGCTCGAACAAGGGTTGGTCCCGCTGGTCTCCGATCCGCAGCCGGCCCTGAACGCCGCGCATCTCCTGATCCGCCGGGGGGATCCGGCCGGAGCTGCCCTGCTCCTACAAGCGGTGGACCACCGTTACGGCCCGGACGACAAGATCGTGCAGGTCCAACGGCTGCACCGCGAACTGCTGCTGAAGAACGGAACCGATCGCCGGCTGTCCTGGGCCATCGGACTCCGTCGTCTCTCCACTTGGCGCTACAACTATGTCCTTCACATCGTCATGGCGGCGGCCATCGCCTTCGCGGCCGGAGTGTTCCTGGCCGCCCTCTACACGAACAGCCAGCTTGATCCGGCCGGCGATTTTCAGGGCTCGGCGGGTGGTCTCGGATCCGTATGGTTCGTGGCCGTGCTCGGCCTGCCGATCCTGGCCGGGCGCGGCGCCGCCAGCTATATGCGACGCTTCCCACAATCCCTGAAAACGCGGCCGGGGCCGATCCGACGAGCACCGGAACCGTTCTGTTCGTGCCTGACCTCCACGCTCATCCAGGGTGCGCAGGCCGGTCCTTATGCTCGGGAGCATCTGCTCCGCAGCCCCTTCGAACGAGAAGATCCGAAGCTGAACCCGCTCCGCGGACGCACCTTCCGGTGCCCGGACACCCAGGTGCCCTGGCTCGCGATTCCCGACGCCCACAGCCCCGCCATCCTGCTGCGTGGCGCCGCCCCCGGACTGACCATCGAACCTGACCAAGGCCCCACCGGTCTGTACCTCTAGCTACCCGACCCGGGAAAATCGTCACTAATTGAGAAGGTTCTGTCCTACTCTTCAGCTCATGGTGACGAGAAGGCAGGACGGGTCGGCCGGCGATGCGGACTACGGGCGGATTGGGTCGGGCTACCGCACCTACCGTCAGCCCGAACCGGTCTTCGAGGCCGCGATTGCCGCGGCGTTGGGTGATGCCCGCCGCGTGCTGAACGTGGGCGCCGGGGCGGGGTCGTACGAGCCTCGGGATCGTGAGGTGGTGGCCGTTGAGCCGTCGGAATCCATGCGCTCGCAGCGGCCTTCGCACCTGCCGGAGGCCATCGATGCCACGGCCGAGAAGCTGCCGTTCGAGGACGACAGTTTCGACGCCGCGCTGACCACCTTCTCGGTGCATCAGTGGCCGGATCTGGAGGCCGGGCTGGCTGAGATGCGCCGGGTGACGAAGGGGCCGATCGTGGTGCTCACCTGCGACCCCGATCTCCTGGACCGGTTCTGGCTGGCCGAATACGCTCCCGCGGTGATCGCCACCGAGGCCCGGCGGTACCCGTCAATGGCCCGGATCGTGGCCGCGTTCGGCGGAAGGGCGCGGGTGCAGGCTCTGCCCATCCCGCTGAACTGCGTCGACGGTTTCGGCGAGGCGTACTACGGCCGGCCCGAGATGATCCTGGATCCCGGTGCCCGCAAGGCCAACTCGGCCTGGAGCTTCGTGCCGGAGGACGAGGCGGAGCGGTCGGTGGAACGGCTACGCGCCGACCTGGAGTCCGGGATCTGGGACCAGCGCTACGGAAAGCTGCGCCAGCAGGAGTCTTTCGAGGGTTCCCTGGTGCTGGTCGTCGCGCCCTGAACTATTCGAGGATGGCCGCCGTGGCCGCTTCTACGAGCCACTTCTCGGCGCGCTCCGGCGTCCATCCGCGGTCGGTGCACAGGCTTCGCCAGCCAGCCAGACCGAAGTAGAACCACAGCAGGTCGAGCACCCCTTCCCGGTCGAGTCCGGGCTTCACCCCGCCGAGGGTCATCAGGCGATCCGCCGTGACTCCCAGCCCCTCTTGGTAGGTCTCGATGACCTGCCGGTAGACGTGGGCGGCGGCGGGCTCGGACTCGGTCTGGGGGAAGAGCACGGTCACCACGTCCCGGTGCTCCTCGTGCATCCGGCGGACGCCCGCGCAGGTCAGGGCCAGGACCTCCGCGCTGTCGGTGCCGACGGTGACCGCCGCCATGGTTTCCTCGACCGGCTGTGCCCGGGTGAAGGGCATGATCAGCGCGGAGAGGATGTCGGCCTTGCTACCGGCGCTGGCGTAGACGGTCGGCACCGCGACCCCCGCGGCCCGGGCGATCTGCTGGACCGTGGTGCTCGCATACCCGTCGGCCAGGAACAGCGTCTTGGCTGCGGCCAGGATCGAGGCCTTGGTCACCGCCGCGGCGGCCGTCCGGCGACTGGAGTCATAACGGGAGGTCACCACGCTGATGCAGTATAGGACCGCATTCGATATAAGGCTTCATATTGAATATGGTTCCGTCTATGGACACCAGGATCGCGTGGCCCGACCACGTACAGCGGATCATCTCCGGGGACCTCGTCACGGTCTTCGCCTACCCGACCCGGGCCGGTGGCGCGATCGCCATCCCGGTCTCGCCGAACGGGCAGGCCGACCGCGAGGCCGGGCGGATCGGCATGACCACCTCGCTCGCCTTCCCCAGCAAGCTCCGCCAGTTGCTGCGTGACCCCCGCGCGGCCATGGCCTTCCACACCCGCGAGCACGGTTTCGCGACCAACCCCGGCTTCGTGCTGGCCCAGGGCGAGGCGATCGTCAATCTGACCCCCGACCCGCAGCGCCTGGCCGCGTTCTACCCGGAGATGGAGCGGTTCCTCGGCCCTACCCCGACCGGCCGGTTCTGGGACTGGCTACTGAAGGAGTACCTGGAACAGCGCATCTTCATCGACATCCCCCTGCGCCGGATCCTGGCCTGGGAGGACGACCTGGCCACCGGTACCCCGGCGCTGTACGGCGAGGCTCTCCCCGAAGCGCCAGCCGCCCAGGAACCTCCGGCCAAGGGCACCGCGCCGCGCATTGCCGTGCCCAAGCTCTACGAGCAGATGCACAAGCTGCCGCACCGGCTCCTGGCCTTTCTCGGCGCCGACGGCTTCCCGGTGATCGTGCCGGTCCGGGTGGCCGGGCACGACGAACGAGGGTTGCTTTTGGACGCTTCGACGGGCCGGTTGCCGGAGGGTGGACGCCGGGCCTCGATGGCCGCGCACGCCTTCGGGCCGCACGCCTCGTCGCTGGTCAACCGGTCGGGCACGGGCTGGCTGGAGGTCTCCGGCGAAACGGCGATCTGGTCCCCGCACACCAGCAGCGGGTTCACCGTGCCGCCGGTCAAGGTGGTGCAGAACCTGGCCAACGGGATGATGGCCAAGCAGCGGATGCGCAAGAACCGGAAGACCGGGGTCATCGACGACCTGCACGCCCTTCAGGACGCCGGATCAGGTGTGTAGGTCCTGCGCGTAGAGGTCGGACTGGCGGTTCAGTGCCTGCAGCACGGCCACCAGTTCGTCCACCTCCTTCATCTCCGCAGGCGGCTCCTCGCCCTCCGCCTCGATCAGCTGGTGCGCCCGCCGTTCCTCGTTGCGCGGCAACGGGAACTCGGAGAGCACGTCGCGCAGGGCGCTGCGGACGACCGCGGCGGACGTGCCCGAGAGCTCACCCAGCAGCCGCTCCACCCGGTCCAGCCAGCGCGAGTCGCCCTCGGCGGCCAGCTCCACCTCCTCGGTGAGCCGGGTCGACATCTCCAGCTCCAGCCACCAGGAGGCGGGGTGCACCTCCTCGAAGTCGTCGAAGGGCAGGTGCAGCGCGCGTTCGGCGAGTTTCCCGGCCCCGTCCCCGTCCCCGGCCGCCAGCCGGGTCGCGGCCTTGGTCAGCAGATTGCCGGCCGCCTCGAGCAGGGCCTGGGACTCCTCGTGGTGCAGTGAGCCGGACACCACCCGGGCATGGGTGAGGGGGCCTTCGGCGTGGTCGACCTCGGGAAACACGGGCGCTCCGATCCGCTCGGTGGAGTCTCGATGGAGGGTCGGTGGAGTAGAGCGCCCACGCTACTGGGGTACGCGCTGGTAATCAGGTACGCGGCGGGCCGGCCGCAACCACGCCGCGGCTGACCGACTCGACCGCGGCCCGGGCGGTCTTGCGCAACGTCGGGTCGTCGGTGGCCTGGGCGATCTGGCCGAGCAGGTCGATCACCTGCTTGCACCAGCGGACGAAGTCCCCGGCCGCCAGGTCGGCGTCACGCAGCACCGCCTGCAGCGGCTGGCCGCTCGCCCAGCGGTGGATGGCCCAGGCCAGGCCCAGGTCCGGTTCCGGGGTGACGTCCAGGCGGTGGGCCCGTTCCTCGTCGTCCAGCACCGACCAGATCCGGATCATCGTGTCCAGGGCCAGTGTCGAGCCGCCCTTGGGCACCCGCGGGGTCAGGCCCTTCTCGTCCCGTCGGGACTCGTAGACCACGGCGCTGACCACCGCGGTCAGGCCGGGCACGTCCAGTTCCTTCCAGACCCCCTGCCGCAGGCACTCCGACACCAGCAGGTCCGACTCCGAGTAGATCCGGCGCAACTGCTCGCCGGCCGGCGTGACCTTGTCCCCGGCCAGGTAGCCGCGCTCGGTGAGCAGGTCGCAGACCCGGTCAAAGACCCGCGCAATGGTGTTCGTGCGGCCCTCGATCCGGCGCACCAGGGCGTCGGTCTCCCGCTTGAGCCGGATCCAGCGCTCGGCCCAGCGGGCGTGGTCCTCCCGCTCGGCGCAGCCGTGGCAGGGGTGGCTGCGCAGTTGCCGGCGCAGCTGGTTCAGCTCCTCGTCGTCCTCCGCGGCGGACGACTTCTTGCCCTTGGGGCGGCCTTTCATTACCACGGCGTCGTCGTGGGCGAAGGCTCCGAGGGCATTACGGACGGACGAGGCGAGGTCGCGTCGGGCGGTCGCGTCCCGGCCGTTGAAGTTCTTCGGGACGGTGACCCGGGTGGTCGCCTCGACCGGGGTCGGCACGTCCATCAGCGACAGGCGGCGCATCTGCCGTTCGATCGTGAGGATGGAGGGACGCGGACCCTCCAGGCTGTCCCCGCCGCCGACACCGGGGTCGAGGACGACCGCCCAGCCGGGACGGCGACCACCGGGAACCCGGATCACGTCGCCGCGCCGCAGCTTTTCGAGGGAACCGATGACGTCCGAGCGCCGGTCGCGGGAGGCGCTGCGGGACAGCGCGGTCTCCCGTTCCCCGATCTTGCGCCGCAGGCTCGCGTATTCGCGGAAGTCGCCGAGGTGGCACTCCATCGCCCCGGCGTAGCCCTCCAGCGCCTCCTCCTGCTTACGCGCCTGCCGCGCCAGGCCGACCACCGCCCGGTCGGCCTGGAACTGGGCGAAGGAGGTCTCCAGGATCTCCCGGGCCCGGGCCCGGCCGACCTGGGCCACCAGGTTCACCGCCATGTTGTAGGTGGGCCGGAAGCTGGAGCGCAGCGGGAAGGTCCGGGTCGAGGCCAGACCGCCGACCACCTCCGGGTCCAGACCCGGGTGCCAGACCACGACCGCGTGGCCCTCGACGTCGATCCCGCGGCGCCCGGCCCGGCCGGTCAGCTGGGTGTACTCCCCCGGCGTGATGTCGGCGTGGGTCTCGCCGTTCCACTTGACCAGCTTCTCCAGCACCACGCTGCGGGCGGGCATGTTGATGCCCAGGGCCAGCGTCTCGGTGGCGAAGACGGCCTTCACCAGGCCGCGGGTGAACAGCTCCTCGACGACCTCCTTGAAGGCCGGGAGCAGGCCCGCGTGGTGTGCGGCGATGCCCCGGGTGAGCGCCTCGGCCCATTCCCAGTAGCCGAGCACGGCCAGGTCCTCGTCCGGGATGTCGGACGTGCGCGACTCGATGATGTGCCGGATCTCGGTGCGCTCTTCCGGGCTGGTCAGCCGGATCCCGGAGTGCAGGCACTGCTGGACCGCGGCATCGCACCCGGCTCGGCTGAAGATGAACGTGATTGCGGGCAGCAGCCCGGCGTCGTCCAGAGCGTTGATCACCTCGGCCCGGGCGGGCGTCGAACTGGGCCGCCGGCTGCCGCCCCCGCCGCGCGAATAGGTACCCCGCGCCTTGGACCCGCGGGCCGACGTCGTCCCCCCGCGGCGTCCCCCATTGCCGTGGAACTGCCGCTCCCGACGGTTCGCGTCCCGGGTGATCTGCAGCAGCTCGGGGTTCAGGCCGTCGCTGGTGGAGCCCTCGGCGAACAGGTCGAACAGCTGGTGGCCGGCCATCACGTGCTGCCAGAGCGGCACCGGGCGGTCTTCGGAGACCACCACCTCGGTGTTGCCGCGCACGGTGTCCAGCCAGGCGCCGAACTCCTCGGCGTTGCTGACGGTGGCCGACAGGGAGACCAGCAGCACGTCGTCCGGGAGGTGGATGATCACCTCTTCCCAGACCGCGCCGCGGAACCGGTCGGCCAGGTAGTGCACCTCGTCCATGACCACGTAGGCCAGGCCGTTCAGCGCGTCCGAGTCCGCGTACAGCATGTTCCGCAGTACCTCGGTGGTCATCACCACCACCGGGGCGTCCGCGTTGATCGCGGTGTCCCCGGTGAGCAGGCCGACGTTCTCGGCGCCGTGGATCTTGGCCAGGTCCGCGTACTTCTGGTTGCTCAGCGCCTTGATCGGCGTGGTGTAGAACGCCTTGCGCCCGGCATCCAGGGCCAGGAACACGGCGAACTCACCGACCACCGTCTTTCCCGAGCCGGTCGGTGCGGCGACCAGAACGCCCCGGCCCTCCGCCAGCGCCCTGCAGGCGTCGAGCTGGAAGGGGTCGAGATCGAACGGGTACCCCGCCCGGAACCGGGAAAGCGGAGACTTCGCCTCCTCGTTGCGCTTACGAGCCGCGGCAAAACGTTCAGCGGGCGACGTCACTCCGCTTACGCTACCCGTCGGTGCTCCGCGGGGTGAACCCGTGGTGCACCCCGGCCCTCGTCACACCGGTTCAGCCGCGGTCCAGAGGCTCGGGGGAATCCAGCGGCCCGGAGCTCCCGAGGGAGTCGTCGTCGCTGGTCAGCGGGCTGGACTCGTCGTCTCCGAGGCCGAAGACGGGGTCGTCCTCACGCCGCCGGGCCTTGCGCCGGTCGTTGAACAGCGAGACGAAGACCGAGATCGAGTACAGCCCGACCAGGGGCAACGCCAGGATGATCATCTGCACCGCGTCGGGTGAGGGCGAGACGATCGCGGCGAACAGGAACGCCACGAAGACCGCGATCCGCCACTGCTTGCCCATCGCCCGGCCGCTGACCACGCCCATCATGTTGAGCCCGACCAGGAACAGCGGCAGCAGGAAGGCGCAGCCCAGGGCGATGATCAGCCGGGACGCGAAGGTGATCACGGTGTCCGCGTCGGGCTGGTTGAGCGTGCCCTCGAAGGCGAAGTCGGCGCCGAACGCGATCGCCTTCGGCAGCACCAGGATGGCCAGATAGACGCCGGTCAGGAAGAGCGGCACGGCGAAGGCCACGAACCAGAGCGAGGTGCGGCGTTCCTTCTTCGTCAGCCCGGGGGTGATGAAGGCCCAGATCTGGTAGAGCCAGACCGGGCTGGAGAGCACGATGCCGATGTAGACCGACACCTTGACCTTGATGTTGAAGGCGTCGGCGATCGCCCGGAAGGTCAGCGTGACCTTCTGGCCGTGCTCGGACGCCTCCTTCAGCGGGTTGATGATGACGTGTTCCATCACCGGCTGGTAAACGAACCAGCCGATGATGCCGCCGATCACGATGGCGACCGCACTGATCACCACCCGGCGCCGGAGCTCGGCCAGGTGCTCCCGGAGGGACATCCTGCCCTCGGGGTTCTTGGGACGCCGACGTGGCATCGACGGCTTCGTCACCGCCACCGGCGGTCAGTTCCTCTCGAGAAAAGTCGGTCGGACGGGCCCGGGTAGGGACCGTCAGACGTCGTTACGGGTCTGGTAACCGGCCTGCTCACGCTGCTGCTGCGGGGTCATCACGCGACCCTCGATCGGCTCTTCGGCCAGCAGCGCGTCGGCCTGCCGGCGCAGCTCGTCGGCCTGGGCCTGACGGCGCGCGGCCTCCGTGGCGGGAGCCTTGTCGTCTTCCTTCATCTGGTTGATCTCGGACTTGAAGATCCGCATGGACCGGCCCAGCCCCCGGGCGGCGTCGGGAAGACGACGGCTGCCGAACAGGATCACCAGCACCAGAACAACGATGATGATGTGCGAAGGCTCTTTCAGAAAGCCCATGACATGTTCCTTCCACTGAACCCGGTGCGCACGCTTTGCCCAACGGTCGCTGTCATCGTACGCGGTAGCCGCTCTGCCCGGCAGACCCCGATACCGGGCGGGCTACCGGTTTTCCGGACCGATGGGCCCGAAAACGCTCCTGCCGAAGCTCCGAGGGATCGCTGAAGACGGCCGGCTGCTCCGGTTCGGGACGCTGCGCGGCCACTTCCAGCTTCGCGCTGATCTCCGCGAAACGATCGGACGCCGCGGAAAGTTCGCGCAGCAGCAGTTTCACGCGTCGCCACAGGGAGAGCCCGATCATCGCCAGCCCGCCGAGGGCGGCCAGCACCAGAACGGCCCAGATCAGGACCCACCACCACGCGGACACGGGGTCAGCCTAGGGCATCCCTGGGCCGGGCCCGGGAACGGCCCGGGAACGGCCCGGGAACGGCCCGGGCACGGCCCGGGAACGGTCTGGGCACGCTCTGGGGACGGGGCGGAACGCCGGAAGCCGGAGCACCCGCTGAGCGGGCACTCCGGCTTCCGGTCAGGAACCTCAGGCAGCCGTCTCGGGAGCCTGCGCCCGGGGGCGCGGGCCCTGGGCCGCGGCGGCCGCGGCCAGCAGGTCCGCCTGCTCCAGCCAAAGAGCGAAGTCCAGCACGTCGTCGTAGTTCAGTGTCGGCCCCTCGTGCTCCTCGAGCACCTCGGCCGGCACGTTCCACGGCTCTGCGACCACGCCACCGGAGATGAGCAGGGCGACCACATCACGACCGGCCGGCTTGCGCACCTCCTCGTGACAGGTGGTGCAGATGAAGGCGTAATAGGACCAGCTCTTCACGGAGCAGACGACGAGACGCACCTGGTGCGGGGTCAACTCAACGTCCCCGCAACTCGGGCACGACGCCTTGATCGTCGTCATTTGCGATCCACCTCCAGCAGAGCCGCCATTCATCGTCGACCAGTTCTTCGGCCACGGTCCGCGACTCCTTAACGGCCGACAGTAATGCCTAGGCCGCCCTGGTGACGCGGGGTCGATGATTCGTGCTTGGCGTGTCGTCTGCCCCTGGATCCGGACCACCCGTACGGTCCAACGCCGACGATTCGGTGAGATCCGGCGTACCGCCGCCAAAGAGCGTCCTCTGCTCTTCGGGCCGTAATAGCGCCGAGCGGTCGGCCCGCACCCGAATGCCGTACGAACGACTACCTAGCGTGAGGAGTCGTGCTGAACGGGTAGCGGGTCGGCGTCCGGCAAGGAGATCTGCCCGTACGCGGCGAGCGCCGCCTCGGCCGAGTCCACCACGGCCCCGGCCAGTCCCGGCGGGTCGACGATCCGGCCGGCTCCGCCCAGGCGCAGCACCAGCCGCGGGATCCAGTCCGGCGCGGCCACCTTCAGCACGATCCGCAGCCGGCCGCCGGGCAGCTCCTCGGTCTCCTCGACCGGGTAGTACTCGGCCACCCAGCGACCCCGCGGCTCGACCTCCAGGGTCACCACCAGGTCGTCCGGCGACGGTGTGAACAGCTGTTCGCTGCCGGCCCGGGAAACCGCCTCCGGCGGAGGGGTTCCGTCCACGTCCAGCAGGCCGAGCCCGGCCACCCGGTCGAAACGGAACAGCCGGACGCCCTCGGCCCGATGGCACCAGGCCTCCAGGTACCAGCGCCCGTCGATGCTGGTCACCTGCATCGGGTCGACATCCCGCTCGGTGATCTCGTCGCGCGTGGGCACCAGGTACTGCATCCGCAGCCGCTTGCGTAGCCGCAGCGCCTCCCGGGCCGTGCGCACCGCATCCTCGGCCCCGCTGGACCGCAGCTGTCCCGCCGTCAGGTCGATGTCCAGCCGGTTCGCCGCCGACACCGCGTCCTGCGCCGCATCCGACAGCTTGACCAGGGCGGAGTCGACCGCCCGCCGATCCTCCCCGTCGCCCAGGTCGGCGAGCGTGCGCAGCCCCGCCAGCAGGGCGATCGCCTCATCCGGGTCCAGGCGCAGCGGGCGGGCAATGGCGTCGGCGTTGCTCAGATAGATCCGGCCGCTGTCCCACTCGGCGGCGATCAGGTCGTCCGGCATGTGCCCGGGCGTGCCGCAGACGAACAGCAGCTCCAGATCACGGACCAGCTGCGGCTCGGTGATCTTGAAGTACCGGGCCGCCTCGCTCAGTTCCACCCCGGGCCGGTTCAGCAGCCACGGCACCAGGGTGAGCAGACGGGAAAGCCGCGCGGTGGCGGAGACGGCGGTCATCGGACGGCGCTCCCCACGTCTTCGACGCCGTCATTGCCTTCGGACTGTGCGGCCAGCGCGCCCTTGAGCCGCCGGATCACGTCGCCCCGCAGATCGGCCGGCTCCAAGGCAACCACATCGGGTCCGTGACCGGCGAGCGACTGAGCCAGCATCCCCGCGTCCCCAATTCTGATCTGCAACTCGTCCCACCCCGGACGCTCGACCGACGGGATCGCCGCCACCGCCTGACGCCGCAGCCCGGCACCGCGCCCCTGGCGCAACAACACCGTCGCGATCCGCTCGTCCACCGGAGGAACGTGCTTGCCGATCATCGCCTGCGCGTCCAGGTTCTCCGGGATGTCATACACCCCGGCCCGACCACGCCGCTTCACGTCACTCTCGATCCGGGACAGCCGGAAGACCCGCGCCGCCCCGCGTCCCCGGTCGTTCCCGATCAGGTACCAACGCCCGTTCCGGCTGGCCACCGCCCACGGCTCGACCTCACGCGTCCCTAATTCCCCGTTGGGTTTGCGGTAGGCGAAGGTGACCGCCTGCCGGTCGCGGGTGGCCGCGTACAGGGGGCCGAAGGCCGGCTCCGCCGTCCGGATCCGCGGCTCCAGGCCGGGACCGTCGTCGTCCGTGTCCACCCCGAGCGCGGTCAGCTTGGTCAGCGCCCGCGCGGCCGGGCCGGCCAGACTCGCCTGCTGCCAGACCCGGCTGGCCAGCCCGACCACGGCCAGCTCCTGCGCGTCCAGCTCGATCGGCGGGAGCGCGTAGTCGTCCCGGTCGATCCGGTAGCCCGGCTCGTCGTCGAACCAGCGCTCGTCGGTGCCGGTGACCACCGGGATGCCGAGATCGCGCAGGTCCTCCTTGTCGCGCTCGAACATCCGGTCGAAGGCCTCGGCGGTGTCGCAGTCCGCGTACTGCGGCACCGCGGCGCGGATCTGCTCCTTCGTCAGCCACCGACGGGTGGCCGCGAGGCAGATCACCAGATTGAGCAGCCGCTCGGTACGCCGCGAGGACACCGCACCCACGCTACCTGAGGCTTCGGGGGTCCGAGATATGGTCACGCGCGTGATTCTGTGGCGAGAGGGCCGTGTCACGTCCGAACGGCGTGAATGGGACGGAGCGGTCGAGTACGAGGCCGAGATGTACGCGGACGGAGTCTGGACGGCGTGCCGCGCCCTCGCCTACCCGGCCCTGGTCGGCCGGCCCGAGGTGGGCCAGCGGGTACTGCTGAACGTCACCGCTCTGGAGCGAGGCCTCGGTACCGGCGGGTATGCGATGGTCGCCGCGATCCTCGGCACGCTTCCCCCGGACCCGCCGCCGGGCCCGGGTCATCTGGTCAAGGCGCGGTACACCCCGCTGCAGGCGATGGTGCTGGGCGTGGACGAGCAGGAGTCTGCTTTTCACCAGATCCTGGCCGACGCGGACGACCTGTCCGGACTGCCGGTGGTCGTCGCTGACCTGCACAGTTCACTTCCGGCGATCCTGGCCGGGCTGCGTCAGGCGGCTCCGGGGGCGCGTGTGGCCTACGTGATGACGGACGGCGGCGCCCTCCCCGCCTGGTTCTCCCGCACCATCGCCGGCCTGCGTCAGGCCGGTTGGCTGTCCACCTGCATCACCGTGGGCCAGGCGTTCGGGGGTGATCTGGAGGCGGTCAGCGTGCACTCCGGACTGCTCGCCGCCCGGCATGTCGCCGAGGTCGATGTGGCGATCGTCAGCCAGGGCCCAGGCAATCTGGGCACCGGGACCCGCTGGGGCTTCTCCGGTGTTCAGGCCGGCGAGGTGATCAACGCGGCCAGTGTCCTGAACGGCCGGCCCGTCGCCGCCCTCCGCGTCTCGGGGGCGGACGCCCGCGAGCGGCACCGCGGCGTGTCGCACCACTCGCTGACGGCCTACGGGCGGGTTGCGCTGGCGCCAGCCGATGTTGTGGTTCCCACTTTTGATTCCTTGCTTTTGGACGCCGGCCAGCCCGGTTTTGTCGGTGGTAACCCGGAATCTGCGCCCGTCGGCGACAACGCCCCCATCCCCCTGGCCGACCTGGCCGCCTTGATCGACCGTCAGGTGGCTGCCTTGTTTGCTCCGGTGGGGCGGCACCGTGAAGTACGGGTACCGGTGAACGGGCTCATGGACGCTCTCCGCGAGTCTCCGGTCGGGCTCTCCACCATGGGGCGAAACCTCGGCGCCGACCCGGCGGCGTTCCTGGCCGCGGCAGCCGCGGGCCGCCACGCCGCCGGACTGCTCTCGAGCTGACCACCGCAACGCTGCTCTGCGCCGCTCTGCGCCGCTCTGCGCCGCTCTGCGCTGCGCCGCGGCCATCCCCCGCCGTGATCATGGACTTTTCACCACTCGGGAAGTCCATGATCACGGCCGGAACTAGTCGAGGACGAACTCGCCGATGACGGTGTGCCCGTCCGACGTGTACACCGGGATCACCAGTTGGCCACCGTGCGTCTGGTTCCGGTGCGCTGCCTCGGCGGGATTCTTGGGCATCCGACCCTTGAGGTCCTTGGCGTAGGCATAGCCCTCGCGGTGATTCGTGGCGATCACGGCGACCAGGTCGGGAGTTCCCTTCTCGGTGACGCCGCCGAAGGTCCTCCCGTCGGCGTTGACACCGAACTCGGTGGGCGTGTGCTTCGAGAAACTGGCGCCTCGCCGTCGCCCTTAAGGCTGCGGGACCACAGGTCGTGCTCGGTTCCGCTCCCCACAACCCACCCATGTCCGCGGGGCGTCCATCGGTTACACCGGGCGTCCACCATTGCGATGTTCACCGGAAACCGTCATCCAACAGCAAAGCGCCCCTCCCCCCGGAGGGGAAGGGGCGCTTCGGCCGTTACTGGGAGATCAGCGGGCGTCGACGAGGTCCACGACGAAGATCAGGGTCTCGTTCGGGCCGATCGCGCCACCGGCGCCGCGGGGGCCGTAGGCCATCTCCGGCGGGATCACCAGGCGGCGGCGACCGCCGACCCGCATGCCGGCGATGCCCTGGTCCCAGCCCGCGATGACCTGGCCGACCCCGAGCCGGAACTTCAGCGGCTCGCCGCGGTTCCAGGAGGCGTCGAACTCCTCACCGGAGGAGAAGGCGACGCCGACGTAGTGCGCGGTGACCGTGTTGCCGGCCGTGGCCTCCTGGCCCTCACCGACGATCTCGTCCGTGATGGTGAGCGTGGCCGGCGGCTCCCCCTCGGGGAACTCGATCTCCGGACGCTGGCGCTCAGCACTCATGGTTGTTTCTCCTTAATGGCGTACTCGGTCGGCGGGGCCGTGCCGAGGCTAGGGCATCCCGGCGCCCACCTGTGTCAGGGCGTCGTCAAGACTGCCTCAGCCGCAGAGGGGGTTCGGCCGGCTCAGCCGGTGGTGTCCAGGATGTCGACGACGAAGACCAGCGTGTCGGTGCCCTTGATCCCGGCATCCGCCTGACCGGCCGCTCCGTAGCCCTCGTCCGGCGGGATGACCAGCAGGATCTGCGACCCCACGGTCTTGCCGACCAGGCCCTTGTCCCAGCCGGTGATGACCTTGCCGGCGCCGATCTCGAAGCTCGCCGGGGCGTTCTTGGCCCAGGACGAGTCGAAGACCTTGCCGCCCGGCCAGATCACGCCGGTGTACTGCACCGTGATGGTCTGGCCCTTCTTCACCGTCGCGCCGCTGCCCTGGATCAGGGGCTGCACGATCAGCGAGGTGGGCGCCTTGCCGGAGGGCACGGTGATGGTCGGCGCACCGGTCTTGGCGTCGAGCTTGACCGTCGGCAGGCCCTTCTTGGTGACCTTGACGGCCTTGCCCGCGGCCCGCTTGAGCACGTCCGCCGCGTCCTTGATGTCGACGACGAAGACCAGGGTGTCGGTCGGGCCGATGCCCGCCGAGGAGACCCCGGAGGTGCCGTAGCCGTCGGCCGGCGGGATCGTGATCAGCACCCGGGAGCCGACCGTGGCGCCTTCGAGGCCGGTGACGAACCCCTTGATCACCTGGCCGGCGTCCAGGGTGAAGGCCGCCGTGGTGCTGTCGTAGGACGTGTCGAAGGTCTTGCCGTCGGCACCGTTGATGCCGATGTAGTCGACCGAGATCCGCTGCCCGGACACGACCTTCTCGCCCTTGCCCGCGGTCAGGATCTTGCGGGTGGTCTTGGTCGCCGAGTACGGCGTGGGTACGTCGACCGTCGGCTTTTCGCCGAACTTGCCGGAGACCTTGATCGCGTTGATGTCCGTCGTCGTCGTACTGGAGGCGCTGTCCCCACTCCCGCCGGAGGAGGCGCTGGAGCAACCGGAGACCACCGCGGCCGCGGCTACGAGCACCGCGCCGACGCGCAACAGGGCTTTACGTGAGAGCACGTTCGACCTTCGTCGAGGGAAAGGGACGCCAACACCCTAGGGTATTTTCCTGAGGGTGTCGGCGCCCCGGCCCACCGGTCACATGCTCTGGATCAGTCGTTCCACGCGCTCGTCGACCGAGCGGAACGGGTCCTTGCAGAGCACCGTGCGCTGGGCCTGGTCGTTCAGTTTCAGGTGCACCCAGTCCACGGTGAAGTCGCGCCGCTTCTCCTGGGCCTTGCGGACGAAGTCGCCGCGCAGCTTGGCCCGGGTGGTCTGCGGCGGCACCGAGGTCGCCTCGAACACCTCGATGTCGGCCCCGACCCGCTCCACCAGCCCCTTCTTCATGAGCAGGTAGTGCAGACCGCGGTCACGGTGAATGTCGTGGTACGCCAGGTCGATCCGGGCGATGCGGGGCGACGACAGCGGCAGCCCGTGCTTGGCCCGGTAGCGCTCGATCAGCCGGTACTTGATCACCCAGTCCAGCTCCCGGTCGACCAGGGACAGGTCGCCGGAACCGATCGCCCGCAGGCCGCGCTCCCAGAGGTCGAGCACCCGCTTGACGTTGTCGGTCTGCAGGCCCCGGCTCTCCACGAACTCCTTGGCCCGGGCCAGGTACTCCTCCTGGATCTCCAGGGCGGTGGCCTCCCGGCCGTTGGCCAGGCGCACCTTGCGCCGGCCGGTGAGGTCGTGGCTGATCTCACGGATCGCCCGGATCGGGTTCTCCAGGGTGTGGTCGCGCAGCACCACCCCGGCCTCGATCATCCGCAGCACCAGGTCGGTGGTGCCGACCTTGAGCATCGTCGTGGTCTCGGACATGTTCGAGTCCCCGACGATGACGTGCAGACGCCGGTAGCGCTCGGCGTCGGAGTGCGGCTCGTCGCGGGTGTTGATGATCGGCCGGGACCGGGTGGTGGCGCTGGAGACGCCCTCCCAGATGTGGTCGGCCCGCTGGGAGAGGCAGTACACGGCGCCGCGCGGGGTCTGGAGCACCTTGCCCGCGCCGACCAGGATCTGCCGGGTGACCAGGAACGGGATCAGGATGTCGGACATCCGGCCGAACTCCCCGTGCCGCGAGACCAGGTAGTTCTCGTGACAGCCGTAGGAGTTGCCGGCCGAGTCGGTGTTGTTCTTGAACAGGAAGACGTCGCCGGCGATGCCTTCCTCGTGCAACCTGCGCTCGGCGTCGACGAGCAGACCCTCGAGGGTCCGTTCTCCGGCCCGGTCGTGCACGACCAGCTGGCGGATGTCGTCGCATTCGGGAGTGGCGTACTCGGGGTGTGATCCGACGTCGAGGTACAGCCGGGCACCGTTGCGGAGAAAGACATTACTGGAGCGGCCCCAGGAGACGACCTTGCGGAAGAGGTACCGCGCCACCTCGTCGGGCGACAGCTTGCGCTGCCCCTCGAAGGCGCACGTGACCCCGTATTCCGTCTCCAGCCCGAAGATTCGGCGGTCCATTCCCTTACTGTAGGTGCCTTCTCGCCCATTGGCACCAGTCAGAGGCATTGCGTTCGTCTCGGGGTTACTTTCCGGATTACTGACGGGGTCGCTGCCGGGCCCGGCGAGCCCCCTCTCGCCGGGACCGAACGGCAGCGATCCGGTCATCTGTCCGTGCCGCCCTCGTCCGGGCCGCCCGGGTGCCCGGGCTGCTGGTCCGGCTCGGTGGCGACCGGGTCACCGGGCGCCGGGACCGGGGCGGGCGGCTCCGGGGCCGGGTCCTCACCGGTCAGCGTGTCGTGCGCCCCGGGCCGGGCGTCGTCGCTGGTGGGCACGTCGGTGGTCGGGTCGTCCGGGGCCAGCAGGGCCTCCAGCAGAGGCCCTTCCAGCCGCCGGAAGGCCCGCCGGGGCCGCGCCCGGTCGAGCACCGCGACCTCCAGCCGGTCCGGCGTGAGGGTGCGCTCGGTGCCGTTGCTGGAGTCCCGCGAGAGCATCTCGACGGCCAGGGTGAGGGCCGCCGACAACGTCAGACCGGCACGCCAGCGTTCCTGCATACCGGCCGAGATGGTGTCGGCCTGACCGCCCATCACCACGAAACCCTGCTCGTCGGCGACGGATCCGTCGTAGGTGAGGCGATAGATCGCGTCGCCCTCCGGGGTCGCGCCGACCTCGGCGACCGCCAGCTCGACCTCCATCGGCTTGGAGTCCTGGGTGAACACGTTGCCCAGGATCTGGGCGTACGCGTTGGCCAGGCCGCGGGCGGTGACGTCGCTGCGGTCGTAGGAGTACCCGCGCAGGTCGGCGTAGCGCACCCCGGCCACCCGCAGGTTCTCGAACTCGTTGTACCGGCCGGCCGCGGCGAACGCCATCCGGTCGTAGATCTCGCTGATCTTGTGCAGCGAGCGGGACGCGTTCTCGGCGACGAAGGCGATGCCGTTGTCGTAGGCGAGAACGATGACGGGCCGGCCGCGGGCGATGTTGCGCCGGGCGTAGTCCGCCCGGTCCTTCATCTGCTGCTCGGGCGGGACGTAGAACGGCATGCTCATCGGGCGTCGCCTCGCTCGATCATGGTCTGGAAGGCGGCCTCGGTCTCGTCCTGGGTGAGCCGCCGGTACCCCTCGGCGGTGACCAGCGCGACCACCGGGTAGATCCGCCGGCCGGTGTCGGAGCCACCGGTGGCCGAGTCGTCGTCCGCCGCGTCCTGGAGGGCCTCCAGGACGACCTGGACGGTCTCGTCGGCCGTGAGTCCCGGTCGCCAGCGCTTCTTCATCGAGCTCTTGGCGAACAGCGAGCCGGAGCCGGTGCTGTCGTAGCCGTGCTCCTCGTAGCGGGCCCCGCTGATGTCGTACGAGAAGATCCGCCCGACCCGGCGGTCCAGGTCGTAGCCCGCGTAGAGCGGCACCACGGCCAGGCCCTGCATGGCCAGCGGCAGGTTGTTGCGCAGCATGGTGGCCAGCCGGTTGGACTTACCGTCGAGGGACATCAGCGTGCCCTCGATCTTCTCGTAGTGCTCCAGCTCGACCTGGAAGAGCTTGATCATCTCGATGGCCGGCCCGACCGTGCCGGAGATCCCGACACAGGAGTAGTCGTCGGCCGGGTAGACCTTCTCCATCTCGCGGTGGGCGATGTAGTTGCCCATCGTGGCGCGCCGGTCGCCCCCCATCACGACGCCGCCCGCGAACGTGGCGGTGACGATCGTGGTGGAGTGCGGTAGCTCGGGCATCACGGCCCCGGCCGGGAGAGTACGGCCGGGCAGCAGGTGGTCGGCGTGGGCGGCGAGGAAATCGGTGAACGAGGAGTTGCCCGGGGTGAAGAAGGCCTCCGGCAACCGCCCTTCACGGAAGGGATCGGCAGTCACGGGCGAAACCCTATCCAGATGGACGGCGTTCGCTCACCGGAGTGGCACGGGAAGTTTTCCGCGTACCGCGAAACCGGGGCGGGCGAACGGCCCGTCGAAGCGGTCAGAGGACAGCGTCCGGCGTGGAGCCGGGCCCGTGCGGCCGGGCCCGGTCCACCCCTGGGGGCTGCCGTCACTGGCCGCCCTTCTGAACGAATCCCTTGACGAACTCCTCGGCGTTGCTCTCCAGCACGTCGTCGATCTCGTCGAGGATCGCGTCGACGTCGGCATCGGTGCTCTGGGCGGCGCCACCCGCGGGCGGGGCGGTGGGGGTGGCGTCGTCGGCGGGCTCGTCCTCACGACGGGTCGAGTGCTGCTGTTCCTGGCCGGCCATGACTGCCTCCTGCGCTCGGGTGAGGCTTCCTTTCGGTGATCCTAAGCATGCACCGGTGATTTCGGCGCGTGCCGTGCCCCACTGAAATGGAAGAACTACCTCACACACAACGCGTACCGGACCGAAAACACTCCGCAAGGTGCTCCGCGGTTACCTGCTGGTTACTCGGCCGCCAGCGCGTCGACCAGATCGGCCGCCGTCTTGCAGCGCTGGAGCAGCGCCTCGACGTGCTCCTTGGTGCCCCGGGACGGGTCGAGCGTGGGAACCCGCTGAAGGGCCCCCCGGCCGGGGATGTCGAAGATCACCGAGTCCCAGGACGCGGCGGCCACGTTGTCGCCGTAGAGGGCCAGGCAGCGGCCGCGGAAGTAGGCCCGGGTGTCGTGCGGGGGCTCGTGCACCGCCTCGGTGATCTCCTCGTCGGTCACCACCCGCTCGACCTGCCCACGAGAGACCAGCCGGTGGTACAGGCCCTTCTCCGGCCGGACGTCGGCGTACTGCAGGTCGATCAGCTGCAGCCGGGCCGCGTCCCAGTTCAGCTGCTCGCGGTTGCGGAACCCCTCGAGCAGCCGCAGCTTGGCCACCCAGTCGAGCTCGCGGGCACAGAGCATCGGGTCTTCACCCAGCCGGGTCAGGATGCTCTCCCACCGGGTCATCACGTCGGTCGTCGCCTCGTCCGCGTCGGCGCCGTACCGGTCCGCCACGAACCCGGCGACCTGCTCGAAGAACAGCCACTGCAGCTCCAGCGCGGTCATCGAGCTGCCGTCGCGCAGGGTGACCTGCTGCTTCAGCGTCGGGTCGTGGGAGATGTCGTGCAGCGTGCCGACCGGGCGCTCGATCGACAGGTCGCGGGTGAACGCCGCGTCCTCGATCATCTGCAGCACCAGGTTGGTGGTGCCGACCTTGAGCAGGGTGGCCACCTCGCAGAGGTTCGCGTCGCCGATGATCACGTGCAGCCGGCGGAACCGGTCGGCACTGGCGTGCGGCTCGTCCCGGGTGTTGATGATCGGCCGTTTCAGCGTGGTCTCCAGCCCGACCTCGACCTCGAAGAAGTCGGCCCGCTGGGAGATCTGGAAGCCGGTGCCGGTGCCGTCCTGCCCGCGCCCGACCCGCCCGGCCCCGGTGAACACCTGGCGGGTGACGAAGAACGGGGTCAGGTACTTCACCACGTCGGCGAACGGGGTGCTGCGGCGCATCAGGTAGTTCTCGTGGGTGCCGTAGGAGGCGCCCTTGTTGTCGGTGTTGTTCTTGTACAGGTTCACGTCGCCCAGGCCGGGGTTGGCGGCGATCCGCCGGCAGGCCTCGAGCATCACCCGCTCACCCGCCTTGTCCCACAGCACCACGTCGCGCGGGCTCATCACCTCGGGCGAGGAGTACTCCGGGTGGGCGTGGTCGACGTACAGCCGGGCGCCGTTGGTGAGGATGACGTTGGCCAGACCGGGATCGTCCGGCACATCGGTGAGCTGGCTGGCGTGCGCGCTGTCCCGGCTGATCTCCCAGCCGCGGGCGTCCCGCAGCGGGGCCTCGTCCTCGTAGTCCCACCGGGCCCGGCCGGCCCGGCTGCCCAGCGGCGCCGCGTACGCGTTGACCACCTGGGACGACATCAGCATCGCATTGGCGGCGGGGTCGCCCGGGGCGGAGACCCCGTACTCGGTCTCGATGCCCATCACCCGGCGCGCGGTCACCGGGAACCCTCCGGATCGAGCCAGGAGCCGGAACCGCTCATCCCACCAGTCATACGGGCCAGCGTAGGCGCCGGGTCCGACAGTCCCGCGCCGGACCGCGCCCGGGCCGGGGATTCGCGGTGGTTCCGCACGGGTTAGGGTCAGCCGAACGACGCTCGGCGACTACTGTGCGACCCGAGAGGTCGCACGGGGTGACCTCGCCGGTGACGGATCGCGGTTGCCCTTACCCGGTGCGACGTGAACAACGCCACGGACCGCCCGTCCGTCCCGGCCCTCGACGAGCCGAAGCCAAGGAGCCCAAGGTCATGTACCCCTCCCCCACCCGCCCGAACCCGCGCGCCCTGGGCCTGGCCGCCCTGGCCGACCTGCTCTGCGTGCTGCTGTTCGTCGCCATCGGCCGCAGCTCGCACGCGGAGGGCGACACCCTCGGCGGGATCCTGACCACCGGCTGGCCGTTCTGGGCCGGGGTGGCCGGCGGCTACGTCGGGGTCCTGGCCTTCCGGCTGGCTCCGGCCAGCTTGTCCGGGGCCGGCATGGTGCTGATGAAGACGCTGATCGTGGGCATGATCCTGCGCAACGTGGTGCAGCAGGAAGGCACCCCGCCGGCCTTCGTCCTGGTCGCTGCGGTCTTCCTGGGCGTCACCATGGTCGGCTGGCGGTTCGTCGGGCGGCTGGTGGCCCTGCGGCAGCTCCGCTCGGCCTCTGCGGAGCTCCAGCCGGCGGCCGGCGTCGGGTCGGTCAGCTCTTCTCGCTGAGCCTGGCTCAACCTGCCTCAGGCGCCCGCCTGCCCACCCGACCACACCTCATATGCCCGCCCCACCGGAAGCCGGCCACCGGACCGGTCGGGGCTCTGAACCCGGCCCACGACCGGGTGGGCCGACTCGCGTCGCCAACCACAAGCGTCCAGTCCTCAAACGAACCGGCCGGCCCACCCAAGGGGTGAGCCGGCCGGAACCGCGCTGTTACAGGTACTGCCCGGTGTTGGCGACCGTGTCGATCGACCGCCCGGGCTCGGTGCCCTGCTTGCCCTGGATGATCGTCCGGATGTAGACGATGCGCTCGCCCTTCTTGCCGGAGATCCGCGCCCAGTCGTCGGGGTTGGTGGTGTTCGGCAGGTCCTCGGACTCCTTGAACTCGTCCACGCAGGCGCCCAGCAGGTGCTCCAGCCGGATCCCGCGCTGACCGAAGTCGAGGAAGTTCTTGATCGCGGCCTTCTTCGCCCGGTCGACGATGTTCTGGATCACCGCGCCCGAGTTGAAGTCCTTGAAGTAGAGGATCTCCTTGTCACCGTTGGCGTAGGTGACCTCGAGGAACTGGTTCTCCTCGGACTCCGCGTACATCCGCTCGACCGTGCGCTGGATCATCGCGTCCACGGTGGCGCTGCGCGAGCCCCCGTTGGCGTCCAGGTCGTCCGGGTGCAGCGGCAGGTCCTCGGTCAGGTACTTGGTGAAGATGTCCATCGCGCCCTCGGCGTCCGGCCGCTGGACCTTGATCTTCACGTCCAGCCGGCCCGGGCGCAGGATCGCCGGGTCGATCATGTCCTCGCGGTTCGAGGCGCCGATCACGATGACGTTCTCGAGCCGCTCGACGCCGTCGATCTCACTCAGCAACTGCGGGACGATCGTGGTCTCGACATCGCTGGAGACGCCCGAACCGCGGGTCCGGAACAGCGACTCCATCTCGTCGAAGAACACCACCACCGGGGTGCCCTCGCTGGCCTTCTCGCGGGCCCGGCTGAAGATCAGCCGGATGTGCCGCTCGGTCTCGCCGACGTACTTGTTCAGCAGTTCCGGGCCCTTGACGTTCAGGAAGTAGGACTTCGAGTCCTTCAGCCCGCGCGCCTCGGCCGCCTTCTTGGCCAGCGACCGCGCCACCGCCTTGGCGATCAGCGTCTTCCCACAGCCGGGAGGGCCGTACAGAAGGACGCCCTTGGGCGCCTTCAGACCGTGCTCGCGGTACAGCTCGGGGTGCAGGAACGGCAGCTCCACGGCGTCGCGGATGTTGCTGATCTGCGGCCCCAGGCCACCGATGTCGGAGTAGTCGATGTCCGGGACCTCTTCGAGGACGAGCTCCTCGACCTCGGCCCGGGCCACCTTCTCGTAGGCGAACCCGGCGCGCGGGTCCATCGTCAGGGCGTCGCCGACCTTGAGCTTGACCTCGGGGTCGCGCAGGGCGCCGGCCAGATGCACCACGCGCTCCTCGTCGGCGTGCGCCACGACCAGCGCCCGGGTGCCCTCATCCATGATCTCTTTCAGGATGACGATCTCACCGGTCCGCTCGAACGCCCGCGCCGCCACCACGTTGAAGGCCTCGTTGAGCATGACCTCCTGACCCGGCCGCAGCTCCTCGACCTCGATCGAGGGACTCACCGCGACCCGCATCTTGCGCCCGGAACTGATCACCTCGACCGTGCCGTCCTCCGCGGGGGAGACGAACACGCCGAACGTGTTGGGCGGCTGGGCGAGGCGATCCACCTCGGCCTTGAGCTGCACGATCTGCTCACGCGCGTCGCGCAGGGTGCTCGCGAGGCGCTCGTTCTGGGATCCGAGCTGGTTCACCTGGGCCCGGAGGCGGTCGATCTCGTCGCCCGCCGCCCCTGGAAGCCGTGCCGCCGAGAGTCGCTCGACCTCCTGCTGGAGGCGAACGATCTCGCGACGAAGCGCGGTCTCGTCAAGGCCGTACCCGCTGCTGTGGTCGGTCATGGCGGTAACCCTCCCGTCCTGCTGCGCAAAGGTCGACGCTTCGACCCTAGCTCGCCTGTCCGCCCTAACGGCGGGGAGGCGTAAATCCATCCACGAGATGAAATCTCGGGCCCGGCCGGCACCGTCGCCGACCGGAAAGGAGTCATCCTGGCATGTTCGGAGTCACAATGGGTGTCTCCATGGTCACTTGACCGTCCGTGACCGGACAGGCTTCGTGACGCATATCTCCTCCACCGTTCGACCGATTACCGATGGTCCCTTGGCTCAGCACCTTCACCCGCCGCGGCCGAAAAAGCCAGACCACAGGGCCATCAATTAGCGGGATCGAAACCTGAAGTCGGTTGTCCGTCATCTTCTGAACCGTTTAACAGCTCGGGAGCAAGGCTTTCGGCGGGCGTGTCACTGACTTCGCGGCGCACCTTGCGAACCTTCTTCTCCGACACCGGCCGCTCCCCCAGATCACTCGCGGACCACTCGCCCCAGGCCTCGGCCACTCCGCGTTCGCCCTCGGCGGCGGCCTTGGCCGGCCGGCGACGCCGGGCCGGGGCGACCAGGCCGTCGGCCATCCGCCGGGTGGTCAGCAGGAAGCCGGTGTGCCCGACCATCCGGTGCTGCGGGCGCACCGCCAGACCTTCCAGGTGCCAGCCGCGGACCATCGACTCCCAGGCCTGCGGCTCGGTGAAACGCCCGTCCTCGCGCAGCGCCTCGGCGACCCGCGAGAGCTGGGTGGCGGTGGCCACGTAACAGATCAGCACGCCGCCCGGCACGAGCGCCTTGGCCACCGCCGGAAGGCATTCCCAGGGGGCCAGGAGGTCCAGCACGAAGCGGTCCGCGTCGGTCTCCACCACGTCCGTCGCCACGTCACCGACGGTGATTTCCCAGGCCGGGTGCGAACCGCCGAAGAACGTCTCGATGTTGCCCCGGGCGATGTCCGCGAAATCCTCCCGGCGCTCGTAAGAATGCACGAACCCGGTGTCGCCCACGGCCCTGAGCAGCGACATCGTCAAAGCTCCGGACCCCACGCCGGCCTCGATGACCCGCGCCCCGGGGAAGATGTCAGCCATCTGCACGATCTGCCCGGCGTCTTTCGGGTAGACCACGGCGGCCCCGCGCGGCATCGACAGAACGTAGTCGGCCAGCAGCGGTCGCAGCGCCAGGTACTCGATCCCCGCGGTGTTCCGGACGACCCAGCCCTCGGGCCGCCCGATCAGCTCCTCGTGCCGGAACCGGCCGTGGTGCGTGTGGAACTCCTTGTCGGGGTGCAGCGTGATGGTGTGCAGCCGGCCCTTGGGGTCGGTCAGCTGCACCCTTTCACCGGCCCGGAACGGGCCTCGTCGCTGGTCGGCGCCGGTGGGGGCGGGGGGTGCTTCGGTCATAACCCGCGAGTCTATGGGGGCCGGCGGTGGGGTTATGACGACGGACGCCGGTGGACGCCGGTGGGCGGCTAGGGCGCGACGAAGCGGGCTACGTCCTCCCAGTCGAGCACCCCGACCACGTGGTCGTCCGGGCCGAGCACGGCATACCGGGCCGAAGGGGTCTGCTCCAGGGCCTGGATCAGCGCCTGGCCGGTCATGCCGACGGTGAGCACCGCACCGTCCGGCAGCGCCTCGGCCACGGCGTTGGCCCCGACCAGTTCGGCGCGGGCCGCGGGGACCCCGGCCGCGGCCCGTTCGTCCACGATCGCCGCCGGGCGCCCGTACACGTCGAGCACCACCACGGCCGAGGCGCCCGCCCCGGCGGCGGACATCAGGGCGCCGGCGACCGTGGCGTTGGACGGGACCGCGACGGCAGGCTGCAGCAGGTCGTCGATCACCGCGGCCTCGGTGCGGATGTTCCAGCGGGCCGCCTCGACCGCCTGCCCGGCCCCGCGCCACAGCAGGACGCCGACCAGGACCATCCAGAACGCGTTGCTCACGGCATGTTCCCCGGTCGCGACCGCGAAGACGGCGTACGCCATGGTGCCGACGGCGATCACCCGGCCGGCGTTGCCCGCGATCAGGGCCGCGCGCAACCGGTCCCCGGTGACCCGCCAGAGCACCCCCTCGACCACCCGGCCGCCGTCCAGCGGGAGCCCCGGCAGGGCGTTGAAGACGGCGACGACCAGGTTGGAGGTGGCGGTGGCGGCCAGCAGCAGGCGGGTGACGCTGCCGGGTTCGGCGTGCCCCAGCGCCTGGTTGGCGACCAGCGCGATGACGGCGTTGGAGAGCGGGCCGACGACGGCCACCACGACGGCCCGCCAGGGCTGGGCCGAGGGGGCGTCGAAGGCGGTGTGCCCGCCCCACAGATCCAGGACGATGGCGGTGGCCGGGGTGCCGGTGGCGGCCGCGGCGACGGCGTGGGCGGCCTCGTGGACGAAGACGCTGAGCAGCAGGATCAGGGCGAAGACCAGGGAGATGCCGTAGGCCGTGGCCCCGGTGACGTCGACCCAGGTCCGCACGGTGGGGGCGAAGAAGACGGTCATCGCGGCGGCGATCAGGAACCAGGACGGGCGCAGGTAGACCGGCACCGGGCCGACCCGGCCCAGGCGGATCCCGGACTCGCGGTGCGGCAGGCTCGGCGCGTCGCCCGTGGCCGCACTCATCGGCGCCGGTCCGGATGCGGGCGCCAGATCTGTCCGCCTGGCCCGGGGTTGCTCACGTCCAGGATGTTAGGGCAGGTCGGGCGGCCCCTCGCGGGGACATTCCGGACCTTCCCAGAACTGTCGGACCCCACCCCTAGGGTTTCGGTATGGCCGCCGCGCTCTCGCCCTCCCGGGCCTCGGACTTCATGCAGTGCCCGCTGCTGTACCGGTTCCGGGTGATCGACCGGCTGCCTGAGCAGCCGAGCCCGGCCGCGGTCCGGGGCAGCGTCGTGCACGCGGTGCTGGAGCGGTTGTTCGATCTGCCCGCCGAGCAGCGCACGGTGCAGACGGCGCAGGAGCTGTTGCGGCCGGAGTGGGAGCGGATGCTCCTCGAGCGGCCGGAGGTGGCCTCGCTGTTCCCCCCGGCCGCCGGCGAGCTGGAGCTGGAGGGCTGGCTGGCATCGGCGTCCGAGCTGATCGGGCGCTGGTTCTCCCTGGAGGACCCGACCCGGCTGGAACCGGCCGACCGCGAGCTCTACGTCGAGACCACGCTGGACGACGGGCTGATGCTGCGCGGCTACGTGGACCGGCTGGACGTCGCCCGGGACGGGCGGCTGCGGGTGGTCGACTACAAGACCGGCCGCTCCCCCTCCGAGGCGTTCGAGGCCAAGGCGCTGTTCCAGATGAAGTTCTACGCCCTGGTGCTCTGGCGCACCCGGGGCCGGCTGCCGACCGTGCTGCAACTGGTCTACCTGGGCAACGGTGAGATCCTGCGCTACACGCCGGACGAGGCGGACCTGCTCGCGGTCGAACGCAAGGTGAAGGCGCTGTGGGAGGCGATCGTCCTGGCCGCGGAGACCGGCGACTGGCGTCCTTCGCCGGGTCGGCTGTGTTCCTGGTGCGACCATCACGCCCTTTGTCCGGCGAAAGGTGGTACTCCGCCGCCCATTCCGGCCGATGCGCTGGAGCGGGTGCGCGGGCTGGGGCCGGTGGAGGAACCGGAACGGGGGGACGAGGGGTGAGACGACGGATGTTCATGTCAGTTTGGGTTGACGGGTTGTTGGGCGTCAGTCCAGACTGACAATCAGGGCAGATTCGGGAGGGGATCCGGTACGCACCCGGCCCGATGCCTGCACGGATGATCGCCGGAGTGCCAAAATGTCCACCGACCCCTGGCCGCCGGTGCACCAGGATCGGGGTCGGTATCAGGGAAGGACCCGAGGCGAGGGGGCTCATGCCTCGGGCGTAATTGGTTCGCACCGGATCGGGGCCGGAACCCGGTCGGGGATGGGGTCGGCGCGGCGTCAGGCCGCCCGGCCGCCTTGGGGGGATGCCGAGTCCCCGCACTGTGCAGTCCGAAGACGAACTCAGGGGAGTACACGGTGGGAAGCGACGCAATCGCGAGAGCGATTGATCTGCAGAAGGTTTACGGGACGGGCGAGGCTCAGGTGCAGGCGCTGCGGGGGGTCAGCGTCGACTTCGGGCGGGGTGAGATGACCGCGATCATGGGCCCGTCCGGGTCCGGCAAGTCCACGCTGATGCACTGCATGGCCGCCCTGGACCGGCCGACCGGCGGCGACGTCGAGATCGACGGGGTCCAGATCCGCGGCCTGAAGGACAAGGCCCTCACCCAGCTGCGGCGCGACCGGCTGGGCTTCATCTTCCAGTCGTTCAACCTGGTGCCGACGCTGACGGCCAAGGAGAACATCACGCTGCCGCTGGACATCGCCGGGCGCAAGGTCGACCAGGAGTGGTTCGACCGGGTGGTCGACACGGTCGGCCTGCGGGACCGGCTCAGTCACCGGCCGACCGAGCTGTCCGGGGGCCAGCAGCAGCGGGTGGCCTGTGCCCGGGCCCTGGTCAGCCGGCCGGCCATCGTGTTCGCCGACGAGCCGACCGGGAACCTGGACTCCCGGGCCAGCGCGGAGATCCTCGGCTTCCTGCAGAACTCGGTGCGGGAGTTCGGGCAGTCCATCGTCATCGTCACCCACGACCCGGTGGCCGCCGGCTACGCCGACCGCGTGCTGTTCCTGGCCGACGGCGAGATCGTCGACGAGATGGCCGATCCGACCGCCGACAAGGTGCTCGAGCGGATGCGCGGCTTCGACGCGGCGGGCAGGCGCAGCTGAGATGCTCAAGGTCACGGTCAAGGGAATCTTCACGCACCGGCTACGTTTCGCGCTGACCGCCCTCGCGGTCTGCCTGGGCGTCACCCTGGTCGCGGGCACCCTGGTGCTCAGCGCCAGCATCACCCGTACCTTCGACGCGATCATCGAACAGACCACGGCCGGCACCGACGTGCAGGTGCGCGGGGCCGAGCTGGACACCACCGGCTTCGACGGCACCAAGCAGCGCGAACCACTGCCGCTGACGCTGGAGTCGAAGATCCAGGCGGTGGACGGCGTCGCCCGGGTCAGCTCGGACGTCGGCGGCACGGCCATCCTGGTCGGCCAGGACGGCACCGCGGCCCGCAACGGCGGCGCCCCCAACCTCGGCTTCGCCTACACCGGCGAGGACCCGAGCGTGAAGATGTACCAGGGGCGCGGTCCGGAGAAGAAGGGTGAGGTCGCGGTCGACGAGTCCACCCTGAAACTGGCCGATCTCAAGGTCGGGGACACCACCCGGGCACTGATCCAGAACGACCCGCAGGACGTCACCATCACCGGGGTCTTCACCTACGGCAGCAGCCTGGCCGGGGCGACCCTGGTGCTGCTGGACGAGAAGACGGCGATCGCCACCTGGGCCCCGGACGGCAAGGTGTCCTCGTTCACGATCGGCGCCGCGGACGGGGTCAGCGACCAGACGCTGCGCGACCGGATCGCGGCCGTGGTCCCGTCCGGTACCGAGGTGGTCACCGGGGACGTGGTCTACCAGGAGCAGAAGGACTCGTTCGGCACCGCGATCGGCTTCATCACCACCTTCCTCCTGGTGTTCGCCCTGGTCGCGGTCTTCGTCGGGGCGTTCATCATCGCCAACACGTTCTCCATGCTGGTGGCCCAGCGCACCCGCGAACTGGCCCTGCTGCGCGCGGTCGGCGCCTCGCGGGGCCAGGTGCTGCGGGTGGTCCTGGGCGAGGCCCTGATCCTCGGCCTGACCGGGTCGGTCATCGGGATCGGCCTGGGCGTGCTGCTGGCCGCCGGGCTGCAGGCCGCGGTCCGCTCGTTCGGGCTCGAGGTCACTCACGACCTGCCGGTCAGCGTGAGCACGATCGCCATCAGCCTGGGCATCGGCGTGGTGGTGACCATGCTGTCGGCGATCTTCCCGGCGCTGCGGGCGGCCCGGGTGCCGCCGATCGCCGCTCTGCGGGACGACGCCCAGACCCCGCCCGGCGGCGTGCTGCGCCGGGGCATCATCGGGCTGGTGCTGGTGCTGCTGGGCTTCGCGGCGATCCTGCCCAGCTCGCTCGGGGACGACCCGAACTGGGGCCTGATCGGCGTCGGCGCGGTGCTCCTGCTGCTCGGCCTGCTGGTCGCGGCGCCCTGGCTGACCCGTCCGGTGGTGCGCCTGATCGGCATCCCGTACACCGCCGTCTACGGCACGGTCGGCCGCCTGGCCCGGGAGAACGCGCTGCGCAACCCGCGGCGTACGGCCACCACGGCCAGCGCGCTGATGATCGGCCTGGCCCTGATGTCCAGCGTCGGGGTCTTCGCCTCCTCGGCCAACGCCAGCGTCTCGGACATCGTCGACAGCGAGCTCACCGCCGACTATGTGCTGAACACCGGTGGCAGCTCGCAGATCCCGGTCACGGTGGCCGACGCGGTGCAGAAGGCGCCCGGGGTCACCTCGGTGGCGACGATCCGGTCGGTCCCGGTGCAGATCGACAAGAGCGGCAAGTTCGCCATCGCGGCCGATCCGAAGGCCCTGGCCGACAACGTGAAGCTGGACGTCAAGGCGGGCTCGCTGGACTCCATCGACTCCGGTGACGTGGTGATCAGCCAGACCGCGGCGGACGACGAGGGCTGGAAGGTCGGCGACACGATCACCGCCGAGGTGGGCACGAAGAAGAATCAGAGCCTGACCGTCGGCGGGATCATCGACGACTCCCAGGCCCTGAACAACCCGCAGATGATCGTGCCGCTGAAGCTCTACGCCGACACGGTCCCGGCCGCCCAGCAGGGCGACTTCCTGCTCTACGTGAAGTCGGACGGGACCAACACCGCCGGGCTGCGGGCCGAGCTGGACACCATCGTCAAGCCGTTCCTGGTGGTCTCGGTGCAGGACGGGGACGAGTTCGCAGACGCCCAGGCCGCGCAGATCAACACCCTGCTCTACCTGATCTACGCCCTGCTGGCCCTGAGCGTCCTGATCGCGGTGCTCGGCATCGTGAACACGCTGGCCCTGTCGGTGTTCGAGCGGACCCGGGAGATCGGGCTGCTGCGGGCGGTCGGCATGAGCCGGCGCCAGCTGCGCCGGATGATCAGCGCGGAGTCGGTCAGCACGGCGGTGTTCGGCGCGGTGCTCGGCATGGCCCTGGGCCTGGTGCTCGGGCTCGTGCTGCAGCGGGCGCTGGTGTCCCAGGGCCTGGAGACCTTGTCCATCCCCTGGGTGACCCTGCTGATCGTGCTGGTCTGCTCCGCCCTGGCCGGAATGGTCGCGGCGATCATGCCGGCCTGGCGGGCGGTGCGGCTGGACGTGCTGCGGGCGATCACGGCCGACTAGCCGGCCGGGCTTGTTCCGGGGATCAGCGCCGCTGCGAATACCCGCCGGTGGCAAGCACATAAGTGTTGTTCCGCAGAACAAGGAGTTCCGGTCGCGGCCGCCCCCGCTGCACCAGGGCGAAGGCGAGCTTGTCGGGGCTGAGCGAGCGGCCGGTCGCAGCCTTCGGGCTGGGGCCGGCCGCTTCGTCGGTTCTGGTCGCCCCCGGAACGACTAGTCGCCAGGAGGTCTTGCAGGCCGGTCCGCCGCTGAGGGTACGGTCAGCGCCCGCGGATGGCTGCGCTGGGCTCGACCAAAAGTTCAGGGCCGGGCGGGGCAAGCGCGTTGTGTCGGCCTCCCGCAACCGCTTTTGCCTGGTGATCGTCACCTTTGACGAGCACACCTTTTGCTTCTGGCGGGTCGCGTTTGCTTGGGCCCGGCCGCGGAAAGCCTTGGGTTCAGTACATTTCACGAGACAGAGCACCCATCGGTGAGGCACATCCAGGCTCCAGAGGAAGGCGCAATCCCGCCATCCAGCGAGGCCATACGCGTCCCCCAAAACCCGAGCGGCGGCCCACGCCTGGATGGGCGAGGGCCGCCGTGTCATCGGCCGGGCCGACGGCCAGGAGAACGACGAGCAAGAGAACTAGCCAAGCGGGCAGAGCACCAGCACACGTTACGCTGCAACGCCTTTGGTTCAGCTCTTGCGGTGCTTGGGGTGGTCCGCGACCGGGCTGGCGTCGGTGGCCGGGTTCACAGTGGTCGTCCGGTCCGAGGGGGCGGCCGCCGGATCCGCGGTAGAACCGTCGGCCGCGCAGGGACCGGAGGACGTGGCCGGGGGGACCGGGGCCGCGGGCTGCTTGACCATTACCGTCAAAGAGCCGTCGCCGGTGCACATCTGGAAGTGGAAAGGGTTCTTCAGGGCGCCGGGATCGGCCCGCATGGTCGAGGTGAGCACCGCCACGCCGAGGCCGAGGGCGATGGTGAACTTGAGGAAGCGCGGGGAGGACCGCCGTTCCATGGTTTCTGGGCTCCTGTCAGGGGTCAGGGTGGATGGGTCAGGCAAAGGTCAGATCATGTCGAACTGCTCGGTGTGGATCCGCGGTTCGGGGACCCGCAGGCGCTGCAGGCCGGCCAGCACGCCGCCGACCATCTGCGGCGATCCGCAGATGTAGACGTCCGTCTCGGCGCGTTCCTTCCGGCCGGGCAGGGCCACGTGCAGGATGCTCGCGTCGACCCGGCCCTTGAGCCCGGTCCAGTCGTCCGGTGGGGAGGAGAGCACCTCGAGCACCCGCAGCGGCAGGTGCGCGGAGAGTTCCTCGAGCTCGCGGCGGAACAGCAGGTCACGCTCGTGCCGGGCGGCCATGATCAGGGTGGCCTGCCGGAAGTCGCCGCGGTGGGACAGGGTTCGCAGAATGCTCATCATCGGAGTCACCCCGACGCCACCGGCGATCAGCAGCAGCGGCCGGCTCTGGCGGATGTCCACGGTGAAGTCGCCGTAGGGGCCGTCGAGGCGGACCACCGCGCCCACCCGCAGCCGGCCCACGGCCTTGGTGAAGTCGCCGACGTGGCGGATGGTGAACTCCACCTCTCGTGGCCGGTCGGCGCTGGAGGCTATCGTGAACGGGTGTTCCTCCCAGGGCTTGCGCACGCTGTCCAGCCGGATCCAGGCGAACTGGCCGGGCAGGAAGCGCAGGCCGGGCTGCCAGTTGTGGCGGGGCGCCAGCACCAGTGTGCTGACCACCGGCGACTCCGGGATGACCTCCTGCACGACGTAGCGGCGGTCGTGCCGCATCAGCGGCCGGATCACCCAGCGCCGGGTCAGGGTGGCCAGCAGCACCACGCTGATCAGGATGAACCAGGCCCGCATCACCTGGTTACGGATCAGGTGGTTCAGCAGGTAGACGTGGAAGCCGGCGGTGACCAGGGCGAGCACGGCCAGGACGATGTGGATCCAGCGCCAGACCTCGTACGGCCAGTTGAGCTTTCGGCGGAACATGGCCAGCAGGCAGATCGCCACGATGGCCAGGGTGGAGACGGTGGCGTTGCGGGCCCGCGGCGGTGCGTGCACCCAGGTGATCAGGGCGATGTTCTTGGCCGGGTCGTCGGCGATCACCAGTCCGGTGTGGATCAGCACGATGGCCATCGTGAACAGCCCGAACCAGCGGTGCGAGATGATCAGCTTCTCGATCCCGAACGCCTTCATCAGGGACGTGCTGCGGCTGATCGAGACCACCACGATGACCAGCGCCGAGGCCGCGAGAAGACCGGTGGCCAGGGACATCTCGAGGACGAAGTCGCCGGTCAGGCCGGCCGAGGAGCTCAGCAGCAGGGGCAGGATGACGGTGACCGGGACGGCGGCGGCCCAGAGCGTGCGGGAGATCCGGACCCGGAACCGGCGGGACAGGTAGGGGCCGCGGTCGACGGCGATCCGCGATCGGCGCACCGGCGTGGTGGGACGGCCCCGCCGGATCGTGCGGTTGTTCGAGGACCGGCGGGTGGCCGGCCGGGGGGCGGTGCCCGCCCGGCTGGAGTTCCACTCCGGGGCGAGCAGGGACATCTCCTGGGTGACCAGGTAGTCGGCGCTGACCGGAGTCTCGGGCCGGACGACGCCGCCGGTGTCGGGAGTCCCGGCGGGGTGGGAGGAGGACGGATCCGAGGGCGGGATCCACAGGGGAGTCGGCCTGCGTTCATGCGTTGACATCGTGACGCACACCTTGGCGGTCACTCCGCTAACGCGTTCTCAGTCGTCCGTCAAGGGCACAAGTCCTACCCAAGGTGTAGGTGCACCCCTACAGGGGTTCTGCGTCAAGAAATCTGTGACTTTTCTTGATCGAACGAAACCTGATCGCAACTCGGGAACGCACAACCGGCGTCCTTCATCGGGAGTCCCATCAGGAGCAATACGACCAGCGCGTGCAGTGACGTCACGGTCCGGCAGGGGACGGCTGCGTTAGGTTCCGGTCCCCACGGCTCCGCGGCCGGGATAGTTCACCGAGCAATCGTTGCCGCTACGTCAAGTCTGTGTATGGGCCGAAAGGCCCACAAATGTGGGTCTCCGGATGCCTTGGCACCCGGAGTCGGACGAACGTCCAAAAGGAAACCGAACCGGCGTCCTCATTACTCAGAGCAGCTTGCCGAGATCCTTCGCCGTCCACCCGTCGAGGGTGCGCACAACGGTGCGGCCCGCCCGCTCAGGCACCGGCACGAGGTGCTCTACAGCCAGCAGCGGCACCCCGGCGGCCTCGGCCGAGGCAACCCCGGTCAGGCTGTCCTCGATCGCCACGCACTCCCCCGGCGCGACCCCGAGCAGCCCGGCGGCCTTCAGATAGGGCTCCGCGTGGGGTTTGCCGTGAGTGACCTCGTCGCCGGTCACCAGGAAGCGGAAGTACTCGCCGGGCAGCGTACCGATGATCGCCTCGGCCATCTCCCGGTAGGACATCGTCACCAGCGCGCAGGGCACACCGAGGTCGTGCAGCTCCGTCAGCAGCTCGCGGGCGCCGGGCCGCCAGGGCACCTCGACGGCGATCCGGCGCACCACCCCGGTGGTCAGCCGGGCGATGATCTCCTCGGCCGGCAGGTTGACCCCGCCGTGCCGCTGGATGTAGTGCGCCGAGTCGATCAGCGCGTTGCCGATCAGGGCGTGCGCGTCCGCGTCGGTCCAGGTACCGCCGAACTCGGAGACCAGGAGGTGCTCCTCGGCCATCCAGTACGGCTCGGTGTCCACCAGGGTGCCGTCCATGTCCCAGAGCACCGCGGCCGGCAGGCCCTGGGCCCGCAGGTCGGCGCTCCGACCGGCGCTCGGACCGGTGCCCGGGTCGGCACTCGGGTCGGCACTCGGGCCGGAGGAGGAATCGGGAACGGGGCGGGGAGCGTTGTTGTCGGTCACGGTGCTGGAGTACTCGCCTCTGATGGGAACCGAATGATGGACGCGAGGAGGCACCGCAGGTGACCTCGTCGCCTCATGCGGTTGCCTGCAGCGGGCCGGAGCACTCACTCACCGTCGTCACCGGGGCTCACCGGGACCCACGGGGGCGCAAGCTCCGGGTCCGAGTCTAGAGCGTCGGGGGCGGCGCGGACCGTGGCGCCCGTAGGCTGGGCCGCGCGGGCGGTGACGGCACCGTCCGAAGACGATGAAGACGAAGATGTGAACGAGGAGAAGGCGTGACGGATCTGTCGGGCGTGCCGCCGCTGCGGGACCCCGTGATGGTGGCTGCCTTCGAGGGCTGGAACGACGCGGGCGAGGCCGCCAGCGGAGCCGTGGCGCACCTGGAGCGGGTCTGGGGAGCACAGAGTGTCGGCGAGCTCGATCCTGAGGAGTACCACGACTTCCAGGTGAACCGCCCCAGCGTGGGGGTGGACGAGGACGGCGAGCGCACCATCACCTGGCCCACCACGCGGGTCTACTGGGCCCGGCCGCCCGGGGCGAGCCGGGACGTGGTGATCATCCGCGGGATCGAGCCGTCGATGCGCTGGCGCCAGTTCGTCCGGGAACTCCTGCGCTACGCCGACGACCTGAAGGTCGGGACGGTGGTCACGCTCGGTGCCCTGCTCGCCGACGTGCCCCACACCCGGCCCATCCCGGTGACCCTGACCAGCGACGACGAGCGGCTGGTGGACAAGCTGGCGGTCGAGCCCTCGCGCTACGAGGGGCCCACCGGCATCGTCGGGGTGCTGCAGGACTCGGCGACCAAGGCCGGCCTGCCCAGCCTGTCGCTGTGGGCCGCGGTACCGCACTACGTCGGCCAGTCCCCCTCACCGAAGGCCACGCTGGCGCTGCTGCGGCGGATCGAGGACGTCCTGGACGTCACCGTGCCGCTCGGAGACCTGCCGGAGGACGCGCGGGCCTGGGAACGCGGGGTGGACGAGCTGGCCGAGGAGGACACCGAGATCGGCGAGTACGTGCGTCAGCTGGAGCAGGCCAAGGACACGGCGGACCTGCCGGAGGCCAGTGGCGAGGCGATCGCCAAGGAGTTCGAGCGGTACCTGCGCCGCCGCGATCCCGGTGACGAGGGTGGCAAGCCCGGCCGGATGTAGCCCTACCCGACCCAGCCCGGCCCGGTTCGGCTCGGCCCGGCCCGGCCCGGCCCGCGGTGATCATGCAGTTCCGCCCCCGTGATCATGCAGACACCTGCATGATCACGGGGGCGGTTGTGCATGATCACGAACGTGGGGTCCGGGGTGTCGACTTAGAGACCTATCGACGCCGGCCGGCGGTGAGGGAGACCAGGAACTGCCCGCCCCCGGGCGCGAACTCGGCCGTGACCGGCAGGCCGGGCGCCAGGCGCGAGAACCGGTCCTCCAGCCACTCGGCGGTCTTCGCCGCGTCAGCCTTGTCCGGGCAACGCGCGACCACCTCCCGTCCGCCCTTACGGTCGAGGCGCTGCGCGACGGCCAGCAGCGGAGCCGGCTCGACAATCATCGGGCCGCTGATCCACGGGATCTCCGGGGTAACCGCACCTTTCTTCGTGTTGCAGGCGCGGTGGGCCAGACGCTCTCCCCCGGCGAAGTCGTTGCCGACCTTCGCCCGGGGCTTGTTCGTCCGGCTGTCCACGCTGGGACCGCGGTCGTCGTTCACCGACGCATTGGGGTCTACTGGCTCGTCGCAAACCCAGCAGCGCCAGCCGTCCTGCTCACCGACGTCCTCAAGTTGACTCATGCCCCGACCCTAGAGGCTAGAAACGCACGCCCAGCAGCGCATCGATCGTCCGCGCCACCAGACCGGGCGCCCCGGCCACCGAACCGCCGGACGTGAGCACCTCGTCCACCCAGGCGTCCACTGCGGCCAGGGCCCGCGGAGCGTCCAGGTCGGTACTGACCGCCTCGCGTACCGCGGCGAGCACCGGCTCCGGATCCGGGCCCTCGTGCCGGGAGAGCGCGTCCTTCCAGCGGTCCAGCCGGGTCTGCGCCGCCGCCAGGTTCTCGTCGGTCCAGTCCCAGCTGGTGCGGTAGTGGTGGGCCAGGATGGCCAGGCGGATCACCTGCGGGTCGATGCCGGACTCGCGCAGCTTGGAGACGAAGGCCAGGTTGCCCTTGGACTTGCTCATCTTCTCGCCGTCCAGCCGGACCATGCCCGCGTGCGCGTAGTGCTGCGCGAAGGGGGCGTCGCCGGTGATCACCTGGCCGTGCGAGGCACTCATCTCGTGGTGCGGGAAGATCAGGTCGTCGCCGCCGCCCTGCACGTCGAACCCCATGCCCAGGTGCCTCAGCGCGATCGAGGCACACTCGATGTGCCAGCCCGGCCGCCCGGCACCGAGCGTCTCGCCCTCCCACGAGGGCTCGCCCTCACGGGCCACCCGCCAGAGCAGAGGGTCCAATGGGTGATGCTTGCCAGGACGATCGGGGTCCCCGCCGCGCTCGGCGAAGGTCTCCCGCATCTGCTCGGGCGACAGCTTGGCGACCTGACCGAAGTGCGGGTCGGTGGTGACGTCGAAGTACACGTCCTGGCGGCCCGGGTGCTGCGCGTCCGGGGTCGCCACCAGGTAGGCCTTGCCCGCCTTGACCAGGTTCTGGGTCGCCTCGACGACCAGCGGCACGGACTCCACGGCGGTCATGAACACCCGCGGGGCGAGCACCCCGAGCGCGATCATGTCGTCCTTGAACCGCTCGGTCTCCCGGTCGGCCAGCGCCCGCCAGTCGTCCCCGGTGGCGTTCGCCCGCTCCAGCAGCGGGTCGTCCACGTCGGTGACGTTCTGCACGTAGAAGACCTCGTGCCCGGCGTCCAGCCAGGCCCGGTGCAGCAGGTCGAAGGCCAAGTAGGTGGAGGCGTGCCCGATGTGGGTGGCGTCGTACGGGGTGATCCCGCAGACGTACATGCGGGCCTCACCCTCCGGCTGAGTGGTCACCAGAGCGCGCTCGGAGGAGTCGAAGACGCGCACCGGGGAACCTGTACCGGGCAGGCTGGGGACGGCGGGAGAAGGCCAGGGGATCACGTTCGGAGCCTAACCGACGACCTCGGGTGAAGCTGTGCTGGTCTGAGCCGGGTTCGGGTCGGGTTCGGGGAATAAAACTAGAACGGCGGCCAGGGGATCGCGTGCCAGTCGCCGGGGGGTTTGGGGAAGCGGCGGCGACGCAGCAGCCGGGTGGCCCTACGGGCGGTCACCGCTACCTCGTCGTCCTCCAGGAGGTCGGCCAAGGACGTCCGTAGCTCGCTCTCGCCGGTGAGATCGGTCACCAGGCGGTCGAGAAGGTCACACAGCTCGTCGTCCAGAGGTTCGCCGGCCCAACCCCAGAGCACGGTACGGAGCTTGTCGTCCAGATTGAAGGTCAGGCCGTGGTCGACGCCGAACAGCCGGCCGTCGGTGCTGCGCAGGATGTGGCCGCCCTTGCGGTCGGTGTTGTTGGCCACCGCGTCGAACAGGGCCATCCGCCGTAGGCCAGGGTCGTCGGCGTGGGCCAGGACGACCGGATTGCCCACCGCGTCCTCCGCCACCAGGACCTGCTTCCAGTCCTTCGGCATCTCTCCGGGAGGAAGCACTTCCACCACGCCGGCGCCCGGCTCACCCATCACCGGCTCGGCGACCAGACGCATGCCCCCGAGACCTGTTTCCGGCTCCTCGTCGACGGCGTCATCGATGTCCGGTGCGTTGATCCACAATTGGACGCTGCCCGGCCCGAACGGTCCTTCGCGCAGCACGGTGGGGGGAACCACGTCCAGACCGCTGTACGCGGAGAGCACGTAACTGGCCGTCTCGCGCAGGCCGAGGGTGCGGGACGGGAAGTCCCACAGCGGCTTCTCCCCCGAGATCGGCTTGTAGACGCAGCCGGTTCCCACCCCGTCCAGCGTGACCGTGCAGTAGAGGGTGGCGTTGCTGGCGCTGGTGATCCGGCCCTGGACCTCCAGCTCACCTTCGGCCAGCAGGTTCAGCAGCTCGGGCTCGGCCATCCGCTCAGCCATCGGGTTACTCAGCGCCGGTACCCGTTCGCGCGCGGGCAGATGTGCCCTTCCGGGTCCAGCGGGAAGGTGCAGAACGGGCAGGGCGGACGGCCGGCCGAGACCACGGCCAGGGCGCGCTTGGCGAACGCCCGGGCGGCCGCGCCGGCCAGCGAGACCCGGAGTACCGCGCCTTCCGCGTCCTCGTCGGTGTCCGGCAGCTCGTCCTCGTCCTCGCCGAGGTTCTCGCCCGCCTCGAAGCACTCGATGACGACCCGCTCCAGCTCGCCGTCCCAGGCCAGGCTCATCGTGCCGACCCGGAACTCCTCCTCGATCGGGGTGTCCAGCGGGCCGGTGTCCTCGGTGCGGGCGGGCGCCAGCGCGGGCACGTGGGCGTTGCCCTGACTGCGCCGCAGCACCTCGTCGAGCAGTTCGTCGACCCGCTCGGCGAGCACCGAGACCTGCTGCTTCTCGAGCTGCACGGTGGTCAGCCGGTTACCGGCACGGGCCTGGAGGAAGAAGGTGCGCGACCCGGGCTGGCCCGTCGTACCTGCGACGAACCGGTCCGGTGACTCGTACTCATACACCTGGCGGGGCATACCGGGACCCTACGACTTTCCTGAGGTGGTTGCCGCACCACCGGCGGCGGGCCCCGACGAGCCGCCCACCACGGCATCCGAGGACGCCTCGGCGGCCTCGCCCGCCGGAGGCGGAACCGGGACCAGGGCAGCGAGATCGACGCCGGAATCGTTCACCCGGACGGCGAACGGGCGCAGCGGTGTGAAACGGATCACGGAGACCGAGCAGGGGTCGACCACCAGCCGCTGGAACTGGTCCAGATGCATGCCCAGGGCATCGGCGAGGATCGCCTTGATCACGTCACCGTGCGAGACCGCCAGCCAGACCGCGTGGTCGCCGAACTCCTCGGCCACCCGCGCGTCGTAGGCCCGGATCGCGGCGACCGAGCGGTGCTGCATGTCCAGCATCGACTCGCCCTCGGGGCCCGGGAAGGTCATCGCCGAGGGATGCGCCTGGACCACCGGCCAGAGCTTCTCCTTGACCAGTTCCTTCAGCGGACGGTTGGTCCAGTCGCCGTAGTGGGCCTCGCCCAGCCGGTCGTCGGTCAGCAGCTCCGGGCGGTCCGGCCCGCTCTCGAGCAGGGCGGACGCGGTCTCCTGGCAGCGCTGCAGGGGGCTGGCGACGGCGAGCCGGATCGGGACGTTCTCCAGCCGGCCGGCCAGGGTCTTCGCCTGGGCCTGGCCGGTCTCGTCCAGCCCGACCCCGGGCGTCCAGCCGGCCAGGACGCCGCTCGCGTTGGCGGCGGTCCGGCCGTGGCGGACCAGCAGAACAGTGGGCACGGTCGAGAAGCCTACTTCGGTCTACGTGGGCGACAGGACGTTGGTGACGAGCAGGCCCATGACCACCAGCCCGGCCCCGATCCGGTACGGGTTGAACAACCCGATCGAGTGCCCGGCGACCAGCTTCAGCAGCCAGGCGATGACGAAGTAGGCGACCACGAACGAGACGAAGGTGCCGACCGCCAGCTGGCCCCAGCCGACCACGCTGGTGTCCACGTCCTTCAGCGAGTAGATCCCGGCGCCGGTCAGCGCGGGCACGGCCAGGAAGAACGAGAGCCGGGTGGCGGCGATCCGGGTGGCCCCGAGCATCAGCCCGGCCGAGATCGTCGCGCCCGAGCGGGAGACCCCGGGGATCAGGGCGACGCACTGCATCAGGCCGATGATCAGCACCTGGCGCGGCCCCAGCTCGGTCTCGCTGTACTTCTGGGCCGGGTTGCGCTCGGCCCACCAGATCACCCCGCTCCAGAGCACCAGCGCGAACGCCACCACCCAGAGGCTGCGCAGCGGTCCGTCCACCAGGTCCTTGGCCGCCAGGCCGACGATCACGATCGGGGTCGAGCCGAGGATCACCATCCAGGCGAACCGGTAGTCCGGATCGATCGCCATGTGCCGGCCGCGGCCCGGGCCGATCCCGCGCAGCCAGGCCATCGCCAGCCGGACGAAGTCCTCGCGGAAGTAGAGGAAGGTCGCCACGATCGCGCCGAACTGGATGATCGCGGTGAACGAGGTCACCGCCGGGTCGTCGATCTTCAGGCCGAGCAGACCCTCGGCCACGGTCAGGTGGCCGGTACTGGAGACGGGCAGGAACTCGGTGAGGCCCTCGACGACGCCGAGGATGATCGCATCGAGATAACCGACGGAACTCATGCTGGTTGGTCCGTGCCCTTCGTACGGGTTCGGGTGCTGCGGCTGGCGGCGGCTGAGCCTAGGCCATGGCTGCGGGCCGACGTGCGGGCGGCGCGGCAGAACCCGCCCGCCTCACCCGTCTGCGCGCTAAGTTGCACTCCATGGAGCAGCGTTACGTGGGCCGTACCGGTCTGCGTGTCTCCCGGCTCGGGCTCGGGACGATGACCTGGGGTCGCCAGACCGACCAGGACGAGGCCGCCCACCAGCTCCGGGACTTCGTTGACGCCGGCGGCACGCTGGTGGATGTGGGCAGCCGGTTCTCCGGCGGCGCCTGCGAGGAGACCCTGGGCAAACTACTGGAGACTCAGGGCGTACGCGAGGAGCTGGTGATCTCGGCCAAGGCCGTGCTGCCGCGACACGCACAGGGCCCGGACCTCTCCCGCCGCTCGCTGCTGCGCGCCCTGGACGCCTCGCTGGCCCGGCTGGGCACCGATCATGTTGATCTGTGGACCGCGCCGGGCTGGAGTGACGCCGTACCCCTGGAAGAGACGCTGTCCGCCATGGAGATGGCCGTGCGCTCGGGCCGGGCCCGGTACACCGGCATCGCCAACGTCGCGGCCTGGCAGGCGGCGCTGGCCGGCGTGACCGGTTCGCCCGCGGCTGTGCACACCGAGTACTCCCTGGTGCAGCGGCAGCCGGAGAACGAGCTGATCCCGGCCGCCGAGCACCTGGGTCTCGGCGTGATCGGCTGGTCTCCCCTCGGCCGGGGCGTGCTCACCGGCAAGTACCGGCACGGCACCCCCGCCGACTCCCGCGCGGCTTCGGCCCACCTGGCCCAGTTCGTCGAGCCCTACCTGGACCCCTCCTCCCGCCGGATCACCGATGCGGTGATCGCCGCCGCCGACGGCCTCGGCTTCGCCCCGCTGGACATCGCCCTGGGCTGGGTCCGCGACCGCCCGGGCGTCAGCTCGGTGCTGCTGGGCGCCCGGACGGCGGCTCAGTTGCGGCAGGTCCTTGGCAGTGAGGACGCGGTGCTGCCCCCAGAGATCCTTGGCGTGCTCGACGAGGTCTCCCTGGCCGCTCTCTAGGCCCGCCGCTGCCCGCCGCTGCCCGCCGCTGCCCGCCGCTGACCGGCCAGACCGGCCAGACCGGCCAGACCGGCCCGGACGACGTGGAGCAGGCCGAGGCGGTCACCGCGCCGCTGCGGCACCCCGAATACGGCACCCCTCGAACGCGGCACCCCTCGAACGCCGCGCACCGCACCCCGCACCTCGACTACCGATTCGGCCGCCCTCCACCGCTTCAGCTTTCCGGGAGGCCCATCCCCCGGCGGCCGGTCAGGTTCAGCTGCTCCGGTGAGAACCGGTTCGGCCAGTCCTTCTCGTAGTGCTCGGCCGGGAAGTCGGACGGGCTCTCACCGGTGAGGAACGCCCGGCGCACCTCGGCCGCATACGCCTCGTTCCGCGGGCACCAGGGCGCGGCCGGGATGTACATCACGTTGCCCCAGCCCTTTTGGTCCCTCACCGGTGCGACGCTGTGGATCATGTCGCTGTGCCACCACACCGAATCGCCGGCCTTCACGTCCGGAATCCCCGAGAGCGCCTCCAGCAGCAGGGAATGCCACTTCTCGCTGGCCGGGAACACCTGGTTCACCGTGACGCCGCACATGTCCTCCTTCGGCACATCGGACAGCAGCGGGCGCAGCATCAGATAGGCCATCGCCTCGGGGATCGGCACCGTGTGCAGAACGCCCTGGTCGTGATCCATGTCTGAGAGCGCCGTCCAGCCCTGGAAGGTACGGAACACCGAGCACATGGTTGAACCGGGATACTGGGGCCCGGCCGTGCGATGCGCCGCGTCCCACGGGTCGTACTGCTCCGGAGTGCCGTCGAACAGATGCCGGAAGGCCCGCTGGTTGGCCTCGGTCATCCACAGGTCGAGCGTGCCCGGGTCGAGATGGCTTCCCAGACCATCGGAATCGGCCCCTTCGGGCCGACGGCGGATGCGATCCGGGTACAGCGAGTCCCGCTCCGGATCGAACCAGTTCACCCCGTCCGACGCGTGCGTCCACTGCTGATTGAGGAAGGACTGGACGGTGGCCATCTCGGCACTCTGCCGGGCCTGCATCTGGGGCGGCGACCAGAAGACCGGGTAGATCTCGGGTTTCGAGCCGACGCTGCCGAAGAAGTCGTCGCCCGGGCCGCGGTAGTTCTCGAAGAATCGGTTGCTCTCGACATAGTCGACGATCTCGGAATCCCAGCGCCGCGCCTGCTCCCGGGCGAAATGACCACGCACCACCAGACAACCGCGCCGTTTCAGGGCGGCCAGATCGTCCGGCTTGACCGAACCCGCCGCAATATCCGCGTAATCGATGACCGGCCAGATAGTTTCGCCGTTCTCCCGCGCCGCGGCGATCTCCTCCACCCGGCTGCGCACCCGGCCCTCGATCACCGCGAACACCTCCTCCACGGTGCGGCCGGACGCCTCGATGCGGGCCCGCAGGGCACCCTTGATCTCACGGATCGCGGCGGGCAGGTCTTCGGGGGTGGTCTCCCAGTGAGGCAGCGTCATGATCGCGCTCCGTTCCGGTCGTGATCCGGCGTTCGCCGATTCAGGAAGGGTTCCTTACTGAAGAATAGGCGGCGTTTCACCTTCAGGCAAGGCCCCTTACTGAATCTAGGATGGCCTCATGACCCGACCGACCCCGACCCTGATGCGCACCCTCACCGACGAGACGGTGCTGCGCCTCCTGATGGCTGGGGTATCCTTGACCCGTGCGGAAATAGCCTCTGCCACCGGGCTTTCCAAGCCGACCGCCGGTGAGTCGGTGCGGCGCCTGGAGTCCCTCGGCCTGGTGGCGGACACCGGCGAGGTGACCCGCGGGCGGGGTGGGGTCGGTACGTACTACGCGCTGGCGCCGGACGCGGGGGTGGCCTTGGCGGTCGGACTGGCGCCGGAAGGGGTGGTGGCCGAGGTTCTGGGTCCTGATGGCGTGGTGCGAGGGCGTGCCGTGCGGGCGGTGGGGCGACCGGTGTCTCGCGAGGCCGTGGAAAAGTTGCTGGTCGCGGCGGTGGAGGAGGTTCTGGCGGGGGTGTCGGGGACGGCGGTCTCAGGAGCAGCACCTTCACGCACAGGCGCGGTGCAGAAAACAGCGGGGCCCAGGGTGCGCGCAGCCGTGGTGAGTGCAGCCGATCCCGTCGACCGGGCCACCGGACAACTGGTGCACCTCCCCGACTCGCCCTTCCTGCTCGGGGCCCTCTCCCCGGCAGAACAACTCGGCCCCCTCACCGGCGGAACAGTGCTGGTCGACAACGACGTGAACTGGGCGGCGCGGGCCGAAAGGGATGCCCGGGCCGGGCGGCCGGCGGACTTCGTCTATCTGTACCTCGGCGAAGGGCTGGGCGCGGCGGTGATGGCGGACGGCGAGGTCCGTCGGGGGCATGGGGGGCTGGCCGGAGAGATCTCGCATGTCACTACGGCCGGAGGGGAGTCGTTGATCGAGGTCTTCGCCGGGCTGGGGCTGCGGCAGCCCGGCACCACGGCGATCGACGTGCAGCGACTGCTCGAGGCCGCGGAGGATCCGGTGGTGGTTCAGGTGCTGGGCCGGGCGGTGGCCGGGGTGGTGAAGGGGGCGGTGGCGTTCCTGGATCCGGAGCTGGTGGTGCTGGGCGGGAGCTGGGGGTCGGACCCGGTCATCGTGGAGGCGGTGCGGACGGAGGTGGCAGCGCTCCCCCGCCCGGTGACGGTGGAGCCGGCCGTGCTGACGGAAGAGCCGGCCCTGGCCGGAGCCCGCTCCGCCGCGCACGCCCTCCTGCAGGAGGACATCGTGCAGCGGAGCAGGCTCAGCCCCTAAACCCCGACCGGAAGGCTGAACTCGCCGGTGTCGGGTTCCAGCACACGTACTTCCGCGGACCCGATGTCGAAGAACATCCCGACCAGTTCCAGCTCGCCGGCCTGCACCCGGCGGCGGACCAGCGGGTGCTCCATAAGGTGGTCCAGCTGGACGACAACGTTGACCTCGGCGAGACGGCTGACGTCACCGGCACCACCGCGGGCCAGCTCCCGATCGACCTCGTCCTGAGCAGCCCGGAAGCTGGCCAGTGAGTCCTCGGCGTGGGTCAGCCAGCCGGTGAGCGCTCCCCCGGGTCGATCCGCCGGTTCCAGCAACGCCCCCATGGCCCCGCAGCCGGAGTGACCGCAGACCGCGATGGTGGTCACGCCAAGCACGCCGACCGCGTACTCGACCGCCGCCAAAGTGGAGTCACCGGGATCCGAAGGCCGCACCGGCACCAGGTTTCCGACGTTCCGGACGGTGAACAGGTCGCCCGGGCCGGAGTGGGTGATCACGTTGGGCACCACCCGGGAATCGGCGCAGGTGATGAACAGCGTGCCCGGGGACTGCTGTTCACGCAGACCGTGCAGTACGCCGCGCAGCCGGGGCGCCAGCCGTTCGTGGAACGTGCTCACGCCGGACAGCAGGGGGCTGAGAAGCCCGGCCCGGTGCTGCGGTTCGCCCAGGGGCAGACGTCCGTGATTCCAGGGCGCCACCGAGGCAGGCGGGCCGTCGTCCAGGACCCGGCCGTGGGCCAGCGGGCCGCCGCCGACGACCTCGCTGAGCACCGGCGCGCCCTGTTCGCGGACGGTGACCGTGCCCCCGGTGCGGCGGTGCTCCTCGACCCAGTCCAGCACGTGCTCGGACGCGGCCTGGTCGAGGTAGTCCACCTCCAGGTCGAGCTTGACCGGCGCACCGGCCGGGACGGTGCCCAGGCGGCGGGCCAGACGCGGCAGTGAGATGAAGGTGATCGTTCCGGCCAGGATCACCCGCCAAGGACTCGGTTCTTCCAGGGGGGCGATCACCTCGACGCGGGCCAGGATCGAGCGGCGGGCGGCGTATCCGAGCGCCACCACGATGCCAAGCAGGACGCCTTCGAGCAGGTTGAGCATCAGCACGCCGGCCAGGGTGACCACCCAGACCGCGGCCTCGCCGTGCCGATGGGCGCTGCGCAGGTGGCCGAGATTGACCAGCCCGACGCCGATCACGACCAGCAGGCCGGCCAGCACCGACAGCGGAATCTGCCGGACCACGGCGACCAGGACGACCGAGAACAGGGCGACCCAGACCGCGTGCAGCACGGCCGACCACTTGGTCTTGGCACCGGCCCGCACATTGGTGGCGCTGCGGACGATGACGCCGGTGACCGGCAGCCCACCGGCCAGGCCGGAGAGGATGTTGGCGGAGCCCTGGCCGATCAGCTCGCGGTCCAGGTCGGCCCGCCCGCCCTCGTGCATCTTGTCGACCGCGACGGCCGAGAGCAGGGTCTCGACGCTGGCCACCAGGGCCACCGTGAGCACCCCGACGCCGATCGGGACCCAGCCGCCCGCAGGCACTTCCGGCAGGTGCACGGCGGCGAACAGGTTGCTCGGCAGGTCCACCCGGCCGACCGTGTACGGCAGCGAGACCAGGGTCATCAGGGTGACCGAGGCCAGCGGGGCCGGAACCGCGCCGAGCGGGCCAAGGTAGGGCACCACCCGGGGCCAGAGCAGGTTCAGCGCGATCGTGCCGAGCCCGAGCAGCGCCGAGGTGGTGTGCAGGTCCAGCACCTGTCCCGGCAGGTGCAGCAGGCTTTCCAGGGCCGAGCTGCGGGAGTCGGCGCCGAGCAGGACGTGCAGCTGACCGACGACGATGGTCAGCCCGATCCCGGCCAGCATGCCGTGCACCACGGCCGGGGAGATGGCCAGGGCGGCGCGGGCCACCCGGGTCAGGCCGAAGCCGATCTGGACCACCCCGGCCAGCACGGTGATCAGGCAGGTGGTCCGCCAGCCGTGCTCGGCGACCAGGCCGGCGACCACCGCCGTGAGGCCCGCGGCCGGCCCGGTGACCTGGAGGGGAGCTCCGCCGACGAGACCGCCGACGATGCCGCCGACGACGGCGGCGATGATGCCGGCCACCACGGGCGCCCCCGAGGCGACGGCGATGCCCAGGGACAACGGGAGCGCGACCAGGAAGACGACCAGCGACGCTTCCAGATCGGCCCGCCAATGGGGCTGCGGTGCAGAGGAACTGATGGACTTCTCGCTCATGGACTTCTCTCCTGGCGTCGTTCGCGGCAACGTTCGCGGCGTCGGGAGGTGCATGGGTGAACCGGGCGTCCGTGCCCGGAAGATCGGTGACCGATAGCGACCGACCGAGACTTACAGTGATCAGATTGAGGCCGGAAGGACCCGTGGTCAATCCGGGAACCCGGGCCGATTGCCGTCGGCGGGTTCATCGCGACCCGAAAGTCGTTCCGGTGAGGCGTCTTAGAATTTACTCAAGAGTTTTTCCGGTGCACCGACCGGACCGGGAAGGTCACCGGCTCCGGACAGCACGAAGCCCGGGCCGCCACCGGGAGAGTGACGGGCCCGGACGGGGCGCCCGATCAGGGACGGGTGGCCGGCGCGGGGTCGGCGGCCTTGTCGTCCTCGCCGTCGTCCACCTCGTCGTCCTCGTCCTCGTCGTCGTCCTCGTAGTCCTCGAGGTCGTCGTCGATGTCCTCGAGATCGTCGTCCTCGTCGTCCTCGCCGGCAAGGGCGTCCTCCGCGTCGTCGTAGAGGACGAACGGGGTCACCTCGTCGAACGCGTCGTAGAGCGACTCGTCGTAGGTCTCGAAGGCGTCGGCCAGGGTCTGGTAGGCCGCCACCACCTGGGGATCGGCCTCGCCCGCCCGCCTCGAGGCAGCGTCCAGGTGCGCCTCGAGAGCAGCAATCAGGCGGTCAAGAGCAGCTCGGGGCTCCGTCGTCATGGCATGACCGTATCGGTTCGTGATGACATGGAGGGACCAGGCCACTCAGGCACGAGGAGAAGCACCACCGAAGGGCCCTCGCAATATCGAGGAATATCGAGGAAGAGAGCTGCCTTGACCGACTACGTGCGTGATCTCGCCCCACGGGTGCGTCCGGCCAGCGCCGAAGCCGCCCCCTTCTCAGCCGACTACGAGTACCGGGTCTTCAACCTGCCCCGCGGCACCGGGCGGGCCGAGACCCGCCAGCTGCTTACGGAGCAGGCCGAGTACGGCCGCTGGGAACTCGCCCGGGTCCAGATCTCCTTCGGCGGAGGCCGGCGGGTCTGGCTGCGTCGCCGGATCATCCGGGTGGAACGCACGCTCTAGAAACGTCGGTGCCCACGAGCGTCACTAATTAATGACGTTCGTGGGCACCGAAGCGGATCAGACCAGTTGCAGGAAACGGTCGAACGTCCGTACCCCGAACCGCAGCGACTCCAGCGGCACCCGCTCGTCCACGCTGTGGAACATCCCGGCGAAGTCCAGGTCGGCGGGCAGCTTGAGCGGGGCGAACCCGTACCCGCGGATGCCGAGCCGGCTGAACGCCTTGTTGTCGGTGCCGCCGGACAGGCAGTAGGGCAGCACGGCCGCGCCCGGGTCGAGCTCCAGCAGCGACTGCTTCATCGCGTCGACCAGGCCGCCCTCGAACCCGGCCTCCAGCGCCACATCACTGTGCAGCACCTCGACCTCGACCTGGTCCCCGGCCAGCTCGGTCAGGGTGCGCATCAGCTCGTCCCGCTGCCCGGGCAAGAACCGGCAATCCACCAGCGCCGAGGCCTGACCGGGGATGACGTTGTGCTTGTACCCGGCCTGCAGCACGGTCGGGTTGGCGGTGTTCTGCACCGTCGCCTCGAGCCAGCGCGCAGTGGTGCCGAACATCTCCCGCAGTTTCTCGATGTCCACCTCCTCACCGGTCAGCAGCTCCACGCCGGTCTGCTCGTGCACCCCCTCGAAGAAGGCCCGCACGGTCGCCGGGATCACCGTGGGCCAGCGATGGGCGCCGATCCGGGCGACCGCCTCGGCCAGGTGGGTCACCGCGTTGTCGCCGTTCACCTGGGAGCCGTGACCGGCCCGCCCGGTCGCCACCAGGCGCACCCAGGCGATCCCCTTCTCGGCGCTCTGCAGCAGGTAGGTGCGCCGGCCCTGGAGCTCCACGGAGAACCCGCCGACCTCGCTGACCGCCTCGTCCACGCCCTCGAACAGCCCGGGGTGGTTGTCCACCAGCCAGCTCGACCCCTTGACCCCGCCGGCCTCCTCGTCGGCCATGAAGGCCAGCACGATGTCCCGCGGCGGGCGGCGGCCCTCGCGCATCATCTGCCGGACGGTGGCCAGGATGATCGCGTCCATGTCCTTCATGTCGACGGCGCCGCGGCCCCACAGGCAGTCGTCGACGACCTCACCGGAGAACGGGTCGATCCGCCAGTCCTCCTTCTGCGCGGGAACCACGTCCAGATGGCCGTGCACCAGCAGCGCGGGACGGTCCGCCGCCTCCCCCGGGATCCGGGCGACCACGCTGGTGCGGCCCGGCTCGCTCTCGAACACCTGGGGCTCGATCTTCACCTCGGCGAGCAGCCCGGCCACGTACTCGGCGGCCTTCCGCTCGCCCGGACCGCTGTTGTCGCCGTAGTTGCTGGTGTCCATCCGGAGCAGATCGCGACAGATGGTGACGACCTCGTCGGAGGCGGGCGCGTGATCGCCCGCCAGTTCCGGGTCGGCTCCGGCCGGCACGGGTGCCGCTGGCCTTCTCATGACGTGACCTCCAGCAGGGTGACCAGGGTGCTGACCTGACTCATCCGGCCACCGTACACACCCGTCCGCACCCGTCGGCATGGTCAAGGGATCGCTCGCAGGCGCCGATCCTCCGGGGTAGGCGACGTGCGACGGGGAGTCACCTAGTGCCTGTTTCAGCCGTCCGCCGCACCGGCGGGGAAGACGAGGTGACGGCGGGATCGCCGCTCACTCGGCAAGCGACGCTCTTCGCCGTCTGCCTCGCAGCCTCGTTCGGGCTGGCTCATCTAACCCTGCGCCTTCTGCGCGACCCCGCGCTCTACACCGCCACCTGGTGGCCGCTGGCGGGTGTCGGGGTGGCCGTGCTGGCCCGTCTGCGCGGCCGCGAGTGGTGGTCGGCCACCGCCGGGCTGGCCGTCGGCCTGTTCGCGACCAGCCTCCTGGACCACTACCCCGTCCCGGCCGCCCTCGGCCTCGTGGTGGCCAATGTGGGCGAGAGCCTCCTGATCGCCACCCTGCTCCGCTGGCGCTTCCCGAGGGGGGTGGTGCTGGACTCCCCCGCCCGGGCCGCCTCCTTCACGTTCTGCGCGACTGCCGGGGTCACCGTCGGGGCGAGCGTCTTCACGATCAACCACCCGCACCTGGGCGAAACCGGGCCCGGGCCGCTGTGGACTGGCTTCTTCACCGGCCACGTCCTGGGGCTCCTGCTGGTCTCCCCGCTGTTCCTGGTGGCCGCCGACACCCGCAGTCTGGCCGCTCTGGCCGGTGAGCGACGCCCGAACCTGGAGTGGGCCGTCCAGTCCGGCACGGTCGCGGCCGTGACCGGAAGTGTGTTCGGGATGCACCAGACCGTGGTGCCGACCCTGGTCTGTGTCGTCCCCCTGGTCTGGGGCGGCCTGCGCCTGGGTCCGGTCCGGGCGATGGGCTCGTTGATGCTGATGGCGGTGATCGTCACCATCGGCACCCTGCAGGGCCGGGGGCCGCTGACCCACGACACGCCGGGCGACCGCACCCTGGCGATCCAGGTCGTGCTCGGCTCCGCCACCGTCTGCGTGCTGTTCATCGTGCTCGCCGCCGCGGAGAAGTCCGCCCTGCTGCGGCTGTCCCGGCTGCGCGAGCAGGACCTCGCGGTGGCCGAGCGGATCAGCGGCCTGGGCTCCTCGCTGTGGGACCCGGCGACCGGCGAGACCCGCTGGAGCGAGGGCATGTACGCGCAACTGGGTCTCTCGCCGGAGGTGCCACCGAGTGCGGAGGTCTACCTGGCGGCGGTGCACCCGGACGACCGCCGGGTGCTGGAGTCGGTGCTGGCCCGGTTGCCCGGGTCCGGGGTGCTGCCGGAGATGGAATATCGGCTGCGGCAGCCGGACGGGTCCGAGCGGATCATGATCAATCGCAGCCGGCTGGAGTTCGAGCCGGACGGGCGGGTCCAGCGGCTGCGCGCGATCGTGATGGACGTGACCGCCACCCGCAAGGCCGAGGCCGCCCTGCGGCGGGCGCACCAGGAGCTCAGCGGGGTGGTCGACGCGGTCAAGGACATCGCGATCATCGGGGTGGATGCGAACACGCTGCTGATCACCTTCTTCAGCAAGGGCGCCGAACTGATGCTGGGCTGGCGGGCCGAGCAGGTCGTGGGCATTCACGGGCCCACGCTCTACCTCGGATCGGCCGACCTGGACCAGGCCATGGCCCGGATCGGGATCGACGACCCGGTGCGGGCGCTGCGGGTGATCGGACTGGAGGTGGCGCGGACCGGCCATGCCACCCAGCGCTGGCGGTGCGTGCGCAAGGGCGGGTCCGAGTTCGACGCCCAGATCGGCCTGACCGCCATCACCGGCCCGGGAGGACAGGTGGAGAGCTTCGTCGCGGGCATCGTCGACCTGACCGCGGTGCTGCGGGCCGAGGCCGAACTGCAGGAGAGCGAGGACCGGTTCCGGCTGTCCTTCGACCTGGCCCCGACCGCGATGGCGATCGTCGCGCTGGACGGCGACCCGGGCCGGATCATGCGGGCCAACCCGGCGCTGTGCCAGTTCGCCAACAGCACCGAGCCCAAGCTGAAGGGGCGTCTGCTGTCCGATCTGATGACCCCGGCGCACGCCGAGGCCGCCGCCACCGACCTGGAGGAGCTGCTGGCCTCGGGGGGTGACACGGCCACCGCCGAGCGGGCCTTCCACCGTCCGGACGGTGGCGAGCTGTGGGGCCGGCTGTCCACCGCGGTGGTCCGGCCCGGCGACGGCCGGGCCCCCTACCTGATCACCATGATCGAGGACATCACGGCCCGGATGCAGCTGACCGAGCGGCTCCGGCACGAGGCCTCGCACGACCCGCTCACCGGGCTGCCGAACCGGCAGGTGCTGCGGCGCCGGCTGGAGGACGCGCTGACCGACGGGGCGGCCACCGGACCGGTCGCCGTGCTCTACGTCGACCTGGACGGGTTCAAGGCGGTCAACGACGGTCTGGGCCACGCGGTCGGTGACGAGCTCCTGGTGAAGGTGGCCGAGCGGATCTCCAGCTGTGTGCGGCTCAGCGACGTGGTCGCCCGGCTGGGCGGGGACGAGTTCGCCGTCCTGCTCCCCCGGGTCGGCGACCTGCCGACCGCCCGGGCGATCGGCGAGCGGATCGTCACCGAGCTGGCCGAGCCGTTCGCGATCGACGACGTGCGCTGCCGGATCGGCGCCAGTATCGGGATCGCGTTGTCGGTACCCGAGGACGCCGGGGACGCCCCCACGGTGGCCCCGGTATTGCTGAACGCCGCCGACGCGGCGATGTACGAGGCCAAACGGGGTGGCAAGGGACGGGTGGAGGTCAGTGAGCGCTCGGGGTGAACCGTTCACCGGGCCCCGGCGCGCCCGGCGGCCCCGGATGCGGCAGTCTTTCGCCTGTGTACTACGTCGGAGTGGACCTCGCCTGGGGCGACCGCAAGCCCACCGGACTCGCCGTGCTCGACTCCGAAGGCGGCCTGGTCCACGTCAGCTGCGCGCAGAGCGACGAGGAGATCCTCGAGGCGCTGGCCCCGTTCACCGGCGGCGACTGCCTGGTTGCCTTCGACGCGCCCCTGATCGTCCGCAACGAGACCGGCAACCGGCCCGCCGAGGCCGCGCTGAACAAGGATTTCGCCCGGTTCCACGCCGGCGCGCACCCGGTGAACACCAGCAAGCCGGAGTTCTCCGGGGTGCCCCGCGGCGCCCGGATCGCCTCAGCCCTGAAGCTGGACCTCAATCCCCGCTCCGGCCGCGGCCGCCGGGCCATCGAGGTCTACCCGCACGCCGCCACGATCTCGCTGTTCCGGCTCGGCCGGACGCTGAAGTACAAGGCCAAGCCGGGCCGCACCCGCCAGGAACTGCAGGCCGAGCTGCTGCGGCTGATCGGCCTGGTCGCCGGGCTGGCCGGGGCCGACCCGGCGCTTTACCTGGACCGCCCGGGCTCGCGCTGGCCGGAGCTGGTCGAGGCGGCCGGCCGGGCCGAGCGCAAGAGCGAGCTGCGCGTGGTGGAGGACCAGGTGGACGCCGTGATCTGCGCCTACGTGGCGCTTTTCGCCGCCCACCACCCGCAGCTGATGGCCACCTATGGGGACGCCGAGCACGGCTACATCCTCACCCCGGCCCTGCCCGAGGGACTGGAGCCGAGCTCCGCCGAGGCACCGGCCGAGGAGGACGCGATCTCGCTCGCGGTCCGCGACTACGCGCTGCGCCAGCCCGCCCTGCTGGATGCCGCCGACCGGTTCGTCGCCCTGGTCACCTCGATCCTCGACGAGGCCGGGATCAACTACCTGAGCGTCACCGGCCGGGCCAAGGCGGTGGCCTCGTTCGCCGGGAAGGCCGCCCGCCGGGACGCCAACGGCGATCCGGTCTACACCGACCCGCTGCGCGAGATCAGCGACCAGATCGGCGTCCGGGTGATCACCTACGTGCAGGGCGACGTCACCACCGTGGCCGACCTGATCCACGACCAGCTGCTGGTCACCCGGGACCGGGACATGGGCGAGGAGACCGCCCGGCAGGGCCGTTTCGGCTATCGCAGCCGGCACATGCTGATCGCCCTGGACGCCGCCCGGGAGGGCCACTCCGACTACGAGCAGCTGCGCGGGCGGGCCGCCTCGCTCCAGGTCCGGACCGTGCTGCAGCACGCCTGGGCCGAGTTCGAGCACGACATCCGTTACAAGGGAACGGTTCCCGCCGATCAGGCGCCCGAACTGGACCGCCGGTTCACCCTCGCGGCCGGTCTGCTCGAGCTGGCCGACCAGGAGTTCTCGATCATCCGGGACCGGCTGGCCTCGGTGTCGGCCCCCGGCGGCGACCCGGGCGAGGACACCGAGACCACCGGCCGCGACATCGCCGACGACGACTCCCGGATCGGGGCCCGCGAGCTGGCCGCGTTCCTGGCCGGGCAGTACCCGGAGGCCGGATGGTCGCGGACCGAGCACTACACCTGGATCACCGGGCTGCTGGCCGAGCTGGCGATCACCTCGCTGCCGGAGCTGACCGAGGTGCTGGTACCGGTCAACGAGCTCGACCTGAACGCCCGGATGGACTACAAGTACCCGCCGGGCGCGGTCCGCCGGCTGGACGACGCGCTGCTGGCGGCCTTCGGCGAGAAGTACGTCGGCCTGCCCGGGAACGCCGACCGGCGTCCTCTGCTGAAGTCCCGGTTGGACAAACTCCGCGCCACCGAGGAGGACTGAGCCGTGCGTACCCAGGTCGCGATCATCGGTGCCGGCCCGGCCGGTCTCCTGCTGTCCCATCTCCTCGAGGCCGAGGGGGTGGACTCGGTGGTGGTCGAGACCCGCTCCCGCGACTACGTCGAGAGCCGGATCCGCGCCGGCATTCTCGAGCAGTCCACCGTGGACCTGCTGACCGATGTCGGCCTGGGCGCCCGTCTGGCCGCTGAGGGCGACCGGCACCGCGGCATCTACCTGCAGTGGCCGCACGAACGGCAGCACCTGGACTTCGTCGACCTGATTGGCCGCACCGTCACCGTCTATGGGCAGACCGAGGTGCAGAAAGACCTGGGACGGGCTCGCGATGCCGCCGGTCAGCCGATCCACTACGGGGTAACGGGGACTGCGCTGCACGATCTGGACAGCGAACACCCCTACGTCACGTTCACCGACGCGGAGGGCACCCAGCAGCGCTTGGACGCCGACGTGGTCGTGGGCTGCGACGGGTCGTTCGGCCCCAGTCGGGCCGCGGTTCCGGAGGCTGCGCGACAGACTTGGCAACGCGCCTACCCCTACTCGTGGCTGGGCATCCTGGCCGACGTGGCGCCCTCGACCGATGAGCTGATCTACGCCTGGCACCCCAACGGCTTCGCCCTGCACTCGATGCGCTCGTCCTCCGTAAGCCGGTTCTATCTCCAGGTGCCGCCGGAGACCGACGCAGGCATGTGGTCAGACGGTCAAATATGGGACGCTCTCGCCGAACGTTTGGGGCACGGGGAAGCGGGCTGGCAGCTCACCCCCGGCCCGATCACCGCCAAGAGCGTCCTGCCGATGCACAGTTTCGTGCAGCAGCCGATGCGGTACTGCCGGCTCTTCCTGGCCGGGGATGCCGCCCACATCGTGCCGCCGACCGGGGCCAAGGGCCTGAACCTGGCCGTCGCGGACGTCGCCCTGCTGGCCCCGGCGCTGGTCGCGCTGCTGCGGAGGGGTGATCCGGGCCCGGCCGGGGCCTACTCCGCGACCGCCCTGCGGCGGGTCTGGCGCTGCACCCACTTCTCCTGGTGGATGACCACCATGCTGCACACCGGCGGCGCCGGGGCCGACCCGTTCGAGGCCCAGCTCCAGCTCTCCCAGCTGCGCTGGGTCACCAGCAGCGAGGCCGGGGCCCGCGGGCTGGCCGAGAACTACGCCGGGCTCCCGATCGGCTTCTGATCGGCTTCTGATCACTTTGGGTCAGGTTCCGACCGGACCGGGTGGTTCCGGGGAGGGCCGGTCCGGTGACACCGGTAGCGGTCCCTACACCTGTCCGGGATCCGCGCCGAACGCTGCCCCATGCGCCTGGACGCCGGACGGCGGTACCTCATGGTCGCCGCCGTGCTCCTGGCCTGCTACTGGCTGGTACCGGAAGGGATGCCGCGCAGTACCGCCCAGGTGGGCGTCACCGTGTCCAGCATGCTCGCGGTGCTGGTGGCGGCCGGATCGGACCGCCCTCGCCGGGTGACCTGGGCGGTGTTCTCGCTCGGCCCGGGCCTGAGCGCGGTCGCCGATGCCTTCACCGCCTGGCACATCGCCGTCGGTGACCCGTTGCCCTATCCGAGCCTGGCCGACGGCGCCTGGCTCGCCGGCAACGTCGCCGCCGGCCTGGGCCTGGTGCTGCTGCAACGGGGACGGCGGGTGGACGCAGCCGGGTTGCTCGACACCGCAGTGGTCACCTTTAGCGGTGGCCTGGTGCTGTGGGTGGCGCTGTTCCAACCGCTGCAGGGTTCGCTCGACGCGGGCGAAATCGTCGGAGTTGCCTACCCCGTCACCACCATCCTGATGCTCGCCGCCGCGGTCTGGCTGGTCACCAGCATGCCCGCCCCGGTCGAGGGCTGGGCCACCGCCGCCCTCACCTCGGGCGTGCTGGCGGGGCTGCTCGGCAACGTGATCTACGGCGCCAGCGACGGCTCCCTCGACCCGCAGCAACGCTGGTTCGAGACGTTCTACCTGCTGATGTACGCCGCCTGGGGGTACGGGGCGCTGCGGGCGGCGACCGTGCCGGCCGCCCTCGGCGAGAGCCCGACCTGGACGGTCTCCCCGGTCCGGCTGTTCGCCATGTACGCGGCCCTCCTGGTCGTGCCGGGCGTGCTGTTGTTCGACTACGTCCGGGAGCTGAACCTCAGCCACCTCCCGATCGCCATCGTCTCGGCCCTGCTCTCCCTGCTGGTCCCGGCCCGGCTCTGGCTGTCGATGCGGCAGCTGCAGGCCTCCACCCGGCAACGCGACGCCTACCGCGAGGACCTGGAGCACCAGGCCGCCCACGACCCGCTGACCGGCCTGCCCAACCGCACCTACATCCGGGAGCTGCTGGCCGCGCTGATGGCCCGGGCCGCCCGGGCCGGGCACGAGGTCGCCCTGCTGTTCGTCGACCTGGACTTCTTCAAGCGGGTGAACGACCAGCTCGGGCACGCGGCCGGGGACGAGGTGCTGCGGACCGCGGCCGAGCGGATGAAGGCCACGCTGCGCAACGGCGACATCGTCGGGCGCCAGGGCGGGGACGAGTTCGTCGTGCTGATCGACCCGGTACCCGGCCCGGCCGAGCTGGTGGAGATCGCCGAGCGGCTGGTCGAGGCGATCAGCACGCCGATCATGACCGGCGGCGGCAAGGCCTCGATCGGCGCCAGCGTCGGCATCGCCCTGGCCCGGGACGGCCAGACCGACCCGGAACAGCTCCTGCAGGACGCCGACCTGGCCGCCTACCGGGCCAAGGGCAACGGGCGCGGGCGGGTGGAGATGTTCGACGCCGCGGTGCGGGCCGAGCTGGAGGCCCGGGCCAAGCTGGAGGCCGAGATCCGGCACGGGCTGGCCACGGACCAGTTCGAGCTGCACTACCAGCCGGTGATGAGCGTGGCCACCGGCCAACTGCGCTCCTACGAGGCACTGATCCGCTGGCGCCACCCCGAGCGCGGGATGGTCCCGCCCAACGACTTCATCCCGACCGCCGAGGAGAGCCTGCTGATCCGCGAGATCGGCCATTGGGTTCTCAACACCGCGACCCGGCAGCTGGCCGCCTGGACCGAGCAGGACCGGACCGGGCACGGGGACGTGACCATGGCGGTGAACATCTCGGCCCGCCACCTCGCCTCCCGCACCCTGGTCGACGAGGTCCGCCAGGCCCTGCACGACAGCGGTCTGGAGGCGGGACGCCTGGTCCTCGAGATCACCGAGACGGTGCTGCTGGACGAACCGACCGCCGACACCCACCTGCGGGACCTGCGGGCCCTCGGGGTGGCGGTCAGCCTGGACGACTTCGGCACCGGATACACCAGCATCGGCCAGCTGCAGAAGCTCCAGGTCGACACCCTGAAGATCGACCAGTCGTTCCTGCGCTCGGACGAGCCCTCCAGCCAGGCCCTGGTGCAGCTGATGGTGACCGCCGCGCACGCGTTCAACCTGGACGTGGTGGCCGAGGGGGTGGAGACCAAGGAGCAGCTCGACCGGCTCGCGGTGATCGGCTGCGAGCTGGCCCAGGGGTATTACCTAGGACGGCCCAAACCCGCCCGCGACATCGAGGTCTCCGAAGTCAGCGCAGGGAACGGCTGATTCCCTCGGCCGCCACCTGCAGGGCCGCCACCATCCGTAGCTTGTCCCGCTTCAGCGAGGGCACCACCATGCCCAGCGCCGCCACCACTTGCTCCCCCTGACGGATCGGCACCGCGACCGAGCAGCCGCCCAGGCTCATCTCCTCCACCGTCTGCGCATACCCGTCCCGCCGTACCCGTTCCAGCTGCGCGTTGAGCCGGCCCGGCTGGCTGATCGTGTACGGGGTGATCCGCCGCAGGTCGGCCAGCACCCGCCGCCGAACCTCGACCGGGGCGTGGGCCAGGAGCACCTTGCCCACCCCGGTGGAGTGCAAAGGCAGTCGCGACCCGATCTCGCTGACCACCGGCACCGATTGATGCCCGGACAGCCGGTCCACGTAGAGCACTTCGACGTCGTCCCGTACGGCAAGGTGCACGGTCGCCAGCGTGGCGGCGTAGATGTCGTGCAGGAACGGCGAGGCCACGTGCCGCAGGCCGGTCCGCATCGGGGCCAGCAGGCCGAGGTCCCAGAGCCGGCGGCCGATCACGTAGTACGCCGGATCCGCCGCCGACCGTTCGAGGGCTCCCCAGGCCAGCAGTTCTCCGGCCAGGCGATGGGCGGTGGGCAGGGGCAACCCGGCGCGCTGGGCCAGCCCGGTCAGGGTGAGCCGGCGGTGGTGCTCGTCGAAGGCGCTCAGCAGGGCCAGGGCGCGCGAGGTGACACTGGGCCCGGCCATGCTTCCTCCCTGCAGGTTTTCACTGAGCGGAAGTCTGGTCTGTCTCGGCCGCCGTGTAAACGCCTACCGTCGTGAGCATGCTGGACCCCGATGCCGCGGAGGCGACCCAGGCGGAGATCACCGCCGAGATCGCCGGGTTCGCCCGGTCCACCGGGCCCCGGGCGCAGCCGAGCCTGAACTTCCCGCCCTACCGGAGCAGCCTGCTGCGGCACCCGACGAAGGACCTGCATCACGCCGACCCGGAGCAGATCGAGCTGTGGGCACCCTGTTTCGGGCATCAGGACGTCGGGGAACCGGAGTCCGACCTGACCATCCAGCACCGGGGCGAGCCCCTCGGCGAGCGGATCGTGGTCACCGGGCGGGTCACCGACGGCGAGGGAAGGCCGGTTTCGCATCAGCTCATGGAGATCTGGCAGGCCAACGCCTCCGGCCGGTACGTCCACCAGCGCGACCAGCACCCGGCCCCGATCGACCCGAACTTCACCGGGGTCGGACGCTGCCTGACCGACGCGGACGGGAACTACCGCTTCACCACGATCAAGCCGGGCCCCTACCCGTGGAAGAACCACCGCAATGCCTGGCGCCCCGCACACATTCATTTCTCGCTGTTCGGAACGGAATTCACCCAGCGGATGATCACCCAGATGTACTTCCCGGGCGATCCGCTGTTCGGCCTCGACCCGATCTACCAGTCGATCACCGACCCCCGGGACCGGGAGTTGCTGGTCGCCCGCTACGACCACGAGGTGACCACGCCCGAATGGTGCACCGGTTATCGCTGGGACATCGTGCTGACCGGCAGCCACCGCACCCAGTTCTCGGAAGAGCCGGACAAGGAGGACGAGTGACGCTCACCCCGACTCCCGGCCAGACCGTCGGGCCGTTCTTCGGATATGCCCTGCCCTATCCCGGCGACAGCCACCTGGTCCCACCCGGATCACCGGGATCGATCCATTTCCACGGAACGGTTTTCGACGGTCTGGGAAATCCGGTTCCGGACGCCTTGATCGAGATCTGGCAACCCGGTCCGGACGGCTCGGCGATCCGCCGGGCCGGTTCTTTGCACCGCGACGGGTTCACCTTCACCGGCTGGGGTCGATGCGGCACCGACAACACCGGGCATTTCAGTTTCGCCACCCTCAAACCGGGTGGCAAGCGTCCCCTGTTCGCCCTGTCGGTATTCGCCCGTGGCCTTTTGGACCGATTGTTCACCCGCGCCTACCTACCCGGGCCCGATCTGACCGGAGACGCGTTCCTGAACAGTGTGGACGCGGCCCGCCGGGACACGCTGATCGCGGCCGAGGAGGCGGACGGCTTCCGTTTCGACATCCGACTGCAGGGCGAGGGTGAGACGGTCTTTCTGCACTTTCCGGGGCACCGACCGGGCACACTGTCCCAGTGAGTGTTTTCTGGCCCGGCGACGAACGTTCCGGCTCCTTAATGACGTCCGGGGCGCTGGTGCGCGCGATGGTCGAGGTCGAGCGGGTGTGGTTGGAGGGTTTGGTCGCTGCGGGCATCGCCCCTTTGGGTATGGGCGAGATTGAGGACGCCGGTGAGCTCGCTCCCGAGGTGGCGGCCGGTTCGGAAGCCGGCGGTAATCCCGTCATTCCGCTACTCAAACTGCTCCGCGCAAGGCTTGCCCCGGACGCCGCCTTCTGGTTGCACCGAGGCCTGACCAGCCAGGACGTGATGGACACGGCCCTGGTGCTGTGCCTGCGCGAGGTCCTGGCCCGGGTGCGCGGCGAACTCGGCCGGCAGATCGAGGCCGTGACCAACCTGGCCGAAACCCACCGCGCCACAACGATGGCCGGGCGCACCCTCACCCAGTACGCGGTGCCGACCACGTTCGGGCTGAAGGCCGCGCAGTGGCTGACCGCCCTGCTCGACGCCCAGGACGGCCTGGACCGGCTTCCCCCGTTGCCGGTCCAGCTCGGCGGCGCCGCCGGAACCCTTTCCGCCGTGCTCGAACTCGCCCGCCGGTCCGGTTCCCCCGATCCGGAGAGCACGGCCCTGGAGCTGGCCGAAAGCACCGCCGAACGGCTGGGTCTGGCCTGGGTCCCGCCCTGGCACACCGCCCGGGCCCCGATCACCACCACCGGCGACGCCCTGGTCAGCTGCTGCGATGCCTGGGGCCGGATCGCCCGCGACGTGATCGAGCTGGGACGGCCGGAGATCGGCGAACTGGCCGAGCCGGCATCCGAGGGCCGCGGTGGATCCTCAACCATGGCCCAGAAGCGCAACCCGGTGCTCTCCATCCTGATTCGCCGCACCGCCCTGAGCGCGCCGCAGTGGGGGGCGACCCTTCATCTGGCCGCGGCCGAAGCCGTGGACGAACGTCCCGACGGTTCCTGGCACGCCGAATGGCCCGCCTTACAGTCACTTTGCCGAGGCGCGGTGTCTGCCGCCGGTCAAGCGAGCGAGCTCCTCGGTGGGCTACAGGTGTTCCCCGAGCGGATGCAGGCGAACCTGGAAGCCGCCGGTCCGAGCATCCTGGCCGAACAGCGCAGCATGGCTGCCCTTTTCGAAGAAGACACCGACTACGGCGACTACCTGGGCCTGGCCGGCCCGCTCCTCGACGCCGTGCTCACCCGGGCGCAGAACTTCAAGGAGAACCGATGAGCGACCCGCAGGAACAGACGGTCAGTGAGCGCACAGCCGCCGGCCTGGCCGTGCGGCGCGAGGTGCTGGGGGCCGAGCACGTCGACCGGGCCACCGCGGCCGCCACCCCCTTCACCGCCGATTTCCAGCAGTTCATCACCGATTACGCGTGGGGCGGGATCTGGACCCGTCCCGGGCTGGACCGGCGCAGCCGCTCAATAATCACCCTCACCGCCCTGATCGCCCGCGGCCACCACGAGGAGCTGGCGATGCACGTACGCGCCGCCCACACCAACGGCCTGACCGAGGACGAGATCAAGGAAGTCATCCTCCAGTGCGCCATCTACTGCGGCGTTCCGGACGCCAACACCGCCTTCCGCATCGCCCAACACGCCCTCAACCACCCCCCGCCCCCTCCGTGATCATGGACTTCCTCCCCCGTGATCATGGACTTCTTTCCCCGTGATCATGGACTTCTTTCCCCGTGATCATGGACTTCTTTCCCCGTGATCATGGTCCCCCAGCCCTGGAGGGCCGGGAGGTGCCCCCATTCTTTCCCCGTGATCATGGACTTTCCACCCGGTGAAAAGTCCATGATCACGGGGGAACTTCTCCATGATCACGGGGGAAATTCTCCATGATCACGGCAGTTCTGGGGGGGGCGTCCGCGTCCCCCCTTTTCGCCGTGATCATGCAGTTCCGCCTCGGTGATCATGCACAGCGCAAGCCGACCGACCCACCTCAGAGCCCGATCGCGATCCGCAGGCCGATCGCCACCATCACCACCGCAATGATCGCGTCCAGCACCCGCCAGGCGATCGGCCGGGCGAACACCGGGCGCAGCAGCCGGGCCCCGAAACCCAGTGCGGTGAACCAGATCACGCTGGCCAGCACGGCCCCGGCCACCCACCACCAGCGTCCCGTCGGCTGCCCGTTGGCGATTGAGCCGAGCAGGATCACCGTGTCCAGGTAGACGTGCGGGTTGAGCCAGGTCAGGGCGGCCATGGTGACCACGACGCGACGTACCCCGACGGCGGCGCCGCTGGAGGGCGTCCCTAATTCGAGAACCTCACCCGAAGGACGCCAGGCCCGACGGGCGGCCTCGAACGCGTACCAGAACAGGAAGGCCGAGCCGATCACCCGGATCAGGGTGAGCGCCACCGGCACGCTCTGGACGAAGGCCCCCAGCCCGAGCACCCCGGCGAGGATCAGCACCGCGTCCGACCCGGCACACACCGCCACCGCCGGAAGCACCACCCGGGCCCGGCCGGCGATGCCCAAGCGCAACAGGTACGCGTTCTGGGCGCCGATCGCGATGATCAGGGACAGGCCGGTCAGGAGGCCAAAGAGGGCAGGCGTGAGGGTCGCGCTCATGGTCCGACGCTAGAAGCACCCTGGTCTCAAGTACAGCTAATCATTTTGAAGGTGCGTAAGCTGTGCTTATGCAGTTCCAGCGGGATCATCTGGAGACCCTGCTGGCGGCGGTCGACGAAGGCACTTTCGATGCCGCGGCGGCGCGGTTGAACATCACCGCGTCGGCGGTGTCCCAGCGGATCAAGACGATGGAGCAGGCGGCCGGGCGCATTCTGCTGCGCCGCACCACTCCGGTACGGCCTACGGCCGACGGCGAGGTGGTCGTGCGTCACGCCCGGCAGGCTCGGCTACTGGAGCAGGAGACCGCGCGCGCGTTGGATCCAGCCGGAGACGGGCAGGTGCCCTCGATCCCCTTGGCGGTCAATGCAGATTCGCTGGCCACCTGGTTTTTGGACGCTTTGACGGACGTTTTGGAGGACACCGCGGTGGTGTTCGACTTGTTCCGGGAGGATCAGGACCGCACCTCGGACCTTCTACGTTCCGGCACGGTGATGGCTGCGGTGACGGCAGAGGCCGCTCCGGTGCAGGGTTGCTCGTCCGTCCGGCTGGGCACAATGCGCTACCACGCGGTGGCGTCGCCGTCCTTCGTCGACCGGCATCTCAACGGCCACCCGGGCACCGGCGGGCTGGACGGCGTCCCTTTGGTGGACTTCGATCGGCAGGACAGCCTGCAGCAGGCCTTTCTGCGCTCGGTGGTCGGGCACGAGCCGCGCTCGCCGCGTCACTTCGTGCCTACCTCGGAGGACTTCGCCCGGGCGATCCGGATGGGTTTCGGCTGGGGCATGCTGCCGGACCAGCAGTGCCTGGACGATCTCGCGGCCGGGCGACTGATCGCCCTCGCCCCGGAGCGTCCGGCCAGCGTCGTGCTGCACTGGCAGCGTTGGAAACTCGCCTCACCGCTGCTGGACCGGGTGACCCGGGCCGTACGGGAGGTGGCCGGACAGGAACTGCTTACGAGCTGACGGCCGAGTCCAGCCGGGTGATCAGCTGCGGCGAGGGCTCGTCGGCGGTCAGTGCCCAGACCAGCTTGCGGCCCCGCTCCACGCACCAGCCCACCTCGACGGACATCGACATCACCAGACGAAGGCCCAGACCGCCGACGGCGCTGACGTCCTGCCCGGTGGGGTCGGTGGGCGGCTTGTCGGTCGCCGCGTCGGAGACCACCGTCAGCCAGCCGCGGGTGCCGCGGGCCAGTGAGGCCGTGACCGGCGGCCCCCCGTGCCGGAGGCCGTTGACGGTCAACTCACCCATGGTCAGCGCGACCCGCTCGCTGGCGGCGGCGAACACGTGCCCGGTCGGGTGCTGCCCGTGGTTCTCGGCCGCGGCGACCGCGGCGCGGGCCTCGAGCCGGGCCCGGACCGAGCCGTCCATCGTGGCGATCTCCCACTCCCGCCGCTGCGCCCAGTAGCCGCGGGGCGGACGTCCCTCGGTCAGGACGGCCCCGGTCACGACTGCCCCGCCGAGACGTCGGCCGAAGGTTCCTCCGGCAGCCAGCTGGTCAGATCACCCGCACCGACCAGGGTGATCAGCTCGGCCACCCGGCGCGAGGGGCCCTGCAGTACGAGCTCGGTGCCGGCGCTGCGCAGACCGGCGGCCAGCCGGACCACGAACGAGACGCCCACCGAGTCCATCATCGTGACCTGACGCACGTCCATCACGGTCCGGCGGCCGGCGTCGATCGAGAAGCGGCCCGCGTACTCCAGGTCCTCGCTCACCCGCACGTCCACGTCGCCGTAGAGCAGGACGAGCGTGTGGTCGCCCTGGGAGAGCACGATCACGTCTCCGGCGGCCCCGTCGCCCGGCTCTACCGAGGTCTGGTGATCCTGGGACACCTTCGCCTCCTTGTCTCCCCCAGCTGTCTCTTCGGCGGACCCTCAGCTGCTCGAGGTCCGGGCCGATCTTCACAGGCTCTGTCGGCTTGCCCCGATATGCTAGACCACCTGGCGTTTCCCGCCCTGTTGAACGTGGAGGCATGGTGACCGAGGCTCCCGGCGGACCCGGCGTCCAGGTGCTGCGCGCCGCGACCCGGGAGGCGCACGCCCGGCTCGACGCGCTGGTCGACCTGCGCTCCTGGAACCGGGCCACGCACGAGTGGTGGCTGCAGCGGATGCTCGGGCTGCACGAGCCGCTGGAGCACGAGCTGGGGGTCTGGCGCACGGCCTGGGTCACCCCCGATCGGCCGCACACTCCGGACGTGGCGGTGCGCCGCCGGGCCGGGGCGATCACCGCCGACCTGATCACCCTGGGCCTGACCGAGACCCAGGTCCGGGCGTTGCCCCGCAGTCCGCTGCCGCCCGCCCCGACCGAGCGGGGCCGGGCCCTGGGCCAGCTCTACGTGCTCGACGGCTCGGCCCTGGGCGGCGCGGTCATCGCCACCCACGCGATCGCGGGTGGCATCCCGCCCGAGGCCTGCACCAGCCTGGCCCACTCCCGTGAGCGGATCACCTCCTGGCGGGAGACCAAGAACCTGCTCAACGAGCTGACCGGGGAAGAACTCGATCGGGCGGTGCGGGCGGCGGTCGAGCTGTTCGCGGTCTTCGAGGCCTGGCTGCGCACTCCGGTCCCTGCGCGGTGAGCGAAGCCGTCGATCTGGACCAGTGCGCCCGGGAGCCGATCCAGTACCCAGGGTCGGTGCAGCCGCACGGGGTCATGGTGGTGCTGCACCCGCAGCGGCAGACGCTGCTCACCGCCTCAGACAACCTGACGCGGCTGCTGCCCGGGGCTGGTAACGCGCCGGGCACGCCGGCGGCGCAGGTGTTCGGCGAGGCACTGTGGGCCGAGATCACCGAGCGGGTGGCCGAGGACGACCTGCTGGAGCCGATCCGCTGGCACGGCGCCGAGGGCGGCGGGTGGGCCGGGCGGGCGGTGGACGTGCTGGTGCACTTCTCCGGGCCGGCCCGGCTGGTGGTCGAGCTGGAGGCGGTCAGCGATGCCTCGCTCGGCCGATCGGTCTCGCTGTCCGCCACCCGCACCCAGATCAACCGGTTGCGGGCGGCCGGATCCGGGCAGGTTCTCGACCAGCTCACCACCGCGGTCCAGCGGGTCACCGGCTTCGACCGGGTGATGGTCTACCGCTTCGACCGGGAGTGGAACGGAGAGGTCATCGCCGAGCACCGGCGTCCTTACCTGGAGCCGTTCTTCGGACTGCGCTACCCCGAGTCCGACATCCCCGCCCAGGCCCGCCGGCTCTACACGCTGAACCGGCTGCGGTTCATCGTCGACTCCCACGCCACCGCCGCCCGCCTGGTGCCGCGGGTGCCGGAAGACGGCGAGGGGGAGCTCGACCTGTCCTTCGCTCCGCTGCGCAGTGTCTCCCCGGTGCACCTGGAGTACCTGCGCGGCATGGGCGTTCGCGCGTCGATGTCCATCTCGATGATCCGCAACGGCGCGCTCTGGGGCCTGGTCGCCTGTCACCACTACGCCGGGCCGCTGCAGCCCTCGCACGACGAGCGGGCCGCGGCCGACTTCCTCACCCAGGCCGCCATGGACATCGTCACCACCAGCGAGACCAGTGAGGACGCGGCTCGCCTGGCCGACGGGCAGCGCCGGGTGGACCGGCTGCTGCCGATGCTCGAGCAACCCCAGCTCTCGCTGATCGAGGCCCTGGTCGGGGCCGATCTGGGCCGGGTCGCGGCGCTGGCCGACGCGGTCGGGGTGGTGGTCCGCACCGGTCCGGCGGTGGCCACCTGGGGAGTGGTGCCCGGGCCGGAGGCGACCGCGGAGATCGTCACCGCGCTGGCCCGCACGGACGGCGTCCCGGCGTTCACCGACCATCTCAACGGGGTGCGCCCGGGCCTGGGCACCGAGTCCGTGGCCGGTGCCCTGGTGCTGCCGCTGGCGCCGGGCAACTGGATCCTCTGGCTGAACCCGGCGGTCGAGCGCACGGTCCGCTGGGCCGGTGATCCCCAGGACAAGACCATCACGATCCGGGTCGACGGCACCGCGCGGATCGGGCCGCGTAAGTCGTTCGAGGCGGCCGAGCAGCGGCTGCGCGGGCGCAGCGAACCCTGGGACTCCTGGCAGGTGCAGGCGGTGACCGCGCTCGGGGCAGCGGCCATCGCCCAGCTGCGGCGCTACGAGCAGGACGCGGTGAGCATCGTCGAGGACCTGCAGGGCGCCCTGCAGCCGGCTCGCCTGCCCCACCCGCCCGGCGTCGATCTGGAGGTGCGGTACGTACCCGCCCCGGACGGCCGCTTCGCCGGCGACTGGTGGGACTGCTTCGAACTGCCCAGCGGGAAGCTGGCTCTGGTGGTCGGGGACGTCACTGGGCACGGCAGTGCGGTGACCGCGACCATGACGCAACTGCGCACCGCTCTGCGCGCCTACCTGCTTGAGGGGGCGCCGCCGGCCGAGACCCTGGCCCGGCTCGACTCATTGGCCAACCTGGTGTTCCGGCCGACCCTGGCCACCGTCGTCCTGGCCCTGTTCGACCCGGCCACCGGCGATCTGGAGATGGTCCGGGCCGGGCATCCGCATCCGATCCTGGCCGCCGCCGGCGGCGCCCGGCCGGTGCTGATCGAGGCCCGGCCGCCGATCGGCCTGGGCGTCGAGTCCCCGGCCACCTCCTGGACCGGGTCCCTGGCCCCGGGCGACACGCTGGTGCTCTACACCGACGGGCTGAGCGAGGACCGGCGGGCCTCCCCCGAAGAAGGCATCCAGCGGATCTCCGAGACGGCGGGGCGGGCGGCCGGGGAACCGCTGAAAACCCTGGCCGACACCCTGATCGAGGCGGGACCTCAGCCCCGGACCGACGACCTGACGCTGCTCATCGCCCGCCGGACCTGAGCCCGGTCTCAGGCCTTCTGACCGGGGCTCGGCCCAGCGGGGCTAGCGGGGCTCGGCCGCCAGGTGCTCAGCCAGCACCGCCGAACGGGTGGCGCTGGCCTCGGCGTGACGGCTGCGCCCGGCCTCGGTCAGCTTCACGAACACCCCGCGGCGGTCCGACTCGCACAGCGAACGGCAGACCAGGCCGCCCTTTTCGAGCCGGGCCACGGTCCGGGACAGGGCACTCTGGCTGAGGTACATCCCGGCCGCGAGCTCCTGCATCCGCAGGTCGCCCCCGTCGGCCGCGGCCAGCCGGTCGAGGCTCTCGAACTCACCCAGGCACAGGTCGTGCCCGTCCTGCAGGGCCCGCTCCAGATGCGTCGCGACCTCGTTGTACGAGGTCAGCAGCGAGCGCCAGCGGTCGATCAACGCGGCGTCGGACGTCATGGTTCGCACCATACCGCCTGGTCACGAAAAATGCACGAGCATCTTGTGCATCTGCATCAGATGTTCGGTCATTATTTGCTGACGGATTTTATGCATGGACATTCAATGCACGTGCATCTAGTGTTCCGGCCGTGACCACCACTTCAACTCCCGTCATCCCGGCCTCCCCTGCAGTGCCGCCGGAGACCGAACAGCGGTGGACCCCTCGACTGTGGGGCGTTCTCGCCGTCCTCTGCGCCGTCCTGTTCCTGGACGGCCTCGACGTGTCGATGGTCGGGGTCGCCCTGCCGTCGATCGGCACCGAACTCGGCCTGTCCACCTCATCGCTGCAGTGGATCGTCAACGGCTACGTGCTCGGCTACGGCGGTCTGCTGCTGCTCGGCGGGCGCACCGCCGACCTGCTCGGCCGCCGCAGCACCTTCCTGACCGCGCTCGGCGTCTTCGCCGTCGCCTCGCTGATCGGCGGGCTGGTCGACAACGGCACCCTGCTGATCGCCACCCGGTTCGTGAAGGGCCTGGCCGCGGCGTTCACCGCGCCCACCGCCCTGTCGATCCTGACCACCACGTTCCACCAGGAGAAGGCCCGCAACCGGGCCCTGTCGGTGTTCTCCCTGTTCGGCGCGACCGGCTACTCCTCCGGCCTGATCCTCGGCGGCCTGCTGACCAACCTGGGCTGGCGCTGGACCTTCCTGATCCCGGCCCCGCTGGCGCTGATCGCCCTGATCGCCGGCTACACCCTGATCCCCCGGGACAAGCCGGCCGCCGAGGGCGGTCACGACATCGTCGGCGCGATCACCCTCACGTCCGGCATGCTGCTGGCCGTCTACACCGTCGTCAGCGCTCCCGACCGGGGCTGGCTCAGTGCGGTCACCCTGGGCTCGGCCGCCCTGGCGGCCGTGCTGCTGGCCGGCTTCGTGATCGCCGAGAAGCGGGTCCGGCACCCGCTGATCCGCCTGGGCATCCTGCGCAGCGGCAGCATCGTGCGGGCCAACCTGAGCATGATCGCGCTGTTCGGCTCATACCTGAGCTTCCAGTTCGTGATGACCCTGTACCTGCAGGACGTGCTGCACTGGTCGCCGCTGAAGATGGCGATGGCGCTGCTGCCGGCCGGTCTGGTGGTGGCCTTCGGCTCACCGGTCACCGGGCGGCTGATCAACCGCTTCGGCACCGCCCCGCTGATCATCAGCTCGATGATCTCGCTGACCGCCGGCTACGTCTGGTTCCTGCTCACCGCGGGCGACAACCCGGACTACGCCACCACCATCCTGCCCACCATGGTGCTGCTGGGCGGGGGCTTCGGGTTCGGGTTCAGCTCGATCATGGCCCAGGCCACCCACGGCATCGACGACTCCGAGCAGGGCCTGGCCTCCGGCCTGGTGCAGACCTCCGGCCAGGTCGGCGCCGCCCTGGTGCTGGCGGTGCTGACCGCGCTGATCGCCGGGAACGCCCCGGCCGTCGGCGACGGTGACTTCGGGCAGTTCGGCGCCGGGATCAACCTGGTCACCGGAGTGGCCGTGGTCGGGCTGGCACTCAACCTGGTCCCCCTGCTGGCGCTGCGCCGCCGCTCGGCCGAGCTCGCCGTCTGACACCCCAACCACCCTCGTGATCATGCAGAACCGCCCCCGTGATCATGCAGAGAACTGCATGATCACGGGGGCGGAACTGCATGATCACGGCAGTTTTCTTGGGCGGGCTAGAGCCAGATGCACCAGAGGGCGGCGAGGGCGAGGACGACGGTGAGCGCGCTCGCGGCCAGTGTCATGCGGGGCCCATGAACGGGCTCAGCCTCGTCAAAGTCGTTGAAATCGGCGACCCGTTCGCGGTGCCGGGCGCGTTGCAGCAGGCCCAGCGCGGCCGCCGCGATCAGCCCGGCCAGGGCCAGACCGATGGCCACGACCACGGTCTCCGGCCGGCCGGTGCGGATCAGCAGCAGCGAGACCACGGCGAACGACAAGGACGTCCGGACCCAGGCCAGCGTGGTCCGCTCCACCGGGAGCCCCGGGTCCTGCGGTCGGGCCACCCGCGTCAGCCCGTCAGGAGAACAACGCCGACCAGGACCAGCGCGGCGATCCCCACCCCGTACCCGATCAGCCCCACCAGCCCGAGCAGGGGCAACGGCTCGCCGGCCCGCATCGCCCGCTCGCCGGCCCACCAGCGGCGGTACGCGGCCACCGCCAGCACTCCGCCCATCAGCAGCAACAGCGAACTGAGCAACTGCCGCTCGAGGTCGGGGACATCGTCCAGGAAGGCGTCCGCACCGATACCGCCGGCGATCAGACCGAGCGACGTGCGGATCCAGGCCAGGAACGTGCGCTCGTTGGCCAGGGTGAACCGCGGGTCCGGAGCCTTCCCCTCGGACAGCAACTTACGCTCCCAGGAAGGCACCATGGCCGCATCGTCACGCATTAACAGTCCGTTCACAAGCGCGCGATCGGTTATGAGATGTATCTAATTTCAGACCGTTTCGACCGCGCTTGGCATCCCGACAGAGGTACTTGAGTAACTGGCTGGCGGGCCGCCCGCACCGGGCGTCACGGCGTCTGCCAAGGTGCTGCCATGCGCTTGGTCATCTTCACCGAGCCCCAGCAGGGGGCGTCCTACAACGACCTGCTCAAGGTCGCCCAGACCGCCGAGGCCGCCGGGTACGACGGCTTCTTCCGGTCCGACCACTACCTCACCATGGGCGGTGACGGCCTGCCCGGCCCGACCGACGCCTGGGTGACCCTGGCCGGCCTGGCTGTACAAACGTCCTCAATTCGATTGGGGACGCTGGTCACCTCGGGAACGTTCCGCTACCCCGGCCCGCTGGCCGTGAGCGTTGCCCAGGTCGACCAGATGAGCGGGGGCCGAGTCGAGTTCGGTCTCGGCGCAGGCTGGTTCGAGTCCGAGCACACCGCCTACGGCATCCCGTTCCCTCCCACTGGCGAGCGTTTCGACCGCCTGGAGGAGCAGCTCGAGATCATCGACGGGTTGTTCCGTACCCCCGCCGGCGAGACCTACAGCTTCGACGGCAAGCACTACCAGATCGTCGACTCGCCGGCCCTGCCCAAGCCCGTGCAGACCCCGTTGCCGTTCATCATCGGGGGTAAGGGCGCCAAGCGGACGCCCGCCCTGGCGGCCAAGTACGCGGCCGAGTTCAACGCTCCGTTCGCCAAGCAGGCCGACGCCGCCAAGCTGTTCCAGGGGGTGCGCGACGCCTGCTCCATGGCCGGGCGCACCGATCTGCCGGTCTTCTCGGCCGCCGCAGTGCTCTGTGTGGGCCGCGACGACGCCGAGGTGCAGCGCCGCGCCGCCAAGATCGGGCGCGAGGTGGAGGAGATGCGGGAGAACGGCGGGATCGTCGGCACCGTGTCCCAGGCGGTGGAGGCGATCGGCGCCTACGCCGAGGCCGGGGCCGAGCGGCTGTTCCTCCAGACGCTCGACCTGAGTGACCTGGACCATGTCGAGCTGATCGCCTCCGAGGTCGCTCCGCAGCTGTCCTGACCAGCCCGGGTACCTCGTTCCGGGGTTTCTCACCCCGGAACGAGGTGCATGATCGGGAGCAGTACGCAAGGATCTACGCCAACCTCGGGACGTGCGGGCCCCTGGGCATAGGAGCAAGTACGCGATGAAGTCAGTCCGGCTGGAGAAGGATGGGCCGGTCCGGCACATCGTGCTGGCCGCCCCCAAGCGAAGAAACGCCCTCTCCGCCCAGATGCTGGACGAGCTGGCCGAGGCGGTGGCCCGGGTGGCCACCGACGACGCGGCCCGGGCGCTGATCATCCGCGCCGAGGGTAAGGCGTTCTGCGCCGGCGCCGACATCCACAGCCTGTTCGGCGACCTGAACCGGCCCACGGCGGAGATCCGGGACGACCTCAAGGGCATCTACGCCAGCTTCCTCGGGGTCGCCGACCTGCCGATCCCGACCATCGCCGCGGTCAACGGGGTGGCCGTCGGGGCCGGCATCAACATCGCGCTGGCCTGCGACATCGTCATCGCCGGGCGGAACGCCCAGTTCGCCGTCACGTTCGCCGACATCGGGCTGCACCCGGGGGGCGGGGCGAGCTGGTTCCTGACCCGCCGGATGGGCGCGGACCGGGCCCTGGCGGCGATCATCGCGGCCGAGACGATCGAGGCAGAGGACGCTCTCCGGCACGGTTTGGTGACGCGGGTCGTCGACGACCCGGTGGAGGAGGCGACGATCCTCGCCCACCAGGCCGCGTCCCGGGACCCGGGACTGATCCGGGACGCCAAGCGCGCCGTGCAGATCGCCGAGACCTCGGAGCTTCCCGAGGTCCTGGAGTTCGAGTCGTGGGCCCAGGCGGCCACCGTCGGACGGCCCGACTTCGCCGAGTTCGTGGAGCGCTTCACCAAGCGCTGAGCGCCTTCATCGAAGCTTCATCGGCCGGGACCACTCTCCTTCTCGTCAGGCAAATGACGAGAAGGAGGCCACCGTGCCGGTCCACAGCCCCACCAGTAGGCTCCCCCACTTCGAGGCCCCGGCCGGCCGCAGCACCACCGGTCCCGGTGACCTGACTCCCGAGCTGCTCGCCACCGACATCTGGTCCGACGAATTGGTGACGCTTGCGGGCATCCCGGTCGTGGACGTCCCGTTCGTGACGGTCGGCGGGGGCATCGGGTCGTTCGTGCTCGTCGACTACCTGCGGATCATGGGGGTTCCGGCGACCGGGATCCGGGTGCTGTCGAACCTGGACCGGCCCTGGCAGACCTACGAGCACCTGACCCGGGTCTCGCAGATCCCCGGGCCGGAGCGGATCCGCTCGGACTCCGCCTCGATGCCGGACAACCTCTGGGGTTTCCCCAGCTACGCGATGCGCGAGGCGCTGACCGAGCACAGCCTCAAGCCGATCTGGAACGTGCTGAGCGAGCCGATCCTTTCCAACTACTACACGCCCCGGGTCAGCCAGGTCTTCCGCGGGATGCAGCAGGAACACGACCGCATCGGTTACCAGGACATGCTGGTCAAGGGCACGGTCCGGATGGTCCGCCGACGTCAGGGCGGCGGCTACTTCACCATTCTCACCCCACCGGCGGGCAGCACGGCGACCAAACGGGTGGCCTACCGCAGCCGGTTCGTGCACCTCGCGGTCGGCTACGCCGGTCTGAAGTTCCTGCCCGATCTGCAGCGCTACCGCTCCGACACCGGTGATCACCACCGCGTGGTGAACGCCTACGAGGGCCACGAGCACGTGTACCGCGAGGTCGCTTCCCGGCCCTGCACGGTGGTGATCCGGGGTAGCGGCATCGTCGCCTCGCGGGTACTGCAGCGGCTGATCGACGACCGGGATGCCCTCGGCACCAATGTTCGGATCGTGCACCTGTTCCGGACTTACGTGGCCGGTACGCACGGGAAAGGCGTCTTCATGCGCCGCCGGGGTGGTCACGGCTGGGCCCACCAGGGCTTCAACTACCCGAAGTCGGCCTGGGGCGGGCAGCTGAAGGCCCGGATGCGCCGGCTCGAAGGAGAGCAGCGGGCCGAGCTCTACCGGCAGATCGGCGGGACCCAGACCCCGATCCGGAACAGCTGGATGCGCCAGCTGAAGCGGGGCCGGGCCGAGGGCTGGTACCAGGCCGTCAGCGGTGAGGCCCAGCTGGTCCGGGCCCAGGGCACCCAGCTGTCGATGCTGCTGGAGAGCCGGCCGGTACCGGGCCGCGACCAGTTCACCGTCGGGGGCGCCCCGATGGAGATCGGCTGCGACTTCGTCATCGACTGCACCGGTCTCGAGGCCGACATCGCCGAGCACCGGGTGATCGGCGACCTGATGGTGCACAGCGGGGCCGGGCGGAACCCGGTGAACCGACTGGACGTCGAGCGCAGCTTCGAGGTCCGCGGGACCCGGACCGACGGCGGCCGGCTCTACGCCAGCGGCGCAGCCACGCTCGGCGGGTACTTCCCCGGTGTCGACACCTTCCTCGGCCTGCAGATCGCCGCCCAGGAGATCGCCGACGACCTGGCCCGGCAGGGTTTCTGCAAACGCCTCGGCCCGGTCCGCTCGGTCCGGCAGTGGTGGCGCTGGTGCACCGGGCGCCGGCCCTGATCCAAGACTGTCGGTGGGCGCGGGCAGACTTGCCCCGTTGTCAAAATTTGCTTCTCTGAATGTTTTTCAGGAGACCATCATGCTTCAGACCCTGTTCGGGCGGATCCAGACCCGGATCGCCGTCCTGGCCGTGATCGGCGGGCTGGTCACGCTCGTCGTCACCCCGTTCCTCTCCGAAGGCAGTTACCCCGCCACCTTCTCGATCCTGGCCGCCGTCATCGTGATCGGCCTGGGCTGGGAAATGGTCTACCACCTGCTCCAGCAGTTCCGCTGGGAGAAAGACTGGCCCACCCCGTTCGCCCTGCTCAACGGCCTCAACGAGGGTGCGCTGCTGTGGTTCCTGGTCCGCGCCGACCTGATCCCGAACGCCGGGGGCGTCACCCTCTGGCCGTTCGTCATCGACTTCGCCGCGGTCTGGGTGAGCACCTGGCTCTGGAACAACGGGCCCATGCGGGTCCCCTTCGTCCACTGGCGGTTCCGCGGCGGAAGGCTGATCTGATGATCGAGAACAGCACTACCACAGTCGTTCCCGGCGACGGCCTGGTTCATCGCAGCGCCCGCGCCGTCCTCCTTCTCCCCCGGCTCACGGTCGGCCAGCTTCCCCCGGCCCGGGCCCTGATCAGGGCCTGCGCCTTGGCGGCCGGCGACTCCACCGGCCGGTCAACGGTTCTCACGGTCGCCGGCATCCTCAGCTCCGGCGGCTCGCACCTTCCGGCCTTCGGGCTCGGGCTGGACACCGACCAGGGCCTGGTCGTGCTGCTGCACGACGAGGTCGAGGCCGAGGTCCAGGTTCAGGCGGACGGGTCGGCCCCGGTCCGGCTGAACGGCACCGACTCGCTGGCCTGGGTCGAACGACGCTTTCCGCTCCCACTGAGCGCTTTCCGGCTCTGGATTCCGGGTAGCCCTCACCAGACGTACCCCGGGACGGGACTGGCCGCAGCGGAGGGGATTGCGCTGGACCTGTCCCGGGGTACTCTCCACGGCTCCGGCGTGGTGCTGACCCATTTCCAGCAGGACGATGTCCAGGTCACGGCCGAGCGGGCAGCAATGGTGTCGCCAACCACTTCGCATTCCACTCTGCCGGCAGACCGCAGCTACGGCTCGCTGCTGCCGGCCACCCCGCAGTTCGGCCAGCCCCAGATCGAGCCGACGATGCCAGCTGCCGCCCCCGCGTCCCAAGTTCATCTCCCGATCCAGCCACACCTTCAGAACCGGGCCGCTCCGACCCCGAATCAGGGCTGGGCGGGGCATTTCCCGCTCGACCAGTGTCAGGGCGGCCCAGCCCCCGCGGCTCCGGACCGTTCGGAGTTGATGCACCGCGATCCGAATCGCCCCGAGGCACTCACCGCAGCTGATTCGAACGTGCCCGTTCATCCCGAAGTCCTTCATGCCCAGGCCGACATGACGCCTGCTTCAGCCAACCCTGCGCAAGCTTTCCCGGCCGACTCCGCTGAGGCCCTGGCTCCGGAGCCCCTCCGCACCCCGGGTGGCGGCATCGCGGTCCCCCGCAACAACGTTCCGCCGATCGAGGGAGTCCTCTGCGCCCGAGGGCATTTCACCGACCCCCAGGCCGCCTACTGCGCCATCTGCGGCATTTCCATGCAGCAGGTCTCCCGGCAGATCACCCGCCGGCCCCGGCCACCGCTCGGCGTGCTGGTCCTGGACGACGGCACCTCGATGACCGTGGACGGAGACCTGATCATCGGCCGCGACCCGACGTCGCACCCGGCCGTGATCGCCGGCGACGCCAAGCCGATGTTCCTCAACGACGAGGTGGACGGCGTCTCCCGGGTGCACGCCCGGATCACCCTGGTCGACTGGACGGTCTGCCTCACCGACGAGAACTCGGCCAACGGCACCTACCTCGCCACCACCCCGGCCGGCACCAACGGCCAGGCCGTTCGCGGCGATGTTCCGGTCGAACTGTCCAGCGGCACCGTCATCCGGATCGGCCGCCGCACCCTCACCTTCGACGCCTACCACAGCGCCGGTGAATAACCGGGGTATGTCCATTGTGTCCGGACCGGTCGATACTGTCCGGGAGGAAACCGAGGAGGCCGGGATGACCGAGCGCCGGGGCGGGGGGCCGCTCCTCTCGAAGCCCACTACCAAGATCAGGAAGAAGCAGCAGGCCACAAGGCGAGGGCGGGGAGTTCTGGCGGTGGCGTCGGGACTGCTGCTGGTGGCTGTCAGCGCCCAGGGGGCGATGGCCGGCACTGCCGTGGCGCCGCACCTCGCCCTTCCGGCCGGAAACACTCCTAGCGGTGGCCACGACCACGGCGGTGCCGCCCCCTCGCCCACCCCGGGGGCCACCTCCAGCACCGACTCCGGGCACGGCACTGAACACAGTGCCGACAGCCACGTTGACCTGCCGGAAAGTGGGCAGGAGTGGACGCTGCCGAACCTGGTCGCCGAGGGCGCCCTGGTCCAGGTCGAGACGGTGGCCGACGTCTACGTGGCGCTGCACCACTACCACGTGGAGAAGTACAGCTACACCGACGTCAGCGACCCGACGGCGGTCGCCTCCGGCACCTTCGTCAACACCCGGGGCCTGGTGATCACCAGCAAGAGCGCGCTGCACGACACCGCCGAGCAGATCCAGCGGTTCGGCACCTACGGCGTCAACCAGGCCTTCGTGGACGCCCAGTTCCTCAAGAAACTCCCGGCCGACCCGTTCCGCCGCACCACGATCACCGCCAAGAACAAGGGCAAGCTGGCCGACACCGCACCGGTAGTGCCCGAGATCAACGATCGGCTACAGAGCTGCTACGACTGGGAAACCTCGGAGCACTGCGGGGTTTTCGTGGTGATGCACCAGCGGATCATGCCCAGCGTGCAGGACTCGAAGACGCAGAACCTAGAAGGGCTGCCGCTCTCGGACAACCGCGTGGCGGCCCTGTCCACCCAGCTGCGCGGCGTTACTCCCCTCACCCTGCAACTGGCCAACCCGGTGGGCGGCACCAAGTACTGGGTGGTCAGCTCGCGCGGGGTCAACGAGAAGCCCCTGGTCGGCACCGGCACCCTGACCAACTCCGAACAGGCCCCGATCTCCGCCGCCGACCTGGCCAAGTGGTCGAAACAGTTCGGCGAGCAGGCCGAGGGCGCCCCGGTCATCTCCGCCCGCGGCGACCTGGTGGCCTTCCTCGGCACCGCTGAGGGCAGCAGCCAACTGGCCGCCGTCTCCTCCTCCCACATGGCCAACGACCTGCGCACCTTCGGCCTGACCCGAGACTCCAGCCCGATCGATGCCCAGTTCCAGGACGGCCTCGAACTCTTCGAGGCCTCCCAGTTCGCCGCGGCCGTGCCTAAGCTCAAGGCCGCGGTCGCCGCCAGCGGTGGACAACGCGTGGCCCGGCAGCTCCTGGCCCAGTCCGAGCAGAAGTCCGGCACGGCCGAGGACCTCTCCGACGAGGCCGACCTCCTGTCCAGCCCCAGCCCGAAGTCGGACGGCTGGAGCACCCTGGCCATCGCCCTGTTCTCGGCCCTGGTCATCCTCGTGCTGATCATCGCCGGCATCGCCATCGCTCTGGCCCGACGGCGCCGCTGGCCGGACGGGGACGACGATCCCGACCGTGCTCTTGCTGGGGATGAGCCGGACGACGCTGCTGGCGGGGGTGCCGGGCGACGCGCGGGGCGGGCGGACGCGAGGCCAGGTGCGGGTATCGAATCGGGGACCGACGCGGGCGCAGGCACAGCTCCACGCACAGGCACGCCTCCGCGCACGGGTACGGCTGCGGGCACGGGTACGACTGCGGGCACGGGTACGGCTGCGGGCACGGGTACGACTGCGGGCACGGGTACGACTGCGGGCACGGGTACGACTGCGGGCACGGTGAGCACCGGTACGGCTGCCATGGCTGGCATGGTCGGCACAGCAGGCACGGGTGCCGGAAGGGCGGCGCGCACTGGTGCGGGCATGGGCACAGGGGCAGGTTCGGGTGTAAGTGCGAGGTCAGGCATCAATACCGGTGTGAGCGCTGATGAGGGCCCGGGTACTGGCACGAGTCGAAGTTCAGGCCGAGACTCAGGGGCAGGTGCGGGCGCAGCCGCAGGTTCGGGCACGGGTCACAACCCGGCCAGCAGGGCGAATCTTGGCGCGGGTCTGGACCCCCGCTCCGGCGACGTCCCCAGCTCTCCAGTCCCAGCCGAAACTGGACTACCAGGTAAAATTTTCGCGCCGATCTCCAGAGCCGCAGCAGGCCCCGAAGCCACCCCGAACGGCCACCGAAACCGCCCCACCGCCCTCTTCGCCACCGGCACAACCGACCCGAGACCCGCCTCCCAGCAGGTAAGACAGGCTGATCCAGCGACCGATCCGGGCGAGGCACCGACCGAAAAGCGCGCTTCCGGACGTCCAGCCCGCCCAGCCGGTACCGCTAGCCCGAACTCCTTGGCTGCGCCGAGCCCCCGGTCCGGCTTTGGTCAGGCAGGTGACTCAAGCCCCCTGACAGTCACAGGCCCACGATCCGACCTCGGCCAAACAGATGGACCAGGCCCCGTCACAGCCCCAGACCCCCGAACCGACCTTGACCAAACAGACGGACCAGGCCCCCTCACAGCCCCAGACCCCCGAACCGACCCCGACCAAACAGACGGACCAGGCCCCCTCACACCCCCAGACCCCCGAACCGACCTCGGTCGAGCAGGTGGTCCGAGCCGCTTGGCAGCCCCGGGTATCTGGTCCGACCGAGGTCAAGCAGACCAGAGCCCACGTCTCACCCAGAAGCCGGCAGCGGACCGCCCGGACGGCCTGGACCGAACTCCGGGAGCGGGGCAACAATCACCGACCCCGGGCCTTCCTTCAGAACCGGACCACCGGGCCGAGCCCCGCCCAACCACACGATCGACCCGGCCCTCAAGCCCGGATCGATCTGCAGGACAGCCCCCTTCAGCCGAGATTGACCCCGCCGGGCAACCCGACCGAGCTGGGGCACCTGGACAACCAGCGACACCGACGCGGCCGCATGCGCCACAGCGGCCCTCAGGCCATTTCTGCCGGCAATGCGGCGCTCAGCTCTCGCCCGGCGACCGGTTCTGCTTCTCCTGCGGTACTCCGGCGAGTTCTCCAGCAGGCAAGGGATGACATCGTGGACGCGCGCGGACAAATGATGCTCTCACCCGGAGATCTATTGGCCGGGTACCAGATCGAGGGGTACGTGGCCCGGGGCGGCATGGCCGTGGTCTACCGGGCCCGTGACCTGTCCTTGGGGAGGCGGGTTGCGCTGAAGCTGATCGCGCCGGAACTGGCCACCAACGACAAGTTCCGGCAGCGGTTCATTCGGGAATCCGAGCTGGCAGCGTCCATTGACCATCCGAACGTCCTGCCGATCTACGCGGCCGGTGAGTCTGAGGGCGTTCTCTACATCGCCATGCGGTACGTCGACGGAGCGGACCTTGGGCATGTCATCGCAGACGCGGGGCGACTCGATCCGGCCGCCGTCCTGCCGATGTTCACCCAGGTGGCAGCGGCCCTGGACACTGCCCACGCGCACGGCCTGATCCACCGCGACGTGAAGCCAGGCAACATTCTGGTCGCCCGGATGCCGGGAGAAGCAGGCGAAAGCCATGTCTATCTGACTGACTTCGGGCTGACCAAGCGCTCGACCAGCCTGTCCGGCTTCACCACGGCCGGGCACTTCATCGGCACCATTGCCTACGTCGCCCCGGAGCAGATCGCCGGGCGTGAGGTGACCCGGGCGGCCGATGTCTACGCCATGGGCTGCGTTCTTTACGAAGCGCTCTCCGGCATGGCCCCGTTCCAGCGGGACGACGACGCGGCCATGCTCTGGGCCCACATGTCCTCCATGCCGCAACCGCTCGCCGGGTTCGTGCCCGGGATCCCGGAGGCGGTGGACGAAGTGATCGCGCGGGCCATGGCCAAGGATCCGCAAGAGCGCACCGAATCTTGCCGAGCCGTCATTGCGCAGCTGAGAGAGGCTTTCCGCAGTGGCTATTCGCCCATCGTGCCTGGTCCGGAGGGCTCAGCCCGTCTGCCCGGTCCCTGGAATCCGGTGACACCACCCGAGTCGCAAAACCCGGCCGGCTACCGGGACAGCTCAGCCGATCAGGAACAGCAGCCGGCCGCTCCGGGAAATGTCGATGGCTGGGAGAACCCTGCCGTTCAGAAGAACGAGAACGGCGTCAGGCCGGAGAAGGCCGAAGAGAGCGCGGAAAGCCCATCCGCGTCGGTCCCAATCGGTCAGCGACGTCCCCCAGCCGACTCCATGGACGATCAACCTGGCATGGACGAACCCCTCTTCACTGCGCCTGCCCCCGGCGCGGGCCTCGCCGCGGCCGAGGCAGCCGAAGAACTCAACGCAGTCGAGTTGGGAGGTCAGCCTGCGGACGGCAAACGTCGGACCCGCAGTCGCGCAACGGCGAAAAGCCGGTCCCGTCGCGCACCCTGGATCATTGCGGCCGTGGCCGTGGGCGCGCTCCTGGCCAGCGCCTTCGTGGTTCTCCCGCGGTGGCTGCAACCGGAGTTCGTGAGCTACTCCGGAGAGGAGAAGTCCACCCCCTGGCTGGCCTTCGACCGGCCCACCGACTGGTCACCGCACTCCAACCTGAGCAAGACCTGCTTCTGCACCAACCAGTACGGCGCGGTGCTGGAGAGTGGCGACTGGGGCAACGTGATCGCGGCGATCAAGGACGGAACGAGCGTGGAGGGTCTGTACGCGGAACAGTCGACCCGGCTCGACCTGGAGGACGCCTCGGCGGTCAGCGATCACCTGAAGACGTTCCTGGCCGAGAACAAGAAGGATCTGGAGCCTCCGGTCCGGACCACGGTCGACAACCGCTCGGCCTGGCTGGTCGAGGGCACGCTGGTCGCCAGCAAGGATCCGACGTTGCGGCTGACCATCCGGTACCTGATGGTGATGTCGGCCACCGGCCAGAAGACCGACCAGATCGTGCTTTTCACCCGCGACCGCGACTACCAGAATCTTTCCAAACGCCTGGACCGGGTGCAGAACTCGCTGCGGTTCCTGGAGAACGGCTAAGGCCCTACTCCTCGGGCGGAATCTGGGCGGCGGTGACGGTGTGCTGGCGTGATCCGACGCGGGCCGAAGGCGCACGCAGGAACAGCGCCGTGTCGCCGACCTGGAGCGTGCCGCGGGGGCGGATCGCAGCCACCTCACTCACCCGGGTTCCGTCGACCAGGACGCCGTTCGTAGAGCCCAGGTCGCGCACCTCGAAACCGTCCGCCGTGCGGGAAATACTGGCGTGGCGGCGGGAGACCAGCGGGTCCCAGTCGATGCGGACCTCGCAGTCGGCGGAGCGGCCGATCACTACCGGGGCCCGGTCGAGCATCGGCCGGGCCTTCAACGTGCCGGACGCATCCAGCCAAACCAGGGTGGGCGCGGTACTGACCGGCAGAACCGGAGCTCCCACGCCACCGCTGTCCACCGAGTCGGCCTGGCGCAGGATCATCGTCTCCAGTTCGCGCAGCGCCGGACCGGGATCGAGCCCGCCCTCCTCGGCCAGCACTTCCCGGGCCCGGCGGTAGGCAGCCAGAGCCTCGCTCTGTCGCCCGGCCACGTTCAGCGCCAGCATCAGCTGGCCCCAAAGCCTTTCCCGCAGCGGCGCCACGGCCAGCAGTTCCTCAAGACGCTCAGGCAGGTCCGATCCGCCCCCGGCCTGGAGTTCAGCGTCAAAAACTATTTCGGCCGCGGACAATCGGGCCTCGGCATAGAAGGCCCGACGGCCCTCGAGCGCCGGCACCGGAACGTCTGAACAGAAGTCGCCGCGCCACGCGTCCAGCGCCTGGCGCAGCCGCGACACCGCCGCAGGCCCGGGGGTCGCGCGACAGCTTCGCAACGCCTCGTCCAGTTCGGCCGCGTCGGTCGACACCACGGCACCGTCCAACCGGTAGCCGGTGCCCACTCGTTCCAGCGCCGGTCCGTAAGGAGCAAGCAGTGAGCGCAGCTGAGAAACATGCACGTGCAGGGTGTTCGGGGCCGGGCTCTCCACGTCGAAGAACGCGTCTTCCAGCAGGGCGTCGGTAGTGACGACCCGCCCGGCCCCGGCGGCGAGCGTGGCCAGGATCGCCCGACGGCGGCGTCCCATCACCGAGATCGGCCGGTCCTCGACGTGCAGCTCCAGCGGGCCCAGCAAACCGATCCGAACCGGCCGCCCGACAGCGTCCATTGTTCGAAAGCCCTTATCCGAGATGAGGCGTGAACTCGGCCAGAATCGTCTCGCGCGGCTTGACGCCCTTGATCCGCGCCACTTCCCGCCCGCCCCGGAACAGCACCAGGGTGGGCATCGAGGTGACCGCGTACAGGTCGGCCACCACGGGGTTCTCGTCCACGTCGAGGCTGATCACGCGCAGGCGACCGGCCTCGTCGGCGGCGATCTGCTCGAGGACCGGGGCGACCATCTGGCAGGGCGGGCACCACTCCGCGGAGAAGTCGACCAGCACCGGCTGCGGGCTGGCCAGCACATCGGCGGCGAACGTGGCCTCGGTCGTGGTGGTCAGGGGCACGGCTCCACGATAACCCGCCCGCCCCGGATCCCATGATCACGAGGGAAGAACTCCATGATCACGGGGGAAGAAGTCCATGATCACGGGGGCGGAAGTGCATGATCACGAAGGGGGTGGGGGGTTAGTGGACGGGGGTGGGTTCGGGGGAGGCGGAGGGAGAGCTGGGGGTGGCTGGGGTGGAGGACTGGCCGTTGACCAGGTAGGAGCCGGTGAGCACGAGCACGAAGCCGACCAGGGTCCAGAGGGTGACCTGCTCGTTCAGGAACACCGCGCCGGCGATCACCGCGACCACCGGGTTGAGGTAGACGATGGTGGTGGCGCGGACCGGGCCCAGTTCACCGATCAGGGCGAAGAGCAGCAAGAAGGCAGCGGCGGTGCAGACCACGGCGAGCACAGCCACCGCCGCCAGCACCTTGCCGGACGGAACCGCATCCGGCAGGCCGGGCCCGAGCAGGACCACGGGCAGGTAGATCAGCGCCGACAGGGTGATTGAGACGGCCATGACCGGCAGGCCCGGCAGGTCGCTGAGGTAGCGCGAGAGGATCACCGGGCCGATCGCGTAACCCAGCACCACGATGCCCATCTCGGCCACCGCGCCAAGGTCGGACACATCCAGGTCGAGGCCGACCAGTGCGCTTACCCCGGCCATGCCGACCAGCAGGCCAAGGGCGCCGCGTGACCCCAGCCGCTCGGCCCGCCGCAAGGCCAGGGCGATCACCACGCCGACGACCGGCACCGCGGAGATCAGGATGGCGGCGGTGGAGCTGGAAAGGGTCTGTTCAGCGCGGGTGAGGAACAGCCAGGGGAACACCACCTCGGCCACCGTGTAGGCCAGCAGCGGCCGCCATTGCCGCAGCACCGCCGGAAGAGCGGCCCGGTTGGACCGGCTGATCAGGGTGAGCGGGACCAGCACGAGGGTGGCCAGGCCGGTGCGGCCCAGGACCAGTACCGAGGGGGCCAGCTCCTCCCCCGCCACCTTGATGAACAAGTACGGGATCCCCCAGGCCAGGCCCAGGCTGACGAAAAGGATCAGCGCTCTGCGGCTCATGTCCGCCAGAATGCTCTCGCCAGGATCATGAAGTCCATCTAGATTTTCTGCATGGCAATCGACAGTCCGGACTTCACGATCGACCTGCGCAAGCTCCGGCTCCTGCGGGCGGTCGAGCAGCGGGGCACGGTGATCGCGGCGGCGTCGGGGCTGCACCTCACCCCGTCCGCGGTCAGCCAGCAGATCGCCGGGCTGGCCCGCGAGCTGGGAGTGCCGTTGCTGGAGAAGCAGGGACGCGGGGTGCGGCTGACCGGTCATGCCCGGGTGCTGCTCGGTCACGCGCACACGATCGAGGCCCAGCTCGAGCTCGCCCGCGCCGATCTGGCCGCGTTTGGGGACGGTTCAGTCGGCGAGGTGCGGGTGGCGACCCTGCCCACGGCGGTGGCGGCGGTGCTCGGGCCGGCGATGGCCGAGCTGCGGGTGCAGCGCCCGGGCCTGCAGGTGCTTTCGCGGGACATGGATCCGAAGGGCGCGCTGCGGGCCCTGGACGCGGGTGACGTGGACATCGCGATTACCGTCGACCATCCCGGCGGCCCGCGCCCGGACGACCCGCGCTACGCCCGGGTGGACCTGATCACCGACATCCTGGACGCGGTCGTCCGGGAGGACCACCCGCTGGCCGGATCAGCCCAGATCGAGCTGGCCGACCTCGCCCACGAGCAGTGGATCTCCGGTAACCCGAACGACGCCTGTGCGGCGATTGCCGACAGCGCCTGTGCCGCTGCGGGTTTTCAGCCGGACGTGCGGCACTGGACGATCGAGTACGACGCGCTCGCGGCCCTGGTGGCCGCCGGGGCCGGGGTTGGGCTCATACCGCGTCTGGCGCAGCCGCTGCGCTTCCCCAGTGTCCGCACCATCCCCGTGGCCGGTGCCTGCCCGGCCCGGTTGGTCTACGCCATCACCCGGGCGGGCCGGGCGGCCGACGCGCCCACCTCGGTGGTTCTGCAGAAGCTGCGTGAGGTGGCGGCGGCCCGACACGACGCCAGTTGACCACGAGCTTCCGGACCGAAGAAAAGTCCATGATCACGAGGGAAGAAGTCCATGATCACGGAGGGGGGTCAGCCGCGGGTGTCGCGGAAGCCCTCGGAACGGCTCTCGTTGAAGCGCCGCCACTCCGCGTCCAGATCCCGGGTGCGCCGCCGGTCCAGCCCGAACCGGGAGGCCTGGTAACCGCCGAGGGCGAGCACCGTGGCCAGGACGGTCAGCCCGAGCCCGAGGCCCAGGGTGTCGAGCCAGACGTTCAGCCGGGTCATCGGGGCCTGGGTCATCACGCCCTTCGGGTCCACCCACACCGGGATCAGGTCACCGGCCTGGGTGGCCTGGGTGACCGCGATGTGCCCGGTGTGGTTCACCCGGTCCGGATAGGTCCAGGACAGCTCGGCCAGGTGGTTGCGGGCGATCACCACGTCCGGGTCGCTGCCGACCACGGTGGCCGAGACCAGGTGCCGGGTTGCCAGTTCGTGGTCGGAGATCGCGGAGAAGTGGTTCCAGGTGCGCAGACTGCCCAGCACCGCGATCGGCAGGACCGCCAGGACCAGCAGGACCGCCGCCAGCCCGGAGAACGCCTGGACCCGGTCGCTGCGCCGGCGCAACGGGTTGCGGGCCGGCCCGAAGCCCGGTCGTACCGCCCGCGCGCAACCCCCCAGCCAGACCCGCACCTGAGACATCGTCGTCCGCCTCTCATCCCCGGGTGTTCCCGGACCGCCGCGCTTCCCCTCTATTCAGGCCCTCCGAGGCCGGTTGCGCCACCCGGTGTACAGGTCTGGTTCCCAAGAGGGGACGAACGGACGATCCGAAGGGGCCCGAGGTCCCGCCCTACTTGTCCGAGTCCTTGACCCCGGCGCTGGTCGCCAGCGCGTATGCCTGCTGCGGGGTCTTCCCCACTCCGTTGTACTTAACGGTGTACTGAGTGCTGACCGGCACGCAGCTGGACTTGTTGGCGCTGGAGGCGTGGGAGTCGGACAGCGCCTCGGCCTTATCGGCCTTGGTGAGCGCCGGGTAGCTGGTTCCGGTGGTCCAGTCCTCGCCCATCGCCACGGTGATCACCTTGACGCTCTTGTCCGCCTTCAGCAGCGAGACCGGCACGTCCAGGTCGGTGGCCAGCTGCTGGGCCTGGGTGAGCTGGGACTTGCCGCTGTAGAGGATCTGGGTATGCGTCTCCAGCTCGGCGGACGAGGCGTCGGCGGAGGCGATGTACCCCTCCTTCTTGAGCGAGTCGCTCACCTTGGTGGCCCGGCCGTCGACCCCGCTGTGGTTCTGCACCTTCACCGAGAAGAAGCTCTTGGAGGTGGAGGTGGGGCTCGCAGTCGGGCTGGCCGAGGCACTCGGGCTCGCCGTGGAGGTCGTCGACTTGGCCTTGCTCAGCGACCGGTCGTCCACGATGGTGGCGAACAGCTTGGCCGCGGCCGGGGCCGCCACCACCCGGTTGGGGTTGGTCGGGTCGGCCATGGTCTGCATCGTGGTGAAGGTGATCCGGTCGGTGTCGACCTTGTTGAACTCCTTGGCCAGCGAGATCAGCTTGGGGATGCTGTCCAGCCCGTCGTCCACGGTCAGCGCCTTGGTTGCGGCGTTCGCCACGCCGAGCAGCTTGGTCGGGTTCAGCAGAGTGCCCTTGGCCTTGATCGCCTGGATCGCGCCGGACAGGAACGCGTGCTGACCATAGGTGCGCCCGAGGTCGCTGCCGTCGCCAAAACCGTGCCTCGTGCGCACGAACTCCAGCGCGGCCTCGCCCTTCAGCGTGTGTTTACCCTTGGACAGCTTCAGGTGCGAGTAATTGTCGTAGACGTTGTTGTTCACGCACACCTGCACACCGCCGGTGGCGTCGGACATCGCGATCACGCCGGAGAAGTCGACCATGGCGAAGTGGTCGATGGTGACGCCGGTGAGCTGGTGGATGGTGGCGACCGAGCAGCCCGGGCCGTACAGCAGGCTCCCGTTGATCTGCCCGTACCGCTCACCGATGCTGGTCCCGTTGTCCGGGTCTTTGCAGCCCGGCATCTCGGTCATCAGGTCCCGCGGGATGCTCACCGCGCTGATGTTGCTGCGGTCGGCCGAGACGTGCACCAAGAGTTCGACGTCGGCCCGGGCACCCCCCTCGTCGCAGGCGCCGCCGAGCTTGCAGTCCTCCGCGGTCGTGCGGGCGTCGGTGCCGATCACCAGGATGTTGACCGGGAACCGGCCCTCAGCGTCCGCCTTCTTCACGCCCTCGCTACCGGTGGTGCCGTTGAACAGTGAGGACGAGGCAATGTTGGCGTTCAGCCGGTGGTAGACGTAGAAGCCGCCGGCCGAGGCCACCACCAGGAGCAGCACCAGGCTGTAGAGAATGCCGCGGAGCCAGGGGTGGCGAGGCCCCTTCTCGCGCGCGTGCCGGACCGGGCGGGAGTCGTCCTCCGGCTCGAACTCCGGGCCGGGCACCGGTCGAGCGCCCCGGTCGGGGCCGCGTCCGGCGCTGGGCACCCGGGCGAAGTCACGGTCGCGCGTGCTTCGGGGGTCGCGGGCGGAGTCCCGCCGCGGGTCCCGGCCATGGTCCCGGTCGTAGTCCCGCTCGCTGTCGCGCCTCGGGTCCCGCCCAGAGCCTCTTCCGGACCGTGGCTCCGGGGGGCGGCCATCCCCACGAGGGCTCACGATCTGAATCTCTGCGCTGGCATAAGGGGGCACACTAACGGCACATGCTGTGCCATAGCACAGCATGTGCCACAAATCATAGGGCCCAATACTGGACGCGGACCGCTCACCTGGGCCTTCTCGGCAGGACCCTCACCGAATGTTAGGCCACCGGTACCGCCAGCAGCGAGACCCTCGTCCACAAAAGATGTTCTTCCAGGCATCTCAACCCGGACGGCGGTGGCTTCTCTCGTTCTTCCGTAGGAGCCGGAACCGGCGGATCGGAGTCAGGACGGCGTCCAAGGGTTCGCCGGGTACTGGTGAGCACGCCGTGCACGCGCGCCAACTCTGCGCCGACTTCCCGGTCGATCCGCGCGCCGTCGGCCAGCTGGACGGACAAGTCGGCGGTCAGCTCCTCCAAAGGCCTTTCCAGCGCCAGCACTCCCCGCACCGCATCGGCCAAAGGCGGCCGGGGCCAGATCTTGCCCCCTGTAGCCCGGCTGAGCCGGTCGTGAAGCCGGATCGTGCCGCTCGCCTCCTCCAGCCGCGCGAGCGTGCTGTGAGCGGCCGATGCGGCGGCCTGCAGTCCGTCGGGGTCGGAGCGTCGGGCTGCGGTCAATAAATTGTGGACGTCGGCCAGCACGTCGGCGATTCGGCGGCGGATCATGTCGGTGGTCCGGATGGGCAACACCCACCACGCGATGGCCACTGCCAACGCGGTAGCCACGGCGACCGCACCGACCCGCTCGGCCAGCACACCGGTTCCGCCTTGTCCGTAGTACCCGTAGAGAAAAGCCAGGGCCGCAGTCACCCCGGCCGCCCAGTACGCGTAACCGTACGGGCGGGCCAGCAGCGCCAGCCCGAGGGTCACCAGCACCGCGACCACGGCCGTGCGGTCTCCCGGCGCGAAGACGCCGGCGAGCAGGGTGGCCACGATCGTCCCGGTCATCGCCCCCGCCAGCCGGTGCAGACCCTTGACCAGAACGTCGCCACGCCCCCGGTTTCCGGCCGCCACGACGTACCCGGTCAACACCAGCCAGGGCCAGTGGTCACCGAAGAGCCACTCCCCCAGGACGAATGCCGCGCCCAGGGTCAGCGCCATCTGCACGGCCATCCGGGTGCTCGTCCTGCCCGAGGAACTCGCTGCTTGAACCTTCTCGTTGCCGACCGGGGAAGGCGCCAGGCGCTGGAACAGCAGCACCCAGAACGTGCTCATCGCCGCGATCGGCACCGCCCAGAGCACCTGGACCAGGCCGTTGTGCGCTCCGGAAACGCGCGGTACTGGGGTGGTGAGCAGGGCGATCAGCGGAAGGGTGAGCAGGGTGCCGAGGCGGGTGAACGACGGCCCGAACCGGCGCATCCAGATCCCGGCGGCCACGACCAGCACGAAAACCGCATCGCCGAGCGGCCTCTCGGTTCGCATCAGCTGACCGACCAGCCCGGCCCACAACGCGGCCAGGGGGAGGACGACGGCCGGCTGCCACCAGGGTCCGGCCCGGCGGGCGGCCCGGCCGGCCATCAGCGCCAGGACCACGGCCAGCACCACCACGTCGGTGTGCAGGTGGGCCACCGTCTCCAGGCCCCAGGCGGTGAAGAAGCTGGCCAGCACGGCGGCGTAGGTCAGCAGCGAGGTACGGCCCAGGGCGAGCACGGGTGGATGCTACGCGGGGTCGCGCCTCAATAGGATCGTCCGGTGCAGATTCATTGGATGACCCTGTTCCTGGATTTCCCGGCCGAGCAGTTCGAGGCCGGCGTCGACTACTGGAGCAAGGTCACCGGCACCCACCGGTCCGAACCGCGCGGCGGCCAGGACGAGTTCGCCACCCTGCTGCCCGCTCAGGGCCACCCCTACCTTCGCGTGCAGCGGCTCGGTTCCGGCCCGGCCCGCACCCATCTGGATCTGCACATCGATGCGGCCGCGCGGGCCGAGGCGGTGGCCCAGGCCGTCCGCCTGGGCGCCCACCACGAGTTCGCGGGCGGCGAGCACGACGTCTTCACCAGCCCCGGCGGCCTCCCCTTCTGCCTGGTGCCGTGGGAAGGCGCCGAGGCCGAGAGCCAGGTGCCACCGCCGAACCAGATGATCGGCCTGGCCACCCGGGCCCGGCTGGACCAGCTCGCCATCGACATCCCCCCGGCCCTCTGGGACTCCGAAAGCACCTTCTGGGCCGCCCTCACCGGCTGGGAACTCTTCCACCTCGGCGACTCGGAGTTCGCCCGGCTCCGGGTCCCGGCCGAGCTGCCGGCCAAGCTCCTGCTGCAGCGTCTGGACGACGAGGCACCGGCCGTGACCGCGCACCTGGACTTCGCCGCGCCCCGCCCGGCCGGGGTCGCCCGGGCCCACGCCACCCTGGGCGCGCAGGTGGGCCCGGCCAACGACGAATGGACCGTGATGACCGATCCGCTGGGGCGGGTCTACTGCGTGACCGGACGCCCGCTCTAGGCCCCGTCGGCCGCCTTCTGCAGGTCCTCGATCACCAGCCGCTTCATCCCGAGCATGGCCTGGGTGGCGCGGCTGCTGCGGGCCGGGTCGGGATCGCCGATCAGCCGGCCCAGGATCGCCGGCACGATCTGCCAGGACACCCCGAACCGGTCCTTCAGCCAGCCGCACTGCACCTCGTGACCGCCGTCCGCGGTCAGGCCGAACCAGTAGTGGTCCACCTCGGCCTGGTCGGCGCACGAAACGCTGAGCGAGATCGCCTCGGTGAAGGGGAACTGCGGGCCGCCGTTGATCGCGTTGAACGGCTGGCCGTCGAGCACGAAGTCGATCGCCATCACCGTGCCCTCGGTCCCGGGCTGGTCGGGTCCGTAGGTCGAGGTGTGCAGGGTCGAGGAGTTGGGGAACAGCTTGGTGTAGAGCTCCACCGCCTGCTCGGCGTTGCCGTCGAACCACAGGCTGGGCTGAATGACCGGCATGACGTGCACCTTCCTGTCGTGAATAGCTACAGGTAAGGACGCCCCGGTTCCCCGGAACTCATCGGTGCCGACCGGCGTCCTCAATCAGTCGATCTGAAGCTCACCCATCGGGTCCCAGCCGGTCCGCTCCGTCCCCAGATCCGAGAAGATGATCTTCGGGGTGGCCGACAGCATCGGGCGCATCCGCTCCAGCCCGGGCCGGAAGTGCGGCGCGGCCCCGGCCTCGGCGTCTCGGATCCGGGCCTCCCGAGCGGACCATCGGTCAGCGGTCACCGCACTGGACATCTCACCCTCCCGGCGCACTCAACCTGCGGAGCGAAAATGCCGAAACAGCGCTTACGCCGATGGCATCGGGGTCGCCGGCGATCATCCCCCGCCTGGGAGGACCTCATGTCGCTCCGCGAAATCATCCAGGCCTTCGGCTGGATACCGGTCTGCGGACTGCTCACCGTGCACGTCCTGATCTACCTCGGGCGCCTGCCGCGGCACGGTCTGGCGATCCGGGTGGCCGGCTACGTGGCCGCGCTGACCATCGTCGCGGCCGCCCTGTCCACCCGGATGTGGCCGATCGCGGTGCTCGGCCTGCTCTTCATGCGGACCGAACTGTTCGGCCACCGGCACGCCGAGGAACGCTCCGCGTACCAAGGGGCCCGGCGGATCCCGGGGGCCCGGCGGCCGGAGCCCGAGGGCGAGGAACTGCTGGACGACGTCCGGATCCACCACGGCTCCGACGTGATCGGCGTGGCCCACGCCCGGCACCCCGAGTACACCGTGCCCGGGATGACCGCGGCCACGGCGACCACCCTGCGCGCCCGCACCCACGACAAGACCGACCCCGACTTCGTCCCGGCCTCCGTGGGGCTGCGCGAAGGGCACCACGAGCACCACGAACCGGCCGGCACCATGCGCTTCCTGAGTTCGGCCAAGCACTTCACCGACGTGCTGCTGAAGCTGGAGATCATCGCGGTGGTGGTGATCGCCCTGGTGCTGTTCGGGGTCTGGGCCGAGGGACAGCGCCGGGACTTCACCCGCAACTCCGACCAGAACGTCTGCCAGATGAGCTACAGCTGCTGACCTAGCCCCCGACGTAGGCGAAGGCCGGGTGGGGGTGCATGAGGAAGTCGTGGTGACTGATGTTCCAGGCGTAGGCCCCGGCCATCCGGAACACCAGCAGATCCCCCACCCGCAGGTCGCGGACCCCGACCCCGGCGGCCAGCTGGTCCTTGGGCGTGCAGAGCTGGCCGACCACGGTCAGGTTGTCGTCGTTCAGCGGCTCGCCGGAACGCTGAGGGCCAGGTAGCGCGAGCACCGGCTGGCTGTGCCCCTTGGTGGCCGGGGTACGCAGGTGATGGGTGCCCCCGCGGGTGATGGCGTACGCCTGACCCCGGGTGTACTTCAGGTCGAGCACGTCGCTGACGTAGTACCCGGAATGCACGCTGACCGCGCGGCCCGGCTCGACCCGCAGCACGACCCCCTCCGGAGCCACCTCGCCCAGGCCCTTGGCGTACCGAAGCCAGTCGAAGCGGTCGTCCGGATCCGCATAGTCCACGCTCATCCCGCCGCCCAGGTTGATCTCCGGCGCCGTCAGGCCCGGCACCTTGTCCCGCAGCCACCACAGCGCCCAGGCCAGCACCCGCTTGTCCAGCGTCAGCTTCTGCTCCGCATCCAGGCCGGAAGCCAGGTGGACGTGCAGCCCGCGCACCCGCACCCCACTGCCGGCCGCCGCCGCGTCCCGCGCCGTACGCGCCGCGACGGCGAGCGTCTCCTCGTCCATCCCGAACGGCCCGCTCATGCTCAGCGCGGCGCCGGTGACTCCGAACGGCAGGTTGGCCCGCAGCAGCACCTCCACCGGGCGGGCCCCGGCCAGTGCAATCACCCGGTTCAGCTCGCGCAGGCTCTCCACGTGCAGCCGCCAGACCCCACGGCTGATCGCGGTGATCAGCTCGCGGTCGGTCTTGCCGGGCCCGCCGAACGCCACCCGGGCCCCGGGCACCGTGTCCATCACGTGCTCCAGCTCGCCGCCGGATGCCACCTCGATGCCGTCGGTCAGCGGAGCGAGCACCCGCAGCAGCACCGGATCGGGGTTCGCCTTGGCCGCGTAAAGGAACTGCACCCCGGCGTCCGCGAGGGCGTCGCGGATCTGCCCGGCCTGTTCCCGCAGAGCGGGAAGGTCGTAGAGGTAGGCCGGGAGCTGGTTCTCCGCAGCGAGGGCGAGGACCCGCTCGCGCACGGCCGCCGGGAGCACGTCATCACGCATGGGGCGATTGTCCCGGACCGGCGGGCGATTCCTGTCGATCTTCACCCGAGAGGACATGAAGGTGACATGAACGACAGCCCGGGTCACGCTCGGCTGAGCGGCTGGAAAGCAGACACGGCCGAAAGAAAGGGATACCTTGCTGCAGTGAATCTTTTATTTTTCGGGGATTCACCGGAATACAGCTCAACAGGGCTGATGGTAATTCGCGGAGGGGTAATTGTCAATTCCTGACCTGGCTCTTGAGCAGGCGCATCTCACCCTGCTCTACGACCACGTCGACGGGCTCCGCGAACGGCTCGCCGCCCGTCAGACCCGTGCTCTCGCAGGCGGATCCGGGGCGGTGGGCACCCGCCAGGCCATGGTCGAGCGGGAGGCCGCCGTGCATCTCTACAGTGCCCGGCTGGCCCAGTTGAACGCGGCCGAGAACGCGCTTTGTTTCGGCCGTCTCGATCTGCAAGAAGGCCCACCCCGTTACATTGGCAGAATTGGTCTGCAGGCCGAGGACGAAGAAGACGACGAGCCTCTCCTGATCGACTGGCGCGCCCCCGTCGCCCGCCCCTTTTACCTGGCCACCGCGATGCAGCCGGACGGCGTGGTGCGGCGCCGGCAGATCCGCACGGTGGGACGCCGGGTGGTGCAGCTGCACGACGAGCACCTGACCGGCGCCACCACCTCCGAACCGGGCCCGATCACCAGTGAGGCCGCGCTGCTGACCGCGCTGAACGCGGCCCGCTCCGGGCGGATGACCGACATCGTCGAGACGGTGCAGGCCGAGCAGGACCGGATCATCCGTTCCGAGCTGAACGGCATCCTGGTGGTGCAGGGTGGGCCGGGCACCGGCAAGACCGCGGTGGCCCTGCACCGCGCGGCCTACCTGCTCTACCACCACCGCGAGCAGCTGGAACGCCGCGGTGTGCTGATCATCGGGCCGAACACCACCTTCCTGCGGTACATCGCCGAAGTGCTGCCCGCGCTCGGCGAGACCGGCGTGATGCTGGCGACCACCGGCGACCTGTTCCCCGGCGTCTCCCCCACGCTCACCGAGTCCGGGCCGGTCACCGCACTGAAGGGCCACCTGATGATGGCGGACGTCGTGGCCGGCGCGGTCGCGGACCGCCAGTGGGTGCCGGAGGACGACGACGAGGTGGTCGCGGTCCGTCACGACGGCCAGTTGCTGCGGCTGGACCGGCAGGCCTGCCTGGAGCTGCGCGAGCGGGTGCGCGCCGGGCAGCTGCTGCACAACGAGGCCCGGCCCCTCATGCACCGGCTGGTCGTCGAGGCGCTCACCCGGCTCTGGGCCGAGGCGGTCGGTGCCGATCCGCTGGGCGGCGAGAACCTGCTCGGGCCGGAGGATCTCAAGATGGTCCGGAACGAGCTGGCCGAGAACGACGACGTCGACGGGGTGGTGGACTGGCTCTGGCCGAAGCTGACCCCGACCCGGCTGCTGCGCGACCTGTACGCCTCCCCCAAGCGGATCCGCGCCGCGGCCGCCCAGGTCGGGCTGACCCAGGCCGAGCAGGACCTGCTGCTGCGCGAGGCCGGCCAGGGCTGGTCCGAGGCCGACGTGCCGCTGCTCGACGAGGCCGCCGAGCTGCTGGGGCGGGACGACTCGACCGCCCGGCGGCTGGCCGAGGAGCTGCAGACCGCGAACCTGGAGTACGCCCAGGGCGTGCTCGACCTGCTGCGCGGCTCGGAATCCGGCGACTTCGAGGACGAGGAGTCCGAGATCCTGGCCGCGTTCGACCTGGTCGACGCGGAAGCCCTGCTGGACCGGCAGGAAGCGGTCGACCACCGCACCGCCGCCGAGCGCGCCGCCACCGACCGCACCTGGCGCTTCGGGCACATCGTGGTCGACGAGGCCCAGGAGGTCTCCCCGATGGCCTGGCGCCTGCTGATGCGCCGCTCGCGCTCGATGACCCTGGTCGGCGACGTGGCCCAGACCGGTGATCCGGCCGGCGCCGCGTCCTGGCCGCAGGCGCTCGGCCCGCACGTCGGGAACCGCTGGCGGCTGGAGGAACTCACCGTCAACTACCGGATGCCGGAGCCGATCGCCCGGGTCGCCGCCGACCTGCTCAGGACCATCGACCCCGACCTGCTCGCCCCCGAGCCGGTCCGCCCGGGCAGCGCTCCGGTATGGGCCCGACGCACGGAAAACCTTGCCGATGACCTGGTTTCCGCGGTCGACAGCGAACTTCGGGCCTTGGCCGAGGACCGGCGCCTGGCCGTGGTCACCGCCCCGGACCAGGCCGCCGAGATCTTCGCTGTCCTCAATGCGCATCTCTCCGAAGCCGTTGCCCGGGGCGAGGATCCGGATGACGAAAGTCCTTCCCGGGTGGCCGTCCTGGATCCACGCGAGACCAAAGGGCTGGAGTTCGACGCGGTCATCGTGGTCGAGCCCGACCGGATCGTCGCCGCTTCCCCCCGCGGCCGGGGCGACCTCTACGTGGCGATCACCCGCGCCACCCAGCGCCTCGGCCTGATCCACCGCGCCGAACTGCCCGCCGGGCTGTCCGGGGTGAACAAGTGATGCCCTTGGACGGCGGAAAGGTCCGCCTGCGCGACTTTTCCGAGAACGACCTCGACGATGTCGCCGCCATCATCGGCGACGACCGGGTCACCCACTGGCTGGCCTTCGACTCCCGGAACCGTGAAGGCGCCGCGAGCATGATTGCCGCCGCGATGGACGCGGCCCGGATCGTCCCCCGCACCGAGTTCTACCTCGCCTCGGCCGGCTCCTCGACCGACCGGGTGATCGGCTTCGGCCGCCTGGCCCTGGGCGGGATCCGTTCGGCCAAGCTCGGTTACGCGATCCACGCCGACCACTGGGGTCAGGGCTACGCCACCGCCACCGCCCGGACCCTGGTCGAGTTCGGCTTCGGCGAACTGGGCCTGCACCGGATCACCGCCGCGGTCGGCCCGGAGAACCAGCGCTCGGCCCGCGTCCTCGAGCGCCTCGGCTTCCGGCCCGAGGGCCGGCTGCGCGACCACGTCCACACCAACGGCGCCTGGCGCGACAGCCTGCTCTACTCCCTCCTGGAGCACGAGCACTGATCGGTGCCCGCAAGCGTCCTCAAGCAAACGCCCTCAGGCAAGCATCCTTAGGCAAACGTCCTCGGGCAAAAGCCGGGCCGACCGCCGGGCGCATCGCCCACCACCCCGGTAGCAACCGGTGAACTCCCAGGTCAACCGCCCAGGAGCATGTCCGGCGTCACGATCCGCCCCCTGTCCGGACAGCTTTTCCCCGGCTTACCCTCGCTGGATCCCCGGCCGCCGGAAGCTACGAGAGGCGTGATCCGCCCATGACCCAGTACGTGTACGCATTCGCTGAGGGCAACAAGGACCAGAAGGAGCTCCTGGGCGGCAAGGGGGCGAACCTGGCCGAGATGACCAACCTCGGGCTGCCGGTGCCCCCGGGGTTCACCATCACCACCGAGGCCTGCCGCTCGTACCTGGCCGCCGGGACCGAGCCCGGTGAGCTGCGGGTCCAGGTGACCATGGCGTTGCGGCGGCTGGAGGACGATCTGGGCCGGCGGCTCGGTGACCGGCACGACCCGCTGCTGGTCAGCGTGCGGTCCGGGGCGATGCACTCGATGCCCGGGATGATGGAGACGGTCCTGAACGTGGGGCTGAACGACGCCAGCGTGAAGGGGCTGGCGGAGGAGAGCGGGGACGAGCGGTTCGCCTGGGACTCCTACCGCCGGCTCCTGCAGATGTTCGGCAAGACCGTGCTGGAGATCGACGGCGCGATCTTCGCCGACGCACTGGACGCGGCGAAGGCCGCGCAGGGCGTGCCGACCGACGTCGAGCTGAACGTGGAAAGCCTGAAAGGGCTGGTCACCGAATTCAAGTCGGTGATCCTGGAGCACAGCGGGGACGAGTTCCCGCAGCATCCGCGCGAGCAGCTGGACATGGCGATCAGGGCGGTCTTCGACTCCTGGAACACCGAGCGGGCCCGGCTCTACCGGCGGCGCGAGCGGATCCCGCAGGACCTGGGCACCGCGGTGAACATCTGCACGATGGTCTTCGGGAACCTGGGCGACACCTCGGGCACCGGTGTGGCCTTCACCCGGGACCCGGCCTCCGGGCACGGCGGGGTGTACGGCGACTACCTGGTCAACGCGCAGGGCGAGGACGTGGTGGCCGGGATCCGCAACACCCTCAGCCTGGCCGACCTGAAGGACGTGGACCCGTCCTCCTACAAGCAGTTGCTGCAGGTCATGCGGCGGCTGGAGACGCACTACCGGGATCTGTGCGACATCGAGTTCACGATTGAGCGCAGCAAGCTCTGGATGCTCCAGACCCGGGTCGGGAAGCGCACCGCCGCGGCGGCTTTCCGGATCGCCACGCAGCTGGTCGACGAGAACCTGATCACCATGGACGAGGCGTTGCAGCGGGTGGACGGCGCGCAGCTGGCCCAGCTGGGGTTCCCGCAGTTCGACAAGACCTCAGACCGGGATCCGCTGGGTAAGGGCATGGCGGCCTCGCCCGGCGCGGCCACCGGGCAGATCGTGTTCACCTCCAAAGCCGCTGAAAAGGCCGCGGAAGAAGGGCGGGAGGTGATCCTCGTCCGTAAGGAGACCAACCCCGACGACCTCGGCGGGATGATCGCTGCCCGAGGAGTGCTCACATCCCGCGGCGGAAAGACCAGTCACGCCGCCGTCGTGGCCCGGGGTATGGGCAAGACCTGCGTATGCGGTTTCGCCGAGCTGGACGTGGACGTAGCCGCGCAGACCGCGACGGTGAACGACCGGGTGCTGCACGAGGGCGACATGATCAGCATCGACGGCAGCAGCGGGGAAGTGTTCGCGGGTCAGGTGTCGGTGGTGTCATCGCCGGTGGCTACCTACCTGGAGAGTGGTCTGGACGCTGCGCTCAAGGACATTGATCCGGACACCGGCGAGCTGGTCCGGTCGGTCGACCGGCTGCTCTCGCACGCGGACTCGATCCGGCGGCTCCGGGTACGGACGAACGCCGACAACGCCGAGGACGCGGCCCGGGCTCGGCACCTCGGTGCGCAGGGCATCGGGCTGTGCCGCACCGAGCACATGTTCCTCGGCGACCGGCGGATCCTGATCGAACGTCTGGTACTGGCCTCATCGGCGGACGAGCGGCAGCCGGTCTACGACGAGTTGCTGCCGCTGCAGCGTCAGGACTTCGTCGAACTGCTCACCGCGATGGACGAGCTGCCGGTGACGATCCGCCTGCTGGACCCGCCGCTGCACGAGTTCCTGCCCGACCGCACCGAACTGTCGGTCAAGGTGGCCCTGGACCGGGCTCGGGGAGAAGCCGATCCGGGCGAGGAACGGCTGCTGGCCGCGGTGGAACGGCTGCACGAGTCCAACCCGATGCTGGGACTGCGCGGGGTACGGCTCGGGCTGGTCCTGCCAGGGCTGTTCGCCCTACAGGTGCGAGCGATCAGCGAGGCCACCGCGGCGCTGCGCAGGCAGGGAAAGAACCCGCAGGTGGAGATCATGGTTCCGCTGGTGGGGTCGGTGATGGAGCTGTTCCTGATCCGGGACGAGGCTGATCAGATCCTGAAGACCGTCCAGGAAGAACAAGAGGTAGACCTGCAGATCCCGATCGGCACGATGATCGAGCTACCCCGGGCCGCGCTGACCGCCACCCGGATCGCCGAGGGCGCGGAGTTCTTCTCTTTCGGCACCAACGACCTGACCCAGACCACCTGGGGCTTCTCCCGGGACGACGTGGAGGGCGGGTTCTTCGCCACCTACCTGGACCGCGGCGTGTTCATGGTCTCGCCGTTCGAAAGTCTGGACGTGGATGGCGTGGGCCGGCTGATCAAGATCGCGGCCAAGGACGGACGACGCACCCGGCCGGACCTCAAGCTGGGGGTCTGCGGGGAGCACGGCGGCGATCCGGAGTCGATCCACTTCTTCCACCAGATAGGCATCGACTACGTGTCCTGCTCCCCCTTCCGGGTGCCGATCGCCCGGCTCGAAGCGGGGCGCGCGGCAGTGATCTGACCCCGCGTGCGATATTCGGGGGATGGCTGATCAGAAGGACGACAACCGCTCGGTGACCATCGAACGACTTGAGGAGGGCGTGTACCTGGCCACCAACAAGCGCGGCGACACGCTGCGCTTCGGAAGCAAGGCCACGGACGCGTTCTCCCCGGTGGAACTGCTGCTGACGGCCATCGCCGGCTGCACCGCCGTCGACGTCGACGTGGTCACCGGGCGGCGCTCTCCCGCGGAAAACTTCTCCGCCCGGGTAGACGCGGTCTACGTGCGAGAGAACGGGGAGAACAGCCTGAAGGACATCACCCTGACGTTCGACGTGACCTTCCCGGAGGGTGAGGCCGGCGACGCGGCGCGCACCTTGCTGCCCCGCGCGATCAAGGCTTCGCACGACCACACCTGCACGGTTTCGCGGACGATCGAGAAGGGCACCCCGATCACGGTCCGCACCGCCGAGTAGAACCTTCGAAAGTGAGGACGCTGGGAAGCGCGGCTTCCCGGCGTCCTCAGTTCTCCGCTTCCTTCCACGCGGTGAACGCGGCTTCGGACACGTCTCCCAGGTACTCCACCAGGTTGTTCCCGTAGCTGCGGGTGTCCAGGATCCGCAGGATCAGGCAGAACTGCTCTCCCGCAGGATATTTGGCGGCCAGCTGACGGCCCTGGCGGGCCAGGTACCGGGCGCCGGCGTGGTTGGAGATGGCGGTCTGGCCGGCCACCAGGAAGAGCGGCTTCTGCGGTTGGTCGGCGCCCTGGTACAGCCGGGCCACCAGCACGTGGGCGACCTCGCCGCGCTCGTAGCCGTATTCGTCACCGCCGACGTGCAGGCTCAGCGCGTCCTCGGTCTGCGTCACACCGGGCAGGAAGCGTCGCAGATGAGCCGCCGTGCGGGAGTTGGAACTCGGCCCACCCACACAGAACTCGGTCTGCTCGCCCAGCCCGCCGTGCACCTCGTAATGCATCCGGAAGTCCGGCTCCGCGTCACACCCCTTCACAATCACCGCGATCTCGACGATCGTGGCCACGTCTCCCCGGCTGACGCTGTGCTCGCGCCCCCACATGTCCTTACCGACGATGACGGCGGCCCGATCTCCGGACGCCAGGCCGAAGAACTGCCGCAGACGAGCCCGCCGGCGATACTGCCCGAGCACCCCCAGCAGCCACAGCGCCCCACCGAACAGCACACTTGCAGCCAAATTGATGGCCAGGTCGCTCACAGAGTCCTCCCGATCCCCGTGAGTGACTTTAATGCCATCGTGCGCCTCTTGTCCGATTCGGCCGGCTCTTCGCAGGATGAGGACATGCCACCCGCCGACCGCGTCGCTCACCTCGCCCCCTTGGCCTTCGACGGGGAGCGCTTTCTTCTGCAAGGCGTCACGGTGCTCACCGAGGGATCTCGCATCCTCTCCGTAAGCGCGGGCCAGACGGCAGTTCCGGAGGGTTTCGCGGAACGCCGGCACGAGCGGGGCACGCTGTTGCCCGGGCTGATCGACACGCATGTGCATCTGATCGCCGACGGGAAGGACGGAGCGCTGGGGCGAGATCCGGATCGGACGCCGGAAGAACGCGAGGCCATGATCCGGCAGTCCTTGCTCGCTCACGCCCGGGCCGGAGTGACGACCGTGCGGGACCTCGGCGACAACCGATACAGCGTGCTCGGGCGGGCGTCGCAGCACGATGAGCCCGCCGTGGTCGCCTCCGGCCCGCCGATCACTACCCCAGGTGGTCATTGTGTGGCCATGGGAGGGGAAGCAGCCGGGGTCGAGCAGCTCCTCCGAGCGGTGGACGAGCGGGCCGAGCACGGAGCGGCGCTGGTCAAGATCGTGGTCAGCGGTGGCGCCATGACCCCGGGGTCTGACCTGCTCTCGCTGCAGTACTCCCCCGAAGACGTCGCCCTGGTGGTGAAACGGGCCGAGCGCCATGGCCTTCCGGTGGCCGCCCATGCTCATTCACTCAACGCCGTCAACCTCTGCATCGACGCTGGGGTGAAGAACATCGAGCACTGCACCTGCCTGACCCGTAACGGCGTGCAGACTCCGCCGGATCTGGCTGATCGCCTGCGGGACAACGGCATCCACATCGGCCCTACCTTCGGCCGGATTCCCGGCAGCCGACCCTCGGCGCAGGCCGAGGAGGTCACCCGCCGCACCGGCCTCGTGCCCGCGCATCGCTTCGTTCAGGTCGAGTACCTACATCGGCAGGGTGTTCTGGTCATCAGCGGCTCCGACGGGGGAATCCACGCGGCCAAGCCGCACGGCATCGTGGCGTACGCAGTGGCCGAGCTGGTGGCGGCAGGGATCGCCGTGGAGGATGCAATCGCCACCGCCACCTCGGTCTCCGCGCAGGCCTGCGGCTTGGAAGGCTCCAGGGGGCGCCTGGCTGCGGGCGCGGAAGCCGACCTCTTGGTGGTGGACGGCGATCCGCGCACCGACATCACCGCCCTGACCAGGGTGCGAGCGGTGTTCAGGGGCGGCGCAGAACTATCACTGAATTGATGACGTCGTTGAGCGGGTGGAGGACGCCCAGCTGCTCCCAGCCACTCAGCTCCTGGACACCGATCGCCGGATAGAGCAGGCGCCGCAACCCGGCCGCGCTCCGCACCAAGAGCACCGCGCCCGGTCTGAGCCGCTGCCAGAGCGAGCCCAGAATAACATTTTTCGCTTCCTGATCGAGCCCGGCCAGGGCGCCCAGCACCACGATGTCGGCCTCGGCCACCGGCTCGAAATCCGCCGCGTCGGCCCGATGGAACCGCAGTGCCCCCGGCCCCAGCAGAGCTTCCCCACAGGCCGAGCCCAGGGTCACCGCGTCCGGCGAACGGTCGACCACGTCCATTGGCACGGCCAGCTCGTCGTAAAGGCAGACCGCACTGAGCGGCAGCGGGCCGGCGCCGAGGAAGCAGATCCGTTCCGCCGCCGACGGTTCCACGCCGAAGCAGCGCAGCAGGTTGATCTCGAGCCGGGTCAGCTCTCGGTAATTCTCCAGATAAGGAAAGCCCGCCAGCTCTTCGCGAGGCCGGGGCGCTGCGGCAATCCGGCTGGCCCAGTGTCGCTCAAGCAGGTACTCGCCCTCCGCGCAGACCTCGTGCAGGCCGGTCAGACGCGACGTGATCCGTTCGTCGTCCAGCACCCCGGCCGCGCGGAGCGAAAGGTCGCCCCCGTGCTCGCCGCAGAGCTCGACGAGTTCACCGAAAAGGCGATCGACCACGGACGACGGGGCCAGGTCCGGCTGGGATCGCAGGCTTTCGTAGAGCGCGGCCACCCGGGCGGCCAGATCGAGCGATGAATCGTTCAGCAGGGCCAGATCACCGACCTCAGCAATCACCCGGTGAACGGCTCCGCGTCCGGCTACCGGGGTCATGCCCACCGTCCCAATTTCCCGCTCAAAGCGGCTGCCTTCGCTGCATCGATCTCGAAATGCACGGTGTGATAAGGATCCGGCCGGGCGTCGTAGACCTCGACCGTAGGCATCGATCGCCAGAACGACTCCGCCCCTAGCACCGACGCATCGGTATGGAGGTAGACCGTCTCGTACCCGGCCTCCTCGGTGGCCCATCGGGTCGCCACCCCCACCAACCGCCGGGCCAACCCCCGCCGCCGGGCCTCCGGCCGCACCCAGACCCGCACCAATTGGCAGACCTCAGGCCGGTTGTAGCGGGCAGCCAGCCATTCCGGGTTCGGCGGCACCGCCAGGCGACAGGGCCGCACCGCAGTGGTGGCGAGCACCTGCGGCCTGCCCTCGGCCGCTTCCACCGCCACGAACAGCGCCGCCCCAGCAGCCCTCAGATATGTCTCGGCCAGATCGTCGATGTCCCGATGCCAGCGCCCCTGATACCCGCCCAGGTCCCGGTCGAGCACCGCGCGCATGCACGCCGCCGCTCCACCCAGATCCCCCGCCGTCGCTTGTCGGAGCTCGATGTCATTCGTCCCCCGTTCGCGCATGATCCCGTCACTCCCTATCTTGCGAAGGCCTGTTATCGTCCATAACGGCTCGCCTCATGGCGAATGTCCGCCTGCAGGAGCAGTTAGCGCACGAGAAGGACCCTAGCGGATATTTTGAGAATGACTCCCATTAACCGCCGGTACGGGTTCACACCATGGAGGTCCGCCGCCCGGGGTTCTCGGCCAGAGGCGCGAAAAGCGCCGAACAGCGCTCCCGTACGTGCCGGATGGCCGGGCTGGAGGACATCGACCCCCGCCAGATCATCTCGATCACCCGGGTCGGCACCGGCCCGGAGACCTCGACCGCGACCACGCCCTCCGGCAGCGGCCCCCGCCCCAGCCGGGGCACCAGGGCCACCGCCCCCACCTCCTCGACCAGCCGGACGTGCGAGGCGAACTCCCACGACCAGTACCGCACCCGCGGGGGCCGGGCGAAGCCGGCGAACATGTAGAGGAACCAGCCGTGACAGATGCTGCCCACCGGCGTCGAGGCCCAGGGCTCGTCCACCAGATCGGCCGGGGTGACCGACCCGGCCCCGGCCAGCCGGTGGTCGGCGCGCACCAGGAGGTCGGCGATGTCCAGGCCGATCACCTCGCCCTCGACGAAGTCCGGCCGCTGCAGCGCGACCCCCACCCAGTGGTGCACCAGCCCCAGGTCGGCCTGACCGGCCGCCACCGTGTCCACCGCCTCGGCCGGATCCCGCTCGTACAGCTCCGGCACCAGCGCCGGGCTGGTCTTGGCCAGATCGGCCAGCAGCGGGGCGACCAGACCCCGCACCGCGGTGGAGAACGCCACGATCCGCAGCGGCCCGGCCGGTTCCCCCTGCTCCCCGCCGATCCCCGCGGTCGCCGCCTCCACCTGGCGCAGGATGCCGTGCCCGTGCCGGACCAGGGTGCGGCCCTCGTCGGTCAGCACCACCCCGCGCCCGACCTTCTCCAGCAGCACCACCCCGAGGTCCTTCTCCAGGCGCTTGATCTGCTGCGACACTGCGGACGGGGTGTATCCCCCGGCCTGCGCCGCCGCGACCACCGTGCCGTGGACGTCCACCGCGATCAGGCTGCGCAGAGCCACCAGGTCCATCATGAAGCAATGCTACCGATTGACCGGCAGCAGAAGTCGCTGGACGTGAATGGTCGCTCCGCCCAAGCTGAACCTGTGACTACTCGGGACTCGCTGCTGGCCGTACTCGTCACCCTGATCTGGGGGATGAACTTCGTCGTCATCGACGAGGGCCTGTCCGGCTTCCCGCCGCTGCTGTTCGTCGCCCTCCGATTCGTCTTCGTGCTGTTCCCGGCGATCTTCTTCCTCCCTCGCCCGGACGTGCCCTGGCGCACCCTGCTGATGGTCGGCAGTTTCCTCAGCCTGGGCCAGTTCGCCTTCCTCTACCTCTCGCTGAACGCCGGGATGCCGTCCGGCCTGGCCAGCCTGGTGGTGCAGGCCCAGGTGGTGGTGACCGTGCTGATCGCGGCCGGCGTGCTGCACGAACGGCCCAGCCTCAAGGCTCTGGCCGGGGTCGCTCTGGGCGCGGTCGGCCTGGTCGTCGTGGCCTTCGGCCGCTCCGCCGACACCCCGCTGCTCGGCGTGGCCCTGGCGGTCGGCGCGGCGACCAGCTGGGCCTGCGGCAACGTGCTGAGCCGGCAGGCCGGGGTGAAGTCGGGGCTGAGCATGACGGTCTGGTCGGCCGTGGTGGTCCCGATCCCCCTGGCCGCGCTGTCCCTGGTGGTGGACGGGCCCTCGACAGTCGGGCACGCCCTGGTGCACATCACCCTCGCCAACCTCGCCTCCACGCTGTACACCGCCGGCCTGGCCTCGCTGGTCGGCTACGGCATCTGGAACACCCTGCTGGCCAAGTACGAGGCCGCCCAGGTGGTGCCGTTCACCCTGCTGGTGCCCGTGGTCGGGCTGATCACCGCCTGGCTGGCACAGGACGAGCGGCCCGGACCGTTCGAACTGCTCGGCGGCGTGATCCTGCTGGCCGGAGTGGCCGTCGTGGCGATCCGCCGGCCGTTCCGCCAGAAGGGTGCATCTCAGCCCTTGGGTGTGCGCCCGGAGGATGACAAAGGTCCTCAGGTACAGGCGGGTTCAGCCTCGGGGCTGACGCTTTGAGGGTCGGTGCCGACAGAAGCTGGAACTCAGGCGCCGGCTGTCGGTACCGGCTGTTGTGTGAAGGAGAACCACCATGGTGGTCGAGGTCGTGTCTCTGGGAGCGCTGGGCGCCGGGGTTCCGGTGATCCTGGCCGGTGCGGTCGGCCTGCTGGCCGCCCGATGGGGGCGGGCGGGCGCCGAGGCCGAGCCCGCTTCGGGAGCGGTGCTGGGCCTGGTCACGGCGGAGGCCATGGCCGACCTGCCGCTGGTGGCACCGGATCGGGCGGGCTACGGCACCGCGACCCAGCTGCTGATCCAGGCAGCGCGCGAGCGGCGCGCGGCGACCCCGACCCAGCCCACCTCGGTGGCCACCCGGGGTACCCGGGCGGCCTAGCGTCCACCATTTCTATGATGTCCGGTGATGAGTGACATCGACTTCCGTCGCGCGACCCTCGCCGACGTCCCCGCGATCGTGGCCCTGATGGCCGACGACTACCTCGGTGCCCGGCGCGAGAGCCCGGACGACCTGCCCCTCTACCAGGAGGCTTTCGCCCGGGTGGAGCAGGACCCGGGCCAGTTCCTGGTGGTCGGTGAGCGGGACGGCACGGTGCTCGCGACCGCCCACCTGACCTTCATCCCCGGGCTCTCCCGGCGCGGTGCCACCCGGGCGATCGTCGAGGCCGTGCGGGTCTCCAGCACCGAGCGGGGAGCCGGCCTGGGCTCGGCCCTGATGCACTGGGTGATCGCCGAATGCCGCTCCCGGGGGTGTGATCTGCTCCAGCTGACCTCGGACAACACCCGGCTGGAGGCGCACCGGTTCTACCAGAAGCTCGGCTTCGCCCAGTCCCACGCGGGCTTCAAGTACGAACTCTGACCACGCGCCCTTCCTCCAGCCTCAGCACCCGGTCCACCGCGCCCAGCCCTTCCGAGCGGTGGGTTACCAGCAGCACCGAGCGCCCGGCGGACTCGGCCAGGATGTCCTCCAGCACGGCCTCGGCGGTCTCGGTGTCGAGGCTCTCGGCCGGTTCGTCGAGCACCAGCAGAGGACGATCGGCCAGCAGCGCCCGGGCCAGCGCCAGCCGGCGCCGTTCCCCGGCCGACATCGTCGCTCCGCGTTCGCCCAGCTCGGTGTCCAGTCCGGCGGGGGTCGCGGTGAACCAGGGGTCCAGCCGGGCCCGGGCCAGTACCACCCGCAGCTCGCGGTCGGTGGCCTCCGGCCTGGCCAGGCGCAGATTTTCGCGCAGGGTGCCGGCGAACACGTGGTCGTCGTCCGACACCAGTCCGACCCGCTCGCGGATCTGGTCCCCGGTCAGATCGCGGTAGTCGTGGCCGCCCAGTTCGGCGGTGCCCCGGCTCGGGTCGAGGAATTTGAGGACGACCGCGGCCAGGGTCGACTTCCCGGAACCGGAGGGTCCCTGGACGGCGACCCGGCTGCCGGGTTGCAGGTCGAGGCGGACCTCATGAAGGACGGGCCGGGCCCGGTCCCAGCCCGCGGTCACGTCGGTGAGGACGACAGTCGGGTGGTCCGTTCTCGGGCTGAGGCCGGTTGTCGCTCCGGCGTCCACGCTGGGCGGCGCGGTTTTCAGCACCTCGCCCAGCCGCTGCTGCGCGATCCGGCCCCGGGTACGGGCATTCACCGCGTCCGGCAGGATCGCCGTCACATCGGCCAGCGCCAGCGTGCCCAGCACCAGCACCCCGACCTGCTCGAGGCTCAGCTGATCGGCCCGCAGCGCGACCAGCATCACCCCGGCCACGGCCAGCCCGGCCCCGGCCATCCGCAGGAACTCGGCCCAGGCGTTGCGCCGAACCTGGGCCCGAGCCCGCGCCACGGCCTTCATCGCCGCCGCCCGCACCGGATCAATCCCGGCCTCGGCCCTCCCCAGCGCGTTCACGTCCTCCGCCCCGGCCAGCACCTCCACCACGGTCTGCGCGTACTGGCCCTTGGCCTCCGCGGTTTCCGTCGCTCGACGCTCCGCACCTGATCCCGTCACGACCGGTGCCACCACCGCCGCCAGCACCAGCCCGGGCAAAGCCGCCAGAGCGGCCACCGGGTCGATCAGCGCCCCGACGACAACGGACACGACCAGCGTCCCCCCGGCCACGATCGCCGGCCGCTGCCAACGAAGCCGGGTATCGCCCACCGCGTCGACGTCGTCCACCAAGCGGGTCAGCAGATCGCCCCGCCGCGGGAGCGCCGGGCCGGGGACGCGCGGGATCAGGTCCGCGAAAACCCTTGCCCGCAAGCGTCCTAAATCAGCCAGTGCCACGTCGTGCGCGACCAAGCGGTCGAGGTAGCCGAGAAGGGGGCGGGCCACCGCGAACAGCCGGACGCCGACCACGGCGATGGTCAGGGTGAGGATCGGGGGCTGAGAGGAGGCCTTGGTGAGGAGCCAGGCCGCCACGGCGGTGAGGGCGACGCCGGAAAGGGAGGAGAGGGTGCCCAGGACGATGGCGAGGTTCATCGAGGGTTTGCGCAGGCGGGCGGGGATCCAGGAGCGGGTGGACTTGGCGTCGGCCCACGCCTGGCCGAAACCGGGCACCAAAGAAACTGTCTCGGGCACGGGACCCTGGGCGTGGCTGCTCTTGGTGAAGGCCGCCAGCTCAGCCAGCGCCTGGTCGATGGCGATCAGATCAGCCGCTGCCAGACCCGACTTCGCCACCGAAGGCCGAGGCGCCAGCTGCGTCACCTCGTCGGCCGCAGCAATGGCGGCCGGCCGGTGTGCGACCATCACCACGGCCGTCCCGGCATCGGCCCGGCGGCGCAATCCGGCCAGCACCTCACGCTCGGTGTCCTCGTCCAGGTGAGCAGTGGGTTCGTCGAGAATAATCGTGGGGTAAGTCTTCTCAAGGCCGTGAACCGAGCGGGCAGCCTGTACATAGGTCCGGGCCAGGGCGATCCGCTGGCGCTGGCCCGCGCTCAGATCCCGGCCGTCCTCCCCGAGCGAGGTGTCCAGACCGGTCGGCAGTCCGGCGATCCAGTCCGCGACAGCCGCGTCGCGAAGGGCCTGCTCGACCACGTCCTGCGGTGCGTCCGGCCAGGCCGCCGTGACCGCCTGGCGCAGGCTTCGGGCCAAGGGGAAGGTGGGGCGCTGCGATAGGTAGGCAATCGGGCCGCCGACCTCGATGAAACCGGCCTTGGGCCGGATCTGACCGGCGAGAACCCGCACCAAGGTGGTCTTCCCGACTCCGGACGGTCCGACCACGGCTGTGATCTGCCCCTGGAACACCCACAGTCCGACGCCGGACAGCACCGGATCCGGCCGGCCGGGCACGCGCACCGTGAGCCCGTCCGCGAGCAGAGCCACGCCCGAGGGGAGCGATCCTTCCCGTTCGACGGGAACCGTAGCCGGTACCGCGTCCATCAATTTGGTTGCCTCGTCGAGAATGGCTACTGCGTCTGCGCTCTCGTGGAATCGCGCGCCCAGTTCCCGCACCGGGCGATAGGCCTCGGGGGCGATCAAGATGCACACCAGGGCGGTTCCCAGGCCGACATGGCCCGAGGCGACGCGCAGCCCGGCCTCGACCGCGACCAGTCCGACCGAGAGGGTGGCGATCAGGTCGAGGGCCGTGCCGGACAGGAAGGCGATCCGCAGCACCCGCACGGTGGCTTCGCGGTGTCGCTCCCCCACGTCGGTGAGCACCTCGACCTGGCGTCCGGCCCGCCGATAGGCCCGCAGGGTGACCAGACCCTGCACCACGTCCAGGAAATGAGAAGACAGCCGGGACATCAGCTGCCACTGCTGGGTCGAGCGGCGCTCGGTGAGCCAGCCCACCAGGGCGGCGAAGATCGGGATCAGGGGCAGGGTGAGGACGACGATGACGGCCGAGCGCGGGTCCAGCACGGCGAGTAGGACGATCACTGCGGGCGGCAGCAGCACGGCCGGGACCACGGCGGGCAGATAACGCGTCACGTATTTCTCGAGGGTGTCGACGCCGTTCGTGGCCAGCGCCGAAACCGTGCCCGGGCCGGTCGTCGCGAGCCGGTCCGGAGGCATCCGTAAGGCCGCTTCCACCAGCGCCGCACCGAACCCCACCCGCGCTCGTCCCGCTGCCTTCGCGGTCCGGCTCTGTTCAACGCCCTTCAACGCGCTGCGAACCAACGTCGTTGTCAAAAAGGCGATTACCGGCGGCCACGGCGAATCGTGTTCGGCTACGGCCGTGACCGCCCAGGCCGCAGAGAGCAACTGGCCGAGCAGCCCGAGGGTGCCGAGCGCGGTCAGCGACCCGAGCAGGAGCGCGTCCCGGCGCAGGGCGGGCATCAGCTGGAACACGCGGCGGTCGACCGGGCCCCGGGGGCGCGGCCGGGTGGGAGCAGGCACGGCGGCTTCTTTGCCCTCGGGGAACGAGGCCGACGGTTCCCGTTCGAGAATGCTCATCACGGAATCCTTTTCAGGCCGGGGTGGGAACGCGGGCGCTGCTGATCCGGCGCCGGAAGACCCAGTACGAGAAGATCTGGTAGATCAGCACCGCGGGCAGGATGAACAGGGCCGCCCAGCTGACCACGTGGATCGAGAAGTCCGAGGTCACCGCGTTGTCCATGGTCACCGACGCGGAGGCCTCGAGGGTGCTGGGCAGCAGGGTGGGGGCATGCCAGGCCAGCGCCAGCCCGGTGGCCACGGCGATGGTCAGCACCCCGCCGGTGAAGGCCAGGCCCTCCCGGCCGAAGTGCGCGGCGACCACGGCCAGCAGCACCGGCACCGCGATCGCCAGGATCACCACCTCGCCGGTCAGCGCGGCCGCCACCAGGGTGCCGATGCCCAGCAGCAGCGCGGTCCGGGCCGCCAACGGCCGGGCCCAATCGCGCAGTGGTCCGCTGGTGCGCAGGGTCAGGAAGAGCGCGCCGACCAGCAGGGCCATCAGCACGGCCCCGGTCGCCCCCGCGGCGGACTCCCAGGTGATCAGCGGGGCGATGCTGCGGTCCCAGCCCCCGGTGGTCACCTCGCCCTCCGCGTTGATCGCCAAACCCTTGGCCAGTACGGCGAACACGGCTCCCCAGAGCGCGACGATCAGCAGCGAGGAGATGGCCATCACCCGGTCGCAGCGGTCCTTCCACTGCTCCTCACCCTCGCCGTGGTACTTCCCGCGGAACTCCAGCGCCACCCCGCGGGCCGCCAGCGCGAGCAGCATCAGGACCATCGGCAGGTAGAGGCCGGAGAGCAGGGCCGCGTACCACTCCGGGAAGATCGCGAACATCAGGCCGATCGCACCGACCAGCCAGACCTCGTTGCCGTCCCAGGTCGGGGCGATGGTGCGGACGGCGGCGTCGCGCTCGTGCAGCGGACGCCGGGCCAGGCCGACGATCATCCCGACCCCGAAGTCGAATCCCTCCAGGACGAAGAACAGCACCCAGGCGAGGACGATCACGCCGAACCAGATCGTGGGCAGGTCCATCTCTCTCAGCCTTCTTAATAGGTAAGGACGAGGCGGTCGTCGGTCACGGGTTCGGCCGGCTGCGGTGCCGGCGGCTCCTCGTGCTCATCGGTGCCTGACCCTGGGCCGGAGCGCACCAGGCGGCAGAGCAGGCGTACCCAGACCACCGCGAGCACGCCGTAGACCAGGGTGAAACCGATCAGTGAGAGGACGATTTCGGTGCCGGTGACGCCGGCGCTGACTCCGTCCTGGGTCTTGAACAACCCGAAGGCGAGCCAGGGCTGGCGGGCGGTCTCGGTGAAGATCCAGCCGATCGCGTTGGCGGCCAGCGGCATCAGCCCGATCGCGATCGGGACCAGCAGCATCACCCGGCGCAGGCGCGGGTGGTACAGGAACGCCGGCAGGTCGCGGTCCTTGCGGGTGGCGAACAGGTAGAGGGCGGCCAGCGCGGCGGCGGTCATCCCGACCCCGATCATCAGCCGGAACGACCAGAACGCGACCGGGATCCAGGGCACGTAGTTCCCCGGGCCGAACTGCTGCACGTACTGGGCCTGCAGATCGTCGATGCCGCGGACGGTGCCGTTGAAGTTGCCGGTGCCCAGGAAGGAGAGCAGGTGCGGGATGTCGATGCTGATCGCGGCCTCGGACGCCCCCGAGTGGGCGTAGGTGAAGAGGGAGAAGGGAGCGCCCGTGGTGGTGCTGTAGAGCGCCTCCGCGGCCGCCATCTTCATCGGCTGGACCTCGGTGATCACCTTGCCCAGGGTGTCTCCGGTGATCGAGACGCCGGCCCCGCCGACGACCACGACCCAGGCTCCGACCCGGCCGAGGATCCGGACCGCAGCCCGATCGACCCCGGGCCGCCGCAGCTGGTTCCACAGTGAGATGGCCAGCAGCAGCGCGCCGCCCGTCATCAGCGCACCGGTGGCCGCGTGCGGGTAGGCAGCCAGGTTGAGCTTGTTGAACAGCAGCGAGGAGAAATCGTGCAGCTGGGCCCGGCCGGTCTTCGCGTCGATCGAGTAGCCGATCGGGTTCTGCATGAACGAGTTGGCCGACAGGATGATGAACGCCGACAGCTGGGTGCCGATCGCGACCACCCAGATGGTGGCCAGGTGCAGGGCCCGCGGCAGCCGGTCCCAGCCGAAGAACCAGAGGCCGAGGAAGGTGGCCTCGAGGAAGAAGGCGAGCATCCCCTCGATCGCCAGGACCGGGCCGAACACGTCGCCGTAGAACCGGGCGAAGCTGCTCCAGGCCAGGCCGAACTGGAACTCCTGGACCAGGCCGGTGACCACGCCGACGGCGAAGGTGATCAGCAGCAGCTGGCCGCAGAGCACGGTGACCCGCTTCAGCTCGTCCCGGCCGGAGCGCAGCCAGGCGGTGTGCAGCAGGGCGGTGATCAGCGACAGACTCATCGACAGCGGGACGAAGAGGTAGTGGTAGACGGTCGTCACCGCGAACTGGAGCCGCGCGAGATCTGTGACGTCCATGGGCTCGGGCCCTCCGGCTGGATGGAGCGGGACGATGAGCCCGGCGGCTCATCTACGACAGAGTGTAGTACGACCGGGCGTCGTACTACAGCCTCTCGTACAACCCGGCGGCCGAAGGTAGGATGAGCGGGTGAGCCTGGGTCATCTCGAACGCGACGTCATGGACTGCTTGTGGTCCGCACCGGCCCCGATGACGGTGCGGGACGTGCACGCGGCCCTGGGCGAGCAGCGCGAGGTGGCCTACACCACGGTGATGACGGTGCTCCAGCGGCTGGCCAAGAAGGGCCTGGCCCGGCAGACCAAGGACGGCAAGGCCCACCTGTACTCGGCTTCGGAGTCGCGGGAGCAGATGGCCGCCGAGTTGATGATGGACGCGTTGGGCGACGTCGGTGGGGACCAGGCCCGCCAGGCGGCGCTGCTGCACTTCGTCGGCCGGATGTCGCCCGACGAGACCGAACTCCTCAAGGCCGCGCTCAGCGGCGGCGGAACGCCGGACCGCGCTCCGTGATCACGGCGGCCTGGCTCTGGCTGCTCGCGATCACGCTGACCTGGCCGGTGCCGGCCGTCCTGGCGCGGGCCCGATGGCTGCTGACCGTCCCCCGCGCCGCGGTGGTGCTCTGGCAGGCCGTCGCGGTCGCCGCCCTGCTCGCCGTCTTCGGCGCCTCGCTCGCCACGATCCAGGCCCTGGCCTTCGGCCTCCTGATGCCCGAGAAGGGCGGACACCCCAGCTCCCTGCGCGACCTCGACGCGATGGGCCTCATCCACCTCGGCATCGCCGGCGCCCTGCTCGTGCTGACCGTCGTCGCCCTGGTCAAGCTCAACTACGTGGGCATCCAGGTGGCCCGCCGACTGCGCCGCCACCGCCGGCGCCACCGCGACCTGATCGACCTGCTGGCCCGGGCCACCTCGGCCAAGGAGGAACCCGACGTCCGGGTCCTGGAGAGCGGGGAAAACGCCTACGCCTACTGCCTTCCCGGCCGCGACGCCCGGGTCGTGATCAGCAATGCGGCCCTCCGCGACCTGACCCCGGAGCAGGTCGCGGCCGTGATCGAGCACGAGCGGGCGCACCTGCGAGCCCGGCACGACCTGCTGCTGGAGTTCTTCACCGTGCTCTATGAGGCGGCCGGACGGCGGGCCGGCACCGAGGCCGCACTGGAACAGAGCGCCGTGCTGGTGGAACTCCTGGCCGATGATGCGGCCCGCCGCCTGCACGGCGCGAAGCCGTTGATCGGCGCCTTGGCAACCATGGGCAGCAGCACCCCCCTCTCCAGCCCCGCCAACCCGATCAGCCCGATGAACCCGATCAGCCCGGCCAGCCCGGCCAGCCCGGCCAGCCCGGCCAGCCACGGGAGCTCAGCGAGTTCGAAGAGCCCAACCGATTCGACAAGCTCAGCCGGCCCGGCGAGTTCCACCGGTCCGAAGGACGCGAGCGGCCCCGGCAGCGCGAACACCCCGACCGAAAGCGAACCCTCCCCATCCCCAGGCGCCGACGAGGTCCTGGCCCACGGCGTCCTCCCCCGCCTGCGCCGCCTGGTCGACGCCCCGGTCTCGGTCGCCCCACCAGGCCTGGCCGCCGCCGTCTACGCACTGGCCGTCGCCCTGATCGCGGTCCCCACCGTAGCCGTCGCGGTCCCCTGGCTGACCAACACCTACAACGCCGTTCGCTGACGCGGGGCCACCGCTCCAACCGCGCATCACCGCTGCCGTAACCAGTGCTGTCACCAATGCCGTCACCAACGCCGTCCTCACGGCCGCTCAAACCGCCCCATCCCAGGGCCCGTCCGCATCGCCGTCCCCACGGCACGTCCACATTGACGTCCCCACGGCACGTCCGCATTGACGTCCCCACGACCCGTCCCCACGACCCATCCCCACCGCCCGTCCCCACCGCCCATCCCCACCGCCCGACCCGACCGCCGTCCCCACGACGGTCCTTACAACCGTCATCACGACCATCCCCACCGCTGTCCTTACCGCCGTCCGCACTGCCTGTCCCCACGACCGTTCCCACCGCAGTCCTCATGACCGTTCCCCACCCCCGCCCCCCGACTGGTGCCAACTGCCGCGCTCCCACGGCCCTCCCACCGCCGTCCTTGAGACCTGTCCCCACCGCCGCCACCGCCGTCCTTACAGCCGCCCCCACCGCGTTCACACTCCTTGCTTCCCTCTCTTCTCGCGTACAGCCTGTTATCGCAACCGGAAGATGGAAGAACAAGCCGACGCCTTCCGGCGGATCCACGAGGCCCGCGAACGCGCCCCGGTACGAGATTCCGGGCGCAATGCGTGCTCGGCGTAGGCCGAAGGGCATACCCGAGCCCCGCAATCGCGACCGCGATCTGCCGAACGGCCTACCCGCCACCCCCGAAACCCACGCCCACCGGCAGATTCGCCCACCGGCGTCCGTTCGTAGGCTCCAAGGCATGATCGAAGTCGAGAACCTGCGCAAGGAGTACGGCGAGAAGGTTGCCGTCGAGGATCTTTCGTTCACTGTCCCAGAAGGCACGGTCACCGGGTTCCTCGGCCCCAACGGCGCCGGCAAGTCCACCACCATGCGGATGATCGCCGGCCTCGACCAGCCCACCCGCGGCCGGATCCAGGTGAACGGGGCCGACTACCGCAGGGCCGCCGCGCCGATGTCCGAGCTCGGCATCCTGCTCGAGGCCAAGGCCATGCACTCCGGCCGCTCGGCCCGCAACCACCTGCTCGCCCTGGCCGCCACCAACGGCATCCCGGCCCGCCGGGTGGACGAGGTGATCGACATGGCCGGTCTGCAGCAGGTGGCCCGCAAGCGGGTCGGCGGGTTCTCGCTGGGCATGGGCCAGCGGCTCGGTGTGGCCAGCGCATTGCTCGGCGACCCCCGCGTGGTGATCCTCGACGAGCCGGTCAACGGGCTCGACCCCGAGGGCGTGCTGTGGATCCGCACGCTGCTGAAGGCGCTGGCCGCCGAGGGGCGCACGGTGTTCGTGTCCTCGCACCTGATGAGTGAGATGGCGCAGACCGCGACCCGGCTCGTCGTGGTCGGCCGAGGTCGGCTGGTGGCGGACACCACGGTCGAGGAGTTCGTCTCGCGGGCCAAGGGCAACGGGGTGATCGTCCGTTCGCCGGAGGCCACCAAGCTGCGGGAAGTGCTGCTGCGCCCCGATGTCACGGTGACCAGCGACACCGAGGGCGTGCTCCAGGTGACCGGGCTTACGGCGGAGGAGATCGGCGACGCGGCCTGGAAGGCGAACCTGCCGTTGCACGAGCTCACCGCGCACCACGCCTCGCTCGAAGAGGCGTTCATGCAGCTGACCCACGACACGGTCGAGTACCGCCAGACCGAGACCGAGCAGGAAGAAAAGGAAGAGGTGCCGGCATGACCACCGCTCTGGCCGAACCCGCGAACGTTCCCGCCCTCAAGGTCACCCAGAGCCGGGTGATCGTCTCGGAGTGGATCAAGTTCCGCTCGCTGCGCTCCAGCGTCTGGACCCTGTTCGCCGGGGTGGCGCTGCTGATCGGGCTCAGCGCGCTGATCTCGGCGGTGACCATGAGCCAGTGGAACGACCTGGACGCGAACACCCGGGCCACCCTCGACCCGATCGGCGCGGCCACCTCCGGCAGCACCTTCGCCCAGCTCGCCACCGGGGTGCTGGCGATCCTGATGATCACCGGGGAGTACACCACCGGGATGATCCGGGCCAGCCTGACCGTGGTGCCCCGGCGGCTGCCGGTGCTCTGGGCCAAGCTGATCGTGTTCTCCGTGGTCACCTTCCTGGTCAGCCTGGTCGCCTCGTTCGCGGCCTTCTTCATCACCCAGGCGATCCTGTCCAGCCGGGACTTCGGCGTCTCGATCACCGACGGCCACGCCCTGCGCGCGGTGCTCGGCCTGGCCTTCTACCTGACCGTGGCCGGCCTGATCGCGATGGCGCTGGGAGCGTTGCTGCGGGGTACCGCGGCCGCGATCTCCACCCTGGTCGCGGTGTTCCTGGTGATCCCGCCGCTGGTCTCGCTGCTGCCCGCCTCGATCTCCGACGACCTGGTCAAGTACCTGCCGAACTCGGCCGGCCAGGCAATGTTCACCGTGGATGCCTCGAACTCGCTCTCCCCCGGTGGCGGGTTGCTGGTGTTCTGTGGGTACGCCGTGGTGCTGGTGGCCGTGGCCGCGTGGAGACTGCGCCGCGCCGACGTCTGATGGGGTTGGAGCATGCGGATGAGGGACGAGGGGATCGGACGGTCCCGGCGCGCCTGGGGCTTCGATCTGCTCGTCACCGTGTTCGTGATGGCCACCGTGGTGCTGCGGGGAAACCAGAGTCCGGCGGATCCGCGCGCGGCGGCCATCGAGATCGCGCTGGTGCTGCCGCTGACCCTGCGGCGGCTCTACCCCAGCACGGTCTTCGCAGTGTTGCTGGTGCTGTTCGGCACGCTCCCGCTGTGGGTCGAACTGAGTGGGCCCAACCTCGGCCTGCTGGTCGCGCTGTACACGGTCGCGGCCAATCAGTCCCGGATCCGGGCGGCGGTCGCGGCGGTGCTGCTGGACGCCGTTTTCATCGTCACGGTGGCCTCGTCACCGAACATCTCGCTGATCGACGCACTGATCTTCGGCACCGCGGCCACCGCCGCCGCCCTCGGGCTGGGCCTGTGGATCGCCACCCGTCGCAGTTACCTGGCCGCGCTGCGGGAGCGGGCCGAGCGGCTGGAACGGGAACTGGACCAGCAGCACGAACTGGCGGTGGCGACCGAGCGGGCGCGGATGACCCGGGAAATGCACGACATCGTCGCTCACCACCTCACCGTCGTCGTGGCGCTGAGCGATGCGGCCGCGCGCACGGCGGTGAGGTCGCCGGAGCAGGCCGCCGAGGTGATGCGGCAGGTCTCGGCCACCGGTCGGCAGGCGCTGGCCGAGGCCCGGCGGGTGCTGGCCGGGGGCGATCCGACCGAACGCGAACCGGTTCCGGACCTGGGGGGCGTGGACGCACTGCTGGAAGGGGTGCGGACCGCCGGGCTGCCGGTGACATATCAGGTCAGCGGGGATCCGGGGGCGGCGCCGATCGAGCCGGGGGTGCAGCTCACGGTCTACCGGCTGGTGCAGGAGGCGCTGACGAACACGCTGAAGCATGCGGGGCCGGGGGCGACGGCGACGGTGCGGCTCACCTATGTGGGAGGTGGGGTTGCGGTCGAGATTGAGGACGACGGCGGCGGGCGCCCAGCGCGACCGGCCCCGGAGCGGGGTGGCGGGCGGGGGTTGACCGGCATGCGGGAGCGGGTTCACGCCTACGGCGGTGAGGTCGAGTCCGGTCCGAGAAGGCCCGCCGGATGGCGGGTCTCGGCCCGGATCGGAGCGAGTGAGCAAGTGGCGTCGTGATCAGCGTGCTTTTGGTGGACGACCAGCAGTTGCTGCGCATGGGCTTCCGGATGATCCTGGACGCCGAGCCCGATCTGACCGTGGTCGGCGAGGCCGGGGACGGCCGGGCCGGGGTGCGGATGGCCGCTGCGCTGAAGCCCGACATCGTCCTGATGGACGTGAGAATGCCTGGGATGGACGGGATCTCGGCGGCCGAGGCGATCCTCGCGGCCGACCCGCGGGCCCGGGTGCTGATCCTGACCACGTTCGACGTGGACGAGTACGTGTACGCCGGGCTGCGCGCCGGGGCCAGCGGGTTCCTATTGAAGGACGCGCCCACCGAAGAACTGATTGCCGCCATCCGGACCGTCGCCGGCGGTGAGTCGGTGCTCGCCCCCAGCACCACCACCCGGCTGATCGGCCGCCTGGTCACCCTGCTGCCCGAGGACGCCGCCGATCCAGGCCGCCGAACCCCGGACCGGAGTGCGATCGCCGGGCTGACCGACCGCGAGCGCGAGGTCTTCCTGCTGGTCGCCGCGGCCCGCTCGAACCGGGAGATCGCCCAGGAACTGCGGTTGTCCGAGGGCACGGTGAAGATCCACGTGGGCCGGATCCTGAGCAAGCTGAACCTGCGGGACCGGGTCCAGGCGGTGGTGCTGGCCTACGAGTCCGGGCTGGTCGTGCCCGAGCAACCCTGAACAACCATTACTTAAGGTAGCGTTCAGGACCCGTCGCCCGAATCGGGCAACTCATTGCCGCGCATATTCGGGGAATTCCGGAACCACCGGTTCCTGGTATTGACCATGAGTTAACCCGGAAAAGGTCCGGGAATCACTGGAGTCACATCCGGAACAGGCGTTGCAGGCATCCGGCCATTGCGACTGCCCCGGATTTTCAGAACTCCACCATCCCGCGCCTCACCAGGGCCGTTTTGGGGCCTCATTCTCAATCTGGTTGAACTTAAGTCACGGACGAAACAGCAGGCCGGCCGGGCCGTCCCGAATGCCGATCAATGCCCGGACCACCCGGCGGGCGCGGAATCGGATTCTGTTCAGGAATTCCGCCATTTCCCTGTTCACCGGAGCTTCCGACTGGTTAAGTACATCCAGCCGCAACCATTCACTTACACACAGCAACGACCAGAGCGGACCAAGGGCCGATTCTTACGAGCCACCGGAGGAACCGTTGACAGCGGTCCAGCACCAGCCGGCGCAGATCGGTTCCGGCGTGGGCGCCCGGGCCGGACAGGCCGGTCAGTCAGGGCAATCAGGGCCGGGCTTCCCCGAGCCCCGGCCGACCCGGTCGAACCGGGCTGGCCGGGCCGGCTCCGGCCACCGATCCGATCCGGGCCGCCGGGCCTCGGGCAGTACCGTCGGCCGCCGGGTGGCGCGCATCCTGGCCCTGCCCGCGGTGGTGATCCTGCTGCTGCTGAGCCTGCTCTCGGCCCAGCAGATCCAGGACTACCGGCACGCCGCGGCCACCTCGGACGCGGTCACCCTGTCCCTTGAGGTGCAGAAACTGGTCAGCGCCCTGCAGACCGAGCGCGGGGTCACCGCCGCGGTGCAGGGTGGTAACGGCAGCTTCACCCCCGAACTCGCCCCGGCCCGCACCCAGGTCGACTCCCAGCGCCGGGTGGTCCAGGGCCTGGTCGACGACGGCGACGCCGCGCAGGCCAAGGTCGGCGCCGCGCTCAGCCAGCTCGACGGGCTCTCCGCGATCCGCGCCACCACCGACGGCACCGGAGCCGGCAAGCAGGCCGAGACCGCCGAGCGCACCGCCACTTTCGAGTACTACACCGAGCGGATCGCGGCGCTCGCGGACGTCGATCTGGGCCTGGGCAACAGCAGCGACACCGAGCTGCGCCAGGGCCTGACCGCCTTCCGCTCGATGCAGCACGCGATCGAGGGTCTGTCCCAGGAGCGCGCCTTCCTCAACGGCATCTACTCGGCCGGCGGTTTCACCGGCGACGAGTTCGTCCGGCTGGCCGACATGCGGGCCGAGTACCAGTACTCGCTCGACCAGTTCGGCGAGTACGCCACCGCCGAGCAGCGCACCTCGCTGGCCTTCATCTTCTCCACCGGTGCGGCCCAGGTGGTGCAGTCGTTCGAGAAGACCGCGCTGGCCGCGGGCGACGGGCGGCACCTGACCGTCAACCCGCAGTCCTGGTGGTCCGGCATGGGCACCCTGCTGGCCGACGCGAACCAGCTGGAACAGCACGTCGGCTCGCAGATCCAGCTGCGGGCGCACGACCTGCGGCAGGACGCCGCGCAGCGGATCGGGGTGCTGCTGATCGCGGTGCTGATCTGCTTCGCCGGCTCGATCTACCTGTCCACCCTGGCCGCCCAGTCGATCACCCGGCCGCTGGCCGCGCTGGCCGCCGAGGCCGACGACCTGGCCGTGCGGCGGCTGCCGGAGGCGGTCCGCCGGGCCCAGGCGGCCGATCCGGACACCCCGCCGCGGCGGCCCGACCCGGTTCCCGTCCCGGCCCGCGCGACCGACGAGATCCGTTCCGTGGCCACCGCTCTGGACCACCTGCAGAGCGCCGCCTACGACCTGGCCACCGAGCAGGCCGTGCAGCGGCGCGACACCATCGAGTCGCTGGCCAACCTGGGCCGGCGCAACCAGAACCTGATCCGCCGCCAGCTCGGCTTCATCACCTCCCTGGAGCGTGAGGAGGTCGACCCGAACGCCCTGGCCAACCTGTTCGAGCTGGACCACCTGGCCACCCGGATGCGGCGCAACGCGGCCAGCCTGCTGGTGCTGGTCGACGCGTCCAGCCCGCGCACCTGGTCGCAGGCGGTGCCGGTGTCCGACGTGATCCGCGCCGCGGTCTCCGAGGTGGAGGAGTACCGCCGGGTCGCGCTGCGCCGGGTGGACGACGCGAACGTGCTCGGCGGGGCGATCGGCTCGATCGCCCACCTGCTGTCCGAGCTGATCGAGAACGGCCTGACCTTCTCCCCGCCGGACAGCGAGGTCGAGGTGCAGGGCCGGCGGATCAGCGACGGCTACCTGATCGCGATCACCGACCAGGGCGTCGGGATGAACCCGGAGGAGCTGCGGATCGCCAACAGCCGGCTGCGCGGTGAGGGTGACTTCATCGCCGCCCCGACCCGCTTCCTCGGGCACTTCGTGGTCGGGAAGCTGGCCCGGGACAGCGGGGTGCACGTCGAGCTGCTGCCCTCCCCGGTGACCGGGGTGACCGCCCGGGTGATCCTGCCGGCCGCGTTGCTGTCCGCCTCGCTCTCGGTCCGGGTCCAGTCGCTGGACGCGCTGCCCGAAGGGGCCCCGGACCAGGTCCGGCCCGCGCAGCTGCTGGCCCTGCCGCGGATCGACCGGATGGATCGGGCCGACCGGCTGGAGCGGCTGGCGGAGTTCGACGGGCTGGACGACGAGCTGGTCCCGCTCGACCAGCTGGACCAGGTGCCGGACGACCCACGCGACCTGTACCTCGGCACCCCCGGCGGGAACCGGGCGAACGGGTCCCAGGGGCTGGCGGGCCGGGTCCCGAGGTCTCCGTGGGCCAAGCGCGGGGCCCCCGAACCGGGCACTCTCCCAGGTGGTCTCGGGCCGCTGGACGATCTGCAGGATGTCCACGACGCCCAGGTCCGGGACGTGACCCCGGCCCACGGGCTGGCCGACCCGCCGGTGATCGAGCCGGTGATCGAACCGGTCGCCGAGTCCGTGATCGAAGAGGACGAGCCGGGCCGGCCGGGGTACCGCTCCCCGGCGCACCGGGTCGAGACCGACCCGGCCGGGCTGAAGGTCACCGAGGACGACCCGGAGGCGGCCGAATCGTCCGCCGATGCCCCGCGCTGGGCCAAGCCGGGCGACCTGTTCGCCCGTCAGTTCGGCACCCGCTCCCCCGAGGAGCAGGCCGCCCGGGAAGAGGCCCGCCGTCGGCGGGACGCCCCGGACAGCTTCACCGACCTGCGCACCCCGGCCGCGGGCGTCCCTACGGCGACCCCGGGACCGACAACCCCCGCCTCGCCTTCACTCTCGTCCCCCACGCCCCCGGCGGGACTGACGATCCCCGGGGTGCCGCGTTCGGAACCGGCCCTGGCGCACTCCCCCGCAGCGTCCCGGCGTCCGGTCGCCCCGGTCACCGAGCACACCCAGAACGGGCTCCGCAAGCGGGTTCCCCGCGGCCAGCGGCAGTCCGAGCCCGCCCGTTCCGCCCGGCGGGTGATCGACCTCGACGCACCGGCCCGATCACGGCCGGTCGGGGCCGACTCCCCCGCCGACGTCAGTGCCCGGCTGACCGCTCTGCGCGCAGGGATGCGCCGTGGGCAGGCCGGTCAGCCGGGTCCCGATGCCGCACCGGAGCGCGCGGTGACGAATCCAGAGGAGTCCGTCGGAATGAGCGAGGAATGAGCGAGGGATGAGCGTCCACACGCATACCGACCGGCACCAGTTCGGCTGGCTGCTGGGCAACTTCGTGCACCAGACCGACGGCGTGCGCGAGGCGGTGGCCGTGTCCTCGGACGGGCTGCTGATCGCCAGCTCCGACGGCCTGAGCCGGACCGAGGCCGACCATCTGGCCGCGATCGTCTCCAGTCTGTCCAGCCTGGGCCGGTCCGCCGCCCGGCGGTACGACTTCGACGGGCTGAAGCTGGTGATGATCGAGATGAACCGCGGCTTCCTGCTGGTCTCGGCGATCGCCGGCGGCAGCTGTCTCGGCGTGGTCGCCGAGGGAGACTGCGACCTCGGCCTGATCGGCTACGAGATCGCCTCCCTGGCCGAGCGGTTCGGGCCGCTGCTGACCCCGTCGCTGATCTCCGAGTCCCGGCAGCACCTGCCCCGATGACTCCCCGGCGGCGCGAGCGCGCGGACGAGGAGTTCGACTCCGACGACATGGTGATCCGCCCGTTCCTGCTGACCGGCGGGCGCACCCGGCCGGTCCAGGAGGGATTGCGGGTGGAGACGCTGATCCACGCCCGGCCGCCGCGGGCCGGCGCGATCCTGCGGTTCGAGCACCAGCAGATCGTCGGGCTGTGCCGGGAACCGACCTCGCTGGCGGAGATCTCGGCGGCCCTGCGGGTGCCCTTCGGGGTGGCCCGGGTGCTGGTGTCCGACCTGGTGGCCGACGGATCGGTGGTCGTCACCGAACGCGAAGAGCTGTCGATTCAGCTGATCGAGAGGATCCGGGACCGTGTCCGCGCTCTATGACCCGCCCGTGGTGGCGCCGGTGTCCGTCAAGATCGTCATCAGTGGCGGCTTCGGCGTCGGGAAGACCACCTTCGTCGGCTCGATCTCCGAGATCGAGCCGCTGCTCACCGAGGCCGACATGACCGACGAGTCGGTCGGGGTGGACAACCGCGACCCGGTCCCGGGCAAGGTGACCACCACCGTGGCCCTGGACTTCGGCCGGATCAGCCTGGACGAGACGCTGCGGCTGTACCTGTTCGGCACCCCCGGACAGGACCGCTACGCCTTTCTCTGGGACGACCTGGTGGAGGGGGCGCTGGGGGCGGTGGTGCTGCTCGACACCAACCGGATCGAGGACTGCTTCCCGGCGATCGACTACTTCGAGGAGAACCGGGTGCCGTTCCTGGTGGCGGTGAACCAGTTCCAGGACACCCGGAAGTTCGCCCTCCGGGAGGTCCGCGAGGCGCTCGGGGTGGACAGCCGGGTGCCGCTGGTGCCCTGCGACGCCCGGCACCGCGAGTCGGTCAAGAGCGTCCTGGTGGCGCTGACCGAGGAGGTTCTGACCCGCCGGCTCGCCGAGCAGGCGGCCGCGTACTAGCCCGCCCGCCCCGCAAACGCTCCTGTCCGACGTCCCTCATCATCGTTCGCCCATTCCGAGCCCACATCGAGGAGACCTCGTGCCCAGCGCCCGACCGACCACCGGACGTAAGGCCGCCCTGGTCGCCACGTCGCTCGTCACCGCCGCCCTGCTCTCGCTCAGCGCGTGCGGCTCCCCCGCCCCGGCGGTCGTCGCCGCCCCCGGGGTCAAGCCGGTCGACTGCGGCGACGTGACGCTGGCCGAGAACCCCTGGGTGGGTTACGCGGCCAACCTCGCGGTGATCAGCTACCTGGCCCGGACCGAACTCGGCTGCAAGGTGGACGTGAAGTCCGAGGCGGAGGCCGACTCCTGGCAGCACCTGGCCGACGGCAGCGTCGACGCGATCCTGGAGAACTGGGGTCACGACGACCTGAAGAAGAAGTACGTGGACGACGAGAAGGTCGCCGTCGAGGCCGGGCTGACCGGGAACAAGGGCCAGATCGGCTGGTACGTGCCGCCGTGGATGGCCGACGAGTACCCGGACATCACCAACTGGCGCAACCTCGGCAAGTACACCGACCTGTTCCGGACCGCCAAGAGCGGCAGCCAGGGGCAGTTCCTGGACGGTGACCCGTCGTACGTGACCAACGACAAGGCGCTGATCAAGAACCTGGACCTGGACTTCAAGGTGGTCTACACCGGTAGCGAGGACGCGCTGATCCAGGCCTTCCGGGACGCGGAGAAGAACCACAAGCCGATGATCGGCTACTTCTACGAGCCGCAGTGGCTGCTCTCCGAGGTGGACCTGGTCAACATCAAGCTGCCGGCCTACAGCCCGGGCTGCGACGCCGACCCCGAGACGGTGCGCTGCGACTACCAGCCCTACGACCTGGACAAGATCGAGAACCGGGAGTTCGCCTACTCGGGCAGCCCGGCGGCCGCGCTGATCCAGCGGTTCAGCTGGTCGAACGAGGCGCAGAACGAGGTCGCCCGGGACCTGAACGCGGGGATGGACCCGGACCAGGCGGCGAAGAAGTGGCTGGACGCGCACGAGGAGATCTGGCACTCCTGGCTGCCCAGCTGAGCGGTTCGGATCCCGGCTCCGGCCACTCTCAGTCACCGGGCACGGACGACCGAGGGCGGTGGTCCGGCGAACGGGGCCGATCCTCGCCCGTTCGTTCCTTCCGAGAATCCGCACGGACCGCTCGGTTTGGCGAAATTGTGCCTCTGAGCTGCGACGATACGTCTTCGTAGGCGAGTGTGGCTTCTCACATGCCGCACACGGGTTGTCCGTATCGACTGACCGGTGCGGTCCGGAATGAGTAGGGTGACTTAGCGCTCGCATGATGCCGGGCCCATCGATCCAAGCAGCCTGTCCATGGCCGAGCGAAGTCAGAGAGGTCCAGCCGCGACATGCCACGTCCGAGCGTTTCGGATCAGGAGCAGCCCCGCAGCCGAAGAGAGATGCGGGAGCGGGAGCGGCTGCACGCCTCCGCTCCGGAGACCCCGGCACCGGTTGCGCCCGAGCCGGTTGCGCCGGAACCGGCTCCGGACGACCGGGGCCACGGGCGCCGGGCCGCATCCCCTCCCGCCTCGTCCCCACCACCGTCCGCTTACGACGCGGGACGATCTGTTTATCCCGCAGGTCCGGACTCTTTCGGGCGGCCGTCGGCCGGCCCCGGTCCGGGACAGCCTGTTTCGAGCCAGGCACCTTCGGTCATCCCTACCGTAACGGAAGATTCCCGGTACGGCAGCCCGGACCGGCTTTCCCGGTCCGCCCGCCCGGATCGCCCGCAGGAATGGGTCCAGGACCGGGCGCCGGGCCAGGACACCTGGGCCCCGCCGCGCCCGTCCCCCGTTCCCCCGGTCTCGCAGCCCCAGGCCGCTCCGCAGTACACGAGCGAACCCTTCCCGCCGGCCGGTCCGCAGTCGCCACGTCCCACCCAGGGGTACTACAGCCCGTCCGCCGCGACTCCGCCGTCGATCCCGATCCCGCTGGACTCCTCGCACGGCCCGGCGCCTCGGCTGCCCGGCCCGGAAGCGCCCAGGCGGGTTCTGCCCGGTGTGCCCGGGGTGGATTCCGGCCGCAGCCCGTTGTCCGGGCCGCTTCCGGCTTCCGGTCCGCGTTCTTCGGACCCGTTTCCGGGGCGGAACGGCACGCCCGCCGGTGGCGGTCCGCGGATGCGTCAGCACGGCACCCCCTCCGGCTTCACTCCCCCCGGCCTGGAACGACCCGGCCTCGAACGACCCGGCCCGGAACGACCCGGTGGCGGGCGCCCGGGTCCGGATGCCCTGCGTCCCGGTGGCCCGCGGTCGGACGGTCTGCGTCCGGGTGGTCCTGGCGGTGCGCGTCCCGAGGGTGGTGACCGCTGGAACGGCCCCCTCCCGGGTTCCCGCCCCGCCGCGTCCCCCTTGTCCGGTACCGACGCTCCGCAGAACCGCGACCGTGGCGGCCCCTACACCCCCACCCCTCCGGACTCCCTGCTCGGCGGCCCGAGCACACCCCTGGACGACCCGTTCCCCGCGTCCCGCCGCGACTCGGGCCCCTTCCCTGCCGGCCGCCCCGAATCCCGCCGAAGTTCCTCTCCGGCACCAGGTTTCGAGCCCTCGCGAGGCCGCCGGCCGGGTCCTTCGGACGATCACGCACCCCTGCCCGGCGACCGCTTCGGTGGGCCGGGCCGGCCTCCTGGCCCGCGGCCCGACTCACCGCCCCAGGGGCTTCTGGGGCGCGACGCCGGCCTGCCCGAGCCCTCGCGCGGCCGGTCGAACCGCAATGGCGGACGCCCGGATTCCCAGCCGCAGGGCTTGCTCGGCCGGGACGGCGACCCCTTCGACTCCCCGCCGCGAGGGCGTCCCGGCCGTAATGGTGGACGCCTGGACTCACCGCCGCAGGGGCTCCTCGGCGGCCCGGACCCGATTTCCCGCGAGCGGGGTCGTCCTGGCCCCGATTCGCCGCCCCCGGGTTTGCGCGGCAGCGACGCCGAACCTTTTGGCGCTCCGCCCCGCGGTCGTCCCGGCCGCGGACGTCCCGACTCACCTCCCCAGGGACTCCTGGGTCGCGACGGCGAACCACTGGACTCCCCGCCGAGGGGCCGGCCCCAGCGGGGCGAGCGTCCCGACTCGCCGGCCCAGGGCCTTCTCGGTCGCAATGGCGAGCCCTTCGACAGTCCGCCCCGCGGTCGTCCCAGCCGCGGACGTCCCGACTCACCTCCCCAGGGACTCCTGGGTCGCGACGGCGAACCGCTCGACTCCCCACCCCGAGGTCGCCCGGGCCGCAACGGTGCTGAGCCGGACTCCGAGTTCGCCCCCCGCGGTCTCTACGGCCGCGACGTCGAACTCCCCGGCGGCCCCCGCGACCGCGGAAGAAGTGGACGCCCGGATCCCGACGAGGAATCGCCGGCGCGGGGGCTTCGTGGTCGGCAGCCCGCCGGTAGGCCCGGTCCGGGTTCCCCGCCGCAGGGTCTGCACGGGCGCAACCGCCGCAACCAGAACCCTGGATCACCCGCTCAAGGAGTAGGTGGCCGCCCGGCCGGCAACGGGCGTTCCTCTGGGAGCGCCAGCCTGGACAGCCTGGCCGGTCCCAGCAACCGGGGCATCGGTCCGCGTCCGCCGCAGCAGCCGCAGAGCATGCGGCCGGTCAAGAAGACCTGGCGGGACTGGCGGCCCAACCAGATCACCCTGCGCCGCAGTCAGGTGCTCACCCTCGGGCTGGTCACCGCCCTGGTGATCCTGGTGGCGGCGGCCGGGGTCTACCGGTCCCGCACGGCCGACACCAGCAGCGTCGGCATAGCGGGGGCCAACCCGTCCGCGGAGTCGACCACCGCCGCGCCGGTGACCGCGCTTCCTCTGAAGGGCCGGATGGGCGCCTACACCGGTACCGACCGGGCGGCCAACAACGCCTTCGCGGACTGGTGGGGACAGAAGCTCACCTACGCGGTCGACTTCGGTGGGCGCGGCACCTGGGCGGAGATCGCCGACCCGGCCTCGGTCCTGGCCGAGTGGAAGGGTAGCGGCCGCACCCTGGTGCTGGCCGTCCCGATGCTGCCGGAGGAGCTGATCCCGGGTTACCAACCCGACGACACCAGCGACGCGACCCAGGCCAAGAAGGAAGCCTTCATGAAGCGGGGCGGCCAGGGCGAGTACAACCAGTACTTCCGGCAGCTCGCCGAGAACCTGGTGGCCGCCGACCAGCCGAAGGCCGTCCTTCGGATCGGCTGGGAGATGAACATCGAGACCTGGATGTGGGGCACCAGCGACACCGCTGCCTACAAGACCTTCTTCCAGCAGATCGTGAAGACCATGCGGTCGGTCGACGGGGCCAAGTTCAAGTTCGACTTCAACGTGAACAACGGCTTCAACCCGCACGCGGGCGAGGAGTACTACCCCGGCGACAAGTACGTGGACTACGTCGGGGTGGACACGTACGACATCGACGGCAACGTGTACGACGCCAAGTACGCCAACCCGAAGAAGTGCGACCAGGCCTGCCGCCAGGAGGCCCAGACGACGGCCTGGAACGAGGCCATCTTCGGCGGGCCGCACGGGCTGAACTTCTGGACCGACTTCGCCCAGCAGCACAAGAAGCCGATCTCGCTGCCGGAGTGGGCCGTGTGGGACCGCTACGCGGACGGCACCGGGGGCGCCGACGACCCGCTGTTCATCGAGTTCATGCACGACTTCATCACCCGGCCGTCGAACAACGTCGCCTACGCGAACTACTTCGAGTTCAACTCCAACCAGGGTGAGCACAGCCTCCAGGAGTCGTTCCCGAAGTCGGCCAAGACGTTCCGGAAGCTGTTCGGCAAGAGCGCGAACTAGATCTTGTTCCGTCACAGACGCATCACCGTCCGTGACCACCGGCCGGGTCACCGCACCCGGCCGGTCGTATTTTGACGGACTCTTTACATTTTTTAACGATCACCCTCAGCGAGGGGGCGGCTGCGCTGCCTCAATGCCCGAAGGGGCAACCGCGGCAACGCGGCGTGACGATGCATGTTAAATCCGCATGATCTCGGCCACATCACGTCACTGTCGATCTTCACCCCGTCTGAGCTGCGCAAACGGTGAATGGACAGTACTACCGAACGTGTCCGGACACGTAGCACACCAGAGACCGTCCCCTATTACCCGGGTCACACTTTGCTGATCACATTTTGATTACTCCCCGAATGGCCGTAGTGTCGCCGTCGGCCCTTCACCCGAAGGGCCGGGCGGCCGTCCTGCCGAGGTCCATCGGCGGTCGCTCAGATCACTCAGATGGACGCCGGGGAACCACCTGGTACCGGACCGCACCCGGGTCCGGCACCGCGGGGCAAAGTCGGCTCTCAGCCGACCGGGCAACTTCCGCCCGAGCCCGTCAGCTCACCTGGTAGGCGAGGGAAGGACACCACGTCTTTGGAGAAATCGCGCGTTCGAAGATCCGTCATGCCCCTGGGCGCCGTGGTCACCGGAGCAGCGTTGACCCTGACCGGAGGCATTCCGGCGATGGCCGCCAGCGGTTCGGCCGCCAACGGCAGTAATGACGAAGCTACGTCCGGCTCCGCGAAGCTCGAGACCGCCACCGTCAAGGTGAGCGACACCGAGACCGCCCGCATCACGCGGAAGTCCACCGCGAAGGCGACCAAGCGGCTCACCAAGAAGATCCGGGCCACCGCCAAGGTCACCGCCTGGTCCACCCGGACCGCGAAGGCCACGCGGACCGTCGAGGTCACCACCAGCGCCGCCAGCTACGACACGGCGCTCGCCCAGGCCCGCAGCTCGGCGAAGCAGAAGGCGCACGACCGGGCCAGGGCCGCGGCGATCGCCGCGGCCGAGAAGCAGGCGGTCTCGCAGTCCAAGAAGAAGGCCAAGCACCGCGCCCTGGACAAGGCCGAGAAGCTCGCCGTCGCCAAGTTCAACAACACGGTGATCGCCGACGCGGCGAAGCTCAAGGGCACGCCGTACGTCTACGGCGGCACCAGCCGCAGCGGCTTCGACTGCTCCGGCTACGTGGGCTACGTCCTGCGCGAGGCCGGCGTGACCCACCTGAACCGGACCTCCTCCGGTCTGGTGTCGGACACCAAGCGGGTGTCCAAGCGGGCCAAGGCCAAGGGCGACCTGGTGTTCTTCACCAGTGGCTCGGGTGTCTACCACGTGGGCATCTACGCCGGTAACAACAAGATCTGGCACGCCCCCCGCCCGGGCAAGTCGGTGACCAAGGAGACGATCTGGACGTCCGGCTACGTCGTCGGCCGGGTCAAGGTCTGATCCTGGTCTGATCCTCTCCGGTTCAGCTCGACGAAGCCGGGACCCCGATCGGGGTCCTGGCTTCTTCCGTTCCCGGACCGAGGTCCCGCCCCGGCTCCACAACGAGCCGGATGCCCCTTCCGCACCTATGGTGATCTTCAGTCCCACCATTCGGTTTCCGGGAGGCACCCGTGGCACGACGACGCGCCCTGATCGCGGGGGGAGGGCTCGGCGGCCTGACGGCGGCCCTGGCGCTGAGCCGGCGCGGCTGGGAGGTCTGCGTGTTCGAGCAGGCCGCCACGCTGGAACCGGTCGCGGCCGGAATCAGCCTGTGGCCCAACGGTTTGCGGGCGCTGGACCAGCTCGGCGTCGGCGACGCGGTCCGCGCCGCCGGGCAGAGCCCCGGGCCCGGCGGGGTGCGCCGGCCGGACGGCAGCTGGCTGGTCCGCAACGACCTGTCCGCGGCCGTGCAGGAGCGGTTCGGTGAGCCCCTGGTACTGCTGCACCGGGCCGAGCTGGCCGACATCATCGTGCGCGCGCTGCCCTTCGGCGTGGTCCAAGCGGCCACCCGGGTCCTCGGCGTTCATCCCGGGGGCGAGGGCACCCCGGCCACGCTGATCACCGAGCACGGTGAGGGCGACGCCGACCTGGTGGTCGCGGCCGACGGTATCCGTTCAACCATGCGCAGTTTCCTGTTCCCGAACGAGGCCCCCACCGTCGGCCAGGTCGACGCGGTCGGCTACTCGTCCTGGCGGATGGTGGCGCCCAACCCGGGCAACCTGCCGGAAGACGGAACCGGGTTCGAGACCTGGGGCCCGGAGGGCCGCCGCTTCGCCGTGATGCCGCTCAAGCACAACCGGCTGTACTGCTACGCCATCGCCACCGAGACCAACGCCGAGGTCGGCAGCCCGCTGGACCGGCTGCACCAGCACTTCGGCGATTGGCACGAGCCGATCCCGGCCATCCTGGCCGGGCTGCACGAAGAAGACGTCATGCACCACGCGGTGGAGGACCTGCACCCGGGGTTACCCGCATTCCACCGGGGTCGGGTGGCAATCATCGGGGATGCGGCCCACGCCATGACCCCGGATCTCGGTCAGGGCGGCGGGATGGCGCTTGAGGACGCCGTGGTGCTGGGTTCGCTCGCCGGCGAGGGAAAGATCGGCGACGGGTACGTCAGTGTGCCGATCCCGGGGGTGCTCGAGGACTTCAGCCGGATGCGGCTGCCGCGGACCAGCATGGTGGCCCGGCGCTCGCGGCGGATGGGCCGGCTCAGCTCGTCGGCGCCCTATGCGGCTCAGGTGATGGCCGCGCGAATGGTGAACGTGCTGCCCGGACGTCCGGCCGCCCGGTCGCTCACCTCGATCGTGGACTGGCGGCCGCCGGAGTTGCCCCCGGCGGACCCGCCGCCGTCCACTGCTTGCTGACTTACAGGTTCTCGGGGTGTCCCTGGATCAGGCCCAGCTTCTGCACGGCCTCGCGCTCCTCGGCCAGCTCGGCCACCGAGGCGTCGATCCGGCCCCGGGAGAACGTGTCGACCTCCAGGCCCTGGACGATCTCCCACTTACCCCCGGCCGAGGTCACCGGGAACGAGGAGATCAGGCCCTCGGGAACGCCGTACGAACCGTCCGACACGATCGCGGCCGAGGTCCAGTCGCCCTCCGGCGTGCCGTTGACCCAGCTGTAGACGTGGTCGACCGCGGCCGAGGCCGCCGAAGCGGCCGAGGACGCGCCCCGGACCTCGATGATCTCGGCGCCGCGCTTGGCCACCCGCGGGATGAACTCGCTCTCGACCCAGGCCTGGTCGTTGATCGCCTCGGCCACGCTCTTGCCGTCGACCAGCGCGTGGGTGATGTCCGGGTACTGGGTGGCCGAGTGGTTGCCCCAGATCGCGACCTTGGTCAGGCTGGCGACCGGCACGCCCAGCTTCAGCGCGAGCTGGCCGAGCGCCCGGTTGTGGTCCAGCCGGGTCATCGCGGTGAACCGCTCGGCCGGCACGTCCGGGGCGTGCGAGGCGGCGATCAGGGCGTTCGTGTTGGCCGGGTTCCCGACCACGAGCACCTTGATGTCGTCCGCGGCGCCGGCGTTGATCGCCGCCCCCTGCGGCTTGAAGATGCCACCGTTCGCCTCCAGCAGGTCCCCCCGCTCCATCCCCTTCGTCCGCGGACGGGCGCCGACCAGCAGCGCGACGTTGGCCCCGTCGAACGCCTTGGTCGGGTCGTCGAACACGTCCACCGAGGCGAGCGCCGGGAAGGCGCAGTCGGTCAGCTCCATCGCGGTACCGGTGGCGGCCCCGACCGCCTGCGGGATCTCCAGCAGACGCAGGTTGACCGGCACATCGGCGCCCAGCAGCTGGCCGGAGGCGATCCGGAACAGCAGCGCGTATCCGATCTGGCCGGCGGCACCGGTGACGGTCACATTTACCGGGCTGACAGGGGACGAAGTCATGGCCTTCTCTTCCTCGAGGTTGCGGAGGCCGCTGCCGACGATGGACAGCGGCTGGTTCAGCCCCGCCACTCTATCGAGGTGAACGAGAACGGCCCGGCGGGTGTCCGGACAGGTTCGTCACACCCGGGTTACGGGCAGGGACGCCCTCGGGGGCGGTGGCCAGGATCACCCGGTCGGGGCGCAGCAACACGGCGTCGAGTCCGGTTTCGATCAGCCAACGATGGACGCCCGCCAGCCCGCGGTCTCGCGGGTCGACGATGTGGGCCCCCAGTTGGGCGGCCAGATCGACGATCCCGGCCGTGGTCGGGTCCGGTTCGGCTCCGCCTGCCTGTTCGGTGGACCGGATGATCAGGGCGAAACCCGGGCCGAGCCGGTCGTCAAGAAGTCCGAGGGGTTCGGCTGCGGGCCCGGGCCCAGGTTTCTCGCCGGGCTGAGATCTGAACGGTTCGTCCGACCGGAAACCAGCCCTCTCCCCCTCGCCGCTCTCGACAGCTGCAGAACCGGACGGATCGCTGGTCCCGGAACCAGGCCCCTCGTCGGACCCTTCCTGGAGCTGGGCATGGGTCCCCCTAACAGCCCGGGAACCAGGCGCCTGGGCGGACCAAGAACCAGGCCGCTCACCGAGCCCAGAACCAGAGCCCTCCTCCGTCCGGACGCCAGACGTCTCATCGAGCCGGGTACCAGTCCCCGCCCCCAACCCGACGTCGGATTCCTCTCCGGACCAGGAACCAGAATCCTGGTCGGCGTCGTGACCAGCCATTTCACGAGGCCGGGGACCGGCCCCGGAATCCAACGCCTCACCGGATCGGGAACCGGACTCCTCCCCAGCCCCCGAGCCAGACTCCACCCCAGCCCCAGAACCAGGCGCCTGGGCGGACCAGGAACCAGCCCAATCGCCAGCCCCCTCTCCGATCTGGGAACCGGACTGTTCGTCCATGCCGAACCCGGACACTCCACCAGACCGGGAACCGGACCTCTCGCCAGCCCCGAACTCGGACGCCCCACTGGACCGAGAACCAGGCTCCTCCCCAGCCCCTGAACCAGGCGCCCCACCAGGCTTGTCACCAGACCCCACCTCAGCCCCAGAACCAGGCACCCCACCAAACCCGGAACCAGCCCGGTCGCCAGACCCCTCTCCGATCTGGGAACCGGATAGTTCGTCCATGCCAAACCCGGACACCCCACCAGACCGGGAATTGGATTCCTCGCCGGCTCCGAAGTCGGACGTCCCACTGGACCGGGAACCAGGCTCCTCCTGAGCCCCCGAACCAGGCGCCCCACCAGGCCTGTCACCAAACTCCAAGCCAGCCTCCGAACCGGGCGCCCCACCAGACCAGGGAGACTCGCCGACCCCGAAGTCAGACGCCTGAATCGACCGGGAATGAGGCCTCTTTGCGAGCTCGGAACTCCCTCTTTCATCCGGCCGGGTACCCGACCTTTCAGCCAGCCAAGACCCGGGCCCTGGGCCGAGCCGAGACCCAGACCCCTCGCCCACTTGGGAAACGGACCTCTCGACGTCCTCGGAAATCCCTCCCTCATCCGGCCGCGTGCTAGACCTTTCAGCCAGGCGGGATCCGAGCCCGGGGCCGAGCTGGGACCCAGACCCCTCGCCCATTCGGGAAACAGGCCTGCCGGCATCCTCGAAGCTCTCTCCCCCATCCGGTCGGGTGCCAAACCCCTCGCCGATTCGGGGAGCGGGCGGATCGGTGGGTCGGAAACCGTCTGCCTCCAGGGGAATTTGCGGGAACAGGGTGCCGACCAAAGTCTGGCGGCCGAGGCTCGAAAGAGGGCGCGGGGTGAGGGGGCCCGAGCGGAGTGGGGGGCTGGTGCCGGCCAGGAGGCGTTGGGTGATTCGGTTGGACCGGCCGGCGGCTCGCAATGCTGTGCTGGTGGCGGCGCCGATCATCTCGCCGATCGGTCCTGGAACGGGTGGGCTGATCAGGGTGCCGGCGATGAGGGCGAGGCGGATTAGGGCGGTGGCGTGGGGGGCCCGCTCGGACTGGTAGCTGTCGAGCAGTTCGTCGTCGGCCTGTCCTTGCAGGACCCGGGCCAGTTTCCAGCTGAGGTTGGCGGCGTCGCGGAGGCCCGAGCCCAGGCCTTGGCCGATGAAAGGTGGGGTGAGGTGGGCAGCGTCGCCGGCGAGAAGGACGCGGCCCTGGCGCCAGCGGTCGGCGACTTGGGCACGAAAGACGTAGGCGGCGGTGCGTAGGACTTGGCGGTCGCCGACGCCGTCCGGCAGCCAGGGGCGGACGAGTTCGTCGAGTCGTTGGGTGAGTTCGGCGGCGGTCTCTCCGGGGCGCATGCGGAATTCCCACCGAAGCCGGCGCTCGCCCACCCGTAAATACGTTGCTGGGCGGTCTGGGTCGCAGATTTGCTCCACGCCGTCCCACGATCGGGCGGGGGGATCGCCGAGGATGTCTGCCACGAACCAGGTCTGGTCTGAGCCCAGGCGGCGAGGGTGGGAGCCGATTGCTCGGCCGACCACTCCCCCGGCCCCGTCACAGCCCACCACCGCATTGGTCTCGATGACCCCGGCGTGCTCAAAAGCGTCATTAGTTGGGCTCTTTGGATCTGATACCCAATGAACCCGGCCACTTGCGTCCACCCCCGTGACCCGCACGCCGACGCGCAGCTCAATCAGGGGTTCCCGCGCAGCGGCAGTCAGGAGCAGTTCCTGAAGATCGGGCTGGTCGAACAGGTTGGCCTGCGGGTGTCCGTGCACGCCAACCAGTTCTGAGCGCTGGAATTCGGCCAAGGGGTGGTGTTGGGCGTCAAGGAAGCGCAGGCCGGGGGCGGGGCGGCTGATCCTGGCGAAACCTTCGGCCACTCCGGCCTTCTGGAGGATGCGCAGGCACTCGTCGTCGAGATGGACGGCGCGGGGCAACGGGTAGGGGCGCGGATGCCGTTCCAGCACCAGCGAAGGAATCCCGTGCCGGGCCAGGAGCAGCGCGGTCACCAGCCCGGTCGGGCCTGCTCCGACGATGACGACCACACCGTTGACAGTACCCGCATCGCGGCTACTGGGCCGGGTTGGGCGGACTGCCCTGGTCGCCCTGACCCGGACCGTGGAAGTGCACCTGGTTACGGCCGCCCTGCTTGGCCGCGTAGAGCCCCTGGTCGGCCCGGGCGAGCAGGGACTCCAGGGTCTCGTCCTGCTCGGTCAGGAAGGTCATGCCGACGCTGACGGTGACCTGGACCGGACCGGACCGGGTCTGGACCGGTTCGTCGGCGATGCAGGCGCGCAGCCGTTCGGGCAGTGGACTGTCGTGCTGGGCGTCCTGCAGCAACACCGCGAACTCCTCGCCGCCGTAGCGGCCGAGCACGTCGGTCTTGCGGATCTGCTGGCCGAACCGCTCGGCCACCGTGCGGATCACGTCGTCGCCGGTGGGGTGGCCGTAGGTGTCGTTGACCCATTTGAAGTGGTCGATGTCGATCATCAGGGCGGTCAACCGGCGGCCGTGCCGCTTGGCCCCGGCCAGGTCGCGGGCGCCGACCTCGAAGAAGCGGCGCCGGTTCGGAACACCGGTCAGCTCGTCCACCACGGCCAGGTTCTGCACCTGCTGGAAGAGCATGGAGTTGTCGTAGGCGCTCATTCCCTGGGCGGCCAGGACCGCCGCCGTGCTGATCGTCTGGGCCAGGTCCACCCCGCCGGACTCGGCGCGGTCGGCCGTGCTGGCCACGATCATCACGCCCAGATCGGCGCCACGGGAGTGCATCGGCACGATGATCCAGGAGGCCACGCCGGCCAGGCGATCGGCGAGACCGGCCGGGATCATCTCGGGGGTACCCGCTCGGGGCTGGCGCAGGGCCAGCAGGGCCCGCAGTTTCGCGTCCTCGGCGATCGGCACCGGCTCGCCCTCGCTGGCGTCGCGCAGCAGGAAACCGTCCTCGACCGCGGAGACCAGCCAGGACCGGTCGGCGTCGAGCACCGGGCCGGTGGCGGTGAGCAGCTCGCGCAGCACCTTGGCCGGGTCGTCGAGCTTCTCGGCCATCTCCCGCAACGCGACCCCGAGCCGGGTGGCGACGGCCTGCTCGCGTTTCGCGGTCTCCATCGAGATCCGCAGCTGGGCCGTGCGCGCGGTCTCCATCGAGGTGGCGATGTGGTTGGTCAGCGCGGACAGGATGTCCACGTCGCTGGAGGTGAAGATGCCCTTGGCGACCTGGCTGTCCAGGTAGACCACCCCGGTCATCCGGCCGTCCACCTTCATCGGCGCGGCCAGCACCGAGCGCAGGCCGTGGGCCACCACGCTGCGAGTACCGAGCACCGCGCCCTCCTCGGTGCCGGTGAAGACCTGGGGCTTGCCGGTCTGCCGGACCCGATCGACCAGGGTGGTGCTGTAGCCGGTCAGTTCGGGGACGTCCCGGCCGTCGGCGTCCCGGCCGAGGTAGCGGGTCAGCCCACCGGAAAGGCTGGCCTCTTCCGGGTCTTCGGGGATCAGGAACAGGTAGGCGCGGTCGGCCGAGAGCAGCTTGATCGTCTCGTCCAGGGCGATCCGGGCCAGCATCCGCGGGTCGAGCTCGCGGGCCGCGGCGGCGCTGACGGTCTGCAACGCCTGCAGACGCTGCCGCTCGTGCCCGGCCGTGTAGGTGCCCCCGCCGGTGCTGCTACTGGTTCCCCCGGCCCCGGCGCCGAGCCAGTCGGGACCGAGCCCGAACTCGGAGCCGACCTGCTGCGCGCGGTGCGGCCAGCCTTCGCCGACCGCGATCGCGAACGCGTGCTGGGCCTGCCGGCGGGACTCCGGGCGCCCCAGCAGAGCCAGCGCGCGGGCCCGGATCCGGGCCACCTCGAAGGACACCGTCGGCGCGTCCGGGGTCAGGTACAGCCCGATCCCGGCCAGCTCGGCCAGCGCGCTGCCGGGACGGCCCTCGGCCACCTCCAGGTCGGCCCGCACCAGGGTGGCCAGGGCCTGGAGTTCCACACCGCCCGGGTGCTGCCCGGCCTGCCGGACCGCGTGCCGGGCCAGCTCCAGCCGGACCTCGCGCTCGTCCTCGCCGGAGGTCCGCAGCTGGGCCAGCCGGCCCACGGCGATCAGGTAGAACATCGGGTGGTGGGTCCGGAAGACCCGCTCCGGGTGCGGGTTCGCGGCCTCCACCTCGGCCGCCAGGGTGTCGAAGACCTTGCCGAAGTCACGCTGCTCGGCGAGCTGGAACAGGGTGGCCAGCTGCCGCAGCATGTCCAGGGTGGTCACCCGCTCGCAGGTCTGGCGGATCTGCCGCAGCTCGGTGCCGGCCTCCGGGAAGCGGCCGAGCAGCGAAAGCGTCATCGGGGCGGCCACGATGAACGGGGTGGCGTCCACGTTGCGGCCGGTCTGCCGGTTGCGGCCGCGGTCCAGCCAGTGCTGGGCCTCGGTGGTGCGGCCCATCGTGCAGGCCCGGGTGGCGAACACCGCGATCGCGTCGAGTTCCTGGCCGAGGTCCATCCAGGGGCCGTCGGCCTCCATGTCCCGGGTCCAGCGCACGCCGTCGTCCAGATTGCCGCCCCAGAAGGCCATTCCGCGCAGGTAGGTGTTGACCGCGCGGCGGGTCGGCAGCTCGGAGGCCGGGTCGGCGTCCACCTTGCGGAAGGCCCGCCGGGCCCGGGTGGCTCGGCCCTGGAAGGCCGCGACCATCCCGGTGGCGGCCTGGGCCTGGACGTTTCCGACGCCCGGGCCGACCCGCCGGGCGAGCGCGCGGGCATGCAGGGCGTGGGCCTGGGCCAGTGCGTGGTCGCGGCTGAAGAGGGCGACGAACGATGCCGTCGCGTGCAGCTGGATGGTGACCAGCAGCCGCTGCCGCACCTCCTCGTCCACCCGGCCGGGCCGCCGGAACAGGCTGGTCGCGGTGGCGAGAGCCAGCCGCAGCCAGGAACCCGCGATCATCACCGGGCGGAAGTCCGACAGCCGGATACCGAGTTCGCCCAGCCCGGTGCGGACCGCCGCCAGCGCCGCCGCGTTGTCCCAGTCGTCCTTGTGCAGATCGGCCAGGAGGGCGAACATCTCGGCCCGGCGGATCAGCGTGGTCTCCACGGCCAGGGCCTGCTCGATGCGGTTGCGGGCGGCCTCCATCCGGCCGTTCTGTTTCAGCGCGTGGGCCAGCTCGGTCAGGAACCGGCTGGGCACCCGGGCCCGGAGCCCGGCCGCGAACTCCAGGAAGGTGATCGCCTCGTTCGGCGCGTGGTTGGCCAGGGCCAGGCGCCCGGCCTTCCAGGCGGCCTCGAAGATCCGCTCGAGCCGCTCGTCGCTGTCCGGGTCGCACTGCATGTAGTGGTGCGCGATGGCGTAGGTGTGCTCCGGCCGCGCGGTCATCGCCGAGCGCGGTGCCGACTCCAGCGCCTGGGCGATCCGCAGGTGCATCGCGGCCAGCGCGTCGTCGTCGAGCTGGGCCTGCAGCGCCTGCCGGACCCGGTCGTGCAGGAACACGTAGAAGCCGGCGTCACGGCTGTCGATCAGCCGCTGACCGACCGCCTCGGACAGCGCCGGCAGCACCTCCTCGTCGGTCAGCCCGAGCACCGCGGCGAGGATCTCGCCGTGGAACTCGTTGCCGATCACCGCCGCGGTGACCAGCAGCTCGTAGGTGCCCGGGGCCAGGTTCTGGAGCCGGGTCAGGACCAGGCCGACCGCGTCCTGCGGTAGTTCCAGCCGGTCCAGGCCCTCCTCGTCGAGCTTCCAGTCGCCCCAGGAGGGTTCCAGCAGCCCGGCGTCGATCACTGCCCGCAGGTACTCGCCGGCCACGAACGGGTTGCCGTTGCTGCGCCGGGCGAGGATCTCGACCAGCCGGGAACCGGCCTGCAGACCGGGGATCAGCGAGCGGATCTGCTGGCTGACCGCGTCCTCGTCGAGTTCCAGGACCGGCACCTCGACGTCCAGCGCCATCCCGGCCGCGTGGTAGAACGCGCTCAGGCCCTCGGCGTACTCCACCTCGTCCCGGCTGGCCGCCAGGATCAGCACCCGGCCGGGCTTGTCGGCCGAACCGGACTGACCCGGCTGATTCGGTTGCTCGGCGAGGTGCGCGACCACTTGCCGGGACCCCGCGTCCAGCCACTGGACATCGTCCAAAAACAGCAACAGATCGCCGCACTCGCGCGCCAGCGCGGCCAGGAAACCGGCGATCGCGACCGCGAACTGGCTCTCGTTGACCGGCTCCGGCTCCGCGGCGGCCCCTTCCTCCCGCCGCCCGCCGAACCCCACTCTGGAGGTCAGGTTGTCCTTGCCCTTGAGCGTGTCCGACCCGTTGAGGATGGCTTCCAGCCCCGGGGCGATCCGCCCGAGCATCGTCGGCGACCAGCCCGCCGACGCGGCCCGGATCCGGGAACGACGCCGCCAGCGCTCACCCACCGGCATCCGGGCGATCTCCTGCAGGTGGTTCAGCAGTGCGTCGCGGATCGGGGCGAACGGCACCGGACTGTCCGGCACGCACCGGGCCTGCAGCACGGTGCTTCCGGTGCCGCGCACCTGGTGCAGCAGCTCGGCGACCAGGCGGGTCTTGCCGGTCCCACCGCCACCGTGCACCAGCGCGACGCCGCTGCGGCCGTTGCGGACCTCGTTCCAGCGCCCGGACAGGATGCTGAGCTCGGCGTTACGGCCGAACAGCGGCGGTTCCTGGCCCCCGGTGAGCGTGGTGGGGCCCGACGCGGCACCGGCCTCGGGGCCCGAGCGGCGCGGCATCCCGGCCAGGGCGCGCAGGTCGGCGGCCAGGTCCCGGCCGCTCTGGTAGCGGTCGTCCGGGTCCTTGTGCAGCAGCGTGGAGACGATCTCGGCGAGTGCGGGCTGGATGCTCGGCACCAGCTCGGTCAGGTCCGGAGCGGTGACCACGGCGTGCATCCGCAGCAGCTCGCCGACGTCGGCGCTGCGGAACGGCAGCACCCCGGACAGCGCCTGGAACATGATCACGCCGAGCGAGTACAGGTCGGACCGGTGGTCGACCGGCCGTTTCAGCGTGCCGCCCTGCTCCGGCGCGGAGTAGGCCAGGGTGCCGACGGCGACCGCGATCTCGGCCTGGTCGGCGTTCGGCCCGTGCCGGGCGGTCAGCCCGAAGTCGATCAGCCGGGCCTCGCCACCGGCCATCATGATCACGTTGGCCGGCTTCAGGTCGCGGTGCACCAAGCCCTTGTCGTGCACGGCGGAGAGCGGCTCGACGATGTCCAGGGTGAGCGCGACCACCTTCTCCGGGGTCAGCGCCCCGCTCTCGAGCACCTCCGACAGCGGCCTCCCAGAGACCAGGTCCATCACCAGGTAGGGACGCCGGTCCAGGGCACCGACCTCGTAGACCTTGAGCAGGCCGGGATGGTTCACCCCGGCCAGCAGCGCGGCCTCCCGGCGGAAGGCCACCTCGGCCTCGTGCGAATCGGCCAACGGCTGGTCGAGGATCTTCAGGGCGTACTCGGCCTGGCCGTCCTCCGGGCGGCGGACCCGGAACACGGTGCTGTCGGCGCCGCTGCCGAGCTGCTCGACCACCTCGAACCCGGCCAGCGTGGCCGGGGTCCGGCCGTCGCGCGCGCTGGGAACCCGGGCGGTCCCACGCGTCGGCGAGACCTGGTGGCTGGAAGTCACGTCCTCTTGTCGGCTGCCGGAGCGCCGGTCCTGAGTAAAACCGCAGGCTCCCGATGCCGCAGGGTGAGCACGGTGTGAAGGATTCACCAGGTCGGCCCACCGCCGACGGGGAGACCGGTGACGCACCGGTCACCCGGGCCTCCGCCCACCTCCGTCCACCTCTGCCCACGGCGAACAGAGAACTAAAGTAATCGAGTAATCAGGTTGTGCCGCACATGACCACCGAGACCTACCCCGTTCTCTTCCTCGATGAGGTCGTCGTCCTCCCGGGCATGGCACTGCCCATCGAGCTGACGGCCCAGGCTCAGCAGACCATCGACGCGGCCCGCGCCGCCCGCGGCTCGTCCAAGACTCCTTTGCAGGTGCTCGCCGTCCCCCGCGTGGACGACAAGTCCGGCGTGATCGGCACCATCGTCCAGGTCGTCCAGATCGGCCGGCTGCCCAGTGGCGAGCCCGCCGCGGTGCTGCGCGGCGACCGCCGGGCCCGGATCGGCCAGGGCGTGGTCGGCACCGGCGCGGCCCTCTGGGTCGAGGCCGAGCCGCTGGACTCCCCCGCCCCCAACGGCCGGGTGAAGGAGAAGGCGGCCGAGTTCAAGCAGGTCCTGACCACGATCCTGCAGCAGCGCAACAACTGGCAGGTGCTCGACGCGGTGCAGCGGATGACCGACCCGGCCGAGCTGGCCGACGTCGCCGGTTACGCCACCTGGATCGAGCCGGCCGAGAAGGTCACCCTGCTGGAGACCCTCGACGTGGAGAAGCGGCTGGACTTCCTGCTGGAGCGCGGTAAGGCGCACCTGGCCGAGATGGAGGTCACCGACAAGATCCGCGAGGACGTCCAGGAGGGCATGGAGAAGACGCAGCGGGAGTACCTGCTGCGCCAGCAGCTCGCCGCCATCCGCAAGGAACTGGGTGAGGAGGACGCCAACGGGACCGGGGACTACCGCTCCCGGATCGAGGCGGCCGACCTGCCCGAGAAGGTCCGCACCGCGGCCCTGGCCGAGGTCGACAAGATGGAGCGCGGCTCCGACCAGTCGCCCGAGGCGGGCTGGATCCGGACCTGGCTGGACACCGTCCTGGACCTGCCCTGGAACACCCGCACCACCGACAGTACGGACGTCCGGCACGCCCGTGAGGTGCTGGACTCCGACCACACCGGCCTGGACGACGTGAAGGAGCGGATCGTCGAGCACCTGGCCGTCCGCGCCCGGCGCGCGGCCCGCGGCCTGGAGGTCGTCGGCGGACGCGGTTCCGGTGCCGTGCTGGCGCTCGTCGGCCCTCCCGGCGTGGGCAAGACCTCGCTGGGTGAGTCGGTCGCCCGCTCGCTGAACCGTAAGTTCGTCCGGGTCGCCCTGGGTGGCGTGCGGGACGAGGCGGAGATCCGCGGTCACCGGCGCACCTACGTCGGCGCCCTGCCCGGCCGGCTGGTCCGCGCCCTGCAGGAGGCCGGCTCGATGAACCCGGTCGTGCTGCTGGACGAGATCGACAAGGTCGGCTCGGACTACCGCGGTGACCCCGCGGCGGCCCTGCTCGAGGTGCTCGACCCGGCCCAGAACCACACCTTCCGCGACCACTACCTGGACCTCGACCTGGACCTGTCGGACGTGGTCTTCCTGGCCACCGCCAACGTCCTCGAGACCATTCCGTCGGCCCTGCTGGACCGGATGGAGGTGGTCCGGCTGGACGGCTACACCGAGCGCGAGAAGGTCTCGATCGCCCGGGACCACCTGCTGCCGCGGCAGCTGGAGCGGGCCGGGCTGAAGGCCGAGGAGGTGTCGGTCGACGACGAGGCGCTGCGCCTGGTCGCCGCCGAGTACACCCACGAGGCCGGGGTCCGGCAGCTGGAGCGGGCCCTGGCCCGGATCCTGCGCAAGGTGACCACGGAGCTGGAGGGCGGCGAGGGCTCGCCGACCTCGGTCGCGGTCACGCCGGAGCAGGTGACCAAGTACCTGGGCCGGCCCCGGTTCACTCCCGAATCGGCCGAGCGCACCGCGGTTCCCGGGGTGGCGACCGGACTGGCGGTCACCGGGGCGGGCGGCGACGTGCTGTTCGTCGAGGCGACGGCCATGGAGTCCGAGCACGGCGGGCTGGAGCTCACCGGGCAGCTGGGCGACGTGATGAAGGAGTCGGCGCAGATCGCGCTGAGCTACCTGCGGGCCAACGGTTCCCGGCTCGGCGTGCCCACCGAGGAGCTGGCCCACCGGCGGATCCACGTGCACTTCCCGGCCGGGGCGGTGCCGAAGGACGGTCCCTCCGCGGGCGTCACGCTGACCACCGCGCTGGCCTCGCTGCTGACCGGCCGGCTGGTCCGTGCCGAGATCGGAATGACCGGTGAGGTCTCGCTGACCGGGCGGGTGCTGCCGATCGGCGGGGTGAAGCAGAAGCTGCTGGCCGCCCATCGGGCCGGGCTGACCGAGGTGATCATCCCCGCCCGCAACGGCCCGGACCTGGACGACCTCCCCGAGGACGTGCTCGCCCAGCTGACCGTGCACCAGGTCAGCGACGTGGCCGACGTGCTCCGGATCGCCCTGGAGCCCGCGGTGGCCAAGAGCGACACCGGCACCGAGGCGCAGGCCGCCTGACCCACAGATCCCCCGTGATCATGGAGTTTCGCCCTCGTGATCATGGACTTCCAGCCGATGAAAAGTCCATGATCACGGGGAAACTTCTCCATGATCACGGGGGAAGTTGGGGGTGAGGGCGTGGCGGAGGGCGGTTATGGCGGTTTTGGACGTCACTTCGCGGGTGCCGCTGTCGTAGGCCAGGGCCGGATTGCTGAAGACGGAGTTCGAGGGGACGGTTTCGGTGGCCCGGCAGTGCACCTCGGGCACCCCGGTCAATCGCACTAGCTCGGCCACGTTGGCCGGGCGCACTCCGCCGCCGGCCAGGATCCCGATCCGGCCGGCGGACTGCTCCACCAGGGCCTTGAGCGCTGGAGCCGATTCCAGCGCGGTCGCGGCGCCGCCGGAGGTCAGGACCCGGTGCACGCCCAGCCCGATCAGCGTCTCCAGGGCCCGGGGGCGGTCGGCGCAGGCGTCGAAGGCCCGGTGGAACGTCACGGGGGCGTCGCCGCAAACGTCCAAAAGCCGTTCTGTCGTAGTCACATCGATCTGGCCGTCGGGTGTCAACACGCCCACCACGAAACCGATCCGGGGCGAAATGGCGAGCTGACGGACGTCCTCAATCATGGTTTCGAGCTCTTCGGGACTGAAGACGAAATCGCCGCCCCGCGGGCGGATCAGCACCTGTACGCCGATCCGCGAGGTACTCGCCAGCACCCGCCGGACGGCACCGACGCTCGGGGTAACGCCACCCTCGGAGAGCGCGGAGCAGAGCTCCACCCGGTCGGCCCCGGCCTCCTCCGCGATTACCGCGCCGGCCACGTCCTCTAGGCAGATCTCGAGCTGGGTCACGACCGCCAAACGTACTGAACCGGGTGGGACGGCCGCGGCCCTGACGCCGCGTACCGGCCCACCCGGTTGCTCAGGGGTCAGCTCAGAACTGCTTTTCCTTGTTGCACGTGACCAACTGGTCGACGCAGCTCTTGACCAGATCGGCCATGGTCTTGGTGTCCCAGGCGAAGGACGCGTCGAAGTGCATCGACGACGCCATCCCGCTGGCCAGGGTGAACCCGGCCTTGGTGTTGGTCACGCCGTAGTTGACCACGAAGGTGACCGCCGGGATCCGGACCGGGAAGGCGGCCGGGCAGGTGCCCCCGGCGCCGTAGCTGACGTGCGACTTGTGGTCCGGGCTGTCCAGGTTCTTGCCGTCCCAGCAGTCCGGGAAGCGCTCCAGGAAGTGCAGGGTCGCGCCGTCCTGGCAGACCGGCTCGTTGCCGTCGTCGGTCCGGCTGACCCCGTCCACCGGGCCACCGGCGCACCAGAACGCGTTCGGCGAGCCGGCCGGGGTGGCCTGCTGGAGCTTGGCGTTACCGATCAGCATGTGCATGCCGTTCGGCATCGGAACGGTCTTGGTCTTGTCGTCCAGCAGCGAGCCGTAGTAGACGATCAGTTCCTTGGGGTAGACCGGCTTGCCGGTGGCGTTGTCGGTCATCTCCGGCATCCAGTAGGCCGAGAGGTCGTCGCCCGGCTCACAGGTCGTCGTCGGGTTGCCCATCAGGCTGGCCAGCGTGCTGTCGGCGTCGGTGCTGGAGTTACCGAAGAACGAGTGCATGTGCGAGGCGCCGGTCTGCCCGGGGAACACGATCGGGTCGTTCTTGCCCGAGTGGCTGTAGGTGCAGGTCGCGTTGAACTCAGGGTTCTTCTTCGCGGTAGCCGGCGGTGTACGCGGGGTAAGCGCGTTGAACTCGTCCAGCTGCTTCTGCCAGGCCGCCTGGTCGACCGGGATCCAGCTACCCGCAGGCATGGTCATGGTCGCGCCCGGGGTCATCGTCATCCCCGGCATGCTGGTGTCCGTAGGCGAGCTGCTCGCTGCGGGGGCCGTCGTCGGGTCCGTGGTCGGCGCCGTAGTGGGGGCCGCCGTGGTGGGGCTCGCCGTAGGAGACGTCGTGCTAGGGGTCGGCGTCGGCTTGTGGCCGTGCCGCTTCTTCTTGGTAGCAACTGTTTTACCCAGCGTGGCGGCGTACTTCGCGGCCTGCGCGGAAGTCATCTTCAGCTCGGCGTCACCGGCGGAACCGGCCACCGGCTTGACGTCGTCGATCTCCAGGACGGTCTTTCCGTGGTGGCCCTTGTTCAGCGAGGACAGCGGGGCGGAGTTGCCCGGCAGCACGCCGAGGGCAACCGCTGCGGTCACCCCGAGCACCGAGGCCGTCGCCAGCGCGATGGCTGGGCGGAACAGCCGGGGACGTCGTCGCGACACGGTTCGCTCCTTAGGTCAGGACAGTCAGGGTTGCCTACGGAACGAGAGCCAATCGCCATCCTGTGAATTCTCTGTAGGCCCAAAGACCTAGGTCTTGTCATCAGGGCCACCGCGTGACTTGGTACCTTCACGGCGGACGGGACGGGACCTGACCAGAACCTGACGAGAAGGACTTGGTGGACGGGCTTTCGCAGCAGCGGGTGCGGCAGATCGTGGCCGTGGCGCTGAGTCGTACGGTGCTGCTCACCCGCGCCGCCGTCTGCCTGACCGCCGCCGTGGTGAGCATGCTGGTCCAGCCGGACGGCGTCTGGTCGGCCCTGCTGATCGTCGTGCTGCTGCTGAGTACCGCCGCCGGGGTCGCCGCCCTACCCCGCTGGCCCACCCTGGTCCGCTCGCCCGTGCCTCTCCTCACCGCCGACGCCGTCCTGGTCCTGATCGTGCTGGGGCTGAGTAAGGGCGGCATGACGTACTTCGTCTTCGCTGCGGGGGCGGCCGCGCTGTGCGGGGCTGCGCTCGGCTTCGCCGCGATCCCGTTGTGGGCCGCCCAGACCGCGCAAGGACTGGTGGTCTGCGCGGTGCTGCTCAACACCGAGGAGGTTCCGGCCTCGCTGGCCGGGTTCCTGCTGGCCGCGCCGCCCGCCGGAGTGCTGGCCGGGATCGGCACGGTGCTGGCCCGGCGGGTGCTGATCCGGCAGATGAGCCAGACGGTCGACCTGATCACCGATGCCCAGCGCTCCGCGGCCGCCGCCGAACGGGCCCGCCTGGCCCGGGAACTGCACGACTCGGTGGCCAAGACGCTGCGGGCGATGTCGCTGGCGGCGGTCGCCCTGCCCGGGTCGCTGCGCCGCCAGCCCGCCCTGGCCGAGCAGCTCGCCGATGTCATCTCGCAGGGCGCGACGGCCGCCTCCCAAGAGGCCCGGCAGCTGATCGAGGGGATGCGGCTGGACGCGCCCGAGGAGGACTTCGCGACCACCCTGCAGCGGGTTTGCGCTCTGTGGTCGGCCGAGACCGGGATCAGTGCCACCGCCACCGTGGCCCCGGTCGAGCCGCCGGTCGCGGTGCGTTACGAGCTGACCCGGATCGCCGGCGAGGCCCTGGTCAATGTGAACCGGCATGCGGCGGCCACCCGGGTCGGCGTGGTGGTCACTGAGCGGGGGCGCGGGCTGGTGATGACGGTGCGGGACAACGGGCGCGGTTTCGACGCTCCGCTGGGCGGGGACCTCACCGCGTTACAGCAGCTCCAGCACCGCGGCCACGCGGGTATCGTCGGCATGATGGAACGGGCCCGGACGATCGGTGGGACGCTGACCGTCGAGTCCGAACCCGGGTCCGGCACCCTGATCCGGGTCCGGGTACCGGTTCTCTGAGTTTGAGGTAGAGGCATGGACAGCGTCGAGTGGCTGAACACCGGTTCGCTGCCGGCGACCGAGCAGGCCGGCCGGATCACGGTGCTCCTGGTCGACGACAACGCCACGATCCGGGCCACGCTGCGCCCGCTGCTGGAGTCCGACCCGCAGATCAGCGTGGTGGCCGAGGCCGGGAACGGGGCGGCCGGGCTGGCCGAGGCGCGGCGGCTGCGGCCGCGGGTGACGATCCTGGACTACCAGATGCCGATCGCGGACGGGCTTTCGGTGATCGAGGACGTCTCCGAGCACAGCAACGTGCTCGTGCTGACCAGCAACGACAGCCAGGACATCATTGCCCCGATGCTGCAGGGCGGGGCCCGCGGCTACCTGGTCTACGGCAAGTTCGACCCGGCCGACCTGGTCACCGCGGTGCGGGCGGTGGCCTCGGGGCAGGGCTGGCTGATCCCGGCGGCGGCCTCGGTCGCCACCACCGCGGTCCGGGACGCCTACGCCCGCGAGCGGGCGGCCGGGGCGCGGCACGGGAACCTGCGGCGCACCCGGCGCGGGTTCGGGCTCAGTGAACGCGAGATCGAGGTGGTCGAGCTGGTCGGGGACGGGCTGTCGAACTCGGCGATCGCCCAGCAGCTCGGGCTGTCCGAGAAGACCGTGAAGAATCATCTGAGCAACGTGTTCGCCAAGCTCGACGTGACCAGCCGGACCGAGGCGCTGGCCCGCTGGCACGGCTGGCGCTGATGCCCTCCCGCTCGCGTTCCGCGTCCGCCCCCTGGTTCGGGATCGGTGTGCTCTCGCTGGTCGTGGCCGCCACCTCGTTCGCCGTTCCTGCGGTGCTGCCGAAGAAGGCTCCTACAGAAGCGAACGAGACGCTCGCATCGTCCACTGTTACTACCCCCGCGACCACCACCGCCCCAGCGACCACACTTCCGGCGCCCACGACGGCTGACCCGACCACCAGCGTCCCTACACCTACCCCTACCCCGACCCAGACGACCCCTTCGCCCACCGCGACTACCCAGAAGCCGAAACCGAAACCGACGTTTAAGGCAATGACGATCAACCCGTGGGCGAAGACCTGGGAGAGCTCGGGCATTGCGGTGACGGAGTGCCCGACCTGTGCCTCCGGGAAGCGCGTGCAGTACCTCGGACAGGGGCACTACGTGATCGTCCGCCTGAAGGACGTGAAGGTGCCGGGTAAGCGCACGATGACGGTCATCTACACCTGCGCCTGCGACGACGACCCGCGCGAGCTGGACGTCAGCGTGAACTCCGACCCGGTGCACACGCTCAGCGTCAAGGGGGCGGGCAGCTGGGACACCCCGGCCCGGGTGACCCTGAAGGTGACGCTGGCCAAGGGGGCCAACGTGATCCGGTTCTTCAACCAGGCGGACCCGGCCCCCGACCTGGACCAGGTGCTGATCCGTTGAGTCTGCTGGCCACGGCCGAGGCCGCGCTGGAGACCCCGCTGCCGATCAGCTCCACCGTTCCGGAACTGCTCTCACGTTTGGACGAACGTGGCGCCGGAGTGCTCGTCTCGCCTCCGGGTACGGGCAAGACGACGTTGGTGCCCCTGGCTCTCGCGGATATCAGCAATGGACGCGTGGTGGTGGCCGAACCGCGCCGGGTTGCCGCTCGCGCGGCGGCCCGGCGGATGGCTTCGCTGTTGGGCGAGGACGTCGGTGGTCTGGTTGGGTACTCCGTGCGCGGCGACCGTCGGGTCAGTTCGCGCACGCGGGTAGAAGTCGTCACCACGGGTCTGCTGGTGCGTCGGCTGCTGCAGGACGCGGAGCTGCCGGACACCGCGGTGATCCTGCTGGACGAGTGCCACGAGCGTCACCTGGACACTGACCTGGCGCTGGCTTTCGCTGCGGAAACGCGGGCGGCGCTGCGGCCCGACCTGGTGTTGCTGGCGGCCTCGGCTACGGCTGACAGTGAGCGTTTGTCAGCGCTTTTGGGTAGTGACGATGCTCCGGCGCCGGTGATCGGGGCGGATGCGCCGCTGTTCGGGGTAGAGCCGGTCTGGTGTCCGCCGACCGGGCCGGTCGACCCGCCGCATGGGCTCCGCGTTGATCCTCGTTTGCTCGACCACGTGGCTTCGGTGATCCGCCGCGCGCTGAACGAGGCCTCCGGAGACGTGCTGGTCTTTCTACCTGGTGCCGGCGAGATCGACGGCGTTGCGCGGAGATTGAGCGGGGTCGAGGTTCAGCGGCTACACGGGCGATTGAGCGGGCGGGAACAGGATGCTGTTCTTTCCCCTCGTTCGGCCGGGGCTGCGAGGCGGGTGGTGCTGACGACGTCGGTGGCCGAGAGCAGCCTCACTGTGCCCGGGGTCAGGATCGTGGTGGATGCCGGGTTGGCCCGCGTACCCCGTACCGATCTGTCCCGGGGTCTGAGCGGTCTGGCCACGGTCCGGGTTTCTCGTTCCTCGGCTCATCAGCGGGCCGGGCGGGCCGGGCGAGAAGCTCCGGGGCGGGCTTATCGCTGCTGGTCCCAGGCCGATCATGAACGTTTGGCGGCGCATCCGGAGCCGGAGGTGGCGGTCGCTGACCTCACCGGATTCGCCCTCGCACTCGCGGTCTGGGGCTCCCCCGATCCTGCGGCCCTACCCCTCCCTTCTCAGCCTCCAGCGGCCGCATTGACCGTTGCTCAGCAGACGCTGCGCGCTCTCGGGGCGGTCAATGACGAGGGCCGGGTGACTTCCAGGGGTAAGCGGCTCACTGCGGCGGGGGTGCATCCGCGGCTGGCGCGGGCGTTGCTCGACGGCGCTGACCTGGTGGGGGCGCGGCGGGCGGCGGAGATCGTGGCGTTGCTGGCGGACGATTCGCTGGGCGGCGGGACGGACGACCTCGCTTCCGCGGTACGTCGGCTGCGCAATGCGGGTGGTTCGGATCCGCTGGCCGGGCGGTGGCGTGATGAAGTACGCCGTCTGCGGTCCGCCGTTCCGGGCGGCGAGCACGCCCCCTCCTATCGTGATCATGGACTTTCTCCCCGGAAGGGACCACCGGCCCAGACCGCCCAGGACAGGCCGGGCATCACCGACGACCTGGCCGCCGGGCTGGTCACCGGCCTGGCCTTTCCCGAATGCCTCGCCCGCCTGCGCCGCACCGGCGGTTACCTGATGTCCGGCGGCACCGGGGCCGAACTCTCCCCCGGTTCCGGCCTCACCGGGATCGGCTGGCTCGCCGTCGCCGTGGCCCAGCGGCAGGCCGGGGCCCAGTCCGCCCGGATCCGGATGGCCGCGGCGATCGACGAGGCCACCGCGCTCGAGGCCGGCGAGGACCTGCTGCACACGGTGGACGAGGTGGTCTGGGCCAACGGAGATGTAGTGGCTCGCCAGCGCGACCAACTCGGGGCCATCGTCCTTACTGAGCGCCCTTTGCCGAACCCGCCGCAGCATCTGGTGCACGCGGCGCTGCAGGAAGGGCTGCGTAAGGAAGGACTCGGGCTGTTGCGCTGGAGTTCCGCTGCGCAGAGTCTGAGAGCCCGGCTCGGTTTTCTGCACCAGGCCCTCGGGGACGAATGGCCGGATGTCTCGGACGCCGCGTTGCTGGAGCGGGCCGAGGAGTGGCTGGCGACCGCGCGCAGACGCTCCGACCTGCAGCGGATCGACCTCGCCCAGGCCCTCCGCCAGCTCGCCGGACACCGGCAGATGGCACGGTTGGACGAGCTGGCGCCGGAGCGGATCGCGGTGCCCAGCGGTTCGAACATCGCGGTCACCTACTCCGCCGAAGGGGACAACCCGTTCCTGGCCGTGAAGCTGCAGGAGGTGTTCGGCTGGGCCGGCGCCCCCCGGATCGCCGGCGGCCGGGTGCCGGTGGTGCTTCATCTGCTCTCGCCGGCCGGGCGGCCGCTGGCGGTGACCGGCGATCTGGAGTCGTTCTGGCAGAACGCCTATCCGTCGGTGCGGGGCGAGATGCGAGGCCGCTACCCCAAGCACCCCTGGCCGGACGATCCGGCCGCCGCGGTGGCCACTCGGAGGACGAAGAACTCAGCACGCCGCTAATTCATTCGACGCACCCAGGGGCGAAGAGTAAGGTGCCCCCTCGTGTCTGCTTCGATTGATGACGTCCTCGGTTCGGAGCAACAGTACCTGGCCCGAGCCCGTGCCGATCTGGAAACGATGCGCCAGCAGGTACTTTCGCTGGACGTGCAGGGCGGCAACGAGGTCTCGGCGCAGTACCTGAGCGCCGCTCTGTACCACCGCGCACAGGCCCTGATCGACGATCCGGGAACCACCCTGTTCTTCGGCCGCACCGACCACGACGACGGCAACCGCTGGTACATCGGGCGGCGGCACGTGGCCGACCCCAAGGGCGATCCGGTGGTGATCGACTGGCGGGCCGAGGTCTCCAAGGCCTTCTACCAGGCCAGCCGGAACGACCGGATGGGCGTGCTCAAGCGCCGGCGGTTCGGCATCGAGACCGGCCAGATCACCGCCTATGAGGACGAACTGCTCACCGAGGCCACCGAGGTCGAGGCCAAGAGCCAGATCCTGGCCCACGAGATCGAACGCCCCCGGGCCGGGCCGATGCGCGACATCGTGGCCACGATCCAGCCCGAGCAGGACGTGATCGTGCGGGCCGACCTGGACACCTCGGTCTGCATCCAGGGGGCGCCGGGCACCGGGAAGACCGCCGTCGGCCTGCACCGGGCGGCCTGGCTGCTCTACGCCTTCCGCGAGCGCCTGGCCCGGTCCGGGGTCCTGGTGGTCGGGCCCAACGAGTCGTTCCTGGAGCACGTGAACGCGGTGCTGCCGAGCCTGGGCGAGGCCCAGGTCCGGCACACCACGGTCGAGCAGATGGTGATCACCTCGCCCGGTGGGGCCGAGACCCTGCTCACGGTCAAGGGTTCGGACCTCCCGGCGGTGGCCGGCCTGAAGGGGGACGCCCGGATGGCCGAGGTGCTGCGCCGGGCGGTCTGGTCCGGAGTGACGAAACCGACCGAGGCGATGGTGCTTCCGCGCGGCGCCCACAAGTGGCGGGTTCCCTCCTACCAGCTCGCCGAGATCGTCGAGGAGCTGAAGAACCGGGGCGTGCGCTACGCGGCGGCGAAGGACATGCTGCCGCAGCGGATCGCGCACGCCGTGTTGCTGATGATGGAGGCGGCCGGGGACTCGCCGGACGACCGGGTCCAGGACGCGGTGGCCCGCAGTCGTGAGGTGAAGAAGTACGCGGACTCGGTCTGGCCGACGGTGGACCCGAAGAAGCTTCTGCACAGCCTGCTCTCGGACCCGGCGGTGCTGGCCGAGCACGCGGAGGGGATCCTGACCGAGGCGGAGCAGAAGCTGCTGCTCTGGGAGAAGCCCTCGCGCACGGCCGGTTCGGCCCGGTGGAGCGCACCCGACGCGGTGCTGCTGGACGAGCTCACCGATCTCACCCGCCGGTCGGTCAGCATGGGCCACGTGGTGCTGGACGAGGCCCAGGACCTGTCGCCGATGCAGCTGCGGGCGGTCGGCCGGCGCTGCTCGACCGGCTCGATGACGGTGCTCGGGGACATCGCCCAGGGCACCACGCCCTGGGCCACGCCCTCCTGGGAGGTGACGCTGGAGCACCTGGGCCAGACCGGGGCGGTGGTCGACGAACTGGACCGCGGCTTCCGCGTGCCGGACGCCGTGATCCGCTACGCGGCGCGGCTTCTGCCCCTGATCGCCCCGGGACTGAACGCCCCGACGTCCGTCCGTGATTCACCCGGCAGCCTGCGCATCGTCGCCAGCGACACGGCCGACGGGCGCTGGTCGGACGTCGAAGCGGCGGTCCGGCAGGATCTTTCCGAACTCGGCTCGATCGGCCTGATCGTGCCGGACTCGCTGGTCCCGACCGCGGCCGCGAAGCTGCGGGAGGCCGGGATCGAGCACTCGGTGCTCGGGCCGCACGGGGCCGAACTGGACGCGCTGCGGGCCACCGACGTCGATCCGCTGACCCTGCGGGTGAGTGTGGTGCCGGCGACCACCGCCAAGGGTCTGGAGTACGACTGGGTCATCGTGCTGGAACCGGAGCAGATCGCGGTCGAGGAGCCGGACGAGCGCACCGGGCTGCGCCGGCTCTACGTCGTCCTGACCCGTGCGGTCACCGGCCTCACGGTCGTCCATCACGCTCCTCTGCCGGGCGTTCTGGCGCTATCCTCGGCGGTGTGAATCTGGTCGAAACGGCCGTAACCGGCTTCGCCTGGGCCCTGAACGAGCTGGCCGAGCACACCCCGGCCGGCGCCACGGCCCGCTACGGCGGGGCGACCGTGGTGGTCAGCGGCGCCCGCACCTCGTCGCTGAACCTGGTCATGGTGAACGCGCCGGACCCGGACCCGGCCGACGTGGCCGCCGCGGCCGACGCGATCGCCGCCCGGGGCGTGCCCTGGGGGATGGAGTTCCGGTTCGAGCCGAGCGCCGAGATCCTGGCCGTGGCCAAGGAGCACGGGCTCACCGAGGTCAGCCGGCCGCTCTTCATGGTCTGCGCCGCGGCCGGGCTCGAGCTGCGCCGGGACACGCCGTCCGGCTTGGTGATCGAGCCGGTCGGGGCCGACCGCTGGGAGCTCTACACCGAGGTGCTGGCCTCCGGTTTCGGCGCTCCGGCCGACCTTTTCGGTACCGCCATGGGCGGGCCGGTGCTCGACCGCCCGGGCTTCCGCGGCTACCTGGCCCGCACTCCCGAGGGCCCGGTCGGCACCGCGCTGGGCACCCTGAAGGACGGAGCCCTCACGGTGTTCAACATCGCCGTCGTGCCGGACGTGCGCGGCCAGGGCATCGGCCGGGCGCTGACCGAGGCCGTGCTGGTGGACGGCCTGGCCGAGGGCGCCCAGGTGGCCTCGCTGCAGAGCAGCGCGATGGGTCAGCCGCTCTACGCCTCGATGGGTTTCCGCGAGGCCGAGCGCTGGTACACCCTGGAGCGCCCTAGCTGACCAGCTTCGCCTGCACGGCGCGGATACCCTCGACCATCACCTCGAGGCCGAGGCTCAGGTAACTGTCCTCCACCGGCTTGCTGACCAGCGTCCCCGCGCAAAGAATCACGTTGGGGTAGCGCTCGGGCGAGAGGTTCTCCAGGGCGACCTTCTTCTCCCGGATCCGCCGGGAGATCTCCTCCTGGGACTCCTTCAGCCCGCGCTCCCCCGGCTCCATCGTCACCAGTACGACCACGTTGTGCAGCGCCTGGATGCCTATCTCGGCCCGGCGCTCCTCGTCGAACCCGCCGTCGCGCAGCGCGGTGAAGAAGAACTCGGCCAGGTCGAGCCCGGCCTCGCAGCCCAGGAACCGGTCGTGCACCAGGTTCGCCACCTCGGGATGCCGCTGGAAGACCTGCAGCATGGCGACGAGCACGTCGCGCATCCGCTCGTCCCAGGCCGGGGTCGCGCCCTCGGGGTAGGAGGGCAGCGTGATCTCCCCCAGCATCCGCTCGACCACCCCGTCGAGCAGCAGGTCCTTGTCCTTGAAGTGCCAGTACAGGGCCATCGGGGTGACCCCGTGATCGGTGGCCAGCCGGCGGATCGTGACCGCCTCCAGCCCCTCGGAGTCGGCCAGCGCCAGCGCCGAGGAGACGATCGCCTCCCGGCTCAGCCGCTCTTTCACCACAGTCCGCTTACCAGCCACCCCTGAACTGTACCTCGTACAGTTTTAACCGGCCAGAGCTTGCCAGGGCTCACCTGTACGCGGTACATGTATGACGTACATGTACTTAGTACAGCCGTCTTCGAAAGGTCTGCCGCCATGAGGCGTAGTCCCTGGTCAATCCTGACCGTGCTGGCCCTGGCCCAGTTCATGGTCGTCCTCGACGTCACCATCGTGAACGTCGCCCTGCCCGACCTGCAGAAGGACCTCGGGTTCAGCACCGACAACCTGCAATGGGTGGTCAGCGCCTACACCCTGGTCTTCGGCGGCTTCCTGCTGCTCGGCGGCCGCGCGGCCGACCTGCTCGGACGACGCCGGCTGTTCATGGCCGGACTGGCCCTGTTCGGCCTGGCCTCCCTGGCCGGCGGCCTGGCCCAGTCCGAAGGCATGCTGATCACCTTCCGGGCCATCCAGGGCCTGGGCGGCGCGATGCTCTCCCCCGCCGCACTCTCCCTGCTCACCGTCACCTTCCCGCCCGGCCGCGACCGCAACATCGCCCTCGGCATCTGGGGTGGGCTGGCCGGTCTGGGTGGCACCCTCGGCGTGGTCGCGGGCGGGTTCCTGGTCGACGGCGCCGGCTGGCGCTGGGTGTTCTTCGTCAACGTCCCGATCACCGTGCTGGTCGTCGCCGCGGCTCCGCTGATCCTGCACGAGAGCAAGGTCTCGCCGACCAGCCCCGAAGCACGGGCCCGCACCTTCGACGCGATCGGCGCGGTGCTGGCCACCGGCGGCGTCCTGGCCCTGATCTTCGGCGTGATCCGGGCCGAACCGCTCGGCTGGAGCGACCCCGAGGTGGTCGGTTCGCTGATCGGGGCGGCCGTGCTGCTGGCCGCGTTCGTCTGGGCCGAGTCACGCTCGGCCGACCCGCTGGTGCCGCTGCGGATGTTCCGGTCCCGCTCGCTGAGCGGCTCCACGGTGGCCCTGGCGCTCAACGGAGCAGCCTTCACCTCGATGTTCTTCCTGTCCGCGATCTTCCTGCAGCAGGTCCGCGGTGAGTCGGCGATCGACACCGGACTGCAGTTCCTGCCGATGGGCTTCGCCGCGATCGCCGGCGCCGGAGTCGCTTCCGGGGTCGTCACCCGGATCGGTACCCGTCCGGTGCAGCTGGTCGGCGCGGTGCTGAGCGTCGCCGGGCTGCTGCTGCTCACCAGCACCGGCGCGAACGACTCCTACGCGGCCGGGCTGCTGCCGGGCTTCCTGCTGTTCGGCTTCGGCATCATGTGGATCGCCGTGCCCGGCCAGATCGCGGCTGTCTCGGAGGTCTCCCACGACGACGCGGGCAGCGCCTCCGGCCTGGTCACGGCCGGATACCAGGTCGGCGGCGTGCTCGGCCTGGCGATCGTGAACACGCTCTCCACCTCGCTGGCCAACAGCCGCCTGGCCGACGGCGCCAGCGCCCAGACCGCCCTGGTCGACGCGTACCACCGGGGCATCGTGGTGGCGGCGGTGTTCGCCGCCGTGGTGGTGTTCGCCGCGCTGGTCGCCCGGCAGCAGGTGCCGGACGCGGAGGAACTGGCCGAAGCCGTTCCGGTGTAAGGATTCGATTTCGATTGAGGACGCTCGACAGCGCCGGTCCAGAGGGGGCCGGCGCTGTTCTGGGTTACCGGGTCGTGAAGGTGCGGGAGGAGTTCTCCACAGCCCTCTCCGAAGTATCGATTAATCCGGATAACATGCCTCATTCCGTGCTCCGCACCGCACTGCCCCAAGGAGAGTCGATGTCTCGCCGGTCCCGCCTGACCACCCCCGACGGTCCCCGTCGGGGCCGCGCCCGTGGCCTGGCAGTTCTCGGCGCCCTGGCGGTCTGCGCGCCCCTCGCGGCCACCGCCGGCTCGGCCACCGCGGAGACCACCCCCACCTCCTCGAGCAGCCCGTCGGCTGACGTAACGGCCTCCGTGAGCCCAACGGTCACCGCCGAGGGCACGGTCACCGGCATCACCACTCCGGAGAGCACGGTCTCCGGCACCACTGCGCCCGACGGTTCCGCGGTCACCCCTTCCACCACCAGCACGACGACGACCCCCGCGGCTCCGACCGCGCCCGAGCCGCCGAAGAAGGCCGAGGCGGTCGGCTACGGCGGCGCGGTCGCCACCGTCGACCCGTACGCCACCCAGGTCGGGCTCGAGGTGCTGCGCAAGGGCGGCAACGCGGCCGATGCGGCGATCGCCACGGCGGCCGCCCTCGGCGTCACCGAGCCGTACTCCTCGGGCATCGGCGGGGGCGGCTTCCTGGTCTACTACGACGCGAAGAAGCACAAGGTCAGCACGGTCGACGGCCGCGAAACGGCCCCGAAGGCGTTCGCCCCGAACACCTTCCAGAAAGACGACGGCACCGCGCTCGACTTCACCACGGTGGTCAACTCCGGCCTCTCGGTCGGCGTCCCCGGCACCCCCGCGCTGTGGAACACGGCGGCGAACCGCTTCGGCACCTGGAACCTGAACCAGCTGCTGGCCCCGGCCCAGCGGCTGGCCGAGCAGGGCTTCGTGGTGGACAAGACGTTCAACGAGCAGACCGCCGCCAACGCCGCGCGGTTCGCCAAGTTCCCGGCCACCGCCGCGCTGTTCCTGCGCAACGGCCAGGCCCCCGCGGTCGGCTCGGTCTTCACCAACCCCGACCTGGCCAAGTCCTACGGCATCCTGCGCAGCCAGGGCGTGAAGGCGCTCTACTCCGGCGAACTCGGCCAGGCCCTGGTCAAGGCCGCCCGCAACCCGCAGACCGGCGACGGCTCCACCGTCTACAAGGGCCTGATCAGTCAGCACGACCTGGCCGCCTACACCGCCCCGGTGAAGAAGCCCACGGTCAGCATCTATGAGGGGCTCACGGTCAACGGCATGCCGACCCCGTCCTCCGGGGGCATCGCGGTCTCCGAGGCGCTGAACCTGCTCGAGGCCTACCCCGGCAAGCCGCTGAACAAGCTCTCCGACGTGCAGTACCTGCACCGCCTGGCCGAGGCCAGCGCCACCGCCTTCGCCGACCGCAACCGCTGGGTCGGCGACTTCGGCGGCACCCCCACCACCCAGCTGCTCTCCCAGAAGTTCGCCGACGAGCGGGCCTGCCAGCTGTTCGACCCGGAAAAGGCCGCCGAGCGCCCGATCCCGTTCGGCCGGCCGGACGGCCTGTACGGCGACTGCAGCCTGCCCTTCGTCACCCAGGAAGTCCCGAAGTACGACCACGGCACCACCCACATCACGGTCGCCGACAAGTGGGGCAACGTCGCGTCCTACACCCTGACCATCGAGCAGACCGGCGGCTCCGGCATCACCGTGCCCGGCTACGGCTTCCTGCTCAACAACGAGCTAACCGACTTCGACTTCGTCCCGCTGACCAGCGGCGTGCCCGACCCCAACATGCCCGGCTCACTGAAGCGCCCCCGCTCCTCGATGTCGCCGACCATCATCCTCAAGCACGGCAAGCCCTACCTCGCCCTCGGCTCCCCCGGCGGCGCCACCATCATCACCACCGTGCTCCAGGTCGCCGTCGGTGACCTCGACCGCCACCTCTCCCTGGTCGACGCCATCGCCGCCCCCCGCCTGTCCTCCCGCAACGGCGCCACCGACGACGCGGAGCCCGGCATCACCGACACCGCCCTCGGCACCGCGCTCACCGCCCTCGGCCACAAGCTCAAGCCCACCCCCGAGATCGGCGCCGCCACCGGCATCCAGTTCCTGCCCGGCAACCGCCTGATCGCCGCGGCCGAGCCGACCCGGCGCGGGGGTGGGGCGGCTGCGGTGGTCAGCGCCAAGCCTCTGCACCCGAAGGCCCCGGCTAAGAAGGCTGTGGTTAAGAAGGTCGGGAAGAAGAAGGGATAGGGCGGCTCGGGCGCGGGGTGGGCCCCACCTCACCCGGGACCAGTCCCACCTCACCCGGAACCAAGTCCCAATTCACCAGCCTCAGCCCACGCAAAACGGCAGGCCAGCACCCCGCGTCCAGGCACGCCGCTTAGCCAGCACGCAGCCCGGCCAAACAGGACCCGGGCCCACCTACCTCAGGCGCGAACGGACGAGGTCACGTCGGCCAGCACCGCGTCGAGCAGCCCGGGCCAGCGCGAGTCCAGGTCCTCCTTGCGCAAGTACAGCTGACGCTCCCGCCCAACTGCCATGGAGTACGAGACCCCGGCCTCGCGCAGCACCTTCAGATGGTGCGATCGGGTGGACTTGGGCATCTCTGGCCCGACGGAGGCGCAGACGAGGGGTAGTTCACCCTCTTGCCAGATGGCCAGCTGCCGAACGATCTCCAGACGGACCGGGTCGCTGAGGGCGAAGAGCACGGCGGGCAGGGTGAGCTCCGCCGTGTCCGGAAAGACGTACCCGCTCATGTACTCAGCCTAACTCGTTCGCGTCCATAGTTCGACTTTTCTGGAACCAGGGCCTACTCTCACAACAGTTCAACTCTAGTCGAACTGTTGTGTCGAACGGTCTTGGAGGCCGGAATGATGTCGCAGACCCGCCGGGCAGCCGGTTTCTGGCTGGTCGCCCTGACCGCGGTGGTGTTCCTCGCGGCGGCCAGTGCGCCGTCCCCGCTGTACGTCGTCTACCAGCAGGAGTGGCACTTCAGTGCGCTGATGCTGACCGTCGTGTTCGCGGCCTACGCGGCCGTGCTGCTGGTGACCCTGCTCGTCGTCGGGGGTCTGTCCGACTTCGTCGGGCGGCGTCCGATCATCGTTGCGGCGATCGTGGTGGAGATCGCCTCGCTGGGCGTCTTCCTGATCGCGAACGACGTCACGGTGCTGATCATCGGCCGCGGTCTTCAGGGCCTGGCCACCGGGATCGGGCTGGGCGCGATGAGCGCCGCCATCTCGGACCTGGCCCCGCCGGAGCGGCCCTCGCTGGCCGCCGGCCTTAACGTCGCCTCCCCCACGCTCGGCCTGGCCGCCGGGGCGCTGCTCTCCGGTCTGCTCGTCCAGTTCGCCCCGCACCCCACAACTCTGGTGTACGACGTCCTTTCGATCCTGCTGGCCGTGCTCCTGATTGCCTGCGCCGTGATCCTGCCCGGCCAGTCGGAGCGTCGCCCGGGCGTGCTGGCCAGTCTGCGACCCACCGCGAAGGTGCCCGCAGCCGCCCGCCGGGCCTTCCGCAACGCCGTGCCGGTGCTGATCGCCACCTGGTCGATCGGTGGTCTGGTGCTCTCCCTGGGTGGGTCCCTGGCGGTCGTCGTGTTCGGCGTGAACAACCACGTGATCGGCGGCATCGTGGTCACGGCGATGGCCGGATCGGGTTCGCTCGCGGCGTTCACGGTCCGCGGTCGTCCGGCCCGGTCCACCATGCTCTACGCCTCGCTGGTGCTGGCTGTCGGCATGGCCGTGGTCCTGATCGCGGTCGGGGCCGAGTCGATCACTGTGTTCTTCGTCGGCCTGGTGATCACCGGCCTCGGCTTCGGGGCGGGCTTCGTCGGGGCGCTCGGTTCGGTGGCCCAGCTGGCCCGGCCGCACGAGCGGGCCGAGCTGATGGCCGCGGTGTTCGTGCCCAGTTACGGCGCGTTCGGCGGGTCCGCGGTGCTGGCCGGCCTGGCCGTGCCGCAGTGGGGACTGCGCCCGACCCTGACGGTGTTCGGCATCGTGGTGATCGGCCTGGCCCTGCTGGCCGTGGCCGCGGAGCTGGCGGCCCGGCGTCAGGAGGCCCGGGTGCTCGCCCCCGAGTCGCCCGAGCTGGTGCTGGATCGGGGATAAAGCCTGGCGAAAGCGCCCCGAAACGGGTCGGGACCGCGAATACTTGCCTGCGTGGTAACTAGGGACGATGCCCAGGGTGGACCCGGCCGGGTCGACGCTCTGGGCATTGTCGCGAGGTCCCCCGATCTGGGCAGACTCCTCGCCCCGCGCTCGGTGGTCGTGGTCGGCGCCACCGACCGTCCCGGCTCGTACGCCGCCCAGACCCTGCTCAATCTGCAGCGGGCCGGGTTCGCCGGCGGGCTGGCGGGCGTCCATCCCCGTCGCTCGGACATCCTCGGCGTGCCCTGCGCACCCGATCTGGCCGCGGCGCTGGAGTTGGTGGGCGCCCCGGCCGACGCGGTGGTGATCGCGACCACCGCCGTCACCGTGCCGGACTACCTGTCCGAGGCCGGGCGGTTGGGCTGTGGCGGGGCGGTGGTGTTCGCCACCGGTTTCGCCGAGAGCGGGGATCACGCCGCGCAGCAGCGGCTGGTCGCGGCGGCCGGGCGGCACGAGCTCCCGGTGCTCGGCCCGAACACCAGCGGGCTGGTCAGTTTCCGCAGCCGCGCCCCGCTCTGGACCGACCCGGTGGCCCTGACCCCCGGCGCCCAGGACGACGGGATCGCCCTAATCACCGAGAGCGGCAACGCGGGCCTGCTCGCCTTGGCCCATCGGCAGGGCACCGGCCTGCACTCGGTGATCTCGGTGGGCAACGCCGCGGTGATCGACACCCCCGACGTCTTGCTGAATCTGGCCCGGACCGAGGGTCTGCGGGCGATCGCCCTCTATCTGGAGCAGATTCCGGACGGCGCCCGGCTCGCCTCGGCCCTGGCCGCCGCGGCCGGGTCCGACATCCGTCTGGCCGTACTCCGGACCGGACGGCACGGCACCGACGAGGGCCCGGGCCGGGTGTTGGACGCGTTGCTCGAAGAGGCCGGAGCGATCGCCTGCCGGGACGTCCATCAGCTGCTCGAGACCACCCGGGCCCTGGCTCGCGGCCGGCGGACCGACCGGGCCGTCGCCGTCGTCACCTCGACCGCGGGCGATGCCGCGCTCGCCGCCGACCTGGCCGCCGACGCGGGCGTCGAGCTGGCTGACCTGAGCAAGAGCACCCGGGACGACCTGGCCGGGCAGCTGCCCCGCACCGCGATCCCGGCCAACCCGCTGAACCACACCACCCAGCTCTGGGCCGATGCGGACGCGATGGCCCGGATCACCGCCGCGGTGGCCGCCGATCCGGGCGTCGGGGCGGTGCTCTACGTCCAGGACGAGCCACCCGGCCTGCACCCGGAGGACTCGGCCGAGTGGCTGGCAACTCGGGACGGAGCCCGGCTCGGCGGCGCCCGGAAGGACGTGGACGTGCTGCTCGTCGCCGGGATGCCCGGGCAGGAACCGGCCGGGGCGATCTCCGGTCTGCCCGCCGCTATGACGGCGATGGCCAAACTTCGGCAACCGGCTCCGGAAGCCGCCCGCCTGAACCGGATCGCGGCTGCGGCGGCCGGGGCCCGGACCGGAACGCCGGCCTTGGGGCTGCTGGCCGAACACAGTGTCAAGGCGGTGCTGAACGAGGCCGGGATCGATGTCCTGCGCCATGCGGTGGTCCCGGTGCCGCCGGACGGGAAGGACCTCGACGCTGTCTCGACCGCCGTCGCCCTGGCTGCGGCGCAGATCGGTTTCCCCGTGACGCTGCGCCTGTCCGCCCCCGGAAACGGCTGCGGAGCCGATTCGCCGAGCCTGGTCAGTGGCGACAAGGTAAGCCGGAAGGTCGCCGAAATCCTGGTCGAGGCGGCCGAACTGGAAGAGCAGAACCGTAACGACGCAGCGCTTCTGATCGAGACGCTGGCCCGGCCGGGGGTACTGCTGACGATGACCGCGCACCGCGAGGGCCCGGTGCCCGCGCTGACCATCGGCCTCGGCGGCGCCTGGGCCCAGGTTCTCGACGACACCCGGACCGTGCCGTTGCCCGCCGACGCCCGGCGCATCGCCCTGGCCGTGGCCTCACTGCCGGGCACCGCGACCGCCGACCTGGCCACGGCCGGAGCGACCGGCGCAAAACTGTCAGATCTGTTTCTGGAGGGCGGTTTCGCGGAGTTGCGGGTCACCTTCTGCGAAGGGACGGCGGTGCGGGCGCAGGCCCGTCGGCTCACCTGAGGGGTTGGTGATTATGGACGCCGATCAGCCGGTTCCCGGGGGAACCTCCGGTTTGCGCGGAACACCAGAACGTCGAACCCCTGTGATTCGATGAACCAATGGCGGCAGGAACGGCGGCTTCGCGGGCCGGCGCGGAGCTCGAGGTCAGCGTCCGGGTCCGGATCGTCGAGGGCACGGCCGGGCTGCTCGCCCGCCGCGGTCTGCAGGCCACCTCGCTGAACGAGATTCTCTCGGCCGCGCACGCCGCCCGCGGTTCGATGTACCACTCCTTCCCGGACGGCAAGGAGCAGGTGGTCTCCGAAGCCCTGGCGCTGGCCGGGCAGAGGACGATGGACTGGCTGGACCGCTGGGACGGCGACCCCGCCGACCTGGTCACCGAGCGCTTCCTGCACGGCTGGCGGCTGCTGCTGTCCCGGTCGGACTGCACCACCGGTTGCGCGGTCGTCGCGGTTACCGTGGCGGCCGACACCAAGCGCCTTCTGGACGATGCAGCCGCCGTGTTCCGGTCCTGGCGAGCGCGGCTTACCCAGCTGCTCGAACACGGCGGCCTGAGCCCGGACAGCGCCGCCGGTTTCGCCACTCTCCTCCTCGCCGCCAGCGAGGGCGCGGTGGTGCTGGCCCGCGCCGAGCGCAGCCTGGAACCGTTCGAGCTCACCGCCGAACAGCTCCTGGACCAGGTGCGGGTGCTGCTCCAGGACCGGTCCTAGGTGCCCGGCGCGCAGCGGACCCGGCTCGACACCGGCCGGATCCAGGAAGCCCGCCACCTGATCGACCCGGTCTTCCTCGACACCCCGCTGTACCGCTGTGAGGCCCTGGAGCCGTTTCTCGGCTGCGCGGTGACGATCAAGCTGGAGACCGCCAACCCGGTGCGCAGCTTCAAGGGCCGCGGCACCGAGGTGGTTGCGAGCCGGCTGGCGGACAGCGGTTCCGCGGCCGCGGTCTGCGCCAGCGCGGGCAACCTCGGTCAGGCCCTGGCCTGGTCCGGCCGTAAGCGCGGGCTCGACATCACCGTGGTGGCCAGCCGCACGGCCCCGATGGTCAAGCTGGACCGGATCCGGGCCCTGGGCGCCCGGCTGGAACTGGTGGACGGGGACTTCGAGGTGGCCCGGGAGCGAGCCGCGGTGATCGCCCAGCGGGACGGGATCCGCCTGGTCGAGGACAGCCTGGACCTGGAGACCTGCGAGGGCGCGGCCACGGTCGGACTGGAACTGGTCGAGGCGGCCCCGGCGTTCGACACCGTCCTGATAGCGCTCGGCGGCGGGGCCATGGCGACCGGGATCGGGCACGTCCTGCGGACTTCGGCGCCCGACGTCGAGATGATCTGCGTGCAGCCCGCGGGCGCACCGGCGATGACGCTCTCCTGGCGGAACCGGCGGGTGGTGAACACCGAGACGATGGACACCATCGCCGACGGGGTGGCCGGCCGCTTCCCGATCCCGGCCGTGCTGAGCGACCTGCTGCTCGTGGCCGACGACGCCGTGCTGGTCAGCGAGGAGTCGATCGTCGCCGCGATGCGCCTGCTCCTGGAACAGGCCGGACTGGTGGTGGAACCCTCGGCCGCCCTGGGCATCGCCGCCGTGCTCGAGGACCGGGCCCGCTTCGCCGGGAAGCACGTGGTCACCGTGATCTGCGGCGGGAACGTCGACGTGGACGCCTACCGTGGCTGGATCGGGCTACCTCCGGGCTGAGCGCCACGAGCATCCGGTTGAGCGCCACGAGCATCCGGCCGAACGCCACGAACACTCGGCCGAGCCCCACCAACACTCGCTTGAGCCCCACCAACGTTCGGCCGAACGCCACGAATACTCGTCTGAGCCCCACCACTACTCGGCCGAGCCCCACCACCACTAGGCCGAGCCCCACCACCACTAGGCCGAACGCCACCAACACTCAGCCGAACGCCACCACCACTCGGCGGAGCCCCACGAACACTCGGCCGAACGCCACGAACTCTCGGCCGAGCGCCACGAATCCTCGGCTGAGGGCAACGAGCATCAGGCGGCCGAGCACCACCAGCACCAGGTCGAGCACCAGGAGCGCCGGGCGAGACCTGCGAAGACGCCCACCAGCCATCGATGGGCGTCTCCGAACCATCCCGAAACCGTTCTGCGGCTTACTCTTTCAGCAAGCCGGCCCGGCGCAGCGCGTCGGCCAGCGCCGTGTCCGGCACCGACGCCCCACCGCGACCACCCTGGCCCCCTTGACCGCCCTGACCACCGCGGTTCGACCCGGAGCCACCCTGGCCGCCCCGTCCCTGACCACCACGGCCCTGACCGCCCGCCGGCCGCCCGCCCCGCTCGCCACCGCCCGGACGTGCACCGCCGTTCTGGCCACTCTGGCGGGCACCCCCGCCCTGGCCCTGCCCTTGGCCCTGCCCCTGACGCGAGCCACCGCGTCCACCGCGCTCGCCCCGGCCGGCCCCGGTGGCGCCGACCTCGTCGTCCAGGCGAAGCGTGAGTGAGATCCGCTGGCGCTCGACGTCCACCTCCATGACCTTGACCTTGACCACGTCGCCGGGCTTGACCACCTCGCGCGGGTCCTTCACGAAGGTGTGCGACAGCGCGCTGACGTGGACCAGGCCGTCCTGGTGGACGCCGATGTCGACGAAGGCGCCGAACGCGGCGACGTTGGTCACCACGCCCTCCAGCACCATGGCCGGCTTCAGGTCGCCGACGGTGTGCACACCCTCGGCGAAGACGGCGGCCTTGAACGCCGGGCGCGGGTCGCGGCCGGGCTTGTCCAGCTCGGCCAGGATGTCCTCGACGGTGGGCAGACCGAAGGTGTCGTCGGCGAACTCGCCCGGCTTCAGCGTGCGGATCAGCGCGGTGTTGCCGATCAGCTTGGGCAGGTCGACCTCGGCCCGGGTGAGAATGCGGCGGACAAGGGGGTAGGCCTCGGGGTGCACCCCGGACGCGTCCAGCGGGTCCTCGCCGCCCTGGATCCGCAGGAAGCCCGCGGACTGCTCGAAGGCCTTGGCGCCGAGCAACGGCACCTTGCGCAGAGCGGCGCGGCTGCGGAACGGGCCGTTCGCGTCCCGGTAGGTGACGATGTTGCCGGCCAGCGTCTCGCCGATGCCGGACACCTGACGTAGCAGCGGGGCCGAAGCGGTGTTCACGTCCACCCCGACCGCGTTCACGCAGTACTCCACCACTCCGTCGAGCGAGCGGGCGAGCGCGGACTCGGGCAGGTCGTGCTGGTACTGGCCGACCCCGATCGACCGTGGGTCGATCTTGACCAGCTCGGCCAGCGGGTCCTGCAGGCGGCGGGCGATCGAGACCGCGCCGCGGATGCTGACGTCCAGGTCGGGCAGCTCGGCCGAGGCGTAGGCGGAGGCCGAGTACACCGACGCGCCGGCCTCGGAGACCACGACCTTGGTCATGTTCAGATCCTTGGCCCGGGCGATCAGCTCACCGGCCAGCTTGTCGGTCTCCCGCGAGGCGGTGCCGTTGCCGATCGCGATCAGGTCGACATTGTGCGCCCGGCAGAGCTTTTCCAGCTCGTCCAGCGACTCGGCCCAGCGGCGGCGCGGCTCGTGCGGGTAGACCGTGCTGTGCGCCACCACCTTGCCGGTGCCGTCGACCACGGCCACCTTGACGCCGGTGCGGATGCCCGGGTCCAGGCCGAGCGTGGCCCGGTTGCCGGCCGGGGCGGCCAGCAGCAGGTCGCGCAGGTTGGCGGCGAAGACCCGGATCGCCTCCTCCTCGGCGGCGGTGCGCAACTGGGCCCGCACGTCCAGGCCGAGGTGCACCTGGATCCGGGTGCGCCAGGCCCAGCGCACCGCGTCGATCAGGTAGCGGTCGCCGGGACGGCCCTGGTTGCTGATCTCGAACTTGTGGGCGATGAACTGCTCGGAGGAGCCGAGCTCGCCGGGCGCGGGCGGCTCCTCCTCGTCCGGCTCGAAGGTGAGGTCGAGGATCTCCTCCTTCTCACCGCGGAACATCGCCAGAACCCGGTGCGAGGGCAGCTTGGTGTAGTGCTCGGCGAGGTCGAAGTAGTCCGAGTACTTCGCCCCCGCGGCCTCCTTGCCGTCCCGCACCCGGGCGGCCAGCCGGCCCTTGCGCCACATCCGCTCACGCAGCGTGCCGATCAGGTCCGCGTCCTCGCTGAAGGTCTCGACCAGGATCGAGCGGGCGCCCTCGAGTGCGGAGGCGACGTCGGCCACGCCCTTCTCCGCGTCCACGTACTGCTCAGCGACGACCTTCGGGTCCTGCGTGGGGTCGGCGAGCAGGCCGGTGGCCAGCGGCTCGAGCCCGGCCTCCCGGGCGATCTGCGCCTTGGTGCGGCGCTTGGTCTTGTACGGCAGGTAGATGTCCTCGAGGCGGGACTTGGTCTCCGCCTCGCGGACCTGGGCCTCGAGCTCGGGCGTGAGCTTGCCCTGGGAACCGATCGACTCGAGGATCGCCTCCCGCCGCTTGTCCAGCTCGCGCAGGTAGACCAGGCGCTCCTGGAGCGTGCGCAGCTGCGCGTCGTCCAGGGTGCCGGTGACCTCCTTGCGGTACCGGGCCACGAACGGCACCGTCGCGCCGTCGTCGAGCAGCCCGATCGCGGCGACCACCTGCCACTGCTGAACCTGCAGTTCGTCGGCGATGCGCTGTTCGACAGAGACTGTCACGATCTCCCACCTCTTGCCCCGGTGCTGTTGAACGACACCGCAGACTCTAGGGGGTCCCACCGACAGGTTGCCCAAAGCCGCAGCCGAGGGCCCCGCCGTGGCGTGCGTCACCCGTTCGGCAGATAACCGGAGGGGAATACGGATACCCCTCCGCAGCGCTTCACCCGCAGGTTAGTTGCCGTCCGCAACGAACTGTCAGACTAAGGATCCCCCGGCAAGCGTCAGAGCCGACGCCGCACGCACGTCCTAATAAAGAAAGTGGAGTACCAGCTTCATGGTCGCGGTCGACTCGACGAGCCCCCCGAACACCCAGGCCCGCAGCGGCCACGGTCTGCTGATCACCGGCCTGGCGATGGCGGTGATGACGGTGTCGGTGCTGCAGACCCTGGTCGTCCCCGTCCTCTCGCAGATCGCCGAGCAGCTCGGCGCCAGCCTGACCGCGGTCGCCTGGGTGCTCACCGCGAACCTGCTGGCCGCCGCGGTCGCCACCCCGGTCCTGGGCCGGATGGGCGACGTCTACGGCCGCCGCCCGGTGATGCTCGGCATCCTGCTCACCGTCCTGATCGGCACCCTGATCGCCCTGTTCACCAGCTCGCTGCCGTTGCTCCTGGTCGCCCGGGTGCTGCAGGGCACCTCGTACGGCCTGTTCCCGCTCTCGATGGGCGTGCTGCGCGACGAGGTCCCGCGCGAGCGGCTGACCCAGTCGATGGCCATCGTCAGCGCCACCCTCGGCGTCGGCGGGGTGATCGGCCTGCTGGCCACCGGTCTGCTCACCCAGAACGACGCGAGCTACCACCGCCCCTTCTGGTTCGGTCTCGCGATCACCGCCATCGCCCTGGTGATCGGCTTCCTGACGCTGCCCCGGCGGCGGCCGGACGCGTCCGCCACCTCGGTCGACTGGGCCGGCGCGGTCATCCTCGGCATCGGCCTGGTGGCCCTGCTCCTGCCGATCTCGCAGGGTGAGAGCTGGGGCTGGGGTTCGGTCCGCACGATCGTGCTGTTCGTCGTCGCGGCGGTCACCCTGGTGGCCTGGGTCGTCGTCGAGGGCCGGATCAAGCAGCCGCTGGCCGCCCCCAAGCTGCTGGCCAAGCGCGGGGTACTGCTGGCCAACGGAGCCGGCCTGCTGATCGGTTTCGGGCTCTACGCCTCGTTCCTGGGGATCACCGACCTGGTCGAGACCCCGCGTCCGCTGACCGGTTTCGGCTTCGGCGCCGACGTGCTTTCGGCCAGCGCCGTCTACCTGCTGCCGGGCGGTGTCGCCGGTGTCGTGGCCGCGCCGCTGATCGGCCGGCTGGCCCACCGGGTCGGCGCGCACTACACGCTCTCCCTCGGCTCGGTCATCGGCCTGGTCGGCTTCGTCGGGATCGCCCTGTTCCACGACCAGACCTGGCAGATCATCGTCGGCGGCATCCTCACCCAGCTCGCGGTCATCTTCGGCTTCGCCACCCTGCCGGCGATGCTGGTGCACTCGGTGAGCCAGGCCGAGACCGGGGTCGCGAACAGCGTGAACTCGATCATGCGGTCGGTCGGCAGTGCCGTCGCCAGCGCCCTGATCGTCAGCCTGCTGACCGCGATGACCAGCGACAAGACCGGCCTGCCGACCGAGGGCTCCTACGTGCTGATCTTCGTGCTCGGTGCCGTCGCCTTCGCCGCGGTGGCCCTGATCGGCGTGTTCGGCGGGCGGGACCACCGGCGGGCCTCGGCCCAGGAGGAGCGCGAGGCAGAGGCGGTCGCCCTGGCCGGCGAGTTCTCCGAGGTCTCGGGACTCTCGTCCTGACCTGACCTTTCCAGCACGGTGGCCCGGGTCGCGACGACCCGGGCCACCGTCGTTTCTGCGAGCATTGAGCGCATGCTGGACGACGCGGAACTCGCTGCTGTGGAAGCCGTCATCCGCCGGGCGGCGGCCGAGATCGTGGTCCCGCTCTTCGGAGCGCTCGCGGTCGGGGACATCGAGGAGAAGGCGCCTGGTGATCTGGTCACCGTGGCCGACCGCCGGGCCGAGGAACTGCTCACTCAGGAGCTGCCCCGGATCCTTCCCGGCTCGCGGGTGGTCGGCGAGGAGGCGGTCTACGGCGATCCGTCGCTGATGAATCTTCTCAACGGCCCCGACCCGGTGTGGATCGTCGACCCGGTGGACGGGACCGAGGCCTTTGCCGGCGGCTCACCGCGGTTCACCGCCCTGGTCGCCCTCGCCCAGGACGGGAACCTCCTCGCCTCCTGGACGTACGCCCCGGTGCTGGGTTTCCTGGCCACCGCCACCCACGACGGCCCCGCGATCATCGACGGGGAGCCGGTGCGGTCGCACCCAAGGGCCACCTCACTGCGTCATCTGGATGTCTGGACGCCCCGCCCGCACTGGTGGACGCCGGAGCAGAAGGCCCAGTTCCATGCCCTGTACGCAACTGGCGTCTCGGCGTCCTTCTTCGACTACTCGGGCCTCGCGTACCTGGACCTGGCCGCGGGCCGCCGCAGTGCCATGATCCTTCCCTGGGAGCTCCCCTGGGACCACGCCGCGGGCGTCCTCTTGCTGACCGCTGCCGGGGGTAGCGTCATCGGGATGGACGGACGTCCGTTCCAGGTCGCCGGGGGCAACGCCCTCCCGCTGATCGCTGCGGCCGACGAAAGCACCGCGCTCCTGGTCCGAGACGGTCTGCGTTCCGAAGGACACGCCTAGGGGTAATGGTGGACGCCGCCTCCCGGGCACGGTTGATTGGGCCACCGGAGCATGGAGGAGGGTTTGTGCTGAAGGCGTGCCTCAACGGGTCCCGTACGGCGTCCGAGCATCCGTATCTGCCGATTACCCCGGACGAACTGGCCCGGTCCGCGCGCGCCGCCGTCGAGGCCGGAGCGGACGCCCTTCATCTGCACCCACGCGGGGTGGACGGGGCCGAGTCTCTGCTCGCCGTCGACATCGCTGCTGCGGTGAGCGCGGTGCGGCGAGCCTGCCCAGGAGTGCCGATCGGGGTCTCGACCGGACTCTGGATCACGGTGCGGGACGTGGAGGCCCGGGCCGAACTGGTCCGCGGCTGGGTCGTCCTGCGCTCGCCGGAGAGACCGGACTTCGCCTCGGTGAACCTCTCCGAACCGGGCGCGCTCGAGCTGGCCGGGATCCTGGACGAGGTCGGGATCGGGGTCGAGGCCGGGGTTTGGTCGATGAGGGACGCCGAAACCCTCGCCTCCGACGGGTTCCCGGGACTGGTCCGGGTGCTGGTCGAGATCATCGGGGTCCGGCCGGAGCACGCCGTCGGCGAGGCCGACGCCATTCTCGGCCGACTCGGCGAATCGCCCGGCCTCGGGGCTCCGGTGTTGCTACACGGCGAGAACGCTGCCTGCTGGCCGGTTCTGCGGCACGCGGCCGAACTGGGCCTGGACGCCCGGATCGGCCTGGAGGACATCCTGACCGGACCGGACGGGGAGCCGGTCACCGGCAACGCGGACCTGGTCCGCGCCGCCCGCGCCCTGCTCACCCGTCCCTGAAGGCCGTCAGTCGGTGGGGCGGATCGGGTGCGCCTTGAGCCGGTCGGTCGGCGCGTTCTCCGGGAAGTGGCACGCCACCTCGTGGTTCTTCGCCAGCGCGACCAGCGGCGGTTCCTCCACCTTGCAGATGTCCTGCGCCTTCCAGCACCGGGTGTGGAACCGGCAGCCGGGCGGCGGGTTCATCGGGCTCGGCGTCTCACCCCGTAGCCGGATCCGCTCGCGGTCGGTGCGCACGTCCGGGTCCGGCACCGGCACGGCCGACAGCAGCGCGTGCGTGTACGGGTGCATCGGCTGCTCGTAGAGGTCGTCCCGGTCAGCGATCTCGACGATCTTGCCGAGGTACATCACCGCCACCCGGTCCGAGATGTGCCGGACCACCGACAGGTCGTGGGCGATCACCACGTAGGTCAGCTGGAACTCGTTCTGCAGGTCCTCGAGCAGGTTGATGACCTGGGCCTGGATCGACACGTCGAGGGCCGAGACCGGCTCGTCGGCGATGATCAGCTTGGGCCGCAGGGCGATCGCCCGGGCCACCCCGATCCGCTGGCGCTGACCACCGGAGAACTCGTGCGGGTACCGGTTGTAGTGCTCCGGGTTCAGCCCGACCAGCTTCAGCAGCTCCTGGACGGCCGGCTTCACCTGGGCCGAGGGCAGGGTCTTGTGCAGCCGGAACGGCGCCCCGACGATCGAGCCCACGGTGTGCCGCGGGTTCAGCGACGAGTACGGGTCCTGGAACACCATCTGCACGTCCCGCCGCAGCGGGCGCAGAGCACCGGTCGAGAGGTGCGCGATGTCGCGGCCCTCGAGGGTGATGCTGCCCTCGGTCGGCTCGTCCAGCCGGGTCAGCAGCCGCCCGGTGGTGGTCTTGCCGCAGCCGGACTCCCCCACCAGGCCCAGGGTCTCGCCCTTACGCACCTGGAAGTCGATGCCGTCCACGGCCTTCACCGCGGCGACCTGGCGGCGGAACACCGCCCCCCGGTTCACCGGGAAGTGCCGCTTGAGACCTTTGACGTCGAGCAGGATCTCGGGGGCGTCGGGCGTCCCGGACTCGCTGGGGACCTCGGAAACCGTTGCGCTCACAGCAGCGGTGACACCTCTTCCGACCAGATCTTCCGCCGGCGTTCGGCGGCAAGGTGACAGGCGACGCTGTGCCCGGGTTTCCCCGGCACCGGCAGGAGCACCGGCGTCTCGGTCAGCGCCTTTCCGTCGGTAAGGACGTCGTACCGGCAGCGCGGGTTGAACGCGCAGCCGCCGGGCAGGTCGCTCAGGCTCGGCGGGCTGCCGGGCACCGGGAGCAGCCGCTCGGTGCGGGCCCGGTCCATCCGCGGCATCGAGCTGAGCAGACCCCAGGTGTAGGGGTGCTCGGGAGCGTGGAAGATCTCCCGCACCGGAGCGTGCTCGACCGCCTTGCCGCCGTACATCACCAGCACGTCGTCGGCCAGCTCGGCGATCACCCCGAGGTCGTGGGTGATCATGATGACCGCGGAACCGAACTCCTGCTGCAGACCGCGGATCAGGTCGAGGATCTCGGCCTGCACGGTCACGTCCAGCGCGGTGGTCGGCTCGTCCGCGATCAGCAGTTCCGGGTCGCAGGCCAGCGCCATCGCGATCATCGCGCGCTGGCGCATACCGCCGGAGAACTGGTGCGGGTAGTCGTCCACCCGCGAGTCCGGCGAGGGGATGCCGACCCGGCCGAGCAGGTCGACCGCGTGCTTGCGGGCGACCTTCTTGCTCACGTCGTTGTAGAGCCGGTAGGCCTCGATGATCTGCGCGCCGACCTTGAAGTACGGGTGCAGCGAGGACAGCGGGTCCTGGAAGATCATCGCCATCTTCCGGCCGCGCAACCGCCGGACGAAGTCCGCCGGGGCGTTCACCAGCTCGTCGCCGTCCAGCCAGATCTCGCCGGACACCTGGGCGTTGGTGGTCCGGTGCAGTCCCATGATGCCCAGGCTGGACACGCTCTTGCCGGAACCGGACTCCCCGACGATGCCGAGGGTGCGCCCGCGCTCCAGCGAGAACGAGAGCCCGTCGACCGACTTCACCAGGCCGTCGTCGGTCGGGAAGTGGATCCGCAGGTCACGGACGTCGAGGAAGGGACGGGAGGCCGGGGACTCCGAGGAGAGCGGCGCGTCGACGACTTCGGTCACTAGAGCCTCACCCTCGGGTCGATCACGGCGTACAGGATGTCGACGATCAGGTTGGCGACCACCACGAAGATCGCCGCCAGCATGGTCACGCCGAGCACCTTGGGCAGGTCGTTGCTGCTCAGCGCCTGCACCGTGTACGAGCCCAGTCCGGGCAGCGAGAACGTCGACTCGGTCAGGATCGCGCCGCCGACCAGCAGCCCCAGGTCGAGACCGAAGATGGTCAGCACCGGGGTGAGGGTGGAGCGCAGCGCGTGCTTGACCACCACGGTCCGCTCCGGCAGGCCCTTGGCCCGGGCGGTCCGGATGTAGTCCTCGTTCATCGTCTCGAGCATGCCGGCCCGGGTCAGCCGGGCGTAGCCGGCCGCGTACAGGAAGGCCAGCGTGATCCAGGGCAGGACCAGGTCGTACGCCCATTGGATCGGGTTGTGCAGGAACGGCGTGTAGCTGCCGCCGGACGGGAAGATGTGCAGCGTGTAGCTGAACACCGAGAGGGCCAGCAGACCGGTGAAGAACACCGGCAGCGAGACCCCGGCCAGGGCCACCGCCATCGCCGACCGGTCGAACACCGTGCCCCGCCGCAGGGCCGAGAGCACCCCGATGCTCACCCCGCCCAGCAGCCAGATCACCGCCGCGCCGATGGCCAGCGAGAACGTCACCGGCAACCGGTCCATGAGTTCCGGCAGCACCGCGTTCTGGGTGAGGAACGAGTAACCCAGACAGGGCGCCGCGCAGTGCTCCGGCTCGCTACCGCCGAGGTTGTAGTCGCGACCCGCGAAGATGCCCTTCACGAAGTCGCCGTACTGCACGTAGAACGGGTCGGTGAAGCCGAGCTGCTCGGCCCGCTCGTGCACCTGGGAGGCGCTGGCCGTCTTCCCCACGTACCGCGAAGCGAGGTCGTCGGGGCTCGCCCCGGCCAGCCTGGGCACCAGGAAGAAGATCGCAAAGGTGATCAGGCTGACCAGGACGAGGATGACGACGGCGGCGGCCAGACGCCGTGCGATGAACGCGATCACTGCCTGGTCCCTTCCGGTCGCTGCCGTCGTTCATTCATGACTTCTCACGTGCCTTTCTCAGCTCTGCTTCACACCGAGGGAGATGTAGTCGTACTCGGCGAAACCGCTGGTGACGTACACGTTGGTGAGCGTCTCCGGGCGGTAGAGCAGACCCTTCGCCCAGACCCCGGGGTACACCCAGGCGCCGTCCATGACCTTCTTGTCGATCTCGGCCCAGAGCTTCTCGCGGGCCGCGTTGTCGGTCTCGGCCACGGCCTGGTCGATCAGCTTGTCCACCTCGGGGTCGCGGACGCTGAAGTTCGAGGCGCCACCGGTCTCCCGGATCACCCGGCTGTCCACCAGCTGCGACAGGAAGCCGAAGCCGTCCGGCCAGTCCGAGGCCCAGCCGTTGGCCAGCAGGCCCAGGCCGTTGTCCTTGGCGTAGGACGGCTTGCCCGCGTAGAGCGGGAAATAGTCGGCCTGCGGGAAGCCCTTCAGGGTGACCTTGATGCCGACCTTGGCCAGCGACTGCTGCACCGCCTCGGCCGCGGCCTTCTCGGCCGGGCGCTCGTTGCGGTAGCTGTAGTTGGTCTCGAAGCCGTTCGCGAAGCCGGCCTGGGCCAGCAGCGCCTTGGCCTTGGTGATGCCGTCGTCGGCGCTGGAGACCGGGTAGTCGTCGAACTTGACCTCACCCGGGATGCTCGGCGGCATCAGGCCGGTGGCGATGTCACCACCGGCGATCTCGCCGCCCCAGGCGGTCTGGAACGCGGTCCGGTCGATCGCGAAGTTGACCGCCTTGCGGACGTTGATGTCGTCGAACGGCTTCACCTCGCTGTTGATCGAGACGAACCAGGTGCGGTTGGCCAGCGCGGCGTCGGAGTTCTTCTTCTTGTCCGGGTCGGCCAGCACCTGGGCGCGGGCCGCGGTGCCCAGGCCGATGCCGGTGACCGCCAGGTCGAGGTCACCGGACAGCAGCCGCTGGTCGATGTCGTCCGCGTTCACGTTCAGCGCCACGTCGATCTCGTCCGGCAGGGCCTTGCGCACGCTGTCGGTCGAGGCGTCCCACTGGTCGTTACGGACCAGCTTGAAGCTCTTGCCGTCCTGGTAGTCGGCGAACTTGTACGGGCCGGAGGAGACCACGGCGGTCTTGTACTTGGCCTTGGTGTCCTTGGCCTTGGGCACCGGGGCGGTGGCCGGGATGGTGCCGAAGTAGTCGAAGCTGCTGAACGTCTTGTTCAGCTTGAAGACGATGGTCTTGTCGTCCGGCGTCTCGATCGACTTCAGGTCGCCGTCCTTGTACGGCGAGTAGCCGTCCGGCACGTCGAGCAGGAAGTCGTTGAAGTACGTCGGCCCGTTCGGGAACGTCGTCTTGTCCATCGAGCGCTCGATGCCGTACTTCACGTCCGCCGAGGTGATCGGCGTGCCGTCGTCGAACTTCAGGCCGTCCCGCAGGGTGTACGTCCAGGTCTTGGAGTCGTCCGACGGCTTGCCCAGGTCGGTCGCCAGGTCGGGGACCAGGGTGCCGCCCTCGGCGCCGGGCGCCGGCTTGAACGTGGTCAGCGTGCGGGTGTACAGCCGGGCGAAGTTCCAGGCGTAGGCGTAGTAGGTGTTACCCGGGTCGAGCGAGTCCCAGTCACCCTCGTTCGCCACCCGCAGGGTGCCGCCCTTGGCGGTGGACGGGTTCACGATCCCGGTCGTCGCGCCGTTGAAGGCGGTGGCGCCGCCGCCCCCACCGCTGCCGCTGCCGGCGCCGCCGGTGTCCGAGGAACCGCCGCTGCAGGCGGCCAGGAAAGCAGCCGAACTGAGGGCGAACGCGCCGCTCAGCATCGTGCGCCGTCTCATCAAGAACTCTTCCACCGGGGCCACCTTCGCGTCGTCAGTCATGGATCTGGCTGTCACTGCATGGATCTGTCACTGCGTGGAGCTGCTTGGAGCTGTGGAGCTGCACTGCCAAGGGTCGCCGGGCCCGCGCACCGTCGCGCCGGACCGGCGGTCAGGTCACCGGGCGCGCGGATCGAGCGCGTCGCGCAGGCCGTCGCCGAGCACGTTGAAGGCGAGCACGGTGATGAAGATCGCGATACCGGGCACCAGCATGAAGGTCGAGTCGACCCGGTAGTACGTGGTCGCGTCGGAGAGCATCCCGCCCCAGGTCGCGGTCGGCGGGCGCACCCCCACGCCGAGGTAGGACAGGGCCGCCTCGAACAGGATGTTCGTCGGGATCAGCAGGGTGGAGTAGACCAGGATCGGCGCGGCCAGGTTCGGCAGCAGCTCCCGGTACAGGATGTACGGCGTGCGGGCGCCGAGACTACGGGCCGCGTCCACGAACTCACGTTCGCGCAGGGACAGCGTCTGCCCGCGGACGATCCGCCCGATGTACGGCCAGTTGAAGAAGCCGATGATGAAGATCAGCAGCGCGATCCGCAGGGCGTCGCCGTTCAGCCCGAACGCCTGGTCCGGGATGACCCCGGCCAGGGCGAGGGCGAAGACCAGGATCGGGAAGGCCAGGAACAGGTCCATCGTGCGGCTGATCAGAGTGTCGATCCAGCCCCCGAAGTACCCGGCGATCACCCCGAACGTCGTGCCGATGACCACCGACAGCAGGGTCGCCAGGAAGGCGATCAGCAGGGAGATCCGCGCGCCGTAGACGACCCGGCTGAACAGGTCGCGGCCGTTCACCGGCTCCACCCCGAGCAGGTAGCTGCCGCTGATGCCGCCCCACTTGTGCGCGGGCAGCCCCAGGTTGGGGTCGATCTGGTCGGAGTGGAAGTCGTTCGGCGGGTGCCCGAGCAGCTTCACCACCAGCGGCGCGAAGATGGCCATCAGGATCAGGAGGATCACCACGACGCCCCCGGCCAGCGCCCAGCGGTCCCGCTTGAGCCGGAGCCAGGCGATCTGCGTGAGGGAGCGTCCCTGGACGGCCACCCCGCCGCCGGCGAGGACCGCCTCCGGCGGAGCGTCGGCGGCACCCCCTGGGACGTCGAGCGGAGCGGTCATGCGGGCACAGCTCACTTTCAGACGCGGGAAAGACATGAAAGACGGTCCGGCGAACCGGCCGGACCTCGTGAACCGTGCGGGTCAGCGCAAAACTTCCTGCTACCCGCGGGTTTCGGTGCACGTTAGCCACTTGAAGGTCCGATGACCAGTAAGGTTGCCCTTAGTTGGTCCGATATGCCACGCCTCCGCAGCGGCCGTCACTCGATTGTGATGATTCGGCCACGCGTCCGAAACCGCGCGAAATATTCTCGCCACATAAGACAACCGGACGACGGTGCAGGTCAGACCGGCACGGCCAGGTCCTTGACGATCCGGTCGATCTCGGCCAGCGCGTAGGCGGCGATCCGCCGCTGCGCGGTCTCGCTCTGCGGGTCGGTCTCCTCGAGATCACCGATCACGATGATGTTCTCGTCGTTCAGGGTGGTGGCCGGCCCGGTGTAGTTGAAACTGCCGATCACCACCAGTCGTTCGTCGATCACCATCAGTTTGTGGTGCAGCTTGCGCACTCCGGTGCCCGGCCGGTTCTCATACAGCTGGACCCCGGCCGCTTTCAAGGGTTCGGTGGCGGCCCAGCGCTGCACTCCCTGTCCGCGGTCGAGTACCCCGCGCACCCGCTGCAGAACCGGCGCCAGCCGGATCATCGTGTCGTCGATGCCGGAGGACTGGGCGAAGGTGAACATCGCGAAGTCGATGCTGGTCGCGGATTTCAGCATCTGCTTCATGATCTCCATCTCGGGCCCCTGACGGGGGGCGAAAACCGGCTTCACCCGGACTTTCCCGAGACGGAACTCGGCCGGACGGGGCTCCACCCGCTCGTGCTGGTCACCGAACGTCCCGGCCCGTAACCGCTCGAACTCGGCCTGGTAGATCCGGGCCGCCGTCCGGCCGTAGAGAATGCCCACGTGGTTGAGGTTGTTGCCGACCACCCCGGGCGCCTCCTCGGCCCCGGCCTGGTTCGTGCCGGTGTCGGTGCGGGTGAAGTTGGTCGAGCCGGTCAGCACCCCGGCGGTCGGCTCGTCCGGGTCCCGCACCACGAACTTCTGGTGGAAAATGGCCGGATTCAGGTCGGTGACCACGTCCACCCCGGCCCGTAACAGGGCCGCGTGGATCACCCGGTTGATCTCGTTGTCACCGCTCAGGGCCCAGGGATCGCCCAGCGGCCGGGGTTCGACCAGGTAGTCCCCCTCCAGGATCAGCCGGACCCGGAGCCGGGCCGCCTTGGCGGCCAGGATCGCCTCGGCCACCGGCCGGGAGTCCAGTTCCTGGACGGCGATCGCCAGGCTGCGCTTGGCCCCGCCGATGAAGGTCCGCACCACCTCGTCGAGGTCGTCCGGCCCGCCGAGCACCGTCGGGCCCATGAACAGCTCGATACCGCCGGCCTTGATCCCCATCTGCTTCTCCCCCCAGGAGTCCCTCCCAAAGGAGTAGCACGCGGCACCGACAGATACCGCGTGCTTTCAGACGACGACCGCGATCGCCAGCACTCCGGCCAGGCCGAGCACCGAGATCAGCGTCTCCATCACCGACCAGGTCCGCAGGGTCTGCCCCACCGTCAGCCCGAGATACTCCTTCACCAGCCAGAAACCGGCGTCGTTGACGTGCGAGAAGAACAGCGACCCGGAACCGATCGCCAGCACCAGCAGCGACACCTCGGCGGTGCTCTGCGAGGCGGCCAGCGGGGCGACGATCCCGGCCGCGGTGATCGTCGCGACCGTGGCCGAGCCGGTGGCCACCCGGATCCCGACCGCGACCAGCCAGCCGAGCAGCAGCGGGGACAGGTCCGCGTCCTTGGCCGCGTCCGCGATCACCTGGCCGACCCCGGCGTCCACCAGCACCTGCTTGAAACCGCCACCGGCGGCGACGATCAGCAGGATGGCGGCGATCGGCGGCAGGGCCCCACCGACGCTGGCGGAGACCTGCTCGCGGTTCATCCCGGTGGCGAAGCCCAGGGTGAACATCGCCAGCAGCACCCCGACCAGCAGGGCCACCAGTGGGGTGCCGGCCACGTCCAGGGCCTTCCGGACGCTGTCGTCCTCATCCAGGGTCAGCTCGCCGATCGCCCGGGCCAGCATCAGGAGGACGGGCAGCAGGATGGTCAGAACGACCGGCGCGAAGGCCGGCCGCCGGACCGGACCGGCAGGCTTGTCCTCGTTCTCCTTGGTGCCTCCGGAAAACCCACCGGAAGCAGCGATTCCGCCGGACGGCACCAGCGCCGGCGGAGCCTCGGCGACGACGTAACGCGAGATCACCGAGGCGAAGACCGGCCCGGCCAGGATCACCGTGGGGATCGCGATGATCAGCCCGAACAGCAGGGTCAGGCCGAGATCGGCGTTCAGCGCCGCGACCGCGGCCAGCGGTCCCGGGTGTGGTGGCACCAGACCGTGCAATACCGACAGCCCGGCCAGCGCCGGGATGGCCACCTTGAGCAGCGGCACCTGGGTCCGGCTGGCCACCAGCAGCACGACCGGGACCAGCAGCACCACACCGATCTCGAAGAACAGCGGCAGGCCGATCAGCGCGGCCACCCCGGCCATCGCCCAGGGCAGCCGCGCGTCCGGCACCCGGCCGATCACCCGGTCGACGATCCGGTCGGCCCCACCGGAGTCGGCCAGCAGGGCACCGATCATGTTGCCGAGGGCGATCAGCAGACCGACCGTGCCGACCGTGGTGCCCACCCCGCCGGTGAAGCTGTCGATGGTGTCCGATACCCCGAGCCCGCCGACGATCCCGAGGACGGCCGCCCCCAGCACCAGGGCCAGGAACGGATGCAGTTTGGCCAGCGCGATCAGCAGGATCACCACGGCGATGGCCAGGACCGCGGCGGTGATCAGCCGGGTGTCCCCGGCCGCCGGTTCCGGATCTGCCGAGAGCAGAGCTGACGTCAGTGACACCGGTGTCACGAGACCTCCTTTGGTCCGGACCGCTGCTGGGGCGAGGGAACTGTAGGCAGATGGCCCGCTTTGCGCACTTCGACCCCGGAGAACCACGGCCGCCAACTAAGTGGAAAGCTCTTTTCCGCTTCGCTACCGTGTGACGGAAACCTCTTTCACTCTTTCCGGGGAACCCATGTCAACCACAGAATCGGGTCGCGAAGCGGCCTCGCCGGCCGCCTCCGCGCCGGACCCGCAGGGGCTGGACCGGGGCCTGCTCCTGGTCGCCTCCTGCGTCGTGCTCGGCGCGATCATGTCGATCCTCGACGTGACCGTGGTCAACGTCGCGCTGCCGACCCTGGTCCAGACCTTCGACAGCAACCTGGCCACGATCCAGTGGGTGGCCACCGGCTACACCCTGGCCCTGGCCACGGTGATCCCGCTGACCGGGTGGGGCGCCGACCGGTTCGGCACCAAGCGCCTCTACATGACCTCGATCCTGCTCTTCGTGATCGGCTCGGTGCTGTCCGGCCTGGCCTGGAACGACACCTCGCTGATCTTCTTCCGGGTGCTGCAGGGCCTGGGCGGCGGCATGGTGATGCCGGCCGGCATGACCATCCTGACCCGCGCGGCCGGCCCGCAGCGGCTCGGCCGGGTGATGGCCGTGATGGGCGTGCCGATGCTGCTCGGCCCGATCCTCGGCCCGATCCTCGGCGGCTGGCTGGTGCAGGACTTCGACTGGCGCTGGATCTTCTTCATCAACGCCCCGATCGGCGCCCTGGCCCTGACCATGTCCTTCCGGATCCTGCCGAAGGACGTGCCGACCCCCGGCCACCAGCTCGACTGGCTCGGCCTGGCCCTGCTCTCCCCCGGCCTGGCCCTGCTGATCTACGGCCTGGCCGAGTCGTCCGAGAAGAGCGGCTTCGGGCACGCGATCGTGCTGGTCCCGATGATCGCCGGCGCCGTCCTGCTGGCCCTGTTCGTCGGGCACGCCCTGCGCAAGGGCGACGACGCGCTGATCGACCTGCGGCTGTTCACCAACCGGGTGTTCGCCGCCTCCTCGGCGACCATGCTGCTGATGATCATCTCGGTCTTCGGCGGGATGCTGCTGCTGCCGCTCTACCTGCAGCAGGTCCGCGGTGAGGGCGCCCTGCACACCGGTCTGCTGCTGGCCCCGCAGGGGCTCGGCGCGATGATCGCGATGCCGATCGCCGGCACCCTGGTCGACCGCACCGGCGTCGGCCGGGTCGCCCCGTTCGGCCTGCTGGCGGTCGCGATCTCGTTCGTCGGCCTGACCCGGATCGCCGCCGACACTTCGTACTGGGAGCTGTCCGGCTACCTGTTCCTGATGGGCGTCGGCATGGGCTTCTCGATGATGCCGCTGATGACCGGGGCGATGCAGACCCTGCGCAGTGCGGCGGTGGCCAAGGCCAGCACCACGCTGAACATCATCCAGCAGGCCGGGTCCTCGATCGGCACCGCGGTGATGGTGGTCATCCTGACCGCCGCCATCAAGGACCGGATCCCCGGCGGCAGCACCTCCGGGGGCGCGGCCGCGAGCCCCGACCCGCAGCAGGCCGACCCGAGCGTGGTGCAGAAGATGCTGGGCCTGCTGGCGGACGCGTTCGGGCACACCTTCTGGTGGGCCGCGGGCCTGGTCGTCCTGGCCTTCCTGGTCGCCGTCGTCGTGCTGCCCAAGCGCAAGCCGCCGGTCAGCGACGAGGACGCCGCCGAGATGCAGGCCCACATGATGATGGGCTGACCGAACCGGGCATTATGGCCGCACCACTGCACTCTCCCCTGGGGGTCCGGCAATGACGCTGGAACAGACCATGGACCGGCCGGACGCCTCGGCCGAACCGGCTGGATCGGCCGAACCGGCTGAAGCGGCCGGCTCGGTCCGGTCACCGCGGCCGCTGCGGGCCGACGCCGAGCGCAACCGGCGCCGGATCCTGGCGGCAGCGGCCGAGGTGTTCGCCGAACGCGGGCTCGACGTCGGCCTGGACGAGATCGCCCGCCGGGCCGGGGTCGGCACCGGCACCGTGTACCGCCGCTTCCCGGACAAGGCCTCGTTGATCGAGGCCCTGTTCGTGAGCCGGGTGGACGCGATGGCCGAGCTGACCGAACGGGCCCGCCGGGCCCCCGACGGGTGGAGCGGGCTGGTCACCCTGATCACCCGGTCGGTGGAGCTGCACCTGGCCGACCGGGGGCTGAAAGAGCTGATCTACGGCGACGTCTCGGTCACCGCGTCGATGCAGGCGCAGGTGGCCGCGCGGATGCGGCAGGTCCGGCCCACGGTGGCCGAGATCCTCGACCGGGCCAAGGCCGAGGGTGCCGTCCGGGCCGACTACACGGTGACCGACCTGTCCGTCACGATGTTCATGCTGCACGGCGTGGGCCGGTTCGCGGTGCCCGACCAGTGGCGTCGGCAGCTCGCCCTGGTCCTGGCCGGCCTGCGTCCGGACCCGGTGGACACCCCGCCGCTCCCAGGAACCCCGCTCACCGAGCAGCAACTCATGAGCGTCTGCGCCCCGAGCACCCCAACCACGTCGTGATCATGCAGAAGCGCCCCCGTGATCATGCACTGCATGATCTCCCCCACCGCCTCCGGCTCCGGGCGGTACCCCCAGGGCGCGCAATTGCATGATCACGAGGGTTAGGCGGGCAGGCGGAAGCTCGCGATCAGGGTGTTCAGCTCCTGCCGCAGCGAGGCGATCTGCTGGGCGTTGCCGGTGCCCTGCTGCATCGCGGTGGCGCTGGTGGCGGCGTCCTGGGCGGCAGTGGCGATCGAGCCGGCGATCTGGGTCGACCCGTTGGCGGCCTCGTTCACTCCCGAGTTGATCGCCTGGGTGGTGGCCGACTGCTCCTCCACCGCCGAGGCGATGGTGGCCTGGTACTCGTTGATCCGGTTGATCACCGCGGCCACCGACTGAATCGCCTCACCCGCCTGGATCGCGTCCGCCTGAATCGTCTCGACCCGCGAGGAGATGTCCTCGGTGGCGCGGGCGGTCTCCTGCGCCAGCTGCTTCACCTCGTCAGCGACCACCGCGAAGCCCTTACCCGCATCTCCCGCCCGGGCCGCCTCAATCGTCGCGTTCAGCGCCAGCAGGTTGGTCTGCTCCGCGATCGAGGTGATCAGCTTGATCACGTCCCCGATCTCCCGCGAGGACTCCCCCAGCTTGTTCATCGTGTTGGTCGTCGAATCCACCGCTGACACCGCCGCCGTCGCCTCCCGGGCCGCATCACCGGCGGAACGGGCGATCTCGCCGATCGAGGCACCCATCTCCTCCGAACCGGCCGCCACCGCCTGAATGTTCGCCGATACCTCGTTGGCGGTGGCCGAGACCGAGCCCAGCGAGTGGGAGGTGCGGTCCGAGGAGGCTCCGACCTCGGTGAAGATCCCGCTCAGCGAGCCGGCCGAGTCGCCCAGCCGGTTGCTGGAGTCGACCAGCTGCCGGAACATCTGCACCAGTTTGAGCCGCATGGTCTCCAGCGACTGCGCCATCTGGGCCAGCTCGTCCTTGCCGTGCACCGGCACCCGGTGGGTCAGGTCGCCGTCGGACACCTGGTCCACAGCGTCCCGCAGTTCGTCCACGCTGGTGGTGATCCGGCGACCGTAGGCCAGCAGCGCACCACCGATCAGCAAGGCGGTCAGCAGGCACAGGGTGAGGGTGATGTAGTTGGTCCGCTTGCCGTTCCTGGTGATCTGAGTATCCAGAGCGCCCACCCGTGCCTCACCGGTCTTCAGCGCGGTCGCGACGGCGCCGGCGGCCGCGGCGACCTTGGCGTTGTAGTCCGCCGTCTGCTGGTCGCCCTCAGCCTGCGTCTTGGGTTTCGCCAGGCCCGTCAGGAAATTTCCGAGGTCCGCGTAGGCCGCCCCCGCCGCGCTGATCTGTTGCTTGAAATCGTTCGGGACGTCCAGCTTGCTACTGCTGTCGACGAAACCTTGCATGGTCTTCAGATCAGTGGCCACGGCGTCCTTGTAGGTGTCCCCCACCTGCGGCACATAGGAGTTGATGGTGTTGTCCAGGACGATTTTCGTGCCCGTGTTCTGCATGTCCTTCACGTTGGTGTAGGCAATGACGACCTGCAGGTAAGCCGCCCGATCCTGCTTCTGGCTCCGATACGAGTACGTCACCACCAGAGCAATCGCCAGCAACGCCACCACGGTCGCGATCACCAGCACCCGGAAGACGATGCGGATCGGCCAGGCCGAAAGACGAGACATCGAGCGGAACTCCCATCAGCGCAGGCCGGACCGCGACGAGCGCTCCCCGACCCCCCAGTAGACGATGGTGACATCGGCTGCGGAGCCCGGAACTGAAGCCGACGCCGGATCGCCCGCCCGATGGGAGGTGGCCGGGACGGTCAGTCGGTGACGGTCGTGATCTCGACGAATTGGGGACGTTTGGGCAGCAGGGAATCCCCGCTGGAAACGCCGCGCAGACGCCGCCCTACCCAGGGCAACAGGAAGGTGCGGGCCCAACGCAGGTCGCCGAGGACGTCCTCAATCCGCCCGGAGGCCACCTTCGGGGGCAGCAGCTTTCGCCACTCAAGAGCGGATTCCGAGGCCGGCAGGCCCAGCGCTTCGAGTGCGGCCGCGGCCACCCGGGCGTGTCCTTCGGGGGTCAGGTGCAGCCGATCCTCGTGCCACAGGCGCCGGTCCAGCAGCGCGGGCTCGGCGCCGATGTCGGCCAGGGCGCAGTCGTAGCGGTCGGCGACCCGCCGGGCGCAGGTGTTGAACGCAGCGAACCGCCCGGCCAGCCGGCCGGTGGCTCGGGGCGTCCGGTCCGCCTCACGGGGCGCGCCGATCACCGTGAAAAGCAGGACCTGGCTGCCGTTCTCACGCAACTGCGCGACGGTCTGCTCGTACCGGGCAAGCACCCCGGCCACGTCGACCCGAGGGCGCAGGATGTCGTTGCCGCCGGCGTGGAAGGAGACCAGCGCGGGCTTGAGTTCGAGGGCGGCCGGCACCTGCTCGGCCACCACCTGATCGAGCAGCCGGCCGCGGATGGCGAGGTTGGCGTACCGGACCCGGCCGTTCGCGACGGCCAGACCCTCGGCCACCCGGTCGGCCCAGCCCCGGTGCCGCCCGTCCGGCCCGACCTCGTCGTGCAGGCCTTCGGTGAACGAGTCACCGAGGGCCACGAAGCTGTCCAGGGTGGACGGATCGATGAAGCTGGATCGCATGAAGGAGTCTCCCGAGGCCGACGGCAGGCCATCAGGGTACGTCCGGGTTTCCGCCCCGGACGCGGGGATGAGGGGCCGGGCCGGCCACCGGCAGCCGCCGCGGTGGCCGAGCCCCGAAGCCTCGGGAATAGCACTGTCCATCGCCATCGGGTGATGAAGATCACTGACCCGTGGGCCAACGACCGTAGCGGTGCAGGAACCCAAAAAACCGGGCCCTGCACCGCGTACGTCACCCGTGGAGGTGAACAGCCGTGGTGGTACTGGTACTGCTGATGGTGCGGGTACTGCTGGTCGTGCCGGGTGGTGCCAGGAACAGATCAGCGCGAGTAGTACTCGACGACGAGCTGCTCGTTGCAGGTCACCGGAACCTCTTCACGGACCGGGAGGCGAACCAGCCGGGCGTGCAGCTGCGGGAGCAGCACCTCGAGGTACGGCGGGGTGACGGCGAGCTGGTGCGCACCGGCGGCGGCCACCTGGAACGGCGTCTTGTTCCGGCTGCGCGGCGCGACGGCGATGATGTCTTCCGGCTTGACCTGGTACGACGGCTTGTCGACGAGGATGCCGTTGACGGTGATGTGGCGGTGCGTCACGGCCTGACGGGCCTGGTAGATCGTGCGGGCGAAGCCGCTGCGCAGCACCAGGGCGTCCAGCCGGGTCTCCAGGGAGACGACCAGAGCCTCACCGGTCTTCGAGGCGCCGCGGTGGGCCTTCTCGAAGGCCCGGGCCAGCTGGGTCTCGCTGATGTTGTACTGGTAACGAAGCCGCTGCTTCTCCAGCAGCCGGACCTTGTAGTCCGACGTCGACTTGCGCGCCCGGCCGTGGTCACCCGGCGGGTAGGGGCGCTGCTCGAAGTACTTCACGCACTTGGGCGTCAGGGGGATGCCCAGGGCGCGCGACAACTTCGCTTTGGGACGGGGGTTATTCACGGACTGATCTCCACGGTAGATTAGGTAAGGCTTACCTATACTGCTGGAGGCGCAAGTGGACACCCGCACGCACACCCCCACCCGCCCATCACAGGCGGAAAGAGCTCGAACTGTTCTCGCTGCGGCCGCCTCGGTATCGGTCCGGTGGGACGGCGGTCGCGTCGACCTCCTCGGGTGTCACCACGACGACCCGTTGGGCGACGTGATCCTAACGCTAGAAACGAGCAGCACGTTAGCTCGGGCTGCGCAAGCAGCCCGAGGAACCTCCGAAGAAGATATTCCAGTCACCGTAGAGCTTACCGAACTCTGCGCGGTCAGCGTGCGCGACCGGGTCCGGGCCCGGGTCTGTCTGGGCGGCTGGATGTCGGTGCCGGCCTCGGCGCGTCCGGGGCGGGCCGCCTCGACCGGCTCGGTCGGTCTGCGGATCGACGTGGCCGAGGTGATGCTCGGGGAGGACGACCGCCACGCATGGGTGACCGTCGAGGACTACCGCCGGGGTGAACCCGACCCGCTGCACCTGGGCGCCGCCGAGCAGCTCCAGCACCTGGTCGCCCACCACCCGGACGCGATCGTCACGCTGTCCCGGCTGTGCGAGCCGGAGGAGCTGCTGGGGGTGGTCCGGGTGCTGCCGATCGCCCTCGACCGGTACGGGATCGTGCTGCGGGTGGAGAAGCTGCGCGATCACCGGGACGTCCGTCTGCCCTTCCGGCGGCGCGTCGACTCCGGTACCGAGGCGGCCGCTGAACTGCGCCATCTCCTGGCCGAGGGCAGCCGCCGCCGACCCTGCGCGCGATGAGGGTGGCTACGCTGGAGCGCATGTCGGACAAGGAATCAGCCTTCGTGAACCTGCTCCAGGAGCAGATCAACCACGAGTTCACGGCCCAGCAGCAGTACGTGGCCCTGGCGGTCTGGTTCGACGCCCACGACCTGCCGCAGCTGGCCGGGTTCTACTACCGGCAGGCCGTGGAGGAGCGCAACCACGCGATGATGATGGTGAAGTACCTGCTGGACCGGGACATCCCGCCGCGGATCCCGGGAATCAGCCCGGTGCGCAACGAGTTCGCCGGGCCGGCCGAGATGGTGGCCCTCGCGCTGGCCCAGGAGGAGCAGGTCACGACCCAGATCGAGGCGCTCTTCAAGGCGGCGCGGGACGCCGGCGACTTCCTCGGCGAGCAGTTCATGCTGTGGTTCCTGAAGGAGCAGGTCGAGGAGCAGGCGTCGATGTCCACCCTGCTGGCGATCTGCGAGCGGGCCGGCGACGACTACTTCAAGATCGAGGACTTCGTCGCCCGGGAAACGTCCCCGGAGCCCGCCGACCCGTCCGCGCCTCCGGTGGCCGGCGGTCTCCTGTAGGCGGGTGAACCGGTCCGTATCCGAGGTGGACCGGGGCGTCTGGAATGCTGGGCGCCCCGTTCCTCTCGGAAGGACTTCCCCTGATGACCGAGCGTTCCGCGCTGTCCCCGGCCAACTTCCCCGCCCCCGCTCTCCCGTTCTCCGCGGGGGTCCGCGCGGGTAACACCGTGCAGGTCTCCGGCCAGGGCCCGACCAACCCGGAGACCGGCGAGTACCTGTTCCTCGGTGACGTGAAGGCCCAGACCACGCAGGTGCTGCGGAATGTCGAGGCGGTGCTCGCGGCCGGCGGGGCCGGTTTCGACGACGTGATCATGCTGCGCGTCTACCTCACCACCCGCGACCACTTCGCCGCGATGAACGAGGCCTACGGCGAGTACCTGACCAGCCGCTGCACCTCCGGCGTGCTGCCCTCGCGGACCACCGTGATGGTCGGTCTGCCGCACCCCGACATGCTGGTCGAGATCGACGCCCTGGCCGTCGTCACCAACTGAGGAGCCGGCCGCTCGTGATGGACTGAGCGCATGTCGCTGCTGACCGCGCTCACCGCCCCCACCCGGCCCGACCGCCCGGACGCGGTCCGCTTCGGCGACGTGGCCCTGAGCCGCGAGCAGCTCCTGGCCGCCGCCACCGCGGTCGCCGACCGGGTGACCGGGGCGGCGGCCGTGGCGGTCGAGGCCACCGCCGACGCGCGCACGGTGGCCGCGATCGTCGGCGGTCTGCTGGCGGGCGTGCCGGTGGTCCCGGTCCCGCCGGACAGCGGGCAGGCCGAGCGCGAGCACATCCTGCGGGACTCAGGGGCCGAGATCACGCTCACCGCAGACCGGATCGACCTCAGCGCCCAGGGACGGGGCAGTTACCCGGACCCGGATCCCAAGAGCACCGCGCTGATCCTCTACACCAGTGGCACCACCGGTGCGCCGAAGGGCGTCCCGATCACCGGATCCGCCATCGCCGCCGGGCTGGACGCGCTGGCCGACGCCTGGTCCTGGACGCCGGACGACACGCTGGTCCACGGCCTGCCGGTGTTCCACGTGCATGGTCTGGTCCTCGGCGTCCTCGGCCCGCTGCGCCACGGCTCGGCCCTGGTCCACACCCTTCGCCCGCGCCCGGGTGACTACGCACAGGCCGCCCGCGAAGGTGGATCCCTGTTCTTCGGAGTGCCTACGGTCTGGTCACGGATCGCCGCCGACCCCGCGGCTGCGGACGCCCTCCGAAGGGCCCGGCTCCTGGTCTCCGGCAGCGCTCCCCTACCGGTTCCGGTGTTCAACCGCCTCGAGGAACTGACCGGTCACCGCCCGGTGGAGCGATACGGCATGACCGAAACGCTGATCACCGTAAGCAGCCGCGCCGACGGTGAACGACGGCCCGGGCAGGTCGGTGTCCCGATCGCCGGCACCGCCACCCGACTCGTCGCCGAGGACGGCCGCCCCGTGCCCACCGATGCCGAATCGGTCGGAGAACTGCAGGTCAGCGGGCCGACAGTGTTCGGCGGCTACCTCGGCCGGCCGGACGCGGACGCGCGCTCCTTCACGGCCGACGGCTGGTTCCGCACCGGAGACGTGGCCACCATCGCTCCCGACGGCTGGCACCGGATCGTCGGGCGGGCGTCCACCGATCTGATCAAGAGCGGTGGATACCGCATCGGGGCCGGCGAGATTGAGGACGCTCTCCTCGGGCTGGCCGGGGTACGGGAGTGTGCGGTCATTGGGGTCCCCGACGAGGACCTGGGTGAGCGGGTGCGGGCCTTCGTCGTGGCCGAGGAATCCGTCCTTACCGAGCAACAGGTGATCGACCACGTGGCCCGGCACCTGTCCGCCCACAAACGTCCCCGCGACGTGGTCTTCGTTCCCGAGCTCCCCCGCAACGCCATGGGGAAAGTGGTCAAAGCGCAGCTCCGTTAGGTGATCCGGAGATCTTGGCTATCCTCGTCGCATGTGAGGGACATCGCGATTTTCTCCGGTAGCGCCCACGTCGAGCTGGCGGACGAGATCTGCCAGTACCTGTCGGTTCCACTCCTGCCCTCCCGCACCTCGCGCTTCGCCAACGACTGCCTCGAGGTGCAACTCCAGGCCAACTGCCGGGAGCGGGACGTCTACCTGATCCAGCCGCTGGTGCCGCCGGTCCAGGAGAACCTGGTCGAGCTGCTCCTGCTGCTGGACGCCGCCCGCGGCGCCTCGGCCGCGCGCACCACCGTGGTCATGCCGCACTACGCCTACGCCCGCTCGGACAAGAAGGACGCACCGCGGATCTCGATCGGCGGCCGCCTGGTCGCCGACCTGCTGACCACCGCCGGGGCCGGCCGGGTGCTGACCATGACCCTGCACTCGCCGCAGGTGCACGGCTTCTTCAGCGTGCCGGTCGACCACCTGCACGCGCTGCGCGAACTGGCGGCCCACTTCCAGCCCTACGACCTGTCGAACACCGTGGTGGTCTCCCCCGACCTGGGCAACGCCAAGGCGGCCACCGCCTTCGCCCGGATCCTCGGGGTGCCGGTCGCGGCCGGCGCCAAGCAGCGCTTCTCCGACGACCAGGTGGTGATCACCGACATCATCGGTGACGTCCGGGGTCGCGACGTGATCGTGCTGGACGACGAGATTGCCAAGGGGAGCACGGTTTTCGAGCTGCTGGACCGGCTGCGCGAACGCGGCGCCGGGCAGATCCGGGTGGCCTGCACGCACGGCCTGTTCTCCTCCAACGCGCTGGACCGGCTGGAGGCGCAGGAGGACGTGCTCGAGGTGGTGTGCACCAACACCGTGCCGATCGGCAAGGAGAAGCGGGTACCCAAGCTCGAGGTGCTGTCGATCGCCCCCGCTCTCGCGGAGGCGATCCGGCGGATCCACAACGGCGAGTCGGTGTCCTCGCTGTTCCACTGATCAGAACCCGCGGTGCACCGGGTCCTCGGAGCCGGGCCGGGGCAGGTACTCCTCCCAGCTCAGGTTGGCGATCTCGAGGTTGAGGTGGAGGGACCAGAGCGCCGCGGCGGTGGCCCGCAGAGTGCGGCTCACCCCCTCCACCGGCTCGTAGTCCGGCCCGGCCGCGGGAAGGGTGGTGTTGACCACCAGCACGGGATGTCCCGGCTGAGTCATCGTCTCGCGATCAGCCAGGTAGAAGATGTCCGTCCGGTCGAGGTCGGGCAGCGCGGCCAGCACCTCGTCCGGGTCTGCCCCTTCCCAGCCCCGGTCCTGCACCGGGTGGATGTCGGCGTCCTGGAAGAACTCGTCGCTGGCCAGCTCCTCCAGTAGGGAGGCCCAGGCCGCTTCGTCGGAGAAGTCGGTGCGCACCAGAAGGAAGTACTCCGACCGGAGGGACGGACGACCGGGCGAAGGGGTACGCATCGGTTCCGTCCAGGGTCGCGCGATCGAGGCCGGGACCAGACCACCCAGCAGTTCGCCGTTCAGATCCCCGGCGGTAGGCGACACGTCGGCCACTTGGCAGAGCAGCTCGAGGCCGGCGAAGGCGGCGTGCCAGTCGGCCCGCGTCCGCGAATGCTCCTCGACGCCGGCCCGGGCAAGGGCATCCAGCAGTTCGGGCCGGCTCATCCCCCGGCGCCGCTTCGGACGGCGTTCGTGGAGCAGACTGACGGTGTCGCCGTCCTGGTGCATGGAGAACTCGGTCGAGTAGCCCAGGACCGGGATGCGGGACTCGCGGGTGACGGTCGTTCCGGCCGACAACGGATCCCCGGGAAAGTCGGGGGCGCCGGCTACCAGCAGGGTGTGCGGACCGAGCGGGACCGCCGCCACCGGCACCGAGTCCTCCTGCCGACGGCTCTCGAACTCCGGCCAGGTGGCCCGGGACATCGCATCGGCGGTCAGCCCCCAGCGCCGCAGAGCCTCCTCCGGGACCACGTTCTGGACCACGGCCACGGTGTAACCGTGAGCCGGTGAGAGCGAGTCGAAAAGGACCCGGAGCCGGAGCTGTTGCCCGTCCCGATCGTCGTCGGGCGGGACAGTCTGCCCGGGCCCGTCGCCGGGGACGGTCCAGACCGCCGCGCCTTCGGCGTCCCGGAGCTCGGCTCTTCCCGGGAGCAGCACGAGCTCCTCCCCCGGGCCGGCGATCTCGGTCTCGACCCTCCCGTCCCGGAGCAGCACGAGCCGTCCGTCCACCCCGAGCACCAGGTCGGACCCGGGACCGGACGGAAGCGACCAGCCGGGCTGATTACGGGGCGGGCTCAGGATGAGGGACCCGGTCGGGCTCGGATGAAGCAGCGTGCCCCCGTCCGGACTCGAGAGCCATTGCCGATCCAGGCTCTCGCCCCGGCGCAGCCCGAACCGGAACCGGGACCGGGGCCAGTGCTCAGGTCCGGAAAAGACCCGGCCGGCCGAGCTCCAGACGACCTCGTCGTCCGCGGCCACCAACTCCACCTCGCCGGCGTCGGTCAGCCGCAGTTCCTCGGCTCCGCTCCCGGCAGTACCGCTGTGCCACCCGCGCTCGCGGTGGTGGTTCCAGACCGCCAGATCGCCATCCAGCCCGAACACCAAAAGGCTCTGGCCGTAGACCTTCTCACTGGTCAGCCACCACCGCACCGCGCCGCTCCCGGTGTCGGACACCGCGGTCTGCCCCGTGCCTCGGGAATTGACCAACACGAAGCGACCGGACGGAGAGCTCAGCGCGCTCTCGTACAGGAATTCCCCCCGTCGCAGGCGGAACGGAAGCCCTGGAGTGATCTTCATACCTAGAAGCACGAGTTCCGGCGAGTGCCCGTTCAGAACCCGCGGTGCACCGGGTCCTCGCTGTCGGGGTCGGGCAGGTAGTCCTCCCAGTCCATGTTCGCGATCTCGAGGTTCACGTGCATTGACCAGATCGAGTCGGCGGTCGCCCGCAGCGTGCGGCTGACCCCCGGGACCGGCTCGTAGTCCGGCCCGGCCTCCGGCAGGTCGGCGTTGATCACCAGCAGCGGGTGCCCCCAGCCGGTCATCGCCTCGGCGTCGGCGATGTAGACGGCGGGGATCTCCTCGTCGTTGGTGACTGCGGCCATCACCTCGTCCATCCCCGCGCCTTCCCAGCCCCGGTCGTTCACGGGACGGATCTCGGTGCCCTCGAAGAACTCGTCGTCGGCCACTTCCTCGAGGATCGCCGCCCACTCCGCGTCGTCCGAGAAATCGGTGCGCACCAGCAGGAAGTCCTCCGCCGGGATCGGGGGACGGCCGGGCGGAGGGGTCTTCACGATCTCCTCGGGCGGCTGCGCGACCGAGGCCGGGACCAGCCCGCCCAGCAGCACCCCGTTCAGGTCGGCGGCTTCCGGGGACACCCCGGCGACCCGGCTCAGCAGCTCGAGCCCGGCCAGGCTGGCCATCCAGTCGGCGTCGCCCTTGAGGTGCTCCTCCAGCTCGGACGCCTGCACGGCCAGGAGCAGCTCGGGCCGGTCCATCCCGATCCGTCGTTTCGGCGTGGCCTCGCGCAAGTGGCTGACCGTCCGTCCGTTCTGGTGCAGGGAGAACTCGGTGGCCCAGCCGGTGCCCGGCACCCGGGACTCCCGCACGACGGTCGTCCCGACGGAGAGCGGGTCACCCGGCAGCCAAGGTGCGCCGGCCACCAGGAGGGTCATCGAGCCGAGCGATACGGCCGCGATCGGCACCTCCCCGTCTCCCCGACGGCTCTGAAGCTCTTGCCAGGTAGCCCGCCCAACCGCGTCCATTGGTAATCCCCACCGGTGTAGGGCCTCTTCGGGGGTCGCGTCGAACAACACGGCGACGGTGTAGCCGTGGGCCGGGGCCAGGGAATCGAAGAGGTTCTGGAGCCGTTGCTGAAATGCCCCCTCTGTAGGGGCAACTTGGTCAGACGACGGCTGCGCTACGTAAGGAGGGAACGGGTCGGTACCCGGAGCGGTATCGCTGCTCCAGACGATCCGGTCATCCGCGGCGACCAGTTCCACGTTGCCCACGTCGGTCACGCGCAACACCTCGGCACCGCTGCCGGCGGTGTCACTGCTCCAACCCCGGTCGCGATGGTGGTTCCAGACCATGAGGTCGCCGTCCAGACCGAAGACCAAAGAGCTGGAACCGTAGACGTTGGTGTCGGGCACCTTCCAGAGCTCTACCTCAGTGGCGTTGTCGATCAGGGACGAACCACCCCGGATCCCGTTGCGAAGGGTGAAGCGTCCGGACGGCGAGCTGAGCGAGCTCTCGTGGAGGAACTCCCCGGGGCGCAGCCGTGGGCCCTGGGGTTCGGGCGTGATCGTCATGACCACTACACGATCAGGCGGCCGGTTCCCGTTCAGGCCGCCCCATTGGGTGAGCGTTCAACCTTCCCCGCGCGCTCCCGAAATCCGAAAGGTACGATGAGAAACATGGCGGAACCCCGGTGGCTTGATCAGGAAGAGCACCACACCTGGCGCTCGTACCTGGCCGCGACCAGGTTGCTGAACGCCCAGCTCGATCGCGAGCTCCAGCGCGACTCGGGCATCCCGCAGTCCTACTACGAGATCCTGGTCCGGCTGTCCGACCAGCCCGACCGGCGGCTGCGGATGAGCGATCTCGCGGAGATCAGCGAGTCCTCCCGCAGCCGGCTCTCGCACGCCGTGGCCCGGCTGGTGGCCAACGGCTGGGTGGAGCGCGAGAGCTGCGACACCGACCGGCGTGGGGCCTTCGCGGTGCTCACCGACCGGGGCTTCGAGGCCCTCGCCAACGCCGCCCCGGCGCACGTCGAGAGCGTCCGCCGACACCTGTTCGACCGGCTCACCCGCGAGCAGATCCTGCAGTTCGGCGCGATCACCGATGCGATCCTGGCGGGTCTGCGGGAGAGCTCGGCCGAGGTCGACTCCGAGTGCACCGGCCGCGAGCGCGAGGCCGGGCTGATCCCGGACGACCAGGTGGCCTGAGTCCGGTTTGGCACGGGCCGCGCTTTCCGGTCCTGGTCTGCCCGCACTCGCCGCCCTCGTCCGCCGGGCCGATACGCCGCCGATCGGACCGATCCCGGCATGTTGACTCAGCGTTATCAAAGCTTGACTCGCTGTATTGGACTGTGGTGCGCACGGGTCCTAGCGTGTCGGCCGTGACGACTGTCCTCCCCGGGCGCCCCGCCGACGAGCCGCCCCACCGCCCCGGCTCGTCGGGCCTGGCCGTCATCGGTCCGCGCGAACCCGAGATCGCCGAGCCGATCGCGCAGACCCTGTCCCGGCCCGCGACCATCCGCAGCATCCATCGCCCGGTGGTGGCCCTGGCCGACGGCACCTGCCTCGGCTACCAGGCCACGGTCCGGGTCGGCGACTGGGCCGCGCGCTCGGCCGCCCCCTACTTCGAGGCCGCCGCCCAGGCCGGGTTGTCCGGCCAGCTCGGCGCCCTCGCCCTGCAGGCCGCCCTGCGCGAACGGGTAGGGCTGCCGGAGGACAAGTTCCTCGCGGTCGAGATGGACGCGGATGCGCTGACCCACCGCGACGTGCTGGACGTGCTGGACAGCGCGGGCGAGATCAGCGACCTGGTGCTCAGCCTGATCACCCCGCATCTGCGGCCCGGGCATCCGGCGATCGACGTGCTCTCGGTCCTGCGCGGGCGGGGGCTGCTGCTGGCCGCCGGGGTAGGACCCGCCGGGCTGGCCGATCTGGTGGCGCTGGAACTGCTGGTGCCGGACCTGATCCGGGTGCCCGCGGAGCTGGTCCGCGACGTGCACCGGCACGCCGTGCGCCGGCGGCTGGTGGAGAACGTGGTGGACCTGGCCGAGGAGCTGGGGGCTGCGGTGCTGGCCGAGGACGTCGAAAGTCTGGACGAGGCGTCGGTGCTCCGTGGGTGCGGTGTCCGGCTGGCTTCGGGGTGGCTTTTCGGACGGGCGCGGCCCGGTTTCGTGGCTCCGTCGGCCGAGGTCTGTGAGTGGCTACGGGTCTGGAACACGCAGCCCGGGCTGATCCCCCGGCAGGGCGGACCGTCCTCCTCGTTGCATTCCGTGCCCCCGGTAGATGTCGGCGGCGGCCGGTACATCGACCTGGACAGCTACCGGGAGAGCACGGACGGCCCGCGGCTGCTCTGAGCTGACCTGAGTTACTTGATTCCGGTGGTGGCCAGCGAGGAGACGAAGAAGCGCTGGCCGAACAGGAAGATGACGATCACCGGCAGCTGGCTGATCAGGGTGCCCGCCATCAGCACCGGCCAGTTGGTGAAGTGCGCGCCCTGGAACGAGGCCAGGCCGATCTGCACGGTCATCACGTCCGGCGAGGTGTTCACCAGCAGCGGCCAGAGGAAGTCGTTCCACGAGGTCAGGAACGTCAGGATGGCCAGGGTGGAGAGCGGCGGGCCCATCAGCGGCAGCAGCACACTGCGCAGGATCCGCAGCCGGCCGGCCCCGTCCAGCACGGCCGCCTCCTCCAACTCCACCGGCAGCCCGAGGAAGAACTGGCGCAGCAGGTAGATCCCGAACGGGGTGACCAGGTTGGGCACGATCAGCGCGGGCAGGGTGTCGACCAGGCCGAGGTGCTTGACGATCAGCAGGCTCGGGATCATCACCACCTGGAACGGCACCATCAGGGTGGCCAGCACCAGGCCGAAGACGATCCGGCTGCCGGCGAACCGGATCCGGGCGAACGCGTACCCGGCCAGGCTGCAGAGCACCAGGTTGCTGAGCACGCAGACCACCGAGACGATCGCGCTGTTGGTCAGCCACCGGCCGAACGGGCCCTGGTCCCAGGCGGCCGAGAAGTTGTCCCAGTGCAGCGAGGACGGCACTCCCTGGGGGAAGCGCTGGGTGTCGGGCACGCTGGACAGGCTGGTCAGCACCATCCAGATCAGCGGCGTGGCCATCACCAGGGCCAGCGGGATCAGCACCAGGTGCCAGGGACTGGGCCTGCGCAACCACGTCGAGCCAGCCGGGTTCATGCTGCGCCAACCTCTTCGTTGCCCCGCGTCAGCCGGGTCTGGACCACCGTGACGACCACGATGACGACGAACAGCAGGACCGCCATCGCCGCTGCGTAGCCGGCGTGGAAGAACTGGAATGCCTGCTGGTACAGGTAGTAGACGACGACCGTGCTGGCGTGCAGCGGGCCGCCCTTGGTGGTCACGTAGACCTCGTCGAACAGCTGTAGGGCGTTGATGATCAGCCAGGCGGTCAGGAAGGTGGTGACCGGACGCAGCTGCGGCACCTGGATCTGCCAGAACGCCCGGATCCGGCCGGCCCCGTCGATCGCGGCGGCCTCCAGGATGTCCTGCGGAACCGACTGCAGGGCGGCCAGGTAGATCAGCGCCCCGAACCCGACCCAGCCCCAGACCGTCATCGCCACCATCGCGTAGAGCGCCTGCCCGGGTGAGGAGAAGAAGCCCTGGGCGGGCAGGCCGAGCTTCTCCAGAACCCCGTTGACCAAGCCGAATTCCGGGTCCAGGAGGAAGTTGAAGATCACCCCGGTGGCCACCGTGGAGGTGATCACCGGGACGAACACGGCCAGCCGGTAGAGCGCGATGAACCGGACCTTGCGGTTCAGGGCGGCCGCCACCAGCAGCGAGCCGACCAGGGTGAGCGGCACGAACAGCACGGTGTAGACCAGCGTGTGCCGCAGCGCGGAGGTGAACAGCGGATCGTGCACGAGCTGCTTGTAGTTCGCCGTGCCCGCCCAGGTGGCGGGCGTCTGCAGGTCGCTGTGCTGGAACGACAGGATGAACGACCAGACGACCGGAACCAGGCCGAACAGGCCGATCAGCAGCACGCTGGGGGCGACGAACCCCCAGCCGGCCAGGTGATCGGCGGTGGCCCGGCGCCGGAGCAGACGCCCCCGGGTGACGCTCCTCCTCCTGGGCGGGCGGGACATCAGGACCCTGCCAGCACGCCGGTCACCTGGTCGCGGGCCGCGTCCAGGGCGGCCTGCGGCTCGGCCTGCCCCAGCAGCACGGACTGCACCATTTCACCGATGGCGCTGGAGACCTCGCCGTAGGAGGCGATGTTGGGCCGGGTGTGCTTGACGTTGTTCAGGTTGTCGGTGAACACCTTGGAGTTCGGGTGCTCCTTCAGGTACACCTTCGAGTAGTCCGGCAGCTCGGTCTCCGACTGACGCAGCGGCAGGTCACCGGTGTCGATGGCGAACTGCAGGTGCACCTTGGCCGAGGTCAGCCAGGTGAGGAACTTGAAAGCGTTGTCGGACTTGGTGTCGGAGTGGTTGAACAGGACGTACATGTCCGGGCCGGCGATCGTCTCGTGGTTGCCGTTGTACCCGGGCAGCTCGGCCACCCCGTAGTCGACCTGGTCGAAGCTGCCCAGGTCCCAGGGACCGGTCCAGAGCATGCCGATCCGGCCGCCGGCGAACAGGTTCGAGTAGTTCTGGTTGCCGCTGTCCAGGTACACCGACTTGTCGGTGACCGCCATGTCCCTGAGCTGCTGCAGCGCCGCCAGGCCGGCCGGCGAGTCGAAGGCCGGCTTGGTGTTGTCCGAGTTCAGCAGGTCGCCGCCGGCCTGCCAGAGCATGGCCAGATAGCGCCAGACGGTGTCCTCGGTGCCGTCGTTGACGTAGGCCCAGCCGAACTGCTTCTTGCCCGGGTCGGTCAGCTTCTTGGCCGCGTTCCGGAAGTCCTGCCAGGTCCAGTCGGCGGTCGGCGGAGCGATCCCGGCCGCCTTGAAGAGCTTCTTGTTGTAGACCAGCGCCAGGTTGTCGACCAGCGCCGGCATGGCCACCACCTTGCCGTCCACGGTGGCCGCCTGCTTCACCGCCGGGAAGAAGTCGTCCCAGTTCACCGACGGGTCCTTGACCTTCTCGGTGAGGTCGACCAGCTTCGGCTGTTTGCTCAGCGGGGCCAGCGACGAGCCGAACTCGTAGGCCACGTCCGGGTAGTTGCCGGCGGTGAAGCCGGCGATCGTCTTCTGCAGTACGTTGTCGCTGCCCCCGTCGAAGACCAGGTCCACCTTCTGGTCCGGGTGCTGGACGTTCCACTCGTCGCCGAGTTTGCGGATCGAGGTCGCCTCGGCATCGGTGTACCCGTGCCAGATCGTCACCTCCGAACCGCCGCCTCCGGAGCCGGACGAGCCGCTGCCACAGGCGGCCAGGCCGGTCGTCAGGGCCAGCGCCGAGGCGCAGGCCACGGCCGCACGTACACGAGCACCCACGAGAATCTCCTTCAAACGGTAGCCAGAGCAGCGCCGGTCCAGTCCGATGAATCCCGCTCCCGGGGCCACGAGCGCCACGATCGGGCGACAAAGATCAGATCAGGCTCCAATCGCACGAGATCACTCAAGGAGCCTGCGCAGAGTTGCACAGTCCCGTTCGGGTCGTCAACGACGGAAAGCGATCGGAAACACGCCGGTAAAGTCTTGTCGCTGAGCCGTTTTGCTCGCACCGCAGCGGGGCCGTACGGTTCTCCCGCTCTGTGTCCGGTCGATTGCAGCCCGTGAACGGCTACACAGAGCATTGACGTTACTGCTCACTTCTGATCGAATGAGCCGCTAACGATCATAAACGAACTCATGAGTGAATGATCGTCGGTCCGGAGCAGGCTCGACGGGCACGCCACCCGCGCCCACCCCTCCTCCACCGCTGAAGATGGGATGTCGATGTCAACCGTGAAGTCCTCCCCCGTGGTCTGTTTCGTCGGTGCCGGCTCGGCCGAGTTCACCCGCCAGCTGCTGCGCGACCTGATGACGATGCCGGAACTGTCGGGCTGCCGGATCGTGCTGCACGACATCGACCCGCGCCGGCTCGAGCTGGCCGAGGCCATCGCGCGCAGCACCGTGCAGCACCACGGCGCCTCGGCGCAGATCACCGGCAGCACGGACCGGCGGGCGGCCCTGGCGGGGGCCGACTTCGTGATCAACATGGTCAACATCGGCGGCCACGCCGCCACCTTGACCGACTTCGACGTCCCCGAGCGGTTCGGCGTCCGGCAGACCATCGCCGACACCCTGGGCGTCGGCGGGATCTTCCGGGGTCTGCGCACCTTCGGCTTCCTCGGGAGCCTGGCCGCCGACATCCTCGAGCTCTGCCCGGACGCGTGGCTGCTGAACTACACGAACCCGATGGCGATGAACATCGGCTACCTGAACACCGTTGCCCCGCAGCTGAAGGTGCTCGGTCTGTGCCACTCCGTCTACTGGACGGTGCACGACCTGAGCGCCCTGGTCGGCGCCCCGCTGGAGGACGTGAGCTTCCGCAGCGCCGGCGTCAACCACCAGGCCTGGCTGCTGGACTGGAAGTACCGCGGCGAGAACCTGTACCCGCGCCTGGACGCGCTGATCGCCGCGGACGAGCAGCTGCGTCGCCGGGTGCGGGTCGACCTGTACCGCCGTCTCGGCTTCTACCCCACTGAGACCAGCGAGCACTCCTCCGAGTACGTGCCCTGGTACCTGCACGACGACGCGGAGATCGAGCGCCTGCGCATCCCGCTGCGCGACTACGTGGGCATCAGTGCGGCCAACGCGGCCGAGGTCGAGTCCCTCTATACGTCGCTGGCCGCGGGTGAGTACACCGAGCCGGAGGAAGAAGCGGCCGAGTACGCGCCGCAGGTCATCCAGTCGATGGTCACCGGGCAGCCTCGGGTGATCCAGGTGAACACCGCCAATACCGGCCTGATCACCAACCTGCCGGCCGGGGCGCCGGTCGAGGTGCCCTGCGTGATCGACGCTGAGGGGGCCCGGCCGCTCTACGTCGGCGACCTGCCGCCGCAGTGCGCCGCGCTCAACCGCTCGTTCCTCAACGTCGTCGACCTCACCGTCCGGGCCGCCGTCGAGGGCAACCGGGACCACGTGCGCCAGGCCCTGATGGTCGACCCGGCCACCTCCGCCCAGCTGACCGTGGACCGGATCAGCGAGCTGGCCGACGCCATGCTGGAGGCCCACGCGGACCTGCTGCCCGCGTCCCTGCGCTGACTCTCCCCGGTCCGGGAGTTCGGACCAGGCCGGGCGGCGGCACGCGCAGCGGGTCCCGGGAAGGGCTCCTGCTTGCCAAAAGGCAGCCCCGAGCAGATATTGACACTTGCTGTGGGCGCCCTGGCTCCCCGCATCTTCCGAAAGGGTTCCACCCGTGACTGACGCCCCGGTTTCCCCCGCCTGCCCGCAGGCCCTCGCATGAGCCGGACCGAGGACCCGACGGCCCTGGGCGCGGCCGCCACCACCACCGAGATCGCCCACCAGCCGGCCATGTGGCGCCGGCTCGCGCAGGACCTGGCCGAGGCCGCTCCCCGGATCCGGGACTTCCTCGACCCGCTGCTGGCCCGGACCGACCTGAGGATCGTGCTCACCGGGGCCGGCACCTCGGCCTTCGCCGGTCAGGTCCTCGCCCCCGGGCTGGCCCGGACCCGGCAGCGCCGGGTCGACGCGCTGGCCACCACCGACATCGTCTCCAACCCGGGCGAGTCGTTCGCGCACGACGTCCCCACCCTGATGGTGTCCTTCGCCCGCTCCGGCGACAGCCCGGAGAGCCTGGCCGCCGTCCGCCTGGCCAACGACCTGCTCACCCGGGTGCACCACCTGATCATCACCTGCAGCCCGGACGGCGCCCTGGCCCGGGAGTGCCCGCCCGGATCGCTCGTGCTGGTCATGCCGGAGGGCACGAACGACCGTAGCTTCGCCATGACCTCGAGCTTCACCACGATGCTGCTGGCGGCCCGGCTGGTGCTCTTCCCCGCCCCGGCGACGCCGGTGCCCGAGCGGCTGGCCGAAGCCGCTGAGCAGGTGCTGGCGGTGATGAGCGGCCCGGACGGGCTGGCCGCCACCCTGGCCCGGCGCGGTCACGACCGGGTGGTGTTCCTCGGCAGCGGGGCGCTGACCGGCCTGGCCCGGGAGTCCGCCCTGAAGCTCACCGAGCTCACCGCCGGGCGGGTGCCGACCTGGGCCGACTCGGCGCTCGGTTTCCGGCACGGCCCCAAGGCCGTGCTCACCCCGCAGACCCTGGTCGTGGTCTACCTTTCCAACGACCCGTACACCCGGCGCTACGACCAGGACATCGCCGCCGAGCTGCTCTCCCAGCTCGGCCAGGACCACGTGCTGGTGGTCGGCAGCGACGCCGGTCCGGGGCTGCGGGTGTCGCTGGACGGCCTGGACGACGTGGACGACGTCGCGCTCGCCGGCCCGATGGTGATCGTGGCGCAGTCGATGGCCCTGCGGTTCTCCCTCGCGCTCGGCATCGGCCCGGACAACCCGTTCCCCGGCGGCCAGGTCAACCGGGTGGTCCAAGGCGTCACCGTGCACGCGCTGCCGGCATGAGCCTCTACCTGGGCGTGGACGGCGGTGGCACCAAGACCGCCCTCTGCGTGCTCAGCGAGGACGGGCGGTTGCTGGCCCAGCACACCACCACCAGCCTGTACCACCTGGGCCCCGGTCTGGCCGAGCACGTCACCGGCATCCTTCGGGAAGCGGTGACCACGGTCTGCGCCGCGGCCGGGGTAACTCCCGCCGATCTGACCTTCGCCTTCTTCGGCCTGGCCGCCTTCGGCGAGATCCCTGAGCAGGTAACGATTCTCGAGGCACTGCCGGAGACGGTCCTGGGGCACCGGCGCTACCGCTGCGGCAACGACATGATCTGCGGGTGGGCCGGGTCGCTGGCCGGGGCCGACGGGATCAACGTGATCAGCGGTACCGGGTCGATCACCTACGGGGAGCGCCTCGGCACCGGGGTAAGGGCAGGCGGCTGGGGTGAGGTCTTCGGCGACGAGGGCTCCGGCTTCTGGCTCGGAACGCATGCGCTGCAGACGTTCTCCCGGATGAGCGACGGCCGCCAGACCCCCGGCCCGCTCCTGGGGATCCTGCGCGAGCACCTCGGCCTGGGTGACGACCTGGACCTGATCGACCTGGTCCTCAACCAGTGGCTGACCGACCGCTCCCGGGTCGCCGCGCTGTCGCGTCCTCTGGTCCAGGCGGCCCGGGTCGGTGACCCGGCCGCTGTTGCCCTGCTCGACCAGGCCGCCGACGAACTCGTCCTTCTGGTCGAGACCACGCGCCGACGGCTCGGATACCCAACGGACGAACGCGTCCCGGTCTCGTACTCGGGTGGCATCTTCTCGGTGGACGAAGTGCGCGAGCCCTTCGTCCACCGTCTCACCGAAACCGGCCACGACGTGCGTCAGCCCATCTTTACCCCGGTGATCGGTGCCGCTCTGTACGCCGCCGGGCTCGCCGGGCGTCCGCTGCTACCCGACGCCTTGGACCGCCTCCGCGCTTAGACGCGTAGCGCCCACATTGCTACGGCCGCGGCGGCGGCGACGTTCAGCGAGTCCACTCCCCCGGCCATGGGGATGATGACCGTCTCGTCGGCGTTTTCGATGGTGACCGGGCTCAGCCCGTCCCCCTCGGCGCCCAGCACCAGAGCGACGCGCTCGGGTGCGTCCTTGACGAAGTCGTCCAACCCCACCGCATCCGGGCTGAGCGCCAGTGCGGCGATCGTGAACCCGGCCTTGCGCAGCTCATCCATCCCGCCGGGCCACGGGTCGATCCGGGTCCACGGCACCTGGAACACCGTGCCCATCGAAACGCGCACCGAACGCCGGTACAGAGGATCGGCGCAGCGCGGGGTAACCAGCACTGCGTCGGCCCCGATGCCGGCAACGCTACGGAAGATCGCGCCCACGTTGGTGTGGTCGGTGATGGTCTCCAGCACGACGATCCGCCGCGCTCCCTCCAGCACCGACTCGACCGTAGGAAGCTGCGGCCGGTGCATCGACGCAATCGCACCCCGATGCACATTGAAGCCGGTGATCGCCTCCACCAGCTCGATCGGCCCGGTGAACACCGGAGCCCCGGCGGCCTGCACCGCCTGGACCAGATCGTCCAGCGAATCACGCCAGCGTTCGGCCAGGAGCATCGACCGCGGCCGGTGACCCGCACGCAACGCCCGGCGGATCACCTTCTCGCTCTCGGCCATGTAGAGACCCCCGGCCGGTTCCAGGCGGGTGCGCAGAACGACGTCCGTCAGGCTGACGTAGTCGCTGAGGCGTTCATCGTTCGGATCGTCGAGGCGGATCAGGTCGGTCACCGGACGATTTTATTAGGGCGCGCTGCTACCCCGGTGACGCTCCTGCTCCAGCAGCGCATCCAGGTCGCTGAGACGGTTCATCCCCGCGTAGGCCCGGCTCATCCGGTGATTGTTCTGGAACTCGTCCCGATTGCGGTCCAGGAACGCCCAGTACCCCGCCGTGAACGGGCACGCGTTCCTCCCGGTGCGCTTCTTGGGGTCGTACCGGCAGCCACCGCAGTGATCACTCATCCGGTTGATGTACGCCCCGCCGGCCGCATAGGGCTTGGTCATCATCGCGCCCCCGTCGGCGTGCAGGGCCATCCCCACCACGTTCGGCACCATCACCCAGTCGTAGCCGTCGACGAAGGCCCGGTGGAACCAGTCAGTCACCGCAACCGGGTCATACCCCCGCTGCAACGCCCAGTTCCCCAGCACCATCAGCCGCGGAATGTGGTGCGCCCAGCCATCTTCCCGCACCGACGTCAGGGCGTTCGACAGACACTTTGCCTCAACCTCGCCGTCCGGGTCGAGCTCAGCGAACCACCGCGGCAGCTTCTTCCGAGCCTTCAGAGCGTTCCGCCGCCGATAGTCGTCACCGAAGTGCCAGTAGACATGCCACACGTAGTCGCGCCATCCAACCACCTGTCGGATGAAACCCTCGGTACTAGGTAGCTCAGCATCCCCGTCCTGATAGGCCTTTTCGGCCCTCTTCGCTACCTCAACGGGGTGCAGCAAGCCTAGATTCAGCGGTACCGAAAGCAGCGAGTGGGCCATCCAGCGGTCCTCCGCCAGAATCGCGTCCTCGTACGGACCAAAGTCGTGCAGGCGCGTCGTCGCGAACGAATTCAACGCTTTGAGAGCCTCTTTCCGAGTCACCGCAAAGCGCCGGGGACCATCCTCCCCCAGGAACTGAACGCCTTCCTCCCGCTCCCAACGGTCGAGATCGGCGCGCACCTCCTCATCAATCTCGTCCTCCTCCGGCCACCACGGCGGCTCTACCCCCAGAGTCTTGCTCTTGGGCGGGGGTTCACGATTGTCCTGGTCGTAGTTCCAGCGTCCACCTACTGGTTCGCCGTCGCCCTCCAGCAAGAGCCGATGATGCTTGCGGACGTCGCGATAGAAATCCTCCATCACCAGTTTCTTGCCCTGACGCCGATCGGCCCACCCCCGAAACTGCTCCTCCTCGATTGCATATCCCCTAGAAGGTAGCTTTTGGACGCCTTCCCCCAGCTTTTCGACAAATCGGCGTGCCGCGTACGTGGTCGGGTTACAAACACTCAGTTCGGTCCCCCGGGGCAGACCTTCCAACGCCTCGCCATAGGTATTCGCCTGGACGAACAGCGCCTGATCCCCCAGCTCCGCAGCCCGGTGCCTGAGCGCGGACAACACCAGATGCGCCTTCCGCCGGTGAAACCGCCTACGGCGAAACACCTGCTGCGACTCGATCAGCAACACCGGCTGATCCGCTGCATCCAGAAAGTGCGGCCCCAACTGATCGGCGAACACCCATCGCCGCCCCATCTTCTTATCCCCGCCCACGCCCTCACCCTGCCGGGATGTTCCGCCCCCGGCATCCCGAGACCCGCCAAGCTCCACCCGCTCGGGGCCGACGGTGCGGTTGGCGTGTTTTGCGAAGGTAAGCAGACCGCCCGGCAGCGTTCAAGCCCCGCCGCTCGGCTCCCGATCCATGAATCATGGGCATGCGGCGGATACTGGGGCTCCGCATCCTCGTTCCCCTCACCATCACCGCGGCTGTCCTCACCCCCACTGCGCAAGCTCAGGCCCAGCAGTCCCAGAAGCCCCGCTCGACCGCGGCCGACGAGGCCGAGACCAGGGCAATGCGGGCACGGGCCCGGGTGGACGCCTCGGTCGACGCATATGCCGAGGCGGAGCGAGCAGTGGCGCGGGGTCTTTCGCGGGTCACGGCGGCGTACGCAGTGGCCGACTCGGCGAGTGTGGACGCCGATAAGGTCGCGCAGGCGCGGGAGGCCGCCGCGGCGAAGCGGGTGGCGGATATTCGGGCGGTGTACGTGTCCGGGGGTACGGCGTGGTTGACGGCGACCTTGCTGGAATCCGATTCGCCGAGTGAACTGCTCTGGCGGCAGAGCACGAACAACCAGGTGATGCACGGGCTGCTGGCTTCCGACGAGCTGATTCTGCGGAGCGCGGAAGCGGACTCGCGACTGGCCGAGTATCGGGCCGAGGATGCCGAGCAGGCCGCGGAGGAGCAGGCCGATGCGATGAACGGGCTGCAGGCTGATGCGGATACCGCGCGGGAGGCGTTGGCAGACGCGCGGACGACTCTTGCTCGGCTGGATCGGAAGGCGCAGCGAGCGCGGGCTGCGCAGCAGGCTCGAGAGCTGATTGCGAACGCGGAACGCAGGGCGCGGGCGGAGCGGAGGAGCGCGACGGGGAGGGTCACCGCGCTGGGGATCCCGGAGGAGTACCAGGCCGCGTATCAGTCCGCGGCCGGTAGGTGCCCTGGGCTGACCTGGACGCTGCTGGCGGCGGTCGGCCAGGTGGAGAGCGGGCACGGGCGGAACGTGGGGCCGTCTTCGGCGGGAGCCGAGGGGCCAATGCAGTTCATGCCGGGCACGTTCGCTGCGTACGGGGTGGATGGCGATCACGACGGGGTGCGCGACATCTGGGACCCGGAGGATGCGATCTTCTCAGCGGCGAATTACCTCTGCGCTACCGGCCTCGACACCCCGGCGAAGATCAGGGCCGCGCTGTTCCGGTACAACCGTGCCGACTGGTACGTCGATCTGGTGCTGTCGGCCGAGCAGGCCATTATCGCCCGCTCGGCCGAAGCGGCCGACCTGCCTTAGGAATTCAGCTCCCCGGAAGTTCTCCGGGGGTGCCGTACGGAGCGCTGCCGTTGCCGGAGGCCCGGCGGGAATCGGCGGCGGCCTCGGCCGATGCCGACGCGGCCTCGGCGCGGGCCCGCTCCAGCGCCTCGTTCGGGTCTTCCAGAACGGTGTCGCCGAACGGGTTCTCGCCCAGCTGCTTGGGCGAACGCTGCGGAGCGGACGACGGAGCGGCCGGGGCCGAGACCGGCTCGCTCTCGCCCCCGAGCGCACCGCTGATACTGCTCAGGGCCTGGGTCAGCTCGGACGGGACGATCCAGAGCTTGCTCGCGCTGCCGTTGGCGATCTGCGGCAGCATCTGCAGGTACTGGTAGGCCAGCAGCTTGGGGTCGGCGTCGCCCTGGTGGATCGCGTCGAACACCTGCAGGATGGCCCGGGACTCACCCTGGGCCCGGAGCACCGCGGACTGCGCCTGGCCCTCGGCCCGCAGGATGGACGACTGCTTGTCGCCCTCGGCGGTGAGGATCTGGGACTGCTTGACGCCCTCGGCGTGCAGGATCGTCGCGCGCCGGTCCCGCTCGGCCCGCATCTGCTTCTCCATCGAGTCCTGCACCGAGGCCGGCGGGTCGATCGCCTTCAGCTCCACCCGGTTCACCCGGATCCCCCAGCGGCCGGTGGCCTCGTCGAGCACCCCGCGCAGCTGCCCGTTGATCTGGTCGCGGCTGGTCAGGGTCTGCTCCAGGTCGAGCGAGCCGATCACGTTACGCAGCGTGGTGACGGTGAGCTGCTCGATGCCCTGGATGTAGTTGTAGATCTCGTAGACCGCGGCCTTGGGGTCGGTCGGCTGGAAGTAGATCACCGTGTCGATGTTCACGACCAGGTTGTCGGACGTGATCACCGGCTGCGGGGGGAACGAGACCACCTGCTCGCGCAGGTCCACCACGGCCCGCGGCCGGTCCACGAACGGGACCAGGAAGTGCAGGCCGGGCTCCAGGGTGCGGGAGTACCGGCCCAGCCGTTCCACGATCACCGACGTGGCCTGCGGGACGATCCGGATCGCCTTGGCGATGGTGGTTCCGACGAGGAGAACCACCAGGGCGAGGACGACCAGGAGGATGACGTCACCTGGTTCCATGACTACTGCCTTCCTTCGGGGAGCTCGTGCGACGGCGCCACCACGGCGGTGGCCCCGTCGATACCGACCACATGGACGGTGCTGCCGACCTCCAGCGTGCGCCCTCCGGGGGCGACCCGCGCGGTCCAGGTCTCGCCCGAGAGCTTGACCAGGCCCGATGAGTCGCTGACCGGCTGCAGGACCTGCGCCGGCGCCCCGATCAGGGCGGCGACGCCGGTCGGGGTCAGCTCGCCGCGCTGGGCCCACGCCTTCAGCGGGGGCCGGGCGACACCGATCAGGACAGCGGAGGCGATCGCGAAGGCGAGCACCTGAAGGGGAGCCCCGAGGCCGAACAGATCGGCGCCGGCGGCGGCCAGCGCCCCACCGGCCAGCATCAGGAAGAAGAAGTCCAGCGAGGTGATCTCGATCAGCCCGGCCACCACGGCCGCCCCGATCCAGAGCAGCCAGGCGTGCTCACCCCAGTCGCTCATCCCGCCTCCTCCATCCCCCTGCGGAGTCTGCGCCTGCGGCGCCCCCTCCGCTACTCCAGACGCAGGACCGCCGACCAGCGTTGCGCGTTCCGCTGCACATTCAGAGGAACGTCGAAGGTGGCCGTAAGGTTCTCCGCCGTCAGCGTCGTCTCGATCGGGCCGGCCACCACGACCTGGCCGGCGCGCAGCATCAGGACGTGGGTGAAACCGGGCGGGATCTCCTCAACATGGTGCGTCACCAGAACCAGCACCGGGGACCGCTTGTCGCCGGCCAGCTCGGCCAGGTCCCGCACCAGCGTCTCCCGGCTGCCCAGGTCCAGGCCGGCGGCCGGCTCGTCGAGCAGCACCAGCTCCGGGTCGGTCATCAGCGAGCGGGCCAGCTGCACGCGTTTGCGCTCGCCCTCGCTGAGCGTGCCGAAGGTGCGATCGGTCAGGTGCTCCACCCCGAACGCGGCGAGCAGGTCCTGCGCGCGCCCGTGGTCGAGCTTGTCGTAGTCCTCGCGCCAGCGGCCGGCGATCGCGTAGGCCGCGGTCAGCACCACGTCCTTGACCTTCTCCTCGGCCGGGATGCGTTCGGCCAGAGCCGCACTGGCCAGGCCGATGCGTGGGCGCAGCTCGAACACGTCGGTGCCGCCCAGGGTCTCGCCGAGCACCGCGACCTTGCCCTTGGTGGGATGCATCCGGGCCGCGGCGACCTGCAGCAGGGTGGTCTTGCCGGCGCCGTTGGGGCCGAGCACCACCCAGCGCTCACCCTCACTGACGTCCCAGCTCACGTCGTCCAGGAGAGCGTTACCGCCACGCATGATCGTGACGCCGTCCAGGTCCAGCACGTCGGCCATGAGCACGACCCTATGGCACCGGCCGCACTGGTTGTGGCCGGGTCCGGCGCGCGTCCCGGCCGGCCTGCGGAACGGGGCCGGCCGCCGTTGGGGACGGATCACCCGGACACGAATTAGTCTGACCTGATGCTCCTCCTGCCCCGGTCCGCCCGGCTCGCCGCCTGGGGTACCGCCGTGCTCGCGGACGGCCTGGACCCGGCCCTGGCGGTCGCCGCGGTCACCCGTGACGACGAACCGCACGTGGTCACCGCCGACTTCGAGGTTTCCGCGACGCTCGGCCTGCCCCCCAAGGGCGGTCTGCTCGACCTGCTGAACAGCCTGCTGCGGCACGGCACGACCAGTCTGCGGGTGGCCCTGCCGGCTCCCGGCGACATGCTCGGCCTGCCCGGCCCGCCGGACTTCAACATGTCCGCGATGGAGGCCGGCGAGTGTGTTCTGGCCGACGACGGGCAGATGGTCGGGGGTCCGGCGATCGGGATCGTGGCCCATGTCACCGAATTCGGGTCGGTCTATGAGCCCGGGGCGATGGTCTCCTGGCAGGCCCACGCGGTCGGCCGGCGCCGGGTGACCGATCTCGGCAGCGTCGGCGAGGCGGACCGCGAGCTGCGCTCGGCGCTGGCCGAGGCGGTCGAGGAGCTGGGCCGGCTGGACGTGGCCCGCTGGCGGGAGGACGCGGCCGACCGGGTCGCGGCGATCCGGGACGGCGGGCTGGAGCGCGGCATCATCCCGCCGACCACGCCGCAGCGGGTGATCCAGGTGCTCTCCCGGGCCGCCCGGGTGCGCGCCATCGTGGAGCTGGCCAGCGAGGACGACGGGGCCGCGGTCACCCAGCACGAGGCGGAGCGGCGCACCGAGGCGCTCCGGAGGCTGGACCGGGTGTCCCGTCGGGCGATGGTCGCCGCAGTGAACGGCATGCGGGAACACGAGGAGAATTAGGGACGCTCGCCAGCTGCGGTTCTGGTGTCGAACCGAACCGCAGCGGGCAAACGTCCCTCATTTCAAAGCACTGAGCGGTACACCTCGATCGTCGTGTCGGCGATCGCCGACCAGGCGAAGTGCTGCTCCGCGCGCTCGCGCCCGGCCCGACCCCAGGCCCGGGCGCGCTCCGGATCGGCACAGGCCTCGGTCAGCGCGGCGGCCAGATCGGCCACGAACCGGTCCGGATCCAGCGGGGTTCCGGTGCCGTCGGTGACCTGCTCGATCGGCACCAGCAGCCCGGTCCCGCCGTCGACGACGACCTCCGGGATACCCCCGGTGGCGGTCCCGACCACGGCCGCCTCGCAGGCCATCGCCTCCAGGTTGACGATGCCGAGCGGCTCGTAGACCGACGGGCAGACGAACGCGGTGGCCGCCGACAGCACCGTGCAGAGCTCGTCGCGGGGCAGCATCCGCTGGATCCAGACCACCCCGTCGCGGGTCTTCTGCAGCTCCGCCACCAGCCCGCTGACCTCGGCCATGATCTCCGGCGTGTCCGGTGCCCCGGCGCACAGCACCAGCTGGATCTCCGGCGGCAGCAGGGCGGCCGCGCGCAACAGGTAGGGCAGGCCCTTCTGCCGGGTGATCCGCCCGACGAAGACGATCGACGGCCGCTCCGGGTCGATCCCCAGGCCGCGGACCACTTCCTCGTTCTCGATCCGGCGCCAGCCGGACAGGTCGATGCCGTTGTGCACGACCTTCACCTTGGCCGGGTCGACCGCGGGGTAGCAGCGCAGGATGTCCTCGCGCATGCCGGCGCTGACCGCGATCACCGCCGAGGCCGCCTCGAACGCTGTCTTCTCGGCCCAGGAGGAGAGCGCGTAACCGCCGCCGAGCTGCTCGGCCTTCCACGGTCGCAGCGGCTCCAGGCTGTGCGCGGTGAGGACGTGCGGCACGCCGTGCAACAGGCCGGCCAGGTGCCCGGCGAGGTTGGCGTACCAGGTGTGGGAGTGCACCAGATCGGCCCCGGCACAGCCCCCGGCGATCGCCAGGTCGACCCCGAAGGTGCGCAGCGCGGGGTTGGCGCCGGCCAGCGTCTCCGGCTCGGGGTAGGCGGTGACCGACCGTTCGTCGCGCGGTTCACCGAAGGTCCGGACCTCGACGTCGATCTGACGGCGGAGCACCTCGACGAGATTCTCCACGTGAACACCCGCCCCTCCATAGACATCCGGCGGGTATTCACGGGTAAGAACGTCGACGCGCATGCCTCCCACCGTAGTGCGAGAACGGACCGACGGCCTATGGTCAGCACATGGCGAATCCGAGGGTTCTGGCGATCGTTCTGGCCGGCGGGGAAGGCAAGCGTTTGATGCCACTCACGGTGGACCGCGCCAAACCCGCCGTACCCTTTGGTGGCGTATACCGTCTCGTCGATTTCGCGCTGAGCAACATCGTCAACTCGGGGTACCTGCGGATCGTCGTGCTGACCCAGTACAAGTCGCACAGCCTGGACCGGCACATCGCCCAGGCCTGGCGGATGTCGACCCAGCTGGGCAACTACATCGCGCCGGTGCCGGCCCAGCAGCGGGTGGGCAAGCGCTGGTACCTCGGCAGCGCGGACGCGATCTACCAGAGCCTGAACCTGGTGAACGACGAGAAGCCGGACATCGTCGTGGTGGTCGGGGCCGACCACGTCTACCGCATGGACTTCGCGGACATGGTCAAGCAGCACATCGAGTCCGGGGCCGGGGCCACGGTCGCGGCGATCCGCCAGCCGATCAAGGACGCGGACCAGTTCGGCGTGATCAAGACCTACGACGAGGACCCGCGGCGGATCGAGGCGTTCCTGGAGAAGCCGACCGACCCGGTGGGCCTGCCGGACTCGCCGAACGAGATCCTGGCCTCGATGGGCAACTACGTCTTCGACGCCAAGGCGCTGATCGACGCGGTGACCGCCGACTCCGACGACCCGGGCTCGCGGCACGACATGGGCGGCGACATCATCCCCTACTTCGTCGGCCGGGGTGAGGCCGCGGTCTACGACTTCAAGGACAACGACGTGCGCGGCTCGACCGACCGCGACCGCGGCTACTGGCGCGACGTCGGCACCATCGACGCCTACTTCGAGGCGCAGATGGACCTGGTCTCGGTGCACCCGGTGTTCAACCTCTACAACTACGACTGGCCGCTCTACACCCACCAGGGCCCCTGGCCCCCGGCCAAGTTCGTGCACGGCTGGCAGGGCCGGATCGGGCACGCGGTGAACTCGATCGTCTCCCCCGGCACGGTGGTCTCCGGCTCGTTCGTGGAGAGCTCGGTGCTCTCGCCCAACGTGAACGTCCGGTCCTGGTCCACGGTCAGCGAGAGCGTGCTGATGGACGGGGTGGACATCGGCCGGCACGCCGTGGTCCGCCGGGCCATCCTGGACAAGAATGTGGTGGTGCCGGAGGGCGCGCGGATCGGGATGGACCCCGACGCCGACCGCGAGCGCGGGTTCGTGGTGACCGAGTCCGGCATCACGGTGATCGGGAAGGGTCAGCGGGTCACCGTGTAGTCGCGTTTCTGCCAGCACTGACGCTGGGTCACGCCTAGAGTTCCGAGCGTGACCATTCGCATCGGTGTCCAGATCCAGCCCCAGCACGCCGACTACGCCGACATCCGCCGGGCCGTGGCCCGGGCCGAGGAGCTCGGCGTGGACGTGGCCTTCAACTGGGACCACTTCTACCCGCTCTACGGGGAGCCGGACGGTAAGCACTTCGAGTGCTGGACCATGCTCGGCGCCTGGGCCGAGGCGACCTCCCGGATCCAGATCGGCGCGCTGGTGACCTGCAACAGCTACCGCAACGCGGACCTGCTGGCGGACATGGCCCGCACCGTCGACCACATCTCCGGCGGGCGGCTGATCCTCGGAATCGGGGCCGGCTGGTTCGAGAAGGACTACACCGAGTACGGCTACGAGTTCGGCACCGCGGGCACCCGGCTGGCTGATCTGGAGCAGGCCCTGGCCCGGATCGAGGCGCGCTGGCGGAAGCTGAACCCGGCCCCCACCCGCGACATCCCGATCCTGATCGGCGGGGGCGGGGAGAAGAAGACCCTGCGCTACACCGCCCGGCACGCCGACATCTGGCACAGCTTCGCCGACCTGGAGACGCTGCAGCGCAAGAGCGCCGTCCTGGACGAGTGGTGCGCGGCGGAGAACCGCGACCCGGCGACGATCGAGCGCTCAGTGGCCGTCGGCGAGGCTCCCGAGCAGATTGGGGACGCCCTGATCGCCGCCGGGGCAACCCTCTTCACGGTGGGGTTGAGTGGGCCCGACTACGACATGGGCCTGGTCAGCGAGTGGGTGGCCTTCCGGGACGCGAAGAACGGCTAGGCGATCTCCAGAACGGCCTTACCCCGGGTATGCCCCTGCTCCAGCTCGGCCAGGGCCCGCCCGGCCTCGGCCAGGGTCCAGGTCCGGCTGACCACCGGGCGCAGCGTGCCCGCGGCGATCAACTGGTTCAGGTCGAGCAGTTCGTCGCGGCGCTCGCGGACCGGCAGCGTGGTGATGGTCGGGCGGACGAACCGGTTGGTCAGGAGCCCGCGGGCCATCGGGCCGAGCGGACCGAAGAACCCGCCCGGCCTACCCCCGTCGTTCATGATCAGCGTGCCGTCCGGAGTGAGCGCACGGCGGACCTCGCCGGGCGACCGCACACCGGCGTTGTCCAGGATCACGTCGTAGCGCTGCGACCCAGCAGCGAAATCCGTGGTGCGGTAGTCAATGACGTGGGTCGCGCCAAGCTCGCGGACCAGCTCGGCATTGGCCGCGCTGCACACCCCGGTCACCTCGGCCCCCAGCCCCACCGCGACCTGCACCGCAAAGTGCCCCACCCCGCCGGACGCCCCGGTGATCAGGACCGATTGCCCCGCCCGCACCTTCGCGACGTCACGAATACCGCGCTGCGCGGTGGTGGCGGCAATCGGCAGGGCGGCGGCCTCCACGAAGCTCAGCGCTTCCGGCTTCGGGGCCAGCTTCTCCACCGGCGCGATCGCGAACTCGGCGAACGATCCCCGCAGGAACCCGTACACCTCGTTCCCCACCGCCAGATCCCCCGCCCCGCCACCATCACCTCTGCCCACCCCACCTACTCCGGGCCCCAGTCGCTCGACCACCCCCGCGCCGTCGGTCCCCGCGATCCGGTTCCGGGGCCTGGTCCAGCCCATACCCGGCCGGGCCAACACCGGCGACCCCCGCAACAGGTGCCAGTCGGCCGGATTCAACCCCGCTGCCCGAACCCGGACCAGAACCTCGCCCTCCCCCGGAACCAGCTCAGCCACCTCGGCGAGCCGGAGGGAATCGGGCGCGCCCCACCGCTCCTGCACGACTGCCTTCATTACCCCCACCTTCCGATCCTCATCGAACCTCTCTCGGTATGGCTCAGGTCGCCGCCGCCTCCGCCCCATCGCGCGCATCTCGGTCAGCGATCCGAGACCCCTCGGCCACGATCACCAGCAACTCGGCCACCGTCGAGCCTCCGGCTGCGCGCACCCGGGGCCTAAGCCGGCTCGGCCTGGGCCCGGATCGCTATCACGAGGACGTGATGGGCGACCACGTCGTGCCGGCCGCGGCAGAGATGGGGATGGGGTTGCTCGACCAGTGCCACCCACTCCTGCGCCCACCGCGGCCCGGGTCGAACCGGCCTGACCCGGATCGCTATCGCAGACACGTGATGGGTGACCACGTCGTGCTGGTCGCGGGCCAGACGGGGTCGCTCGACCAGCTCTACCCGCTCCTGCTCCCCCTTCGCGTGCATCCCCCTCGCATACATCCCACTCCCGCACCTCCCACTCGTGCGCTCACCGCTCGCACGCTCCCGCTCGCACACCTCCCACCCGCGCCCCCATCTCGCGCGACCCCACTCGCACTCCACCACTCGCGCACCGCATCCCCACATCTCTCCCTCACGCTTCACTCGCACGCCACCGCTTACGCCTCTCACCCGCGTGTCTCCCTCACCCGCCCACCTCACCCGCCCACCTCACCCGCCCACCTCGCACGCCCACCTCGCACGCCCACCTCGCACGCCCACCTCGCACGCCCACCTCGCACGCCCAAGGCGGCGAGTCCGCCCAGCAGTTCGGCCCGGAGGTGGTGTCGCGTGGGTCGTAGCTCTGCCAAATGGCGAGCTTCACCGCCACGAAGCCCAGGTCGGCCCCGATCTCCCCGGTACGGCCCAAGACCGCCGAACAAGAAGGGGACGAAGGCGAACGCGATCGCCAGGGTGCGCACCGAGGGGTCCTGCCGACGCCGGTAGATCAACGAGGCCAGGGCGACCGTGACACGGATCGACAGGGCCGGGTGCGGCAGGGAGACCCGCGTGGGCTCCTCGGCCCAGGAGGCAATGCCGACCAGCCCTGGCTCAAAGGGCGGCGGCGGCCCGGGAGGGCGCGGCTCCCCCCAGACGGACCACGCCAGCGTGGACATAGGTCAACCGTAAGCGAAGCCCGGACCGAGCGGATCGGTCTCGGGTACGGCAATTCCTGCTGGCTCGCGGAAGGAAATGAATAAGGAAGAGCCCGTGTGCTGGTCGGGCCCTTCCCGGATCAGCATCCGACGTTTGGCGGGCAGGTCCCTATCGGACTTTGGTACTAGGACCACCGCCGCCCCAATCCGCCGAATCAGGACCGGCGGGCCCGGAACACCGTGTCGTGAATGGTGATCTCCCGGCCGTCCGGGTCCTGGGCCGGGCGGGGGCGGGCTTCGGCGGTGATCACCTGCCAGCCGGTCAGGTCCATGGCGTCGGCGATCTCCTCGGCGGTCCAGAAGCCCTCGGGCACGTTCGGCCGGCCCATCGTGGTCTTCAGGTCGAGCGGGCTGTGCAGCACCACCAGCAACTGCCCGCCGGGAGCAACCGCAGCGGCCAGGCGCCGAAAGAACGCGGCCCCTGTCTGGTGCACGAAATGGCTGGTCACGAGGTCGTACTGGCCCCGGGGCGGGTCCCAGGTACGGAGATCGGCCTGCACCCATTCGATCTGCAGGGCGAGTTCTCCGGCGCGGGCCGCGTTCTTCTCCAGCACCACCGAGGAGAAGTCCGTCCCGGTCACCCGCCAGCCCCGCGAGGCCAGCCAGAACACGTCCGCCCCTTCGCCGCAGCCCGCGTCGAGGGCCGAACCGGCAGGTAGATCGGCCACTTCGGCAACGAGCTGGGGATTCACCCGCCCGCTGAAGACCGCGTCGGACTGGGCGTACCGCTCCTCCCAAGCGGGCGCTTCGAACCACTCACTCACCGGGCGGCGGCCACGGCGCGACGGACGTCTTCCTGGATCAGGTCGAAGTTGATCTGCGCCCCGGCCATCAAACCCTGCCCCGCAGAGACCATCACCTGCGCCGACATGGAGGCGACGTTCCCCGCCACCCAGACCCCCGGCGTCCCGGTCAGACCGTTCGGATCGGCCTTCACCGAGGTACCCAGCACGACGCCTCCGACCTCTTGCTCGACCACCTCGAGCCCGAGCCCCTTCAGCCCTTCGGTGCGCGCCGTGAACCGCGGTGCGACCACGACCACCTGCCGGGGAACCACCTCACCGGACGCCAACCGGACTCCGGCGACACCGGCTGGGGGCACCTCCCGGCCCCCTCGGGGCTGGGGGACACTAATTTCAAGCCCGGCCACCTCACCCTCGACCACCCGGATACCCAAAGCGGCGCACTGTTCCAAAGCCTCGTCCCCGAGGCTCGGGACGGTGTGCTGGAAGACGACCACGTCGTCGGAGAGCTGACGGAACATCAGGGCCTGGTGCATCACCATGGGGTTGGAAGCAAGGACGCCGATGGCCTGGTCGCGGTGTTCGTAGCCGTGGCAGTAGGGACAGTGGATGACGTCCTTACCCCAACGCTCGGCCAGTCCCTCGACAGCCGGCAACTCGTCCCGCAGACCGGTGGCGACCAGCAGCCGACGAGCGTCGACGCGGTCACCGTTCTCCAGCGTCACCTCGAAGCCGTTCCCAACTGCCAGGGCGTCGGTCACTCGCGCCTGCAGCACTTCCCCGCCGTACCCCGCCAGCTCTTCACGCCCGATGGCGACCAGCTCGAGCGGGTTGAGACCCTCCCGCCCCAGGTAGTTGTGCACCCCGTCGGCAGGAGCGTTCCGCAGCTCTCCCGCGTCCACCACCAGTACCGATCGGCGAGAACGGGCCAACGCCACCGCTCCTCCTAGACCAGCTGCTCCGCCTCCGATGACCACTACGTCGTACATGTTCTTCTCCTCTCAGACGTTGTCCTCGGAGCCTGCGCCTTGGTCGAGCTCTTGACAACACTTGTTGCCAGAACGGCAAATGGAGAACATGACCGAAGAGCTCGAGGAAGTTCTGCATGCCGTGGGCCCCCGGCTGCGCCTGCTGCGTCAGCAGCGCGGCGCCACGCTGGCCGAACTGGCCGAGGAGACCGGAATCTCGGTGAGCACGCTCTCCCGTCTGGAGGCCGGGCAGCGCAGGCCGACCCTGGAACTCCTCCTCCCGCTCGCCCGCGCCCACCAGGTACCCCTGGACGAGCTGGTGGACGCGCCTCCCACCGGCGACCCGCGGATCCGGCCGCGGCGGATCGAACGGCACGGCGCGATCTACATGCCGCTCACCCGGCGACCGGGTGGACTTCAGGCGTACAAGATCATCTACCCGCCGAACTGGCCCGGGACCGAGCCGGAGGACCTGCGTACGCACGAGGGCTACGACTGGATCTACGTGCTCCAGGGACGGTTGCGGCTGGTCCTCGGCGAGCACGACTTCGTGCTGGAGGCCGGAGAGGTGGCCGAGTTCGACACCCGCACCCCGCACTGGATGGGCAATCCGGAGCCGCGGCCGACCGAGGTGCTCGGGCTGTTCGGGCCGCAGGGTGAACGGATGCATGTGCGGGCCCGGCCGCGACCGGCGTGAAGGACGTCACCCACGGGATCAGTGGGACCAAGCTCCGGGCGAGGGGGAGGTCTCATTCCGGCAACGCTCGACTAGCCTCGGTGCCGTGACCATGCAGCAGGACGTACTCCTCTCCGGACGGCCCGCGGGAACCCGCCCGGCCGACCCCGCCCGCACGGTGCTCTTCACCCTGACCGGCCCGGACCGGCCGGGCGTGACCACGGCCGTGTTCCAGGTCCTGATGCGCTCCGGGGTCGAGGTCCTGGACGTCGAGCAGGTGGTGGTGCGCGGTCACCTGACCCTGGCCGTGCTGGTCACCGTCGGGGACGACGAGGCCGGGATGATCTCGGCGGTGCGCCTGGTCGGCGGCGACCTCGGGATGACGGTCAGCGGCGAGCCGGGAACCGGGGACAACGAGAAGCGACGGCGCAACCGGCTGGCGGTGACCCTGCTCGGCGCCCCGCTGAGCCCGGCCGCGGTGGCCGGGGTGGCCGGCCGGATCGCCGAGCACGGGGCCAACATCGACCGGATCCGGCGGATCTCCCGGTTCCCGGTCACCACGCTGGAGCTGGACGTGTCGGGCGGCGACCCGGACGGGCTGCGCCGGGAGCTGGCCGCGGAGGCCGTTACGCACGGGGCCGATCTGGCGGTCTGCCCGGCCGGGCTGGCCCGGCGGGGCCGCCGGCTGGTGGTGATGGACGTCGATTCCACGCTGATCCAGGACGAGGTGATCGAGCTGCTGGCGGCGCACGCCGGGCCGGACGTGGAGCGGAGGGTGGCCGAGGTCACCGAGCGGGCGATGCGGGGGGAGCTGGACTTCGCCCAGAGTCTGCACGAACGGGTGGCGGCTCTGGCCGGGTTGCCGGAGTCGGTGCTGGACGAGGTCTACCGCTCGGTCCGGCTCACTCAGGGGGCTCGCACGCTGACCCGCACGCTGCGCCGCCTGGGGATGACGCTCGGCGTGGTCTCGGGTGGGTTCGTCGAGGTGGTCGCGCCCCTGGCCAAGGATCTCGGGATCACTCACGTGGCGGCCAACCGGCTGGAGATTGTGGACGCCCGCCTCACCGGACGGGTGGTCGGAGACGTGGTCGACCGGGCCGGTAAGGCGGCCGCACTGCGGCGCTTCGCCGCCGAGGAGGGCCTGCCGATGTCCCGGACGGTGGCGATCGGGGACGGGGCGAACGACCTGGACATGCTGGCCGCGGCCGGGCTGGGGGTGGCCTTCAACGCCAAGCCGGTGGTGCGCGAGCAGGCCGACGCCTCGGTCACCGTGCCCTATCTGGACGCGGTGCTGTACCTGCTGGGGATCCCCCGCGCCGAGATCGAGGACGCCGATCTGGCCTCCGAACCGGCGGCCGGATCCCCGGCCGGATCGACTGTCGAATCGCCCCTGACGACGGATGCCGACACGACCGGAGGAACCCCCTGATGAGCACCGCCCCGACCCGCAGGCTGATCCTGGTTCGCCACGCCAAGGCGGAACAGCCGACCCCCGGGCAGGCCGACACGGACCGTCCTCTGGCCCGCCGCGGTCTGCTCGACGCCGGGGTAGGGGGCGAGGAACTGGCCAAGATCGCGGTGCCGGACGTGGTGCTCTGCTCCCCCTCGCGGCGCACGCGGCAGACCTGGCGGTCGATGCTCGACGGATTGCTGTTCGCGCGGAAGAACTCCGGCAACGACGAGCCGGTGGTTCACCCCGAGGCGCACTACCTGGCGTCACTGTACGAGGCGAGCACGTTCGACGTGGTCGAGACCGTCCGGGCGAACGCGGAGGAGGCGTCCGTGGTGCTCGTCGTCGGCCATGAGCCAACGATGTCCGAGGCCACGCTGGCCCTGGCCGGACCGGGCTCCGAGCCGGAGGCGGTGAAGCAGGTCAAGGCCGGGTTCTCGACCGGCGGGATCGCCGTGCTGGCGGTCGAGCGGGAGTGGGCCGAGCTGGCTCCGGGCGACGGGCGGCTGGAGCAGTTCCTGGTGCCGCGCCTGGGTGAGAGCGGTTCGATCGGTTAATCGGATCGGTCAATGAAGGACGCTTGCCCCGCACCAAAGGTGCGGGGCAAGCGTCCTTCATCGACGTTCTACCCCGCCATGGCCTGGAAACCGCCGTCGACGTAGGTGATCGACCCGGTGGTGGCCGGGAACCAGTCGGACAGCAGGGCCACGCAGGCCTTCGCGGTGGCCGTCGGGTCCTTGGTGTCCCAGCCCAGCGGCGAGCGGTCCTGGAACAGCTTGTCGAACTGGTCGAAGCCGGGGATCGCCTTGGCCGCGGTGGTGCGCAGCGGCCCGGCCGAGACCAGGTTGCTCCGGATCCCCTTGGGGCCCAGGTCGCGGGCCAGGTAACGGTTGGTCGACTCCAGGGCGGCCTTGGCCACGCCCATCCAGTCGTAGACCGGCCAGGCGATCCGGGCGTCCAGGGTCAGCCCGACCACCGAGCCGCCCTGGCCCATCAGCGGCACCGCGGCCATCGCCAGGGACTTGTAGCTGAACGCCGAGACCTGCACGGCGGTGGCCACGTCGTCCCACTCGGTCTTCAGGAAGTTGCCGCCCATCGCGGTCTGCGGGGCGAAGCCGATCGAGTGCAGGACGCCGTCCAGGTGGTCCACGTGCTCGCCGACCCGCGAGGCCAGCGCCTCCAGGTCCTCGGCGTTGGTCACGTCGAGCTCGACCACGCCCGGGGTGGTGGGCAGCCGCTTGGCGATGGTCTGGGTGATCTTCATCTGCCGGCCGAAGGAGCTGAGCACCACCTCGGCGCCCTGTTCCTGGGCGATCCGGGCCACGTGGAAGGCGATGGAGGTGTCCATCAGCACGCCCGTCACCAGCAGCTTCTTGCCCTCGAGCAAACCCATTGCGTGCAGTCCTCTCCGTTCACGAAAAGCGCCCGCGGCGAGGGCCGCGGGCGAGAAAGCTGGGGGGTCTAGTGCCCCATCCCGATACCACCGTCGACCGGGATGACGGCCCCGGATATGTAGGCGGCGGCGTCCGAGGCGAGGAAGCGCACCGTTGCGGCGATCTCGTCGACGTTGCCGAACCGGCCGGCCGGGATCCGGCCCAGGTACTCGTCCCGCAGCTTCTCCGGCAGCGAGGCGGTCATGTCGGTGTCGATGAAGCCGGGGGCCACCACGTTCGCGGTGATCCCGCGGCCGCCGAGCTCCCGGGTGATCGCCCGGGCCATGCCGACCAGCCCGGACTTCGTCGCCGCGTAGTTCACCTGCCCGGCCGAGCCCATCAGGCCGACCACGCTGCCGACCAGGATGATCCGGCCGCGCCGGGCCTTGATCATCGACTTGCTGACGCCCCGGACGCAGCGGAACGTGCCGCCCAGGTTGGTGTCGACCACCGTGTCCCAGTCGTCGTCGCTCATCCGCATCAGCAGGGTGTCGCGGGTGACCCCGGCGTTGGCGACCAGCACCTCGATCGGTCCCTGGTCGGCCTCGACCTGGGCGATCGCCGCCTTCACGGAGTCCGCGTCGGTGATCTCGCAGATCACGCCCTTCAGTCCGGCCGGGGGCTCGCCGCTGCGGTGGGTCACGGTGACGGCGTCGCCGTCCTCCGCCATCGCCCGGGCGATCGCCAGCCCGATCCCCCGATTACCACCCGTCACCAGCACACTGCGTGCCACGATCACCCTTCCGGTAAGTCTTCTGGTTCGTCCGTCTGCGTGTCGATCCGGTCACAGCGCCGCACGCGCAGCGTAATCGCCGGTCCGCGCTGACCGGGACCGCAGACAGTCCGACGAGTGACGTTAGCCGACCGGCGAACCGCGACGCACCAGCGCACCCTGGGCAAAGATCGGCCCGGAAATCTGTCGGAACCGTACAAGGGTGCCCCGGCGACCGGGAACGCACGGTGGCGTCCTCTTGATCGTCCGTGCGACCTGGGCCACACCGCACCCGGTGAGGGAGTAGGTTCCCACCGTGCGAGCTGTGCAGATATCCGAGTTCGGCGGTCCCGAGGTACTCCGGGTGACCGATCTCGAGGACCCGGCCCCGGGCGCGGGCGAGCTGCTGGTCGAGGTCGACTCGGCCGGCGTGAACTACGCCGACACCCACCAGGCGGAGGACTCCTACCTGGTCCGCCAGAGCCTGCCCTTCGTGCCGGGCAGCGAGGTGGTCGGGCGCGTGGTGGGCGGTGACGTCCCGGACTTCCCCCTGGGCACCCGGGTGCTGGCGATGACCACCGGCGGCGGTGGGTACGCCGAGCGCACGGTGGTGCCGGGCACCTCGGTCTTCCGGCTGAAGGACGACCTGACCGACGCCCAGGCGCTGGCCCTGATGGTGCACGGCACCACGGCCTGGCACCTGCTGCGCCGCAGCGCCGAGCTGCGCCCCGGGGACACCGTGGTGGTGCATTCGGCGGCCGGTGGGGTCGGCACGATGGCGGTGCAGCTGGCCCGGGCCTGGGGCGCCGGCCGGATTGTGGCCACCGCCTCCGGCGGCACCAAGAGCGAGCTGGTCCGGTCGCTGGGCGCCGACGAGGTGATCGACATCTCGGGCACCACCACCGCTGACGAGGTGAAGACCGTGCTGCGGGACGCCTGCGGTGGGGCCGGGCCGGACGTGGTGCTGGAGATGACCGGCGGGCACGTGTTCGACGGGTCACTCGCCGCGCTGCGCCCGCTGGGCCGCCTGGCGGTCTTCGGGATGGCCTCGAACGTCGCGCCGCAGCCGGTCCAGGTGCAGCGGCTGATGAAGCGCTCGATCACCCTGACCGGCTTCTGGCTGCCGCGGGTGCTGTCCGAGCCGGGGCTGCTGGCCGCCGCGCTCGAGGAGCTGCGCTCGATGGTGCGGGCCGGGGTGCTCAAGCCGGTGATCGGCGAGACCTACCCGCTGGCCGAGGCCGCCCGGGCGCACGAGGACATCCGCAGTCGCCGCACCGTCGGCAAGCTCGTCCTGGACGTCTCCGGTAAGGGCGTGGTGCAGGCCGTTGCGCAGGCTAAGGAGAAGAACGCTGACTGACCTCGACGCCGACTTCCTCGCCCTCCCGCTGGAGGCCCTGGCCGACGCCGCGTTGCAGCACGCCCGGACCGCTGGGGCCAGCCACGCCGACCTGAGGGTCCAGCGGATGCGCACCGGCGGGATGCTGCTGCGCGATGCCCGGCTCTCCTCCAGCTCCGACCTGACCTCCGCCGGGCTGGCCGTGCGGGTGCTGCTCGACGGAGTCTGGGGTTTCGCTGCGACCGACGAACTCACCCCGGCCGCCGCCGTGGCCACCGCCGAGCGGGCGCTGGAGGTGGCCCGGATTTCCCGGCCCCTGGTGGCCGAGCGGGTCGAGCTGGCCTCGGAGCCGGTGCACGCCGACGGGCGCTGGGTCTCTCCCTACAAGCAGGACCCGTTCGCCGTCCCGGTCGCCGACCAGGCCCGTCACCTGGCCGGCTGGGCGAGCACGCTGCTGGCCGCCAAAGGCGTAGACCACTGCGACATCTCGCTGAACCTCAGCAAGGAACAGAAGTTCTACGCCGACCTGGCGGGCACGGTCACCCGGCAGCAGCGGGTGCTGATCGAGCCGGAGATCACCGTGGTGGCGATCGGTGCGGACGGGCCGGAGTCGATGCGCTCACTGGCCCCGCCGACCGCCCGCGGCTGGGAGTACCTGACCGGCGACGGCTGGGACTTCACGGCCGAGATCGCCTCCCTGCCCGAACTGCTGGCCGAGCGGGTGAGGGCACCCTCGGTCGAGGCCGGGAACTACGACCTGGTGATCGATCCGTCCAACCTGTGGCTGACGATCCACGAGTCGGTCGGTCACGCCACCGAGCTGGACCGCTCGCTCGGGTACGAGGCGGCCTACGCCGGAACCAGTTTCGCCCGGCTGGACGGGGTCGGGTCGTTCCGCTACGGCAGCGACCTGATGAACGTCACCGCCGACCGGACCCGCGAGCACGGCGGCGCCACCATCGGTTTCGACGACGAGGGAGTGGCCACCCGGGCCTGGGACCTGGTCACCGACGGCGTGCTGCAGGGGTTCCAGCTGGACCGGGCGATGGCCGCGCGCTGCGGCTTCGATGCCTCGAACGGCTGCGCCTACGCCGATTCCGCGCTGAATGTGCCGGTGCAGCGGATGGCCAACGTCAGCCTTCAGGCCTCCTCCGCGGACACCACCACCGAGGATCTGATCGGCGGCGTGCCGGACGGCCTGTACGTGGTCGGCGACAAGTCCTGGTCGATCGACATGCAGCGGTACAACTTCCAGTTCACTGCGCAGCGCTTCTACCGGATCCGCGGCGGGAAACTGGCCGGCCAGGTGAAGGACGCGGCGTATCAGGGCTCCACGCCGAGCTTCTGGGGATCGCTGAAGGGCCTGGGCGGCGCGGGGACATACTACCTGGGCGGCGCCTCGAACTGCGGCAAGGCCCAGCCCGGGCAGTCCGCCTGGGTCAGCCACGGCGCTCCGGCCACCCTTTTCGAACAGGTCAAGGTACTCAACACTCGCGCCGAGGGGGGCCGATGAGCTCGGACTTCGTCGAACTCGCCCTGGCCGAGGTGGCCCGGGCCGGAGCCGATCTCGGGGCCGCGGTGCTGGTCTCGCAGGCCTCCACGGTCAATCTCCGGTGGGCACTGAGCGGGCTGACCACCAACGGGCTGACCTCGGCGCGCACGGTCACGGTGATCGTCGGGGCCCCGGTCTCCGGCGGCACTGGCGCCGGGGTGCTGAGCCGGGTGGGTCTGGACGCGGAGGGCGTCCGCGCCCTCGTCGCCGACACCGTCGCCCTGGCCCGCAGCGCCGAACCGGCCGAGGACGCGGCTCCTTTCGTCACCGGCGAGGAACTCCCGGGCTTCGCCGACCCGGCCGCCGAGACCGGCGCCTCCACCCTGGCCGGGGTGGCCGAGGCGCTCGGTGAGGTGTTCGGCCGCTCCCGCGACCAGCAGCGCGAGTCGTTCGGTTTCGCCCTGCACGAGGTGGTCACCACCTGGCTGGGCACCACCGGTGGCCTGCGCTACCGGCACGAGCAGCCGCGCGGCACCATCGAGCTGACCGGAAAGGCCGGGGCCCGCAGCCGTTCCGCCTACGTGGCCGGTGCCACCCGCGACTTCAGCGACGTCGACGTGCTGGCGATGGACGACGAGATCGCCACCCGGCTGGGCTGGCAGGAACGCCAGATCGCGGTCCCGCCGGGCCGTTACACCACGATCCTGCCCCCGACCTCGGTGGCCGACCTGATGATCTATTACTTCTGGTCGGCCGACGCCCGCACCGCGCACGAGGGCCGGAGCGTCTTCTCCCGGCCCGGCGGCGGCACCCGGGTCGGCGAGAAGATCACCGGCACCCCGATCAGCCTGTTCAGCGATCCCCACCGGCTCGGCCTGGGCTGCGCGGACCGGGTGCTGACCACAGTCTCCTCCTCCACCGCCTCGGTCTTCGACAACGGCCTGGCCGCCCCGGCGGCGTCCTGGCTGGACGCCGGCACGATCAGCGCCCTGCCGACCACCCGGCACACCTCCGGCCTGACCGGGCTCCCGGTGGTCCCACCCGCCGAGAACCTGGTGCTCGAGGGCCAGGACGGCACCGGCAGCACGCTCGACCTGCTCGACGGCGTGCAGCACGGGCTGCTGCTGAGCTCGATGTGGTACATCCGCGAGGTCGACGAGCAGACCCTGCTGCTGACCGGGCTGACCCGGGACGGGGTCTACGTGGTGGAGAACGGCGAGGTGGTCGGGGCCACCACCAACTTCCGCTACAACGAGAGCCCGGTCGACCTGCTCTCCCGGGTCGAGGCCTACGGCGCCACCGAGATCTGCCTGAGCCGGGAGTGGGGCGAGTGGTTCACCCGCACCGCCATGCCGGCCCTACGCATCGATGGCTTCAACATGTCCACCATCGCCGAAGGCGCCTAACCCACCCCCACCCTGCCCCGCCGTGATCATGCACTTCCGCCCCCGTGATCATGGACTTTTACCCTCGTGATCATGGACTTCTTCCCCCGTGATCATGGAGTTTCTCCCCGGGCGAAAAGTCCATGATCACCGGGGTAAAAGTCCATGATCACGGAAGAAGTTGGGGGGGTGGGTCAGAGGCCTTGGGAGAGGCCGCCGTCGACGGAGAGCATGGTGCCGGTGACGAAACTGGCGGCGGGAGAGAGCAGGAACACCGCGGGGCGGGCGAACTCCAGCGGCTCGCCGTACCTTCCGAGCGGGATCCGGGCCTCCTGCTGTCGCCGGGTCTCCTCCGGCCGGCCGGCCGCCGCCTCCATCGAACGCACCCGATCGGTGTCGATCCGGCCCGGCAGAATGCCGTTCACCCGGACGTTGCGCTCCCCCAGCTCGTTCGCCAGGGTCTTGGCCGCCATCGCCAGACCGGGCCGCAGGCCGTTGGACAGGGCCAGGCCGGAAAGCGGCTCGCGGACCGCGGTGGACAGCACCAGCACCACCGAGCCGCCCTCTCTGGAGGACAGTTTGCCGATCGTCCGGGCCAGGCGCAGCGGGCCCAGGAAGGACTCCTCAAAGGCAACCCGCCAGGCCCCGTCGTCGAGGTCCATCACCGTGCCCGGGGCCGGTTCGCCGACGCTGATCAGCCCGCCGTCCAGCCGGCCGTACCGGGCGACCGCGGCCGCCACCAGGCAGGTCTCGATGCCCGGCTCGCCGATGTCGCCGGCCACCGCGATCGCCCGCTCCGAGCCCCCCAGCGCGGCCGCCGTGGCCTTGAGCTCCTCCTCGTTCCGGGAACACAGCACCAGCCGGGCACCCTCCGCGGCCAGCAGCTCCGCACAGGCCCGGCCGAGCCCCTTCGACGCCCCCGTCACGACGTACACCCGGTCCGAAAGACCCAGATCCATCGCGTTCATCCCGTTCTTCGCAACTCAAGGTGACTGATCGAACACTCTAGAGCGCAAGGCCAGGTGAAACGCGGAGCGCACCTCCTCCGATCGGACCGAAGGTCGGATCCGGGCCGCCGTGCGGCATGATTTGCTCATCATGATGACCCGTACCCGGCGGATCGCGTTCCAGGGCGACCTGGGCGCCAATTCGCACATTGCCTGCACCGACGTCTACCCGGACTACGAGCCGGTGCCGTTCCCGACGTTCGAGGAGTGCTTCACCGCCCTCGGCGACGGCTCGGCCGACCTGGCGATGATCCCGGTGGAGAACTCGACGGCGGGCCGGGTGGCCGACATCCACTACCTGCTGCCCGAGTCCAAGGTGCACATCATCGGCGAGTACTTCCTGCCGATCCGGCACCAGCTGCTCGGCCTGCCGGGCAGTCGGCTCGACCAGGTCAAGTCCGCCCGCAGCCACCCGCAGGCGCTCGACCAGTGCCGCAACTCGCTGCGCGAGCTCGGCATCACCCCGGTCACCGCGACCGACACGGCCGGCAGTGCCCGGGAGATCGTCGCGATGGGCGATCCGTCGGTGGCCGCGATCGCGCCCCGGCTGGCCGCCTCGGTCTACGGCCTGGACATCCTGCGGGAGAACTTCGAGGACGAGGACCACAACACCACCCGGTTCATCATCCTCTCCCCCGAAAACCTGCGGGCCGCCGCCGGAGTCGGGCCGATCGTCACCACTTTCGTGTTCGGCGTGCGCAACATCCCGGCCGCGCTGTACAAGGCGCTGGGCGGTTTCGCCACGAACGGGGTGAACATGACCAAGCTGGAGAGCTACATGGTGGGTGGGCATTTCACCGCCACCCGGTTCCTCGCCGACATCGACGGCCACCCGGACGAGCCGCACGTGGCCCGGGCCTTCGAAGAACTCGGCTTCTTCGCCGAGGTGCGGATCCTGGGTGTGTACCGCGCCGCGCCGTTCCGCGAACAGCAGCGGGTGCGGCTCTAGCGCCTAGCGGTAGGTGGCCCGGGTGATGGCCGGGGGCTCCTCGTCCTCGTCGTCATCCGGGTCCCCGTCTGCGTCGGCGACCCCGTTGCCGGGCCAGTCGTCCTCCTCGTCGCGCCGGCGCACCTCACGGACCATCGCCACCCCGAACAGGCCGTAGGCGATCACCGCGAAGGCTTCCCACTGGACGAAGTAGGAGAAGTTGACGCCGATGTCCGCGGAGTCCGGCGGGTCGGTCGGGATCGGGGTGTCCGTCGCAGCCGGGTTCTCGCTGACCAGAGCGCCGAAGGCACCCACCACCCGTCCATCGGTGCCGACCCCGGTCTGCCGGGTTAGGGCAGCCACGTTGAGCCGGATGGCCTGACCTGCCGGCGCGGAGCGGTTGGTCGCATCCTCGCTGGGACGCAGCCGGGCCACCACCGTGACCTGACCGCTAGGGGCGGCCGGGATGCTGTCCGGATGCAGCGCGTCCTTACTGCCGGCCGGGATCCAGCCGCGGTCGACGAACAGCACCGCGCCGTCGGTGGTGCGCAGCGGCACCACCACCTCGTAACCGTTCTGGCTGTTGCCGCCGGTGCCGATCGTGCCCGCCGCAGCCGCCTGAGTGCTGTTCGGCCGGTTGCGCAGGAGGATCGTGGCGCCGGACTCGTACCTCCCGGTAACGGTGACCTGGCGCCACTCCAGGGTTTTCGGCAACTCGCCGGACGGGGTCTGCTCGGCGGCCGGGATCAGCTGGGCCAGGGGCACCGGAGTGGCGTTGTAGTTCTCCTTGACCAGGTGGTTACGCGCCTCTTTGGCCTCGTGGCGGTGCAACTGCCAGCGGCCGAGGAAGAAAAAGATGATGGTCAGGATGATCACCCCGGCCAAAGCCTTCTGCCAGGAGCGCTCCCGGAGCAGGCCGACGGAGGCCCGGGTGGTGCTCCAGGCGCCGCGAGTGGGTTCCTCGTCCTCTTCGGGAGTCACCGGAGGCGTATCTAGGCTCATGCCAGCTCCTCGGTGCTCACGGTCTCCTTCAGGAAACCCCGCAGGCTCAGGAAGTCCTCGAGGGTGGCCCGGTGCTCGTCGCAGGCGGTCCAGACCTTGCGCCGCTCCGGCGTGTGCAGCTTGGGGTTGTTCCAGCGCAGGGCCCACACCGCGGGCTTTCGGCAGCCGCGTGCGCTGCACACCGGCGCCTGGGGTTCGGTCACCTGACCAGTGTGCCAAAAGGCGGACGCCGGGCGGCCACGGGGGATGCCGCCCGGCGTCCATTCGCGCACCCCGACGGGGGATGCAGGGCGCGCGGCATCAGTATGACACGACCCGGTGTCAGTCTGACCCATGAATCAGGAGGCCATTCGTGTGACTCTTATTTCGACTGTTCGGGCGAGGGGTGCGAATCGGCCAGCGATCTCGGCGTCTCGGCGACCAAAGTCCGCTCAGACGGGCCGGAATCGGACGAATTTTCGTCAATCGGGCGTTCTGGCGGATGAATCGTGATGATCACGTCCGGGTCCGGCGCGGCGGTGGTGGGCGCGGACGGCAGGACGAACCGGTTCTGCGGGGTCACCGGGGTTGCCCCGGCCCCGGCGCGGGTGTCGACGGCATTGGCCATCACCACCGCGACGTAAGGAAGGATCACCGCGCCGACCGCGAAGATCCACCATGACCAGTGGTGCCACCGAGCATGAATGACGATGGCCAGGATCACGCAGAGCACGCGGACGCTCATCGAGATCAGGTAACGCCGGATCCGCGCATCCAGGTCGTCGGAATGCGGAGAGACGGCACCGGTGATGCTGTGCACCGGTTCATCGGCCGTCGATCGACTCGAACGGCCGGCCGCCCGTTTCGGGACGGGCGCTTCGCCTCTGTTCATCCACACCACCGTACGCCTGCCCACGGCGAGGATGACATCGGGCCGACTGCCCGGGGGCGCTTGGTTCTTTTCTGCGCCCCCGGCCGTCGGCACGATCACAAGGTTCGGTTGGTGCCCTTACTCAGTGCTGCTTGGCCTTACCTCGGGTGGCTCCACCCCGGCCTCGCAGCTGAACCTCGTTCTCGGTGAGGATGCGATGGACGAAACCGTAGGAACGTCCCGTTTCCTCCGCCAGGGCACGGATACTCGCGCCCGACGAGTACTTCTTCTTCAGCTCGCCTGCCAGTTTCGAACGGTCGGTGCCCGTGATCCGGGCTCCCTTCTTGACACTCTCGGCCACGAATCCTCCTCGAACGTGTGTCGTTCTTGACCATGGTGATCGCGAGTCGGTGATCGGGCCAGTCGACGCGACACGCAAAGTGACGCCTCGGACCATATTTTCGGCTGTGACCAGGGAAGCTTCGTCCGAAACGCCACTTACGCCAGGGTCACCAGGTCCAGATAGTCACGGTTCCAGAGGTCTTCCTCGCCGTCCGGCAGGAGAACCACCCGTTCGGGGTTGAGCGCCTCCACGGCGCCCTCGTCGTGGGTGACCAGGATGATGGCGCCCTCGTAGCGACGCAGCGCGTCCAGCACCTCTTCCCGGCTGGCCGGGTCCAGGTTGTTGGTCGGCTCGTCCAGCAGCAGCACGTTGGCCCCGGAGACCACCAGAGTGGCCAGGGCCAGCCGGGTCTTCTCACCGCCGGACAGCACCCCGGCCGGCTTCTCCGCGTCGTCGCCGCCGAACAGGAACGAGCCGAGCACGGTCCGGATCTGGGTGTCGTTCAGGTCCGGCGAGGCGGTGCGCATGTTCTCCAGCACGGTGCGGTCGGTGTCCAGGGTCTCGTGCTCCTGGGCGTAGTAGCCCAGCCGCAGACCGTGACCGGAGATCACCTCGCCGGTGTCCGGCTTCTCGATGCCGCCCAGCATCCGCAGCAGCGTGGTCTTGCCGGCGCCGTTCAGGCCGAGCACCACCACCCGGGAGCCGCGGTCGACGGCCAGCGAGACGTCGGTGAAGATCTCCAGGCTGCCGTAACTCTTGCTCAGCCCCTCCGCGGTCAGCGGGGTCTTGCCGCACGGCGCCGGCTGCGGGAACCGGAGCTTGGCCACCTTGTCGGCCTTGCGGGTCTCCTCCAGGCCGGAGAGCAGCTTCTCGGCCCGCTTGGCCATGTTCTGGGCCGCGGTCGCCTTGGTCGCCTTGGCCCGCATCTTGTCGGCCTGCTGGAGCAGGATCGAGGCCTTCTTCTCGGCGTTCTGCCGTTCCCGGCGGCGGCGCTTCTCGTCGGTCTCGCGCGCCTCCAGGTACTTCTTCCAGCCGACGTTGTAGACGTCCAGCGCGGAGCGGTTCGCGTCCAGGTGGTAGACCTGGTTCACCACCACCTCGAGCAGCTCCACGTCGTGGCTGATCACGATCAGGCCGCCGTTCCAGACCTTGAGGAAGTCGCGCAGCCAGGAGATCGAGTCGGCGTCCAGGTGGTTGGTGGGCTCGTCCAGCAGCAGCGTGTCGGAGCCGGAGAAGAGGATCCGGGCCAGCTCGACCCGGCGGCGCTGACCACCCGAAAGGGTGCCCAGCGGCTGCTCCAGCACCCGGTCCGGCAGGCTCAGGCTGGCGCAGATGGTGGCCGCCTCGCTCTCCGCCGCGTAGCCCCCGCCGGCCGTGAACTCGGCCTCCAGCCGGGAGTACCGCTCCATCGCCGCGTCCCGGGTCTCCTCCACCACGCTGGCCATCTCGCCCTCGGCCACCCGCATCCGGCGGATCACGTCGTCGAGGTTGCGGGCGCTGAGCACCCGGTCGCGGGCCAGGATGGACAGGTCGGCGGTGCGCGGGTCCTGCGGGAGGTAGCCGATCGCTCCGGTGCGGGTGACCGTGCCCCCGGCGGGCTGGCCCTCACCGGCGAGCACCTTGGTCAGCGTGGTCTTACCGGCGCCGTTGCGGCCGACCAGCCCGACCCGCTGACCCGGGCCGACCCGGAAACTGGCGTTCTCCACCAGCAGGCGGGAGCCGGCGCGCAGCTCTACAGCGTTGGCGACGATCATGGTGAGGAAACTCCTGCAGGAAGATCTCGGAAGGGGCGTCTGTCGATGCGGGCGCCCGGTACCTACCCGATAGTGAGCAGTCGAACCGCACCAAACGTGATGGCAGCATTCTACGGGGGCGGTGGCGCCCAGTCGTTCCAAGGGATCAGGGGTTGGCGTGGGTATCGAGTTCGATGACGACCGGGTGGACACCGGCGGGGTGGACGACCGGCGCGGCGGTGGCATCGGGCTGGGCGGCGGCGGGCTGGCCCTGGGCGGCGGCGCGGGGGTGATCGGCGTGGTGATCTATCTGCTGGTCGCGGTGCTCGGCGGCGGGGACGGCGGCTCGTCCGGGTTCCCGCAGCTCGGCGCGGGCAGCGCGAACAGCACCGGCCAGCAGGAATCGTCGCAGGAGCTGAACGACCGCTGCAACGCCGACGGTGCGCTGGACAAGTACACCGACTGCCGGCTGATCAAGGTCTACGACATCGCGGACAGCACCTGGGACGACGAGTTCGGCAAGCGTGGTCTCGACTACCACGCGCCGAAGCTGGCCTTCTTCGACAACGCCACGAACACCGGCTGCGGCCAGGCCTCCTCCTCCGTCGGGCCGTTCTACTGCCCGGCCGACGAGGAGATCTACCTGGACCTGAACTTCCTGGACCAGCTGCAGAAGGACTACGGCGCTCAGGGCACGTTCGCGCAGGCGTACATCCTGGCCCACGAGTACGGCCACCACCTGCAGAACCTGCTCGGCACCGAGGCCCAGATGCGGCAGGCCCAGCAGAAGAACCCGGACAAGGAGAACGAGTACTCGGTGGCCCTCGAGCTGCAGGCCGACTGCTACGCGGGCGTCTGGTCCACCCTGGCCGACCAGCAGAAGAGCGGGATCGACCTGACCAAGGGCAACATTGCCGAGGCGCAGAAGGCCGCCCAGGCGGTCGGTGACGACCGGATCCAGAAGAAGGCCACCGGGAAGGTCGACCAGGACTCCTGGACGCACGGCTCGGCGGCCCAGCGCAAGGAGTGGTTCACCACCGGCTACTCCAGCGGCGACATCGATCAGTGCGACACGTTCGGCGCGCTCGGGCTGTAGCGCGGCCGCGGGATCTGCCCGGCCAGCAGACGGTTGAGGCGCTCGTCGTCGATCCGTCCGGTGGCCGGGTCGTCCCCGGCCAGGAGCTCCGGGACGAACCGCACCACCTGGTTGCGGCCGAGCGTCTTGGCCCGGTAGAGCGCGATGTCGGCGAACTCCACCAGCTGGTCGTCGTCCACTGTCCCGTCGTCCACCGCCACCCCGAGGCTGGAGGTGACCCGCACCGACCGACCCCCGAGCGCGAACGGCTCGGCCAGCGTCACCCGGATCCGCTCGGCCAGCTCGACCACTGCGGCCCCGGGGGGAGCGGCCCCGGCCGAACCGGGCAGGTCCTCGGTGAGCACCACGAACTCGTCCCCGCCGAGCCGGGCCAGCAGGTCGTCCCCACGCAGCACGGCAGTGACCCGGGCCCCCACCTGGCCGAGCAGGTCGTCGCCGAAGGCGTGCCCGAGGCTGTCGTTGACGATCTTGAACCGGTCCACGTCGAAGTAGATGACGCCGACCACCCGCCCGGCCGGCCGGGCGCTCTCCAGGGCCTGGGCCAGCCGGTCGAAGAACAGCGTCCGGTTCGGCAGGCCGGTCAGCGGGTCCTGAGTGGCCTTACGGCCGAGCTCCTCGTTGGCGTCCGAGAGCTGCCGGTTGATCCGCTCCACGGCCTGCCGCTCGGCCTCCAGCTCCCCCGCCAGCAGGAGGTTCTGCCGGGCCAGCAGCCGGGCCCCAGCGACCTGCTGATAGCCGTAGCGGGCCAGGGTGGACGCCCCGATCGCCCCGAAGACGACCACCGCAACCACCGCCCAGTACTGCTGCGAGGCCAGACCGACCACCGCGGTGGCCGCGATGGCCCAATGGAACGCGGCATAACCGCTCGGGGTGGACGCGCACAGCAGCAGGTTCGCGGCATCCGACACCATCACCACGGCCGCCGGCACCGCGATCAGCTCCGGGTGGCCCTCCCCCGGCCGGACGAAGACGCAGATACTCCCCCAGGCCAGGCCGCCCAGCGCGCGCAGCACGGCGAACCGGAGTTCCAGCTGGACCGTTCCCGGCCCGGCGGGATCCTGGGCCGGACGCAGCACCGTGCCGGTCACGGCGAGGTGGAAGAGCGCGGTCCAGGCGAGCACCAGGACGCTCCACAGGAGCAGGCCCGGAATCGCCGCCCCGGCCAGCACCGCGTCGGCGAGCACCAGCAGGCCGAGCCCGAGCAGACTGCTCACCTGCGCCGCCGCGACGGACTGGGCCAGCAGTTCCCGGCGGACCACGTCGTCCACTTCCGGGTTCGGGTCCCGGAGCACTCGCAGGATGCCCGCCACCTCTCAGGGATCGACCGGTGGCCCGGGCGGATTGAGCGCCAACCGCGGGTCGCGGGTCGGCTGGGTGGGAACCCGGCTGAGCGCGGGCTCGTACTCCGCCACCTGGTCGCGGCCGGACTCCTTGGCCCGGTAGAGCGCCAGGTCGGCCCGTTCGACCAGGTCCGGCCCGGTCAGCCCGACCTGGTCGACCGCCACCCCGAGGCTGCCGGAGATCGCCACCGGGTTGCCGGCCAGGTCGAACGGCACGGCCAGGATCCGGCGGATCCGCTCGGCCACCGCGACCGGGGCGTCCGGCCCGGTCCCGGCCGCGTAGTCGTGGGTGAGCACCACGAACTCGTCCCCGCCGAGCCGGGCCAGCACGTCCGGACTGTGCAGGACCGCCGTCACCCGCTCGGCCACCTGGCACAGCAGATCGTCCCCGGCGCCGTGCCCGAGGGTGTCGTTGACCTCCTTGAACCGGTCGAGGTCGAAATAGATGACGGCGACCGGGGTGGCGTTGCGCCGGCCGTGCCGCATCGAGGTGTCCAGGTGCTCGAAGAACAGCGTGCGATTGGGCAGCCGGGTCAGCGGGTCACGGGAGGCCAGCTGCCGCAGCTCGGTGTTCGCCTCGGACAGCCGCAGGTTGATCCGCTCCACCGCCTCCCGCTCGGCCCGCAGGTCGCCGGCCAGCAGCCCGTTCTGCCGGGCCACCACCTGCACCTGGGCCATCTGCTGGAAGGTGTACCGGGACAGCGGCACCGCGGCGACCAGGGTGATGCCACCGAGGGCGGCCACCGCCCATTCCCCGTGCACCAGCTCGCCGGTCGAGCCGACCAGCAGGATGGCCAGGTGGAAGGCCAGCCAGGGCCCCGGGGTGGCCCCCGCGAAGATCACGTTCGCGGCGGCGCCCAGGGTGATCACCGCGCCGGCCACGGACACCGTGGTGCTGTCCCCGGGCATCGGGCTGACCATTACCGGAAGCAGCCCCCAGGCCGTTCCCCCGATGAGCTGGAAGCCCACGAAGGTGCGCACCCGGGTCCGGTAAGGGCGCCGGGGCCACGCCCCGGCGACGAACCAGCCCACGCCCAGGACGTAGATCAGCATCGTCAGCAGGACCAGTCCGGTCCACCGGAGGACCGGCCCGGCCGGCGCCCCGCTGCTGACCATCACGATGAACACCACCGCCGACAGCGGCGCCCCGAGCACACTGCTCAGCCGGGAGGCCTGGGCCGACTGGACCAGGAGCCGGGTCCGCACGACGTCGTCCAGCACCGGGTTCGGTGCCACCACGAGCCGCCAGATGTCCCGCACCCCCGGGGTTTCGTCCGTTTGGCGGCCCGGATTGAGCCCGCTACGCGCGAAGAGCCCGGCCGATCGGCCGGGCTCTTCGGGGCGAAGCAGGTGATTACAGGTTGAACCCGAGGGCCCGCAGCTGCTCCCGGCCGTCGTCGGTGATCTTGTCCGGGCCCCACGGCGGCATCCAGACCCAGTTCACCGCGTGCCCCTTGACCAGCGACTCCAGCGCGGCGGTGACCTGGTCCTCGATCACGTCGGTGAGCGGGCAGGCCGCCGACGTCAGCGTCATGTCGATGGTGGCGTGGTTGTTCTGGTCGATGGTCAGGCCGTAGACCAGGCCCAGATCGACCACGTTGATCCCGAGCTCGGGGTCGACGACGTCGCGCAGCGCCTCCTCCACGTCCGCCACGTCGGCGGGCACGTCGGCCGCGGTGGTGGGCACAGCCGTGGCCCTGGCCGCCGGAGCCACCTGAGCCTCGCCGTGATCGTGACCCGCGTGATCGTGACCCGCGTGATCGTGACCGGCGTGGTCATGACCCGCATGGTCGTGGCCCGCGTGGTCATGACCGGCGTGATCGTGACCCGCGTGGTCGTGACCCGCATGGTCGGTGTGCTCAGCCTGGTCCGGGGCGGGCCCGGTGGCCGTGTCGATCGCGTCGCTCATCAGTCGTCCTTCGATGTCGTCGGTGTCGTCGGTGCTGTCGTCCGTCGGGCCTCGATCTGCATCAACGCATCCTCGAAGGCGGTCCATCCCAGGATCGCGCACTTGACCCGGTTCGCGTGCCGGCTGACCCCGGCGAACGCCACCGCGTCACCGAGCACCTCCTCGTCCGGCGTGCCCTCCCCGCGGCTGCGGAGCATGGCCCGGTAGTCGGCCAGGATGCTCTGCGCCTCGGCGACCGGGCGGCCGACGATCAGGTCGTGCATCACCGAGGTGGCGGCCTGGCTGATCGAGCAGCCCTCCCCGGTCCAGGAGACGTCACCGACGGTGCTCTCGTCCAAGGTGAGCTGCAGCGTCACCTCGTCCCCGCAGAGCGGGTTGTACTGGTGGCTGCGGGCGGCGCTGACCGGGTCCAGGGCGCCGTCCTCGGAGAGGTCGGCCCGGCCGTGCTTCTCCTTGGAGTGGTCGAGGATGACCTGCTGGTAAAGGGTTTCGAGGGAAGACACGGCTCAGCTCCTGCCGAAGAATCCGCGGACCGTACCGAGCGCCTCCACCAGGCGTTCCACGTCCGCGTCGGTCGTGTAGAGATACCCGCTGGCCCGGGTGCTGGCGTTGACCCCGAACCGGCGGTGCACCGGCTGCGCGCAGTGGTGGCCGACCCGCACGGCCACCCCGGCCGCGTCGAGCACCTGGCCGACGTCGTGCGGGTGCACGCCCTCGACCTCGAAGGCCACCGTCGCCGTGCGGTTCTCGGCGGTGCCGGGACCGATCACCCGGACCCCGTCGACCCCGGAGATCCCGTCCAGCATCAGCTGCGCGAGTTCGTGCTCGCGAGCGGCGATCCGCTCCATCCCGACCCGGCCCAGGTACTCGACGGCGGCGTGCAGCGCGACCGCCTGGGCGACCGGCTGGGTGCCGGCCTCGAACCGCTGCGGCGGCTCCCGGAAGGTCGCCGTCTCCATCGTCACCCGCTCGACCATCGACCCACCGGTGAGCACCGGGGGTAGGGCTGCGAGCAGCTCCGGGCGGGCGGCCAGGGCGCCGATCCCGGTCGGGCCGAGCATCTTGTGCCCGGAGAACACAGCGGCGTCCACGCCCAGCTCGGTCAGGTTCACCGGCAGGTGCGGCACCGACTGGCAGGCGTCCAGCACGGTCAGCGCACCGACCGCGTTCGCCCGCGCGGCCAGGTCGGCCACCGGGGTGATCGTGCCGAGAACGTTCGAGGCGTGCGCGAAGGCGACCACCTTCGTCCGTTCGTTGATCAGGCCGTCGATCCCGGAGAGGTCGAGGCGGCCCTCGTCGGTCAGCGGGATCCAGCGCAGGGTGGCGCCGGACCGGGCCGCCGCGCGCTGCCAGGGCACCAGGTTGGCGTGGTGTTCCAGCTCGGTGACCAGGATCTCGTCGCCCGGCCGGAGGGCGTACTCGCCCGCCTCGGGATCGGTCAGCGCGGCCGCGAGGACGTTCAGCCCCTCGGTGGCGTTGCGCATCCAGACCACCCCGTCGGCCGGGACCCCGACGAACCGGGCCACCGCCTCGCGGGCCGCCTCGTACGCGTCCGTCGACTCCCCGGCCAGGGTGTGCGCCCCGCGGTGCACGGCACCGTAGGAGGTGGTGGCGAAGTCGTACTCCGCCTGCAGTACCTGGACCGGACGCTGCGAGGTGGCCCCGGAGTCGAGGTAGACCAGCGATGCGCCGTCCCCGACCGTGCGGTGCAGGATCGGGAAGTCCGCCCGGATCGTCTCCACCTCGGCGGCGCTCAGGGCTCCCCGGACAGAGGTGGAGGCGGACGTGATGGTCACGCGATCAGATCCTTCGTCAAGTAATTGTGGACGCTCGTGGGCCCGTTGCCCACGAACGTCCACCTCGGTCGCTCAGACGGACGCGGACGTCCACTTGTCGTAGCCGTTGGCCTCGAGCTCGTCGGCCAGCTCGGGACCACCCTCGGTGACCACCTTGCCGTCCACGAACACGTGCACGAAGTCCGGCTTGATGTAGCGCAGGATGCGCGTGTAGTGGGTGATCAGCAGAACCCCGACCGGGCTGCTCTCACGCACCCGGTTGACGCCCTCGGAGACCACCTTCAGCGCGTCCACGTCCAGGCCCGAGTCGGTCTCGTCGAGCACCGCGAACTTCGGCTTCAGCAGCTCCATCTGGAGGATCTCGTGGCGCTTCTTCTCACCGCCGGAGAAGCCCAGGTTCACGTCCCGCTCGGCGAACTCCGGGTCCATCTTCAGGTTGTCCATCGCGCCCTTGACGTCCTTGACCCAGTGCCGCAGGCTCGGCGCCTTGCCGTCGATCGCGGTCTTGGCGGTGCGCAGGAAGTTCGACACCGTCACACCGGCCACCTCGACCGGGTACTGCATGGCCAGGAACAGGCCGGCCCGGGCGCGCTCGTCCACGCTCATCGCCAGCAGGTCCTCCCCGTCCAGGGTGACCGTGCCGGAGGTGATCGTGTACTTCGGGTGCCCGGCGATGGAGTACGCCAGGGTGGATTTGCCGGAGCCGTTCGGGCCCATGATCGCGTGCGTCTCGCCGGAGCCGATGGTCAGGTCCACGCCGCGCAGGATCTCCTTGGCGCCCTGCTCGGTCTCGACGCTGACGTGCAGGTCGCGGATTTCGAGTGTGGCCATGACGTTCTCAGTTCTCCTTGGAAGTTGCGGCGTTCACGATGGTGGCGGTGTCCACGTACACGTCGTCGCCCTCGATCTCGACGGCGTACACGTCCACCGGGGTGATGGCGGGCAGGGCGGTGGGGGCGCCGGTGCGCAGGTCGAAACGCGAGCCGTGGAGCCAGCACTCGATCGTGCAGTCCTCCACCTCGCCCTCGGACAGCGACACCGCGGCGTGGGTGCACAGGTCGGCGACCGCGTGCACCTCGCCGGAGGCCTCCCGGGCCAGGGCGACCAGGGCGCCCCCGGCGACCACCTGGACCGCCTCGCCGGGAGCCAGGCCGGAGAGCGAGGCGACCCGCTCCCGGCTCATGCGGACGTCTCCGTCACCGCACCGATCGCGGCCTCGGGCTCGCCGCCGAGTTCCGCCTCGATCGCGGCGAGCAGCCGCTCCTGCAGCGAGGGGATGCCGATCCGGTGGATCAGCTCGGCGAAGAAGCCGCGCACCACCAGGCGGCGGGCCTCCTCCTCGCGGATGCCCCGGGCCTGGAGGTAGAACAGCTGCTCGTCGTCGAACCGGCCGGTGGTGCTGGCGTGGCCGGCCCCGACGATCTCGCCGGTCTCGATCTCCAGGTTCGGCACCGAGTCGGCCCGGGTGCCGTCGGTCAGCACCAGGTTCCGGTTCATCTCGTAGGTGTCGGTGCCCTCGGCCTGGGCGCCGATCAGCACGTCGCCGACCCAGACGGTGTGCGCACCCTCGCCCTGCAGCGCGCCCTTGTAGGTCACGTTGCTGCGGCAGTTGGGCGCGCTGTGGTGGACGAACAGCCGGTGCTCCTGGTGCTGGCCGGCGTCGGCGATGTAGAGACCGGACATCTCGGCGTCGCCCCCGGGACCGGCGTACTCCACGTTCTCGACGAAGCGCACCAGGTCGCCGCCCAGGGTGACCTGGGTGGAGGCGATCGAGGCGTCCTTGCCCAGGCGCACGCCGACGTGCTGGGCGTGCACCGCGTCGCGGTCCCAGCCCTGCACGCTGACCAGCGTGAGCTTGGCGCCGTCGCCGACCAGCACGGACAGCACGCCGGCGTACCGGGCGGTGCCGCTGTACTCGAGGACGATCTGGGCGCGCGAGTTCGCGCCGAGGTCCAGGACGATGTGCCCCCAGACCACCTCTTCACCGGTGCCGTGCAGCTTGAGCACGACCGGCCGGTCCGGCTCGGCGTTCTGCGGGACCCGGACCACCACGGCCCCGTCGGCCGAGTTCTGCAGGACCAGCGCGCCGACCCGGTCGAAGACCTTGGGCACGGTGCGCAGGAACGGGTCGCCGGCGCCGACCGTGGTCAGCGTGACGCCCTCGGGCAGGTCGGTGGTCCAGGTCAGGTGGCCACTGGAGGGCTGGTCGTCGAGCAGGCCGCGCAGGCGGTCCAGCGGGGTGAACCGCCAGTCCTCCTCCCGGCCGGTCGGGGTCGGGAAGTCCGCGACGTCGAAGCTCGAGCGGTGCAGCTCGACCGGCCCGCCTTCCATCGTGTACGTCTCAGTCATCGCTCTCTATCACTGTTTTCGAAGGTGGAGAAGCTGATTACGGGTGGGGCGGCGGTCAGCCGACCGCGCCCTCCATCTGCAGCTCGATCAGGCGGTTGAGCTCGAGCGCGTACTCCATCGGCAGCTCCCGGGCGATCGGCTCGACGAAACCGCGCACGATCATCGCCATCGCCTCCTCCTCGGTCATGCCCCGCGACATCAGGTAGAACAGCTGGTCCTCGCTCACCTTGGAGACCGTGGCCTCGTGCCCCATCGCCACGTCGTCCTCCCGGACGTCGACGTAGGGGTAGGTGTCGGACCGGCTGATCGTGTCGACCAGCAGCGCGTCGCAGCGGACCGTGCTGGCCGAGTGGTGCGAGCCCTCGAGGACCTGGATCAGGCCGCGGTAGGAGGTACGGCCACCGCCCCGGGCCACCGACTTGGAGACGATCGAGCTCGACGTGTGCGGCGCGGCGTGCACCATCTTGGCGCCCGCGTCCTGGTGCTGGCCCTCACCGGCGAAGGCGATCGACAGGGTCTCGCCCTTGGCGTGCTCGCCGAGCAGGTAGATCGCCGGGTACTTCATCGTGACCTTGGAGCCGATGTTGCCGTCGACCCACTCCATGGTCGCGCCCTCGGCCGCGGTGGCCCGCTTGGTGACCAGGTTGTACACGTTGTTCGACCAGTTCTGGATGGTCGTGTACCGGACCCGGGCGTCCTTCTTCACGACGATCTCGACGACCGCCGAGTGCAGCGAGTCGGAGCTGTAGATCGGCGCCGTGCAGCCCTCGACGTAGTGCACGTACGAGCCCTCGTCGGCGATGATCAGGGTGCGCTCGAACTGGCCCATGTTCTCGGTGTTGATCCGGAAGTAGGCCTGCAGCGGGATCTCGACGTGGACGCCCTTGGGCACGTAGATGAACGAGCCGCCGGACCACACCGCCGAGTTCAGCGAGGCGAACTTGTTGTCGCCGACCGGGATCACCGTGCCGAAGTACTCCTGGAAGAGCTCCGGGTACTCGCGCAGGCCGGTGTCGGTGTCGACGAAGATGACGCCCTGCTTCTCGAGCTCCTCGTTGATCTGGTGGTAGACCACCTCGGACTCGTACTGCGCGGCGACGCCGGCCACCAGGCGCTGCTTCTCCGCCTCGGGGATGCCGAGCCGGTCGTAGGTCGACTTGATGTCGTCCGGCAGGTCGTCCCACGAGGTGGCCTGCTTCTCGGTGGAACGGACGAAGTACTTGATGTTGTCGAAGTCGATGCCGGAGAGGTCCGAACCCCAGGTCGGCATGGGCTTCTTGCCGAACAGCCTCAGGCCCTTGAGCCGGGTCTTCAGCATCCATTCGGGCTCGTTCTTCTTGGCCGAGATGTCACGCACCACGGCTTCGGACAGGCCACGCTGGGCGGTTGCCCCGGCGGCGTCGGAGTCGGCCCAGCCGAACTCGTAGCGCCCGAGGCCCTCGAGTTCAGGATGCGACACGGTGCTCATCGGCTGCGTTCTCCTCACGTGACGTGACATCCGGCCCGGGTGCTGACCGGCCGGCTGTGCTGGTGCTCGGGTTTTCGGTGGTGTGCAGGTTCTCGGTGGCGGAGCGGCCGGGAGCGGTCAGGCCCCCGACGGCCGCCAGCGGGATGTGGGTGGTGCAGACGTGCTCGCCGTGCGCCAGGGTGGCCAGACGCTGCACGTGAACCCCCAGAAGACTGGAGAACGCGTGCGTCTCGGCCTCGCACAGTTGCGGGAACTGGGCCGCCACCTGCTGAACCGGGCAGTGGCCCTGGCACAGCTGTTTACCGGCGGCACCCGGGCTCCCCGCGGGGGCGGAGGCGACCGGGGTGGCCGAGGTGGCTTGGGTGGCCGGGCTGTTGGGACCCAGGGAACGGACGCTGGCCGCGTACCCGTCGGTGCTGAGCGCCTGGGCCAGCGCTCCGGCCCGGTGATGGGCGTCGGTGCCGGCGGCCTCCACGGCCGGCCGGTAGCGCTGGGCGAGCCGCTCGGCCCGGACCGCGGCGAACTGGCGCACGGCCTCCGGGCCGGCCGTCTGGGCCAGGAACTCCAGCAACTGGACGGCCAGGTCGTCGTAGGCGGTCGACATCACCGCGTGACCCGCGTCGGTCAGCACGAACAACCGGGCCGGCCGGCCCCGGCGCCGGGGGGCGCCCTCCGGCGGGTCCCAGGTGCAGACCAGACCCTGTTCGGTCAGCGTGTCCAGGTGACGGCGGACCGCCGCGGGGGTCAGCCCGAGCGTGGCCGCCAGATCACTCGCGGTGACGGGACCGTGATGCAGGATCTCTCGGGAGACCCGGTCACGGGTTCCCCGATCCTCCACGTGATCGGTCTCGGTCATTTCCACCACATCAGTGTGACGTTATTCAGCGCCGGGCTCAACCCGGTACGCCGTGGGCGGACCCGATCAGTTCTGTCTGGTACATCACGGAAGGTAAACCTAACTTCCGGCTTTCCTAAATCCGTTTCCCCTCAAGGAAACCACGAATCGGGATCCCGGCCCGGTGGGGTCGTGCCGCCGCACCCAGATGTCTTCCCTATGGTGGTGGGGTGCCAGGTTCTTCAGCGCCCTCAGCGGATCCCGCCGCGGTCGAGGTGACCGGTCTGGTGAAGCGGTACGGGACGAAGGTGGCCGTGGACGGCGCCTCGTTCCGCGCTGCCGCCGGTGCCGTCACCGCCGTCCTCGGTCTCAACGGCGCGGGCAAGACCAGCACCATCGAGTGCTGCGAGGGCCTACGCCGGCCCGACGGGGGTCAGGTCCGGGTGCTGGGCCGCGACCCGGTCACCGACGGCGCCTGGCTGCGTCCGCGGGTCGGCGTGATGCTGCAGGACGGCGGGATGCCCGCCGCCGCCCGCGCCGGCGACGTGCTCGGACTGGCCGCCGCGATGTACTCCGACCCGCTCCCCCTCGACGAGCTGACCACCACGCTCGGCCTGACCGACAAGCTGCGCACCCCGGTGCGTCGGCTCTCCGGCGGCGAGCGCCAGCGCCTGGCCCTGGCGGTGGCCCTGGTCGGCCGCCCGGACGTGGCCTTTCTGGACGAGCCGACCGCCGGGCTGGACCCGCAGGCCCGGCTCGCGGTCTGGGAACTGATCGGCGGGCTGCGGAGTGCGGGGGTGGCCGTGGTGCTGACCACGCACCTGCTGGACGAGGCCGAGCGCCTGGCCGACCACGTCGTGCTGATGGCGGCCGGCCGGGTGGTGGCCGCCGGCACCCCGCTCGAGCTGACCGGCGGCAGCGACCGCACGCTCAGCTTCTCCGGCCCGCCCGGGCTGGACCTCGGCCAGCTCGACCCGCTGCTGTCCGCCGGGATCGCCGCCACCGAGGTGCGGCCCGGTCACTATGTCGTCGCGAACCGCACCCCCGAGGCCCATCTGCTGCCCGGCGACGTGGCCGCCACCACCGCGTGGTGCGCCCGGCTGGGGATCATGCCGGAAGGCCTGGCCCTCGGCCGGAGGAGTCTGGAAGACGTGTTCCTGGAGATCGCCGCCCGTCAGGCCCAGGTGGTCGGGGCGTGAGCGCGATCGAGATCGCCGTGCCCGGTTCCTCCCCCGCATCGGTCCGCCCGGACCGGCCGGGCCGGGCCGCCCCGCCGCTGCGCCGGATCCTGGCCCAGACCCGGTTCGACGCCACCGCCATGCTCCGCAACGGCGAGCAGCTCCTGCTGACCGTCATCCTGCCGCTGTTCATCCTGGCCGGGCTGGCCCGCAGCGGCGTGGTCGACCTGGGCGACGGCCGCCGGATCGACCTGGCCACCCCCGGGGTGCTGGCCCTGGCCCTGATCTCCACCGCGTTCACCGGCCAGGCGATCAGCACCGGGTTCGACCGCCGGGCCGGACTGCTGCGCCTGCTCGGCACCACCCCCTTAGGCCGCTCCGGGCTGATCGCTGGCCGGGTCGGCGCGGTCGCCGTGGTCAGCGCGATCCAGGTGGTGCTGCTGGGCGCCGTCGGCCTGGCCCTGGGCTGGCACCCGGAACTGGCCGGCCTGGTCCCGGCCCTGCTGATCGGGGTGCTCGGCTCGGCCGCGTTCGTCGGCCTCGGGCTGCTGCTGGCGGGCACGCTGCGCGCCGAGGCGGTGCTCGCGGCGGCCAACCTGATCTGGATCCTGCTGCTGGCCGGCGGGGGCGTGGTGATCGCCGGCGACCAGCTCGGCCCGCTCGGCGACGTGGTTCGCTGGCTGCCCTCCGGTGCCCTCGGCGACGGTCTGCGCAGCAGCCTGGGCCACGGCCATTGGCCCTGGCTGGACCTGGTCGTGCTGCTGGCCTGGACGGTGGCCGGTACCGCGGCCACGGTCCGCTGGTTCCGCTGGGACTCCTGATCTCCCAGTCCACTCCGCCCAGCCGGCCGGTTCTCGCCCTGGTCGGCTGCGGCGCCGGCGGCATCACCGGCCTCCGCACCCACCTGGTCGAGCCACTGGTTGCCGAAGGTTGGACGGTCGCAGTCACCCTGACCCCGACCGCGGGCACCTGGTTCGCGGCCGACGGGGAGGCCGCCCGCTTAGAAGAGCTGACCGGCCTGCCCGTGCGCTGGACTTCACGCCTACCCGGCGAACCCCGTCCCCACCCGGACCCGGACGTCTGCGCCGTCGTCCCGGCGACCGCGAACGCCGTCGCCAAGCTCGCCCTGGGGATCAGCGACAGCCAGGCGATGACCGTCGCCAACGAGATGATCGGACGCGAAGACGTCCCGGTCGTCGTGTTCCCGTGCATCAACCTGGCCCACACCCGGCACCCGGCCTGGCCCGGCCACCTGGCCGCCCTGCGCTCGGCCGAAGTTGAGGTGATGACCGGCGAGGACGTCTGGCCCTTGCTCTCCCCGCGCTCCGAGCCCGGCCTGCCCTGGGCCACGATCCTGACGGCCATCCGGGCTAAGGGCTTCCCAAGAACCTGAGCCAAGAGCGCGCCTATCCCCTCAACCGGGACATTCGTTACTCGACACATGTCGGCTTAACGGCGACACTTGAGTATTGAACGAAGGTGAGTTCTCCCCTGCGGCACTGTCGGCGCGCCCCTTACGAGGCCTGGACCGATAGCAAGGAGCCGCATGTCCCGCAGCCGAACCCCTCTGGTTTCGGGTCGGCGGCAACGCCCACCGCACCCAGAAATCGCTCGGTCGGTCCGGCGAGGACGAGGACGAGGACATGGGCCTGCGCCCCGGCCACCACGCCGCCGTCGCCTCGTTGGGCGAGACCGGCAACGCACTCCCCTGACCGCGGTCACCCCGATCGGCGCCGCGCACGGTCATGAACCGACCGGCTGCCTCCATCAGAAGAGCGGCGTGGAGCTCCCCCGCGATCCTTGGCCTAGTGGCCGACTCCGGCAAGCACTCGGCCGACCAGCCGCCCGGCAACCGGTCGAACCGGAAGCGGCAGGCATTTTTGCTTTTTCAGACGCGATAGGCGCGGTCGTCGCCCCATGCCACAAGATCCCTCACCGAAAACACCCCCGGCCTCCTGACCCACGCCCTCCTTGGCGGAAAGAGGCCCAACCGAGCTGACAAACGTCCCTCATTAAAACAAGCCTGTTATCGCCCCAAGCCGGACGGAAAACCCAGCCCAGCCACCCTGTGCGTCTCCTGGATCACCCTAGACGAGCTTCCCTATTCAGGATACGTTCTCCTCCTAGATGGATCCAATCTGCGTCGATTGCTATCCAGGCTGTTCCCTGCCGACCTGCCCGTCTCGTAGGAGCTCCTCATGCCGCGCACCACCCCCGCCGACCCCCAGCCGCACGGGTCCGCCGAAACTCCCGACGTCTCCCGCCGCACCATGCTCCGGGGCGCCGGGCTGCTGGGGATGGGCATGACGCTCGGCCTCAGTGGCCTGCTCTCCGCCTGCGGAGTGGCCTCGTCGGACAGCGACAGCGACTCCGGCAGCAGCAAGACCGGGGGCACGCTGACCCTGGCCATCGACGGAACCAGCGCCGTGAACGACCCGGCGTTCTACACCACGCTGGGCGACTGGATGGCGGTCGACTGCATCTGCCGCGGACTGACCTTCATCTCGTTCGAGGACAACACCCCGCAGCCGGACCTCGCCGAGTCCTGGACCATCTCGGACGACCAGCTCACCTACACCTTCAAACTGCGCAGCGGGGTGAAGTTCCACGACGGCACCACGTTCACCTCGGCCGACGTGCTGGCCAGCCTGAACCGGCAGTTCGACGAGAAGGACAAGACCCTTCCGAAGAACGCCACCCGGCCGCTGAACAGCCTGGGCGCCAACGTGAAGTCGCTGACCGCACCGGACGCCATGACCGTGAAGATGGTGCTGCTCAAGCCGGACCGCACGGTGCTGGGCCGGCTCTCCGACATCGGCGGCCGGATCATCTCCAGCGCCGCGCTGAAGAAGGCCGGGCCGGACATCGGCAAGGCGCTGGTCGGCACCGGGCCGTTCAAGTTCTCCCAGGCCACCTCGGGCCAGTCGATCACCCTGGAGGCGTTCGACGACTTCCGGCTCGGCCGCCCGCCGATCGACACGCTGGTCCTGCAGCAGGTCACCGACCCGTCGACGATCGTGAACTCGCTGATCTCGGGCGACATCTCGGCCACCCAGTTCACCCCGTACTCCTCGCTCGCCTCGCTGGCTAAGAACGACGCGGTCACGGTGTACGACACCAGCCTCGGGTTCGACGCGATCATGCTGATCGACGCCCGGCGGATCCCCGAGCTGGAGGTGCGGCAGGCGATCAACCTGGCGATCGACCGGGAGGCGATCGTCGCCCAGGCGTTCTTCGGCAAGGGCGCGGTGCCCGACGGCTACGCCATCCCGCCGTCGCAGAACGGCTACGACAAGAGCCTGGCCGACCTCAGCACCTACGACGCGGCCAAGGCCAAGGCGCTGCTGGCCTCGGCCGGCGCCACCGGGCGGACGATCCACCTGATGGCCGCGAGCGACAGCTGGCACCCCAAGGCCCAGCAGATCGTCGAGCAGAACCTGACCGACGCGGGCTTCAAGGTGGTCACCGAGTCGGTCGACCCGGCCACCTACTTCGGGCGGGTGATCGACCCCACCGACAAGTCGCACGACCTGATGATCTGGGAGCGCAACTCCTACGTCCCGGACCCGGACAACATGGTCGGCTCGATGGCCCTGCCGGCCGGCGTCTACGGCGACTTCGCCACCGGGTTCGCCTCGCTCAAGGGATCCGCCAAGTTCGCCGACGAGCTCTTCGCGGCGAAGAACCTTCAGGACGGGGCCGACCGGACCGCGGCCTACAGCAAGATCCAGCGCGACTGGGCCGAGAACTACATGGTGCTGACCATGCTCGCCTACTCGACCAACCCGGTGGTCAGTGGTTCCGGCGTGAAGGGGATGAACACCGACGCGCTGGGCAACCACCGGTGCTTCATGGAGAAGGCGAGTGTCTGATCTGACCGGCGTGATCAGCGTGGTCAGGCACCGCCGGATCGCCACCAGCTGGCTGTCCGCGGTGTCCTGGCTCCTGTTGCTGCTGTTCCTGCTGGTGGCGCTGGTCGGGCCGGTCCTGCTCGGGACCGACCCGATGCGCCAGAGCAACCGTCCGCTGCTGCCGATCGGCAGCAGCGGGCACCTGCTCGGCACCGACGACCTGGGCCGGGACGAGCTGGCCCGGCTGGTGCACGGCTCCCGCCCGCTGCTGCTGGTCGCGGTGCTGGCGACCGCCCTGGCCACCGTTCTCGGCCTGCTGATCGGCCTGGTCGCCGGCTACTTCGGCGGGCTGGTGAACCAGGTGGTGATGCGGATCGTCGACCTGATGCTGGCGTTCCCCTCGATCCTGCTGATCATCCTGCTGGTGGCCGGGGCGGGGGCGGGCACCACGACGCTGGTGGTCGGCATCGGGATCTCGCTGGCGCCCGGCCTGGCCCGGCTGGCCCGGGCGCTGGCGGCCCGGGAGGCGGCCCGGGACTACGTCCTGGCCTCCCGGCTGGGCGGCAGCCGGGGACCCCGGATCATGCTCCGCGAGATCCTGCCGAACATTGCCGGGCCGATGATGGCCCAGGTGGTGATGACCCTGTCGATCGCGGCCGGGTTCGCGGCGGGCCTGTCCTACCTCGGCCTCGGCCAGCCGGTCTCCACCGCCGACTGGGGAAACATGGTGCAGGCCGGTCAGGAGTTCGTGCTGACCACGCCGTCGCTCACCCTGCTGCCCGCCGTGGCCACCCTGATCTTCGTCGTCGCCTGCAACTTCGCCGGTGACGACCTACGCGACGCACTCGACCCGCGGGGGCTCACGTGACCACCACGACCATTGCCGTCCGACACCCGGGGAGCCTCCTCAAACGCGCCGGAACCGGCCTGCCCCGGATGATCGCCCTGCGGCTGCTCACCGTGCCGCTGGTGCTGTGGGCCCTGGCCAGCCTGGTGTTCGTGGCGCTGCGCCTGCTGCCCGGCTCCCCCGCGACCTCGCTGGCGGCCGGCGGGGGCAGCGACCAGACCTCGGCCCAGCTGACCGCGAACGCCGCGGACATCACCTCGAGCCTGGGCCTGGACAAGTCGCTGCCCGAGCAGTACTGGATCTACCTGCGCGACCTGCTGCACGGAAACTTCGGCTCGTCCTACTTCGGCGGCAGCAGCGTGGTCAGCCTGATCGGCGACGCGCTGCCGGTGACCATCGAGCTGACCGTGGCCGCGATGCTGGTCGCGGTGGTGATCGGCGGAATCTCCGGCCTGGTGGCGGCCTTACGGCGGGACACCTGGGTCGACACCACCACCCGGGCGGCCGCGACGGTCACCTTCAGCCTGCCCTGGTTCGCCCTCGGGGTGCTCGGGATCATCGTCTTCGGGGTGTGGCTGGGCTGGCTGCCGGTGCTCGGCCGGCTGCCGAACCAGCTGAACTACCACCCGACCACGAACTTCGTGCTGCTGGACGCGTTCCTGCAGAACCGGCCGGAGCTGATCTGGCCGTGGATCCAGCACCTGATCCTGCCCGCCTTCACCCTGGCCCTCTCGACCGCCGGCTTCATCACCCGGATCGTCCGGGCCAGCGTGCTCGAGGTGCTGGGTGACGACTTCGTCCGCACCGCGCAGATGAAGGGCCTGAACGAGCCGCAGGTGGTGCGCAGGCACGTGCTGCGCAACGCCTCACTGCCGATCATCACCGTGCTCGGGCTGCAGTTCGGCACCCTGCTGGGCGGTTCCACCGTCACCGAGAGCGTGTTTTCCTACCCGGGGGTGGGCGTGCTACTGGTGAAAGCGGTTCTGCAGCGCGACTATCCCGTCGTACAGGGTGCCGCGCTGGCGATCGCCCTGTTGTTCACGTTGGTCAATGCGGCCGTAGACATCCTGTACCTGGTGCTGGACCCGCGGTTGGGAGAGAGCTGAGATGGAAATCGTTCTGGTTCACGGCGCCGGGGGCACCCCGAAGACCTGGGCGCTCGTTGTCCCCATGGTGGACGCCCGCGGGCACCAGGTCTCGGCGGTCACCAATCCGATGACCTCCCTCGAGGACGACATCGCGACCACCACGGCCTGGATCGACGAGCACACCACCGGCGACGTGCTCCTGGTCGGCCACTCCTACGGCGGGGCGGTGATCGGCGGCGCGGGCGTCCACCCGCGGGTCAAGGGCCTGGTCTTCATCGCCGCCTGGGGCCCCGACCAGGGCGAGTCGATCCAGGACATCCTGGCGCGCTATCCACCGGCCGAGGTCTCGAAGCACATGCTGCGCGGCCCGAACGGCGAATGGACGTCGGCCGACACCCCGGAGTACTGGGAAGAGATCAACCCGGACGTCTCGCCGGAGATGCGGGTGCTGTGGAAGAGCGACACCCGGCCCAGCGCCAACGCGATCTTCGAGCAGAAGGCGCCGGCCGCGGCCTGGCGGGACAAGCCCCGCTGGTATCTGGTGGCCGCGCAGGACAAGACGTTACGGGTGGACACCCAGCGGGACATGGCCGCGCGGATGGCGGCGGTCACCTACGACGTGCCCGGCAGCCATTCGGTACCGCAGGTCAGCCCGGCCCGGGTGGCCGACCTGATCGACGAAGCCGTGGAAGCGCTGAAATGAGCGAAACCGTCCTGAAGATCCGGGATCTCAAGGTCGAGTTCGACGTCCCGGCCGGGCGCCTGCCCGCCGTGAACGGGGTCAGCCTGGACCTGCGGTCCGGCGAGCTCCTGGCCCTGGTGGGCGAGTCCGGCTCCGGCAAGTCGGCCCTGACCATGGGCCTGACCGGGCTGAACCGGGGCCCTCGCACGCACATTTCCGGGAGCGCCGAATATCGGGGCACCGACCTGGTGGCGGCGAACGGCAAACAGCTCCAGAAGATCCGCGGCGCCGGGATCGCCGTGGTGTTCCAGGACGCACTGGCCGCCCTGAACCCGGTGCAGCGGGTCGGCAAGCAGGTCGCCGAGATGATCCGCCAGCACCAGGACATCAGCAAGGCCGACGCCCAGCGCAAGGCCCAGGACCTGCTTAAGGACGTCGGCCTGGCCAACCCGCAGCAGGCCGCCCGGGCCTACCCGCACCAGCTCTCCGGCGGCATGCGCCAGCGCGTGATGATCGCGATCGCGCTGGCCAACGATCCGGGCGTGCTGATCGCGGACGAGCCGACGACCGCCCTCGACGTCACCATCCAGGCCCAGGTGCTGGCCCTGCTGAAGCGGATGCAGGCCGAGCACGGCAGCGCGATCGTGCTGATCACCCACGACCTCGGGGTGGTCGCCGAGGTGGCCGACCGGATCGCGGTGATGTACGCCGGCCGGATCATCGAGGTCGGCACCCGCGACGAGGTGCTCAACCACCCGCAGCACCCGTACACGATCGGCCTGCTGAACTCCATGCCGCGGATCGACGGCCCCCGGCCGCGCCGCCTGGCCGCGATCGCCGGCAGCCCCCTGACCGGGGTGAACCGGCCCACCGGATGTGCCTTCGTCCCCCGGTGCCCACTGGCCCACGAAGCTTGCCAAGAGCGTCCACCATTGGAGCAAAGAGACGGCGAACCCGGCCATCTCGACGCCTGTGTGCTGCCCGGAACCGCCAAGGACACCGCCCGGGACGCGGCATGAGCCCCCAGCCGGTACCCCTGCTGAAGCTGACCGGCCTGCGGGTCGAGTACTCCCGGCCGGGCGGCCAGCGGGTGCGGGCCGTGCGCGATGTCGACCTGGAGATCGCCGAGGGCGAAACCCTGGGCCTGGTCGGTGAATCCGGCTGCGGCAAGTCCAGCCTGGGCCGGGCCGTGCTGCGGGCGATCGAGCCGCAGGCCGGCCGGATCGACTTCCTCGGCCTGGACATCACCCACCTCAAGGGCACTCCGCTGCGCCGGGTCTGGGCCGATCTGCAGATGATCTTCCAGGACCCGTTCGGCTCGCTGAACCCGCGTCGCAAGATCGTCGACATCATCGCCGAGCCGGTGATGCGGGCCCGCGGCGCCACCCGGGCGGAGGCCGAGGAACGCGCCGGCGAACTGCTCGACCTGGTCGGGCTGGGCCGCGAGGCCGGGCCCCGCCGCCCCCAGGAGTTCTCCGGCGGGCAGCGCCAGCGGATCGCCATCGCCCGCGCCCTGGCCCCCGCGCCGAAGTTCGTCGTGGCCGACGAGCCGGTCTCCGCGCTCGACGTTTCGATCCAGGCCCAGGTGGTCAACCTGCTCGCCGACCTGACCGAGGAGAGCCGGCTGACCTGCCTGTTCATCTCGCACGACCTCGGCGTGGTGCGGCAGCTGGCGGACCGGGTCGCGGTGATGTACCTCGGCCAGATCATCGAGATCGCCGAGCGGGACCGGTTCTTCGACGGCCCGGCCCACCCCTACAGCGCCGCCCTGCTGGCCTCGGTGCCCCGGGTCACCGCCAAAACAGAGGTACGGCAGGCGCAGCTGCAGGGTGATCCGCCGGACCCGGCCGACCCGCCCAGCGGCTGCCTGTTCTCGACCCGCTGCCCGATGGTGACCGACCTCTGCCGCACCGAGCAGCCGGCGCTCCGGGAGATCGAGCCGGGACGCAGCGTCCGTTGCCACTTCCCCTTGAACATCAGCGGTATTGAAACAACCAAGGAGCACGCCGACATTGATCATTGACGCCTATAACACCACCCAGGACGTGCGGGGCCGCTCGGACTACCTGACCGGCGCGAAGCCGGGCGAGAAGCCGCCCGCCTACGTTCCTTTCGACCCGCAGCGGATCCTCACCCGGATGGACGCGGCCGGGGTCGACATGGCCATGGTGTGCTCCCTGGCCCAGCGGATCGAGAACGACTTCCTGATCGACATGGTCGGTAAGTACCCCACCCGGTTCATCGGTTTCGGCCAGGTGATGCCTCAGGCCGACAACGCCCTGGACGAGATCGAGCGGTTCGCCGCGGCCGGGCTCAAGGGCCTGAAACTGCACCCGAGCATGCACGGCTACCACGTGGCCGACCACGGCCTGCTCGACCCGGTCTTCGAGAAGTGCGCCGAACTGGGCCTTCCCGTGCTGATCAACGCCTTGGACGACGCGTTCTGCGCACCCTTGGCGATCGAGGAGATCGCCAAGGACCACCCGAATGTGCCGACGATCATCGCGCACATGGGCGCGGTCTGGAACGTGCCCGAGGCGATCATCGTGGCCGAGCGCCAGCCGCACGTCTACCTGGAGACCTCGGCCACCCTGATGGCCGACGTGCGGCGGGCCTACGCCCGGCTCGGTGCCTCGAAGATCCTGCTCGGCAGCGAGTGGCCGGGCTCGGACTTCGACCTGGAGCGGTTCAAGATCGCCAAGGCGATCCCCGACGAGGCCGACCGGGCGCTGGTCGAGGGCGGCAACTTCGCGAAGATCCTGGGCCTGTGATCCTCCGTCTCGACCCTCCGGCGTCCATGTCGGCCGAGGACGCCGCACTCCTGGCCAGATCCCAGGATCTGCTGGAAAAGGTCTACCAGCACGGACGCCACGAGGTCGCCACCGCTCTGCGGACCGCGGACGGAAACATCCACACCGGCGTCCATGTGGAGGGTTCCTGCCGCCGCAGCTCGATCTGCGCCGAGGGGGTGGCGATGGGTACGGTCCTGGCCAACGGTTCGGCGATGGACGTCGTGAGTGTGGTTTCCGTACAGATCAAACCGGCCGACCGGTTCCGGATCATCGCTCCCTGCGGCGTTTGTCGCGAGCTGATCAGCGACTACGCGCCCGACGCCACGGTCTGGCTGACCGCCGGCGAAGAACTGGCCGCTTACAAGGCCCTTGACCTGCTGCCCGAGAAGTCGCGGCGGGTCTGGTAAGGAATGGAGAACGTCATGACTGGTAGCCCGATCTTCTGGGAACGGCAGACCTCGCCGGAGGCCGGCGAGGTGGTCAAGCAGGTCGATGCGGTGATCATCCCGGTCGGGGCGGTCGAGCAGCACGGCCCGCACCTGCCGCTGGCGGTGGACACGCTGATCTGCCAGGCCGTGGCCGAGAGCGTCTCCGCCCTGACCGGCGTGCCGGTGCTGCCGCCGGTCACCTACGGGGTGTCCGGCTCGCACGGCGACTTCCCGGGCACGGTCGCCCTGCGGCCGGAGACCATGATCGCCGTCATGGAGGACCTGATCGAGTCGCTGTACGCTTCCGGCGTGCGGCAGTTCGTGCTGCTGAACGGGCACATCTGGAACAACGGCTCGCTCGACGTGACGGCCGAGAAGCTGCGGGTGCGGCACAAGGACACCCGGGTCCGGGCGCTCGGCTACGTGACCATGTACCCCGGCCCGGAGGTCAACGGCCGGGTGCTCTACGGCCGCGGCCTGATGCACGCCAACTTCTTCGAGACCTCGGTCATGCTGCACCTGCACCCGGAGCTCGTGCACATGGACCGGGCCACCTCGCACGTCGACCTGGACTCGTTCTGGGACTACCGGATGGACCAGGTCAGCGACACCGGAGTGTGGGGCCGTGAGGTGCAGCAGGCGAACGCCGAGCACGGCCAGGCCGAGTTCGAGCGCTGCGTGGAGACCACCGCCAAGGCCGTGGCCGCCGCGGTCGCCGAGCCCTGGCCCGACCCCACCCACCGGCCCAGCGTCTGAGAAAGGCACACCTCCAGCGATGAAGATCTACGACATCACCCTGCCCATCCACCCGAAGATGCTGCACTGGGGCCGCAAGCCCGAGGTCGAGGTGGTCGAGTCGGTGGCCAACGGCGACGCCTCGAACGTCACCCGCTGGCGGATCGGTGCGCACACCGGCACCCACGTGGACGCCCCGGCGCACTTCGTGGACGGCAGGACGCCGATCGACCAGGTGTCCCTCTACTCCCTGGTCGGGCCGTGCATCGTGGCCGACCTGACGCACGTCGAGGGCGAGGTGCTCCCCGAGCACCTGGAGGCCGCGGGCGTGGCCGGGCACAAGCGGGTGCTGCTGAAGACCACCAACTCGGCCGGCCCGCTGAAGCAGACCGAGCGCGCCGAGACCTGGGTCGGGGTCGGCCCGGAGGCCTCGAAATGGCTGGTCGAGCACGGGGTCGAGCTGATCGGCACCGACTACATGACGCTCGAGCACCACACCCGGACCGACACCTGGGACAGCCACCACATCCTGCTGAACGCGGACGTGCTGATCCTGGAGAACGCGGACCTGGACGAGGTCAGTCCGGGCGAGTACGAATTGGTGTGTCTGCCCACCAAACTGGTGGACGCGGACGGGGCCTTCACCCGGGCCATCCTGATCGAGCGCTGAAGGACTTCCTGATGACGAACCCCACCGACGTAGCGATCGCGGCGCCCCACCCCGACGCGGTCAAGGCCGCCGAGACCGCGGTGCGCAACGGCGGTGGGGCGGTGGACGCGGCGATCGCCGCGGCTGCAGCGCTTACCGTGGCCTACCCGCATCAGTGTTCGGTCGGAGGCGACCTGATCGCGCTGTTCCGGTCGCCGGACGGCGAGGTGCGGGCGGTCGTCTCGGCCGGCGCTGCGGCAGCCGGTTTCGACGTGTCGGCGGTGGCCGGGCTGGACCGGATGCCGCCCGGCGGGCCGCTGCCGATCACCGTGCCGGGGGTGGTGGCCGGCTGGGCCACCCTCGCCTCGCTCGGCGCCCGGCTCTCGTTGACGCAGTTGCTCGAACCGGCCATCGGCCTGGCCCGTGACGGCGTGGCGGTCAGTCCCGGGCTGCGGCGGGGCATCGAGGACCGGCTTTCGGTGGTCCGGCAGGATCCGGGTCTGTCGGCTCTTTTGATTGAGGACGCCGGTGAGCCCTTGGCGGTAGGGGCACCTTTGGTGCAGCCCGAGTTGGCAAACACGCTGACCGAGATCGCGCAGGACTGGAAGTCCTTCTACACCGGTGCTTTGAGCGAACGGATCGCGGAGGCCCTGGAGCGGTTCGGCAGCCCGTTGCGGGCCGCCGACCTGGCCGCTCACCAGGCCCAGGTGGTCGAGCCGCTCTCCCTCACGCTGGACGGGGTCACCTGGTCGGTCGCTCCCCCGCCGAGCCAGGGCGCGGCCCTGCTGGCCGTGCTGGCCGCTGCTCCTTCGGAACGCCTCGCCGCCGCCCGCGAAGCCGAGCTCCGGCGGGACGCTCTGCTCGGCGATCCGGCGATGGGCCCGATCGACGTGGCGGCCCTGCTCGGCCGGGCCTCGCGCGAGGTCGAGGCGCTGCCCACCGGCCCGAAACCGGCCGGCGACACGGTGGCGGTGACGGCCGTGGCCGCCGACGGCACCGCGGTCACCCTGATCCAGAGCGTGTTCCAGACCTTCGGCTCCGGCCTGCTCGACCCGGGCACCGGCATCGTGTTCCACAACCGGGGCTCGGCCTTCAGCATCGACCCGGCCCACCCCGGCCGGATCCAGCCGGGCGCCCGCCCCCCGCACACCCTCAGCCCGGCCATTGCCGTGACCGACGAGACCGTGCTCGCCCTCGGCTGCCAGGGCGGCCGGGCCCAGGCCTGGATCCTGTCCCAGGTCGCGGAGGACGCGGTGACCACCCCCGACCTGCGCGCCGTGCTGGACCGTCCGCGCTGGGTGATCGGCTCCCGGGACATCGACATGCCCCGCCCCACCCTGCTCCTGGAACCCGCCGTCCCCGGCGCCCCAGCCCTGGCCGCGGCCGCCGCCGCGCTCGGCCTGGACGTCGTCACCTCCGAGACCAAGCGCGACGACGCCGGCCACGTCCAGGCCTGCCGCCTCGACCCCACCGGCCTCTCCGCCGCTGCCGACCCCCGCGCCGACGGCCTCGGCGCCGTCCTCACCCTCCCCCAATAACCCTCCCCAACGCCCCCCAACCCCCTTCGCGATCATGAACTTCTCCCCCCGTGATCATGGACTTCCTTCCCCGTGATCATGGACTTTTTCCCCCGTGATCATGCACAACCGCCCCCGTGATCATGCACTTCCGCCCCGAAAGGAGACCGCCCGCCCATGCCCGATCTCCTGATCACCGGCGAAATCCACACCCTCGCCCCGCCCGGCAGCCCCCTGCCACCCCGGGTCGAGGCCCTCGGCATCCGCGACGGCCGCATCGTCACCTGGGGCTCACCGGGCTGGGTCCGGGCCGAACTGGGCTGTCGTGTTCAGGAAATAGCCTTACCAGGAACGGTTTTCCCCGGATTCACGGACAGCCATGTGCACGTGCTCTGGGCCGGCCGCCGAGCCGACCGATGCGATCTCAGCGGTGTCCGCAGCGTCGCCGAAATCGTCCAAAAGCTCAGAGCCTTTGCCGTTGATCACCGGGGCTGGATCGAGGCGGACGCCGAGTTCGAGGCGATCGACCTGGCCGAGCGACGCCTGCCCAGCCGGCACGATCTGGATCAGGCCTGCCCGGGCCGGTCCGTCGTCCTCGACCGCAAGGGCCACGACGCGATCGTCAGTACGCCCGTGCTCGAAGCGGCCGGAATCACCGCCACGACAAAGGATCCCACCGGTGGCCGGATCGAGCGGGACAGCACCGGCGCGCCGACCGGCCTGCTGATCGAGCACCCCGCCGTCGATCTGGCCCGAAACGTCCAGCCCGAGCCGGATCTCGCCACTCGGATGCGCTGGATCGAGCTCGGTCAGGCGGAACTGCTCGGCCTCGGGATCACCACGGCCATGGATCCGGCCGTCAGCCTTGCCGAACTTCCGGCCTGGGTGGAATCGGTCCGGTCCGGACGCCGTAAGCAGCGCTCGGTGATCATGCCCCGGGCCGACGATTCTCTCGGCGCGGACGAGATTGCTTCTGCCCTAGCCGATTCCGGCATCCAGGAACTCGACCCCGGATGGCTGAGGGCCGGCCCGACCAAACTCTTCCTGGACGGCGGCGGTTCGCTGGGCACGGCCTGGCGCTCCCAGCCCTGGCCCGGCACCGAGAACGACCACGGCAATCAGAGCATCACGCTGGAGACGTTGCGGGCGCACTGCTCAGCGGAGCTGCAGGGCCGCGGGGTCGGGGTGCACGCCGTCGGAGACGCTGCGATCGACGCGGTGCTGGACGTGCTCGAAGTGCTGAACTGGGCCGGGAACCAGCCCTATCGGGGCACCGGCTTCCACATCATCCACGGCTACCTCTCCCCCAGCCGCGCCGCACTCACCCGGGCCGCTCACCTGGGGGTGGCGCTGTCCGCGCATCCCGCCCTGCAGTGGGCCTTCGGCCCGGCGCTGATCGACCGGCTGGGTGAGGACGAGGCGGCCGTCGCCAACCCGCTGCGCGCCTGGCTGGACGCCGGAGTGCTGGTGGGCGGGGGCAGCGACGGGCCGGGTCCCTCAATGTCCCCGTTGTTCGGCATGTGGCAGGCCCGCACCCGGATGGTCCGCGATCGCGAAACCCCGCTCGGCCCGGACCAGGCCATCACCCCGGCCGAGGCCATGGCGATGTTCACCACCGGCGCGGCCACGATCACCGGCGGGCGGGGCCACCTCTTCCCGCGTGGCCCCGCCGACCTGGTCGCCCTCGACGTCGACCCGCTCACCGCTACCGACGACGAGCTCTACCAGGCGAAGGTGCTGAACCCCGTCCTCGACGGCACCGCCCTATAGGAAGGTGCCGCCGTCGGCGCCGACGAACGCCTGATCCGTGGCCCGCAGCACCCGCAGCACGTTCCGCCCGGCCAGATCGGCCAGTTCCTCCGCCGTCCAGCCGCGCCCGGCGAGTTCGGCCAGCAGCCGGGGGTATCCGGACACGTCGCCCAGCCCGTCCGGGAAGCTCGGAGCACCGTCGAAGTCGCCGCCCAGCCCCACGTGCGCCAGCCCCGCCACCTCACGCACGTGCTCCACGTGATCCGCGGCCTGCGCGACCGTCGCCAGCGGCGAGTCACCCGCCCGCCCGGCGTCCTCCCAGTCCGAGACCTCCTGGGAGAGGAACGGAGAGACGAACGACACCATCTGCACCCCGCCGTTCTCCGGCAGCCGGGCGATCACGTCGTCCGGCACATTCCGCAGGTGCGCCGACAGCGCGGTGCAGGAGGAGTGGGAGAAGATCACCGGGGCGCTGGTCACGTCCAGGGCCTGGCGCATCACGTCGTGCGAGACGTGGGACAGGTCGACCAGCATGCCCAGCCGGTTCATCTCCCGCACGTACTCCCGGCCGCGTTCGGTCAGACCGCCGTGCACCGCCGTGTCCGTGGCCGCGTCGGCCCAGCTGGTATTGGTCCAGTGGGTGAGCGTCATGTACCGCACCCCTAGGCGCGCGAACATCCGCAGCACCGCAGGCGAATCGTTGATCGAGTGCCCGCCCTCGGCTCCGATCAGCGAGCCCACCTTGCCCTCGGCCCGGGCCTTTTCCACGTCGGCCGCGGTGCGGGCCAGGGCGAAGTGCTGGGGATGCGCGGCGACCAGGCGGTAGACGAAGTCGATCTGCTCCAGCGTGGCCTGGACCGCCTCTGCGGCCGGCAGATCCACTGGCACGTAGACCGACCAGAACTGCCCGGCCACCCCGCCGGCGGTCAGCCGCGGCACGTCGGTCTGCAACTCGCTGACCCCGGTGTCCAGCCCGTCCGTGGTGTAGCCGCGCTCGGTGCGGCTGGCCCAGGGCAGGTCGTTGTGCCCGTCCACCACCCCGCAGAGGCTCAGGGCCTCCAGTACCACGTCGGGAACGTCACCCAGTTCTGCATGAGTCATCCGACGATGATGCCCTACCGCCGCCGGGACAGCTCTCCCCGCTCGCGGTTGAAGACCAGGCGGACCAGGCGCTCGGTGTCGATCCGGGAGATGTCGCTGAACTCGGCCCGGAAACCGCCGGCGGTCTGCTCCACCACGACCAGCAGGGCCGGAACCAGATCGCCGCCCGGCAGGGTGATCTCACCGTAGAGCGGGATCCCGACCGCGGGTCTGGCCCCCTCGTCCAGGTCCACGCACAGGCCACCGGCCGAGATCGACGTGGTGGCGCCGACCAGATCGGCCTGGGCCCCGGTGCCCGGGCCCATCGCCGCCAGGTCGCCCGGGGTCCGGCGCCCGGTCCGGATCACCGGAACCCGGCTCATCGTCGCGCCCCGGAACTCCAGACGCACCGGCCCCCGGACGTTCTCGCGGCGCTGGTCGGTGAGTGCGGCCGGCTGCAGGGGCCGGGACGGGCGGGAGCGGGGTGGTCGGATCATCAGATCGCCCTCGGTGGCGACGATCTCGACGTCCACCTGGACCGGCCCGGACTCGGTGGTCAGGTCCACGACCACCCGGTGACCGGGTTTTCCGGGCAGCCCGGCCGCCAGCAGCCGGCTGACGTCGGCGATCACCGGGATGGCCCAGCCGCTGCCGCTGATGTCCACACTGCGCAGGGAGCGCATCGGGACCCGGAGGTCACCGGACCGGACGACCAGCTTGCTGCCCCAGGCGACCGACGCCATCCGAACTCCCACTCTCGACCCGCACGTGCGGAGTCCAGTGTGCGTCCGTCACCCCCTGTCGACCTCCGACCTCACCCGGCAATCACCCGGATACAGCAGCCGGTGACCGGTGGTCAGGAGGGGTCGAGCACCTTGTCGATCAGGTAGACGGTGGCGTTCGCGGTCTTGATCCCGCCACAGATCATGTTCGCGTTGTTCACCTTGATCGTGCTGCCCGAGCCGGTCACCCGCAGGCTCTTGCCCTGCACGGTGAGCTGGGTGCCGATCACCTTGCCGGGGGCCAGCTGACCGGCCACCACGTGATAGGTGAGCAGCCCGGTCAGGGCGTCGGCGTCCTTCTTCAGCTTGTTCATCCGCTTCGCCGGGAGCTGGGCGAAGGCCGTGTCGACCGGGGCGAAGACGGTGTAGGGCTGGCCGTTCAGCGTGTCGACCAGATTGACCTTGGGGTTCAGCTTGCCCGAGACGGCCTGGGTCAGGGTCTTCAGCATCGGGTTGTTCGAGGCCGCGGTGACCAGCGGGTCGTTGGTCATCCCCTCGATCGAGCCCTTGCCGTTCGGGACCTGGGTGGCGTAGGCCGCGCAGCCCGGCCCGACCAGGTTGTACTTGGCCACCGAGACGTTGGCGGCGGCGGTGGTCTGCACGGTGGTGGGAGTGGCTTCGGACTTGTCGTCGCTGCCGCCGCTGCAGGCCGCCAGGCCGGCGGTTACCGTAAGGGCGGCGCCGACGGTCAGCGTCCGGCGGATCGACGTGTTCATGGAACGAGCCTTCTTCCCCTGGTCAAAACAGCAAGCAGACATCGGCTTTGCTGTCCTCCAGGATGGTCCGGTCCCCCGGGTCCTGGGCCGTGCGACACACCCCCCGATCGCCCGACCCAGAACCCGTCCCACCAGCCCCTTTACGACGCCGCGAGCCGCACCAGCGGTGCGGTGGTGGGTTGCCGGGAACCACCTTCCGGCTCGATCGTGACCGCCAGCGCCGCGTCGTCCGCGACCCCCTGCATGAAGGCCGCCCCGTTACCGTCGTCCAGGTTCAGCTTTCCGCCGGACTGAATCTTCCCGTCCGATCCGATCACCCAGGTCTGGTACTCGTGCCCGGCCGGCGCCTCCATCAGCCCAGCGGTGGAGAGCACGGCGTCGCCGTCCGCCATCACCATCGTCGCCTGGCCACCGCCGGCCACCTCGTGCTCGACCTCGACCCGGTCCGGTGAGGTCAGCACCCGGGTGATCCCATCGGCCAGGTTCCGGGCCTGTTCGGCCGACTGGTGCTCCTGGTAGGCCACCGTGCCCAGCACCGCCCCCGCGGCCACCAGCACCGCCGCGGCCGCCCCGATCAGCGAACGCCGCCAGGAGGGACCGCGCATCGACCGGGTGGACCGGGCCGGGAGCTGCCGGGTGTTCCGGACGTTGAGCAGCACCCGTTCCCGCAGCCAGGCCGGCGGCGGTTCGGCCACCCGGTCGGCCAGCGCGGCCGCGGCCTCGGTGAACTCGCGGACCTCGGCCGTGCAGGTCTCACAGCCGGCCAGATGCCGTTCGAAGGCCCGACGCTCGACGTCGTCCAGGGCGTCCAGGGCGTAGGCGGCCGAAAGCGTGTGCAGATCGTGAAGATCAGGCATCCGAACCCACCCCCAGGCAGTCGCGCAGACGGATCAGGCCGTCCCGCATCCGGGTCTTCACCGTGCCCAGGGGCAGTTCCATCAGCGTGGCCACGTCGGCGTAGGAGCGGCCGCCGTAGTAGGCCAGGGTGACGGTGTCGCGCTGGCGCGGCGTGAGGCCGTCCAAACAGTGCCGCACCCTTTCGGCGTCCAAACGCCGTTCCACCTTTTCCACCACTTCGTCGTACTCCCGCTCGTTGCTCCGCGAAGCGACCGCCTGATCGCGGTTGCGCGAAGCCTGCGAGCTGCGCACCCGGTCGACGGCACGGCGGTGGGTCAGGGTCGCGATCCAGGCCTTGGCGCTACCTCGCGCCATGTCGAACCGGGCCGCGGTGCGCCAGACCTCCAGCAGCACCTCCTGAGCCACTTCCTCGGCCTGGTGCGGGTCCCTCAGCACCGAGCGGGCGAGGCCGAAGACCACGTCCGCCACCCGGGCGTAGACCAGCTCGAAGGCAGCCTCGTCCCCCCGGCCGACGCGCTGCAGCAGCGCCTCGGTCGTCTCCCCCGGATCCGGCACCGGGGCCGGCCCGGGCAGCGCCTGTCGCCGTCCCACCATTGACGCACCTGCCCTTCTACGGAGTCCCGAGATCGACGCGGGTTCGGTGCCGGGCACCCCTGCGGATTGGTGCTACAGCCAGTGGTTGCGTTTGAACAGGCTCCACAGCCCGAAGCTGACCGCGAAGATCACCCCGAGGGCCAGGTAGTAGCCGTAGTGCCAGCGCAGCTCGGGGATGTTGTCGAAGTTCATCCCGTAGATCCCGGCGATCGCGGTCGGCACCAGGCCGATCGCGGCCCAGGCGGAGATCTTCCGCATGTCCTCGTTCTGCCGGGTGGCGACCTCGTTCTGGGTCACCGAGAGCCTGGCCACATTGGCCTGGAGCACGTCCGACAGCAGGCTGTCCTGCCGCTCGATCTCGTCGGTCACCCGCAGGATGTGGTCGTGCACGTCGCGGAAGTGCTGCCGGACCTTCTTGTCCCGGCCCGCCTCCATCCCCGGCACCTGACCGCCCATCAGCCGGAACATCGGCTCCCCGAGCGGCAGCACGGCCCGGCGGAACTCCAGCACCTCGCGTTTGAGCTTGTAGATCCGCTCGGTGTGGTCGGCCTCCCGCTCGCCGAACACCTGCTGCTCGATCTCCGCGATGTCGTCGTCGATCGACTGGGCGACCACCGCGTAGTCGTCCACGATCAGGTCGGCCATCCGGTGCAGCACGGCGATCGGGCCGATCGTGCCGCCGGCGTCGAGCTTGCCGTCGTCGAGTTCCTTGCGGACCCGGGTGAGCACGTCGGTGCTCCCGTGCCGCACGGTGATCAGGAAGTGGTCGCTGACGAAGACCGCGATCTCCTCGACATCCACGATCTCCTGGCTGTCCACGTACCGGACCGGCCGCAGCACCATGAACCACTGGCGTTCGTAGACCTCGAGCTTGGCCCGCTGGTGCGCGCTGATCGCGTCCTCCACGGCCAGGTCGGGCAGCCCGAACTCCTGGGCGACGTGCAGCACGTCCTCGGCGGAGGGGTTCTGCAGGCCGATCCAGACGAACCCGGCGGTGGCCCGGGCCGCCCGCGCGGCCTGCTGCATCGGCAGCCGGGTACTGCGCCGCAGACCGCTGTCGTAGACCGCGCAGTCACCGATCACGTCCTCGACGTTGCGGTGGGTCTCCCGGCGCGGGATCACGTCGTCCTGCACCGGCGGGTGGGATCCGTTCAGCCCACCGCCCAGGGCCGTCCACACCGGCCGGACCGCCTTCAGCCGCTCCAGCACCGGCCTGCCCTCGTCCAGGGTGCGCTCGAACCAGCGTCGCGGCGTGCTCACTCAAACTCCCAGTTCACCCCGCGAGGCTACGGCAGCTCCCAGGTGTGCACCGGTTGGTTGGCGTGCATCCCCTCGCAGTACAGCGCCAGCATCTGCCGCAGCGCCTCGGCCCGGTCCGTGCCGGAACGCCCCGCGGTGCCCTGCTCCAGCCGCTCCACCGCCGCCACCTGCCAGGCCGCGCCGTTCAGCCCCGACTTCACCCGGTGCTCGACGATGCCCAGGTACTTGTCCACGTCGGCCCCCGGAACCCCGGCCGAGGCCAGCCCCTCGGCCGCCATCGGCAGCATCCGGCGCAGCACCAGCTCGTCCGCCCCGGTGGTGCCCAGGCCGGGCGAGTAGACCTCGGCCTCCAGCCCGTCCCTGGCACAGGCCAGGAAGTTGTCCTCGGCGGCGGCGAACGACATCTTCGACCAGACCGGCCGCTGGTCGTGCATCAGCGAGCGCAGCACCCCGTGGAAGAACGCGGCGTTGGCCACCGTGTCCACCACCGTCGGCCCGGCCGGCAGCACCCGGTTCTCCACCCGCAGGTGCGGCTCGCCGTCCACCACCGCATAGATCGGCCGGTTCCAGCGATAGACGGTGCCGTTGTGCAGCCGCAGCTCCTGCAGGGCCGGGGCCCGGCCGGCGTCCAGCTCGGCCACCGGGTCCTCCTCGCCGACCTCGGGCAGCAGCGCCGGGAAGTACCAGCCGTTCTCGGCGAACAGGTCGAAGATCGAGGAGATCCACTTCTCGCCGAACCAGACCCGCGGCCGCACCCCCTGGTTCTGCAGCTCCTGCGGGCGGGTGTCGGTGGCCTGTTTGAACAGCTCGATCCGGGTCTCCGCCCAGAGCCGGCGGCCGAAGAAGAACGGGGAGTTGGCGCCGACCGCCAGTTGCGGGCCGGCCAGGATCTGGGCCGCGTTCCAGGCCCGGGCGAAATCCTCGGGCTGCACCTGCACGTGCAGTTGCACGCTGGTACAGGCGGATTCGGGCGCCAGGGAGGAGGCGAACGTGGAGAGCCGTTCGGCGCCGTGGATGTCCAGATGCAGGTTCTCGCCGCGGGCGGCCAGGATCGAGTCGTTCAGCGCCTTGTAGCGCGGCGACTCGGTCATCCACTCCGGGTCGCTCAGGTGCTCCGGCATCGTGGTGGGCAGGATGCCGACCATCACGATGTGCGCGTCGTGCGCGTTGGCGGCCCGCTCGGCCCGGTTCAGCGTCTCCCGCAGCCGGCCCTCCATCGCCGCCAGCTCGCCCAGCGGCGCCGGCTCGACGTTCAGCTCGATGTTGTAGGCACCCAGCTCGGTCTGGAAGTTCGGGTCGCCGATCTTCTCCAGCACCGGGCCGTTGCGCAGCGTCGGCCGGTAGTCCGGCCCGACCAGGTTGAGCTCCATCTCCAGCCCGGTCATCGGCCGGTCGTCGGCGAACGGCCAGCTGGCCAGCAGCCGCTCGAACACGTCGAGGCAGAGGTCGACCTTCTCGCGGTAGCGCTGCCTCTCCTCGGCCGAGTAGCGGATCGCCGAGATCTCGTCACCCATATGAAAGACCAAACCACACCTTCGCGGGACTGGCGAGAGCAGGTGATCAACGAATGCGGTGCGCCGAAGGTGACTTTGGACCCCTTTGGGCCGGGCGGACACTCCGCTTTTGCCCGGATTGCCCGCGTGGCGATGCGGGGATTGTCGGTGGCGGTGCCTACCGTGTCGTCCGTGCGCATCCTCCACTGCTCCGACTGGCACCTGGGCCGGTCGTTCCACCGCGTGGATCTGCTGGCCACCCAGGCCCGGTATCTGGACCACCTGGTCGAGGTGGTCCGGGCCGAGCAGGTCGACGTGGTGCTGGTGGCCGGGGACGTGTACGACCGGGCCCTCCCGGCGGTGGACGCGGTGACCCTGCTGGACGAGGGGCTGCACCGGCTGGTGTCAGCCGGGGCCCGGGTGATCGTCTCCAGCGGCAATCACGACTCGGCCCGCCGCCTGGGCTTCAACGCCCGCCTGCTGAGTGCGGCGGGGCTGCACATCCGCACCGATCCGACCGGTGCGGGCGAGCCGGTGCTACTGGCCGACGAGCACGGCCCGGTCGCCTTCTACCCGCTGCCCTATCTGGAGCCCGCGCTGGCCGCGGGGCCACTCGCGGCCGAGCGCAGCCACCTGGGGGTGATGAGCGCCGCCGTCGATCGGGTAAGGGCAAATTTGAGGACGCACGCGGGCGCGCGTTCGGTGGTGGCCGCCCACGCCTTCGTGTTCGGCGCGGCCGCCTCCGACAGCGAGCGCGAACTCACCGCCGGTGGCCTGGGCCAGGTGCCGCTGGGCCTGTTCGAGGGTTTCGACTACGTGGCCCTCGGCCACCTGCACGGGCGTCAGACCCTCGCCGAGCCGGTCCGGTACAGCGGCTCCCCCCTGGCCTTCTCGTTCTCCGAGGCCGACCATCACAAGGGCAGCTGGCTGGTCACTCTGGACGCGAAGGGCCTGGCCGCGGTCGAACCGGTGCCCGCGCCCGTCCCCCGTCGGCTGGCCCGGCTGCGCGGAAACCTCGCCGAAGTCCTTTCCTCGCCGAGGTTCACGGCCCAGGAAGACGCCTGGGTCCAGGTCACCCTCACCGACCAGCAGCGCCCGGCCGAGCCGATGGAGCAACTGCGCAAGCGCTTCCCGCACCTGCTCGAGCTGCGCCTGGAGCCGGAACGTTCCGGGCTGGCCGGACCGGTCTCGTACACCGAGAGAATTGCCGGCCGACCCGACCTCGAGGTCTGCTGCGGCTTCCTCGAGCATGTCCGCGGCCGCACCGCCACCCCCGCCGAAACTCTGCTCCTGCAGCAGGCGCTCGAGGCCGCAATGATCGAGAGCATGGAGGGGGTGGCCGCGGGCCCGGCCTACCAGGACCTGGCGGCGATCTACCCAGAGGTGCTCCAGCCGGGCCGGAGCGCCTGATGCGCCTGCACCGTCTGGAGATCACCGGTTTCGGCCCGTTCGCCGAGCGTCAGCAGGTCGACTTCGACGACCTGACCGAAGCCGGGCTGTTCCTGCTGCACGGCCCCACCGGCGCCGGCAAGACCAGCGTGCTGGACGCAATCTGCTTCGCTCTGTACGGAAGGGTGCCCGGCCAGCGCGGTTCCAGCGGCCGGTACCGCAGCGATCACCTGGATCCCACGGTCCGGTCCGAGGTGGTCTGCGAGTTCACCGTCTCCGGGCGCCGTCTGGAGGTCACCCGCTCGCCCGAGTGGCACCGTCCCAAGAAGCGGGGGGCCGGTTCCACCCGAGAGAACGCCCGGGTCGTGGTGCGGGAACGCGCCGGGTCCGAGTGGATCGGCCTGACCCACCGAATGGACGAGGCAGGCGACCTGATCGGCCAGCTGATCGGGCTGGGCCCAGAACAGTTCACCAAGATCGTGCTACTCCCCCAGGGCGAGTTCGCCGCGTTCCTGCGGGCGTCCGCCGAAGAACGCCGTCCCCTGCTCCAGAAGCTCTTCAGCACCGACCGTTTCGCGGCGGTGGAGAACTGGCTCGGCGAGCGGCGGCGCGAGGCCGCGGGTTCGATGACGGCGGCGCGGGCCGAGACGGCGCGGCTGCTGGCCCGGGCCGAGGAGGCGCGGCTGATCCGGGCCGAGGGGGAACCACCCGGCCTGGATCAGGTGGAGGCCATCGCGGACCTGGTTGAGCGCTGGGCCGAGGAGGCTCACGGGCAGATGGTCTCCGGCCGCGCCGACGTACTCCGGGCCGAGGCCGAGCACGAGAGAGCCCGGGCCGCCCACGAAGCTCTGGCCGATCAGGTGCGTCTGCGGGACCGAAGGCGTGAACTCACCGCCGAACATGATCTATTGTTGTCTCAGGCGCCGGAGCAGGTTTCCCTCCGGAAGCGGTTGCAGGCCGCCGGGCACGCCCCGGTACTGCTCCCGCTGCTGGCCGAGCTCGACGCGGCGTCGACGGAGGTCGAGACCGCCGAATTCCGCGTCGAGCTGGCCGAGCAAGGGGTGCAGAAGAGCGACGCCGAGAACCTGGGCATCAGCTCTCCCTCCCGCCTCGGCGAAACCCCCAGCCTCGGTGAACCCTCCGGCCTCGGTGAACCCTCCGGCCTCGGTGAACCCTCCCGCCTCGGTGAACCCGCCGGCCTCGGCGAACCCGGGAATCTCGTCGAACTGGCCGATTTCACCGAGCGCTCCGGCCTCCCGGCGCTGCGGGCCGAACTCGCCGGCCTCACCGCCCTGCTCCCTGCCGAGCTGGAACTGCGGCGCCTCGACCGGCAGGCCGAGGCCGGGCAGGAGCGGCTGGAGCAGGCCGAGGCCGAGCGGGCCAAGGCCGAGAAGTCCGGGGGCAAGCTGAACGAGCAGGCCGAGAAGCTGCTGGCCGCCCGGAACGACAGCGAGGTGCTGGCATCCTCGGCCGAAGCCCGCCGGCGGGAACTGGACCGCGCCAAGAAGGTCGCCGAGGCGGTCCTGACCGCCCAGTCCCTGTCCGAGCACCAGGTCGGGCTAGAGGACGAGCTGCGCGCGGCCACCGACGAGCACCAGTCCGCGGTGGCCGCCGCGCAGGACTTACAGGCCCGGCGCCTGGCCGGAATGGCGGCCGAACTGGCGGCCGGGCTGATCGACGGCGAGTCCTGCCCGGTGTGCGGCGGGCTGGACCACCCGCACCCGGTGAAAACCCGCACCCCGGCCGTGACCGAGAACGAGCAGCACCGGGCCGCGCAGCGCGAGTCCGAAACGGCTGAGATCCGCGAGCTGGCCCGGCAGGCGGTGGAGGCCGGCCGGCAGCAGCTGGCCGCGGTCCAGGCGCTGACCGGCGGGGCAGACGCGGAGATCGCGATGTCCGACCTGGCCGAGGCGCAGTCCCGGCTGACCGAGGCCACCAAGGCCACGGCCAAGCTGCAGAAGCTGACCGCCGAGCTGGCCGGGCTGGCCACCAAGCTGGAGACCGCCCGGGCCCGCCTGGAATCCGCCACCGACGCGGCCTCAGACGTCCGCGAAGAACTGGCCGCTCTGCAAGGCCACCGCGCCGACTTGCGTGAACGAGTCGAGGCCGCCCGAGGCGAGGAGCCGAGCGTGCAGCTGCGACACGCCCGAGTTGCAGCCGCGGTCGAGGCCCTGACCGAGCACGAGGAAGCCGCCCGCGCCCTCCGCCAAGCCCGCTCCCGGGCCGACCGGGCCGCCGACGCCGCTGACCAGGCCGCCCGGGCCGCCGGTTTCCCCGGCCACGAGCAAGCCGCCGCAGCCGCCCTGCCCGACCCGGAACGCAGTGAACTGGCCGAGGCGATCGCCGATTACGATGCCCGCCTCTCCCGGGTGAAGGCGCTGCTGGAAGAACTGGCCCCCACCCCCGAAGACCTCCCCGACACCGTCGTCGAAACCCTGCGCACCGCCTTCGAGTCCGCCCGAGCCACCCACCGCGCCACTCAGGAACACCACACCCTGGCCACCCGCGCGGCCCAGGCCCTCGCCCGGCTGGCGACCGACCTGCAAACCCACGCCGCCCAGACCGCGCCGCTCCGAACGTCCTTCATCACCCTGGAAACCGTCTCGCGCTGCGTCGAGGGCACCGGCGGCGACAACCAGCTCCGCATGCGCCTGAGCTCCTACGTGCTGGCCGCCCGGCTGGAACAGGTGGCCCAGGCCGCGAGCGTCCGCCTCGCCGCCATGTCCGGCGGAAGGTACGAGCTGGTGCACACCGACGGCCCCGCCCGCGGTGGCGCCCGCTCCGGCCTGGGGCTGGCCGTGGTCGACGGCTGGACCGGCGTCCAGCGCGATCCGAGCACCCTCTCCGGCGGCGAGACGTTCTGCACCTCGCTGGCCCTGGCCCTCGGGCTGGCCGACGTGGTGCAGGCCGAGGCGGGCGGCGCGATCATCGAGACCCTGCTGGTGGACGAGGGTTTCGGCAGTCTCGACGAGGACACCCTGGACGAGGTGATGGACGTGCTCGACGGCCTGCGCAGCGGCGGGCGGGCAGTCGGCCTGGTCAGCCACGTGGCCGATCTGCGGGACCGGATCCCGGCCCAGCTCGAGGTGGTGAAGACCCGTACGGGTTCCCGGCTGCGGATGGGGACCGGCGCTCTGGTGGGCTGAAAGACGCCGACTTCGTGCCAGTCACGCTGGAAATGCCTTACTTGGGGACGGATGAGGCCGCGTCCGGATATCCGATCCTCACCTCAGGAGGCATGTCGCCCGGCAGCCGATTCACCGAACACCGGATGCCGGAAGATCCCCGGGTTGAACAAGGCAGTCCATTGCGGCGTCAGCGCATCCGGGTCGAGCAGGATCGGCAGCTCGATGTGCGCCTCCCGCAAGTGGGCCGGGCTGTGACCGGCATTCATGATCGAGAAGGCCAAGCAGACGAGCTCGCGCACTTGGCCCGCGGCCTTCACCTGCTCCCAGGTCGGGGTCATCCGGGGCAGGATCTCCTCGTATCCCGCCAGCGCCTCCAGCAGAACCCGCCGGGGAGCGCCATAACGGGTGACAGCAAGGTGCAGCCAGGCGAAGTCCTCCGCCCGGGTTCCCCAACCGGCCTCGGCCCAGTCCAGAGCTACCGGGCCGGCCGCGCTCGACACGCAGTTCAGCGGGTGCAGGTCCCGGTGGATCAGGAGGGGGCGCGGGTCGAGGGCCCGGGCACGGGCCATCCGATGTCGCAGAGCAGTGAACAGGGTGGTGAAGACGGTGCGCTGAGCGCGGAACGGATGCCCTGGGGTGGCTACGGTACGGGCGAAGACTTCGGCGTCCAAGCCGGCCAGTGAGTTCGCCGGCCGGGTGGGGAGAAGGTTCAGAGCAGCGGGATGAGCGCCCAGCAGATGCAGGCGGGCGATCAGTTGCCCGATCGCCCGGGCGTTCAGGGGATCCGGGCCCGGCTCCACGTACTGCCGGACCGAGACCACCACCCGAAACGGGCTTTTGCGAACGGATGGAACTTCGAGCCAGCGATCCAGAGCCTGCATGGACAGAGGGGTGGGGAGCGGAGAACCGACCGTGGATCTCCGGTCCAGGGCGGCGATGGCGTACAGCGTGTGTCCTACCCCGTGCTCCCAGAACAGACTCTGCGCCTCATCTTCCGTAGGATCTACCGCATACTTCAGCACGACGCCCGCGAACGCCTCGGCCGCGATTGGTACGCGCAGTACAGCGCGGCGGCGATGGCCGGGTCCGGTCGGCAATCGTCTGATCCTGCCCGCTCCGCGCAGTCCCAGCGAACGCAGACTCAGCTCGCTGATGGCCCGCTCCAGTGATCCAATGCCGGTCTCCTCATTCATGAGGTGTGTCCCTTCGCACCATGCGGATGAGCTTGTGCAGGTTGGAGTCGCCGAACAACTGCAGAAGTACCTCTGGACTGCCGCCTTCCGCAGCCCACTGGGCCAAGGTCGTCACGTCGCTGCCGACGGTCGGCGCACAGGCGCCGAAGCGGTTGCGCAGGAAGGTGAGTTCGTCGGAGAAATCGCTGTAGTGGTTCAGGCTCGCCCCCGACAGGACGGTACCCAGCAGCAGATCTTTCCGCAGACGGCCGACGGATGCATCGAAAGCGTGGGCAGTCTGATGGTGTGTTAGGAAGGCGACGGCGGCACCGACCAGCGCCGCCTCGTCCAGTCGGTCCCACCGCAAGAGGTGGATTGCCGACAAGTGGGACGGGTTGCGCCATCGGAACGACCCCATCTGGAAAGCGCCGGGCTCCGACCAGTTCCGCTGCATCACCGCATCCGCGGCCCGTTCGAAGGACAGACTCCACGTTCCGACCAGGGCGGAAAGGTGCGTGTTCGAACCGGTTCCAGCACCCACCGAAGCACAGACCCGCGGGCTGGCAAGGACAGCCGCAAAGTCGCGGAGGCGACGGCTGTCCACGCCGGGCACAACCGCGTCCAGGAGGCACCGGGCCCCGGGTACCGCGCCGGCAACCTGCCGCAGGGCAGCGGCGTTCTCTTCGTCACCGGGTTTCAGCGGGGCGCCGACGAGGATGTCGTGACCGTTCAGCCGGCCGGCGATCTCGGTCAGGACAACGGCGTGCTGGGCCGGGGTCAGGGCGTTGTCGACCTCCTTCTCCACGTCGGTCTCTCGGGTGAACCGGGTGGACGATGTCGGGTTGTAGATCAGGACGGGACCGGCACCCGGAGCCAGCTGTTCGAGCACCTTTTCCGCAGCGACTCGTTCGGCCCCGGAAAAGGACAGGACGCTTCCCCCACAGTCTGATTGGGGAGAGCTCTCGACGAAGGGCAGCGCGTCGGGGTGGGCCGAGCGGAAGTAGTTGAGAAAGCGCTTCGTACCACCGGCGACCCGCTGTCCGTACGCGTACAGACTCCAGCCGCGGTCCCATGTCCGCAGCAACCGGCGGACGCCCGGGTCGGCCGGGGTGGGGTCCGGGAACGATGATGGCACGATGACCAGGTCGTAGGCGCGTAGGTCGGACATCCTCAAGTCGGAGACGTCGAGGGCCTGTCCGAAGCGGTCGTCCTGGTAGAGCGCAAGGTAGGCCGGATGACTGGCGAAATCGATGTGCGCACCGGGCAACCGGCGGTACAGCCAGTCCAGCCAGGCCGCGTGCCGGAGGAAGTCGCCCAGGTACCAGCGGTCGGTGTCGTGCAGCCAGAGCACCCGGGCCGGCGTGTCCGGCCCATTCGGGGCAAGTTCGTCCAGCCGTAGCCGCCCTATGCGCCGCAGCTGCCCGGCCGCGACGGGCGACCCGACCGATCCGGGTACCCCCGCCGCACCCACCGCTTCGTCCAAGATGGCCTCACCTGTTGATTTGGCAATTCCCCGCATGGCATCGTTTATACCGTCCGGATTTGGGAAATTGCCAATTCGGATGTGATGCCACCGCTGGGTGGCGCCACAACGGGGACGGCTCGGTGGGGGTTATGGCGGAACAGCAACGGACGGATGAGCCGGCGACCCATCCGGTCGTGGTCGCGCCGCCCCCACCGGGCGTGACCCGGATACTGACCTGGAACGTCGGGGCCGCCGGACCGGAGTCGAGCCAGGACCAGGCCCGGTGGCTGGCCACCACCGCGGTGCCGGTCCTGGTGCTCACCGAGGTGAGCAGCCGTCATCAGGGTCTCGAATCAGCGCTCCGGGAAGAGGGATTCGCCATCTTCAGTCCGGACGTCCCACCTCTGATGGCCGGTGACCAGCGGATCCTGCTGGCCGCCCGCGGCTATCACCTGGAGGCACTCGCGGGGCCCGCGCCGCATCATCAGCCGCATCGATGTGCCGCGGCCCGGCTGACCCCTTTCGACGGCGGACGGCCCCTGGTGGTGGCGGGCATGTACGTGCCCTCAAAGGGGAGTGAGTCCCGGCGACACACAGCCAAGCGAGCGTTTCAGGGCGCAGGCAAGACCTGGTTACCCCGGCTGGTCAATGCGGCGGGCGACGATCCGGTGGTGGTGGCGGGCGATCTGAACAGTCTTGAGCCGGGCGAAGTCGCACGGTACGAGAACTACGGGCCGTGGGAGTGCGACTTCTACTGGTCCTTCGCCAAGCTCGGCCTGGTCGACGCGTATCGCTCCCGGCATCCCCGAGGGGGCGACCCCCGGTGGTTCGGGCAGAACCTGGACGAGGGGTACCGGTTCGACCATCTGTTCGTCAGCCAGGACACTCGGGTGGAGTCCTGCGACTACGACGAAGAACCCTGGGAGAAGGGTCTGTCCGACCGACCGGCGCTCATCGCCGCGCTGAACGACGATGAGCGTGATGCTCTCGACCTCGATGCCGATCGAACCCTGGATGAACCGTGCCTACCCTGAATCCCGACCAAGCCCGCGCCCGGTTCCACGCCGCCCGCATCGCCCGCCTGGCCACCGTGGGGGAAGACGGTACGCCGCATCTGGTTCCGCTGGTCTTCGCCCCGATCGGAGACCACCACCTGGTCAGCGCGGTCGATCACAAACCCAAACGGACGGCGTCCCTACGTCGGCTCAGCAACATCGCCCACAACCCCAGGGTGGCCCTGCTGGTGGACCGCTACTCCGAGGACTGGACGCACTTGTGGTGGTCCCGGGCCGACGGGACCGCTCGCGTCCTAGATCCGGGAGACACCGAAAGCGTCCGTCCGGTCGATGTTCTCGTAGAGCGCTACGAGCAGTACCGCGAGCGACGTCCAGAAGGCCCGGTCCTGCTGATCGAGGTGAAGCGGTGGTCAGGCTGGAGCGCGGCCTGACCACCGCTTCACTGGATCTCAGTCTTCGAAGGCCTCCGGCGCCGGGCAGGAACACACCAGGTTCCGGTCTCCCCAGGCCCCGTCGATCCGCCGCACCGGCGGCCAGTACTTGAACCGCGGCGTGACCCCGGGCGGGTAAACGGCCTCGGTCCGGCTGTAGGGGTGCTCCCAGACGCCGGTCAGGCACTCGGCCGTGTGCGGCGCGTTCGCCAGCGGGTTGTCCCCGGCCGGCCACTCCCCCGCGGCGACCCGGTCGACCTCTTCGCGGATCGCGATCATCGCGTCGCAGAAGCGGTCCAGCTCGGTCAGGTCCTCGCTCTCGGTCGGCTCGACCATCAGCGTGCCGGCCACCGGGAAGGACATCGTCGGAGCGTGGAAGCCGTAGTCGATCAGCCGCTTGGCCACGTCGTCCACCGTCACGCCGGTCGCCTTGGTCAGCGGCCGGAGGTCGAGGATGCACTCGTGGGCGACCAGCGCGTCCCGGCCGGAGTAGAGCACGGGGTAGTGCTGGCGGAGCCGGGCGGCGACGTAGTTGGCGGTGAGGATCGCGGTGCGGGTGGCGCGGGTCAGCCCCTCCAGACCCATCATCCGGACGTACGCCCAGGAGATCGGCAGGATCCCGGCCGAGCCGTAGGGCGCTCCCGACACCGGGCCGATGCCGGTGGCCGGACCGGCCAGCGAGTCCAGCGGGTGGTTCGGGAGGAACGGGGCCAGGTGCGAGCGCACCGCGACCGGGCCGACGCCCGGGCCGCCGCCGCCGTGCGGGATGCAGAACGTCTTGTGCAGGTTCAGGTGCGAGACGTCGGCGCCGAACGCGCCCGGCCGCGAAAGACCCACCAGGGCGTTGAGGTTCGCGCCGTCGACGTAGACCTGGCCGCCCGCCTCGTGCACCGACGCGCAGATCCGGCCGATGCCCTCCTCGAACACGCCGTGCGTGGACGGGTAGGTGACCATGATCGCGGCCAGTGCCTCGCGGTGCTTCTCGATCTTCGCCTCGAGGTCGGCCAGGTCCACGTTGCCGTTGTCGTCGCAGGCCACCACGACGACCTTCATCCCGGCCATCACCGCGCTGGCGGCGTTGGTGCCGTGCGCGGAGGACGGGATCAGGCAGACGTTGCGGTCCCGGTCCCCGTTCGAGCGGTGGTAGGCGCGGATCGCCAGCAGCCCGGCCAGCTCACCCTGCGAGCCGGCGTTCGGCTGCAGCGAGACCGCCGCGTAGCCGGTCAGTTCGGCCAGCCAGGTCTCCAGGTCCTTCACCAGCGCGCGGATGCCCACGGTGTCCGAGGACGGTGCGAACGGGTGCAGGCCACCGAACTCCGGCCAGGTGATGGCCTCCATCTCGGTGGTGGCGTTGAGCTTCATGGTGCACGAACCGAGCGGGATCATGCCGCGGTCCAGCGCGTAGTCCTCGTCCGCCAGGCGCTTCAGGAAGCGCAGCATCGAGGTCTCGCTGTGGTGGGTGTTGAACACCGGGTTGGTCAGGTACTCGGAGGTGCGGATGAGGGACGCCGGGAGCGCCGGGGCGGTCTTCTCCGGAACCTCGGAAACCCCGAAAGCCTCGAGGACGAGCGCCAGGTGGGCCGGGGTGGTGGTCTCGTCGCAGGAGATGCCGACCCGGTCGTCGTCCACCCGGCGCAGCAGCACGCCCAGGTCGTGGGCCTTCCCGACGACGGCGTCGGCGCGGCCCGGGACCTCGGCCAGCACGGTGTCGAAGAAGTTCTCGTGGACGACGGTGACGCCCTGCGCGCGCAGGCCGGCGGCCAGGGTGGCCGCGTGCCCGGCGGTGCGCTCGGCAATCCGGCGCAGCCCCTGCGGGCCGTGGTAGACGGCGTACATCGCGGCCATCACGGCCAGCAGCACCTGCGCGGTGCAGATGTTGCTGGTCGCCTTCTCCCGCCGGATGTGCTGCTCGCGGGTCTGGAGGGCGAGACGGTAGGCGGAGTTGCCGTCCGCGTCCTTGGAGACGCCGACCAGGCGGCCCGGGAGGGACCGCTCAAGGCCCTTACGGACGCTCATGTAACCCGCGTGCGGGCCACCGAAACCGAGCGGCACACCGAAGCGCTGCGTGTTGCCGACCGCGACGTCGGCGCCGTCCTCGCCCGGCGAGCGCAGCACGGTCAGCGCGAGCAGGTCGGCGGCGGCGGTCACCAGGGCCTTGCGCTCGTGGGCGGCTTCGATCAGAGGACGCAGGTCGGTGACCCGGCCGCTGGCGCCCGGGTACTGCGCGAGCACCCCGAACACGCCGTTCTCGACCGCGTCCAGAGCGGCTCCGGGGGACGTGCTGAGGTCGGCCGTGACCACCGGGATGCCGAGGGGTTCGGCCCGGGTCATGATCACCGCGAGGGTCTGCGGAAGCACGTCCTCGTCGACCACGAACGCGGCCCCGACGGGGAGTTTGGACGCCCGTCGCATCAGGGTCATCGCCTCGGCGGCCGCGGTGGACTCGTCCAGCAGGGAGGCGCTGGCGGTGTCCAGGCCGGTGAGGTCGGCCACCGTGGTCTGGAACGTCAGCAGGGCCTCGAGCCGGCCCTGGGAGATCTCCGGCTGGTACGGCGTGTAAGCCGTGTACCAGGAGGGGTTCTCCAGCACGTTGCGCAGGATCACGCCGGGGGTATGGGTGCCGTAGTAGCCCAGGCCGATCATCGGCACGTTCACCGTGTTGCGGTCGGCCAGGGCGCGCAGCTCGGCCAGGGCCTCGGCCTCGCCGATCGGCTCGGGCAGGGCGGGGACGCCACCGTCGCGGATCACCGGGGGGATGACCGCGCCCTCGAGGGCGTCCAGCGAGTCCAGGCCGACGGTCCGCAGCATGGTCGCGACCTGCTGCTGGTCGGCGCCGATGTGCCGGTCGGCGAACGCGCTCGACCCGCCGCTCGGGGCTTCGGGCCGGTCGTCCGGCCGGGCTTCGTGCTCGGCATCGATGAAGGTCGTCATCGGAGGCTCCCACGCTTGGGCGTAGCGGGCGTCGGCCACCAGAGCCGTCGACCGCGCGGATACCTCCCCATCCGTCGGGCCACGTCGCCCTTCGGAGCTGCCTCGCCCCTGCGGTCCTTGGCGCCTGAGAGGTTCCGGGGAGAGTTGCCCCTTCGGCGCCCCTGACGGGGTCTCTCCCGCGGGGGTCTTCAGCTGCCGGCCCGGGTTGGTCATGACGAAGAACGGACCGGCAGGGGCGACGTTACCAGCGGTTGGTGTCCATCTCATCTCGCGGCCACCCGTTCCGGTCCTCCCGGCCCACCCGGCGGGGGTCGGCCGGGCACCGCCCGGACGGCGTACGGCAGGCGAACGGAGGGTTGCACCCGGGCGGGCGGGGGCGATCCAATGGGTTCCGGCCGGGAGACGGCCGGGCCGTCGGTCACTCCGGGTGGGACGTCGATCACGTCGATCCCGTCGCCCTCCCCTCGGCCCGGATCATCCGTGGAAAGTTGATAACGAGGTAGCGTCGGACACTGTGATCGTCGTCAGCGTGTGCAGTTTGAAGGGTGGCGTCGGGAAGACGTCAGTGGTCCTGGGACTGGCCTCGGCCGCGCTCGCGCGGGGCGTCCCCACTCTGATCGTCGACATCGACCCGCAGGCCGACGCGACCCTCGGGCTCGACATCACGGCCGAGATCACCACCAACGTGGCCACCGTGATGGGGGCCTCCCGGCGGAACGCGCAGAAGGTCAGCGTGGTGCCCAGCAACTGGGCCTCCAACGGCGGCACGCTGGACGTCCTGCCCGGCTCGCACGACATGGCCGCGCTGGACCGGCCGACCGGCAGCGAGCGCACCCTGGCCCGGCTCTCCCACGCGATCGGGCAGTTGGAGGGCTACCAGCTGGTCCTGATCGACTGCCCGCCCTCGCTGGGCACGATCACCCGCTCCGGCCTGGCCGCCAGTCAGCGGGCCATCGTGGTCTCCGAGCCCGCCCTGTTCTCGGTCACCGCGGCCGACCGCGCCCTGCACGCGATCGAGGAGGTGCGGCGCAACATCGCACCCACCCTGCAGCCGCTCGGCGTGGTGGTGAACCGGTACCGCGAGCGCTCCCCGGAGCACCGGTACCGGCTGCAGGAGCTGTCGGACATGTTCGGGCCGCTGGTGCTGGGCCCCTCGATCCGCGAGCGCAGCGCCCTGCAGCAGGCCCAGGGGGCCAGCCAGCCGATCCACCGCTGGCCCGGGGCACCGGCGCAGGAGCTGGCCAACGCCTTCGACGCGCACCTGGCCCGGGTGCTGCGGGCCAACACCCGGGGCCGGCGTCCGGCCGCCAACGCCAGCTGACTCCCGCTGGGCGGGACGATCCCACCAGCCCAGCAGAAAGCCCCCGGGTACCGGAACCGGGGGCTTTCTGCTGACTTGGGAAGGGTTTTCAGCCGATGGCGCGGGCCCGGCGGCGGGCCGACAGGTCGTCGTCCGCCGCGGGCAGGACCTCGACCCCGGCCCGTTCGGCCGGCAGCTCGGCGAGGGTGCCCTCGACCTCGCGCCAGACCCGGCCGACGGCGATGCCGAAGACACCCTGACCGCCCTGGACGAGATCGATGACCTCGTCGGCGGAGGTGCACTCGTAGACGCTGGCGCCGTCGCTCATCAGGGTGATCTGGGCCAGGTCCTCGACCCCGCGGTCGCGCAGGTGGGTCACCGCGATCCGGATCTGCTGGAGCGAGACCCCGGTGTCCAGAAGCCGCTTCACCACCTTCAGCACCAGCACGTCGCGGAAGCTGTAGAGGCGCTGGGTGCCGGAGCCGGTGGCGTTGCGGACGGTCGGCTGGACCAGCCCGGTGCGCGCCCAGTAGTCGAGCTGGCGGTAGGTGATTCCGGCCGCGCGGCAGGCGATCGGGCCGCGGTACCCGGCTTCCTCGTCGAGCTCGGGCAGGTCGTCGGTGAACAGCATTCCCTGCGCCTGCGCGACGACGTGACCGGGCACAGCATCTCGCTCGCTACGCTCGCTCACGGCGGCTCCATTTCAACGTTCCGAGTCCGGCACGCTGGTCCGAGGGACGGATCGCAGCGGAAGAACTACACCGGGGTCGTTTCCTTTGAACCGTAGGCCGCCCACCGGGCCTCGTCAACGAGGCGGGGATCGAGCCGGGCGGCGTGTCGGCAGATCACCCCTCTATCGGAGGAAACGGAACACCCCGTCAGGAATTTTCGGGACCTGGACCGGTCTCGCCGAAGTCCTCCGGGGAGATGTTGTCGAGGAACTCGCGGAACTTCTCCACCTCGTCCTCGTCCTCGTCCGGCACCGAGACGCCACCGGCCTCCAGCACCTCCTCGGCCCCGACGATCGGGCAGCCGACCCGCAGGGCCAGCGCGATCGCGTCGGAGGACCGGGAGCTGACCGACAGCCCGCCGTCGAAGACCAGCTCGGCGTGGAAGACGTTGTCCTTCAGGGCGACGATGCGCACCTGACTGAGCCGCCGGCCGAGCGCCTCGATCACGTCCTTCAGCAGGTCGTGGGTCAGCGGGCGCGGCGGAACCAGGCCCTGCTGGGCGTTCGCGATCGCGTTCGCCTCCGGCGCCCCGACCCAGATCGGGAGGTAACGATCGCCGTCCCGCTCCTTGAGCAGCACGATCGGGTTGTTCGAGGGAACCTCGACCCTGACACCAACCACATCAAGCTCCCGCACCCCGCAACCGTACCCCGGCGCCCCGCAGAACGGCGACCGAGCGGCGTTTTCCACGGATCCCCCGCAGGCGGGAGCCGGGCCGGGCCCGGGCCGGACCTAGCTCGGCCCGCGTTCCAGGGCGGCCCGGAGCAGCGCCGCGTGCAGCTGGACGACCAGGGCGGTGAGCTCCTCGGCGACGTCCTCGGCCTGCGCCGCGTGCCCCTCGCCGCGGCGCCGCAGCGGGCTGGTCACCTGCTCGATCAGCCCGGCCTCGCGGTCGGCGGCGGTCCGGAACGAGCGCAGGTGCCGCGGTTCCAGGCCGAAGGCGGCCAGCTCCCCGGCCACCCGGGCGACCGCCACCGCGTCCGCGTCGAAGTGCCCGGCCGGGCGGGCACTGACCAGACCGTGGGACTCCAGGTCGGCCAGCATCCCGGCGTCGATCTCGGCGGCCACCAGCAGTTGCCCCCGGCTGAATCGGCGTCGTGGTTCGTACTGGACCTCGCGCAGCTCCGGATCGGCCTCCATCGGGCCGACCAGGCTGACCAGGTGCTGGGTGGAGCTGCGGAACGGCCCCTGGGCCACCCCGGCACCGTACGGGCCGACCGGCGCCTCCAGGCCCCGGTCGACCGCGTCGAGATGTTCCCGGATCACCCGCAGCGGCATGTAGTGGTCCCGCTGCACCCCGAGCACGTACCGCAGGCGGTCGACATGCCCCGGGGTGAACTTGCGGTACCCCGCGGCGGTGCGCTCCGGCTCGACCAGCCCCTGGTCCTCCAGGTACCTGATCTTCGAGATCGAGATGTCCGGGAAGTCCTGACGGAGCAGTTCCAGCACCGCCCCGATGCTCATCGCCCGGGCCTGGGCCCCGGACGCACCGGGATTGCCGGCCGCGTGGCCACCGGCCGCCGCGCTCATCCGGCGGCTCTCAGGCGGTGCGCCGGCTGGGGTGGAAGACCAGCCGGTACTTGCCGATCTGGACCTCGTCGCCGTCCTTCAGCAACGCCTCGTCGATCCGGTCACCGGCCAGGTAGGTGCCGTTCAGGCTGCCGATGTCGCGGACGTAGTAGGCGCCGTCGCGCCGGACGAACTCGGCGTGCTTACGGGAGACGGTGACGTCGTCCAGGAAGATGTCGCTGTCCGGCTTGCGGCCGGCCGTGGTGCGCTCGCCGTTCAGCAGGAAGCGGGCCCCCGCGTTCGGCCCGCGCTGGACCACCAGGAGCGCTGACTGCTCAGGCAGGGCGTCCACCGCGGCCTGCTCGGCACCGGAGAGGCCGGAGGGCCGCTCCTCGTCGAGTCCCGGCAGGGCGCCGATGGAGATTGTCGTCTCGACCAGGGGGGCGTCGAACTCGCTCCTGGCCCCCTCCGGCCCCTGACCGCTCAGGAACCTCGGTTCCGACATCTCGATCTCCTGTCTCGTGAAGCCTTGACTAGCGTAACCCTCACCCCGGGCTCGAGGCATGTGCGTGCTTCGCCCAATCCGCCTGATCAGCCGGGCGGCCGGCCGCCGCGGAACGGCTAGTCCAGCTGGGTCTGGTACTCGGCCGCGCTGAGCAGGCCCTCCAGGGCCTCCGGGTCGGCCACGGTGACCTCGAACATCCAGCCGTCGCCGTACGGGTCGGAGTTGACCAGCTCGGGCGCGGCGTCGAGTTCCTCGTTCCGGCCCGACACCGTACCGCTGACCGGGGCGTACACGTCACTGACGCTCTTGGTGGACTCCACCTCGCCGCAGGTGGTGCCGGCCTGCACCTCGGCCCCGTCGTCCGGCAGGGTGACGTAGACGATGTCACCGAGGGCGTCCGAGGCGAACGAGGTGATCCCGATCCGCACAACGTTGCCCTCGACCCGGACCCACTCGTGGTCGGTGGTGTACATCAGGTCGTCCGGGTACTCGAAGTCGCTCACGGCCTGCTCTCGGTCCTCTCTCACTCAGTTCTGGGGTTCCCCGGTCTGCGGTACGGCGTAGGTCGGGCTGCTGACCTGGCGAACCGCGGAGACCGTGAGATCTTGCCTGCGCTGAACCGTACCGCTCGCACCCACCTGGTGCAGCGTCTCCAGCACACCGCCGGGGATGTTGAGGGCCGACTCCATGGTCGCCGGGTCGCCGATCGCCACCAGCCGGTAGGGCGGCGACTGCTCCACCCCGTCGGCGACCACCGCCCCTCCGCTGGGCGAGTCGGTGAACGAGGTGCTGGCCACCACCCGGACCGAGCCGAACTGGATCGCCTCGGCCCCGGCGTCGCGCAGTTCCTGGATCGTGTCCAGCACGGTGGCCGCGTCGACCAGGGTCTGCGGATCGGTGATCCGGATGGTGATGCCGGGGCCCTCGGCCGGTTCGGTGCCGGCCAGGATGCCGAGCACCTCCAGCCGCTCGCGGGTGGCCTTCTCGGCGGCCGCCGCCCGGTCCGTGCCGCCGCGCAGCTCGTCCTGGGTCGCCTGGAGGTCCCGGGCCTCGGCGTCGAGCCGCTCGCTCTGCCGGCTCACGTCGTCCAGCACCCGGACCAGCTCGCTCTGACTGAGGGAGGACAGGTCGCCGGACTGGGTCTGATGGGCCTGCACGACCAGACCGAAGCCGAGGGCACCGAGGAGGAGCGCGGCGAGCACCTGGACCCGGGAGAGCCGGGAGAGGCGGATCAGCAGGGATCGCGGGCTGGGCGGCTCGGGGACACCGGACGACTCGGACGGCTCCGAGAGCTTCGGGGACTCGGCCGCTTCCGGCTCGCTCTGATCCGGCCTTTCCGGCGGTTCCAGTCGTTCCGGTTCGGCCTTTTCCGGCTCAGCCGGTTCAGCCTTCTCGACGACCTCGAGAGGCACCCCGGTTTCCCCGTGCCCCCCGGACTCCTCCGGTCGCACCTGGTCCGCCGCCGGCGTCCCCAATTCGAAGGTTTCCGGTTCAGTTGCCTTGGGGGTCGAGTCACCCGGCTTGCTTGAGGACGCTGACGGTCCAGTTCCCCGCTGACGTCCCCCTGCGGGGCGGATGACTCGGGTCCTTCCCGGCCCTGACGGACGGCCAACCGGGGCGACCGGCACTGAAGGAACAGAAGGAGCCGCGGGAGTGACCGGCATGGGCACCGTGTCGTCGGCGTCGTTCTCCCCGTCGGATTCCGGGTTCTGGGGTACGCCCTTCGCGTCGTCCGTCATCTCAGGCCCGGAAGACGTGCCGGCGAATCGCGGCCGCGTTGGAGAAGATCCGGATGCCGAGCACGACCACCACGCCGGTGGACAGCTGCGCGCCGACCCCGAGGTGGTCCCCCAGGAAGACGATCAGGGCGGCCACTACGACGTTGGACAGGAACGACACGATGAACACCCGGTCGTCGAAGATCCCGTCGAGCAGCGCCCGGACCCCGCCGAACACCGCATCCAGCGCCGCCACCACGGCGATCGGCAGGTAGGGCTGCAACCACAGCGGGACCTCGGGTTGCAGCACCAGACCGGCCACCACCCCGATCAGCAGTCCGATCGCCGCGATCACTTGTGCCCTCCTGAGCTCTTCTTCGCTGTACTGACGGGGCTCTCTTCTACCGGTCCGGCCTGCCGGAGCACGAACTGCCCAGCACCGGGGAGGGTCAGCTCCGCCGCGGTGGCGATGTCGACACCGATGCCGTTGTTGTCCCGGAGCGACTGCACGTAGGGCCCGGCCTGCCCCTCGGCGAAGCCGGTCTGCAGCGATGACGGGTCGCCGACCACCGAGATCACGTATGGCGGGACCAGGGGGCGGAAGTCGACCAGGATCGCCTCGCCGGCGCTGCGGATGGCCGAAAGCGCAGTCAGCCGCTCACCGTTGATCGAGATCGCCTCGGCCCCGGCCGCCCACAGCCCGTTGACCACGACCTGGAGGTCCGCGTCGAGCACCACGCCCTCGTCGTACCCGTCGTCGGTCCGCGGGTCACTGCCGACCTCGTCCCGGCCGGGCGCGTCGTCCAGCGTGACTTTCAGGCCTTTTCCGCTGACGGGCAGCTCTCCGGTCAGCGCGCCCAGTTCGCGGACCTGCTCGCCGAGCGCGGCGCCGCGGGTGCCGAGCAGCGACTGCTGAGCGGCGGCGTTGGCCGCGGCCAGCTGCGCGTTGCTGCGCTCCAGCTGCTCCACCGCGTCCGAGCGGTGCTCGATCTGCTCGCGCAGCTCGTGGCTGACGGCCTCGGACTCGCGCTGCGGCACCTGGATCGAGCGGACCGCGACGCAGAACCCGATCCCGGCCGCGATCGCCAGGATCAGGGTGATCGCGGTGCGCAGCTGCGAGCGCGGGCGGGGGTGGGCGGCGGCGGCCGCGTACCCAGGGTCGAGCGGGCGCTCCATCACCTCGCGCAGCAGCGTCATCGAGGCGTCGAGCGCGCGGGGACGTTCGGTCATCCGGCGGTCCGGCCCGGCGGGGTGCTGGGTGGACGGGTCCGCAACTGCTCCCGGCGGGACAGCACGTCCACCGCCTGACGGAGGTAGAGCAGCGCCGACCACCAGTAGAGCGAGGTGCCCCACCAGGCGAAGGCCCAGCCGACCGGCTGGGCGATGTCGCCCGCCGCTCCCTTCACGTCGCCGAGCAGCAGCAGCGGGAACGCGTAGAGCAGGCAGGCGGTGGCCGCCTTGCCCAGGAAGCTGACCTCGAGCGGGCGGCGCTCCTCGACCGTCATCAGCAGCAGCGAGCCGATCAGCACCGCGTCCCGGGCGATCAGCAGCAGCACCAGCCACCACGGGATGACGTCGCGGTAGGCCAGGCCGAGCAGCGTGGTCAGGATGTAGAGCCGGTCGGCGATCGGGTCGAGCATCTGCCCGAGCCGGGTGGTCTGCCCCCAGCGCCGGGCCAGGGTGCCGTCCAGGTAGTCGCTCATCCCGCTGACCACCAGCACCGCGATCGCCCAGCCGACGTGCCCGAGCAGGATCAGCGCGGCGAACACCGGGACCAGCAGCAGCCGGCCGAAGCTGAGCAGGTTGGGAATGTTGAGCACCCGAGAGCCACTCGTCGGGTTCTCTCCCACCGGCACGTTCCTCCTCCACCCGTCAGCTTTCGTCGGCCCGGCCCGGAGCCAGGGGACAGCCTACGGCCCACCGGCGCCGCTCCGGTCCGGCCCCGGGACCCGCCGGGTGATCCGCCCCGCCGGTCAGGTTCGCAGGTCACGGCCCCGTTCCCGGCGAGGGCGATCGGGCCTGCTCACCGTGCGTGAAAGTCGGCGCGGACCCGGCCGTCACGGTTCGGCGTCGGGTATAAATCTCTGACCGAATCATGGGCTTTTGGCGGCATTCACTCCTTATGCTGTGCTGAGGTCCGCACTCGGGGTAACCGGCTGGTCGGCGAGCAAGGGGCAAGGGAGGCGGCGTGGGCCTGAGCCCCGGCACTGCCTCTCGCCCGACCTCCCGTCCGGCCTCGTTCCGCCTGATGGTCCTGTCCCCCACCAGCCTGCTGACCATTGCCGGGGTGGCGCTGCCGGCCCTGACCCTGGTCGCGCTCAGCGGGGTGCTCGGCGAGGTCACCACCCGCACCCTGGACGACCTGAACCATCTGGCCGCAGGGGGCGTGGCCGGCCTCTGTCTGCTGCTCAGCCGGTTGCGGGCGCCGGGCCCGGAGCGTCTTTGGCGCCTGTTGCTGACCTTCGGTGTCACCGCCTGGACGGCCGGGCAACTGATCTGGGCCTATCACCGGCTGATGAACGGGCAGGCGCCGCCCGCTTCTCCCTCCCTCGCCGACGCCGGGCGCCTCGCCCTGCCCCTGTTCGCCCTGCCCGCCCTCGGACTGGTCCCACCCCGCAGTAACCAGTCCCGCAGTCGCCAGTCCCGCAGCAGTAGCCAGTCCCGGACCTGGTCCGTCCTCGGGCTGGACCTGCTGATCGGGTTCGGCGCGCTGTCCATCGTGATCCTGGCCACCAGCCATTGGCCGAGCCGCCCGGTCGCCGCCGTTTCCCTGGCCGGCGATCTGCTGATCATCGCCCTGGTGCTCCTCCTGGCCCCGGTCCGGATCCCGGCCGACCCCTGGCGCTGGACGCTGGTGGCCTTCGGGCTGCTGGCGTTCGCGGTCTCCGACGGTCTGCTGCTCAGCCTGTTCCACCCTTCCCACGGTTCCGCGCCGGTCGTCGACGGGCCGCGGCAGGTGGCCTACGGAGCGGGCTCCGTGCTCGGGCCTCTGCTGCTGGCCTGCGGGGCGCTGATCAGGGCGGAGCGGACCGAAATGGGTTCCCATCGCACACTCTCAGGGCTGATCTGGCTGCCCCCGGCGGGAGCGGTGCTGGTGGTGGCCGGGCAGCTGGCGACCGGCCGGCCGATCGGCGCCGTCGAGACCGGGGTGGGGCTCGCTGCGCTCGTCGCTGTCCTGCTGCGTCAGGCGCTCACCGGTCTCGACAACGTTCGCCTGATCCACGAGCTGCAGACCGGCCAGGAGGAGCTGCGGGCGCAGGCGTACAAGGACTCGCTCACCGGGCTCGCCAACCGGGCCCTGTTCGACCAGCGGCTGCGCCGGGCGATCCGCGGTGGCCGGCCGCTCGGCCTGATCTTCTGCGACCTGGACGACTTCAAGGCGGTGAACGACCAGCTGGGGCACAACGCCGGCGACGACGTGCTGCGGGCGGTGGCGCACCGGCTGCGCGGCTGCGTCCGGCCCGCCGACACCGTGGCCCGGCTCGGGGGCGACGAGTTCGCGATCCTGATGGAGGACGCGGCCGAGGCCCCGGACGTGATCGGCCGCCGGATCCTCGGGTCGGTCGGGCGGCCGTTCCCGTTGCGGCACCGGGGCGAGGAGGCCCGGGTGCGGGTCGGAGCCAGCGTCGGGGTGGCCGTGCTGGACCGGGTCGATCCGGACGCCTCGCCGGAGAGCCTGCTCGCCGGGGTGGACCAGGCGATGTATGCGGCCAAGCGACGAGGTAAGAATCAGCTCGTGACCTTCCGGAACGGCGCCGCCCCAGGCGCGGGCCCAGGCGCGGGCCCAGTCGCAGGCCCAGTCGCAGGCCCAGTCGCGGCCCCGGGAGCGGCGCCAGGAACACCGGGCGCGGACCGGTACCTTCCTCTTTTCGACCCAGCAGTGAGCGCGAAGAGCATGCCCCCCACCCCTCCCACCCAGCCGACGGAGCCCATGCCCGAGGGCCAGATGCCGACCACCGGTTCCCTTCCGGTCCCCACCGGCGTCCCCCAGGTGGTCGACCATCTCCAGGACCACCCCGAGGACCCAGCCCCTGACCACCAGCCGACCGGGCCGGTCCCCCGGCTGGGGGCCCGCACCACGCCGGGCGGCCTGAACACCCCGGCGGCCCAGTACCGCGCCTCCGGCCAGGCCCGCCCCGAACCGCCGCGGCCGGAGCCGACCGAGGCGGAGCAGAAGGCCGAGGCGAAGGCCCGGCTGGCCGCGGCCGCGCAGCGCTCGGTGCAGCGCACGCTGGCCGAGTTCCAGGCCCTGGAGAAGGAGTCCGAGCGGCGCGAGGCGGAGCTGAAGGCGGCCGAGCGGCGGGCCCACGAGGCTCTGGAGATCGAGGCCGAGGTGCGCGCCGGGACCCGGCCCGAGGCCGAGGTGATCCCGCTGAGCCGGGCCGTGGACATCCGCGCTGAGAAGGCCGAGCGGGCGCTGCGGGAAGCCCAGGAGCGGGACGAGGACGAGGCTCCGAACGACGAGAACCCGGACGACGAGAGCCCCGACGTCGAGAGCAGTGAGGACGACCACTCCGGTCCGGCGGAACCGGACCATCGGCCGTCCCCTGTTCCCCCCTTCTCGCTCGAGGAAACCGTCCAGCAGGCCGAGCAATTGGCCTCGCTGGCCTCGGACCACATCGACGTGCTCTACCGCCCGGTGCTGCGTCCACGGACCGGGCAGCTGGTGGCGTTGGCCACGACGGTGCGCTGGCGGCATCCGGTGCATGGGGTGCTCGAGTCGGCGGCGCTGATGACCGCGGCCGAGCACGCCGGGCTGCGGCGTCCGCTGGAAGAGCGTCTGCTGGACTCGATCTGCGCCGACCTCGCACTGTTGCGCAAGGCGCCGGACTGGGACGACCTGGCCGCCCACGTTCCGCTGGACGCCCGCTACCTGACCGACGACCGGCTGGTCACCGTGGTCGAACGCACCCTGCGCCGGCACGACCTGCCGGGCTCGGCGCTGGTGCTGCGGATCGCCGAGACCGGGCCTTCCGTCGACCTGGTCGCCGCGGAGCGGGTGCTCGGCCGGGTGCAGGCCCTGGGGGTCGGCATCGGCCTGGAAGGGTTCGGGACCGGCGCCGCGGGGCTGGCCCTGCTCACCCGGCTGCCGATCGGCTATCTCGCCCTGGACGAGTCGCTGACCGCGGCCGAGCCGGGCAGCCGGGCCGGAGCGGTGCTGGCCGGGGCGATCGCGATGACCCCGGGCCTGGGCCTGACCCTGATCGCCGACGGGGTGAACCACCAGGAGCAGGCCGACCGGCTCACCGGGCTCGGGGTGGACCTGGCCCAGGGCCCGCTCTACGGGTCGTCGGTCCCGCTGCCCGAGCTGGACCTGATGCGCCTACTGGTGAACCCGACCCGGGGCTGAGACCAGGGGCGCGGCCGGGGGTTCCGGCCGCGCCCGGGTGCTCAGCTGGTCGGGGTCTCCTCGGCCGGAGCCTCGATCAGCCGGTCCGGCAGCTCGACGTTGCTGCGCGGCCCGGTGAACCAGTTCTTCACCGAGACGTGCCACCAGATGTACAGCCCACCAAGCAGAACCACCAGGACGATCGGTGCGTAGTTGACCGCCGTCCAGGTGAAGCTGTCGTTCGGCGGCCAGCCCGCGGGCCCGAACGGGAGGATGAAGTACACCGATGTGACCGCGATCTCGGCGACCGCCAGCAGGCACATCCAGCGGTACTTCGAACCCAGCGTCCACGGGCCCGGCTGCCAGCTGTTCCCGGCCTTCCAGCGCAGATAGATCGGGATGGCGAAGGCCAGGTAGAGCCCGATGACGCCGATCGAGACGACGGCGTAGAAGGCGGTCGGGGCGCCGGACGGGCTCTTGTACAGGGCCGGCAGGGTCAGCACGACGGCGGCCGCGGCCCCGGCCAGCACCGCGTTGCGCGGCACCCCCTTCACGTCCACCTTGGACCACAGGCTGGACCCGGGCACGGCCCGGTCCCGGCTGAACGCGAACAGCATCCGCGAGGTCGAGGTCATGCAGGCGGTGGAGCAGTAGATCTGGCCGCTCATGCTGATGAAGACCACGAGCTTGAGCAGGCCCGGGGAGAGCGAACTGGCCAGGACCGCGAGCACGCTACCGGGCCCGTACGGGTTCACGGTGGTGTCGATCGAGTTGATCAGGTCGGTGTTGGTCGCCGCGAAAAGGAAGGCCAGGAGCAGGATCCAGCCGCCGATGGCGGAGTAGAGGATGGACTGCCAGATGCCCTTGGCGGCCGCGTTCGCCGCTCCCTGGGTCTCCTCCGAGAGGTGGGCCGAGGCGTCGTACCCGGTGATCGTGTACTGGGTCAGCAGGAAACCCAGCGGCAGCACGTAGAACCAGAAGCTCCAGTCGCTGTCCCCGCCGATCCCGGCGTTGTTGATCCGCTCGGTGAACACGAACGACAGGCTCTGGTGCGAGTCCGGCCCGAAAACCAGGACCAGCACGACGATCAGCGCGCCGAAGACGTGCCACCAGACCGAGACGTTGTTGATCACCGCCAGCAGGTGCGAGCTGAAGATGTTCACCGCGGTGATCAGCACCATCAGCACGGCGAACCAGAAGAACTGCTGGTAAAGGTAATTGCCGCCGAGGAAGCTGCCGGCGTAGGAGTCGGAGAACAGGTCGATGAACGTGTTCAGGTAGATCGCGGCCCCGTAGGCGACCGAGGCCAGGATCGCCACCAGGCCGACCAGGTTCAGCCAGCCGGTGTAGTACCCGGCCTTGGCGCCGCCGAGTTTGGCCGCCCACCAATAGATCCCGCCGGACGTCGGGTAGGCCGACACCAGCTCGGCCATACAGAACCCGATGATCAGGATGAACGCCGAGATCACCGGCCAGCCCAGCGAGATGGCGATCGGGCCGCCGTTGTTCCAGGCCTGGCCGAAGGTGGTGAAGCAGCCGGCCAGGATCGAGATGATCGAGAACGAGATGGCGAAGTTCGAGAACCCGGACCAGGATCGGTGGAGTTCCTGCTTGTAGCCCAGCGAGGCGAGGACGGACTCGTCGTCGGTGGGGGCAGTGTCGGGCATCGGCGCTCCCTGGTAGGGCCGGGATGAGTAGGTGCAGGGCGCCACTTTCACGCCACCGCGTTTCCGGGACCAGCACCACTGAGTCACATCCGGATGAAGCGCCGAACGGTCGGACCGGTGAGCGCTAACGCGTCATCCTCCCGATACGCCCCATTGACGCACCGGAAACACATAAGTGACGCTTGTGAGCGTTCACATCGGTGGCTCTGACCCTCCGAAAGGAACCTCATGCTCCCCAAACCCTGGCAACCTCTTCGCCGCGCCATCCTCGTCATCGTCGCCGCGATCGTCCTCACGTTGTCCGCCTTGGTCGCCGGCCCCGCCTCCCCCGCGCAGGCCGCGGGCACGCTGCCCTGCGACATCTACGCCAACGGCGGCACCCCCTGCGTCGCCGCGCACAGCACCACCCGGGCGCTCTTCGGCTCGTACAACGGTTCGCTCTATCAGGTGCGTCGCTGGTCCGACGGCGCCACGATGAACATTGGCGTGCTCAGCGCCGGGGGTTACGCAAATGCCGCAGCACAGGACAGTTTCTGCTCCGGCACCTACTGCACCATCGTCCGCATCTACGACCAGACTTCCCGGCACAACGACCTGACCATCGCACCCGGCGGGGGCGCCAACCCGACCGCCGACCAAGGTGCGAACGCGGCCGCGCTGCCGGTCACCGCCGGCGGCCATAAGGTCTACGGCGTCTACATTTCCGCGGGTAATGGCTATCGCAACAACGCGACCAACGGGATCGCCACCGGCAGCCAGCCCGAGGGCATGTACATGGTCACCGAGGGCACGCACACGAACGACCGCTGCTGCTTCGACTACGGCAACGCCGAGACCAACAACCTGGACACCGGCAACGGCGACATGGATGCGATCTACTTCGGGACGCTCTGCTGGTTCACCCCCTGCGCCGGCGGCCCCCGGGTCGCCGCCGACCTCGAAAATGGCCTCTTCGCCGGAGGGAACGGCTCGAACCCGGCCAACACCGGGCGAAGTTCGGCGTTCGTGACCGCGGTCCTGAAGAACAATGGCACTTCGACGTACGCCATCAAGGACGGCAACGCCCAATCCGGCAGCCTGGCCACCAGATACAACGGAGCGCTCCCGACCCAGTCCGGCTACAACCCGATGACCAAGCAGGGCGCCATCATCCTCGGGATCGGCGGGGACAACAGCAACGGATCCGTCGGGTCGTTCTTCGAAGGCGTCATGACCAGCGGTTACCCCAGCGACGCAACCGAAAACGCGGTCCAGGCCAACATCGTCTCCGTGGGCTACAGCAAGAGCATGACCTTCCCGGTCAACGGCGCCACCTACAAGCTGACGAACCTGGCCAGCGGGAAACTGCTCGACGCGATCAACTGCGGGACCGCGAACGGCACCCTGATCGACCAGTGGCAGGCTCTCGGCAACACTTGCCAGCAATGGCGTTTCACCAATGTCGGCGCCAACAAGTGGACGATCACAAACGTCAATGCCAACAAGACCCTCGATGCGGTCAACTGCGGTCTGGCTCTGGGCACGGCCGTGGACCTGTGGGATCCGCTCGGCAACCTGTGTCAGCAGTGGGCGGTCATCCCGGCCGGCAACGGCCGGTACGAACTCGTCGTCGAGAACAGCGGAATGGTGCTGGACGACGTCAACTGCGGTACGGCCAACGGCACCAAGGCCGATCTGTGGATGTGGCTGAACAACCCGTGCCAGCTCTGGTCGATCACCAGTTAGGGCTAAATCGGCTGGACGTCGCTCCCCGGCACCGGAGATGCTCGGGTCCGCACTTGCCACAGGGGCGAGCGGTGGACGGAGGTGGAACGGTGACGGTGGAGCGGCTCGGGCCGAAGCTCTTCAACTGGGCGAGCATTCTGGAGGAGAAGACCCGCGAACAGGCCGTCCGGACGTCCCAGATGCCGTTCATCTCGCCGCATCTCGCGCTGATGCCGGACGCCCACCTGGGCAAGGGGGCGACGGTCGGCTCGGTGATCCCGACGCTGCGGGCGATCATCCCGGCCGCGGTCGGGGTGGACATCGGCTGCGGCATGATCGCGGTCCGCACCCAGTGGACGGAGACCGACGTTCGGGCCGCCGGCCCCCTGGCCGAGCTCCGGGTCGCGATCGAGCGGGCGATCCCGCTCTCCGCGGGTGGCTACAACTCTGAGGAGCGGACCACGGAGAGCGTGGTGGCCGAGCGTCTGGAGGTGCTCGCCCAGAAGGCGGCGAAGGCCGGTTTCGACCCGTCCTCCTACACCGGCAACTGGACGCGTCAGCTCGGCAGCCTCGGCTCGGGTAACCACTTCATCGAGGTGACGGCGGACCAGTCCGGCACGGTGTGGCTGTTCCTGCACTCCGGATCGCGGGGTATCGGAAACCGGATCGCGCAGAAGCACATCAAGGTCGCGCGGGCGCTGATGGAGAAGTACTACATCACCCTGCCCGACCTCGACCTGGCCTACCTGGTGCAGGACACGGCCGAGTTCTGGTCGTACATCAACGAGATGCGCTGGGCCCAGGACTTCGCGCTGGCCAACCGGGAGGAGATGATGCACCGGCTGATGCAGTGCACCGCCGCCTTCATGGGTGAGCCGGTGCAGGACCTCGAGCGGATCAACTGTCACCACAACTTCACCCAGCCGGAGCACCATTTCGGCAAGGACGTCTGGGTCAGCCGGAAGGGCGCGATCCAGGCCGACGCGGGCCGGCCGGGCCTGATCCCGGGTTCCATGGGCACGGCCAGCTACGTGGTCACCGGCAAGGGCAACCCGCTCTCGCTGAACTCCTCGCCGCACGGGGCGGGCCGGGAGTTCTCCCGGACCGCGGCCCGGAAGAAGTTCACCGTGGAGGATCTGCGGGAGGCGATGAAGGGCATCGAGTACCGGGACACGGATGCTTTCGTGGACGAGATCCCGGGCGCCTACAAGCCGATCGACCAGGTGATGGCCGATGCGGCGGATCTGGTCGAGGTGCAGCACACGCTGCACCAGATCCTGAACGTGAAGGGCGACTAGACCAACGCGAATGAGGGACGCCGGTGACCACCGGCGTCCCTCATCATGCGTTCTGGTGCTAGTCGGTACCGGCCTCCATGGCCGCCTGGTCCAGCAGCGCGGCCTCGTCGGCCTCCACGTCCCGGTTGCGGCTGATCCGGTCCGAGCCGCCCGGTTCCAGCTCCCCGACGATCCGGGCCTGGCCCTCGAGCTGGCCCAGGCCGGCGAACAGCTCGAGCTTCTGCCGGGAGTCGGCGATGTCGAGGTTGCGCATGGTCAGCTGGCCGATCCGGTCGACCGGGCCGAAGGCCGCGTCCTCGGTGCGCTCCATGCTGAGCCGGTCCGGGTGGTAGCTGAGGTTCGGGCCGACCGTGTTGACGATCGTCCAGTCGTCGCCCCGGCGCAGCCGCACCGTGACCTCGCCGGTGACCGCGCGGGCCACCCACTGGGTCAGGCTGCTCTGCAGCATCAGCGACTGCGGGTCCAGCCAGCGGCCTTCGTAGAGCAGCCGGCCGAGGCGGCGGCCCATGGTGTGGTACGAGTCGACCGTGTCCTCGTTGTGGATCGCGTTGACCAGGCGCTCGTAGGTGATGAAGAGCAGGGCCATGCCCGGCGCCTCGTAGATCCCGCGGCTCTTGGCCTCGATGATCCGGTTCTCGATCTGGTCGGACATGCCCAGGCCGTGCCGGCCGCCGATCTCGTTGGCCTTCATCACCAGATCGACCTGGCTGCCGAACTTCTCGCCGTTGATCGCGACCGGGCGGCCGTTCTCGAAGCTGACCGTGATGTCCTCGGCGTCGATCGCGACCGCCGGGTCCCAGTGCTTGACGCCCATGATCGGCTCGACGATCTCGAGGGACTCGCTGAGGTGCTCCAGGGTCTTCGCCTCGTGGGTGGCGCCCCAGATGTTGGCGTCGGTCGAGTACGCCTTCTCCTTGCTGGCCCGGTAGGGCAGGTCGTGCTCGGTCAGCCACTGCGACATCTCGGCGCGGCCGCCCAGCTCGTCCACGAACGCCGCGTCCAGCCAGGGCTTGTAGATCCGCAGCGCGGGGTTGGCGAGCAGGCCGTAGCGGTAGAACCGCTCGATGTCGTTGCCCTTGTAGGTCGAGCCGTCGCCCCAGATCGAGACGCCGTCCTCCCGCATGGCCTGGACCAGCAGGGTGCCGGTGACGGCGCGGCCCAGCGGGGTGGTGTTGAAGTAGGCCTTGCCGCCGGAGCGGATGTGGAACGCGCCGCACATCAGGGCGACCAGACCGGCCTCGACCAGGGCCTCGCGGCAGTCGACCAGCCGGGCGATCTCGGCGCCGTACTGTTTCGCGCGTCCGGGCAGGGACTCCATGTCGTCCTCGTCGTACTGACCGAGGTCGGCGCTGTAGGTGCAGGGGACGGCGCCGTGGTGGCGCATCCACGCAACGGCTACGGACGTGTCGAGACCACCGGAGAAAGCGATTCCGACTCGGTCACCGACGGGGAGACTTGTCAATACCTTGGACACGGAACCTAAAGATAGGGCATGTCCCCGGGCGGTTTACGCACCGGAGACATGCCCTCAGCTTTTCCCGTTCAACGGCCTCTGATCAGCAGGATTTCGCGGTGTAGAGGGCGTTCAGCCCGGCGATCTCGTACTTGGTCAGGGTGGTCGGCGAGCCGACGTCGGCGACCGGGTACATCAGCGCGGACTTGGCGGTCACGTGTCCCAGACCCAGCGAGTGCGAGATCTCGTGCACGATCAGCGCGCCGCGACCGGGCACGCCGTCGTAGCGGCCGAAGCCGGGCTGGCCGACCCAGCGCGAGGCGGTGTTGAACCAGACCGTGCCCTTGGTGGCGTTCACCCCGTTACCGGAGGAGCCGCCCAGGCCGTCCGCGTCGGTGTCCCCGTCCGGGAAGTGCTCGGTGCCCGCCCAGGTGAGCCCGATCGTCCCCTTGCTGGAGACGTGCTTGAACTTGATCCCGGTGGCCGCGCTGATCTGCTTGAAGCCCTCGGCGATGTCGGTGCTCATGCCGGCCGCCCGGTCCGGCTCGTCGGCCGCGTTGTAGGACCAGGTGAGCGTCTTGCAGCGGGCGAAGGGCCAGTTCATCGGGGCCCAGCCGTTGGTGATCGAGGTGGCCAGCCTGACCGTGTGGCCGGCGGCCTTGACCGCGATCGTGTAGTTGCCCGGCGCGGTCTTGCCCGGGGCCCAGCTGAAGGTGGCCTTCTTGGCCTTCTTGGTGCCGAGCGCCTTGACCGTCTTACTGCCCTTCATCAGCTTGGCGCTGATCCCGGCCTTGGGCGCGGACACGGTCAGGGCAAGCGTGCGGTCGGCCTTCTTCTCGGCGGAGGGGGCGATCCACCGGTTGATCTTGCCCAGGTGCACCGGCTGGCTGATCGTCTTGTAGCCGATCGCGTAGACCGGGTAGCTGTTGGTCTTGGAGCAGCCGACCGCGTAGACCTTGAGCTTGGTCTTGCCCGCCTTCAGGTCCTTCAGCGTGATCGGCATCGTGTAGGGCTTCTTCATGTCCTGCCGGGGCAGCGACTGCTCGATGATCCCGCAGACCTTGCTCGAGCCGGTGACCTTGACCGTGTACGTCGCGTTCTTGGTCATCGTGGCCGGGCCGGTGATCTTCACCTTCGCGGCGGCGGCCTGGAAGGTGCCGGCCGCGCTGCTCGCGCTGATCGGGTGGAAGGCGCCGTTGGCGGTGATCCGCCCGATCACCCCCGGGTCCCGGGTGAGCGGGGAGGCGACCGGCTGCTCGGCCGCGCCGGCCGGGGAGATCGAGGCGACCGCCACCGGCACGACCAGCAGGCCCCCGATGCTCAGAAGGCGGACGGCTCTGGTTACGAAGCGTGAACGTCTGGGGTCTGCGCTAGGGCTCGGCAACTGCGACTCTCGCTCTCTCAGCGGCAGCGACGGAGGCAATCGGATCTGCGAGCCCGTCGGTCAGCGGCTACGGGAATGACTGTGCACCGGCTGTCAAACCAGTCGGCGGAGGTCAAACTACCCGGTTGCGGAAGCACAAAGTGACCGAATGGGCTAGTTGATCATGGACTTTGCCGTCATTGCGTGATCGAGGGCCGGAAGGACCTCTCCGAGAGGGGCGTCGAGCCGGATGTCGCAGTAGCCGTCCCCCCGGGTCTCCCCCTGGTTCACGATGGCCACCGGAATCCCGCTCTTGCGGGCCTGGAGCACGAACCTGAAGCCCGACATCACCTTGAGTGATGATCCGAGGATCAGCAGGGAGCCGGCCCGCTCCAGCCTCGCGAAGCACGCGTCGACCCGCGGGCGGGGCACCGTCTCGCCGAAGAAGACCACGTCCGGCTTCAGCGGGCCCTCGCCGCAGTGCGGGCAGGCGACCATCACGAACCCGGCCAGCTCGTCCTCGGCCAGGTCCACGTCGCCGTCCGGATTCACCGCCTCGGCCCGGGCGGTGAAGTCCGGGTTGGCGGCGTGCAGCCGCCGGTCCAGGTCGGTCCGGTCGCTCAGCCGGCCGCAGTTCAGGCAGATCGCCCGGTCCAGCCCGCCGTGCAGCTCGATCACCCCGGTGGCCCCGGCGGCCTGGTGCAGCCCGTCCACGTTCTGCGTGATGATGCCCTCGACCAGCCCCTGCTTCTGCAGCCCGGCCACCGCCTCGTGCGCCGGGTTCGGCCGGGCGCGCTTCATCTGCCGCCAGCCCAGGTAGCTCCGGGCCCAATAGCGGTGCCGGGCCTCCGGGTCCTTCATGAAGGTCTGATAGGTCATCGGGGTGTGTCGGCGCAGCGCCCCGGACGGGCCGCGATAGTCCGGGATGCCCGAATCGGTCGAGATCCCGGCGCCACTCAGGATCACCACCCCGCCGTCGCCGACGAGATCCACCAGCGAGTCGAAGGCGGGGGTTAGAAGGGTGTTCACCCAGCCATTCTCCGCCGATGAGAGAATCGTGGCGATGCTTCCCCCCGACAACCACGTGCACTCCCAGTTCAGCTGGGACACCCGCGACACCAGTTCGATGGATCTGACCTGCGCGAAAGCGGTCGAGATCGGCTTACCGGCGATCGCCTTCACCGAACACGTCGACTTCACCAGCTGGGGTCACGACGACCTGCCCCCTGATGACGCCGAGATCGCCTTCCGCGAGCGGGTCCACCCTCTCGATGTCGAGGGTTACCAGGCCGAGCTCCAGCGCTGCCGGGACAAGTACCCGGACCTGCGCATTCTCTCCGGCATCGAGACCGGCGAGCCGCACCTGTTCCCCGGCAGCGTGGCGGCCGTGCTGCGCTCGGGGGCGTTCGAGCGGGTGCTCGGATCGCTCCACTCGGTGGTTCATGAAGGACGCGTACTGTCGCCGGAGCGGGTGTTCTCGCTCGGCGTACCTCCGGAAGACCTGATGCGCCGCTACTTCGACGGCCTGATCGACCTGGTCAAGGGTTCGGACGTGTTCCAGGTGCTGGCGCACTGCGACTTCCCGCGCCGCTACTGGCCCACCCGGTCCGCCGCGTACGACGAGAAACTGTTCCAAGAGGAGTACCGCACGGTCTTCCGCGCCCTCGCCACCAGTGGCCGGGCCCTGGAGATCAACACCCGAAGCCCGATCTGGTCGGCCGAGCTGATGCGCTGGTGGTACGAGGAGGGCGGCGAGGCGGTGTCGTTCGGCAGCGACGCGCACGTGCCCTACCGGGTCGGCGACCAGTTCGAGCTGGCGGTCAGCGTGGTCGAGGCAGCCGGTTTCCGGCCGGGGCGGGACCGGTTCGACTTCTGGCGGCGCTGAGCCCGGTTCCGTCTTCCTTTGGCAAGGTGATGACGGCCGGGATCGGCTGAGCCCGGAGGAAGGCGGTGGTCGCCACGACCCCGAGGAACTCGAACCGGGTGTCGCCGGTCAGGTACGAGTCACCGGCCTCCTGGACGCCGGGCCAGTTCCGGTCGGTGTAGTCGTCGAGCAGCACGATGCCGCCCGGGGCCGCGATCCGCTCGGCGAACCGGAGGTCGGCGGCCACGGCGGCGGCCGAGTGGTCGCCGTCCAGAATGATCACGCCGTACTCCCGATCGGCGACCTCGGCCTGCACTCCGCGATCGGATGAGCGGCCGCGGATCAGTCGCATCCGGCTCGGATCGACGCCGGCCAGGGCCAGGTTCTCGCGCACCACCAGCTCGGTGGAGGCCTCCAGCGGATCGACCACGGTGAGCCCGTAGCCGAGTCCGGCCCGGCTGATCTGGCGCGCCATCCCGCCGGCGAACATCCCGAAAAGCGTCCCGATCTCCAGGATCTCCCCGTTCGGCGGGTCCAGCAGCGGGGTCGTGGCGAGCTTGCCGAGCACGTTGCCCGGCGCCCCGGCCATCCGCCCGACCCCCCGCAGCTCGAGCTCGAAGAGGGTGCGATAGGCCTGCACCAGGTGGCCGTAGGCGTCCGGCGCCAGCGCGACCCGGCTCACCTGCGCGGCCAGTTCCCGCAGCCGGCTCTCGCTGATCAGCCGGGTGCTGCGCCGACCCTGCGCCCCGAGCAGCAGATCGACCGCGTAGCCGGGGGCCTGGGTCTGCCTGCGCAGGCTCTGCAGTTCGGCCCGGAGCTGCTCGACCTCCGTGCGCAGGTCGAGCACTTCCTTGTGGACGGGGCTCAGCGCCCGGGCGGTGATCTGCTGCACCCAGCTCCGCGGCATGACCGCATGGAATCAGATGATCACGGAATGCTGGTGTCCGACACGGCTTCCGTCGCCCCGACGGGGGGCTCGGTGGACCACGGGAAATTGATCCAGAGGTCGGTCTCGCGCCAGGAGTAGTCGGGTTGAACGATGGTGCGCGGCTTGGTGTAGAGCACGGCCGAGCGCACCTCGTCCGGGTGATGGTTGCGCAGCACGTCGAGCACCAGGTCGAGGGTGCGGCCGGAGTCGGCCACGTCGTCCACCACGAGCAGGCGCTTGCCGACGATCGCGGCCGTGTCCAGCAGCGGCTCGAGCAGCACCGGGTCCGGCAGGGTCTCCTCGATGTCGCTGTAGAACTCCACGTTCAGGGTGCCCGCCGCCTTCACCCCGAGGGCGTACGAGATCGCCCCGGCCGGCAGCAGGCCACCCCGGGCCACCGCGATCACCATGTCGGGCCGGAATCCGCTGTCGGCGATGCTCCGGGCCAGTTCCCGGCCTGCCTCGCCGAACAGTTCCCAGGTCAGGACCTCGCGCTCGGGGCTACTCATCCCGACAATCTACTGGCCCGCGGCCGCCTCACCTCAGCCAGGTCAGCAGGTGCTCCCCCACGGCCGGGTGGCCGAAGTACGCGGTGTGCTCCACCCCGGCGACCTTCTCCAGGATCAGCGGGCCGGGCACCGGGAACCCGGGCACCCCGTCCAGCTGGTACGTGCCCAGGGTGGGCACCACCAGGTCGTTGCCGTCCCGTCCGAACACCAGATCGGTAAGGCCGTTGCGGCTCACCCGGGATAACGGCGAGCCGGACGGCGGGTCGTAGTCGGAGGCGACGGCGTGCAGGACCGGGACCGTACGTTCCGGCGTCCCCAATCTCAGCTTTTTCAGGTAGTCACCCGACGGATCCATCGCGGTCAGCCCGTCCAGCCCCTGCACCGCCCCGAGCGCCAGGTGCTTCAGCACGGTGAGGACGGCGTCGAGCACGTCGGTCACCGGGTTGCCCGGCACGAACTGCAGCAGGTTGGTCATCCGGTCGACGAGCCCGCCCCAGTGCCCGGAATCGGCCAGGATCGTGCCCGCATTCGGGGTGCCCACCATCACCAGCCGGCGCACGACCAGCTGCGATTCCGGCTGCGCGGCGAGTTCGCGGCCCACCAGCCCGCCCCGGCTGTGCGCCACCACGTCCACCGTCAGCGCGAGGCCTTCGGGGAGCCGGGTCAGCAGCTCGCGGACGTTGGCGGCCGGGTCGACCGACAGGGTCGGGTGATCGAACGCGAAAACCCTTCCTGCGTAGAGGTTGTGCAGCTCCTGGAACTGCGCGGGCGGCAGGTCGCGGAAGGCCAGGTCGGACCGGCTGAACGTGCCGTGCAGGAAGAGTAGCGCCGGCCCCTGGGCGAAATGCGCCCAGTCCTGCGTGTCCAGCCCCCGCGCGTCGGCCTGCGTGTAGTCGTCCGGGGTGAAACTGCGCAGCAGATACGGACGGTGCCCGGCCTCCCACCGCGAGGCGAGCCGCTCGGCCACCACCGCCGTCCCTCGTTCCAGGAGAGGAAAAGCCAGAACCTTCAGCATCTTCCGGCCGATTGCCCAGACCAGCCCGCGGTAGGCCGATGCGGCGCCGGTCGGCGGGGGAACGATCTCCCGGGGGATCGAGTACGTCAGATTTTGGACGTTGGTGCCTGGCGGTTCGATCGGCAGATGCCAGGACTGACTGCCGTCTTCGGCGGTGTACAGCAGCACCTGGGCGAAGGAGTGCCCCGGGCTCGGGATGCTCAGCGTGATCTCCGGACCACCGCCGCTGCGGCTACCGGCGACCGGCGCCAGCTCGGTGTGACCACTGATCTCGACAGTGAGCTGCTCCAGGAACCCGGCCGAGGCCACCGCCTCGGCGAACCCGTCGGCGCTGCCCTCCCGCACCCGCAACCCGGGCGAGCCGGCCGCCAGCACCTCCACCTGCCCGGACAGACCGGGGGTGCTCAGCGTGACGCCCTCAAGCGTGACCGGAGTGCCGTCCGGGTTGAGATTCCTTGCCATCAATGACCTTTCGTTGCACTGAGCAGACGCAGGCGCGGATGCCCGAACAACTGGAAGGAGACCAGCGTGGCGTCGATCCCCGGGGCTTCCTGACGGACCGCCCGCTCGGTGTACCGGGCGCGGATCCGACGCAGCAGCTCGGCGACCGGGATCCGGCCCACGGCCGGTTCTGCGTCGGGGAAGGCCACCTCGAGGCAGTGCCGGTAGAACTCCTCGGCCATCTCGGCCGCCGTGTGGTCGGCGATGTTCCACAACGGAGCCACCACCGCCCCGGCCCCGGCCTCCAGAAACGCCGCCGCCATGCCCCCGTAGTCACCGAGCAGCCGGCCGTCGCCGGCGCCGATCTGGCAGGCGTTCAGGTAGACAAAGGGGCTGGCCGTCAGCCGACGACCGCGAATGTGGTTCTCATGCAGGATGTCCGGCTGCTCCAGACCCATGCGTCCGGCCCGGTGCCGCTCGGGCGGCAGGAGCAGGCCACCGGCCACGCCCAGCGGATCGAAACGGCCGTGCAGGGCGAAGTGCATGAGATCGACGGCGGGACTGCCTCCGAGCAGGTTCAGCACGTCGGTGAACAGAGGACGCACGGCCACCACGTCCGGCGCCAGGGCCTCGATCAGCCGAGCCGCCTCGAGCTCGGCGTGCGGTAGCGGGTCTGCGCCGAGAAGCCCTTCGTAGCGGGCGGTCACGACGGCGGTCGAGCCGATGCCGAGGATTGATTGAGGACGCGGAGCGGGCGGCGGTTCGTCGGTCAGGAGCCACCGGCTGATCGCCACGTGCGCCCCGAGGAAGACGGCCTCCCCGCCCGGCGGCAGCTCGTGCGGCCCGGCCCCGGACCAGCCGGCGGGGCGGGCCGCCAGCTCCCAGGGCACGTACGGCTCATCACTCAGCACCAGCACGGTGGCCGGGTGCTCGGGGGTTCCACTGGCCACGGTGGCCCGCAGCGCGGCCCGGATCGGGGCCGGGACCGAGCGGTAGATCCGATGGCCCAGCCCGAGCAGCCAGGCGTAGAGGTCGAGCTGGTTACCCGTGGTCGCCACCTTGGCCCGCGCCTGCGCGCCGAGCTCGTGCGGAGTGGTGCCGACCCCGGCCTCCCCCACGATCACCTCGGTCCGCGGCTCCCACTGATCGGCGACGTGCTCATGACGGCTGAAGGCGGTGAAGACCAGCCGCGTGCCGGAGACCTCGTCGCTGCGGCGGATCACGATCAGCAGGTCGGGCCGGTCCGCGTCGAGCAGCGGGGTGAGGTCGAGCGCCGTGCTCGGGCGGAACCGGTCGGTGCTCGTCGGGCCGGGCTGGACGGCCAGGTTGTCGGTCGGGGCCCAGGGTGGGTGGACGGCCGGGGCCGGGCTCTTTTCCGGGCCTTTCTCGGAGCCTTTTTCGGAACTGGGTCGCGGCCGGAGCTGGGAGACCTGACCCGCTGTCTCCCCCGCCTCGCCCGAGCTGCGGGGGTGCTGCGGGTCCGCGGGTGGCTCCGGAGGCGCTGGGACGACGCTGAGCCCGCGCGGATCGGAAGCAATGACCACGGACCGCGAGGCGAACCCGATCAGCGCCCCGTCCCGGATGAAGCTCACATCGATCCGGCGCTCGAGGGTCAGGTCCGGCCGGGCCAGGCCGACGAACGTCACCGACACCGACGGCCACGGGTCTTCCGGGGTTCGGCGGAGCGAGTAGACCCCGGGCTGCTCCGCATCCAGCGGCCGGCCGTGGTCCTCCACCTCGGGCAGCAGCACCAGGGCGTGCGGATCGAACTGGAAGGCCACCTGAAGTTCCAGGGTCTCCGGCCGACGGGGCAGCCGCACCGCCGTCGGACCGACCAGGGCCGTGTCCTGATCCGCCCGCAGCCCGGCCGTGACCACGAAGGGGGCGCCCGGAGCGGCCCGTTCCGGGGCGTCGAGGCGCGGGTAGACGGGATGGACGGGACTGGGAGCGGTGGTAGGCGTAAGACCGGCGGGATGAGCTTCACCCTCTTCGGACGGCCCACCATCGGCGTCGTCGCCGTCCTCGAACGCGGTCGAAAGCTCCACTTCATCCGTGCCCGCGGTCTCGCCCGGCAGACCCGACACCGCGGGCGGCCCGTCGATCCGCTCGTACGCCCGACCACCGGTCACCGGCCGCACCGGAGACGCCTCGAAATCGATCGCTACCCAAGGCCGCCCCGCCCGGCCGGCCCGGGCCACCCCGTCCCTAATCCGGAACAGCTGCACGGGCGGCGGAAACCCGTCCCGCGTCAGGCTGGAGAGCAGGACGCTCATCACCGTCGCGTCGTCCGGATCGGTTCTGTCGCGGGCCAGTTCGAAGAGCACCGCGTATTTCTGCACGATCGGCAGGCGGGCCATCAGCTCGATCAGCTCGCGACGCCGGGCAGTGCCCGGAGGCACCTGCGCGACCCGGAGGGCGAGCCGGCCGAAGTCGGGCCAGAGGCTGGGCGGGAGCTCCCCGAGCAGGCGGCTCAGCAGGCGCAGGCGGGTCTCGCTGCCCGCGGTCGCAGCGGTGTTCAGCAGCTCGGCGGCCTCGGCCCGGCTGAGCATCGGCAGTCCCCCATCCTGTCCGCACTCAGCTGATCACAACCTACGGAAAGCGCGCAAATAGGTTGCCCGGACGGGCCGGGACGGGGCCCGCGTGCCAGGGTGGAACGGCCGACCAGCCGGATCGGCCCGAACCGCAGGAGGACCGTCGCCATGACTTCCGTACCCGCCCTGAAGCTGACCAGCGGCGCCGAGATCCCCCAGCTCGGGCTGGGCACCGCCCGGGTGCCCGACGAGGAGATCCGCCGGATCGTCGCCGAGGCGATCGGGCTCGGCTACCGGCTGATCGACACCGCGGCCAAGTACGAGAACGAGCTCGGCGTGGGCCAGGGCATCGCCGACTCCGGGGTGCCCCGCGAGGACCTGTTCGTGACCACCAAGCTGCGCGGCGCCGACCAGGGCTATGGCCCCACGCTGCAGGCCATCGACGACAGCCGGGAACGCCTCGGCCTGGACTACCTCGACCTCTACCTGATCCACTGGCCGCTGCCCCGGCTGGACCGGTACGTGGACTCCTGGCGGGCGATGGAGGAGGCGGTGGCCCTGGGCAAGGTCCGCGCGATCGGGGTCTCCAACTTCCTGCCCGAGCACCTGGACCGGCTGGCCGCCGAGACCACCACCGTGCCCGCCGTGAACCAGATCGAGATCCACCCCCACCTCCCGCAGCGCGAGCTGATCGCCGAGAACACCCGGCGGGGCATCGTCACCGAGTCCTGGTCGCCCCTGGCCAACGCCAACGACCTGCTGAAAGCCCCGGAACTGACCGAGATCGCCGCTGCGCACGGATGTTCCGTGGTGCAGGTCGTGCTGGCCTGGCACCTGCGGCAGGGGCTGGTGGTGATCCCGAAGGCCTCCCACCCCGACCGCCTGCGCCAGAACCTCGACGCCCTGGGTGTGCAGCTCACCGACGAGGACGTGGACCGGATCGCCACCCTGGACACCGGCACGCGGGCCGGAGGGCAGGACCCGGCGACTCACGAGGAGTTCTGAGCATCTCCGAAGGCGGACCCAGCAACGGATCGGCCGGGCTACTGCACCTCGAGCCCGGCCGAGGTCGCCACGTGACGCCGAATCGGCGCAGTTACCAGACCGGCGGCTCTCCCGGCGTCAGCTCGGGATCGTCTACGCGGAAAGTCCGGATCGGGCCCGGCCCGGTGTGCGGCCCCTCGAAACGCACCGTCACCCGGCCCAACCCGGCGCCCTGCACCCATCCTGCCCCACGTTCCGCGTGCACCACGTCCTGACCCGGGCGCCAGTCCGGTACCGCTGAGGCGTCCGCCCGATCGTCCACCAATTCCGCTGTCCACCCGAAACCCGTTGCCGAAGGCTCATCTCCGGCCGACTCCGTCAGCATGGCCCCTACGACGGCCGGTACCGGCCGCCCAACCTGCGACCCGGCCCCTGCCCTGACTCCGACCCTGGGCTCGGCCCCGACCCCGGCTCCTACCTCGACCCCGACCCCTGCCCCGACTCCGACCTCGGCCCCGGCTGCGACCTCGGCCCCGGCTGCGACCTCGGCCCTCGGCTCGGCCCCAACCCTCGGCTCGGCCCCAACCCTCGGCTCGGCCCCAACCCTCGGCTCGGCCCCAACCCTCGGCTCGGCCCCTGCCCTGGCCTCGGTCCCGGCCCTGGGCTTGGCCCCGGTTCCAACCCCGGCTCCGGCTCTGACCCCGGTTCCATCCTCCGCCCTGGGCTCGACCACGACCCCGGCTTCGATTCCGACCTCGGCCCTGAGCTCGACCCCTGCCCCGGCTCCTACCTCGGCGCTCGGCTCGGCTACTGCCGTGGGCTCAGTCCCGGACAGGGGCTTGGCCCCAGGTCCACCCCTCGCTCCGGACCCGGCGCCGACCCCGGCTCCAACCCCGTCCTCGGCTCCGGCGCCGACCCCGGCGCCAACTCCAACTCCGGTTCCAACCCCGGCGCCACCCCCGACTCCGGCTCCACCCCCGACCTCGGCTCCAGCGCCGACCCCGGACCCGATTCCAACCCCTGCGCCAACTCCAACTCCGGCTCCAACCCCGGCGCCACCGCCGACTCCGGCTCCACCCCCGTCCTCGGCTCCGGCTCCGACCCCGGACCCGGTTCCAACCCCGGCGCCAACTCCGGTTCCGGTCCCAACTCCGGCTCCGGCCCTGGGCTCGGCCCCAGCCCGGGCCCCGACCGCGAACCCCGCCGCAGTCCCGGCCTCGGACTCGGCCAGCAGATCGGCCAGCAGGTCGGTCTGGGCGAAGTCGGTCAGCCCGGCCACCCCGACGCCGAGCAGGCGGATGCCGTCCTGCACGTCGACCGCGTCGAGCAGCTGGCGGATGCTGGCCATGATCTTGCTCAGCGAGTCGGTGGGCTGGTCGAGGGTGAACGACCGGGTGATCGTGCTGAAGTCGTAGCTGCGCACCTTGATCGTGATGGTGCGGGCGCACAGGCCTTCCTTGGTGATCCGGCCGACCACCCGATCGGCCATCCGGCGGGCGTGCTCCATCAGCTCCCGGCGGTCGGTCAGGTCGTACGGGAACGTCTCCTCCGCCGAGACCGACTTCGCGTCCCGCTCGGGCTCGAGCTCGCGGTTGTCGATGCCGCGCGAGTGCTGGTGGACCGAGGTGCCGTGGGCCCGGCCGAGGATCCCGACGATCTCCTGCTCGGTGGCCCGGGCCACCTCGCCGACCGTGTGCAGGCCGAACCTGTGCAACCGGTCCTGGGTGGCCGGGCCGATGCCGGGCAGCCGGCGGACCGGCATCGGGGCCAAGATCTCCTGCTCGGTGCCGGGCGCCACCACGGTCAGGCCGTCCGGCTTGTTCAGGTCGGACCCGATCTTGGCGAGCAGCTTGCTGGTCCCGACGCCGATGGACGCCGTGAGCCCGGTCTCGGCGTGGATGCGGCGGCGAATGCTCTCGGCCAGTTCGGTGACGCCGGGCACATCGATGCCCGGATGGGTGGGAGTGAGGTCGACGTACGCCTCGTCGACGGAGACCTGCTCGATCAGCGGTGACACCTCGGCCAGCAGGCCCATCACCACCCGGGAGGCGGCCCGATAGGCGTGGAAGCGGGGTGTGAGATACGCGGCGTTCGGGCAGCGGCGGCGGGCCTCGACGATGGACATGGCCGAGCCGACGCCGAACTTGCGCGCTTCGTAGGAGGCGGTGGCGACCACCCCGCGGCGGCCCGTTCCGCCCACCACCACGGGCTTTCCCCGCAGGGAGGGCTTGTGCAGCTGCTCGACGGCGGAAAAGAAGGCGTCGAGATCCAGATGCAGGATCACCGGGCGCGTTCTCATACCCACAGTTGTACCCGTCGGGTACGACAGTCTTGCCCCCTGGAGCCCGATACAGTTGGATCATGTCTGGCTCGGACATTCCGGACCTGTCCCCCGAGGCAGCCCCGAAGCGCCTGGTGATGCTGGTCGGCGTGGACGGCTCAGCGAGCTCGCTGCGGGCCCGCGCCTACGCCGTCGGCCTGGCCCGGCGCTCCTCCGCCTACCTGATCATGGTCTACGTGCGGCAGCTGAGCACGATGACGGCGTTCGCCCCGGGTCCCGGCACCGCGGCGATCGAGGAGGCGGAGGACGAGGTGGCGACCGAGCTGCGGCGGGAGTTGTCCCAGCTGGCCAACGAGCCGGGCCTCCCGCTCGACGCCGAGCTGATCGAGTGCACCGGGAGCCCCTACCAGGCGATCAGCCAGATCGCCGGCGAGCGCCGGGCCGACGCGATCATCGTCGGGGCCTCGAAGCAGGCCGGGCACCGGTTCGTCGGGTCCCTCGCCGTGCACCTGGTGCGCAACGCCACCTGCCCGGTGACCGTCGTCCCCTGAGAACTCCTAGGTTCGTCGGGGCCGGCCGAGCAGCACCAGCGCGGCCACCGCCCCCAGGAGCGCGATTCCCGCCGAGGTGAGCAGGACGGCCGACATCCCGTCGGCGAACGCCATCCGGATCGGGCCGGTCAGAGCGGGGTTTCCGTTGGTTTGCGCCGAAGCCAGGCCTTGGTAGACGCTTCGGTGCGCATCATGGGCCACCGCGGTCGGAAGGGCCGCGGAATCCAGCCGGATCCGGTAGACGGCGACCAGGATGGTCCCGGTGATCGCGGTGCCGAGCGAGGCGGTGATCCGGTTCAGCACGTGGCTCACGGACGCTTCCGCCTCGCCGTCAGCGGGCGTCTAGTCGGTCTGGGCGGTCCGGAAGCTGACCGCCAGGACGAGCGAGAGCCCGGCTCCGACGAACGCCGTCCACAGGGCGGTGAAACCGAACGCCGCTTCCGGCGCGGCCCGGGCTCCCAGGCCGAGTCCGGCGGCCAGCAAGAGAAACCCTAGACCGCCGGCGATCCCGGCGGAGAGCCGACGGGGCACCAGGGAGACGACGACGGACCCCACCGTGGTGCCGGCGATCAGGGGAAGCATCCGCAGCCCGCTGCCCAGAGGGTCGCTCTGTTGCACATTTTGGAAGTACTGAGGCAACACGTAGAACGCGCCGGCCATGATCATGCTGGCGAGCGCGGCCAGGGCCATCACCGGCACGCTGACCAGGAAGACCCAGCCCCACCAGAATTCCTGAAGCACCCAGCCGCCGAGCACCGCCCCGAGGGGCAGAGCGACGAAACTCGCCGTGCGATAGAGGCTTATGACGTCGAGATGCTGTTTCTGGTCGAAGACCGTGATCAGCACCAGCCGGACCATCACTGTGATCCCCGTCCCGGCCACGCCTTGAAGCAGCCGGCCGGACAGGAAGACCCCGGGCGAGCCGGCCAGCCCACAGATAGCCGATCCGGTACCGAAGAGAACCAGTGAGCCGAGCAGCACCCGGCCCCGGCCGAACCGGTCGCCGACCGCTCGGGCCGGTACCGCGGCGACCGCCAGGGCCAGTAAATACCCCAGGGCGAACCAGACCTGCTCGACCTGGGAAGCGCCCAGCCGGGCCAACACCGTAGGTAGAGCGACCGGCAGCAGCGTGAAGTCCAGCCCGACCACCAATACGGCCAAGCACCCCGCCGCCAGCACCCACCCGCGCCCTGAGATCGAGGTGACCATCGACGTCCCCCATCAACGAAGCCTCTCCCGACGGTAACCCAGGACCGGGAAATCATCGACTCCCCGTCCTGTTGCCTGCACGCCGTGCAACCGTTACCGGGATCGCCCAAAGGTGCCTGCCCGTGAACCCACCCTCTGACCAGCACCGATGCTGCGCGGCCGATTTCGGGGACGTTCCGGGGCATCAGCCGAGCCGCACACTGGCTCCGCTTCCCCGGAATCCCCGAATCATCACGGAAGAGAACCCAACCATGAGTACCCCAACCGTCACTGATCTGACCCGGCTGCGGGAACAGCTCACCCGCCCGGACGGGACCACGATCCTGGCCGCACCCGGCGATCCCGGGTACGACGTCGTAACCCCCTGGAACCTCAGTAAAGTCGTCACGCCGCGGGCCGTCGTGCTGGCCGAGACACCCGAGGACGTAGCCGTCACGGTCGGTTTCGCCACCGATCACCGCCTGCGGGTCGCCGTGCAGTGCACCGGGCACGGCGCCACCGGCATGACCGAGCAGGACGTGCAGAAGGCGGACGTGCTCCTGGTGCACACCGGCCGGATGAACTCGGTCGAGATCGACCCGGCCACCCGGACCGCCCGGCTCGGCGCGGGCGTGATCTGGCAGGAGGTGATCGACGCCGCCGCCCCTTACGGCCTGGCCCCGATCATCGGTTCTGCCCCCGGAGTGGGCGCGGTCGGCTTCCTGACCGGCGGCGGGGTGGGCCCGCTGGTGCGCACCTTCGGCCTCTCCTCCGACCGGGTGCGGGCGTTCGAGCTGGTCACCGGCAACGGCGAGATCCGGCGGGTGACGCCGACCGAGAACCCGGACCTGTTCTGGGGTCTGCGCGGCGGCAAGGGCACGCTGGGGATCGTCACGGCGGTGGAGATCGATCTGGTTCAGCTGGCCGGATTCTACGGCGGGGCACTGTATTTCGATGCGGGGGACGCCGAGCAGGCCGGCCGGATCCTGCACGCCTGGCGGGCCTGGAGCCTGAGCCTGCCGGAGCAGGCGAACACCTCGGTCTGCATCTTCCAGCTGCCGCCGCTGCCGATCGTGCCGCCGGAACTGGCCGGCCGGATGACGATCGGGATCCGCTACGCCAGCACCGCTTCCGCCGCGGAGGCGGCCGACCTGTTCACCCCGATCCGGGCCCTGGGCACGCCGCTGCTGGACGCGGTCGGGGCGCTGCCGTACACCTCGATCGGCGCGGTGCACGCCGACCCGCCGGACCCGCTGCCGGCCACCGAGGAGGGCATCATGCTGGCCGAGTTGCCCGCCGAGGCGGTCGACCGGCTGCTGGAGCTGGCCGGCCCCGGATCCGGATCGGTCCAGCTGATGGTCGAGGTCCGGCGCCTGGGTGGGGCGCTCGGCCGGGCCCCCGAGGTGGCGGACGCGTTCGCGCACCGCGAGGCCGGCTACTCGTTCTTCGCCGCCGGGGTGCTGATGCCGGAGATCGCGGAGATCATCAAGCCGCAGGCCCAGGCCATGATCGCGGCGATGGAGCCGTGGTCGACCGGTGGCATCATGCCGAACTTCGCCAGTGACGTCACTCCGGACGAGCGGCGCAAGTGCTACGACGAGGGCACTTTCAAGCGTCTCGCCGACCTGGCCGACGCCTACGACCCGGCCGGCACCTTCCGGATCGGCCAGGTGGTCCGGCACTGACCGACGGGCCTCAGAACCCGGGCGGCAGCACCAGGTCGTCCGGGGTCAGCTCGCCCACCGAGGAACGGCCCAGGCCGAGGAGCGCGGAGTCGATCCCGCCGCGGAGCACGTCCAGCACGTTCTCCACCCCGGCCTGGCCGTTCGCGGCCAGCCCCCACAGGTAGGCCCGGCCGATCAGCACCGCCCGGGCACCCAGGGCGAGCGCCTTGACCACGTCCGAACCCCGCCGGACACCGCCGTCCAGAAGCACTTCCACCTGATCGCCGACGGCCGCCGCGACGGCCGGCAGGCTGCGGATCGAGGCCCGCTCGGTGTCCAGGTTGTTCCCGCCGTGGTTGGACACCGAGATCGCGGTGACCCCCGCGTCCACGGCCCGCAACGCGTCGTCCACCCGGGTCACCCCCTTGAGCAGGAACGGCCCCTCCCACTGGTCCCGCAACCAGCGGACGTCCTCCCATGACGGCGGCGGGGTGGCCTTCCAGACGCCGTAGGCCTCGAAGAAAGTAGGGACGCGGCGCCCCGGCTCGGCGAGGTTGGGCACCGTCAGGTCGGGGAGCGACCGGGCCCGCAGCCAGGTGGCCAGCCAGGACGGCCGGGTGAGGACGGCGGGTGCGAACCGGATCGCGGTGGGCAGATCGATCCGCAGGGGTATGGACGGTGAACCCCAGTCCCGGCCCTCCGAGAAGGACCAGTTGAGGGTGAGGATCAGACCCACGGCACCCGCTCGGCGGGCACGTTCTACCCCAGCCAGCACGTGCTCACGTGAGCCGGTCCAACTGGTCTGGAAAAGCGTCCTCTGGTTAGCCGCAATGACTTCTTCGATGGGCTTACTGGCGAAGGACGAGAGTCCCATCGCCGTACCCCGGGACGCGGCGGCCCTCGCTACGGCAACCTCTGCATCGGGGTGCACCGCCTGAACACCCGTCGGGGAGATCAGCACGGGCATCGACAGGTCCTGACCCAGCACCGTCACTTCCTGGGAGCGCTTCGCCGAGAGCCCGGCGACGTGCGGCGCGAAGCCGAGTTCGGCGAAGGCCCGCTGGTTGTCCTCGATCGTGAGCCCACGCTCGGACCCGGCCAGCAGCGCCTTGTAGACCGGCTCGGGCAAGGTCCGCTGCGCCTGTCGCTGGGCCTGCGCCACGCTCTCGAACCACCGGTTCCGCATCGGCCCCTGCCCCCCTCGTCGGCTGGATCACATCACGTTCGGCCCACTTCGGGTGAGCACTCAAGCATCGCCGTGGCTATATTGTCACCACGTGCCAATATAAGTTCCAGATCGGGCGGTCAGGACCTCAGGTCGACAGCATCCGCGGACTCCCGCACCGCCTCTCGAAGGGGAGAGATCACAGATGGCCAACGCATGGTTCGAAACGGTCGCCGAGGCCCAGCGGCGGGCCAAGAAGCGACTGCCCAAGGGTGTCTACATGGCCCTGGTCGCCGGCTCCGAGCGCGGCCTGACCGTCGACGACAACACCAACGCCTTCGCCGAGCTGGGCTTCGCCCCCCACGTCGCCGGGCTCTCCCAGACCCGCGAGCTGAGCACCTCGGTGATGGGCCAGGAACTGTCCATGCCGGTGATGATCTCGCCGACCGGCGTCCAGGCCGTGGACCCCGAGGGTGAGGTCGCGGTGGCCCGCGCGGCCGCCAACCGTGGCATCACGATGGGCCTGAGCTCGTTCGCCAGCCGGTCGATCGAAGAGGTCGCCGCGGTCAACGACAAGACGTTCTTCCAGATGTACTGGGTGGGCACCCGGGACGTCCTGCTGCACCGGATGGAGCGGGCCCGCGCCGCCGGGGCCAAGGGCCTGATCATGACCACGGACTGGTCGTTCTCCAACGGCCGGGACTGGGGCTCGCCGATGATCCCGGAGAAGATCAACCTGAAGGCCGCGCTCGCCTACGGCCCGCAGATCGCGCTGCGCCCGCGCTACGCCTACACCTGGGCCAGGTCCCGGACCATCCCGGACCTGACCACCCCGAACCTGGCCCCGGCGGGCGGCGGCCCGGCCCCGACCTTCTTCGGCGCCTACGGCGAGTGGTACGGCACCCCGCTGCCCAGCTGGGAGGACATCGCCTGGCTGCGCTCGCAGTGGGACGGCCCGTTCATGCTCAAGGGCGTCATGCGGGTGGACGACGCCCGGCGCGCGGTGGACGCCGGCGTCACCGCGATCTCGGTGTCCAACCACGGCGGGAACAACCTGGACGGCACCCCGGCGCCGATCCGCGCCGTGTCCAGCATCGCCGAGGCGGTCGGCGACCAGGTCGAGATCGTCATGGACGGCGGCATCCGTCGCGGTTCCGACGTGGTCAAGGCGATCGCGCTGGGCGCCCGGGCCGTGATGATCGGCCGCGCCTACCTGTGGGGCCTGGCCGCCAACGGCCAGGCCGGGGTCGAGAACGTGCTGGACGTCCTGCGCGGCGGCATCGACTCCGCGGTGCTCGGTCTCGGTCACTCCTCGATCCACGACCTGACCCCCGACGACCTGCTCGTGCCGGACGGGTTCACCCGTTCGCTCGGCGTGACCCCGGCCCAGAAAGTCGTCAAGGCCGCGGTGAAGTCCGCCTAATCGCGGTAGTCACACCGCCACCCCCAGTACCGCCCCCGGAAATCAGCCCACTGCACTGGTTTCCGGGGGCACTCCAGTTTTGTTGCGGGGTAAGAGCATTCTGAGTAAGGACGCACGACCTCAGAGTGATCGAATCCAACCGATTTCATACCCTTGGCGGTTTCGGACAAACCCCCGGGACCCCCTAGGCTTTCGCAGGTGCCGACCACCCCCGAGCCGACCCCGGCCCCGGCCTCTCCACCCGCGTCGCGGCCGTTCCAGGTCGACCTGCGGGGCATCGTCGATCTCCTGAGTCGCAGCATCTACTCCGGCCCCCAGGTCTACCTGCGGGAACTCCTGCAGAACGGGGTGGACGCGATCACCGCCCGGCAGGCCCTGCCCGGTGCTCCGCCCGGGGCGATCCGGATCACCCCGGCCCTCGGTCCCGACGGCGAACTGGTCTTCACCGACAACGGAATCGGCCTCACCGCGGCGGAGGTCGGCGAGCTCCTGGCCACGGTCGGTCGCAGCTCGAAACGCGATGTGCTCGATCTGCCCCGCACCGACCGGCTCGGCCAGTTCGGTATCGGCCTGCTCAGCTGCTTCATGGTCAGCGACGACATCCGGGTGCTGTCCCGCAGCGCCGGCGGGGCCCCGCCGGTCGAGTGGGTGGGGAGCGCGGACGGCACGTTCACGGTCCGTGAGCTCACCGACGGCTCCGGCCTGACCGAGATCGGCACCCAGGTCCGGCTCCGGCCGCGGGCCGGGGAGGGCGAGCTGACCTCGGCCGCCGCCGTGCTCGACCTGGCCACCCGCTACGGCGCCTACCTGCCGGTACCGGTCCGGGTCGACCTGCCCGGCGGGGGCGAGCAGATGATCAGCGCCGAACCGCTGTTCGCGAGCACGTTCGCGCTGCCCTCGCCGGAGCTGATGGCCCTGGGCAAGGAGCTGATCGGCGCCGAGCCGTTGGACGCGATCGCCCTGCACGTACCCGCCACCGGCACCCGGGGCACCGCGTTCGTCCTCCCGTTCGCCCCCTCCCCCGGCGCCCGCCAGGCCACCCGGGTCTATCTGCGCGGCATGCTGCTGTCCGAGCGGGTGGACGACCTGCTGCCCGAATGGGCGTTCTTCGCCCGCTGCGTGGTGGACACCACCGGCCTGCGCCCGACCGCCAGCCGCGAGGCGCTGATCCAGGACGACGCGCTGGAGGAGACCCGGGCCGAGCTCGGGGCCACGCTGCGCCGCTGGGTGGCGACGATGGCCAACCGCGACCCGGTCCGGCTGAGCACCTTCCTCGGGGTGCACCACCTGGCCCTGCGCGCCCTGGTGCTGCACGACGACGAGCTGGCCCAGTTCATCGTGCCCTGGCTGCCGATCGAGACCAGCAACGGCCAGACCACCTACCGCGAGCTGCTGCGCGGCGGGGAGCCGCTGCGGTTCGCCGAGACGGTGGACGAGTTCCGGCAGATCGCGGCGATCGCCCGGCCGGACGCGCCGGTGATCAACGGCGGCTACGTCTACGACTCCGACATCCTGCGCCGGCTGCCGGACCTGATCCCGGGCACCGTGGTCGAGACCGTCACGGTGACCGACGAGCTGGCCTCGCTGGACGTGCCGCCGCTGGCCGAGCGGCCGGCCGCGCAGCGGCTGCAGGCCCGGGCCGAGGCGGCCCTGAGAGATCTCGACTGCACGGTGCTCGTGCGGTCGTTCGCCCCCGACACCCTCCCCGCCCTGCACATCGCCGACGCCGGGGTGCTGCGCCGGCTCCAGCGGCAGCGGGCGAAGGAGGCCGGGAGCGGGATGTGGGCGTCGATCCTGCAACGCATCGACGACGCCCAGAACACGGCGGACGCGCAGCACGCGCCCGCCGGCGAGACCGTCGGCGCCGCCGGCCAGCTCTGCCTGAACTGGCGCAACCGGCTGGTCCGGGCCCTGGCCGAGAGTACCGACGAGCTGTTGCTGGCCCGTACCGTAAGGGTGGTTCACGTGCAGGCCCTGCTGGCTGCACACCGCCCGCTCCGCGCGGTGGAGCGGGCTTCGCTCACCGACGCACTGACCGACATCGTGCACCTGAGTGCCGGGCTGGGCGCGGATCTCGGCGACCTGCCGGACGCCCCCGGGGAGAACTGATCGCATGAACACCACGGAAAGCCCGACCAAGACCCCCCGTTCGATCGACACGGACGTCCTCCTGGACCGTGTGGAGTGCCTTCTGGTGCTCGAGGAGCTCGGCCTGGCCGGCCAGCTCCTCGACCTGATCGCCACCCGCCGGATGCTGCTGAAGACCACGTTCACGGACGAGCAGAACGCCCGGCTGGCCACCGCCCGGGCCCGTCGTGACTCCCCGCCCGACCTGGACGTGGCGCTGACCCCGGTGGTCGAGGCCCCGGAGGGCACCGACCCGGTGCAGCGGGCCGCGCTGGTCGACGTGCAGCTCACCAAGGAGGGCTGGAACCGCGGCCAGACCGCGGCCCTGCTGCGGGCCAAGGCCTGGCTGCTGGCCGGGGCCGGGCAGCTGGAGGAGATGCTGCACACCGCCGAGGACGCCCTTCGGATCGGCCTCGACCTGGGCGCCCACGGGTTCTGCGTGCAGCTCTCGCGCACCGCCGCCCAGGCCACCCTGGAGCTGAACCGCTACCAGGAGGCGGCCGACCTGTACCGGCTGGCGCTGACCGAGGCGGCCGCCGGGGAACCGATCGTCATCGTCGAGCCGCCCCGCCAGCCGCACGGCGACCTGCTCGGCCTGATCCACTCGCTGCACCTGCTCGGCCGGGCCCGGGGCCGGGCCGGCGACGGGGTGGGGGCCGAAGAGGTGATGCGCGAGGCGCTGCAGCTGGCCTCCACCCCGCCGGCCTCCGAGCACCCGGCGGTCAGTGCCGCCCGGGCCGAGGTGCTGCACGGCCTGGCCGTGCTGATCAGCGGGATGGACGCGACCCGGCTGGACGAGGCGGTGGAGTTCGCCGGCACCTCGGCCGACACCTTCTCCGGGATCAACGCCCGGATCGACGCCGGCCGGTCGCTGGCGGTGGCCGCCCGGCTGCTCACCTCGGCCGACCGCCCGGCCGACGCGGTGGCCTACCTGGAGAAGGCCACCGCGGTGCTCGCGGCCGAGCCCGAGCACCTGGTCGGTGCCCTGGACATCCTCGCCGCCACCTACGCCCAGCTGGGCCGGGGCGAGGACGCGAAGGCCGCCGAGGAGCTGTCCGGGCAGATCCGCGCCGACCGCGGCGCCGAGGCCGCCACCGCGGCGGACGCCGACCGGACGCCGGCCGCCGGGATCCGGGCCCCAGGGGCGCGGCCCCGGGCCGCCGAGGCCGCCGGCTGAGGCATGAGAACCATCCAGGAGCGCATTGCGGCGCTGCTCGCCGAGGCCGACGCCGACCTGTCCCGCACCGCGGGCCGGGCGCTGATCGACGAGGCGATCGCCCGGGCCGACGAGTACGGCCTGGACGAGCTCGGGTACGCCGCCCGGCTACGGCTGCTGCCGCTGGCCAGCCGCAGCGGTGACACCGAGGCGCAGCTGTCCGCGTTCGCCTGGTGCGTGGGCCGCAACGCCGCCGATCCGGACCGGTTCCCGGCCCGGATCGGCGGGTACGACCTGCTCTGGTTCCACAAGCACGTGATCACCGCGCTGACCGGCAGCCCGCTCTTCGCCCTGGACGACCTGGAAGCCGCGATCGAGGCAATGCAGGAGCAGTACCGGCAGGCCGGGGTCGGCCTGTCGGCCGTGTGGCAGGCCCGGTTCCAGGCCACCCTCGGCCTGGGCCGGCCGGAGCGGGCGGCCGGCATGCTGCGCGCCCTGCGCCGCACCCCGCGGGACGCGTACAGCCACTGCGCGGTCTGCTCGCGGGCCGAGGAGGCCGAGTTCCACTACCTGATCGGCGACGACCAGGCCGGTCTGGCGCTCGCCGAGGCGATCCTCGAGGACGACCTGGTCTGCGGCGACGAGCCGGCCAACACGATCGCCCAGGCCCTGCTGCCGCTGCTGCGGGCGGGCCGGGCCGACGAGGCCCGGCGGCTGCACCTGCGCGGCTACCGGATGGCCCGGTCCAACCCCGACAACCTCCGGATGATCGCCCAGCACCTGCGGTTCTGCGCGGTCACCGGGAACGAGGCGCGCGGTCTGGAGATCCTCGAGCAACACCTGCGCTGGCTCACCCACGACGGCCTGAACGAGCTGGCCCACCTGGACACGCTGTCCGCCGCCGGGATGCTGCTGACCGCCGCGGCCCAGGCCGGGGCCGACCGGCAGGTGTTCGCGGCGGCCGCCGACCCGGGCCTGGCCCGGTTCCTCGGCCTGCACCGCTACCGCGGCCCGTGGACCGTGCTGGAGCTGTCCGGCGTGGTCCGGGCCCGGGCCGCCGAGCTGGCCGCCCGGTTCGACCGGCGCAACGGCAACGACTTCCAGACCCGGCAGCTGGCCCGCGACGAGGAGCTGCTGAGCACCCGCTACGACGTGCCCCTGACCACCCGGCCGGCGCCGCGGGCGGACATCGTCATCACCTCGCTGCAGAACGCCACCCTGCTCGAGGCCCGGGCCCGCAAGCTGCGGGCCGAGGCCGAGAACCTGGCCGACAAGGACCCGGGCCGGGCCCTGGCCAGCGCCCGCGAGGGGCTGCGGCTGGCCCTGACGCTGGGCCACCGCGAGCTCACCGTGGGGATCGCCCGGTTCGGCTCGATCGCGGCGATGACCATGGGCGAGGACGAGGCGGCGATCGAGTTCTCCCGCACCGCGGTGCGCGAGGCGGCCGCCGCCGAGCTGCCCGGTGAGCCGTCGTTCCGGCTCGAGCTGGGCGCCGCGCTGCTGCGGGCCGGCCGCCCGGACGAGGCCACGGTGGAGATCCAGGAGGCGATCACCCGGCTCCGGCTGGACGCCGCCCCGCCCGCCGACCTGGCCGTCGCGCTCCACCAGCTCGGGCTGTCCCAGGCCGCGCTGGGCGAGCGCCGGGCCGCCCGGGACAGCTACCGGGACGCGGTCGCGCTGGCCTCCACCGCCGGCGACCACGCCGCCACCACCCGGTACGGCCTGGCCCTGGGCAAGCTGCTGCTCGCGCTGGACGACCAGCAGGGCCTGATCGTGCTGGCCGGCACCGTGGTCTCGGCCCGGCACCTGTCCACCGAGTCCGGCGACCCGGCCGTGCTGGTCGGCGCGCTGAACCTGCTCGGCCGGGCGCTGGGCGCGCTGCACCTGGGCGAGACCGCCGAGAAGGTGCTGAAAGAGGCCCTGCACACGGTCGAGACCGCCCCGCAGACCCCGGCGATCCGGTACGAGCACGCCGACGTGCTGGACTCGATGGCCCGGGCGATCAGCTCCGACCGGCACCGCCGCGGCGAGGCGGTGCAGCTGGCCCGGGAGGCGGCCGACGCGTTCGTCGCTGCCTCGGCCAGTTCCGAGGCCGGGCGTAGCCTGCTCCGGGCGGCCGCCATGCTGCAGGACGACCGCCCGGGCGAGGCACTGAACCTGATGGAACGGGCCGCCGCGCTGGTGCAGCACCGTCCGGAGGTGCTGATGGAGTGCCTGGACGCACTGGCCACGCTTCAGGAGAGACTGGGCCGCACCGGCGAGGCCCAGGTGGCCCGCGCCCAGGCCGACCGGCTGCGCGGCGGCTACTTCCCCGGCCGTAACGCCGGCCTTCTTCACTAAGACCCTTTGAATCGTCTCACCTCGTAGGGAGCTCCAGCGGATGGACAGCGTCGAGGCCCGGATCGGGCAGCTCTTCGGCGAGATCGACGGGACGCCCTTCGGCCCGGCCGAGCGCGCCCTGATCGACGAGGCCATCGGGCTGGCCGACGAGCACGGGCTAGACGAGCTCGGCTACGCGGCCCGGCTGCGGCTGCTGCCCTCGGCCAGCATGCTCGGCGACACCGACGCCCAGCTCTCGGCGTTCGCCTGGTGCGTCGGCCGCAACGCCGCCGACCCGGAGCGGTTCCCGCTCCAGATCGGCGGTTTCGACCTGCTCTGGTACCACAAGCACGTGGTCAGCTCGCTGATGGGCAGCCCGCTGTTCTCCCTCGCCGACGTGGACGCGGCGATCGAGGCGATGCAGCAGCAGTACGTGAAGCAGGGCGTCGGCGTCTCCGGGGTGCTCCAGGCCCGGTTCCAGTCCGCGGTCGGCCAGGGCCGGCTGGACCAGGCCGGAACCTGGCTGGGCGAGCTGAAGCGCACCCCGCGGGACGCGTACAGCCACTGCGAGACCTGCGTTCGGGCGGAGGAAGCGCTCTACCTGTACGCCATCGGCAAGGACGCGGACGGCCTGGCCCTCGCCGACGAGATCCTCGACCAGGGCATGACCTGCGGCGACGAGCCGGAGAACACGATCGCCCAGGCGCTGCTGCCGATGCTGCGGACCGGCCGCCGGGAAGAGGCCCGGCAGCTGCACCTGCGCGGCTACCGGATGGCCCGGACCAACCCCGACCACCTCCCGATGATCGCCGAGCACCTGCGGTTCTGCGCGGTCACCGGGAACGCGGCGCGCGGCCTGGAGATCCTCGAGCGGCACCTGAGCTGGCTGGTGCACGACGGGCTGAACGCCGAGGCGCACTTCGACGCCCTCTCGGCCGCCGCCGTCCTGCTCGGGGCGGCCGAGCGGGCGGGTGCGGGCGGGCAGACGGTGACCGCCGCGGCCGACCCGAAGCTGGCCCCGGTCCTCGGCGAGAAGGCCGGCCCGTGGACGGTCACCGAGCTGCGCGCGGCCGCCCGCTCCGCCGCCGCCGAACTGGGCCGGCAGTTCGACGAGCGCAACGGCAACACCTGGTACGCGACCCGGCTGGAGACCGACGACGCACTCGCCGAGCTCTCGTTCGACCTGCCGATCGGCGCCACCCGGGTCAGCACCGACTCGGTGCCCACCGTGCTGCCGGACGACCTGGACAGCCGGCTGACGATGGCCGGGGACCTGCTCGCGATGGACGAGCGCGGCCAGGCCCAGCAGGTGCTGACCGCGATCGAGGCGCTCGGCGAGGCCCCCGGCGGGGAGCCGCTGACCGCCGAGCAGATCGCCGGGATCGCCGGGATCAAGGCCCGGCTGGAGGCGGCCGGCGAGAGCGACGAGACGCTGGCCGAGATCTTCTCGGTCGCCGGGCAGGACGGTCTGGAGGCCGCGCTCGCGCTGACCGAGACCGCGCTGGCCGACCCGGAACTCGGGCAGGGCCGGGGGCGGGGCCGGCGGGCCGCCCTGCTGCGCACCAAGGCCCAGCTGCTGGGCGCGGGTGACCAGTACGACGGCGGGCTCGCGGCGGCCGACGCCAGCCTGGCCATCGGGCTGCGGCTGGGGGCCCGGGAATGGGCCTCGACCACCGCGATCCTGGCCGCGCACCTGGCCCAGGACGCGGGCAAGGCCGACCTGGCGATCGAGCGCTGGCGGATCGCGATCCGCGAGGCCGCGCTGGCCGAACTGCCGCAGGAGCTGTCCGCCCGGCTCGAGCTGGGCTCGCTGCTGCAGGCCCTGGGCCGGGCCGAGGAGGGCGTGGAGGAGGCCCGGGAGGTGCTGCGGCGGCAGACCGCGACCGGGGCGCCGGACGACGAGCGGGCCGAGACGCTGCGCCGGATCGCCCAGGGCGCGGTCGCGCTGCAGGAGTACCAGGAGGCGCTGGACAGCTACCGGGACGCGCTGGCGCTGGCCTCCAAGGCGGAGGACTGGGTGCTGGCCACCCGCTGCGCGCTGGCCCTGGGCGACCTGATGACGGACGCCGGCGACGAGGACGGGATCGCGGTGCTGGCCGGGGCGGTCGAGTCGGCCCGGCACCTGGAGGACGAGGACCCGATGTGGCTGGTCCGGGCCCTGCACATGCACGGCCGGGCGCTGAGCGTGGCCGACCAGGACGAGCAGGCCGCGGTGATCATGCGGGAGGCCCTGGTACGGGCCGAGCAGGCCGCCGCCGACGAGCACCCGGCCGCCCTCTACGAGCACGCCGACCTGCTCGACTCCCTGGCCCGGGCGCTGGTCACCGAGCACGAGGACGAGGCCCTGCGAGTGGCCCAGGAGGCCGCCGAGGAGTTCGCCGCGATCGACGAGGAGGTGCCCGCCGGGCGGGCGCTGATGCTGGCCGCCGGGATCCACGTCACCAACGACCGCTCGCCGCAGGCGCTTCCGCTGATGGAACGGGCGATCACGGTGCTCGAGGACCACCCGGACGTGCTCGGCCAGGTGCTGAACGCGGCCGGGGACGTGTACGAGGAACTGGGCCGTCACCACGAGGCCAAGCAGGCCCGGGAACGCGCCGAGAAGCTCGGCTAGTTCTTCTCGGCGGGCTTGGCCGGACTAGCTGGCTTGGCCGAAGTGACCGAGCCGAGCAGCCGCCACTTCCAGGAGGGCCGGACGGCCCGGAGGTGGCGGCTGCGCACGCTGCCCGCCCAGACCCCGGCACCGTAGGCCGCGTCGTCCAGCAGGACGGCGCCGGTCCAGCGGACCGGGTCGATGTCGGGCCGCACCCGGAGCCATTCCCGGACCGGTGGGGCTGCGACCAGGGTCAGCGCGGCCAGCGCCCGCCCTCGGTGCTTGCGGCCGGACAGCAGCGCCACCGCCAGGGCGACCGGCAGCGCGAACTGCGACGTCCACCGCCCCATTCCGAAGAACGTCTCACGGACGCCGATGGCCAGGGGCCGCAGAAGGTCGTCTCCGCTGGTACCGGCCTTCTTCAGTGCAAGCAGCGAGTCGCCGTACCCGGCGGCGAAGGTCACCGCGGCCAGGAAGGGACGTCGGGCCAGCAGGGCGGCGACCGTGGACACCGGCGCAGCCACCATGACCAGCGGCGCCACCTTGCCCGGATGCCGCCGGTCGAGCTGTGCGGCCGAAGTGCCGTAGGCGAACCGCCTGCGCAGCAACGACTTCCACTGAGCCGGGTCCTCGTGGCCGATCTCCACGGACGGGTCGTAGCGCACCCGCCAGCCCGCCTCGAGCAACCTCCAGACCAGGTCCACGTCTTCGCCGTACCGCAGCGCCTCGTCGAAACCCGGCTTGCCGGAAACGTCCTCAAGTGCGGCCCGGCGCAGCAGCATCGCCGCGGTGGGCAGGTACGACACCCGGCTCAGCGGCGCCACCCGGGCCGGCAGCCCTCCGAGGTCGAGCACCGGACGGGCCTGGGAGAAGCGCTCGGCGAAGGTCTGCGCATCGCGCCCCGCAGCCACGATCCGGGGTGCGACAACGGCCAGCAGCGGGTCGTCGAAATGTCCTACCAAATCGTCAATCCACCCTGCGGGCGGCAAGCAGTCACTGTCCAGGAACGCCACCAAAGGGGTCTGCACCTGACGGAGGGCGTTGTTGCGGGCTCGTCCTGGGCCACCGTTCGCGGTTCGGACGATCAACCGGGCGCCGTGCCGGCGAGTCACGTCGGCGACCGCCTGCGGATCCAGCGAGGCGTCGTCCACGACCAGCACCTCGGCGACCGCGCGCTGGGTGGATGCAGCCAGACCGGTGAGGCAGCGGTCGAGTTCGGCCGCACGGTCGCGGACCGGGATCACCACCGTCACCACGCCGTTGCGGGGCTGGCGCTGCTCGGCATCTTCCGGCAGGCCCTGACGCCGGGGGTGGACCAGGCCGGCGTCGGAGAACCGGCGGCCCAGCGACGCGGCCGCCGCGGTGCCCACCACCCCGCTGCGCAGCTGTGAGAACGCCTCCTGCCCGGCCGGATTGAGCCGGAACAACCGGGCCGGGGAACCACCGAAAACGGTTCCGTCCGGTTTGATCACGGTTTCCGGATCCAGCTCGACCGGCATCCCCACCGGAAGACCCCTGACCTGAGCATTCCCCGTCGTCGTCACGGGACCAACTCTAGGCTCCAAGCGTCCCGTAGGGCGGATCCCAGGCCAGTACCTGCGTGTGCAAACCGTCGACCAACCGCTGGATCAGCCGGGTGCCCTCCTCCGCGGAGGCCCCGGCGGGATCGCCGAGCACCCCGTTGGGGCTGACCGCGCGCACTCCCCCGGCCCGCATCTGCTCGATCAGCTCGCGCACCGGCGTGGTGTTCCCGGCCTCGGCCAGATCGCGGTACACCCGGTCGGGGTGCAGGGCCAGCTGCAGCGAGGTCTCGGTCTGCCCGGCGTGCGCGTCCCCGTCCCAGGTCGCCATCCAGAGCAGCACGTCCCGGGATTCCGCGCGCAGCCGCCGGACCGCCTTCACCGCCGGGACGGCGTTCCCGCCGTGCCCGTTGACGAAGATCTGCCGCCGGTAGGTCTCGCCGGCCGAGCGGCCCAGCTCGAGCAGCATCAGCTCGAGCGCCTCCTGGCCGATCGACAGGGTGCCGGCGAACCCGGCGTGCTCCCCGCTCGACCCGTAGCCGATCGCCGGGGCGACCGCGACCTGCGGCATCCGCTCCCCCAGCCCCCGGGCCACGGCCAGCGCCACGTCCCGGTCGGTGCCCAGCGGCAGGTGCGGACCGTGCTGCTCGGTCGAGCCGACGGGGATCACGACGATGCCGTCGGCCGCCGCGTGCGCGGCGATCTGCGGGCTGGTCATCGCGGCCAGGTCAAGGTAAGCCACCCGCGAGACCCTACGCCGGGTGATCACCACGCCCGCAGTGGGCCCTCCTTACGACCGGAAGATCTGCGAGAGCGCGGGCGCCACCTGACGGTGGTCGCGGACGGTGAACATCCGGCCGTGGCCGATCGCCGCCAGCTCCCGGCCCAGCTGCTCGTCCTTCTCCCCGGACGCGTCCAGCAGCACGTCCAGCCGGGGCAGCGCGGCGGCCGGGCCGCGCGGATCCGGGCCGGCGTTGTGCACGCAGTCCGACAGCAGCAGCACCCGGGCCTCGGGGTTGGGCCGTCGGGCCAGTTCGGCCGCCGCCACCTGGAGCGGGAACCCGACGTTGGTCAGCCCCTTGGCCGGCAGCTTGAGCAGATCGTCGAGCAGGGTCTGGGCGACGAAGGCCTTGCCCATCGGCAACAGGATCGAGACGTCCGACCAGAACGCGATCACGCCCACGTCGTCGTTCCCGAGCTCCGCGGCCAGGGCCCCCACGGTGGCGGCCGCGGTCCGGATCCGCTCCCCCTTCATCGAGCCGGACACGTCCACCACCAGCTCGACCGACCGCCGCCGGCGCACCCGCTCGCGGACGATGATGTCCTCGTCCTCCGGGAACGGCTTCTCCGCCAGCACCTCCAGCGTGCGGTCCAGGTCGATGTCGTCCGCGCCCTCTCGGTAGCGCACGCTGACCAGTTCACCGGCGCCCCGCCGGGCCCCGTGGCCGTGCGCGGGCCGGTGCAGGGACAGGCGCGCCGCGATCTGCCGGGCCCGCTCCCGGACCGCGTCCTCGACCGGATCGTCACTCTGCTCCAACGGCACCGTCTCACCGGCGTCGTCGGTCTCCCCCGGCGCCCCGGAGCCCCGGGTGGCGGCCTTGGCCGCCGCCTTGGTACCCCGCCCGAGGGCCTGGAGCACCGGCCCGGCCCCGGAGTCGGAGATGCTGAAGACCATCGGCTCCGCGCGCAGTTCCTTGGGTTTGCGCTTCAGCGGGCGTTTTCCGCGCTTCCCCGGCTTGTCGCCGGGCTTCTCCACGGGTGAGTCGACATCGTCGACTGCTCTTCAACCCGGCTGGGCCGCGGCCGGCTGCAGGATGAAGCGGTCCTCCCAGATCTCCCGGACCACCCGCTCGGGTGTTGTGTCCGCGGCCTCGTCCAGGTGGATGCGCCCGGAAAGGGCTACCGTCATCGCGTCCAGAACCGCCTTCGGGTAGGCACTTTCCGGGTCCAGCCGGGTGGTCGAGTCACCCGCCTCGGTGATCCCCCGCATGGCCGCGAGCTGGTTGGCCACCAGCACCACGTCGATCGCGCCGCGCACGCTGCTGCCCTGGCGCAGGTCCGGGTGCCGACGGGTGGCCCGCCCGACCCACACCGCGTCCTTCACCAGCAGCTGGCCCAGTGCGCCGCCCTTCTCGGTGCGCAGGTTCACGATGCCGATCTCGGCCGCCTCGTCCTGGTAGTCGATCGCCAGCCGGTTCAGCCGGTCGGTGATCGACGTGGACAGCCGGGTGGTGCCGACGTTGTCGTACGGGTTCATCGAGGCGATCAGCCGGAAGGTCGGCACTGCGGTGACGGTGCCGGCCCGGGGTACCGCGATCCGCCGCTCGGCCAGCGCGGCCAACAGCGTGTTCAGCGTGTCGTCGGGCGCGCGGTTGAACTCCTCCAAGTAGAGGAAACCGCCCTGCTGCATCGCTTCCAGAAGGGGCCCGGGGACGAAGTTGTCCTCCGAGTAGTCCTCCTTCAGCACGCGGGACGGGTTGTGGTGGCCGACCAGCTTCGCTGGGGTCAGGTCGGCGTTGCCCTCCACGTAGAAGAGCGGGATGCCCCACTCGTCGGCGATCGCCCGCAGCAGCGTGGTCTTCCCGGTGCCGGGAGGGCCTTCGAGGACGATGTCGCGGCCCGCGGCCACGGCGGAGAGGATCAGCTCGAGCTCGTGCTCGCGGCCGACCAGATGGGTCGCGACCCGGTTGCGGGTGTCGGCCACGTTGGGGGGTGTAGACGTCACGGCGGGTGCTTCCCTCATTGGTTGAGCAGCTTTTGGGGTCTATCAGATCAGGAAAATTGGGGACGCCGGTGGGCACCGAGGTGCGGGATCCGTCACCCCGCACCGGTGGCCCGGTGCGGGACGAGGAACCACGCCGCCTTACTTGGTGGTGTACCCCGCATCGACCTTGAGCTCGGTGCCGGTGACGTACCGGGACTCGTCCGAGGCCAGGAACAGCAGGGCGTTGCTGATGTCGATCGGCTCGACCCACGGGATCGGCAGGCTGTTGGTGGTCCGGAAGACCTCGGCCGCCTGCTCCTGGGTCGGGTGCTCGACGTCCGGCAGGAACAGCTTGAACGTGGTCTCGTTCAGGATCATGTTCGTCGCCACCCCGGTCGGGTGGATCGTGTTGACCCGGATCGAGTACTCGGCCAGCTCGTTCGACAGCGTGCGGGCCAGGCCCAGCACGGCGTGCTTGCTGGCGGTGTAGGGCGCCACGTTCGGCGTGCCCTTCAGCCCGGCGGTGGAGCTGGTGATGATGATCGAGCCGCCCTGCCCCTGGTCGATCAGGAACTGGGTGACCGCCTTGGTGGTGTGCCAGACCCCCTTGAGGTTGATGTCCAGCACGTCGTTCCAGTCGGACTCGCTGACCTCGTGGGTCTTGTCGCTGTGCAGAAAGATCCCGGCGTTCGCGGAAACGATGTCCAGACGGCCGAACTCGGCGATCCCGGCGTCGGTCGCGGCCTTGAGCGCCTCGTAGTCGCGCACGTCGACCTTGGCCGAGTAGATCCGGCGGTCCAGCGCCTCCACGGCCTTCACCGTCTCGGCCAGATCGGCCTCGGTGGCCCCCGGATAGAACCGGTCCACGCTGGGGATCGCCTCGGCGATGTCGAGGGCGATGATGTCGGCGCCCTCTTGGGCCAGCCGGATCGCGTGACTGCGACCCTGGCCGCGGGCCGCCCCGGTGATCAGCGCAACTTTACCTGCTACCCGTCCTGCCATGATGATTCTCCTCTGCCGGAAAAGACTTTCAGAGCTGGGTGTTGCCCGCGTCCACGGTCATCGCGAGCGCGGTGACGTACCGGGACTCTTCCGAGGCCAGGAAGAGCACCGCGTTGGACTGGTCCTCCGGCTCGGTGGCCTCGATCGGCAGCATGTTGCCGAGCATCGCGGCCGGGCGCGGGTTCTTCTCCAGCGCGGGACCGAAAGCGTTGCCCATGGCGCCCATCGGCGTGTTCACACCGGTCGGGTGCAGGCTGTTGACCCGGATCATGTGCTGGGCCAGTTCGGCCGCCAGCGCCCGGGTCAGGCCGGTGACCGCGTGCTTGCTGGCCACGTAGGGGGCCAGGAACGGCAGGCCGACCAGACCGGCCGCCGAGCTGGTCAGGATGATCGAGCCGCCGCCGGCCGCGATCAGGTGAGGCGCCCCGGCCCGCACCGTGTTCCAGGTGCCGGTGATGTTGACGTCGAGCGTGTCCTGCCACTGCTGCGCGGTGGTCTCGTCCCACGGGGCGACGTGGCAGATGCCGGCGTTGCCGACCACGATGTCCAGCCGGCCGAGCTGGGCCACACCGTCGTCGACGGCCTGCTTCAGCGCCTCGGCGTTGCGGGTGTCGACCACGGCGGAGACGATGCGACGGTCGAGAGCCTCGACCTGACGCACGGTTTCGGCCAGGTCGTCCTCGGTGGCGGGCGGGTAGAGCAGCCCGTCGAACGGGGCGCAGATGTCGACCGCGATGATGTCGGCCCCTTCGGAGGCCAGTTTGAGAGCGTGGCTGCGGCCCTGACCGCGAGCCGCTCCGGTGACGAGGGCAACCTTGCCTTCGACGCGTCCTGCCATGAGTGCGCACCTTCTAACGACGTTGTCATGAAACGGCTACCGCATCCCCTCGCTTCTATTAGTAGCCCCGCCAACTAACCGGACGCCTGTCGGAAAGGGCCGAACGGTAGGTGACGTTCATCTCATCGACAACTGTCGAAAGTCTCGGAACTTTCCCGCGGGCAGCACTTTTCGCCAGAACGCCAAAACGCCCAACCCCTGTTCGTGATCATGAAGTTCCTCCCTCGTGATCATGGACTTTCACCCCGGGGCAAAAGTCCATGATCACGGGGAGACTGTTCGATGATCACGAAAGGGGTTGGGCTGAGCGGTTCTTCTCAGCGGGCCTGCGAGCCCGTCTCGATACCGGTCGGGGGCCTGAACCCGGCGAGCGGGTTCTCGTCGCAGCCCCGGGCCGGCGGGGCCGAGACCACGCCGGTGGCCGGACGGACGCCCAGGGTCAGGGCGACCGGCTTCTTCTTGTTCTTCTGCTGACTGCGCAACGGGTTCTTGTGCGAGTGGTCCAGACTCGGCTTGGGCACGACGCCCTCGACCGATCCCAGCGCCGACTCCCCGAAACCGCGCACGCACTCCGGGTCCGGCCCGTCCAGCGGCAGACCGGTGAAGAACTTCGCCGCCATGCAACCGCCCCGGCAGGAGTCGAAGAAGGTGCAGGACTTGCAGGCGCCGCCGTCCTGCGGCTTGCGCAGCTCCTGGAACAGGTCCGACTTCTGCCAGACGCCCTTGAAACCGCCCTCGTCGCGGACGTTCCCGGCCTTGAACTCGTCGTGGATCGCGAACGGGCAGGCGTACACGTCGCCCACCGGGTCGATCAGGCAGACCACCCGGCCCGCACCGCACAGGTTCAGCCCCGGCAGGGCGTCCCCGAAGGCGGCGAGGTGGAAGAACGAGTCGCCGGTCAGGACGTTGTCCCCGTTCGCGACCAGCCAGTCGTAGAGCTGCTTCTGCTGAGGGGCCAGCAGGTGCAGGTCGTCCCACACGTCGGCGCCCCGGCCCGAGGGACGCAGCCGGGTGAGCCGCAGCTGGGCGTTGTACCGGTCGGTGATCGCCTTGAAGTCGTCGAGCTGGTCGACGTTCTCGCGGGTCACCACGACCGACACCTTGAAACCGGTGAAGCCGGCGTCGTTCAGGTTCTGCATCGCCCGGATCGCGGTGTCGAAACTGCCCGTACCCCGGACGTTGTCGTTCACCTCGGCGGTGGCGCCGTCCAGGGAGATCTGGACGTCGACGTAATCGGACTTCGCCAGGCGCTGGGCCACCTCGGGGGTGATCCGGACGCCGTTGGTGGAGAACTTCACGCCGACGTGGTGCTCGGTCGCGTAGTCCACCAGGTGCCAGAAATCGGGTCGCACGGTCGGCTCGCCGCCGCCGATGTTGACGTAGAAGACCTGCATCCGCTCCAGCTCGTCGATGACCGCTTCGGCCTCGGCGGTGGACAGCTCGCGGGGGTCACGCCGGCCCGAGGAGGACAGGCAGTGCACGCAGGCGAGGTTGCAGGCGTAGGTGAGTTCCCAGGTCAGACAGATCGGAGCGTCCAGCCCGAGGGCGAACTTGTCGACCAGGCGGCCGGGACTCGGAGGAGGGGTGGGTTTCAGGGCGGTCGGCTCGAGTACAGCCGTCATGCGGGCTCCTGTCCGGACGGTGTCGTCGGGCTCGTTCGGGGGCGGATCAGATCACCCGCGGCGAGCGATGCGAGCGCCCGGCCCAGGGCCGGGAGCTGCGAGGGGTCGACCCCCGCGCCCAGACACGCGGAACGCGCGTCCGGGGCGGTGGCCAGACCGTTGACGACGTCCAGTAGTTGACGGGTCTTCAGGAAGGACAGCCGCCGGTTGCCGAAGTGGTACATCAGGGCACCGAACGGTTCGGGCCGCACCGAGACGCTGGGGTGCAGCTCCCAGGCGACGTCGAGGTCAAATCCCTGAGCCGGTGCCGGGGGCGGCACCGACATGCGGTTCGTCTGGGTCGTCACAGCCTCTTCCGGCCGCTCAGTAGACGCCGCACATCCCGTCGATGGAGACCTCTTCGACGAGGAGTTCTTCGGCTCCGGTCGCGGTGTCCTGCGTGTCGATGTCCTGGGGAGCGCTCGTGGTGTTCATCGAAACGACCTCTCTTCAACGGCGATGAGCTGTATCCGGAGTTTATGACACTGCGTGTCGTAAACGTCAAGGGTGGTCATCGGCACTTTCGCTGCCCGGGCTGATGCTCCGATGCGGGGATCCGCCGATGACGGCGCCGACCACCGCTCCCTCGGGCCGATGGTTGAATGACCCTGCATGCCAGGTGCATGTCCGATGTGCGGCTGATGCGGGGCCGATGCGCACCGGTGGGCCACTGAGGAGCGGGTGCGGCGAATGTCAGCGGAACCGGCCGGCCCGGGCGAGGTCCCGGCCCGCAGCGGCCGCCCCCGCGCCACCAGCCGTCGCACCCTGGAGCGGATCGCCCTCGACCTGTTCGCCGAGCAGGGGTTCGACGCGACCACGGTGGAGCAGATCGCCGACCGGGCCGGGGTCAGCCGCCGCACCTTCTTCCGCTACTTCGACACCAAGGCCGACGTGCTCTGGTCGGAGTTCGACGCCGAGGTGCAGACCCTGCACCGACTGCTGGCCGAGGCCCCGCCCGACCGGCCGCTGACCGAAGCGATCCGGCAGGCCGTGCTCACCGCCAACCACTACGGCGTGCAGGACGTGGCCGGCCTGCGCACCCGGATGCAGGTGGTCTCCGGCGTACCCGCGCTGCAGGCCTCCTCCACCGCGCACTACGACAGCTGGGCCGGGGCGCTGGCCGAGTTCGCCGCCCGCCGCCTCGGCCAGCAGCCGCACGACCTGATCCCCCAGGCCATCGGGTTCAGCGCGCTGGGCGTCTGCCGGGCCGCCTTCGACCAGTGGGTGGCCCGGCGCGACGACGACCTGATCGCCTATCTGGACCAGGCCCTGACGGCCTGGATGTCCGGCTTCGGCGAGCTGGCCGAAGTGCCCGCCTGACGCACCGGCCCCACCCGTCCCCACCCGGTTCCCACCTCGTCCGTCCCGGAACTCTCACTGCACCCTGGCGTCCCATCGTCACGGCCCGGGATCGCCCGGTCACAGCGCGGTTTCGGCAACTTCGTTAAGCCTCCGACATGCCGATCCGGCGTCCTGCGTACGGACTGATGCCATAACCGTACGGAGGGTCACTGGATCGGCGCGGAGGGTGAAATTGACCCCGAGTTTCGCCGGGCGTGTCGTAATTGGACCCAAAATCTGAATCAAGGCGGGTGTAACGCTTTCACCACCCGCGGCGATGCAAGCGGGCGACGGTCCCCTGTGCAGCAGCGCGAAGGGTTCATTCATGTCTTTGGCCATGCCCTACCCGGCTCGACGGCGCGCCAAGAGCAAACAGCAGACAGCCGAAAGTCCCGCCCTCCACGACCACGGACCCGATCACGGCGGCGCCGGTCCCACCACCACCCGGTCCACCGAGCAGGTCTGGCACGTCGGCCTGTCCTTGCCCGGGATGTTCCCGTTCCGGGAGGCCAGTTGCCCGTGCGCCAAGGCGGCGTGCGGACTGGTCGTGCCCAACCCCGACGTGGAGTGCCGCCTCCACACCGACAACGCCCGCTTCCTGCAGGTCCACTCCGCCGCGGACTGCGACTTCCCCCGCACCGGATGGCGCCGCAAGCGCCGCCCGACCATCGGCTGACCTGGGCAAAGACGCCTGATCACCCATAGACCGGTCTGATCACCGGACACCGGACCGCGACCCCCGGCGTCCGGTGATCAGGTCCGTTACTCCGCACCACCGGGCCCGGGCGACCCTGGTCGCCCACTGCTGCGGGCCCCGCATCGGCCGCATTTGAGGCTCTGCCCCCGGTCTGCCTTAAGGTCTCCAAGTGACCGACGGCCCCACCACGCTCTCCCTGGAGGACCTCGCCCCCGAGGCGGGCGTCCTGCGGATCTACCGTCAGGTCTTCGCCGTCCTGGCCCGCGAGCACGGCGCGATGATCGCCGACGTCGAGCTGCTGGACGTGGACGAGGCGATCATGGCCGCCTTCGCCGACGCCGGGAACGAGGGCCTGACCCTGGAGGGCGCGGTCGCCGCGGCCCGCCGGTACGACCCGGCCACGGTCGCCCGCCGGTTCGAGGTGCTGCGCGGCTACGGCGCCATCTCCCGGGTCGTCGACCACCCGGGCGAGCGGTTCCACCGGGCCGCCTTCGCGCCCTACGTGATGCTGCTGTTCCTGCGCCGCCTGGCCGCGGCGGGCGGCCAGGGCGAGCTGCACCAGCTGCTGGCGCTCGAGGGCCTGAGCATCCGGGCCCCGAGCGCCGGGGTGGAGGACGGCCGGGGCTCGGTGAACCGGCTCTCCCGGGTGTTCCGGCTGATGGCCAACCAGCTCTCCAGCCTGACCACCACCAGCCCGGTCGAGGAGCTGCGTGAACACGCCGAGCTGCTCTGGGGCAACCGGGCGCTGATCGGCCAGGCCGAGGAGGTGCACGCCCAGGCCCTGTACCGCTGGCCGGAGCTGGACCGGGAGTGCGCCCAGCTGCGCACCGCGCTGGCCGCCTACGCGGACGCCAGCGAGTCGGCCGCGGCCCGGCTGATCGAGCAGGCCGGCTCCACCCGGGCGCTGGGCCTGCTGCCGGTCGAGACCTGGCGCAGCTTCGCCCGCACGGCCGACGCGGAGGCGCTGGCCGGGGTGCTGCAGGGGCAGGTGTTCGACGCGGTGGCGCCCTGGTTCTCGCCGCAGGCGATGGCCCTGGCGGTGGAGAACGCGTCCTCTTCGGGGCCGCTGCGGATGCCTCCGCCGCGTCCCACCGGAGACACCGAGGCACCGGCCGACCGGCCGGTGTCCGGCGACGGCGACCTGCTCGAGTTCACCGATCGGGTGCTGAACAAGGGGACGCGCGTGGGCGTCTCGCAGTTGCTGGAGGACGCGGACGACTGGATGGAGGGGCGGCGGATCCTCTCGCTGCTGGTCGCCGCCCACCACTCCCCCGAGGTCGACGCCGAGCTGACCTGGTCCGACGGCTTCCGGGTGGATCCCGAGGGGCCGGTCGCCTGGGTCTCCGGCGGGATGTTCGGACGCTCCCCGAGGCCGGGGGACGCCGGATGAACAGCGCGGACACCGCCCTGTGGTGGGCCCGGGCCCGGGCGCTGGGCCCGGCCCGGCACCAGAGCGGCACCCCGGCCCCGGACGGCTTCCTGCGGCTGCTGGAGCCGGACGCCTCGGAGGTCTGGCTGCTGCCCGCCCACCCGGGTACCGCCGGACCCTGGATGCTCGACGAGCTCGGGCTCAACGGGCCCACGGTGGAGCAGCCCAACACCACCGCACGAATGCTGGCCGCGGTCGTCCGGTGCTGCTGGACCGACCCGGAAGCGGCCATCTGGCCCGGGCAGGACGCGGACTGGGACACCGTGATGTCGGTCTACCGCACCTTCGGCGACCGCGACGAGACGGTGGTGCACCGGGCCGCGACCGGAGCGATCCGCCGGCTGCACAGCGGGGCTTGGGTGATCTGGGACGAGGACCAGCGAGTGGTGCGTCTGGGCCCGCGCTGCGGTACCTGGGAGAACGCCGACCTGACGGTGCTGCGCGAGCTCTACCGCACCCTTCCGGCCCCCACCCCGGAAACCCTTGAGGCAGAAGAGGAGCCGGACGCGTGACCGAGATGCACCCGGCGTTCACCGCCGCGGTGGCGGACCTGTCCGAGCGGCACCGGGACGAGGTGATGGCCGCCTACGCCGCGCTCGAGCACAGCTGGCAGCCCCTGCACGAGTCGCAGCTGCTGGCCCTGCGCGACGCCACCCTGCGCCGGGCCGTACAGCAGATGCTCCACCCCCTCGGCCGGACCCTGGTGAAGGTCGGCCCGCACACCTGGACCTCCGGCTACCGCGACGACATCGCCCGCGAGCTCAGTGAGGAGGTGCTCGAGGCGCTGCCGCTGGTCGACCGGGCGGTGTTCGTGCTGATCCTGATCCACTCGGTGGCGATCCCGCGCAGCCAGGGGCTGATCGAGCTGGACACCTGGATCTCCAGCGTGCCGACCACCGGCGAGGAACTGAACCGCTACTCCCGGCTGCCGCGCACCGCCGTCCGCGCCGCCCTGGCCCGGCTGCGGGCCTCCGGCCTGGTGCAGTTCGCCCCCGACCGGCGCCCGGCGCAAAGTCGTTCGAGCAGTTCCAGCAACGCCGGCGCGTCCTACCTGCCCGGCCCGCAGCTGGCCCGGCTCACCCCGGCCGCCCGCCGCCGGCTGCAGGAGGAACTGATCCTGGCCGCCGGGGCCGACACCCCGCTGGCCGCCGCGATCCGCGCGCGCCGGGCCCGGCCCTCCGAAGAACCCGCCCGGCTGACCGCCGAATGACCACCGAACCAGCCCAGGAGACCTTGTGAGCACGCCCCCGATGATCGCCGTCGACCGGAGCGACCCGCACGACATCGTCGGGCCCCGGGTGCTGGTCGGGGTGCAGATGGTGGACATCTCCCGGCTCTCCGCGCACCCGGTGCCGCTGACCAACGGCGGCCTGATCACGGTGGCCGGGCAGGGCCCGAAAGACTCCAACGGGGCCGGGAAATCGTCCTTCATCGCCGCTCTCAGCCTGCTGCACGCGGACGAGCAGTGGCGCCTGGCCGGTGGTGCCCCGGGTGCGGCCGAGCTGCTGTTCACCGCGGAACTGGCCGCCCAGGAAGCGCGCTGGGCGAATGCCGACCACGGTTTCATCATCGGGGTTTTCGCCGATCCGGCCGCGCAGACGGTGGAAGACCTCGAGGCCGGGGCGCTGACCGTGTGGCTGCGGATCAACCGGAAATCGCCCTACCTGAGCCTGCGCTGGAAGAAGGGCCTGCACGTCCCCTACGGCTCGAACGACGCCGAGCGCGCCGCCGGGGTGCAGAACCTGTGGAACCTGTTGCCGCACTCCAACGGCCGGGACGACTTTCACGCCGGTCGCCTGGCCCGGGTGCTGTACGGCGGCCAGGTGCGCTGCGTTTCGTTCCTCTCCACCTCGGTCCGGGCCTCCCCGGCGGCGAACCTGCTGGCCCAGCCGCTGAACGAGCTCTCCCCCTGGCGGATGTTCGACGCGGTGGCCACCCTCACCGGGCTGGACCGGGAGCTGGAGCAGGAGCAGGCGCTGCGCTCGAGCGAGCATGCCCGACGGGTCGACGTGGTCGAGGCCGAGCAGGATCTGGCCACCTGGCAGCGCGAGATGGAGGGCGTCGAGGCCGGGATCAAGCGTCGCGACGTGGCCCGGGAGGTTCTCGGGCAGGCCCGGGAATCGTGGCACTCGCGCTGCGCCCGGCACGTGGTGGACGGCCTGGAGCGCCTCGCCGATCTGCGCCGCAACCTCGCCGATGTGCGCGAAGGGCAGGCCGAGGCGCGCGGCCGGCTCGCCGAGAACGAGGCCCGGATGGAGGAACTCGGCGATGACGACGGCCTGCAGGAGACCTTCCGGCAGACCGAGCGGCTGCGCAACGAACTGCGCGAGCGCCGGAGCAACGCCGACACCCAGACCCGGATGAACCTGCGCCAGGTCGAGGAACTCGGCACGAAGCTGCGCGACCTGAAAGAGGCGGCGCGCGCGGCCGACGGGCGGGATGTCGTGCAGGCCCGGGCCGAAGTCGCCTCGGCCCAGGAAAGTCTCGAGGCGGTGATCTCCCGCCGGGGTGGCGCGGAGGATGCCGCCGAGGCGGCGGCGAAGCAGGTGAAGGCGGCCGAAGCCGGTGACGACGTGGCCGCCCAGCAGCTGAAACTGCTGCAGAAGGCCGGGATTCCGGCCGCCAGCGTGGTGGACGTGCTGGATCTCGCGGAGGAGCAGAGGACGCTCTGGGAGCCTCGGCTGGTTCCCTACCGGCACGCGGTGGCCGTCCCCGCAGAGCATGCGGACGCCGCTCGCGAGGCTTTGGACGGCGAGCCGGGCTCGATGATCGTCCTGGCCGACGGGCAACCGGGTGACGGGCTTCCGCACAGCACGACCGAGGAGTTCGGCCTCGGCTCCTTCCTCAAGGCCCTGGCCGCGCGCGCCGGTTCCCTGGACCAGCAGGTGGACGACGGAGCCGGGGTGATCGTCGTGGCCGGGTTCGAGCGTCCCCTGACCGGACGGGACGCCCGGGTGCGGGCCGCCCGCGACCGGCACACGGCCGCCACCGAACAGCTCGAGGACCTCGGCACCGCGCTGGAGAAGGCCCGCGCCCGGCTGGTCACCGCCTCCTCCCGGCTGGAGGGGGCCAAGGCCGCCCAGCAGGTCGAGGACGCGGAGGTGGAGATCGAGCGGCTGCGCGAGCAGGCCGGGGAGCTGCAGGAGAACCTGGAGGAGCTGATCGGGCCGCTGGAGGACGCGGAGGCCGCGCACACCCGGGCCGCCGTCGACCGGCAGACCCGGCAGGACAAGATCAGCACGCTGCGCGGGGAGGTCACCCGCTGCCAGGCCGAGGTCCGGCAGGCCGAGGAGATCGCCGACAAGATCGAGGCCGAACTGCAGGCCGTCGACGTGGACGCCCGCGCGGTCGCCTGGGGCGCCACCTCCGGCTCGGCCGAGACGCACCTGCTGGCCCTGCCCGAGGACGACCAGAAGCGCAGCACCGCGGACTGGAACGCCCAGGTCGTGTACCAGCTGGAGGACGTGGTCCGGCGCTGCTTCCCGGACAACACCCCGGCCCAGGAGCTGCCCGCCGAGCTGCGCGCCCTGCTGGTCGAGCAGAAGTGGTCGCGCAGCCCGGTGGAGAACCGGGTCGCCCTGGTGCCGGACCTGATCCGGGCCCTGCGCACCCACCTCGACGTGACCGCCCAGCAGGACGCCCACGACCAGGCGATGATCGACCAGCAGCGGGCCCAGCGCCGGGCCGACCTGGAGGCCGCGGTGGCCGGGCTGACCGAGTCCGAGCAGACCACCCGGGCCCACCGCTCGGTGCTCGCCCAGGGCATCAAGGCCAAGCTGAAGCTGGTGGCCGACGAGTTCGACCGGCTCGACCGGGAGTACGGCGGCTACGGCGCCGGGCTGGACTACCCGGAGCCGGAGCCGCCGACCGAGCCGGACAAGCCCTGGCGCTGGAGCCTGACCCCGCGCTGGCGCCGGGCCGAGAACCAGCGGATGTCCAGCTACAACCTGCGGGCCAACACCGCGATGATGGACGAGAAGGCGGTCAAGCTGGTCTGTGCCGCCGCGCTGGCCGGCGGCAACGATCGTCCGTTGCTGCTGATTCTCGACGAACTCGGCCGCAACCTCGGCAAGCAGCACCGCCGGGAGGCGGTGGCGCTGTTCGAGCGGATCGGCCGGGACCGCAACATCACGGTGATCGGCGCCCTGCAGGACGACATGGAGCGCTACGCGATCGAGGCCTCCAACCTCTACGTGAAGCTGCGCCGTTCGTCCGACGCGGTGGCCTACAACGACCCGCCGATCGTGCTCGGCGACGACGCCAACCGGTCCCGGGTCGAACTGCTGCGCGAGTGGATGAGCGCCTACCGCCCGGAGAGCACCCCGATCGACCTGCGGGAGGACGAGCTCGACCTGGCCTGAACGGCTCAGTCGAGCAGGTGCCGCAGCACGGACTGCGGGTCGTTCAGATAGCGCCGCCAGTGCTCCACGATCAGCAGGTCCTCCCAGGCCACCTCGCTGATCCCGTTCGCCCCGAACTCCAGGATCGTCGCCCCCGGCGTGGCGGCGAGGACCGGGGAGTGCGTGGCGCAGACCACCTGAGCACCGGAACGGCCGAGCCGGTGCAGCCTTTCGACCAGCCGCAAGGAGGAACTGAACGACAGCGCGGACTCCGGCTCGTCCAGGACGTAGAAACCGGGCCGGGCCAGCATCGCGTCGAACGCGGTGAGAAAGCCCTCGCCGTGGCTCATCTCGTCGGTGTTGCCGGACCAGTAGCCGGGCTTGTCGCTGAGGGCGGCGAGCAGGCCCATGGCGGTCTCCGCCCGGAGGAAGAAGCCGCGCCGGGACTTGCGGGGGCCCTTCATCATGTTCTGGCCGGCCAACGAGGTCTTCAGCCGTAACGCCTCGCCGAGCACCGACTTCCCCCGCGAGGTGGCGTACTTGGTCCCCGCCTTGCCGCCGTAGGGGTCCAGGCCGTAGGCCTCGGCCAGCGCCTCGACCACGGTCGACTTGCCGGAGCCGTTCTCCCCGACCAGGAACGTGATCGGCCGGGTGAACCCCAGCCCCTGCTCGGCCAGGTCGGTGACCGCCGGGATCGTGTAGGGCCACTGCTCGAGGTCGAGATCGGCGCTCTCCAGATACGCGCGTCGTACCAGCACGCGTCCCAAATTAGTGCTCCCGGGACCGCCGCCGCTGCCCCTCCTCCTGGATCACGAAGCCGGCCGCCACCGCGGCGCCCCAGCCGATCCCGAACCAGCCGTAGAACCGGGCCTGATGCCAGAAGTGCGGCCAGGGCGTGGTGAGCCAGTAGTGGATGTCCTCGTCGGTCATCACCCGCGGGCCGTGCGGTCCGGAGAGCACGTGCACCGCGGTCGGCGCCGCGTAGTGATGCAGCGGCTCCGGGTCCTGCCAGTCTCGGTAGGGCGGGTCCTCGCTGTCGATCCGGTGGTCGTAGCCCTGGATGTTCTCGGTCTCGATCCAGGCCGGATCGCCGGGCAGCGAGACCCGCACCCGGTCGATGGCCCAGGACCATCCGTTGTCGTCGTGGTGGCGCCCCACGGAGGCCTGCGCGTCGGTGGCCTGCGCAGGCCGGCCCGCGCTGAACTGCTCAGCTTCCCGGACGGCGTGGTCGCGGTTCACCGCCAGCCCCACGAATTCAGTGGTCAGGCCGCCCACCGCTCCGATCGCGGCCGACCCGACCAGGGTGACCAGCGCGGCCTTGGCCGCCGCCACCCGGACCCAGCTCCGCCGTGACTGCCACCGGTCGGTGCGCCCCGCCTTCCGGGCGGCCGCCTGCATCCGCTTACGAGCCGGTTCCAGCTGCACGACCCGGCCGGCCCGTTCCGGCCGCTCATCCCGTTCGGCCGGTTTCGCCCGGGCGATCGGCAGGACCGGGGAACCTTCCCACGAGCCCACTTCCAGCTCGTGCGGGACCACCCGCAGACGCGGCGTCCGACGCTCGCCCGCCTTACCTTTCGATCGGCGCCACTTCCTCCGTCGTTTCCCCTGGCTGCCCAAACCCACCCACCCTCATCGGGCTCCGGCGTCTCCGGGCCGGGGACACCGCTCCCGATGAGGACGCCGGAACCCCCGAGTGCGTTGCACCCAGTCATTCAGGTCAGGCGCAGAGTTACGGTGGCGCCCTTCTCGTCGTGCCAGAAGCTGATCGTGCCGCGCAGACCGGCCAGGTCTCCCGTGCCGCAGCCGGGCACGATGGTGCCAAAGGTGGTCCCGTCTTTTCCCTCCATGAGGCCGCCGTGCTGATAGATCAGCGTGCCGGAGCGCCCGTCGATCGTCCCCTCGAACCGCTCGGAGGCGACGTACCCCTGACCGGTCTCCGATCCGGCGGTCAGCAGCCGGGCCTCGCTGATGCCGGAAACCGCTCCGGTGAAGGTCTTCTCGACCAGAACCTGGCTCATCGCCGGGCCCGGTCCCCCTTCGCCGGGCTTCCGGTAGTCCTCCGGCTCCCAGCGGGTGACCTCGAACTGGGCGGTGATCTCGGTGATGTCGGCCATGGCGGCGACGCTAGCGAACCGGGCCGGCCGGGAATTGAAGAATCGCGTCAGCCGATCCGGTGGTGATCTCCCTCCGGCACTACCGGGACCGACAGCAACGGGGTGATCGCCACCAGGGCGAACGCCACCGGGTAGCCCACCACCGCGATCAGGGCGCCGACCCCCGGGCCGACCACCGAGGCGGCGACGAACTGGCCGGTGTTCTGGATCCCGAGCGCGCGGCCGGACCAGCCCGGACCGGCCGCCTCGGCGACCGAGGTGAAGGCCAGCCCGTTGTCCGCGACGCTCACCGTGGTGGCTACGACCAGCACGACCCCGGAGACGATGGCCGAGTCCAGGAGACTGCTGGCGGCCAGGGCCAGCATCACCACCACCGCGCTGACCGCGACCCAGCGCAGCACCCGGACCCGGCTGCCCACCCGGTCGCTGGCCGAGCCCACCGCGATCCGGCCGAGCGCTCCGGCGAACTGCGCCACCGCGATCACGATCCCGGCCACCGTGGCGTTCCAGCCCCGCGCTCCCTGTCCGCTGGTCAGCCAGACCAGGCCGAACGTGGACAGGGTGAACTGGGGCACGACGAGCAGGATCGACACCAGGTGGATCCGGGCCAGGAAATGGTCCTCGCGGTACGGGTTGGCCCGCAGAGCCTGTTGCTGTTCGGCCGAGAAGGCGCCGGTGCGAGCCGGGTTCGGTGCATTGGCGATGCCGAAGGCACAGACCACGGAAAGGACGGCCAGCAGCGCCCCGGCCAGGGTCAGCGGCGCCCAGGGGCCGTACCGGTCGGCCAGCGGCGGCACCGTCAGCGCGGCCACCGCCACCCCGAGCGGCTGCGACATCTGCCGGATGCCCATCGCCAGACCGCGGCGCGAGCGCGGGAACCAGCCCGCGACGATCTTGCCGCTGGAGGAGTTCGTGCTGCCGGTGGCCGCCCCACCCAGCACCAGCAGCGCCGCCATCGGCCAGATGCCCTGCTGGGTGGCCGCGGCCAGGGCGAACACCGCGGCCAGGGCCAGGCCGCCGGCGATCACCCAGCGCTCACCGACCCGGTCGGCCAGGGCACCCCAGAGCACCAGGGTGAGCACCAGCCCGAAGGTCGGGGCCGCCGCCAGCAGCCCCGCCTCGGCCAACGGCAGGCCGCGCTCGACGTGCAGCAGCGGGATCAGGTAGGCGGGAGTGCTGACCAGGAGCGTGCCCGCGGCCTGCGCAGCCACCCCGAGACCGAGCATGCGCCAGGCAGCGCGAGGCACGGTCTCGATGGGCGCGGGCGTGGTGATCACGGGAACTCCAGATTGTGCGGTACCGTTTCGGTGTACCCAATTGGTATACCAGAGGAGTTCGCAATGCCACCCCCGGCCGAACCGACCCCCTACACCGTGCTCCGATCGGCGATCCTGGCCCTGGAACTGATGCCTGGTGAGGGGCTGAGCGAGCGCGGTCTGGAATCGATGCTCAACGCTTCCCGCACCCCGATCCGCGCGGCGCTGATGCGGCTGGCCAACGAGGGCCTCACCCAGCGGTCCGGCCGGGGCTGGCAGGTCTCCCCGATCGACCTGGCCGAGGTGCGCGCGGTGATGGAGTACCGGGAGGCGCTGGAAGCCGCGGCGGTGCGCCTGGCCGTGGCCCGGGCCGAACCCGAAGAGCTCGCTGCGCTCCGGGATCTCGCCGAGGCGCACCGCGACACCGACGACGAGGAGACCGGCCTGCGCGACGGCAGCGACTTCCACGTGGCCCTGGCCCGGCTGTCCCGCAACCCGTTCCTGGCCGACGGCATGCGCGACGTGCTGACCCGGCTCAGCCGCACCCGGTGGCTCGAGGTCCGCACCCCCGAGTCCCGGGCCCAGGCTCGCGACGAGCACCTGGCCATCGTCGGCGCGGTCGCCGGCGGCGACGCCGACGCCGCGGTTCAGCTGGCCGTCGCGCACTCCCGCGGCACCGGCGACCGACTGCTCACCTCGCTGTCCGACGAGCGGCGGCGACTACGCGGCCGGGGCTTCTCGATCATCGAGTCCTCGACCGCGCCGCCACCCCTGAAAGCCGTCTAGGCCTTTTGATCCCCGGAAAGCACGGCGTACAGCAGCGAGTCCCGCCACTGCCCCCGGACCCACAGGTGGTGCCGCATATGACCTTCCAGCCGGAGACCGGCCTTCTCCAGCACTCGGGCGGAGGCCTTGTTCTCCGGGTCGCAGGTCGCGCTGATCCGCTCCAGCCCGAGCTCATCGAAGCCGAAAGCGACCATGGCCCGCGCCACTTCGGTGGCATATCCCTGACCCCAGCGGTCGCGCCGGTACACGTGGCCGAACTCGCCCCGCCGGTGCTCAGCACTCAGCACCCGGAACTCGGCACCCCCGATCACCAGCCCGGACGCGTCCACCACCAGCTTGTTGACGACCTTGCCCTCGTCCGCCGCGAGCACCTCGAGCTGTTCCTTGACGAACGCCTGCGTGTCGTCGACGGTGTTCGGACCCCACACCATGAACCGGCAGACCTCGGGATCACTGGCATAGGCGTGGATCGCCTCGACATCGTCCGCGGTGACGTCCCGCAGGACCAGGCGCTCGGTCGTAAAGGGCATACCGGAACCGTACTGTGCACCAATTGCCCCGCGCGCCTGGTTTTCCGTGGGCCACTGCCCATTCCAGCCGCCCCACCGGCCGGCCGACGCGTTTCTCCTGGTCCACAAAATCGGTACGATTCGCCCCCGGACCGCTTTCCGAAGGAGCAGCGCCCTGAGCATCAGCGCCCGTCACCTGGACAAGGCGTTCGACGGGAACCCCGCCGTGCGCGACCTCTCCTTCGACGTCCGGCCCGGCACCGTGACCGGTTTCCTCGGACCGAACGGCGCCGGCAAGACCACCACCATGCGCCTGATGCTGCAGCTGTGCCGGGGCGGTGGGGTGACGACCTTCGGTGGCCGGCGGATCGACCAGTTGCACCGGCCGCTGTGCACCGTCGGCGCGATGCTCGAGCCTTCCGCCCACAATCCTCGCCGCAGCGCCCGCAACCACGTGCGGATGTTCACGGCGGCCTGCGGCATGCCACCGCGAAGGGCCGACGAGGTGCTGGAGCAGGTCGGGCTCGCAGCCGTGGCCTTGAGGCCGAGCGGCGAGTTCTCCCTGGGCATGCAGCAGCGGATGGCCCTGGCCACCGCGTTGGTCGGCGACCCGGAGTACCTGATCCTCGACGAGCCCGCCAACGGGCTTGATCCGCAGGGCATTCGGTGGCTGCGGGACTTCCTCGCCGGGCTTACGGACGAGGGGCGCACCGTTCTGCTGTCGTCGCACCAGCTCGCGGAGATGGCCCAGACCGCCGACGAGGTGATCGTGCTGGGGCGCGGCCAGATCATCACCCAGGGCCGGCTCACCGACTTCCTGGGGCGGTTCGCCCGGCGACAGGTGCTGGTCCGCTCCCCCGAGGCCGAACGCCTGGCCGCCTGCCTGGAACTGAACGACTTCGGCGCGGTCTCGGCCGAAGGGCCGGACGGCCTGCTGATCGCCGGCGACGTGACCACCGACAAGATCGGGGATCTGGCCGCGCAGCACGGCATTACGCTGCACGAGCTGACCGCCCGATCGACCTCGCTGGAGGACGCGTTCCTCGAGGCCACCGGGGACAGCACGGACTTCGGGGTGAAGGCGTGAGCGACACCCTGAAGATGGAGACCCAGCGGATCCGCACGCTGACGCCGGTGTGGCTACTGGCCCTGGCCGCGATCGCGTTCGGACTGATCGCCGCCACGTTCGTCGTGCTCACCCCACCCCGCGGGACCACCCTCTCCGCCGAGGACACCCGCGCCGTCCTGACCGGTGCGTCCTCAATTTCGCTGTTGCCCTTCGTCGGCCTGCCGCTGATCTTTCTCGGCGTGGTGGCGGTTTCCGAGGATCTCCAGCACCAACTGGCCACCGTGCTCCTGGTCGCGCAACCACGCCGGAGCCGGCTGATGGCCGCCCGCCTGGCCGTGCTGACCGGCCTGGCCATCGCGGTCGGCCTGGTCCAGGCCACGCTGTGTGCCACCCTGAGCACCGCGCTGGGCCGTTCCCTGCAGCTCGGCGCGATCCCCGGCGCGCTGGTACCGCAGCTGATCGCGCTGATCCTGTTCTCCTGGTGCGGCGCGGCCCTGGGCTGGCTGACCGGTTCGGCCGCGATCCCGGTGGGCCTGGTCCTGCTGGAGGTGCTCCTGCTCGAGCCGCTGGCCCGGATCGCCGGGGCCGAGTACTCGGACGACCTCGAGCACTGGTCCGGCAACCTGCCTTTCGCGGTGGCCCGGGATGCCCTGACGCTGGACGTCCACGCAGTCACCTTCGCGCTGGGGTACGCGGCCGTGCTGCTGATCGCCGCCTGGCTCACGGTGCGGTCCCGGGACTACTGAGGGCCGCACCAGAGAGCCTCACCCGCCGGGGACCGCCCGGAGCGCGAAGTCGATCGTCGCGTTCAGCTGATCGCGCGGGACACCGGCGGCGGCGTGGACGGCGTTGCCCTCGCTGACCGTCATGACGTAGCGGGCGAGCGCGACCGGATCGGTGCCCACCGGCAGATCGCCCGCTTCGAGCGCCCGGGCCAGGCGGGCGGCCAGGGCTTCCTCACCCCCGCGGCGGCTCTGGGCCAGGAACCGGGAGATCTGCTCGTTGCCGCTCGACCCGGCCAGCCCGCCCTGGATGGAAAGACAGCCGGCGGGCCGGTCCGGGCGGGTGAGAGCCTCCGCGTTGGAGCGCAGGAAGCGCTCGATCACCTGGTAGGCGGTCGGCTGCTCGAGGGCCTCGCGGGCGTAGGCCATGTCGATCTCGGCGTAGCGGGCGACCGCCCGTCGGAACAGCTCGTCCTTGTTGCCGAAGGCCGCGTAGAGGCTCGGCCGGTTGATGCCCATGGCCGCGGTCAGGTCGCTGAGCGAGGTGCCGTCGTACCCGTGCTGCCAGAACACCTCGATGGCGCGGTCCAGCGCGACGTCCGCGTCGAAGCCGCGGGGACGGCCCCGCTCGGGAGCCGGGGTGGTCGGCGTGGTCATGCTCACATCTTAACCGATCGGTACAGAAATAAAAGATCAGGGGCTATGGTTCTGGATATCCGTACCGAGCGGTACAGAAATAGCGAAGCCAAGGAGCAGGACGATGGGACAGCTGGACAACAAGACGGCCCTGGTCACCGGCGCGACCGCGGGGATCGGCCTGGCCACCGCCAAGCTCCTGGCCGCCGAGGGGGCCGAGGTGTTCATCACCGGCCGTCGCAAGGAGACGCTGGGCCTGGCGGTCGCCGAGATCGGCGCGCGGGCCACCGGGATCGTGGCCGACGTGGCCGACCTGGAGGCGCTCGACCGCGTGGTCGAGGCGATCCGGGACCACGGCAAGGGCCTCGACGTGCTGTTCGCGAACGCCGGCGGCGGGGAGTTCTCCGCGCTGGAGGACATCACCTGGGAGCACTACGCCACGACGTTCAACACCAATGTCGGCGGCACCGTCTTCACCGTGCAGAAGGCCCTTCCGCTGCTCAACCACGGCGCCTCGGTGATCATCACCGGCTCCAACATCGACGTGAAGGGTGCGGCCTCGTTCAGCGTCTACGCCGCCAGCAAGGCCGCGCTGCGCTCGTTCACCCGCTCCTGGGCGGCCGAGCTGGTGAGCCGGAACATCCGGGTGAACAGCATCGCCCCCGGGCCGATCGGCACCCCCGGCCTGCGGGGCCTGGCCGCCGACGCCGCCGGGGCGGACGCCCTGCTGGCCGGGCTCGCCTCCGGCGTCCCGATGGCCCGGCTGGGTCAGCCCGAGGAGATCGCCGACACCGTGCTGTTCCTGGCCGGTGAGCACAGCCGCTACATGACCGGTTCGGAGATCTACATCGACGGCGGTGCCAGCCAGATCTGATGCCGTTCTGGCCGGGGTGACGACCCCGGCCAGGGCATCGGCCCGGCGAGTTCCCTCACTCCGCCGAGGAAGCCGAGGAAGCCGAGGAAGTGGCCAGGGCCGCCCGGGTGGCCTTGACCAGGCGCTGAATGTCGTCCGGAGTGGTGTCGAACGAGGCCATCCACCGGACCTGGCCGCGCGCAACGTCCCAGTCGTAGAAGTGGAACTGCTCATGCAGCTCGGCCCGGACCGTTGCGGGAAGTTCCACGAACACCGCGTTGGCCTGCACCGGATGGCTGATCGGGACGCCCTCCAGGCCTTCGCGGAGCACAGCGGCCATGGCGTTGGAGTGGGAGGCGTTGCGCAACCAGAGGTCTCCCTCCAGCAGGGCAAGGAACTGCGCAGACACGAACCGAAGTTTGGACGCCAGTTGCATCGAGGTCTTGCGGAGCCGGTCGAGCCCTCGGTCCAGTTCGGGATTGAGCACCACCACGGCCTCGCCCAGCAGCATGCCGTTCTTGGTACCCCCGAACGAAAGGACGTCCACCCCGACGTCCGTGGTCAGCTCCCGTAACGAGACACCCAGGTGGGCAGCAGCATTCGCCAGCCGGGAGCCGTCCACGTGCACCTTCAGGCCCTGTTCGTGGGCGAATCCGGTGATCCGCGCGATCTCCTCCGGCGTATAAACCGTGCCCAGCTCGGTCGACTGGGCGAAGGAGACCGCCTGCGGCTGGGCCCGGTGCTGGTCGTCGAGACCCCAGACCTGGCTGCGGATGGCTTCCACGGTCAGCTTGCCGTGTTCGGTCGGGACCGGGAGCAGCTTGATCCCGGCCATCTTCTCCGGGGCACCGCCCTCGTCCACGTGGACGTGGGCGGTCTCGGCGCAGATCACCGAGGCCCACCGGTCGGTGACGGCCTGCAGCGCCACGACGTTGGCGCCGGTGCCGTTCAGCACCGGGTAGGCCCGGGCCTGGGCTCCGAAGTGGTCCCGGAACACCTCGTCCAGGCGCTCGGTGTAGACGTCACCGCCGTAGCTGACCTGATGGCCGCCGTTGGCCTCGACGATCGCGGCCAGGATCTCGGGGTGGATGCCGGAGTAGTTGTCGCTGGCGAATCCGCGCTCGGCGGTGTCATGCAAGGTCACGCGACCGATCATGCGGGCTCCGGCACCCGTGGCGAAAGTGCTGCTCGCAATGCTGAGCATAAGATTCTCGGATGCTCGACTCGTCTCGCCTGCGCCTGCTGGTGGCCGTCGCCGACACCGGCTCGATCGCCGGCGCGGCGGCCGCGCTGGGGGGCAGCGCCGCCGCGGCCTCGCAGCAACTGTCCGTGCTGGAGCGGGAGGCCGGGGCCCAGCTGCTGGAGCGCTCCGCCCGCAGCGTGCGGCTGAGCAGCGCCGGGCAGCTCCTGGTCGAGCACGCGCGGCCGATCATCGCCGGCCTGGACAGCGCGGCGCGAGCCGTGGCCGCGGCGGGTTCGGGAACCGGCGGGCGGATCCGGATCGCCTCCTTCGCCACCGCCTCCCGTCGTCTGGTCGCCCCGGCGATGGCCACCCTGAAGCGCCGCCACCCCGGACTGGAACTGACGTTCACCGAACTCGAACCGGAGCAGGCGGTTCCCGCGGTCCAGGCCGCCGGGATCGACCTGGCCGTCGTCCATCAGTACCCGGGCTTCCCGGCGCCGGACACCCGCGGGCTGAGCCAGACCCCGCTCCTCACCGATCCGCTGGTGCTGGTCGTGCCGAGCACCCTGGACGTCCCCGCCGGGCCGGTCCGGCTGCCGGACTTCGCCGACGCGGACTGGATCTCCGGGCGCAGCGGTGAGGGGTTCCAGGCGGTGACCGAGATGGCCGGTCGCTCGGCCGGTTTCGAACCGCGGATCACCTCCCGCGCGGACAGCTACGGCGTTGTGCTGGACCTGGTCGCGGGCGGTCTCGGGATCGCGCTGATGCCGCGCTCGGCCGTCGCCGCCCGGCCCGGGACGGTCCGGCTGGAGGTCGCCGAGCCGGCCCAGCTGGCCCGGACCATCCACGTGGTGAGCCGGCGCGGGGACCCCTCCCCGGCCGTGCGGGCGCTGACCGGGGAGCTGGTGCGCCGGGCCCGCGCACCCCGGTGAGGACGCCCGATCCGGACACGCCAGGATATCCGGGTCAATACCCGCTCATCCGTGCACCGTGAAGGGCCCGCTCGTGTTTCCGTTGGAACCCTCCGATCCCCCGTCCATCGGCCGTTACCAGCTCGTCGGCCGGCTCGGGCAGGGCGGGATGGGGCGGGTCTACCTGGGGCGTACGCCCGGGGGCCGGCCCGCCGCGGTCAAGGTGATCAGCGCGCAGTTCCAGGATCACCCCGAGGCCCTGGTCCGGTTCCAGCGCGAGGTGCAGACCCTCCGCACGGTCCGCAACCCGTTCACCGCGGCGCTGATCGACCAGGAGGTCAGCGTGCCTCCGTACTGGCTGGCCACGGAGTACGTGCCCGGCCCCACGCTGGCCGCGGCCATCCGCCAGTGGGGCGCGCTGGACCCGGAGGTCTGCCGGGGACTGTTCGCGGCGCTGGCCGAGGCCCTGGTGGACATCCACGGACACGGAATCAGCCACCGGGACCTGAAGCCGGCCAACATCATCCTTTCGGTGACCGGACCGCAGCTGATCGACTTCGGCATCGCCCGGGACACCGCGTCACCGGGCGTCACCCAGATCGGGATGACCGTCGGCACACCGGGCTACACGGCTCCGGAGGCGCTCGCGGGTAACGAGGTCGGCCCGGCCGGGGACGTGTTCGCCCTCGCCGCCACCATCGCGATCGCCGCCACCGGCCGGGCACCCTACGGTCGGGGCAGTGCCTTCACGATCAGCGAGCGCAGTTCCCGCGGCGAGGTCGACGTGGCCGGGGTGCCGGACGATCTCGCCGCGCTGATCCGGGCCTGCAGCAGCGCCGATCCGGCCTGGCGGCCGAGCCCGGACGAGATCATCGCGCACTGCCGACCGCGCACCACGCTGATCGAGAATCCCTCCTATCAGCGGATTCTGGCCTCCTTCAGCGAGGCCCCGGCGGCTCCGGCAACCCCGGTCACCGCCTCGGCCCGGACCGCGGCCGGAACCTCGACCCAGGCCCCGCCCCAGCCGGCCACCCGCGCCGCGGCCCGTGCGGCCCATCGGGCCTCGACCCACGTCCTGCCCCCGCCGGCGGCCACCCAGTTCTTCTCGGAGGGCCCGGCCGACCAGCCACCGGCCCGGGTCCGGCCGTGGATGGCGGTGGCCGCGGTCGCGGTGGTCGTGCTGGTCGCCGCGCTCGTAGGGACGTACGTGGTCACCAACCGGAACTCGGGCTCCGGGACGAGTGCCGCCGCACCGACCCCGCAGGCGACCACCGCCCCCGCCGCCGCCCCCACGACCGACCCGCCACCGGCGTCCGTTGCTCCGACGACCGACCCGGCAAGCCCGACCACGGAACCTCCCAAGAGCACCGAACCGCCGGCTGACAACGGTTTCGACGAAACCCCGGCCAACGATCCCGGTCCCAACCTGATCGGCCCCGGTGGCACCTGCCTGGCCGTCCCGGCCACGCTGACCAACGGCGACCGGCCGGTGACCGAGCCGTGCGACGGCTCGATCTCGCAGCGCTGGATCTACACCGCCAAAGGCGCGCTGATGAACCAGGACCGGTGCCTCGACCTCGGCGGCGGAGACGTCCAGAACGGCAGTCCGGTCCAGCTCTGGGACTGCAACGACACCGACGCCCAGCACTTCGAGGCCAACGGCACCACCCTGCAGAACCCGAAATCGCAGCGCTGCCTGACCACTCAGGCCGACCACCCGCCGGCCGACGACCCGGTGCTGATGTGGGACTGCGGGACCGCGCCCAACCAGGTCTGGCAACTGCCGCACGAGTGACTCAGGCGAGCACGTGCCCGCCGTCGAGCTCGAGGACCGCGCCGGTGCTGAACCCGTTCTGCATCAGGTAGAGATAGGCGGCCGCGATGTCCTCGGGCTCGCCGACCCGGCCCACCAGAAGCCCCTTCCCCGTGCTCTCGTACAGGGCCTGGGCGTCCGGGCCGGCCACCGGCGTCCACAATTCGGTGCGGACCATCCCCGGCATCACCGCGTTCACCCGGATCGGGGCCAGTTCGACCGCGAGCGCGCGGGTCAGCGACTCGATGGCGCCGCACGAGCTCGCCCCGACCACCCAGCCAGGGGTGGGCCGACGTCCGGCCGATCCGGTGGTCAGGGTGATCGAGCCGCCGGGCCGCAGGTGCGCCCGGGCGTGTTTGGCCGCGCTCAACGCGCCCCAGACCCGCACGTCGAGGGCCCGGCGGACGCCCTCGAAGCTGAGTGAGTCCAGCTCCCCCAGCACCAGCGGACCTCCGGCGGTGTAGACCACATGGTCGATCTCACCGAGGCCGGTGAACAGCGCCTCGACCGCGTTCTCGTCGGTCAGGTCGACACGGTACCCCTCGGTGCCGGTGGGCAAGGTGGCCAGAGCCTGATCCACCCGGGCCCGGCTGCTGGAGGAGACGATGACGGTGGCGCCCGCCGCCGCGGCCGCCTGGGCCGTGGCCAGCCCGATCCCCGCGGTCCCGCCGAGCACGACGACCCGCTGTCCGTTCAAAGACATGATCAACCTTTCGCTTTCATCGATGTGATCACCACTCTGAGCCCGGGGCCGGGGACTCGTCCAAGACCTGTTTCGGCAGTGGTGAGACCATGAGGGCATCACCGATCGCTGGGAGTTGGCTCATGGACGTGGACCTGCGCAAGCTGCGCTACTTCGCCGCGGTCGCCGAGGAGCTCAACTTCGGCCGGGCCGCCGAGCGGCTGCACATCGCCCAGCCCGCCCTCAGCCGGCAGATCGTGGCCCTGGAAAAGGATCTGGGCGCGGTTCTGTTCGAGCGGGACCGTCACCGGGTCGCGCTGACCGCGGCCGGCCGGCAGTTACTGGCCGACACCCCGGGACTGTTGACGTCCGCGGCGGCCCTGCGTCGGCGGGTGGCGGTCGCGGCGCGGGGAGACCAGTTGCTGAGCGTGGGTTTTCGCCCCGGCATCGTGATCACCGCCACGGTTCGGGCCTTTCGGGCCGACCACCCGGACACCGACGTCGAGCTACAGCGGATCGAGTGGGACGAACAGGAACAATCCCTCCTGGAAGGACGATTGGACGTCGCCTACGTACGTCCTCCGGTCGTCCCCGAAGGGCTGACCCTGACGCCGCTCTATCAGGAGCCGCGGGTCGCGGTGATGTCCGCGGATCACCGCCTGGCCGGGAAGTCATCCGTCGCCGTGTCCGACCTGGCCGCTGAACTGTTGCTCCGTTCCCAGGGCATCACCCCGCCCGCGCGGATTGGGAGCGTCCGGATCCGGAGCGTCGAGGAGAAGCTCGAGCACGTCGCGGCCGGCGCCGGGGTGCTGTTCATCCCCCAGTCCATGGGCCGCTACTACCAGCGGGACGACGTGGTCACCGTTCCCCTCTCCGACGCCCCGCCGGACGAGGTGTTGCTCGCCCGGGCCACCGGGCACACCTCAGCCCTGGTGGACTCGTTCATCCGGATCGCCCTGCGCTGCTCTAGCTGATCTTGCTGGTCTCCAGGCGTTCCGGGTCGATCCGGTAGAAGCGGGCCGCCGTCCCGGCGTAGATCTCCTGCCGCTCGCCCTCCGAAAGCCCGGCCAGCACCTCGCCCAAGCCTCGGAACACCCGGTCGTACCCCCCGGCGGCCACCGAGATCGGCCAATCACCGCCGTACATGAGCCGGTTCACGCCGAACACCTCCAGCGCCCGATCTACAAAGGGACGAATGCTGCCGGGCGTCCAGGAGTCCGGCCGGGTCCCCGGGTAGAGACCAGAGGGGGAACGGCCCGCCTCCCGGACGCGCTGATGAGCGTCGATGATCATCGCTGGCCTCTCCCGTAGGAGCCGTCCGGACCAGCGTATTCGGCAACCGATTGACGTGGCCCGATTTGTACGCGCTCCGTCTTTCCGGCCGCTGTTCCGGCCGCCGGAGCACCGACGACGATGGACGCATGACGTTTCAGGAGATCCGGCACTACACCACTCGTCCCGGCCGCCGCGACGAATGGCTCGCCTACATGGACGGCACCGTCATCCCTTTCATGATCGAGAAGGGAATGGACGTCCGGGGCTCGTTCACCGACGAAGAGGACCCGGACGGCTACGTCTGGATCCGCCCGTTCGCCGACGAACAAGAGCGAAAGACGCTGTACGCAGCGGTTTACGAGAGCGAGGAATGGAAGGAGAAGATCGGACCGGTGGTCTACTCTCTACTCGAAGTCGAGCAGAGCGTGGTCTACCGGGTTGCTCCCACTTAGCGGTTGCGGTATGCCGCCAGCCCTTTGGACTCCTCGCTGGCCAAGAACACCGAGGGCACGTTGAAGAGAGCTTCCTCCGCGTGGATGAAGCAACCCCAAGCCGAATCGCCCCACGAGTCCGTGACCTTCAGCTCGACCGGAGCCGTGCAACCCGCCCGCCCTCCGAGCTGACACTGTTCCGGATGCGGCGAGTCAGCCTGTGCGACGGCGGCCGCGCGCATCTGCGCGGCAAGTTCCGCTGCAGCTGCGGCCCGCTCCTCGGCCTCGGCCCGCAGCTTCTGCTCCACCCGTACCGCCTCGGCCAAAGCCTCATGAGCAGCCCGGGCCCGGGCTTCGGCGGCCGCCTTCGCCAGTTCGACGTGATGCCGCTCGATCGCCAGCGCCGCGGTGCCGGTGAACACCCGGGCCAGGGCGAAGTCGCTCTCCTGCGGCACCCGCGGAACCCCGTGGTACATGGCGAAAGTGCCGAGCAACCGGCCGTCCCGGGCCACGATCGGCGTGGACCAGCAGGCCGCCAGCCCCGCCTTCCCGGCCAGCTCGCGGAAGTCGTCCCAGAACGGGTCGGTCGCAATATCGGTGACGATGACCGGTCCCCGCCGGTGCGCGGCCGCCCCGCAGGAGCCGATGCCCTCCCCCGCCGCGATCCCGTCAATCGCCTGGTTGTAGAAGTCCGGCAGGCTGGGCGCGGCTCCGTGGCGCAGATGGGCGCCGTCCGGATCGGCGAGCAGAACCGAGACGCGGACATCGTTCTGAGTGAGACTCTCGATGCAGCGGGCCATCCCGTCGAGCACATCACCCAGCAGGGCCTGCCGCGCGATCTGCTCCAGCAGCACCTGATGCTCCAGCATCAGCCCCTGCGCGTGCTTGACCTGTGTGGTCTCCACGCCGATCATCTGGATCCCGACCACCGCGCCCTCGCCGTCGCGCCGCGGCTCGTAGACCAGATCAAAGAACGCCTCCCGAGCCCGCGCCCCACTACCCAGCATCACCCGCGCGTCCCGGTCCTGCCCCGGCTCACCCGAGCGATAGACCTCGTCCAGCTGCGCGATGAAAGCCTGAGTCCCCCAGTTCCGGAGCGAGCTCGGCCAGCGGGAGCCCGGTCCGCGCCCGTTCCTCACCGATGGCCGCGAAGAACGCCGGATTCGCAGCCTCCACAACATGAGCCGGCCCGGCCAGCTCGGCGAACACCGCGATCGACTGCCCGAACAACGCCCGCAGGTTCTCCTCGGCGGCCGACTGCTGTCCGGATACTGCGGTCACGGGTGGTGCCTCTCCGGCTCAGGTGTTGGGGCAGGCCTGACAAAGCGCTGGTCACAGCGTAAGTGAGGCGGTTTTTAACGCTAAGCCACGGATGGCACCCAGCAGGTCGACGAGGGCGGCGGCAAAACGAAACCGCAGGCCGACCAGTGATGGTCTGACCTGCGGTTCTTGTGGTCGGGCTGACAGGATTTGAACCTGCGACCCCCTGACCCCCAGTCAGGTGCGCTACCAAGCTGCGCTACAGCCCGAACCGCCCCCGGCCTGTTGCCAGGCTCCGGAACGCTGGATCAGCTTAGCGCACTTGGAACCGGCCTTCGAACACTGGTCCGCCGACGCCGAACCCATCGGACCGGGTCCGGCGGCGGCGCACCGTTCGTAAGGCGGTCTACCCGGGCGACAGGCGGTCGAGCTTCACCGCGAGAGCCTCGGTTGCCCGCTGCAGGATCGCGAAGCCGGACTGCATGTCGCTCCGCAGGCCGCTTACTTCGCGCTCGAGCGAAGCCACCCTCCCGTCCAAGGACGTCACCTTGCCGTCAAGGGCGATGAGGGCGTCCCGATGCGACAGGTGCATCTTGCTGTGCTCGTCGAGCAACGTGTTGATGGCCGAGATGTCTCGGTCCCGTTCGGCCGCAAGAAGCACTTCCCGATCCAAGCGCCCGTTCTTCTCTTCCATCTGATGCTCCAAGACAGTGACCCGTTGTTCCATGGTCGCCACAGTTTCCCCACCTATGAAAGAGACTACGACCCTGCCGGGGGGACCAGCCGGTCTCGGTCGCGGTTGTACGTCTCCGGCAGCTGTTTTGGCCCAAGCAGATTCCCCGGAGAGCGGGTGTATTGGCTTCGTCGCCTCTCTACACCGTGAGATGGAACTGGCTTGCTCCACCTGGCGGGGGGCAGCTCGTAGGGAGGGCAGGATTCGAACCTGCGGCCTTCAGATGCGATGGCCCACCATGGTGCAACCCCGATAACGCGTAGCCAGCCTACTGAGCCCGGTGATCGGCACCGGACGTGTCACGGGTGAGCCGTTGCAAAACGGGAGCCCGGATCGGTTACAACCGATCCGGGCTCCTGGACGTCTCTGGTCAGAGACCGTGAATCACCGTGCCAGGGCGATGTTCACCAGTTTCGGCGCCCGGACCACGACCTTGGCGATCGTGGCGGTGCCGACCGCCTTCTTCACCGCGTCGGACTCCAGGCTCAGCGTCCGCAACTCGTCCTCGGTGATCGCGGCCGGCACCTGCAGCCGGTCACGGACCTTGCCGTTGACCTGGACGATGCAGGTGACCTCCTGGTCGACGATCAGCGCCTTGTCCACCGTGGGCCAGGAGGTGGTGGCGACCGAGGGCTCGTGGCCGAGCTTGACCCAGGCGTCGTCGGCGGTGAACGGGGCGAAGCAGGACAACGCGATGACCAGGCCTTCCACGCCCTCGCGGACGGCCGGGTCGGCCGCACCGGGACCGCTGTCGACGGCCTGCTGCAGCAGCGTGGTCAGCTCCATCAGGCGGGCGATGACGACGTTCTGACGACCGCCCTCCAGCTTGGTGGTGATCTCGTCCAGCAGGCGGTGCACCCCGCGGCGCACGGTCTGGTCACCGCTGGCGGGCTCGCTGCCCTGCGAGGAGGCCGGGACCAGGGCGGCCAGGCGGCGGACCCGGTTCAGCCACTTCACCGAGCCGGCCGGAGAGACCGTGGCCCAGTCGATGTCGTCCTCCGGCGGGCCGGCGAAGATCATCGTGACCCGGACCGCGTCCGGACCGTACTGGGCGATCTGGTCCTGCAGGTTGACCAGGTTGCCCAGCGACTTGCTCATCGCCTTGCCGTCCATGATCACCTGACCCTGGTTGGTCAGGCGCCGGAACGGCTCGACGAAGTGCACCAGCCCGGCGTCGTGCAGTGCCTTGGTCATGAAGCGCGCGTACAGCAGGTGCAGGTTCGCGTGCTCCTTACCGCCGATGTAGTGGTCGACCGGCAGCCAGCGCTTCACGCCCTCGGGGTTGAACGGGCCCTCGGTGTAGTCCGGGTCCGGGAAACGCATGTAGTACCAGGACGAGTCGACGAACGTGTCCATCGTGTCGGTGTCCCGCCGGGCGGGCTTGCCGCAGCTCGGGCAGTCGACCTGGACCCAGTCGGTGGCGCTGCCCAGCGGCGACTCGTCGCCGTCCGGCTTCAGCGAGAACCCGGACTCCGGCAGCCGGACCGGCAGCTGGTCCAGCGGGACCGGGACCTCACCGCAGTCCTCGCAGTGGATGATCGGGATCGGCGTGCCCCAGTAACGCTGACGGGACAGCAGCCAGTCCCGCAGGCGGTAGGTGATCGCGCCCTCGCCCTGACCGGACTTCTCCAGGTGGGCGATGATCGCGGGCAGGGCCTCGCCCGAGTTCAGGCCGTCGAACTCGCCCGACCCCACCATCGTGCCCCGCGCCGGGGTGGCCACGCCGGTCTCCGCCGGGTCGCCCTCGCCCGTCTCGACCACCGTCTTGACCGGCAGGTTCATCGCTTTGGCGAAGTCCAGGTCGCGCTGGTCGTGCGCGGGCACCGCCATCAGCGCGCCGGTGCCGTAGTCGGCCAGCACGTAGTCCGAGGCGTAGACCGGGATCTGCTCGCCGTTGACCGGGTTGGTGGCGTGCACGCCCAGGAACACGCCGGTCTTGGCCCGGTCGGTGGCCAGCCGCTCGACCTCGGAGGTGCCGCCCAGGGCAGCGATGTAGGTCTCCAGGGCCTCGCGGTGCTCGTCGGTGACCAGCTCACGGGCCAGCGGCGCGTCGGCCGCGACGACGAAGAAGGTGGCCCCGAACAGGGTGTCGGGACGGGTGGTGAACACCCGCACGGGCTCGCTGCGGCCCTCGACGGCGAAGTCGACGTAGGCCCCGGAGGACCGGCCGATCCAGTTGCGCTGCATGGCCAGGATGTCTTCCGGCCAGTTGCCCTTGAGCTGGTCCATGTCGTCCAGCAGGCGCTGCGCGTAGTCGGTGATCCGGAAGAACCACTGGGTCAGCGTGCGGCGCACCACGGCGGTGCCGCAGCGCTCACAGTGCCCCTGGTTGACCTGCTCGTTGGCCAGCACCGTGTGGTCGTGCGGGCACCAGTTCACCGGCGAGGCCTTGCGGTAGGCCAGGCCCTGTTCGAACAGCTTCAGGAAGATCCACTGGTTCCAGCGGTAGTACTCCGGGTCGGAGGTGTGCAGCCGGGTGCGCCAGTCGAAGGAGACGCCCAGCCGCTTGAACGACGACGCCTGCACGGCGATGTTGTCGTACGTCCACTCCCGCGGGTGCAGGTCGCGCTTGATCGCCGCGTTCTCGGCGGGCAGGCCGAAGGAGTCCCAGCCGATCGGGTTGAGCGTGTTCAGCCCGCGCAACCGGTCGAACCGGGCGATGACGTCGCTGATCGAGTACACCTCGGCGTGGCCCATGTGCAGGTCACCGGAGGGGTACGGATACATGCTGACGATGTACGAGCGCTTCTCCCGGCCGCCGGCCTCGTCGTGACCGGGCTCGGGCGCGGTAAGGCCGTGGGCCTCGAAGGTGCGTCGTTCGTCCCACACCTTGACCCACTGGTCGAGATCGATGCTGTCGATCTGGTCGACGGAGTCGCGCCGGTCCTCATGCTCGTTCATATCGCCCAACACTTGTTCGCCACGGCAGGTTGACCTACCAAGCTTAGTGGACTAGGAGCACGTCTCAGGCCGAACCCATGCGGCGCGCGATCGAGGCCGCCACCTGCCGCACGTAGTCCCGGGTCTCCTCGTCGAACCAGTCCTGGGTGCTCTTGACCAGGCTGACCGCCACCGCCCCGACCGCCTCCTGCCCGGCCCCGAGCACCACCGGCGCGCCGATGCAGGTCATCCCGGCCGCGGTCTCCTCGTCGTCGATCGAATACCCGCGCTGCCGGGTGACTTCCAGCTCGGCCAGCAGATCCTCCCGCGCCGTCACCTGCCCGTCGGCGTTCGGATTGGCCAGGGTGTCAGGCAGTAAATGAATGACGCTTGCGGGCGGCAGGGTGGCGAGGATGGCCCGGCCCGACGCCGTGAACGCCGCGGGCAGGCGCATGCCCACCTCGTATTTCACCGCCAGCGGACGATTGCCGTCGATGTATGAGAGGTAGACGACGTCGGCCCCGGACCGGACCGCGAGCACGATCGTCTCCCGCGGGGCACCGATCTCCCGGAACACCTCACGGAAGGCCGTGACCAGCTCGGTCGAGTCCAGCCGGCGCCGGGCCAGCTCGACCACCTTCAGCCCGAGCGCGTACCGGCCCGACCGGCGCTTCTCGACCAGCCCGGCGGCCTCGAGGCTGGAGCACAGGTCGTGCAGGGAGCTGCGGGCGATCGGCACCCGGGTGGCGAGCTCGGCGAAGGTCAGGCCGTCCCGGGCCCCGGCCAGCGCGTCGAGCACCAGAACCGTGCGCTCAACTGCGGGGACGCGGAACCGGGCGCCGTCTCCCGACTGGACCACGGATGACGACATCCCGGCAGCGTAACCGAGCACCGGCGTCCTCAATCCACCGCAATCCCGGCCGCCTCATTCCGGGGTGGTGACCCGCGGGGCGGCCACCCGGGAACAGGCAACCGCCCCGAAGATCTGCCAGGCGCCGGGGGCGGCCTCGTGCACCTCGATCTCGGCCACCGGGAAGCCCTGGACATTGTCCAGTCGGTAGACGACGGACGCGTGTCCCTGATCACGGGCCTGAGCCACGACCGCCCCGGAAACCACATGCGTCGTAAGTTCTCCGTGTTGCCGTCGGACCACTCCCACCTCGCCGGGGATCGCTTCGAGGGGAGTTGCGGCACCGATCAGGTCCGCCCCTTCTGACGTCGGTAGGGAGCCCGGGGTTCCTTGACCCGGCGATGTCGTTCGTTCGGCCGACGGAACTCGGTGCGTCAGGCGACCGGTGTTTCGTCCTCAGCACCCGAGACGAACTCTTCGGCCGCCCCGGCATCCACGCCCACCGTGGACAACACCCCGGCGCCGTTCTCCTCCTCCAGCAGCCCGAGCAGGACGTGCCCGGTGCTGATCTGCTCGTCGCCGAGCCGCAGGGCCACCCGGAACGTCAGCTCGAGCGCCTTTTTCGACCGGGCGTCGTAGGGGATCAGCACCGGATCGGCCTCGCCCCGGGGCGGCCGGGCGGCCGCTGCCGTGGCCCTCACCGCCTCGACGTCGAGCCCCTGGGCCCGCAGGGCGGCGAGCGCGGTGCCCTCGGTGCCGAGCAGGCCGAGAACCAGGTGGGCGGGGACGATCTCGGCGTTGCCGGCCTGCTTGGCCTCGTTCATGGCGGCCACGACCGCGCTGCGGGCGGGCTTGGAGAACTTCTGGAAACCCTGGGCCGCGCTCGGGTCGGCCTTGGCGACGAACCGCTTCTGGGCCGCCTGCTTGCTGACCCCCAGGCTGCGGCCGATGTCGGTCCAGGAGGCGCCGGACCGGCGGGCCTGGTCGACGAAGTGGCCGATCAGATGGTCGGCGACCTCGCCGATGTGGTCGGCCAGCAGCACCGCGTCGGAGAGCTGGTCCAGGGCTTCGGTGTGGTTCTGGGTAATCGCCGAGATCAGGTCGTCGAGCCGGACCGGCGGTGAGATCTGCGTCATACCGTCAACCGTAGATTGACGATTCCTCAGCGTCAACCCTGCGTTGACGGGCCAGGTGGCCAGCGCTGCCTCGACCATCGTCTGGAGTTCCTCCCGGCCCACCCCGCTCGCGGCCTGAACCGCGATGCCAAAGGCCAAACTGGTGACGTAGCGGGCCAGCAACCCGGGATCGGTACTCGCAGGCAGTTCCCCTTCCTGGACGGCTCGCTCGAACCGAGCCTGCACCTCCACACAGCCATTGGTGCGCCAGGTCACCAGCAGATCCCGGGCCCCGCGTCCGGCGGCCCCCGTGGCCAAAGCCCCCTGAACACCGAGACATCCGTGCGGCCCGTCCGGGGCCGTGCTGCTCAGAACGGCGCCGGTCAGGATCGCGGCGGCGACGCCACGCGACGTCGGTTCCGCCAGAGCTTGGGTCATATAGCCACCCGGGCCCTGGCTGTAGCGATCCAGAACCTGACGGAACAGCTCCTCCTTGTTGCCGAAGGCGGCATAGAGGCTGGTGGTGGAGATCCCCATCGCGTCGGTCAGAGCAGCCAGGCCGGCGCCTTCGTAACCGTGCTCCCAGAAGACCAGTAAGGCGCGGTCGAGGGCGTCCTCGACGTCGAAGCCCCGCGGCCGGCCGACGGACCCGTTCTGCTTGCTCGTCACCACCCCAGACTAACCCTTCTGTATCGATCGCTGCGGAAGTGCTAGCGTCCATTCCGCAACGATCGATCTGCGAGGTGAGGAGGCCAGCGGTGTCAGCCGGCCAGCTGACGGCGCAGCCCGTCGGCGTCCATCAGGTACCACATCACCTTGAACCGCCCGTCCTCGACGCGGTAGAAGGCGGTTTCGGCAATCGAGACCGTCGCTCCGGTCGGGGCCAGGCCGTTCCACTCCCTCACCGGCGTTCCGGTGTCGGTCAGCCGGGCCGCCACCCGATCGCCGTCGACCACCAGGTCCTCGATCTTCCAGGACAGGTCGGGAACCGCAGCGGTGTGCCGGCGGAACTCGGTGACCATGTCGTCACGCCTGACCGGATGGCCGTTCACGATCACCTCGTCGTGGGCGAACTCGTCCATCCGGTCGAAGTCGCGCCGGTTCGCCAGATCGACGTACCGCCGGTAGAAGTCGCGCAGTTCCTCGCCCGACATCCCTGAACTCATGGATCTTCCCGTTCTGCTGGGCTTTACGGGTCGGTTCCGGCCCGCGGACCGATCCTGTCCATCTGCCTCACGCAGCAAAAGAGCCCGGACCAGACGCGTACTGGCAGGGCGACCCAGAAGGAGTCGTAGCGGTGGATTCGAAAGAGCTGGCCTGCAGCCTGCGGTCCTGGCGGAGCCGGGTCTCGCCCGCCGAGGCCGGTCTGCCGGAAGGTGGAAAGCGCCGGGTGGTCGGGCTACGGCGGCAGGAGGTGGCCCAACTGTCCGGGCTGTCCGTCGAATACCTGGCCCGACTGGAGCAGGCCCGGGCCGGGCAGCCGTCGCCGTCAGTGCTGTCGTCCTTGGCCCGCGCACTGCGGCTGTCCGACCAGGAGCGGGCTCATCTCTTCCGGATCTCGGACCAGGCCGAGCCGGCGGACGGGCAGATCAAACGGGAGGTCGGACCCAGCGTTCAGCGGATCCTGGACCGCCTGACCGATACTCCCGTGATGGTCGTCGACGCGTCGTGGCAGTGCATTACGGCCAACCCGCTGGCCCATGCCCTCGGCGGCGACCCGTCAACCCTGCCGAAGCGCGCGCAGAACCTCGCCTGGGCCATCTTCACCGATGCCCCGACCCGTTATCTGCGCACCGAAGAGGAAGAGCGCCTGGTTCGCCTGGAAGTGGTCGCCGACCTGCGCGAGGCCTGGAGCCGTTATCCGAAGGACCAGTTGCTCGGCCGGCTCATCGACGAACTTCTCGATCTCAGTGCCGATTTCGCCGAGCTGTGGGAGCAGCGCCCCGGACCCCAGCCGGGCTCGAAGAGCCGGACGTTCCGGCACCCGGAGATTGGGCCGATCACGCTGGACAGCGACTTCCTCACCGTGCGCGACAGCGACCTGCGGCTGATCGTCTTCACCGCTGCACCCGGAACCAAAGCGGTTGCCCAACTGGAACTCTTGGCGAAGGCCGCCGAGCTGGAGCAAGCGACCGCTAAACCGTGACCACGATCTTCTTGCCGGCGTTGAGCCCCTTTTCGAGATGGCGGTGGGCCTCGGCGACGTCCTCGATCGCGAAAGCCCGGTCGATGGCGGGCCGTAGTGCGCCGAGGCGGACCCCGGCGGCCAAGAAGGCCGCCATCCGCCTGACCACGACCGGGTCCAGGGTGTGCTCGAAGCTCTGGTACCCGATGACCGTCTCGTCCTTCGGGGCGGGGGTGGGGCGAGAGTCCAGGAAACCGGCGGCAATCAGCGTTCCACCGGGTCGGATCGCCTTGAGCAACTCCGCTTGTCCAGGGCCGGTAACCAGATCAAGGACGATGTCGGCACCGGTCCCAGCGGTGTGACGGAGGACGGCTTCGACGATGTCTTCCTGGTCCGTGGCGATGACTGCAGCGGCACCGGCAGCGAGCAGTTCGTCCTTCTTCGCGCTGTCCCGGGTGACGGCGATGGGCACGGCGCCGATCTGGTTGGCCACCTGTAGCGCGGCCCGGCCCACCCCGCCGGAGGCGGCCGTGATCAGGACCTGGTCGCCGGGCCGCATCCCGGCCTTCTCGATGAGCGCGCCGTAGGCAGTGGAGTACGCGACCCAGATCGCTGCGGCCTCCGTGCTGCCGAGCCCAGCCGGCCGGGAAAAGACCCGGCTCGCCGGGATCGTGGTGTGCTCGGCATAACTGCCGCGCTCGTTCGCGTCCGGGACGGCCGCGATGATCACCGGATCGCCGACCTGGAACCCGGCAACCTCCGGGCCCACCGCGTCGATCACTCCGGCTCCTTCGATGCCCAGGCGGGCGGGGGCGGGCGGCACGGGGAAGGGCGCGCGGCCGGAGCGGACCATCAGGTCGAGCGGGTTGACGGCGAACGCCTCAATCCGGACCCGCACCTCCCCGGCCGCGGGCTCGACCACCGGCCGGTCGACGACGTGAAGCACTTCCGGGCCACCGAACTCGTCGAAGATGACAACTCGGGACATGATGACTCCTCCGTAGGGGTTGCTGTTCTCGTCTCCCGGAAGACGCTACGGAGCCTTGCGTTACCTCCTGGTACCTTCCAAAGCATGCACACCGCGAACGGGCCGGCCTTCCTCGCCGACTGCCCCACGCGCCTGACCGTCGAGATCCTTTCCGACAAATGGATTTCCAGGAGGCGCAGGAGGCCGCCGCGGCCGCCCCGGCCCGCGTGGCGAGCTGATCAGTCCGAAAAGCCAACCACACCAATGAAGGACGCCCGACAACCGTACGGCTGTCGGGCGTCCTTCATTGGTGGTACCGATTTACTTCTTGCGGGAACGCTTCTCGCGCGGCCGCACCGAGACCTCGATCGGGGTGCCCTCGAAGCCGAACTCCTCACGCAGCCGGCGCTCGATGAACCGGCGGTACCCGGCCTCGAAGAACCCGCTGGTGAACAGCACGAACCGGGGCGGCTTGGTGGAGACCTGCGAGCCGTAGAGGATCCGGGGCTGCTTACCGCCGCGCACCGGGTGCGGGTGCGACTGCATGATCTCGGCCAGCAGCGAGTTCAGCTTGCCGGTGGGCACCCGCTTCTCCCACGACTCCAGCGCCGTGTCGAGCGCCGGGGTCAGCCGGTTGACGTGCCAGGTGGTCTGCGCGGAGACGTTGATCCGGGGCGCCCACTGGACCTGCACCAGGTCGGTCTCGAACTCGCGCTCGAGGAACTTGCGGCGCTCCTCGTCCATCAGGTCCCACTTGTTGTAGGCCAGGATCATCGCGCGGCCGGAGTCCACCACCATCGAGATGATCCGCTGGTCCTGCTCGGACAGCGGCTCGCTGGAGTCCAGCAGGATGACGGCCACTTCGGCCTTCTCCAGGGCGGCGTGGGTGCGCAGCGAGGCGTAGAAGTCGGCGCCGCGGGTGAGGTGCACCCGGCGCCGGATGCCCGCGGTGTCGACGAACTGCCACTTGCGGCCGTTGATGTCGATGACCTCGTCGACCGGGTCGCGGGTGGTGCCCGCCGTGGCGTCGACGACCACCCGGTTCTCCCCGGCCAGTGCGTTCAGCAGGCTGGACTTGCCGACGTTGGGCCGGCCCAGCAGCGCCACCCGGCGCAGGCCGGTGCCCCGCTCCACGCCGACCGCCGACTGCTCGGGCAGCGCGGCGAGCACCGCGTCGAGCAGGTCACCGCTGCCCCGGCCGTGCAGCGCGGAGACCGGGTAGGGCTCGCCCAGGCCGAGCGACCAGAGCGAGCTGGCCTCCAGCTCACCGCGGGTGTCGTCGACCTTGTTGGCCGCCAGGATCACCGGCTTCTTGGTCCGGCGCAGCAGCTTCACCACGGCCTCGTCGGTCGCGGTGGCGCCGACCTGGGCGTCCACCACGAACAGCACCGCGTCGGCGAGCTCGATGGCGACCTCGGCCTGCTCGGCCACCCGGCCGGCCAGGCCCTTCGCGTCCCGCTCCCAGCCCCCGGTGTCGACCACGACGAAACGCCGCCCGGCCCACTCGGTCTCGTAACGGACCCGGTCGCGGGTCACCCCGGGGACGTCCTCGACGACCGCCTCGCGACGGCCGAGCACGCGGTTGACCAGCGTGGACTTACCCACGTTGGGACGGCCGACGATGGCCAGGACCGGCAGTGGGCCGGTGCTCTCGTCGTCCTCGTAGTCCTCGCCCTCGGCGTCGAGCAGCCGGAGGTCGGACTCGGACAGGTCGTACTCCGAGAGCCCGGCCCGCAATGCGGTGTCCAGGCCCGGAGTTTCGGGTTCTTCGGCTCCGTAGCCGGCCGCCACGTCGTAGACGACGGGCTCGGAATGGTCTTGCTCGGACATCAGGAAACGGCACCAGCCCTGGCTGATTCGTCGAGGTCGGCGACCGAGCCGGAGCCCGTCACGGTGCGCGCGACGGCGGCCAGCACGGCATCGACGGTCTGCTCGAAGTCGAGCGCCGAGGAGTCCAGGTGCAGCACGCCGTCGGCAGCGACCTCGAAGTTGGAAACGGTGGAGTCGTCGGAGTCGCGACGCACGATCTGGTCGCGCGTGGCCTCGACGGACGCGGCGTCGGCGGCGCCGTGCAGTTCCTTGGCCCGCCGGGCCAGGCGCGCGGCCTCGCTGGCGGTGAGCAGGATCCGCACATCGGCGTCGGGGGCGACGACGGTGGTGATGTCGCGGCCCTCGGCCACGACCCCTTCATGAACGCCGGAACGGGCGGCGGCGATCAGGTCCCGCTGACGGCGGAGCAGCTCGGCCCGCACGTCGAGGTTGGTCGCGACCTTGGAGACCACGGTCGAGATCCCGGTCTCGCGGATGGCCGCCGCGACGTCGTGACCGGCCACCCACACGCCCGGGGCGGCCGGGTCGGTGGCCATGGTCAGGTCCAGGTTGCGCACGTGCTCGGCCACCGCTGCGGGCGACTCAAGATCGATCCCCGCCTGCAGCACCGACCAGGTCGCCGCCCGGTACATCGCGCCGGTGTCCAGGTACTCCAGACCGAGCCGCCGGGCGACCTCGCGGGAGACACTGGACTTGCCCGAGCCGGAGGGGCCGTCCACGGCGATCACCAGGGGGCGCACTTCGTTCAGGGCGGACTGCGCGGACACGGTGATACCTCCGGGTGATCGGGCGGGGTTGGGCGTGGGGACGCCCCACACGTTCATGACCTTCCTAGGTTAGTCGAGTTGACGCAGATGAACGTCATCGCGCTGGAAGGGCCACCCTTCCGGGCGTCCGGTTACGGGGGTTTGGTTGCGCTATGTCGCCTTCTGGCCGGCCGCCGACAGCGGGTGGGCCGGTGCCTTGACGGTGAAGTCCTGGTTCCAGTCCGCGTAGGTCTCGGTGGAGTCCGGCGCGACGACGGCGACCAGATCGGCCACCCCTTCGGCGGCCAGGAAGGCCTCCTGGGCCTCCCCCTGCACCTTCAGCCCCATCGTCGGGCGCCGGCCGAAGGAACCGGTCTTCCCCTTCCCGGGCTCGTCGGCCACCACCCAGGCCTGGTCCGCGTCCGGAATGCCGCCGATCACCGTGTCCATGTCGGCCAGGTCCAGGATGTCGGCGAACACCCCGGCCCCGGTGATCTCGATCCACCGGCCCCGCACCACGGCGGTCACCTTCGGGTCGGTCCCGAAGACGGCCCGCAGCGCCTTCTTCCCCAGGCGCACGTACCCCTTGCCGCCGGTGAGGATCACTCGCATCGGCCCCATCGGCGTCACCACCGAACCCTGGGCCTGCCCCTTCCGGTTGACCCGGAGGTCGAACTGGATGACGTGGGCCGGGTCCTTGGGCGTCGTCCGGGCGTGCACCGAGGTGGCCTGCTTCAGGTTCTGGTGCATCGCATCGATCAGGTTCTGGGCATAGATGTCACCTTCGGCCGCGGCCGGGAGAGCCGCTGCCCCGGAACGGCTCTGGTGCGATGCGACGGCGGTTCGGGGTGCCGGGACGCTCGAACTGCAGCCGGCCGCCAGGAGTGCGCAGGCCAGAACGGGGATCAGAGCGGCCCGGGGCACGCTGACGGACATCGCGAATCCATTCGCCGAAGATGCGGGGACGCCCTTCGGAATACCTTGCGCGGCAGGAGATCCGGAGTCTTCCGAGGGGCCGCGTCAGCATACGGCCAACTGATCATCACTGTCCCGATGAACAGTTCAGGCCACGACGTGCCAGCCGCGCTCGGTCAGCGCCCGCTCCAGTTCGTCCCGCACCGCCGGCAGCACCGAGACGCTGCCCAGGCCGACCCGGGCGCCCGGGGCGTGCTCCAGGCTGAACTCCTCGACGTTGATCCCGGCCTCGCCGATGTCGTCGAACAGCCGGGCCAGCTGGCCCGGCTGGTCCGGCAGCAGTGCGGTGACCACGGCGTAGCGGGTCGGCGGCTCGCCGTGCTTGCCGGGGATCCGCTCGCGGCCCTCCCGGCCGTTGTGGATCACCTGGGCGATCGCGGCCCGGCCGCCCCGGCCCGGGTCGGCGGCCAGGGCGTCCAGCGCCGTGATCAGCCCGTCGAGATCGGTACGGAGGTCCTTGAGGACGCCGGTCACCGGGGCCGCGTTGGCGGAGAGGATCTGGGCCCAGAGCATCGGGTCGCTGTCGGCGATCCGGGTCACGTCCCGCAGGCCCTGCCCGGCCAGCCCGACGGCCGGGTCGGCCGCCTTGACCAGGCGGCCGGCGACCAGGCTGGCCGCCAGCTGGGGCACGTGCGAGATCAGGGCGACCGCCTCGTCGTGCTCGGAGGCAGGCATGAACACCGGCGCGGCGCCGAGCGCCAGGGCCAGCATCCGCACCGGCTCGCAGCGCTGCCGGTCGGTGCCGCAGACCACCCAGGGGCGACCGAGGAAAAGATCGGCGCGGGCCGCGGTTGGCCCGGAGCGTTCCCGGCCCGCCATCGGATGGCCACCGACGTACCGATCGGCACCAAGGACGTCCTTCATCGCCACCGCAATCGCGCCCTTGACGCTCGCCACGTCGGTGACGACCGCCTCCGGATGAGCGGCCAGCTCGGCCGCCACAACCGCGGCGGTGACATCGGGCGGGGCGCCGACGACGACCAGGTCCACCGGGACGTCGCCCGGGTCGGGCTCACCGGCGCCGACGTCCCGGGCCAGGGCGAGGGCGGTCGGGGACGGGTCGTGCAGGAGTACCCGCACGCCCATCCCGCTCAGGCCCAGGCCGACGCTCGTGCCCAGCAGACCGGTGCCGACGATGCGGACGGTGCCGAGATCGGCCGCCGCGCCCGGGTCCAGACTCATCCCCGGCCTCTACAGCCCGGCTGCCTCGAAGAGCCGGCTGAGCTCCTCACCGTGGATCGCCCGGGTCCGGCCGGAGCGCAGGCCGCCCATCCGGACCGGCCCGATCTCGGTCCGGCAGAGCTGCAGCACCGGGTAGCCGACCTCGGCCATCATCCGCCGGACGATGTGGTTGCGGCCCTCGTGCAGGGTGACCTCGAGCAGGGCCTTGCCGGGCCGGGAGTCGACCATCCGGAAGGAGTCGACCTTGACCGGGCCGTCCTCCAGCTCCACCCCGGCCCGCAGCTTCTTGCCCAGGTCCTTGGCCACCGGCCCGGCCACCTCGACCAGGTAGGTCTTGGGGACCTCGTGGCTGGGGTGGGTCAGGTGGTGAGCCAGGTCGCCGTCGTTGGTCAGGATCAGCAGGCCCTCGGTGGCGGTGTCCAGCCGGCCGACGTGGAACAGCCGCTCCTCGTGGGCGGTCGGGCGCTGGGACAGGATGTCGCCGACGCAGGGCCGGCCCTCCGGATCGGACATCGTGGTGACCACTCCCGGCGGCTTGTTCAGCGCCAGGTAGATCAGCGAGGTGTCGAGCTGCAGGCGCACCCCGTCGACGTGCACGACCGCCTTCTTCGGGTCGATCCGCACGCCGAGCTCGCGCACCGTGGTGCCGTCCACCTGCACCCGGCCGGCCTCGATCAGGTCCTCACTGGCCCGGCGGGACGCGACGCCGGCCTGGGCCAGCACCTTCTGCAGCCGGACGCCGTCCGGATCGTGCACGTCCTTGGCCGGTTCCCGGGGCGAGCGGGCGACCGGCTTGGAGCCGACCGGGGCACCGCTGCGGTCGCGGCCCCCGACGCTGGCGCGCCGGGCTCCGGGAACCGTCGGGCTCTTGCCTTTTCGGTGGGGCTGGGGGCCCTTGCGGGGCTGGGGGGGAGTCATGCAACACCTGCCGGGAAGTCGTCGAGGGCGTCCACCTCGGGCAGGAACGGCGCCAGGGCAGGCAGCTCGTCCAGCGAGGTGAGACCCAGTTTGTGCAAGAAGGTCTGAGTGGTGCGGTACAAGGTTGCGCCGGTCTCCGGGTCGTTGCCGTCGTCCTCGACCAGGCCGCGGGTGACCAGGGTGCGCATCACTGCGTCCACGTTCACGCCACGGACGGCGGAGACCCGGGCCCGGCTCACCGGCTGCCGGTAGGCCACGATCGCCAGGGTCTCCAGGGCGGCCTGACTCAGTTTGGAGGTCTGGCCGTCAAGGACGAAGCGCGCCAGGACCGGTGAGAATTCCGGGCGGGTGTAGAAGCGCCAGCCCCCGGCCACCCGGCGCAGCTCGAACCCCCGGGCGTCGTTGTCGTACTCCGTCACCAGGCCGGCCAGCAGCTCGGTGACCCGCTCGACGGTCACGTCCAGCGCGGCGGCCAGCTGGAGCTCCTCGACCGGCTGCTGGACCACCATCAGCACGGCCTCCAGAGCCGCCCGGGCCCCGCCCGGAAGATCGTCCAGATCGGGGACGTCGGTCAGCTCGGTCTGCGGTTCGCTTTCCGAAGGGGTCTCCGGGACGGCCTCGGCCACGGCCTCCGGATGGTTCTCCGGCTCGGTCGCCGCGTCGCTCGCCTCCCCGGGCCGTTCCTCGTCGTTCACCCGTCCATGATGCCTTGTTCCGGGGACCGACCGTGACCATCGGCTCGCGAAAGCCTGTTATCAGACGACGGTCAGGTCAGGCCGAGCCGATCCGCTCCAGATCGGCCTCGGTCACCGATTCCGCGGGGGTGCTCTCCGGCTCGGCCGGTGCCTCGATCCCCTCGAACTCGTCCACCTCGATCTCCACCAGATCGGCCCCGGTCCACCGCACGGTCAGCTCGCCCAGCGGGGAGACCTGGTCGAACGCCACCGCGGCCTCACGGAACAACTCCAGCAGGGCGAGGAAGCGGGCGATCACGACCAGCTTGCCCTCGGCGTCCGACACCAGGGAACGGAAGCTCGCGGTCTGCACCCGGCGCAGCCGCTCGACGATCAGCGCGGCCTGTTCCCGCACACTTACCGCCGGGTTGTGCAGGTGGTCGAGCTTGACCTTGGGCGGTTCCTTCGGGGTGAGGGCCTTGGCCGCGAGCTCGGCGAACTGCAGCGGGGTAAGCCCCAGCACCAGTTCCGGCAGCAGCTTGGTGAGGTGCTCCTCGATCGGCACGTCCCGCGGCGAGCGTTTGGTCTCAGCCTCGATCCGGGTGGTCAGCGTGGCCGCCACGTCCTTGAACGCCCGGTACTGCAGCAGCCGGGCGAACAGCAGGTCGCGGGCCTCCAGCAGGGCCAGGTCCTCGTCGTCCTCGACCTCGGCGGCGGGCAGCAACCGGGCCGCCTTGAGATCCAGCAGGGTGGCCGCGACCAGCAGGAACTCGCTCACCTCGCCGAGGTCCCAGTCCGCCCCGAGCGCCCGCACGTAGGCCAGGAAGTCGTCGGTCACCTGGGCGATCGCGATCTCGGTGACGTCCAGCTTGTGCTTCGAGATCAGGCCCAGCAGCAGGTCGAAGGGCCCGTCGAAGTTGTCGAGGTGCACCTCGAACCCGGTCGAACGGCCGGGCAGCACGCCGCCCGGGGTCTCTTCCGGAACCGGCGCGTCCAGCGTGGTGGTGCTCTCCTGAATGCTCAAGGTCAGGCCGCGTCGCCCCGCGAGATGAGCTCGCGCGCCAGCAGGCGGTAGGCGTAGGCGCCGGCGTGCGAGGACGCGTAGGTGGTGATCGGCTCGGCCGCCACCGACGCGTCCGGGAACTTCACCGTGCGCCCGATCACGGTGTGGAAGACCCGCTCGCCGAACGCCTCGACCACCCGGGAGACCACCTCGCGGCTGTGCAGGGTGCGCGGGTCGTACATGGTGGCCAGGATGCCGTCGACCTCCAGGCCCGGGTTCAGCCGGTCCTTCACCTTCTCGATCGTCTCGACCAGCAGGGCCACCCCGCGCAGCGCGAAGAACTCGCACTCCAGCGGGATCACCACGCCGTGCGCCGCGGTCAGCGCGTTGATCGTGAGCAGGCCGAGCGAGGGCTGGCAGTCGACCAGGATCACGTCGTACTCGTCCAGCACCGGGCGCAGCGCGCGGGCCAGCGACGTCTCCCGGGCCACCTCACTGACCAGCTGCACCTCGGCCGCGGAGAGGTCGATGTTGGCCGGCAACAGGTCCAGGTTCTCGTGCTCGGTCGCCCGGATCGCCTCGGCGGCCGGGGTGTCCCGGTCCATCAGCACGTTGTAGATGGTCAGGTCCAGCTCGTGCGGGTTGATGCCGAGGCCGACCGACAGCGCGCCCTGCGGGTCGAAGTCGACCAGCAGCACCCGCCGGCCGTACTCGGCCAGCGCCGCGCCCAGGTTGATGGTCGACGTGGTCTTGCCGACGCCGCCCTTCTGGTTACACATGGCGATGATCCGCGCGGGCCCGTGCCCGGTCAGCGGCACCGGGTCGGGGAAGGACGGCATCGGGCGGCCGGTGGGTCCCTCACCACCGGAACTGACCAGCAGCAGGCCGTCGCCCCCGCCCCGCTCGACGGCTATGTTGGACAAAGCCGCAGCGGATGTGTTGTTCGTCACGTCGTCTCCTCGGTAGCGCTCGTCGACGGTGGGCCGACATCAGGGACATGACACCGGGCGTTTCGTCGATGCCTATCCTCGCGCGTTGCCGGTCGCGACCAGGCGAGGCTAGTCGGCGCGTCGTCTGGTACTCAAGCCAAGTTCCGCGCTATGTGCCTTCCTCAGGGCCGTAGGGCCCTTGGGTGCGCCGCTACATATACCTCACGCAACGTGTCCGCAGTAACACGGGTGTAGAGCTGGGTGGTGGTCACCGAGGCGTGTCCGAGCAGTTCCTGGACGACCCGGACGTCGGCCCCGCCTTCCAGGAGATGGGTCGCGAAGGAGTGCCGCAAGGTGTGCGGAGACACCTTCCCGGTCAGCCCGGCCCGGTCGGCGGCACCGGCCAGAACGGCCCAGGCGCTCTGCCGGGACAGCGGCCCACCTCGGGCGTTGAGGAACACGGCGGGTGAGCCTTTACCCCGCGCCGCCAGCTCCGGACGCCCGCGCACCAGATACGCCTCCACCGCGGCGACGGCGTAGCTGCCGATCGGCACGATGCGTTCCTTGTCGCCCTTACCCCGCAGCCGGACCAGGCCGGACTGCAGATCCAGATCGTCGATCGCGCACCCCACCGCCTCGCTGATCCGGGCGCCGCAACCGTAGAGCAGCTCCAGAAGTGCCCGATCGCGCAGACCGGTCGCTGTCTCTAGCGGACCGGCGGCGGCGAGCACTCGCTCCACCGCGTCCAGGCTGATTGCTTTGGGCAGCCGCTTCGGGGTGGAGGGCGGCTGCACCTGCCCCGCCGGATCAATCGCCGTGCGCCCCTCGAGCAGCAGGAACCGGTGGAACCCGCGCACCGCCACGACGTGCCGGGCGGCCGAGCTCGCGGACAGGGGGGCGGCTCCGTCCTCTCCGGTGCGGATGGCGGCCAGAAAATTGGTGACGTCGCGCTCGGTCACCTCGGCGGGGTCGGTGAGCCGGTTCGCCAGCAGGAAATCGGCGTACCGGCGCAGGTCCCGGCGGTAGGCACCGAGGGTGTTGGCGGCCAGGCCGCGCTCGACGGCGAGGTGGTCGAGGTAACCGGACAGCGTCTCCTCGACGGGTGAGACCGCCGGAACATCGGAGTCGGAGGACGTCCGCGCCCCCGGGGCGGACGTCTGGACCGCCGTCAGGCCAGCACCTCGGCCAGGGCCGCGTAGGGCATCTCGTGGGCCGCGGCCACCGGGGCGCTGACCACCGCCCCGTCGTGCGTGTTCAGCCCCAGCGCGAGCGCCGGATCGGCCTTCAGCGCCTCTCGCCAGCCGCGGCCGGCCAGCTCGGCGACGTACGGCAGGGTGACGTTGGTGAGGGCGTAGGTGCTGGTGTGCGGCACGGCACCGGGCATGTTGGCGACGCAGTAGAAGACCGAGTCGTGCACCCGGTAGGTCGGGTCGGCGTGCGTGGTGGGCCGGCTGTCCTCGAAGCAGCCGCCCTGGTCGATCGAGATGTCGACCAGCACGCTGCCCGGCCGCATCGAGGCGACCTGCTGGTTGGAGACCAGCTTGGGCGCCTTGGCCCCGGCCACCAGCACCGCCCCGATCACCAGGTCGGCATCGCGGATCGCGGTCTCCACCTCCAGCGCGTTCGACGCCACGGTCTGCAGGTGCCCCTGGTAGATCCGGTCCATCTGGCGCAGCCGCTCGACGTCCCGGTCCAGCAGCACCACCTCGGCCTGCATGCCCAGCGCGATCGCGGCGGCGTTGGCCCCGGCCACGCCGGCGCCGATGATCACCACCTTGGCCGCGTACACCCCGGAGACCCCGCCGAGCAGGATTCCCCGCCCGCCCTCGGCCCGCATCAGGGTGTGCGCGCCGACCTGCGGGGCGAGCCGGCCGGCCACCTCGCTCATCGGGGCCAGCAGCGGCAGCGACCGGTCGGGCAGCTGGACGGTCTCGTAGGCGATGCCGGTGACCTGGCGCTTGAGCAGCTCCTCGGTGAGCCGCCGGTCGGCGGCCAGGTGCAGGTAGGTGAACAGCACCTGGCCCGGCCGCATCCGCTCGTACTCGGCCGGGATCGGCTCCTTCACCTTCAGCACCAGCTCGGCCTCGGCCCAGACCTGGTCCGCGGTGGGCCGGATCCGCGCCCCGGCGGCGACGTAGTCCGCGTCCGAGATCGACGACCCCTCCCCCGCGGCCTGCTCGATCAGGACCTCGTGCCCGGCCCGGACCAGCTCGTGCACCCCGGGCGGGGTGATCGCGACCCGGTACTCGTGGTTCTTGATCTCGCGCGGAACCCCGACCCTCACCCGATCAGCCACCTCTCGTCCGAAGGTCCGAGGAACCCCCGGAGAGGAACCAGGACCGGGAGATATCCCTCAGCTTCGAGGGTCACTCTAGGACGGGGGTACGACACAGACCCGATGACGCGACGCCGCCGGGGCAGCTTTCCGGCCGGGCCTGCCCCGGGCTCGCCATCTCGGGGCGAAACTGTCGGTGCCTTGTGATTCGATCATGACCATGAGTGCACGGTTCGTCCCGTACGCGGCCACCCCCGGCCGGGCCATCGTGCAGGTCATCGCCGACATCAGCGTGCTGGTGTGGGTCGTGGCCTGGTACTACGTCGCCAAGGGCGTCCACACCGCGATCTCCGCCATCGCCGAGGTCGGCGCCGGTGTGGAGAGCGGGGCCCACGGCATCTCCAGCAACCTCAACGGCGCCGGCGACGGCGCGAACAAGATCCCGCTGGCCGGCGACTCGCTGGCGAAACCGCTGAACGCGGCGGCGGGCGCGGCGCAGGACATCGCGAACGCCGGTCACGGGCTGGACGAGCGGGCCACCACCCTGGCCGTCCTGCTCGCCCTGGCCGTGGCGATCCCGCCGATCCTGGCCGTCGTGGTGCCCTGGCTGCTGCTGCGCCTGAGGTTCGCCCGCCGGGCCGGAGCCACCGCCGAGCTGGCCAAGACCGACGGCGGGACCGATCTGCTCGCGCTGCGGGCGCTGGCCGGCCGGCCGATGCCGAAGCTGCTGAAGATCGCCGACGATCCGCTGGAGGGCTGGCGCACCGGCGATCCGGAGGTGGTGGGTCAGCTGGCCAGGCTGGAACTCAGATCGGTCGGGCTGAAATAGCCGGCCCGGCTGTCCTCAATCGGCGGGCCGTAGCGGGATGGTCCGGCGCGGTCGACGGGGTCCGTCACCGTCCCCGTTCACCCGCCCGATGATCGCCTGCGCCACCTGGTCCGGGTTGGTCTCCGGCAGCCAGTGACCGGCGTCGAGCTCGACGAAGCGATAGTTCGGCCGGTAGTTGGCCACCACGAAGTCACCGCTGGCCTCGGCGGCCGCGCGGCCGAGGAAGGGATCCTGCGAACCCCAGACCAGGGTCAGCGGCAGCTTGGCCCGGCCGACCGGGGTCGAGCGGGAGTAGGGCATGCCCCGGTACCAGTTCAGTGCGCCCGTCGCGGCATTCGGCTGGCGCAGCCGCCGGGCATCCCGCTGGGCGGCCTCCGCAGGCATCCCGGAACGGATCAGCATCTGTTCGGTCCGGGTACCTCGCAGCGCCGCCTCGGGCAGCATCGGGAACTGGAAAGCGCCCATGTACCAGGACTTCAGGCCCTGCGAGCTGTTCCGCCAGGACTTCGCCAGCGCGGAGGGGTGCGGGGTCGAGAGCACGGTCACCGAGCGGAACCGGTCGGCGTGCTGCCCGGCCAGTGCCCAGGCCAGGCCGCCACCCCAGTCGTGCCCGACCAGGTGCGCGCTCTTGTGGCCGACGGCGTCGAGCAGGGCCAGCACGTCGTCCATCAGTTCCGACAGCGTGTACATCTTCCGGGGCAGCGGCCGCGCCCCCGGTGAGTAGCCGCGCTGGTCCGGAGCCAGGGTGCGCAGGCCGGCCGAGTGCAGCTGCGGCTCCACCTTCAGCCAGCTCGACGAGGTCTGCGGGAAGCCGTGGAGCAGGATCACCGGAGTTCCGTTGTCCGGGCCGGTGTCACGCACGTCGAAGCTGAGGCCGTTCCGGGTGTATCGCCGCATGACCGCCAGCCTAGGTCGGCCCCCTCCCGACGTCGCGGCGACTCTTCGTGATCATGGAGTTCTTTCCCCGTGATCATGGACTTTCAGTTCGGCTGAGAGTCCATGATCACGGGGGCAAAACTCCATGATCACGAAGATGTGGGGGCGGGGGTCAGCGGTAGTGACGGTGGGCGGGCCAGGGCGTGTCCGACGGCCGCACGGTCGACCAGCCGGCCTGCTTGGAGGCCACCGCGGCGAGGATGCCGATCACCGCGCCGGGGTTGTGGATCTTCCCGGCCAGCACCGCGGCCTGCGCCTCCTCGAGCGGGATCCAGCGGGTGGGCATGTTCAGCTCCTCCTCACCACGCTGGTACCGCTCGCCCTCGGGCACCTCCGAGACGCCCCGGGCCAGGTAGCAGCGCAGGGCCTCGTTGCTGCCGCCGGGCGAGTTGAACCACTCGGCCAGCAGGTCCCACTGCGCGGCCCGGAGGTCGGCCTCCTCCAGCAGCTCCCGCTTCGCCGCCTCGACCGGGTCCTCCCCCGGCACATCGAGCAGGCCGGCGGGCAGCTCCCAGAGCTCCATCCCCACCGGGTGCCGGTACTGACGGATCATCAGCACCCGGTCGGACTCGTCGAGGGCCAGCACGGTCACCGCGCCCGGGTGGTCCATCAGCTCGCGGGTGACCTGGCCGCCCTCACCGAGGTCGACCTTCTCCGAGACGATGTCCCAGATCTTGCCGTGGTGGACCAGGTCGTGTGCGAGCACCGGCCGCGGGGCGACGAAGTCCTCCAGATCCTCGCTCACGCGGTCACCGAGTCCGGCGCCGGCTTCTCCGACGCGATGACGTGCAGCGAACCGGTGGCCGGGCTCTCCACCTCGACCAGCCGCTCGGCCCGCTGCCGGTCCACGGCCGCCCCGATCAGTCCCGAGAACAGCGGGTGCGCGCGGTCCGGGCGGGACTTGAACTCCGGGTGGGCCTGAGTGCCGACGAAGTACGGGTGCACCTCGCGCGGCAGTTCCACGAACTCGACCAGGGACCGGTCGGGAGACATCCCGGAGAACGAGAGCCCCGCGTCCTCAAGCTGCTTGAGGTAGTTGTTGTTGACCTCGTAGCGGTGCCGGTGCCGCTCGGACACCTTCGCGCTGCCGTACACGTCGCGCACGATGCTGCCCTCGGCGAGCACCGCGGGGTAGGCGCCCAGGCGCATCGTGCCGCCCATGTCACCCTCGCCGGAGACGATGTGCTTCTGCTCGTCCATCGTGGCGATCACCGGGAACTTGGTGTCCGGCTCGAACTCGGTGCTGCTCGCTCCGGACAGGCCGACCACGTTGCGGGCGTACTCGATCACCATGCACTGCAGGCCGAGACACAGTCCCAGGGTGGGGATCTGGTTCTCCCGGGCGAACTGCAGCGCGCCCAGCTTCCCCTCGATACCCCGTACGCCGAAGCCGCCCGGCACGCAGATCGCGTCTACCCCGCGCAGCGCCTTGGCGGCACCTTCGCGGGTCTCGCAGGTGTCGGCCGCCACCCAACGGATGTTGACCTTCGCGTCCTGCTCGAACCCGCCGGCCCGCAGCGCCTCGGTCACCGACAGATACGCGTCCGGCAGATCGATGTACTTACCCACCAGTGCCAGCTCGACCCGGTGGGCCGGCTCGTGCACCCGGCGCAGCAGCTCGTTCCAGCTGTCCCACTCCACATCGCGGAAGGACAGGCCGAGCCGGCGCACCACGTAGGCGTCCAGACCCTCGGAGTGCAGCACCTTGGGGATGTCGTAGATCGACGGCGCGTCGATCGCGTTGACCACCGCTTCCTCGTCGATGTCGCAGGTCAGCGCGATCTTGCGCTTCATGCTGGCGGGGATCTCGCGGTCCGACCGGCAGATCAGCGCGTCCGGCTGGATGCCGATGTTGCGCAGCGCCGCCACCGAGTGCTGGGTGGGCTTGGTCTTCAGCTCACCGCTGGGGGCCAGGTAGGGCACCAGCGAGACGTGGATGAAGAGGACGTTGTCCCGGCCGACGTCGCGGCGCACCTGACGGGCGGCCTCGAGGAACGGCAGCGACTCGATGTCACCGACGGTGCCGCCGATCTCGGTGATGATCACGTCGGCCACGTTCGCCTGGGCCCGCATCCGCGACTTGATCTCGTCGGTGATGTGCGGGATGACCTGCACGGTGTCGCCGAGGTACTCGCCGCGCCGTTCCTTGGCGATGACGGCCGAGTAGACCTGCCCGGTGGTGACGTTCGCCGCCTGGTTGAAGTTCACGTCCAGGAAGCGCTCGTAGTGCCCGATGTCGAGGTCGGTCTCCGCCCCGTCGTCGGTCACGAAGACCTCGCCGTGCTGGAACGGGTTCATGGTGCCGGGGTCGACGTTCAGGTAGGGGTCGAGCTTCTGCATCGCGACCCGTAGACCGCGGGCCCGGAGAAGGTGACCCAGGCTGGAGGCCGACAGTCCCTTGCCGAGAGAGGAGGCCACGCCACCCGTGACGAAGATCTGCTTGGTGAGTTCTGGTATCCGCTGAGCCACGGGCTTTCACGTTATCAGGGTCTGCGGGCCACCGTGGCCCCACCCACCCCGTTCGCCGGGATGGGAGGCACAAGTTCCCTTTCTACTCACTCAATGGGAGGAAGAGATCAACCGCCGGTAACGATCGGACCAACCGCGGGTGACCGCGTCCTCTGTAGGCAGAATCGCGAGCCGCTCCCGGGCCCGCCCTGCGAGCTCCCCGGCCCGGGTCCGGTCGCTGAGCAACCGGCCGACGGCCGCGGCCAGAGCCGTCGCCGACCCCGGTTCGACGAGCTCACCAGCGTCCCCAATTAGGTCCGGGACCCCACCCACCGCGGTGGCGGCAACCGGTACCCCCGCCGACATTGCCTCCTGTATGGCCAGAGGACGCGCTTCCCACGAGCTTGCGAGGGCGAACACATCAGCCTGACGGAGGAGCGAGGGGACGTCCTCACGGCGCCCTAGGAAGGTCACGGGGGCGTTCATCCGATTGCGACGCCGCTCTAGTTCGTCGAGCAGTTCCAGGTCTCCGTCCCCCGCGACCACCCACTGCACGCCAAGGACGTCGGCCGCCAGGAGGGCGGACGCATCGATCAGGACGTCGAGACGCTTCTGAGGAGCAATGCGCGAGACGGTGAGCACCAGGGGTCCCCGCCGCGGGCCAAGGTCGCTTTCAGCAGTGGACGAATCTGGTTGCGGCAGCTGCTCGGCCGAGACGATGGTCAGTTCGGGATCTTTGGCCCCCAGCGCGCGGGCCCGCTCCACCAGATCGGACGAGGCGCCCGTGAGCAGGTCGGCCCGCAGGGCCTGCACCTTCTCGGCGACCCCGAGCGCCTTCCGCTTCACCCCCGCCCCAAGCACCGCGTTGTGCCAGGTCACGATGATGGGCGGCCGGTTCTTCAGAGTGGCCGCGGCGAGCACGGTGAGCAGCCCGGCCTGATGCCCGTGCGCGTGCACCACGGTGGCCTCGCCGATCATCCGACGCAGCGTGCGCAGACCCCCGGCCAGGTTGTGCCTACCCCGAGGCCAGTCCGACACGACCTCGATGCCTGCTTTCGAGGAGAACCGGGTCGTGGTGATCGGACTGGTGAAGACCGACACCTTCCAGCCCTGCTCGTGCAGGCCGGAGGCCAGGCCGGCAACGTGCCCGGCGATCCCTCCAGTAGCCGGCCCTGTGACCAGCAGAACCCGATCGCTCATGTCGCCCTCCGGCGGGTGATCCGTCCGACCAGCATGCCCAGGTTCTTCCGGTCCAGCACTGCGAGCAGCGCTCCGAACACCACTGCGGCGATGACCCCGGCCAGCACTCCAGCGGCCATCGCGCGAACCACCGAGACAGCATGACCGTCGAGCAGCAGATAGGCCGCCTGACGCCCAGCCACGGCCGCCACCAGCGCCGATACTCCAGCCAAGAGCAGCAACCGGCCCAACCCCGCAACGGCTTCGACACCGGCCACCCGACGTAGGGCGAGCACCAGGAGAACCCCGGCGACGCTCATCCCAATGGTGTTACCCCAGGCCAGGCCGGTGACCACGTCAGCCGCCCGAGCCCCGACGATCGAGCCGACGATCACCGCTACCCAGCCCAGTGCGGTTGCGACTGCGGCGGCGCGGCCGCGCTCGCGGGCGTACAGAGCCCGGCCGATGTGCGCGATCAGGGCGAAGCCGATCAGGCCGGGAGCCATCACGGTGAGCGCGGTGCCCATCGAGTCCAGCGCCGCGCCGCCCTTGGCCCGGTCCAGACTGCCGAAGAACTCTCCGACCGGGACCGCGGCCCCGGCCAGCACCGCCGTTCCGAACAGCGAGACCAGCACGACCAGGCGGGTGCTGCTCGCGGCGATCGAGGCGAACCCGGAGTCGTCACCCGCGTGCGCCCGCTCCGCCAGGCGCGGGAACGCGCTAGTGGCCAGGGGTACCGCGAGCACGGCGTAGGGCAGGAGGTAGACGGCTTGGGCGTACTGGAACACGTTGTAAGCACCCTGGTCGCTCCGGGCCAGAGCGAGCGCGATGAGTACGGACGCCTGTTGCGCCAGGAGCACGGAGATACCGGCGGCGGCGAGCGCCAGACCCCGGCGCGCGACTCCCGGCGGGAAGACCAGTGTGGGCCTGATCCGGACGCCTACCTTCCAGGCCGGCACCAGCAGCGGCAGCGTCATCACCGCCACTCCCGCCGTGGTACCCCAGGTCAGCCAGGCCTCGGCGGAACCGGAGAGATCGGCCGCCTTCTGATCGCTGTTGGTGAGGCTGCCGTAAGCCAGATAGGCCCCGACCACGACGACGCTGGACAGCAGTGGGGCGAAGGCCGGCCAGAAGAACCGTCGGTGCGCGGTCAGCGTGCCGGTGAGCACGACGCCAATGCCGTAGAGAGCGACCTGGGGGGCGAACACCGCGATCATCCGCGCGGCCAGGGCCTGCTGACCGGGGCAGGTCTCGCCGACCAGGTGCTTCGACAGTGGCCCGGAGAGCACAGCGAGCAGGAGCGAGAGCGGTACCAGCACGACCAGCACCCAGCCGATCAGGGCCGAGACCACCCGGCTGACCTCATCGCGGGCGCCCCGGCTGAGCGGTCCAGCCAGCAAAGGCACCACGGCGCTGGCCAGAGCCCCGCCGGCCACCACTTCGTAGAGGACGTTGGGCAGCACATTGGCCGCTGAGTAGGCCGAGCCCACGCAGTCCGCCCCCACGCTGTGCGAAAAGGCCAGCCAGCGCCCGAATCCGATCACCCGGGCGACCGCCGTAACCGCCGCGATCAGCGCCGCCGACGCCAGCAGACCCCGCCCAACCGAGCCAGCCCTGGCTTCGACGAGTGGCTGCGGCTCAGCCGCCAGCGGCGCACCCGGCTCCTGCGTCACCCCAACCCCTCTTCGTGATCATGGAGTTCTTCCTGGGAAAGTCCATGATCACGGGGGAAGAAGTCCATGATCACGGGGAAAAAGGGGGTCAGGGCTGGGCGGGGCGGCGGCCCAGCTGGTCCAGCTCCCGAAGGACCGGCGTACGGGCAATGACCTTGGTGAAGCTCACCTTTTCGCTGGCCAGGGTCAGCCCACCGACCACCGCGAGCACCACCAGCTGCCCCTTGCGCCCCAGTCCGGTGACCGCCGCCGTGCCGAGCAGCGCTCCGGCCGCGTTCGCCCCGGTGTCCCCCAGCATCGCCTTCTCGGCCAGGTCGATCGGCAGCAGCCCGGCGCCGGCGCCGCAGGCCACTGCGACCATCGGGGACTTCGTCGCGAAGGGCGCGAACAACAACATCACCTTGATCGCCCGGCCCGGGCGCAGGTCGAACAGGTTCATCAGGTTCGCCGAGCCGGCCACCACCACGCCCGCCAGCAGCGTGTCGCCGGCCCGCCCGACCAGCCGTTGCTGCGGGCCCGGCAGCAGAAGGGCAGTGACCAGCCCGGTCGCCCCGATGCCGAGCACCTTCAGCCCGCCGGTGGTGACGTTGCCGTGCGCCAGTTCGCCCAGGTGACCGCGCAGGCCCTTGCTCTTGCCGGTCTCGCGCAGGTCGTCGATCGCGCCGAACACCCCGCCGCCCACCGTCGCCACGACCGCAGCGGCCTTGGCCCGAGGCGGAACGCCGGGCGTGAGCACCGTGGCCGCGGCCGCGCCGAGCGTGTAGGCCGGTCCCTCGAGCAAGGTCAGCGTCTCGCCGCGGTGATTCACCCGCTCCCACAGCGCGGCGCCGCCGGGTGGGTACTTCCGCAGCGCCGCCCAGGCCCCGCGGGCAGCCACCGCACCGACCCCGGCCAGCGCGGCCGAGACGAGCAGCCGGCGGATCACTTGGAGTCCGTCTTGCCGGTGCCGGTGCCGGTGGAGGTCGAGGCCGCGGAGGACGCGGCGATCGGCGGCATGATCGCGTCGACCCCGCTGCCGAACCCGTACGACCCGTTCCCTCCGGCCAGCTGTTCGCTCAGTGCCAGCACGGCCGTCGCCACCCCCATCGCCGTCGAACCGTCGTCCACCGTGGACACATCCTTGCTCACCGTGTCGTCGTCCCGGATCGAGCTGATCAGGCCGTCGGAGGCGGCCGAGGCCGGGCCGGTGGCCACCGTGCCGCTGCCGGTCGCGTCCAGCTTGGCGGCCAGGTTCACGTAGTCGGCCGCCGCGTCCGCGCTGACCGCGGGCGTGGCCGGGGCCTGCCCGGTGGCCTCGGGGTTGGCCGGGACGACGAACAGCACCCCGGTGGCCAGGCCGCTCAGCTTGTCGTCCACGTTGATCAGGCCGGCCGTGGACAGGTCCTTCAGCGCGGTCGCGGCGTCGGTCGAGCCGGCCCCGCTCAGCGTGGTGCCGACCGAGGAGACCACCGAGGTGGCCAGCACCTGGGCCAGCCGTTCGGGGCTGGTTCCGTCGGCCGGCACGTACCCGCCGGGCAGGTCCTTGGTCAGGTTGCTGAGCGCCCCGGTCCGGTCGGCCTCCTTGTCGGCGGCCGTCCAGTTGTCGGTGATCTTGATCCGGCCGGTGACGCTGCCGCCGGCGGTGGCGACCGCGTCCTTCAGCGCGTCGGCCGCGTCGTCCTCCACCCCCGGCAGGGTGACGATGGCGACCGTTCGGCCGGACAGCGAGGAGCCGACCAGGGCCGGGGTGATCGCCTCGGCGAACTGGTCGCGGTGGGTGACCGCGGTGTTGGCCGTGGACAGCTGCGTACGCAGGTCCTCCTTGTCCGTGCGCAACTGGTTGACCTGCTCGGTCAGCGTCGAGCCGATCGAGTTCTGCAGTGGGCCGGCGCCCAGCACGATGCCCACGGCCAGGGCCAGGAACACCGAGATGAGGGAGACGAGGTGGTACCGGAAATCGATCATCAGCTGAGGAATCCCCGCCAGTTCTGGATCATCAAGGACTCGGGCGGCGGGTCGGTGAACCAGCTCCCCACCCAGGCGGTGAGGTCGTCCCAGCGCGCCCCGATCAAGGAGTAGAACGTCTGCCCGCCCTCGGTGGAGGCGAGCGCGACGCCGAGCGCGACCAGCCCGGCGGCGGCCAGGACGGCCAGCTGCCAGTTGCTGATCCGCTGCCGGTAGAGCCGGGACACGCCTTTCGCGTCGACCAGCTTGCTGCCGACCCGCAACCGGGTCAGGAACGTGCTGGCCATCCCCGCGCGGCCCTTGTCCAGGAACTCCACCAGGGTGACGTGGGTGCCGACGGCGACGATCAGCGAGGCGCCCTTGTCGTCGGACAGCAGCATCGCCACGTCCTCGCTGGTGCCGGTGGCCGGGAACACCACCGGGTCGACGCCGAGCTCGCGCACCCGGGCCAGACCGGGGGCGTTGCCGTCCCGGTAGGCGTGCACCACGATCTCGGCGCCGCAGGTCAGCGCCTTGTCGGAGACCGAGTCCATGTCCCCGACGATCATCGCCGGGGTGTACCCCGCCTCCAGGATGGCGTCCGCCCCGCCGTCCACCCCGACCAGCACCGGGCGGTACTCGCGGATGTACGGGCGCAGCGTGGCCAGGTCTTCCTTGTAGTGGTACCCGCGCACCACGATCAGCGCCTGGCGGCCGTCGAAGGAGGTGCGCACGTCCGGCACCCCGACCCCGTCCAGCAGCAGGTCGCGTTCCTTCTTCAGGTACTCCATCGTGTTCGCGGCGAACGACTCGAGCTGGACGTTCAGCCCGGCCCGGGCATCGTCCATCGCCGCCGACACGGTGGCCGCGTCCTGCTTGGTCCCCCGGGCCACGACCTTGCCGTCGGCCCAGATCTCGTTGCCGTCGATCCGGATCCGGGTGCCCTCGGGGATCGCGGTGAGCACCGACTCACCCACCCCGTCGATCAGCGGCACCCCGGCGGCCAGCAGGATCTGCGGGCCCAGGTTGGGGTACCGGCCGGAGATCGAGGCGGCCGCGTTGACCACCGCGGCCGGCTTCACCGCGACCAGCGCGTCGGCCGCCACCCGGTCGATGTCGGTGTGGTTGATGATCGCGATGTCACCCGGGCGCAGCCGCTTGGTCAGGTCTTTCGTGCGGCGGTCGACCCGGGCGGTGCCGTGCAGACCCGGGCCCTCCGCCGATTCCAGGCGGCGGCCACGAGACAGCGACGGCAACTTCACGCGCACGATCGTGCCATGTCCGAACCGGTGCTTTGACCGTGGATGGTTCCGGACGACAACGATTGGGAACCGATCAGACCAGCTGGCGGTCGGCCTCGGCCATCTGCAGCAGCTCCTCGGCGTGCGCCTGCGCGCTGCCGGACTCCTCCAGACCGCCGAGCATCCGGGCCAGTTCGCGGATCCGGCCCTCGGTGTCCAGCGTGTGCACGCCGCTGCTGGTCACCTCGCCGGTGTTCGCCTTACGGACCAGCAGGTGCTGGTCGGCGAAGGCCGCGACCTGCGGCAGGTGGGTGACCACCAGCACCTGGCTGTTACGGGCCAGGCGGGCCAGGCGGCGGCCGATGCCGAGCGCGGCCTTGCCGCCCACGCCCGAGTCGACCTCGTCGAAGACGAAGGTGGGCACCGGGTCGACCGCACCCAGCACGACCTCCAGGCCGAGCATCACCCGGGAGAGCTCACCGCCCGAGGCACCCTTGCCGAGCGGCCGGGGGGAGGCGCCCGGGTGCGGTGCCAGGAGCATCTCGGTCTCGTCGGCGCCGTCCGGGCCGAACGCCACCGGCGGGCCCTGGCCGAGCATCGTCGCGGTGTCCCCGGCCGGGTCGGTCAGGTCGATCAGGTCCGGAACCGCCTCCGGCTCCAGCCGCAGCCCGTTCTCCTCGTCCAGCCGCTGAGTGACCTCGACGAAGAGCCGGGAGCCGACCATCGACAGCTCCTGCAGCTCCGCCGTCACTGCCTTGGCCAGCCGGGCCGCGGCCGAGCGCCGGGCCTTGGTCAGGGTGACCGCCAGCCGGGCCAGGGTGGAGCGCAGCTCGGCCACCTTGGCCGCCAGCTCGTCCACCGCCTGCTCGTCGTTGTCCAGCTCCAGCAGCCGCACCGAGGCCTGCTGGGCCCAGGCCAGCGTCGCGTCCACGTCCTCGCCGTAACCCCGGACCAGGTGGCTGAGCGTGGCCCGGCGGTCCTCCACCGCGGCCAGGCGGGCCGGGTCGGCCTCCACCCCAGCGGCGTACGACGCGCACTCGGTGGCCAGATCGTCCACCAGATAGCCGATCTCCGCCGCGCGCCGGGCCAGGTCACCCAGCGCCGGATCGTTCACCGAGCCGCCCTCAAGGGCCCGCCGCACCTGGTTCATCAGCGCCGCGACGGCCAGGCCGCTGCCCTCCGACTCACCGGACAGCGCCTCGTTGGCGGTGGCCGCCGCCTGCTGCAGCCCCTCGGCGTGCGACAGCCGCTGCGACTCGGCCTTGAGCTCGTGGTCCTCCCCGGCCTGCGGGGCGACCTTCTCGATCTCCTCCAGCCCGGCCCGCAGCCGCTCGGCCTCGGCCGCGCGCTCGGCGAACTGCTGAACGATCTCCTGGTGCTTCTTCTCGGTCTTGCGCAGCTCGTTGTAGGTCTTGCGATAGGCCGCCAGGGCCTTGGCCACGGCCGGCCCGCCGAACCGGTCGAGCGACTCGCGCTGCTTGGTCGCCGACTGCAGCCGGATCTGGTCGCTCTGCCCGTGCACCGCGACCAGGTCACCGGCCATCTCGGTGAGCACCCCGACCGAGACCGAACGCCCACCCAGGTGCGCCCGCGAGCGTCCTTCCGAGGAGACCGTTCGGGCGATCACCAGCGTGTCGCCGTCGTCCAGCTCCGCCCCGGCCTCGGTCGCCCGGGCCCGGGCCGGGCTCTTCGGGTCGAGCGTGAGCCGCCCCTCGACCAGCGCGGTCTGGTAGCCCTCGCGCACCGCCCCGGCGTCGGAACGACCGCCCATGAGCAGGCCGAGGCCGGTCACGACCATAGTTTTACCCGCGCCCGTCTCACCCGTGACGACGGTCAGGCCGGGGCCGAATTCCAGCACCGCGTCGTCGATCACGCCGAGACCGCGCAGGTGCATCTCCTGAAGCACGTCGACGACTCTAGGGCAGTTCTCCGACCCCCGGCGAGACCGAGGGCCCGGATCCGCTCTTCGAAACGGTGTTCGAAGGATATTCCGGACTTTTTGCCGGACTTTCCGACGAATCGTCGACCGTTCGGGTCCGGGTCGACTCCCCCCAACTGGCCGCCAGCGCGTCCTGCCCCCGCAGTGCGCGTCCCCGCCAGCCGTGCACCGGCAGCCCGAACTTGGCCACCAGGCGGTCGGTGAACGGGGGTCGGGCCAAGCGCGCCAGGCGCACCGGGATGGCCGAGCGCCGGACCTCCACCCGGGCTCCGGACGGCAGATCCATGCTGCGACGCCCGTCGCACCAGAGCATCGCCCGGCCCGGCGCGTCCGGCACCAGCTCGACCGCGGGCACCGCGTTCGGCGCCACCACCATCGGCCGGGCGAACAACGCATGCGCGCTCAGCGGGGCGATCAGCATCGCCTCGACCTCGGGCCAGACGATCGGGCCGCCGGCCGAGAAGGCGTAGGCCGTGGACCCGGTCGGGGTCGCCATCACCACCCCGTCACAACCGAACTCGGTGACCGGCCGGCCGTCGACCTCGATCACCACCTCGATCATCCGCTCCCGGTTGGCCTTCTCCACCGAGGCCTCGTTCACTGCCCACATCTCGGCGATCCGCTCGCCCTCGTGGTGCACGGTGACGTCCAGCGTCATGCGTTCCTCGACCTCGTAGTCCCGGGCCGCGATCCGCTGCACCGTGTAGGCCAGGTCGTCGCGCTCGGACTCGGCCAGGAAGCCGACGTGCCCCAGGTTCACCCCGAGCAGCGGCGCCGCATGCCCGCGGACCAGCTCGGCGCTGCGCAGGATGGTCCCGTCGCCGCCGAGCACGATCACCAGCTCGACCGCGTCCAGCGGGTCCTGCGAGCCGGCCGGGTGCAGCAGCTCCATCGTCCGCTCGGTCAGGCCCTCGGCGTCGCTCGGCATCACGATCGGCTTGATCCCGGCCGCGACCAGGAGCTGCACCAGTTCCTCGGCGGCGACCACGGCGGACTCTCGGCCGGTGTGGGCCAGGACGAGCACCCGTCGGTCGGGTGTGCTCATGAAGCTCCCTCGGTTGGCACGGTGGGTGCGAGGCTCAGGCCGGACCCTGGGCGATCGCGGTGTCCAGGTCGGCGGGTTCCAGAGGCGGCGCGTCGGCGTGCAGCCAGAGAAAGTATTCGACGTTCCCGCTCGGGCCGGGCAGCGGACTCGCCACCACACCCCGAACTCCGCGGCCCAACTCGAACGCGGCGTGGGCGACGGTGCGCACGGCGTCGGCCCGGATCAGCGGATCGCGCACGACCCCGCCTGACCCCAGCCGCTCCCGCCCGACCTCGAACTGCGGTTTCACCATCAGCAAGAGATCGGTGTCGGGGGCAGTACAGCCGATCAGCGCGGGCAGCACCAGACGTAGCGAGATGAACGACAGGTCACCCACGACCAACGACGGCGCGGGAGCAACCTGTTCGGGCTGGAGTTCGCGGATGTTGGTGCGGTCGAGCACGGTGACGCGCGGATCCTGCTGCAACGCCCAGACCAACTGCCCGTAACCAACGTCCACTGCTACTACGTGTTCGGCACCGCGACGGAGCAAGACGTCGGTGAAGCCACCGGTACTTGCCCCCGCATCGAGGCAGCGCCGTCCCGTCACCTTCAAATCCGTGAAGTGATCCAACGCACCAGCGAGCTTGTGCCCGCCGCGGCTGGCGTACCCCGGATCAGAGTCGTCTTCCTTGACGACGATCGCGACCGCCGGATCCACCTGTGTGGCGGCCTTGGTGGCGACCGTACCGGTCACCGTCACCCGACCGTCCTGAATGAGTTGCTGGGCGGCCTCGCGGGAGCGCGCCAGTCGCCGCCGTACAAGTTCCGCGTCCAGACGTCGTAACCGTGGCATTTAGCTCTCGACGTCCGCGAGCCGGTCCTGCAACGTCTGGTGCGCGGACTCGTAGGCCTCGAGCTGATAGTCGAGCTCGGCGCCGAAGGTGTCCGAAATCAGTTCCATTGCCTCGTCGACCGCTTGGTCACCGGTCACCGGGGGTTTCGGTGCAGTAATGGGTGACGCTGGTGAGCCGCCGGTTTCGGGGGTGGACGGAACCTCTTCGTCATTGAGGGCGGCTATCGCGGCCGAGGGCGCGAACGGGTCTTCACTCGTCACGCGACGGCCTCCGAAATCTGTGGTCTGCACTGCACGGTCTGCACTGCCCGGTCGAACCCAACCTGGCTGCACCGAACGCTACCGGCCCCACGGCCCGTCCTTCTCCAAGGCGTACAGCGCATCGAGCAGGGCGTCGGACTTGGCGACCTCGTCGTACCGATCCCGGTACGTCCAAGCAGCCACACAGCCGGCCCGCAGCAGGTCCAGAGGGTCGGAACCGGCCTCGGTCACGATCACCGCGCCCTTCCCGACCCGCACCCGGGACTCACCGACCGTCACCAGATCGCCGTGGACGACCGGTCCGGGGTGGGCCTCCAGCAGGCCGTTGAGGTCACGAGCGATCAAGTGGGGACGCACGTCAGCCGTCGCGGAGATCAGGTCACCCGCGCGGTGGACCCCGGTGAGCACGATCATCCCGACCATCCCGGCGGCCCGGGCGCCCTCGAGATCGGTGTCCAGCCGGTCGCCGACCACCATCGTCCTCTTGCTCCCGTACCGCGTCGCCGCCTCGCGGAACAGCGTGGGCTGGGGCTTGCCGGCCACCTCGGGCTGCACCTTCGTGGCGGTGATCACCGCGTCCACCATCGTGCCGTTGCCCGGAGCCGGCCCGTACGGGGTGGGTACCGTCGCGTCCATGTTGGTGGCGATCCAGGGCAGCCCGGCGCGGACCGCCCGGGTGCCCTCGACCAGCAGGTTCCAGTTGATGTCGGGAGTGAAGCCCTGAACCACGGCGACCGGTTCGTCGTCCATCGAGCCGACCGGCTTCAGCCCGGCCTCCTCCAGCGCCTCGTACAGTCCGACGCCCCCGACGACCAGCACCGGCGAACCCGCCGGAAGCCGCTGGGCGAACAACGCGGAAGCCGCCTGGGCCGAGTTCACCACGTCGTCGTCGGCCGCCTGTACGCCGAGTTCCCGCAGGTGCGCGGCGACCACCCGCGGCGGGCGGGAGGCGTTGTTGGTGACGAAAGCGGTGCGCATCCCGGCCTCGCGGACCCGGGTCAGCGCCTCAGGGGCGCCCGGCACCGCCTTCGGGCCGATGTAGACGACCCCGTCGAGGTCGAGCAGGACGGTGTCGAACTCGGCGGACGGCGCGCGCTCGAGCCCGATCAGCGTGGAGGAAGAACTCACGGGACGTCACCGTAGTCGTCCACCGCCATCAGGGTGTCCTCGACCTCCACGACATCCGGCTCGACGTCCGGACCGGACGGGTCGATCATCATCCCCTCGTCCTCGGAGTCGATCAGGGCCGGCCGGTACACCGGGTCCGGATCGACGCCGTCGATCAGGTCGATCTCGTCGCCGTCACCCCGGTAGAGACCTTCGTGCGGAACTGGGGACGCCGGCGGCGAGTCGTTCCCGAAGCTCGCCTCGGGCGTCGGGTCACCGAGGATCAGGGTGTGCCGCTCGGGCCCGGTCCCGGACCCGTCGTCCGGGCCGTCGAGGCGGTCGCTCTCGTCGGTACTCGCCCCGGTGATCAGCTCGAGGCTGTCGACCTCGTTGCCGTCCGGGTCGCCCGAGCCGCCCGGGTTACCCGAGCCGCCCGGGTCGCCGGAGCCGTCCTCGTCCGTGGACATGACCATGGCCGTCCTCCATCCGTGGAGGCACCGGCATCGCCTGCGGCCGGGTGGCGTCCTGCCACCCGGCCCCGGCAGTGGTGACTTCGGTCCGGATCACGGACCCGGGTCACTCCGGCCGATCGGTGCTCCTGTCGGCATCCTCGCGCCCACCGTGCTCGAAGCGCACCTCGAAAGCCGATCCCTTGGGCTCCGGGCTCGTTTCCCGGGTCGCTTCCCGCTGAGCCTCCGACGTGGCCGAGTCGTCCGTCTCCGCGGTCACTGCATCCGCGTCGTCGTCCTCCTCGTCCTCGTCGTCCTCGTCGTCGAACTCGTCGTCCTCGTCATCGTCCTCGAGGTCGTCGTCCGCTTCGTCGTCGTCTTCGTCGTCCGCTTCGTCGTCCGCGAGGTCCTCGACGACGTCTTCCTCGTCGTCTTCCTCATCAACGTCGTCGGAGTCGGCCTCGACGATGTCGGCGACCTCCTCGGCCCCGTCCTCGTCCACCTCGAACTCGTCCTCGCCGAGCTCCAGGTCGATGACCTCGAGGTCCTCGTCGTCCAGGGTGTTCACCCCGGCCGCACCGTCGACGTCCTCAGCGATCGCCCGGGTCCGCCAGGAGTCCGCCTCCGCATGCCGCTTGGCCTGCTTCAGCGCCTCCGAGTAGGCGAACCGCAGCCGGGCCAGGCTCGGCGACCGGCGGCTGCTCTCCAGCTCGGGGATCTGCAGCACGACCACGGCGGCGTCGAACTCGCCCAGGTCGGCCCGCGCCCCGGACTCGACGATCTTCAGCTCGATCCGGCCGTCGGTGTCCAGCGTCCGCGCCTCCTGGCTCCGGGCCAGCTCCAGCGCCCGCTCCGGGCGACCGAGGCCACGCTCCGAGTCCGCCATCACCGGCAGGTACTCGTTCGAGCCGGTGATCCGCCGCGCCGTGCGCAGTTCGGCCAGGGCGTCGGCGTACCGGCCGGTGGCGTAGGCCGCCAGACCCGCCGTCTCCCGGACCACGCCCAGCCGTCCCCCGCGCTTACGGGCAGCGACAGCGTGCTCCCAGGCCCGCTCGGGGTCGGACTCGAAGAAGTAGTTGGCCGCGGCCAGGTGGGCGCCGGTCTGCACCGCCACCTCCCGGCTCAGGCTGGACAGCTCGGTACGCACCGTCTTGTCGAGCATGGACGCGTTGATCCCCTCGGGAATCTCCGGGTCACGCCCGGCCGGCTTTCGCACCGGCACCTGCCGCAACGGACGACCGTCATCGGTGCGCTGCGCCCGGGCCGGAGCCGACGGACGACGCTCGGCCCGCTCCCGCGACTCGCGCCCGCCCCAGCTCGACCGAGCCGAACCCTGGTCGCCCCGCGCCGTGTGCTCGGAACGCTCAGCCCGCTCGGGACGCTCCGTGCGTTCGGGACGCTCCGTGCGCTCAGTGTTCTGCGGGCGAGGCGCGGAGTTCTCTCCGGAGCGCGCGGCGGGAGCGTTGTCGCCCCAGCTACGCCGCTGACCCGGGAAACCACCGGAACGCTCGCCGCCCGACTGGCCGTTGCCGGCCCGGTCGTTGCCACGGCCCTCACGGTTGAAGCCGCTGGGACGGTCACCCCGGTTGTTGTCACGGTTACCGAAGCCACCCGGCCGGCTGTCCCGACCCCGGTCGCCGCCGAGACCGCCACGCTCACCGGAGCCACCATCGCGCCCCGGCCCGGAACGGAACCCGCCCCGGTCACCGTCACGCGGCGGGAAACCACCCGTCCGCGGAGCACCGGAACGCTCGCCACCCCGGAAGTTGCTTGCACCACCCGAGCGGAAACCACCTCGGTCGCCACTCGGACGAGACCCGCCGGGCCCACCGGAACGGAAGCCCCCGCGGTCACCACCCGCGCCAGATCCACCCGAGCGGAAGCCACCCCGGTCGCCACGGTCGGCGCGGTCGCCACGGTCAGGCCGGTCACCCCGGTCGGACCGGAAACCGCCACGCTCACCGGACTCACCGTCACGCCCCGGTCCGGAACGGAACCCGCCCCGGTCACCGTCACGCGGCGGGAAACCACCCGTCCGCGGAGGCCCCGAACGCTCGCCACCCCGGAACCCGCCCCGGTCGCCACCGGAAGCGCCAGGACCACCGGCGCGATAGCCCCCGCGGTCACCACCAGCGCCACCCGGACCGCCGGAACGGAACCCACCGCGGTCACCACCGGAACCACCGGGGCCACCCGAACGGAACCCGCCCCGGTCGCCACCCGAAGCACCAGCGCCACCGGATCGGAACCCGCCCCGGTCGCCACCAGGTCCACCGGAGCGGTAGCCGCCTCGGTCGCCACCAGCACCGCCGGAACGGAAACCACCCCGGTCACCACCAGCGTCCCGGGACCCACCGGAGCGGTATCCACCCCGGTCGCCACCAGCACCGCCGGAACGGAAACCACCCCGGTCACCACGGGAGTCATCCGAGCCACCCGACCGGAACCCGCCACGGTCGCCACCAGATGCACCGGTGCCACCGGAACGGAAGTCTTCGCGGTTGCCGCCCGATCCACCGGGGCCACCCGAGCGGAAGCCACCACGGTCGCCACCCGAAGCACCAGCGCCACCGGATCGGAACCCACCGCGGTCGCCGCCAGCGCCACCGGGACCACCGGAGCGGAAACCGCCACGGTCGCTACCGGGGCCACCAGAGCGATAACCACCACGATCGCCACCGCCGGAGCCTCCGGAACGGAAGCCCCCGCGGTCGCCACCCGGGCCACCGGAACGGAAGTTCCCACGCTCGCCACCGGAACCGCCCGAGCCGCCCCGGTCACCACCGGAACCGCCAGAGCGGTAGCCGCCACGATCACTACCGGAACCGCCGGGGCCACCGGACCGGAATCCTCCGCGGTCACCGCCAGGACCACCGGAGCGGAACCCACCCCGGTCACCACCGGAACCACCAGGCCCACCCGAACGGAAACCGCCGCGGTCACCACCCGGACCACCGGAACGGAAACCACCACGGTCACCACCCGGACCACCGGAACGGTAGCCACCGCGATCGCCGCCGGAACCACCCGAAGCACCGGGCCCACCGGAACGGAACCCTCCCCGATCGCCACCAGCACCGCCCGAGCGGAAACCACCACGGTCACCACCGGAACCACCGGAACGGAAGCCCCCGCGGTCGCCGCCGGAACCACCCGAAGCACCGGGCCCACCCGAGCGGAACCCGCCTCGGTCACCACCAGCACCACCGGAACGGAAGCCGCCGTCACCGCTATTACCCCGGTCGGAGCCGAAGCCACCCCGGTCGTTGTCACCTGAGGACCGGGAGCTGCGCATGCCGGCAACGCGGCCGCCTGCTCCTCCGGCCCGGAACGTACTGTTGCCACGGGACGGGGCGCGGCCACGGTCTCCCGCGCGCGACTGCCCGTCCCGACCGCCGCGGGCGCCGGCCCCTCCTCGGGCCGCACCGCCCTTACCGGACTCGTTCGATCGTGGACGCTGCCTGTCGGGCTCGCCGGCCATGACTCCCTATCCTTCTGGTTGCTCGATGGTGCTTCGTTCGGTGATGCTCGTGCACCGGTGCTCCCGAGCTGTCGAGAGCCCAGGACGTCGTCATCACACCGGGAAGCTGCTGGGCCCTGGCGGGCGCGCCACGCTGAGGGACGCCCGACTCCACCGTGTACCGGCGGCCACCACTGTTCAGAAGACGTACCAGTACATCACGAGCCTGGCACTGCTCCGGCCGTCCGCACCCCCGTGGGGCCCGAACGGAGGCATGCAGCAGCGGGGCTCTCCCGCAAAACAAGTGATGGCGGCCCGCTCCTGGTCCGTGTCCGTTACCCCGGAATCTCCGTTAACCCCTGCGCGAGGCGCGGGTGAAGATTCGACGGGTGAACACGGCCATAAAACTGGAGCGGCCGCCACCACTATCTATGAAGTTGTCCGGCGATGTCCTACTCTCCCACACCGTAACCAGTGCAGTACCATCGGCGCTGGCAGGCTTAGCTTCCGGGTTCGGAATGGGACCGGGCGTTTCC
>JODP01000003.1 GCA_000719025.1 Kineosporia aurantiaca JCM 3230
CTGATCCACCCCGAAGGGCTTCACCGTTCGACTTGCATGTGTTAAGCACGCCGCCAGCGTTCGTCCTGAGCCAGGATCAAACTCTCCGTAAATAACTTTTCTAGAAGAAAAGCCTTGCGAAGTACTACAAAGAGTATCCTGACCAATAAGAACCAGACCCTATGAACCGCCCTACCGACGGGGGCCGGTACGACGAGGACCTGATCCATCAGCCAAGAAAATCGTCTAAAAGACGATCAATTGGCATCGGTTGTTCAGATGCGCTGTTGAGTTCTCAAGGAGCGGACGCTCCCGTGCTCCGGCCTTGCGGCTTTCGCTCGGGGCGACGTGGTAAAACTTAGCGGTTGTGTTGCCACCGGGTCAAATCCGCATTTCGCGGTGGTTACCGGTGTTAAAACATTTCCTCTTCCCGGCCCACCAGTTCTGCGCCGTGTTCTCCGGCCAGCGGAGGCACGTCACATCGCTTGAGCGCCTTGAAGAGGATGTTGGGACCTCGGGACCGGCCACCGTGGTGTCCGTTGCTCCCGTGCTCAACGAGCCAGAACGTTACGGACCGCGGCCACGCTCCGTCAAATCGCCACGCCGAGCGCCGTCATCGACGGCGCCGACCTGCGGCTTTGCCAGTGAGCCGAGAACCGGTGGTGGCGCAGAGTGCGGATCGGGCCACCCCCGGGAGCAGAAACGAAAGAACTCCCCGTCATCATCGACAGGGAGTTCCGGGACGGGACGGCTCAGGGGGCCGGCGGCAACGGGGAGCGCTGCTGGGCGATGCCGTGGTGCAGCTGCTCGTGGATCCGGAGCAGATGAGCAGCCTCTTCACGGCTGAACGGGCCACCGGTCAGCTCGCACTGGGAGCAGACCATGACCGTACGAGCATTGGCCCGCTTCAGGACACGCTGGGCCAATGACCGGGCCCGGCCGCCCAGGGGACGACGCGGCAGTGCGTCGACCGGCCCCGACGGGGAACCCGGTTTCTTCTCCGAACTGCTGCGAACAGCGAGATCCTTGGAACGCATCACGCCACCATAGCCCTCTCGCGCGGATGCGGAGCCGGAACGAAAACCGTTGTGTAACAAGCCTCACGGCTACACTTGGTCATGTCGTCACGCTCCGCGTTCTTCACTTCAATAGTGTCATATCGCCTACTGCGCCAACGAGGAACAGCATAGAGCCAGCCGAACGACACAGCCATCCCTCCGGGATTCTGGGTAATTTCGCGCAATGACTGGCGCCGAAGGCGGTTCGGGTGTAGGCGGTGACACCCCCCGGTGCCCGAGAACCTGTAGAAAGTGGTCTGACCACGCCGTCAGTGCGTGAAAATAACCTTCGGACAGGAAATCCCGATGCTCATCAGGACGAACCCGATTCCGGTCAGAGTGATCCGGCCGGCACCCGCCGGTCGCTGAGAAACTCGACAGTGAGCCCGGTTCCGGCCGGCGGCAGTGCCGACAGGACGATCGCCACCACTTCGGTAAGTCGAGTACCGAGCCAGTGCAGCGCCAGGAACATCTCGTGCTGAGAATCGGCGTGGCATCACGAATCTCTTCACGCAAGTGACCAGCGTGTTCTTCCTCCGTACGGCCTACTCAACGCCGATGTTGTGCCCAAAAACGAGCTCAGCTCGGCAACGACCAGGCTCCTTACCCACCGCCCAGATAACCGCTCCGCGTATCGAGATGTTCCCGTACGCAGAGGCCGGCCACCGGCTCCCAGCGCGGCCCAGGTCAAGCTGAATCAGAACCGGAAGCCCGCTACCAGGCGCGAGAGTTCGTCGCTCATCGTGGACAGTTCCCGGGCGCTGTCCTCCGCCTTACCGATCGTCGCGGTGGTGGCGTTGGCGGCCGAGGCCACTCCGGAGATGTTGCGGGCAATCTCGCTGGAACCGTCGGCCGCGGTGGCGACCCCGGAGTTGATGCTCTGCGTGGTCGCGCTCTGCTCCTCCACCGCCGAGGCGATGGTGGCCTGGAACTCGTTGATCTGCGCAATCACGTTGGCGATCTGACTGATCGCGGAGGTCGCGCTGTCCGCGTCCTCCTGGATCGTCTCGACCCTGGAGGAAATGTCCTCGGTCGCCCGCGCAGTCTCCTGGGCCAGCTGCTTCACCTCGTCCGCCACCACCGCGAAGCCCTTACCGGCATCCCCGGCCCGGGCCGCCTCGATCGTCGCGTTCAGCGCCAGCAGGTTGGTCTGCTCGGCGATCGAGGTGATCAGCTTGACCACGTCCCCGATCTCCCGGGACGACTCGCCGAGCTTGTTCATCTGGCCCGTGGTCGTCTCCACCGAGCTGACCGCCTCGGTGGCCACCCGGGCCGCCTCCTGCGCGTTCCGGGCGATCTCGCCGATCGAGACGGTCATCTCCTCACCGCCGGCCGCCACCGACTGGACGTTGGTGGACACCTCGTCCGCGGTCCGGGACACCACCTCGGCCTGCTGAGACGTCTGGGTGGCGGAGCGACTGACCTCACCGGCCACCTCGGTCAGCCCGTTCGAGGCCTGACGCAGATGCTGGGCGGTGGCGCTGATCGAGCCGAACACGGTCCGGATCCGGCCGGTGGCCTCGTCCAGAGCGGTCGAGATGTCGGCGATCTCGTCGTTGCCGTGGTCGTCGATTGAGAGCGAAAGATCCCCTGCAGCAACGCTCTTGGTCACTGTCACGGCCTTGCGGACGCGCCGGTTGATGGCCCGGGAGAGCACGACGGTGGAGGCCACGACGAGCGCCGCCCCGGCCGCCAGGACGGCCACGATGACGATGGTCATCGTCCGGGCGGTGTCCTGGGACTTCTTCTCCAGCTCGGCCACCGCCTTGTCGAGGACGTCGGCCGCGTTCCCGACCGCCTCGTCGGTGGCGTCGTTGGCCTTCTGGATCGCCTCGAAGTTCCGCCGCGCCGCGGTCTGGTTGCTGACCGCCGCGTCGATCACCGCCCCGATCCCGGTGACGTAGTCGGCGAACGTCTGTTTCATGGCGGCCGTCATCTGCCGGTCGTCCGCCTGGAGCGGGAGCTGGTCGAGTTCGCCGAACAGGTCGGTGACGGTCTGGCTGTCGTCCGAGAGATCCTGCTTCAGATCGGCGGGTTTGGGCGCCAACAGCGCCTTGTACCCGTCCACCTTGAGTTCACTGGCCCGGGTGTCGAGCTGCCGGATCAGCTGGGCCGCCTTCAGGTGCACCCGTTCCTGGTCCTGCAGGTCCCGCACGTGCGCGGAGAGCAGCAGGGCGGCGACGTTGCTGACCACGGCCACCGCCAGGCCGATCGCTCCGAGCAGGGCCAGCCGACGACCGATCGTGAATCTGAATCCGCGCACCGCAGCAGCCTCCGAAGCCGAGCCAAGCCGAACCGGACCCACCCCACCGGAAGGCCTGTCAGTGATTCGGCAGCCGGGGACCGCCGCTGAACCAACAAGACACAAAGTCGTGTCAGGCAATTGCCCCGACACTCCCCGCGAACCGGGCGACGGACGTCCAAAATCACCGCTCGAAACGATCTTCGGGCGGGGTCAGGTGCGGGTGCGACCGCAGGAGGGCAATGTCAGGGTCTGGGCATGCTGAACATCGGATACACCCTGATGTGCGAACAGACCGACCCCCGCAGCCTGGTGCGCGACGCCGGGGCGGCCGAGCAGGCCGGTTTCACCCTCGCGGTGATGAGCGACCACTTCTCCCCCTGGCTCGACGCCCAGGGCCACAGCCCCAATGCGTGGGCCACCCTCGGCGCGGTCAGCCAGGTCACCTCGACCCTCGAGCTGATGACCTACGTGACCTGCCCGACCGGTCGCTACCACCCGGCCGTGGTGGCTCAGCAGGCCGCCACCGTGGGACTGCTCAGCAACGGCCGGTTCACCCTCGGCCTGGGCTCCGGCGAGAGCCTGAACGAGCACGTCACCGGGCGGGGCTGGCCGCCGGTGAACGAACGGCACGAGATGCTGGTGGAAGCCGTCGACATCATCAATGCCCTGTTCGACGGCGGCTACGTGAACTACGTCGGCCGGCACTACCGGATCGACTCGGCGAAGCTCTGGGACCTGCCGGAGCAGCGGGTGCCGATCGGGGTCGCGGTCAGCGGCGCCCAGTCGGTGGCCGCGTTCGCGCCCAAGGCCGAGGTGATGATCGCGGTCGAGCCGGATCCGGAGCTGGGGAAGGGCTGGGACCAGGCGACCGGAGCGAAGACGCCGGCCCGGAAGGTCGGGCAGCTGCCGATCTCCTGGGACCGCGACCGGGACGCGGCCGTGCAGCGGGCGCACGAGCAGTTCCGCTGGTTCGCCGGGGGCTGGAAGGTGAACGCCGAACTGCCCTCGACCGCGGGCTTCGACGCGGCCAGTCAGTTCGTCCGGCCCGAGGACGTGACCGGGCAGATTCCCTGTGGCTCCGACCTCGACGCGATCGTCGAGGCGCTGAAACCCTTCCAGGAAGCGGGTTTCACCGATGTCGCGCTGATCCAGATCGGCGGCGACCAGCAGAAGTCGTTCCTGGAGGCGGCCGAGAAGGAACTCCTGCCGGCAGTTCGGGAAGCTTTCAACTAGGGATGCCGGTGGGCACCGATCGGGCTCCCCGAACCTGGGGAGCCCGATCGGAGGACCACCCGCGGTTCAGCTCTCGACCCGCGGCGAACGCTTGCGGTATTCGTCGATCAGCTCGGAGGCGTGCGCCTTGGTCAGCGAGTCCGGCAGGACCTCGCCGACCTCCCGGGCCAGGGTCTCCAGGTAGCTCAGCTGGGCGCCGGTGGCCGGCTCGTCGCCGGTGACCCATTCCTCCGGCGGCTTGCTGGTGCTCGCCGCGACCGCCTCGTCGGAGGCCCCGGATTCGGGGGTACTCGAAGTGTTCTGGCTCATGCCCGCAGACGTTAGGTCGAACAGTCGTTCGACGCGCGTCGAGACACTCCTCCCAGGCCCGGAAACCGGACCGAGCGGGAGCAATCAGCCCAGGCAGTCCGGTCCGCGGCCGCCGTCCTCGCGGACCAGCGCCGGGTCGATGTCCAGGTCCATCGCCAGACCGCCGCTCTGCACCTGCAGCGAGTGCACGGTGGTGCCGCCGGGCAGGTCCAGGTCGACCGTGCGGGGCTTCAGCTGGCTCTCGCCGTTCTTGTCCTTGAGCAGGTCCCCGGCCAGGAGCGAGATCAGCCCGACGCCGATCTTCTGGCCCCCGACGACGATCGACTCCGGGGTCACGGTCATCGCGCCGCCGTCCGGCTTGAGGCTGACCAGGACCTTCAGCGGCTGCCCGCCGACCTTCTGCGGCAAGGTGACCGCGAGCAGACCGTCTTCCGCCCCGAGCTTCGCCCCGGCCAGGTCGGCCGCGTCCGTACCCGAATCCAGACCGGAGCCCGAGCCTGAGTCCGAACCCGAACCGGTGGACGCGCTGGGCGAGGGGGTCGGGGTCGCCCCCAGAGTGTTGCTCAGCCCGTTCCAGGGCAGCCAGACCGCCGCCTCGGCCGACTTCAGCGAGGGCGGATCGCCCAGGCCGAGCCCGTGCAGGGTGATCGTCAGGTCCCCGTCGCCCAGGGCCGGGTCCGCGGCGGCTGCATCGTCCATCTCGGTCGGGGACAGCCCGCTGATCGTGACCTGGTCGAGCTTCCGGCTGGCCAGCCCGACCAGCACCGGCGCACCCCCGATCGACACCGTCGGGCTGACCGTGTCGTTCCCGGTGGCGCAGCGCAGGGCCTGCACCACGCCGTCCTTCACGTACCGGGTCAGCACCAGGTTGGCCACCACGGCGAGAACGGCCAGCACGACCACGCCCGAGCCGAGCGCCAGGACCCAGCGGCGCCGGAACCAGCGGCGTCCGGGCGGCCGCTCCGGCGGGTTCACCGGCTCCGGCGGAACCGGACCGGCCTGCATCTCTTCTGACTGCACGTCACCCTCACGCCGGTCGGGGTCCAGGTCACTTCGCGTCCATGGAACACCATCCGGACCACTCGCCGAGCCCGCTGTTCAAGTGAGGACCGATCAAGCGAGGCAATCCTTCACACCGGACCCACCGGCACCGAAACTTCCGTCGCGGAGCGCAATCGGTGCGATCGTCAGGTCGACGGCGAGCCCGGTGGGCCGGACCGCGACCGAGGAGAGCGATGCCCCCTTGGGCAGATCCAGCTTCACGGTGCGTGATTTGAGCGGGTTCTCTCCGGCCCCTCCACCGAATCCACCGAGCCCGCCGGACAGACCGCTGAGCAAGGACGCCTGCAGCTGACGGTTCCCTAGCACCACCGTCTCGGGGGTGATGACCAGCGCGTCGCCGTCGATCGTCGCGCTCATCAGCACCTTCACCGGTTGCCCCAGCAGCTGCTGGGTAAGGGTGACTGCCAGCAATCCGTCCTGTTCGCCCAACGTAGCTCCGGACAACCCGCCGTCGGCTGACCCCAAGCGGTCGGTGACGGCATCCCAGGCAACCGTCGTCGAAGCGTCCACTGACTCGATCTTCGGTGGCTTACCCACGTCGACGTTATGCAGCGTCAGATCGACATCGCCTGACCCCAAGGAACCGGCCCCCAGGGAATCCATGGGTAGTCCCGTGATCCCGACCGTACGGAGCTCGCCGGAAGCCATCTGGAGCAGCAGAGGGGTGCTACCTAACGACACTCCAGGGTTCAGCGAGTCATCCCCCGTCACACACCGCATGGCCTCCGTCAGTCGGTGCTCCACCCGATGGGTAAGGACGACGTCAGACACCACGCCGAGGGCGACCAAGAGAGCCAGGGCAGTGGCGACGATGACGACCACCCGCCGTCGGCGAGTGAATCGGTACAGGGGGAATGCCATGGGGAAAGGACACCGACCTCACCCGACGGGTACTCGGCCCGGAACCTGACGGTTGGCTGACGGCTGGGAACCTCAAGCATCTGTCTTTTGAGGACGCCGGGGGAGACGGATCGTGACCGTCGTCCCCGGTGCGGGGTCAGGTTCGGTCCGCGAACGCGCGGCCACCGTGCCGCCGTGCGCGACCACCACCGCTTCCACGATCGCCAGGCCCAGCCCGGAACCGCCCTTTGCCCGGCTGCGGCTCGCCTCCGCGCGCCAGAACCGCTCGAACAGCCGCGGCAGCTGATCGGCCGGAACACCGGCACCGTGATCACGGACGGCAAGGACCACTGCGTCCGGCTCGGAGGTCAGCGAGACCTCGACCGGAGTGCCCGCCGGGGTGTGCTGAACGGCGTTCCCGACCAGGTTGCGCAGCACCCGGCGCAGCCGCTCGGCATCGGCCCGGACCACGATCGGCGCCGCTCCTGGACGCCCTGGGAGCAGCGTGAAGGTCCGCTCGGCCGCCACCACCCGGGCGTCCTCCAGCACCTCTTCGGCCAGCTCGACCAGGTCCACGTCGGCCAGGTCGAGGGGCACCTGGGCGTCCAGCCGGGCCAGCAGCGACAGCTCCTCGACGAGCAGGCCCATCCGCCCGGACTCGGCCTCGATCCGCTCCATCGCGGCCAGGGTCGCCTGCTCACCGCGCACCCCGCCCTGCAGGTAGAGGTCCGCCCAGCCGCTGATCTTGGTCAACGGAGTGCGCAGCTCGTGCGAGGCGTCCGCGACGAACGAGCGCAGCCGGTCCTCGGCCCGGGCCCGCGCGCTGAAGGCTTCCTGCACGGCCACCGCCACCTGCGCAGTCTCACTGCTGCCGGCCAGCGGGACAGCGTCCGGCCCCCGTTCCCCCCGCCCGACGGCCTGCACCGCGGCGGCCAGATCGATCAGCGGCCGCAGACCACGACGCACGATGACCACGGCCGACCCGGCGACCAGGACCAGCGCGGCCAGGCCGACCAAGGCAGCGATTCGGATCAGCCGGGCCACGGTCTGCCGGTCGTCGGTCCGGGAGATCGCCAGCACCAACGAGTCCACCGCCACCGGGGTGGAAGTGCCGGTCAGGACGAAGCTCAGGCCCTGGACCGGGATCGCGACGGCGGCCGCCGGATCGTGGCCGGACACCAGCACCACGCGCCCCGGGGCCTTACCGGCCTCGTCGATCAGCCGCTGCCCCGACCCGGTCGGCAGACCCACGGTGAAGCCCGGTTTTCCGTCGACCACCAGGACGAGTCCGGTGTTGCCGTTCAGCAGAGCGTCCAGCTGCCGCTCGTCGACCTGCAGGGCACCGCGTCGGGCCGTACTGGCCGCCAGCCCGTCCTGGAGCTGCCGGCCCACGGTCGTCAGCCGGTCCGAAACCCGTTGCTTAAGATACGCGTTCAGTGCCCAGGCGGTAACCGCGGTGCTGCCGCCGAGCCCGAGCATCATCGCCAGGACCAGCGCGACCAGGAGCCGGGTGCGGATGCCGGCCGGCCGCGACCTCACGGGGTAGGCACCCGGACCGAGTAGCCGAAGCCCCGCACGGTGTGGATCAGCGGCTCGCGACCGTCGTCCACCTTGCGCCGCAGGTTGCTGACGAACCGTTCGACCACGCCGGAATCCCCGCCGAAGTCGTACTGCCAGACGTGCTGCAGGATCTGTGCCTTCGAGACCACCCGCCCGGAGTTCAGCAGCAGGTAGTGCAGCAGCCGGAACTCGGTGGGGGACAGCCGGACCTCCTGGCCGCCGCGCGCCACTCGGTGAACGGCCTCGTTCAGCTCCAGATCGGCGACCCGCAGAGTGCCGTCGTCGGCCGCCGCCCCCGCCCCGAGCCGGGCCCGCCGCAGCAGCGCCTCCAGCCGGGCCACCACCTCGACCGTGCTGAACGGCTTGGTCACGTAGTCGTCCGCGCCCAGCCGGAGCCCGCGCACCCGGTCCTCCACCGCGTCCCGGGCGGTCAGCAGCAGCACCGGGACCTCCTCGCCCTTGGCCCGCAGCAGCTGCACCAGGTCGAACCCGTCGATACCGGGGAGCATCACGTCGAGCACCAGCGCGTCCACCCCGCCGGCGCCGATCGCCCGCAGCGCCGCGGCCGCGTCGGTGACCGCGGCGACCGTGAACCCGGCGAACCCGAGGGCCGAGACCAGCAGGTCACCGAGGCCGGGATCGTCGTCCACCACGAGGATCCGGTCGGGGGCGCCCATCGCGGCATCCTCCCATCACATGATTCACCCCGGTTTCCGCCACTCACCGGTGCACCCGGGGCACACTGTCCAACGATGGAACGCCGGGCCGGACGGGTGAGCGAGGCACGCACCTGCGCAACCCTCCGGTCTCCCTACCGATGGAGAGCCGTGACGCAGCCCCGGTACGCCCCGGGAGCCGGGCACTGGACCACCCGCGCCTCGATCGCCGGGCTGGTGCTGTCGGCGGTCACCCTGATCGCCGCCCTGGGCGCGGCCGGTACCGCCGCCGAGACCCCGTTCGTCCTCGCCGAGTCGATGAACTGCCTGCTGGCCGGCTTCCTCGCGGTCGTCACGGTGATCCTGCTGCTGCGCCGGGCCGGGATCCGGGAGACCGACGGACACGAGCTCCAGGTCTGGCGCTACCTGCTCCTGGGTTCGCTGATCCTCACCGTCGCGGTGCTCGCCGGGCAGACCGCCGGCCTGCTCGCCCACGGCCCCTACCCGGCCGGGGTGGACCTCGGCTGGATCGTCTTCACCCTGGGCTGCGTCGCCGCCGGGCCGTTCTTCTACCTCGGCCTGGTCCGCTGGAAGCTCGCCCGCACCGCCCTGGCCGACCCGAACGACCTGCTCAACGGGATCGGCGCCTGGCTCCTGGTGATCGCCCTGGCGAACACCGGGCACCAGCCCCGGCTGGCCGGCGATGCCTTCACCTTCTGGCGCACCGAGTCCGGGTACGCCCTGATCGGGGCCGGGGTCGTCCTGCTCGGCTCGGCCGCGGCGATCGCCGGGATCAGCGGCCTGGGGTCGGACGTGCGGGCCTGGCTGGTCGGCGCGGCGATGGCCACGCCGCTGCCGGTGGCCCTGGCCCCGCTGACCTTGGGCGAAGGCCGGCACGCGCCGGGCGCGATCACCGCCCAGGGCCTGATCCTGGTGGCCGCCGCGCTGATCGGGCTGGCCTCGCAACGCCCGGCAACGCCCACCCCGGCCGAACCGGCTACGACCGAGTCGACCACCGCGGGCGCGCTCACCGTGCTCGTGGTGGGAGTCCTCATGCTGATCCAGCAGGCGCTCACGAAGCAACCGTCGCACCTGGTCAACGTCCTGACCGCGATCGCCGTCCTGGGCGCCTGCTACCGGTTCGTCACCGTGCTGCGGGAGCTGGCCGTGCTGGCCCGGGCCCGGCACGAGGCACTCACCGACGAGCTGACCGGCACCGCCAACCGCCGGGCGATGGGCCTGGGGGTGGACCGGGCGCTGGCCCTCGGCGTGCCGGTCGCCCTGCTGCTGATCGACCTGGACCGGTTCAAGATCATCAACGACCGCTACGGGCACTCCGTCGGCGACCGGCTGCTGCAGGACGTGAGCACCAGCTTCCGCCTGCACATCCCGGCCGGAGGGCTGCTGGCCCGGCTCGGCGGCGACGAGTTCGCGGTGATGCTCAGTGGGGCAGCCGCCGAGGCCGCCGAGGAGACCGCGCACCGCCTGGTCGAGGCCGGGGCCACCTACCGGAACCTGGACGGGCGGGCGGTCCAGGTGCACGCCAGCGTCGGGGTGGCCCGCAACAGCCCGGGCCCGGTCCCGATGGCCGGGCTGGAACTGCTGCGTCGGGCCGACGTGGCGATGTACCGGGCCAAGGCCTCGGGCGGCGGGGTCGGCCTCTACGACCCGGTGCTCGACGCGGCCGCCCAGGAGGAGCAGGACCTGGCCGAGGATCTGCAGTGGGTGTGCTCTCAGCCGGCCGCCGCGACCGAGGAGATCCGGGTCTTCTTCCAGCCCCAGATCCGGGTCCACGACCAGCGGGTGGTCGGCGCCGAGGCCCTGGTCCGCTGGCAGCACCCCCGGCACGGCCTGCTCGGCCCGGCCCGGTTCGTCGACCTGGTCGAGACCCAGGGCCTGATGCCGGTCCTCACCGAACGGGTGCTGCACGAGTCGGTGACCCAGTGGCAGCGCTGGCGGGAGGCCGGGACCCCGCTGCGGGTGTCGGTGAACCTCTCGGCCGGCTTCCTGGCCGAGCCCCGGCTGCTGGAGATCCTGGACGACGTGCTGGCCCGGGACATCGACCCGGCCCAGTTCGTCATGGAGATCACCGAGACCGGCTTCATGGCCGACCCGCAGCAGGCCACCAGCGCCATCCGGGCGATGGCCGAGCGCGGGTTCGGGATCAGCATCGACGACTACGGCACCGGGTACTCCTCGCTCAGCTACCTGAACGACATCCCGGCCGACGAGCTGAAGATCGACCGGATCTTCACCCAGCGCATCCTCGGCGACGAGCGGACCGCGGCGATCGTGGCCGGTACCGCCCAGATCGCCCACCGGCTGGGCATGCGCCTGCTGGTCGAGGGGGTGGAGGACGAGGCGACGCTGGCCGCGCTCGGAGGCCTGGGCTGCGACGAGGCCCAGGGGTTCCTCTGGGCGCCGCCGTTGCCGGCGGACGCCTTCGTGGCTTGGCGGGACGACTACGAGACCAGGTCGTCCGGGGCCGGCCGGCCGGTGTCACCGGGGACCCAGAGGGCCTCCCGCGACACCGGCGCACCGGTCGCCTCCCCGTCGTCGGCCATCCCGGCCTGGCTCACTTCTCCAGGAAGGCCAGCAGGGCGTCGTTGAACTCGGCCGGGTGGGTGGCATTCATCCCGTGCGGGCCGCCCTCGATCACGTGCAGTTCGGCGCCGGGCACCGTCTCGGCCATCCGCTTGCCACTCACCTCGAACGGCACAATGGCGTCGCTGTCGCCGTGGATCACCAGCGTGGGCACGTCAATCTTGGCCACGTCGGCGCGGAAATCGGTGAGACCGAAGGCCGCGATGCAGTCCAGAGTGGCCTTCGGCGAGGCGAAAACCGCGATCTGGAAGGCGAAGTCCTTCTGCGCCGAGCTGACCAGATCGTGCTTGTCACCGGCGGCGAAGAAGTTGTCGATGAAGTTCCGGAGGAAGGCGGGCCGATCCAGCGCCACCCCGTCCTGGAACGCCTTGATCGTGTCGTCGTCCAGGCCGCCGTCGGGGTTGTCGCCGGTGGCGTACAGGTACGGCGTCACCGCCCCGGCGAAAACGGCCTTGGCCACTCGCTCGGTGCCGTAAGTGCTGATGTAGCGGGCCACCTCGCCGCCACCCATCGAGAACCCGACCAAGGTGACGTCGTTCAGATCCAGGGTGGTCAGCACCGCGTCCAGGTCGGCGGCCAGGGTGTCGTAGGTGTAACTGTTCCAGGGCTGCGAGGATTCACCGAATCCCCTTCGGTCATAGGTGATCACCCGGTATCCGGCGGCGACCAGCGCGGGCACCTGGTTCTCCCAGGAACGACCGGACAACGGCCAGCCGTGGATCAGCACCACGGGGCGGCCGGATCCCTGATCGGTGTAGTGCAGTTCGACGTTCTCGACCGGGCTGTTGACGATGACCTTGGGCACGTGAAACCTCCGACGATCGCGGGCGACTGACGCTCGCCGAGCCTAGGGTCAACCCTTCACCGCGCCACTCAACCCGGCCCCCCGCAGGAAGAATCGCTGAAATACGAGGAACAGAACCACCGGAATCAGGGTAGAGACGAACAAGGCGGCCAAGAGCACGTCGAGCTGGATCAGATCGGCCAGAACGGGCAGCCGCACCGACAGCGGCTGCTTGTCCGGGTCCGGCAGCACCAGCAACGGCCAGAGGAAGTCCTTCCAGGCCGCGACCACGGCGAAGACCGAGACCACGCCGAGGATCGGCCGGGACATCGGCAGCACGATCGACCAGAACAGCCGGAACGGCCCGGCCCCGTCCACCATCGCCGCCTCGAACACCTCGCGGGGCAGGTTGTCGAAGAACCGCTTGACCAGGATGACGTTGAACGGGCTGGCCGCGGCGGGCAACCAGACCGCCCAGAACGAGTTGATCAGCGAGATGTGCACGACCGGCACGTCCAGCGCGGTCAGGTACAGCGGCACCAGCAGCACCACGGTCGGGACCAGCATGGTGGCCAGCACCAGCCCGGTGAGGATCTTCCCGTACCGCGGCCGGAGCACCGAGAGCGCATAGCCGGCGGTGGTCGCCACCAGGAGCTGGCTGGCCCAGGAACCGCCGGCCACCGCCAGGGTGTTGAAGAAGTACCGGTCCAGGTGCTCGTGGTTCCAGGCCGTGGAGAGGTTGGCGAAGTCGAAACCGTGCGGCCACAACGCCATCGGCTCGCGCAGGGTGTCGCGGGTCGGGGTGATCGCGGCCTTGCCGAGCCAGAGCAGCGGACCCAGGCCGACCACCACCAGGAACCCCAGCAGCCCCACCTCGGTGACCGTGATCGTCCGTTTGACCAGGGGTTGTCGACGTTCGTGGACCGAGATGATGCCCCGGTTCTCGGTTTCGGTGCTCATGACTGGCTCCAGGACCGGGTGAGCCGGAAGTAGAGGGCGGACAGCAGGGCCAGCACCACCGCGAGCATCACGCTGGCCGCCGTGGCGGCGCCGAAGTCGCCGCTCAGGCTGGACCCGAAGGCGTAGTTGTAGATCAGCAGGAGGACGGTCAGGGTGGCGTTGGAGGGGCCGCCGCCGGTGAACAGGTAGGGCTCGAGGAACACCTGCGCGGTGCCGATGAGCTGCAGGATCAGCGTCACCAGGAGCACCCCGCGCAGCTGCGGCAGGGTCACGTGCCAGACCTTCTGCCAGATCGAGGCGCCGTCCACCTCGGCCGCGTCGTACAGCTCGGGCGGCACCGCGGTGAGTGCGGCCAGGTAGATGATCACCGTTCCCCCGGCCGCCGCCCAGGTCGCCTCCAGCACCAGCGACGGCATCGCCAGGGAGGAGGAGTTGAGCCAGGCGAACGGGCCGAGCCCCACCCAGCCGAGGACGGTGTTGAACACCCCGGTCGGGCCGCCGTCGTAGAAGAACTTCCAGAGCAGGACCGCGACCACCGGCGGCACCACCACCGGCAGGTAGGCCAGGGCGGTGAAAACGCCCCGCCAGCGCCGCACCTCACTCATCAGCACGGCCAGGGCCAGCGGCACCGGATAGCCGAAGACCAGGGCCAGACCGGCGAAGTAGCCGGTGTTGCGGACCGCCGTCCACAGGTCCGGGTCCTGCAGCACGTAGGTGTAGTTGTCCAGGCCGACGAACTCGGCCGGGCTGACCAGGTTGGTCTGCTGGACGCTCATCACCAGCGAACGGACGATCGGGTACCAGGAGAAGACGCCGAACGCGATCAGCATCGGCAGCAGGAAGATCAGTGAGGCCAGGCCGTTGCCGCGTAGCCAGCGCCGGACCGCGCCCCGGCGCCGCCCGCCGTCCGGAGTCCGGACGGCGGGGGCGTCGGGGGCAGCGCGATCGATCACGCTCATCGGTTGCTCAGCTCCGGTCCAGCACGGTCTGGACCTTGCTGTTGGCGGCGCCCAGCAACGCGTCCACGTCGGCGTTCTTGTCGGTCAGCACCTTCTGCACCACCGGGTCGAGGGCGGCGTAGAGGTCCTGGGTGGCCACCGGCGGCTCGGGCACCAGGGGCTGGTTGAAGGCGGCGTCGGTGTAGCTGGTCATCTGGTCCAGCGGCACGTCGATGTAGCTCTTGATCCAGCCGATCCGCTTCTCCTCGGTCGCCTGGTCGAAGACCGGCAGCTGCGGGGTGCCGACCGGCTGCTTCTCGGCCTGCCGGTTCTCCGCGTCCCGCTTCGCCCCCTCCTCGGTGATCAGCTTCTGCATGTAGAAGAAGTCGATCCACTGCACCGCGGCCTGCTGCTCGGCCTTGCTGGACTTCACGCTGACCGCCGCCAGCGTGCCCCCGCCCAGCACCCCGGCCTCCGCGCCCTGCAGCGGCAGCACGGTCAGGCCGTAGTCGTCCGGCTTGATCTCGTTCTGCGACACCAGGTTGTCGTAGGTGGCGCCACCGGTGATGAACATGCCGATCTTGCCCGCCGCGAAGGCCTGGTTGATCCCGTTCCAGTCGTAACCGAAGTTCGACCCCATCGAGTTGTCCTGCCAGCGCATGGTCTGGACCATCTTCAGCGCCGCCTTGGCGCCGTCGCTGTCCACCGTGGCCTTCTGCTTCTCCCCGTCCGCCTGGGTCATCCGGCCGCCCAGGGCGTAGGCCTCGGTGGTCAGGATCCAGCCGCCGGTGTTGCCCTTGGTCATCACCGCATACCCGGCCTGGCCGGTCTTGTCGGCGATCTGCTTGGCGTCCGCCCGCACCTCGTCCCAGCTGGTCGGCGGCCGGTCCGGGTCCAGGCCGGCCTCCTTGAAGAGCGAGCGGTTGTAGTGCAGGGCCTGCCCGTAGGCGGCGATCGGCACCATTTCGATCTTGCCCTGGTCGTTCTGCCCGGCCGCGACCACGTTCTTGTTGAAGCTGTTGGCGTACGGCAGCTTCGACACCTCACCACTGATGTCGGCGACCTGCCCCCGGGCGATCAGGGTGCGGCCGTCGGTGAACGGGGTGGTGAACACGTCGGGCAGGGTGCCGCCGGCCAGCTTGGCCGCGAAGGTCGGCCCGGTCCAGGTGTATTCCTCCCGGGTGACGTCGATGTTCGGGTACTTCTTCTTGAAGGCGGCGATCTGCTGGTCGAACGAGCGGATCGCCTCGGGGGTGAGTCCCGCGTCGCTGGCGACCGTGATCGCGACCCGGCCCCCGGCCGCCTCGTCACCGCCGGAATCACTTCCGCACGCGGTCAGCAGGCCGATCCCGGCGAGCCCGGCCAGGGCCAGGGCGGCCGTTGAGCGGATGGACATCATTGTCACTCCTAGGTTTTGGGACGATTCTGGTCAGAGCCGAAGCCAGGCGGCGGTGTCGGGCGGCAGGGACCCGTCGGTGAGCGGCCCGCTGGCCAGGAGCACCTCACCGGGAAGCAGGGGCACGGATTCGGTACCGAGGTTGACGACGCAGGCGAAGGATCCGCCCCGGCGGAAGGCGAGGACGCCTTCGGTCGACGGAAACCATTCGAACTGATCGGTTGTCAGTGCCGGTTCGGTCTTACGAAGCTGGAGGGCGGCGCAGTACAGGGACAGCGTCGATTTCGGATCACCTTGCTGGACGGCGACGCTCAGCTCGGCCCAGTCAGCCGGCTGGGGCAGCCAGGGCGCCTGCCGGGCGTCGTCCGGGCTGAACCCGGCGCTGGCGTTCGCCACGGACCAGGGCAGGGGAACCCGGCAGCCGTCCCGCCCGGGATCCACTCCCTCGGAACGGAAATGCATCGGATCCTGCAGCTTTTCCAGCGGGATGTCCTCCACCTCGGGCAATCCCAGCTCGTCGCCCTGGTACAGGTACAGGCAGCCGGGCAGGGCGGCCACCAGCAGCGCGGCCGCCCGGGCCCGGCGGGTGCCGAGCCCGCGATCGCTCGGCGTGCCGAACCGCTTGGTGGCGAAGGCGAACGAGGAGTCGGCCCGGCCGTAGCGGGTGACCACCCGGGTCACGTCGTGGTTGCCCAGGACCCAGGTGGCCGGAGCCCCGACCGGGGCGTGCGCGGCCAGGGTGGCCTCGATCGACGCCCGGAGTTCCTTGGCCTCCCAGGGCCGGGACATGAAGTCGAAGTTGAACGCGGTGTGCATCTCGTCGTTGCGCAGGTAGCGGGCGAACCGCTCGGTGTCCTCCAGCCAGAGCTCGCCGACCAGGATCCGCTCGTCCGGGTAACTGTCGGCCACCGCGCGCCAGCCCCGGTAGATGTCGTGCAGCTCGTCCCGGTCGATGAACGGGTGCCCGCCCGGCCCGGGGTGCAGCGGCACCTCGGGAAGCGCCGGATCCTTCACCGGCATCGCCGCCGAGTCGATCCGTACGCCGGCCACCCCGCGGTCGAACCAGAACCGCAGGATCTCCTCATGTTCGGCCCGGACCTGGGCGTTCGACCAGTTCAGGTCCGGCTGTTGGGGGGTGAACAGATGCAGGTACCACTCGCCGGGAGTGCCGTCCGGGTTCACCGTGCGGGTCCAGGTGTCGCCGGAGAAGCTGGACACCCAGTGCGTCGGCATCTCCTCGCCGTCCGGTCCCTTTCCCGGCCGGAACCAGAAACGCGACCGCTCGGGCGACCCCGGCGGCGTCGCCAGCGCCTCCACGAACCAGGGGTGCCGATCCGAGACGTGGTTCGGCACGACGTCCACAATCGTCCGCAACCCCAGCTCGTGGGCTTCGGCGATGAGTCGCTCGGCCTGCTCCAGGGTGCCGAAGACCGGCTCTATGCAACGGTAGTCGGCAACGTCGTAGCCGCCGTCGGCCATCGGGGACGGGTACCAGGGGGTGAACCAGATCGCGTCCGCACCCAGGTCGGCCAGGTACTTCAGCCGCGACCGGACACCCTCCAGGTCGCCCACGCCGTCACCGTCGGAGTCGGCGAAGCTGCGCACGTAGACCTGGTAGATGACGGCAGTGCGCCACCAGGGTCGGCTCGTCACGGAGACCTACCTCCTGCGCCGGAACGCATCGGGCGGAAACAGACGCCGGGGACCGGGCGACGACGCTGTGACCGGGTTCGGGGGACCACCTCGGGACCAACCGCCCCGAGGTGCGATCACCGTAAGGTCGCTCACAGTCTTTTGCAATAGTCAGATTTTTTCATGCAAGACAACGACAGACCCGCGAAGAATGACGCTGAGTTCCGTCAACGTTGTCAGGTTTCGTCCCTTTGCCGGCATGCCGAAGTTCCCCGCCACCGGTCGGTGACGGGGAACTTGGAGCGATCTCCGGCCGCGCCGGAGCGCGGGCGGGACTCAGGTAAGGCTCAGACCGGGCCCAGGCCGGCTCAGGGGCGGGGCACGGCCCCGGTGGACGAACGCACGACCAGCTCCGGCTCGAAGAGCAGCTCCCGGTCCATCGTCATGCCACCGTCGATCTGGTTCAGCAACAGGGTCAGGGCGGCCCGGCCCATCGACTCGATCGGCTGGCGGATGGTGCTCAGCGGCGGGTCGGTGCAGTTCATCAGGAACGAGTCGTCGAAGCCGACCACGGAGAAGTCACCGGGCACGCTGAGGCCGGCCCGGCGGACCGCCTTCACCCCGCCCAGAGCCAGGATGTCACTACCGAAAATGGCGGCGGTGGCCTGGCGTTCGATCAGCATGGAGGCCGCCAGCTGCCCCCCTTCGACGGTGAACATGGTGTGCTCGACCAGCCCCTCGGACTCCAGCCCGGCCCCGGCGACCAGCTTGCCGAAGGCCTCGCTCTTGCGCCGTGAGGGCACGTGGTCGGGCGGGCCGAGGACCAGGCCGATGCGCTCATGACCGAGCGAGCGCAGGTGGGCGAAGGCCAGCTCGACCGCGGCTGCGTCGTCGGTCGAAACGGTCGGGAAGTCCAGACCTTCTACCGCGGCGTTCAGCAGAACCACGGGAATTCCGCGGTTCTCGAGCTGGGTGAAGTGATCGTGGGCGGCATCGGCCTCGCTGGAGGCCCCGCCGAAGAAGACCACCCCGGAAACCTGCTTCTCCAGCAGCATCTCGACGTAGGCGGGTTCACTCATCCCGCCCGCCGAGCAGGTGCACAGCACCGGGGTGAGGCCGCGGTGCACGATGCCGCCGGCCAGAACCTCGGCAAACGCAGGGAAAATCGGGTTCTGCAGCTCGGGCAGGATCAGCCCGACCAGCCGGGCCCGGTCGCCGCGCAGCTGGGTGGGCCGTTCGTAGCCGAGCACGTCCAGCGCGGCCAGCACCGACCGCCGGGTGGCCTCACTGACCCCCGGCCGGCCGTTCAGCACCCGGCTGACCGTGGCCTCGCTGACGCCGACCTTCTTGGCCACCTCGGCAAGTCGTCGCGTCACGGTAAGAAGAGTACGCCCTTGCGCAAGTGGCTTGCGGACCTTGCGCAAGGCGTCCCTGAAAAAGAGGGGGTCAGGCCTCGATTTGCTCTGGCGAACGACTGTTCGCGAGAACGAACACGGCCACCCCGGCCAGGATCAGGACGTCGCCGATGCTGAACACGTTCGCCAGCGGCCAGCTCTTCGGGATCGCGAAAACATCTCCGAGCCAGGGCAGATGGGGGTGGTCGAGGACGGCCGAGTTGGCGAATCCGTCTCCGGTGTCCAGGCCCGCGGTCCGCACCGCCCACCGCGACGCGGGCAGCGTCCCCCCGTTCACCGCGATCGTCACCGCGTTCGAGGCCGCTCCCAGGGCCAAGAGCGGAACGCCCCGGATCGACCGGTTCAGCCAGAGGAACCCGGCGGCCAGGCCGTAGCTGGCCACGTGCCCGGCGGCGTCCAGCCCGTTCGGCAGGTGCGGGAAGATCGAGATCACCAGCACCTGCAGCCCCAGGGCGAGCGGCAGCAGCCACCAGGCCCGGATCGTCAGCTGCCCCAAGGGCCGGAAGCTGCCTCCGGTGAGCGGGACCGCCAGGACAAGCAGCAGGGCGATGACGCTCACGATCATGCGGGCTTCTCCACCGGTTCCAGGTGTCCCGGGCGAGTGTGCGGCCGGACCGGGAGTTTCCCGACCGCCTCCTCCCGCCCGTGGGCGTCCCACCTGCGCAACCACTCGTCGAACTCGGGGGCCGGCAGCGGAGCCTGGACGGTGTAGCCCTGGATCACCTCGCACCCGAGAACCTGCAGATGCCGCCAGGTCTCGGCGTCCTCCACCCCCTCGGCGACCAGTCGCAGGCCGAGGTTGTGCCCCAGCTCGACGGTCGAGCGGACGATGATCTGGTTGTTCTCGTCGCTGGTCATCCCCACGATGAAGCTGCGGTCGATCTTCAGCTCGTCGACCGCCAGGCGCTTGAGGTAGGCCAGCGACGAGTAGCCGGTGCCGTAGTCGTCGATGGCGATCTTCACGCCCCCCGCCCGGAGCATCGCCAGGACGGCCACCGCCCGGTGCGGGTCGGTCATCACGGTGTTCTCGGTGACCTCGAGGGTCAGCAGTTCCGGGGCCACCCGGTAGCGGGTGAGCAGGGTGTTCACCTGCTCCGGGAGCCGGACGTCGGCCAGGTGCCGGACCGACAGGTTGACCGCCACCCCGAACCAGTGGCCCTGGTCCAGCCAGCTGCGGACCTGGGCGATCGCCTGTTCCAGCACGACCAGGGTGAGCTGGGTGATCAGCTCGGTGGTCTCGGCCACCGGGATGAACTGGTCGGCGCCGAGCAGTCCGCGGTCGGGGTGCCGCCAGCGCACCAGCGCCTCGGCCCCGACCACCCGGCCGGTGCGGACGTCGCACTTCGGCTGGTAGTACACGCTCAGCTGACCGGCGGCCAGGGCGTCGTGCAGCTGGGTGAGCAGGAGCAGCCGTTCGGTGGTGTTCGCGTCCTTGCTCGGGTCGTAGACCGCCACCCCGATGCCGTCCCCCTTGGCCAGGTACATCGCGATGTCCGCCTTGGCCAGCAGCGCCGCGCTGGAACGGGCGTGCTGCGGGGCCAGGGCGATGCCGATGCTGGCCCGCACCTCCAGCCGGACACCGGCCACGTTGACCGGCGCGTCCAGCGTCGCGGTGAGCCGCTCCGCCAGCTCCTCGGCCTGGGCCAGTGGGGCCCCGGCCCCGGACGGCAGCTCGGTCAGCACCGCGAACTCGTCCCCGCCGAGCCGGGCGACGGTGACCTTCTCCGGCACCGCCGAGCGCAGGCGTCGCCCGATGTCCCGGATCAGCGCGTCCCCGGCCTCGTGCCCCAGGGTGTCGTTGATCTCCTTGAAGTGGTCCAGGTCGATGAACATGACGCCGAGCGCCGTCCCGTCCGGCTCGGCCTCGGTCAGCATCCGGTCCAGCTGGAACAGGAAGAACGAGCGGTTGGGGAGCCCGGTGAGCGCGTCGTGCTGGGCGCTGTCCCGGTGCTCGAGCGCCAGCTTGGAGATCTCCCGGACCGCGATGACCGGCAGCAGGACGGCCGGGAGCAGCCAGAGGGAGAATTTGGAGACCGCCAGGCAGACCGGGGCCATGGCCACCATCGGCCCCAGCGTGGTGATGTTCTGGTGCACGTCGGCCCACAGCCGCCGGGCCGCGATCCGGCGGCTGGACAGGGCGATCACCAGCACCACGAGGCCGGTGTTGACGACGAAGTAGACCAGCGCCGTGCCGATCGCCGGCACCACGTCCTGGCTCCGGAACTCCTCCGGGGTCAGGAAGTCCTGGCCGGCCAGGAGGCAGAAGGTCCACCGGGCGGCCGCGGCGGTCAGCACGTACTGCCCGAGGTTGAACACCGGCCGGGACCAGTGCTTGCCCCGGGTCAGGTCGTCGACCAGCAGCGGGATGCACTGCGCCAGGATCACCAGGCCGAGCGGGGCGACCAGGATCAGCGCGACCGTGAAGGTGGCCGAGAGGGTGAGCAGGTACGAGCGGCTGTCCCGCAGGGCCACCTCGACCGAGGTCAGCTCCCCGATCGCGATCCCGAACAGGAGCAGCACCACGACCGGACGGCCCACCCCGAACACCCGGGGCTCCAGCGCCAGCGCGGCCAGGGCCCAGATCAGGACGGGAAGGGCGGCCAGCACGACGCCGCCGATGTAGAGGCCGAGCGGAGTGACCGGCGACGAGACCCGGCGGGCGAGCGCCCCCCGGGTTGCGCTGCTCGTCATGGCGTCCTGCTTCCGCAAGACGTCGCCCCGGCCGGGGACCGGCCGGGGCGACGCCGCCGTTTCGGATGGGCTCAAAAGGGGCGGCGGTTCGCGGCCGGCGGGCTCAGCCCCACTTACCGGTAGCGCCCACCACCGTGGCGAGCGTGACCACGGTGGCCACGACCCCCGCTGCCCTGACGAACACGGTTGTCCTGATGCCGTTCATGAAGACCCTCCTCGTATCCGGCCAGACTCCTCGCCGCGCTGGCCCGCGAGTCGAAGTAACGGGAGGTCAGCAGCGAGCGATCCCGTCGGCTGGTTCAGCGACCACGCAGGCGTGGTCCACCTCGACGAGTCGATTATCTCCACATTCGTCCCGATTTGGTACTTGGCAGTGGAGAACCACCCGAATCGGTCGGATCCGACCGTAAATCGTCACGTCCTTCATACCTGACATCGCCCGATGCACACACGCGCGCTCGGGTGAGACCTGAGTCACACTCCCTTCGCGAATACGCCCGTTTCAGACCGCGCGGGTGCGGCCCTGCCCGAGCGCGATCAGCCGGCTCAGCAGGTAGATCGCGAACGAGATGGTGGTGACGTAGGGGCTGATCGGGACGCTGCTGCCGAGTGCCAGCAGAATTCCGCCGATCATCGAGACGGTGGCGAAGCCCATGCTGAGCACGGTGGCGCCGGCCGTGGTGGAGGCCAGCCGGACCGCGGCGGCCCCGGGGGTGACCACGATGCTCAGCACCAGCAGGGCCCCGACCACCTGCACCGCCATCGCCACCACCAGGCCCAGCAGCAGCATGAAGATCAGCGAGATCGGGCCGAGCGGGATCCCGCGGGCCTGGGCCACCTCCGGGTCGGTGCTGGCGAACGCGAGCGGCCGCCAGATCAGCAGCATCACCACCGCGACGATCACCGAGATCACCGCCAGCCAGGTCAGGGCGGGCGTGTCGATGGCCACGATCTGCCCGGTGAGCAGGCCGAACTTGTTCGCGGCGCGACCCTCGTAGAGGGCCAGGAAGAGCACCCCGAGGCCGAGCCCGAACGGCATCAGGACGCCGATCCAGGAGTTGCGGTCGCGGGCCCGCACCCCGAGCAGGCCGATCAGCACCGCGGCCAGGACCGAGCCGATCAGCGAGCCGGCCACCACGTTCAGCCCGAGCAACAAAAAGCCCGAGGCCCCGGCGAAGGACAGCTCGCTGATCCCGTGGACCGCGAACGGCAGGTCCCGCATCACCACGAAGGTGCTGATCAGGCCGCCGATCAGGCCCAGGATGAGCCCGGCCAGGAGGGAGTTGTGGACCAGCGGTAGGAGCTCGCCGTAGTCGTTGAAGTTGAAGACCTTGTCCCAGTTCACGCCGGCTCCACCTGCGCGGCGTGGTGGTCGGGCACCCCGACCACCACCAGCTGGTCGCGGACCCGGACCACGTCCACCGGGGTGCCGTACAGCCGGGTCAGCGTCTCCGAGGTCATCACCTCGTCCACCGGGCCGATCGTGAACCGGCCGCCGGCCAGGTAGAGCACCCGGTCGACGTAGGGCAGGACCGGGTTGATCTCGTGGGTCACGAAGACCACGCCGGTGTCGTGCTCGCGGCGGCGCCGGTCCACCACGGCCGACACCTCGCGCTGGTGGTTCAGGTCGAGCGAGAGCAGCGGCTCGTCGCACAGCAGCAGCCGCGGGTCGACGACCAGGGCCTGGGCGATCCGCAACAGCTGCTGCTGGCCACCGGACAGCCGGGAGGCCGGGGCGTCGGCGAACCGGGTCGCCCCGACCTCGGCCAGCGCCGCGTCGATCCGCTCCCGGCGCTGCCGGCGGTTCAGCATCGGCAGGCCCCACTGGTGCCCGTCGTACCCGAACCCGACCAGGTCGCGGGCCCGGACCGGGGTCAGCGGGTCGAACCGGCGCTGCTGCGGCACGTAGCCGACCTGCCGCCGGGCCGCCTTCGGCGATACGCCGAGCACGCTGATCGTGCCGGCCGACAGCGGCAGCAGCCCGAGCAGGCTCCGCAGCAGCGTGGTCTTGCCCGAGCCGTTCGCGCCGAGCACGGCGACGAACTCACCCGGCCGGACCGTCAGGTCCAGATCTCTCCAGAGCGGCTCCCCGGCCTCGAAGCCGAGGGCGGCACCGCTGAGGCGCACCAGCTCGGTGCCCTCCACCATTTCGCTCATCATCCGAGCGCCGAGGTTACCGCCTCGACATTGGCCTTCATCCAGGCCAGGTAGTCCTTACCGGCGGGCAGGGTCTCGGTGACGCCGACCGTGGGCACCCCGTCCTGCTTGGCCTGGGCCAGCACCTTCTCCGTCTCCGGGCTGCTGGTCTGCTCGTTGTAGACGAACACCTTGACCTGGCCGCCGGAGAAGATCTTCAAGGTCTGGTCGAGCACCGCGACCGGGATGTCCGTGCTCTCCTCGACCGCCTCGCTGAACGCCGCCGGGGTCCGGTTCACCAGGCCCATCGCGTCCAGCAGGTAGAGCGGCACCGGCTCGGTGATCGCCGTGCCCTCCCCCGCGTGCGCGGCCTTGGCCGTGGCCTCCGCCTTGATCAGCGTGTCCACCTGGGCGTCGAAGGCCCGGGCGTTGGCGGTGAAGTCGGCCGCCCGGGCCGGGAGGGCCTGGCCCAGGTCGGCGGCGATCGTGTCGGCCACCTTCTGCACGGCCGGGAAGTCGTACCAGACGTGCTCGTTGAGCTCGCCGCCACTGGGCGCCTGGCGGCCGGAGACCTCCACCGCGTTGATCACCGGGGCCGAGCTGTTCGCCGTCTTCAGCAACTGGTCCATGAAGTCGTCGTAGCCGCCGCCGTTCTCGATCACCAGGTCGGCCTTGGAGACGGCCAGCTGGGTGCGGGTGTCGGAGGTGAACGAGTGCGGGTCCTGACTGGTGCTGCTGATCACCGAGGTGACCTCGACCGCGTCACCCCCGACGGTGGCCGCGATGTCGCCCCACACGTTGGTGGCGGCCACCACGGAGAGCTTGCCGCCGGCCGCGGCGGAGCCGGATCCGCTCGAACCACTGCCACAGGCCGCCAGCCCGAGCACCACCACGGCCGCCGCCCCCACTGCGAGGGTCCGCCCACCCCGTCCGCCGTTCCACGTCATCGCGACGCCGTCCTTCCAGTCCCTGAGCCGATGCAGCCAGTTGAGAATGATCCTCAGTAGCGTTTTCACGCTACCACGCGATCGGCATGCAACCCGAACGGGCGCAGGCGCGTCTGAGGTGAGACGATCTTCGTGACCAGACACGGGATCAAAGCCGCTATCCGGACCACCCGGACCGACGCGGACAGGCAGGGTTGGAGGGCGTCATGGGGCAGAAGACCGGCACCGCATCGACGGTGCCCACGACTGGTTCTCCCGGATCCGACCAGCAGACCCAGCCGCTGGCGGAGCATGCCGCCGGTGGTCTGGAGCCGCGCCGGGGCGTCCTCGGGCGCCGTCGGCCCGAGTCGGACCCCGACCAGGGCGGCAGTGGCAACGGCGACGGCAACGACGGGGGCTCGCGGTCGGGCGACACGATCGTCTACCGCACCGATCCGCCCCGCCGGCGCTCGCGCCTGCTGAGCCTGGCGATCGCCGTGGCGGTGCTGATCGTGGCCGGGGCGCTGGCCCTGAACCTGGCCACCGGGGCGCTGGACCGGCTGAACCCGTTCAAGGGCCTGTTCAAGAACGAGTCGATCGACCGTTCCGGCCCGGCGGTGCTCAAGCAGATCAACGACCTGGGCCAGTTCGAGGCCGCCAGCGGCTACTACGAACTGGTCGTGGACGTGGAGAAGGACGTCAAGCCGGTGCCGTCGTTCCTGGCCGGCTCGCACACCCTGTTCATCGCGGCCGGCACGGTCGACAGCGGGGTGAACCTGAGCAACCTGGGCGACGGAGCGGTGCAGATGAACGGGGACCGCACCCACGCCACCATCACGCTGCCCGCGCCGACGCTCAGTTCCCCGTCGATCGACTACGACCGCAGCTACGTCTACAGCCAGGACCGTGGTCTGTTCGACCGGGTGAAGGGCGCCTTCGGCAACAACACGGCCGACACCCAGAAGCTCTACGCGCTGGCCTCGCAGCGGCTCACCCAGGCCGCGACCGAGACCGACGACCTGCGCAACCGGGCCGAGAAGAACACCCGCAGCACGCTCCAGGGGCTGCTCCAGCCGCTCGGGTTCACCCAGGTCACGGTGAACTTCACCGAGTGAGCCCGATCAGGGGACGGCACCGGCCGTCCCCCTGATCAGCGGTCGGCCAGTTCCCGGGCGTGCAGGATCACCACCGGGTCCGGCCAGAACGCCGAGTGGAAGTGGGTCGGGGCCAGCACGGTGCCGTGGTCCGGCTCCAGCGACGGCGGGTCCAGGCTGATCACGTCCACCTGCCGACACTGGGCCGGCCGCTCCCGCGGGGTCGGCAGACCGAACACCCAGCCACCGATGTAGTCGCTGCGGCGCACCACGTTCCGCCACCGCGGGCGGGGCGGCTCCGGCGCCCGCAACGTGGGCGGAGTGGCCGGGTCTTCCGGCCCGCTCAGCAGTTCCTTCAGGGCCAGCGCGGCCTGGTAGCCGAAGTAGGCCGGGAAGGCGCGGCCGTACAGTCGGCGCAGCGGGGCAGCCAGGGTCAGCAGGGAGACCCGGTCGAGCACGGTCTCCGGGAGTTGGGCGATCACCGCCGCGCTGATCGCCGTGCCCTGGCTGTACCCGGTCAGCAGCACGTGCCGGGGGATCACCTCGATCGCGCCGGAGGTCTCGCCCGGCACCGGGGTGGCGTGGCCGCCCTCGGTGCGGGATCCGGTGAGCACCCAGATCCGGTCGACCACCTCGGGCACCGCCTGCTCGGCGTAGCACGGCGGCGCGAGCGGATGGACGGCGCGGGGCCAGAAAGTGCCCACGTCCCAGATGATCCCGATGGTCTTGCAGGCGTTGGGCGATCGGATCTGGGCCCGCAGCAGCCAGACTCCGGAGGCGGCCAGCAGGGCCCCGATGAAGACACCGATCGTCGGCACCACCCCGGCCACCCCGAGGAAGGGCTGCGAGGTGTGGCTGATCGCCAGGCCCTCGAACACCCAGAAGAACGCCGCCCAGCAGATCGTCACGCCGGCGATCACCTCGGCCACGTGGTCGGTGAGCGAGGCCAGGGCCCAGGTCCGGGCCACCTTCTGCACCGCCGCCTCGGGCGCGTCCTTCTCGTGCTCCGGGTACCAGTCGACGACCGGATCCGGACCGCCGTCGAGGCCGCCGGGCCCGGCCGTCCGGGCCGCGAACCGCGCGGTCAGCCGTCGGTAGCGCCAATACAGCAGCCCTCCGATCAGCAGGATCGGGATCAGGTTGAACGCCGCTCCGGCCGAGTAGGCGAACGTCGAGTCCGGCAGCAGGATGGTGTTGGCCGGGTCGGCGTGCTGCTTGTGCAGGGACAGGCCGCCCGGCTCGCCGAACAGCCGGGCTGCGGAGAGGTTGAGCGAGGCCGTCAGGACGCCGCCGAGCAGCACCGCGAGCAGGGCCAGGACCGGCGCGGCGAATCCCCGCAGGAACGGTTTCCAGCCGTCCGGCGGTGCCGGCTCCGCGGACCGGGTCAGCAGCACCGCGACCAGCACCAGGAGCACCGCGAGCAGCCCGAACTGGATCACGGTGAGGGTGGTGACCGCGCCGAACAGGCCACGCGGAGCGTGCCGGGGATCCACCGGGGCGTTGTCCACCACCCAGGGCGAGGCCACCGTCCCGGCCAGCAGGACCAGTCCGGAGATCCAGGCCAGGGCCTTGAACCAGGTGGCGAAGCGGGCCACGTCGTCAACGCCGCCCACGGTGTCCCGGTCCGCCACGAACCCGGCCAGGACGATCGCGCCGACCAGGATCGCCGCCGAAACCCCCAGCTGAGCCTGCTGCCAGCGGCCGAAGGTGGGGGTGCAGCCGGCCAGGGCGAGCGAGATGGTGGCGAAGGCGACCGCGATGTGGGTGTTGCGCAGCCGGGCGGCCGAGGATGCACCCCGCCAAAACCCGCGGTCGCGCAGGGTCAGCCGACCGGAGGGCAGGTCCCCGTCCACCTGCTGGCCGGGCTCGTAGCTGCCGCGGTCGGTGCTGAACGCTTCGTAGTGGCCCGCGGTGGCCGCCCCGGCGTACCAGAGTGCGCAGATCACCGCGGCCACGGCGACGGTGGAGACCGACATCCGGGTCGCCGTCGAGGCGTCCGTGTACCAGCTCAGCCACCACCAGGAGGCGTCCAGCCGGGCCACCCCGTTCTGCCAGGCGATGGTCGAGTGGAACAAGGTGACCAGGCTGCCGACGAACTGCGCGGTCGCGGCCAGGGCGAGCAGCCGGACCACTACCCGGGCCAGGCCGTGGACGCTGCGCAACCGCCGGCCGCGGCTCTTCGCGTCGCCCGGCGGGAGCATGTAGTAGACGACGTTGTAGAGCATGAACGGCAGGAGCAGCAGCCAACAGGCGGAGATCAGGGCACGCCGGGTCAGGCCGCCCCAGACGTAGGCCTCCAGAGGCCAGGGCACCGACGGGCGGCCCACTCCGTCCGGGCTCCAGCGGCGGTAGAAGGCGGTCGCCCCCGAGCCACCCACCTGTAGGACGTTCGGATGCTCGAGCACGGTCGGGCCGGTACTGCCGGAGACCCCGTGGATCCGCAGCTCCAACGGCAGGGCGGGTTCGTCCTCCCACTGCTGGTCGACCAGGGCCCCGACCCGCGCGGCCTGGGCCGGGCTGGTCAGGTCGTTGCTCCCGTAGCCGTACGGACTCTGCAGACCTAGCGAGATACCTGGCACGTCCTTGCGCCTCCCCCGATTGTTCGCGGTCCGGGCTCCAGCGGTCCGGTTACACCTGCGTCTTGCCCGCCGCGACGGCGAGCTGGTCGACCAGGTCGTTCATCTCGTCCCCCGAGTGCCCCTTGACCCAGCGGAAGGAGATGTCCCCGCGGGCCCGGAAGGCCTCGATCAGCGGCTCCCAGAGGTCCCGGTTGGCGACCGGCTTCTTCTGGCTGTTCACCCAGCCGCGGGCCAGCCAACCCCGCCACCACTCGTCCCGGAAGCAGTTCACGACGTAGGTCGAGTCGCTGACCACGATCAGCGGACCCTCGAGCGCCTCGATCGCCCGCAGCGCGGCGCTGACCTCCATCCGCTGGTTGGTGGTCTTCGGCTCACCGCCGCTGCCCTGCCGGCCGTCCTTGGTGGCCCAGGCCCAGCCGCCGGGCCCGGGGTTGCCCGAACAGGCTCCGTCGGTCCAGACCTCGAGCGCGCCGTCGATCGCCGTCATGTCGGCCTTGCGCGCCTTGGTGCTGCGGGCCGGCTTGGCCGCCGGGGCCCCCAGCTCGGGCAGCAGCGTCTCGTTCTCGCTGGCGGCGACCACGCAGCCGGTGTGCACCCACTTCCCGGAGGCCTTGGAGATCTCCTCGCCGGGCATGATCCGGACCGAGCACTGGGCGCAGGTCGTGGGGAAACGGGCGGTCATCGGCATCGCGCCAGTCTAGGCAGAGCAGAACCACTGGAATGGAGGACGCCGGTGGCCGCCGTGGCGGCCGGGTCACCACCGGCATCCGTCTGCGGTTTCCCCTACCGCCCGAGCATGATTCGCTTTTACCCCGGGGAAGGCTCGTCGCACGTTGTCCGAAGTGAACGCCGACTGAACGGTCGTGCTCCGAGAGATGGCCAGGAGTTGTTCATCTTGGTTGTTTATGGTGGCGACATCCGGTACCGACGAACTGAGGTACCGGCACGACTACCAGGGCCGACGAAACCCTACGGAAGGACCCATCAGTGGCGGCGGGAACTCATCACGAGATCGAGATCAAGCTGGACGCCGATCCGGAGTTCGCTCTTCCCGACCTGTCCACGCTGCCCGGGGTCGGCTCGGTCGGCGAGGCCGGAGTGCACCAGCTCGAGGCCACCTACCTGGACAGCGAGGACTATCGGCTGATCCGCGGCGGGAGCACGCTGCGCCGCCGGACCGGCGGGGACGACGCCGGCTGGCACCTCAAGCTCAAGCAGCCGATCAAGGGCGATGCGGACAGCCGACTGGAGATCCAGAGGCCGCTCGGCCGCAGCGTGCGCACCGTGCCGGCGGCCCTGCTCGGCCTGGTCCGGGTGCAGTTGCGGGGCGCCGCGGTGGGTCCGGTCGCCCTCATCTCCACCACCCGCACCGTGCGCGAGCTGCACGCCGAGGACGGCACGGTGCTCGCCGAGGTGGCCGACGACCTGGTGTCGGCCCACTCGCTGGGTGCGGAGACCACCGCCACCTCCTGGCGGGAGATCGAGGTGGAGCTGGTCAACGGCGACCTGGACCTGCTCGAGGCGGCCCGGCAGGCGCTCCTCGCGGCCGGCGCCCGGCCCTCCGACGTGAACTCGAAGATCAGCCGCGCCCTCGGCGACCGGCTCGGCGCCCCGGCCACCCGGGAAGCCGTGGAGACCGTCGAGGACCTCCTGATCGAGCCGGTCAAGCCCAAGAAGGCCGGTAAGAAGAAGACCGCCAAGGCGCTGCGGACCGTCCCGGTCCGCAAGCCGGTGGAGACCGTCGTGGTCGCCCCGATCGCGGCCGGGGACGTCGCCCAGGAGTACCTGACCGCCCAGTTCGCCCAGCTGGTGGCCATGGACCCGCGGGTCCGGCTGAACCAGGAGGACGCGGTCCACCAGATGCGGGTGGCCACCCGCCGGCTGCGCACCGCGCTGGCCACCTTCCGGCCGGTGTTCGCCCCGGACTCGGTCACCGAACTGCGCAACGAGCTGCAGTGGCTCGGCTCGGACGTGCTCGGCCCGGTCCGGGACGCCGAGGTGATCCGGGAGAAGCTGCTGGCCGACATCGCCGAGCTGCCCGCCGAGCTGGTGCTCGGCCCGGTCGCCCGGCGGATCCGGCTGGAGCTGAACGCCGAGTACAAGACGTCGCACAAGTCTGCGATCGCCGAGCTCGACGGCGACCGGTACCTGGCCCTGGTCGAGGCACTGGACGCGTTCGTCACCGATCCGCCGTTCACCGCGGAGGCCAGCGACCCGGCCGAGCAGGTGCTGCGCAAGCTGGTCCGCAAGTCCGTCCGCCGGGTGCGCGACCAGGCCGCGCTGCTGGCCGGGGAGGTCGTCGGCAGCCCCGAGCACGACTTCCACCTGCACGAGGTGCGGATCAAGGCCAAGCGGGCCCGGTACACCGCCGAGGCGGCCAAGCCGGTGGTCGGCAAGCCGGCCAAGACGCTCGCCACCGCCATGGAGGGCCTGCAGGAGACGCTGGGCGACCACCAGGACGGCGTGGTCCAGCGGCAGTGGCTGCGCGAGCTCGCGGTCCGGGCCTTCGGTGCCGGTGAGAACGGATTCACCTTCGGTCTGCTGCACGGCCGGATCGCCGGGGCCGCCGAGCACGACGAGAAGTTGTTCAGCGCGGCGTGGGATCAGGCGCAGGCTGCCACCGCCGTCTGGCCCGGCTGACGGAAATCTTGCGAAACCGCCGGTCGGTGGCCGTAAATCACCGATCGGCGGGGCAACCGGGAAATACCGGACGGGTGGTAATCCGCTGGCGGAGCCGGGGCCCGGCGCTTGTAAGGTCACTTCCGGCAGATGCCATCAGCAGCTCCCCGGGAAGGACACCATGACCACCGACATGGGCGCACAGGAACTCACCGCGCTCCTCGACCAGGCTCGTCAGGACTACGCGGAACTGGCCGGCCGCGGCCTCAAGCTCGACATCACCCGCGGCAAGCCGGCCGCCGACCAGCTCGATCTGGCCGACGAGCTGCTCACCCTTCCCGGGGCTAAGACGTTCAAGGCGGCCGACGGCACGGACACCCGCAACTACGGCGGGCTCAACGGCCTGCTCGAGCTGCGCCAGATCTTCGCCGGCGTGCTCCAGGTGCCGGTCGGCCAGCTGATCGCGGCCGGCAACTCCAGCCTCGAGCTGATGCACGACGCGTTCGTGCACGCCCTGCTCAGCAAGGTCCCGGGGGCCGAGTCCCGCTGGGTGGACCAGGAGCCGATCAAGTTCCTCGCCCCGGTCCCCGGCTACGACCGGCACTTCTCGATCTGCCAGCGCTTCGGGATCGAGATGATCCCGGTCCCGATGACCGACGACGGCCCGGACATGGATGTGGTCACCCGCCTGGTGGCGGAAGACGCGTCGATCAAGGGCATCTGGTGCATCCCGAAGTACAGCAACCCGACCGGCACCGTGTACTCCGACGACACCGTCCGGCAGCTGGCCGAGATGCCCACCGCCGCGCCGGATTTCCGGATCTTCTGGGACAACGCCTACGTCGTGCACCACCTGACCGACGAGCGGGTCGAGATCGCCGACCTGCTGGCCCTGGCCACCGCGGCCGGGAACGCCGACCGGGTGCTGATCTTCGGCTCCACCTCGAAGATCACCTTCGCCGGAGCCGGCGTCGGCTTCTTCGGGGCGTCCGAGGCCAACCTGAAGTGGTGGCTGGCCAACCTGAGCAAGCGCTCGATCGGCCCGGACAAGATCAACCAGCTCCGGCACGCCACCTTCCTCGGCAGCGAGGAGGGGGTGCTGGCGCACATGGCCAGGCACCGCGAGCTGATCGGGCCCAAGTTCGAGGCCACCCTGCGGATCCTCGAGGAGCAGCTCGGCGGCACCGGCCTGGCCAGCTGGACCAAGCCCAAGGGCGGGTACTTCATCACCCTGACCGTGCCCGAGGGCTGCGCCACCGACGTGGTCGCCCGGGCCGGCGAGATCGGGGTCGTGCTGACCCCGGCCGGGGCAACCCACCCGCTGGGCCAGGACCCGCAGGACGCGGTGATCCGGATCGCCCCGACCTTCCCCACCCAGGAGGACCTCGAGGCCGCCGTCCTGGCCCTGACCACCTGCGTCAAGCTGGTCGGTTACGAGCAGAAGGCCAAACAGCAGTAACTGAGGACGTTCGGGGGCCCGGTCGGCGACCGGGCCCCCTTTCGCGTATCGTCATCTTTGTGCTGACGAATCCGCGCACCTGGTGGCAGTCGCCGTAATCGGTGGCTGCGACCTGTCATGTCCGAGCCGCCCAGGGCGGTTCGGGCGATCGGCCCGGCGTGTTCGTGGGTGGCAGCTTCCTGAGGAGCTCCAATGTCCACCCTCACTGCCTCCGCCCCAACCGCCTCCGTCCGCGGCGCCCAGCAGCGCAGCGCCGACCTCGAGCGGGAAATTGCCGCCGATCCGGGGCTTTTCCGGATCCTGACCGGCGATCGGCCCACCGGCCCCCTGCACCTGGGCCACCACTTCGGCACGCTGGCCAACCGGGTCCGCCTGCAGGCCGCCGGCGTCGAGGTCTTCGTGATCATTGCCGATTATCAGGTGATCACCGACCGGGACGTGGCCGGCGATCTGCGCGGGAACGTCCGCGAACTGCTGCTCGACTATCTGGCCGCCGGAATAGACACCTGGGCAACGATCTTCACCCACAGTGCGGTACCGGCGCTCAATCATCTGATGCTGCCGTTCCTCAGCCTGATGAGCGTCGCCGAGCTGCAGCGCAATCCCACCGTCAAGGCCGAGACCGCCGCCACCGGCGGACGCGGCATGAGTGGGCTGATGCTCACCTATCCGGTCCACCAGGCGGCCGACATCCTTTTCTGTGGAGCCAATCTCATGCCGGTCGGCCAGGATCAGCTACCCCACCTGGAGACCACTCGCCTGATCGCGCGGCGCTTCAACGAGCGCTACGGAGCCGTGCTGAGCGAGCCCGAAGCCCTGCTGTCGGCGGCGCCCCTGCTCCTGGGCACCGATGGCGCGAAGATGAGCAAGAGCGCGGGCAATGCCATCTCCCTGCGGGCGAGCGAGGATGAGACCGCACGGCTGATCCGATCGGCGAAAACCGACGCCGAACGCCACATCACCTACGATCCGGTGCATCGGCCGGAGGTCTCCAGCTTGCTCCTGACCGCCGCCCTCTGCCTCGGCGTCACCCCCGAATCACTGGCTCCGGAAATTGGGGACGCCGGGAGCGCGGGTCTCAAGCGGGTGGTCACCGAGGCCGTCAACGAGCACCTGCGGCCCCTGCGCGCGCGTCGGGCCGAACTGGCGGATGCCGACGATTACCTATGGGACCGACTGCGCCGAGGTAATGAGCGGGCCAACCAGGTGGCCGACCGCACGCTCCAGGCCGTGCGGGAGGCGATGGGCATGAACTACTGAACGGCGCCGGGCCACACCGGCGCGGCGCCGTTCGTCCAAAAAATCAGACCTGCGAAGCAATCTCGGTGCTGCAGGTTTTGCTGCTGGCCAGGTTGTCCAGGGCCTTGAGGGCCTTGGCCCGGGACGGGTAACGCTTGACGGTGCTGGCCCCGTTCGTGGCCTTGCCCCCGTTGGCGCTGACCTTCAGCACGGTCTGCTGGACCGACCAGGCCTTCTTGTACTTGGTGTTGTGGCCCAGGGTCAGGGCGTTCAGGTCGGTGTAGTCGTCGTCGGCGAGGCAGCCCAGGTCCCGGTACGGCGAGGAGAACCCGCGGTTGAAGCCGATCTGGTCGCCCTTGCCGTCCACGGTCTTCTTCAGCTTGCAGTTGGCCAACCCGGACACGTAGGTGGTCCGGCCCTGCTCGACCAGCGCGACCACGTCGTTGGCCAGGTGTACGGCGAAGACGCCGACCTCGGGGCCACCGGCATTCGCGATCTTCTGCGAGAAGACCGCCCCGCTGGCGGTCTGGAAGCCCTTCCGGTCATCGCTGACCCAGACCTTGTCGTTGCGGCCGTCGCCGTCCACGTCCCCGGCATCGGCCTTGGCGGCCCCCTTCGGCACGTGCTTGCCGGTCGGAGCGCAGCCCTTGCTGCTCGCTGTGGTGAGTGCCGTACCACCGGTCGCGGCATGCGCGGTCGCGGCGAAACCCAGGCTTCCTGCGGTCAGGGCGCCCGCCCCCAGCATCGCGGCGACGGTCTTGGTTCCCAGTGTCCTGCGCACGGTGATCCTCCCTGCTGATGATCAGCGGACCAGGTCCGCCTTACAGAGGAGTGAGATGCGGCTGGGATGGGAAAGGGTCGCGACTGGCCCTGTGACCTGGGTCACATAGGCTCTCACCAGCGCAGATTCAGCATGTGACGGCAGTGTGAAACCCGGACGCCAGCCGTGGCGACCTCTGCATATTGCTGCATACAGTGGCATGCAGTTGTGCAAGCCACCGTCGTGCCCACCGAGGAGCCGTCACCGTGACCGAAGAGATCAGCTGGCAGGACGAGGACATCCGGAAGGGGTTCGCGGCCATCGCGCAGGCCTCGCCGTTCGTCTACGGGCTGACCAACTACATCGCCGCCAACCTGAGCGCGAACGTGCTGCTCGCGGTCGGCGCCGGACCGGCGATCGGGGCCGCCTCGGACTGGACCCGGACCTTCCCAGCCGGCGCGGGCGGGGTCTGGATCAACACCGCCGGGCTGATGAGCAGCAGCGAGGAGAGCTTCCGGGAGACCGCCCGGACCGCCGCCGAGGCGGGCACCCCCTGGGTCCTCGACCCGGTCGCGGTGGGCGCCGGCGCCCCCGAGTACGACGCGTTCGTGAAGTCCCTGCTGCAGTTCAAGCCGGCCATCATCCGCGGCAACGCCAGCGAGCTGATCGCCCTGGGCGGCGGCGCCGCGCTGGGCAAGGGCGTGGAGACCACCGCCAGTTCCTCCGATGCGGTCGAGGCGGTCGAGGAGATCGCCCGGGCCACCGGCGCCGTGGTCGCGGTCAGCGGGCCGGTCGACTACATCACCGACGGCACCACCACCGTGGCCGTGCCCGGTGGTGACGTCCGGCTGACCAAGGTCACCGGGGCGGGCTGCAGCCTGGGCGCCCTCTGCGCCGGCGCCCTGGCTGCGGGCAACGCCCCCTTCCTGGCCGCCCAGGTCGCGCACGCCGCCTACGCAGTCGCCGCCGAGCGCGCGGGCGCCCGGACCACGGGCACCGGCTCCTTCGCCGTCGCCCTGGTCGACGAACTCTCCCTCCTCACCCCCTAACCCCCTAACCCTGTTCGTGATCATGGACTTTTGTCCCCGTGATCATGGACTTTTACCCCGGGGCAAAAGTCCATGATCACGGGGGAAGAAGTCCATGATCACGAACGGGGTTGGTAAGAGAAAGGAACTCTCGGATGATGCACCTGGCCGCGTTCATGAACGCCGGACCGCAGGGGACCGTGGGCTGGCGCCACCCGGAGGCCGGGGACGGCTTCCTGACCAGCGCGCACTACGCCCACATCGCCCGCGTGCTGGAGGCGGCCTGCTTCGACCTGGTGTTCATCCCGGACGCCCTGGCCGTGCCCCGCAGCCTGGGGGACTCGTTCGAGCCCGCGGTGAAGTGGGGTTCGGGCACTCCTCGGCTCGACCCGATGCCGGTGATCACCACAATGGCCGCGGTCACCGAGCACCTCGGCGTGGCCGCCACCATGTCCACCGGTTACCAGGAGCCGTACAACGTCGCCCGCGGTCTGGCCACCCTCGACCACCTGACCGCGGGCCGGGCGGGCTGGAACGTGGTGACCAGCTTCCAGGACGCAGAAGCGCAGAACTACGGCCAGAACAAGCTGCCCGAGCGGGCCGTGCGCTATCGCCGGGCCGAGGAGTTCCTGGAGGTCAGCACCCGGTTGTGGGACAGCTGGGCGGACGACGTGCTGATCCGGGACAAGGCGAGCGGGGTCTTCGGCCGGCCCGAAGGGGTCGAGGCGATCGACCACCAGGGTGAGTTCTTCAAGGTTCAGGGGCCGTTGAGCGTCCCCCGGTCACCGCAGGGTTATCCGGTGATCATCCAGGCCGGGGCCTCCCCCGCCGGAAGGGATTTCGCCTCGCGCTGGGCCGACGTGATCTTCTGCTCGCACGAGTCGCTGGCCTCGGCGATCGACTTCTACGCCGACATCAAGCAGCGGGCGGCCGCTTTCGGGCGGGATCCCGACCAGGTGAAGATCCTGCCGGCCGCCACCCTGGTGGTCGGTACCGACGTCCGTGACGCCATGGCCAAGCACGAGGCCTTCGCCGAGCTGGTCTCGGTCGAGGCGGGACTGTCCCGGCTGGCCTACCACGTGAACGTCGACCTGACCCAGTACGACCTGGACGGCCCGCTCCCGTCGCTGGAGGTGGTCGGGGTCGAGGGGCACTACCGCGAGGTGGTCGAGTTCGCCGAGCGGGAGAAGCTGACCGTGGCCGAGATCGGCCGCTGGTATGGTGCCCGGACCGAGGGCAACATGATCGGCTCGGCCCAGGACATCGCCGATTCCATGGAGCACTGGATGAGTTCCGGGGCGGCGGACGGCTTCATGATCCAGGCCACCCACGTTCCGGGCGCTTTCGAGGACGTGGCCCGTGAGGTCGTCCCGGAACTGCAGCGGCGCGGTCTGTTCCGGACCGAGTACGAAGGGGAGACGCTCCGCGACCGGCTCGGCCTGGCCCGGCCCGAACGCGGCGAGTGGCGCAACCGGGCCGCGTCGGTGGTGAAGGCGTGAGCTCCCTGGTCACTCCGGCCTGGCTGGCTGATCGTGAGGAGTCGGTGAAGGACGGCTCGCTGGTGCTGCTGGACGCGAGCATCCATCGCGACGACAACGGTTACCGCAACGGGCGGGGCGACTACGAGGCCGGGCATCTGCCCGGCGCCCAGTTCGCTGATCTTTTCGGCCAGTTCTCCGACCCGTCCGTGAGTTTCGCCTTCGCCGCGCCCGGGGCCCCGCAGCTCCAGATGGTGGCTCGCGAGGTCGGGATCAGCGCGGGGACGACCGTGGTGCTCTACGACCGGCTCTCCGGTGCCTGGGCGGCCCGGCTCTGGTGGGTCTTCCGGGCTTACGGCATCGACCGGGTGTTCGTCCTGGACGGCGGCCAGTCGGCCTGGACCTCGGCCGGTTTCGACCTGGTCACCGGGCCGGACGACGGGCCGGTGCGGACGGGTGATGTCTCGGTACGCCCGCGGCAGGGCTTCTTCGTCGGGCTGGATCGGGTTCAGGCTCTTTCGGAAAGCCCTTCTGAGCAGCACCCGGTGGTCTGCGCCCTGCGCGGCAGCGAGTTCGACAGGGGGCATATTCCGAACTCGGCCAGCCTGCCCTACCCGGACCTGCTGGCACCGGACGGCACCGTGGACCGAGCCAAGGCCCGGGCGGCGGCTCAGGAATACGCCGACCGGGAACAGGTGGTGCTCTATTGCGGCGGGGCGATCAATGCGGCCGGCCTGGCCCTGGCGCTGACCGAGGGCGGCCTGTCCTTGGAGCGGGTGACCATCTACGACGGATCGCTGAGTGAGTGGAAGGCCGATCCGGCTCGGCCCCTGAGTCTCCGGTGAGTTACGCCGACGGTGGCCCCTCCCCGGTCGATGTCACCCGGGCCGCGCTGGCCGCGGCGCGGGCCGACGACCTCAATGCGATTGCCAGCATTGACGCCGAAAATGCCCTCGCGGCAGCTCAGGACAGCGCCCGACGATGGGCCGCGGGCGCGCCGCTGAGTCCGCTGGACGGGGTACCGATCACCTTCAAGGACTCGTTCCACATCACCGGACTCCCCCGGTGGCACGGCACCGCCGTGAACCCGGGGAAAGCGTCCACCATTGATGCTGCGCCGGTGCGCCGGGCGCGCGAGGCCGGGATGATCGTCGTGGCCAAGACCACGATGCCCGACTTCGCCATGCTGATGTCCGGTCTGAGTTCGCAGCACGGGGTGATCCGGAACGCCTGGGACCGGAACCTGAACCCGGGCGGTTCCTCTTCCGGTGCGCCCGGCTCGGTGCTGACCGGGGTGGCCCCGATTGCCGTGGGGACCGACATGATCGGCTCGGTGCGGCTTCCCGCAGCCCTGAGTGGCCTGGTCTCGATCAAGCCGACCCAGGGCCGGATCTCCTACGACCCGGCCGGCGACTACCGCAGCGCGGGGCCGATGGCCCGCACCGTGGACGAGGTCGAACAGGCTCTCGCCGTGCTCGGCCAGCACGATTACCTCGATCAGTTCGCTCTGCCCGGCCGGTACGAACCGCAGCCTCCGCCGGAGCATCTGCGAGGGCGGAAGATCGGCGTACTGCGGGCGGTGGGATGGGGGACGCCGGTGGACGAGATCACCGCTCGGGCGGTGGAGGTTCAGGCCTCGGTGCTGGCAGATCTGGGCGCCGAGATCACCGAGATCGATGAGCTTCCCGCCGATGCCGGGGATTATCAGGCCATCTACTGGTTCATGATCTACCACGGTCTGCCCGACTACCTGGCCGCGGAGCCGGCTCGGCGGGGCCGGATCCGGCCGGAGATCGGCGCGATGCTGGAAGAAGCGTTCACCCACTCCGCGGTGCGCTCCGCGCTGGATGCCCGGCGGATGGCGGCGGCCACCGAGCGGGTGCGTGGGGTGTTCGAGCCGTTCGACTACGTGCTCTCGCCCGTGCTGCCGATCCACGCGTTCGGAGCCGAGCAACTGGCCCCGGACCCGCGCGACCCGGTCGGCCACATGGGCTTCGCCACCTGGCCGAACCGCCTGGCGGCGCCCGCCGGGACGGTGCCGGTGCTGTCGGCCGGTCCCGGGCGGCCTCCGGTCAGTGTTCAGATCTCCGGCCGCCGTTTCGACGATTCCGGAGTGCTGGGCGTGCTCCGACTGCTTGAGCAAGCCTTTCGAGGAGGCGACGATGCCCAGCGCTCGTGACACGGTCTACGCGACGCTCCGTTCCCGGCTGACCTCTGGCCACTACCCCGAAGACGCCTCGCTGATCCCGCAGGTACTCAGCGCCGAGTTCGAGGTCTCCCGGACCCCGGTGCGGGAGGCGCTCGGCCTGCTCGAACGGGACGGCTTGCTGGTGTCTACCCAGCGCGGCTTCGCGATCCGCCGGCGCAGCAACGAGGAGATGCTGGAGATCTTCGAGGCCCGGGCGATCCTGGAGTCGTCCGCGGCCTACGCGGCGGCGCTGCGGCGCAGTCCGATCGATCTGGCCCGACTGGACGATCTGCTGGCCCGCACCCGCGCGGAGAGCGAACCGGCACTCATCCGGCAGAGTTTCAACCGGTGGCACGAGGCCGTTCGGCAGGCGGCGCACAACCAGACCATCGTCGGACTGCTGCATACGCTGGACGCCCAGGCCAAGCTGAGCGCGCCGTGGAAGACCCCGCTGGCCGAGGGGACCTTCGACTCCAGCATCACCGAGCACGAGGGAATGACCGAAGCGATCCGTTCCCAGGACGCCGAGCGGGCCCGCACCCTGATGCTCGAGCACCAGGCGCACGATCGGGACACCCGCATCCTGCAACTGGTTTCGCAGATGGCCCGGACCGGGCCCGGAGCCTCCGGAGATAAGGAGACCTGACCGCAAGAGCGTCCCACCGGCACGGGCAGAGCCGGCGTCCCTCCTTACCCGCTCTTGCGATCAGGTCCGTGACCACAGTGTTCTCTGCTGCCTGGGAAAGGGGGCGGGGAAGTTCCCGAATCAGGTGTTCGGCGGAGCGTGGAATATCCACTGCCGGACCAAATAAGGGGATTTTCCTGATCGCCGAAGGGCCTTTTTTGGACGCGCGGATAAACCGATCACAGCAATTTAACAGAGTGTAGTTCACTGATTACAGAATGCGCATACGGTTCGGATATTTGTCAGACCGGTGTCGGCATCCGGTTGACCGCGTGATCGCTGGTTCCCCAAAGGTGCTGCACCGCATAGGCCCGCCAGGGCTGCCAGGCGGCGGCCCGGGCGGCCAGGGGGCCGGGCTTCTCCGGCAGCCCGAGGCGCTGGGCCGCCTGCCGGATCCCGAGATCGCCGACGATGAACGCGTCGGGGTCACCGAGCGCCCGCATCGCGATCGATTCCACCGTCCACGGGCCGAAGCCGGGCAGCGCATACAACTGTTCCCGGCTGGCGTTCCAGTCGCCGCCGATGTCCAGGGTGAGATCCCCGGAATTCAGCGCCCCGATCAGGGCCATCAGGGTCGCCCGCCGGGTCCGCGGCATGGCCAGGGTCTCCGGGTCGAGCCCGGCCAGGGCCGCAGCCGTCGGGAAGAGGTGGGTCAGGCCGCCTCCCGGATCTTCGATCGGCTCACCGTGGGCCTGGACCAGCCGCGCCGCGTGGGTGCGGGCCGCGGCCGTCGAGACCTGCTGGCCGAGCACCGCGCGGATGGCGAACTGCTCCGGCTCGGTGGTGCGCGGCACCCGGCGGCCCGGGTTCTTGGCCACCAGCGGGGCCAGCACCTCGTCCTGCGCGAGCTGCTCGTCGATCGCCACCGGATCCGCGTCCAGGTCGAGCAACCAGCGGCACCGGCTGATGGCGGCGGTCAGGTCCCGCGGGTCGGTCAGCCACAGGCGGCAGGCGATGTGGTCGGGCAGGGGTTTGAGCGCGGCGATCGCGTGCCCGTTGGGCAGGCGGTAGGCGCAGCGGTAGGCCCCGTCGCGCCACTCCTCGACACCGGGGACCGCGGTCGCGGCCAGGTGACCGAAGAGGTTGTCGGGACAGAAGGGCTGGCGGAAAGGCAGTTTGAGGGTGATGGAGCCGGAGACGGCGGACCGGGGCGCACCGCCCGGATCGGGGCCCGGCTGGGCGGCGCCGCGGATGCCCGCCCGGGGCCTCGGCGCGTCCCGCAGCTCGCCCGGAGTCATCGCGAACACCTCGCGAACCGTGTCGTTGAACGAGCGCACGCTGCTGAAGCCGGCGGCCAGGGCGATCTCGGTGAACGGCAGATGGGTGCCCTCGATCAGCACCCGGGCGGACTGGGCCCGCTGCACCCGGGCCAGGGCCAGCGGGCCGGCCCCGAGCTCGGCCATCAGGTGCCGCTCCACCTGGCGGACGCTGTAGCCCAGGCGAGCAGCCAGGCCGGGAACCCCACCCCGGTCAACCACCCCGTCGGCGATCAGGCGCATCGCCCGGGCCACCAGGTCGGCCCGGATGTTCCACTCCGGAGAGCCCGGGGCGGCGTTGGGCCGGCAGCGCTTACAGGCCCGGAACCCGGCCCCCGCGGCCGCGGCCGCGCTCGGGTAGAAGCGCATGTTCTTCGGCTTGGGCGGCACCACCGGGCAGCTCGGCCGGCAGTAGATGCCCGTGGTCACCACCGCGGTGAAGAAGAACCCGTCGAACCGCTCGTCCTTCGCCTGGATGATCCGGACGCAGCGTTCGGCATCCTCGTGCAGCGCTGTCATCTTTCGAGGATCGCACGGGGGTACGACAGTTTGACCGGGCGCCAAGGGTCAGGTCGCAATCCTGCCGACCGGCAGGGGTGAGCCCGGCCGCGCCGAGCGCGGCCGGGCCCACCGGCGTCCTCAATTTCAGTGTTCGGTTGCCTTTTCCGAACCCGCCCCGGTCAGCGAGCGCACCTCCATCTCGGCGTACTTGGCCGCCGGGCCGACCTCCTTGCTGGTGATCGTGCCCAGGTAACCCAGCAGGAAACCCAGCGGGATCGAGATGATCCCCGGGTTGTCCAGCGGGAACCAGTGGAAGTCGATCCCGGTGTCGGTGATCACCGAGGCCGACTTGCCGGTGGCGTCCACCTTTCCGGAGACCACCGGCGAGAAGATGATCAGCACCAGGGCGGAGGTCAGGCCACCGTAGATGCTCCAGAGCGCGCCCCGGGTGTTGAACCGCTTCCAGAACAGCGAGAACAGGATGGTCGGCAGGTTCGCCGAGGCGGCCACCGCGAAGGCCAGGGCGACCAGGAAGGCCACGTTCTGGTCCTTGGCCAGGATCCCGCCGACGATCGCGACCAGGCCGATCACCACGGCCGTGATCCGCGCGACCCGGACCTCGTCGTCCGCCCGCACCTGGCCCTTCTTGATCACGTTCGAGTAGACGTCGTGGGCGAACGAGGCGCTCGCGGTGATGGTCAGCCCGGCCACCACGGCCAGGATCGTGGCGAACGCGACCGCCGAGATCACCCCGAGCAGCAGGTTGCTGCCGAGTTCGTAGGCCAGCAGGGGGGCCGCCGAGTTCGCCTTGCCCGGGGCCGACATGATCTTCTCCGGCCCGACCAGCCAGGCCGCGCCGAACCCGAGCACCAGGGTGAACAGGTAGAAGATGCCGATCAGCCAGATCGCCCAGACCACGCTGCGCCGGGCCTCTTTCGACGAGGGCACGGTGTAGAAACGCATCAGCACGTGCGGCAGGCCGGCGGTGCCGAGCACCAGGGCCAGACCGAGCGAGATGAAGTCCAGCTTGGTGGTGCCGGTCAGGCCGTACCGCAGGCCCGGCTCCAGCAGCGCGGTGCTCGCCGGGGACTTGGCGGCGGCGTCCCCGAGCAGTTCGGAGAAGTTCAGCCCGGCCTTGGCGAGCACCCAGACCACCATCAGGGCGGCCCCGATGATCAGCAGCACCGCCTTGATGATCTGCACCCAGGTGGTGCCCTTCATCCCGCCGACCAGGACGTAGACGATCATCAGAATGCCGACGATCGCGATCACCAGGTTCTGCGCGCCGGTGCCTTCCACCCCGAGCAGCAGGTTCACCAGGCCACCGGCGCCGGCCATCTGGGCGAGCAGGTAGAAGAACGTGACGGCGAGGGTGGAGATCGCCGCCGCGGTCCGGACCGGGCCCTGCCGCAGCCGGAAGCTGAGCACGTCGGCCATCGTGAAACGACCGGTGTTGCGCAGGAGTTCGGCGACCAGCAGAAGGGCGACCAGCCAGGCCACCAGGAAGCCGATGGAGTACATGAAGCCGTCGTAGCCCACCGTCGCGATCGCCCCGGCGATGCCGAGGAAGCTCGCGGCCGACAGGTAGTCCCCGGCGATCGCGATGCCGTTCTGCCGGCCGGTGAAGGCCCTTCCACCGGCGTAGTAATCGGCCGCGGTCCGGTTGTTCCGCCCGGCCCGCAGCACGATCCCGATGGTGATCACCACGAAGATGACGAAGATGGTGATGTTCAGGCCGGGACTGCCGACGTCCTCAAAGGCCGCTGCTGCCTTCATTTCACCTCACCCGCTTCGAGCTGGGCGCGCAGCCGGTCGGCGGTCGGGTCGAACTCGCGGTCGGCCCAGCGGGCGTAGGCCATGGTGATCGCGAACGTCGAGACGAACTGCAGCAGACCGATGATCAGGCCGAGGTTGACCCGGCCGAAGACCTTGGTGCTCATGAAGTCCGGGGCGTAGGCGGACAGGATCACGTAGAGGAAGTACCAGGCCAGGAAGAGGCCGGTGAGCGGGAAGACGAAGCGGCGGAAGCGGGAGCGCAGTTCCTGGAACTCGGCACTGGCCTGCACCTCCTCGTACTCCGTGCGCTCGGGCTGAACTTCGGACATCGCTGCTCCTCACAGACCGGGCGCGCCTCGTCGCACACCCGCAGCGACACTGTGAGGCAGGTCACTCAGCGTCGTGTAGGGGTGACCCCGGCCACTTCGGCGGATGGCGGTCGCGGGGCGATGTGCGGCGATTTGGGACCCGACGAACGGTGGGCTGAGCGCGCCGAGCGGTGTTCAGTCGCCCCGATCGAGATCCAGGGACTCCGGTGCGTGCAACCGGACCATGATCGTGTTCACCCCGGGAGTTCTCCGGGTGAGCCGCGAGACCAGCATCATCACGGCGAACGCGGAAGGAACCGTCCAGGCGGCGGGCTGGCCCAGCAGAGCCGACGGCCAGCCGCCGTCCACCGTGCCCCAGACCGTGAGCAGGACCGCGGTGCTGGCCAGCAGGCCCCCGACGACCAGGCCGGCCAGCGCGCCCGCCCGGGTCAGCCCGCGCCACCAGATGCCGAGCACCAGCAGCGGGCAGAAGGTGGAGGCGGCCAGGGCGAAGGCCAGGGTCACGGTGTCGGCCAGGCCGGTGCGGACGCCGAGCAGCGACAGCACGGCCGGGATCAGCACGGCGAGCGCGGCGCCGATCCGGAAACCGCTCACGCTGGCCCGCCACCGGCCGCGCAGCAGATCCTGGCTGAGCACTCCGGCCACCGAGATGGTGAGCCCGCTGGAGGTGGACAGGAAGGCGGCGAACGCACCCGCGGTGAGCAGCGCGGTGGCCAGGTCGCCCCAGGGTTCGCCGAGCATCCGGCCGGGCAGCAGGAGCATCATCGCGTCGTTCTCGGTGCCGGAGGTGAGCAGATCGCCGGCGTAGATCCGGCCGAGGGCCCCGTAGACCGGTGGGAACAGGTAGAACCCGCCGATCAGGGCGATCACCGTGAGCACTGTGCGGCGGGCCGCCTGGCCGTCCGGATTGGTGTAGAGCCGGACCAGCACGTGGGGCAGGCCCATGGTGCCGAAGAGCAGGGCCAGGAGCAGCGAGTAGGTGCGGTAGACCGGATGGTCGCCGCCGCTCAGCGGTTCCGACCAGACCCGGCCGGCCACCGCGCCCGGGCTGGTACCGCCGTCGTGGTGCCAGACGATCAGCAGGAGGACGACCGGCAGGGCGATCGCGGTGAGCTTGAACCAGTACTGGAACGCCTGGACGAACGTCACCGACCGCATCCCGCCCGCGGTCACGTTCGCCACCACCACCAGCACCGCGATCGCGGTGCCGACCCAGCCCGGGGCCCCGGTGGCGGTGCGCAGCGCCAGCCCGGCCCCGAGGAACTGGGGAAGCAGGTACAGCCAGCCGATCCCGACCACCAGGACGGCGGTGACCCGCCGAACTCCGGCCGAACGCAGCCGGATCTCGGCGAAGTCCGGCAGCGTGTAGGCACCGCTTCGCCGCAGCGGGGCCGCCACCAGCGCGAGCAGCACCAGATAGCCGGCCGTGTAGCCGATGGAGTACCAGAGCATGTCGCTGCCGGTCGCGAAGATCAGCCCGGCAACCCCGAGAAAGCTGGCGCCGGAGATGTACTCGCCGCCGATCGCGGAGGCGTTCCAGCGCGGGCTGACCATCCGCGAGGCTACGTAGAAGTCGCTGGTGGTACGGGAGAGCCGCAGGCCCAGCGCGCCCACCCCGAGGGTGGCGGCGCAGACCCCGATGACGGCGATCCAGGAACTCACCGGCGGTGCATGATCTCGGTGAAGTCCCGTTCCGCACGCTCCACCGTGCGCACGTACCACCAGGCCGCGCCGAACAGCAGCGGGAAGACCGCCACCCCGAGCAGCAGCCAGGCCACCGTCACCGGCCCGACCGCGTGCCCGGCCAGGCCCGGGAGCAGCAGGAAGAACACCGGCAGGCCGGCCAGGCCGATCAGCACGATGCTCAGCACCGCCAGGGCCGGCCGCAGCACCGATCGCAGCAGGGCGTTCAGGTAGACCTCGCCGACCTCGGTCTGCTCGTCGATCTCCCGGGTGGCCGGGCGGATCTCCGGACGCGGGCTGGCCGACATCCGCGGGCTGGTCACCCGGACCCGCGGCGGGGGCCGGTCGTTCACCGGGTGTCCCGATGGATCAGAAGGTCTTTCACCTGACGGGTGTGCCGCCGGCTGACCGTCAGGGTGTGGCCGCCGAGGCGGACGTGGAAGCGTCCCCCATCGGTCATCAGCTCGCTCACGTGCCTGACATTGATCAGGCTGCTCCGGTGGATCCGGACGAAACCGGCTGCGGCCCAGCGCTCTTCCAGGGTACCCAGGGGAACCCGGAGCAGGTGGCTGCCGGAGGCCGTGTGCAGCCGCGCGTAGTCGCCCGCGGCCTCCACGAAGAGCACGCCGGAGCGCCGGACGAACCGGGTGACCCCGCCGAGCTCGACGGCGATGTCCTCGTCCACCTCAGCGGCCGTCTGGGCCGGGCCGGACTGCGCCTCCACCACCCGCCGGACCGCCTCGGCCAGCCGCTGGGCCCGCACCGGCTTCAGCACGTAGTCGACCGCCCGCAGATCGAACGCCTCCACCGCGTGCTGCTCGTAGGCGGTGACGAAGACCAGGTGCGGCCGGCTGGTGAAGCGGGCCAGCACCCGGGCCAGGTCCAGGCCGTCCAGCCCGGGCATCGAGATGTCGCAGAACAGCACGTCGACCGGCTCGCCCTCGAGCACCCGCAGGGCCTGGGCGCCGCTGTCGGCGGTCAGCACCCGGCCGATCCGCTCGTCGCTGCCCAGCAGCCAGGCCAGCTCGGAGAGGGCCGGTGGCTCGTCGTCCACGACCAGGGCGCGCAGGGGCGTCATCGCCATGCCTGGAGCCTAGGGTGCCGGGGGCCCGGCGTGAACTCCAGGAGCGTACTTCGGCACCCGGAAACTCACCTTTGTCCCCGCGCCCTCAGCCGTCTCCACGACCAGCCCGAACCGGTCACCGAACACCTGGCGCAGCCGGGCGTCGACATTGCCCAGGCCGACCGACTCCCCCGCCTCGCCGGCCAGGATCCGCCCGATCAGCGCCGGGTCGGCGCCGACCCCGTCGTCCTCCACCCAGATCAGCGCCTCAGCACCGGAATCGGCCGCGCCTAGAGTGATCTGGCCACCGCCCTCCTTGGCCATCAGGCCGTGCCGGACGGCGTTCTCGACCAGCGGCTGCACCGACAGGTAGGGCACGGCGACCGGCAGCACCTCCGGCGCGACCCGCAGCCGGACCCGCAGCCGATCGCCGAAACGGGCCTGCTCGAGCACCAGATAGCGCTCGATGTTGCGCAGTTCGTCGGCCAGCGTGGTGAACTCGCCGCCGCGACGGAAGGCGTAACGGGTGAAGTCGGCGAACTCCAGCAGCAGCTCGCGGGCCCGTTCCGGGTCGGTACGGACGAAGGACGCGATCGCCGCCAGGGAGTTGTAGACGAAGTGCGGACTGATCTGCGCCCGCAGCGCGCGCACCTCGGCCTCGATCGCCCGGGTGCGGGAGCGGTCCAGCTCGGCCAGCTCGATCTGGGTGGAGACCCAGGTGGCCACCTCGCCGGTGGCCCGGACCAACGCCGCACTGACCGATCCGCCGTAGGCGATCAGCGCTCCCACGACGGTCTCACCGCTGGTCAGCGGGGCGACGACGGCCGAGCGCAGCGGGCAGTCGAGCACGTCGCAGGCCTGGTCGCCGTCGATCTGCGCGGCATCCAGCACGCTCGTGCGGCCGCTCTCGATCGCCCCGGCGGCATGCCGGACCGCGTGATCCCGGTGATGCACCCCCTCGCCGTCCCAGGCCAGCAACCGGGTGCCGTCGAGCAGGGCGACGGCCGGGGTGCCGAGCAACGTCCGCAGGTGCCGGATCGCGCGCTGGGCGCCCTCGGGGGTGAGGCCGTCGCGCAGGGGTGGGGCGGCCAGGGAGGCCGTGTGCAGGGTTTCGAACGTGGCCCGCTCGGCCGGGGTGCCGAGGTCCGGATTGCGGCGCCAGCGCCGGAAGGCGAGCACAGCCAGCACCAGGACGGCCAGCAGGGCGATCCCGACGGCTGTCCGGAACGCGTCCTGGGCCACGTGCTGAAATTAGTGCCTTTTGGACGAACGTGAGGACGGGGCGGCCGTTCGGACGACATGTCCGACACTCGTCGGGCATCTCGGGGAATCCGGTGGGATACTGACTTCAACCAAAGGAGTTGAAGGTTCCATGAGTGGACGCCTTGAAGGCAAAGTCGTTTTCGTCACCGGTGCGGCCCGTGGCCAGGGTCGCAACCACGCCATCCGGTTCGCGAAGGAGGGCGCCGACGTCATCGCGGTCGACATCGCCGACTCCGTCGACACCGTTCAGTACCCGGGCGCGACCAAGGCCGATCTGGACCGGACGGTGGCCGCGGTCGAGGCCCTGGACCGGCGGATCGTCGCCTCGGTGGCCGACATTCGCGATCTGGGCGCACTGACCGCCGCCGTCGAGGACGGAGTGGCCAAGCTGGGCCGGGTCGACGTGGTGCTCTCGAACGCCGGCATCGCGACCTTCTCGCCCGCTGCCGAGATGGACGAAAACACCTGGCGCACCATGATTGACGTTAACCTCACCGGCCAGTTCTTCACGGCCCGGGCGGCCATCCCGCACCTGATCCGGCAGGGTGACGGCGGCTCGATCATCTTCACCAGCTCCTCCGCCGGGCTGAAGGGCATGCAGAACATCGCCCACTACTCGGCGGCCAAGCACGGCCTGGTCGGCCTGGCCCGCAGCCTGGCCAACGAGCTGGCGCAGTACAACATCCGGGTGAACACCGTGCACCCGGGCAACGTGGACACCGACATGATCCAGAACTCCGCCACCCGGAGCCTTTTCGGCGGCGGCTCGGACATCAGCCGGGACGAGTTCGCGGCGGCGGCCACGCCGATGAGCATGCTTCCGGTGCCGTGGGTGGACGTGGACGACATCAGCAGCGCGATGCTCTACCTGGCCTCGGACGAGGGCCGGTACCTGACCGGGGTGGCCCTGCCGGTCGATGCCGGGACGACCCAGAAGTAGGGACGCCGGTCGCCAGGACGCTGGAGAGCCCGGCTGAGGAGGGGGCGGGCTCTTCGGCACCTGGCAGATTTGCGACCTGACCCTTCGCCCCCGGCCAAACTGTCGGATCCCGGTGCGATGCTCGGGACATGACCTCGCAGAACGCTGCCCGCCAGTTCTCCGACCTGCACCAGCCGGGTTCTCCACTGATTCTGCCGAACGCGTGGGATGCGGCGAGCGCCGCGCTGATCGCGACCGCCGGCGCCCCGGCCATCGCCACCTCCAGCGCCGCGGTGGCCTGGGCCCTCGGTAGGCCCGACGGCCAGCACCTCACCCGCGCCGACGTCGCGGCCGTGGTGGCCCGGGTGGCCGCCGTCGTCGACCTCCCGGTCAGCGCCGACATCGAGGCCGGTTACGGCGACGAGCCGGACGAGGTGGCCCTGACCGTCCGGGCCGTGATCGAGGCCGGAGCGGTCGGTATCAACCTGGAAGACGCGCACGGCAACGGAGAGCTTTTCCCGATCGAGCAGCAGGCCGCCCGCATCGCGGCGGCCCGGGCCGCCGCCACCGCGGCCGGGGTGGAGAGCTTCGTCATCAATGCCCGCACCGACATCTACCTGCGGGGTATCGGTGAGCCGGAAGGGCGGTCGGCTGCGGTGCTGCAGCGCGCCGCGGCCTACGCCGAAGCCAACGCCACCTGCCTGTTCGTCCCCGGCCTGACCGACGTCCCCACCCTCACCGATCTGGTCAAGCAGGCGCCCCTGCCGGTGAGCGCCATGGCCGACCCGTCCGGCCCGGCCATCTCCGAGCTGGCCGCGACCGGCGTCTGCCGGATCAGCCTGGGCACCACCCTGGCCGAGGCGGCCTACGGCCAGGCGGTGAAGGCCGCCCGCGAGCTGCTCGGCCCCGGTACCTATACCGCGCTGCAGGGGTACGAGGGGTTCGGCCGGGTCAATGCCAGCTTCCGGCCCTGATCAGGTCTTTCCCTACCCGAACCGCCAGGTGTGGGTGACCTCGGAGGTGCGGCGGTCGGTGACGATCCGCAGCCGCTCGTCGAGCACGGTGGCCGTGTCCACCACGTAGGCCCGGCCCCGCCCGTCGAAGGTGGTCCGGCGCATCACCAGCGCCGGGCGGCCTTCCGTGGTTCCGTTCAGGGCGGCCAGCCGGGCGCTGAGAGCCTCGGCGGTGAGCGCCTCCTCGGCCCGCTCCGGGGTGGTGCCACTGGCGGCGCCGATGGCCGCGTAGAGCGGAGTGAGCTCGAAGTCCACCTGTTCGACCGCATCCGCCCAGGGCTGCGGAACCCAGGAAACCTGGTGCAGCAGAGGAATTCCGCGCACCGATCGCAACCTTTCCAGACGCAGCGCAGGCTCGTCGGTGGGCAGCACGAACTCGGCCGCCACCGGCCGCGGGAGCTTTCGCACCTGCCGGCTGAGCACCTCGGTCCGCAGAGGGACGCCCTGGGCGTTCAGTTCGTCGGCCAGGCTGCGCAGGTTGGCCTGGTCGTGGGCGACCTCCGGCGGCACCACGTAGGTGCCCCGGCCCGGCCGCTGCTCAATCAGGCCGTCGTCCTGCAGCACCTGCAGCGCCTGGCGCAGAGTCATCAACGTGACGCCGTACTGCTCGCTCAGGGCCCGCTGCGGGGGAAGGGCGCCGTCCGCCCCGAAGTCGCCCGCGCGGACCCGGTCGGCCAGGTCCGCAGCGATCCGGCGGTACTTGGGTTCGGCGGCCACCCGTCCAGGTTAGTCGGACAGCTCGTCGAGAGCGGCGCGCACCTGCCTGACCAGCCCGGCCACCTGCTCAACGCTCTCCCCGGCGAGCACCCGCCGCATCAGGGCGGCGCCCATGATCACCCCGTCCGCCGCCCGGGCCGCCGGCACCGCCGTCTCCGGCCCCGAGATGCCGAATCCGAGCAGCACCGGGCGATCGGTCCGGCTGCGCACCCGAGCCGCCAGTTCCCCGGCCCCGGCCGCCAGCGTCCCTCGTTCACCGGTCGTCCCCATCACCGTGGACGCGTAGACGAACCCGCTTCCCAGCTCGGCGACCTGGCTGATCCGGTCGGCCGGGGTGGACGGCGCGACCACCAGAACCACCTCGATCCCGAGCCGCCGGGCCGCCTCGACCAGGGCCGGCGCCTCGTCGAGCGGGGTGTCGACCGGGATCAGCCCGGAGACGCCGGCCGCGGCCAGCTGCCGGCAGAAGTCGTCCGCCCCCCGGTGCCGGATCAGATTGCTGTACGTCATGACGACCAGCGGAATGCCGAGGTCCAGGCCCGCTATCGCCTCGAGCGCGCGATCAGTGGTCATCCCGGCCTGCAGGGCCCGGAGCGACGCCTCCTGGATGGTGACGCCCTCCAGCATCGGGTGGGAGAAGGGCAGGCCGATCTCGATCGCGTCGGCCCCGCTGTGGGCCAGTTCAATGATCAGCTCGACCCAGTCCGGGCTGACCCCGGCGGTGACGTAGGGCACCAGGAGTTTGTGCTTCTGCTGCCGTAGATGGGTTTCCAGAGTCCCCGGGTTGATCATTTCAGCAGCTCCCGGACCTGCGCGGCATCCTTGTCGCCCCGACCGGACAGGGTGACCAGAACCGTTGATCCAGTGGGAAGTTCGCTGGTTCCGGCGGCTCGCAGCACCCAGGCCAGGGCGTGACAGCTCTCCAGAGCCCCCAGAAGACCCTCGGTCCTGGCCAGCTTCACCAAAGCCGCGAGAACTTCGTCGTCAGTGGCGGAAACATAGGTGGCGCGGCCCGAATCAGCGAGATGAGCATGCTCCGGACCGACGCCGGGATAGTCCAGCCCGGCCGAGACCGAGTGCGCCTCGAGCACCTGACCATCGCCGTCCTGCAACAGGTAGGACTCGAAACCGTGCAGAATACCCGGTGATCCGCGGCCGATCGCGGCCCCACCGGCCGCCTCGACGCCGACCAGCCGGGCCGAGGTGTCGACGAATCCGGCGAAGGTCCCGGCCGCGTTGGAGCCTCCACCGACGCAGGCGACCACGAAGTCCGGAACCGCGGCCGGCAGCAACTCAGAGCACTGGGCGCGCGCCTCCTCGCCGATCACTCGCTGGAACTCGCGCACCATCAGCGGATAGGGATGCGGGCCCAGCGTGGAACCAATGCAGTAGTGCGCCGTTTCGGACCGCCCGACCCAATGCCGGAAGGCCTCGCTCGTCGCGTCGGCCAGCGTCTGACCGCCCGAGGTGACCGGGACCACCGTGGCCCCGAGCAGCTCCATCCGGAACACGTTGAGCTGCTGGCGCTCCACGTCCTTGGCCCCCATGAACACGGTGACGTCCAGGCCGAGCAGGGCTCCGGCGGTTGCCGCGGCCACGCCGTGCTGGCCCGCCCCGGTCTCGGCCAGCATCTGCGTCCGGCCCATCCGTTGCGCCAGAAGGGCCTGCCCCAGAACGTTATTGATCTTGTGCGAGCCGGTGTGGGCCAGGTCCTCCCGCTTGAACAGCACCGTCACGCCGAGCTCGGCAGAGAGCCGGGTGGCCGGGGTGACCGGAGTGGGCCGGCCCGCGTAGAGCCGGAGTGTGCGGCTGAGCGTGGCCCGGAAGCCCGGATCCGCCCACGCCTGCGCGAATTCTCGTTCCAGGGTGCGACAGGCCGGGATCAGCGCTTCCGGGACATAACGGCCACCGAAGGCGCCGAATCTTCCGTCGGAGGCGGGTGCGGTCATCAGGCTCATGCCTCCGACCGTATGAGTTCTAGAACAGTTTCGTCAAGAGTTATAGAACAATGGACGCCCGGACGGCGGCTTCCCAAGCCGGTCCCGCCCCGCCAAGCTGGAGAAAAGCAGCGTGGGTAGGGCCGTTCGGAGGAAACTATCGAGGCCCGCTCACGTTCCGGCCAGCACATCCCGAAAATTTCAGGAACATCTCGATCGAGCGGCGGTGATCACCATGAGCGTCATGTCGGTTGCGAGTCAGCACAACGTGTTCAGCAGTTACGGGGCTGTCCACATGCAGCGCCAGCTGATCCCCTCGGCCGCCCTGCACTCCGAGGAGCTCACTGCGGCCGCCCAGCAGGCCGCGGCGGCCCTGGCGGGCAAGGACGAGCTGCACGAGGCCCAGTCGGTCGCCCCGACCAGCACCGAGAACAAGGCCCACCAGTTCGACCGGCGCACCACCAACAGCAACTCGTTCGCCTCCGGGGCGGGCAGCGCCGGCAGTTCCAGCACGCTCGAGCCGGACGGCGCGGCCGAGGCGGCGCCGGAGCCCAGCCGGGCCGAACTACCGCAGCTCGGCGCCACCCTCGACGTCTACCTGTAGCCAGGCCCTAACCGATGAACCAGCGCAGCGCCCAGGCGCCGGTGAAGAAGACCAGCAGCGGGATCGCGGCGGTGGCCAGGAGCACTCGGAGCCAGCGCCGCCCCGGCTTGGCCAGCACCTCGGCCAGCAGGACGTACATCGGGATCCAGGTCAGGGTGTACCGGCCGGACGAGGTCAGGGTGGTCGAACAGGCCAGCACCACCATGTTCATCCCCATGTAGGCGGCCTCCGGCCAGCGCCGCAGCAGCACCAGGGCCACCGTGACGGCGACCCCGACCAGGACCGCGACCAGGTCGGCGATGGCCGGGACCGAGATCCGCCCGTTCAGGAACGCGTCGGACCAGCCCTGGGCCAGGCCGGTCCAGGGCGCCGCCAGCCTCCGGTCCCAGCCCAGCTTCTCGGCGTCGTTCCACGCCGACCAGGACCCGGTCTGAGCATGCAGCCAGGCGAAGTAGGCCGCTATCGGTACCGCGGGGATGACCAGGGCGGCGCCGTCGTACCAGCGCACCCCCGGTCGCCGGCGGTACAGCTGGATCAGGAACATCACGGCCAGCGCACCCACCAGGAACAGCCCGTTGACCCGGACCGCGGTGGTCCCCGCCGCGACCAGACCGGCCCACCACCACCGGCCGCGGCTGGCCAGCAGCCAGGCCCCCAGGGCCAGGGCGACGAACAGGGCCTCGCTGTAGACCACGGCCATGAACAGGCTCAGCGGGTTCAGGGCCAGCGCCGCCACCGCGATCTGCCCGGCCACCGGGCCGCCGTGATCTGCGGCCAGACGCCAGAGCAGGGCCGCCGCGACGACCCCGGCGATCACCGTGATCAGCATCCCGGCCCAGATCTCGTGCCCACCCACCAACGGGGCGACAGCTCGCATGAGCAGCGGGTATCCGGGGAAGAACGCCTGTGAGCAGCAGCGCACCGGCCCGGGGAAGTAGCCCTCCTGGGCGATCCGCAGGAACTGCCCGGAGTCGAAGGAGACGAAGCGATGGGCGGCCCAGCCCGCGGAGGCGTCCCAGGGCTGGTCGGTGACCTTGAGCATGCTGCCCAGCAGCAGGAGCGAGGCGATCACCGCTACTCGGCTGATCACCCAGATCTCGACCCGGCTCCAGGCCTCCAGGGCCCCGCCCACCCAGCGCGCCCGGCCCCCGGGCCCGGAACCACCGGGCTCGGATTCCACCACCGGATCAGGTCCGCCCTCGGCCAGGACCTGCGACGCACTCATTGATCAATCACCCTGACTCGTTCTCCCCGAACCCGACGAAGCCCCCCGAACCGGTACCCAGCTTGTCAGCGCACCAGCCGGCGGCGGACCTCCTGCCGGGCCTGGTTCAGCCGGGACTTGACCGTGCCCAGCGGCAGGTCCAGGCGCCGGGCGATCTCGTCGTACTCCAGATCGGCCAGGTCGCGGTAGACGAACGGCAGCACCAGCTGCGGGTGCGTCTTCTCCAGCGCCTCCAGGGCCTCCAGCAGGTCGATCCGTGACCCGGCGATCACGCTGGTGCGCCGAGGGTCTGGACGCACCTGCTCCTCGATGGTCAGCGGCTGCTCCGATGCCCGGCGTTTCAGGTCCCGGTAGGTCTGCCGGGCCGCGTTCGACACCACCACGTACAGCCAGGTGCGGAACGAACTGCGACCCTCGAAGCTCTCGATCCGCCGGGCGACCTGGAGCAGGGCGTCCTGCGCGGCCTCCTCGGCGTCTTCCCGATGGGGCAGCATCTTGCCGGTGCGGCGCAGCACCTCGGGCTGGATCAGGGCCAGTAACTCGTTGAGGGCGGCATCATCACCGGCCGCCGCAAGCCTCGCCAAGGTATCGATCCGGTCACTACCGGGCCGAGGGGCGCCCTCAGGGGCAGCAGGCTCTTCGGGTACGTCGGTCATAGCGGCATGATGCTGCCATGCCTCTGCCCGAGCTGATCGGTCGATACCGACCTGTCCGCCGCCTCGGATCCGGTGGCTTCGCTGTGGTGTGGCTCGCCCACGACGAGTCACTGGACGCCGAGGTCGCCGTCAAGGTCATGGCCGACAACTGGGCCGACCGCATGGACCTGCGCGAACGCTTCCTGCGCGAGGCCCGGATGCTGCGCCAGGCGTCCTCGTACCGGATCGTCCAGGTGTTCGACATCGGTGAGCTGGAGGACGGTCGTCCCTACCTGGTGATGGAGTACGCCGATCGCGGCACTCTGGCCGACCGGGTGAAGGAGAACGGCGCGTATCCGCTGGCCGAGGCGTTGCGGATCACCGCCGAGGTGGCCCGGGGGGTCGCCGAGCTGCACGCCGCCGGGGTGGTGCACCGCGACCTCAAGCCGTCGAATGTGTTGATCACCTCAGTGCGGGGTGGGGGTGAACGGCTTCTCGTAGCCGACCTCGGGGTCGCCAAGAGCCTGGCCCATGGCTCCGGAGTGACGATGTCGGTCGGGTCGGCCGGCTACATGGCCCCCGAGCAGATGGAGCCGCAGATCGGGGTGGACGTCCGCGCGGACGTTTACAGCCTGGGTGCGTTCGCGTTCTACCTGATGACCGCTCAGCGGCCGTACCTGCCACTGGTGATGGCCGAGAAGATGCCGCCCGGCCTGCCCCAGCCGGTGCTGGAGACCATGCTGTCGGCCCTCGAGCGGGACCGGGACCGGCGTTGGCCGGACGCGGCCAGCCTGGCCGAGCGGTTCGACCAGCTCGCCGATCAGTTGGCGGACGACGTGACGGTGGCCGCGCCCGCGCCTACCCAGGGAAATCCCGTTCCGGTATCGGTCGAGGGCCCCACGACGCCGGTCAGTCCTACCCCGGGCTGGTCCTTCGCCGGTACGCCGGAGCAGCGAGCCCAGGCGGCCTACCCCGGGCCGGGCAGTCAGTCGCTCCAGACCAGCGGGCAGTCGTACGGGCCACCGGCCCAGGGCTATGGCGGGCAGCCCACCCAGGCTTACGGTCAGGGTTACAACGGGCAGCCCCCTCAGGCTTATGGGGCACAGCCGCCCGCCCAGGGCTACCCACAGAACCACCAGAATCCGCAGAACTATCAGGGCGGCTATCCGCAGGCGCAGCCGCCCGCCTACGTGCCGGCGCCGCCCCCGTCCGACCGGCCGTCCGACCGGCCCGCCCGCCGAGGCCGTCGGCGCTGGATCGCCACCATGATCGGCGTGATCGTCCTGGCCGCAGCCGCCGGAATCGGCGGGGTCCTGGTCTGGCAGGCCCAGTCCGACCACGATCTGACCGCGGAGGACGCGACAGGCGAGGTCAAGCTGACGGTCCCCGACACCTTCGGGCCGACGCTGGTGGACAGCGGCTGGAATCAGTCGTCGATCGGCCTGAAGGACGCCTCCGGCTCCGGCCTGCTCCTGACCGACCAGCTCAACCACTGGCTGGACCTGAGCTACCCGGTGAACGGCGTCTTCGTCGGCCTGAGCAGCAACAAGCAACTGCCGGCCAAGGTCAAGGCGATCAGCCACGAGGACTGCCAGGCCGAAGGGCCGAAGGCCTACGACAGTGACGCCTGGACCGGCACCTATTGGACCTGGACGGACTGTTCCGGGGCGAATCAGACGGTGCAGGAGGTGGCGCTGTCCTCCACCGCCGCGGGCAGCGACGCGCAGTACGTCTACATGCAGATCCGGCAGTCCGGCACCGACCCCTACACCGCGGACCAGCTGATCGACGGGCTTACGGTCACCAGCTGAGGTTCGATCGGACCGGAAGCCGAACTTTTCCGCGCTGCGCCGCATCCAAGCTTCTGAGTCCAGCGAATCTGGGCAGTATCTGGAAGGACCGATCAACCATGCATTCCTCCCGTCCCGCCCGCCGGTCCCTGGCCGCGCTGGCGCTGGCCCCCGCGCTTCTGCTCGCCCTCGCGGCCTGCGGGAGCGACAAGACCCCGAACACGGTGGCGGGCGCGACCGCCGGCCCGGCCGGTGTCAGCGACTCCGCAACCACCGACGACGGCGACCCCTCGAGCGCGCCGAGCACACCGGCGTCCTCAAGCACCACCAAGACGACCACCTCGGACGACGGCGGCGGCGACACCAAGGGCTGCACCCAGGGCGGCGGCTCGGTGCCCACGAACGCCGATTCGGCCTTGGTCGGCGACCTCGACGGCGACGGTGCCCAGGACGAGGTCTGGCTGGCCGACAAGGGCAGCCAGCGCACCCTGGGCGTGGAGACCTCCAGCGGCGGCGTGTTCTCCACCACCTTCACCAGCGCCAGCCCGATCGCCGCCTCCGCGGTCGCCAACCGGCTGGGCGACGGCTCGGCGGTGATCCTGCTGAGCACCGGACGCAGCGCGGCGCTCTACGCGGTGGTCGACTGCAAGATCGTGCCGACCAAGAACAAGGAAGGCGCTCAGTACACCTTCGACCTCGGGTTCGGCGACTTCGGCACCGGCGTGGCCTGCCCGACCGCCAACGGCGCGCTGTACCTGGCCGGGTACAACACGGTGGCCTCGGACCGGAAGGGCTACGCCGATGTCACCCGCACCCGGATCGACCTGAGCAGCAGCGGGGCCAAGGCGGCCAACGGCACGAAGGCCGCGCTCGGCGAGTTCGGCAACGACTCGGCCACCTACAAGATCGCGCACGGCGTCAGCTGCGGTGACTCCGAGACCGCCAAGGAGCCGCAGAGCTAATCGGCCCGCTCCACCTCGCCGGTCGCGATGTTGCCCGCGTTGGTGAGGTCGCGCCAAGTGAAGGTGAGGGTGTCCGGATCGGCCGGGTCCTGCACCAGGATCACCTCACCGAGCTTGGCGCAGGCCCCATCGGGATTGTTCTTGTTCAGCACCGGTACTCGCAGCCGGGCGGTGGAGTAACCGGCGTTCTCGACCGTGACGTTGGAAGAACAGCCGAGCTCCTTGATCTCCATGGTGCCCGGCTTCTTCTTGCCGCCCTTGAGGTCGAGCCGAACCTCCCAGTTCTGCACGGCGCCGAGCGGCTGCGAAATATCGCCCTCCCAGACCCCTTCCAAGGGGTATGGGAGGGTTCCGGCCGCCGCCACCTTGCTGCTGCTCCCGGAATCGTCCTCGGACGAATCACTTTTTGACGAACTGCTGTTGTCCGTCGAGCCCTTGGACGAACCGGACGTGCACGTGCCGTCCGCCCCGGCGTTCAGCAAATCGCTGCAAGAACCCGAATTATCGGTCTTCGCGCCCTTTTCGCTGCTGCCGCTCGGGCTGCTGTACCCGCCACCGCTCGAGGAGACGTTGGACACGGCTTTCCAGACGCCTGCGCCCACGACGATCGCCAGCACCACGGCGACGACACCGAGAACGAGGGGCCTGCGGCTCTTCGGCGAATTCTGGCTCGGGGTGGGGATTTGGGTGGGTGCGTTGCTCTGGCCACCGCCCCAGGGCTGGTTCCATCCGGTTGCATTCGGGGGCGCGGCCGGGCCGCTGTTACCCGTTCGCTGGTTGGGCGCTGGGGTGCTCGACGGCTGCCCCCAACCCTGCTGCCTACTGTTTGGCTGCTGGGGGTTTGGCAGCTGGGGGTTTGGCGGCTGGCTCCACCGCTGCTGAGGGGCCTGCGGGGCTTGGATCGGGTTCTGCCCCGAGGGATTCGGGAACGCCGGGTTCTGCACCTGCGGTGCGCGAGTCGCCGCGTTCAACCCCTGCTGATGCGCGGTTCCTGGCTGCCGATTCTTCGGGCTTGCGGGGTTTCCCGGTGGGCGGGACCGCGTGGACGGCTGACCCCAGATCGGGATCTCTGGCTGGGACTGATCCGCTGACGGCTGACCACTTCCCGGCTGAACTGGACCAGAGGGCACCTTTCCCAGACCCGGCTGAGGCGAACGCTGGCCCGCTTGCTGCCAACCCGTTTGCCCCTGGGCGGGCTGCGGGGAGTTCGTCTGCCCTTGGCCCGGCTGCGGCCGAGCAGTCTTCCCCGCCTGACCCTGATCCCTCTGGCCCGTCTGGCCGGTCCGGCCTGGCGCCGCCTGATCTTGACCTGCCTGCCGTTGAGCAGCTTGCCCCTGCCCCACCTGCTGCGGACCAGACTGAGACGGCCCCGCCCCAAACTGCCCCGGACCCGCATTCCCCTGGCCGGGCTGAATCTGCCCCGACGGAGGCGCTCCCCACCCCGACTGCGGCGAACCCGCTGAAGGCTGTCCAACCGGCGGCGAGTACTGCCCCGGCGTCTGAGCGGCAGCCGGCGAGGGGTTCTGGTTCGGGCGCTGGGCGCGCGAAGCTGGGGTAGGACGAGGTGGGTTCGCATTCGCAGCGGCTGGGGTACCCCAGGGCGGGATGTCGCCCGAAGGGATGCCCGGACTGACCGGCCCCGTGGTGCCAGTCGGCCGCGGCGGGCGTAGGCGGCCTGGGTTGGGGTTGCGTACGGTCGGGCCCTCTTCGACCGAGGTGGCTTGGGGACGTTCGACCCGGGTTTGCGCGACCGTGGCCGGGCGGTGCACCTCGGTGGGGTGCACGTCCGGGTCCAGCGGGGTCTCCCCCGTGGCGTAGCTCTCGGTCGGGCCGGTCGTAGTGGACTCGACGAGCTGCGTGGCCTCGGCCAGGACGACCGTGGAGTTCGGCGGGTTCACGTCCTCCGGACGGCCGAGCAGCATGGACAAGGCGTGCTGGGCGGTGGGCCGGTAGGCCGGGTCCTTGCTGAAGCACTGCCGCAGCACTGCCAGCAGTTCCGGCGGTACCCCGGAGAGGTCCGGCTCCTCGTGGGCGATCTTGTTGATCGCCGCCATCATGTGCGGAGCCTCGAAAGGCGCCCGCCCGGTGGCCGCGAACGTCATTACTGAGCCCCAGGCGAACAGGTCGGTCGAGGGACCTATCCGCTCGCCCCGCAACTGCTCCGGGGACATGTAGGCCGGGGTCCCGAACAGCTTGCTGATCTTGGTGGTGTCGTTCGACAGATCCCGCGCAATGCCGAAGTCGATGACCCGCGGTCCCTCCGGCGACATCATCACGTTGGCCGGCTTCATGTCCCGGTGCACCACGCCGGCCTGGTGAATGGCCGCCAGAGCAGTGGCCGTGCCGATTGCCAGGCGCTGCAAGCGGGTGCCGCTCAGCGGGCCGTGCGCCTCGACGTACTGCTGCAGCGAAGGGCCCTCGATGAACTCGCTGATCACGTAGGGCGGCTGCGCCTCCAGGTCGAAGTCCAGGATTTGCGCGGTGCAGAACGGCGCGACCCGGCGGGCGGCGGCCACTTCCTTGGCGAACTGCTCCCGCGAGCGCTCGTCCTCGACCCGCAGCATCTTGACCGCCACGTGCTCGCCGAGCGCGGAAATGCCCAGGTAGACGACTCCCTGGCCACCCGACCCGATGCGCCCGGCCAGCCGGTGACCGGCTACCTGCTCAGGGTCTCCGGTGCGTAAGGGAGCGACGTCGGGCACCGCTGCAGTCTGCCATCCGGACCGCGTGATTCAGTAGTACTCAGGGTGAACGTGCATGCTTGGGCAGGTTAGGATCACTCTGTGCTCATCCGATCCGCCGCAGAGTCACTGTCGCGTGAGCGTCCCGCTGGCATCGTTATCGGCCTGGTTCTCGTCTTTCCAGGCGTACTCCAGTTGATCGTTCCCATCCAGCGTGAGCTGCACGGTGCTTAGGTCTACACACTGCCCCCAAGCGTCATCCTCCAGGCGTGTCGCCATGACCACTGTGCTCTCCGTGGCGGAGTCGACGGTCAGCGCTCCGGCACAGCCCAGCTCGCGGATCTCGATCTGCCCCTGACCGGCTCCCGCCTGAAGATTGATCTCCACCTCGTACGACGCGACCTTGCCGTTCGGCTGGTCCACCTCACCGCTCCACTCGCCGGTGGTCCAATCCGGCAGGACCGTGCCGATCGGCGGGGTCGACGACGATCCCGAATCACTGTTCTGCCCGCCCTGAGATCCCGTCCCTGGGCTGCCCCTGTCCAAGAACGCCCGCAAGGCAATGGCCCCGCCCGCAACCATGCCCCCACCGAGCAGAAGCACCAGCAAAACCGCTCCAACCCCGGAACGCAACCCGGCCAACGGTTTTCGTTGGACGGGGGCAATCGTGTCCGACGGGCCGCCCGGCGCCGGAACCAAAGGTTGCGGCGTCCCGAATTCTGGCTCTTCTACGCGGTTGCCCCTGGCGCCGTCAGTGAGGGCCCGGTCTCCGGATACGGATCTTTCTGAATCGACGGGACCCGGCTGGGCTGGGGGACGCGGCACCGGCGTGGGGATCGTCTCCGCGTCCTGCGAGATCGTTCCGCTCCACGCCGTTGGCGCGGGCTCGGCGGCGCGAGCGGTGCTGGCCAGGGCCGAAATCTCGCCGGCTCGGTCACCGGGCCCAGAGCCGTTGGCGGCCCCCGGAACCGGGCCGGACTTTCGAGTGCTCGAAGTCTGAGTAGGCCCGGCGTTCGTGCCCGGGCCAGAGGCTGCCTGGCCTACGCTCGCGCCCTGCCCAGCGACAGCCGGGTCTGAGGTAACCGGACTCGAAGTAGCCCGACCCGAGGCAAGCGAACCCGAAGCAGCCCGGCTTGAGGCAGGCAAGCCCGAAGCAACCCCACCCGAGGCAGGCGAACCCGAAGCAGCCCGACCCGAGGCAGGCGAACCCGAGGCAACCCGGCCCGAGGCAGGCAAGCCCGGAACAACCCCACCCGAGGCAGGCAAGCCCGAGGCAGGCAAGCCCGAAGCAGCCTGGCCCGAGGCAGGCAAGCCCGAAGCAACCCGGCCCGAGGCAGCTGAGCCGATGACGGCACCGGACACGGCCTCAACCGCCGGGCCCTCTCCGGCAACCTGTCCGGAAGCAGGAACGCTGCTGACCGGCACGGCCGGATCTGAGGCAACAGCACCCGCGTTCTGCTCCGAACCAGCCTGGCCAGCCTCAGCACCCCGAGCTCCAGCCCCACCATCGCCGGAGCTCCCGGATTCAGCAGCCCGCTCCCGGCCGACGGAAACCGGTCCGAGTCCGCCCAGGCCCGGACCGACCTTGATGTCCTGCGCAGTCACCAAGGTCTGATCGGGTCCGGCTTCCGAGCCCGAGCCCGAGCCCGCCGGATCGCCCGTGGCCGCTCGCGCCAGCCGGCTGCCCTCGGCCAGCACCACGGTCGGGTCCTCCGCATCGTGCACCGGCGCCGGGCGCCCGAGCAGCATGGCCAGGGTCTGCTGGGCCGTCGGGCGGCGCGACGCGTCCTTGTTCAGGCACGGGACGAGCACTTCGGCCAGGGCCGGAGGCACGCCGCCGAGGTCCGGCTCCATCGTGGTGATCCGGTGCACCACGGCCATCATGTGCTTCGCGTCGAAGGGGGCGCGGCCGGTGGCGGCGAAGGCCATCACCGAAGCCCAGGCGAACATGTCGGTCTGTGGGCTGACCCGCTCGGCCCGGATCTGCTCCGGCGCCATGTAGGCCGGGGTGCCGAAAACCCGGCTGGTGATCGTGGTCTCGTTGGACATGTCGCGGGCAATGCCGAAGTCGATGACCCGTGGCCCGTCGGCCGAGACCATGACGTTGGCCGGCTTCAGGTCGCGGTGCACCACACCGGCCTGATGGATGGCCGCGAGGGCGGTGACGGTGCCGATCGCCAGCCGGTGCAGCCGGCTGCCGCTGAGCGGACCGGACTCGCGGACCAGTTGCTGCAGGGACGGACCCTCGATGAACTCGCTGACTACGTAGGGCGATTCGCCCTCCAGGTCGAAGGTGATGACCCGTGCGGTGCAGAACGCGGCCACGCGCCGGGCCGCGCCGACCTCCTTGGCGAACTGCCGGCGAGACCGCTCGTCCTCCAGCCGGAGGCGTTTGATCGCCACCTGCTCGCCGCCTGCGCCGACCCCGAGGAAGACCACCCCCTGGCCGCCCTGACCCAGGCGGCGCACGATGCGGTACCCGGCGACCTGATCCGGGTCATCGGTGCGCAGGGCGGTTACGTCGAGCATGCGGCCATAGTGCCATCGACCCCCGACAAGACGGACGAAAAGTCCAATCCGTGACATCGACGTCACGATGCGTCAGCCGGATCCGCTGCGGGTCGGGCTGCGGGTCGACTCAGGGGCAACCCTGATGCTCTTGAGGATCATCCGGATTACGCTGACCAAGGGTCGAGCGGTGGGGAAGGACCGCCCGGCCCGATTCTGGCTGAGGGGGCGTTGAGCGTATGGTCCACACCTGGCGTGGAATCCGGGAACTGGTTCTGCTGGGAGCACTCTGGAGCGTGTACTCACTCTCCCGGCTGCTCGCCTCGGCGGATCTGCATCCCGCCACCGAGCGGGCGAAATCCCTGCTGGGCGTGGAGAAGTTCGCCGGTATCGACATCGAGATGAGCCTCAACCGGTTCACCTCGGGCGACGAGTGGCTGGCGGCCGGGGCGAGCTATTACTACGCGGCCGCCCACTACGTGGTCACGGCGGCGGTGCTGCTCCTGCTCTGGTTCAGCGGCGACCAGCATCACCGAAGGGCCCGCAATGCCCTGGTGCTGGCCACGGTCGCGGCCCTGACCGTCTACATCCTGCTGCCCACGGCGCCGCCCCGGCTCCTCCCGGGGTACATCGACACGCTCGCCCAGAACGCCGACCAGGGCTGGTGGGGGCGGGGGGAGTCGCTGCCGGGCGGGATGGGCCGGATGACCAACGAGCTGGCCGCGATGCCGTCGATGCACGCCGGCTGGGCGTTGTGGGTGGCCCTGACCGTCGGCCTGATCACCACCAACCGGCTGCTGCGGACCCTGGGCTGGGCCCACGCCGGGCTGACCGCGCTGGTGGTGGTCGGTACCGGCAACCACTGGGTGCTGGACGTGCTGGTCGGCTGGCTGGTGGTCGGCGCGGCCTGGGGACTGGTCGGCCGGCTTCAGGGGGAGCCCGAAAGCCCGGTCCGGGAGGAGCTTCCCGAAGCTACTCGCTCTCCGTCGCCGTGATCTGGTAGCCGGCCGCGACCAGATCCTGCACCACCTGACCGCAGTGCGCCCGCCCGCGGGTCTCCACCCAGAGCGCCACCTCGACCTCGTTGACCGCGGTCCGGGCCCCGGTGCGCACGTGCTCCACCTCCATCACGTTCGCGCCGGTGGTGGCCAGGCGCAGCAGCAGCTGGGCCAGGGAGCCCGGGGTGTCGGCCACCCGCACCTGCATCCGCAGGTACCGCCCGGCCGAGGCCAGGCCGTGCCGGATCAGCCGCATCAGCAGCAGCGGGTCCACGTTGCCGCCGGAAAGCACGGCCAGGGCTGGGGTCTCGACCTCCAGCCCGTCCTTCAGCAGGGCCGCCACGGCGACCGCGCCGGCCGGCTCGATCAGTAGCTTCTGCCGTTCCAGCATCAGCAGCAGGGCCCGCGAGATTGTCTCCTCGTCCACCGTGACCAGATCGTCGACCAAGCGCTCGACGATGGCGAAGGGCACGTCGCCGGGCCGGCCGACCGCAATACCGTCGGCCATCGTGCTCATCGAGGGCAGCGACTCCGGCTTCCCGGCGGCCAGCGAGGGCGGGTAGGCGGCTGCGCTGGCAGCCTGCACCCCGATCACCCGGATGTCCGGGCGCCGGGCCTTGAGCACCGTCGCCACCCCGGCCAGGAGGCCGCCACCCCCGGTGCTGACCAGCACCGTCTTCACGTCCGGCTGCTGCTCCAGCAGCTCCAGGGCGATCGTGCCCTGACCGGCGACCACGTCCGGGTGGTCGAACGGGTGGATCATCACCGAGCCGCTGCTCGCGGCCCAAGCCAGGGCGCTGGCCAGGCACTCGTCCACGGTGCTGCCGGTGAGCACCACCTCGGCGCCGTAACCCCGGGTGGCGTCCAGCTTCGGCAGCGGGGCCCCGACCGGCATGTAGATCCGGGCCCGGACCCCGAGCAGCCGGGCGGCCAGGGCCACCCCCTGGGCATGGTTACCGGCGCTGGCCGCGACCACCCCGCGGGCCTTCTCCTCCTCGGACAGCCGAGCCATCCGGGTGTAGGCGCCACGGATCTTGAACGATCCGGCCCGCTGCTGGTTCTCGCACTTCAGGTAGACCGGCCCGCCGAGCAGGTCGGACAGGGCCCGGCTACGCACCACGGGGGTACGCCGGATCACCGGTTCCAGCAGCTCCGCCGCGACCTGGACATCGGCATCGGACACGGGCAGAACGCGGTCTGACACGGACATGCACAGATCCTCGCACGCCCCTTGGGCGGTGGGCTTTTCCCTACCCCGACCGGCTGCCCAAGACCCTCGTCCGTCCTCACCGACGTCCCTAATTTCGATCTAAAGGGGAAGGCACCGAATCAAGGGGGAACCACCGATGAACGCACCAGCACTGGATGTTGTCGGGCTCAGCCTGACCTACGGAGACGGCCCGGGGGCGGTCGAGGCGCTGAAAGGCGTCGGCCTACGACTGGCCGCCGGCACCTTCACCGCGCTGATGGGACCGTCCGGGTCCGGCAAGAGCACCTTCCTGAACTGCGTGGCGGGGTTGGAACGGGCCGCTACCGGCACGATCATGATCGGCGGACGGGCGCTGCCCCAGGACGAGACCGAGGCCACGCTGTTCCGGCGGCAGCGGATCGGCATCGTGTTCCAAGGTCTGAACCTGCTGCCCTACCTGACCGCCGCCCAGAACGTCGAGCTGCCCTTGAGGCTGGCCGGACGGAAAGTACCCCGCAACACCGGTCGTGCCCGCCTCGACCAAGTGGGCCTCGCAGACCGCGCAGACTCCCTGCCGGCCGAACTCTCCGGCGGTCAGCAACAGCGGGTCGCCATCGCCCGGGGTCTGGTGACCAGGCCGGACGTGCTCTTCGCAGACGAGCCGACCGGTGCTTTGGATAGTCGTACCGCCCGGAACGTGTTGGGCATCCTGCGGGGCTCGGCGGATCGGCTGGGTCAGACCATCGTCATGGTCACCCACGACCCGGTCGCTGCGGCCTACGCCGACCAAGTGGTGTTCCTGGCGGACGGCCGGATTGCCGGACGGATGACGAATCCCACGGCGGAAGCGGTTGCCGCTCAGATGACGCACCTCGACCAGCTGATGCCGGAAGGAGTGAGTGCGTGATGCGACAGTTGGCCTTCCGCTCGCTGCGCACGCGAGCCTCCGCGTTCGGTGCGGCCTTCCTCTCGGTCTTCTTCGGCCGGATGATCATTGGCACCTTTGCGATCCTGGCCGCGGCGGGCTACGGCGACGTCTCGGCGGCCGATGCTGACCGGCTGCGCCTGATGGGCACCGTCGTAGGGAGCTGGGGAGCGGTGATCGTGCTGTTCTCGGTTGCCTCGACGCTAGGTCTGGTGATCGGCCAACGGCAGGCGGAAACCTCGTTACTTCGGGCCGTCGGCGCTACCCCGGGTCAGGTACGCCGACTCGTCCTGACCGAGTCTGTCCTGGTCACGGTGGCCGCCGTGGTGCTGTCATCGGTGCCGGCCGCAATCACCGGTGATCTCGTCCTGGCCGCTATGCGCAACAGCGGGATGATTGACGAGTCGGTGGGGGTAAGTGTGGGGGCTCGGGCGATCGCACTGGCCGTCACCGGGGTCGTCCTGTCGCTGGTCTGTCTGCTGGCCGGAATCCTTGCCACCCGTCGGACAGCTAAAGCCTCTGCCAGCATCGAACCGCAACGGATGAGCCGGTGGCGCTGGGCGGCCGGAATCCTGCTTACCCTGGGCGGGATTCAGTCCGCGGTGATCACGGTGACGGTGACGGCCAACGACCCCGACCCCCTGGCCCCGATGAGCACCGCGGGCCCGGCCTGTGTGTTCACCTCGATCGGGCTGGCCACCCTCGCCCCCGCCCTGCTGAAGCGGGCCGCCACCTGGTTCGCCTTCCTGCTGCGGCCGTTCGGCGCCGCCGGTCACCTGGCCGAGCACGACCTGAGGGCCCGGGCTCACCTGCTGGGTTCGGCGCTGGCCCCGATCATCGTCTTCGCGGGCATCAGCACCGGCACCGCCTATCTGGTGGCGATCGAGAACGCCGTGAGCGCGAACCGGCCCCAGACCGCCGAGGCCCAGGACGTCGAGCTGCTCAACTACGTGGTGGTCGGGATGATCGCGCTGTTCGCCGCGATCATGGTGGTGAACACCCTGGCCGCGGCGATCGCCGACCGACGGCCGGAGTTCGGCCGGCAGCAGCTCGCCGGGGCCACGAAACCGCAGATCCGGCTGATGATGCGGCTGGAGGCGGGCTTCCTGGCCGGGGCCGGCATCGGGATCGGCGCACTGGCCTCGTCGGCCACCGTGGTCTCCTACAGCTGGGTCAAGCAGAATCAGGTAGTGCCGGGTCCGGGGCCCTGGTACTTCCTCGGGGTCGCCGCCGTGGCGACCGTCGTGACCGTCTCGGCCACGCGCGTCCTCACGCGGAAGGCCCTCTCCGGCTCGGCCCTCACCGCCGTGGCCGGAAACCAGGGACACTGCTGACCATGTGGGGTGAAGGTGGGCTGCGGCGGATCCCGTTGCTGCGTTTCGACGAGGCCGGCCTGATGAACCGGGCCCGGATCTGGGCGCTCGAACTGGCCCATGTCCTGCTCTTCGCCCCCAGCCTGGTGCTCTTCGTCCTGCTCCTGGTCGGCTGGCCGACCCTGGTCGTCGGGGTGGGCTTCCTGCTCCTGCTCCTGGCCGTCCCGGCGACCGCGCAGATCGCCCGCGTGCACCGCAGCCTGGCCAGCAGTGCGCTCCAGCAGCCGATCGAGGTCAGCTACAAGAGCTCCCCGGTGCGGGGGCTGGCGCTGGTCTGGGCCTGGCCCTGGACCTGGATGCGCGACTCGACGCGCTGGCTCGACCTCGCGTTCCTGGGTTTCGCCTCGACCGGTGGTTTCGCCCTATCGGCGGCGATGGTCGCGCTACCCGGCGCCACCATCGCCGACCTCGTACTGGCGATCGTCCAGAGGAACGGCTGGTGGCTCACTCTCATCCCGCTCGACCTGGTGCTCTGGTGGATCCTTACCCCGCTGCTCTCGCTGGTCCGGGCCATCACCACGGCAGCGATCTACGGCAGCACGCGCGCCGTTCATCTGGAGCGTCAGGTAGCGGCGGTGGCGGAGTCCCGCGCCGAGACGATCGACCACTCGGCGGCCGAGATCCGGCGGATCGAGCGGGATCTGCACGACGGTGCCCAGGCCCGGATCGTGGCGCTGGGTATGAACATTGGTCTGGCCGAGGAGCTTCTGCACCGCGATCCTCAGGCTGCGGCGGCGTTGCTGGCCGAGGCCCGACAGGCCACCACGGATGCTTTGGAGGACCTCCGCGGCGTGGTCCGCAGTATTCACCCTCCGGTGCTGGCCGACCGAGGGCTGGGCGGAGCGGTCGAGGCGCTGACCGTTCAGCTATCCCTGCCGGTTACCACGTCCATCGACCTACCCCAGCCGATTCCGGCCCCGGTCGAGACCGCGGTGTACTTCGCCATTGCCGAAGCGCTGGCGAATGTGGTGAAACACGCTCAGGCACAGCGGGCCTGGGTGCGGCTGGAGTTCCGGGGTAGTCAGTTACGCGCAGAAATTGGGGACGATGGTGTCGGGGGAGCCGCGGTCGGCGCTGGGTCCGGATTGGCCGGGGTAACCCGTCGGCTGCGATCGTTCGACGGCACACTGAACATCGACAGCCCCGTAGGGGGTCCCACAACGGTCATCGTGGAGGTGCCGTGCGCGTCGTCATCGCCGAAGATCTCGCCCTCCTGAGAGACGGCCTGATCCGGCTTTTCGAGGCGCACGACTTCGAGGTGGTGGCGGCCGTGGACAACGCGCCGTCGTTGCTGCGGGCCCTGGAGGACAAGGACGCCGACATCGCCGTCCTCGACGTCCGGCTGCCGCCCAGCTTCTCCAACGAGGGGCTGATGGCGGCGGTCGAGATCCGCCGCCGGCGACCGGCCTTCCCCGTGCTCGTGCTCAGCCAGTACGTCGAGCAGCTCTACGCCAAGGAACTGCTCGCCTCCGGCCAGGGCTCCATCGGTTACCTGCTGAAAGACCGGATCACGGACGTCCGTTCGTTCGTCGAAGCGGTCCAGCAGGTGGCCGACGGAGGCACCGTGCTCGACCCCCAGGTGGTCTCCAGCATCCTCAGCCGCGCGCAGCGCGAGGCCCCGATGGAGCGACTGACCGAACGCGAGCGGGAGGTGCTCTCCCTGATGGCCCAGGGACGGTCCAACGCCGCAATCGCGGCACGGCTGTTCGTCTCGGAAAAGGCCGTGGGTAAGCACACCAACAGCATCTTCACCAAGCTCGACCTACCCCAGGCGGCCGACGACAACCGCCGGGTGCTGGCGGTTCTCGCCTTCCTCCATCAGGATTGAGCCGTGGCCCGCAGGGGCGCCAGCGTGTGCGCCAGCACCTCGAGCTCGACAAGCATGGCGTCGGCCGCGGCGCTCATCACGTCGTTGGGCTCGACCGTGCCCTCTTCGGTGAGGAACTGGCGCACGACCGGAATGTTCACGGCCCCGCCGGTCGGGAACAGCTTGAGCGAGGCCAGCACTGGGCGCAGGGCAACCTGGGCACGGGTGCCGGCCGAAATGCCGCCGTAGCTGACGGTACCCACCGGTTTGTTCGCCCACTCGTGCGACAGGTAGTCGAGGGCGTTCTTCAGCGCCGCCGAGAAGCTGTGGTTGTACTCCGGGGTGACCATCACGAACGCGTCGGCCCGATCCACCGTGGCGCTCCAGCGCTGGGTGTGCTCGTGCACGTACTGCCGCAACCGCGGGTGGTTCGGTTCGTCCATCATCGGCAGGTTCAGCTCGGCCAGGTCCACCAGCTCGACGGTGAAGCCACCGTGCTTCTCCGCCACGGACCGGAACCATTCGGCCACCGGGAGGCCGACCCGGCCGGGACGGGTGCTGGCAACGATGATCTGGAGAACAGGCCTGGTCGACATCTGGATCCTTACGGCGGAGGGCTACGGGTCGCAGGGGTACAGCGGTGTACCCCTACAACCGTAGGCCAGCCCTTACGCGCTCGCCTCGCCAACTCCCCCGGCCGGGGTCGATCGAACAGCGGAGGCCCGCACGGTGGACAGCCGGTCCTTGAGGCGCAGGGCGGGCTTCTCCACCAGGAACCAGGAGAAGACGGTCAGGCCCACGCTGATCGTGATCTCCAGGGTGTGCTGCACCACGTGCGAGTAGCCGCGGCTCTGGACGATCATGAACACCGGGAAGTGGTACAGGTACAGCCCGTACGAGACCGTCCCGATCGCCACGAACGGCCGCAGCGACAGCACCCGCACCATGGGCCCCTCGGTCCGGGTCGCCAGGTGATGCACGATCATCGCGCTGAACAGCGCGGCCGCCGGCAACCGCCATTCGAAGGTGCTGCCGCCGTCGATGGAGGACGTGGCGAACAGGCCCGCCAGCCCCACGGCACCGGTCCAGGCCACCGCCTCGGAGACCGAGGGCGTCGGCAGCAGGCTCTCGCGCTTCTGCAGCAGCACCGCCATCAGGGCGCCGAGCAGGAGGCCGTCGCTGTGCGAGGTGGTCGCGTAGTACATCCAGTTGCCCGGATCGGTGTGCCAGGTGATCACCCGGGCGATCACCATGGCGAGGATCGCCACGGTCAGGCCGACGGCCGGGGACTTACGCAACCGGGCCACCACGAAGAACAGCACGGCCGGCCAGATCAGGTAGAACTGCTCCTCGATCGACAGCGACCAGGTGTGCGTCCAGATCCCGGTGGCCTGGTCGTGCCACACGTTCGCCCAGTTCGCGACGTAGAAGATCACGCTCAGCAGGGCTTCCAGGACGTTGATCCGCATCCCGTCGCGCATCCAGGTGAGCGCGAACGGCAGCGTGATGACGAGCATGAACAGCAGCGGGGGCAGCAGTCGCAGACCTCGGCGCAGGTAGAACTGCCCGAAGTCGATCCCACCGGTGCGCGACCATTCCCGCAGTAACAGCATGGTGATCAGGTAACCGCTGATCACGAAGAAGACGTCCACCCCGAGGAATCCCCCGTGGGCCGCCGGGGAGGTGTGGAAGGCCATGACTGCCAGCACGGCAAAGGCCCGCAGGCCGTCGAGCGCGGGGCGACGCGACATCTATTTGTCCTTGAGATCACAGAGCCGACCGGGAACTTCCGAGTGTTCCCGGTCTTGTGTACCCCTCACGGTGGGTTCTCCGAAGCTGATTCGGCCGTGATTTCGCCCGCGTCACGAAAACGGCTCAGCCATTTCCCGGAAATGGCCCCCGCCCGGCTCCACCCTTTGCTCTGAGTGGATTAATGACGCCTTTCAGTAACCGTTTACGAGCGGCTCAGACCGGTCGGCAGATCACCGTGGTGGACCACCGTGAGGCGCTGCGTGGGTCGGGTGAGGGCCACGTAGAGGTCGCTCGCCCCCCGCGGTGAGGCAGCGATGATGCCGGCCGGGTCGACCACGGTGACCGCGTCGTACTCCAGACCCTTCACGTCGTCCACGCTGAGCACCCCCACCCGGTCCGCCAGCCCGGCGTACTCCGAGGCCAGCAGCGACTTCCGGATCCGCTCGGAGACCTCGCCGATGCTCTGGGCGCGGGACAGGATGACGGCGAACTGACCGCCGCCGAGCGCCGCTTCGTCTGCGGTCAGGGCCGACAGCACCGCGTCGACCAGAGCGGCCGGCTCGCCCGGCACCTCGATCAGGGACGGGTCCCAGTCACCTTCGCGGGCCGACTCCGGCAGCCGGACCGTGACCCCGGTGGCGGTCAGCATCGCGGCCGCGGGGCCCATGATCTTGGCCGGGGTCCGGTAGTTCACGGTCAGCTCGGCCACCCGCCAGCGGCCCTCGGCGATCGGGTCCAGCGCCCCGCCCCAGGAGGTGGCCCCGGCTGCGGAACTGGTCTGGGCCAGGTCTCCCACGATGGTCATCGAGCGCGAGGGCACCCGGCGGGCGAGCGTGCGCCAGAGCATTGGCGAGACCTCCTGGGCCTCGTCCACCACGATGTGCCCGTATGTCCAGGTCCGGTCGTCCCGGGCCCGCTCGGCGACGGTCAGGCTGCCGCCCGGGCCCTCGAACCGCTCGGCCAGCATGTCGGCCGTCATCATCGCCGCCGCCTCGCCGGACATCTGCAGCACACCCTGGGCGTAGCGGACCGCCTCGGCCCGCTCGGCCGCCGCCCGGGCCCGCTCCCGGGCCGCCGCCGCGCTGGCCGTCACGTCCGGCCCGATCAGCTCGGCGACCTCGTCCAGCAGCGGCACGTCGGCCTGGGTCCACGGGCTGCCGGACTCGCGCAGCAGACTCCGGCCCTCGGGCTTGCTCAGCCGGCCCTCGGTCGCCGCCCGCAGCCGGGCCGGGTCGGAGAACAGCTTGTCCAGGAACTTCTCGGCCGAAAGGGGCATCCAGCGCAGGTTGATCTCGCGCCGCACGTCCACGCTGTCGCGCAGTTCGGCGCCCAGGTCCTGCCGGGTCTCCGGGTCGTTCTCCAGCCGGCGGGACCGGGCCAGCTGACCGGCCAGGTCGTCGAGCAGGTGCTTGACGAAGGTGGACCGGGCCTCGTTGTGCGGCCGGCCGGTCTGCCGGGCCCGCGACCGGGCCTCGGCCACCGCGGCCGGGCGGAGCACGACCTGCTCCCCGTCGATGCTGATCGGGATCGGCCGGGGCAGCAGCAACTGTCGCTGGCGGACCGCCTCGCGGATCACCCGGGCCATCCGCAGATCGCCCTTCAGCATGGCGACCTCGGGCCGTTCCGGGGCGGTGGCCTCGACCCCGGGGAAGATCTGCCCGGGGGTGGACAGCACGACGCCGGTCTCCCCCAGTGAGGGCAGCACCCGCTCGATGTAGCGCAGGAACACCGGGGAGGGGCCGACCACCAGCACACCGCTCTTGGCGATCCGCTCGCGGTGTGTGTAGAGCAGGTAGGCGGCGCGGTGCAGGGCGACCGCCGTCTTGCCGGTGCCCGGGCCGCCCTGGACCACGAGCACGCCGGTCAGTTGGGCCCGGACGATCACGTCCTGCTCGGACTGCAGGGTGGCGACGATGTCGCGCATCTTGCCGGTGCGGTGCTCGGTGAGCGCCGTCATCAGGGCGCCGTCACCGGTCACGGTGGTCAGGTCGGCCGCGTTCAGGCCGGTGGCGTCGAGCAGCTCGTCGTCGATCCCGGTGACCGTGCGGCCCCGGGTGGCCAGGTGCCGGCGTCGCGCCACGCCACTCGGGGATGCGGCCGTGGCCTGGTAGAACGCGGCCGCGGCGGGGGCCCGCCAGTCGACCAGGAGCTGTTGCTGGCCCTCGTCCGAGAGCCCGATCCGGCCGACGTAGCGGCGCTCACCACCGGTCATGTCCAGCCGGCCGAAGGCCAGCCGGTCCTCCACCGCGTCGAGCTGGGCCACCCGCTCGGTGTGCAGGGCGTCGAAGGCGTCCTTCTCGGCCCGGCCGGCCGGGGTGTTCGAGGAGGACTGGCGGCGCAGGTCGTCCAGCGTCCGCGCGGCCCGGGAACGGATGTCGTCGAGTCGCCCGTAGAGCAGGTCCAGATAGGCCTGCTCCTGAGCCACCTCGCGGTCGGTGGCGTTCTGCGGCCCACCGGCGGCATCGCCCACAGCGCCTCCCATGCTCGTCATCCTGTTCCACTTCTTTCTTTCCCCCGGCGCGCGGAAATCAGCACGCACAACCACGTGCCCTTACAGACCCGCCGACGCACCCTTCGCAGCCCTACCTGGCGCAAAGGACTTACCAGTATGTCTCCTCAGACGACCTCGCGCTGACCCTCGGCGACCCGGTTCACCGTGATCCATTCGTCGATCTGCCGCCACCATTCGTACAACCAGGCGATCCGCTGCTCCCGTTCGGCCGGGAAACTGCCCGCCGGGACCTGCCACCACCGCATCTTCACGTCCAGATCCATCGGCAGCGCGTCCCAGATGTCGGCTACCGTGAGCAGGTGGTCGGTGCCGGTGTGGGCCACCCAGACCACATCCGCCTCGGGCGCATTGTCCAGCACCGCCAGCACCCCGCCCGGCCGTGGCGGCAGCACGTACCGCATCGCCTCGGCCTTGGCCGCCTCGGCCATCAGCCCGCGGCGGCGCAGCTTGGCGATCGCCCGGGCCCGGCGCCGGGCCGTGAAGTTGCCACCCTCCGGGAAGAGCACCAGCGCATCGTTACCGTCCAGCTTGCGGGCCAGCTCACCGATCAGCTGCTCGGCATCGGGACCCTTGGCCGGATCGATCGTGGCCTTGCCCGGCGCCCCGGAGCGGATGAACCGGGTCGGCAGCCGGTTCAGCACGATGTCGATCGCCGGATCCCACTGCAGCGTGTCCTTCAGGACGATCCGCGGCTCCCGGTCGTACCAGTCCATCAGCGCGTGCACCAGGAGGAAGGAGTCGCCCGGGCCGCCGTGCCGGCAGAACACGATCAGCGGTTTGTCGCGATAGGCCTCCGGCGCCGGCCCCTCCACCCGGACCTCGACGTGCAGCACGTGGTTGACCAGCCAATAGATCCAGCGCAGGAACGCCCGCACGCAGACGTAGTGCCGCCGCTCGTGTTTCGGCTCCCGCACGTGACGACCGAAACCGCAGGCCACCCACAGGTAGCCGAGCACCAGCAGGCCTACCCCCTCGGCCGCCAGGTAGCCGATCACCAGCACGGTGAGCCGGAACGGGCGGCTGCGCTGGCCGGGGATGACCAGCCCGGCGATCGCCGCCAGCAGCAGGGTGGCCGGGGCCGTGATCACCGCGGCCAGGCTGATCACCAGCATCAGCGGGAGCAGCACGAGCCGGCGGACCAGGTACGGAGGCAACATGATCAGTCCACTTTCCCGGCCGACTCCAGGTACGTGACCGATGCCTGGTAGGCCTCCTCAATCCGCTGACGCACCTTCTGGGTGTTGCGGTAGCGCAGGTTGGCGCTGGGGCTGGCGACCGAACCGGCCGGCAGCAACCGCACCGTGACCCCCGGCGGCACGGCGGCCATATCGGCCGCGAACCGGTGCCGGCGGGCGATCTCGAACGCCACCGTGGCGACCTCCCAGGGTCGGGTGGGCACCCGCAGCGGCTGTTCGATCCGCCCCACGTGCAGCACGAAGATCTCGGTGGCCCCGAGCGCCACCGCCCGGCCCACCGGCAGGCTGTTCACCAGCCCGCCGTCCAGGAAGTGCTCGTCGCCGACCTTGACCGGGCCGAACAGTCCCGGTACCGCGCAGGAGGCGGCGACCGCGGTGGCCACCGGCCCCTCGGTGAACCAGGTCTCGGCGGCCCGCTCGATACTCGAGGCGCAGCACTGGAACGGCACCGCCAGGTCCTCGATGCCGATCGGCCCCAGCCGCCGCTCGATCAGCGCCCGGAGCGGCTCGATCGAGTGCAGGTGGGTGCCGCTGCGGGCGGCCTGGCGCAACCGCTGGAGCGGCCCGGAGAAGATCTCCCGGCCGCCCAGCGACTCCCACATCGTCATCAGCTCGGCCACGCAGTCGAGGGTCGGCTCGGCCGCCAGCACGGCCCCGTTGATGGCGCCGACGCTGGTGCCGAGGACGAGGTCGGGACGGTGCCCGGCCTCCATCACGGCGCGGAGCATGCCCACCTCGCTGGCGCCCAGCATGCCCCCACCGCCGAACACGAATGCGGTTCTGCCCATCCTGGCTGCTACTCCCCTCGGGCCACCGGAACCCGGCGACCGTATGCCCTTCGACTCACTCCAGCGTGCCCAGATGGGCGACCGCCCGCTGATCAAGATCGCAGATCTCGCCCAGCACGCCGAACGCCGGATGGTGATGCAGCACCGTGAGGTCGTGCTCCAGCGCGGTCGCCGCCACCAGCAGGTCCCGCGGGCGCACCGGCGGCCCGCTCAGCCGCCCGAGCCGGGCCTGCAGCCGGATCGCCCGTTCGCCCACCGCCGGACCGAACGGCACCGACCGGTACACCCGCTGCCGGTCGGCCCGCATCCGGCGGTAGGCCTGCGGCGAGGCCGCGGTGGCGAGCGCCTCCAGGTCGAGCACCGGGCAGGTGTAGAGCACCCCGGCCCGGAGCATCGGCCGCAGCCGGGCCAGCACCTCCTTACGGTGCGCCAGCCCGATCGCACTGCTGTCGAGCAACCAGCCAACGTTCATCAGATCCCCCCGTACTCGTCGGACAGTGCTGCGAACTGCCCGGTCTCGTAGCGATGCAGCTCGGCAGCGACCGCGCGCCGCCGACTGCGATCACGGATGAGCTCGGCGAGGGCCTGATCGACCGCCGCCGGATCTTCCGCACCCAGGAGCCGTGTGGCCTGACGGAGCAGCGCCAGGTCGACCCCCTCGACCGTGATTCTCGTTGCCAGCCGGGCCTCCTCGAAGAACGCCGGCTGACCCCCCTCCTGCTCTCTGCTCATACCCCTAATAGTGCAACCCCCCACCGACAATTTCGCCGCGCCCCTGCGGGCCGGGCCGTCCCCGCAGGTCAGCGGGGATGAGCCCGCAATCCTTTGCGCCGCAGGCATTTCCTGCCACGCCCCGGAGGAAGCTAGGGTTCTGATCTGATCTGCCTACCGGCTTGGAGGTCGCCGTGCGCGAACCGGTGTACCCGGATCGGTCGGTGTTCGCCTACGACGCGTCCCGGCGCCTGTACGCGGAGGGCGAGGCCCTGGGTTTCGACGAGAACTATCGTCTCGCCCAGCTCCCCCTGGTCGCGCCCGGGCACCCGCTGATCCTCGAACGGGCACCGGGGGCGGACCATCTCAACGGCCGGTACGAGCGCGAGCGGCTCTCCCTGGTCGCCCCGATCGGCTGGGAGATCCTCACCTCCGGCCGCAGCTACCGGGAGTTCGCCGAGGAACTGTCGGCCGGATCGGCCGGGCCGAAGCTGGCCGCCGGCATCACCGAACAGCGCCGGGACCGGTTGCACGCCACCATCGCCGGCGGACTTCAGGAGAGCGACCTACCCCGGATCATCGAGGTGGTCGAACGCTTCCTCCGGGAACACGGCCCGCTCCACCTTCGGATCCTCGGCCCGTTCGTCGGGCGGAAGAACACCGGAAGGATCTATCTCCCGGTCATCCCCGAAATGATCCGCGGCCAAGCGGCGTTCGGCCGTCTCCAGGCCGCCCTGGGCCTACCGGTGACCAATTTCTACGCCGTCGGCCTCTTCAACCTGGCCGAGGAACTGAACCCGGCCGAGACCCGCGAGCTGAGCGCTCTGATCGGGAACTGGCAGGACGAGGTGCTTCTGGAGACCCGGCTGTCGAGCCTGCAGATCCTCGGCACGCACGACGACCTGGCCCTGTCCGGCCGGAGCCGGGCCGACATCTCGGCCGGAACGGCCTCCCCGGGACATCACGGAGAGCTACTATTTCGCCGTGAACGGGGCTGAGAGTGACATTGATACATGGCAGGAGGCGCGGCTGATCCCGACCTCCGGGATCAACGGCGGGGAGGAGCAGGAACGCCGGGCGACCTCGGCCCTGCTGGCGGTGATGGGGTCGGTCAAGGAGTTCGGCCGGGCTCTCACCCAGCCCCTGGGCGCGCCGGCCGGGGTCGTCCAGACCTTCATCGAGGTCCCGTTCCCGGACGGCGACCGGAAGGTGTACCCGGACGGGGTGATCCGGGTGCGCCGCGGGCAGAAGAGCTGGACGGCGCTGGTCGAGGTCAAGACCGGCACCGCCACGCTCGACCCGGTCCAACTGGAGACCTATCTGGACGTCGCCCGGGTCGCGGGTTACGACGCCCTCCTGACCATCAGCAACGAGATCGCGCCCATGCTCGGGCGGCACCCGACCCCGGTGGACAAGCGGCGTCTTCGAACCGTGGCCCTGCACCACTACTCCTGGAGCCAGGTGCTAACCGAGGCAGTGGTCCAGCGCGAGCACCGGGGCGTGGCCGATCCCGATCAGGCCTGGATCCTCGGCGAACTGATCCGCTATCTGGAGCACGGGCGTTCCGGGGCGCTGGAGTTCGACGACATGGGTCCGGCCTGGGTCCCGATCCGGGACGCCGTTCTGGACGGCACCATGAAACCGGGCGACTCCGGTGCGGCGACCGTGGCCAACCGCTTCGACGCGCTGCTGCGGTACGCGAGCCTGCGCCTCGGAAGACAACTCGGCACCAACGTCATCCCTCTGGTCTCGCGCAAGGAGCAGGCCGATCCGGGGCTGCGGGTCACCTCGCTGGTCGAGTCGCTCTCCACCCGGGGCACGCTGACCGGGGCGATCCGGATCCCGGAAGCGATCGGGCCGGTCACCGTCACCGTGGACCTGCGGGCCGGCCGGGTCACCTGTCACGTGGACGTCGACGCACCGCGCGTGGGCAAGCCCGGCACCCGGATCAACTGGCTGGTGAAGCAGCTCACCGCGGCGCCGGACGCGCTCCGGATCGAGGTCTTCGCCGCCTACGTCAAGGCCTCGGTGTCGGCCGAGCTCCTCGGTCGCGCCCGGACCGACCCGAACTCCCTGGTGCTGGACCCGAATCGGGAGATCCGCAGCTTCCGGGTCGCCCTGGACCTCCCGGTCGGCCTGAAACGCGGCCGGGGTAAGGGCGGCTTCCCGGACAGCGTGCTCTTCGCCGTAGAGACCTTCTACGCCGACGTGTTGCTGACCTTGCGCTCCTGGACGGCGAAACCGCCCCGGATGCGCGAGGAGACCACCGACGAGCCGGTGGCCGAGCAGCTCGTCTCGTCCTCCTTGTCCAGTCAGGACGGCCCCGAACCGGCCGCCGCGGAACGACTCCCGGTAGTCAGCTGGAGCACCACACTGCCCGGCCCGCGGGGCCCTTCCCGCCGGGAAATGCGCCATCTCACCAGCGATCTGGGTGCCCCGGAGGCCGAGGGATGGTATGCGGACCCGGAGGAGGCGGCCCGGCTGCGGTGGTGGGACGGGACGACCTGGAGCCCGTTCGTCTACCCGGTCCGCTCGGGGGCCAGCAGCTGATCCGGCCGGATCACCTCCCGCGCCCCCATCCGCTCCGCCCCTACCCCGGCCGCCACGACAAAGCCCACCCCGACCACCGCGAAAACCCCCGGCACCTGCCCGAGCAGCAGGAATCCGATCACCGTGGCGACCGCGGGCTCCAGGCTCATCAGCGTGCCGAAGGCGGCGGTGTTCAGGCGGCGCAACGCGAGCATTTCCAGGGTGAACGGCACCACCGGGACCAGCACCGAGAGCAGCAGCCCGAGCAGCACGACGTCCCGGCTCAGCGCCTCTCCCGAGGTCACCAGGTGCGGCAGACTCACCGCGGTGGCCACCAGCCCGGCGAAAGGCATGGAGATACCGAGCCCTTGCAGCCCGGAGACCTCGTCCCCGACCCGCTGGGTGAGCACGATGTAGCCCGCCCAGCAGAGCGAGGCCGCCAACGCCAAGGCGATTCCCGCAGCCTGTACGTCTCCACTCCACGGTTCGGTCAGCAGCACTACCCCGGCCAAGGCAGGCACCGGGAGAAGCCGGGCCCGACCTCTGCCCCGCACCACTGCTACCCCGAGCGGACCGAGGAACTCCAGGGCACTGGCCGTACCCAGCGGCAGGTAGACCAGCGAGGCCATGAAGAGCATGGTCACGCCCGCGGTGACGCTACCCAGCAGCAGGCAGGCCCCCAATGCAGATCGGCTCATGGCGTTGGGACGAGGGCGGATCAGGACGGCGAACAGGAGCCCACCCCAGGCCAGGCGGAGCCACGCGGTGGAGAGGGCGCCGATCCGATCGAGCAACGGGACGGCGATGGCCAGCCCCAGCTGCACGCTCAGGATGGCGCCGATCGCCATCAGCGTGCCGCTGCGGGTGGATGAGGTGGTGCGCATACAGGTAACGAAACCCCCAGGACATCGTCCGTGTCCACGTGCCGATCATGGACATACCGTTCGGGAATCCTGAACAATTGGATCGTGGAGACCCGACGCCTGGAGATCCTGCTCGGGCTCTCCCGGCTGGGCTCGATGCGCGAGGTGGCCGAGGAACTGCACATCACCACGTCCACCGTCTCCCAGCAGATCGCCGTGCTGGCCCGCGAGGTCGGCACCGCGCTGATCGAACCGGACGGCCGCCGGGTGCGGCTCACCCCGGCGGGGCGTCGCCTGGCCGGGCACGCGGTCACCATCCTGGCCGCGGTGGAGGCCGCCCGGGCCGACCTGGACCCGGCCGCCGAACCCGCGGGCTCGCTCCGGGTCGGTGGTTTCGCCACCGCGATCCGGCGGGTGCTGCTGCCGATCCTCGGGCCGCTGGCCGTCGAATATCCGCGGATCCGGATCCTGATCCACGAGTTCGAACCGGCCGAGGCGCTGGCCCTGATCGGCTCGGACGACCTCGACCTGGCCCTGATCTACGACTACAACCTGGCTCCCCGCGCCAAAGACCCGGCCCTGCAGTCCTTCCCGTTGTGGACCACGCAATGGGCGGTGGCCGTTCCCGAGGCCCTGGCCGACACCGCGGCGCCGGGCGACTCGTTGTCCGTCCTGAACCACCTGGCCGGGCAGCCGTGGATCGTGAACTCCCGCAACACCGCCGACCGGGACGCGGTACGAACCCTCGCCTCGATGGCCGGTTTCGAGCCGCTGATCACCCATCAGTCGGACAGTCTGGAACTGGTTCAGGAGCTGATCCGGGCCGGCCAGGGGGTCGGCCTGCTACCGGCCGACGAGCCGACCCGGCCCGGGGTCGCGCTCCTGTCGCTCACCGATCCCGCCGTGGTTCTGCGGGCCTCGGCGGTGACCCGCCCGGGCCGTTCCGAATGGCCGCCCTTGGCGCTGGTTCTCGGCCGGCTGGTTTCCCGGCAAAAGCAGCATTGAGGACGTTTGGGGCGGGTTTCTGTGACTGGAGTGACGGAAGTGACCGTCCCTCGCCAGTAATCGCCGGATCGGGCAGACTGCCGGACCTGACCGGTTGGCGCCGGGTAGCCTGACCCGTCATGGAGGGGGCCGGAATGAAGAACAACGGGTGGCACGAGGCACGGCTGATCCCGACCTCAGGCATCAGTTCACAGGTGGAACAGGAGCGCCGGGCAACCGCGGTGCTGCTGGCCACGATGACCGCGGTGACCCGGTTCGGGCGGGCGGTGGCCGATCCACTGGGGGCGCCGGAGGGTCCGCTGGAGACGTTCGTCGAGGTGCCGTTCTCCAGCGGCGACACCGAGTGCCTGCCGCACGGGGTGATCCGGGTCCGGGAGGGCGACACCCTCTGGACGGCCCTGGTCGAGGTGAGCACCGGCCCACGACCGCTGCTCAGTTCCCGTCTGGAGGCCTATCTCGACCTGGCCGCCGAGCAGGAGATCGACGCGCTGCTGACGATCAGCAACGAAATCCCGCCGCTGGCCGGGCAACACCCCACTCCGGTGGCGAAGGAGAAACTCGGCCAGGTGGCCCTGCTGCACTTCCCGTGGAGCAAGGTGGTCGCCGAAGCGGTGGTCGAGCGCGAAGACTGCAGCACCGAAGATCCGGCTGCGGCCTGGGTTCTCGGTGAGCTGATCCATTATCTCGAGCACCCGCGGTCGGGCGCCCTGCTGTTCGAGATCACCGACGATGCGCCGACCACCCGGTTACCCCGGCTCGCCCCGCTCGAGGAGTTCGAGGTCCCACCGGCTCCCGACCCGGTCGCCGAACTGCCGGCCCCCCGCGGTCCGGCCCGTCGGGAGATCCGGATCGCCCTGCGGGAAGACCCGGATCCCCAGGCGCCGAGCGAACCCGGCTGGTACCGGGACCATACCGACCCGGCCGACCAGGGCGCTCCAGACATCGGGCGTCTGCGCTGGTGGGAGGGTTCGGCCTGGACCGACCACGTCTACATCCTCCCGGCCGCTCCCACCGCGGCCGACGAGAAACTGGAGAACCAGGCCTAGCCTCCTAGAGCAGGTCCACGTCGAGGCGGTCGCGGAGGGCGGCCCGGGAGATTCCGTAGGTCTCCCGCACCCGCACTCCGGCCTCCTCGATCTCAAACACCGCGCTCTCGGTGAAGACCCGGTTCACACAGCGCAGCCCGGTCAGCGGATAGCTGCACTCCCGGACCAGTTTCGGCTTTCCGTCCCGGGTGAACAGGCTCATCATCACGAACACCTGCCGGGCTCCGATCGCCAGGTCCATCGCCCCGCCGACGGCCGGGATCGCGCCTGGCTCCCCGGTGTGCCAGTTGGCCAGATCGCCGTGCCCGGAGACCTGGAAGGCGCCGAGCACGCAGACGTCCAGATGGCCGCCGCGCATCATGGCGAAGCTGTCGGCGTGGTGGAAGTAGGCGGCGCCCGGCGGCTCGGTGACCGGGACCTTGCCCGCGTTGATCAGGTCCGGGTCGATCTCCTCGCCGACCGCGGCCCGGCCCATCCCGAGCATGCCGTTCTCGGTGTGCAGCACCACCCCGCGTTCCGGAGCCAGGTGGTCGGCGACGGTGGTGGGCTGCCCGATGCCCAGATTCACGTAGGCCCCGGCCGGGATGTCCCGGGCGACCGCGGCCGCCAGCTCGGCCCGGCTCAGCGGCCCCCGGTCCAGGTTCTCCACGGTGCTCATCCGATCCTCACCATCCGGTCGACGAAAATGCCCGGCGTCACCACCGCTTCCGGGTCGATCTGCCCGGTCTCGACGATCTCCGCGACCTGGACCACGGTCGTCGTCGCCGCGGTGGCCATCACCGGGCCGAAGTTGCGCGCGGTCTTGCGGTAGACGAGATTGCCCATCCGGTCGGCCCGGTGCGCCTTGATCAGCGCCACGTCACCCCGGATCGGATACTCCAGTACGTACTCCCGGCCCTCGATCGTCCTCTGCTCCTTACCCTCGGCCAGCAGGGTGCCGACCCCGGTCGGGCTGAAGAAGGCGCCGATCCCGGCGCCGGCCGCGCGCATCCGTTCGGCCAGGTTGCCCTGAGGTACCACTTCGAGCTCGATCTGCCCGGCCCGATAGAGGCCGTCGAACACGTAGGAGTCGCTCTGCCGGGGGAAGGAGCAGATCATCTTGCGTACCTGCCCAGCGGCCAGCAGAGCAGCTAGGCCGAAATCGCCGTTGCCGGCGTTGTTGGAGACCACGGTCAGTTCTTTGGCGCCCTGACGGCGCAGCGCATCGATCAGCTCGACCGGCTGCCCGGCGGATCCGAAACCGCCGATCAGGACGGTTGCCCCATCGAGAATCCCGGCGACGGCCTGATCTGCGGAGGAGCACTCGGTTGCCGCCATCAGCGGTTCTCCAGGACGACCGCGAGGGCCTGCCCGACCCCGATGCAGATGGCCGCGACGCCCCAGCGTTCCCCGCGTTCGGCCAGGACGGCGGCCAGGGTGCCGATCAGCCGGCCCCCGGAAGCGCCCAGCGGGTGGCCGATGGCGATCGCCCCACCACGCACATTGACGATCTCCGGATCCACCCCCCAGGCGTCGATGCAGGCCAGGGACTGCACCGCGAACGCCTCGTTCAGCTCCACCGCCCCCACGTCCTTCCAGCCGATCCCCGCTCGGGCCAGCGCCTTCTCGGCGGCCGCAACCGGCGCGTAGCCGAACATCTGCGGATCCAGGGCATGGGCCGCCCGCCCGGCGATGCGGGCCTGGGGAGTCAGGCCCAGCTGTTCACCGGCGGACTCGGACCCCAGGAGAACCCCCGAAGCACCGTCGTTCAGCGGAGAGGCGTTCGCCGCCGTGATCGTGCCGTCCGGACGGAAAACCGGCTTCAGGGTGGCCAGCTTCTCCAGGGTGGACGAGGCGCGGATGCCCTCGTCCTTCACCAAACTCGCAACCGGCGTCACCAATTCGTCGTAGAAGCCTTCGTCCCAGGCCTGCTGGGCGAGCCGATGGGAGCGGAGGGCGAACGCGTCCTGCCGCTCCCGGCTGATCGAGAACTTCTTCTGCAGCTGCTCGTTCGCCTCGCCCAGCGAGACCGTCCACTCCGCCGGCATGTCCTGGTTGACCAGCCGCCAGCCCAGCGTGGTCGAGACCAGCGCGGCATCCCGCGCCGGAGCGGGTTTCATCATCACCCAGGGCGCCCGGGTCATCGACTCCACCCCGCCCGCGATCACCAGGTCCGCGTCCCCGGTCTCGATCGATCGCGAGGCCATCATCACCGCGTCCAGGCCGGACCCGCAGAGCCGGTTGACCGTGGTGCCCGGGATCGAGGTCGGCAGACCGGCCAGAAGCCCGGCCATCCGCGCCACGTTCCGGTTGTCCTCCCCCGCGCCGTTGGCGTTGCCGAGAACGACCTCGTCCAGGATTTCCGGATCGAAGGGCCGCGCGAGCTCCCGCACCACCTGCGCGGCCAGATCATCGGGACGAACATCGGCCAGGGCACCGTTGAACCGGCCGAACGGAGTGCGCAGAGAGCGGTAAACGTACGCGGCGGGCATCCGTGACCTCCACTGTTCGCTGGGCGAACGCATGTGCGGTGAATGAACATCTCCCACGATACGGCAAGATGGCCGGACTTCATCCGCCCCGACCGACCCGCAGGTGATCCTCGTGCGCACCAGTGACGTGAACATCGATCTGCTCGAGGAACCCGACGGCCGGTACCGCCTGACCGCCCGGATCGCCGACGTCACGTACCTCAGCGACCGCTTCGGAATCCGGGGCGACGGGCTCCGGATCGACTATGCGGAGCTGCTCAGCCACGCGGCCGCCGTGGTCCTGGCCGCCTGCCCTACCCCGGAAAGCCCGGAGATCGAGTACGACATCCGCACCCCGGCCGAACGCGGCCATCAGGTCCTGACCGAGGCGGCCACGCCAGGTCTTGAACGACCTCCGTGGATGATTGAGGACGCCCTGGTCCGGGTCGCGGACGGCGTCACCGAGGCGGACCACGGGTGGATCAAGGGATTCCTGGAAACCGCCGGTCCGACGGTGCCCTCAGTCGTGGTCTACCGGCAGTCGGACGGTGCTGGCCTCTATCACCCGGACCACCTCACTCTCGTCCCGGATCCCCCGGCCGAGCTGCTGGCCTGGATGAACGACGAGAAGCAGCGGCTTCGCGAAGACAGCTGGCGACGGCTGCGGCAGCGGGCCAGCGGTCTGCGGGTCTACCGGCTGGACCAGGAGAGCGACGAATTCGTGGCGAGCCTGGTGCCCCGGGCCGAGCTGGCCGAGCCGCAGATCCTCGACATCGACCTGGAGACCGGCCCGGCCGACGATCGTTCGGACTACCGCGACGTGTCCGAGCAGCACCGGCTCACCCTGCAGACCCCGAACGGGCCCCTGCACGACAGCAGCTTCGACCGCGCGAACCAGATCCACACCCACGCCACGGCCCTGCTGCTGACCGCCTACCCGGATCCCGGGCTTCCCCTCCCGGGCTGGCGCCTGAGGACCGACGAGGACCGGCTGCTGGTCGCGAACCGCACCGAGGACCCGTTCCGTCCGCTTCCCCCGGGCCTGATCGTGAGAACTCCGGAAACCGGTTCGCAAGGACCTGATTTCGGCCGGGTCGATCACTTGATGACGCCCGATCTGGTCGTGGTGATCCGGGTCGGGCAGGGGCCGGCCCTGTTCGCGCCGGGCCGGCTGGAGCCCTACACCCCCACCCCGGCCGAGAGCGCCGCTCTGGACGCCCTGGACCAGCAGATCCGCAAGGACGTGCGGGCCCGCGCCGAGCGGGAGACCGGGCCCGTGACGCCTGCGGTCCGGATGGCCCCGGAGCTCACCGCCCCCGGGTCAATGCCAGATCTCGACTGATCTCGCCGGCGCAGGCCAGCAGCGGCCCCAGCAGGTGCTCCTGGATCTCCAGGACGCTGCGGCGAGTGGTGGTGGAGACGTTCACCGCCGCCACCACCTCCCCGGCTCCGTCCCGCACCGGCGCGGCGATCGAGCGCAGCCCGGGCTCGAGTTCCTCGTCGACCAGGCACCAGCCCTGTTCCCGTACCCGGTCCAGCTCGGCGCGCAACTCACTCGCGTCGGTGATCGTCCGGTCGGTCAGCCCCTCCAACCGCACCCGCGCGAGGTACGCGTCCACCCACCCGGCCGGCCGGCCCGCCAACAGCACCCGTCCCATCGACGTCGCGTAGGCGGGGAAACGCGTCCCTAATCCGATGCTCACCCGCATGATCCGGCGCCGCTCCACCCGGGCGACATAGACGATCTCGTCGTCGTCCAGCTCGGACAGCGAGCTGGACTCGTCGCCCGCGGCGGTCAGATCCTCCAGGTGCGGACGCGCGAGGGCGGCCAGTGAGGAGGAGGCCAGGTAGGCACCCCCCAGCTCGAGAACCCTTGGGGTTAGTGCAAACCGGTTCTCCCGCAGCCGGACGTAGCCCAGATCCTCCAGGGTGTGCAGGATCCGGCGGGCGGTGGCGCGGGCGATGCCCGAACGCCGGGCCACCTCGGCCAACGACAGCTCGGCATGCTCGGCGTCGAAGGCGCGGATCACCGCGAGCCCTCGGGTGAGCGATTGCAGGCTCTCCGCGCGGGGTCCCGGCTCGGTCATGCCCGGAGCCTAGACGTTCTGTCGGTGGGCCCCCGTACGCTGCCGGGTATGTGGGGTGGGAGCCAGGCGGCCAGGAGCGACGAGCCGGACTTCGTCATGCCGTCGCCGACCGCCCGGCAGCAGCGGTGGGACGTGGTCACCGGCCTTCTGGTGGCCGCCGGAATGCTGGTCAGTGTCCTGCTCTACCGCAGCGTCGGGTCCGTCGAGGAAGGCGCGGTCACGATCTCGGCCGTCGAGACGGTGCTCTGGTCGCTGGCCGTCACCCTTCCGCTGACCCTGCGCCGCCGCTACCCGGTGCCGATCCTGCTGGTGGTGTCGATTGCGTTCATCGGGATGCAGTCGCGCTCCGTAACGGAGGGCACGATGAGTTCGATCGCCCTGTTCTCGGCGCTCTACACGGCCGGGGCCTGGGGCCGCGACCGGCGGATCACGAACGCCGTCCGGCTGGTCGTGGTGGTGGTGATGTTCTGCTGGCTGGCCTACGCGATCAGCGCCACGGCCTGGTCCGAGGCCGGTGGCGACCTGGACGAGGGTCCGGGGCCGGTGCCTCCGCACCTGGCCAACATCCTCTACGTCACCCTCTTCAACCTGTTGTTCTTCGGGGCCGCCTGGTATTTCGGCAACACCTCGTGGAGCCGGGCCGGTGATCGGGAGCAGTTACGCCGGCGCACGCTGGAGCTGGCCCGCGAGCGGGACGAGAGTGCGCACCGCGCGGTCCTGGCCGAAAGGGTCCGGATCGCCCGGGAACTGCACGATGTGGTGGCGCACCACGTCAGCCTGATGGGGGTGCAGGCCGGAGCGGCCCGGCGGGTGCTGGACCGGGATCCGGAACTCACCCGGCAGACCCTCGGCGTGATCGAGGAGTCCGGGCGCTCGGCGGTGGAGGAGCTGCGACAGCTGCTCGTGGTGCTTCGCGAGAACGACGAAACCACGCCCGCCGCAACCACTTCCCTGGGCATTGAGGCGCTTCCCCAGCTGCTGGAGAGTGCTCGCGGCCCCGGCCTGAGCACCGAGTTCACCGTGGTCGGCGCGCCCGTCCCGGTGACCGTGGCGCTCTCGGTGTCGGTCTACCGGATCGCCCAGGAGGCGCTGACGAACGCGCTGAAACACGCCGGCGCCTCCCGCATCGACGCCCGGCTGCGCTATCTCGGGGCGGCCGTGGAGCTCGAGGTGGTGGACAACGGCCGGGGCGTGGGGCTGCCCGGTGGTCAGGGGTCCGGACTGGGCCAGATCGGCATGCGAGAGAGGGTTGAGGTGCACGGCGGAAGCTTGGACATCGGGCGGCGGCCAGAGGGTGGCTATCGGGTGCGCACGCGTCTGCCTCTCGTGCAGCACCGGGCCGGGGTGGCGAAATGAGCGTGATCCGGGTGCTGCTGGCCGACGACCAGGAGCTGATGCGCGCCGGTTTCCGGATGATCCTGTCCAGCGAGCCGGGCCTGGAGGTGGTGGGCGAGGCGGCGGACGGTGCCGAGGCGATCGCCCGGGCGGCCCAGCTCGCGCCCGACGTGATCCTGATGGACGTGCAGATGCCCGGCACCGACGGCCTCGCGGCGACCCGGGAGATCACCCGCACCTCGACGGCGAAGGTGGTCATCCTGACCACCTTCGACCGGGAGGACTACCTATTCGAGGCGCTGCAGGCCGGGGCGGCCGGGTTCCTGCTGAAGAACGCCAGCCCGGAGGACCTGATCCAGGCGGTCCGGGTGGTCGCCCGGGGCGATGCCATGCTCGCCCCGGAGCTGACCCGGCGGGTGCTCGACCGGTTCGCCGTCAGTCCGGGCCCGGTCCAGCGCCCGGACCGGCTGAACCAGCTCACCGAGCGCGAGTGGGACATCCTGAGGCTCCTGGCCGAGGGGGCGAGCAACGCCGAGATCGCCCAGCAGCTGTTCGTCGGCGAGGCCACGGTGAAGACGCATGTCTCCCGGGTCCTGGCCAAGCTCGGCCTGCGCGACCGGGTCCAGGCCGTGGTGTTCGCCTACGAGAGCGGAGTGGTCACCCCGGGGGAGAAGTAGGTCCGTCGCAAGGGGGACCCGGCGGTTCCGTCGCGCGCCGGACGCGCGGTGATCACCACCCGGCCTAGCGTCGTCGGGTAGGGAGAACTCACCGAGCCGAAGGGAACGCGGATCATGCTCGAGCTGGACGGGATCAGCCGCTCGTTCGACGGCCGGCCGGTGCTGGACGGCATCTCGTTCGCCGTCGAGCCGGGTCGGCTGACCGGGTTCGTCGGGTCGAACGGGGCCGGCAAGACCACCACCATGCGGATCGTCCTGGGCATCCTCGCCGCGGACGGGGGCACCGTGCGCTGGAAGGGCCGGCCCGCCGACCGGCCCGCCCGGCAGCAGTTCGGGTACATGCCGGAGGAACGCGGGCTCTACCCCAAGATGAACCCGCTCGACCAGCTGGTCTTCCTGGCCCGCCTGCACGGTGTCGAAGCGGCCGAGGCCCGCCGCAAGGCCGTCGGCCTGCTCGAGCAGCTCGGCCTCGGCGAACGGATGAAGGACAAGCTGGAGACCCTGTCGCTGGGCAACCAGCAGCGGGTCCAGGTCGCCGCGGCGCTGATCCACGATCCGGTGCTGCTGGTGCTGGACGAGCCGTTCAGCGGTCTCGACCCGATCACCGTGGACACGATGACCGCCATCCTGCGCACCAGCGCGGCCGGGGGTGTGCCCGTCCTCTTCTCCAGCCACCAGCTCGACCTGGTCGAGCGGATCTGCGACGACCTGGTGATCATCTCCGGTGGGCAGGTGGTCGCCCAGGGCACGGTCGAGGCGCTGCGGCACGGGCGCGCCGGCGCCCGCTTCCGGCTGGTGCTCGGCGAGGACGCGGGCTGGCTGCGCGACGTCGCCGGGATCCAGGTGCTCGACGTGGACGGCCCCCGGGCCCTGGTCGAGCTGCCGGACGTGAACCACGACCAGCAACTCCTGTCCGCCGCCCTGCGGCACGGACCGGTGCACGAGTTCAGCCGGGTGATCCCGGCCCTGGCCGACATCTACCGGGAGGTGGCCCAGTGACCGCGATCGAGACGATCCGCCTGATCGCGGCGCGGGAGATGACCACGAAGCTGCGCGACCGCGCCTTCATCATCTCCAGCGTCGTGATGCTGGCCCTGGTCGCGCTGGGCATCATCATCCCGGCGCTGCTGAGCGGGGGCGACGACGATCCGAAGTTCCGGCTCGCGGTGGCCGGGCCGACGGCCACCGCGGTCGCCGAGGTGGCCCGCACGAACGGTGAGGCCGCCGCCCGGCTCGAGGACGCGCGGGACCAGGCCGACGACGACAACCAGACCTTCCGCAGTGGCGAGACCGGCGTCCCGGCGGCCGTACTGACCCTGGTCAGCACCAGCTCGGCCGATGCGGCGACCGCCCTGGTCCGCGGCGACGAAGCGGATGCCGCGCTGGTCCAGAAGGGCGACGGCACCCTGGAGATCGTCGGCGCCGACAAGGTGGACAGCGACCTGAGCGCCCTGATCACCCTCTCCGCCCAGGCCGAACAGGCTCGCCAGACCCTGCTCCAGGCCGGGGTGGGCGAGCAGACCATCACCCGGTTGCAGAGCTTGCAACCACCTTCGGAACGGCTGCTGGAATCGGGCATCCCGAACGAGACCGTGGCCCTGGTGCTCAGCTTCGCCTTCGCCTTCCTCTTCTACTTCACCGCCATCACCTTCGGCCTGACCATCGCGCAGAGCGTGGTCGAGGAGAAACAGAGCCGGGTGATCGAGATCCTGGTCTCGGCCACCCCGGTCCGGCTGCTGCTGGCCGGCAAGATCCTCGGCAACGCGGCGCTGGCCCTCGGCCAGGTGGCCCTGCTGCTGGCGATCGGCCTGGCCACGGCCAGCGCCACCGGGCAGAGCGCCGCGGTCAGCCTGCTGCTCGGCTCCGGCGGCTGGTTCCTGCTCTTCTTCGCCCTCGGCTTCGTCATGCTGAGCTGCGCCTGGGCCGCGGCCGGCTCGCTGGCCGCCCGTCAGGAGGACCTGCAGTCCACCACCGTGCCCATGCAGATCCTGCTGTTCGTCCCGTTCCTGCTCTCCTTCTACCTGAACGAGCCCGGACCGGGTCTGAAAATCCTTTCCTACGTGCCCTTCACCGCACCGCTGAGCATGCCCCGCCGGCTGCTCATCGAGGACGCGGCCTGGTGGGAAGCCCTGATCTCGCTCGGGATCATCGCGGTCACCGGCACCCTGCTGATCGCCTTCGCCGCCCGGCTCTACGAGGGTTCCCTGCTGCGCACCAGCACCAAGACCTCGATCGCGACGGCCTGGAAGCGAGAGCGTCAGCCCGCCCTGAAGAACTGAAGCTGCAAGTTCCTGCGTCTCCTGAAAGGCATTTCAGCAGGTCAGCGTCATGTGAAGAGCGCCACTCGGCAACATGTCCGGACAGGTTCACAAAACCTGTCCGGACAGGTAGCGTGAGGGAATCCCGCGGACAGCAACCTTCGGTCACCCGTCGTAAGGACGTTCTGGCGAGCCGCGGCGCGATCCATCACTCCCCGAGAAAGGGCAGCCCGTGACGATGATCGAGAACGAGGCCGGCACCAGCACCGAGGCTCCGACCAGCCATCCGCAGCTGCTGGCCTGGGTCGCCGAGAAGGCCGCGCTGACCACCCCGGACCGGGTGGTCTGGATCGACGGCTCGGCCGAGCAGCATCAGGGGCTGATCGACGATCTGGTCACCGCAGGCACTTTCGTCAAGCTGAAGCAGAAGCCGGACTCCTACTGGTGCGCCTCGGACCCGACCGACGTGGCCCGGGTGGAGGACCGGACGTTCATCTGCTCGGTCGACGAGGCCGACTGCGGCCCGACCAACAACTGGATGGACCCGGGCCAGATGCGGGAGATCCTGAACGACCTGTACGCCGGCTGCATGCGCGGGCGTACGATGTACGTGATCCCTTTCGTGATGGGGCATCTCGAGGCCGAGCAGCCGATGTTCGGGGTGGAGATCACCGACTCGCCGTACGTCGTGGTCTCGATGAACGTGATGGCCAAGACCGGCACCCGGGTGCTGGAGAAGATGGGCGAGGCGGCCGCCTTCGTGCCGGCCCTGCACTCGATCGGGGCCCCCCTCGAACCCGGCCAGGAGGACGTGGCCTGGCCCTGCAGCCCGACCAAGTACATCGTGCAGTTCCCGGAGTCCCGCGAGATCCAGTCCTACGGATCGGGTTACGGCGGCAACGCGCTGCTCGGCAAGAAGTGCTACTCGCTGCGGATCGCCTCGGTGATGGCACGGGACGAGGGCTGGCTGGCCGAGCACATGCTGATCCTCAAGCTGACCAGCCCGGAGAACACCGTCAAGTACGTCGCGGCGGCCTTCCCGAGCGCCTGCGGCAAGACCAATCTCGCGATGCTGGAGCCGACGATCCCGGGCTGGAAGGTCGAGACGCTGGGCGACGACATCGCCTGGATGCGCTTCGGCAAGGACGGCCGGCTGTACGCCACCAACCCGGAGAACGGCCTGTTCGGCGTCGCTCCGGGCACCGGCTGGGAGACCAACCCGAACGCCATGCGGGCGATCGCCAAGGGCGGTTCGGTGTTCACCAACGTGGCGCTGACCGACGACGGTGACGTCTGGTGGGAGGGGATGACCCCCGAGCCGCCGGCCCACCTCACCGACTGGCACGGCAACGACTGGACGCCGGAGTCCGGAACCCCCTCGGCGCACCCGAACTCGCGGTTCTGCACGCCGATCCGCAACTGCCCGATCCTGGCCCCGGAGTACGACGACCCGCAGGGCGTACCGATCTCCGCGATCCTCTTCGGCGGCCGCCGCAAGACCACGATCCCCCTGGTCACCGAGTCGCGGGACTGGACCCACGGCACGTTCCTGGGCGCCACGCTGAGCTCGGAGACCACCGCCGCGGCGACCGGGGCGGTCGGCGTGGTGCGGCGCGACCCGATGGCCATGCTGCCCTTCATCGGCTACCACGCCGGTGACTACTTCCAGCACTGGATCGACATCGGCAAGGGCGCCGACGCCGACAAACTGCCGAAGATCTTCTACGTCAACTGGTTCCGGCGGGACGCGGACGGCGGCTTCCTCTGGCCCGGCTACGGCGAGAACGGCCGCGTGCTGAAGTGGGTGGTCGAGCGGATCGAGGGCCGCGCGGCCGCGGTCGAGACACCGATCGGCCACGTGCCGGCCCCGGGCTCGCTGGACGTGTCCGGCCTGGACCTGACCGAGGACCAGCTGGCCGCCGCCCTGCGGGTCGACCCGGACGAGTGGCGGGCCGAGATCCCGCTGATCCAGGAGTGGTTCGACACGATCGGCGAGAAGACGCCGACCACCCTGCTCACCGAGCTGGACGGCCTGAAGGCCCGGCTCGGCCGGTAGGACCGGTCCCGGCTCGTCCGTGAGGCGGGCCGGGACTCACTCGTAGAGCACGTATTCCGGGTGCGGCCGGAGCCGGAGCACCTGCGGCGGGGTCATCAGCGCGCCGTGCTCCCGGTCCTCCTCGAAGAACAGCTTGAACCCGGCGTGCACCCCCGGCGGCAGCGGCTTCACCAGCTTGCGCCAGGTCTCCTCCTTGGCCTTGCGCGAGCCGATCCCGTCCACGCTCAGCACGAAGGCCAGGTTCTTGCGGACCCGCAGTCCCGGCACGTCGCTGATGATCCGGGAGGACAGCTGATGCACCACGAACGCCTTCTGCGGCAGCTGGTGCCCGGCCACGAACTGCGACAGCCAGAGCGAGACCTGGTTCAGCTCGGCCGCGCTGGTGTGCCCGAAGACGTGCCCCGGCTTCTGCCCCGGGCCGACCGCCCACTCCGGGTCCAGCGCGACCCCGACGTCCGGCTCGGCCAGCCAGCGGCTCAGCGCCTGGACCTCGGCGAGGAAGTCGGCCCGGCCCGGCTGGATGTTGAGCAGGAGCAGCGCCTTGTTCCGGCGGGCGACCTGTAGGTAGCGGGCGATCTCGGCGTCGCTGGTCCGGGACCGGTACTTACCGTCCTTACCCGGCGAGGCCTGCACCACGGTCGCGATCAGCTCCATCACCGGCTGCGGCTCGCGCCCGTCGGTCGCGTACTTCTTCCCCAGCTTCTCGATCTCGTTCATCCGGCCCTGCAGATCACCGATACCCAGCCGACCGAACGACTTCGCAGCGCCTCCGGAGTACCCGACGAGGCGGTAACGCGGGAACAGCATCGTGCCGCCGCGGGGCAGTTGCTTCTGCCCCACAGGGGCAGTGGTCGTGCCCGATGGTGCGGGGGTCGCCGTAGTCGGAGCCGCCGTCAGCGAAGGGGTCAGAGAGGGGGTTGAGGACGCCGTCACGGACGTTGACGGGGACGCTGGGGAAGCAGTGGTCGGGGTAGGGCCGAAGGACGCCGCGGGAAGAGTGGCGTCCTGATCTCCCGACTGGCAACCGGTGACCACCAGGGACGCCAGTGCCACCAGCCCCGCACCCATCACGAGTTTCCGGTTCACCTGAGGCCGGACCGGACGCATCGGAGCACCTCCGTGTGCTGTGGGCGGTGTGGGCGGCTTGTGGCTTTAGGGACCGGTCCCCATCCGACCACGCGACCCCCGAGGCGCGCATCCCGGCCCCTCGCTCGTCCCGCCGCACACACGAAAAGGCCCTGCTGCCAAGCCGTTCGGCTGGCAGCAGGGCCCCTCGGACCGCGGAGGCGGCGAGATTTGAACTCGCGATGGGGAATAACCCCCAAACCCGCTTAGCAGGCGGGCGCCATAGACCGGACTAGGCGACGCCTCCCCGTGATGCCAGAAGGCTACCGGTCCGGCCCGCTCCGCGGCAAAGCAGATGCTCCGGCGAGCCGGGACGAACCCATCACCAGCCTCCCGAACAGCCAAGATCCGGCTCAGTGGGTACCCGGACGGCCTCGGGGCTTTATGGTTGACCCCCAGACGGCACTGGCACTCATCCGGGAGATACGGGGCGAATCGGTCTATGTCACATCGGTAACGATTCGCCCATGTGACCCAGCCCATCCCCCGAATGCGGTAACGATTTTGCCTTCTGCAGCGAAGCAGAGGGTTGGAAGCGGTAGTGGAACCTCGCGCCCGCCTCCGCACACACATCGGTCACCACCAACGGCAGGGAGGCGTGGGTGACGCAGGTCGAGCCCTACTCGCGGCGCTCACGACGACCCGACGCCGACCAGCGTTACGGCGAGCAGCGATCCGATCACGACCGCGGCGACCGGGACTACCGTGACGGCCCCCGCACGCCGGGCGCTCGGTACGACCAGCGCTACGACGGTCGGGACGACTACGCGCGGGACGATCGGGGCCCGGGTGGTCCTGGATACGACCCGCGGCCGGAGAACCGCCGCCCCGGCTACGACCCGCGCCCCGGTGCCCAGCCCACCTCGCCGCCGGCCGCCCGCCTTCCGGAGCCCGCGCTCGATCCCTCCGACGAGGGCGAGCGCCGCGGCAGCCACGCCACCACTTACGGCCAGGGCTTCTCCTGGGTCGTGCTCTGGACCATCGTCGGGGCCCTGGTGCCCGGCCTGGGCCTGATCGCCGCGGGCTGGCGTCGCCTGGGCGCCGCCGTGCTGGCCGCGATCGCCCTCGGGGCCGCCCTGCTCGGGGCCTGGGCGATGCGCGGCAACCTGCTCAAGCGGGGCCTCTCGTTCGCCGTCGACCCGCAGAAGCTGCTGATGCTGGCGGTCGCCGCCGGCCTGATCGGCGTGCTCTGGGTCCTGGTCATCCTGCTCACCAACAGCCAGCTGCGCCGCTACGCCAGCCTCGACACCGGTCAGGCGGCCTTCAGCTGGGTGATCGTGGCCGCCCTGCTGGTCGGGGTCGCCGCCCCCACCTACGCGATCGGCAACCGGGCCCTGGCCCAGCGCGAACTGGTGGAGGCCCTGTTCAAGGGCGACGACGACGTGGACGCGGACGACGCGAAGCCGAACGGCGACGCCGCCGACCCGTGGGCCGGCACCGACCGGGTCAACGTGCTGCTGATCGGCTCGGACGCCGGCGCCGACCGTACCGGCATCCGGCCGGACACGATGATCGTCGCCAGTGTCCAGCCCTCCAGCGGCAACACGGTGCTCTTCAGCCTCCCCCGCAACCTCCAGCAGGTGCCGTTCAAGGACGGCAGCCCGGGTCAGAAGGCGTGGCCGAACGGCTACTACTGCCCGGAGGCGGCCCCCGGCAACGAGTGCATGCTGAACGCCATCTGGCGCTGGGCCGAGGGCGACGGCAAGCAGTACTACTCCAAGTACAAGAACCCGGGTCTGCGGGCCACCGAGGACGCGATCACCGGCGCCACCGGCCTGGAGATCGACACCTACGCGATGCTCAACCTGGAAGGCTTCGCCGACTTCATCGACAACATCGGCGGCCTGACCCTGAACGTCTACGAGCGCCTGCCGATCGGCGGCAACTCCTCGCACCCGGTGGCCAAGGCCTGGATCGAGAAGGGCCTGAAGAAGAAGATGGACGGGTACACGTCCCTCTGGTTCGCCCGGTCCCGCTGGAGCACCGACGACTACGACCGGATGCGCCGCCAGCGCTGCGTGATCGGCGCGGTGGCCAAGCAGGCCGATCCGATCACGATCGCCAAGAACTGGACCGGGATCGCCAAGTCGCTGAAGAACAACATGGCCACCGGCATCCCGCAGTCGGACATCCAGGCCTGGGTCGAGCTGGCCACCCGGGTGCAGAAGGCCAAGGTCACCAGCCTTCCGTTCACCAGCCAGGTGGTTGGGGGCAGCACGGTCGACCCGGACTTCGACCTGATCCACGAGAAGGTCCAGAAGGCGATCAAGAAGTCCGAGGCCCAGGCCAAGAAGGCGCAGGCCACCACGACGGCCGCGCCCAGCGCCAGCCCGAGCTCGACGCCGAAGAAGACCAAGAAGCCGACGGTGAGCACCAACCCGACCGACGCGGAAGACGTCAGCCAGGTCTGCTGATCATCCCCCGGTCGGCCGACCCTCGGGTCGGCCGACCGAACACAAGTCCTCGGGTCGTCCGTTTCTGCCCCCCGAAGGTCCGTCCTAACGCGCTGTAACGCAGGCATACTCACCGCTCGGGGCGCGAAGCGCGGCTGTCCAGGCCACCCGCGCCGAGGGGTGGAATGTCCGACCTTCGTCAGCCGCCGGCCAGCCGATCGGTCTCCGGCCGCGGCTCCGGTGAACCCGGTCGCCCGGGTCACCCGACGGACGACGTTCCCGGCGCCCCGATCGTCTCGACCGGCCGGCGGGGTAGCCACGCCACCCTGCGCGGGCAGGGCTTCGGCTGGGTGATCGGCTGGACCATCCTCGGCAGCCTGGTGCCCGGTTCCGGATTACTGGCCGCGGGCCGCCGCCGGGCCGGCGGACTCCTGCTCGGCCTGGTCGGGGCCGGGGTGCTGGCCCTGGCCGGGCTGGTCCTCGGCGGGCACCCGCTGGACCGGATCCAGACCCTGGTGGTCGACCCGGATCAGCTGCTCGTGGTCACCGTGTCGATCGGCCTGATCGCCGTCGTCTGGGTGCTGTCGATCCTGGTCACCCACGCCCAGCTGCGCCGGTACGCCGTGCTCGGCCCAGGGCAGCGGCGGTTCTCCGCCGTGCTGGTGCTGGCCCTGGTCACCGCCGTGGCGGTGCCCGCCTACCAGGCCGGGCGCTACGCGCTGATCAGCCGGGACCTGGTCGACACGGTGTTCAAGGACACCGTGGACACCGAGACCAGCACGGCCCTGGCCCACCCCACCCAGGCCGATCCGTGGGCCGCCACCCCCCGGGTGAACGTGCTGCTGATCGGCTCGGACGCGGGCGCCGACCGGGTCGGGATCCGGCCGGACACGATGATCGTGGCCAGCGTCGACACCCGTACCGGCAACACCGTGCTGTTCAGCCTGCCCCGCAACCTGGAACGGGCGCCCTTCCCGGAGGGCACCCCGGGCCGCCTGGCCTGGCCGAACGGCTTCAACTGCGGTGACGAGTGCCTGCTCAACGCGGTCTGGACCTGGGCCGAGGGGGCGGGCTCGGGCTACGCCAAGTTCCGCAACCCGGGTCTGGCCGCCACCGAGGACGCGATCGAGGGCACCACCGGGCTCCGGATCGACACCTACGCGATGCTCAACCTGAAGGGCTTCGCCGAGTTCGTGAACGCGATCGGCGGGCTGACCGTGAACGTCCGCGAGCGGCTGCCGATCGGCGGCGACAGCGACCCCAACTCGCCGATCTACCACGTCGCGACCGGCGGCTGGATCGAGATCGGCGAGGGCCGGCACCTCGACGGCTACCACTCGCTGTGGTTCGCCCGGTCCCGCTGGGCCAGCGACGACTACCACCGGATGCAGCGGCAGCGGTGCGTGATCGCGGCGTTCGTCGGCCAGGTCGACCCGGTGACCGTGGCGCTCAAGTTCCCGCAGCTGGCCAAGGCGGCCAAGCGGAACATCACCACCGGCATCCCCCTGCGGGACCTGGACGCCTGGGTCGAGCTGAGCAAGCGGGTGCAGGGCGGGAAGGTGACCAGCCTGCCGTTCACCAGCGCGGTGGTGAACGTCGGCGACCCGGACTTCGACAAGATCCACCAACTGGTGAAGCGGGCCATCACCGGCTCGGGCAAGGCCGGGGCCGATCCGAAGCCGACCCCGGCCAGGACCGCCGGCACCAAGAAGCCAGCGGCGAACGCCAACCCGGCCAAGGCCCAGGACGTCACCGCCGTCTGCTGACCCAGACCATCCCCTCGTGATCATGGAGTTTTCCCTCAACGGTCAGGCAAAGAAAAGTCCATGATCACGGGGGAAGAAGTCCATGATCACGAAGGGGTTTTGGTGGCCTCCACGACGGGGAGGGTGCCTTCGGCGTACTGCGAGCGCAGCGCCTTCTTGTCGAACTTGCCCACGCTGGTCTTGGGTACCTCGGCGACGAAGGCCCAGCGCTCGGGTACCTGCCAGCGCGCCACCCGGGCCTGCAGGTAGTCCCGCAGCTCCTCCACCCCGGGCGACTCCCCCTCAACCGGCACGACGATGGCCAGGGGTCGCTCCCCCCACTTCGTGTCCGGCACCCCGACCACGCTGGCCTCGTGCACCGCGGGATGGCCCATCAGCGCGTTCTCCAGGTCGATCGAGCTGATCCACTCACCGCCGGACTTGATCACGTCCTTCACCCGGTCGCTGATCGTCAGGTAGCCGTCCGGGGTGAGGCTGCCGATGTCCCCGGTGCGCAGCCAGCCGTCCTCGAACTTCTCCTCCTCCGAGTCGTCCCGGTAGTAGGACCCGGTGACCCATGGTCCCCGCACCTGGATCTCCCCGACCGCCACGCCGTCCCACGGCTGTTCAGCGCCGTCCGCACCGACCAGTCGGGTTTCCACGTGCAGGGCCAGCCGGCCCTGGCTGTGCCGGTAGTTCCAGTACTCCTCGCCCTCGGCGCCGACCGGGGCGATGGCCACCGTGCCCAGGGGCGACGTCTCGGTCATCCCCCAGCCGTGCAGGACGGAGACCCCGTGCCGCTCGTGGAAGGCGTCCAGCAGGGCCGGCGGGCAGGCCGAGCCGCCGATGATCACCCGGTCGAAGCTGCTCACGTCGGCCTCGGGGTGCGCGTCCAGGTAGTCCAGCACCCCGGTCATCACGCTCGGCACGGCGCCGCCGCAGGTGACCCTCTCGCCCTCGATCATCCGGACCAGCGGCTCGGGCTGGAGGAACCGGTCGGGCATGATCAGGCTGGCCCCGGACATCATCCCGGCGTAGGCCAGGCCCCAGGCGTTGGCGTGGAAGAGCGGGACGATCGCCAGGGCCCGGTCGGACTGGCTGAGGCCGAGTGCGTTGCTGCCCGCGCAGAAGGTGGCGTGCAGCAGGTTCGAGCGGTGCGAGTAGACGACGCCCTTCGGGTTCCCGGTGGTACCCGAGGTGTAACACATCAGCGTGCCGTCGTTCTCGTCCAGCTCCGGCCAGGCGAAGGTGTCCGGCTGGGCGTCGAGCAGGGTCCGGTAGTCGTGCACCGAGCGCCGTCCCCCGCCGGCCAGGGCCTCGCGCACCTCGTCCGGCACCGGGCCGTTCACCACCACGTGCTCGACCAGTGGGGTGTGCTCGAGCAGGGCGGCGAACGGCTGGGCCAGTGAGTTGTCGACGAAGACGACCTTGTCCTCGGCGTGGTTCACGACGTAGACCATCTGCTGCGGGAACAGCCGGATGTTGATCGTGTGCAGCACCGCCCCGGCGGCCGGCACGCCCAGGTAGAGCTCGAGGTGCTCCTCGTTGTTCCACATGAACGAGCCGACCCGCTGGTCGCCGTCCACCCCCAGCGCGCGCAGCGCGTTGGCCAGCCGCCGGCAGTCCTTCGCCACGTCGGTGAAGGACGACCGGCGGGGCCCGTCGGCGCCCCAGGTCACCACCTCGGAACCGGGGTAGACCGTGCCCGCGTAATCGATCAGCCGGGAGGTCAGCAGGGGGACGTTCTGCATCGTGCTGCGCATGCGAATCACCTCGTCGTGATGTGGGACACATCCCAAGGTGCAACGTCTACGCTACGCGCGGTGGTTCCGGAAGGGCTATCCGTTCCATTGGTCGATGATCGGGGTACCGCGGTCCCAGGCCAGCACGCTCAGCGTCGAGGTGTGCAGGGCCAGATGGGCGGCCACCGAGGCGTCCTGGCCGATCCACCGGGCCGCCAGGATCCGTAGGTAGTGGGCGTGGGCCACAAGCACCGCGCGGGTCTGCGCCTGCTCGCGGACCCGGGCGATCACCGCGTCGGCCCGGGCCGAGACCTGGGCCAGGCTCTCCCCGTTGGGGATCGGCGAGGACCAGATCGACCAGCCCGGCACCTGCTCCTGGATCTGCGCGGTGGTGATGCCCTCGTAGTCGCCGTAGTCCCATTCCAGGGCGTCCGGCTCGGCCTTCGGGTCGAGGCCGGCCAGTTCGGCGGTGCGCCAGGCCCGCTGGAGGGGGCTGGCGAGCTGGAGGTCGAAGTGCACACCGGCCAGGCGGGGAGCCAGCGCCGCGGCCTTCTCCTCGCCCTCGGGCAGCAGCGGGAGGTCGGTGCGGCCGGTGTGGCGGCGGTCGCGGGCCCATTCGGTCAGCCCGTGCCGGATCAGCCAGAGTTCGGGTTCATGCATGGTCACGGGCTTGATCCTCACATGCGCGAGTTAAACGGGCGCGAGGACGGTCCCGACGATCTGTCCGACCTGGCCCACCCGCTCCAGTTCGGACCGGTGGAAGTCCAGGCCGCTGGAACGCACCAGGACCAGGCCCAGCGGACCGGCCCCGATCGGCACCAGCGCGGTGCCGCTGTAGGGCTCCGCCGCCCCCGGCGGTGTCATCCGAACGGTGGCCAGGCGCAGCGGTGAGGTCAGCACCACGTGCTCCGGCCCCGGGCTGGCGACGCTGACCGTGAGCACCGAGGAGACTGCGCCCAGGTCCGGCCCGTACTCCACCAGCGCGGCCCACTCGGCCCCGAAGCAGTGCGGCGCCCCGTCCACCAGGGTCTGCAGACCCCGCTGGGGGCGGGTGAGCACCTGGTCGATCAGCAACAGGTCGGCGTGGCCGGTGACCGGCGGGGCCGGGTGCTGCCGGCCGGTGACCGTGACCCCGGTCAGCGCGTCCAGCTGGGCCACGACCCGGTCCAGATGGGCCACGTCCCGGACCCGGACGAACACGTCGTCCAGGGCTCGGCCGGACTCGCTCTCCAGCACGTCGATCTCGGCGATGTCGGCCCCCACGGCACCGATCGCGGACGTCACCGCGCCCAGGGTGCCGGGCCGATCCGGAATGCTGAACCGTACGCGCGCGAGCAAACCCGGACCTCCTGCTCCGATCGGCGAGAAACACCGGATCACCAGGATTCCACACGGACCGCGGCCACAGCGGGCCCGGCCGGGAGGGGTGCGTCACGGGCCGCGCATCCGGATCAGAAGCCTCACAATGCCCGGATGAGCGTCGGACGTCCCAACGAGACCCTGGACGAGCGCGCCGACCGCAACTTCGGGGATCTCCTCCAGGAGCTGCGGGTGGCCCAGACCGGGGTGCAGATCCTGTTCGCCTTCCTGCTGACGCTGCCTCTGCAGAACCGGTTCGAGACGCTGGACGGCTGGGAACGGCACGTCTACGTGGCCGCACTGCTGCTGGCGGCCACCGCCACGGTCTTCCTGATCGCGCCGGTCGCCTACCACCGGGCGCTGTTCGCCCGGAGCAAGAAGCCCCAGGTAGTCCTGGTCGCGGCCCGCTTCGCGGTGGTCGGGCTGAGCTTTCTCGGCCTGGCCATCTGCTGCGCCGTGAACCTGGTGCTGGACCTGGTGCTGGGCCGTGGCGCAGCCCTCGGCATCTCCGCCGCGCTGGCCGCGTTGCTCCTGGTCACCTGGGTGGTGTTCCCGCTGCTGAGGCGGCGCGGGGACATCCCTGGGCCGGATCCGGCGGACGGTGCGCACTTGGCGTCCGACGCAGACCGATAAGCTGGGGCGGTAGATCCTCAGCGGCCCGGAGGTGGTCACCGTGACGGGGCTGGACGAGGTCCATGCCCTTGATCGCTCGAGTCCCATGCCGCTCTGGGCTCAGCTCCAGCAGGAGCTGACCCGCAGGTTGCAGGCAGGGGCGTTCGACCAGGAGTTCCCTGGCGAGCTCGAGCTGGTCGAGGAGTACGGCGTTTCCCGTTACACGGTGCGCGAGGCGCTGCGCCGGTTGCGGGAGAGCCGCCTGATCGACTCGGCCAAGGGCCGGGGTTCCTGGGTGCGCCGCGGGGGTGACAGCAATCCGCCCCTGGGCAGCCTGTACTCGCTGTTCCGCGAGGTGGACGCGCAGGGCATCCTGCAGCGCAGCATCGTCATCGCGCAGGAGATCGTGACCTGGGCGGCGGCCGCCGAGGAGCTCGGGCTGGAGCCGGACACCCCGCTGTTCCACCTGGAGCGGATGCGCCTGGCCGACGAGCTGCCGATGGCCCACGACCGGGTCTGGATCCCGGCCGAGATCGCCAGCCCATTGCTCGAGGTCGACTTCACCGTCTCCGGGCTCTACGACGAACTGGCGGCCCGGTGCGGGGTCTCGATGGCCGGGGGGCGCGAGCGGATCGGCGCGATCATGCCCACTCAGCGCGACCGGGACCTGCTGGCGGTGCCGGCGGACGTGGCCTGCTTCCAGATCGAGCGGGTCAGCACGGTGCAGCAGCGCCGGATGGAGTACCGGCACACGGTGGTCCGGGCCGACCGGTACTCGGTGCTGGCCGAATGGTCGCCGCAGGGTTACACGGTCGCGGCGGAGCCGCTCGACGGGCCGCCGAAGGCATCCTCCGAAGCGTGAGGTGAGCTAACAAACGTCCTTAATTAAGGACGTTTGTCAGCTCCAGTGCCGTTTCTAGAACCCCCAAGGCCCCATGCCGCGAATCTTCCCGGGCGTGATCCGGATGACCAGCTCCGGCGTGCCCTCCGGCATGGCCGGCGGGAAGTCGGTGTTCGGCCCGAGGTACGTCTGGGACAGCTCGGCCAGCAGTTCCCGTCCTCCGGTCGGATCGATCTCAGCGGTGCCCTCGACCACCAGGTAGTGGCCCAGGCCGTTGGTGTCCCCGGCCGCCTCCACGGAGAACGAGACCCGTGGATCGCGCCGGATGTTGCGGACCTTCTTGTCCTCGCCGAGCTTCCCGATCACCACCTGATCGCCGTCCGGCCCGCTGTCCACGCCCACCCAGACCAGCACGGTGTGCGGACTGCCGTCGGCATTCAGCGTGGTGAAGTGGGCCAGCCGGCCCGCCGTCAGAGCGGACCGGACCTCGTCGCTGATGTGCATGTTTCCCCCCGGATCGACACGAATCAGTCGATCAACCATCCGGTGGGGGCCGCCAATTCCCCGGCCGCCTCCGGGCCCATCGAACCGGGCGCGTAGGGGTGCAACGCCGGGCGGTTCTGGAGGATCGGGTCCACCACCCGCCAGGCGTGCTCCAGGCCGGCGCTGCTGGTGAACAGCGAGCGGTCGCCGGTGATCACGTCGTAGATCAGCGCCACGTAGGGCGGCAGCGGGTCCGCGTCCTGGATCGTGTCCAGTTCCAGGGTCTGCCGGACCTGGGCCAGCTTGATCCCCTCACCCGGCTTCTTGAGGGTGAAATCGGCTGCCAGGGAACCGGATCCGGCCAGCGACAGGGTGACCGCGGGGGCCTTCTCCGGAGCCGGCAGCGGACCCTCGACCGGCTTCAGCAGCAGGCTGACCTGCTGCTCGCTGACCTTCAGCTTCTTGCCGGTGCGGAGCAGGAAGGGCACCCCCCGCCAGCGGTCGGTGTCGACCCAGAGCCGGACCGCGCAGAACGTGTCGGTCTGCGAGTCGTCCGCGATGCCCTCGATGTCGCGGTACCCGTCGAACTGGCCGAGCACCACCTCTTCCGGCTTGAGCGGGCGGAAGGCGGCGATCACCGATTCCCGTGCATCCTGCAGGTCCTGGGCGTCCAGGCTGACCGGCGGTTCCATCGCGACCTCGGCGGCGACCTGGAGCAGGTGGGTCACCACCATGTCCATCATCGCGCCGGTGGCGTCGTAGAACCCGGCCCGGTTGGCCACGTCGAGCGTCTCCGGCACGTCGATCTGCACCTCGGCGACGTGGTCGTGGTGCCAGACCCCGGCGAACATCTGGTTGGCGAACCGCAGCACGTGCAGGTTCTGGGTGGCTTCCTTGCCGAGGAAGTGGTCGATCCGGAAGACCTGCTCCTCGTCCCAGATCTCGTGCACCGTGGCGTCCAGGTGCTGGAACTTCTCCGGCGAGGTGCCGTACGGCTTCTCGAACACGATCCGGGAGTGGTCGGCGAGTCCGTGCTGCTTCAGCGCCTTCGCGGTCTCCTCGAAAGCGGTCGGCGGGATCGCCAGGTAGTGGACGAAGTTCACCTCGGCGGTGTCGTCCAGCTCGTCCTCGACCTCCGCGAGCACGTCGAGCAGGCTGCCCGGGCCGTCCGTGTCGAAGCCGCCCCCGGCGAACAGCAGACGCCCGGCGAACTTCTCCCAGGTCGCCTCGTCCACCTCGGGGCCGTACTCGTCCAGGGAGTCGCGGACGTGCTTACGGAAGTCCGTGTGCGCGACGTCGCCGCGGCCGTTGCCGATCAGCCGCCACTCGGCGGGCATCAGGTTCTTCTGCGCCAGCATGTAGAAGGCGGGCAGCACCATCCGGGCGGCCAGGTCGCCGGTGGCCCCGAACAACACGAAGATCGTCGGTGAGGAGGCGAAGTCGGCCGCGGAATCGGCAGGGGAGTCGGTCACCGCCCGAGTCTCGCCCACGACGGTCACCTGTGCACGCCGTCCACCCCACCTCGCCGTGATCATGGACTTTCTCCCCGGTGATCATGGGCTCGAGTCCATGATCACGGGGGAAGAACTCCATGATCACGGGGGAAGGGATGGGTGGAAACTCGTTCGGGATACTGTCGCCATCCGAATGGTGAGGATGACGAGGAGACGGCCGCAATGGTGACCGAGCAGAGCGAGCAGAGGGCCGCGGACGGCCGCGCGAAGGCCGGGAAGGCCCGGGACCGCGCCGCCACCACCCTGGCGTTCGTCAGCGGGGCCACCGACGCCACCGGTCTGCTCGTCCTGGGCGGCACCTTCACCAGCGTGATGACCGGCAACATGGTGCTCCTGGGCACCGGCCTGGCCGAGGGCGACGGGGACCGCTGGGGCCGGGCCGCCGCGGCGATCGTGGCGTTCGTGCTCGGGGCCGCGATCGGCACCCGGGTGGCCGGGACGGCCGAGGCCAAGGACCCGGTCTGGCCGAGCGCGGTGAACCGGGCGCTGATCGTCGAGTTCGTGATCTTCGCGGTCTATGCGGCCCTCTACTGGGGCTCGGGCAGCCACCCCTCCGGCACGCTGATGTCGATCCTGCTGGCGATGAACTCGTTCGCCCTGGGCATGCAGAGCAGCGCGATCCAGCGCTATGGCGTCTCCGGGCTGTCCACCACGTACATGACCGGCACCCTGACCACGCTGGTCATCCGGATCGCCTCCGGCCGCCCGCTGCGGGACGTGGCGCACAGCGGCACCCTGCTGATCGCCCTGATCGTCGGGGCCGCCGCCGCGGCCTCCGCCGTACGCTGGGCCGACGGGCTGGTGCCGGCGATCCAGCTGGCCGGGGTCGCGATCGCGCTGGGTCTGGGCGTGTGGACGACCCGCACGCACGGCCAGACCCCTCGAGCCTGAGACCATCCTGGGGTGGAGAACTTCAGGCTGACCCCGCGGATGCGGATCTGGCTCGGGATCTGGCTGGCCGGACTGGTCGCCCTGGTCGTCGTGGCGATCCTGGTCGACGTCAACGACACGGTCGTCGCCGGGGTGCTCGGCGGCTGGTGCGGGATCGCCATCGCGGCGGTGATGGTGCTGCTGGAACGGGGCAAGAAGCAGCCGACGACCAAGCTGGCCCGGGAGCGCTACGGGCGACGGTGACCGGATCGTGACGGATCCGGTCGCGATTCCAAAGGTAGATTGACCGGCATGACCAAGGAACAGCGCTTCCGGATCATCTTCTGGGGCGCCATCGGCTTCCTCGGCCTGCTCCGGACCACCTACTGCGCCCTGCAGGGCAACACTTACGGTCTGGTCTTCGGCCTGCTCTGGCTGGCCCTCGGCGCCGGGAAGGCCTGGTCCGAGGCCAAGCGGGTGGACGAGACGGCCGGTCAGACGCCTCAGCTGAAGCAGCCCGACCGGCCCCGCAAGTAATCCGGAGCAGTCAGTCGGCCGACCGGTCGATCTCCGTGCCGTCCGCCACCACCGCGGCCGGGGCGCGCACATCGACTACCGCCTTCGCGCCCTCCCGCATCGCCGTGAAAACCTCGGGCCGGTCCGAGGTGACCCCGTCCACGCCCGCCGCGACCAGCTCGATCGCCCGCTGCGGATCGTTCACCGTCCAGGCCATCACCTGGCCGAGCCGGTGCAGCTTCCCGATCGTGCGCGGGGTCAGCAGCGAATGGCGAACCGTGACCGCGTAGCCGGGACGAGCATCGTCCTCCAGCAAACCCCGTAACGCCCACGAGTGCGCCACGCTCCGCCAGGTCCGGAAACCCTCGCGCTCCATCTCCTCCATCGACCGCCAGTTCTTGCTGCTGACGAAGCACCGCGACGGGTCGAGGTCCAGCGTGAGCAGCTTGCGGACCAGCCGGAAGGCCTCGGTCCCGCGGTCGCACTTGAGATCGAGCAGCATCTCCACGTTCGGGGGCAGCAGCTCGGCCACGGCCTCCAGCGGAGGGCCGACCGGGTGCCGGGTCAGGGACAACCGCTTGAGGCCGTCGTGCCGCAGCCAGGGCACGGCGGTGAAGAACGGGATGTCGTGGGACAGAACGATCTCGTCGTCCGCCGCGAGCATCACGTCCACCTCGAACACGTTGGCACCGGACGACACCAGAGCCTCACAACTGGGTCGATCGGCCGGTGTCCGGTGCGCGATCATTAAGGGGGTCGGCACCCGTTGATTATCAATGACGCGAGTTGGTGTCCGTCAGACGCGTAGGGGTTACCAGTACTCAAAGCTTGTCGGTATCCGAGCTTGACTGCCCGGCGGTGACGGCCGACATCCTCGATATGTCCTTGTCCCTGCGCCGCGCCCGGCCATTACGGCCATCCCGGCCGGAACAGGTGCGTAAGTACACCCGGGCGGTGGCTCTTGCCCTCACCGTGCTGATCCTCCTGATGTCGGCGGGTTCGCTGCTGAAATGGGAGGACGACCGCGGCGACCAGGCCCAGCACGAGCTCGCGGCCATCGCCGGCAGCCTGCACGCCCAGGACGCCCTGGAGTGGCGGATCATCAGCGGTCGCGTGGACATCCAGGAGACCTCCGCCGAGCTCGACCGGAGCCGGGCGGAGACGGTCCGGCGGATCAACCGGCTGCAGGGGCCGGCCGTCAGCCGGACCCGCCGGGCCGCCCTGCTGACCGCGTTCCGGACCTACTCCCAGGTCGTGGACCGGGAGATCCGGATGCTGGCGGACGGCGAGTCGGACGCGGCCCAGCGCTATGACGAAGAGACGGTCGACCCGGCCATGTCCACCGTGCTCAGCCAGGTGACCGGGTTCTCCACCTCGGTCACGGCCGCCGCGACCCGGGCCCGGCGCTGGGCGAACATCGGGATGATCGTCACCTTCGGGGTCGCCGCGGGGATGATCCTGCTGCTCGGCAGCGGACGCCGGCTGGGCCGGGTGCTGGACGAGGCCCAGGCCCGCACCGACCGCCGGATCCGGCTGATCGCCCAGCAGTCCACCTCGCTGATCGCGGTGCTGCGCCGGGACGGGCTGATGACCTATCTGAGCCCGGCCACCGAGCGGGTGCTGGAGATCGGCCCGGCCGAGGTGATGGAGAACGGCACCGACGCGTTCCTCCAGCGCACCCATCCGGCCGATCGCGGGCTGCTACTCACCAGCCTGCTGAACGTGCGTCCGGGGCCCGGGGTGCTGCGGATGGAACTGCGCCTGCGGGCCCCCGGGAACCAGACCGGGACGACCGACGCCGAGGGCACCTGGCGCACCTACGAGGTGTCCTTCCGCGATCACACCGATGAACCCGACCTGGGCGGGGTGCTGCTCACCGCGCACGACATCACCCAGCAACGCAACCTGCAGAACGAGATCCAGCGCCGCGCCCTGCACGACGACCTGACCGGGCTGCCCAATCGTTCCCTGCTGCTCGACCGGATCCAGCAGGCGCTGCGCGACGGCGGCCGGCACGGCGGCCGGATCGGCCTGCTGATCATCGACCTGGACCGGTTCAAGGAGATCAACGACACCCTGGGCCACCACTACGGCGACGAACTGCTGGTCCAGGTCGGCCGGACGCTGAAGGCGGCGCTGCGCGACGTGGACACCGTGGCGCGCCTTGGCGGTGACGAGTTCGCCGTACTACTGCCCCAGGTCAGCGATCTGAACGCGGCCTGCGCGGTGGCCTGGAAGCTGCACGACGGGCTGGAGGAGTCGTTCGTCGTGGAGGGCGTGGAGCTGGACGTTGAGGCCAGCATCGGCGCCGCGATCTCCGAAGCCTGCCCCGAGGACACCGCCTCCGCCCTGCTCCAGCGGGCCGAGGTGGCCATGTACGTGGCCAAGGGCCGCAGCACCGGAGTGACCGGCTACGACCCGCGCGACGACGTGAACACGCTGGAGCGCCTGGCGTTGCTCGGTGACCTGCGCCGGGCCCTGAACAACGACGAGCTCTACCTGGTCTACCAGCCGAAGATCTCGCTGAAGGACGGCGCCCTGGGCTCGGCCGAGGCCCTGCTGCGCTGGCAGCACCCCGAGCGCGGCCTGATCCCCCCGGACGACTTCATCCCCCTGGCCGAGAACACCGGCCTGATCGGCGCTCTCACCCGGCACGTCCTCGACCTCGCCCTGACCCAGTCCCGCGCCTGGGCCGACGCCGGGACCCCGCTGCGCATCGCGGTGAACACCTCGGCCCGCAACCTGCACGACGAGGAGTTCGACCAGGATGTCCGCGCCCTGCTGCAGAAGCACCGGGTGGACCCCTCCCAGCTCCTGCTCGAAGTGACCGAAAGTGCCCTGATGGCCGACCCGGTCCGGGCCCAGCAGGTCCTGGAACGCCTGGCCGGACAGGGCATTGCGATCTCCATCGACGACTTCGGCGCCGGCTACACCAGCATCAAGCAGCTGCGCAGCCTGCCGATCAGCGAGCTCAAGGTGGACCGCTCGTTCGTCCAGGCGATGGAGCAGGACGAGGGCGAGGAACTGATCGTCCGCAGCGTCATCGAACTCGGCCGCAACCTGGGCCTGACCACCGTCGCCGAAGGCGTCGAAACCCCCGAGGCCCTGGTCCGGCTGGCGGCCTTCGGCTGTGACACCGCGCAGGGCTACGTGCTGGCCAAGCCGATGACTGTGGACCACTTCGACCGGTGGCGATCGGAATGGCGCGGCCTGTCGCTGGTTCCGTCCTCCTAGACGCCCTTTCAGCCGGAGCGGCGCTTCAGGTGCGCGTCGACCTGCTCCTGCAGCCGGTCCCAGCTCTCGTCCTCCGGCGGATGCTCGGTGACGTGATAGCCGGTGCCCGGGCGGATCTCGGCCCAGCCGTGCCGGACCAGCCAGCGCAGGGCGTCCCGGGCCGCGCCGAGGGGATACCCCTGGTGCTCGAGATCGCCCGGACTGGGCAGCAGGGTGCCGGGACCGTAATGGCCGGAGATGATGCGTGCCGCGATCTCGTCGGCGATGGTCCGGTAGACAGACATGGGCACGGGCACATCATGCTGCAGAGGCGAGGGTTGTTCTCCACAGCCCGGGCGGGTGAGACCGGGTTCACCCGAACGAACGAGTCGCTACCAGCGCTTGCGCGACTCCCGGTACAGCCCCTCCCGCGCCGCCCCCGGCCGCTCCTCGGCACTGGGCGGCGGGGTCACGGTCACGCCGGTCTCCGTGAGCATCGAAAGGTCCAGCTCCCAGGCGTGACTCGAACGCCGGTAGTAGGTCTCGGTGGCGACCTCGATCAGGATGCTCACGTCGCTCGCGCTCAGCCCCATCACCTTCTGCAGGTGCGAGCGGGCCGCCCCCGCCTTGCCCCGGATCCCGGCCAGCCCGTAATGCGTGGCCGTGTGGCAGTCGGTGCACAGGCAGATGAGCCGGCCCAGCCGCTGGATCCGGGTCTTGTCGTCGTACGTCCAGCGCTCGTGCACCTCGAGCCAGCGACGGCGGGTCCGGTCCTCCGGGGCGCCGCAGGTCTCGCAACGCTGGCCGGCGCGGGCGGTCACCATGCGGCGGATCCGCTCCCAGTCGCGAGGCGTCACGCAGGAGCGGACGTTCGTGAACCAGCAGGTGGAGGGGACCATGTCGACGAACAGACCGGCGCCCAAGGTGCGGTCCTCCCCGGGCAACAGGTCCGGCAGCGGCGCCGCGGCCGTCCATTGCTCCAGATCCTTCATCCCCGCCCGGGGCGCGTACCAGCACCTGGCCGCGCTGTCCCAGCGCGCTCCGGCCGCCTTGGCCCGGTCCTTCTCCTCGAACGGCACATCCAGCCAGATCCGCTCCACCGGCCCATCGACCCACAACCGCCGCCGGACCGTCAAACCCACCGATGAGTTTCCCCGGGCGCGACGGTCAGAACTTTCGTACGTCCCACCGTGAGCGACCGATCACACTACGCTGTGGCGGCGCCGATGAAGATCGTTCGAGGAGAATCGCCATGCCCTTCCGCGAGACCGCTCCCGCCGGTGCCCCGATCTGGTTCGACCTCAGCAGTTCCGATCCCGAGCGGATGCGGGACTTCTACATCGGAGTGTTCGGCTGGACCTCCACGGTGTCCGGGCCGGAGTACGGCGACTACGTGATGTTCCAGCACCAGGGCAAGGACGTTGCCGGGCTGGGTCGCAAGCAGCAGGAGGGGACGCCGGACGCGTGGACGATCTACCTGCAGAGTGACGATGTGGCCGGCACTACGGGGAAGATCAAGGACGCCGGCGGCACCGTCGTGATGGACGCGATGGACGTCGGGGACGCGGGTCGGATGGCGATCGCCCAGGACCCGTCCGGCGCGTTCGTCGGGGTCTGGCAGCCGAAAGATCACCACGGCACCCAGATCTGGAACGAGGACGGAGCGCCGGCCTGGGTCGAGATGCACGCCACCGACTACCCGGCCGCGGTCGACTTCTACAAGAGCGTCTTCGCCTGGGACACGGAGGTGACCGGAGACAGTGACGATTTCCGGTACACCATCCAGATCGCCGACGGCGAGCAGCGGGCCGGCATCATGGACGCCACGTTCCTGCCGCCGGGCGTCCCGGCCAACTGGCACTTCTACGTCGGGTGCGAAGACGTCGACGCGACCGTGGCGGCCATCGAGAAGCACGGCGGCGTGGTCAACATGCAGCCGGAGGACACGCCCTTCGGCCGCCTCGCCGGGGTCGCCGACCCGGGCGGAGCCGGATTCATGCTGACCTCCCTGACCGACTGGCGCAACCAGTGAGCGGTCAGACGAAAAGGGTCTTCGGAGGGGCGAATCCGTTGTACCCGGCGGCCTGGGAGTAGGCGCCGGTACTACCGAACATCACCAGGTCGCCGGGCTGTATTCCGCTGGGAAGGGTTACGTCGCGAGCGATTACGTCGCCCGCGTCGCAGGTGGGCCCGGCCAGGCTGAACGGCCGCGGAAGGCTTCCCGGGCCGTCCCGCAGCGAGGTGGTGACCGGGAAACGCTGTCCGCCGGCCAGGCCCTGGTGCACTCCGGCGTCCAGGGTCAGCCAGTCCGTGCCGTCCCGTCGCGAGCGGTCGAGCACCGTGGTCACCAGTACCGAGCTCTCGGCGACCAGGAACCGGCCCGGCTCGCAGACCAGGCTGTCCGGGCGGTAAGGAAGCAGCTCGTCCACCGCTTTGCGCAGTTCCCGGCCGAATTCGGCAATCGGCGCCAGCTCCGGGGCCTCGGTGGGGTCCTGCTCGTAGCGGGTGGGGAAGCCGCCGCCCAGGTCCAGCAGGGCCAGGCCCACCCCGTCCTCGAGGAGTTCCGACATCACCTGGCCGGTCAGGCCGAGGGCCGGCCGCCACGCAGAGGGGAACGCCTGCTGCGTCCCCAAATGAAACGCCAGACCGTAGGGAACCAGGCCGAGATCCCGGGCCCGGGCCATCAGCGGCCGGGCCTCGGCGGGCTGGGCTCCGAGCGGGCGGCCGTCCGGCTTCGCCGCGACGCTCAACCGGAGACAGACGCAGGATCCGGGGGCGTTCTCGGCGATCCGCAGCAATTCGGCCTCGGAGTCGAACGCCATCCGCCAGACCTGCCGTTCGGCGGCCGCCCGCAGCTGCGGACCAGGCATCACAGGATTGCCGAGCAGCACCCGGGTTCCCTCGACGCCCTGCTCGGTCAGCAGATTCAGCTCGGCCAACGACCCGGCCTGGAAACCCGCGCCGAGCCCGGCCAGCGTGCTGATCACCTCGGGCGCCGGGTTCGCGGTCACCGCGTAGTACGGGTCGATCCCGCGCAGGGCGTCGTTGAACTCGATCAGCCGGTCCGCGACCACGGTGACGTCGCCCGCCCGGTAGGGGGTTTGGAACGCCAGGCCGGCCAGCCGCTCCGGATGCAGCCGGGCGGGCCACTGAACCGGCAGGTCCCCGAGCCCGGGCGGTACGGATACGCCAACCCCTTCGCCGGTCACTGCGGGACTTTCGGTTTCCGGGCGGATTTCCTGAGGGTTGCCCGGTCGGATTCACCCCATCGGCGGACCTGGTTACCGCCCGATGAACCCACGGCGATCGGAGGAAGAGACTCCATCGGACCATTAACAACGCACAGTAACGGCCGACTGCGTGGACATGACCTCGATCCGGCTCCGCCCGCGTACCGCGCTGGTCGCCCTGGCCGTGATCGGCTGCGTGGTCGTGACCGCGGCGTTCGTGATCCAGCCGGGCTCTCCCGAGACCCAGTCCCGGCTCTCGGCCGTCACGCTGACCGGATCGGCCTTCCTGGCCGGGGTGGCCGGCATCGTCCGGGCCCTGCGGACCAAGGAGTCAGGCCGGGCCCGCACCACCTGGTTCCTCTTCTCCGCGGCCGCCTTGAGCTGGACGTTCGGATCCTTTCTGGAGTCCGGATACACGTACGTCGTGGGGCACGACGTGCCGTCCCGGGGCCTTGACGATTTCGGCTATGAACTGGTCGGACCGCTCTTCGCAGCCGGTCTGCTGCTCCTGGCGGTCCCCGAGCCCAACGTGGTGGCGCGAGCCCGGGCGCTGGTCGACGGGCTGATGATCAGCGCGGCGGTGCTCTTGGTCGGCTGGGTCGCAGTGATCGGGCCAGTGGTGCACGCCAACTCGACCAGCGTGCCCAATCGGATCGTGCTGCTCTCCTACCCGATTGCCGACACCGTCATCATCACGCTGGCCATCTACGTGGTGCTGCGAACCCGTGGTCAAGGGCTCCGGGCAGTACTGCCGGTCGAGCCGATCGTCCTGGCCGTGCTCGCCTTCGCCGTGGCCGACTCGGCCTACACCTACCTGAACTTCGAGGGCCGGTACCTGACCGGTCATTCGATCGACGCGGGCTGGTTGATCGGCTGGACCCTGCTTCTGGTCGCGGCGCTCCTGCCCAGCCCAGGCGCGCAGGCGCCGCCCAACGACGCCCTTCCCCGCCAGATCGGCCTGCTGCTGCCGTATCTGTTCATCGTGGCCGCCACCGTCGCGTCCGTCATCATTCCGCAGTTCACCGGCTTCAGCGACGGCGTGACCCGCTGGATCCGCTCGGCCCTGATCCTCCTCATGGTCCTGCGTCAGCTCTTCACCATGCGGGAGAACGACGCCCTGACCCGAGGACTGGAGCACCGGGTGGGGGAGCGCACCCAGGAGCTCGAGGCCAGCCACCAGCGCTTCCGGGCGCTGGTGGAGAACAGCTCCGACGTGGTCTTCCTGGTCGATCCCCAGGGGCGGATGCTCTACGTCAGCGAGTCGATGAACCGGGTGTTCGGCATCCCGGCGTCCTCACTGATCGGCGCGCAGGTCCAGGCGTACCTGGACGACGCGTCCCGCCGGCTCCTGAACGAGGCCCTGACCTCGGTCGCCGCCGAGCCGCTGGCCACGACCACGCTCGAGGTCGTGGCGATCATGCCGGACGGACGCCGGGTCACCACCGAGAACACCCTGACGAACCTGCTCGACGATCCCGCGGTGCAGGCGATCGTGCTGAACGCCCGGGACATCAGCGAACGCCGCCAGCTCGAGGACGAACTCGTCCACCAGGCCTTCCACGACTCGCTGACCGGCCTGGCCAACCGGGCGCTGTTCCTGGACCGGGTGCGGCACGCGATGCGGCGCCGCACCACCGGGGTCGAGAACGTCGGCGTGCTGTTCCTCGACCTGGACGGCTTCAAGGAGGTCAACGACAGCCTCGGCCACGCCACCGGGGACGCGCTACTGGTGGACGTCGCCCGCCGGCTGACCGCCAGCCTGCGCCCCGGGGACACGATCGCCCGGCTCGGCGGGGACGAGTTCGCCATCCTGGTGGAAGGCGCGACGGCCGGCGAGGAGTTCGTCGGTGCGGCCGCCCGGATCCGCGAGGCGCTGGACCCGGCCGTCATCATCGACGAGCGGGAACTGTTCATCCGGGCCAGCATCGGGATCGCCAGCGCCGAGGTCGGCACGGTGAATGCCGACCAGCTGATCCGCAACGCCGACCTGGCCATGTACCGGGCCAAGGAACGCCAGGACGGCGAGCCCGCGTTCTACGACCCGAGCATGCACAGCACCCTGGTGGAACGACTCGCTTTGGAGGCCGAACTCCGCAAGGCCATCGCCGACCGCCAGCTCCAGGTGCACTACCAGCCCACCTACGGGCTCGACTCCGGCGAGCTGGTCGGGGTCGAGGCCCTGGTCCGCTGGCCGCACCCGGAACGCGGCATGGTCGTGCCCGACGTCTTCATCCCGCTCGCCGAGCAGACCGGCCTGATCCACGACCTCGGCCGATTCGTCCTGCGCGAAGCCTGCTTCCAGGGCCAGGAATGGGCCCGGATGTCCCCCACCATGCCGCTCAGCATCGGCGTCAACGTCTCCGGCAAGCAGCTCCAGCGCCGCGACTTCGCCGACGAGGTGCGCCTGGCCCTGCACGAAAGCGGCCTCGCCGCCAATCATCTCGTCCTCGAAATGACCGAGAGCGTGCTGATGAACGACTTCGAGAGCACCCTGCGAACCCTTCAGGCGCTCAAGGACATGGGCGTGCGGATCGCCATCGACGACTTCGGCACCGGCTACTCCTCCCTGAGCTACCTGCACCGCTTCCCGGTGGACATCCTGAAGATCGACCGCTCCTTCGTGGAGCGCCTCTCCGGCGCGGACGCCGAGGACAGCCTGGTCCAGAGCATCGTCCAGCTCGGCAACACCCTGGAACTGGAGACCATCGCCGAGGGCATCGAGGAACACGCCCAGCTGCTCGCGCTGCGCCGGCTCGGCTGCACCATGGCCCAGGGCTACCACTTCGGCCGACCGGCTCCCGCCGAGGCGGTGTCCCGACTGGTGGCGGCCTCCATTCCGGTCCCCGCAGACGTCGTCTGACCCCAACCCGCCTAGGCTGGCTCGATGACGGTTGACGAGATCATCACCTTCATCGAGTCACTGGGCGACGTGGTGGTACAGCGCCCCGCCGAGGGCGACGGCTCACCCGAGATCGCCTGGGGCGACGTCTTTTTCTACTACGCCCCGGACGGACAGATCCCCCCGACCCAGCCCTTCGCCACCATCGTGACCAAGGACTACCCCGACGAGCTCCCCTCCGGCCTGGACGCGGAGGGATCGTTCCGGGTGAACCTGAGCACCGGCAAGGACGAGTTCGCGGCCCGGATCGGACGCAACCCGAAGGCCCCGGCCGGCGCTCTGGAGCCACTCAGCGCCACCGACGACGTGCTCCTCGCCCACCCCACCTACGGCTCACTGGGGTGGCTGGCGGTGAAGAACCCGGGCCCCAACACCGAGGCCGAGCTGCAGGAGCTGATCGGCCGGGCTCACTCGCTGGCCAAGGGGCGGTGGGATCGCAGCAACGGCCTCTGACCGGCATCAAGCCTGGTCAGAGGCCGTTCTCACGTGCTCCTAGCGCGGAGGGCGAGGGATTCGAACCCCCGGAGGCTTTGACACCTCAGTGGTTTTCAAGAGGACCGTTCAGAATGGCCTGACCAGCACGTTCGCCGGATCCAGCGCGGGCCGTGCCCCAGCCCTGCCCCGGGACCCGAAACTCACAGACCCATCGTGCGCAGATCGGCCGGCTCGGCACGGGCGAACAGTTCGGCGATCGTGATGCCCAGGGCCTCGCAGAAGCGCGGGATGTCGTTGGCCGTGGTCGTCCGCTGGCCCGACTCGATGTCGGACACCGTGTCGCCGGAGACGCCCAGGCGCTCGCCGAGCTGGCGTTGCGTCAGCTTGAGCCGAGCACGCTCGCTGCGGACGTTCGCCGCGATCACGCTTTGCAGGTCAGCCACCTACCGAACCGTAGGGAGAGACTGCCGTCGGAGCGTACCGCCGATCCAGTGAACGGATCGACCATCCTCGGATTCGGCAAACTCTCCACTCTGTGGATGATCTGCCGTATGCTTGATCTCGGCACCGCTCCACCGGAGACGGGGATGCAAGAGTCCTGGTTGGGGCGGTGCCCACCAAGCGCCCGGTGTGGTGCGGCTGACGAGTCGCACGGAAAACACAGCCGGGGCCGCTGCTGCCCCGGTCCGGGTCCCTCCGCTGGCCGGGGCAGCAGTGCGCTTGCATGGGTTCTTGCTGGATTGCTATGCCCGGTTCCGATGTTCGCGCTTACCCACATGGCCCGACCAAATGATTGACTTGGACTCTGCCGTCTGTCTGTATAAGGACATGACGGTAAACGAGTCGGGCCAAATACCTGATTCCAGCCAAGAAAGAAGACCATTCCTGGAAGGGTTGACAGCTATCTCGGGCCTAAGCCTGGCCCTGTATTTGACTGCCTACTCATATTGGGATGCCTTCTATGGGGGCCTTGACATGACCGTTGAGCAGGCTGGCGGTGATCAAGTAACAGCGTCACTGCGTCTCGGGATCGGGATAGCGTTAACAGCGGGGACGGTGCTCCTAGCCATCGTCATACTGGCCTCTATGTTCAGCGTTTATGCCACCGGGTGGGTCTATCAGCAGACTTCCGGACATTCGCCAAAGTTGCTAGCCCGGGTGTTCCATATGCCCGCCGCATTAGCCGCCCAAGTTGTTAGCACCACACGAGTCGCGAGCCGGTTATTTTTTATTCTTTTGGTTCCTCTGATTTTTGTCCCCGCCTGGATTGCCTGGCATGTAACCTTTGGCGAAGCGGCCCTTTTTAGTTTAGGTATAGCTTTTTCGGCCTGGCTGCTCAGCGGATTCCCAAGGTCTGCCCTGATCGCAATTCTCATCGCATTATGCGCCTTTAACGGCGTACTAGCCGGATCTTCATTCGGTGAGGACGCTGCAAGATCGGTTAGGGCAAAAGGCGTATATCCCGTTCAAAACTTCTTTTTAGGGCTCCGGATTTCCTGGGGGACACTGGTTACTTCGCCAGAGTCAAGCCCACTGTTTACCGGAAAAGAGATCCCGTATGTTTTGCTGGCGACTAACGACGAGGTTTATACGGTAGTAGATATGTGCAAGCAAACCGTTTTGCGGGTGCCAATGGGGGACCTAGTATTCACAGAGGCCGCCTTTGGCGCCATAAACGTGGAAGATTACTGTACGGAGTATAAGCACTCTTTAGCGGATGAAGTCGAGGAAATGAAGCGCTGACGGCAAGGTCGCCCGCCAGTCCTACGGAGCGTTCCAAACCACTTCGGCCTACAGCTCCGCTGGGCAACGGCGGTAGTTGCTCTTGCTCACCGAGCCCGTAACTTATGCACTCCTGACGACCATCGGATTAGCGGTTGACCAGGTAAGCAATGAGGATCGACAGAGCGATGGTAGCGACTGCCACTGTGATCGCGCCTCCAGCGAACCAAGCCCACGGGTTTTCAAGCTCACTATGAGAGGTTTCGGATGAACGGAGGTTCATGTTTTTCGGAGGCGTTATGATCCGGGGTGAAGTTTCGACAAACTTCACTCGTTCGGCACGGTCCAAAGCCTTTTCGAGCTTCTGTACGCTTTCGCTTAGCACGAACTGCCATTCTTCACTTGCCAATTTTTCGGCCGCTTCAAGTAACATGTGGGCAGTTTCTTCGGATGGCATCTTTTCTGCTGCGTCCATTAGCATGCTTGAAAGGCCTTCCTCGGGCATTCTTTCACTACTAAGATAAAGTGTTGTGGCAATTTCTTCACTAGGCATCCGGTAGCCAGCTTCGACCAGAAGTTCAGTCATCGCCTCAGTCGGCATGTTTTCGCTAGCGGTTACCAACATTTGGATTGATTCGCTACTCGGAAAGTTGATTTCGCGGAGACCGATCACCATTCGCTCAATGGCCTGGTCGATCATTTGCTCCAGTTCTTCTTCAGAGAATTTTTCAGCCAACCGCTGCGCAGGAACGTCACGAAGACGCCGCACTTTCCATTCTTTGAGTACCTTTACAGTGTATTTTTTAGGATTCCTGTCTATAGTTTTATGGTGCTTGACGCACAACCACAATAGATTGTCTGGGTCCCGCCTTGCCTCGTCATCCAATGCACTGTTCCAACGTGGCCCATTTTCCTCGGCAGCTTCTATGTGCGCCCGTTCGCAGTTAGTGACCCATCGCCCGTCCACGGGGGAGTAAATCTTGACGTCGCAATCTGGCCAGTAGCAACGTCCTTGGCCCAGCAGGGCCAAAGCTGCCGAGTCGGCTTCGCGTGGTTCCAGTCGAGCCATGTCGCCCCCATAGTTGATTACTGCCCAGATTAGATTTTAAGTGGCTGATCAGATAGGGCGCTCGAATAGTGCTCCTGACATGATTCCTTCATCTTCAACGACGCGTACTAGGCGGAAGCCATGCCGTAAGTAGAAGTGATGGAGCCCTTTGTTCGTGGTCCACGCATCGAGGCGAAGGAATCCTTTGCCGGCCTGACGAGCCTGGTCGGCCGACCAGTCGAGGATGCGCGCGCCGAGCCGCTCCCTCGCGCGTCTGCGGGCGACGACCAAGCGGTGAATGTAGAGCGCTGCTTCTGGCCGGTCGGACGGTAGCCAGATGTTCGGGTCAGCGTTCTCGTCCACGGTGACCGTGGCAACCGGGCCGGTTTCGTCATACATAATCCAGAGCCGTTGGGCCTGGATCCGGTCAGTGATGGCGTCCACCCGTACCGGGTATTGCCATTGGGTCTGTCCGTTGGCGCCGAGCCACTTGGATGCTTCGTTCCACAGGTCCACGACGGCGCCCAGGTCGTCCATCGTGGCGAGCCGGAGCGGTAGTGCCTCGCTCATGACGTGGCCGCCGGGGCGTCCTGGCGGTTGTGGATGCGCTCGAAAAGGATCACGTGGCGGTCGCCCGGGATGATGAAGATGTCGCAGCGGACGGGCCGGTCGTCGGCGGTGTAGCCGGTGGCGACGTGCATGGCGACGGGAGTGCCGGCCCCAAGGTTGAGCCGTGAAACTTCCTCGGAGTTGGGCATTCTGATGTAGATCTCGTCAATGGCTCGGACTTCTACCAGGCCCTTGGATTCCATGACGAAGTTGCTGCCCTGGGGGATGTCGGCAGGGTTCATGATCGCCGTGTCCCCGGCTAGCTTGAAGTCGTAGTAGGTGTCATTGATGTTGAACGGCTCTCCGTCGAGTGACCGGACGCGCTTGCGCACGGCCACGGGGTCGCCGATGTCCAGGCCCAGGCGTGCGGCGACGATGGGGCCGGCCGATTCCACGGCCACATCGATGGACTGGGACGGCTTGCGGCCGTCCTGGGAGAGCTGAGCCATGAACCGGTCCATCTCGGCACTGATGCGCGGCTCGAACTCGGCCTGGGGCCGGTAGACCATGTGCCGCACGTCGCGGACGGTCGTTCCCTTGCCCTGCTGGCTGACGACCAGGCCCTGATTCACGAGCTCGGCCAGTGCCTGGCGGGCGGTCATCCGAGCGACTTTGTACTGGTCAGTGAGCTCTTGCTGGGTCGGGATGGTGCTCCCCGGAGGGAACTCCCCCGACTGGATCCGGACCCGTAGGTCGTCGGCGATCCGGCGGTATGCGGGCAGATCTGGGCTCATGCTGCCGTTCTACCAGCGCTTCCAGGAAATGGCTAGCCAATCTGGCCCAAGTGCTTGACACCCCCACCGCACCCGCCCAATATCTAGCTGTGACGGCTTGGCTAGCCATTACAGCCAAGCGGACGAACGGGTGGAGGTTCGAATGAGTGAGCACTGGCCGCCGGGTCCGACCCGGCGCGAACTCAAGGCGATCGAGGCCGAGTGGCCGCTGATCGAGGCCGAGATGGCCGTCACCGACGCTGAGGCCGTGATTGCCCTTCACGGGCAGAATGTTTCGGAGCTGGACTGGGCACGGCTCCGGCTGGCTGAGGCCCGACTGTCGAAGCGGACGCGGGACGCCTTCAACCTGGGCGGCCCCTTGGACGGTGTGGCGTGAGCGCGGCCCAGGCTGAGCGCCTGGCCCCCGCCAGAGTCACGGTCGTCTCCCGGTCGCGGGGCGCGGCCCTGGCTCGCCGGGTGGGGATCGGCTACCTGGTCGCCCTGGTCGCGGCGCCTCCGGTCACGGCCGGAGTGCTGTTTCTGGGTGGGCACTTTGACGCCGAGCCGGTTGCCCCGGTTTCGCGGGTGGTCGAGTCGCAGTGCTTGAACGGCCGGATTCAGCAGGGGATCGACACCGGCCGCCCGGACGGCCTTCTGCTGGCTTACGACACGGGGGTGTCCTGCTGATGGCGACCCGTAAGCACTTGCTCCCGGAGGAATGGGGCGACCAGGCCGCCGAAGCTGTTCGGGGCCTGAACCACGCCACGATCCACCCGGACGGCTACCAGGTCGCCTCCGAGGTGGACGCCGTGATCGGCCATCTGGACGCCACGGTCTACCGGATGCACCAGGCAATCACGCAGGCGATGCGCTGGCTTCACGCCGCCACCGACGCCGGGCGCATCGGTCACGACCAGGACCACCCCGCCGGGCCGGGCGTGGATCTGCCGGCCGAGCTGGAAGCGATGGACACGGCCTTGTTGCGGGCTGCGGCCCGATTGGAAGGCGCTCGGGAGCAATTCGAGGCCGCCCGCCGGGTGAGCGCCCACCTGACCACCCACATCGAGAAGGAGCGCTGAGCGTGGACACGACGAATACCACCACCGAGGCCCGGGCGCCGAAGTCGCGGCGGGCGTGGCCGGTGCTGCTGCTGGCCCTGCCCGCGTTCGTGGCGATCTGGTCCGGGTGGGTCGAGCTAGGACGGCTGACCGGGTTCGGTCCGGTGTCCCCGCTCCCGGGGATCTGGGACAGCGCCCGGATCGACACCGCGATCACCCTCCCGATCGGCGTCGAGACCTATGCCGCCTACGCGCTGCACGTGTGGTTGGCCGAGCAGGTGAGCGACCGGGCGCGACGGTTCGCCCGGGTCTCGGCTATCGGGTCGCTGATCCTGGGCGCGGCCGGTCAGGTCGCCTATCACCTGATGGCCGCCGCAGGTGTTGAGCGGGCGCCCTGGCAGATCACGGCCCTGGTCGCCTGTCTGCCCGTGGCCGTGCTCGGGATGGGAGCCGCCCTAGCTCACCTGGTCGCCGACAGCCCGGCCGATGACACGGCCGAGCCGGAGACGAACGACTCGGCGCACCGGGCCTACCAGGACCGTATGGACGAGTTGAACGCTGCGGCCCGACACGCCGAAGCCTGGACCGAGCACGGCGTGATCGTGAACGCGCTGCGGGACAGCCACCCCGACGACGCTCCCGAGACGGCTACGCCGATTCGGCCGGCACCGGTTGACCAGGCACGCAGCACGAACCGGACGACGGGCCGGGCCGCAGGCCGCAGCAACGCCGAGAAGGCCCGGGCACTTCGGGAGAAGCACCCGGACTGGACGGTCGCCCGGATCGCCGAACGGGTCGGGGTGACCGAGCGAACCGCCCGCCGGTACTTCACCGCCACCCCGGCCGCCCCGATCGAGGCCGCTCCCGCCGGGACGGTCGAGTCCGGCGACCTGGCCGCCTAAGCCACACCGAATCGCACGATGCGGCCCGCTCTGCCCCGTTCGGGGCGGGCCGCCGCCCCCGGGAACCGTTGCGCAATCCCTGGAAAGGGGAACCACGGAATGAGTACCGCCCCCGAGTACGGCACCCCCAACGAGCAGCACAACGACGACCAGGACCAGACCGACCAGGTGAACGAGGCTCCGGACGCGGAGGTGTTCGACCTGGCCGCCGCCCGCATCCGCACGGCCCGACCGGACACCGACCCGGACACCGGAGAGGACAACGACCCGGACAGTGACCCGGACACGGATGCGGACGATGGCCCGGACAGCGATCACGAGTCGCTGCTGATCGACCGTGACGCCCTGGGCGCCCCGGTTGACCCGGTGGACGACATCCCGGCTCGGTTGCTCGGCAGGAACGGTCAGCCGGTCCGGGCCATCGTCCCGGAGTGGGCACGCTCCCGCTCGGCGCTCTACCTGTCGGCCCGGTGGGCGTTCCGGTACGGCGGATACGTAGCCGCCTACCAGGTCACCCGGACACCGAAGTACGCGGCGAAGGCTGCGTTCTATGCGCCGATCGGGGCGGCCCGGTCGCTGGCCCGGCTGATCAAGTGGGCGATGGCGGAGGAGGGGAACTGGGTCCTGCGTCAGCACGCCGCGAACGCTGGTGACGCCGACACATGGTTGAAGTTGGACCGGGCGCGTCAGCGGCAGTCGGTGTGGCGTTGGTGGGTCACCGGCCCGACGCTGCTGGCAACCGCGCTGGTCGTGCTGCTGATGGTCCTGGGCGTCATTCCCATGCTCTACCAGGTCGTGACGGTGCTGGTCGCGGTGCCGTTGCTGGCTCGGGCCGGACTGCCGGCCGATGCCCGAATCACCGACCGGGTGATGCAGGGCAAGACGTACCGCAAGCTCACCGCCGAACTCGTCCGGCGGGGCCTGATGTCTCTCGGTCTGGCCGGGATCAACTCGGCCGTGAGCAAGGATCCGAACGCGATCAGCTTCCCGACCGAGATCCACCGCGACGGGCCGGGGCACCTGGCGATCGTGGATCTTCCCTACGGGGTTGAGGCGTCCGAGGTCATCGCCCGTCGGGGCCGCTTGGCGTCGGCGCTGCGGTTGCCGCTGGATCAGGTGTGGCCGGAGCCTGCGAACCGGGCGCACCCCGGGCGCCTGGCCCTGTGGGTGGGGCACGAACCGGCATCGGCGATGGCTCAGCCGGTGTGGTCACTGATCAAGGACGGCAACACCCGAGGCGGCAAGGTGGACGTGTTCCGGCCGTTCGACTTCGCCACCGACCCCCGGCTACGCCCGTTGTGCGCGGAACTCATGTCCCGCAACTGGCTGTTCGGCGGGCAACCCGGTTCCGGGAAGACGTTCGCGCTGCGGTTGCTGATCCTGGCTGCTGCCCTGGACCCCCGGGCCGAGATCAGAGGTTACGAGCTGAAAGGCGTTGGTGACTTCAAGGCCCTTGCTCCGGTAATGACCGAGTACGGCAACGGCTTCGATGACGAGACCATCGCCCGGTGCGCGGCGTTCTTCGCCTGGCTGTTCGACGAGTGCGAACGCCGCAGCAAGCGGATCGACTTCTACGCCGCCCAGGGCCGGTGCCCGGAAAACAAGGTCACTCCCGAGCTTGCGTCGTTGAAGGGGTCGGGCCTTCACCCACTGGTCTGCTTCGTGGACGAGGTTCAGAACCTTTTCCTGCACAAGCAATTCGGGAAGGAAGCCGGTGAGTTCGCCGAGAAGGTCATCAAGCTGGGACGGGCACTGGGGATCATCCTGATTCTCGGGACGCAGATTCCGGACAAGGACAGCTTGCCGACCGGGATCACCCGGAACGTCAACACCCGGTTCTGCCTGTCGGTGGCCGACCAGACCGCGAACGACATGATTCTCGGAACGAGCATGTACAAGAACGGCTACCGAGCAACGGTCTTCGAGCCCGGGATCGAGGCCGGATGGGGCATCGCGGTCGGCCTGGGCAAGCCCGCCGCCTACCGGTCGTACTACGTGGACTCCCCGACCGCTGCGAAGATCGTGGAACGGGCCGTGGTGCTGCGGCAGAAGGCCGGGACGATGCCGACCGCCCCGGCCGAGCGTGAGGTTGCTTCGTTCGATCTGCTGGCCGACCTGATCACGATCTGGCCCGCCGACCAGGCCAAGGCATGGAACGAAACCCTGATCGCAGCCCTGGGCGAACTACGGCCCGAGGTCTATGCCGGATGGGAGCCCGAACAGCTCACCGCCGCCCTGAAAACCCACCGGATCGAGGTCGGCCAGATCGGCCGGCGGATCGACGGCAAGACCGTCAACCGGCGCGGCCCGGTCAAGGCCGACATCCACGCCGCAATCACCAAGCGTAGCGAGACCAAGCCCCGGGACTAGACCCGGAACGGCCGCTAGCGCTAGCGGGCACGCCTGCTAGCGCTAGCACCCCCGCTAGCACCCCATCCCCAGAACGACCTGCGGCCTAGCGGCTAGCACCCCTTTGCCTAAAACCCCCTGATCAGCGCTCTGGAGGCCATTTCCATGACCACCCTGATCCCTGCTAGCTCCCTCATCCTCACCCTCGCCGCCATCACCCTCGGTTACATCATTGCTTGCCTGGTCTGGCCGTTCAAGAACTGCCGACGCTGCGAAGGCTCCGGCAAACGACCCGCTTTCTTCGGTGGCCGAGCGTTCCGGATCTGCCCCCGCTGCGGCGGCAACGGCCGCCGTCTCCGCACCGGCCGAGCCGTCTGGAACTTCGCCCACCGCCTCCACGGAGACGCGCACCGGTGAATCCCGGAGCCCGAGCCAGGGCTAGGGGTGCCCCTGAGAGCCGTCCCAGCCGTCCCAGTCGTCCCGTCGCAGATCAGAGGGGGTGCGCGATCAGTCCGAGCCGTCCCATGGGACGGGTTGAGCCGTCCCAGCACCCTCGCCCGATCCCACTTGACCACCTCACCATCCGCTCAACTGTTGGAGGCTCCTTGTGAACCCCGAAAGCCACGCCACGGCCGAGAGTCCGGGCGCTGACCTTCTGAACCGCGTGCGGGCCGCCCTGGGCCGCTACGTGATCCTTCCCAGCGATGCCGCCGCCGACGCGTTCGTGTTGTGGGTCGCTGCCACCCACGGCCTCAAGTTCTGGACCCACGCAACCCGCCTGGTCATCCGGGCACCCGAAAAGCGCTGCGGGAAGTCGCGTCTGCTCGACATCGCCGAAGCGCTCTCCTGGAAACCGCTGGTCACGGTGAACGCGTCTCCCTCCGCGATCTACCGGTCCATCGGGGACGTGGACGAGGAAGCGCCCACGATCCTGATCGACGAGGCAGACACGATCTTCGGGCCGTACGCCCAGGGCGCGAACGAGGATCTGCGAGGCCTTCTGAATGCCGGATACGGGCGGGGCCGGTCGGCGCTGCGGTACGACGCAGCGGCGCACCAGGTCGAGGAGATTCCCACGTTCGCCATGGCGGGCATGGCTGGGATCGGGACCATGCCCGACACGATCGAGGACCGGGGCGTGGTCGTCCGGATGCGCCGCCGGGCGCCCGGGGAGAAGGTCTCGCCCTACCGGGCCAAGCGGGACGGGCCGCCCCTGCGGCGCCTGGCGGTAGAGCTGAATCGGTGGGTCCGGTCGCACCCGGAGTTGGAGCATGCCGAGCCTGTAATGCCGGTCGAGGACCGGGCCGCCGACACCTGGGAATCCCTGATCGCTATTGCGGATCTGGCCGGGGGTGACTGGCCCGACCGAGCTCGGGCCGCGTGCCTGGCGCTGAATGCCGAGAAGGAGGCCAACACCGATCAGCCGATTCAGGTCCGGCTCCTGATCGATATCCGGGCCGCGTTCCAGGCCGATGACGCGCTGGCAACGGCCACCGTGATCATGCGCCTGGCCGACGATGAAGACGGACCCTGGGCCGCCTACGGCAACCGGGGCGACTGCATCACCCCGATGCAGCTCGGGAAACTGCTGCGCGAGTACGACATCCGGCCCAAGACCATCCGGTTCGCCAACGGAGTCCAGGCCAAGGGCTACGCCCGAGAGATGTTCACCGACGCCTGGTCGCGGTACTGCTCCGAAACCCCGGCCGATCCCGAACCCACGATCGAGGCCGCCACCCTGTGGCCGCCGACCTGGCCGGAACGCGCTCGGGCCGAGCTGCACGGATCGTTGGGACGGCTGGAGCCGTCCCATGGGACGGCTCGGGACAACGGCGCACCCCCCCTGACCAGCGATGGGACGACTGGGACGGCTGGGACGGCTCACAGCGAAACGCCTACCCCTCTGCCCGTCTGCATCCGATGCCGGCAACTCCTCACCTGGGACGACGGATCCCACACGCACCCGAACTGCGCCTGATCCCCTGATCGATCGGAGCCCCGATGACGCGTTCTCTGAACAGCTCGGCCACCTGCGATCTGCTGACGCTCGCTGAGGTGTTGACCGAGCTCGGAGTACCGAAATCCACGTTCTTTCGCTGGAAGGCGACGGGTAAGGCACCGCGAACCATCAAGTACCCCAATGGAAGTCTCCGTGTCCGGCGCCGTGATTTGAACGCCTGGCTTGAGACCTGCGAGGAACCGGAGGTGGCCGCGTGAATCTCAGCTACGAGGTACGGGTACAGGGGATCCGAACGCAGAAGGGCGTTCAACGGGACACGCACACCGCGCGTTGGGTCGTGGGCGGTAAGCGGTTCGGGAAGTCATTCCGTACCAAAGCTCTTGCGGAGAGTTTTCGGTCCGAACTGCTCATTGCTGAGCGGCGGGGCGTCGCTTTCGATATGGAATCCGGCTTGCCCGAGCCGATGGCACGGAAGCTATCGGCTCAGTCTTGGCTGACGCTGGCCATGGACTTCGCCGACTCCAAATGGCCTCACTCGGCCGCGAAACACCGCGCAAGCATTGCCGATGCCCTTGCCACCCTTACGCCCGCGCTGCTGACATCGGAGCGCGGGCGACCCGCCCCGGATGAGTTGCGGGCCGCGCTATATGGCTGGGCCTTCAACAAGGGACGCCGCGATACGGAGGAGATGCCGGCCGATGTTGCCCGCATCATCAAGTGGGCAACCGAGAACACCGCCGACGTCACCGCACTCTCTGACAGCGGGTTGGTTCGGAAAGCTCTTGATCGGGCTGCACTTCGGTTGGACGGTAGCGGCGCAGTAGCTGCGAACACGATCAATCGTCGTCGCGGAATATTCTACGGCGCCTTGAAATACGCCGTGGAGATGAACCTGATCCCGTCGCACCCGTTCGAGCGGGTTTCGTGGAAAGCCCCTAAGACGGACGGCTCGATCGACCGGCGAACGGTCGTGAACGTGGTGACGGCAGGCAAGCTGATCGAGGCGTCCGGAGAGTTGGCTCCGCATCTCAAGGCGTTCTACGGAGCCATGTACTACTCGGCGCTTCGCCCGGAGGAAACACTACACCTCACACCGGCGAACTACAGCCGCCCTGTTGATGAAACCGGCTGGGGATGGCTGAATCTCACCGGGGCAACGGTCGGCATGAATGCCGCCTGGAATGACGGTACGGACTACTACGAGGATCGAGCGCTCAAGCACCGGGCCAAACAGACCAGCCGCCGCGTTCCCGTACCGCCCGCCTTGGCGCTGCTCCTAGACGAGCACATCGACCGGTACCAAGTGCCGGCCACCGGTCGCCTGTTCGTCACCCGGACCGGGACCAACCCCGGCCGACCGGTTTCCACCAGCACCTACACCCGGATCTGGCGCCGCACGCGCGAGAAGGTGCTTACACCGGCCCAGGTGGACTCACCGCTCGCCAAGGTGCCTTACCAGCTCCGGCACGCCTGCGTGAGCCTCTGGCTCAACGCCGGAGTCCCACCGACGCAGGTAGCCGAGTGGGCCGGGCACAGCCTGCACGTGCTGCTGAAGGTCTACGCAAAGTGCATCGACGGCGAGGAGGAAAAGGCCAGAATTCGCATAAGCGAGTTTCTAAAGGGAAACGGGAACTCGGAAGACAACATCCGCTAAACTGCGAAACTCAGATACTCGGTTCGCCTTGGGCGCTTGTCTGATCCTTTGTAGGGGCAAGCGATTAGGCAACAACTGGCCCCTACCCAAATTTAACGGGTAGGGGCCCAGTTGTCCTCAGAAATTACTCGGACTCAGATGACAATACTGAGCGTCTGGGTCACCAGTCAAAATTGATTTCTCATCGACGCCCGGCAGTATAGCCTCCCGGCCACTTGGGCCTGAATTTAGGATTTTTTCATACCCTGAATATATTTCGTAGCAGGACTTACTCGGAGGAGTATGCCCATTAAATGTCGTGATGACGCTAACCACATTGCCCACGAGAGAGCCGAAAAGAACGGTCCCAGCAATCAGCAGGGCTGTACGATTGCTATCCCGCGTATTGGCACGACTAATCTCTCCCTCGCTACCACCACCAGACTTCGCCCTAGCCATCATGATGCCTGGGAGGGCGTCGGAGGCGGATCCAGAGGCTGTTCACCTACTGGCAACGTGATTGGCCCGGATGTAGGCGCAGCGGCCGAACGTAGAACATGATCTAACTCTTCCGCAACCCGCCGCGCCCCAATCCGATACATTTCGACACGATAGCTTTCGGCTTCTAGGACTAAATATTGATACGGGTAGCCCCCCGCTATCTGATCCCGAAGGCGCTTCGCCATGGCAAGCGCTTCAGCGATACAGGTCTGTCTACGAATTGCCAACAAAAAGCCAAAGCCTAGGGACCAAATACTGGCAGCAACTAGGAAAACGAAGGGCATTCCCTGCACGGAAATGAAGTCGCTAGGATACGCCTTTAGCATGATTACGAGCCCGAACACACCTGAAAATATCCCAATAAATGCAGCAGCGAACATGGTGCGCACTAGGATTAGGGGTGCAGGAATCATATGAGTTGGCTGGTGCGGCGCCTTGCCTATAACCACTGTCGAGTTTTCTTCAGCATGGATACTGATGTATGGCTCGTCCATAATCTCCCTCCTCCTTTATGCTCCTTTTACCGGGGATTTGTCTCTCCGGAAGACCTTACCCGAAAATGGTACGAACAATAAGGAATCGGGCAAGGTTTGCTCATCGTCCCTCCTGGCTCGCACTTCGATAGTTCACGTCTCCGGTGGCAAGGTCGGACGGGGCGCAGCGATGGCGGCGCAGCGGCCCAGACTGGGCGCGACAGAGCCGAATCGGCTGTTCAGCCTGGCAAGGGTCTGGGATCTTGCCCCGCCCTTGCCCCAACCAGTGAGATCCAGCGGTCCGGACTGAGACCGAGCGAGACTCCGAATCGGATACGAAGAACGGCCCCTGACCCGAATAATCCCAGGTCAGGGGCCGTTCTCACTGCTCACACTGCGGAGGGCGAGGGATTCGAACCCCCGGAGGCTTTGACACCTCAGTGGTTTTCAAGACCACCGCCATCGGCCACTCGGCCAGCCCTCCTCACGCCCACCCGGAGCTCTGGACGCGAGGACCAGTCTGACACAACGCCCCCCGACAAAAACCTCAACTCACCGCCCGGGCGACCGCGCCTCTCATCAGCTCGGCGATCGCCGGGGCCTCCATCGGGCGGCTGAAGTACCAGCCCTGGGCGGCCGGGCAGCCGGCCTCGTCCAGGGCCTCGACGTCCTCGAGCTCCTCGACGCCCTCAGCGATCACGGTCATGCCCAGGGAGTGGGCCAGCCAGAGTACGGCGGCGATGATCGCGGCCTTGTCCGGGTCCTGCGAAAGGCCGACGACGAAGCTGCGGTCCAGCTTCACGATGTCCGCGGGCACGTTCTGCAGCCAGGTCAGCGAGGAGTAGCCGGTGCCGAAGTCGTCCAGGGCGAGGCGGACGCCGAGGGCCTTGATCGCCAGGAGCCGGTCGCGCAGGTCCATGCCGCGTTCCAGCATCGAGGTCTCGGTGATCTCGAGGACCAGGCGGGAGGGGTCCTCGAGGCCGGAACGGGTCAGCTCCTCGGTCAGCATCGGCACGAAGCCGGGCTCGGCCAGTTGTTTCGGGCTGACGTTGACCGAGACGTAGACCTGGGTGTTTCCCCAGGTGGTCAGCTGGGCCAAGGCCGTACGCAGGACGTGCTCGCCGAGCGGGATGATCAGGCCGGTCTCCTCGGCCAGCGGGATGAAGACGCCGGGCGGGACCAGGGCGCCGTCCGGGGCCCGCAGCCGGACCAGGGCCTCGGCGCCGATCACGGTCTTGCTCTCCAGCGACACGATCGGCTGGAACCAGACCGGCAGCTGCCGGGCGAGGTCGCCGTCCAGGGCCGCCCGCAGGTTCCGCTCGGCCAGCACCCGGGCCTGGTTGGCCTCGCGCATGCTGTCGTCGAACAGCTGGACCCGGGCCCGGCCGTTCTGCTTGGCCGCGTACATCGCCATGTCCGCGCTCTGCAGCGTGGCCTCGGCCCCGGAGGAGGCCGAGGCGCCGGACGAAGAGCCGGCCGGGCCGTCGTGGGCCAGGCTCAGCCCGACGCTGGCGGTGACGGTGAGCTTCCGGCCGCCGGGAATCACGAACGGCTCCTCGAAGCAGCCGGCCACGGTCAGGGCCAGGTTCTCCACGGCGCGGGTCTGCCCGACCACGGCGACCGCGAACTCGTCACCGCCGAGCCGGGCCAGGACGGCCCCCTCGGGAACGACGGCGCGCAGCCGGGATCCGATGCTGCGCAGCACCTCGTCGCCCGCGCTGTGCCCGTAGCTGTCGTTGACGTGCTTGAACTTGTCCACGTCGATGTAGATCACCGAGACCTGGCCCAGGTACTCGGAGACCAGCAGGTTCAGGTCGGACTCGAAGGCGCGGCGGCCGAGCAGCCCGGTCAGCGCGTCCTCCCGGGCCTGCTTGCGCAGCGCCTCCTGGTGCTGGTGCTTCTCGGTGACGTCGAGGTAGTGCGAGACGATCACCTGGAGCTTGCCGGCGTTGTCGCGCAGCGCGCTGGCGTGCAGTTCGACCTGCATCAGCCGGCCCTCGGAGTTGCGGTAGGTGCGTTCTTCCCGGAGCACGTCGGCCTCGCCGGTCATGATCTGCCGGTGCACCCGCATCTCCCGGTCCCCGACCGGCTGGATCGGCAGGTCGTCGAGGTGCGAGCGCGGGGGCAGCGGCCCGGGCATCCCCGACCAGGAGACGAAGGCCGGGTTCACCCGGAGCACGGTGCCGTCGGCCGCGAACATCGTCATCGCGATCGGGGCTTCCTCGAACGCGGCGGTGAACTGGGCCTCGGCCTGGCTCAGGTCCTCCAGGGCCCGGCGTTCCTCGGCCTCGGTTAGGCGCCAGGCGACGACCTGGGTGGAGGCCGCGAGCAGCACCGCCACGCCGTGGATCATCGCCCAGAACCAGGGGTTGGCCACCGCGGAGTTGTGCTGATAAGTCATGTGCGGCATCCACGACCCCATCAGGGCGTGATGCGCGAAGGTGGCCAGCAGGAAGGTCAGGAACGGCACCCAGTCGCGGTACAGGGCGAGCACGCCGACCGCGATGAAGAAGGTGAAGTGCGCTTCGGTCAGGCCGTCGAAGACCATCACCACGCCGGCGCAGACGGTGGTCAGGCCGATGGCCACCGCGGAGGACGCGATCCGGGGGACCTTCACCTCGACCGCCACCGCGACCATGGCCGCGATGATCAGGGTGCAGACCGCCCACTCGGCGTCGAGCCGGTGCCGGAGGGCCGCGACCGGTACCAGGCCCACTCCGCAGAGCACGGTGAGCCAGGTCAGTAGCCGATGCCGGTTCTGCCAGTCCTCGTGGCGCAGACCGGTGGCGTCGGGCAGGAAGGCCCGAAGATTACGGACGCTGCGGGCCAGGAGCCCGTTATGCGTCACGGGGGTGTTTGGCAACGTTTTCCTCCGCCTCTGCCCCACCGGCCCTGTCACGATTCTTTCGACCGGAAGGGCGCCTGGCTGAGAGGGATTCACTCGGTTGCCGTGGCTTTTCGGGCGGCTCAGTCGTCGTCTCGCCAGCGGAACCAGCGGGAGGATCTGGCCTCCGGCACCGGGATCCGGCCGAGGGCGGCCGAGGCCAGCACCTCGGAGCAGCGGGGGCAGAGCGGGGCCCCGTCGTCGTGGCGGGGAAGGGTGTCACGGGCACAGCCGACACAGCGGATGGGGCGAACCCCCTTCCCGGGCATGACCAGTGCAGCGTCGTTCGCGAACATCTGACTCATGAAGGCGTCTCCGTCACCCGTCCCCTGAGAACCCGCGAGCCGATGAGGGCGCGAGTCACGAACCAATGCGCTCAGTAATCGTATCGCTACAATACGAGAAGCCGATACCTCACACACCGGAGTGTGCTCAGTATCGGCAGACCGCCCGAACGGCTTGACCCACTCGGTTGATCAGGGGGTGTGGGTGGGTCGTTCTGATGAGGGACGCCGGTCAGATCCAGATTGCGGGGTCTTCCGCCCAGTGATCCTGGATGTCGATGCCGGGCTGTTTGACGACGCCGGGCACGCCGACCACCACCGCTCCGTCGGGGACGTCGCGCACCACCACGGCGTTGGCCCCGACCTGCGCGTTCTTCCCAATCGTGATGGGTCCGAGCACCCGGGCGCCGGCTCCCACCACCACCCCGTCGAGCAGGGTGGGGTGACGCTTGACCGGTTCCAGGCTGCGCCCGCCCAGGGTGACGTCCTGGTAGAGCATCACGTCGTCGCCGACCTCGGCGGTCTCCCCGATCACCACGCCGGTGCCGTGGTCGATGAAGAAGCGCCGCCCGATGGTGGCACCGGGGTGGATCTCCACCCCGGTGAACACCCTCGTCCACAGTGAGAGCAGGCGGGAGGAGACCCGCCAGCCCCGCAGCCACATCCGGTGCGCGATGCGGTGGCTCCAGATCGCCTGGAGGCCCGGGTAGCCCAGGATCAGCTCGGCACTGCTGTTCGCCGCCGGGTCCCGCAGCTTGGCCGCGGCCAGGTCCTCGCGCAGCACTGCCAGCCAGTTCATGGAGCCACCGTTCACGTCTTCTCGCCGGATGTCCGCCTGATCAGATCAGTCCAGCAGGTCCTTGAACAAGATGGTGGACAGGTAGCGCTCACCGAACGACGGGATGATCACCACGATGATCTTGCCGGCGAACTCCGGACGCTGCGCGACCTCGTTGGCCGCCCACAGCGCCGCCCCGGAGGAGATGCCGACCAGCAGGCCCTCCTCCTTGGCGGCCCGGCGGGCCCACTCCACCGCGTCGTCGACCTCGGCGTCCAGCACCTCGTCGTAGACCTTGGTGTCCAGGATCTCCGGCACGAAGTTTGCGCCGATGCCCTGGATCGGGTGCGGGCCCGGGGCGCCGCCGTTCAGGATCGGCGAGGCCTTCGGCTCCACCGCGAAGATCTTGATGTCCGGGTTCTTCTGCTTCAGCACCTGGCCGACGCCGGTGATCGTGCCCCCGGTACCGATACCCGCCACGACCGCGGCGACCTGGCCGTCGGTGTCCTTCCAGATCTCCTCCGCGGTGGTCTTGCGGTGGATCTCCGGGTTCGCCGCGTTCGCGAACTGCTTGACCTGGACGGCGCCTTCCTTCTCGCCGATCTCCTCGGCCTTGGCGACGGCGCCCTTCATCCCCTCGCTACCGGGAGTCAGGACCAGCTCGGCGCCGTAGGCGCGCAGCAGGGCCCGGCGCTCCTTGCTCATCGTCTCCGGCATCGTCAGGATCACCCGGTAACCCCGGGCCGCCCCGACGAAGGCCAGCGCGATACCGGTGTTGCCACTGGTCGCCTCGACGATGGTGCCGCCCGGCTTGAGCTGGCCGGAGGCCTCGGCGGCGTCGATCATCGCCACCCCGATCCGGTCCTTCACGCTGTTGGCCGGGTTGTAGAACTCCAGCTTGGCCACCACGGTCGCGCCGGCGCCCTCGGTGAGCCGGTTGATCCGGACGAGCGGAGTGTTTCCGACCAACTGGGTCGCGTCATCATAGATCGGCATTGCTGCAGGTCACCCCTCTGGGAACATTCCTTGGCAAGATGGTCGAGAAACCGATTGTTCATGGCTGTGAGCAGGTTGGACAACCCTCCGGTAGGCCGGGTCGGCCGAACCTGCTCACCCCGCGATGAACGAGAGCCGGACCTTGCGGACCGGGTTGTCGCCGTTGCTGTCGACCAGGACGACGCTCTGCCAGGTACCGAGCGTGGCCTCGCCGTTCAGCACCGGGATGCTCAGGGACGGACTGATGAACGCCGGCAGCACGTGGTCCCGGCCGTGGCCGAGGCTTCCGTGACGATGCCGGTAGATGTCCTGTTCGGGCAGCAACCGGTCGATCGCGCCCGCCAGGTCCGGCTCGCTGCCGGATCCGGTCTCCATCAGCGCGACCCCGGCGGTGGCGTGCGGAACGAACACGTTGACCAGTCCGTCGCCCCGGCCGGCGCAGAATCGCGCCAGCTCACCGGTCAGGTCGGTGACCAGCCGGTCGCCGGAGCGGACGGTGATCTCGGTGCTCTCCATGAGGGCAACCCTAAGCCTGTCTTGCATACCCCCCAAGGGGGGCCATGACGTGCGTCCTCACTTACGCAGCCAGACCGTGGTCTCGCCGGGCAGCGTGTCCCCTTCGAGCGGACGACTGGACACCACCACCTCGCCTTCGGGCAGCGGAACGGGGGTGGTGCCGAAGTTGGTCGCCACCTCCCAGCCTCCGGGGCGGCGGAAATGAAGGATGCCGGGCTGGGCGGTGGCGCCCTCGCTCACCCACTCAAGGGTCTCGGCTCCCTGCAGCTCCCGGCGGAGCGCAAGCGCCTTGCGGTACAGGTGGAGCACCGAGTCCGGGTCGGCCTCCTCGGCCTCGACCGAGAGCCCACCGAACCAGTCGGGCTGGGGCAGGTGCGCACCGCCGGACCCGAAGCCGAACGAGGAGCCGCCGTCGGCCGAGCGGTCGATGTTCCAGGGAATTGGCACCCGGCAGCCGTCCCGGCCCTTGAGCTTGTGGCCCGTACGCAGCCAGATCGGGTCGGCCAGCTGGTCTCGCGGGATGTCCGGCACCTCGCGTAGTCCCAGTTCCTCGCCCTGGTACAGGTACATCGAGCCGGGCAGCGCCAGGAGCAGCAGGGTGGATGCGGTGGCGCGATGCAGACCGGTCGCGTCGTCCGGCAGCGGGTCCTGGCCGTCGCTCAGCAGCCAGCTGTCGAGGCCCTCGGTGCCGATGCCCTGCGGCAGGCCGTAGCGGGTGCGGTGGCGGACCACGTCGTGGTTGGAGAGCACCCAGGTGGAGGACGCCCCGGTGGCGGCGGACTCGGCCAGGTTCTCGCTGATGCTCTTGCGGAAGCCTTCCGCGTCCCAGTCCTCGCGCAGCAGGTCGAAGTTGAAGGCCTGGCCCAGCTCGGTCGGCCGGGCGTAGAGGGCCCGGCGCGCGGTCGGCACCCAGGCCTCGGCGACGGCCGAACGCGGCGGGTCGTACTCGTTGAAGACCGCGCGCCACTCCGAGAAGATCGTGTGCACGTCGTCCCGGTCGAAGAGCGGGTTGCTGCCGTCTTGTTCCAGCTCCATCTCCGGGATGAGCGGCAGGCTGCGCAGCGGCTCGGACAGGTCCTTGGCCAGGCCGTGGGCCACGTCGACGCGGAAGCCGTCCACCCCCCGGTCGGACCAGAAGCGCAGCGTCTTACGGAAGTCCTCGCGGACCTCCTGGTTGCTCCAGTCGAAGTCGGGCTGTTCCGGGGCGAACAGGTGCAGATACCACTGCCCGTCCGGCACCCGGGTCCAGGCGCTGCCGCCGAAGTGCGAGACCCAGTCCGACGGGGGCTGGTCGCCGTCGGGACCGAGGCCGTCGCGGAAGATGTAACGGTCGCGGGCCGGGGAGCCGGGTTCGGCGGCCAGGGCCTCCTGGAACCAGACGTGCCGGTTGGAGGAGTGGTTCGGCACGATGTCCACGATCAGCCGGATCCCGGCCGCATGCAGCCGGGTGCTCAGCTCGTCGAAGTCGGCCAGCGAGCCCAGTTTCGGGTCCACGTCGCGGTAGTCGTCCACGTCGTACCCGCCGTCGGCCAGGGCCGAGGGGTAGAACGGACTGAGCCACACCGCGTCTGCCCCGAGGGCCTTGAGGTAGTCGACCTTCGCGGTGATACCGGCGATGTTGCCGATCCCGTCGCCGTCGCTGTCGGCGAAACTTCGCGGGTAGATCTGGTAGACGACGGCCTGCCGCCACCAGTCGGCATCGGGGTGGGGGGTGCGCGCGGTGTCAGCCACGGTGATGATCCATTCTCGCCGCGAGGTTTTGGAGCCTTACAAGCTTCACCCTCGCAGGCCGGGCCGCAAATCACGACCCGGCCTACGAGGGTGAAGCATCACAGCGTCTAGCCCTTCACACCGCCGGCGGTCAGACCGCTGACGATCCGGCGCTGGAAGACCAGCACGATGATCACCAGCGGAATGGTGACGATCACCCCGGCGGCCATGGTCTGGGTGTACGGGACGATGTGCGGCCCGGCGGTGAAGTTGGCGATCGCCACGGTGGACGGCTCGACGCTCTTCACTCCGTTGGAGAGCACGCTGGTCAGCAGATACTCGTTCCAGGAGGCCAGGAACACCAGGATCGCGGTGGTGAACATGGCCGGCGCGGCCAGCGGGAGGATCACCTTCCGGAAGGCCTGGATCGGCGTGCAGCCGTCCACCCGGGCGGCCTCTTCCAGCTCCCACGGCATGTCCGCGAAGAAGCTGGTCAGGGTGTAGACCGCGAGCGGGATGGAGAACGAGATCTGCGGCAGGATCAGGCCCTGGTAGGTACCGAGCCAGTGCCAGTTGCTGAACAGCTGGAAGATCGGGGTCAGGATGGCGACGCCGGGGAACATCGATGCCCCCAGGATCGCCGCCAGCACGATTCCCTTACCCCGGAACACCAGTCGGGACAACGCATATCCGGCGAATACCCCGATCAGCATCGACAGGATGGTGACCGAGGCCCCGATGATCAGGCTGTTGACCAGCGAACGCCCGAACGAGTTGATCGAGGTGTCGAAGGCGTACCGGAAGTTCTCCAGCGTGAGGTGCGTGAAGAAGGGCCGGTTGTCGAAGGTGTAGTCGCTGTTCCGGAAGGCCAGGACGAGCATCCAGTAGAACGGCGCCAGGCACCAGAACACGATCAGCGCGATCGCGGCCAGATTACCCGCCTGGCCCCAGTTGAAACCCGGCTTGTAGGCCGTGATGGTCCGGTCCTGGGTCCGGCCGACCGGAGTACCCACGGATGCGGTGGTCATCGGGTGCCCCTCTCAACGATGTTGGCATTGAAGAGACGCACCAGCCCGAGGGCTATCGCGAAGATGATGATGAACGTGATGGTCGAGAGCGCCGAGGCCGAATTCAGCCCGCTGTTGAGCTGTCTCACGACCAGGATGGACATCGTGGTGGTTCCGTTCGCTCCCTGGGTCAGGATCCACGGCAGGTCGTACATCCGCAGCACGTCGAGGCTGCGGAAGATGACGGCCACCGCCAGAGCCGGCTTGACCAGCGGGAGAGTGATGCGCCAGAACCGTTGCCAGGCACTGGCTCCGTCGACCTTGGCCGACTCGTAGATCTCGTTGCTGATCCCCTGCAGCCCGGCCAGGATGAGCAGGGCGATGAACGGGGTGGTCTTCCAGACGTCCGCGATGACGATGGCCGCCCGGGCCGGTCCGGACTCTGACGTCCAGGCGAAATTCGTTCCCAGGACGTTGTTCAGCACACCCTGGGGGTCGAAGATGACGACCCAGAGCTTGGCGATGACCGCGGTCGGGATCGCCCACGGGATCAGGATCGCGACCCGGACCAGCGACCGGCCCCGGAACGCCTTGTGCATCATCAGCGCGAAGCACATGCCGATGACGGTCTCGAGAAGCACTGTCACGACAGTGAATCCGATGGTGATACCGACCGAGCTCCAGAACTGCGCCCCCAGGTTACCGGTGGGGCAGCTCTCGGTGGCTCCGCCGGCTCCCGGGCACTGCTGGAGCAGCCAGTGTTTGTAGTTCGCCAGGCCGTTCCAGGAGTTGCCCTGGTTGAAGAATCCGCTGGAGTCCAGACCGGGGTCGGTCAGGAACGATTGATAGATGGCCTTGATGATCGGGTACCCGACGATCACGGCCAGCATGATCAGGGTGGGGGCGAGAAGAAGGAAGGCCAGCCGACCTTCTCCTTGGTGAAGACCTTTACCGCGTCGGCGGCGCTTGCCGCCGGTGTCCGCCGCATTCTCCGCAATCGGCTCGGAGGTGATGCTCATGGCCGCTCCTGGCTACTGGTGTCCAAGGGCTGGGGTGCGAGCAGGCCGGACGGCTCACCTGGTGGATGAGACCGTCCGGCCTGACCTGATCACGGCGGACCGGCGGGGGCCACGAGCCCCGGGGCGTGAGCCCCCACCGGTTCTCTACTTTCAAGCTGTCGAACGCGCCGCCGTGATCCTCACGAACTCACACTCAGCCGCCGGCAGCCGCCGAATTGATGGCTGCTGCCATGCTCTTCAGAGCGTCCGCGGTCGACGTGCTTCCTTGCAACGCGGCGTACGCGTTGGTCTGGATGGCCGTGGTGACCGCGGGGTAGAACGGGGTGACCGGGCGGGGGACCGCGGTCTGGATGCTCTTCAGCAGGTCCGGCAGGTACGGGAACTTCTTGACCAGGGCCGCGTCGGTGTACAGCGCCGACGTCACCGGAGCCAGCGTGCCGACCGTGAGGTCGTTGCGCTGAACCGCGTCGGACTGCATGAACTTCAGGAAGTCCAGGGCGCTGGCCTTGGTGTTCGAGTACTGGCTGATCGCCACGCTGTGGCCGCCGAGGCTGGAGGCACCGTGGCCGTCCGGGCCGGGCAGCGGGGCGATGCCGAACTTGTCGGCCACCTTCGAGCTGTCACCGCTCAGGATGGCCGCCGCGTAGGGCCAGTTCCGCATGAACATCAGCTGACCGGCCGCGAAGGCGTTCAGGCTCTCGGTCTCCTTGAAGCCGAGCGCCTCCTTCGGGATGTACCCCTGCTTGAAGCCGTTCACCAGGAAGTCGAGACCGGTTGTGGCCTGTGGGGTGTCGACCGTGGCGCTCTTGCCGTCGTCGCTGACGATGGTGCCACCGGCGGCGTTGATCGCCTCGGCCGCGTTCACCGTCAGACCTTCGTACTTGGCCAGCTGCCCCGCGTAGCAGGCGGGCTTGCTGCCCTTGATCGTGCCGCTGGTGGTCTTGCCCTTGCAGTCGGCGATGATCTCGTCCCACGTGGTGGGGGCCTTGCTCACCAGGTCCTTGCGGTAGTACAGCAGCCCACCGTCCGACGCGTACGGGGCAGCGTACTGGGTGCCGTTGTAGGTGGCCGCGGTGACCGTCGCCGGGAGCAGCGCCGACTGGTCGATCGCGTCATCGCCCTTGAGCGGGACGAGCCATCCCTTGGCCGCGAACTCCGCGGTCCACACCACGTCGACCGTGACGACGTCGTAGTTCGCGTCCTTGGACTGGAAGTGCTGCTGAAGGTCCGAGAGCTGCTGGTCGGCCGAGTCCGACTGCTGCTTGATGGTGACCTTCTCGTCGGGATGAGCCTTGTTCCACTCATCCGCGATGTACGGCATCGTGCCGCTGTTGTCCTTGCCGGTGACGAACGTGAAGGGCCCTCGGCCGGACGAACCATCCGAACCGGAGCCACTGCTGCTGCCGCCTCCACAGGCGGTCAACACCAGAGCCGTGCCTAAAAGACCTGCCAGGGCCGCGGCGCCTTTGCCTCGCATGACCTGTGTCCTTTCCGTCGGGACCGGACCGTCGATTCGTTTCGACTATTTCGAGGAAGTTAAGACTTCCCTGTTCAACCTGTCAACGCCGGTAAACCCTCTGCCATCCACCTGTTATGGATGAACGTTCCGTTCACTTCGCGTGCCGCTGACGAGAACGAAGATGTCAATACTTCGATTCGTCCATGAGGTGATCGGTCGTTGGGGCCGGCCCACATGAGCCCCGAAGACTGAGTTCCCCCTTGAAGAGCAGGTGCCGGGCCGGAGCGGCGTCACCGTCGAGGCGGCGCAGGAGCATGTCCACTGCGGCGTGGCCGATCTGGGACGCCGAGGGCCCGATGGTGGTCATCGGCGGCGTGGTCAGCTCGGCCACGTGCGGGGGCATGTCGATCGTCATGATGGACAGGTCCTCGGGAATCCGCCTCCCGAGATCCGCTGCGGCGCGCAGCAGTCCGGGCACCGCGTGCTCGTTGAAGGCGACAATTGCGGACAACCCCGGATCGCACCCCATCAGTCGCGTGAAGGCGGCCCGGCCGCCGTCCACCGTCTCCGCCGCCGCAACGGCCACCAGCTCGGCCCCCACCCGGGCCGCCGCCTCCCGGAAAGCCCCCTCCAGGCGCGCCCCTTCGCTACCGGCCTCTCCTCGCGTCCCTCTGACGAAACCCAGCCTCCGGTGTCCCTGTTCGGCGAGGTACCCGACCGCCAGCCGGGCCGACTGCCCGAAATCCGTGTCGGTGTAGTCCAGCCCGACCGGGTCGGCGATGTGCCCGATCATCGTGAACGGCACCCCGGCGTCGGCCAGCACCTGGATCCGCGGATCCCGGGGCCGCACCTCCATCACCAGCGCGCCGTCCACCAGCCCCTGCCCGGCCAGCTGGGCCAGGTCCTCCCCGTCCTCCGCGTCGGTGGTCCAGAGCATCAGGTGATATCCGCGCTCCTGGGCGTGATCCGAGGCCCCGAGGATGTATTCGAGCATGCTCAGCCGCAGCGGGCCGGCGTGCGCCGGGAACAGCAGCGCGATGATCCGGCTGCGCTTGCTCTTCAGGCCGCGGGCGAACGCGTTCGGCGTGTAGCCCAGGTCGAGCATCGCCTGCTCGATCCGTTCACGGGTGGAAAGAGAGATCGGACGAGTGCCCGAAAGGGCATACGAAACGGTACTGACCGACACGCCGGCCAGGCGTGCGACGTCCGCCATCGTTGCCACAGCGCACCTCATCCGGGAAAGGCGTCGACATTGACTGAACCTCTCGTTGCGCAGATGTTATGGCGCTACCCCGGGGACCGGAAGGCGTCCGGCCGTCGCGCCTCGATCTCGGCGAGCGTGCCGCGCAGCCGCGCGAGCGCCTTGGGACGGCTGGTCGGGGCCGTGGGCTGCAGCAATGCCGGGGGGACGTCGATCAGGCGGCCGTCCTTGCGGACCACCCGGATGGACTCCGAACCCCGGATCCCCGAGGCGATCTCGATCCGCTCGATCTGCGGCCAGGTGACCCACTGCTCGCGCAACAGGTACCGGACGGCCACGCCCTCGTCGTCCACCTCGAGGTACATCCGCAGGCAGCCGATCGCCGTCGCGAAGAGCCCGGCCGCGACCGCGCCGAGGATGCCGCGAGCGGTGGGCGCCACATCGAGGTAGAGGGCGACGAAGGCACAGATGCAGGTGCCCAGCACCAGCAACGCGGGCAGTTGCACCGGAACCCGCCGGATCAGCGGCACCGCTGCCCGGCGGTCATCGCCCATGTCGACCACCGGGCCACCATACGTCCCCTTCGCGCACGGAACCGGTCCGGCTCCGGGAAACGGCTACTGCTCGGGGCGGTCGGAGTGCCGCGGACGAGGAACTCCGGTGTCACCCTCGGTGTTCTCGGTCGCTTCTCGGCGCCCCTTCTCCGCTCCGGACCGCAGCCCACTGAGCATCGAGCGAACCTGGGTGGCGCGCTGCCGCGGGGCGTCGTTCGGCCCCGCCAGACTCGACCGATTGGCGCTGACCATGGGGATTGGGCCCGAGGCGGCGTGCCGGGAGGGAGCCGTGGGCTCCCCCGGGGTCTCCTCGAACGCCGGCGCATCCTCCGGCGCTCCGGCCTGAGCCGGAATCGCCGGTGACTCAGCGGAGTCGTCCGGGTTGTCCGGGCCATCATCGAACCGGAAGTTCGGGTCGTCGAGCGGAGAAATCTGATGGGGGACGCCGGGAGCGGCGCCCGCGGGAACGTCACCTCCCGAAGCGGCCGGGGAGTGGGTACTGGGCCGTTCGGCCTCCCACTCCTCTACCTGCCCCAGAATGTTCCGGTCCTCGGCCCGGGCCGCGGCGGCCCAGTCCTCGACCTCTTCGGAGACCGCCGGCGCGTCGGTGTCCGGCCCGGCCGACTGAGCGGCCGCCACCTGAGCCGCAGCCTGCGCACCCGCCTGCATCGCGGTCTCATTCTCGGCCTCCAGCGCCCGACGCCGACGCCGCAGTTCCGAGCGGGACGGGTACTGCTTCGGCACGGCGGCCGTTTCCGCGGGCACGGCTATCGAGTGCTCTTCGTGCGGGGGGTGGCTGATCGGGTCCGAGAACGCCTCGGCCGGTCCGTCCTCCGCACTCTTCGCCGGGCTGGTCAGCGAGTCGGTAAGGGGGTCGGTCAGAGGATCGGTGAGAGCATCGGTCCGGGGATCCGCCCACGAGCTGACCGACGCGGCCAGACCCCGTTCGGCCAGCACCCGGGCCAGAGGATCCAGCGTCTGCTCGGCCCCGACCCCCGGCAGCGACTCCCACGCGCTCCCAGCAGCGCCACGATCGTCCTCCCGAGCGCTGTCCCCAGCAGCCGCCCGCGAGTCCGCCCGTGCCTCCCGCCGGGTGCGCGCACCTGTAGTGCTGTCTGGGGCGAGATTCACGGCCGGGGACCCGCTCACGCCCTCAACACCCGCTTCCTCGCCGACATCCCAACGCGGCTCGGAACTCACGTCCTCACGAACGTCCGTACCCGGACTTTCAGCAACGTTCTCGCCCACATCGCCGGCAACCTCCTCGACGCGCGGGGCCACGTTCCAACGCGGGTCGAAACCGACCTCTCCGTCGCTATCTTCGCCGCGCGCGTCCCAACTCGGGTTCCAGCTCATGTCTGCACTGCCAGCTGGTTCCGAAGCCGCTCCTACGGGGGCCGAAACAGCTGACGCAGCTTCAGGAATCTTCGGCTCGATCGGGTTGAAGAAGGTCTGCGGCACCGGGATTCCTTCTTCCCGCGGCTGCGGCAGCTTTCCCTCCGCACCCATCGGCAAGGGAGCGTTGGCCCCGAAAGGCTCATCCAACGACATCTGGCCGGCTGAGGCCACGGGGTCGGGAACGATCGCGGGTTCGGTCGACCAAGCGCCGGAAGCGGGTACGACGGGGGCCTGCCAAGGCGAAGTAACCGGCTCGGCGGCCAGGGTCGGCTCACCGGGCAGGGGGTCGGACGTCGGAATGTCTCCGTAGCCCTGCATCTCGGCGTACTCGGGGAGATCGGTGGCGTCGTCGTAGTGCGAGTAGTCAGCCGAGTGCGAAGCCTCTGGCGCAGTGCCGAAAACGCTTCGGGGTAGGTCCACCAGCACGCTCACCCCTCCGGAATCGGCCCGCGTCATCTCAATCGAGCAGGGCACGTCCTGAGCCAGGCGACCGGCGACGAACAGGCCGAACCCGAGCGAGCCGACCTCCTCGACCTCGGCGTCCGGGTCGCGCAGACGCTGGTTGGCCCGCTCCAGGTCGCTGTCCGAGAAGCCCGGGCCGGAGTCCTCGATCCGCAGCCGGACACCGTCCACGCTGGGCTGGACGAAGACCTGGACCCCGCCCGCCGGGAAGGCGTAGCCCGTCGCGTTCTCCAGCAACTCGGCCAGCAGGTGCACCAGGGGCGGGACGAGGTGGGGCTGGACGAACTGGTCCACGGCGAGGGACCAGCTGACCCGCTCGCTGCTCTCGATCTCGCGCGCGGCGGTGGCGATCACCTCGGACAGCGCCATCGGGCCCGGCACCGGGCGGTCCGGTTCTACCCCGGCGATGATCATCAGCGAGTCGCCCTGTCGGCGCATCCGTTCGGTCAGCTGCTCCAAAGCCTGCTTCTCGCCGCCGGCCAGGTCGGCCACGACAGTCCTCTGGCGCTGGACCAGGGTCTGGTGGCGTCGGGCTGCGGCGACGATCAGCTCCGAGGCCGGGGCCAGCGGCGCGGGGGCCGACTGCGCGGCCGGAGCGACCGGGGTCGGGACCGGCAGCGGCGTGTCCGGCATGATCAGGACCGGTGTCGAGCGGATCGGCCCGGTGGGCCGATAGGCGTCCGACGGTACGTCCGTGGCATTGCGGATCAGCCCGGGACCGACGGTCAGCGAGACCAGGGTCAGGACCAGACAGAGGCCGAGGATCGCGAGCAGGACGGTCCGCGCGGTGCCGTGGTTCGCCGCGGCCACGCCGAAGGCGCAGACCACGTCGAGCACGAGGACCGGCAGAGCGAGAAGACCGAGCGACAGCCGGCGTTCACCTGAGGGAGGCACCGAGAGGGTGTCGGCCACCTTCCGGCGCAGATTAAGCCGCATTCGATCACGGAATGCATCCGCCCGGTTACCGCCACGCCGGTGACTGGTGCCGGTCCGGCTCCCCGATCCGGGACCCTTGCGGCCGTATCGTCCTTAACCATGAAGGCCGTGGTCATCAGCGAGTTCGGCGATCCCGACGTGCTCCGGCTGGCGGAGGTGCCGGACCCCACGGTCCGCACCGGCGAGGTCCTCATCGACGTGGCCGCGGCCGGGGTGAACCGGGCCGATCTGCTGCAGCGCGCCGGTCACTATCCGCCACCGGCCGGCGCCCCGGACTGGCCCGGTACCGAGGTCAGCGGCACGATCAGCGCGGTCGGCGCCGAGGTGGATCACTGGACCCCCGGCGATCAGGTGTGCGCCCTGATCAGCGGGGGCGGCTACGCCGAGCGCGTAGCCGTGCCGCAGGATCAGGTGCTGCCCATGCCCAAGGGCGTCGACCTGGTCGACGGGGCGGCCCTGCCGGAGGTCACCGCCACGGTCTGGAGCAACGTGTTCATGGCGGCCGGTCTGCGGCCCGGCGAGGTGCTGCTGATCCACGGCGGGTCCAGCGGAACCGGCACCATGGCGATTCAGCTCGCCACCCAGGTCGGCGCCAAGGTCGCGGTGACCTGCGGCACGGCGGAGAAGCTGGAGAGCTGCCGGGAGCTCGGGGCGCAGATCCTGATCAACTACAAGGAGCAGGACTTCGGCCAGGCGCTGAAGGAGGCGACCGACGGCCACGGCGCCGACGTCGTGCTGGACAACATGGGCGCCTCGTTCCTGGCCCGGAACCTGGCCGCCCTGGCCTACGGCGGCCGGATCGTGGTGATCGGCATGCAGGGCGGCGCCAAGACCGAGATCAACCTGAACCACCTGATGCAGCGGCGGGCCGCGCTGATCGCCACCACCCTGCGGACCCGGCCGGCCGAGGAGAAGGCGACGATCGTCGACAGCATGGGTCAGCACGTCTGGCCGCTGCTCAGCTCGGGGGTGGTGAAGCCGGTGATCCACGCTCGGCTGCCGCTGGCCGAGGCGGCCCAGGCGCACCGCCTGATGGCCGGTTCCCAGCACGTCGGAAAGATTCTTCTGACCGTCTGAACCATTTCGGGCCGAATAACGTTCCGTAGCGGAAGTTGAAGGTTGAAGCGCCTTCTCGCGCGGGTATGCCCGAACCTCGTTCACCAAGAGTTACCGGTCTTCATCGGCCAAGCGGATGACTCGGACCGGCCCCGAGCGGCGGAGATCGGCCTTCGCCGACCGCGAAAATCTCGCGTGGTGCCCGGCGGCAGGGCACGATGGAGGCATGACCAGCCAGCCGCATCCGTCTGCCCCGAACGGGGACGTAACCGACATGTCCGACTCTCCGGCCGACCCGGAGTCCGCTCCGGAGTACGAAGGGCCGGACGAGCGCGTCGTGGTGGTGACGCCGGAAGGCATGGCGGTGACCGGGCCGAGCAACAGCGAGACCAACCCGGCCAACCAGATCGAGCAGCCGGCCAAGGTGATGCGGATCGGCAGCATGATCAAGCAGCTCCTGGAGGAGGTCCGCAGCGCTCCGCTGGACGAGGCGGGCCGGGCCCGGCTGGCGGCCATCCACGAGCGTTCACTGAAGGAGCTGGAGGACGGCCTGGCGCCCGAGCTGGTCGCCGAGCTGCACGCCATCGTCCTGCCGTTCAGCAGCGACACGGTGCCCTCCGACGCGGAACTGCGGATCGCCCAGGCCCAGCTGGTGGGCTGGCTGGAGGGGCTGTTCCACGGCATCCAGACGGTGCTGTTCGCCCAGCAGATGGCGGCCCGCACCCAGCTGGAGCAGATGCGCCGGGCGCTGCCCGGCGGTCCCGGCCTGGTTCCCGGGGCTGAGGGTCTCACGGCTCCGCAGGCCCAGCCCGGCGGCACCGGCCAGTACCTGTAAGGAAGGCTCAGGGAGAGGACGAAATACTCACCGTGGGGATGCTCGACTGGATCCGGACGCCGGCCATCGGCGCGGGCCCCCTCGGTAACGGCGTGTGGCGCCGCGTGCACGATCGGTTCGCGCGGGCCGTACGGCGGTACCGGGCGGTCATCGACGTCGTGCCCTCGCGCCCGGTCCGGGCCGAGCTGGCCGAGATCGGCGAGGACCTGGACGAGATCCTCGAGCTGGTCCGCGAGGCCTGCGAGCACGCCCAGGCGGCGGCCCCCAGCGAGGGCCCGGACGTGCCGGTCGGCCCGGGAGACATCTACTTCGACGTGCACCGGCGGCTGGCCCGGGCGGCCACGCTCTGCGCCCGCGCCTCGGAGTCGGCGATGATGACCCGGGTCTCGGTGCGGATGAAGGACGCGGACGGGGTGCGCGACCACATCGACGCGGCCCGGCGCACGGTCAAGCAGGTCCGCGAGATGGTCGAGGGCGCCGTCCTCTAGCCCCACCAAAACCGTTCGTGATCATGCAGAAGCGCCCCCGTGATCATGCAGCTGCGCCCCGGCTTGCATGATCACGGGGGCGCAACTGCATGATCACGGAGGCGGGAGTGCATGATCACGAACAATGGGGTGGGGGTTAGCGGCGTCGGCCCTGGGCGGCGCGGGCCTCGCGGCGGGTGCGCGGCTGGTGCGGAGCAGCCGGTTCCTCCGGGTTCGGGCGCGGCTCCTCCTTGCGGGACCGGCGGGACGGCGCCTCTTCCTGCCGGGCCTGGCGGCGCGAGGTGGGCGGCTGCTGCTCGTAAGCATCGCGAGGCGCGTACCCGTCGAAGAAGCCCTCTCCCGGTTCGTACGGCTCCGCGTCCGGCACCAGCGCGGGCTGGCCGTACGCCGGGGTGGCGTGCCGGGCCATGCCGGTCGGCGGAGTGCGCCGCGGCGCCGCATTCGGCCCGGTCACGGCGCGGATTGCGCCGGTGATCGGGTCGTCCTCCGGCTCGGGGCGTCGGCGGCGGGTGGGCTCCGAGGTCCGGTCGGGGTAGTCGGTCGGCTCGGGAATTTGGGGACGCTGGAAGCTTCCGGTGGGCGCCGGCTCAGATCGACGGCTGGGCCGGGCGACCGGAGCCGTGGGGGCAGTGGGGGGCGGCGTCTGAGGACGCTCGGAGCGGCGCCGGACCGGCTGGGAGCCGGTGACAGCCCGGATCGCGCCGCTGATCGGATCGTCCGCCGCGGAACGGGCCGGCGTGGTCGGGGCGGTCGGCGTGGTCGAGCCGGTCGGGGCGGACTGGCTGGTCCGCTCGACCAGCAGCAGGGCCAGCGTGGGGCAGGCCGTCACCGCGCGCTGAGCGTGCCCCTGCACCCCACGGGTGACCGGCCGGTCCGCCAGGATCGGGTAACCCCATTCGTCCAGCGTGACCAGCTCAGGAACCAGCTCGGCGCACAGGCCGTGGCCCTTGCAGGCCGGCCAGTCCACCATCAGCCGTCGTTCCGCCGCCATGTGCGGAATCTACCTTCCGACCTTGTGATCACGTTCCGCCAAAAGGGTCTCGATCACCTGGGCCACCCCGTCCTGGTCGCAGGGCGGGGCCTGGCGGGGCGCCGCGGCGATCGCGTCCGGGTGCCCGCCGGACATCGCATATCCGGTTCCGGCCCAGGTCAGCATGGGGATGTCGTTCGGCATGTCGCCGAAGGCGATCACCTCCGGAGCCTCCACCCCGAGCTCTCCGGCCAGCCAGGCCAGGGCCGTTGCCTTGGTCACCCCGGGGGCCGAGATCTCCAGCATGTGATCCCTCGGGGACGAGTGCACCACCTCGGCCAGACCGCCGAGCACGGCCCGGGCGCGGATCAGCAACTGGTCGGAGTTCAGTTCGCCGTAATGCTCGACGGCCTGCTTGCAGAGCACCTTGACCACCGTCGGGTGATCGGCCAGCAGCTTCTCGACGGTGCCGGTGACGGCCGCCCGGGCGGCGTCGTGGATCGGCGTGTAGGCGACCTCGCGCCGGTACCCGTCCAGGGTCTCCAGGGCGAACGCGGCGCCCGGGATGCACTCGCGCAGCCGCTCGGTGACCGCCAGCACCGTGGGCCCGGTCAGGCCGCGGCTGCTGACCACCGCCCCGGTGGCCAGGTTGAGCACGATCGCCCCATTCCCGCACAGCGCCAGGCCCTGGTGCCCGGTCATCTCCACGATCGGGTCCATCCAGCGCGGCGGGCGGCCGGTGACGAACACGACGTGGATGCCGCGGCGCTCGCAGGCGGTCAGCGCGTCCAGGGTCCGCTGCGAGATCCGGCCGTCCCGGCCGACGATGGTGCCGTCGAGGTCGCACGCAACCATTCGCATGCCTCACATCCTCGCCCACAAACACGGCCTAGGGTTACCGGCATGGAAGGCGTCGAAGATGGGGAAGGCGTGGAGCCGGACGACGAGCGCGAGGTCACCGTCCTGTCCGACGGGGCGCTGACCGTGAAGGCCTACCTGGACGACGGTGACCTGGTGATCCTCGGTGAGGACCTGGGCGCCTCGGAGCTCTTCGGGGAGGACGTCTCGGAGTACGCCTACGGGCTCACCGTCGCCGCCCCGGACGTGCCCAAGGTGCTCGAGGCCCTGGACGTGGCGGCCGGCCTGGACGTGCTCGACGCCCTGGTGCTGCGCGGCGCCGACCTGGTCCGGATCGGCGAGGCGGGCTGGCTCGAGAGCATCGGCGTCAGCGCCGAGTTCTGGTCCCGGATCAGCTGAGGAACCGCCGGAGTAGGCGCCGGGCGGGCGCGAAGCAGATCGCGGCGCCGCCCGGCGCCGAGGCCGTCGAACCGGGCCGGATCCGCAGGGCCCGGTCGTTGCCTCACCGGACACCCCCCGCGGCGTCCCGGCCCTCCCGAAGTTAGGCGCCCACCGGCCGGTACACACGCCCCCTTTTCCGGGGACGCGATCGGGTCAGTCGTCGTGGATGCTCTGCGCCTCGTGCAGCAGGCCGTCCTCCACCGCGCGGCGGTGCAGGGCGATCTTGGTCCGCGCCTCCCGACCGGCGTGGGCGTACTTCTCCCGCACCCGGGTGAGGTACGTCTTCGCCGTCTCCACCGAGATGTCGAGCTGCCGGGCAACGGTTTTCAGCGGCAGGCCGGAGGCGTAGAGCACCAGCGCGCGGCGTTCCTGCGGACTCAGCGCGGGGCCGGGCTCGCCGTGCTCGTCGGCCACCAGCATCGCCGCCAGAGCCGGCGTCACGTGGCCCTCGCCCCGGGCCGCGGCCCGCACCGCATGGGCCATCTCGTCGGCGTTCTCGCTCTTCGGCACGTACCCCAGGGCCCCGGCCGAGACGCACTCGCGCACCCGCCGCGGGTCGGAGAACGTGCTGACCACGACCACCGCGACGCCCGCCGCGGAGAGCTCGACGATCTTGGCGCTGGCCGGGACGTCGTCACCCAGGTCGATGTCGAGCAGCACCACGTCCACCGGGAACTCCGGATGCCGGATCAGCGACCGGAACTCGGTGACCGCGATGACCACGTCGAGGTCCTCGGCCCGGGTGGTCAGCCAGGTACTCAGGCCGTCCAGCATCAGCCGGTGGTCGTCGACGATGCCGACCCGGGTCCGCGGGACCGGATGCTGACGAGGGATCGGCGGCCGGCCGGCGAGCTCGAGCCGGTCCCCGTGCCGCACGTTCAGCCCGCCGGGCTCCTTCGGCCGGCCCTCTCTCAGCCGGCTCACCTGGTCTCGCTCGTCCACCCCGCCCTCACATCCTCCCTGTCGGACCTGCCCGGACGCCGACCGACGGGCCGACGCTGGCCATCATGCCCAGTCGGGCGCATGGTTCCGGTGGGTCAGATCGGGAGAGTCTGCCCAGTCACTGCGGTTTTCACGATCCCCACCAGGCGCGGATCGACCACGGGCGGACAGATGGGGCCGACCGCTCCGATCCGGCCACCACCGGGGACCCTGAGCCTGGCCGTTTTTGCGCAGGACCGAACCACACACAGCAGAGGACGTTTGCGGCCACGGTGCCCGCAAACGTCCTCTGCTGGAAAATTCAGTTCAGGGCGGCCGACTCGTCCTCCGTGAGCAACCGGGACCGGATCAGGAACCGCACCCCGTGCGGTGCCTCCAGGGAAAAACCCGCTCCCCGGCCGGGAACGACATCGATCGTCAGGTGGGTGTGCTTCCAGTACTCGAACTGGTTGCGGGACATCCACACCGGCACCTTCTCCGCGCCGAGAGGCAGCTCGGCCAGGAGCACGTCGCTGTCGCCGGTGATGAAATCGCCCAGCGGGTAGCACATCGGCGAGCTGCCGTCGCAGCAGCCGCCGGACTGGTGGAACATCAGCGGACCGTGCTGCTCGCGCAGGATCTGCAGCATCTCCACCGCGGCCGGGGTGAAAGCCACCCGGGTGTACGGATCGTCCTTCACCACGTCGGCCAGTTCGGCCTCGATCGGTGCCTGCTCGCTCTGGGTCTCCGTCACGTGCACCTCCTGCCTGCTGACTACCTGTTCAAGTCTTGCTCCGGAACCGTCCGCCGGCCATCCCACCTGCCCGTGCCCAGTCCAGTGGGATGACCGGCGGCCCGTTCCCGGGTCCCCGCCCAGCCGGGGCCCCGGCCGCTCGGGATCAGAAGAATCCGAGCTTGTTCGGGGAGTAGCTGACCAGCATGTTCTTGGTCTGCTGGTAGTGATCGAGCATCATCTTGTGGTTCTCCCGGCCGATCCCGGAACCCTTGTAGCCGCCGAACGCCGCGGCCGCCGGGTAGGCGTGGTAGTTGTTCGTCCAGACCCGCCCGGCCTGGATCCCCCGGCCGAACCGGTAGGCGGTGTTGATGTCCCGCGACCAGACCCCGGCGCCGAGGCCGTACAGCGTGTCGTTGGCGATCTTCATCGCCTCCTCCTGGCTGTCGAACCGGGTCACCGAGACCACCGGCCCGAAGATCTCCTCCTGGAAGACCCGCATCGAGTTGTCACCCTCGAAGATGGTCGGCTTCACGTAGTAGCCCTCGGCCAGGTCGCCACCGAGGTCGGCGCGCTCGCCGCCGATTAGCACCTTGGCCCCTTCGGCCTGGCCGATGTCGAAGTAGGACAGGATCTTCTCGAGCTGGTCGTTGCTCGCCTGGGCGCCGAGCATGGTGTCGGTGTCCAGCGGGTTCCCGGCCACGATGGCCTTGGTCCGCTCCAGGGCGTCGGCCAGGAACGAGTCGTAGATCGTCGACTGGATCAGCCCGCGCGAGGGGCAGGTGCAGACCTCGCCGCTGTTCAGGGCGAACATGGTGAAGCCCTCGAGCGCCTTGTCGTAGAAGGCGTCCTTCTCCGCGGCGACGTCCTCGAAGAAGATGTTCGGGCTCTTGCCGCCCAGCTCCAGGGTCACCGGGATGATGTTCTGGCTGGCGTACTGCATGATCAGCCGGCCGGTGGTGGTCTCCCCGGTGAAGGCGATCTTGCTGATCCGGCTGCTGGAGGCGAGCGGCTTGCCGGCCTCCACCCCGAACCCGTTGACGATGTTCAGCACGCCGTCCGGGAGCAGGTCACCGACCAGGTCGATCCAGTGCATGATCGAGGCCGGGGTCTGCTCGGCCGGCTTCAGCACCACCGCGTTGCCCGCGGCCAGCGCCGGGGCGAGCTTCCAGACCGCCATCAGCAGCGGGAAGTTCCACGGGATGATCTGGCCGACGACGCCCAGCGGCTCGTGGAAGTGGTAGGCCACGGTGTCGTCGTCGAGCTGGCTGAGCGAGCCCTCCTGAGCCCGGATCGCCCCGGCGAAGTAGCGGAAGTGGTCGATCGCCAGCGGCAGGTCGGCGGCCAGGGCCTCACGGATCGGCTTGCCGTTGTCCCAGGACTCGGCGACCGCGAGGGCCTCCAGGTTCTGCTCCATCCGGTCGGCGATCTTGTTCAGGATGTTGGCCCGCTCGGCCGGGGAGGTCCGGCCCCAGGCGGGCGCGGCCGCGTGGGCGGCGTCGAGGGCGGCCTCGATGTCCTCCGCGGTGCCGCGAGCCACCTCGCAGAACGTCTTGCCGGTGACCGGGCTGGGGTTCTCGAAGTACTGGCCCTTGACCGGCGCGACCCGGCGGCCGCCGATCCAGTGGTCGTAGCGGGAGGCGAAAGTGGTGGGGCTGCCCGGCTGGCCGGGCGCGGTGTAGACAGCCATGGAAAACCTCCGACTCTTTCGGCCCGACGGTGGACCGAAGCTGAGCCCGACGTTAGGTCGCCGGAGGTTGCAGCAACGTTGCGGACCAACGTTGTCAGCGAATTTCTAAGCCAGACGGGCGAGTCGGGCCCGGGCCCGGGCCTGTCGCGGCGAATTGGGCGGCAATGCCCGGAGCAGGGCCTGCCAGGCCGCCGCGTCCTCCCGGCCCTCGGGCAGCTTCACCCAGCGCTCCAGCACCGGCACCGAGCCGGAAGCCAGCACGGCCTCACGTACCTCGCAGACGAACTCGTCCGTCATGGAACGGATTCCGGGCGCATCGGAACCCGGCAACGGGCTGCCGGCGAACAGGTCCAAAGCCTGCTCCAGCCGCCCCTCGGAGAGCGCCTCGCGAACCTGGGCGACATCGGTACGGATCGGGACGTTCAGCCGGTACGGCCGCGACGACAGCAAAGCGGGACCGAGAACCCTTCGCAACCGGTTGATCTCGGCCCGGACGGTGATCAGGTGCTCGCCCTCGTCGTGCAGGGCCACGTCTAGCGCCTGGGCGGACAGCCCGTGCGGGGCGCTGGCCAGCAGCCAGACCAGCTCGGTATGTCTCCGGGAGAGATGAACGGTGCGACCGTCGAGTTCCAGGCTCCCGGCCTCGGCCCCCAGAAGAGTGAGGCGGGCCGCCCGCTTTCGGGGGATCGGCACCACCATCGGCCGCGGCGCCCCGAACTGCTGCCCCCGGAGCTGCAGGCCGGCCTCGACCGCGGCGGCGCAGGCCCGCACCAGAGCCAGCGCCCGCGGCCCGGTGACGTCCGGTCCACCGGTCAGGTCGATGACGCCGAGCAGGGCCCCGGTCAGCGGGTGGTGCACCGGCGCGGCCACGCAGCTCCAGGAGAGGGCGCCCAGGCCGAAGTGCTCGCCCGCGCTGATCTGTACCGCCCGGTCCAGGGCGAGCGCGGTGCCGGGGGCGTTGGTGCCGGTGGCCCGCTCGCTCCACAGCGAGCCCTCGACGAACTGCATGGTCTCGGCCCGGCTGCGCAGGTGGTGGTGCCCCTCCACCCAGAGCAGCCGGCCGAGCGCGTCGCCCACCGCCACGATGTGCCCGGCCTCGTCCGCGTCCTCGGTGAGCAGCCGCCGGATCAGCGGCATCATCGCGGCCAGCGGATGATTGGCCCGGTAGTCCGCCAGCTCGTTCTCGGACATGTCCAGCGGGGCCGCCTCGGCGTCCGGGTCGACCCCGAGCGCCAGCGAACGCCGCCAGCTCTCGGCGACCACCGGCCGGATCAGGTCCGGCAGCGGTGAGGTCGGGGCGGCCAGGAAGTGCTCATGGACGGCCGCCAGCGCTCCGATCCGCTTCAGCGAGGACATGCCGCGATAGTAAGTGAGGCAGGTCACCGGCGCACCGCCCTCCGACGGACAATTTTCTGTGGGTCGCTCGCCGGTCTTCCCAGCTCAGCGGCCGATCATGAAGAGGCGGCGGCCAGCGGGACGGCGGCCCGGCTCAGCACCCGGTCGACCAGGCCGTAGTCGGCCGCCTCGGTGGCGGTGAACCAGCGGTCCCGGTCGGCGTCCGCCTCGATCTTCTCCACCGGCTGGCCGGAGTGCTCGGCGGTCAGCCGGGCCAGGGTCTTCTTCATCTTGATCATCTGCTCGGCCTGGATCCGGATGTCGGTCTCGGAACCGCCCACGCCGCCGTGCGGCTGGTGCATCATGATCCGCGCGTGCGGCAGGGCGTAGCGCTTGCCCTTGGTCCCGGCGCTGAGCAGGAACTGGCCCATCGAGGCGGCCATGCCCATCACGTAGGTCGCCACATCGCAGCTGATGAACTGCATCGTGTCGTAGATCGCCATGCCGGCGTCGACGGAGCCGCCGGGCGAGTTGATGTAGAGCGCAATGTCCTGGTCCGGATCCCGCGAGGCGAGCAGGAGCAGGGCGGAACAGAGCTGGTTGGCGTTGTCGTCGCGCACCTCGGAGCCGAGCAGGAGGATCCGCTCGTTCAGCAGCCGGGTGAGCACCTGCTCGGAGGCGGGGAAGTTGCTGTTCTCGGTCATGTCCCTACCGTCGGGCGGCACCGGGACCGACTTCCAGCGTTTCGCCTGGGAGGAGATCTGCCACTGGCAGAGCCCGTCATCTGCTCTGAGCAGAGTGCGGGAATTGGGCCGGGTGGGGGCTCAATCCGGTCGGTGGGGCGCCGTAGTCTGGAGGGCAATCGCCACCGGGAGGGGTGCCATGCTGCTGCGAGGCCTGATCGGGACCGTTCTGCGCCGGATCCGGCTCGGCCAGGGGCGCACCCTGAAAGATGTCGCCGAGACCGCCCGGGTGTCCGTCCCCTACCTGTCCGAGGTCGAGCGCGGTCGTAAGGAGGCCTCGTCCGAGCTGCTCGCGTCGATCTGCGCGTCCCTCGGGCTGGACCTGATGGATCTGCTCGCCGAGGTGCGGTTCGAGCTGGAGACCGAGCGGCTGGCCGAACTGGCCGCCCAGCCGCGTTCCGTCGGCTTCAGCGTGCTGTCCAGCACCGAGCGGGCGCCCAGCGCGTCGGTGTCCGGCGGGGTCGGGCTGCACGCCGTCTCCATGGTCGCCGCTTAGACCGCTTGGACCGCTTGGACCGCTTGGACCGCTTGGACCGCTTGGACCGCTTGGACCGCTTGGACCGCTTGGACCGCTTGGACCGCTTGGACGCGGCGGGGGTTCTCGCCGTCCACCGGCGGTACTCCCAGGGCCATCACCGGGTCGGTCACCGAGTAGGTCGCCCGGTAGGCCAGCAGGCTGGTCGCCACGTCCATCCAGGACTTGGTGTCCTGCGCAGCCGGCATCGGGCCGAGCACCGAGGTGAACCAGCTGGGCAGCAGCGCCCCGCCACCCACCGCGTCCGCCACCCGGGCCCGCAGCCGGACCTGCAGCGCCGTCCAGGCCCGCTCCCCCTCGCTCACCACGTCGGCCACCGCCACCTGGTTCTCCTCGTCGGCCGAGAGCAGCTCGGCGGCCTCCAGTGCGGCGGCGGTCAGGGCCTGCATCCGGTTGCGGGTCTCGGTCAGCCCGGCCACCGAGATCTCGAACTCCTCCACCGCCGCACCGTGCCGCGGGTCGTCCCGATGCGTGTCCGCGATGACCTCGCACGCCCCCAGCGCCACCTCGCGATGGTGTGAGTGCTGGCGCACCGCCGCCGCATGGGCCGCCACCGCCGCCTCCAGGGAGGACCGGTTGGCCGGCTGGAGCAGACCGGCCTTGGCCAGATGCCCCTCCTCGGCCACCTGGGCCAGCTCCAGCTCGCGCCGGTCGAGGGCGTCCAGCTCGGCCTCGGGCACCTCGTCCTTCAGCCGGATGTTCCGCTCCAGCCACTCCACCCGGGCGTTCAGCCGCTTCACCAGCGCGGCCAGGTCCTGGGTGGTGAGTTCGGTCTCCAGCGAACGACTCTCGACCCGGTTCAGGGCCGCCCGGACCTCGGAGAGCGAGGTACTGACGGTGCCGAAACGGTCCGGCAGATCGGCGATCGCCGAGCCGAGATCCTCCACGTCGTCGCGCAACTGGGCCACCGCGTGCTGAAGCTCGGTGTCCGGGGCGGAACGAGGTCTGATCAAGGCCATGTCAGCGAAACCTCCTCGGCAGCGCCGCTATCCGCAGCGGCGTCTGCTGCACATGCCAGATTCCCGCGCCGATGGCGACGACGCCCAGCAACAGCACGGTGGGCGGCAGGCCCGAAGTCGCACAGATCGCCGTCAGCAGAGCGCCGAACGCCACGACCACCGAGCCCGGGCGCAACGACTCGTGCCGATCGCCCGGCGGGTGCACGGGCAATCGCATCAGGAGATAGCCCGCGCCGCCGCAGATGATCGCGGGCAGCACCCACCAGCGCGGCAGCCAGCCGGCCAGACCGGCGACGAACAGCGAGATCGCCACGGCCAGGGTCAGCACCCCGGACCAGCGGACGATCATCAGACTGAGCCGGCGGGGCCCGGCGTCGAGCAGCAGGGGCAGCCGGCGTTCGTAACTGATCAGCTCCCGGGTCGCGGCGATCACCGCGTCGGTCGCCTCCTGCAGGCTGGGCCGGGTCCGATCGGCATCCTCGGACTCATCGCCCCGGCCAGCGTCCCGACCGGCGTGCTCATCGCCCAGCAGCCGGGGGCCGGACGGTCCGACGTCGGTCAGGCCGAGGTCGGCCAGGCGCCGGCGGGCCCGGCGGCGGCGCAGCCCCTCGAGGTCGACCCAGTGGTCGCTGGGCTCGCCGAGATCGAGGCCACCAGGCCGATCGCCCGGATCTCCCGGACCCGGGTTCCGGTCGTCCTCGTCGTCCTGGTCGTCCTCGCCCTCCGGATCCTCGTCCCAGCGCGCCTGGGCCGCGTCCGTCAGATCGATCCCATCGGTCAGGTCGATCCCGTCGGTCAGGTCGATCTCCCGGACATCGCCGTCCGGATCGGGGCTTTCGTGCCCGCCCGGACCGACCCGCACCCCTTGACCGACCGCACGCAGTTCGGCCAGGCGATCGCGGATCCGCTCCTGCAGGATCGCCACCTGCTCCTCCGGGTCAACCCCCATGAGACCGACGGTAACCAGAGCGCGGGGCAAAGTCAGCCAGTGACCACCACGGCGTACTTGCCAATTCCGAGAAGCCGGGTGCCGTCCACGAAGCTGTCCTTCAGCAGCAGGCTGGTCACCCGCCCGTCGGCCGGGTCGAACTCGACGTCGCGGATCTTGCCCAGCGGATGCCCGTGCTCGGTCAGCACCCGGCGCTTGAGCACGTCGAGCTTCTTGCCCGAGCGCTCCTTCAGCTCGGCCGGGGCATCGGCCACGTGCTCGGCCGAGCCGACCGTCAGCGCGTCCGGCCCGAGACCGGCCAGCGCGCCCCAGAGCAGCACGTCGCCGGGCCCCTTGCTCTTCTTCACCCGGAACCCGACCACGCGATGGGTGGCCGGATCGATGATCGGGGCCTCGACCCGGCCCACCGTGGTGGCGGTCGAGGTGTCCATCACCGGATTGCCGGCGATGTCGCTGAACCTGATCACTGCTTCTCCTCGGGACCGGTCGGGTAGCTGGGCGGCTCCGGCGGAGTGGTCTCGCCGCGGTCGAAGGACGGCTGGGCCCCGCCCCGGCCCAGCCGGGACCGGAACTCCTCGACGGCGGCCCCGAACCCGGCCAGGTCGTCGCGGATGAAGTCGAGCGCACTGTCCGGCAGGATCAGCGCCTCGCCGGAGACCGACAACGCGTCCGGCAACGGCACGAACTGCCGCCGCGGGGCCGACTGGTCGCTCGGCTCGATCTCGTAACCGACTGCATCCGTTGTCTTCTCGGTGACCGACAGGATGACGTCGGTGACCTTCCCGAGGCTCCGGCCGCCCTGGGTGAGCACGATCGAGCCGATCACCACGCCCCCGGCCCCCTCCAGTTCGCCGTCGAAGGCGTGCCGGTCGGCCAGGCTGTCCAGGTCCCGGATCATCACCGCGGCCGGGCCCAGCCCGTGCACGTTCGACCAGGGCAGGGTCTTCTTCAGCGGGCCGGCGAAGATCCCGCGGCCGTTCAGCGTGAAACCGGCGAGCTCCCCGGAGACCGAGGAGTAGACCACGTCCTTGATCTGCGCCACGTCGTCCCCGGCCAGCGTCACGACCGGCCGTTTCACCAGCTCGGCGGCGCGCAGCAGGACGCTCACGGCCGGCCTCCCGAGGAGCCCCGGCCACCGGAGCCGCCGCCCCGCGAGCGCTGGGCCATCACGCTGCCCCGTCGACGTCGGACCTGGATGCCGTAGAACACCGCGGTGAGCAGGATCAACACCCCCACGATCAGCACCAGCCACTGCCACACGTCCACGGTGCGCTCCCCTCTGACCGGCGCAAAGGCGCGCCGGCCTTCATCGTTGCGCGTTCTGATCTTTGCGGCATCCTGACGAGTTCAGCATCTGTGACACGGCCCGAGTTCCGCCGCCTGGCTCAGCTCTTGAATCCTCCGTCGGAGAAGAGCAGCTGACCGTTCATCCAGCCGCCCTCTTTGGAGAGCAAGAACGAGACCAGAGCGGCCGTGTCCTGGGGTCGGCCCAGCCGTCCGAGCGGGGTCTGCGCGGTGAGGTCGCGCCGCAGATCGTCACTCATCCAGCCGGTGTCGATCGGACCGGGATTGATGACGTTTGCGCTCACCTTGAGGTGCGCGAGCTCGCGTGCCGCGGCCAGCACGATCCGGTCGAGGGCGCCCTTGCTCGCCCCGTAAGGCAGTTGAAGGCGGTGTGATCACTGGTCAGCGCCACGACCCGGGCGCGGCCGGTGAGCTGCTCGGGCTGCTTGAGCTGCTCGGCGAAGGCCTTGATCAGCAGCCAGGAAGCCCGGGTGTTCACCGCGAAGTGCCGGTCGAAGCTCTCCACCGTGGTGCTCAGCAAATCCGAGTCGACCGATTCGGCGTGGCCCATGACCAGGGCGGTCACCGGTCCCAGGCGATCGGCCACGGTTGCGAAAAGCGCTGCGGGCGTATGGACGTCGGTCAGGTCCGCTGGGAGGGCCACGGTTTCGGCGCCCGCCGCGCGGATCCGGGCACCGAGTTCCTGGACGTCTTCGGGCTGTTCACCCCACGGCATCCGGGCGTCGTAGGGAGCCCAGTGCGTGGTTGCGACGTCCCAGCCGTCCTCCGCCAGCCGGACCGCGATCCGGGTCGCGATCCCGGCCAGCCGGCCGGCCCCGGTGACCAACACCACCGGACGACTCCCGGCCGAGCGGTCCGACCCAGCCCCGAGCGTCCCTAATTCCGGCAACCCCAGCCCCAAAACCCCAACCCCTTTGTTCGTGATCATGCAGTACCGCCCCCGCGATCATGCAGACCCGAACCGGATTGCGACACCGATTTACCGCTCCAGCAGGGTCTCCAGCACCTCGGCCAGCCCATCCTCCGAGACCGTGCCGGTAATCAGGTCGGCGTGGCACTTCACGTCGTCCGTCGCGTTGCCCATCGCCACCGCGCGCCCGGCCCAGCCGAACATCTCGATGTCGTTGCGGCCGTCCCCGACCGCGAGCGTCGCGTCCTGGTCCACCGCCAGCCGGCCCCGGATCGTCTCCAGGGCACTCGCCTTGCTCACCCCGTCGGGCGCGAGGTCCAGCCAGGCCGTCCAGCCGACCGCGTAGTTGACCCCGTGCATGCCCAGCGACTTGGTCAGCGTCATGAAGTCGTCCGAGGTGTGGTCCGGGCTGCGGACCACGACCCGGCAGGCACGCTGCCCGGCCAGCTCCTCGAACCCGGCCACCCGGATGTGCGGGCCCTCCAGCTCGCCCGGCGGGAACGGCGCGGTGAGCAGGAAGTCGCCCGCGCCGGTCTCCAGCGCGTAGAGCGCGGTGGGCAGGTGCTCGCGCAGCAGGGTGAGGATGTTCGACGGGTCGAAGGTGACCGTGTCCGACACCTCGTAGCCGCTCTCGGCCAGCGGGTCCAGCCGGAGCGTGACCGAGCCGTTGCTGCACACCGCCCAGCCGCTGACCAGGCCCAGGCGGTCCAGCACGGGCAGCGTCTCGTGCAGCGACCGGCCGGTCGCGATCACCACGTGGACCCCGGTGTCGGCGACCGCGGCAACCGCGGCCCGGACCCGGTCGGTGAGCACCTGGTCGTGGTCCAGGATCGTGCCGTCGATGTCCAGGGCGACCAGCTTCGGGGCCCAGGTGTCCGCCGCGGGGGACCCGCCGGCCAGGCCGGTCCGGGGGCGGTTCTCGATTACGTGGTCTGTCATTCGCCGAGTTTAATCGGCCCGAGGTTACGGTCCGGGGTCAATTGATGACGTCGGAATGCGTGCGAGACGTAAACAGCGTCCATCGTCACCCCGCGCCTGCACGAGCCGGAACCGGATCCCGGGCTAACGTGCACATCATGTCGATCAGCAGCGATGTCGTCAGGGACGTCGTTCTGGTAGTCGTCCTCGTGCTGGCGGTGGCCGTCCTGGTGTCGCTGGTCGTCACCCGGCGGCGGGTGCTGTTCGGCGCCCGACCGCCCGACCTCCTGGCCGGGGACGGCGAGGCCCCGCAGGCCGCGGTGGTGGTGCACAGCAAGAAGGTGGACGACCACGACGCGCGCCGCCGGCAGATCGAGGTGCTGTCCGGCCGGCTGGGATGGCGGGCGCCGGTCTGGCTGGAGACCACGGCCGAGGACCCGGGCCGCGGGCAGACCGTGAAGGCGGTCGAGGCCGGGGCGTCGGTGGTGGTCGCGTTCGGCGGTGACGGCACCACCCGGGCGGTGGCCGAGTCGCTGGCCCGGACCGGCGTGCCGATGGGCCTGCTCCCGGCCGGGACCGGCAACCTGCTGGCCCGCAATCTCGGGATCCCGCCCAACCGGCTGGAGTCGTCCCTGCACATCGCCCTCACCGGGCGGAACCGGACGATCGACATCGGGCACGTGGAGCTGACCGACACGGTCGGCAACCCGCCCCGCGACGAGACCTTCCTGGTGATGTCCGGCCTCGGCTTCGACGCCGAGGTGATGGCCACCACGGCGCCGGAGCTGAAGGAGAAGATCGGCTGGGTCGCCTACGTGGTTGCGGGGGCGAGCCGGCTCCGCGGCCGTCGCACGCCGGTGACGCTAAGGGTGGACGACGGTCCGGTCCGCCAGCGCAAGATCCGCGCCGTCGTGGTCGGGAACGTGGGCATGCTGCAGGGTGGGATCCAGCTGATGCCGGGGGCCCTGCCGGACGACGGATGGCTCGACGTGGTGGTGGTCTCCCCGCGGGGCATCGTCGGCTGGCTGCCGGTGGTCGGGGCCGTGCTGACCCGGCGCGATCATGCGACGGTGGAGCACTTCCGCTGCCGGACCATCGAGATCCACGCCGATCGCCCGATGTTCGCCCAGCTCGACGGTGACCCCGCGGGGAAGGCCCAGACCTTGAGAGCCCGGGTTGATCCCCTGGCCCTCGTGGTCCGCGTGCCGGGTTAGGCGTTCGCCTTTGCGGTCTGCTTGAAGGGCAGCTGGATCTCGTGCTCCCACGACCAGGCCTTGTTCGCCCTACGGAGGGCGACCAGGGACAGGTGGTGGACGTCGATCGGGGTCATGCCCTGCTCGGTGTTCTCCAGACCGGCGGCCAAGTCCTCGCCACTGATCTCCCGGTCCGCGTAGCCGATGCTGACGTGCGGCACGAAACCCGACTCGGACTCCGGCAACTGGTAGATCCGCTCCGTGCCGATCAGCTCGGCCGCGGCCAGCCGGATCAGGTCCCGTACGGCCACGATCTCCTCCGCCGAGTAGACCGGCAGGCCGACCGCGTCGTAGTCGTTCATCGCCGGTCCGGCCTGGAGCCGCGGAAGGGACCGCTCGGCAATCACCGCGCCCACCGCTGCGGCCAGGTGATCGATCTCCGCATCGTGCACCAGATCCCGGAACGCGATGCCCTGGACGCTGAGGTGCAGCCTGGCTGTCGGGATGGGGTGCAGACCCGTGACGCCGGCCAGCGCGGCCTGGTCCTGCCGGATCCGGGCGTGCAGCTCGTCGGCGCCCGCGAAGGTCAGATAGAAGGCCCAGAGCTCGCGGCCCGGCAGCCATTCCGGCATATCCACCCAGTGGTCGTGCAGTCCGTCCACGATCGTCCCGTCGTCCTCTCCGCCGTTCACCGGAGGGTTCCGGCCGTGCATCCTTGCGCGTCCGGCTGTGGGCGGTGCACCGGGTGTACGGGTGATCATCGGGTTCCCAATTCGGCGTGGGGCAAACCCCGCCCACCCGGGGAGACACGGACGGCCGCGCCGAAGGTTGAGACCGCGTCCGGAATGCAAATTGCATCCGCCTCAGCACAGCCCGTGAGCAAGTCCCGCCCACCCGGGAAGACAAAACCAGCAGTCCGAAAGGTTGGGGCGCAAACCGGACCGCACGTTGTCCCCAAGCCTCAGAGCGTCACCCGCTCGCCAGCGTCCTCAAACTCAAAGCATCTAAGTAAATCTAGTAAATCCGCTAGCCACCCTTAGACGTCGGCATCGCCACCCCGGATCGCTAGGCTCGCCGGTCATGGGAAAGAAGCAGCGCCGAACCGGATCCGCCACCGCCGTCGTCGACGGTGACATCCCGGTCGTCGGCGGACGCGAGGACTGCCCGTGCGGCTCGGGCAAGCGTTACAAGGCGTGTCACGGGCGGGCGGCCCGGATTGAGGCGATGAAGGTCGTCGTGCGGCCCTTCGAGGGGCTGGCCGGCGAGTGCGACTGGGTCGCGATGCGGGAGATCGTGCCTGCGGCAACGTCCGTGGTGCCGGTCAAGAAGGAGTTCGGCGGGGGTGAGATCACCGTCGCGACGATCCTGCCGATGGCCTGGTCCGCCCTGCACCGGGCCGACGGCGCCGTGCTGCTCGGCCTGCAGACCAGCGGGGGTTCCGGCGACGCCAGCCGGGATCTGGCCGCGGCTCTGCTGAAGGCCCGCGAGCTGGAGCCCGGCAACCCGGTGGCCGAGACCGACCTGCCCGGGCCGGGTCCGCGCCTGCAGGACGTGCTCGACCTGTCCGGCGGCTTCGACGTCACCCTGCACGAGGGCTTCGACTTCTGGTTCGCGGAGGACAACGAGCTCACCCCCGAGGTTCGCGAGTCGCTGGAGCAGGCGAACGGGGCCGCGGTGCCGACCAAGCGCCTGAAGTCGGTCGAGGCGGCGTACTGGGTGCAGATGGGGGCCCGCCGCCACCTGCGCTGGGTGCTCCCGGACGACGAGACCGCGGTTCTGGACGGCATCGCCCGGCTGCACGCGGCCGGAGAGTCCGCGCTGCTGCCGGAGACCAAGTACGTCGGCTCGTTCCGCGCCTGCGGTCTGATCGTGCCGGTCTGGGACCTGGCCGACGACACCGAGCCGGAGGAGCTGGAGAAGCCGATCGTGGCCTTCGGCGAGCGGCTGCGCGAGGCTATGGCCCGGACCGAGCCGCTGACCCTGGACGAGCGCCGGGCCCGCGCGGGTGTGGTGTCCCGCCAGGTCACCCTGCGCTGAGGTCGAGCCGGGCGGGGATCTGACCCCGCCCGGTTCACCCCGGGTAAGGCTGACCCCCTAGCCTCTGGAGACGTGGCAGACGTGACCGGTTCGCAGCCCGGCGGCCTGGCCGTCGTGATCCCCGCGAAGGACGAGGCGGAGCGGATCGCGGCGACCGTCCAGGCGGCCCTGGCCCTGCCGGGGGCCGACCTGGTGATCGTGGTGGACGACGGGTCCGGCGACGCCACCGCCTCGATCGCGCTCAAGGCCGGGGCCCAGGTGGTCAGTCACGAGACGAACCAGGGCAAGGCCGCCGCGATGGAGACCGGTGCGGCCCGGGCCGCCCTGCTGGACTCCTCGGTGACCCCGTCCGGTCCGCCGCGGGCCCTGCTGTTCATCGACGCCGATCTCGGCGCCACCGCGGCCGCCACCTCGACCATCGTCGAGCCGGTCCTGGCCGGTGAGGCGGACATGACCATCGCGCTGATCCCGCCGCAGGCCACGGCCGGTGGGGGCAGTGGACGCGTGGTGCGGCTGGCGCGCAAGGGGATCCGTCAGGCGACCGGCTGGACGGCGACCCAGCCGCTCTCCGGCACCCGTTGCATCAGCCGCCCGGCCTTCGACGCGGCTCTGCCCCTGGCCATCGGCTGGGGCGTGGAGACCGGCCTGACCATCGACGTGCTCGGCGCCGGCTACCGGGTGATCGAGGTGCCGTGCGAGCTGCACCACCGGGTCACCGGCGCGGACCTGCGCGGTCAGCTGCACCGGGCCGGGCAGTACCGGGACGTAGGGCTGGCCCTGCTGGAGCGTCGCAGCCGGCGCTTCGGACCGCTGAACCGGGTGGTCCGGCCGGGCACCAAGCTGGTCCGCAAACTTCTCGGTGGCTGAGCGCGGCGTGCTCCAGGCCACATCCAGCCGAACTTCCGGTCAATTCGGCGCGACCGGACCGGATCGGCCCCGGCCGGTGGCGGTTCGGGCCCCGCGCGGCTGGTTCGATTAGCCCGTGGCACCCACCCGGTACCGGCCCGCTCCCCGGCTGGTCTTCTGCTGCTCGGGTGCCCTTTGCGTGCTGCTTCTGGCCGGAGTCGCCGCCGCCGGGAACTCGGCCGCCGTCCCCGGCCTGGGCCCGGCCACCTGGTACCCCTCCTGGGACCTCGCTTTAAGCCCGAGCTCCGGCCTGGTCACCGTGCTCCTCGTGGGGGCAGCCGGGCTGGGCGGCCTGACCGTGCTCGCGGGTCTGCGCTCCGGCTTTGCCCTGACCCCGCGACAGGTTCTGCTCGCCGCGGTCTCGACCGTGCTGCTGTTCACCGTGCTGCCGCCGCTGGGCTCCGCCGATCACCTCTCCTACCTGGCCTACGGCCGGATTGCGGCTGCCGGTGACGATCCCTACGTCGTCGACCCGGGCACCTGGCGCGGCGGCACGGATCCGGTCGCGGGAGCGATCCAGCCGCCCTGGCAGCACACCACCAGCGTGTACGGGCCGGTCGCGACCGCCGCCCAAGCCCTGGTCGCCTGGGCCGGAGGTGGCTCGCTGCGGCTCACGGTCTGGTTCTGGGAGATCCTCTGCGGCCTCGCCTTCCTGGCCGTCGCCCTCGCCCTGGACCGGCTGACCCGGCACGATCCGAGGGCCCGCAGCCGGGCCTGGGTGCTCTGGACCCTGAACCCGCTGCTCCTGGGCCAGCTGGTGCTCGGCGGTCACCTGGACGTGATCGCGGTGGCCTTCGCGATCGGCGCCATCGCCCTGGCCTCCCGCCACCCGGTACCGGCCGGCCTGCTGATCGGCGCCGCGGTCGGCAGCAAGATCACCTTCGGCCTGTTCGCCCTGGCCATCCTCTGGGGGCTGCGGGGACGCCCGCGGCCGGAGCTGGTCCGGCACGCCGGGGTGATGGCCCTGGCCGCGCTCGCCGTGCTGGTCCCCGCCCACCTGTGGAGCGGCCCGCACACCTATGACCAGCTGCACCAGGCCAGCCGCCAGGTGTCCCTGGCCACACCCTGGCGCCTGGTCACCAACCAGCTCGACCCGGTGTTCGGAAGCACCGTGCGCGACGTCGTGGGACCGGTCGCGATGGGCCTGGGCGCCGTCCTGGTGGTGCTTCTCCTGCGCCGGCTACTGAGAGTGCCGACCGGGGCCGGTGATCCGGAGACCGCCGCGATGGCCCGGGCGGCCTTCGCACTGGCCGCGGGCTGGCTGCTCATGACGCCGTACGCACTTCCGTGGTACGACAGCATGGTGTGGGCACCGCTGGCGCTGCTCACCCCGACGCTGCTCGACGGTGCGCTGCTCGCCCGGTTGTTCGTGCTGGTTCTGGCCTACATCCCGGGGCGGGTCGTCGGGATGTCCGAACGGGTCGAGGACATCACCCTCGGTTTCCGTAAATCCGTAGCACCCTGGCTGGAACTCGCCGTCATCGTTGTGGTGATTTTATGGACGCTCTTACGCACGAATGATTTTCACTCGGGTAAGAGTGGGGTGGCGAGCGGGGAAATGAAGGACGACGGTGAGCGGCGCGGCTCGTCGGCGGACTGGAAGACCAATTCGACGCCTGCTGGGCCGACTGACTAGGTTGCGGGAATGACCGTGTGGCAATGGGATCCGTCGCTCTACTCCGGTAGCGCCGACTACTACGCGGCAGGACGTATGCCGTATCCGTCGAGCGTGGTGTGGACGCTGCGGGACACGCTGGGGCTGGACGGCACCGGCCGCCTGCTCGACGTCGGCTCCGGCCCGGGCACCCTGACCATCCCGCTGGCCGGGTTCTTCGCCGAGTCGGTCGCGGTGGACGCGGACGCCGACATGATCGAGGCCGGCCGCTCCACGGCGGAATCCCTGGGCCTGAAATCGGTCTCGTGGCACGCCCTGCGCGCCGAGGAACTCCCGGCCGACCTGGGCCGGTTCCAGGTGATCACCTTCGCCCAGTCGTTCCACTGGATGGACCAGGCCACGGTCGCCCGCACGGTCGCGGGCATGCTGGAGCAGGGTGGCTCGGTGGTTCACCTCGGCGCCACCACCGACAAGGGCACCGGCGAAACCCCCCGCACCTCGCTGCACTACCCCAAGCCGCCGTGGGACGAGATCAACGAACTGGTCCGCGATTACCTCGGCACCAAGAAGCGGGCCGGCCAGGGCGTGCGCCCCACCGAGTCCTTCGGCACCGAGCGTGAGGTCTTCGCTGCAGCCGGTTTCGGCGCCCCGCAGTCCATCGAGGTGCCCCACAACTTCGCCCGCGTCCGCACGATCAACGAGATCGTCGCTGCGGTGTACTCGCTGTCCTACTCTGCGCCGCATTTGTTCGGAGACCGTAAGGACGAGTTCGAGGCCGAACTACGCGAACTCCTGGCCTCCCGATCCGCGCTGGGCGGGCTCTTCGCCGAGCAGGTCGGTTCGGTCCGGCTCACTTTCTGGCGGGCGCCGGAGGGTGGGATTGCGGTACCGCCGGCCCCGCGGAAGGCTTCTTCTCGAAAGTCTGCTGCCGGCAAAGCCTCTTCGGCGGCTAAATCCGATGCAGCCCGGTCTACTTCGGCTCGGTCCACTTCGGCTCAGTCTGCTTCGGCCAAGTCTTCGGCGGCTAAACCCTCTAGGGCTAAGTCTTCTGCGGCTAAGTCTTCTGCGGCTGAGTCGCCCACGACCAAGACTTCAGCGGCCAAGACTTCGGCGACCAAGCGGTCCGCGGCCAAGACTGCTCCGGCTAAGACTGCTACTCCGGCTAAAACTGCTTCGGCTAAGTCCTCCGCCGCGCGGTCTTCCGCCGCTAAGCGCTCGTCCGCTCAGGCTTCGGTGGGTAAAGCAGAGACCACCAAGTCCTCGACTTCCAGGACCTCGGCGGCGAAGCGTTCAGCGCCCAAGTCGTCTGCCAAGACTTCCGTGTCCAAGGCTCCGGCCACGAAGTCCTCGGCTTCACGGTCTTCGGCTTCACGGTCTTCGGCTTCACGGTCCTCAGCTGCCGACCGTTCGAGCACCACGAAGTCCTCCGCTGCCAAGGCTCCGGTGAGCGATGCAACCCCCTCGAAGACCTCTACCCGCCGATCGAGTGCCAAGCGGTCGAGTTCTAAGACGCTGACGATCGACTCCACGAACGAGAAGTCCCCGACGGCCTGACCTTAAAGAGACTGACCTTCGAAGGCTTAGTGTTCAAGAGGCTGGTCCTCGGCTCGCGGCATCGCCGTGACGGTCGCGCTCAGGGCAATCGACGCGGCGGTGTTCGAGGGGCTGGTGTTCGAGGGGCTGGTGTTCGGCCACGGCATGCCCATCAACGCTCGACCGCCCCAACGCCACGGCCTTATCGAAGGCGAACCTGACCTTCGACATGCCCGGACCCGTAATGCCCTGACCCGTAATGCCCTGACCCGTAATGCCCTGACCGTAATGCTTTGACCCGTAATGCCTTGACCCGTAATGCCTTGACCTTCATAGGGCCTGGTGTTCAGCCGCCGAACGTTCGGCTGCGCGCCAGCACCCTGCGCGGCCGACGTAACCAAAGACAGCGGCCGACACAACCAAAGACAACGCCGACCCGACGCTCAGCCAAAACCGACCTGGATGGCCCGCCCACCAGCGTCCAAAAGCTCTGGCTGTTCCCGTGTTCGCCACCCTGTCTGGCTGTCTCCCCGCGCCTACCCCTTGCTGATCTCCGGCTCCTCGGGAGCCGGAACGACCGGCAACGGGTCGGTGTCGGCCAACTCCAGAGCCCGCACGCTGGCCCCGATCAGCAGGGGTAGGGCGATCGTGGCGGCGACGGCCGGGATAGAGGCACCGGAGTCGTTGAGTAGGAAGCCGATCAGCATCATCACGCCGAACGAGATCAAGCCGGCCCGCAGCACGGGCGAGCGGTCGTAGGCCAACTGCAGCGGACGGACTCCCCAGGAGACCGGGCGCGACAGCACCAGCACCACGAAGGCCACGGCGACCGGGAGGAGTGCGCTGAGGTAGGAGGTAAACAGGATCCGTAGGTTCTGCTCGGCCTTGCGTTTCAGCACCGGGTAGGCGCCGCCGTCGATCACGGTCTGCACGAACCGGCCGAGGTGGGTCCGGTTCTCCGGGCCGCGCAGCCAGTCCAGCACGCTGAGCAGGACGATTACGGCGATCGTGCCCCCGGTGATCAGGGCCGCTCGGCGCAGTGTGACCCGGACCCCGAAGGCCAGCAGAGCGAGCACGGCGAAGGCCGGGATGATCGCCGGCGGGCCGCCGAAGTCGCTGCCGATGCCCGGGGTGCCGTCGATCGCGGTCGCGAAGAGCCCGGCCGCAGCCACGGCCACAGCCGCAAGAAGGCGTCTGTCCCGTCGGACGAGGGTGTCGGCAATCGCGATGGCGAGCACCAGGGCACCGGTCGCGAACAGGGAGAACGCCGGGTTACCGAAGCCGTAGAACCGGCCCGCCACCACCGGCTGCAGGCCCATCAGGCTGGACAGAATCAGGTGGGATCCGGTCAGCGCGTCGCCGGCCAGCACCAGCATGGTCATCCCGCCGACCGCGCCCATCGGGCCGAGCAGGGCGTGCTTCCACGGCCCGAGGTTGGCGATTACCGCCATCGGCACCACGAAGAGGATGACGGCGCCGGTCACCGCCAGGCCGGGGGTGCTGTACCGCCACCAGGGCAGCAGGTTGGCCAGGAAGGTGGCGGCGGGGACGCAGGCGAACACCACCGCGATCCGGCGCAGCCAGCGCAGCAGCAGGGTCCGGCGGGCGGCGGCCTCGGCCGGGGCCTTGCGGGAGCGGCGCCGCAGCACGAGCGTGGCCAGTCCGTAGAGCACGACCTGGGCGATCACCAGGCCCATGAAGAATCGCGGCACGATCGGATTCACCGCGATCGCGGCCTCGTCAAGATCCAGCAGCTTGCGCTCGCGGTCGGCCGCGGACTTTCCGGCCTGCACCGGTCGCAGCACCGAGCCGACGGCCGAGTCCGGCGGGGTCACGGCCAGGCCGGCCAGGATCGTCGGGAACAGGTCGGTGGCCTGGGTCAGGCCGTCCTGCCGGGTGGAAGAACTGCCGAGCAATGAACCGCCGTAGTTGCCGCCGTCCGGCGCCGGGCCAGTGGCAGCGAGCAGGCGGAGCTGGGACTTGTTGCCGGAGTCGGCCAGTGATGCGACAAAGACCGTTGCGCTGGAGGGAAGTTCGGCTATTACCGCCTCGAGACGCTGTTCCAGGGCCGCCACCTGCTCGGCCCGGGGCTGAGCGTAGGCGCCAGCAGGAGCAGGCCGGTTCTTCGCGTTCTGAGTTGGGTCGAGGACTGCGCCGAGATCCACGGCGAGCACCTGAGGCCCGGTCGCCAACGCCGAGTCCACGTCCTTCGCCAGCGCTGCTGGATCGCTCGTGCTGCCCGCCCAGACATGCGGCGCCTGCCCGTTCTCACCAGCGAGCGCCACCGCGGCCCCCGCCCCGACCGCGGCCGTACTGACGTGGCTCTTCGCCAGCGTGGCGCCGAGCAGGCCGGGCTGCGCGTCGAAGTCGTCGGAGTGCGCCTGCTTGACGTACCGGGCCCAGGTACCGACCGTGCCCACCTCGCCCGGCTGGGAAACCGTGAGCTCGGGATCCCGGCAGATCGTCTCTCCGCTGCCCGCAGCCTGGTCCGCGGCCCGGGCTCCGGCAGAGACCGCGAGCCAGCCGTCGGCAGGACAGGTGGTGGGACGGACGCTGCGCACTGCGAGCCAGCCCGCCGAGCCGTCCTTCAGGAGATTCTGCAGAACTGGCTGCTGATCCGTGACATCGGTCCAGCGCACGCCGCCGGTACCGAGCAGCACGACGGGGCCGGGGACGGAACTGTCAGCGGTGCGCGGCGGGGCCACTGCTCCGGCGATTCCGGCTGACCGGTCCGGGCCGGTCGCGGCCAGTGCCGTGCTCGCGGGGGCCACTGTGCCGGTGACCACCAAGCCGAGCACTCCGAGCGCCGCCCACCGTTTCCGCAGTCCGAATCTCACCCGGCAACTGTATGGGGCTGCCGGGGGCGGTCCGATCCGCGATCAGGGACTGCCGGACTGCACCTTTCTCGCGCGCGGCTTGCAGGTTTGGCGGAGGACGAACCCACCCACCCCCTCTAGGGACACGAGAACCCGGCCGTCAGGTTGAGGCCACTGCCTGTGGCTTCTCTCACGCTGTCGCCTTCGGCCCTGACCAGGTACTTGCACAGATTGTCGGTGGGACACGCAACAATCTGTCCCGTGGAGAACGCGGGAACGCTGAAGCAGCGAGGGCCCTGGCTGGTGCTGGGTGTCCTGGTGCTGGCCGCCTCCGCCCTCCCTCTGGCCTGGCACTACCTGGTCAGCTACCCGCGGGAGAACTGGCAGGTCGACCTCGAGGTGTACCGCGAGGGCGCCCGGGCCATCGTCAGCGGCTTCCCGCTCTACGACCTGCGCACCGTCCAGCCGCAGTTCCTCCCCTTCACCTACCCACCGTTCGCCGCGTTCACCGCTCTCCCCCTGCTGCTCGCCCCCTTCGCGGTCATCGGCTGGGTCTGGACAGCGGTGCAGATGGCCCTGTTGTGGTGGACGGTCGGCATCGCCTTCCGTCCCTTCCTGGGCCGTTTCGGCCACCGGGCCGGCCTGGCCCAGGGGGTGCTCGCAGCCGGCGGGGTGTGGCTCCTGCCGGTGTCCGACGGCGTCCGGTTCGGCCAGGTCAACGCCGTCATCGTGGCCCTCTGCCTGTGGGACGTGACCCGGCGCGACCGGGAGACCGGTCTCTGGGCCGGCGGCAGCGGGGTCGGCGTCGCGCTCGCAGCCGCGGTCAAGCTCACGCCCGGCGTCTTCTGGCTGCATTGGGCCGTGGCCCGGCGCTGGAAGGTGCTGACGGTCTCGATCACTACCGCCGCCCTGGTCACGGTCGCGTCCTGGTTCCTGCTCCCCCCAGCCTCGGCCACCTACTGGACGGACGCCCTGCTCGACCCCGGCCGCCTGGGGCCCAACGGTGGCACCTCGAACCAGTCCCTGCGCGGAGTCCTGCTGCGGCTGGGGCCGGACGAGAACAGCCTGGCCTTCAAGGCGATCTACGTGCTGCTGGTCCTCGCCGTCCTGGCCTGCGCCCTGCCCCTGGCCCGCCGCTTCGACCGCCTGGGCGAACCGGTCGCCGTGGTCGCGGTCGTCGGCATGACCGCCTACCTGATCTCCCCGGTCTCCTGGGTGCACCACATGCACTGGGGTGTCGTGGTGCTCGGAGCAATCCTGGGCACCGGCCGCGACCTGCGCCGCGTCGCCGTGGCCTTGGTCGGCGCCGCGCTGCTGTGGATCCGCCTGCCCTGGTGGGGGGCGAATCTGCTGGCCCGGCACGAGGTCCCGGCCGTCCTGGCCCGGCTGATGCAGAACTCGTACAGCTGGTGGGCCGGGCTCAGCCTGCTGGCCCTGTGGCTATTGGCGGCCCGTAACCACCCCGAGCCCGACGCCGAAGCGACATCCCCGAGCCCAGCCGAAACAGGTCTGAGCCCGGCCAAGCAGGTCTGAGCCCAGCCGAAGCGGGTCCGGGGCCAGGCGAATCAGGCCCGGGCTCGGCCGAAACAAGTCCGAACCCAGCCGAACCAAGTCCGGGGTCGGGCGAAGCAGGCCCAGGCCTGCCTAAGCAAGTCCTGGCTCAGCAAAGCAAGTCCGGGCTCGGCCAAAGCAAGTCCGAACCCAGCCGAAGCAGGTCCGGCCGCGGCCGAGGAAGAGCTAGGCCCGGCAGAACAGCAAATGCGCCTACTCGAGACCACGCCCGGTTCAGTAGGCGATGAGCCTAAATCCGCCGACGCGGGAGGACTGAGACGGACTGGCCTTTCCCCTAATCGGGAGGTGCGGAGAACCAAGGCGGGCTGGCCAGCCTCAGCCCTTATTCAGGGCTGAGAGCAGCCAGAACCACGCCACCTGAACGAGAGAGACCGAGTAGGCTGCACTCCAAGGCTCCGGCCGGCGAGCGGCCCCCGGTTTCCGCGCAAGCCTTGGTCCGCTTGGAAGCCCTATAGGGCAGACCACCCGCGCCCCCCGATCGGCGAACAGTTCCGCCCGGCCGCGGCCAGGTCCGTGCACCAAGCGGGCGGTGCGTGACCTGAGGCTTGGCCAGGACCCACACCAACGAAACGCGAAGGCTGATTAGAACAAGCATGGGCTCACCAAGTCCGCGACCATGGCTGGCCAAACAGGAATGGCCTGGCGAGCGAGCGCCCTGGTCGGACCGAAGCAGCCAGGCTCAGCGAACGTAACCCGCTTCAACTAGGTGCACAGAGGCCAAGAGCGCTCAGCCACCGCGAAGATCAGGCCGGCACAAGCATTTCGTCCAGCGTCTTCATCGTCTCCGCCGGCCGGTTCGTAATGATCACCGAAGCCCCGGAATCCAGGCAGGTGCGAATCTGGGCCGGCGTATCCACGGTCCAGACGTGCAGCTCCCGCCCCCGCGCGCGAATCCGTTCACCCAGCTTCGGATTCAGGGCCAGCATCTCGACATCCGGAGCGATCGCCACGCCCGCCGGAACCTGGCTGTCCAGCATCGCCACCGGCATCCGGCGTTCCACCAGGTAGACCAGGGGCAACGTGGGAGCCAGGGCGTGCATCCGGCGGACCGCCAGGGCGGAGAAGCTCATCATCCGGATCGGCGACGGGTTCACCGAGGTGTGCCGGTCCCAGCCGAACTCCTTCAGCAGCTCGAGCAGCTTCCGCTCGACCAGGCCGCCGTAACGGGTGGGGTGCTTGGTCTCCACCGCGATCTGGACCGGCCGGTTCAGATCGGCCACCATCCCGAACAGCCGGCGCGCGGTCAGCAGGTGCGAGCGCTCGGAGTCGGCGTCGACCACGTCCGGGCTCTCGCCGCCGAAGTCGCCGTGCTGCTGGGACAGCTTCTTCCAAGAGCCCCAGTCGAGCCCCTCGAGCTGGGCCAGCTCCAGCGTGGAGACGATGCCGGTGCCGTTCGAGGTCCGGTTCACCGTGCGGTCGTGGACGCAGACCAGGTGTCCGTCGGCAGTCAGCCGTACATCGCACTCGAGAGCGTCCGCACCCGTCTCGACGGCCCGGAGATAGGCCGCGAGCGTGTGCTCGGGCTCTCGGTCGCTCGCCCCGCGATGTGCGACGACCTGGGGCCGTAGCGAAGTCACGGGAAGAGAATCCCACATGATCCCTGCAGGTGAGAGGCGAGATGGGGGAAGTAGGACGATTGTTTGCCGTGATGTCGCACGGCGTAACACCGGTGTTCCCGGCCGGTCACGAGACCGGCCGGGAGCCACCGACGAGGTGGTGCGAGGTACCGCGGAGGATCAGGCCTGCTTGTCGGCCTCGATCTCGAGGGTCAGCTTGACCTTGTCGGCGATCAGGAAGCCACCGGTCTCCAGGGCGGCGTTCCAGGACAGGCCCCAGTCACCGCGGGAGATCGTGGCGGTGCCGTCGAAGCCGGCCTTGCTGGTGCCGTACGGGTCGGTGGCGAGGCCGTTGAACTCCCACTTGATGTCGACCGGCTTGGTGACACCCTTGATCGTCAGGTCACCGGTGAGCACCAGGTCGTCGCCGTCCAGCTTGGCGGAGGTGCTGACGAAGGTGATCTTCGGGTTGTTCTCGGCGTCCCAGAAGTCGGCGGAACGCAGGTGACCGTCACGCTGGTCGTTACCGGTCTGGATGCTGGTGGCGTCGATCTCGAGGGTCGCGCTGGAGGCCTCCGGGTTGGCGGCGTCGATGACGGCCTGGCCGGAGAAGGAGGCGAAGTGACCACGGGTGGTGGAGACCATCGCGTGCTTGACGGCGAAGCCCACGGTGCTGTGGTTCGCGTCGATCTTCCAGGTGCCGGTCAGCTCAGCGGGGAACGCGCTCATTTCAGGAACCTCACAGGTCGTCGGGGCGGGCCCTTGCGGGGCCCGGAAATCGGGTGGAGCGGCGTGGTGCTGGTTGAACCCTAGATGATTCAACGTTCATCTAACTACCCGACGCGCGAAAAATTCCCACGCTCGGCCGAACGTTCACACGCGCGTTCCCGACCGGGCACCGAGCGCGTTTAGGCGGGAAGATCTACCCATGTCCGTCACCCCCACGCTCCCCAAGACCTCCCCCCGGCTGGCCGGCTCGGCCGAGGCCGACGAGCGGCGCCGGGCCGGTCTGCGGCGGATGAAGACGATCGCCACCACGCTGCTGGCCATCGCCGCGGTGATCTACCTGGTCACCCTGAAGCAGGACGGCGTGCTCGGCTTCGTCAACTCGGCGGCCGAGGCGGCCATGGTCGGCGCCCTGGCCGACTGGTTCGCGGTGACCGCGCTGTTCCGGCACCCCCTCGGGCTGCCGATCCCGCACACCGCGCTGATCCCGACCCGCAAGAACCAGATCGGCGAGAGCCTGCAGGAATTCGTGGCCGACAACTTCCTCTCCGAGGACATCGTCCGGGAGAAGATCCAGGAGGCCGGGGTCACCCGCCGGGTCGGGACCTGGCTGGCCGAGCGGGAGCACGCCGAGCGGGTCGGGGCGGAGCTGTCCACCGCCGGGCACGGGGTGCTGAGCGTGCTGCGCGACGACGACGTGGCCGCGATGCTGGAGCAGGTGGTGGTGCCGCGGGCGGCCGACATCCCGATCAGCCCGCTGGCCGGGGGCCTGCTGGACGGCATCCTGGACGACGGGGCGCATCGTCGGCTGGTCGATCTCCTGCTCGACGAGGGCCGTTCCTGGCTGGAGATCAACCAGGAACGGATCATGCTGATGGTGACCGAACAGGCGCCCGGCTGGACGCCGCAGTGGGTGGACAACCGGATCGCCCGCCGGGTCTACGACGAGATGCACCGCTGGCTGTCGGAGGTGTCGGCCGACCAGCAGCACCCCGCCCGCCAGGCGCTGGACGACCTGCTGCGCCGGCTGGCCCGCGATCTGCGGACCGATCCGGAGACCCAGGCCAAGGTCGAGGCGATCAAGATCCGCCTGCTCGAGCACCCGGAACTGCGCAAGGCGACGATCGCGCTCTGGTCGACGGTGCGTCGGCTGCTGATCGAGGCGCTGTCCGATCCCACCGGGGAACTGCGCCGCCGGATCGTGGACGGCCTGGCCGATCTGGGCACCCGGCTGTCCAAGGACCAGACCCTGCAGGCTCGCCTGGACGCTTACGCGGTGGATGTCGTGGGGTACGTGGTGCGCAACTACGCCGGCGAGCTGGCCACCGTGATCAGCGAGACGGTGGAGCGGTGGGACGCGGTGGACGCCTCGCGGCGGATTGAACTGCACGTCGGCCGCGACCTGCAGTTCATCCGGATCAACGGCACCGTGGTCGGGGCGCTGGCCGGGCTGGTGATCCACAGCGTCACCGTGCTGATCTCCTGACCTCTACCTCTATCTAGTAAAAAATCTAGAATTGAGGACGCCGGTCAGCGCGGCTCAGTCGGCCGCCTGTCGGCGGAGGTATCGCCCGAAGTGCGGCACCGTGAATGCGATCCGGCCGCGCTCGCCGGAGTAGATCAGGCCCTTCTTGATCAGCGAGTCCCGAGCCGGAGAGAGCGACTGCGGCTTACGGCCCAGCAGCACGGCGATCTCGGAGGTAGCGACCCCAGCATCGCCCATCGACACACCAGGTGGGAGATCCGCGGTGACCTCGGCCATCGCCCGCAGATACTCACGCTCGGCCGGGGTAGCGCGCTCGTAGCGGGAGCCGAAGAAGCCGACGGCGAGTTCCGACTCCGACTCCGGCGCCGCCACCCGAACGTCGTCGGCGGTAATTGGGCTGCGCGGCGCCACGTCCCAGGCAACCTTGCCGTAGGCCTGGATGAAGTACGGGTACCCGGCCGTGACTTCGTACATCGCAGTCAGCGCCTCTTCGGTGAAGTCGGCGCCCTCCTCCTGGGCCGGGGTGCGCAGGGCCTGGGCCGCAGCCTCCGGATCCAGCCGGTCGATGCGCGCGTACCGGAAGAGCCGCTCCGAGTAGGACTTGCTGGCCGACAGCACCGCGGGCACATGGGGCAGCCCAGCGCCGACCACAACCAGGGGCAGACCCTGCTGACCGAGTTCGTGACAGGCGGCGCAAAGGGCAGACACATCATCTGGCATCAGGTCTTGCATCTCGTCGATGAAGACCGCGATGCCTCGTCCCGCCCCCGCGGCCACTCCGGCGATGTCGGTGAACAGCTCCACCAGGTCGATCTCAATATCGCCGGAGTCAGCCCGTCCGGGCACGGCGGGCGCATCAATGCCCGGCTGCCAACGGTCGCGCAGTGTGCTCTTACCCCGGGTCGTCGTGGCCGGGGCTGGCTCTTTCATTGCGAACGACTTGAGGATGCCGAGCACGTGGTCGGCATCCTCCTTGTTGGCCGGAGAAAGCTCCCGCACGGCCTGATGAAGGGCCGCGGCCAGCGGACGGCGCAGCGGGGTGTCCGGCCGGGCCTCCAGCTTGCCGGTACCCCACCGCCGCCGGACCGCGGCCGAGCGCAGCGCGTTGAGCAGCACGGTCTTACCGACACCGCGCAGGCCGATCAGCACCAGACTGCGTTCCGGCCGCCCGCGGGCGATCCGTTCCAGCACGACGTCGAAGCCGTCCAGCTCCGTGTCCCGGCCGGCCAGCTCGGGCGGACGCTGGCCCGCCCCGGGGGCGTACGGATTGCGCACCGGATCCATGGATCACAGCGTATCCGGCCGTCTACTGTCAGTGCTAGAACACCGAATAGAAGACTTCGCCGCTTATCCCGGTGCCGAACCGTTTCCGCCCGTAATCTTCACGGATGGGGAGGGGAAAACGCTCGATCTCGGACGGTGTCCGCGCTGTCATCCTGGTGCTGGTGATCGCGATCCTGCTGATCGCGGGCAACGACACCTGGCTGGCGCTGGTCGCCGGCCTGGCCCCGTTGGCCTTCTCCGACCGCCAGGGCTCCTCGGACCAGACCACCGCGGACGAGCTCGACGCCTTCCGGGAGCGACTGCACGAGATCCAGTCGGATGCGTGGCGCCGTCGGCGTCCCGGGCGCCGGGTCTCCCCCAACGACTGGTGGGGGCTGGCCGACGTCCCCCGACCCCAGATCACCACGGAAATGAGTGACGAGGGTGGGCGTCCGGTCACGGCGGACGACGAAGGACGGCTGCGCAAGACGATCCGCCGGATCCGCAGGGAGGCGACGGGCTCGCCCGACCCCCTGGCCAAGCAGCGCGAACTGCCTCCGGAAGAGGCCCCGGGCCTGCTGCGGGCGCTGGTCGGCGCCGAGTACAACCTGGTTCTGCAGGGTCCGCGGGATGCCGGAAAGACCGGCACACTGTTCGGTTTCGTCCTGGCCGCCCAGCAACTGCGCGACGCGGACGAGTCGTTCCCGTTGCCGCTGCGGGTTAGCCTGGCCGGCTGGGTGGAGTACGGGCTGGACGAGAGTGGCGCCCCCCGGCCGGACGCCTCGCTGATCGGCTGGATCAAGAAGCGCTTCCGCGACGACTACCCGGGCCTGCTGGAGCACGGCGCCCCGGCCGACGCCCTGCTGGACGCCCTCTGGCGCGAAGACATCCGGGCCGGTGGCAACACCCTGATCCTGTTCATCGACGACCTCGACCAGGTTCCCCCGACCCAGTTGCCGAACCTGCTGAACGAGCTGAGCAACCGCACGGTGATGATCACCTGCCGGGACACCACCCGCCCGGTCGAGCAGGGCACCGCCGGCGGCCATCACCCCTACGACGTCGAACACTGGCCCGGCCGCTGGGAATCCCTGAACCTGGTGCAGCCGACCGAGGCCTACGCCCGCGAGTTCCTCGGCATCTCGGCCGCCATTCCGCTCCCGGTAACCATCTACCGCAGCCCGCGCCTGCTGATGACCCTGCGCAGCGCCTTTCCCGAACCGGCCCGGCTGATCGAGGTTCTCGAGGAGCTCAGCCGCCTGCACACTCCGGAAGGCGCGGTCGACTGGATCTGGGAACACCTGATCGCCGAGGGCTGGCCGGACCCGGACGCGGCCGAACCGGCGGGTGACCCTCGGGCGGTGCGCACCCTGGCCTGGGTGGCGCAGGTCGGCCTGTTCCGCAACACCCGTTTCGCCTGGTGGGAGGTGCCCCGCCTGGCCGCCGACCGAGGCCGGGCCCTAGGCGGTCAGGAGCCCCTGGTCACGGCCGCGTACCGCAGCGTCCGGCGACGCCGGGCCGACTCGGCCACCGCGTGGGCCGCGCTGACGTTCGTCCTCTGCGTAGTCATCGTCGTTGTCCTGTTGTCGTTCGGCCGGGTCCAGGGCTACGACCGGGCCAGCCACGGGCTCCAGGCGGCCGGCCGCCTCACCCCCGCCGACCTGCGCTCCTGGGACTGGACCGGCGCCCGGGCGGTGATCACCAACCCGGTCTACCAGTCCGGCTGGGTGCTGCTGGTGGTGGTCCTGACCATCTTCGGCCTGGCCCGCTTCGGCGACGAGTTCGAGCACAAGCGCGGGGGCCGCCCGCAGATCATCGAGCCGCGGATCCCCGGCGGCCGCGGGCTGCGCGAGATCGCCACCCTGATCCCGGTCCCGAGCGCGGTGCTGGTGATCACCGGGCTGACCCTGGCCGGGCTGTTCCAGCTGGTCGGATCCGGTCCGGCGGGCCAGCTCTGGGTCGGCACGGCCTTCGCCGCGCTCTTCGTCGGGCTGCTGGCCTGGCTGCACTGGTGCTCGCGGGAGGGCGACAACCTCACCCCGGCCGACACTTTCGCCAGCGACCAGAAGTCGGCCCGAGTGGTCGCGATCACCCTGGGCCTGGCCGCGCTGATCAGTTCCACCACGCTCTCCTGGTGGTTCACCTCGCCCCGCCACACCCCGACGCTCGGGCAGTGCCTGTGGATCAGCGCCGCCGCGGCGATCTCGATCGGCATGGCCCGCGGCTTCTACCTCGGCGCCGGCATGATCGCGCCCCTGCTCTTCCGGCTCCGGCCCGGCTTCGGCGTGGGCTACGCGCACCGCATGCTGATGCTCGAGGAGAGCCTGCGCCGACTCGACGAGCATCGTCCGGACGGTCGGGACGCGGCCGCCCCGCTCGCCGTGACCAGCGTGTTCATCAACCTGGACCGGTCCGCACACTGGGAGGAGGACCGAGCCCGGGGCCTGGTACTGCGCCAGATCGGCTCACTGATCCGGCTGCGGGACGTGACCCTGGAGCGGTATCTCGGGCGGATGCCCCGGGAATCCGCCCGGGAGCAGCCGGTCTCGAAATCGAGGACGGGTCTTCGGACCGGCCTTCAGCGGGTCACCATCGTGGTCGCCACCACCGTCGCTCTCCTCAGCCTGACCGGCACGGCCGCCGTCGTCGTCCCTCGTTCGTTCTGTTCACCCCAGCAGGACCTGCTGGCCTTCCTGCACCGGGTCCGGTCCGCCCAGACCTGGCTGGAGAACGGCCAGTGCGTCGGCTTCGAGACGCTGACCGGCAGCGGGAACCAGTTCACGGCCACGATCGCCACCTCCGGCGCTCCGGAGGCCGAGCGCAACGCCATCCTGGCCCGGATCCAGCGTCAGAACGCCGCCGTCCCGGACCCGAAACGCGCGGTCAACATGCTGTTCCTGGCTCCGCTCAGCCGCACTGCCGGCAGCAGCGCCATCAATGCGCTCTACCAACTGCAGGGCGCCCAGCTCGCGCAGGCGGCGATCAATCAGAGCGACACCACGTACGTCCGGCTGGTCGTGGCCAACGTCGGGGAGGACTTCACCTCCGGCCCGTCCGTGGTGCAGGTGATCAACCGGAAGTTCCCCTCCGACCCGGCGGACCCGGAGTCGATCAAGGCGGTGATCGGCGTGGCCCAGAGCCGGGCCGCCGCCCGGGAGTCGCTGGCCCAGCTCCGCGAGGTGCCGGTGGTGGCGGGCGCGGTCAACGGCAACGACATGCGGCACGGCCTGATCCTCGGCCAGGACGTGGATTTCGGCGCCGACTTCGTCAGCGTGGCGCCCAGCGACCACGAGGTGGCCCGGGCCCTGCTGTCCGCCCCGGTGCTGGCCAAGGCCGAGGCCACCCTGCACCGGGCGGCCGGGCGGGCGACGACCGTGGACCTGGGCATCATCCGGGACAGCACCGACACCTACTTCAGCAACGACCTGGGCAACTCGCTGGACGAGGTGGCCGAGGAGAGTCTGCAGGGCCAGATCGGCGTGCGGGAGCGGGTGGACCTGCGCGAGACCGCTCCGGCCGCGCACTACCGGAGCCTGGCCGCGGACATGTGCTCGTCCCGGTACTCCCGCACCGTCTGGCTCTTCGCCGGCCGCGGCACCCAGCTCACCCGGCTCGACCAGGCCCTGCGCCAGCAGGACGGCCGACAGCGCTGCCGGCCGGCCGTCATCGCCGGGCCGGGCGCCCTGAGCGCGATCCAGTCCGGCTCGGTCACCGCGTCCGGACCGCTGCAGAACCTGCTCTTCTACTCTCTGGTGAACCGGAGTTGGAGCATGAGCGCGGCCGAACTGACCCCGACCGAGGCGATCTCCCGGGCCAGTGACCTCTCGACCGGGTGGGCGGCCACCGTGGAGGCCTATCGGCGCCTGGTTCCGGATGGCGCGGCCCGTTGCCCGGACGCTCCCAACGGCCCGCAGATTCCGGTCAGCATCGAGAACGGAGCGGCCGGCGACGGGCACAACACGCTCTACGGAACCCCCGACCCCTGCTCGTCCGGACCGGCCCCGGCCATCTATCTGTGCCCCCTGAACGACACCTCAGGGCAGGTGCTGCCGCCCTGCGTAGCGGTCGGCCCGGAAGACCTTCGCGACTGACTCAGGGCATCTGGTCGAGCAGAGCACGCGGCCCGGCGACCAGTGCCTGTTGCGGGAGCCGGGCCCGCAGCCCTCGGTCGGCCGTGACCACCAGCGGGATCCCGCCCTCCTCGACGATCCGGTCCGCAGCCGTGGCGATCGCACTGTCACCGTCGGCCGTCGCCCGGATCACCTCGACCGGCTCCGGCGCCGAAGCCCCCTTGGCCTTCCCCTCAACCACCGCCAGAATCCTTGCCACGGGATGACTTTCACCATCCACCACGACCTCGGAGACCCCACTCAGGCTCGCCATCAGCCGGGTCGCGGCCCCCAGCCGGTCCCGCCACCAGCCGTCCGGACGACTCCCCATCACGTTCGCCACATCGACGAGGAGGGCGACCTCAGGCATCGGCCGAGGTGCTGCAGAGGGCTCGGGCGGTCGAAAGGATGCGCTGCTCGGTCAGTTCCACGAACTGGGCCCCCGGACCGACCGGCAGCGGACTGTCCCGCGCCGTCACCCGGGCCATCCGCCCGTCGAACCCGGCCTCCAGCACCCCGGTCACCAGGCTCTCGGAAACCCCTCCGGTGCGCCGGGTCTCGTCCACGATCAGCAGGTTCCCGGTGGCCAGGGCCGCGTTCACCAGATCGTCCATCGGCAGTGGCGCCAGCCAGCGCAGATCCACCACCCGGCAGCCGATGCCCTCGGGCTCCAGCGCCGCCGCCGCCCGCAGCGCCAGGCGCAGGCCGTTGCCGTAGGCCGCGATGGTCAGGTCCTCACCGGCTCCGTGCACCACGGCCCGGCCGATCGCGGCGTGCTGAGCACCCCATTCGGCCGGTGGCGCGTAGGGCGCGAGCCAGCCGTCGTCTCCTTCGGCCACCAGATCCCGCTGATGGTAGAGCGCGACCGGCTCGAGCAGCACGCTGACCGTGCCGTCCGCCTCGGCCGCGGCCAGACAGGTGCGTAGCAGCGCCGGGGCCTGGGCCGGGTGCGCCGGGCAGGCGATCACCAGGCCCGGGATGTCCCGCAGCCCACCGAGCGCGTTGTCCACCGCTACCGCCCCGCCGGCGCCGTCTTGATACCCCAGCCCAGGCACCCGCAGCACCATCGGGTTGCGATAGCTGCCGCCGCTGCCGAACATCAGCGTCGCCGCCTCGGAGCGCAGCAGTTCGTCGGCCGCGTGCAGATCGTCCAGCCCGAGCTCGGCGATCGGCAGCAGCCCGCTGACCGCCGCCCCCATCGCCAGCCCGAGAATCGCCCGGCCGTCCGGCGCGGTGTCGGTGATCCGGGTCGCGCCCAGCCGTTTCTGCAGCCCGCGGGTCACCCCGAACAGGCCGCCGGCCCGGGCCACGTCGCGGCCCAGCACCACTACCCCGGGATGCGCGATCGCCGCGTCCAACAGCGCGCGGTTGATCGACTCGGCCAGGGTGAGCGGGCCCTCCTTCTCCGGCAGCCGGTCCTCGAACACCTGGTTGCGGCGGTCGGCCGAGGGCTCCCGGGCGGCCGCCATCCCGACCACGGCCGGACGTCGCGGCGACAGCGGGGCCATCACCTCGGCGGCGCTGCCGAACCGGGGCCGGTGCATCGCGTCCTCCACCGCCGAGGCCACCCGGTCGCGCAGGTTCAGCAGCCGGTCGGCCACCTCGGCACCGGTCAGCACCCCGTGCCGGACCATCGCGGTCATGGTCGCGACCAGCGGGTCACGCTCCCGATCGGCGGCGATCCGGTCGTCCCGACGGTAGCCGCGCTCGTCGTCCTGACCGCTCTGGCCGCCGATCCGCACAGTGGAGAGGTGCAGCAGCACCGGGCGGCGATGGGCGCGGGCCGTCTCGACCGCTCGACGGGCAGTAGCGAACAACGTGGCGGCGTCGCCGGCGGTGTCGGCCCGGAAGTACCGCAACCCCTCGCGGGCCGCGAACTGGGACTCGATCCAGCCGGGCGGGCCGGAGGTGGAGAAGGCGAGTCCGTTGTCCTCGCAGACCAGCAGCAAGGGCAGCGGAACGCCCTGCCGGGCGGCCCAGAGCGCGGTGCTGATCGCCCCCTGGGTGGTGCTGTGCCCGGCCGTCCCGTCGCCGAATCCGGCCATCGCCACCGCGTCGGCCGGCCCGTTCAGCCGGCCACCGGCGATCCGCGCCCGGTCGCGCGGCTGCCGGCCGATCGCCCAGGCCAGGCCGACGGCCCGGGGCAGGTGCCCGGCCGGGGTGGAGGCGGGCGGGAGCACGGCGACGTCGGCGTGCGCCGGACCGGGCCGACGACCCCCGCCGGCCGGCTGGTCAACGCTGCCGGCCAGCCCCCGGGCGACCGCGGCAATGCCCTCGTCGAGCCCGGCCGAGGCCAGCCGGGCCAGGTAGAACGCGGTGGATCGGGAGTGCAGGAGAGCCGGGTCGTTGCTGCGCAGGGCCATGGCCACGGCGGCGTTGCCCTCGTGCCCGGCCGAGGCCACGGTGTGCCGGCCCAGCCCGGCCGCGGCCATCCGGCGCGCGGCCACGTCCAGCCACCGGCTGGCCGCCTGGGCCTCGAACAGGTCGGCCAGGTCGGCCCGCAGCGCCTCCAGCGGAGCCTCTTCGTCCGTTCCGTCCACCGGGACCAGGACATCGCCGTCCTCCGGAGCCGGCGGGGCGCCGGCCGGAGGTGGCGGGTCCTCGGCCAGGCGCTGCAGCACCGGGCCGAGGTGATCGACGAGCTCGGCCCCCGGGCCGGGCTCGCCGAGATCGGTCACCGTGAGCGCGGGGGCACCCTCAGCGAACCGTGGGTGCTTCACCGGTGTCGCTCACCATCTCGCGGCCGGCCGCCTGCCAGGCCCCCATACCGCCGTCGATGTTGACCGCGTCGAAACCGTTCTGCCCGAGCCAGGCGACCGCGCGGCCGGAACGCCCGCCGGACCGGCAGATCACGTAGACCTGACCGTCGGCGCTCTCCGGCAGGTCACCGGTGCGGGCCGGCAGATCGCCGAGCGGGATGTGGACCGCGCCCTGAATGTGCCCGGCCTGCCATTCGTCGGGCTCGCGCACGTCGACGATGGCAGCGTCGGCGGGCACCTGGGTGGGGTCCACCGAGGGGACCTGCGGCGGGAACATGAAGCCTCCTGAGGGCACCGGCGACCGGTGCCCGGAATCGATCGGGTTCGGACATTCTCTCAGGCAGAGGATGCGCGCCGGGACGTCGGCGGCGGCCTGTCGGGCCGGCCGGGAACCTATTCGGCGGCCAAACCCGTCCGGGCCGGTCAAACCCGCCACGGAACCGACCGGTCACCACCGGCGTCCAAGAAGCGTGCCCATCAAGACCGGCCCGTACCCGTGCCCGCACGAAAGGATGCGACCCGTGGATCATCAGCCCTCACCCCGAAGCCGTCGTCGCCCCCGGATCGCCGCACTGTCGCTCGGCTCGGTCGCCGTGGCCGTCCTGGCCGCCGGATGCGGTTCCGGCTCGAGTTCCGGCAGCGTCACCCCGCGGGACGCGCCCACCAGCACCGCCGCGGCCACCGCGCTGACCGTCAAGGTGACCGACGGCACCACCACCACCTCCACGCTGACCTGCGACCCGGCCGGCGGGGACCTGCCCGGCGCGGCCGCGGCCTGCGCCGTCCTGGAGAAGAACGGCGCCAAGTTCCTGCCCCCCACTTCGAAAGACCTGGTCTGCACGATGATCTTCGGCGGCGACCAGACCGCAGTGATCACCGGGACCTGGAAGGGCAAGGCGGTGAACGCCGGTTTCAGCCGGCAGAACGGCTGCGAGATCGCCCGGTGGGACGCCCTGGTCCCGCTGCTGCCGAAGCTCGCCCCGGCCGGGGCCCAATAGCCGGACTTCGCCGGCCGCGGGTGATACGTCACCGGCCACAAGTACCCCTTAAGGCACTCCCGAGCCGGACGTTGACCGCAAAAGCGGTGCCCATCAGCAAAAACCGATCAGGGCGGCCGGAAAGGGGTGTTTCCTAACCGCTTCGAAAGGCATAAGGTTGCGCCCACAGCTGGGGGTTGATCACTGCCGGGTACCGGCCGGGCAGCTCATCAGGCGTCACCCGGCACAGTCGTGCCGGATGGGGGTTTCGGACAAGTGGGGGCACCATGACCAGATCTCGCGCGGCCTGTGGCATCATCGCGACCGCGGCCGTCTCCGGTCTTCTCGTCGCTCTTCCGGCGACGTCTTCATTCGCTGCGGCGACGAACTGCCCGACGGTGTTCCCCACCGCCAGCGCGGTCGACGGCGTGACCGGCACCGGCTACACGGTCGAGAAGGGCACCACGGCGGACCCGTTCACCGCCAAGGTGCTCGGCCGGATCACCGACGGCATCGCGCCCGGGGTGGACATGATCATGGCCGAGCTGGACTCGCCGGCCCTGGAGCGGGCCGGTGGCGTGTGGGCGGGGATGTCCGGGTCCCCGGTCTACACGGCGGACGGTAAGCTGATCGGCTCGGTCTCCTACGGCCTGGCCGCGTCCTCGAAGATCGCCGGGATCACCCCGGCCGCCGACCTGCGGGATCTGGCCGGCGCCGGGATCGGCACGGCCCGGATCTCGGTCTCGGCGACCAAGGCGGCCCGCATCGCGAAGACCGGGGAGGTGTCGAAGGCGCTGGCCGCGAAGGGGTTCGAGCCGCTTCCGGTGCCGGTCAGCGCGGCCGGGATCGCCAAGAAGAAGACCGGCAAGTTCCTCAAGGACATCACCAAGAGCAGCGGTATGGCCGTGCGGTCCGGTGGCTCGAAGATCAGCACCACGGCCAAGTCCTCGCCCAGCGAGATCTTCGCCGGGTCCAACTACGCGGCCGCGCTGTCCTACGGTGACGTCTCGCTGACCGGCCTGGGCACCACCACCACGGTCTGCGACACCACCGCGATCGCCTTCGGCCACCCGTTCCTCTCGGCCGGCAAGGTCGAGTACAGCGTGCACCCGGCCACCGCGGTCTACGTCCAGGCCGACCCGGTCTACGGCCCGTTCAAGGTGGGCAACGCCGGTGGGGTGGTCGGCACCGTCGACCGCGACAACACGGTGGGCCTGCGCAGCTCGCTCGACGTGGCCCCGAAGCACCAGTTCCCGATCACCACCGCACTGGTCAACGACGAGGGCAAGACCGTCAAGGGCACGACCGTCGGGGTCTACCAGCCCTACGCGGCCGACATCGCCGCCCTGCACCTGCAGAGCGCGGTGATCAAGGCCAACGGGGCCGAAGGGGCCGGATCGGCGGCGGTGAAGATCACCGTCAACGGCACCCGGGCCGGCGGCAAGAAGTTCTCGGTGAGCCTGAGCGACCACTTCTACGACACCTACGACCTCAGCTTCACCACCGCCGACAGCGCCTACTACCTGCTCTCGCCGCTGGTGAACCAGTCGTTCGAGAACGTGGACATCACCAGCGTCAAGATCACCGGCTCGGTCTCCAACGACGTGAAGCAGTACCGGGTCACCAAGGTGGAGACCAAGAAGCAGGGCAAGTGGGTCACGGTGAAGAGCAAGCAGAGCGTGACCTCGGGCGGCACGATCCCGCTGCGCGCCACGCTCAGCCCTTACCGCAGCACCAAGAAGATCACCGTGCCGCTCACCGTGGCCGTGCCGAAGAAGAGCAAGGGCGCCTCCGGCCAGCTGATCATCGCCGACGGCCAGAGCGTCGGTTCCTCGGCCGCGGAGCCGAACTCGCTGGACGGCCTGCTCGCCCAGCTGCGCAGCACCCCGCACAGCGACGCGCTGGTCAGCCAGATCAGCCTGGTCACCCCGAAGGGCAAGGCACTGATCAGCACCCGTGAGACCCGGCTGAACGCCGCGGTCACCTCCTACGGAAAGCTGGTCGACCTCACGGTCAAGTAGACACGCACCGCAGAGGGGCCCCGTTCCGGGTGGAACGGGGCCCCTTTCGTTTCCTCGCGCAACCATTCGCCCACCGGCGTCCGTAAACCCACCACCAGCATCAGAAACACTGCTGACATTACTGAAAAGTGTCATTCCTAAACGGGTTTCTGAGGCCTTAGGGTGAGGCCCGCAACTGGGGGGTTGTCGGCCCGGCTTTCGCCGGCAGCCGTTCAGGGCCCGCCCGGCACGTCCGTGCCCGGCGGTTCTCGGACAAGTGGGGGCTCCATGTCCAGGTCTCGCACGGCCTACGGTCTCGTCGCGACGGCGGCCGTTTCCGGCCTGCTCATCGCCGTTCCGGCGGTGACGTCGTCGGCCGCACCAGCCGCACCGGCCGCCGCGGCGGCAACGAACTGCCCGACCGCCTTTCCCACCGCCAGCGCGGTGGACGGGGTGAAGGGCACCGGGTACACGGTCGAGAAGGGCACCACGGCCGACCCGTTCACCGCCACCGTCCTGGGGCGGATCACCGACGGCATCGCGCCCGGCATCGACATGATCATGGCCGACCTGGACTCCCCCGCCCTGGAGCGGGCGGGCGGGGTCTGGGCGGGGATGTCCGGGTCACCGGTCTACACCAGCGACGGCAAGCTGATCGGCTCGGTCTCCTACGGCTTGGCCAGCCCGTCCAGCATCGCCGGGATCACCCCGGCCGCAGACATGCTGGCCCTGCGCAACGACCCGTCGAACGCCCGGCGGGCCGGATCCACCGAGGCGAACCGGAAGGTCGCCGTTCCCTCGGCGAGCCTGAACCGCCTGGTCCGTACTGGTTCGGTCACCAAGGCCCAGGCCGCCAAGGGCTTCAAGCTTCTGGACGCGCCGGTCACCGCGGTCGGCGTCGCCAAGAAGAACACCAGCAAGTTCCTGAAGGACATCGCCGAGGACAGCGGCCTCGCCGTCCGGACCGCCGCGGCCGGTAAGAGCACGGCCCAGTCCTCGCCCAGCGAGATCTTCGCCGGCTCGAACTACGCCGCGGCCTTCTCCTACGGTGACGTGGCGCTCTACGCGCTGGGCACCACCACGTACGTCTGCGACGACACCGCGGTCGCGTTCGGCCACCCGTTCTACTCCAACGGCCCGGCCGACTACAGCGTCCACCCGGCCGAGGCCGTGTACGTCCAGCCCGACCCGACCTTCGGCCCGTTCAAGGTGGGCAACGCCGGCGGTCCGGTCGGCACCGTGACCTGGGACGGAACGGTCGGCCTGCGCAGCACCCTGGGGCAGCTGCCGCAGCACCAGTTCCCGGTCACCAGCTCGCTGGTCAACGACCAGGGCAAGACCGTCACCGGTAAGACCGTCGGGGTCTACCAGCCCTACGCGGCCGACATCGCGGCCCTGCACACGCAGAGCGCCGTGGTGAAGGCGCTCGGGGCGCAGTCGGCGGGCTCGGCCGCAGTGAAGATCACCGTGACCGGAACCCGGGCCAACGGCAAGAAGTTCACGATCACGCACCAGGACCACTTCGCCGACACCTACGACGTCAGCTACGTGGTCGGGGACAGCCTCTACTCCCTGCTCTACCCGCTGGCCAGTCAGCCGTTCGAGGACGTGAACATCACCGGGGTCAAGATCACCGGCACGGTCTCGACCACGATCCGGCAGTACCGGGTGAGCAAGGTGGAGACCAAGGAGAACGGCAAGTGGGTCGCGCTGAAGAATGAGGCGACGGTCGCGGCCGGCGCCGCCATCCCGCTGCGCGCCACGCTCAAGGGCTACCGCAGCACCGACAGCGTCACCGTCCCGCTGACCGTCTCGGTGCCGGACGAGGCTCCCAGCGGCTCGACCGGCACGCTGACCGTCGAGGACGGTCTGAGCGCCTCCTACGAGACCGACTACCAGGAGCCGCAGTCGCTGAACGACCTGATCAAGCAGCTGAAGGACGCGCCGAGCGCGGACCAGCTGGTCAGCAAAGCCTCGATCGACACCGAGGGCGGCCCGCTGGTCAGCTGGCGGACCGCCGACGTGGACGCCGCGGTGGCGTCCTATTACCAGCAGATCGCGGTCACCGTGGAGTAGTGGTCCGTAGCTGAACAATGGACGCTGGTGGGCCCCGTTCGTACGGACGGGGCCCATCCGCGTTTTTGGGTCTACTTCAGCAACCGGGACATCCGCCGGTCGGCCAGGATCTTGCCGCCGGTCTGGCAGGTGGCGCAGTACTGCAGCGAAGAGTCCGCGAACGAGACCTCGCGCACCACGTCCCCGCACACCGGGCAGGCCTGGCCGGTCCGCGCATGGACCGCCAAACCCGCCCGTTTCGCGTCCTTCAGCTCCTTCGCCGGTTTCCCGGCGGCCGCCGCCACGGCCGTGCGCAGCGTGCTCTGCAGGGCCTGGTACAGCGTGGTGATCTGGGCGTCGTCGAGCTTGGCGGAGATCGCGAACGGCGACATCTTGGCCGCGTGCAGCACCTCGTCGCTGTAGGCGTTCCCCACTCCGGCGATCACGCTCTGGTCCCGCAGCAGGCCCTTGATCTGCGAACGCTGCCCGGCCAGGATCCCGGCGAAGACCTCCTGGGTGAAGTCCGCGGCCAGCGGGTCGGGCCCCAGGGTGGCGATGCCGGGCACCTCGGCGGGCGCGCGCACCACGTAGATGGCCAGCCGCTTCTTGGTGCCGGCCTCGGTCAGGTCGAACCCGGGGGTCGACTCGTCGTCCGGGTCCTCCAGGTTTGGGGTGAACCGCACCCGCAGCGCCAGCGGACTCTTGCCCGGCTTCAGCATCGTCGCGATCGCGGTGTCGTTCCAGCGCAGCCAGCCGCCGCGGGCCAGATGGAAGATCAGGTGCAGGCCGTCCACGTCCAGGTCGATGAACTTGCCGTGCCGCTCGACCCCGGTGACCGTCAGCCCGCGCAGCGCCGTGGGCTGCGGGTCGTACGTCTTCAGAGCGCTGATCGCGCCGATCTCGACACTGTCCACCGCGCGCCCCACCAGCCGTTCCCGCAGGAATCCGGTGAGGGCCTCGACCTCGGGCAGCTCAGGCACCTGACCAGCATGCCCCGGCGCGGATCGGTTTGTCTCGCGGTGCGGGACGGCGGTCCCGCCGGGTCCGGGACGAAGAGGACAAACCAGATGGCGAGCCGCGCCACGGTAACAGCGGCGCCGATCCCGGCGATGATGGGTCCGATCATCGCCCGATCCGGAGGAGGAGCGGCCGTGAACCGGACCCTGAAGGCCGAGGACGACGGACCCGATTCCTGGCCCGAGGTGCCCTGAGGTGCCCACGGCGATCCCGGGGGACCTGCTCACCGGCCCGGACGCGGCCGATCTGCTCGAGGCCGCGGTGTCCACCGCGGGCGGGCACGTCCAGGCCTGGCGGGTCACCCAGGTCGACCATCGGGGCGGCGTCACCACGGTCGCCTACCAGGCCACCGTCCAATGGCCGACCGGACAGACCGACGACGTACTCGGGGCCACTTCCCTGACCGCCGACGACGAGCCCCCGCAGGCCCCCGGCGCACTCACCCTGTCGGACGGGGAGCACCGGGTCTGCGTCTGGCGCCTGCCGGCCGATCCGGGCCTGCCCGGACTGACCACGGTGATGGACCCGGCCCGGCTGAAACGGCTGGTCCGCTCGTTCGGCCTGGACCCGGCCGGGCTGCACACCGAGCTGGTCTCGTACCGGCCGAAGCGGCGCGCGGTGATCCGGATCGAGTCGGCCAGCGGCGTGCTCTACGCCAAAGTGCTGCCCCCCGAGGACGTCGAGGCCCTGTACCGAAGGCACGAAATGCTCTACGCCGCCGGGGTCCCCGTACCCCACAGCCTGGACTGGACCGACGACGGACTGCTGGTCCTGGAGAACCTGCCGGGCACCCCTTTGCGACGCCGCCTGACCATGCCCGGCCCGGACCCGTCTGCCGGCCTCCCCGGCCCCGACCAGGTGCTCGCCCTCCTGGACCGCCTACCCCGCGGCGTCCTCGGCCTCACCCGCCGCCGCCCCTGGAGCCGCCGCGCCCCGCAGTACGCCGAACTCGTCGCCCGCTCCCTCCCGCCGGAGGCCGAACGCGCCCGCCAGCTTGGTGCCACCATCGCAGCCGGCCTGAAAGGCGTTCCCGCCGGCAGCGATCCGACCCACGGCGACTTCTACGAGGCTCAGCTGACGGTGGACAAAGCCGGCCGGATCGTGGGCCTGCTGGACGTGGACACCGTCGGCCCGGGCTCCCGCGCCGACGACCTGGCCTGCGCCCTGGCCCACTGCGAGGCCCTGGCCCTCAGCTCGGAGCGCCACGCGGCCCGGGCGACTGCGCTGTCCCGGCTCTGGAAACCGGTTTTCGAGCAGACGGTGGACGCCGGTCAGCTGCGGCTACGGACCGCCGGGGTGCTGATGAGCCTGGCCACCGGTCCACACCGGGTGCAGCGGCCGGACTGGGAAGCCGCCACCAGCCGACTCCTCAACCGCATCGAACACATCCTCACCACCTCCCCGTAATCACACCCTTCCTCCCCCGAAATCACACCCCCCCACCCTCGTGATCATGGACTTCTTTCCCCGTGATCATGGACTTTTACCCCCGCGATCATGCAACTGCGCCCCGGTGATCATGTAAGTACGCCCCCGCGATCATGCACTTTCAGCCAAACTGATACTCCATGATCACCAAGGTAGAACTCCATGATCACGAAGGCGGGGTGGACCGGCGCAATCCAAGCGGTGGGCGGAGGCCGACGACGGGGGTGCATCGACTAGCCTCACAGCCGGAACGCCGTCCGCGCCGCCAGGAGGAGTCATGCCACACGACCGGGCCGGTCAGCCGGCGAAGCCGGAGGACCTGATCGACGTCTCGCACGTCGTGACCAGCTACTACTCGGTTCAGCCGGATCCTTCCGAGCCCGCCCAGAAGGTGTCCTTCGGCACCTCCGGGCACCGCGGGAGCAGCCTCAACGCCGCCTTCAACGAGGCCCACATCCTCGCCACCACCCAGGCGATCTGTGACTACCGGGCGGGCCAGGGCATCGTCGGGCCGTTGTTCATCGGCCGGGACACGCACGCCCTGTCCGAGCCGGCCTGGGTCAGCGCGCTCGAGGTCCTCGCGGCCAACGAGGTGCGCACGCTGGTGGACGACCGGGACGGCTACACGCCCACCCCCGCCGTCTCGCACGCGATCCTGACCTACAACAAGGGCCGCGCGGCCGACGACTCGGGCCGCGCCGACGGAATCGTCGTCACCCCGTCCCACAACCCGCCCGCAGACGGCGGTTTCAAGTACAACCCGCCGCACGGCGGCCCGGCCGACACTGACGCCACCGGCTGGATTGCGAACCGGGCGAACGAACTGCTGACCGCGAATCTGCGGGACGTCAAGCGGATCCCGTTCGCCCGCGCCCGGGCCGCGGAGACCACCGGCACCTACGACTTCCTCGGCACCTACGTCGACGACCTGCCCAGCATCATCGACCTGGACGCGGTCCGCGAGCACGGGCTGCACATCGGCGCGGACCCGCTCGGCGGGGCCTCGGTGGCCTACTGGGGCGAGATCGCCGAGCGCCACCGGCTCCACCTGGACGTGGTGAACCCGCTGGTCGACGCGACCTTCCGGTTCATGACCCTGGACTGGGACGGCAAGATCCGGATGGACTGCTCCTCGCCCTCGGCGATGGCCTCGCTGATCCATGCGAAGGACCGCTACGACCTGGCCACCGGCAACGACACGGACGCCGACCGGCACGGCATCGTCACCCCGGACGGCGGGCTGCTGAACCCGAACCACTACCTGGCGGTGGCGATCGGCTACCTGTTCGGGTCGCGGCCGGGCTGGGCCCCGGGCGCCGGGATCGGCAAGACCCTGGTCTCCTCCTCGATGATCGACCGGGTGGCCGCCGACCTGGGCCGCAAGCTGGTCGAGGTGCCGGTCGGGTTCAAGTGGTTCGTGCCCGGCCTGCTGGACGGCTCGGTCGGGTTCGGGGGCGAGGAGTCGGCCGGGGCGTCGTTCCTGCGCAAGGACGGCTCGGTCTGGACCACCGACAAGGACGGCATCCTGCTCGCCCTGCTGGCCGCCGAGATCACGGTGAACTCCGGCAAGACCCCGAGCCAGCTCTACGCCGCCCTGGTGGAGCAGCACGGTGACCCGGTGTACGCCCGGATCGACGCTCCGGCGACCCGGGAACAGAAGGCCGTTCTGGCTAAGTTGTCCCCCGAGCAGGTCACCGCCACCGAGCTGGCCGGCGAACCGATCACGGCGACGCTGACCTCCGCCCCGGGCAACGGGGCGCCGATCGGCGGTCTCAAGGTCACCACCGAGAGCGCCTGGTTCGCCGCCCGCCCGTCCGGCACGGAGGACGTGTACAAGATCTACGCCGAGTCCTATCGCGGTCCCGAGCACCTCACCGAGGTGCAGCAGGCGGCGAAGGACCTGGTGTCCGCTGTCCTCCAGTAACCGCCCGACCACCGAAAACCCCGAGAACCCGGACTGAGAATGACGTCGACCCAGACCACCGTCACCCCTGTTCTGTCCACCTCCGCCGTCCCGCCGGTGATCACGCTGGTCCGGGGGGCGCAGGCGCACCGGGCCGCGGTGGACCGGCTGCTGGCGTCCTACCGGGCGATCCCGGCCGGGCAGCGGGTGCGGCTGGCCAAGCGCACCTCGAACCTGTTCCGGGCGCGGGCGGAGGGCACCACCACCGGGCTGGACGTGTCCGGCCTGGACGGCGTCATCTCGATCGACACGGCCGCGCGCACCGCCGACGTCCAGGCGATGTGCACGTACGAGTCGCTGGTCGCGGCGACCCTGCCGTACGGCCTGATGCCGCTGGTGGTGCCCCAGTTGAAGACGATCACGCTGGGTGGGGCGGTGACCGGGCTGGGGATCGAGTCCAGCTCGTTCCGCAACGGGCTGCCGCACGAGTCGGTGCTCGAGCTGGACATCCTGACCGGCGACGGCAACCTGGTCACCGCCCGGCCGACCGGCGACCACGCGGATCTCTTCCGGGGTTTCCCGAACTCCTACGGCACGCTCGGGTACGCCACCCGGCTGCGGATCGAGCTGGAGCCGGTCCGCCCGGCCGTGGCCCTGCGGCACGTCCGGTTCTCCGATCTGGACGAACTGGCCGCGGCGATCGGCACGATCAGCACCGCCCGGGAGTGGGAGGGCACCGGCGTCGACTTCCTGGACGGCGTGGTGTTCTCCGCCTCCGAGGCCTACCTGACCCTGGGCGCCTGGACCGACGACCTGTCCGACCTGTCCGACTACACCGGGCAGGAGACCTTCTACCGGTCGATCCAGCAGCGCAGCACCGACAAGCTGACCATCCACGACTACCTCTGGCGCTGGGACACAGACTGGTTCTGGTGCTCGGCGGCGTTCGGCGCGCAGAACCCGAAGGTGCGCAAGTACTGGCCGGCCCGGTTCCGCCGCAGCGACGTCTTCCACCGGCTGGTCGGGGTGGAGATGAAGTACGGCGTGGTCGCCAAGGTGGACCAGTGGCGGGGCAAGCCCGGCCGCGAGCGGGTGATCCAGGACGTCGAGCTGCCGGTCACCCGGACCGCCGACTTCCTGCGCTGGTACCTGGACAACGTGCCGATGACCCCGCTCTGGCTGTGCCCGCTGCGACTACGCGAGTCCGGTCCGGCCGGCACCCCCGAGGCCGGGTCGCAGCCCTGGTCGCTGTACCCGCTCAAGGCTGGGCAGACCTACGTGAACGCCGGTTTCTGGGGCACCGTGGCAATCGAGCCGGGTCAGGCCGAGGGCGACAAGAACCGGGAGATCGAGGCCGCGGTGGCCGACTTCGACGGGCACAAGTCGCTCTATTCGGACGCCTACTACGACGAGGAGACGTTCTGGGCGGCCTACGGGGGCCAGAACTACCCGGCCCTGAAGCAGCGCTACGACGGTGACGGCCGCCTCCTCGACCTCTACGCAAAGGCCGTCGGACGCCGCTGATCGGCATCGTTCAGGTCACATCCGGATGACGAACCTCACAAAACGGGTGTGACCTGGACGGGAACTACTTGTGCTTGAAGCAACCAATACCGCAATCTATGAACGTCCGACGTTACTGAACGTGATTCGGGCACCCTGCCTAGCGATGATCGTTTAGGAGATTTACGATGCGATCGTCGCGGGAGAACAGTCACGAGGAGACCAGTTGAGCCTCTCTACATTCCTGGGTCGAACTGACGGCGACGACCAGCCCCTCCTACTGGCGGACATCTTCGACCTGCTCCTCGCGGAGCCCTCACCTGTGCGCTTCACTGCCTATGACGGCAGCGCCACCGGTCCGGTCGACGCCGAGATCACCATCAGCCTGAACACCCCGCGGGCCGCCGCCTACATGGCGACCGCGCCGGGGTCGCTCGGGATGGCCCGCGCCTACGTCAGCGGCGATGCCCAGTTCACCGGGGTCCACCCGGGCAATCCCTACGCTCTGTTAGCAGCGATGGATCGCCTCAAGTGGCGCCGCCCGGATGTCCGCACTGCTGTGCGGATCGCCCGCAGCCTGGGCCTGAAGCGGCTGGTGCCGCCGCCGCCCCCACCGCAGGAGGCGCTGCCGGACTGGCGCCGGGTGCTGGAGGGCATGCGCCACTCCCGGACCCGCGACGCCGAGGCCATCCACCACCATTACGACGTCTCGAACGAGTTCTACGAGATGCTCCTGGGTCCGTCGATGACCTACACCTGTGCCTGTTACCCGAACGAGGACGCGACGCTCGAGGAGGCCCAGTTCCACAAGTACGACCTGGTCGCCAAGAAGCTCGACCTCAAGCCCGGGATGCGGCTGCTGGACGTGGGCTGCGGCTGGGGCGGCATGGTCCGGCACGCGGCCAAGCACTACGGCGTGAAGGTGCTGGGCGTGACCCTGTCGGCCGAGCAGGCCGAGTGGGCCCAGCAGGAGATCAAGCGGCAGGGCCTGGAGGATCTGGCCGAGGTCCGGTTCAGCGACTACCGCGACGTGATCGAGGGTGACTTCGACGCGGTCAGCTCGATCGGCCTGACCGAGCACATCGGCGTCGGCCAGTACCCGGCCTACTTCGAGTTCCTGCGGAGCAAGCTGCGCCCGGGCGGCCGGTTGCTGAACCACTGCATCACCCGGCCGGACAACATCCACGAGGCCCGGGTGAAGGGCGGTTTCATCGACCGCTACATCTTCCCGGACGGCGAGCTGACCGGCGCCGGCGGCATCATCGTCGCGCTGCAGAACGCCGGGCTGGAGATGCGGCACGAGGAGAACCTGCGCGAGCACTACGCCCGGACCTGTGCTGCTTGGTGCGACAACCTGGTGGCGAACTGGGACGCGGCGGTCGCCGAGGTCGGCGAGGCCACGGCCAAGATCTGGGGCATGTACCTGGCCGGGTCCAGCCTGGGCTTCGACAAGCGGCAGATCGAACTGCACCAGGTGCTGGCCGTGCGGCCGGACGAGCGGGGTCGTTCGCACTACCCGCTGCGCCACACCTTCGGAGTCTGATCCACCGCCGGCCGGTTCGTAGCGTCACCACCTACGGACCGGCCGCCGGATGCTCAGGGGCCGTCCGGATGACCCGCCGACCCTGAGTGATTCGCTCGGTAGCCCGATCGGGTTAACCACTGCTCAACTGCCAAGCCCTGGCGGCCGATAGAAAGCGACGGAACCGCTCAGCCCCCCGCGGTCACCCCAACCAGCTGGACGGCCGGCGGAAACGGAGCGCTCGTGCACGTGGCCCGCCAGGCGATCAACGACGCCGCCGGCCATCTGTACGGCTACGAACTGCTCTTCCGCAGCTCGGCCGGGGCCACTTCGGCCGACCTGGACACCGACCGGGCGACCACCCAGACGATCCTGGCCGCCTTCGCCGAGTTCGGGGCCGACGAGCTGCTCGGCGGCAAGCCCGGCTTCATCAACCTCACCCGCAGCTTCCTGGTCGGCGACCTGCCCCTGCCGTTCTCGCCCGAGGCGGCGGTGCTGGAGGTGGTCGAGACCATCACCCTGGACCACGAGGTCACCGTCGGGGCGCTGCAGCTGGCCCGGGCCGGCTACCGGCTGGCCCTGGACGACTTCGTCTGGAGCCCGGAGTCCGAGCCGCTGCTGGCCGTGGCCGACATCGTGAAGATCGACGTGCTGGCGATGAGCTGGGACGAGGTGCTGTTCACGGTGGAGAAGTGCCGGCGGCACGACGTCCGGCTGCTGGCCGAGAAGGTGGAGACCGAAGAGGTCTACGACCGCTGCGTGGCCGAGGGGTTCGAGCTGTTCCAGGGCTACTACCTGGCCCGGCCGGAGACCATGTCGATCGAGACGCTGTCGCCCGGGCAGCAGCTGGCCCTACAGCTGATCGGCCGGCTCGGTGATCCGGACGCCACCACCGAGGAGATCGAGCGGGCCGTCCGACGCGACCCGGCCCTGGTCTACCGGCTGCTGCGGATCGCCAACTCGGCCGCGGCGGGCTCTTCCCGGCCGGTTTCCTCGATCCGCGACGCGCTGGTGATGGTCGGCCTGAGTCGGCTGCGGGCCTGGCTGATCCTGCTCTCCCTGGCCCCCGACGGGCGCAGCGAGAGCCAGATGATCGGCGCCCTGACCCGGGCCCGGACCTGTGAACGGGTGGCCGAGATCAGCCGCGGAGTGGCCCCGGACACCGCGTTCACCGCCGGGCTGCTGGACGGCATCGCCGAAGGCCTCGGCCTGGACTCCTCCGACCTGGTGGACCGGATGCCGATGCTGACCCCCGAACTGACCACGGCATTGACCGGCGACGAGAACCATCCCCTGCGAAGGATCCTGGCGTCGGTCCGGGCCTACGAGCACGAGGACCTGGCCGAGGCCCGCCGGGGACCGGTGCCGTTGCAGGTGATGGCCGGGGCCTACCTGCAGGCGCTGGCCTGGACCACCGAGACCACCCGGGCCACTGCGGTCCGACGGCGGGCACCCAAGCCGGCCGGCTCGCACCGCCGTTAAGCCAGACCCGCTCAGAACTTCGTACCGAAGTCCTGCGTCCACCACACGGTGCCGTTGCCGGCGGTCGTAGCCACCACCCCGATGTCCTCAAAGGCGCAGTTCAGGATGTTCGCCTTGTGCCCGGCGCTGTTCATCCAGCTATTCATGACGCTCTGGGCCGCCGAGGAGCCGCTGTTGTAAGCGATGTTCTCGCCGATCGAGCTCCAGCCGCTGTACCCGGCCGCGGTGAAACGCGGACCCAGATCCTTCTCACCGGAGTAGAGGTGAGCGAGCGTGCCCTGCTGCACGGCCAGCTCGTTGTGCCGGCTCGCGGCCAGGGTTAGCGCGTTGTCCTTCGCCACCGGGTCGCAGCCGGCGCTCGCCCGTTCCTGGTTGACCAGGTCGATCACCTTGTCGGCGAGGGCCTGATCACTGCTCGAACCGGTGTTTGAGGACGCTTCGGGCGAGTCGGCCGATGACGTCGGGTCGGTCGTGGGGTCCGGGTCGGAACCGGTGGTCGAGTCGTCCGGAGTGGCCGACGTGGACGGGGTGGCCGGGTTGTCCGGCGTCGACTCCCCAGTGGACGGGTCGGTGGAGGGGTCTGTGGACGGATCGGCCGGGTCGGCCGGGTCTGTGGATGGGTCAGCCGGGTCGGTGGACGGGTCGGCCGGGTTCGTGCTCGCGTCCGGGTCGGCCGGCGTCGTGGAGTCGCTCGGCGTAGTCGAGTCCGTCGGCGTGGACGGGTTCGTCGGCGTGGACGGGTCAGCCGGATTTGTCGGGTCCGCCGGTGTCGTCGGGTCCGACGGTGCGCCCGAGCCCGACGACGAGGTCGGAGAGACGGACGGACGATGGTGGCCGGGGGCGCGGTGCTGCTTCGAGCCACCCTTCGCCCGCTCACCCGACCCCGGTTTCGCCGTGCTGGCCACGTCGGCCTGCGCCTCGGCCTGCGAGCGGGACCGGGTGGACGGGTCGCCGAGGGACAGGTAGCTGGAGGTTAGGTCCGTGGTCGGCGCCGGGGAAGCACTGCTGAGGAGCCCGTTGCAGGCCCAGGCGGCACCGCTGCCGCCGACGACGACGGCCGTGACCACGCCGATCAGGAGCGGCCGGAACTTCTCGGGACGGGTCAGGGACATGACCAGCAGGTTTAGCATGATCGCCGGTTAAGGCGTTGTCATATCGTTACCAAAGCGAGTGACCCTTTGCCCGATTCGGACGAAGACTCACGAGGTCTGCATCCAGGGTTGCTCAAGCCTTGGCCTGATCGGCGTTAATCCGCGCTCCGGAAAATTCTTTTGCCCCGATAAACCTACACTCCGGCCAATAAAGGCAGCGCTGCGCAGCCGGTACGGCCGGCCACCGGTGGTCGTGGAGAGCGACCCACTGCCGGGCCCGGCCAGCTACCGATCCGAGCACCCGCGATCCCGGTCAATCGCTGACGGCACGGCCCGCGTCAGCCACCCGTAGCTCTCGCGCTGCTCTTGAATACGGCCCGGACTGCGAATCCCGGCAACAAGTTCGCCGAGGAGACGTGTCAACGAATTTGATCGGCACACGGGCCGTTAGGACCCAGGCGTTCCGCAACAGGACCCGGCTAACTTGCGGAACCTGATGCGGGGAGAGTGTTTCCATCCTCTGATCGATCGTGGTCCAGCCTTCGTGATCGTGCGCCTCGCCGGAGGGGACGCGCACGATCACGAACGAAGGCATCAGGCCGGGTTGGTGGTCACCACGAGCTCGACCGGGATGTTGTTGCGGGTGGCGTTGGAGTAGGGGCAGACCTGGTGCGCCGTGGCCACCACGGACTCGGCGGTCGCCTGGTCCATCGCCGGGAAGTTCACGTTGAGCTTCACCTCGAGGGCGAAACCGCCCTGGCCGTTGGACCCGATGCCGACCTCGGCGGTCACCGAGGAGCCGGTCGTGTCGGCCTTCCGCTTGCCGGCGACGAGCTTGGCCGCGCCGTGGAAGCAGGCCGCGTAGCCGGCCGCGAAGAGCTGCTCCGGGTTCGTCTTCTCGCCGCCCGGGCCGCCCATCTCCTTCGGCACGGCCAGATCGAAGTCGACGACGCCGTCGCTGGACGCGGTGTGACCACCCCGCCCGTCACCCGTAGCGGTAGCAACAGCGGTGTAAACAGCGGCCATGACAACTGCCTCCCAAGAATCGGACCGATCGTTCTGTCGCTCTGAACTCTGCCGCTCCGCCCATCCGTCTGTCAAGACGGAACGATCGGTTCGATAGACTGCGGTCATGGCAGCGACCGAGACGACGTCCGTCCGACCCTCGAAGGCACGCGAGCGCCTGCTGAGGACCGCCTCGGCGCTCTTCTACACCGAAGGCATCCACGAGGTGGGTGTCGACCGGATCCTGCACGAGGCTGAGGTCACCCGCTCGACCTTCTACCGGCATTTCCCCGGCAAGGAGGACCTGGTGCTCAGTTACATCCGTTCGGTGGATGCAGCCATCCGGAGTCAGGTGGGGGCGGCCGAAGCCTCCGACCAGCCCGGCGCCCTGCTCGCCGCCCTGATCGACGAGCACGCCGAGCAGATCTGCCAACCCGGCTTCCGAGGCTGCGCCTTCATCAACGCCGCCGCCGAGTACCCGGCCGCGGACAGCCCGGTCCGTCAGGCGATCGAGGAGCACCGCAGCTGGATGCTCGGCGCGGCCACCGAAGCGTTTCGCCGAGCCGGCCACACCGAGCCCGAGCGGGCCGGCCGACGGTTCATGCTGCTTCGCGACGGCGCCATGATCTCCGGCTACCTGCACGACCCGGAGGCCGCCCGCACCACCCTCCGCGAAGGCGTCGAAGACCTCCTGACCCCCACCTCGTGACCCAGAACCACCCGAACACCTACGTGGGTTGCTGCGTCATAGATCTCGGTGATCTTCCCGACCTTCGATCTGCTCCCGAACCGCCGGGTGGTGGACAACGTGGCTAAGCCTCCAACGCCCCAAGTCTCCCTAAACCCAAACTCCCTTGGCCACCAGGCCCCAGCGATCTGCCAGGCCCGTTTGGCCGTTAGCCCCTCGGCCCGCTAACCGCTCCAGTCCGTGATCAAGCGGTGCATGATCACGGGGGCGGAACTGCATGATCACGAGAGAAGCAGGGGAGGCCGGAGACCCGGGTGGGAGGCCGTTGGGGGTGGGGTTATTGGAAGCGGGTGCGGGCTCGGTCTAGGCGTCGGGCCTGGAGGTGGGTGTGGGCCGCACTGAGCTGCCTCACCGTTTCCGGGGACAGGCCGAGGGTCTGGGTGAGCAGGGCTTCGTCCACCAGCTGGACTGCCTCGGCCAGCCGACCCCGGGCCAGTGCTGCGGCAACCGGCGAGCGCACTGAGCGCAAGGCGGGAGTGGCCGCCCGCAGCAGGTCGGGGGCGGGCAGGGGGAGTTGTTTGGCCTCGCTGGGCTCGAGCTTGAGCAGGCCGCCGCCGTACGACCGGCCAACCGTCTCGGCGCCGAGCAGGCTGACCGAGCTGAGCGCGGCCAAAGGAAGCAGTTCCTGGGCCCGGTCGCGGTCGGCCCCGTCGTTCAGGTGGACCCCGTGCACCGAGTTCAGGTGGTGCGCCTGCGCGGTGTTGGCCACCAGGCGGGGCGCGTCCGCGTTCATGTAGGTCAGCAGCAGGTCGGGCGGTGGCACCAGGCGGACCTGCCACCACGGGGTTCGGATCCGGCATTTGTACGCGTTCTGCACCCCCAGCGCCTCGCCCGCCCGGACGTAGGCGACCGCAGCCGGAGACCGCTTAAGAGAGGGACGGAAAAGCCAAGTGGCGAAGCCGGTTTCGGCAAGGTCGGCAAGGTCTTGGGCGGTGAACTCCAGCCCGCGCAGATGCGAGCTCCCAGGCGGAGACAGTGGCAGCAGGTCGTCCGGGCCGAGTCCTAGGCCGGCCGCCCGTGCTGAGGTCAGGGCGAAATAGCCGTTGTTGCCGGTGACGATGCCCAACGAGACCTTGCCCCAGTCGGCCAGAACCCCGAAGGCGGGGCCCCGCAGCAACTGGTCGAAGGCCCGCAGGGGTTCGGCCGGGATCAGCGCGGGCGTCCATTTGCGATCGCCCGACGCCACCGTGAACGCCTCGAAGACCGGCTCGGTCGGGAGCATTTCGAGCGCGGCCGCGTTCTGCACCTGCAATGTCTCGAGCCGGCCCACCCCTGGCGCGCCGAAGCCGTCGGCCAGCACCAGCACAATCTCGGTCACTACCCCTGGGAAGACCCGCTCGGTGAAGGCCACGAGCCGGACCTGGGCGAAGCTGCGCAACAGGTACTCCCGCACCGGCGCCGCGTAGTTCACGCTGAACAGCTCGGCCGGCAGCACCAGCCCCAGTCGTCCGCCCGGCCGCAGGAACCGGGCCGCATGCACGGTGAACGCCGCCCAGCTGGAGGCGAAGCCGGTCAGCCGAACCCCGGCCCGCCGGGCTGCGGCCTGGGCCCGGGCCCGATCGGCGCCGGTGAAGTCGTGATACCGGACGTAGGGCGGGTTCCCGATCACCGCGTCGTAGTCTCCGGACGGCTCCAGGGTGAAGAAGTCCGCGGTTCGCACCGAGGCCGCGACACCGGTCGCGGCCAGGGCCGAACGGGCCGCCGAGGCCGACGCGGGGTGCAGCTCGACGCCGTCCAAAAGCCATCCGGAACCACCCGACTCGGCCGCTGCGAGCAGGAACGCCGCCTCCCCCGAAGACGGCTCGAGCACCCGCCCGGTGGGCCCGCGCAGGGCCCACCGGGTGACGTACCGGGCGATCGGGCCGGGGGTGAAGAACGCACCTCGCGCCTTGCGCCCACCGACCGTGGTCACCCCGGGCCGATTGTCACTGGGTGACCGCCTGGGCCTTCGAGCAGGCCACCGTGCCGGCGCAGGCCTCGGCCCGGCGCAGGGCGGTGTTCAGCTCCTTCAGGCGTTTCTTCGGCATGGTCTTGGCCAGGTTGTTCAGCTCGAACGGATCCTTGGCGATGTCGTAGTACTCCTGCTCGCCGTCCTGATAGACGGCGTACATCCAGGAGTCCCCGCGGATCGCCTCGTAGCTCGGCGGGTTACCACCCTCGGGCAACGGGTAGTCCGGGTCCTTCTTGCTGGTCACCGGCCCGTGGTGCTCGACCAGGACGAATTTCCGGTTGGACGCCTCGCTCTCCGAGGACCCCTCGCGCCACAACGGGGCCAGGCTCTGCCCGTCCACCGTCTCCGGCACGTCCGCCCCGGCCAGATCGCCGAAGGTGGGCCGGATGTCGATGTTCGAGGCCAGCGCGTTCACCGTCGAGCCGGCCTTCACGTCCGGCCCGACCACCACGAACGGCACCTGGATGTCGGTGTCGAAGGCCGTGGTCTTGCCGCTGGTGAGCGAGTGCTCCCCCATGTGATAGCCGTTGTCGGAACTGAAGACCACGTAGGTGTTGTCGGCGATCCCGGCGGTCACCAGCTCCTTGCGCAGGTTGGTGATCATGTCGCTGACCGACTGGACGTCCTGGACCCGCAACCGGAAGTCGCGGTCCATGCTGGTCTCGTCCTTCTTGGTCAGCTGGTACCGCTTCAGCCAGGACGGCGCGTTCTTGGTGTGCGCGCCGTACGCCTTGTCCCGCGGGGCCTTCAGCCCGGCGAACTTCTTCGCGTCCCGCGGGGCCGGGATGTAGGGCGAGTGCGGGGTGAAGCTGGCGATCTCCATCATGAACGGCTGGTTCTCGGCGGCCGAGTTCTTGATGAAGGTCTGCCCCCGGCCGGAGAGCACGTCGGTGATGTAGTCCTCCGGCTGGTTGCCGTAGCTGACCACTTTGCCGTTCTGGTTCAGGTTGTAGTTGAACCCGTTGTAGCCGTAACCGGCCACGTCCCACTCGTTCCAGCCCACCGGCGGCTTCCGCGGCTTGGCCGGGAAGCCGGGCTGGTACTGGTTCAGGTACTTACCCATCATCGCGGTGCGGTAGCCGGCCTTCTGCAGGTCGGTCGCCATCGTGTCGGACTCCAGTCCGAGCGCCTTGAAGGTGAGGTAGCCGCCGTCGTCCCCGACGTTCCGGTAGATCCCGGTGTTGTGCGGATAGCGCCCGGTGAAGATGGACGCCCGGGAGGGGCAGCACAGCGAGTCGGTGACGAAGTAGTGCGAGAACGACGCTCCGTCCTTCTGCATCTGCTGCACTGCCGGCATGTACTGCAGCAGGTTCATCGACAGGTCGTCGGTCAGGACGAAGACGATGTTGGGCTTGGTCGGATCCTGGGCCGTTCTGGTCGGGGAGGAACCAGCCTGCCCCTTCTTCCCCTGGCCTTGACCCTTGCCCCCCGTGTCGGAGCCGGTACAGGCGGCCAGCAGCGCCACCGCCATCAGTACTGCCACTGCCCCGAAAAACCGGCGAGGCCGAACCCGCTGCTTGCCCACCACAACCCTTCCGTCTTCCGGTCCCCAGATGAACCGTCGAAGTAGTGTCCCGGGTCTTCCTGAGGGAATCACGTCACCCCCGCGTTTCGGACTGCCCTTTCCGTCCCGGACAAGGATGGACAATACGACCTGGCGTCGGCCGGTCACACCGGGTTCACCCGGACCCCGTATGGTCGGGAGGGTGATCCGCCGTCCGACCAGCGACCGAGGAGCCTCGGCGGTGGAGTACGGCCTGATTGCGGGCGGTGTCGTGGTCGCCTTCCTGGTCGCCTTCATCGGTCTGCAGGCCGCCGTCGGAAGTGTTTTCGGCCGGGCCGTCTCCTCGGTGGAACAGGTCGACCCGGGGACCACCGCGCGGACTACTCCCCTGGTCGTCCCCACGTCCTAGATCACGGAACCGCCCCGAAGGCGCACTCGTTCCAATTGGGGCAGGCCCCGGCGTCCGGCCGTGGCCTCCGAACGAAGGAGGGGGACCTGTCGTGGGGTTCTTGGACAGGCTGCTGGGGCGCGACAAGGATCAGCCGAATCGGCCGGCCTGGGGCTCTCCCGGCGGTCAGCCGGGCTATCAGCAGGACGGTTACCAGCAGGGTGGCTACCAGCAAGGTGGTTATCCGCCGCAGCAGCTGGGCCGCCCGGGTGCCGAGCGGGGTAGCGACCAGCAGTCCGACCAGGCGGCCATCGCCCGGTACCGGTACATGCTGAAGACCGCCCCGCCGGAGCGGATCGAGGAGGCCCACGCCGAGGCGTTCGCCAAGCTCTCGCCGGATCAGCGGGCGATGGTGCTGAGCGAGCTGTCGCAGGAGGTCCCGGCGGCCGAGCGGGCCCGCAGCGACGACCCGCGCGAGCTGGCCCGGATGGCCACCCGGGCCGAGATGCGCAACCCGGGCACGCTGGAGCGCAGCTTCAGCCGGCCGAGCATGGGCGGCGGCTTCGGGGGCGGCGGGATCGGGATGGGCGGGATGATCGCCGGTGGTCTGCTCGCCGGGGTGGCGGGCGCCTTCGTCGGCACCGCGATCGCCGACGCGATGTTCGACGACAACGACTTCCAGGAGGGCTACGAGGCCGGCCAGGAAGATCAGGAGAACCAGGACCAGGACCAGGACTCGGGTCAGGACCAGGCCGCGGCCGACCCGAACCAGGACGCGCCGGACGACGAGGTGGACGCGGCCGGTGACTTCGGCGACTTCGGCGGCGGCGACGATTTCGGGGACTTCGGCGGTGGCGACTACTGAAGGCACCGGTCTGACAGCACCTGACAGCGGGGCGTGCGTGAGCTGACAGCGCGCCCCGCGACCTTGGACGGGTCAAGGAACACGACCTAGTACTCATCCAAGGAGCCACTCATGGCATACGCCTTCGAGGCCGAGGGTCTGGTCAAGCGCTTTGGCGCGACGACCGCCCTGGCCGGAGTCGATCTGGCGGCCGCCGAGGGCACTGTCCTCGGGGTCCTGGGACCGAACGGGGCCGGCAAGACCACGGCTGTCCGGATCCTCGCCACCCTGCTGCGACCGGACGAGGGCCGGGCCACCGTGGCCGGTCTGGACGTCGTCCACCAGGCGGCCCAGGTGCGCCGCCAGATCGGCCTGACCGGCCAGTACGCGTCCGTCGACGAGGACCTCACCGGCACCGAGAACCTGGTGCTGATCGGCCGGCTGCTCGACCTGTCCAAGCGCGACGCGCTGGCCCGGGCCCGGCACCTGCTCGGCCAGTTCGACCTGAGCGAGGCCGCGGGCCGCCCGGCCAAGCACTACTCCGGCGGGATGCGGCGCCGCCTCGACCTGGCCGCCAGCCTGGTCGGCCGGCCTTCCGTGATCTACCTGGACGAGCCCACCACCGGCCTCGACCCGGCCAAGCGGGACGACGTCTGGCGACTGGTCCGCGGTCTCGTCGAGGACGGCACCACCGTGCTGCTGACCACGCAGTACCTGGAGGAGGCCGACGCCCTGGCCGACGACATCACGGTGATCGACCACGGCCGGGTGATCGCCCACGGCACCCCGGCCGACCTGAAGCAGGTGGTCGGCGGGCTCACCCTGGTGGTCCGGCCGACCGAGGCGGCCCAGCTCGGCGCCGTCCGCGAGCTGCTCGGCCAGGTGTCCGGCAAGCCGGTCGACTCCCCCGCCCGCGGCGTCCTGAGCGCTCCGGTCGAGTCCGACCGGGCGCTGACCGCGCTGGTGCGCCGGCTCGACGAGGCCCAGATCGCCGTCACCGAACTGTCGCTGCGCCTGCCCAGCCTGGACGAGGTCTTCTTCAGCCTGACCGGCACCCGTGAACTGACCGCCGAGGAGAGTGCGGCATGACCACCACGACCGGAACCACCAGCCAGCCCCTGATGACCGAGGCCCCGGACGTCCCCACCGCCCCGACCTCGGACACCCCGGCCAAGCCCTTCCCGCTGATCCGGCACTCCCTGGTGCTGGCCGGGCGGTCGATCACCAAGATCAAGCGGACGCCGGAACAGCTGATCGACGTCACCGTCCAGCCGATCATCTTCACCGTCCTGTTCGTCTACCTGTTCGGCGGCGCGATCTCCGGCTCGCAGCACGCCTACCTGCAGTTCGTGCTGCCCGCCCTGATGGTGCAGACCGTCCTGTTCGCCACCCTGGCGATCGGCGTGAACCTGAACACCGACATGGACAAGGGCGTCTTCGACCGGTTCCGCAGCCTGCCCATCCCCAGATCGGCACCCCTGGTCGGGGCGGTGCTGGGCGACGTGGTCCGGTTCGTCACCTCGATCGCGGTGCTGATCGGGTTCGGCTACGCGATCGGTTTCCGGGTCGAGACCAACGTCTTCCAGACCCTGGCCGCCTGCCTGCTGGTGCTGTTCTTCGCCTTCTCGCTGACCTGGGTGTCGGTCTTCCTGGGCACCACGGTGCGCAACTCCGGCACCGTGCAGGGCATCGGCTTCCTGGTGATGTTCCCGCTGACCTTCGGCTCGTCGATGTTCGTGCCGGTGAACACGATGCCCGGCTGGCTCCAGGCCTGGGTCAAGGTCAACCCGATCACCCACCTCACCGAGGCCTGCCGCGGCCTGATGGTCGGCGGGGCGATCACCGAGCCGGTGCTCTGGTCGCTGGGCTGGTCGGTCGGGATCATGGCGGTGTTCGCACCGCTCGCGGTCCGGATGTACCGCTCGCGCACCTGATTCACCGCTCGGATCAGGATTCAGATTGAGGACGCCGTCGGGCCCGTCACGGGCGCGGCGGCGCCTTCGGTGATCTGGTTGAGCAGAGCGATGGCCCCTTCCCGGCCGAGCGCCTTGCCCTTCTCGAAGGCGGCCAGGAACCGATCCGCCGTCAGCGCCGCCCGAATCGGCTCGGCCACCTTCCGGGTCGCCGGTTCGTTCAGGCCGTCGTGCCCGCGGATGCAGGCGGCGGCTCCCAGCAGCAGCGCGCTCAGGGCGGGATCGCCGGTCAGGTACACATAGCGGGCCAGTCGCACGGTCACCCGGCTCAGCACCGGCATGTCGGTACTCTGCACGCCGATCGTCACGGCCTGGCCCAGATGGCCGAGCGCGGCCTCCAGATCGCCCGCCTCCGCCTCGTACCCGGCCAGCTCGGCCCAGGCCATCGCCCGGAACTGCGGAACCGTCTGCTGCATGCTCTGGGTGTCCGCCAGCGTCCGCTCGATCAGGCGACAGGCCTCCGGCAGATCGCCCTCGGCGGCGGTGACCGCGGCCAGCCCGGTGGTGACGAAGGTGAGGGCCATCCGGGACCCGGTCTCGACGGCGATCCGCTGGGCCGTCTCCAGATCCCGCCGGGCGCCGGGCAGGTCGTCCTGTTCCATCCGCAACTGGGCGATCCGGACCAGGGCCTGGGCCTCGTCGTCGGTCACCAGCAGCTCGATCATCATCCGGCGGGCCCGCTCCAGCAGCTCGACCGCTCCGTCGAGATCCCCCCGACTACGCCGGATCTCGGCCATCTGGCTGCTCGCGGTACCGATCCCCCAGCGGTCCCCGAGCTCCTCGAACGCCGCCAGCGACTTCGGGATCAGCTCCTCGGTGACCGAGAAATCCCCCTCGTTGTCGGCCAGCACGGCGACCATCAGCATGATCGCGGCCCGACCCCAGGGATCCGGATGCTCTAGGAAGCGCTCGGCCACCGCCCGGCCGGCCGCCATACCTTCCCGGAACGCAATCAGCGCGGGTTCGACGAACGACAGCAGCGGATGCTCGGAGAGGACATCCGGAACCCGGGCGTACTGCTCCTCGATCACGGTCACCTGATCCGGGGTGGGCATCTGCTCCTTGCCGAACGAGGACGCCAGAGTGCTCAGTACCAGGGCGAAGAGCTTCGGCCCGGGCGGACTTTCACCCGGAACCCGCAGAGCCTGCTCGGCCCAGCCCCCGGCTTCCTCGTGTCGGCTGGTCATGGTCCAGAACCAGCCCAGGGCCGCGGCCAGCCGCACGGCGTGATCCGCGTCCTCCGTCTCCACCCCGAAACGCAGGGACGCCAGCAGGTTGTCGCGCTCCGCGGTGATCCGGGCCAGCCAGGTCAGTTGCTCCGGGCCACGCAGGTGCGGGTCGGCGGTCTCAGCCAGGGTCAGGAAGTACCGGGCGTGGGCTCCGCGCATGGTGGCCATCTCGCCGCGCTCGGCCAGCCGCTCCAGGGCGTACTCGCGAATCGTCTCCAGCAGCCGGTACCGCGGCTCGGCGGCGTCGGCCGTGGCCACCACCAGCAACGACTTGTCGGCCAGGGAGATCAGCAGGTCGGCCAGCGAATCCTCGTCGAGATCGAGCTTCTCCGCGCCGGGATCGTCCTGGGTGGCGGCGGTGCAGACGGCCGCGGCGGTGGCCGCCGTGGCTCCGCCCGGGAACACGGACAGCCGCTCGATCAGGTCCCGCTCGGCCTCGGTCAGCAGTTCCCAGCTCCAGGCCACCACCGCGCGCAGCGTCTGGTGCCGCGGCATGGCCGTCCGGTTGCCGCCGGTGAGGAGCCGGAACCGATTGTCCAGCCGGGACGCCAGAGCCTCCGGGCCCAGCGTGCGCAGCCGGGCCGCGGCCAGCTCGATCGCCAGCGGCAGACCGTCCAGCCGCCGGCAGATCTCGGTGACCACCGCGGTGTTCTCCGGGGTCAGCGTGAACCCGGGCCGGACCAGCGCCGCCCGGTCGGTGAAGAGCTTGACCGCCGGGGCGTCCCCGGACTGCACGGCGAGCGGCCGGACCGGCCAGATCGACTCGCCGACGATGCCCAGCGGCTCCCGGCTGGTGGCCAGCACGATCAGCCGGGGGCAGCGGGCCAGCAGGAAGGCGGCCAGCTCGGCGCAGGCCTCGATCAGGTGCTCGCAGTTGTCCAGCACGATCACCGCGTCGTGCGGGGCCAGCGACTCGATCAGCCGGGTGCGCACGTCCCGCACGGTCGGGTGCTGGGGCAGGCCCGCCTCCAGCTGCGACCGGTCGAGGGTGCCGATGCTGCCCAGCACGGTGGAGGCCACGTCCTCCGGGTTCATCACCGGGGCGAGTTCCACCATCCACACCCCGTCGTGCCCGGTCAGCCGGCTGGCCACCTCGCTGACCAGCCGGGTCTTCCCCGCCCCGCCGGTGCCGACCAGGGTGACCAGGCGGGCCCGGGAGACCTGCCCGGTGATTCCCTCGACCTCGGTGTCCCGTCCGACGAACGAGGTCAGCGGCACTCGAAGATTGGTGCGGCGGGGCGCCGGTTCCGGGCCCGGTTCCGCAGCGGGTGCGCGCAGCCCGGCATCGTCCCGAAGGACCTGACTCTGGAGCTCCTGCAACGCCGCCGGTGGATCCAGACCCAGCTCGTCTGCCATCGCCCGGCGCAGCCGCTCGTACGCCGCCAGCGCCTCGCCCTGTCGGCCGTCCGCGGCCAGCGCCCGGATCAGCAGCTCGTGGGTGCGCTCCCGCAGCGGCTGCTGGACGCTGAGTTCCTCCAGCTCAGCGGTGGTCTCGCCGGGCCGGCCCAGCGAGATCAGCGCGGCCGCGCGCTCGTCGATCGCGGTCAGCCGCAGCCGTTCCAACCGCTCGATCCAGGCCTCGGCGTAGGGCGCGTCCGCCACCTCGGTCAGCGGAGCTCCTCGCCAGAGGTTCAGCGCCTCGCCGAGTACCGCCGCGGTCTGCTCCGCCGAGGCCGCCCGGCGTCCCTGCCCGATCAGGTGCTCGAAGGCCAGCGCGTCCACGTCCGACCGGGCGATGACCAGGCGGTAGCCGGCCGGACCGGACTCCACCAGGCCGGGCCGGGGCAGCGCCCGGCGCAGCCGGGAGACCAGCGACTGCAGGGCGTTCACCTCGTCGGCCGGGGCGTCGTCCGGCCAGAGCGCCTCGACCAGCCGGCTCACCGACACCCAGGAGCCGGCGTCCGCGGCCAGCCGGGCCAGCAGGGAGCGCAGCCGGGCGCCACCGATCTCGACCGGCCGCCCGGCGGACTCGATCGTCAGGGGCCCCAGCACGCATACCTGCACCGGCCCATCTTCCTAGGTCAGATCGCGGCGGTCCAACGTAATCAGCCCAGCTCCGGCCAGAAGGGCAGTCACCCCGACGAGCCACCCCCAGGGGACGACGGTGAGGGCGTCGCCGGGAAGCGCGGGAAGATGGGTGAACGGGCTGAGATCCAGCACCGGCTGAGGCAGATCGAGGGCCGGGCCGATCAGCTGCAGCACCGCTGCCAGGCCGATCGCGGCCCAGGCCAGCGGGGCGGCCGAGGGGCGGGCGCCGAACAGCATCAGGGCGAGCCCGGCGAAGACCCAGGCGGCGAAGGTCTGGCTGAGCGCCGCGAGCAGGATGTGGGGCACCTCGTTCTGCCCGCCGACCAGGCTGTCGGTCAGGCCGGCGGCCAGCCCGGCCACCAGCATCAACACCGCCGCGCCGACCAGCGTGATGGCCAGGTGCCCGGCCGCCCAGGGCAGCCGACCGACCGGGGTCGCCAGCAGGGTCTCGGCCCGGCCCTCGGCCTCTTCGGTGCTCAGCCGCAGCAGCGCGGAGACCGTGTAGGCCCCGGCCATCAGTCCGGTGACCCCGAGGACCGTGCCCAGGTAGGAGTCGGTGGCCGACTGGGCCCCGCCGCCCAGGGCATCCAGCACATCGCCCAGCTGGGGCGAGTCCCGGATCAGTTGGTCGACGCTGTTGGCCAGCGCCCCGACCACCACTCCGAGCACCGCGAACCCGGCCGCCCAGGTCTCCAGGGCACCGCGCTGGAGCCGCCAGGCCAGGGCGAACGACGAGCCCAGCCGGTGGGCGCGGGGCGGACCGGGGCGCGCCGCCAGAAGGCCGGAGCCGAAGTCCCGACCGGCGGCCAGCCAGAACGCCAACCGGGTCAGCAGACCGGTCAGACCCAGGCCGAGCAGCAGAGTCCAGAGTCGTTCCGCCCCGAAAGGCCGCGACTGCTGGGCCCATCCGATCGGCGAGAGCCAGGAGAGCCAGCTCGGCCCGGAGGAGTCGCCGACCGCGCGCAGCAGATAGGAGGCAGCCAGTCCGGCACTGGCGAGCGCGGTGGCCGGACGGGTGATCTCGGTCAGCTGGGCCGCCACCGCGGCCAGGGCCGCGAACGTCAGTCCGCAGACCCCCACCGCCAGGCCGAACCCGAACGCACCGCCGGCCGGCAGCCCCGCTCCGATCAGGCCCAGGGCGATCAGCACGGCCAGCGCCAGGTTCGCGATCAGGGCCGTGACCAGGGCGGCGGCCAGCGGGTCGGACCGGGCGACCGGAGCCGAGCGCAGCAGTTCCAGCCGCCCGGACTCCTCCTCCGCCCGGGTCTGCCGGAGCACCTGCAGGATGTTCATCAGCCCGGCGAAGACGCAGGCGATCCCCATCCCGCGCCAGCTGGTCAAACCCCCCAGCGTGGTCAGGTCCAGCGCGGGTCCGGTGAGGGCGCGCAGGCCGGGGTTGGCGGCGATGTCCGCCGCGAAGGGCAGTCGGGAGGCCCGATCCGGGTACAGATCGGCGAAGGACGCGGCAATCCCGGCCGGAAGAACGGCGATCAGGATCAGCCACAGCGCGAGTTTCCGGCGGTCCCTCCGCAAACTGAAGCTGACCAGCGTCCCTAATTTCATCGCTCCGCCACCTGGTAGTGACGCAGAAACAGCTCTTCCAGCGTGGGTTTCCGGCTGTTCAGGCTGCGTGTCCCGGCCGCGCCGAGGCGGCGCACCACTTCGGCCAAGGCCTCGGGTTCGATCTCCGCGTGCAGCCGAACCGGGTCAGCGCCCTCCAGCTGCACCGCGTGAACCCCCGGAAGACCCTGCAGTCCGGCCGGTTCCGCGTCCAGCTCGGCCTCGATCGTGGTCCGGGTGAGCTGCCGCAGCTCATCCAGGGTGCCCGAGTCGACCGTGCGCCCGGCCCGGACGATGCTCACCCGATCGCACAGCTGCTCCACCTCGCTGAGGATGTGACTGGACAGCAGCACGGTCCGGCCGCGCTCCCGGGACTCCTGCACGCACTCCCGGAACACGTTCTCCATCAACGGATCCAGGCCGGAGGTGGGCTCGTCGAGCAGGAGCAGTTCGGTCTCCGAGGCGAACGCCGCGACCAGCGCCACCTTCTGCCGGTTGCCCTTGGAATAGGCCCGGCCCTTCTTGGTCGGATCCAGCTCGAAGCGCTCGAGCAACTCGGCCCGCCGCTGCTCGTGCAGGCCACCCCGCAACCGGCCGAGCAGGTCGATCACCTCGCCGCCGGACAGGTTCGGCCAGAGCGTCACGTCACCGGGGACGTAGGCCAGGCGCCGGTGCAGCTCGGCCGCATCGGCCCGGGGATCCCCGTCGAGCAGGCGGACCGTGCCCGCGTCGTAGGTGAGCAGGCCGAGCAGCACCCGCAGGGTGGTGGATTTGCCTGCCCCGTTGGGGCCGAGGAATCCGTGGACCTCACCGGTGCGGACGCTCAGATCGAGGCCGTCCAGGGCCCGGGTGCCGCCGAAGCTCTTGATCAGACCCTGGATCGAGATGGCCTCGCTCATGCTTCAACGGTCGACCCGCGCCCCGGCAGACGCAAGGACCGTTCAGATCACCGTCGGCGAAGGACGCAGGATCGGCGGGTTCAGGGTCTGCGTCGGGCCGCGCCGGAACAGCTGGGCCGGCCGCCCCCCACCGCGCGTGGTCATCTCCCCGGTCGGTTCCAGGAAGCCCAGCGTGCCGGTGACCTTGCGGTGGAAGTTCCGGGCGTCCAGGTCCACCCCCCAGACGATCTCGTACACCCGCCGCAGTTCCCCGACCGTGAACTCGTCCGCACAGAACGCCGTGGCCAGGCCCGAGTACTCGAGCTTGCCGCGGGCCCGCTCCACCCCGTCCTTCAGGATCCGGCGGTGGTCGAAAGCCAGGATCGACGTGCTCTCCGGCAGCGTGTTGTCCAGGAAGGTGGCCACCGGGGACCACTCGGCCGAGGCCGCGTCGCTCCCGCCCACCACCTCGGGCGGATTCGGGATCAGGGCCAGGTAGGCCACGCTGACCACGCGCATCCTCGGGTCGCGGCCCGGATCGCCGTACGTACCCAGCTGCTCCAGGTGCATCCCCCGGGCGCCGGTCTCCTCCTGCAGCTCCCGGGCCGCTGCCGTGGCCAGCGTCTCGTCGGGGGTCACGAAGCCGCCGGGCAATGCGTAGCTGCCCTTGAACGGATCGGCTCCGCGGCGCACCAGGAGGGCGGCCAGGCTGTCTTCCATGATCGTCAGCAGCACCACGTCGACCGTCACGGCGACGGGCGGGTACTTGGACGGGTCGTAACTCTCGCTGCCGGACACGGCGGTGGGTCCTTTCGAGGATTCTTTCGTCTGGTTGACGATAACACCGCCTCACAGCTACCGTCATCTCGACAGCAATCGTCACAGTGACGAGAATGAGTTCAGGAGCCCGAGATGGCCGAGATCCGTCGTTATCCCTTCGCCTGGCACGTCCGCAGCGGTACCACCGATCACCTGGTCCACGTCCGCCGCGGCCGGACCGTCCACGCCGGTCCCGGCCAGGCCTTCTGGTTCCGCCCGCTGAGCGCCGCGCTGAGCGAGGTGCCGATCGACGACCGCGAGATCGCCCTGCTCTTCCACGCCCGGACCGCCGACTTCCAAGACGTCACCGTGCAGGCCACGGTCGCCTACCGGATGGCCGACCCGGACCTGGCCGCCCGCCGGCTCGACTTCGGGCTGTCGCTGAAGACCGGCACCTGGCGCGCCCGCCCGCTGGACCAGATCTCCCAGATGCTCACCGAGGCCTCCCAGCAGCACGCCCTCGACCTGCTCGTCGGCCTGACCCTGACCCAGGTCATGGCGACCGGGATGAGCGCGGTGCGGGACCGGGTGGCCGGTGGTCTGGCCGCGGACGAACGCCTGCGGCAGACCGGGGTCGAGGTGGTCGACGTCCGGGTGGTGGCACTGCGGCCGGAGGCGGACGTCGAGCGGGCCCTGCAGACGCCGGCCCGCGAGCAGGTTCAGCAGGAGGCGGACCGGGCCACCTACGAACGGCGGGCGCTGGCGGTCGAGCGCGAGCGGACGATCAGCGAGAACGAGCTGCAGTCCCAGATCGAGCTCGCCACCCGGGAAGAACAGCTGGTCAGCCAGCGGGGTGCGAACGAGCGGCGGCGGGCCACCGAGGCTGCGGCGGCGGGGCGGATCGAGACCGCGGCCAAGGCCGAGCAGACCCGCGTGCTGGCCGAGGCCCGGGCCGACACCACCCGGTTGGTCGGCGCCGCGGAAGCAGAGGCCGAGGCAGCCCGGATGGCGGCCTACGACGGGGTGGACCGCGCGGTGCTGTTCGCCCTGGCCGCCCGCGAGGCCGCCGCCCACCTGCCCCAGATCGGCAGCCTGACCCTGACTCCGGACGCGATCACCAGTGCCCTGAATGCCCTTTCGGTTTCGCAGGACAACCGATGATCGCTCCCCGCGCCGTCTTGGTACACCGCCGCAGCGAACTGGATGCCCTGGTGGAGCGACACGGCACCCGGGGGCAGGCCGAGTTCTTCCTCCGCTCCCGGGGCCGCGACCTCGCTTCCGCACAGACCCGCCACGATGCCCTGCAGGAAGCCCTCCGCCTGGTCGATTCGGCGATCCCGAGCGGCTGGCGGCGGGCCTCCGTGGAGCGAACCGACCTGCCCCGTCTGCGTTTCGACCCAGAGGACGTCGTGGTCGCGGTCGGTCAGGACGGCCTGGTGGCGAACGTGGCGAAGTACGTCAGTGGGCAGCCGGTGATCGGCGTGGATCCGGAACCGGGGGTGAATCCCGGCGTCCTGGTGCGGCATTCGGCTTCCGAGGTGGCCGGGCTCTTGCCTCGGGTCGTGGCCGGGGCGGTGGTTTCGGAGCAGAGGACGATGGTGGAGGCGTTTCTGGACGACGGCCAGTCCCTGCGGGCCCTGAACGAGCTGTACATCGGAGACCCCGGCCACCAGTCCGCCCGCTATCGGCTCCGGGAAGAGCGACAGTCGTCGTCCGGCCTCCTGGTCGGCACCGGAACCGGATCGACCGGCTGGTGCGCCTCATTGGCCCGATCCCGCGCTGACGCCCCGGAGCTGCCCGGCCCGCTGGACGCCACGCTGGCCTGGTTCGTCCGCGAGGCCTGGCCCTCACCATTCACCGGAACCAGCCTTACCCAGGGCCTGCTGCACTCAGGCGAGGCGCTGCCGTTGGTTGCGGAGGGCGATCTGGTGGTGTTCGGGGACGGGCTGGAGAAGGACCGGCTGCAACTGGCCTGGGGGCAGCAACTGGAGGTCCGCGTCGCTGCTCAACACTTGGCGCTGGTCTAACGCGGTTCGGTCAGGCCCAACGCTTCGAGCTCTTCCGCGTCTGTACCCTCCGCCAGCTTCCACAGCGGCACGCCGAGCGCGCGGCAGAGCGGTCCCAGCTCGTCCACCTGGACCCGACGCGCGCCGGTCTCCAGCTCGGACACCTTGGTCCCGCCCCACCCCAGCCGCTTGGCCAGGTCTTTCTGCAGCCACCCGCGGCGGGCGCGCTCGGCCGCGACGTTACGCGGCAGCACATCCAGGAGTGTGGGCATGTCCGGACGGTAGAAGCTTTCACCGTTGCGATGCATCCGCCGCCGGAGTGAAAGTGGTATACCCGTTTCTGGTTCGACTAATCCTGTTCGAGATCGGCAAAGTCGTTTCGCGGTGGCTACAAATCCGTAGATAGTGGACGCCGGTCAGCTCAGTACTCGCGTTGTCCATCTGAGCCGCGCCTGGCAAGCGTCCTCAATTCTGCCCTTGACCCAAACCCCGCCCACCCGGGAAGACAGAGGCAGGCCGGCCAAAAGTTGAGGCGCTTAAAGGCACTACCCCTGCACCAGACCGCCTCAACCTAAAAACGTGGCCCAGGACGAACCCCGCCCACCCGGGAAGACAACCCCAGGCCAACCAAAAGTTGAGTCACCCCATCGCCCTGCTCCCGCACTCCCCGCCTAAAACTTGGCCCCGGACAGAGCCCACCCGCCCGGGAAGACAAACCCGGGTCGGTCAAAAGTTGGGGCGCCTTCCCCTCCCCTCACCGCACTTCCCACTTAACCTGGGCAGATGGCGAAGGGAACCGTGCTCGAGGTCGCCGGCCACGAGGTGACCGTGACCCACCCCGACAAGATGGTGTTCCCCGAGGCCGCGCATCCCAACGGCGGCACCGGCGTCACCAAACTCGACCTGATCCAGTACTACCTAGCCGTGGCCGAGGGCGCGTTGCGCGGGGTTTCCGGCCGGCCGATGGTGCTCAAACGCTTCGTCAAGGGCATCGACGAGGAGGCGTTCTTCCAGAAGCGGGCGCCGGCCAATCGCCCGTCGTTCGTCGAGGTCGCCGAGTTGAAGTACGCGTCCGGCCGGTCCGCCGAGGAGGCGGTGATCCGGGACGCGGCCGGCCTGGCCTGGATCGTGAACCTGGGCTGCATCGACCTGAACCCGCACCCGGTGCTGGCCGAGGACCTGGACCGGCCCGACGAGCTGCGGATCGACCTGGACCCGATGCCCGGGGTCGACTGGGCCCAGATCGTCGAGGTGGCGTTCGTCGCCCGGGCGGTGCTGGCCGAGCACGGTCTGACCAGCTGGCCGAAGACCTCCGGATCGCGCGGTTTCCACATCTACGCCCGGGTCGAGCCGTCCCGGCCGTACAAGGATCTGCGCCTGGCCGCCGAGACCGTGGCCCGGGAGGTGGAGAACCGGGTGCCCGTCCTGGCCACGGCGAAGTGGTGGAAGGAGGAGCGCGGGTCGCAGGTGTTCGTGGACTTCAACCAGAACGCCAAGGACCGGACGATCGCCTCGGCCTGGTCGGTCCGGGCGGTGGCCGACGCGCGGGTCTCGACCCCGTTGCGGTGGGACGACGTGGAGCAGTGCCGGATGGAAGAGCTCACCATCGCGACCGTCCTGCCCCGGTACGCCGAGCAGGGTGATCCCTGGGCGGGCATCGAAACCTCCAGCGGCACGCTGGATTCTTTGCTCGCGCGGGCCAAGGAGCTGGGACCTGCGGAGAAGCCGCCGAAGGGGGTCGGGCGGCGGCAGTCGACCATGCCGCTGATCGAGATCGCCAAGACGAAGACCAAGCCCGAGGCCCTGGAGTGGCTGGAGGTGTGGAAGGCGAAGTACCCGGAAGCGGCCGCGCAGCTGGAGCCGGTCGACGTGCTGGTCGACGGGATGCGCGGGCGCAGCTCGCTCTGGTACCGGATCCGGATCAACCTGCAGCACGTGCCGGAGGCCGAACGCCCGCCGCAGGAGGAGCTTCTCGCCGACTACGACCCCTGGGAGAGCTTCAGAGGCTGACCAGGCCGTGCTGGTGGGCGAAGACGACGATCTGGACCCGGTCGCGCAAAGCCAGTTTTCGCAGGATCGAGCCGACGTGGGTCTTCACTGTGGACTCACTGGCGAACACCAGGCCGGCGATCTCGGTGTTGGACAGGCCCCGGGCGACCGCGGCGAACACCTCCCGCTCCTTGTCGGTCAGCGCCTGGTAAGCGGGCGGTACCGGGGCGGACTCGCGGAACTGGTTCTCCAGCAACGTGGACAGGTCGCTCGGGGCCAGCACGGCGTTGCCCGCGTGCACGGTGCGGATCGCGTCCCGCAGCATCAGCGGGGTGGTGTCCTTCAGCAGGAAACCGCTGGCGCCGTAGCGGATCGCCCGGGCCGCCCGGTCGTCCAGGTTGAACGTGGTGAGCACGATGACCCGGACCGGCTGACTGCGCCGGGCCGCGCGGTCGGGCTGGAAGATCTGCCGGGTGGCCTCGACCCCGTCCATCTCCGGCATCCGGATGTCCATCAGCACCACGTCGGGCACCAGCTCGTCGACCAGCCGGACGCCCTCCAGGCCGTCCCCGGCCGAGCCGACGACGGTCATCCCCTCCTGGGCGTTGACGATCACCTGCACGCCGGCCCGGAACAGTTCCTGGTCGTCGACCAGGAGCACACGAATATCGGCGTCGCTCATCGCCCGCTCACGGGCACCCAGGCGGTCACGGTGAAAGTCGGTCCTTCCGGTTCGTCTCGCTGACGGACGTCGAGCTTGCCACCCACGGCCTCGAGCCGCCGCCGCATCCCCGGGAGCCCCTGCCCACCGGCGTCCTCCCCGGCATCCAACCCGATCGGCTTGGTGTCGGCGGTCAGCGATCCGGCGATGTTGCGGACCTCGATCCGCAGGTCCTGGGCCCACGGCCCCTCGGGCCAGTGCCGTTCGACGGAGACCGGACGGTCCCGGCGTCCGTGCTTGATCGCGTTGGTCAGCATCTCCTGCACCACCCGGTGGGCCGCCACCTCCAGGTCCGGGGGCAGCGGCCGGGACTGCCCGACGTCGCTGACCAGCACCTGATGGCCGCCGGAACGGACGCCCTCAATCAGTTCCTCGAACGAGCCCGGAGAGGCGGCCGCCGCCTTCTCCCGGGCTCCGGCCAGCACCTGGCGAATGTCCTGCAGCGAGGACCGGGCCGAGGTGGCGATGGTGACCATGGTCTGTTTCAGCGCCACCGGGTCGTCGCCCAGATACTGCGCCGACTCGGCCTGGGCCAGGATCACCGCGAGCGAATGGCCCACCACGTCGTGCACGTCCCCGGCCAGCCGGGCCTGCTCCTCGCGCAGGGCGGCGATCTCCCGGGCCTGCTCGGTCTCCCGCTGGGCCTGGGCCGCATCCGCCTCGGCGACCTCCAGCGAGGCCTGCGAGGCGCTGGCCCGGACGCTGAGCCGCACGGTCAGGCCGAGCAACCAGGGCACCAAGAGCAGACCGACGACGAAGGCGGCCGAGAACATCTGCCAGGACAGGCCCATCGCATCGGCCGCCAGGCTCGCTGAGACCCGCCCGGGCAGCTGCGACAGCAGGCTGTAGCTGCTGCTGTTCATGTAGGCGAGCCCGCCGAGCACGGCCGCCGGGACGGAAAGGATGCTGGCCCAGAGGGTGATCCGGTCCCCCCAGCGGGCGGTGCCGAAGGCGACGTAGGCGATGGACAGTTGCACCAGCATCAGGTCGAGCCCGCCGGAGAACTGGAGCAGGGCGATGATCCAGACCAGACCCAGCGCAACCGCCGGCCGGTGCCGGGTGCAGGTCACCGCGGCCGCCATCCCGACCGAGATCACCACCTGGGAGAGGCCGGGAGAGAACCAGACGGCCCGGACCGTCTCGAGATAGCCGGCGAACAGCACCAGCAGCCCGGCGGCCAGGTCCGGCGCCCAGACCCGGAACCAGCGCTGCATCTGCGCGCTGCTCGGGGGCCAGGCGTAGGTGTCGCCGGTCATCGCAGCGGCTGCGGAGGTGGTACCGGGCCGTAGATCGCGTGCCCGACCCCGGCCTTCAGGGCCCAGTACCGGTCGCCGTACGACCAGTGCCACCACTCGGTGGGGTAGTTGACCAGGCCGGCTGCGTGCAGGGCGGCGGCCAGCAACCGGCGATGGCCACGGGCCTCGGGCGAGATCCGCGGCGAGTCGAAGAAGCAGGCCCCGTCCGACATCTCCGGAGTCGCGTCGATCTCGGTGCCCAGATCCAGCTCGTTGCCCTCCGCATCGGCCATCGTCAGATCGACCGCGGCCCCGGCGACGTGCGGGGCGACCTCCAGCGGGGAGACGAAACGGGCCACCAGGCCGGGGATCTCGTGCGCTCCGGCCCGAGGGTGGGCCGCGCGGACCTCGGCGGTGTAGCGGGCGATGATCGCCTGCTGGTCGTGCGGCGAGCGATGCCCCTCGACCACCCGCAACCGCAGGCCGCGCGGAAGCAGCGTCTGGGCCTGAACCAGCCGGTTCGCCAGCCCGGCCCGCACCCGGGCCTGGGCGGGCCCGAAGGCGGCCGAGAGGGCGACCAGGGGCTCACCGGACTCGTGGACCGGGACGGCGGCGACCCTGGGGTCGGAGAGAAGAACTGTCACGTTGGACTACTTTCCGCCCGATCCGGATCCGGCGCCTCCATCTGAAGTACCGGGCCGATGTTCTTGGGGAGGAGGGAAGGCGTCGTGACTTACCTCTCGACCGCATCCGAGGTCGTCCTGAGAAGCAGAAAGGTCCCCGGCCGAAGCCGGGGACCTTTTCTTCTGTGCGCGAGGGGGGAGTTGAACCCCCATGCCCTTTCGGGCACACGGACCTGAACCGTGCGCGTCTGCCTATTCCGCCACTCGCGCTTGCCGTTGTTGCGTCGCAAACGTTAGCACCATTTTTCGGGGGTCCTGGACCACCCGACCGGGCGGCCGGGCCGCTGTCGGTGAGGAGCCGGGCATCTGGGGATAATCGTCCCCGTTCTCCGGACCCGGCCGCATCCGCGCGGGTTGGGCCGGCTCGCCGATACGCTGGAGGTGACCGGACCGCATGCCCCGGATCACGGTTCGCCCCCCAGCCGTTGTACCCGGCAGGAGCGGCGTTCCGGACCTCGAGGACCGGGCCGGTCGTGAAGCAACCGTGACTGCGGCAGGATCTACCACGACCAGCAGTCAGCCACCGGACCGGGAGGAGGTAGCCGTGGGGATGTTCGACCGGATGGAGAAGGGCATCGAACGCGCCGTGAACGGCGCTTTTGCCAAGGCCTTCAGAAGTGAGGTGCAGCCGGTCGAGATCGCCAGCGCCCTCCGCCGCGAGATCGACGACCGGGCCACCGTGGTCGCCCGGGGCCGCACCCTCGCCCCGAACACGTTCGTCGTGGAACTCGGCGAAGGCGACTTCTCACGCCTCGGCGAATGGCAGGACACGCTCGGCGACGAGCTGCGCGACGTGGTGGCCGAGCACGCGGGCAACCAGGAGTACTCGTTCGTCGGGCCGATCACGGTCCGCTTCGAGGAGGCGCAGGACCTCGACACCGGGCTGTTCCGGGTCCGTAGCACCACCACCCGCGGCACCCGCCCGCAGGCGCAGCATCCCCAGCAGCAGGCGCTCTCCCGCGCCCCGCAACCGGCCTACGAGGCACCGGGGCAGGGTTACGGGCAGCCGCAGGCCCCCACCCCGGCTCCGGATCATCCGGCGCTGGTGGTCGACGGGCGGGTCTACCCCATCACCGCGTCGGTCACCGTGATCGGCCGCGGTACTGAGGCCGACGTGATCGTCGACGACATCGGGGTGTCCCGGCGGCACGCCGAGGTCCGGGTCGAGGGCGGGCACCTGATCGCCGCCGACCTCGGGTCGACCAACGGCACGTTCGTCGACGGCGAGCGGATCACCACCGCAGAGGTCGTCGACGGCAGTCAGATCAAGATCGGTCGTAGCACTCTCGTCGTCCGCTTCGGATCATGGTGATGAAACCGCGATGAGCGAGCTCACGCTGACCCTGCTGCGGCTGGGTTTCCTGGCACTGCTCTGGCTGCTGGTGCTGTCGGTGGTGGCCGTCCTGCGCCGCGACCTGTACACCAGCTCCCGACCCGGCCGACGGCCGGCGATGGCCGGCGCCCCGCCCGCGATGGCGGGCGGCGGTGGCCGGTCGCCCGCGCCCCAGCCGGAGGCGGCCCCACCGATGCCGACCCATCTGGTCGTCACCGCGGGGTCACTGAAAGGCACGACGATCCCTCTGGGACAGGCTCCGATCCTGATCGGACGCGCCCCGGAGAGCACGCTGGTCCTCGACGACGACTACGCCTCGGGCCGGCATGCACGACTGTCGTTGCGGCACGGCGTGTGGATGGTCGAAGATCTCGGGTCAACCAACGGGACCTTCTTGGGACGCAACCGCGTTCAGGACCCGGTACCGATCGCCCCCGGAGCACAGGTCCGGATCGGGCGTACCGTCCTCGAGCTGCGGAGGTAAGACATGGCGATCGCGTTGCGGTATGCGGCGCGCTCCGATGTCGGCCTGGTCCGGTCCAACAACCAGGACTCCGGCTTCGCCGGACCGAGCCTGCTGATCATTGCGGACGGTATGGGCGGGCACGCGGGCGGTGATATCGCGTCCTCCATGGCGATCGGCGAGATGGCTCCGCTGAACGACATGGAGCACGGGTTCGACGCGGCGCTGGACGAGTTGCAGGAGTCCCTGCGGCACGTTCAGCGGGAGCTTGAGCACCGGGTGGTCGAGGAGCCGGCGCTGTCCGGCATGGGCACCACGGTGACGGCGCTGCTGATGGTCGGCGACGGTCGGCTGGCGATGGCCCACATCGGCGACTCGCGGGCCTACTGCCTGCACAACGGCCGGCTGGACCAGATCACCCGGGACCACACCTTCGTCCAGCGGTTGGTGGACGACGGGCGGATCACCCTGGCCGAGGCCGAGCAGCACCCCCAGCGGTCGGTGCTGATGCGGGTGCTGAGCGACGTGATGGACGACGTCGACCCCGACCTCGCGATGATCGACCCGCAGGTCGGCGACCGGTACCTGCTGTGCTCGGACGGCCTCTCCGGAGTGGTCAGCTTCGAGACGCTGGAGGAGACCCTGGCGTTCGGCAAGGACCCGGCCAGCACCTGCGACCAGCTGGTCCAACTGGCCCTGCGCAGCGGTGCCCCGGACAACGTCACCTGCATCGTGGCCGACGTGGTGGATTCCGTCAGCTCGCCCGTGAGCATCGAGCCGGTGGTGGTCGGAGCCGCCTCTCTTCATCCCCAGCCGCGGGTCGGATTCGGCGGGTCCGCGGCTGAACGAGCCGCCGAGCTGACCTCGACCGCCCCGATCCCGGTGGTGCGCGACTACGACGACCGCGACCAGGGCTACGGCAACGAGTACACCGACCACTATCAGGACGAGTACCGCCAGCCGTACCGGGACGACTACCGCGACCAGTACGGGAATCAGTACGACGACCGGTACGAGGACTCCTCGCGGCAGGAGGAGCCGCCGCCCAGCTCGCGCCGGGACGGTGGTGGCGCCGGTGGGCGCAAGGACAAGCCCCGCCGCGGCCTGCGCCTGGGCATCTTCGCCCTGATCGTGGTCATCCTGCTGGCCGGCGGCCTGTTCGGTGCCTACCGGTGGAGCCAGGGCCAGTTCTTCGTCGGGGCCGAGGCCGGCTCGGTGGCGATCTTCAAGGGCCTGCCGCAGTCGCTCGGGCCGATCAGCCTGAAGAGCCTGTCCTCGCGGGCCACCGACGTGCCGGTCAGTGAGCTGTCGGACGCCAGTCGCAAGCGGGTGGAGGACGGCATCACGGTGGACGACGAGTCTGCGGCGCAGAGCACCGTGGACAGCCTCCGCGCCGAGGTGAAGTGCCGCCAGGCGGCCGAGAACCCGACCCCGACCACCAGCGCGACGCCGACCACCGCCCCGACGCGCACCACGAAGTCCACGCGGAAGGGCGCCAACGCCACCACCAACGCCACCCCGACCACCCAGGCCACCACGCCGTCCGCAACCTCGACGGCACCAGGTGGTGGAACCTCCACCACGGACTGCGGAGAGGCGAACTGATGGCGGCTGCGAGGGCGGACACGCCGCGCACCGGCCGTAACTTCGAGGCGCTGCTGATCGTCCTGGCCATCGCCATGGCGATCGGCGCCTACGCGCTGGTCGGGCTGGCCGTGGACGACGCCCTGCCGCCGGACATGCTGGCCTACGGGGCCGGGCTGGGCGGCCTGGCGCTGGTGCTGCACCTAGCGGTGCGCCGGTTCGCGCCCTACGCCGACCCGACCCTGCTGCCGCTGGCGATGCTGCTCAACGGCCTCGGCCTGGTGATGATCCACCGGATCGACCTGGCCAAGGGAGACGCCTTCGGCCAGTCCCAGGCCTTCCGGCAGTTGCTCTGGACCACGCTGGGAATCATCGCGGCCACGACCATCATTGTCCGGCTGCGGGACCACCGGGTGCTGAGCCGGTACACGTACATCGCCATGGCCGTCGGTCTGGTGCTGCTGCTGCTGCCACTGATGCCAGTGATCGGTAAGAACCTGAACGGGGCGCGGATCTGGGTCGGGCTGGGCCCGCTCTCGTTCCAGCCCGGTGAGATCGCCAAGATCTCGCTGACCATCTTCTTCGCCGGATATCTGGTCACCGCACGGGACTCACTCTCGCTGGCCGGGCGCAAAGTGTTGTGGATGCAGCTTCCCCGGGCCAAGGACCTCGGCCCCCTGATCGCGGCCTGGGGCGTCACCCTGGCCGTGCTGGTGTTCGAGAGCGACCTCGGCACCTCGTTGCTGTTCTTCGGGGTGTTCGTCGGGCTGCTCTACGTCGCCACCGAACGGGTCAGCTGGGTCATTCTCGGTCTGATGCTGTTCGTGGCCGGTGCCCTCACCGCGGTCCGCATCATCCCTCACGTGCAGAGCCGGGTGAACTACTGGCTGCACCCTTTCCGCCCCGACATCATCGACAGCGCCGCCCAGATCGTTCAGGGGCTGTACGGCATGGCGAACGGCGGGCTGACCGGGACCGGCCTGGGCAAGGGCTTCCTGACCGGGCGGTACATGTACTACGCGCAGAGCGACATGATCTTCGCTTCATTCGGTGAGGAACTGGGCCTGGCCGGCCTGTTCGCCATCCTGCTGATCTACGCGGTGATCGTGGAGCGCGGGATCCGCACCTCGATCGCCGCTCGCGACGGCTTCGGCAAGTTGCTCGCCACCGGGCTCTCGTTCAGCCTGGCCCTTCAGGTGTTCGTGGTGGTCGGCGGCATCACCCGGGTAATTCCGCTCACGGGTCTGACCCTGCCGTTCATGGCCGCCGGTGGGTCATCGCTGCTGGCCAACTGGATGATCATCGCGATCCTGCTGCGGATCTCCGACTCGGCCCGGCGCCCGGCCCACGAGGACGACGGCCCGCTCTTCGACCTGCCGTTCGACGACCTCCCCGAAGAACTGAAGCACGACGCCGAGTTCCAGGACGACCGGCGCCGGCTGGCCGGAACCGGTAGCGATCAGGAAGAGGCGGTGGTCCGGTGAACAGCCCCATCCGAAGGCTCGCGGCGGTGATCACCGTGCTCTTCGCCGCGCTGTTCCTCAGCGTCACCTACATCCAGGTGGTCCAGGCGGACTCGCTGGAGAAGAAGCCGAACAATCTGAGGACGCTGGTTAAGGACCGCAGTCGCCACCGGGGAGACATCCTGGTCGGCAACAAGGCGGTCGCCAGCTCAGTGGCCAGCAATGACGTCTATCAATGGGTCCGAAAGTACGCCGACGGCCCGATGTACGCGCCGGTCACCGGCTACTACTCGTTGGTGAACGGGGCCCACGGACTAGAGGCCGCGGAGAATGGGTATCTGGCCGGTACCTCCGACGAACTGTTCGTCCGCAACCTGAAGAGCATGCTCACCGGCGAAGAGACGCAAGGCGCCACCGTGCAGACCACGATCAACGCCAAGGCCCAGAAGGCGGCCTACGACGCGTTGGGCACCCAGCGGGGCGCGGTGATCGCGTTGAACCCCAAGACCGGGGCCATCCTGGCGATGGTCAGCCAGCCCACGTACAACCCGAACAAGCTGGCCTCGCACGACACCGACGCGGCCGGTGAGCTGTACACGAAACTGGCCGCCGAGGACGTGGAGCCGCTGCTGAACCGGGTGACCAGCCAGACCTACCCGCCGGGCTCGACGTTCAAGCTCGTCACCTCGGCGGCGGCCCTGGCCAACGGCTACAGCGCGGATTCCAGCGACGGCCTGTACGGCGGCGCCGTCCTGGACCTGCCGCAGACCTCGGCCACGCTGCCCAACGACACCCACGCCCCGTGCGCGGACGGCAGCCCGACGCTGACCGAGGCGCTTGAGGAGTCGTGCAACACTACGTACGGACAGCTGGGCATGGATCTGGGCGCGGACGTGATGTCCGAGCAGGCCGCCAAGTTCGGCTTCGGGCAGACCCTGAACATCCCGCAGCCGGTGGTCAAGAGCGTTTTCCCGAGCAATCTGAACCAGCCGCAGTTGGCGCAGTCCTCGATCGGTCAGTTCGACGTCCGGGCGACGCCGCTGCAGATGGCCATGGTCACGGCCGGGATCGCCAACGACGGTGTGGTGATGCGGCCGAACCTGATCAAGAAGGTGATCAGCGCGGACGGCAAGACGGTCGCCGAACCGGGCCCGGAGGAACTGTCCGAGGCCACCACGCCCGAGGTGGCCAAGGAGCTCACCGGGATGATGGAGGCCGTCGTGACGTCCGGTACCGGCACCAACGGGCAGATCAGCGGGGTCAAAGTGGCAGGTAAAACGGGTACCGCCCAGAATGCGACGGGCAAGGCGCCGCACACCTGGTTCGTCTCGTTCGCGCCCGCGGACGATCCCCAGGTCGCGGTCGCGGTGGTGGTCGAGAACGGCGGCAAGCTTGGCAACGAGGGCTTCGGCGGAACGGTCTCTGCACCGATCGCCAAGGCCGTGATGGAGGCGGTGATCAAGTGATCACCAATGTTGGTCAGCGACTCGGTGAACGCTACGTACTGCGCGAACGCCTGGCGGTCGGCGGTATGGGCGAGGTCTGGGCCGCCGTCGACGAGGTGCTCAACCGGCCGGTGGCGGTGAAGGTGCTGCGCACCGACCTGGCCCCGGACGCGAACTTCCAGGCCCGGTTCCGGGCCGAGGCGCGCACCGCCGCGGCGCTGAGCCACGGCGGGATCGCCGCGGTCTACGACTACGGCGAGGTGGCCGGCTCGGCCTACCTGGTGATGGAGCTGGTCCCGGGTGATCCGCTGTCGGCGATGATCGCCGACGAGGGCGCGCTGGGTTCCGAGCGCACCCTGTCGATCGTCTCCCAGGCCGGCCGGGCCCTGCACGCGGCCCACCAGCACGGCGTGATCCACCGGGACATCAAGCCGGCGAACCTGATGATCACGCCGGAGCTGCGGGTCAAGGTCACCGACTTCGGCATCGCCCGGCCCCGCGACCACGAGCCGCTGACCGCCACCGGCCAGGTGATGGGTACCGCCCACTACCTGGCGCCGGAGCTGGCCCGCGGCGAGACCGCGTCGCCGCTGTCGGACGTCTACGCGCTCGGTGTGGTCGCCTACGAATGCCTCACCGGCTGGCGTCCGTTCGAGGGCGACAACCAGGTCGCGGTGGCCACGGCACATCTGCAGGACGAGCCCCCGCCGCTGCCGGAGACCATCCCGGCGCACATCCGCAGCATCGTGATGTCGGCGATGTCGAAGAACCCGGCCAAGCGCCCCCAAGGCGCGGATGCACTGGCCGAGTTGATGGAGGACGCCCGTCTGCGCGGCTTGGGCAGCCGGGCCGGTGTCCCCGAGCCGGCGGCCCCGTCGCGGGAAGCGGCCGGCTGGCCGCCCAGCACCGAAGCTCCGCAGTCGGGCCGGCGCAACGCCGCGCTCGACCGGGCGTCCGGAGGTGCCCCTAACGGCGCTCGGGCGTCGGCCTGGGAATCGCGTGGGCAGCGTCCGCGCGAGCAGGAGGGGTACGACAACCGCGACCCTCGGGCACCGCGGTCGCCGAGGGGTCAGGAACCGCTGGCCGATTCGGGCTACGCCCCCGGGGCGGACTTCAGTTACCGGCGCGACGCCCGGCCTCAGTCGCCTCAGCAGCAGAACGGGTACCGGCAGCAGCCGGGCGGCCACGATCAGCAGCCGTACGACAACCGGCGCCCCCGGCCGGAACAGCGGCCGGACCCGCAGCGCGCGGCCTACGCCGGCGGCTACGACCGGGGCGGTGAGGAGGACCCGTTCTCCTCGCTCGGCTCCGGAGGCGGGGACTACCCCTCGCGCAGTGCGGCCCGCACCGGCGGCAACCGGTCCCGGGCCAACCACGGCCGGGGGCAGTCGGCCGGTTACCCGGCGGAGAACTCGTCCTCCGGGCGCCCGAAGCGCCGGCTGTCGATCCCGTTGGCCGCGCTGATCGGTTTGGTGGCCCTGGTCGTGATCGTCACGTTGCTGGCGCATCGCGGCAACGCGGCCACCAAGTCGATGGACGCGCCCGGGTTGCGATCCGGTCACGTCACCTCGTCCGTGGTCGACGCAAGCAACATCGGCGTGGTCACGAGCGTCGGGATCAGGGGATGATGGGCGCGGCCAGGACGACGCGAGGATGGAACCGGTGAACGACAACGTGCGGGTGCTCGGCAACCGCTACGAGATCGGCGACCTGATCGGTCGCGGTGGCATGGCGGAGGTGCACATCGGGCGGGACGCCCGCCTCGGCCGCACCGTCGCGATCAAGCTGCTGCGCACCGATCTGGCGCGAGATGCGACGTTCCAGGCCCGGTTCCGCCGCGAGGCGCAGTCGTCGGCCGCGCTGAACCACCCCGCGATCGTCGCGGTCTACGACACCGGCGAGGAGTCGGTGGTCGAGGCCGGTGGCGGCGTGGTGAACCTGCCGTACATCGTGATGGAGTACGTGGAGGGGCGCACCCTGCGCGAGGTCCTCGGCGAGGGCCACCACCTGGACGTGGACGCGGCGCTGGAGATCACCACCGGCGTGCTCGCCGCGCTGGAGTACAGCCACCGCATCGGCATCGTGCACCGGGACATCAAGCCCGCCAACGTGATGCTGACCCCGGTCGGCGACGTGAAGGTGATGGACTTCGGTATCGCCCGGGCGATGGCCGACTCCTCCTCCACGATGACCCAGACCCAGGCGGTCATCGGCACCGCCCAGTACCTCTCCCCCGAGCAGGCCCGCGGCGAGCAGGTGGACACCCGCAGCGACCTCTACTCGGCCGGCTGCCTGCTCTACGAACTGCTCACCGGGCGTCCGCCGTTCATGGGCGACTCCCCGGTCTCGGTGGCCTACCAGCACGTGCGGGAGCAGCCCATCCCGCCGAGCCACGTGGTCGGCGGCATCCCCGAAGCAGTCGACCGGATCGTGCTGCACTCGCTGGCCAAGGGCCGGGACGAGCGCTACCAGACGGCCCAGGACTTCCGCGCAGACGTCGAGGCGGCCCGCGGTGGCCGGCAGATCTACGCGCCGATGCCGGCGATGACCGGCTCCAACGCCACCACCCAGTTCATCCCGCCGGCTCCGGACGGCACGCAGTACATGCCGCCGGTGGCGAACGCGGCTGCTCAGGGCGCTGCGCTGTACGGCGACCAGGCCACCACGGTCGGTGGGCAGAACCCGTACGACCAGAACCAGTACGACCCGTTCGGCCAGCCGCCGGACGACTACAGCCGGCGCTCGCGCGAGCCGGAGCCGGGTCCCAACCGCACGCCGCTGATCGTCGCGGCCGCGGTGCTGGCGATCATCGTGGTGATCGCGCTGGTGCTCAGCCAGACGGTATTTAAGAAGGACGACTCGGGCAGCGGCGTCGGGGGCACGACCTCCGGGCAGAAGATCACCATTCCGAAGGCAATCAACGGGCAGGCTGAGAAGCAGGCCGAGAAGACGCTGACCGAGCTGGGCTTCCCCGCCGACAACATCAAGACCAAGAGCAAGACCACCACCAACTCGGACGACGTCGGCAAGGTCCTCTCGACCGATCCCACCGCGGGTTCGGAGGTCGCCCTGACCGACATCATCACCCTCACCATCGGTAAGGACCCGAACACCTCGAGCGTCCCGGACCTGAGTGGCAAGACGCTTACTCAGGCCCAGGCCGCCATTGAGGACGCCGGCCTCAAGTTCGGCGGCTCGTCGGAGACCGAGAAGAGCGGTAAGACCACCGCCGGCATCGTGGTCAGCAGCACCCCGGCTGCGGATGAGAGCGTCGCGCCCAACACATCCGTGACCGTGGTGGTCACGTCGGCGAACGTGACGGTGCCGACGGGCCTGGAGGGCATGACCTACCAGAACGCGAAGAAGGCGCTGGAGAACGTGGGTCTCAAGGCCAGCCGGCGCACTGAAGAGAGCAATGAAACCCCGGGTACGGTGATCGAGGCAGAGGAATCCGGGGGCGAATCGATCGCTCGCGGCAGTTCGGTCGGTCTCGTGGTGGCCAAGGCAGCAGCGGAGACCACGCAGCCGTCGGTCGATCCGACCCAGACCTCCCAACCGCCGACCGAGACCGATCAGCCCACGACCACCACCCCGTCCCCCAGCGTCACCAGCACCGACGGCAATGGTGACGGCGGAGACGACGGCGGAGACGGGAACTGATCATCCCGATCCACTGAAAGAAGGGCCCGAGCTTGAAAAGCTCGGGCCCTTCTTCGTTCACGCCAAGGGAGAAAAGTCAGCGGCGCACCAGAGGAGCCATCCCGGCCGAACGCGCCACGGCACCCTTGTCCCCACAGACCTCCAGCCAGTTGGCCAGCAGCCGGTGGCCGCCCTGGGTAAGCACCGACTCCGGGTGGAACTGGACGCCGTAAAGCGGAAGCTCGCGGTGCTGAAGGGCCATCACCACGCCGCCCTCGGTGCGGCCGGTGATCTCCAGCTCGGCCGGCACGGTGTCGGCCACGACCGCCAGCGAGTGGTACCGAGTGGCTGTGAACGGCGAGGCCAGCCCCTCCAGAACGCCCTCGCCGTCGTGCAGCACCTCGCTGGTCTTACCGTGCATCAACTCGGTGGCGTGGGTGACGGTGGCGCCGAAGGCCTCGCCGAGCGCTTGGTGCCCCAGGCAGACGCCCATCATCGGCTGCGCCCGCTCCGCGCAGTGCAACACCATCTCCGGGCACACCCCCGCGTCCTTCGGTGCCCCCGGGCCAGGTGACAACAAAATGCCGTCGTACCCGTCGGCGTCCTCAATTCTCACCTCGTCGTTCCGCCGTACCTCGCACTCGGCCCCGAGCTGGGTCAGATAGCCGACGATGGTGTAGACGAAGCTGTCGTAGTTGTCCACGACGAGGACGCGCACGGGTTCCAACTCAGGACTCCTTCTTTGAGGTCGACGGGTTCGCCACCTGGGCGTGGGTAAGGCTGAGCGAGCCCTGGTAGGCCGGGAATTCCAGGTCCTTCGAGCTCTTCACGTCCCACCCCAGCCGCAACGAGGCCACGTACTGCAGGTAGATGTCGATCTGGGGCGAAGCGTCGACCGCGGCCTTCAGCTGGTCCACGTTGCCGATCGCCCGGATCACGTAGGGCGGCGAGTAGACCCGGCCCTGCAGGATCAGCGTGTTGCCCACGCAGCGCACGGCGCTGGTCGAGATCACCCGCTGGTCCATCAGCATCATCGCCTCGGCCCCACCGGCCCACAACGCGTTGACCACGGCCTGCACGTCCTGCTGATGGACCACCAGATCGTCCGGCGTGGCCTGGCTGGGCACCGAAGAGTCGCGCGGCGCATCGTCCAGGCTGATCGTCAGGCCCGGACCGGTGACCGCGAGCAGCCCGGCCTCCGCCTCCACGCCGGCCGACCCTTGCTCCAGCTCGCGGATCGAAGCGTCGGTCTGGGCGGCCGCCGCGGTCTCGGCCTTCACCTGGTCGTTCAGCGCCGCGACGCGCTGCGACTGCTGCTTCACCCGGGCGTTCTCCGACTCCAGCAGATCGGCCAGGTCGGCGCGCTGCGAGCGGAGCTGGGTGCCGTGCGAGGTGTGCGCGCTGGTGGTGAACAGCAGCCCGGCCGCGATCAGCACCACGCCGACCCCGATCGTGCCGGACCGGGAACGCCGCGGCGCCCGGACCACCGCAGGGACGGTGCCGGCCAGGGGACGCGATTGTGCGTGACTGTGCACCTCGACTGAATCGTCCGATGCGGGGGTCACGGCACTACGCTAGAGGACTGCGCACCACGCCCAAGGCCACCACCCATCCTGTCGAGGAGTCCCGTCCATGCCCGAGTCCAAGCAGCGGAACAAGGGGGCCTACGAGGCCCCCCGCGGCAAGGCTGCCCCGCAGAAGCCGAACGGTCGTTTCTTCGCGCCCATCATGGTCGGGTTCCTGATCCTCGGGCTGATCTGGATCGTCACCTACTACCTGACCCAGGGCGACTGGCCGGTCCCCGACATCAACGACTGGAACCTGGTCATCGGCATCGGCCTGGCCCTGATCGGCTTCGGGATGCTGACCCGCTGGCGCTGAATTACAGCGGTGGAACTTGTCCCCAGGCTTCTCCACACCTGTGGAAAACCGTCGGGGAATCCGGACAGGACCAGCAGTTCCGCCCATTAAGGCTGTGGATAACGTGACCGCCGTGGTGTTCGACATCGGTGGCGTGCTGACCACCTCCGAGGGCGGGGTGCCGGAGCTGTCCGCCCTGATCGGGGTCGAGCACGAGCGGTTCGCCGTGCCGTATTGGGAGCACCGGCTCGCCTACGACCGCGGCAGCCTTCCGCAGGAGTACTGGCCCCGCGTCGCCCGGGACCTCGGGCTGGACTGGTCGCCGGAGGAGATCGCCCGGATCGACCAGTTCGATGCGCAGCGCTGGTCCCGGCTCGCCCCCGGTCGGCTGGAGTTGCTGGAGCGCCTGCAGATCGGCGGGGTGACCACCGCCCTGCTGTCCAACGCGCCGACCTCGCTGGCTCAGGTGGTCCGGCGCAGCGACTGGTCGGCCGGGTTCGCGGCCCGGGTGTTCTCCTGCGAGCTGGGCCTGATCAAGCCGGAGGCGAAGATCTACCAGGCGGTCGAGGAGGCTCTGAGCCGCTCCGGCCCGGAGCTGGTCTTCTTCGACGACCGGCCGCCGAACGTCGAGGCGGCCCGGCAGCGGGGCTGGCAGGCCCACCTGTGGACAACCCAGGAAGCCTGCGAGGACGTCCTGACCGGCCTGGGCCGGCTGCCTGGAACCCGTCCGTGATCATGGAGTTCCTCCCCGGGGGAAGAACTCCATGATCACGAGAAGGAGGGGTCAGGCCAGCAGGAAGTCGGCAACCGTGCTGAGTTTGATCACATAGGCCGCCCCGAGCAGCACGACCACGCCGGCGATCCCGGCTGCCTGGACCGCGGTGCGGTTGACCCGCGGTGCGTAGGCCAGCACTGCGGCCGTGACCACCCCGGTAACCAGACCGCCCAGGTGCGCCTGCCAGGCGACGCCGCTGATCACCAGCCCGAGGGCGAAGTTGATGACGATCAGCACGACGATCTGCGTGGCATCGCGGTTGAGCCGGCGTTGCACCACGAAGAACGCCCCGAACAGGCCGAAGACCGCTCCGGAAGCGCCGACCGTGGGGGTGACCCAGGCCCCGCTGTAGTCCGGGTGGGCCAGCAGCAGGTAGCCGATCGAGCCCCCCACCGCGCTGACCAGGTAGAGCGCGACGAACCGGACGCGGCCCAGCAACTGCTCCAGGTACGGCCCGGTGGTCCACAGGGCGTACATGTTGAACAGGATGTGCAGCGGGCTGGACGGCGAGTGCAGGAACGCCGCCGTGACCAGCCGGTACGGTTCCGCCTGGACCTCGGGCAGGAAGAGCCAGAAGTCACTGGTCACCCTGGTGTTGGCCTGCTGCAGCAGCCACACCACGACGCACACGCCGATGATCGCCTGGGTCACCCGGGGGGCGGCCGGGCCGCTGGCGGCCAGCGATCCCCCGAACGGCGAGCGGGCCGGGCGCACGCCCTTGTTCTGGTCGCGTACGCAGTCCACGCACTGGACCCCGACGGCCGCCGGCCGCTGGCACTCCGGGCAGACCGGACGCTCGCACCGCTGGCAGCGGACGTAGGAAACGCGGTCCGGGTGGCGCGGACAGACCGGTTCGGCCGCCGCGCCACCCGTGGAGGGCTGAGTCGTCACCCGCGCTCGATGGTGACCCGCTCGATCACCACGTCCTTCTCCGGACGGTCCCGACGGTCGGTCGGGGTGTTGGCGATGCTGTCCACCACGTCCCGGCTGGCCTGGTCGGCCACCTGACCGAAGATCGTGTGCTTGCCCTGCAGGTGGGTGGGCGTGCTCACGGTGATGAAGAACTGCGAGCCGTTGGTGCCCCGGCCGCCCCGGATCCCCGCGTTCGCCATCGCCAGCACGTACGGCTGGGTGAAGGAGAGCTCCGGGTGGATCTCGTCGTCGAAGTTGTAGCCCGGGCCGCCGGTACCGGTACCGGTCGGGTCGCCGCCCTGGATCATGAAGCCCGGAATGACCCGGTGGAAGATGATCCCGTCGTAGAAGTTCTTGCCGTTGTTGGCGCCCTCCTGGGTACCCTCCGCCAGCTCGACGAAGTTACGGACGGTCTTGGGCGCGTGGTTCGGGAACAGCTGGATGCGGATCATGCCGTGGTTCGTCAGCACGTCGGCGTACAGGTTCGCGGGAAGCTGCTCGGTCAACGGGGTATACCCCTTCTCCATTGGTGATTGCGTGCTTTTGAAGTCTGTCACGGACTTCCGCGCCAGACTTCCGTGGTTCGCCCTCCGCTGAGAGACAACGCGCGAACCCGCTGGCAGGATCCTCGGATGGCACCCCGACTTGGCTCCGGCCGGTAAAGATCACATAGTGGATCGACGATCGGGCTCGGGTGGCAGTTTGCTCAGATCACGCAACGATAGGGACCGACGCGGCACCACCGAGTGCTTGCCCGAGTGAGCCGCACGAATAGGAGGACATGCCGTGAGAGCGCGAAGCAAGAGGGCCAAGGCCAAGAAGGAGGCCCAGGCGCAGCTGCGGTCCGTGCTGGACACCGCGGCGACGAGCGCCCGGAGCGGGAGCACCCTGGTCGCCGAGCGGGTCACCCCGGTGGCCGTCGCGACGAAGGACAAGGTCGCCGTCGTGACCAAGGACCGTGTGGTCCCCGCGGTGCGTAACGCCGCCGACCACGCCGGACCGGCGCTGGAGAAGGGCTACGCCCAGGCGAAGGAGAAGGCCGCCCCGGTCGTCGCCCAGGGTCGCGACAAGTTCGTCGACGACCTGCTGCCGAAGCTGGCCGAGGCGATCTCCGCGGCCTCTGCGGCCGCGATCGCCGCCCGGGACAACGCGGTGGACACCGCGCAGGAGCGCGCCGCGGTCGCGGTGCAGAACCTGCCGGCGAACAAGAAGGCCCTGAAGAAGGCGCGTCGCCGTCAGCGTCGCCGCCGCTTCCTGGTCTTCACCGTGATCAGTGCCGCGGCCGGTGCCGCGGTGGTGGCCTGGCGCAAGCAGAACGCCAAGCAGGACCCGTGGACGCCGGACCCGGCGGTGACCACGGTGAACGGTGCCGCCAACGGCTCGGCCCTGACCACGCCGACCACTCCGGTGGTGCCGGTCGAGGACACCGAGTCGGACCCGATCAGTGGGGACGCGCGGACCGACCGCTGAGTCACGCGAGGTCCCGGTCACCTTTTGCGGGGTGGCCGGGACTTTCGTGCTTTGGATTAAGGACGCCCGACAGCTCGCTGGACGATCTGGTCGGCGCGTTCGAAGTGCGCGGCCGCGCGGCCACTCTCCCCCATCGCTGCGGCCAGCTGCCCCAGATAGGCTGCCACCGGACCCAGCGTCACCATCCCGCTGCCCGCCCCGGCCAGCTCGTCCTCGGCCGGAAGCAGTTGCGCGTAGGCCCTTCTCATCGCCGCCTGGTCCTCGTCCCGGATCGCGACGATCGCCTGCAGACAGATCCGTGCCTCGAACAGCAGGTCGTGCGGCGAACCCGCAACCGCCGGTCCCACTCCTAGCAGGGCATCCACCCAGGGCTGGTAGGGCCCGAAATCCTCTGCTGCACAGCTCTTCCCGTCACCTCCACGACTCAGGTCGAGACAGAGCAACGCCAGCGGTAGCAACCCGTTCTCCACACCCGGCATCCCCGATCCCGGCAGCCGCGCTGCTGCGGCTTGGTAAGCGTCCCTAATTTCCGCGATCTCTGCCCCTACGATCGCCTTCCGCAGAGCCGCGTACCAGGCGGTGAACACCCCGATCAACGCGATGCCGTGCTGCTCGGCCAACTCGTCGGCGGCCGCAGCGTGCCGGTCCGCCGAGGCCAGGTCGGCCCGGGCGGCAGCCGCCTGAACCAGGATCAGGTGCCCCAGCACGGCCACCGCCGGAAGGCCTCGATCCGCAGGCTGAGCTGCGGCGATGTCCAGGAGTTGGCGCCCGATGGCTGCCCGTTCCGGAGCCAGCCCGGCCCGGCTGAAGGTCTGCAGGAACCGCCCGTTCAGGGCCAGGGCGAGCAGGTACGGATCGTCCAGTTCCCGGGCCAGCGCCTCCGCCTGGGCCGCGGCCTCGATCCCCCGCGTCCCTTCGTCCGCCCGCCGCTCCAGCGCAATGGTGATCAGCAACCGGGCCTGCTCGTGCCGATGATCGCCGGTCAACGCCGAGAGTCCCACCAGCGCCCGCTCGGCGGCCTCGACCAGAAAGGCCGACAACGGCTCGTCATCGTTGGTGGTCCAGATCGCGGGAACCTCGAAAGCGCCGACCACTTGGGCAAAGACCAGCGGATCGGCGAGCTCGGCGGCCGCCCGGACCGCCTCGGCCCGATACTGGCGGGCCTGCGCCAGCTCCCCCGTCAGGGCCAGCGCCCGGACCAGCCCCAGCAACGCCTCCAGCCGTTCCCGTCGGGCAATCGAACTGGTTGCCACCGGATCCTGCGCCGTGATCGCCGCCCGCCACAGACCACCCGCACTCGACGGCTTCTCCACCGAAAGATGGTGCGCCTGAGCCAGAATGTCCTCCTCCAACCGCCGCAGCGACTCCCCCGGATCCACTCCCACCTGTTCCGCCAGGATCCCCCGCGCCTTCCGCAACGCGGCCAATGCATCCGCCTGCCGCCCAGCCCGGTACAACGCCAGGGCCAAAAGCCGCCACCCTTCTTCTCTGAGGGGATAGCGCGTGACGTGCTCCTCCAAGCCCGGCACCACGCTGCGGCCCAAGGCCAGCCCGGCCTCGGCCCGCCGCTCCACCGCAAGTACTCGCAGCTCATCGAGCCGCTGGACCTCCGCCTGCGCCCAGCCGAACTCTGCATAAGCCGGCCCGCGCCACCTGCCCAACGCCCGTTCCAGCAGGTCAAACGCCTGAAGGTGATATCCCTCGGCCAGCCTCCGCTCGCCCTCTCGGACCTCGTCGGCGAACTGCCAAGCGTCAACCTCGGCCGGTCGCAGGGCGTAGCCCGAAGACTGGGTGACCAGCAATTCCGAGGGTGTGCGCCGCGGCCGCTCCGGCTCCAAGGCCTTCCGCAACGCTCCGACGAACGTCTGCACCGAGCCCAGTGCTCCCGCCGGGGGATCGTCCCAAAGGTCATCGATCAGCCACTGCACCGGCACGACCCGCGGCGCCGCGATCAGCAACCGGGCCAGCACAGCCCTCTGCTTCGCACCACCGAGCCCGACCATCTCGCCCTCACGATGCACTTCCAGTGGGCCGAGCACAGCGAATCGCAGCACCCGACGACTCTAGGACTCGGTCACTGATCGGTTGCTGATTCGCCCGCCCCAGGCTCAACCCATGACCACTGAGTTCCAGACCCACCGCGTCGAAGGCCACGACGGCGTCCACCTGAACGTCTCCATCGGCGGCTCCGGCACCCCCGTAGTCCTCCTCCACGGCTTCCCGCAGACCCACCTGTGCTGGCGTCACGTGGCCGCCGACCTCGCCCAGGACCACACCGTCATCGCCCCTGACCTGCGCGGATACGGAGACAGCGACAAGCCGGAAGACACCGGCGAGACCTACTCCAAGCGCACCATGGCCGCCGACGTGGTCAAGGTGGCCGAGAACCTGGGCTTCCGGCGCTTCGCGCTGGCCGGGCACGACCGGGGTGCCCTGGTGGCGATCCGGGCCGGGCTCGACCACCCGGAGGCCGTCACCCACCTGGCCTCCCTGGACGTGTTCACCACGCTGGACATGTGGGACGTGATGGCCGGCCGGGCCGCCGCCGTGGGGTGGCACCTCTACCTGATGGCGCAGCCGCCCGGCCTGCCCGAGGCGATGATCAACGCGGTGCCGGATGCGTTCTTCGGGCACTTCCTCGACGTCTGGGCCAAGAGCGGTTTCCCCGAGGAGATCCGCGAGGTCTACCTGGAGAAGTCCCGCAAGGCGGTGACCTCGATCGTCGCCGACTACCGGGCCTCGGCGGGGATCGACGTGGACCATGACGAGGCCGACCGGCGGGCCGGGAACCGGTTGCGGATGCCGGTCACGGTGCTGCAGCAGGACTGGGGTCCGGCAATGACCGGGCAGGCGGTCGAGCGGTGGCAGGCCTGGGTCGAGGACCCCGCGAACCTGGACCACCGCACGGTGAACTCCGGGCACTTCATGGCCGAGGAGGATCCGAAGACGATCAGCCAGGCGCTTCGCGACCTGATCAAACGCTAGGGCAGGTCGCTGTCCCCACCGAGGTTGGCGATCATCCGGCGCAGCGTGTTGATCGTGGTCACGTAGTCCTCGGTACTGATCCCGCCCAGCGTCTCGGCGTGCGCCTGGGAGTTCCGCTCCCGGGCGCGCGCCAGACCCTGCTCACCCTCGGCGGTCAGGGTCAGCGTGCCGGCCGACTCCTCCAGCCAACCCCGCTCGACCAGCTCGTCGAAGACGTCCTCCATCTCGATGCCGAGGTCGTCGTAAGGCTGGAGCTTGTCCGCCAGATCCGGGCGGGTCCAGGTCCCCGGGGCTCCGGCCACGTGGTTCAGCGTCCACCAGTGCGGCTGGGTCAACTGCCCGAACGCCAGCTCGGCCCGGATCCGCCCGACCACGGCGCGGTAGGCAGCGCCGCTCCAGTAACCGATCGGCTGGGCCGCCACCTGGTCGGCCGGATACTCGATCATCAGACCTGAACCGGCGCGGCACTGCGCGGGTCAGTCACCGCAGCCACCGGGTCCGGATGGATCGTGGCCAGCAGCACCCGCAGCACCCCGGCCCAGACCAGGGAGGCGCCGAGCATGTGCAGGGCGACCACCACCCAGGGCAGACCGCCCAGGCTCTGGTAGAGGCCGATGCTCATCTGTGCGACCAGCAGGCCGACCAGAATCAGGCAACGCTGCAGCGTCTTGCGGTCGTCCGCCCGCTGCGCCGCCCGGGTGCAGACCGCGGCCAGCACCAGCACCAGCACTCCGAGCGAGCCGTGCACCCAGGCCAGCCCGGCCCAGTCGATGCCGATCCGGTGCACCTCGCTGGAGTCTCCGGGGTGCGGGCCGGCGCCGGTGGTCAGGGTGCCCGCCACGACCAGGACGCCGGTGACGGCGAGCAGGATCCAGGCCAGCCGGGTGCGCCGGGGACGCGTCGGGTCGGGGCGGACCGGGCCGGGGACGACGGCGTCGCCCTCCTCCCGCAACGAGGCCTTGGCCAGCGCGTACCGCGAGCCCGGCCCGATGAGCGAGCGCTGGTTCCACTTCTCGAAGGCCGGGCTGTGGGCGAAGTCGTAGCTCAGCACCGTGGTGGTCAGCAGCAGGGTGGCGGCGCAGAAGTGCACGGCCACCAGGTACGGGTTCAGGCCGGTCAGCACCGTGATGCCACCGAGCACGGCGTTCAGCACGACGATGAAGAACTGCGACCAGGTGGTGCGGATCAGCCAGCGGTTGGGCACCTTCTGGAACCGCGCGGTGATGATCGCCAGGCCCACCGCGACCGAGATGATCGAGGTCAGTACCCGGTTGGTGAACTCGATGGCGCCGTGGATGCCGACCCCGGAGGAGGCCACCAGGGAGCCGTCGGTGCACTTGGGCCAGGTCGGGCAGCCCAGGCCGGAGCCGGTCAGCCGGACGATGCCGCCGGTCAGGATGATCCCGATGCTGCAGACCAGGGCGAACGTGGTGGCCCAGCGCACGGCTCGCGGAGTCAGGCGGACGTACGGCTCCAGCAGGCCGAACGGGGTAGGCATGACTCGAGTCTGTCATGCGGCGGTCGAGGATCCCGGCCCAGGCCGTTGGTCACGTCCGGTTCGGGACGAACGGCTGACCGACGAAGGTCAGCCCTCGGGGCGGCGCAGGTCGGGAAAGACCGGGCGCAGATCGCCGTCCGGCCCCGACTTCATGTCGTGCCGGGGCCGCGCCTGCCGGGGGATCAGCCCGTTGTGCGGGGTGAGCAACGGAACCTCACCGGATTCCGGATCCGGCCGGCGTTGCGCCGGCACCGGAAGGGCCGCGACCGTGACCAGAACCTGTCCATCGGCTGTGCCGGTTCCGGTGTCGCCCGAGGCCTTCGGCGCGCCGCCCGCGCCGTGCGCCTCACCCCCGCTGAGATTCAGCACCACGACGCCGATGACGATCAGCACCACCCCGCTGATCCGCGGCAGGGTGATCGACTCGCCGAACAGCATGACCCCGATGATGGTGATCGCGGCCGTGCCGATCGCCGACCAGATCGCGTAAACCAGCGCCACGTCAAAGGTTTTCAGCGCGTAGCCGAGCAGGGTGAAACAGCCGACGTAGCCCAGCACCACGATCACACTCGGCCAGAACCGGGTGAAGCCGTCGGCCGTCTTCAGGCTGACCGTCGCGATGACCTCCAAAGCGATAGCCCCGAACAAGGCCAGCCAAGCCACGAAATCCCCCAGATCCAGCAATGATCAACTTGGGGAAAATCCTATAGCGAAACTGACTGCGGAGTAGCTGGACCCGGCGGTCTGACGCCAATTCCGCCCAATTAGAGGCTCATTTCGGGGGCGGCCGGGTGAAACCGGTCATTGACCCGCTCAGACCCCAGCCGACACAGCGGTGCCACAGGTTTCCGGGCCCGGATCCCACAGCCGGCTTTCAGACAGCTCTGCCGATCGGCTCAGCTCGGGCCCGCAGAGTGTGATCGGTAAGCCGGTACCGAGGTCCCCAGGAGGAGCCGTGGCCATCACCGACATCGTCGTGCCAGGTCTGCGCCGCAACCAGCTGCCGGTGCAGCGGCCCGACGCACCGGCCCTGACCGCCGCCTGGCGGGTTTGGGGAACCATCGCCTCGGTCACGGTCGACGACCCGGCCGCCCTGAACGTGGCCCGGCGGATCGTCGCCCGCCAGTTCGCCGCCGCCGAGAAGGCCGCGGCCCGGTTCCGGCCGGATGCCGAGCTGCACAAGCTGTACCGGGCCGGCGGCCGCTGGGTGACGATCAGCCCGCTCCTGGCCGAACTGGTCGCCGCGGCCCTGGCGGTGGCCGAGCGCACCGACGGAGACGTCGACCCGACGGTGGGCGCGGCGATGGTCGCCTCCGGCTTCCGCGGGCACGACCGCTCCGGCCTGCCGGTCTGCGGCTCGCACTCGACCGGCGCCCGCCCGGCCACCGGCTGGGAACGGGTCCAGCTGAAGGGCCGCAAGCTCCAGGTCCCGGTCGGCACCACGCTCGACCTGAGCGCCACCGCCAAGGCCGCGGTCTGCGACATGGCCGCAGCCCAGGTCCGCGAGCGGGTCGACTCGGGCGTGCTGGTCCGGCTCGGCGGCAACGCGGCCACGGCTGGCCCGGCGCCGGAGGAGGGCTGGCGGGTGCCGGTCGAGGATCCGGACGGCGGCCTGAACACCGAGGTCTACCTGACCCCGGGGGCCGCGCTCTCCAGTTCCCGGCTCGGCGGCCCCAGCCGCAACGTCGAGACTCCGGCCAGCTACCTGATCGACCCGCACACCGGCGACCTGCCGCTGCAGGTCTGGCGGGCCGCCGGCGCCATCGGCTTCACCTGCCTCGAGGCCGCCGCCTATTCCACCGCCGCGCTGGTCCGCGGCACCCGGGCCACCTCCTGGCTGACCCAGCTCTGGGTCCCGGCCCGGCTGATCTCGGTCGACGAGGACGAGCAGCTCACCGGCAACTGGGCCGCCCACACCCAGCCCCTACAACCCCTCTGAACCCCCCAAAACCTGTCGTGATCATGCAGTTCCGCCCCCGTGATCATGCATTCCCACCCCACGACGAAGGACCCGAACAATGACGACGACCCTGCACAGCCCGGCGGACTCCGGGCCGTCCGAGCATCCGGAGAGCGGGCCGCCCGGCCGTTCCTCCCGACTGACCCGGATCTGGCGCGGACGTGAGCAGGACGCCGCCTGGGTCCGCCCCGCCCTGTTCGGCCTGCTGGTGGCCACCGCCCTGCTCTACACCTGGGACCTCAGCGCGTCCGGCTGGGCCAACTCCTTCTACTCGGCCGCGGTCCAGGCCGGGTCCAAGAGCTGGGAGGCGTTCTTCTTCGGCTCCTCGGACGCGTCCAACGCGATCACCGTGGACAAGCCGCCCCTGGCCCTGTGGCCGATGGCCCTGTCCGTACGGATCTTCGGGCTGAGCTCGTGGAGCATCCTGCTGCCCCAGGCCGTGATGGGCGTGGCCTCGGTGGGCCTGCTCTTCACCATCGTGCGGCGGCACTTCGGCGCCGCGGCCGGTCTGCTGGCCGGGCTGGTCCTGGCCTTCACCCCGGTGGCCGCCCTGATGTTCCGCTTCAACAACCCGGACGCCCTGCTGGTGCTCCTGATGATCGCGGGCGTGTACTTCGTGCTCCGGGGCGTCGAGAGCGCCCGGATCCGCTGGATCATCCTGGCCGGGGTCATGGTCGGCCTGGCCTTCCTGACCAAACAGCTGCAGGCCCTGCTCGTGGTGCCGGCCTTCGGCCTGACCTACCTCTGGGCCGCCCCCACCAGCTTCGCCAAGCGGATCGGGCACCTGCTGGCCGGTCTGGGCGCGATGATCGTGGCGGCCGGCTGGTGGATCGCGATCGTCGAGCTGGTCCCGGCCTCGCACCGGCCGTTCATCGGCGGCTCGCAGAACAACTCGATCCTCGAACTGACCTTCGGCTACAACGGTTTCGGCCGGCTGACCGGTGACGAGACCGGAAGCGTGGGCAGCAACGGCAACTGGGGCGCGACCGGCATCACCCGGATGTTCGGGTCGGAGTTCGGCGGTCAGATCTCCTGGCTGCTGCCGGCCGCCCTGATCCTTCTGGTGGCCGGGCTGGTGGTGACCCGGAAACAGCCGCGCACCAGCCGGGTCCGGGCCGCGTTCATCATCTGGGGCGGCTGGCTGGTGACCACCTGGCTGACCTTCAGCCTGATGCAGGGCATCATCCACCCCTACTACTCGGTGGCCCTGGCCCCGGCGATCGCCGCGGTGGTCGGGATCGGCGTGACCACGCTCTGGAAGGAGCGCTCGGTCATCGCGATGTTCGTGCTGGCCGGGACCGTGCTGGTGACCGCCCTGTGGTCCTACACGCTGCTGGCCCGCAGCTCGGACTGGCACCCCTGGATCCGGTACGTCGTGCTGATCACCGGGGTGCTCGCCACCCTCGGCCTGGCCGGTTCGGCCTGGCTGGCCGGACGGCTGGAAGGCACCGCCCGGCGCCGGGTCCTGCTCGGCATCGGTGCCCTCGCGTTGGTCTCGGGGCTGCTCGGCCCGGTCGGCTACGCGCTGAACACCGCCACCACGGCGCACACCGGCTCGATCCCGTCGGCCGGCCCGAGCGTCAGCCAGACCGGCTTCGGCGGCGGTGGGGGCGGTGGACGCGGCGGTGGGTTCGGTGGCGGCGGCTTCGGCGGCGGCCAGGCCCCAGGCGGAACCCAGGGCAACACCCAGGGTGGAACCCAGGGCGGCACTCAGGGCGGCACTGGCCAGACCCGCGGTGGCTTCGGCGGCGGTGCGGGTGGTCTGCTCAACGCCACCACCCCGAGCTCCGACCTGGTCACCGCCCTGCAGTCGAACGCCAGTGCCTACAAGTGGGTCGCGGCCACCGTCGGCTCAAACAACGCCTCCGGCTACCAGCTGGCCACCGAGGACCCGGTGATGGCGATCGGCGGCTTCAACGGCACCGACCCCTCGCCCACCCTGGCGCAGTTCGAGGCGTACGTGACCTCGGGCCAGATCCACTACTTCATCGCCGGCAGCACCATCGGCGGCACCAGCTCCGGCGGCAGCAATGCGGCTGAGCAGATCACCGCCTGGGTGGAGGCGAACTTCAGCTCCTCCACCATCGGCGGGACGACCGTCTACGACCTGTCGACAGCGTCGTCGAACTCGGCGGCGTAACCGCGGAACCCACCCCAAGACCCCCGCCCTGGACACCAGGGCGGGGGTCTTCGTCGTCCGGACCGGGTCAGGAGCCGGAGCGCTTGCGAACGGTTCCCGAACAATCTGTGGCGCGAATTCCCTTCACCGACCACCCGAACAGTCACGTGATTTACGTCCGAAAAGGCCCGGCCGTAATTACTTGCGGATCTCTCCGACGCTTTCTTGGTCATTAAGATGATCATGTCTCAGCGCTTTTTCGAAACCACCACTGAGCTGCGACAACGGGACGTCCACCGCAGATTTGACGATCCTCGCGACCGACCGCCGACGGGCAGGAAATGCCCCGGTGGTCACGGATATGGGGCTTGCGATTCACAGATTCCGGGGCAGCGTCCGGCGTTATTCATGGCGTACTCTCACTTTCGCCTACCGCACCGAGGCGGCAACCGCACGCCGAGACGTCAGGGAGAACCGTGAGCGCGCTGCAGGACATCGTTGGCACCGGCATCCTCGTCACCGGAGCGATCGCCGGCGGCCAGCTCGCCTGGCTGGGTATGGACAAGCTGATCGCCCTGCTCGGCACCGAGCCGCGGGACTGGCTGGCGGCCAAGCTTCGCAGCGACGGCTGAAACCCGCCCCCGATACGCTCGGGGGTTGTGACCTTGCGCGTGCTGGTGGCGGACGACCAGGAGCTGGTCCGGACGGGATACGCCACGATTCTGTCGGCCCAGCCGGACATGGAAGTGGTCGGCGAGGCCGGTGACGGCCGGGCGGCGGTCGACCTGGCCCGGCGCGAGCGGCCCGACGTCGTGGTGATGGACGTGCGGATGCCGGTGATGGACGGCATCACGGCCACCCGCGAGATCGCCGGACCGGGCGTCGAGAACCCGGTGAAGGTCCTGGTCGTGACCACGTTCGAGCTCGACGAGTACGTCTACGAAGCACTCCGGGCGGGCGCCAGCGGATTCCTGCTGAAGGATTCCCCGCCGGCCGAGCTGCTGAACGGCATCCGGGTGATCGCCGCCGGTGAGGCCCTTCTGGCCCCCGCCATCACCCGCCGCCTGGTCGGGCGCTTCGGCGAGCGGGTGCGACCGGCCGCCCCCTCGAAAGACGCGCTGAGTCTGCTCACCCCGCGCGAGATCGAGGTGCTGCGCCTCATCGCCGAGGGGATGTCCAACCCGGAGATCGCGGACGCCATGGTGGTCAGCCGGGAGACCGTGAAGACCCACGTCTCCCGCGTCCTGACCAAGCTCGACCTGCGCGATCGGGTCCAGGCCGTGGTGTTCGCGCATCGCAACGGGCTGGTGTCCCCCACGTGAGCTACCGATAGTCCGCTCTCCTGCGTGACGCGGGGGGATGCCCCGAATTCCTAGCTTTGAGGTGTGCCCAGGAGGGGCACTTCAACCGCTGGAACGAGGAGCCCGAGATGCCCGACCGCCTTGCTCGCCTGCTGCAGATCACCCCCGTCCGACTGGTCGTCCTGCTGGTCGGCTTCTTCGCTCTGGACGTGGTGATCGCCGGTCCGCTGGCCCAGCTGGCCGACACCACGAACCCCTTCCGGGCGCTGCTCGTCCTGATCCTCGGTGTGGTCGCCGCCTTCGCCGCGGTCCGGATCTACCGCTGGGTGATCGGCCGGGTCGAGCACCGCACCGCCACTGAGTTCGACCCGGCCCCGGCCCGCTCCGGGCTGGTGCGCGGCGCCCTGGTCGGGATGGGCATCTTCACCGTGGTGATGCTGCTGATCGCCACCTTCGGCGGGTACGACTCGTTCGGCTGGGGCTCGTTCTGGTCGATGATCGCCACCCTGGGCCTGATGACCGCGGTGGCCGTGCTCGAGGAGATGGTCTTCCGCGCCACCCTGTTCCGTCTGCTGGAGCAGATGACCGGCACGACCGGCGCGATGATCGGCTCGGCCCTGGTGTTCGGCGGCCTGCACCTGCTCAACCCGAACGCCACCCCCTGGGGCGCGGTGGCGATCGCCATCCAGGGTGGTCTGATGATGGCCGCCTGCTACGCCGTCACCCGCTCGCTGTGGCTGCCGATCGGCCTGCACTTCGGCTGGAACTTCGCTGAGGGCGGCATCTTCGGCACCACGGTCTCCGGCTCCAGCACCACGAACACCGGCCTGTTCTCCAGCCACCTGAGCGGCCCGCTGCTGATCTCGGGCGGCGACTTCGGCCCGGAGGCCACCATCTTCGCGGTCCTGGTCTGCAGCCTGGTGACCGTCTACTTCCTGCGGAAGATGAAGAGCCTGTCCAGCACCGAGGCCCGCGAGCTGGTCGCCGCCTGAGTGCTCCGCCCGACCCCGCTCTCGATGGCATCCGGCCGATGGGCCGAATGCCATCGCGGCGTTTTGCTTGCTACTCACCAGGAACAAAAACCCCTCCCGTCACTCTTGTACAGGCGTACTAGTACACGCGTACAGGAGCAACTCATGGCGTACATCATGCTGATCACCGCGATCGGGCTCGAGGTCCTGGGCACCAGCCTGCTGCCCTCGACCCAGGGCTTCACCCGGATCGGGCCGAGCGTCGTCTGCCTGGCCGCCTACGCCGTGGTGTTCGTGCTGCTCGGGCGGATCGTCGAGCACCTGCCCGTAGGCGTCGTCTACGCCACCTGGTCGGGCCTGGGGATCGCGGCCATCATGCTGATCGGGGCCACGTTCCTGGGCGAGCCGCTGAGCCCGGCCAAGGTCGCCGGGGCGGCGATGATCATCGGGGGAGTGGTGGTCCTCAACGTCGCTGGGGTTCACTGATCCGGGTGACGAGTGCACGGGACCCTGAAGGCCGGCGCCGCGCTCTGCTCGAGGCCACCGTCGAGGTGGTGGCCGAGGTCGGGGTGGCCCGGACCACGCACCGGGCGATCGCGGCCCGCGCCGGGGTTCCGCTCGGCGCCACCACCTACTACTTCCCCACGCTGAACGACCTGATCGCGGCCGCTCTGGACCAGGCCGGCACGACCTGGGACGCCGATCTGAAGCGCTGGGAGAGCGAGCTGCGAGCGGCTCAGAAAAGCGTTGGCGAGCTGGCCGGCGTCCTTACGCAATTGATTCTCGAATATCTGGCCGACCAGCCCCGCGCACGGCTGGAATGCGAGCTGTACCTGGCCGCCGGCCATACCCCGGAATTACGGCCACTGGCCATGCGATGGCTGCTCGGGCTCCGGGCCGTGCTGTCTCGGCTCTCCGACCCGGGCACCGGATACGCCCTGGCCACGCTCGTGGACGGGGTGTTCCTGCAGGCCGCGGTGACCGGCGAGGCGCCTCCGGCCGACGGGCTGCAGAACGCAATCGAGCGGCTTTTTAATTAGGGACGCTTATCGGCGAACCATTACGGGGAACAAGAGCGCAGTCAGGGCCCGGCGCTGCTCCTCGTTCAGGGGCTCAAGAATTCGGGCTTCCACCTCGCGCACCACCTGCATCCCGGTCGCGATGAACTCGGTACCCACTGGCGTCACCACCAGATCGGCTGTCCGCCCGCGCCCGGGCAAAGTGCGGCGCTCGACCGCGCCCAGATCCTCGAGCTGGCGCAACGTGGCCTGCATGCTCTGCGCCGTGATCCCGGCCCGTCGGCCGAGTTCGCTGTAGGACAGGCCCGGTTCGCGAGACAGATGCCCGAGGGCCGAGAGATGGCGCAGGGACGTGCCGCGCTGCTTCAGACCGGCCTCGACCTCGTCCCGCATGGTCCGCCCGATCGTCATCAGCAGGAAGCCCGGGCTGGGTTCGGGGAGTCCCGGGGCCTGTGTCACCCGCTCATCCTGGCATTTGCGGTTCAGTTTAAGTCTGACTGTAACCTTGCCCGCATGAAGGCCACCCTGCTCGCCATCCACGTGGTGCTCGCGATCATCCTGATCGGCCCCCTGACCGCCGCCGCCAGCCTCTTCCCCCGCTACGCCCGTCAGGCGGCCGCCGACGGCGAGGATCCGGCCGGGCCCTACGCCGTGCTGGTCGCGCTGCACCGGATCAGCACCGGGTACGCGGTCGCCGGCCTCGCCGTACCGGTGTTCGGCATCGCCACGGCCTCGGCCATGGGGGTGCTCGGCGACTACTGGATCTGGATCTCGCTCGCCCTGGTCTTCGTCGCCGCCGGCCTTCTGACCTGGGCGATCGTGCCGATCCAGCGGCGGATCATGGAACTGCTGCAGTCCGGCGGAACGGATCGGGTCCCGGCCCTGGCGCCCCGTCTGGGCATGGTCACCGGCACCTTCGGCCTGATCTGGGTGATCATCGTGATCCTGATGATCGTCCGCCCCGGCTCCACCACGGGGGTGTGACCATGACCCGCCAGGCCCTACGAGCCCTGCGCACCGCCGCCGCGGTAGAGGCGCTTTCGCTGCTGGTTCTTCTGCTGAATCTGGCCACCGCGCACAACGCGGCCGTGGCCTCGGCGGTCGGGCCGATTCACGGCTGCGCCTATCTGATCGCCATCGTGACCACCTGGTCCCTGACGAAAACCAGCTCCGCCCGGGCCATTTCCTTCATCCCCGGGATCGGGGCCCTGCTGGTCCTGCGGTTTTCCCCAGGTGTGAAAAACCTTGTGGATAAAGGGCCGGATCAGTCCTCGGTGGTCTGACGGCGCCCCGGCAGCGCGGCGATCTTCGCGTAGAAGTGATCGATCCGCCGGACCACCTCGGTCAGCCCGTCAAGATTCATTGGCTTGGTGACATACGCGTTGGCGTGCAGCGAATAACTGCTCAGGATGTCCGACGGCGCCTGCGAGGTGGTCAGCACCACAATCGGGATGCTCCGCAGCTCCGGATCGTTCTTGATCTCGGCCAGCACCTGCCGCCCGTCCATCCGCGGCATGTTCAGATCCAGCAGGATCACGTCCGGCCGCGGGGCGTCCTCAAAGGCGCCGGTGCGCCGCAGGAACGCCACGGCCTCTTCACCATCGTTGACCACGTGGACGTTTCGAGGTGCGCCGATAGTCTCCAGCGCCTCCTCAATCATCAGGACATCGCCCGGGTCGTCGTCGACCAGCAGGATGGCCATGGCATGGGCGGCGGCGAGCATGGAGAAACCCCTCGAAGTACGTCAGAGCTGCCGAGGAACTACTTCGTCTGCTGGAAAGCTCGGACCTCGGGGGCTGTCTTGTCCGGATCCCGATCCTAGCCGCCGGTAGCGCTTCCCGGACAGAGTTGGGCCGCCCGGTGCGCCGAATAGTGGTTAACCCCTACTTTGCCGCCGCGAACTGCGGTGATGCCCACCCGCCCCCTCCGCCCTCGACCCACCGGAACCGGCCCGGCGGGCAGCGGTGATAATCTCGTTCCTGGTCAAGGGGTGGCCTGCTCGTCACCTCTCACGGACGGGGAGGAACCCTGATGAAGAAGCTCCTGATGGTTGCGGTCGCTTCCGCAGCCGGCGTCGCAGTCTGGCGCAAGGTCGGAGCCACCAAGCCGAGCCAGCCGTGGGCGGCCGCGACCGACAAGGTCTGAACCTCCTCCCGCGGGTGGTCGATCGCTCGCGGTAGTGCGGGGACGTGGCGCAATTGGTAGCGCACCTGCTTTGCAAGCAGGGGGTTGTGGGTTCGAGTCCCATCGTCTCCACCGCAGGTCAGGGGCCGTTTCCGCTCAGCGGGAACGGCCCCTTCCATCTGCCTCGGGCCATTAAGTCTTGCTGAACTGTCCGGGGGACGTAACCGGGACCGCTCCTTGATCCAGGATTCGGCGTAGTCGGAGCCGCTTACGCGAAGAGCCCCTTCCCGAGCCGGTCGCCGCGGATCACCTGGTTGACCAGCAGCAGCCGGTTAGCATCGGCCAGCATGAGTTGGCTGCCCGACGACTTCGTCCATCCCACCTACGTGCCAGTTCCCGGCACCGCGCTTCACCTGCGGCCGATACGGGAGGCAGACACCGCGCTCGACTACCCGGCCGTGATGGGCTCCCAAAAGCGCCTGTGGGACATCTTCGGTCAGGCCTGGGGGTGGCCCCCGGCGACGATGACCTTTGAAGAGGACCGCATTGATCTGCTTCGACATGAGAAGGAGATCGCGGCCCACCAGTCGTTCAACTACGCGCTGATGGACGACGGAGAGACGGCGATCCTTGGTTGCGTTTATATCGACCCACCCGAACGCACCGGTTGCGACGGCGAGGTCTGTTGGTGGGTGGTGGACGGCCTGGTCGGCGGCGAGGTGGAGCGCGCACTCGACGCGTCGGTACCGCAATGGATCGCCGCCGAGTGGCCCTTCCAGCACCCCCGGTATCTGGGCCGCGACATCACCTGGCAGGAATGGCTCGCGCTGCCACGTACCTCCTGATACCTGCGAAGCAGGTATCTATTTGGCCTGGTGCGGTGCCGTATCCGGAGACGGGATCCTTCTCAGTGCCGAGCAGGTGGAGCGGCAGAAGGAATCCGTCACGAAAGACCCAACGGGTACTCGTAGCGGATGAACCCGTTGAAGGAAGCCACCTTGTCGTAAAGCGTGCGAGCCACCGCGTTGTCCTCCTGGGTAAGCCAGTAGAAGCGCGAAGCGCCCTGCTCGCGCGCTTGCGAAGCCACGGCCTCGATCAATGCGCGCCCGGTGCCGAGCCCGCGAACCGTCTCGTCGACGTAGAGGTCCTGGAGATAGCAGGCCTTGCCGTTCCAGAACGAGACGTGGAACAGGTAATGCGCGATGCCGATCAGCTTGCCGTCCGACCGGGCGCCAAGGCCATGAAAATCCTTTCCCTGCATGAGCTGTTGCCAGGTTTCCTGATACGCCTGGTCGGCCGTGGGAGTGCGGTAGAACGCCTTGTAGCCACGGGCCAGCACCTCCCAGGCGTCGCGATCCTGTTCCTGAAGAGGCTCGATGGTCATCACCGGCGAATCCTCGCATCCAGGCCGGTGGCCCTGCTGCGGTTTATTCTTCTCGCCATGAGTCGGCACCGCACGATCTGCCCACCTCCTCGCTCCTGAGCGGGGTGTCCTGAAAGGTCGCGCCTCCGGCGTGGCCTGATCAGTCGCGCCTGTTCGAGGATTCCCAAGAGATTCCTGACGCCCCGCTCCGACGTCGTCATCATTCCGTCGAAGCTGGAGCGATCACTCATGTCTGTGGATACATCTGTCCGAGGGCGAGCCGTCGGGCTTTTCGTCCTCTCGGGAATCTTTTGGGGCACCGGAGGTTTGGCCGGGATTCTGCTGGCCGGCCGGGCCGGTCTCACGCCAGTCGCCATTGCGGCTTTCAGATTGCTCAGCGGCGGGGTCCTCATGCTCGCCCTCGCCCGGGTCTGCGGGGAGCGGAGCCGGTGGTCGGTAACCCGGGAACTGGTCATTCGGGCTGGTTCGGCCGGGCTGTTGCTAGCGGTGTTCCAGGCCGCCTATTTCGCTGCAGCCGAGGCGACTTCGGTGGGATTGAGCACGCTGACGGTGATGGTCTCGGTGACGGTCATGGTCACCTTGGGCACCGCGCTCATCGAGCGGCGTCCGGTGCCGGGTCAGGTGGCCGGGGCGGTGGTGATCGCGGTCCTGGGGTTGGCCCTGTTGCTCGGCGCCAAGGCCGGGGGCGGGGACCGGGTGGAGGGCGCGATCCTGGCCCTGGTGTCCAGTGCTGGGTTCGCCGTGCTCACGTTGGACCGGCGTGATCTTCCGCTGGGCGTGGAGCGAATTTCCTTTACCGGTACGAGTTTTCTGGCCGGCGGAATGCTCCTGCTCCCGGCTGGGCTAATGGCCGGAATGGCCGTGCCGTTGCGCGCCGACACGCTGGGGGTACTGCTCTACCTCGGGTTGGTGCCGACCGCATTGGCCTACGCCGCGTACTTCGCCGGGCTGGAGGCAGGGACTCGCGCGGCCGGCGTGGCTGTTCTGCTGGAGCCGCTGACCGCCGCTCTGCTCGGGGCGCTGCTGCTGGCCGAGCGCTTGACGGCGGTGCAGTGGGCTGGGGCGGCTCTGGTGCTGGCCTCGATCGTGATCCAGGCGCGGCCGGTGCGAGGAGGTGCCTGAGCCACCCTCTTGCAAAAGTTACTCGTCCAGGTAATTATCTTACTCATGCGAGTAACTAATCAGGATCGGGCCGCCGGGCGTCGGGACGAGATCATCCGGGCGACGATCGAGGTGCTGGCCGACCGGGGCTACTCGGCCACGTCGTTCGCCCGGATCGTCGAGCACGCCGGGATGAGCAGCACCCGTCTGGTCTCGTACCACTTCGAGTCCCGCGAGGCCCTGATGCGGGCCACGCTGGAGCAGGTGGTGGCCGAGGCGGCCGCGGTGATGCAGCCCTTGATGGCGCAGGAGAGCACGGCCCGGGGAAAGCTGGCCGCCTACATCCGCGGCAATCTGGGGTTCCTGGCCGAGCGGCCGGCGCATGCTCGGGCCGCGGTCGAGATTGTGGCCAATCTGCCGGCCTCCCCTGAGCTGCCCGGATCCGGGGACACCTCGGTGAATCTCCTGGTGGCGCACTTCAGCACCGCACAGGCCGCCGGAGAGATGCGGATGTTCGACCCGCGGGTGATGGCGGTGACGGTCCGGGCCGCCATCGACGCTGCGGTGGTCCGGGCCGGGCACACCGATGTCGATCTTTCGGCCTGGGCCGAGGAACTGGTCAGCACCTTCGATCGTGCCGTCGCTGTTGAGGGAAGGAACGATGAACGACGTTGCTCCAGCTGAGAATCGTGCCTTTGTCCGGGCCATCGGTCTGCAGATCGGCATCGATGTCGTGCTGCCCTTGGTGGTCTACTACGCGGCCCGGGGCGCCGGGGCGTCGGTGCTGGTGGCGACCCTGGTCAGTGGGGTTCTGCCGGCCCTGCGGGTGATCACGACCGCGGTCCGGCAGCACAAGGTAGAGGTGCTCGGGCTGATGATGGTGAGCCTCTTCCTGGTCAGCGGGGCGGTGTCGGTGCTGGAAGGGGATCCTCGCCTGCTCTTCGCCCGGGACGGCTGGCTGACCGGAGCACTGGGAGTGTGGGCTCTGCTCTCGCTCAGACTGACTCGTCCGTTCATGCTGCACCTCGGCCGGGCGATTGCCGCGCTGAAGAAGGGGGATGCGGGCGCGGATGAATGGGAGCAGCGCTGGACGACCGATCCGGAGTTCCGTCATCATCTGCGCATTGTCAGCGTCGTGGTGGGTGTCGTGCTGATCGTGGACGCGATCGTCCGGATCGTGATCGCCTACTCACTGCCGCTCGACTCGATTCCCCTGGCCACCAACGTCCAATATTTCGTGATGTTGGGCGGCCTGCTCTCCTGGTTCTTCCCGTACACCGCCCGCCACAACCTGCGAGCGTGAGCCGGCCATGCACGTCCTTCTGATCACGATTCCCGCGGCCGGGCACGTCAATCCCACGCTCGACCTGACCGCCGCTCTGGTCGAGCGGGGACACCGGGTCAGCTACGCAGTCCCCCAAGAGTTCGCCTGGGCCGCGAAACTGACCGGTGCCGAACATTTTCCGTACGTCTCGACCATCGTCCCCAAACCATCACAGTCAGTTCCGCCGGCCGACTTCGCTGCTTGGCTGCCCTTCGTCCTGGCCACCGAAGCCGAGCAGGTCCTGCCTCAGCTTCTCCAGGCCGTCAGGGCTGATCCGCCCGACGTGGTGGTGTACGACCGCACGGCCTACCTCACTGGGCGAGCGCTGGGCGAGTTTCTGGACCGGCCCTCAGTCGGCCTGTTCTGCTCCTTCGCCTGGAACGAGCACGTGAACCTGATTCCTTCGACGAGCAGAATTGAGGACGCTGGTATCGCCGCAGCGCTGCGGGCTCGCCTGGACGAATTGGCTGGGAATTGGAAAACCAGGCCGGTGAGCAATTCCGACCTGCTGCTGGCTCGGGCCGACACCGCAATTGTGCTGGTGCCGGCCGAGCTTCAGCCCGCGGTCGAGACCTTTCCGAACAGCTATCACTTCGTCGGGCCGGGTCTGAAGGTCCGGAGGAACAGCGCCACCTCAAGCCTCGCGGCGGCCACCGTCTATGCCAGCCTGGGAACGGCCTTCAACGACCGAGCGGACACCTTTGCCGCGGTAGCACAGGCAATCGGACGTCTCGCGGTACCCGGCCTGCTGTCGGTTGGGCCGCTGACCATCGAACTCGAGGTGCCGCCGGGGGTGCGAGTGGTCAATTCGGTCGACCAGCTCGCGGTCCTGGACCGAGCCCGGCTCTTCGTCACTCATGCCGGTACCGGCAGCGTGCTCGAGTCGCTCGCGGCCGGCGTACCCATGCTCTGCCTTCCCCAGACCACCGAGCACGTTCTCATCGCTGCCCGTATCGCCGAACTCGGCCTTGGGATCGTCGGAACTGGTTTAGGGACAGACAATCTTGCCGAAGTGATGCGCCATATGCTCAGTGACGAGGTCATGCGCGATCGAGTGGCCGAGTTCGGCCGACGACTGGATCCGGAGTCCGGGCAGCAGGGTGCTGCCATTCTCGAGAGCCTGTGAAACCCCGGCGGGCCGAGATCAGGCGCTGGTCTGCAACTGGAGAACGGCGAGAGCCCGGCCGGCCACGGTGAGCGGCTTTCCGGCGTCCACCACCGGTCCCGGATCCTCGGTCGGGAGCAAGGGCAGACGGCCGGGTTCGGTGCTCAGCACCAGTTCCCAGCAGGAGCCCAGGCCTTCCGGCGGCATGGTGAAGTCGATCGGCTCGTGGTGCGCGTTGTAGCAGACCACGAACGAGTCGTCGACGACGCGTTCGCCCCGGGTGCTCAGGTCGGTGATGCCCTGCCCGTTGAGATACACCGAGACCGCCCGGCCGAAACCGGAACCCCAGTCCTGATCGGTCATCTCCGAACCGTCGGGGCGGAACCAGGCGATGTCCGGCTGGGTCTGGGAACCCTGCTCGCGCACCGGCAGCCCGTTGAAGAAGCGACGGCGGCGGAAGACCGGGTGATGCCGGCGGAGGGAGGCGGCGGCCTGGGCGAACGCCAACAGGCCCTGGTCGATGTCCGACCAGTCCACCCAGCTCAGCTCGTTGTCCTGGCAGTAGACGTTGTTGTTGCCGCGCTGGGTGCGACCGAGTTCGTCCCCGTGCGCGATCATCGGCACGCCCTGGGACAGCAGCATGGTGGTCAGGAAATTGCGTTGCTGACGGGCCCGGATCTCGAGGACACCGGGATCGTCCGTCGGTCCCTCGACCCCGCAGTTCCACGACCGGTTGTGGCTCTCCCCGTCCCGGTTCTCCTCGCCGTTCTCATCATTGTGCTTCTCGTTGTAGGACACCAGGTCCCGCAGCGTGAAGCCGTCGTGCGCGGTGACGAAGTTGACCGACGCCACGGGCCGCCGGGCCGAATGTTCGTAGAGGTCCGCCGAACCGGTGATGCGTGAGGCGAACTCACCCAGGGTCGCCGGTTCACCCCGCCAGAAGTCCCGGACGGTATCCCGGTAACGGCCGTTCCACTCCGTCCATTGGGGCGGGAAGTTCCCCACCTGATAGCCGCCGGGACCGACGTCCCAAGGCTCGGCAATCAGTTTCACCTGACTGATCGTCGGATCTTGCTGGACCAGTTCGAAGAAACTGGCCAGCCGGTCGACCTCGTAGAAGTCCCGGGCCAGGCTGGCCGCCAGGTCGAAACGGAAACCGTCGACGTGCATCTCGGTGACCCAGTACCGCAACGAGTCCATGATCAGCTGGAGCGTGTGCGGATGCCGGACGTTCAGGGTGTTCCCGGTACCGGTGTAATCCATGTAGTACCGAGCGTCATCGTCCATCACCCGGTAATAGGCCCGGTTGTCGATGCCCCGCATCGAAAGGGTCGGCCCGAGGTGGTTCCCCTCCGCCGTGTGGTTGTAGACGACGTCCAGAATCACCTCGATACCGGCCTCGTGCAGGGCGCGGACCATCGCCTTGAACTCCTGTACCTGGCCGCCGGGGGTTCCCGTCGAGCTGTACTTCGGGTCGGGCGCCAGGAACCCGATCGTGTTGTAGCCCCAGTAGTTCGACAGGCCCTTGCTGATCAGCGTGGAGTCATTGGCGAAATGATGCACCGGCATGAGTTCCAGCGCGGTGACCCCGAGCGCGGTGAGGTGCTCGATGATCGCCGGGTGGGCAATGCCGGAATAGGTGCCCCGCATCGCCTCCGGCACTTCCGGATGGGTCTGGGTCAGGCCCTTGACGTGCGCCTCATAGATCACCGAGTCCGCGTACTCGTGGCGCGGCGGCCGGTCGATGCCCCAGTCGAAGTACGGATTGATGACGACGCACTTGGGCATGTGCGCAGCCGAATCGGTGTCGTTGCGGGCGTCCGGGTCCCCGAACGGATACCCGAAGACCGACTCGTCCCAGTCGAACGTCCCGTCGATCGCCTTGGCGTACGGATCCAGCAGCAGCTTGTTCGGATTGCAGCGATGCCCGCGCGAGGGGTCCCACGGCCCGTAGACCCGGTAGCCGTAGCGCTGACCGGGCTGGATGCCGGGCAGGAAGACGTGCCAGATGAACGCGTCCACCTCCGGCAGCAGCACCCTGGTCTCGGTGCCGGCCGCATCGAACAGGCAGAGCTCGACCTTATCGGCGACCTCGCTGAAGATCGCGAAATTCGTTCCGTAGCCGTCGAAACTGGCCCCCAGCGGGTAGGGCTTACCAGGCCAGACCCCGAGGGCGGAGGGAGTGGTGGCCGGATCCGTCACGATGACTCCCCTGGATGTTCAAGGCGGGTCTCAGCCGAATTGCTGAAAGAGGATCATGGCCCGAAATGGGCATAGTTGCACCTTGAAGTGTCTTGTGAGGTTTTGGCGAAACGCCAAATTCGGCCTGTTCCGATGGTATTTTTCTTGTCATGTTTTGGTACCCAAACGCTCAGGACGTCGTCGACCAGTGCGGCGACAAGGTGATCGGGTCAGTGAGACAGGCCGTTCTGGCGGCAGCAGTTGATCTACGGGCCTACCGTGGCTGGCGCCCTGTTTGGGTGGCCGCACATAGCGATCGAGGACTCGCTAACTGGATCCACGATCGGATCTGGGATCACGTTGTAACCTCCCTCTCGGAGAATTCCGAGGTCGTGTTGCGGGATGAGGGAGTGACTCGAGAGTTCATGGTGGGTGGTCGGTTCCGTATCAGGATCAAGCGGCACAGCGCCGACGGGATCATTCGCAACTACCCGACCCAGACCGCCCTGGACTTCGAGGTACAGCCGAGGAACATGCTCCCAGGCCTGGGAGAGACCAGGCTCTACTGCGGCTATGTGTGGCATCGCGAAGAGCGCCAGATGGGCGATGCAGTGATTTCCCTGCATGACGGGCAGGATGAGGTCATCTGGATCTCGCAGTTGCTCGACCCTCAGCAGGGGCAGGGCAGCTTGCGGCAGATCTGGCCGACAGGCGGCGGGGGACCGGAGCGGCCTGTCATCACCATGCCGAGGCTGGATGAGGAGGGAAAGGGGACGGGGTCCGAATGAATCATGAAAGATTTTGGTGCAGTACTGGAGACCTCACGGCGCGCTGAGGGGCTGACCCAGGCCGAACTGGCCGAGCGCGCGGGTGTCACACAGGCGGCGGTTCACCGCTATGAGAAAGAGTCCCGGGTCCCGAGTGACGATGTGGTGGAGCGACTCGCCCGCGCACTCGGTCTGACCCGCGCTTTCTTTGTCCACGCCGGTCGTGTCGAAGGGGCCATGGCGGTGGACGCGCACATGCGCCGACAGCAGACGGCCAAGCCGACTGCCTGGCGCAAGCTTGAAGCCCGGCTGAACGTGCTGAGGATGCACACGGGAATGCTTTACGAGGAGATTTCTCTCTCCGCGGTGCACCGGCTGCCTACCTTCGATCCCCTGGACGTCTCTCCGGCCGAAGCCGCTCGGCTCGTCCGTATGCAATGGCGCTTGCCCGTCGGTCCCGTCCGCAATCTGACGGCATGGCTGGAGAGCGCCGGCTGCCTGGTGATCGAGGAGGACTTCGGCACCAGCCGGGTGGACGGACTTACGCAGTGGGTGTCGGACCACCCCCTCATCCTCGTCAACGCACAGAGCGCGACCGACCGGAAACGGATGACCCTGGCGCACGAGCTCGGGCACCTGGTTCTGCACTCGGCCGACGTGACCCCGCACATCGAACTGGAGGCGACCGAGTTCGGCGCCGAGTTCCTGATGCCGGCTGAGGTGATCGGTCCGCAGCTGCGGAACCTCTCGCTCGGCGTGCTGATGGATCTCAAGCGGGAGTGGGGGGTCTCCATCCAGGCCCTGATCGAGCGCGCCTTCGGCTTGGGGCTCGTCACGGAGCAGAAGCGCACGGCGCTGTACAAGGCGCTGAGCGCGCGGGGCTGGCGGGTGCGTGAGCCGGTCAGCGATGAGTTGGCCCGTGAGCAGCCGACATTGACCAGCGATATCGCCGAGGCGATGGCGCAACGGGGTCTTACTCCGGAACAGATCGCGGCCTTGGCCGGGTGGGCCGATCCCGCTCGGAACACGCTCTTCGTCGCCCCGTCCCGCCCGCTTCGGGCTGTGCGCTGACCGACCGCTGCCGGCCAAGAAGGCAGCCCCCGACCGCCCCGGCTCTCGGTCGGAGGCCCCCTCCCACGGACACGGGCGGCTAGAACTCGATCAGATGGTCGAGTTCTCCCGCCTTCGCACCGGCGATCCACGTGGCAAAGGCCCCCCGGCCGAGGGTCAGGGTCGGGCCCTGCCCGTGCTGCTTGGTGTCGCGTACTTCCACGTCCACCATCTGTCGCATCTCGACGCACCCGTTGGCGTTCTGACTGCGACGGGCCTTGATCCACTGCGCGGGGTTCGGCGTTGCTGCCGTCATAGTGTGAACTCCTTGATCGGTATGGCTTTCCGCCGTATTTCGCCGAACATTCGGGCGTACTGCTCGACCTGCTGCTGGTTCTCGAAATACCTCCCCTCGACCTGGTTCTCGGTGTAGACCACGTGCGGGTAGGACTCGTCGCCGGACTGCAGCAGGGTGAAGGCGCCGGACATCCACTGGTGCAGCCCGGCGGCGAACGTCCAGACCCGGATCTCGATCCCGCGCTGGCGGGCCAGCTTGAGCAGGTGGGCGAACTGATCCTGCATCAGGCTGTCGTCGCCGATCCGGGCCCGCAGGACGGACTCGTGAATGACGAACCGCAGACTGGGCCGGGGATTGCGGGTGAGCAGCCGCTGCTGCCGCTCGAGCCGGAAGGCCAGGTGCTGCCGGCGCCGTTCGGCCGGCACGCCCACCGCCAGGTCGATCACGTAGGCCGCGTACTCCGGGGTCTGCAGGGTGGCCGGCAGGATCTCGGTCTCGTACTCGAAGATGCTGCTGGCCCGGGCCTCGATGTCGGCCAGGGCCGAGACCGGCTCGGGGATGACATCGCGGTAGGAGACCGTCCAGCCCGGGGAACGGGCGTCGTCGGACAGATCCACCAGGCGTTCGGTCTCGGTGGCGGGGATGCCGTAGATCCGGGCCATCTCCCGGACCACGGCCGGCTTGACCGAGGACTTGCCGTTCTCGATCTTGGAGAGGGTCACCGTGTGTATCCGCAAAAGCTTCGCGGCCGCCTCCTGCGTCAGCCCCGCGGAGTCCCGCGCGGACTGCAGACGGACCGCTAACTGCCGTTGGGGAATCGACGTCCGATGGCTAGGTGTTTTCCCCTGTACCTGTGTTTTCACCCATTCCCCCTCAATGCCGACCCCCGGCCCGACCAAGTCTGTCCGGCTTAGTTAGCCAATTACTAGGTTGTTTTCCCCCTCTTTGAGACGCAACAGTGTGTAGGGGACGGATGCGGCTTATGGGGAGTCAGGGGGATGACCGAAATGAGCACGACCAGCACCACCGGGAGCGCGGCATCCGCGCTCCCGGTAGGCCGCACTGATCCCGTCCACCCACATCCCTCCCGCCCCCGGCACAAGATGCCGGACGCCCAGCGGGTGACAGGGGGGCGCCGAAGGGGCAGCGGCGCCGACGGTGAGGAACAGGCCCTCACGGGGATCGAGGGCCTGTTCCTTGCTGCTCAACCGGGGTGCCGGGCGTCCCGCATTAAGAGACGATGCCCAGATGCTCCTCGACATCCGCACCATCTACGCCGAGCCGGCCGCGCTCGAACTGGAGCGCGGGCGCCAGATCGTGGCCCGCTGGCCGGCCGCCGAGGTGGTCGAGGTGGCCTCGGCCAACCGCATCGAGGCCGTTCACAACGCCGAGGAGAACGTCCAGCGCTGGGTCCGGGTGAAGACCGAGGTGCTCGCGCTCGGGGTCCGCAAGACGCTGACGGCCCGGGTGAACGGACGTTCCGCCGACTGGATCGCCGCCTCAGCCGCGAACGGCTGCGCCATGGCCTGCGCCTATTGCTACGTACCGCGGCACAAGGGGTACGCGAACCCGATCACCGTGTACGCGAACATCGAGCAGATGATCGGCTACCTACAACGGCACATTGCTCGGAAGGGGCCGAAAACCGAGCCGAACCAGTGTGATCCGCAGGCCTGGGTCTACGACCTGGGGGAGAACAGCGACTGTTCGGTAGACGCGATGATCAGTGACAACGTCGCCGATCTGGTGGCGGCCTTTCGCGACCTACCCTGGGCCAAGGCCTCGTTCGCCACCAAGCAGGTCAACCGGGACCTGCTCACTTACGACCCCCAGGGCCGAACCCGGATCCGGTTCTCGGTGATGCCCGAGCAGACGGCCAAACTGCTGGACATCCGCACGTCTACGGTGAGCGAGCGGATCGCGGCGGTGGACGAGTTCCTCGCAGCAGGGTACGAGGTGCACCTGAACCTTTCCCCGGTCGTGCTGCACGAGCATTGGCTGGAGGACTGGACCGAACTCCTCGACCAGCTCAACGACGTGCTCTCCCCGGCCGCCAAGGCCCAAGCCGCCGCCGAGGTCATCTTCCTTACCCACAACCAGGGTTTGCACGAGGTAAACCTGGGCTGGCATCCGCAGGCCGAGAATCTGTTGTGGCGCCCGGACATCCAGGAGTTCAAGGTCTCTCAGAACGGCATGCGCAACGTTCGCTACCGAGCGGCCTGGAAGGCGGTCTGGAAGCAGCGCCTGCTCGACCTGATGGCCGAGCGCACGCCCTGGCTGACCGTGCGCTACGCGTTCTGATCACGATCAGACGGGGTGGGTGATCCGCAGCGTGTAGCTGCCTCGGCCCTTCTCCCGCTCGACCTGCCACCGGTACTTGCCCGCCGTCCCGGTGTAGCTCACGCTCTCGGACGAGCCCGCCTTGCTGCTGGCCGCTACCTGGACCCAGCGCTTGCCGTTCCACTTCTGCAGCGCCAGATCGAAGTCCGTGCCCTTCGGCCCGGCCAGGCACCCGAGGTTCAGGCCGGTGCGGTGCGTGGTGTAGCTCGTCGCGGTGACCGCCTTCGCCTTCAGCGTCAGCTTGCCCCGGGCCGAACTGGTGAAGGCGCTGGCCGCCGTATTGGTGCAGGTCGGCGTGGGGGTTTTGGTCGGGGTCGGGGTGGGCGTGGTGGTTGTCGGGGTGGCGGTCGGGGTCGTTGAACTAGGGACGCTCGTGGGCACCGTGGTCGGAGTCGTACTGGTTGGGGCGGTGGTCGGGGTGGTTGTGGTCGGGGCCGTCGTCGGCGTCGTGCTGGTCGGCGTCGTCGTAGTTGGAACAGGGGACGTCGGTGTGGGCGTGGGGGAGGCGGCGGAGCCTACGTACAGCAACAGGTTGGGGGTAGAAGCAGGGACGCCGGTGAGGGCGCCGGAAGTGGCGTTATCGACCAGGGCGGAGGCCACCGCGGCCGGCGCTGCAGTCGGATTGGCCTGAAGGTAGAGCGCGGCGGCTCCGGCCACGTGCGGTGTGGCCATCGAAGTGCCGCTGATGGTGTTGGTCGCCGAGTCCGACGTGTCCCAGTCCGAGGTGATGCCCGCGCCGGGCGCGTACAGGTCGACGCACGAGCCGTAGTTGCTGAAGCTGGCGTCAGCGTCCGAACTGGTGGATGCCGCAACCGTAATCGCGCCCGGAACCCGCGCGGGGGAGTAGTTACAGGCGTCCGCCGTGTCGTTCCCGGCCGCAATGGCATAGGTGACCCCAGATGCGATCGACGCCGCGACGGCGTTGTCCAGCGGGGCGTTCGTCGCGCCGCCGAGACTCATGTTCACCACCGCCGGGCTCACATGATTCGCTGTCACCCAGTTGATCCCGGCGATGACCCCGGACGACGATCCGGAACCGGAGCAGTCCAACACCCGCACCGCGACCAGGTTCACCTTCGGCGCGACGCCGTACTGCGCCCCGCCGATCGTCCCGGCCACGTGCGTCCCGTGACCATTGCAGTCCTCGGTACCGTTCCCGTCCGAAATCGCCGTATAACCGGAGGTTACGCGACCGTCGAAGTCGTCGTGGGTGGAAAGGATGCCGGTGTCGATGACGTAGGCGGTGACCCCGGTGCCGTCCCCGACCGTCGTCAATTTGCCGTTCGTACCCGACCGCTGATCAATCCGGTCCTGCCCCCACGAACTCACCGAGCGCGTCCCGTCGATACTCACCGCCTGGTCGGCCGCGATGTAGGCCACCGCCGGATCCTGCCGGGCCCGGGCCAGCTCCGCCGAACTCATCTCGGCCGCGTAGCCGTTGATCGCGTCCCCGTACTCATGCGTGACGTCCGCGCCCAGATCCTCCGCCCGGTCGACCGCCGCGTCCAGCGCCGCGTTGTCCTCACCGGTAGCCGGCGCCTTCAGCACGACGATGTACTGACCATCGATCGCGTCCGGGCTCCCCGTGCCGACAACCTGGGCCGTGTAGGTGCCTCCGGCCGACGCGTCGCTCTGCTGCGCGCTCCCGGGCAACGCGGTCAGCACCGCTGCCGTCCCGACCGCTGCGATCACGAGCTTGGTGGGCAGATCGAGCTTCTTGTGGCCTTGGCCCACAGTCGAACCCCAATCCCGGTAGACACGCGCTGTCTTCTGAGATTTCGGAGGGCAACCGCCGCGTATCAGAGGCCAATCGGGTTAGTCACCCGGTCAGCCACGGATTCCGCCGGGACATGGACGACATATGGCTCATCAGAGTTCTCTCAGTGCGGCCCTCAGCTGTGAGGGTGAGTGCCTAGACCGCCGGACTACCCGCAGCATCCGTCTGTGCAGGTGCCCTCGGCCGTACTCGCCGGAGCGCAGCAAGCGTCCCCCCGCCAGGCCTCCCAGCCTTCCTTCACCGCCACCCCCGCGATCACCAATGCGGCCAGCGGATCGGCCCACCACCAGCCGAGCGCCCAGTTGGCGACCAGGCCGACGAGCAGCACCGCCGAGAGGTAGGTGCAGAGCAGGGTTTGCTTGGAGTCGGCAACGGCCGAGCGCGAGTTCAGTTCACGGCCGGCCCGGCGCTGAGCGGAGGACAGGACCGGCATGATCACTAAGGACAGCGCGGCCAGCACGATCCCAACAGTGGAGTGCGAGGCCTCATCGGCGCCGATCAGCGCGCGCACAGACTCGAAGCTGACGTAGGCGGCCAGGGCGAAGAAGGACAAGGCGATGAACCGCAGGGCGGCTCGCTCGCGGCGCTCGTGATCGCTGGCGCTGAACTGCCAGGCGACCGCGGCAGCCGAAGAAACCTCCACCACCGAGTCCAGGCCGAAGCTGATCAGCGCGGTCGAGTCGGCGATCCGGCCGGCGGAGATGGCTACGGCGGCTTCCACCAGGTTGTAGGCGATGGTCGCGCCGACCAGGAGTCGCACCCGCCTGGCCAGGACGTTTCGGCGCTCGGCGGACGGCCCGAGGGAAATGAGGGGGAGGGACATCAGCAGCACCCTTCCGTCTCGGAGTCGGGGCAGGCCTGCGGATCGACCAGGAGGACGAGGCCGAGCAGATCGCCGAGCGCGTGCCCGATCCGCGCGTCCGCCAGTTCGTACCGGGTGCGGCGGCCTTCGGGTACGGCGACGACCAGGCCACAGCCGCGCAGGCAGGCGAGGTGGTTGGAGAGGTTCTGACGGCTGGTGCCCAGGAGTTCGGCCAGGTCAGCCGGGTAGGCAGGACCTTCGCGCAGGGCCAGCAGCAATCGGGAACGCATCGAGTCCGACAGCGCGTGGCCGAAACGGGCCAGGACCTGGCCGTGCGTCAGGGTCTCCATCTCTTCAAAGTACATCGGACGCTGTATTCAGCCAAGGCTGTACTCAAACAGGACTTGACCTTCGAGTCGGGTCGAACGTTTACCGTCGTCGACGTGACGACCTACCGCATCTCTCAGATGGCCGAGCGCTCCGGCGTCCCGGCCAGCACCCTGCGGTTTTATGAGACCGCCGGACTGCTGCGCGCTGAGCGAACCGCGTCCGGCTATCGCGTCTACGGCGAAAGCGCCTTGGAAAAGCTTTCTTTCATCTCGTCGGCGAAACTGCTCGGCCTGGCCCTGGGAGACATCCGTGACCTGCTGGACGTCCGGGAGCAGGGGGTTTGCGCCTCGGTGCGATCGCAGATGCTTTCGCTGGTCATTGATCGAATGAGGGACGCGGATGGGAGAGTCGCGCGGTTGCGGTCCTTTTTGGGTCGCCTGGCCGAGGTCCGAGCGGCCTTGTCCGGCCCGGCCCCGGCCGGAGGGTGCGGTCCGGGCTGTGGCTGCACCACGGATCAGGCCCCCGAACCCGTCGCGTGCACCCTGAACGGCTCCGAATTGGGAAAGCGCACCGAGGAGTGGCGGGCGGTAGTGGCCGAGGCGCAAAGGCGAGAAGAACTCGATGACGGCTTGCTGCTTTTCTTCCCGCCGAACGCCGCCCTCGCCGGCCGTATCGCAGCGCTCGCGTCAGCGGAACAAGAATGCTGTGCCTTCCTAGATTTCACGCTGCACCTAACTCCGCAGGCACTCGAGTTGACCGTGCGGGCGCCGGAGATGGCCGCCGAGATGCTGGCCGAACTGTTCGGGGTGGCGCCGACCCAAGGGGGCTGACCTGCGAAGATGCCCGGGTGGCAGGAGCGCGACCGGTCGGTCTGGTGGAGCGGATGGAACACCATCAGGTCGCGATCTACCTGGGCGCGATGGCGGTCGGCGGCATCCTGGGATGGCTCGCTCCGTCAGCCGGCCCCGGGCTGGAACACCTGATCAACCCCACGCTCGGTGCCCTGTTGTTCGTCACGTTCCTCCAGGTTCCTGCCGCTGAGCTGCTGCGATCGCTGCGGGACGGCCGATTCCTGGCTGCGGTCCTGGTGGTCAACTTCGCGGTGGTCCCAGTCGTGGTCGCGGCCCTGTTCGCCTTCTTGCCGGATGACCAGGCCGTGCGGGTCGGCGTGCTGTTGGTATTGCTCTGCCCCTGCGTCGATTACGTGATCGTTTTCAGCGGTCTGGCCGGGGCGGCCAACCGGCGGCTTCTCGCCGCCACCCCGCTCCTGCTGATCGGTCAGATGCTGCTGCTCCCGGTCTTCCTCTACCTGTTCATGGGATCCGAGTTGGCCGATATCGTCGAAGTCGGGCCGTTTCTGCGGGCGTTCCTCTTCCTAATCGGCATCCCCCTGGCCCTGGCCTGGACCGTGCAACGACAAAGTCAGAGGGTTTCCGAGGCCGCAACGACGACCATGGTTCCCCTGATGGCGCTAACCCTGATCACCGTTGTTGCGTCCCAAATTCCCAAACTCGACGGCAATCTCACCGACGTCGCCCCGGTCGTCCCTTGTTATGTCGTGTTCTTGCTCGTAATTCCCGTGCTCGGATTTCTTGTCGCCCGGCTTTTCCGTCTCGACGTACCGAGCACCCGCGCAGTGGTTTTCACCGGAGCAACCCGCAATTCGCTCGTCGTGCTGCCCTTGGCTCTGGCCCTGCCCGAACGCTATGCCGCAGCATCGGCGATGGTGGTCACTCAGACCCTGGTCGAGGTGATGGGCATGGTGATCTATGTACGGGTGGTTCCCTGGCTGGTACCGGAGCGGGAAGGCGTCCCGAATTCCTGAATCCCCAGGACGCGCAACAGCTCCAGCCGCTCCCGGGTCTCGTCGTCGGCCGGGCTGAGCACCAGCAGTTTCTGCAGCTGATCGGGCTGGATCAGGGTCTCGCAGTCCATCCGCAGCGGTCCCACCCGCGGGTGCATCAAGGTCTTCCGGTCCGCCCGCCGCACGGCGACTTCATGCTCGGTCCACAGCTGACGGAATTCCGGGCTGACCGCCCGCAAGCGGTTGATCAGCCGATTCACCACCGGATCGGACGAACGGCGGCCCGCCACGGCGCGCAGATCGGCGACCAGTTCGCGCGAGCGGTGATCGCGCTCCTCGGGGTGCAGATGACCCGTCCGGGCATCGGGTTCGGTGAACCAGCGCCAGGACAGGTAGCGGCGGTCGCCGGTCACTTGGCGCTCATCGCCCATCAGCAACACCCCCATCCGGTTCTGAGCCAGCACTTCGCCCAGGTCGGAGATGATGAAGGCGGGCGTGTCGCCGAGCAGGTCGAGCATGCGCAGGAGACCGGCGCGGGCTTGCTGGGAGGTTCCTTCGGCCGGCGGTGGCTGGTGTCCGGCCAGGTAGAACAGGTGATCGCGCTCGTCGTCGGTCAGGCGGAGGGCTCGCGCCAAAGCACCCAGAAGCTGGATGGAGGGCTGGCTGCTGCGACCTTGCTCGAGGCGGACCACGTAGTCCACGGACATGCCCGCAAGCATGGCTACCTCTTCGCGGCGTAGTCCGGGGATGCGGCGGCGAGGACCGTCGGCCAGACCTACCTCGGCCGGGCGAATGGCTTCCCGACGGCGGCGCACAAAATCGGCGAGCTGCTCACGCTGCATTCCTCCATCGTGCGCCTACCCGCCGCGGCTATCCAGGGAGCGGCTCTCCCACGATGTGCGCTCCTCTTTCGTGCTCCTACCCCCGGTCCCAGTCTGGAGAGACCACCGAAGAAGGAGAGCATCATGCAAACACGCAGCCTCGGTACCAATGGCCCAACCGTTTCCGCCTTGGGCCTGGGCGCCATGAGCATGTCCGGTTCGTACGGGGTGGCCGACCGGTCCGAGAGCATCGCCACGGTGCACGCAGCGCTCGACGCGGGCGTCACGCTGATCGACACCGGCGACTTCTACGCAGCTGGGCACAACGAAATGCTGCTCGGCGAGGCGCTGAAGGACCGCGCCCGGGACAGCTACCGCCTGAGCGTGAAGTTCGGCATGCTGCTGGCGCCCGGAGGTATGCCGGCTGGGCAGGATGCCCGTCCGGAGGCGGTGAAGAGCTCGCTCACGTACAGCCTGACCAGGCTCGGAACCGATTACATCGACATTTACCGACCGGGCCGGATCGACCCGAAAGTGCCGGTCGAGGAGACCATCGGCGCGATCAAGGAGCTGGTCGAGGCCGGGTACGTGCGGTACATCGGGCTGTCCGAGGTGAACGCCGAGACGATCCGCCGGGCCAACGCCGTCCACCCGATCAGCGACCTGCAGATCGAGTACTCGCTGATCTCCCGGGCGGTGGAGAACGAGGTGCTGTCGACGCTGCGTGAGCTGGGGATCGGGATGACCGCTTACGGTGTGCTCAGCCGGGGCCTGATCTCCGGGCACTGGAGCACCGATCGGGCCGGCGCACCGAGCGATCACCGGGACATGCACCCGCGCTTCGCGGCCGGCAACGTGGAGCACAACCTGGCGTTGGTCGAGCAGCTGCGCAAGGTCGCCGAGGCCAAGGGCTGCACCGTCGCCCAGCTGGCCATCGCCTGGGTGGCGGCGCAAGGGCAGGAGATCGTGCCGCTGATCGGTGCCCGCACCCGGACCCGGCTGGACGAGGCGTTGCCGGCGGCCGAGTTGGAGCTTACGGCGGATGATCTGGCCGAGATCGAAAAGGCCGTTCCGGCGGGCTCGGCACTCGGCGATCGCTATCCCTCCGCCTTCATGTCCACCTTGGGCGTCGGCAACTGAGAAGAAGTCGGGTGGTGCCCGCCGAAAGTGTGGCGGGCACCATTGAACCGGTTTTTGATTATGGACGTTTGCGGGCACCGAAAAACCAGTCTTAGTGCTGCCTTTGTCCCGCCTTTGCGGCGGGACACCGGGAAGTCCCTAGGTTGAGCAGGGTTTCACCGACCCGACCAACTCAGCTGAGGACGTCCCTTGTTCAAAACCCAACGCCGACGAACGGTAGCCGCCGCTGTGACCGGCACCGTGGCTCTGCTCGCGGTGGTCGGCACCTCCGTGGCCACCGCGGCGAACTCCTCTGACGCAGCGTGTATCGATTCCGGTACCGATCAGGACATCCAGGCCGCCCTCACCGGAGAAGGGGCGGTCGCGCAGCTCTGCACCGGAGCCACGTTCGAGCTCACGAAACCGATCCGGTTCACCGCCGCGAACCAGGGCATCCAGACCCAGGGGGCGCCGACTGACGACACCCGGGCGACGCTGAAGGTCACCGGGGCCGATCTGGCCACCGCCATTGAAGGTGGCAACCAGTCCGGCCTGCAGATCCGCAACATCCAGATCAACGGGAACCGCCCGGCCCTGGGCCGGATCGAGGGGGGCGGCGGTCTGCTCGAAATCGGCGGTGACGTCTCGGATCTGGTGATCGAGAACAACCACTTCTTCGAGCCCCGCGGTTGGTCGGCGCTTCACATCGCCGAGGGCGTCGTCCACAACGGCGTGCCCAATTGTCAGAAGGCCACGGTCACCGGCAACCAGGTCGGACCGTCCGGCACCCCCGACGGCTGGGCCGACGGCATCTCGCTGGCCTGCGGAAACAGCACGGTGAAGAACAACACCATCACCGACGCGACCGACGGCGCGATCGTCGTCTTCGGTGCCCCCGGTTCGCAGGTCACCGACAACAAGATCACCGCCAAGACCCGCACGCTGCTCGGCGGGATCAACATGGTCGATTACGGCCCGATGGACGGAAACTACAGCGGTACCACGGTTTCCGGTAACACCATCACCGCCGACGGAGCCCTGATCAAGGTGGGTCTGGCCATGGGCCCGGCCGTCTGGGGCTGCAGCGACCAGGTCGTGCACGGCGCAACCGTCACCGGCAACACCCTCGAGGGCTCGACCATGGGCTACGGGTACGCGGTCAGCGGGGTGAAGGACTTCACCATCACCGGCAACACGGACAACTCCAAGCACGTCGGTCTCCCGAACGGCAGCTGTGACGGCGCGAACCCGGCGCCGGCCGGCTTCCTGTCCGACGGCGTCGACGGCGGCACCCTGCAATCCGACTTCAAGCCGGCTTCGCTGCACTTCCTGCTCGGGATCAGTTACCAGAGCGCGTCATCCCCGTTGCCGGAAGACGGTGACAGCATCTCGCTGCGGGCCCGGACCACCGGTCAATGGGTCCAGGCCGATCCGGAGGGCAAGAAGCCACTGGTCGCGAACATCCCGGCGGCCGGTCTGTGGGAGACGTTCGACGTGGTGGACGCGGGCGGCGGCCTGATCGCGCTCCGCGCCCAGGCGAACAACGACCTGGTCACCGCCGAGAACTCCGGTGCCGAGCCACTGATCGCGAACCGCACCGCGCTCGGGCCCTGGGAGAAGTTCACCATGCTGCGCAACGCCGACGGCACGGTGAGCCTGCAGGCCGACGTCGATCACGAGTATGTCCGGGTTCAGGCCGGCACCACCCGGCTGCTTTCCGACACCACCGACCGCAGTCAGGCCGAGGAGTTCGATCTGAAGGTGGGTTGACCGACAGAACGCCCGTTCCAGGCCCGTCAGGGTGGTCTGGACCGGGCGTTCTGCGTTCAGCTGTTCCGAAGTGCGGAAATCAGCTCGGCCTTCTTCATCGACGAGCGCCCTCTGACCCCGATCTCGGCGGCGCGCTTACGCAACTGGTCGACCGACCAGTCGTCATAATCGCCGGCCTTCCCGCCCTTACGCCCCACGCTGCTGCGTCCCCGCGCGGCGGCGGCGTTGGCGATCCGCGCCGACTTCTGCTTGCTGTTGCCCTGGTCGCGCAGCTCCTCGTAGAGGTCCTTGTCCTTCACGCTCGGACCAGGATCGCGCTTCTTGGTCGTAGCCATAGAAGGATGGTCTTCCCGCTCCCGCGGTCCCGCATCTGCAGAAGACCCCAGGTCAGAAGCGTGCAGACCAGACCGACAGCAGGTTTGCCCGCACCAGCGGAGCCCGTTCCAGGACCGGCAGCACCCGGCTGAACAGCATCCCCCGACCCTTCGGCGGATGCAGCCGACGCACCTGGCCAACCCCCGGCAGAGCCTTGGCCTCCCGCCCGTCCATCCACCACGACATCGCCGGCGGCCGCATACTCGCGTCCTCCGTGGCCCCACCCTGCTTCGCGGTGGCAAAGATGGCCCATCGCGGCACGCCGTCCCAGAGAATCTGAGCCCCCGGCCAACGCTGGGCACAACGCCGGAAAAGATCATGAACCTGATTCCGCTGCAAATACATCAGCAGCCCCTGAGCCGTGATCAGCAGGCCCTTCGAATCATCAATGCCGCGCATCCAAACGTCCTCAATGATGGACGCCGACACCTGGGTTCGCCGGTCACTCACCGGAAGCGCCTGGTTGCGCAACCCCGAAACCTCGGGCAGATCCACCCCGACCCACCGCAGACGCTCGTTGTCCACCCGCCAGAACTGCGTCTCCAGACCTTCCCCGAGCGAGATGACCGTGCCCTCGGGATGCTCGGCCAGAAACCCACGAATGGCCTGGTCAAAGGTCAGCGCCCGAAGCGCCTGCCACTGCGCCCACCCCGAGCCCTGGTTGAACCGCGCCTCGAACGGGTAGTCGATCCGCTCAACCAGGTCCACCGCCACCGGATCCTGAAGCAATGCGTCTGGGCGGGCAGCCTCCTGCGCCCGGAAGAACAGCGTCCAGAGCAGGGTTTCGGGCACTCCGGTGAGATCGACCGGGATCTTCGGTTCCTGGCTCAACGGTCCCCCTCGTCCATGAGCCAGTCGTCCTCGTCACTGACCCGGGAGACCATTCTCCGCCCGGCCCGGCCCCCGGGCCCTCGGCTGATCCTCAAAACCAAGAAGCCCCAGCCAGACCAAGGTCTGTGCTGGGGCTTTCCGGTGGGCCTAAGTGGACTTGAACCACTGACCTCTTCCTTATCAGGGAAGCGCTCTAACCGACTGAGCTATAGGCCCGGGGCAAGTACGTCACCCGTGGTGACGACCGCCTGAGAAGATTACCGCACTGGGCCCGGCTCTCCCAAACCGGGCCCCCTGCGTATGTCAGTCGTCGGACAGCGTGACCCGAATGCCGCCCACGAGGCCGGAGCTCAGGTTGTAGAGCAGGACGCCCACGGTGGACAGCGCGGTCATGATGAGCGCGTTGACCGCCCCGAGGACGATGCTGATCGACAGGATCTTGCCGAAGCCGACGTAGTCGTAGATGTCGAAGCTGGTCTCGGACTGGTCCAGGCCCAGCGTGTTCAGCATGTCGTTCAGGGAGTCGAAGACGCCCATCGCGCTGAGCACCATCCAGAGCACGCAGACCGCGATCACCAGGGCGATCGCCGAGGCGACGGACAGCAGGAACGACACCTTGAGGGCCGACCAGACATCGATGCTGGCGACGGTGAGGCGAGCCACGCGCGGAGCGTCGGCGTCACCGCCCCGGTCTTCGGAGGCGGAGGAGGCCTGGAAGCCGCCGGGGCCACCCTCGGGCCGGCCGTTGGAGTAACCGGGAGCGCCGGGCTCGTTCCACGACTCCGAACCCGGACCGCCGCCCGGACGGGGCTGGGTCATCGGGCGAGGAGTGGTGGACGGGCGCGGGCTGTTGCCGGTCGGTCGCGCCGCAGAGGGCGCCGGAGCGCTGCTGGGGGACGGAGCCGGACGCAGACCGGCGGGAGCCGCCGGAGCGGCCGACGCCTTGGCCGGGCTCGGAGCAGCACCGTTGGGCCGGTTGGGCACGGAGGAGCGGGCGTTGCTACCCCCGTTGGCCACCGCCCGAGCCGCCGCCGACTCGGCCGGGCTGCTGCTGGGCTTGCTGCCCTGCGGCGCTGGGCGGGTGGCGTCCGGCGAGGGACGACTGCCCGACGAGTTCGGGGGAGGGGTCGAGGTACCGCTGCGCTTCACCGCCGGGGCGCCGCCTCCGGACGAGCCGGAAGCCGGGCGAGCCGGCGGGCCACCGGCCGGCGGCCGCGCCGGGGCGCTGCCGGGCGGGGTGCTCCGCGGCGGCTGGGACGCCGCCTGGCCGGGCCGGGCGGGAGTACCGCTCGCCGGGCGCGGGGCGGAGTTGGACGAACCGGACGGGGTGGAACCGTTGCCGGCCGGACGCGCGGGAGCACCGTTACCGGTGGGTCGCCCTTTCGCCGGACCCCCACCGGACGTGGGCTTATTGCCCCCGCCGGAGACGCTTGGCGATGCATCGGTCGTCATCGGAGAGGCTCCCCCACCCGGTTTCGGCGCTGACGTGCCCGCCGGTCGGTTCTCCTTCTCCGGACTCACGTCTCACCTCCACGCTCAGCAGCCGGCGGTTTTCGCCGTCAAGATTCGGTCAGATTCATGATCGGCCGTGTTCCGACGAGCCGAACGTGGGCACGAACAACACCCGTTTCAGCCGATCCTATCGCTCCACGCCCGGAACCCCGACCCTAGAGCATGTCACCCCGGCCGTCTCGCGAGTCTGGTGTAACCCACGTGACGACCGGAGTGGACAACCGATCAGACGTCTTCGGCGTCGTCCGCGGCCGGAGTGTCTTCAGCCTCGTCCGTCCCCGCTGATTCTGCCTGGTCGGACGCCGCGGCCTCAGGCGTTTCGGCGACCGTGTCAGATTCGGCTGAGAGTTCGCTGGGCGTTGCGTCTTCCGCCGCGAACTCCTCGTCCTCCTCGAGTTCGGCGGACTCCTCGTTCTTCGCCACCGCGATGATCCGGTCGTTCTTGTCCGGCTTCGCGAAGACCACCCCCATCGTGTCCCGGCCCTTGGCCGGCACCCCGGCGACGGACGACCGCACGACCTTGCCGCGCTCCATCACGATCAGCGCCTCGTCGGTCTCGCTGACGATCATCGCCCCGACCAGGTCGCCGCGCTCCTCGGTCAGCTTGGCCACCTTGATGCCCAGGCCGCCGCGGCCCTGCACCCGGTACTGGTCCACCGGAGTGCGCTTGGCGTAACCATTTTCGGTGACGATGAAGACGAACTCGTCGGCCCCGTCCTTCACCACGTCCATCGACAGCAACTGGTCGCCGTCCCGGAACTTCATGCCGGTGACGCCGGAGGTGGCCCGGCCCATCGGCCGCAGCGCGGTGTCGTCCGCGGTGAACCGCACCGACATGCCCTTGCGGGAGACCAGGAGCAGGTCGTCGCTGGCCCCGACCAGGCGGGTGGAGACCAGCTCGTCCCCTTCGCGCAGGTTGACCGCGATCACCCCGCCGGCCCGGTTGGAGTCGTACTCGGCCAGCCGGGTCTTCTTCACCAGGCCGTCCCGGGTGGCGACGATCAGGAAGTCCGAGTCCTCGTAGGTGCGCAGATAGAGCACCTGGGCGATCTGCTCCCCGGGCTGGAAGGCCAGCAGGTTGGCCACGTGCTGGCCCTTGGCGTCCCGCGACCCCTCGGGGAGCTCGTACGCCTTCGCCCGGTACACGCGTCCCAAATTGGTGAAGAACAACAGCCAGTTGTGGGTCGAGGTGACGAAGAAGTGCTCGACCACGTCGTCGCTGCGCAGCGTCGTGCCCTTGGAGCCCTTGCCGCCGCGGCGCTGGGCCCGGTACTCGTCCGAACGGGTGCGCTTGGCGTACCCGCTGCGGGTGATCGTGACGACGACCTCTTCCTCCGGGATGAGGTCTTCCACGTTCATGTCGCCCTCGAAGGGCAGGATCTGGGTGCGCCGGACGTCGCCGTACTTGTCGACGATCTCCTTCAGTTCCTCGGAGATGATGTCCCGCTGGCGCTGCGGCGAGGCCAGGATCGCCTCGAGGTCGGCAATCTGGATCTCCAGCTTGGCCAGTTCCTCGACGATCTTCTGGCGTTCCAGGGCGGCCAGCCGGCGCAGCTGCATGACCAGGATCGCGTCGGCCTGGACCTCGTCGATGTCCAGCAGGGCGATCAGCCCGCCGCGCGCGTCCTCGACCGTGGCCGAGGCCCGGATCAGCGCGATGACCTCGTCCAGCGCGTCCAGCGCCTTGACCAGACCGCGGTAGATGTGGGCCTGCCGTTCGGCCTCGGCCAGCAGGTACCGGGTGCGCCGGACGATGACCTCGACCTGGTGGTCCATCCAGTACCGGACGAACTTGTCCAGGCTCAGGGTCCGCGGCACCCCGTCGACCAGGGCCAGCATGTTGGCGCCGAAGTTGTCCTGCAGCTGGGTGTGCTTGTACAGGTTGTTCAGCACGACCTTGGCCACCGCGTCGCGCTTGAGCACGATCACGATCCGCAGGCCGGTCTTGCCCGAGGTGTCGTCCCGCAGGTCGGCGATGCCCTGGATCCGGCCGCCGTCGACCAGCTCGGCGATCTTCACCTTCAGGTTGTCCGGGTTGACCATGTAGGGCAGCTCGGTGATCACCAGGCAGGTGCGGTTCTGGATCTCCTCGACCGTGACGATCGCCCGCATGGTGATCGAGCCGCGGCCGGTGCGGTACGCGTCCTCGATCCCGCGGGTGCCCATGATCAGGCCGTGGGTCGGGAAGTCCGGGCCCTTGATCCGCAGGAGCAGCGCGTTGAGCAGCTCCTCGTCGGTGGCCTCGGGGTTGGCCAGCAGCCACTGGACGCCCTCGGCCACCTCGCGCAGGTTGTGCGGCGGGATGTTGGTGGCCATCCCGACCGCGATCCCGGCCGAGCCGTTGACCAGCAGGTTCGGGAACCGGGCGGGCAGGATGTCGGGCTCTTGGGTCTTGCCGTCGTAGTTCGGCGAGAAGTCGACGGTGTCCTTGTCGATGTCCCGGACCATTTCCATGGCCAGCGGCGCCATCCGGCACTCGGTGTACCGCATCGCGGCGGCCGGGTCGTTACCCGGGGAACCGAAGTTGCCCTGCCCGTCCACCAGCGGGTACCGCAGCGACCAGGGCTGGGCGAGGCGGACCAGGGTGTCGTAGATCGCCGAGTCACCGTGCGGGTGGTACTGGCCCATCACGTCGCCGACGACCCGGGCGCACTTGTTGTAGCTGCGGTCGGGCCGGAAGCCACCGTCGTACATCGCGTAAAGGACGCGCCGGTGAACGGGTTTCAGGCCGTCCCGGACGTCGGGCAGGGCACGCCCGACGATCACGCTCATCGCGTAGTCGAGATACGACCGCTGCATCTCCAGCTGGAGATCGATCGGCTCGACCCGGCCGGGCTGCGGCAGTTCGGGTACCGGCGGGCTTGCGGGCGGCTGCTCGGTCACATCGATCCTTTGTTTTCTTCAAGCTTTTTCGATTGAGGACGCCGTTGGGCACCTTGGGTGCCCAACGGCTCGTTCCCGATCAGATGTCGAGGAAACGGACGTCCTTGGCATTGCGCTGGATGAACGAGCGCCGCGACTCCACGTCCTCGCCCATCAGGATCGCGAACATCTCGTCCGCGGCCGCCGCGTCCTCCATGGTGACCTGCAGCAGGACCCGGTGGTTGCGGTCCATCGTGGTCTCCGAGAGCTCGTTGGCGTTCATCTCGCCCAGACCCTTGTAGCGCTGCACGCCACCGTCGTCCTTCGGCAGCTTGCGGCCGGCCGCGTGGCCCGCCGCGATCACCGCGTCCCGCTCCCGGTCGGAGTAGGTGTACTCCGGCTCGTTGCCCTTGCCGGACCACTTGATCTTGTACAGCGGCGGCTGGGCCAGGTACACGTGGCCGTTCTCGACCAGCGGGCGCATGAAGCGGAACAGCAGGGTGAGCAGCAGCGTGCGGATGTGCTGACCGTCGACGTCCGCGTCGGCCATCAGGATGATCTTGTGATAGCGCAGCTTCGACAGGTCGAAGTCGTCGCTCACCCCGGTGCCGAACGCGCTGATCAGCGCCTGCACCTCCTGGTTGGCGAGAACCTTGTCGATCCGGGCCTTCTCGACGTTCAGGATCTTGCCGCGGATCGGCAGGATGGCCTGGGTGCGCGGGTCCCGGCCGCTCTTGGCCGAGCCGCCGGCCGAGTCACCCTCGACGATGAAGATCTCGCACTCTTCGGGGTGCGTGGACTGACAGTCCGACAGCTTGCCGGGCAGGCCGCCCCCACCGAGCAGGCCCTTGCGGCGGGTGGCCTCACGGGCCTTGCGGGCCGCCATCCGGGCCGCCGAGGCCTGGATCGACTTGCGGATCACGTCCCGCGCGTCGTTCGGGTGCGAGTCCAGCCAGTCGGTCAGTTCCTGGCGGACCACGCGCTGCACAAAGGTTTTCGCCTCGGTGTTGCCCAGCTTGGTCTTGGTCTGACCCTCGAACTGCGGCTCCTTGAGCTTCACCGAGATGACCGCGGTCAGGCCCTCCCGGATGTCCTCACCGGCCAGGTTCGGGTCCTTCTCCTTGATCAGGCCCTTGGTGCGCGCGTACTCGTTGATCAGGTTGGTCAGCGCGGCCCGGAACCCCTCTTCGTGGGTGCCGCCCTCGTGCGTGTTGATCGCGTTGGCGTAGGTGTGGACGCTCTCCGAGTACGCGGTGGTCCACTGCATCGCCAGCTCGAGCGCCAGGCCCTTGTCCTGGTCCTCGGCCTCGAGGTAGATCACGTCGGGGTTGATGTTCTCGTTCTTCTTCGACGAGTTCAGGTGCTTCACGTAGTCGATCAGGCCGTCGTCGTACTTGTACGAGACGGTGAGCTGCTTGCCGTTCTCGTCCGCGTGGTCGGCCCGCTCGTCGGTCAGCGTCAGGCGCAGGCCCTTGTTCAGGAAGGCCATCTGCTGGAACCGGGCGCGCAGCGTCTCGTAGTCGAAGTCGACGGTCTCGAAGATCTCCGAGCTCGGCCAGAACGTGACCGTGGTGCCGGTGTCCTCCACCGGGATGTCCTCGCCCTTGGCCAGCGGCGCCTGCGGGACCCCGATCGCGTAGGACTGGCGGTAGACCGAGCCGCCCAGGTGCACCTCGACGTCCAGCTCGCGGGAGAGGGCGTTGACCACGGAGACGCCCACCCCGTGCAGACCACCGGAGACGGAGTACCCGCCGCCACCGAACTTGCCACCGGCGTGCAGCACGGTGAGCACGACCTCGACGGCCGGCTTGCCCTCGGAGGCGACGATGTCGACCGGGATACCGCGGCCGTTGTCCACCACCCGGACGCCGCCGTCGGCCAGGATTTTCACGTCGATGTTGTCGCAGTAGCCGGCCATCGCCTCGTCCACCGCGTTGTCGACCACCTCGTAGACCAGGTGGTGCAGACCGCGTTCGCCGGTGGAGCCGATGTACATGCCGGGGCGCTTACGGACCGCCTCCAGGCCCTCCAGCACGGTGATCGCGCTGGCGTCGTACGCGACGTCCTCAAGGGGCGCGGTGACGGAGCCGGCCGGGCCGGACACGTCAGGGGTGGTCTCGGAAACGGTCGGTATCGTCTGTTCGGCCACGAGTGGGGGGACTCCTGAAGCTTCAAGGGCCGGTTGACTCTCGCCAGCACGGCCGACGGTACGGGCCCGAGGGTGACCCGCTGAATGCGGTTACCCCGGCGCCGCCGAACACCCCCCATCATATCTTGTCCCTGGCGAATTCCGCTCATCAGCGACGCCAAACGCGGCAGGTATCTGCTCCCCTAAGGGCTGCGAGCACATCTCTGGCGCCTCAGCCCGCCCCCTTGCGACTCCCGATACGTCTCAGGGATGACTGTGGGGCCTCAGCGGCGCTCAGGCTTCTGCGGGCAGCCCAACCTCAAGCCGGATTTGAGGGAGGCGGATGCACGATCCGTGACGTCTCCCGGGACGCCCGGCGGTCACCCTCCGGACTCACCCGTAGGTGTCGCCGGGCCCCTTCGAACCGGGAGCCACCCGCGGGCCGTGCCTCCAGGAGGGGGCGGACGGGCCGCGCACCACGATCCGGGTGACGGTGCCCTCGCCGACCTCCCGGGCCAGAAGGCCGAGCAGGTTGGGGGAGAGCAGCCGGACCTGGGTCGCCCAGGCCGAGGAGTCGGCACCGACGGTCAGCACCCCGTCAACGAAGCTGAGCGGCTGGCAGTGCCCGGCCACGTCCGGGCCGACGATCTGGTCCCACCGGCCGAGCACCCCGCCGACCGCGACCGTCTCGGTCCAGCCGCGCTCGGCGATGAGGCGGCCCATCACCGAGTCCAGGCCCTGTGGATCGCGGGCATCCGGGTGGGCGCCGGAGCGGGTGTTGGCTCCTTCCCGGCGCTGCCGGGCCAGCGCAGCGGCCCCCACGCGTCCTGGGATCCCGGGTTTATCCCCACGAGCAGCGGCGGCGGCGCGGGCTCTCCCCAAGGCCGCGCGGACCGCGTCAGCACCGTTGTCCACAGCCTCTTGTGGATTGTTGAAAGTGCTTTGACCTGCGGTTACACCCGAAGAACCGCGCGGTGGGAGAGCTGCGTCACGACGGTTGTCCACAGCTGAACGAGACTCTGTGTCCACATGGTTATCCACAGTCGGACCAGGGTGTCGGGGAGTTCCGTCCCCAGCCCGCCCGGCGTTTCCCACAGGGTGTGAGGAAGTTGTGGATAAAGGCTGTTCTTTGTTCGTGGCCGAGTTGTTGCCTACCCCGGGCTTGCTTCCCTTAGTGGACACGCGTAACCGCCCCCTTCACCACATCGACCCGACCCCCGCTGAGCGCCTTCGGCACATCCTCCGCCACTGCTGCCGTCACCAGGACCTGCTCGGCCCCGGCGACCAGCTCGGCCAGCCGCTCGCGGCGACCGGCGTCCAGCTCGGCGAACACGTCGTCCAGGATCAGCACCGGCTCCGCGGACTCGTCCCCGTCGCCCCGCAGCAAGTCGTACGAGGAAAGGCGCAGAGCGAGGGCGAACGACCAGGACTCCCCGTGGCTGGCGTACCCCTTCGCCGGTAGACCACCGAGGGTGAGCAACAGATCGTCCCGGTGTGGCCCGACCATGCTGATACCCCGCTCCAGCTCCGTGGTCCGGTTTTCCTCCATCCCCGCAAGCAGCCGCTCGCGCAGGGACTCGCGGGAGGGAACGTCCATTTGTACTGGGGTCGGCGCCACCGCACCGCCGATGTCCTCCCCGAGAGTGCTGCGGTAGGTGAGCGTGGCCGTCCCTTGCCCCAGGCTGACCGCTTCGTAGGACGCTGCAACCAACGGAGTAAGCGCCCTGACCAGGTACAGCCGACCGAAGAGCAGTTCTGCGCCGGCCGCCGCCAGATGCGTGTTCCAGACGTCCAGGGTGCTCAGGTCCGGTTTGCGACCGCTCCGCATCGCCTTGCCGGAGGTTTTCAACAGGGCGTTGCGCTGGCGCAGCACCTTCTCGTAGTCGGAGCGGACCCCGGCGAAACGCGGTGCGCGGAGCACCAGCAGGTCGTCCATGAACCGGCGCCGACCATCGGGATCACCCTTGACGATGGCCAGATCCTCCGGCGCGAAGAGCACCGTGCGCAGCAGACCGAGTGCATCGCGGGCCCGGCCGACCGGAGAGCGGTTGATCCGGGCCCGGTTGCTGCCGCTCGGCACGATCTCGAGTTCGACCAGGGCCTTGCGCTCGTCCCGCTGGATCGCGGTGCGGATCACCGCCCGGGACGCCCCCGAGCGGATCAGCGGCGCGTCCGTACTGACCCGGTGACTGGAGTGCGACGCGACGTAGCCGATCGCCTCGACCAGATTCGTCTTACCCTGCCCGTTCGGCCCGACCAGCGCTGTCACTCCGGGCTCGAGCGGCAGCTCGGCACTCTCGTAGGAACGGAAGTCGGCCAACGAGAGATGGGTGACGTGCATCGGGGTGGATCGATCTCCAGTCGGGTCCGCTTGCGTGGCCGGTCCATCGTCGTCCCGTTCGGCCGATCGAGTCCAGCTCAGACGCGGAACAGCGAGCGAGCCGCCGACTGCCCCTTCGGGCGGCCGGCGGCTCGGTCGATCTTCAGCCTGAGGCTGTGGTTACTCCTGGGTGGAGCCGGTGCCCGAGCTCGGGCCGGCGTCCGCGGCCTTGGCGGCGTGCACCGCGTGGCCACCGAACTGGTTGCGCAGCGCCGCGACGGCCTTCATCGCCGGCGAGTCGTCCTGCCGGGAGGTGAACCGGGCGTAGAGCGCGGCGGTCATCACCGGAGCCGGGACGGCGTTGGCGATGGCCTCCTCGATCGTCCAGCGGCCCTCGCCGGAGTCGTCGACGTAGCCGCTGATCTTGCCGAAGCCCGGGTCTTCCTCCAGGCCCTTGACCAGCAGGTCGAGCAGCCAGGAGCGGACCACGGTGCCCCGGGTCCAGGCCTTGAACGAGCCCGGGACGTCCTTGACGATGTCCTTGGCCGCGAGCAGCTCGTAGCCCTCGGCGTAGGCCTGCATCAGGCCGTACTCGATGCCGTTGTGCACCATCTTGGCGTAGTGACCGGCGCCGATCTCACCGGCGTGGACGAAGCCCTCGTCGCGCGGGCCCTCGGGGCGCAGCGCGTCGAAGATCGGCATGGCGCGCTCGACGTTCTTCGCGTCACCGCCGACCATCAGGCCGTAGCCGTTCTTCAGGCCCCAGACACCGCCGGAGACGCCGCAGTCGAGGTACTCGACACCCTTCGCGGCGAGCAGCTCGGCGTGCTTGAAGTCGTCGCTGAAGCGCGAGTTACCGCCGTCGATGACCAGGTCACCGGAGTCAAGGTGGTTGCCGACCTCTTCGACAGTGCTGCGCGTGATCTCACCGGAGGGCACCATGACCCAGATGATGCGCGGGGAGGGGACGGCGGCGACCAGTTCCTCGATCGAGGCGACATCACTGACATCCGGGTTACGGTCGTAACCGGTCACCTTGATGCCCGCCTCGGTCAGGCGCTTGTACATGTTGCCGCCCATGCGGCCGAGGCCGATCAATCCGATGTGCACGGGGTCTTTCCCTTCGGGGTCAGCCCGCGATTCGCACCGGCATCAGGAGGTACCGATAGCTGCTGTCGTCCGGCCCGTCCGGGTCGGTTTGCGGCGACAGCACCGCGGGCTTGGTGGGCTGGGTGAATGACAGGCGGACCAGGGGCGAGTTCAGTGCCCCGAGGCCGTCGAGCAGGAACTGCGGGTTGAAGGCGATGGAGAGATCGTCACCAACTAGCGTCGACTCAACTGCCTCCGACGCTTGAGCATCTTCTCCTTGCCCTGCTTCCAGCGTGAGGAGGCCCTCCGCGAAGGTGAGTCGGACCGGTGTGTTCCGTTCCGCCACCAGCGCGACGCGTTTCACCGCGTCTGTCAGAGCCTGCGTCCCTACCAGCGCATATGTCGCCACCGAGTCGGGGAACAGTGCGCGAACCTTCGGGTAGTCGCCCTCCACCAGCAATGAGGTGGTGCGGCGCCCGCCGGCCTCGAAACCGATCATCTCGGTCGCTCCGCCGGTGGTCAGGGCGAGGGTGACGTCGGCGCTGGTGCCGAGGGCCTTCGCCACGTCGGAAAGAGTGCGGGCCCGGACCAGGGCGACGCTGCTCTGACCGGGGTCGCCAGGATGCCAGGGCAAAGTACGCATCGCGAGCCGATACCGGTCGGTGGCCAGCAGGGTCATCTGGTCGCCCTCGATCTCGCACCGGATACCGGTGAGGATCGGGAGCGTCTCGTCCCGGCTGGCTGCGATGCTGACCTGCCCCACCGCCTGGGTGAAGATGTCACCGGCGACCGTACCGGACGCGTCCGGCATGACCGGAAGGGTGGGGTATTCCTCCACCGGCATGGTCAGCAGGGTGAAGCGCCCGGAGCCACAGGTGACCGAGACCTTGGACCCGTCGGTGGTCAGGTCGACGGGCTTGGCCGGCAGCGACCGGGAGATGTCGGCGAGCAGCTTGCCGGAGACCAGCGCGGTACCCGCGTCCATCACCTCGGCCGGGATCTCGACCCGGGCCGAGACCTCGTAGTCGAAACTTGAGAGCCGCAGCACACCGACCGCGTCCGCCTCCAGCAGGAGACCCGCGAGGACCGGGACCGGGGGGCGGCTGGGCAGCGCACGGGCCGCCCAGGCAACTGCGTCCGCCAGCGCGTCGCGCTCAACCCGGAATTTCACGGGTACCCCTCCACAACCGGCCGAAGAATGTAGGACGACGCACAGTCACCGGTCCGGCGGTTTCGTCGGACCAGGAGATGTGCAGTTCTCGCCCGCCGACATTACGCGAGTTCGCGAGGCCGGGGGAACTCGATCGGCGGGTCGCGCCCGGCGGGCGCCCACCGGGCCTTCTTCCGGGCGGCGAGGCTTCCAGCGGGGTTGAGAGCTAATGAAGGACGCCGGGAGCGGTCCGGGTGCCGGTTGGCACCTTTCGGGGCGGTGGGGGGCTGCTGGGTGCTTATGGACGCCGGTCGGTGGTTGTCCGGGGTGGGAACTTCGCGGTCGGCGGCTTGGAGGCTCGGGCCGGGGACTGTCTGCGGCTGCAGTTCTGGTTCCTGAGCTCGGTGGTCTTCGGGATGTTGGGCTGCGTGAGCTTCGACCATCTTCGGGCGGTGTGGGGTTCGGCCGGCTACGGCGCCGGCTCGGTGACCTTGCTCGCGGAGCGCTCGCCCGAAAACCAGCTCCAATGACTGTCCGCACCCGACGGAGCACCAAAGCGGCAACGACGCGAAAGTCACCCGCCCAAGGGAGCATCCGACGCTCGCCAGCGCTTGCTGTAGCTCTCCCCACAGCAGCTCGCCCTACGTCTCCGGCTTGCCTCCAGATTCCGGATCAGCGCCAGCTCACGGCCGAGCTACAGAGTCGTCCTGGGGTAGCCAAGATCGTCCCGGGGTAGGAGCGCCGAGACCCAGCTCCGGGTACGGCCTCCAGGCCGAGCTTGCACCCCACCGGACCGAAGACCGACCTACAGACCAACCCCTTAGGTGTGAGCGACCACCCGCCGATGAGGTCTTGCGGATCCGAGCACTTATTCGAACACTTGTTCGTAGGACAGGTGTTCGAACCTCCGTGCGGGTTTTCCCCAGCCCACCAAGCAGCCGGAGGGGCGCTCGCCCGCCCAGCCCAAATGTTGGTGGATCCACAATTTTCCTAGTCAAAACAGTTTGTTGTTTGTAGTAGCGCCTGTGGATTCTGTGGGTAACCCTCGTTTTGCCTGGTCAACGAGCTGAGGGCCTGTCAATTGTTGGTGGATGAATTTGCCGTGTCCGTGGAGAGACCGTGGATAAACCAGGGCTTCCCCACAAGGTTGTCCTCCGGCGTCCACAGATGACCCACAGTTGTCCACAGTTTGTCCCCAGCAAAAGCCCCTTCATCCACAGATTTATTCACGCCCCCTCAAAGGCAGTTATCCACCCCCTGCACAAAACTTGTCCACGGGGTGTCGACAAACTGACTGGCGCACCTGCCGAGACCCCCAAAACCGGTCGTTTTGGCTGGTCCAAGCGTTACCCACAAAACCCCAGGTCTGTTGAAAACCTCTGTGGACAAGCCCGATCCGCAGCGATCCATCCACAGACTTGTCCCCACCTGTGCGCGAATCGCGAAGTTTCCCCACACCTGTGCACAACGCGAAGTGCCTGTGGATAACCACCAACTCGAGGCCAGCAAACGGCTTTCGCCGACAGCGTCTCATGCCACCCTCCATCCCGCCTACTTATCCACAGATTTTGTCCCCACTCTGTGCACAGTGTGGATATCCCGGTCCCGCCAAAACCGGCCGACCACCCCGTGAGCACCCTTCTTTTGCCTTCTGAACAGGGTCAACGCCAAAACCGAAGAAGGCCGCGGCCGGGCACCCCGACTGGGCAAAAATGGCCGAAGCTGTGGACAACATGTTGGTGGGGTAAGAAATAAAAGTTTTCGAGGCTCGAATAACCGGGGTAATAAGCAATTCCCGAACCGTTGGCCCGATTTAGCGGCGTTCCACGCTTCTACAGTCGGCGCAGCAAAAAGCCGCAGCAGGGTCTGACTGACGGGGTAGCACGCCGTTCGGCGGGTGAAAAAGGCTGCGGTAACGGGCTGGGCCAGGCGTCCGCGCGATCACGACGAGTGGACTGTTGCTACAGAAAGACAGGCAGGGTCAATGCCGCTGCCGGCAGACGAGCACGGTGATGACTGAGCCCAGAGACCGGGTGGTCGATCGCGTGGGCGAGTTGGCTGTCGGGCCGACCGTCGGGGGCTGACTGTCGGGGGCTGACTGCGGGGGCCGACTGTCGGGCCAACTGCGGGGGCTGACTGCGGGGGCTGACTGCGGGGGCCGACTGTCGGGCCAACTGCGGGCTGGCTGTCGGGCCAACTGCCGGGCCGCCTGTCGGGCTGGCTGTCGGGCCAACTGCCGGGCCGCCTGTCGGGCTGCCTGTCGGGCCAACTGCCGGGCTGGCTGTCGGGGCTGCATGTTGAGCCAGCTGTCGGGCTGCCTGTCGGGCTATGCGTGGTGGCTATGCGTGGTGGCTATGCGTGGTGGCGATGCGGGGGTGGCGATGCGGGGGTGGCGATGCGGGGGTGGCGATGCGGGGCATCTGGCCGCTCAGGGCGAACCATAGGGAGACGTCGGTGTGCTGCCCCTTCTGACACATCCTGATCACGGTGCGCACGGCCGGGGCGGTTCGCATGCGTGGGTGTGTGAAGCCGTTCTTGCCGACCGGATGCGTGCTTGCAGGCGAGCAGAGCCTGGGGGCTCAACAGGCAGGGCCATCCATAGGACTGGGAGAGCAGACGCCTGCGGGAGAGAGCCGCTTGATGGGTATGAGTGCTCAGAGGCGAGCGCGTAAGAAGTTTGGCGGTTGAGGTAAGCGCCACGTTCGTCCGCTGGCTGAACCAAGACCCGGCGAGCAACCAGGTCTTCCTGGACAGCGGCAGCTTGCCGTCCACCACAGCCGATCTGAGTGACCCGGCACTCTCGGCAAACGGGTATCCGAGGGGGCAGGTGTGCCAGCGCCATCGGTTCGGTAAGTACAGGTAGCGAGGTCGTCCTTGTGGAGGTGTGCGCCTGAGGGCTGGGTTGGTGAGGGCAGAAACTAAGGCTGGTGAGGCAGGGCACAGGTTGCTGCCGAGAACCGTCCGGTACGCCCGCCAGCCCAGTCCGAGAGCCGCGGCCAGCAGCAGCCGGCCGAGCAGTAGCTGGCCAAGCAGCAGCCGGCCAAGCAGCAGCCGGCCGAGCAGCAGCCGGCCGAGCAGCAGCCGGCCGAGCAGCAGCCGGCCGAGCAGCAGCCAGTGCAGGCGGGCGTCGGGTGGCGGAGCTGTTTTCCTACGCGCGGACCTACCAAACCGCCGCTGGCGGGCGTCCTTCATTGAAAGCAGTGCTCTTACCCCGCCGGGAAGGCAGGGCGGTCAGGACATGCGGGAGGTTTGCTTGATCCGGTTGGTGAGCTCGGTGACCTGGTTGTAGGTGGACCGGCGCTCGGCCATCTGTGTGCGGATCTTGCGGTCTGCGTGGATCACCGTGGTGTGGTCCCGGCCGCCGAACAGTTGGCCGATCTTGGGTAGGGACAGGTCGGTCAGCTCGCGGCACAGGTACATGGCGATCTGGCGGGCGTTGCTCAGGGTGCGTGAGCGGGAGGGGCCGCAGAGGTCGTCCAGGGAGACGCTGAAGTAGGCCGCGGTCTGGGCCATGATCGTCGCCGAGGTGATCTCGGGGGCGTCGTCTGCGGGGATCAGGTCCTTCAGGACGATCTCGGCGAGGGAGAGGTCGACCTGCTGCCGGTTCAGGCTGGCGAACGCGGTGACCCGGATCAGGGCGCCCTCGAGCTCGCGGATGTTCGTCGAGATGCGGGACGCGATGTACTCCATCACGTCGTCGCGGACCTCGAGGCGCTCGCCCATGGCCTTCTTACGGAGGATCGCGATCCGGGTTTCCAGGTCGGGCGGCTGGACGTCGGTGATCAGGCCCCACTCGAAGCGGGAGCGCATGCGTTCCTCGAAGCCGGCCAGCTGTTTCGGCGGCAGGTCGGAGGTGATCACGACCTGCTTGTTCGCGTTGTGCAGGGTGTTGAAGGTGTGGAAGAACTCTTCCTGGGTCTGCACCTTGTTCTGGAGGAACTGGATGTCGTCGATCAGCAGGACGTCGACGTCGCGGTAGCGGCGCTGGAAGGTGCTCGCCTTGTCGTCGCGGATGCTGTTGATGAACTCGTTGGTGAACTCCTCCGAGTTCACGTAGCGCACGCGGACCCCGGAGTAGAGGTTCATCGCGTAGTGCCCGATCGCGTGCATCAGGTGGGTCTTGCCCAGGCCGGACTCGCCGTAGACGAAGAGCGGGTTGTAGGCCTTGGCCGGGGCTTCGGCGACGGCGACGGCGGCCGCGTGGGCGAACCGGTTGCTGGCGCCGATGACGAACGTCTCGAAGGTGTACTTGGCGTTCAGCCGGGCCGGTTCGACCTGCGGCTTCACCGCCCGGTGGCGGGCCGGCCGGTCCTCGGGGTGCGGCTCCGGTTCGCTCTGGGCGGCCGGTCGGCCGGTCGCCAGACCACCCGGGTTGTGCACCCCGAGGGCACTCGGCTGGGCCCCTTGGGACACACCGTCCAGCGGCTTGGCCCGGTCGAGGTTACGGATGTCGATGATCGAGTCCGAGCTCTCACCCCGACCGGAACGCGGTTCCTCGCGGAACCCGTTGCCGCTCTGCGGATTACGGTCACGACCAGCCGGGGCACCGGACGGGTCGTACCGAAAGCGTCCTTCACCCCGACGGTTCGGCCCGTAGCTGTCCTGGCCGAAAGAGTCGTCCTGGTAACCGAAAAGGTCGCCCTGCGTCCCCTCGCCGGCGGTCGGCTGACGCGGCTCGTCACGCTGGTCCTGAGGTTCGCCCGACGGCTCGGAGGCCGGTGCGTCGTCCGTCGTAGGACCGTCCTCGACGCCAAATCGGGAACGTTCGCGCTGGAGGCGTTCGTACCCCTGATCGGTCGACTCAGCCCCGTCGTACCGGGCGCCTTCCGAGCGTGGTCCGTCATAACGTCCACCGGTGTAGCGACCTGCTTCGAAACCATTGTCGTAACGGTCGTTCGGCGCTTCGTAGTCGAAGCTGTCCGGACGGTCGTCCTGACTGCGCTCGATGCGGTCGTCCTGGTCCGCCGGGACACCCTGACCGCCCGACCCCGGCTGCACCAAGTGTTCGGGTTGACCGAGGTCCGGTTCCGGGCGAGCCGCGTCCGGCTGGTCGTTGTACCGCTGGTTCTGGCGCAGCTCGCGGCGGCTCTCGTAGCGCGGGCGCTCGTTCTCGTAGCGGTCGTTCCGATCGTTCCGGTCGCCGCGGTCCGGGTCGTGCCGGTTGGTGGGGTAGCTGCCGAACGCGCCCGGGTAGTCCTGCCGGTAGTCGGGCTGGGCCGGCGGGTAGTCCTGTGGGTACTCGTCCTGGTAGCGGTCGAAGTGGTTGCGCTCGGCCCGGTCGGTGCCGTCGGGCCGCAGATCCCGCATGTCGGGGACGGGGCGTGCCGACGGCGGAGGGCTCCACGGAGCGTTCACATCGACCGGCGGCTCAGCCCGGAAATCAGCTCGCGGGGTGCCGAAGCCGGACTCACCGGAGCGCGACGCCGGACCGCGGACCTCGTAGGTCGCGTTGTCCTCGGAGTCGAACATCCGGATGCCCCCGGCGGGCGTGCGCACGTGTACGGGCTCGCCTCCGGCCAGGGATGAGTCCACGGTGACGGCGAGCCGGATCGGGATGCCCAGGTGCTCGGACAGCAGACCGGTGATCGTGTCCCGGACCCGCTGCTCCAGGATCTCCTTGGTCAGGTCGTTGGGGACCGCCAGGATCGCGGTGCCGTCCAGAAGACCGACCGGTCGGGCGAGCCTCACGAAGGCGCGCTGCTGCGGGGTCACCCCCACCGAGTCCAGCGAATCCAGAGCCCGGCGCCAGACTGAGGGGAAGTCCTCGCTCGGCGTTGCCACGCCGCTCACCTCCGTTACCCGTCCGTATCCGGTCGTTCGTCCACAGCGTTGTCCACACCCTGTGTATGAACGAGAGGCCGGACCGGTCCAGTCTGCACTCGAGCCCGGTCGAACCCGCTCAGGACCCCCACCGCCATCAGTGGTGAACCCCGGTTTGCGCCCCCTCGTGACTCCCGCCGGTGAGGATCTCTCCCTGCCGCCGGCACCTCAGTGACCAGCCAGTTCGGCGTGTCCTTGGGGTTTGAAGGAGCGCAAGAGAGGACCATAGCCCGTCGGGCGTGGGCTTGGGAGAGAGCTTTGAGCCGGTGTGCGTCGGGCGGTGTTCCAGCAAATCCGTTTCGTCCGTCCCGACCTGCCAGGTTGTGGATAACTTGGGTTCCGGGGGTTCGCCGGATTCAGGTTTGCATCTGTGGGCGGCGACCCGTTGACCGGCGGTTCAGCCCGGCGTGGCCCCTCGTTCAGTCCCGGTTCCGCGAGTTCAACGGCCAAGGGTGCAGTGCTGGTTCCGCCGGCCTGGTGGCCCGGTCCGACCGCGGCGTTGCTCGGGGCTTTGATCAGTGCTTTGATCGTCATGACGCCGTGTCGCGGCCCCACCCTCGGGATGAGTTTGACCGAGGGCGTGAGCGCCCGTACCGTGAGAGGGCTTGACGGCGACCTCTCTTCGCATGTCCACGTAAATTCTGCGCGGGCGTCCGATGGAGGTCGGTGTCAGCGGTCGTTGTGTCATTCCGTCACCGGCCGCGCCGACTGCTTAGCACTAACTACCTGGGAGTCCTCACGTGAGCAAGCGGACGTTTCAGCCGAACAACCGGCGCCGTTCCAAGACGCACGGTTTCCGCCTGCGTATGAGCACCCGGGCCGGCCGCGCCATCCTGGCCGCCCGCCGCCGGAAGGGTCGCGCGGAACTCTCCGCCTGATCCCGACCGTCCCGGTCCCGGGGTGCTTCCCAGCGCTCACCGAATGCGTCACGGCAGCGAATTCTCGGCTGCCGTGCGCAAAGGCCGTCGCGCCGGACGGCAGACCCTGGTCATCCATCTGAACCGCACCGGTTCGGATCCGGCCTCGCCGGCACGAGTGGGTTTCGTCGTGTCCAAGGCGGTCGGCCCGGCGGTGGTGAGGAATCGCGTGAAGCGGCAGTTGCGTCACATCACGAGAGATCGCCTGGCGGCGTTGCCGTCGGGCGCCCTCGTCGTGGTGCGGGCGAATCCGGCTGCCGCTGGCGCGAGCACCCTGGCGGCCGATTTCGACAGCGCCCTGGCCTCGGCCCTCCGGTCGGACGCGGGTGGTGGCTCGAACAGCAACCGCCGCGGCCGTTCCTCGGGAAGCCGTGGTCCGGACCGGTCGGTCCCGCCCGGGAGCTCCTCGTGACCACGCGTTCCTCGGGTGCCCGCCGAGTCGTGGTTCTGCTGGCCACAGCCGCTCGCTGGCTGTTCGGCATACCCCGACTGCTGCTCATTGCCTTCCTGACGCTCTACCGCTGGCTGGTCTCCCCGATGTACGGGGACACCTGCCGCTTCTATCCGTCGTGCTCGCTGTACGCGCTCACTGCCGTCCAGCGTCACGGAGCCCTCCGCGGATCCTGGTTGGCCGGCCGGCGGTTGCTGCGCTGCCACCCTTGGAACCCGGGTGGTGTCGACCACGTTCCACCGGTCAGGAGCAAGGCCGGGTGCGATCACGGGGTGACTGCTCCGGCCACGCCTTCTGCGTCCCTCCCCACCGAACCCAGGTCCGGAGCGGATCACCGGGTGGTTCCCACTGACCAGAACTGCGCGCCGTCCGCCCCGCGACGTGCCGCCTGATCCGGCGAGGAGCCGATGAGCCAGATCCTGAGACCCCTTGAGTACGTCATTGCCTGGATCATGGTCGGGTGGCACCACGTTTGGACCGCGATCGGGCTGCCCGAGGGTTCGGGCTGGACCTGGGCACTCTCGATCGTCGGCCTGGTGGTCGTCATCCGGATCATCCTGATCCCGCTGTTCGTCAAGCAGATCAAGGCTTCCCGCGGGCTCCAGCTGATCCAGCCCGAGCTGAAGAAGATCCAGGCCAAGTACAAGGGCAAGACCGACCCCGACTCCCGTCAGAAGATGACGCAGGAGACGATGGCCCTCTACAAGGAGTCGGGCACCAACCCGTTCTCCTCGTGCCTGCCCATCCTGCTCCAGGCGCCGATCTTCTTCGCCCTGTTCCGGGTGCTGAACGGGGACTCGGCGATCGGCCCGCTGACCACCACCCTGCGGGCCCAGCTGAACGCGTCCACCCTGTTCGGTTCGCCGCTGTCGGACACGTTCCTGGGGTCCGACCAGATCGGCACCAAGATCCTCACGGTCGTCCTGATCGTGCTGATGTCGGCCTCCACCTTCACCACGCAGCGTCAGCTGATGATGAAGAACATGCCGGCCTCGGCGCTGGACAACCCGTTCGCACAGCAGCAGAAGATCCTGCTCTACGTGCTGCCGCTGGTCTTCGCGGTCTCCGGCGTGAACTTCCCGATCGGTGTGCTGCTCTACTGGCTCACCACCAACGTCTGGTCGATGGGGCAGCAGTTCTACGTGATCCGGCGGATGCCGGCTCCGGGCTCCCCGGCCGAGAAGGCGCTGAACGAGCGCCGGGCCAAACGCGGCAAGCCGCTGCTCGGTCTGGGCGCCACTGAGCCGGCGAAGGCCGAGACGGTCGAGGAGGCCGCGCCGAGCACCCAGCGCGTGCAGCCGAAGAAGCAGAGCAAGAGCCAGCGGACCAAGCAGAGCCCGGCCGTCACGCCCAAGGCGAGCGGAACGTCGTCCCCGGTTCCCGCCGTCGAACCCGAGCCTGGCTCTCCTGAAGAGGCCGCTCAGAAGAACGGTCAGCAGAAGAACGGCAGTCAGAAGGCATCGAAGGCGCAGGGTCGGCCGCGTGGGAAAGTGACCGAAACGTAAAGTGTGCTGGGGCATCTGAGCGCCGGGAGGATTTGGCGCCCGCGGCCGGGGCTCTCCCGTTGAGCAGGGGAGTTCCGGTCGTGAATCGTTCGTGGACAACAGGAAATTCATGTGGCCGGTCGTTGTGGGGACGACCGGTGCCAGGCTTGCCGTTCGGCGGGCCGGCTGCGATGTGAGGAGACGGTTCATGGAGAGCGGCGAACAGGCCGAGGCAGTGACGGTCCAGGATCGACCGGAGGACGACGCGGAACTGACGACGTCGGTGGACGACACCGACGACACGGACGACGCGGACGCCTCGGAGACGGGTGAGGGCGAAGAGGCCGCGACCGCCGGGGGCGGTTCCAAGCGATCCTCACGCTCACGCGCCTCGATCAAGGATCTGGAGGAGGAAGGCGAGGTCGCCGCCGATTACCTCGAAGAGTTCCTCGACATTGTGGACGTCGATGGAGACATCGACATCGACGTGGAGAACGGACGCGCGTCCGTTGCGATCGTCAGTGAGGACGGCAACGAGCGCGCCCTGCGCCGCTTCGTCGGGTCCAGCGGTGAAGTGCTCGAGGCCCTCCAGGAACTGACCCGGCTTGCCGTGCAGGCGAACACCGGCGAGCGCAGCCGGCTGATGCTGGATGTGGCCGGGTACCGCGCCCAGCGTCGGGCCCAGCTCACCGAGAAGGCCACCAAGGTCTGCCAGCAGGTCAAGAACTCCGGCAAGTCCGTCGCCATGGAGCCGATGAGCGCCTTCGAGCGCAAGATCGTCCACGACGTGGTCGCCGAGGCCGGGCTGACCAGCGAGTCCGAAGGTGTCGACCCGAACCGGCACGTCGTCGTTCTGCCGGCCGAGTCCTGACCTTCGTGCCCATCGAACCTACTGAGGAAGAGGCCGCGGCGGCCCGGACCGTGTTCGGGCCCCGCCTCGACCTGGCTCTTGCCTACGCTCAGGCCCTGGCGACCGCTGGGGTCGAGCGCGGTCTGATCGGCCCTCGTGAGGCCGAGCGCATCTGGGAGCGTCACCTCCTGAACTGCGCCGTGCTGCAGGAACTGGTGCCCGAAGGCGTCGAGCTCGGTGACGTCGGCAGCGGCGCCGGACTCCCGGGCATCCCCGTGGCCATCGCCCGACCAGACCTGACCGTGTACCTGATGGAGCCGATGCTCCGGCGCACCACGTGGCTCCGCGAGGTCATCGCCGAGCTGGGCCTGGAGAACGTGGAGATCATCCGCGCCAAGGCCCACATCGTGGCTGAGTCCGGTCAGCACTTCGACGTCGTCACGTCCCGGGCCGTTGCTGCGCTGCCGACGTTGGCCGAATGGTCAATGCCGCTGGTGCGCAAGCAAGGCCAGCTCTTGGCGATCAAGGGCGACTCCGCTGAGGAGGAGCTCGCAGCTGCTTCCGGGATCCTGGCCGAGCTGGGAGCTGAGTCTTCCGAGGTCGTCCGGTGCGGCGAGTCCGTTCTGGCGATGCCGACGACGGCCGTCCGCATTGTGGCCGGGCGGGACGGCAAGGTGCTCAAGAAGAAGAAAGCGCCGGCTCCTTCTGGCTCAGCTTCGGCCGGAAAGGCTGGTGGGCGGCAGTCTTCCCGGAACAACGGCAACGGCAATGGCCGGGCTGGCCGGTCCGGCCAGTCCCAAGGCCAATCTTCTTCGGACCGCCGCAGCCATTAGCGGGTTGGACCGAGAAGTTCAAAGACTGCGTACGGACGCTGCACTCACCTGATGGTTCGACTGGTTCAGTAACAGAGCGGTGGTTAGCTCTTCTCCGGTCGACGTCCATCGTTGCTGGGTTTCGTGCGCTAATCGCCGTGGACGCCAGGCAAGACCCTTCCGGGCTTGCTCACCCAGCGTGACTCTTTTGCCGTCCCGCAGGTCTGTGAACAAGCCCGCCCGGCCCTGTGCACAGACCTGTGGATAACTCCTGTGGGTTGTGCACGGCTGCGCTCGGTCGACCCGGCCGCAGACCTGGCTGTGAAAGCTCGGGCTGCCACGAAGATGGTTTTGACCTGCATATTTGTGGGCAGGAGAGCACTGTCCGCAGTTTGGGATCGGCCCTTGCCAAGGGTGTGGGCAAATCTGGTTCGGGCTGTGGAAAAGTAGGTGTCCACGGCGTAGGGACGTTCGCGGTCCACAAGCGGTTTGACCTCTCGGTTTGGTCACGGTGCGAGAGCAAACCTGTGAAGGTTCCGTCTGGCCAGGGCACTGGGCCTCGCCTTCTGCCCCTTGGACCCCCTGCTCGATCGACTCGTCCCCCACACCTTGGAAATCCCAGTAGTGCTGGCATGGCGCGATCGCGTCCTGATGCCCTCCACCGCCCTGACTTCAGGGGCTGAGGTCAGCGCCGGCAGGAACTTGGGCATTGCCCGCTCTTGCGGGGCCTGGCCTGCTGCTCGCATCGCGCCATAGCTTCTATGCCTGGCTGGATAGACCCTGACAAATGCTTCGTAGGCCACTGAGTGGACGCCACTTGGTCTCTGGCATCTGTCCGGGCTCATCTCGTCGCAGCGCCAGTCTTCCCTTCCACGCGGACGCCCACCGTGACCGTGTCCCACCCGCCCGGCAGGCCGAGGAACGCGCCGCCGAACCCCGAAGGGCCGCCCGGCCGGGCGTCACGCAGTTAGAGCCTCCAGCGCGTCCGCCTGAGCGGCGGACACAAGTCTTGGCTCAACTCTCCTGGCCGCCCTCGTTCAGTCTGCTGAGAGCTGGCTGCATGTCGCCGCTGGGTCAATGACAAAGAGATCAGCCCCAGCTTGCCGATCTGCGGGCCGGCTGAGGCAATGACGAAGGGCACCCCTGCGCCTGCGGCAACCCGCCCTTGCCAAATGCCCTGCCACACCCGCCGACTGCATGGGCCGAGGGCGTTGGACTTCGGATGACCCGTCTATACCTGTGCCTTACTGAGACATTCGATGCGCTGAGCCTCCGGGCTTCGGACCCTCGGTGATTGCAGATCCCGCGGTCGGGCGAGTCAACGGCGTTCAGGGCAAGTGGCCGCCGGTACCGGCACGCAACTGACCTGGCATCTTGCGAGAGCCAGTTGCTGTCACGCCATCTGCTGAAGAGCTCGCGAGGCAGGAAAGCCACCACTCTTGCCTGGCCAGTAAGTAAAGAGCCCGACCCCTTGGTGGAGGGTCCGATGCTCGCTTCAGCTCACCGGTACTCTCCACGCTGCATCGTCTGAAGAGCGCCACCGGGCGTAGGGCTTTCTGTCTAGAAAGAGGACGATCCGCGCTCGGCCAAATGGGCGCCACGCCTACGTTCAGATGTACCTGCCACTTGCTCAGTGACCACTCGGTGCCTCTTCACTCCCAGCTCTGATCGGCTGCTTGTCGCCACAGGCGTAGTTCCGGATCGACCTGGCTCCTCCTCCTTGCATCCCGATCAAAGGTGCTCGAGGCTGCGCAGAGGATCCCTGATCTATCAGGTGCCCGGCCATTTGGTGGGGCCTTCTACGACCGTCGGAGGGACGTGATCGAAGAATTGCCCGGGAGCTTGGCATGGCCGCCGTCTCGCTACGCAAGGACCGGCCAGAGGCATCCGAGCCGGCCAGATACGAGTTGACCGCGTTCGTTGAAGCGCCGGGTTGTGAAGAGTCGGGACAACCCTCAAGCGGCTATGGATACGGTCCGGCCTATCGCTGGCCCCAGGACGCGGTGCCCACGAATCACTTCCAAGACGCCACTGGCCGTCCGAGGTCTGCGCCGCGCGCACCTCGCCAATCCCTGCGAGGGCGCTTCGACGCATAGCTCTTACTTCTCGCAAAGCTTGGTGAGGACACGTTCAGCTTGATGCTCATGCGTTCGGTCTGTACCGGCGCCGCGGCTCCCTAGTTAGTCCCGACTCCCCGCCGGTTTCCGAAGCCGGGCGCCCTGAAGAAGCTGCTTGGGATCCCTTGGCCGCTCTCAAGCGAGGCATCCAGCCTCCATTGCGCCATCCCTTGAGTTCTTAGCCGTCCTGAGCGAGGAAGGCACTCGCTTCGTCTGGACCCTGGGATCGCGATGCTCTATGAGTCTCCGATCAGCGGCAGCGGAGAGAACGGCGCGGCCGCTTTCCCCATCGCTTACCTCGTGTGGAACGCCAGATAGGAGCCACACAATGAGTGCTGCAATGCCCTCCATATCTGGCAGCGCGGCTCTGGCAAGGAGGCAGGGCATGGCGGCAGCCAGCTAAGCGGAGCGCTGGCCATAGGAACCGGAGAACGAGCTGGCCAGTGCCAGAGGGAGGTTCTTGGAATGAGACAGGCCTGGCCAGCGGGAAGTGGCTACGGGGTCCTGCAGCCATCCCTAGTCATCATCCTGAGAGCGCGCCGACTTCTCTGCGCCTGTCTCGTCATAGCCCTCGCTAGCGCGTCGTCACGGACCCCACCAAGCTTGCGCCGGTAGCCGATCGTTGGGTTCCTTACGTCGAGCTCTGCATCCTTGGGGTGAGGCTGTGATCAGCCGCTTGCGCGGCCGGCCATGTGGGCAAGGTTGGTCGATGATCTCCGACCAAGGTTCACAGTTGAGCGACCTTCGTTCGATCCCGGAAGCGATTGGCGGGACGGGTGCGGCCCATTGGGCTGCTGCGGCCACTACCCATGGATCGCGCGCTAGTGGATGGTTAACACCCTCTTTCGCTCTCCGCGACCTACAGCGATCTAGCTGGGTAGCCGTAACTCGATGATCGCCACTAGCCCGTTCACAACGGACAAGCGGGCGGCATGGAAATGCCGTTGGACCATTGCAGGGGAGCCCCTCACTGGCTATGTGGCTCCTCTTGGCGGTTCATGCGCGGAGCGTGGTGCTCAAGGATCCGTGAAGGATGCCATCCAGGCGACTACCCAGCAGCAGAGAAGGGTAGAGCGAAGTGAGTCAGTCAATGACCTGCGAATGACATGGTCCTCTGCTGTTGGTGGAAGACCGCAAGCCCTGAGATAGGCGCTGAGGAGCATGGGCTCGAGAAATCCGCTTCCCGAGGAAAGGGCTGAGCCGTCGCACCGGTTGCCCAGGCTCAACTCACTATCTGAGAGAGCTTGCCGAAACTAGGAGAAGGGTCGACTTGTGACTGGTCAAGGGGTCGGCCTCATCACCATCTGAGGTTTCACGTGAATCCTGAACTGACCGGGAACGGCAGAACCCAGCTGCCTTGAAGATCCGGCGCATTCAGTGAGCCGTCTGAGGCCTGCTGAGTGGTGCAGAGAGCGAGTTCTTGCTGGCCCAACCTGACCCTGATTGAGCTTCATCTGGACGCGACCTCTGCGTGGCGCCGGTGAAGACGGCTGTAGCTGCTGCCCGACCTGTTGGCTGAGCGACAGAGAAACCTTCGTCCAATCCCAATCGCTCAAGCTGTTGAGGGTAGATGCGACTGCGACCTGAGGGCTGTTTCACGTGAAACTCGAGCAGCCGCCTGAGCTTTCGTCTTCATCAGAGGTGCGCCGGCAGTTGAGGCTGGCGTCGGAACCATCACTGGCGCCTGATCAGGTGCCATGAGGTCAGCCCAGAGACGCTCCTTGTTGCCTGACCGTTGCCCCGCGGTAGGCAAGGTTCGTGAGCCAGCGGGTACTCGGAAACTGTCGTATTCGACTCAGCGTGGGTTGTGCGACGCGTTAGGTGTCTTTGATGGTCGCGTCCAACTATCTGCGATCCTTAAGGTCGACACGGTGCATAGTCGGCAGGTCGGCGCTCCGACCGGCGATCACTTCCTCCAGCCTGCGAGGCTCATTGCCTGAGGCGTCGGCCAGGGGCGGCAGGTCGGCATAGATTTCTTCCTTCTGCTTGCCATGGCACGCCATCCGCAGCGTTGACACACCACTTATTCGGAGCCGCTGAATGAGCGCGTAGGGACTCCCGATGCTGCACCCACGTTGACTCACCATCCGCTGTGCTGGCGTGAGCCTCACCGCTCCAGGCGGATCAAATCGAACGAGATCCAACCGAGAACTCCGGGCCTTGGGCGTGGCAATCCGACACCCAATCGATCTGCCCAGGCCTTCCGCCATTGGATCGCGCCGCAGGGCACTACTGCTACGCGCCCATTCTCGAGGTGTGAAGATCAGCGAATTTGACGGCGCCGACCCCATTTCAGACAAGCTCCTCCGCGATCCGCGATCCGCGATCCGCGATCCGCGATCCGCGATCCGCGATCCGCGATCCGCGATCCGCGATCCGCGATCCGCGACCTGCGACCTGCGACCTGCGACCCCCGACCCCCGACCCCCGACCGCGATCCCCGACCCGCGATCCGCCGGTCAGGCAGGCCCCGCAGGTGGGCGACCCGGTCGGTGGCCGGCTGCTGACGGCCGCGCAGGACGCGTTCGCCCACGGCATGGCCGTGGGGGCCGTGGTCGCGGTGGGCCCGCGACCCGCCGCCCGCGACGCGGGCCGAGACCCGATGGCTGGCAGGTCAGTGACTGGCTAGCCGGTGGTCGTGATCTGTACTGCCTCGGGCTCGGGGCGTCGGCTGTGACATGAGAGTCCCGCGCTGGGGGCGTGAGGACGACGCCCAGGAGGCTCAGGTGAAGGTTGGGATTCTTGCGCAGACATAGGCGCCCCTCAGCGTCTAGGGCGCAGTATCTGGGGAAACCGTCGGTCAGCTTTCTTCTGGATGGCTGTGGAAATATCCGGTCTCATACCGGCTGCAAGCGACTGCTGCTGAGGGTCGGATTAAATCCTGCCATTTGGACCAGCCGCCGCCGCTGAGCCCTGACGAGCGTGGTGGAGCCCCGGCCGAGCTTGGGTGTGGCCCGACACATCCACTGCTAACTAGGCGGAGCAGCCCACCAAGGTTCTTGTCAGTTTCACGTGGAACAGAGTCGGACCCAAGCTCGAGTAATAGCAGCAGTCGTGCCGGACCAGTCCCAGTGCCAGCGGGCGGATGCAATAGGGCGATCATGGCCCAAGGACGCAACTCAGTGGCAAACTTCAACACTTCGGCGGGGGAACGATCTCTCGAAGCGCACCTGGCCCATGTCAGGTATTGGCCGCTCAAGTCGACTTGGCACGGGGTAACAGTCGAGGGCTATCACCCCAATTAGCTTCACGTGGGCCGGCAGCGATCGCCACTAAAAGGACTGTTCGAGAGGGAGCAGCGACGGATCCTCCAAGCCGCCAAGCGGCGGAAGCCGGGTGGGACCTCGAGATCCCGGCGGACAGCTAGGAGACTTGGTGAGCGTCAATGTGCTCAGGTCGGCACAGTCGCCACTGGTCAGAAGCTTGAGCCCATGAGAGTGCTCATCTTGCTGGAGTACAACGCTTCTTATCCTGCGGCACTGAAACGGACACCTCCCCTTGCTGGCCGAGTGCTGCCGCAGCACGTCCCAGAGCGTCTGCTGGCATAGAAACCTTCGGCTCAGCTCCTTCCACGTAGACCGGGCGTACTCGATAGGGCCGAGTAAAAGCCGCCTGCAAGCTCGGAACCCTTGGGCCTCGCAATACCCGCGGCCCTTTACCGGTAGCACGCCGCTTCTGCATGATCGCCCACAGGCTGGATCAGGAGAGAAGTTGAATCAGATCCGGTCAGGACGAAGCTGGCCTCAGTCGTGCGACGAGAGCCGTGAGCGACTTCTAGGTTGTAGCGCGACCAACGTCACGTTGTGGGTGAGGTACTTACCCACAGGTCCGAGCCGGGAGAGAGCTCGTTCAAGAGTCGCGGTCTAAGGTTGGCTCATCCTGCGGTTCCACGTGAAACAACAAATGAGTTCATCAGCGAGTCCATCCGCAAGCACCTCGCGCGAAAGTCACCGTCTGGCCCGTGCAGACAGCGTCGGTGCCCTGCTCTACGAAGACTAAAACCGTGGCCGCAAAGCACAGCGTCCCTACGACAAGCTCAAGTTGGTAGTAAGGACCTTCTGCAGGTGGATGTCGAAATGCTCAGAGACCTTCGACGATGCCACGTCAGCGCGCTTGGCGGTACAGAACGGTGGCCGATGAGAGGCCAGGCCTAGGTGGATGAAGCTGGGTGGATAGAGCTTTCTATCGTGCAGGCGTGTGTGTTGCTTAGCCAGTGTGCTGACGATTGATACAAAGCTCCTGACGACGGTGAGGCCACCATGGCCGGAAGGAGCGAGGAGACTGGCGCCCCTGCCCGAGTCATCAGCTCCGTCATGCGCGGACCGCTGCCGGTTCTCAATTGTCGGTCGCCATGTGCTCGATGACGTGCCCAAGCCCGCTATCGAATGCTGAGGACTGATAGCCGGGGGTAGTCAGGGATCTGTCCAGCGACTAGGGGCATCGTCAACAGATAAACCTTTTAGAAGAGTCGCCGGCACCACAACGTCGACGTTATCCCCAGAGTTGTCCACAGCCCTTGCGAGGGCAATTGCTGGTCAAACGATCGCTACATCGAAAGCTCACAACCCTATCCACAGGCGGCGGGGAAGGCTGTGAACGGTCACTCCCATGGGCTGCCTGGGGTTGAGAAGTCCGTAGGTCTCGTATGAAGTAGTCCCCGATCATCCACAGGCGCCCGAAGTTGCGGGGCCTTAGCCATTGGTGGCGCGTCTGCGGCTGTGTCGAGTCCACGATTAGCCGACGTCTAGGGCCTCCAGCGGCTGCTCTCGACTGCCACAGCCAGAGGGCAAGAGCGGACGTCCAGTGGCAGCCACGACACGCAAGTGCGGTTGGCCTCCGCGTGGCGCCGCGTGACAGGCGCCATCCAACTAGCGAGCCTTCCGTAACTAGCGACTGCAAACTGATCCGATCCTCTTGTCAGATCTGTGGCCCGACGCGACGCCGCACACGAGGGCTTATTGGTAGGCGCTCTATAGCTGGGCCTGACTGATCCGCCGGCATCCCATCCGCGCATTCCACTGACACATGTTGGGAAACATCGAGCGGCTGGTTCGCGGTTGACGAGTTGGTCTTCTGAGGGTGGTCCGCCCTTCTGGTGGACTTGATCCGGTGATGCTGCGCCCTTGGCTTCGCCTACGCGAACTCCCTGATCCTTTGCTCTGCGCACGCAGCCTGGTCGAGGCGGTCGCAACCGGGCAGTGGCTCAAGGTCTTGCCCTGGGTGCCAGAGCTATCGACATGCGCTGCGAGCTGACACTGTGACACTGGAAGAGGTTCGTCTCGCCTGCCATGGATCAGTAACGAAGGCCCTCATGGGGATAGCGGCTCGCTCTTGTGCTGTGCCATTCCCTGAGCAGTCGATGTCTCCTGTGCGATCGGTCGTTGCCGTACTAACGACTTGGATCTCGAAAGTGTAGATGCCGGTGCGATCCGCTTAGAGTGGCGCCGGCCCTATGGAAGATCGAGGAAGCGGACCTTCTTGGAATGATGGATTGCGTGCCGCGAGTTGGCTGCGACAGGCTCCCCGGCATTTTCCGTGGCGTGCAGACGAACTGCCTGCGCGGCACAGCCGGGTGAGGTCACAAAGCTTCATTCCTCCGGGGCTGATGCTCAGCTTCTGCTGGCCTGACGGAACGACCGAAGGTTTCACGTGGAACCGCGAGGCGAGGCTGGATGCCCCTATAGGCCCTAGCGCGTGGGCAGCCATCTTCACCAAGCGCCAAAACAGAGCGCATCCCTCCCGAATCGCAAGGGGAGGAGGCGACTCCTCTCGGACAACGCAGGTCCTCCAACCCCTGTGGATAAATCTGTGGGTAAGCAAGCATCTTGTGCTCGAGTGCCTGTGGATGAGTAGTGCAACGGTGCAACCCACAAGTCAGCTAGGTCTGAAGTGGAGGCCTCCCCGCAGTGGCTACGCAAGGCGGGGATCAGGCCGGATCGAGGATGACCTCTGCTTGCGGATCGAGGCTTCGCGCGTTCAGGGACCGCTACTCGGTTGTTGACCAGCGAGGAGGGCCGGCGAGAGGCGAGACTAGTGGCGGTTCGATGCACTCGCGGACGACCTGCTCCAGCGCTCGACATCAGCGATGATCTCCGCCAAGCCGCCCCTTGCACGGCTCGCCATATGGGCGATCAAGTCTTGCGGCTAGGAGCGTCGGCCATCATCTGGCGGTGATTTGCCTTCCGCCGAAAGGCTACGCGCTGGGGTCTGGTCCTAGCCCCGGATTGATGGCGTTACTGCCAGCCTGGCGCGGAAGTTCCCAGAGGCAGCCCTTGCTCCGTCCGCTTTGGACGGTAGGCGACGGGAGAGCGGGCGTCGTTCACGACGATGGCGATCTGGTGGTGACTCGATCGATCCGCTCAAGCTCATGGCGGCGGCTGATCGCGGCTTCAGGGACGCCAGTCATTGAGCATGTAGAACGGAAACGCGGGCAACCCAAAGCACCGGGTTTTTCCGACGGCTTTTAGGTCCATCGGTACTCAGTCTATTGACGCTTAAATGGGGAAGCTGGGGATACGAGCGTTCGGGAGTCCCGCCTGCAGTGTCCATGCCGGCTAAGTCCTCGCCATCCACGATTGGCCGTCGACGATCAGTTCTGCCGGCTCCAGCCAACTGTCGACCAGCCGGTCCACCCCAGAGGTATGGATCCCTACGACGGGGCGATCAAGGTCGAAATCCGAGGTGCGTGGCTGCGCCTTCGGGGAGGCCGTCCTTCCAAGGAAGGCTGCGATGCGCGAGACCAGGGCGCGCTGTTGCGTTCTGGTCAGATGGGCCAGATTGCCGCTCGAAGTTTCCGACGACGAGGCTCTAGTGAAAGCGCGGAATCCCTGGCTTCCGCCACCGCCTGTCAGGAGATGTGCGGTCTGAGGACGGAGGGCCAGCGTGTGCATCTTCCGTGGCACCTTGCGATGGGGGGTTGGTGCCGAAGCTATTGGCCACGTGGGGCATCAATGGGCGACCTCCTGATTGCTGCCGTATCCGTGATCAACTGACGTTGATTCGGGGTGGCGTAGTTTCACGTGGAACATGCCAGGTGGCGCGCTGGAAGACGCAGCTGATGCTGCGCGAACCTTGCGCAGGATTCCTTGCGCCGCAGTTGAGTCCAGTGCGGATAGCTGCCCGATTGATCGTATGCATGAGGGGATATCGGAGCGCCGACCATGGGTGATCCCACCAAGGAGAATGGGCAACACCTCATGCGGCCGGTTTGGGGGTGATGACACTCGACTAACGACCTAGTTGGCTGAGTCTGGGCAATGGCGCAATCACGGTCTGGCCCCTGCTTGACTGAGCCTGGATGGATGCGGCATCGGATCCCGTGGCTGAGATCCGTAACATTGTCGAGTACAGCCCAGAATCGGGACCTGGGTCCGTTCCGATAAGGGGTCCCTCAAAGATTGGGTCATGGGTGGTGGCATGCAGGTCCACGTAGGCATGTGCCGAGCCCATGACAACAAGCCAAGGCTTTGATTCAGCGATCCCAGGTTCTCGGTCTGGGCGGGGGAGAGTTCTGCAATTGTGGCGGGGAGACTGAACAGTCCGATGACGCTGTCACTCGCGCTAACAGGACGGTCAAAGACAGGCCCATGCCCGAACTGGTCCGAGTCATGAGCGCCAGCAGCGAACGGTCGCGGCCGCGGTGAGAGCCCGTCTCAGGGATGCCGGCATGTCTCTGCTTTCGTCTACCCATCCCGATTGACGTTGACGAGGATGCTGCAGACGAGAATAAGACGCCATTCCAGTGGGACTGCCTGTAGCAACTTGAGGCTATATCGCCCCTGGGACCAATCGAGATGGCGATGGTGAAGCATCGATCCAGCCGGGCTAGATCTGCTGAAGTCTCATGGACTAAGAGCACTGACTTAGGGCGATGCGGCGTGGCCGCCTGCGCACGGTCCGATCGAGGGCACGCTCAACGGCCGGCCTTTGCCTCTTGCCGAGCTTCGGTTCCACGTGAAACACAGTATGTGAACGCTAGTTCAATGCCGACGCTGGGGGAGACGTCTCGTGCAGACACTGTTCGTCATAGGGGTGCCAAGTCGATTGGTTCGCATGCCCGGGTCGAGTGCCGCCCATTGATTGCCTCGGCTCTGTCGCGAGGTGGCGAACCGAGAACTTGGTATCGCTTGCCAACCTTCTACGTCACGAGCAGGGCCAGCGATTGCGTTGGCCCTGAGAGGTGCCACGCCACAAGCACCATCGGTCTGGGAGCTGGCTCATGAAGCCGAAGTCGGCTGATCCCGCCCTTAGGAACCGTGCTGACTAAGGACCAAGGGTCAGCGTCGAAGATGGACGTCCGTCAGAAAGACGACCGTGGTTCGGACCAGGCTGCGGTTGGCCGGATCAAGCGGGATCACTCGGGCTGGAGGAGGATGCCTGCTCGGGCGACGGGATGACACCGGTGGCCCATTTGGGTGTCACAGATGTTAGGGCGCGGCCCGAATCATCCGCCTGAGCCGTGTGAAGCTGGTTGCAGGTCTCTGGACATGGAGCGCGTCGCCCGCGCGGCAGATCTGAGGGGAAGGCGAGCTCGTCCTCTTGCCGGCATTCGCTAAGAAACTTGACGAGGGTGAGGTCCGTCTCCATCGCAGGAATGAGCATCTGACTAGGAGCCCCCTTCACGGCGATTGCGCCGGCGCAGCGTTCGTCGTCAGACCTGCTGTCCCCACTTGCCTGAGTCTGAGGTTACACAGCGAAGGATCAAGCGAGCGTGGGGTGGATCGGATGGCCAGTAGCGAAGCCCGGGTGAAGTTCTAGCGATCGGGATAACAGGGTCGTCGCGCAGCAAGCCGCAGTGAAGCGCACTTGGCCCAAGCGGCAATCAGTCGGCTGGTGCCGCGTCCCGTGCCCAACAGCCGGCAATATTAGCCAGCTGTCAGTGTTCAAGGCGAGTCCCACCGGGGGCGAGCAGAGAAGCTGTTCGATGGTGTTGGTGCCCTTGCACGGGGTCTGGGACCCAGCGCCATATGTCGTCGCGCTGGCCATGCGAATCAAAACGAGACAAGAGGAGTCGCGACTAGAAGGGGTCCGTGGGCCTCGCAAGCTGCCCTGAGGGACGGGCTGGGCTCTGCTTGGTTCGTTACCTCTTGATCCGCAGCGCCGAGGGCTCAGAATTTTGCTGGCTCTTGGGCCCTACTTACTCGGTGAGCTTCCGGGGGCCGAAGATGGTGTCCGGCCGCCCACGAGCGTGATCATTGAAAACTGGTGAGCGAGATTGCCAGGCGGCGATCGCATGGATCGTTCGAGCTGAAAGCACCAAGATCGTAGACGTGGTCCCGTGTGATGAGTCGTTGGCTGCTCTAAGGCAGGGATGAATGTCATGTGTCAGATCAGGGGCTGCCACCGTTTCTTCGTCGCCTTCGCTGTGATGCCAGATGCCAGCTGGCTCGATTAGGACGCGACTGTCAGAGGAGCCGCACGAGTACGTGGATCGAGCCCGGGTGAGCAACACTGGATTGCTCGCCGGTTCGGCGTGAGGGGCGTGGTCTTGGGGTTGTACTAGTTGGGGGCTTCCAAGGCTTGAGCAGCGAACCTAGAACCTAGCTGTTCGTCATCGCAGGAGGATCGTGCTGAGAAGGGAGCTGCACTTCATCCGGGATAGTCGAGCCCGGGTGCTCCGATGGGATGGTCGGCTCAATGCCTGCTCGACAAGCCTGCGGGGTCCTACCCAGTTTCTGCTCGAGAGGGCTGAGAGCAGTCTGACGGGCCGACCCGGTGCAGGCTCGAGCAGGTCGAGGGGCGCCTAGCCGGAGCGGGCATTGCGATCGCCGTCGGACTTTCGTGTCGACGGACCAGTACGAGTGAGTTCCGCATTGGATGCTTATGGCGCAATGATCAGCGGGTGCCAGAAACTTCGAGACCGAAGGCGCGTTGAGTCACCGCACCGCCGGACGCAGTACGTCAGCTCTTTAATGGCTGCTGATCTTGTGACAGATGCTTTCTTCATTGGGCCAGGCATGTTCGTCCGAGTTGGCTTGGAGCATCTGACGGGTCGTCCGAACACAGCCTCCAGGAAGAGCTGCGAGTGAGCGTGGGGGTGTGCTGCGGCGTCTGAGTGACGTTCGTACTCCCTCCTAGGAAGCACCAGAAGGAACGATGCCAGTAGGTGCTCACCTGGTTCTGGCTTCGGTCATCCAGTAAGTCGTTGGGTTGTTTCACGTGGTGCGGCGAAGATCAGCGTTCGCCGGCCTGTCTACGTTCAACCGCGCTTATCCGGGCTCCCGTCGCTCTAGGGCGTGCGTCTGTCTTAAGAGGTAGGCACGACCACTTGCTGAGGCCTCATGTTGGCAAGGGTGCCGACACATGGTGCGAACGGTTTGGAACTGGGCCTCCTCAGGGCCCGGTGCACGGATAAGTCGCCAGCGGCCCATAAGACTGTGGTCGTGTGTAATCGCCAGCTACAACGTCCAGTGATGAGACATCCACGGCGACAAGGCTTGGAACGTTGGCTTCCCGAACCTGGTGGCAACGGAGCCGAACCGGGGCGCCGTCAGATCAAGACGAGCTGATCTATCGGGGGAGAGGTCTCGGTCGACGGGCAGCCTCTGTTCGGTGTCAGGCCGTGTTCGCTCGCCTGAGATGGAGATCCCAGATGAGACCGCCGTGTCAGCGGGCACCGCGCGTGATCCATTGATAGATGGGGCTACTCGCCCCTCTAGTACAGGTGTCTCGGCTGGCGCTTCTCCGCCTAGCCCAGCCCCGGGCCCAGCCCAGGCCCAGCTCTGCTCTGGTCCAGCTCGGTCCGGCCCTGGTTTGGTCCGGCCCTGGTTTGGTCCGGCCCTGGTTTGGTCCAGCCCCGGGTCGGCCCAGCTGGATCCGGCCCAGACCGACCCGGTCTGGCCCAACTTGGCCCTGACCCCGACTGGTCCAGCCTGGCCCGCCCAGACCGGTCGGACCGGTCGGACCAGCCCGGCATAGCACGGACCGGTTCGGCGAAGGCCGAGGAATTGGTCCGGACAAGCATTTAGGGGTGAACGTGCTGGAGGTGGCTGCAAAGCCAGGCGTCTGCGCGCAATCGGCGCGCAGGTGTTGGCTGGCTGATGGATAACTGCCTGGAGTGAAGGGGCGCCAGCCCGGCCTACAGATCGGGTTGGCTCGAGCAACAGCTTGAGGGTCTCCCGGATGAGAGGCCGTTGTCCGGGCTAGATCGTCGCTGGCGGTGGGCCAAAACTTTGCCGGATCTCATGCAGTGAGGGTGGCCGGGGCTCCCAGCAGGTAGCGCTGGCGCAAGGCGTGGGTCTGCGCCGGCTTGTCAGCGAACTTCGGGGGGCTGCGCGATCGCGTTTGTCGCCCTTTCCCGGCCTGCGGTCTTAGCTAAGACGTGGACCGACCTCGCGCGCGACGTTCTGCAGAGTGAAGGCTGTGGGCTGCACGGCGGGCCTGGGCGAGGTGGTCAGGCGGAAGTGCGGCTCGCGGATCTAGGACGACTTCTTCGCCAAGGCATGGGTGGAAGTGGAGCTGATCCTCGACGTGGCTGCATGTGGAAGGACGCCGAAGCAAGCGCCGACCGATGGGGCAGGTCGCCGCCGTTACGGAGATCATGGACGATGCCAAGGACGTCTAGCGAGGACAGTGATCGCGCTGGGATGTGGGCAAGTGTGAAGCACGCGGGCTAAGGAAGATGGCGGGATCCATCCGGCGACGAGACAGAGATTCATTCGTGAGCGGCAAGGGAAGACGGAGCCGACGGAGGTCGATGCCTGCCGGCTCTTACGGGTTTGGACTCAGTGAAGACCGCCTGCAACTGCTGCGCTCGGGGTCGGCATTCGAGCCAAGGAGATGACGAGCATGCGGGCATAGTCGTCGAGCAGGTCATTGCTAGACGTTGGTGGCAGGGATGAGCGCGTCGTTTCGTGGTATTGGCGGGGCCGAATAACGCTCGTTGCGTCTCAGACTGCTCGCCTGATGCTGCTCGCTTGTTTCACGTGGTGAGTGATTTAGCGGGCCGGCCTCGGGAACCTCCTTTCTAGCATGTCCCTAGGAGGTAACCGGCTCGGGCCAAGCCAGTTCCTCTGTCGGGCTGGACGGACCAGCGTTAGGTACCTGCTGGATACCGAAGCTGCCTAGCTGGTCGAGCTTGGGCAAGCCCGCGGAACGGTGCACGCTGCTTTTCGGTCAAGCTCTGCGTGCCGCTGGCAAGGGAAGTAACGGATTCGATCATCCCGGGTGGAACCAGCTTCACCACGCTCATGCAGGTGTACGCCTTGGCCATCGGAGACTGGTCCGCGCAAGCTGCCGATCTATGGAAGTCGATGCGTCGAGACTTGCTTGAGTGAGCCCGTCGGCCACGAAGTTCGTGAGTGTTGAGGGCGAGCCTAGTTGCAGCGGGCTGGGCAAGGTCTAGCGACAAGCCTTAAGAGACCCTCTCGGGATGAGCTCGAGATGGGGGCGCTTTGGGTGTGGAGCTTGCGGCCTTCTCATGGCGAGCGAGTCTGTCGGCAGCCTGAGATGACAGATGGGAGGCGCTGGAGGCGGCCGGCATGACAGGGCGGCAGTCCTGGATAACTGGCGGTACGTGCCACAAGTGCGTAAGCCAACTTATGACGACTGCAATGGAAAGACGGCACGGGACGTACGGCTGGCTGACCGGGTCATTGGCTGGCTTCTGGCAGACCCTGGCTTCTGGCAGATGCTCGGCTGCGGTTCGCTTGTGCGGAGGGGGGTGACAGTTCCGGCCGTTGCATGGTGACGGTGGGGTGACGTTGCAAGCGTGACGCCGGTTCAGAGAGCGAGCCGACTACTGGCTCCAGGTGCCGAGGTCCCGCGCTGCAGTTGACGCCCGACGGGTGCCGTTTTGGGCGCACGCGGGCTAATAGCCGCGATGCAGCCCTGCTGGCGGGATGGCCGCCCGGCACTGCGTCCGGCCGGCCTGGGGGCACACATGACCCCGCAGTGTGGCGTGGTGGCGAAGCTGGCGTGGTGCGTGCTGGCGGTCTTGATTCCTGGTAGTCGTCATAAGCGTGGCCGTCGGGACTGGGTAAGCCAAAGCCGGGTAGCTGGAGTTTCCAGCGTGGCGATAGCGGACGCTGCGTTGTCAATCCTTCCGTTTCAGAAGGAGGTGGCACGGCTGCGGAAAAGCGAACGAACGAAGGGCCGATGCAGCCCAGGAGTGAGGCCGGCCCTCCGTGGATCGTCGGGTTGATTCCGGGAAAGGGGCTCGACGCGGGGATCAGCGGCGGGTCGGTCTCGGCAAGCGCGCCGATGGGGAGTCCGGTTGTCACCAGAACCTGGTTAGAGGTGACTTCCCGTAGGTGGCGGCTTGTTATCGCAGGTGAGAGCCGGAATAACGTGATTGACTGGCGTTGTCACTGGCAGCGATGCTTCGGTACGACTCGGTGACGTTCGTTGGATGTTCGACAGATGGCTCAGTGGTCTAACGCCGCCCTCCTGCTCCTGCCCGAAGACGCCTAATCCACAGCGCTGACCTGTGGACAACGTCGGGGCGGCTGGCTGTGGACAGAGGGCTGCGGAGGACTTTGGACAGGGCTCTGACCAGCTTGGATGGCACGACTCCCAGAGCTCGCTCGAGTGTGGAAGTTATCCACACTTCTCCACAGCCCGGAAATGGCTGTGGAGGAACCCGTCCGTCGTGGGGGGATCGAGGGATGATGGTGGGAGCGGTCGAAGGAAGGGACGTTGGTGAGCGAATTGGGCTGGCCCTCGGCAGCACTGAAGCGAATGGCCAACGGACTCGGTTGGCCAAAGGCTGATCGCGGATCCACGGTTTCCCGTGAAACATCGCAGCGCGGTGGGCGCACGAACGAAGACCGCGCCGGAAGTTCGTCGACTGATCCTCGCGCTGACACAGCATCCGTCCATCGGTCCAAGGATGCAGCTGCTCTGGATCACGCTGGCTCCGAAACCCAGTCAGCGCAGAGCTCGGCGCCCCCAGCGCAGCCTTCCGCGCCACCAGCTCGGCCGGCCCTCACTGATCCCGAGGCCTCGGCCAGGGCAGGCAACCATCAGCACCCGGATAACGGTCCGAAGGATTCACGTGAATCCAAGCCGCGAGATCCATCGGTTGCAGACGCCAAGCCAGGCTCGGGACTGTCGACAGGAGAGATCCGGGGCGGCTCAGGCAAGGACGATACCCGGACGCAGGCAGGCCCAATCGGAGCCGTGTCCGAAGGCGATGTGGTCCAGCCGAGTAGCTCAAACCTGCCGTCGGGGACACCGCTCAGTAAGGCGGTAACGGCTCCACCGGGTTCGATCCAAGACCGACTGGCGAGCCGACCGGCCCCCACAGCAAGACCGACTCCGTCGCCGAACCCGAGGCCGAACCCAAGCCCTGCGCAGGGAGCTCAGAACAGCGCTCCGTTTTACGTGAAACCAAGCACGCCAGCGCCCCATCAAGCTCCCTCGAGCGGGCCATTCGCGGCACGTCCGGCAACTCCGCAGCCACCTAGAGTTGTCGATCTGCGGGAAAGCAATGATCTTCCTCCGGCTCCGGCGGATCGGTTCAATACAGGGGGAGGCGTTTTCGCCGTTGAGGGATACGATCAGGGTCGTACTCCCCTTGGAAGCCCGGCCTCATCACTCGCCACATCAGCCACCGAGAAGCCAGACCTCGAGCTGATCGTCGAGACCCAGGCGGGCCGGGCCCATAGTGAGAATGGTTCTCTGATCGATATCGACCGAGCCGAGCAGCACGGAAGCGCCTCGGCCCCTGATCGCCAGCAGTCCAATGCCAGCGCCGGCACCAGCAATGACGGCGGCGGCCGGACCAGGGCAGAAGCCCCGCGTCCTCCATCATCATCTGCAGAGGTTCGGATGTCAGCGAGCAACGAGCCCAGCACTCCAGACACCGAGGCCGGATACTCGGTGTCTGTCACGCGTCCCTGGCTGGGAGTGGAACCGACTCCTGGATTCCGTCAGCCGGCGCAGCGCCCAGCCGAGGCGCGCGAGGGCGGGGTCACCGCGGCACCGGCGACGGGTAGCCAGCCGCTGGTCGAGTCCATCTCGCTGCTGGACGATTCGACACCTCTTGCGCTCGAGGTTGCGGAGGACACGCGTCGCCGCATCGCGCTGGCGGGCCGTCGGTTCCCGCGACCCAAGCAGACCCGGGTCATCACCGTGTCGAACCAGAAGGGTGGCGTCGGTAAGACGACCACCACGGTGAACATGGCTGCTGCTCTGGCCCAGGCCGGTCTACGGGTCCTAGTTCTCGACAACGACCCCCAGGGCAACGCGTCCACTGCTCTAGGCATCGACCATCATGCCGAGGTGCCCAGCATCTACGACGTGCTGGTCGAAGGAATGCCGCTGAAGGATGTTGTCCAGAAGTGCCCAGACATCGACAACCTCTGGTGCGCCCCGGCAACGATCGACTTGGCCGGCGCCGAGATTGAACTCGTCTCACTGGTTGCCCGGGAGTCGCGGCTGGAGAAGGCGGTGGCGACCTATCTCCGCGAGCAGGAGGCTGGTCCGGGCCGGCTCGACTACATCCTGATTGACTGCCCGCCGAGCCTGGGTCTGCTTACGGTCAACGCGTTCGTCGCGGCGCAGGAAGTGCTGATCCCGATCCAGTGTGAGTACTACGCGCTTGAGGGTCTGTCCCAACTGCTGCGCAACGTGGACCTGATCAAGGGTCACCTGAACCCCGAGCTTCACGTCTCCACGATTCTGCTGACCATGTACGACGGGCGTACCCGCCTGTCGTCACAGGTCGCCGACGAGGTTCGGGCACACTTCACCACCGAGGTGCTGAAGACGACCGTGCCCAGGTCGGTGCGGATCTCCGAGGCGCCGAGCCATGGTCAGACCGTAATGACGTACGACCCGGCATCGAGCGGGGCGCTCTCCTACTTGGAGGCGGCCCGTGAGCTGGCGGAGCAGGTGCTCGATGAAAGCGAACGTGAACAGCGCGACACGGGGGATCTGTCGTGACGGTGTCGGCCCGCAGCAACTCGGGGCGCACCGATCGGTCGTGAGAACGGTGGGGTGGCCAATGGCATGTTCGGACCGGAACCGCCGCTGGACGCTCGATTGATTGGCCTCAGGGTTCAGTCCCGAGGTCTTCCCGTCGACGCGGGATCCATGAGCTGCGCCATACGGGTGAATGCGTGATCCCAGCGGCGCCTGAACATCAGAGCGGAAAGACCATGCGTAGTGACGAGGAGCAGGTGTGAGCGACAAGCGTAGGGGCTTGGGGCGGGGCCTCGGAGCGCTGATCCCGCCTCCTCCGGCGGCCCGGCCCGCCGGCGATCGCCCGGTCGACGGGGTTTTCTTCCCCGATCGCCCGGAGGGGGAGAAGAGTCCGGCCGACCTGGCCGCGAGCGGGACGCCACCGGAGAAGCCAACGGAGGCGAAGGCAGACGCGGCACAGACCCCGGCCAAGCCGGAGACCGCTGCCAAGCCGGATACCCCCGAGCTGGTCCCGGTACCCGGTGCGTATTTCACCGAGTTGCCGGTCGGCGCCATCGTGCCGAACCCGCGCCAGCCGCGCTCGGTGTTCGACGAGGACGCGATGTCCGAGCTCGTGCACTCGGTCAAGGAGATCGGTGTCCTGCAGCCGATCGTCGTCCGCTCGGTGCCCGGCTCCGGGTCCGGCGGTGACGCGTCCTACCAGCTCATCATGGGTGAGCGCCGGTGGCGGGCGAGCAAGGAGGCCGGGCTCGAGAACATCCCGGCCATCGTCCGGGACACCAACGACGACGACCTGCTGCGCGACGCGCTGCTGGAGAACCTGCACCGCAGCGAGCTCAACCCGCTGGAAGAAGCGGCCGCGTACCAGCAGCTGCTGGACGACTTCGGTTGCACGCACGAGGTGCTCGCCACCCGGATCGGTCGGTCGCGGCCACAGATCAGCAACACCATCCGACTCCTGCGTCTACCCCCGGCCGTCCAGCGGCGGGTGGCGGCCGGGGTGCTCTCGGCCGGTCACGCCCGGGCTCTGCTCGGGCTGGAGAACGCCGAGGCGATGGACAAGCTGGCGACGCGGATCGTCAGCGAGGGTCTGTCGGTCCGGGCCACCGAGGAAGCGGTCTCGATCAGCGAGCCCGGCGACGGGGCGGCTCCGACTCGGCGGGCCAAGCCGCGGGCCGGCGGTCGGAACGTCGAACTCGACGACCTGGCCGGGCGACTGGCCGACAAGCTGGACACCCGGGTGAGCATCTCGCTGGGGCGGGCCAAGGGGAAACTGAGCGTCGAGTTCGCCAGTGTCGAGGATCTGAACCGGATTCTTGACATCCTCGCTCCGGAGGAGCGAAAGGCCTTCCAGAACGGGGAATGACCCAACCCGAACCGACCACTGAATGAGGGACGCCGGTCAGCGCACGTGCTGACCGGCGTCCCTCATTCAACAACTCTCAGGCGAGCGCTTTTTCGACCAGCTTCCGGTAGACCTCGGGAGCCGACAGCCCGGCTGCCTCGACGGACATCGGGAGCAGGGACATCTCCGTCATGCCCGGGGCCACGTTGACCTCGAGGAACCACGGCACTCCGGCCGGGTCGACGATCAGGTCGGTGCGGGAGACGTGGCGCAGGCCGAACACCTTGTGAGCGGCCAGGGCCGCGGCTTTGACCGCCTCCAGCGTCTCGTCGGAAAGACGGGCCGGGCAGAAGAACTCAGTCGCGCCTGCAACGTAACGCGCGTCGTAGTCGTAGAGACCGGAATCAGGGACGATCTCCACCGGCGGGAGGGCAACCGGGCCAGACCCCGTGTCGAGAACGGTTACGGACACCTCTACCCCGGCCACCTGCTGCTCGACCATGGCGACGTCCCCGTAGGCGAAGCAGTCGACCATCGCCCGGGGTAGGGCCGATGCCTCGCGAACCGCCGAGGCGCCCAGAGCAGATCCGCCCCGGGCCGGCTTGACCACCAGGGGCAGGCCAAGCCGGTCGACGATGGAGCTGAGCACTCGGTTCGCACCGAGCTCCCGGAAGATGCCGTGGGGTAGGGCGACGAACCGCGGGGTAGAGAGTTTGACCTCCTGCACCACGCCTTTAGCCACCGACTTGTCCCAGGACAGCCGACAGGCGGCCGGGTCGGAGCCGACGTACGGAACTCCGACGAGTTCCAGCACGTCGCGGACCGCACCGTCTTCCCCGCTGACCCCGTGCAGCAACGGCCAGACCACATCGACGTGGCCGGAGCGCAGGGTGTCGAGCAACTGGTCGTCGACGTCCCTGACAGTGACCTCGCACCCGCTCTCCCGCAGGGCTTCGGCGACCCGGCTACCCGACCGCAGCGAGACCTCGCGTTCGTGCGAGAGCCCGCCCGCGAGGATCAGCACCCGCGGCGACAACATGACGTGCATACCTCCGAGAAGGAAACAGCGAACAGGACTTTGAGCCTAGGTCAGGTGAGGTCCGGACCCGGAGACTCGACCAGCGGCCCGGACCGGTCCGGACGCGGGGTCGCCCCGAAAGTGGTCTGGACATCGAGCTCTTCGTCGATGACTGCGGCCAGCCGGCGCACCCCCTCGCGGATCCGTTCCGGTGAGGGGTAGCAGTAGGAGAGCCGCATGTGGTCGCGACCCTGCCCGTCGGCGTAGAACGCGGTGCCGGGAACGTAGGCCACCCGCGCGGTGACGGCGCGCGGCAGCATGGCTTTCGTGTCCAGACCCTCGGGAACCTTGACCCAGACGTAGAAACCGCCCTGGGGGTTGGTCCAGGACGACGTCGGAAGCATGTCGTGCAGCGCTTGCAGCATGGCGTCCCGCCGCTCACGGTAGAGCTCGCGGAACACGCCGACCTGATGCTTCCAGTCGTGGTTCTCCAGGTAGGAGGTGACCGCCATCTGACTGAACGAACTCGGGCACAGGATCGCGGATTCGCTGGCCAGGACCAGCTTTTCGCGAACGGCGTGTGGGGCGACCGCCCAGCCCACGCGGAACCCGGGGGCAAAGGTTTTGGAGAACGATCCTAGGTAGATGACGCCGTCCGGATCGTACGAGTGGATCGACGGCAGTGGGTCGCCGTCGAAGCCGAGCAGACCGTACGGGTCGTCCTCCAGGACGAGAACCCCGAAGCGCTGGGCAATTTCGAGGATCCGCGGTCGGCGCTCGGCGGAGAGCGTGACGCCCCCGGGGTTGTGATGGTTGGGCACCGTGTAGAGCAGCTTGGCCCGCCGCCCGGCTCGCTTCAGGGCAATCAGCTTGTCCTGAAGGGCCTCGGGGATCAGGCCTTCCGCGTCCATCGCCACGTGCTGCACGTCGGCCTGGTAGGAGCGGAAGACGCCGAGTGCGCCGACGTAGCTGGGGGCTTCGGCCAGGATCACGTCGCCCGGGTCGACGAAGATCCGGGTGACCAGGTCGAGCGCCTGCTGGGAACCGGTGGTGACGACGATGTCGTCCGGGTGCGCGTTGACCCGGTTGGGGGCCATCACGTCGAGGATGCGGCGGCGCAGTTCTGGGTCACCCTGGCCGGAGCCGTACTGAAGGGCGACCGGACCGTTGGTGGCGACCAGCGTGGAGAGGGCCTTACCCACCACGTCCATCGGCAGGGCGGCCAGGTTCGGCATACCCCCGGCCAGTGAGACCACCTCGGGGCGACTGGCTACGGCGAAAAGAGCTCGGATCTCCGATGCCGTCATTCCCCGGGTCCGGGCTGCGTACGAACCCAGCCACTGGTCCAGTCGGGAACCGGGCTTGCTGCCGTCTCCAGTCTGCATGACTCACCTTCAGCGCTCGCGAGATCTGAACGAGCAGACCATCAGGAAGTCCGGCGAATGTCCACGTATTACGTTCAGTAACTGAGAAGTAACTACATGACGTATTCACGGGAGCCGTAGAGAGGCTTACGATCTTTCCGGCCTGACATCCTCGTCAGCACCCTGCTGTCTGCCGAGGAACCGACCGTCTGACGATTGTCCTCACCTGGAGTGTCGCATGAGACTCGCCCGGCCCGCCGTCCTGGGCCCGCTCATCGACCTCACGAACACCGCCGCAGGAGCCATTCGATGAGCCGGAGGCTCGCACCGCTCACGCTGGACAACCTCTCGGATCTTCCGAGTACGTGCCGGCGTTGTGTCACCTGGGAACTCGATCCGCTCGCGGCGAAGCAGGCCAAGCAGGCGGGAGACACCGGCTTCGAGAAGGAGGCCTGGATCTCCGGCACGCTGCTGGAGTGGGGGTCGTGCGGCCGGGTGGCGTACGTCGATGACGAGCCCGCGGGCTTCGTGACCTACGCGCCGCCTGCTCTGGTGCCCCGCGCGCTGGACTTCCCGACGTCCCCCGTCAGCGGCGACGCAGTGCTGCTGATGACCGCTCGGGTGCTACCCCGCTTCGCCGGTGCCGGCCTGGCGCGGATGTTGCTACAGGCCACGGCCAAGGACCTGAGTAAGCGCGGGGTACGGGCACTGGAGGCGTTCGGGCTAACGGCCGGCGGGGGTATGACGGCCGACCCGAACGACGAGGACAAGGAGAAGGCGTCCTGCCTCGTACCCGCCGATCTGCTTACTGCCGTCGGCTTCAAGACCGTCCGGCAGCACCATCGGTTCCCGCGGCTGCGCCTGGAGCTCAAGACCGCCACCTCGTGGCGGGAGGACGTGGAACTGGCCCTGGAGCAGATCCTCGGCACGGTCCGTCTCCCCGCGCTCTCCGGCACGAGCATCGCTCCGTAGCCCAGAAGCGTCCTCAAGCAATAAATTAAGGACGCTTACGGGCACCAAAGGAGACGCTCCCACCGAATCGGTGGGAGCGTCTCCTTGTAGGACCAGATCAGCGCTGGCGAGCGAATGCCTGCACGTCGCTGAGTTGCAGGGTGCCGGTCTCCGCGTCGTTCTCGGCCAGGTATAGCCTCTGAACGGCGAACAGGATGGACTCGGCGACCACCGCCCGGAAGTCCGCGTCGCCCAGGCGCTGCGCGTCTTCCGGATTGGTCAGATACCCCAGGGCCAGGATCACCGCGGGCATCCGGGTCAGTCGTACGGGGTCGTACGAGCACGGGTGACTGCGGTCGTCCAGCAGCGGGGTACGGGCCGTGATCTCGCGTTGCAGCAACTGGGCCAGGCGTAGCCCAACCTCCGAATGCTGCCCCACTCGGCCACCACCCCAGTAGAACGTAGCCACGCCGGACGCGACCGGGTTCGCGTGCCGCTCGGTGACCAGGGAGATCACCAGATCGGCGCTCTCGGCCTCGGCCAGCCCCACCCGTTCTTCGGTGCTGATGTCCTGGTCCGGCTGACGCGTCAGCCGAACCCGCGCACCCACGGCCGTGAGCCGATCGGCGAGCCGCAGAGCCACGTCGTACGTCACCGCCGCCTCGGTGACGCCACCGACGCCGGGCGTACGGTCTGACCCCGGGTCGAGCACCACCGTTTTTCCGGCCAGGCTGACCCCGGCCATGGCGACCGAACCCCGTGAGCGCAGTGCCCAGGCGTCGCCACCGGACACCGAGCGCCCGAGCGACCCCAGCGCCGTAAACGTGGGCCGGCCGCAGATGCCGTCGGCCGGAAGACCCAGACCTCGCTGCAGCTCACGCAGCGAGGACTCGGTGGCCGGGCCGAAGATGCCGTCTACCGGGCCGGCGTGCAGCCCGAGGACGACCATCCGCTCCTGTAGCGCGGAGACGTCGTCTCCCCGCATCCAGTGCCCGGCGGTGAGCAGGAGCGTGCGGTCGCCCAGGTGCCAGCGGGCGCCGTCCAGCGCGAGCGCGGTCTGCGGGCCGACGATGCCGTCTGCCACCAGACCACGATCCTGCTGGAAGCCGCGCACGGCACTGTCGAGTGCCGCGTCGAAAAGGGATTCCTCGGCGGGGGCCGCCCCTGGGGTAAGGGCGCCGGCCCTGACCAGCAGGGCACGGAGCACCGGCACTAGGGCGTCGGTGTCGCCGAGACGAAGCGGATGCCCGGTCCCGGACTTGCCCGTGAGCATGGGCAGGTCCGGGACCGTGGAGGATCCGCCGCGATGGCGGGGGGAAGTGCTCACCATCGTGCTGGGGTGATCAGTTCAGCCAGTCCGCCAGCTCACGCAGCAGAATCGGCTTCGGCTTGGCGCCGATGATCGACTTCACCAGCTCCCCGTTCTGGTACACGTTCAGGGTCGGGATCGAGGTGATGCCGTAGGACGAGGCGACCCGCGGGTTCTCGTCGGTGTTCAGCTTCACCACGGTGATCTCCTCGTGCGTGGCCGCGATCTCGGCCAGCACCGGCGCCACCTGAAGGCACGGTCCGCACCACGGGGCCCAGAAGTCCACCAGCACGGGCTTGTCGGACTTCAGCACCTCGGCGTCGAAGGTGTCATCCGTGACGGCCTTGGGAGCGCTCGTCGTGTCAGCCATCGGTTCTCCTCGAAAGTGGCGGGCTTACAGCAGATTTCAGCGGAATCGGGCACCGATACGGATCGGGCCCGGACGATGATGCCGGACCCGGTGGGTCACGGCGAGCCGGACCGGTCCGTAACTTGTCGTTGCGGACCGGTCGAGGACTCAGTGGACCACGGAGCTCCAGCGCTCGACGGTCTCGGCGCGGTCGGCGGCCGCACTGGCCACTGCACCTTCGCCTAACCCGGCGGTGATGTCGTCCACCGCGGCGAGGAAACGCTCGGCATCGATCGCGGCCGTGGTACCGGACGCGGCGGCGGTGATGGCCTGCTGGTACTCGTGGTCGACCACGTCACCACAGGCGAACACCCCGGGCACGTTGGTCCGCGAGGACCGGCCCTCGGTCTTGACGAAGCCCGAGTCGTCCAGCTCCAGCTGGCCCTTGATCAGCTCGACCCGCGGGTCGTGGCCGATCGCCACGAACAGCCCGGTGATGTCCAGGTCGCGCTCCGCGCCGGTCACCGTGTCGCGCAGCCGGATGCCGGAGACCTTCGCGTCGCCGTGGATGTCCACGACCTCGCTGTTCCAGGCCCAGCGCACCTTCGGGTTGGCCATCGCGCGCTCCTGCATGATCTTGGAGGCGCGCAGCGTGTCGCGGCGGTGCACGATGGTCACGGAGCGGGCGAACCGGGTCAGGAAGGTGGCCTCCTCCAGCGCGGAGTCGCCGCCGCCGACCACGGCGATGTCCTGCTCGCGGAAGAAGAAGCCGTCACAGGTGGCACACCAGCTCACGCCGTGGCCGGACAGCTGCTTCTCCTTCGGCAGGCCGAGCTCACGGTAGGCCGAACCGGTGGCCAGGATGATCGCCCGGGCCCGGTACGTGGTGCCGTCGTGGAGCTTGACCTCCTTGATGTCCCCGGTGGCGTGCAGCGACGTCACGTCGTCCGGGATCAGCTCGGCCCCGAACTTCTCGGCCTGGCTGCGGAGCTTGTCCATCAGCTCCGGACCCTGGATCCCGTCCGGGAAACCGGGGAAGTTCTCCACCTCGGTCGTGTTCATCAGCGCACCGCCGGAGGTCACGGAGCCTTCGAAGACCAGAGGCTTCAGGCTCGCGCGGGCCGCGTAAAGAGCCGCGGTGTATCCGGCCGGTCCCGAACCGATGATGATGACGTTCCTGACGTCGCTCACGTCTTCTCCAACTCCGTTCACTGCACGGACTAGTGCCTGCTCGCTGTAGAACCGTTCGGCCGGCTCTGGTGTTCCCGCTCCGGCGCGCCCGCAGGCTCCGCTGAACCCCCTGGTCAGAGGCGCCTCAGGAGGCCACTTCGACCACGGCGACGGTGCCGTCGTTCCCAGGTTGACAGGTCCGGGCGACGATCCACACGTCGTACCCGCCGTTGGTGCCGGGCAGGACCAGCAGAGCGGCCTCCCGGCCCTCGTAGGTGGCCAGGTCGACGGCGACCGGTTGCTGATCCGCCTGACCGATCTCCTTCAGGCACGCCTGCAGCGCCTTCGGCGAGGTCAGGAGCTCGGCATCCTGGTTCCCGGAGGCACCGGCGGCCGACTGGGCGCTCTTGGTCGTCTGACCCTTGTCCTGCGCCGAGAGCGTGCCCTCCGTGGCACCGCCGGCGGCCTTGCTGGCGGCCGGGGCCGAAAAGGCCTGGTTCCGGTTGCTGATCAGCGTGTCGACCTGGTTCTTGAGCGTGGACTTCTTGTACTTGGTGCCGCTCTCCTCGACGGTGGTCAGCACCGGCGCGGACGCACTGGAGGCGGCGCTCCCGCTGTCGGCCGTGGAACCGCCACCGCCGCGGACCTGCCAGAAGACCACTCCGCCGGCCAGGGCCATCACCAGGACGACGGCGGCCGCGATCTGCGGGGAGATCCGGGGCCAGCGGGACGGCTCGTCGGCCTTCTGCTCCTCCAGCGCCTGACGCCGGACCCGGACCGTCTGGGTCGAATCCATCCGGGTCAGCTTGCCCGGCGGCCGGTCGCGGACCGGTCGCATCAGAGTGGTCATGCCCGACGTCTCGGGGGGCGGGGTAGTAGACCGGGAGCGGCGCTTGCGTACCGGCTGGGTCAGCTCCGGATCCGGCCCCTCGTCGCGGACCGGCGGCTGCAGTGTGGTCGGGTCGCCGGCCGGGAAGGCGCTGCCGTCGCGCTTGGGCTGCAGCGGGCGCACGGTGTACGAGGACGTGTTCGGGGCGGGCGGGGTGCCCTTGCCCTGCAGCTCGGCCGGGCGGTGCGCCTGCGCGGCCGCCGGGCGTTCGGGCTGGACCGGGTTCTGCGGCCGGGCCGGGGGTTGGGCCGGGGGTTGGGCACGCGGGGGTACTTGAGGACGCTGGTGGCCGGTTTGGCTGGGCCGGTTCGTCCGCAGCGGCTGGCTGGGGTGCTGAGCCGGCTGCGGGTTGTGCGGCTGCTGCGGGTTCTGGGGCCGGGCGTTCTGCTGCTGCGGCTTCTGCGGCTGGGGTCCGGTGCGGGCGCCGCCGCGACGCAGTGGGGCGTTGGCCAGCGGGGCCGAACCGGGCACCCCGACGGCGCCGGGCAGGCCGGCTGCTCCCATCGGGCCGGCCGACCGGCGGGGCATCGGCTGCGGCTCGCGGCCCTGCTGGACCGCGGTCAGAGCCTGCTCGAGCCGGGCCCGGACCTGCGGGGGCATGGTCTCGGGGGGCGCCTGGCGGATCAGCGCACTGATGCTCTCGGCGCTGGACAGCACCTGGGAACAGCGGGCGCAGCTGATTACGTGCGCCTCGACCTGGCGGGCCACGTCTATCGGCAGCACGTCGGCCGCGAGGTCGGCGAGAAGCTCGTCCTCCGGATGCGCGGGCATACTCACCAACCTTCTCCTGCTCGGCTGTGTCCTCGGGGGGGTGGCTCCTCCGATCTGACGCGGCCGCCCCGGTTCGGGTTCCCTGTCCCACGGTCCGGTTCGTTGTCGTACGGATCGTTGCGGTAGGGGCTGGGCCGCGCGTCACCAATGAAACCTGGTGTTGCTGTGCCACTGCGCCCGGACCGCCGGTCCGGGCCGGCGGCCGGCGCCGGGGCCGGGCCGGCCCCGGGAGCGCGCAGCAACTGACCCAGGGCCACCCGGGCGCGGGAGCAGCGGGACTTCACGGTGCCCTCCGCCACGCCGAGCATCTGAGCTACCTCGGCGACCGGGATGTCCTCCAGGTCGACCAGCACCAGGGCCACCCGCTGGGCCTCGGGCAGCTTGGCCAGGGCCGCCTGGACGTCCAGCCGGGCCAGCGTGGCCGCGTGCTCGTCGCCGTTCGCCATCACGTCGCGCTCGCCCAGGGGCACGCTCGGCCGGGCCGCCCGCCGGCGCAACCGGTCCAGCGAGGCGTTCACCACGATCCGGTGCAGCCAGGTGCTGACCGCCGCGTCACCCCGGTAGTGGTCGGCGTAGCGCAGAGCCGACACCATCGCGTCCTGCACCGCGTCCGCCGCCTCATCCGGATCACCAGTGGTGCGCAGAGCCACGGCCCAGAGCCGGTCGGCGTGGCGCCGGACGATCAGGGAGAACGCGTCCGGGTCGCCGGTGAGGTGAGCGGCGATCAGACGACGGTCGTCGACCTCGCCGGCGTCACTCACGTCAACCGCACCTCGGAGACTTCCAGCCGGTACTTGCCCTCGACGGAGGGAAGCTCGGTGAACCAGACAATGACGTACTTCGTCGCGTCGACGTCGCCCTTGGCGTCCACGGTGACCTTGCCGTCCTCGAACGAGCCGGAGCCGAGCGAGGTGGATCCCTCGTACTCGGGCTTCTCGGCGGTGCGCACCTGGACGCGGCCACCCGTTCCGGCGACATCGATCTGAGCGGAGCTTACCGCCGCGGAACGCCTCAACTCGATCGCCAGCCCCAGGCCTTTCTTCAGTTGCCCGAAGTTGGCCGTCGTGTACGTCTTGGATCCCCAGCTGGTGCTCTTCTTACCGTCCACGGCGAGCGGAGCGTCCTCCGAGTTCTCCTCCCCGTCGCCCTGCGGGTCGATCGCGGTGGCGCTCTTGATCTCGACCGGAACAGCCTTCTCGGTGGGCGTGGCGCTGGGGGTGGCGGTCGGCGCCGGGGCCAGGCTGGCCCCCGCCGTCTCACCGGGGACCGATGTCTCGGCCGCGACCGGGGCCGTGGTGATCACCGGGCCCTGCTCGCGCAGCGACACCGAGTCGTCGTCACCCGACCCGGTCACCAGGCCGCGCAGCGACCAGGCGGCGACCAGCAGCAGCACCAGGAAGACCAGCAGGATGCCGAAGAGCACCTTGCGGGACTGGCCTTTCGGCGGGGCGTCCGGCGGGATGACGATCGGGAACGGACCGCTGGACTCCATCGGGGACGGCGGCTGGAGGGACTGCGGATTGCTGGCCCACCCCTCGTGCCAGGGCAGCGGAGCGCCCGGCTCGCGGCCTCCGACCGAACCTCGGTGTCGACCCGGACCGGCAGCTCGCTCGGAACCCATTCCGGCATGCTGTCCCGCCTCGTCCGCGGGCGCCACTCCAGCACCGGGCGCGTCGCCCCCGGGACCGCCGCCGAAGACGTTTCGGGCGGGGTTTCCGGCCGGTTCGAAGGACGTTTGCATGGGGGCGAACAGGGACGGCGCGGCCCCCGGGCCGGTGCTGTCGGTGTTCCAGCCGCCCGGGTTGCCCGAACCGCTCGGCGAACTGATCTGCGGGTCGTCGATCGGCCGGGAAGCCGGTCGGCCGGCCCGCATCCCGGCAGCCGTGCGGGCCGCTGCGGCGGTCGGAATCGGGCCGCTGTCCAGCGGATTCGCCGACCCCAGGGTGCGCGGCGGCTGGGCGAACCGAGCCGGCTGCCGGGCTTGCTCCAGGGCCTGCTGAGAGGCCTCCCGGGCGGCCTGGCGAGCGGCCTCCTGCACGGCCTGCACCGGCATCGGCGTCATCTGCGTGTCTATCGCCGGTTCCACGTCGCCGAACAGGGCCTCGGTGCGCCCGCGGCTGCGGGTCCGGGGCGGCAGTGGCATCGAACCGGTCATCGCCACGCTGGGCGTGGGAAAGATCGAGGCCGTGCGCCGAACGGGCCGGCCCTCGGATTCGCTCGGCGAGGCTTCTTCCGGTCGCTTCGGCGCGGCGGGGTTGCGCTGGGGACGCTGCGGGCGGGCGGCCGGGGCGGGAGCACCGAACGGGGGCTGGGTCTCCCGCGGGGTCGGAGTGGCCTGCAGCCGAGGGCTGGGGGCGGGCTCCAGCGGTGGGGCCGATTTTCGGCTGGAAGGTCGCTGATCCGGCTGAATCTGGTTTGGGGGCGCCTGGGGTTGAGGGGCGGCCGGTAGAGCCTTGGGGCTTGCGTCCGGATCCGGTTCGCCGAACAGCGCGTCCGTACGCTCGTTGGTGCGGACGCGGGGCGGCAACGGCATGGAACCGGTCATCGCCACGCTGGGCGTCGGGAACAGCGAGGCGGTCCGGCGGGGCGGGCGACCGCCCGTCTCGGGGGGCGCCGGGCGGGTTGCCTCCGACGACTGGGGACGCTGGGGACGGCCGGGACCCGATCGGTCCGGAGAACTCGGCCAGGCACTCGGGCGCGGCGCCGAACGGCCGGCCGACGGTGGCGGGGCGAGGCCGGGGGCACTACCACCCGCAGCCGGGCCGGACGGGCCGGGCCGGCTGGCCTGGTCGTACTGGTTGGCCTGGTCGTACTGGCTGTACTGGGGGGCCGCGCTCGGCGGCCGGGTCACGTCCGGGTCCGGAGCGGTCTCGCCGATGGGGGACCAGGCGGCCACCGTGCGGTCCGGATCGAAGGAGGGATCGGCGGGGAACGGACGCCGCGCAGGCGTACTCGAGGCAGCCGGGGCAGCCGGCCGCACGCCGCTCGCCGGGGTGTGGCCGAGCTGCGAACGGCCGCGCATCACCAGGGCCGGGTTCGGCGTCGCCGGGGTGGCCGGGTCCCGCGGCCGGGAGGCCGAGCGCAGCGGGGCCTCGTCGGCGCTCGGCCACGGCGAGAGCATGCCGACCACTTCGGCCGGCGAGTGCGGGCCGCTGTCCAGCGGCCCCAGGGTGAGCATGCACAGCCGGTTCAGCTCGCCCGGGATGTCCGGCACCAGTTCGGCGGGAGCGATCGGGCCGCCGGCCTGGGTGCGCGGGGCGGGCGCGAAACCCGGGTCCCCGAGCGGCCAGCGGCCGGTCAGCCCGGCGTACAGCAGGCCGATCAGGCCGAGCGCGTCGGTCCGGTTGGCGGTGGCGGTGACGGTCGGGTCCAGCCCGGCGGCGGCCGCCTCGACCGCGACCCCGGCGATCTTGATCGTGTTGTCGTAGGTGATGATCACTGAGCGGGGGGTGAGCCGAAGGTGGTGCAGTCCGCGGGCAGCGGCTCCGCGCAGACCCTGGGCCACCTCGCCGACGATCCGCCGCACCACCATCGGATCCAGCGGAGCGCGCTCGATCAGCGTGGCCACCGAGTCGCCGTCGACGTGGGTGGTGACGACGAAGGTGATGTCGCCGTCGGTGCCGACGTCGAGCACCCGGACCAGGCGCGGGTCGTCGATCAGGGCGACCCGGCGGGCGGCGTCGGCGACGTCGGCCGAGTACGGGTGGCCCGGGCGCATCACCCGGACGGTGACCGCGCGGTCGAGCGTGAGATCGGCGGCCCGCCAGACCGATGAGTCGGTGTTGGCGTGGTACCGATCCTCGAGCCGGTAACGGCCGGCCAGGACCGAGCCCGTGCTCCGAGTGGAGTTGGACAAGCCCGTGCGCTCCTTCCAGCCCGAGGGCAGCACGTTCCGCAGATGTCAGACGGGTCCCGAACCGGCTTCGCTGCGGGGAGTGCGGCGAATCTCCGGACGGATCCGTATTCCATCGTAGTTCTCCCACAGGCCCGGAACGAGATGTCGTGCACATCACGTGGCGTTCGCTGGGTTTGCCCCGTTGGGCGTGACCGGGGGAGACCTCGGCGCACGCAGCGTCACCCCGAAAGCCCGCTCCCGGGGCGGGAACGGGCTTTCGGGCCGGTGACTCAGCGGGTGGAGTGCCGGGCGGTCTGCGGGGGCGAGGACGGCAGCCGGCGCAGCAGCGGGCCGAGTACGTCCTCGACCTCGGAGACTCCGAGTTGGCGCAGTCCGGCGACGTAGATCGTGAGCAGGGTGAGGCCGCCGACGATGGTGGCGATGATGCAGGCGACCCAGCTGTCGCCGAGGAACGCGTGGCTGGACTGGGCCAGCAGCCAGGCGATCACTCCGCCGATCCCGGCCACCACGAACATCTCGACGTAGGCCCGCATCACCTGGTGCCCGTCCAGGTCGCCGAACCGCCGTCTCAGGATCGAGTACGACAGGAAGGCACCGACGAAGTTGGAGGCGGCCATTGCGAGGCCGACCCCGATCACGATGAACTCGGGCGCCTTGTCCTTCAGCACGACCAGCGAGATCAGGTTGCCGGTGGCCCAGGTGCCGCTGGAGGCGATCTGGATGAAGAACGGGGTCTTGGCGTCCTCGAAGGCGTAGAACACCCGTGCGAACAGGTACTGCGCGCTGTAGGGGATCATGCCCACGGCCATCGCCATCACCACGTAGGCGATGCCGTTGGTGGTGGCCCGGTTGTTGCCCGGGAACATCGAAGCGGTGATCTCCGGCCCCAGGGCCAGGACCGCCGCGGTGGACACCACGGTGGCCAGCCCGGTCAGCCGCAACCCAAGCGACAGGTCCGCCCGGACGTCCCGGATCCGGTGCTCCGCCGCGGCGTTCGCCATCCGCGTGAACAGGGCGGTGACCAGGGAGACGGCGACCAGCGAGTGCGGCAGCACGAACAGCAGCTGGGCGTTGTCGTAGATCGTCTTACCGGTCTGGATTTTTGCGTCCGGCCGGTCCCGCAGCAGCTCGGTCGCGGTGGTGGTGACCTTGGAGATCACCACGAACGCGACCTGCTGGACGATCACCGCGGCGAAGGTCCAGCCGGCCACCCGGCTGGCTGAGGACAGACCCACCCCGCGCAGCCCGAACTTCGGCCGGAAGTGGATGCCGGCCCGGCCGAGCACCGGGACCAGGATGATCGCCTGGGTCGCCACGCCGATGGTCTGGCTGCCGGCCAGCAGCATGATCTTGGTCGAGTCCCAGGTGTCGACCGGCTGGGTGCCCTTGCCGTAGATGATCACGAAGGCGATCAGGCCGATGATCGACACGATGTTGTTGACCACGGGCGCCCACATGTAGGCGCCGAACCGCCCGCGGGCGTTCAGCACCTGGCCGACCAGCGTGTAAAGGCCGTAGAAGAAGACCTGGGGCAGACACCAGAACGAGAACGCCGTGGCCAGGTTGACCAGGGCCGGGCTCCACTCCTGGGAGCCGTAGACCTTGACCAGCAGGGGGGCGGCGAAGATCACCACCACCGTGATCACGGCCAGGATTCCCAGGGCCGCCGTGAGCAGGCGGTTGATGTAGTCCTCGCCACCGTCCTTCTGCCGGGCCGCCTTGGCGATCTGCGGCACCAGCACGGCGTTCAGCACACCGCCGGCCAGGAGGATGTAGAGGGCGTTCGGCATGACGTTGGCGACCGAGAAGGCGTCGGTCGCCCCACCGCCACCCGGGGCCACGGCGGCGACCAGAACGGCGGCCCGGACGAATCCGAGGATGCGGGAGACGGCTGTACCCGCTGCCATCAGCGCGCTGCTGCCGAGCAGCGAGGAGGTGCGTTTCTCCTCCTCGGTCTCGACCCGTTCGGGCTCGAGCCGGGGCTCGACCTCGACCTCGGGCTCGACCTCCGGATAACCCCGGTTCGGGCCACGCGGGCGCTTCGGTGGCGCGACCGGCGGCATCGGCCGCCGTGGAGCGCGGGCGATCGGCGCCCGGATCGGCTCGATCGGCTGGGTGAAGTCGGTCTGAACCGCCGGGCCCTCGAGCCCGAGCAGGCTGAGCGAACCGGTCAGCTCGGCGGGGTCGAGGCCGGACAGGTCGTAGGGACTGCTGGTCGGGGTTGCGGGCGGCGGCGCGCGCCAGCCTCGGCGGGTCGAGGGTCTGGGATGCGGGGTTTCTGGGTCGATCGGATGGAAGTACGGCTCGTCCGGACCCGGCTCCCGGTCACGGGTCTGGTCGTACGGACGTCCTTCATCACGCGGACCGGACCCGTACTCGCCATAGCCACCCTGGCCGGAGCCGGTTGGAAGTGGAGCGGGGGTGTGCTCACCGGAGTGCTCGTCGGAGTAGCGCGCCTGCTCCGGTCGGTAGGGCCGGGCGCGCACGGTCGGTTCGTCCGGCGCGACGGGCCAGGCGCGCACCGTCGGTTCGTCCGGTGCTACCGATCGCCGTCGGGAACGCCGACCGTCCTGCCGCATCGGCCGCGTGGGCTCCGCGGGAGCCACCGGTTCCGCCTGCTGGGCCTCGTACTGCTCGTACCCCTGCCGCTCGTCGTACCCCGGGTCCGGGGTCTCGTCGTACAGCTGGTCGTAGGGCTGGTCGTGGGCATAGGAGTGGTTGGCGCGCGCCGATTCCTCCGGCGGCAGGTTCCACCAGGCTTCCGGAGGCCCCTCGTCCTGCCCACGCAGTTGGTCCTCGTGCTGTGCCACGTACTCGGCCTCTCGTTGCGCCGCGTACGGGTCCTCGACGTACGGGTCCTGCTGATCGGGCTCGGGCCCGGGGTACTGCTCGTCGTGCCGGTCAGAACTCCGGGGCCGCCGCGGCCGTTCCGGGTCTACGGGCGCAGGTGTGGCGTCGTCCGACCGCCACCCACTCACCTGTTCTCCTTCGGCAACGTCGGGTGACGACGCTCCGCTCCCTTCGCGGCCATCGTCGACACCGAACCGGACTGCTGGTCATGCATACCCCGGGAACCTCCCGGATCCCCGGAGGCAGGCCCAGCCGGCTCCACCCCGGACGGGCGACGGGGGTCGCCCTCCGGACTCGAGCCTTGTGGACTTCCGTTCGTCGCGCCACCCGAAGCCCGGTCTGTCACATCGCCCGTTCCGTTGCTCTCTTCGCCCTCACCACCGCGCAGGATCGGCGTGGTGATGGCCTGTCGTTCCAGGGCCTCGCGGGCCGCCGACTTCCGGGCCGCCCGGGTGGCCTCGTCGTCCACGTCCGGCACCGTGTTCAGTGGCACCTTGGGCCGCTTGCGGTTACGCCGGAAGCTGCGAAGCAGGCCGATCAGCAGCAGGAAACCGAGGATGACGGCCATCCCGATCATCCCCCAGCTCTCCCAGTTCGGCCGCACCCGGACCTCGAACGTCTGCGGGTCGCCGAGCACCCGCCGGGCCGCGCCCTCACCGGTCAGCAGCTTGGTCTCGACCATCACGTTGCCGGTGGCGATCGCCCGGGCCTCGACCAGGAACGACTGCCGATGGTGGGCCGCGATGGTCACCGCGGCGGGCTGCCGGTCGATCTTCAGCTGCCCGGATTCGGGTCGGAAGCTGACCGAGACCCGCACCGCGTAATCGGTCTTGTTGTCCACCGTGACCGGGATCGCCGCGGAGCGGGCAGTGAACGTCTTGGTGTCCGCTCCGACCAGCAACTGCACCCCACCGGCCAGGGCGTCCACGTCGTCCATCACCGACCGGCGCGCCTGGGCCTGGGCATCCAGGTCCGAGCGCCAGGCGGAGGACAGCAGCGAGGCGATCCGCTGCTGCAGCCGGCGCACCACGTCCTGGTTGTCGATCAGGGCGGGCGCGACGTTGTCGAGGTCCCGGTCCATCGCCAGGGCATTGCTCAGGTTGCCGGTCGGCAGTTCCCGCGCCTCGGCCCGGGCGCCGTAGGCGTGCCGCTTGCGGTCCACGCTGTCGGTCTTGGTGAGCTTCTTCAGGCGGCTCAGCTGCACCCATGAAGATTGCTGAAGAGCGCTGGTGAGGGCCTGCACCCCGCCCGGCTGCGGGTCCCAGTTGCGCGGCGCGACGGCCAGCACCTGCCGGGTCCCGTCCCCGGGGGCGGCCTCGGCGCTGATCGCGGCGAGTTCGGCCAGCATGGTCTGGGTGGTCTGCGCGCCCGGGTCCTTGCCCGCCTCGGCGAACAGGTCGGACAGGTCCTGGTCGTACAGCAGCCCGGTGAGCGTGGAGGTCTTGCGGCGCAGGGTGCTCGTCCCGCTCGGGGTGTAGTCCAGCTCCGGGTCCGGCACCTGCTGGGCGTCGGAGAGGATGACCGCGTGGTGACCGGTCTGGGCCAGGCCCTCGATCGCGTCGTTCGAGATCACCCCGTCGGCCGGCCAGGCGGTTGTCCAGGGCAGCGCCTCGCCCAGGGTCTCCTTCTCGATCGCCTGGCCGAGCTGGTCGGACTGCCGCAGCAGATCGGTGCTGAGACCGCCCTTGAGCAGCGAGTTCAGGTCGGCGTCGGCATAGGACAGGCTGATCACCGAGCGGTTTGGGCGGCCGCTGGTGATCCGGTTCAGGAATGAGGTGCCGGCCGTCGCGGCCGCCTGGTCGTTGACGCCGAGTTCGCTCGTCGAAGGGGTCTTGGCGGGCGTCGGGCCGGTCTTGGCCGACGGCGTGCCGGCCTTCGCGGTCGGTGTCGGATCGGCCGACTCGTCGGTGTCCTCGCTGATCCCGCCGTCCTTCAGGGACTTGGCCGCGGCCAGTAGGGCCGGATCGATCGCCCAGCCGATCGCCTTGTCCGAGGTGGCGTTCAGCACATGCGACAGCCGCGATTCGGGCAGGAGCTCGGAAGCCGCCTCCTCGGTCGGCAGGCCGGCCGTGCTGGAGGGAACCGCCGAGGTCAGAGGGGCGAGCAGAGTCAGCCCGACCTTCTGCTCGCTGCCCTTGGGCGCCCAGACCAACGTGGACCGCAGGACGTCCAGCTGCTTCTGTGCGGCCGAGGTGGCAACCAGGGCGAACGGCCGCGGACCGAACGAGCTGCTGTAACTGGACAGACCGATCCCGCCGGGCGCCACGGTCAGGCTGAAGGTGGTCACCCCCTTGGCCGGCACGTTCTTCAGGGTGACCGTGTCCAGCGTGGTGACGGTGGTCGACAGATCACCGTGATCCACCCAGTCGCTCACCCCGGACTTGCCGCTCAGCGCCGTGTACCCGAACCGCAGCGAGATCGTGAGGTTCTTCACCATCTTGGTGCCCGGGTTCCGGACCGCGCCGTTGACCACCAGCTGGTCCTGCGCGGTGAGCGCGCTCGGGGTCACCCGGTCCAGCGTCAGCTGCAGGCCCTTGCCCTTCTTGGCGTTCTCAACCGTGGCCGTCGAGGAACTCACGGCCGCCACGGGTCTGTTCGGGCTCGCCCCCGCCACCTGGGCCGGGCCGGCCGCAGGGCCGACCGTTCCCAGCAGTAGAGCCACACCGATAACCGCGGCGCCGAGTCCCGGGCGCAGTCTCGCCAGGTACCTCAAGCCGAATCCAGCAGTCGCACGCTCGCCTCACGGGCTATCCGGCGTTCGTTCGGGAACGCCAGTCGTTCGTCCAGTTCACCCATGGGTACCCAGGCCACGTCGATCGCCTCGTGGTCCGGATCGCCCTCGGTGCTCAACTGACCTCCGGTGGCCAGTAGCAGGTAATGATGCACGTGCTTGTGGACCCGCTTGCCCTCGACCGAGAACCAGTAGTCGATCGTGCCCAGACCGTGAACGATCCGGCCCTGGATCCCGGTCTCCTCCTCGATCTCCCGGACCGCCGCCTGTTCCGGCGTCTCGTCCAGCTCGAGATGCCCCTTGGGCAGGCACCACTCGACCCGCCCGGCCCGGTTCAGCCGGGCGATGACGGCTCCGCAGGGAGCCGGCCCGGAGCGGTCGACGACCAGGCCGCCGGCCGAGGTCTCCTCCACAGTCGGCAGCGACCGGCGCGACCCGTGCGGGGGCCGTGAGGGTCGGGGCATGCCGTCACTGTAACTACCCTGGCGCACCCATCTGGCACGCTTGGGGCTCGTGCCACAGACCCCCTCCGACCACGCGACCGACGCCCGACGGGCGGCCGCCGCCCGTCTGGTACCGCTGCAGCCCCTGCTCGCCGACCTCGGCGCGGTCTTCGCCGCCGCCGGTCACCGGCTCGCTCTGGTGGGTGGACCGGTGCGGGACGCCCTGCTCGGCCGGGACAGCCCGGACCTCGACTTCACCACCGACGCCCGTCCCGACGAGACGATCCGCCTGCTCAGCGGCTGGGCCGACGCGCACTGGGAGATCGGCAAGGCGTTCGGCACGATCGGCGCCCGCAAGGGCGATCACGTGGTCGAGGTCACCACCTACCGGGCGGACGTCTACCGGCACGAGTCGCGCAAACCCGAGGTGGCGTTCGGCGACACCCTTGAGGCCGACCTGTTGCGCAGGGACTTCACCGTCAACGCGATGGCCCTGGAACTGCCCGCGCTGAACTTCGTCGACCCGTACGGCGGTCTGGCCGACCTGGCCACCCGCACGCTGCGCACGCCGGGGGCTCCGGAGGTCTCGTTCGGCGACGACCCGCTGCGGATGATGCGCGCGGCCCGGTTCGCCGCGCAGCTCGGTTTCACCGTGGCGCCGGAGGCGGTGGCGGCGATGACCGCGATGGCCGACCGGATCTCCATCGTCTCGGCCGAGCGGGTCCGGGTGGAGCTGGAGAAGCTGCTGCTCGCCCCCGATCCGCGCCCGGGCCTGGAACTGCTGGTCTCCACCGGCCTGGCCGAGCGGGTGCTGCCCGAGCTGCCGGCCCTGAAGCTGGAGATTGACGAGCACCACCGGCACAAGGATGTCTACGAGCACTCGCTGATCGTGCTGGAGCAGGCGATCGCACTGGAGGACGGGCCGGACGGGCCGGTGCCGGGCCCGGACCTGGTGCTGCGGCTGGCCGCGATCCTGCACGACATCGGCAAGCCGGCCACCCGCCGGTTCGAGGCCGGGGGCGGGGTCTCCTTCCACCACCACGAGATGGAGGGGGCCAAGCTCACCACCCGGCGGATGCGCGCGCTGCGGTTTGACAAGGACACCACCCAGCAGGTCTCCCGGCTGGTCCAGCTGCATCTGCGGTTCCACGGGTACGGCGACGGGGCCTGGACCGATTCGGCGGTGCGCCGGTACGTCACCGACGCCGGGCCGCTGCTGGACCGGCTGCACAAGCTCACCCGGTCCGACTGCACCACCCGGAACAAGCGCAAGGCCGCCCGGCTGGCCTCGGCCTACGACGACCTGGAACTGCGGATCGCCCAGCTGCGCGAGCGGGAGGAGCTCGACGCGGTGCGCCCGGACCTGGACGGGAACCAGATCATGGAGATCCTGGGGATCCCGGCCGGCCGGGACGTCGGCCGGGCCTGGCAGTTCCTCCGGGAGCTGCGTCTGGACCGGGGCCGGATCGGCCCGGACGAGGCCCGGGCCGAGCTTCTGGCCTGGTGGGCGCGGGAGCAGGCGGCTTCGGGGGACGTCGGTGCCTCTTCGGGCGGGGAAACCCCCGGTTCCGCCTAATCGTTAGGTATGGGATTGCCGCGACGGGGCGCGCAAGTGCCCCCGTTCGTGGACTATGGAGGCGATGCGGAGCCAAGAGTGTCCGCATGGTGGACGTCGGACGGGGGTCCGCAGCACTGGAACCGAAGCGGTGGTCACGGTGGGTTACCGGTCGGTTTTACGGTGGGCGGTGCGTTCATTCGCAACAATTGGCCTGTGTCACGGCGCGTCAAAGGGTGATGGATACACCCGATGGGGTAAGCCTGGTCGTTTTTCTTCAGCCTTGCCGTTGGCCTCCGGGCCCGCTGGACTCTAGAGTTGCGGAGCCTCGGACACTTGAGGCGGCATCGGCCGCAACCCGTTGGACGAGGTAATACGCAACGCAGAGCGACGAAGTCGTTACTAGTAAGGGGAGGAGTCATCGTGCAAAGCGGGATCGCCTATGCCGCAGGGCAACTCCTTGCCGTGGTCGCGCCGAGAACTGTGCTCGTCGTGGACGCGCCGACGGACTGGTCTCTGGCCGGTCCGTTGTGGGAGCTGGCCCTCGACGACGCACCCGTCGACGAGATCCTCGACGTGCTGGTCCGGCGCGGCATCCGCACCGCACCCAGCTTCGCGATCGTCCGGGTCGAGGTGGACGCCGTGCGCGCCCTCGTCCGGGGGAGCGTTCCGGTGTGCTTCGAACGGGCCGGGGAACCGGTCCGGCTGGACGCCACGGGCGCCACCACCTGGCTGGAGGGCCTGATCTCGGGCTCGCGGCGGGTCCTGGTCGGCGACGTGGAGACCAGCTCCGAGCTGCCGTTCACCGTGGCCACCGGGGTCGTGCTGGTTTCCGGCCTGGCCCTGAACACCCTGATCACCGCGGACAGCGATGCTCCGGCGGCGATCACCGAGGCGCCCGCCGAGGCCGTCCCGGTCGCGGCCCTCGAGGCCGCCCCGGCCCCGGACGACTCCGCCGCGCTCAGCCTGGCCGGCTCCGGTGCCTCCGACCGCAAGGTCGTCGACCTGACTGAGGGCGAGCCCCGCACCCCGGCCTACTCCGGCGCCCCGGCCGAGGCCCGTCAGGGCTGGAGCTCCTCCCCGTCCCGCACCGGTGGCTTCCAGCGCGAGGTCAACGGCCACGTGCCGTCCGTGCTCGACTCCCCGTCCACCAGCAGCCCGCAGCCGTCCTCCGGTTCCGGGTCCAGTGGTACCGGTACCGGTAGTGGCTCGACGCCGAGCTCGTTCTTCGAGCAGCGCGGCTCCGACGACCCGGGCGAGCTGCTCGACGTCGAGGAGTCGGCCCAGCCGGCCCCCGAGGGCGAGCAGGCCCGGTCGTTCGACTTCGACGACCTGCTCACCGAGGACGCGCCGAGTGGCCCGTCGCCGGCCGACCTGCCGAACCCCGAGTCCGGCAGCATCGACATCTCCGGCCTCAACGGGCACGGCCCGGGCATCCCGCCCAAGCCGCGGCCCGGTGGCGTCCCGGCCGGCTGGCCGCCCGCCGCGGACGACGCGGAGCCGTTCTCGGCGTACCGGTCCGAGCCGTCGGCCCCCGAGCCGCCGGTCTCCACCCCGTCGTGGAACTCCTCCCCGGAACCCGCTCCCAGTGCGTTCTCCGCTCCGGAGCCGACGCCGAGTGCCTTCTCCTCTCCGGAGCCGGCCCCCAGCGCCTTCTCCGCCCCGGAACCCGAGTCGTCGCCCGAGCCCCCGGCGCCGTCCATCGGCGACCTGCCCCTGCGGGTGCGCGGTCGCTCGCTGCGCCCGGAGCACCAGGTGCCGCCGCCGGCCCCGAACTCGCCGGTGAACGGTTCCCGGATGCTCGGCAACCCGGCCGACCGGGCGCCGCAGGGCGGGGCCTCGATCTTCGAGCCGCCGGCGCCCTTCGAGGCGCCCAGCGCCTACGAGCCGCCGGCCCCGTTCGAGCCGGCCAGCTCCTACGAGGCGCCGAACGCGTTCGGTTCGCCGAGCCCGGCGACGGACGAGGAGTCCGCCTCCGAGGTCTCGCGGGTCGACCTGCCGCCGGCCTTCTTCCGGGGCACCCGTAACCGCCCGGACGACGAGCCGGAGGACGAGCCGCAGAGCGAGTCCAACGGCTGGCAGAGCGGCCCGGACGACAACCCCTGGGGTCCGCCGAGCGGTGGCTTCAACGGGTCCGGGTTCAACGGCCAGGCCCCGGCCTTCGGCGGTCCGCCGGCGATGCCCGGAGCCTTCCGTCCCGGTACCGAGGGCGACGCGGAGGGCGAGCCGGAAGGCGCGCTCACCGACGACGCGGTCCCGGCCACCGACGAGGAGCAGCCGGAGTCGGCCGACCAGGACGTCGACAGCCAGCGGGAGCCCCCGCGGCTGCTCGGAGTCTGGTGCGACGCCGGGCACGTCACCTCGCCCGACCGTTCCGAGTGCCGGGTCTGTGGCCTGACCGTCCCGCCGCAGGCGCCGATCCTGGTCGCCCGCCCGCCGCTGGGGGTGCTGGTCTTCGACAACGGCGACCGGATCGAGGTGGACCGGCCGATCGTGCTCGGCCGCGACCCGAAGGCCCAGGCCAACTCGGCCGACCCGGAGGCGCCGTTCCTGCACGCGGTGGCCAGCTCGACCGGCCAGGTCTCCCGCACCCACGCCGAGATCCGGCCGTCGGGCTGGGACGTCCTGCTGACCGACCTGGGGGCGATGAACGGCACGGCGCTGACCCTGCCGGGCGAGTCCCCGCAGGCGATCGACCCGGGCGTGCCCACCGTGATCACCCCGGGCTGCCGGGTGGACCTCGGTGGCGAGACCGGCTTCGTGTTCGAGGTCGAGGGCTGAGCCTCTAGGAGTTCGTCACTCCGCAGCGTTCTGCTGGTGAGCGGGAGTCCGGGTTTCCGGGCTCCCGCTCTCGCATTCGTGCAGGCGCTGCGCCTCGGCGGCCCGCTGCCGGTGCTCGCGGTAGGTGTAGGCGACGGCGGCCAGTGCGAACAGCAGGCCCACGTCCATGAACACCATCTGCGAGTACCCGTCCTCCGGCAGCAGCATGATGGACAGGCCGGCCGCGGACACCAGAGCGACGTTGAAGACGACGTCGTAGAAGCCGAAGACCCGGCCCCGGAACGAGTCGTCCACGTCGCCCTGGACGATCGAGTCGACGCAGATCTTGATGCTCTGCCCGGTCACCCCGAAGACGAAGCAGCCGAAGTAGAGCAGCCAGCGGGCGGCGTCCGCGACGAACAGCGCCTGGACCATCGCGGCGATCCCCAGGCAGACCCCGATCCAGCGCCAGGCGCCGATCCGGGCGGCCACCAGTGGCGTGACGAAGGCGGCCACCGCCACCCCCACGCCGAGCGCGCCGACGGCCTGGGCCAGCAGGGTCACCCCGGCGTCGGGGTTGTCCGGATTGCTGAAGTAGTTGCGGCACAACAGCATCACGGTGATCGTCATGATGCCGTAGCCGATCCGGTGCAGGCCGATCACGCCCAGGGCGTTGGCCACCGTTCGCCGCCGGCGCACGTGCTGGGCGCCCGCCCGGAGGTCGCGGACCACGTCCCGGGCCACCGAGCCGAACGAGAGCAGGTTCAGGGGTGCGCTCTCGTCCGGGCCGAGCAGGGTGCGGGGGATCCGGATGGCCAGCAGCGAGGCGGCGGCGTAGCCCAGCGCGGCGATCACCACGATGGTGGCGTCGGTGCCGTCACCCGGGCCGAGCAGGGTACGCAGCCCGAAGCCGATCCCGCCGCCGGTCATCGTGGCCACCGTGCCGCAGGTGGGGGAGACCGCGTTGGCCATCACCAGTTCGTGCTTGGGGACCACGTGGGGCAGTGAGGCGCCGAGGCCGGCCAGGAAGAACCGGTTCATCGAGAGACAGGCCAGCGCGCTCACGTAGACCGGCGGCCCGACGCCGATGGTGAAGATCATCGTGGCGACGGCGAGCACCATCAGCGACCGGATCGCGTTGGCGAAGAGCAGTACCTGCCGACGTTGCCAGACGTCCAGCAGGACGCCGGTGAACGGGCCGATCAGGGTATAGGGGACGACCGTGACCACGGCGGCGACGGCCACGGCGGTCGGGGTGGTGGCCCGGTCGGTGGAGAAGAAGACCAGGCTGGCCAGGCCGACCTGGAAGGCGCCGTCACTGGCCTGGGAGACCAGACGCACGGCGAACAGCTTCCGGAAGTTGCCGCCGCGCAGCACCACCATCAGATCCGCGAGGAACGATCTTCTGTCTCCTGGCACCTGCTAACACTAGGCCGGGATTGGCCAAGTGACCCCTCAGGACCCGTTTCGGGCCAATGACATACCGGGATCCAGGCCTTTGGACAGCCGATCGACAGCTCGCAGGGCGTCCGGGATCCGGTGCCTACCACTGAGCTGTCGCACCAGGTCAGCTGCGGATTTGGGCTCCAGGCCGGCGGCGGTGACGTACAGCGGGCGGGTGGACTGGCCCCGGCTCACCTCGAGCGCGTGCAGGGCTGAGCGGAAGGCCGTTTTGGCCACGCCGATGACCGGGAAGCCGAACTCACGGTGCACGCGACGGCCCAGCCCCGGGGTGCCGTCCGGGTCGAGGTCGACGAAGCCGTCGATCAGCAGCAGGTCCGGCAGTTCCGGGAGTTCGGCGAGTACGGCCTGGACGGCCGGGAGCTCGCGTTTGTAGAACTGGCCGGGTTCGTAGGGAGCGACGGTTTCCAGCCAGGTGACGCGGGTGGCGGTGAGTTGCTCGAACCGGGGGTTGTCGCTCAGCACCAGGGCCGCGCGGGCACCGCCGGAGGCGGGGTAGCCCACGTCGACGGCGGCGGGGCGTTGCCACCCGATCCCTTCGTGGTTCATTGGCCCGGATTCTGTCAGGGGCTCACAAAACCCCGAAGCCGGGCAGCGCTGTGCGCGCTGCCCGGCTCCGGTGAACCTGCTGGTGTTGCTCAGGCCTCGCCGCGGATGAACGCTTCCACGTTGGCGCGGGCCTGGGTGTCCTCCACCTGCACCGGCGGGGACTTCATGAAGTACGACGACGCGGAGATGACCGGGCCACCCTGACCGCGGTCCTTGGCGATCTTCGCCGCGCGCACCGCGTCGATGATCACACCGGCCGAGTTCGGGGAGTCCCAGACCTCGAGCTTGTACTCCAGGTTCAGCGGGACGTCGCCGAACGCGCGGCCCTCGAGGCGGACGTACGCCCACTTGCGGTCGTCCAGCCACTGGACGTAGTCGCTCGGCCCGATGTGGACGTTGCGGGCGCCCAGGTCGTGCTCGATGTTGCTGGTGACGGCCTGGGTCTTGGAGATCTTCTTGGACTCCAGGCGGTCCCGCTCGAGCATGTTCTTGAAGTCCATGTTGCCGCCGACGTTCAGCTGGTACGTACGGTCCAGCACGACACCGCGGTCCTCGAACAGCTTCGCCATCACCCGGTGCGTGATGGTCGCGCCGACCTGGCTCTTGATGTCGTCACCAACGATCGGCACACCGGCGTCGATGAACTTCTGCGCCCACTCCGGGTCCGAGGCGATGAAGACCGGCAGGGCGTTGACGAAGGCGACGTTCGCGTCGATCGCGCACTGCGCGTAGAACTTGTCGGCCTCCTCCGAACCCACCGGCAGGTAGCTGACCAGGACGTCGACCTTGCGCTCCTTGAGGGTGGCGACGATGTCGGCCGGCTCCTCGTCGGACTCCTCGATCGTCTCCCGGTAGTACTTGCCCAGGCCGTCGAGGGTGTGACCGCGCTGCACGGTGACGCCGGTCGGCGGCACGTCGGCGATCTTGATCGTGTTGTTCTCGCTGGAGTTGATGGCATCCGCGAGGTCGAAACCGACCTTCTTGGCGTCCACGTCGAAGGCGGCGACGAACTCGATGTCACGCACGTGGTAGTCGCCGAACTGGACGTGCATCAGGCCGGGGACGGTGCCCTGCGGGTCAGCACCGGCGTAGAACTGGACGCCCTGCACGAGTGAGGACGCGCAGTTGCCTACACCGACGATGGCAACGCGGATGGAACCCATGCGTTTCTCCTTTGGATCTAGCGGGGATCGTGATCGGGACCGGACGCGGCTGGGGGTGGCGGCCGGTCACCGTCGTCTGGGGGGTGGGTCATGTTGCTCGCCCGCTCGGTGTCGATCAGCTCCGAGAGCCATCGCACCTCGCGGTCCACGGAGTCCAGGCCGTGCCGCTGCAGTTCGAGCGTGTACTGCTCGGCCCGCTCGCGGCTGCGCTGCATCGACTGCCGGTAGCCCTCGCGCCGTTCTTCCAGCCGGCTACGCCGGCCCTCCAGGATCTGCAGCCGGGTGACCGCGTCCGTCCTGGCGAAGAAGGCGAAGTGCACGTCGAACCGCTCGTCCTCCCAGGCCGCGGGGCCGGGGTGGGTGACCAGCGACTGGAAGTGCTCCTTGCCTTCGGCGGTGAGTTCGTAGACGATCTTGGCCCGTCGGCCGCCCAGCGGTGAGGCCGGGACTCCGGTCGGCGGCCCGGCCGGGGCGCGGTCGGCCTCGCGGATCCAGCCGGAGGCCAGCAGCGCCTTGAGGCACGGGTAGAGGGTGCCGTAGGACAGCGCCCGGAACGGACCGAGCAGGGCGTTGAGCCGCTTGCGCAGTTCGTAGCCGTGCAGGCCGGACTCCTGGAGCAGACCGAGGACGGCCAGCTCGAGAACGTCGCTACGACGACTCATGCCGGCACCTCCTCTTCCTGCTCGCTGTCACCGTGGGGCGTTACAGAGCATCGACGCCTCGTTACATCGAAGCAATGTATCGGAGCGATATATCTGACTTCGAATCTGACGATACGACGCCATGAACCGCGGGACAAGGCCGGGTGGATCACAGTTAACAACTGACGCACCGGGGGTAACGCGGTGTTAAACCCGCGGAACGGGTCCATACCTCACAGCCGAACCCCGTACGCTCGTCACCGGCGGATTTGGGAAGACGAGGGGGGCCGCCGCACACTGGACCGATCCGTCAACCGGACGAATGCCTCACGGCGTGCGGAAACAGGAGGCAAGGGCACTGTGGAACGTCCTTCTGGTCCATCGCGCGGTCGCTCCGGCGAACCGGACGGCGAGTCGAACGGCCAGGGCAACGGTCTCGGTGGTCGACGTCTCGGCGCGCAGCAGGGACAGGGCCTGGGTGGCCGGCGGCTGGGCGGCCAGCAGGGTCGCCAGGGCCTGGGCGGGCACCGCAACGCGAACAACGGCAACGGTCAGGGTCTGAGCAGTCGGCCCGCCGCCGAGGACCGCAGCGCCCCGAGCGAGCCGCCCCGCCGTCGTCCGGAGCCCCAGCAGCCGGCCCGCGACCCGCGACCGCCCCGGGATCAGCGCCCGCCCCGCCCCGAACCCCGTCCTTCGCGCGAGCAGTCCTACGAGCCGCGGTCATCGCGGGATCAGCGTTACGAGCCGCAGCCCTCGCGCGAGCAGCGCTACGAACCGCAGCCCTCACGGGACCAGCGTTACGAGCCGCAGCCCTCGCGGGACCAGCGCTACGAACCGGTGCCGTCCGCCGATGGTCGCCGGGCCCGTTCCGCGGAGCCGATCGCCGAGCACCGCAGCGCCGCCACGGTCGCCCCGCCCGAGCCCCCGAGCCCGTACCGACGCGACCCGCAGGAGCGCGACGAGCCGTTGCGGCCGCGCAGCTCGCGGGCGCCCGAGCGCGCCCCTTCGCGTCCGATGGGCCCGCCTTCAGACCCGTATGACACCCCGTCCGGGGGAGACCCGAGAGATCAGCACACGATTGCCTACGGCGCGTCGCCGTACGACGAGCTGGACGATCCGGCACAGTCGCCGGACCGGATGTCCACCGGGCGGCGCATGCAGAACCGCATGATGGACAGCCGCGCCGGTCGTTACATTTCGAACACCGGTGCGCTGAACCTGTTCTCCCGGTCTGAGGAAGAGCCACTGGACAGTAGTGCGCCCCCGGTCGGCCGCCGGGCCCCTCGAGGGCGCGGGGGCGGCCCCGCCGGGCCCAAGCAGGGGTACCACCGGATCATCAACTACCCGCAATGGGGCAAGCGCGGATTCCGGCGCTGGCTGCCGTCGTGGAAGCTGGTCACCACCACGTTCTTCCTGTGCGTGCTCGGCGTGGTCGGCGTGGTGTTCTGGTTCTACAACTCCGTCTCGCTGCCCACCCAGGACCCGAAGACGCTGGCCCAGACCACCACGGTCTACTTCGCCGGCGACAAGAGCGAGATCGGCAAGCTCCAGGTGGAGAACCGGGAGAACATCGAGCTCGCCCAGGTGCCCAAAGAGGTCCAGGAGGCCGTGCTCGCCGCGGAGGACCACACGTTCTACGAGAACAGCGGCGTCAACCCCAGCTCGATCGCCCGGGCCGCACTGGCCGCGGTCAAGGGCGGTAACCAGCAGGGTGGCTCGACGATCAGCCAGCAGTACATCAAGAACGTGTACGACCAGAAGGACCTGTCGTACAAGCGCAAGCTGCGCGAGGCCGTGCTGGCGATCAAGATCAACAAGTCGCTCTCCAAGGACAAGATCCTCGAGCGCTACCTGAACACCATTTACTGGGGTCGGGGCGCCTGGGGCATCCAGGCCGCGTCGAAGGCCTACTTCGACAAGGACGTGGAGAAGCTCACCCCCAGCGAGGGCGCTTACCTGGCCGGCATCATCAACGCCCCAGAGGCCGCCGACCCGCGTAAGGACGCGGCGGGCAAGGAGCGCGCCCAGTTCCGCTGGGGGGTGGTCACCAGCGCGATGGAGAAGTACGGCTGGCTGAGCTCGGAGGACCAGGCCAAGCTCAAGTTCCCGAACGTGATCAAGGAGAAGCCGCAGACCGCGATCAAGGGCCAGAACGCCTACCTGATGGAAACGGTGCAGGAAGAGGCGGCCAAGGATCTCGGGATCGACGTCGGCCAGCTCTCCCGGGGTGGCTACGCCATCCACACCACCTTCAACCAGCGCCTGGTCAAGGCCGGGGCCAAGGCGGTGAAGGACGTGATGCCGGCCGACACCCCGAAGGGCATCCGGATCGGGATGGCCTCGATCAACCCGCAGACCGGGGCGGTGCTCGCGATCTACGGCGGCTCCGACATCAACAAGCAGCTCAACCAGGCCACCAAGGACCGGTCCCAGGGAGCCTCGACGTTCAAGGCCTTCGCCCTGATGGCCGCCCTGGAGGACGGGTACAGCCTGGACACCTACTTCAAGGCCCCCGGCAAAATGATCATCAATGGTCAGCCGGTGCGTAACGACGGCTACGAGGACCTCGGCTGGATCAACCTGATCAAGGCCACCGCGCACTCGGTGAACACGGTCTATGTACAGCTCAACAATGAGATGGGGCCGAAGCTCACGCAGGCGGCGGCGATCAAGGCCGGCATCCCGAAGGACACCCCGGACCTCAAGGACAACCTGGTCAACGTGCTGGGTTCGGCCAACGTGCACCCGATCGACCTGGCCAGTGCCTACGGCACCATCGCGGATCAGGGCGTGCGCCACCCGTGGTTCACGGTCTCCTCGATCACCGAGGCCGGCACCGGCAAGGAGCTCTACTCGGTGCCCCCCTCCACCACCAAGGGGGTGCGGGTGTTCGACAAGGACAAGACCGCGGACGCCACCTACGCCCTGCAGGACGTGGTCAAGGAGGGCACCGGTACCGCAGCTAAGGTCCTGAACCGCCCGATCGCCGGTAAGACCGGTACCTCCACCGACAGCAAGTCGGCCTGGTTCGTCGGCTTCACCCCGCAGGTGGTCACCGCGGTGGGTATGCACGAGGTGGGCAAGGACGGTCAGAAGATCATCGGGATGGACGGGTTCGGCGGCGTCAACTACATCGTCGGCGGCTCGTTCCCGATCCGGATCTGGACCGAGTACATGCAGGCCGCGCTCGAGGGTAAGCAGGTCATCGATTTCGAGCAGCCGACTCACGGAGGTGAGGTGCTTCATGCCTCGCCGACGCCGACGGTCACCCAGACGCCGACCCCGAGTGCGACGCCGTCTGAGGACGACAACCCGATGCCGACCCAGACGCAGGTGCCGACGCCCACCAATACCTGGCAGACTCCGACGCCGACCGGTACCGACGACTCCGGTACTGAGACGCCGACGACGGATCCGGGCAACGGCACGACGACGACCACCGACGACGGCACGAACGGCAACGGCAACGGCAACGGTAATGGCAACGGTGGCGGGGGTAACGGGAACGGATGACAGGACGCCGGGTCCGGCAGCCCAGCGTGAAGCCGGGCTCGCCCCGCTGGTCGCAGACGCCGGCTGAGACCGATGACGGGGAGGGCGTGTACGCGCCTTCCCGGCTGGACCCACTGGTCCGTTCGGCGAGCCCGGTGATCGGCGGCCCGGCCGGCCGGCGTCTCGCCTCGGCCACCGGCTTCTGGCGGGCGGCAACGGTTCTCGTGCTGCTCTCGGCGGTCGTGTTCGGCCTCGGCATCGTGCAGAAGCAGCACTGCCGGGCCGACGGCTGGTCCTCGCCGGACCAGTTCTGGCACGCCTGCTACAGCGACATCCCGGTGATCTACGCCAGTTCCGGGCTGGGTGGGGCCGACCGCCCGGACCTCAGCGCGGCGCTCGGCTCGGCCGGTGGCCTGGGCCAGCCGCCCCTCGCCGGTCTGCTGATGTGGGTCACCTCGGGCATGGTCGACGGCTCGCAGGTGGACGCGAACCGCACCTTCTTCGACCTGACCGCGCTGCTGCTGGCCGCGCTCCTGGCGGTCGGCGTGGCCGCGACCACGTTCACCCTCGGCCGGCGCGGCTGGGACGCGTCGCACCTGGCGCTCAGCCCGGTGCTGATCACCGCCGGGCTGATCTCCTACCAGGTGCTCGGCGTCGTGCTGGTCGCCCTCGCCCTCTTCGCGTTGTCCCGCAGCCGCGCCTTGGTGGGCGGACTCCTCCTCGGTGCGGCGGTGGCGGCCGCACCCCAGCTGGCGGTCGTCGGCGTCGTGGTTGCCGTGCTCGCTCTCTGGCGAAGTGGTTCCTACGTGGAGGATCAGCACGAGGCGGGCCGGGATCCGCGGGCCTTGGCCGGTGTCTCCTTCGCCGGAACCGCGCTGGTCACCTGGCTGGTGCTGCGGATTCTCCTGCTGCCCGGCCTGACCGGTGAGTTCGGCAGCGTCTGGCGGGCCTGGCGGCACGGTGCCCCGGGGTACGGCTCGCTCTGGCTGGTGCCGCAGCTGCTCGGCGCCTCCGAACCGGAACCCGCATCGTCCTGGGGCGGCCGGTTCGCCCAGGCGCTGTTCGGCTGGATGTTCAGCACCGGCGCGCTGAGCGGCACCGCGACCTCGGTGCTGGTTGTGCTTGCGCTGCTGGTGGGCGCGGCCGTCCTGCTGCGCTTCACGATCACCCGGGTAGCGCCCCTCTCCCCGATCCGGGCCGGGGGCGCGCGCCTGGACCAGGACTCGTCCACCACGATGGCCGACTGGGTGACCAGCCGGGTCGCCCCGGCGTCCCTGGCCGCCCTGGCCATCACCCTGGTGACCGCCAAGTCGCTGCCGGCCCAGGCGTCCTTACTGCTGCTGCCCCTGATCGCCCTGAGCGGGCTGCGCTGGCGCGACCATCTGATCTGGGCCGCCACCGAGGCGGTCTACTTCGTCGGCATCTGGCTGTACATCGCGGCCGAGACCACCGCCAACCGCGGCCTGCCCTCGCAGTTCTACCTGATCATGCTGCTGGCCCGGCTGGCCGGGATCGTCTGGGTGGGGGTGCAGGGGGTGCTCGTCTACCGGGCCTCGGCCGCTCCGGACCCGGCCTTTCCGGATCCGGCCCTGACCACCGGCAGCCTCCGGATCGCCGAGATTTCTTCTCCGGGCCTTGACGAAGGTACGCTGCTGGGCGATCGGGATGCTGGTACGCCCCACTCCCTGGGGTGAACCGCTCCCGGCGACGCAACAGCCCTCCTGTCACGGAGAGACCGTGACCGTCCAGACCAGAGGAGGTGGGTTACGCATGCGTCAGTACGAGTTGATGGTCATCCTCGACCCCGAGCTTGAGGAGCGGACCGTCGCGCCCTCGCTCGACAAGTTCCTGAACGTCATCCGCAAGGGTGGCGGGACCGTCGAGAAGGTCGACATCTGGGGCCGGCGACGGCTCGCGTACGAGATTCAGAAGAAGGCCGAAGGCATCTACGCGCTGGTCGACATGACCACGACGCCGGCCGACGCCAAGGAGCTGGACCGCCAGCTGAACCTCAACGAGTCGGTGCTGCGGACGAAGCTGATCCGCCCCGGCGCTCGCTGATCTCCTCACCGACCGTCCGCCACACCATTAGCAACCAGCAGGACCGGAGAGAAACCGCATGGCCGGCGACACGACGCTCACGCTGATCGGCAACCTCACGAACGACCCCGAACTGCGGTTCACCCCGTCCGGGGCCGCGGTGGCCAACTTCACCGTCGCCTCGACCCCCCGCGCGTTCGACCGCCAGTCGAACGAGTGGAAGGACGGGGAAACGCTGTTCATGCGCTGCTCGGTCTGGCGTGAGGCGGCGGAGAACGTCGCCGAGTCGCTGACCCGTGGCTCCCGGGTGATCGTCACCGGACGGCTGAAGAGCCGGACGTACGACACCCGTGAGGGCGAGAAGCGCACGGTGGTCGAGCTCGAGGTCGATGAGCTGGGCCCGTCGCTGCGTTACGCCACCGCCAAGGTCGCCAAGACCCAGCGCGGGGGCGGGGGCGGCGGAGGAAACTTCGGCGGCAACGGTGGCGGTGGTAACGGCGGTGGCGGCTTCTCCGGTGGGGGAGGCGGCAACGGCGGTGGCGGGTATTCCGGTGGCGGCGGTGGCCAGTCCGGCCCGGCCGACGACCCGTGGGCCACGGGTCCGGCGTCCGGTGGCGGCGGTTTCGGCGGCAGCCAGGAAGAGCCTCCCTTCTGATCTTTTACGCCGGCTCCGGCCGGCACACCCACTCGTGCAGTAAGGAGTAACCACGATGGCTAAGCCACCCGTGCGCAAGCCCAAGAAGAAGCAGAACCCGCTGAAGGCCGCCAAGATCACGGTGGTCGACTACAAGGACACCGCTCTGCTGCGGAAGTTCATCTCCGACCGGGGCAAGATCCGGGCCCGTCGGGTCACCGGGGTCACGGTGCAGCAGCAGCGCGAGATCGCCAAGGCCGTCAAGAACGCGCGGGAGATGGCCCTGCTGCCGTACTCCAGCTCGGCTCGCTGAGAGGAGACGCGCAGATGAAGCTCATCCTCACGCAGGAAGTCTCGGGCCTGGGTACCCCGGGCGACGTGGTCGAGGTCAAGGACGGCTACGGCCGTAACTACCTCGTCCCGCGCGGTCTGGCCACCACCTGGTCGAAGGGCGGCGAGAAGCAGGTCAGCGCGATCCGTAAGGCGCGCAAGACCCGCGAGATCGCGACCCTCGACGAGGCCAAGGCGGTCAAGCAGCGGCTCGAGGCCAAGCCGGTCCGCCTGGCGGTCCGCGCCGGTACCGCCGGCCGGCTGTTCGGTGCGGTCACGCCGTCCGACATCGCCTCGGCGATCGTCGCGGCCGACGGCCCGCAGGTGGACCGCCGCAAGGTGGAGCTGCCGCAGGCGATCAAGACCACCGGCGACCACACCGCCCACGTCCGGCTCCACCCGGACGTCCAGGCGAAGGTGACGCTGCGGGTTGTTGCCGAGAGCTGATCGCTCTCTGCTCGAAGCACCCCCGGGCTCGGAAGAACCCCCGGCTCCTGCTCAGGCAGGAACCGGGGGTTCTTCGTTTTGTCCCGAACCGCTCGCCAAGGTCCGCCGGGCAGCGTCGCCGCCCACAAGCGTCCTCAATTACGAAGTTTCTGTTGCGCAATTTCTCTTGCATAAATACCGTGGAATGTATGACCGATGATGGTGTGCAGCAGGTGACCGAGACCCAGGTACTCGCGGCGATGACCCATCCACTCCGCCGGAGAATCCTGGATGTGCTCAAAGTTGATGGCCCGTCCACGGTTTCGGCCCTGGCCGGACGACTTGGGCAGCAACCGGCGAACGTCAGCCACCACCTGCGGGTGCTGCGCGACGGCGGCCTGGTCGAGCCGGCGCCCGAGCTGGTCCGCGATCGGCGGGAAAGCTGGTGGCGGCTGGTTTCGTCCGGTCTGCGCTGGTCCAGCCGCGATTTCGAGGACGAGGTGGTGGTTGAGGCGGCCCAAATGCTTAATCTCGAACACCACGCCGGGCTGGTGCGCACCTGGCTCGCGGCAGACGAGGAGCAGCGTGAAGCCTGGGGTGACGGGCCGTTCTCCTCAGACAAGTGGCTACGCCTTACCCCAGACGAGCTCGCCGAGCTGTCACGCGAGGTTGTCGGTCTGTTCGATCGTTGGGCGCAGCGAGATGTACCGGACGACGGGGAAACCCGAGAACCCGTGTTCCTGTTCGCCTTCGGGGTACCGGCACAGCCATGAACCGGGACTTCCGGCTGATCCTCGGCGGAGAGACCACCAGTGCGCTGGGAACGTCCGTCACCGCCACCGCGCTTCCGCTCACTGCGGTGGCCGTTCTGGACGCCGGTGCCTTCGAAGTGGCCCTGATCAGCGCTTTGGCCTGGCTGCCCTGGCTTCTCGTAGGGCTGCAGGCCGGTGCCTGGGTAGACCGCCTACCCCTGCGCCCAGTTCTTCACACCGCCAACCTGCTCTGCGCCCTGCTCCTGGCCTCGGTGCCGGTCGCAGCCTGGGCCGGGCACCTCACCCGCATGCACCTCCTGGTAGCAGCCCTGTTCACGGGTGCGGCGGGGGTGTTCTTCCAGACAGCGCATCAGGTGTTCCTCTCCAGCGCGATAGCCGCTCCCGATCTACCTAAGGCGAATGCTGCCCTACAGGTAGGGGAATCCGTTACGCAGATCGCCGGGCCTGGGGTAGCAGGACTGCTGGCCCAGTTCGCCGGTGCCGTGCTGGGTTTGCTCCTGGATGCGGCCACCTTCTTGGTGTCGAGCCTTTGTCTCCTACAGGTGCGCGCCGAAACAGCCAGGCCGACTGATCCCTCAAGGCGCAGATTGCGCACGGAAATCGCCGAAGGCCTCCGGTTCGTAACCAAAGATCCCTTCCTGCGCGTTCTTACAGTTGGCGGCGCAGTCAGCAATCTTGCTCTGATCGGTTATCAGGCCATCCTGGTCGTCTTCCTGGTCCGCGAAATCGGCCTCGGCGCAGGTACGGCCGGGCTGGTCCTGTCGGCCATGAGTGCTGGTGGGGTGGCCGGGGGCGCCTTGGCCGGACGATTGGTGACGCGCTTCGGAACGGCTCGCGCGCTGCTGCTCAGCCACTTCACCACCGCTCCCGCCGCTCTGCTCATCCCCTTGACCGAATCCGGATCCCGACTCGGCTGTGCCATTGCCGGAGGAGCTCTGGTCGGGGCCGGGGTGGTTGCCGGGAACGTGATCAAGGGAACTTTCCGCCAGACCTACACCCCGCGTCCTCTGCTGGGGCGGGTGATCGTGACCATGCAGTTCCTGAACTACGGCACGATCCCGCTCGGCGCCCTGGCCGCCGGCGCGCTGAGCACCGCCATCGGGGTACGGGCGGCTCTGTGGATCAGCGTTGTGGGGGTCGCACTCGCACCGCTCGTCCTGCTGATCGGACCGATGCGCCGACTGCGCGACCTGCCGCTGTCCGCTCCGACGCGTCCTGCGGTGCTGATCGCCCACAGATGAGCCGGGCACGGCGGATTGGCTATGGATCCGGGCGCCAGTCCCCGCACAATGGATCTCATGAGTGACGAACCACGGCCCAGCTTCCGGCGCCGGGTCTACCTGAACCTGTTCAAGATCTTCGGCCCGGCCGACGTGCAGCCGGTCGGCCCGCCGCCCGCCCGCAACCCGCACGACCCGACCATTCCGGCGGGGTACCACCTGGAGAAGTACACCCAGCCGGACGGGATCGAGAAGCACATCATGGTGCCGGACGGAAAAGACCGAACTCAGCGGTAAGCGCCGGTGACCAGCCACTGATCGGCCCGTTCCCGACGCCGTAGGACCACCGCCCGGACGACCATCCAGCCGCCCGCGAAGGCCACCCAGAGCCAGACCAGGCCGGCCTTGCCGTCCGGGCCCCAGAGACCGATGGCGATCGCCGCCGGGGCGTACAGCGCGGTCTGCGCCACCGCCGCCCAGGCCAGGAAACGCCCGTCCCCGGCTCCGATCAGCACACCGTCGAGAACGAACACGTACCCCGCGATCGGCTGAGTCACCGCCGCCACGATCAGCGCCCCTGTAAGCGCACTCCGGACCTGGGGGTCGTCGCTGAACAGGGGGCCGAGAACCCCGGCGCAGACCAGCAGGACACCTGCGAAGATCACCCCGGCGCCAATACCCCAGCGCACCATACGCTCCGTCGCATCACGAACCCCCTGCACATCCCCGGCTCCCAGCGCAGTACCGGTCAGGGCCTGGCCGGCGATTGCCAGCGCATCCAGACCGAGCGCGAGCAGGTTCCAGACATTCAGCGCCACCTGATGCGCGGCCAACGCCGGTGCTCCGAATCCAGCGGCCACCGCGGTGGTCAGCAGCAGGAGGAACCGCATGGCGACTGTACGGATGAACAAAGGGACGCCGGTGCGCCCGGCCAGTCGCACACCAGCCAGATGAGGGCGTAGCCGCACTCCGGCCCGCCTGGCGTCGCCCACGACGTACCCGATCGCCGCAATGGCCATGCCGCACTGGGTGAGGGTCGTGCCGATCGCCGAACCCGCGATACCCCAGCCGACGCCGTGGACGAGCAACAAGTTGAGGACGGCGTTCACCACAGCCCCCGTGACCGCTATCCACAGGGTCACCCGGGTGTTCTGCAGCCCTCGGAGAACCCCCACCAGGGCCAGGACGATCAACATGGCCGGTACCCCGGGCAGAGCCCAGCGCAGGTAGGTGATGGCGGCATCGCGCACGCCGGCTTCCGCCCCCGCGGCACCGACCAGATCCACGGCGTAGGACGACAGCGGATACCCCACCAACGCCACGGCCAGCCCGATCGCCGCCGCCAGCCACGCCGCGTCCATCCCTATCGCAATGGCCTTGGTGCGCTCGCCCGCGCCCATCAGCCGGGCAACGCTGCTGGTGGTGCCGTAGGCCAGAAAGATGAAGACGTAGACGGCCGTGGTCAGGATGCCCGCGGCGATGCCCAGACCGGCCAGCTCGGTGGTGCCCAGGCGGCCGACGATGGCCGAGTCCGCGAGCAGGAAGAGCGGCTCGGCCACCAGAGCCCCCAGAGCGGGCAGGGCCAGGGCGAGAATCTGCTGATCGGTAGCAGTCCGGCGGGGATTCCTGCTCAGCCGGCTCACCTCGTTCTGTGGATGGGCAGCGGTCGGGGCGGTTCGCTGCTCGGCTCCCACAGTCTGCCCGAAGCACTGCCGCACAGCCGGAGATGTCCGAATTTGATTCGGTTGTCCGGTACGGACGGTCGCGATGGGGCGGATGTGAACCGTCGGATGACGGTGCGATGGCTGGTCGCCGAATTGTGCCCAAGTTTTTGGCATCCACAGGCAGTGGACAGCAGCGTCCCCGGTCAGAGGCTTTTGGACGCACGTTCGGGCTCGAGTTCTCCCCACTGTTTTCCACATGCTGTGCAAAAACCCGGGAGTTTGTGCACCTGTTGTCCACAGCCTTCACCGGGTTATCCACAGAACCGACCCCACCCTGTGGAAAGCGCGATTGAACCCCCGCTCCGAGACCCGTAGTTTCAACGAGCCTGCTCATGGGTGGAGTTGGTTGCACCGCAGTGGGTCCGGAAATGAACCCCGGAGTGTGGTCAGGGATGACGCTTCCGTAAGTTTGTCGTACCTCTCCGCTTGACTGTCCGCATCGCCACCGTGATCGAGTCGGTGCAGAGCACCATCCGGGAAGAGGGTTCGATGTCACTCGCCGATCTGTCCGTGTCGCCGTCCGACTCGGGTGGCGGGTCGGATCTCGGCCGCACGCCCCCGCAGGACGTGGCGGCAGAGCAGAGCGTCCTCGGCGGCATGATGCTGTCGAAGGACGCGATTGCCGACGTGGTCGAGGAGCTCAAGGGCACCGACTTCTACCGCCCCGCCCACGAGCTGATCTACGACTCGATCCTCGACCTCTACGGTCGCGGCGAGCCCGCCGACGCGGTCACCGTCGCCGCCGAGCTGACCAAGCGCGGCGAACTCTCCAAGGTCGGCGGCCCGGCCTACATCCACACCCTGATCTCCTCCGTCCCCACCGCCGCCAACGCCGGCTACTACGCCCGCATCGTCCGCGAGCGCGCCGTGCTGCGCCGCCTGGTCGACGCGGGCACCCGCATCGTCCAACTCGGCTACAACGGCGCCGACGGCCGGGGCGGCGGCGACGTCGAGGAGATCGTGAACTCGGCCCAGGCCGAGATCTACAAGGTCAGCGAGGCCCGCACCAGCGAGGACTACGCGGCCCTGTCCGAGGTGATCGAGGGCGCGATCGACGAGATCGAGGCCTCCAGCCACCGCGGCGACGGGCTGACCGGTGTACCGACCGGTTTTGCCGACCTCGACGCGCTGACCAACGGGCTGCACCCGGGGCAGATGATCATCATCGCGGCGAGACCGGCCATGGGTAAGGCGCTCGCCCTCGACACCCCCCTGTCCACTCCGCAGGGCTGGACCACGATGGGCGCGGTGCAGGTCGGCGACGAACTGATCGGTGCCGACGGCAAGCCCACCCGGGTGGTCAACGCCACCGATGTGATGGTCGGTCGGCCCTGTTACGAGGTCGAGTTCTCCGACGGCAGCGTGATCGTCGCCGATGCGGAACACCAGTGGCTGACCGAGACCCGTGCTTCTCGTCGTTCCGGTACTTCCGTTGGCGCCGAGGTCCGCACCACGGAGCAGATCGCGGCCACCTTGCGGTGCGAGACCGCCGACCGCCGACTCAACCACAGCGTCCGCAGCGCCGAGGCCCTGGACCTGCCCGAGCAGCATCTCCTTGTCCCGCCGTACACGCTCGGGGCTTGGCTGGGTGACGGAACCAGCGCGACGGCCCAGATCACCTCGGCCGACCCGGGCATCGTCATGCGGCTGGAAGACGATGGTCTGGTCGTAACTCCAAGCCCCAGCACGAAACTGCGATACTCGCTGCAACTCCCAGAGCTGACGGTTCCCGAACGCGAATGCGTCGTCTGCGGTGACCCGTTCACGCCGAAAGCGGCCGTCGTGCGCACCTGCGGCCGGTCCTGCGGGGGGCGGGCCAAAGCAGTCTCAGAGCCGGTACCGCCGGCTACGTGTCTCGACTGCGGCTGTGCAATCACCGGCTTCGGCCGCTGCCCGAGCTGCCATGACGCCTACGGCACTCTCACCGGCAGGCTCCGCACGATCGGTGTCCTGGGGAACAAGCACATCCCGACGTCCTACCTCCGCGCCTCTGAGACCCAGCGCCGGGACCTGTTGGCCGGGTTGCTCGACACCGACGGCACCGTGCACTCCAGCGGTGCGGTGCAGTTCTCGGTGACCAACGAGCGTCTGGCGCTCGGCGCCCAAGAACTCGCGATCAGCCTGGGCTACCGGTGCACGATCATGCAGAAGCGGGTCAAGGGGCGCCATGAGTCGTCGTCAATTGCCTACACCCTCAACTTCACCACCGACGACCGGGTGTTCAACCTCGAGCGCAAGCACCTCCTGCACAAAGACCGGATGAGCCGCCGCTTCCACCGCCGCGATTCGCGGTTCATCACCGCGGTCCGACCGATCCCGAGCGTGCCCGTGCGGTGCGTCGAGGTGGACAACCAGGGCCATCTCTACCTCGCCGGCCGCACGATGATCCCCACCCACAACTCCACCTTCGGCCTGGACATTCTCCGCTCGGCGGCGATCCACCACCGGATGACGTCGGTCATGTTCAGCCTGGAAATGGGCCGCAACGAGATCACCATGCGCCTGCTCTCGGCCGAGGCCCGCATCCCCCTGCAGAACATGCGCAAGGGCACGATGCGGGAGGAGGACTGGACCCGCCTGGCCAAGACCATGGGCGATGTCAGCGATGCGCCCTTGTTCATCGACGACAGCCCGAACATGTCGCTGATGGAGATCCGGGCCAAGTGCCGGCGGCTGAAGCAGCGGCACGACCTCAAGCTCGTGGTGATCGACTACCTCCAGCTGATGACCAGCGGTAAGCGGGTCGAGAGCCGCCAGCAGGAGGTTTCCGAATTCTCCCGGGCCATCAAGCTTCTCGCCAAGGAGCTGCAGCTCCCGGTGATCGCGCTCAGCCAGCTGAACCGTGGTCCGGAGCAGCGCACCGACAAGAAGCCGGCCATGTCCGACCTTCGTGAAAGTGGCAGTATCGAGCAGGATGCGGACATGGTCATCCTGCTACACCGAGAAGACGCGTACGAGAAGGAAAGTCCGCGCGCCGGTGAGGCCGACTTCATCGTGGCCAAGCACCGTAACGGCCCGACGGACACGATCACCGTGGCGTTCCAGGGCCACTACTCACGCTTTGTGGACATGGCGCAGTAGCCGAGGTGGGGCGGTGGGGGCGGGCCGAGCGACTGGATGCGGCGCGGCTGGTCGAGGAGCTTCACGAGGTGACCGGCGTTCGGCTGGAAGTTGAGGGGCCGGCGCCGGGCGGTGAGGTGGGGGCCGCGTTCGTGCGGTGGGTGAAGGATGGGGTGCCTCGGCGGTCAGTGCTGAAATGGCGCCCGCACAGCCGGATTGAACTGCTCGAGGCGGGGCCGTTGGCGGCTTGTGAGGCGGCTCGGCAAGCGGGGATCCCGGCCCCGGCCACGGAGTTGGTTGCTCAGGTCGGGCATGCTGCCGTGATGGTGCAGGAACGGCTGCCCGGCGCAAAGGTTGATCGGCTCGACAGCAACCTGCTCGACCAGGCGCTGAGCATCAACGAGCGGCAGGCCGGGCTGCTCGATGCCCGGCCCGACATAGAGGCGATCAAGCTCTACCTGCGAGAAGACGGCCCGGGCTTCTGCCTGCACGAGCCGCTGCGCCAATACAGCCGGAAGACTGCTGAGCTCGAGCGCTGGGTGAGCCGGGTGGAGGAGGCCCAGAGCGCACCCAAAGACCTCGTGCACCTGGACTTTCACCCGGGCAACTTGCTGCAGCAGGAAGGCGTGATCACCGGCGTGGTGGACTGGGACGGAGCCGGCCGTGGCGATCGGCGGCTGGACTTGGTCACGTTGCGGTTCGGGGTTCATCGGCAGACCGGAGCCGATGTGACCAGACGCCTCGATGACCTCCTCGATCAGGTGCCCGCAAGCGTCCTCAATCCACTTTGGGCCCACCTGAGCCTGCGGATGGTCGACTGGGCGATCCGCCACCACACCGCGGAGGACGTCGACAGCTGGCTCGCGTTGGCTCAGCAGAGGACGTCAGCGGGTCACTGACGTCCTCTGCCGTGCCGAGAACGAGAACTACGCCTTCGACACCGAGACCGTGATCTCCACGTCCCCCACCATCCCCATGAACCCACCGGACAACGCGTCCGGTGAGCCGTCCGGGGTGATCTCGGCGAGATCCACGAAGGAAGCCAGGGTCTCACCCACCACGAAGTCCTGGTGCGCGCGGACGGCGTCCAATATCGACGACGGCGCGGTTACCACCAACGCGATCCGGTCGGAGATGTCCAGGTCGGCATCGCGGCGGGCCTGCTGCACCACCCGGACCACGTCGCGGGCCGTGCCCTCGACCTCGAGTTCCGGAGTGACCTCGGTGTCCAGCGCGATCGTCACGCCGCGCTGGCTCTCCACCACCCAGCCGGAGCGCGGCAGTTCGGAGATCATCACCTCGTCCGAGTTCACCTCGACGTCCGCGCCCTCGAACACCACCGTCACCGAACCCGACGAGCGCAGTGCGGTGACCACGTCGTCGGCCGGCAGGGCGGCCAGGGCCTTGGCCACGCCCTGGGTCTGCTTACCGAAACGCTTGCCCAGGGACCGGAAGTTGGGCTTGACCTCGACGTCGACCACGGCGCCGGCCGAGGTCAGGGTGTCCAGCTTCTTCACGTTCAGCTCCTCGGCGATGTCGTCGAGCAGGGCCTGGGGGAGCGTGACACCGGCCGGGAGACCGACGAAGGCCGCGGCCAGGGGCTGGCGGATGCGGACCTTGCTGGCCTTGCGAGCGGCCCGGCCGGCCTCGACGGCGTTGCGGGCGAAGCGCACCTCCTCCGACAGCGAGGCGCTCATCAGCGAGACGTCCGCGACCGGCCAGTCGGCCAGGTGCACCGACTCGGCCGCCGAGGCGTTGCCCGGGCGGACCACCAGCTGCCAGACCTCCTCGGTGATGAACGGGACGATCGGGGCGAGCAGGCGGGTCAGGACGTCCAGGCACTCGTACAGGGTGACCAGGGCGTCCATGTCGCCGTCCCAGAACCGCTGCCGGGAGCGACGCACGTACCAGTTCGACAGGTCGTCGACGAAATCGCCGAGCACCCGACCGGTTCCGGCGGTGTCGTAGGCCTCCAGCTTCTGGTCCACGTCCCGGGCCAGGGCGTGCAGCTCACCCAGCACCCAGCGGTCCAGCGTGTTCCGCTGGCGCACGGGGCGCGCATCCTGAGGTGACCAGTTCACGTGGCTGGCGTACAGCGTGAAGAACGACGCCGTGCTCCAGTAGGTGGACAGCAGCTTGCGGGTGATCTCGTCGAGTGGGCCCGGGCCCACCCGGCGCGGGCTCCAGGGCGAGCCGGAGCAGGCCATGAACCAGCGCAGCGCGTCGGCGCCGTGCGCGTCCATCAGCGGGATCGGCGCCAGGATGTTGCCCAGGTGCTTGCTCATCTTCCGGCCGTCCTCGGCCATGATGTGGCCCAGGCAGACCACGTTCTCGTACGGCGAGCGGTCGAAGACCAGGGTGCCGACGGCCATCAGCGAGTAGAACCAGCCCCGGGTCTGGTCGATCGCCTCGGCGATGTACTGCGCGGGATAGCGGCTCTCCAGGGCCTTTTCGCTGCCCGGCACGTGCGGGTAGCCGATCGCGGCGAACGGCATGGCGCCGGAGTCGTACCAGGCGTCGATCACCTCGGGTACCCGGGTGGCGGTCTTCTGGCAGGTCGGGCAGGGGAAGGTGAACTCGTCGATGAACGGACGATGGGGGTCCAGTTCGGAGAGGTCCTGGCCGACCAGCGCGCCCAGTTCCTTACGGGAACCGATGGCGGTGACGTGCTCGTCCTCGCAACGCCACAGCGGTAGCGGAGTACCCCAGTAGCGGCTGCGGGACAGCGCCCAGTCGATGTTGTTCTCCAGCCAGTCCCCGAACCGGCCGTGCTTGATGTGCTCCGGGTGCCAGTTGGTCTGCTCGTTCTCGCGCAGCAGCTGGTCCCGCACCGACGTCGTGCGGATGTACCAGGCCGGCTGCGCGTAGTACATGAGCGGCGTGTGGCAGCGCCAGCAGTGCGGGTAGGAGTGCTCGAAGCGCTGCGAGCGGTAGAGCACGCCGCGCTTCTTCATGTCCATGATCAGCGGCTCGTCCGCGTCCTTGAAGAACAGCCCGCCGACCAGCGGCACGTCGTCCTTGAAGTGACCGTTGCCGGCCACCGGGTTGACCACCGGCAGGTCGTTCGCCCGGGCGACCAGGAGGTCGTCCGCGCCGAACGCGGGGGCCTGGTGCACCAGGCCGGTGCCGTCCGAAGTGGTGACGTACTCCGCCAGCACGACGCGGTGCGCGTCGGGGATCTCCAGCAGGTCGAACGGACGCTGGTAGTGGAGGCCTTCGAGCTCGCGGCCGGGAACCTCGGCGAGCACCTCCGCGTCCTCACCCAGCACCGCCGCCATCAGCGGCTGCGCCACCACGAACGTCCCCTTGTCGTTCTTCGCAAGCACGTAGGTGACGTCGGGGTGGACGGCGACCGCGGTGTTGGAGACGAGCGTCCAGGGGGTGGTGGTCCAGATCAGCAGTTCCGCGTCGGCGTGGCCGGCCAGGGGCTCGACCAACGGGAAGCGGACGTAGACCGACGGGTCCTTGACGTTCTCGTACCCCTGGGCAACCTCGTGGTCCGACAGCGCGGTGCCGCAGCGCGGGCAGTACGGGGTGACCCGGAAGTCCTCGCTCATCTTGCCGTCGTCGAAGATCTTCTTCAGCGACCACCAGACGCTGTCCACGTACTCCGGGGACATCGTCTCGTAGGCGTTGTCCAGGTCGATCCAGTAGCCCATCCGCTCGGTGAGCTTCTCGAACTCGTCGACGTGGCGGGTGACCGACTGGCGGCAGCGGTCGTTGAAGGCCGCGACGCCGTACTTCTCGATGTCCGGCTTACCCCCGAGAAGGTGCAGCTCCTTCTCGACCGCGAGTTCGACCGGCAGGCCGTGGCAGTCCCAGCCGGCCTGACGGGGGACGGCGTAGCCCTTCATCGTGCGGTAGCGGGGGAACAGGTCCTTGAAGACCCGGGCCTCGACGTGGTGGGTTCCGGGGGAGCCGTTCGCGGTCGGCGGGCCTTCGTAGAAGACCCAGCTCGCGCCGTCCTTGGTGCGCTCCAGCGAACGCTCGAAGATCCGGTTGTCCCGCCACCAGGCGATGATCTTGTGGTCCGTCGCGGGCAGGTCGATCCGCGTGGGGAGGCTGGAGAACGGAGTGGCGAACGTCTGTTCGGCCATCGGGAGGACTCTCCTCGTCGCTCGCATGAGTCAGTAGGTCTCATGCGGGGACGAAGCCGTGCAGCTCCGCGGTACCACCCCGCTTGCGCCCCGCCCGAAGGAGGGAAGCCACTCGAAGACGCTGTGACGTGCGCCGACTACGTCCGGTTCTACTGGGAGAGCGGGCTCTCTGTTCTTCCGGAGGCTCACCGGTGATGGCCGGGTCAAAGCCGCTGTTGTCAACTATACGCGGGGCGGCAAGTCGAATTGGGGACGCACACGAGCACTACAGTTTGTTGTCGGCGCGTGTTGCGTCTGTTGTCGCGTCCCACATCGAACGCTCGCTCAAGGACTGGACCCCCATGCTCGACCGCCAGGTCATCGACTCCCTGTTCCCCGCCGACCTCCCCACCCCGGAGCAGCTGGAGCAGCAGTACCCGCCCCGGCAGGTGCCGGAGGGTGCGATGGTGACCCGGCTCGGTCCTTCCCCGACCGGTTCGGTGCACATCGGCGGCCTGTACGTCGGCCTGATCAACAAGGACCTGGCCGGTCACACCGGCGGCCGTTACCTGCTGCGGGTCGAAGACACCGACCAGGCCCGCGAGATCGAGGGTGCGGCGGAGCAGTTCACCCGCGTGTTCGCCTACTTCGGCCTCGAGCCGGACGAGTCCAGCGTGGTCGGCGGCGACTACGGCCCGTACCTCCAGTCGCAGCGTGAGCACATCTACCTCAGCTTCGTGCGGGAGCTGCTCCACCAGGGCAAGGCCTACCTCTGCTTCGCCACCCAGGAGGAGCTGGCCGACATCCGGGCCCGGCAGGAAGCGTCCAAAGCTCCCACCGGTTACTACGGCCGTTGGGCGATCTGGCGCAACGCCGCCGACGAGGACGTACAGAAGGCCCTGGACGAGGGGCGTCCGTACGTCGTCCGGTTCAAGACCCCGGAAGACGGCGACCGGCGGATCACGTTCGAGGACGCGATCCGCGGCAAGCTGCAGCACGAGGCGAACCGGAACGACGCGGTGATCCTGAAGAGCTCGATCAGCACGCCGCGGCTTCCCACCTACCACTTCGCGCACGCCGTGGACGATCACCTGATGCGGGTCACCCACGTGATCCGGGGTGAGGAGTGGATCAGCTCGGTGCCGCTGCATCTGCAGCTGTTCGACGCGCTGGGCTTCGAGCGTCCGACCTACGCGCACATTGCCCCGCTGATGAAGCTCATCCCCGGGGGTAAGCGCAAGCTCTCCAAGCGGAAGGACCCGGAGGCCGGCGTCGACTTCTACATCGAGCAGGGCTTCCCGGCCCCGGCCGTGCAGTACTACCTGCGCGGTCTGGCGAACGGCCGTCTGGCCGAGCTCCCGCTGGACGAGGCCCTGGCCACTCCGCTGCAGCTGGACCAGTTCGGGGTCGCCGGCCCGCTCGTCGACCTGGTGAAGCTGGAGGGGATGAGCGCGGATTACATCGCGACCCTGACCAGCCAGGAGGTCTACCAGCAGGTCCTGGTCTGGGCCGAGCAGTTCGACGCGAACCTGGCCACGGTGCTGAGGGCCGATCCCGAGCAGGCGGTCAGGGCGATCGGGGTGGAGCGCGAGGGCGTCGAGAACCCGCGCAAGGACCTGCGCAAGTGGTCGGACTTCGGCCCGCAGTACGGGTTCTTCCTCAATCAGCTGTTCACCGAGGTCGCCGGGCCGACGGACGAGCGGGTCACCGAGCTGAAGGTCGCCCCCGAGGTGGTCAACGCGTTCGTGAACACGTTCGTCGAGGGCTACCAGCACCTGGACGAGCAGCCGGAGTGGTTCAACCAGATCCGCGAGGCGGCGGCCAAGAACAACTTCGCGCCGAACCCGAAGGAGTTCAAGAAGAACCCCGACGCCTACCCCGGCTCGATCCGCGAGGCGTCGCAGCTGGTCCGCGTCGCGCTGACCGGTTCCACCCGTAGCCCTGACCTGCACGCGGTGGCGGTCGTGCTGGGTAAGGACGAGGTGCTGCGTCGCCTTCGCGCTCTGGCGGGGTAATTCCAGCAATGGACGTTGCCCAGCGCGCCTTTTCGTTCATGAAGAGGCTCGCTGGGCACAGGTGATGCACAGGGTCGCCAGCGGTCGCGCCTCCAGCCGTTCCAGAGCGATCGGGTTGCCGCACGAGGCGCAGATCCCGTAGCGCCCGGCCTCCAGCTCGGCCATCGCCGCCTCGATCCGGGAGCGCGCCGCGCGGGTCCGGGTCAGGGCGGCGACCAGTTGCTCCCGCTCGAACGCGATGGTGGCGCCCTCCGGGTCGTGCTCGTCGTCGGCGTTGGAGTCCAGCGAGGCCTCGACCATCCGGGCGTGCTCGCGTTCCAGCGCCGCCAGACCCTCGAGGTTCTCGCTCAACGCGGACTCGAGAATGACCCGTCGCTCGTCCATCGGACCAGAGTAGAAAAGTCCTATGACGGACGCGGGGACGCTCACGAAATGGATCGACGCCTATCGCCGGGCCTGGGAAAGCAATAATCCCGAGGACATCGCCGCACTTTTCACCGCTGACGCCCGGTATTTCCCGGCTCCGTACGGGCAACCGTGGGAAGGCCGCGAAGCCGTCGTTCAGGGCTGGATCGCGGCGGGGGACGAGCCGGGGACCACGACCTTCGCCTGGGAACCGGTCGCGATCACCGATGAGGTGCAGGTCGTCCGGGCCACCACCACCTACCCGGACAAGGTCTACAGCAACCTCTGGGTGCTGCGCCTGGACGCCGACGGCCGGTGCCGGGAGTACACGGAGTACTGGATGCAGCAGCCGTAGAGCGCTCAGCTGGGCGGTTCACCCCAGGCCACGGCCACGGTGTCCCGCACCAGCCGGGCCTGGGAACGCCCGGCCTTGGCCGCATCCGATCGGAACGCCGAGTCCAGCGCGTTCGAGCCCATCGCCCGCCGGGTGTTGGCGTCCGGGGTCACCACGGCCACGTGGACGTGCGGGCCCAGTGCCTCGACCTGGTGGTCCACCCGGCCGCTGCGACGGGCCGCGCCGGTGAACGGGGCCAGCACCACCACCCGGCCGTAGCCCTTGGCCAGATCGACGTTGGCCGGTGAACGCACCCCGCCGTCGATGTAGCGCCGCTCGCCGATCGTCACCGGCGGCCAGATCAGCGGCAGAGCGCAGCTGGCGCCCACCGCGTCGACCAGCGATACCCCGGAATCGTTGTCGAAGACCACGAACTCGCCGCTGGATGCGTCCACCGCGGTGACCTTCAGGGGCCGCTGCGGCCAGACCTGCTCAGGCAGCCGGCTCTCGATCACCTGACGCCGGTCGCCTTCCGGCACGGTCTTGCGGGCCAGTGCCTTGTGCCCGATGCGCCGACGGGCCTTCTGCTCCGGGCCCGGGGTGAGGCCGAGCAGCACCCAGTGCAGCTTCATCCGGCGGCCCAGCCGGGTCGAGCGCTCGCCGTGCGCGTCCTTCAGCTGGTCGGCGTAGAGCTGCTCGATCGGCCGGCCGGAGCGCAGCTGGGCCCCGGCCACCGAGCCCGCCGAAGTGCCGATCACCAGGTCGGCCCGGGACAGGTCGACGCCCAGCTCGGCCAGCCCGGCGATCATCCCGAGCTCCCAGGCGATCCCGGTGATGCCGCCCCCGGCCAGGACGAGCGCCCGTCGATCGTCCTTCACCGGCGCTCCCCCCCAGATGTGACACGAATGAAGTCCTGATTCTAGAACGCAGGTTAAGCTTCGTCCTAGGTGAGCCGGGAAGTCTGGTCGGCACGTTCTCAATGCTGCCCAGTTTCTGGAGGTTCGACCGTGGCCCGGATCGTGCCTGAGCGTGGCCGGCAGCTGTTCCGCCGCTCTCACCGCGAATCCCGCCGGATCGCCGACATCCTGCGGGAGGAGACGGTCGGTGGGGCTCTGCTCCTGTTGGGCACCGTGCTCGCCCTGCTCTGGGTGAACTCACCGTTCGGCGATCGTTACACCTCGATGATCCATGCCCGGTACGGCCCGCATGGCCTGGACCTGAATCTCAGCGCGGAGGAGTGGGCGGCGGACGGACTGCTGGCCATTTTCTTCTTCGTCGCCGGGCTCGAACTGAAACGCGAGTTCGTCGCCGGTGATCTGCGCAGCCCCCGGAAGGCGGCGCTCCCGGTGGTGGCCGCGGTCTGCGGGATGGCCGGGCCGGCGGTCGTCTACACGCTGGTCAACCTGTCCGGGGGAGGGGACACCTCGGGCTGGGCAATCCCGACCGCCACCGACATCGCCTTCGCCCTGGCGGTTCTCGCGGTGATCAGCAGTCACCTGCCCCCGGCATTGCGAACCTTCCTGCTCACCCTGGCCGTGGTCGACGACCTCCTCGCGATCGTCATCATCGCGATCTTCTTCACCGACGACCTGAACCCCGGGAAGGCCCTGCTCGCCCTGATCCCGCTGGCCCTGTTCGCTTTTCTGCTGCAACGCCGGATCCATTCCGGTTGGCTGCTTTTCCCGCTGGCCGCGCTCACCTGGGGCCTGGTCCACGCCTCCGGCATCCACGCCACCGTGGCCGGCGTCCTGCTCGGTTTCGCGGTTCCCGTGCTGACCGAGGAGGGCCGGCAACCAGGTCCGGCCGAGCGCTTCGAACACCGGTTCCGGCCGTTATCAGCGGGTTTCGCCGTTCCGGTGTTCGCGTTCATGTCGGCCGGTGTGGCCGTGGGCGGCTGGAGCGGCTTCACCTCGGCCCTGAGCGACCCGGTCGCGATCGGCGTGATGGCCGGTCTGGTGGTCGGCAAAGCGGTCGGCGTCTTCGGCGGTACCTTCCTGACCGTCCGGTTCAGCCGCGCCGACCTCGACGAGAATCTTTCCTGGATAGACATTTTCGGTATCTCGCTGCTGGCCGGGATCGGTTTCACGGTGTCCCTGCTGATCGGCGGTCTGGCCTTCGGGGCGGGCAGCCCGCAGGATGATCACGTCAAGGTGGCGGTGCTGGTGGCCAGCACGGCCGCTGCGGTGCTGGCCGGCATCCTGCTGAAGCTGCGCGACCGTCACTACCGCCGGAATGCCGAAACCGCGAGCTGAACCCGGCCGAAGATCACAAGTGGCGGGATCCGGGCGCGTCAGTATCGTTGATCAACATCGGGGCGAAAGTCCGCCAAAGTCGGATTTCCCCCGGCTTTCCCGCGGCTTCTCGCCGCTCAGGAAAGGCATAAGAGGCAGCGGAGGAAGCGATGCGCATCATTACAGCGGTGATCGTGGTCTGGCTTCTCATCGGTGTTCTGGCAGCCGGTCAGCGCGGTTACTTCGACAGCAACAAGAGCGACGACGTCAGTTGCTCGGACGCGGGCACGATCGCGGTCAGCATCGTCGCCGGTCCCCTGAACTACATGGGCGCCAACCCCAAGGTGAAGTGCGCGGTTCCTCAGCCGAGTAAGTGATCTTTCGGCGGCCTCCGAGCGGGCGCCGGGCGACCCGCCCGGCGCTGCGGTGGAAGGTGCGGCCCGCGTCGGTCAAACTTGGACCACGAGGCGCATGCGGGCAGTGATCGGGAGCATGCCCACAGTGAGAGGTGAGCTCGAAAAGGTGACGAAACTGGCGAAGGTCGTTTCAATCGGGCAAGGTCGGCCTGTATGACGACCGAACCGAACGCGCTGAACTCGGTGGCGGCGGAAGATCAGCTGCCCACCTACACCCGGCGCAGCGATCAGACCCGGTACGACGCCCAGGCCATCAACTCGGCGCTGGACGAGGCGCTGCTCTGTCATGTCGCGTACATCGACAGCGGCGACCCGATCGTCGTCCCGGCGACCCACGCCCGGATCGGCGAGGAACTCCTGCTGCGGGTGGGTCCCGAGTCCCGGCTGGCCGAGCTGGCGGGGGACGGCGATCTGGCTCTCTGTGTCACCGTCACCCTGCTCGACGGGCTGGTCCTGGCCCGGGCCGAGGCCGACAACACGATCAACTACCGCAGCATCGTCATCCGCGGCACCGGCTCCCTGGTGAAGGACGAGGAGGCCAAGCGGGCCGGGCTCGACGCGGTGGTCGAGCACCTGGTCGCCGGGCGCTCCAACCACTCCCGGCCGCCGACGCCGGAGGAGTTCGCCGAGGTCGTCCTGATCCGCCTGCCCCTGGCCGACGTCGCGCTCAAGACCCGCACCGGGCCCCCGCAGGACGCGGAGGAGGACCTGGCGCTGCACCACTGGGCCGGCGTGATCAACGTGCGCAACGCCTACGGGCCGCCGTTCCCCTCGCCCGACCTGCCGTACGACCGGCAGATGCCCTCGCAGCTGGCGAACTACAACCGTTCGGCCAAACCACAGGGTTACCGGTAGCCCTCCATCAGCGGAACGTGTCGTTCCGAACGGCCGTTTTGGGGCTCGGCCCCTCTGGGAAGCCAAGGTTTGCGCGCTAAAGTCGCGGCGGAGGATTGCGACATCCCGGACAGTGATCGTCCGGATGCGCAACGCATGCACCGCTCGTCACCACTCGCCGTGGTACTAGGAGGCTTGCCCGCCGTGGACCTGCTCGCCGGCCTGCGCGAGATCGTCGGGGACACGCACGTCGTCACCGACCCGGACGCGGTGGCGCCGTACGCGCAGGACTGGACCAGACGCTGGCACGGCAAGCCCCTGGCGGTGGTCCGCCCGGCCACCGTCGCGCAGGTCTCCGCGGTGGTCCGGGCCTGTGCCGCGGCCGGCGTCCCGCTGGTTCCCCAGGGCGGTAACACCGGCCTGGTCGGGGCGGGCGTGCCGCAGGACGGCGAGGTGGTGCTGAGCCTGGCCCGGCTCGACTCGATCGGCCCGCTCGACCCGCTCGGCAAGACCCTGATGGCCGGGGCCGGAGTCACCCTGGCGCAGGTCCAGCGCACCGCCCGGGAGGCCGGTCTGGACGTCGGCCTGGACTTCTCGGCGCGGGACACGGCCACCGTCGGCGGGATCGCGGCCACCAACGCCGGCGGCGAACGGGTGATGCGGCACGGCGTGGCCCGGTTCCGGATCCGCGGGCTGGAGGCCGTCCTGGCCGACGGCTCGGTGGTCCGCCGGATGTCCACGGTGGCCAAGGACAACACCGGCTACGACCTGGTCCAGCTGCTGATCGGCAGCGAGGGCACGCTCGGCGTGATCACCGCCGTCCAGGTCGACCTGATCCACCCACGCAAGATCATCGGCACCGCCCTGGTCGCGGTCAGCACCGTGGACGACGCGCTGACCGTGCTGCGGGCCGTGCAGCACGACTTCCCCGGGCTCGAGGCGGCCGAGTTCTTCCACCACGACGGCCTCCAGCTGGTGCTCAAGCACGAGCGCCGGGCCCGCCCGTTCGACCGCCCGCACCCGCTCTACCTGCTCTTCGACCTCTCCGACGGGGACGGCCGGCCGGACGCCGGCGAAGAACTCACCGAACTGCTCGGCGGTCTGGACTGCGTGCGCGACCTCGTCGTGGTGTCCACCTCGGCCGAGCGCCGTCGGCTCTGGGAACTGCGCGAGCTGCAGACCGACGCGGTCAGCGCCGAGGGGGTCCCGGTCAAGCTGGACGTGGCCCTCCCGCTGAACCAGCTCTCCACCTTCGAACGCCGCCTGGCCGGAGTGGTCCGGCCGGTCGCCCGGCACGCCATGCCGATCCTGTTCGGGCACATCGCCGAGGGGAACGTGCACGTCAACCTGCTGAACGCGCTGGACGAGGACGCGGAGGGGGCGGTCATGGAGGCGGTGCTCGACCTGGTCGCCTCGCTCGGCGGCAGCATCAGCGCGGAGCACGGCATCGGCCTGGCCAACGCCCGGTGGCTGACCCTCACCCGCAGCTCGGCCGACCTGGCCGCGATGCGGGCGATCAAGCAGGCGCTGGACCCGGAAGGGATCCTCTCACCGGGCCGGATGCTCCCCGACGCGGCCCCCGCGCTGAAACGTCCCTGATCAGAACAGCGCGTCGCCCTGCTCCAGATCCAGCAGGAACCGCTTGCGGTCGAGCCCGCCGCCGTACCCGGTGAGTGAACCGTTCGCCCCGATCACCCGGTGACACGGCACGATGATCGAGATCGGGTTGGCCCCGTTGGCCAGGCCGACCGCCCGCGAGGCCCCCGGCACCAGCCCGAGCTGCGCCGCCACCGAACCGTAGGAGGCCGTCCGGCCGTAGTCGATCAGCCGCAGTTTCTGCCAGACACTGAGCTGAAAACCGGTACCCAGAGGACGCAGCGGGATGTCGAAGACGGTCCGGTCACCGGCGAAGTACTCGCCGAGCTGGGTCCGGGTCAGCGCGATCACCGGCTCGTCGTCGTCCGGCCGACCGCTCTCGCGGACCTCGTCCCAGTGCCGGTGCGACTTCTTGTGCGGGCTGAAGAAGAGCCCGGTGAGCGCCTGGAGCTCGCTGATCAGCAGCAGATCCCCGACCGGGCTGGGCAGGACCGACCAGCTGATGGACATGAGCCGAGGCTACGACGCCGGCCGAGCCTGCGCTGGCAGAAAAACGACACCAAGGACGGCCTCCGCTGGGTCGAGCACAGGTCCTGGTCATGAAACGTTCAGATTGGTAGGCCACAATCAGGCGTGTGCCGGTCATCGATCTGAACGCCGATCTCGGCGAGTCGTTCGGCCGCTGGACCCTCGGCGACGACGCGGCGCTGATCCAGGTGATCAGCAGCGCGAACATCGCCTGTGGATTCCATGCCGGTGATCCCTCCACGCTGCGCCGCAGTTGCGAGCTCGCAGCCGGTTCCGGGGTGGCGATCGGCGCTCAGGTGGCCTACCGCGACCTGGCCGGGTTCGGCCGCCGGTTCATCGACGCGGCTCCGGACGAGCTGCGCGACGACGTGCTGTACCAGATCGGGGCGCTCGACGGATTCGCCCGGGCGGCCGGCAGCCGGGTCACCTACCTCAAGCCGCACGGCGCCCTGTACCACGCGGTGGTGCGCAACGAGGGGCAGGCGAAGGCGGTGGTGGACGCGGTCCGCAGCTACGACCCGACCTTGGCCGTGCTCGGTCAGCCCGGTTCGCTGTTGCTGAAGCATGCTGCGGCAGTGGGGCTTCGGTCGGTGCCGGAGGCGTTCGCCGATCGTCAGTACACGGCCGACGGCGGGCTGCTCTCCCGCTCCGAGCCCGGGGCCGTGCTCACCGATCCGGCCCGGATCGCCGAGCAGGTCCGGCGGCTGATGGTCGAGCAGACGGTGATTGCGGACGACGGCACCGAGGTTCCGGTCGTCGCGGAGTCGATCTGTGTGCACGGGGACACGCCGGGCGCGGTCGCCATCGCCCGCACCGTTCGCGAGGCGATCACCGGCTCCGGCGGCGGGGTTCAGGCCTTCACGAATCCGCCGGCATGATCCCCGGCACCCGCCGCGCCTCAGCGCTACTGGCCGAGGGGATGAACGGATGCTCGTCAGGTCCGCTGATCTGGGCCCGGAAACGCGGTTACTCGGCGGGTATGAACAATGACTATGTGTAGAGTGAGCGCGCTGTCGAGGGGACGGCGTCAGCGGTGTGGGCCGGGGGGCCCATGGGATCGGCATCGCCGACGTCGCGCCAGCTCAGCGGGCACGGCCGACGCCCATTCCGGGCGTTGTGCCGCTGACCGGCGCACCACCAATGTCGGGGGACCGGTTGGTGCGTCGGTCAGCGCTCGCTGCCGTGGTTGTTCGCTGTCCTACCCCGAAGGATCGAAATGCCTGTGTCCCGCCGCGGCACCGTGGACAACTCACTCGGACTCTCGGTTCACCACTCGGTGGATGCGGTGAGTCGCCCCGACCACGGCGCCGGATCGGTGGTCGACGTAGCGATCGTCGGTGGCGGGGGCGCCGGGCTCAGCCTGGTGCTTGCGCTGGACCAGGCCGTGCGGGTGAGCGGCCGCCGCCCACCGTCCATCGCCGTCATCGACCCGGTCCGCCGGTCCGGCCAGGATCGAACCTGGTGCTGGTGGGCGTCGGCCGAAGGGCAACCGGAGTGGATCACTCCATTGCTCACCCGCACCTGGCCGACGATGATGATTAAGGACGCGCGCGGGCTCGCCGATGCGTACGACCTGAGTCCCCTGCGCTACCAAATGCTGCGTTCCGCTGACCTTTACGCGGCGGCCGATGCAGCCCTCGAACGCTTGGGCGCAATCCGGATCACCGGCGCCGCAGACCGGGTGAGCGACGGGATGCCGCACGCAGTGGTCCGGGCCGGTGACGAGCGGGTCATGGCGAGCTGGGTCTTCGACTCCCGTCCCACCCCTCCTTCCGGTCCGGCCGCCACCTCGCTGCTGCAGCATTTCCGGGGCTGGACCGTGCGTTTCGCTCCGGGCAGCGTGAAGCTGGACCAAAACGTGGCCACACTGATGGATTTCAGCGTTCCGCAACCCGAGCGGGGTGTTGCCTTCGCCTACAGCCTGCCGTTGTCGGAAGACTCGGCCCTGGTCGAGTACACCGAATTCAGCCCGGCCGTACTGGATTCGGAGCAGTACGACGAGGCGCTGCGGTCTTACCTGGCCCGTACGTGGGGTGGCGTGCCGTACACCGTGGAAGAGGTGGAGGACGGCGTGATCCCGATGACCGATGCGACGTTCGCCCGCCGCACGGGAGACCGGCTGTTCCGGCTCGGCACGGCCGGCGGTGCCACGCGAGCCTCGACCGGATACACCTTCTCGGCGATGCAGCGGCAGGCCGCCCAGATCGCCGAACTGTTGCTGGAAGGCCGGTTGCCGGTCCCGCCGCGTCCCTACCCGCTGCGTCACCGCTGGATGGACGCGGTGCTCCTGCGCGCGCTGGATCGCGGGTACGTCGACGGGCCAAAGCTTTTCGCCGGCCTTTTCGCCGACAATCCCAGCGATCGGGTGATCCGGTTCCTGGACGGCACCAGCAGTCCGGCTGACGAGCTGGCCATCATGAGCTCCACGCCGATGACGGCGATGACCCGTTCGGCCGTGGAGGACGCGACGGGGCGGCTGAAGCGACGGTTCGCCCGGAGGTAGGCGGTTGTGGCGGACGGTATCGACTGATCACCTGATGTGACAGTACTTCTTTTCCCGTGGCAGAGTCGGTGACCGCAGCAGTCACCTCAGCACCGAGCGTCCCTTGGTAACCACACTTCGGGATTTGCTCCGGTACGCCGACTTTGGGGAAATCTCACGATGCAGTCGCGGCTCGTCCGGCGTGCCGGTACCGGTGTTCTGATCAGCGTGATCGCTGGTGGCCTTCTGCTGAGCGCCTCGGCCCGGGCGGGGGCCCAGCCGGTTCGGCTCACCCCGCAGGCGAGCGCGGCGGTCGACCGGTACGACAGTCAGAAGCTCAGCTGGCAACCCTGCCTCAGTGCGGCGGACCTGCCCGGCCTGCCACCGGCGTACTACCGGTTGGAGTGCGCCACCATGCTCGTCCCTCGGGACTGGGCGGTACCGCAGGCCGGGGTGGACCTCCGGATCAAGGTCAGCCGATTGAGGAGCACCGGTTCCGGACGCCCGGGCATGCTCTTCACCAACCCCGGCGGTCCCGGGGCCGAAGGGGCCGACCTGCCGTTGCTGCTGGTCAGCGCCGAACGTAAGAAGCTGATGGCCAGCCAGGACGTGTACGGCATGGACGTCCGCGGCACCGGCGGATCGAGCAACCTGACCTGCGGCGGCGTGCAGGATCTGACCGTCGACCCGCGGGTGCGCACCTCCTCCAGCGTCAATCTTCTGCTCGACACCGCCCAGCTCACCGCCCAGGCCTGCGACGTGGCCGGCCAGGAGCTGCTCCCGTACGTGACCACCGCGCAGACCGTGCAGGACGTCGACCTGCTGCGCCGGATCGCCGGGCACGCCAAGGTGAACTGGCTGGGCTTCTCGGCCGGCACCTGGATGGGCGCGCACTACGCCACGATGTTCCCGGACCGGGTCGGGCACCTGGTGTTCGACTCCAACGTGGAGTTCACCAGCACCTGGCAGAACGCCTTCGACCTGCAGCCCATGGGTTTCCAGCGGCGTTTCGAGTCGGACTTCGCCCCCTGGGTGGCGAAGTGGAACAGCGTCTACGGCCTCGGCGCCACGCCTCAGGCGGTGATCGCCAGCTACGAGCGGCTGCGGGCCCGGATGACGCCGGACGCCCCGGTCGAGGACGCGGTCGGGCTGGACGAGGTCATCCTCAGCACGATGTACGCCAAGGCGATGTTCCCGGACGCGGCGGCCGCGCTCTCCGAGCTCAACGGGTATCTACGGGCGCAGAGCAGCGGCCGGTTCCGGACCGCCTCCAAGTACGCGGCGAAGGTCCGGCAGCGGGTGGCCGCCATTGAACCGACCGGTCTGCAGAAGACCTTCTCGGGTGACGCCTCCTCCTCCGTGTTCCTGGCCGTGACCTGCCAGGACACCGCTTGGAAGGGAAACCGGGCCGGGCTGGCCGCGAGCTCCGCGGCAACCGGGAAGAAGTACCCGCTGCTCGGCTGGGCGACGGTCGTCCAGCCCTGCTCCTTCTGGGACCGACCGGTCGACCCCGGCCTGGCCACCCCGACCGGTCAGGGACTTCCGCCCGTGCTGATGGTCCAGTCCGAGCACGACCCGGCAACCCCGATCGAGGGCGCCCGGATCGCCGCCTCGCACTTCGCCGGGGCCCGGATGCTGACCGTCACCGGCGAAGGCGATCATGGTCTCTACGCCAGCGGGAACGCCTGTGTGGACCGGAAGGTCGATCGGTTCATCATCGAAGGCAAGCTTCCGGCCGAGGGCGCCACCTGCAAGGGCACGGCCATGCCGGATCCCGGCTACGGGGTGATGCGGATGACCGAGGTGCCGACCCGGACCACCAACCCGCTGCTGGCCTTGCGGCAGATCAGCGCGCTGGTCAGCCCCGGAAGCGCCTGAGCCGCAGCGAGTTGGTCACCACGGCGACACTGCTCAACGCCATGGCCAGTCCCGCGATCATCGGGTTGAGCAGGCCGAACGCCGCCAGAGGGAGTGCCGCCAGGTTGTAGCCGAAGGCCCAGGCCAGGTTCTGCCGCACGATCCGGGACGTCGCCCGGGACAGCCGGATGGCCTGCGGAACGGTTGCCATCTCGCCTCTAACCAGCGTGATGTCGCCCGCCTCCATCGCTGCGTCGGTTCCCGTCCCGAGCGCCAACCCAAGCCGAGCGGTGGCCAGCGCGGCCGCGTCGTTCACGCCGTCGCCGACCATCGCCACCCGTCGCCCGGCCGCCTGCAGTCGCTCGACGATCGCGACCTTCTCTTCCGGCATCAGTTCGGCGTACACGTCGTCCGGCGCGATTCCGACCGAAGTAGCCACGGCTCGAGCAGTGGACGCGTTGTCTCCGGTGGCCAGGATCGGAGTCAGTCCCAGCTCGCGGAGTTGGGTGACGGCCTCACGGGCGCCCGGCTTGATCGTGTCGGCAATGGTGAACACGGCGGCCGGCTGGTCGTCGATCCAGGTGACGATCGCGGTGCGGCCCTCGGAGTTCGTGACCGCGTCCTGGAGTTTTTCCGGAAGCCCCGGAACCCAGCTCGGGCGCCCAACGCGTACCCGGCGTCCTTCAACGGTGCCCTCGACGCCCAGGCCGCGGGTGCTGCCGAAACTGGTCACCGGTGGGAGGTTTCCTGCGAAAGCGGCCACGACGGCCCGTCCCAGCGGATGCTCTCCGGCGTGCTCCACGGCCGCGGCCAGACGCAGCACCTCGTCCCGATCGAACCCGTCGGCGACCCCGACGTCCGTCAGGCTCATCCGTCCTTCGGTCAGCGTGCCGGTCTTGTCCAGCACGATCACGTCGACCAGCTGGGCGTCTTCCAAGGTCTGCGGCCCGCGGATCAGGATGCCGAGCTGAGCGCCGCGCCCGGTGCCCACCAGCAACGCCGTCGGAATGGCCAGACCCAGCGCACAGGGGCACGCGATGATCAGCACTGAGACCGCGGCGATCCCGGCGGCCTGGCCGTCTCCGGTGATCAGCAGCCACAGCGCCAGGGTGGCCACGGCCAGCACCAGCACGACGGGGACGAACACGCTCGAGACCCGGTCGGCCAGGCGCTGCGCCCGGGCCTTGCCGGACTGCGCCTCCTGAACGATGCGGGTGATCCGGGCCAGCGTGGTGTCCGCCCCGACCCGTGTCGCCCGCACCACGATCCGCCCGCTGTCGTTCACGCAGGCCCCGGTCACGGTTGATCCCGGTTTCACGTGAATCGGCAGCGGCTCGCCGGTGAGCATGGACTCGTCCACGTCACTGCTGCCCTCGGTCACCACCCCGTCCGTACCGATCCGCTCACCCGGGCGGACCACGAAAAGGTCTCCCACGGCCAGGTCTTCGGCCTTTGCCGGGACCTCCTCGCCGTCCCGGAGCAGGGTGACGTGACCGGCGCCCAGATCGAGCAGGGCCCGCAGGGCGGCTCCCGAACTTCGCCGGGCCCGGGCTTCCAGCAGCCGCCCGGTCAACAGGAAAGTGGTCACCACGGTGGCAATTTCGAGGTACGGCTCACCGTCGTCCAGGATCAGCGTGCCCACCGACCAGAGGGTGGCGGTGACGATGCCGATCGAGACCAGCGTGTCCATGGTGGCGGCGCCGTGCCGGGCATTGATCGCCGTGGCCCGGTGGAACGGCCAGGCGGCCCAGGTGACGACCGGCAGCGCCAGCGCCAGCGCGACCCAGCCCCAGCCGTCGAACTTCGCGGCCGGGACCATGGAGAGCACGACGACCGGAACGGTGAGGATAGTGGCCAGGATCAGGCGCGGCCGGAGAATGTTCTCCCGTTCCGGTGCAGCGGTTTCCGGGATCTGGGCCCGATACCCGGTGGCCTCGACGGTGTGGATCAGATCCTCGTCGCTCACCCCCTTCGCGACCAGGACGTGCGCGCGCTCGGTGGCCAGATTGACGGTCGCCTCCACCCCGTCCATCCGGTTCAGCTTCTTCTCCACCCGCGTCGCGCAGCTCGCGCAGGTCATCCCCCCAATGGCCAGCTCGACCCGGCGCTGGGCCGCTTCGGTCCGGGTGGACACCTCAGGACCTCGGGGCGAGCTCGTACCCGGCCTCATCAACGGCCGCGGCAACGGCGGCCGGGTCCAGGTCGGACTCGCTGCTGATGGTGACCGGGGTGATTCCGCCCGCCTGCAGGTCGATCGCGACCGCGGTCACCCCCGGGAGCGTGGACAGTTCGGCATTGACCGCGGAAACGCAGTGGGCGCAGGTCATTCCGGTGACTTCGATGACAGTGGTGGTCATGTGAATTGCTTCCTTCTGGGGGTGTTCAGCTACGGACGAGTCGGGCAATGGCGTCGGCGGCCTCCGCGATCTTCACCCGGGCCTCGTCGTCGCCTTGCCGCGCGGCCTCGACCACGCAGTGCGACATGTGATCCTCGAGCAGCCCCAGGCTGACCGCCTGCAGCGCCTTGGTGACCGCCGCGACCTGGGTCAGGACGTCGATGCAGTACGTGTCCTCGTCGACCATCCGCTGCAACCCGCGTACCTGACCCTCGATCCGGCGCAATCGCTTGAGGTAGTCGTCCTTCGTGCCGGCATATCCAGCCATGCCCACTCCTTCGTCCGGAACCCTACCCCCCTAGGGTATGCGACGGCGCAAGTCGGCCGTTCGGGGCCCACGAATTGCGAACCCCGCGGCCCTCGCCAACCTGGGTTCGGTAGTCCCGTCCGGCTCCTGGAGGCAGACTCCGTGCGCACAAACCCCGTGGTCCTGGTCAACGGCAACCCCGAATCGGTTGCCGTCTGGGATCTCCTGGCCGACCGGCTCAACCGCACCGACATCGTCCGTCGGTCTCCGCCCGGCTTCGGAGCACCGCTCTCCGAGCAGTTCCCGAGCACCGTCATCGGCTATCGGGACTGGCTCGTCGCCGAATTGGAGCAACTGGACGGACCGGTCGATCTGGTGGGCCACGATGTCGGGGGCAGCACGGTGCTCGGCGTCGCCATGACCCGGCCGGATCTGATCCGGACCTGGGTCAGCGACTCCGTGGGCGTGTTCGATCCGGACTACACCTGGCACGACCTGGCTCGGACCTGGCAGACGCCGGGAGCCGGCGAGGCCTCTGTCGAGGAGTTACTCGGGGGCGGAATCGAGCAGCGGGTGGCCCGGATGACGGCGCAAGGTCTGCCCGAGGTGATCGCGCAGCGGATCGGGCCGGCCCAGGGGCCGGAGATGGGGCAGGCCATTCTCGGCTTCTACCGTTCGGCCGCCCAGCCGGTCATGGCCGAACTCGGGCAGAACCTGGAGGCCGCCCGGGCCCGGCCCGGGCTGGCGGTCCTCGGCACCACGGACCGGTTCGTCGGGTCCGAGGAGATGCGCAGGTGGTCGGCCGCCCGCGCCGGGGCCGAGGTGGTCACCCTGGAGGGCGTCGGGCACTGGTGGATGGCCCAGGCGCCGCAGCTCAGCGCCCAGGCCCTCGAGAAGTTCTGGGCGAGTGCCTAGTTCAGCTCGTCCACCAAGCGGGGGGCCAGACCGATGTACGACCCCGGGGTGAGGTCGATCAGGCGCTTGGCGACATCGTCCGGCAGGCCCAGCCCGGAGACGAACTCCCGCATGATCTCCGCGTCCACCTTGCGGCCCCGGGTGAGTTCCTTCAGCCGCTCGTAGGGCTGCTCCAGGCCGTGCACCCGCATTACCGACTGAACCGCCTCGCCGAGGACCTCCCAGGTGGCGTCGAGGTCGCGGGCCAGGGCCTCCGGGTCGGCGTCCAGCCCGGCCAGGCCCTTGCGGGCGTTCTCGATGGCCAGCAGCGAGTGGCCGAAGGCGGTGCCGATGTTGCGCTGCATCGAGCTGTCGGTCAGGTCGCGCTGCAGCCGGGAGGTGACCAGGGTGGACTCCAGCACGCCGAACAGGCCGTTGCTGACTTCCAGGTTGGCCTCGGCGTTCTCGAAGCGGATCGGGTTGACCTTGTGCGGCATGGTCGAGGAACCGACCGTGCCCTGGCCCCGGACCTGGATGAAGTAGCCGATCGAGATGTACGTCCAGACGTCGGTGCAGAGGTTGTGCAGCACCCGGTTGAACCGGGCGACGTCCGAGTAGAGCTCGGCCTGCCAGTCGTGCGACTCGATCTGGGTGGTCAGCGGGTTCCAGGTCAGGCCGAGGTGCTCGACGAAGCTCTTCGAGACGGCGATCCAGTCGGTGTCCGGAGCCCCCGCGACGTGCGCCGAGTAGGTGCCGGTGGCGCCGTTGATCTTGCCCAGGAACTCGGTCTTGTCGATCCGGCGCAGCTGCCGGCCCAGGCGGTGGGCGAGCACCGCCATCTCCTTGCCGAGCGTGGTCGGGGTGGCCGGCTGACCGTGGGTGCGGGCCAGCATCGGCAGGTCGCGCAGGGTGTCGGCCATGTCGGCGACGTCCTCGTGCAGCGCCCAGGCGGCGGGCAGCCAGACCAGGGCCACCGCGTCCCGCACCATCAGCGCGTAGCTCAGGTTGTTGATGTCCTCGCTGGTGCAGAACAGATGGACGATCTCGGTCAGATCGGCGAGGGAGTTGCCCTCCATCCGCTTCTTCACGTAGTACTCGACGGCCTTGACGTCGTGCAGGGTGACCCGCTCGGTCTCGGCCAGCTCGGCGACGCTGTCGGCGTCGAAGTCGGTGGCGATGCCGCGCAGGTGGGCGATCTCCTCCGGGGTGAGCCGCCGGACGCCGGGCACCGAGCCGGTCTCGGCCAGGTGGATCAGCCACTCCACCTCGACGTGCACCCGGCGCTGGTTCAGCGCGGCCTCCGACAGGTGCTGCGCCAGCGGCGCGACCGTGGACCGGTACCGCCCGTCGAGCGGGCCCAGGGCCACGTCGTCGCCGAGCACGTTCGGCGTGTGGTTGAGCCGGCCGGGCTGGTGCAGGGACTGTCCGGGGCGCGGAGTGCTGAGCTGCGTCACGTACCCCATGGTCCCATGGCCAGGGACGCTCCGATTCCCACACCCCCGCCGCTACGGTTGCGCGCATGCCGACGCTTCCCGAATGGGCCACCGGTCTGAACCTGCAGCAGCATCCTGAGGGCGGCTGGTTCGCCGAGACCTACCGCTCGACCATCGAGCTACCACCCGAGCAGTTGCCCGCGGGCTACGAAGGACCCCGGGCGCTGGCCACGTCCATCCTGTTCCTGCTGCTACCGGGGGAGACCTCGGCCTGGCACCAGGTCCGGTCGGACGAGCTGTGGATCCATCAGCGGGGCGGTCCGCTCGCCCTCGGCCTGGGCGGTTCGCAGGAGGCCGGGCCCGGTCCGGCGATCGAGTCCGTTCTCGGCACCGACGTCGGGCAGAGCCCGCAGCTCCTGGTTCCCGCGCACACCTGGCAGACCGCCCGGCCCGCCGCCGACGAGGCGGTGCTGGTCGGCTGCGTGGTCGCCCCCGGCTTCGACTACCGGGACTGGCGGCTGGCGCCGTCCTGAGCCGGACACCAAAACGGAGAAGGGGAGGTCACGGGCAACCGTGACCTCCCCTTCTCCGTTACGTCAGACGGTGGCGAACTCGTCGTTCTGCGCCTCGAGCTGAGCGGCCTGCTCCTCAGCCTTCAGATCGGCCAGACGCTGGTTGCTGCGGTGCAGCAGGGTGCCCAGACCCAGCAGCACCAGGCCGACCGCGGCCCACATCAGCATGACCAGCAGGGCGGACTTGCTGCCGTGGCCGTCGAAGAAGGCCGTGGACCGCAGCACCGTGGCGGTCGCACCCGGGGGAAGCACCTGACCAACCGTGCCCCACGGGTCCGGCAGCCATTCCTGCACCGTGCTCAGACCGGAGAGCGGGGCCCCGAGCAGAATGATCACCGCGGCGCCGATGCCCAGCCCGATCCGCCCGGCCAGGGCGTTCAGGCCGAGCAGGATCATCGTGGTGGCGAAGATCCCGGCCGTCAGACCGGCCGCCAGCAGCCAGTAGTTCCCGCCCGAGGTGGAACCGGAGACGTAGTTGAGCACGGCGGCGGTGGCCAGACCGACCGCGGCGGAGGCCAGGATCCCGGCGCCGATCTGGGCCAGCGGACGGCGACGGTAGAGCAGGATCAGGCCGAACGCCGGCAGCGCAGCGATCACCGCGAGCGGCAGCTGGGTGGCGGCCAGGCCGTCACCCCGGGCGTCCTTGGACGGCTGGGCCACCACGTCGGTGACCGTGACCTGGGCCTGCGCCTGGGTCTGGAGCGTGGTCGCCACGGTCTGCAGGGCGTCCGAGACCTGGATCCCGGCGGCCGTCGCAACCATCATCTGGGCCTGGGTGTTGTCGACGAAGAGACCGCCGTACACCTCGCGGTCCTCGATGCCCTTCTTCAGCTCGGCCTGGCTGGAGTACACGTGGATGTCGAACGTGTCCTTGCCGCCCAGCTGCTGCATCAGCGTGGTCAGCTGACCGGTGATGTCCTTGGTCCCGGCCACCGCCACCGGCACGCTGTGCGGCTTGCTCTTGGCGATCGGCAGGGCCATCGCCCCGATCAGCAGGGCGGCGATCGCGGCGAGCGCCACCAGGGCCCCGACCAGGGGAACCAGTGTGGCGTGCTTCTCCGTCGCGGGCGGCGGCGGAACCGTGCCGTTGACCAGCGTCTCCTGACCCGCGGCGGGGTCCTCGGAGTAGGAGGAGGCGTAGGCCAGCGGGACGCCCTCGGCGGCCACCGGAGCGGCCTGGCTAACCGGAGTGCTCTCGGTAACCGGCGTGGTTCCGGCGATCGGGGCCGTCTCGGCGACCGGCACGGTCTGCCCGGTGAGCGAGGTGTCCGGCGGGGTCGGGTCCTCGGCCGGCTTCTCGGCATCCTCCGGGGTGGTGATCTTCTGCCCACCGGGAGGCGTCGGCAGCGGCCGCAGCGTCAGGTCCGGCACGGGGGTCTCCTGGGTGACCCGCTCGGGCGGCCCGTCGACCGGCTCGGTCTCCGGCTTGCTTTCCGAGGAGACCGGCACGGTGTCCGAGGACGCCGGGGTCTCGCCAGCGGTCTTCTCGGCAGCGGTCTTCTCGCCAGCGGTCGTCTCATCAGCAGAGGACGCGTCGGCAGAGGACGCGGCGACCGTGGACCTGGTCCCGGAGTCGGCCGGCGAGGTGCCGAGCGCCCCCTCGTCCGTGGTGTCCTGGCCGTCGCCGGGCTCGTCGTCCGTGGTGTCCACCGCGACCGGCGTGCTGTCACCGGCGGTCGCCGTCCTGGACTCCTCGGCCGGAGCCGGGACGGTCGGAGCAGCGGTCTCCTCAGTGGCGGCCGGGGCCTTCACCGGTTCCGTCGCGTCCTGGGGTGAACCCTTCCCGGTGGCCTCGGAAGCTTCCGTGACTTCGTTCTCCGGATCGGTTTCGGGTCCGGTACCGGACGCCGAGTCGCGGGTCATCGCGTCTCTCCTTATTCACATTCACGGGTTGGTTCACGAGGGGCGGGGTCGGTCGCGCACCTTAGCCGACTCATCCATGAGCCCGGCACAGGAAGTCTGACCGGCTTACCGCGGATTGGTGCAGTTCAAGCCGCTCAAGTCGGGTCACGTTCAGGCAACGCCACCGGCTGCCGACGCAAGAGTGCATGGACGTCGCGCCCGCCGCCCGCCTGGTGGCCAATATCGAGCAGGTGGTCCGGGGACAGAACGCCGCGGTGGAGCTGCTGACGATCGCCGTGCTCGCCGGCGGGCACGTCCTGATCGAGGATGCGCCCGGCACCGGCAAGACCACCCTCGCACAGTCGGTGGCCCGCAGCGTCGGCGGCGTCTTCCAGCGGGTCCAGGCCACGGCCGACCTGATGCCGGCCGACATCACCGGCTCCGCGGTCTGGGATCCGAGCCGCCGGGAGTTCGGATTCGTGCCCGGCCCGGTGTTCGCCGACGTCCTGCTGGTCGACGAACTGAACCGGATGCCCCCACGCACCCAGTCCGCGCTGCTGGAGGTGATGGCCGAGCGGATGGTCACCGTGGACGGCGTGCGGCACCCGGTGCCGCCCAGCTTCTTCCTGGTCGCCACCCAGAACCCGGTGGAGCAGCACGGCACCTACCCGCTGCCCGAGGGCCAGCTCGACCGGTTCGCGGTCCGCCTGCACCTGAAACCGCTGACCGCCGTCGACGAGTTCACCGTGGTCCGCGACCAGCTCACCGGCCCGACCGTGGGCACCCTCGAAGCCGTGCTCGACCCGGCCGGCCTGAACGCGCTCCGCGAGGCCGTGCAGGGCGTGTTCGTCGCCGAGCCGGTCCTCGAATACGCCGTGAAGCTGACCCGCTCCACCCGGAGTGACCAGCGGATTCGGGCCGGCGCAGGCTCCCGGGCGGCGATCGCCCTGACCCGCTGCGCGCAGGCCCGCGCGGTGTTGCACGGCCGCGAGTACGTGACCCCGGAGGACGTCGCCGACCTGGCCGTGCCCGTCCTTTCCCACCGGATCGTGCCCGCCGTCGCGACCCCTGCCGACACGCTGATCGCCGACCTGGTCAGCGCCCAGCCGGTTCCGGTCCCGGCCTGAGCGCGGCCCGGAGATGAGTCAGAGCCGCAGCCTGTGGGAGGCCCGCTGGGAATGGCGGCTGCTGCGCCCGATCACCCCCGGCGGCTGGCTGGCCATCATGCTGGCCTCGGTGCTGGCCGCGATCGCGGTCCGGGCCCTCAACCCCTGGCTGCTCCTGGTCGCCTGCGCGCTGGCCGCGCCGGTGCTGCTGGCCCAGTTCCTGCGCCCCGACCTGAACGCGGTCACGGTCGCCTTCCGCTCGCCGGAGCGCTTGGTGGTGGGGGATCCGGTGGAGCAGATGCTGACGATCCGCAACGACGGCCGCCGCAGCCTGCCCGGCCTCGGCGTCTTCCACCTGTGCGCCGGACTCGGCCCGGTCGTGCTTTCGGTACCACCGCTGGCCCCGGGCGCGCAGGCCGAGTTCACGTTCGAGCGCAAGGTGCTCCGTCGCGGCCGGGCCGAGATGCACGAGATCCGGCTGGGAACCGTGGCCCCGTTCGGCATGGCCCACCACACCCGTCGGATCCGGACGCGAGCCGAGATCGTCATCCATCCGGCTCGGGTGCCGGCCGCCGAGCTCGCGGGAGGGCGACTCTCACTGGAGGACGCTTTCGGTGAGCGTCTGCATCCGGCCGGGTCGGAACCGCACGGCCTGCGGGAATGGCGGCACGGCGACGGCCGTCGGCAGGTGAACTGGCGGGCCACGGCCCGGCGCCCCCGCCCCGAGCAGCTGATCGTGGTGGTGCCGGAGCCCGAGGTCGAGGCCCGGCTGATGCTCGTGGTCACCGGGGCCGTGGAGGACGAGGACTGGGAGGACCTGGTCGCGCTGGCCGCCTGGTCGGCCTGCGCCGCGGTCGGGACCCACGCCGACGTGACCTTGCTGGCCCCCGGCGTCCCACCCTGGACCGGCACCGACGAGCAGCAGATCCTCGACTGGTTCAGCGGGCTGAAGAGCGCCGACGACGTGATCCCGGAGGACCCGGACGATGCGGAGGGCCGGGCGGCGGCCCTGGTCGACGTCGCCGAGTTCCAGGAGGCGGTCCGCCGCCGTCTGGTGCCGGGGGTGATCGCGGTCGAGGCCACCACCCGGCCCTTCGGCCTGCACCAGGTCCCCGCCGGAGCCCTCCTGCGCGGCATCGCAACCCCGAACCCCCAGACCGAAGCGGGTGCGGCGTGAAGAGTCCGCCCACCCTGCTCACCCTGATCGCGGCCGCCCTTGCCCTGGGGCTGGCCGGTCTCGTCCCGGCCGTGATCTGTCTGCTCGTGATGGTGCTGATCGGGCTGGTCGGAGTGATGGTCCCGCACCGCTACCCCGGCATCACCGAGACCTCATGGGGTAGGACCACGGTGGCCGTGGTCGCGCTCGGCCTGACCGTCCTGACCACGGCCGCGACCGGTACCGAGAACCTGGTCACCGGTAACGCGGACGACCCGTTGGCCAGCGCTGCCGCCGTCCTAGCGGTGCCCACCGGGGTGCCGCTCGGTCTGCTCGCCGCCCTGGCCGCCGGTTCGCTGATCGCGGTGACGCTCGAGCTGGGCACGCGCCGAGGAGTGCAGTCCGGCCTGGTCCTGGGCACCGCGGTGCTCGGTCTGGCCTGTGTTGCAGCACCTTCCGGGCAGCGTCTGCTGGTCCCGATCATCGTCGGCTGGCCCGCTGCCCTGCTGGCTCTGACCAAGCTGAACGTGCATTCGATCACCCAGCCCGACGTCCAGATCCGGCTCACCGAGCCGCCCCACGCAACCGAAGACGTCCGTCTGGCGCCCGGTTTCCGCTGGCGGGTCGTTCCGGTACTGCTCGCACTCGTCGTGAGCTGCGGGCTGCTCGGGGTAGCAGCGATGTCCGGCCTGGCCAGCATCGCGGTGAACACGTCTACCGACAGCAGCGTCGGCGCCCAAGGGGCAGCCAACAATGCGCGGTCTTGGCAGACGAAGTTCCTGGGCGGCCGGATGAACCTGAACTCCCGCGGCCCACTGAGCGACGACCCGATCGCCGAGGTGCCGGCCCTCGCACCCTCGCATTGGCGCACGGCGACGCTCGACTACTACAACGGCCAGGGCTGGCAGGTGACCGGGGCGCTCTCGCTGCACACCACGATCGCGTCGGGAGCGGACGGGGTACGGCTCACCACCGAAGGCAACGACACCGCTGACGGCAGCACCGACACCTCCGAAGCCGAAACCCCGGAAACGGCCACCCCCGAACCCGAGCCGTCGAAAGCGTCCACAATTCCGACGGCTACCCCGAACGCAACGGGCTCACCGCTCATTGACCCATCGCCCGCCGACCCGGGGGCCGAGCCGAACCTTGGAATCAATGACGAGGACACGGGCACCGAAGGCGGCGCGGACAGCCTCGAAAAGGCGGCCGTGCAGAAGGGCGCCCTCCGTAGTGACCAGGTGGTGATCCGCGGGAACGGCACGACCCAGCTGATTGCTCCGGGACGGCTGATCACGGCCAATCTGCCAGGGAGCTATGCGCAGCAGACCTTCGTCTCCACCGGTGACCGCATCCTGGTCCCAGGTCGCAACAATGACGAATACACCGTCAACACCCGCGTCTACCCCGCAACGGCAACACCGGCGTCCCTCGGTACTGCCACCCAGGACGCGGTGATCAGTAGCTCGCAGTCCATCGACCCCCGATACCTGCAGATCCCCGACAGCCTGCCGATCCGCGTCCGTGATCTAGGAAAGCAGTTGGTGGCCGCGGCTCCGAACCGGCTGGCCGCCGTACAGGCCGTCGAAAGCCGGCTGGGCCAGCTGATGAGCTACACGCTCGACGCCCCGGTGCCGCCGGCCGGTCAGGACGCGGTCGACTTCGCGCTTTTCGACTCCCACCAAGGATTCTGCGAGCACTACGCGAGCGCCGAGGTGATGCTACTGCGCGCGGCGGACATCCCCGCACGCATGGTTGTCGGCTATCTGGCCGACGGCCAGGAGGCCCAGGGCGACGGACGACAGCTGATCCGGAAGGCGCAGGCGCACGCCTGGGTCGAGGTCTGGTTCCCGGGAGCCGGATGGGTCACCTCGGACGCGACGCCCGCCGGCGGGGTCGATCAGAGCTTCCTGGAATCGATGAATTCGGCGTTCAACCGGGCGATGTCCGATCTGGCCGACCGGGGGATCGCCTTCGTGACCGGCATCGTCGGGCCGGTCGTGGTGATCGCGCTACTACTGGCCGCCTGGCTGTTCCGGCGGGCTCTGCTGCGGTTCGGGCAGCAGCTGGTGCGCCGCCGTCAGGGGCCGGAACCGGACCGCCCGATCGACGCCGGTCTGCGCGCCGCCTTCTTCCGGTTGGAGGCGGTCCTGACCACGCACGGCCGGGAACGGGCCGAGACCGAGACCCTGGCCGCGCTGAAAGACCGGGTGATCGGCTCCCGGCGCTACACCGCTCCGGCCGAAAGCGGCGATCTGGAGCGGGCTTTCGACGTCTTTACCCGGGCTCTGTATGCGAAGGTGCCTCCGGGTGAAAGCGAATGCCGGGAAGCCGCGGCGATTTTCGACCGGGAATCCGGACGTCAGGCCCAGGAGGTTCAGCCGGTGGCGAGCTTGGGGCAGTCGGCGCAGTTGATGTAGAGCGGGCAGCGGGTCAGCGCACAGGTCACGGTGTGCCCGGCCAGGCCCAGGTAGACCCGCTCCATGTGCATCGCGCGCGATCCCTTGGCCAGCACCACGGCGTCCCCGTCGGTTCCGGTCAAGATGGCCTGGGCCTGCTCGAATGCGTCCCGCGCGGACTCGGCGGAGGCGATGTGACCAGCGGCCAGACCATTCTCCGCGGCACTCTCCCGCAGCGGCGCCGCATCGTCTCCGACGGTGATGAGATGAGTGACGCCGACGGCCGCCTTGCGTCCGACCCTTGCGTGCAGCTCCTGCGAGTGCACCCCCAGTTCGCCCATCTGCCCGAGGGCGGCCACCTTGACCGCGCCGGGCAGGCTGTCCAGCAGGTCGAGCGAGGAGATCATCGCGTCCGGGCTGCCGTTGTAGCTGTCGTCGATCATCAGCAGCCGCTCGTCGATCCGGCGCAGCGTCGCCCGCCCGGCCGGGAGCTGGACATCGCGCAGCGCCTGGATGCTCTCCGACGGGGCGATCCCGTACACCCGGCCCACCGCCACCGCGAACATCGCCGCATAGCCGAAATGCCGCCCGGCGGCCGCGATCCCGAACGGCAACGACTGGCCGTCCACCTCGATCCGGCCCCGGGTGCCGTGCTCGTCCACCACCAGGTCCACCGCGCGCAGGTCGTTGCCCGGGTCGAAGCCGACCTTCACCAGCGTGGCCGCGGCGGCGCCGGGCAGGCCGAGGGCGGTGCGGGTGAGCAGCTCGTCGTCGCCGTTGACGATCCAGGTCCCGCCCGGGCGGGTGTGGTTGAAGAGGTCGGTCTTCTCGACGGCCAGCCCCTGCTGGCCGTCGAAGTGCCCGAGGTGGGCGAAGCCCACGTTGGTGACCACCGAGACGTCCGGCCCGACCAGCCCGGCCAGGTGGCCGATCTCGCCCGGGTGGTTGGTGCCGATCTCGGAGACCACGTGGGTCTGGGCCGGCTCGATCTGGGTCAGGGTGAGCGGCACCCCGAGGTGGTTGTTGAAGCTGGCCTGGTTCGCCAGCACCTCGAACTTGGCCCGGAGCACCTGCGCGATCAGCGTCTTCGCGGTGGTCTTGCCGGCCGAGCCGGTGACCGCGACGACGGAGGCGGGGCTGCGCCGCCGGACCTGCGCGGCGGCCTGCTGCAGGGCGGTCAGCGTGTCCGGTACCCGGATCACCGTGACCCCGGACAGCTCGGCGAACTCCGGCACCGCCGCCGGATCGCGGCTGATCAGCACCCCGGTCGCCCCGGCCCGGACCGCCGCGGCGACGAAGTCGTGCCCGTCGCGGGCCGGGCCCGGGATCGCCACGAACAGCTCACCGCCGGTGATGTCCCGGGTGTCGACGCTGGCCCGGCCGAACTGCCGGCCGCCCGCTTCCGGGCGGAGCACGACCTCGGCATCCTCGACCGCCGCGAGGACGTCGCCCACCTGGATCACAGAACCGTTCCTTTCACCTACTACTGTCGGTTCCGTTGATCCTACGTCCCGTGCCTGAGAGTCATTACTGCAGCTGAGCGAGCTCGGCCAGGTGCTCCTGAGCGCGCTTCAGCGCGATGAACCCGGCCGCCCCGCCGACCGCGAGCCGGTTCGCCTGCCATTCCAGCTCGGCGTCCTCCAGCTGCGGCGGCAGCTTCCGGGCCAGCTCCGCGACCTGGGCGATCTCCGACCGCTGGCGGGCCACGAAGGCCGCGTCCACCGTGTCCCCGTGCCCCGGCACCACCACCCGGCCGACCTGGTCGAGCAGCCGGGTCAGGGTGTCCGGCCAGTCCAGCGGGTAGGCGTGGTCGAACGACGGCGGCGCCCCCTGCTCGACCAGGTCGCCGAGGAAGGTCACATCCGCGTCCGGCACGTCCACGATCAGGTCGTTGTCGGTGTGCCCGCGCCCGGGATGGTGCAGCCGCACCTGCCGGCCGCCCAGGTCCAGGCTGACGTCGGCCGCGTTCACCGTGCGGTTGGGCAGGGTCACGGTGACCGCGTCCAGCTCGTCGGCCAGCACCTCCTCACCGGACTCGCGCAGCCAGCCGGCGATCTCCATCCGCTGCTGGACCCCGGAGGCGGCCAGTTCGGCCCGGCAGCGCTCGTGCGCCCAGATCTCGCAGTCCGGCTGGGCCTCGGCGAACACCGAGGTGCCGAAGCAGTGGTCGAAGTGGGAGTGGGTGAGCGTGACCACGTAGGGCAGCGGGGTGATCGAGCGGACCGCGCGGTACAGCTCCCGGCCCTCCCGCTCACTGCTGCGGGTGTCGATGACCAGGCAGCGTTCATCGCCCAGGATCAGCCCGGCGTTCACGTCGAGCGTGCGGTTGCGGCGCACGAAGACCCGGTCCCCGATCTCGCGCCAGCGGCCCCAGGGATTCGTCTCGACCTTCATCGGACGGCCTCGCCGGCCGCCCCTCGGGGGTGTCTACGAGCAGACCGGTCGTCCCGCTTGAGCTGGGCCCCTCGACCGTGGTTGCGGCACTGGGTGAACAACTCGGCTCCCTCGTTCTGGCCCTCTGGGTGGAGGGCTCGCCGACGGTTGTTGCCTGGCGACCGGATCGCTCCGCCGTTGCAGCGACAATCCGCATTGCGCACACAACGCAGCGTACGCCCCTTCTGGCCGATTCTTTACACCGGCAGTGACTTGACAATTACCAAGCGCTTGCGCTTCCAATCTGGTGGTCGGGCGGTGGGCGGCCTCCGGAGGGTGGTCCGCGAAACTTTTTGCTGGCCCTGTCCTTCTGGCCCGAACCCGTTCGTCCCTAGGGTGAGGCTGGTCGAGGGGATCGGCCCGGACGCTGGGGAGGAACGCCATGACGCAGTACGCCGCACTGCTCTACGACGCGGACGAGGACTGGTCGCAGCCGGAGTACGCCGAAGGACTTAAGGAGTACGACGAGTTCGGGCGGGCGGCCGCCGCGGCGATCCGGGGCGGCGCCGCGCTCTACCCGACCTCCACCGCGACCACCGTGCGGGTCCAGGGTGGGAAGGGCGGCGAGGTGATCACCAGCGACGGGCCGTTCGCGGAGACCAAGGAGGTGCTGACCGGCTTCTACCTCCTGGAGGCCGAGGACCTGGACGCCGCCGTCGCCCTGGCTGCGCAGATCCCGGGCGCCTGGACCGGGGCGATCGAGGTCCGGCCGATCATCGACTTCGCCGCGGTCCGGGCCGAACGCGCTGGGAACTGACGCGTCGGGCGCCCTCGAGCAGACGGTAAGGCTGGAGGGCGCCCGGGTCGTGGCCGGGCTGGTGCGGGCGGTCGGCGATGTCCAGCTGGCCGAGGACGCGGTCCAGGAGGCGTCGATCCGGGCCCTGGCCGCCTGGCCGAGGGACGGTGTGCCGGAGAACCCCCGGGCCTGGCTGACCGTGACCGCCCGGCGCTGCGCGCTGGACGTGATCCGGCGGGAGAGCAGCCGGGATGCGCGGGAGGCGGAAGCGGTGCGTCTGCAGCGGCTTTTCGACGAGGAGCCGCCGGACCAGGACATTCCCGACGACCTGCTCCGGCTGGTCTTCACCTGTTGCCACCCGGCCCTGTCGATCGAGGCCCAGGTGGCCCTCAGCCTGCGCACGCTCTGCGGGCTGAGCACGGCGGAGGTGGGGCGGGCCCTGCTGCAGCCGGAGGCCACCATGGCCAAGCGGCTGACCCGGGCCAAGCAGAAGATCGCGCGGGCCGGCATACCGTTCCGGATCCCGGCCGCGGCGGAACTGCCCGCACGGGTGCAGGGTGTGGCGGCCTGCGTGTATCTGCTCTTCAACGAGGGCTATGCGGCCACCGCCGGAGCGGACCCGATCCGCCCGGCGCTGGCCGATGAAGCCGTGCGCCTGGGCCGACTGCTGCACGGGCTGATGCCGGACGAGCCGGCGCTGACCGGGTTGCTTGCCCTGATGCTGCTGCAGGACTCGCGGCGCCCGGCGCGGGTCGATGCCGACGGGGAGCTGGTCCTGCTGGCCGACCAGGACCGCTCGCGCTGGCGGAAGGAGATGATCCGGGAGGGCGTCGAACTGCTCGGCGAGGGTCTGGCCCGGACGCCCGACCGGCCGGACCCGTACGTCGTCCAGGCCGCCATCGCCACCTGCCACGCGGTCGCCCCGAGCGCCGCTCAGACCGACTGGTCGGCCATCGTGTCCTGGTACGACGTGCTCCTGACCGTGCAGGACACGCCGGTGGTGCGGCTGAACCGATCGGTCGGTATCGCTGAACTGACCGGTCCACAGGCCGGACTGGACCTGATCGACGAGCTCGAGGGCCTGGAGCGTTACGCCCTCTGGCAGGCCGCGCGGGCAGTGCTGCTGGACCGGCTGGATCGGCCCGGCGAGGCGGCCGCCGCCCGGGCCCGGGCGCTGCAGCTGGAAGCCAACCGGGCGGTGAAGGACCGGATCCGGCGGGGTTGAAGGGGTTAAGGGGTCAGACGGCGTAGGCCCGCAGGAACGTCTCCACCCCGGCCGTCACCGCGGCGTCGAAGGCCTCGGCGGTGATCCGCTGGGTACCGAGCACGGTCAGACCGGGCAGCTCGGCGTTGACCAGGACGACGAACTGCCGCGCGGCCTTGATCGGATCGTCGATCCGCAGGTGGCCGGAATTGCCGAGCATGGCCAGCCGCCCGGCCAGCGCCTCCTGCACCGGACGGACGGCCCGGGTCTGCACCGTCTCGAAGATCCCCGGGTCCCGGCCCACCTCGGCCGCGATCATCCGGTCGAGGAACACCGAGCACGGGCTGAGCGAGCAGTCGGCCAGGGCCCGGCCGAGCTCGAGCAGACTGTCCCGCCAGCCCTCGGCCGACAGGTCGAGCTGCCGGACGGCGCCGAGCGCGGCCTCGTTCTGTTGCTGCGCGGAGTCGGCCACCGATTCCCGGAACAGCTGCTCCTTGCCGCCGAAGTGGCTGTACACAGTGGGTTTGGAGACGCCGGCCAGGGCCGCGATGGCATCGATACTGGCGCGTTCGTAGCCTTGTTCGCCGAAAACCGGCGCAGCGGCGTCCAAAATCTCGCGTCTACGGTTTCTGGGAGCCACGGAACTGATTCTAAGTCCAGTTTTCTCTGACCACGACGTTATCTGTACCGCACTTAGCGGTTGGTTCGATTGAACCAGTGAGTTTAGTTTGCTTGGTATGACGGTTAAGGACGTTCGCTGGCCGGCCTTGGCGGCGGTAGCCGGTTCGGCTCTTCTCGTGGTGCTCGACGGCACCGTGGTGGCGGTCGCGCTGGACACCTTGGCCGGCTCGTTCCGGGCCCGCCTCGACCAGGTGGTCTGGGCGACGACCGGGTACCTGCTGGCCGTGGCCGCGGTGCTACCGATGCTGAACTACCTCACCGGCCGGTTCGGTCCGCGGGCGCTGTTCGGGTTCGGTCTGCTGCTGTTCATGACCGGGTCGGGGCTGACCGCCCTGGCCTGGTCGGTGCCGACGCTGATCCTGTTCCGGGTGGTGCAGGGTCTCGGCGGTGGTCTGGTCGAGCCTACGGCGATGACCTTGGCCGCCGGGTTCGCCCCGCCGAATCGGATGGGCCGGGTCATGGGCGTGATGTCGATGGTCATCAATCTGGCCCCGGTCACGGGTCCGCTGGTCGGCGGCCTGCTCCTGCAGACCGGGCACTGGCAGTGGATCTTCGTGATCAACCTGCCCCTCGGCCTGCTCGCCCTGATCGCCGCCTTGGCGGCCACGAAACCGGACGGCGGGACCCGACCGCAGGCGTCCTCAATTCCCCCGGCCGACCTCCCCGGCCTGCTGATGCTGACGGTCGGCTTCGTGGCCGTGCTGTTTGCGCTGAACCGCTCCGCGGAGAACGGCGCGAACGTATGGACGATCCTGGCGGGCGGGGTGGGTGTCCTCTTGCTGGTCCTGTACGTGCCTTACGCGCTGCGCCTCAGAGGTCGTCCACCCGCCCTCGACCTGCGTCTTTTCGCCCGGAAAGGGTTCGGCGCGAGTCTGGGCATCATGAGCCTGGTCGGGCTGGTGATGTTCGCCCAGCTCACCTCGCTGCCCCTGTTCGCCGCGGAGCGGTTCGACCTCACAGGGTTACAGCAGGGTGTTCTGGTCAGCGCGCTTGGGCTGGGGTTACTGATCTCGATGAGTGCCGGAGGACGTTTGAGCGACAGCGTCGGGGCACGACCTCTGGTGATGGCCGGGTCGGCGGTCACGCTCGTCGGCGCCCTGATCTTCGTCCTTACCCACGACAAACTGCCGCTACCAGGCCTCTACGCCCTATTCGTGGTGGTCGGCCTAGGCTTTGGAGCGACCGCTGCCCCCACCGTGGCCGGAGCGTTCCGCCTGGTCGGACCGGGAGAGCAGGCGGCCGGCAGCACGGCGCTGTTCACGACCGTGCAGTTCGGGGCTTCGGTCGGGGTAACGCTGCTCGGACTCCTGCAGGCCGTCGTGAACGACTGGGTGGCCTGGCTGTTCCTCGTAGTGGCGGCCGCTCAAGTGGTGGTGTTCGGCCTAGGGTCGCGGCTGTCCGGTGCTCCGGGGGATCAATCCCTGGAAAGCGGGCAGCTGGAGCACTTCTCATCGCCCTGACGGTAGACCAGGCAGCACATACCCCGGACCGGATCGAGCACCTGCTGGCCGAGGTGGTTCTGCGCCATCTGGACCGTGCCCCTACGGCGGATCGGTGCGCCTTCGGCGACCAAAGCGTCCAAAAGCAATTGGCCTGTCGCCCGCCCGGCCTGCTGGTCCTGCCCGGCCAGGAGTGGGCTCTTCGTGGTCGGACCTAGCACCGAGTCGGCGACCTGGTTCCACATCGCGACCGTGCCGTATCTGGTTTCTGCGTGGATCATTTCGATCAACGGAGCAAGCGTTGCGTATGCCCCGCGGGCGGCCCATGCCACCAGCGCAGGCAAATCCGGGACCGTAGTGACGTTTGGTGCGCCGCTCAAGGGATCGTCCGGCAGGACGGCGAGCCGAGGTGAACGGACGGCGATCTGCTCGACCAGCCCTTCCTTGTCCAGACGGAGCATCAGCGACTCCGGTCCCGTGGAGTAGGCCTGACCCGCCACCGCGATCGCCACGGAGAGCCGTCCGACCGCCGCGTAGCCCAGGCTGCCGATCAGCCGGGCGCCGCGAACCGCTGGACCGTGGTGATGATGCGGGCCATCCGACGAGATCATGACCGGAAGGACCTCACGCACGGTGAGCCAGGAGTTGCCCGGCGGGACGTCGTGGAAATCCGGGGCCGCATAGGCGTAAGGGGAATCCGGGGCGAGCGCTGCGAGGCGCTGGGCGAGGATTGCCACCGGGTGGGCATCGATCACGGTTTGTGACTCACCGGTAGGACGCGGAAGGCCTCGAATGACACTCTGAACTGCCATTTTGACGCCTCCCTCGAATGGTCCGGAGTCACTGCCCGCAGCAACTATAAGGTAAGGCTAGCCTTAATCTGTTGCGGGCAGCGTCATCTCATCGGGGGTTTTCGGAAGTGCTACGCGTCGTACTCAACAAGGTTCGGTCGGGTGATCGAGGGACGTCCTTGAGCGCCTTCGAGAGTCACGTACGGTCAGCAGTCACCACTTATGCGCACCGGCGCTGCGATCGTCGTGCTCAGCACCCCCTGTTCGGCGCACAGCGCACCGTGCTGGAGTGATCCACATGGCCGTGGTCCTTCTTGCCCGGAATCCGACCGACACCGTCACTTACGGGCTTCTCCCCGCCGCCCACGACCTGGGTATCCCGGTCCGGATCCTGACCGACGACCCGGAAGCCCATCGCCGCGCCTACGCGGACCTCCCCGGCCGACCCGAGGTGGTCGGCTGCGCCGTGCAGGACGTGCGGGCGGTGCTGGCCACGATCGAGGCCACCGGCACCCCGCTCGCGGTGATCAGCAACAGCGACCACCTGCAGGTCCAGACCGCCTTGGTGGCGCACTACCGGGAGCTGCCGGGCAAGGACTGGCGTTCGGCCCAGCGCGCGCGGGACAAGGGCCTGATGCGAGCGCGCCTGCATTCCGCGGGCTTGGACGACACGCCCTGTTATCGCCTGGTGGAAGGCACCGACACCGCACCGGCCAACATTTCTTACCCGGTCGTTCTCAAACCCGCGGAAGGCGTGGCCAGCGAGGATGTGGTGCTGGTCCGCGACCGCTCCGACCTCGAGCGGCGCGTCTCCGACATCCGTACCCGCCGCACCGGCGACCTGTTGTTGGAGGGTCTGCTCGAAGGCGAACTCAACACCCTCGAGACCCTCGGCGACGGCACCCGTCTGCGCGTCCTCGGAAGCTGGCAGACCCGCGTCTCGCCCCCACCCTTCTTCATCGAGGAACGCCTCACCTGGAACCCGCACCCCGATCCCTCGGTGGTGGCGGCCGTGCTGGCCCAGCTCGAACGCCTCGGCGCCGGCTTCGGCGCCTGCCACACGGAGTTCGTGCTTACCCCGGCCGGGCCCCGCATCGTCGAGGTCAACGACCGCCTGATCGGCGACCACTGCGACTTCGCCATGGCCCGCCTCCTCGACGAGCCGCTGTTCCACGACCTGCTCCGCCTGCTGCTCGGCGAGCCGCTGAAGGCGCCGCCCGCCGATCCGGTTGAGCGGGCCGGGGTGGTGCACTGGGTGCTGGTCGACGCGGACGGCGTGCTCCGCGAGGCCCCCGACGAGTTCACCGAAACGCGCCTCTGGTCCGGCTCCGAGTACCGGCTCGACTACCGCCCGATGAAGCCGGTGGGGACGACCGTGCGGGTCACCGGCACGAACCGCGACTACCTGGGCTCGGTCACCGTCACCGGCCCGGATGCGGCCGGCGTCGAGGCCGTGACCAGCCAGTTCCTGTCCGGCGGGCACTGGGTGATCGGGTGAGGGCGACGTTCGTGGTCCCTCGTTGGGAACAGGACCTGATCTTCCGCCTGGTCAACTCCTTCCTCCGTGAGGACGTGGCCGGGGTGCGCAGCCGGGGTGTCCTCCTACCCGCGGAGGTCGGCTCTTGGCTGGCGCTGAGCAGTCTGCGGATACCGGTACGGGTCGGTTCAGCGGCTCACGGCGACCTGCTCAGCGATCTGGTGCTGCGCGAACCCCGGGTGTTCAGGGTCAAACCGTCCCGGCGTTCGGAAGCTCGACGGCTTGGCTCAGTGGTGCGGGCACTGGCGTCCGAGGTGCTTCCGGGCCTGCCACCCGACCTGGCGGCCGAGTTCTCCACCGGTTTCCGAGAGCTGATGGTCGAGGCCCAGTCGGCGGCCGAGGCGGCCCGGGCGAGGCATCGGCGTAGACCGGCGGTGCTGGGGCAGCTTCGCGAGAACACGTCATGGCTCGCCGCCGAGACCCTGGCGGCCCACCACGACCACCCAATCTATCCCCTCTCCATCGCCCGAGTCGGCCTCCGCCCCGCCGACCTGCCCCGATGGGCGCCCGAGCACGCTCCGCGGTTCGGCCTCCGGTGGGTGTCGGTTCCGTGCGAGAGGGTGGCGTCCGGCGGTGAGTTGCCGTCCTGGTGGCCGTTCCAAACCGATCGGTCGGATCAGATCGGTCATCCCGAACACGTCGCCATCCCTGTCCACCCCGCCACGACCCCCCGCATGCTCCAAGAAGCCCTCGGCGCCATCCCCTGGCAGCCCCTCACCACCCCGGAACTGCCGGTCCACCCCACTCTTTCCATGCGCACGGTCATTCCCGAGACCGACCCGTCGGTCCACCTGAAGGTGCCCCTCCCCATGCGCACCCTGGGCCGATTGAACCTGCGCCTGATCAGCCGAGCCTCCCTGGCCGACGGAGCCGTGCTGACCGGCGTCCTCAAACAGCTGATCGACCAGGACCCGCAGTTCCGCGAAAGCGTTCTCGCCGCGGACGAATCCACCTGGCTGCATGCCGACAAACACCTCGCCGTGCTGGTTCGCCGCTGGCCCGAACTAGCCCAAGCGCGGATCGTCCCGATCGCCGGACTCACCGCGCGGGGCTGGGACGGGCGGATGCTGATCGAGGACCTGGCCCGGGAGTACTTCGACGGGGATCTGGACGCCTTTCTCGACGTCTACCTGAAAACGCTTCTGACCTGGCAACTCACGCTCTGGCTGGGCCACGGCATCGTGCATGAGGCGCATCCCCAGAACGTGCTGATCGCGCTCGACCGGCCGGGCGGATCGCCGCGGATCCGGCTCCTCCTGCGAGACCTCGACAGCTGCCTGATCGACCCGGAAACCGGGATCGGCCCGCGGCTGACCGACCAGCGGCTGATCGCCGAGGACCCGGCCGAGTTGGCTGCCATGGTCGTCACCACCACCCTGCATCAATGCGTGGCCTCGGTGCTGATCGAGACCGCGGCCGGGCTGGACCGGTCGGTGGCCCCGCTGCTGGCCCGGGTCCGGCCGGTGATCGAGAACACCGCCCAGGCGCACCGGGGGGCCCGCGACGCCGCCCTTCTCATCTCGGAAATCCTCAGGGCGGAGAGACTTCCGGTGAAACGCACGCTGACCGCCGCGACCCTGCTGCCGAAATCCCGGACCGGAGCTGCTGACGTGAACAAGTTCTACGGCGCCGACGCGCCCAGCTACCTGTGGTGACCCGCCCCGTGACGGGACTGCCCACCGACCTGCAGGTGGTCCGGCCCGCGGTGCCGGAGGTCGGCGCCGATGCCGTGACCAGCATCGCCCTGCTGAACTGTCTGGTCCGGGAGGTGTCCGGGCCGGCCGGGAACGTCTTCCCGGACGATGCCCCCGACTGGGTGATCCTCAGGCTGGAGAAGTCCGGGAACGACTTAAGGGCTCGCCTGCTCCGGCCGATGAGCAATGTTTCCCGTGGAACATCGGAGCCGCGTTTCACCGGCGAGGTGCACGGGCCGGACGGAGACCTGGGCTGGCGCGAGCTGCTGGCCTTGGTGGACGCCGAGCTGACCGCGATCACCGGGGCATCGGCCGACCACCTGCTCGGGCAGATCGAGGCCTCGAACGGCCTGATCAGGGATGCGCTCAGGCAGCGCCCGGTCGGTGTGAAGCCGCCGCCGGACACCGCCTCGATCTACCTGGATCTGGAGCAGTCCCTGCTCACTGGGCACCGCAACCACCCGGCGCCGAAGGCCCGTTCGGGTCGGCCCGAAGAAATCCGGCGGTACGCCCCCGAGCTGGGCGCCCGGTTCCAGCTGCACCAACTCGCGGTCCGCTCCGAGTTGGTGTCGGAGATCCGGATGACGGGCACCGAGACGATCGACGAAGAGCGGGCCCCGGCCGGCTACCGCCTGCTGCCGGTGCACCCGTGGCAGTACGCGATCCTCTCTCGCGGCTCCGATCTGCCCGCCGCGCTCACCGACGGCCGGGCGATCGACCTCGGCCCCGGCGGCCCGTTGATGCGCCCGACGTCCTCGGTGCGCACGGTGGCGGCGGACGGCTCCGGGTTCATCAAGCTCAGCCTGAGCGTGCTGATCACCAACTGCCTGCGGATCAACCCCTGGCCCGAGGTCCAGGCTGCGGTCACGCTGGCCGGCCTGCTCGAACCGCTGCGACGTGAGCTGGTGTCCCGCTTCCCGGGCACCCTTCTGCTGCGCGAAACCGCCGGCCTGACCGCCGACCTGGGCCCCGGCACGGCCGACCAGCTCGGCGTGATCCGGCGCGAGGGCTGGGCCGGATCACTCCGTCCGGGCGCCCTGCCGGTCCCGGTCGCCGCGCTGACCGAGCCGGTGCCCCACCCGCTGCTGGCCGGACTTCTCCGGAGGATCACCGCCGACCGCTCCCGTCTACTCGACTGGTGGCGCCGCTACCTGCGGCTTCTCCTCCCGCCGGTGCTGCACGCCTATGCCCGCCACGGCGTGGTTTTCGAGGCGCACCAGCAGAACGTCCTGGTCGCCCTGGCCGGGGACGGGATGCCGGTGCAGGTGGTGCTGCGCGATCTGGAGGGGGTGAAGCTGGTGCAGGAACAGCGCGGTGAGGATCTCGCAGCCATGCCCGACCGGGTCCGGGCTCACGTCGGCACCCCACGCGGCCGGGGCTGGGACCGAGTGGCCTACTGCCTGCTGGTGAATCACGTCGGCGGGCTGAGCGCGGCCCTGGCCGATCACGATCCCGGGGTGGAGCCCGCGCTGTGGGAGGCAGTGCGGGACGTGCTGGCCGAGGTCGAACCGTTCGCCGAGCTGGAGGCCGTGCTGGCCGGTGAGCCGGTGCCGGCCAAGACCAACCTGCTCACCCGCTGGCGCTCGGCCGCGGACCGGGACAGCGGCTACGTGCCCCTGTATCTGCCCATGACGGGTGCAGACTGGCGTCCGTGACTCAGAAGCTGACGTGGGTACCGGCGTCCGAACGTCCCGATCTGCTGGCCGACTCCGTGCGCAAGGCCGTCGAGAACGATCCGGCGCTGGCCGCGGCCGAGGTCACCGAGATCGACCCGGTTTACGCGGACACCGCCGCACTGGTCGAGAACTTCGACGTAACCGCTGATCAGAGCGCCAACTGCGTGGTGGTGACGGGCAAGCGCGGTGGGGAGTCGTCGTGGGCGGCCTGCCTGGTGCTGGCCAGTACCCGAGCGGACGTGAACGGGGCCGTGCGCAAACACCTCAACGTGCGCAAGGCCTCGTTCGCCCCGCTGGCCGAGGTGGAGGCAGCGACGGGCATGGAGTACGGCGGCATCACCCCCGTAGGTCTGCCCGACACCTGGCCGCTGCTGATCTCCGAAGGCGTTGCCGCGCACCCCATGGTGGTGATCGGGAGCGGTCTGCGCCGGTCCAAGCTGCGCCTGCCCGGCTCCGCCCTGGCCGCGTCGGGCAGCGCGATCGTGCTGCCCGACCTGGCCGTCTGAGCTACTTGTTGGGCGTGAAGAACAGCTCCGCGTACCGCTTGCTCACCGCGGCGTAGAAGCCCTTCGGCCAGTCCTTGGTGGCCGGGGAGGGCGCGATGTCGCCGGACTGCTTCAGCACCCCGGAACCGCGGATGATGAACTTGTCGCCGTTCGTGATCAGCGCCAGCTTGGCCTCGCTGGGGTTGCTCTTGCCCCCGCAGCGGGACGACCAGCCGACGATCACCTCGGCGTAGCCGTCGCCGTTCAGGTCCTGGATCTTCATCCCGCCCTTGGAGAAGGCGGCCTGACCCCCGGCCTTGCCGCCCGGGCACTGGGGCAGATCCGGGTCGATCATCACCCGCACGATCTTCGGGTCGTTCGACGACACCTTGTCCAGGTGGACGACCTTGAGCGTGGTCTTGCCCTTGGACGTGGGCACCTTGACCGCGGCGACCAGGTTCGTGCCGTTCTTGTCGTCCCACTGCCAGGCCTCGACGATCGTGCCGCCGGCATTGGCCCCGGCCTTCTGGAGCGTCTTGGAGGCCGCGACCTTGGTGACCTCCTGCAGGTTCTTGGCCGCGTCGCCGGTCAGGTCGGTCGGTTTGCTGCTCGGCGCGCTGGTCGAGGGATCGCCGTTCTTGCCGCCGCTGAGCAGGGCGACCAGCACGATCAGCAGGACGACCAGACCACCGGCGATGCCGATCAGCACGAACCGGGCCTCGGGGACCTGGACGGTGAGGAACTTCTTCAGCGGGCCCGGGTCCTCGCCGCCGCCCTCCTGATCCGGCGCGAGCACCGGGCGGGGCGGGGTCGGACGGGTGGCCGGGGCCTGCGGGGCCTGACCTCGCTCGGCCAGCACCTCGTCCGGCAGCGGGATCGGGCCGCTGAAGGTGGCCCAGATGTCGCCGTTCTGCGGCGGGGCGTAGGCGTTGCGGTCCGGAAGCACGGGCTTGGGCTTCTTGGCGGGGCGCGCGGGAGGCTCGGGCGCGGCAACCCGACGGATGACCGGCTTGGGTGGCTTCGGGGCCGGCGGTGCCTCGGGAGCGGGCGCGACGGCGAGCGGGTTGGGCTGGGTGCCGTCGGCCGGAAGGTCGACGGGAAGGCCGTCCTCACCGATCATCGGCAGCGGCATCGTGGCCGCGTTTCCCGGCGGGGGCGGTCCGGGCACCGGGGTTGCCTCAGGCCACCCTCCCTGCGTGGGGACGCTCGGGTCGGGTGTGTAGGGCGAGGGCCCCTGCGGTGCGGGTTGCTGATACCCCGGCTGCTCGCCGGGAGCAGGCGGAAGCTGGTGGCGACCGGTGACCGGTCCCGCGGGGGGTGCGGCCTGGGCCGGCGGAGGGGCCCAGGAGTCGGGGGACGCCGGGGGCTGGTGATAGGCGCGCGGATCCTCCGGCGCGGCCGAGCCCGGACGGAAGATCTCCGTGTCGTACGGATCCCCCTCGTCCGGGGAATCCGGGGACGTTCCGGAGGGCCGTGACGCCGAGGTCTTGGTGTCACGGTCTTCGTCGCGCAGGCGTACCCGCGGACCGGGCTCCGGCGGGCGGGTCCACCAGGGTCCCTGCTCGTCGTCCACGTTGCCGTTCCCCTTCCACAGCCGCTCGAACCGCCGTCCGCCGGGATTCCGGAGGATGGGTCGCGAGTCTCTCGACCGCTGTCGATCCTCCCACGCTCACCCGGGTACCGCCGCCCACCGTCCGCCGGTGCGGCCGGAAGCGCTAAACCTGATTACCTTCAGTCACTGTCCGGAAGGACCAGATTGAGCACCATACTCACGAACGTCACCACGACGGCGGCGCCGATGGCCGACCAGAAGAAGTCGTCGATCGTGAACGAGATGTCCAGCTGATCGGACAGCCAGGCCACGATCTCCAGCATCAGGGCATTCACGACGAACGCGAACAAACCCAGTGTGAGGATGTAGAACGGCAAAGAGAAGAGCGCGACCACCGGTTTGATGATCGCATTCACCACACCGAAGATCGCCCCCACGATGATCAGGGTGAGCACGGTGCGCCCGGTGCCGTTGCCGCTCACCTCGACGCCGGGGATCACCGCGGTCGCGACCCAGATCGCCACCGCGTTGACCAGAACCTTGATCAGGATGTTCTGCACCCGCGAATCCTGCCAGAGGTGGCCCCGCGGCACGACGCCCGAATCGTCACCGGCCGACGCTTCTGGGTGACGGAAGGGCCTTTCCGGCCGTCCACCGGGTCCCGCAGATCCCGATCGAGGCTACGGCCACTCCGGCCAGAATCAGCACGTCGCCCACGCTGAACACATTGGCCAGGGGGAGTGGGGCGGGCACCGCGAAGACGTCCCCGAAGAACCAGAGCCGGGGATCTTCCAGCGGCGCCGAATTACTGAACTCCGCCGCGTCCGGAATCAGGCCGGCCCGGTCCATCGCCGCGGCCGAGGCGGGCAGCGTGCCCCCGTTGAGCGCGATCGTCAGCCCGTTCAGGAAACCACCGAGCGCGATCAGCCGGCTTCCGGGCAGTCGCCGGCTGGCCCAGAGCACCCCGCCGAGCAGGAGATAGCTGGCCACATGGAGGCCGGCGAGCACGGTCCGGGACGCCCGCCGGCCCAGTCCCAGGGCCGCGACCTGCAGCAGCAGGCCGAGCAGCAGCCAGTGCCGGCCGACGATGTCGACCTCGGCCAGGCGCCCGAGCCGGCCGCCCAGGGCTGCCGGAAGCAGCAGGAGAAGGGCGGCCAGCACGGTCAGGAGCACGCCCGACCGATCGGTTCAGCGGGCGGAAGCGGATGCGGACCGGTCGGTCCACCCCGGGGGCCGAGAGGGGCAGACGCGGGGTCCGTGGTGAGCACCACGGACCCCGCTGCTGCTACCACCACTTGTGGCCGGCTCCGGCGAGGGTAACGAGGAGAACGATGCTCCCCAGGGTGGTTACAGCGCGGGCGGTGAGGTGAGCCTTCATGGATCACTTCCCTTCGATCGGTCGTGCGGATCGCGAGACCCGATCGTCAGGGGCCGACTTTGGCCGGCGCCATGGCTGTCACCTTCCCGGGCGTCCCGGGCCCCCCGATCGAGGGAGACCCGTTGCCAGGCCGGGGAAGGTGAGCAGCCAGAAGCGGTTTCCTACTCCGCCGCGGCGCGGGCCTGCAGGCCGGACTGCGTCCGCAGCTTCTCCTCCGGGAGGAACCAGCTGATCACGAACGCCACCGCCAGCACGCCCGCCCCGATCGCGAAGACCAGGTGCATGGACGAGGCGAAGCCCTCCAGGACCGGCCGGGCCAGGTCGCGGTTCAGCCTGGTGATGAACGAGGAGTCGTCGATCGAGATCCCGCTGGAGCCGGCCCCGCCGTTCTTCACCAGGTTCACGATCGGCGCGTTGGCCGGGTCGGAGGCCACCGCCGGATCGGCCAGCGCCTTGCTGAACGGCGAGTTCGGGTCGGCCGCGACCTTGGCGATCTGGTCGCCGATCTTCCCGGCCACCGAGCCGAACAGCACCGACAGGAACACCGCGGTGCCGAGCGTGCCGCCCATCTGCCGGAAGAACGTGGCCGAGGAGGTGGCGACCCCCATGTCCTGCGGCGGCACCGAGTTCTGCATGGCCAGGACCAGGGTCTGCATGTTGAAGCCGAGGCCGAGGCCGAAGATCAGGGCGAAGCCGCCGACCACGACCATCGAGGTGTCCACGGTCATCGTCGAGTACAGGAACATGCCCAGGGTGAAGAGCACCGAGCCGGCGATCGGGAAGACCCGGTAGCGGCCGGTGCGGGAGATGAACTGCCCGGAGATGATCGAGCCGGACATCATCCCGGCGGTCAGCGGCAGCATCAGCAGGCCGGACTCGGTCGGCCCGTGGCCCTTGACGATCTGGATGTAGAGCGGCAGCGCGGCCAGCCCGCCGAACATGCCCATGCCGATCAGGAAGTTCAGCGTGGAGCCGATGGTGAAGGTCTTGTTGCCGAGCAGCCGGATCGGCAGCAGCGCATCGTCCCCGATCCGCCGCTCGGCGGTCACGAAGCCGACGAAGCCGATCGCGCCCAGCGCGTAGCAGAGGATCGCGCCCCCGCTGCCCCAGCCCCATTCGCGGCCCTGCTCGGCCACGATCAGCAGCGGGACCAGCATCAGGGTCAGGAGTGCGGCGCCGGCGAAGTCGATCCGGTGCTCGCGCCGGGTGTGCGGGATGTGCAGAACCCGGGCCACCACGGTCAGCGCGATGATCCCGATCGGCACGTTGATCAGGAAGACCCAGCGCCAGCCGCTGACCCACAGGATCGTGTTCGCGCTCGCGAAGAACCCACCGACCAGCGGGCCGAGCACGCTCGAGGAGCCGAACACGGCCAGGAAGTAGCCCTGGTACTTGGCCCGGTCCCGGGGCGAGACGATGTCCCCGACGATCGCCAGGGCGAGCGAGAACAGGCCGCCCGCGCCGAGGCCCTGGAACGCCCGGAACGCCGCCAGCTGGTACATGTTCTGGGACAGCGCGCACAACGCCGAGCCGATCACGAACAGCGAGATCGCGGTGAGGAAGAATGGCCGCCGCCCGTACAGGTCGGACAGCTTGCCGTAGAGCGGCGTGCTGATCGTCGAGGTGATCAGGTACGCGGTGGTCACCCAGGCCTGGATGCTGAGGCCGTCCAGGTCGTCGGAGATGGTCCGGATCGACGTCGAGACGATGGTCAGGTCCAGCGCCGCGAGCAGCATGCCCATCATCAGACCGCTGATGATCACCAGGATCTGCCGGTGGGTGAGCGCGGTCGCCGCACCGGGCTCCGGGACGGTGCCCGGGTCGGCCATCAGCTGGCCGGGTTCCGGCTGCTCCGGAGGTTCCGGGAGGTCCGGAGCCGGTGGCGTCGGGGTGGACATGAGACTCCTGGGAGGTGATCAGGGGATCTGAACAGCATCGGACGATCGGGGCCGGGCAGTAAGGCCGGATCCCGGGGGAATCCGGGCTGGTCCTGGCCAGGTGATTCTGTCAGGCAACTGTCTGCGCCGTCGGCCGGATTCCCGCCCGGGGGCCGGACGCAGTTGGCCGCCCAAGGCTGACAGGGGGGAGCCGTACGCTTTCGGTCATGCGCGTACACGTGCTTCAGGTGGGTTATGGGGACGAAGAGCCGGTGGCCGAGCGGGTGGAACGGGTCGCCGCCCTGGTCGCCGAGCAGTCCGGCGCCGACCTGGTGGTGCTGCCCGAGCTGTGGGCGCCGACCGGGTTCGGGTACCGGGGCTGGGCCGCGGCGGCCGAGCCGGTCGAGGGCCCGACGATCACCGCGATCGCCCGGGCGGCGAAGCAGATCGGTGCCTACGTGCACGCCGGATCGATCATCGAGGCTGCCCGGGAAGGGGCCGACCCGGGTCCGCAGGGCCGCGGCCGCTGGAACACCGCGGTCCTGATCGGGCGGGACGGCCTGCCGATGGTCAGCTATCGCAAGGTGCACCGGTTCGGCTTCGCGGCCGGGGAGCCGGACCTGATCGAGGCCGGCACCGAGCTGGTCACGGCCGGGCTGCAGACCGCGTCCGGGTCGCTCACGGCCGGCCTGGCCACCTGTTACGACCTGCGGTTCCCGGAACTGTTCCGCGGTCTGACCGAGGCCGGCGCCGAGCTCTTCGTGGTGCCCGCCGCCTGGCCCGCGGCCCGGGTGGAGCACTGGCGGCTGCTCGGGAGGGCCCGCGCGATCGAGAACCAGGCGGTCATGGTTCAGTGCAATACGGCCGGGACGCACGCCCGTACCAGAATGGGTGGATACAGCCAGGTGGTCTCGGCCACCGGTGAGGTGCTGGCCGAGGCCGGGGCGGAGGAAACCGTGCTGGTGGCCGAGATCGACCCGGCCGCGATCGTCCGGTACCGCGAGGACTTCCCGGTCCTGGCCGACCGGCGCCTGTAGAGAGCTTCGTACGAGAGTGTGGACACCGACGAGATGACCGCCCAGTGAGTACCACGACGATCCGTCCAGCGCTTCAGCCGCGCGACACCGCCCGGATGGCGGCCGTCGGCACCGTCCTGGTCATCCTGGCCCTGGCCACCGCCGGAGCGGCGGCCGCCGGGTCCGGGGCGGTCGCGCCGAGCATCCTGCAGGACGCCGGGCCGCTGGTCCGCTGGGGGCTGATCTTCGCCCGGGTGGTGGCCGACATCGCCGGATCGGTCACGGTCGGCGTGCTCCTGCTCACCGCGTTCGCGCTGCCGGTCGGCAAGCAGGGGCAGGCGCACCGCCCGGCCTTCCTGATCGCCGCCGCCGCGGCCACCGTCTGGGCCCTGGCCGCGCTCGTGCTGCTGGTGCTCAACCTGGGCGACGTGCTCGGCGCGCCGATCGACAGCCCGGGCTTCGGCAGCCAACTGGTGGCCTACACCCGCGACATCGAGCAGGGCCGGGGGCTGGGCCTGACCGCGGCCGGCGCCGCCGTGATCGGCCTGCTCGCGGCGGGCGCGGTGAAGACCAGCTCGGCCGCCTGGCTCACCGCCGGATCGCTGGCCTGCCTGATCCCGACCGCGCTGAACGGCCATGCGGCCAGCAGCTCGGACCACCAGACCGCGGTCAGCAGCCTCGGCCTGCACCTGCTCGGCGCCTCGATCTGGGTCGGCGGCCTGGCCGCGCTGCTGCTGCTGGCGCCCACCGTCAAGGGTCCGGTGCTGGCCAACGCGGCTCAGCGGTACTCCACCCTCGCCCTCTGGGCGTTCATCGCGGTCGGGCTGTCCGGCGTCATCAATTCCTGGTTGCGGGTCGGCAGCCTGGGCAACCTCGGGAACACCTACGGCCTGCTGCTGCTGGGCAAGTCGGTCTCGCTGGTGCTGCTCGGGATGTTCGGCTACCGGCACCGGGTCGCTACCCTGCCCGACCTGGACGCCGGCCGACCCGGCGCCTTCACCCGGCTCGCGGTGGTCGAGCTCGGCATCATGGCGATCGCCTTCGGCCTGGCCTCGGCGCTGTCCCGGACGCCTCCGCCGAACGCCGGCGAGCCCACCACCGACCTGGCCGAGTCGATCACCGGCTACCCGATGCCGCCGGCCCCCAGCCTGGCCCACTGGTTCACGCTGTGGCAGCCCGACCTGATGTGGGTGCTGATCGCCGCGTTCGCCCTGTACGCCTATCTGACCGGGGTCTTCCGGATGCGGGCCCGGGGCGACGCCTGGCCGCTGGGCCGCACCGTGAGCTTCGCCCTCGGCCTGATCGTGCTGGTCTACACCACCAGCTCCGGCCCCGCGGTCTACGGCCGGGTGACCTTCAGCGGGCACATGGTCATGCACATGGTGCTGACCATGATCGTGCCACCGCTGCTGGTGCTCGGGGCCCCGATCACCCTGGCCCTGCGCAGCGTGCCCGCCCGGAAGGACGCCAGCCGCGGCCCCCGCGAGTGGCTGCTGATCATCACCGAGTCCCGCTACCTGCAGGTGCTGGCGTTCCCGCCGGTCGCCGCCGGGATCTTCGCCGGCAGCCTGGTCGCCTTCTACTACACCGGGGCCTTCCACCTGGCCCTCACCACGCACACCGGGCACGAGCTGATGGACGTGCACTTCCTGCTCAGCGGTTACCTTTTCGCCTGGACGATGATCGGCGTCGACCCGGGCCCGAAGCGTTTCGGCTACCCGATCCGGCTGATCGTCCTGCTCGCCACCATGGCCTTCCACGCCTTCTTCTTCCTCGCCCTGATGAACGGCGACACCGTGCTGCAGTCGCAGTTCTTCGGCAACCTGGGCCGGACCTGGGGCGGCGGCCTGCTGGACGACCAGCAGCTCGGCGGCGGCATCGGCTGGGGCATCGGGGAGTTCCCGACCCTGCTGATCGCGATCGTGCTGATGGTGCAGTGGGCCCGTTCCGACGATCGGGAGTCGCGCCGCTACGACCGCAAGGCCGAGCGCGACGGAGACGCCGAACTCACCGCCTACAACGAGATGCTGGCCCGGATGTCCGGCCAGAAGGCGGCCCCGGTGAAGGAGGGGCAGACCCCACCGGCCGCTTCGTGATAGGACGAACCGGGTGAATCCCACTGCGCTCGGCTTCGGCGATCTGGATCACTTCCTCGACCTGCCCCGGCTGTCCGGCCTGGCCCTCTCGCCCGACGGAACCCGGCTGATCACCGCGGTTTCCGGGCTCGGGCCGAAACGCACGAACTTCGTCAGCTCGCTCTGGCAGGTGTCCGCCGATCCCGAGGGGGCGCCGGCCCGGCGGCTGACCTGGGGAGCGCAGAGCGAGTCGGGGGCGGCGTTCCGGCCGGACGGCTCGCTGCTGTTCGTCTCGGCCCGCCCGGACCCGGACGACGACGAGGACGAGCGCCCGGCCTCGCTGTGGCTGCTGCCGGCCGAGGGCGGTGAGGCCCGGCCGTTCGCCACCCGTCCCGGTGGCATCTCCGGGGCCGGTGTCGCCGCGGACTCCGGCACCGTGGTGCTGAGCTCGCCGACCATGCCCAGCTCCAGCAGCACCGGTGAGGACGAACGGCGGCACCAGGCCCGCAAGGACCTCAAGGTGAGCGCCACGCTGCACGACAGCGCGCCGTTCCGCTTCTGGGACGAGTACTGGGGTCCGGAGGAGGACCGGCTGTTCGCGGTGGATCCGGACGGCCTGCGCGATCTGACCGGTTCCACCGGCCCGGCGTTGCGCACCGACCCCGGTTTCACCCTCACCCCGGACGGGACCACCGTGATCGCGGTCTGGAACGTGATCGACCCCGGGGCGGTGCTGCGGCCCACCCTGGTCGCGATCGACGTGGCCACCGGCGCCCGGCGCACCCTGCTGAGCGATCCGAAGACCGAGTTCTCGGCCCCGGCGGTCTCCGCCGACGGCACCAAGCTGGCCTACGTGGCCGAGCAGCTCTCGACTCCGGACGAACCGGTGGACAAGACGCTGATGGTGCTGCACCTGGAGACCGGGGTGACGCACGAGGCCGCTCCCGGCTGGGACCGCTGGCCGTCCAGCACCCCGGTCTGGACTCCGGACGGTGAGGCGCTGCTGGTCACCGCCGACGACCAGGGGCACGGCCCGGTGTTCCGGATCGACCTGGACGGGCGCACGGCCCGACGGCTGACCGAGCGGGGCAACTTCACCGATCTGGTGATCGCGCGGGACGGGACCGCGCTCTACGCCCTGCGGTCCACGATCGACTCCCCGCCCACCCCGGTCCGCATCGATCCGCAGACCGGCGCGGTCAGCGTCCTCAAAGGTCCCTGCGAGGCGCCGGTTCTCCCCGGCTCGCTGACCGAGGTGCAGACCACGGCGGAAGACGGCGCGGTCGTCCGCGGCTGGCTGGTCCTTCCCGAAGGTGCGACGGCGGAAAAGCCTGCGCCGCTGCTGGTCTGGTTCCACGGCGGCCCGCTGAACTCGTGGAACGGGTGGCACTGGCGCTGGAACCCGTGGCTGGCGGCCGCCCGCGGCTACGCCGTGCTCCTGGCCGATCCGGCCCTGTCCACCGGCTACGGCCGTGACTTCGTCCGACGCGGATGGCCCGGCTGGGGCGGCGCCGCGTACACCGACCTGATGGCGATCACCGATGTGGTGGTCGCCCGCGCGGACATCGACGCCGGGCGTACGGCCGCTCTGGGGGCCTCCTACGGCGGCTACATGGCCAACTGGGTCGCCGGGCACACCGACCGGTTCCGCGGCATCGTGTCGCACGCCGGGCTCTGGGACCTGACCGCATTCGCCCAGGTCACCGACGCCGCGTTCTACTTCCGGCAGTCCATGTCGCCGGAGGAGCGGGAGAAGAACTCGCCCGCCCGGTTCGCCACCGAGATCCGCACCCCGATGCTGGTCATCCACGGCGAGAAGGACTACCGGGTGCCGATCAGCGAGGCCCTGGCCCTGTTCACCCGGCTCGGTGAGCTGGACCCGGGGGAGTCCGGGTCGGGCGCGATGCCGCACCGGCTCCTGGTCTTCCCGGACGAGAACCACTGGGTACTCAAGCCGCAGAACTCCCGGCTCTGGTACCAGACGGTGTTCGCGTTCCTCGCCGAGACCGTTCTCGGCGCGTCGTGGCAGGCCCCTGAGCTGCTGCGATAGAGGCTGGGCGAAGTCCCGGGCCGGGCTGATGGTGCACCGGGGCACTAGTCAGGGAAACTTCGGTTGATTGTGCAACGTTCGGCCCGCCCGCCGCGTCCTGCCTTTCGGGAGGGTGCCGACGGGATGCCGGCGCACGGGACCTGAGAAGTAAGCCTGAGTAGGTCGGGCCTGAGTAGGTAGGGATGGCGCGCGCGATGACGGAGCATGGAGCGGACGACGAGCTCGCTACGCGACTCGACCTCGCTCTGCACGAGCGGCTCGACAACGACCTGTCGGTCAACGTCGCCGCCCTGGCCGCCGGTGGGCGGCGCCGGGCCCGGCGGATCCGCTCGCAACGGCTGGGCGCGGCGGCCGGGGTCCTGGCGGTGCTGATCGCGGTCCCGGTGGGCTGGCAGCTGGCCACGGCCTCCCGTCCGAACAGCACACAGAGCGCCGCGTTGCTGCCCGAACAGAAGGCCCGGGCGGCCGACGAGGTACCCGACTCGGTGGGTTTCGCGGCGTCCGAACTACCCCCCGGCTCCACCCTCACCGGGGCCGGGGCGGGCGCCAGCTCGGGCTCGGTCGACCCGGAACTGGTCGCCGGACTGGACTGCGTCGGTCCCACGGGCACGGCCGCGGCCGCCCCGGGGGCGACCGACAACGCCCAGCAGAGGCAGTGGCGCTGGAGTGGCGCCACCGATGTCTCGCTCACCGTCACCCGCTGGGCCAGCACCGACGCAGCGGCCGACGCGCTGACCACGCTGGCCGACAACACCGGCACCTGCACCTGGACCGACCCGGTCGAGACGCAGTCCGACACCATCGCCGGCTCGAACCAGACCTGGGCCGGCAACTCCACCGTCGACGGGCGCTCCCAGGTGCACGTGATCGTCCGGGTCGACGAGATGGTGGCCGGCCTTCAGGTCACCGGCAGCGACGCGGAGTCGGCCACCGAACTCGCCGACTCGCTGGCCACGCTCGAGGTGGAGAAGCTCAAGGCAGCCGACTGAGCTCAGACTCCGGGCGGGGGCGGCAGCACGTTGTCGTACTTGTCCAGCAGTCCGAGCAGCTTCTCGGTGATCCGCTCCGGACCCCAGGGCTGGACCTGCACGCCCGGCCGCGGTTCGTCCCCACCCTCAATGAAGAGGCCCTCGGAACCGCCCGGGGTGTAGAGGAAGAGCATGCTCGCGGGCTTCAGGCCGGTGTTGGTGAAGCGGTGCAGCACACCCCGCGGCAGGAAGACCAGGTCGCCGACCCGAGCCGTGAAGGTGCGCTCACCCTCGAGGAATTCCAGTTCCCCGCTGGTCAGGTAGAACGTCTCGTCGGACCGGGTGTGGGTGTGCGGCGGCGGCCCGCCCCCGGGCGGCACCGAGGCCTCAATCGCCCCCAGCACTCCGCCGGTCTGTTCCGCGGCGAGCTTGACGGTGTAGACGTCGCCACTGAACCAGGTGGTCCGCCCTTCATCAGCCGGCACGTGCAGACCCTGGGCAGTCACAGAAAAGCTCACGCTGGAGTCCCGTCGCAGTTCGTCGATATGGCTCCGCCAACCTAAAATCACGAAGCGACCCGGTCCATGATCCTTCGTCCGGGTCTTCGTGCGAATCGTCCGGGAGGCCCGCGTGGACGTCCTTTCCAACCTGCTGGAACTGGTCGACGTCAAGGCGGCGCTCCCGTGCCGGCTCGAGGCGAACGGCGCGTGGGCCTTCGATTTCGCGGCGTTCGAGCACCTCCGGGTCGGCGCGGTGCTGACCGGAACCTGCTGGCTGGTCACCGAGGGGGTTGCTCCGATCCGGCTGAACGCCGGTGACTGCTACCTGCTTTCGAGTGGCCGCCCGTACCGGGTGGCGTCCTCGCTCGAGGTGGAGCCGCGCGACGGCACCGCGGCCTTCGCCCGGGTCTGGCCGAACACCCTCCGTTATGGCGACGATCGCTCCGGCAACGCCACCGTGGCGATCAGTGCGGCGATCTCCCTGGACGTGGCCACGGCCGATCTGTTGCTCGACCATCTGCCCGGCAGCGTCCGGGTACCCTCCGAAAGTCCTGGCGCCGACGTCCTTTCGCCGGTTCTGGAACTGCTCGGCCGCGAGACCGAAAAGGATTCCGAGGGTTCGGGATTCATCCGGATGCAGTTGTCCCGGATTCTCTTCGCGCAGGTCCTGCGCACCCTGCTGTCGGCCGGGGCCACCCCGGGCGGGCCGCCGACCACCGGCTGGCTGGCCGCCCTCAACGACGAGCGGATCAGCGCCGCGCTCGTCCTGATGCACCGGGAGGCCGACCGATCCTGGACGGTCGGGTCCCTGGCTCATTCAGTAGGCATGTCGCGCAGCGCTTTTGCCCAGCGGTTCCGGGAACTGGTCGGGGTCTCCCCGCTCGACTATCTGGCCCGCTGGCGGATCCAGGCGGCGGCCCGCACGTTGCGCACCACCGACCGCACGATCGGATCCATCGCCACCGACCTGGGTTTCAGCTCCGACAGCGTGTTCAGCCGGACCTTCAAGCGGATGACCGGCACCACCCCGTCGACCTTCCGGGCCGAGCTGCCCCGCTGATCGGCCCCACGACAAAGGCCCGCCTCCCAACCGGGAGACGGGCCCTCCTTCCTGACGCCGAACCTAGTCGGCCGGCTTCACCAGCATCGAGGCGTTCACCAGCGCACCCTCCGGTTCCGACGAGGACCCGGAGTCGGGCAGCTCCACCGTGTCCGCACCCACCGAGGCCGTGGTCCCGGCCGGCGCCCGGTGCCGGCGGGCGGTCCGGAAGGACTGCCAGCGGTCCAGCACCCGCGGCGTGAAGAAGCAGGCGATGAAGGCGACCAGCAGGCCGGTCGCGACGTCCAGCACGTAGTGGTTGCCGGTCAGCACGACGGTGATCGCCACCCCGGTGGGGTAGAGCCAGCCGAAGCGGCGGGCGAAGGTGCCACCGTTGCGGTGCCACGCCCAGGCGCACCAGACGGCCCAGCCGACGTGCAGGCTCGGGACGGCGGCGTACTGGTTCGTCAGCTGCTCCATGCCCCGCGGAGCGCTCGCGCCGGCTCCCCACCAGCCGTAGTTCGACCAGACCCGGAGCATGTCCATCCAGGCGAACCCGGGCAGCAGGCGGGGCGGGGCGACCGGCAGGGTGATGAAGATGACCAGGCCGATGGCCGACATCACCATTAGCGAGAGCAGTGCCGTCAGGTACTTCGACGGGTGCCGGCGCCAGAGCCAGACCAGCACCAGCGGAGTGACGATGTAGTGCAGGCTCGCGTAGGCCATGGACAGGGGCACGGCCAGGAGACCGTGCTGCAGTGCCCAGTGGTTGACATTGAGGACGAAGCCGAAACCCAGGTCGTCGTCCAGCCGCAGGATTTCCTGACCGCGCTTCACCGCGGCGGTCACGTCCTGCCCGGAGAACGAACGGCCCATCGAGTAGAGCAACCAGGCCCCGACGACCAGGAAAAGCTGTCCGATCACACCACCGCGGGGGTGAACTCGATGGTGCTCCGGATCGTTGGGAGACTTACCGGGACCCGTACCGGTCTGCTGAGATGGGAGAACCGTTTCCACTGCACCGGCTTTCCGGTCTGTTACGCGTGCATAGAGTTTTTCGCTGGACAGCGCACCCGGCCCGACCCGCGGCGGAACCCAGCCCGCGGGGAACACGACCACTAGCTCGTCCTGATGTCTGCCGGGCGGAAGCCATGACCGGCCAGCGCCTTTCCCCACCTCACCCGAGCCCGTACCCGCATCTGACCGCTCCTGTCATCGACAACGTGCTGTGCCCCCACCAGAGGGCGGTAAAACCTAGGTAATGGTCTATCGTCGGTCAACCGATTTGGCATCCTCCTCAGGTTGTACAACCAGAGCAGTACGTCATTCGTTTGTGTGTTCAAATAGGTAAGCAACAAGGCTATTTCCGGGCATGCAGTATCGCGCGTCCGCGCATCCACCGGGGACGCCGACGTCGACAACGATCACCCCGGCCTCCGCATTCCGCCATTCCAGGCGTCGTAGCCCATTCGTGATCACTTCCGCACTCCTGTGCCCTGCGCCACTCGAGAAAGAGCACGCAAGCACCGGAATCCGGACACGAATGCAGTGTGAGGTGGCCCTCAGCTAGCCACGAAGTGCGGATAAGACGATCCGGGGCAGCCGGTCCCAGGCGGGCTTGGCGGCGAAGGCGGTCAGAGCGGCGCCGGTGGCCGCGGCCGTGCGGTTGGTGACGAACCACGGCGGCCGCGGCGGGGCCAGGGAGAACTCACCGGCCAACAGCGATCGGGGGGCCGGGCGGAACGGGCCGCGGATCACCGTGCGTTCCGGGTCGCGCAGGAACAGCCCGTTGTGGACGGTGCCGATCCCGCTGCCCACGTCGGTCAGTTCGTTGCCCGGGAAAGCACCCCAGGGCACGGTGGGCAGCTGGTAGCCCAGGCCGATCCAGACATTGACCCCGATGCAGCCGTAATGCATTCGGGCCAGCTCGGTCTCGAACCGTGGCCCGAGGTCGCGCAGCGTGGCCGGATGGGCGATCACCCCGGCGCCAAGCGTGCCGCTGATCTCCTGATTGACCAGAGTGACCGCCGAGGAGAGAAACTCCCCGCCGTCCCCGGGAAGGGTGACCACACCTAGTGCGGGCCCGAAGAACTCCGTGGTGAAAAGGCCTTTAACTGAGGATGATTCGTCGGTCGCCGGTAGCGGACCGACCAGCACCCGATCGCCCTCCAGCCGTTCCGCGGCCGCACCGGAGTCGAGCACCGCTGCGATCCGCTGGTCGCTGCCCGGGTAGTAGGCGGCCCGTTGCGGGGCCCGGCTCAGTGCGCTTCGGAGCTCGGCCAGGAACTGGTGCTTCTGCGCCCAGTCCGAGCTGATCACCACGACCTGGGTGGCGATGCAGTTGTACCCGTTGTTGTGCAGCCGCTGGCTGGCCAGATTCTCGGCCTGAAACCGCAGATCGGCCTTCGACCAGGCGCCCGGCAGCACGATCACCGGCGACACCCCACCGAGCTCGCTGCTGATCGGCTTGGTCAGCAGCGGGTCGCCGGCCCGGCGGCGGGCGGCGCCTTCGGGGCCGGTCCCGAAGACGATCGCGTCGTGGGTGTGCACGCTGCCGGTGACGTGCACATGAGCCACCAGAGGGTGGTGGGCAAGGTAGTTCCCGACTTCCGCGGCCCCGGTGACCAGGCGCAGCACTCCGTGCTCGATCAGTGGCCGGAGGATCGCCGAGAACACCCCGAGCAGCGGGTCCGTCACCGGATTCAGCTTGACCAGCGCGACCCGGTTCGCGGTGAACAGTTCGTGCAGCGCGTCCAGCAGCGGGATCGAGCTGACGTTGCCCGCCCCCAGCACTGCCCCGATGCCGGACTCCCGGCCGGTGTCCGACTCGGCCAGTCCGGCCTGGGCGCGCACGGCGTCGGCGGAGATCCCGGGCTTCATCCAGACGTCCGCGCGGTAGCCGTTGAGGATCAGCCGGTCCACCGGACCGTGCGGGAGTATCCGCAGCGTCGTCCGGCCACCCGGGGCGGTGCCGAAGCGCAGGCCGTCGACCGGGCTGCGTCCGCGCTCCCGCGCCCGCAGGCTGTCGATCACGGTGGCCAGGGCGGTGAGCAGGGTGTACGGCCCGGACGTCCATTCCTCGCCGGTCAGCGGGGAGTCCTCCGGCAGCCCTTTGATCCCGGCCGAGGCCTGCACCCAGTCGTGCGCGTACGTCGCGGTGAGGGCGTGGACCCGGGCGAGCAGCAGACGCCGGGCCGAGAGCGGGGTGCGTTCCCAGATCCCCACGCCCCGGTCCAGATCGGCCAGCGCGGAGTCGACCGCACTGAACCTCCGGTCCTGCTCACGGTCGGACGCCTGGGTGGTCATCGATCCATCATTGCTCGCGGACGCTCGGTCCGGCGATGACCGAACGCCGACCGGCCCTTACCGGACGACGACCGGCCGCCCGACCCCGCCGCCGAGGGAATCGACCAGTTCGTCCGGCCGGGACGTGCTCAGCACCAGCTCGTTGGCCACCGCGTGCCGCCACACGGTGAGCCGCACCCGGGTCGGTGCCCGCAGCGTGACCCGGACGAACGCGGACGGCCCGCCCCGGGTGGCGGTGGCCCGGCCGGAGCCGAACGGCACGTCGATGCCGAGGCCGATCGGGCTGAGCGCGGTGTTCGGGTCGTAGCGCTCGGCCCGGACGATCCGGGCCCGGGGCACGGCGGTGCCGCCGAGCAGCCCGAAGCGCAGCGTGAGGCCACCTGCGTCGACGATGATCCGGCCGGTCAGCACGCTGGTCAGGACGATCAGCGCAGCGCCCGAGGGGGCCAGCACCAGCACCGTGACGGCGGCCGCGGGGGCGGCCGGGAGCAGGGCGAAGATCAGCGCGGCCACCCCCACCGCCTCCATGAAGCAGATCAGGGTGACCCCGATGGTCAGGCAGACCCAGGCCAGTCGCGGTCCCAGGTCGAAGACCTGCACCTCGCGACCGCTATGCCCGAGTTGGCCCATTCCTGCGATTATGGCCGCCCCGGCGCCGGAAGAGTACTGGAACGCCACTCGGACCTGCGGAAATCCGGACCGCCCGATCGCGCACGGTCACCGGATCACCCGTTCGGTCTTCACCCGAACGGCCTCTTGCCGCTTTCGAATTGCGCGTCGCGTCAAGTGGATCACTCTTTAATCAGCACCGGGCAGAGGAGCTGCCCGGTCGTCCTTGAGGAGTTACCACATGACTGTCACCGGCATCATTACCGCGATCGTCGTCGGTCTGATCATCGGTGCCCTGGGACGTCTCGTCGTTCCGGGCAAGCAGAACGTCCCGATCTGGCTGACCATCGTGATCGGCATCGTCGCGGCGCTGATCGGGACCGCGATCGTCGGCCCGCTGCGCGACACCGACGGCATCGACTGGGTTGAGCTGCTCACCCAGGTGGTCCTGGCCGCGATCGGTGTGGCCCTGGCCTCGAACCTGCGGTCCGGCCGGAGCATCCGCTGATCCAGCGTGATCCAGCGTTGAGCACCTGAGTTCGACCGAGAGGCCGGCCACCCACCCGGGTGGCCGGCCTCTCGGCATTTTGCCGGGGTAGCGCCGCTGGTCCGTGCTCAAGTCGTCACCTCAACCCTTCGATGTCTGGCCGGGACCGCCAACGTCCTCTAAAATTAAGTTACTAAGCAGTAATTTAGTGGATCGTCCGGCCGAGGGGACACAACGATGAGTCACTACCGCCACCATCTGCGCGACGTCGAGTTCAACCTGTTCGAGGTCTTCGGCCGGGACCAGGTCCTGGGCCAGGCCCCGTTCGAGGAGATCGACGGCGAGACCGCCCGCGAGATGCTGCGGGAGATGTCCCGCCTGGCCACCGAGGACCTGGCCCCGGCCGCGGTCGAGAGCGACCGCACCCCACCGGTGTTCCATCCCGAGACGTACTCGGCCACGCTCCCGGAGGCGTTCAAGACCGCCTACCAGGCCTACGTCGACTCGGGTTTCTGGCAGATGGGCGTGCCCTCCGAGATCGGTGGGGTGCCGGCCCCGAGCTCGCTGCGCTGGTCGATGCTGGAGTTCCTGCTCGGGGCCAACCCGGCGATCCACATGTACGCCACCGGTTTCGACTTCTCCAACGTGCTCTACCGGCTCGGCACCCCCGAGCAGCAGCGGCTGGCCGAGCTGATGGTGGAGAAGCGCTGGGGCGCCACGATGGTGCTCACCGAGCCGGACGCCGGATCCGACGTCGGCGCCGGCCGGACCAAGGCGGCCCCCGGACCGGACGGAACCTGGCAGGTCAGCGGGGTCAAGCGGTTCATCACCTCGGGCGAGCACGACCTGTCCGAGAACATTATCCACTTCGTGCTGGCCCGGCCCGAGGGCGCCGGCCCGGGCACCAAGGGCCTGTCCCTGTTCATCGTGCCGAAGTTCCACTTCGACCCGGAGACCGGCGAGCTGGGTGAGCGCAACGGCGCCTTCGTGACCAACGTCGAGCACAAGATGGGGCTCAAGGTCTCCACCACCTGCGAGCTGCGGTTCGGCGAGGTGGACAATCGGCCCGCGAGCGGGACGCTGCTGGGCGACGTGCACGACGGCATCGCGCAGATGTTCCAGATCATCGAGAGCGCCCGGATGATGGTCGGCACCAAGGCGATCGCCACCCTCTCCTCGGGTTACCTGAACGCGCTGGCCTACGCCAAGGAGCGGGTGCAGGGCGCCGACCTGACCCAGATGCAGGACAAGTCCGCACCTCGGGTCACCATCACCCACCACCCGGACGTCCGGCGTTCATTGATGACGCAGAAGGCGTACGCGGAGGGGTTGCGGGCGCTGGTCCACCTCACCGCCGTTCAGCAGGACACGGTCCGGATCGCGGCGGCCCGGGGGGAACGGGACGAGCGGGCGGAACGGCTGAACGACTTCCTGCTGCCGATCGTCAAGGGCGCCGGTTCGGAACGCGCATGGCACCTTCTCGGATCGGAAAGCCTGCAGACCTTCGGCGGTTCCGGCTTCCTCCAGGACTACCCGCTGGAGCAGTACGTGCGGGACGCGAAGATCGACACCCTGTACGAGGGCACCACCGCGATCCAGGGCACCGACTTCTTCTTCCGCAAGATCGTCCGGGACAAGGGCCGGGCGCTGGCCGACATCACCGAGCAGATCACCGAGTTCGCCAAGGCCGACCCGGGCGACGGCCGGCTGGCGGCGCAGCGCGAGCTGCTCGGCAAGGCCTGCGAGGATCTGCAGGGCATGGTGGCGCACCTGCTCAAGGTGGTGCGCTCGGCCGACACCCGGACCGAGGGCGCCGACGTCACCAACGTCTACAAGATCGGCCAGAACACCACCCGGCTGCTGCTGGCCGCCGGTGACCTGCTGGTCGGCTGGCTGCTGCTGCGCCAGGCGGACATCGCCCTGACCGCCCTGGAGCGCGAGGGCAGCGCCGGTGACCAGGCCTTTTACCGGGGCAAGGTGGCCGCCGCGACGTTCTTCGCGGCCCAGGTGCTCCCGCGGCTGGCGGTCGAGCGGTCGATCGTGGAAAGCACTGACAACTCGCTGATGGAGCTGGACGAGGCGGCCTTCTGATCTGCCCCACGTCCACCGATCTCGGGCGCCACCTATCCTGACTGGGTGGCGCCCGAGCCGGTGAGTCCTGCGCAGACGCTCCTCGGACTGCCCCGCGAGGCCCTGCCGGACCTGCGCGACCGGCTGTTCGACCTGAGCCGGCGCAACCGCATGCTCTACTTCCGGCCCACTCGCGGCTCGCTCGGCCTGCCCTCCACCCAAGGCCTGATCTCTCGCGCCGGAATTCGCCTCGATGCGCTGGACGTGGTGAAAAAGCTTGCGTCCCAGGCTCGTCGCGACACTGCCGAATACGGCGTCAGCAGCCTCCACGTGATCCCTTCCTTCCTGCTGCGCCCCGACGAGGACGAGCCCGGCGAAACGGTGCGCTCGCCTCTGCTGCTGATCCCGGTCAGCCTGACCCGTGACGGCACTGCCTTCCGCCTGCGGGCCACCGTGAACGAGGCCGTGGTCAACCCCGTGCTCCGGTTCGACCTCGAGCGCCGATACGGCCTCGATCTTCCGGAAATGGTTTCGGTCAAACACTTTCAGTCAATGGTGGACGCTTTCCGCGACGATTCCTGGACGGTCGACACCGGGTCGGTCACGTTGACCACGATTGCCTACCGCTCGTCCGCCCTGATTCGCGACTACCGATCGTTGATCGACCAAAGACCCTCTATCACAATGACTTCCGATGAACGGAAGAGTTCCGGTGAGCACCTGGTGCTCCCGGCGGACGACTCGCAGCGCGAGGTGATCCGGGCCGCGGCCGCCGGCGAAAGCTTCGTGGTGCAGGGGCCTCCCGGCACCGGCAAGTCGCAGACCATCGCCAATCTGATCGCCGATGCGGTGGCGAACGGACGCACGGTGCTCTTCGTCTGCACCAAGAGGGCGGCCCTGGACGTGGTGCACGCCCGCCTGCGCGAGTGCGGAATCGCCGACCTGAGTTGTCTCATCCATGACGCCCGGGCCGACCGCCCGGCCTTCGTCCACGGCCTGCGAGACAGCTACCACGCCTGGAAAGAGAGCCCGGACGACGCCGCTGAGCTGCAGGTTCGGGTCGAGCGGACGACCGAGAACCTGGCCGCCGCCGAGCAGCTGCTGGAAAAGTACGCGGAAATGATGGACGCCCCCTGCGCGCCGGAGGGACCGTCGTTGCGGTGGGTGCTGGGCCGGCTGATCGAGATGACGGTCACCGGCCCGGCGCCGGACCACGCCCCCGCGGGTGAGCTGCCTGACCTCGCCGACTGGTGGCCGGCCCGGAGGGCGTTGGCCGAACTGGACGCCCGGCTCGAAGGGGTGAGGCTGGACCGCGTCCCGGCCCGGTTCATGCCCCCGCCGGTGCTGGAGGCCCTCTTGTCCGGAACCCCGGAATACGCCGGATCGCGGGACCCGGACGTGATCGCCCGGCACTGGGCCAAGGTTGCGTTGAACCTGGTGAACAGTCGGCGCGAGAGCGCGGCGAAACTGGCCGAGGCAACCGAGCGGGCCCAGGGCTGGCAGACCGACCTGCCGGTGGACGACCTTCGCCGCTCGCAGCACTTCTGGGCGGCGGAGAAGCTGGAGGGACGGATAGCCCGGTTCTTCTCCTCGGACTGGCGAGCGGCCCGGAATCTGGTCCGGCGGGAATATCACGGTCCCCTGGCCAGCGTTGCCCAGGCTCTGAAGCTGCTTCAGGACGAGAAGGAGGCGCTGAGCGAACTCCGCGCCTGCGAAAGTGCTTTGCGTATCCACATGGGCCGTGCCGACGAGGCGGACGAATGGCCCGGAACCGTGACGATCCAGGCTCTGAACTACGTCCTGGAGAACGGAGCGCCAGCTGCCGGACTGACCCGGGCGCTGCTCGATCTGCACGCCCACCCGGCGCTGTTGCCCTGGCTGCGGTCCGGGCAGGCGGCCGTCGCCGAGACCGAGGAATGGCTTCTGCGATACACTCTCAGCCGATTCACCCCCACCCTGACCCGGTTCGAGACCGATGAGCTTCTGCTCAACTCCAGCATCATTGCCGAATCACGGCCCCAGATGGACCGCCTCACTGCCCGCCTGGTCAAAGCGCTCGCTCGTAAAGCTTTCCGGGACCAGGACTCCTGGTCCCGACTGCCCGCTCACCAGCTGCCGGGAGCTCAGCGCCAGGAGCGGGACGAGTGGGCCTCGGGCCGCCAGATCCTGCTGCGCGAGTTCCGCAAAGTCCGCGCCCATCGCCCGATCCGGGAACTGGCGAGCGGCTCGACCGGGAAACTGGTCGAGCGGCTGCGACCGGTCTGGCTGATGAGCCCGGAGGCGGTCTCGGACACCCTGCCGCTCACCGCCGGCCGGTTCGACCTGGTCATTGTCGACGAGGCCAGCCAGATGCCGGTGGAGACGGCGGTACCGGCGATCCATCGTGGACGTCAGCTGATCGTCGTCGGCGACCGGATGCAGCTGCCACCCACCCGGTTCTTCGAGGCCGGCGAGACTGCCGAGACCGCCGAGAGCCTGCTGGCCCGGGCCTCACGCACCCTGCCCACCCGCATGCTGACCTGGCATTACCGCAGCCGCAGCGAAGACCTGGTGGCGTTCAACAATGCGCACTTCTACGACGGCCGACTGCGGATGGCGCCCCGCCCCCGAGAGCTGACCATGCGGCATCCCCCTCTCGTCGCCGAGACCGGCGTCGTGCCGTTGGTGCAGGTCAAGGAGGGTGTGGACGCGTTGCTGGACCGGTCGGTCAGCCTGCACTCGACCCCGGGGGCGCGGTATCGGCAGCAGGCGAATCGGGGCGAAGCTCGGTATGTGGCTGAGTTGGTGCGGGAGCTGTTGCGGCGGCGGACCGGGCTGACGATCGGGGTGGTGGCGTTCTCCCTCGCGCAGCGCGCTGCGCTGGATAAGGCACTGGACGAACTGGAGGCCGTCGACGAGGAGTTCGCCGAGCTCTTCGCGGCCGAGCAGGACCGGCTGGACCGGGAACAGGCCGTCGGGCTGTTCGTGAAGAACCTGGAGAACGTGCAGGGCGACGAGCGCGACGTGATGATCCTCAGCGTCGGCTACGGTCCGGACGCGCAAGGCCGGATCCCGGCGGCCTTCGGTCCGCTCAGCACCGAGGGCGGTGAACGGCGGCTGAATGTGGTCACCAGCCGGGCCCGTTCGCACCTGGCGGTGGTCACCACCCTGCCGATCGGCCCGGCCGGGATCCGCCCGGGCCCGAACCCGGGCACCGAAATGCTCCGCCGCTTCCTGGCTTACGCCTCGGCCGTTTCCACCGGCGATCTCGACCGGGCCCACGAACAGCTGGCCGAGGTTCGGACCCCCGAAGCGAGCCCACCGGCGTCCCTCATTAAAAGCCGCCTCACTCACACCCTGCGTGCCCGGGGACTGGAGGTGACCGACGGCTTCGCCGCCGGGATGTTCCGGATTGATCTGGCGGTCAGCTCGCCGCAGCAACCCGGCACCTGGGTGGCGGTCCTTTTCGAAGCGACGCCGGAGCCTGCGACCCGCGCCGCGGCCCTGGAGCCGCTGAGGGCCCAGCCGGTGCTCGGGCGAGCCGGGTGGAAAGTCGTTCCGGTGCTGTTGAAGGACTGGTACCTCACCCCGGACGAGGTGCTGATGAAGATCACGGCCTGGTTCCGGGGCCAGTGAGCACGGTTGGGGTTTAAGTTTCTGGAGCGAGTTGTCGATAATGTCTTGAGCCCTGATCGGAGGAGCCAGGACCGTGCCCCTCTCACCACCCGCGCCGGAGCGCGCGTCGCCGGCCACCCTGCTGGTCGCGGCCAAGTCCGCCATGTACGCCGCCGACCTGGACACCGCCACGGCGCGGTCCCGCCAGGCCGAGGCGCTGGCCGAGGCGGTCGGCGACGAACTGATGCGGGCCCGCGCGACCGCCCTGCTGGCCCGGGTCCTGCACCTGCGCAACGAGATGGCCGAAGCCCTGACGGTGGCCCTGCGCGCCGCCGACCTGGGCGAGGAGATCGCCGACCTGGTTTCCGCGGCGGAGGCTCACGGAGTGGCGGCCCGGATCTACCGGGATGTCGGTGAGATGGCCGCTGCCCTGGAAGAAGGCCTGAAGGCGACCCAGGCGGCCGATGCGAGCCGGGATCTGAATGCCTCCTTATCCGCTCTGAGAGCCATGACCAACATCTACGCGGCTCTGCAACAGTGGGATACCGCGCTGGAATTCAGCGAGCGGTACAGCGAGACCGCGCGCCTGTTGGGCGATTCCGCGGAGGAAAGCATCGCCGTCGCTACCGTCGCCTACGTCTACGCCGCGATGTGCTCCGACGCGGCCGACCGGGGCGAGTCCGAGCGCGCCCAGGCCCTCGGCGAGCAGAGCGTCGCACTCTCCCGCTCGGCCATGCTGATGTCCCGCGAGGCGGGCAACCGGCTGAACGAGAACACCAGCCTGGGCAATCTGGCCGAGATGCTGTCCGACATCGGCCGGCCCCAGGAGGCCCTGGACCTGCTCGACAGCTGGAAGGAAGACCCCAATCTCGACACCGGGAACATGATCGCGCACCGCCGGGAAGCCCGCGGCGCCATCCTGGTCGGGATGGGCCGGTTCCGTGAGGCCGCCGACCTGATGGCGCTGGGCGTGGCCGAGGCGCCGAACCGGCAGTACGAGATCTCCGCCTCTCGCTCGCTGGCCATGGCCCTCGAGGAAGTGGGCGACCTGCGCGGCGCCCTGGACACCTACAAACGCCTGTTCACCCTGGTCACCGAGCAGATCTCCGAGCAGGCCCAGCGGGCCGCGAGCGTGGCCGCGGTCCGTCTGGCGACCGCGCAGGCCCAGGCCCAGGCCGCGATGCTCCGGCTGCAGGCCACCGACCTGCAGCGCACCAACGAGGACCTCAACCGCCACTCCGAGGACCTGCGCCGTCAGGCCCTGGAGGACCCGCTCACCGGCCTGCCCAACCGCCGCCGGCTGGACCAGCTCCTGGCCTCCGACCTGCGCTCCTGCTCCCTGATCCTGATCGACGTCGACCACTTCAAGTGGGTCAACGACGCCCATTCGCACCTGGTGGGCGACGCCGTCCTGCGGGAACTGGGCAGCCTGCTGAGCGGCGCCTGCCGCGACGACGACACCGCCACCCGCTTCGGCGGCGAGGAGTTCGCCCTGGTGATGACCGGCACCGCTCTGGACGGGGTGCTGACCACGGCCGAACGGGTCCGGGCCACCGTGCAGAACCACGAGTGGGCAGCGCTTTCCCCAGGATTGGCCGTGACCGCGAGCTTCGGCGTGGCCCTGGGCACCGAGGCGGCCAGCAGCATCGAGCTCCTGGCCCTGGCCGACCGTCGCCTGCTGAAAGCCAAGGAGCTCGGCCGCAACCGCGTGGTGGGGCCCTGAGCACCTGCTGCGAATCGACCAAAGCAGAACGGCCAGATCGAGGCGATAATCCTCTGATCTGGCCGGTAGCTGTGGAGCGGGCGACGAGAATCGAACTCGCACTGTCAGCTTGGGAACCGTCTCCCGCTCCGGAAGAACAGCAGGTTTCCTGCTCGGATGGGTGGCCGCGAGTGGCCTCAGTTACCCCCGCGTGTCCCCGGTTACTGGCCCACGGAACACGACTAGTGGAGCTGTTCGGCGAGGCGGAGCGCCCGCAGCGCTGCATCCACCGTGTCAGCCGGACTCGTGTTGAACGCCAGGACCGCCCGGGGAGCCTTGAGATGAACCATATTCACTACGGCTTCGAAGAACTCCAGGGCCGGCTCCGGCTTGCGAATCCCCCCACCAATGACGATGAAGTCGCATCCTGGTTCGATCGCAAGGCTCGCCATGATCTGGTCCATCGCGGTGGCGTCCGGCTTGACCAGGCATTCGATCAGGTTCATGGCCTCCTGGCGGGCGCGCTCCCGGGCATGGGCGAAAGCGCCTTCGACCGCTGCTGCGTCCATCCCGGGCACTGCCGCAGGGTCGAACCCAATCAAAAGCACGCGCGTCATGGGTCAGACGGTATACGGCAGTGCTGCTGACCCTCAGCGCAAGGGCAACGGTCTGACACGGAGTGCATCTTTTCCGAATGCGGCAATGGCTCCGGAAAGTAGTTCCGTCTCGATGAGATCGAGGTGACCGGCCACGGTGGCAGCTAGCTCGCGAGGCCGCTGAGTTATGAGCGTGCGGACCAGAATGACAGACGGTCTTGTCGCCCGCGTGCTGGCCAAGAGTGCCCCGAAGTCAGTGTCGGCCGAGATGATCACGCGCGCCTGGGCAACAGCCAGAGCCATGATCCCATCGTCCGGAACACCTTGGGCACCTAGCTCGTCGACGTGGAGCGCATCGTGTCCCAGTTCGACCAATGCCTTCGCCACCAAAGGCGAAAGGTTCTCGTCGACAAGGAATTTCACGCAGAATCTCGCAACGGATACGTGTGCACGTTGGAAGCGGCGGCCGCATACTCGAGAGCCTGGGTGATGTCATCGCGCTCGAGGTTGGGGTAAGACTCGAGGATCTCCTCGAATGACCAGCCGGCGGCGACCAGGCGAACGACGCTCTCGACCGAGATGCGCAGGCCACGGATGCAGGGCTGGCCTTCGAGCTTGCCCGGCTCGACGGTGATGCGATCGAAGCGCATGGCCACCCCCAACGCTCCTGACCGGTACTGCTGGAGAGCGGGCGACGAGAATCGAACTCGCACTGTCAGCTTGGGAAGCTGATGTTCTACCATTGAACTACGCCCGCGTTTGCCCCGTCTCTGACCGGGCCAGCACACTCTAGCAAGTCTCGGCGGCTCTTGGGCAACCCGCACCGGTGCTCCCGGCTCCTCGGCGTGGCGGCTTGCCCGGGGGTTCAGTTGCTACCTTGTTCCGGTGCTGCTCAGCGACCGTGACATCCGTTCGGAGATCGACTCGGGACGGGTGAAGATCGACCCCTTCGACGCGTCGATGGTTCAGCCGTCGAGCATCGATGTGCGCATCGACCGGTTCTTCCGGCTCTTCGACAACCACAAGTACTCGGTCATCGATCCGTCCGAGGAGCAGCCCGAGCTCACCCATCAGGTCGAGGTGAAGCCGGACGACGCCTTCGTGCTGCACCCGGGCGAGTTCGTGCTGGCCTCCACCTACGAAGCGGTCACGCTGCCCAATGATGTGGCGGCCCGGCTCGAGGGCAAGTCCTCGCTGGGGCGGCTGGGGTTGCTGACCCACTCCACGGCCGGGTTCATCGACCCTGGGTTCTCCGGGCACGTGACGCTCGAGCTGTCGAACGTGGCGACGTTGCCGATCAAGATCTGGGCCGGCATGAAGATCGGCCAGCTCTGTTTCTTCCGGCTGAGCAGTGCGGCCGAGCACGCCTACGGCAGCGAGCGCTACGGATCCCGGTACCAGGGGCAGCGGGGGCCGACGCCCAGCCGGTCCTACCTGTCCTTTCACCGGACGATGGTGTGACGATCTTCGACAGGAGGCTGGTCGGTGGCACGGGGCATCCGAAAGCGTGACAAGGGGGCGGCGCCCGAGCCGCCGGTGGCCGAGGTCGAGGAAGGCATCTCGGTCCAGGACCTGGCCACCCGGCACCTCCTGCTCTGCCCGACCACCGTCGACATCGAGATCGTCGACACGCTGATCCGGGACCGGCTGCCGCACAGCGACCTGTACGAGACCGGGGAGGTCCAGCTCGGCCGGCACAGCCGGATCACCGGGCCGTACCAGTTGTCGATGGAGGACGCGGTGGACGCGGGCGTCCCGATGCCGTGGACGGTCTGCTACTGCCTGGACGCGCCCATCGAGCGGGAGGACCCGCCGCTGCCTGGGCTGGATGACCGGGACGGCCTGGCCTACGCGTTCCCGGACGGGCTGCCGTGGCGGGACGAAGGACGCGCCTTGCAGCTGCTGGTGAGTCTGGCCCGGCGGATCGGGGGTGCGGTCCGGGTGGCGGGCTCGCTGCAGCTGATCCAGCCCGATCCGGATCGCTCGGTCGACTACATCGTGCACTCGCGGACCTGGCTCGAGCCGGACGTACTGCTCGGCATCGTCGGCCGGGAGATCCCGGGCGCCGTGCTGGCGGTCGAGGGGGAGCACTGGGACGGGCCGCCGCCGGCCGCCTACACCGGCGAGATCCTGATGGAGGACATCGGCCGCAGCCCGCTCAGCTCGCAGGATCTGAAGCAGTTGCACGCCGCGGCGGACGCCCGGGACCGCAAGGTGCTCGCGGACGACGACGTGATCGACGGATTCGCGATCGTCGGCGACTTCGGGGTGGACGGGGTCGTCGAGGTGCAGGTGCACCTGACCGACGTGGACGACCCGACCGTGATCGGCCAGCCCTGGGCCAACGAGGAGCTGGTGACCTACGAGGTGCGCTGGCAGGCGCCGGATCCCGCGGCCCGGGAAAGCCGCTACCCACCGGAGAACTTCCGGGCCAGCCGGTCCCGGGTGGCGCCGGTGATCGCCCGGACCACCCGGGCCCTGGTCGAGGCCGCGGGCGGAATCGTGCTGGACGAGGACAACTTCGGGGTGGATCGCTACACACTCTGACGGAGTCCGGAAAAAGTCCCGAGCCCCATACCTGTGAGACGTCACAGGTATGGGGCTCTTTCGCGGTACCTAAATGATTCCTAAACGTCTTCCGGGTAGGTCTCAGGGCCCAGTCCGGCTGATACGTTCTCGTATCGGGACTTAATTAAAGAGCCCTTACAAATCATGACACCCGCCCTGAAGGGGACGCCATGAAACGAGCTCGAATCGCTGCGGTGGGCTTAGCCGCCACCGTGGCCGCCGTTGCGCTGGTCGCGACGCTGACCCCGATGGGGGCGAACGCGGCCAACCCTGGGGCCGCCGCCGTCTCCTGCACCGGAACTGCCTGGGCCAAGGACGCCACGTACAACGGCGGCGCCGTCGTCATTTACGGCGGCCACACCTGGACGGCGAAATGGTGGTCCTACGGGGATGTTCCGGGGGCCACGGGTGGCGCGGACGTCTGGGTGGACGGGGGCGCCTGCTCGGGCACCCCCTCCGGCGACCCGACCGCATCGCCGACGCCGACGTCCTCTGCTACTGCAGACCCGACGACTGAACCGACCGACCCGGCCACCACGGATCCGACCGGCGACCCGACCACCACCGATCCGACGGACGACCCGACCACCGATCCGACCACGGACCCGGCGGACGACCCGACCACCGCGCCGGCGGGCGGCAGCAAGAAGGTCGTCGGGTACTACACCGACTGGAGCACGTACCAGCGGGACTTCCAGGTGAAGGACCTCGACACCAGCGGTGCGGCCGACAAACTCACGCACATCGTCTACGCGTTCGGCAACGTGACCGGCGGAAAATGTGCAATCGGGGACGCTTACGCGGACTACCAGAAGACGTTCCCGGCGGGTGAGTCGGTCAGTGGCGAGGCGGACACCTTCGACCAGCCGGTGGCCGGAAACATCAACCAGCTGCGCGAGCTGAAGAAGAAGCACCCGCAGCTGAAGATCATCTGGTCGTTCGGCGGCTGGACCTGGTCCGGCGGCTTCGGCCAGGCCGCGTCCGACCCGGACGCGTTCGCCAAGTCCTGCCACGACCTGGTCGAGGACTCGCGGTGGGCCGATGTTTTCGACGGCATCGACATCGACTGGGAGTACCCCAACGCCACCGGTCTGAGCGCCGACACCAGCGGGTTCGACGCCTACCGCAAGCTGATGTCCTCGCTGCGCAGCAGCTTCGGCAGCGACCTGGTCACCTCGGCGATCACCGCCGACGGCAACAAGGGCGGCAAGATCGAGGCGGCCGACTACGGCGGCGCGGCGAAGTACGTCGACTGGTTCATGCCGATGACGTACGACTTCTACGGCGCCTTCGACGCGGACGGCCCGACCGCTCCGCACTCGCCGCTGACCGACTTCGCCGGGGCCCCGATCAAGGGCTTCGACTCGGAAACGGCGATCGCGAAGCTGAAGAGCCTCAACATCCCTTCGGACAAGCTGCTTCTCGGCATTGGCTTCTACGGCCGCGGCTGGACCGGCGTCACTCAGGCGGCCCCCGGCGGCAGCGCCACCGGACCCGCTCCGGGCACCTATGAAGCCGGCATCGAGGACTACAAGGTGCTGAAGACCAAGTGCCCGGCCACCGGCACGGTCGGCGGTACCGCGTACGCCAAGTGCGGCAGCGAATGGTGGAGCTACGACACGCCTTCCACCATCGCCGGGAAGATGACCTACGCCAAGCAGCAGAGCCTGGGCGGGTCGTTCTTCTGGGACCTTTCCGGTGACACCTCGGACGCCGAGCTGACCAAGGCCGTTGCCAACGGCCTGAGCTGACGCCCCCACGGACCCGGCGCCCGGCCTACCCTGACGGGCCGGGCGTCGGCCGGTCCGGCGTATTTACCTTGCACCACAGACTTTTAGGACTGAACCATGCCCGCATTGACTCGTCGTAACCTTTTCCGGGGCGCCATCGGTGGCGGTGTGCTCGGCGCCGCCGGCCTGCTCGCCGTGCCCCAGCTCGTGCACGCCGCCAACGGACTGCCGCTCAAGGTCGTGAACAACACCGGCAAGAGCAGCGACCAGATCTGGGTGCACGTGGTCGGCACCAACCTCGCCACCGGCAAGATGGGTCATATCAAGGCGGACGGGAACTTCGCCGAGATCGCGCTCTCGGACAACACCGCGACCGGGTACACCAATTACGGAATCCGGCTCAGCGAGCTGAATTCGCTTCCGTTGGCCACGCTTTCCGGCCGGGTCTACATCTCGATCGGCGAGCAGCTGAAGTTCAAGGTGGTCGGCACCCCGAGCGGCTACGGCCTGCAGTACCCGGCCGGCTGGGTGACCAGCGACCCGTCGTACAACATCGTGCACGACTTCATGGAGTTCACGAACAACGACGCCGGCATGTTCTGCAACACCACCATGGTGGACATGTTCGGCCTGCCCATGTTCGTCACCCTGACCGGCACCAGGACCCAGTCGATCGCCCAGTTCAAGGACGGCGCCCGGGCCAAGATCTTCGAGGCGCTGCGCAAGCAGAGCGGTTTCGAGAAGCTGGTCCAGGGCAACCTGCGGGTCATCGCCCCCGGTCACGGCATCGAGTCCGGCATCTTCTCCAGCACCTACCTGGACGGCAACGTCAGCGCCCGCTGGTCGCAGTACAGCTCGCAGACGATGAACCTCACCGCCAACAACCAGCAGTACACCGGCAAGATCGAGGGCAGCAACTTCGTCTTCCGGCAGAACGGCGCAGTGAAGGCCACCTTCGCCAAGCCGACCACCAAGGACGTCTTCTTCTGCAACGGCGCCCTGGTCTCCCCGAACGACGGGGTCAGCGGCCCGATCGCGGCCATCCTGGCGGCCGGCCTGAACCGCGGCGTGCTCTCCCAGACCACGCAGCCGGTGACCAACCCGGCCCAGTTCTACCCCGGCACGACGGTCAACCACTACTCCCGCGTCATCCACGAGAACACCGTGGACGGCAAGGCGTACGGCTTCGCCTACGACGACGTCTGCGAGCAGGCCTCCTACATCCAGGACAACGCGCCGACGGGCGTGACCCTCACCCTGCAGCCCTTCTGATCCACCTACTCAGATTGAGGACGTCCACCAAGCCTGGGTGGACGTCCTCAATTTGGTTTTGGGGACCCGTTGGCAGTAATCCGTTCTGCGGAGATTTGAAAGTCGTACGGCTAGTTGATCACCTCATCCGTTCATGCCTTTCGCTCTCCACTGCGCCATTTCGGGGGCGCAGCGTACGCCCGAACGAGTGCCTTCCGACCCGTCAAACCGGACGTGGGTCGGGCGTGGCGGCTTCCTCAGGAACCCCGTGGATCACTTGAATGGATCTTGAACTTCCCCCGGAACATCTCTACCTGCGCTGTATCAGTGCAGGTAAACCCGCTACCAGTAGGTAAGGCCGGAAGTCTCGGCCCAGGCCGCCTACTGAGGGTGATTAGCCCGATTCACTGGTGTTATTCGTGATGCGTCCGACGTCCACTGATGCGGGCGACACGTCGCGACAAGCCCATAGTCATGTCTCTCCGTAGTCCTTCCACTACGTTCTGACTCGGGTCGCAGTCGTCGGCCCGTGTCTGATCTCAGTGACAACCCGACCCCTGCCGGGCCCCTCCGCGACGGAACCGCCGCGAGTGGGGGACGGGAGCTCACGGTCACGGGTCAAGGAGCGGTCTCTCCTCAAGGTGGAGATCGCAGAGGAAGGAACTCGCTTGATGAATCTCCAGAGCAAGAAGGTGCGGCTGCCGATCGCCGCGCTGGGTGTTACCGCCCTCTGCAGCGGCGGGATCGGCATCTTCGCCTCGCCGGCCTTCGCTGCGACGGAAATCGGGCTCAACACTGGGGCCACCACGATCGGGGTGGCCAACTTCGGAACCGCCACGACCGCGACTGCAAATGCGGCCTATGCCCTCAAGATCCAGGACTCCAGCGCGGTGACGAACACTGCCATCGGGGTGGAGTCGGCCCCGACCGGTGGGCACGTGCGTTTCCAGAAGCAGGCGACGAACGGGGACGCCACCTCGGGGGCCTTCACGCCGGTCAACACGGCGGCTGCCAATGAGGTCGAGACCATCGCTTTCGCCCCGACCCTGGACGGTGGTTCGTACACGGTCACGGTCGCCGGTCATACCACGGCCGCCATCAATGCCTATGACGCGGCAGCGCTTCAATCGGCTCTCAATACGGCACTTGGTGCGGGTTCGGTCACCGTCACCGGTGCGGGTACGACCGCCACCCCGTTCTCCATCACCTTCGGCGGCAGTTATGCGGCCACGAACGTGACGCAGCTTACGGTGGACGACTCGGCCGCGACCGGTGGTGGCGCCCCGTCTACCGCAACGGTGCAAACCACCACCAACGGTGGTGCTGCTTCCCAGTCGGCCTCCGTTGGTTCGCTGGTGAACACGGACTACTTGTATGTCACCGGTGACACGCCTGGCGCGTACAAGTTCCGTCTCTTCCAGGACACGAACTCCAACGGGGCCTACGACTCTCCCGACGAGCGCAGCAGCGCCTTGGTCACGCTCAACGTCTTCGACATCGGTGCTGGTGGTGTCGGCACCACGGTAGACACCAACGACGATGTCAACCCGGTGGTCGCAGCCACGTCCCCGAGCGCCGCCGGGGACGCGATCGCCTCCGAGATCACCTATAACAAGAGTCTTTCGCTCTCGGACGCCCGGGGCACCTCGACGGCCGACGGGCTACCCAGCCGACTGGCCGGCCTGACCTGGCTGGACATCGACTCCTCGGCCGGGGGCGTCAGTGACGTCACCGACCAGCACCCCACCTACTCCTCGACCTCCAACAAGTTCACGTATGCGGTGGGAACCCCCACCGGAGCGGGCACGATCACGCTCAAGGGTGCCCTGGCGGCGTCGGCCCCGGGCAGTTACCCGACCGCGGGTTCCAAGGCGGTCACCGTAACGGCGACGGACGTTGCCACTCTGACCTCGGACGTGACCGCGGCGGACGGGTCGGTGAAGAACTCCGGCGGCACCGTGGCGGTGAAGGCCGGTACCGCGACGGTGGAGTACACGGCCACGGCCAAGGGCGCTCCGGCCGGATTCCCGCCGGTGGCCTCCGTGGTTCCGAACGCGAAGGTCTCTTTTACGATCACGGCCAGTGCCGCGAACATCGCCAAGCTGTCGGCCGACGGTACGGCCGGGGCCACGACGGCGACCACCAAGACCTACACCGCCACGACTGACGCTTCGGGTGTGGCCAAGCTGAAGGTGACGTCGACGGACACCACGTCGGCCATGTCGTACACCGTCGACACCATGTCGAACGGGCACTCCGGGTCCACGCTCAGCACCGCCTACGCCACGGCTGTGCCTACCCGGATCGTGACGACGAGCACCTCGACCGAGCTGACGCCCACGGTGGGCACCACCACGGTGACGCTGAAAGGCCGCATCGAGGACCAGTTCGGTGGCGCCTTCGCACCGTCCTCAGGTGACCCGCAGCAGGTCACGGTGCAGATCCCGGACGGTACCCAGGCCGGGTTCGCGCCGCTGAACAGCACCGGGACCTTCTCGTACACGTACACACCGCCGACCTCGCCGGCCCCGGCCGTGGGTGACACCACCACCTTCGACTTCGATTACGGCACGGTCCCGGACGCCAACTCTCCCGGCGGCACCATCCGCTGGGCAAGTTCGGCAGCGGCTTCGAAGATCACGCTGACCGCTCCCCTCGACGGCGCCAAGGATCTGACGATCCAGGACAACACCGCTCCGAATGCCGCTCAGGTGGCGGCCTTCGGGAACACGACCGGCCAGATTGCCGGCACCGTCCTGGGTTCGGACAACGCGGCCCTGGCCTACAAGAGCGTGCATCTGACCGGTGGTAACGGTGTCTGGTTCTCGACATCGGCCACTCCGGACGCGGACCACCCTCTGATGGAGTCGATGGACGCTGTCTCGGACGCCTCCGGCGTACTGAGCGGGGTCTATGTTCTCTTCACCAAGGCGGCCGAGCACACGGTGACCGCTACGTCCGGAACGGCCACGGTCACTTCGACCGTGACGGTTGCCGCCCCCAATAGCTCGCAGGGCTACAACGTCACGGTGGACGATGTCTCCGGCGCTCCGGGCTCGACCTTGATCGTGACCGGTAAGGTCACGGACATCTTCGGGAACGCCGTCCCGAACGCCCCGGTCGTCCTCTCGACCGGATCCTCGACCGTCGGTGCGCTGGGCAGCACTTACGTCTACGCCAACACGGCCGGCGTTTTCAGCACCACGTTCGTGACCGGGTCCAACTCCAGTGGTGACGTGGAGCTGACTGCGACGCTGGACAACCCGACCACGCTCACGCCGAATGCCGCTTACAAGACGGCGGGGGTGACGCTGGCGGACGGTAAGGACACCGCGGCCGGCAAGATCATCGTGGCTGCCACCAAGCTCACCCTCAGCGCGACCGCCAAGGTCGTGGCCGGTGGCTCCGGAGGCACGGCCAAGCTGTCCGGCAAGTACCTGCCCAACTCCTCGGTGGACATCTGGTCCAAGGAGTCCGGCGAGAAGACCTACAGCCTGATGGACTCGGTGAACACCGACGCCGAGGGCGAGTGGGGAGCCTCCACCAAGGTCGACAAGTCGACCTACTTCCTGGCCAAGGCCAACGGGCTGAGCAGCCCGTCCGACCTCACCCAGGTCTGGTCGGCGGTCAGCCTGACCGCGAAGGCGCTCGGTAAGGGCAAGGTTTCGCTCTCCGCCAACGGCGACCCGAACACCAAGTCCACGCTCACCTTCTACCGCTCGATCGGTGGCGCCGACCCGGTGCTGAAGAAGATCACCTCCAGCGCCAGTGGTTCCGGCAAGGTGACGGTGAGCCTTCCGAAGGGCACGCGTTCGGTCTACGTGACCTACAAGGCTCCGGGTACCAACCTGGGCACCAGCAAGACCCTGAAGGTCAACGTCAAGTGATTCACGAGGACCTGGTCCTCGCGATGATCTGAGCTGAGTACGGCCGAAGGCCGGCATCCCCGTGGGGGGTGCCGGCCTTCGGCGCGTTTGCGATCGGAGCGGTTGCCGTCCGCGACGGGGTAGGCCGTTCGGGGTCAACCTCGGCAAACCCTCAAGCAAACCTCCGACGCGGCTCGGTGTAAGCGCATCTTTGAACTTTCATGCGCACAGCCCATTCCGCGCGCCGGGAACGTCCTTACATCTACCCATTAGGCATCCTGCGGACGGGTGGCCGGCGTCCACTCGTTGTTACTGAGAGGTGGTGTCCCACAGACGTCTTCACTCTTCCGGCAGATCCCGCCGTCACGGAACCTCGGCGAACCTCAAGTCACGGGCAGTCACCTTCTCGCCCGGTCGGCAGGTGGCCTTGCGGTCGCCTTGAGGGAATGAGGGACGCTGGGTGCACCGGGAACAGGGACGTCGATCGGCTTGGTTCCGGCTGGCTTTCGCAGTGCTGGTCGCCGCGGTCGCCGTGCTCTCCCCGAAGTTCGCCTTCACCGACCTGCCCGAGCACACGGTGATCAGCAATGCCGGGTCGACGACCAGCAGTGACGGCGATCAGTACAGTGCCGGGGCCACCGTGAAGCTGGCGTCCACCGGGGCGTACCAGCTCATGAACGTCACGCTGAACAGCGGGAAGACGGTCGCGGCGCGATGGAACCCGTGCCAGACGGCGATCACCTACGAGGTGAACCTCAGCGGGCTGCCGAAGAAGAAGCGGGCGGCGATGCTGAAGACGATCAAGGCGTCGTTCACGCGGCTGCACGCTGCGACCGGCATGACCTACCGCTACACGGGGACGACGACGTTCGTGCCCACCCAGGAGAACCTGGCTCAGCAGCCGGCCGAGATCGTCGTCGCAGCGGTGGCCCGGAGCCTGACCGACTTCCCGATGACCAGCCGGTCGCTGGGGTACGGCGGGGTGCTGTGGTCGTCCTGGTACGGCAGCCAGGGCGAAGGGGCGGCGGTGATGCGGGGTTACGTGGTGCTGGAGGCCAACGCGATCCAGAAGCTGAAGACCGGGTTCGGCAAGGGGCTGCGGCAGAGCAACGTGATCCTGCACGAGCTCGGGCACGCCAGCGGGCTGGAGCACGTGAGCAGCCGCAAGGAGCAGATGTACCCGACGCTGACCTCGGCCTCGCCCAGCGGTTACGCGGCGGGCGACCTGGCCGGGCTGGCCAAGCTGGGCAAGAAGGCCGGTTGCATCACGGTGCCGAGCACGCTCAGCCTGCACGACCTGAGCTGAACTGCACGACCTGAGCTGAACTGCATGATCGCGGGGGCGCAGCTGCATGATCACAAGGGCGTAAGTGCATGATCGCGGGGGCGGAACTGCATGATCACGGGGAAAGTTGGCCATGATCACGGGGGAGAAAGTCCATGATCACGGGGGAAGAAGTCCATGATCACGGTTATTGGGGGGTTGGTCAGCGGAGGCGGAGGCCGCTGATGGCGCGGGCGATGACCAGGCGCTGGATCTCGGAGGTGCCCTCGAAGATCGTGTAGATCTTGGCGTCCCGGTGCATCCGCTCGACCGGGTACTCGCGGCTGTAGCCGTTGCCGCCGAGGATCTGGATCGCCTCCTCGGTCACCTTCACCGCCACCTCGCCGGCCTTCAGCTTGGCCATGCTGCCCTCGCCCGCGGTGAACTCGACCGGGGCGCCGCGCATCTGGCCCGCGGCCATCCAGGCGGCCCGCCAGACCAGCAGCCGGGCCGCGTCCAGCTCCAGTTTCATGTCGGCGAGCTTGAAGGCCACGGCCTGGTTCTCGATGATCGCCCGGCCGAACTGCCGGCGCTCGCGGGCGTAGTCGAGGGCGACCTCGAAGGCGGCCCGGCCCACGCCGAGGGCCTGGGCGCCGACCACGTGCCGGGTCAGCTCGAAGGCGGACATCGCGGCGTTGCGTTCGCCGGAGCGGCCACCGGCGGCGCGTTCGCGCGCGCGGGCCAGGCGTTCCTCGAGCTTTTCCGGGCCGCCCAGGACGTTCGCGGCCGGCACCCGCACCTCGTCGAGGAACACCTCGGCGGTGTGTGAGGCGCGCAGACCGTGCTTCTTCAGCTTCTTCAGCTTCTTGCCCTGGCTCAGCCCGCGGACCTCGGTGCGGGGGATGACGAAGGCGGCCTGGCCGTGGGTGCCCAGCGTCGGGTCGAGGGTGGCGACGACCACGTGCACGTCGGCGATGCCCCCGTTCGTGGCCCAGGACTTCTGCCCGGTGATCACCCACTCCTGGGTGGCCTCGTCGAAACGGGCCCGGGTGCGCAGGGCCGACACGTCCGACCCGGCCTCCGGCTCGGACGTGCAGAACGCGGCGACCTGCGGCTCTTCCGGGGTGCCGAAGCAGCGTGGCAGCCACTCCTGGAGTTGCTCGGGGGTGCCGTTGGCGAAGATCGCCCCGGCGGCCAGATGGGTGCCGAACAGGGCCAGGCCGATGCCCGCATCGCCCCAGAAAAGCTCCTCGCTGACCAGGGGCAGCAGCAGGCCGGACGGGTCCATGAACGAGCTGACCGTGCTCTCCAGGCCGTACAGTCCGTTGGCGGCCGCCTCGTGGATGATCGGCCACGGCGTCTCCTCCCGCTCGTCCCACTCGGCGGCGGCCGGGCGGACCACGGTGGCGGCGAATTCGTGCACCCAGTCGCGGATCTCGATCTGGTCCGGGTTCAGCTCGAGACTGAACGGCGCCCAGTCCGGTGCCGCGCGCTCGTTCAGCACCTCGGTGACCACCCGGTCCAGGGCGGACTGACCGGCGTCCCCCGTTGCCGCCGTTCCCCGCGGGGCGAGCTGTTCGGGTGCCCTGATCGTCCGGTCCGCCACGTGACTCTCCTCCGCTGGGTGCCTGCTCAAGAGTGAACCGCGGATGCCGATGCAAAAGCCAACGTCCGGACCCTGCGGTAGTTCCTGAAGGAGAGTCGATGGAGGCGATCGACGAGATCGTTGCCGAGTTCCTGGTCGAGTCACACGAGAATCTCGACCAGCTCGACACCGATCTGCTCGCGCTGGAGCAGGACCCGACCTCGCGGGACCTGCTGGGCAGCATCTTCCGCACCATCCACACGATCAAGGGCACCAGCGGCTTCCTGGCGTTCAACAAGCTGGAGAAGCTCACCCACGTGGGTGAGAACCTGCTCAGCCGCATGCGGGACGGCAAGATCATCCTGAACGAGGAGCGCGCGAGCGCTCTGCTGGCGATGGTCGACGCGGTGCGCGGCCTGCTCGCCAGCATCGAGAGCACCGGCGCCGAGGGCGACGCGGACCACACCGAGCTGGTGACCCGGCTGGGCGCCCTGCTGGAGGACGGCGCGGCCCCGGCCCCGCTGATCCCGGCCCAGGGCGGCAGCCCGGAGGCGACCGGTTCGGCCGAGGCCGTCTCCCAGGACCCGGAATCCACCGAGGCCGTGGTCGAGGCGGCCGCCCAGGCCGCCGCCGCGCAGGCCATCGAGGCCGCGCACAACCTGGCCGAGGCGGCCAAGGACCACCCCGAGGAGATCCCGGTGGGCGCCCAGGTGGTGTCGGCCGAGGTCTCGATCACCAACGTCCCGGAACCGGCCGCTGCGGCCCCCCCGCCGCCGGCCCCGGCTCCGGCTCCGGCGGCTCCCACCCCGCCCGCGCCCGAGCCGGCCAAGGCCGCCGCGGAGCCGGGGGAGGGCGAGCACAAGCGGTCGGTCGTCGAGTCCTCCGTGCGCGTCGACATCGGCCTGCTGGACACCCTGATGTCGATGGTCGGCGAGCTCGTGCTCTCCCGCAACGCCCTGGTCTCGGAGCTCGACGAGCAGAACGACAGCGCGCTCGCCCGGTCCGCCCAGCGGCTCTCGCTGATCACCAGCGAGCTGCAGGAACAGGTGATGAAGACCCGGATGCAGCCGGTCGACACGGTCTGGTCGAAGCTGCCCCGGGTGGTCCGCGACCTGTCCCGCCAGCTCTCCCGCAACGTGCGGCTGGAGATGGAGGGCCGCGACACCGAGCTCGACCGGACCGTGCTCGAGGCGATCAAGGACCCGATGACCCACCTGGTCCGCAACGCCATCGACCACGGCATCGAGCCGCCGGACGTGCGGATCGGCAAGGGCAAGAACCCGGAGGGCGTGCTGATGCTGCGCGCCTATCACGAGGCCGGGCTGGTGCACCTGGAGATCATCGACGACGGGGCCGGCATCGACTCCGCGGTGGTCGGCGCCAAGGCGGTCGAGCGGGGCCTGGTCACCCAGGCCGCGCTGGAGCGGATGACGGCCCGGGAGATCACCCAGATGATCTTCCTGCCCGGCTTCTCGACCGCCGCCAAGGTCACCAACGTCTCCGGCCGCGGGGTCGGGATGGACGTGGTGAAGACCCGGATCGAGGCGATCGGCGGCTCCGTCGACGTCATCTCGAACAAGGGCGCCGGTTCCACCTTCCGCCTGAGCATCCCGCTGACCCTGGCGATCATCCCGGCCCTGACCATCGGCTGCGGCGGCCACCGGTACGCCGTGCCCCAGGTCAGCGTGCTGGAGCTGGTCCGGCTCTCGGGCGAGCACGCCCGCGGCGGCATCGAGCACATCTCCGGGGCGCCGGTCTACCGGCTGCGCGGGGCGCTGCTCCCCCTGGTACAGCTGGACGAGCAGCTCGGCCTGGTGCCGAACGGCACCTCCAGCGGCGGCGGCAAGAACGGCGACGGGCGCGGCGGTTTCATCGTCGTGCTGCAGGCCGAGCAGCACCGCTTCGGCCTGGTGGTGGACGACGTCCTGGACACCCAGGAGATCGTGGTCAAACCGCTCGGCCGGCACCTGAAGTCGCTGCCGATGTACCAGGGCGCCACGATCCACGGCGACGGCAGCGTGGTGCTGATCCTGGACGCCACCGCGATCGCCCGGCAGGCCGACGTGCTGTCCAACCCGGCCGGGGCGGCCAGCTCCTCGATCAACGAGGAGACCACCTCGATCGACCCGGTGCTGGTGGTCGAGCTGAGCGGGGGCCGGCGCACCGCGATCCCGCTGGACATGGTCACCCGCCTGGAGGAGATCCCGAGCGAGACGATCGAGCGGGTCGGCGGCCGGGAGGTGGTCCAGTACCGCGGCCACATCATGCCTTTGGTGCGGCTGGCCAGCCTGCTCGGCGCCTACGGCGAGGAAGGCAACGCCGAGCGTGTGCAGCTGGTGGTCTACACCCGCGGCGAGCGCAGCGTCGGCTTCGCGGTCGAGCGGATCATGGACATCGCCACCGAGCGGGCCGGTTCCCGGTCCGACATCGACGACCACGCCCTGCTCGGCTCGATCGTCGTCGGTGACCGCGTGGTCGAACTGCTCGACGTGCAGGCCGCGGTGCTCGCCGCCGACCCGGCCTTCTACCAGGACGACGCCGGCGCGACCACGATCGAGCAGCTCGACCACCTGTACGAGGAGGCACTGTGACCCAGTTGTCGACGTTCCATGTCGGTTCCTACCTGTTCGGGGTCGAGGTGGCCCTGGTCCAGGAAGTCGTTCGGATGCAGGCGTTCACGCCGGTCCCGCTGGCCACCCCGGAGGTGGCCGGCCTGATCAACCTGCGGGGTGAGGTGCTCACCGCGATCGACGTGCGGGCCCGGCTCGGCCTGCCGCCCAGCGGCGGCGACCGGCCCCAGGTGAACGTGGTCGTCCGGGTCGACGACGAGCCGGTCAGCCTGCTCGTCGACGAGATCGGCGGGGTGGTGGAGGTCTCCCAGATCCCGTTCGAGGGAACCCCTTCCACGGTGAACTCGCGGGTCGGCTCGCTCCTGCTCGGGGCGTACACGATGCCCGAGAAACTGCTCCTGGCCCTGGACGCCCGGGCCCTGCTGGCCTTCGACGAGCACCACTCGTCGGCCGCCTGACGGCTCCGGCGCACAGAGGAAAGGGGGGCGACGTGATTCGGGCTCTGGTGATCGATGACTCGCGGGCGATGCGGGCCATCCTGACCAAACAACTCGCCGGGTTCGGTTTCGACGTCGCCCAGGCCTTCGACGGCCGGGACGCACTGGATCTGATCGACACCGGCTACCGGCCGGACATCGCTTTGGTGGACTGGAACATGCCCCGGATGGACGGTCTTTCGTTCATCAAGGCGGTCCGGGCCCGGGACGAACTAAGGGACGTGTCACTGATGATGGTCACCACCGAGAGCGAGCACGGCAACATCGTGCGGGCGCTGGCGGCCGGCGCCCACGAGTACGTGATCAAGCCGTTCACCGAAGAGGTGATCGCCGACAAGCTGGCGCTCCTGGGATTGGTGGGGGTATGACCGGGACACGGATCCGGATCCTGATCGTCGACGACTCGGTGGTGATCCGCCGGCTGATCAAGGAGATCCTTGACGCCGACAACCGCCTCGAGGTGGTCGGCGTGGCGCACAACGGGCAGGTCGCCGTGGCCAAGGTGGAGGAGCTGAAGCCCGACGCCGTGACCATGGACATCGAGATGCCGGTGATGAACGGCGTCGACGCGGTCAAGGCGATCCGCAAGACCCACCCGCGCCTGCCGATCGTGATGTTCTCGACCCTGACCGAGCGCGGCGCCTCCGCCACCATGGACGCGCTCGCGGCCGGGGCCAGCGACTACGTCACCAAGCCGGCCAACGTCGGCAGCGTGATGGAGAGCCGGCAGAGCATCTCCGAGCAGCTGATCCCGAAACTGCTGGCCCTGACCGGGGCCCGGCGTCTGGTCGGGGTGTCCAAGGCCGCCCTGCCCCCGGCGCAGCCGCCGGCCGGGCAGTCCAAGGCCACCGCCGCCGTCCGTCGCACCACGCCGTTCGGGCTGCTGGCGATCGGCAGCTCGACCGGTGGCCCGGACGCGCTCGCCACCGTGATGGCCTCGCTGCCCGCGGATCTCCCGGTGCCGGTGGTGATCACCCAGCACATGCCGCCGGTGTTCACCAAGATGCTGGCCCAGCGCCTGGACTCGATCTGCAAGCTGAGCATCAGCGAGGCCGTGCAGGGCGATCTGGTGGAGCGGGGCCGGGTGCTGATCGCTCCCGGCGGCCTGCACATGGAGCTGAAGTCGCGGGGCACCGGGGTCGTGGTCAACCTCACCGACGCCCCGCCGGAGAACTTCTGCCGCCCCGCGGTGGACGTCATGTTCCGTTCGGTGGCCTCGGTTTTCCGCAATCGGGTGCTCGCGGTGGTGCTGACCGGGATGGGCCGTGACGGCGCGTCCGGGGCCGGCGTGATCCGCACGGCCGGGGGCGAGGTGTTCGCCCAGGACGAGGCGACCAGCGTGGTCTGGGGTATGCCCGGCGCCACGGTGATGGCCGGTCAGGCCGACCGGGTGCTCCCGCTGCAGCAGATGGCGGCCACGATCGCTGCGGCGGTGGGCCAGAACCAGGGCGCCTCCTCGCGGCCGGCATCGGGGCCGGTGACCGGCGGGGTGCGCGCATGACGCTGGCCGAAACCGATTTCACGTTCGTCACCGGGATGATCCGGCAGCGCAGCTCGATCGATCTGCAGCCCGGCAAGGAGTACCTGGTCGAGTCCCGGCTGGCCCCGGTGGCCCGGAAGTTCGGGGACAAGGACGTCGCGGCGCTGGTGCTGCGCCTGCGGCGCAACGACCGGGAGGCCTGCGAGGCGGTGGTCGACGCGCTGACCACGAACGAGACCTCGTGGTTCCGCGACGCCCACCCGTTCGAGGCGTTCACCGGCCTGATGCTGCCCGAGGTCAAGCGCACCGGCGGACCGACCGTGAACATCTGGTCGGCGGCCTCCTCCAGCGGGCAGGAGGCCTATTCGCTGGCCCTGCTGCTGATCGACTGGCTGCCGATGAACCCGGGCCGGACCGCGATGATCCACGGCACCGACATCTCCCCGACGATGGTCGCCCGGGCCACCGCCGGCAAGTACTCACAACTGGAGATCAATCGCGGTCTTCCGGTCAAGTACCTGGTCCGGTGCTTCGATCAGGTAGGCCGGGACTGGATCGTCAAGCCGGAGATCCGGGCCCTGACCAGTTTTCGCCAGGGCAACCTGGCCCAGCCCCCGGTCGGCCTGCCGCAGATGGACATCGTGTTCCTGCGCAACGTGCTGATCTACTTCGATCTGCCCACCAAGCGCCAGGTCCTGGCGAACGTGCGCAAGGTGCTGCGGCCCGGGGGATTTCTCGTCCTCGGGGGGGCCGAGAGCACCCTCAGCCTGGACGAGAACTTCGCCCGGGTGGAAACCGACAAGGTAGTGATCTTCCGCAACGGAGGAGGGACATGAGCGTCTTCACGGATCTGGACGACGAAATACGCGAGGAACTCGGGGTGATCCTCACCGACGTGTTCGCCTCCGTGCTCAGGGAAGAGGCGATCGTCACCAACAACCAGCTGCCGGTCGGCCCGGTGGTGATGTCCCGTCTGGCCGTGCACGACCTGGCCGCGGACGAGGTGGCCGTCGTCGAGGTCCGGGTCGGCGTCGGGCTGGCCCGGGTGATGGCGGCCCGGATGATGTCGGTCAGCTCACCGGGTCCCGAGGACCTGGTCGACTCGATCGCGGAGATCAGCAACATCGCCGGTGGCAACGTGAAGACGCTGCTGTGCCACCAGGCCCGGCTCTCCCTGCCGGCCGCCCGGATCCTCGACGACGAACAGTTCGCCGAGGCCGAGCCGGCCGACGGCAGCACCTACGTCCGCGCCATCGTGCTCGGGCATGTGGTGCAGCTCGCTCTACACCCACACGCCCCGGCAGCCGATCTGTTATGGCCGCCGGAAACTTCTGACGCAACCTTGGAGCCGACCTCATGAAGATCCTGGTCACCGACGACAGCGCGGTCATGCGGAAGATCGTCATCCGTACCATCCGCCAGGCCGGTCTCGGCAAGCACGAGATCATCGAGGCCGAGAACGGCCGGGAGGGCCTGGCCCAGGTCCAGGCCGAGAGCCCGGGCCTGATCCTGTCGGACTGGAACATGCCGGAGATGACCGGCATCGAATTCCTCAAGGCCCTCCGGGCGAGCGGCAGCACGACGCCGTTCTGCTTCGTCACCTCGGAGGGTTCGGAGGAGATGGTGGAGCTGGCCTCGGCCAACGGGGCCATCGGCGTGATCGTGAAGCCGTTCACCGCCGAACAATTCATGGACACACTCGGAACGGTGGTTTCCTGAAGATGAGCGTTCAGACCGAGCAGTCGCCGATGCCGAGCCGGCACTCGGTGCGCAACACGATCGAGGGCCTGATCGGCCGCGACGTGGACCTTTCGGACGGCGTCCCGCCGCCGGCCAAGTCGACCAACGTGGTCGCGGTGTACGTCACCGACCAGCTGAAGACGACCGCGCTGGCGGTTATCGACCTGGAGTGCGCGGCCCGGATCGGCGGGGCCCTGGGAATGATCCCGCGCGGCGTCGTCGACGAGGCGATCAAGGCCCGGGAGTTCCCGAAGGACCTGGAGGAGAACTGCTACGAGGTGCTCAACGTGATGGCCTCGGTGTTCAACCTGCCGAACGCCCCGCACGTGCGCCTCTACGAGATGTACTCGCCGAACTCCGCCATCCCGGCCGACGTCGCCCAGCTGGCGGCCACCGTCGGCAACCGGATGGACGTCAAGCTGAGCATCTCCGGGTACGGGGACGGATCGCTCGCGATCGTGATCAAGTAACCACCGGCAGGGACGGAAAGACGATGGCTGATGTGCCGGCACCCACGGAGAACCTGCGGGTGCCGGCGCAGACGCGCGTCCCGGCCGACGCGGTGCGGGACGTAAGAGTGGGCCGACAGGGACTTTACGACGCCCGGCGGTCGCTGATGGCGTACGAGGTGCTGTTCCACTCGGGTTCCACCGGGGCCAAGCACCCCGGGGACCGGGCCACCTCCCAGGTCATCGCGACCACGTTCGGCACCTTCGGGGTGGACCGGATCGCCGGTTCGCGGCCGGTCTTCATCGGTTTCACCCGGGCCTTCCTGACCGGGATCATCCCGATCCCGGTGGAGCCGGCCGGGGTGGTGGTGGAGATCCCGGCGACCATGATGGTGGACGCGGAGCTGCTGGCCGGGGTGGAGCAGTTGCGGGAGGACGGGTACCGGATCGCGCTGTGCGAGTACGGCGGTCAGCCCGAGGCCTCGGTCCTGCTCGACCTCGTCGACTACGTGAAGATCGAGGTCCCCGCGCACAACGGTTTCCAGCTCGCCGAACTGGCCGCCCGGGTGACCGAGCGCGGCCGGGAACTGATCGCCTCGGGAATCGACGACGAGGCGACGCTGGCCCGGGCGGTCGAGCTCGGCTTCGCGCTGTTCCAGGGTTCCTGGCTGGAGAAGCCGACCGTGCTGCAGCGGCGCACCCTGTCGCCGACCCAGCTGGTCTGCGTGCGGCTGCTCGGCGACCTGGCCGATCCGGACCTGGACATCATCCGGCTGGAACCGGCCATCGGCAGCGACCCGGGTCTGGCCCTGCGGTTGCTGCGGACCGCCAACTCGGCCGCCTCCGGCGCCTCCCGGCAGATCGCCTCGCTGCGCCAGGCCCTGGTCATCATCGGGCCGCGCCGGCTGCGCTCCTGGATCGTGCTGATCCTGCTCGAGGGCCCGTCCACCGCGTCCCCGGCCGACGGCCTCTGGAAGGTGCTGGCCCGGGCCTGTGCCTGCCGGGTGCTGGCTCCGGCGGCGCTCGCCGACCTGGCCTTCACGGTGGGCCTGCTGTCCGGCGCCGCCGACGTGCTCGGCGCTTCCCCGCAGACCGTCGCGGAAGCCGCCGGCGTCACGAAAGAAGTCAAGGACGCCCTGGTCAGCGGGCTGGGTGGGGCCGGGACGGCGCTGTCCGCGGTCCTCGCCCACGAACTTGACGACGACGCCGGGGTGCTCGCCTCCGGCCTGGCCCCCTACGACGTCTCGCACGCCTACCTGGAATCGCTGAGCGAATCCCTGCGGCTGGTCGAGGAAATCACCGGGGTTGCCGGGGACTGACGGGCGATCAGGCGGGGACGTCGGCGGTCGTCGGGGTTTCCAGGAGCGCGGTGAACTGCTCCGGGCTCAGCTCGATCTGCGCAGCCGCCACGTTCTCCTCCAAGTGCGCGGTCGACGCGGTGCCGGGGATCGGCGCGATCACGTCCGAGCGAGCCAGCAGCCAGGCCAGCGAGACCTGGGCCGGGCTCGCCCCGAGGGTCTCGGCGATGTCGGTGAGGACGCCCGCCCCGGTGACCAGGCCACCGGCCAGGATGGGGTACCAGGGCACGAAGGCGATGCCTTCCCGGGTGCAGTGGTCCACCACCGGGTCCCAGGTGCGGACCGCGAGGTTGTAGATGTTCTGCACGCTGACGATGTCGACGATCCGGCGGGCCTGCTCGATCTGCCCGACGCTCACCTCGGACAGCCCGACCGCGCCGATCTTGCCCTCGTCCTGCAGCGTTTTCAGTTCCCCGACCTGATCCTCGAGCGGTACCGCCGGATCCACCCGGTGCAGGCTGAGCAGGTCGATCCGCTCCACCCGCAGGCGTCGCAGACTGGCCTCGCACTGGTGGCGGAGGAATTCCGGCCGCCCGACCGGGGCCCATTCCCGGGGCCGGGTCTGCACCTGGCCGATCTTCGTGGAGACCAGCAGGTGCTCCGGATACGGGTACAGCGCCTCGGCCAGGATCTCCTCGGTCACGCCGAAACCGTAAACGTCTGCCGTATCGATGAATTCGATGCCGAGATCGACCGCGCGGCGGGCCACCCGGATCGAGTTGGCCCGATCGTCCGGTGGCCCCCAGATGCCCGGCCCGGCCAGCCGCATGGCGCCGAAGCCCAGACGCCGCAGGGTCTTTCCGGCGATCTCAACGGTCTGTGCCCGAGCGGGTTCGAGCGGTTGCACGAGAGTTCTCCCGGTAAGTCGGTTACGGTGACTTTCTCCAGGCTAGGAGGACGGACGGGAGCAGGCATTGGACGACGGCGTCAATCGACAGAACACCGGCGACACCGTGCCCCGGCCGCGCGAGTTCTCTTACCGCTCCGGGGACGCGTCGGAGTTCGCCCGCTCCTGGCAGGCCACGATCGGGGACTCGATCCCGCTGCCGACCTTCGCCTCGCCGGATCTGCGGGGCCACAGCTGGGCGGGCCGGGCCGGGGACGTGGCGATCAGCGAGATGAACGTGACGGCCCCGGTGCGGACCCTTACCCTGCCCTCGCCGGCCGAGAACGTGGTCCGGCTCTGGGCGGTCCACCGAGGCCGGTGGTCGATGCCCGATCCCTACGGGCGTGGCGCGCACGTGATCGCCGGCGGCGAGTTCCTGCTCCAGCATGTCACCGCGACGTCCCACTTCGAGACCGCGCCCGACACCGCGTCCATCATTCTGATGTTCCCCCACCGAGGGCTGAAGGACGTCCTTCGCCGGCGGGTGGTCTCCGGTGCGATCGGCGACACCCCCGAGGTGCGGATGCTGCTGGCGCACGCCGGGATGGTGCGCCAGACCCTGTCCGGGCTGGGCGAGGCGGGCCTGCGGGCCGCCGAGAGCGCGCTGGTCGAGCTGGCCGCCGGGGTGGCGATGGGCCGGTTCGACGATCAGGAGGCCGAACTCCGGCCCGCCCTGGTGCGCGCGGCCCAGGACCTGGCCGACGCCCGGCTGACCGACGCGGACCTGTCCTCGGACCGGCTGGCCCACGAGTTGCACGTCTCGGTGCGCACCCTGCAGCGGGCCTTCGCCGAGGTGGGCGAGCCGGTCAGCGGCTACGTCCGGCGCCGGCGGCTCGAGCAGGCCCGGAAGGTCCTGTTCGCGGGCGGGTCCAGCGTCTCCGAGGTGGCCGCCCGCTACCGGTTCGCCGACACCAGCCACTTCATCCGGGCGTTCCGCAAGCAGTACGGCACGACCCCCGCCGAGGGCCGCCCAAACCGGACCTCCCGGCGTCATCCGGGTGGCGGTTAAAGGACTTCGCCCGAGCCACCGATGGACCTTTCGTGGGCTACTCCAATCAGGCGACCAGCACAGGCAGGCGCCCTCGGGCAGGTGCTCGAACCTATGACTTCCGCCGGCCGGTGCGGCTGGCCCGGGAGGATGCCCACCTGCTGAAGGTCGCGATGCAGACCCTCGGCCGGCAGGCAACCACCGTGCTGACCACCAGTCTGCGGGCGGTCAGCGTACTCAGCCTCATCCAGGTCGAGGAGATGAGCTACGACGAGTACTTGTCCGGGTTGCCCGAGGCCAACGTCTGCGCCGTCATGTCGCTGGAACCGTTGCAGGGCAAGGCGCTGATGAGCCTCGACCTGAGCACGCTGATGGTGATGATCGATCACCTGCTCGGCGGCAGCGGGGTCGACGAGCAGCCCGAGCGGCAGCTCACCGACATCGAGCAGACGCTGGTCCGGCACCTGCTGGGCCGGGTGCTGCGGGAGCTGGCGTACGCGCTGGAGCCGATCGCGGTGACCCGTCCGCAACTGCTCACGCTGGAGAGCAACGCCCAGTTCGTGCAGGCTGCGGCGGCCACCGACCCGGTGATCGTGGCCCGGATGCAGCTGGCGGTGGGGGAGCGGATCAGCACGATGGATCTGTGCATGCCCTACGCCATGCTGCAGCCGGCGCTGGAACAGGCCACCCGGTCGCAGGACCGCGGTGAGAAGCAGAAGGTGCGCAGCGCGGCGGCGGCCAAGACCACCCAGCGGCTGAACGACGTCGAGGTCGACGTCTCGATCCGCTTCGACGCGCTGCGGATGAGCTCCTCGCAGATCGGCCGCCTGGCCGTCGGCGACGTGATCAGCCTCGGCCACCGCACCACCCAGCCGCTCGAGGTCACCTCGGCGTCCTCGACCTTCGGCTACGCGATCCCGGGGGCCAGCGGCAAGCAGCTGGCCGCGCTGATCGTCGACCCGGAGCAATAACTTCACCCAGATAGCTCAATAGACGCAGGGATGCGGCCGAGAAGGCAGGGAAGCCACCTCGAACAACCTGACTCAACGCATCCGAGGACCCCTCATGTCTTTCTCCGCCTCACCCCTGGTTCCCGAGCAGCGCACGGCCGCCGAGTCCGGCAACCGGGACGCCGCGGTCCAGGCCGCCGTCGGGGCCGTGCGCGAGGCCCTGCCGCAGATCCCGTCCGCGTCGCCGCTCACCCTGGGCGACCCGGTCCAGGATCCCGGTCAGGCCACCCTGCCCGACCCGGCCGGCGCGGCCATCACCGCCTTCCTCTCCGGCGGGATCGAGGGCAAGGTGCTCCTGGTCGTCGGCCAGGACCTGGTCGACGCCCTGGCCGGCACCCCGTTCGGCTCGCTCGAGCCGGCCCAGGCCCTGCGCCCGGCGCTGGACTCGATCGCCAGTTCGATGGGCGGCCGGCTGGACGGCGACCCCACCGCCACTCCGGTCGAGGAATGCCTGGACGTGCTGACCGGCGGCACCGTGGTGATCCTCCCGCTGTCCGGTCCGGACGGCGCGGTCACCGCGCTGGTCGGCCTGTCGATCACCCAGATGGCGCCGCCCGCCGCCGCTTCCCCGGCGGCGGGGGCCCGGCCCAGTGCGGCCGGCGCCCGCAGCTGGGGGATCGAGATGCTCCGCGACGTCGAGATGGAGGTGACCTGCGAGCTCGGCCGCACCCGGATGTCGGTGCGCCAGCTGCTCGCGCTGGCCCCCGGTGACGTCGTCGAGCTGGACCGGCTGGCCGGGTCGCCGGCCGATCTCCTGGTCAACGGCACGCTCCTGGCCCGCGGCGAAGTCGTGGTCGTGGACGAGAGTTTCGGCCTGCGGATCACCGAGATCGTCACCCGGGACGCGACATGACCGGCGACCTGGCGATGCTCGGCCGAGTGGTCGGCGGGCTGATCGTGGTGCTGGTGACGATCGCGCTGGTCGCCCGGGTGGCCCGGCGGGCGCGGGGGGACAACGCCGGCAGCGGTCTGCGGATCGTCGAGCGGATCGGTATCTCCCGCGAGGCGAACCTGGCGGTGGTCGAGATCTCGGATCGCCGGCTGCTGCTCGGGATCACCTCGCAGCAGGTGACGATGCTCGCCGATGTGCAGCCGGAGCCGGCCTCCCCGGTGGTCCTGGAGCCGGCCAAGGTCTCCGACGAGGTCTTCGTGTTGCCCGGCTCGCGCCGGGAGGCCCGGTTGTCGCGCACGGGTAAGGGGGCGGTCGCCGGAGCGGTCAGGGCCTCCTTGCGGCGGCAGTTGGGGTTGCGGAAGCCGGCTGATGAGGGACGTCGGCGGCGGGGCTCGAGGGTGACCCGGGACCCGGCTCTGGTGCCGCCCACCATCAGCGCGCCGGAGAACATCGACTACGACGAACTCCGGGAAAGTGAAAGCGCGGCCAGCGAACTGGCGGCCTCCTTCGAGGCGCACGCCGAGCCCGCCCCGGTGGATGCACTGCTGATGGATGTCCAGGACTCGGTCGAGTCCGGGGATCCGGTCGAGCTGCCCCGGCCTTCGGGGCGTCGCGCCGCGGGGCCCCCTCTGGACACAGCGCCGCGGACCCGGGCCGAGAACCGGGCCTCGTTGCGGGAGGCTCCGGCCGACGACGAGCGGCGGGACGAGAACACCTCGCTGCCAGGCGATCTCAACCTGGACGAGCACCCCGACCTGGCCAGTGCCCTGCGCGCGGCTGGCCGGACCGCCGCCGAGCCCAAGCCGCAGCCGGCTCCCCGACCCGAGCCGTGGTTCGAGCCTCAGCCGGGACCGCAGCTCGACCCCCGGCCGATCCCGGCCCCGCGACCGAGTGCCGACAACGGCCGTCGGCGCCCGCGCAGCACCTACGTTCCGGACAGCCCGGCCGCGCTGCTGGAGGGGATGGCCGCCCGGGAACGGTCCGGCGCGCAGTCTCCGCTTCGACCGCAGGTCGCCGGGCGGCCGCGGCCCGAGATCCGGCCGGAGGCCCGTCGGCAGGCCCGGGTTAATACCGAAATGCTTGCCCCGCAGAATGAATCACTGACCGAGCGGACGGCTCGCCAGGTAGCGGCGTTCCAGGCCGAGGCCTATCCGGACGCGGTGAACGCCGCGGCCCGGACCGGGACCGGCAAGCGGGTCCGGACCGCTCAGGGAAGGCACCCGGCTCAGCCTCAGGGCGCTCTCCCGGTCCCGGCCCCCCGCGCCCAGTCGGTACTGCCCGAGCGGGCGCACCCCCAGCGGCGTCAGCCGGCCAACCCACCGGCCCAGCCTCAGACCAACGCCCAGACTCGTGCCCAGGCTCAGGGACGGACCCCCGAGCAGCCCCCGGCGCAGCCCTCCGGCCGCCGGTCCCAGCAGCAGCATCCGCAGGTCAATGGTTCGGTGCTGTCGCCCAGGACGTGGCGGCAGGGTGTTGACGCGCTGCGTGATCTGACCGTCCGACGGAGCTGATCATGACCGGCCATTCCCCTCGGAAGGGCCTGCGACCCACCCACCGGCTTCTGGCCGGGCTGCTCTTCGGTGTGGTCATCGGGCTGTTCCAGATCGTCCTGCCCGGCACCGACGCAATGGCCGCCTCGGCGACCCCGACCCACCGGACGTCCGTCCAGACGTCCTTCAGCACCGTGCCCCGCACCCAACCGGTGGCGCCGACCGACCCGACCGGGCCGCAGTCGCCGACCGTGAAGAACGGCAACGTCACGGTCAGCGTGCCCGGGCAGCGCAGCCAGGTGCTCTCGATCATCCTGCTGGTCACCCTGATCGGCGTCGCTCCGTCGGTGCTGCTGCTCTGCACGTCGTTCACCAAGATCGTGGTGGTGCTCTCGCTGACCCGCAGCGCCCTGGGTACCCCGTCGGTGCCGCCGAACCAGGTGCTGGTCGGACTGGCGCTCTTCCTCTCGCTCTTCATCATGGGACCGACCGCCGACGCGATCAACACCAAGGCGATCCAGCCCTACAGCAAGGGCGACATGAACGTCACCCAGGCCTACCGGGCCGGCAGCGAACCGCTGAAGGACTTCATGCTGAAGCACACCCGGGACGAGGAACTGGCGCTGATGACCAAGGCGGCCGACATGCCGCTGCCCAAGAACCGGGACTCGGTCGACCTGCGCACCCTGGTGCCGGCCTTCGTGCTCAGCGAACTGCGCGGGGCGTTCATCATCGGGTTCGTCGTGTTCATCCCGTTCCTGGTCATCGACATCGTGGTGAGCGCGATCCTGATGTCGCTGGGCATGGTGATGCTGCCCCCGGCGCTCGTCTCTCTCCCGTTCAAGCTCTTGCTCTTCGTGCTCGTCGACGGCTGGTCGCTGATCGTGACCACCCTGATCGGCAGCTACCACTAGGAGATCCGCATGGAAGACACGATCATCCAGATCGTGGCGGCGGCCCTGCTGACCGCGACCAAGGTGGCCGGCCCGGTGCTGTTCGCCACCCTCGCCATCGGTCTGCTGCTGTCGATCGTCCAGTCGGCCACCCAGATCCAGGAACAGACCCTGACCTTCGTGCCCAAGCTGGTGGTCACGGCGGTCGTCCTGGTGCTCACCGGGGGCTGGTGCCTGCGCACCCTGGAGGGGTTCACCCGGCAGCTGTTCGCCATGGTGCCCAGCCTCCTGAACACCTGAGAACCCCTCGTGGACCTCACCTTCGCGGCGGCGGCGCTGTCCGGCTACCTGCTGGCCCTGGGCCGGACGGTGGGCTTCGTGCTGGTCGCCCCGCCGTTCAACACCCGGACCATCCCCAGCCAGGTCCGTGCCGCGACCGCCCTCGCGCTGGCCGTCCCGCTGGCCAACTGGACCATCCCGAAGGCCCCGGAACTGGCCTCCGGGCAGATGATCGGGCAGATGCTGCTGCAGATGCTGCTCGGGGTCGCGCTCGGGTACTTCGTCCTGATGGCCGTGGCGGCGATCCAGGCGATCGGTGACTTCATCGACCTGGCCGGTGGTTTCAGCATCTCCCAGGGCCTGGACCCGTTGTCGATGGTGCAGAGCTCGGTGATGGGCCGGCTGCACCAGCTGATCGCGATCACCCTGTTGTGGGGCACCGACGGGCACCTGGTGATCCTGCGCGGGTTCTCCCGAACCTTTGAGATCTCGCCGATGGCCCGGCTCGACCTCGGTGAGACCGCCCGGGTGCTCACCCAGATGCTCTCCACCATGTTCCTGGCCGCGATCCAGATCACCGCGCCGATCCTGGCCGCCCTGCTGATCGCCGACCTCGCGCTGGGCCTGCTGACCCGGGCCGCCCCCGCGCTGAACGCCTTTGCCCTGGCCTTCCCGCTGAAGATCATTCTCAGCCTGTTCCTGATCGGCCTGATCCTGGTGCAGATCCCGGGCGCTCTGGAGAATTTCGTCAACACCGCGGGCGTCACCATGGTCCGGATGGTCGGGGGGTGAGGGCGGACGATGGCCGGTGACAAGGACGGCAAGACCGAGAAGCCGACTGCCAAACGGCTCAGGGACGCCCGTCAGGACGGGCAGTTCCCGCGCAGTCAGGAGTTCGGCACCTGGGCCTCGATCGCGGTGGCGATCGCGTTGCTGCCGATGAGCGTGCACCTGGCCAACCAGAGAATCCGCGGGATGATCGCCCAGTGGCCAGCGGTGATCGACGACCCGTCGATACCGCGTGCTCTGCGGGTGATGAACGCCATGCCGATGACCATCCTGATCGGTTCCGCTCCCATGGTCCTCGGGGCGATGATCACGGGAGTCGTGGCGATCTCGGCGCAGGGCGTCTACCCCAGCTCAAAGGCGCTGACCCCGAAGTTCAGTCGGCTGAACCCGTTGCAGGGCATCAAGCGGATGTTCGGTCCCCGCGCCGCCTGGGAGGCGCTGAAAGCTGTTCTCAAGGTCGCCGTTCTGGCTGCGGTGGTATACGCGCTGGGTAAGAACCTGATCCCCGAGTTGGTGGGGGCGGGCATCCGTCCGCTGACCGCCACCCTCGAACGCACCAGCCAGGGCATCCGCTCAATGGTCTTCGCGGCCGCCGGGGCCGGCCTCGTGCTGGCCATGGCCGACTACTTCTACCAGCGTCATGAGGTCACCAAACAGCTCATGATGACGCCGAAGGAGATCAAGGACGAATACAAGCAGCAAGAGGGTGACCCGATGCTGAAGGGGGCGATCCGGCAGAAACAGATGGCCATGGCCCGCAACCGGATGATGGCCGAGATCCCCACCGCCAACGTGGTCCTCACCAACCCGACGCACCTGGCCATCGCGCTGAAGTACGAGCAGGGCAAGGGCGCGCCGAAGGTGGTGGCCAAGGGCTCGGGCACGGTCGCGGCCACGATCCGGGAGATCGCCAAGGAGAACCGGGTGCCGGTGGTCGAGGACAAACCGCTCGCCCGCGCGCTGTTCCGGGTCTGCGAGATCGGCGAGGAGATCCCGGCCGAGCTGTACATGGCGGTGGCCCGGATCCTCGCCTTCGTGATGCACGCCGGCAAGCCCGGCCGCAACGCCGCAACCCGGCGACCGACCACCAAGACGCCGGTTCCGGACGTCCTTCCCACCCGCGCCGAACTCAGTGCACGTCGCCGCCGGGAGCTCAGCGAGGCCCGCCACCGGGCCCGCTGAGCGGCGCCCACAAGTCACCCGTCCGGGCCGCAAAAACGGTCACCGACATCCAATTTCACTCATCCGACCGGAGATCTTTGGGGACACGCCGTCCGCAATAACATCTGTGTAATTACACCGCTACCTAGAGTTCGCGATCGACCGGATCACGATGGATCCTGGCAATCGGTAGCGGGGGCGCCTTTATGCGAGTTCTGCCACGCACGACGAACAACGATTTCGGGGATCCACCCACATCGGGTGATTCCCGGTTCCGCCACAGACGCCGGGTCGCCCAGGTTCTGGCTGGTCTGGTCGTCGCCGGGATGGGCCTTCCGATGGCCTCCGGCATGGCGGAAGCGGCGACGCACAGCCAGGCCTCGGCCGGGTCGCACTCGGCGGTGGGGAAGTCGTCGAGCGCCAAGCCGATCGTCAAGAAGGACAAGAAGCTCGGCAAGGCCGACATCAAGGCCGCGGCCGACGGTTCGGTCGCCGCGTCCTCCTACGGCGTCAAGGCCACGGTCACGCTGCTCGGCCAGCCGCTGGTGAACACGACGCCGACCCCGGTGTCCAACTACCCGAACGGGCCGGCCTCCGCGAACACCGGGACGGTCACCGCCGGCACCGCCCTCAGCACCGGCGCCGTGACCACGACCGCCACCGGTGACGACCTGAAGGACACCGCCTCGGCGAGTGCCTCGGTCGCGGGCCTGGGCACCGGCACCGCGCTGGCCGCCCTCCAGAGCATCTCGGCCGACCTGGTCCAGTCCACCTGCACCGGTACCGGGGGCGGGGTCTCCGGCGATGCCAAGGTCACCGGTCTGAAGCTCGGCGGCACGGCGAACACCACGATCCCCGGCACGCTGCCGGCCAACTACAACGTCGACATCGGCGCCCTGGCCACGCTGACCCTGAACGAGCAGGTCACCAGCAACACCGGTGGCAAGAGCACGATCACCGTCAACGCGCTGCACCTGAAGCTGGTCAACGGCACCGCCGACGTGATCGCCGGGCAGAGCGTCTGCTCGACCACGAACGCGATCACCCCGGTGGTCAGCAGCTTCACCCCGACCTCGGGTCCGGCCAACGGCGGTACCGCGGTGACGATCACCGGTACCGGCTTCCGGGGCACCACCGACGTGCAGTTCGGCACGACGTCGGCGCAGTACACGATCGACAGCACGACGCAGATCACCGCCTACGCGCCGGCCGGTACCGGCACGCCCACGGTCAAGGTGATCAACGCGGCCGGCACCGGCACGTCGACCGGGACCTTCACCTACTTCGGGGCCCCGACGGTCAGCTCGATCAGTCCGGCGACCGGGCCACCGGGGGGCGGGACCTCGGTGGTGATCACCGGGACCGACTTCACCCCGAGCGCGACGGTCAGGTTCGGTAGCGCGGACGCCACCGTGACCTCCCGGAACGGCACCACCGGCATCACGGTGACCGCACCGGCCGGGACCGGGTCGCAGTTCGTCACGGTGACCACCGCGGGAGGGACGTCCGCCCAGAACAACAGCGCGGTGTTCAGCTACGTCGGAGTTCCCACGGCGGGCTCGATCACACCGGGCCGGGGCCCGGTCACCGGTGGTACGTCGGTCGCCCTGACCGGTACCAACTTCACCAACGCCACGGTGGTCCTGGTTGACGGCAACGCCGTTCCGACGACGTATGTCAGCACCACCGAGGTGGACTTCGTGACGCCGGTGCACGCTGCCGGCAGTGTGCCGATCACGGTGAACACCGGTTCGACGACCGGCACCGGCAGCGCCACCTTCACGTACGCCAGCCCGGCGGTCACCAACCTGACGCCGACCAGCGGCCCGATCACTGGTGGCACCTCGGTGACGGTGACGGGTACCGACCTGGACCAGGTCAACTCGGTGACTGTGGGTACGGGTACCGGCACGATCACCTCCCAGAACGCCACCACGCTCGTCTTCACCACCCCGGTCGACCTGACCGCGGGCGGTGTGCCGGTGGTGCTGAACGGCCCGGGTACCAACACCACGACCGCGGGCACGTTCACCTACAACCTGGGCAGCAACCTGCCGCCGGTCTCCCTGGTGATGACGCCCAGTACCGGCCCGATCGCCGGTGGCACGCCCATCACGATCGCGGGCGTCAACCTGGGCACTCCGACCGACGTCCAGTTCGGCGGGGTCTCCGGAACGAACTTCTCGTTCAACCTCGGCACGATCAGCGTGACCACGCCGCAGGGAGTCAACGCCGGTGATGTGCCGGTCACCATCATCTACAGCGGTGGTGTGACGCAGAGCATCCTGGCCAACACGTTCACCTACACCGCGGCCGCAGCGACGCTGGGTACTCCCACGCCGGGCTCCGGTCCGACCACCGGTGGTACCTCGGTGACGCTGACCGGGACCGGATTCACCCCGAACTCCGTGGTCTCCATCGACGGTGTGCCGGTGCCGACCACCTACAACAGCAGCACTTCGCTGACCTTCAGCACCCCGATCCACTCCCGGGGCTCGGCCCCGATCACCGTGGTGACCAGCGGCGTCACTACTTCCGGGGCGAGCTTCACCTACGCCGCGACGCCGCTCAACGCGGTGGCGACTCCGCTTACGGGTAGTACCACCGGGGGTACCTCGGTGACGGTCACCGGCACCGGCCTGGCCGACGTCACCTCGGTTGTCGTTGGTGGGAACACGGTGAACACCATCACGGCCCAGTCAGACACCTCGCTCACGTTCGTCACCCCGGCGCACGCCGCCGGGATCGTGACGGTCACGCTGCAGGGCGACTTCGGCACCAGCCTGCTGCCGAGCGTGTTCGTCTACGCGGCGGCCGCGCCGACCATCACCTCGGTCAACCCGGCCACGGGTGCGCAGGACGGTGGCTACACCGTCACGCTGACCGGTACCGGGTTCGACAACACCCTGGCGATCCTGGTCGGCGGTCTGCCGGCGACCAACGTCACCGTGGTGAGCAGCACCTCGGTGACGTTCCGGATGCCGGCCGGTCTCCAGCCGGGCCCGGTCACCATCCTGGTCACCACGACCGGGGGTACCGACACCGCCACCTTCACCTACGGTGCGGCGGCCACGATCACCTCGATCTCGCCGATCAGCGGTCCGTCTACCGGCGGCACCACGGTGACGATCACCGGTACCGGGTTCACCGGCGCCGACAGCGTCACCATCGGCGGCACCGTGGTCAACAACATCACGGTCGTGAACAACACGACGATCACTTTCGTCACCCCGCAGCACGCGGCGGGCACGGCGCAGGTGGTGGTGAACGGTGACGGCGGGAACAGCACGCAGGCAGCGGTCTTCACCTACCTCGCCGTGAACCTGAGCCCGACCATCACCGCGCTGGTGCCGGGGATCGGCACGATCGACGGCGGTACCCAGGTGACCATCTACGGCACCGGGTTCCTGCTGGCCAACTCCGTCACCTTCGGGGGCGTCGCGGCCACCAACGTCACCGTCGTCAACAACACCACGATCATCGCCACCTCCCCGGCCCACGCCGCGGGTGCGGTGAACGTGATCGTGACGACGCCGGTCGGCAGCAGCACGTCGGTGGCTGCCTCGCAGTTCACTTACGTGGCCGCCAACAGCGTCCCGGTGATCGACACCATGACGCCGCGCAGCGGTCCGACGGGCGGCGGAACCACCGTCGTGTTCCAGGGTCTCGGGCTGCAGACGGTTGACCAGATCACCTTCGACGGGGTCGCCGGGACCAACCTGACGATCCTCAACAACACCACGGCGTCGGTCGTGACCCCGGCCCACGCGGCCGGCGGGATCGCCGTCCTCCTGCGGAACTCGCAGGGCACCAGCAGCTCCTACCTGTTCACCTACGTGCCGCTCTCCGGGCTGCCGACGGTGGCGGGCCTGACCCCGAACGTGGGTCCGGTGGCTGGTGGCACACCGGTGACGATCACCGGTACCGGGTTCGACGCGAACACCACGGTCTCGTTCGACGGCGTGCTCGGCACCAACCTGGTGCTCGGCGCGGACGTGGACAACCCGCTGGTCGGAGCGTCGAAGGCCAAGACCTCGAAGCTGTCCGTGGCCCGCACCCGGGACAACGACCTGAAGGTCAAGGCCTTCAGGCCGACGTCGGTGAGCAAGGCGATCAGCCGGTGGAAGGCGGCGGCGTCCAACACGCTGACCGTGACCACTCCGCCGCACGTCGGTGGCCCGACCACGGTCGTGGTGACCAACTCGGCCGGCTCGATCAGCTTCGTCGAGTCCTTCACCTTCATCCCGGTCCTGGCCGCGACGGTGACGATCGAGACCGACGTGACGGTGAGCACCAGCAAGGCGATCGCGGCGAAGGGCCCGAGCTACTCCGGCCTCGAGGTGACGGCGTGCAGCACGCCCGAAGGTACGGGCAGCACGGCGGTCTCCTCCTCCGGCAAGGCGTGCGTCTACACCGCGACCGACGAGACCGGGACCGACTCCTTCGTGATGTCGGTGACCGACGACCTCGGCCAGGAATCGGAGCAGACCGTCAACGTCGATGTCGTCGAAGAGGGCGGCACCGGCACCGGCGACGGGAGCGGCAACGACTCCGGCAACGGCGACGGCACCGGCACCGGCAATGGGAGCGGCAACGACTCCGGCAACGGTGACGGCGGCAGTGGCTCCGGCGGGGCCGGCGGCAACGACACCGGGGGCGGCCTGGCCTTCACCGGTACCCCGCTGCTGCTGATCCCGGGTCTGGCCCTGGGTCTGGTGCTGGTCCTGATCGGTGGCGGCCTGCTCGGCGCCGAGCGGTTCCGGATCCGGCGCAGCGGCAACGCCGTTCAACCGCGGACCGACGAGGACGGGCGGCAGTTGATGCCGGCCGGACTGTTCGGACCGGAGGTCACCTTCCAGGAGGCGGACGACCAGTACGGCCCGAAACCCTCACCTGACGACGCGGCGTAGCCCGCAGACGACCGAGAGATACGAAAGGATGCACGAGTGCTGACGATGAGGCGGACCCGCGGATCGCGGGTCCGCCTCATCGGCGTTTCCGTCCTGGTCGTCGGTGTCCTGCTGACGGCCGGTCTCGGTGGCGGCTGGTGGTGGACCAACTGGCGGGCCCGCACCACCGCGCACCATCTCGCCGATCGGGCGACCAGGGCCTTCGAGGCGCCGGGGCCGAAGGGACCTGACCTGGCGGTGATCCCGCGCGGGGTGAACGGGCCGGTGATCGCCGTGGTCCGGATCCCGAAACTGGGCAACGACTGGCGGATGCCGGTGGAACTCGGCACCGGGACCGAGATCCTGCGCCAGGGCCTGGGAATGTACGAGGGAAGTCCTCAGCCGGGGCAACACGGCAACGTCGGCCTGGCCGGGCACCGCACCACCTGGGGCGCTCCGTTCAAGCACATCAACGAGCTGGCCTCGGGCGATCTGATCCGGGTGTGGACCGCCGAGGGCCGGTTCGACTACCGGGTGGTCAGCGCGGGGGTCACCGATCCGTCGGACATCTCGGTGGTGCAGCAGAAGACCGCGCGGGGCCGGGCGATGCTCACCCTGACCACCTGTCACCCCGAGTTCTCCGCGGCGCAACGACTGTACGTGCACGCCGTCCTGGTCAGTAGCCTGCCGGCGGCGAAGGGCCGGAGTGCCTGAGACCGGGTGAACGGATCTGCGGCGACCCCCCGGTGGACCGGGCCTTCGAACCAGAAGGCTTGGACCACCGGGGGTTTGCGCGTTACTGAGCGGCTACGTCCTGTATCGGGACGGGTGCCGTGGTGGGGGACTCGGCCGGAGTGCTTCCCGGCAGGGGGACGGTGAAGAGAACATTCTCGGTCTTCGCCAGGCCGACCATCAGCACGGCCAAGAAGGGGAAGACCGCGATCGCGGCGACAACAAGGGACATTCGGCACCTCCGCCAAAGGCGGCGCAGTTCGGATCGGGGGAAGAACTCTCGGACACCTGTCTGATGCACGGACCCGCACACGCCGATGTGCGCGAGCGGGCCCTGCCGAAAGCCGAAACAGAGCATAGTTCGTCCGGTTCGGGAGGGAAAGCGGCTAGCCGAGCAACAAAATACGCCGCGATCGACAACGGGCAACCGCGGGGTCACACGAACGGCGGGCCGCCTCAAGGTCGGTCCGGGCGCCGCCGATGTGAGCAACAGCCACGGATGGCCTAACTGCGGGGCAACGGATTCACGCCGATGGACGAGTGGGTCCCCCGCCCTCGCACCACGCTGCTGTCGGAGGTCGCCCCCGTGCCGTCCAATCGGTTGACCAAGATCGCCGTACCCATCGGCATCGTGGTCGTCGTCCTGATGATGGTCGTGCCGTTGCCGGCCGCCCTCCTGGACATCCTGATCGCCCTGAACATCGGGATCAGCCTGATCGTCCTGCTGGTCGCCCTCCAGGTGCAGCGGGTCCTCGACTTCGCGATCTTCCCCACCATCGTCCTGGTGGCCACCATTTTCCGGCTGGCGCTGAACGTCAGCTCGACCCGGCTGGTGCTGCGCGACGGTTTCGCCGGGCACGTGATCGACGCGTTCGGGCACATCGTGATCGGCGCCAACCTGATCATCGGTCTGGTCATCTTCGCGATCCTGATCATCATCCAGCTGACCGTCGTCACCAACGGTGCCTCCCGGGTCGCCGAGGTCGGCGCCCGGTTCACCCTGGACGCGATGCCGGGTAAGCAGATGGCGATCGACGCCGACCTGAACTCCGGCCTGATCGACGAGGACACCGCGCGCCAGCGCCGCAAGGACGTCGCCGCCGAGGCGGACTTCTACGGGGCCATGGACGGTGGCACCAAGTTCGTCAAGGGCGACGCGATGGCCGCGGTGATCATCACCCTGGTCAACCTGATCGGTGGGTTCGCGATCGGGATGCTCCAGAACGGCCTCAGCGCCGGGGAGTCGATCAACAAGTACGCGCTGCTGAGCGTCGGTGACGGCCTGGTCTCACAGATCCCGGCGCTGCTGATGTCGGTGGCGACCGGTGTGATCGTGACCCGCTCGACCGGCGCCGGCGACGTCGGGAGCGACCTGGTCAAGCAGCTCGGCCAGGCCCGCCAGGCGCTGATGATCGGCGGCGGCGCGCTGATCGGCCTGTGCCTGATCCCCGGCATGCCCAAGATCCCGTTCCTGCTCGTCGGCGGTGCGGTGCTGTTCCTGGCCTTCCGCTCCACCGATGCGCAGAGCGAGGAGCAGGCGGCGGCCGAGGCGAACCGCAACGGCGCCATCGCCATGCCGTCCGGCCAGGTACCGCTACCGGCCGGCGGCGAGCGCGACCCGGTCACCGACTCGCTCCGGGTGGACCCGTTGGAGCTGCTGCTCTCGCCTGACGCCGTCGACCTGGTGGACGCCGCCCGCGGGGGAGACCTGCTCGACCGGGTCCGGGCCCTGCGCCGCAAGACCGCGCTCGATCTGGGGCTGGTGCTGCCACCGGTGCGTACCCGGGACGGCGCGATGCTGGCCCCGGGCACCTACGAGATCCGGATCGGGGGCAGCAGCGTGGCCACCGGCGAGGCCCCGCCCGGACACCTGCTGGCGATCGGCGACTCGATGGACGGCCTGCCCGGCCGGCACACCACCGAGCCGGTGTTCGGCCTCCCCGCGGTCTGGGTCCCGATCGAGTACCGCGCCTCGGCCGAGCTGGCCGGCGCCACCATCGTCGAACGGGCGGCCGTGGTCACCACCCACCTCGCCGAGATGGTCCGGCAGAACGCCTCCCGGCTGCTCAGCCTGGACGACACCCACGAGCTCCTCGAGGTGCTCAAGCACGACCGGCCGGCCGCGGTCGACGAACTGGTGCCCAACATCCTCCCGCTCTCCGCGGTGCAGCGCCTGCTGCAGGGACTGCTGGACGAACAGGTCTCGATCCGCGACCTCGGCCGGGTTCTGGAGGGGGTGGGCCAGCGGGCCCGCTCCTCGACCGACCCGGACGCCCTCCTCGAGGCCGCCCGCGCCGCGCTCGGCCCGGCCCTCGCCGCGCAGTACGTCCGGGACGGTGTGCTCCGGGCGATCACCCTGGAACCGGCCGTCGAGACCTCGATCGGCGAGGCGCTGCGGGCCGGCGAACAGGGTGTGGTGATCGCGCTCGACCCGGTCCAGGCGCAGCGCCTGGTCTCGGACATCTCGGCCCTGCAGACCACCGCCGAGCAACGCGGTGAGCTGCCCGTCCTGCTGATCTCCGGCCCGCTCCGGCTGCCGATGCGCCGCCTGCTGCGCGGCGCCCTGCCCCAGCTTCCCGTCATCGCCTTCACCGAGGCGACCGGCATTCACCAGATCGAGACCGTCGGACAGGTGAGTAGTAGTCATGAATTTGCTTCTTGAAGGTGACGACCTCGAGGCGCTGCTGATCCGGGCACGCCACGAAGGCGGCCCGTTCGCCCGGATCGTCCGCGCCGAAAAAGTGCGGCACGGTGGTGTTCTCGGCTTCTTCGCCAAGGAGGGGTTCGAGGTCGCCGTCGAGGTCCCGGGTAGCGGGCTGGACGACGAGGAAGAACTCGCGCTGCCCGCCCGCCCCCTGCGCTCGGTCCGCACGACCTTGCTGGGTGGGCCGGTCCGGCGTCGTCCGGACGAGGACGAGGACGACGAGGACGACGGCTCGATCGAGAAGGCGGCCGCGCTCGCGATGGCGAGGCAGGCCGCGTTCGAGGCCGCGATGGCCTCGGACGAGCGCGCCCCGATCCAGGACGGGCCGATGGCGCATCGGACCCAGCGTCGGGGGCCGTCCTTCGACCCTTACGGCCAGTCCGAGATCCGCGAAACCCTGGACCTGTCGAAGATTCTCAACGCGGGTGGGTATGCGGACGAGCAGGTGTCCTTCGACCAGGAGGAGGCCCTGGCCGCGGAGGCCCGGGCAGCCGCGGCCCGCGCGGCCGAATCTCGGGCGGCCGAATCTCGAGCGGCCGAGGCCCGGGCTGCCGAGCAACGTGAGGCCGAGGAGCGCGAGGCCCGAGTTGCCGCTCGTGCTGCCGAGATTCGGGCGAAGCGAGCGGCCAAGGCGGCTCGGGCCGCCCGGGTGGCCAAGGCCAAGGCCGCTCGCAAGCGCGCGGAGAAGGCGGCCGCCGACGATCCGCTCGAGGGTGTGGTGATTGAGGACGCCCCGATTGAGGACGCTTCGACCGTCGTCGAAGCGGCGGTCGAGGTGCCCGAAGACGAAACCCTTCCGGAAACCGGCACTGACGAACCCACGTCCGTCGAAGCGTCCACCATTGACATTGACCTTCCCGAGCACCCGGTCGACCTGACCAGCCTGCCCGACGAGCCCCCGAACGTCCCCAATTCCGGCCTTTCCGACCAGACCGAGCTCGACTTCAGCCGACTCCGCCCGGCCTGGGCGCGTTCCCGCTCGCCCAAGGCCCTGCCCAGTGGACGCCGAAAGGCCCGCCGGGCCGGCGCCTCGGGAAGCCTGATGACCCAAGCGCTGCCCGGTCTCCGGGTGCAGATGTCCGCGCAACCGCCGTCCGGGGGACCGGCTCCTCAAGGAGACAACCCGCTGCCGCTCAACACCGACGCGGTTTCTTCCGATCCATCGACCGTGAGGGACATTCCGAAGCTTCTGCCGCTCCCGCCGAGGGCCCGCTCCGGCGCGCCCGAGCCCGGTGCTGCGGCGAGCTCCGCCGACGTCCCCGCCCCCTCACCCGCTCCGGATTCCGAGACCATTCCGGGGGAAACGGACTCCGAGGCCGAACTCCTCGCGAAGTGGGCCGACCCGCTCGGCCCCTCCGCCGCTGCCCTCGCACCCCCAGCTCCTCCCGCCCCTGCCGTGCCTGCCGAGCCAGCTGTTCCCAGCGATGACGACGTCGTGGCGCAGTGGGCGATTAAGCCGAGCGCCGCCGAGAACTGGGGCGACCCGCTGGACCCGGACCCCAAGGTCGCCAGCGCTGCCGGCGAACCCGAGGCCCCAGCCGCATCCGCTGCACTCAGCATGCCCACCCCCTCGCTGGCCCCTGAGACCTCCGATGACACGGATCCGCTGACCGCACCCACCACATCCGCCAATCCAGACTCGCTCAACCCGTCCGCTGCGCTGGACGCTCCGGCCTGGTCAAACCCCTTGGCCGCACCCACCCCACCGGCCGAGTCGGCCACCGGGCCAGACGCCTTCACCGCTGCCGGCTCACCGACCGCGCCCACATCCGCCGAACCGGACCCCCTCACCGCGCCGACCTGGCCGGCTGCGCCCGCGGGGTCCAGCTCGTCGAACCCCGCCGCCCCAGGCACCGGGACTGGCGAATCGCCTTCTCTTGCCGAGCCCAGCTCGCCCGCTCAGCCGGATCTGGCCGAGCAACCCACCTCGACGGATTCCAGTGTGTCCGGCTGGTCCACGTCGCCGGTTGAACCGTCCGCGGCCACTGGTTCTGATGCGTCCGCTTCCGACGTGTCCGCCCAGCCCGATGCGGCCACCTCGCCCACTGAGGTCACCCCGCCTACTGCGGCCACTTCGAACACGCCAGCCACTGCGTCTACGCCGATTTCCTTGTCTGACCCGGCTGCCCCGGTCGCCCCTACTGCCTCGACAACTCCGCCGACCCTGGCGACTCCGGTCACCGCGCACACCTCGGATGTCCCGACCGCATCGCCTATTCCGATCATCCCGATCGTCCCGGCTACGGAGGCTGCCTCGGCTGACCCGGCTACGGCGACGGCACCGGCTGTCTCTGCCCTGTCGGCTAACTCGGATCCAGCTACTGCGCCGGCTGACCCGACTGCTTCCGCCATCCTGGCTACGGTGGCTGACTCGGCTGCCTCTGTCGTGCCGACTAGCTCGGATGAGGCGACTACCCCGGCTGACCCGGCCGACCCGGCCGCTTCTGCCACCCCGGCTATGGAGGCTGGCCTGGCTGTCACCTCTATGCCGACTAACTCGGATACGGCGACTGCCCCGGTCAACCCGACTGCTCCTGTCACCCCGGTTATGGCTCCTGAACTTGCTACTCCGGCCGCTCCGGCTGCCTCGGCCAGCACGCGGACCGAATCGGCCGAAACGAGCCCGTTTGCTGTGCCCACCATGCCTATCTGGTCGGATGCGCTCACTTCCAAGGCTGCGGCGGATGGGACTACGAGTTCCGCCGCAACAGAACCTGCCCCGTCCACCTGGACCACCTCGCCAGTTGTGCCCTCCACAGTGGCATCCGAGGCGCCCGCTGGTCTCGACGTGTTCGCTGCAGCCACCTCAGCCGCTGCGCCCAACTCACCGACCTCGACCAACCTGACTACCTCTCCCAACGAGGCCATTTCGCCCGCCGAAGCCACCTCGTCCACCCCAGCCACCCCGGACATCTCCACCTCGTCTGCCGAACCCGGTCCGCTCGAAGCAAGCCCTTGGTCCAGTGCGTCCACTTCGCAGACCGCGCCGGACGCGTTCTCGGTAGTTGGGGCTACCTGGGCTACTTCCTCAATTGCCGAGCCCGGGGCGTCCATTGGTACTGATGTGCCGCCCTCGGACCCGAAGCCGACCGAGACGGACTCGGCCGCCGAGTTCACGTGGTCGGGTGGATCCGCAGACGCGGGAGCACTGACTGCGCCGAGTTGGACCACTTCGCCGAGCGCGCCCACGACTTCGGCGTGGTCCATGGCGCCTACGTCGGCCGAGGCCCCTCTTCCGCCGGCTCCTCGGGCGCACCCGGCGCCAACCCCGACTACTCCGCCTGCCGCTGGTGAGTCAGTGGCGGCCTCGTCGTTGCCGGGGACGGGGGATACGTCGATCACCTCGCCGTGGGCGGTGACGTCGGCGCAACCGGCCGCCGGAACGTCTAATAATGCTGCTCAACAGCAATGGTCTGCGCCGCCGGTTGTTTCGGGCGCCTCAGCAACCCCTGCTCCAGCTGCACCTCGTCCCCATCCGGGAGAGATGCCGGCCACTGCTCCGCGGGCGACGACGATCCTGCCCAGCGGTAAAGGCAAGGGGAAGGCGCGGCGGTCTAAGAAGAATGTTCCCGAGCCCAGGGCCACGGAGCCAGTTGTGAAATCACCGACTTCCTCTGCCGTGTCAACCGTTCCTCCACAAGCGGCTTCCGCGGAGAACGCCGTGGCTCCAGCGCCGGAGACGGTTGCGAGCGATGATTCGGGTCGGCATCGTCTGCGCCGTGATCGGAGCCGCGCCCGTCACACCGGTCCGGGTACGAACTCCAAGTTGGGGACGCCGGGTGCGGCTACCCCGCCTGCGCCGCTCTCTGCGGCGCGGGTCGAGGCGACGACGCCGGACGAGAGTGGCTTCAAGCTGTTCGGGATGCGGCTCGGAGGGAAGAAGAAGTCCAAGGAGATTAAGGACGAGGTTGTCGCTCCGGTTACGCCGTTGAAGGCGGACGAGAAGGCGCCGACCGGTCCTCGGATGGAAGCCTCGAGCGAGGCAGCCGCCGACGAACCGCCCCCGTCACACATTTCCGCCGCTCGTGCCAGCACGGCCGCCAGCGCCGGGGAACTCGCTGCAGCGCATGCTGTCTTGGCTGCTACTGAGTCCGGCCGAGGCGGAATCGCAACGGCTGTTTCGACGCAGGATTCGACTACCCAGGCTGGTGGTGAGGAAATGGGCGCGCAGCCGATCGTCCCTTCGCAGCCCAGTGCTCCGGCCAGTGAGAGCACGGTTTCGCCCGACGAGGTCGATCAGGACGTCACCGCGTCCTGGGCCGCGGGGCCGACGCACATCGGATCGGACTATCCCGCTCCGGCCGCGCCGCCGCCGGCTCCGGGGGAGGGCGCGGGTTCGGCCTGGGCCTCACCGGCTGAGGCTTTGGCGGCCTGGGCGGAACCGGCTGCGCCCGGGAGCCCGATCGCACTCGAGGGCTTGAGTGCAGCAGAGGGCTTGAGCGCACCCGCGAGCCGGATCGTGCCTGAAAACCTGAGCACACCGGAGAGCCTGAGCGCAGCAGAGGGCTTGAGCGCACCTGAGAGCGTGTCTGGGAGCCCGATCGCACCCGAGGGCATGAGCGCACTCGAGAGTGCACCGTCGAGCCCGAGCGTGCCTGAAAGCCTGAGCGCACCCGAGGGCCTGAGCACACCCGATGGCCTAAGCACGCCGGAGGGCCTAAGCACGCCGGAGGGCCTAAGCACGCCGGAGGGCCTAGGCACACCCGAGAGCCCGATCGCGTCCGAGGAACCCCAGAGCATGGCGGAACGTCTGGCCATGCCGGAGGCTCCGGCCGATCCCGGAATCAACGCGATAGAGGAAATCTCGGCTAAGCTGGAGGACTCGGTCGCGGCGGAAGGCCTGATGGTTCCGGAGCAGCCAGTTGCCTCGGAAAGCTTGAAGATGCCGGATAGCGATACGGAGCCTGGGGAACTGGCGCCGGCGGAGGGCTTGCCGGAAGCAAGGGGTTCGGTCGAGCCGGCGAGTTCGCCTGATCCGGAAAAGCCGGATGAGGCTGGGTTCCAGAGCCCGGCCACCTCTAGCGGGATGGAAAGCCCGGGAGAGCTTCCGGTGCCGACCACTTTCGACCCGCTCACCGATCCGCTGACCGGACCCTGGACCCCGGACCCGGAGAGCCTGGACTGGTCCACGCCCCTGTCCTGGGCCCCGGAGCCCGAGCCGGCAAAGGAGCCGGAAAGTGCTGGAGGCAGCGGGATCGCGGAGCACCCGATCCCGACGCCGGATCCTTACCCGGGACTGTACCTGGGCGGTGAAACCCAGACCGGGAACCAGGCCGGACCAGAACCGACCCCGGAACCCGACGTTGCGGCGTCCTCAAACAGCAGTGACCGCAACGAAACCGACCAGACGCCCCCGCACGCGGTGGACATCGAACAGGTGCGGGCCGGGATCCAGGCCGGGCTCGAGGACGCGGAGGCCATTGCCGCCGGCCTCGCCCTGGCCGCCGACAAACTCGCTCTGACCGGTCTCGGGGTTCCCACCGAGTGGATCAGCAATCTTCAGACCGGTGACCGGTTCATGGCCGTCGTGCAGATGCTCGGCGAGCTGCCGGAACCGACGATCCCGGACGACGTCCAGGTCATCGCCGTGGTCGGGGCGGCGGACGTGGTCGGCCTGGAGGCCGCCCGCACCGCGCTCGACCTGCCGCACGAGGGAGGACCGCGCCCGGTGGTGACGATCCCGGTCGAGGTGGGCCCGGCCCGGCTGGAGGCTCTGGACCAGGGCGCCGCGACCCGTCCGGTGGTGGTCAGCATCCCGGTCGCCGGCGACGGTGCCCAGGACGCTGAGAAGGTTCGCGAGATCCTGCAGCACGTGCAGGCGGAGGCGGTGATCGCAGTGCTCGACGCAACCCGGTCGCTGGACGAGAACCGGCGCTGGGTGGCCGATCTGGGCCAGGTCGACGCGGTCGCCCTGGACGGTGCCCTGGACTCCGGGGAGCCGGCCGCGGTGCTGCAGCTCGGAGTGCCGGTGGTCCGCCTCGACGGAATCGGCGTGGACCGGGTCGGCTGGGCCGCGGTGCTCTGCACCCAGCTCGCGGTGGGTGGCGCGACCTCGTGAATCCACTGCTGGTCGGCTGCGGGATCGCCGCCGTGCTGGCCGGGCCGTCGCTCTACTCCCAGTACGCGAGCGGCGGCCTCGACGGCACGACGGCCCTGACCCGTTGGCTGATTGTGGCCGCCCTCTGCTCGGTCGGGGCCGCGCTGATCATGAACCTGATCAAGGGGTACGAGCGGGAGTGGGAAGACAAGGACGCCGAGGAGGCCCGGGTGGCGGCGCAGGCGGCCGCTGAGGCCGAGGCGAAGCGGGCGGCCGAAGAGGCCGAGGCGCGGCGGGCGGGATAAGGGTTACCGGACCTGGATCACCGCGTAATGGCCACTCGTGCGCCAGTTTTCTTCCGTCGAATCGAGTTTGGCGAGGCGTTCTTCGGTGATGCCCACCAGGACGTCGGACTTCAGCGTGCGCAAGGCGGCGACCCGGCCCGGCCAATAGGCGGTGACGGCCTCGAAGGCGGTGGCGGCGGGCCATTGCGCATCGCCGACCAGCCTGCGGTAGTTCAGGTCGCCCTTCAGCAGGGTGATGTCCGCCTCCGCATAGAGCTTCTGCAGATCTGAGGGCGCCTCGAAATAGCTCAGGGGAGCTACGTAGAAGGGGTGGGTCACCAGGCTCAGCTGGTCGGAGATGAGGAAACCGCGCAGGCGGTGGCCTATTTCGGAAGCGGCCGGAGGTCCGTCGATCAGGCGCTGTACGGTTTTGAGGACGTCGGCCGGCGTGGCGTCCGAGGTGAAGTAGGGGCTCGGCTTCACGTGGAGCTGCAGGGTGAGGTCCATCCGGCGGGACAGGAGCCGATCCGCGAGCACCAGGTCGGGCAGGAGTTCGCGACCCACGTTGTCGGTCACCAGAACGATGCGGTCGGCCTGGGTCAGGAGCGGGACCAGGGCGGGGCGGTGGTCGGCCAGCAGGTTGGAACTCTGGGGCTGATCGGCCTCGTCCATCGGTCGCTGCAGTTGAAACCCCAGGTCAGCGCGGTTACCCCAGAGCGCCGCCAGGATCAGTGAGTCCAGGGGCGCCCGGGTGCTGAGGGCCTCGAGCTCGGCCTGGACCTCGGGTCCCGCCAGCTCCGCGTCCTTCTGCGGCCCGAACGGGTCGACGCCCTGCCAGGGCCCGGGCCCGAACCAGCCCGTGGCGCCGAGCAGCTTGCGGTAGAAGTAGTTCTCCGCCCACAGGAACGGCACCTCGTACCAGCTCCGGCCCAGGTAGGGCGCGGACCACCCGGCCCACTGGGCGGCGTCGGACCCGCTGTCGGACAGCGGCCGGATCGGCCCCTCGATCTCCTTCAGCAGCCCGTTCACCGCAGCCTGGACGTCGGTTGAATAAGGGACGCCGGTGAGCACCTTGGCGAGCAGCTCGGGGTGGCGGTCCCGCAGGACACTCCGGGGAAAGCCGGTCTCGCTGGTGATCACGGCGGCTTCGACCCCAGGGGCGCTGAGCGATTGCATGAGCTCACCCTCTCAAGCGCGGCCGCTGTCTGGCGATCGCCGAATTTGCGACAATGGGGGCGTTCGCCAGCCAGTGCCGGTTCATCCCGGCTCCCCGGCATCCGTGGGCAGAATGGCCGCAAGCAGAAGAGCAGGGGGACGTCGATGATCGATGCCACGGGACGACTCGTCAGGGACATGTTCTTCGTCTTCGTCGACATGGTGAACTGGCTCTGGAACAAGCTCTGGAAGTTCAACCGGTCCGCGGCCGGCGCGATGCTGCCTGGTCAGCATCGTGGCGTGCAGTCGATGGTGGCGCTGCTGGCGGTCTGCGGCGAGATCGTCGGACTCTGGGTCTTCCTGGTGCACTGGGCCGACCAGCACCCGCTCTGAGCAAAAGCCCGCGGGGCCGGGACCCGAAGGTCCCGGCCCCGCGGCTGGAGCGGATCAGAGCTGACCGTTGGCCAGACCCTTGAGGCTGTCCGGCGGGATCAGGTTGAAGATGCCGGCGATGTCGACCGCGGTCGCGTCGGTCGGCACCTGCACCGCGCTGGCGTCCGGGTCGACGGCCAGGTCGACGGCGAGCTTCGCGCCCGCCACCGGCTTGTCCATGAACTGCACCAGGTCGACGTTGATGCCGGTGAGCTTGTCGTCGTCCACCCCGACGGTGAAGACCAGGTTGTCGTTCGGCGCCTGCTTGAGGTCCTTGCGGAAGTCCGCCGCGGCGTCCTTACCCATCAGGGCGACCAGGTCGTCCTGGACGGCGTCGGCCGTCTTCTCGTAGGGCACGGACACCTGGTAGCCGCCGTCGGTGGCGGTGACCACCGAGTCGGCGTCGTACGAGGCCTGCAGGTCGGTGACCAGCTTGGTCAGCTTGGCCGGGTCGGCGGCGGCGCCGGCCGCGGTGCCGTTGGTGGCCTCCGAGGAGAGCTGGTCGAGCAGGCCGTCCTTGTCCAGGATCTGGACGGTCTTGACCAGGTCGAGCGAGACCCACTTGCCGTCGAGCACCTTCTGCACCGGGGTGGAGAGGATGGGCGGCAGCTGGCCGAGCGAACCGGAGACACTGGAGAGGTTCTGGCCGGCCATGTCGGCGATCTTCTGCGCGTCGGCCCGCAGGTAGATCACGCCGTCCTTGGTGGCGAACTCGAAGAGGCCGGAGTTGTCGGAGACCACGGACATGGCGAAGGAACCGGAGTTCTTCATCGCGTCCTCGAAGGCCTTCGGGTCCTTCAGCAGGTTCTGGTTCGACGTGGTGGTGGCCGTCTTCTGCACGTCGGCGAAGGTCTTGCCGTCCGGCGCGGAGACGTTCATCGTCACCTTGCCGTTGGCGACCTGGTTGAACGTCTTCAGGTCGGAGGCCGAGAGCTTGTCCTTCTGCGGCTCGGCGGCGTTGATCTTGGCCAGGTCGGCCTCGGTGGTGTCCAGCTTCAGGGTGAAGCCGACGTTGGACGACTTCTCCAGGTTGTCGAAGGCGGCCTGGACCTTTTCCTTCGGGGTACCGGCCGAGCTGGCGGCCTTGCTGCCGGATCCGGTGCCTCCGGTGCTGCTGTCCGAGCTAGATCCGCAGCCGCTGATCCCGACTGCGGCCACCAGGCCGAAGCCTGCGAACGTCATGACTTTGGAACGCGTGGTCACTACCCCACCCCTAGCTGTTATCTGCTGTTGGTCCGGTTTTCGGCCCTTAGCCGTCCGCCCGGGAACTTGACGGTATCGGACGGATGCACAGCCTCAGCACAGTTCCCGTCAATCGGGTCAGCACCGAAGCGTGATCTCCAGACGTGCCCCTGGAGCTTCCCGTTGCATCGGTTCGCAGGATTACTTCTCTGAACTACGAACACTCTGTCCTGATGAACTGCGTGCACGTCAATTTGATACCCGGATAGACTCGAATGCCATTCCGATTCCGGACATTCAACCCATCGGCTGAGACCTGGGCCACAGGACGGGTGGGTTCCCGGGGTTTGGCCGTACGTAAGCTGGATCCCGTACCAGCCAGCGCGTATCCCGGCGCGTTTCCTGACAGGAGTACCACCCGGAATGAACACTCCGCTGCAGATCGCGGTCATCGTGGTGAGCCTTGCCCTCACCGCGGCGGGGGTCGCCCTGCTGACCCGCGCCGCCGCGTCCATCGTGCAGGTGGTCCGGCTCGGTGAACCGGACCGGACCCGCACCGGTGACCCCGGGGCGCGCACGACGACGCTGGTGCGGGAGTTCCTGGGGCACACCCGGATGGCCCGGCTGCCGGTGGTGGCGGTCGCCCACTGGTTCACCATGGTCGGCTTCGGTTTCCTGTTCTTCACCCTGGTCACCGCCTACGGCCAGATCTTCGACCCGCACTTCACACTGTGGCTGGTCGGCGCGTTCCCCCCGTACGAGTGGGTGGCCGAGGGGCTGAGCGTGATCGGCACCGTCGGCATCCTGACCCTGATCGCGATCCGGCAGAAGCACCACCCGCGCCGCGAGGGCCGGTCCTCCCGGTTCTTCGGCTCGAACTTCTGGCAGGCCTACTTCGTCGAGCTGGTCATCCTCGGCGTGATGGTCTGCATCCTGCTGCTGCGCAGCCTGGAGTACGCGCTGGACGCCGAGCACGCCGACGCCCTGCACTACCCGTTCGGTCAGATCCTCGGCTCGGCGTTCGACGGGCTCTCGGCCGGCACCCTCGAGAACCTGATCGTGCTGATCGCCGGGATCAAGATCGTCATCTCGATGACCTGGGCCGTCACCATCGGCCTGAACACCACGATGGGGGTGGCCTGGCACCGGTTCCTGGCCTTCCCCAACATCTGGTTCAAGCGCAACCCCACGCCCACCCGGGTGGGTCCCTCGACCACCAGCCTGGGCCCACTGCAGCCGATCTCGATCAAGGGCCAGGTGCTCGACTTCGAGAACGTCGATGAGCTCGACGAGGACGCGGCACTCGGCGTCGGCGCGGTCGAGAAGTTCACCTGGAAAGGGCTGCTGGACTTCTCCACCTGTACCGAGTGCGGGCGGTGCCAGAGCCAGTGCCCGGCCTGGAACACCGACAAGCCGCTCTCGCCGAAGATGCTGATCCTCTCGCTGCGCGACCACCTGCACGCCAAGGCGCCCTGGTTGCTGGCCAGTGAAGAGGCCCGCAAGGACAGCCCGTCCGAAGCCCGGGCGCACGCCGAGCGCCCGCTGATCGGCGACACCGGCTACTCGGTGGAGGACCCGCTGTCCGCCTACAACACCGAGTCCGGGGTGATCGACCCGGACGTGCTGTGGTCGTGCGTGACCTGCGGGGCCTGCGTCGAGCAGTGCCCGGTCGACATCGAGCACGTCGACCACATCGTGGACATGCGGCGCTACCAGGTGCTGATCGAGTCGGCCTTCCCGAACGAGCTGAACGGCCTGTTCAAGAACCTGGAGAAGAACGGCAACCCGTGGGGCCTCAAGCCCCGGCTGCGGATGGACTGGGCCAAGGGCCTGTCGTTCGAGATCAAGCAGGTCGGGGTCGACATCGAGGACCTGACCGAGGTCGAGTACCTGTTCTGGGTGGGCTGCGCCGGGGCCTACGAGGACCGGCAGAAGAAGACCAGCGCGGCCATCGCCGAACTGCTGAACGAGGCCGGCGTGCAGTTCGCGGTGCTCGGCGACGGCGAGTCCTGCACCGGTGACTCGGCCCGGCGCTCCGGCAACGAGTTCCTGTTCCAGCAGCTGGCGATGCAGAACGTCGAGGTGCTCAACGAGTCCAGGGCGCAGAAGATCGTGGTCTCCTGCGCCCACTGTTTCAACACCATCCAGAACGAGTACCCGCAGCTCGGCGGCAACTACGAGGTGGTGCACCACACCCAGCTGCTGAACCGCCTGGTCCGGGACAAGAAGCTGACCCCGGTGGCGCCGATCGAAGGGGGCACCACGAGTACAGCGACGTACCACGACCCCTGCTACATCGGCCGGCACAACGGCATCTACGAACCGCCCCGTGAGCTGATCGGCTCGCTGCCCGGGATCGAGCTGAAGGAGATGCCGCGCAATCAGGAGCGGGCCTTCTGCTGCGGGGCCGGCGGGGCGCGGATGTGGATGGAGGAGAAGATCGGCAAGCGGATCAACCTGACCCGCACCGAGGAGGCCGTGGCCACCGGGGCCGACACCATCGCCGTGGGCTGCCCGTTCTGCCGGGTCATGCTGTCCGACGGGCTCACCGCCCAGCAGTCCGAGGGGGCCGCCCGCGAGGAGGTCCAGGTGCTGGACGTCGCGCAGATGCTGCTGGCCGCGGTGCAGCGCGGCAAGGAGCCCGAGGCGGTCGAGCAGTAGGGCCAAGGGCAAGGTCACTGAGGACGCCGGTGAGGACTCGGGTGGGTCGGGACCGGCAAACGAAAGTCGGCGCCGAGCGTGGTTCACGCTCGGCGCCGTCCTTCATTCTGGTTCTGGTTCGTCCCTCAGACGTCCCCGTGACCCGGCCGCGGGATCGGACCGATCGGACCCGGCTTGGGAACACCTGACCTCGGTGGTGCAGGAACCGGTCGCGGGGTGCGCATCGTCGTGACCCCATGTTCCTCGGGCTGCCCCGCCGCCCCGGAGCCGGGCGGGGCCGGCACCGGGCGCGGTGTTGCTGCACCAGCACCCGGTGCCTGAGCTCCGGCCGACGCCGGGGACTCCGGCGGCGGGGACGAGGGGGGACCGGGCTTGGGTGCCGGTGGCCGGCCCGAACCTCCCGAAGAACGACGATCTCCCGATTGACGCTGCGGCGTCGTCGGGCGCGGCACGACCGGACGAGCCAGACGACGCAGCCTCTCGGCCACCTCCTCCAGGCTCTCCCCGGAAGCCGCCGCAGCGGCATTCGCGGCCTGGACCTCGGCGTAGACCTCCGCGCGATGCACCTGGATGCTGCGCGGGGCCTCGATGCCGAGGCGAACGGTGTCTCCCCGAACATCGAGGACCACGACTCGCACGTCGTCCCCGATGACGATGCTCTCGCCAGCTCGGCGTGTCAGTACCAGCACCGCGGCTCCCTCCCTGGACCCCGTTGGATCGCGAACAGTTAGGGGCCGCGACCACGGCCGACTTCAGGCCGTGAGGAGAGGCTAGCGGATAGTAAGCACCGATCAACCCAGAGGCGCGCGCACCGGCCAGTCGGTTCCGGTCAGGATGACCTGGGCGGCGGCCCGGTTCCGGGCATTGATCACCATCGGTGCCAACAGGTTGGCGGTCGTGCTCTTGGCGTCCTCCCCGGGGGTGAGGACGGTCAGGATCAGCGCGTCCGCGGCGGACTCCAGGCCGAGCTGTTCGCAGTCCTGGTCGTCCAGCTCCACCACGTAGTCGCTGAAGAAGATCGCCGGCGTCGTGACGACGAACCGGACGTCCGGACGCTCCAGACTCCGCAGCTCGGAGATCAGGCTCTCCCGGTCGTCGAGCCGGGCCAGCGCAAAGTGCCGCAGATCGCTGAACCCGGGGATCGGCCGGATGAAATTGATCTCGGGGACGTCCGTCTCGGTCGTCCCGGAATTGCTGTTGGTGAGAAGAGCAGGATGCATGGACCTGTCACCCCATCCTGGTGCCCCGCCGGAAAACGGGGCACCGCTTGGCTCCGGTACGCGCGGTTGCGCGCACCCTTAACTGGCGGTTACTGCAGGAAATCGAGGAGGGACGTCTGGTTGATGCGGGCCGTCACGCCGAGGGCGGCCTGGTAGGCCACCTGCTGCGAGGCGAACTCGGTCAGCACCTGGGCGTAGTCGACGCCCTCGTTCTCGGCGAGGGACGTCTGCAGGTCCGCGTTCTGCGCGGAGATCGCGGTCTGGCTGGAGGTGACCCGGTTCTCGATCGCGCCGACCTGGCCGTTCGCGGTGATCACGCTCTGCATGATCGCGTCGAGGTCGGGCAGGCTGTCGGCCGCGTCGCCGTTCAGCACGCCGTCGGCGATGGTGTCCAGCACTCCGCTGAAATCGCCGGCGCCGATGGTGGAACCGGGTACGTCGATCCGGATCGAGGAAGCCGCGTTCAGCCGCACGGTGACCGGGTTGTCGTCACCGATGTAGGCCCCGGAGGCGTCCACCGCGCCGGTCGGGGAGGTTCCCCCGAAGATCGAGCGGCCCTGGTACTGGGTGTTGTACAGGCCTTGCAGCTCACTCTTGATCTGCGTGACCTGGGCCGAAAGAGCCGCCCGGGAGTCCGCGTTCGTGGTCGTGGTAGTCGCGATGACGTTGCTGCGTACCTGGGTCAGCCGGGTGTAGATCGACTGCAGGGTGCTGTCCACCGTCGCGAGCTGACCGTTGGCGAAGTCCGCGTTGCGCGAGTACTGCGTGTTCGCGGCCTGCTGGTTGCGGATCTGGATGGAGATCGCGGTGCCGGTCGGGTCGTCGCTGGCCTTGTTGATCCGCTTGCTGCTGGCCGCCTGCTCCTGCAGCCGGGCGGCCGCGGTCTGGGCGCGTTGCAGCGAGGCGAGGGACTGGTTCGCCTGACCGAGCTGCGTGACTCTAGCCATTTCAGGACACCATTCCGATCAGGGACTGGAGCATCTGGTCCGCCGCGGTGATCACCCGGGCGTTCGCCTGGAAGGAGCGCTGGAAGAGGATCATGTTGGTGAGTTCCTCGTTCAGGTCGACCCCGGACTCGGAGTCCACCGCGGCCTGGGCGGTGGAGACGATCCCGGTCTGTGAGTCGATTGCGGTCTCGAGGCCCTGCACCTTGGTCCCGATCGAGGTGACCAGGCCGGAGTAGACCGACTGCGGGGCGGTGGCTCCACCCAGCGCCTGGGACATCGCGCTCGCGCTGACCAGGTCACCGATCCTGACGGCGTTCGAGCCGTCGGTCGAGGGCCCGGCGATGGACGAGACCCCTAGTTCATCGGGCGAAGTCACCGCCACCGTGAGCCCGGCGGCCCCTTCACCGGTGAAGAAGTCCCCGGCTGGAGTACCGTCGAGCGTGTAACCCTGGCTGTGGATGGCGTTCACGCCGTCCCGCAGGCCGTTCGCGATGGTGTCCAGAGTGGCGCTGATGTTCGGAAGGTCGGTGTTCAGCGCGGAGAGCACGCCGGCCGCCTGGCCACCCGAGGGGGTGGCCGTGACCCCGCCGACCTTGAGGCTCAGCGGACTGTCGGTGACGTCCTGGATCGTGCTGGCCCCGGAGATCGTCATCGGGGTGTAGGCGTTGCCGGAGACCAGGGTCACGCCCCCGACCGTCACCTGCACGGTGCCGTCGTCGAGGTTGTCGGCCCGGGCCCCGGCCAGTTTCACCACCTGGGTGACGGCCGCGTCGCGCTGGTCGATCAGCGCGTTGATGTTGTTGCCGCCGGCCTGGCCCTGCATGATCTGCTGGTTCAGGTCGGCCACCTTGGCCACCGCGTCGTTGACCTGGGTGACGATGCCGGTGAGGTTGGCGTACTGGTTCTGGAACTCGGTGGCCACCCCCTGGGACAACGAGTTCAGGTTGGCGGCCACGGTCTGGCCCTGCTCGATCACCACTCCGGCGGCGGCGCCGTTGTAGACCGGCTGACCGGTGCCGGCCGAGTCGGTGACGGTCGGGTTGTTGCCGAGATTGGCCCAGTCGCCGAAGAACTCGTTCATCACCCCGCCCAGACCGGTGTCCGTCGGCTCCTGCAGCTGGCCCTGGATGTTCTCCAGGGGGGCGGCCTGGGCCGAGAGCGCCTCCTGCTTGCCGGTCGCCTCGTTCAGCGCGGCCTGCTTGAAGGTGCTGCCGATCCGTTCCACGCCGACGACCTTGACGCCCATGAACTGGGCGCTGTTGCCGGTGTAGACGTTCGTACCGGGGGCCGTCTGCTGACTTTCCAGGATCACCCGCTGGCGGACGTATCCCGGTGTACTGGCATTGGCGATGTTCTGACTGATCACATTCAGCGCCTGCTGAGACGCCTGCAACCCGGTCAGTCCGTTGCCCAGGATGTTGAAACTCATGCGATCACAGCACCCGATCGATGACGGCGGGCAGACGCCCGGCTACGGAATCGGCATGGCCGGTCGCGTCGTAACCCACCGCCTGGTGGGGAGTGAGCGAACCGAGAGAGTTCATTGCGGCCTCGACCAGCGCCATGCCGCTGCTGATCATGGTCTTGTTGGCGTCCGCCAGGCCGTGCAGCTCGGCGGTCAGGGCGATCAGGGCGGCCCGGTGTTCCAGGAGCACCCCGGTCCACGGCGGCTGGGCGGCGGCCGCCAGGTCGGACAGCCCGCTGCCGGCCGGCAGGCCGAGCTCCGCCGCGGCCCGGTCGGCCGCCTCGCCGCGCTGGAGTTCCAGCACCTGCAGGTCCTCGACGACCGTCTCCACCTCGGAGACAGCAAAAGCAATCCGGTTCATCCGGCCGGCCGCGAGCAGCAGCTGCTCACACTCCAGGCGGTAGCAAAGCCGCTCGATCAGCTCTCGCTGGCGCCAGAGCACAGCGGCAAGATCGGGAAGGCTCATCGGGAAATCTCCAATAGAACGGTTTTTCGTTCGGAAGTCAGATCGGCGCCGGCGACGCGATGCTGACCGGTGCGGTGCGGGATTCATCCGCCCGGCGGCTTCCCTTTCACCGTCCGTAGCGCTTCGCACCGCACTGCCCCCACCGTGTTGCCCAGGCGTACCCGACCGGAGCACCCACGGCCGGGTGCTTGCAAAGCCTGTCGGCATCCGGATGGCCGACCTGAGGGCTTGAACGGCAACCTTTCGTCCCTTCGCCCGGTGTCCGGGCGCCGAAGATTGCTCCGTCGGGGTACACGTGCGGAAAACCCCTGTAGGACGGTCGAGCCGGAGCACGGATCGGTCGAAGACCAAGTGTGGCCGATCTTCTGAACACCCCCCTGACGTCCGGGAAGTCCGCCTCCCCCCGTCCGACGGCGGAGGTCGAGGCCCTGGTGCGTGAACACCTGCCGTTGGTGGGGTACATCGCCCGGGAGACCTCTTCCCGTCTGCCCCGGCACCTGGACTCGGACGACCTCACCGGCGCCGGCGCCCTGGCCCTGGTGCAGGCGGCGCAGTCCTTCGACCCCAGCCTGGGTGTGCCTTTCGCGCGGTTCGCGAACACCCGGATCCGCGGGGCGATGATTGACCAGATGCGCCAGCGCGACTGGGCCACCCGGTCGCTGCGCAGCCGGGCCCGGGCCCTGGCGGCGACTTCCGAGGCGCTCACCGTGGCCCTGGGCCGGACCCCGGCGGACAGCGAGCTGGCCGCGGCCTCGGGTCTGACCGAGAGCGAGATCGGCGAGATCCGCGGTGGTCAGGACCGGGCCTCCCTGTTGTCCCTCGACTCCTTCACTCCCGAAGGTGAGGGCCTGGCGGCGACGCTGCGCGATCCGGCCCCGCAGCCGGAGGACGCGCTGGTGGCCGCCGAGCGGGTCGGGTACCTGCGGGACGCCATCGCCGAGCTGCCCGAGCGGCTGCGGATGGTGGTCAGCGGGTACTACCTCGAGCAGCGGCCGCTGACCGAGCTGGCGACCGAGCTGAAGGTCACCCAGTCCCGGGTCTCCCAGCTGCGGGCCGAGGGCCTGGAACTGCTGCGCGAGGCGCTGTCCCGGTTGCTGGAGGCCGATGCCCGGGCCGGCACGGTGGGTGGCGTCAACGCCCCGAACCGGAACAACGCCCAGGGAGCCCGGGGACGGCGGCGGGACGCGTACGTGGACGCGGTCTCCCGGCGCTCCACGGTGAACCGCCGGGTGGACGTCGGCCGCTACCTCTCCAGTTACTCCGATGTCTGAGGGCGGCCGGGAAATCCTCCCGGAAAACCCTTCAAGAGCCCAGCACCCCAGCCGATAGGGATGCTGTACCGGTCCACGGATGGATCGGTGAAACGACCCGAGCCAAGGAGGACACATAATGGGTCTCTATGTGACCAGCAACGTCGCCGCCCTCAACGCCTACCGGAACCTGAACGCGACCCAGGCCAGCCAGAACAGCTCCCTCGAGAAGCTGTCCAGTGGTTACCGCATCAACCGTGCGGCTGACGACGCGGCCGGCCTGGCGATCTCCCAGGGTCTTCAGGCGCAGGTCGGCGGCCTCACGGTCGCAGTGCGTAACGCGCAGGACGCCATCAGCGTGGTCCAGACTGCTGACGGTGCCCTGAACGAGACGCAGGCCATCCTGCAGCGTATGCGTAACCTGGCCGTTCAGGCCGCTTCCGGTGGTTCGCAGGGCGCCAACGCCCAGGCCGCTTCCCAGACTGAGTTCACCGAGCTTCAGTCGGAAATCGACCGGATCGCCGGCACGACCAACTTCAACGGCCAGAACCTGCTGGATGGCACCTACACCGGTACGTTCCAGATCGGGGCCAACAACTCCGCGAACGACCGGATCACCGCCGACCTCACCGGTACCGCGATGACCACCGCGGGCCTCGGGGTCGACACCGGTAGCGCCTCGGTGACCGACACGGCCTCGGCTCAGAGCGCGATCGACGCCATCGACGCGGCCCTGAACACCGTTTCCACCACCCGGGCGACGCTCGGTGCCTACCAGAACCGTTTCCAGCACACGGTGAACAACCTGAACGTCTCGGTGGAGAACCTGACGGCCTCCAACGCGCGGATCCAGGACACCGACATGGCCTCGGAGATGGTCAGCTTCACGCAGGCACAGATCCTGTCGCAGGCCGGCACCGCCATGCTGGCGCAGGCCAACCAGCAGCCGCAGAGCATCCTCAAGCTGCTGCAGTGATCCAGGGCCGGCCGGTGAACAGGATGCCGCCGACCGGAACCAGCTTCACGTCATGACGATGGGCCGGGCAGGAGTCCTGCCCGGCCCATCGCCATATTCCCCCCCGGCCGTGCACTGCGCACAGGAAGAGCCTTCTCATGAGTTCGATCACCATCGGTGGCATCGTCTCGGGCCTGGACACCACGTCGATCATCGACAAACTGGTGGCCGTCCAGGGAAACCAGCAGACGCTGCTGAAGAACCAGCAGACCGCCCAGAACGACGCCGTCAGCGCCTACAGCTCGATGCTGAGCAGTGTCGGTTCCCTCGTCACCCAGATGAAGTCGCTGGCCGCCACCAGTTCCTGGGCCACGACCTCCGCCAGCTCCACGTCCTCCTCGGTCACCGCGACGGCGACCGGCAGCGTCGCGAACTCGCTCTCGTTCGACGTCACCAAGGTTGCCGCCGCCCACACCCTGATCTCCAACGGCTCGGTCAACTCGACCGGGGCCATCATCACCACCGGCAGCACGATCGCCCTGACCAAGAGCGACGGCTCGTCCACCAACATCAACGTCGGGACCGGCTCGCTCGGCGAGGTGGTCTCCGCGATCAACAGCGCCAACGCCGGCATCACGGCGTCCGCGGTGCAGACCTCCCCCGGCAACTACCGTCTGCAGGTCGCGGCGACCAAGACCGGCGAGTCCTCGTCCTTCACCCTCAGCGGCCTCACCGGTTTCACCGGCGGCACCGGCACCGACCCGATGAAGACCCTGGTGACCGGCGCGGACGCGTCCATCACGGTGGGCGGCACGGGTGGGTACACGGTCACCTCCTCGACGAACACCTTCAGCGACGTCGCCCAGGGCCTCTCGTTCACCGTCGGCAAGGTCGAGACCGGGGTCACGGTCTCCAGTTCGGTGGACACCACCAAGGTCACCGACCAGATCTCCGGCGTCGTGACCAACGTCAACAACCTGCTGAGCTCGATCGCCACCAACACGGCCTGGGACTCCAGCACCAAGCAGGGTGGCCCGCTGCTCGGTGACAGCACCGTCCGGAACCTGCAGCAGCAGATCCTGAACACGGTGGCCGGCATGAACGCTCCTGGCCTGTCGGTGACCTCGGCCGGACAGCTGCAGTTCGACAAGACCACCTTCGACTCCGCCTTCTCGTCGGACCCGGCCGGGACGATGGCCGCCTACGGAGCCAACTCCTCGTTCACCGCCGCCGGTGGCGTGGCGGCCAGCGCCAGCTACACCAACGCCACCTCGGCCACCGCGGCCGGCACCTACGACATCAAGGTCACCTCCCAGGCCAAGGCCGAGCAGTGGCAGGTGATCCCCCCCGGCACCGGGGTGGTGGGGCGGACCGTCGCGTTGATGCGGGGTAGCACCTCGGTGTCGTTCGCGATGGACGACACCAAGACCCTGCAGGAGAACGCCGACCTGCTCAACACCAAACTGGCGCAGTCCGGGATGGGCATCACGGCCGGCGTCAGCGGCAGCAACCTGGTGTTCACTGCGGCCAACCAGGGCAGCGCCGGAGCCTTCACGATGACGGTCAGCGGCGGTGACGGGGCCGGCAGTGCCGCCCGCACCGTGGCCGGGGCGGACATCCAAGGAACCATCGACGGGGTGGCGGCCACCGGGATCGGCAACATCCTGACCGTTCCGGCCGACGCCGACAGCGGCGCCAAGGGTCTTTCGGTGCAGGTCAACTCGACCGCCACCGGGGACATCGGCTCGATCTCCTACAAGCCGGGTCTCGGCCAGTCGCTGGGGCAGCTCTTCAACCAGATGAGCGACTCGCAGACCGGCAGCCTGGTGCAGGCCCAGACCACGGCCAAGAACCAGGCCAAGGACCTGCAGACGCAGATCGACGCCTGGACCGACCGGCTGGACGCCTACCGGGCCACCGTCACCGCCAAGTTCACGGCGATGGAGACCTCGCTGTCGTCCCTGAAGGCACAGCAGAGCTCGCTGGCCAGCTTCTTCGGCACCAGCAGCACCAGTAGTAGCAGCTCGTCCTCCTCCAGCTGATCCGGGACCTGAGACCCGTGCCGAAACCGGCACGGGTCTCAAGGTTTCGTGACCACTGCCGAGAACCCGAGCCCGAGGGCAAGGAGCACGAATGCCGAACGGACTGGCCAGGTCGCGTTACGCGGACAACACCGCCCACACGGCCTCCCCGCAACGCTTGCTGACCATGCTCTACGACCGGCTGATCGGGGATCTGGCGGTCGCCGAGGCGGCCATGCGGACCAACGACTTCGCCGCGGTCGGAAGCCGGATCCAGCACGCCCAGGAGATCATCCTGGAGCTGTGGGCGAGCCTCGACACCGCCACCTGGCCCGAGGGGGAAGGGCTCAAGGCCCTGTACCTCTGGATGGTCAACGAGCTCAACAACAGCCGCGTCCCGCCCCAGCCGGAGCGCATCCTCACCGTCCGGGAGATGCTGGAACCCCTGCGGGACACCTGGAAACAGGCCCTGGCCCTGGAAGCGTCGTCCAGTCCTTCTCCGGTGGGGTGAGCCCGTGCCGATGACCACCAGTAATTCCACCCGCGCGGTCCAGGCCGCCAACGAGTCCGCGGTCAGCGCCTGGGCCGGCTACTTCGACGCCGTCGAGCAGGCGATGCACGAGTTCGAGGTGGCCCTGAGCCGGCACGACGTCTTCGATCTGCGCCCGATCCCGCACCCCCCGGGGCGGCCGCCGGAGTCCTTCCGGCAGCGTTCGGAGGAGCTGCAGCGCTGGGTGACCGAGCTGGAGTTCCGGGCCCGGTTCCTCCGCGAGGAGTTCCGGGCCGAGATCAGCCGGATCCGACCGCAGTTCGCCCGCCGGCAGGAGTCCAGGGTCGGAGCCACCCTCGACATCAATGGCTGAACCGGTTTCCTTCAGAGAGCACGGTCTTTCCCGATAGGGAGAGGCCGTGCTCCTCGTTTTGCCCGTTGCGCACCCGACCCGGCGGTCCCCGCGTCCCTCATTCGGCGGCCGCTCACCCGGCCCATCACAATCGGGCCGGAAAGCCGCCGATCCACCCATCCGGACCGGAACCTCAAGACGGGTTGGTGCTTTCGGATGAATGGTTTTCACAGGAACGGAGCAGCCCTCAAGCCGGGCGGCGGCCGGGTCGAAGCCTCCTTCTGAGCAAGGACCGCTCTTTCAGCGCCACGGATCGGCGCGCCCGTCACTCTCGTCAGTTCTCGCCGAAGGGCTGCGCCACCATGTCCTTGCTCGACGACGTCTCGATCGATGCCCTGCACTCCGCCCTGGACGGTCTGTCCCAGCGACAGCAGGCGATCAGCGACGACATCGCCAACGTCAACACGCCCTTCTACCGGTCCCGCTCGGTCGACTTCGAGGGCCAGCTGAAGCAGGCGCTGGCGAACGGTGACGATCCGATGGAGACGGTCACCCCCACCGTCGAGTACTCCGGGGCCGCCGGCAACTCGATCGGCAGCAACGTCGATCTCGGCGCCGAGTCGGTCGCCAGCGTGAAGACCGAGATGAGCTACGAGCTGGCGCTGCGCGCCACCGGTGACCGTTTCACCCTGCTGCGTGCCGCGATCAGGAGCAACTGACATGTTTCAAGCACTCGACATCTCCGGAAGCGGGATGTACGTCCACCAGAACTGGATGGACGCCATCTCGGACAACATCGCGAACGTCAACACCGTGCGCCCCAGCAACGAGAAGGCCTTCCAGGCCCGCTACGTGGTCGCGCAGTCGGTGGAGAACGGTGGCGTGGGCTCGGGCGTGCGGGTCGCCGGGGTGGAGCTCGGCGATTCCGAGGGCCGGCTGGTCTACGACCCCGAGCACCCCTACGCCGACGCCGAGGGTTACGTGCGGCAGCCGGACATCGACCTGGGCGACCAGATGACCCAGATGATCATGGCCGAGCGCGGGTACCAGGCGAACACCGCCAACCTGGACCGGGTCCGGGCCGCCTACCAGGCCGCGATCCAGATGGGACGTGGCTGAGATGACCGTTCCCTCTGTCAGCGCCGTGGGCGTGGCCGATCCGACCGCGATGACCTCGGCCGCCAATCTCTACAGCCAGATGTCCGCCGGGCTGGGGGCTTCCGACGTCGGCAGCCTCGAGGACATCACGATCCCGGGGCTGGACGGCGGCACCGCCGCCTCGGCCGCCGCGACCCGCGGGGACTCCTTCACCAGCGCTCTCGGCAAGGGCCTGCAGCAGGTCGAGGACCTGGACACCACTGCCCAGACCAAGGCGATTGGGGCCGCCACCGGCGACCTCAACGACGTCCACGACTACGTGATCGCCGCCACCGAGGCGCAGACCGCGGTCGAGCTGACCACGACCTTGCGCAACAAGGCACTTGAGTCGTTCCAGCAGATCATCGGGATGCAGCTTTGAGCCCCCAGTTCAACGCCAAGGCGGTCACCACCCGCGCGCGCACGTTCGCCAGCGGTTTCACCGCCGGCCAGCGCGCGGTGGTGATCGTGGCCGTGCTCGGCCTGCTGCTTGGCGCCTATGCCGTCACCAAGTACTTCTCCCAGCCGGAGTGGACGCCGTTGTACGGCGGCCTGTCCGGCGAGGACGCCAGCGCGATCACCGACCAGCTCAACACCGACGGCGTCTCGTACAAGCTGGCCTCCAACGGCACCACCATCCTGGTGCCCAAGGACCAGGTGGACGCCGAACGGATCAAGCTCGCCGCGGCCGGCCTGACCGGCGCCGCCGACGGCACCTCGGAAGGCTGGTCGCTGCTCGACAAGCAGGGCATCACCGCCACCGACTTCCAGCAGAACGTCGCCTACCAGCGGGCGCTGTCCGGCGAACTGGCGAACACCCTGGAGGCGATGGACGGCGTGGACAACGCGGTGGTCCAGCTCGCCATCCCCGAGCCCAGCGTGTTCTCCGAGGACAAGGACACCCCGACCGCGTCCGTCCTGCTCAAACTATCGGCCGGAACTGATCTTTCTGACAACCAGGTGCAGTCGATCACCCACTTGGTCGCCGGGTCGGTGCCGAACATGAGCCCGGACGACGTGACGGTCTCGGACCAGAACGGCGACCTGCTCTCCGGTTCCGGGGGCGGGGCCGGTGCGGCCGCCAACGACGCCAGCCAGACCGACTCGCAGACGGCGGCTTTCGAGAGCCGGATGAACCAGTCCGTCGAGAACGTGCTGAACGCCGTGGTGGGTCAGAACAACTCGAAGGTTCAGGTGAACGCGACGCTGAACTTCGACGACCAGAACACCACGACCCGGTCCTACTCCCAGACCACCCCGACTCCGCCGCCGCTGAGCGAGGCCAACGTGACCGAGCAGTACAACGGCAACGGGACGAACGCCGGCGGGCTGCTCGGGACCCAGTTCCCCACCCCGCTCGCCTCACCCAGCGGCAACGGCAGTTACCTGCGGCAGCAGGCGACCGTGAACAACGCGGTCAACACCAGCGTGGCCCAGGTCAAGGCGGCCCCGGGGAAGGTGGAGAGGATGACCGTGGCCGTGGTCCTGAACCAGAAGACCGCCGGGTCGCTCTCGCCCGCCGTCGCCTCCCAGCTGGTCTCCAGCGCCCTCGGCCTGGACACCAAGCGCGGTGACGCGGTGAACGTGAGCGTGCTGCCGTTCGACACCACGGCGGCCGACGCGGCCAAGAAGGCGCTGGACGCCCAGGCCAGTGCCGAGCGCACCGCGAGCTACCTGAGCCTGGCCAAGCAGGTCGGCCTGGCCCTCCTGGTGATCATCGCGGTGATCATCTTCCTGCGCCGGCGCAAGAAGCGGCTGCAGGAAGAGGAGGAGGCCCGGATCGAGGCCACCGCCTCGGACCTGCCCGAGGGCTACGTGATGCAGCAGCAGGGCATCGGCGGCAACCAGCAGCTCGCCCTGGCCCAGGAGGCGGACCTGTCCCGCGACCGGATGCGCGACGAGGTCTCCGCCATGGTCGACAACCAGCCCGACGACGTCGCCGCGATGCTCCAGGGCTGGTTGGCAGAACGGAAGTAGCAGCTGATGTCAGTCGCAACCTCGAATCAGGTGATCCCGGGTATCCGCAAGGCCGCCATCTTCCTGGTCCAGCTGGGCCAGGAGAAGGCGGCGCGGATCATGGGGTTGCTGCCGGAGGACCTCGTCGAGGAGCTCACCGGCGAGATCGTGCGCCTCAAGGAGGTCAGCGCGATCGACGCCGAGGCGGTGTTGTCCGAGGCGCACGACAACCTGGCCGCCCAGTCCGGTTCCCGCGGCGGTATGGACCTGGCCCGGCAGCTGCTGGCCCAGAGTCTGGGCAGCGACCGGGCCGAGGAGATCATGGAGCGCCTCGGCGCCTCCCTGGCCGAGATGCCGTTCGAGAGCATCCGCAAGGCCGACGCCCGGCAGCTGCTCTCCTTCCTGGCCGATGAGCACCCGCAGACCATCGCCCTGGTGCTGGCCCACCTGGCCCCGCAGCAGTCGGCGGTGGTGCTCTCCGGCCTGCCGCAGAACCTGCAGGCCAAGGTGGCGTTCCGGATCGCCTCGATGGAGCCGGCCAGCCCGGACGTGATCCGGCTGGTGGAAAGGGAACTGGAGCGCCGGATGACGACCGTGCTCGGCCCCCAGGAGATGTCCTCGGTGGGTGGGGTGGAGCCGCTGGTCGCGATCATCAACCGGGCCGACCGATCGACGGAGAAGATGATCCTCGAGGGTCTGGAGGCGGTCGACCCGGCCCTGGCCGAGACCGTCCGCGCCCAGATGTTCATCTTCGAGGACATCCTCACCCTGGACGACAAGGCGATCCAGCTGGTGCTGCGCAACGTCGAGAGCGCCGACCTGGCCCTGGCCCTCAAGGGGGTCAGCCCGATGGTCAAGGAGAAGATCACCAAGAACCTGTCCAGCCGCGCGGCCGAGAACCTGGTCGAGGAGATCGACCTGCTCGGTGCCGTCCGGATCAAGCAGGTCGAGGAGGCCCAGGCCAAGGTGGTCCAGGAGATCCGGAACCTGGAGCAGACCGGTCAGATCCTGATCCAGCGCGGCGACGCCGAAGCGATGGTGGAGTGATGGCGCTCAAGAGCCCGGTGCTCACCGCGGACGAGGCCTCGGCCTCGGTGCGGCCGGCCAACCTGGACCGGCCGCTGCACCGCGGCCAGGTGGAGCCGCAGTACAGCGATCCGCGCCTGGAGGAGATGGTCCGGGTCGCGGCCGCCCGGGCCCGGGAGGAGGCCCAGGCCCAGGGTTACCTGGCCGGCTGGGCCCAGGGCCGGCAGGCGGCGACCGAGGAGAGCGCCCGCGCCCGGGCGGCCCAGCAGCAGGAGAACCAGCGGCTGCGGGCGCAGATCACCGAGGAGGCCCAGCACCTGCTGGAGTCCCTGCGCAACGCCGCCCGGGAGGTGCAGGAGGCCCGGTTGCCGGAGTGGGACGAGGTCGCCGACGTGCTGACCGACGGCGCGCTCCGGATCGCCCAGGCCGCCCTGGGCCGGGAACTGCGGTCGACGGACGACCAGGTCACCCTGGGCGTCCGGGCCGCCCTGCAACACGTGGCGGCGTCCGGCGAGACCCTGGTGCACCTCAGCCCGGACGACGCCGAACTGCTGAAGGACGAGGTGGCCGAAGGGGTCACCGTCGTGGCCGACCCGGCGCTGGCGCCGGGCAACGTCACCGTGCTCACCCCGACGCAGCGTCTGCGGCAGGACCTCCCGGCCGCGCTCGCCGCGGCCGAGGAGGTGCTGCGTTCGTGACCTCCCCGCTCGCTCAGCAGCTGCGCGACCGGCTCGGTTCGGCCGCGCAAGCGGCTGCGCCGCAACCGGAAGGCCGGGTCAACGAGGTGGTCGGCCTGGGCATCGGGGTGCAGGGACTGTCCGCCGCCGTCAACGAGCTCCTCACCATCGAGACCGCCGCCGGCGAACTCCCGGCCCAGGTGATCGCCGTCCACCGCGACGGTGTGACCGCGATGCCGCTGGGGGCCACCGCCGGAGTGGCGGCCGGCAACCCGGTGCGGCGGACCGGTGACCAGCTTCGGGTGCCGGCCGGGTACGGAATGATGAACCGGATCATCGACCCGCTCGGGCGTCCGATCGACGGCAAGCCGAAACCGAGCGGTGTCGAGCTGGTTCCGGTGGAGAACTCGGCCCCCAACCCGCTGCTGCGCCGACGGGTGGAGGACGCGCTGCCGACCGGGGTGCGGGCGATCGACACGCTGATCCCGGTCGGGGCCGGTCAGCGGGTCGGCATCATGGCCGGGTCCGGCGTAGGTAAGTCGACGCTGCTGGGCATGGCCGTGCGGGGCACCGTCGCCCCGGTCCGGGTCGTCGCGCTGGTCGGCGAACGTGGCCGTGAGGTGCGGGAATTCATCGAGGACACGCTGGACGCGGAAGCTCGCAGCCGAACCGTGCTGGTGGTCGCCACCGCCGACGACCCGGCCCTGCTGCGGGTCACCGCCGCGTTCACCGCCACCCGGATCGCCGAGTGGTTCCGCGACCAGGGCGAGGACGTCCTGCTGGTGGTCGACTCGGTGACCCGGACCGCGATGGCCCAGCGCGAGGTCGCGCTGGCCGCCGGCGAGCCCCCGGCCACCCGCGGCTATCCGGCCAGTGTGTTCGCCATGCTGCCCCGGCTGCTGGAGCGATCCGGCCCGGGCCAGAACGGCTCCATCACCGCCCTTTACACCGTGCTGGTCGAGGGCGACGATCTGCAGGACCCGATCGGCGACACCGTCCGAGGCATTCTCGACGGTCACGTCGTGCTTTCCCGCGATCTGGCCACCGCCGGTCACTTCCCCAGCATCGACGTGCTGGAGTCGGTCTCCCGGGTCGAGCGGGCGATCCTCAGCGAGGGCGAACGCCAGCTCGCGCTCACCCTGCGCCAGCTGATGGCGTCCTGGCGGGACGTGCGCGAACTGGTCGAGGTGGGCGCCTACGTGAGCGGCAGCGACCCGGTGGCCGATGCGGCGATCCGGCTACGCCCGGCCATCGACACCTTCCTCCGGCAGCGGCCCGACGAGGCCATCCCGGTCGAGCAGTCCTGGTCCGACCTGGCTGATCTGCTGCAGGTGCGGCGATGAGCAAGAAGGGGTTCCGGCTGGCGACCGTGGAACGGCTCCGGGAGAAGCGTCTCGAGGAGGCCGCCACGGCCCTGCACGCGGTCCAGACCGAGGTCCGCCAGGCGCAGGCCCGGCGGGACGACGTGCTGGAACGGCTGAGGGCCCAGCGGCACGGCGACAACACCCCGCACGAGCTGGAACTGGAGTCGATCTACCGGTTCCGGCTGCGCGGCGACCTGGCCGAGGTTGACCACGAACTGACCCAGCTGCTGGCGAAACTGGCCGAGCACCGGGAGATCTGGCTGCAGGCCCGGGCCGAGGTGCACGCCGTGGCCGCGCTGCACGACCGATACCGCAAGGAGCGGGCCGAGATGCTGATGCGGGCCGAGCAGCGCGAGCTGGACGAACGTGCCGGCTCCGGCCGCCGGATGCCGACCGCCGCTTCTCCTGTGCACCCGACGACTGAAGGGAGTTCGCGATGACCGACGGGCTCAGCGCCGTGCTCAGCCGGATCAGCCAGATCCAGACGCTGATCAACCCGGCCCCGGTGCAGGCGACGACGACCGCGACCGAGACCCCCGCGAGCACCTCGACGTCCGGTTCGACCGACTTCGACGACCTGCTCGACCAGGTGAACGGCGGGACCCCCGGTACGGGTTCGTCCACCTCGAAGTCCGGCGGAAGCCTGGCCGACCGGGCGATCTCGATCGCCAAGCAGTACCTTGGGGTAACCTACAAGTGGGGTGGCAACGACCCGGAAACCGGCCTGGATTGTTCTGGTTTCACCAAACTGGTGTACGGCCAGCTCGGGGTGGACCTACCCCGCACCAGTTCCGCCCAGGCCACCACCGGCACCAAGGTCTCCTCGATGGCCGCCGCCAAACCCGGCGATCTGGTGTTCTTCGGCTCACCGGTGCATCACGTCGGGATCTACCTGGGCGACGGGAAAATGATCGACGCGCCCAAGGCCGGGGACGTGGTCCAGATCCGGAAGGTCTACGAGACGCCGAGCCAGATCCGCCGGGTTCTCAATGATCCTTCCTCCTCCGCCGGGGACAGCGCGGTGGCGGACACCCTGGCCAAGCTGACCGGTTCGTCCTCCCTCGGATCCACCCCGTACGCCAACCTTTTCGAGGCGGCCGGGAAGAAGTACGGCCTCGACCCGGCGCTGCTGTCGGCGGTGGCCAAGACGGAGAGCAACTACAACGCCTCGGCCCGGAGCCCGGCCGGTGCCCTCGGGCTGATGCAGATCATGCCCGGCACCGCCCGCGAGCTCGGCGTGGACCCGATGGTCGCGCGGCAGGCGGTGGACGGTGCGGCCCGGCTGCTCTCGGACCATCTGCGCACCTTCGGCCGGGTCGATCTGGCCCTGGCCGCCTACAACGCCGGACCCGGAGCGGTCCGGAAGTACGACGGAGTACCGCCCTATACCGAAACCGAGAACTACGTCCGACGAGTGCAGAAAGCTTGGGGGCAACTACGATGACCACGTCCAACGTGCAGAGTTCGATCGAAGCACTGCTCAACCCGGCCACCAACCGGCCGGCCTTCCGCAACGACACCTCGGTGTCGGCCGAACGCGGCCTGCAGTTCGAGAAGCAGCTTTCCGACGCGCAGAACCAGTCCAACAGTCAGCGGGCCCTCCAGCGGCAGAACGCTTCCGAGCGGGCTGCCCAGGACGCCGCCCGGCGCCGGACCGCGACCGAGCGGCAGCAGGCCGACGAGGTGGCGGAGGAGCGGGACGCCGACAAGCGGGCGGCCGACAAGAAGGCCGCCGAGCGGGCCGCCTCGCAAAAGGCTGCTCTGGCCAAGTCCATCCTGAAGACCGGTGAGCAGGGCGCCCAGATCGATCTCGGGGCCGAGCAGACCTACCACGCGGTGAAGGACACCCCGGCCGTCGACACCGACTCCGACCCGGCGGAGCAGTCCGGGGTGGCCGCCACCACGAAGACCAAGGTCGACGCGGCTGCCCAGATGTCTTCGCTGGCTGAGGTTCTGGCCGCCGAGGCCGCGACGGCCAAGAAGATCGCCGAGGCGATGGCCGGCGGGGACCAGGCCTCCGGCACCGGGACCAAGCTGCCCACGGTGACGTCGGTGGAGACCACGTCCGGCCCGGACGGGATCCACACCCGTTTGTCGATCGAGCTTTCCCTCGACAAGGCGGCCCAGACCTCCGGAGCGGCCGGGACCGGCCTGAACGCCGATGCGGTGGCTGCTCTCAGCAAGGAGCAGAACGCCGTCCTGGCCGCGCTTCTGGGGCTGAACACCGATACCGCGGTGGATTCGGCCAGCGGGGTGAAGGGACTGACCGGTACCACCGGTGCTGCGGGTACGGTGGGCGGTGGAGCCACTGGATCCGCGGACGCTACGGGTCAGGGTGCGCTCGCCGGTCTGCCGGACGGCGCTTCCATCACCACGACCACCGGAACCTCCGGTTCCGTGGGTTCGGCTGGTTCGGCCGGTGCAACCACCCCCAGCGGCTCCGCTGCGGACGCGGCTTCGCAGGTTGCCGGGGCGGCGGCCGCGGGCATCACCCAGACCGGCGCATCGTCCTCGGACCAGACCAGCACTCCGGCCGTGGGCCAGACGACCGGAACCGATACCGGCGCGAGCGCTACCCTCGATGCCGACGCCCAGGCCGCGATGAGCTCGTACGTTCCCTACAAGATCATGGTCGACGGTCAGTGGATGAGCGGCTCCGACTGGGCCGCCGGGCAGGACGCTGATTCCGGAGTTGCGGGGGCCGCGGGTTCCGGGGCCGCAGGATCGGCCCAGGCGGCGGGGGCCGCCGGGGCATTGGCCGACAGTGGCGGCGACGAGTCGGACGCCCAGAACAGTGCCGGCACCGGCGGCGTCAAGAGCAGCACCGGCTCGGCGGACCAGTCGCAGTCCATCCCTGCCCCCGACGCCTTCAGCAGTCTGATGGGCCAGGTTCAGCAGACCCAGCAGCCTGACCAGCCGAACGCGGTGACCGGCTCCGGCTACAGCACGGCCGCCGGTGAGAGCGTCGCCGAGCAGGTCGGTCAGCAACTGGCCGCCCAGCTCCGCAGCGTCCGGGACGGCAATCACCGCGCCGTGATCCACCTTTCGCCGAAGGACCTCGGCGATGTCACGGTCACGCTGAACGTGAACCGGGGCGACGTCCAGCTCAGCCTGATCGCCGCCCCGGCCGCCCTGACCCAGCTGCAGGCCGGACTGAACGACCTGCGCGACCAGATGTCCCAGGCCGGGCTGAACCTGGGCGATGTCTCCATGCAGCAGAGCATGGACACGGGTGCGTCGATGACCGGCGGGGGCGGATCCTCGGCCGACAGCCGGCCGAACTACTCCTCGGGCGGCAACTCCTCCGGAGTTCCCGCGGTCTCCGCGGCAGCACCCTCGACCCCGACCACCCGGGGCGTCTCGGCCGACAACGACCTCGACGTCCTGATCTGATCCCCGCATCGAAAGGGATGAGTGCAGATGACCACGCCCACAACCGGTGTGACCCAGGGGCCTACCGGCAACCTGGCCGACTACACCAACACTCCGGCCACCACGACCGGTGACGAAACCGTCTCCCGCGCCACCAACAGCACCATGTCCGACAAGGACATGTTCCTGAAACTTCTTCTGGCCCAGATGAAGTACCAGGACCCGATGAACCCGACCGACTCCACCCAGTACCTGTCCCAGATGGCGCAGTTCACCCAGGTGGAGAAGCTGGGCGACATGGTGGACGCCACCAACAGCATGCTCACCACCAATCAGATGCAGTCCGCCCTGGGCATGATCGGGGCGAGCGTGGAGTACGGCGTCGGGGACAAGGCCGGCAGCGGCACGGTCACCGGCATCACGGTGGTGGACGGCACCCCCCAGCTGGTGGTCGACAGCAAGACCAAGGTGCCGCTGACCGATCTGACCAGCGTCAAGGTCGTCGGCAGCACGATCCCGAAGGAGCCGGCGGCGGGCGCGGACCCGGCTGCCTCCGAGGATCCCACCCAGAAGACCGACGACACCGGGACGACCTGATCCGCGTCCCGCCCCCGAACTCCGCGCACATGAGGTGCACGGATCCTCCGGCACGGATGCCGACCGCAGTGATGACCGAACCAGGAGGTCCGGCATGCTCCGTTCTCTCTTCTCAGGTATTAGCGGCCTGAAAGCCCATCAACAGATGCTGGACGTGGTGAGCAACAACATCGCCAACGTCAACACCACCGGCTTCAAATCCTCGAACACGGTTTTCGAGGACACCCTGAGCCAGTTGCTGCGGCCGGCCGGTGCCTCGACCGACACCAGCGGTGGTCTGGACCCGACCCAGATCGGGCTGGGGGTGAAGCTGGCGGCCGTGCAGCAGAACTTCGAGCAGGGGTCGACCCAGATCACCAACAAGGCGACCGACATCATGGTCAACGGGGACGGCTTCTTCGTCCTGGATGCCGGTGGTCAGCAGGTGTATTCGCGGGCCGGTGCGTTCACTCTGGACAACGACGGTTACCTGGTGAACCCGGACGGCGCCTACGTCCAGGGTTACGCGGCCACCAACGGTGTGATCAGCGCCTACGGTCAGCTCTCGAAGCTCCAGCTCCAGGCCGGCCTGAGCATTCCGGGCAAGGCCACCACCACGGTGGCGGTCGGCGGCAACCTGGACCCGACCGGGACCAGGACGCTGACCAACACCCCGACCGTCTACGACCAGGGTGGTGCCGCCTACGCGGTACCGATCCAGTACGTGCCCGCCGACCCGCCGGACGGCACGTACACCATCAACGTGCTCGACCCGGCGGACAAGACCACGGTGCTGGCCACGGGGAACGTCGGATTCGACGCCTCTGGTCAGTTCGATCCGGCTTCCTCCACGAACCCGATCACCTTCACCGTGAACGGCGTCAGCATGGATCTGGACCTCAGGCAGCTCACCGGGTACGCCGGGCTCAGCTCGCCGACCCCGAAGACGGTGGACGGATACGCCGCCGGCACGCTGCGGGAGTTCCAGATCGGTACCGACGGCATCATCACCGGTATCTTCAGCAACAGCCAGAAGCAGGCCCTCGGTCAGCTCGCCCTGGCCACGTTCAACAACGTGAACGGGCTGGAGAAACAGGGCAACAGCGTCTACCGGGACACCGCGAACTCCGGCCTGCCGGAGATCGGGATCCCCGGCGCCGGTGGCCACGGCACGATCACCGGTGGCGCGCTGGAGATGTCGAACGTCGACCTGGCGGCCGAGTTCACCAACATGATCATCGCCCAGCGCGGTTTCCAGGCGAACTCGAAGGTGATCACCACCAGCGACGACATCCTCCAGGAGCTGGTCAACATCAAGCGGTAGGAGGTTCGGCCTCAGCCTGAGGGTCACCGGTCGCCAGGGGCGGCCGGTGGCCCTCTGTGTGTGCCCCCGCGGTTCCGGCTCTTTCGGCGGCTCACCCGATCGGCGGTGGGTAACCGCGCGGAAAGGACGATTTCGCCCCAGCCGGGGCACCATCCGTGAGCTGCGGCCCGGTCCTGTAACCCGACCGGAGCAGGCTGCGCCCGAATGTCTCAATCCCCCGGCTGCGATGCCGACCGAATTACACGAGGCCAATGGACGGGCCCCACAACTGCCAAGGATGGATCTTCGCGTGATCATTGTGACCCGACTGGGTAACGGGATAGCCATTGCGGTGAACCCCGACCTGATTGAGCGCGCCGAGGCGACCCCCGACACCGTCATCACGCTCGTCGACGGCCACAAGCTGGTCATCGAGGAGCCGTTGCCACGGATCGTCGAGCTGGTTCGCACCTGGCGTGCCTCGGTCGCGGCGGAGGCGATCACCCTCGCCCGCTACGGCAACGACGTCGCGCCGCCGGACGAGGTCGACGACGCCTCGATGGCCGACCGCACCGCTCAAGACTCAACTTTCGGCCGGGTCCTGCGGCTGCCGTCCCGGGAGGTCTGACGCATGGATCTGGCTGCAATCATCGGCGTCGTCCTGGCCATGGGCGCGATCTTCACCTCGATGATCCTCGAGGGCTCCAGCCCGATGGCCATCTTCCTGATCCCGCCGATCCTCCTGGTCATCCTCGGTAGCCTCGGCGCCTGTCTGGGCAGTGGCACGGTTTCGGCGATGCTGAGCGGGTTCAAGTGGCTGGTGTACTCGTTCACCGCCAAGCCGCCGAGCAACGAGGAGATCGTCGCCCCGCTGGTCAAGATGGCCGAGAAGGCGCGGCGCGAGGGACTTCTCTCGCTGGAGTCCGAGATGGACGAGATCGAGGACCCGTTCATGCAGCGGGGCCTGCAGATGGCGGTGGACGGCACCGACCCGGACGACCTCTACGACATCCTGATGGCCGAGGTCCGGGCCAAGAAGGCCTCGGCCGCGGTGGGCGCCGCCTTCTGGACCGACGCGGGTGGTTACGCCCCCACCATCGGTATCGTCGGTACCGTCATCGGTCTGATCCACGTGCTCGAGAACCTCAGCAACCCGGACGAACTCGGCCACCTGATCGCCTCGGCCTTCGTCGCCACCCTGTGGGGTGTCATGTCGGCCAACGTGATGTTCCTGCCCTGGGGAAAGCGGATCAAGTACCTGACCGCCCTCGAGGCGGCCAAGATGGAACTGGTGATCGACGGGGTGCTGGCGATCCAGGCCGGCTCCAACCCGCGGGTCGTGGCGACCAAGCTGCGCTCCAAGATGACGCCCGCGGGCCCCAAGGTAGTTAGCGAGGCGGCCTGATGAGTGGCGGAGGTGGCGGAAAGCGCCGCGGCCACGAGGAGGAGCACGAGGAACACGAGAATCACGAACGCTGGCTGGTCAGCTACGCCGACATGATGACCCTGCTGATGGTGCTCTTCATCGTGCTGTTCGCGATCAGTCAGGTCGACGAGAAGAAGTTCGCCGAGCTGAAGACCGGCCTGGCCACGGGTTTCGGGGCACCGGCGCAGATCCTGGAGGGCGGCAGTTCGCTGCTCGACGCGGGTGGCGCGGTTGCTCCCGACGATCCGAACGTCGCCGGATCCTCCGGAAAGTCCACGACGGACGGAACTTCCGGATCAAGTGGAGCTCAGGGTTCGGTGAATCCGCAGGCGGTCGCCAATCTCGCCAAGCAGCAGCAGGAGGCTCAGGTCAAGGGCGAGGTGAACAACCTCAAGAAGGCCCAGAAGGATCTGCAGAAGGCCCTGCAGAAGGCCGGCCTGAAGAACGGTGCGACCTTCCGGTTCGACGAGCGCGGCCTGGTGGTCACCATCGCCACCGACAACGTGCTCTTCGACAGTGGCAGCGCCGTGCTGCAGCCCCGGGGTGAGCGGATTCTCCGGGCCCTCGGTCCGACCCTGCGCGCCCTGCCGAACAACCTCAGCGTCGACGGTCACACCAACAACATCCCGATCCACACCGCCCAGTTCGCCAACAACTGGGAGCTTTCCGGTCTCCGGGCCTCGAACGTGCTGACCTACATGCACGACAGCGATGCCATTCCCTACGGCCGCATGAGTTTCACCGGTTACGGCGACACCGAACCCCGGGTCCCGGTCAGCAATCCGCGATCGGTGGTACTGAACCGGCGCGTCGAGATCGTCGTGCTGGCCCGGGTCGACGACTCGGCCGGCCGCGCCATCGACAACCTCGGCAACAGCTCCAGCAGCTCGAGCACCGACAACTGACCACACGAGGGAGACAACCATGGCCAAGGAAGACGAGAAGGAGGCTGACGGCGATGCCAAGGGTGGGGGTCGGAAGAAGATCATCATCATCGCTCTGCCCGTCATCGTCCTGGTACTCGCGGCCGCCTACTTCCTGGTGCTGAAGCCGAAGGACAACAGCTCCGGCGCGGCGGCGGCGTTACCCGCGCCCAAGCCCGGGGCGGTCGTGCCGCTGGACAACTCGATCACGGTGAACCTGGACGGCGCCCACTACCTGAAGGTCGGTCTCGCCCTGCAGCCGACCGCTTCGGCCAGCGAGACGGACGGCTCCAAGGCGCTGAACGAAGTGATCAATGTGTACAGCAACATGACCGTGAAGGAGCTCTCGTCGGCTGAGGGCCGGGCCACGGCCAAGGCCGAACTGGTGGCCCGGATCAAGCTGGCCTACATCCCCGAGGGCAAGCTCACCGAGGAAGAGATCGTGAAGGAGAACGAGGCCGCCAGCGGCGGCAAGGTGAAGGAGACCGAGGACCTGAGCGCCGCTCAGGCGGAGAAGCGGGCCGCCGCCCTCACGGTCCAGCCGGACGTCTACGACGTCTACTTCACCGAGTTCGTCATGCAGTAACCTCCCCGGCAAGGTGAAGGGCCCTGCGATCAGCAGGGCTCTTCACCAGTCTAGGCCTCGGGCACCTCGCGCCCGATCTCCTCCAGCCAGATCCGCGCCGAAGCATCCGACGGTGCCCGCCAGTCGCCGCGCGGCGAGAGCGAGCCACCGGCCGTGACTTTCGGGCCGTTGGGCATGGCCGAACGCTTGAACTGACTGAACGCGAAGAACCGTTGGGTGAAGACCAGTAGCCAGCGCCGGATCTCCGGCAAGTCGAAGGCAATCCGGCTGTCCGGGGGGAAGTGCGGCGGCCAGTCGCCCTTGTCCGCGTCGGACCAGGCGTGCAGCGCGAGGAAGGCGATCTTCGAGGGTCGGAATCCGTGCCGCAGCGTGTAGAACAGTGAGAAGTCCTGCAACGAGTAGGGCCCGACCTTGGCCTCGGTGCTCTGGGTCAGGCCGTCTTCGCCGACCGGTACCAGTTCCGGGCTGATCTCCCCACCGACCACGTCGTTCAGCAGCTTTCCCACCTCTTCGTCGAACTGCCCGGACGAGATGACCCAGCGAATCAGGTGCTGCATCAGCGTCTTCGGAACTCCACCGTTGACGTTGTAGTGCGACATCTGGTCGCCCACCCCGTAGGTGGACCAGCCCAGCGCCAGTTCGGACAGATCGCCGGTGCCGAGCACGATGCCACCGCGCTGGTTCGCCAGCCGGAACAGGTAGTCGGTGCGCAGGCCGGCCTGGACGTTCTCGAAGGTGATGTCGTACACCGGCTCGCCCCCCGCGAACGGGTGGCCGAGGTCCTTGAGCAGCAACTCGGAGGCCGGCTTCATGTCGATCTCCTCGAACGTCACGCCGAGGGACCGGGCCAGGCCGATGGCCTGGTTCTTGGTGCGGTCGCTGGTGGCGAAGCCCGGCAGGGTGAAGGCGAGAATGTCGGTGCGGGGCCGGTTCTCGTCATCCATTGCCTTGGCCGCCACGATCAGGGCGTGGGTGGAGTCCAGCCCGCCCGAGACCCCGATCACGATCTTCGGCTGCCCGATCGCCCGCATCCGCTGCCGCAGGGCCGAGACCTGGATGTTGTAGGCCTCGTAACAGTCCAGCTCGAGCCGGGTCTCGTCGGCCGGGACGAACGGGAACCGCTCCACCTCACGCCGCAGGCCGATGTCTCCGGTCGGCGGCTTCAGCTCGAAATCGACCGTTCGGTGGGCGGGACGGTGATGCTCCCGATTGTCGTCGAACGACCCCATCCGTAGCCGCTCGGCCCGCAGCAGGTCCAGGTCGACGTCGGCGATCGTGCGTCGGTCTCCGGTTGGGAACCGCTCGCCCTCGGCCAGCAGCACACCGTTCTCGTAGACCATGGTCTGCCCGTCCCAGGACAGGTCCGTGCTGGACTCACCCTCACCCGCGGCCGCGTACACATAGGCCGCCAGGCAGCGGGACGAGGCCGAGCGGCACAACAGCTTGCGGTCCTCGGCGCGGCCGATGGTGATCGGGCTGCCGGACATGTTGGTGAGTACAGTCGCCCCGGCCAGGGCGGCCAGGGCGCTTGGCGGCACCGGCACCCACATGTCCTCGCAGATCTCCACGTGCAGCACGAAGCCGGGCACATCGGTCGCGGCGAACAGCAGGTCGTTGCCGAACGGCACCTCGGCGCCGGCCAGCACGATGGTCTCGCCGCTGACCTCCCGCCCGGAGGAGATCTGGCGGGCCTCATAGAACTCGCGATAGTTCGGAAGGTACGACTTCGGCGCGACGCCGAGCAGTCGTCCGTCGTGCACCACGGCCGCCACGTTGTGGAGGCGGTTGCGGAAGCGCACCGGCAGACCGACGAGCAGGACGGGCGTGAGCCCGGCGGAGCCCTCGATCACCTTCCGTAGGGCCTTCTCGGCCTCCGCCAGAACCGTCTCGTTGAGCAGCAGATCCTCGATCGAGTACCCGACGAGGGTCAGCTCGGGGAAGACCGCCAACCCCACCCCGTCGTCATGGCAGTCTCGGGCGATCCGCAGCACAGACTCGGCGTTGGCGTCCGGGTCGACGATCGTGGTGCGCATGGTGCACGCCGCGACGCGGAGGAAACCCTGGTGGTAGGCGGAGTAGAAGCGCTGGCTCACGCTGGCCAGTCTCTCAAACCCCGGGGCGGTGACCCGTCCGCGCCCCCAGATGGGACTAGTTCTCGGCGAGCACGATCACCCGGTCCTCGCTCCCCAGCCGCACCGGGGTGCGCTTGTCCGGGTTGATGGCGATGCCGAAGGCGCTGGGGTCGTGGGACTGGGCGGCCAGTTGGTAACCGATCGCCACCTCGCCCCGCTGCAGCGCGGCGGCACAGACCGCGGAGAATTCGGCCTCTTCGGCGGTGACGTAGAGGTCGGCGGGCTTCAGATAGATCTCGTGGCCCTCGGCCGTGAAGAGTTCCTCAAAGACGTCGATCAGATAGGGGCTCTCGGACACCTGGGCGACCATCAGGGAGACCAGCATGTTGCTGACGATGAAGTCGTCCGGCTCGCCCACCGAGGCCAGGTTGCGGCTCTGGATGTCGAGGATCTCGCTGGTCACCCGCACCCGGCCGCCGAGCTGGCGGCCGATGTCGCGCAGGTGCAGCAGACAGACCGTGGTGCGGGCGTCGGCCATCTCCTGGTTGCGGCCCTCGCTCTCGGAGAGGATCAGGATGTGGTCGAAGCCGGTCACCCCGAGCGACTCCAGCAGCCCCCGGTCGGTGATGTCGCCGGTCTGCGCGGTGACCTTCATGTGCTGAAGCTGGCCGTCGACGTCGGCGACGATGGCGTCCGGGTCGCCCTGACCGACGATCCAGGTCTCGCTCCCGTTCACCGCATAGGCGTCCAGCTCCCGCAGGACCACCGGCAGGCGAGGGCTGCAGCCGAGGATGAGGGTGCGTTCGGCCGGGGCCGGCCGGTCGTCGACCGCTTCGATCCGCGGCTGTACCGGCGGCTCGAGGGAGTTCGGCTCCAGGACGATCCGGTCGTCGTCCTCGCTGATCACGATGGCCTGGTCGCCCGACGCGAATCGATAGTCGGACGACGGCGGCAGCAGGATCTGCCCGGCCTCGGTGCGCACCCCGATCAGGGTCGAGGTGCGGTAGCCGAACACGGCCTCCCGGAACGTCTTCCCAGTCAGGGCCGGCTGGGCAACGACGTAGATCTCGACACCGGCGAAGTCGAGGAGCTCGCTGTAGACGGCGGCCAGGCCCGGCTGGCGGCCCGACTGCACCAGGAGCCGGCTGATCAGCGTGCTGGCCTGGATCAGGGCGGCCCGATCACCGGCGACCATCCGCGCCACCGGCCCGGTCCGCAGGTCCTGGATCTCGGCGACGATGTGGCCGGGCTGGTCGTTCTCCCGCTTGGTGATCGCCAGCAGCGTCTTCAGCACTCGGGTATCGGCCTCGCTGTCGCTGACCAGAGATCCGTCCGGGTGGTAGTCGGGGGCCAGGACGATGACCGAGCGGGAGCGCCCGAGCGCGAGCAGGCCCAGGTCGGCGAACGACATCGGGCTGCCGGTGCGGGTGACGATCCGCAGCTTGGAACCCTCCATCGCCTCGGCGATCTCGGTGTCCATCTCGACCTTGTCGCGGTCGGCGAGGATCACCACACAGGCGTCGCGCCGATTCCGGTTGGCCTCCGCGAGCTCGCCGAGCAACGAGAAGATCTTGCGGTCCCAGCCGAGGATCACGGTGTGCCGCTGCTCGACGACCGCGCTCCGGCCGCGCCGCAGCGACTCCATCCGATCGCCGAATCCCTGGGTCAGCACCCCGATCAGGGCCGACACCACGAAGATCCCGCCGATCGTGAGGACGAGCATGACCGCCGGAAAGAGCCAGCCTCCGCCGTCCCCGCCAAGCATCCCCGGGTCCATGGCGTGCATCAAGGACAGCCAGATCACCTGGCCGAGGGAGTCCGCTTTACCGCTGTCGTCCTCCGGGCGGACCTGGAGGATCACCACGGTGACGGTCGCGATGGCGACCAGGACCAAAGTGATGACGGCGAGCAGCGCGATCTGGCCACCGGTGCCCCGGGACATGACGTTGTCGAACCGGTAGCGCAGGCGAGCCCTTAATGACATGAACCGTGAAGGTACTGATTGTTGCGGCGAATAGCTACAGGGTCGCCCTTATGGGTGCTACCGGCCCAGTCCGGACTGGATTGCGAACACCACCAACTGGGCCCGATCCCGGGCCTGCAGCTTCACCATGGCCCTGGAGACGTGGGTGCGCACAGTATCGGCGGAAATCTGAAGAAGAACGGCAATTTCGCCATTGGACCGGCCGGTCGCCACCCAGGAGACCATTTCCCGTTCGCGCTCGGTCAGATCCTTCAACCGGGGATGCGGCCGGTGCGGGCGCACGGCGCCGAACTCCTCGATTACCCGCCGGGTCACGGACGGGGCCAGCAGTGACCCACCGTCGGCCACTACCCGGATCGCCTCCAGAAGTTTCGCGGGGGAGGCGTCTTTCAGAAGAAACCCGCTCGCCCCGAGCCGGAGCGCCTCAAAGACATATTCGTCCAATTCGAACGTGGTCAGCATGACCATACGCACGGCGGCCAGCGCAGGATCCGCATTCACCTCGCCCAAAAGCCCCAGACCGTCCAGTTCGGGCATTCGGATATCGCAGAGGACGACCTCGGGCCGGGTCCGGCGAATCAGAGCCAGCCCCAATCGCCCGTCTTCGGCTTCGCCGGCCAGAGCGAGATCGTGTTCCGTCGCGATCAGCGTGGACAAGCCGAGCCGGACCAATGGCTGGTCGTCGATCAGCGCCACCCGGATCGGGTTCACCGCGCCCCCCGATCCCGCTGGGCGGGTTCACCCCTGGCCGGGCTCACGGTGGCAACCGGCAGCGTCGCACTCAGCACGAATCCCCTTGGCACGGCCGGGGTCTCCAGGTGGCCGCCCAGCTTTTCCACCCGATTACGGAGCCCGGCGATACCCAGGCCTCCGGATCCAGCCGCAGCCGGCACTCCAAGACCCACCTCCGGTCGCCCACCGCTGCCAACGGACGCCACCGGTTCCGCCGACCCCGCTGAACCTGCCACCCCCGCCGAGCCCACCGCCCCCGCCAACCCGGCCGAGTCCGCTGAGCTTCCCAACTCGGCTGGACCTACTGAACCGGCTATCCCGGCCGAACCCACTGAACCCGCCAACCCGGCCGGGCTTGCCGACACCGCTGAGCCTGGCGGCCCCGTCGGGCCTGCTGACCCTGTCGAGGTCGGCGATCCGGCCGAGGCCGACAACAAACCTGCTGAGCTTGCCGAGGCCGCTGTCTCTGCCAGGCCCGGTGAGCTTGCCAACCCTGTCAACCCCGCCGGGCCCACTTCCTCCGCCAACCCCGCCGGGCCTACTGCCTCCGCCAATCCCGCCGGGCCTACTGCCTCCGCCAATCCCGCCGGGCCTACTGCCTCCGCCAACCCGGCCAACTTTCCTGAGCCCGCAGGCCCTGCCAACCCTAGCGATCCCAAAGGCCCCGCCGGATTCGCCCGCCCGACCCCATCGTCCGCAATCGTCACCGTCAACCGCCCACCCGAATTCCGGAATGTGACGATCGCCCGCTGGGCCTGGGCGTGCCGGAGCACGTTGGTCAGCGATTCCTGCACCACGGCGTACACCACCCGACCCACTTCGTCCGGCACCTCAGAAGCCAGGGGCACGTCCGAAGGCAGATCGACGATGAGCCCGCCCGAGCGCACCCGGTCCAGCAGTGGGCGTAGGTCGCTGAGACCTGGAGCCGGGGCTCGGGCCGCGGCGCCCGAACTCATTACGGCCAGCTCGCGGCGCAGCGCGGTCAGGGAGTCTTGGCTGGAGGAGCGGATGGCTTCGAGGCTCTGCCGGAGCCGGGCATCGTCAGCGGCCGGGACGGAAGTCTTGTCCAGGACGTGGAGGGCCACCTGGGCATGCATGGCGATGACCGCGAGGCCGTGGCCCACCCCGTCGTGCAGGCCCTGGGCCATGCGGAGTTGCTCTTCGGTGGCGGAGCGTTTGGCCTGTTCAGAACGAAGTTCCTGGCGCTCGGTGAGGCGAGCGCCGGCCAGCATCGCGCCCAGGGTGAGGGCGGTGACGCCGATTGCTTGCCAGGTGGTGACGAAGCCGGCCCCGTCGTGAAGCAGAACCCGGAGGGTCAGACCGGCGAAGAACAGGAGCAGTGGCAGGCCGACCAGGGGCCAGAGCCGGGGCCAGGGCACTTGGCGGGCAGCGATGAAGGCGACGCCGGGCAGGATGACGAAGAGTGGGCCGTTGGGCAGGTTGAGCGCGAAGTAGATGCCCACCGCGGCGCCGGCGATGGGCAGGGCGGCGCGCGGGTAGGACCACGCCAGCGGTAGGCACGTGACCGCGATGCCGGCGAGCACCAGGACGGGAAGCAGCGCGTTCGAGTTGTCGTGGGCGGAGCCCAGAGAGCCGATGAGCAGGACGGCCGAGACCAGGGGCGTGTAGCGAGCACCCGGGCGGGAGGCCGATCCGGCTCGATCAGCGGCTCGATTGCTCATGATCCGAGATTAGGTCGGACCACCGACAGTTTCGTACGCCTCGGCGCGACAAGGGCATACGCAGATCTACGTACGGATCGGCCGCGCCTGGTCGGACGACTTGAAGGGCGCCGGGCGGGAGCGTGATCGGCATGACGGAGCAGCCGAGAACGAGGAGCGAGCCGGCCGTGGTGCTGGCGACGAATGACCTCACCAAGCGCTACGGCAAAGGCGACCAGGCGCGTCTGGCGGTGGACTCAGTTGCCATGACGGTCCGACGGGGAGAGGTCTATGGATTCCTCGGACCCAACGGCGCCGGCAAAACCACGACGCTGCGCATGGCCCTCGGCCTGATCAGACCCACCTCCGGCACGGTCACCGTGCTCGGGCGCCCGGCCGGAGACCCTGAGGTGACCGAGCGGGTGGGTGCGCTGGTCGAGGGCCCGGGCTTCTACCCGTTCCTCTCCGGGAGGGACAACCTGCAGGTCATGGCCCGGTACCGGGGTCTGTCGAGCAAGCCGGTGGAACAGGCGCTGGAGCGGGTGGACCTGGCCGGCCGCGGCGACGACGCCTTCAAGTCCTACTCCCTGGGCATGAAGCAGCGGCTGGGGGTGGCAGCGGCGTTGCTCGGGGATCCGGAGCTGATCGTGCTAGACGAGCCGACGAACGGCCTCGACCCGGCCGGGATGCAGGACATGCGGTGGCTGATCGGGGCGCTCGCCCAGGGTGGGACCACGGTCGTGCTCTCGAGTCATCTGCTGGCCGAGGTGCAGGAGATCTGTGACCGGGTCGGAGTGATCAGCGGCGGACGTTTGCTGCGGGAGTCGACGGTCGCAGAACTTCGGGGCGGGACGCTGCTGCAGGTACGGGCCACCCCGCCGGAAACCGCGCTCGCGGTGGCCCGGCGAATGGCTGGGGACAACGGCGTGCGGGTTGTGGAAAACCGTGGGGATGTGGACACACTCGTCCTCGATCTTCCCCCGTCCGCGGCCCCCGAGGTCGCGCGTGTCCTGGTCGCCGAAGGTCTCGATCTGCTCGAAATTGCGCCTCTGGAGCGCAGTCTCGAGGAAGTCTTCTTCGAGATGACGGTGCCCACCGTCGTCCACAATCTGTGAATAAACCTGTGGATAAGGAATTACAAGAATGAACAGCCTGCGCGCTGAGCTGCTCCGCCTGCGTAAGTGGCCCGCCGTCTGGGTCACCCTGGGAGCCTGGCTCTTCCTGGCCCTGTTGTTCGGCTACGTTTTCAATTACGTCACCTACAAGACGGGCGGCGGAAACTTCTCCAATGAAGGGCAACAGCTCTCGGACATCTATGCCGAGCTGCTTCCCCGCGCCCTGCCCTCGGTGCTGGTGCAGGGCATGCCGCTGTTCGGCGGGGCGCTGATGCTGGTGCTGGGCGCGATTGTTGCCGGAAACAGCTACAGCTACGGCACCTGGAAGACCATCTATACCCTGGGGCCCTCGCGTTCGGCCGTAACGCTCGGATCGCTCGCAGCCCTGACCGTCTTCGTGGTCGGAGTGCTGCTGATGACCCTGGCCCTGTTCTCCGTCTGCTCGGTCGTAATCGCGCTGACTGAGGGCGAGCCCCTGAAAGGGCCGGCCCTGGGCGAGCTGGTCCGGGCGTTCGGCGGTGGCCTGCTGGTGCTCGAGATGTGGGCACTGGCCGGGTACTTCCTCGGCACCGTGGCCCGGGGTCCGGCGCTCTCGGTCGGGCTCGGGCTGGTCTGGACCTTGGTGATCGAGCAGCTCCTGCGGGGTGTGGGCAGTCTGCTCGGCCCGGTCGAGGCGGTTACCCACGTTCTTCCGGGCACGGCGGCCGGTTCGCTGATCGGCGCGATCATCGGCCCGGACGCGGTGGCCCGGGACACCCCGGGGGTGCTGGACGTGCTTTCCGGGCCGGTCGCCGTGTTGTCCGTCACGGCGTACCTATTTGTCCTGGCCGCAGGCGCGCTGTTGCTGGTCAGACGCAGGGACGTCACCTGAACGGGTAGGTGCTTCCCCTACCGTATGGCGCCATGAGCGGCGTCGAGATCCTCCTGATCGTCGGGGCCGGCATCGCGGTCTACGCGATTGCCGGCCGCCGAGGGCTGCAACCGGGCCTGGTCGTGGTGGTGCTCGCGGCGCTGGTCTCGTTCATCCCCGGTGTGCCCCGGCTGGAGCTGGACAGCGAGCTCATCCTGGCGCTGGTCGTGCCGCCGCTGCTGTACTCGGCGACCCGGGCCACCCCGGTCTCCGGATTCGGCGCCAACCTCCGGCCGATCCTCAGCCTCGGCGTCTTCCTGGTGCTGCTGACCACCGCGGCGCTGGGCTTCGTCGCGTCCTGGATCATGCCGTCGATCGGGCTGGCCGCGGCGTTCGTGCTGGGCGCCGTGCTGGCCCCGCCGGACACCATCACCACCGTCTCCCACGGCGCTGAACTGGGCTTACCCCGACGGGCCACGCAGATCCTGACGGGGGAGAGCCTGGTCAACGACGCGACCGCGCTGACCGTGTTCAGCCTGGCGATCGCGGCCGTGAACGGCGAGGGCAAGTCGGTCGGCGGGGGCGTGCTGGAGTTCTTCTACACGGCCATCGCGGGTGCAGTGATCGGCGTGGTGATGGCCATCGTCACGCTGTACCTGCGCAAGCACCTGGGCAATCCGATCCTCGAGATCGCTCTCGTGCTGCTCCTGCCGTTCACCGCCTACCTGGTGGCCGAGGAACTGAACGCGTCGGGAATCCTCGCGGTGGTCGGCGCGGCCTTCATGACCAGCAGCAACCTGACCTTCGACCCCCGCCACCAGTACCCGGGGGCGCACCGGACCCGGCTGATGGAGGGCCCGGTCTGGGAGGTCGTCGACTTTCTGCTGGAGAACTTCGTCTTTGCCTACATCGGGCTTCAGCTGAAGTTCGTGCTGGACGATCTGAAGGACGAGACGCCGGGTCTACGGGCGGCCCTGATCGCTGGGGTCGTCCTCCTTGCCGCCGCGGTCGTGGTCCGGATGCTCGGGGTGATCCTTCTCTTCGGCCGATGGGCGGTGGCCGAGCGGTGGGCACAGCGTCAGTTGATGCGCGATCCCCGGGCCGCCGTGCGGATAGAACGTCGTAAAGAGCAGTGGGCACACCACCGTGGTCGCAGTCAGCCCTTGGGGGCCACCACCTTCCGGGAGGACGTGTTGGTCGGCTGGACCGGGATGCGCGGCATCCTTACCTTGGCCGCGGCCGCCGCGGTACCGGAGCACACCCGTTCTGGCGCGGATTTCCCAGGTAGGGACGCTATCCAGGCCATCGCTCTGATCGTCACCCTGGGCACGTTGCTGCTTCAGGGAACAACCATCCGCAAGGTTGCCGTCGCCCTGAAGTTCGATGTGGCGACGGAGAAGCAGGAAGCGGAGAAGACCCGGGAGCGCGGCCGGGAACTGGTTCTCGCGGCGGTGGACCACGACGGTCCGCTGACTTCGGGGGATTACGACAAGCAACGTCAGGCCGCGGGTCAGGCGATGCTGACCGAGCACCTGGACGAGGCGGTCATGCGGGAACTGGTTGAGGACATCGATTTCCGCCAGGCCGCTGCGGAAAGAGAGTGGAAACAGTGATTCCCGGTTTCAAGGCCTGGCTGCTGGAAGGCCTGGCCGAGCGGGCGGCTTCGATGCAGGGCCCACACGGTAAGGCCGAGGAACACAACGCCCGCCCCTGGTACCAGGTGATGTGCCTGACCGGTGTGGACTACTTCTCCACCCTGGGGTACCAGCCGGGTATCGCCGCGCTCGCGGCCGGTGCCGTCGCCCCGATCGCCACTCTGGTCCTGGTCGTGCTGACTCTGGTCGGTGCCCTGCCGGTCTACCGCTGGGTGGCCCGCAAGAGCCCGAACGGCGAGGGCTCGATCTCCATGCTGGAGCACCTGCTGCCGTGGTGGGCGGGCAAGCTCTTCGTCCTGGTCCTGCTCGGTTTCGCGGCCACCGACTTCCTGATCACGATCACCCTGAGCGCCGCCGACGCGACCGCGCACCTGGTCGAGAACCCGTTCGCCCCGGACTTCCTGGACGGCAAGCAGGTCGCGGTCACGCTGGTGCTGCTGGCCCTGCTCGGCGCGGTCTTCCTGCGCGGCTTCCAGGAGGCGATCGGGATCGCCGTCGTCCTGGTCACCATCTACCTCTCGCTGAACGCGGTGGTCGTCGTGGTCGCGGTGGTCCACGTGCTCCAGCACCCGCACGTCTTCGGCGACTGGACCGACGTGCTGTCCACCGAGCACACCAACTGGTGGGCGGTGATCGGGACCGCGCTGGTGGTCTTCCCCAAGCTGGCCCTCGGGCTGTCCGGCTTCGAGACCGGCGTGGCGGTGATGCCGCAGATCAAGGGCGACCCGGACGACACCTACGGGCAGCCCCGGGGCCGGATCGCGGGCGCCCACAAGCTGCTCACCACCTCGGCCCTGATCATGAGCTGCTTCCTGATCCTGACCAGCTTCGCCACCACGCTGCTGATCCCGCAGGCCGAGTTCCAGCCGGGCGGCGAGGCGAACGGCCGGGCCCTGGCCTTCCTGGCGCACGAGTACCTGGGCCAGATCTTCGGCACCGTCTACGACGTCAGCACGATCGCCATTCTCTGGTTCGCCGGCGCCTCGGCGATGGCCGGCCTGCTCAACCTGGTGCCGCGCTACCTGCCCCGGTACGGCATGGCGCCGCGCTGGGCCCGCGCGATCCGGCCGCTGGTGCTGGTCTTCATGGCCGTCGCGTTCTTCGTCACCTGGTACTTCAAGGCCGGCGTGGATGCCCAGGGCGGGGCCTACGCCACCGGCGTCCTGGTGCTGATCACGTCCGCCTCGATCGCGGTGACCCTGGCCGCCCGGGCCCGGCGCAGTCGCCGGGCGGTGCTCTACTTCGGCGTCATCTCCGCGATCTTCGCCTACACCACCGTGGTCAACGTGGTCGAGCGCCCGGACGGCCTGCGGATCGGGTTCATCTTCATCGTCGGCATCGTGGCGATCTCGTTCTTCTCCCGGGCCGGACGAGCGCTGCAGCTGCGCGGAGCCGGGCTCACCTTCGACGAGAACGCGCAACGCTTCCTGCTGGACGCGGCCAAGTGCGGCACGCTGCGGCTGGTGGCCAACGAGCCGGACAGTCGCGACGCCGTGGAGTACCGGGACAAGACCAACGAGATCCGCAAGGACAACGACGTGCCGAAATGGGCACCTCTGGTCTTCGTCGAGGTCACGGTGAGCGATGCCTCGGACTTCGAGACCGAGCTGTCGGTGCACGGCGAGGAACGCTTCGGCCATCGCATCCTGACCGTGAAGAGCTCGGTGGTCGCCAACACGATCGCCGAGATCCTCCTCGCGGCGCGGGACCTGACCGGGCTGACCCCGCACGTGTACTTCTCCTGGACCGAGGGCAACCCGTTCCGGAACCTGCTGCGCTTCCTGTTCGTCGGGGACGGCGAGGTGGCCCCGGTGACCCGGGAGGTCCTGCGCGAGGCCGAACCCGACCGCGAACGCCGTCCCCGCGTGCACGTCAGCTGATCGACGTACCGGTCAGGCCATCGTGATGTCGTCGACCTTGATGTCCACCCCGGTGACCTGAAGGCCGTACTTCTGCAGGGCCTCGACGACCGCGGTCCGGACGGCCGAGGTGATGTCCGGGACCACCCCGTCGGCCTTGAGCACCAGGACGACGGTGACCTTGGCCTCGACCCCCTTGACCACGGCGTGGACCCCACGGGTGGCGTCCCCGACCTCGTCCAGACCGACCCGGTCCAGCACCGAGTCCAGGAACCGGGCGACATCGCCGCCCAGGTCGGCCACACCGGGCACCGACCGGGCCGCCGCGGCCGCGATCTTCTCCACCACTTCCCGCTGCACCACGGTCGCGCCCATCGAGGCCGCCGGAACCGCCGGAGCACTCGCCACCGGGGTGGCCGGGGCGATCGGGGTCGTGGCCGGGATGGGGGTGGCCACCGGCGTCTCGCTCGGCACGGACACGCTCTGCTCGCTCATTGTCTAACCCGCCTATTTCGGTGAATCCCTGCGAACCGGACCTTTGCACGCGGAGCGTACTGAAGATCAACTGCCCCATCGGGGACCGGCGGGTCAGTTCTTGGCGAGCGTCGCCAGCACCTCGGCTGTCGTGGTCACCTCACCGAACCGGGGGAAGATCGCGGCCACCGCGTGGTCGTGGTTCTGCCGGCTCCGGTCGGTCATCGCGTCGGCCACGAAGACCACGTGATAGCCCAGGTCGTGAGCCGCCCGAGCGGTCGACTCGACCCCCGCAGTGGTGGAGATCCCGGTGAAGACGATCTGGGTCACCCCGCGCTGGGCCAGGGTCTCCTGCAGATGAGGGACGCTGAACGCGCCGATGCGCTGTTTGGTCACCAGGATGTCGGTCGGCTGAAGGTCCAGTTCGGGGACGATCTCGGCCCAGTCGGCGGCCGGGTGGGGCGGGCGGGAGCATTCTTCGCGGCGTCGTTACGGCCCGGGGCCCCGCCGTTGACGTTGACCAGGACGACTGGGAGCCCCCGCTCGCGGAACGCCTGGGCCAGCTCGGCCGAGTTCTTCACGACACCCGCGGAGGGGTGGGCGGTGTCGATCCCGACGATGCCCTTCTGCAGATCGATGACGACGAGGGCGACCTGGGGGTCGAGGGTGCTGAGCGGCATGAGAGCACTTACTCCTGGTGAGGGGTGGTGGCGAGGGTGAGCGACCGGTCCGGAACGATCAGGACGGTGGCCAGTACGGCGGCCACGATCATGAAGATGGCCAGGTGGTGCAGCCCGAGGCTGTCGGCCTGATCGCCGAGCAGGGCCCCGGAGGCGACCGAGGAGAGGATGGCCCCGAGGTACATGAAGGTGCGCAGCAGGCCGGCCGAGGAGGCGATCCGCTCCGGATCGGCCTGGTGGTAAAGGGCATTTTGGTTGGCCAGGCTCATCAGGCCCTGCGGGACGCCGAGGATCACCGCGATCAGCACCAGCATCCAGATCGGGCTGTGATCGTTCAGCAGCAGGAGCATTGCGCAGACGATGACCTGCGAGACCGCGCCGACCAGCAGCTTGACCCGGATCTCGGCCCGCCGACCGGTCAGCGTGGAGACCAGGATGCCGGTGCCGAACATCGGCAGCAGGACCAGCCCGGCCTGGGAGGCGGACAGGGCGCGGCCGTCCTCCATCCACTGGGTGTACCCGTAGAGGAAGCAGTACGAGATCAGCGCGGCCAGAAGGCTTCTCAGATAGGTGACGACCAGAGGACGATTGCCGGCCAGCAGCCGGAGATCCACGAACGGATCGTTCGCCCGGCGCTCGCGGACCACGAAGGCCGCGGCCGCGGCCGCCGCGATCACCAGCAGGTACCAGAGGTCGGTGGCCGGCTCCATCAGGAAGAGCAGCAGCGCGACGAGAGTGCCCGCGAAGAGCGCGATCCCGGCGTAGTCGAGGTGCTCGCGTTCCTTCTGGTCCAGCGGGGTGTGCTTGGGCAGGTAGAGCAGGGCCAGCACCAGGCAGGCGATGCCGAGCGGAATGTTCAGCGTGAAAGTGGACCGCCAGCCGCCCAGGCCGATCAGCAGGCCGCCGAGCGTCGGGCCGATCACCAGGATGGTCTGACTGGAGACGGCCAGCATGGTGAGGATGCTGGCCGGGCTGTCCTGCCCGGTGCGCCGGGACTCGCTGCGGATCAGGTACATCGCCGCCGGATAGCCCGCGCAGGTACCGAACCCGAGAATTACCCGGGCCACGACCAGCACCCCAAGGTTGGGCGCGAGCGTTCCGATCAGCCCGGCCAACGCGGTGAGCGAGGCGCCGACCAGGTAGAGGCGGCGCGGGCCGAACATGTCGACCAGGCGCCCCACCACTGGCTGGCCGATGGCCGTGGCCAGGTAGAGGGCCGAGACCAGCCAGGCGGTTTCGGCCGGAGAAGCACCGAGTGCCCGGCCGATCGGGACCAGGGCGACCGCGATGATGCTGGAGTTGATCGGGTTCAGCACCGCGCCGATGATCAGTGGGGCGATCAGGGTGCGGTCGAAGGCGGGAGCCCGGGGTGGGCTCTCCACGGGTAGGGCGGTCATACCTCGGTGATCCTCTCGAGCAGGCCGGTGGCCTGCCGCAGGGTGGCGATCTCGGCCTCGGTGAGGTGCTCCCGCAGGGTCCGGGCCAGCCACTCGTCCCGGGCTCGGCGGTAGCCGTGGACGTACTCCGCGCCGGCGATCGAAAGGGTGATCAGCTGGCGGCGGCCGTCGTCGGGATCGGGGCGGCGCTCGATCAGGGCGCGCTCGTCGAGGGCGCTCAGGGTGGCGGCCATCGACTGGGCCCGCACCCGTTCGGCCTGGGCCAGCACGCTGGCGGAGGACTCGCCCTCTTTGGCGAGGCGGGACAGCACCGAGGTCTGTGAAGGGGTCAGGTCGGAGGTGAATTCGCGCAGCCGTCGGCGCAGCCGGCTGTAGCTCACCACCAGCTCATGCGCGGCTTCGGCCGCGCTGTCCAGATCCGGATCGGTCTCCCGGTCCGAGACGGAGGCGCGCCCGACGTCGTCCCTTGTTCCCATGCCTTCGACGGTAATTTACTCAGTCCAGACTGACAAGTCCGAACTGCACAGTCTCACCTGAACGACACGGTCAGGGGGCGCCCCGCCACCGGTACTCGATCTCCGGGCGTCCGGTCCCGCCGTAGCGCGAGCCGCGCGCGGCCAACCCGGTCTCGAACAGGTACTCCAGGTAGCGCCGCACTCCCACCCGGGACATCCCCACCGTTTCGGCCGCCCGCGTGGCGGTCAGCGCGCCCGGGGCCGATCGCAGCGCCCCGATGACCCGCTCCAGGGAGTCCGGGCTCATCCCCTTGGGCAGCTGCTGATCGGCCGCGCCGCCGCGCAGGTCGCCGAGCAGCCGGTCCACCTCGCGCTGGTCGAGTTCGGCCTCGGAGGCCCCGCTGAGCTGGGCGCGGAACTCGGCGTAGCTGGTCAGCCGGTCCCGCAGGGTGGCGAAGGTGAAGGGCTTGAGCAGGTACTGGGCCACCCCGTTGGCCACCGCGCCGCGCACGATGGTCAGGTCCCGGGCCGAGGTGACCGCGATGACGTCGGCCTCCACCCCGCGCGCCCGCATGATCCGGTGCACCTCGAGGCCGTGCAGGTCGGGCAGGTTCATGTCGAGCAGCACCAGATCGACCGGCTGATGGGTGATCTCGTGCAGCGCCTCGGCGCCGCTGCGGGCCACCCCGACCACGGTGAACTGGGGCAGCCGGCGCACGTACTCCGAGTGCGCCCGGGCGGCCAGTTCGTCGTCCTCGACCACCAGCGTGCGGATCTGCTGCGTCATACCCGGACCGCCTGAGGCAGGGGCAGCCGGACTTCGAAAACCGTTTCTTCTAGACGCTCGTCGCGCCGGACCTCGATCGATCCGGCGTTGCGCTCGACCGCCTGACGCACCAGCGCCAGGCCCAGGCCGCGTCCGCTCTTTCCACCCGCGTCCTGACTACTTCCGTTCAACCCGAAAACCGGGCCCGTGGCGTCCATAATCTTGGTAGTCCAGCCCCGTTCGAAAATTCGTTCCGGCTCGGTGATCCGAGGGCCGGAGTTGCTCACCCGCAGGCGTAGTTCGGCGGGACCCGTGCCCTCTGTGGGGCGGCGTACCTGCGCCGCCACGCAGACCCGGCGCTCGCCCGGCTGGGAAAGGGTTGCCTCGAAAGCGTTGTCGATCAAGTTGCCGAGCACGGTGAGCAGATCGCGGGAAGGAAGGACGCCGTCGGGCACCTCGAGGTCGGTGGGGAACTCCAGCCGGATTCCCCGTTCGGCCGCCTCGGCCGCCTTGCCCAGCAGCAACGCGGCCACCACCGGCTCCTGGGCGTGATGGCCGGACCCGATCACCCGGTCGGTGAGTTCCTGCACCCCGGCCAGTTCGGAGGTGGCGAAGGCCAGGGCCCGGTCGGTCTCGCCCAGCTCGATCATGGTGATCACCGAGTGCAGCCGGTTGGCCGACTCGTGGGCCTGCGAGCGCAGCGACTCGGTCAGGCTCCGGGTCTGGCTGAGCTCGTCGGTCAGCGACACGAGATCGGTGTGGTCACGCAGGGTTACGACGCTCCCGAGCATCCGGCCGTTCCAGCGGGCCGGGGACTGGCTGACCACCAGCACGCCCTCGCGGGTCAGCTGCAGCTCGTCCACCTGGGTGTCCCCGCGACCGATCGCCGCGATCAGGCCGTCCGGCAGGGGGAGGTCGGCCAGTCGCTGGCCGAGCGCCTTCTGGTCCAGACCGAGCAGCCGCATGGCCTCGTCGTTGATCAGCTGCAGCCGGCCGTTCGGGTCGACGATCAGCAGGCCCTCCCGCACGGCGTGCAGCACGGCTTCGTAGAACTCGAACATCCGGGTCAGCTCGGCCTGCCCCATCCCCAGGGTCTGCCGCCGTAGCCGATGGCCCAGTGCGTAGGCCCCGGCCGCGCCGGCCAGCAGCACCACCGCCCCGGCCCCGAACAGCGCGGGCAACTGCTCCTTCACCTGCACGCCGACGTTGTCCACGGTCACCCCGACGGCGACCAGGGCGATCACCTGACCGGTGGTGTTCTTGATCGGGGCGACCGCGCGGACCGAGGGCCCAAGCGTCCCGGTGTAGGTCTCGGTGAACGCGCGCCCGGCCCGGGCCTGCTCGGTGTGGCCGATGAACCGCTGGCCGATCAGTTTCGGGTTGGTGTGGGTGTAGCGGATGCCGTCCGGGCTCATCACCGTGATGAAGTCGGTGTCCGTCGCCCGGCGGATCCGCTCCACGTAGGGCTGCAGGTCGGCCGAGGGATCGTCGCTGGTCACCGCGTCCTGCACCTCGGGCGAGAGGGCCAGGGTCTGGGCCAGGGCGAGCACCTCGCGGGCGGTCGCCTCCCGGGCCCGGCCCTGGGCCTGCAGGTAGGCGGCCACCACGGTCGACCCGACGAGCAGCACGACGGCCGCCACGACCAGCCCGAAGGCCTGCCGGGCCACGCTCCAGTGCCGAGGGTCCATCCGCCCAGTCTGCCCATGCCCGGCACTTACTCAGTGAACGAAAGCGCGACCAGCGCCCGAAGGCCGGGCAACCTGCTCGCTAGTGGCGCAGTTCACACAGGGACCTCATTCGATGACGCAGGAGGCAGCCATGTCCGAGACCCCGGCCCCGCCGGTCGCAGTGAAGAAGGACCATACCCACGTCCTCTACCTGGCGGTGATCGCCGCCGTCGTGGCCGGGGCGATCGTCGGCCTGGCCGCCCCCGGCTTCGGCGAGGACCTGAAACCGCTGGGCACCGGCTTCGTGGCGCTGATCAAGATGATGATCGCGCCGATCATCTTCTGCACCATCGTCCTGGGCGTCGGCTCGGTCCGGGAGGCCGCCAAGGTCGGCAAGGTCGGCGGCCTGACCCTGGGCTACTTCCTGGTGATGTCGACCATCGCGCTGATCGTCGGCCTGGTGGTCGGCAACTTCCTGCACCCGGGCAGCGGTCTGGACCTGACCGGGCTGGCCGGGTCCGGGGCCAAGGCGGCCGGGGACACGGCCGGGGAGTCGACCACCGACTTCATCCTCGGGATCATCCCGACCACGATCGTGTCCTCGCTGACCGAGGGCGAGATCCTGCAGGCCCTGCTGGTGGCTCTGCTGGTCGGGTTCGCGGTGCAGGCGATGGGCCGGCCCGGTCAGCAGGTGCTGGGCGCGGTCGCGGTGATCCAGAAGCTGGTCTTCCGGATCCTCAGCATGATCATGTGGCTGGCCCCGGTCGGCGCCTTCGGGGCGATCGCCGCGGTGGTCGGCGCGACCGGCACGGATGCCCTGGTCAGCCTGGTCCGGATCATGGTGACCTTCTACATCACCTGCGCGATCTTCGTGATCGTCTTCCTCGGCTCGATGCTCAAGGCGTTCACCGGGATCAACCTGTTCTCGCTGCTGAAGTACCTCGGCCGCGAGTTCCTGCTGATCGTCTCCACCTCATCGTCGGAGTCGGCGCTACCTCGGCTGATCGCCAAGATGGAACACCTCGGGGTGTCCAAGCCGGTGGTCGGCATCACCGTGCCGACCGGCTACTCGTTCAACCTCGACGGCACGGCCATCTACCTGACCATGGCCTCGCTGTTCATCGCCGAGGCGCTGGGCAACCCGCTGAGCATCGGCGAGCAGTTCTCCCTGCTCGGCTTCATGATCATCGCCTCCAAGGGGGCCGCCGGGGTCACCGGCGCGGGGATCGCCACGCTGGCCGGTGGGCTGCAGTCGCACCGTCCGGACCTGGTCGACGGGGTCGGCCTGATCGTCGGGATCGACCGGTTCATGTCCGAGGCCCGCGCGGTCACCAACTTCGCCGGGAACGCGGTCGCCACGGTGATCATCGGGACCTGGGTCGGCGAGTTCGACAAGGAGACCGCGCTGCGGACGTTCCGCGGCGAGAACCCGTTCAACGAGGCGACGCTGGTGGACGACCACGGTCCCGCGGAAGTGGTTGAGACCCCGACCGATTCCGCGCGGGAACGGCCGGAGACGATCACCGTCTGAAGCACGGCTGGTAGCGGCCCGGGTTCTCCCGGGCCGCTACCTCCTTTGGGGTGCTTGAGGGGTGCATGGGTCGAACGGTCCGGTTGAGCCCGGGGTGAAAGGCTGCTCTTTCGGGCGAAACCGTGAGTCTTGCGTGTCCATTTCGTACCTTCTTGGTGTGGAGCGCCGTTTCAATCCGCCGCCGGGCTGGCCCCGGCCTCCGGAGAACTGGCTGCCACCACGGGGGTGGCAGCCGGATGCGGAGTGGCCGGCGGCGCCGTTCGGGTGGCGGTACTTCGTCGAGGATCCAATGGGGGACGTCGTCCCGGACGCGGGCGGCCGGGTCGAGGATCCGGTCGCGGAGTCCGGGAACGAGCCCGATCCGGGGGAGACCCCACCCGAACGAGTTCCCCGGGGCTGGTCCCGGGCCGATGCCGAGATGCTGGTCGAGGGCGACATAGCCGGGTCGGTCGCCCGCTCGGAGTGGCTGCGCGACGTCCGGGCCGCTCAGGTCGCCCGGGAGTGGGCGGGCATCGAGGAGCAACTGCCGCTGGACGACATCGGCATGGTGAAGTGGGCCGGCCAGGGCGTCACCCCGGAATCCGGCCTGGTGCTCTCCGCCCCCGCGTCCGTCGACTCCGGTGAACGCTCGTCGCGCCGGTTCGCGACCGCGTCCCTCAGCAGTGATCTCCCCGACGTGACCGACTGGCTGGACCGCCTCTACGGCCCGCCCGACACCGGCCCGATCACCCTGACCAACGGCGTGCCGGAATACGACCTCGGCCCCCTGGGCCGGGTCCGCCGCTCCGGCATCCCCGCCCACGCCTCCAACGACCCCGGCCGGTTCCGCGACCTGATCGCCCTGGAGGCCGAGCACCCCCGCCGAGGCAACTGGCCCGCCCGCAAGAGCATCGTCCTGCCGGTCGCGGTGATCGTCAGCCTGGCCGGTCTCGGAGCGGGACGGACGGCGCTCGAGGCGGTGGAGGCGAACGAACAAGTGACGCTGGCCGACCCGCCACCGCTGCTGATGGGCCAGAAGGCCCCCAGCGGCACCCTGGCCACGGTTCCCCCCGCGCCCAAGAAAACCCCCAAGAGCCAGAAAACCGCCTCCTCGCTCTCCGCCGCCTCCGGCGGCAAGCACGTGGCTCCTACCCCTCCCTCCGCCGGCTCAACCACCCAACCGGTGGCGCCAGGCACCAAAACACCCCCAGAACCCCCCACCAACCCCATCCCCGAACGCCCCCGCACCAGCATCACCACCTACTCCACCGCGAGCCCCGGCGGCGGAACCCTGACCTCCAGCACGGCGACCCCCACCCCCAAGGGCAAGAAGGAGCGCCCCGGCCGTCACAAGGGTCGCCACCGCAAGCCGGACGTGCCCACCAAGAAGTTCACCTGCGACCCCAATTACTCCTTCGCCTGCGTCCCGGTCGCCAGCGACGTGGACTGCGCCAACAGCGGTGGAGACGGACCGGCCTACCTGGCCTCGGCCGCGAAGGTGATCGGCAAGGACGTCTACAAGCTGGACACGGACGGCGACGGGTGGGTCTGCGAGCAGTGGTGACCCGGGCCGCGCCGTCGCCTGTTCACCGATTTCGTACTCCAGGAGGAGAACCGCTAAGGTAGACACCGCTCCACCCGCGAGGGTGAGGCGGGCGCCCGTAGCTCAACGGATAGAGCATTTGACTACGGATCAAAAGGTTAGGGGTTCGAATCCCTTCGGGCGCACTCGTTGAGACAGCGACATAAACGGCCCCCGAGCAGCGGAAACGCAGCTCGGGGCCGTTTGTGTTTGGCGCCGCTACCGCCTCCGGCCGGTCGGGTGGGCGACCAAATGCTCAGCCCTGCTTGGCAGCAGCAGCATCCCCGCCGAGCTGCCACATTTCGTAGTTCCCGCACTCGGCCGTGACCTCGGCCGTTTCCCGCGCTGCGGCGAGGAAGTCGTCGATCAGCGGTGAGGTGCGGGAGGTGGGCACCGCGAGGCAGACCTGGTCGGACGCGAGGTCGGTGACGGGTACGTAGACGACTTCTGGGTGTGAGTAGAAGAGGGTTGCTGAGCGGGCCAGGAACGAGATGCCTCGGCCGGCGGCGACGTGTTCGAGGGTCTCGTCGACGCCGCGCACGAGGTATCCGGCGTTGGGGTGCGGGCGCCGGGTGGGCTGGGTGCTCGGGTCGGGATGCCAGACCAGCGGTTCGCCGGCCAGGTCGGCCTCGGTGATCTGCTCCTTGCCGGCCAGTCGGTGGCCGGAGGGTAGGACGGCCACGCGGGCCTCGGCGTAGAGCGGGGTGACGCGGAGGCCGGCTTCGTCGATGGGTAGGCGCACGTAGCCGATGTCGATGCGGCCGTCGAGCAGCATCGGGGCTTGGTCGTCCCATTCGATCCGCTGGACGTCGACCAAGACGTCTGGGTGTTGGACAGCGAACGCCCGGACCGCCGCGGTGACCGTGACGCCTGCCCGGAAGCCGACCATCAGGCGTCGGTTGCCGCGGGCAGCCACGGTCACCCGGCGGCGGACCGCGTGCGCGGAGGCGAGCAGGGGTTCGGCGTCGGCCAGGAGCTGACGGCCGGCGTCGGTCAGGGCCACGCCGTGGCTGTCCCGGGTCAGCAGCGGGGTACCGAGATCCTTTTCCAGGGCGCGGATCTGCCGGCTGAGCACGGGCTGGGCGATGTGCAGGTCGTCGGCGGCGCGGCCGAAGTGGAGTCGGTCGGCGACGGCGACGAAGTAGCGCACCTTGCGCAGGTCCAGATCCAGCGAGTCCAGATCCATCGAACCTCCCGGTCTGGCGATGCCTGCAGGGTATCGCAGCGGCTGAAAGAAGTCTTGGACAGGGTTTCCGGCCGCTGACATCCTCATTGAACAAGCGCCCGGTCGGGCCGGAGTGAATTTCCAGCGGGACTTTGTAGCCGTTGGCCGGGAATGAATTCTCTTTCTCTATCCCAGAAAGCAGGCATGCGCATGAACAGCATCAGCATTATTGGCCTGGGCGGAATGGCCCGTGCTCTGGGCACCCGCGTGGTGGAAAGCGGTCACGCTGTCGAGGTCATTGGTCGGGACGCGGCCAAGGCCGAGGAGTTGGCCGTCACACTCGGAAACGGCGCCACAGCCGGAATATTCGGCGCTGTCCCAACGGGCGACCTCGTCGTCCTGGCCGTGCCGAGTGCCAGCGCCGCAGCAATCGTCACTCATTATGGGAACGCGCTGGACGGCAAGGTGATCATCGACATCACCAACCCGGTGAATGCCGACGCCACCGGGCTGACGGCGACCGAAAGCATCGCCAAGGTCGCGCCCGTGAACGCACCCGTGGTGAAGGCTTTCAACACCGTGTTCGGTCACGTCCTGGCCCCGGGCCGCTCACTGGACGTGCTCTTCGCCGGAGATGACGCAGAAGCCAAGGCGAAGGTCTCCGCGTTCATCGAGAGCCTTGGGCTGCGGCCTCTGGATGCCGGGGGCCTGGAGATGGCGCACTGGCTGGAGGGAACGGGTCTGCTGATGATCAATCTGGCCCGCAATGGTGCGGGAACGTTTGACTTCGCTCTCGGAATAACCGTCTTCAGCTGAGCAATCACCCCTTCTCGGATAAGGAAGATCAGCATGCGCGTTTTCGTCACGGGCGGGACCGGTCACGTCGGTTCGTCCATCATTCCTGATCTCATTGCCGCTGGGCACGAGGTCACCGGGCTGGCTCGGTCGGACGCCTCTGCGGCGGCGGTATCTGCCCTCGGCGCGAAAGTGCGCCGCGGTGACCTGGAGGATCTCGACGGGCTCAAGGAAGCGGCCGCGGATTCTGACGGCGTCATCCACGTCGCCCACCGACAGGACCTGCTTCCTACGGGCGGGATCGACGCTGTTGCCGCCGCAGAACTCCCGATCATGCTGGCGTACGGCGAGGCCCTCGCCGGAACCGGAAAGCCGCTGGTCGCGGCGGGGAGCATCGGCTCTTCGGGGAGTCTGGGCCGACCTGCCACGGAAGAGGATCTGGCGCTTCCGGTCGGCGATGAGCACAAGGGCACCCTGCACGTGCGTAACGTGGTGGAGGCCGCCGTGATCAGCCTCGCTGATCAGGGAGTGCGGTCTTCGATTGTGCGAATCGCCAATATCGCGCACAGCACGACCGATCGTGCGGGATTCCTGCCGACGCTGATCGCGCTCGCGAAGGAGAAGGGATTCGTCGGATATCCCGGAGACGGCACGAACCAATGGAACGCCGTGCACGTCCTGGATGCCGCCACCCTGTTTCGCCTGGCATTGGAAAAGGGCCCGGCGGGCAGGTATTGGCACGCGGTTCAGGACGAGGGCATTCCGTTCCGCGAGATTGCGGAGGCCATCGGGAGTCGCCTTGGCCTACCCGTCGGAAGTATCCCAGCGGACGTCCTGATGGTGCCGGGATATTTCGGGTTCCTCGCGAACATAGTCACGCAGACCTACCCGGCGTCCAATCTGATCACCCGCCAGACCCTCGGCTGGGAACCCAGTCGGCCGGGACTGCTGGCCGATCTGGATAACGGCCATTACTTTCCATCCAAGAGGCGCTAAAAACATGTCAACTGTGGGGTTCATCGGGAGCGGCGCCATTGGTAGCACGGTCGCGCGGCTCGCCGTCGAGGCCGGGTACCAGGTCGTGCTCAGCAATTCGCGTGGTCCCGAAACGCTCGTGGACAAGGTCGCGGAGCTGGGCCCGCGAGCGGCCGCGGCGACGAGTGAGCAGGCGGCCGCGAGTGGTGACCTTGTCGTGGTCACGGTGCCGGTCAAGGCTTTTCCCGACCTGCCCGCGACTGCCCTGGCCGGGAAAACAGTTATAGATACCTGTAATTACGGCCCGGAGCGGGACGGGCACATCACCGAACTCGACGAAGCGTCGCTCACCTCGAGCGAACTGCTTCTGCGCTATATCCCGGACGCGAAGCTCGTGAAGGCCTTCAACAACATCTTCTACAAGCATCTGCTGTCGCTGGCTCGACCGGCGGGGGCGGCCGATCGCTCCTATCTGCCGATCGCCGGGGACTCGGCACCGGCCAAGGCCGCCGTGACTGACTTCATCGAATCCATTGGGTACGGCGTGGTGGACGCGGGCAGGCTGGCTGATGGCTGGCGACAGGCAACGGGCATGCCGGTGTGGGGGACGCCGTACGGACCGTACTCGAATGAGAAGGGCGAGCCGGCCGGTGAGGACGCCATCCGCGCGGCGCTGGTCCTCGCAACGCGGTCTTGAATGCGCTAAACCGTAATCAGAAGAAGCTGTTGAGCAGGTCGTGCAGGCGGAGCCGCTCCGGATCGATCTCGCTGCGGCCGTAAGCATCCAGAAAGCGCTCTGCGTCGGCCGGGCCGAACTGGGGATTCAGGTCGCTACGCAGACTGCGCAGCAGGTCGGCGACATCGGAGTGGGGATCGGCGAGGCCGGCCCGTCCGACGTCCACGAACCCGGCCGAGTCGGAGGGTGTGAGGAGCACGTTGGGCAGGGACAGGTCGCCATGGGAGAGCCGAAGCTGTCCATTACCCAGCGACGCAAACGCAACCTCCAACTCGGTGAGGGCCTCAGCGGCCACCCGGCCACGAACGTCCTTCATTACCATTGAGATCGAACTATCAAAGGGCGCGTTTTCTACTGGTGTGGAATGGAGTTTGCGGGCGGCATCGGCAAGCTGGTCGATGACGGCGCTCCGCTGCTGAGCAGGCCAGGGGTCGGAGGCCGGACGGCCGGGCAGCACCCGCATGGCGAACCAGAATTCCCCGACGCCCAACACCTCGGGAACCCGGATGCCGAGATTCGAAAGCCAGATGAGGCGTTCGATTTCGCCGGCCAACTCTTCCGGTCGGGAATGAACGAGTTTGACGATGGCGACCGGTTCACCGTCGGCAGTGAGCATTCGGAACACCTGTGCGCCGGACATCCCGAGGGTGATCGCCTCCTGGCGGACCACCCCCAGGCGCGGATCAAGAAGTCTGGTCGCGTCGATCACGCACCGAGCCTATGGCCGCGAAGGTGGTACATCCTGGCCCCGGCAGGCCCGGCCACGGCGCGAATACCGTGGTCCGCATGAGCAATCCTCTGGTGGAGCGCCTGATCAGCGCCTTGAACAGTCACGATCTCGATGGGGTGGCGTCGTGTTTCGGCCCGGACTTCTCGGGGGAGTGGCCGGCTCACCCGGGCCGGGACTTCCAGGGACCGGAACAGGTGCGGCAGAACTGGGAAATGATCTTCAAGATGTCGCCGGAGATCACGATCGCGATGACGAACGCGGTCGAGGTCGGCGACGAGGTGTGGGGCGAGTGGCACTACACCCAGGCGGCCGGTCAGGATCTGCGCGGGGTCATCATCATTACGGTCCGTGAAGGTCTGATTCGTCGGTCGCGGTTCTACATGGAGCCGATCGACGCGGAGGGAGCTGCGGTTCCGGGCGGCCCACGCCTCGCGCGCGACTGAAAGGTGCGCGCCTGACAGAATGGGGACGTGCGGCGGGACGACGATTTCGGGACTGTGCTGCGGACCCTGCGGCAGCGGCTGACCCCCGGTGAGGCCGGAGTGCCGGCGTCGTTGCCCGCCGTCCGGCGCGTGCCCGGGCTGCGTCGGGACGAACTCGCCGGCATCGTGGGCGTCTCCGAAGAGCACGTGAAACGCTTGGAGCAGGGCCGTCGTCGGCCGTCCCCCAGTGTGGTCGACGCCCTGGCCCAGGCGTTGCGATTGACCTCGGGCGAGCACGCCCGGCTGCGCGAACTGGCGGGCTTTGCCGCGGTTCCCGAGCCGGACGGGCAGGTCCCGCGGGAGGTCACCGAAACGGCCCGCCGAATGCTGGACCGGCTGACCGAGGTGGCGGTCTGCGTCTGCGATGCGAGTTGGACGGTACTGGCCGCGAACGACCTTTGGCACTCGGACGTCTGCACGGTGCCCGAAACACCCGGGCGGGAGCGGAACGTGGTCTGGCGGGCTTTCACCGAGACCGGCCCTTCGGTGTTCCGGAACCCGGAGCGGCTGGCCGGGTTTCGGTCCACGGTGGTGGCCGAACTACGCGCCGCCGCCCATCGCTACCCGGCCGATACCGAGCTGTCCTCGATGATCACCGACCTGCTGACCCTGAGCCCAGAGTTCGCCCAGCTCTGGGACGCTCCGCCGGTGGAGGGCGGTCACGCGGACCGGCTGCGGGTACCCAGCCCGGTGCACGGCCACCTCGACCTGGACCTGGATGTGCTGACGCTGAACCCGGGCGATCTACGGGTCGTGGTCTACACCGCGGCCTAGGGATCCGGCAGAATTGGGCGATGGGCAACACCGAGGGTCGGGCCGAGATCGTCACCGCCGTCCTCAGGCAGCACGGGCGGGTCCTGCTGGTGCATCGATCCCCTCAGCGGCAGGCGTTCCCGAACCTGTGGGGTTTCCCCGGAGGGCACATCGACCCTGGTGAAGGCGCCGAACAGGCTTTGGTCCGGGAGTTGGCGGAAGAACTCGACATCGGTGTCGCCCGGCCCACGGACGGTCCCGTGGCGGTGATCGACGGGGACGAATTACACCTGCGGGTCTGGCTGATCGAGGCCTGGACCGGAATCCCCACCAACGCCGCACCCGAGGAACACGACGACCTGATCTGGGCGGACCTGGACCAGGCCCGCAGCCTCGACCTGGCTCATCCGGAGTACTACCCGTTGCTCACCGATCTCCTCACCGAGCCGAAGAGCGCGAAGTGACTCAGGACCGCACGCCGAACCACTGCTCGGCGCCCCACTTCTCGAACCGTTCCACCTCGACGAACCCGAGTTTCGCGGCCAACCGCATCGAGCCGGCATTGGCGCTCTGGGTGACGAGGAGGACCGGCTCGCCCGGAAAGGCGCTGTCGAACCAGGTAAGGACGGCGGCGCAGGCTTCGGCGGCGTAGCCGAAGCCCCAGGCGTCGGGGAGGAACAGGTAGCCGAGGTCGATCTCGCCCGAGGCCGGGCGGACCCGGGTGGCGGGGCCGACGTTGCGGCGTTCCAGCAGGACCAGGCCGATCATGGCGCCGTCGAGGTCGACCGCGAAGTGGCCGGGCCGGCGATCCGGGATCTCGGGCACCGTGCTCTCGAGGTCGGCACGCGGCTGGGGGCCGCCGAGATAGGTGTTGACCTGCGCCGACGCGTGGAGCTCGATGAAGGCGCCGCGGTCTCGCGCCTCGAACTCGCGAAGCGTGAGGCGGTCGGTGCGGATGGGCGCGGGCGGCCAGGTCGGGGGGTTCAGGTCTGCCATACGCGCAGGTTATTGGTCATGGGGTGAAAGGTCCGGTATTGCCGCGAAACCGGACGGTGGGCTCAGAAGGCGACGAACAGGCCCGCGATGAACGCCAGGAGGCCCAGACCGAAGAGCAACTTCCAGGTCACATCGAAGGCGGCGGCCAGGACGGCGAGCCCGATCGTGGCGGCTCCTGCTCCCATCGTCACCAGGCCTGCCAATCTCCGGGTCATCCGATGAGGCTAGTCGCCGCTGCAGGGCTCCGGGCGATAGGCCGAACTTATGGGCAGTGGACAATTGGGCTTAAGAGACCGCTCCCTAGCCTGCTTGCCCGTCGTTCCCCCTGAAGGAACGCTATGAAGGGACAAGCATGCTCACCCTGAGAGCAAAGGCCGGTTTCGCGGTCGGCGGCACCGCTGCCGTAGCCCTGGCGGTCGCCCTGGTCAGCACCAGCGTGGGAACAGCCGAGGCCTCCCCGGCCAAGCGTCACCATCATCCTCATCACTCGGCCACCCCGACACCCGTCTCCACAGCCACAGCCACAGCCACCGTGTCGCCGAGTCCCACCAAGACCGCGGCGAGTCCTGCGAAGACCACGGCGAGCCCGGCCCCGACGGCTACGACCAGCACCGCAGCCGATTCGACGGGTCTGGACGCACCGGCCAAGAAGGACATCGCGATGCAACTGGTCTCGAGCGCGGAGAACTCCTCGCTCGACTGGCGGGCGCAGTACGCGTACATCGAGGACATCGGTGACGGCCGGGGTTACACCGGCGGCATCATCGGTTTCACCTCCGGCACCCACGACATGCTCGAGCTGGTGCAGAACTACACCGCCGATCACCCCGGCAGCGGCCTGGCCAAGTACCTGCCGGCGCTGAAGGCGGTGGACGGCAGCGACTCCCACGCCGGCCTGGGCGATGCCTACGTGAAGGCCTGGAAGGCCGAGGCCAAGGTCGCCGCGTTCCAGCAGGCGCAGGACACCGAGCGGGACACGGTCTACTTCAACCCGGCCGTCGACCAGGCGAAGAAGGACGGGCTGCGGGCGCTCGGGCAGTTCATCTACTACGACGCGATCGTCATGCACGGTCCGGGCGAGGACTCGGTCAGCTTCGGCGGGATCCGGAAGACGGCCCTGAAGAAGGCCAAGACCCCGGCTCAGGGCGGTGACGAGACCACCTATCTGAACGCCTTTCTCGATGCCCGCAAGGCGGCCATGCTGACCGAGGAAGCGCACGCGGAGACCGGCCGGGTGGACACCGAGCAGCGCAAGTTCCTGAAGGAGGGGAACCTGGACCTCAACCCGCCGCTGCGGTGGACGGTGTACGACGGTGACCCGGTCTGGGAGATCAACTGAGCCGAACGGGCGAGGTGGAGGACCAATGGACGCACGGAGCGTAAAGCCCGGCGGCTGACGGCCGACCGGACCGGCGTCAGGCGGACGTCCGGAGGGAACCGTAGTAGTGCGTGCACCCTTCCGCCGTCGCCTGGCCCTGGCCGTGGCCGTGGTGTCCGGTCTGCTGCTCAGCGGTCTGCTGGTCTTCCACACCTCCCAGGCCGCGTTCCAGGCGTCCACCACCAACTCCGGCAGCAGCCTGAATGCCGGGCGCCTGGTGATCACGGACAACCAGAACGGCGTGGCGATGTTCTCCGCGCCCGGTCTGACTCCCGGGGCGACCGGCACCCAGTGCATCGATGTCACGTACAGCGGGAATCTGGACGCTGTAGTCCGGCTCAGCGCCGACTACAGCGCCAGTGATCCGGTGTCCGCGCTGGCGCCCTACCTGGACTTCACCATCGACCAGATCGCCACCACCTCGGCCTGTCAGCCGGGCAGCCCGGCGATCCGGAACGCGTTCCTGCCGGCCGCCACCACGCTCAAGGCCAAGGTGGACGGGCTGAAGGCGGAGGCGGCCGACCTGGGCTGGGCGCCGACCGCGAACTCGAACGAGACCCGGCGCTACCGCCTGACGTACACGCTGCAGAACACCAATGCGGCCATGGGCCGGACCGCCTCGGTCGGGTTCACCTGGGTCGCCCGCACGATGCTGGACACGGTCACCGCCCCGGGCACCTTCCAGACCGCCCTGGGCTGCAGTGCGAACTGGAAGCCCGACTGCGCGGTGCCGACCCTGACCGACCCGGACGGCGACGACAACTACACCTGGCAGACGTCAGCCATCCCGGCCGGGACCTGGGAGACGAAGGTGGCGATCGGAGGAACCTGGGGCCTGAACTACGGAGCCGGAGGAGTGCGCGACGGCAACAACATCTCCTTCACGGTGCCGTCGGGCGGGGGAACCGTGGCATTCAGTTTCAACAGCCCGACGCACACGCTCACCGTCACCGTTTCCTAACAACCTGTGCGGTGCCGGTATTGGGCATGATGCCCGAATTTAGGCAGGACCCTAGCCGCGCTTAAGACTGCTCCCAAGATCATTCCGCCATGCGTACCCCCTCCACGTCGGGCGGCGGCCGAAGGCTGCCCTCTTGGCGACTCTGGACCCTGGGCCTCAGTGCGGTGGTGCTGGCCGTTACCGGCACCACCGTCGCGCTGCAGTCAGCCTCGGGACAGCCCGTCAGCGCCCAGACCACCGCCGCGGCCACCGACACCGCAGCCAAGTCCGCCGACCAGGCGACGACGAAGACGGCGGCCACCACCCCGGCCGCCTCGGAAAGCACCACCGCGACCACCCAGAAGGCCGCGACCACGGCAAAGGCGGCAACCACCACCACGACCGCGGCCGCCGCAACCTGCACCCGCAAGGCGACCAAGACCGCCACGACCAAGGTCACCACGGTCAAGCTGGGCGTGAAGGTGAAGGGCTACGGCACCGAGGGCGACACCGAGGCCCTCCCGATGGCCATTGCGTCGGCTCCGAACGGACGCTCGTGGCTGGCCTGGGTGGGCACCAACGGGAAGGTCTACCTGGGTCGGCTGGGCTGCGACGACAAGCTGATCGGCAAGCCGACCAGCTTCGCCGGGATCGACCTGCAGGACGTCGCGGCGGACAAGACCGGCGGGGTCCTGCTGATCACCAAGAAGGGCAGCTGCGGTTCCGGTCCGCTGTGCGGCGGCACCTCCAGCCCGTGCAACACCATGCACATGATCCGGTTCAACAACTCCGGCAAGCTGGTCTGGGACCAGCAGGTCACGAACCTGACCAGCACCCGCAAGGGCTACACGAACGGTGCCCGGTTCGTCTGGTGGTACCAGCACCACGGCCGGCTGGCCTACGACGGCAAGAACTACGCGGCCTACTTCGGCACCGCGATCACCGTGAAGAACGGCAGCTGCGTGGACATTCACGAGGGTGACCGGCTGCAGGTGGTGAACAGCGCGGGCAACATCGTGAAGGCCAAGAGCTTCGACTTCGGCTGTAGTCACGCCTGGACATCGCGGGTGATCTACGACCCGGCGAAGAAGAAGTTCGTCGCGGTCTGTGCCACCGACAACGAATGCCGCATCGCGCAACCCAATCCCTATAGAACCGTGGCCGCCAGTGTCTGCGACGGCACGTTGTTCGGCGGCGACCTGGTGCTGGCCAAGACCGGCTACTGGGAGGCCTGGACCCAGGGCAACGCGGTGCGGCTCTCCCGCTTCACCACCGGCAAGGCCAACAAGACGGTGAAACCCGGGGTGGCCACCGAACATCCGCACATGGTCAAGTACGGCGCGAACCGGATGGTGCTGAGCTGGGGCTCCGGGGCCAAGACCAAGTTCCGCATCCTCAACCGCTCCACCGGGGCGACCATCGGCGCCACCCTCACGGTCGCGGTGAAGGACCACAACTACACCGCGCTCAAGGAGTACAAGGACGGCAGCGTGGCCTACCCCGCGGCCGGCGGCACCACGACCTCGATCAAGATCGCCCGGGTCATGCCGATGGCCTGAGCCGGCTCGGTTCCTCCGAAGCATCGGTCACCTGGTCCGCCTCGGCCTTCCGCGCCGAGGCGACCAGGCTGGCCACGGTGGTGATCACCAGGGTGCCGATGATGACGGTCAGCGAGAGCCAGATCGGGATCTCCCCGTCGAACGGCGCCCAGTTCGCCCAGTGGTACTCGTGCATCGCGTGCAGCACCAGCTTGGCGCCGATGAAGGCCAGGATCACCGACAGCCCCAGCGACAGGTAGATCAGTCGCTGCAGCAGCCCGCCGAGCAGGAAGTAGAGCTGGCGCAGGCCCATCAGGGCGAAGACGTTGGCGGTGAAGACCAGGTACGGCTCCTCGGTGAGGCCGTAGATCGCCGGGATCGAGTCCAGGGCGAAGAGCAGGTCGGTGCTGCCCAGCGCGACGATGACGAAGAGCATCGGAGTGATCAGCCGCTGTCCGCCGCGGACCACGCTGAGCGACCGGCCGTGGAATTCGTCGGTGGCCGGGAAGCGCCGCTTGACCAGGCGCAACAGGGCGTTGTCGACCATCTCGGCCTCGTCGTCGTGCTTGCGGTACTCGCGCACCAGGTTGACCGCGGTGTAGACGAGGAACGCGCCGAAGATGAAGAAGATCCAGGAGAACCGGCTGATCGCGGCGGCGCCGACGGCGATGAAGACGGCCCGGAAGATCAGCGCGAGGATGATCCCGACGGTCAGCGCGTACTGCTGCAGCTGCCGCGGCACGGCCAGCTTGGTCATGATGATCAGGAAGATGAACAGGTTGTCGATCGACAGGCTGTACTCGGTCAGCCAGCCCGCGAAGAACTGCCCGGCGTAGCCGGAGCCGTCGCTGGCCCACACCCCGATCCCGAAGACCACGGCCAGGGCGATGAAGGTGGCGACGAAGGCGCCGGCCTCCTTCATCGACGGCTCGTGGACGTTGCGCCCGATCACGAACACGTCGAGGGCGAGCACGGCGACCAGGACCACCGTGGTGATGATCCAGGTCGTGGTGGAGACGTCCATACGGGCGGGCCTTCCGGTCTGCGACGAGCGACAAGAACTCAAACGAGAGCGACGCACAGGGAGTTCCTGGCTCCCGCACAGACCGGAAGGGAAAATTCGTTGCCGTGAACAACTATCGCGTGACGAGCCGGATCGCGCTCCAGGACACCGGGGGCAGTTCGAGTCGAAGTTCCTCGTCGGTGATCGTGACTCCCGACGCCTCCACCGGGACCACCCGATCCGGTTCGTCCTCGGTATTGGCGGCCGAGAGATCCGGGTCCGCGAGCGTCCATGATTCGGCCACTTCGAAGGTCCCGCCGAAACCGCCGAGCGGAACCGTCAGGGAAATCGGCTGATCCTGGCCTCGGTTCACGACGAACACACTGACCTCACCGGCCTCCGCGTCATACGTGGCAACCGCGTCCACCATCGGCACCTCGCCGAACCGGGCCGTGTCGTAGAGCGGCCCGTGCGGCTCGACCCGGAGCACCTGCCCTCGAGCCAGCCGGGAGGTGATCGCGAACGGATGGAAGATGGTCTGCCGCCAGGCCGGCCCACCCGGCTCGCTGCGGATCGGCGCAATCACGTTCACCAACTGCGCCTGGCAGGCCGCTGTGACCCGGTCACTGTGCCGCAGCAGCGAGATCAGCAGGCTGCCCACCACCACCGCATCGGTCACGTCGTACCGGTCCTCGATCACCCGCGGCGCCACCGCCCACTCGGACGGATCGGCCGCAGTGATCCCGGACTGGAAATCGGCCTGACGCCAGACATTCCACTCGTCGAACGAGACCATGATCCGCTTCGTGCTCTTCAGCCGGGCCCCGACGCTGTCCGCGGTCGCGACCACGCGCTCGACGAAGTGGTCCATGTCGACTGAGGACGCCAGAAAGCTGGCGATATCGCCCTCAACCGGTTCGTAGTAAGCGTGAGCCGAGATGTAGTCGACCGCCTCATAGGTCTGCTCCAGCACCTCGGCCTCCCAGGCCGCGAACGTGGTCATGGAAGAGTTCGAGCTGCCGACCGCGACCAGTTCCAGGTCGGGATCCGCCGACCGCAACGCGTTCGCCGTCTCGGCGGCCAGGCGTCCGTACTCGTGGGCCGTCTTGTGCCCGGTCTGCCAGGGCCCGTCCAGTTCATTGCCGAGGCAGAACATCCTTACCCCGTAGGGCTTGTCGGTACCGTTGGAACGACGCAGCTCGGCCAGCCGGGTACGGTCCGGATGATTCAGGTATTCGTGCACATCCAGGGCCTCCTGGATGCCCCGGGTGCCCAGGTTCAGCGCGTAGATCACCTCGACCCCGGCCTTGCCCGCCCAGCGCATGAACTCGTCGATCCCGACCTCGTTGGTCTCCAGGCAGTGCCAGGCGAGGTCGCGCCGGACCGGCCGCTCGGCGACCGGCCCGATCCCGTCCTCCCAGCGGTACCCGGAGACGAAGTTGCCACCTGGATAACGGACGACCGAAACGCCGAGTTCGCGGGTCAGGGCCAGGACGTCCTGCCGGAAGCCGTCGGTATCGGCCGTCGGGTGGCCGGGCTCGTAGATCCCGGTGTAGACGCAGCGACCCATGTGCTCCACGAACGAGCCGAAGGTACGGCGGGACACCGGAGCCACCGTGAAGGCGGGATCGAGGCGGAAGGACGCTGAGAGCAAAGGTTCCCCTTGGGTTGTCACTTGAGACTGCCGACCGTCAGTCCGCCCTGCCAGTACCGCTGCAGGGCCAGGAACGAGATGATGAGCGGGACGACCGAGACGAGCGAGCCGACGATGATCAGGTTCCAGAGTGACTGCCCACCACCGTTGTTCGAGGCGGCCAGCTGCTCCCAGAGGTTGATGCCCACGGTCAGCGGGTAGAGCTTGGAGCTGGACAGCACGGTCAGCGGCAGGAAGTAGTTGTTCCAGGTGGAGACCACCGACAGGAGCAGTACGGTGATCACCCCGGGCCGCATCAGCGGGAGCGCGACCTGCAGGAAGATCCGCAGCTCGCCCGCCCCGTCGACGCGGGCCGCGTCCATCAGCTCGGTGGGGATCGACCCGACCGCGTAGACCCGCATCAGGTAGACCGCGAACGGGCTGAGCAGCGAGGGCAGGATCACCGCCCAGATGGTGTCGGTCAGCCCGGCGTTCGAGAACATCACGAAGGTCGGGATCACCAGCGCGGTGAGCGGCACCATCACCGCCCCGAGCACGGTCGCGAAAACCGCGTTGCGACCGGTGAAGCGGTACATCGCGAAGCCGTACCCGGCCAGCACCGAGATGATCGTGCAGCCGACCCCGCCGACCCCGGCGTAGAGCACCGAGTTCCAGAGCCAGCGGGTGTATTCGCCGTTGTTGAAGGTGAACAGGTCGTGCAGGTTGCCGAACAGGTGGAAGCCGTTGAACCAGAGGGCACCGGAGCCGGAGAACAGCCCCTGTGCGTCTTTCGTGCTGGCCACCACCAGCCACCACAGGGGCAGGAGGAAGTAGCAGACCAGCGCGAGCAGGATGAGTTTCACGCCGGTATGACGGGTTTTCACGTGAACAGCCCTCCCCGCTTCCGGGTGGCGAAGGTGAAGACGCCGACCGCCAGGAACACCACGAAGCCGAGGGAGAACGCCATCGCCGAGGCGTAGTTGAACTGCGAATAGCTGAAGGCGGTTTCGTAGGCGTAGATGTTGGGGGTGAAGTCCGGGGTGATCGACCCGTTGGCGATCGGCCGGAGCACCTGCGGTTCGACGAAGAACTGCAGGGTGCCGATCAGCGAGAAGATCAGGATCAGCACCAGGGCCGAGGAGACCAGGGGCACCTTGATCCGCAGGGCGATCTGCCGGGCGTTCGCCCCGTCGATCCGGGCCGCCTCGAAGAGCGTGTGGTCGATGCTCTTCAGGGCGGCGTAGATGATGATCATGTAATAGCCGGCCCACTGCCAGGTGACCACGTTGAGCAGGCCGTAGAACACGTTGCCCTCGCTGAGCAGGAACGGGGCCTGGGCGTTGAACAGCGAGAAGATCTGCTCCATCGGGCCGAAGCTCGGGCTGTAGAGGAAGCCCCACATCAGCGAGCCGATCACGGCCGGCACGGCGTACGGCAGGAAGATCATCAGCCGGCTGAACCGGGCCAGCCGACCGGTGATCTCGTCCAGCAGGAGCGCCGCCCCCAGGGCCACCAGGATCTGCAGCGGGATCACGACCACGCTGAACCTGAGCACGAACCACAGGCCCTTACGGAACGAGGGATCGTGAAAGGCCCTGGTGTAGTTGTCGAACCAGGCGAAGGAGGTTCCGGTGGCCAGGCCCTTGGTGAACAGGCTCAGGTATCCGGCGTAGATCAGCGGGGCGACCAGGAAGGCCAGGAACACCAGCAGGAACGGCAGGATGAACAACCAGCCGATGTTCTCCCGGCCGACCCGGCCCGGCCTCCTGGGCCGGACCGGGTGGCTGGTGCTGGTGGGCGGGGGAGCGATGTCGAGGCCGCTCATTGGACCTGGAAGCCCTGGCCCTTGGCGTACTTCACCATCGTCGCCTGCAGGTCGGTGGCCGCCTGCTCGCCGGTGGTCTTACCGGAGTTGATCTTCGCGATCTGTGCCTGCAACTGGGCGTAGTAGTAGACCGTGAAGGGACTGTAGACCGCTCCCTGGTAGGCGTTCTCGGCCGGGATGTAGATGTCCTTGTTGGCCGTCTGGCCGCTGAAGAAGTCCACCTTGGCGTTCACGAACTCGTCGGACTTCAGCACGTTCTGGTTGAGCGGGAAGATCGTCTGGGTCTTCCAGCCGTCGGTCAGCGAGGCCTCGTCGGCGTACAGCCCCATCGCCACCTTGGCCGCGGCCGCCTTGTCACCGGTCTGCGCGGTGACCGCGAAGGTCGAGCCGCCCCAGTTGACCGAGACCGGGCTGGCCGGGTCCCACTGCGGCAGGGGGGCGACGGCGAAGAGCCCCTCGTCCTTGCCCTTTCCGACGCCGGCGCCGGTCAGATAGCCCGGGGCCCAGGCGGCCGAGACGTAGGTGGCGTACTTCCCGTTGACCACTCCGGCGATGTAGTCGGTGGTGAACTGGTCGACCTTGCCGACCAGGCCGTCCTTGGACAGGCCGGCCCAGTAGGTGAGGACGTCCTTGGTCGCCTGGTCGTCGAGCTTAATGCTGATCTTCTGCTTGTCGGCCAGGTCGTACTGGAAGGGCTGCGCCCCCTTCTGAATCATCAGTGAGGTCACCATCGCCGGCACGTTGCTGCCCAGGTCGCCGAACACCGGGCCACCGGCGTCCTTCACCTTCTTCGCGTCGGCGGCGTATTCGTCCCAGGTGGTCGGGGGTTTGGTGATGCCGTACTTCTTGAAGATGTCGGTGCGGTAGATCATCGCCATCGGTCCGCCGTCCACGGGAATGGCGTAGACCGCGTCGCCCTGGGAGACGTCCTTCCAGGCCCCTTCGCTGAAGTTCGGCTTCACTTTGTCGGCGCCGAACGGGGCGAGATCGACCAGCGCGTCCTGGATCTCGAAGCCCACGAGCTGCTCGGCCTCGAGCATGATGACGTCCGGGGCGCCCTTCTTGGCCGCGATCGCGGTCTGGAACTTGGAGTACTCCGGACCCCCCTGGCCGGCGTTGTTCCAGCACACCTGAACATCGGTGTTGGCCTTGTTGAAGTTGTCGACGACCTTGGCCATGTTCGGGTACCAGGCCCAGACCAGGACCTTCTTGGCATTGGGCTGGAGAATCTTGTTGGTGCAGTTCGTGGCCTTGGCGGCGGTGCCGCCGCCACCGCCTCCGCCGTCGTCACTGCCGCCGCCACAGGCGGCCAGGCCGATCGCGGCGACCAGCCCGGTGACCAGGACCATGGGTGTGCGGGATCTGCGCAAGCGCATGTCGATGCCTCCTTTGGTCATGACATGTCGGGCCGCAGCGGGGACTACGCAGGGTCAGACGTAAGGCAGTCGTGTTTGTCCCTTTTGCAGCGCTGCAATGGAGTATGCACAGGCTCTCGGCGGGGTGACAAGGGATGCTTCGTCCGAAATACGATGGGCGGCACGGGTGTGATGCTGTGCCTGTGTCGTGCTACGAAGTCGGCCGCCGGAGAGGTGCCCATGAAGGAAGCTACGCTGCGTGACGTCGCCGAGTTGGCCGGCGTGTCCCCGCGCACCGTGTCGAACGTCGTCAACGGCTACGCCCGGGTCACCGAGCTCACCCGGCAGAAGGTCGAGCGGGCGATCGCCGAGCTCGGCTACCGCCCCAACGTGCTGGCCCGGCACCTGGCCACCGGCCGATCCGGCCAGATCCTGGTCGTGGTGCCGTATCTCGACACCCCGTACTTCGCCGAGCTGCTTCAGGCGGTGATCCCGGTGGCCCGCCAGGCCGGGTACAACGTCCTGATCGACCAGTCCGACGGCGACCGCGAGCACGAGGGCCAGTTCATCGGCCACGCCTCGCAGCGCTCCCTCTTCGACGGCATGATCTACAGCCCCCTCGGCCTCTCCCAGGAAGACCTTTCCCGCCGCGACCCCGCCCTGCCGCTCGTGGTTCTCGGGGAACGCACGTCAGAAGCCAGCTTTGACCATGTGGGCATCGACGACGTGGCCGCGTCCACCGAGGCCGTGCAGCACCTGATCGGCCTGGGCCGACGTCGCATCGCCGCCATCGGCGACCAGCCCTACCCGACCGGCGAGGCCGCTCAGCGCCGCACCGCGGGTTTTCGTGCCGCCCACGCCGTGGCCGGTCTCCCGATCGACGAGTCCCTGATCATCGGAACCCCGCGCTTCAATCGGGTGGACGGCGCCCAGGCCATGGAAGCGCTTCTGCAGAAGGACAATCCGCCGGACGCGGTGTTCTGCTACAGCGACCTGGTTGCCTCCGGCGCGATCCACACCGCGCTGAGTAAGGGTTTCCGGGTGCCCGAAGACATCGCGGTGATCGGCTACGACGACATCGAGGACGGCCGGTACAGCCTGCCCACGATCAGCACGATCGCCCCGGACAAGCAGGCGATCGCCCGGCTGGCGGTGGAGCGACTGGTGATCCGGATCAACAGCAAAGAGCCGGTGCCCGGCGTGGATCTACGCGCAGGGCACCGGCTCGTCGCTCGGCAGAGCACTATTGGCTGAGGCTTACTCCGGGACCTTGCGGTACGCCCCGTCCGAGGCCGCCGTGGCCATCGAGGCGTAGGCGCGCAGGGCGGCCGACACCGGGCGCTGACGGTCGTGCGGGGTGTAGGGCTTGTCCCGCTTCTCCTCGGCCGCGCGGCGCTGGTCCAGCACCAGGTCGTCGACGTCCAGGGAGATCCGGCGGTTGGGGATGTCGATCGAGATCTGGTCGCCGTCCTGGACCAGGGCGATCAGGCCGCCGCCGGCCGCCTCGGGTGAGACGTGGCCGATGGAAAGGCCACTGGTGCCGCCGGAGAACCGGCCGTCGGTGATCAGGGCGCACTTCTGGCCCAGGCCGCGGCCTTTCAGGAACGAGGTGGGGTAGAGCATCTCCTGCATGCCCGGACCGCCCTTCGGCCCTTCGTACCGGATCACCACCACCATGCCCTCTTCCACCTTCTTGCCGAGGATGCCGTCGACCGCGGCCTCCTGGCTCTCGAAGACGATGGCCGGGCCGCTGAAGGTCCAGACCGCCTCGGGCACCCCGGCGGTCTTGACCACCGAGCCGTCCGGGGCCAGGTTGCCGAACAGGATGGCCAGGCCGCCGTCCACCGTGTAGGCGTGCTCCACGTCCCGGATGCAGCCCTCGGCGGCGTCGGTGTCCAGCGTCTTCCAGACGTTCTCGGTGGAGAACGGCTCGGTGGTCCGGACCCCGCCGGGCGCCGCCCGGAACAGCTCGAGCGCGGTGTCCGAGGCCGAGCCGGAGCGGATGTCCCACTCCTTCAGCCAGGTCTCCAGATCGGGGCTGTGCACCGGCTTCACGTCGGTGTGGAGCAGCCCGCCGCGATTGAGCTCACCGAGGATGGCCGGGATTCCGCCGGCCCGGTGCACGTCTTCCATGTGGTACTTCGGCGAGTTCGGGGCGACCTTGGACAGGCACGGCACCCGGCGGGAGATCGCGTCGATGTCCGCGACGGTGAAGTCCAGCTCGGCCTCGCGGGCCGCGGCCAGCAGGTGCAGCACGGTGTTGGTCGAGCCGCCCATCGCCACGTCCAGGGCCACCGCGTTCTCGAAGGCCGAGCGGTTGGCCACGTTACGCGGCAGCACCGACTCGTCGTCCTGCCCGTAGTAGCGGGTGGCCAGGTCGACGACGGTGGTGCCGGCGTCCTTGAACAGCTGGCGCCGGGCCTCGTGGGTGGCCAGGGTGGAGCCGTTGCCGGGCAGCGACAGGCCGATCGCCTCGGTCAGGCAGTTCATCGAGTTGGCGGTGAACATGCCCGAGCAGGAACCGCAGGTGGGGCAGGCGGAGCGCTCGATCTCGCCGAGCTGCTCGTCGCTCACCCGGTCGTCGGCGGAGGCGATCATCGCGTCGATCAGGTCGATCTTGGGGTGCACGATGCCGTCGATCGCGGTGGTCTTGCCGGCCTCCATCGGGCCGCCGGAGACGAACACCGTGGGGATGTTCAGCCGCAGCGCCGCCAGCAGCATGCCCGGGGTGATCTTGTCGCAGTTGGAGATGCAGACCAGGGCGTCGGCGCAGTGCGCGTTGACCATGTACTCGACCGCGTCGGCGATCAGTTCCCGGCTGGGCAGCGAGTAGAGCATGCCGCCGTGGCCCATCGCGATGCCGTCGTCCACCGCGATCGTGTTGAACTCCTTGGAGACCGCCCCGGCCTCCTTCACCGACTCGGCCACGATCTGGCCGACGTTGCGCAGGTGGACGTGGCCGGGCACGAACTCGGTGAACGAGTTGGCGATGGCCACGATCGGTTTGCCGAAGTCGTTGTCGGTCATGCCGGTGGCCCGCCAGAGCGCCCGGGCTCCCGCCATGTTCCGGCCTGAGGTCGAGGTGGCCGACCGAAGCTGCTTCATTCTGAGAATTCTTCTTTCCTGCGTCTACGGGCCGCCGCGGCCCGGGGCAGGACCGCATGAGGCGCCCAGGTGTCGATCGGCGCACGGTGAGGCCCGGGTCGGCCACGTGCGTCTGCGCCCGGTGCTGGTGGACGGTCGCTTCTGGCGACTTACCGATGGTAACTCGCGCGTGGACGTCGCCTCGTCCGGCGTCAACGGGCCGTCGATCCGGCCGGGTGCCCCAACGGGCACTCCTGGGTGCTTGCTCAATCATTTCCGGACCCGCCAGCCTCGGTCACCTGCCGTTCCGGAAAGGAAGCCGGAACCCCACCGTCACGGAGGACCACCGAATGAGTTTCACCGTTCCGGGGATCGACGAGGAGACCCAGCAGGCCGGAGCGCTGTACGTGCCGGCCGGGCAGGGCCTGACCAAGTGGGTCTCCGGCGACAGCTACACGATGAAGGCGACCGGGGGACAGACCGGCGGGAGGCTCGGTCTCATCGAGGCGATCGTGCCGCCCGGCGGCGGCCCGGTGGCCCATGCCCACGAGGTCGGGGACGAGACGTTCTACCTTCTCGAAGGTGAACTGGAGTTCCTGGACGGCGAGAAGACCTTCGTCGCCGGCCCGGGTGACTTCGTCTACGTGCCGCAGGGGCATCGCCACCGGTTCAAGAACATCAGCGACCGCTCCACCCGGATGCTGTTCTTCTACACCCCGGCCGGGGCCGAGGAGTTCTTCGTCCAGGCCGGGGAGGACCCGATCCCGGGGCAGGAACCCCCGGTCTGGGACCTGGAGCGGATCATGTCGGTGATGCCGGTCGCCGAGCGCACCGGGCTGATCGTGCTTCCGGAGGAAGAGGCCTGACGCCTACGGCGTGAGGACCACCTTGAGGGCTTGGTGGGCGGCCGCGTCCCGGCACACTTCGTAGGCGCGGTCGATCTCACCGACGGTGAACCGGTGGGTGGCCATCCGCTCGGCCGGGATCCGCCCACTGGCCACCATGGTCAGCAGCGTCGGGATGGAGACGGTGTCGACCAGGCCCATGGTCAGCGTGAGGTTGGCGAGATGGCCTGCTCGTTGCTGACCCCGGACGACCACGTCGGTGGGTTCCCGGAGGGTCGCGTCGGGGACCTCTTCCCAGGTCTTGACCTGCGGACCGTGGTAGACGAGCGCCTTGATCGGGACCTCCGTCCACAGAGGAGGAATTGACCTCTGTGTTGCAGTCGGTGATGATCTGGCCACTCGGATGCGGTGACCACTGCTGACGGTAAGCACACCCGGGAAAGAATGCTGTCCCACTTTGAGGCGGTTTGGGACGGTCGGCCCTCAGGCAGCCCTAGCCCAACCAGGAGTTGAACAGTAATCTTCCACGGCAAGATCGCAGACTGAGCGGAGGCGCAATGGCGCTGCGGATTCGTGCGTGCGTCAAGACGCACCCCGGGTTGCGCCGTACCAACAACGAGGACTCCGGCTTCATCGGCCGCCGGTTGTTCCTCGTCGCCGACGGCATGGGCGGGCACGACTTCGGTGAGGTGGCCAGCGCCATCGTCGCGCGCACCGTCGCCTACCTGGACGACCACGGCACCAGCTTCGGTCCCGAGGGCGACATCTGCGGCGCGGTGGAGTTCGCCGACCAGCGGCTGGCCCGGGCGATCAGCAACAACCCGACCCTGGCCGGGATGGGCACCACGCTCACCGCGATGCTGATCCACGAGGACCTGATCGCCCTGACCAACGTCGGGGACTCCCGGGCCTACGTGCTCGAGGGCAAGGAGCTGATCCAGCTCACCCACGACGACACCTACGTCCAGATGCTCGCGGACAAGGGCTGGCTGGACCCGAAGCTGATCCCCCAGCACCCGCAGCGCAGTGTGCTGCTGAGGGTGCTGCGCGGCGGTGACGACGGTGGGACGGCAGAGGTCACTCTGCGTGAGGCCGTCCCGGGTGACCGCTACCTGCTGTGCAGCGACGGGCTGAGCGACTACGTGACTCCCGAGGCCATCCAGAAGGCGCTGGGCAGCAGCCGCAACGCGGGCAAGGTGATCGACCGGCTGATCGCCCTGGCGATCAAGGCGGGCGCCCCGGACAACGTCACCTGCGTGGTCGGCGACGTGGTGGACGACGACGTGGAGCCGACCGGGGACGGCGAGTTCGTCGGGTCGGCCCAGGAGCTCGGCGAGGGCGCGCTGGAGGCGGCGGAACAGAAGGTGGCCGACGCCAAGGCCCAGGGGCTGCTGAAGAGCGCGTAAGGACGCTCTCTAGGCTCGGGGGATGCGGTTCACCCGGGAACAGTTGGACGCGTTTCGGGACACCACGGTGCCCGACCTGCTCGGGCCCGACCCGAAGCTGATCTTCGTCGGGATCAATCCGGGACTGTGGACGGCCGCGGTCCAGGCCCACTTCGCCCGGCGCGGAAACCGCTTCTACCCGGCTCTGTACCGTTCCGGGCTGACCGACCGGCTGATCGATCCGTCCTCCGGCTACGGTCCGGGGGACGAGCAGTACCTGCAGGAGCGCGGGATCGCCATCTCGAACATGGCGCACCGGGCCACCGCCCGGGCGGACGAGCTGCGCCCGGACGAACTCGTCCAGGGCGCAGCCCGGTTGCGGGATCTGGTGGCCACCGCGAACCCGAAGGTCGTGGCGTTTCTCGGGATCACCGCCTACCGCACGGCTTTCGCCTCGCCGAAGGCGAAAATCGGTCGGCAGGAGGAGAACCTGCACAACGCCGAGGTCTGGGCGCTGCCCAACCCGAGCGGGCTGAACGCGAGCGTCCAGCTTCCCCAGCTGGCCGAGTGGTTCCGGCTCGCCGGAGTGGCCGCCGGCATCCTCAATTAGCGCTTGGGCGTGCGGTTCTCGGAGCTGATCAGCCAGGCCTGCTTCTCCAGGTCGTGGATGACCGTGTGCAGCAGGTCGGCGGTGGTCGGGTCCTCGTGGTCCACGTCGTCGTGCACGGCGCGGACGGTGGCGACCGTCTCCCGGATGAGCTGACTGATCCGGTCGACGGTGTCGGCCGTGCCCACCTCGCCGGTGCCGAAGTCGGTCAGGGTGGTCTGCCGGGCGACCGCCAGAGGACCGGCGTCGGGGATCAGGTCCAGCGCGCGCATCCGCTCGGCGATCGTGTCGCTGTGCTCCCGGGCCGCGTCCACCAGCTCGTCGAGCTGCAGGTGCAGGTCACGGAAGTTGGGGCCGACCACGTTCCAGTGGGCCTGCTTGCCGTACAGGTGCAGGGCGACCAGGTCGGCGAGCACCCGCTGCAGGTGGTCGGCGAAGACCGGGGAACCGTGAAAACCGGAGGCCGAAGAAGAGTTCAGGGTGGAAGTCATGAAGCCACGAACCTTTCAGTTGGAGCTGTTCGCACACGCGGTGCAGATTCCCCACCAGGTCAGCTCGGCCTCGTCGATGTGGGCGAAGCCGGGGGCGGAGGCGGGGTGGAGACACGGCGCCTCGCCGGTGTGGCAGTCCACATCGGCGACCGTTCCGCAGGATCGGCAGACCACGTGGTGGTGGTTGTCGCCGACCCGGGTCTCGTAACGGGTGGCCGACCCGGCCGGCTCGATCCGCCGGACCAGGCCGGAGTTGGCCAGGTCGTCCAGGGCGTTGTAGATCGTCTGGTTGGACAGCTGCCCACCGACCGCCTGGGACAGATCGGTCACCGTGGAGTGCGGCCGGCTCAGCAGAGCCTCCAGGACGGCCCGTCGGGGCGCGGTGCTGCGCAGCCCTGCGCCTCGGAGAAGCCCGGTCGGATCCGTCATGCCGACCACTATGCGCCGCTCTTTTGATTCTGTCAAAAGAAGCCTAGCGATGACTCCCCAGCCAGGTCAGGACGGTCTCGGTGAACCGCTCGCGGTGCACGTCGTGCACGCTGTGGCCGCCGCCGAGGGTGATCACCTCGGCGTCCGGCAGGCGCTCGGCCGCCTCGGTGAGCCAGGTCTGCGGCACATGGCTGGTCTCTCCGCCGCCGATGATCAGGGTCGGGGCCGGCACCGTACTCAGCCGTTCGCGCAGCTCCAGTGCGCCCGCGTCGATCTGCGGGCGCATCGCGACGAGCATCGCCCAGTCGAACGGCAGTTCCCCTTCCGGCCGATCCGGCAGCGGGCGCGGAGGGGACGGCGGACCCGGGGCCACGTCCTCCACGACCAGTCGGCCGACCAGGTCGGGCCGGTGGACGGCGAGCAGGAACCCGACCATGCCGCCCAGCGAATGGCCGAGCACGGCAACCTCCTGCAGGGCCATCGAGTCCAGCAGCTCAGCGACGTCCAAAAGCATTGTGTAATACGAGTACTCGCCGGGATAATCGCTCGGGGAATGGCCGCGCAGGGTCACGTTCAGCACCCGGTGCCCGGCCTCGAGGTCGGGCAGGAGCGGCTCCCAGCTCACCCCGCCCTCACCCATGCCGTGCAGCAGCACCAGGACGTCGCCCTCCGGCTGCCCGGTGTCCGTGTAGCTGATGCCGACGCCGCCCGAGGTCCTGAAAACCGTTGCCATTCCTTCACCCTAGCCCCCACCCCCCTCGTGATCATGCAGTTCCGCCCCCGTGATCATGCAGGGCGAAAGTGCATGATCACGGGGGCGTTAGTGCATGATCACGAGGAAGGGTGATCAGGGGAGAGGCGTGACCCGGGTCGGGGCCGGGCCGGTGACCGGGGAGTTGGCGGTCAGGTAGGCGTTGAAGGCGTCCAGGTCGACGCCGCCGCCGATCCGGTCGGTGCCCTCGGTCAGCACCTTGAAACCGTCCCCGCCGTCGGCCAGGAACGAGTTGACGGTGATCCGGTAGCTCGCGGCCGGGTCGATGACCGAGCCGTTGAGCTTGATCGTGGCCGGGTCGACCTTGGCCCCGATCGCGGCGGACTTCGAGTAGCTGTAGGTGAAGCCGTTCGAGACGCCGAGGTGCAGGAACTTGCTGGTGCCGTCCACCGACGACCACTGCTGCTCCAGCAGCGTGTCGATCTGGGCGCCGGTCACGGTCATCGAGACCAGCAGGTTGCCGAACGGCTGCACCGCGAACGACTCGCCATAGGTCACCTTGCCGTCGCCCTCACCGGCGGGCGAGCCCGCGTAGGTCAGGTCGGTGCGCACGCCGCCCGGGTTCATGAACGCCATCAGCGCACCGCCGTTGGCGGCTCCGGTGGTGGCGGAGAGCTGCGCGTCCGCGATCAGGTCGCCCAGGCTGGACTCGCCGTCCCGGCTGACGCTGCGGGTGATGTCACCGGTGATCTGGCCGATCACCTTGTTGGCGATCGGCGCGGCCAGCTCGTTCCACTTGGCAATGGTCCTGGTCTGGTCGGCCGCCGGCTTCTGGGTGCGGTCGACCACGACGTTCGCCGAGGTCACCTTGTCGCGGACGACGTCCTTGGTCTTACGGTCCAGCTTCAGGTGGGTCTCGGTGACGGTGCGGCCGTAGGACAGGTCGCTGGTGACCCGGCGCGGCTGGCCCTTCGGGTCGGGGATCAGGCAGTTGTAGGAGTAGTGCGTGTGCCCGGTGACAACCAGGTCGATGCTCGGGCTCAGGGTCTTGGCGATGTTCACGATCGGCCCCGAGATGCCCGCCGCGCTGCCGCTGTTGCAGTCGAAGTCGTAGGTCGCGCCCTCCGGCGGGATCCCGCCCTCGTGCAGCAGCACCACGATCGCCTCGACGCCGCGCTTGCGCAGGTCCTTGGCGGCCAGGTTGGCGGTCGCCACCTCGTCCTTGAAGGTGATGTCCTTGATCCCGGCCGGGGCCACCAGCTCGGGCGTCCCCTCCAGGGTCATCCCGATGAAGCCGACCTTGATCCCGTCCACGGTCTTCACCGTGGTCGGCGGCAGCACGCTGCGGCCGGTCGAGCTCTTGAACCAGTCGCCGTAGTTCTTGGCGTGCTTGGGCTTGGTGACCTTGACGCCGTCCTTGTAGACGGCGTTGGCGGCGAGGTAGGTGAAGTCGGCCCCGGAGTAGCCGTCCTTGTCGAAGCACCCCTCGGTCGGGTGGCAGCCGCCGTACTGCATGCGCAGCAACTCGGCCGTGCCCTCGTCGAACTCGTGGTTGCCGACACTGGAGACGTCGACGCCCATCGTGTTCAGCGTCTCGATGCTCGGCTCGTCCTTGAACAGGCCGGACAGCGACGGCGAGCCGCCGATCAGGTCGCCCGCGGCGACGGTGAGGCTGTTCTTCTCACCCTTGCGCAGGGTGCGCAGCTCGGTGGTCAGGTACTCGGCGCCACCGGCCGGCACCGAGCCGGTCTTGGTCAGCACCGTGCCGTCGGTGCCCGTAGGGGGCTGCAGATTGCCGTGGTAGTCGTTGAAGCTCAGGATCTGGAGGTCCACGGTCTTGGACTTCGGCTTGGCGGAGCTGGCCTCGGCCGGGGAGGACGGGAGGGCGAACAGGGCGGCCACCGTGCTCGCGGCGACCACCGCAGCCAGCCCGCCTCTGCGCATCGTGAGGGGCTTCATAGGGGCAAGCTATCTATTTGCTGTGAGCCGTTTCTAGGCTCAAAGGGGCAATCCGACCGCCCATCGCAACTGTTGACACGCCGTTTACCGGGACGACCGTTCGGCGGCCTCCTGGGAAGCGGCGATCAGCTCCCGCTGGGCCAGCTCGAGATACCCGGCCAGTTCCCGCTGCGCCGCGACCACCTCACCCTTCTCGAGCAGGGTGAGCAGCGCCCGGTTCCTCGGGATGTAGGGCTCGTGCAGCCGCCGCGGATCGTCCACCACCAGGAAGGCCAGCCGCAGCTCGGCGAACAGCCCGCGCAGGTACTCGGTCAGCCGGGGGGAGCCGGCCAGGGCGACCACGGCCTGGTGGAAGTGGATGTTCGCCGTGCCCGCGGCCTGCCAGTCCTCGCGCTCGGCCGCGGCCTCACCCTCTTCCACCGCGGCCTGGAGTTCGGCCAGTGAGGAGTCCGCGCCGGCGGCGCCCAGGGCCGCGCCCTCGAGCAGGGTCCGGATCCGGTACAGCTCGGTCACGTCCTGCATGCTCAGGTTGCGGACGAAGACCCCGCGGTTGCGCCGGTGCTCCAGCAGGCGCTCGTGGGTGAGCAGCCGGAACGCCTCGCGCAGGGTGTTGCGGGAGACCTCGAGCGCCTCACCCAGCGCCTCCTCGGACAACCGGGTGCCGGGGGTGAAGTAGCCCTCGGTGATCCGGGTGCGCAGCGAGTCGACCACCCACTCCACGGTGCTGGTGCGGGAGAGCTGGCGCCGGTCGTCCGCGAAGTCCTCGACCATGTTCGCGCGCATGACGGACAGGTTACATCCTTGTTCAATCGGCAACTGGTCCCACGATTCGATTGAAGAATTGTTGAACAAAAGCTAGCTTCAAAGGGTCGGCCAACATCACTCCAGATCGGGGATTCTGCGATGTCCGCTGTGCCGCCCCTTCGCCTCGCACCGCCCGAACAACCCGCCGCCGGGGTCTCCCGCAACCGGCTGATCGCCTACGCCGGGGCGATCCTGCTCATGGCCATGTCCGCCGTGGGTCCCGGATTCATCACTCAGACCGCCACTTTCACCAATACCTACAAGGCTTCGTTCGGCGCCGCGATCCTGGCCAGCATCCTCATCGACCTGGCGATCCAGCTCAACGTGTGGCGCGTGGTGGGCCTGTCCGGGCTGCCCGCCCAGGAACTGGCGAACCGGGTGCTGCCCGGGTCCGGCTATCTGCTGACCTTCCTGATCGTGCTCGGGGGGCTGATTTTCGGCATCGGCAACATTGCCGGGGCCGGGCTCGGCCTGCACGACCTGCTCGGCATCGACACCCGCCTGGGCGCGGTGATCTCGGCCGCGATCGCCATCCTCATCTTCAGTTACCAGGCCCTGGACGGGGTCGTGGACCGCGCGGTGATCGTGCTCGGGGTGGTCAAGATCGGGCTGATCACCTTCATCGCGATCAAGGCGGCCCCGCCGGTCGGCGAGGCGATCCAGCGCACCGTGGACCCGCAGGGCCTGGACTTCCTGCCGGTGCTGACCCTGGTCGGCGGCACCGTCGGCGGGTACATCACCTACGCCGGGGCGCACCGGCTGCTGGAGTCCGGCACCACCGGGCGGGAACACCTCACTGTGATCAGCCGGGGCGCCACCACCGGTATCCTGGTTACCGGTGTGGTGCGGATCCTGCTCTTCCTGGGCATTCTCGGCGTGGTCGCGGGTGGTTTCGCGCTCACGAAGGACGACCCGGCCGGTTCCGCCTTCCGTCACGTCGCCGGGGACGCCGGGCTCCGGCTCTTCGGCCTGGCGCTCTGGACGGCCGGGATGACCAGCACGATCGGCGCCTCCTTCACCTCGGCCACGTTCCTGCGCACGCTCACCCCGGTGATCGCCCGCCGCTTCAGCCTGACCATCTCGCTGATCATCACCATCGCCACGGTGTCCTACCTGATCATCGGCCAGACCCCGACCTCGCTGCTGATCTTCGCGGGGGCGTTCAACGGCCTCGTGCTGCCGTTCGGCCTGGGTCTGCTGCTGTGGGCGGCCGGGCGCCGCCCGGACCTGCTGCCCGGCTACCGCTACCCGCGGATCCTGCTGGTGATCGGCCTCGCCGCCTGGGGGTTCACCGTGTACGCGGGCTGGGAGTCGCTGACCAAGCTGCCCGAGATCTTCTCGTGAGCGACTCGCTGCACGCCTGGCCGGCCGGGGAGTCCGGCTACCTGATCGACGTGCCCGACACCGATCCGGCGCAGGTCGCCGAGGGCCTGCGGATGATCGCCGGGCGGCGCCGGATCGGGCTGGTGGACGTGGTTCCCGGGCTGTCCACGGTGCTGGTCATGCTGGCCGAGCCGATGTCGTACCGGAACTTCCGGGCGCTGCTGGCCGAAGTCGAGTCGGCGCCGGCGACCGGCACGGCGGACACCGGCACGGTCACCATCGACGTCCGGTACGACGGGCCCGACCTGCCCGAGGTGGCCGAGGCCGTGGGCCTGAGCGTCCAGCAGGTGGTGGACCTGCATACCGGCACCGCTTTCCACGCTGCGTTCAGCGGTTTCGCGCCCGGATTCGTCTATCTCACCGGAGTACCGGAAACCCTGAGGGTCTCCCGGCGATCCGAACCGAGGGCCAGTCTGCCGGGCGGATCGGTGGCCCTGGCCGATCAGTTCACCGCCGTCTATCCACGCCCGAGCCCGGGTGGCTGGCGGTTGATCGGGAGCACCACGAAGGTGCTCTGGGATGTCGAACAATCCCCGCCGGCGATCATCCGGCCGGGCATGACCGTGAGATTCCGGCAGGTCGATTGATGTTCCACGTGCTCCATCCCGGTCTGTTCAGCACGATTCAGGACGAAGGGCGGCCCGGCCACGCCCATCTCGGCGTTCCCCCGTCCGGCGCCCTGGATCGCGGCTCCTACCGTCTGGCCAACCGTCTCGTCGGGAATCATTCCGGGGCAGCCGTTCTGGAAACCACCCTGAGTGGTCCGCGGCTGCGGTTCGAGGGGGACGCCCCGGTCACCATCGCGGTGACCGGGGCGCCCGCGTCGGTACGAGTGGACGGACGTCCGGCCGCCTTCGCTGCGGCAGTCCGGATCGAGCCGGGTCAGGTTGTGGAAATCGGCCCGGTGACCGCGGGTTTGCGCTCTTACCTTGCCGTTTCGGGCGGCCTAATGGTGGACGCCGTGTTGGGTAGCCGTTCGGGGGACGTGCTGAGTGGTCTCGGCCCACCGCCGCTCACAATCGGCACGCAATTGCCTATCGGGAAAGCTGGTGCGGCGCCGCACATCGATTTCGTCGCTCCGCCGGGGATCGCCCAGCAACCTGTGCTCGAACTGATCCTGGGCCCTCGCGCCGACTGGTTCACCGAAGAGGCGCTGACCACGCTGGTTCGCACCGCGTGGCAGGTGTCGCCCACGAGCAACCGGGTGGGCGTGCGGTTGGAGGGGGCGGCGCTGGAACGGCGCCGGCAAGGCGAACTGCCCAGCGAAGGAACCGCCACCGGCAGTCTGCAGGTGCCCGGAAACGGCCTGCCCGTGCTCTTTCTCAACGATCATCCGGTCACCGGTGGCTATCCGGTGATCGGCGTGGTGACCCGGGCCTCGCTGGACCGCGCCGCCCAGGCCGCCCCCGGCACGACCTTGCGGTTCCAGCTGAGAGGGCTTGCCTGAGGTGCCGTGCCAGTGAGTGACCCGGCACGGCACCTCCTCGGACCTCAGACCCTGGCGGTCCGCTCGGTCCGCAGGCGTTCCTTCAGGTGCGGCGGTGCCACCGCCCGGGCCAGGTGCCAGCCCGCGACCGCGATGATCGTGCCGAGAGCGATGCCCGAAAGCGAGAAGTCGTCGGTGATCTTGAGGCTCACGTTGCCGATCGCCACGATGATCCCGGCGGCCAGCGGCACCAGGTTGATCGGATTGGCGAAGTCGATCCGGTTCTCGATCCAGATCTTCGCGCCGAGCAGACCGATCATCCCGTAGAGCACCACCGTGATACCGCCGAGCACACCGCCGGGGGTGGAGGCGACCAGGGCGCCGAACTTCGGGCAGAGGCCGAACAGGATGGCCACGATCGCGGCCACGTAGTACGCCGCCGTCGAGTAGACCCGGGTCGCCGCCATCACGCCGATGTTCTCCGCGTAGGTGGTGGTCGGGGAGCCACCGACCGCGCTGGCCAGCACCGTGCCCACGCCGTCGGCGGCGATCGCCCGGCCCATCACCGGGTCCAGGTCGGTGCCGGTCATCTCGCTGACCGCCTTCACGTGCCCGGCGTTCTCGGCCACCAGGGCGATCACGGCGGGCAGCACCAGCAGGATGAACGCGCCGGAGAAGGTGGGAGCGTGGTAACCGGCGATCTCCGAGCCGTCCGGCCCGATCACCGTCTTGTCCGGGAAACCGATCCAGGCGGCGCTTTTCACGCTGTCGAAGACCACCCGCCAGTGTGTGTCGATCTCCCCGGTACCGGCGTTGAAGGCGGTGATCTGCCCGAAGATCTGATCGAACAGCCAGGAGAGCAGGTAGCCGAAGACCAGACCCAGGAAGATCGCGATCCGCCCGATGAAACCGCCGACCGCCACGCTCAGCACGATCACGAAGACCATCACCAGCAGGGCCACCCACTGGTCCTGGGGCCAGTAGGTGTTGGCCACCACCGGGGCCAGGTTGAAGCCGATCAGCATCACCACGGCCCCGGTCACCGCGGGTGGCAGCACCTCGTTCAGCACCCGGCTGCCGAGGAAGTGGATGGCCACCCCGATCGCGACCAGCACCAGGCCGGCCACCAGGATCGCCCCGGTGACGTCTGAGGAGTCGCCGCCCTGGGCCCGGATCGCCGCCACCCCGCCCACGAACGAGGCGCTGGTGCCCAGGTAGGACGGCACCTTGTTCTGCACGATCAGCAGGAACAGGATTGTCGCGATCCCGCTCATCATGATCGCCAGCTGCGGGTTCAGGCCCATCAGGATGGGGAAGACGAAGGTGGCCCCGAACATCGCGACCACGTGCTGGGCGCCCAGGCCGACCGTCCGGTCCCAGCTCAGCCGTTCGTCGGGCGCCACCACCTCGCCCGGGGCCAGGGTCTTCCCGTCGCCGTGCAGCTTCCAGCCGATCGCCATGTGCCCTCCTGAGTACGACGTTGCCGCATCGTAGAGCGGCGATCATGCTCAGTCACCGGTTGATCGCGTTTGTAACGTGATCGCCATCAATCCCCCGTGATCATGCAAAAGCGCCCCCGTGATCATGCAGTCCCGGCTCCGGAACGTGTGCATGATCGCGGGGGCGGAGCTGCATGATCACGAGGACGGGGGGGTCAGGTGGTGAACAGCTTCTTCCCGAACCAGTCGCCGGGCCCGCTCAGCCCGGGCGGGACGGCGAAGACGGCGCTGCTGGTGTGCCGGATGTACTCGTTCAGCGCGTCGTTCTGTCCGAGCCGGCGCTGGATCGGCACGAACTGCTTCGCCGGATCCGCCTGGTAGCAGATGAAGAACAGCCCGGCGTCCAGCAGTCCGGTGTCGGCGTCGATCCCGTCGGTGTAGGAGTAGCCCCGGCGCAGGATTTTCATACCGCCGTTGGTGGCCGGGGCGGCCAGCCGGATGTGGGCGTTCTTCGGGATCAGCGGGGTGCCGTCGCTGTTCTTGGCGCTGAGGTCGACGGTGTCGAACTCCTGGTGGCCGCCCAGCGGCGCGCCGGTGGACTTGGCCCGCCCGAAAACCGCCTCCTGGTCGGAAAGGAAGTCGGTGTCCCAGGATTCGATCAGCATCCGGATCCGGCGGGTGACCAGGTAGCTGCCCCCGGTCATCCAGGACTGGTCGCCGGATTCGCCCACCCAGACGAAATCGTCCATGTCGCCGGTGTTCTCAGCCAGGATGTTGTTGGTTCCGTCCTTGAACCCCATCAGGTTGCGCGGGGTGCTCTCGGACTTCGAGGTGGTCGAGGTGCGGCCGAAACCCAGCTGGGTCCAGCGCAGGACGGCCGTTCCGCGGGCCATCCGGGCGAAGTTCCGGATCACGTGGAAGGCCACCTGCGGATCGTTCGAGCAGGCCTGCACCCCAATGTCGCCGCCGCTGCGGTTCGGGTCGAGGGTGTCGCCGGCGAAGGCGGGCAGGTCCTTCAGCGCGGCCGGGCGCAGGTCGGTCAGGCCGAACCGGTCGTCGAACAGGGAAGGTCCAAAGCCCACGGTGATGGTCAGATTCGCGGGATCGAGGTCGAACGCCTCGCCGGTGTCGAGCGGCGGCGCGGCCGGGTTGGAGTTGGCGCTGCCGTTCCCGCCGACCGGCTGCCCGGTCGTCATCTGATGGGCGGCCGCGGCCCAGAGCCCGAGCATGGTCTGCAGGGCCATCGGGTCGGTGCTGGTGACGTCGAAAGCGGCGAAGGCGAGCCGGTCCTGGGCCGGCGTGGCGATCCCGGCCTGGTGGGCGCCGTACAGCGACACCTGGTTCGACACCGCGGCGGTGGCGGGCCGGCCTGCGTCCTCGGTGGCCCTCGAGACACCGAAACCGGCTGCTCCGGCGCCGGCCACGCCGAGCGCGCCGCCGAGGAATCGGCGGCGGCTCGGCGCAGTGGGCTTGTCGTCGGTACCCAAGATCAGTGACTGACCTTGGCGGCGACCTTGGACAACGGCTCCTGGACGGCCTTCACGGCGGCGGCGAAGCCCCTCTTGTCCGCGGCGGTCAGGTCGCCATAGAGCTTGTAGCCCGACGGCTCGTTCGCGTCCTCGTACTTCTTCAGCAGGTCCGAGAGCGCGGTGAAGTTGGTCGCGACCTGCTTGGACAGCGCCGGGTCGATCTGGTCCAGGGCCGGCTCCAGGTCGGCGAAGGCCTGCTGGGCGCCCTCCAGGTTGCCGGAGAAGTCGAGCAGGTCGATGTGCGAGTACCGCTCCTCCTCACCGGTGATCTTCGAGCCGGCCACCTCGTCGAGCAGTTCCTGGGCCCCGTTGGCCAGCTCGTAGGGCTGGTAGCTGAGGTCCTTGGTCAGGGTCTGCAACTGGGCGGCGTTCGCGGCCAGGCCGTCGCCCAGGTCGCCCAGGCCCTTCAGGCTCTTGTCCTGGAACAGGCCCTTCTCGATCGGGTGGAAACCGGTCCACTGCGACGCGGGCACGTCGCCGGCCCGGGCGTCGAGCGCGGCATCCAGGTCGGTCTTGCCCGCGGTGAAGGACTCGGCCACGGCCTCGATCTTCTCGTAGTACGGGCGGGCCTTGGCGTAGGCGGTCTGAGCCGCCTCCAGGTCGGTGCCGTGCAGCGCCTTGTCCAGCGCTTCGGTGCTGGTGACCAGGTAGCCGACCTGGTCGTTGATGTAGGCCGCGTACTCCTTGGTGCCCTCGGAGTAGAGGTCGGTCAGGCTGCTGTCGGCCGACGAGGCGGCGGTGCCGGACACCGTCAGGGCGGTGTTCTCGGTGGTCGCGCCGGGGCAGTAGAGCGTGTAACTGCCGGCCGGGACGTTGACCGAGAAGGTGCCCTTGAAGCCGGGCGGCAGGTTCTCCTTCTCCCCGATGATCCGCTGGCCGCCGAGCAGTTCGACCTCGCTGACCGCGGTGGCGTCCTGGTTGCTGATGTTGAAGGTGACCGCGCCGGCCTCGAAGTCGGTGCGGTCCGGCTTGCAGCCGTCGGCCGAGGTGACGGTGATGTTGGCCGTGTGCGCGTCGCCGGCGGTGGCCGGCTGGGCCCCCGCGGCGGTGCCGCCGGAGGACGATCCGCCACAGGCGGTGACGCCGACGGCCAGGCCGGCGGTGATGGCGGCCAGGGTGAGGCGGCGCGCAGGGCGGGCGAACATTCGGACTCCTTGGTCGGGGCTACGGGGAAGCAGTGGTGGGGGGTCTAGCCGGAAACCGGCTGGGGCGTCTTGGCCCCGGCCGGCGGTTGAGCGGTTCTGCGCCGGGCGACGGTCAGGGCCGTCCCGGTGGCCGCGGCCAGGGCGGCGAGCACGCCGAACACCACGGCCAGGGCGGATTGAAGACGTCGGTGGTCACCGGCGTCGGAGTCGTCATGGGCGGCGGTCAGGGCCCGGGTGACGTCGGCCGCGGCGAACTGGGCGGTGGCCGGGGCGACCTTGATCGGGATGGTGCCGATGGACGACGTCGCGGTCAGGGTCAGGGACTCGGTCCAGACCAGGTCCACCACCCGGCCGGTGTCGGCCGACACCGTGACCGTGAGCTGCTGCGTGGCGGCATAGCTGACCGGGACGGAACCGTCACCCGACTCGCCCGCTCCCCGGACCCCGAGGGGAAGGCGTCCCCCATTGGCCGTGGCGAGATCCGCGTAGGTGAGGCGCGCCGGGCCCTTGGGGGCGGTCGCCTCGTCGTCGGTGAGGGCGTAGGTCTGCACGGCGATGCCGCCCTCAGTGGTGTCACCGGTGTGCTTCAGCGTGACGGTTCGGGGGGTGGCGGGCAGCAGAGGACGTTTGTCGGAGAGGTCGGAGGTGCTGTCCAGGGACGAGCCCGGCGGCACGGTTACCGAGAAACGATTGCCCGAGAGCAACTGCGCCGACAGATCACCGGAAGTGGTGACGGGGCGGACGGCCGGGGCCGAGGGCAGGGTGAGGGCCAGAGCCAGCGCGGCCACGGCGCTGACCGCGGTGACGGCGAACGCGATCCGGATCTGCAGCGCCCGGCCCGGTCCCTTGCCGGGCGGCCAGGCCACGTAGAGCAGCATCGGGATCAGGTAGAGCAGCCAGGCCACCAGCTCGATCAGCACCGGGCGGGGCTGCAGCCCGAGCACCCCGGTCAGGATCGAGGACTGGACGCTGCCCGGCCGGACCAGCGAGGAAAGGTCGACCGTGCTCTGCTGGCCCCAGTTCAGCCAGCCGGCCTCGTGCGCGGTGTGCAGTGCGGAGACCACCAGACCGGCCGCGACCAGCACCAGCACTGCACCGGTGATCCGGAAGAACTTGGAGAGGTTGAGCCGCAGTCCGCCGCGGAAGACCGCCCAGCCGAGCCCGACCGAGATCAGGATGCCCAGCACGGCCCCGATCCAGGCGCTCTGCCCGGAGTCGCTCTCGTTGAACGCCGCGAGCAGGAAGACCACGGTCTCCAGGCCCTCCCGGATCACCGCCAGGAAGGCCATCACGACCAGCGCCCAGGCCGAGCCCTCGGCCAGCGCCGATCCGGCCACGCCCTCCAGCTGGCCCTTCAGGTCACGGGAGTGCCGGCGCATCCAGATGACCATGTAACTGACCATGGCCACGGCGAACGCGCCGATCACGGTCTCCAGGCCCTCCTGCTGCCGCTGCGGGAGCTCGCGGGAGACCAGCTCCAGGGCGACGCCGGCCGCCACACAGAGCAGGACCGCCGCCGCGACCCCCAGGAAGACCCAGCGCAGCAGGTCCCGGCGGTCGCGCTGGGCGAGGAAGGCGGCCACGATGCCGACGATCAGTGCGGCCTCGAGTCCTTCCCGCAGCCCGATCACGAACGTGGGCAGCATGGGAACTCCGGTCGCTTGATGATCGTTTAATCAGGTTGGGACAGTGCAAGGCAAGCCTTACCTAAGGGAAGGTAGTTCGCCGGGGCGAGTCTGCGCCAGTCCCTTGGTCCGGGGACTTTGTGCCCTGTGTCGCTTCCCGGCCGCGGCCCGTGACATTTCCGGCGGATTGCCGCGGAATCGGCCGACTTCTCCGGTTCCGGTGACGGTGCGGTCGTCCCCTGTGGCCTCTGGTGACCCGGCCCGCTCCGATCGGACCCCGTCCGCGCGTCCGACCATCTCGATGCCCGATGTGTCGCCCACGTCCGGTAGTTTCAGCAGGGTTCGTCAGACGTGCTGTTGTCCGCGGAGCCACTTCGCGGACGTTCGGAGGTAAGAAATGACGGCCGCGAGCCTGACCCTGTTCCCGCTGCTCGCCGGGCCGGCCAGACCCGCGCGGGTGAGTGCGATCGTGTCGGGCGCTGTCTACCTCGAACTCGATCCGATGACCGCGGACGACGGCCAGTTCCACCCCGGGGCCGTGGTCGCCCTGCTCGATCCGGAGGCCGTCCAGCTCCCGATCGGCCTGACCCTGCCGCCCGAGGTCGCCCACCTGGTGCCGGTGATGGTGGACGGAGCGCCGGTCTCGCCGGGCACGATCACCTTCGGCTACGGCGCGGTGTCGATGGCCGGGATCCGGCTGCCGGTGCTGCGCTGGTGGAACCCGAGCGTGCCCAAGCAGGTCCTGCCCCCGCCGGCCCCCGAACTGCTGCCCACCGCGCTGCTCGAGGAACTGCTCGCCGACGCCGCCGAGCCCCTGGCCGACGGCCTCAAGCTGCTGCGCGCCGGCGACACCGAGACAGCCTTCGAAGCTCTCCTCGGCACCGGCCCGGGCCTTACCCCGGCCGGCGACGACGCCCTGGTCGGCGCCCTCGCTGCCCTCGCTGCCTGGGCCCCCCGCTCCACCGCGCACCGCGTCCTGGCCGAAGGCGTGGCCAAGGCCGACGGCCGCACCACCGCCATTTCCGCCGCCCTACTGCGCTCTGCGGTCACCGGCCACGTAGTCCCCCCGCTCATCCGCTTCGTCGGCGCCCTGAGCACCGGCGACCCGGCAGCCATCCGTCCCGCTCTGGACGAGGTGCTCCCGGTCGGCGCCAGCTCCGGCGCCGCCATGGCCGCCGGCGCTGTAGCCCAGCTGACCTGCCTGATGCAGGGCCCGCGGCGGCGCCGAGTGGCGATCGACGCGACCGGCCCGATCGGTGCGTTCGGCGCCTTCACCGCCTGATCCGCGCCGGTCCCAGGTCCGTCCGGGCCGTCCTCGTCACGATCCGATGGTGGCTGCGCCCGGACGTTCCGGGCCGGCCGCGCGGTGAGCGGGTCAATCGCCGATTTCGCCCCCTAATGTCGTTGCACTGAGTAGTCAGTCATGGCGATTCGGTGATGCAACGTGCTCCGGATGAGCTGTTTGGGTGAGCCCTGGAATTCGCAGTTATAAGCCGTGAGGGCGCGTCGATAGGTGCCTCGGTGGGGTTCAAGAGGGACCCCGAAGATCTCTCACGGAGGAGACACGCATGCGTACCCCCAAGATCACGGCCAAGCGGGCCATGGGCCTCACTCTCGCCGGCGTCCTGGCCGTTGCGGGCACAGTAGCGGTCGCCAATGTTTCTTCGGCCGCCTCGGTGCAGGCGCTGAAGCTGAGCAGCGCCACCGGCGGCCCGGCGGCCGGCACGGTCCTCACCGTGACCGGCAAGGACTTCCAGTCCGCGGCGGGTACCAACAAGGTCGGGAACATCTACTTCTCCACCGCCACCTGCGTCGCCAACGCCAGCCCGGCGGCTGCGGACGTGCCGTCGGTGACCAACGTCGTCTCGGCCACGAAGCTGACGATCACGACCAAGGCCCTGGCCGCGACCAACGGCACCAAGGGCACCGCCTACTACCTCTGTGTGCAGGACGTGGCCGGCGCGAACGTCGTCGGTTCGGCCAAGTACACCGTCTACCCGGCTCCGTACATCAACGCCAGCGGTTACCTCTCCTCGGCCACGGGGCCGAGCCTGGGTGGGACCACGGTGACGATCACCGGTGAGAACTTCAGCACCAAGACCACCGCTACCATCGGCGGCAAGGCGCTCACCGGCGTCAAGGTCGTTCTCGGCAGCGGCACGGACGCCACCGCCTCGAACGGCGACGACACCCTGACCGGCATGGTGCCGGCGGGTACGGCCGGATCCGCGGTGGCTCTGGCCGTGACCGGTCTGGGCGGCACCACGACCCAGGCCTCGGCCTTCACCTACGTGTCGGCCGCCTCGGTGGAGCCGTCGTCCGGTAGCGGCGCGGCGAACAACGTCATCACCGTGAACGGGATCGGCTTCTCGAGCAAGACGTTCGCGAACGCGGCCGTGGCCGCCACCACGTCGTCCGAGGTCGTCCTCTCGCCGGCCGGGGCCATCGTCACCACGACCCTGCCCGGTAGCCCGGTCTACTGCACCAGCGTCCAGGTGGTCAGTGACACCGAGCTCAACTGCAAGCTGCCCGCCCTGCTGACCACGGCGGCCGGTGCCTACACGGTTCAGGTTGTCGACACCACCTCGGCCACCGCGGTGACCAGCGCGACCGGCGTCTCGAAGGGCGCCACCTACACCGCGGCCGCCTTCTGATCGGTCCGCAGTAGGAGTAAGTACGACCCGAACCACCCGGAGCCCGGCCCTCATTGAGGGGCCGGGCTCCGGTCTTTTGCCGCCGCCCCACTCGCTGGGCACTCAACCGCTGGGCAGCAGAGGCCGGATGGGCGAAGATGCGCTGACGGAACGGGTGAGCGGGAGGTCGGCGTGGCGGAACCAGATTTTCTCGTGGTGGTCGAGCAGGGCGCCGAGCGGTTCGCGGCCCGGCTGGAGCAGCTCGACCTCCAAGCCCGCGTCCCCTCCTGCCCCGGCTGGACCGTCTTCGATCTAGCCGACCACATCGGCGGTATCCATCAGTGGGCCGCCCACGCGATCGTCCACAAGTCTCCGGACGGACAGCCCACACAGGCCCCGAAAGACCGCGCCGGGCTGGTCGCCTGGTACCAGGAATCGGCCGGATCCCTGCTGAACGTCCTGCAGGAGACCCCGGAAAACGCTGAGGTGTGGCACTTCGGGCCGAAGCCGCGGCTGGCCCGGTTCTGGCAGCGGCGGCAGGCGCACGAGGTGACGATGCATCTGCACGACCTGGAAATGGCTCTGGGGCAGACCGAACCGATCGACGCGGTGTTGGCCGCGGATGGGATCGACGAGGTTCGGAACGTGTTCTTTCCGCGGCAGGTGCGCCTGGGGCGAATTCCGGCACTCGAGCGGTCGTTGGCCGTGATCGTGGCCGAAACCGGTGATCGTCATGTGTTCTCGGGGGATGGTACAGAGGACGCACCAGCTGAGGTGACTGTCACGGCGCCGGCGGAGGTGTTGCTGCTGGCGTTGTGGCACCGGATTCCGGCCGACGACGAGCGCCTGACTATCGAAGGAGACCCGGAGGCCGCTCGCGCGGTGCTGACCGCGGGGCTTACCGCCTGACTGTCTCGCTGATCGCGTGGATCTGGTCCGGGCCCACCCGGCAGCAACCGCCGATGATGCGCGCGCCAGACCCAACCCAGCCCGAAACGTCCCCAATCAGCGAGTTTTCGGTGCCGGCGGGCGTCCAAACGCGATTCACCGCATCCCAGCCCTCACCGCTGTTGGGGTAGACCACGCCCGGCTTGCCGCTCGCCTCGACCGCTACGGCCACGGTGACGCCGATCCCGGCCGGTTCGGTGCAGTTCGCGCCCACGGCAATGACCGAGGGCACGGACTTGGCCATTGCGTACGCCTCGGCGGCGGGTTCGCCCCGGCGGGTCTGCTGGGAAGACGTGGTCAGGCTGAGCCAGGCCGGATGCCCCAGCCGGTCCAGTTCGGCGAGCACAGCCTCGACCTCGATCAGCGAGGGAATGGTCTCCACGGCCAGCACGTCGGCTCCGGCCTCGGCCAGCATCTCCAGACGGGGGCGGTGGAAGGCCCGGAGCTCGGCTACGCCCACGTCGGTGCCGTAGTCGCCGGTGTACTCCGACCCATCGGCCAGCATGGCGCCGTACGGGCCGACCGAGCCGGCGACCAGCCCCGATCCGAATTCCTGGACAGCGCGGCGGGCCAGGGCGACCGAGCGGCGGATCAGTTCATCGGCCGTAGCGGCGTCGAACCCGGCTCGGGCGAAGCCCTCCGGCGAGGCCTGATAGCTGGCGGTGGTGACGATGTCCGCGCCGGCCTCGAGGAAGGCCCGATGGGCAGCGGTGATCGCGTCCGGCGCGTCGAGCAGGAGCTGGGCCGACCAGAGTCGGCCGGAGATGTCGTGGCCCCGTCGCTCAAGCTCGGTGGACAGGCCTCCGTCCAAAATCAGAGGCCTGTCCGCAAGGTCGAGCACGATCAGTCCCGGACCAGGGCCTTCGGCATCGAGCCGGTGGACTTCACGTAGTAGGCCGCGGCCTGCCGGGTGGCGAACATCCGGGCGATCCCCATCACCGCACCGGACAGCGCCGCCCAGGCGATCGCCTCGCGCCAGGTGGTCTCCGGGTCCTCCGGCACGGTCGGCGGCTTGTTGCCGGTGGCGCCCTGCCAGATGAGGTTCAGCGTTCGGTTGGCCGCCTGGGCCGCCGCGATCGCGGAGACCGCCGACAGAACCTTCCACATCACCGAGTTCATACCTTCTCCTCCACCGCCACGGACGTCCTGGAGCCATCCTCGCCCACCGGCGCCTCCCCGGCACCGCCAGGGTGTTCCACCAGGCCGATCACCCAGCGGACCACCGGGATCAGCACCGGCGCGCTGGCCCCGAGCATGCCGAGCAGGAGCAGCAGCGCGAGCAACCGGGCCAGGGGGCTGGGCCCGTGGCCCGACTGGGTCGTACTGCGCAGCATCCGGAGGATCATCGGATCAGGGTGACACGCACGTGGCGATCCGTCCTAGCCCTTCACCGTGGGTTACCCGCGAGTGGCATCGGGGCTACAGCACAAACCGCTCAGTAGGTGTACCGTCACAACTGCGACAGGGGAGCGCCGTAAGGGGCGCTGAGAGTGTGGGCGACCACAGACCCTCGAACCTGATCCGGGTCATGCCGGCGAAGGGAGTCGGGCTTCTCGGCCGTTCCGAGGGCGCTCCGGCGGCGGGTGCGCTGCGGCGCCCGTCGATGGGTGGCCGCGGTAACAGCCCCCCTCCGATCTCGGAGGAGCTTGGAATGAGCAGTAACGCCAGCTTGGGGACGCCGTGGGCGGGCCCTCGGTTGTTCGTGGCGGTCGGCGCGGTGGTCGCCGGAGTGATCATCTACCTGATCGGCCTACCCGACAGCACATCCCTGTTCGGAACGGCGTTGTCCGATCTGACCCTGCCGACCGCGCTGTTCGTCGGCACCGCCGGCATCGCGGCCACCGCCTCCACCACCAGCACCGGACGCTGGCGGGTGGTCGACATCGTGATCGCCAGCGTGCTCGGGGTGGCCGGCGGCCTGGTCTTCGCCGCCTGGAACGCCGGGGCGAAGCCGCTGATGGACGCGATGGTGCCGCCGACCTCGGCCATCGTCGACGGGGTGTGGCTGTTCCCGGCGGTGTTGGGGGCCCTGGTGGTCCGGCGGGCGGGCGCGGCCGTCTACACCGAGACGGTCGCCGCCGTGCTGTCCGCGTTGATCGGAAACCAGTGGGGCTTTTCCACGGTCTGGTACGGCCTGGTCGAGGGGATGGGGGCCGAGGTGATCTTCGCCCTGCTGCTCTACCGGCGTTACGGCCTGCCTACTGCGCTGCTCGGCGGGGCGGGGGCCGGGTTGGCGGTCGGTCTGATGGACACGCTGATCTACTACCCCGAGCTCGGAACCGGCACCAAGCTGGCCTACGTGGTGCTCGCAATCGGCTCGGGCGTGGTCATCGCCGGGCTCGGATCCTGGCTTCTGACCAGGGCTTTGGCGCGCACCGGGGCGCTGGCGCCGTTGGCTTCCGGACGTACTGCCGAACGTGTCTGACCCGTCAGGACCGCCCCTGGTCGAGGCCCGCGGCTGGGGCTGGCGGCACTCCACCCGTAAGGCCTGGGCGGTGCGGGGCCTGGACCTGCGGATCGAGCCGGGGGAGAAGGTGCTGCTGCTCGGGGCCAGCGGGGCGGGCAAGTCGACCCTGCTCTCCGGGCTGGCCGGGCTGCTGGATCCGGAGGAGTCCGGCGGGGACGAGGAAGGCGCCCTGCTGATGGACGGGGCGCCGGCCCGGTCGGCGCGGTTGGCAGCAGTGCGGGGCGGTCATGCCCTGACCGGTCTGTTGCTGCAGGATCCGCAGGCTCAGACCGTGCTGGCGCGGTGCGGGGACGACGTGGCCTTCGGACTGGAGAACCACGCGGTGCCGGCCGGTGAGATCTGGCCGCAAGTGGTGAAATCTTTGGATGGAGTGGGCTTTCCATTTGGTCTGGAGCATCCCACTTCGCAGCTTTCCGGCGGTCAGCGGCAGCGCCTGGCGCTGGCCGGAGTGCTCGCCCTGAATCCGGGATTGCTGCTGCTCGACGAGCCGACGGCGATGCTGGATCCGGAGGGCGCCGCGATGGTCCGCGAAACCATCGCCACGGTGCTGGAACTGACCGGCGCGGGCTGCGTGCTGGTCGAGCATCGGGTGCAGCCGTGGCTTCCGTTGATCGATCGCGTCGTTGTGCTGGAACCCGGCGGTGGGGTTTATGCGGACGGGCCGCCCAGCGTCGTTTTTGCCGAACAGGCCGAGTCTTTGAGCGCGGCTGGGGTGTGGGTTCCTGGGTTCAAATTAGGGACGCCCGTGGGCGGCGGTTCGGTGGGTGGCCCGATCCTGCTCACCGCCGAGAAGCTCTCGGCCCGTCGTCCGGGTCAGGCCGAACCGCCGGTGCGCGACGTCGACCTGGTGGTGGAGGCCGGACGCTCGCTGGCGATCACCGGGGCCAACGGTGCCGGAAAGTCCACACTGGCGCTGGCTCTGGCCGGGCTGACCGCTCCGGCCGGGGGCACGCTGACGGCTTCACCGGAATTGGCGCGCGGGGCCGGCCCGGACCCGTATCGCTGGCGGGCGCGGGAGCTGGTGAGCCGGATTGGGACGGTTTTCCAGGATCCGCAGCATCAGTTCGTCGCTTCCACGGTGGCCGGGGAACTCGCGGTGGGGCCGGAACGGGCGGCTGCCGCTGCGAAACAAAGGTGGCGTCGAGCGTCCCCCATTGACGCTTTCGACCCGGAGGAGCTTCTGCACCGACTGCGGCTGGACCATCTGGCCCGCGCCAACCCGTACACGCTCTCCGGCGGCGAGCAACGCCGGCTGTCGGTGGCGACCGTGCTGGCCACGGCGCCGGACGTGCTGATCCTCGACGAGCCGACCTTCGGCCAGGACGCCCGCACCTGGACCGAGCTCACCGCCCTACTGGTGGAGCTGCTCGGCGAAGGCCGCGCAGTGGTGGCCGCCACGCATGACGCCGAACTGGTGGACGTGTTGTCGGCGCACGGAAAGGTGCTGTCGCTGTGACTCTGCTGCTGACCGGTCTGGACCATCGTCCGGCCTCTCACGCCGCCATCGCCCGGGCCAATCCGGCCGCGAAACTGGCGGTGGCGGCGGTGATCTCGATTGCGCTCATCCTCACCGTCGACCCGGTCACGGCCGGCGTGGCCCTGGCCCTGGAACTGGCCGCCCTGCCCTGGTGCGGCCTCAGCCCGCGCAACCTGTTCCGCAGCAGCTGGATCATCCTGCTGGGCGCGGTCCCGGCCGGCCTCCTGACCCTGCTGTTCGGGGTGGACGACGGCCGGACCCTGCTCGACCTCGGCCCGGTCACCGTCACCGAGGGCTCGCTCAGCTCAGCGGTGGCGATCACCCTGCGGATCCTGGCGATCGGCCTGCCCGGGGTGGTGCTGCTGGCCACCACCGACCCGACCGACCTGGCCGACGCGCTGGCCCAGAACCTCCGGCTGTCGCACCGATTCGTGCTCTCCGCGCTGGCCGCGCTGCGCCTGGTCGGGCTGCTGACCCAGGAATGGCAGATGCTGACCATGGCCCGGCGGGCCCGCGGGTACGGCCGCGGCCTGCGGCAGTTTCCCGGGCAGGTGTTCGCCCTGCTGGTGATCGCGATCCGGCGGGGCACCGTGCTGGCCACGACGATGGAGGCGCGGGGGTTCGGCGTGGACGCACCGCGCACCTGGGCCCGGGTCTCCCACTTCGGCCGGGGCGATCTGCTCGTGGCCCTGGGTGGTCTCGGCATAGCCGTCCTGGCCACCGCCGCCGGCCTGACCGCCGGAACCTGGAACCTCGTTCTCTCCTAACCCACCTTCCCCGTGATCATGGACTTCCTCCCCCGTGATCATGGACTTTTCTCCCCGTGATCATGCAACTCCGCCCCGGTGATCATGCAGCTGCGCCCTCGTGATCATGCAGTTGTGCCCCGGGGCGGAACCGCATGATTACGAACGCCGGGGGCGGGCGCGAGGGTCAGACGTAGTGGCAGTAGCCGTCGACGTGGTTCTCGATCTCCGCGCCGAAGGTGTCGAGCATCGAGCCGACCAGCCGGGCCGTGCCGTCCGGGTGGTTGCAGGCGCCGCGCCCGGTGACCAGGCCGGCCAGCTCCCGGATCCGGGCGGTCAGGTCGCCGGACTCGCGGCGCGAGCGCACCCCGGGCAGCCGCTTGCAGGCACTGGCCAGGGCGGGCAGCCCGTTGGTGCACGGCCCGCAGCGCTTGGCCCGCTGCTGGGCCAGATAGTCGACGATCTGCGCGGTGTAGGTCAGCGGGCAGTCCCCGGGCAGCATCGGCAGCAGCACCCCGGCGCCCAGCCGGGCGCCGAACCGGGCCAGGTCCGCGCTGCTCAGGGTGCAGCTGGTGACCTGGTGCGGGGCCAGCCAGGTGCCGTGATAGCCGCCCAGCAGCAGTGGCCGGGCCGGGTCGTACCCGCAGAAGGTGAGCAGTTCACCCAGCGGGACGCCGTACGGGGCCTCCAGCACCAGGCCGCCCGGGCCGTCTGCGGCGATCGACAGCAGCCGGGTGCCGGGCTCGGCCGCGGTGCCCCACCGCGAGTAGACCTCGGCGCCCAGGTCGCTGACCGCGGCCAGGTGGGCCAGGGTCTCCGCATTGCAGAGCATGGTCGGGCGCCCGCGCAGCCCGGCGAAGGCCTCCGGCGTCTTGGCCGTGACCGGCAGGTTCTCCCGGCCGGAGAGCATTTCCAGTACCGCCCGGGCCTGACCTCCGACGAAACCGCCGCTGGTCACGTGCGTCTCGAAATGGACGGCCTTGCGCCCGCCCCGGCGCTCCCGGATCGCCACCCGGACCGCCTCGGCCACGTTCGGGCGCTCGCCCGGCACCGCGATGTGGACGTGCCCGATCTCCAGGGCCTCGGCCAGCAGCTGGGCGCCGTCCAGGACCAGGTGCGGCGCGGTCAGCATCAGGCTGCTGTCCTTGGCACTGGCCGGCTCGCCCTCCGAGCAGTTCACCACCAGCTCCCGCTTGCGGCCGGACTCCACTGCCGACTGCAGCTTGCGGGCGAACGGGAACGCCGCGCCCCCGCGCCCGGTCAGGCCGATCTTCCAGCTCCGCTCGATGAGTTGCTCGACGGTGGCCCGGGCCGGCTCGTTCCACAGCCGGCGGTGCTCGTGCAGCCCGGGGTTGGCGCCCGGCCCGACCCCGCGCAGCAGCAACGGGCCGTCCAGCACCGAGACCTCGCCGTGGAAACCGGCTTCCAGCACCTGGTGGCTCATCGCGCGCGTTCTCCTGCTCTCACCCGGCGCCGGCTGCCGGCCGGGGACCGGCGTTCCATCCGCCGCTCCGCCCCGAGCGTGCCCAGCCGGATCGCCAGGGCTCCGGCGACCGCCCCGACACAGAGCACGCTGACGGCGATCGACCAGGTCTCGCGGCTGTCCGTGCCGATCTCGAAGCCGTGCACCAGACCGGCGCCCCAGCCCAGGTACGAGGTCAGGTGGATGGTCCGCCAGGTGCGCGAGCCGAACCGGGTGCGGGACAGCCCGGTCAGCACCGTGATGATGATGAAGTCGGTGGCCAGCGTGCCCAGCCCGAGCCACAGCGGGTCGTAGCTGCCGACGAACGGGATGATCGCGTCCCACCAGTGGATGCTCACGAAGCTGTCGACGATCGCCATCGCCGCGTGCGCGATCAGCAGGGCCACCGACAGCAGCGAGATGTTGCGGTGCAGGCGCTGGGTGACGAACCGGGGCCAGATCGCCGAGGAGGCCCGGACCGTGGAGAGCACCCCGAGCACCACCGACAGGGTCATCAGGACCAGCAGGATGACCCCGGTCCCGCGGTTCAGGAACCAGAGCAGCCGATCGTCCTGAAAGGCCTCGGTGAAGAACTCAAGGCTCATGGAACCTGTTCCAGAGCCGGGACGGTGGAGCTCGGGTCGGCCTCCGGCCAGCCCGCCACCCGGTGCACCGTGCCGTCGGCGGCGACCAGCCGGGCCGCCACGTCCTCGTGCTCCAGCCAGGCCACCGCCCCGCTGCCCCGGACGATCGAGGAGGTGCTGATCGCGTTCGCCTCGACGCAGGAGCAGCCGCTGGCGGTGACCGTGCGGAAGGTCGCGTCCACCGGGCGGCCGGTGCGCGGGTCGAGCAGGTGGTGCACGTCGGTCGGGGCCCCGTCGTTCCACCAGCGCCGGGCCAGCACCGAGGAGGTGGCCAGGCCGCCCTCGTGGATCACCACGATCTCGGTTCCGTTCTCAGCCACTGGGGGCACCTCCCGGCCCCCTGGGGGCCGGGGGACCTCCGGCAGCTCGGTGACCGAGACCCGCCACGGATGGGTGCCGGGAGCGGTGTCCGGCTGCAGGCCGACCGCGACATCGCCGCCCAGGCTGATCACCAGGTCGGTGCCGACCTCGGCGGGCACGGTCTCGGCGATCAGGTCGGCGGCGAACGCCTTTCCGGTCGCGCCGAGGTCGAGAGAGACGTCGTCCGGCACCCGCACTGCACCCTGCGGGTCGATCTCGATCTCCCGCCAGGCGCCGTTGCGGGCCGGCCGGGGGCCGCGGGCCGGGTCGCCGGAGACCAGACCGGGAGTGACCGTGGAGTCCAGAACCTGGCCGGTGGCGACCGATCGGCGCAGCTGGTCGATGTCCCGGTCGTAACCGAGGGCGAGCAACTGGCGGCCCAGGGTCGGGTCGACCAGGCCGTCGGTCAGGTCGGCGGCCCAGACCGCGGCCGACAGCGCCCGGCACAGCAGCGGCGAGACGCCGACCCACTGTCCGGCCACCCGGTTGGCCCGGCTCAGGTCGGAGTCGGTGCGGAACCGGCTGGCGGCCCGGTCGATGTCGGCCAGGATCCGCTCGCAGGCGGCCCGGGCGGCGCCGAGGCGATCCGCGTCCGCCACCACCAGCGCGGCATAACTGCCGAGCGCGTTCCAGCGGGCGGTGCCGTAGCGGACGGCCGTCGACGCGGTCATCAGGAGGCGCTCGTGGGGACGGCCGGGGGCGTCGTGGTCGTCGCGGGCGCGCTGGTCGTTGTGGTGGTCGTCGCCGTGGTGGTGGTCGGCTTCGGCTTCGTGGTCGACGTCTTGGTGGTGGCCTTGGGGGTCGTGGTCGCCGGGGTGGTCTTGCCCGGCGAGGTGGCGGCGGTGGAACTGGGGACGCTGGTGCTGCCCCCGGCGCCGGCGCTGGTGCCGGTCGTCCCGGCCGCGGTGGTGACCTTGACCTTCTTCTTTTTCTTCTTGACCGGCCCGGCCGTCTTGCGGTGTTTGGGCTTGCCGGTCGGCTGCACAGTCGGCGTGGCCGACTGCGCCTGCTCGGTCGGCGCCGCCGCGGCCACCTTCTTCGCCGCATCCTGGTCGCGGGTCTGGGACGCGGCCAGCGCGGTGGTGCCGCCGACGGCGACCAGGGTGATGGCGGCGACGGCGCCGGTCAGGGTGCCGGCGACCCGAAGGCCGCGGTCTCGATCGTCAGGGCTCACGGAACGCACTCGGACACTGTGTGGGGAGTCAGGTGAAGCGCCGATCATTCAATCCTCAAATGAACCTCAACCAGCGAAGAATCCGCAGGTGAGCGTACGCGTCTGATAACGGAACGCTAACCTTGCGGCCGATCGGGGCGGCTCAGCCCGAACCGATCCCGGCAAGCTTGCGGATCCGCCGGCCCAGACCGCCGCCGGCCGAGGTGCGCCGCTGCCGCATCCGCTCCCGGGTCCGGGTCTCGGCCGGGCTGAGCACCACCTGCACCTTGGCGCCCCCGAGCCGCGAGCGGCCCAGTTCCAGCCGGCCGCCGGAGGCGATCGCCGCGCGCCGGACGATATCCAGACCGAGGCCGGAGGAACCGGCGTTGCTGTGCCCGCGGGCCACCACGTCGGCGCCGGGCAACCCCGGGCCGCCGTCCTGCACCGCGAGCACGATCTCGTGGGCGGCGTTGGTGTTCACCGTGACCTCGAGCGGCACACCCTCCTCGGTGTGCGCGAACACGTTGTCGATCAGCACGTCGACCACGTCGGTGAGCTCCACCGCGTCGATCCGGGCCCAGGTCGGCCGGCTCGGCAGCCAGGTGCGCAGCGACCGGCCCTGCTCGTCGGCCAGCGCCGACCAGAACGCCACCCGCTCCCCGACCAGCGCGGCCACGTCACAACGGGAGGCGACGTTCGGCCGGACCGGGCGCCGGGCGTCCTGCACCACGGCGTTCACCGTGCGCTCGAGGGTGGCCACGTGCTCCTCGATCCGCTGGGCCAGCTCCGGATCGGCGATGCTCTCCACGTCCAGCCGCAGCGCGGTGACCGGGGTCCGCAGCCGGTGCGAAAGGTCGGCCACGGACTCGCGTTCGGAGATCAGCAGCTGCTCGATCCGGGCCGAGAGCCGGTTCAGCGCCCCGGCCATGGCCACCACCTCGGGCGGTCCGTGCTCGGGGCTGCGGATGTCCAGCCGGCCGTCGCGGATCGAGTCGGCCGCGGCGGCCAGGTCCTTGATCGGGTCGCTGAGCCGGCGGGCCAGGGTGTCGGCCGCGCCGACCGACAGGCCGAGCAGGAGGGTGCCCAGCGCGGCCAGGATCAGGCTGGCCCGGTTCACCCCGCGGTGCAGCTCGCCCCCGGTGACCTCGACCCGCACCACGAAGGTGTCGTTGCTGGTGCCGGTACTGGTCGGGGCCGGGGCCCAGACCACGGCGTGGCCGTCGGCCCGGGTGGTGAACGCCTGGCCGTCCGCGGCCTTGGCGAAGTCCGAGTCCTTCTTGGCCGGCGCGCCCAGCACCTCACCGTCGGGCAGGAAGATCGTGACGGTGCCGAGCGGGTCGTCGTCCTTGACCCGGCCCAGTTCGGCCCGGGCCGCGGACTCGCCGCCCTGACCGACGATCTGGGCCAGGTTCGTGGTGTCGGCGGTGACCGTGGCCAGCGTGCGTTCCTCGGCCAGGGAACGCAGCAGCAGGGTGAGCGGGATCAGGAAGGCGAGCACCACCGCGGAGGTGGTCGCCGCCACCAGCAGGGTGAGGCGCCAGCGCATGGTCGGATTCGAACCTCAGTCGGTACCGGGCGCGACCAGGCGGATACCCACGCCGCGGGTGCTGTGCAGGTAGCGCGGTTCGGCCGCGGACTCGCCGAGCTTGCGGCGCAGCCAGGACAGGTGCACGTCGATGGTGCGGTCGCCGCCGCCGTAGGGCTGCTGCCAGACCTCGGCCAGCAGCTCGCGCTTGCTGACCACCTCACCGGCCCGCTGGGCCAGGGCCAGCAGCAGGTCGAACTCCTTGCGGGAGAGCTCCAGCGGGTCGCCGTCCAGGGTGGCCACCCGGGTCCGGGCGTCCAGCGCCAGGCCGCCGACGGTGAGCGGGCCCTCGGTCTTCTGCGGACCGCCGCGGCGCAGTACCGCGCGGATCCGGGCGTCCAGGTGGTCGGCGCCGAAGGGCTTGGTGACGAAGTCGTCGGCCCCCGCGTCCAGGGCCCGGACCGCGTCCGTGTCCTCGTCCCGCGCGGTCACCACGATCACCGGGACCTCGCTCACCGCACGCAGCATCGTCAGCACCTGGATACCGTCGACGTCGGGCAGACCGAGGTCGAGCAGGACCACGTCCGGCCGATCGTCGATCACCGACTGCAGACCCGGAAGACCTCCCGGCTGCCATTGCACTGCGTGACCGCGATCGGTCAGAGCTCTGGAGAGAGCCGCGCGGATCCCCGCGTCGTCCTCAATGATCAGAATGACCGCCACGTGCGCGACGGTACCGGCTGATGCACCCTTCGGGACATTCTGAATGTCCGGATCTCCACCCGTCCGGCTCAACGTTAGGGTGTCCGAGGAGGTGATTTGGGTGAAACGCCGGATCGTCGGCAGCATGCTCGCCTGGCTCGCCGCGGTCGCGACGGTTGCCGGAATCGCCTCGATCGCGATCGGGGCGGCCGGGCGTCAGGTGCGCCCGCAGCTCCTCGCGTCTTCGTCACCCCTCGCAGTCCCGCCGGCTGTCCAGTCCACCCCTGTCACTGTGGGTGGCACCTCGAGCTACGGCGAAGCGTCCACCGAAGTCCCCGCCACGGGTGGTCCGGGGCCGGCCGGTCCGGTCGGCGACAACGGTTCCCCGGTGCTCCACGAGCGGGCCGTCCGTGCTGCTGGTGGGCGCGTCCACGCCCGCTGCACGGGCCGGCAGGTGGCCGGCTACGCCCTTCCGGACGACGGCTGGCAGGCCCGGATCTCGGCCACCGCCCGGCGTCGGCTGGAGGTCGTGTTCTCCTTCGGCACCGATCGAGCCGTGCTGGTCACGGCCGTGTGCGAGGCCGGCGGACCGACCTTCCGGCAGAGCGATCTGGACCCGCGACACCCGATTCGCAGGGTGCCGGTCCCGACAGCCGGGACACCCACCCCGAGTGTGACGCAAATCTCTCCCACACCGACGTCGTCCACCACCGCCCCAGGTCCCACCAAGACCGGCAAACCGACCCCTTCGGGCACTCCTTCTTCCCCCACCCCGACCGGTTACCCGTCCTCGACGACCGCGCCCCCGGCGTCCATCGCCACCTCGACCACCTCTTCCTCGGCGACCTCTTCGGCAGAAGAAGCCCCGCAGGAATCGCCGTCGGCCTCCCGCACAACCTCCCGCCGCTCCGGTGCGGATTCCGGCGATCTCGCGGGAGACGACTCGGCAGTGTCCGAGCAGTGCCCGATCGGGCCGACGCCGACAGTTCCCAGCGCCACGCCGAGCGACAGTGCGAGTGCAGCAACCGGGCTCGGGCTCGATGGAGAAACCGCCTGCGAGGCGGAGGAACCCGAGGACGGGCCGCTCCTCGGCATGTAGCCAGATTTCTTCGCCACCATGGGAACACCGGCGGGTGGTCGAGAGTTGAGCCAGGCAGACTCAAGTTAGATCAGCCCCGAGTTGACTACCTCGGGCAACTGCATCAACCTGAGTGGGGGCCACTCAGCTCTTACATCGAAGGGAACCAAACATCATGGCAAGAGCGGTCGGAATCGACCTCGGAACCACCAACTCGGTCGTGGCCGTGCTCGAGGGTGGTGAGCCCACCGTCATCGCCAACGCGGAGGGCGGGCGGACCACGCCGTCGGTCGTCGCGTTCGCCAAGTCGGGTGAGCCGCTGGTCGGTGAGGTTGCCAAGCGCCAGGCCGTCACGAACGTCGAGCGGACCATTCGCTCCGTCAAGCGGCACATGGGCACGGACTGGAACATCTCGATCGACGACAAGAAGTACACGTCGCAGGAGATCTCCGCGCGGGTGCTGCAGAAGCTCAAGCGTGACGCGGAGGAGTACCTCGGCGAGCCGGTCACCGACGCGGTGATCACGGTGCCCGCGTACTTCAACGACTCGCAGCGTCAGGCCACCAAGGAGGCCGGCGAGATCGCGGGCCTGAACGTGCGCCGGATCATCAACGAGCCCACCGCCGCGGCCCTGGCCTACGGCCTGGAGAAGGGCAAGGCGGACGAGCGCATCCTGGTCTTCGACCTCGGTGGCGGCACGTTCGACGTCTCCCTGCTCGAGGTGGACGTGGAGGAGGGCGGCAGCACCGCCATCCAGGTCGTCTCGACCGCGGGTGACAACCACCTCGGTGGTGACGACTGGGACCAGCGGGTCGTCGACCACCTGGTCAACACCGTGAAGAGCTCGACCGGGGTCGACCTGTCGAAGGACAAGATCGCCATGCAGCGGCTGCGCGAGGCGGCCGAGCAGGCGAAGAAGGAACTCTCCAGCGCGACGTCCACGACGATCTCGCTGCAGTACCTGTCGATGACCGAGAACGGCCCGGTCCACCTGGACGAGAAGCTCACCCGGGCGCAGTTCCAGCAGATGACCGCCGACCTGCTCGAGCGCACCAAGGCGCCGTTCCTGTCGGTGATCAAGGAGGCGGGCATCTCCGTCTCCGACATCGACCACATCGTGCTCGTCGGTGGTTCCACCCGGATGCCGGCCGTGACCGAGCTGGTCCGCGAGCTGACCGGGGGCAAGGAGCCGAACAAGGGCGTCAACCCGGACGAGGTCGTCGCCATCGGCGCCGCCCTGCAGGCCGGCGTCATCCTCGGTGACCGCAAGGACGTCCTGCTGCTGGACGTCACCCCGCTGAGCCTGGGCATCGAGACCAAGGGCGGCGTGATGACCAAGCTCATCCACCGCAACACCGCGATCCCGACCAAGGCGTCCGAGGTGTTCACCACCGCCGACGACAACCAGCCGCAGGTGCTCATCCAGGTCTTCCAGGGCGAGCGCGAGCTGGCCCGGGACAACAAGCCGCTGGGCAACTTCGAGCTCACCGGCATCGCCCCCGCCCCGCGCGGCGTCCCGCAGATCGAGGTCACCTTCGACATCGACGCCGACGGCATCGTGAACGTGTCCGCCAAGGACCGGGGCACGGGCAAGGAGCAGGCGATGCGGATCACCGGCGGCTCGGCCCTGAGCAAGGACGAGATCGACCGGATGATCAAGGAGGCCGAGGCGCACGCGGAGGAGGACCGCCAGCGGCGGGACGAGGCCGAGGTCCGCAACGGTGCCGAGCAGCTGGTCTACTCCACCGAGAAGTTCCTGCGCGACAGCGAGGACAAGCTCCCCGAAGACGGCAAGGCCGAGGTGAACACCGCGATCGCCGAGCTCAAGACGGCGCTCGAGGGCACCGACATCGACGCCATCAAGGCCAAGCAGGAAGCGCTGTCCACGGCCAGCCAGAAGCTCGGCGCGGCGCTCTACGCGCAGCAGTCCGAGGGTGGCACCGAGGCCGGTGCCCCGGGTGCCGGGTCCGCCGGGGCGTCCGCCGGTTCGGCCAAGGACGACGACGTGGTGGACGCCGAGATCGTCGACGAGGACAAGTGATGGGCGAGCAGACGATCGATCCGTCGGAGGGCGGTTCCTCGGGGCCGACCATCCGCGACCGACGTCGGCTCGATCCGGAGACCGGGCAGGTTCGGGAGGCGCCCGCCGACTCGCAGGAGCCGGCGGAGCCGATCGACGAGGCCGGGACGAACGGCGCCCCGGCGGGCAAGAAGCCCGCTCACGCGTCGGACGCCCCGGTCGACGCCGAGCCGGAGAAGGCCGACGAGGAAGTCCCCGCCGACCGCGCGGACAGCAGTAACGGCAGCAACCAGAGCACCGAGGAGGTTTCGCTGGACGGCATCCTGGCCGACCTCGACGCCGCCCGGTCCTCGGCCGCCGAGCGGCTGGACGACCTGCAGCGGCTGCAGGCCGAGTTCGTGAACTACCGGCGCCGGGTCGACCGGGACCGGGACGTGGCCAAGGAGACGGCGATCGCCGGGGTCCTGGAGGCGATGCTTCCGGTCCTGGACGACGTGCACCTGGCCCGTCAGCACGGTGATCTGGAGTCCGGGCCGTTCGCGGCCATCGCCGAGAAGCTCGAGACGGTTCTCGAGCGGTTCGGCCTGGCCCGGTACGGCGAGGCCGGTGAGGAGTTCGACCCGGCCGTCCACGAGGCGCTGATGCGCACCGAGGCGGAACTGGCCGAGGGCACCACGACGACCACGGTCGTCCAGGTGCTGCAGCCGGGTTATCGAAGTGGTGACCGGGTGCTGCGGGCCGCCCGGGTCGCCGTCGCCGACCCCAACTGACACCTCGCCCGCGTCCGGCCCGGGAACGGTTGTGATCCAGCCGTTCCCGGGCCGGACCGGCAGTCGGCGCTAGGAGAAGGAACATGGCGGGCCAGGACTGGTTCGAGAAGAACTTCTACTCCGTCCTCGGGGTGCCCCAGAGCGCCTCGGCGGCGGACATCAAGAAGGCGTACCGCAAGCTCGCGCGCGCCCATCACCCGGATGCCAACCCGGGTGACGCGGGATCGGACAAGCGGTTCAAGGAGATCGGCGAGGCCTACGCCGTGCTGTCCGACCCGGAGCAGCGCCAGCAGTACGACGCGATCCGGGCGATGTCCGGCGGCGGGGCCCGGTTCACGGCCGGCGGTGGCGGTGGTCAGGCCACCGGCGGGGCGGGCTTCGAGGATCTGCTGGGCAACCTGTTCGGCGCCGGTGGTATGCCCGGCGGCGGTATGCCGGGCGGCGGCCAGCAGCGGGTGCGGTACACCACCGGCGGAGCCGGCGGGGCCCGCGGTGGCCCGGAGTCCCCGATCTTCGAGGACATGCTGAACGGGCTGTTCCCGCCCGGAAGCGGAGCCGGCGGCGGGGGTAACGGGTTCCGCTCGCCGCGGGGACCGATGCGCGGGTCCGACCTGAACGCCACCGCCACCCTGACCTTCCGCCAGGCGATGGAGGGCGCTCAGCTCAGCCTCCGGGTCGACGACCCGCAGGCCGGTCTGCGCACCATCACCGCGCGGATCCCGGCCGGGGTGCGGGACGGGCAGAAGGTCCGGCTGCGCGGCAAGGGCCGGGCCTCCGAGGTCGGCGGCGAACCGGGCGACCTGTGGGTCACCGTCTCGGTCGAGCCGCACCCGATCTTCACGCTGGACGGCGCCGACGTCCGGCTGACCGTGCCGGTCACCTTCCCGGAGGCGGTGTTCGGCACCGAGATCGAGGTGCCCACGCCGGACGGGAACCGGGTGAAGCTCAAGGTGCCTGCGGGTACCCCGTCGGGCCGCACCCTGCGGGCCCGCGGCCGCGGTGTGAAGACCGCCAAGCGCACCGGTGACCTGCTGGTCACGCTGCAGGTGGCGGTTCCGCAGAGGGTGGACGCGAAGGCCCGCGAGGCGCTCAAGACGTTCGCCGAGGCGACCGAGGGCGAGAACCCCCGGGCCGACCTCTTCACCCATCAGGACGAGAAGCGCTAGAGCACAACGCAGGAGACGGAGGCTGGGCCATGGCTGACGCGGCCACCCCGCACGGGATCAACGTCGAGTTCAACGTCGACCCGGACGCGCCCATCTTCGTCATCTCGGTGGCCGCCCAGCTGGCCGGGATGCACCCGCAGACGCTGCGGCAGTACGACCGGCTCGGCCTGGTTACCCCGGGCCGGTCGGCCGGTCGTGGCCGCCGCTACTCCCCTCGGGACGTGGCGTCCTTGCGTGAGGTGCAACGGCTTTCGCAGGAAGAGGGCGTGAATCTGGCCGGGATCAAGCGGATCCTCGAGCTGGAGTACGAGAACCGGCAGCTGCAGGGGCAGGTCGACGCGCTGATGGACGAGCTGCGCCGGGCCCAGGCCCGGTTGCGCAGCGTCGGGCGGGTGTTCGCCGCCGAGCCCGGCGGTGACATCGTCGCGGTCCCGCCCGGCCGCCGCCCGCAGCGACCCACCACCTCGACGGCCCTGGTGGTCTGGCGACCCGGAAGGTAAGACTGAGGACCATGGCGAACGAGACCGACCGGGCCACGCTGGCCGCGATGATCGAGGAGATCGAGGACCAGGAGCGCCGGTTGCGGCTGCCCGGCTTCGACAACGACGACGCCTGGCAGATCGGGATCATCCTGGTCGAGCTGGCCGCCTCGGACCGCGCCCCGGTGACGGTGGACCTGCGCCGCAACGGCCAGCAGCTGTTCCACTACGCGCTGCCCGGCACCAGTGCCGACAATGACGCCTGGATCCGCCGGAAGGCCGCGGTGGTGGACCGTTTCGGGCTGTCCTCGCTGCTCGTCGGGCGGCAGGCCCTGGCCGACGGGGTGACCTTCGAGGAGCGCTTCCGACTCGACCCGGACCAGTACGCGGCCCACGGCGGGTCGTTCCCGGTGCATGTACACGGGGTCGGCGTGGTCGGCACGATCACCGTCTCCGGGCTGCCCGAGGTGCAGGACCACGGGATGGTCGTGGCCGGGCTCGAGCAGTACCTGGACGACCTGAGCAAGCACTGACGACCTGAGCAAGCACTGACGACCTGAGCAAGCGCTGATGACCTGAGTCAGCGCTGACGACCTGGGTCAGCCGTGGGCCCTAAGGTCTCGCCGCGGCCCGGGTGGGCCAGGAGCCGTAGCGGGCGCTGACCGCGATCGCCGGGGTCGCCACCACCAGCACGAGGAGGGGGCCGGCCCAGCCGGCGCCGGTCGCCAGCCCGTTGGCCGCGATCGCCACGGCCAGCACCGCCGGTGGCAGGACGGCCGTGCGCAGGCTGTCGGCCTGATCCAGCTCGGCCCGGCGCAGCCCCCGCGCGGAGACGAACGCGCCTGCCCCGCAGGCGAAGCCGACCACCAGGGCAGAAAGTCCGGTGAACAGCGCGCCCCCCAGCCGGCCGGGGTGGCCGCCGGAGTAGTCGGCCGTGCCGAAGGCGATCGCGACCAGCACGGTCTGCGGTACCAGGAACGCGATCACGGTGGTGGCCAGGCCGGTCGCCGTCCCGATCAAGATCCGCGCCGGGGTCGGCTCGGCCCCCTCCGGCCCGTCTTCCGGGTACCACCACCAGCGCCGGGACCAGGGTGGTCCGGCGCCGCGGCGTTCCTCGCTCAGATAACGACCGATGACCGATTCTCCGGGAATGACCGATTAGCTCCACAATTCTCTGTTACTTTACTTCAACCCAAGGTCACGGAGTGGGCCCAGGCGGGCCCAGTGTGGGCCCAACCTGGTGGTTCTCGCGTTGGAGGGTGGCACCGGATGAATCCGCGACAGCGGCGCGGCGTGCTGCTCATGGGCGTCGCCGTGCTCGGTGCGATCGCGGTGTTCGTGCTGATCGCGGGCTACGTCAGCGACATCGGCAAGCGGGTCGGCCCGATGACCACCAGCTACCGCTTCACCGGTGCGGTGAAGAAGAACCAGCCGATCACCGACGACGACCTGAAAGCGGTCGAGCTGCCCTCGAAGTGGTTGCCCAAGGCGGCGATCCAGTCGTTCGACACCTCCCGCGGCCTGGTCGCCACCATGGACATCCCCTCCGGCGCGATGCTGCAGGAGGGAATGGCCGCACCGCCGCCGGAGCTGAAGCCCGGGCAGAGCGAGATCGCCATCCTGATCGACGCGGAGACCGGTGTGGCCGGGAAGATCCAGACCGGCGACCTGGTCGACATCTACGGCACTTTCAGCGTCCGCAGCACCGATGCCCAGGGCGCCACCGAGGACGTGGACCAGGCCCGGGTGATCGTCAGCAATGCCCCGGTCCTGGCGATCGGCGCGTTGCAGCGGGTGGACGCACCCGGCCAGAACGCCTCCGACTTCGAGCAGAACGAGGTGGTGCCGGTGACCTTCGCGCTGGACCGGACGGACAGCCTGAAGGTCACCTACGCCGAGAGTTTCGCCACCAAGGTCCGGCTGGCCCTGGTCGCGCCGGGCACCCGCTCCAAGCCGCCGGGCAACGGTGACGTGCTCGACGGGGCCAAGCTGCTGAACTCGGTCAAGCCGGCCAAGACAGCGGGGAACCACCCGTGAACCGCAGGTTGCTGCTCGGTAGCGCGGACGAGCTGGTGGTGCAGCGGGTTTCGTCGGTCGCCGAGGAGCTCGGCGACGAGCTGGTGCACGTCTGCTCCACCTCGGCCGAGGTGGCCGACGCGGTCGCCGGTTTCCGGCCGGACGTGCTGATCGTCTCCGAGAGCCTGGGCCCGATACCGGTTCTCGACCTGGTCCGGCAGATCGCCCGGCAGGACCCGTTCGTCGGCATCCTGCTGTTGTCCTCCACCTCCGACCCGGAGCTGTTCCGGGTCGCGATGGAGGCCGGGGCGCGCAGCATCGCCCCGCTCGGCTTCACCATCGACGACCTCGGCCAGCGGATCGAGAGCGCGGCCTCCTGGGCCGGGATCGTCCGCAGCCACATCGCCGGGGACACCGCCCGGTCCCTCGGCAGCGGCCACGTGCTGGTCCTGGCCGGGAGCAAAGGCGGGGTCGGCACCAGCACGATCGCCGTGCACACCGCGCTCGAGGCGGCCGCCGCCGGGCGCCGCACCTGCCTGGTCGACCTCGACCTGCAGAGCGGCGACCTGGCCACCCTGCTGAACATCGCCCACCGCCGGGACATCACCGACCTGATCGGCCTGGTCGGCGAGATCTCCGGGCAGACCCTGGACGACGTGCTCTATCGGCACTCCTCCGGGCTGCACGTGCTGCTCGCTCCGAACGAGGGGGAGCGCGGTGAGGAGATCACCGAGGCGGTCGGCCGGGCGGTGATCGGCGCCCTGAAGTCCCGGTTCGACGTGGTTGTGCTGGACGTCGGCAGCGTGCTCACCCCGGCCGGGGCCTCGGCGGTGGAGATCGCCGACCGCGCCGTGCTGGTGGCCACTCCGGACGTGCTCAGCATGCGCGGCTGCCGGCGCACCGCCCGGCTCTGGGAACGGCTGCGGCTGCGCCCCGAGAAGGACGTGACGGTGCTGCTCAACCGGATCTCGCGGAGCGTGGAGGTACAGCCGGAGCTGGCCGCGCGGCTGGCCCGGCTGCCGATCAGCGAGTTCGGGGTGCCGGCCTCGTTCCGGGCCTTCGAGGCGGCGGCGAACACCGGTGACCCCGGCCGCCTGGTCGACCGGGACACCCGCCGGGCCCTGGCCCGGGTGGCCGAGGCACTGGGCGTGCGGCAACCGCCGGAACCGGTCCCGGCCAGTGGCCGCCGGGCCGCCCGCAAGCGCGACGCCGGGCAGGCCGCGATCGAGTTCATGGGTCTGCTGCCGCTTCTCGGGATCCTGCTGGGCTGCCTGGTGCAGGGCGCCCTGGTCGGCTACAGCCACGTGCTGGCCGGGCAGGCGGCGAGTGCGGCCGCGCGGGTGGCGGTCTCACCCGAGCACGGCTACGGCGACATCTCCGCCCGGGCCTTGGACGAGCTGCCCGGCGCCTGGAAGGACGGCGCGCGGGTCACCCTGGGCGGCAGCACCGGCGGCGATCCGCGCTGGGGCGATCCGGATGCCGAGGTCACGGTCGAGGTCCGCACGCCCACCTTCATCCCCGGCGTGGCCCAGCTCTTCGGCGACGCGCTGACCGCCACCTCCACGGCCCAGATGCGGTTCGAGGGTCGGCTGCCGTGAAGCGAGGAGAGCGCGGGCAGGCCTCGATCGAATTACTGGGCGCCGTGCCCTATCTGGCGCTGGCGCTGCTGACCGTGCTGCAGCTGACCGTGGCCGCGAACACCGTCCAGGCCGCCAGCGCCGCCGCCCGGGCGGCCGCCCGCACCGCGAGTCAGGGCGACGGAGACCCCGCCGCCTCGGCCCGGCGGTCGGTTCCGGACTGGCTAGAGGGTGGGATGCAGGTGGCGGTCGAGGGCGGGGACAGCCCGTCGGTCCGGGTCACCCTGAGGATGCCGATCATCTTCCCGGGCCTGACCATCGGCCCGGAGGTCTCCCGCACGGCCTGGTTCGAGAGTGAGCAGGCGAGGCCGCCATGGGGCTGAAGGACCTGCGCTCGGCCGGGGACCGGAACCCGGGGGCGGACGCCGCCCGTCAGTTCGAGGCCTATGTGGAGCGGTACCGGCGGGCGTTGCTCGAGGAGCTGAACCTGAGCGAGCTGTCCACGCTCGATCCGGCCCAGCGGCGCACCCGGCTGGAGCGGGTGCTGGCCCGGATCCTCAGCCGCGAGGGCCCGATGCTCTCCGGCACCGAGCGCACCCAGCTGATCCGCCGGGTGATCGACGACTCGCTCGGGCTCGGCGTGCTGGAGCCGCTGCTGGCCGACCCGTCGGTCACCGAGATCATGGTGAACGGCCCGAACGACGTCTACATCGAGCGCCAAGGGCGGCTCGAGCGGGCGCCTTTCGCCTTCGCCAGCGAGCAGCAGCTCTACCAGACGATCGACCGGATCGTCTCCACGGTCAACCGTCGGGTGGACGAGTCGAGCCCCATGGTGGACGCCCGGCTCGCCGGCGGCGAGCGGGTGAACGTGGTCATCCCGCCGCTTTCGCTGACCGGGCCGACGCTGACCATCCGCCGCTTCCCGGCGCCGATCCCGATGCACCGGATGGCCGAGCTCGGCGCGGTCGACACCGCCAGCGCGTTGCTGATGGCCGCGATGGTGCGGGCCCGGTTCAACATCCTGATCTCCGGCGGTACCGGCACCGGCAAGACCACCATGCTGAACGCGCTGTCCGCGTTCATCCCCAGCCACGAGCGGATCATCACCGTGGAGGACGCGGCCGAGCTGCGGCTGGAGCAGGAGCACGTGGTCAGCCTGGAGGCCCGGCCCTCGAACATCGAGGGGCGGGGCGAGATCACGATCCGCGACCTGGTCCGCAACAGCCTGCGGATGCGACCGGACCGGATCATCGTCGGGGAGGTCCGCGGCGGCGAGACGCTGGACATGCTGCAGGCGATGAACACCGGCCACGAGGGCTCCCTGGCCACCGTGCACGCCAACTCCACCCAGGACGCGGTGTCCCGGCTGGAGACCCTGGCCACGATGAGCGAGCTGGAGCTGCCGTTCGCGGCGATCCGCGACCAGATCAACAACGCGATCGACATCATCATCCAGCTCTCCCGGTTCAGCGACGGCTCGCGCCGGGTGGTCGAGGTGATCGCGGTGACCTCGAAGCGCCGGGAGGAGTACCGGCTGGAGCGGCTGATGCACTTCGAGGCCGAACCGACCGGGGCCGACCGGGTGGTGTCCGGGCAGTTCCGGCTGCACCGGCTGCCCGCCTCGCTGGCCGACCGGCTGATCGTGCGGGGTGAGCTGATCCCGCCGCAGTTCCTGGAGTACCAGCGATGACCGCGATCCTCGGGGCCAGCCTCGGCGTCCTGCTCCTGGCCGTGATCGGCTACGGGCAGTGGGTCCTGGGCACCAATGAGCGCGAGGCGCTGGCCCGGCGCACCGCCCTGGACCTGGTCGAGCGCTCGTCGGCCCGCTGGATCAACCGCCTGGACGGCTGGTTACGGCGCACCTCGCACGGGCGCTGGCTGCAGCGGCGGATGGACCGGGCCGGTGTGCGCTGGCGGATGGCGGATCTCTGGCTGGCCCTGGCGGGACTGGCCACCGGCACCTTCCTGATCGCCTCCCGCCTGCTCAGCTGGTGGTTCGCCGGGTTCGCGGCGGCCGCCGCGGTCCGGCTGGCGCTGACCGTGCTGGACCGCCGGGAGAGCCGCCGTCGGGAGGAGTTCGTGGGCCAGTTGCCGGAGGTGGCCCGGGTGCTGTCGAACGCCACCTCGGCCGGGCTGGCGCTGCGCTCGGCGATCCGGATGGCGGGGGAGGACCTGGACGATCCGGCCGGGGGCGAGATGGCCCGGCTGGCGCGCGAACTCGATATCGGCACTCCGCTGAGCGACGCCCTCGACCACCTGCAGGACCGGCTGCCCAGCCGGGAGCTCTCGCTGCTGACCCGGACCCTGATCATCCAGGCCCGGGCCGGGGGCGCGGTGGTGACCGCACTGCGGGGCATGTCGGAAACCCTGGAGGCCCGCAAGGACCTGCGCCGCGAGGTCCGGACGATGCTCTCCGGGGCGGTCTTCACGAGCTGGATCGTGCTGATCCTGGGCGCCGGGTCGTTGCTGATGATGAACGTGATCGCTCCCGGCACGCTGAACAAGGTCACCTCCTCGCTGATCGGGCAGGTGATCCTGGTGATCGCGCTGCTGATGTACGGCGGCGGGTTCTGGATGATCCGCCGGACCACCCGGATCGACGTCTGACCATGGCCCTCGCCCTCGCGTTGACCGGACTGCTCTGTTACCTGTTCGGCCTCTACGGGTTCCAGCTGCTCAAGGCCCCGCCGGAAGTGGCCGCGACGGACACCGGCCAGCTGCCGGTGATCGGCCGTGGGCCGCTGGGCGCCCGGGTCCCCCTGATCGCCGGGATCTACCGGGTGCTCGGACGCCGCACCGGCCCGGCCGTGAGCGGCCTGCTCGGACCACGCTGGCGGCTGGAGGTGCGCAACCAGCTGGCCTCCGCCGGTCAGCCCCGGGGCCTCGACGTGGCCGGGTTCGCCGAGCTGCAGGGTGCCTACCTGATGCTGGCCGGGCTCGGCGCCTTCGTCCTGGCCCTGCGCGGGCTGCCCGAGCTCGCGGTCGCCGCCGGGCTGCTGCTCCTGGCCTATCCCTCGGTCTGGCTCTACAGCGAGGCCCAGCGTCGGCAGCGGCGGATCGAGCAGGAGCTGCCCGACTTCCTCGACGTCCTGGCCATCACCGTGACGGCCGGGCTGGGCTTCCGCGCGGCGATGGACCGGGTGGGCGAGACACTGGACGGCCCGCTGGCCGAGGAGGTGGTGCGGACGATGCGGCGGATGGACATCGGCGTCCACCGCCGGGAGGCGTTCCTCGAACTGCGCGACCGCAACCCGCGATCGTCCACCATGGGGCTGTTCGTCACCGCGATGATCCAGGCCGAGGAGCTCGGGGCCCCGCTGGCCGACACGCTCAACCAGCTCGCGGAGGACATGCGCCGGGAGTTCGCGCAGATCGCCCGGAGACGGGCCGCCCGGGCCGCGCCGCGGGTCAGCCTGATCATCACCATGGTGATCATGCCCGCCGTGGTCACGCTGATCGTGCTGGCCCTGTTCCTCGGCTCCGACGTGAATCTCGGATCGCTGTGACCGACCCGCCGAAGGCCGGACTGGACGCCGTCGGGCGGCTGGCGCAGTACGTGCTGATTCCCCGGATCGCCGCTCCCGGGCTGAGTCTGGTGGCCTTGCGGGCGCATCACGACCCGGCGGGTCTGCTGGTCGTCGTCCTGCTGATGATGATCGTGCTGAACTATCTGGCCCTGCGCTACTGGTCTTCGTTGGCCCCCTCGCTGCGGCATCCCGTCTTCCTGGTACTGGACCAGGGTTTGGCGCTGTTGGTCACCGCCGCACTGGGTTTGGGTACGCCGATGGTGCTGTACCTGATCGCCGGCGGGGTGTTGGCCGGGTTGATCCACCGGGCCCGGCCGGTGCTGGCCGCGAGCCTGGCCACCACCCTGGTCTACGGCGTCCTGCTGGTCTTCGAGGCCGGATACGTTCCTGGCGGCGACGATTTCCACACCACCATCACGCTGCCCGCGCTGGTGCTCGGAGCCGGTCCGGCCGGGGTGGCGATGCGCCGGATCCTGGTGCAGCAGGATCGCACAGCCACACAGCTCTGGCAGCTACGGCGGACGGCTGCGGTGCGGGAAGAGCGCCTGCGGGTGGCCCGCGAGCTGCACGACTCGCTGACCAAGAATCTGCACGGTATCTGGCTTCTCAGCCGCACTTTGGAGGGATCCCTGGAGCGGGGCGACCTGGCCTCGGCCCGCGAGGCGGCCGGGGTGATCGGCGAGACCGCGGAGGGACTGGCCGGGCAGTCCCGGGCGGTGATCCAGGATCTGCGGGACGTCAAGCGGGAGAACCACTCTCTGGTCGAGGCCTTGCAGGAACGGGTCAGTGTGGCCACGGCGGGCCACCGGCTGCGGGTGACGATTCACGACGAGCGGCCGACCCCGCGTCCGGGGCTCACCGCCGCGGGTCGGCGCACCATGCTCGCGGTCACCTCCGAGGCGCTGCACAACGTGATCAAACACGCGGACGCACTGCGGGTCACGCTGACCCTCGCGGCCGCCGGTGACCAGGTGGTGTTGATGATTACGGACGATGGACGCGGGTTTGTCGTCTCGGCGGACCGACCGGGGCACTACGGACTGGTCGGGATGAGCGAGCGGGCCGCGCGGAGCGCCGGGCAGCTGACCGTGACCAGCTCACCGGGATCGGGAACCACGGTGCGGCTGGAGCTTCCGGCCCGGCCGAGGCCGGCTCCGGAACCTTCGCAGGCAGCGAAGCCGGTGCACCGGAACCGGCCCCACCTCTTCCGCCGTGACCATGCCCTGTCGCCCCGGGGAGGAAGTGTATGAGTCCGGTGACGGTACTGGTGGCCGACGACAACCCGGTGATCCGGATCGGCCTGCGCCAGTTGCTCACCGCCGAACCGGCCACCGAGGTGGTCGGCGAGGCGTCGGACGGCGCCGAGGCGCTGCGGCTGGCCCGGGAACTGCGGCCGGACGTGGTGCTGCTGGATGTGCGGATGCCCGGGACGTCGGGTCTGGCGGTGCTTCCCGAGCTCGCCACCTTCACCTGTGTCCTGATGCTGACCTCCAGCGAGGAGGACGAGACGATCCGGGCGGCGGTGCGCGACGGGGCCCGGGGGTATCTGGTCTACGGCACGTTCGACGAGAACGCGGTGGTGCAGAACATCCTGGCGGCCGCCGGGGGCGGGTCGGTGTTCAGCGCCTCGGCGGTCCGGGTGCTCGCCGGGCACTCGAGTTCATCGCCCCCGGAACGGGTCCCCGCCGCCGATCCGGCCGTGGCCGCATTGTTGTCCGAGCGGGAGGCCGGAGTCATGCAGCTGCTGGCCGCGGGCCGGACCAACGGGGAGATCGCGGGGACGTTGTTCCTGGCCCCGAAAACGGTGAAGAACCACATCAACCGGATCTTCGCCAAACTCGGGGTGACGTCGCGGGCCCAGGCCGTCGCGGTCTGGATCGGCACGGCCCGGTAGCACTTTGGGCCCAGGGGTGGGCCCGGGGGCCCTCGTCGCCGGCCCCCTCCGACGCCTAGCGTTCGGGTATCGAGGGGAGAGCATCATGAACCGGATCCATCGGGCCGGGCTGGTTCTGGCCGTGCGGATGCGTGGCCGGGGCGACCGGGGCCAGACCGCGGCCGAGTACATGGGCATCGTGGTCATCGTCGCGATCATCATCGTGGCGATCGCCACCAGCGGCCTGGGCGCCACCATCGCCGGGAACATCACCACCAAGATCACGGAGATCTTCGGCGCCGGGTGAGGATCACCGGGGCGGAAGGCGAGGAGGGGCAGATCACCCCGGCCCTGCTCCTGGCGGTGGTCGCCCTGATCTTCCTCGGTCTGCTGTTCGCCCAGGTCGGCAGTGCCTCGGAGCAGAAGACGCAGACCCAGACGGCGGCCGACTCGGCCGCGGTGGCGGCCACCCACCAACTGCGGGACTCGACCATCCTTGAGGTGGCCGCGACCATCCCCTGGCAGGTGCGGCCGCTGTTCGAACCACTGACCGCGTGGCGTCCGGAGCTCACCGCGGCGGCCTGTACCGCAGCCCAGCGGAACTGGGGCGAGAACCCGCATTCCGGCCCGCTCGACTGCGGTGACGTGTTTCTGGCGGGCACCGGAGACGGTGTGCACGTGGGCGTGATCGCCCCACCGGGTCAGGTGGTCAAGGGTCCGGCCGACGTGGCCGGGGAGCGGGCCGAGGCCGTCGCCGTCTCCCGGGTCACCTTCGTCCGGTGCCCCGAGCTGGGCCAGGTGAAGCAGACCGCGCTCGCGCACTGGCTGGTGGACCGGACGATGGCCCGGCTCGGGCACCCTTCGGACTGCTTCACCTTCGGCGACGGCCTCGTTCTGGAAATCCTCGACACCTGGCCGTTCCCGGAGGCCGAGGCCGTGATCGGGCCGCCGGAAAGGATTCTCGACGCGGTCCGGGCCAGCCTGCGGATCGAGATCGTCGGTTAGCCGGCCCGGGTCACGAAGCCGCAGAACACGCACCGGGAGGCCGAGACCACCATCGGAGCACCGCACCAGTCGCACGGTGCGTTCGGCTGCACCGGCACCCGCTGCACGATCCACGATGCCGGATCCTTCGGCACCGCGACGATCTCGGTGGCCTGCTCATCGCCCCAGAAACCGGCCAGATCCAGATCCGTCCGCACTCGGTGCGGCACGTCCGCCACCCCGGTCAGTGCCTCCAGTTGCGCGGGCATGGTCTGCGGCCCGGCGATCAGCACCCGGGTCCCGGACGGGCCGAAGTTGGCCCGGGAGAAACCTTCCGAGAGCAGGTCCCGGGTCAGCGAACGGACCAGTGGGCGGGGCGTGAGCTGAACCGCGAAGTGCCGCTGGCCGGGCAGGATCGAGGCCAGGTGCCGGCCGATCCCGACGCCCGGCAGGTCCAGGCCGGACACCGAGGTCAGCAGGGCCACGTCGATGATCTCGGCGGCCAGGGTGGGCAGGATCGAGACGATCAGTGACGTGGGGCGCCCGGCCACGCCCAGGGCCTGTTCCGTGATCCGGGCGATCGCGTACTGCCCCAAAGGCCCTCCGGGCAGCGCCACGACGGTGATCTCCACGTCCAGCGCGGTCCGGGCCAGGGCCATCTCCCGGGTGACGGCCGCCTCCACGGTCTCGCCGCACAGCATGATCAGCCGGGCCCCGTCCGCGGTCAGCTCCTCGATCAAACCCAGCCGGGTGGCCGACGAGACCCGCAGGAGACCGCCGGGACCAGCGTCCTCAATCCAGGTACTGAGGTCGTCGGCGAGCATCACCCGGCTCGGGCGTTCCTCGCTGACCGGCGGCACCGTCGGCCGGAGTATCTGGGTGGGCTGGGTCGGGGGTGATCGGAAGATCGGGGCCTGGCCGGTGATCGGCTGCGGGCCGGGCAGTTCCGGCCGGTCCGGGGGCAGGGGGATGGGTCCGGAGCTCACGGGGCGGCCCCCGGCTGCAGAGTGCTGACGATCTCGGCCAGCCGGCAGGAGTCGATTGCGGAGACCGGGCCGGCCGCGTTCAGGGAGATCAGGGTCGAGTCGCTGGTGAGGTACTGACGGACGATGAGCACCCCTTGGCCCGGGGGATCCGCACCCGGGTTGATCGGATAGGTGCTGCGCTGGCTGACTCCGGCCACGGTACCCGGGAGCGGATCGATCGCCTCGTTCTGCTCGACCTGGGTGCCGGGCTCATGCCCGGCGGCGAAGGACGCGATGGCGGCCGCCGGGAAGGCGCCGCGGTAGTCCGGTTGCTCCCCGGCGATCACGATGCACGACCCACCTGCGGCCGACGCTTGCCAGGTCCGGACCACGCCCGAGCCGTCCTGGGTGCGGGTGGCCACCGGACGGTAGGTGATGTCGCCCGGCATCTCGAACTGCAACGCCGACGTGCCTTCGGTGTAGTGGTTCAGCCCGGACAGCGGAAGCACCTGGGTACGGCCGTCGTTCAGGGAGGTCGGCCGAGCGCTCACGCCGACCTGGCTGAAACACCCGGACAGCAGCAGCATCAGGCCGGCCACCAGGACGACGGTGGTCACGGGCCGCACGTCTGCCACCTGACCAGACCCTGACCGGGCGCGTAGTAGAAGTCGTCGCCAGGAAGAGCACCCTTCACCGTCAGACCGCCCTGCATGCCGAGTCCTACTGCAGGAGAATCGTTGTCTCCGAGTTCGTCGTTGGCCCAGCGGTAGGCGCTGACCGTGACCGAAGTGCCAGCGGCCCCGGCGTCGAGCAGGCCGTACAACCGCTGCAACGGAGCCGGAGCGTTCTCGGTGCCCAGGTCCAGCAGCAGGGGAACGCCCAGAGCGTGCAGCGCGTTCGCCGCCGCCTCGGCGACGTCCGGGGTCCGCAGGTCGATCCGGATCGAGACCCGGCCGGTGAACGGTTCCGGCTCGGACGGCTGCGCCTCGGCCAGAAGGCTTCCCATCAGCGCCGGGGGTTCTTCGGCCGAGGGCCCCAGCCGGCCCCGGATCTCGCCCGCGGTCTCCAGGACCAGCTGCCGGGGCAGACCCTGCCGGTCGAAGGCGACGCTGGCCACGGTCATCCCGGATCCGGCCCCACCCAGTCGCAGCTGGGCCGCGGCGGTCTCCGAGATTCGCACGAAAAGGGTCGTCACCGGCCGCTTCTCCTGAGTGACGCGGACCTCGGACACCCCCATCACCCCACCGCCGATGATCGCCCCGCCGACCCCGGACCGGGCCTCCGAACCCAGATCCAGCGCCGACCCGGCATCCACGAAGTAGGCGTGCGGCTCCTTGACCATCTGCCGGGGCAGCTTGTAACCGTCCACCCTCCCGGCGATCCGGGCCAGCAGGCCGGTCGGGTCCGCGTCCGCCAGGCCCCGGCGGACCGGCTCGTGCTGAGCGGAGGTGATGTAGGCCCGCGCCGCGTTCTCGGTGGGGAATTCGGTGAGTTCGCCACCCCGCTCGGACCCGGGCACGTCGTCCCGCCGGACGAACCAGTGCACCACCGCGCTCTTGTCCACTGTCCGGCTCAGCGTCAGCCGCCCGGAGGTGCCCAGATCGTCGGTGAACACCACCGCGTCGTCCGGCACCACGTCGGCGTGACTGAGCACCTGGCAGTGGGTCTCGGCCGCCGCGGCGATCGTCCGCGGGGCGCAGCCGGTGTCTCCGGTGCCGCAGAAGTCAGCGCGCAGACCGTGCCCGACGAACGGCATCAGCACCACGGTCGCCAGCACCGCCAGACAACTGCCGCTGAGCACGGCGAGGTACCGGATCGGCGACGGGCCGGCGTCCGGTAGTGCTGTGCGGGCGGGACGACGAACGATCAGGCTCATCGCTGGTCACTCTGCACCACCAAACGATTACATGGTGGCGATTCGCGTGATTGTTACCTTTCGATGGGATGTGCGGCGTGGCGATGGCCCGGTTGATCATGGACGACGTCGAGGTCGCGTCGGTCGAGGTGGCGCACCGCTATGCGGAACGGGCCCGGGGCCTGCTGGGCCGGGACGGTATCGAGAGCGGACTGGTGCTGCGCCCGGGATCGAGCGTGCACACCCTCGGCATGCGGTTCGCGATCGACGTGGTCTTCGTCCGGCGGGACGGACGGGTGCTGGCCGTGGTGACGATGGTGCCGAACCGGTTCGGCCGGCCCCGCCCGCGCTCCGCCTGGATCCTGGAGACCGAGGCGGGGCGCGCGCGGGAGTGGGGGATCAGCCCGGGGAAGGTCCTCGAGCTGTCCTGACCCAGCGCCCGGATCAGCGGTGCTGGAGCGCGTCCAGCGCCACCGCCATCGCCGCGGCCAGCCGCCCGTCGAGCCGGGCCCCGGGGACCTCGACCTCGTACCGGTCCCGCAGCGAGCGCTTGCGCTGTGAGCTCAGCAGGATCGTGCCGTCCGGGTCGGTGAAGTCGAAGTGGAACACGAACGGGGAGGGCAGGTCGTTGAGGTAGGGCACGAATTCCCAGAGCCGACGGGCGATCGCGACGTTCTTGTTGCGCTCGGTGCCGAACAGCTCGACCGGGCTGTTCGCGAAGCCCATGTGCCAGCTGCTGCGCAGGATCGACTTGCCGAAGTCCTTACGGAACCAGCCGATCGGCTGCCCGGCCGCGTCCAGCACGTCGTAGGTGGCGCCCAGGTCGAGGCGCTGCCGGGCCTTGAAGCTGAACACCGGCTGGGTGCGGGCCTCGTCCGTGTAGAACGTGACCTCTTCCTTGAAGGCGAGCCGCTTCTGCTGGGCGAAGGCCAGCAGCGCGCCCTCACCGCTGGGCAGCAGCTCGCGGATCTCGTAACGGTTGACCATCAGTGTGATCCGCTGGTTCACGGCGAACCGTTCGACGGTCCTCAGATCGGTGGCCATGAGTAGCCGCCCCCTCCATAGTTTGTCCCCTTTGGCACCGGTCATTGTCGCGTACCGGACCGGTGCGTCCCGACCGCTCACGAGCGTCCCTCATTTTCATCACTCAAAGTCATATGGTTCTGCGATCGCGTCGATATGACCCCATTACGCCTTGACGCCGGATTGCGCTCTCTGGGACGTTTCTCCTGCACGGTTCTTCCGGTCCAATACAGACCGTCGAGATCCGGCCCAGGCTTCTGAACTGCACCCGACAACTCTGCGTGAGGCAACACCCGCAGGAGTTCTCTCAGCTGCGGGGCCTGGGTGGCGCTCCTCCGAGGGTGCCGCCCAGGTCCTGCCCCCAATTTCTGAGTGGCCGATCGGCCGGGATCGCGATCTCATTCCAACCAGCCGCCCCGACTGTCACTCGGCCGTCCCGGTATGCCACGGTTACCCCGCTCCGGGTGCCGCGGTTGTCGTGCCCGTCCCGCTTCTCCTGCTTGTCGTTGAAAGGTCTGGTCGTGATCATCCGTCGGCTCATCGGGGTCGTCCTCGTCCTTTTGGTACTGCTGGTCGTGGTCGACCGGGTTACCTGGTGGGCTGCCAAACGTGTGATCGCCGAGAGAGTGCAGAGCGAGGCCGGTCTGGCCGAGCGGCCGGACGTCGAGGTGCACGGCTTCCCGCTGCTCACCCAGGCCCTGCGGGGCAAGTACGACCAGGTGAACGCCAAGGTCCACGACCTCACGGTGCAGGACGGGGTCACCGTCGACGTGCTCGACGTGGAGATGCGCGGCATCCACGCCGGGATCGGCGACCTGATCAACCACCGGCTCAGCGACGTCCCGGTCGAGTCCGCGGTGGCCGAGGCGACCGTCGGCTACGCCGCGATCGACAAGGTGGTCACCGAGAACCTGCCCGACGACAACCTGAAGGTGCAGTTCACCGAGGGCGACGGGGGCAAGCTGTCGATCACCGGGACCTACCAGAGCGCGATCTTCAGCGCCCAGATCCAGGGCGACGCCAGCGTCACCATCCAGGACGGCGACCTGCTGCTGGCGCTCACCTCGGACTCCTTCTCGAACATCCCGGCCGAGCAGCGCACCCAGGTCGAGTCGTTGCTGAACCGCTCGTACCACCTGCCCGAGCTGCCCTTCGGGTTCAAGGCGAAGAGCGTGGCGGTCGGCAAGGGCGGCGTGACGGTGAAGGCGACCACCACCGAGGTCCAGCTCAGCTGACCACAGCGACCCCAGGGCCGGTACTCCACGACGGGAGTGCCGGCCCTTTTTCGCGCGCATCCGCAGACCTTGCGCTAACTTGAGTGGAACAGACTCAACTCTGGCGGCGTTGACCAGAGCAGTCGTAGCTGGACCCGGAGACCCGGAGGAACAAAAGAACCATGGATCTGAAGCTCACCACCCGCAGCCAGGAGGCCATGGCCTCCGCCGTTCGGCGGGCCGCCACCGACGGCGCGCCGCAGGTAGAGCCGGCGCACCTGCTGGGAGCGCTGCTCGAGCAGCCCGACGGCGTCGCCCCGGCGCTGTTGCAGGCAGTAGGCGCCGACCCGCAGGCCCTGCGCCGCTCCACCACCACGCTGATCGAGAGCCTGCCCAAGGCCAGTGGCGCCTCGGTCAGCTCGCCCAGCCTGGGCCGGGCCACCTACACGGCCATGTCCGCGGCCGGTGACGTGGCCCGCGAGCTCGGCGACGAGTACGTCTCCACCGAGCACCTGCTGATCGGCCTGGCCTCGGCCGACCTCGCGCCGCTGAAGGGGATCACCCGTAAGCAGCTGCTCGAGGCCCTGCCCAAGGTCCGCGGCAACGCGAAGGTCACCAGCCCGGATCCGGAGGGCACCTACAAGTCCCTGGAGAAGTACGGCGTCGACCTGACCGCCGCCGCGCGGGACGGCCGGCTCGACCCGGTGATCGGGCGGGACGCGGAGATCCGCCGGGTGGTGCAGGTGCTCAGCCGCCGCACCAAGAACAACCCGGTGCTGATCGGCGAGCCCGGCGTCGGCAAGACCGCGGTGGTCGAGGGTCTGGCCCAGCGGATCGTGGCCGGTGACGTGCCCGAGTCCCTCCGGGGCAAGCGGCTGATCAGCCTCGACCTGGCCGCGATGGTGGCCGGGGCGAAGTACCGCGGTGAGTTCGAGGAGCGGCTGAAGTCCGTGCTGGAGGAGATCCGCTCCTCCGAGGGCGAGGTCGTCACCTTCATCGACGAGTTGCACACCATGGTCGGCGCCGGCGGCAGCAGCGACGGCTCGATGGACGCGGGCAACATGCTCAAGCCCATGCTGGCCCGCGGTGAGCTGCGCCTGGTCGGCGCGACCACGCTGGACGAGTACCGGCAGAACATCGAGAAGGACGCGGCCCTGGAGCGCCGGTTCCAGCAGGTCTACGTGGGTGAGCCGAGTGTGGAGGACACGGTCGGCATCCTGCGGGGGCTGAAGGAGCGGTACGAGGCGCACCACAAGGTCGCGATCACCGACGCGGCGCTGGTCGCCGCGGCCGCCCTGTCGCACCGGTACATCCCCGGCCGGCAGCTGCCGGACAAGGCGATCGACCTGATCGACGAGGCCGCCAGCCGGCTGCGGATGGAGATCGACTCCTCTCCGGAGGAGATCGACGCCCTGCGCCGCCAGGTGGACCGGCTGAAGATGGAGGAGATGGCCCTCGCCCACGAGGACGACCCGGCCAGTCTGGTCCGGCTGGAGAAGCTGCGCGCCGACCTGGCCGACCGTTCCGAGCAGCTGTCCGGGCTGACCGCCCGCTGGGAGCAGGAGAAGGCCGGGCTGAACCGGGTCGGCGAGCTGATGAAGCGGGTCGACGAGCGTCGCAGCCAGGCCGAGAAGCTGCAGCGTGAGGGCGATCTGGCGGCTGCCTCGCGGATTCTGTACGGCGAGATCCCGACCATCGAGAAGGAGATCGCCGAGGCGCAGGCGGCCGAGGAGGTCGTCGAGAACACCGTCGAGCCGATGGTGAAGGACGAGGTCGGTCCGGACGACATCGCCGACGTGGTGGCGGCCTGGACCGGGATCCCGGCCGGGCGGCTGCTGGAGGGTGAGAGCGCCAAGCTGCTGCGGATGGAAGAGGTGATCGGCGGCCGGCTGATCGGCCAGAAGGACGCGGTGCGCGCGGTTTCCGACGCGGTGCGCCGGGCCCGGGCCGGGATCAGCGACCCCGACCGCCCGACCGGTTCCTTCCTGTTCCTCGGTCCCACCGGGGTAGGAAAGACCGAGCTCGCCAAGGCGCTGGCCGACTTCCTGTTCGACGACGAGCGGGCCATGGTCCGGATCGACATGAGCGAGTACGCCGAGAAGCACAGCGAGGCGCGGCTGATCGGGGCCCCGCCCGGGTACGTCGGGTACGAGTCCGGCGGTCAGCTGACCGAGGCGGTCCGCCGCCGTCCGTACAGCGTGGTGCTGTTCGACGAGGTGGAGAAGGCCCACCCGGACGTGTTCGACGTGCTGCTGCAGGTGCTGGACGACGGCCGGCTCACCGACGGCCAGGGCCGGACGGTCGACTTCCGCTCGACCATCCTGGTGCTGACCTCGAACCTGGGCTCGCAGTTCCTGGTCGACCCGACGATCTCGGACGAGGCCAAGAAGGACGCGGTGCTCTCGACGGTCCGCACGGCCTTCAAGCCGGAGTTCCTGAACCGGCTGGACGACGTGGTGGTCTTCGACCCGCTGGGCATGGAGGAACTGGCGCACATCGTCGAGCTGCAGATCAACCTGCTGGCCCGGCGGCTGGGCGACCGGCGGCTGGAGCTCAACGTCACCGCCGCGGCCCGCGACTGGCTGGCCCTGACCGGCTACGACCCGGCCTACGGGGCGCGGCCGCTGCGCCGGCTGGTGCAGCGCGAGATCGGCGACAAGCTGGCGAAGGCGTTGCTGGCGGGCCAGATCCACGACGGCGACGGCGTGCTGGTCGATGCCGCTCCGGGGGCGGACGGCCTGATCGTCCGGCGGCTGGAGCCCGGCGAGACGGTCGAGTCGGTGGCCGGTTCCACAGCCCAGGGGCCGGCGGGCGGGCTGATCGAGCTCGAGTCGGGTCCGTCGTTCTGATCTGACGGCACGAAAAGGGGGACGTTCCCACTCACGGTGAGTGGGAACGTCCCCCTTTTGATTTGGGCCAGTTATCAATGGGGGACGTCTGCACTCGCGTTGAGTGGGAGCGTCGCCTTTCGGTGGGGCTGGTCGTCGATGGGGGACGTCTGTACTCGCGTTGAGTGGGAGCGTCGCCTTTCGGTGGGGCTGGTCGTCGATGGAGGGCGTCTGCACTCGCGTTGAGTGGGAACGTCCTCTTCGCGTGGGGCCGGCCGTCGACAGGGGACGCCTGTACGCGCCTTGAGTGGGAACGTCGCCTTCGGCGCAGCCGGTCTTCCGTGGGGGACGTTTCCGCTCGCCTTAACACCCAGGTCGCCGACGCCGGCGTGTCCACCCGCCGCGATCAGCGTCTTCACCGCCGACGAGATTTGGGAAGGAGCCCGTAGGTCACGGCGAGCTGGTCGAGGCCCGCAGGTGCGCGGCCAGCGTGCGGCCGATCCTCAGCAGCCCGCCGGCGCGACTGGGTCGCCGACGTCAGCGAGGACTTCACGTCCTGCGCGGTGGTGATGAACTTCCCCGGCCTCGACTGAAGCCGGCTCCGGCACGCCGCCAGCGCGCCGACGCGGAGCAGAGCGAGGCCCTTGGTCACGCACATGGCCTGACTGTCCAGCCGGTCAGCAAGAAGGACGCTTCCCCTCACCGTGAGGGAAAGCGTCCTTCATCGGTGGTTGGCTATTTGGCGGTCCAGATCACCTTGTCGGTGGAGGTTTTGACCAGCTCCAGCTTGCCGGTGCTCTGCAGTCGCACCCGGTTCGCGCCCTTGCCGGCCGTCTTCGACGTCCACACCGTGGTGCCGTTCGAGTTGACCAGCGCCAGGTTGCCGGTGCTGGTGACGGTGAGCCAGTCGGCGTTCTTCACGCCGGTGCTCCAGACGACGCCGGTGCCCTTCTTGGTCACCGTGAGGTTGCCGTTCGCCCTCAGCGCCAGGCTGTAGTTGCCGTTCTTCGAGACCAGCGTGCGGCCGGCCCGGTAGAGCGCCGAGCCGGTGTTCATCGTCGCCCGGCCCTTCGCGTTCTGCACCGGCGCTGTCTTCTGGGCCTTGTTGCTGGTCCAGATCGCCTTGCTGGTGGCCGGGTCGAGGATCTGCAGGTTGCCCTGGTTGGTGACCCGGAGCGTGGCCCCGGCGGCGCTGGTGCCGGACGACCACACCCGCTGGCCGTAGGCGTTGTACGAGACCAGGTTGCCGGTGGTGGTCATCGTGGTCCAGGCCGCGGCCTTGCCGGTGTGCCAGAGCACCCGGGCGCCGGGCTTGTCCAGGGCCAGGTCCTTCGTGGTCTGGGACAGGCAGTACAGGCCGTTGCTGCTGCAGAGCTGCTTACCGGCGAGCAGGGCCCGGCCGGAGGTGATCGTCGTCTTCGCGGTGGTGGCCGCCGGGCTCTTCACCGGCTGGGTGGCGAACAGCAGCGAGTGCGCCCACTTGGTGCTGACCTTGGTGACCACGTTCGGGGTGGCCGCGGCGACCAGCGCCGACTGCACCTGCGCGGGCGTGGCGGTGGGGTGCTTCTGCAGGTAGAGCACCGCCGCCCCGGTGACGTGCGGGGTGGCCATCGAGGTGCCGTCCAGCGTGGCGGTGGCGGTGTCGGCGGTGGCCCAGTCGGACTTGATGCCCAGGCCCGGGGCGTACACGTCGACGCAGCCGCCGTAGTTGGAGAACCCGGTCTTCGCGTCGCTGCGGTTGGTGGCCCCGACCACGATCGCGGCCTTCACGTCGCTCGGGGACACCGTGCAGGCCGGGATGCCGACACCCGCGGCGTTGCCGTTGCCGGCCGCGATCACCACGGTGACCCCGTCGGCGATCACCCGCTCGACCGCGGCCTCGACCACCGGGTCGGCCCCGCCCTCGTTGGTCAGGCTCAGGTTGGCGACCGCCGGCTTGCCCTTGGTGTGGTGCGCGACGATCCAGTCCAGCCCCTTGGCGACGATCGAGCTGCTGCTGACGCCCTTGCAGTCGAGCACCCGGATCGGGACCAGCGAGACCTCCTTGGCCACGCCGTAGACCGTGCCGCCGATGGTGCCGGCCACGTGGGTGCCATGACCCTGGCAGTCCTCGGTGCCGTTGGCGTCCGACACCTCGCTGATGCCGCCGGACACCCGGCTGTCGGTCTGGTCGCCGGTCAGGCTGGTGGTGAAGTCGCGGTGGGTGCTGCGCACGCCGGTGTCGACCACGTACGCGGTGACCCCGGAACCGGTGTTCGTGTAGAAGTACGAGCTGTTCAGCTTGTTCGCCCGCTGGTCGATCCGGTCCAGACCCCAGTCGGGGTCGGTCTCGGTGCCGCTGGCGCGGTAGCGCTGGTTGACCGCCACGTACTCGACCGTCGGGTCTTTCCGGATCTTCTCCAGCTCGGCCTCGGACAGCTTGGCCGAGTAGCCCCGCAGCTCGGGGTACTGCTCCTGCACGGTGGCGCCGGCCGCCTTACCCCGCTGGACCGCGGCGGCCACCAGGCTGGAGGAGGACTCGCCCGAGCCCTCTACCCCCGCGGCCTGCAGACCCGCCGGGTCTTTCAGCATGACCACGTACTCACCGGCGATCGCGCTCTTGCCGCCGCCGACCAGCGGGGCGGGAGCGGCGCTCTTGGAGCCGCCGCCGAACGCATGCGGCAGGGCGTTGGCGACCGAGGTCAGCGTCACCGCGGCGACGGCCGCCACGGACAGCCCGACCGCGACTCTGATCATCACGGTCCGGCGAGGCAGGGGCCGGCGAGGGGGGCGGGGATCCGTCACGACCCGCAGCTTACGGGTGCCCACCGACAGGATGAGGAGCCCTTGGAGCCACTCCAGCCCCAAAACCGCACGGAATGTAGTCTTCCTCATCCGTTTCGGTGATATCCGGGGTAGTCCTTCTGGTCCCCCTATTTCCCCCTTGACCGAAACTTAAATGCCGATCCACCAACGGTTTCCGCGTGTCCCTTTTACCGGCGATCACCCACCCGCGCCCGTCGAGCTCGACGGTCGCCGATCGGGGCACTCGCGAGGCTGGCATCGAACTCTCGTGATCATGCACTTCCGCCCCCGTGATCATGCACACCAGAGCTCGTGATCATGGACTTTCTTCCCCGTGATCATGGAGTTTCACCCCCCCCAGGTCGGCCGCGCCCCTCCCTCGTGTGCCTTGGCCGGAACGACCTCTTAGCGCCCGTCGCGGAACCGCCGGGCCTTGGCCCGGTTTCCGCACACCGCCATCGAGCACCAGCGACGCCGTCCTCGCGGATCGGTGAACAGCCAGCCGCACCCCTCACCTGGGCAGGCGCCGACGGAGCCGGATCGGGGGCTGGTGAGGAAGTCCGCCGCCGAGGTGGCGATGACGTGCAGGGCGGTCTCCGGGCCGGACCAGATCGGCTGCCAATGAGCTGGTCCGACGGCTCCACCTCCCGGTGCGCGAGTTCCGGCGGCGGGAGTTCGGGGGGCGTGAGCCAAGGCAGCGCGGGTGTCGGTGGCGCGAGCTCCCGCACTACGGGTATCAGCAGGATCAGCTCCGGCAGTCGGACTCCCGGCCGAGCCAGTCCGAGGTGCACGTCCAGACGCAGGTGTCTCGGTGATGCTCAGCCGGGCGATATCCATGTCGCCCGGCACCAGTCGAGCCCGCCCCCGGGCCAGAGCAGCCTCCTGAGACACGACGGACCAGTCCGAAGCCGTCCCCCGCCCGAGCAGCACCGGGTAAAGCGCCTCGCGCAGGGCCAGGGCGCGCTCCAGCAGACCCGCCGGCCAGGGCTTGGACCGCAGCCGGACCGCGTCCTCAATCGGCAGCAGCCCCGCCTCGCCCACCCACACCGCCAGCACCCCCGGATCCACCAGGTACTCCTTGGGCTGCTCGGCGTTCCAGCCGGCCCGGGTGTTGCAGAAGTCGAGGGCCGGGTGACCGGCCACCGGGTCGGGCAGGGTCACTCCGTCGACCTCGTGCGACGACATCGGCCCTCCTTCCGAGGCTGGTCGGCCCGTAACCAGTAATGCTAACTTTACCGGTTATGAGCCCAGTGACCGGGTCCCTTGTGCGCGGCCGGCTGCGGGCCGCCCGGGGCCGCCCGGCGGCGGTGGTGCTGGCGCTGGCCGTGGCGGTCCTGATCCCGGTCCTGATCAGCGCGTCCACCCAGGTCACGGCGCGGGCCACGCTGGATCGGGCGCTGGCCGGGCTGCCGGTGGGCCAGCGCAGCGCGATCGTCTCGTTCAACGGTTTCCTGGAGCCGGCCGAGCTCGCCGCGATGGACTCGATCGCCCGGAACCGGCTGCCGGACCTGGTCTCCGGCCCGATTCGCCGGCAACTGATCTACCGGCCGCTGGCCGACGGCGCGGGCACCGACTTCCGGCTCGCCGCGACCGACGGCCTGGCCAGCGCGGTGCGGCTGATCAGCGGCCGGCTGCCCCGCAGTTGCACACCGACCCGCTGCGAAGTGGTCGAGATCCCGGCCAGCACCGGGGCCCAGGCGGATGCGGTGCCCAGGGTCGAGGGGCTGAACCTGGTGATCGTCGGCACCGTCGAGCGCTCGGATCCGTACCTGTTGTCCGGCACCTTCGACCCCGGCACCGAGAATCCGGTGCTGCTGGCCGATGGGGTCCAGGCGGTGACCGGGGTAGCGGCCTTCTCGGTGATTGGGCATTCCTACGGCTGGGTCGGAGAACTCGACCGCAGGGTCATCGCAGACCGGGGTACGGATGGCTGGACCTCGGTCGTGGCCTCCGTAGCGGATGCATTGGTCCGGGGTAGGCCCGGCACGATCCTCACCGTTCCCGAGATGGAGGTCGCCGACCAGTTGGACCGGGCGGACGACTCGGCGCAGCGGTTCAGCTTGCTGGCCGGAGGTTGCGGACTCCTGCTGCTGGGCGCGGCAATGATCGGTGGGGCGGCGCTGCGGCCGGACACGATGCGGTTCGCCGAGGCGTTGCGCCGCCGCGGGCTGGGGCCGGTCCGGATTCGCCTGGTCGTGCTGTCCGAGGCCCTCGTGCTGGTTCTGGTCGCCGCGGTGCTCGGACTGCTGGCGGGGGCAGGGGCGGCGATCGGGCTGTCGGTCTCGCCCGCAACCGCCCTGGCTCAGGCTCTGCCCACCGTAATCGGACTCCTGGTGGCAGCTTTCGGCCTGTTGGCGATCGTCCTAGGGTCTGATTCCAGCGCTACCGGATGGCGGACCGTCACCTGGGTTGCCGTGGGCTGTCTGATGGCGCTGATCCTGATCATCTCCCGGGGTGCGGCCGACCCGGACAGCGGCCGAGGAGATCCGCTGCTCGTCGCCCTGCCCGCGCTGCTCCTGCTCACCGTCGCTCTGCTGGCTGCTCGTACGTGGCCCGGGCTGGTCCGGATCGCCGACCGGCTGCTACCTAGGCGGGCAGTCAGTGCTCGGCTGGCCCTCGCCGGCATCGCCGGACGTCCGCTGATCGCGGCCAGTTGTCTGGCTCTGCTGGTCGCCGCGATCGGCGCCACCGGTTTCGCGGCCTCCTACCGGGCGACGCTGGAGCGCGGTGCGCAGGATCAGGCCGCCTTCGCAGTGCCCACGGATGCCCGGATCACCCCCGGGACCGGGCTTCGACCGGTGCTTTCCGTGGCCGCGCTCGCCGACTATCCGGGAGTGGCGATACCGGTTCTGCGGCAGGCCGGTTCGGTCCGGGTCGGAGCGCAGCAGGCCGACACGATCCAGCTGATCGGCACCGACCCGTCCGAGCTGGGTCAGATCCGGCGGTGGTCCGCGGTGGTGGGCGGTTCGGGTCCGCAAGAGGTGGCCGATCGGATCGCAGCGCCGGACCAGTCGGCCGGGACGGCGCTCCCGGCCGGGCGGGAGCTGACCATCGATCTGACCCGGGATCTGCCTGCCATCGAGGTGACGGCCTGGTTGCAGGCCTCCGACGGCCGGGAAAGATCAGTCCTGCTGCAGGTTTCCGGTCGAAGATTGCGAGGTGCGCTTCCCGAGGGGGAGGGCTGGGCGCTCGCGTCTCTGTCGGTCAGCCAGTCCGAGGGCGACGGCACCCGGCGCCAGCATCGCCAGGGGGAGGGCGTGGCAACCGCCGAGATTCCGACTGGAGTGGTTGGTCTGGGGCCCTTGAAGGTGGACGGAGCCGACCAGCACTGGGCCGGTGGCCTTTGGCGGTATCGGCTGACCCAGAGCTCAGCCCAGTTCTGGACCACCCCGGTCCCGCCGGGTGCTCCCGGTTCACCGGCCTCCTTGAAGGTCGCTGCCGACCCGGTCACCGCGGCCCAATCGCCCACGCTGACCTTGACCGTCGCCGGGCAGACGGTGACCGCGCAGGTGGTGGCCACCCTGCCGCGATTCCCCACCGTCACCGGCCGGTTCGTGCTGGCTGACCTGGCCGCGCTCGCCCCGGTGTTTTCCCGCTTCACGCCCGGGAGTGGGCAACCGGGCGAGCTCTGGCTGGCCCGCACCAGTTCCCGGGCCGGCCTGCCGGACGGTGTATCGGCCCAGTGGTCGGCCGACCTGGAGCGAAGCCTGCGCACCGACCCGGTGGCCGAGGGCGCCGAACGCGTCCTTTTCCTATCCGCTTTGGCCACTCTGATCGTGGCCCTGGCCGGGGTGGTGCTGTTGGTGGTCGGTGAGCGCACGGAGGATGCGGCGGTGTTCCTCACCTGGGAGGCGGGTGGCGTGCGGCCGAGGGTGCTCAGGCGGGCGCTGTGGGGGAGGGCCGTGCTGATCGTGACGGTGGCGGTCCCGGCCGGAACGCTCGCCGGGCTGATCCTCACCGTACTGACGGCACGGCTGGTGCGCCTGACCGCCGGAGCTCAGGTGCCGCAGCCGCCGCTGGTCCCGGTGATCGGGGCGGTCACGGCGATCCCGCTCGTGTTGGGCGGTTTCGTGATCGCGCTGGGTGCCGCCGGGCTGGTCGCTCTGGCCTCGTTCCGAGAGGCGCAGGCGCAATGACGGTCGAGATCCGGGATGCGTTCTGCCTGCACCCGCTGCCGGGCGGCGGAGCAGTCGCGGCGCTGCGCGGTCTGGGCCTGACCGTGTCACCGGGCGAACTGCTGGTGGTGCACGGTCCTAATGGTTCGGGAAAGACCACGCTGCTCAGGGTTCTCGCCGGTGAGCAGCCGCTCGCGGCTGGGCAGGCAACCGTCGCCGGCCTGGACCTGGCGGCGGCGAGCACCCGGGACCTGGCACGTTGGAGGAACACTCAGCTCGGTCAGGTCGACCAGGACGCCCGGCGCCTGCTGCGCAACGAGTTCGACGTGCTCGACAACGTCGCTCTGCAGCTGCGCGTTGCCGGGACTGCGCGGAGCCAGGCCCGGGCTGCGGCTCTCGATGCGCTGAATGTCCTGGGGCTGGGCGAATTGGCGGCGCGCCGGGTCAGCACCTTGTCCGGCGGTCAGCGCCAGCGGGTCGCGGTCTGTGCGGCCTTGGTTCATCGTCCCCAGCTGGTGCTGGCCGACGAGCCGACCGGAGAGTTGGACGAGGCCTCCGCCGACGACGTGTACAAGATGCTGTCCGAGGCGGTGCGGGCGGCGGGGGCCACGCTGGTTCTGGTCACCCACGACCGCCGGGCCGGGGCGATCGCGGATCGGGTGGTGCGGATCCGGGACGGGCGGATCAGCGAGACCTGGAATCCCGAGGGTTCAGAGCATTTGGTGATGGACGATCGGGGTTGGATCCGCCTGCCTCAGGAGGTGCGGGACCAGGTTCCGGGCGGGACGTTGTGGTCACCGGCCGTCGCGCGTGGGCAAGTGGCATTGCGCAGGCTCGGGCCGGAGGTACCGGACGCCCCGGAAAAGTCCATGATCACGGGGGAGAAACTCCATGATCACGAAGAGGTTCTGGTGGAGTTGCGGGGGGTGCAGGTCAGCTACGCGGGGGAAGGTCCGGTGCTTGGGCCCGGCTTTGACCTGACCGTCCAAACTGGCGAAATGGTCGTGGTGGCAGGACGATCCGGGGCCGGCAAGAGCACGCTGCTGCGGGTTGTGCTGGGTCTGCAGAGTCCGGACGAGGGCACGGTGCGGCTGGGCGGGGAGGATCTCACCGGGCTGAACCGGGACGCCCGGGCGCAGGTGCGGGGGCGGGTGAGTGCGGTGGTGCTGCAGCAGGTGCACCTGGCCCTGACCATGGACGCGACCGCCGACGTCGATCTGGCCCGGGCGTCCCGGGGGCTGCCCGCCGATCCGGAGATGGTGGCCGATCTGCTGGAGCAGCTGGGCCTGGCCGGCCTGGCCCACCGCCGGGCCGCCTCGCTGTCCGGCGGTGAACGTCAGCGGGTGGCGCTGGCCCGGGCCCTCGCTCTTCAACCCCGGCTGCTGGTGCTGGACGAACCCACCTCACAGCTCGACGAGGCGAGCGCCCAGCGGGTGGCCGGGGTGCTGCGCGAGACCGCGCGACGCGGCACGGCCGTGCTGGTCGCCAGTCACGATCCGGTGCTCACCCAGGCCGCGACCCGGGTGATCGGAGTCAGTTCCTAAGTGAGCTCGACGATGACCGGCGCGTGGTCGGAGGCGCCCTTGCCCTTGCGCTCCTCCCGGTCGATCATCGCGGTCTTCACCCGGCCGGCGAGAACCGGTGAGGCGAGCACGAAGTCGATCCGCATGCCCTGCTTCTTGGGGAACCGCAGCTGGGTGTAGTCCCAGTAGGTGAAGGCGCCCGGGGTGTGCGGGCGGACCACGTCGGCGAAGCCCGCGTCCACCACCCCGTGGAAGGCGTCCCGCTCGGGCTGGGAGACGTGCGTGCTGCCCTCGAAAGCGGCCATGTCCCAGACGTCGTCGTCCTGCGGGGCCACGTTCCAGTCCCCGACCAGGGCGATCTGGGCCTGCGGATCGGCCGCCAGCCAGTCCTGCCCGGCGGTCCGCAGCGCGTCCAGCCACTGCAGCTTGTAGGCCAGGTGCGGGTCTTCCAGGGTGCGGCCGTTCGGCACGTACAGGCTCCAGATCCGCACTCCGCCGCAGGTCGCGCCGATCGCCCGGGCCTCCGCGGCCGGCGGGTCGCCCCAGCTGGGCATGCCCGGGAAGCCGAGCTCCACGTCCTCGATCCCCACTCGGGAGATGATCGCGACGCCGTTCCACTGCGAGTGGCCGAGGTGGGCGACCTGATAGCCGATCTCCTCGAACCGGGCAGTCGGGAACTGCTCGTCCTTGGCCTTGGTCTCCTGCACCGCGAGCACATCGATGTCGCTGCGCTCCAGCCAGGCCACGGCCCGATCGATCCGAGCCCGCATCGAGTTCACGTTCCAGGTGGCGATCCGCACCTCGCGAGCCTACCCGCCACCCGGACGGCTGCGGCCCGGATGGGGGACCCACTCACCAAGGGTGGTTGCCGAACCAGATGAATTGGGGACGTTGTCGGCGGGCGATGTCGCAGGGTCACCAACCGGGTTTACGGCGAACGGGGGACGTCCGCCGCCGCCCGAGTGCACATTGTCACCGGATGGTGACGACCCATCACTGCCTGCGGTGAACTGGCATCCGGACAGACGGCCGAGGGATGGAGCGATGGGACGGGTGACCAGCAAGAGCCCCACCTCGCGCGTGCTCCTCACCGGCCTGCTCGGCCTGGCCCTGGTCGGGCTGTTCGGAGTGCTCTGGATCGGTGACGGCACTCCGCTCGGGACCGGCGTCGGACTGGGCCTGCTCCTGGCCCTGGGTTTTGCCGCCTTCGCGTCCCTGTCGATCCGGCACTCCCGGCTGCGCCGGCTCTACGAACTCTCCGACGCGTTGGCCCATGCGCCCGATCCGGGGCAGGCGATCCCGCTCGTCCTGGAGCAGTCGGCCGGGCTGCTGCGCGCTCGGTACGCCGAACTGGTCCTGACCGACGCGTTGCCGACCCGGCGAGCGTCCTCTGGTAGACGCCTTTGGATGGTGCGATCCGGCACGGTATCCGGACCGCTGACCCCGTCCCCGGATCTGTTTCCCCTGCCTTTCCCGCCCGCAGGCGGGCTTTCGGTGCGTGGGGTGGACGAGGCCGAGCGCGCGTTCCTGCGCGGGCGGGACATTGACCAGGCCGTGCTGGTGCCGCTGCGGGTCGGCGAGGTGGTCGTCGGTCATCTGGTGGTCGGCGGGCGCCGCGGGTTCACCGCCGCCGACCTGGCCACCCTGGAGACCGTGGCCGGCCGGGCCGCGGTCGCCCTGGGCAACGGCCACCAGCTGGAACGCCTGCAGTTCGAGGCCCGGCACGACGAGCTGACCGGGCTGCCGAACCGCCTGGACTTCCGCGCCCAGCTCGACCAGGGCGTGGCCGACCTGATCCCGGACGGTCGGCAGTGCGCGGTGATGCTGCTGGATCTGAACGGCTTCAAGGGGATCAACGACACCCTCGGGCACCAGGCCGGCGACCAGTTGCTGCGGGAACTGGCGGACCGGTTCCGGCAGGTGGCGAGGCGCGGGGTGACGATCGCCCGGCTCGGCGGCGACGAGTTCGCCGTGCTGGCCCTGGGCATGGGTGACGGGGCCGCGCGGGCCCTGGCCCGGCGTCTGCTGGCCACCTTCGACCGGCCGGTGCTGCTGGACGGCAACGAGCTCAAGGTCAGCGGTTCGCTCGGGGTGGCGGTGGGCCCGGACCAGGGCACCACCGGGGCCGAGCTGCTGCGCCGGGCCGACGTGGCGATGTACGTGGCGAAGGCGGCCGGCGGCGGCTACCGGATGTTCGTGCGGGCCATGGACCTGCCCAGTTCGCGGGTGCAGATGCTGGCCACCGCGCTGCGGGAGGCGCTGCGGACCGGGCAGATCCAGATCGCCGTCCAGCCGATCGTCGACCTGGTCACCGGTCAGGTGCACGCGCTCGAGGCGCTGGCCCGGTGGAACCATCCGGAGCTGGGCGAGGTACCGCCGGAGGACTTCTTCGCCGCGGCCGAGCGCAGCGGTCTGGTGGTCGAGCTGTCCCGGCGGGTGCTGGACCAGGCGCTGGCCGCCGCCCGGGAGTGGCTGGACAACGGGCAGCAGGTGCGGGTGGCGATCAACCTGGCGCCCGGCTGGCTGGCCGACCCGACCCTGCCCGAGCAGATCAGGACCGCGCTCACCCACCACGACCTGCCCGCCGGCGTCCTCTGTCTGGAGGTCACCGAGGCGGACGTGATCGACGAACCGGACCACGCGCTGGCCGCCCTGGCCCGGCTGCGGGACCTCGGCGTGCGGTTGTCGGTGGACGACTTCGGCACCGGCTACTCGTCCCTGACCTTCCTCAGCCGGCTGCCGATCGACCAGGTCAAGATCCACCAGTCGTTCGTGCAGGCGCTGCGGTCCGGGGGCCGGGAGCGGGCCGTGGTCCAGTCGATCATCGACCTCGGCCGCAACCTGGACCTCGAGGTGGTGGCCGAAGGGGTGGCCGACGCGCACGCCCGGATCGAGCTGAAGCGGATGGGCTGCCGGTTCGGCCAGGGCTACTACTTCGACGCGCCGATGGCCGTGGGCGAGCTGACCTGGGCCCCCGGGCAGCGGCTGACCGGCTTCCCGCTGCCCAGGCCGTCCTCGCGGTCGGTGCCCCTGGATACGCTGGCCGAATGGACCTCACCGACAACCACGCCCCCGCCCTCGGCCCTGTGAGGGACGAGCTGCGCGAGCTGATCCGCAAGCTCGCCGTCGTCCACGGCAAGGTCACGCTCTCCAGCGGGAAAGAGGCCGACTACTACGTCGACCTGCGCCGGATCACCCTCGACGGGCAGGCCGCGCCGCTGGTCGGCCGGGTGATGCTCGACCTGGTCAAGGACTGGGATTTCGACGCGGTGGGCGGTCTCACCCTGGGCGCCGACCCGGTCGCCACCTCCATGCTGCACACCGCCGCGGCAGCCGGCGGGCGGCTGGACGCGTTCGTGGTGCGTAAGCAGGGCAAGGCGCACGGTCTGCAGCGCCGGATCGAGGGCGCCGAGGTGGCCGGGCGGCGGGTGCTCGCGGTGGAGGACACCTCGACCACCGGGGGTTCGGTGCTGACCGCGGTCGAGGCGCTGCGCGAGGCCGGGGCCGAGGTGATCGGGGTGGCGGTGATCGTCGACCGCAACACCGGCGCGAAGGAGAAGGTGGAGGCGGCCGGGCTGCCCTACCGCTCCGCCTACGGCCTGTCCGATCTTGGCCTTTCCTGACAGGATCGGAGCATGCTGATTGCGCTGATCATCGTGGTCGTCCTGGTCGTGGGCCTCGGCCTGTGGCTGGTGATGAGCTACAACGGCCTGGTCCGCAAGCGCAATCAGGTGCAGGAGGCGTGGAAGCAGATCGACGTCGAGCTGACCCGCCGCCACGACCTGATCCCGAACCTGGTGGAGACGGTGAAGGGGTACGCCACGCACGAGCGGGAGACCCTGGACGCGGTGATCCAGGCCCGCAACGCGGCCACCGCACCCGGCGCCTCGGTCGCCCAGCAGGCCCAGCAGGAGGGGCAGCTGTCCCAGTCGCTGGGCCGGCTGTTCGCGCTCGCCGAGGCCTACCCCGATCTGAAGGCGAACCAGAACTTCCTGTCGCTGCAGAACGAGCTGTCGGCCACGGAGGACCGGATCGCCGCGGGCCGGCGGTACTACAACGCCACCGTGCGCGAGCTGAACACCAAGGTGGAGTCGATCCCGACGAACATCATCGCCGGGCTGTTCCACTTCGAGCGGGCCGACTACTTCGAGGCGGAGAACGAGCAGGTCCGCTCGGCCCCGCAGGTCAGCTTCGGGTCCTCGCCGAGCGTCAGCTTCGGGGGCCCGACCCCGAGTCGTCCAGGTCTGGAGCCGGGGGCCCCGGCCCCGGGAAACCGCTTGAGCAGGACGACCCCGACTACGGCACTTCGGGTCGCTGACCGATTCAGGGGCCCGACAACGTCCTTAATTGATGACGTTGGTGGGCACCTCTGTGGTCGGCCGGCGCCGCTGGCGCCGCCGGTCGATCACCAGCGCCACGATCGTCCCCAGAATGGCCAGCCCGGCCACCCCGTAGGCCGCCCACTTCACCCAGGCGATCTCGTGGGCCACGTACCCCAGCAGGATCATCCCGCTGCCCCAGATCAGCGCCCCGACCACGTTCGCGGCCAGGAACCGGGGGTACGGCATCCGGCCGATCCCGGCGATGATCGGGGTGAAGGTGCGCACCCAGGGGATGAACCGGGCCACGATCACCGCTAGCGAGCCCCAGCGCCGGTAGAACTCCTCGGCCCGCTGCACCCGGTCGGCGTTCTTCCCGGCCCGCCGCAGCAACCAGGGCCGGCCCAGCCGCCGCCCGGTCCAGTAGCCCACCGCGTCTCCCAGCACCGCGGCCACCGCGGTGCCGCCGGCCAGGAAGGCCAGGTTCAGGTCGCTGTCCGGCTCGGCCGACAGCAGCCCGGCCGCGAACAGCACGCTGTCGCCGGGCAGGAGAAAACCGATCAGCAGGCCGGACTCGACGAACACCAGGCCGAACACGACCAGATAGACCACCGGGGTGGTCATCGCGGCGACGTCGGACAGGCTCGCCCACCACTGCGCCAAGGCTGGTCAGCTCCGGATCAGTGCCGGCGCCGGGGCCCCTGGTAACCCTGATCGGGGAAGGGGTAGTCGTCGTCCCGGCCGTTCAGCGGGATGCCGCTGGGGATGGTCGCGTCGGCGATCGCCCCGCCCTCCTCCGGCTCGCGGTGCACCGGGGGAGCCGCGGCCCACTGCGGCTCCGAGTGATACTCGTCCTCGGCCTCGTACGTGGCCTCCGCGCTCTGCTGAGGAGCGGCGGCGGGCTGCTCGGGCGACTTGCCCCGGTGCCGGTAGGCCTCGATCCCCATCGGGATCACCGAGACCACGACCAGCAGCAGCAGACCGGCCTCAAGGTGGTCGCGGAACAGCGGGACCTTGCCCAGGGCCCGGCCGAGCAGGGTGATGCCGGCCGCCCACAGCACGGCGCCGACCGCGCTGTAGGTCAGGTACTTACGCCGGTCCATCTTGCCGACCCCGGCGGTGACCGTGATGAACGTGCGGACCAGCGGGGTGAACCGGGCCAGGACGATCGCCACCGGTCCGTACCGCTCGAAGAAGGCCATCGTGGAGTCCACGTACTCGCGCTTGAACAGCCGCGAGTTCTCCTTCTTGAAGATCGCCGGTCCGGCCGCCCGGCCGATCTCGTAGCCGACCACGTTGCCCAGGAAGGCCGCCGAGGCCATCACCACGCAGGCCAGCCAGAGCGGGAAGTCGATGTCGCCGCGGCCGATGAACAGGCCGATGGTGAACAGCAGCGAGTCGCCGGGCAGGAAGAAGCCCAGCAGCAGCCCGCACTCGGCGAAGATGATGAGCGCGGCGACCCACAGGGCAACCCCACCCAGGTCGGTGAGCAGGGTGTCGGGGCTCAGCCAGGCGGGCCCCAGGGCCATCGGTACGCTCGTCAGCACGGCGCCCAGCCTACGGGCTCAGTCTGAACACTATCTGTCCGCTTCCTGGGTCCTGTGCACACGACTGGTTCCAACGTGTCGGGCCCCACAGGCGGTTCCCGGTTGCGGTGCCGGTCCCACCGAACGCGTAGGGCAGGATCACCGGGTGGTCAATCTTCCCGAGGACGAAGCCCCGGCGACGATCGGTGTGGGCCCCTGGGCCGGAGCCTGGCCGGACGATCCCCGCTACGACCCCGAGCTGCTGGAACTGGGCGATCGGCGCAACGTGCTGGACGAGTTCCGGTACTGGAGGGTCGAGGCGATCGTGGCCGAACTGGACACCCGCCGGCACCCGTTCCACGTGGCGATCGAGAACTGGGCGCACGATCTGAACATCGGCTCGGTGGTGCGCACCGCGAACGCGTTCAATGCGGCGGGGGTGCACATCGTCGGCCGCCGCCGCTGGAACCGGCGCGGGGCCATGGTGACCGATCGATACCTGCATGTGCACCACCACGAAGACGCGGCGGCGCTGACCCGCTGGGCCGCGGAGCAGGAGCTGATCGTGATCGGCATCGACAACGTGCCCGGCTCGGTGCCGCTGGAGACCGCGACCCTGCCGCCGAACTGCGTGCTGGTCTTCGGTCAGGAGGGACCCGGGCTCTCCGAGGCCACGCTGGCGGCCTGCTCCCAGGTGCTCTCGATCACTCAGTTCGGCTCGACCCGGTCGATCAACGCCGGTGCGGCCGCGGCCATCGCCATGCACGCCTGGGTCCGCCAGCACGCCGTCATTCCTGCAGCAGCGCCGTGATCCGGCCGTCCGGGCCGCGCCGGACCCAGGCGTAGGCATGGCCGCCGGGCGTGTCCCGGTTCAGGGTCCGGACCAGTTCCTCCGGCGTCAGGACGCCGGTTCTCGAGGATGTTCGCAGCCACGCGTGCGGGTCGATGATCAGCTGCTGGCCGGCCGTCCAGCCGGTGACGTCCGGATCGTCCGGCTCGGTGAATCCGAACGACGAGGCGGCCCGGAAGTCGAGCCGGATCGAGCCCCGCTCGCTGCGCCCGGCGCTGATCAGCCCGTAGGCCAGATCGGGGGACGACCAGGGGGCACTGCCGATCGGGCTGCGATCCGGCTCCGCGGTGAGCCGCCGGTCGGCGGGCAGGTTCGCGGCCGCGGTCGTGGGACCTGGGGCCGGCCCCCGGTCGGGCGGGGGCAGGGCGTTGGCCAGCCCGATCACCAGGAGAGCGGCGGCCCCCGCGCTCACTCCGGCGGCCAGCCAGCCGGCCCGCCGCCGCCGGCGCAGCCAGGTGCCGCGCCGGGTGACCGCGGCCAGATCGGCCGGGCCCGGATCCGGGATCTCGCCGGGCAGGAGCTCGGCCTCGTCGTCCAGCAGCACCTCGCGGCCGGGCGGCTGGCGCTGCAGCACGTGCAGGGCCTGGGTGCGGGCCGCGGTGGAGACCCAGAAGACCGGTGAGTCGCCGATCCGCGACCAGCGGGCGTGGGCCCGGGCCAGGGTGGCGTAGGTGACCTCTTCGGCCGCTCCCCGGCTGCGCAGCTCGGAGTGCGCAGCGGTGAAGGCCGAGCGGTACAGCTCCGGGAAGAGCGCGGCGAAGTCGCCCTCCGGGCGGCGCCGGCCCGATCGGGGTGGGACCTGGGTGTCGGTGGTCGTCATGTCACCCGCCTTCCGATCTGGTCCGGGCCCCTCAGGCTACTGGCCGCGGTCTTCCCGAACCTCACGATTCGGGCAGGTCAAGCGGCATGTCAGCCGCAGGGGCGAGGTGGTCATCGGGCGTACCGGCGATGGTCAGGAAGGCCGCGCCGAGCGCGGCGGCGGCTACTCCCACGACGTACTGCTTGATGCTCAAGCCCTGACCCCCCAGGTAGCGACGACAGTTCTCCCTAAGGACGCCCGAGTCCGCCTTTTGGGGCGCCCCGGGCGGTCACGATCTAATAACGGCATCCTTGCCGTTGGGAGCCCCTCCTGCCGGACGGATGCGTCTTGGATGCCATCGGCTGCCAAGGCGACTTGGCGACGCTACGGGGTGAACTGCTCGCTGAGGGCGGTGATGCTTCCGTCGCCGGCCAGCCGGTACCAGACGCCGATCTGCTCAAGGCCGGCTGCCCGGAAGTTCTTCAGCAGCTCGGCGCTGGTGATCGGGACGTCGACGGTCGGGTTCTCCAGTTCCTGCTGGGACAGTTCCAGGGAGCCTCTCAGGGTGGCTCGGGGGTCGAGCCGCACGTCGGTGGGCGACGTGCCCTTCTTGACGTCGCTCAGGTAATCGTCCATGGGCACCTGGCCGCCGTTGGCGTCGATCGCGTCCTGCCCGGAGAGGTAGTACCCCGGCTGGATCCGCAGGGTGAGACTGCCGTCCGTGTTCTGCGTGACCTTCTGCAGGAAGCCGAAGCTGACCTTGTCCTTCTTCTCGGTCGGGTTCAGCGGGATCGGCGAGTAGTCCTTCGGCGCAGCCGGGGTGGCGGTGGCCGGCACGACCGTGGCCGTGTCACTGCCACTGAACGGATTACCCAGCACCACCGCCACGACCAGCACGACCACGGCCGTTACCCCGGATGCCCAGGCGGCCCGGCGGCGGCGCCGGATCCCGGTTCCCCGTCGCACCGCTTCCTCCAAGGCCCGCGCCGGCGGAGCGGGGACGTCGTCCGGTTTCAGGTCGTCGAACATCTCAGCCCTCCCGCACTTCGGTCGCGAGATGGCCGCCCAGCGAGGCCAGGCCGCGCTGGGCGTGCTTGCGGACGGTGGTGACCCGCATGCCGAGGGCGTCGGCGGTGTCGATCTCGGACTGGTCGGCCAGGTAGCGCAGCACGATCACCTCGCGCTGGCGCCGCGGCAGCCGTTCGATCGCGGCGGCCAGGTCCATCCGGTCCTCCAGGCGCGGATCGCCGGTGGGCCGTTCCGGATCCTCCCCGCCGAGCACCTCGCGGTGCCGCACCTGCCGGCGGGTGATGTCGATGGCCTGCGTGTACGCGGTCTTCGCGACCCAGCCGTGCGGGGACCTGTGGATCCGGCCCCACCACGAATAGGCCCGGGCCATCGCCTCCTGGGCCGCGTCCTCGGCCTGGGCCTGGGATCCGAGCACTTGGTAGGCCACCACGTAGGCCTTGCGCCACAGCTCCGGGAAGAGCGTCTCGTAGTCCGAGCCGTCCGCCGTCATCACACCGCCGATTCCCCGCCACTCCCCGCACAGATCGCGAGAACTCTAGTGGCGGGAGGGACGCGCGCCAGACGCGCGGACACCGCCCGGTGCCACTGTGCCTCTTCGGGCGGTGGGCCGGGCGGTGTCGCGGGCGGTCGGCGACCTGCATCAGCGAGGCATCACGGGATGAACTGCTCGGCCAGCGCGGTCACCGGGCCGCTGAACGAGGCGGCCTTGGAGTGCCGCAGCCAGACCGGCACCTGGCTGCCCGCGGGGAGCGCGTCGAAGTACTTCACCAGCTGCTGGGCGGTGATCTTCTGCCGGTGGTTGTCGTCGCTCGGCTTGCCGACCAGGTCGTAGACCCCGCGCAGGCTGGCCTTGGCCGAGACGGTGTAGGTGAACGGGGACAGCGAGTCGTCGGTGACGATCTTGACGTCGTCCGGCGGGGTGATGCCGCCGTTGAGCAGCTTCGCGGCCTTGCCGTCGTAGAACTCGGCCTGGGTCACCCGGATCCGCAGGTTGCCCTTCTTCACCGCGACCTTGGTGATGTAGCCGAACTCCAGGCCGTCCTTGGCGAAGCCGTACTTGTCGGTGGGCTTGGCCGCGATCGGCTTGTAGTTGGGGGCGGCGGCGGAGGTGCTGGCCACCGGGGCGGCGGTGCCGGCCCGGAGTTCGGCGGCCTGGGCCGAGCCGCCCGCGGCGGTGAAGGCGCCGGCGCCGAGGGCGACGGCGGCGACGGTGAGTGAGATACGCTTGAAGGACATGGGTTTTCCTCACGGATCCGGTTGGCACTGGTGTCGGTCGAGGTGAATCTCTTGGCGAGGGCGGTGGCGGCAACCACCGCCCTCGTTGCTTTTGCGGGTGTTCGCCGTCGGTCCGGGCGGCCCCCAGCGGGAGCGCTTTCGCCGTGGTGCCGACTGCGAAGACACCCCTAAGACGCTCGGCGGCGCCCCGAACAACGACACCACTTCGATAACGGATCGATAACGACGTCCGGGCCCGCTGGCGTCCTCAATTCTCCTTGCCCTTCGACGCATACTCGGTATAGCTTCAGCTTCGCCATACCGGGTATGCGCTGCGGAGGGGAGTGCCGGGGATGTCGGTCCGACAGAGCCTGCTCGCGATCCTGGCGGAGGGCGAGCAGTACGGGTACCAGCTCCGGCACGAGTTCGAGGTGCGCACCGGCCGGACCTGGCCGATCAACATCGGGCAGGTCTACACGACCCTGAACCGCCTGGTCCGGGACGGGCTGGTGGAGGAGGCGAACCGTAAGGACGACGGTTCGGTCACCTACCGGCTCACCTTCGCCGGGCGCGAAGAGGTGGAGAAGTGGTGGCAGACCGCGGTCGACCGCGGGGCCCCCAACCGGGACGAGGTGGCCATCAAGGTCGCCCTGGCGGTGACCGCGCCGGGCATCGACGCGGTCGCCGTGGTGCACCGGCAGAAGGCCGAAACCCTGCGGGTCCTGCAGGGGTACACCAAGGAGAAGCGGTCGCTGCCGGATCCGGCCAAGGGCGAGGAACTGGCCCGGCTGCTGGTGCTGGACAGCCTGATCTTCGCCGCCGAGGCCGAGGCGCGCTGGCTGGACCTGGTCGCCCAGCGTCTCGACCGGCACTGAGAAACCTGTCGTCCCAAACCTGAGGGGGTCCCGTGGCCAGCGTCGATACGCCCGCCGAGCAGTCCGAGCAGTCCGAGCAGTCCGAGGTGACCGGCCCGGCCGGTAACCGTTCGCCGGTGCTGCTGCGGCTGCACGAGGCGGCCCGGGTGCACGGGCAGGGCACGGCCGTGCCGGTGCACGCGCTGAACGGGGTGAGTCTGGAGGTCCGGGTCGGCGAACTGGTCGCGGTGATGGGCCCTTCCGGATCCGGCAAGTCCACCCTGCTGCACCTGGCCGGCGGTCTGGACACGCCGACCTCGGGCGATGTGGTGGTGGACGGGGTGAGCATCGCCGGGCTCTCGGTGAAGGCCCGCGCGGCCCTGCGCCGGCGCAGCGTCGGCTACGTGTTCCAGGACCTGAACCTGGTCCCGGCCCTGACCGCGATCGAGAACGTCATGCTGCCAAGGGAACTGGACGGGGTCAGCACCCGCAAGGCCCGCCAGGAAGCCCGCGCGGCGTTGGGCGAGGTCGGCGTGGAGGACCTGGTCGACCGCTTCCCGGAGGAGATGTCCGGCGGCCAGCAGCAACGGGTGGCGATCGCGCGCGCCCTGGTCGGCCCGCGGCGGCTGGTGCTCGCCGACGAGCCCACCGGCGCCCTGGACTCGCTGACCGGCGAGGCGATCATGCGGGTGCTGCGCGCCCGGGTGGACGCCGGTGCGGCCGGACTGCTGGTCACCCACGACGCTCAGCACGCGGCCTGGGCGGACCGGGTGGTCTTCCTGCGCGACGGCCAGATGGTGGACGCGTGACCGGGCGGTTCCCGGCCTGGCGAGCGGCTTTTCGTCTGGCCCGGCGGGACGCCTGGCGGAACAAGGGCCGCAGTGCGCTGGTCGCGCTGATGATCGCCCTGCCGGTGCTGGCCCTGTCGACGGTGTCGGTGCTCTACCGCTCGGACGAACGGGATCCGCAGGACAATGTCCGGGTGCGGCTGGGGGCGCAGGCGCAGGCCGAGATCACTCTGGGCTATGGAGTGCCGATCGCACAGACGCCGGACGCCGACGAAGTCGGCAGCCTGGGCTCGGATCCCGAGAAGCCGCCGGCCGAAACGCACCTCGAGAAGAAGCTGGCCGCGCTGATCCCGGCCCGGGACCGGATCCAGCCGGACCGGTCGGTGGAGTCGAACCACAACCTGCTGCTCGGCGACCGGATGATCGGGGCGACCCTGCGCGAGGTCGACTACACCGCCGACGGCCTGGGCGGCCTGCTCGATCAGGCCGCCGGGCGCGCGCCGCAGCAGGCCGGTGAGGTGGTGGTCAGTCAGAAACTGCTGGATGCCGGCGTGCACGTAGGTGATCGATTGACCTATCAGGCCACCTCCGCGGACCCGGAGAAGGACCTGACCGTGGTCGGCGTCGTCGACGGCTACGACCTTGAGGGCACGAAGCAGCTGATCGGGCTGCCGGGCACGCTCCTGCCCGCGGCCGCCTTCACCGGGGAGCTGAACCCCTCGTACGGCGGGGCCTGGACCAACACCCGGCTGCTGGTGGTCGGGCCGGACCCGGTGACCTGGGACGACGTGCTGGACCTGAACCAGCTGGGGGCGACCGTGCTGAGCCGGTCGGTGGTCGCGCACCCGCCGTCGTCGGACCGGGTGCCGTACAACCGGGGCAGCTACACGGCCGGGCCCGGCAGCCAGGCGGTCGGCATCGTGGTGGTGGTGATCGGCCTGATCCTGCTCCAGATCGCCCTGCTGGCCGGTCCGGCCATCGCTGTCGGTGCCCGGCGTAATCAGCGCACCCTGGCTTTGCTCGCCTCGGCGGGCGCGGAACGGCGGCACCTGAGGACGCTGGTGCTCGCCACCAACGGGGTGATCGCCCTGGTCAGTTGTGTTTTCGCGGCGCTCGCGGGAACCGTGGTGGGGATTGCCGTCATCGCGGTGCTGCGGGCCCGAGGAGCCGTGATCGTCCGGATCGACGTGCATCCGCTGGACCTGCTGGTGCTGATCGCGGCCGGCCTGGCCACGGCGATCGGGGCCTCGCTGGTGCCGGCCCGTCAGGCGGCCAAGCTGGACGTGGTCGCCGCGCTGACCGGGCGCCGGGGCTATTCGCCGCCGGCCCTGCGGGTGCCCCTGCTCGGTCTGCTGCTGGCCGTCGGCGGCACCGCCCTGGCCCTGGTCAGTTCCACCAACCGCTGGGAGTTCGCGACCGTCCTCGGTCTCGCCGTGACCGAGATCGGCCTGGTGATGGCCTCCGGCGCGGTGGTCGCCCTGACCGCCAGACTGGCGGTCCGGCTGCCCTTTTCTGCCCGCTTCGCTCTGCGTGACGCCGCTCGTCAGCGCAGCCGTACCGCTCCGGCCGTGGCCGCGGTGCTCGCCGCGATCGCTGGGGGTAGCGCGGCCCTGGTCTACGTCGCCGCGCAGGACGACCATGATCAGCGGCAATATCGGCCGAGTGCTGCAGCGGGCGTAATCGCCATCGGGGTGGACAGTTACAGCTTCGACGACGCCGTGCAGTCCTTGCCCAAGGCGGAGCAGGTGCTCCGCAAAGAGCTGCCGATCAATCGGATCCAGTCGTTCCGAACCATGCAGACCGATGTCGATGGTGGACGTTCGAGCCTTTCCCTCACGCCGTTGCTCGCCCCCGGAACAATCTGTCCGGGTTCGGTCTACCAGGGCGGGATCTCGATCGACACAACCGGCTCCGTCCCCGCCACAACCGATTCGGCCCCCGCCCAAGCCGGCGACCCCGGACCCTGCGAGGGACCGGTGGCGGCGGGAAGCATCGACTTCTTTCAAGGCCTGCTCTTCGACGACGGCACGGCGGTACAGGCCCTGACCCGCGGCGCCGCTCCGGCCTCCGCAGCTGCCCTGAAGGCCGGAAAGGTCGTCACCACCGATCCCGAGGTGATCTGGCCGGACGGAGCGGTGCACGTGACGATCGATCGCTGGCAGGCGAACGGCGAGGAGGTCCCCCCGTCCTCGGCGGTCGCATTGCCCGCCGTCCTCGCGCCGCCCGGTGACCTCCGCCTGAACGGCATGGTCTACCCCCTGACAGCGGCTGCGAAGCTGGGCGTCTCGCTGAAGCAGGGTGGCCTGATCGCGACCCCGGCCACGCTGCCCTCGCAGGACACCGAGGACCGGGTCAACGGCCTGCTGCGCCGCGAGGCCGGGGTGCAGATGGACGTGGAGCGCGGTTACGTCAGCCAGTACGGCCTGGGCCTGCTCGCCCTGCTGATCGCCGCCGCGGTGATCAGTCTGGTCGGCACCTTCACCGCGGTCGGCCTGGCCGCCGCCGAGACCCGGGCCGACGTCTCCACCCTGGCTGCGGTCGGGGCCGGGCCAGGGGTACGCCGTCGGCTGGCCGCCGCCCAGGCCGGGGTGATCTCCGGGCTGGGCGGGGTGCTCGGGGTGGGCAGCGGGATCCTGGCCGGCTGGGTGCTGATCCGGATGCAGCAGGACTGGGACGTCAGCTACGGCGCGCCGAACCTCTGGCGGCTGGTGCTGCCCTGGCCGTACCTGTTCGCGGTCGGGCTCGGCATCCCGCTGCTGGCCATGACGATCGGCTTCCTCACCACCCGCTCCCGGCTCACCGTGGTGCGCCGGCTGGGGCAGTAGAGCTTCCGTTCCGCCGATCGGAGGGACCGGCGGAACGGAAACCCCCTTCGATCAGACCAGATCGATCAGGCTCTCGATCGAGGGCACGATGTGGGACGGCCGGAACGGGTACCGCTGCACGTCGTCCCGGGTGGTGGAACCGGTCAGGACCAGGAAGGTCTCCAGGCCCGCCTCCATCCCGGCGACCACGTCGGTGTCCATCCGGTCGCCGATCATCGCGGTGTACTCGGAGTGCCCGTCGATCGCGTTCAGGGCGCTGCGGAACATCATCGGGTTCGGCTTGCCGACGATGTACGGGTCCCGCCCGGTGGCCCGGCTGATCAGCGCGGCGACCGCCCCGCAGGCGGGCAGCGGGCCCTCGGCGGAGGGGCCGGTCGGGTCCGGGTTGGTGGCGATGAACCGGGCCCCGCCCTCGATCAGCCGGATCGCCTTGGTGATCGCCTCGAACGAGTAGGTCCGGGTCTCGCCGAGCACGACGAAGTCCGGTGCGGTGTCGGTGAGCACGTAGCCCGCCTCGTGCAGCGCCGTGGTCAGCCCGGCCTCGCCGATCACGTAGGCCTTACCGCCGGGCACCTGGTCGGCCAGGAACTGCGCGGTGGCCAGGGCGGAGGTCCAGATCGCGGCCTCCGGCACGTCCAGCCCGGAGGCGTTCAGCCGGGCCCGCAGGTCCCGGGCCGTGTAGATCGAGTTGTTGGTCAGGACCAGGAACGGCCGTTCCTTCTCCTGCAGTCGCTGGAGGAACTCGGCCGCACCCGGCAGGGCCAGGCCCTCGTGCACGAGAACGCCGTCCATGTCCGTCAGCCAGCAGCGGATCTCCCGCGTCTTCATGCCTTCTCCTCGTTTCGGCGCAGCGCGGAAATCTCCGCGCGGGAACCGTACTGCCCTACCGCCCGACCAGGGAGCGCAGGTCGAAAGCGTCCGCCATCGCCTGCATCCCGGCGTCGCCCGGGTGCAGGTGGTCGCCCGAGTCGTAGGCCGGGCGCATCCGGTCCGGGTCGGCCGGATCGGCCAGCGCCGCGGCGAGGTCCACCCGCGCGTCCAGCTCCGGCGCCGTGCGGATCCAGTCGTTCACCAGCTCGCGCTGCTGTTCCTTCTCCGGCGAGAGGCACCCACGGGCACAGGTGAACGGGGTCAGCGTGGCGCCGACGACCCGCAGACCGTGCTCGTGCGCCCGCTCGGCCAGGGTTTTCAGCCCGTCGATCACGGTACTGGCCGGCGTCCCCGAACCGATGTCGTTGATGCCGAGGGCGAGCACCACCACCCGCACGTCCGGCCGGCTCAGCACGTCGCGGTCGAACCGGCGCAGCCCCGAGGCGCTCGGCGAGACGCAGCTCAGGTTCTCCGACACCACCCGGTTGCCGCCGATGCCCTCGTTCAGCACCCCCACCCCGGAGGTGACCGCCTCCCGTCGCATCCGGACCGCCAGAAGGTCGGGCCAGCGCCGGTCGGTGTCCGGGGTGGACCACATCCCCTCGGTGATCGAGTCGCCGAAGGTGCTGATCGCCCCGATCCCGGCCGGGTCCGGCACGTCCACCCCCTCCAGCCAGAACCACGACCGGACCGGCCGGCCGAACGCCGACCCGCTGACCTGCCCGGCGTGGTTGCCGGAGGCCCGGTAGGAGCTGGAGGCAGATCGGCTGTGCCCGGAGACGGCCGGCGCCGACCCCTGCGGCACGACGTCGACCGCCAGCGACTGGCCGGCTTCGAAGGACTGGTCGACCGGATCGCTGATCGCCCGCCCTCCGGGCGGGATCTCGACGTCCTGGGTGCCGCCGAACGTCACCGGGTGCTCGGTGCCGGGACGCAGGCCCGGTCGGCCGGTGCCGACCGAGACCCCGGCGGTGACCCGGGACAGCCGCAGCGGTTCGGTGCCGAAGGTGTTGGCCAGCCGGATCCGGAAGCGGGTGCCGCCGAGCGTCGGATGCACCACCTGGCGCAGGGTCTGGCCGCCCAGATTGCTCAGCCCGCTCGGCTCGCGGTCGCTGAGGTCCTGCATCGCGGTGGCCCAGACGCCGGTCCAGCCGGCTGGATCGGGCAGACCCGGGAAGAGCGTCGAACCAGGGATGCTCGGAGTCACCGTGGGGAAGAGGCTCGCCGAAGCGGTGGGCGGGGTGGGAGCGACCGTCTCGGCCTCTCCGGGGAAAGCCGCGGTGACGCAGCGGGCGTCGGCCGCGGGGGCGGCCACGGGTTGCCGGTCAGGCCCGGCCGCCACCAGGAAGACTGCTCCGGTGACGGCCCCTACGGACAGAAGGGCGAGGGTCGCGGTGAGCGCCCGGCGTCTTTCGTGCTGCACGACCCCTCCCGACGTGCCCCGGCGGCCCCTGGTGATCGGCAGGTCGGCGGGCCCGCTGAAGAGATCAACTCGTCCGGGGCCGCGCCGGTTCCGGCGGTCGGCCGCCGATCAGGAGGCGACCGGCTTCGACGAGCTGATCACCACCTCGTCGAAGGTACTCACCGTCATCCGCACGTCGCAGGTCAGCTGATCGCCGACCTGCGGCGGGGCGACCCCGGCGGGCACCACCAGCATTGAGACCTGCATGTGGGCCACGTCCGCGAAGTGCAGCCGGTGCCCGGCCCAGTGGAACGGCGAGGGAGACCAGCCGGCGCCCCGGACCGCGCCCAGGGCAACGCTCTTGAGCACCTCCTGCCAGCCGGTGCGGGCCGAGCTGGTGTAGAGCCCGACGCCGTGCGCGGTGCCTCCGGAGACCACGACCAGGCTGCCGCCGGAGACCCGGCGCTGCCGGTAGCCCACCGCCTCCTTGTGCGGCGTGCGGTGCACGTCGAGCACGGTGCCGGTGACCGTGAAGGTGCTCCGGTCGGCCAGCCAGAGGTCGGTGCCGACCCGGGGCCGGATCCGCAGCCCGGGCTCGAGGGCCTGGACCGCGGCCTGCTCCTTCACGCTCAGGTGGGACACCCAGAAGGTGTCCACCTCGATCCCGGCCTTGCGCAGCGCGTGCAGCGCCTCGTGCACCGAGTCCAGCACCTTGGGCCGGTCCCCGCCGCTGGGCAGGTGCATGGCGAACCCGGCCAGCCGGACCTGGCGCAGCGGGGCGGCCAGGCCGGGCAGCTCGCTCAGCGTCACGCCGTGCCGGTGCACCGGCGAGTCCAGCTCCAGGATGATCGCCGGGCTCGGGCTGTCCGGCTGGGCCAGGCGCCGCACCACGTCCGCGTGCGAGACCGTGTGGATCAGGTAGTCCGCCTCCGGCGCCGGGCGCCGCAGGTCGGCCAGGGTCAGCGGGGCCAGCACCACGATCGAGCCGCGGAACTCCATCCGCACCGAGGCCACCTCGGCCCCGGTGCCCACCGCGACGGTGTCCATCCCCAGCCGGGTGGCCAGCGCGGCCAGCCGACCCCGGCCGAACCCGTAGCCGTTGCCCTTGATCACCGGCACCACGTCCGGGTACTTCTTGGCCGACCGGCGCACGCTCTCGTCCCAGCGCGGCTCGTCGATCGTCAGCGTGAAAGTCATGACCGCGCCCTCTGGATCTCCTGGTAGAGCTGGAAAGCCTTGTTCCACAGCGGGGACAGCGGGTACTCGTACTCGCCCACGGTCTCCACCACGGTCGCGCCGGTGCCGATCTTGAACCGCAGCAGACCGGCCAGCTTCTCGTTCTCGTCCAGGGTGTCGGCGATACCCCGGAAGTCGTACACCCAGTTCCCGCGCTGCAACGCGGCCTGGATCGAGGCCCACTGCAGCGCGGTCGGGGCCTGCACCTCGCGCAGCCGGGAGGTCGAGCCGCCGTAGGTGTACCAGCAGGTGTGGTTCACGTCGACGGTGATCGCGGTGGCCAGCGCCTCGCCCTGGTACTCGCTCAGCCAGAGCCGCATCCGCGGGCCCAGCTCGTCCCACATCGTCTTGAAGTAGCTCAGCGGGCGCGGGGTGAACTCGTCCCGCTCGCCGGTCTCCAGGTAGAGCTTGTGGAACGTCTCCAGGTCGCTCGGGTCGCCCGGGCGGACCACCACGCCCATCGAGGCCGACTTCTTGACGTTCCGCCGCCACTGCTGGTTCATCCCCTTGAGCAGCTGCTCCGGGGTGCGGTCGCGGATCTCCAGGCGCACCCCGAGCCGGGGCTGGCCGGCGGTGAAGTGACCGGACTCGTCCTCCAGGGAGGTCCAGCCCCGGGTCTCCAGAGCGGGCCGCAGGGCGGTGCCGATCGGGTACGCCTGGTCCGCGTCGAGCTCGGAGAACCGGCGGACGGCGGGGTCGGACATCCCGCGCTTGGCCGTGGCCGTGCTCCAGCTGCGCACCGGCGGGGTCGGGCCGATCCGGACCGCGAACGCGTGCTGCCCGCGCAGGTGGGCCAGCAGCGGGTCGAGCCAGAGGGCGGGTGCCTGCAGCACCCGCTCCCAGGGGATGGTCGGCCCCTCCGGGATGTAGGCCAGGCTGCGCTGGAGGCCGGGCACCGGCACCGGCCGGTGCAGCACCAGCGCCGTGCCGACCAGCTCGCCGTTGTCGATCCAGCCGATGCTCTCGGGTCGCCAGGCCCGCTTCACGCCGGCCCAGGCCGGCGTCTGCGTAATGCTCACCGCGTTCGCCTCGGCGAACCGGGCGTGCTCCTCGATCGGGATCGGCGCGACCGTCAGTCCCGTCCGCGCAGCGGGCCACAGGGCCCGTCCGGGGCGCAAGGTACGCAGGTCAATTGCAGGCATGTCGAGATCGTCCTGTCTCCGGTGGGGTTGACGCATCAGGCCACAGGATGGCCCAGAATACGGTTCGGTCCAGTTTCTCCTCCTCGAGAACGAGGGCCGACCAGTCGGGCGTTCATCCTCCGGAAGGAGGAGCGGGGCGCCGATCCGGCCTTATCGTCGAACGGTGACCAGTCCGCCGGCCGCCGGTGTCGCACCGCGAGTGATCAGTGCGGCGCGGACGGTGGCCTTCCTGCGCGATCGGGTGCTTCCGCCGGGCCGTTCGGCGCTGATCGCCCTGGCGGTCGGGGTGACCTGGGCGGTGGCGATGGTCTACCTGCCCCGGAACGGCTGGTACCCGAGCGTCGGCATCTTCCAGTACCAGTCCCTCGGCATCGTGGTGACCGGGGTGCTGCTCACCCGCGACCGTTTTCCCCGGCTCACGCTGCTGGCGGTGGCGGTGTTCTACCCGGACGCGTACGGCGGCTGGCTGTGCACCTACTGGCATGTCCTGCCCTACGTCCTGGCCGGCTACACGGCCGCCTCCCGACGGGTCCTGCCCACCCCCTGGGTCCTGCTGATCGGTCTGGCCGGGCTGGCCAAGCAGACCGTGGCCTACGGCTGGCACAACCCGGAGTATTGGGAAATCTGGGGCATCCTACGGCACCACACGTACACCATCTGGGACTTCAACCTCTCCTCGGTCACCATCTTCGGCTCGATCATCACCGCCACCGTTCTGCTCGGCCGGGCCTCCTATCGGCAGCGGCGGGCGAACGACGAGCTGCAGCACCGGCAGGAAGAGGTGGAGCGGCTACGGCGGCTGGAGACCGACCAGGTGGTGGCGGCCGAGCGGACCCGGATCGCCCGGGAGCTGCACGACGTGGTGGCGCACCACATCAGCGCCGTGGTGCTGCGCGCGCAGGCCGCCGACCGGGTCGCCGACACCCAGCCCGAGCAGCTGCGCGAGGCGGTCCGCTGGATCGCCCTGGACGGCCAGCACACCCTGGCGGCCATGCGTCAGGTGGTGAAGGTGCTGCGCTCGGCCGACTCGGCGGCCGCCCTGGCCCCGCAGACCACGCTGGGCGAGATCCCCGAGATCGCGGCCCGGATGCAGGCGGTGGGCATGCCGGTGGAGCTCAGCCTGCCGCCGTTCCAGCCGATCCTGCCCGCGGCGGTGGAGCTGGCCGCGGTCCGGATCATCCAGGAGTCGCTGACCAACGCCCTGGTCCACGCCGGGGCCGGGCGGGCCCAGGTGCGGCTCGAGGTGAACGGCGAGGACCTGCTGGTCGAGGTGCACGACGACGGGGGACACCCGCCGGACGCCGCCTCCGGCGGCAACCGCTGGGCCTGGCGGGGGAACACCCAGCCCCAGGGTCTGCCCGCGGTCACCGGCCCGGTGCCGGTCCGCCGCTCCTCCACCTTCGGCTCCGGGCACGGCCTGGTCGGGATGCGCGAGCGGGCCGCGTCCTGCGGGGGCACCCTGGAGATCGGCCGCTCGCGCCTGGGTGGTTGGCTGGTGCGGGCCCGGCTCAGCATGGTGGTGCCGGCCGAGGCCGCGCCGACCGGGCCGACCGGGCCGGAAGCCCTCCCCCAGGCGGGCTGACCGGCGTCCTAAGTTCAAACGTCCTCAAGCCAAACGGGAACCGAATCCGTGAGCCCAGCCGCCAGTCCCCCGATCCGGGTCGCCGTCGTCGACGACCAGGGGGTGATCCGGGCCGGCCTGCGGATGATCGTCGACCACGAGGCCGACCTGACCGTGGTCGGTGAGGCCGGGGACGGCGCCCAGGCGCTGGAGATGGTCGCCGCCGAGCGGCCCGACGTGGTGCTGATGGACGTCCGGATGCCGGTGCTGGACGGGATCGGGGCCACCCGCCGGATCGTCGCCGCCGACGGGTACCGCCCGGCCGTCCTGATCCTGACCACCTTCGACGACGAGGAGTACGTGCTCGGCGCGATCCGGGCCGGGGCCAGCGGCTTCCTGCTGAAGGACGCGGGACCGGACGTGCTGGTCGCCGCGATCCGGACGATCCACGCGGGCAACTCGCTGGTCGACCCGGTGGTCACCAACACGCTGATCGCGCACTGCCTGGAGCTGGAGCGGATGCAGCCGGCCCCGGTCGTCCCGGTCCCCGGCGACGCCGCCCAGGACCGCTGGGCCCCGCGGCTGGCCGCGCTCAGCGAACGGGAGCGGGAGATCCTGGTCGGGATGGCCCGCGGGCTGTCCAACACCGACCTGGCCACGCATCTGATGGTCGGCGAGACCACGGTGAAGAGTCATGTCAGCGCGGTGCTGGCCAAGCTCGGGCTGCGCAACCGGGTGCAGGCGGTGGTGGTGGCCTACGAGACCGGGGTGGTCTCGCCGGGCGACCGGACCACTCAGAGCTGGCAGTAGTTAGCTGGGTCACGGACGTTTGACCTAGAACACGCGTTGTCTGGCTCACGTTGTCCGGACAGGTTCCCGGCGTCGGCGAGGTTTCGCGCCAGCTCCGCCGACGTCGTGTCGATCACTTGTGGATCACTCGTGTCACCGAGATCACCCAACTTGTCCGGACACGTAGGGCGGGACCGCTTGACGATTTCCCGTCGGAGGGGATCGAACGCTGACATGGGCTCGTGCAAGGCAAGATTCGGTCCCGGAAAGCGGTGCCACCACCTCACGTAGCGACGGGCTCGGACGGGTTCCGCGTGCAAGGATCGCGATTAGCGAGAGCGACACAAGGCCCGTTCGGGTGTTCTGACCCCGGCGGACTTGCAGGGCCGACGAACCGCACGCGACGAAACCGCACAGGAGCAGGCAGATGCCGATTGCAACCCCAGAGGTCTACGCGGAGATGCTCGACCGCGCCAAGGCCGGGTCCTTCGCCTATCCCGCCATCAACGTCACCTCGTCCCAGACACTGAACGCCGCGCTGCGCGGCTTCGCCGACGCCGGCAGCGACGGCATCGTCCAGATGACCACCGGCGGGGCCGAGTACGCCTCCGGGCCGACGGTGAAGAACATGGTCGCCGGCGCGACCGCGATGGCGCTGTACGCGCACGAGGTGGCCAAGCAGTACGACGTCAACATCGCGCTGCACACCGACCACTGCCCGAAGGACAAGCTGGACACCTACGTCCGGCCGCTGCTGGCGATCAGCGAGGAGCGGGTCGCCCGGGGCGAGAACCCGCTGTTCCAGTCGCACATGTGGGACGGCTCGGCGATCCTGCTGGACGAGAACCTGAAGATCGCCGCCGAGCTGCTGGAGCGCACCTCCAAGGCGAAGATCGTGCTGGAGGTGGAGATCGGCGTGGTCGGCGGTGAGGAGGACGGCGTCGCCCACGAGATCAACGAGCACCTCTACACCACCGTGGCCGACGCCCGGGCCACCGTGCAGGCCCTCGGCCTGGGCGAGAACGGGCGCTATCTCACTGCTCTCACGTTCGGCAACGTGCACGGCGTGTACAAGCCGGGCAACGTCAAGCTGCGCCCGGAGATCCTCCAGCAGATCCAGAACGAGATCGGTTCCGAGTACGGCCGGGACAAGCCGTTCGACCTGGTCTTCCACGGCGGCTCGGGATCGCTGCCGGAGGAGATCTCGGCCGCCGTCGACTTCGGCGTGATCAAGATGAACATCGACACCGACGCCCAGTACGCCTACACCCGGCCGGTGGCCGACCACATGCTGAAGAACTACGACGGCGTGCTCAAGGTGGACGGCGACGTCGGCAACAAGAAGGTCTACGACCCGCGGGTGTGGGGCAAGAGCGCCGAGGCCGGCATGTCGGCCCGGGTGGTCCAGGCCTGCGAGCAGCTGCGCAGCGCGGGCACCAAGATCGCCTAGGTCGCGTCCGATGCGCGGGTCACCGGGCGGCTGCGGCAGACTGGCCCGGTGACCACGCATTCTTCGAACCTGCTGAACTCGCCGCCGCCGACCCTGCTGCCCGACGACGCGGCGTCCCGGGACGCGATCGCGGCCGGGGCCCCGCTGGAGAACGTCGCCGCCGCCAACCCGGCGCACTGCCTGCCCTGGGCCGCCCTGGCCGAGCGGGCCCTGGAGGCCGGCAACGACATCGAGGCGTACGCCTACGCCCGCACCGGCTACCACCGCGGGCTGGACGCGCTGCGTCGCAACGGCTGGAAGGGCCACGGCCCGGTGCCGTGGTCGCACCTGCCGAACCAGGGCTTCCTGCGCGCCCTGGCCGCCCTCGGCCGGGCCGCCACCGCGATCGGCGAGGACGAGGAGCGGGTGCGGATCGCCGCCTTCATCAGTGACTGCGACCCCGAGGCGGCCGACGCACTCAACGTCCTGAGCTGGGCGGTCGACCGCTGAGCCTGCCGGTCGTCGTGGTGGGCGGCGGGATCGCGGGAGTGGCCTGCGCCCGTCGCCTGCACGACGCCGGGGTCCGGGTCCGGATCTACGAGCGGGGTCGCCGGATCGGCGGCCGGATGGCCGTGAAGACCGAGTACCTGGGCCCGGTCTCGTCGTTGTCGGTGGGGCACGCGGTGGACATCGGCGCGCCCTACTTCACCGTGCGCGAGGCGCTGTTCGCCCACGTGGTCGGGGTCTGGCAGCGGTCCGGCCTGGCCCAGCCGTGGACCGACCGGTTCAGCATCCTGGACGAGCAGGGCCTGCGCCGGGGCGAACCCGGCCCGCAGCGCTACTCCACCGTGCCCGGCGCCGGCGGGTTGCGCGGGCTGGTCGAGAACCTGGCCCAGGGTTTGCGGATCGAGACGGCGCACCTGGTCGAGTCGGTGACCGTGGAGCACGGGCAGACCCTGGTGGACGGCGAGCCGGTGGCCGCCGTCGTGCTGGCCATGCCCGACACCCAGGCCGCCCGGCTGCTCCCGGCCGGGACCGCCGACGCGCTCGCCGTGGCCGGCTCCGTCCAGCTCCCGGTGCTCACCCTCTGGGCGGCCTGGCCGTCCCGCTGGTGGCCGGAGTTCGACGGGGTCTTCGTCAACTCCTCCGACGTGCTCACCTGGATCTCCGACAGCGGCCGCAGCCACGCCGACGGGGTCCCGCTGCTGGTCACCCACAGCACCGGCGACCTGGCCCGGCCCCGGCTGAAGGACCCGACCTCCGGGATCGAGCCGATGCTGGCCGAACTGGGCCGGCTGCTGGGGGCCGAGCCGACCCCGCGGGCCGACTGGGCCCGGGTGCACCGCTGGTCGTTCGCGGCTCCGGCGCGCACCCATCCGGAGCCCTTCGGGTTGCTGGAGAACGGCCTGATCGGTGTGTGCGGCGACGCCTGGGGGCCGCGCTCGCGGGTCGAGCAGGCCTGGATGTCCGGCAACGGACTGGCCGAAACGCTGCTGAAACAGCTGCCCTAGACGGGCGATCCCCGGCCGTCGCGGTAGGATCAATCACCGGACCCCACACCCAGGGGTGTGAAGAAGGAGCCCGGTTAAATGCCCGCGATCGTTCTGGTCGGCGCTCAGTGGGGTGACGAGGGTAAGGGCAAGGCCACCGACGCCCTCGGCGCCGAGGCGGACTACGTCGTCAAGTTCAACGGCGGCAACAACGCCGGCCACACCGTGGTCGTCGACGGTGAGAAGTACGCCCTGCACCTGCTGCCCTCCGGCATCCTGACGCCCGGCTGCACCCCGGTGATCGGCAACGGCGTGGTGATCGACCTGGGCGTGCTGTTCGAGGAGATCGACGGCCTCACCGCCCGCGGTATCGACTGCTCCAAGCTGCTGGTCTCGGCCAACGCGCACCTGATCCCGTCCTACAACCGCACGCTCGACAAGACGCTGGAGCGGTTCCTGGGCAAGCGCAAGATCGGCACCACCGGCCGGGGCATCGGCCCGACCTATGCCGACAAGATGAGCCGGGTCGGCATCCGCGTGCAGGACCTGTTCGACGAGGGCATCCTGCGGCAGAAGATCGAGGGTGCTCTGGAGAGCAAGAACCAGCTGCTGGTCAAGGTTTTCAACCGGCGCTCGATCACCGTGGACGAGGTGTTCGACGAGCTCATCTCCTACGCCGACCGGCTGCGCCCGATGGTCACCGACACCGGCCTGACCCTGGTCAACGCGCTCGACCGGGGCGAGATGGTGCTGTTCGAGGGCGGTCAGGCGACCCTGCTGGACGTCGATCACGGCAACTACCCGTTCGTCACCTCCTCCAACGCCACCGCCGGCGGGGCCTGCACCGGTTCCGGGGTGCCGCCCACCCGGATCGACCGGGTGATCGCGGTGGCCAAGGCGTACGCCACCCGGGTCGGGGAAGGCCCGTTCCCCACGGAGTTGCACGACGAGTGGGGCGACCGGCTGAGGGACGTCGGGGGCGAGTTCGGTACCACCACGGGACGCCCGCGGCGCTGCGGTTGGTACGACGCGCCGATCGCGCGGTACGCCGCCCGGGTCAACGGGGTCACCGACTTCGTGCTGACCAAGATGGACGTGCTCACCGGGATCGAGCGGATCCCGGTCTGCGTGGCCTACGACGTGGACGGCGAGCGGCACGACGAGATGCCGATGACGCAGACCGGTTTCCACCACGCCAAGCCGATCTACGAGTACTTCGACGGCTGGACCGAGGACATCTCGGCGGCCCGGGTGTTCGAGGACCTGCCGAAGAACGCCCAGGCCTACGTGCTGGCCCTGGAGGAGATCTCGGGCCAGCGGATCTCGGCCGTGGGAGTCGGCCCGAGCCGCGAGCAGACGGTGGTGCGCCACTCGCTGCTGCCGGAGTAACCGCCGGCTAGAGCTCCTGGGTCAGCCCGGAGCGCAGGATGTTCAGGCTCTTGGTGAGCAGCCGGGAGACGTGCATCTGGGAGACGCCGACCTCGGCCGCGATCTGCGACTGGGACAGGCCCTTGCCGAAACGGAGTTCCAGGATGCGCCGTTCGCGCACCGGGAGCCGGGCCAGCAAGGGCCGCAGCGTCTCCCGCTGCTCCACCAGCTCAAGCCCCGCGTCCTCGAACGCCTTGCCGATCATCCGGTCCGAGTCGTCGGCGGTGGTCTGCAGCGGCACGGTGATGTAGGCGCTGGCCGTCTCCAGCGCCTCCAGCACGAGATCCGCGTCCACGTCGAGGTATTCGGCGATCTCGCGGACCGTGGGGGAGCGGTCGTGGGTGTGGGTGAGAGTTTCGCGGGCTTCGGAGACGCGGCGGCCGAGGTCCTGGATGCGGCGGGGGATGCGCATGGCCCAGCCGCGGTCGCGGAAGTGGCGGCGGATTTCGCCG
>JODP01000004.1 GCA_000719025.1 Kineosporia aurantiaca JCM 3230
ACGCACCGTCTCCAGAGACGCCTTCACAGCCTGCTCAACCGTGCTCGCCCGACCGAGCTTGGTCACCACATCGGTGACCGCCACAACATCCGCGTGGGCCTCAGCCATGATCTGCCCGGCCTGCGGGTCGCGAGAAGTCCTTCTGAACACCGATGACTCCAGGTAGTTGCGGGTCCTCCCCTCGATGGGGGCGTTGCCGGTCTCTACGACGCCATCGGGTCTGCATTGGGTAGTGATTCGCACGAATGGGTGGCAGCCGTTCGGGAGAGTGCTCCACGCCTAAGCCATGAGGAGCCATGAGTTCTCCAGCCTGCGTCCGGTGAACGACGTATGGGGCAGCGTGGCAGTAGAGCTGATGACGAGCGCATGTTCCGAAAGATCGCTCGCGGCGCTCATACCCGTGGATCACTTCGGGGTCGCAGTTTCCTCTCAAGCGGACGCGGACCTTGATCGGCCGGGCGAGCAGGGCGTGAGTGAGATGCTTCGGCCCTGGACCGAGGACGCATCCGCCAATTTCTGAGAAGCCGTCAGCGGCCATCTCGCGTCCGGAAGCGGACCTGGTGCATTCAGGTCGGGATGCCGGCCGGCGGACCGGGTCTGTGACAGTTAGGGCACAGACTCAGAAGCTGTGCAGTACCAGGTCTTCGGCACCAGGCCCGGGTTCTCACTCAGCATCCGAATCTGAGGGGACCGCAGCACCGAGAGCCTGTGGGTTCTCGTGGTCTCCCGTCCGGGGACGAATGCTGATGGGGCTCTGTGCGATGGGGTTCACCGACCACGACCGCCGCCAGACCGAGAAGGAAACCCGATGCACCAACCCGCAGATCCAGAACGTTCCCCGGTCCTGCTTCTTGTGAGTGATTGCCCGGAGGACGCAGGTGTCCGGAAGGGCGCGCACGCCGCGAGCGTCCTCATATCTGCTGCGCGGTGTGATGTCGTGGTCGCCCACGACGGTCCCCAAGCTCTGCGCTTGCTGCAGGGGCGGGACACGCGGCCTCCATTGCGCCCGGCCATGATTCTCCTGGACCTCAGAACCCGCGACATGAACGGGTTCGACTTCATGATCCATGTACGCGCCGACCCCGCCACCCGGAACCTGCCCGTGAAGATGCTGGCCACCATTTCCGCCCGAACCTCCCCCGAGATCGTGCTCAGTGGCCAGGAACCCCTTCATGACCGCAACGCGCCGCGCCCCCGCACCAGCCAGGAATTACTGCGTGGCCTGCACGCGCTGGGCGCCACCTGGCTCGGCGACGTCTTTAATGCTGCTGAAGCCAAGCCGGAGGGCAACCCCGCACGGCTGCCTGATCAAGGAGTCGCTACGTCACCGGCCGCCTTGCTGACGGCAGAAGGCGCGGCCTGATCCAACCGTCCGGGGTCAGCGATACCGAGCCAGCGCCTTGGGTGGAGGCTGCGCTTGAGCGCCCTCGGCTGCGTCGTTGCGGGCAGCTCCTGCATGTCACCCCCGCTATAAGTGGGGACCCTCTGGCTCCGCGAGACCGCCGGGGTGAGGGGTCATTCGCCTGCGGACCGCCACCCACGCCGACAGCGCCTTGAGCAAGCTGCGCCAGATCTGACAGGACCTCAACCGGTCCGTGCGCGAGCCGGCCGCTCTGATCGCCGAACGCGCTGACATCAGTCAGCTCCTGCTCTGATGCCATGACCGGCTGGGCACGCCGGATTGCTTCTTTCCCAACGACACCGAAAGCCCCTTCGCCCGTGAACCGGCCGAATCTGCGCATGCCTCAGGGCCACGAGGGATCCTGCGAATTCACCCCACCTGGCCCAGCACCTCCCACCGGTCCTTCGACCACCGGATAGCCGGTCGCAGTAGAAGTCAACACGCCCTCTGTCAGAGCGTTGTGAGTCACAGCTCCTCAGGCCACTCGCGGTCAGAGGAAATGTCAGTGCAGTAGGTCAGAATGGACCTTCTGACCCGAATGGCCGGCCGAGACGCCGCCTTAGTGGCGCGAAAGTTGACCGAGGGGGGTAAACAGCGGTCTGATATCGAGTGCGCGGGATGCAGCAGTCGTCACCCGCCCTCGCCGCCAGCAGACTGGCCCGCGCTTACGCACCAGGGATCGAGACTCCTTCGTGACTGCTCACGACCAGCACCGCCTCCGGCATCTGCGCTCGGTGCCCCCGCTTCCCGGCAGCGACAACCTGTGTGGCGACGTCGCCGTCATCAGCCAGGACGACCACACCCGGCTCATCCTGCACGGCCATGTCGACTATCGCATCGCCGAGGAACTGGAAGAGGCCGCCAGCTTCTGTCTCAATGAGCACCGCCGAGTCATAGCTGAGGTCCGCCACCTCGAAACCATCGACTCCGTAGGCCTGTCGATGATCATCCGCATCGGGGCAGGACTCCGACGTCACCACGCCCGCCTGCTCCTCCAAGGCCCCTGCCAGCGCCTGTCCGAACTGCTGACCATCGTGGGCGCCGAGGACTTTGTGCGCTGGCTTCCCGAGCCACCCCAGCACGAAAAGCCAGAAGGGATGGGCCGTCACGAAGCGGTTCACGCCGCGTATCCCTGCCGGGGCAGCTGACCTTTCCCAACGTCATCTCACCCAGCTCGCACCATAGCCCCGCTGTGCGGCCTCCTGCACCGGCGTGACAGCCAACGGCCACAACCCGGCGTTGCCCGCCTGCCAGGCTCCACAGAGCTCACGAGCACGGGGCCTTCACGCGATGGCGGTGCCGCAACGAGAAGACGACTCTTTAGGTTCAGCACCAGGAAAGCCGATGCAGTCCAGTGGCTACGGACGGGCTGACGGCATCAGCACCTTCGTTTTCGTTACAGTCTGTGACCCTGACTCAGCGCCTCTGGGAGTGGGTATAGATCGTGCAGGCTACGCAGGTGACGGCATCAGGGCCCGTCGCGCGCACACGCCCGATGAGCGAAACAGCCTTTGCCGGCGTCGTGGGCTTCCTGGCGCAGCCGCGGTTATGGGCAGGACTGAGCCTGGTAAGCCTGCTTTCCCTGGTGCCGTCACTCGTCCTGGCCTCCGGCAACGCTGTCGCCGCTGGGGTCCGGACCAGCATCTTGGGTGCCTGTGCAGGATTTCTGCTCCGCCGTCGAAGCCCCGAGACGCCAGAGCAACAGGTCTGGCTCTGCTTCGGTGCAGGAGCCGCCGTCATGGCAATCGCGTCGGGGGCGGACGGCGCCCGGCACCTGTTCGTTCACCTCGACTCCTTCTCGGTCGAGTACGGACAGCCCACGGTCCTGGCCGTGGGCATACTGCTCGGCGGTCAGGTCCTGTATCGCGGGCTGATCATCTGGAACCGTACCCATACCGCCACTGCCGATCCCGGCGATCTCCTCAATGGCCTGAGCGCCACGCTGGCGGCGGCCGGAGTCACCAACCTGGCCGTGGTCTGGACCCACCGCACCACCCCGCCATCCGCCAATGTCGCCGCCCAGGTGTTCGTGCTCTGTCTGGCCTCAGCCTTCGTGCTCATGGGAACGACGCTCACCGTGGCGTCCATGGGGTCCTTCCTGAAGGATCCTCGCCCGTGGCTGGCCTCGGCAGCGATGCTGACGGCGCTCGCCACCACCCTTCCCGCGACACTGCACGTCCTCCTGCCTTCATCCCATCCCTCGCCCTCGACCCCGGCCCAGCAAGCCCTCTTCACCGTCGGATGGGTCCTACTAGCCGTCGTTCTGGCGGTCTGTTCGTGCCTTCCCGAACGCACCATCGCACCCCAGCCCGCGACCACGCAGGCCGTCACCATCGGGGCCATGGTGGTCCTTCTGGCCGGCGTCACGCTCCTTATCCTGTGCACGCAACTTTCGCCACACCTGACCCGCTCCACGGTCATCTACGCAGCCTTGGCCGTGGTCGGCGCGAGTACCCGCGCAGCGCACCTCATCCGGGACCTGGCCACTCTGGCCATACGGCGCCAGGAGGCTCTGACCGACGACCTGACCGGCCTGGCGAACCGGCGTGCCTTCGCTCAAGGACTGGATGAGCTCAGCCAGGCCAGTGACGACGCAGCCCTGCTGATCGCCGACGTCAACGACTTCAAGACCATCAACGACCGCCACGGCCATGCCACCGGCGACCTGGCTCTCGGCCGCGCGGCGCAGCACCTTCGCCGGGCGGCTCCTGAGACCGCATTGATCGCCCGCCTCGGCGGCGACGAGTTCGCCGTCCTCCTGGCCGATACCAGCACCCACGAAGCCTTGACCATCGCCCGGAGGATGACCGAGGACAGCACCGCCGATGTCGCCGACTTCAAGGTGCGCCTGAGTATCGGCATCGCCTGCCGTCGAGGTGATCCCCCCTCCGACGAGGTCATCGACAATGAGGAACTCTTCCGCCGGGCCGATGCCGCCATGTACGAGGCCAAACGACGCGGCGTCGGGGTCAGCGTCTACGACGCCGCGCTGGACCGGCAGCGGCGCGAGCAGATGCTGCTGGCCGGCGAGCTTGCCGACCTGTTCGAGGCAGACCGCCTGCGCCCGGACGACGGCGAGCACCTTCCGTTCGAGGTCCACTACCAGCCTCAGATCGCTCTGCGGACGGGACGGCTGGTGGGGGTGGAAGCTCTGGTGCGATGGCGCCACCGTGATCACGGGCTCATCCCTCCCGGCGTCTTCATCGATCTGGTCGAACGCCAGGGCGACATGCGGCAATTGACGCACTTCGTGGCCTGGAGGGCCCTGCACGACGCGGCCCTGTGGGAACAGGCGGGTCTGAGCCCGGTCCGCGTATCGGTCAACCTGTCCGCTTCCTGCCTGACCGACCACACGTTTCCCGCTCTGATGCAGGGGATCGTCGACAGCGGGGTCAATCCCGCTCATGTCACGTTCGAAATCACCGAAACGACCTTGATGGACGACCCGGATCGTTCCCTGACCATGTGTGGGCGGATCGTGGAAGCCGGATTCGGCTTGAGCATCGACGATTACGGGACGGGGTACTCCTCCCTGGCCTACCTGAGCGATCTACCGGCCACCGAACTGAAGATCGATCGCGCCTTCGTCTCCCGCATCCGCCTCGACCCCCGCGTACGGGCCATCGTGTCCGGGACCATCGACCTGGCCCATCAGCTGGGGCTGAGAATCGTCGCCGAAGGAGCCGAGCACCTGACCGACGTGGAGGTGCTGCGGGAGATCGGCTGCGACGAGGTGCAGGGCTACGTGTACAGCCCGCCTCTACCAGCGGCCGACCTTTTCGCCTGGGCCATCCGTCACGCCGACGGGGACTCGCCAACCCGGGCCCCGGCGACGAACACCGGCCATCATGGCGGCGTCCACCGACCACGATCGTCGCCCTGATGGCACCTACGTCACCACGACTCTCTCCGTCACCAGGCGAGCATGGCGGCACGTGCTACAGACAGGTGGGCGTCCTTCGCGCGGGACTTTCATCGCGTCGGCCACCCGTCTGAGGGGTGGCACGGCAGGACCTTACGGGAGGGATCAGGACAAGGACACGGGATCAGCATGTTCGGTGCGGTCACGTCCGCCGGCCTTAGCCATGTAGAGGGCCCTGTCGGCCCGACCGATGAGCTCATCCTCCGACTCCGCGCCGTTCCAGATGGCAAGCCCGGCGGAAAAGGTCTGACCCTCTGGGGTGGCCGCGCGCAGCCGCGTCAGGGCCGTGCCGGCCAGGGTGGCGTCAGCAGCGGGCAACAGCAGCACAAACTCCTCCCCGCCGTAACGGGCCAGAACGTCGACGGTGCGCAACGCGGCAGCCCAGGCCGAGGCGGCGCCTTTGAGCAGACGGTCACCAGCCTGATGACCATGTTCATCGTTGAACCGTTTGAAGTGGTCGAGGTCGATCATCGCCACGGCGAAAGGGGTGCCGTTACGGGCGGCCCGCGCCATCGCCTGCGGCAACTCGTCGAACAGCGCGCGGCGATTGGGCAACCCGGTCAGTGCGTCCGAGCGGGCCAGTGCCCGTAGTTGCTGGGCCTGACGTTCGACCTGACGCACCAGCTGGGCCATACGGGTAACGACCAGCAGGAACAGGGCGACCGACCCGACGACGATGGCAACGCCGTTCGTCACGTCGTGGTGGGCCACCTGGATCGCCAGGATCGAGGGCGAGATCATCGTCGCAGCGGTCAGCATCGCCAGCTGGATCGGGGTCAGGCGAGGCGGAGCGATCTCGCTGGGCTGGCCCAGAGCCACCACCGATGGATGACACGCGGCGAATGCGAAACAGGCGTAGGCCCCGAGGAAGATCATGTCCAGCAGGCGCGTGGGGATGTCCGACGGCGTGATGTCGAGCTGGGACAGCGCGGCCCAGCTGAAGTCGCCCAGCAGGAAGAGCCCCATCGCGGTGCAGACCAGCCAGAACGAGGGGTTGCGGACGCCGCCGGAGAACATGAGATGCAGCAGCATTGCCAGCACCATGATGTCACCGACCGGATACGCCATGACGATGACCTGTCCGATGGGGTGCAGGGTTTCGTCCGAGCGCACCGGCACCATCAAGAACACCCAGGAGAGCAGTCCCAGTCCGGTCGCCACGGTCATCGCATCGACCATGCTGGCCCAGTCACGGGCCGAGCCGCGGGCTCTGATCAACACGACAACACCGAAAAAGAGAAAGGGGTAGAGCATGAGCCAGAAGGCGTCGGCGATGTTCGGATAGCCAACCCCGCCGAACACCTTGGTGTAGACGTCGGAGACCAGAGCTCCGAGGGCATTCGCCGTGATGCCGAAGCCGAACAGCAACCAGGCCAGGGTGGCCCGCGGTCTCCGCTTGAGCACTCCGGCCACCAGAGCGACACCGGCCAGGCAGCCGATCAGCGTCTTGTAGCCGGTGATCAACCAGCCATCCAGCGTCTGCGAGGGAAGAACGAGATAACCGCCTACCGCCACCAGGGTGATAACCAGCCACATCTGCCAGGTTCCGCGCCGCACAGGACAGAAATCGGCATAGTAGCTATGGAGCTGAGGTCAAGGACCTCATCTGGGCGAGCGGGGCAATCGCATCCAGGCCAATGAGCCCATCTCACATCCGGGTCGGCTCTCCGAATGCCACGCGTACAGTTCCTTCGAACCCCGAACAGTCAAAATATCACCAGCGGCACGGACCGCCGCCATCCGTCAGCATTCAGCCCGGTGGCCACGGTCCAGCCTCGACCCCCGCGGTTATCGCCCTCATCGTGGTCCGGGGCTTCGTGTGGGGAGGACTCCCCCTGTCGCTGCAGACCTGGATGGCAACCGCATCGCCGCCCGGGCGGAGACCGGTCTCGCCCTATTCCTCACCACGATCCAGCTCTCTCTCCGCAGGCTCGATCCTCTACGGCGTAGCTGTGACCTCGTTCGGACTTGATCAAGACTTCAGGCTCGCTGGGGCAGTCGCCGATCGCGCTCATCGGTATCCCCGTGTTCGTCACGCTGGGCTCGCGAAGCACAGCGATCGATCCCAGCGAGAGTCTCTAAGAAGAGGGCCATTCAAACCGGGTCCGGAGTTTGATGCAGAACCAGAAACACGGACTACCCCGAAAGAGTAGATGCCGGAGGCGATCGTGCGCCTGGACCCGACAACCAGCCGGAACGAACGACGAGGGTTCTTCGAGCCTGACCAGGCCAGGCGCACGACCGAGAGGGGTCCACCCCCGGTTTCGGACGAAGGCTTAGACTCCGGTCCATGCCGACCCTGGGACGCCCGCGCGCCAAAGGCCCCTCACCCTCCGGGCTGGGCACCGAGCAAGACATCCTGGCCGCCGCCGCCCACCTGTTCTGCGCGGCCGGCTACGGCAGCACCAGCACCCACAAGATCGCCGCCCGGGCCGGGATCAGCCAGGCCTCGATGTACCACTACTTCCCGGGCAAACAGAGCATTCTGCTGCGGCTCCTGCTGGAAACGGTGCGGCCCTCGGTGGAGTTCGCCACCGCCCTGACCCTCCGGGACCACCAGACCGAGCCGGCGGACGTCCGTCTGTGGGCCCTGTGCTCCTACGACACCCGGCTCCTGCTGGCCGGGCGGGACAACATCGGCGCGCTGTACCTGATCCCCGAGGTCGACCAGGAGGCCTTCGCCGAGTTCCACCAGGAGCGCGAGCGGCTCTACGCGGCCTACCGCGAGCTCGTCGCGGCCGTGCTGGAGACCGGGCCGGAGCTCGCCCGGCCGCAGGCCGCCCTGGTGATCGGGCTGATCGAGTCGGTCATCCTGCGGCGCCGGACCGAGGCCGGGATGAACCCGGACGAGGTGGCCCCGGCGATCGCCGACGCCGCCCTGCGGGTGCTGCGGGTGCCGGAGCGGCGACTGCGCACTGTGGCCCGCGTCGCACATCCGGGCGCTCCGGTTTAACCAAACTCACAGCGCACCCGTATCACCCTGGAAACACGCGGCGGGCTGAATGAAGCCGACTTCCGATCGATTGATCGAAACTCCCCCGCCGACGAGGATCCCCATGAAGCGTGGCTTTTCCCCACAGCGCCGGCCCTACGCGGCCGCGGCCGGTCTCCTGACCCTCACCCTCACGCTGGCCGCCTGCTCGGGCTCGAGCTCCGGCTCCGGTTCCGGCAGCGGCTCGGACGACGAGCTGCGCCTGGCGATCTCGGCGGAGATGCCCACCCTGGATCCGGAAACCGTCTACCAGGTCGAGGGCAATCAGGTGCTCAGCGCCGCCTACGAGGGCCTGCTGCAGTACAGCCCGGACTCCAGCGACAAGATCGTGCCGATGCTGGCCGAGTCCTACGACATCTCCAAGGACGGCCTGACGTACACCTTCCATCTGCGTGACGACGTCACCTTCGCCGGGGGCCGGACCATGACCTCGAAGGACGTGCAGGCCAGCTTCGAGCGCCTAGCCGAGCCGAAGGTCGAGTCGCAGATGGCCTACATGGTCGCCGACGTGGACGGCTACCAGACCCCCGACGCGAGCACGTTCGTGCTCGATCTGAAGGCGCCCAGCAGTGCCTTCCTCTCGCTGGTGGCCAGTCCGTTCGGGCCCAAGGTGATCGACTCGGACGTACTGACCAAGTACCAGGCCGACCATGCCCTGGGATACCTGAAGGAGCACACCGCCGGCACCGGCCCCTACCAGCTCGCGTCCCTGACCGCCGGGCAGGAGTACGACCTCAAACGGACGGCCGGTTACTGGGGCGGGGAGCCCGCTTTCGCGTCCGTCTCGGTCAAGGTGATCAGCGACGTGGCCACCCAGCTGCTCCAGTTGCAGGGCGGTGACCTGGACGTGGTGTCGGCGCAGCCGGTGGCGACCCTGAAGCAGTTCGCCGGCAACCCGGACTTCCAGGTGGTGCAGTTCCCCACCCTGCAGAAGGCCGACCTGCACGTGAAGACCACCGGCACCCTCTCGGACCCGAAACTCCGCGAGGCGCTGCGGGACTCGATCGACCGTAGCAGCCTGGTCAGCCGGGTCTGGGGCGACTACGCGAAGGTCTCGACCCAGATGTACCCGGCCGGGATGGTGCCGGAGGGCACCTCGACCGACACCTGGCAGACCTCGACCGGCGCCTCGACCACGCTGGCCACGCTGGCCAAGGGCAAGAAGATCACCCTGGGCTACATCGCCGGGAACACCGCGGACAAGCAGGCGGCCGAGGGGCTCCAGGCCCAGTGGGCCTCCGCCGGGGTGGACGTGGAACTGACCGTGGTGCAGGGCAACGACGTCTACGGGCTCAGCAGCAGTCTCTCCACCGCGCCGGACCTGCTGTTCGAGAAGGCCTACCCGGACTCCGCGCACCCCGACACCTGGGCCCGCCTGTTCTGGTACTCCGACCCGGCCAAGGGCAACGGGGCGCTGAACTACCTCGGCGGCGGCACCAAGGCGGCCGACGCCGCGATCGACGCCGGGGCGGCCGCCACCGACCAGGCCACGATCGACGCGGACTACGCGCAGGCCGGTGACGACATCCACGCGGACGTCTCCTACATCACCCTGGCCGACATCCAGGACGCGTTCATCATGAGCAAGGACCTCACCGGCGCCGGCCACTGGCTCCCCGAACCGATGACGCTCGACCTGCGTACGCTCAAGAGGAACTGACGCGGGATGAGCCTGGACGTGGAAACTGCGGCGCCCGGACGCCGGTGGCGGCTCCGGTTCGCCCCGCCCCTGACCGGGCCGGGCGCCGGGCGGGTCGAGACCGCCTGCCTGGCCCTGCTCGTCGCCCTGACCCTGGTGCTGCCCTTCGCGCACTGGCTGCTGCCGGCCGGTGAGACCGAGATCGTCGGGGCGCCCTTCACCGCGCCCGGCCTGCAGCACTGGTTGGGCACCGACGACCAGGGCCGGGACGTGCTCTCCCGGGTCGTGCTCGGGCTGGCCGCGTCCTGGTGGGGCGTGCTCGGGATCATCGCCGCGAGCATGCTGATCGGCACCCTGGTCGGCACCCTCGCCGGGATGCTCGGCGGATGGGTGGACCTGCTGCTGATGCGGCTCACCGACGCCGTCCTCGCGCTCCCCGGACCACTGGTCTCCCTACTGGTGGTCGCGGCGCTCGGCCCCGGGCTGCGCAACGTCCTGCTCGCGGTGACGGCCACCTGGTGGCCCTGGTACGCCCGGATCGTCCGGGGCCAGGTCCGGGCGATCCGGCACCTGCCGCACGTGGACGCGGCCCGGTCGGCGGGCCTGTCCCGGGTCCGGGTCGCCGGGCTGCACGTCCTGCCCGGCGTCCTGCGCTCGGTGGCGGTGGTGGCCTCGCTGGACGTCGGATCGGTGCTGGTGATGCTGGCCTCGCTGTCGTTCATCGGCCTCGGGGCCCCGGCCCCGGCCGCGGAGATCGGCAGCATGTCCGCCGACGGCTTCACCTACCTGTTCAGCGCCCCCTGGATCGCCCTGGCCCCGGCCGCGGTGCTGTTCGTGGTGACGATGGCGGCCAACTTCGCCGGCGACGGCGTCCAGGAACGGATCGGCTGATGGGATTCCTGCGACCGCTCGGCCTCCGGCTGGCCTCGATGGCCGGCGTGCTGCTCGTCCTGACCTTCGTGGTCGACCTGATCCAGCGGCAGCTGCCGGCCGACCCGGCCCGGGTGCTGGCCGGGCGCACGGCCTCACCCGAGGCGCTGGCCGCCGCCCGGGACCGGCTCGGCCTGAACGAGTCGCTCCCCCAGCAGTACCTGGGTTTCCTCGGCCGGCTTCTCCGGGGCGACCTGGGGACGTCGGTGGCCACCCGCCGCCCGGTGTCCCAGGACATCGGCACCTACCTGCCCGCCACCCTCGAACTGGTCCTGGTGGCCGCCGTCCTGGCCCTGATCGGCGGGCTGGTGCTCGGAGTGGTCGGGGCGCGCGACGGCAAGGTCGCCGGGCTCGTGCGGGTGGTGACCGTCGCGGGGGCCTCGGCGGCCTCGTTCCTGGTGGCCATCGTCCTTCTGCTGGTGTTCTACCGGGACCTGCACTGGTTCCCGGCCGGGGGCCGCGGCGACCTGAACGACGGGCCGACCGGGCTGCGGCTGCTGGACGCGATCCTCACCGGTGATCCCGGCGGCTTCTTCGACGCGTTCTGGCACCTGGTGCTCCCGGCGTTCGTGCTGGCGATCGCCCCTGCGGTGGCGATCGGCCGGGTGCTGCGATCCTCCCTGCGCGAGGTGATGGCCGCCGACTACGTGCGCTCGGCCCGGGCCAAGGGAGCCGGCTGGTGGCCGACGGTCTGGCGGCACGGCCTGCGCAACGCCGCCGGTCCCGCCCTGTCGATGGCCGGACTCCAGGTGAGCATCATGTTCGGTGGCTCCGTGGTGGTCGAAAGCCTTTTCTCCTGGCCCGGTCTGGGACGCTATCTGCAGACCGCGATCGCGGCCTCCGACCTCTCCGCGATCACCGGGGTGGTGCTCGTGCTCGGGGTGGCCTACGTGCTGCTCAACTTCCTGGTCGACACCCTGCAGCTACTGATCGACCCACGCCTTCGGGAGGACGCATGACCGCGACCGTGGCATCCATCAAGAACCTGGTGGTCGAGTTCGGCACCAAGCGGGCCGTGGACGGCGTGGACCTGGAGATCGCGGCCGGCGAGATCGTCGCCCTGGTCGGCGAGTCCGGCTCCGGCAAAACGGTTCTGGGCAGCTGCCTGATCGGCCTGCCCCCCGGTGCCCGGCAGGCCCGGATCTCCGGCAGGGTGGAGGTGGACGGGGTCGACATGATCAACGGCCCGGAGGCCGCCCGCCACCGGGTCCGGCGGCACCGGCTCGGCGCGGTCTTCCAGGATCCGCTGACCTCGCTGGACCCCACCATGAAGGCCGGCCCGCAGGTCTGCGAGCGCGGTGCCGACCCCGAACGCGGCGTGGCGGCGATGGCCGAGTGCGGGGTGCCCGAGCCAGAAGCCCGCTTCCACTACTGGCCGCACCAGCTCTCCGGGGGCCTTCGGCAGCGGGTGAGCATCGCCGGCGCGATCGCCACCCATCCGGAACCGGCGCCCGCGCTGATCGTCGCCGATGAGCCCACGACCGCCCTGGACGTCAGCGTGCAGGCCCGGGTCGTCGCCCTCTTCGCCCGGCTGCGCGAACAGCACGGCTGCTCGATCCTGCTGATCACCCACGACCTCGGGGTGGCCGCGCAGATCGCCGACCGGATCGTGGTGATGTCGGCCGGGAAGATCCGCGAGCAGGGCCCGGCGCAACGGGTGCTGACGCAGCCCGAGCACCCCTACACCAAGCAGCTTCTGGCCTCCCGCCTGGACATCTCCGGGCCGTTCGGCGCGGCCGAGCCCTCCAACGCCGGCGCGAGCGCGGTGCTGACCATGCGGGACGTGGTCAAGGACTTCCCGGTCCCGCACCACCGCCGCCAGACCCGCCGGGTGCTGCACGGCGTCGATCTCACCCTCCGGCAGGGCGAATCGGTGGCTCTGGTCGGGGAGAGCGGAAGCGGCAAGTCCACCCTGCTCCGGATCGCGGCCGGCCTCGAGCGGGCCACCGGCGGGACCACCGATCTGGCCGCTGACACGCGTCCCCAATTAATCTTTCAGGACGCCCGGGCCTCCCTGACTCCCTGGCTGCCGGTCGGGCGGCAGCTCACCGAGCGGCTGGCCCACGCCGGCCTGCCCAAGGCCGCCCGAGCCCGGCGGGTCACCGAACTCATGGAACAGGTCGGCCTGGACCCGGCCGTGGCCACCGCCCGGCCCGGTCAGCTCTCCGGGGGCCAGTGCCAGCGCGCCGCGATCGCCCGCGCCCTGGCCTCCAACCCCCGCCTGCTGCTGTGCGACGAACCGGTCAGCGCCCTCGACGCCACCCTGGCCGCCCAGGTCGTGGACCTGCTGGACGACCTGCGCCGCAGCACCGGAGTGGCCCTGCTCCTGGTCACCCACGACCTGGCGGTGGCCAAGCGGATCGCCGGCCGGGTCGCCGTGATGACCGAGGGCCGGATCGTCGAAGAAGGACCCGTGCACGATATTTTCGACAATCCTGCCCACGAGTACACGAGGAGCCTGCTGGCCGCCTCGCCGAGCCTGAAGGTGGCCTCATGAGCGTGCGTGACTGGCAGCCCGAGCCGGGACTGGGCCTGACCGGTCCCCCGCTGCGCCTGCACCCGATGATCGTCGGGTACGAGCCGATCCGGGAATCGATCTCGGTGCTCGGCGGCGACCCGGCGCTGTTCCTGCTGGAGCCCGTCACCGTCGCGGCGGTGGTCTACGAAAACGGCTGGCTGCTGGTGGACGCCGGTTTCAACGTGGACGTGGTGCGCGACCCCGCCGAGCGCATCGAGTACTTCAACTGGGAGAGCTACACCGCCCTCCTCCCGCCCGGCGATCCGCTGGTCGAACAGGTCGCCGCACTCGGCCTGGCCTGGGAAACGCTCCGGGGCTGCGTGATCTCGCACGTTCACGCCGATCACACCGGCGGGCTGCGCCTGCTCGGCCCCGAAGTACCGGTGCTGATGCAGCGGGCGGAGTACGAGTTCGCCGCAGGCATCCCCACCCTGGAAGAGAAGCATGTCGTGGTGCCGGGCGACTACCTGCGGGACGACCTGTCGATCGTGCTTCTGGACGGCGACACCCAGCTGGCGCCCGGAGTGACCGCTTTGGACACCCGCGGGCACACACCGGGCCATCAGTCGGTCATGGTCGAACTGCCCGAGCGCACGGTGGTTCTCGCCTGCGATGCGGCCGATCTGTGGCGCAACATCGGCGACCAGCTCCCCTGCGGAACGGTCATGCGGCCGGAGGACGAGCCCTTCGCGCTGACCGCGGTCCAGCGCCTGTACGAGCTGGCCCAACGCCCGGGCGTCGAGGTGTGGCCCGGGCACGATCCCGAGTGGGCGCCCTGGCGGGAGAAGACCGTCTCCTAGCCGACCCGAGCCACCACCGGCGTGGTAGCACGCCCACCGATACTCCAACCTGTTAGCTTCGGCCCACCAAGGGGGAGCGACGAAACAGCATCAGGGGTGGACGCTTGACACGGGCACGGCTGTCCGCGCTCGCCGTCGCTCTCCTCGCGGTGTTCGGCCTGACCTCCTGTACGTCCGGGAGCGAGGGGAAAATGGAGTGGGCCCTGGGTTTACGACCGGGCCAGTGCGCCGAGAACGCTTCGGGTGGAGCAGCGAACGAGGTTGAGAAGGTGCGCGTGACACCCTGCACGGCGTCGCACTCGATGGAGGTCTACGCGCGGGTCGGCTACCTGACCGGCCCCGCCGCGAAGGACGCGAGCGCCTCGGCCCAAGAGGGCCAGGAGAACCAGGAGTACCCGGGCGACACCGCGCTGAAGCAACGCGCCCGCGAGGCCTGCGCCAACGAGTTCCGCAGCTACCTTCAGGCCGCGCCTCGGCTGCCGCAGTACTACCTGACCTATCTCTATCCCTCGGTCGAGTCATGGACCGCCGCCCAGGGCAAGCGCTTAGGGCTGGGGCCGCTCAAGCACATCGTCGGCGAGGTGCCCAAACCGGACCGAAGCATCATCTGCATGGTCCGCTCGACCGACGGCACCCTCAGCCATTCGGTAAGGATGATCCGGCCATGAGTCCGCTTCCGGTGGTCTCGGGCGCCCTGCTGCAGTGCGCGATGGGAACGACCCCCACCCCGATGACGGTGCTGCCGATCGCCCGGGTCATGGTGGAGGGAAGACCGGTGGCCCGGGTCACCGACAACGTGCCCGGCCTGAACATCGTCCCGTTCGGATTGTGCAGCAGCCCAGCCAATCCCGCGGTCGCCGCGGCCACTGTCGCCGCGCTCGGCGTGCTCACCCCGATGCCCTGCTGGCCGGTCCCGGCCGGTCCGTGGATCAGCCCGGTGACCCGGACGGTGGCCGGCTCGATCCCGTTGCTGGCGGCCGGAAGCACCTGCCTGTGCGCCTACGGCGGGGTGATCACCGTGCAGCTGCCCGGCGCCCTGCGCAGCCAGGCCACCTAACGGAACCGGCGACCGGCTGGTATCGCTCAAGATCACCGAAGTCCTCTCCGAAGGGATTGCAGCCAGCCCATCACCAGCCTCCAGGAGCCTCCCGCATGCCCACTTACACCGCGCCCGGGGTCTACGTCGAGGAAGTGCCTTCGTCCCAGAAGGTGCTCACCGCCGCGCCGACCGCAGTCGCCGCCTTCGTCGGTTTCACCGAGCGATTCCCGGCCGACGACTCCCGCGACCCGGAGGGCCTGGCCCCGCGGCTGGTGACCAGCTGGACCCAGTTCGAGAGCCTTTACGGCTCGTTCACCCCGGGCGCGATGCTGCCGCTGTCGGTGTACGCCTACTTCCAGAACGGCGGCTCCCTGGCCTACATCGTGCGGGTGCCGCACACCGCCCCCGCCGGTGAGCCGTCGGCGATCTCGGTGCCCGCCGCCGACCGCGCGCTGGGCAACCCGCTCACTGTGGAGTCGATCGAATCCGATGCCCCGCTGAGCATCTCGGTGCATCCGGAGGATCCGGCCGCCGAGGACGCCCCGATCACCTTCCGCATGGACGTGCACGACGAGACCGGCGAGCGGGTGGAGTCCTACCCCGGTCTGACCCTGGACGGCCCGGGCGAGGCGTCGGCCACGGTCAACGCCACCTCGACCCGGGTGAAGGTCAAGATCGAGGTGAGCGCGGACGCCGACCTGGCCGCTCAGCTCGAGCTGCTCAAGCCGGGCAACTACGACCTGGTGCGGGCCGCCCCCACGCCGGTCCCGGTCACCGGGCGGCACTTCGCCGGCAGCGCAACCGAACGGCGCGGCCTGGCCGGTCTGTCCATCGCGGACGACGTGACCATGGTGATCCTGCCCGATCTGATCACTGCCGCGACCCAGGCGGACGGCTCCGTCGACCTCGGCCTGTGGAAGGCCGTCCAAACGTCCCTCATTGCCCATTGCGAGCAGTACACCAACCGGATGGCGATCCTCGACGCCCCTCCCGGCATGACGGCGCAGCAGATCAAGGAGTGGCGCAGCGAGACCGCAATGTACGACTCGCCCTTCGCCACGATGTACTACCCGTGGGTGAAGGTGGAGAACCCGATCGGGGACGGCGCCAACCGCGAGATCATGGTGCCGCCCAGTGGTCACGTGGCCGGCCTGTGGGCCCGCACCGACGCCACCCGCGGGGTCTGGAAGGCCCCGGCCAACGACACCCTGCGCGGGGTGCTCGACATCGAGCGGGTGATCTCGCAGACCGAGCAGTCGCTGCTGAACCCGATCGGGATCAACTGCATCCGGCCCTTCGGGGTGCGCGGGATCCGGGTCTGGGGCGCGCGGACGCTCTCCAGCGACACCGACTGGACCTACATCAACGTCCGCCGGCTGTTCAACATGGTGGAGAAGACCATCCAGGACGGAACCGGCTTCGCCGTCTTCGAGCCGAACGACATCGCCCTCTGGGAGGGCGTGAAGCGGACCCTGAACGCCTTCCTGCGCGGCCTGTGGACCCAGGGCGCCCTGGTCGGGAGCACCCCGGACGCGGCCTTCTACGTCAAGTGCGACGCCGAGACCAACCCGCCGGAGAACATCGACGCGGGCCTGCTGGTGGTGGAGGTCGGGCTGGCCCCCTCCAAGCCGGCCGAGTTCGTGGTCTTCCGGATCGCCCAGCACAAGCAGAACGCCGCCTGACCCACTCCCACTCTCCTGAAGCGAGGAAGCCATGCTCACCGAAGTGGTGTCCAACACCGGCCTGATGTCCAACGCCTTCTACCTGGAGGTGGCCGGCGCCCCGATCACCATGCTGACCGGGGTCTCCGGTCTCGAGGTCGGGGTCGAGGCGACCGACATGCAGCAGACCACCGCCAAGGGCCAGATGATCTGGACCCGGACCCTGGGCAGCCGGCAGACCAGCCGCACCCTGACCCTGACCCGCCTGGCCGTCACCGAGTCCGGCAGCGACGGCATCTGGCAGTGGTTCAAGGGGATCACCGACAAGGGCTCGCTCACCGACTCCCGCAAGGGCGGGGCCGTGGTCCTCTACAGCTCCGACCACGCCACCGAGCTCGGCCGCTACACCTTCACCAACGGCTGGGTCTCCAAGATCGCCCTGGACGGTCTCGACGTCTCCAGCGGAGCCCCGCTCAAGGAGACCATCACCCTCGAGGTCGACACCCTCGAACGCACCAGCTAGCCCCTCGGCAAGGAGAAGCCCGTGGCACCGGTCGACTTCCAGGCCCTCGGCGACCAGCCGGCGGTCGCCGCGCACTTCCTGCTGGAGGTGGACGGCGTCCCGATGGGCACGTTCCAGCGGGTGCAGGGCCTGGAGGTCACGGTCGAGGTGGAGGAGTACGCGGAGGGTGGGGCCAGCGGCTTCACCCACCGCTTCCCCGGCCAGATGCGCTGGCCCAGCCTGGTCTTCAGCCGCGGCCTGACCCGCTCGGACAACCTGTTCGCCTGGATGCGGGCCTCGGCCGGTAACGGTTTCCAGGCCGCGGGCGGCAAACTGGAACGCAAGACGGCGTCCGTCACGGTGACCGACGCCGCCGGGCAGCGCCTGCGTTCCTACTCCGTCGAAGGAGCCTTCCCCATCCGCTGGACCGGTCCCTCCTTCGAGACCCACGACGGGTCCCCGCTGTCCGAGGAGCTGGAGCTCACCCACCACGGCTTCAGCTCGGCCACCCTCACATGAGCACCGGCACCCAGACCAAGGCCTACTTCCAACCCGAGACCGGCCCCCGGATCGACTGCCTGTTCAACCCGTCCGAGCTGGCCGTCTCCCGCAGCAACGAGTGGCGCGGGGCCACCCGGGCCGGGCGGGACGTGCCCACCCTGGAATTCGCCGGCGCCAACAACGGGACCATGACCTTCGAGGTCTTCTTCGACACCACCGACACCGGCGCCGCCGTCACCCAGCACACCGGCGCGCTGATGAAGCTCATGGACGTCGACCCGCAGCTGCCGGGAAGCGACGCGACGACCGGCCGGCTCCGCCCGCCCACGGTCGTTTTCCACTGGGGCGACCTGCATTCGTTCAAGGCCGTCGTCTCGTCCCTGGACATCCGCCTGGTCTACTTCTCGGCCACCGGCGTCCCCCTGCGGGCCCGGGCCCAGGTCAGCCTCCGGCAGTACGAGCAGGACGACGCGTTCGGCCCGCAGAACCCCACCTCCGGCACGCCCTGGCCGCACACCGTGCATCAGGTCAGCCCCGGCGAAACCCTCGACCGGATCGCCGCCCGCTACTACGCCGACCCCACCGCCTGGCGAATCATTGCTCAGGCCAACGATATCCATGACCCGATGGCGGTGCGCCCCGGTGCCCTCCTGGCCATCCCCGGGAGGCCGGCATGACCGCGCAGATGACCAACGTGCCGATCATCGAGCTCAATGGCCGGCAACTCACCTGGGAACTGGGCTCCGCCCTCCTGAAAGTGACCGTGGAGCAGGGCCTGCGCCGGGCGTCATCAACCGAAATTACCATCGACGATCCTGGTTTTCGTCTGCTGTCGGATCAATTGCGGACGTTTGCGCCGGGCACCGAGGTCACCGTCTCGTTCCCGAACGGCCTGGGTTCCCCGGTCAGGGTTTTCACCGGAAGCATCAGCGGCGTAAGGGTGTCCTGCCCGGAGGAGGGCGACCACCACACCGCCGTCACCATTGTCGCGGAAGACGCTGCCCACGGCCTCGACACCGTTGCCCGCACCGTCAGCACCGCCAACACCTCACTGGCCGACGCCCTCCGGTCGGCCCTCATCCCCTACGTGCCCACGGTCAACGTTTCCGGACTCCCGGCCGGCAGCCGGGACGCCGTCATCGTCACCTGCTCTCCCCGGGAACTGCTGGAACAGGTGTGCGAGCACTACGGCGTGGAATGGTGGATCGACCCGGCCGACAAGTCCCTCAACGTCGCCGCCAACCCCACCTCCGCCCCCTCCATCTCTCTGGACCTCGGCTCCGACCTCCGCGACCTCGACTTCCGCACCGGCGGAACGGCCACCGGCACAGTCGTCATGCGCGGCTGGGACCCGGCCACCAAGAACACCCTCACCGGCCAGAACACCCCCACCCGATCCCCCGGCCCGGACCTGCTGGATGTCTTCGCCCAGGCCTCCACGGCCGATGAGTACCGCGTCCGAGCCCGATCCACCTTCGACGCCACCGACGTCACCGCCCAGGCCTCCGCCCAGGCCGCCCGATTCGCCCACGCCGGAACCGTTCTCACCGCCCGCACCCTCCGCATCCAGCCCGGCCTCTCTCCCCGCAACGACCTCGAGCTCACCGGCGCCGGACCCCTTTCCGGAAAGCATCCCGTCGTCGCCGTCCGCCATGAGTGGGGCGAGGTGACCGGCACCACCATCGTCGCCGGCGACCGCTCCCTCGGCGCCGTCCCGATCTCCCCCTCCCCGGCCCAGCCTCCCGTGATTGCCCCGCAAATGATCGGCGGAACCACAGGCCTGCTCCCGGGCCTGGTCACCGACATCAACGACCCGAAGAACTGGGGACGGGTGAAGGTGAAGCTCCCGACGCTGGGCGACGACGTCGTGACCGGCTGGGCCCGCACCGTTCTCCCCGCCGCCGGCCCCGGCCGTGGCATGGTCGTCCCGCACCGCGTCAACGACGAGGTGCTCGTCGGTTTCGAGGAAGGCGACCTGCAACGCCCCGTCGTCCTCGGCGCCGTCCACAACGGCTCCGACGCCGCCCCGACCACCACCGCCCCCCGCTCCGGCGACCTCTCCTCCGGCCTGACCAGCGCCAACGGCCACGTCATCGCCCTCACCGACGCCACCGACCGGGCCACCAACGGGGTGAGCGTGAAACACGCCTCCGGGCACCAGATCCTGATGGCCGGAGACCAGGTCCTGGTCCAGGCCGCCCAGGGCACACCCCTCAAACTCCAGTCCGGCCAGGCGTCCATCGTTCTCGACGCCCAGGGCAACATCGCGATCAACGGCGTCTCGGTCTCGATCACCGGCCGCACCTCGGTCGAGGTGAAGGCCACCACCGTGACCACCAAGGCCGACGCCACGCTGAACCTCGAGGGAGCCGCGAGCGCCACCGTGAAGGGGGCCACGGTGACCGTTAGCGGGGATGCGATGGCCACGGTGAAGGCCGCGACCGTGGCAATCAACTGAACCGGAGATTGCGACCCCATGACTACCGGCACTTTTCTGACAAGGAAGGCCTATGCCCAGCGACCAGAGTGTGCCCGTAAGCACGAAGAGCGCAGAGCTGGAAGCCCCCATGCTTCCCTGGGCAATTCGCCGGACCGGCCTCGACCCGGCGCCGACCCGGGCCACGCCGCACGAGGTGGTCAACTTCGTCGGACGGGGCATCGCCTGGCCCCCACGCATAGGCCCGGACGGTTCGATCCGGCTCACCACCGACGCGGCGGACCTGGACTCCTCGGTGCGGATGGTGCTGCTGACCGCGCCCGGCGAGCGGGTCATGCGCCCGGAGTTCGGGTGCCGCATCCACGAGCTGGTGTTCGAGCCGGTGACGCCGAACACGCTGGGTCTGATGAATCACTCGGTGCGGGAAGCGCTGGCCCGCTGGGAGCCGCGGATCACGGTCGAGGTGGTCGACGTGATCGCCGACCGGGACGACCCGGCGCTGGTGCACATTCACATCGGGTACCGGATCCGCGCCACCAACGACCGGCGCAATCTGGTGCATCCCTTCTACCTGATTCCGCAAGAAGGGGCCTGAGATGACGTTTCCCCGGCCGACCCTGGACGACCGCCGGTTCCAGGATTTCGTGGACGAGGCCAAGCGGGCGATTCCGCGGCACTGCCCGGAGTGGACCAATCACAACCTGAACGACCCGGGCGTCGCGCTGATCGAGTTGTTCGCCTGGATGTGCGATCAGACCACCTACCGGCTGAACCAAGTGCCGGACCGGCTGTATCTGCAGTTCCTGGATCTGCTGGGGATCGAGCCGTTCGCGCCGGGGATCGCCAGTACCGAGCTGACGTTCTGGTTGTCGGACGTGCTCGACCACGACGTGCAGGTGCCGGCCGGTAGCCAGGTGGCGACCGGGTCGGGGGCCGGGCCGGCGGTGGTTTTCAGTACGGCCGAACACCTGGTGATGAGCCCGCCACGGCTGGTTCAGGTGGTGACGCAGTCCCAGGGCGATGCGCGGGATCTGACCTCGCAGATCGCGACCGGCATTCCGGTGGACTGCTTCGCGGGCGTCGAAGGGGACTCACTGAACCTGGGTTTCGCGGAGTCGCTGGCCGGCTCGGCGCTGCGGCTGCTCGTGACGGCGCACGCCGAGGGGAACGGGATTCACCCGGACAACCCGCCACTGCTGTGGCAGGCCTGGACCGGGCAGGAATGGGCGGCGGTCACGGTTCACCGGGACAGCACCGGAGGCCTGAATCGGCCCGGGGAGATCGTGCTGCTGATGCCGCACGCCCACGGGGCCCGGGCGGTGGGCGGTGAGAACGCTTACTGGGTACGGGTGGTGCTGCGGGACCCGGATCCGGGTGAGGCGTTCTACACGAAGGCCCCGCGGATCAGCCGGATCCAGGCCGCGGTGGTCGGGGGGACCGTGGCGGCCGAGCATGCCGAGCTGGTCGACGCCGAGGTGATCGGGCGCAGTGACGGTCACCCGGGGCAGGTGTTCGGCACGCGGAGGGCCCCGGTGGCCCCACGGCGCCCGGACGAGAAGGTCGTCGTGACCGGGCCGGACGGTACCGATGAGTGGACCGAGGTCCGGGACTTTGCCCGCAGCGGTCCGGACGATCGGCATTTTACTTGGGACGATGCGAGCGGCCAGATCCGTTTCGGGCCCGCCGTCCGGCAGCCGAGCGGCGAGGTGCGGCGGTTCGGCGCAGTGCCTCCGGAGGGGTCGCTGATCTCGGTCACCGCCTATCGGGTCGGTGGGGGCGCCGCGGGCAACGTGGGGGCACGTACGCTCACCGCGGTCCGCACTCCGCTGCCCTACGTGACCACCGTGACTAACCTGAAAGCGGCCACCGGCGGTTCGGATCCGGAGACGGTGGACGAGGTCAAGGCGCGGGCACCGCTGACCATCCGGACCGGGCGGCGGGCGGTCACGGCGGAGGACTTCGAGCAGCTCACGCTGGAGAGCAGCCCGCGGATCGCCCGGGTCCGCTGTGTCCCGCCGAAGACCAATGGCGGCCCGGTACGGCTGCTGATCGTTCCCCAGGTGCCGGAAACCAAGCGCCGGCTGGATGACTTCGCGCTGGAGGAGGCTCTTCTGGAGCAGGTCACGCAGACCCTGGAGCCGCGGCGGCTGGTCGGCACCCGCATCGAGCTGACCACGCCCTTCTACCTGGGGGTCGCGGTCGCAACGACGATCCGGGTGATCAGCGGGCGCAACGCCGCCGCCGTCCGGCAGGACGTGGAGTCGCTGCTGCGCACCTGGCTGGATCCGCTGCGGGGAGGTACGGACGGCCGGGGTTGGCCGTTCGACCGGGATCTCAGCGCCGCCGCCATCGCCCACCGGCTGGAAGGCCTGGAGGGAATCGCCGCCGTGGAGGACGTCCATTTGTACGAATTTGATCTGCGACAGGGTCAGCGACTCGGGCCGCCGCGCGAAGTGATCAGGCCGGGGGCAGACAGTTTGTTCCTACCGGGTGAGCTGACCGTGGTCTCACGTTGACCAGCACCACGGATCCGGGCTGGCTACTACGGCAGTTGCCGGTGGTGATGCAGCAGGACGACTTCACCGCCCGGTTCCTGCGGATCTTCGAGGACGTCGCGGCCGGCCTGATCCACTCGGTCGACACGATCGGCGTCGCGGCGGACCTCACTGTGGCGCCGGATGAGTTCGTGCCCTGGCTCGGCAGCTGGATTGCTGCCCCGGCCGATCCCGAAGCAGGGCTGCACGCGCTGCGGGAACGGGACTGGACCCGTGCTCAGACGCGAGCGCTCAGCGCCCGGGGTACGAAGGCCGGGCTCCAGCAGGTGCTCACCGTGCTGTCCGGCGGCCACCCGGTCGAGATCGAGGACGGCGGCGGCATCTACCGGGTGGGCCAATGTCCTGAGGGTGAAACCGGCTGGGTGCGGGTGACGATGCCGCTACCTGGCGGCGCTGATCCCGACCACGTCGAGCGGTTGATCCGTGCGGAGGTACCGATCGGGGTAGAGGTCGAGCTGGTGGTGACCTCGCTCATCCCCCGTCAGCGTCAGTCCGAGGACGAGGTTGAGGACGAAGCGTGGGAGGCGGTTCCGGGCGGCCCCTACTTCTGGGACGGGGGTAGGGAGGATGTCTACCCACCCCTGCAGGAAGAGATCGAGCCCCGCCAGCCCGAGGAACCCCCCTTGTCCGGCGCCGTGCAACGTCTGCCCGGGACGGCTGGGAAGGCCGTCAAGGCCGGGAGGATCTGCCCCGCCTGTGCCGAGCCCAACGCGTTCACCTCCACCAGCTGCCTGCGCTGTGCGTCCTCGTTGCACATCCCGCGCCCCACGCCCCCGCCCGATCCCGAGCCGGAGGTCCTGCCGCTGTGGGAGGACGACGACAGCTGGCTGCCCGAGCGGCGGGTCTGGCCGGTCGTGCTCCTGGTCGTCGGCCTGATCCTGGCCCTCACCGGCGTTGTCTCGGCCTTCTACCTGCTCTGATCCCGCTGAAGTTCCAGCGGGGGCAGGGTGGTCGGGCCGTTGGTCAGGGTGTTGACCATGACCGATTGAGGCTCGTACCCGACCCGCAGGAAGGTGACCCGGTACAGCCCGGCAGGCAGCGATACCTTCCAGTTCCCGCCGTCGAACCTGACCCGATATCTCGTCCTGGTCGCCTTCTTCTGCTGCCCCGTGAGGTTCTGCGCCGAGACCCGGGCAACCGTCGCCCGGACCCGGCCCCGCGCGACCACGGTTCCCCTGACCTCCACCGGGCCCTGCACCCGGGGGGTCGTCTCGGAGGACTGGATCATCGCGGTCCGGCGCAGCGTCTCAGGCCGGCCGCTGTTCAACGAGACCAGCTTCAGCGAGATCAGCGCCGCCAGCACGACCAACGCTGCGGCGACCGCGACCCAGCGACGACGCTTCCGGCGCGGCTCGGCGGTCTTCGGTGCTGCCGGCGGACGACTGACTGCCAGTTCGCTGTTCGCTGCCTGGAGGGGGTGGTCCGCGGTTTGCGCCGTCAGCGTCCATCCGTACCGTCCGGGCGCCGTACCCAGCGGCGGGGTCAGGTAGATGAAGACGTCGACGGTGCTGTTCCCCATCAGGCGCAACACCTGGACCGGCGGGCACCAGGGCGAAGGCAGCCCCTGGGCGAGCAGCACGACGCGGATCTCGCTGGACGACAGGTTCCGGATCCTCCCGGCCACGACCGCCGTGCAGCCGGCCGCGACCGCTGCATCGTCGATGTGCAGATCCACCACACGCTGGTTCTGAAGGGCTTTCAACTCACCCCTCCACTCGTCGCAGGCACCTCGGTGGTCGGCGGCGGAGTGCTCGGTTCCCCGGGACGCACACAAAGATAGATGTCCCGCCACCAGTTACAGGACGATTCCTCGGCCGGCTGCGTGACGGTCGACGTCACCACCGTCGTCACCACCACCGTGCTGGGGGTAAGCGTCGGCGTCGGCTCGGACGTCGGCGTTGGAGGAGTCGAAGGAGTTGGGGAAGCCGAGGGTGTCTCGGTGGGAGTGGCCGTCGGGCCAACGGTTCCCGGCACCGTCGTCGTGCTGGTCACCACCTGGCCGTCCTGCCCGTCCCGCCCGTTCTCACCGTCCCGACCGTCCGCGCCGTCCTGGCCGTCCTGGCCGTTCTGGCCCGCCGACCCCCGCTCGCCAGCAGGACCGGCAGGCCCCCGCAGCCCATTGCTCGGATCGGCCTTGAGCCGCAGCAAAGCCTTCGCCTGCCCCGCCAACCCCAGGACCAGAGGCGCCCGGGCCGCGGTGTACCCGGCCTTACTGGCCACGACCGTGTACTTCCCCGGCAGCGGCACGTCCTTGGCCACGAACACCGACGTCCCATCGACCGGCTCGGCCGTCGCCACCAGCGTCCCCGCCAGGTCCGTCCCTCCGGCCATCTGCACCGCGACCTTGGCCCCGACCGGGTTGTCGATGTCGAGGGTCACGGTGATCGAGCCCAGAGCCACGCCCGGCATCATGTCGTTCAGCGACTGCGGCCGGATCGCCGTCCCCTTCACCTTGATGACCTCGGCCTGGTCGGCGTCCACCGCCTGCGGGTACCAGGTGGACACCAGATCCGGCCCGGCCAAGCGCATTTTGTAGTCGCCCGCCGGCAGTTGCGCCGTCCAGCGTCCGTTCCTCGCCACGTTCACCGTCTTCAGCGGATTCACCGTGTCCTTCACTGGATAGAACGCCACCTTCGCCGCCCTGGCCGCCTTCTTCTTCACCGCGCTGACCTTGCCGGAAACGGGACACGGACACAGGTCCGGCTTGGTCGAAGGAGCATGCGCATCCGGATCGCTCACCGCCGTCAGCCGCTGCGCCGCGTTGTCCTGATCGACGGTGTTCTTGCGCAACGCAGCCCCGATCGTGACCGCGGCAATCGCCAGCACCGCCAGCAGCACGGCCAGCGACGCCGCCATCGACATCGACACCCGGCTGATCCGGGGCTTCTGCAGAAAAACGCCCTGGGCTACGGGCCCTTCCACCGGAATTCCGGCCTCGCGTTCCGCAACGGTCCGGGAATCCGCGTGGACCGAGAACATCCGGGGCGTCGGCATCCCGGTCCAGGGCCGGCGGCGGGACACCGTGACCGCGACGCGCGCCTGTGCCCCGGGCGGCAGATCCAGGGCCGGGGAGCCGAAGTCGAAAGCGAGAACGGATTCCCCGTCCACACCGACGAGCGGCGAGGTGATCGTCGTATTGCCGGTGTTCTCGGCCCTCAGCCGGAAGACGGCCTTGCGTCCGCCCGTCACCAGAGGCGGCTTCATCGTCAGCAGAAGCCGTTCCCGCGCGGGCACACTGACCCCGAACGACTGCAGCACGCACTCCTGCGGGCCGCCGAGCTCCTGCACCTGCACGGTGAGCGGGTGCACCCCGGCCGGGAAGTTCTCGGGCATCTGAACCCGCACCCGGATCTCGCGCGATTCCCCGGGGAACAGGCTGGGTTGCGGGTCGTCGATCTCGACCCAGTCCGGATCGGCCCCGAGGACCCGCACGGTGAACAGGGAGATGGTGTCGCGCCCGTTCTCCAGGCGCACCCGGAGTTCCCCCGGAGAACCCGTCTGGTGGTGCAGCAGCGAGGGACCGGCCTCGACGATCATGACGACCCCGAACAGTCGTCTGCAGGCGCGTCGGTCTCGACGAGGATCGAGCTCAGTTTCGGATGCTCGGAAGTTGCCGCGGGAACGGCGACGCACAGCATTCTCGGCGTCTCCCCCACGTGAATCGTCAGCAGATACTCAGCGGGTGCGGTCAGGCCGGTCACCCGCACCACGCTGTTCCCGGCGCCGTACTTCCCCAGCACGGTGGGGGCACTGAAGATCCTGATCGGGTCGGGAGCCTTCGCCGTGGTCCTGGAATTGCCCTGGCACAACGGGGTTGCCGGATCCGGGCTGTCAGCCACGGTTTCCTTGGGCAGCATCTGGGCTTCCACGGTAATGAGGGACGTTTGTCCCGCACCGGCCGGTTGTTTCACGCGCACGACCACCCCGCCGCGACCGTCCGGCAGCGTCTGATTCACCGAGCAGGACCGGGTGTAGACGAACCTGCCGAGTGAGGCCTGAGTACCCCACGGTGACAGGAACTTCAGGCGGTAGGGCCCAGGGAAGAGGCCCGACAGCGCGAAGTTCCCGTCCTGGTCGGTGTCGATGCTTGCCGTCGCCTGCGTCGGGGTACAGGCCCTCTGCACCTGCGGGTCGAGACTGCAGGCCAGCACGTTCGCCCCGGCCACCGGAAAGTTCTCGGCTCCGCCGGAGACCACCTTGCCGGAGATGGTGACGGAAACGTCGGCGACACGAGGGTGCAGAGCGCTGAAATGGTCGGCTGCGGCCATTGGGACACCTTTTGCGTGCACGAACGCCCGCAAACCGACGAAACCGAGCGTCCCCCAGATCAGCAGGACCAGCACCAGGGCGATGGACAGCAGAACGCCATGACCCAGGGACGGGCGCTGCCGGAAGGTGACCCTGGCCTCCTGCCGCAGCTCCTGGTCCCGAAAGGGATGGCCCGGGCTGGAGGACCAGGCGGTGCACCGCAGATCCACCGGGAACTCGCGGACCGGGCCGACGATGTGCCGGGGGCCGGTCACCTTCACCGTGCAGGTACTGGCCGCCCACGGATCGATCCGGACCTCGTCGGGCGTGAACGCCACCCTTACACCGTCGGGAAGCTCGACCTCCTGAAGCTCGGCGTGCAGCGAGGTGTTACCACGATTGGCCACGGTCAGGGTGAAGGTGGCGCTGCGCAGACCCAGCCGGACCGAAGGCGCAACGCCCAGACTCAGAGCGGGTTTCGGCCGCACTTCCACGGTGAGGCCGGCCTGGTGCCGGACCTCGGTGGCGGCAGCCCGCACCACCACGTCCACCTGGTGCCGCCCGGCCGGGACCTGGGCGGGCAGCCGGACCTGCAACGGCAGTCGCCGCCGCTCGCCCGGGAACAGCGTGGGCGGCGCCTCGAGCCGGGCGACCGCACCGGGAACCCCGGTCAGGTCGACGATCACCGCGTCGATCACGTCGTCGGTGTTGACCACGTCGACCAGGATCTCGCCGGGCACGTCCGGCTCCAGGGTGACCTCGGCGGTCACCAGGGACACATCCATCAGGCGCGGTCCCGCTCCCGGGTGCGCGAGGTGCCGAACCAGACGAACCGGCGGCCGTTCGGGGTGTTGCGCCAGGGCACGCCCTCGGTGACGACCGCCCCGACCCGCTGCACCGGAGGCGCCACCCGCCGGGGCCGGTCCAGGGTCACCGCGGCCGTCGCCACGAGAACCAGCGAAGGTCGCAGCTTTCCCCCCAGGCCGCTCCAGAGTTCGCGGCCCTGAACCCGGTCCGGGTCGGACAGGGCCAGCTGGACCGACCCGGCGAGTTCTCCGTCGGACTCGCTCGCATCAAGCGTGGAGGTCCGCAGGATCGCCCGTACGGCGTCGCCGAGCAGTCGATGCTCTTCGCGCAGACCGCCGCCCCACGCGCTGACCAGGTAGGAGAACGAGACCGTCGGGGCCGGCAGATCCCGCACCACTACACCGTCGGCGTCCCGGTACGGGCCGACCGCGACCGGTTGCTGCGGAGCACGGGCGATGTCGAACAGGAACAGATTCACCGTGGGCCGGGTGATCGAGGCACCCCAGGTGCTGTCCGGGCTTTCGAAGGACACCTCACCCACGTCGGCGGGCAGCGGCAACTGCTCACGCAACCACGACGTGAGCGTGCGCTCCAGCGCGGACAGCGGCATCATTCCCCCTTGTGGTTCAACCCGGCCTGTGGTTCAACCCGGCTGGAACGTAACCGATGTGACGGCCGGGTTCCATGAACCACGCGGTGTGGCATTCCCGTAACCAGCCGGTATCCGGCCATGATCGGAGCATGCCCACGCCCGCGGCCCCCGACGAGCCCGCCCTTTCCCGGCGCTCGGTGATCCGCCGGGGCGCCGGGCTGGCCGCGGCCGGCGTCACCGCGACGGCGATTGCGGGGGTTTTCCGGGGAATCACGCCCCGTGGGTCGGACCCGGACACCCCCAACCCGGGCGCCTCCGGATCAGCCGACGAGGGCACCGCCCTGGATCACGCCTACACCACCGATCCGGACGACCGGGCGGCCCTGATCGAGCAGGGCTACACCGACGTGACCGGCTGCCCCGGCTTCATGTATGTCTTCACGGAACGAGTCATTTCGTCTGAGGCGACACTCAGCCGACTCCACCGGCTCTACCACAGCTCCTGGCGCGATCACGCGTACACGCCCTACCCGGAGGAGTTTCAGGACTTCCTGGATCAGGGCTACACCGACGAGAGCGACCGGGACCCGATGTGGGTCGTCATGCTGGATGACGCCGGCCAGGCTCCCCCGGGGGCGAAACAGCTGTACCGGGTGTTCAACCCGGACGTGATCGACAACTACTACACGACCAGCACCGCCGAAGCCGAACACGCGGTCAGCCAGCTGGGGTATCAGGACGAGTGGACGAACGGGCCGTTCCCGTTCGTGTTCGGCTCACCGGCGGTGGCCAACGGCACGGCGACCGCGCTGCTCTACCAGGTGGTTCATGCCGACGGGGAGAATCCCGCCGCCTGCCTGCCCACCTGAGCATCCCGCCGGGCCGGGATGACCGACGTGGCCCGGCGTCCCATTTTCCGCAGCTCCCGGTGCACCGCCGCCATCAGATGCCGCTGGCCGACCGTGCCGTCCCCGTCGTCGTACGCCGCGAAAGCCGCCGACAGCACGGCATTACGAATGATTCCGCCGGTCAGGTCCTCCACCGCCGCGAGCGCCGCCAGGTCGACCGGGTCGTCCGGGTCCAGCGCCGCGAGGTGCCGGACGTGGCCCTGCCACAGCGCGGCCCGGCCGGCTTCGTCGGGCTCGGGGAAATGCAGGATGAAGTGCAGGCGCCGGGTGAAGGCGGGGTCCAGGTTGCCGCGCAGGTTGGTGGCCAGGACGACCAGCCCGTCGAACTGTTCCAGGCGCTGCAGCAGGTAGGACACCTCGAGGTTGGCGTACCGGTCGTGGGCGTCCTGCACCGCGCTGCGGCTGCCGAACAGCGAGTCGGCCTCGTCGAAGAACAGCACGCAGTTCAGGCGCTCGGCGGTGGCGAAGATCTGGGCCAGGCGCTTCTCCGCCTCACCGATGTACTTGTCCACCACCGACGCCAGATCCACCTGGTACAGATCCAGGCCCAGGCTGCCCGCGACCGCCTGCGCCGCCATCGTCTTGCCGGTGCCCGATCCCCCGGCGAACAAGGCCGCCACGCCCCGACCGCGTCCCTTGCCCATCAGCGGCCCCTGGGCGAGCACGGCGTCCCGATGCCGACCCCAGCGGATCATCTCCTCCAGACCGGCCCGGGTGTCCGGGGGCAGGACCAGGTCGTCCAGCGTGACGTCGTCCCGGCCCATCGTGCCCGCCTGATCCCCCAGACGCCGGGCCGCAGTCAGCAGCCCACGGGTGGTCGTATCCCCCTCAAGACGGGCCAGCTCCGCAACCTCCCGGATCTCCTCCGGGGTCACTCTGAGCGCCACGAGATCAGCCCAGCCCGGGGCGTCCGCCGTTTCCAGTGACCTCTGGGCCGCCCACAGGTCACTTCTGACGTCGGACGACAAGCGCGGCGCCGGGACGACCGGTGGAAGCCAGGATGCCCAGGCCGGGTCCCAGGCGCCCTCGGCGACGACCGCGACCGGCACCCCGCACGTGGCCAGCCGATGCACCGCGCTGGGCGCCTCGTCCGGCGAAAGACCGGTGACCAGAAGCGCTGCCCCGGCGAGCACGGCCTCCAGAATCGCAGCGTCCACACAGTCCAGACAGTCCAACCGGTCCAGCGCTCGCGACAGATCGACGGCCACGACCGGGAGGCCCTGCCGAGCCCCGGCCGCCATGGCCAGTCCCGCGCTCCCGGCCGGACCCGGTACCCAGACCAGCACCGCACCAGCTTTCCAGGCCGCGGAAACCTCTTGCCCGCCGGGTAGTTCCATGGGCTCTGGCGTGATCAGGCAAGGCCTCAGGGCTACGGCTGGTTCCCGATCGCCCAGCAGATGAGCCGCGACCCGGTCCGGCAGCACCAGCTCCCGGGTCAGGAGCGGCCCTTCTCCGCGCACCCGCAGCAGCCCCGTCGCGGTCAGCGTGGACCCGGGCCGCAGGGCCGTGCGCACCGCCGGAACCACATTCGCCACGCCGAGCACCTCGAGCACCGGGCCGACCACCGGAACCACGGCCGAACTACCCTGCGAGCGCAGCAGATCCAGCGCGACCGCGAACGAGGGGTCGATGTCGGCGCCCAGAACCAGGGCCAGGACATCGACCTCGAAAGCGCTCAGCCCGGCCGACCGGTGCAGCTCGCCCAGCGACTCGTCGAGCGCCGAGAACAGCTCGGCCGCCCCCCGCCAGGCCTCCTCCACCGCCCGGCGGGCCCCGGCCAGCCGGGCGACGTCCTCCACCATCCGGTCGCCGCAGGCCTGCACCCGCCGCTCGGTCGCGCCACCCAAACCGTCCAGGAACCGCTGCCAGCGCGGCGAAAGGTCCTCCCCCATGGCCGTGAGAATAACCTCAACCCTCAGTGACCGTCAGGTACTTCGCGTGGATGACCCGTTCCTGAGCGATGCCATCCAGGACACGGCCGAGGACGTCGTCTCCCAGGCCCCGGTCTTCGTCCACGTCGACGAGCCCATCGAGGTGCAGGCCCGCCAGGGCGTCCCCTGGCCGCAGGTCGCCGGCGAGGAACTGGCCCGGGCCTTCCCCCGCACACCGCAGCCGCTGGCCCGGGTGGTCCTGGTCGACACCGACACGCTGGTCTTCACCTTCGAGCACACCATCGCCGACGGACTGTCCGCCGCAACCATCGCCCAGGAGACCGTGGCCGTCCTCAACGGTCACCACCTTTCTCCCCTGCCGATCCCCGCGGCCCAGCACGAACTCGTCCACCGGCTTCCCCCTCCGCCCATGGGCCGGGAGGCCGAAGCCGGTGATCCCCGCCTGCTCATCCGGGGAGAATTCGAATTTGCGGACGTCGGTGAGCCGTTCGTCTCCACGCTCACCTGGTCCCGGGAGGAGACCGACGAGCTCGTGCGCCGGTGCCGCGCCGAGCACACCACGGTCACCGGCGCGCTGGCCGCCGCCGAGGCGACCGTGCTCGCCTCCACCGGCCGACATGAATACCTGCGGGTCAGCGTCCCCTACGCCCTCGAGCATCTGGTCGGCGACTCCGAGAGCTTCAGCGTCAACATCGGCAAGGTCTCGATCGACTGGCCGTCCGACGATCTCGCAAGCCTCTGGGAAGCGGCCCGTTTCGCCACCCGGACCATCCATCGGGCCCGCGAGCGGCCCGATGTGGACCGGTCCGTCGCCGGCCTGACCCAGCTGTGGAGCAGTGGCCTGGATCGGGACACGGTGATGCAGGCCCTGGTCGTGGCCAACAGCTTCGAGCTGATGATCACCAACATCGGGCGTCTGGAGCCGACGGACGATGCCGGCCCGCGGCGGATCCGCGCCCTGTGGGGCCCGATCCTGCTCAACCAGCAGCAGGGTCAGCACATCGTCGGGGCCTGCACCTGGCGGGGGCAGCTGCGCCTGGTTACCGCTACCCGCGCCCGGACCGATCTGCTGGAACGCGTGCGGGCGGTGCTCCTGCCGGCGTGCGGTTCACCGGCAGGCGCAGGAACAGCGCGATCACGATCGCGGCTAGGAGGCAGACCGCGGCGTTGACGGCGATCGCGACCTGGATCCCGGGCAGCAGGGTGGCGGCGGCGAAAGCGGTCACCAGGGCGGACATGACCGGTGTTCCGAGGGTGATGCCGACCTGCTGGCTCATCGTGATCAGGCCGGTCGCCAGCCCCTGCTGCTCGGCAGTTACGCCCGCCGTCGACGTGACCACGTACCCGACGATGGCGACCAGATTGGCCACGCCGCCGACGAAGGTGAGGGCCAGCAGTGGGATCAGCCAGGTCCGGCTGTCGGAGATGAACGCGAGCGGAAGGGTGGCCGCGGCCTGAACCCCGAAGCCGATGATGACGGCGAACCTGGAGCTGGTCCGGCCGATCACCCGCGCCGCGATGAGCCCGCCGGTGACCGTGCCGATCCCGAGCCAGGCGAAGACCAGGCCGGCGGCCACGGCGCCCAGGTCGAGGGTCTCCTGCAGATAGAGCGTCAGGGGGAAGACCAGCGAGGTCTCGGTCGCGAAGGCCAGCAACCCGGCGAGGTTCCCCCAGGCGACGTTGCTGCGCCGCAGGAGGGCCGGGGCGACCAGCGGTTCGGCGACGCGGGACTCGATGACCAGGAACACCGCGAGCAGGATCGCCGCGGCCAGGATCGGTCCCCCGGCGGCGAGGCTGCCCCAGCCCTTCTCACCGGCCGTGGTGATGCCGTAGACGAGGGCGACCAGGGCCAGAGTGACCGTGACCGCGCCGGGGGTGTCGAGGCGGGGACGGCGTCCGGAGGGTCGGTCGGTCAGCGCGTACGGGGCGGTGGCCAGGACCAGGACGGCGACCAGGACGTTGATGAAGAAGGCCCATCGCCAGCTGACCAGCCCGGTCAGCAGTCCGCCGAGCGCGGCGCCGGTGGTGAACCCGGCCGCCATCAGCGCGCCGCTGAGCCCGAGCACCCGGGCCCGGGCCGGGCCTTCGGCGAACATGGTGGTGAGCAGCGCGAGCGCGGCCGGGGTGACCATGGCGGTGGCGATGCCCTGGCCGACCCGGGCGGACAGGAGCACCGCCGGCCCGTTGGCGATCCCGGCCACCAGGGAGGAGGCGCCGAGCAGGCCGATCCCGAGCAGGAAAAGGCGCTTTCGGCCGAACAGGTCGGCGACCCGGCCGAAGAAGAGGGTGAAACCGGCGGCGCACAGGGCGAAGGCGGTGAGGACCCACTGGAGGTCCGCGGTGCTGAAGCCAAGGTCGCGCCCGATCTGCGGGAGAGCGACGTTGAGCACCGAGAAGTCCACGGCCAGGGTGAAGTTCGCGGTCAGCAGCACGGCCACGGCCAGCCGTTGACGGGTGGCTCCGGCGGTGGCCATCTCAGTGCGCCAGGGTGCGCGAGGTGGCCGCCAGAGGGCGTGCGTCGAGGGTACCGAAGGCCTGCCGCACATCGCGCAGGGCCTGCTCGCGCTGGACGTCGTCCGCCCGGGCCGGGGCGTGGGTGATGATCGGCCGGAGGGCGTCGTAGCCGACGAACTCCAGCATCCCGCGGTTGATGTGGAAGAGGAAGTCGTCGATGTGGCCGTACGCCCCTTCCTTGGAGAAGCTTTCGGCCGACCCACCGGTGGTCGCCAGCAGCACCGCCCGTCGCCCGGCCAGGGTGGCGTTCTCGAAGATCCCGGCGTCACCGCCCCAGACCGAGCCCATGGCGAACACCCGGTCCATCCAGCCCTTGAGGATGGCGGGAAGGGAGAACCACCAGAGCGGGAACGACAGCACCAGCAGGTCCGCCCGGATCACCGCGTCCAGGTCGGCCCGGACGTCCGCCGCCAGCGTCCCTTCCCGCACCGCGTCCCACTGTTCCTGCTGGGGCTTGAAATAGCCCTCGAACGGCGGGAACTCGGTCCGGTCGAGGACCGGGGCCCAGTGCTGGGCATAGAGGTCGACGAACTCGACGGTGTACCCCTGCGCCTCCAGCGACTCCTGCGCGACGCGGGCCTGGGCCGCGGTGAAGGAGGCGGGCTCGGGGTGGGCATGGACGATCAACGCCGAAGGATGGGTGCTCACCCGCCCATCGTATCTACAAAACGCGATCTGTCGATATGTTGGTCAGAGGTCGCCCTTCAGCGACTCCCCGACCCGACGCATCAGGTCCTCGTTGCGCTTGTAGTGGGTGTACTTACCCACCCGGGTGGAGGTGACCAGCCCGGCCCGTTCGAGCGTGGCCATGTAGGAAGAGATCGTCGACTGCGCGAGGCCGCTCTTACCCTGGATGTGGCTGACGCAGACGCCGACCTCGGCCCGATCGGCGATCGGGTCGTACTCCGCGAACTCGGCCTCCGGGTTGCGCAGCCACTCCATGACCTGCAGCCGCACCGGGTTCGCCAGGGCCTTCAGCGCGTCCAGCAGTTCGTCGGCGCCCAGCAGTTCTTCGTCCCTGACGCTCATCGCACCTATCTCCTCATATACCGACGATCCACTATACGTCGATCCGTGCGGCGTCACCGGAGCTACAGTCGGTGCCATGATCGTCGCCGCCCCCGATGCTCTGACCACCGTGCTGCCGAACTCCCGCCTGGCGCCCTTCGCGGAAGACGACCTGGCCGAGCTGGTCGTGCTGCAAAGGTGTTGCTGGGTGCAGGAAATGCTGCTGAACGACACAACGGACATACCGGCCCTGCGCGAGACCCACGAGCAGGTACAGACCTGGGCCCAGGCCTGGACCACGCTGGTCGTGCGCAGGCACAGGCGTCTGGTCGCCGCCGTCCGGGGCCGGGTCGAGGCGGAGCAGACCCGTTGGCAGGTCGGCCGGCTGATGGTCGCCCCGGACCTGACCGGCCGCGGGCTGGGCTCGGCCCTGCTCAAGGTGATCGAGGCCGAGGCGCCGGCCTCCACGCGCGAGTTCGTGCTGTTCACCGGGCGGCGCAGCCAGGCGAACATCCGGCTCTACGAGCGCGGCGGCTACCGACTGGCCCCGCTGCCGGACCCGATGCCGCCCGGTCACATCGGCGACGCCGTCTACCTGGTCAAGCCGGCTCTCTGAGCAGAGAACCGATCAGGGAACACGGCGGTACTGGCTCTCCGGCCTGGGAAGGCCGAAGTGCTCGCGCAGGGTCGTGCCCTCATAAGCCTCGCGGAACAGGCCACGCCTGCGCAGTTCGGGCACGACGAGGTCGACGAAGTTGTCCAACCCGGAGGGCAGGAGGTCGACGTTGAGCACGAACCCGTCCGCGGCGCCGGCGGTGAACCATTCCTCCATCAGATCCGCCACGTTCTGGGCATCGCCCACGACGGTCAGGAACTTCTCGTTGCGGGCCAGGAGTTCGCGCACGGTCAGGTTCTCCCGCAGTGCCCGGTCGACCAACGACTGAGCCATCCCCTGGGAGCCCGTTTCCAGCGTCCGTACGCCCTTGATCACGTGGTCCGGCAAAGGGGCGTCGAGATCAAGGGACGAGGGGTGGGTACCGAGCCGCTTGGCGAGTTCGGCGAGGTCACCCGAGCGGTCGGCGAGGGTGTCCATCCGTGCCTTGCGCTCCCGGGCGGCTTCCGCGCTCACCCCGACCACGGGCGACAACCCCATCATGACCTTCGGCAGTCCCTCCGGACGTCCATACCGGCGAGCGCGTTCCTTGACGTCACGCGCGTACTCCTGCGCGTCCTCGAGCGTCACGTGAGCGGCGTACACGATCTCGGCATAACGGGCAGCCAGATCTCTTCCCTGCTCGGAGGCGCCGGCCTGGGTAATCACCGGACGCCCCTGCGGCGAGCGGGGTAGGGGCAGCGTCCCCTTCACCGCAAACCATTCGCCCTCGTGCTCGATCTGGTGCACCTTCGTCGCGTCCGCGAACACCCCGGTCTCCGGGTCGGCGACGACCGCGTCGTCCTCCCAGCTGTCCCAGAACTTGTTCATCACGTCGAGGAACTCGGCCGCCCGCGCATAGCGGACCTCGTGCGCGGGGAGGTCGCGGGTGCCGAAGTGGGCGGCGAAGACCGGACTGTAGGTGGTGACGGCGTTGATCGACATCCGCCCGCCGCTCATGTGGTCCAGCGAGGCGAAGCGGCGGGCCAGGTTGTACGGCTCATTGAAGGTGGTGGACACCGTGCCGATGAAGCCGAGCCGCTCGGTCGCCTGCGCCATCGCCGCCATCAGCAGGGTCGGTTCCAGGCCACTGAGCAACGGACGCTTGTCCGGACGGGCGACCTCGGGCACGTCAGCGAGCAGCAGGACATCGAACAGGCCGCGCTCGGCGATCCTCGCCACCTGGAGGTAGTGCTCGACGTCGGACCACATCGGTGCTCCGGGGTCACGCAGTTTCCAGGCAGCGGGGTGGCTACCCACACCGATCACGCTGACACCGAGATGCATCATGCCGGGACCGTAAGAGTGCCCCACCCCACCTGACCAGGCTCACTTCCATAGCATGGAAGCATGGTGCGCAGGCCCGACCCCCAGACCATGCTGCAACGCGGCCTGGCCGTGCTCGGGGCCTTCGACGCGGACCATCCCGTGCTGACCCTGACCGAGATCGCCGGGCGCACCGGCTTCGCCCTGAGCACCACCTCACGCCTGGTGGGTCAGCTTCAGGAGTGGGGAGCGCTGGCCCGCTCCGACGCCCGCGAGTACACGATCGGCCCCCGCGTCTGGGACCTGGGACTGCTCTCGAACGTCCATCGACAGGTTCGCGTTGCCGGGCTCCCGGTGCTGAGGGACGTTTTCGCGACCACCCGCCAGAACGTCCACCTGGCTGTACGGGAGGGTTCCTCGGCGCTGTTCGTCGAGCGCCTGTCCGAACCCCGCACGGCCGGACTGACCAGCCGGCCGGGCAACCGCATCCCGCTCTATGCCTGCGCCGTGGGCAAGGCGATGCTCGCGCACGCCACGGACGAGGTGGTGCGGGAAGCCCTGAGCGACGCCGTGGCCCTGACCGATCGCACCATCACCTCCTACGACGGCCTGGTCTCGGAACTGGCCCGGGTGCGGGAGCAGGGGTACGCGCGCACGGTGCAGGAGTTCTCAGCCGTCGGCCAGTCGGTGGGCGCCCCGATCCTCGACGCGCACGGCACGGCGATCGCCGCGATCGGGATCGTGGCCGAGTCGGACGCCCAGGACCTGGACCGGCTGGCCCCGGTGCTGCAGATCGCCGGCCGGGCCATCGCCCGGCGCCTGGATCCGCGGGCGGAACACGCCTACGCCGCCGGGCGCGGCTAGGTCGCCCCCGACCCCAGGAAAGGCCAGGCCGGCGCCTGGCAATCGGTTGTCAATGTCGCTCCGCGATTCTTCGGTGGGGCACCAGGCCGGGCGTCACTTCCCGGTCCGCTCCCCCTGTCGGCCTGCGAGCGATCTTGAAGGACCTTGAATGAGCCCCCTCAGTACGGGAACCCGGGCGGTGACGGTCGCCGGCACCCGGGTCGTCTACCACGTGGCCGGGACCGGCCCGGTCATGGTCGCCCACTCGGGCGGTCCCGGTGTCGGGTCCGGCTACCTGCGCTCGGAGGCGCTGGAAAAGCGCTTCACCATGGTCTATCCCGAGCCACCGGGCACCGGTGAATCCGATCCGCTGCCCGAAGGGGCGAGCTACGTCGAGACTTACGTGGACTTCCTCTACGCTCTGGTCGAGCATCTCGACATACCCCAGGTGTACCTGCTCGGCCATTCCCACGGCGGATTCGTGGCCCAGCGGTTCGCCCTCCGGTACCCCGACCGGGTCGCGGGTCTCGCCCTCTACAGCACCTCCCCCATGACCGGGCCCGAATTCTCGGCCGCGGTGCAGAAGGCGATTCTGGCTTATCCGCAACGGCATCCGGATGTTCCGGATACCGCTGAGGTGGTGGCCGCCCTCGCGCAGGACGACACCGGCATGAGTGCCGACGAGAAGAGCGTCCTTCTGCGCCAGGCCCTTCCCATCTACTTCGCCGACTTCTGGGGTCGGCGTCGGCCCGAGTTCGAGGAACTGCGCGGCGGTGTCTACGCGTGGCCCCAGCATTTCGCCACGCGGGTCGTCGACTACCGCGACGAGGTGTCCGCGATCAAGGCACCGACCGTGATCGTCACCGGCCGGCACGACTTCATCTGCGGGCCGGTCTGGGCGCAGATGCTGTTCGACCGGATCCCCGGCTCCCGGCTGGTGATCCTGGAGAACAGCGGGCACTTCGCCCAGCAGGAAGAGCCCGAGGCCTTCCTTGAGGCCGTGACCTCCCTGCTCCCCTGATCTTTCGGGCCGCCCCTCGGCGCCCGATGCGTCTCACGAGAAAAGGAAAACAAGGAACGATGGCAACGCCGTACCGGCCGGACCAGCCGGACCGTAAGCAGTCGGACGCCAGTTGGTGGAACTGGCTCCTCCTGGTCCCGATCATCATCCCGTTGAGCACACCCCTGTTCAACCACAAGACCCCGCAGTTCCTGGACTTCCCGCTGTTCTACTGGCTGCAACTGGCGTTCGTGCTGCTCGGCGTCGGCTGCACCGCGGTGGTCTACAACCGCACGAAGCGGAAGGACTGAGCCGTGCCCAACGCTTCCGACCACGTCACCGAACTGGTCATCTTCATCACCCTGTTCGCGGCCGTCTCCGTCCTCGGGTTCGTCGCGGCCCGCTGGCGCCGCGCCGAATCGCTCGACCACCTGGACGAATGGGGTCTGGGCGGACGTCGTTTCGGCGCCTGGGTCACCTGGTTCCTGCTCGGCGGCGACCTCTACACCGCGTACACGTTCGTCGCCGTCCCGGCCCTGGTCTTCGCTTCGGGGGCCATCGGTTTCTACGCCGTGCCGTACACGATCATCATGTACCCGATCGTGTTCTACGTCATGACCCGGCTCTGGTCGGTCAGCTACCGGCACGGCTACGTGACCCCGGCCGACTTCGTCCGCGGCCGCTTCGGCTCCCCCACCCTGGCCCTGCTGGTCGCTCTGACCGGCATCGTCGCCACCATGCCGTACATCGCCCTGCAGCTGATCGGCATCCAGGCCGTGCTGAAGGTGACTGGCGTGACCGGGCACCTGCCGATCATCATCGCGTTCCTGATCCTGGCCGTCTACACGTACAGTTCGGGTCTGCGGGCCCCGGCGCTGATCGCGTTCGTCAAGGACACCCTGATCTACCTGGTGATCATCGTCGCCGTGATCGTGATCCCCTACAAGCTCGGCGGCTGGTGCTGAACGCGAACAACCAGCTGCAGTACATCACCCTGGCCCTGGGTTCCGCGCTCGCCCTGTTCCTCTACCCGCACTCGCTGACCAGTGTGCTGGCGGCCAAGAACCGGGACACGATCAAGAAGAACATGTCGGCCCTGCCCGCCTACACGTTCCTCCTGGGCCTGATCGCGCTGCTCGGCTACATGGCTCTGGCGGCGGGTAAGGCCTGGGGCGTGGCCCCGGTGGTGGGTTCCAACGGCAAGGCCGACACCAACACCATCGTGCCGATGCTGTTCGACAAGATGTTCCCGGACTGGTTCGCCGGAATCTCCTTCGCCGCCATCGCGATCGGGGCGCTGGTGCCGGCCTCGATCATGTCGATCGCTGCGGCCAACCTGTTCACCCGCAACGTCTACAAGGAATACCTCAAGCGCGACGCGAGCCCGGCCCAGGAGGCCTCGGTCAGCAAGATCACCTCGCTGGTGGTCAAGGTCGGGGCGGTCGCGGTGATCCTCTTCCTCGACCCGCAGTTCGCCATCGATCTGCAGCTGATCGGCGGCGTGCTGATCCTGCAGACCCTCCCGGCGGTGGCGATCGGCGTCTTCACCCGCTGGCTGCACCCCTGGGCGCTGAGTTCCGGGCTGGTGGCCGGTCTGGCCGTCGGGATCGGGATGCTCTACCAGATCCCCAATCCCAACAACGGCAAGGAGCACTTCGGCGGCTCGGCCTACAAGCTGTCCCTGGCCGGATTCGACTCCGACAAGCAGATCTACGTCGGGTTCGTGGCCCTGCTGGCCAACCTGCTGGTGACCCTCGTCCTGACGGTGATCCTGCGGCGGCTGGGCGCTCCCCAGGGCACCGACGCCACCCAGGTCGAGGACTACACGGCCGAACGACCGGCCGAAGCGGCTGCGCCCGCGGCGGCGCTGGCCGTGGACTGACCAGGCCCACCGAAGGGGCCCCGGATCATCCGGGGCCCCTTTCGCCTTTCCCGCCTTTCGGGAACGGTCAGGAGTGGTACCTACGCCACTGGGACGGGCTGACCCCGGCCATCCGCCGGAAAGTGGCCGCGAAGTGCGACGCGGTCTTGAACCCGCACCGGGAGGCGATCTCCTCGACCCGCAGATCGGTCTTCACCAGCAGCCGCTTCGCCTCGGCCAGACGCAGCCGCAGCAGGTACTGCCAGGGCGTCTCACCGGTCACCGCGACCATCATCCGGGTCAGCCGGAACTCGCTGACCCCCACCTGCTCACACAACTCCGGGATCGAGGTCAGCTGCCCGACCGCGTCCCGGAACAGCCGCAGGAGCCGGCGCTTGGGCACCGCACCGACCCGGGCCTCCTTCTCGGCGAGCTGGGTGAGCACGTGGGCGGCCAAAAACGCGGCGGTCACCTCGGCGTACCCGCTGGGGCCGTGGTCCCGGGCCGACCGGGCCAGCGCCCGGACCGTGTTGGCCAGGACCGGGTCGACCATCAGCGACGAACCCGGAAGGTCCAGCCCCAGGCTCTCGGCCGTGAGCCGCATCAGGGCGGGCGGCAGGAACACCTGGATCGTCTTCAGGGGCAGGGTGCTGGTCACCCGCCAGCGGAACTGGCACTCGCGGTCGGCCGGCATCAGCAGCACCGCCCCGGTCCGGGCGTCCCCGTTGGACCAGCCGGTCTCGTCCCACAGCTCGGCGGCCGCACTCCCCTGGCTGATCAGCGTGAGCGTGTCCTCCGGGCGGGCCGGGACGTGCGCGTCGTGGGCCGAGGCGGCGTACACCCGCTCCTCGATTCTCAGGGCCGTCCAGTCGGTCTCCAGCGCGCTGTCGAAGAGCAGCCACGAAACGTCCTTGAGCAGTGTCGGACCGGTCATCCCACCAGCCTGGCCGCCGGGTCTGAACCATTGCTGGATCACCAGTGGACGAAGCGCCCGACCCGCCCTGACACGGATCTAGAACCTTCCTGCGAGCCTCGTTCCGGAGCCCGGGACCGGCCCGGGCCCGGATGAAGGGACTGCTTTCCGTGCGCAGGAATGACTTTCCGGTGATCGGCCTGTTCGTGCTGCTGGTCACCCTGGCCACCTCGGCCTGCTCGTCGGGCTCGGACCCGGCTTCGACCGCCGCTTCGGCACCGGCCTCGGACCCGCAGGCCAAGGTCGCCACGCTGGAAACCGGGGCCGCCCGGGCCAGCTCACCGAAGCCGTCGGGCAAGGAGATCCGCGAGCGGATCGACATGACCGAGGCGGAGAAGCAGGCGCTGCAGAAGCCGTACATGAAGTGCATGAAGCAGCACGGGACCGACGTCCTGGCCCGTCGCGGCGCCGGTCAGGGGCCGGACGCGAAGTCGGACGCGGCGAACGCCGCCTGCGAGTCGCTGCTGCCCCTGCCCGCCTGGGAACTGGACCCGGCTAACCCGGAGGCCCGCGAGTTCGCCCAGAAAGAGCGGGACTGCCTCAAGGGCAAGGGGGTGCGCTACGCGGAGATCTCCGAGGACGGCGCCGGGGTCTCGTTCGGCGGTCAGGACAACGACGCCGAGTCGATCACGCTCGGCCTGAAGTACGCGCCCGAGTGCGAGCGTGAGGTGGCCGCCCAGACCCGCTGATCGTTTGAGGAAGTTGTCAGATTTGGCCCCGGATCGGGGTTCGGACCCGGAAACCGTTTAGCATCAGCCCGGTGGGACGGGTACTGGTAGCTGAGGACGACACCCGGCAGGCCGAGACGCTGCGCCGCTACCTGGTGGCCGAAGGTCACTCGGCGACGCTCGTGCACGACGGGAGGAGCGCCCTCGAGCAGGCCCGGGCGAATGCTCCCGACCTGCTGGTGCTGGACGTGATGATGCCCGGGCCGGACGGTCTCACGGTCTGCCGGACCCTGCGGGAGGAATCGCGTCTGCCGATCCTCATGCTCACCGCCCTGTCCACGGTGGACGACCGGGTGGTGGGTCTGGACGCGGGGGCCGACGACTACCTGACCAAGCCCTACAGCCCCCGGGAGTTCATGGCCCGGGTCCGGACCCTGCTGCGCCGCACCGCAACGACCGACCAGGACGAACTCCCGGCCTACCGGGTGGGTGCCCTGACGGTGAGCCCGGACCAGCACGAGGTCACCCTGAACGGCCTCCAGATCAACTGCACGCCGGGAGAACTGGCCATCCTCAGCGCGCTGGCCCGGCGTCCTGGACGGGTCCTGAGCCGGTCGCAGCTCCTGGTCCACACCCGCGGCCTGGACCGCGACTCCACCGAGCGCACCATCGACTTCCACGTGATGAACCTGCGCCGCAAACTCGAGGAGAACCCACGCCGGCCGCAGTACCTACTCACCGTTTTCGGCGTCGGGTACCGCCTGGCCGCCGGGAAACCGTGAGCCGCCGCCGAGTTCCCCGACACCGAAGCCTGGTGACCCGCCTACTGGTGACGGCGATCCTGATCACCCTGCTGGCCGTGGCCACCACCGCCTGGCTGGCCACCCGCACCGCGACCCAGGCGATCCGTCAGGCGCAGGGGCGTTCCCTGACCGACGAGAAGGTGCTGTACGACGCCCTGATCGGCTACGCGGCCACCCATCGGGACTGGTCCGGGGTCTCCCCGCTCCTCAGCGAACAAGCCCGTAAGCTCAGGCAGCGGATCACCCTGACCGACGACGACCGCCGGGTCCTGGCCGAGTCCTCCCCCGGCCCCTCGCTCGCTTCGGCGAATCCCTCGGCCACCGTCGACCCGCTCGACCTGGACCTGACCCTGACCGGTGGCACCAGCACGATCGACGCCCGGGTGGTGGGCCCCTACCGGCTCACCCGGGCCGAGAGCCACCAGAGCTACCTGGAGGCGGTATCGGTGCTGCGCTGCCTCCCCGAGACCGGGAACCCAGGCAAGATCGTCACCAGCCGGAACGGCCGGTCCCTGCCCGAGTCCAAGGGTTCGCCCGAGGAGCTGGCCGCCTGCCGCAACCGCTTCCCCAGCACCGTCACCCAGACCGAGGCCCAGGCCCTGCGGAAACTCGGCCGCCTGGTGTCGAGCTGCCTGGGCGTCTCCCCGCGCTCGCCCGTCACGGTTCCGCGCATCACCACCGCCGCGAGTGTGGTAACGGATCAGAAGAACTGGTACTCCGGGCCCACCACGGCGGAGGGCCGAACCTGCCTGCAAGAAGCCCGGCGCAAGCAGTTGCGCCCCTATGCCGCGCCCGCGGTGCAGCTCTTCGTCACCGATCCGGACACCGGGCTGACCGGAACCGCCTTCGTCCTGTCCCGCGACAACGTGCGCCGCATCGTCGGCGTGACCGGTGGCGTCCTGCTGTTCGTCGTCCTGATCACCGTGCTGCTCGGACGGCAGATGGTACGCCGGCTGCACACCCTCACCGAGGGCGCGGCCGGGCCCGGGCCCATCGTGATCTCCTCCCGCGACGAGTTCGGTTACCTGGCCGAGGCCCTCAACCAGGCCCGGGCCCGACGCGACCGGGCCGAGGCCCTACGCCGGGCGATGGTCGGCGACGTGGCCCATGAGCTGCGCAATCCCATCACCACCATGCGCGGCTGGCTGGAGGCCGCCCAGGACGGGCTGGCCGACACCGACCGGCAGCTGGTGGACCTGCTGCACGACGAGACGATGCACCTGCACCACATCATCGACGATCTGGCCGACCTCGCCGCGGCCGACGCCGGCACGCTGCGGATGCACACCGAAACCGTGGATCTGCCGGACCTGCTGGCCCAGGTACTGGAAGTCCACCGCAACGCCGCGGAGACCGCCGGCGTCACCCTGAGCGTGCGGACGCACGGCGAGACCGAGCTCACCGCCGATCCGGTGCGCCTGCGCCAGCTGATCGGCAATCTGGTCTCCAACGGCATCCGGTACACACCGCGCGGCGGCCGGGTCACCCTGCACAGTGCTTGCGAACACGACGTGATGACGCTGACGGTCACCGACACCGGGATCGGGATCGCACCGGACAACCTCTCTCGGGTGTTCGACCGGTTCTGGCGCGCGGACGAGTCCCGCACCCGGGCCAGCGGCGGCAGCGGGCTCGGGCTGGCGGTCGCCCGGCAGATCACCGATCTGCACCACGGCACGATCACCGTGGACAGCACACCCGGACGGGGAACGACCTTCTCGGTGCGGATCCCGATGCACCGTGAAGTCGCTCTCCACAATTCTTTCACTGCGCCGGCGGACGATAGGTGATGCCGCCGGTCGGCCCCCTTGCGCACGCTTCCCCTCCCGCGATGCCGAAGGGGCCGGTCGGAGGTGCATCTGCCCGTCCCTGAGAGGAAACCCGTTCGTGCTCAAGAAGAACTATGCCCGTCGCGCCGCCCTGGTGGTCAGCCTGGCCGCCGGTATCGGCCTGACCGGGGCCGCCGGAGCCCAGGCCACCCCGGCCGGACCGGGCGTCTCCGGAGTCATCCTCTGGCAGAAGACCGTGGGCAAGACGGATTACATCATGCGGGAAATCACCATCCCCGCCCACCAGGGCACCGGGTGGCACTACCACAACGGCACCCTGTACGCGGTGGTCAAGCACGGCACGCTGACCCACTACGACGACGACTGCAAGGTCGACGGCCGTTACCGTCAGGGGGCCTACCTGACCGAGCCGAGTGGGGCCGACCACGTCCACATCGGGCGCAACGAGGGCTCCACCGACGTGGTTCTCGACGTACTGTACGTCGATCCCGCCGGTAGCCCGCTCTCGGTGGACGCACCCAGCCCGGGTTGCGGTATCGAGTAGGCATCGCCCGAAAAGGGGGCCGGACGAGAATCTCCGTCCGGCTCCCTTTTCGGCGTTCACGATCAGCCGAACTGCCAGACGTGGTCGTCCGTGGATGAACAGGTGAAGAGCGTGATGTTCAGGCCCAGCACCTTGTTGTCGACCCCGTTCGGGTTCGAGACGTTCAGGCACAGACCGCTCTTCACGTGAACCAGGAAGAAGCCGTTGCCGACGTACTGCCGGCGCCACATCTGGTTGTCCTGGCTACCGATCAGGCAGGTACCGGTGGTGACCGCGCTCCCGGTGGCCACCGAACCCGGCCCGCTGAGGTCCAGGCACACCTGCGACTTGGCGTTGCGCAGCAAGAAGGTGCCGTCCGCCTGAGCGACGGTCTGGTACTCCTGGTTGTCGGAACTCCCGGAGCTGCAGGTGTACTGCTTGACTGCGGCCCCCGTCCCCACTGCATCCCGGGTCGGCAGATCCACGCAGAAACTGGTCATCAGGTTCCGGATCACCCCGACCGTGGTGACGGTGGTGGTCTCCGTGGCCGCCTGCGAGGTCACCGGCCCGCTCGAGGCCTTCGACGGGCTCGTCGCGTCCTCGGACTGGGCCCCGGCCGGTTTCGCGCTCGCCTTGGCGCCGCTCTTGGGCTTACCCTTCGGACCTTCGGTCGGATCAGCCTTTTCGCCGTCCTTCTTGGGCTTGCCGTCGTGTTTGGCCGGCTTCTGCGTCGGTGAGGCCGAGGTCAGGACCTGACTGTCCCCGGAGGGCGCAGGCGACTGGCCGTCGCTCGGGGTCAGGGCGGCCGCTCCGGGACTGCCCTGATTCTTTTCGCCCTTCGGCTGGCCCAGAGCGAACCCGGCGGCAACCAGACCGAGGACCAGGGCCACGCACCCGGCAATGACTGCGATGCGGCGCGGTTCGGGACTCCGTCCGCCCTTGGCGACCGGAATCGGGGCCGTCACACTCGGCTCGTCCCGTTCCGAATCTGGCGTTGGCTCCGACTGGGCCCCGGGGTAGGCCTCGGTCACCCGCCGATCCAGGAGCGCGACGAAGGCGTCATAGCCGTCCGTCACCTCGTCCTGCTCGTTCCCCTCGTCCGGGTTGGTCTTCCGGACCGGTACCTCCTCCGGCTCAACCTGCTCGACCTGCTCAACCGGATGCCCGGGATCGGCCGGCTCCGGGTGTTTCCCGCCCTGGCCAGGCGACCCCTCTGTTCCTACACTCGGTACGAAATCCACCGGCCCACTGTGCCCGGCCGACATTGACGTCCGATTGCGCCGCGGGCTCGGGCCGTAGCAATCGAACGTCTACACCGGCCGGGCACCGTGGTGAGGGTGACCTCGAACCCGTCCTTCCCCACCGACGTCCGTCCCGGAACCGAGTCCGAGGACGAGTTCGCCCGGGCCCTGGTCGAAGAGCACAGCAACGCCCTGCACGCCTACGTGATCCGGATCCTGAAGGGCGATGTGGGGCGGGGCGAGGACATCGTGCAGGAGACGTTCCTGCGCGCCTGGCAGCACCGCACCCGGATCCAGGGCCGGATCCGGCCCTGGCTGTACCTGGTCGCCCGCAACTTGGCCATCGACTCGCTGCGCCGGCAGTCCCAGCGCCCGCACGAGTCGATGGAGGCGCGTTCGCTGGACCTGCCGGACGCGCGGGTCGAGGACGAGTTCGAGGCCGTGCTCAACAATCACCACCTGGTGACCATCCTGCGCCCGCTTCCGGCCCACCACCGCGAAACCCTGCTGCACCTCTACGTGCTGGGCCGAACCCAGACCGAGACCGCGCGGGTGCTGGGAGTACCGCCGGGCACGGTCAAGTCCCGGGCCCACCACGCGATCGTCCGTCTGCGGCAGGGCAGTCACCAGCACTGATCACCGTCCCGCCGAAGGGAAATGGTCAGGCGTCCGTGGGTGAACCGGTGGCGGTCGGAGTCTCGGCGGGCGGCATGCTGACGGTTTCGCTGGTCGACTCGCCCGGATCGGTTGTCGGGTCTTCCGGCTCCGTGGTGGTCGGCTCTTCCGTCGTGCTCGGCGGTTTCGTCGTGGTGGGCGGTTTCGTCGTGGTCGGCTTCGTGGTCGTGGGCTTGGTGGTCGTCGGCTTCGTCGTGGTGGGCTTGGTGGTGGTGGGCTTGGTGGTCGTCGGTTTGGTGCTGGTCGGTTTGGTGGTGGGCTTGGTGATGGACGTGGTGGTGGACGTTGTCGGCTTGGTGGTGACCGGCTTCGTGGACGTCTTGATCGTGGCTGGGTTGGTCGCCGGATTCGCCGGCGGTTCAGCCGTTGCCGAAATTGAGGCGCCGAAGACTGATGAGCAGAAGACGGCGCGATCCGGCTCGTCGTAGTGACCGACGCGCCCTCCCGGCCCGGCGTAGAGGCCAGAAGCGGACTCTCCGAGAGCACCGAACCGGCTGAGTCACGACCGGGCGAAGAGCTTTTGAGCGGCCCGGTCACGACCAGGGTAGGCACGGCCACGAACACCACCGCGGCCACCCCGCCGAGAATGGGTCGGCGCACCAGCAGGGGGCGGGCAACCCGGTGCCTGCCGACATATGTCATGTCTGATTCCTGTCCGTCGGAGTGGTCATGTGAGCCGCTTTCACGCGCTCAGCAATCTGATCGGCCGGTTCCGCCGCTTCGCCTGCCATCTGCGCAGGCGCCGGGCCGCCTCCGCGCACGCCGTCCCTCCGTCCACCGCGAGTGCCTGAGCATTGGCAAATTGCCTTACGATGATGGGATATTCGTAGACGGGTGGCTGCCCGGACAGTGGCTGGAGGATCAGGAAATGACGATCGGCCAACTCCTCCAGCAGGTCTTGCGCCTCCTGCTCGGCCACGTCCATCACGGCGCCCGCCAAAGCCGCGGTCAGGCATCCTCCATCGACCAGCGACAGCAAGCGCAACGCCCGGGCCAGTCTCGGCGGCAGCCGCCCGTAGCTTCGCCGGAAGGCCGTAGCCGGTCCGCTCAGCACCCCCTGCCCACCCGTCGGAACCGGCCATCTGATGGCCACTTCCGCGTCGAGCGGCAGATGGGGGCGGGCCTGCAGGGCCAGGCCGGCACACCGGATCAGCGAGGGCAGGCCGGACAGCGAGGTCACCAGCCGCTCGGCCCCTCGCAGATCCCGCTCCACCCGCTCGTCGGACACGATCCGCCGCACGAGCTCGACGGCCGCGCCGGTCGGCAACGGCTCCAGCATCAGCCAGAGGCCGATCGCCGGATCGTCCAGTCGGCGCTGGCTGGTGACGATCACCGCCGAGCCGACGCCGCCGGGCAGCAGCCAGCTCACCTGGTCCCGGCTCTGGGCGTCGTCCAGGATCACCAGCATCCGCCGATTGGCCAGCACGCTGCGCCAGGCCGCGGCCCGCTGCGGCAGGGTGGCCGGCAAATCGGCAGACGCGGAGCCGGCCGAAATCAGCAGGAACGACAGCAGGTCGAAGGGGTCCAGCGGGCGGTCCCGCTCGTCCCGCATCGGCACGAAGATCTGCCCGTCCGGGAAGTGCTCGCTGACGGCATGTCCGACGTGCACGGCCAGCGCGGTCTTGCCGGTGCCGGTCAGACCGGTGAGGCCGATCGTCGAAATCTGTTGAGGTTCGGGGTTGATCAGCCTTTCGGCCATCTCCTCGGCCTCCTGCCGGCGGCCGGTCAGGTCGGGCAGATCAGCGGGCAACTGCCGGGCCGGGGCCGCCGACAGCACCGGGGCACTGGCCAGAATCTGCTGATGGACGCGTTGCAGGGCGGCTCCGGGCCCGATCCCGAGCTCGTCGTTGAGCAGGCGCCGGGTGCGTGTGTAGAGGTCCAGCGCGTCGGCCTGCTGCCCGGCCCGCCAGAGGCCCAGCATCAGCAGCTCCCGCAGCCGCTCGTCGAACGGGTACTCGTCGATCACCGTAGTCAGGGTCGAGACCACGGCTGCGGGCCGGCCCCTCCGGAATTCGATCAGGGCCAGCTGTTCCAGCGCGGACAGGCGCAACCGGTGCAGCAGCGCCCGATGCCCCTCGGCGAAGTGCCCGTCCAGGTCGCCCAGCGGGGTTCCCTGCCACTGGGCCAGACCCCGCCGAAGTGCGCCCGCGGCCGCCCCCAGGTCTCCGGCCTCCTGCTCCAGGGCTGCCCGCTCGATCTCCGCCCGCAGCACGCCGGTATCCACGATCTCCTCGACCACGGCCATCCGGTAACCCCCGGGAACGGCCTGGATCACCTCGGCGTGACCGGCCTCGGCCAGGCTCCGGCGCAGCCGCGAGACGAAGGTGCGCACTCCCGGCACCGCCGACCGCGGTGGGTCGGACGGCCACAGCGCCTGCACCAGTTCGTCCACCAGCACGCTGCCGCCGCGCAGCAGCAGAACAGCCAGGGTGAGCCGGCTCTGCGGCGTGCCGAGGTCGATCTCCATGCCGTCCGACCAGGCCCGCACCGGACCGAGCACCGAGAACCGAAGTCCGGGGGCGGAGCCTGCGGGCCGTTCACTGATCATCGTTGTTGCCGATCGGGAAGCGCGTCAGGCTCAGCAGGTCCTCGCGCATCCGGTCGCCCCACGGGGCGGGGCGACCGGTGGCCGGGTTGACCTTGACGGCGACGCGCTTGCCGCTGACGTGGGGCTGCTCCGGGTCTCCCGAGTGAATCGCGAACCCGTAGGTCACGCTGGTCCGGCCCACCCTCACGGTCCAAAGATCGACGGTGAGCTCACGCCGCCAGGTGACCGGCGAGTGGTAGTCGGCCAGGATCACCCGCAGGTACTGCCGCAGATCCTCGTCCCCCGCCGGGTATCCGAGTTCCTCCCACAGATCGACCAGCGCGCGTTCTACCAGCAACAGGTACCGCGGATGGTGGACCAGGCCGTTGAGGTCGAAGTCCTCCGGGTACAGACGGAGAACCGTGGAGGACGACCGTGCCCGCAGATGCATGTACTTCCTTCCCAGAGCGGTCAGCACGATCCACAGTGCCGAACCCCGCTGGAAAACGACTTGACCCGATTCGCCCCCACGGTCCACTGGTAGTTCAGACCGGACCGATGGGCTGTACCTGGCGGCCGGACGCGGTCACTTGGCGCGACGCAAGTCGTCCGGTCCGTCACCCGGTCCGCAATCGTCCGTCAATCCCGCCTTGTCAGGGTCGGAACATGACCAATCTCAGCGCGGGAACCCACACCGTGACCGTCGACGGGACCCGCTACGTCTACCACGTCGCGGGTCAGGGCCCCGCGATGATCGCCCACTCCGGCGGTCCCGGCGTCGACTACGCCTACCTGCGGTTCGCCCCGCTGGAGGAACACTTCACCATGGTCTACCCGGAGCCGCCCGGCACCGGGCACTCCGGGCCGCTGCCGGCCCACGCGACGTACGTCGACACCTACGTGGACTTCGTTCACGCTTTGGTCGAGCACCTCGGCGTGCCTCAGGTGCACCTGCTCGGGCACTCCCACGGTGGTTTCGTCGCCATCCGCTACGCCGTCCGGCACCCCGATCGCGTCGCCGGACTCCTGCTCTACAGCACCTCGCCCGAGACCACCGACGCGTTCTGGCACGACGTGGACGTCAATACCCTCGCCTACCCGAAGCGTCACCCCGACATCCCCGCAACTATCGACGTCGTCGCGGCGGTAAGGACCGACGAGACCGGTCTGAGCGCAACCGATCTGACCGCGCTGTTGCGCCGCTCGCTCCCGATCTACTTCGCCGACTTCTGGGGCCGCCGAGCCGAGTTCAAGCCTCTGCAGGAGGCCGTCCGCTGCTGGCCCGCCCGGTTCGAGACGAGAACCATCGACTACCGGAGCGATCTGGCCCGGATCACAGCGCGCACCGTGGTGCTGACCGGCCGGCACGATTTCATCTGCGGGCCCCGCTGGGCCCACGCCCTGCATGACGGTATCGCCGGTTCGCGTCTGGTGATCCTCGAGGAGAGCGGCCATTTCGGCCATCTGGAGCAGCCGGAGCAGTTCCTGAGCGCGGCGACCGGTCTTCTGTAGGGCAAACCTCAGCGTCCTCGGCAATCTGCGGATGCCGAGGACGTCTGACGCGCAAGCGGTTACCGCGTACCGCCTGAAGACGGATCACCGGTTGGCGGTCGCCACCAAGGTCTCACTCAGCGTCCACAGCTCCTGGGCCAGCCGCGCGTCGAAGATCTGCGGGTTGGTCTTCGACGGCAGCTTGTCGACCACGTAGTACTCCCCCGGCTGCCAGTCCACCCCGGGCGAACCGTCGATGAACCAGGTCAGCCGCTGGCCCCCGCTGTCCGGCTGGGCCAGGAACAAACGTCCCAGACGGGTCTGCCACAGGAACCGGGTCGGGCTGCTGGTGTCGTGCCCCATGTTCGTGGCCACCGTGTCGGGGTGGAAGCTGACCGCGTTGAGGCCCTGCGCGTAGTAGCGCCGGTGCAGCTCCTTCGTGAACAGGATATTGGCGATCTTGCTGTCGCCGTAGGCCTTGTCGGCGGTCCACTTCCGCTCGTTGTTCAGGTCATCCAGATCCAGCTTGCCGAAGATCCGGGACGCTTCGCTGGAGGTCTGCACCAATGTCGCCTTGGAGGCCAGTAGCCGGGGCAGCAGCAGGGTGGTCAGCAGGAAGGGCGCGAGATGGTTCACCTGCATGGACATCTCGAATCCGTCGCCGGTGGTCAGGTGCCGGAAGTTCTGGCCGACGTTGTTGGCCAGAACGTCGATGCGCGGATAGGCATCGTTCAGCTCGCCGGCCAGACGGCGCACCTGCGCCAGATCAGCGAAATCCGCCAGGTGGTAGGGAACGCCGAGGGCAGCGGCAATCTCGGCCGTCTTCTGCGGGGATCGCCCGACAACGACGACATTTTCGCCCCGGGAACGGAGCCGACGGGCCGCGGCGGCCCCGATCCCGTCGCTGGCGCCGGTGATGATGATGGTGCGGGAACTGGTCATGCCGCTACGCTAAATTCTCACACGGATGTGAGATTCAACTGTCTGTGACCCACCCCACGAAGGAGCCTCCGGATGCGGATCGGCGAGCTGGCGGAGCGCACCGGGGTCAGCGTGCGCTCGCTGAGGTACTACGAGGAGCAGGGTCTGCTGGACAGCGAGCGCAGTTCCGGCGGGCACCGGCACTACACCGAGCACGAGATCGACCGGGTCGAATACCTGCAGCGGCTCTACGCGGCCGGGCTGTCCAGCCAGACCATCCTCAGTGTCCTGCCCTGCCTGGAGTCGCCGAGCGAGGCGACCAGTGATGCCGCCTTCGCCCGGCTGGTGGAGGAACGGGACAAATTGGTGACGCACATGGCCGGGTTGCGCAAGACCCTGGAGTCCCTGGACGAGCTGATCTCGGCCAACCGGGAACGCCGAGCCTCAAGCAATCCACGCGCCCAAGGAGCCTCAGACGCGTCAGGCGCCTAGCACCCGGTCCAGCACTGCCGCGGCTCCTCCCTCCGGCACCGCGAAACCGCGCCAGGCCACGTGCTGGTCGGGGCGCACCAGGTAGTACGCCGCGTCCCGGTAGTGCGCACCGGCCGGGACATCGTGCAGGTGGATCACCGCCAGGGCCAGCCCGCGCTCCCCGGCCGCCGCGGCGAAGGAGGCCTCCAGGGCCCGGTCGGAGCCGGTCGAGACCAGCGCGAAGCCGGAGCCGATCCGGTCGTAGAGCGTGCTGCCGTAGGGATCCACCAGCCCGTTCGGCGCCCGGTGCCCCGGCCGCGCATCATCCCGGTAGACGTCCGGTGCCCAGGCCGGCTCCTCGTCGATCTGGCCCGGTTCGTACCAGATCGCCGGCGACTGGTCGTAGCGCTCGTCGAAGGTGACTCCCGGCGCCACCACCGAGTCCGCCGCCAGCCGGGCCCGGATCTTCTCGCGGCGCTCGGCCGCCCAGGCGCTGGAGTCGGCGTCGTCCGGAATCCCCTCGGCCCGTAGCTCGGCCAGGCGCTCGCGACTGCGGCGGGAGCGTTCGAGGGCGTGGTCGGCGATCCGCCAGTTGTGCCGTCGGCGTTCCTCGTCGTAGGAGTCCAGCAGGGCTGGCGACGCCTGGTTCCGCAGGACCGCAGCCAGTTTCCAGCCGAGGTTGACGACGTCCCCGAATCCCTCCCCCAGGTTCCCACCCGGCGTCCGCACGTGCGCCGCGTCCCCCGCCAGCAGCACCCGGCCCCGGCGGAAGGCCTGGGCCAGCCGGCTGGAATCGTAATACGTGGTGGCGGAGATCAGTTCGAGGTCCAGGTCGAACCCGAAGGCCGAGCGGGCGGTGGCCAGAAGCTCCTCCTCGGTCGGCTCGTGCTCCAGCGGGAACGGGCCGGCGTAGACCCGCCAGTCCCGGTGGCTGACCGCGGCCAGGAACCCGGACGAGGAATGATTGAAGACGATGTTCACGCCGCTGGGAGCGGGACCGACCCGGTCCGAGATGTCGCCGGTGCGGACGATCAGCCGGTACCGCTTCTCCGGCGCCCGTTCGCCGTCGCGCTGGATCCCGGCCAGGGTGCGCACGGTGCTGCGGTTGCCGTCGGCCCCGAGCACGTACTTCGCCCGGACCACGATGGCCTCGTCGCCGGAACTGACCACCGTGGAGACCACGTCCCCGGTCTCGTTCAGCGAGCGTAGTTCCCACCCGCCGGAGACCGGGACCCCAAGTTCGGCCAGCCGGTCCAGGAAAACCTTCTGCAGAGCCGACTGGGGACGGCGAAGAGCCTCCTCCACGCTCGGCCGATCGCCCCCAGAACGCCCGTACACCGGATCGGGGCCCAGGTCGTGTCCGGTCAGCGAGGTGACCAGCCGGATGCCGCGGTTCCATTCCGGCGGGAACGTCCACTCCTCCCGGATCCGCTGCAGCAGACCCCAGCGCCGGAAGTGCTCGACCACGCGCGGGGTGTGGCCCATGGCCCCGGCCCGGACGAGGGTGGCCTCGGTGGCCTTGTCGATCACCGCCACGTTGACGCCCCGGCCGCGCAGTTCGATCGCGGCGGAGAGGCCGACCGGCCCGGCGCCGACGATCAGGACGTCGACCTCGGCGGGCGGAGTATCGGTGGGAAAGGGGACGACGTGGACGTCGCGGCCGTTGGTCAGCGAAAGATCGATGCTCATGAGCGAGCTCCTTCCCGGGCCGCCGTGTGCCGGTTTTGCGGGATGGGCAGACCCAGATGGCCCCGCAGCGTCTCGGCCTCGTACTCCTTCCGGAACAGCCCGCGCTGTTGCAGCACCGGCACCACGTCACCGGCGAAGCGCTCCAGGTCCTCCAGCGTCCGGAAGCGCAGGTTCAGCCCGTCGGCCGCACCGGTGACGAACCAGTCCTCGATCGCGTCCGCGACCGTTTCCGGGGTACCGGTGAACGGGGAGGGCTTGTATTCGGTCAGCGTCTCCACCACCTGACGCAACGAGAGCCCACCCGAACGCGCCTTCTCCACGATCGCCTGCCCCGCCGTGCGTCCACCCTTCTCAGCCAGGTGCGCCACGTCGGGGAAGGGCGCGTCCAGATCGTGCCGGCTGAAGTCGTAGGCGCCGAAGCTGCGCCCGAGGAAGCCAAGCTTGCGGTCGAAGTCGTTGTCCTCCTCGTAGATCTCCCGCGAGCGGCGATAGGCTTCCTCGTCCGTCGAAGCGACGACCGGGGTGGCACCGGTGAAGATCAGCACGTGCTCCGGGTCGCGACCGGCCGCCTCGGCCCGGCGCTTGATGTCGCGGAAGTAGGCCTGGGCCTCGGCCTGCGACCCTCCCGGCGCGTAAATGCCCTCGGCCACCTGCGCGGCGAGGTTGCGGCCCTCCTCGGAGACGCCCGCCTGGAAGATGACCGGCTGGCCCTGGGGCGATCGGGACAGGTTCAGCGGCCCGGCGACGGAGAAGTGCTCGCCGCGATGGTCCAGGGCGTGCAGCTTTTCGGGATCCAGGAAGACGTTCCGGTCCAGATCGGCCGGGAACGCGTCGTCCTCGTAGGAGTCCCACAGCCCCCGCACGACCTGGACGGCCTCCAGCGCACGGCCGTAGCGGGTGGCGTAGTCGAGGTGCTCGTCCAGGCCGTAGTTGCGTGAGGTGCCGGTGTCGAAGCTGGTGACCACGTTCCAGGCCGCCCTGCCCCCGCTGATCTGGTCGAGCGAGGCGAAACGGCGGGCCAGGTTGAACGGGGAGTTGTAGGTCGAACTCGCGGTGGCGACCAGGCCGATCCGGCTGGTGTGCGTGGCGACCGCCGAGAGCAGGGTGAGCGGTTCCAGCCGGTTGAGGTAGTGCGAGGGGTAGTCCGCGGTGATGAACTGGCTGTCGACGATGAAATACGCATCGAACAGCGCCTGCTCGGCGATCTGGGCCTGGCGGATGTAGTACTGGATGTCGATGCTGGCGTTCTTCGGGACCCGCGGGTCCTTCCACAGACCGTGTTGCCCGGGACCGCCCACACCGTAGGCGGCGACGGCGAGGTGAAGCGTGCGCGTCATCAGGTTCCCTTCAAGAGACGAGTTGAGCCCGCAAGGCCTGCCGCTCGGCCCGGGAGGCAGGCGGCGCGTGCAGGGTGGGCACCGAGCCGAGCAGCAGCCGGGTGTAGGGATGTTGAGGTGAACGAAGGACGTTCGCGGTCGGACCGGTCTCGACCAGTTCGCCTTGGTAGAGCACGGCCACCCGGTCGGCGACGCCGGCCACCGAGCCGAGGTCGTGCGAGATGAACACCAGGGCGGTCCCGCCGTCGCGCAGGTCCTTGATGATCTGCAGGATCTGCACCCGGTTGGCCGCGTCCAGCGCCGAGACCGGCTCGTCCAGGATGATCAGGGTCGGCTGGACCACCAGGGCCCGGGCCACGGCGACCCGCTGACGCTGGCCGCCGGACAGTTCGCCGGGTACCCGCGTGAGCAGGTCCGGCTCGAGATTCACCCGTTCCAGCTGGCCCCGGCCGGTTTCCAGCGCCGACGCCCGGGAGTCACCGCGCAGCAACAGCGGCTCGATCAGTGACTGCTCGATGGTCAGGTCGGGGTCCAGGCTGCGCAGCGGGTCCTGGAAGACGTACTGCACTAACCCGCGCCGCCGGAAGGCGCGCCACTGCCTCTGGGAGTGGCCCGCAACGTCCTCACCAACGATCCGGATCTGGCCCGCGGTGGGCCGGACCAGGCCGAGCACCGATCGCGCGAGGGTGGACTTGCCGGAGCCGGTCTCCCCGATCAGGCCGACGGCCTCGCCGGGCGCCACGTCCAGCGAGACTCCCCGCAGGGCGTGATGGTGACCGTAGTGCACCTCGAGATGCTCTATCGCGAGCACATTCTCAGACATCTGCGGGCTCCTTCACGGCCGAGTCCAGGAACCGGTCCAGCCCGTACTGCTCGTGCTCGGCGATCAGCAGCTGGGTGTACTCGTGCCGGGGCTCGTGCAGCACCTGCTTCGTCGGGCCCTGCTCGACCACCTCCCCCGAACGCATCACCAGGACCTCCTCGCAGAGCTGGGCCACCACCGCGAGGTCGTGCGAGACCACCACCAGCGCCAGGCCGGTGCCCTCGCGCAGATCGGCCAGCAGGTCAAGGATCTCGGCCTGCACGGTGACGTCCAGCGCAGTGGTGGCCTCGTCGGCGATCAGGATCTTCGGGCCCAGCGAGATGGCCGTGGCGATCAGCACCCGCTGCTGCATACCGCCGGAGAGCTGGTGCGGGTACTGGTCGTAGACCAGGTGCGGATTGCGAAGATGCACCGCCGCCAGCAGTTCCAGCGAACGGCTGCGGGCCTGGCGCCGGCGCATCCCGGCCTTGACCCGCAGCACCTCGGAGATCTGGGCGCCGATCGTGAGCGAGGGGTTGAGGTAGGACGCCGGATCCTGGAACACCGCACTGATCGTCGTGCCCCGCAGCTGCGTCCATTGCTTCACCGAAAGACCCGCGATGTCCGAGCCGGCAATCGAGACCGACCCGGCCGAGACCCCGAAACCCGTGGGCAGGATACCCAGAGCGGCCCGGCAGGTCAGCGTCTTGCCGCTGCCGGACTCCCCGACGATCCCGACCACTCCCCCGGGTCGCAGATCAAAACTGATCCCGTGCACGAGTTCCTGGCCGTTCTGCCGATTGGTGATCCGGACATCCCGCAGCGAAAGCACCGCGTCCCTCATCGAACCTCCTCGTGATCATGCACTTCCGCCCCCGTGATCATGGACTTTTACCCCCGTGATCATGCAGTTCCGCCCCCGCGATCATGCAGTTCCGCCCTCGTGATCATGCACTCGAGCCCCGGGACGAGCCCCGACCAGCACGCGCCCGGCCGGCCCGGAAACGTCCCGCAGAGCGTCCGCCAGCAGGTTGCAACCCCAGACGGTGCCCATGATCAGCAGGGCCGGCACCACCGGAGCCCAGGGCTGGTAGTCCAGATAGCCGAGGTCCGAGGCCAGCAGCCCACCCCAGGTCGGCGCGGGCGGCTGCACCCCCACCCCGAGGAAGGTCAGGCTGGACACCACGACGAAGCCGACGCCGATGGTCTGGGCCAGGGCCACGCCGATCGGTGGCAGCACCTTGGCCCAGACGTGCCGGCGGACCACCTGGCCGAAGGACGCGCCGGAGATCAACGCGGCTTCGACGTACTGCGACCGGGCCACGGAAAGCGTTGCGGCCCGCGACACCCGGAAGAACAGCGGTGACACCAAGACGCCGACGGTGAACATCGCCTGGGTGATGCCGTTTCCGAGCAGGGCGGTCACGGCCACGGCGAAGACCAGGAACGGTAGGGAGATCAGCGTGTCGACCAGACGCAACGCCGTCCATTCGAAAACCCGCCCGAGGTAGACCGACAGGATGCCCGGCAGGACCCCGACGGCCAGGGCCATCAGCGCCACCTCGAGGGAGCCGACGATGCTGGTACGCGACCCGTCCAGGAGCCGGCTGAGCACGTCGCGGCCCAGGTAGTCGGTGCCCAGCCAATGACCCCAGGACGGCCCGGCCAGGGTTTGCGGGCTACCGCCGAGCGGGTCCTGGGGAGCCAGCAGCGGCCCGAGGACGGCCAGGACCGCGACCAGGCCGAGCACGACGAAGGCGATCTTTCCGGTGGGCAGGGCCCATATCCTTCGGAACACGCTCACACCCCTCGCTGCGAGGCCGGGGTGAGCCGGCCGAGGACGATGTTGACGATCAGGTTGAAGACGACCACCAGGACGACCGAGACGACCAACACCCCCTGCACCGCGGGCACGTCCCCGGCCTGGGCCGAGTCGTTGGCGAACCGGCCGAAACCCTGCAGTCCGAAGATCTGTTCGGTAACCACGGCCCCGCCGATCAGGGCCGGGAACTTCAGCCCGAGCACCGCCAGGGTCGGGCCCGCCCCGTTGCGCAGCACGTGCCGGAGGAAGATCCGGCGCGGACTGAGACCCCGCACCAGCGCCCCGGTGACGTAGTTCTCCTGCTGCGCCGCGATCAGCCCGGATCTCAGCTGCCGGGCGACATCCGCGACGGTGTCGAAACTCAGGGCCAGAGCGGGCAACAGGATGTGCGAGAGCCACGGCCACAGACCGACTTCGAAGGGCACGTAGCCGGAGGCCGGGAACCAGCCGAAGCTCACCGCGAACACCGAGACCAGCACGATGCCGACGACGAAGGCCGGCATCACCGACATCACCGTCATCACCGCGGTGATCACCCGGTCGATCCAGGTGGTGTGCTTCACCGCGGCCAGGGCGCCGAAGCCGAACCCGAGGACGATCCCGATCACCAGGGCGAGCGCGGCCACCGAGAGGCTGATCCCCAGCCCCATCCCGATCAACTCGGACACGCTCGCCCCGTTGGACCAGCTGGTGCCCAGGTTGCCGTGCAGCATGTCGGTCAGCCAGGTCCAGTACTGGGCCAGGAACGGCCGGTTCAGGCCCCACTCGGCCTCGACCCGGGCGATCGCGTCCGGCGTGGCCTGCTCACCCAGCTGCATCCGGGCCGGTGAGAGACCGCTGATCGCCCGCAGCGCGAAGGTCACGAAGGTCGCCACCAGGAACACCGGGACGAAGATCGCCACCGACTGGGCCAGGGTGACCAGGACCCGCCCGGCCACCCGCCGGGCCCGCACCACGACGTCCGTGGATCGGTTCTCGAAAACCAGAACTGCCATCAGATAGCCACTTTCACGAGATCGTGACGCCGGTCCAGTTGATGTGCCCCGGGTTCTTCGGCAGCCCGGAGATCGATTTCGTCTTCACGTACACGTTGGGCTGGGAGTAGGTGAAGACCAGCGCCTCACTGACCAGACCGGCCCGGGTCGCGGCCTGCAGCGTGGCGGCGTAGGACGGGTCGTCCAGCGGGGTCTGGCGGACCTTGGCCACCGCCGCCTCGAAACCGGCCGGCTCGTAGGGTGTGCTGAGGTTCAGCGGGCCGTTCGGGCCGAAGTGCGCGGTCAGGGTCTGCAACGGCGAGTCCCGCCCGGTGGTGCCGTAGAGCGAGGCGACCAGGTCCTTGGCGAAGAACGGGGTGGCCCAGTTCTTGTCGACCTTGATGTTCAGGGTGATCCCGATCGCGGCCAGCTGCGCCTGGATCACCTCGGCGGCCGGGTCCTCGGACGGGATCACCAGGTCCACGGTCAGGTCGCCGCCGGAGTACCTGGACTGGGCCAGTGCGGCCTTGGCCTTGGCCACGTCGTACGGCCAGAGGTCGGCCGACTGCGGGTCGTAGGCGATGTACTCCTTCGGGAACGGCTGGGTGGCGACCGCGCCGTAGCCGAAGGTCAGCTTGTCCACCAGTTCCTGGCGGTTGATCGCGTACCGCACCGCCTCGACCACCTTCGGGTCGTCGAACGGCTTCTTGTTGATGTTCAGGCTCAGGTTCGAGGCGTTGTACCCGGGCTGCACGAACACGTCCAGGCCGGCCCCACCGGCCGCCTTGGCCTGGCTGGCGGCCAGGTCGGCGAAGTTGTAGACCCCGGTCTGCAGTCCGGAGACCACGGTCGACTCGTCCGGTGCGGAGACCAGTTCCACCCGGTCGATGTGGATGTTCGCCGCGTCCCAGTAGTCCGGGTTCTTCTCCAGCACCGCCTTGGTGCCCGGGATCAGCTGCTTGACCACGAACGGCCCGTGCCCGACCGGCTTCTGGTCCAGCGTCTTCGGATCGGCCGCCGCCGTCGGGCTGGCCACCTGCAGCACCCGCTCACCGAACAGCAGCGGGATCTGGTAGTCGACCTGGGTCAGGTGCACCACCACGTCCAGTTCACCGTCCGCGGTGACCTTGTCGATCGAGGTGAGGTCGCCGAACAGGGCCGAGTCCTTCTGGGTCTTGGCCCGCTCGATCGCCTGCTTCACCGCGTCCGCGTCCACCGGCGTCCCGTCGCTGAACTTCAGGCCCTGACGCAGACGGAAGGTGACCTCGTCCCCCCGGTCGTTGTACTTCCAGCTCTCGGCCAGGTCGGGCACCGCCTCGGACTTCTCGTTCACCCGGGTCAGCGAGGCGTAGACCAGGGCCAGCTCGCGGAACTGGGCACCGCTGCCCCCGACCACCGGGTCCCAGTGGGTAGGAGGAGGCCCACTTCAGCGTGGCTGTGCCGGCCGAACCGGCCGAGCCGGAGCCGGAACCGCAGGCGGCCAGCACCGCTCCGAGGGCAGGGACGGCGAGCAGGCCGCTGAGGAAGGTCCGGCGACCGAGGGGCGGGGTGGGATTCATGGCGTTCCTTCGACGAGTGCATGATCACGGGGGCGGAAGTGCATGATCACGAAAGGTTTGGGGGGTTAGGAGAGGAGGACGGGGGCCTCGGTGGTGCGGGCCGCGGTGTAGCGGTTCTCCGGGACGGGCAGGCCGAGATTGCCGCGCAGGGTGGTGGACTCGTACTCGCTGCGGACCACGCCGCGCTCGCGCAGGATGGGCAGCACCTGCTGGGTGAACTTGGCGAACTCGCTGGGCGCGTTGACGCTGATGTTGATGCCGTCGAACCCGCCCGCCTCGAACCAGCGCTGAATCTGGTCGGCCACGGTCTGCGGGGATCCGACGAACGGCGAGCGGCCGGCGTCGAGCAGGTGCTGAACCACCTGGCGCAGCGTGAAGTTGCGGTCTCTGGCCAGTTTCGTGATCGCCTCGGCCTGGGTGCGGAAGCTGCGCTCCCCCGCCGCCGACACCGCCGGGAACGGCGCGTCCAGGTCGTACTGGCGGAAATCGTGCCAGCCGAACGGCCGGCCCAGCTCAGCGAGCGCCTTCTCGAAGCTCTTGGCCCCCAGAACCGCGTCCTGCCGGGCCTTTGCCTCCTCGTCGGTGTCCGCGATCACCGGGAAGATCCCCGGCACGATCAGCACGTGCTCCGGGTCCCGGCCCTTGGCCGCGGCGCGCTCCCGGATCTCCGTACGGAAAGCCACTGCCTGCTCGAGACTCTGGGCGTGGGTGAAGATCGCATCGGCGATCGCGGCGCCCAGGTCGCGCCCCTCCTCGGAGTCCCCGGCCTGGAAGATCACCGGCTGACCCTGTGGCGTGCGCTCCAGGTTCAGCGGCCCGATCACTGAGAAGTACTCACCGACGTGTTCCAGCGCATGGAGTTTCGTTCGATCCAGAAATTGCTGACGCTGACGGTCCCGCGGGAGGGCATCGGCCTCGTAGGAGTCCCAGAGTCCCTGGGCCACCCGCACGTGCTCCAACGCGCGCCCGTACCGGGTTGCGTAGTCGAAGTGCTGGTCGCGACTGTAGTTGCCCGCCGTTCCGGCGTCCCCGCTGGTGACCACGTTCCAGCCGGCCCGGCCACCGCTGATGTGGTCCAGCGAGGCCAGCCGCCGGGCCACGTTGAACGGCTCGTTGTACGAGGTGGTCAGGGTGCCGACCAGCCCGATGTGCCGGGTGTGGGTGGCGATCGCGGACAGCAGGGTGAGCGGTTCGAGCCGGCTCAGGTAGTGGTTCGGCGAGTCCGGGGTGATGAACTGGCTGTCGACGATGAACACGTGGTCGAACAGCGCCGCCTCGGCCTCCTGGGCCCGGGCGATGTACCAGTTCACGTCCACGCTGGCGGTGGTCGGGATCTCCGGGTCGAGCCAGGTGTTGTGCTGGCCGGGACCACCGACACCGAGCAGGATGGCCCCGAGTTTCAAGGAACGGCGGGAGTTTTCGGACATGGTGGAGGAACCCTTCCGGCTGGGGAGAGCAGATGATGAGGGGACGACGGGCGCGGCGGCTAAGCCGGGCGGGGGGAGGTCAGCGACAACAGGGGGTGGTCACGGGGGCCGTCCGGGTCATGTCCTCGAGCATGCGTGGCCGGTGACCTCGGCGTCCAACGCTGCTTTGTGATGAGCAGCCATCACAAAAATGAATCATTCTCTAGTATTCTGGTAGACATGAGTCAGATCCTGGACATCGCCCCGCTCCGCAGTTTCGTCGCGGTGGCCGACACCGGCGGTTTCCAGCGGGCCGCCACGTCGCTGCACCTCAGCCAGGCGGCGGTGAGCCAGCACGTGCGCAAACTGGAGACCGCCACCGGGGCCACCCTGGTCGAGCGGCACGGACGCGGATCCCGGCTGACCACCGACGGCGAGCGCCTGCTGGCCCAGGCCCGGCGGCTTCTGGCGCTGCACGACGAGACCCTGCGCAGTTTCGGGCGCGAGGCCGGCGGCCCGGAGCTGAGCGTGGTGATCGGCTCCACCGAGCACGCCGCCGCGCAACTGCTGCCCTACCTGTCCGAGCAGCTGGCCATCACGATGCCGGACCACCGCATCCGGTTCCGCCTGGACCGCGGCACCAAGCTGCGCGAGAGCCTGCAGGAGGGCCGGGTGGACCTGGCCCTGCTGCTCGGGGCGACCGACGACCTGCGCGCCACGCCGGTCGGGAACCTGCAGCTCACCTGGTACGCGGCGCCCTCCTGGCGGCGGCCGGCGGCACCGGCGCCGATCCCGGTGGTGGCCTTCGACCAACCTTGCGCCCTGCGCACCCGGGCACTGGAAACCCTTGCGGAGAACGCCGTCCCGGCTATGGTTAACGCCGAGGCGATCCAGCTCGCCGGGGTCCAGGCGGCCGTCGGGGCGGGCCTGGGCGTCGCGCTGATGGCCACCCTGGGCCAGACCCCCGAGGGTCTGACCCCGCGTCCCGACCTGCCCACCCCCAAGCCCCTGCCCCTGGCCGTGTGGTCCCGCGAGGGCCTGTCCGCCCACACCTCGGCCCCGATCGCCGAGGCGCTGCGCCACCTGCTGGCCCAGCAGTACCCGAAAGCCGCCGACCTCCGCGAAGTTCCCGCCGTCCAGTACGCCCGAGGAGCCTGAATGCCCGCCGTCCACCTACCTTCGAGCGACCATGGCGGGGAGCCGGTCCGCACCCCCAGCGGCGTGCTCCTTCCCCCCGGTATCGACCCGTTCCACACCCGGCTGCACCAGATCGCCCCGGCCGACCTGGTCGGCCAGACCACCCAGACCTCCGGCATGAAGCGCCTGGAGGCGATCAGCGGCAAGACGGTCGGCGCCCAGCACCTGTGGATGGGCCAGACCCACGTGCCGGCGCTGACCAACTCCGGCAACCACCACCACGGCGCCTCCGAGACCGCGATCTACGTGGTGTCCGGCCATCCGGTCTTCGTGTTCGCCGACCTGGACGGCCCCGAGCCGGTCGAGCGGCGGATCGAGACCTCCCCCGGTGACTACGTGTTCGTGCCGCCGTGGGTGCCGCACCGGGAGGAGAACCCCGACCCGGACGACGAGGCCCTGGTCGTCATCGCCCGCACCACCCAGGAGGCCGTCGTGGTCAACCTCGGTGCCCTGGACTGGTCCGAGGTCACGACGCAGTAGGCCCGGACGTAATTCAGTGGCCGGGAAGCCGCGTCCGGCGCCATGATCGTCGGGATGGAGCGGATGACCTGGATCAAGCCGTCCTTCCTGTGGATGATGTACCGCTCCGGCTGGGCCACCAAGCCCGGCCAGGAACGGGTGCTGGCCGTCGAGCTCCTCCGCAGCGGCTTCGAGCAGGCCCTGTCCGAAGCCTGTCTGAGCAGTTTCGACCGCCGGTTCCACCCGGATCAGCGCTCCTGGTCCCGGGATCTGAAGCGCTCGTCGGTCCGGGTCCAGTGGGATCCGGAACGCTCCCGCACCATGACCGCGTTGCCCTACCGCTCACTCCAGGTCGGGCTCTCCGGTCCGGCCGTGCACCAGTACATCGATGAATGGATCGTCGGGATCACCGACGTCACCGGCCAGGCACGCGCCGTCCACGAAGGTCAGGGCCTGCTCCCGGTCGAGCGGCCCTACCCCCTCCCCGCCGAGATCGGTGCAGCCATCGGCGCCGACCCACTCTGAGTTGCCGCGCTACTTACCCGCGGCCTTACGCACCCGGCTGCGCACCGTGCGCCGGGCCAGCGGGCCGAGCTGCTCGGCCAGGTTCAGCAGCGCGCCGAGCTGGTCGAGGGCATCCAGAGCACTGCCCGCACCCGCCGCGTCCACCCCTTCGTACAGTTCCAGACCGACAAAGGCCGCGGCCACGGCCCGGGCCAGGCCGGCCGGGTCGATCACCGGGGCCAGAGGTGAGCCCTGGAACAGGCGGGCCAGTACGGCCTCGATCTCCGCGACCCAGAGATTCAGCGCATCGGCGGTGACGCCGGCCAGCGCCGGATCGGTCTGGGCGGCGCCCAAGAGCTGAGCAAGGACGGCGACATTGCCCTCGGCCCGCTCCCGCTCGTGCAGGCGGCGGCCGACCTCCAGCAGCTCCTGCAGAGAGCCGACGGTCGCGAACTCCTCGCGGTAGTGCGCGACGCGTTGTTCGGTGGCCTGTTGGCAGGCCTGGCCGAGAAGGCCCACCATGTCGCCGAAGTGGTAGAAGATCAGGGCCTGGTTGACCTCCGCGGTGGCCGCCACGCTCCGGGCCGAGGTGCCGGAGACCCCGTGCTCGCGGAGCGTGGTGATCGTCGCCTCCATCAGCAGTTCGCGCGTCCGGGCCCCACTCCGCCGCTTCGCTCGCGCGGCGGGCGGCGGTTCGGCGTCACTCATGGGGCCTGTATAGCAGCGCCCACCGGGCGCCCCAGATAGCCCCTAGACCGGCAACGGCTGTGGTCAGGCCGACGAACTGCAGACGATCGGCGAGCCCCGCCAGGTTCAGGGCCAGGACCATCGCCAGGGCGAACGCGGCCGTCAGCGCTACCGAGACCGCCACCACGAAGCATCCGCCCGCCTGCGAAGAGATCCGGACTCCCAGAATCCGCAGCAGCAGGAAGAACCCGATCACCACGGCCAGGGAGAAGCCGGCCGGCAGCAGGCCCAGCGCTCCGCCGTAGAACACGACGAAGAACAGCAGACCGATTCCGTGGCCGAAGATGTCGCCCGGTACCCAGTCGATCTCGGGCCACGCATGAACCAGGGCACACACCGCGATCGCAATGCCAACGGCACCCATCAGACGGGGATCGGAGTCGAGTGGATGCGTCCAGGCCCAGACGAACGTCAGCAGGGCGGCGACGGTCAGACCGAGCCCCAGCAGGTGCGCTGCGGCCGGGGTGTCACCCGCGCCCAGACTCACGTACAGCAGGGCGGCTGCCGCGCCACCGAAACCCCCGGTCGCGGCGGCAGTGGCGGCCAGACGAGGGATCAGGGCCGCCGAGCGCATCGGATCCTCGACGACTTCCGGCATGGCCGCGCCCCTCACTCCAAGTTGAGCAACCGCTCAACTGGAGCATAGGGCTAGTTGAGCGATCGCTCAAGAAAGCGGGCGCTCGAGGGGCGCCCGGCCTCAGGGAGGCCGGGCGCCGGTATCGAGGGGGTCAGCTCATCGGCAGCACCCGGGCGATCTTGACGGTGTTCGCGGCGGAACCCGTGGCCGGGAAGGCCACGCTGCCGTCGGCGTACTCCTTCAGGGCTACGTAGTCGTGCTCATCGGCCGCGATGGTCAGCGGGGAACCGATCGTCGCGCCGGTGCCGCGGTCCAGAACCTTGGCCTGCGTGCTCGAGCCGGAGCCCCAGGCGATCAGCATCCGGTCCGCGCCGTACTTGACCAGGTGCGGATGCTCCGTCTGCACCCCGGGTTGGACGGTGCTCTCGGCCGGGCCCGTGGTGAAGCGGGACAGCCGGGCCGTGCCATCCTGGCTCCAGGCCGTCCAGTAGCCGGTCTTGGCCAGCACCAGGTCCCCGCCGAACAACGTGCCGTCGCAGGTGCCCGCCGCCACCGTCCGGTACGGATTGGGCTGAGCGATGCGGCACTGGTTGTCGGTGGCGCAGACCGTCACGAAGTCCTTCTTGGCCGGGTCGTAGACGATGCGCGAGGTCCAGGCGTGACTGCAACCGACCTCGAAGCCCTTGTCCGGTAACAGTTTCCCGGCCGCGCTGACCACCTGCATCCGATCGCCCTCGTGGATGTCCACGCAATCGCCGTTCTGCACGGTGATCGCGGTGCCGAAGTAGGCCGCGTAGTTCTCCCCGTCCGAGGCCAGCCGGCCGTGGTGCTGGTACCACCAGACGAACCGGGCGCCCGCGTCGTAGCCCTTGAGACTGTCGGTCAGGTTGGTCACCTGCTGGTCCCAGACCTGCTTGCCGTCCAGGCCGAACCGGATCATGTGCATGGTGTTGCACGGACTCGAGGTGCCCCCGCACAGCGGGCCGGTGCTGCACTCGCCCTTCTGCGTGATCAGCAGGACGCCACCGGTGCTGTCGGCCTGCACGTCCTGCAGGTCGATCCCGGCGAACGAGGTGGGCGTGCCGAGCAGCTGGTCGTCGCACCCGAGCCGGCCCAGGTAGACCTTCTCGTCGGTGCCGACCCAGGCCAGCCAGGACGTGCCGTCCGGCGCCGCCGCGATCGCGGTCGGCAGCACCTCGGTGTCGCCTTCCGAGGCCGGCTTCTTCACCGAATTGGGCAGGGTGACGTCGGTGACCTTCACCTGCGCCGCTGATGCGGCCTTTCGGTCGCACGCGGTACCGGGGACGTCGGTCGCGGGCTCGGTGGTGGTGGACTCACCCGCGGTGGGCGTGGCCGACGCCGGAACCGTCGCCGTAGCTGAAGGAGTGGCCGGTGAAGTAGCCGTCGACGTGGCTGCCGGGGTAGCCGTCGATGAAGCCGAAGCGGTCACCGGCGGGCGGTGCGGATGATGGGCGGCGTGGGGCCGGTGCGGACCCGGTCGGGCCGAAGCCGATTGCAGGGCAACGGAAGTTCCGGCGACGGCGAGCATCACGGCGGTCAGGCTCAGGAGCCAGAGCCGTCGGCGGGAGAGCCGCCGGCGTCTGCGCGGGCTGTCTGGGTTTGGCATGACGGCATGATCTTGGCCGTCGGCTTAAGCCCAACCGGCCTGTGAGCTAAATCCGGCATATCGCCCGGGGTTGCCCGGGTCCCGGGGCTCCCACCCCAAATCCGCACCTGCCCCCCGACGAAAAGCACATGATCGTGGACGGGGCGCCGGTCTAGGGTCGCGGCCATGGAGAACTGGATCGACGTGAATCGGCAGAACTGGGACGAGCGAGCCGAGCCGCACGCGAAGTCCGCCGACTACGCGGTCGAGGAGTTCGTCGCCGATCCGGCCAGGCTCTCCGACGTCGTCCGCTTCGACCTCCCCCGGCTCGGCGAGGTGAACGGGCTTCAGGGTCTGCACCTGCAGTGTCACATCGGCACGGACACCCTCTCGCTGCACCGCCTCGGCGCCCGGATGACCGGTCTCGACTTCTCCGGCGTCGCCCTCGAACAGGCCCGCTCCCTGGCCCAGCGCACCGGCGCGGACATCACCTACGTGCAGGGCGAGGTCTACGAGACGCCGAACCTGTTGCCGCCCGGCGAGTTCGACCTCGTCTTCACCGGCATCGGCGCCCTCTGCTGGCTCCCCGACATCCGCCGCTGGGCCGACGTGGTCGCCCAGATGCTGCGCCCGGGCGGGCGCCTGTTCATCCGCGAGGGCCACCCCGTGCTTTGGAGCATCGACGAGACCCGAGAGGACGCCCTCGACCTCCGTTACGCCTACTTCGAGCGGGCCGAGCCGGACGTCTTCGAGAACGAAAGCACGTACGTGGAGACCGACCACGCGTTCCAGCACACCCGCATCGCCTCCTGGAACCACGGCCTGGGCGAGATCGTCACCGCCCTGATGGACGCCGGACTGCACCTGACCATGCTGGTCGAGCACGACAGTGTGCCCTGGAACGGGCTCCCGAACCGGATGGACGCGCTACCCGGCGGGGAGTACCGTCTCAGCGACAGGCCCTGGCGGCTCCCCCACAGCTACACCCTTCAGGCCGTCAAACCCCGAGCCTGATCCCGGCCACGCTCCGCCAGCTGAATCCCGTCGACGCGTCGGCGCTGACTTCGATCAGGTGCACCGCGTCCACGTGCATCCGCGCATGGCTCGGGCGAACCCGGCGCAGCTGGCGGGCCAGGTCGTCGGTGGAGGCTGCGGCGTGCGCGTAGCCCAGCGTCATGTGGATGACCCCGGTCTCGTAGGTGTCCGCGGCCGGCCCCCGCACGTCCCGGATGGTCGACCGGACTGCCGCAACCAGCTCCTCCAGTGGCTCCACCTCCAGGTCGCACAGGGCGCCGGTGGCGTAGGCCAGAGGACTGCCCGCGGTGATCTCGACTGGGCGTACCGAACCCAGGCGCTCCCGCAGCCTCCCCACAAGAAGCTCGCGAGCGGCGTCATCCATCTCGGTCGAAGGCACGTCGCTCACCTGGGCCAGGGTGACCCGCAGGGCCGGGTCCTCGACCACGTCGATCGGGAACCCGGCCATCGCCTCCCGGCAACCCTGAACCAGCGCCGCCAGCCCCTTGTCCCGGTCCAGATCCGGCAGGATGGCGACGAACAGCCAGGACGCGCCGGACGACCAGGGACCGGTCTCGGGCCGGAACACGAAGGGCTTCACGGATCTCCTCAGATCTTGCGGCGAGCGTCGGCCGCTGAAAATACCCGATCACGGAACCAGGGAGTGGGCATGGGTTTCTTCCCCGAATCCCCCGTCGAGGGCTGGGTCCCCTCGCACCCGGTCCTGCAGGGCGGTGGCGGCGGGGGAAGCCCGCACGTGGTAGAGCGCGACCAGTGGCTGTGGCTGCTGCCCCCTCCCGGCCGGCTGCGGATCGTCTGTCAGTGGCCCGACCGGGGGATCGAGCCGACCACGACCGATCTCGACGCCGGGCCGTTCATCGAAGCCGCCGACCGCGCCGTCCCCTTCTGGCCGCTGATAGAACCCTAAAACTCAGGCTCCGAGCAGCCGGGCCGCGATCAGCGTGCCCTCGGTGCTGATCTGACCCGAGACCTCGGAGGCCCGCCCGGCGACCTCCGGGGTGAGCACCGCCTTCAGCGCGGTGGACAGCGACTCCGTCGTCGGAACCGGCCCGTCATGCGCCACTCCGATGCCCAGTTCCGCTACCCGTCGGGCGAAGTACGGCTGGTCGACGACCTGGGGCACGATCACCTGCGGAGCACCGGCCCGGGTCGCCGTAGTCGTGGTGCCCGCGCCCCCGTGGTGAATAACCGCAGCGCAGCGCGCCAACAAGGCCTGCTGGTTGATCTCACCGACCGCGAAGGAGTCCGCCCCGTCGTCGAGCAACCCCAACTCCGCCCAGCCCGCGGCCACAACGACGCGACGGCCGTGCTGCCGCGCCGCCTCAATCGCCATCCCGCCGGCCTCGGTCAGATTCTGCTGGAGCCCCATGCTGCCGAACCCGACGTAGACCGGCGGCTCGCCCGCGTCCAAAAACTCCACCAGACCTTCCGGCAATGGACGCCTGTCCGGCAGGATCCAGGCGCCGGTCTGGACGACGTCGATCTTCGAAGGCTGGGGCCAGGGGGCGAGGACGGGGTCCGTCGCCAGCCACGGGGTAGAGGTGAAGATGTACTCGCGGACGTCTTCCACCGGGGGCAGGCCCACGGAGACGCGGTGCTCGTTGAACAGCCCGCCGAAGACCACCTTCATGGTCTCGCGGTCGTACTCCCAGAGCGCGGCGTTGTCCGTCACTCCTTCCGGCAATGGACGTCCGGGGTAGGGATACGGAGGGTGGTGCGGGGCAGGGAGCGTGGTGGGTTGGAACCGGACCGACACCCAGCGGATGCCCAGCTGGTCGGCGGCCGAGCGGGCGCCGCACGCGGCGGGCATCAGCCCGGTGCCGACCACCACGTCACCCGGCCCGGCCGCCGAGAGCACAGCGTCGTACTGGGTGGCGACGATGCGCCGGGCCCGCACCTGAAGCTCCTCCAGGGGCAACCGGCGTCCCACATTGTCGCCCTGCTTGGCCTTCACCTCGGCGATCATCGCCTTCACGGCCTGCCCGGCGGGCACCAGTGGCACCTCGACGCGCTCCAGCAGGGCGGCGAAGTCGTCGTCCGGAGGAGCACAGACGACGGCGTCGGTGCCGCGTTCCTTCAGTTTCACGGCCAGGGCGGCCAGCGGCTCAACGTCCCCGCGAGACCCGTAAGTGGATAGGACGACGCGCATCTCAGACCCCCAGAGTTGGTTACGGAGAGAGATTCTGAGGGGTTACGGGGGTCTTGCCGCAAGGCCCCCCGTGCGCTATACGTTAGGAAGGGAGAGGTTCAGTGTTCGCCCCGCCCCAGCGTCTGCGCCGGCGTCGCGCCCGGTCGGGTCCACTGCGGGGTAGGGCGGCCGGTCGGCCCCCAGGTGCCTTCTCCCTCTACGTCGGTGCGCCAGTACCAGCAGGCCCCCTGCCCCTCCGGCCAGCCCTCGGGGGTCTCCTGCCAGGACTCACCGCGTCCGTAGGGCGTCAGATCCAGCAGGGCGAAGGAGTACCCGGCCAGTTCCGTACCCCGCCCGGTGGTCGAGTAGGTCAGGAACACCCGGTCGCCGTCACGCAGAAAACTGGTGATGGAACCCATTTCGGTACCGATCGGGGCGTCCAGCCCGCGGACCGAGTACCAGGGCTGGGTGTAGCCCATGAACTCCACGAAGGGGGCCACCTCCTCCCAGGCTCCGGTGGTCAGGAAAGCGAACGAGACGCCACGGGCGTTCAGGTACACCGCGTCCTTCACATGCCAGGCCGTGACCGTGCAGCCCTCACACTGCCCCTGGTGCGGAGCTCCGTCCCACCACATGTGCTTGTAGACCAGCAGTTCCCCGCGGCCCTCGAAGAGCTCGATGAACGGGACCGGGCCATTGGCGCCGACCACCTCCACCGTCCCGTCGATCTCCGTCATCGGCAGGCGGCGACGGGCGGCGGCGATGGCGTCGCCCTCGTGGGTGTGCGCCTTCTCGCGCGCCAGCAGCCCGTCCCGGGCGGCCTGCCAGGTGGCCAGGTCGACGACGGGCGGGCGGCCGGTGGATGCGGTTGCCATGAGTTCCTCGATTCGGTCGGGCCGGAGGGTCTGCAGGACAGACCGCGGCCACGACCGGAACTCATCGGCGAGGAGATCAGGGCTTGCGAAGACCCAGGTGCTCGCGCAGCGTCGTCCCTTCGTAGTCGGTGCGGAACACGCCCCGCTCCTGCAGCAGCGGCACCACCTGGTCCACGAACGGGGCCAGGCCGTCCGGGGTGATGTGCGGGACCAGGATGAAGCCGTCGGAGACGTCCTCCTGCACGAACCGGTTGATCGTCTCGGCCACGGTGGCCGGGGAACCGACGAAGTTCTGCCGGCCGGTCACCTCGATCACCAGGTCCCGGGCCGAGAGCTTCTCGGCCTCGGCCTTGGCCCGCCACTCGTTGGCCAGGGCGACCGGGTCCTTGGCGAACTGACGGACGCTGGCCCGCCCCTTCGCGATCAGCTCACCTTCGACGGTGGGATCGAAGGACGGCAGCGGGCCGTCCACGTCGAAGTCGGACAGGTCGGTGTTCCACAGCTGTTCGAGGAAGTTGATCGCGGTCTGCGGGGAGACCTGGGCCCGGCGCACCTGGTGGGCGATCTCCTCGGCCTCCGCGTCGGTGTCGCCCAGCACGAAACTGGCCGCCGGCAGGATCAGCAGGTCGTTCCACTCGCGGCCGAACTTGGCCAGGCGCCCCTTCACGTCCGAGTAGAAGGCCTTGCCCTCGGTCAGCGTGGCGTACCGGGAGAAGATCGCGTCCGCGCCGGAGGCGGCGAAGTCCCGGCCCTCGTCGGAGTCGCCGGCCTGGAAGATCACCGGGCGGCCCTGCGGGCTGGTCGGGACGTTGAACTGGCCCTCGATGTCGAAGAACCGGTCGTGATGGGAGAACCGGCCGGGCGTGGCCGCGTTCAGGAACTGCCCGGACTCCTGGTCGGCGACGATCTCGACGCCCGCCCAGGAGTCGAACAGCTCGTTGGTGGTCTGCAGGAAGGTGCGGGCCCGCTCGTACCGGTCCTCCTGGGCCAGGTAGCCGCCGCGCCGGAAGTTCTCCCCGGTGAACCGGTCCCAGCTGGTCACCACGTTCCAGGCGGCCCGGCCCTCGGAGAGGTGGTCCAGGCTGGCGAACTGCCGGGCCACCTCGTAGGGCTCGTTGAAGGTGGAGTTGATCGTGCCGGTCAGGCCGAGGCGCTCGGTGACCGCGGCCAGGGCGGCCAGCACGGTGAAGGTGTCCGGGCGGCCGACCACGTCCAGGTCGTAGATCCGGCCCTTCTGCTCGCGCAGCCGCAGACCTTCGGCCAGGAACATGAAGTCGAACTTGCCGCGCTCGGCGGTCTGGGCGAAGCGCCGGAAGGAGTCGAACTCGATGTGGCTGCCGGCCGCCGGGTCGCTCCAGACCGTGGTGTTGTTGACGCCCGGGAAGTGCGCGGCGAGGTGGATCTGCTTGGTCATCAGGCACTCACATATCGGTTGGCCGGCCGGGACAGTCCGAGCAGACCCCGCAGGGTCGGGTTCTCGGGATAGGCGGTACGGAAGAGGCCCCGCCGCTGGAGCTCCGGAACCAGGCCCCGGGTGATCCGGGTCAGGTCATACGGCAGGGTCGCCGGACGCAGCCGGTACCCGGTCAGCCCGGCCTGCTGCCATTCCTGGAGCAGGTCGGCGAGCTGGGCCGGGGTGCCCGCGAAGATCTCCGCGTCGCTGGTGTACTCGGCGCCGGCCAGATCGTTCAGGTGGGCCAGGCGGTCGCGCGCGGCCTGCTCGGTCTCGTCCAGCACGACCACCAGATCGGCCCAGACGTGGATGTTCTCGCGGCCGGCGGCCCGGCCCTCAGCCGCGATCCGGCCGGCCAGGTCGGCGGCCTCGGTGGCGTTGTGCGGGGTGACGAAGCCCAGATCGGCGGCCCGGCCGATCAGGCGGTACGGGATGTCCTGGTGGCCCAGGGCGGCGACCACCGGCTGGCCCTGCGGCGGGCGCGGGGTGATCGAGGGACCCTTGACCGAGAACCAGCGGCCCTCGAAGTCGATGTAGTGCAGCTTGTCCCGGTCCACGAACCGGCCGGTGGCCACGTCCCGGATCTCCGCGTCGTCCTCCCAGCTGTCCCAGAGCCGGCGCAGCACCTCGACGTAGTCGGCGGCCTCGTCGAACAGGTCGGCGATCAGCTGCTGCACGTCCGGGTCGTCCGGCCGGGTCACGTCGACCACCGGTAGGTCCCGTCGGCCGAAGTGCTGGGCGGCGTCCGGGCGGACGGCCGCCTGGATCCGGACCCCGGCCCGTCCGGTGGCCGCATAGTCCACCGTGGCAATAGCTTTGGAGAGGTGGAAGGGCTCGGTATGGGTGACGATCGCGGTCGGGATCAGGCCGATGGCGTGGGTGACCGGGGCGATCCGGGCGGCGATGAGCACCGCGTCCAGCCGGCCGCGCACCCGGTCGGTGCGCTGGTCCTGCGTGACGAACTCGTCCGACTGCAGGTTCAGCGCGTCCTCGATGGTGAGCAGGTCGAGCAGGCCGGCCTCGGCCTCGAGCGCCAGGTCGGTCCAGTAGCGCGGGGAGAGCAGGTCCTGGGGGCGGGCGTCGGGCTGACGCCAGGCGGCCGGGTGCCAGCCCGCGCCGTCCAGGGCTACCCCGAGATGCAGAAAGTCGTCGGCGCTCATGCACATCCTCTTCCCGTGATCATGGAGTTCTTCCCCGGATTCGCGGGAAAACTCCATGATCACGAAAGGTTTGGGGGGTGGTCAGTAGGGGGTCTTCTCGCCGGCCTCGATCGCGACCTTCAGCCGGTTCTCGGCGGGCGGCAGCGGGCAGGTGGCGAGTTCGGTGTACGCGCAGGGCAGGTTGGCGGCGCGGTTGAAATCGAGGACGACGTTCCCGTCACCGTCCGGCACGCCGACCTGGATCACCCGGTTGGCCGCGTAGGTGGTCACGCCGGAGGTGGCGTCGGTCAGCAGGACCATCAGGCTGCCCGGCGCGTGGCCGTGGAAGGCGGTCAGGGTCAGCGCCTGGCCGTCGAGTTCGAAGGCCAGCTCGCCGGGTGCGTCGTAGATGTGCTCCAGCCCCTCCACCGCCGCGCCGACCGTGGTCGGGCGGGGTTCGGCGAAGGGCCGGAACTTCGCGGTGACGGCCCAGCGCGGGTCCGGCTCGTAGGCCGGGGTGCCGTGGAAGGCCTTGCGCAGCTCGGTGTCCGGGTGGCGGGGGCGGACGATGTCGAAGCCGCCGCGCTTGGCCACCTCGATCACCGCATCCTTCCAGATCGCCTTCACCCCGCCGCGTTCGGGAAGCACGCCGAACCGGTACTTGCCGGTGCGGACCTGGCCGTCGACGGTGATCTCCTCACCGTCCCCCAAGACCACCACGACGCCGTCCGCGTCCGTACTCCACTCGCCCGGAGCGTCCGCGAACCGCTCGGGCTCCTCGGTCAGCCAGTGGATCGCGGTGATCGCCAGGAAGCCGTGCGGATCGGCCAGCCGGGCCTCCTGGGCCTGGTGCCAGTCCTGCCATTCGGCCACGAAAGTGCTCACGGGTGTGCTCCTTCGGAGTGCGGTACCGCCTGGCCGGGAATGGCGGCCAGGAGCTCGCGGGTGTACTCGTGCTGCGGACTGCCGAACAGGCCGGCGGTGGTCCCGGTCTCCACGATCCGCCCGTGCCGCATCACCGCGACCCGGTGGGCGATCTGGCGGACCACGGCCAGGTCGTGGGAGACGAAGAGATAGGCGACGCCGGTATCGGCCTGGAGTTCCACCAGCAGGTCCAGCACCTGGGCCTGGACCGAGACGTCGAGCGCGGAGACCGGCTCGTCGCAGACCACCAGGTCGGGTGAGAGGGCCAGGGCGCGGGCGATCGCCACCCGCTGACGCTGCCCGCCGGACAGCTCGGCCGGGCGCCGCTGAAGCATCGTGCTCGGCAGGGCCACCCGGTCCAGGAGATCACGGGCCCGGGCCTGACGGGAAGCGCGATCGCCCACCCGGAACACCTTCAGCGGCTCCTCGATGATCTGGGCCACGGTGAACCGCGGATCCAGCGAGGCGTAGGGATTCTGGTAGATCAGCTGGGCCCGGCGGCGCAGTTCCCGGCTTTTGGACGCGGTGATGTCGGTCCCGTCGAAATGGATGACGCCCGCGGTCGGGTCGGTCAGGCGCAGCACCAGCCGGCCGGTGGTCGACTTGCCCGAGCCGGACTCCCCCACCAGGGCCAGGGTCTCCCCCTTGTTCAGGGTGAAGCTCACCCCGTCAACGGCTTTCACCGACTTCCCGCCGGGCAGCGGGAACTCCTTGGCCAGGTCCTCGACCACGAGCAGGGGCTCCTCGGTGGCCCGGGCCCGCACCTGGGGGCTGCGCAGGCTGGGCGCCGCGGCCAGGAGCTTGCGGGTGTACTCGTGCTGCGGGTCGGCCATCACGGTGGCGGTGGGCCCGGTCTCGACGATCCGGCCCTGGGACATCACCACGATCCGGTCGGCCCGGTCCGCGGCCACCGCCAGGTCGTGGGTGACCAGCAGCACGGCGGCCCCGCTCTCGGCCACCAGGTGCTGCAGGTGGTCGAGGATGACCTTCTGCACGGTGACGTCGAGCGCGCTGGTCGGCTCGTCCGCGATGATCAGGGCCGGATCGGCGGCGATGGCGATGGCGATCAGCACCCGTTGCCGCATGCCCCCGGAGAGCTCGTGCGGGTACTGCCGGGCCCGGGTCGCCGGGTCCGGAAGACCGGCCTTGTCGAGGATCTCGACGGCCCGCACCGCGGCCTGCGGGCGGGTGGCCAGGCCGTGCAGCCGCAGCACCTCGGCCACCTGCTCGCCGATCCGCTTGACCGGGTTCAGCGACACCGCCGGATCCTGCGGCACCAGGCCGATCCGGGCTCCGCGCACGGTCCGCAGGGCGCGCGGCGAGGCGTTGTCCAGGCGCTGCCCGGCGAAATGGACGCTGCCCCGCTCGATCCGGGCGTTGTCGGCGAGCAGCCGGACGACCGCGTGGGCGGTGGTGCTCTTGCCCGATCCGGACTCCCCGACCACCGCGACGGTCTCGCCCTTGTGCACCTCGAGGGTGATCCCGTCGACCGCGGTGACCGGGGCCGAGCGGGTGCGGTAGCTGACCGCCAGGTCGCTGATCTCGAGCAAAGGGGTGCTCACCACTGCCGTACCTCCCCGTCCAGGGCCCGGGCGATCCGGTTGGTCGCCAGCACGGTGGCGGCGATGGTCAGGCCGGGCAGGGTGGTCAGCCACCAGGCGTTGGCCAGGTAGTTGCGCCCGTCGGCGATCAGCGTGCCCCACTCCGGGGCGGGCGGCGGAGCGCCGCAGCCGAGGAAGCTCAGGCTGGAGACGGCCAGGATCGAGGTGCCGAACTCCAGGGTGGCCAGCACCAGCACCGGGCCGATGCTGTTGGGCAGGACGTGCCGCCCGAGCACGGTGTACCAGCGGGCGCCGAGCCCCTGGGCGGCCTCGACGTAGACCGCGGTGCGCACCCGCAGCACCTCCGAGCGCATCACCCGGGCGAAGCCGGCGATGTTGGCCACGCCGACCGCCACGGCGACCTTGGTGGTGCCGTAGCCGAGCGCGGTGACCACGGCCAGGGACAGGAACAGGGTCGGGATGGACAGGACGACGTCGACGAACCGCATCAGCACGTCGTCCACCCAGCCGCCGCTGAACCCGGCGACCAGGCCGATCAGGCCGCCCACGACGAAGGCGAACGCCACCGCGATCAGGGTGGCGCGCAACGAGAGCTGGGCGCCGTGCACGACCCGGGAGAACAGGTCGCGCCCGAGGCTGTCGGTGCCGAACCAGTGCGCGCCGCTGGGGGCGGAGAAGTTGTCCTCCGGCACCCCGCGGATCGGGTCGGTGTTGGTGAACACGTCGGGGGCGAAGGCGGCGACGATCACGGTCAGGACGATCAGGACGGACAGCACCAGGCCGGGGCGGCGGCCGAAGAAGACCAGCGTGCGGCGCAGCCGGGAGCCCTCGACGGCGGCCGGCTCGGCCTTCTCCAGGCCCAGGGGCAGGGTGAGGCTCATGCGAACACCGCCCGGGGCCGGGCCAGCACGATCCGCGGATCCAGGGCCGGGTAGACCAGGTCGACCAGCAGGTTGACCACGACGAAGACCAGCGCTCCGTAAGCCACCACCCCGAGCACCACCGGCATGTCCTGGGTGGAGACCGCAGCCTGGGTGACTCGCCCGAGGCCGTTGCGGGAAAAGACCGTCTCGATCACCACCGCGTTGGCCATCAGCTGCCCGACCAGGAGCCCGGCCACGGTCAGGGTGGGCAGGGAGGCGTTGCGCAGAGCGTGGCGCAGGTGGATGTGCACCCGCCCGGCGCCCTTGGCCCGCGCCGTGCCGACGTAGGGCTCGTCCAGGGTGGTGTTCAGGCTCTTCGCCAGGACCAGGGCGATCTGGGCGCCGGTCGGGACGGCCAAGGTGATGGCGGGCAGCACCAGGCCCTTGACGCCCCCGTTGCCGAAGGCCGGGAACCAGGCGTTCCGGAAGGAGAAGAACTGCACCAGCATCAGCCCGATCCAGAAGGTCGGCACCGACACCCCCAGCGGGGGCAGGGAGAGCAGGAACTGCCGCACCCAGCGCCGCGAGCTGTAGGTGGCCGCCATCGCCAGGCCCCCGCCGAACAGCAGCGCCAGGATCAGCGCGCTGCCGGTCAGCAGCAGGGTCGAGGGCAGCGCGTCGGTGATCATCGTGCGTACCGGCTGCCCGGTGGAGACCGAGTTCCCGAGGTCGCCCCGCAGCGCGTGCCCCAGGTAGTCCAGGTACTGCAGGAAGACCGGCTTGTCGAAGCCGTACTCGTGGCGCAGGGCGGCCAGGCGGGCCGGGTCGACCGGGGCCGAGTCCATGCTCTGCCCGGCCATCGCCGAGACCGGGTCGCCGGGTAGCAGCACCAGGATGAAGAAGGCCAGGGTGTACGCCGCCCAGAGCACCCCCACGGCCTGGGCCAGCCGCCGGGCGACGTACCGCTGCACGGGACTCATCAGCCGACCCAGGTGTCGTGCAGCTGGATCCGGCTGGAGGCGTCGAAGTTCAGGCCGTGCACCCGCTTGGCGATGCCCAGCTCGGTCTGCAGCTCCACCACCGGCACGACGTAGGCCTGCTGGACGATCGTCTCCTGGGCGGTGGCGACCAGCTTCTTGCGGGCGGCCTGGTCGATGGTGCCGGCCTGGTCGCTCAGGGTCTGGTCCAGCGTGGTGGCCGGCAGGCGGTAGGTGTTGGCCAGCTTGGTGGAGAACTGGGTGCGCAGGATGTCGGAGTCCGCCCGGGTGACGTTGCCCCAGACCAGGTCGTAGTTGCCGGCCACCAGCACGGTGGCGAACTGGGAGATCTCGCTCTGCTTCAGGGTCACGGCCACCCCGATGTCCTTCAGCTGCTGCTGGACGAGTTCCAGGGTGGGCTGGTTGGTGGCCGCGTTGGCGAACCAGACCAGGTTGAACGACAGCTTCTTGCCGCCCTTGGCCCGGATCCCGTCCGCCCCGGCCGTCCAGCCGTCCGCGTCCAGCAGGCTTTTCGCCTTGTCCGGGTCGAAGCTCAATTGGGCCGAGAGGTCCTCGTAGCCCGGGGTGGTGTGGGCCAGGATGCTGGTGGCCGGCTGAGTGCCGGTGTTGTAGATGGTGTCGGCGATCTGCTTGCGGTTCACCGCGAGGCTGAGCGCCTGACGGACCTTCGCGTCGGCCAGGATCGGGTTGGAGTTGTTGGCCGCCAGGTTGAACACCACGCCCGGGTTGGCCCGGGCCTGCAGGGTGACTCCGGCGCCCTTGAGCGCGTTCTCGTCGGCCTTGCCGACGTTGCCGATCGCGTCCACCTGACCGGACTGCAGACTGCCGGTGCGCACCCCCGCCTCCGGCAGCACCTTGAACACGATCTGGTCCAGGTAGGCCTCCCCCTGCTTCTTCCACAGCGAGGAGCCCCAGGCGTAGCCGGTGCGCTTCTTCAGCGTGGTCGACTGGTTGGGCACGTACTGGGCCAGCGTGAACGGGCCCGAGCCGACGATGCCCTTGGTGCAGCGGTCCTGCGGGGAGAGCTTGGTCGAGGCGTCCGCGACGATCCCCAGCGAGTGCGTCGAAGTGGCCTGCAGGAACTGGGCGTTCGGCTGGGCGAAGGTGACCTTGAGGGTCTGCGCGTCGGGCGCGGCGATGTCCTTGACCCCGGACAGGTAGCCGGTGGCCAGGCCGGCCAGCGTGCCCAGCTTGGGGATCGCCTCGAAGTTGTCCTTGACCACCGCCGCGGTCAGGGCGCTGCCGTCGCTGAAGGTCACCCCCGAGCGCAGGTGGAAGGTGAAGGTCGTGGCGTCCTTGCTGATCTCCCAGCTCTGGGCCAGCCAGGGGACGATCTCGCCGGTCTCCGGGTTCTGGTCGGTCAGCGAGTCGACCAGCTGGCGCACCGAGTAGATCGAGTCGTTGCTGGCGACCTGCTGCGGGTCCACGCAGCCGGTGTCGGAGCCGACCGCGAAGGTCAGGCTGCCACCGGACCTGGGCGCACCGGCGCTCGCCCCGGAATCACCCGCACCGGAGCCGGAACCGCAGCCCGCCAGCACGGCCAGCGCCGCGACGGCGACCGGAAGACGAAGTCTCAGGGCATGATTCAGCGAACTTCCCACCGAAGGGGTTCTCCTCGTCCAAGAGCAAGGTCGTACCTCCTGCGCGATCACGAAGGAGGGAGGCAGCGAAGGGGCGTCCTGGACGCCGACCGTTGGGACTTCAACCACGTTAAGCCGCGGTTGCATTGAGGTCAATGCATACAGGAAAGATAGACAATGTGATCCACCAAACCGCGTGCGGCCATGGACTTCCGCTCGGGGAAGCCCATGGCCGCACGATGGACGGGCAGTCGGGTCAAGTTCGGCGATCGCAGCCTAGTTCAGCAAAATAACCGCTGCAGCGGCATTCTCACGCACCTGAGCAACGCCGTCGAGCAGTCCTTACGAGATGCCCCGGACCAAAACGGGAATCGATCAGCGCGCGGCCCACTCCTCGGCCAGCAGCTCGAAGGACCGCACCCGGTCGGCGTGGTCGTGGGTGATCGTGGTGATCAGCAGCTCGTCCGCCCCCGTGGCGTCGCGCAGACGCTCTAGCTGATCGGCCACCTGAGCCGGCGAGCCGACGAACTGGGTGTCGATCCGGTCCTGCACCAGAGCCCGGTCCGCGTCCGTCCAGACGTGCTGGGCAGCCTCCTGCGGCGTCGGGAACTGGATCGCCCCCTCGGCGGTGCGGATGCTGCGCACCCACGCCCCGTACCCCGCCGCCAGCTCCCGCGCCTGCGCCTGGTCCGGGGCCACCACCACGTCGGCCGACACCGTGACGTACGGCCGGTCCAGCTCCGCCGAGGGCTTGAACGCGGCCCGGTAGGCGTCCACCGCCTCCAGCACACTGGCCGGCGCCACGTGATAGTTGGCCCCGAACCGCAGACCGCGCTCGCCCGCGACCTCCGCGCTCTCGCCGCCGCTGCTGCCCAGCACCCAGATCTGCAGGTCGGCGCCCTCGCCCGGGATGACGTGAGCCTGCGCCCCCTCGGCCGAGGCGTACGTCCCGGCGATCAGCGCCAGCACGTCCCCGATCAGCTCGTCGTAGTCCTGCGGCTGCGCCCCCGGCTGAGCCAGGATCTGCTTCTGCAGCGCGAACCGCGGCGACCCGAGCAGCGGACGGAAGTCGAACTTGGGCGGGATGATCACCCCGTTCGGGGTCTTCCCCTCGATCACGGGGGACGCGGGAACGTGCCGGGGAGGCCGGGGAAGACCCCCGGAGCGGCCCAGGCCGAGATCGAACCGGCCCGGGTACACCGCGTCCAGCAGGCCGAACTCCTCGACCACGGAAAGCGCGGTGCGGTGGCCCATCTGGACCGCCCCGGAACCGAGCCGGATGTGCTCGGTGGCCCCCGCGACCAGAGCCAGGACGACCGCCGGCGAGGTACCGGCGACCCCCGGGTTGAGATGGTGCTCGGCGAACCAGTACCGCGTGTACCCCAGGCGCTCGGCCCGGCGGGCCAGATCGCTGCTGTTGCGGATCGCCTCGGCCGCGTTCGAGCCGGTGGAGATGGGGACGAGGTCGAGAATGCCCAGCGGGGTGGTGGTCACGATGCGAGCTCCTGTTCTGCGGGGGCCCACTTCCACGGAGGATCGGGCAGATCACGGCGGAGGGCGGGGGCGATGGCGGACTGGAACAGCTCCAGGCTGGCCCGGTGCTCGGCGTCCGGCAGGCCGTTCGGGTCGGCCTGCAGGTTGATCACGCTCAGGCCGAACTGCGCGTGATAGCGGTGCACCTTCTCGATCACCTGCTGCGGGCTGCCGATCAGCGCGGAACTGCGCTCGACGAAGTCCTCCAGGGTGGGGAACACCGGTTCGGTGCCGAGCCGGGCCTGCATCTTGAGGTAGCCGGTGAAGACCGGCTCGTAGGCCCTCAGCGCGTCCTGCGAGCGGGGCTGGGCGTGATAGCCGGCCGTGCCCGCACCGACCGCCAGCCCGGCCGGATCGTGCCCGTAGTGCACCCAGCGCTCGCGGTAGTACCGGATCAGCTCGGCGTACGGCTCGATCGGGTTGGTGACGTTGGCGGAGAACAGCGGATCCCCGTAACGGGCGGCCAGATCGACGGATTCACGGCTGGTGGCGCTGCCGTGCCAGACCCGGATCGGCTGCTGCAACGGCCGCGGCCAGACCTCCGCCTCGTGCAGCGGCGGGCGGAAACGGGTTTCGGCGCTGACCTTGTCCTGCCGCCAGAGCGCCCGGAAGACCTCGTAGGACTCGGCGTTGCGGGCCCACTGGTCTTCCGGCGTGACGTTGAACAGCTCGCGCTGCGCACTGCCGTTGCCCTTGCCGATGATCAGCTCGAGCCGGCCGTGCGACAGGTGGTCCAGCGTGGCGTAGTCCTCGTAGGCGCGCACCGGGTCGAGCAGGCTCAGCGTGGTCACCGTGGTGAACAGCCGGATCTGCCGGGTCAGGGCGGCCAGGTGACTGAGGACGACGGTGGGCGAGGAGGAGATGAACGGCCGCTCGTGCCGCTCCCCCACCCCGAACCCGTCGAACCCGAGTTCCTCGGCCAGGAGCGCCTTGTCGATCATGTCCTGGAAGCGCTCGGCGGTGGAGACCTGGATCCCGGTGACCGGGTGCGGGGCGTGGACGATCAGGGAACTGAGAAGGAACCTCATACGGGGACCACCATCGGCGGACTCCCTTTCCGGCTAGGCGTATTCGTCAGGTTAACCCGACTCCGGCGCACTGTCGATTGTCTATAGGACTAGTGGAATTGGCGGGATCGGCGGCCTCAGAGACCGGTTCCGTGCACCCCGTGCTCGTCGATCAGCGCCAGCTCGTCCGTGGTCAGCGCCGGGAAGTCCAGCGCCCGCAGGTTGTGCTCGAGCTGCCAGGCGGAGCTGGCCCCGATCAGCGCGCTGGTCACCTCCGGGCGGCGCAGCACCCACTGCAGGGCGAGCTGGGCCAGGGACTGCCCCCGGCCCTCGGCCAGCCGGTTCAGCGCGGTGGCCCGGCGCCGGTAGGTGTCGTCGATCTGCTCCGGCTTCAGGAAGGCGCTGTTCGCCGCGCGGGCCCCGTCCGGGATGCTGGCCGCCAGATACTTCTTGGTCAGCAGCCCCTGGGCCAGCGGGCTGTAGACGACCAGGCCGAACCCGTCCCGCACCGACAGCTCCAGCAGACCGTTGCGCTCCGGCGTGCGGTCGAACACCGAGTACCGCGGCTGGTGCACGAGCAACGCCACCCCGGCCCGGCGCAGCAGCGTGGCGATCCGGTGGGCGTAGGCCGGCTCGTAGTTCGAGATCCCGACATAGCGCACCTTGCCCGAGTGCACCGCGGTGGCCAGGGCGCCGGCGGTCTCCTCCAGAGGCGTGCTCGGGTCGTGCCGGTGGTGGTAGAAGATGTCGACGTAGTCGGTGCCCAGGTCGCGCAGGCTGTGCTCGAGCGAGGTGAGCAGGGCCTTGCGGGACCCACCGCGGGCGTAGGGGCCCGGCCCGATCGGGTTGCCGGCCTTGGTGGAGAGGATCAGCTCGTCCCGGTGGGCGGACAGGTCCTCCTTCAGCACCCGGGCGAACGTCTTCTCCGCGGCCCGGAACGGCGGCCCGTAGCGGTTGGCGTTGTCGAAGTGGGTGATGCCGAGATCGAAAGCCCGCAGCAGGATCTCGCGCTGGGTCTGGTACGGGTGGTCCGGCCCGAACTTCTGCCACAGGCCGAACGAGAAGGCCGGCAGGTCCAGCCCGGAGCCCGCCGCCCGCCGGTATTCCATGGTGGCGTAACGCGTCGCCGACGGCGTCAGGAGGCTCATGTGGGCACCGCCGCCGGTTCGGGCAAGCCGAGCGCGGCGCGCAGGGTGTCACCGGTGGCCGGCTCCAGGCGGGGCACCACGGTGCGCAGCACGCCGAGCAGTTCGTCCCGGCCCCCGGTGGTGGCCAGCTCCAGCCCGTCCAGGGCGTGCGCGGTGATCCAGCGCTCCAGCTCGGAGGCGGTGGTGCGGCCGTTCTCCCGGACGATCCCGGCCCGGGCCAGCAACGCGATGTGGTCACGGCGGCGGCCCGAATGCCACACCGCGTCGGTCAGCCGGGTGTTGCCCCCGTCGACCAGCTCGATCCGCGGCACCACGAAGACATCGGCCAGACCCGACGCCTCGACCCAGTTCACGTGATCGCGGGCATCCGCCACCAGCACCGGGCGCCCCTGCGGAGAGAGCCCGACGGGATCACCGGCCACCCGGTAGAAGCGGCCCTCGTGCTCCACCGCCTCGGTGCCCCACAGCCCGTTCAGCACCTCGACGTACTCGGTCCAACGATGCGGGCGGGCGGAACCGCCGACGTCCACCGGCAGACCCGGCTTGGGCAGATCCTCGGCCACCGTCTCGGTCACCTCGTCACTGTCACCGGCCCGCAACGCCAGCCCCGAGCGTCCCGAAGTGGCCTCGTCCAGCGAAACTGCCCGCCGGGCCAGGTTGTAGGGGGCGTTGTGGGTGGTCGAGGCATCGACGATCCAGTTCACGCCGGGATACCGGACGGCCAGATAGGAGACGACGGTGCCCGCGTCCAGAAGCGCGAGGTGGCCGGGCGAGCCGTCGCTGACCCGGATCGCGGTGACTCCGACCCGGGCGGCGAGCGCGACCACCTCCTCGGCCTGCTCGAGGGTGAGACCGTCGCCGACGGCCAGATCGAGGACGACGACGAGGCTCATCGGACTCCCGCCAGAGCGACGATGGGCGTGGAGGTGGGGATCGGAGCCGGGGCAGGAATCCCGAGAGTATCCCTCAGCGTGTGGCTTTCTAGATCGAAGCCTCTACCCAGGGAGGGCACGATCTGACCGAAGAACTCCTCCAGGGAGTTCGGCTGGAAGAGGACACCGTCGGCCCGGCCGGACTCCAGCCAGTGCTCGAGGTCACCGACCGTCCGCACCTTGGCAATGACCTTCTTCGTGATCCCCGACACCGGCTCATCGGCCAGCACGACATCGGTGAACGGCCCGTCCTGCTCGGCCAGGACCACCGGAAATCCCTGTGCTGAGCGCAGTTCGGTCCGCAGACTCCACCGTTCGACGACCGATGCGACGACCCCAGCGTCCCAAATCTGCTCCTCGACTGCCGTAACCGGCCGCCGGGAGCCGAAATGCCCGTCCCGCGAGGCCGTCGGGGCGATCCGCCAGCCGACCCTCCCACCGGTGAGATAGTCCAGGTCGGCCAGACGCCGGGCCAGCTCCAGGGAATCGTTGTAACCGGCCGCGAACGTGCCGATCAGCCCGATCCGCTCGGTGACGGCGGCGATCCGGGCCAGCACCGTGGCCGGCTCCGCAGACGCCGCCTTGGCCGGGTCGTCCAGCAGGACCAGGGCGTCCACCCCGGCCTCCTCGGCCCGGCGGGCGGTGGCGACCGTGCGGTCGATGTCGTGATCGGTGACGGAAACCGCCAGCAAGAGCGGGATCTGCGGGTTCATGCCCGAGCCTCCTCGTGGGAAAGGCGATGAAGAATCAGCAGCACGGCCGTGGGTGACAGACGTGATGAAAAGAGTGAAGATGATGCCGGGCCGGGTTACGGGAGCGGGCTCCGGGGCACTCCGCCGAAGAACCGGTCCCCCGCAAACCCTGGCCCGGCCGAAGCTTTCGGGAAGTTCAGGTTACGGACAGGGTCGACACCGCGCACTGGAGACCCTCAGGAGGTCGACCCAGCGCACCTTCGTCAACAGCGGCCCGCGGTTCATGACCACCAGTGTCCGCGCGGTGACCGGCATTGTCAATCATTTCTATCGACAAGGTAGGCTGAGGCTCGTGGAGCTGCTCTGGTACATCCCGAACACCGTCGAACCCGGACACCGGGGCGACGACACCACCGAGGGCTGGGGGTCGCTGGAGTACTCGACCGAACTGGCCCTCGCGGCCGAGAAGCACGGCTGGTCCGGCGCCCTGCTCGGCAGCAGCTGGGGCCGGCCGGACACGTTCACGGTGGCCACCGCCCTCGCCGCCCGCACCACCCGGTTCCGCCCCCTGGTCGCGGTCCGGCCCGGCTACTGGCATCCCGCGCACTTCGCCTCGGCCGCGGGCACGCTCGACCGGCTGAGCAACGGACGCCTGCTGGTCAACGTGATCAGCGGCCTGGACGAACCGGCCGCCTACGGCGACACCGTCACCGACTCCCCCGAGCGCTACGCCCGCACCGCCGAGTTCATGCAGGTGGTCCGTCGTTTGTGGACGCAGCGAGCGGTCACCTACGAGGGGCGGTACTACCAGGTCACCGACTCCACCGTGGCCACCCCGCCGGCCTCGCCCCCGCCCCTGTACTTCGGCGGCGCCTCCCCGGCGGCCGAACGTGTCTCGGCGGCCGAGGCCGACGCGCAGCTGTTCTGGGGTGAGCCGCTGGACGCGCTTGCCGAGCGGATCGCCCGCCTCCGTTCACTCAGCGACGGGGTCGGCCGGGAACACGCCCCGCTGGAGTTCGGGCTGCGCATCACCACCCTGGTCCGGGACACCACCGAGCAGGCCTGGGCCGATGCCGAGGCCCGGGTAGCGGCGATGCGGGGTAAGGAGCCGGAGACGTGGTGGGCCGGTAACCGTCTTGCCGTCGGCCAACGCCGCCTTTACGACCTGGCCGAACGCGGTGAGGTGCTGGACAGTTGCCTCTACACCGCACCCGGCACCGTGGGCGGGGGCGGGGCCGCCAGCACCTGGCTGGTGGGAACGGCTCCGGAGGTGGCCGCGTCCCTGCGCCGCTACCAGGAGCTGGGCATCAGCCACTTCATCCTGTCCGACACCCCGTACCAGGAAGAGGTCGTCCGCCTCGGCGACCAACTCCTTCCCCTGCTGCGGGACAGCTAGGCTGAGCCGGTGATCGTGCGGTTGGCCGGGGCGAGCGATGTGGCGGCGCTCGCGGGCCTCCTAGCCGATGAGTTGTTTGATCACGTCGGCCTCGAGCGCGGCGAACTTCGGGTCGGCGATCAGCTCCGGGGTGCGCGGGCGGGCGAAGTCGACGGTGATCTCGGCCGCCACCCGGGCTGGGCGCGGGCTGAACACGTAGACCCGGTCGGACAGGTACAGCGCCTCGCGGACGTCGTGGGTGATTAGGAGCACCGTCCAGCGGTACTTCTCCCACATCTGCTCCAGCCACCGCTGCATCTCCGAGCGGGTCAGGGCGTCCAGGGCCCCGAACGGCTCGTCCAGGAGCAGCACCGGCTGTTCCTGGGCAACCGTGCGCAACAGGGCGGCGCGCTGGCGCATACCGCCGGAGAGCTGAGGGGGGTAGTGCTTCTCGAAGCCGTTCAGGCCGAAAGGCTCCAGCAGAGGACGAACCTTCTCCCGGGCCGCGGCACGCTTGGTACCCCGCACTTCCAGACCCAGCGTGAGGTTGTTGAGCACCGTGCGCCAAGGCAGCAGGGCGTCGCGCTGGGGCATGTAGGCGACCCGGCCCGGCCGGCCGTCCAGCGGGTCCCCGTCGATCCGCACGTCTCCGCGGTCTGGGCGCACCGCCCCGGTGAGCACGCCGAACGTGGTGCTCTTGCCGCTGCCGCTCGGGCCGAGGATCGAGACGAACTCCCCCGGCCGGGCGTGCAGATCGAGCCCGCGGACCACCGGCAGCCCACCCAGGGTCACGTCCAGGCCCTCGATGCTGAGCGCCCTCTCGGTGCTGACAACACGGTCGCTGGTCACTCGGACGCCTCCCCGGCGCGGACGAGGAACGCCCAGGGCAGGGCGAGCCGTTCGATCAGGTAGCTGAGGGCGAACAGGACCAGGGTGAGCGCGGCGGTGACGAACACCGCGGCCAGCACCAGGTCGGTGCGGAAGTTGTTCTTGGCGAACTGCATGTACACGCCCAGCCCGGCCTCCGCCCCGGCGTACTCCGCGAAGATCGCCGAGACCACCGAGTAGGTGATCGCGATCCGCAGGCCGGCCATGAAGTAGGGCAGGGCCGAGGGCAGCCGCACGGTGCGGAACACCCGCCAGCGCCCGGCGCCCATCGAGCGCAGCAGGGCCACGCTGTCCGGGTCGGCCGAGCGGAACCCCTCGACGAAGCTCAGCGTGGTCGAGAAGAAGTTGACGAACACGATCAGCAGGATCTTGGGGAACTGGCCGAACCCGAACCAGACGATCACCAGCGGGGCCAGCGCCACCAGCGGCAGCGTCTGGCTGACCACCAGCACCGGCAGCACCGCCCGGCGGGCCAGGGCGGACAGGTCGACCAGCACGGCGAAGCCGAACCCGACCGCGATCGACAGCAGTAGGCCGATCACCGTGGCCCGCAGGGTCGGCCAGGTGTTGCTGAGCAGGTTCGCGTGGTCGTCCCAGCCCTGCTGGGCCACCCGGGAAGGGGTGGGCAGCAGGTCCGGCCCGGGGCCGATGGTGGCCGCGTAGATCTGCCAGAGCACCAGCAGCAGCACCACCAGGACCACCGGCGGCAGAACGACCTTCAGGCGAGGGACCACCTTCACGCGACGCCGACCGGGAGGAACTCGGTGGTGAAGGACTGCTCCCAGCCCTGGGCGCTCGGGATCACGTCGTTGTCGGCCAGCCACTGCGCGTACGGCTCGACCAGGTCCGCGCGGACCTGCCCCCAGCGTCCCTCATGGAACCAGGTCGGGGTGAGCAGGTCGAGGGACGCCTTGAGGGTCTGCCTCGGGAAGTAGGGCACGTACCGCTCGAAGGCCTCCAGGGCCAGGCCCGGTTCGTCGCGCGCGGTCCGGTAGCCGCGCTCGACGATCTCCAGCAGCGTGCGCACCTGCACCGGGTTCCGCTCCAGGGTGGACTCCTGGGTGCCCAGAAGGTAGCTGTGGTACGGCGGTGCGCCGATCGTGTCCACCGGCCAGAACACCCGCTGCTCCAGCGGGAGCCGGCCGAGCAGCGCGTCCCACGCCCAGTAGTTGCCGAACGTCGCGTCCACCTCGCCGGCCTCCACATCGTCGGCCAGCAGTTCCCGGGTGCCGCTGTCGACCAGCACGACCTTGTCGAAGTCGCCGCCGTCGGCGGCGATCAGGTGCCGCACCAGGGCCAGACCGCGTGGGGTCGGGTTCAGCGCCAGGCGCCGGCCCTCCAGTTCCCGCGGCCGGGAGATCCCGGTGCGGGTGGTGGTCAGGATCGTCTCCATCGCCCGGTGGTTGATCGCCGCGATGGCCTTCAGCGGCTCGTGCGCGGCCCGGCGGACCAGGAGCCGGTTGCTCGGGAAGACCGCGAAATCGGCCTCGAACCGGGACAGGTAGGCCAGCGAGTCGCCGCGCGAGGGATCGCCCACGGTCAGTTCCACGTCCAGCCCGGCCTCGCCGAACCAGCCCTGGTGACTGGCCACGAAGAAGCCGGCCGAGTTCGTCCAGGGGTGAAGGTATTCCAGCACCACCCGCAGGCGTGAGCTCATGATCGTCCTCAGTTCCCGGTCGTGCCGCTGGGCAGGTAGGCGTTGGTGTAGTAGGTGGTCCAGTCCGGCTCGGTGGTCAGCGCCTTGCCGTCGGCGTCGGTCAGCAGGCCGTTCTTGAACAGGAACGAGCCGTAGTCGCTCCAGATCTTCGCGTCCTGCTCCCCCACATGGCCCGCCGCGGTGTTCAGGTAGTCGCCGCTGACCAGCAGCTTCTGGCTGGCCTGGACCAGGCCGGCGTCGCTCAGCTCCCGCGAGTTGGCCTTCACCAGCAGGTCCGCGGCCTTGTCGGGCTGCTCCTGCGCGTAGCTGTAGCCCTTCGCGGTGGCGGCCAGGAACTTCTCGGCCACGTCCGAATTCGCCTGCAGGTACTTGTTACTGCTGGCCAGCAGCACCGAATACTGTTCCGGGAAGCCGTAGTCGGTGAACGAGAACGTCTTCAGCGGCTTGCCCGAGCGCTCGGCCTGCACGCCTTCCCAGGTGACGACCGGGATGGTGAAGTCCGCCTTCTTGCTGTAGACCGCCTGGTACGCCGAGGTGTTCAGGGTCACGGTCTTGAAATCGCCGGTACCGCCGTCCGCCTTGATCACGTACTTCAGCTCGGGCCCCTCGTCCGGGGTACCGAAACCCGCGTAGATCTTCCCGTCCAGGTCCTTCGGGCTCTTGATGTCGTCCCGGTCGGCGGCCACCGCGATCGCGTACGTGCCCTTCTTGTCCGGCGCGTACACCCCGACCACGTCCTGACCGGCGGCCTGGGAGTAGGCCACCCCGGCCTGGTACGAGAACCCGAAATCGGCCTTCTGGTGCGCGATCAGCGTCTCCGGCGAGGTCGAGGCGTACGGGATCACCTTCAGCTTGATCCCCGCGTCCTTGTAGTAGCCCAGCTGATCGGCCACGTAGACCCCGGTGTAGTCGGTGTTCGGGGTCCAGCTCAGCGCCACCGTGACTTCGGTGAGCGCGGCCTGCGAGGCCGAGCCGGCACTCCCGGAACCCGAGGTGCTTCCGGAGGAGGACGACCCACAGGCGGACGCCGCGAGCGCGGTGGCGGAGAGGGCAGCGGCCAGCAGGCCACGGCGGGTGAGCGAGGAGGATCTGTTCATCACGGTGTCCGTTACGTCGGTGGGGTCGTTCTCAGAATGAGGGACGCCGGTGAGGTGTCGTTTTGGACGACGACATCGGCGTGGTCGGGCGTGTGATCCCGCTGCAGCAGGGCGGTCTCTGCGTCGGCCCAGCCTTGGTAGTGCTGGAGGTAGGTGTTCCAGTCGGGCCGGGCGTGCAGGCGTTGCTGCCTCACGGCCTCCGCGATCTCGACCCAGACCAGCAGGGCCAGGCTGTCACGGACGGGCGGGCTGCCGGCGCCGCAGCCTTCGAGGACCAGCACCGGGGAGGGCTCGATGGTGCGCCAGTCGCCGCGGGTACCGGTGTCCCACTGGTAGGGACGCCAGCGGGCGGGACGCCCTTCGAGCAGCGGGAGGACGATCCATTCGTGGACCAGATCGGCCACCCCAGGCAGGCCGGACCAGCCCTCGTAGAGATCGTCCAGGTGAACGATCGGGGCGTTCAGTTCGGCGGCCACCTGGTCGCCGATGGTGGTCTTGCCGGAGCCGGAGCGGCCGTCGACCGCGACCAGGCGGGTGGTGCCTACCGAGGGCGGGCACTTGCGGACGAGCGCCGCCAGGGCCGGGGCAGCCGTCGGCAGACGGGTGGCGGGTTCGCTTCTCACTCTCGTCCCGCCCTCCTTATCGGCCCCGACGGTCTGACCCAGCCGCACCATCACTGTCCGATGACGGTCGTAACGGCAAGCCGACGGGCGTCCCCCATTCGGGGTGGTGTGCATCTGACCTGCGGCAACCTCTCCGGCGAGGCGCCCGCCGTCGAATACTGAATCATTCTGGTAGAGAATGTCAACAAGTCTGCATGCCCATGTATACATAGGTATGCTCACGCCGAAGTCGCGTCGTCCATGTCCCGGGAGAAGCTGATGTCCCCACGCACCGACCGGGCTACCACCGCGGCCGAGGGTCCCGGCGCCGAGACCCCCGGAGCCCCCGGGTCGCTGTTCGAGCTGATGCGGTCCGACATCCTCGCTGGGGAGTTCGGCGCCACAGCCGTCCTTCAGGAGCTACCCCTGGCGCAGCGCTACTCGGTCTCCCGCACCCCGATCCGCGAGGCGCTGGCCCGACTGGAGCACGAGGGCCTGGTCGAGAAGGCCGGACGCGGGTACCGGGTGCGATCCGGCACCGCGGAAGATGTGCTCGAGGTCTACGAAGCGCGGATCGTGCTCGAGGGCCAGGCTGCGGCCAGCGCGGCCGAGCGCCGCTCCGAGCTCGACCTGGCCCGGCTCCAGCACCTGCATGAAGCCGTTCTGGCCGGCGAGGTGGAGGGGACGGCCGAGCGAGGGGCGCATTCGGCCTGGCACGCCACGATCTGGCGGGCGTCGCACAACCGCACGATCGAGGAACTGCTGCATCGCCTGACGGCACAGCTGCGGATCTACGACCGCGGTACCCAGGAGACGACGCACGACCTGGAGCAGACCCGCGCCGAGCACGAGGCGATCCTCAGTGCGGTCCGCGAACGCCGCCCCGAGGAGGCCCGCACAGCCATGGTTCAGCACCTCACCCGGGCGCGCGAGGTGCGCCTGCACCGGTTCGGCAGCGAGCCCCGATGAGCGCCCTCACCGCCGGCCTGGTGCTCCCGGTCCGCCACCGCCCGGTCAACTACGGATACGACGCGATTCTCCGCCTGGCCGAAAAGGTCGACAACGAGCCGGATTGGAGCACCCTCTGGGCCGCCGACTCCCTGATGGCGCTGCCCTTCCTGGACTCCGGCGTGCTGCTGGCCGCGCTTGCCGCCCGCACCCGGCGGATCCGTCTCGCCATTGGCTGCATGGCCTCGCTCGGCTTCCGTCACCCCGTCGCCGTCGCTCGCCAATGGGCCGACCTGGACGCGCTTTCCGGCGGGCGGATGCTCCTGGCCGCCTGTCCGGGTAACGGGACGGGCAAGGCGGTGGAGAATGAATTGCGGACGTTTGGGATGGACTACCCGGAGAAGGTGGCCCGTTTCGAGGAGGCGGTGGAGTTCGTCCGTTCGGTCAGCACCGGCGCCACGTCCTTCCACGGCCCGTTCACCAACGTCGAGGACCTCGATCTGGGGCCCGGTTTCGTCCAGCGCCCGCTGCCGATCTGGCTCACCGCCAACCCCTCCCCCACCGCGGGCCCGGCCACGGTCGACCGCCTGCTGGGACGGGTGGCCCGGCTCGGCGACGGCTGGCTCACCTTCAACGTCACCCCGGCCCTGCTGCGCGAGCGGGTCGACCGGCTCTACGAGCTGCGCGCCGCGCTTCGGCCGGAGGCCACGGACCGGCTCGAGATCTGCGTCTTCCTCAACACCAACGTGGGGCTGGACTCCGCCGCCGTCCTGGCCGACGCCCGCGAACGCTGGTTCCAGAGCGCGCCGCGAGGGGTGACCGTGGAGGACCTCGACGGGATCGCGGCCATCGGGTCTCCGGAGCAGGCGGCGGATCTGGCCGGTCGGCTGGCCGAGGCCGGGGCTACTCACCTGGCGATCGAGCCGTTGAGCACAGATGTGCCGCGTCAGGTGGACGCGCTGACCGAGCTATTGCTACCCCGCCTGAACCTGTCCTCCTCGTAGACGCGCCGTGCCACCGCGACCACCGAGACGAGCTGACAAGCGTCCCTAAGCACCCCCGCGAAAGGCCAGCCATCGTGCCCACCCCGCTCCTCCCGCCCCTGGTAACCCCGCAAGAACTGCACGCCGCCCTGGGCAACCCCCAGCTGCGCATCGTCGACGCCACGAGCTACCTCGACCGCCCCCCGGGCGGCGGCCCGTACGTCGTGCGTTCCGGCCGTGAGGAGTACGAGGCGGAGCACCTTCCCGGCGCGGGGTTCGCCGACATTGGCGGTGATCTCTCGGTCGCCGGCGCACCGCGTCCGTTCACCCTCCCCCCGGCCGAAGAACTGGCCGCAGCGCTGGGAAGAACGGGGTTGGGCGAAGGGACGCACGTGGTGGTCTACGCGCGGAACTCGCCGATGTGGGCCACGCGGTTGTGGTGGCTGCTGCACTACGTCGGCCATGACGAGGTCTCGGTGCTGGATGGTGGGCTTCCGGGATGGAAAGCGGCAGGTCTGCCTCTGGAAAGTGGAGCGGTGGAACTACCGGCGGCGCAGCTGACGCCGCGAACGCGTACCGATCTGCTGGTCAGGTTGGACGAGGTTCAGGACCTGCCCGACGGCATCAAGCTGGTGAACGCCCTCACCCCCGGCGTGTTCCGCGGAGAAGGGGTCACGTCGTACAGCCGGCCGGGGCGTATCCCCGGCAGCCTGAACCTGCCCTGGACCAACCTGGTCGACCCCAAGACCCTGCTCTGGCGGGACGAAGAAGCACGGGCCGGGGCGCTGGAGGAGTTCGAGGGCGACGAGGTGGTGGCCTACTGCGGGGGCGGGATCTCCGCGACGGTGGATGTGTTCGGCTGGTACCTGTCGGGCCGGGACGACATCCGCCTGTACGACGGCTCGCTGGCCGAGTGGTCCGCGCAGCCCGATCTGCCGATGCAGACCGGCTGACCCGCACAACGCCAGGTCAGCCGGTGCACATCGCTAGCGCCGGTAGGCCGCGGCGGGGTGGTCGTCGGAGACCCGCGAAAGGCCCTCGCCGCGGAAGTACTCGCGCAGGGTAGAGCCCTCGTACTCGGACCAGACCCGCCCCCGACGGCGCAGCTCCGGCACCACCAGGTCGACGAACTCGCGGTGCCCGGTCGGCGGGATCGGGTCGGCCAGGTTGAACCCGTCGATCTCAGCCGTCTCCATCCAGGCCTCCAGCTGGTCGGCCACCGAACCCGGGGACCCCACGAAAAGCGGGCCGCCGCCCCCCACCCCGACGAACTCGGCCAGGGCGCGGGGCGTCCAGGTGCGGTCCGGGTCCATGGTGGTGAAGACGTCGACCAGGCCCCGGATGCCCTCGGTCTCGGCGTGCTGCAGGGGGACGTCCGGGTCCAGACCGGACAGGTCGATGTGCAGCAGCGCACTCCAGCGGGCCAGGCTCCCCTCGAGCGAGGTGTACCGCTGCAGGCCGGCCAGCCGCTCGGCCGCGTCCGTGGCGCCGGTGACCACCGTGGCGATGGCGAAGATCTTCAGGCTCTGCGGGTCCCGGCCCTGGGCGGCGGCCTGCTGGCGGAAGCGGCGGGACAGGTCCCGGGCCATCTCGGCCTTGTAGGTGCTGAGGAACACGCCCTCAGCGTGCTTCCCGGCGAATGCGCTTCCCGAGGGCGAGCTTCCGGCCTGGAAGATGACCGGGGTGCGCTGGGCCGAGGGCTCGGACAGGGCAATACCGGGCACGCTGAAGTACTGGCCCTTGTGCTCGATCGGGTGCACCCGGGCCGGATCGGCGAACACCCCGGCCGCGGCGTCGCGCAGCACGGCGCTGTCCTCCCAGCTGCCTTCCCACAGCTTGTAGGCCACCTCCATGAACTCGTCGGCGATGAGATAGCGCTCGTCGTGCGGGATCTGCCGGTCCAGGCCGAGGTTACGGGCGGCCGACTCGAGCACCGAGGTGACCACGTTCCAGCCGATCCGGCCCTCGGTGAGGTGGTCCAGCGTGGTCATGGTGCGGGCCAGGGTGTAGGGCTGGGCGTAGGTGGTGGAGACGGTGACCGCGAAGCCGAGCCGGGCGGTGGCCGCGGCCATCGCCGGGATCACCAGCAGCGGGTCGTCCGTGGGGGTCTGGATCCCGTCCCGCAGGGCCGCGTCCACCCGGCCCTGGTAGACCTCGAGCGGGCCGAGGGCATCGGCGATGAACAGGGCGTCGAACCCGCCCCGTTCGAGGATCTGGGCGGTCTCGACCCAGTGCCGGAGGGTGCGGTACTCATGGGCCCGGGAATCGGGATGACGCCACAGGCCCATCGCCGTGTGCCCGACCGTGTTCTGTCGCAGGCCGTTCAGCCGCATGCGCGGGATACTCATGACCACAGCCTATTTCCGCAGGTCGGGCCCCCGCGCGTGTCTCTTCTCTCGTCCGGGATGCGCTCCGGAACTTTTTATACTAGATTGATAGAGAATACACAGGCCCGGGATCCAGGGAGCAGCGTGTCCGGCGAAGTCAGGTGGGGCGAACCGCGATTGGGTCGTCATCAACCCGTGATCAGGAGTCCGGAAATCCTCTGTTAATCTCCGGGGGTGTTCAGCATCCAGCTCACCAGTCGCCGCGCGGTCGACTATGCCTGGGTCGCGAGCTCCCTCTGTCGGAACTGATTTCGGGCCCCCGCCGATCCCCCTCGGCCATCGGCAACCGGTAGCACCCATTCGCTCACCGTCCCGTTACGCCCGCACCGACCTCCCTTAACCGCATGCTGCTGCTCCGGATCCGGAGCGGCCGCTGCCCCCTGCCCCCCTCCAAACCCCCCGAGGATGAATCATGTCCGAGCCCACCACCCCCGAGCCCACCGCCCCTGAGCCCAGCACCCCCGGGAACGAGCCCCAGCTGCCCCCGAAGCAGGGCAACACCCGCCGCAACGCGATCATCGCCGGTGCGGCCGTCGCCGTGGTGGCCATCGCCGGCATCGTGTACGCCGTCACTTCCGGTGGGGACGACGACGACAGCAGCAGCACCGCGGCCGGCGGCGCCAAGGCCCAGACGGTGAGCATCGGCGTGGCCGACGCGTCCCAGCCGTACTGGAAGACGTACACCGCGCTGGCCAAGGAAAAGCTGAACGTCACGGTGAAACTCGTGAACTTCGGCGACTACAGCCAGCCCAACCCGGCGCTGAAGCAGGGGCAGACCGACCTCAACCAGTTCCAGCACATCCAGTACCTGGCGGACTACAACGTCACCAGCAACGACACGCTGCAGCCGATCGGCGCCACCGCCGTCTACCCGCTGCCGCTCTACTCCTCGAAATACCATAAGCCGCAGGAAGTTACGGCCGACGCCAAGGTCGCCATCCCCAACGACACGATCAACGAGGCGCGCGGCCTGCTGGTGCTACAGGGCGCCGGGCTGCTCACCCTGAAGGCCGGCGGGACGGCCTTCTCCAGCGTCGACGACATCGCCACCACCAAGGTCAAGGTCGTGCCGCTGGACGCCTCGCAGACCGCGGGCGCGGTGAAGAGTGGATCGGTGGCCGCCGCGATCGTCAACAAGAACTTCGCGACGGACGCCGGCCTGAAGCCGGACGAGGCGATCTACCAGGACGACCCGTCCAGCGACAGCGCCGCCCCCTACGTCAACGTCTTCGCCGCCCGGGCCGCGGACAAGGACAACCCCACGTACCTGAAGCTGGCCGAGCTGTACCACGACCCGTCGGTCGAGAAGGGCGTGCAGGAGTCCAACGGCGGGACCGCGGTGTTCCGGACCACTTCCGCCGCCGACCTTCAGGCCGAGCTGGCGAAGGTGGAGGACCAGGCGCGTGCCGCCAAGTGACGCCGAGGTGCTCGTCCGGCTCGAAGGGGTGACCAAGACCTTCCCGGGCAAGCACCGCTCCGATCCCCCGCAGCCGGTGCTGCGGGGGATCGACCTCCAGGTCCGCAAGGGCGAGATCTTCGGGATCATCGGTCAGTCCGGCGCGGGCAAGAGCACCCTGGTCCGGCTGATCAACGGCCTGGAACCGGCCACCGGAGGCCGGATCACGGTCGGGGACCGGGAGATCACCGGTCTGCGCGAGCGCGAACTGCGGGCGGTGCGGCGGGACATCGGCATGGTGTTCCAGCAGTTCAACCTGTTCCGCTCGCGCACGGTCGCCGGCAACGTGGCCTACCCGCTGAAGGTGGCCGGGGTCAAGCAGCCCGAGCGGGACCGGAAGGTGGCGCGGCTGCTGGACTTCGTCGGCCTGCTGGCCCGGGCCAACGACCACCCGGAGCAGCTTTCGGGGGGTCAGCAGCAGCGGGTCGGCATCGCCCGGGCCCTGGCCACCGACCCCTCGCTGCTGCTGGCCGACGAGGCCACCAGCGCGCTGGACCCGGAGACCACCCAGGACGTGCTGAACCTGCTCCGGCAGGTGAACCGGGAGCTGGGGATCACCATCGTGATCATCACCCACGAGATGGACGTGATCCGCAGCATCGCCGACCGGGTGGCGGTGATCGACGCCGGGCAGGTGGTCGAGACCGGCAGCGTCTACGACCTTTTCGCCACCCCGCAATCGCCCGAGGCGGCCCGGTTCGTCCGCAGCACGCTGCGCGACCGGCCGTCCGAGGCAACCCTGAAGCGGCTGCGGCAGACCCACCCGGGGCGTCTGGTGTCGGTCCGGGTGCAGGACCGCCCGGGCTTCCAGACCACGCTGTCCTCGGCCTTCATCAAGCGGGAAGTGGCCGCCCAGATCGTCTTCGGCGGGATCAGCGAGCTGCAGGACCGGCCGGTGGGCAGTCTGACCTTCGCCCTGACCGGTGCGGAACCGGCGATCGACGCGGCCCTGGCCGACCTCACCGCCGAAGACTTCGTCCTCGAGGAGCACCCGGCATGAACGAGTTCCAGGACAATCTGCCGATCTTCCGCGAGGCGATCGGCCAGACCTTCTTCATCGTCTCGATCTCGGTCGTGGCCGGCGGCCTGCTCGGCCTCCTGCTCGGTCTGGTGCTGTACGCCACCCGGCCGGGCAACCTGCTCGCCAGCCGCCCGGTGTTCATCCTGCTCAACGTGCTGGTCAACATCGTCCGCCCGATCCCGTTCGTGATCTTCCTGGTCGCCGTCCAGCCCCTGATGCTGGCCTCGATCGGCACCACGATCGGCACCGACGCGGTGACTTTCGCGCTGTCGCTGTCAGCCGCGTTCGCGGTCAGCCGGATCGTCGAGCAGAACCTGGTCACGGTGAACCCGGGGGTGATCGAGGCGGCCCGGGCGGCCGGCGCCGGGCCGGTCCGGATCCTGGTCGGGGTGCTGGTGCCGGAGGCCCTGGGCCCGCTGATCCTCGGCTACACGTTCATCTTCGTCGCCGTGGTCGACATGTCCGCCCAGGCCGGGCTGTTCGGGGGCGGCGGCCTCGGCGACTTCGCCATCACCTACGGCTCGCAGCGCTACAACTGGCCGATTGTCTACATCAGCGTGGCCACGATGATCGTGATCGTCCAGGCCGGTCAGTTCCTCGGCAACTTCCTGGCCCGCAAGGCCCTGCGGCGCTAGATCTGTCCCTGGCGGGGCGACGTCGTCCAGCCCTCACGACCCGATGTGCTGCACGTTCCAGCGCACCGGGTCGTGAGGGCTGTGCGGGCGCCCGTCCCGCCAGAAACGCCACAGATTCTGCGCTTCGAGACCGCGATCGCCTCTCCCGGATCCTTGACCACCCGCACCGGTGCGTCACTTACCGCCGCCGCTCCAAGCGTCCTTCATCGTGCCGATCACCGCTGCCGACGGGATCATCCCGGCCGATCCCGGGCGGAAAGTCATCGGCCGAGGCCTGCGCCGTGCGCCGGCCCAGGACCGCCACCGCCACGACGGCCAGGGCCAGCATCACCGCGGCGGCGCTGAAGGCGCGCACCGACCCGGTGTGCACGGCCGCGTTCACCGGCGAACCGGCCCGATGAGCAACGGTGGAGGTGAACAGCGAGCCGAGCAGGGCGATCCCCAGGGCGGTTCGATGGTGCTGCTGCGGACCCGGCTGGGCGAAGCCATGGAGCGGGCCCGGGCCGAGGGCGAGATCAGCGCCCCGGTCACCGGTGAACTGGTCGACGAGGTGCTGTCCCGGCTGCTCGGCCCGCTGGTGTTCGGCTCCCTGGTGCTCGGGAAGGTGGATCACGACCTGCTGAACCGCGAGATCGACCGGATCCTGGCTCAGCTCGGTTCCCGGTCCTGACCTTCCAGCTCGCCCTCCAGTTCGCCGCCGATCTCCTTCAGCTGTGACGCGACCTCGATCAGCCCGTCCCGCGCCTGCTCCAGGGACTCGGCGAACACGTGCTGCCCGGCCGCCTGGCCGGTCTCCGCCGCCTGCCCCATCGCCGAGGCCGCCACCGTGGTCAGTTCCTCGGCGCCGGACAGCTCCTCGTAGGCCTCGGCCAGCGACTCCCCCAGCGCCTTGGCCCCGGCCCCGGCCCGCTCCCGCGCGGCACTGATCTGCGCGTGCGCCTCGACCAGCGCCTCGACCACCTGCGACAGGTGCCCGGCCAGGCCTTCCCAGCCGTGCCCGAACGCATCCTCCGAGAGCTCGATCGCCCGCTCGCGACGTCGATCGGCCTCCTTCGCCGCCCGCCCCAGGGCAGTGACCTGCTCGCCTACGGCCTCGTGGAGTTCTCCGACGTCGATCGTCGCTACCCCCTTCGGTGACGGCTTCCGAGAGTACCGGCGCAGTCGCTCACGGTTCAATGAAGGACGTCGGTCAGCGCCCGGAGGAGGGGGTGGAGCGCAGGCTGACCTCCTCGGTGTTCTGCAGCCAGCTCTGGTGCGACACCTCGACCAGCCGGGCGGTCTCGTGGAACTGGCGCAGGCTGGTGGATCCGCAGGAGATCATCGTGGCCTTGATCTTGGCCAAGGTGACGGAGACGTTGTCGTACAGGCTGCCGGCGTACGGAACGTACCCGTCGACGCCCTCCTCGAACATCAGTCCCTCGTGCTGACCGTAACGCGAGGCATTGCGGGCCCGGGACGAGCCCTCGCCCCAGTACTCCTTGAAGAACTGGCCCTCCATCCGCACCAACGGCGAGGGAGCCTCGTCGAATCGGGCGAAATAGCGTCCCATCATGAGGAAGTCAGCGCCGAACGCGAAGGCCAGGGCCATGTGCGAGTCCTGCAGGATGCCGCCGTCCGAGCACACCGGCACGTACTCCCCGGTGCGCTGCGCGTAGGCGTCCCGGGCGGTCACGACGTCGGCGAGCGCGGAGGCCTGGCCGCGACCGATGCCCTTCTGGTCGCGGGTGATGCAGATGCTCCCGCCCCCGATCCCGACCTTGACGAAGTCGGCCCCGGCCTCTGCCAGGTAGCCGAACGCCTGCCCGTCGACCACGTTGCCGGCGCCGATCCGGACCGTGTCGCCGTACTCGGAGCGCACCCAGCGCAGCACGTCCGCCTGGTACTGCGAGTAGCCGTCGGAGGAGTCCAGGCACAGAACATCCGCCCCGGCCTCGACCAGGGCCGGGATCCGCTCGCGGTAGTCGCGGCTGTTCACCCCGGCCCCGACCGCGAAGGCCTTGGCGGCGTCGATGGTCTCGTCCCGGAACTGCTTGTGCAGCTCGTAGTCGCGCCGCAGCACGATCGACTCCAGCCGGCCATCCTTCCCGACGATCGGCAGGACGTCCAGGCGGCGGTCCCAGATCAGGGTGTTGGCCTCGGACAGCGAGATCGAGGGCGGCGCGATGACCAGCTGCCCGACCGGGCGCATCCGGCTCTCGACGGTGTCGTCGAAACTGTGGCGGCTGGGGTGGAAATCGTTGCGGGAGATCAGGCCGAGCAGGATGCCGGAGGCGCTGCCGTCGTCGGTCACCGCCGCGATGTCCCGCTCGGCCGCCTGCAGCAGCGCGCTGATCTCGCTGAGCGTCGCCGACGGCTTGACGTTGATGTCGCTGTGCCGGAACCCGGCCTTGTGCTGCTTCACCGCGGCCACCATCTGGGCCTGGGCGGCGATCGTCTGGTTCTGGTGGATGAAGCTCAGTCCCCCGACCTGAGCCACCGCGATCGCCATCCGCGGCGAGGAGACCGCCTCCATGATCGCCCCGACCAGCGGCGTCGCGATCCTCAGCGGGGACGCCTCGCCCACCCGGTGCCGCACCACCGGGGCGGACAGGTCGATCCGGTCGGGGGTGCAGTCCTCGGTGGTCAGGTTCGGCAGGAGCAGGTACTCACCGAACGTCCTGGAGATCTCGTTGAGGATCTGCACTTCGGGCCCCGTTCATCGGCGTGAGGATGATGGGCGGCGAGGCTAACAGCCGTCGGCGGGCGGCCGGCCCACCCCGCGCGCTGAGTCCCGTTCCACTCGGGTCGGACACTAGGCTCTGACGACATGCCGAGCCCGAGCATCGCGTGGATCGATCACCAGTACGACCGCGAGAACGGCGATCGCTACGCCACCCACGTGCGTGCCCTGCAGACCGTCTTCTCGGACTACTGGGGCGACATCTCCCCCGTGGGCTTCGCCTGCACGGCCTGGCGACTGGCCACCCTGCCCTACCTCGACCCGGGGTACGTCCGCTTCCACCGCCGGGTGATCAGCGTGGCCTGCGAACCGAGCCCCTGGGACGGGTCACTCACCGCGCACGTGCAACTGGTCTCGCCACCACCCGAGCCACTGGCCAAGACCCACGTGTGGGGGCAGGACCGGGGATGGCAGGGCTGGCCCGCCGTGCTGGGGCAGTTCCTGGCGCCTTCCCCGGAAGAAGTCAGCCGGTTCCCCTACGTGCGTCCATTGCTCCTCGTCGACGCCCCCTTGCCCCTCGCCGATCTGCCCCCGGCCCCCGAAGAACCCGGGCCGGAACTGGCCGAGCTGGCCATCCGGGCGGTGAGTGTGCTGGTCCGGGAGCTGAACGAACTCTTCGGGCCGATGCTCGCGCAGCTCGAGCAGCACTGACCGGCCACCACCTCAAGAATCACCTCAGGATTCACTCCGGTCCCATTAGCGAGCTAACGGCTCTTTAGACGCTTTCTGATACCGTCCAGTACGGAATGCGCTTCGGTTGCGTTCGGGCCGGACGGACGGCGTTCCCGGTCGCAGACGCCAGAGCTGATGGGTGGTTCGGCTTGACGATTCCGCAGTGGGTGGGCGATGACATCGATCTCACCCGGCCCAGTGTGTCCCGGGTCTACGACTACTACCTGGGCGGATTCCACAACTTCGCCTCGGACCGGGAGATGGCCGAGAAGGCGATCGCCGACTGGCCGGACCTGCCGCTGATCATGCGCTCCAACCGGGCGTTCCTGCGCCGTGCGGTGGGCTACCTGATCGGGCAGGGGGTGCGGCAGTTCCTGGACATCGGCTCGGGCATCCCTACGGTGGGGAACGTGCACGAGGTCGCGCAGGGCCTGGCCCCGGACGCCAAGGTGGTCTACGTCGACACCGACCCGGTCGCGGTCGCGCACAGCCGGCAGCTGCTGGCCGAGACGCCGAACGCGGCCGTCCTGGCCGGCGACTTCACCCGGCCCGCGGAGCTGCTGCAGGAAGTCGAGGAGCTCGAGCTGCTGGACCGCTCGCAGCCGGTCGCGGTGCTGCTGAACGCGCTGATGCACTTCATCCGGGACGACCAGGAGCCGGCCCGGCTGCTGGCCACCTATCGGGACTGGACGCCGCCCGGCAGCTACCTGCTGATCAGCCACGCCACCCACGAGCTGCACCCGCCCGAGCTGACCAAGGCGCACCGCGACCTCTACAAGAACAACACCGCCAACCCGATGACCATGCGCGGCCACGAGCAGGTCACCGCCTTCTTCGCCGGGTACCAGCTGGTCGAGCCCGGCCTGGTGCTGAGCGAGCACTGGCATCCGGACGGCACCGGATCGGTGGACGAGGCCGAACGGTTCCCGATCTGGGCGGGAGTCGGCCGAAAGCCATGATCGAGCGCGCCGCCCCCGGACCCCGAGTGCGCTGATGACGCAGAAGAAGCTCATCGCGGCCTGGGAACACGCGCTGCGCGAGGCCGGGGACCCGCTGGCCAGCGAGCGCGAGTTCGGGCATCTGGCCGAGCGGCTGGCCATGGTCACGCTGGCCGGGCTGACCCCGTCGGCCGATGCCGACCAGGCCGGGCAGCGGCTGGGGCGGATGCTGGCGGGGGCGCACCTGACCGCCCCCAAGGCGGTCGGCCAGGCCATGATGGTGCTGGCCGGTTACGCGCCGGACGTCGGGGACGTGTATCGCGAGGATCAGCTGGTCCGGATGCAGGGCGGGCTGGCGGCCGGGCACGCCGAGGCCGTGCAGCGGATCCTGCTGGCCCAGCAGGAGTCCATCCACCGGGCCTCGGCCGAGGCCCGGGATGCGGTCGCCCAGGCCCTTGCCGACTCGGAGGCGCGCTGGCGCACTCTGGTCGACCAGGCCCCGGTGGGCATCGCGATCGCGGACGTCAATGGGAACGTGCTGGAGGTCAACTCCTCGCTGCAGCGGATGTTCGGGTACAGCCTGGAGGAGATGCGCGGCATCCGGGTGGAGGAGTTCACCCACCCGGAGGACAGCGACGAGGTGTGGGACCAGTACGCGGACCTGGTGTCCGGTCAGCTCGAGGACTTCCGCACCGAAAAGCGTTACGTGCGTAAGGACGGCTCGGTCGTCTGGACCAACCTCAGCGTCAACCTGATCCGCGGCCCCGAGGGCGAGCCGGCGTTCCAGGTCGCGGTGATGGAGGACATCACCGACCGGCGCGAGCTGCAGGAGAAGCTGCGGCACGAGGCCACCCACGATCCGCTGACCGGGCTGCCGAACCGGGTGCTCTTCCTGCAGCGGCTGGACAAGGCGGTCGCCGACCCGGGTCCCGAGGACCGGATCGCCGTGCTGTTCATCGACCTCGACGGGTTCAAGTTCGTCAACGACTCACGCGGGCACATCGTCGGCGACCGGGTGCTGATCGCCGTGTCCGAGAGACTTTCGGAGGCGGCCCAGGCGTCCGGGGCGTTCGTGGCCCGGCTGGCCGGGGACGAGTTCGTCGCGCTCCTGAGGGGGGACGCCGGGGCGGACACCCCGGACTTCGCGCCCATGCAGGTGGCCGAGGACCTGCTGGCCGCCCTGAAGCAGCCGCTGAAAGTCACCGGCCAGCTCCCGGTTCAGGTCGGGGCGAGCATCGGGGTGGTGGAACTGGCCGCCGCGGGCGCCAACTCGGCCGAGATCATGCAGGCCGCCGACCTGGCCCTGCACGCGGCCAAGGAGGCCGGCAAGGGCCGGGTGGTCGAGCACGACCCGAAGCGGAAAGCCGGTCAGCTGACCCGGTTCCAGGTCGCGATGCAGCTCCCGGGCCTGGTCGAGCGGGGTGAACTGGCTCTGGTCTACCAGCCGCTGATCCGGCTGGAGGACGGCGGGGTGCACAGCGTCGAGGCGCTGCTGCGCTGGAACCACCCGACGATGGGCTCGCTGTCGCCGGACATGTTCATCCGGATCGCCGAGGAGAACGCCGCGATCCTGCCGATCGGCCGCTGGGTGCTGAACACCGCCTGCGCCGACCTGGCGGTCAGCAACTGGCCCGCGGTCAACATCAACGTCAGTGTGCGCCAGCTGTATTCGCCGCCGTTCCTGGACGACGTGCGGCGGGCCCTGGATCTGGCCGAGCTGGAGCCGTCGCGCCTGCGGGTGGAGATCACCGAGAGCGTGGTGATGAACATGGACGACCCGGAGCCGATGGGCGTGCTGGACTCGCTGATCGATCTCGGGGTCCGCCTGGTGATGGACGATTTCGGCACCGGTTACAGCAATCTGGCGGCGCTGCGGCGGCTTCCGTGGCACGAGCTGAAGCTGGCCGGGACCTTCCTGGAGGGCACCCGCTCGGGCCGGCCGTGGTCACCGACCGATCAGCGGGTGATGAAGACCCTGGTGGACCTGGCCCACAGCATCGACCTGCTGGTGACCGCCGAAGGGGTGGAGACCGCCGAGCAGGACGCCCAGATCCGCAGCATCGGCTGCGATGTGGCCCAGGGCTGGTACTACGCGATGGCCGAGCCGGTCGCGCCCGCCGCCGTCCCTCCCCCGTCCCACCGCCGCCCGGCCCGGGTCGACCCCACCACCGCGCCCACGCCCGTCCTCAATCAAACCCCGAACCAGCGCCGCACGTCCCCGAACACCGCGCCCATCACCACCATTCACGTCCCCCGCTGACCCCCGGTCCGTGATCATGGACTTCTCCCGAGGAGAACTCCATGATCACGGGCGAAGGTAGGGTCAGGCGGCCGGGATCTCTGCGGTGGCCACGATCGTGGCCCGCCCCAGGATGTGCGAGGCGATGTTGAAGTTGAGGAACGCCGGCGTGCTGTCCGCCGGGACGCCGATGTCCTCCGTGTCGAGCGCGTGCACCACGATGAAGTAGCGGTGCTGCCCGTGGCCCGCCGGCGGCGCGGCCCCGATGAAGCTGGCGCCCCGCGCGTCGTTCGGGAGCTGGTAGGCACCGGACGGCAGGCCGGAGCCCTTCTCGTCGCCCGCGCCCTCGTCCAGGCTGGTCACCGTGGCCGGGATGTTGGCGACCGCCCAGTGCCAGAAGCCGGACTGGGTGGGCGCGTCCGGGTCGTAGACGGTGACCGCGTAGCTCTTGGTGCCCTCCGGGGCGCCGGACCAGGACAGCTGCGGGGAGACGTCCTGCCCGCCGGGGACACCGAAGGCACCCGAGTACTGGGCCTTCGGCCATTCCTGGCCGTCGGCCACGGTGGTGCTGGTGACCTCGAAACTGGGCGCCTCGGGAAGCCGTGCGAAGGGGTCGTTGCCGGTCATGGCGGTCCTCTCATCCGTGATGACCTACAGATATCAGGCCCGGACGGACTTGAGCACTTCGATCAGGCAGGCCGGCTCCCGGCCCGGCGCGAGCGCGTCCACCAGCCGGGGCGGGTAGTGGATCTTGCGGCCGGACCGGGTCCCGAGGAAGCGGTGGAGCTGGTCCTCGACCGGCTCGTCCCGATGGTCGGGCTGCTGGGCCAGGGACTCGAACCGGGCCAGCTCCCCCTCGGCCGCGACCACGCCCAGCACCGCCTCGGCGCCCAGCGCCCGGATCAGCTCGTCCTCCAGATCCCGCACGCAGGCATGAAAACCCAGCGCCGCGAGACCGGCCCGCGCAGCCGCGTCCTCAAACAACTCCTGCCGGGACCGCAAGTACCTCGGGAACCAGCCCGCGCGTTCCATTGCTCTTCGGACATAACCGATCTCGGCCTCGTCGAAGAGGCCGCACAGGCGCAGCCCGGCGCCCTGCGGGCCGAGCAGCTCGACGAACCGGCTGATCCCGGAGGCGCCGCCCATCGGCACCACGACCACCCGCTCCGCCGCCAGGTCCAGCCCCTGACGCCGGGCCATCGCCTCGACCGCGCCCTGGTCGCTCTCTCCCTCGACCAGCACGACCGCGGCCGCGTTCACCGTGGTGGCCAGCGTCAGTGCGTCGTCTGGAAGCACGCGGTCACCGTAGCCGACCTCAGCCCGCCAGGTAGCTCTGCTCCCAGCCGGAGGCGGTGGCGGTGAACTCGGTGCGCAGGCTCGCGGTGTCAACCCCGCCCTCCCAGAAGGTCAGACGGTGCGGGCGCACCAGGTAGCCGGTCCAGGTCGGCGGCTGGCGCGATGCGTCCCCGTGCTCGGCGAACACCTGCCACCGGGCCACCCGTTCCGCCTGCGGGAGCTGGGCGAAGTCGTGCGTGTTCTGCCAGGCCAGTTGCTTCAGGAAGTCCGAGCGCCGGGCGTAGGCCGCGGCGATCTCCTCCCTGGAGGCCACCGCGGCCTCCCCCTGAACGCTCAGCTGACGGGTGAACCCGGGCCAGAGAACCACCAGCGCCACCGCCGAGGACGCCTGGAGCTGGGCGGCCTTGCGGGAGCGGCTGTCGGTGTGGAACCAGAAACCCTCCGGGGAGAACTCGGTGAGCAGAACGGTCCGGACGTCCGGGCGTCCGTCGGGGGTCACGGTCGCCACTTGCATCTGCGGACGTTCGGGGTCCTGGTTGGTGGGCAGCCAGGACGTCAGTCGTTCCCACGCCTCTCCGGAGATGCTCATGCCTTGTGCCGGAACCCGGCGATCTCGGTGAGCGCGCCGACCGCCCGCTCCACCGACACCCCGAACATCTGCGCCCCGACGGCCGCGTTCGAGCCGGTCGGGTCCCCGATCACCCCGGACGGCCCGAAATCGTCACTGGTCCAGCCGAAACTGACCGGGTAACCGTTGAATCCGATGTACTTCAGCCCGGCCAGGTGCTCGGGCAGGTTGCGCTCGGCCCGCGACAGGTCGACCAGGTCCGGGCGCAGGTGCATGACCAGGGAGGTCTCGCCGAACCCGGCGTGGATGCCCATCCCGAGCTCGTCCGGCTCCCCGTCCTGGCCGGTGCCCGCGCGCACCGCCCCGGCCGGCATGCTGAACGTGGCCAGCCCGAACTGCCGGCGCAGCTCCCGGTTGGCCACGCCGAGCAGGGCCGTGTTGCCGCCGTGCCCGTTGACGAAGACCACCGTGCGGGCGGGCGTGGTGGCGATCGAGCGGCCCAGGTCGACCAGCGTGGACCAGAGTGTCTCGGCCGAGAGCCACATCGTGCCCGGGGCCCAGGCGTGCTCGTCCGACTTGGTGTAGGTCAGGGTCGGCAGCAGCCACAGGTCCAGCCCCTGCCGCCGGCCCTCGACCACGGCCGCCTCGGCGACCTCGCCGGCGATCAGCGCATCCGTGGCCAGCGGCAGGTGCGGGCCGTGGTGCTCGATCGCCCCGGTCGGCAGCACGATGATCGAGGACTCGGTCAGGGTGGCGGCCACCGCGGGCCCGGAGAGTTCAACCAGCCGATGCGTCATCCCTGCCGACCCGTCCTCACCTTGACGTCCTGCTTGAGTTTCCCGGGGTTCAGCAGACCCTGCGGGTCCGTCGTCCGGGCCAGTTCGGCCGTCCGCTCGGGCTGGTAGTCCACGTACCACTGGTGGCAGTTGTGGAAGCCGACGCCCAGCTCGGTCAGCCGGTCGAACCCGGCGTAGACCTCCTCGGCGCTGGAGTAGATCCCGGCCAGCATCCCGATCGGCCGGTCCTTCTGCGCCTCGATGTGCAGCATGCCGCCGAAGTAGACCTGCTCGACCTCGTGGATCCGGTCGACCAGTGCGTCCCCCGCCACCTCCACATGGAAGTACTTGCCCGGGAACGCCTTCTGCAGCCACTCGATCGGATGGTTGTAACTGATCCGGCTGATCTTCAGCATCGCCTGGGTGCCCTCGCGGACGTCCTCGATCCGGCCCCCGGCCTCGAGCACCAGCGCCGTGGCCGCCTCCAGGGAGGCCTCGTCGAGGATCGCCCGGAGACTGGAGCGCCCGGCCGGGATGCCCGGATCGCTGGGCAGCGCCTCGGCCAGGGTGACCGGGTCGGCCGAGACCAGCCGGGGCGTGGGCTTCAGCTGGGCGAACGGCCGGATCACGGACAGCGCCTGCTCGTAGGTCGGGAAGCTGGCGAAGAATCCCCGCCAGGGCTGCAGCGGCTCCAGTTTGACCTTGGCCCGGGCGATGATCCCGGCCGTGCCGTAGTTGTGGATGTACGGCTCGGCCGCCTCCCCCTCGAAATGCTGCAGCTCGGCGTCCGGCCGGGCGTGCACGACGTCCAGCGCCAGGGCGAACCCGTGGTGCAGCATGCCGTGCCGGATCGAGCCGGTCCCGCCCGAGCCACCGGAAAGGAAGCCCCCGATGCTGGAGTTCGCCGTCGACGGGTAGAGCAGGATCTGCTGGCCGGTGGCGTTGGCGGCGTGCTCGATCGCGGCCATCGCCACGCCGGCCTCGACCACCGCGTACCCGTCGCCGATCTCGACGATGCTGCGGGCCCGGGTGGTGTCCAGCACCAGGCCGCCGCTCATCGGGATGGCCTGCCCGTAGTTGCCGGTGCCCTTGCCCCGGGGAGTGATCGGAACCTGGTGACGCACGGCGGCGGCCACGGTTTTCGCGATCAGTTCGGCGCTGGTCGGCCAGGCGACCAGCTCGGCCCGGCCCAGCGGCATCTGCTCCACCAGGATCGGGGAGAGCCGGGCGCCGTCCACCGACGCCCGGTCCAGGGCCGCGTCCTGGAGACTGACCCCCTCGTCGCCGAGCAGCTCGCGCAGCTCGGCGGCGAGGGCCGAAATCTGGTCGGTCATCAGGACTTGAGGCCGATCGTCTGGTCGAGGAACTCGTTGGTGAACAGGTCGCTGGTCTTCAGCCCGGTCTTCGGCGGCGTGTTCTCCTTGGTGAAGATCGGGGTCACGTCGTCGATGATGGTCTGCACCCGCTTCTCGTCGATGTCCCCGAGGTAGGCGTTCTCACCGTTGCTGACGATCCCGTCGCTGATCATCGTCTTGTCCGCGGCGTCGGCGGCGCCCTCGGTGTAGACCCAGCCGTTGTTGAACTGGGTGACCAGGTCGAGGATCAGCTTGTTGGTCGCGGCCGGGGAGGCGAAGTAGTCGACCTCGGCCTGCTGCAGCACCGGCACCAGCTTCTTCAGGCAGGCGCTGTCCTTCTCCAGGTCGGCCGTGCGCACGCTGAGCGCGGAGGAATAGAACGGGTAGCCGGCGTCGGCGACCAGCTGGTACTTGACCTCCTTGCCCCAGGCCGGGATCTCCTTGCTGTAGGTGTAGGGCTCGGCGCTGGCGAAGCCCTGCTGCGCGTCCTTGCCCTTGGCCGAGACGAACTTGGCCGGGGTGCCGTCGTAGGTGCCGTCCACCACGCTCTTGTCGAAGATCCCGGAGCTGACCAGGTACTCCATGTAGGCCGCACCGCCGAAGTAGCGGACCACGCCGCCGCTGGCCTTCAGCGCCACCCCGAGCGACTTCAGGTCGGTCACCTGCGGGTAGGTCGACGGGTCCCACATCACCATCTGCGGGCTCTTCTCCAGCGGCGCGAACACGGCCGTGGTCGGGTTCTTGTCCGAGAGCCGGATCGCCTCGTCGGTGTTCACGTAGCCGAGCATGATCGACTTGTCCTGGTACATCTGGCTGGTCACCGTGGAGTAGCCGATCGCCGGCCCACCGGAGCGGATCTCGACGTTCACGCCGGTCGGCTGGCCCTTGTACATCAGCGGCCCGGAGACCGACTTCTTGCCCGCGTCGACCTTGTAGTCGTTGCCGAGCAGCTGGTACAGGTGGCCGTGCTCGGCCTCGGGGTTCCAGTCGGTCTGGATCACCACGTCGGCCGGGCAGCTGCCGGACAGGTCGAGGGCGCCGGCCGCCGGGGTGCCGGCCGCGGCGGCGGATCCGCTCGAGGAACCTCCGCCGCAGGCGGCCAGGCCCGCGACGGCGGCCAGGGTGGCGACCGCCGCCAGGGATCGACGCAAAGTGCTGTGGGACATCGGGACTCCAGGAGATGGGGGCAGGACGGAAAGAGGGGTTGGCTGGATCAGGAGACGTCGGACCACTTGCCGGTGACGAGCCGGCCGATCAGCCCGAAGAGCAGGAACACCACCACGCCGAGCAGGGACGCGGTGATGATCGCGGCGAACGTGCCCGGCCCGTTGAGCCGGGAGTTGGAGACCTGGATCAGCACGCCCAGGCCGGGCGTGCCGCGCTGGAAGAACTGGTCCCCGACGATGGCGCCGATCACGGCCAGGCCGGCCGCGGTCCGCAGGCCCACGAAGATCGCCGGAAGCGCGGCCGGGAGCTGCAGTTTCAGCAGCGTGGTGAGCCGCCCGGCGCCCTGCAGCTGGAACAGTTCGCGCTGCGGCCGGTCCACCGACTGCAGCCCGAAGAGGGTGTTCGAGACCAGCGGGAACAGCGCGATCATCACGGTCACGATCACCCGGGAGGTGAACTCGTAGCCGAAGATGGTGCCGATCAGCGGGACGATCGCCAGGATCGGGATGGTCTGCAGGATCACCGCGTACGGGTAGAGCGACTGCTCCAGCCAGCGGGCCTGGGACATCAGCACCGCCCAGGACATCCCGATCACGACGGCGATCACCAGTCCGGTGAAGGTGATCTCGGTGGTGTGCCACAGCTCGCTGAGCAGGGAGGAGCGGAACGTCGCGTCGGTGAACGCGGTCTTGGCCACCAGGTGCGGGTACGGGACGACGAACGCCAGGTCCTTGTGCTTGTCGTAGTACCAGGCCACCAGGTACCAGAAGCCGAGCACCAGGAGCAGCACGACGGCGGGCCGCCACCAGGACAGGCTGGGGCGCCGGCGCCTGGGCAGCGGTGGGGTGGGCGTGAGGGTGCTGGGCTGGGCCTCGGTCGTGGTGCTCATCAGCGGTGTCCCTCCCGCAGCGCGTGCGAGATCTTCCCGACCAGCGTGGCGAACTCGGCGGTGAACCGGATGTCCGGGTCCCGCGGCATGTCGAACGGGATCTCGAAGGTGTCGACGATGGTGCCCGGCCGGCCGGACATCACCATCACCTTGGTGGAGAGGTAGACCGCCTCGGCCACCGAGTGGGTGATGAACAGCCCGGCGAAACCCTGCTCGACGAACAGCCGCAGCAGCTCGTCGTTCAGCCGCTCGCGGGTGATCTCGTCCAGGGCGCCGAACGGCTCGTCGAAGAGGAAGAGCTCCGGGTCCAGGGTCAGCGAGCGGGCCAGCGAGGTCCGCATCCGCATCCCGCCGGAAAGCTGCCGGGGCAGGTGCTTCTCGAAGCCGGTCAGGCCGACCAGCTCGATCGCCTGCGCGGCCCGGGTCGCCCGCTCGGCCTTGGGGATGCCGTTCAGCTCGGCCAGCAGCTCGACGTTGCGCCGGACCGAGCGCCAGGCCAGCAGCGTCGCGTCCTGGAACACGTAGCCGATCCGCTTGGACCCGACCGCGACGCTGCCCCCCGAGGCCTTCTCCAGCCCCGAGGCGATCCGCAGCAGGGTCGACTTGCCGCAGCCGGACGGCCCCACCACGGAGACGAACTCGCCCCGGGCGACCCGCAGGTCCACCCCGGTCAGGGCGGGCGTGTCGCCGAACTTCATCGACACGTCGGCGAAGTCGAGCAGGACGGCCGGGGCCGGGCTCTCGGTGGGGGCGGGTGAGGACGTCTCGACGGACATGGTCACCTCCATTCCTTTTGGTTAGAAGCTGGTTTCGTGGACGACCGAGGTGCGGGCCACCACGGCCCCCCGGTGCAGGACGACGCGCTCGGCCGGGGCGGCGGCGACCACCTCACCGAGGGTGGTTCCGCGCACGGCCAGGAAGTCGGCGACCGCACCGGGTTCGGCTCCGGCCGGGGCCAGGCCGAGCACGGCCCGGGCGCCCCCCGAAACCGCCTGGTACGCCTCGTCCAGCGTCAGATGCCCGGCGGTGACCAGCAGGGATGCCGTCTCCAGGGCGTCCCCCCGGCCGACCGGGTTGAACGGGTCCCGGACGTTGTCGGCTCCCCCGGCGACCTTGGCCCCGGCGTCCAGGAACGTCCTCAGAGCGGTCAGGCCGCGCGGCGTCGAGACCGGGTGTTCCCAGCCCTGCAGGTAGAGGTTGGTGATCGGCAGGGAGATGATGCCCAGGTCGGCGGCGAGCACGGCCTCGACGGTGGTCATCAGGTCCGCCGTCTCCAGCGTGCCCTGCCGGACGCAGTGCCCGGCCGAGCGGATGCGGCCCTGCGGCCAGCCCTGGACGGCCTTGGCGTAATGGACGAGGGTTGGCTCGCCGTGCAGGGACTCGTCGGTGTGGATGTCGGTGCCCACCCCCCGGCGCTCGGCGATCGCCAGCAACCGGTCCAGGTCGGCGATCGGGTCCGCGGCCAGGTGCGGTGCGCCGCCCACCAGGTCGACCCCGAGATCCAGGGCGGCATCGACGATCTCGTCCGGTGTGTCCGGTGCGGCCAGCGCGGTGATCTGGAACTCCATCACGCCCCGGAGCCGTTCCCGCAGCGTGGTCAGCGCCTCGACACCGCGCAGCGGTTCCGGGCCGGCCAGCAGATCGACGTGCGTCCGTACCGCCGTCGTGCCGTTCAGCAGCATCATTCGCGCGGCCGCGGTGGCCCGTTCCAGGATGCTCTCGGCCGTCATCGTGTAGGTGTGCGCCCGCCAGGAGGCGATGGCCAGGCCGAGATCGCCCATCGGCGGCGCGATCCGGTCCCAGGAGAGCGCCTTGTCCAGGTGGGCGTGCGGCTCGGCCGGCGCGGTGAGCAGCAGGAACCCGGTCAGGTCGAGCTCGTCGTCCTGGACCGGGGTGGTCCGGAGGGTCGTGGGCTCAACGGTGGTGACGGTGCTGACCACGCCGTCGGCGAGCCCCACGTCCACCGTCCGCCCGTCCGGCAGTGTGGCACCGAGCAGGCGGGCGAGCTTCTGGATCTCCGGCACGGTGTCCCTTCCGCAGAGTCGGATCTTGCTTAAGATGGCCAAATGTTCCTGTGGGGAACATCGCCGAATCTAGGCACCGGTCGTTTCCGCCATGTCACACGCGGGGACCGCGCTGTAAAGAACTTCGACCATCTCTCCGTCGCCCGAGGTCACCAGGAGATCGCCGTCACTACCCACGCCGACAGTGAGCCGCTGCCCGCCCTCGGTGCGCGGGTCCGCGAGCTACGCCGCGCCCGGGGCCTGACCCTCGCCCAGCTCGCCGGGTCGGCCGGTCTCACCCATGGCTTCCTCAGCAAGCTCGAGCGTGGGCTGGCCAGCCCGAGCATCGCCTCGCTCGGGGAGATCGCCCGATCGCTGGGCACCAGCCAGGTGGAACTGCTGGCCGGCCAGACCACGGGCGTTCCCGGTGCGCCCGCCACGCAGGTGCAGCGAGCCGGCGAAGGCACCACCGGTGCGTACGGATCCGGCCGGGCGCGGCTTCTGACCAGTGGGACGCGTCGACTGCAGCCGATGGAGTACGAGGGCGACAACACCGACCCGGGCGCCTACTTCTCGCATGCCGAGGATGAGTTCATCCACGTCACCGCGGGTCGGGTGATCGTCGACCTGGGACCGGAGGGCGCCGTGACGCTCGGACCGGGTGACTCGGTGTACGTCAGCGGTGGCGTTCCGCACCGCTGGAGCACCGGCGGCGAGGAACCGTACCGGTTGTTCATCGTCAAAGAGGGCACCCGAACGCTGTAGGGGTACTCGCGGGTTGCCTCTAGCGTTGGGTCAATGGCGTACACCGAAGCCGAACAGCGGGCCTGGCTGGCCGGCCTCCCCCGCAAGCACATGGGCGCAGGCGTCCTCCTCACCGACGCCTCGCAGCGCATCCTCCTGGTCGAACCCACCTACCAGGACGACTGGCTGCTGCCCGGCGGCATCGTCGAGGCCGGGGAATCGCCCCAGGCCGGTGCGCTCCGCGAAGCCCATGAGGAGCTCGGCCTGCTCCTGCCGCTCGGACCTCTGCTGGTCGTGGACTATGCCGCCCCGCGTCCGGACGGCGGCGACAGCTTCAACTGGGTCTTCGCCGGTGGGCCGATCAACGAGGCGGACATCGTGCTGCAGGACGAGGAGATCCGCTCCTTCGCCTGGTGCACACCCGCGGACGTCGAACGTCTTACCCCAGCCCGAGTCGCCCGCCGCTTCGCCGCTGCCCTGACCGCCTTGGCCGAGGGCACGACCTTGTACCTGGAGGACGGCCACCGCCCCAGCTAGGGCTGCTGCAGCCGGCCGGCCAGGGCAGCCACCAGGTCGGCCTCGTCGGCGTTCACCAACTGGTAGTCGCGCACCACAACCCGACCCCCGACCACCACGTGCCGCGGACGCCGCCCGGGGTTCGCCCAGAGCAATCCCGCAATCGGGTCCGCCACCCCGGCATCAGCAACCCCGGAGACGTCCCACACGCACAGATCGGCCGCAGCGCCGGGCCGCAGGTGCCCGAGTTCGGGGCGGCCCAGTCCCGCAGCGGATCCGCCCATCGCCGTCGCCAGCACCGTGCGCGCAGGTAGCGCGGGACCAACCAGCGCCGACACCTGCATCGCCAGCCGAGCATCGGCGAGCAGGTGCCCCGCGTCGTTGCTCCCGCCCCCGCTGGTCCCCAACCCCACCTGGATCCCGGCCTCCAACAGCGCGTTCACCGGCGCAACACCCCATCCCATCGGCACATCACAGCCCGGAGCATGCGTGGCCGTGATCCCGCTCGCTGCCAGGCGGGAGATCTCGTCCGGGGTCACATCACACAGGTGCGCGATGGTGACGCCGGGCTGAAGCCATCCCCAGTCCTCAAGGAGGTCCAGCGGCCGCCGCCCGTAACGTTCCAGCGCGATCTCGACGTCCACCTGCTCATTGGCCTGTGTCCTACGGCGCAGCCCGAACCGCTCCGCCACCTGGGCGAAAAGCTCGAACGTCTCCTTCGGGTCGCTGTGCACACCGGCCGGGCCCACGGCCAGCTGCAACAACCCGTCGTCACTGATGCCGTTGGTCGTCCCGGGCAGCAGAGTTTCGACAATGAGGGACGCGGAGGCGGCGGCGGTCTGCGGGTCGTCCCGGGCGCTGCCGCGCACGAACACCATCCGAGCGCCCAGTTCCCGTGCGGCCTGCCCCACGGAGGAAGCCATTCCGACGTCGTCGCAGCCGGCCGGCCAGGTCAGATGATGATCAGCGACGGTGGTGACGCCGCTGAGCAGGGCCTCCGCCAGCCCCACCGACGCCGCCGCCCCGGTCAGTTCCGGGTCAACCCCGGCTGCGGTGTAGGCCGACGCCATGACCCCCAGCCATTCGCGCATGGGTACCCCGCGGGTACCGGGAAGCGTGCGGAAAGCCGTCTGGAGAAGATGGTGGTGGGCATTGATCAGGCCGGGCGTGACGATGCCGCCCTCGGCATCAAGGATCTCCGAGCCCGCTTCCCGCCCACCCGAGGAGGCAATGCGTCCGTCCACCACCACGACGTCCCCCGTCGTCTCGGTGTTCTGATCGACGAGGATGCGGCGGGCGCCGGTGATGGTCAGCATTCGCGTGTTCTACCAGGCAACTCTCCCGGCCGACCATGAGACCTGCACCACCGGACGCCCATGTTTCTGGGAGAATTCCGGCATGACTTCGCTGCGCGTACCCGGCCTGCCCTTCGATCTCACCCCGTCACCCGGCTCGACCTGGGAGATCACCGACAGCGTCGTCACCACCACCGCACACCCGCAGAGCGACATCTTCATCGACCCGGCCCGCGCCACCGGCTCCGTGGTCAACGCGGCCAGCATGCTCAACGCCGCGACACTGCTCGCCGTCCCCCCGGCAGGCGACTTCCAGTTCGCCGCCCGGGTCGGCGTGGACTTCAACGCCACCTTCGACGCCGGCGTGCTCCTGCTCTGGGCCGACGAAGAGAACTGGGCCAAGCTGTGTTTCGAGTTCTCGCCGGACGAGGAACCGATGGTGGTCTCGGTGGTGTGCCGGGGCGTGGCCGACGACGCCAATGGTTTCGTCGTGTCCGGCCGGTCGGTCTGGCTACGGGTTTCGCGGATCGGCGCCACGTTCGCCTACCACGCCTCCACCGACGGCCACACCTGGAAGCTGATCCGGCACTTCGCCCTGGCCGACGGGCAGCACGAGGTGCGGGTCGGGTTCGAGGCCCAGGCCCCGACCGGAGCGGGCTGCGCCATCCAGTTCGACGAGATCCGTTACACGGCAGAAACTCTCCAGGACCTCCGCAGCGGCTCCTAGGGCATCGGGCTGGTCTCCCGCACGCCCTGCTTGGCCTGCTGGATCAGCCGGTACACGTGCGACCGGAGCTCCGCGAACCGGCTGTCCGAGCGGGTGGTCAGCTGGTCGCGGGCGGCCGGCAGGTCCACCTCGACGTCCTCCAGGATCACCGTGGGGCGGTTCGACAGCACCAGCACCCGCTCGCCCAGATACACCGCCTCGTCGATGTCGTGGGTGACGAAGACGATCGTGACGCCCAGCCGCTGCCACAGGTCGCGGACCAGGTCCTCCAGTTCGGCGCGGGTCTGGGCGTCCACGGCCGCGAAAGGCTCGTCCATCACCAGCACGCTCGGCTGATAGGCGACGGCCCGGGCGATCGCGACGCGTTGCTGCATGCCGCCGGACAGCTGCCAGGGGTGGGCATCGGCGCTGTCCGTCAGTCCCACCGCGGCCAGCGCCGAGTCCACCACCGCCCGGCGCTCGGCCTTGCCCATCCGCTTCTCGATCAACGGCCGTTCCACGTTCTGCCGCACGGTCATCCACGGGAACAGGCTGCGGCCGTACTCCTGGAACACCACGGCCATGCCCGCCGGCGGCCCGGTCACCTTCTCCCCATGCAGCAGAACCTCACCGGACGAAGGCGCCAGAAGGCCGGAAATACACCTCAGCAGCGTGGTTTTACCGGCTCCGGACGGGCCGACGATGCACAGCAGCTCCCCGCGGTGCACGGTGAAGTTCAGCGAGCTGATCGCCTCCACCGTGCGGCCGTGACCCTCGTAGGTCTTGGCCAGCGTCCTTACGTCCAGAGCAATCTCGTTCATCAGGCTCCCCGGTCGGTTTCGCGCAGGCCCCGGTACCAGGCCAGCGCTCGATGTTCGACGATGCGGAAGATCAGCGAGAGCAGCACGCCGAGCAGCCCGAGCACGATGATCCCGGTCCACATCTGCGGGATCGCGAACCCACGCTGGAACTGGACGACCGAGGCGCCCAGGCCGTGGTTGGCGCCGAACAGCTCGCTGATCACCATCAGGATCACCGCGATCGACAGCGCCTGCCGGGCCCCGGCCGCGATCTGCGGGCCGGCCGCCCGCAGGACCAGGAGATTGCGGCGGCGCAGTCGGTAGCTCCGGGCGGTGTCCAGCAGCACCTCGTCCACCGCCCGCACGCCCTCGACCGTGTTCAGCAGCACCGGCCAGATGCAGCCCAGGACGATGGTGATCACCTTGGACAGCGAGCCGGTGTACCCCGCGAAGAGCGCGATCACCGGCACCAGCACCGGGGGCGGAATCGCCCGGAAGAACTCCAGGGTCGGCTCGGTGAGGGCCCGCAGAACCGGTGACCCGCCGATCGCCGAGCCCGCCGCCACCCCCAGCAGCAGGGCCAGGAAGTAGCCGATCAGGAGGCGGCTGACGCTGGGCAGGATGTCGGTGGTGATCCGCTCGCCGAACCAGGTGTCCGGAAAGGCCTTCAGGATGGTCTGCAGCGGCGGCCAGAAATAGCTGGTGCTGTGGGCGGTCAGCAGCCACCAGAGCGCGATCAGCACAGCCGGCAGCAGAACGGCGGCCAGCAGGCGACGGCCCAGCCAGGCAGGACTCATCCCGCCAGCTCCCTTCGGATCGACGGATGCCAGTGCAGCAGGCGCTTTTCCAGCAACCGGGCGAACAGGTTGACCAGGACGCCGATCAGCCCCACCACGATCACCAGGGCGTAGGTCTCGGGGACCGCCCCCGACGACTGCGCGACCCCGATCTGCTGCCCCAGACCCGGCACCCCGACCACCAGCTCGGCCGTGATCTCCAGGATCAGCGCCACCGCGGCGGCCAGCCGGAAGCCGGTCAGGACGTACGGCAACGCGGTCGGCCAGACCACGGTACGAGCAATGGAGAGCCTCGAGAACCCGTACGAGCGGGCAGTATCCCGCGCCACCGGATCGACATCGGCCACGCCGTAGAGCACCTGGACCAGCACCTGCCAGGTCGCGGCGTAGACGACCAGGGTCAGCGCCGACTGGGGCCGGCTGCCGAAGATCAGCACCACGAGCGGGATCAGCGCCACCGAAGGAATCGGGCGCAGGAACTCGATGGTGGACGCGGTGAACTCGCGCAGAATCGGCACGCTGCCGATGACCACGCCGGCGATCACCCCGATCGCCATCGCCAGCAGCAGACCGAGGACCCAACCCCGCAGGGTCTGGCCGGTGGCCGTCCAGAACGCCCTGGTTCCGAGCTGATCCCAGAGGGTGGAGGCCATCTCACTGGCCGGCGGCAGGTAGTCCCGGTTCACCAGCCCGCTCCGGGGCAGGATCTCCAGCACCACGACCACCGCGAGCAGCCCCAGCAGACCGAGCAGCGCGTCCCGGCGTCCCCGGTTCATCAGGGAAGCAGTTTCGTGAGGTCCGGTTCGGAGGTGATCAGGCCGTCCTGCAGGGCCAGTTTGCCGAGCACCCCGATCGAGGCGCTGTCGATCGTGTCCGGCCAGCTGGGCAGCGTCACCACCGCCTGGACGTCCGGGTCGATCTTGGTGTAGCTGGGCAGGATCGCCCGGGCCGCGTCCGGGTTGTCGTTGGCGTACTTCAGCGACTTCTGCATTGCGGTGGCGAACTTCCTGACCGTGTCCGCGTGCTCGGTCGCGTACTTCTGCGAGGTGAAGTATAGGCCGACCGTCAGTTTCGGGTCCGTCTGGGCGAAGTTGGAGGCGATCTCGCGCAGCCCCTGCTTCTTGGCGATGGTCAGGAAGGGCTCGACCACCTGGCCGGCGTCCACGTCCCCCTTGGTCACCGCGGGCACGATGTCGGGGAAGGCCAGCTCGGTGTAGGCGATCTTGGAGGGGTCCCCGCCGGCGTCCCGCACCACCTTGTTGGTGGTCGTGGTGTTGATGTTCTTGAGCGTGTTCACGGCGACCCGCTTGCCGGCCAGGTCGGCCGCCGTCTTGATCGGGCTGTCGGCCGCCACCACGATCCCGCCGAAGTCCTTCCCCTTCTCACCGGTCGAGGCCACGCCCTCGGTAACGACTTTCAGGGGCAGCCCCTGGGAGGCCGCGACCAGCAGCGAGGTGGTGTTGCTGAAGCCGAACTCGTACTGGCCGCTGACCACGCCGGGCACGATCGCCGCGCCACCCTGCGCGCTCTGCAGCTTCAGCTCCAGACCCTGCTCCTTGAAGAAGCCCTGCTTCACGCCGAGATAGATCGGCGCGACGTCGAGGATCGGGATCACCCCGACGTCCACCGTCGTGGTGCCGCCGGAACCGGACGCGTCGCCGTCGTCCGATCCACCGCCGCAGCCGGCCAGGACCAGGGTGGCGGCCAGGGCGGTGAGCAGCACCCGGGTGGTCGTCGAGCCGGGGAACGGTACGCGCATCGGGAGACTCCTCCTTGAGTTCACAGCACGGATCGAGGTCACGGCCCGGGCTCAGGCACGCTTCGCCGAGGCCCCAGCTAAGTCGATTGTTAACAATCACGTCAACGATCTCCACGACCGTTGACCGACAATTCCGCCTTTTGTCGCGAACCGAACTTTGTTGACAATCTCGTGGACAATGCTGTTAGCGTCAAAGCGGAGCGCTCGCCGAGGAGGGACCCGCATGACCGACCCCCACGATCCGGATCGCCGCCGCGACCTCGCCCACGTCGGCCCGGTCGAGCTGTTCACACCGGTGCCGGAGGAGTCCTGCGCGTTCTTCGTGCAGCAGATGGGCCTGCGAGAAGTGTTCCGCGACAACGACTCCGTCTATCTGCACACCTGGGACGACTATCAGTCCTGGACGGTCCGCCTGATCGCCCGCGAGCAGGCCGGCATCGGGCGGACGTACCTGCGTGCGGCCGGCCCGCAGGCCCTGGCCCGGAAGACGGACGAGCTACGGGCGGCCGGGGTGGCCGTCACGAGCGAGAACTCGGTGCGCGGACTGGGAGACGTCTTCCTCTTCGACGATCCCGACGGACATCCCATGGGCCTGTACTGGGACGTTGAGCGCTACCAGGCGGACGATTCGGACCGTCCCGCGCTGAAGAATCAGGCCGCCGCCTACCCCGGCCGCGGGGCGAACGTCCGTAGGCTCGACCACATCAACTACCTGACCAGCGACATTCCCCGCACCGCCGGGTTCCTCACCGATCTGCTGGGTGCGCGCTGCACCGAGCAGATCATTAAGGACGACGGTGAGCCCCAGGCGGTTTGGTACAACCTCGGGAACAAGACCTACGACCTGGTCTACACCGAGGACTGGACCGGAACCCGGTGCCGGCTGCACCATCTCGCCTTCGCCACCGACACCCGTGAGGAGATCCTGCGCGCCGCCGACGTTTTCCTCGATGCCGGCACCCACATCGAGACCGGCCCCCACAAGCACGCGATCCAGCAGACGTTCTTCCTCTACGTCTACGAGCCGGGCGGCAACCGGATCGAACTGTGCAACGCCGGGGCCCGGCTGATCCTGGCGCCGGACTGGGAGACCATCTCCTGGACCCTGGCGGAACGGGCGAAAGGCCAGGCGTGGGGCCTGAAGACGATCGAGAGCTTCCACTCCCACGGCACTCCGGTGCTGGAGTCGGACGCCTAGGACTGCTGCAGGGCGGTGATCACGCTGGCCAGGTGGGCCCGGGCCGCGGCCTCGGCCGCCTCGCTGTCCCGGGCGACGATCGCCCCGATGATCGCCAGGTGCTCCTTCAGCGACACCTGCGGCCGCCCGGCCCGCAGGGCCAGCCGGAACTGGTGCCGGACCAGCTGGGCGTTGAGCCGGTCGAGCATCCGGTCGGCCACCGGCTGATCGGCGATCTGCCGGACCAGGCGGTGCATCTCCCGGTTCAGCGCCGAGTACTCCACCGGTTCACCCTCGGCCACGGCGGTTTTCATCTGCTCGCCGAGCGCCAGCAGCACCGCGTCGTTCTCCGCCGTGGCGAGGCGGGCGGCCCGGGCCGCGCACAACCCCTCAAGCACCATCCGGCACTCGGTGATCGCGATCGCCTCTTCGACCGAGACCACCCGGACCCGCGCGCCCCGGTTGGGAATCCGCTCGACCAGCCCCTCGGCGGTCAGATCGATCAGCGCCGCCCGCACACTGGCCCGGGTGACGCCGTAGGTCTCGGCCAGCTCCGCCTCGATCAGCCGTTGCCCCGGCGCCAGCTCGCCCCGTCCCAGGGCGTCGCGTAGCGCACTGATCGCCACCAGGGTGCCCGCCGCACCCTCCTGGAGCCCCTCCGACACCGGCCACCCTCTTATCCACCTGATCCGACGGCCACTCCCCCGGGTTCAGGAGCTTAACAATGGCCCAGGTCCTAGGGCTGCGCGGGCTTGGACTCGACCTGGGCGCCGCCCTCCGGCGAGGCCACCGCCTGGGGCCAGGCGGCCTCGTCCACGCCGAGCGCCGTGCGCAGATAGGCCAGCGTCATCCGCTGGAGCAGGGCCACCCGCTGCGGGTTCTCGTCGGTGGTCTCGGCCGCCTCGTAGCCCGGGATCCCGCCCAGCGAGTGCTCGGCGCCGGACAGGGTCAGCAGGCTCTTCGGGCCCGGGCTCAGGTGGTACGCGTCGGCCATCCAGTCCGGCCCCCGATGGCTCAGCGGCGAGTCGTCCCGGTCCCCGGCCACGATCAGCGCCGGAGTGCGCATTGCGCTGAAGTCCGGGTGCAGGAAGGGCAGGTGCTCGGCCGCGAACGGGGTCAGGTCGGCGCCGCCCCGCCCGGCCGTGGCCAGGAGGATGCCGGCCCGCACCCGGGAATCGGACAGGTCCTCGCCGGTTTTCGTGACCGGGTCGACAACCCGGAGCCCGAGCAGGTTTCCGGCGCTCTGCCCGCCGAACGAGTGCCCGGCCACCGCGACCCGGTCGCGATCCACCCGTCCGGCCAGACCGGGCACCGCCGCCTCGACCAGGTCGAGGTGGTCGAGAATGTGCTTCAGGTCAGCCACCCGGGTCCGCCACATCCCCGGGAGTCGGGGATCGTCCATCGTCACCCCCAGCGTCCGGGAGTCGGGATGGGTGGCCTGGACGACGACGAAGCCGTGGGCCGCCCAGAAGTCGGTGAGCGGGCCGTAGCCGTCCAGGGAGGAGCCGAAACCGTGCGCGAACAGCACGACCGGCAGGTCCGCGCCGGTCACCGGCGCGCTGATCCGCACCTGTAGCGGCGTCTCGCGACCGGGAGCAGGAAGAACGATGGGCTTGACCGAGACGATCGGGGTGCTGGGCATGACGGGGTCCTTCCGGCGGATCGAAACGGGACGGCGTCCCGTTTCGACGATATGGGACAACGTCCCGTTTGCCAACTAGGATGAGCCGGTGACCACGACCGACCGCGCCCAGCCCCGCCGCGCCGACGCCCGCCGCAACCAGGAGGCCCTGCTGGCCGCCGCGGCCACGGTGTTCGTGACGTCCGGGGTCGAGGCGCCGATCCGGGAGATCGCGGCCGAGGCGGGGGTGGGCACCGCGACGATCTACCGGCACTTCCCGACCCGGGCCGACCTGATCGTGGCTGTCTACCGGCACCAGGTCGAGGCCCTGGCGGCGACCGGGCCCCAGCTGCTGGGAACCAGCCCGACGCCGCACGCCGCGCTGGCCGAATGGCTCGGCCAATTCGTGGATTTCGTGATCACCAAGCACGGCATGCCGGCCGTGCTGCAGTCCGACGACCACTGTTACGACCCGCTGCACGACTATTTCGTCGAGCGCCTCGAGCCGGTCTGCGCAGCCCTGCTCGCCGCCGCCGTCGAGTCCGGCGAAATCGGGCCCGGCCAGGACCCTTACGAGCTGATGCGCGCCGTCGGCAGCCTGTGCGCGGGCTCCGGAACCACCCGCCGGTACGACGCCCGGCACCTGGTGGGGCTCCTGGTGAAGGGTTTACAGACCCGCTGAGGGTCTCAGGCCGAGAGGTGCTGTTCGGCCCATCGGGTCAGCTCACCCAGCGCCGGGCGCAGCGCGTAGCCGTGCTCGGTGAGTTCGTAGCGCACCCGCAGCGGCGGGCCCTCGATCACCGTTCGGCTGACCAGGTTCTCGCCCGCCAGTTCGGTCAGCCGCTCGTTCAGCACCCGGTCGCTGATCCCCGGCACGCCGCGCCGGAGTTCGCTGAAGTTGACCGGGCCGGCCATCAGCGTGGCCAGGACCACCCCGGTCCAGCGCTTGCCGAGCAGAGTCATCACCCGGGCCAGCGGCTCGCCCAGGGTCTCGCACGCCTCCCCGGCCCCGACACCGGTCCCGATCGTGGCCCCGGCTCCGGTCCCGACGCTGGTCCCGATCGTGGTTCCGACCGTGGCGCCGTGGGGGCGCCCGTCACCGTGCCCTCTTGACACCACTGCCTCCCAGGCGCTTACCTCAACCAAGCGACTTACTTTTTGTAAGCAGCCTACGGAACATCCGCAGCTCCATCATGCCCGCCCCGAACCCAGGAGTCAGCCGTGACCACCACCGACCTCGAGGCCCGGATCCAGCGCCTGGAAGACCGCCAGGCCATCGTGGACGTCGTGATCAGCTACGCCACCAGCATCGATCGCGGCGACTGGGCCACCTACGCAACCCTTTTCACCGACCCCGTCCACATCGACTTCTCCGAGGCCGGCCTGCCCGCCGCCGACCTCCCCCGGGACGCCTTCACCGGTTTCGCCCAGCAGGCCCTGGAGACCTGGTCGGCGCGGCAGCACCTGAGCCCGAACCACCAGGTCACCTTCGACGCCACCGACCCGGACCGGGCGGTCTGCCACTCCTACATGTACGCCCAGCACCACGCGAAAGACGCTGCGGCGCCGTACATCATGCGCGGTTCGTACGACAACCACATGGTCCGGACGGCGGACGGCTGGCGCATCGAACGGCTGGTTCGGCACCTGAGCTGGGTGGAGGGCGACCCGACCCCCGCCTGATCCCAACTGGCCGAGGACACTTCACCCGGCCACTACCCACGTTATAGCGCAGTGGGGGCCTTGCGGCAAGGCCCTCCTGTAGGCGCACAATCTCCGACCGTGACCGCCACCAGCGCCTTTGCCCTGCCCGCCGATCTCGACGCCAAGGCCGTCCCGGCCCTCATCGCCGCGGACGAGCAGCACTTCGGCGCGATCGCGGACACCCTCGAACGGTCCGTCGCCGATCTGGAGGAACGCCTGGCCGAGGCCCGCCGGGCGCCGGGCGGGATCAACATCAAGGCGATCGAGCGGGATCAGGAGATCCACCGCCTGACCGCCCGCCTGCGCACCCTGAACCGGTTCGGCCTGGACCTGTGCCTGGGCCGGATGCTCCGGGAGGGTGAGCCGGAGCCGGTCTACATCGGCCGGCTGGGCCTGACCGCCCCCGACGGCACCCGGTTGCTGCACGACTGGCGCTCGCCGGTGTCCGAGCCGTTCTTCGGGGCCACCCACGGCAGTCCGATGGGCCTGGCCAGCCGGCGGCGGTACCGGTGGACGAACGGCCGGATCACCGATTACTGGGACGAGGTGTTCGATCCGGACGCCTTCGCCGGAAACGCCGCGCTGGACGACCAGTCCGCGTTCATCGCCAGCCTGGGGAGCAACCGGTCGGCCCGGATGCGGGACGTCCTCGGCACGATCCAGTCCGACCAGGACGCGATCATCCGGGCGGGTTCCCGGGGCGCGCTGGTGGTGGACGGAGGACCGGGGACCGGTAAGACCGTGGTGGCGCTGCACCGAACGGCCTATCTGCTGTACTCCGACCCGCGGCTCGGGCATCGGCGGGGTGGGGTGCTCTTCGTCGGGCCGCACCAGCCCTACCTGGACTACGTCGGCGATGTGCTGCCGAGCCTGGGCGAGGAGAGCGTGCGCACCTGCACCCTGCGCGACCTGGTGCCGGAGGGGGCGAAGGCGAGGCCGGAGGCCGATCCGGAGGTTGCGCGGCTGAAGTCGGCCGCGAGCGTGACCCAGGTGATCGACGCCGCGGCGAAGTTCTACGAGGAACCGCCGACCGAGGGGCTGGAGATCAGCACGCCCTGGGCGGACGACCTGTGGCTGAGCGCCGAGGACTGGGCCGCCGCCTTCGGCTCGCTCTCCCCCGGCACCCCGCACAACGAGGCGCCGGACCTGATCCTCGACGAACTGGTCACCCTGCTGGCCGACAAGCACGACGAGGAGACCGAGGTCGACCCGGTCCAGCTGCGCAAGTGGCTGCCGCAGAATGCCGAGCTGATGGCGGCCCTGAACCAGGCCTGGCCCTGGCTCGAGCCCACCGACCTGGTCGCCGACCTCTGGTCGGTGCCGGCCTACCTGCGCCGGTGCGCCCCCTGGCTCGACCGCGACGAGATCCGGCGGCTGCAGCGCAGGAACACGCACGCCTGGACGGTGGAGGACCTGCCGTTCCTGGACGCTGCACGCCAGCGGCTGGGCGATCCGGAGGCCTTCCGCCGGAGGCGGAGGGCGGAGGCCGCGGCGGAGGCGCAGCGGCAGGACCGGGGCGACGTCACCTTCGAGATTCTCGGGGCACAGGACGATTTCGAGGGCCCGATGCAGATGCTGCGGGGCCAGGACCTGCAGAACGCGCTGATCGACGACGCCGGTCTGCCCACCGGGAACCGGGACGAGCTGGCCGGGCCCTTCGCCCACATCGTCGTGGACGAGGCCCAGGAACTCACCGACGCCGAATGGCAGATGCTGCTGCTGCGCAACCCGGCCCGCAGCTTCACCATCGTCGGCGACCGGGCCCAGGCCCGGCACGGCTTCACCGAGTCGTGGCCGGAGCGGCTGCACCGGATCGGCCTGGAGCGGATCGAGCTGGCCTCGCTCAGCATCAACTACCGCACCCCCGAAGAGGTGATGGCCGAGGCCGAACCGGTGATCCGCGCCGTCCTGCCGGACGCCAACGTGCCGACCTCGATCCGCCGCAGCGGCCGCCCGGTGCTCCACGGCTCGGCCGGCGACCTGCCCGACATCCTGGACCAGTGGCTGGCCGAGCACCACGAGGGAGTCGCCTGCGTAATCGGCGACCACACGTTCCGCCCGGCCCCCCGCGTCCGCTCCCTCACCCCGACCCTGGCCAAGGGCCTGGAGTTCGACCTCGTCGTGCTGGTCGACGCGGACCGGTTCGGCGACGGCATCGAGGGCGCGGTCGACCGCTACGTCGCGATGACCCGGGCGACCCAGCAACTCGTGATGCTCAGCTGAGCGCGCAACCCCTAGCTCCGGAAGGCGTCCACCCCGGTCAACTCGGCCGAAAGCGTCCACAGACGTTCCGCTTCGGCCGGATCCACGGCATGCTGCATGACCCCACCCTGGGAGTAGGTGAATTCCGTGGTCATCCGGGCCACCTCGACGTTCTCGAGGTACTGCCCGCCCAGAGCGGCCAGCCGGGGCGCGGTCGCCGCCCAGACCTGGGTCGCCGCGCCCTGCTCAGGCGTCTTCATATGGACCCCCTCGGGAATGCTCCCGTCCTCGTTCACCCAGCCCAGGGCCACCATCTCGGCCGGCGGCAGGAACCGCTGCAGCTCCGTGTCGATCGTGCCCGGATGCACCGAGAACGCCTTGATCCCGGACCCCGCGCCGAGCCGGTCCAGGTGCACGGCGAGCAGGCTGACCGCCGACTTCGACTGCCCGTAGGCCAGCCACTTGTCGTATTCACCCTTCTCGAACTGCACGTCGTCCCAGCGCATCCCGCTGGCCATGTGGGCCCCCGAGCTGACCATCACCACCCGGGAGCCCTCCCGCAGGGCCGGGTGGAGCCGGTTCACCAGGGCGAAGTGCCCGAGATGGTTGACCGCGAACTGCGATTCCCAGCCCGGGCCGACCCGGGTCAGCGGCGGCGCCATGATCCCGGCCGAGGCGACGATCAGGTCGAGATCCCGGCCGGAGGCCAGGAACCGCCCGGCGAAGGTCGTGACGCTGTCCAGATCGCCGAGATCCAGCTCGTCGACCTCCACCCCGGCCACCCCGGCCAGCGCCTGCTCGGCCACCTCCCGGCGCCGGGCCGGCACCACGACCGTGGCCCCGGCCTTGACCAGGGCGGTGGTGGTGGCCAGCCCCACGCCGGAATAGCCCCCGGTGACGACGGCGGTGCGCCCGGTCAGGTCGATGCCCTCCAGAACGTCCTGGGTCGTCGACCCGGCCCCGAAACCCGACCCGATCGGCTGCTGTGCTGTGCTCACTGCGTCTCCTTCAGCGTCCAGTGCTCGTACGGCAGTCAGCCAACCCGCCCCCGACCTGCGGTAACAGACTCTGCGAAGGGGGTACTGCGGGTATCTGGCCCAGCGCCCCGGGCGCGGCGTACCGTGGCCGAGTGGGTAGCGGCAAGCAGGTTCAGGCGGAGGTCCGCCAGCTGATCAGCGACTTTCTCTCGACCCGGCGGGCGGGGCTGCCGCCGGAGAAGGCAGGCCTGGCCCTGGGCCCGAACCGGCGGGTGAAGGGGCTGCGCCGCGAAGAGGTCGCGGCGCTGGCCGGGATCAGCGTGGAGTACTACGTGCGGCTGGAGCGAGGTCGGGCGAGCGGCGCCTCGGACGGGGTTCTGGAGGGGGTCAGTCGTGCCCTCCAGCTGGACGGGGCCGAGCGCTCCCACCTGAACGACCTGCTCCGCAGCAGCGCCGGTACCCGTGCGTGCGAAGTACCCATCGCCCCCGGCCCGTTGCGCCCGCCCGTGCAGCGCATCCTGGACTCGATGTCCACCACGCCCGCAATCGTCCTCAATCCGCGCCTGGAAGTCGTCGGCACCAATGCCCTGGGCCGGGCCCTGCTTCCGGAGACCGGGGACCTGGGCCGCTCCCTGTTCCTGGATCCGCGATCCCGGACGTTCTGGCGCGAGTGGGACGTCGTGGCCGACGATGCGGTCAATCGTCTCCGGGCCGACGCCGGGCGCAATCCCTGCGACCGGTCACTCGCCGGTCTCGTCGCCGAACTGGCCGAGAGCAGCCCGGAATTCGGCCCGCGCTGGGCCCGCCACGACGTGCGGGTGCAGACCAGCGGGACCCGGCGGATCCATCACCCGATCGTGGGTGATCTCGAACTGCCCTTCGAGAGCACCCCGCTGGCCTCCGACCCGGGCCTGACCCTGCTGATGTTCACCGCCGAGTCCCGGTCGGCCTCCGAGGACGCCCTGAAGCTTTTGGCCATCCCGGCCGCTCAGTCCTCCGCGAGCAGCCGGCGGGCGCCGGCCAGCAACTCCTGACGCAGGTCCTCGTCCGGCAGCCCGGCCACCATCGGGTCGGTGCCGCTGAGCATCAGCCCGGCATTGAACATCGAGACCGCCACCCGCCGCGAGGGCGAGGGATCCGGGCCCAGCAGCAGGCCGAGCACCCGCTCGCCGTGCCCCCGCAGGATCGGGTTGGAGCCGAGCAGAGCGGCCACGCCCGGGTCGCCGTGCGTCACCGCCGACAGTTCCCGGCCGTTGATCACCAGGTCGACCAGGCCGTTCAGCAGCACCTCGACCTGCTCGCCCCGGTCGGTGATCGGCTCGGCCGCGGCCAGCAGCACCCCCAGCGACTCCACGGCCGGCTGGACCACGGCCTCGATCAGCGCGTCCTTGGTGGCGAACTGGTGGTAGACGGTGGCCTTGGCCACCCCCAGCCGGTCGGCGATCTGCTGCAAAGAGGTTCCGTGCACGCCGTTCTCGGCGAACAGCGCAAGCGCCGTCACCAGGATGCGCTCACGCGTCTCCCCGCGTCGACCGACCGGCCTGGCCACGCCGTTACCGGTTGGTCCGGCCGAGGTCGACCGGCAGCTGGATGCCGGTCACGTGCCGGGCCTCGTCCGAGGCCAGCCAGGCGACCGCGGCGGCGATGTCCTCGGCCTGGCTGATCCCGTCCGGCAGGCTGCCCATGAACATCGGGGCGAGCAGCGGGTACTGCGCCGAGAAGCTCTGGATCTCGGTCATCTGCAGGCCGGTCAGCACGCCGTGCGGGTGGACGGTGTTCACCCGGATACGGTACTCGGCCAGTTCGTTGGCCAGCGTCTTGGACAGCCCGGTGACGCCGTGCTTGGCCGCCACGTAGTCGCCCAGGAAGGGCAGCCCGACCAGGCCGGCCACCGAGCTGGTGAACACGATGGCCCCGCCCTCGCCCTGCTCGATCATGATCGGGATGGCCGCCTTGGCGGTGTGGAAGGCGCCGTTCAGGTTGATGTCGAGGGTGGTCCGCCAGTGCTCGGCGTCGATCTCCCAGACCCGGGCGGCCGAGGTCATGCCGGCGTTGGCGATCACCACGTCGAGCCGCCCCAGCTCCTGGACGGCGGCCTTCAGGGTGGACTCGACCGCGTCGTAGTCGCGGATGTCGGCCTGGATCGGGACGATCCGCCGGTCCAGCTTCTCCACCTGGGCGACGGTCTCGGCCAGGTCCTCCGGGGTGGAGCCGGAGTAGGTGGTGGTGGGGATGTCGGCGCACAGGTCGAGGGCGATGATGTCCGCCCCCTCGGCGGCCAGCCGGACCGCCTCGGCCCGGCCCTGACCCCGGGCGGCACCGGTGACGAAGGCGACCTTGCCGACGTAGCGGCGGGCGATCGGCTCGGACGGGACCGGCCGGGCGGGGACCGGGTTCTCGGGAAGGACGCTCATCGTTGATCTCCTCCAGCGGGTTCAGTTAGCCGAACGGCTGACTCCAAAGCTAGCCGATCGGCTAACCCGCGTAAATGGAGGACGCTCAGTAGCGCTGGTCACTCGCGGTGAGGGTCGGGTAGGGCTCGAGGCGCACCCCGTCCACGTTGGCGCCGGCCAGTTCCAGGGCCGGGGCGTGCTGGTTGGCGAAGTACGGGAAGGGCAGCACCGGGGTGGACAGCTCGTCCAGGCGGGCCCGGTCGGCCGGGGGCAGCTCCAGGTCGAGGGCGCTCAGATTGGCCTCGAGCTGCCGCATCGAGCGGACTCCGAGCAGGGTGGAGGTCACCCCGGGACGTCCCTGCACCCAGGACAACGCCACCTCGGCCGAGCTGACCCCGAGCGAGGCGGCGATCTTGTTCACCTCGTCGATCACCAGGAAGTCGCTCTCCCGGGGCCGGACCAGCCCGCCCCGGCTACCGCCGTGCGGCGCCGAGGTGCTGGAGTACTTGCCGGACAGGAAGCCGTTGCGCAGCGGGCTCCAGGGCAGCACCCCGATCCCGAACTCCTGCGCGGCCGGGATCAGCTCGGCCTCGCTGGTCCTTTCCAGCAGCGAGTACTCCAGCTGCAGGGCGGTGACCGGAACCCAGTTCCGGAGCTGCGCCAGCAGGCTCGCCTCGGCCACCCGCCAGGCCGGCAGGTCGGAAAGCACGACGTAGCGGATCTTTCCGGCCGTCACCAGGTCGTCCAGGGTCCGCAGGGTCTCCTCCAACGGCGTGGTGGGGCTGTAGTTGTGCACCCAGTACAGGTCGACGTAGTCGGTCCGCAGCCGCCGCAACGAGTCCTCGAGCTGGTGAATGATCCCCTTCCGGCCCACTCCCCCGCCGTTCGGATCGCCCAGGTGCAGGTTGCCGAAGAACTTGGTGCCGATCACCAGCCGGTCCCGCTGGGCCGGGCGGGCGGCCAGCCAGTCGCCGATGATCTTCTCGGAATGACCGTTGGTGTAGATGTTCGCGGTATCGATCGAGTTCCCGCCGGCATCGACGTAGGCCGAGAGCAGGCGGGCAGAGTCCTCCGGGCTCGCACCCCAGCCGAAGTCCTCGCCGAAGGTCATGGCACCCAGGGTGAACGGGCTGACCCGGAGGCCGGAGCGGCCGAGGGTGAGGTAAGAGCTGAGCGACACGGTGTTTCCTCACTTGCCGAAGGATTCTGACCTGCTCCATTCCACTCCCGATCGGGCCGCCACCCCTAGAACGATCCGGGCTCCGCGTTGCACGATCCGCTCAACTTCTTCCGGGCGCATACTGGGGCTCGTGAACAGGCTGACCGAGCTCCAGGACCAGATCGAGCGCCTCGCCGGGCGGGGCCCGGCGCAGCGGCAGCTCGGTCTGCCGGGCCTGTCGGTGATGCGCAGCACCGGTACCACCCATCCGGGCGGCGGGGTCTCGCGCCCGACCATGGCCCTGACCGCGGCCGGCGCCAAGCTCGCCGTCCTGGGCGAGCAGCCGTTTGAGTACCACGCCGGCGAATACCTCATCTCCACCCTGGATCTCCCGATCACCTCGCGGATCACCCAGGCCGATCCCTACCTCGCCGTCGGCCTGGCGATCCGCCCCGAGCTGATCGCTGAACTCGTCCTCGGCGACCCCACCGGCCCGCACCGCAAGGAGGCTCCCGGCATGGGCGTCGCCGCGGCCTCGCCGGACCTGCTCGACGCCGTGCTCCGCCTGCTGCGCCTCACCGAGAACCCCACGGATTCCCCGGTTCTCGCCGCCGGCCTGGAACGTGAGATCCACTGGCGCCTCCTGACCGGTCCCCTGGGCTCCAGCGTGCGCCAGATCGGCCTCGCCGACAGCCGGATCTCGCTGGTCGGCCGGGCCACCCGCTGGATCACCGAACGCTTCGACCAGGTGATCCGGATCGACGAACTGGCCGCCTTCGTCGGCGTCAGCGTGCCCACCCTGAACCGCTCGTTCCGCGCCGTCACCGCGATGAGCCCGCTGCAGTACCAGAAGCAGATCCGGCTGCAGGGGGCGCGGGTTCAGCTGATGAGCGCGCCCGTCGACGTGGCGGCCGTGGGCTACGCGGTCGGGTACGACAGCCCGTCCCAGTTCAGCCGCGAGTACCGGCGGCTCTTCGGCGCCCCGCCCGGGCAGGACGCGCAGCGGCTCCAGAGTCAGGCCGCGTCCTGATGAGCGACTTCGTCACGCTGGACGACGACGGCATCCCGGTCCGGTTCCACCATCCCGACCTGCCGCATCACCCGTTCCTTCTTCAGCCGGGTCGCGACCGCTGGCACACCGCGGAGCATCGCTGGGGCAGCGGGTTCGCCATCACCGACCGAGGGGCGGGTCGGTGGCGGCGTTCCGGTGCGGTCACGGAGTCGCTGAGCATCGATATCACCCGCCTCGCCACGGACGATCAGCTGACCGAGACGTACCAATGGACGAACGTGGGCACCGAGCGCCTGGAGGTCACCACGCTGGGTGTGGTGGTGCCGTTCCGGGATGTGTACGAGTCCGCGGCCGAGGCTTTGGGGTCGGCCTGTCACACGCATGTCTGGACGGGTGGGCAGTGGGCCTGGGTCATGGCCGAAGCGATGTCCGGGGAAGGTCCGGTGCTGGGATTGGTGGTGCAGACCGGGGCGCTGTGGGCGTACTCGGTGGAATCCCGCAACCACGTGACGTTCTCGAACGTGCGGGGGCACCTGGTGGTTCATCCCACCGACCATGGGCGCAGTCCGGACGCGTTCGGCGGGCAGCCGGTGATCACCCTGGAGCCCGGCGAATCCTACGACCTGGCCTGGGACATCAGGTTCTACGAGAGCCGGGACTCCTTCTTGGCGGCGACCAAGGCGCCGGTGGCGATCGACCGGTTCGCTGCCGAACGGGGCGAAAGCATCCTCGTCGACGGGAAACCCCTTTCGGGATCTGGCTACACCTATGTCGGAACACCGGAGTACTGCACGGCCGTGCTGTTCCACCGGCCGGTCCGCGAACTGGTCGAGGCGCGGGTGCGATTCATCCTCGACCACCAGCGTCCATTGGAAAGAGACGAACCCGACCGCCACGCCTTCGTCCCCTACGACAACCGCACCGCCCTGACCCAGACCACCTCCGCCTGGGCCGACTGGTCCGACGGCGCCGAGCGTCTGGCCATGCCTTCCTTGCTCCAGCAGGCGAGGCTCCGGAACTGGGGCGAAACCGGAGAGCTGGATGCAGCGCTGGACGGCTGGGCCCGGTTCGCCCGGGCCCGGCTGATCACCCCGGAGCACGACGTGCGGTGGGGCTCGGACACCATCAGCGAGCGGATCCGGCTCTACAACTTCCCGTGGATGGCCGAGTTCTTCGCCACCCAGTACGAGATCTTCCACCGGGAAGAAGATCTGGACCTGGCGGCAACCCTTCTCGAGCGGGCCTACCAGCTCGGCGCCGACCAGCACCTCCTGATCGGCCATCCCGAGGCCGTGCTCCACGTGACCAGCCTGCTGCCCGACGCCGAACGATCCCAGCGCCTGAAGTCCCAACTGACCGATCACGCGAACAAGTTCGCCAACCTGGGCACCCATTTACCGGCCCATGAGGTCAACTACGAGCAGTCGATGGTGGCCCCACTGGTCAGCCTGCTGGCCCTGGCCGCGCCGGACAGCCCGGCCCTCCCCACGGCCCTGAACTGGCTGAAAGCCTTCGGCGGCCCGCAGCCGCACGTGCGCCTGCACCAGATCGGCATCAGGCATTGGGACGGCTTCTGGTTCGGCCGGGAACGCCTGTGGGGAGACACCTTCCCGCACTACTGGAGCGTGCTGAGCGCCGTCGCCCTGCTGCAGAATCCGTACCGCACGCCGCCGGACGAGGTCACGGCGGAGGCGATCTTCCGCGCCAACACCGTGGACTTCAGCGACGACGGCTCGGCCAGCTGCGCGTTCGTCATGCCCAGCTGCGTGGACGGCCGGCCCGCACACCGGGCCGACCCGCTGGCGAACGACCAGGACTGGGCCCTGGTGCTGTGGCTGCGCTCCGCTAGCCTCGCGCCGCAGCGATGAACTGCACAACCCTGGCGTGATCTTTTACGCCCCGGGAAGATTCGACGCCGCTGGAGACATCGACCCCGTCCGGACTCAGCGCCTCGATCTGCGCCCGCACGTTCTCAACGGTCAGTCCGCCGGCCAGAATCCACGGCGCAGTGGGGCGCCGGGTGAACTCCTCGACCCCGGCCAGCTCCCCTTGGCCGGGTTCGGGGGCGTCCAGCAGCAGCCGACCCGAAAGCACTGGTGAGGCCGAGAACTCGGCCAAGGAGAGGGCCCGGATCACGGCGAAACCCGCTTCCTCGGCCTGACGCAGATCCTCCGGCGCCTCTCCCCCGTGGAACTGCACGGTGCCCACGCCACTCTGCCGGGCCACGGACAGGACCTGGGCGATGGGAAGACCACGGACCACGAGGACCGTCTCGGCCTCCTGAGACCCCAGGCCCTCCACGATCGCCCGGATCGCGGCCGGCTCGATGTGCCGAGGGCTGCGCGGATGGTGCACGAACCCGATCGCGTCGGCCCCCGCACCGACGGCCACCCGCGCGGTCTCCAGGTCCCGGATGCCACAGATCTTCACGAACACGCTCGAGAGCATAGCCAGGGACTGCGGATCCATGGACAAGCGAACTCTGCCAAGCCGCCCGCGACCGGACGAAGCTTCTGGCCATGGACATCACCACCAACACCGTTTTCATCGCCGGCGGCACCTCCGGCCTCGGCCTCGGCCTCGCCCGGCGACTGCGGGAGGCGGGCAGCACCGTGATCATCGGCGGCCGCCGGGCCGACCGGCTCAAGACCCTGGCCGAGGAGAACCCGGGCCTGGGCACGGTCGAGATCGACGTCACCGACGACGCGTCGGTGGCCCGGGCCCGCGACCAGGTGCTCGCCCAGTACCCGGACCTGTCCGCCGTGATCACCATGTCCGGGATCATGATCGCCGAGGACCTGCGCGATCCCGGGCATTTCAGGATCACCCGGGACACGGTCGAGACCAACCTGCTCGGCACCGTCCGGGTCGTCGACGCCTTCACCCCGTACCTGCTGGGCCGCGGCGCCGGCACGATCATGACCGTGACCTCGGGCATCGCCTACGTGCCGTTCCCGCTGACCCCCGCCTACGGCATCACCAAGGCGGGCATCCACTCCTACACCGAGTCCCTGCGGGCGCAGCTGGCCGGCACCGGGGTCGAGGTGGTCGAGCTGATCCCGCCGCTGGTGGCCACCGAGCTGATGGGCCCCGGCCAGCTCGAGGACCCGAACGCCATGCCGCTCCAGGACTTCGTCGAGGAGTCGGTCGGCCTGATGGCCCAGCAGCCGACGCCCCGGGAGATCACCGTCGAGCGGGTGAAGGCCCAGCGCCACGCCGTGGCCGACGGCACCTACGACCAGATCCTGACCCGGCTCTCCGGGGCCCTGGCCGCCTTCGGTCACTAGCTCGGCCGCTTGCCCGGAGCCCTACCGGAGCCCTACTGGGCCAGCAGGCCACCGTCGACGAAGAGGTCGTGGCCGTTCATCGCCCCGTTGTCGAGCAGGAAGTCCACCGCGTCGGCGACCTCGTCCATGGTGATCAGCCGCCCGATCGGGGTGCGGGCGGCCATGTGGCCCAGATCGGTGCTCTCCCACCGCGGGCTGTTCCCGACCAGGGCCGGGTGCAGGGCGTTGATCCGGTTCGGGGCCAGCTCCACCGCCAGGGTCTTGACCAGCCCGGTGACCGCGCTGTTGAAGGTCGTGATGATGGTCGAGCCGGGATACGGCCGCTCCTTGGCCAGGCCACCGAAGACCACCACCGAGGCCTGCGGGGTGAACCGGTCCCGCAGCGCCCGGATCGCCTCGGTGTAGCCGACCAGCTTGGTGGTGACCGCGGTCACGGCCTCCTCCACGTCGAAGGCGGCCAGGGTGTTGGGCTTCTGGAAGGCCGCGGTGATCACCAGGTGGTCCACCGGCCCGACCGACGCGAGCGAGGCCGCGATCGTCTTGGGGGCGGCCAGGTCCACCGCGATCCCGGTGACCCCGGGCCCGATCTCCCGGGCCACGGCCTGCGCCTTGGCCGCGTCCCGGCCGGCGATCACCACCGTGTCGCCCCGGTCGGCGTGACGCTGGGCGATGAACCGGCCGAGGCCGTCGGTGCCACCGATGATGACGGACGTGCTCATGATGCGTCTCCTCACTAATGACCAACTGGTCATTAGTGATGTTAACCCACTAACCTGAACCGTGTGACCCACCGCCGTGACCCCGAGGGGCATCGCCTGGCCATCCTGGAGGCGGCCCGCGAAAGCTTCGGGGAGAAGGGTTTTGCCCGCGCGACCGTGCGGGACATCGCCACCCGGGCGGGCGTCACCCATGGTCTGGTGCTGCGTCAGTTCGGCACCAAGGAACAGCTCTTCCTGGCCGCCGTCCCCGGGCATCGTGAGCTCGACCGCACGGTGGCCGGGGATCCGGGGACGCTGCCCGAGAGGGTCGCGGGGGCGTACGTGGAGCGGATGGAGGCGAACGCGGCCGGCGATCCGCTCGTCGTCCTGCTGCGCAGCGTGGCCTCGGACCAGAAGGCGGCCGCCGGGCTGCTGGCCGCGATGGGCGAGAACAGCGCCCAGGCCTATGGCGAGGTGATGGACGGGGACGATGTGCCGGTCCGGGTGGCGCTGCTCGGCGCCCAGCTGATCGGGGTCACCTTCAACCGGTACATCGCCCGCACCGGTCCCCTGGCCGAGATGACACCGCAGGACCTGACCGAACACCTCGGCCGGGTCCTGCGGCACATCCTGTTCAGCCCTTAGACACCGGCCTTCCAGCCCAGCTCGGGCCCGATCAGCCGGACCGTGTCCTGCAGGATCTGCTCGTAGTCCTCGCGCCCGAACTCGTAGGGCAGTTCCAGCCGCAGCTCGGTGACCTCGGGCAGCAGCGGGTCGGCGTGCAGCCGTTCGAGGATCTCCTCGGCCGTCCCGACCAGGTCGGGCGCGAACAGCACCCGCCGATCGCCCAGCACGGCCGGCTTCAGCGTGCGCTCGTGCCGGCTCGCGGCGTACTCCCGATAGCGCTCGCGCGAGGCCTGGTCCGCGCTGTCGGTCGGCACGATCACCCGGCCCAGGGCGACCCGGCCCGGCCGGGCCGGCGCGATCTGCTCACGGTAGGTCTGGACCAGCCCGAGCTGAACGGTCTGGAAGTCGTCGGAGTCGTCGGCGAAGACGATGTTGCCGGTGAGCAGGTTCAGCCCGTTCTCCCCCGCCCAGCGCACCGAGCGCCGGCTGCCGCCGCCGTACCAGATCCGGTCGATCAGGCCGGGGCTGTACGGCTGCAGGCGCGGCCGCTGCACGTTCCCGGGTGAGCGGATCACCGTGTTCTCGTCGCCCAGGAAGTCGCCGCGCAGATTCTCGGTGAACCGGGCGATCCGGCCGTAGGAGAGGTCGTACTCCCGCCAGTCGCCGTCGAAGACCAGATGCCCGATCAGCTCGGCGTGCGGTGGGACACCGGCGCTGAGCCCGACCTGCAGCCGGCCCTGGGACAGCACGTCCGCCATCGACAGGTCTTCGGCCAGGCGGAACGGGCTCTCGTAGCCGATCGGGATGACCGCCGCGCCCAGTTCCACCCGCCGGGTGCGCTGGGATGCCGCGGCCAGGAACACCGCCGCCGAACCGACGCCGTGCTCGAGGTGGCGCTGCCGGATCCAGGCGCCGTCGTACCCCAGCTGCTCACCGAACTCGAACAGCTGAAGCGTGTCCTCCAGGCCGCCATAGGGATGGTCGTCTTCGAAGTTGCCGGGGGTAAGGAACGAAAGCGAGGTGATGGACGGCATGGACGCGGTGGGCTCCCGTCGGGCGATCCGTAAAGTCGACTAACTTGATCGACAATACGCCTCGCCCCGCCGCCCGTCGACAACCGGGATCAGTGGACGACCGCCAGCGGGCTGTGCGTGCGGGTGATCAGACCGTTCCCGACCGAGCCGGCCAGCAGCCCGGCCAGCAGGCCCCGCCCCCGGTTACCGATCACGATCAGACCGCAGCCGCGCGAGGCGTCGGCCAGGACCGGCACGGCCGTGCCCTCGACCAGGTCGTAGCGCACCTCGACGCCGGGGAAGCGCCGGGTGATCCGGTCGACCGCAAGCTCTCCGAGCCGCTCCGCCTCGCTCGGGGCCCGCGTTCCGAAGGCCGGCACGCCGTCGGTCTCCAACTCGGCCGGGTTCTCCACCGCAGGTAGGGACGAGAACGCGATCACCACGATCAGCGGCTCCTCCCGCCGGGCCGCCCGTTCCGCCGCGAAGGACAGGGCGCGCTCAGCACTGGCCGAGCCGTCGTACCCCACGGTGATCGGCAGGCCGGGCTCGGTCTGCGCCGCGGCGCCCGGGCTGACCACCACGACGGGGCAGGTCGCCTTGGCCACCACGGCAGACGCGGTGTTACCCAGCACCATGCCCTCGACGTTGCGGGATTCCGGCACCCCGAGCACGATCATCTCCGCGCCTTTGGAGGTGGCGACCAGAGACCGGCTGATGCCGGACAAGGCTGTCTCCAACGTGACAGGCAGATCGGGGGCCACCCGCCGGACCCGGGCCAGAGCGTCGGCGAGGACCGCCCGCGACGCGTCCTCCAACGGACCGATCCGCCGCCGGCTCGCACCCGTCGACCGGTCGGTGAGACCCCATTCGGCCACGTGCAGGACGAACAGTTCCGAGCCCCGCCGAGCGGCGTCTCCGGCCGCCCATTCCAGGGCTGCCTGCGCGGACCGGGACCCGTCGTAACCGACGACGGTCTTGCGTTCGGAGTACGTCATGATCAGCTCCCTCGCCAACGTGACCAGTGTGCGGGCAGAGTCACCGCCCGGCCAAGGGCCTTGGTCCCGCAAACTCGGGCCCAGCTTCCGGAAGACCTTTCCGGCCGTGGCCACGGTGAACAAAAAGATTGCGGGAGAGGGCTTTTCGTCAACGATCGCCTTGGGCGACCGTTGGTCGAGGACGTGGCCCGGTGAGCGCGGAACCGGGTCCGGCGCTGGTCAAGGTCGAGGTCTCGGGGATGTGTCACACGGATGTCCCTGCCGCTCAGAACGATTGGCCGGTAGCGACGTCCGCACGTTCAACCGCGGGCATCGTTGTCGAGACCGCCGTTGCCCCTGTGGCCGATGTGGAGGACGAGATATTCGATCTGACGATGGAACTCGGCGCCGAGGGTGAGATGGCGGCTCGGTAGGCTGCGGAGGTGTCTGCCATTCGTCCCTATCGCGCCGAAGACCTACCCGCCGTCTACGACATCTGCGTCCGCACCGGCGCGGCCGGGAAGGACGCGCGCGGCCAATACAGCAGCGACCGGCTTCTCGGTGACTGCTTCGCCGCGCCCTATGTCGTCCTCGAACCCCAGTTCGCATTCATTCTCGAAGCCGACGGCGCACCGGTGGGCTATGTCCTGGGCACCGCGGACACGGCCGGGTTCGTGAAGCATTACACCGACTCCTGGATACCCCGGTTCGACGCCGCTTACCCCGAGCCTTACGCCGAGACCGACCGCGCCCTGATCCAGCTCGGCCGGCACCCCGAACGAATGCTCGAACCCGGCCTGGAGAATTACCCGGCCCACCTGCACATCGACCTTCTTCCCCAAGCCCAGGGCCAGGGTTTCGGACGCCGGCTGATCGCCGCGTTCCTCGACGCGGTGCACCGGGCCGGGGCCCCCAACGTCCATCTGGGAATGTCCCCGGCGAACACCGCAGCCCTGGCGTTCTACGAACGACTGGGTTTCACCCGGCTTTCGGTCGGAATTCCGGAGGACGTGCTCTACCTGGGCCGCCCGACGGGGAACGACTAGGTGTTTTCCTTTATCTTCGAGCTCACAGAGATCATCTGACCAGCGGATTTCCTGCGACCTTCAAAGAAGTGGTGTTCTTCCCCCGAGGAGAGCGAGTAACCTCGCCGCGAGGCCATTCCGCTGGGGGGAAGTGAATGTCTGCAGAAATCGGACGGCGAATCCGGGTCGTGGCCGGAATCGACCTCACCCCGTCCCACCACGAGATCGCCGAGGCCGCCGCCCACGAGGCGCGGCGCCTCGGGTTGCCGCTGGTCCTGATCCACGCGCTCCGGGTGCCGCCCCGGCCGGCCGGTTCCACCCGGTCCCCGGCCCCCTCGCCGGAACTGCTGATCAGCACGGCGCACTGGCTGGAGTCGGTCGCCGAACCGTTCCGGGCCGGGACCGGGCCGCTGTCGGTCAGTACCCGGGTGATCGCCGGCCGGGCCGACGACGTGCTGATCGCCGAGTCGCTGACCGCCTCGGTGGTGGTGCTCGGCGAGGACCGCGGCGGCGTGGTCACCGCCGAGGTCAGCCATCGTGGCTGCTCCCCGGTGCTGGTGGTCCGGCCGATGCCGACCCAGGCCTTCGTCACCATCGGCGGCCCCCTGCGGTAAGCATCTGCGGCCGGAAAGCTGCTCAGGTCAGCGTCCGCTCCCACAACGCCACGGTGCTGGTCAGCTTGTCGTAGCGGTAGGGCTTGACCTCGCCGGTGGCCCGATAGCCGAGCGCCGTCCAGAACGGCTCGGCCACCTCGGCATTCGTGGCCACGATGCCCAGGCGCAGCCGTTCCAGCCCGGCCCGGGACGCCTCGCGGACCACCTCCTGGTGCAGGGCCCGGCCCAGCCCCTGATGCTGCCGGGCCCCATGCACCACCAGCAGCCCGACGTACCCCACCTCGGCCTGCGGATATCCGAGCAACAGGTCGGCAAAGGCCACCAGCGTGCCGCCGTCCCACAACCCGAGGCCGAGCTTGCCTTCCGGGTCGAAGTCCGGCGGCACGATGGTCAGCGTGCTCAGCCCGTCCGCCGCGCCGGGCGGATAGCCGGTGATCCGCTCGGCATAGTCCGGCACGGTCTCCAGCAGTGCCTGCAGCGCGTCCACGTCCTCGCCGGCCAGCCGGGCACTCGTCAGCCGGTGTGTTCCTTCGTCCATCGTTCGATCCCCACCGCATCGATCGGCAACGCGTGCGACAGCACGTCGTGACCCTCGGAAGTCACCAAAAGGTCATCTTCCAAGCGGATCCCGATACCCCGCAACTCCGGGGGAACCGTCTCGTCGTGGGCGTGGAAGTACAGCCCGGGCTCGACCGTCAGCACCATGCCCTCGGCCAGCACCGTGCCCTGGTACTCCGGATGCTCCAGACGGTCGCAGTCGTGCACGTCCAGCCCGAGGTGATGCCCGGTGCCGCAGCACATGTACCGCCGGTGCTGCTGCCCTTCCGGCGCGAGCGCCTCGTCCACCGAGACCGGCAGCAGACCCCAGTCGGACAGTCCCCGGGCGAGCACCTCCATCGCGGCGAAATGGAAGTCGGAGAACAGGCCGCCCGGGCGGACCTGGTCCATCCCCGCCCGGTGGGCGGCCTCGACCAGGTCGTGCACCTGCCGCTGCTCCGGGCTGAAACCCCCGCCGACCGGGATGGTCCGGGTGACGTCGGCCGTGTACAGCGAGTTCGCCTCCACCCCCATGTCCAGCAGCAGCGCCTGGCCCGGCAGCACCGGGCCGTCGCAGCGCACCCAGTGCAGGATCGGGGCGTGCGGGCCGGACCCGACGATCGTGGCGTACCCCGGGCCATTGCCGAAGGTCCGCGCGTGGCGATCGAAAGTTCCCTGCAGCCAGCGTTCTCCGAGGTTTCCGGAGATCGCCCGCGGCACCTCGGCCGCGACCGCGGCGAAGCCCTCGACGGTTGCGGCGACCGCCTCGCGCAGCTGCTCGAGCTCCCACTCGTCCTTGATCATCCGCAGCTCGGAGAGCAGCTGCGCGACCTCGGCCGACGAGGACGGCTCGGTGTACTCCGAGATCGGCCGCACCGGAAGGTCGAGCGCGGCCGACCAGGCCTCCAGACCGGCCGACGGCCCCACCCAGAGCTCGCCGTGCGCCACGCTGGCGTAGAAGTCCCGCTCACCGGGACGCGCCGGGGGCGGCAGATAGAGGACGCTGTCATGTCCGGTGGAGTGCGGGGTCATCACCAGCACCGCGTCCTCCGCCTGGCAGGAGGATGCCCAGACGAAGTCGCTGTCGGCCCGGAACGCGTAATCGCAGTCGCCGTTGCGATTCCGGGCGGTGCCGGACCTGAGCACGATGGCCTGGCCCGGCAACGCCGCGCTCAGGCGAGCGCGGTGCGCCTCCGCGGCGCGGGCCGCGTCCGGGTCCACCGGAGCGGCGACCTCGCGTGAGCCCCAGCCCTGCGAGATCCAGGACTGGAAGCCCGGGCTCTCCTCCCGGAGCCTCGGCGGGCGGGTTCCGGCCCAGGCCGGACGGGTGACCTCGGTCATCGCAACTCTCCTCCTCGATCGCGGACCATCTCCCGCAGCCGGCCGAACACCTGGCCGCTGGCGATCCCGTCGTGCTCGAACTCGTTCGTCACCCAGGCCTGGGCGTTCCCGACCCTCGCCAGCGTGTCCCGTTGGAGATCGGCGTCCACGAACACATCGTCGGCGTAGACCACCGCCGCCAGCGGAACCGGGTTCGCGGCCAGTCTCTCCGGATCGTAAAGCCTTGACCAGGTGACCTGTTCGGCAAGTTCCGTCATCGCCGCGGCGAACGGCCGCAGCAGGCGGATCTCCTCGAACATCCAGGGAAAGGCCATCTCGGAGGTGAAGAGCAGCGGACGCCGGTCCTCCCCGAACTCCGGCCGCCGATCCCGCTCGCGCTGGGCCGACCAGCGGAAGGGCCCGTTCGCCCCATCCCCGTAGATCGATTCCTGCAGCGTCCAGAACAGCGGGCTCCCGGCGTTCGACGTCTTCAGCAGAACCGTGTCCAGGAACCCGTCGGTCAGCCGGCCGTCAGGGCGCCGGGCCTCCGAGAGCAGCCAGTGCAGCCGCTGATGCCCGGTCCCGAAACCCAGGTCCATGCCCAGGGTCTGGAACCGGCGCACCGAAAGCGGCGAGCCGTCCGGCAGTTTTACCTCAGACGAACTGAGGACGTCCGCGATGGCCGCGACGGTCGTGGCGTCTTCGGGGTAACGCCGGTAGAAGTCCGCCGTCTTGCCCGCGATCCGGGTGAAGGTACGCCGGTAGACCTCGTCCGGATCGGCCGGGGTGCCGGGGATGCCGCCACAGACGTAGCAGGCGGTCAGCGCCTCGGGCGCGACGGACAGATAGGTCAGGGTGATCCAGCCGCCGAAACTCTGCGCCAGCGTGGCCCATTTCTTGCCGCGGTAGTGGACCTTTCGCACCTGCTCCAGATCCCGCACGATCGAGTCGGCCCGGTAGTGCAGCAGATGGTCGGCCGCCGCCCGGCCGTCCGGGAAGGCGCCGATCACCTTTCCGTCCACCGGCGAACTGCGCCCGGTGCCCCGCTGATCGACCATCACCACCCGGTACAGCGGCAGCGCCTCGGCCAGCCAGCTGCCGATCTCGGCCGGCCGCGGGCTCATCCCACCCGGCCCACCCTGCAGAAAGGTCAGCAGGGGCAGATCCTCGTGCCTCCGGTCCGGATCGGTGAACTCCCGGACGAACACCTCGATGCTGGCGCCACCATCGGCGGACCAGTCCAGCGGCACCTCGACCGTGAACTCCCGCACCCACGCCCCCGGCAGGGGGTATTCCACCACACTCACCTACGCACCCTTTCACGCGCCGACGGCGGAAGGCCGCTCCGAATCCGGCGCGTCCGGTTGACGTCCGGAAAGCCCGGCCGCCCCCAGAGCCACCGCGATCAGCATGACCGCGCAGGTCAGCAGCGTGCTCCGGGCACCCCATGCGGCCACCAGCAGACCGCCTGCCGCAACCCCGGCCGGCCCGCCGAGCAACATCACCGCGCTCACCGACGCGAGCACCTGCGGCAAGGGACCCGGCGGCGCGGTCCGCTGATAGAGAGCCATCGAGGTGGCTTGGTACGGCGGCCAGCTCACTCCTACAAGGGCAAAGCAGAGGACGCATATCGCTCTTGGCGCGCCGATCCCCAACGGCAGCAGGCACAGCCCGGCCACCAGCACTCCCCCGGCCGTGACCCGCCACAGCGGCAGGCCGCGCAGGAGCGGCGTGACCAGACCGCCCAGCACCGCCCCGACCCCGAAGGCCGTGTAGTAGGCGGCCAGTACCGACGCACCCTTCTGCGGCGAGGCGACCAGCGTGGGCAGGGCTACATAGACCGGGCCGAAGAGGAAGGAGAAAGCCGCGGTCAGCGTCAGCAGGCCGAGCAGGGCCGGGCTCCGCCCGATCACGCCGAAGCCGGTGTGCTCCCCGTGCGGCAGGACAGCGGCGGTTCCCGGGACAAGGCAGTAGGAGAAGGCGAGCACCCCGAAGGTCAGCGCATCGACGGCCAGGGCGCCCACCGGATTCCAGAAGACCAGGATCAGCGCGGCCACCGGCGGCCCGGCGATCACGCCGGCCTCGGCCAGGATGGAGAGGACGGCGTTCCCGGTCAGGCGATCCTGCTCGGGCAGCAGCTCGGCGATCAGGCTGTAGCGTCCCGCCGACCCCCAGGAATGCAGGACGGAGGACGCAGCCAGCAACAGGATGTAGACACCGATGCTCAGGTGCCCGAGGGCGTAGACGACCGGGATGGCGCCGAGAACAAAGAAACCGCCACGTCGCATCCCACCGCCCCAGCTGTGCCCCGGAGCGCCGGGCCAACCACCGCCCCAGGGTCAGCGCACCCACCGCGCCCGGCAGCGTGGACATGGTCACGGCCAGGCCAACCAGCGCCGCGTTACCCGTCAGCTCCTGGGCCAGCAGCACCACCGCGACGACCGAGATGCCGTCGCCTAGGTAGGACACCGCCATGCCGGGCAGGATGCGGCGCAGCGTGGGGTGGGCGATCACCGGCCAGTACGGGATGGGAGGCACCTTCGCCATCCTGTCGGGGGGTCACCGAGCCGCGCGACCCGTTCGCCTCTGCGGCAAATCCGTTCTGCCATCAGCAAATCCGAGACGGCCGCAGCACCGTGATCATGCACTAGCGTGAACGGGATGAATTCGATCGAGGTACGTCGTGTTCAGGGCGCCGACTACCAGGTGCTGGCCTGGCTGTGGCAATGCTTCCGCCACGACCTGGCCGGATTCGTCTCCGCCGTCCCCTACCCCGACGGCCGCTACCAGCCGGCCGGCCTTCCCACCGGCCCCTCGGACGACGTGGCCGCCTACCTGGTCCGGCAGCCGCACCCGCGCACCGGGGAACCCGCTCCCGTCGCATTCGCCGTGGTCAAAGGGCTCACCGGCGAGCGGAACAACCTGAGCGCGCTGTGGGTGGCTCCACCGGTCAGGAGCACCGGGCTGGGGCGGAAACTAGCGCTGGACGTGATCGCCCGGCACCCAGGCGCGTGGACCCTGGCCTTCCAGGAGGCCAACCAGCGGGCCGTGGCGTTCTGGCGCCGGACGGCCGACGAGGGCTTCGGCGCCGGGACCTGGCGCGAGGTCGAACGAGCCGTGCCGCACGATCCCACGCTTCCTCCCGACCACTGGATCGAGACCCTCTGACGCCCGAAGGCCGGGAGCCCGATGACGGGCTCCCGGCCTTCGGGATCAGCAGGTCAGGGGGTAAGCGGGTCAGCCGTTGCCGCCGTCTCCCCCACCGCCACCGTCTCCACCACCATCGCCGCCGCCGTCCCCGCCACCGCCGTTACCGGTGCCGCCATCGCCCCCGCCATCGCCACCGGCGCCGCCGTCCCCACCGCCGTTGCCGTCACCGGGCTTGCCATCGCCGGGCTTGCCCTTACCGGGCTTCGGCTTGTCCACGTGGACCACGCCGACCAGGCTCGGGTCGGCGGCCGGGAACTGCTCGATCTTCTTGCCCTCGAGCGCCGAGGTCATGATCTTCTTCCAGATCGGCGCGGCGAAGTAGGCACCGTAGATGACCGGGTACCCGACGCCCTTGATCGTCACGTTGTGCATGTCGGGCTTGGCGCCCTTCCAGGTCTCCGGGCCGACCCAGACCGCGGTGGACAGCTGCGGCGTGTACCCGAGGAACCAGGTGGCCGCGGAGCTGTTGGTGGTACCGGTCTTACCGGAGGCGGGCTGGCCGCTGGCCAGCGGGCCGACCGTGGCCGCCGTACCGTTGGTCAGCACCCGGCTCATGCCCAGGGTGGCGGTGTTGGCCACCTTCTCGTCCATCACCTGGGTGCACTTGGTCTTCGGGATCTTGACCGACTTGCCGTTGCGGTCCTTGATCGAGGTGACCACGATCGGCGTGCAGTACTTGCCGCTCGCCGCGAATGTCGCGTAGGCGTTGGCCATCGTCATCGGGGACTGGTTGACCACGCCCAGGACGATGGAGGGAACACAGTCGGGGATCCCCTGGGTGCCGTCCTTCTCGTCCGGGCACTGTGCGTCGACCGGGGCCGCCCGGTGCATGCCCAGGCTCTCCGCGGTCTTCTTCACGTCGCACAGGTCGAGCTGCTGTTCCATCCGGATGTAGGCACCGTTGACCGAGTTGGCGGTGGCGTTCCAGACCGTGCCGCCCTCGCTGCCGTTGCTGTCGCCCGAGTTCACGAAGGTCCAGTCCTCGGTGGACCGGATGCCCGAGCCGCAGCTCTTGAACGAGCTGACCGGGATGGTGCCGGGGGCGCCGTTGATCGGGGCGTTGAGCTGCTTGCCGGCCTTCAGCCAGGTACTCAGCACCACCGGCTTGAACGTGGAACCGGTGAGGAAGCCGGACGAGCCGCCGTACTTGTAGTCGACCGAGTAGTTGACCGTGGTGTTCGAGCGGCCCTTCTTAACGCTGTAGTACTTGTCCTGGATCATCGACAGCACCTTGCCGGTGCCGGGCTGCACGGTGACCGTGGCGGTGGCGATCTTGCTCGCGTCGTTCGGCGGGATCGCCTCCTTCACGGTCTTCCAGGCGACCTTGAGGATCTTCGGGTCGAGCGTGGTCTTGATCGTGTAGCCGCCGCGGCTGATCGCCAGCTCCCGGTCCTCCTCGGTCTTGCCCAGGGCGGTGAAGTCCGGTCCCCGGGTGATCAGGTTGTAGACGTACTGGCAGAAGTAGGCGCGCGTCTCGGCGTTGGCGCAGCCCTGGTAGGTCGGGGTGATCCGGGGCTTGATCCGGCCCGCGACCGCCTTGTCGTGCATCGGCTGGTCGATCATCTTCTGCTGCAGCATCTTGTCCAGCACCGTGTTGCGCCGCTTGGTCGCCGCGTCCAGCCGGTCCTTGTCGGCGATGTCGTAGCTCGGCGGCGACTGGATCATCCCGGCCAGCATCGCGGCCTGGGGCAGGGTCAGTTTCTTGGCCGTGGTGTGGAAGTAGTACTTGGCCGCGGCCTGGACCCCGTTCACCGTGCCCCCGAACCAGGCGATGTTCAGGTAGTCGTTCAGGATCTGCTTCTTCGCCGCGAGGACCGAGCCCTTCTCCTTGATCAGCCTCTGTTCCAGGGCCGCGGCCAGGCGGATCTCCTTCAGCTTGCGGGAGTTCGACTTCTCCGAGGCGGCGTCCTGCGCGCTCTGGTCACCGGCCAGGTAGGCCTGTTCCTTCAGCTTGTTCTTGACCACCTGCTGGGTCAGCGTCGAAGCCCCCTGCGAGGCGCCGCCGGTGACCTCGTTCACCACGAAGGCGCGGATCAGGCCCTTCGGGTCGACCCCGCCGTGCTCGTAGAACCGCTCGTCCTCGATCGCCACGATCGCGTTCTGCATGAACGGGGAGATGTCCTCCAGCTTCACCGGCTCGCGGTTCTCCTCGAAGAACGTCGCGATCAGCGAGCCGTCCGAGGCCAGCACCCGGGTCTGCGCGGCCAGCGTGACGTCGGCCAGGTCGGAGGGCAGCTCGTTGAACGCCTCCACGGCGTTGTTGGTGGCCAGACCCGAGGCGCCGATCGCCGGTACCGCCAGACCGGCGGCCAGCACCCCGGCCACCAGACTCACCACCAGGAAGGCACCGAGCATGCCCAGGACGTTCCGAGGGGAGGGGGATTTCGGCGACATGCTGTGAGACTAGTAGAGGATTCCTGTGGGTTTTCCCGGAACGGCGCACAGGCTGCCAAAACGGGCAGCCCGAGCAGGACACAATTGCGTCACATGACCTACGGCTACCTGGATATCACGGTCCGTGGAAGAAGAACCGAACCCTATTCGGGCCAGGCGTTCCCCTGGATCACCTCGACGAAGTTCCCGCGCCGGAAGGCCGGGTCGAAATGCGCCAGCACGTCGTCGTTCATGGTGCCGAAGGTGGTGTCCGGCCGGTCCGCCATCCCGCGGTAGAAGGCTTTCAGGATCCGGTTCTTGAAGTCCGGGCGCGGGTGCGCGGCGACCACGGCGGCGCGCTGCTGGTCGGTGATCTCCCCGAGGTCCAGCCCCAGGACATCGGTCTCGACGCCCAGGCTGACCACGGCGACCTCGGGCGCGAGGTGGTGCGGGACCTCCGGGGTGGTGTGCAGCGCGATCGCCAGCCAGACGTTCCGGGCCTCCTGCTCGGTGCGGCCGTGCTCCAGCAGGAAGGTCCGCGCCGCTTCGGCGCCGTCCAGTTCGAACCGCCGGTCCAGCTTCGCGTACTGCGGGATCAGGCCCAGGTCGTGGAAGAGCGCTCCCACGTAGGCGAGCTCCGGATCGACGTCGAGCCCCCGGGCGGCCGCCTTGAGCGAACCCCAGAGGAACACCCGCCGGGAATGGTCGTAGAGGGTGTCGTCGGTCGCGTTACGGACGAGCGCGGTCGCCGCACGGGCCAAAGGCGAATCGGGGACGCTGATCCCGGCGATGATTTCGGGCATCGGAACTCCTCGGGCTGGGTAACACCGGGTTTGATGACGCCAGCCTGGTCGCCCGGGTGCCCACCGCCCACCGCGAAGGTGGACCGCTACCCCACAGATCCGGACACGACAGATCCGGACACGCGTCCGGCCCTTCCGGACCCGGTGCTTCCAAAGCGGTCGCGATACTCACTCGGTGAGACCCCGAGACGGGCGACGAACACTCGGCGCATCGTCTCCGAACTGCCGAACCCCACTGCCTGGGCGGTCCGGGCCACGGCGTGACCAGCGTCCAAAAGCCCCTTTGCATGATCCAGCCGAACCTGTTCGACGAAACGAGCCGGGGTAACGTCCATCTCAGTCACGAACATCCGGGTGAGATGGCGCGGGCTGACCCCCACGCTGGCGGCCAGGCTGCTCGTGGTGTGTTCCAGGGCCGGGTCCGCCGCGACCTGGTCCACCACCGCCCGCAGCGCCGGAGTCTGCGGCCGGCGCCGCTCGAGCGGGGCCGAGAACTGGGACTGCCCTCCGGGCCGCTGCATGAACATCACCAGACCTCGCGCCACGCCCCGCGCCAGCTCAGGCCCGTGGTCCTGCTCCACCAGGGCGAGCGCCAGGTCGATGCCCGCGGACACCCCGGCCGAGGTGAACACCCCGTCGTCCTCCACGAACAACGCGTCCGGCAGCACCTCCACGTCCCGGTAGGTGCGGCTCAGCAATTGGGCGTGCTGCCAGTGGGTGGTCGCGCGCCGCCCGGACAGCACCCCGGCCGCCGCGAGGATGAAGGAACCGGTGCAGATCGAGACCAGCCGACGGGTGCGGGGGTGCAGCAGATGGACGGCCGTGATCAGGTCTGTAGGGACGGCGCGGCTGACCAGCACGTCACCTCCGCAGACGACGACGGTGTCGGCCGCCTGGGTGTCGGCGACCGAGCCGCTGACGGGTAGGTGCAGACCAACGGACGTTTGTACCGGGGCACCCGACGGGGAGACGTAGCTCAGGCGGTAGTGGGCGCCGCCCCGGTTGGCCTCGGCGAAGACCTCGGCCGGACCGGACAGGTCGAGCATCTTCATCCCGTCGAAGACCAGGAAGACGATGCTGCGCTCAGTCGTGCTCAAGGTGGAACACCTCCCGGTAGGCGTGCGGCGAGGTGTGCAGGTGCCGGGTGAAGGCCTGCCGCAGGCTGGTCGCGGTGCCGAAGCCGCTGCGGTCGGCGACCTGGTCGATGCTCAGACCGGTGCTCTCCAGCAGGTGCTGGGCCCGGCGGACCCGCTCGATCTGCAGCCAGCGGCTCGGGGTCAGCGCGTACTCCCGCTCGAACCGGCGCATCAGGGTGCGGGGGCTGACCCGGGCGTGCTCGGCGAGCCGGGCCAAGGTGAGGTGCTCGTGCAGGTGCGCCCGCGCCCATTCGACCAGCGGCCCGAGTCCGGCCGTCGAATGAGCGGACTCCTGCGGCACCGGGACGGGCACGAACTGGGCCTGGTCGGCGGTGCGGTGCGGCGGCACGACGAGCCGCCGGGCGAGCTCGTTGACCACCGCCGCGCCACGGTCCCGGCGGACCAGTTCCAGGCAGAGGTCGATGGCCGCCGCGGTGCCGGCCGACGTGAACACCGTGCCCGCCGCCGTGTAGAGCACCGCCGGATCGACCGTGACCTGGGGATAGCGGCGGGCCAGCAGGTCGGCGTACATCCAGTGGGTGGTGGCCCGCTGCCCGTCGAGCAGACCGGCCTCGGCCAGGGCGAACGCACCCGAGCAGAGCCCCACGACCCGGGCGCCCCGCCCGTGCGCCCTGCGCAACGCCTCGACCACATCCGCGGGTGGCGTCTGGGTCACGTCCGCGCAGGCCGGGACCACCACTGTGTCGGCCTCCACCAGGTCGTCGAGCGTGGCCGTCTGCGGAACGTGGAAGCCCGCGCCGACCGAGACCTCCGGCCCCGAGGCACAGAGCACCAGTTCGTACGGAGGGTCGATCAGATCCGGCCGGGGCGTGCCGAACACCTCGCAGGGCACCGCCAGCTCGAAGAGCGGCGCTCCGGGCAGGACGACCACCGCCACCCGGTGCTTGTCACGATTCTTTCGCATCATGGCAATCATGCCACTGGCCGCCGATCCGCCGTGGGAGCCGTAATGGGCCCATGACCACGCGAGGCACGATCGGACTCTGGCAAGGAACCGCGCTCTACGTCTGCGCCATCCTCGGCGCGGGCGCGCTGATCTTGCCCGGACAGGTCGCCTCACTCGCCGGCCCGGCCTCGCTGTTCGCCTGGGCCTTCAGCATCGCCCTCTCCGTACCCCTGGCCTTCACGTTCGCGGGTTTGGCCTCGACCTACCCCGACGCGGGCGGGGTGGCGCTGTACGCCGGGAAGGCCTTCGGTGAAAAAGCCGGCGCAGTAGCCGGCTGGTGGTACTTCGTGGCCGGTTCGATGGGTCAGACCATCGTGCCCCTCACCGCCGGGTACTACCTCGCCGACGCCACCGGACTCCCCGCGTCCACCGCACCCGCCTTCGCCCTGGCGGTGCTCGCCGGTGCAGCGGCCACCGCCCTGGCCGGAACCCGGGTCGGAGGTCGCGTCCAAGTCGTCCTCGCCGCCGGCGTCTGCGTCGTGCTCACGGTCGCCATCGTCGCCGCCGTTCCCCAGATCCGGTGGAACGCGTTCACCCCATTCCTCCCGCACGGAACCAGCGGCGTGGGCGAGGCGGTCGTCGTCCTGTTCTTCGCCTTCTCCGGCTGGGAGGCGATCTCCCATCTGTCGGCGGAGTTCACCGATCCACGCCGGACCCTGCCCAGAGCCACCCTCATCACCCTGATCGTGGTCGCCGTGCTGTACCTCGGCATCGCCTTCGCGGTCGTGGGGACGAACAGCTACGGCTCCGAGGCGATCGACCACGTCTCCCTCGCCCGGGTGGTCAGCGGGCAGTTCGGCGTGTCCCCGGCAGTCGCCCTGGCCGTAGCCGCCACGGTGATCTGTGTCGGCACGAGCAGCGCGTTCATGGCCTCGATCTCCCACCTGGGATATGCCCTCGGCCGAGACGGGCTGGCGCCCGGCGCGCTGGCCCGGGTCACCGCGCGGGGCGTGCCCAGCACCGCCGTGCTCGCCGTAGCCGGAACCGGCGCCGCCGGACTTGCGGGATCGGCGGTGTTCGGCTGGGGCACCGGCACTTTCGTCTACATTCCCTCGACCCTGGTGCTGACCACCTACCTGATGGCCATGGCGGCCGGGCTGCGCCTGCTGCCCGGCCGCCGCAAGATCCTGCCAGGAGTGGGCCTGCTGCTCATTCTGGCCGTGACTCCTTCAGCCGGATGGCATCTGGTCATTCCGCTCGGAATCGCCGCGACCGCCCTGACCCGCTTTCCCCGGCGCTACTTCGCCGCGTCGGCGAACTCGGTGGTGTAGGTCTTGCTCAGGTCCACCGAGTCGGCCTTGCCCTTCACATTCGGGTTGAACTGGCTCAGCACGGTGAGCACGTTCTTGGCCCCCGCCTCGTCCATCACCCCGGTGGCGTTGAACATCCCCTTGCTGGCCTCGATCGCGGCCGCATAGCTGTCCGCTCCCCCGGATCCGGAGGCGTACTCGGCCGGCATCTTCGCGGCGATCTGCTGACCGTCGTTGCTGTTGATGAAGGCCAGGGTCTTCACCAGGGCGTTGGCCAGTTTCTGCACGGTCTGCGGGTTCTTGTCCACGTAGTCGCAGTCCATGTACAGGGAACTGGCCGGGTACAGCCCGCCGAGCGCCGCCTGGGTGCCCTCCTCCGTGCGCATGTCCAGCAGGACGTCCCCCAGCCCCTTCTCCTTGATCTGCTGGGCGGTCGGGTCGGTGGTCATCCCGGCGTCGATCCCGCCGTTCTGCAGGGCGGCGATGAACGTCGCCCCGGCCCCGGCCGCGACGGTGGTGTACTCGTCGGTGCCCGCTCCGGCCTTGCCGGCCAGGTACTGGGTGAGGAAGTCGGTGGACGAACCCGGGCTGGTGATGCCCAGTTTCTTCCCGGCGAAGTCCTCGGCGCTCTTCACCGCGGCGCCCTTGCCGACGATCTCGACCTCACCGGGCACGTTGGCGAACTGCACCACGGACTTGATGCACTTGCCCTTGGTCTGCAGGTCGATGGTGTGGTCGTAGAACCCGACCACCCCGTCCACCTGCCCGGCCACCAGCGCGGTCTCGGCGTTCGCCCCGGAGGGCTGGCTCTGGAGCTTGACGGTCAGCCCCTGTTCCTTGAAATAGCCCAGCCGATCGGTCAGTTCGGCCGGCAGGTAGATCACCTTGTCCAGGCCGCCGACCATGATCGAGACTTGGGTGGGATTGCCGCCTTCGGCGTCCGACTGCTTCTGGCACCCGGAGACGGCCAGGGCCAGCGCGATCGGGAGCGCGGCGAGGATCACCTTGTTCATTGTCAGTCCTTCGTCTCAGAGTCCGGTGGAGAGCGTGGCCTGGCTCGGTGGGCGCCAGCGCAGCAGCCGGCGTTCCAGCCCGCCCAGGACGACCTCGGCCAGCAGGGCCAGAGCGGTGGACAGGATCATCCCGGCGTAGATCCCGGCCGCGTCGAAAGTGCCTTGGGCCGTGGCGATCAGCAGGCCGATGCCCTTGTCGGCGCCGGCGTACTCGCCGACGATCGCGCCGATCAGGGCGAAGCCGAAGGCGGTGTGCAGGGAGGCCAGGATCCACGAGGTGGCGCTGGGCACGACGATGGCGGTGAGCACCTGGAAGCGGCTGGCGCCGAGGATCCGGGCGTTGTCGACCAGGTTGCGGTCCACCTCACGGGCGCCTTGGAAGGCGTTGAAGAACACCGGGAAGAAGACCAGCACCAGAGCGGTGGCGATCTTCGACTCCATCCCCAGGCCGAACCAGATGATGAACAGCGCGGCCAGGACGATCCGGGGCACCGCGTTCAGCGCCTGGACGAACGGCGAGAGCACCTCGGCCAGCAGCCGGGCCCGGCCGAACAGGATGCCCAGCACCACCCCGAGCACCGCGCCGAGCAGGAAGCCGTAGATCGCCTCCTGCAGGGTGGCACTGAGGTTCACCCAGATCGAGCCCTTGGCGGTGCCGTCGGTGAACCAGTCACCCAGGCGCTCGGCGATCAGGCTGGGCTTGGAGTAGTAGAACGGGTCGATGACGTAGGTGGAGAGCAGTTCCCAGCTGCCGAACACCACGGCCAGCACCATCGCGCGCAGCGCCCAGACGGTGATCCGGTGCCGCCGGCGGGCGGCCCGCACGGCCTGAAGATCCTCGTCCGGAACGGCTTTCGCCTCGAGCGTCTCAAGCGACACGGATCTGCCCCTTCCGGGCGAGGTCGACCTCGGAGGAGAGGGACTTCCAGATCTCCCGGTAGATGTCGATGAAGGCGGTGGTGGTGCGCAGTTCCTCGACGTCCCGCGGGCGCTCCAGGTGCACCTGGTAGGAGGCCTTCACCCGGGCCGGCGAGGCGGTCATCACCACCACCCGGTCGGCCAGCACGATCGCCTCCTCCAGGTCGTGGGTGACGAACACGACGGCCGCGCCCGAGCCGGCCCACAGGCGCAGCAGTTCCTGCTGCATCAGGGCCCGGGTCTGCACGTCCAGGGCCGAGAACGGCTCGTCCATCAACAGGATTCGAGGTTCGTTGACCAGGGTCTGGGCCAGCGCGACGCGCTTGCGCATGCCGCCCGACAACTGGTGCATGTAGTAGTTCTCGAAGCCCTCCAGGCCGACCCGGGCGATCCAGTCCCGGGCTCGCCGCCGGGCCTCGTCCTTGGCCACCCCACGCCACTGCGGCCCGGCCGCGACGTTGGCCAGCACGCTGCGCCAGGGCAGCATCGCGTCGCTCTGGAACATGTAGCCGACGCCCTCCGGGATGCCCCGGACCGGTTCGCCGCCGACCGTGACCGTGCCAGCCGAGGCCGGCTGCAGCCCGGAGATCAGCGACAGGGTGGTGGACTTACCGCAGCCGGTGGGGCCGACGACGGCCACGAACTGGCCGGCGCCGACGTCGAGGTCGACGTCCCGGATCGCGGTGTGCAGACCACCGCGGCCGTTCGGGAAGCGTTTGGTGGCGCTCTTCAGTTGCACGAGTGGAGTCATCGGGGGCTCGCCTTCGAGGTTTTCGGTGACCGTTGGCAGCACGGTAGGAAGGCAGCGGCCGCGCGTCTCGGTTGTGACCGTTACCCGCGCAGTCCGCAATTGCCGGGTTGTGCGCATTGTGCTCGCCGCCCTACGGTGACCCGATGGTTGCGACGAAGCAGCTTGACCCCGGCCGAGTTGCCCGAGCCGCCCGGCCGGCCCGGTTGCCCTTCACCCGGCAACTGCTCCTGCTCCAGGTGCTGATCCTGCTGCTGGTCGCCGGGATCGGCTTCGGGGTCGCCGCCTGGCAGCTGAATGACACGCTGCGGCAACGGTTCACCGAGAAGGCCCGATTCGTCGCCGAGACCCTGGCCACCGAGCCCGGCCTGGCCGAGGACGTGCGGGACCGGCGCGGCCCGGTGATCCAGGACCGCGCCCTGGTCGCCCAGCGAGCCACCGGTGCGCTGTTCGTGGTGATCACCGATCGGGCCGGGATCCGGCTGGCCCACCCCAACCCGGCGGAGATCGGTCACCGGGTCAGCACCAGCCCGGACGCGGTGCTGCGCGGGGAGCACGTGAGCAACATCGAGCGCGGCACCCTGGGTCTTTCGGCCCGCGGCAAGGTTCCGCTGCGGCTGGCCGACGGCACCATCGTCGGTGAGGTCAGCGTCGGCTTCGACGCCCGGGAGATCACCCGGGCCCGGCAACGGCTGCTGCGCGACAGCGTCCTGCTGGTCAGTCTGGCCCTGCTGGCCGGGGTGGCCGGCAACCTGCTGCTGACCGGCCTGCTCAAGCGCCGGATCTTCGGCCTGGAACCGGCCGACCTGGCCGAGCTGGTCCGCGAGCGGGAGGCGGTGCTGTTCGGGGTCTCCGACGCGGTCGTGGCCATCGACGGGGAGGGCACCGTGACCATGCTGAACGGGGAGGCGCAGCGGCTGCTGGCGAACCGGGTGCGGGCCGGGGACCGGCTGGCGGACTGCGAGCTGCCGCTGGCGGTGCGGCGGGCGATGACCGGTCCGGCCCCCGGCCGGGCCGTGGCCGCGCTGGCCGACCGGGCCCTGGTGATCACCCGCCGTGACGTCCGGCACGACGGGCGCACCCTGGGCTCGGTGGTCACCATGGTCGACCGCACCGAGATGGAGAGCCTGACCAGCGAACTGGAGGGGGTGCGGCTGATGACCCAGGCACTGCGGGCGCAACGGCACGAGTTCGCGAACCGGATGCACACCGTGCGGGGCCTGCTGCACACCGCCGGGCCGGAGGACGCGCTGGAGTACCTGGACGCGCTCACCGACGGTCCCGGGGTCGGGCTCGAGGTGACCGAGGAGATGATCGCCCCGGCCAGTATCCGGGCCTTCCTGGCCGGCAAGACCGCCGAGGCCGGCGAGACCGGCGTGACCCTGGTGCTGACCGAGACCAGTTCCGTGCCCCGCAAGCTGCGGGCCCCGGTCGAGGTGATCACCGTGCTCGGGAACCTGGTCAACAACGCCCTGGAGGCGGCCGGACAGGCCCGGCCGCGCCCGGCCCGGGTCGAGGTCGACCTGCTCGTCGATGGGGAGGACCTGCTGATCAGCGTGGCCGACTCCGGTCACGGCGTCCCGGAGGCGTTGCGCGACAGCATCTTCGGCGAGGGGTTCAGCACGCACGGCCCGGAACGCGGCCTGGGCCTGGCCAACGCCCGGCGCACGGCCGAATCCTTCGGCGGCAGCGTGCACCTCACGCATCCGGGTGACGGCGAGAACCCCACGGTCTTCGTCGCCCGGATGCCGGGCGTCCTGCGCTCGCCGACCACCGACGTCCCTCATTCGAAGGCAGGCGAAGCCCGGTGACGTACGCGGTCCTGATTGTCGAGGACGACTTCCGGGTGGCGGCCCTGCACGCCCGTTTCGTCGAGGCGACCGACGGGTTCCGGGTGGTCGGCACCGCCGACACCGGCGCCGCCGCGATCGAGCAGGCCCGCCGGCACCAGCCCGATCTGGCCCTGATCGACAACTACCTGCCCGACCGGCCCGGCACCGAGGTGGCCCGGGAGCTGAGCTGCGACGTGATCATGGTGACGGCCGACTCGGCGGCCGCCACGGTCCGCGCCGCCCTCTCCGCCGGTGCCCTCAACTACCTGGTCAAACCGTTCGCCGGGGCCCAGCTGCAGCAGCGCCTCAGCGCCTACGCCCGGTTCCGGGACCTGCTGTCCGGGAACCCCGAGAACCTCGGCCAGGCCGCCGTCGACCGGGCGGTGCTGGCCCTGCGCCAGGCCGACCACGCCCCCGCCCCCAAGGGCCAGTCCCCGGTCACCGCCCGGCTGGTGATCGAGCAGCTCCAGGCCGGCGGTGCGGCCGTGACCGCCGCGAGTGTGGCCGACACGCTGGGGATTTCCCGGGCCACCGCCCAGCGCTACCTGGCCGCCCTCGCGCAGGACGGCCAGGTGACGGTCACCCTGCGGTACGGCGCGGCGGGGCGGCCCGAGCACCAGTACACCTGGTGCGGGGTCCAGCTCCCGGGCCGACCGGGCAACCGGCCGCTCTAGGCCGCCGTCTGGGGAACCTTCGGGTCCTGATCCTTCTGATCGGACGGGTCCGCAGGCTCTCCGGAACGGGCCGAGAACACCATCGTGATCCCGCCGATCCAGAGACAGACGTCGCCGACCGAGAGCTGACCCGAGCCGTGGATACCGGGCACCGGCCCGAAGGGGTTGCTCACCCCGCCGAGGATCAGCCACTCGGCCAGGTTGGCGAAGCCTCCGGCGGTGATCACGGTGAGGCCGACCCGGGTCGACCAGCGGCGGGGCCGGGCAAGCAGGGAAACCAGCAGAACGGTCACCACGATCGCGGTCACCGTCGGATAGAGCCAGTGCGGGCCGTAATGGCTGATCGGGTTACCCGCAGTGGCACCACCGTGGTCGACTGCGACGCGCCAGATCCCGCCGGTGATCACTGCGACGGCAGCAATCAGCGCGATGACGGTCAGAGAGAACCACCGCTGCTTGGTCATAGTGCACTTCACCTTACAGCGACGGACTTGGGGTGGGACGGGGGAACCGGCCCTGGTCCCAGCGGTCAGAGACCCGCCGACCGCCTGAGCAGTTCGCTCACCGTGCGGGTGGCCACGGTCGCGGTCAGGAAGACGTGGTCGACCCCCACCTCGGCCACGTCCAGGAACTCGTCCAGGGCGGCTCCCCGCTCATCGAACGGGCGCGGCCCGACCGCCTCGAACTCGTCCGGCGACCAGCCGCTGCCCAGCCCGGCGATCAGCCGGCCGCCGAGCAGGTGGTCCAGGCTCGCCAGGCTCTTGGCCAGCCCTTCCTTGTCCTCCGGAAACCTGTCTTCCGGAAACCGACACTTGTGCCACAACGGAGCATTCCCCTCCCGCTCGGCGCCGCACGCCCAGAGCATCGCTCGTTAATTCGTTTCTGCGACTATCGTCAACAACACGCATCATGACCTATGGTGGCCAGGTGGCCCGGGCTGGTTGTTTCGGGGTTGTTTCGCATTGCGGTCAGCGTGCTTTCGCGCAACGCCGCGCCTCCCGGCCCAGAGGCGGTACGCCCGGACGATCTGGAGGACGTGGTTCGTATGCCGACGAGTTCGGTTGACCAGCAGCGGTTCTGGAACCCGAAGACCGAGTGCCTGCCCCGCGAGCAGCTGGCCGCGCTCCAGCTGGCCAAGCTGCGCGCGGTCACTGCCTGGGCGGCCGCCCGCAGCCCCTTCTACCAGCGCAGCTTCCGGGCCGCGGGGTTCGCGCCGGAGCAGCTGAAGACCCTGGACGACCTGCGCCGGATCCCGCTGCTGACCCGCGACGAGTGGATGAACAGCCAGAACGAGCACCCGCCGTACGGTGAGCTGCCGGTGGCCGGGCCGGAGAAGGCGATCCGGATCCACACCACCAGTGGCACTTCCGGACGCACCCCGCTGCGCGCCCTGGACTCGCGCAAGGACTGGACCTGGGCCGCCGAGATGTGGGCCTACGCGCTCTGGGGCATGGGGGTGCGGCCGCACGACGTGGGCTATCTGGCCTTCGGGTACGGCTCGTTCATCGGCTTCTGGGGCCTGCACAACGGCCTGGAGAAGCTCGGTGCCCTCACCGTGCCCGGCGGCGCCCAGAGCACCGCGGCCCGGGTTCAGCAGATCATCGGTTTCGGCGCGACCGTGGTCGGCACCACCCCGACCTACGCGCTGCGGATGGCCCAGGAGGCCGAGGCGCTCGGCATCGACCTGCCCGGCAGCAAGGTCACCCGGCTGGTGCTGTCCGGCGAGCCGGCCGGCTCGATCGTCGAGACCAAGGCCCTGATCGAACGGCTCTGGGGCGCCAAGACGTTCGACACCGCGGGGATGACCGAGATCTCCACCATCTTCATGTTCGAGCCGGAGAACCAGCCCGGCGGCTGCCACATCATCGAGGACCACTTCGTCGAGGAGACGATCGACCCGGTGACCGCCGAGCCGGTCGGCTACGGCGAGCGCGGGGAGCGGGTCACCACCTCGTTCGGGCGCAGCATGATCCCGCTGCTGCGCTACCGCACGGCCGACCTGGTGGTCCGTCAGCCGGCGGCCTCGGCGAACAACGGACGCACCTGGGACCTCTACGAGGGCGGCATCGTCGGGCGCGCGGACGACATGAAACTGGTGCGTGGGACCAACGTCTATCCGGGCGCCATCGAGGCGATCGTGCGGCAGCACGACGGTATTGAGGAGTTCCAGGTCCGGATCGAGCGGCGCGGGCTGCGCGACGAGGTGGTCCTGGTGGTGGAAACGCTGTCGAGCTTCGACGAGAACGCCTGGCGGAACCTGTCCGGGGCGCTGGGCGGTCAGCTGGCCGAGGCCCACGAGGGCCTGCGCTTCATCCTGGAACGGGCCGAGACCGGCGCCCTGCCCCGCTTCGAGCTCAAGGCCAAGCGGCTGTCCGACCTGCGGCCGGTGGCCGAGCACACCAGCATCCGCACCAACGCCTAGGAGATCACCGTGCCTCAGGACCTGTTGCAGAACGAGCTCACCGACGAGGAGGCCAAGCTTCTGGACGTCTACCTCAGGTTGCGGGAGCTGGTCCAGGAAGCGGTCACCCCCTGCGTCTCGGCCAATGCCAAGGCCGCTCTGGCCCCCGTCGCGGTCGCGGTGACCGACCTCGGGCTGCGGTTCGAGCACCTGGTCGACGAGGACGTCTGATCGTGCGCCTGGCCTCCGTCCGTCTGAACGGCGAACTGCGGATCGGAATGGTGGACGTCGGTGACGACAGTGTTTTCGTCTCCAGTTCTCTGGTCGCAACCGTGGACGACGTCGTGCGCGGCCTGATCGGTCTCGACCAGGTTTTCTCCGTCGGTGAGCGAATTGCCCTGGAGGACGCCGATCTCGCCGCACCGGTTTCCCGGTTCAACCGTGACCTGCTCTGCACCGGCTGGAACTATCTGGACCACTTCTACGAGACCGAGGGCAAGCGCTCGGACGGCAAACCCCCCGAGCACCCGAACTTCTTCACCCGAGGGCCGGACAGCGTGATCGGCCCGCGCGACGACATCGCCTGGGATCCGGAGCTTTCCCAGCGCTACGACTACGAGGCCGAACTGGCCCTGGTGATCGGGCTGGACGGCCGCTCCATCCCGGAGGATCAGGCCTCGAAGCACGTTTTCGGGGTGATGGTCGCCAACGACGTCTCGCTGCGCGATCTGCAGTTCCGGCACGGCGGGCAGTGGCTGAAGGGCAAGAGCATCGACCGCACCTGCCCGCTCGGCCCCTGGATCACCACCCTGGACGAGATCGACCCCTCGGACCTGGAGATCACCTGCCGGGTGAACGGCGAGCTGCTGCAGTCGGCCTCGACCGCGCAGCTGGCCTTCTCGGTGCCGCGGCTGCTGGCCGAACTCAGTCAGGGTATGACGTTGCGCGCCGGAGACGTGATCCTGACCGGCACCCCTTCCGGCATCGGCAACGCCCGCGACCCGCAGATCCGGCTCGGCGAGGGTGATCTGGTCGAGACCGGGATCGCCGGACTGGGGTCGCTGGTCAACCGGGTCGTCCGATCGTCCCTGCTCTAGCTGGTGGCGAGGGTGGCCCGGGCGTGGCGCTCGGCCGGCCCGGCCCACTCCTGCTGCAGTTCGGAGAACAGCCGCCCGGCTCGCTCCCCCGCCCAGTCCTCACCCACCACCTCGACCGGCAGGCCCGGATCCAGGAACGGCAGCCGGCGCCAGACCGTCAGCGCGGTCAGGTAGTCCCGGAAGGCGGCCGGATCATCGTGCGCAATCCGCAGCCGGGGCTTCCAGACGGCGATGAACTCCTCGTACTGGGCGGCCAGGCCGGCCAGGTCCCACCAGCCCGCCGCCTCCTTCTCGACCTGCCCGAAGCCCAGGTAGTCGCTGCGGAACAGGGTGACGAACCCGTCCAGCCCGTCCCGGGCCAGCACCGCCCGGGTGTCCGCCTCCCGATGGCCGGGCGCGATCCAGACCCCGGAGGAGACCGTGCCGAAGCCCAGCCAGACCAGCCGGCTGCGCAGGAGGTGCCGCTTGTTGCGCTCGGACTCCGGGATGCTGAACACGGCCAGCAGCCACCCGTCGGCCAGGCCGGCCCGGGGGTGCTCGAAGATCCGCTGGTCCCCCTCCGCCAGCATGCTCAGCCCGGCCTCGGACAGCGTGTACCCGGCCACGCCGTCCCGCTTCTCCGCCTCCAGCACCCCGCGGCGCTTCAGCCGCAGGATGGACGAGCGGACGGCGGGCGCGTCGACCTCGAGGAAGGCCATCAGCCGGATCAGCCCGGCCACGCTCATCCAGCCGCCCGAGCGGCGGGCGTACAGCCCGTACGTGGTCACGATCAGGCTGCGCGGCGCGGCCCCGGCATGGCTGCCCTCGCCACCCTCGCCGTCCTCCTCGGGCTCGTCCGTCACGAACCCGACCTTATCGACCGGCCGCGGGCCGGATCAGCCGGGACGACGGGATCCGGGCCACACCGAGGATCTCGATCATCGCCTCGGGCTGCCAGAGCGCCGTGCAGCCGATCCCCGCCATCGCCGGATAGACCGGCCCGGCCAGTTCCCGCCAGACCGCGCCGATCTCGCGGCCGTGGGCCTGGTAGTCCGGGATGTCGGTGAGGTAGATCGTGATGCTGACCAGATCCTCCGGCACCCCGCCGGCCTCGCGCAGGGTGGCCAGCACGTTGCCGAAGGCCTGCCGGAACTGCGGCACGATCCCGCCCGGCACGATCCGCATCTCCGCGTCCAGCGCGGTCTGGCCGCCCAGATACAGCATGTCCCCGCTCAGCGTGCCGTGCGAATAGCCCCGGGGCACCGGCAGCGAGGCCGGGTTGACCGGTACGGGCGTGATCCCAGGCGTGATCTCGGGCGGCTGCGTCATGTTATTGACTCTACATGACGACCGTGCGAGATTCGATATAACCGGACCAGCGGAGGTGTTCTGATGAACTTCGAAGGCTATGAACTAGAGGGCGATCCCACCCCCTGGGCGCTGCCCGACGGCCGCCTGATGCCGGTGGTCACCCGGGCCGGCGAGGAGGACGGGCACACCGCGCACTCCGGCGGCGCCGTGCGGATCTCCGGGGTCAGCATCCAGCACACCCCGGCCCGCAAACTCTGGTACGGAAAGGTGCTGAACGATCCGGGTTTCCGGTCGGTCCCGCACCACCACGGCGAGGCCGAGACCGGGGGCTACGTGCTCTCCGGCCGGGCCCGCATCTACTACGGCCACGCCTACGAGGAGTACGTCGACCTGGAGACCGGCGACTGGGTCTTCGTCCCGCCGTTCCTGCCCCACGTCGAGTGCAACATGTCGACCAAGGAGGAGCTGGTCTGGATGACCACCCGCACCCCGGAGAACATCGTGGTCAACTTCGACGACGTCCCCGACACCACGCTCACCGGCTTCCACCGCCCCAACCCCTCGTGATCATGGACTTTCACCCCCGTGATCATGGACTTTTACCCCGGGGAGGAACTCCATGATCACCGGAGAATCGTCCGGCGTCCTCACCGGCGTCCTCAATCTCACCCCGGTCGAACCCCAGGTCTTCGACGACGCGTTCGAAGGCACCACCGGCCCCTGCCCCTGGCCCAAGGCCTACGGCGGCGACCTGGTCGCGCAGGCGGCAGCCGCAGCGATGCGGACCGCGGGCGAGGACCGGTCCCTCAACTCGATGCACAGCTATTTCCTGCGCCCGGCCGACATTGGGGCGAGCGTCCGGTACGAGGTGGAGCGACTACGCGACGGGCGCGGCTACTCCACCCGCCAGGTGCGCGCTTTCCAGAACGGCAAGGTCGTCTACGCCGCACTGGCTTCCTTCGCCGTCGGCGAGGACACCGAGGACTACGCACCTTCCGCGCCCACCGGCGTCCCCAATCCCGAAGATCTCCCGAGCAGCGCCGAATATCTTGAGGACGCCGGACTCGAGGGCACGATGACCGAACTGTCCCGGGAGTACTGGGCTTCCGGACGAAGTTTCGACATGCGCCATGTGCCCGGCCCGGTGTACCTCCGGGTGGACGGAGAACCGCAGCCGCACCAGGCCGTCTGGGTGCGGCCGTTCGACGGCCTGGTCGATGTGGCCGGGCTGACCACGCCGATGAGGGACGCGGCGGCGCTGGCCTACGTCTGCGACTACACCATTCTCGAGCCGGTCCTGCGCGTCCTCGGGCACCCGTGGGCGCAGGAGGGCCTGGTCACCGCCAGCCTCGACCACGCCATGTGGTTCCACCGAGCCCCCTCGATCGAGGGCTGGCTGCTCTACGCCCAGGAGGCCGTGACCGCCCATTCCGGGCGGGGTCTCGGCCTGGGCCGCTTCTTCACCCGCGAAGGCACTCACCTGGCCACCGTTGCTCAGGAAGGTCTGATCCGCGTCACCCCAGCGAGAGGAACCCCGCGATGAGGATCGCCGTCATCGGAGGCGGGCCGGCCGGGCTGTACTTCGGCGCCCTGGCCAAGCAGCTCGACCCGACCCGCGAGATCACCGTGTGGGAACGCAACGCCCCGGAGGACACGTTCGGTTTCGGCGTGGTGTTCTCGGACGAGACGCTGGGTGGGATCGAGAACGCGGACACCGGCTTCTACGCCGCAATGGCCGCCGACTTCGCCCGCTGGAGCGACATCGACATCCACCTCCTGGGCGATGGCGACGGCGAGAGCCACACCGTGGGCGGGCAGGGGTTCGCCGCGCTCAGCCGGCACCGGCTGCTCCACCTGCTGCAGCAGCGGTGCCGGGAACTCGGGGTGGACGTCCGCTATCAGAGCACCGCTCCGGACGTGGACGCGCTCCGGGCCGAATACGACCTCGTGGTGGCCTCGGACGGGGTCAATTCCGCCGTCCGGGCCCGCTACGCCGCCGAATTCGCGCCCACCCTGGACGTGCGCCGCAACAAGTACATGTGGCTGGCGACCGACCGGGTGTTCGAGGCCTTCCAGTTCTACGTGAAGCAGACCCCGGCCGGCACCATGCAGGTGCACGGGTACCCGTTCAGCGAAACCGGTTCCACGTTCATCGTCGAGATGCACGAAGACGTCTGGCGGCGCGCGGGTCTGGACGCCACCGAAGGGCAGGTCTTCGCGCCGGGCGAGTCCGACCAGGCCGCGATCGACCGGATGTCCGAGGTTTTCGCGGACGCCCTGGACGGCGCGAACCTGCTCGGCAACAACTCCAAGTGGCTGAACTTCACCACCGTCCGCTGCGAGCACTGGAGCACCGGCAACGTCGTGCTGCTGGGCGACGCGGCGCACACCGCGCACTTCTCCATCGGCTCGGGCACCAAGCTGGCCATGGAGGACGCGCTGGCCCTGGTCGCCTGCCTGCACGAGCAGCCCTCCACCGCGGCCGCCCTGGCCGCCTACGAGACCGAGCGCCGGCCGGTGGTCGAGTCCACCCAGCGCGCGGCCCAGGCCTCGCTGGAGTGGTTCGAGAACATCGGGGTCTACGCCGAACAGGCGAGGACCAGCCCGGTGGAGTTCTGCTTCAACCTGATCACCCGCTCCCGCCGGATCACCTTCGGCAACCTGCGCACCCGGGACGAGCCGTTCGCCGCCCTGGTCCAGCAGGAGTTCGCCGAACGGGCCGGGGGCGACGCGGCCACCCCGGCCATGTTCCAGCCGTTCCGTCTGGGCCGACTGGAACTGCGCAACCGGGTCGTGGTCTCGGCCATGGACATGTACTCGGCCGTGGACGGCGTGCCCGGCGACTTCCACCTGGTGCACCTGGGCTCGAAGGCGCTCGGCGGGGCCGGGCTGGTGATGACCGAGATGGTCTGCGTCTCGCCCGAGGGCCGGATCACCCCCGGCTGTACCGGCCTGTGGACGCAGGCGCAGGAGGACTCCTGGCGGCGGGTGGTGGACTTCGCGCACACCTCCCCCGGGGCCCGGATCGGCGTGCAGATCGGTCATTCCGGGCGCAAGGGCTCGACCCGGTTGATGTGGGAAGGGATTGACGACCCGCTGCCGGAAAACGGTTGGGACGTCGTCGGGCCCTCCGCGGTTCCCTACGGGCCCGGTTCGCCGATCCCGCGCGAGATCACCCGCGCCGAGATGTCCGACATTAAGGACGAATTCGTCGCCTCGGCCCGCCGGGCGGCCGCGGCCGGGTTCGACGTGCTCGAACTGCACTGTGCACACGGCTACCTGCTGTCCTCGTTCCTCTCGCCGATCTCCAACCAGCGCCAGGACGAGTACGGCGGAAGTCTGGAGAACCGACTGCGGTACCCCCTTGAGGTCTTCGACGCGGTCCGTGCGGTCTGGCCCGCCGATCGTCCGATGATCGTGCGCCTGTCCGCCACCGACTGGACGCCGGACGGCAACACCGTGGAGGACGCGGTGGCGATGGCCGCGGCGTTCGTGCGGCACGGTGCCGTCGGCATCGACGTCTCCTCGGGGCAGGTGACCAAGGACGAGAAACCCGCGTACGGACGCTCGTACCAGACTCCGTTCGCAGACCGGATCCGGCACGAGGTCGCGGCCACCGCCCAGGTGGCCGTGATCGCCGTCGGCGCGATCTCGTCCTACGACGACGTGAACTCGATCCTGCTGGCCGGGCGGGCCGACCTGTGCGCCCTGGGCCGGACCCACCTCTACGACCCGCAATGGACGCTGCACGCGGCTGCGGAGCAGGAGTACCGGGGAGCGGGAGCCCAGTGGCCGCTTCCCTTCCAGGCGGGCCGCCGGCGTCCCCCATCGGCCCGCACCGACGCCGTCCGCCCCCGCCTCTCCCTGCTCCGCGCCACCGGCCCGGACGACCAGACCCACCTCCGCTGGCGCCCCACCCCCCTCACCCCCACCCCCGCCTAACCCACCAAAACCACCAAAACCCTCGTGATCATGCAGTTCCGCCCCCGTGATCATGCACCGGCGCCCTGCGGCGTCCTGCATGATCACGGGGGCACTTCTGCATGATCACGAGGAACTTGGTGGGGTTGGCGTGGACATGTCCGGTGTGGCCGAGATCGCTCGAAGAGCCGCCCGGCGATGAAATCCCGAGTTAACATCTCACCATCTTTACGACCGTCACTATCTCGATACGATCGTCAGGCACCGTCCACCACCGGAGGTTTCCCGTGAACGTCGAGAACGGCGAGCGTCAGCTCGAGAGCGGCGTCCTGACCAACTTCCACGAGGTCATGGACTATGCGACCTACCTACGGCTGGACGACGTGCTGCACGCCCAGCGCCCGCTCAGCAATCCGGCGCACCACGACGAGCTGCTCTTCATCATCCAGCACCAGACCACCGAGCTCTGGCTGAAACTGGTGATCCACGAGCTGCTCTCGGCCCGCGACCTGATCGACGCGGACCAGCTCTCGGCGGCCCTGAAGCGGCTGGCCCGGGTCAAGCACATCCAGACCACGATGACCGAGCAGTGGTCGGTGCTGGCCACCCTGACCCCGAGCGAGTACGCCGGGTTCCGCAAGATCCTCGGCCCCTCCTCGGGTTTCCAGTCCTACCAGTACCGGGCGGTCGAGTTCCTGCTCGGCAACAAGAGCGAGCGGATGCTCGAGGTGTTCGAGTCCCGGCCCGAGGCCCGGGAGATGCTGAGCCGGCTGCTGGACGAGCCGACCGTCTACGACAGCTTCCTGCGGCTGCTCGCCCGGCGCGGATACCCGGTGCCGGAGGCCGTGCTGCAGCGTGACCTGCGCCGCCCCTGGGTCGAGATCCCGGATCTGGTGCCGGTCTTCCAAAAGATCTACGAGAACGTCGACACCGAGTGGGACCTGTACGAGACCTGTGAGGACCTGGTCGACATCGAGGACGCCTTCCAGAACTGGCGCTTCCGTCACCTGTCCACCGTGCAGCGGATCATCGGCAGCAAGACCGGGACCGGTGGCTCCACCGGCGTGCCGTTCCTGCGCCGGGCGCTGGAGCTGACGTTCTTCCCCGAGCTCTACACCGTCCGCAGCCTGATCGGCTCCTGAGATGACCACCACCAGCGTGCTTCCCGGACTGGTCGACGCGCACGTCCACCTCGGCCTGGTGAACTACCCTGCCCTGGTCGGCTCCCCGGTGGTCGAGGTGCACGACCTGGGCTGGCTACCGGGATCGGTCGAGGGCTGGCGCCGGGAGATCGGGTCGTCGGTCGAAGTCCGGGCGGCTGGTCCTTTTCACGCTGCTCCCGGTGGCTACCCCCACGGGCGCTCGTGGGCTCCGGAAGGCTCGGTCCGCGAGATCACCGACGCGGAGAGTGCTCGCCAAGCAGTTTCGGCAGCGGTCGCGGCCAACGCCCATACCTTCAAGGTCACGCTGCACACCGGAGGGCCGCGCCTGGACCGGGATCTGCTGCACACGCTCGTCCGGACCGCGCACGCGGCCGATCTGACCGTGAGCGCGCATGCCGAGGGCGCCGGGCAGGCGAACGAGGCTGCTGAGGCGGGCGTCGATGTTCTGGTGCACGCCCCCTGGACCGAGACGCTGGACCAGGCTACGCTGCGAAGGATGGCCGGGAAGGTCTCCTGGATCAGCACTTTCGCCATTCACGAGGCTCCGCAGCGGCAGGTCGCGCTGGACAACGCCCGCCGGTTCCTGGCCCTCGGGGGCGAAATGCGGTACGGCACCGACATGGGCAACGGCCCCACCCCGGTCGGGGTGAACGAGGCCGAGATCCTGCTCCTTGGCGAGGCGGGCCTGTCCGGCGACCGGCTCCTGACCGCGCTGACCGGCGTCCTCAATCTCAAAGATGCTTCCCCAGAGCGCCTTCTGCACAGCAAACGGCCCCTGCCGCACACCGCGGCCGAGTACGCCGAATGGTTCTCGACCGCGGAGGTTTCTTCCCGATGACCGCCACTCTGATGGCCTCGGCCGCCGCCCTGGACGCCGCCGATCCCCTGGCCCCGCTGCGCGACCGGTTCGTTCCCGGGGAAGGCGATTTCGTGGCCTACCTCGACGGGAACTCGCTCGGACGGCCGCTGATCGCCACGCGGGAGAACCTGGCCCGGTTCGTCGACAACGTCTGGGCCCCCCGCCTGATCCGCGGCTGGGACGAGGGCTGGATGGACTCGCCGCTCACCCTGGGCGACACCCTCGGCCGGATCACCCTCGGAGCCGCGGCGGGCCAGACCGTCGTCGCCGACTCCACCACGGTCATGCTCTACAAGCTGTGCCGGGCGGCCCTGACCGCCCGCCCCGGCCGCAGCGAGATCGTCATCGACACCGAGAACTTCCCCACCGACCGGTACGTGCTCGAGGGGATCGCCGCCGAGTGCAACGCCCGGCTGGTCTGGATCGAGCCCGACCCGCTGGCCGGCGTGACGGCCGATCAGGTGGCCGCGGTCACCGGTCCGGAAACCGCTCTGGTCGTGCTCAGTCACATTGCCTTCAAGTCCGGGTACCTGGCCGACGCACCGGCGATCACCGAGATCGTCCATCGCTGCGGAGCCCTGGTTCTCTGGGACCTCTGCCACTCGGCCGGCGTGCTGCCGATCGAACTGGACGCCTGGGACGTGGATCTCGCCGTCGGCTGCACGTACAAGTACCTGAACGGCGGCCCGGGTGCTCCCGCCTTCGGCTATGTGGCCGGGCGGCTGCAGGGCGAGCTGCGTCAGCCGATCCAGGGCTGGATGGGCCACGCCGAGCCGTTCACCATGGGCCCGGGGTACGCGCCGGCCGCGGGGATGCGCCGGTTCATCAGCGGAACCCCGCCGGTGGTGGGCATGCTCGCGATGCGGGACATGCTGGAGCTGATCGAGGAGGCCGGGCTGGAGGCGGTCCGGGCCAAGTCGGTGGCGCTCACCCGGTACGTGATCGACCTGGCCGACGAGCTGCTCACGCCCTTCGGGGTGGAGGTGGCCTCGCCCCGGGAGGACGACCGGCGCGGCGGGCACGTCATGCTCTCGCACCCGGACTTCCACGAACTGGTCCCGCAGCTGTGGGAGCGCGGCGTGATCCCGGACTTCCGTCCGCCGCAGGGCATGCGGGTCGGGCTTTCCCCGCTCAGCACCAGTTTCACCGAGGTGGCGCAGGGCCTGGGCCTGGTCGCGGATCTGCTGGGCCGGAGATGACCACGGTGCTGGACGATTTCGACTCGGCGCCGGGTAGTACCACCTCGCTGCTGCGCTCGATCGTCGGTACCTCGCTACGGCAGCTCGGTGGCTGGATCGCGGTCGCCGACCTGATCGAGCTGATGGCCGCGATCGACGTGCCGGAGACCCGGACCCGCACCGCGCTGAGCCGGGTCAAGGCCAAGGGCCTGCTGGAGGCCGAGGCCCGTCACGGCGTGCCGGGATACCGGCTGCCCGAGGCGGCGGTGGCCATGCTGGAGCGCGGTGACCGGCGGATCTACAGCCCGCACAGCATGGGGAAAAACGGCGGCTGGTGCCTGATCTCGTGGTCGGTGCCGGAGGAGAAGCGCGATCTGCGCCACCAGCTGCGGCGGCGGCTGACCTGGATCGGCTGCGGTTCGGTCTCGGCCGCCCTGTGGATCTGCCCGGACTACCTCACCGAAGAGGTCGAGGAGATCCTGGCCGACCTCGGGCTGAGCCGCAACGCCACGCTGTTCATCGCCGGTGAGCCGCGCGGCCCCCGCTCCCCCCGTGAGGCCGTGGCCGGCTGGTGGGACCTGGACGCGATCCGGGCCCTGCACGACGCCTTCCTCACCGCGCATGAGCAGGAAGTGCTGGCTCTCGGCCCGAATCCATCTCTGAAAGAGGCCTTCTCGGTCTGGATCCGCGGCCTCGACAGCTGGCGCACCATTCCCTACCTCGACCCCGGTCTGGACCTGGAACTACTTCCGGAGGACTGGCCCGGCCAGCGCAGCGTGCCGATCTTCCACGAGCTGCGTGACCGGATCCGGCCCCTCGCCCACGCCTACGTGGAGCAGGTCACCAGCCTCCCCCTCAAGGAACTGGAGGTCCTGAAATGACCCTCACGGCCCACAACCAGGACGCCACGCTGATCCGTTCGGCCTTCGCCCGCTACCCCTCCGGCGTCGTCGCCCTGGCCGCCCAGACCCCGGACGGCCCGACCGCGATGGTCGCCTCCTCGTTCGCGGTCGGGGTCTCGCTCGAGCCGCCGCTGGTGATGTTCAGCGCCCGCAACGAGTCCCGCACCTGGCCGGTGCTGCGCCGCAGCGCCCGGATCGGGATCTCCCTGCTCGGCGCCGACCAGACCGACCTCTGCCGCCGCCTCGCCGGCACCGGCCCGGAGCAGCGGTTCGAGGACGACGTGCGCACCCTCACCGAGGACGGCGCGGTGCTGTTCGCCGGCGCCTCGCTCTGGCTGGACTGCTCGGTCTTCGCGGAGGTCCCGGCCGGCGACCATCAGGTCGTGCTGCTCGAGGTGCACACCCTCTGGCACGACGAGAAGGCCCAGGATCCGCTGGTCTTCCACGGTTCCGCCTTCCGCCGACTGCAGAAGAGCGCATGAACGACACCCTCGACCGGATCCGCGCCGCGCACCGCCCCACCGGGCGGCGCCTCGGGATCGCCGTGGGAATGCCCGCCCCGGCGGAGCTCCTCGACGGTCTCGCGCAGATCCTCACCGACAGCGGCCAGGCACCCCTGCGCCGTCTCGCCCGGTTGCGACCGCGCCCCGGCGAAACCACGACCCGGCCCGAGGACGTGGCCTGGTTCGTCGAACGCTTCGGGCACGAGTACACCACCGTGGTACTCGCGCCCGGGATGCTCGCACCGGCGGCCGAAGCCGCTTGCCGGTCCGCGCACTGTGCCCTGATCACAACGGATTCCGTTCTGCCCCAACGGTGATCCTGGATACACCGGCTCCACGAGGTACCGCCCCGCCCTCCCGTACCCCCTGAAGATCGGAACCACCATGACTTCGCTGCGCCGCATCGCCCTGCCCGTCTCCCTCGCCCTCCTGACCGGCGTCCTGGCCGCCTGCGGATCGTCCTCCAGCGGCGGATCCTCGGACACCGCGGCCGCCGCCGGTTCGGCCGACAGCACCCTGGTGGCCGAGCTGCCCGACTCGGTCAAATCGTCCAAACAGATCAGCTTCGGTGCCCTTTGGGAGACACCCCCGGTGATCAGCGTGACCACCGGCAACACCTCCACCCCGGTCGGGGTCGCTCCGGACCTGGCCGCCGCCCTCGCCCCGGTGCTCGGGGTCAGCATCAAGTGGCAGAACATGCAGTGGCCGGCCCAGCTGCCCGGGGTCCAGTCCGGCGCCGTGAACGCGCTCTTCGGCCAGGTCTCGGCCACGGCCGAGCGGGAGACCAGCGTGGTCGACCTGATCCCGTTCTACCGCTCCTCGATGGCCCTGCTGATGACCCCGGACAAGGCCAGCGGGGTGACCGGGCTGGCCAGCATGTGCGGCAAGAAGGTCGGTGTGCCGGTCGGCTCGATCCAGTCCGACACGGTCAAGGCGGTCAGCAAGGCCTCCTGCAACGGCAACGACATCAAGCTGGCCGAGTACTCCGGCGCCACCGCGGCGATCAGCGCGGTCCGGGCCGGCACGGTGGACGCCTGGATGGACTCGACGACCAGCCAGAAGGCGGTCGTCGCGAAGGCCGGGAACGCGTTCACCGAGGTCGAGGTGCCGGACTCGGAGTTCGCGCCGCAGTACACCACGATCGCCGTCTCCAAGTCCGAGCCGGGCCTGACCAAGGCGCTGCTCGGGGCGATGCAGAAGATCATGGCCGACGGCAGCTACGCCAAGGTGATGGAGAAGTACGACCTCAAGGACGCCGAGATCACCAGCGACGAGCTCGTGGTCAACCCGGTCACCAAGACCCCGGTCGGCCAGAAGTCCGCTTCCTGAGCCTGTTTCCTTCCGTGATCAGGCAGTCCCGCCCCGGGGCGGAGCTGCCTGATCACGGGGGCGGAAGTGCATGATCACGAGGGTTTGGAGGTGGGGATGGAGCAGCCGGGATTGAGGTTCGGTGTGCGGCTGAGCAGTGGGACGCCGGTGTCGGTGTTCCGGGACTGCGCCCTGGCCGCCGAGGAGCTCGGGTTCGACCAGATCTGGACGGGTAACGACCTGCTGCGCCGCTCCGGCATCGTCCCGGTCACCGTCGCCCTCACGGCCACCCGACGGATCCTGGTCGGCTCCAGCGTGCTCAACCCGGTCAGCCTGCACCCGGCCGAGATCGCCATGCTGGCGGCCCAGTTGCAGGAGATCTCCGGTGGGCGGTACCTGCTCGGCCTGGGCGCCGGGTCGGAGGTCTTCCTGCGCTGGGCCGGTCTGGAGCCGGCCCGGCCGGTGCCGCGCACCCGGGACGGGCTGCGGGCGATCCGGGCGCTGCTCGAAGGCGGAGTACCGGAGGGCTGGCACGAGCGGGCCGTGCTGAAGGACGGTCCGGCCCTGCCCACGCCGATCTACATCGGGGCCATGGGCCCGAAGATGCTGGCCCTGGCCGGGCGGGAGGCGGACGGCGTCCTGGCCCTCTGTCTTCCTCCCGACCGGATCGACTGGTTCGCGGCCCGGGTCGACGAGGGACGCGGGGAGCGCACCGATCCCTTTGATCTCGCCTGTTGTCTGTGGGTGTCGATCGACGACGACCGGGACGCCGCCCGCGCCCGGCTGGCCGCCAGGATCGCCCCCTACACCGGATCCCTGGCGCCGGAGAGCCTGGCCGCCGGTGGGTTCGACGTGGAGCGCTTCGCCCACGTGCAGTCCCTGATGACGGCCGGCGACACCGCCGGCGCCATCGCCGCGGTCGACGACGGGATGCTCCGCCTGGGCATCGCCGGCGACATCGGCGACGTCACCGACCGCTGCCTCCAGCTGATCGCCTCCGGCGTCCGCCACATCTCTTTCGGCCAGCCGCTCGGCGCGTCCCCCGTGGGCGCCCTGACTCTGCTCGGCCGGCACGTCCTGCCCGCCCTGCGGGCCGCATCATCATCCTTGAGGAGTGTGTAAGCCATGACCACCACTGCCGACCCGATTGCCGTCACCGGTCTGCGGGAGCCGCTCACCGCCGCCGACATCCTCGCCAACGTTCAGGCCCTGCTGCCGATGGTCGCCGAGGACGCGGCCGTCTGCGAGGCCCAGGGCCACCTGACCGACCGGCTGCGGGAGGGCTTCCGGGCCGCCGGCACCTACCGGGTCGGTTTCAGCACCGAGCACGGCGGCCCGCAGATGAGCCTGGCCGACCAGACCCGGATGATCGAGATCATCGCCACGGTGGACGCCGGAATTGCCTGGAACGCCTGTGTGCTGGCCGCCACCGGCTTCTACGCCGGCCGGCTGGCCCCCGAGGCCTACGCCGAGCTGTACCCGGCCCTGGACACCCCCACCTGCGGCTCGTTCCACCCCAAGGCCAAGGCGGTCCGGGTGGAGGGCGGGTACCGGGTCACCGGCACCTGGAAGTTCGGCAGCGGGATCCGCTCGGCCGAGCGGATTCTCGGCGGCGTGGAGGTGGAGACCGAAGCCGGTGAGAAGGTCCGCAAGGCGGACGGCAGCGTGCTGACCCTGGGCGTCTGGCTGCCCACCGAACAGGTGAAACTGCTCGACGACTGGCACGTGATCGGCCTGCGCGCCTCGGCCAGCCAGGGCTACGCGGTGACCGACGTGTTCGTGCCCGAATCACACAGCTTCGACCGGCTCTTCACCCCCACCGCCGACGCCGAACCGCTGAACAAGCACGTCGACCTGCCCTTCTACAGCATGGCCGGGATCTCGGTCGGGATCGCCCAGCACGCGGTGGACCTGTGCACCGACTACCTGGCCACGATGAAGGGCCGCAAACCCAGCGAGCGCCAGCTGAACCTGCTCGGCGAGGCCGCCACCTACGTCAAGGCCGCCCGCACCATGGTGATCGACGGGGTGAGCGCCATCGACGAGGCGATCTTCACGCCCGGCCTGGTGCCGGACACCACGGTGATGGCCCGGGGCGACGCGCCCCTGGCCCACGAGTTCACCCGGATCGTGATCGACCGGTGCGCCGAGATCATGGGCTCGCAGGCGATCTACGAGCGATACCCGTTCGAGAAGCTGGTGCGCGACACTTCCGGGATGAGCGCGCACGCCTCCACCTGGCGCAGCCGGTGGCAGTCGGTCGGCTCGGCGCTCGTCGAAGCCCAGCAAAAGGAGGCCTGATGACCGATGTCCGGATCGAGACGCTGAGGGCGCCCAAACGCGACGTGGTGCCGGTGCGGCACTGGGGCCGGCTGGCCGGGGCCGCCGTGGTCGTGCTGCTGCTGGCCTGGATGGTCTACGGGGTGGCGACCAACCCGAACTTCGAGTGGAGCGTGGTCGGCGACTACCTCTTCGCCGGAACGGTTCTCAAGGGCCTGCTGCTGACCCTGGAGATGACCGCCATCGCCATGGTCGCCGCGCTCGTCCTGGCCGTCGTCATCGGCGTGATGCGGATGTCGCCGAGCCGGGTGATCTCGGGGGTGGCCGCGGTCTGGGTCTTCGTCTTCCGCGGGGTACCGCTGATCGTGCTGCTGATCTTCATCGGCAACCTCGGGCTGTTCTTCAAGGAGTTCAGCCTCGGCATCCCGTTCACCGACGTGACGATCTGGTCGAAACCGGTCGGCGAGGTGGTCACCCCGTTCGTCGCCTCGGTGATCGGGCTGTCCCTGGCCGGTTCCGGGTACATGGCCGAAATCGTCCGCAGCGGCCTGCTCGCGGTCGGGGTCGGCCAGCACGAGACGGCCAAGGCGCTCGGCCTGAACCGCACCCGAACTCTGCGCTACATCGTGCTCCCTCAGGCCCTCCGGGTGATCATCCCACCGCTCGGCAACGAGTTCATCGGGATGCTGAAGGCCTCGGCCATCGTCTCGGTGATCGCCGGCGGCGACCTGCTGACCGTGGTCGAGGGCATCTCGGGGATCAACTTCCGGACCATCGAGATGCTGATCGTGGCCACCATCTGGTACCTGCTGGTGATCATCATCTACTCGGCGGCGCAGTTCTTCCTCGAGCGACGGGCGGCGGAACGATGAGCATGGTCATGATCGACATCCAGGCCGTCGACAAGTGGTACGGATCGCACCAGGTGCTGTTCGGGGTCGACCTCCAGGTCGCCCGGGGCGAGACGGTCTGCATCATCGGGCCTTCCGGCTCGGGCAAGAGCACCCTGCTGCGGACCATCAACCACCTGGAGGACATCAACGCCGGCAGCATCTCGGTGGACGGCGACCTGGTCGGCTACCGCGAGCACAACGGCCGGCTGCACGAGCTGCGCGAGCACGAGGCCTGCCGCCAGCGGCTCGGGATCGGCATGGTGTTCCAGAACTTCAACCTCTTCCCGCACATGACGGCACTGGAGAACGTGAGCTTCGCGCCGATCAAGGTGAAGGGCGAGAATCCGGAGCAGGCCCGCACCTACGCGCGCGAGCTGCTCGGCCGGGTGGGCCTGGCGGGCAAGGAGAACTCCTACCCCTCCAAGCTTTCCGGTGGCCAGCAGCAGCGGGTGGCGATCGCCCGGGCCCTGGCGATGCGTCCCCAGGTGATGCTGTTCGACGAGCCGACCAGCGCGCTCGACCCGGAGTTGGTCGGCGAGGTGCTGAACGTGATGAAGGACCTGGCCCGCACCGGCGGGATCACCCTGGTCGTGGTCACCCACGAGATGGGCTTCGCCCGCGAGGTCAGCGACCGGGTGATCTTCATGGACGCGGGCCGGGTGGTCGAGTCGGGCACCCCGGACGAGGTCCTGGTCACCCCGAAACACGAGCGCACCCAGGCCTTCCTCTCGGCGGTGCTGCATTGAGTGACGTCGCACTGGTCGCCGGGGGCACCGGGCCGCTGGGCCGGGCCATCGTGACCGCGCTTGCTCAGCGGGGTCTCCGGGTTGCGGTGCACTACCGCAGCCGCCCGGAGGCGGCCAAGGAACTGATCGAGGCGCTTCCGGGCGGGCACCTGGCGGTCGGGGCCGACCTGACCGATCCCGCGGCTCTGGACGAAGCCGTCTCTCAGGTGGAGCGGGAACTCGGGCCCATCACGGTCCTGGTGAACGCGGCGCATCCGGGAAACCATTCGATCGGGCCGGTGGCCGGCGGCGATCCGGCCGTGCTCAAGGCTCAGCTGGAGGCGGTCTCGGCCCACGCCGCTCTGTGCTCCCGGGTGGTTCCGGGCATGCGCGAGGCCGGCCGGGGCCGGGTCGTCTACCTCTCCGGTGCCCTGATGTCCCGTCCCGCGCCCGGTTTCGGGGCCTATGGCGCAGCCAAGTCGGCGGCCACGGTTCTGACGAAATACCTGGCGCTGGAGGAGGGCCGGCACGGCATCACGGCCAACATCGTCGCCCCCGGCCGAGTGGTCGATCCGGACGAAGAAGCCGACCTCACTCCTGAGCAGGTCAAACTGTCGGCCCAGCTGCTGGAACGGATAGCCCTGCCCTGGTTCCCCTCCCCCGCCGACGTCGCCGCGAGCGTCCTTACCCTGGTTGATTCCCCGGCGATCACCGGTCAGGTGCTCTGGGTGACCGGAGGGGAGCCGATCAATGGCTGAGCTGCTGCCGCCCTCGCCGAAGGTGCGGATCGTGGTCGAGCGGGCCGATGCGCCCACCTGCGGCATCCAGGTCGGCGACTGCGTCGACGTGGACGGGCCCGGCCTGTCCACGGGGGGAAAGCCGTTCTGCCCGATGGCTTTGATGGCGGTCGTCCCGGTCCTCGGAATGCGCCAGAACGCCTTGCCCGCCGACGACTGGCTGGCCCGCAAGCCCTACCTGCTCTGCGCCAAGGCCGAGGAGAACGTCGTGCTACGGCTGGAGGCGCTGTGAAAGTGCGCTGCACGGTGGAGGACATGAACTACTCCGCGTGTGATCTGCAGGTCGGTGACTACTTCGAGCTCACTCCGACCGGGGTGACCGTGCCCGAGGGCAAGCGGTTCTGCTACTTCGCGATCGCCGCCGTGATCCCGGCCGTGCTCGGGCGTCTGGATACTGACACCCCCGATTCCTTTCTGCAGACGCGGCCGTTGCTGGCCTGTCCCGATCCACCCGAGAACCTGCACCTGCGGGTAGAACCCGTGACTGAGGAGACGCCATGACCGAGCTGCGGTTCAGTGCCCGGATCGGTGGCCACGGCGTACTCAGCGTGGTCGAGAAGGCCCTGCTGGCCGAGGAGGCCGGCTTCGACCAGGTCTGGACCGGGAACGACATCTTCGGTGAGCCGGGCCTGGTGACCCTGGCCGCGATCGCGCTGCGAACGTCCCGGATCCGGTTCGGTTCCGGGGTGATGGACCCGGTCTCGCTCAACCCGGCCCAGATCGCCATGTTCGCCTCCGGCCTGCAGGAGATCTCCGGCGACCGGTTCCTGCTCGGCATCGGGGCCGGGTCGGACGTGTTCTTCCGCTGGGCCGGGCTCGAGCCGAAGAAACCGGTGGTCCGCACCCGCGAGGCCGTGCTGGCCATCCGCGAGCTGGTCAACGGGCGCACCCCGGCGGGCGTGGAAGGCACCGGCGACCACTGGACGCCGAACGCGAAACTCAAGACGGCCCGGCCGGTCCCGATCTACATCGGCGCGATGGGCCCGAAAATGCTGGACCTGACCGGGAAGATCGCCGACGGCGCGCTGCCGCTGTGCCTGCCCCCGCGCCACGTCTACGGCGTGGTCGAGCAGCTCAAGGCGGGCGCGGCCAAGACCGGCCGGACGATCGCCGACCTGGACGTCGCGGCCTGCGTCTGGGCCAGCATCTCGGACGACCGGCGCGAGGCGAGAACCCTTCTGGCCCGGTTCATCGCCCAGTACAGCGGCTCCCTCTCCACCGACGCCCTGGCCGCCAACGGCCTCGACCCGGAGGAGTTCGCCCGCACCCAGAAGCTGATGCTCGAGGGCCGCGAGGACGAAGCCGTCGCCTCAGTCACCGACTCCATGCTCCAGCTCGGCATCGTCGGCGGGGTGGAGGACGTGATCGAGCAGTGCGCCCAGCTGATCGACGCCGGCGTCCGGCACATCTCGTTCGGCCCGCCGATGGGCCCCGACCCGACCGCGGCCATGAAGCTGATCGGCAGCCAGGTCCTGCCGGTCCTGCGCCGCATGGCCGCCTGAAAACCTCTACCCAGAAGGAGAAGACATGAGGATCGTGCACGGCGGGATCACCGTGGACCCGGCCCAGGTGGCCGAGGTCGAGGCCCAGGGCGCGGCGTTCCAGAAGCTCTGCGCCGAGGAGGCCGGCTGCGTGGAGTACCAGCTGTCCTGGAAACTGGGCGAACCGGAGAACCTGCGCCTGCTGGAGATCTGGGACACGGCCGAGGACCACGAGACCCACAAGACCCAGCCGCACACCGCGGCCTGGACGACGTTCATCAGCGGCGCGGCCGCCGCTCCGCCGAAGTTCACCCAGTACGACGCCGAGATCTGAGCATTCCGGCCATTCCGGCTATTCCGGCGGAGAGGGGTAACGACAGGCCCTCTCTGCCGGGCCCGACCCGGTCTAGCGTTGCGTCCATGGAAACCACGCTCACACTCAACAACGGTGTGCAGATGCCGGCGCTCGGTCTCGGCGTCTTCCAGAGCCCACCGGAAGAGACCGTCACCGCGGTCCGGACCGCCCTCGAGGTCGGTTACCGGCACATCGACACCGCGGCCATGTACTTCAACGAGCGTCAGGTCGGCGAGGGCATCCGCGCCGCCGGGATCGACCGCTCGGAGATCTTCGTCGAGACCAAGGTCTGGGTCAGCGACTACGGCTTCGACCAGACCCGGCACGCCTTCGACAAGGCGGCCGGCAAGCTCGGGCTGGAGCAGATCGACCTGCTGATCCTGCACCAGCCCGCCACCGACCGGTTCGAGCAGACGATCCGGGCCTACCAGGCGCTGGAGAAGCTGCTCGCCGACGGCCAGGTCCGGGCGATCGGGGTCAGCAACTTCACCCCGCAGCACCTGACCGAGCTGCTGGCCGCCACCGAGGTGGTGCCGGCCGTGAACCAGGTCGAGCTGCACCCGTACTTCGTCCAGCCCAAGCTCCAGGCCGCGGACGCCGAGCACGGCATCCTGACCCAGGCCTGGTCGCCGATCGGCGGCATCACCTTCTACCCGGGCTTCGGCGACCAGCGGGTCAGCGTGATGCAGGACGAGACGCTCGTCGCCATTGCCGAGCAGCACGGGAAGTCCGCCGCCCAGGTGATGCTGCGCTGGCACCTGCAGCAGGGCCGCTCGGCCATCCCGAAGTCGACCAACCCGAAGCGGATCGCCGAGAACTTCGACGTCTTCGACTTCGAGCTCAGCGCCGGGGAACTCGGCCGGATCGACGCCCTGGACCGGGACACCCGCAACGGTCCCGACCCGGACGTCCCCCGTCCCGAGCGGTTCGCCACGGTCATCCCGGAGGCCTGAGCCACCAGAAAGCACTGATCAGGGGACGGGTGCGGTCAGGGCGTCCGGAGCCCGCCGCGTCCGTCCCTCATCGGTGATGATCGCCAGCCCTTCCCGGGCCCAGTACTCAAATCCCCCGATCAGTTCCCGAACCTGGGTATATCCCTCCGATGCGAGCAGAAGCGCTCCGCGCGTACTCCCGTTGCACCCAGGACCCCAGCAATAAAGGACGATCGGGGTGTCCGTCTCCGGGGCCAGTTCCCTGATCCGTTGCGCCAGTTGGGCGTTCGGAACGTGGACGGCGCCCGGAATGCGCCCTTGGCTCCACCCCTGTGCGGAGCGCACGTCGATGACGAGCGGCGCGTCGCCGCGGGCGCGGGCCTCAGCGAGGTCGGACGGGTCGGTCTGGTAGGCCAGTTTCGCGGCAAGAAGTCGGCCGCGGAGATCACTGTTTGCATGACTGCTATTCAACGAGTCGCAGGCGGCTGCGCCCAGAGGCATCGCCCGGCGTTGAGGGCTCCTGGCCGTCGATCGAATGCTACTTTCGGCCTTGTGCCGCCGAATCCCCGGCCGTCCCTGGACGCGACCGATCACAGCATCCTCGAGCAGTTGCAGCGCGACGGCCGGATCAGCGTCGCCGACCTGGCCCGGGCGATCAACCTGTCGGCCAGTGCCACCGCCGACCGGCTGCGCCGGCTCACCGACACCGGCGTGATCACGGGGTACAGCGTGACCCTCGACCCGGAGGCGCTCGGCTACGCGATCACCGCCTTCGTCCGCCTGGCCTACCCCTCGGGCAACTACAAGCCGTTCCACGATCTGCTCGACGTCACCCCCGAGGTGATCGAGGCGCACCACACCACTGGCGACGACTGCTTCGTGCTGAAGGTGCTGGCCCGCTCGATGCGCGACCTCGAGCGGATCACCGGCAAGCTGGCCACCCTGGGCAGCATCACCACCAGCGTCGTCTACTCCAGCCCACTCCCCCACCGTCGCCTCACCGCGTCCTGAAAAATTCCGTTTGGTCCTGACGTAGCGTCAGCCGAGCATGCTCCTGTCATGACCACTCCAGCGGGCCCCGGACCGGCGGCCATCCAGGTGCAAGGACTGAGGAAGACGTACGGCGAGGTGGCGGCCCTGCAGGGGGTCGACCTCGAGGTGAGGCGGGGTGAGATCTTCGCGCTGCTGGGTTCGAACGGCGCCGGCAAGACCACGCTGATCCGGATCCTGTCCACGCTGGTGCGGGCCGACGCCGGCTCCGCGCAGGTGTGCGGCCACGACGTCGTGAGCCAAGCCACGGACGTCCGTTCATCGATCAGCCTCACCGGACAGTTCGCCGCGGTCGACGAAATCCTCACCGGTTACGAGAATCTCGTGCTGGTGGCCCGGCTGCGTCACCTGGCCGAACCGAAGGCGATCGCCGAGGAACTGCTGGCCCGGTTCTCCCTGACCGAGGCGGGATCCCGGCGGGCCGCCACCTACTCCGGCGGGATGCGGCGGCGCCTGGACATCGCGATGAGCCTGATCGGGAACCCGCCGGTGGTCTTCCTCGACGAGCCCAGCACCGGGCTCGACCCGCAGGCCCGGCTCGAGGTCTGGGAGACGGTGAAGGGCCTGGCCGGCCGGGGTACGACGGTGCTGCTGACCACGCAGTACCTGGAGGAGGCCGAGCAGCTGGCCGACCGGATCGCGATCCTGCACGAGGGCCGGATCATCGCCGGCGGAACGCTCGAGGAACTGCGCCGGATCCTCCCGCCGGGCAAGGTCGAACAGGTCGAGAAGCACCCCTCGCTGGAGGAGATCTTCCTGGCCGTGGTCGGCGGTGAGACCCGATGACCAGCCTCCCGTTCCAGGACACCGCGGTCCTGACCCAGCGCACGTTGCGGCACGTCACCCGCAGCCTGGACACGATCATCACCACCGCGGTCATGCCGGTCGGCATCATGCTGCTGTTCGTCTACGTCTTCGGCGGCGCGATCGACACCGGGAGCCAGCCCTACCTCGACTACCAGCTGCCCGGCATCCTGCTGATCACCATCGCCTCGGGCATCGCCTACACCGCCGCCCGGCTCTTCACCGACCTGCAGAGCGGGATCTTCGACCGGTTCCAGTCGCTGCCGATCGCCCGGTCCGGCCTGCTCTGGGCGCACGTGCTGACCTCGCTGCTGGCCAACCTGATCTCGCTGGTGATCGTGCTGCTGGTGGCCCTGGCGATCGGCTTCCGCTCCGGCGCCGGACCACTGGCCTGGCTCGGCGTGGCCGGCCTGCTGACCCTGTTCACCCTCACCCTGACCTGGATCGCGATCATCCCCGGGCTCTCCGCCAGGACGGTCGACGGGGCGAGCGCGTTCTCCTTCCCGCTGATCTTCCTGCCCTTCGTCAGCTCCGCCTTCGTCCCCACCTCGACCATGCCCGGGCCGCTGCGGGCGTTCGCCGAGAACCAGCCCGCGACCGCCCTGATCAACGCGATCCGGGACCTGCTGTCCGGAAGTCCCGCCGGGTCCGACGCCAGGCTCGCGCTGGTCTGGTGCTTCGGGATCCTGGTGCTGGCCTATGGGTTCGCGATGATCACCCTCCGACGCAAGATCTCCTAGGGCAGGCTGGATCCCATGCTGACGATCGGACAGCTCGCGGCCTACGGCGGGGTGAGCGTGCGCACGGTTCGCCACTATCACCAGATCGGGCTGTTGCCCGAGCCGGAGCGGGACACCCTGGACCGACGGACGTACGACGCCTCCGCCGTGGTGCGTCTGGTCCGGGTCCGCACCCTGGCCGAGGCCGGGGTGCCGCTGGCCCGGGTGCAGGAGCTGCTCGAGGCCTCCCCGGACGCCTTCGCCGCCGGGGTCCGGGAGATCGACCGGGAGATGAGCCGGGAGGTCAAGCGGCTGCAGGAGGCCCGCAAACGCCTGGCCCGGCTGGCCTCTGGCGAGAACCTGGTGCTGCCCGCGAGCGTGGTCGGCTACCTGGACCGGCTGCGGGAGCTCGGGGTCCAGGAGCGGTACGTGGTGCTCGAGCGGGATGCCTGGATCATGGTCGCCGCCCGGGCCCCGGAACGGATCGAGGCCTTCATCGCCCAGAAGCACCGGGACCTCGCCGATCCCGACACGATCCGGCTCTACCAGCTGGTCAGCGAGGCGGTCGACTGGCAGGCCGACAGTCCCCGGGTGGTCGAGCTGGTCGATGTCCTGGAGCGGCTGCTGCGCCGGGCGGTCGAGGCCGGTCAGATGGGCCCCGCCGACCTCGACCAGACCCTGGTCGACCTGCTGGACACCACCACGGTCGAGGCGGCGCCGATGACCGCCCGGATGATCGCGATGCTGGAGAAGCGCGGCTGGAAGGGCTGGACCCGGATCGAGCAGGTCGCTACCTGAGCACGCTGCCGCCGTCCACAACCGTCAGGTTCCCGGTCAGATAGTCCTGCGCCATCAGGGCGACGAAGGCCTGGCCAACGTCCTCCGGTTCCGCCACGCGTCCGAGAAGAGTTCCCTTTGCGGCCATCTCGAAGAATTCCGGCCGAGCCTGCTCGGGCAGACCGGACCAGAGCGGAGTACGGACGATGCCGGGCGCGACGGCGTTGACCCGGATCGGGGCGAGCTCGGCCGCGAGCGAGCGGGCGGCCGTGATCACCGCTCCGCCGATCGTCGACCCGAGAAGCTTGCCTGCTCCGCCGTGCAGGGCCGCGGCGCCCGCGGTGAGCGTGATGGAACCAGCGGGGTTCATGTGGGGTAGGGCCAAGCGAACCGTGTCCAGGGCGCGGAACAGCCGGACGTCGAAGAACCGGTGCGCCTGCTCGGGGTCGTATTCACTGATCAGGCCCCGCACGAGGTCGTCGCCCGCCGTGTAGGCGAGGTGATCGAACGTCCCTAATTGATCAAAGAACGCAGCAATGGACGCTTGGTCCGTCACGTCTACGGGGTGGCCGGTGGCGTTCTCAGGGAGCACGGCGAGGGCCTGCTTCACGGATTTTTCGGAGCGCGACCCCACGACAACCTGGGCTCCGGTGGCGGCCGCGGCCTGGGCGACGGCGAGGCCGATACCGCTGGTACCCCCGACGATCACAACGCGGGACGCTGCAGTGAGAGACATTGATGTTCCTTCCGGTTCTTGGTCTGCCCACCGTGCGGCTTCGACCCGGCGGGCGTCCAAGACCGGCTTTCTACCAACTCATGCCGAGTCGGCATTACCCCCGGTCAGGAGCTTGGGGGCGGCCACCAGCAACTCCCGTAGCACCGGTGAGTCCCGGCGGGTCTCGACCACCAGGCAAACCTTCATCTCGGCCAGATCGCTCACCCGGGCGAAAGTCAGGTCGGGACGCCGGTAGTAACGGCTGGCGGACTCGGGAACGATCAGGACGCCCCGCCCCGCCGCCACGTGCTCGAACTTCTCCTCCACGGTGGGCGGAGCGTCGCCCACGACGAAACCGCCGGACGGCCCGGTCCACCCCGGAACGGCCTCGGCCGGCTGAAGCAACCTGTCCTCGGCCAGGTCTTCGAGCGTTACCTCGGCCTTTCCGGCCAGGCGATGCTCGACCGGGAGCACCACCGCCCGGTGTTCGGTGAAGAGATCGACGACGGTGAGGCCTTCCTCGTCGAACGGCCGACTGGCCAGACACGCATCGAACCGCCCATCCCTCAGCCCGGCGATCTGCTCGCCCCACGAGGTGCGGACCACGTCTATGCAAAGGCCCGAGAACGTCTCCCCGAGATGCCGGACCAGCGGGGTAAGGATCAGGCCCGGTATGAACCCGATCGTCACGCCCTGACCCTCGCGGTCGGCCAGCCGGATTCGCCGCTGCAGGCTCTCCGCCTGGTGCAGCAGCAGCTCCGCCTCCTCCCGCAGCAACTCCCCCGCAGGCGTCAGCCGGGTGCCCGCCTTGGAGCGATCGAACAGCTTCACCCCGAGCTCGCGTTCCAACGCGGTGATGGATCGGCTGAGGGCGGGCTGGGCGATGTGCAGTTCCTCGGCGGCGCGGCCGTAGTTCAGCGTTCCGGCCAGGGCGAGGAAGTAGCGCAGGCGGCGAAGGTCCAGGTCACCCATACCTTCGATTGAAGCATTCGCGGGCCGGAACCGCTCCGGAGCAAATACGATGAAACCGTGTCCCACCCCTTGGCCCGATTCCGGCAGCTCCCCACCGGCCTTCGGCAGAGAGCCCTGATCTGGGGCCTGGTCTTCGGCGTCGGAGCGGTCAGTCACCTGGGCGACCTGATCGACGGGGGTCTGAGCGTCTACGCCTGGGCGCCTCGAGCCGTCGAACTCTTCCTGCTCGTGGTCGCCCTCGTCGACGTCGGCGTCGTGCTCCTGATCGGGCTGCTGCGCCGGGTCGGCCTGATCCTCGGCGCCGTCGCGATCCTCACCGAGGTCGCGGTGAACTGGTGGGCCCTGACCAATGACGCGGCGCCGGCCGACCTGCCCGGGATCGGGCCGCTGGCCCTGACCCTGCTGGCCCTGGTGGTGTTCATCGCCGCCCCCGGCCTGTGGTCGGGCCTGTCCGTCGCCCCGCTCAGGGAGCCAGCTGCGAGCGCACCCAGCTGGGATCGGGGTTGACCCGGGTCCCGGACCTGGCCACAACCGTGGGCACCGTGTCCTGACCGTCAGCCAGACCCTGGAGCGCCGCCAATCCCTGCGGGTCCCGCCAGATGTCCACCCACAGCAGCCGCCGGGTGCGGAACAGCAGCATCAGCCGCAACCGTAGGCAGGCCAGGGAACCGGGGCGCCAGTAGACGATGGGACGGCCGTCGCGGGCCGACAGCTCCTGGGCCTTGGCGGCGCCGATCGGCTGGGGGAAGACCAGGGGCGAGGCCAGCACCGAGGCCACCAGCAGGAGGGCGGCGACGGCGATGGCCGGGGTGCCCGGGACGAAGATCGCGACGATCATCCCGGCGGCGGCGATCAGCATGGGGACGCCCCAGCGACGACGATTCACAGGGATCAGCATCGCAGGCCGGGATCCGGGGGGCCGCAGCTGTATCTAGTCGCTTTTGTGCGCACTCTGTGTGGTGGTTCATTCACCGTCGGCCGGGGGGTCAGGTGTGCGAGGACGAGGTTGCGGAACTCATCGCTCAGGGGCAGCACGCCCTCTGGTCGAGCGGCGACCTCAGAACCGCGCGGGCCTGGTTCGAGCGGGCCTGGACCCGGGCCGACCAGCAGGAGCGGCCGGAGGCCAAGGCCGTCGCGGCGCTCGGGCTCGGAGGGCTGTGGGTCCGTGAGCACCGCGAGGACGCGGCCTGGGCCAAAGTGCTGGCCCGGCAGCAACAAGCCGTTCAGCAGCCGGGACTGCCACCCGAGCTGACCGCGGCGCTACGGGTCCGGATCGCCGCCGAGCTGGACTTCGCGGAGGGCGGGAGCGCCCGGATCCTGCAGGCGCTGGACCAGGCCCGGCGGGACGGCGATCCCGAGGTGCTGGCCTTCGCCCTGAGCCTGGCCCACCACTGCCTGCTCGGGCCGGAACACGCCGGGCACCGGGTCCGGCTGGCCGAGGAGCTGCTGCGGGCCGCGGCCCATTCCAGCCGGGCCGGCGACGCACTGGCCGGGATGCTCTGGCTGACGGTGGACCAGTTCCTGGCCGGGGCACCGCACGCCGAGCGGTCGTTCACCCGGCTGCGGGAGGCGATCAAGCAGCACGACCACCAGGCCTTCGGGTTCGTCGCGGCCGCCGTCGAGGTGATGCTGACGATCCGGGACGGGCGGCTGGACCGGGCCGAGGAACTGGCCCGCGAGTGCGCCGCGCTCGGCGAACGCTGCGGAGATGCCGATGCCGCGACCTGGTACCGGGGGCAGCTGCTGACCATCCGCTGGTTCCAGGGGCGGGTGCCGGAACTGCTGGCCAGCCTGAAGGAAGAGGTGAACTCCTCCGCCCTGGGGCCGCTGGACGATTCCCTGCTCAGTGCGCTCGCGGTCGCGGCCACGGCGGCGGGCGACGACCTGGTCGCGGCGGGGGCGGTGGCCCGGCTGGGGCGCGGCGACCTGGACACGCTGCCGACCTCAAGTGTCTGGCTGGTGACGCTCTACGGTGCGGCCGAGGCCGCCGCCCAGCTCCAGGACCGGCCGCTGGCCCAGAAGGTCTACCGGCTGCTGGAGCCGCATCGCGATCTGCCCGCGACCGCCAGCCTGGCCATCACCTGCTTCGGATCCGTCCGGCAGGCGCTCGGTCTGGCCGCCCTGACCACGGGCGACGCCCCGACCGCGATCGACCACCTGCGGCACGCCGTCCAGGACAACCTGGCGCTGGGCCACTGGCCGGCCCATTGCCTCTCTCTGCACCGCCTGGCCAGCACGCTCCTGCTGCACGGCACGGCGCCCGAGCGAACCGAGGCGGCCGCCCTGCTGATCGCGGCACAACGCGAGGCGGCCCGGTTCGGCATGGTCCTGCCGACCCATCCGTTCCCGACCGGCTCCGCCACCGCGCGTCCGGCTCCGGCCGGGAGCCGGGTCGGGGTTCAGGCCGGGATCCAGGTCGGCTTGCTGGGCCCGGTGGAGATCGTCGTGAACGGCTCCGCGCTCCCGGTTCCGGGTGAGCGCCGCCGGACGGTGCTGGCCGTCCTCGCGCTGCACGCGGGTGAGCTCGTGGGCGCGGACCGTCTCATCGATATCGTCTGGGGGGAGGACGTCCCGCGGACGGCGGCCAACACCCTGCAGAGCCACATCTCCTTCCTGAGGCGGACTCTCGCCGGGGCGGCCCCAATCGTCAGTCATTCCCGGGGCTACCAGCTGGACATTGCCAAGGACGCGGTCGACGTCGTGCTTGCCGAGCAGTTGATCGGGGCCGAGGAGGCCATGCCCCCCTCGGCCGCGACCATCGGGAGGCTGACCCGGGCGCTGGCCCTGTGGCGCGGAAAGGCGCTGGAGGGCGTGCAGGAACACCCCTGGCTGGACGATCAGGCCCAGCGCCTGCGGCAGCTGCGGCTCCGCGGCGAGAAACGGCTTGCCCAGGCTCATCTCCTGCTCCGACAACCCGCCCAGGCCGTCACGCTCCTGACCTCTGCCCGCCGGGAACACCCGCTGGATGAGCAACTTCACGAGTTCCTGATGCTTGCGCTCTACCGCCAGGGTCTGCCCAGCCAGGCCCTGCGCGTCTTCGCGGAGCTGCGCACCGCGCTGCGGGAGGAGCTCGGGGCCAGTCCCAGCGCCGCGCTGCGCGACCTGCACACCGCGATCCTGCGTCAGGACGCCGCCCTGGACCCGCCGTTCCAGGTCGACATCAGCTCCGTTCCAGCGCCTTCCGGCAGGGTCTGAGACATCAGTCAGGCTCCCGAAAGGAACTCCTCCCATGCAGCGAACCCTTGGCCAGACCGCCGGACGTATCGTCGCCGCGGTCCTGCTGGCCGGCGCCGCCACCCTTCCCGCGACCGCCGCCCACGCCCAGTCGGCGCCGGTCAGCCCCCGGATCGGCGGGATCTACCATGCGATCAAGAACTCCGGCAACGGGCTGTGCCTGGAGCCGGCGAACCAGTCCACCGCGGTGGGCGCGGCCATCGTCCAGGAACCGTGCGTGACCACCGGCACCGAAAGCCTCGCCCAGGGCTGGTCCTACACCCAGGTGGCGAAGAACCACTACAAGTTCGTCAACCAGCTCAGCGGTCACTGTCTCGATGCGAACACCGCCACCAACGGCGGCGCCGTGCTGCAGTGGGGCTGCGCGACGATCAGCAACCAGGAGTTCAACACGGGCACGGCGCTGCCCGCCGTCGCCAAGATCGAGTCCCGGATCCACTGGACCGACAGTGGCTACTGCGTCGACGTCCCGGGGGCCGAGGCGACGGTCGGCCTGGCCGTGCAGATCTACAAGTGCAACGGCACCCCGGCCCAGATCTGGGTGAACGGCTTCTGAGCTGAACAGGGGGCCGGTGAGACGTTCTCACCGGCCCCTTCTCACGCCGCCTCGGCCACCCCGGGTGCTTCGGTGAGGTACTGCCCGTAGGCGTGGGAGGTGAAGAACGCGGGCAGCCGGTCGCCCAGAGCCGTGATCGCGAACAGCCCTCGCACCGCGTCCCTTCGGGCCAGCGTCTCGGTCTCGGCCAGGAGGATCTCCTGCACCTGCTCCCTCGGGAACAGCCCGTTCCGGACCCACTGCCAAACCTGACACCGCGCGATCTCCGCCGTCGCCGCGTCCTCCATCAGGCCGTTGATCGCCACCGCCCCGCTGCCCTGGAGCCACGCGTCCATGTACCGCACCGCCACCGCGATGTTCGAACGCAGGCCCGCTTCGGTGACCTCCGACCCGGCCGCGGCGAAGTTCAGCAGGTCGGGCTTGAGCACCCGGACGTCCTCGCGCAGACGCTCGATCTGGTGCGGCTTCTCACCGAGAACGGCATCGAACTCCTGCCGGCAGACCTCCACCAGACCCGGATGGGCAACCCAGGAACCGTCGAACCCGTCCGCGGCCTCACGCTGCTTGTCCTCGCTCACCTTGGCGAAAACCCCCTCGTCCGAGGAGGGAACGAACGCCGACATCCCCCCGATCGCGTGGGCACCCCGGCGGTGACAGGTCTGCACCAGCAGCTCGGTGTAGGCCCGCATGAACGGCACGGTCATCGTCAGCCGGCCGCGCTCGGGCAGGACCTGGTCGCTGAAGGTCTTGATGATGCTGAACAGGTAGTCCCAGCGCCCGGCGTTCAGGCCCGCGCAGTGCTCCCGCAGCTCGTACAGGATCTCGTCCATCTCGAAGGCGGCCAGGATCGTCTCGATCAGCACCGTCGCCCGGATCGTGCCCTGGGGCATCCCGAGCTGACGCTGCGCCAGCACGAAAACGTCGTTCCAGAGCCGGGCCTCGAGATGGCTCTCCAGCTTCGGCAGGTAGAAGTACGGGCGGGTGCGGCCGGCGTGGGTCAGGTACAGCGCGAAGTCCACGAGCGCGGCGGGAACCGGACGACCGTCCACCCGGATGTGCTTCTCCTCCAGATGCCAGCCGCGCGGGCGGGCCACGACCGTGGCCGGGTTCTCCCCCACCCGGTACCGCTTGCCGTTCTCGGTGAAGTCCAGCCGCCCGTTCACCGCGTCCAGCAAGGCCAGCTGCCCGCCGATCAGGTTCGCCCAGGTCGGGGACAGCGCGTCCTCGAAATCGGCCAGCCACACCTGAGCACCCGAGTTCAGCGCGTTCACGGTCATCCGCCGAGTGGGCGGCCCGGTGATCTCCACCCGCCGGTCGACCAGCCCCGGAGCCGCGCCGGCCACCGTCCATTCGCTGCTGCGCACCGCTTCGGTCTTGGGCAGGAAGCCGAGCGTCTCGTGCCCCTTGGCCAGCCGCGACAGCCGCCGCCGGCGCCGGGCCAGCAGGTGCGCCCAGTCATCGTGAAAGGCCCGGTCCAGCTGGGCGATCAGCTCCAGGGCCGCCGGGGTGAGGATCTCCGCGTGCCGCTCACCGGGTTCCGCCCAGATCTCGATCGCCATCAGAACTGCTCCCGTTCCGTCGAGCCGGCCAGCGCGGTGGTGTCACTGGCCGGGTTGATCACGGTGCTGACCAGGTCGAAGTAGCCGGTGCCGACCTCGCGCTGGTGCTTGGTCGCGGTGTAACCGAAGGCCTCCGCGGCGAACTCACGCTCCTGCAGGTCGACGTAGGCGGTCATCCCGGTCTCGGCGTAGCCCTGGGCCAGGGTGAACATCGAGTGGTTGAGCGCGTGGAAGCCGGCCAGGGTGATGAACTGGAAGGTGTAGCCCATATGCCCCAGCTCGCGCTGGAACTTGGCGATGGTGGCGTCGTCCAGGTGCTTGCGCCAGTTGAACGAGGGCGAGCAGTTGTAGGCCAGCATCTGGTCCGGGTACTGCGCCTTGATCGCCTCGGCGAAGCGCCGGGCCACGTCCAGGTCGGGCTTGGAGGTCTCCATCCAGAGCAGCTCGGCGTAGGGCGCGTAGGCCAGACCGCGGGCGATGCACGGCTCGATCCCGTTGCGCGCCCGGTAGAAGCCCTCGGCCGTGCGTTCGCCGGTCACGAAGGGCCGGTCACGCTCGTCGACGTCGCTGGTCAGGAGGGTGGCGGCCTGGGCGTCGGTGCGGGCGACAATCAGCGCCGGGACGTCCGCGAGGTCGGCCGCCAGCCGGGCCGCGGTGAGCGTGCGGACATGCTGCCCGGTCGGGATCAGCACCTTGCCGCCCAGGTGGCCGCACTTCTTCTCGGAGGCCAGCTGGTCCTCCCAGTGCACCCCGGCGGCACCGGCCGCGAGCATCGCCCGCATCAGCTCGAAGGCGTTCAGGGTGCCCCCGAACCCGGCCTCCGCGTCGGCCACGATCGGGACCAGCCAGTCGATCGTGTCCTCGCCCTCGCTGTGGCTGATCTGATCGGCCCGCAGCAGCGCGTTGTTGATCCGCCGGACCACCTGGGGCACCGAGTTGGCCGGGTACAGGCTCTGGTCGGGGTAGGTCTGGCCGGACAGGTTGGCGTCCGCCGCGACCTGCCAGCCGGACAGGTAGATCGCCTTGAGCCCGGCCCGCACCTGCTGCACGGCCTGGTTGCCGGTCAGCGCGCCCAGGGCGTTCACGTAGTCACCTCGATCAGGCGAGCCGTGTAGTGAGCGCCACAACTTCTCGGCCCCACGGCGGGCCAGGGTGTGCTGCTCGACCACGCTGCCGCGCAGCCGCACCACGTCCTCGGCCGAGTAGCTGCGCTCGATGCCCTTCCAGCGCTCGTCCGAAGCCCATTGGGCGGCAAGCTGATTCGCGTCCTTCACGACGTCCTCCTCGGTTGCGGGCGGCCTGTGGTCCCACCGTCGCATCCGGGCCGGGCCCGGTCGAGGGCCCCAATTCGCCAATTACGGCCAAGATTGGGGACGCCGACGGCGAAGTTGCGAACAAAAGCGGGCGGCTATCGTGCGTCGATGGAGAAGACGTTCGCGGGACCGCGGCTGCGCCAGCTGATCGGCGACCGCCGGCTCAGCCAGGTCGAGATGGCCCGGCTGCTGGACATCTCGCCCAGCTACCTGAACCAGCTGCTGCACAACCAGCGCCCGCTCACCGTTCCGGTCCTGCTGAAGATCACCGAGATCTTCGGCGTGGAAGCGGGTTTCTTCGCCACCGACGACACCACCCGCCTGACCGCGGAACTGCGCGACGCCCTGGCCGACCTCGGGGTGCCCACTGCGGACGCCGCTGAACTGGCCCGGCACTTCCCCGACAGCGCCCGCGCCATCACCCTGCTGCATCACCGCTACCGGCAGGCGATGGAACGGGTGACAGCGTTGTCGGGAGACCGCGAAATGCTCGCCTCCAGCCCGATGCCGCACGAGGAGGTGCGAACCTTCTTCTACCGTCACAAGAATCACTTCGCCGCCCTGGACCAGGCCGCCGAGAGCCTGGCCGCAGCCGTCGGCATTCCCCGGGAACCAGCGCAGGAGGCGCTCACCAGCCGCCTGAGCGCGCACGGCATCCGGGTCGCCCCGCTCCCCGAAAGCTCCTCCGAGCTGCATCGCTTCGACCCATCGGCCGGTGTTCTCCATCTGTCCACCCGGCTGGACGCGGGACAGCAGGCCTTCCGCAAGGCCGGTCAACTGGCCCTCACCGAGCAGGGCGCCCTGATCACCTCACTGACCGCGGAGATCGGCAACCCGGAGGTGCGGACCCTGACCCGGGTCGGGCTGATCAACTACTTCGCCGCCGCCCTGCTCCTGCCCTATGCCGACTTCCTCACCACCGCCGAGAAGTTCCGCTACGACGTGGAACGACTGGCCGCGCACTACCGGATCGGTTTCGAGACTATCTGCCACCGTTTGTCCACCCTGCAGCGTCCCCGGGCCCGCGGCGTCCCGTTCTCGTTCATCCGGGTCGATCGCGCCGGGAACATGTCGAAACACCAGTCCGCCAGCGGTTTCCACTTCACCCGGACCGGCGGCACCTGCCCGCTGTGGAGCATCTACGAGGCGTTCGCCGCCCCCGGCCAGGTGCTGCGCCAGATCGCGGTGATGCCGGACGGGCGCCGCTACTTCTGGATCGCCCGCACGGTCAGCCAGCGGCCGGCCCGCTACGGCGCCCCCGGCAAGCTCTTCGCCATCGGCCTGGGCTGCGAACTGCGGCACGCCGGGCGCCTGGTCTACTCGGCCGGTCTGGACCTGAGCGACGCGGGCCCGGCCGTGCCGATCGGCCCCGGGTGCAAGACCTGTTCCCGGGACGACTGCGCGCAGCGGGCCGTGCCTCAGGTGGGCAAGGCGCTGGCGGTCGACGAGAACCTCAGCGCCCTGGCCCCCTATCCGGTGGTCACAGCCCCCTGAGCCGGTGCGGGCTGCCCAGCCCGGTCGGAGCGTCATAACCCGGACCGGCGGTGCACAGCGAGTTCTCGCAGTAACCGTTGCTACCGGTGGTGATGTCGGTATAGGCCTTCTTGTGGTTGTAGGCGTAGGCCGGGTCGGCCACCCGCCGGGGGTTCCCGGCCAGGCCGATCATCGCCGCCACGACCGGACTGGAGAGGCTGGTGCCGGTCAGGCCGATCCAGCCGTTGTCCGCCCCGAGACCGTAGGTGTCGTAGACCGCGAACTTCTCGTAGGCGTCCGCCACCATGGAGATGTCCGACGTTGTGCGCTTACCGCAGTCCGGCGTGTTACGGCCCTTCGGCTCGGCCACGTATCGGGAGCACCCGCTGCCACCGTGCTTCCAGGCCGTCTCCTGCCAGCCCGCCTTCTTGGTGTGGCTCAGCGTGGTGCCGCCGATCGCCCAGACACTCGACAGCGCCGCCGGGAACGCCGGCTTGGTGTAGCCGAAGTCGCCGGAGGCCGCCAGGATCGGCACCCCGCGGTGCCGGAGGTACTTCTTCTCCAGCGCGAACATGCCCGGGAACTCCTGGATGCCGTAACTGTTGCTGACCACGTCCGCCCCCAGCCGGACCGCGGTGGCCACGGATTCGCTCAGCACGTCCGCCTCCGGGTAGTCGGCCTCGACCAGCAGGATGTGGCAGCCCGGACAGACCGCCGAGACGGACTGGATGTCCAGGGCGGCCTCGGTGGCCCAGCCCTCGTCCGCTCGCGGGAAGTTACGGCCGCCGCGCTGGTCGACCTTACGGAAGCACTTGTTCGCGGTGGTACAGGCACCCAGCTTGAAGGTCTTGCGGTAGACCGCCAGATCCTGCTCCGCCTTCGGGTAGTCCCGCGCCACCACGATCCCGATGGTCATGCCCTGCCCGCCCTTCTTCGGCAGGCCGTACGCGGCGCGCAGATCCGCCGGAGTCAGGCCGACCCGCGGAGCGCCCGCAGCGGTGAACCCGGCCGACGGACGCAACGGCGCCCAACTGGACAGGCAGGCCACTTCACCCGGCGCGGGCTGGTTGCAGGAGGCGTGGGAGGCCGCCTGGGCCGGGCCGGGCAGCGTCACGACCAGCGCGATCAGGGTGAACAGCAGAACCAGGGGGATTCTCGGGATCTTCACGCTCAGGCTCCCTGCACGACGTAGGCGCTCTGCACGGTCTGGGCGAAGGCGCTTCCGCGGGCGTCCTTCGCGGTGAGGCGGGCGTCGACCGCGGAGCCGGCCCAGGCGGTGTTGTCGACCACGGCGGTGTAGGTCCCGTCGGCCGTGCGCTTCAGGGGCTGCTGGTGCCAGGTCTTCTCACCGGCCCGGCGCAGCTCGAGCGTCGCCGCGGTGACCTTGGACCGCTTCGCGTCCTGGATCCGCCCGGCCTTCAGGGTGAGCGTGGACCGGGCCGCCGGAAGCGTCCCGTCCAGAGCCAGCGGCAGCGACAAGCGCGCGGTCAGGATCGGCAGCACCCGGCAATTGAACGGGCTGGTGATGCAGCTCCAGTCGGAGGGCGGCAGTTTCCCCTGGCCCGGACGGCTCGAGAAGGTCAGGGTGGTTTGCGAAATGGTGGACGTCCGCGCCGCCTGAGCGCGACGGCTCACGTCCAGCACGAGTCGGTACCGGGACGGCTGCTTCGGGGTCGCGATCCTTCCCCCCAGCACCGGGATCTCCGTGCCGTCGTACAACCCCGACTGCCAGGCGCCGGTGGGCAACCGGGTCGTGTCCTTGACCGGGTGACCGTCCCGGTAGGCACGGAAGCGCACCATCGGATCGGTCTTGCCGAACGGCCGCATCACGCCGACGTGGTCGGGGACCGAGTCGACCAGCGGCGAGATCTCGATCTCCATGGCGGTCTTTCCCTGGCAGGCCAGGCACAGGCCGGCCTGGTCGGAAGCGAAGGTCGGCACCGCCGGCGTGATCGGGCCCCGGAACCACGAACGCTTCGCCGTGCTCCCGGCGAAGATCGGCCTCGGGTTCAGCGCGTCCACCCGATCGCGGTCCTTGACCTTGCCGGAGTAGTCGGCGATCGCCGACTCACGCCAGATCGGGATGCTGCCCCGCGACCCCACGTACTCGGTGCGCCGGGTGCCGGTGAGGACGGGCTGGTAGGTCGCCCCCGGACCGAAGCCCTCGTCCTCGGCGAATGCGGCCGACCGTAGGAAGGCCCCGGTGCGCTGGGGCCCGCCGTCTCCGTAGTAGGAGGACGTCACGGTGGCCAGGTCGGCAGCACCGAAGGTGAAGGTGGGCCGGGACCGGAACGCGTCGGTGTTCACCGCCAGGTCGTAGGTGTAGCCGGTGGCGGCGAGCTGCCAGGCGTAGGTCACCGAGAGCCGCCCGACCTTCGCCGCCTTCTCCGGGGCCACCAGCAGATCCCCCTCGGGCCCGAGCTTGACGCTGGTCCCGCCGGCCAGGCCGGTCTCGAGATCGAACCGCGTCCAGCTCAGCTCCAGGCTCCGGCGCCCCGCCGGGCGCGGCACGTTCACGGTGGGCCGCTGATCGGCCGTGCGGTAGTCGATGGTCAGCTTCACCGGCGCCTTCTTCACGGCGAAATCGGTGATCGGGACGACCCGGGTGACCTGGGTGGCGCCCTTCCCGGTGCGCTCCACCCCGACCGCCGAATAGTTGGCCTTCGCCAGCCTGACCTTGGCCACTCCCTGCTTCACCGTGGCCGTGGCCGGGGTGTCGGCGAACAGGTTGTCCACGTCGATGATGGTGATCTCGCCGGACTTCAGCGGACTGCCGTCCGCCGCGACCACCGTGAAGGTGACCACCGGATCCGCCGCTGCGGCAGCCGGGTTCGCCGCTCCCGCCACCGCCACCAGCCCTGCGACGGCAACCGCCGCCCCCACCCGTCCGAACACGGTTCTCCCCAGCTCTCGAGCCACTGTCCAGGGAGTTCCCGTCTCCGTGGATCCGGACAATCGGCATATTACGACGGCATAACGGCGGGACCAGGGCTGCCACGCCCAGGATTCCTGCCCCAAGGTGGACCCGACCGCTAGCGTGAGGCCGACCGAAGCAGACGCACGAGGGGCATCTCGATGATCGGTACCTTACGCACGGTGGTTCTCGACACTGCGGACCCCCGAGGACTGGCCGCGTTCTACAGCGCCCTGACCGGGTGGCCCGAGGACTATGCCGAAGACGAGTGGGTCGTGCTGAGTGCCCGCCCGGGCTGGCGCCTCGCCTTCCAGCTCAGCCCCGACCACGTACCTCCGCAGTGGCCCGACCCCGCCCACCCCCAGCAGGCCCACCTAGACCTCCGCGTCCCCGACCTCGAAGCCGGCCTGGCCCGGGCCGTCGAACTGGGCGCCCGGCTCCTGAAGCGCAACGAAACCTGGTACACGATGGCCGATCCGGCCGGGCACCCCTTCGATCTCTGCCTCTTCCCGGCCGAGCCGGAACCCAGCCTGATGGGCGTCATGCTCGACTGCCCGGACACCTCCCAGCTCAGCGCGTTCTACGCGGCGGTCCTGGGTAAGCCGGTGACCTTCGAGGCCGACGGCATGGCCATGATCGGCGAAGACGGTGCGCAACCCATCCTGTTCCAGCAGGTCTCGGACTACCACGCGCCGCAGTGGCCGGACCCGGCCCACCCCCAGCAGTTCCATCTCGACGTCACGGTCGACGCTTCCGGCGTCGACGCGGCCGAGGCTGCGGTGCTGGAGCTCGGGGCGAAGTCGCTGAACATCTCCGGGGAGAACTGGCGGGTCTACACCGATCCCGCCGGGAAGCCGTTCTGCCTGTGCTGGGACGTGGAGGAGTAGCCGTCCCCGTCCCGACCGTGCGCCGCAGCCCGGCCGACGAAGCCGTGCGGCCGGATCGGCCGGCTGGCGACGCGACCGGACCGGCGGCTCCGAACCCTGGCCGCTCCGCGGGGTTACTTCCTCACGCCGGAAGACCTGATCGATGGGCGGTGAACCACCCGAGGGCACGAGGCGGCTGTGACCGACCTTGCCCGCCCGGTGGTTCCATGGACCCATGGACCGCACCGAATGGATCGACCGGTACGCCGCGGCCTGGCGCGACCGGAGCCCGGAAGACGTCGTTGACCTGTTCACCCCCGATGCCACGTACTTCTTCTCTCCCACCGCGCCACCCGTCGTCGGACGGACGGCGATCGCGGAGCACTGGAAGCGGGCCACGGACACCCACCAGGATCTGACTCTGGCGTTCGGGCGACCGATCAGCCAGGACGAGCGCACGATGGTCGAGATGTGGGCCACCATGCGCGATCCGGCCTGGCACGAGCGGCGTACCGGCACCGCACCGAAACCGGGTGCGGACTGGATGACCTTTCCCGGTTGCCTGGTATTGAGCTTCACCCCGGAGGGTCTCTGCACGCGGCACTGGGAGTACTACACCATCGTCTTCGGCGAGAAGATCGGCCCGCCGACCGGCTGGGGTCTGTGATCTGCCTGTCGCACAGTGGCTTTTGCGCGGTCGAGCAGGCACACTGACCCGGTGACCGAGACCGCGAGATCGACCGAGGCCCGGTCCGGGCGCAAGCGCATCATCGAGGCCGCCACCGAGCTTTTCAGCACCCGGGGCTACGCGGCCACCACCACCCGGGACATCGCCGAAAAGGTCGGTATCCGCCAGCCGTCGCTCTATTCGCACTTCAAGGTGAAGGCCGACATCCTGGTCGAGGTCGAGCTGCAGACCTTCCGGCCCACCCTGGAGCTGTTCGCGGAACTCACCGCCGACCCCACGCTCACCGCCCGGGAGCGGCTGGCCCGCCTGGTCGAGTTCGACGTGCGGATGCTCTGCAGCGGCTCCTGGAACGTGGCCCTGCTCGGCTATCTGCCCGAGGTACGCAACGAGGCGCTGGCCGCGGGGATGGCCGAGCACGGCCACGAGCTCTACCTGGCCTACCAGGTGCTGGTCGGCGGTGCGCTGGCCGAGACCGGCCGGTCGGACGCCGATCTCGAGACCCTGACCGAGGTGGTGTTCGCCCTCGTCGACGGGATGATCCTCCGCCGGGTGCACAATCCCGAGCTCGACGGCGACCGGCTGGCCCCGGCCGTGCGCGACGCCGTCCTGGCGATGGTCAGCCAGCCTCCAGCCAGGTCATCACCTCTTCGGAGGTGACCAGCGACTTGTGCTGCAGGTAGTGGATCATCTTGAGCGCGTCGTCGTGCGCCTGCACGCTCGACCCGGCCACCACGTCCGTGACGACGTTGATGAAGAAGTCCCGCTGGTGCGCGTCCACCGACGTGTAGAGGATGCAGATGTCGGTGAAACCGCCGATCAGGATGAGGCTGTCGACGTCGTGGGCCTTGAGCACGATGTCCAGCTCGGTCGCGAAGAACGAGGAGTACCGGCGCTTGCGGATGTGGAACTCCTCACCGACCGGCCCCAGCCCGTGGGCGATCTCGGTGCCCGGGTTGCCCTCGATGCAGTGCGGTCCCTCGGAACCGTCCAGCTCCCGCCCGATATCGGTCAGGTGCGCCTTGTGCACCTCCTGGATCCAGACCACCGGCACGCCCTGGGTGCGGCACTCGGCGACCATCGCCATGGCCTTCTTCAGGTGCTCGTTCTCGTAGGCGGCCTGCGGCCCGGAGAGGTCGCCACCCTGGAAATCGACCACCACGAGGGCGGTCTTGCCGGAGATGTTCATGCGGACTGTCCTTCCAGCCAGGCGTAGACCGACTCGCTCGTGACCAGCGAGTCGCGTTGCAGGTACTTCATCGCCCGCAGGGCGGCGTCGTGCAGTTCCTGCCCGGAGCCGACGACGAGGTCGGTCACCGTGCGGAAGTGGTAGTCGAGCTGATGCGCGTCCACCGCTGTGTAGTGGATGCAGACGTCCGTCATCCCCCCGATCAGGATCACCGTCTCGGCCCGGTAACCGCGCAGCAGCAGGTCCAGTTCGGTCCCGAAGAAGGCCGAGTAACGACGCTTCCGGATCAGGTACTCCTCCGGGCGCGGGTCCAGTCCGGGATGCAGCTCGGTCCGGCGTTCGCCCTCGACGCAGTGCGGGCCCTCGTTCCCGTCCAGCTCGCGGCCGATGTCGACGAGCGAGGGCTTGTGCACTTCCTGGATGAAGATCACCGGAATCTGCTTGGCCCGGAACGTGTTCACCAGGTCCACGGCCTTGGGGTTACGCACCTCGCGCCCGGGCATGTAGTTCAGGCCCGGCCTGTCCTCGGGGTAGGGGTTGTTCAGGCCACCGCCCTGGATGTCGACGACCACGAGGACGACGTTGCCGACCGGCTTGAGGTCGTCGGACGGCGCCCAGTCGAGCACCTGCAGAGGGCTCAGTTCTTCGGACACAGCAGGATTCCTTTCTGAATGGAGCGAACTCAGGAGAGGCGGATGCGAGGATCCAGCATCGCCAGGCCGAGGTCGACCAGCGTGTTGACGACCACGTAGACGGCGCCGAGCAGCAGGCTGATGGTGGCCACGGAGTTGGTGTCGGCCGCGTTGATCGCGGTGACCAGGTACTGGCCCAGGCCGTTCCAGGAGAAGATGTCCTCGACCACGACCAGGCTGGAGAGCATCATCCCGATCTGGACGCCGAGCAGGCTCAGGGCCGGTCCGGACGCGTTCCGCAGGCCGTGCCGGCGCAGCAGCTGTGGCTCGGTCTCGCCCAGAGACCGCGCCGTGCGGGCATAGCCGGACTGCAGGCTGGTGGAAAGACCGTCCGCGAGTACCCGGGCCAGCGCGACGCCCGGTCCGAGGCTGGCCGCGGTGGCCGGCAGGATCAGGTGCTTGAGTGCGTCGAAGGCGTACGGGAGGTTGCCGGTGAGCAGACCGTCCAGCACGTAGAAGCCGGTCAGGCCACTGCTGGCACCGTAGGACGTGCGGCCGGAGACCGGCAGCCAGCCGAACTGGCCGAAGAAGATCAGCAGGCCGGCGGTGGCGATCAGGAACGCGGGGGCACTGGCCGCGCTGAACAGCACGAACCGGATGACGCCGCCGGCCCGGCCGGGCCCGGCGTAGGCCCGGGCCAGCACCAGCCCGATCAGGATCGACAGGAGGACGGTGGCGACGGCCAGTTCCAGCGTGGCCGGCACCCGGCCGCCGAGCTCGTCGGCGACCGGGCGCTTGGTGCTCAGGCTGAGCCCGAAATCGCCGTGCAGCAGCCGGGTCAGGTAGTCCCAGTACTGCACCGGGACGGGCCGGTCCAGGCCGAGCCGCACCCGCGCCGCCTCCACCGCCGCCGGCGAGGCATTGGCCCCGACGTACGCGTGGGCCGGGTCACCGCCGCCGAAGCGGCTGATCACGAAGATCAGCACGGAGAGCGAGAAGAGCACGACGACCAGCGATCCGAGCCGGCCCAGAGTGAAACGCAGCATGCTCAGGCCCCTTTCGAACGCAGCCGGGAACGCATCCCGTCGCCGAGGTAAGTGAAGATCAGGGACAGGATGCCGACGGCGATACCCGGGATGACCGGGATCCACCAGGAATCGAGCACGAACTGCATGCCCGCGCTGGACATCAGGCCGAGCTCCGGCGAGGGGGCGGGCGATCCCAGGCCGACGAACGCCAGCGCGGCCAGGGTCATGATCACCCCGCCGATGTCCAGGCTGGCGGTGACCAGGACGGTCGGCAGCACGGTGGGCACGGTGTGACGGAGCATCAGCCGGGCCCCGCGGGTGCCGCCGATCCGGGCCGCCTCGACATGCAGACTGGTTGCTGCGCGCCGAATCTCGCCCCGGGTGATGCGGGCGTAGAGCGGCCACCAGACAATCGTGATGCCGATCATCGAGCTGCGCAGGCTGGGCCCGAGGGCGGCGACGATGGCCATCGCGACGATCGTGGCCGGGAAGGCCAGGAACAGGTCGGTGATCCGCATCAGCAGCACGTCCAGCCAGCCGCCGACGAACCCGGCCAGGGTGCCGATCAGCAGGCCGAAGAGCGCGCTGACGAGGGTGACCACCACCGCGGCGAACAGGCTGATCCGGGTGCCGGCGAGGACCCGGGTGAGGACGTCGAACCCGAGGTTGTCGGTGCCCAGCCAGTGGCCGCCGGAGAACGGCGCCAGGAAGGGCTTGCCGGAGGGGATGTCGGTGGCGTAAGGGGAGATGACCGGCCCGAAGATCGCCAGCAGGAGGACGATGGCCAGAGCTACCAGGGCCACGGCCTCGGGGGTCACCCGACGGCGCTTCTGGGGAAGGGTGCTTGCGTGCTCCTCGGGTGGTTCGCCCACAGTCAGCGGTGTCTGGGTTTCAGTTGAGGACGGCATCCAGCAGCCTCCGTCCGTACTCGCTGGTGATGGACGACCCGAGATCGTCGGCGGGCACGCTCTCGACGATCCGGCCCTGGCTGAGCACGACGACCCGGTCGGCGATCACCCGGGCCGCAGCCAGGTCGTGGGTGACGAAGAGCATCGGCAGCCCCAGGTCGTGACGCAGGAGGTTGAGCAGGTTCAGCACGGAGCAGGCGACCGACACGTCCAGCGCGCTGGTCGGTTCGTCACACAGCAGCAGCGCCGGCGGTACCACGATCGCGCGGGCGATGGCCACCCGCTGACGCTGCCCACCGGACAGCTCGCCCGGTTTCGCGCCCAGCACGGTATCCGGCAGCGCCACCCGTTCCAGAGCCAGCCGGACGTGCTTCTCCCGTTGGGCCTGGTCCAGCGCGGCGCCGGTCACGGTGTTGCCCAGGCGTTCCAGCAGCAGGGAGCGCACGGTCAGCCAGGGGGTGAGCGAGGCTCCGGCGTCCTGGAAGATCACCTGCACGCCCTCACCCCGCCGCCGGTCGACGATCACGTCCCCGCGGTCCGGTCTCTCCAGCCCGGCGGCGATCCGGAGGATGGTCGACTTGCCCGATCCGCTCTCCCCCACCAAGGCGACACTTTCCCGCGTCCCTAATCTCAGATCGATGTCGTGCAGCACGTCCTTGCGCTTGCGTCGGCCGAAACCGCCGGTGGCGAAGGACTTGTCCACCTTGGCCAGCTCCAGCGCGAAGGCCGGGGCGTTCACCGACCTCTCGGCGCCCTTCCCGAAGTCGCTCCAGCGCAGCTCGCCGCCGGACCAGCGCTGCTCCAGCTCGCCCGCACCGACCACGAGCGCCTCACTCATCGAGGCGATCACCATCGGCTCGGGCAGCCCCACCGGCTTGCCCCGGTCGGTGCCGAGGGTGAGCCTCGAGGCCACCAGCCGGGCCGTGTAGGGCTCGGCCGGCTTGTCGAACACGGCAGCCGTCCGTCCCTTCTCGACGATGCGCCCGCTGTTCATCACGGCCACCTCGTCGCACACCGCTCTGGCCACTCCCAGGTCGTGCGTGATGAAGAGGACCGCGCAACCCAGCTGTTCCCGCTCTCGGGTGAGCAGTTTCAGGATCTGCGCCTGCACGCTGACGTCCAGGGCCGTGGTCGGCTCGTCCGCGACGAGCACGGAGGGCCGCCGGGCGAGGGCGAGCGCAATCATCACCCGCTGCCGCATCCCGCCCGAAAGCTGGTGCGGATAGCTTTTCAGCACCACGGCAGGCTCGCGGATCTCCACCTCCTCCAGCCATCGGGTGCTCTCCCCGGTGCTTCCGGTGACCAGGCCGAGCATCCGCCCGATCGTCATCGTCGGATCGAGCGAGGACATCGGGTCCTGGAAGACGGTGGTGACCTGGTGGCCGCGGACGCCCCGCCAGCCCGTCTCCTTCGACGGGTCCAGCGCAGTGCCCGCCACCGAGACCGTGCCCCGGGTCTGGACCGACCGCAGCTCCGTCAGCAGCCCCTGCACCGCGAGCCCGATGGTGCTCTTGCCGGACCCGGACTCACCGACCACGCCGAGGCACTGCCCCGGTTCGATAGTGAAGGAGACGTCGTCCACGGCCGGAGCGGATGCGCTCCGGGAGGTGTAGCGGACCGTCAGGTTCGCGACGGAAAGTGCGGTCGTCATGTCACTTCCCGGCCGGGCTCAGGTCCTGGAGCTGGAGCACCCCGGTGATCACCGGGTTCCAGGACGTGTCCACCCCGGTGACGTCGGACTGGAACACCGCCGTGCCCAGGCTGTTGGCCACCGAGTACCAATAGGCCGACTCGCTCACCATGGCCGCGGCCTGGCCGTAGAGGGCGTCGTCGTTCTTCGCCGCGGCCTCGCCGAGCTTGTCGGCCAGGCCCGGGACGCTCGCCCCGAACAGGTCCAGACCGCCGTCCGGGGTGTAGAAGACGAAGCCCCAGGCGTCCGGGCTCGCGGTGTCCGGGAAGCCGGAGAAGAACGTGACGTCCGGCGCGTCCTTGCCCTTGCCCAGACCCGAGTAGTAGGTGCCGGCGGCGTATCCGGCGCTCGAGGCCTTGATGCCCTTCTGGTTCAGCATCGCGGTCAGGTTGTCGCACAGGGCCTGCCCGGACGAGCTGCTCTCGGCGTACCCGCACTTGATCGTCCGGCCGGAGAGCCTGCCCCCGGCCAGAGCGGTCAGGGCACCGGCGTCATAGGTGATCTTCTGCTGGTTCTCGTCGGCCGGCAGCAGGTTCTGCGGGAACACCTGGGTGGTGGACGTGCCTGTGTCACCCAGGGCGGTCTTGGCCAGGGTCGGGAAGTCGATACCGGCGACGAACGACTTGCGGGTCGCGTCGTCGCCCAGGGTCGCGCTCTTCGGGTTCACGAACAGGGTCGGGGTCTGCATGCTCGGGAACGCGTAGGACTTGAGGTTCGACACCTTCTTCAGGGAGCTGAACGACGCGCTGTCGGTGTACCCGATCAGGCCGTCCACGTCGCCGTGCTGAAGCTGGAGCTGCACCGTGGACATGTTCGAGACGACGGAGAAGTCGACGTTTGCGTAGCCCGGCTTGCTGCCCCAGTAACTGCTGTACGACTTCAGGGCGTAGCTGACGCCCGGGTTGAAGCCGGTGTACTCATAAGGCCCGGTACCGGCGTCGTTGGTGGCGAACCAGTCGTTGTCCTCCCCGGTCCAGGGGTGCGCCTTGAGCGCCGTCGGGCTGATCATCTTCGGCCCGAACGGCGAGGCCAGCAGGTCGAGGAAGGACGCGTTGGGGCTGGACAGCCTGACCGTGACCTCGTGGTCGCCGTTGGTCGTCACGCTCTTGATGCCCTTGACCATGTACGCGGGGCCACCGTCGACCTTGACCCGCCGGTCGAAGGAGTTCTTCACCGCGGCCGCCGTGAACGGTGTGCCGTCGTGGAAGGTGACGCCGTCGCGCAGGGTGAAGGTGAACTCGGTGTTGTCCGCATTCGCCTTCCACGCGGTGGCCAGCCGGCCGACCAGCTTCGGATCGGCCTGGCCGGCCTGGTAGTCCAGCAGGCCCTCGTAGGCGCTGTTGACCAAATTCAGTTCGGAGCCGTCGTAGGCGGTGTCCGGGTCGGGGGTGGAGATGCCGCCGACGAAGGCCAGCTTGAGCGTGTCCGAGGAGCCGGAGCCGCTGGAGTCGCTGTCCTTGCCGGGGGTGCTGCCGCCGCAGGCGGGTCAGGGTCAGGGCGAGGGCGGTGAGGCCCACGAAGAGAGAGGGGAGCTGGGTGAAGCGCTTCCGATAAGACCGATCAGGCATGGGAGGGGTGCTTTCTCGGGGAGGCGGGGCAGTGCCCTATTAGCTATCGCTTGATAGTTACGCCTGCCCACGCCCGTCGTTTCCGACGGATTTCCCTACTCCGGGCCCGAGGAGTGACGGCCACCACACCGTTCAGGGGCGAACGCTGACCTGACCCAGGGCCCGCAGGAGCCTCGGCAGGGCATCCGCCGGTACCGATCCACCCTCGGGCAACTCCTGCAGGAAGACCAGATCCGCTCCGTGCCAGGCCCCGGCCGCCGTCTCCAGCACGACCAGTCGGGTCCCCGGAACGAACATCACATCAATTGAGGACGCTGCCCTCGGGTCGGGGAGCAGAGGCTCGAGGATGCGGGCGGTCTGGGACCAGATCACGAAGCGGGCGCCTTCCGGAACCCGAGGAAGGTCAATGTTTCGGGAACTGCCGGCCACCGGCCCGGTTTCGGCCACCACCAGGCCCGGGACCAGGGGACCCAGTCGCCGGTAATCGGCGGCGTCCACGTCCCGGAACACCGGACCCCGATGGGTGGGCAACAGACTCAGGGCCGACGCGACGCAGGCCCGGTAAGCGGCGCTGTCGTCAGCATCGCCGGCCAGGAAGAGGCTCAGCGCCACCAGGTCGACAGCCGCCGCGGCCCGATCAGCCGCACTCAGGATCGGCAGGTGCTCGAACGCGCGGCGCACGGTGGGGGCCTGCTCGTCCCAGCGCGGACCGAGGACCGCCCGCACCTGCTCCCGCTCGGTCCCGGTACTGCGGCGAAGAGGTTCCACCGGAGGCAGTTCCGGCCGACCCCAGTCCATCGACGGCCCGACGAACTCGATACCGACGCCGTGCCGCGCGGCCTCCTCGGCCAGACCTTCCCGGGCTTCGGCGGTGAGCGGGGCATGCACGATGATCGTCAGTCGGGCCCGGATCTCCTTCTCCAGACCGGCCATCAGCTCGTCCAGCACCGCCGCCACATTCTCCGGGAGCCCGACGCCGGGTACTCCCACGTCCAGCCGCACCCGCTCGGCGTCGACCCCGCCGGACTCCTTGGGCGGCAACGCTTCACCGGGCTCGTGCAGCCACAGACCGGCCCGGGTGAGGGTGAGATGCACATCGGGGGCGAGCGCGAAGACCGGGCGCACCGGATCGATCGGATGCAGGCCGGGCGCGGGCGAGCGCCAGATCAGCGGCACCGGACCGGCGTCGTGGGGGCGACACAGCACCGAGGAGATGAACGGCGACCAGGTGATCCGGCCGACCTCATCGGCCAGCACCACCTGCTCCGGTTCATCGGAAGCCCTTCCGGAGAGCGGGAATCCGCTCAGCACCTCCACCCGCAGGGCAAGCTCGCGCGCCACTGCCTGCCCGAGCGGCAGCACGTCCGAGCCGTTGACCGGAGCCAGGAGCAGCGGGTGCCGGACCCAGGCCGGGCGTTCCAACAGCAGCGACAGCAACTCCATCGCCCCGGGAATGTGCCGTTGCAGATCTCCCGGGAGCGCGGACAGGACGGCCGGCCGCTCGGGCCAGGCCGCAACCGCGTAGGCAAGGTCGTCGAAGCCCGAAACCGGGGATCCGGCCTGGCACAACAACATTCCCGCGGGAATCGGCCGAAGCTCCAGCGCGCCCAGCGAAATCACATCATCAGCGGGAGCCCAGTCCGGTACCGGCCACCGCGGGCCGAGAGGCGTGGCCCGCTCGCCCGCCACGAACGTCCACCATTGAATGCCCCTCTGACGCGGCACGAACAGCATGCCGCCGGGGGTCAGCACCACATCCCCGTTGGGCGCGACCACGGTCAGACCCCAGTCGTCGGCGATCTGCTGGGCCAGCGACTGCCCGTCGCGACGCTGAGCACCCGCTCCCGACAGGGCCAGAACCAACCGATCGCCGGTCATCTGCCCCAGCACCTGACCCAGGGCCGGCGCGATCTGGGCGGCTGATCCCGGCGGCACCATCACCAAGGCCAACGTGACCCCGGCGCCGACCCGCAGCGCACTGATCCAGGTGGTCTGCTCCGCCGTAAGGGCATCAGGCCCCCGCAGCACGAAACACGACCCGATCCGCTGCACGAACACGGCGCCGGACGACTCGGGCACCGCCATCCTGAACGTCCTCCCCGCTGCGCCTTAGCGGCTGAGGATCCGGGACCGCAGCCTGCTGCCCGAGTGTAAAGCGCCGTGCCCGGGGACCGGACCCTGCCGAAGAACTAGTACGCGCCCCAGAGAAACTGGTCGCCGTCGGAGATCGTCACGTTCCCGTCGTCCTGCAGCACCAACTGGGCACCCGGGTGGCCGACCGTCCCGGTGGCCCACAGCACGGTGTCACCTTTGTACAACACCAGGTTGCCGTCGCCCTGGAACGCCAGACCCGTCGCTCCCGTCTCCCCCGCAGACCAGGTGACCTTTCCGTTCTCGTCTGTAAGCACTGCATCGCCCGCCGTCGTCAGGCTGAGCTTGATCCGGTTGGTGTGCCAGTTCTCCCCCACCTTCAGCGCCGTGTTCGGCGCGATGACGGTGGTACCCCAGTCCTGTTTCGGAGTAGCGGAGGCCGATGGGCTCTTGGTCCGGGTCGTAGTCGCGGTCGCACTACTGCGCCGCGTTGTTGTCTTCGTCGTCGTGCTCGGCGCGTGCGTCGCCGTCCTCGTTGCCGTCTTGGTGTGCTTCGGCTTGGTGGTCGCGCTCGGGGTCGGGGTGGACGGCGCCTGCGTGACGGTGGCCGTGGTCTCGCCGGGCGCGGGCAGACTCGTCAGCTGGGTGCGGTTCCCGCCGATCCACCCCGGGACCACCAGGCCGAGCCCGATGACCAGCGCAACCACGGCGACCGCGGCCCCCACCACGGCCCCCTTAAGCCACCGGCGCCGGCCTGGAACCGGGCTGGGCAAGGGCTCGGGCAGGTCCAGGACCAGCACCGGCTCTTCCGCCCGGTCCGGCGGCCGGACCTCCGGCACCACGTCCGGGTCCAGCCGGGGCAGGGCCATCCCCCGGGGGATCCGCCCGTCGTCCTCGGCCATGGGTCTGGATCTTCCTCTCCGGCGGGCGGCTTCACGACGGCAGGAATCTTGTCACAGGGCGACTTGACGCGGCCCGGTCTCATCGCGAGTCTTGTGGGACTTGGGCATCAAAACCAAGGAAACGAAGATTGCGAACCCACAGAGACGGAGACCGGGCGGTGACCACGGCTGAGCAACCCGGCGCGGCGGCTCCCTGGCGGGCCCCCGAGCTCGGCCTCCTGCAGAGCCGGCTCGAGGCCCTGGCCGCCGGAACCGGTGGCTCACTCCTGATCGAGGGCGAACCGGGATCCGGCCGCTCCACCCTCCTGGCCGCCACCGCTGAGCGCGCCGGTACACGCGCGACCACGGTGCTCTTCGCCGCCGCCGACGAACTGAGTCAGCACTTCGGCCTGCTCGTGCTCCAGGACGCACTGAACGATCCGGCCCTCACCTCGGTCGATCAGGTGCTCGGCCGGGTCACCGACCTGCTCAGCGCCGGCCCGGTGCTCCTCATCCTGGACGACCTCCAGTGGGCCGACGAGACCAGCCTGCTCACCTGGTACCGCCTCGCCCGCCTGGCCCGTTCCCGTCCGCTGCTGCTGATCGGCGCCCTGCGCCCGGCCCCGGCACGCGAAGACCTGGCCCAGTTGCGGCGCAGCCTGGTGCGGTTGGGCACGGAATTGGTGACGCTGCAACCGCTCACCGAGGCGGTGGTGGGCCCCGCCGCCGCGACGCTGGTCGAGCTGACCGGTGGCAATGCCGCTCTTCTGGCCGACGTTCTTGCCGCCGTCAGCACCGCACCCTCGGCCCGCCTGCCACCCGGCCTGGCCGTCACCCTGGAACGGCGGCTCGATCATCTGCCGGTGCGATCCCGGCAGCTCCTGCGTACCGCGGCTCTTCTCGGGGAGCACTTCACCTTCGCTGAGCTGGCCGAGGCCAGTGAGCTCGCACCCGCGGACCGGGCCGCTGCCGTCGAGCAGCTCTGCGCTTTGGGGCTCCTCGCCGAATCGCCGGCCGGGCTGCACTTCCGGCATCCGGTCCTGCGGGCCGCGCTCGCCCAGAACCGGACCGGGTTCCGCCACCGGGCCACGGCTCGGCCGACGCGCACCCCACCCGGCCGGGTTCTCGTCGTGCCTCCGCCCGCGCAACGCGCCCCCGAGCGTCCCCCGGTCCGACCCCAACCCGCCCCCGAGCGTCCTTTGCTCCGACCCCAACCCGCCCACGACTGGGCCGCGCTCACCCGGGCCGAGACCGGCATCGCCGAACTGGTGGCCGAGGGCTACACGAACGCGGACATCGCCGCCCGCCTGTACGTTTCGCGGCGCACCGTGGAAGGACACGTCTCGCACGTGCTGGCCAAACTCGGCCTACGCTCGCGGGTCGAGCTGGCCCGGGACGCCGGCCGGCGAAAACCGGTCCCGGCGGGCTGATCCGGCCTGCTCGGCCTGATCGGCCTGACGCTGATCGGCCGACGAGGCTGGTCTGGCTGATCCGGCTGGATCGGCTGGATCGGCTGGATCGGCTGGATCGGCTGGATCGGCCCAAGGCTGATCCGGCCCAAGGCTGATCCGGCCCAAGGCTGATCGGGCGGACCGCGGCTGGTCGGGCTGGTCGGCTTGTCAGGCCCGGACCACGCGCGGCCCGGCCAAGCCCAGCGCAGCCGCGGCGCTGTCCTCCAGACCGGAGTCGGTGATCAGCACGTCCAGGTCGGAGACCGAGCCGAACCGGGCCAGCGAGTAGTTCTCAATCTTCGAATGATCGGCCAGCAGCACCGTCCGGCGGGCCGCGGTCATCATCGACGCCTTCACCGCCGCCTCCCCCGGATCCGGCGTGGTCAGGCCGCGTTCCAGCGAGACCCCGCTGGCGGCCATGAAGGCCACGTCCACGTACATCCTCGACAGCGGCTGCAGCAGCCACTCGTCCACCGTGGCGAAGGTGCTGCGCCGGACCCGCCCGCCCAGCATGATCACGGTCAGATTGGCGCGGGGGGTGAGCATCATGGCGATGGCCGGGGAGTTCACGATGACCGTGAGCTCGCGGTCGGAGGGCAGGACCTCGGCCATCCGGCTGGTGGTGGAGCCCGCGTCGAGCACGATCGAGCCCTCGTCCGGCACCTCGGCCAGCGCGGCCTTGGCGATCCGTTCCTTCTCCGTCGTCATCACCGCGTCGCGCACCGCGAGCACGGGATCGGGGGCGCGGCCCACCGGCACCGCCCCGCCGTAGATCCGCCGGAGGTTGCCCGCGCGCTCCAGCACGGTCAGGTCGCGCCGGATCGTCTCGGTCGTGACGGAGAAGTCCGTGGCCAGCGTGACCACGTCCACCCGGCCCTCGTCCCGGGCCAGACGGAGGATCTCCTTCTGGCGTTCCTCGGCGTTCACCCTTGGACGGTATCTTCGCTTCCGGTCGGATGTCATGCGCGCGCAGTGATCCTTTGTTGGATCTGCGGCGCGAATCCCACAAAACAGGTATTGCTACGGGTGTCAGCGGGCCCCGGGCCGCGCAGCATGGCGCCCATGAACGGCGTCCTCCCCCGTGCGTCCCGCGCCCGCGCCACCTCCCAGGTCTTCGTGCGCAGCCTTTACGCAACCCACGCGGCCTCGCTGCAGATCTATGTCGAGCGCATCCTGGGCGATCCGGAGCAGTCCGAGGACGTGGTGCAGGAGACCATGCTGCGGGCCTGGCGCCACGCCGAGCGCTTCACCCGGGACGACCGGCACCTCGACCGATGGCTCGTCACCGTCGCCCGCAACCTGGCCTTCGACCGCCTGCGGGCCCGCAAGGTGCGCCCGACGGAGGTCGATCCGGACGAGGCCGCGGACCAGATCACCCCCGATCACTCGCCGACCGTGGTGGACAGCGTGCTCTTGCAGCAGGCACTGGCCACGCTCTCGCCCAAGCACCGCGAGACGCTTGAGCACGTCTACCTGGCGGGATACAGCACGACGGAGACCGCGGCGCTGTTGGGTCTGCCGGTCGGGACGGTGAAGACGCGGACCCACCACGCTCTGCGCCGACTGCGGATGCGCCTGGCGACCGAGCGGCCCGGAGAGGCGGCCCCAAGAGCGAAGGACGCACGGATGCCGCACCCCACTCAACTTCCGGCCTGACCGGTCCTGTCTTCCCGGGTGGGCGGGCTTTGCGCGGAGCCAAGCTTTAGCGGAGCGGGCCTTACGCGGCGCCGGGCCTCAGCGGAGCGGGCCTTGCGCGGAGTCGGGCTTTAACGCGGAGCCAGGCCTTGGCGGGCGGGCTTTGCGCGGCGGCAAATCGGCACGGGATACTGATGCGCCCGCGAACCTCGGAAAGGACACAGCGGATTGCTTCCCCACGGCGAACCGCTGGGCCTGGACCGCCTCCTCCCCCCGCTCATGCCCACCCAGGACCACGGCCTGGTCGCGGTCCCCACCCCGGCCGAGCCACCGCTCCACACCCCGATCGGCACCAGCGAGCCGTACTTGGTCTGTTGGGCCGACCTCAGCGGTCACACCCTGGTCCTCGGTTCGACTCCCGAAGCCCGCAGTAACACCCTCGGCCTCCTGATCGCCGGCCTCGCGCTGATCCACCCTCCCAACGCCGTGCAGTTCTTCTGCGCAACAGCGGGCCCCGGAGTCACCGATCTGGCCGAGCTACCGCATATCGGCGCCATCATTTCCCCGGACGACCGCGCGGCCATGATCGGCCTCCTGCAGCACGTCGCCGGCCAGTGGGACCGTAATGCCGCTCTGTACCTGGTGATTGACTCACCGGATCAGCTGTCCCGCCTGGCCCCCGAGCTGATCGCCACCGCCGACGCAGCCCCCGGCCGCGAGGTGCATCTTCTGGTCTCGGCGCAGAGCTGGGAGCAGGTTCCGGACGGCCTGCGCGGATGGTTCGGCACGCGGGTCGACCTCGAGACCCCCACCACCGGCCGGATCAGCGGGCGGCGGAGCCCGGCGCAGTCCTTCGTGAGCGCCGAGGCCAGAATCGGAATACCCCTGATTGAGGACGCCCAACCCGACGAACGTCGTCGTCTCGCCGGAGATGTCGCGGAACACTGGGCACCTCGCCGGGGCGCTCCGGCTTTTCACCCGCCGTCGCCGGCCGTGGCCCCCGCAGCATCGGCCAGGCCGAGCTTGTCCGTGCGGTTGGGTACCGACGATCAGCACCAACCGGTGGAGCACGACTTCGCCCGCAGGCGGAGCCTGGTGCTGCGCGGACCGGCCGGGAGCGGAAAGACCACCCTGCTGAGGACGATCGCGGCGGAGTTGGTCCGTGGTCGAACCCCGGCCGAGGTCCGGATCCTGCTCGTCGACTACCCAGCCGGCCTGATCGACGCGGTGCCCGAGGACTTCCTGCTCGGTCACGCCTTTCACGCCAACGCGCTGCGCGACCTGATCGACGGAACGCTTTGGGCGCTCGCTGGGCGGCGCACGGGGCCAGACGATGCGCCCTGGCGTGGGCCGCGCCTGTACGTCCTCGTCGACGATCATGTGCACGCCCCGGACGACGAGGACATCTGGGCGCCGGTCCTGACCTACCTGGAAGCTGGACAGGACGCCGGGGTGTACCTGGTGCTGGCCGAGGCGAGCGGTTCCGACCGCTCCGCGGGGGACCGGAACGAGGACGAGGACAGTTCGATCACGCTGGAACAGGCGCTGCTCGACAGTGGTTCCGCAACAGTTGATCTGGACCCGACGCCAGCCCGGGGCACCTACCGGTCCGGCCGTTCCCAAAGCCGCTTCACCTGGATTTGATCATTGTTACGCCGGGGCCGGCACTTCGGTTCACGGCCGACTCGTTAAGTTTTCCGTCGCGGAGCGACTCGATCGGTTCGTTTTCATCGGATTGCCGGAATCCGGTCCGGTCCGACCGGTGATCCGGCACTCCCGGCAACGTGCCGACGCTCCGAGTTCCGGGTTTGTTTTGAGGGAGCTGTGATGCCCGCGAAACGCTCTTGACGGTGAGATCCGGTGCAGCGCGTTCCTTCCCGGACCGCGGTAACCCGGAAGGATCCCTTACTCATGCACGAGCTGTCTCCGCCGCCGGCGGGCGCCCGGCGGTCCCGGCGGGTCGAGGGCCAGGAAGTTCACGAGGACGGCCGGCTCTCCCGCCGTAACGTGGTCGTGGCCGGCGGCACCGGGGTCGCGGCTGCTTCGGTCACCGCCGTCCTGGCGCTGAAGCCCTTCGGCAAGGCGACGGCCGCCCCCAAGTCGGACAGCATGGCCCTCACCGCGCAGCTGAAGAAGGCGAACGCGGCCGAGGCCGCGGACATCGCCAGCAGTGGCGCCGGATCGGCAACCAACTCCGGGGCAACGGCAGCCGCGGGCGCAAGTGGCACCGCCGCGGAGACCGAAAAGGCGAGCGGCGCAGCGTCCACCATTGAGGCCAGTAGCTTCTCGATGGACCGCGACCTCTCCCCCGCCCTGCTGCTCAGTCGCGCCACCTACGGCCACACCACCGCCTCGGCGGCGGAGATGAAGCGCCTGGGCCCGCGCAAGTGGCTGGAATGGCAACTCAAGCCCGGCAAGATCGCCGATCCCGGGGTCAAGCCGCTGGAGAAGTTCTGGCCGCAGCTGAAGCGCACCACCGCGCAGGCGGCCGCGGCCAAGGACGACTTCAACTACCAGCTCGTCCTGGCCGGAGATCACCTGGGCCGGGCGATCTCAGCCGCCGTCAGGTGTTCGAGGTGATGGTCGACTTCTGGTCCAACCACCTGAACGTGTTCGCGACGGACGCGCCCGGCGGCACCTTCGTCACCCGGCACGCCTATCAGCGCGATGTGATCCGCAAGCACGCGCTCGGTGACTTCGAGTCAATGCTGCTGGCCAGCGCCTTCCACCCGACGATGCTGGCCTACCTCAACGGGGCGGGCTCGACCGGCAAGGAGCCGAACGAGAACTACTCGCGGGAGCTGCTGGAACTGCACACGGTCGGGGTGGACGCGGGATACACCGAGCGGGACGTGCAGAAGGGCGCGCTGCTGCTGAGCGGGTGGACGATCGACGCGAAACTGCGCGCGGTCTACGTCCCGGCCAACCATCACGTGGGCAAGCTCAAGGTCTTCGGCTTCACCACCGCCAACGCCTCGGCGGCCAAGGGCCGGGCCGCCCAGCAGGCGTACGTGAAGTATCTGGCCCACCACCCGAGCACGGCCAAGCACCTGGCCCGCAAGCTGGCGATCCGCTTCGTCAGCGACAACCCGCCGGCGTCCCTGGTCAAGAAGCTGGCCACGGCCTACACCAAGCACGACACCGCGATCGCCCCGGTGCTGCGGGTGCTGTTCTCCTCACCGGAGTTCGCCGCGTCGAAGCGGAAAAAGGTCCGGCGGCCGATGGAGACCGTGGTGGCCACCGCCCGGGCGCTCGACCTGAAGCCCGGCACCGACCCGATCGGCCTGCTCGACGTCTTCCAGGTCACGCTGGGCGCCGGCCAGGGCGCGCTCTGGTGGCCCCAGCCGAACGGGTACGCGGACACGGCCGACGCCTGGCAGTCCCCGGCCGCGGCCCTGGCGCTGTTCAACCTGACCTCGGCCTGGCTGGTCGGCGGGGGCGCCCGGCTGAAGAACCCGGGATTCACCGGCTTCCTGAAGAACCCGCCGAAGAGCCGGGCCACGGTGATCACCGCGACGTTCCAGAAACTGGTCGGCCGCAAGCCCACCGCGGCCGAGCGCAAGGGCGTGAACACCCTGCTCGGCTCGGCCCGGTTCGCCGGAAAGCCGCTCCCCACCACCTTTGCCGCGGGCTCCCAGGAGCAGCGCGAGACGGTCTACCTGACCGCGATGCTGCTGCTCAACTCCCCCGCCCACCTGACCCGATAGGCGTCCATCATCATGACTTCCGAAGCGAACTGCGGCTGCCCCGAAGGACAGCGGGCCTCCTTCAGCCGCCGGGGCCTCCTGCGCACGGCCGCCGCGGCCGGACTGACCGCCGGACTGACCACGGCCAGTGGCGTGGAGCTGGCCTTCGGTGCTCCGGCCGGCACCGGCACCCTGGTGGTGCTGTCGCTGCACGGCGGGTTCGACGGCCTGTCCGCGATCGTGCCCAGCGGGGACGCGAACTACCTCAAGGCCCGCCCGACCATCGGCGTCCCGGCCTCGGTGACCAAGAAGGTCGACGCGATGTTCGGCCTGCACCCGGCCCTGGCCCCGCTGTACGACCTGTGGGACGCGGGCCAGATGGCGGCCGTGCACGCGGTCGGGCAGGACGACCCGAGCCGCTCGCACTTCGCGGCCCAGGAGGCGATGGAACGCGCGGCCCCCGGGTCCGGCGTGCGCACCGGGTGGATCGACCGGACGCTCGGTGGCCTGGGGAACCCGGGCGGGCTGACAGCCACCCAGGTCGGCAACGGCAGCCAGCTCCCGCTCTCGATGAGCGGGCCCAACCTGAAGTTCGCGGTCGGTACGATCGCCGGGGTGAAGCTTTCCGGCAGTGGGTCGCAGGTTCCGCTGAACGGCTGGAAGGCCGGGCTCAAGGCCTCTCGGGCCGGTGCTTCCGCGCAGGTCTGGCAGCCGCTGACGGCCGCGTTCCAGGCGGTCGGCAACCTCGGCGCCCTGGCCGCGAAGACCGACGACCCGAAGACCTACGGCTATCCGAACTCCAACCTGGGCAACGCGCTGCACGACACCGGGCGGCTGATCAAGGCCGACCTCGGCCTGCGGGTGGCGACGGTCGACCTGGGCGACTGGGACATGCACGCCGGCCTCGGCAAGTCCGACTCCGGCTGGATGCACCGCCAGCTCACCGAGCTCAGCACCGCGCTGGCCGCCTTCGCCAAGCAGCTCGGCCCGGACGGGATGAAGAACACCACGCTGATCACGCTCAGCGAGTTCGGCCGCCGGATCGAGGAGAACGGCTCCGGCGGTCTGGACCACGGCCACGGCAACGCGGTGCTGGTGATGGGCGGCGGCCTGAAGAAGGGCGTGCACGGCAAGTGGCCCGGCCTGGCCGCCAGTGCCCGGGTGGACGGCGACCTGGCCGGCACCACCGACTACCGCAGCATCGTCTCCGAGGTGCTGAAGAAGCGCTGCGGGGTGAGCTCGGTGTCCGGGGTGTTCCCCGGGTTCAAGCCGAAAGCGGTCGGCCTGTTCACCTAGTCAATCCGCGGCCGGAGCGTCATCGTGGACGCCCGGCCCGCGTTCTCGGTCGTCTCGTCGTACTGGGCCACGGTGTCCCGTAGCTGCCGCAGATTGCCCTGGTCGAAGTAGAGCTGGCGAATGGTGTAGTCCGAGACCGCGGCGGAGAAGAGCCGGTCCGGATGCGGGGTCAGCCCGAGATCGTCGCCGCGTCGGCGCCCGGCCAGCACGTCGAGCAGTTCGTCCTCGACCTGCTGGAGCCGGGCGTCGATGATTTTGAGGACGTCGGCGGCCGGGATCTCGCGGCCCAGGAAGACTCGCAGGAGCAACGGGTTCCGGGTCACCACGGCCTCTTCGCCGGACCCCTCGGCGACCCACTGGCGCAGTCGCTGCTCCCCGGAGGGCGTGGTCTGGAAGGCCTGGGCCCGGCGCACCCCACCCAGCGAGATCTCGCGCTCCTCGACCAGCCCGAGGTCGAGCATCCGGTGCAGCTCCCGGCGGATGTGGCTGACCGCCGGCGAGCCCCAGAAGAAGCGCAGGGCGAAGGTGGACCGCTGCTTGATCTCGCCCGCGGTCAGCAGCTCCCCGTTCAGCGACAGGATCCCGAGCACGGAGAACGCGGTCAGGGACAACTCGGCTTCGTTCTCCATGCTTGCAGCCTACTGGTGCGACTAATAGTCGCACCAGAGGGCCATTGCATGACCATTGAGATGGAATTTTCGCGACTCATCATGTGACTAGTAGTCTGTTCGTATGAGCAGATTGCAGGAGGCCGGCACGCTTCGCTCGGTGGGGGTCGGCCCGCTTCGGGTCAGCTATGTGCCCGACGGCGCGGTCAAGATGGTCCCCACCTTCCTCTTCCCCGAGACGACGGAGGCGGACTGGTCCGCGAACGCCGAACTCCTGGACGCGTCCGGCTGGCTGACCATCAGCAGCGGCGCCGTGCTGATCGAGCGAGGCGAAAGGGCGATTCTCTTCGACGTCGGTTTCGGCCCCTACCCCGAACCCACGGCCAACCTGCAATACGGCATGGCCAGCATGTACGGCGGCGCCTTCCTGGACAATCTCCGGAAGCTCGGCCGCGATCCGGAAACCGTTGAGGCAATTGCCATTTCCCACTTACACGTGGAGCACGTCGGCTGGGCCGACCACCCGTCCCTGGCCCACGCCCCGGTGCTGATGTCCGAGCCGGAGTGGGCCGCCCGCCGGGCCGAGCACGGAGTCACGCAAACGGTGCTCGACTCGATGGCCGGGCGTTTACGGGTCATTGACGACGGCGACGAGCTCCTGCCCGGTGTTTCGGTCCTGGCACTCCCCGGGCACACCGCCGGCCAGATCGGCTTCGAAGTGATCGCAGACGACGCCCGGCTGGTGGGCTTCGCCGACGTGTTCCATTCCCCCGTCCAGATCGCCCACCCGGACTGGCCGCTGGTAGGCGATCCGGCCCCCGAGGCCAGCACCCAGATGCGTCAGCGGGTGCTCGGCCGGCTCCGGGAGAACGGGACGATCGGTTTCGGGATGCACTTCGCGGACGTCCCGTTCGGCCGGGTCTCGGGGACCTCCTGGGAGCCGCTGGCCTGACTTACCCGGCGGTGTCCGCGTGCCAGGTGTAAATGGTGGTCCCCGATACCTCTTCACCGTTGTCCGGTGCCGCCCACAGGGTCAGGCCGGTCGCGTCGGCGGCGATCTTCACCGGGTTCCGGGTCATCACGTGCCCGGCGGGCGTCCACTGCTGGAACGGAATTTCGTTGATCACCGTGCGGCGCTTCAGGTCCATCAGGGCAATGCCGCCGAGCTCATAGCTGGCGGAAGTTCCTCCCGCCACGGGAGTCTGGGGCAGGGCGGTGATCCCGCCACAGGCCATCTTCCCGTCGGGCACGTACTGGCAGTCCTGGAAGTCGAGCAGGTTGTCCGGGTTCCGCCAGGTCTTGAGAAGGCGACCCTTGGTCGTCCATTCGTAGAAGGTGCGCGAACCCCAGGTGTTGCCGACCAGGCGCCGGGACGAAGTGTCGTAGACGATGCCGCCGACGTGATCGTCCATCGTGAAAAGGCGTTTCACCTTCAGCGTGCGGGTGTCCACGGTGAGGATGTCGGTGCTGCTGTTGGGCCGGTACTGCGCCACCGGCACCAGGATCTGGTCGCCGTAGAGGTCGATCCCGCCCGGGTGATAGACGATGTCGTGGCCCAGCACAACGTCTTTCAGCAGATGACCGGAAGCTCGGTCGATCACGAACAGATGACCGATGCCCTTACCTGGCGTGCGGTCGTACCCGTCGATCGGCGCCGGGTACTTGACCGTGGGCTCGATGATCTCGGTGGACGAGAGGTAGTAGCGGTCGCGGGTGACGACCAGGCCCTCCGGATGGAACGTGGGGAAGCCGAGTTTCAGCTCGGCGGTCTTCGTCCAGACCGCCGAGCGGTCGATTCCGGCCAGCCGGTCGCCGAGTTCCGACCGGGGACCGGCCGCCGCGGCGCTCGACGCGAGCGCCAGCACACCGACGGCGACCAGCCCGATCAACCCGAACTTGCGCAGGTATGTCCGCATGGGCCCGAAGCTATGCCCAGCAGTCGGACCCCAGCGTGAATATCCGATGACGCTCAGTGGGGCAGAGCGCCAACGGCAGTCACCGCGGGATGTTGCGCACGTTCTGCCGGGCCAGTTCGATCGCCGAGCCCACGCCCCCGCCGAGCACGATCCTGCCCACCGAGAGCGCAAAACCCTTGGCCTGCTCCAAGGTCACGTGCGAGGGCACCTCCATGGCGTCGGCGGTCGTGACGACGTCGAGCAGGGCCGGACCGTCGTGGGCCAGGAACTTCTCGACCGCGTCGGGCAGGTCACCGGGTTCGGTCACCCGCTGCGCGTACATCCCGACGGCCGAGGCGATGGCCGCGTAGTCCACCGGATCGTGATCGGTCTCGAACGGCGGGTCTCCGACCACCAGCATCTCCAGCCGCACCATGCCCAGGCTGGAATTGTTGAAGACCACCGTCTTGATCGGCAGGTCGTGCTGCCTGACCGTGATCAGCTCACCGAGCAGCATGGCCAGACCCCCGTCGCCGGACAGCGAGACCACCTGGCGGCCGGGGGCGGCCTGGGCCGCGCCGACGGCCATCGGCAGCGCGTTGGCCATCGATCCGTGCACGAAGGAGCCGAGGATGCGGCGGCGGCCGTTCGGAGTCAGGTAACGCGCCGCCCAGGTGCAGCACATGCCGGTGTCAACGGTGAAGATCGCGTCGGCCGCGGCCTTCTCGTCGATCAGCCGGGCCACGTACTCCGGATGAATCGGCGTGCGCTGATGCTCGCTTCCCGCGTAGGCCTCGATCGCGGTGTCCAGCGTGTGCTCGGTGTGCCGCAGCATCTTGTCCAGGAACTTCCGGTCCTCCCGCTGCGGCACCAGCGGCAGCAGCGCCTGGACGGTGAGGCCGACGTCCGCGGCCACTCCCTGCTCCAGCGGGGTGCGGCGCCCGAGCCGGGCCGGGTCCCGGTCGATCTGGATCGTCTTCGCCTTCGGCAGGAAGTCCTCGTAGGGAAAGTCGGTGCCCAGCAACAGCACCAGGTCGGCCTCGTGCAGAGCCTCGTAGCAGGCGCCGTAGCCGAGCAGCCCGGTCATGCCCACGTCGTAAGGGTTCTCCCATTGCAGGGACTCCTTGCCGCGCAGGGTGTGCCCGGCCGGTGCCTGGAGCCGCCCCGCCAGTTGCAGCACCTGTTCGCGGGCGTCCGCGCTGCCGATCCCGGCGAAGATCGCCACCTTTTTGGCCGCGGCCAGCCGCTCGGCCAGTTCCTGCACCGCCTCCGGCTCCGGCGCGACCCGCGGGGCCCGGGTGACCAGCCGGTCCGGGCCGTCCCCACCCCCGACCGCGTCCTGCCCCAGCACGTCACCGGGCAGGACCAGCACGGACGCGCCCCCGCGACCGACCGCGTTCTGTACCGCCAGCCGGGCCAGCCGCCCCATCTGGCCGGGCTGGGCGACCGTCTCGCAGAAGTGGCTGGCCTGACGGAACAGCCGGGCCGGATCGGTCTCCTGGAAGAAGCCCGAGCCGATCTGCAGGGAGGCGATGTGCGAGGCCAGCGCCAGGACCGGGGCGCCGGAGCGGTGCGCGTCCATCACCCCCTGGATCAGGTGTGTGTTGCCCGGCCCGCAGCTGCCCGCGCAGACCGCCAGCCGCCCGGTGACCTGGGCCTCGGCCGAGGCCGCGAAGGCCGCCGCCTCCTCGTTGTGGACGTGTACCCACTCCAGCCGCCCGCTGCGACGCACCGCGTCGCTGAACGCGTTCAGGCTGTCCCCCACGATGCCGTAGACACGCTCCACCCCGGCCTCGGCCAGGAACTCGACGAGCTGATCGGCCACGGTACGGCTCACGGTGACAATCCCTTCACGAGCTTCGAAAGACAGGACCGGTCAGCACCTTACGCCCGGGGCGAGCACTCCGCCCCTCCGCCCGGCCCGGCGAACGGCCAGGCCCGGGTACCCCTTCGGACATCGAGATCCAGGTCACCCCCGCCGATTGCCCGGCTCCCAGCAGACTTTCAGGACACCGGCATAAGCGCTCGTCAGAGGTCGTTGACGCCTTCGGGCAAAGGCGCTCGCCTCCTACTCCTCCACCGAAGGAACCCCGTGCTTCCCGCCGGTCCCACACCGACGACCGAACCATCCGCCAGTCCCTCACCCAGCTACCTCTGGAACCAGGTTTCCGACGCCGTCCACTCCGGCCCGGACGCGATGTCCCACCTCCTGCTGAACACCGGCGACTCCGTGGCCCACCTCGTGGTCAAGGCCGTGCTGGTGCTGGCCGCCCTGCTGATCACCCGCCTGCTGGCGCACCGCCTGATCACCGCGGTCACCGACCGGATCGCCACCAGCGCCTGGTCCGGCCGCTGGGACCGGCTGACCATCTGGCCCGGCCAGCGCACCCGCCCCCGCCTGTTCCCCCGCACCCTGCGCCGGAGCGACACCGGCCCGCACCCGGTCAATCCCGTCATCGAAGAGGTCGAGCGCCAGGTCACCGCGCTCAGCGAGCGCCGCAAGCAGCGGGCCAAGGCGATCGCCTCGCTGCTGGGCCACTTGTCCTCGGCCGCCCTGGCCGTCGTCGGGGTACTGGTTTTCGTTTCCGGCACCGGGCTTTCGCGCGCCGGGGTGTTCACCGCCGGCCTGTTCGGCCTGATCGCCGCGGTCAGCGTGCAGGGCCTGGCCCGGGACATCGTGGCCGGCCTGTTCGTCCTGCTCGAGGACACGTACGGGATCGGCGACTACGTCGACACCACCCTCGGCGCGGCCGGGGTGGTGGAGGAGATCGGCCTGCGCACCACCCGGCTGCGGGGCCGGGACGGCACGATCTGGCACGTCCGGCACGGCGAGATCGCCCGTCTGGGCAACCGCACCCAGGCGCAGACCCACCTCACTCTGGACATCCGCGCGGGATTCCCGGAGACCGGGGACCCCGCTCTGCCCCCCACCGCGGTGGAGCGACTGGCGGCCGCCGAGCGGGTGGTGCGGATGAGCCTGGCCCGGCTGGACCGCGACCTGGCCTCCGCCGCCGGGGCCAACCCCCTGGAGGACGGCGAGGTGGCCGGCACGCTGGCCGAGATCCTGCCCGCCCTGGTGCCCGGCGCTCCGCGCCAGGCCCTGGCCGCGCTGGCCGCCGCGACCTCGGACGCGGACCTGGTCGACACCCAGCCCCTGGCCTTCGAGCCCGGGGCCCTGGACGCGCTCGAGGACCTGGGCGACCTGCTGGAGGACGCGCAGGTGCCGGTGCTCACCCAGACCCTGCTGGCCGGGCTGATCAATGCCGGCGACGACCACGTCGTGCTGCGGGTGACCGCCCGGGTCGCCGACACCTCGCTGGAGCAGGCCCTGGCCGTGCTGCGGCGCCGGCTCTACCTGGACCTGAACTCCGCCGGGTTCACCGCGTCGTTCACCGTTCCCGGCGCCGAGGACGTCTGACCCGCCCGGATGTCGACGGAAGTCGCCACGGTCTGGCGCCGCATGTGGTGACGTCGGCACAGCACCTCGTAGGCCACCGACCCCGTGGCCCCGCTGGTGACGTCGCCCACCACGACCTGCTCCCCCGCGACCACCATCACCCCGTCCACCGTGCGGGCGTTGTGCGTGGCCCGGGATCCGCACCAGCACAGCGCCTCGGCCTGGGACCCGGCGATCCGGTCGGCCAGCTCGATGAACCGGGCCGAGGCCGGGAACAGCCGGGTCCGGAAGTCCGAGAGCAGCCCGAACGCGAACACGTCGATGTCGTGGTCGTCGACCAGCACCGCCAGCTGCTCGACGTGCTCGGGGGTGTAGAAGTGCACCTCGTCACAGACCAGGTAGTCGATCCGCTCCCCGGCCGCGATCCGCGTGGTGACGGCGCCGTGCAGGTCGGTCTCGTCGTGCACCTCGATGGCCGGGCGGGACAACCCGATCCGGCTGGAGATCACCGCCTCCCCGGAACGGTCGAACCGGGAGAACAACAGGCCCCTACGGCCGCGGATGCGATGGTTGTGATCGGTCTGAAGGGCCACGGTCGACTTGCCGCAGTCCATCGTTCCGGAGAAGAAGACGAGTTCGGACACCCCGGTATCCTGCCAGGCCCGGAAGGTTCACAGCTTTTGCTCACCCTGGACCGGGCCCGCCCCCAGACTCCGGCGCAACGCTGAGGGGTGATCGCTCTCAGCATCCTTCTCGTGGCCGGGCTGATCATCATCGCGGCCACCTGGTCGGACGTCCGCACCGTCCGGACCCAGCTCCGGCAGATGCGCCAGGCCCGGCCCCAGGCCGAGCCGGACCCGGCCGAGCCGCCCCCGCTGCCCCAGACCCTGGAGGGGGCCCTCACCCGCCAGTTGCTGACCAACCAGGTCACCGCCGCGCAGTACCGCCGGGCCATGAGGGCGGTCGCGATGCGGGACGCCGAGCGCCACCCCGTCGACCTGCCCCCGGATCTCAACCCGCCCCAGATGCACTGACGCGATACTGGTCCCCGTGGACTTCAGCTTCAACGGCGAGCTGTTCGAGTGGCGGGGGCCGTCGCCGTACTACTTCCTCGCCGTCCCGGCCGAGCTCTGCGACGAGATCCGCGAGCGGGCGGCCGAGGTGACGTACGGCTGGGGCATGGTGCCGGTCGTGCTGCGGCTCGGCGCCACCAAGTGGGAGACCTCTCTGTGGCCGAAGGACGGCGGGTATCTGGTTCCGGTCAAGGACCGGATCCGTAAGGCCGAAGACCTGCAGGAGGGCGACACCGTCACCCTGAAGATGGGGATCTCCGCGCGGGGCGGCCGCCCGGCCGGCCGGAGCGCCTGAAGCACCACAGGACTTCACCACCGGCGTCCACCTGCCGATGATGCAGAGGTGTCGGATGATGGCGGTGTGTCACCTGTAGCGCCGGTATCGGCATCCCCCACCCCCACTCCCGAGGACTACGTCGCCGCTGCCGTCCATGATCTCGACCAGGCGGTCTCCGAGGCCGGGTGGGACGAGAACTCCCAGCAGGAGCTGCGCAAGGCCGTCGACTACGGGATCCGGGCGCACACCGGGCAGAACCGCAAGAGCGGTGAGCCCTACATCACCCACCCGCTGGCCGTGGCGACGATCGTCACCGGCCTGGGCGCCCCACCGGCCACCGTGATCGCGGCCGTCCTGCACGACACCGTGGAGGACACCGAGGTCACGCTCAAGGACGTCGAGAGCCGGTTCGGCCCGCAGGTGGCCCTTTTGGTGGACGGGGCGACCAAGGTCGCGGCGGTGCGGGGGGACGATCCGGACCGGGTCGAGGCGGCACGGTTGCGCAAGCTGTTCGTCGCGTTGGCGGCCGATCCGCGGGTGGTCACCATCAAGCTCGCCGACCGACTGCACAATTTACGGACGATCGGCTCACTCCCGGCGGCCAAGGCCGCCCGGATCGGGCGGGAGACGCTGGCGATCCACGGACCGCTCGCCCACCGTCTGGGGTTCGCCCTGATGAAGTCCGAGCTGGAGGACCGGGCGTTCGCGGTGGCCTACCCGGACGAGTTCCTGGAGTTGCGGGCCGAGCTGCTGAACCGGCCGCACCTGGAGGAGACGCTCACCGAGGCGATGTCCCGGCTGCAGGCACATCTGGACGCGTTCGGGGGCGGCGGCGAACACGAGATCTCCGGCCGGATCAAGCACCTGTGGAGCATCTACCGCAAGACCGCGGCCAGCGGCCGGGACCTGGAGAGCCTGCACGACCTGATCGGGGTGCGGGTGGTCGTGCCCGACGTGGAGGACTGCTACCGGGTGCTCGGCCTGGTCCATGCGCTCTGGGAGCCGGTCCCGGACCGGTTCAAGGACTACATCGCCCGGCCCAAGTTCAACGCCTACCGGTCGCTGCACACCACCGTGCTGCTGACCGGCCGGATGGTCGAGGTGCAGGTCCGGACCCGGCAGATGCACACCGACGCGGAACACGGCAGCGCCGCCCACCACGCCTACAAACAGGGCGAAGGAGTCGAGCCGCAATGGCTTTCGCGGGTTCTGGCCTGGCACGACGCGGACGACAGCGAGTACCTGAGCGCGATCGCGGGTGAGCTGACGTCGGAGGAGATCTGGGTCCTGACCCCTCGCGGCGACGTGCTCAGCCTGCCCGCCGGGGCCTCGGTGGTCGACTTCGCCTACGCCGTGCACTCGCAGATCGGCGACCGCTGCTCGGGGGCCCGGGTCAACGGCGCCCTGGTGCCCCTGAACACCCGTCTGATCAGCGGCTACACCGTGGAGATCATCACCCGGCGGACCACCGGGCCGTCGCTGGACTGGCTGCAGTGGACGGTCACCGCGCGGGCCCGGCAGCGGATCCGGGCCTGGCACACCCGGGCCCGGCGGGACAACGACCGGGCCAACGGCGAGGCGGTGCTGGTCACCCTGCTGTCCCGTCGGCGCCTGCCGCGCGCCCAGGCCGAGAACGCGCTGCTGCGGGCGGCGGGCCTGGACTCGCTCGACACGCTGGCCGAGGAGGTCGGAGCCGGGCGGATCGATGTCACGATGCTCGGGAACGCCCTCTCCACCGCCGCTCTCACCGCCCCCTACGCCCCGAACGTCCACTCGCCGGCCCCACCGCAGCCGGTCGGCCCGGGGCCTTCGCCGGAGCTCCCGCCCGGCCCGGCCCCGACCCCGGCCGGTTCCCCGATCATGCACGTCTCCGCGCCCGGGCTCAGCGGCGTGACCCTGACCTGGCCGGGCTGCTGCCACGCGGTGCCCGGGCAGCCCGTGCTCGGCATCCTCTCCCGGACCCGGGGCATCGTGGTGCACGCCGCCGACTGCCCCCAGGCCCTGGCCTCGCTGGCCCGGGACCCGGACCGGGCCACCCGGCTGTCCTGGGTGCGGGCCGGCTCCCAGCTCTCGCTGATCCAGCTGGTCTGCGAGAACAACCCCGGCATGCTCGCCCGGGTCACCGTCGCCCTGGTCGAGGGCGGCTGCGACATCGAGACCTCGACCTCGTACATCGGCCCGGACGGCGCCGGCCACCAGACCTACGAGGTGATCCACACCGGGAGCCGGGCCGACCTGGCCAACCAGCTACGGGAGGTGCCGGGCGTGCGCTCGGCCCTGGTCCGGTAGCCGTTTCCCGAGCCCTCCTTCGGTCCCCGCCGGCTGCGGGAGCCGGCCGCCCGGCTCGGGCCGGGTACCGGTGGAGTGGTGCTACCGCAGCGGGCCTGCAATGTTGGGCTGGGTTCGCGGCACGCTGAAGACGCCGGGGTACGCGGCCAGGAGTGGACCAAGGAGGCGTTCTGTGACGGACGCGGCCCTGCATCAACTGCTCGACATCCTCGCCGATCACGGTTACCAGTTCGTCGCCGTCGCGCCGGAGACGCACACCCGGGTCAATCGGCGGCCGGCCAACGCCTGGGCCGAGGATCTGCGGGGGGTCTTCGGCTGGAGCCGGCCGTTCCAGGCGGGGCTGCTGCCTGATCGCCTGCTGCGCACGATGGAGGCGGCCGGCGTTCTGGAGCGCAACGGCGAGGGTTTCCGGAGCACGGTGCGGGTCTCCAGCCTGGACGGTCGCCTCTTCCTGCACAGCGCCTTTCCGACCCTTGAGCCGGAGGCGGTCTTCTTCGGCCCGGACACTTATCGGTCGACCGCCGCCGCCCTGGCGCACCAGGAACGCCGCCCGGGGACGGTACGGCGCATCGTGGACATCGGCTGCGGGAGCGGGGCCATCGGCCTGACCCTCGCCGCCCGCTACCCGGAGGCCGAGCTGACGATGGTCGACATCAACGACGCGGCCCTCTACCTCGCCCGGGTCAATGCCGCGGTCGCCGGTCTCGCGCCGCGCAGCACGGCCCTGCGCAGCGATCTGCTGACCGCAGTGGACGGCGACTTCGACCTCATCGTCTCCAACCCGCCGTTCATGATCGACCCGATGGGCCGTCGCTACCGGGACGGTGGGGCGCACGGCTACGGACTACCGGTCCGGGTGCTGGAGGCGGCCGTCGACCGGCTGGCCCCGGGCGGTTCCCTGGTCCTTTTCTCGGGGACCGGGATCATCGACGGTGAGGACCCACTGCGGTCCGAGGTGACGAAACGCCTCGAGGGCACGTCGTACGACTGGTCCTATACCGAGGTCGATCCCGACGTGTACGACGAGGAGCTCGACACCCCGGCGTACGAGCACGCCGAGCGCATCGCCCTGATCGTGGTGACCGTCGATCGCCCGGACGACGGCACCGTCCGGGCCGGCCGGCCGGACCAGGCGTCATGAAGGCTCCGGCCCGGCGCTCGGTCGGGGTGGAGGAAGAGCTGCTCCTGATCGACGAACAGAGGCTGCCGAGCGCCACCGCGCCGGCCGTCATCGCGCAGGCGGGGGCGATCGTCCAGGCCGAGCTGCATCGTGAGCAGGTCGAGATCGCCTCTCGCCCGGCGACCGATCTCGACGTGGTCGCGGCCGACCTGCTGGTGCGCCGGCACCGGCTGGCCGAGGCGGCCGGGCGGGTCGGTGTGCGGGTGGCGGCCCTGGCGACCAGCCCCTTGCCGGCCCGGCCGACCGTCTCGCCCGGCGATCGGTATCAGCGCATCCTGACCACGTACGGGCTGACCGCAGCCCAGAACCTGATCTGCGGCGGCCATGTGCACGTGGGGATCGCGTCGCCGGCCGAGGGGGTCGCCGCCGTGAACGGTGTGCAGCCCTGGCTATCGGTGCTGCTGGCGCTGAGCGCCAATTCGCCCTTCTGGGACGGGACCGACACCGGCTACGCCAGCTTCCGCCGTCAGCTCTACGAGCGCTGGCCGACCACCGGGCCGACCGGTCCGTTCCGCGACCCGGCCGAGTACCACGGCCTGATCGCGGACCTGGTCGCCTCCGGCGTTCTGCTGGACGCCGGCATGGTGTCGTTCGACGCCCGGCTCTCGGCGAAGTATCCGACCGTGGAGATCCGGGTGGCCGACGTGGGCCTGGAACCCGACAGCGCGATCGTGGTCGCGGCGCTGGGCCGGGCCCTGGTGGACGCCGCGGCCGGGGCCGCCGGGAACGACCGCCCCTGGCCGGTGGCCCGGCCCGAGATGCTGCGGGCGGCGGCCTGGCAGGCGTCCCGGTACGGGCTGTCGGGCGACCTGGTCGACCCGCTGTCCGGCCGGCGCCGGCCGGCCGCCGACCATCTGCAGCACCTGGTCGACCGGGTGCGGCCGGCCCTGGTCCGGCACGGCGACCTGGACCGGGTCGAGACCGCGGTGCAGAACCTGCTCCGGCACGGCACCGGGGCGCAGCGCCAACGGGCCGTCCATGCCCGGCGGGGCCTGCTGACCGACGTCGTGGACGCCGCCGTGGAGTCCGCCTCCACTCCCGAGACGCCCGGCCCGGGGCCGGTTCCCGACCGGCGACCGGCGTACCGGGTCCGGAGCGGGCCCGCGGGACCGGGCCGACATGCGCCCGACGGAATGGCGGCTAGAAAGTGAGCATGAGCGAAAAGTCTGCGATCACAGTCGATCAGGCGGTCTCGGTGGTCGTCTGCCCCGATGGCCCCCTCCTGGTCCGGGGGCCCGCCCGGATCGTCTCCTCCGACGGCCGGGAAGTGGTGCGCAACCGGCGAACGGTGGCCCTGTGCCGATGCGGCCGCTCCGGTCTCGCACCCTGGTGCGACGGCACCCACAAGGTGATCGGCTTCCACGACCAGGCGGAGCTTGGCTCATGAGGCTGCCCTCGGCCCGGGGACCACTGAGCGCGCTGGTCCTGGATGCCCTGGCCGGTCCCGTCCGCGAACTGCCCCACCTCGCAGGCCTGGCCCAGGAGCGGGTGGCCGCCTCGCAAGACTTGCTGGACGACGAGGACGCCCAGCTAACCCTGACCTTGCTGCAGGAACTGCACTATCGCGGCCTGGAAGGTGTCGTCGATCCCGAATGGGAGTGGGCTCCGGGCACTATCGCGGCCCGGGTCGCCCTCGAACGAGCCGTCGAGGCCGCGCTGCGGCGTCTGACCGCCGGCACCGTCCGGGCCGCCGTCGGCCCGCTCGGCCCCACCCCGGACGCCGAAGCGGTGACGAAAGCCCTGTTCGCGCTGGTGAATGCCGACAACGGTCCCGAGCTGGCGAAGTACCTCGACCGCCGGGCCGGTCTGGAGGAGTTCCGGGAATTCGTCATGCACCGGTCCATCTACCATCTGAAGGAGGCCGACCCGCACACCTGGGCGATCCCGCGGCTCACCGGCCGGCCGAAGGCGGCGCTGGTGGAGATCCAGGCCGACGAGTACGGCGGCGGGCGTCCGGAACGGATGCACAGCGCCCTTTTCGCCCGGATGATGCGCGCCCTCGACCTGGACGACAGCTACGGCGCCTTCCTCGACCGCGTGCCCGCCAGCACTCTGGCGACCGTCACCGCGGTCACCACCTTCGGCCTGCACCGCCGGTTGCGCGGGGCCGTGGCCGGCCATCTGGCGGTCTTCGAGATGACCAGCTCCCTCCCGAACCGCCGGTACGGCAACGGATTGCGGCGGCTCGGGTTCGACTCCGACGCCACCTGGTTCTTCGACGAGCACGTCGAGGCGGACGCGGTGCACGAGCAGATTGCCGGCCGGGACCTGGCCGGAGCCCTGGTCGAGGACGAGCCCGAACTGCTGATCGACGTCTTCTTCGGTGCCGCAAGCGCTCTGGCCCTGGATGCGCAGGCCGGGCGGAGGCTGCTGGACAGCTGGGCCGGCGGCGGTACCTCGCTCATCGCAACGCCGGCCGGGCTTGGTTCCTCCGCCGGGACCGGTTAAGGTTTCACGAACACCGTTCAACGGTGAAGCGCTCAAAGCGATGGGCGTCCGAGTCCGACTGATGCGTTCAGTCCCTGGTCCAGGGAATTGCCGTCATGTCTTCGGCACCCGCCCCGCCCGACGTACTGCTTCGGTCCAGAACCGGCCGAAGCACATGACTCTCATCCGGTCGGCAGCCGGTTACCTGTTCGCCCAGCCGTTCGTCGGTGCCTGGCTGGCTGAGCCCTCTCGGCTGGCCACCGACTCCTGCCTGGGCACGATCATGGTGGCCGGCCGCCGGCGTCTGCATGATCTTGTCGTTGTCGGACCGGACCGACTCCTCGTCCCTCCGGGGGACCTGCCCGGCTGGGAACAGCTCGTGCGGGCCGAGTGTTTTCGCCGGGCCGACCTGGCCGGTGCCCTGCAACCGGTCGTCCGGCTGCTGCGGACGACCGAACAGTTCGCCGAAGGACACCGCCCGGCGGACCGCTGGGAGGATCTTCTGGGCCAGAGCCGGGCGGTACTCGGTCATGAGCATCCGGCGACCCTACGACTGGCCGACCACGTTGCCGGTGAATGGGAAACGGCCGGTGACCAGGCTCGCGCCCTGGCTCTCGGCGAGCACACCTGGAGAGCCCGGTGCCGGGTTCTGGGGGCCGGCCACCGCGACACGCTGGTCTCGGCGAGCAATCTGGCGCTTCTTCATCTGCACGCGGGTTCCGCGGACCGGGCGATCGAACTGCTCGAGCCGACCGTGCTGGCGACCTGCCGGGCGGTCGGGCCGGACGACCCCCACACGATGCTGTGCGCGACGAACCTCGCCGACGCGTACGCAGCCAGGGGGAATCGTGACCTTGCCGACCGCTGGTACGCGGGTGTCTACGCCGAGGCGAGCAGGACGCTCGGGGCGGATCATGAACTCACCGTCAGGCTTTGGAGCAGGCTTCGCTGATCGAGCGGACTTGCGGATATATTGCCCAGGTTGGTGCGTCCAGAACCTCAGCCCGTGCCTCCTTCCCGGGGGCCCGGTCGACGCCACCACCACGCGCGCCCGAGCAGGTGGCGCCCAGGCCGTTCGCCTCTGACTGTCAAACCGGTTCGGGGCCGAGTGTTACGGGTACGAGGAGAACTCAATGGACCGACCGCAATCATCGGATTCCAGGCCCGAGAGCCGGGGACCGGCAGGCGCTGACGGCAAGCCGGACCAGCCCGAGCCTGAGGTGGATCCCTCCGTGTACAGCGAACTCTCGGCCATCGTCCTGGATCGGCAGCCGCTCGGGGCGGTGCTGCGCCGGATCGCGGAACTGGCCGTCAAGACCATTCCCGGGATCGACGACGCGTCGGTGACGCTGATTGAGCGCGGGCGCCCGCGAACGGTCGCGTTCAGCGGCCCGCTGGCCGTGTCCCTGGATGAACGGCAGTACACCGACGGGTTCGGGCCCTGTCTCGACGCCGCCCGGTACGGCCAGACGATCGTGGTGGACACCCATGCCGAGAACGGTACCTACGCGGAGTTCGCGCGGCAGGCGCGTCGTCAGGGCGTTCGGCACGTGCTGTCCATCGGGATGCCGGCCCTTCAGGAGACCAGCGGGGGAATGAACATCTACGGCCCCGGGGTGCCCGGTCCGTTGGAGGAACGGACCATTGAGGTGGCGACCACGTTCGCCGGTCATGCGGCGGTCACCCTGTTCAACGCGGCGCTCTACGCCGGCGCCCGGGACGAGGTGGCCCAGATGAAACAGGCCCTGGCCTCGAGGGCCCAGATCGAGCAGGCCAAGGGAATCATCATGGCCCAGGAACGGTGCGGCGCCGAACAGGCGTTCGCGATCCTGGTCGACCTGTCGTCGCGCTCGAACCGGAAGCTACGCGACATCGCCGAGACCGTGGTCGCCGAAGCGAGCGGCGAATGACTCGCCGGCAACCGGTCCGGGCGCCGGCCGGTGGCCACCAGCAGCCGATCCCGGACCGGGATCAGATCCCGCAGCAACCTTCAGGGTGGAGATGATGGGCAGTTCTTCGGATCACGGCGTTCCCGGGCCGGAGGCACCGGAGCCCTGGCTCACGCGCTTCGAGGCAGCGGCGGCGGCCCGGTCGGCCGCGGCCGGCCAGGACGGGCGTCTGCTGCCGGACCAGCTGTGTCAGGCGGTCGTGGAGGTGACCGGGGTCCAGGGCGCCGCCATCTCGGTCTATCTGGGCGGTGACGTCGCGGTCCCGATCGGCGCCAGCGACCTCGCCTCGACCACCGGAGAGGCCCTTCAGTTCACCCTTCGGGAAGGCCCGTGCTTCTCCTCCTACTCCCGGCGCGAACCGGTCCTGGTGGCTGATCTCGGCCGGTCCAGTTCCCCGGCGTGGTCGCAGTGGCCCCTCTACGCCGAGCAACTGACCCGGCGGACGCCGTATCAGGCCGTGTTCGCCTACCCCCTGCTGAAGAACGACATCGTGGCCATGGGATCGCTCAGCCTGTACAGCACGTCGGCCGGCCTGCCGCAATACCGGGCCCAGCTGCCCGGCATTGCATCGCGCATCACCGATCGCCTGCTCGAGGCCGATCTGGACGTGGTCGCCGAAGGAGGGAGCGAACGCGAGTGGCTGAACGGCCCGGCCGCGATGCGCCGACGCCTGGTCTGGCTGGCCCAGGGAATGACGATTCAGGCCAACCGCATCACCCCCGGGCAGGCTATGGAGCTGTTACGGGCCCAGGCCTTCAGCGCCGACCGCCTGCTCGATGACGTGGCCGAGGACATCGTCGCCGGCCACGTCTCGGTTCCGGTGCTCGAATCACACCAGTGATGACGGTGGTGCGTCCGGCCCGGTCGTCAGAGGCCGAGATCTCTGGGCGGGGTGGTGGTGCGGGCGAGCAGGTCGAGCAGGAACTTCTGGAACCCGGCGGCGTCGATCTCCTCCACCACGGTCGCGTTCGGCGCCAGCCCGTGCACGCCCCAGGACATCGCGGCGTAGCCCCGGGTCAGCTCGGAACCGGTCTCGATGTCGACGTTGTACTGCGCGGAGCGGGTGATCAGCTCGGGACGCAGCAGTACGGCGGCGGACAGTGAGTCCGGGTGCGTGGTGCCGGGAATGCCGACGCTCTCGTCGAACGCCAGGGTGGCCGAGCAGACCCGGGTGAAGAAGCGGGCCAGCGGGGTGTCGATCCCGGCGATCTGCTCCAGCACGTCCCGCCCGAAGACGGCCTGCTGCAGGGTCAGGGGCGCCCAGGGCACGACGGTGATGGTGAAACCCGCGTCGAAGACGATCTTGGCGGCCTCCGGGTCGACGTAGAAGTTGAACTCGGCCGCCGCGGTGATGTTGCCGCGGGCGTTGTTCGAGCCTCCCATCACCACCAGATGCTTTACCTGAGAGGCGAATTCGGGACGCTTGCGAACGGCCATCGCGAGGTTGGTGAGCGGGCCGATCGCGACGATGCTGAGCTCGCCGGCGGCCTCGTCGGCCATCCGCAGCAGGGCGTCCACGGCGTGCTCGGCCTCCGGCTCGCAGCCGGAGAAGTCCATGTCCAGCCCGCCGGCCCCGTCGCCGTGCACGTTCTCGGCCGAGACCCAGGGCCGGACCAGGGGCTGCCGGTTGCCGAGGTAGATCGGCACCTCGCCGAGACGGTCGGCCACGTTGAGCGTCATGAAGGCGTTGCGGACCTGCCGGTCGAACCCGACGTTGCCGGCCACCATGGTGATGCCCCGTAGGTCGGCCTCGGGGGTCAGCAGGCCGACCAGGATCGCCACGCAGTCGTCCTGCGCGGTGTCGGTGTCGATCACCAGGGGGATGGTCACGGTCTTTTCCTCCTACGGGTTCGGGCTGCCCACCAGGGCACCGGAGGCAATGTAACCGTCCTGAGCAGGATCAGCAGGCCCCCGACGGCGGCGGGCGGTGAAGGTGATGACGATCGCAGCCAGCCACAGGGCGGCGACCGCGGGCACCGCGACCACCCCGATCCGATCGGCGGCGTCGGCGACCGGGTTGGCCCAGCCGACCCGGGCCCCCAGCCAGCCGGCGGCCGCGATCCCGGTGGCCCCGGCGGCCATCACCCGCAGGATCCGGTAGCGGCCGGAGCGGGCCAGCAGGATCAGCGGGGGCAGGACCAGCGCCACGATCAGCAGCTGCATGGCCTCGATCCCCAGGTTGAAGCCGAGCAGGGCCAGCACCAGCTGCACTCCGCTCAGGTGCAGGGCGCGCAGCGCCTCGGCGAAGGCCAGGCCGTGGATCAGCCCGAAGGAGGCGGCCACCAGGGCCTCTCGGCCGGGGAACAGCGGCCGCACCGCGTGCGCGGCGGCGACCAGGATGCTGACCGCGATCAGCGCCTCGACGAGGTGCTGGGGCACCGGCACCCCGAGCGCGCCCAGTGCCAGGGTCACCGAGTGCCCGACGGTGAAGGACAGGGTGATGGTGGCGATCCGCCGGATCGCCCGCCGGGCCCCGACCACCCCGGACCAGCGCCCGGCCCGGGCCAGCAGCGGAGCCGGCAGGAGCAGGGTCAGCAGGAACAGCTGGTGGTCGGTGCCCTCCCGGATGTGTTCCACGCCCAGGCCCAACAGGCCGACGAAACCGCGATACTCGCGACCCGACCCTAGGTCGACGTGCAGCGGCTGGACCGTGTTGGTGACCGTGTCACGGCTGATCGAGCCTACGGCGTAGGTGGTCCCGGACGAGCGGGCCGTCACGATCACCACATGGGTCGCCACGTGGTCCACGATGGCGTTGTAGCCGAGGTTGAACGAGTTCTCGTCGCTGCCGGCCGGTGGCGTCAGGGTGAAGACCGTGTCCAGCTCCGGGTAGAGGCCGGTGGTGGCGGCATTTCCGGTGGTCTTCACGCTCAGCGGTCCGAGGCTGACCGTCCAGGCCTGACCGTCGTCACTGGTCGGGGTGAAATGGGCGAGCAGGTACTGCCGGATGGCGGAGGCGTGCTGGTTCACCGCGGCCGCGGACCGATCCCCCAGGTCGATCCCGGTGGCCGACTGCAGGTCCGACACCGGGATCCCGACCGCCGCCCGGATCACGCCGTACCCCACGTCGAGCTGGATGCTCGACGTGGGGACGACGTGGGCCGACGCGGTCGGGGCTCCGGCCAGCCAAAGGGCCGCGAAGGTGATCAGCAGCAGGATGACCTTCGTCAAACGCATCAGCTCTTGGTTCCCCCGTAGTCGGTGGTGCGGTCGCGCCAGACCGAGTGCGGGTGGTTGCCCGACAGCACGATTCCGTGCTGCATCGAGAACTCGATCCATACCGACGGCCCGTCGACCCGGACGTAGTCGTTCTCGGCGGTCAGGGCGGTCGTCCCGGAGTACGCGAGACAGGTCTCGTCCAGCTCGTCCTGGTACTTGGCCAGGATCGTCTTCGCATCGCTGGTGTCGAGGTCGTCGACGTAGGTGGCGATCGCCGCCAGCACCAGCTTCTTCTGCTGGGCCGACAGGACGCCGGCCTTCACGCCCTCGCGGGTGGTCGGGAAGGCCCAGTCCTTGCCCGGGCCGAGGACCAGGTCGGAGTAGGTGTCAGCGAGTTTCGCGGTGGCCAGCTGGCTCTTGGACAGACCGGCGAGCATCGCGGCGAAGGCCGTGTACTTGGCCTTGAGCGGCTGGTTGGTTCGGCCGTCGAGCTTGAAGGCGGTGAAGGGCTCGACCCCGCGGAACGACGGGGTGGCCCCGGCCAGCTTCCCGTCGGTGTAGGTATTGGCCACCGCCAGGTGATGGCCGCCGAACTGGAACTCCCAGGTGCCGGAGTCCTGGGGACTGCCGAGAATGGCCACGTAGAAGTTGCCGCGGCCGTAGGTGTCCCCGCCGCCGTTCTGATTCAGGTAGTCGTCGGCGTTGAACTGCTGCTCGATCTCGTCGTACCCGAGCCCGGCCTTGGTCCCCGTGGCCGCCTTGAGCAGCGTGGTCAGCGCGGCCAGCTGGGCATCGCTGAGGTCGCTGACCGGGATGCCGACCCGGGACTGGCTGCTACCCCCGCCGGTCCCGCCTCCACCGGCAGCTGCACTGGGCGCAGTACCGCCACCGCTGGGGGCGCCCTCCATCCCGGTGCCACCCGTGGGCGGCGTTCCCCCTTGCATTCCGGCAGCACCCGAAGGAGGCGTACCGCCGCCGAAGCCCCCGCCCCCTCCACTGATCAGGGCCTGCGGCAGGTTGGACCAGCGCTTGGCGCTGGCCAGGGTGTAGTCCAGCAGCACTTTGGCCTGAAGGTCGGTGCTGAGGGTCTTGTAGAACGCCTGGGCCAGCGCCGCGACGCTGCCCGCGGCGGCTTCGCCGTCGGCCGTGGCCGTCGAGGCCGTGGTCGCCGACGCCGTGGCTCCCGAGGAGGCGCCGCCGCTGGACGAACTCGAGCAGGCCGCCAGGGCGAAGGCCAGGGCGGGCACGCCGGCGAACAGGGCCCGCCGGGTGACCGGGCGGTCGTTCGTAGATGGGTCGGTCCTGTTCATGGGCCTCACCCTAGGAGAGCAGCATCAACACGCACTGTAACCAGGCTAGGGGTTTCCTGTGAGCCTCCTTTACGGCTTGAGCGCGGTGTCCCCCCGGCCGCTGCCGGCCGGTCGACGTCCTCGGTTACCTTGTGCTCGTGCCGAACGGGCTGAGAATTTCGAGCCGCGACCTGCGCGACGCCCTGATCGGCCTGGTCCCGAACGCGGCGGCGCTGCTGGTCGCTTCCTGGATCCTGGCCGGGCTGGAGATCGCCCACTGGTGGTGGGCCTTCGCGGTGGCGGCGGTCAGCGCGCTGATCGACGCCCTGGTCCGCCCGGTGCTGCGCTCGATCGCCGGGTTCGCCGGAGCGGTCACCGCGCTCTTCCTCGGGCTCACCGCCCAGGTCGGGCTGATCCTGGTGGCCCTGCTGGTGGTGCCCGGGGTGATCGTCACCGGGGTGGAGGCGGCGGCCGAGACCCTGCTGCTGGTCGCCCTGCTGGCGGCGACGACCCGGTGGCTGGTCGGCGTGAACGACAGCTCCTACATCGTGGCCGACCTGATCCGCCGCGGGGAGTCCCGCAGCCGGCAGCGCACCCCGGTCGAGGAGGAGCAGCCGCCGGGTCTGGTGATCGTGCAGATCGACGGCCTGCCCTACCCCCTGCTGCAGAACGGCATCATCTCCGGAACCCTGCCCACGCTGACCCGCTGGATCCGGTCCGGTTCGCACGAGATGCTGCCCTGGTGGGCCCGGGTGCCCTCGACCACCCCGGCCAGCCAGGCCGGGCTGCTGCACGGCAGCAGCGAGAACATCCCGGCGTTCCGCTGGTACGAGAAGGACCCCGAGAACGGGCCCGGCAAGCTGATGGTGGCCAACCACCCGGCCGACGCCGCGGTGATCGAGGCCCGGCTCTCCGACGGGCGGGGCCTGCTGGCCGACGGCGGGGTCAGCGTCTCCAACCTGTTCAGCGGGGACGCGCCGACCGAGCTGCTGGTGATGAGCCGCGCCGCCAATCGGGGCGACCTGGGCCCCGGCAGCGCCTACATCCGGTTCTTCTTCAGCCCCTTCCTGCTCTTCCGGGCGCTGATCCTGTTCCTCGCGGAGATGATCAAGGAACTGCACCAGGCCCGGCAGCAGCAGGCCCGCAACATCGAGCCGCGGATCTCGCGCCGCGGCTCCTACGTCGCCCTGCGCGGACTCACGAACGTCGTGCTGCGCGACCTCAACGTCGCCCTGGTCTCCGAGCACATGATGGCCGGCGCCCCGGTGATCTACGTCGACTTCGTCGACTACGACGAGATCGCCCACCATGCGGGCGTGATGCGCCGCGAGGCGATGGACGCACTCACCGGCCTCGACCTGGTGCTGCACACCCTGGAACGGGTGGCCGCGGCCGCCCCCCGCGAATACAAGTTCGTCGTGCTGTCCGACCACGGCCAGAGCCAGGGCACGACCTTCCACCAGCTCAGCGGGTACTCGCTGGAGGAGGCGGTGCGCGCCCACCTGGAGACCTCGCCGGGCCGGACGGTGGCCGAGACCGGGGACGTCGAGGGCTGGGGACCACTGAACGCGCTGGTCTCCGAGCTGCTCTCGCGTGTGCGGCCGGGGACCCGGAAACGGGCCGAGCGCCGGATGGCGAAGGCCGAACGGGCCCGCGGGACGACGCCGGCCCCCGCCGTCGCGGACAACTCCGAGGACAACTCCGATGGCGATGCTGAGGACGAGGACGAGCGTCCCGATCTGGTCGTGGTGGGCTCGGGGAACGTCGGGCTGATCTGGTTCCCGCGCCTGCCCGGCCGGGTCACCCTGGAGACGTTCAGCGAGCTGCACCCCGGCCTGGTCCCCGGCCTCCTGGACGAGCCGGGCGTGGGCTTCGTCGTGGTCGACAGCGTCCGCGGACCGCTCGTCATGGGCCCACGCGGGGTGCGGGTCCTGCTTGAGGACGTCGTCGAGGGCGTTGACCCGCTGCTCGGCTTCGGTCCCCGGGCGGCTTCCGATCTGATCCGGGTGTGCGCGATGAAGGTCTGCCCGGACCTCTACGTGCATTCCACGCTGCACGCGCGGACCGGGGAGGTGCACGCGTTCGAGGAACTCGTCGGCTCGCACGGCGGGCTGGGCGGCTGGCAGAACCAGGCCGTGCTGGTGCACCCGGTCGACTGGCCGGTGGACGACGACCTGCTCGACCGCAGCGTGAAGGGCGAGGAGATCCTCTACGGCGCCGAGATGGTGCACCGGCAGCTGGTCCGCTGGCTGGAACGCAGCCAGGCCCGCAACCTGCCCGACCCGGTCCTGCCCGAGGACGAGGACGAGCCTCAGGAGGGGATCTCGGCCGACTCCCCCGGCCTCAGCACCAGCGCCGTGCAGTCGGGGGCGTGACGGGCCAGGGCCTCGACGAACAGCGGGCCACCGGCGTCCATCCATCCCCGTGGATACCGGCCCACGACCGGTGCGTGCAGCGTCCCCCAATGCACCGGGATCGCCACCCGCGCCCCGCTGCGGGCGCAGGCCTGGGCCGCCTGGTCGGCGTCCATGTGCCCGCCCGACAACCGCGGCCCCCAGCCGCCGATCGGTACCAACGCGACGTCCAAACGTCCCTCCGCCCAATCCGGCAGGTACGCCATGTCGTCGTAGAGACTCGTGTCCCCCGCCGCCCAGACCGTCAGCCCCGGCGCCTGGATCAGGTGCCCGTTGGCCGCGTTCGGACGGTGCGGCATCGGCCGATGGCCGTGATCCGCCCTCACCAGCCGGACCCGCGCCTCGGTGCCCGGCACTGTGAACCAGTCGGCCGCGTCCTTCAGCTCGACCCCCGGCAATCCCTTGCGCCGCAACCATTCGGCGTTCTCGGGAGCGGTCAGGATCGGCACTCGCGGCACCTGCCGCAGCGACGAGAGCTCGGCGTGGTCGTAGTGGAGATGCGAGATCAGGACGGCGTCGGGGTTCTCCCACGCAGCCATGGACGGCCGCGGCCACCGACGTCGCAACGGCCCGTTGTGGCGTTGGAGCAGCGGGTCGGTCAGAATCCGAGCGCCACCGATGTCCAGCACCACGGTCGAGTGCCCCAGCCAGGTGATGCGGGGCAGGGCCGAGGGCGAGGTTCCGGACGTCACCATGACAGCATGCTCCCGGCCGCAGGCCGGCTCCACACGAGATCCGAACCCGGAAAGGGGACCCAGGCACCAGGATGGACCCGCTCAGCGCCGTCGGAACCACCGACGTCACCAGTTCCGTCGGCGTCACCGCCCTGGCCGCCCTGTTCGCCACCGTCACCCTGGGCGCCATCGTCCCGATCGTGCCCACCGGGGCCGCGGTCAGCGCCTCGGCCGCCTACGCCTGGCACCACGAGCCGATCCTGCTCGTCCTCACGGTGGTGGCCGGCGCGGCCGGCGCCTACGTCGGTGACCTCGGGATGTACGCGGTGTGCCGGGTCGGCGGCCGGGCCCTGGCCCGCCGCCTGCGCTGGCTGCGCGACGAGGACCACCTGGTCGCGGTCGAGGAACGGCTGCGCGCCAACCCGATCCGCACCCTCCTGGTCTCCCGGCTGATCCCCGGCGGCCGGATCCCGGTGCTGCTGGCGGCCGCCTTCCTCGGCCTGGACTGGCGCACCTTCCTGGTCGCCAACGCCCCCGCCTGCCTGCTCTGGTCGGTGGTCTACGCGGCGATCGGCACACTCGGCGGCAGCATCTTCCCCGAGCCCTGGCAGGGCGTGCTGGCCGCGGTGGTGCTCGTGCTGGTGATCACGCAGGGGCTGGACCTGGTGAGCAAGCGAAAAGCGGCCGCCAAGAAGGCTTAGGCGTTCGCTCACCGCCCCCAATGCCGGGGAAACCGTGACGCACCCGATAATGGACGCGTGACCCCGCCACTGCGAGTCCCTCTCGTTCTCCTTGTCGACGACGACCCCGGAGACGTCCTGATGATTCGCGAGGCGCTGGAACGCGCCCACCGGCCACCGCAGCTCTTCGTTGCCGGTGACGGCGAAGAGGCCCTCGCGTTCCTGCGGAGAAAGGGCGACCATGCTGAAAGCCCCCGCCCCGACCTGATCCTGATGGACCTGAACATGCCCCGGCTGGGCGGCCGCGAGACCCTGGCCGCGATCAAGGACGACGAGCACCTGCGGGCCATCCCGATCGTCATCCTGACCACCTCGGACGCCGAGAGCGACGTGGTGGCCAGCTATCAGCACCACGCCAGCGCGTTCGTCACCAAGCCGATCGACCTGGACGCGCTGGAAGCGGTGATGGACCAGATCGACCGGTTCTACACAACCGTCAGCGCCCTGCTCCCGCCCGAGCGGCGCACCGACTAGGAACCGGGCCCCGGATCACCGCAGCCGCACCGCCAGGACCGCGCAGTCGTCGTCCGGGGCGTCGGTGACCAGGTCGCGCAGCACGCGGTCGAGCAGTTCCGGCAGCGGCAGCGTGTGGAACCCCTCGGCACTCGTCATCAGCCGCTGCTGCCCGTCGGCCAGTCGCCGGCCGGGTTTCTGGATCAGCCCGTCGGTGTAGAGCACCAGGGTGTCGCCGGATTCGAGGTGGGCGTGGGAGTTGTTCCGGGGCAGGGTCAGCGGGATGCCGAGCAGCAGGTCCGGCTCACCGGTCAGGAGCTCGGCGTGGCCGTCGGCGCGGATCCGGATCGGCGCCGGGTGGCCGGCGCTGGACCAGGAGAGCCGGCGGGACGACGGTTCGGTCGGGTGGGCCTCCAGCCGGGCCAGGACCAGCGATGAGCAGGTGGGCATCTGCAGGCGGGCCAGGGCGGCGTCGAGCCGGGTGATCATCTGGGCCGGGGGCTGGGGGCGGTCCACCAGGAGGCCGCGCAGGATGCTGCGGACCTGGCCCATGGTGGCGGCGGCCTCGATGTCGTGCCCGGCCACGTCCCCGATCACCACGGCCAGACTGTCACCGGGCACGTCGACCGCGTCGTACCAGTCGCCGCCGACCTGGTTGGCGCTGGCCGCGGGCACGTAGCGGGCCGCCAGTTCGACGTCGGCCAGGGTGGGCAAGGTGGTCAGCATGGCGTGCTGCAGGGTGGCGGCGGCGCTGCGGCGCTCCTGGAGCAGGATGGCCCGGTCCAGCGCGGTGGAGGCGTAGTGGACCAGGGCGGCGATCGTCTCCTCGACCTCGTCCGGAGCCGCCCCGTTCGAGCGGCCCGCCCGGATCCAGGGCTCCGCGTCCTGCTCGGTGGCCCAGGTCAGGGTGAGGCGGCCGGGGAGGGCACCGGACAGGGGGACGGCCAGGGTGTGCCGGCGGTCGGATCCGGAGGCCCGGTAGCCGATCTGGGCGAGCTCGAACTCGGCGCTCTCGGCGTCCAGGTAGCCGGCCGCGGCCTCCTGCACGACCTCGACCACGCTGTCCACGGTGCTGGTGGCGGTCAGCGCCTCGGACATGGCCAGCAGCAGGCGGGAGTGCCGGGCCGAGCGCCGGGAGACCGCGCTCTGCCGCTGCAGCCGTTGCTGCAGCACCCACGCCTGCTGGCCGTCCTGCTCGGCGGCCTGGCGGGCTGACTCGGCCTCGTGCTGCCGGGCGCGGGCCTCGGCCCGGGAGTCGCGCAGGTTCAGCTCGGAGGAGCAGGCGGCGCTGAGGCCGGTGAGCAGGTGCCGGTCGCGGTCGGTCCACTTGCGGGGTTCGGCGTTCAGGGCGCACAGGGCGCCGACCACCCGGCCGGCGCCGGTCAGGGGGACGGCGAGCAGGGCCAGGGGGGTGGGGCCGGCGGCCGGGAGCATGGGCGCGAAGAGTTCGTCCTCCCGGACGTCCGGCAGGATCACCGGAATGCCCTTCTCGATCACCGTCTGCCGTACGGCGTGCATCAGCGGTGCCCAGGGCCGCTGGGGCCAGGGGGCGGGCAGGCCGGACGCGCCGGCCGAGGCGTGCGCATCCTCTCCGGAGAGGGAGACAACAGCCGCGGACACGCCCAGCACATCACGGACCAACCGGGTGTAACGGTCGAAGCTGAGGCGGATCTCGTCGGCCGTGACCGGCCGGGGCGGACCGCCCCCGTCTTCTGCGCCCCGGCCCGCACCGGGCCCTTCACCCACCGAGGGCCGGCTCGGCTCGGTACCTGCTCTTCACCTGCTCATTATCGTGCATGCGGCATCATCTGCGGACCTCCCGACTGTCGCGTAGGGTGATTCGGCGGCCGATCGACGGACGGGACTCATGGACAACAACACGCAGCCCGAACCGGGCCACCGTCCGCGGCACCTGCGGTCGGTAGATCTAGGCGACTTTCAGGGCCGCCCCCAGCGGGTGGAGGACGGGATGGCGCCCCGCGGCGACGTGTCGGTCTACGACCAGGACGAGGTCGTGGTCGTGCTGCTGCGCGGCACCATCGACATCAGTCAGGCGCAGGACCTGGAGGAGGCCGGCGGGTACGCGATCGAGCGGGACATGCAGATCATGGTCGACGTGCGACACGTCGACATGATCGACTCGGTCGGGATCTCGTTCCTGGTCCGGGTGGCCGCCTCGATCCGCAGCAGCGGCGGCACGATCACCCTCTGCGGCCCGGCGCCGCTGGTCGAGGAGATGCTCTCGGTGGCCGGCGCGGCCTCGCTGTTCACCTGGGTCGAGGGCCGCCCGGGCCCGGACGGCCTGCCCACGCCCTGATCCGGCGGTCCGACGCGCGGGCCCGGCCCATGGCCTTTAGGCTTCCGGTACGAGGCTGACCGCACGCACGGGTTGTCTTCCGCGGGTCACCCGGACGGGCCTCTCGCCTCGACCATCAGCAAGGAGCGTCGAGATCATCGCTCTCACGCAGGCTCGACCGCCGCAGTTCCTGCGCCAGACCCACGGGGTCTGGCCGCTGCCCGGGTTCTCCACCCTGGCCGGCACCCGCAAGGCGCTCGCGGCCCTCTGCGTCCGGGAGCCCCCGGTGCTCCAGGCGCCCTCCGCCCCGCTCCTGGCCTCACCGATCCGCCGGGTCGAGGTGGTCTTCACCGAACTGGCCGGCAACGCCCTTCGGCACGCCGGGCAGCCGGTCCGGATCCACTTCTCCTCCACCGCCGAGGCCTGGCTGATCCGGGTGGACGACAACTCCCCCGAGCTGGAGCCGACGGTCGGCTCGCTGGACACCGATCAGATCGGTGGGCGCGGGCTGGCCATCGTGCTGACCCTGGCCTCCCAGGTCGGCTGGTTCGTCGAGGGCGGCACCAAGACGGTCTGGGCCGAGGTGCCTGACGCCCCGCCTGAGGGCCTGCTGCAGCGTCTGCGTCAGCCCCGGTCCGGGCTTTCCCGCACCGGCCGGGACGAGGACAGCGACGGCGAAGGCGGCCCGGACGACCCGACCTTGGCCGAGGGCCGCGCCGACCTGTCCTGAACGCCCCTGACAACGCCCCTGACAACGCCCCTGAGAACCACCCTCAGAGGACGCTCGGCGTGAGGTCGCTCTCCGCGGCCACCGCCTTGGCCGTGCGCACGAACGCCGCCACCGCCGTGGAGCGGGACTCGGCCGGCCAGGCGACGTAGAGCGTGGCCTCGGCCAGGTCCTCCACCGGGCGGTAGGCGACCCCCGGGCGGGGATGACGATCGGCCAGCCACTGCGGCAGGTACCAGACCAGGGTGCCGACCTCGACCAGGTTGAAGATCTGCGAAAGATCCCGGACGATGCGGGATCCCGACGGTGCCCGCACATCGCCCTCCTCGGCCCGCGATCCGTTCGGCAGCTCCCGGCCCGCAAGGTCGGCCAGCCGAAGACTCTTTCGCGCCGCCAGCGGATCGTTGGCAGCAAGCGCAACCACTCGCGGAGAAGTCACCAGGGGCTCGGCATCCAGCCCGATATCACTGTAAGGCGTTGGCAACAGGGCAACATCGGCCCTTCCGTCGTGCAACGCCGCCGCCTGGTCGCCCGGCCCACCCAGCAACAACTCCACCGGCAAAACATCATAAGCATCCAGAATTTTCGGCAGCAGACCTGCGTCGTAATCCGCCTTCAGCGCCACGCGCAGCACCGGCGCCTCCTGCCCGGCCCGCCGGGCCCGCCGCTCCGCAGCCGCCACCGCGTCGAGAACCCGGCGGGCATCGTCCAAAAGCGATTCCCCGGCCGCCGTGAGCGTGACCTGACGCGTCGTGCGGACCAGCAACTGCACCCCGAGTTGCCGCTCCAGATCCCGGATCGCCCGCGAGAGCGGAGGCTGAGCCATGCCCAGCCGCTCGGCGGCGCGCCCGAAATGCCGCTCCTCGGCGACCGCCGCGAAGTAGCGCAGCTGCCGGGTCTCGAGATCACTCATATCACCAAGGTATCAATTCAGAGCGGATCGGTCCTTCACCGCGGGTGGGGCCCGGCCGTTGACTGGAGGAGCCCGGTCGCCTTCGCAAAGGATTTCCCCATGATCGTCATCACCGCTCCGACCAGCCAGATCGGCTCCCAGGTCGTGCAGGACCTGCTGGCCGCCGGAGCGCCGGTCCGGGTCGTCGTCCGGGATCCGGCCCGCCTCGCCGAGGACGTGGCCCAACGGGTCGAAGTCGTCGTCGGCTCGCACAGCGACCCCGCGGTCGTGGCCCAGGCGTTCGCCGGGGCCGACGCCGTGTTCTGGCTGGTCCCGGCCGACCCGCAGGCCGGTTCCGTCGACGAGGCCTACTCCGGTTTCGCCGAGGCCGGCATTGCCGCCTTCACCGAGCAGAATGTCCGCCGGGTGGTGGGGATCTCGGCGCTGGGCCGGGGAACCGCCGTGGCCGGAAAGGCCGGACACGTCACCGCCACCCTGGCGATGGACGACCGGATCGCCGCCACCGGCGTCCCCTACCGGGCCCTGACCATGCCCTCTTTCATGGACAACACGCTGCGGCAACTGACCCCGATCACCACCCAGGGCGTGTTCTACGGCCCCTACCAGCACGATCTGCCGGTCCCCGCGGTCGCCACCCGGGACATCGCCGCGGTGGCCGCCGAGCTCCTGCTCGACGACAGCTGGACCGGATACCAGGAACGTCCCGTGCTCGGCCCGGAAGACCTGACGTACGACCAGATGGCCGCGATCATTGCCGACGCGCTCGGCCGGGACGTGCGATACCAGCAGATCCCGGCCGAGGCCTTCCTGGCGAACGCCCTGGCCCGTGGTACTTCTGAGGCCATGGCCCACGGGCTGACCGACATGGCGGTGGCCAAGAACCAGGGCCTCGACGCGGGAGCCACCCGGACGGCGCAGTTCAGCACCCCCACCACGTTCCGGCAGTGGTGCCTGGACGTGCTGAAGCCCGTCGCCGATGCCTAAATTATTCACTATGGACGCTTTTCAGGAGTTCTCGTGACCGTCACCGCATCATTGGCCGACCAGGTCGTCATCGTCACCGGGGCATCGTCCGGGATCGGCGAGGCCACCGCCCGCCTGCTGCACGCGGCGGGCGCCCACCCGGTCCTGGCCGCCCGCCGGGCCGACCGGCTGGAAGCACTGAGCAAGGAGCTCGACGGCGCGCTCGCGGTCCCGACCGACGTGACCGACCCGGAGCAGCTCAAAGCCCTGGCCCAGGCCACGGTCGACCGGCACGGCCGGATCGACGGGCTGGTGAACAACGCCGGGGCGGGCACCTTCTACAAGATCGACGAGCTCGCGCCGGCCGCGGTCCTGGACCTGCTGAACCTGAACGTGGTCAGTGTGGTGAGCGGGATCCAGGCGGTGCTGCCCTTCATGCGCAGCGCCGGCCGGGGGCGCATCGTCAACGTCAGTTCGGGATCCACCCGGGCACCGATGGCGGGCAACGCGATCTACCCGGCCACCAAGATGGCGGTGAACCGGCTCTCCGAGGTCGCCCGGATGGACCTAGCCGAGGAGAACATCCAGGTCACCCTGCTGCTGCCGTCGATCACGGCGACCGAGTTCGGTGACGGCGTGTTCCAGGACCGCACGCAGGTCCGGCCCGGCGGGCTGGTACCGCACTCCCCCGAGTACGTCGGCCGGGCCATCCTGCGCGCCTTGCGCACCGGTGAGGAGCGGATCGACGTGCCTCACGGGCCGGAGCAGCCCGGCATCTTCGACGCGGACTAAGCGCGACGGTTCTCGCTCACCGGGCCCGAGGTCACCTGGGCGCACCAGGCGGCGATCTCGGCCCGGCGGGCGGCCCCGAGCTTGGTCAGGATGTGCTCGACGTGCGCCGAGATCGTCTTCGGGGCCAGCACCAGGCGCTCGGCGATCTGCCGGTTGGTCAGCCCCTCGGCCACCAGCCGGGCGACCTCGAACTCGCGGGCGGTGAGCGGGTGCCAAGGAACCTCCGGGGCCGGCCCGGCCTGGCGGTCGACCGCGGCCAGCAGCACGGCCGAACCGGCCTGTTCTGCAGCGGTGCGAACCTCTGCGAGCAGGCGTAAGGCCTCGCCCCGACGCCGCTGGCGCAGGGCGGCGCGGGCGAGGTCGAGCCGGGCCCAGGAGCCCTCCCAGAAGCGGCCACGAGCCGCCCAGTCCCGCACGGCCGCGGCCAGGAGTTGCGGCGCTGACTCAAGGTCGCCCTCGGCCAGGCGGAGCAGGCCGTAGGCGTGGGTGAGGGCCGGAAGGGTGCCGGGGACGGCTCGCCCCCTGAGCACCTCACTCACCCGGCGGAACCAGTCCTCCGCCGCGGCCTGGTCGTTCAGGGCCAGATGGGACCGGACTCCGGTGATCAGGTACGGGTAGAGGTAGGCCGCGTCCTTCACCTGGGCCGACGCTTCGTAGCCACGCTCGCTCAGCTCGACGGCCAGGGCGAAGTCGTCGCGGCAGCGGGCCATCTCGGCCAGGCCCCAGAGCGGTGGGGAGAACCGTTGCAGTTCGGCCATTTCGGTGCCGGTGTGCAGCGCCTCGCCGAGCAGGTTTTCGGCCCGGGCCCAGTCGGCCCGGCCCAGCGCCAGATAGCCGAGCACGTACTGGGCGGTGATCCGGGTGGTGATGCCGCCGCGGCCGTCGGCCAGGGCCTGTCCGGCTCCGGCCTCGGCCGTGGCCCACTCGCCGGTGGCCCAGCGGACGTGGGCGAGGTGCGCGGCCAGGTAGTGCCGGTGGTTCCAGAGCTCCACCGCCTCGGCGTAGGCGATACCGGCCTCGAGCCAGTGCCGCGAACGGTCGTACTCGACCAGGACCGAGGCGCTGGTGGCGATCATCCGGTAGCCCCGGGCCGCCTCGGCCTCGCGATGCCGCCGCCGGGCCTGGGCGATCGAACTCTCCAGCAGCTGCCAGCCCTCGTCCGAGCGGCCGGCGAAGACCAGCACCGAGCCGAGCGTCACGGCCGTGTTCAGCGCCGTGTCGTCCTCCGCCGAACTGCCCTCGCCGACCTCCCCAGCCTCGATCGCCCCGACCCCGATCTGCCCGGCCGCGATTGCCTCGTCCAGCCGGCGGTCCAGCATGTAGGCAGCCGCCAGAGCCGACCGCAACCCGGCCCGCTTTTGCGGCGCGGCCAGCCCGGCGTCGTCCAAAAGCCTCACGGCCTGCTGCAAACGGGAGACGCGCTCGTTCAGCCCCTCCCCCAGCAGGTGACCCACCGCCGTCCTGCGCGGAACGATCGCAGCGGCCCCAAGGACGTCCCCCATTGACAGATACAACCCGTAAGCCTGGTCAAAGGCCTGGGCGGCGGCCAGGTTGTCGTCCACCGCCGACGCCTCATCACCCAGTTCCGCCAAAAGTTCAGCCCGAGAACGGGTATCAAGATCTTTGGGGCAGTTCCGCAGGGCTCTCCGGTAGAGCTCCAGAGCCTCGCCGTGGGCCGACATCGAACGGGCCTCCTGCGCAGCCTCCCGGGCCTGACCAAACGCCCGGTCCGCCTGCCCGGCCAGCTCGTAATGCGCGGAGACGACCGCGCTTCGGTGACCTCGCGCAACCGCGGCCTCGGCCACCCGGGCGTGCAGCCGGCGGCGGTCGGGCAGGTCCGTGTCGGCGTAGAGCGCATCCCGGATCAGTGCGTGGCGGAAGTCGAAGGTGACCTCGTCGGCGCCGGGCAGAACCAGCGAGGCCTCCCGAAGCTCTCGCAAAGCCGTTGCCACGTCGTCCGGTTCGGAACCGGTGACGTCGGTGAGCAGGTCGAAGTCGAAGGAGCGCCCCAGCACCGCGGCCGCGGTGGCGACGGCCCGGGCGCGACCGGACAGCGCGCCGAGCCGGCTGAGCAGGGCGTCACCGAGGGTCTCGGGCACGGCGGCGGCCTGCACCTGGGCGCCGGACTGCGGGGTGAGGGAGCCGTGGTCGAGGCAGGCCAGCAGTTCCTCGACGTGCAGCGGGATCCCGTCGCTGCGCTGGTGGACCGCGCGGATCACCTGGCTGGGGACCACCGTCCCGGTCACTGCGGCGGCCAGCACCGAGACCTGCTCCAGCGACAGCCGGGGCAGCCGGATCTCCTCGGCCAGACGCTGGGGCAGCAGCCGGGCCCGCAGCTCCCGCAGCGGACGACCGGGGGCGAGTTCGTCGCTGCGGTAGGCAGCGGCGATCAGCAGCGGGCGGGAACTCAGGCGCGGGGCCAGCCGGGCGAGCACGTCCAGGCTGACCTGGTCGGCCCAGTGCAGGTCTTCCAGGACGATCAGCCAGGGTCGGGCCGGCCCCGCGGCGGCCAGGAGCGCGGCCACGTCCTGTTCCAGCCGGCGCCGCCGATGGTGCGCGTCGCCCTCGTCCGCACCCGAATCCGCGCGTACCCGTTCACCGAGTCGTTCGCCCAGGTCACGCTGTTCCTGATCGGGGGCCGCGCGCAGGTCGGCGGCCAGGTCGAGCAGCAGCCCGGCCGAGGAGGCCGTGTCGGCCGGGAACGCGGCCGCCCGGGCCACGGCGAAGCCCATGGTCCGGGCCTGGGTGACGACCGAGCGCAGCAGCCGGGTCTTCCCGATCCCCGCCTCCCCCGAGACCAGGAGCAGTTCCCCGCTTCCCTGCTGGGCCTCGGTCAGCCGACGGCGCACCAGCTGTAGGAACTCGTCCCGCCCGACCAGGACCGGTGAGGCAACCACCCCCGTGCCCGCCACTCAGCTCCCCCACTGCTCGCCGACGTCCCTCATTATTCTCCGCCCGCCACCCTGTTTCCCCCCGCCGCTCTGCCCTTCTGCGCAGACCGGCGGGATAGGTCGTCCGACCGATGAGCGGCACGGGGTCCCGGATCCAGGCTGGGGACGTCGATCCAGCCCAGAGGAGAAGAGCAATGGCGAAGTTCATGGACGTGCACGACGGGTTCGTCGGGGTGACCCAGGAGCAGCTCGAGGAGGCCCACCAACGGGACCTGGTCAACGAGGGCGCCGAAGGCGTGCACTTCGAGCGGGCCTGGCTCGACCCGGAATCGGGAAAGGTGTTCTGCCTCTCCACCGGGCCGTCCAAGGAGGCCGTGGCCCGGGTGCACGACAGGTCCGGGCACCCGACCACGCAGATCTACGAACTGCCGATCGAAGTGGACTGATCTCACAGGAGATTCACAGACAGTTGCCCCAGGCACCTTTTGTCCACGTTCACTCGGCCCGATCTGCCCTGTTAACCCGGGTATCGACGGCCGTTCATGTACCGACCATTCGTCCTCCATAGCGTCCCGGGACGTGACCTCCACCCTCAACGGCCTCACCGGCCCTCGTACCCGTCGGGCCGGCGTCGCCGTGCTCGCCGCGGCGTCGCTGGCCCTGGCGGTTCCCGCCACGGCTCACGCCGCCACCACCACCTACCCGAGTGACAGCACCCCGCCGAACCTGGTGAAGCTGCTGGCCGGTTACAACAGTTACTGGATCTCGGGCGGGACGAACGACCTGCACGGCACCGTGGTCAACTCCAAGGTGCTGGCGCACGACGACCAGCTGGCGGTCTGGATCAACCAGAACGCCACCAAGGCGCAGCAGTTCAAGGCGCTGCAGGACGCGGAGTACCAGACCGCCGACAACACCGCCTACGACCAGTCCTACACGGTCTCCACGGGTCTGGGCTCCGAACTCGGCGCGCTCTACGTCAAGGGCCGCAACTCCGGCGCCCTGCCGCTGACCAGCGCGCTGATCAACAGCAGCACCGGCACCAGCGGCGCCTACGTCGGCACCAGCGCGGCCAAGACGGCGTTCAGCCACCCGCGTCCCTACCTGCCGACCGACGCCACCGCGACCGCGGTCACCGGTGACGACGCGGCCTGCGCCCCGGCCAAGGTGAACGCCTCCTCGCAGGCCGCCATCCGGGTCGGGAAGTCCTACGCCGACGCGAAGGGCAACCTGAAGATCACCCGGGTCGCCAAGGTCACCGACACGACGCACCAGTTCTCCGCCAACGACGTCACCCTGGACGCCGGTTACGGCACCGTCGGCATCTGCACCGGCGGTTCCTTCCCGAGCGGTCACACCACCACCGCGTTCCAGGCCGGCATCACCCTGGCCACGCTGGTTCCCGAGCTCGCGCCCGAGGTCCTGGCCCGTGCCTCGGAGGCCGGCAACGACCGGATCGTGCTCGGCGTGCACTACCCGCTCGACATCATCGGTGGCCGGATCGACGGCGAGGCCGCCCTGGCCGCCCGTTGGTCGGACGCGAAGTACCGCACCGAGGTGCTCGAGCCGGCCCGCAAGGAACTGCTGAACTACCTGACCAAGACCAGCGGCAAGACGCTGGCCCAGGTGATCAAGAAGCAGAAGGCCTACACGTCGAACCCGTACGGCGGCAAGAAGATCCCGGGCGGCACGGCGCAGATCGTCACCAACCGCAAGAGCGCGGTGAAGGTCTACTCCGAGCGGCTGACCTACGGTTTCGGCCGGAGCGGAACCAAGGGCCTCAAGGCCTCGGTCCCCACCGGCGCCGAGAACCTGCTGATCACCACCTTCCCGAAGCTCACCTCGGCGCAGCGTAAGAGCGTGCTGGCGCAGACCGAGCTGGCCTCCGGCTACCCGCTGGACCAGAGCCAGGCCGCGAGCGGTTCGTGGGAGCGGCTGAACCTGGCCGCCGCCATGAGCGCGACCGTCAAGCTCGCGCACGGCAAGGTGACCGTGGTCTCCACGGGCGGCACCGCGAAGGTCATCAAGGGCTGATCCCCGCACCACCAGAACGGCCCCGGCGGAACCTCCGCCGGGGCCGTTCCGGTTTGGCCGGCTACACGGTCGGATCCCACTCAATGATCCGGGTGAGGACGCTCGGGTCGCCCTCGACCTTGACCGAGTCCAGCCCCAGACGCCCGTAGAAGAACAGCACCAGATCACTGCCGGTGGCGGTGACCGAGGCATCCGCCGGGGTGGTCGCGGACATCTCGACCACCCGGACCCCCTCGCCCGAGAGCGACAGGCGCCACGAACGTCCCTCCTGGGCGTGGTAATCCAGGATCTCCGGCCGGTAGGGCCACGGGACGCCGGTCGAACAGACCGTGGAGAGAAAATCGTCAACCCCGTCCAGGGCGATCTCCTGCGGAACGGGCTGCGGCGAGCCGATGGTGAGCTGCGCGTCGTATGTGTGCACCGAGATCTCCTGCAGCTGGTGCCGGGCCACCGCGCCGCAGGTCTTCGGGGACTGCGAATCTTCCCACCACACCCAGCATCCGCGGTCCGGGCCGGCCGCGCGCAGGGCGTCCAGCATCTGCCGGGTCGACTCCGCCAACCAGGCCGCCTGGGCCTCCCGCTCCGGCGCCTCGGCGTCCACCTCGACCCGGCCCGGGGCCTCCGGACCCGCGGCGACCGTAGCGGCCCAGGAACGACGCCGGTTGCCGATGTGCTGCACCAGATCGAGCAGGGTCCAGTCGGGGCAGGTCGGCACCTGGACCTCCAGGCTGGGCGCCGAAGTGATCGCCGCCCGGAAAGCAGCCGAGCGCTCGTCGATCAGGCGCAGCCGATCAGAGAAATCCAGAGTGTTTGCCACAGGCGCTGTGTAGCACCTTCGCACCGGCCACAGCCAGCCAATTACCGCAGCCGCAGCACGATCTTGCCCCGCCGCGGCCCCTTCGCCTCCACCAACTCATGCGCCTCAGAAGCCTTTTCAAGAACGCACACAGCCTGGATCGGAACCCGGAAACGCCCCTGCCGAGCCAGTTCTGCGGCGACCGCGAGACCGTGTTCGCCGCTGGGCTCGCCGTCCAGACGGCCCATCGAGAGCGCAACCCCCAGCCCCGGCCCGGAGAAATCAGCCAGCGTGAGCACTTTCCCCGGCGCCCCGGTCAGCGCGATCAGCTCCGGCAGGCACCCGTTCCCGGCCACATCGAGCGCCAGATCCACCGGTCCCGCTCGCCCGGCCAGACCCGTCCCGTAAGCCAGGGGCTCCGCGCCGAGCCCGGCGACGAAAGCCTCATTGCCGGGACGCGTCGTCCCGATCACGCGGGCACCGCGGGCCACTGCGAGCTGGACGGCAAGACTGCCCACTCCCCCGGCCGCCCCGTTGACCAGCAACGAACGTCCATCATGGACGGCTTTCACCCCCAGCCGGTCCAGCGCCCGGGTGGCCGTCTCGATCCCCGTGCCCGCCCCACCGGCTTCGTCCCAGGTCATCGCCTCCGGCTTCGCGGCCCAGAAGCGCAACACAGCGAACTCCGCACTCGCCCCACCCAGGCGAGCCACGTCCACGGCTCCGAAAACCTCGTCGCCCAAGGCCGTTCCCACCACTCCGGACCCGACCTCGTCCACCACGCCCGCCGCGTCCACCCCCGGTATGTGCGGCAGCTTCACCCGCGCCGCGGTTGGTGTCGTGCCACTTCGCAGCGCCGCGTCCACCGGCGAGACTCCGGCCGCGACCACCCGGATCCGGACCTCCCCCGGCCCGGCGTGCGGCTCGGGCATTTCCTGGACCGAGAGAACCGACGGCGGACCGAACTCTGCATACTGGAGTGCGAACATGTCCGAACCGTAGGCACTTCGGCCACCCCAGCCGGCTCAGAGGGCTCAATTGAGAGAGGTTGCGAGCGGATTGCCTCGTTCCGACGCGGTCCGAAGTCAGGACCGGATCCTGGCCGCGGCCCGGCAGGGCTTTGCGGCGCACGGCCTCGACCTGCCGGTGCGCGAGATCGCCCGGCGGGCGGGGGTGGGCCCGGCCACCGTCTACCGGCACTTCCCGTCCCGCCCGGATCTGGTGCATGCCGTCCTCGCCGCCCACGTCGCCGTCTGCCAGGCCGACCTGCGCTCAGTCCAGGACGATCCCGATCCCTGGCGCGCGCTCAGCGCGGTGATCCACAGCTTTGCCGAGCACCAGCTCACGGACGGCCGGCTGAACGAGGTCCTGCTCGGCTCCCATCCGGCGGCGCGGGCCTTCGGCGCCGAGCGCCGTGCTCATGCGCGGGCTCTGGAACGGCTGGTCGGCCGGGCCCGTCAGGCTGGGGTGCTGCGGGAGGGGGTGGACGTGCGGGATGTGCGGGCCGGGCTCTTGGCGATCAGCTCGCTCGGGGTTCTGCCGGCGGCGACTGCGCGAGAGACAGTGGGCCGCTTGGTAGGAGTTCTGCTGGCTGGGCTGGCTCGTCGTCCGATGCCCCGCGATTCACTGGCCCTGGATTCACTGCCCCTGGATTCACTGCCCCCTGGAAGCAGAGGGCAGTGAATCATCGGGTCCGACCTCAGGAAACGATCTCCTCGGGCAGGTCCTCGACGGTCTCGGCGGTCCGGATCGATTCGCGTCCGCGGCGGGCCGAGAGCTTGGCCGTGCTGGTCTCCAGCGACTTGGTCAGCTTGTGCACGGCACCGTGGAACGCGTCGTGCACGTTCCCGGCCGAATGGGTCACGACCAGCGACTTCACCCCGGTGATCCGGGCGTCCAGACCGCACCGGATGTCGTCGTTCCCCGGCTTGTCGCCGTTCTGGTCGCTCAGGTGCACGTCGACCCGGACCAGCTGGTCGGCGAAGCGGGACAGGTCGTCGAGGAGTTCGTCCTCGATCCAGTCGGTCTCCGTCCGGATGTGCTTGTCGGTCTGCACTTGAACCTGCACGGGCCACCTCCATTGCGATCGCGTTGCTGCCCGGAAGGCTTCCACAGACCCGCGACCACCGCGACGGGAGATTTACGCCCGGGCGGTCAGCAGCCGGGCGGTGGCCGGGAGGCGGTAGCTTCCGGACGAGGTCCGGTACCGGCTGATCTGCTCGGACATCGCCGCGCGGACCAGTTGCTCGTCGAGGGCGGCGTAGAGCGGCTGGAGGGGCCCGAATCCGGCGGCGAAGTCCCACCAGGCGTCGAAATCGGGATATTCCGTCTCCCAGCGGAACCACGAGGCCTCGACCTCACGGAATCCGGCCTGGGCGAGGTGGTCTTCGAGAGCACCGGGGCGGGACGACTCGGCGAACAGCCCCTCGAAGTCCGGGACCGGCGCTTGGAGCTCGCGCAGCAGGGGTAGCCCGACCCCGGTATAGGGGCTGGAGGCCAGGTCGGTCCAGGTGGCGATGCTCAGGAGGCCCTGGGGACGCAGCACCCGGGCCGCCTCCTGGGACGATTCCTCGAAGGATGCGAGCCCGCTCAGCAGCAGGCCCATCCGGGAGATGACCGCGTCCACACTGCCGTCGTCGAATTCGAGTCCGGTCATGTTCATCCGGCGGAAGTCGACCTTGAGGCCCGCCTCAGCGGCGTCGGCGCGGCCGACCGCCAGCACCGCCGGGTTGAGGTCGATCGCGGTGATCCGCAGGTCGGGGCGCCGACGGCTGAGCTCCAGACTCAACTGCCCGGTCCCGCAGGCGATCTGGACGACCTGAGCGCCCGCCGGCAGGTGCTCCAGGGGAGCCAGCAGGGGATCGACGAGTCCGGCCAGGAGGCGGAGGATGTTGGCCTGGTCTGTCACTGAGTTCTGCTCCTGTGCGAAGAAAATGGCTTCGCCCGAGTCAACCAACGATCCGATCGGCCGCCCATACCCGATCGGGGCCGGTCCATACGCGATCGAGTCAGGCCGGAACCGGCCCGGCGGGCGCCTACGGATGTCAGACGCGGCACCGTTCGGTAACGTCCGGAGCATGGAGTATCGCCAGCTTGGACGGTCGGGCCTGCGGGTCTCGACGATCACCATGGGAACCATGACCTTCGGAGGGAAGGGGAACTTCGCCAACGTCGGCACCACCGGTGTCGACGTGGCCCGGCGCCAGATCGATCTGGCCCTGGACGCCGGGGTGAACCTGATCGACACCGCCGACGTGTACTCGGGCGGGCTGAGCGAGGAGATCACCGGGGAGGTGCTGCAGGGCCGGCGGGACGAGGTGCTGCTGGCGACCAAGGCCCGGATGGTCGTCGGCCCGGGCCCCAACGACGGCGGCGCCTCGCGTTACCACATCGTGCGCTCGGCCGAGCAGAGCCTGAAGCGGCTGCGCACCGACCACATCGACCTCTACCAGATCCACGAGTGGGACGGTCAGACCCCACTGGAGGAGACCCTCGAGGCCCTGGACACCCTGGTCCGCTCGGGCAAGGTGCGCTACGTCGGGGTCTCGAACTACAGCGGCTGGCAGCTGCTGAAGGCGCTGGCCACCGCGGACTCCCACCACTACCAGCGGTACGTGTCCCAGCAGATCCACTACACGCTGCAGGCCCGCGAGGCCGAGCAGGAACTGATCCCGCTCACCCTCGACCAGGGTCTCGGCGTGCTGGTCTGGAGCCCGCTGGCCGGCGGCCTGCTCTCGGGCAAGTACCGGCGCGACGTCACCGCCCCGGAGGGCTCACGGCACCTCACCGACTGGAACGAGCCGCCGGTCCACGACGAGAACAAGCTCTACGACATTGTCGACGTCCTGGTCGAGATCGGTGCGGCCCACCAGGTCTCGGCGGCCCAGGTGGCCCTGGCCTGGCTGCTCGGGCGCCCCGGCGTGACCTCGCTGGTGATCGGGGCCCGGACCGAGGAGCAGCTGGCCGACAACCTGGCCGCGGCCGACCTGGTGCTCACCGAGGACGAGCGGACCCGGCTGGACACGGTCAGCGGGGTGCCGCTGCCCTACCCGCACTGGCACCAGGCGAACACAGCAAACGACCGGCTCTCGGCCGCCGACCTGACCCTGCTCAAGCCGCACCTGTGAGCTGACCCGGAACCTCTCAGGCCGAATCCGGCCGGTCGCGAAGGTCCGCCTCCGTGATCGGCCGGAGCACCCGGCAGGGCACCCCGACCGCCACACACATCGGCGGGACGTCGTGCGTCACCACACTGCCCGCCCCGATCACCGAGCCGTAGCCGATCCTCACGCCGGGCAGCACGACGGCGTTGCTCCCGATCCACACCTTGTCCTCGAGCACGATCGGCTTGGAGAAGCGCCGGAAGTCGACCCGCAGCTCCGGGTGGATCGGATGGCCGGTGGTGGTCAGCGTGACGCCGGGGCCGATCATCACCCCGTGCCCGATCCGGATCTCGACGTCGTCCACGAAAGTCAGGTTGACGTTGCCGAAGAAGTCGTCGCCGATGTGCACGTTGCTGCCGAAGCCGGCCTGGAACGGCGAGAGCAGGACGGTGCGCGCCCCGACCGTCCCGAGAATGGATTCCAGCAGCTCACGCCGCCGTTCGGCCGCACTGGGCCGGGTCTGGTTGTAATCGAAGATCAGGTCGGCGCGGCGTTGCGGGGCCTGGAAGGACGCCTCGGACTCGGTGTAGAGCTCCCCCTTACGGATCCGGGCGAGCACCGCGTCCTCAGCATCACTCATCGGGCCACCTCGGTCAGCTTCTCACTCAGGCACTGGCGGAACTCCTGATCCTCGGGAAGATCCGGCCCGAACACCGGCTCCACGGCCAGCAGCGCGTCCATCAGGTGGCCCGGCCCGGTGACGGCCGCGCGCAGCCGGTCGGCGTTCGGGTCGTCCAGGGGCAGCTCGCCCTCGGTGACCGCGGCCTGAACATAGGTCATCCAGGCGGCCACGCCCAGAATCGCGGACTCGGGCAGCCGCCCGGCCGCCCGGGCGTCCCGGATCGTGCCCAGCAGGCGCGGGCCCAGTTTCAGGCTCCCGTCCATCGCCACCTGGGTGGTGCGGTGCGGCAGGGCCGGGTTCCGGAACCGCTCCAGCACGGTGCGGCCGTAATCCAGCACTTCCAGGCCGTCCTCGGCCAGCGTCGGGGCCACGTCGTCCTCGATCAGGTGCCAGGCCGCCTCGGCCAGCCGGTCGTCCGAAGCCGCCTGCGCGATCGTGGTGTACCCGGACAGGGCGCCGAGATAGGCGATCAGCGAATGACTTCCGTTCAGGACCCGCAGTTTGCGCCGCTCGTACGGGGCCACGTCGGCGACCAGCTCGGCGCCGGCCTTCTCCCACGCGGGGCGGGCGGCCGCGAAATCGTCCTGGATCACCCACTGCCGGAACGGTTCGGCGACCACCAGCGCCGCGTCCTCGGCTCCGAGCAGGCCGGCGGCCTCGGCGCGGTCGGCGTCGGTGGTCGCGGGAACGATCCGGTCCACCATGGAACAGGGAAAACGGACGTTCTCGGCGGCCCACGCGGCCACCTCGCCGGAGCTGTTGGCCAGGATCAGGTCGCGGAGCACCTCGCCGTTGCCGTTGAGGTTGTCGCAGGACAGCACGGTGATCGGCGATCCGCCGCCCCGGTACCGCGCCGTGAGTCCGGCGATCAGCCGGTCGATGGCCCCGCCCGGCCCGGTCCGGTAGCCCTTCTCGGTGATCGTCAGCGTCACCACCTGCACCGCCGGGTCGGCGATCCGGGCGCTGAGCCGGGCGGTTTCGCTGCTCCCGTCGATGACATCACGAACCTGGGTAATCACGTCCAGACGGTCACCCTGGGGCCCGCGTTCCAGCACCGAGTACAGGCCGTCCTGAGGACGCAGCTGGTTGACCACGGTGGCCGAGCGCAGGGTGACGCCACAGATCCCCCACTCGCCCGACGGGTCCGCGAGCTGGGTGTAGACGGCCTGGTGGGCGCGGTGGAAGGCGCCGATGCCCAGATGCACGAGGCCGACCGGGGCCCCGGGGCCGAACGGACGCTCCGAAATTCCCAGAGCGTCGGCCGAAAGCCGTTTCACAGCACTGCTCCGATCTGCCAGGGCACGATCTCTTCCTGCCCGGCTCCGAGTTCCTCGCTGCGGGTGGGTTCCCCGGAGGCCACCTCGAGCAGCCGGTCGTAGATCCGGCGCCCGATCTCGGCCACGTCGGTGCCCTCCTCGACGATGCCCGAGCAGTCGATGTCGATGTCGTCGGCCATGGTGCGGGCCAGGTGCCGGTTGGTGGCCAGCTTCATCGTGGGGGCCGGACGGCTGCCCAGCACCGAGCCGCGGCCGGTGGTGAAGCAGAGGACGTTCGCCCCGCCGGCGACCATGCCGGTCACCGAAACCGGGTCGTAGCCGGGCGTGTCCATGAACACCAGACCGGGACGCGGCACCGGCTCGCCGTAACCGACCACGGCCGACAGCGGACTGTGCCCGGCCTTGGCCACCGCGCCGAGCGACTTCTCCAGGATCGTGGTGATCCCCCCGGCCTTGTTGCCCGGAGAGGGGTTTCCGTCCAGCGTCGTGCCCATCGACGCGGTGTACTCCCGCCACCACTCGATCCGGTCCCGCAGATCCTGCGACACCTGCTCCGAGACCGCGCGGCGCATCAGCAGCACCTCGGCCCCGTAGATCTCCGGCGTCTCGCCGAGGATGCTGGTGCCGCCGGCGGCGACCAGCAGATCGCTGGCCACCCCGAGCGCCGGGTTCGCGGTCAGGCCGGACCAGCCGTCCGAACCACCGCACTGCAGGCCCAGGATCAACTCCGAGACGTCCGTCTCGCGCCGTTCCTGAAGCGCCAGGGTGGCCGCCATGTCCCGGACCACCCCCACGCCCTTCGCTACCGCGGCCGCGGTGCCTCCCGCGTCCTGAATGGTGTAGGAGACGATCGGGATCTCCGGGGAGAGGTCGAGATCGTTCAGGACGCCGGACATCTCGTTCACCTCACACCCCAGCCCGACCACGATCAGGCCGCCGATGTTGGGATGCCGGGCGTACCCGGTGAGGGTACGGCGCAGAATGTCCCACCCGGGGCCGCTGTTCGCCATTCCGCAACCCGTGCCGTGGGTCAGCGCGACCACTCCGTCGACCCGCCCGCCGGACTCCTCACGCACCGCGTCGTCCGTCTTGCGGGCGATCGCCCGGGCCACCCCGGCCGAGCAGTTCACCGTGGTCAGCACCGCGATGCTGTTGCGGGTGCCGACCCGCCCGTCCTGCCGGTGATACCCGAGAAAGGTGCGCCGAAGTCCGTCCGGCAGCGCCAGCAGGCTTCCCCCACCGATGCTGGCCGAAGCACCCGCGCCGCCGTCGAGGAACTCCAGGTTGGCGGTGTGCAGATGCTCCCCGGCCCGCACGGCCCGGGTGGTGAGCCCGATGACCTGCCCGTACTTGTGCACCTGGGCACCGGACGGGAGATCCCGGACGAGTGTCTTGTGCCCGGCCGGAATTCTTTCCAGGGCAATGACTTCGGGCGATAATTGTTCACCCTCGGAGACTTCCCGGCGCAGGATCGCCACGTCGTCCTCCGGGGTCAGCTGCAGCAGAAGGCTCATGACGACATCCCGTCCTCGGTTCGGGCGACCGCGGGTCCGGTGGACCCGCGCACCTGCAGACTCGTGGGTACCCGGACCTGGCGCACCCCGATCGACGGATCGTTCAGCTGGCTCAGCAGCAGGTCGACGGCCTCGCGCCCGGCCTCGGCGACCGGGTTGGCCACCGTGGTCAGCGAGGGCCGGATCATCCCGGCCATCGGGATGTCGTCGAACCCGACGATGCTCAGCCGCCCGGGCACGTCCACCGAGCGCTCGGCCAGGGCCTGCCCGAGCCCGATGGCGACCAGGTCGTTGTAGGCGATCACGGCCGTCACCGGGGCGGAGAGCACCTCGTCGGCGGCCGACTGCCCGCCGTCGAAGGTGGGCGCCACCGATCCGAGTTCGTGCAGCTCCAGCCCCTGTTGCAGGCAGGCGGCGCGCAGCCCGCGCCGCCGCTGGGCCCCGGACCAGCTGCTGGCCGGCCCCGCGAGGAAACCGAGACTGCGATGGCCCAGACCGGCCAGGTGGGCGACCAGGGCGATGGCGCCGTCGACATTGCGGAAGGTGACCGAGGAGGCCTTCGGCAGGGCCCGGTTCACCAGCACGGTCGGGACCAGGTCGATCGCCTCGCGCAGCTCGGCCGGGCGCATCCGGGGCGAGCACAGCAGCAGCCCGTCCACCTGCTTGGCCAGTTGCCGCACCAGCTCGGGCTCGATCGCCGCGTTCTCCCCGGTGTCGACCACGAACAGCTGGTAGTCCGACTCCAGCGCCCGGGCCTGGATGCCCTTCACCAGCCCGGGGAAGAACGGGTTGGCCAGGTCCGGCACCAGCAGGCCGAGGTTGCCGGTGCGCCCGGTGATCAGCCCCCGGGCGGCCCGGTTGGGCCGGTAGCCGAGCTGGTCGGCCAGCGCCAGGATGCGCTCCCGGGTGCCCTGCTCCACCTTGTCCGGCACGGTCAGGGCGCGCGAGACCGTGGACGGGGAGACTCCCGCCTGCCGTGCGACATCGCGGATCGTCACCATCCATCGATCATGCACCGGCCGTCGGCCCGGCTGCAAACGGTTGTACGACCGCTCACCGCTGGGCTCCGGAGTTCAGTTCAGCGCTTGACAGCAGCTTTCAGCGTGCAATCGTTTGCAGCATGGCGAGCCTGATGCTGCATCCGGACCGGGCCCTTCCGGCCGAACCGACCACCCGCGGGCTCGCCCGGCGGATCTACGACGAGACGGCCCAACTGCCGATCGTGGGCATGCACGGTCACGTCGAGGCGCAGATCCTGGCCGACGACGCGCCGTTCGGGGATCCGGCCGCCCTGCTGGTCACCCCCGATCACTACGTCACCCGGATGCTCTATTCGCAGGGCGTCGAACCGTACCGGCTGGGCGTGCGGGCAGCGGGCGATCCGGAAGTCGCGCCGCGTGAGATCTGGCGCACGTTCTGCTCGCACTGGCCGCTGTTCCGGGGTACCCCGTCGCGCTACTGGCTGGAGCACGAGCTGGTCGAGGTGTTCGGCGTCTCCAGCGTGCCCTCGCCCGAGACCGCCGACGAGCTGTTCGACGCGATCACCTCGGTGTTGGAGAGCCCGTACTTCCGCCCGCGTGCCCTGCTCGACCGGTTCGGCATCGAGCTGATCGCCACCACCGACCCCGCGACCTCCCAGCTCGAGCACCACGCCAAGCTGGCGGCGGACGGCCTCGGCGAGCGCGTCGTGCCCACCTTCCGGCCGGATGCGCTCACCCACCTGAATCGCCCCACCTGGGTCGCGGACGTGGCCGAGCTGGGACGCGTGGCGGGTCACGACACCGGCAGCTACGAGGGATACCTGGCCGCCCTGCGCCAGCGCCGCGAGGCCTTCATCGCCGCCGGGGCCCTGGCCACCGACCACGGGCACCTCTCCACCGACACCACCCGCCTGAGCGTGGAGCAGGCCGCCGCGATCTACCGGGACGCGTTGCAGGGCACGGCATCGGCCGAGGCCGGCCACGCTTTTGCCGGGCACATGCTGCACGTGATGGCCGGGATGTCCGCCGAGGACGGCCTGGTCATGCAACTGCATCCGGGGGTACTGCGCGACCACCACACCGCCTCCTTCGACGCCTACGGCCCGGACCGGGGCTGGGACATCCCGGTGCCGACCGAGTACACCCGCTCCCTGCGTCCCCTGCTCGAGAGCTACGGCATGACGCCCGGATTCCGGCTGATCCTCTTCACCGTCGACGAAACCACGTACAGCCGCGAACTGGCCCCGATCGCGGGTGTCTACCCCAGCGTCCGTCTGGGGGCTCCTTGGTGGTTCCTGGACAGCCCGCACGCCATGCGCCGGTTCCGTGAGGCCGCCACCGAGACGGCCGGCTTCTACAACACCTCCGGCTTCGTCGACGACACCCGCGCGTTCGCGTCGATCCCGGCCCGGCACGATCTTTCCCGGCGGATCGACGCCGGCTATCTGGGGACGCTGGTGGCCGAGCACCGGCTCAGCGAACAGGAGGCGGTGGAGACGGCGATCGATCTGGCCTACACCCTGCCCAAGGCCGCCTACGCCCGGCGTTAGGACGCCAGTCGCTCCTGGGCGGGCCGGTTGATCTCGGCCCACACCAGGTCGAGGGAGAGGCCGAGGACGTCGGCGATCGCGGCGATGGTCGGGAAGGCCGGGGTGGCCACCCGGCCCGACTCGATCTTGCGCAGCGTCTCCGGCGAGACTCCGGCGTCGAGGGCGGTCTGCAGCATCGGGCGGCTCCCCCGGGCGCGCCGGAGCAGGGCGCCGAGACGCTCTCCGCGTTCGACCTCGGCAGCAGTGAGTGGCAACCTGACCATGACCCCCATAGTAATACCGGTATAGTTATTGGTCACCGAACCTGCCGGAGAAGAAGGCACCCCCATGATCGAGATCCTCAGCACCCCCGACCTGGCCCGGGCCGAGGTCACCGGCGCCCTGGTCGGCGACATCCTGCAGGCCATGAAGAGCCGCAGCACGGTCGGCACCAACCTCCTGGACATCGACCGCTGGACCAAGGCGATGATCGAGGAGGCCGGGGCGCAGTCCTGCTACGTCGACTACGAGCCGTCCTTCGGGCGCGGGCCGTTCGGCCACTACATCTGCACCTCGGTGAACGACGCGGTGCTGCACGGAAAGCCGTACGACTACACGATCGCCGACGGCGACCTGGTCACCCTCGACCTGGCCGTGCTGAAGCAGGGCGTGGCCGCCGACGCGGCGATCAGCTTCATCGTGGGCGACACCCGGCCCGCCGAGAGCGTCGCCCTGATCGAGACGACCGAGCGGGCCCTGAGCGCGGCCGTCGCCGCCGCCGTGCCCGGGGCCCGGATCGGCGACATCTCGCACGCCGTGGGCACCGTGCTCACCGAGGCCGGGTACCCGGTCAACACCGAGTTCGGCGGCCACGGCATCGGCTCGACCATGCACCAGGACCCGCACGTCCCGAACAACGGCCGCCCCGGCCGCGGCTACAAGCTGCGCCCCGGCCTGCTGCTCGCCCTGGAGCCGTGGGTGATGGTCGACACCGACCAGCTGGTCACCGACGCCGACGGCTGGACGCTGCGCAGCAAGACCGGCTGCCGGACGGCCCACACCGAGCACACCGTCGCGATCACCCCCGGGGGCGCGCAGATCCTCACCCGCCCCTCCCGGTAAGCGACGTTCTAGCCGGCACCGACGGCCGGTCGGGCCGTGGTTCCCTCAGCCGGCGTGGGCCCCGTGGGCCCGTGCAGACCCGCCCGCGGGCGGGCGAACAGGTAGCCCTGAGCGGAATCGCAGCCGATGCGCTGGAGGACGGGTACCTGATCCGGGCGCTCGACCCCCTCGGCGATGACGTTGAGGCCGAAGGCGTGGGCAGCGCGCACGACCAGCTCGACCAGTTCGCCGGCCCCCGGGCGACGAGAGGCCACCAGGCTCTTGTCGATCTTCAGGGTGTCGGCGTGCAGGTACTGGAGCTGCCCGATCGAGGTGTACCCGGTGCCGAAGTCGTCGATGCTGATCCGGACCCCCAGCTCCCGCAGGGCCCGCAGGTGCGGGGTGGCCGCCGGCTCGTCGATCAGCACGGTCTCGGTGATCTCGAGCACCAGCGCCTCCGGTCGCAACCGCGCCGTCTGCAGCGCGTTCCGGACGTCCGCGACGATGCTGGCGCTGGCCAGGTGACGCCCGGAGATGTTCACCGCGATCGTGGGCCCGGCGGTGGCGTCCTGGTCGTCCTGGTCGTCCTGGTCGTCCTGGCCGTCCTGGTCGCCGTCGCCCCGGTCCGGCCGGGTCCGGAGCCACTCGGCGAACTCCCGGGTCGCCTCGCCCAGGACCCAGCGTCCCAGATGGCAGATGAGGGTGGACTCCTCGGCGGTGGGGATGAACTCGTCCGGCATCACCAGCCCGTGCCCGGGACGGTTCCAGCGCAGGAGCGCCTCGAAACCCTCCAGGACCGCGCTGTTCATGTGCACGACCGGCTGGTAGTGCAGGACGAACTCGCCGGCCGTCAGGCCGCCCCGGATCGCTTCCTCCAGCTCGGCCCGCGCGTGCAGCTGACGGCGCAGATCCTCGTCGAAGACCTCGACCCGGCCACGGCCGGCGGCCTTGGCCCGGTAGGCGGCCGCATCGGCCTCGTGCAGCAGGGCCGCCGCATCCGTCCCGCCGTCCCGGTTGATCGCCACCCCAATGCTCGCCCCGATCACGACCCCGTGACCGGCCGCGTCCATCGGGGCGGAGATGCTGGTCACCAGACGCTCGGCCAGCTCGATCAGGTCCCGCTCGGAGGCCGGCGACTCGACCAGCACGACGAACTCGTCCCCGCCGAGCCGGCCGACGGTGTCCCCGGCCCGGACGAGACGCTGCATCCGGGCGGCGGTCTCGCGCAGGACGTCGTCCCCGGCGCGGTGACCATGGGTGTCGTTGACCGCCTTGAAGTGGTCCAGGTCGATGAACAGCAGTCCGACCGGGCTCCCGGAGCGCCGGCCACGATGCAGGCCGGCCTCGATCAGCTCCAGGGCCCGCGCCCGGTTGGCCAGCTCGGTCAGGGAGTCGTGGGCCGCCTGGTGGGCCAGGTCGTCCTGTAAGCGCTCACGCTGCGCGGTCGAGACCACAACCTGCTGAATGGCCGCGTTCATCCGCAGCACCACCAGAGCGAACAGGACCACCGAGGCCAGGGCCACCGCCCAGACGCTCGGGGCGGTTCCGGACAGCAGCTGCACGATCAGCGTCAGCGGGGCCAGCAGGACCGCGACGCTGAGGGCGGCCAGGCGCGGACGGGTGAACGGCACCGGCCGCTGCTCCCCGGGCTCGGACAACTCCCGCATCGAGGGGTGCAGGGCCGCCGAACCCCACAGGATGTAGGAAGCCAGCCAGAGCAGGTCCACCGCGCCACCGTCGTATCCCGACTCGGCGATCAGCACCGCGAACACCGCGTCGGCGGTCAGCAGCGCGAACGCCGCCCCGGTCAGCATGCGGAAGGCGGGGGTACGTGCGCCGGGGACGATCACCAGGCGCACCAGCACCGCCAGCAGCAGGATGTCGGCCGCCGGATAGGCGACGCCCACCCCCCGAGCCAGCAACGAGAGGTCCCCGGCACCGGCGATGGGAGCGGCCAGCACAACCCAGGACAGCAACGCCAGGCTCGCAGTCAGGACACCGCTGTCGATCAGGCCGGCCAGGTCGACGGCGCGCTGACGGGCCCGCAGCAGGATGACGAAGCCCAGTGACACCAGTGGGTAGGCCAGCAGGTACAGGCCATCGGCAGGCGAAGGGAAGGGGTCGACGTGCGCGACGTCCTCGTACCAGCTGAACAGCGTGTCGGCGCTTACCCAGAGCAGTTGGCCGACGCCCATGCACCACCACGCCCGGGCGCGGTTGGGGCGATGCTGTCGCACTCCGACGGCGATGGCCAGCACACTGGACAGCCCCACCACTGCGTAGGCGAGATCGCGCGGGATCCCTCCGGGCAGCAGCAAGTAGCCGGCGACGATCAGGGCTCCGCAGGCGAGGTAGGCCTTCCACAACTGGTTCATCGATGATCTGGTCGGCCGGCCGGGCCCGGCCGTGACCCCGGCGTCCCGCTGTCACCCGATCACCATCTGTTGCCCGGAACCGATATCGCGTAACGAGGACCGGGACGATCCGGACGGGGGCTGAGACCTTTCGCGGCAAGACCGCTGCTCCGGCTCAACCCGGATCCGCGGCCGGTCGACTACGCCGACATGGAGCATGCCCGGCTGCCTTCCCCGCGATGGCTGAACGCGACCGTAGGGGTGGCCGGGGCCGCGGTCGTCGCTCCCCTGGTCGTGAGCCTGACCGACTGGGGCAGCGAGCCGCAGGCGCGCACCTTCCAGGAGCTGATGCACATTCCGGTCATCCTGCCCACCGCGATCCTGGGCCTGTGGCTGGTGCTCAGCCGGCGCGACCCGGCCGAGCGCCGGAGCTGGATGTTCCTGGAGACCGGTTTCCTGATCATCGCCGTGGCGCACGCCGTGTCGCTGGCCGGGGACCTCCGGTCCCGGACGCCGTCCTTCCCGACCCTGGCCGACTACCTCTACACGGCGTCCCTGCCGTTCATGGTGATCGGCATCCTCCTGGTCCCGGCGGCCGGCCGAAGACGCGCGGACCGGCTCAAGCTGCTGGTCGACGCGCTGATCGTGGTGGCCGGAGCCTGCATGGCGCTCTGGTACCTGGAGATCGCCCCGCTGCTGCAGATCCCGGGCGCCGACGTCCAGGTGATCGCCATGTCGGCGGCCGTGCCGGTGCTCGACCTGCTGCTGCTCTTCGCCCTGGTCACCCTGCTGCTGCGGCACCCGGACATCAGCGGGGTGGTGCGGCTGATGAGCGCCTGGATCCTGCTCAAGGTGCTGACCGACACCAGCTACGTGATCGGCCTCGTGCAGTTCGGCGCCTCGTTCCCGGCCAACAGCTGGCCGTTCCTGCTGTGGTCGGCCGCCGACTTCCTGGCCCTGCTCACCGTCTGCCACCAACTGCAGCAGGACGACCGCCCCCCGGTTCAGTACCCGAAGACCCACAGCTTCACCTGGCTGCCCTACGGAGCCATCGCCCTGGCCTACGGCCTGCTGGTCTTCGTCGGCCGGAACCAGTCGCTCTACGCACTGGGCGGCATGATCGTCGGGGCCATCCTGCTCACCGGCCTGGTGATCGCCCGGCAGATGATCGCCCAGCGGGAAAGTCACCAGCTGGCGGTCACCGACTCGCTGACCGGCCTGTCCAACCGGGCCCGGCTCAGCGACCGGATCGCCGAGATGACCCGGCAGCCGCCGCGGGCCGGGCGCTGCAAGGCGGTCCTCCTGATCGACCTGGACCACTTCAAACCGATCAACGACGCCTACGGGCACGAGGCCGGGGACGCGGTGCTGAAGGCGGTGGCGGTGGCGATGCGGGCGGTGATCCGCGCCGGCGACACCGCGGGCCGTCTGGGCGGCGACGAATTCGCCGTCGTCCTGCCGAACCTGCCCGGCCGGGCCGCGGCCGAGGGGATCGCCCAGCGGCTGGTCGACGCGCTGCGTACCCCGGTCGTCTTCGGCGACCTGCTGCTCAGTGTCGAGGCCAGCATCGGCGTCGCCCTGCAGGACGAGACCACCACCAACGATCCCGAACTGCTGATCGCCCACGCCGACGTGGCGATGTACGCGGTCAAGCGGTCCGGGCGGGGAAGCTACTGCGTCTACAGCCCCGAGCTGGACACCCGGGCCCGCGAGGGCGAACTGCGGCAGGCCGTGGCCAATGACGAGCTGGTGGTGCACTTCCAGCCGGTGGTGCGGCTCTCCGACGGCGTCGAGACGGCGGTCGAGGCGCTGGTGCGGTGGAACCATCCCACCCGCGGTCTCCTGATGCCCGGCGCCTTCATCGAACTGGCCGAGGAGACCGGGGTGGTCACCGAGATGGGCGAGTGGGTGCTGCGGGAGTCCTGCCGGCAGGCGGCCGGCTGGCGACGGGACCACCCGCAGGCCGAGTCATTGCTCCTGAGCGTCAACTTCTCGGCCCGCCAGGTCACCCAGGCCGGATTGGAGACGACGATCGCGGGCATCCTCGAGGAGACCGGATTCCCCGCTGACCGCCTGGTCATGGAGCTGACCGAGAGCGTGGTGCTGCACCCCGACGAGGCGATCGTGGCGCGCATGACGGCCCTGCGGGACATGGGGGTGCGGATCGCAGTGGACGACTTCGGCACCGGCTACGCGGCGCTCAGCTACCTGCGCACGCTGCCGGTCACCACCCTGAAGATCGACCGCTCGTTCGTCACCGACATCCACACCGATCCCGACGCCTACGCGATCACCGAGGCGCTGGTGCACCTGGCCAAGGCCTTCCGGCTGAGGGTGGTGGCCGAGGGGATCGAAACCGCCGAACAGGCCCAGCGTCTCATCGAGATGGGGTGCGGCTACGGCCAGGGCTACTACTACGCCCGCCCGATGACCGGGTCCGCCTTCGCCGAGCGGATGGCAACGGCCCTGGAGGGACTTCGCGGATAAGTTGCTAAGTTCGGGCCATGCGACGATTTGAGGCAGACGTCCTGATTCCGGGCCGCGGCGAACCGATTACGGATGGTGTCCTGATCGTCGACGGGGACACGATCAGGTACGCCGGCCCCCGCCAGGAGGCCCCGGACCCGGACGGCGTCGCCCCGGTCCGGGTGGGCACGCTGATGCCGGGGTTGTGGGACAGCCACACGCACCTGCTCGGGGGCCCGCCCGGGGTGTTCGATTACGCCGCGCTCTTCACCCAGTCGCCCGCCCTGCGGGCGGCCCGCAGCACGCGCGGCCTGCGGGCGGCCGTCGCGGCCGGGGTGACCAGCATCCGGGAGCTCGGCGGGTTGGGCCTGCACCTGGCCACCGCCGTGGAGGAGGGGCTGCTCGGCCCGAACATCCACGCCGCCGGATCGGTGCTGTCGGTCACCGGCGGGCACGCCGACGCCCACAACCTGCCGCTGCCCTGGGTGCGGGACGCGGGCGAGCGGGGCGCGGACTTCCGGATGGCCGACGGACCGGACGACTGCGCCCGGGCGGTCCGCGAACAACTGCGCCGCAACGCCAAGGTGATCAAGGTGTGCGCCTCCGGCGGCGTGATGAGCGTGATCGACGACCCGATCCACCAGCAGTTCACCGACCAGGAACTGCGCACCATCGTGGAGGTGGCCGCGCTGGCCCAGCGCAGCGTGGCCGCGCACTGTCACGGCAAGCCCGGCATCATGGCCGCCCTCGCCGCCGGGGTGCTGACCATCGAGCACGGCACCTACCTGGACGAGGAGGCCTGCCAGGCGATGCGCGAGGCGGGCGCCATCCTGGTCCCGACCTTCACGATCATCCACGAGATGCGCGATCACCCCGCGCTGTCGCCCGAGGTTACCGCGAAGATGGCGGCCGTGGCCCGGATTCACCAGGAGAACATCACCCGTGCCCACGAGGCCGGGGTGAAGATTGCGATGGGATCGGACCTGGGGGCCAGTGGCGACGGGCCCGCCAGCTGGGGCCGCAACGGCCGGGAACTGGCCCTGCTGGCCGGGATCGGGATGACGCCGCAACAAGTGATCGAGGCCGCCACCGCGAACGGCCCGGACACCCTGGGCGCCCAGGCACCCCGTTCGGGGCAGCTGCGGGCCGGCTACGACGCGGATCTGCTCGTCGTGGACGGGAATCCGCTGGCCGACGTGTCCCTGCTGGCCGATCCGGCGCGGATCACCGAGGTCTGGAAGGCCGGCGTGGCGCTGAAGCGGGACGGTCGGCTCCTCGACGCGGCCTGACCCCTTTCTGACGCGTGGCTCGGGTCAGGCCGGCTCGTCCTCGGAGGCCCCGGCCCCGCCCGAGTGCCCGGGCAGGTGAAGGTGCGGGTGGTGCCGGGAGGCCCGGGCCCGGTGATAGCTGGCCGCGATCTCCTCGGCGGTCGGGTCGTCCTCCTCACCGTTCGCCGAGGGATCGTGCTTGCGGCAGACCCGGAACTGCGTGCCCTCGACCTCGTACCGGCCCCGCCGCCAGCAGTGCCGGGCGTGGCAGACCCGCTGGCGGTACAGGCTGACCAGTCCCCCGACGATGGCGAATTCCCCCAAATCGGAACCGAATCCGGACCAGAAGCCGTAGTAGGTGCTCGAGGAGTCGTTGCTCCCGGTCACGGTCAAGAACCAGTTCCAGATGTCCATCACCCGCCGGTTATAGCCGGACCGGCCCGAGGTGACAATTCAGCCGACCGGCTGCCCGTCCTCATCCGACTGGAAGGGCCCGGTCCAGGAGGGCGGACAGGTTCTCCCAGTGCCGGCGCTCGCCCGGCTCGTGGTACATCGCGGTGTCGGCCATCGTGTACCCGTGCGGCGAGTCCGGGTAGAGCTCGGACCGGTAGCGGACGCCGGCGTCCGCCAAAGCCTTTTCCAGCGCGGCGATCTGCTCCGGAGTCATCGAGCGGTCGTGGTCGGCATGACCGAAGTACACCTCACCGGTGATCCGGCCGACTTCCCGGTGCGGACTGTCCAGCGCATCGGTGACCAGGCCACCGGCGTGGAAACTGCCCAGGGCGCAGATCCGGTCGGGATAGGCCTCGATCACCCGTAACCCGTTGCGGCCGCCCATGCAGTAGCCCACCACTGCCACCGGCCCGGCGGCCACGTCCGGTTGCGCGGCCAGGGTGTCCAGATAGGCCTCGGTGTCCGCGACGATCGCCGCCGGGGTGAGCGCCTGCATCATCGGGCCGATCCCGGCGATCGCCTGCTCCCGACGCTCCGGGTCGGTCAGGGCGGAAACATCGACCAGGGGCGGGCGGGCACTGCGGTAGAACAGGTTGGGCAGGAGGACGACGCGACCATCGGCCGCCACCCGCTCCGCCATCTCGATCAACCGGGGCCGGGGGCCGAACGCGTCCATGAACATGAGGACACCGGGGAACGGGCCGTCCCCGTCCGGGCGCACCAGCCAGGCGTCGGCCACCCCGTCGGCGGTGCTGATCTCGAGCGTTGACGTCGTCGGCATGCGGGCCTCCGGGATGGGCTGCGGTTTCGCTGCCGGAGGCTACACCGGCCGGAAGAACGACCCGGCCCGGGGGCCGGGTGGCAAAACAGTCAGGCCCCGCCGGTTCGCGCAACCCACGCGAGCGCAACCGGCGGGGCCCCGGCCAAGGTGCTGATCCGCGTCCTCAATCAGGCCTTTACGACTGCTGCTGCTTCAGCAGGCTGACCACCAGGATCACCACGGCCAGCACGATCAGTGCCGCCACCACGGCCGCGATGATCTTCAGCTTGCTGAACGGCCGGTCGCCGACCACCTCGCCGGTGCGCGCGTTGATCATCACCTGCCAGACCCGGTCGTCGAACCGGTAGGCGGCCAGCCAGACCGGCAGCAGGAGCAGCTTGAAGGTCACCGAGTTCCACTGCGTGTCCATCGATTCGACCCGCTGCTGGTCCCCGCCGATGTCGTCGGCGCAGTCCCGCTGGATCTGCCGCTCGGCGATCCGCTTGAAGTTCGCCAGCCCCTCCGGCGGCTCGGCCTCGTAGCGCAGCGTCTGGTACCCGGCCAGGTACTCGGGCTGGTAGGGCACCACCGCGGGCAGGTCCCAGGGCTCCAGCTTCTCCACCCGGTCGGCCGGCAGCCGCTTCACCGCGGACACCAGGATGTCGTCGAAAACCCGCTCCACCTGGCCGTACACCGGGTACCAGCGGATCTTCTGGACCTCCCGCTCCTGCTCCTTGCCCTCGGAGTCGGTGTAGGTCTCGGTCACGTAGTAGTAGTCGCCCCGCTGACCCCGGTACATGGTCATCGTGTCGCTGTCGTAGGTCCAGTACGGCAGGTACGTGCCCTGGATCCCCTCCCGGGCGGCCAGCGACTTCAGCGAACCGGGGGCGAACCAGCGGCTCTTCACCCAGTCCTGGAACAGGTCCATCGCCTTGGCCGAGGTGATCGCGAACGGCAGCACCGCCTCCGGTGTGATCATCACGTCCGCGTCCGGCTCGACCACGATCGCCGCCCCGCAGAACGGGCACAGGTCCGAGAGCTTGTCGGTCTCCGACCGGGCCCCGCAGCCGGTGCAGGTGACCGTGTGGGCGGCGATCTGGGTGGCCGGCTTGTCCTGCGCCCCGGCCAGCCACTGGTCGAACGAGTGCTCGCGGACCTCGCGGGTCTCGTCCGCCACGACCTGCTGCTCGAACCCGCAGTAGGGGCACTTCAGCGCGGTGGTCCCGGCCGCGAAGGTGAGCCGGGCGCCGCAGGAGGCGCACGGGTACTGCTGCTGCTTGTACTGGGTCGTCTGATCCGTCATCTCGACCTTGCTTCGTGAAGGGTGGTCAGTTCTGCGGCGGCAGCGGCGGCGGGCCCTGCGGCAGGAGCCGGGCGATCTCCGGCACGGCCGAGGCCTGGGTCCAGGCGCCCATGCCGTTGCGCCAGACCAGGGTGCTGCCGGACAGCTGGCCGTTCGCGGTGTTGCTGCGCAGGCCGGCCTCGTCCAGCGGGCCGACCTGCTGGCCGTTGACCGCGATGTACCACTCGGCCACGTTCGGCAGCGGCGGCGGGCCGGCCGGCCGCTGATCCGGCTGCGCCGACGGGGCCGGCTGGGCGGGCGGCGGGGTGGGCGGGGTCGGCGCCTGGATCTGCTGGTACATCCCGGCCGCGGCCTGCTGACCGAGCCCGACCCCCAGGCCGATGCCGAGCGCGTCCCCGGCCCCACCGGGGTTCTTCGAGGCGTTCTCGATCGCGTTGGCCGTCTGGAACTGGGTGTACTTGTTCAGGTCACCGAGCACCCCCATCTGGGTGCGCTTGTCCATCGCCTGCTCGACCTCGGGCGGGAGCGAGACGTTCTCGATGATGAACTTCGGGATCGCGATACCGGTGGGCGCGAGCTCCTCGGTCAGCACCCCGGCCAGGCGGGCTGCGATCGCCTCCTGGTTGGCGGCCAGGTCGAGCACCGCCACCTGGGCGTGGGCCAGGGCCCCGGCCAGCCGGCCGACGATCATCTGCCGCAGGTACTCGCTGACCTCGTCGGTCTTGAACAGGCCGTCGGTGCCGACCAGTTCCTTGAGGAAGGCGCCCGGGTTGACCACGCGGGCCGCGAACCCGCCGAAGGCGCGGACCCGGACCATGCCGAAGTCGGCGTCCCGCAGCATGATGGGGTTCTGGGTGCCCCACTTCAGGTCGGTGAACTGCCGGGTGCTGACGAAGTAGACCTCGGCCTTGAACGGCGAGTTGAAGCCGTACTTCCAGCCCTTGAGCGTGCTCAGGACCGGCATGTTCTGGGTCTCGAGGGTGTACGTGCCCGGCTGGAACACGTCGGCGATCGTGCCCTCGTTGACGAACACCGCGGTCTGCGATTCCCGCACGACGAGCTTGGCGCCCATCTTGATCTCGTTCTGGTACCGCGGGAAGCGGTACACCATCGTGTCCCGACTGTCGTCGAGCCATTCGATGATGTCGATCAGCTCGCCGCGGATCTTGTCGAACAAGCCCACCGTGGAACTCCTGCCTGCCTGGAACTGGTCTGAGTGCCTCTGCCCGGTCGCGATCGTAACGGTCGGCTGGGACCGTCTGACCTGGCCTTCGGAGATCTTGCTGCCGTAGGACGGCGCAGCCCCGGCCGATGTTGCATCGGCCGGCCGGAGGGCTCCCTAATGGGCGGCGCGGTATCCGGTGCGGTCAGCGTCCGTAATTGCCCGCAGGACCCGTCCCGGGTTGCCCGCCAGGACCACTCGAGGAGGGACGTCCTTGGTCACCACACTGCCCGCCCCAACCACCGCGCCGTCCCCGATGGTCACTCCCGGTAGGACCGTCACGCCCCCGGCGATCCACACCCCGTTGCCGATCGTGATCGGCCGGGCCCAGCAGGCGCCGTCCACCCGCTCCTGGAAGTCGAACGCGTGGTTGGACGTGTAGAGACCCACCTTGGGGCCGAGCAGCACGTCGTCGCCGATGGTGATCGGGGCCCCGTCGAGCATCACGCAGTCGAAGTTGCCGAAGAACCGGGCGCCGAGGTGGATGTTCCGGCCGAACTCGCAGCGGAAGGTCGGCTCGAAGCCGGCCCCCTCACCGGCGCTGCCCACCACCTCGCGCAACAACTGCAGCCGCTGAGCCGGTTCCTCGCCGTAGGAGGCGTTGTACGCGTTCGTGGCCCGGACCGTTCGGGTCCGGGCCGCGATCAGTTCCGGGGTCAGGTCGTCGTACATCTGGCCCGTCGCCATGTGCGCGAACTGCTCGGCCAGATCCACGGTGAACTCCCTCGGCCGGCTTGAACGTAATTTCACGTCACCGTAGCGGCCTCCATTTCCCGGGCCTGGCGGGGTAGGAGCAGGGTCAGCAGACACACCACCACCGCGATCCCGATCCCGACCTGAACCGCACGCTCCAGCCCGGTCACCCCCTTCGGACGGCTGCTGCTGGTGGAGAAGTAGACGGTGCCGATCACCGCGACGCCGATGGCGCTGCCCAGCTGCTGCAGGGCGTTCAGCACTCCGGAACCCGAGCCGACCTCGTCCTCGTTCAGCGACGCCAGCACGAAGTCGAACAGCGGGGCGATCACCAGACCCATGCCCACGCCCCAGACCAGCAGAGGCCCGGCCAGATCACCGGTCGTGACCTGCAGCTGGGTGTGGCCGAGCACAACCAGGACCAGTGCGAGACCAACGGCCTGCATCGCGCTGCCGAGAAGAAGCGTGCCGCGCCCCAGCCTCGGCGCCAGCACCCCGGCTCCGGCGAAGGCGCCGATGGTCGAGCCGAGCGCGAACGGCAGCGCGGTGAGCCCGGCGTGCACGGCCGAAAAGCCCAGGCCCAGCTGAAGGAACAGGGTGAGGGCGAGTCCGAAGGATCCGCCGAAGAAGACCAGGGTGATCAGCACCCCGGCGGAGAACCCCCGGTGGCCGAAGACGGACGGCTGCACCAGCGGCTCACGGCCCGCGCCGAGGCGGATGCGGGTCCAGAGCACCAGCGCCCCGAGCGCGGCCACCCCTCCGGCCAGCATCCCGAAGGTCCAGGCCGGCCACCCCGCTTCGCGGCCCTGGATCAGGGGGTAGGTGATCAGCGCCATCGCCACCCCGACGAGCAGGGTGCCGACCAGGTCGAGGCGCGGTGCGGACTCCAGCCGGGACTCGGGGAAGATCCGCTGGGCCCCGACCGCGGCGACCAGGCCGGCCGGGAGGTTGATCAGAAAGACCAGCCGCCAGCCGGTCCCGAACAGATCGGCGCCGACCAGCACCCCGCCCAGCACCGGACCGACCACCGCGGCCAGGCCCACCACCGGGCCGAAGACCGAGAACGCGCGGCCCTGGTCGGCCGGGCTGAACACGGCCTGCAGCAGACCCAGGCCCTGAGGAATCAGCAGCGCCGCGGCCACCCCTTGCAACAGCCTTCCGGACAGCAGGACGGACGTGTTAGGGGCGAAGGCGCACAGGGTCGAGCACGCCACGAAACCCCAGGCGCCGGTGAGGAACAGGGTGCGGCGGCCGAACCGGTCGCCCAGACGGGCTCCGGCGATGAGGAACACGGCGAAGGTCAGCGAGTAACCTCCGGTGATCCATTGCAGGGCAGAGGTACTGGAGTTCAGGTCGCGGGCGATGCTCGGGGCGGCGACATTGACGATGGTGCTGTCCAACAGGTCCATGATCTCGGCGCAGAGAATCAGCGCGAGGATCAGCCAGGCCCGGGGGTGGGTCACGGTGTGGTTCCTTTCGCAGGGGTACTTCGACCACTCTGCGGAACCGGCCCGGTTGCGTGGCACCAGGACCAGGACAAGAAATACCGGAAACCCGCCAAGCTCCTCAGCTGCGCAGGTCCGCCCGGTATCGCCCCGGTGTCTGGCCGATCAGCGCCGAGAACGCCTCGATGAAACTCGTCGGGTTCGACCAGCCCAGCCGGGCCGCCGTGTCGATCACCGGCTCCCCCTCGGCCAGCCGGACCAGCGCGTGCTGCACCCGCAGCAGGCTGCGCCACTGGTGGAAGCTCATCCCCAGCTCGGCCTGGAACAGCCGGCTCAGGGTGCGCTCGCTGGCCCCGACCGCCCGGCCGAACTCCGCCAGCGTGGACGGATCGGCGGGGTCGGCGTGCAGCCGGTCGGTCACCGCCCGCAGCCGGTCGTCGGCCGGTCGGGGCAGGTAGAGGTCCTGCACCGGGCTGTCGATCAGCTCTTCGATCACCACCTGCTGCAGGGCCCCGCGGTGGCCCTCCCGTAGTTCGCGCTCGCCGGTGAGGACCAGCAGCGCCTCGCGGAGCAGCGGCGACACGGCGAAGACGGTCGGCTCGGCCGGGAGGGTGTGACAGCGCTCGGCCGGCACCTGGAGCAGCCGGACTTCGGTGTCACCGTAGGCGCGGTGCTGGTGCTCGAAGTCCGGCGGCGTCCAGGTCGCCCGGTTGGCCGGGGCCACCCAGGTACCGCGCTCGGTGGTGGTGGTCAGAACGCCCGCGGCCGGATAGAGCAACAGCCCGAAATCGTGGCGGTGCGGCTCGACCCCTTGTCCGTGGACCATGGAGGACCGGGCCCAGGAAACCTCCCACACCGCGCCCTGGCCCGTCATGCGTCCATTATTCGTGGTTCTGCTCTGTCGTATCTCCGGGCCCGCCGTTCGTCAGGTAGGAAAGGCTGCGGAAGGCGCAGCCCGTCACCTGCTGGAGGCCGAGATGAAGTACCTGATGTTGCTTGCGATCGACGAGAACGTGGTGGTCGACCCGGCCGAGATGGACCCGAGGGCCTGGGACGAGGAGATGACCCGGCGCGGCGTCGTCACCGTGAAGGAACGGCTGACCCAGGTGGCCGACTCGACCACAGTGAAGGTGCGGGAGGGAGAGGTGCTGATCGCGGACGGCCCGTTCGCCGAGACCAAGGAGCAGATCGGTGGGTTCTGCCTGCTGGAGTGCGCCGACCTGGACGAGGCGATCGAGGTGGCCGCCCAGCACCCGGTGGCCCGGTTCGGCACGATGGAACTGCGTCCCCTGTACTACCAGTGAGCTCCTCGGCGGTCGAGGCGGCCTTCACCCGCGATCGGGCCCAGGTGCTGGCCACGGTGATCCGGCTGACCGGCGACTGGGACCTGGCCGAGGAGTGCGTGCAGGAGGCCTTCGAGCGGGCCCTGGTGAGCTGGCCGGGCAGCGGGACCCCGGCGAATCCGGGCGCCTGGCTGACCGTCACGGCCCGGCGCCTGGCCCTGGACCAGCTCCGGCGGGCGGTCACCGAGGCGGCCAAGGTGCGTCTGCTGTCGGCCACGATTGAGGACGCCGGGACGGACGATCGTCTGCGCCTGCTGTTCACGTGTTGTCACCCGGCCCTCCCGTTCGAGTCCCGAGTGGCTCTGACCCTGCGCACGGTGGCGGGTTTGGAGGTGGAGCAGATCGCGGCCGCCTTCCTGATCCCGCCCGCCACCGCTTCGCAGCGGATCACCCGGGCCAAGCAGAAGATCCGCAACGCCGGCATCCCGTACCGGGTTCCGGCTCCGGAGCATCTGCACGAGCGGCTGGCCGGGGTGCTCGCGGTCGTGTATCTGACCTTCAACCAAGGGTATTCGGGTAACGACCGGCTCGCCGGGGAAGCCCTTCGGCTCGGACGGCTGCTGGCCCATCTGATGCCGACCGAGACCGAGGTGCGCGGGCTGCTGGCGCTCATGCTGCTGCACCAATCGAGGTCCCCGGCCCGACACGATGATTCCGGCTCCCTGGTCACGCTGGAGCACCAGGACCGCTCACTCTGGGACTCCGACCTGGCCACGGAAGGCCTTTCCCTGCTGACCGGCACCCCGACCCCGTACCAACTCCAGGCCGAGATCGCCGCCGTCCACGCCCGGGCCTCCTCGCCCGCGCAGACCGACTGGGCCCGGATCGTCCATTTGTACGGAATGCTTTTGGACGTCGTGCGCTCACCGGTGGTGGAACTGAACCGGGCGGTCGCGGTGGCGATGGCTCAGGGACCGGGGGCCGCGCTTCCACTTCTCGACCAGCTGGAAGGGCCTTTGGCGGGTTACTACCTCCTGCCCGCGACCCGCGCCGACCTGCTGCGCAGACTCGGTCGTCACCCCGAAGCTGCGCAGCACTACACGCGGGCTCTGGCGTTGGCTCCTACGCAGGCCGAAAGAGACTATCTATCCGGTCGTCTCGACCAGGTGACCGTCGGCGATCCGTAGCCGGCGATCCACCTTGATCGCGGCCAGGAACCGGGGATCGTGGCTGACCACCACGAAGGCGCCCTGGTAGGCGATCAGCGCGCTCTCCAACTGGGCGACGCTGATCAGGTCGAGATTGTTCGTCGGCTCGTCCAGCAGCAGCAACTGCGGGGCGGGCTCGGCGAACAGGATGCAGGCCAGGGTGGCGCGCAGCAGTTCCCCGCCGGACAGCGCATTGACCGGCAGGTGGGCCCGGGCACCACGGAACAGGAAGCGGGCCAGCAGGTTCATCCGCTCGGCCTCGGTCAGGATCGGAGCGAAGACCGAGAGGTTCTCGGCCACGGTGCGCTCGGGATCGAGCAGGTCGAGGCGCTGGGAAAGGTAGGCCACCCGGCCCTCGGAGCGGGTCGTGCGGCCGGACAGGGGTTCCTGCTGTCCACCGATCAGGCGCAGCAGAGTGGACTTACCGGCGCCGTTGGACCCGATCAGCGCTATCCGTTCCGGCCCGCGGATGTCCAGATCCAGGTCGTCCAAAACCATCTTCGTGCCGTACCCGGCCCGGAGCCGCGAACCGTGGAACACCGTGCGCCCAGCCGGGACCCGGGTGGCCGGCAGTTCGATCGCGATGTGGTCGTCCTGCCGGGCCGCGCGGCTCGCCTGGTCCAGCCGGGATTTCGCGTCGTTGGTCCGGGAGGCGTGCACCTCCTGGGCCTTCGCGGCCGAAACCTGTGCCTCCCGCTTCAGATTACCCGCGACGATCCGGGCCAGGCCGGCATCGGCCAGGTTCCGCGAGGCGTTGGAGGCCCGCCGGGCCGCTCGCTCCCGGGCCTGCTGCTGCTCCCGCTTCTGCCGCTTGACGTCCTGCTCGGCCTGCCGGACCTGACGTTCGGCCACCTCCTGCTCGGACTCCACGGCCCGCTGGTAGTCGCTGAAGGTGCCTCCGTACCAGCGGATCTCGCCGTGGTCCAGGGCCGCGATCCGGTCCATCTCCTCCAGCAGCGTCCGGTCGTGGCTGACCAGGAGCAGGGTGCCCCGCCAGGAGCGCAGCACCCCGGTCAGCCGTTCGCGGGCCTCGCCGTCCAGGTTGTTGGTCGGCTCATCGAGCAGCAGCACATCCGGTCGCCTGAGCAGTTCGGCAGCCAGGCCCAGGGAGACCACCTGGCCGCCGCTGAGCGTGCCGAGCCGGCGGTCCAGGGCCACGTCGGCCAGGCCCAGCCGGTCCAGTTCGGCCCGACTGCGCTCCTCCACGTCCCAGTCGGTGCCGATGGTGGTGAAGTGCTCCTCCGCCGCGTCACCGGACTCGATGGCCTGCACCGCGGCGATGATCCGGTCGACGCCGAGCACCTGGGCCACGGTCTGCTGCTGGGCGAAAGGCAGGTGCTGGGGCAGGTACCCGAGCACCCCGTTGACCGTGACGCTGCCGCTGGTGGGCCGCAGCGCACCGGCGACGACCTTCAGCAGGGTGGACTTGCCGGCCCCGTTGGGCGCGACCAGGCCGGTGCGGCCTCCGGGCACGGCGAAGGACAGGTCCTCGAACACCGGGGTCTCGTCCGGCCAGGCGAAGGACAGGCTGGAGCAGACCACTGAACTGATGGGCATGGCAGACCTCGAAGAAAGAGCCCGGGCCGGGCCCGGGGTGAACAGACATGACGACGAAGGCCACGCGACGGCGCATGCTGCGCGTCCATGGCCGCTCCGGGGGATTCACCCGGAGATGTCGTCAGTACCTGCCACGTCTACTCCACTCATCGACGGCTCGAGCCAGGATAGCCAGGTCGGGCGACCGGCTCCCAGCCATTTAGCTGCGCGCCTCGATCGCCCTGACCGTGTTGGTCAGCGCCTTGTCCAGCTGCCCCTTGGCGATCGAGCCGAGCAGCAGGCCGACGACCTTGCCCTTGAAGTTCTTGCCCTCCCGGATCACCACCGCGTCCAGCACGGTCCGGCCGTCCGCGGTCCGGGAGATCGTGTAGGTGTGCCCGGACCGGCCGCCCCAGAGGTTGGAGTCCACGGTCTTCATCACGATCCGGTTCGGGTCGGACCAGTCGTACTCCAGCCGCTCCCAGACCCCGCCGCCGCCCTCGGTGACATCCGCGCTGGTCGCGTCCAGGCGGTGCACCTTCAGCTGGTCGTCCGCGCTGGCGCTGAACAGCTTCTCCCGGCCCGGCCCGAAATCGGTGATCCCGGCGACGAGCTGCTCGGGGGTCGCGGTGGTGGTCTTGGTCAGGTGAATCGTGGACATCGTGCGCTCTCCTGCTTGGTTCGGTGATTTTCCAACTGCTCCGGGGACGGGCTCAGACCCCGAGACCGGCCGACCGGGCCATGTGCGCGGCGTACCAGGCCGGCCAGTTCTCGTCCTCGTGGCCGAGGTCCTTCTCGTGCTCGCCGTGCGCCACCGCCGCTTTACGCAGGGCCTGCTCCACCTCGTCCACCGAGCGGTAGACGACCTGGCTGACCCGGCCGGGCCCGCGCTGGGTGACCTCCTGAACCACGAACCGGTTGCCGTCCGGGTCGGTGAAGGACAAGAACGAGCCGTACGAGCGCCGGTCCGGCTGCGGGCCGGCGACCCGGTCCTTGGTACCGGCGTGGTGGAACACGCCCCCGGCGTCGTGAAAGATCTCGCTCGGCCCGGCCCCGCGGGCGACCAGATCGGCGTGGGCCACCTCGATGTCGTCGACCACGAAGTGCACGGCCTCCGAAGAACCGGGCGCCTCGTCGATCACACCGCTGCCGATAATGATGGACGCCGCCGAGCCCGGCGGGGTGAAGTGCACGACCCGGAAGCCCTCCGGGCCGCTGTAGTCGACGTCCTCGCGGAAGCCGAGCTTGGCGTAGAACTCCTTGGCCCGGTCCACGTCCGTGACCGGCAGGACGATGACCTCGATCTTGAAGTCCACCATTTCCCGTTCCTCCCTCGTCGCCGGGCCCGTCCCGGTTCCCCGCCACGATCGTCCATTGCTGGACGCCCTTGCCCCAGGGTCGGTCCCTGGTCCACACCCGGGTCCGTACCCGTGGTCTCCCCTGGGTCGCCGATGCCGCCGACCGGCGAGAGTGGGGCGAAACGCTCATTGGGAGGAGATCTCATGGAAAACCACCGTCCGAGCCGCCGCGGAATTCTGCGGGCCGGGGTACCGGCCGCCCTGGCTGTAGGCCTGGGGACGACCGCCGCGTCGAGTGCGCGAGCCAGTGCGGGCGCCTTCGGCCCGGTCCGGCAGATCGACGCCGGGGTACTCAATGTGGGGTACGTCGAACTCGGCCCGGCGCACGGCACACCGGTCGTCCTGATGCACGGATTTCCATACGACATCCACAGTTACGAGGAAGTCGCCCCACTGCTGGCCGCGCAGGGGTACCGAGTGGTCGTGCCGTACTTCCGTGGGCACGGCTCGACCACGTTCCGGTCCGCCGGCACCCCGCGCAACGTCGACCAGGCGGCCTTCGCTCTCGATATCCTCGCGCTGATGGACGCCCTGAAGATTCAGCGGGCGGTGCTGGCCGGGTTCGACTGGGGCTCGCGGACCGGTGACATCATCGCGGCGCTGTGGCCGGAACGGGTCCGGGCGCTGGTCTCGGTGACCGGCTACCTGATCACCAATCTGGCCGCCAACCTTCTGCCGCTCGCCCCGGCCGCGGAGAACGCCTGGTGGTACCAGTACTACTTCGCCACCGAGCGCGGGAAGCTCGGCCTGGAGCAGAACACCGCCGAGATCGGGCAGTTCATCTGGAAATTCAACTCCCCCACCTGGAACTTCACCCAGGCCGTCTACGACCGCACGGCGGCCGCGTTCCGCAACCCCGACTACGTGCCGATCGTGATCGGCAACTATCGCTGGCGGCTCAGCCGGAAGCCGGCCGAGCCCGAATATGCCGCTCTGGAGACGCGGTTGCAGAAGGCGCCGGCGATCGGCGTCCCTACCATCACCCTTGACGGCAAGGACGACCCGTTCACCCCGCCGGGCGAGGGCAGCACCTATCGCAGCCACTTCACCGGCAAGTACCGGCACCGGACCCTCGACGTGGGTCACAACGTGCCGCAGGAGGCACCTCGCGAGTTCGCCCGGGCGGTGATCGAAGCCGACCGGCTCTGAGGTCAGGTCCGCGGGCCGTTGAAGACCGGCTCCCGGTAACCGGCCGGCTTGTCGCCGATCCCCAGGCCGGGGTTGACGATCCAGCTCTGGTACTCCGGCGTGAACATCGAGTAGGGCGCGGCCGGCGGGATCGCGCCGGCCTCGTCCAGCCGGCGCCGGGCGTCCGCCGGGATCTCGAACTCCAGTGCGGCCACGTTGCTCTCGACCTGCGCGGCACTGCTGGCCCCGATCACCACCGAGGCGACGCCGGGCTGGGTGGCGACCCAGTTGATCGCGACCTGGGCCATCGGGCGGCCGATCTCGGCGGCCACGCTCTCCAGGGCCTCGATCACCTTCCACTCCCGCTCGCCGACCGGGATCCCGCTGACGGCGTCGGGGTTGGTCAGCCGGCCGGTGCCGCTCAGACCGTCCGCCGAGCGCCGGTACTTGCCGGTGAGCAGGCCGCCGGCGACCGGGCTCCAGACCGTGATGCCCATCCCCAGGTGCTGCGCCATCGGCACGAACTCGGCCTCGATCGCCCGGTTCACCAGGGAGTAGGGCAGCTGGACGGTGACCAGGGGGCTCATCGCGTGCGACTCGGCGTAGCTCTGGGCCCGGGCCGCGTACCAGGCCGGGACGTCGGACAGGCCGCCGTGCCGGATCTTGCCCGCCCGGACCAGGTCGTCCAGGGTCCGCACGACCTCCTCGACCGGGGTGATCCGGTCCCAGGTGTGCAGCAGGTAGAGGTCCAGATAGTCGGTACCGAGCCGCTTCAGCGAGGCCTCGACCGCCCGGATGATGTGCTTGCGCCCGTTCCCGCTGGCGTTCGGGTCGCTCGGGTCGATGCTGTTGGTGAACTTGCCGGTGAGCACCAGACGTTCCCGGTTGCCCGCCTTCTTGATCAGGCTGCCGAGGATCCGCTCGCTCTCCCCGGCGGTGTAGAAGTCGGCCGTTGGGGGCACCTCCCGGCGCGCTAGCGCTGGGGGACGATGAAGTTCCCGCCCGATTCCAGGTAGGCCCGGAAGATCGGCTCGGCCTCCTCCTCGGTCTTGCCGTAGGCCTTGTGGAACCCGTCGACGCCGAAGTTCATCGTGCCGAGGGCCAGCCGGCTCACCCGCAGGCCGGAACGCCCGAGCAGGTAGTAGTGGTTCACGTCCGTCTTCCTCCGTCCGGCGGTCCGGTCGGGCCGCTGACGCAAGAGTGCGACGGTCAGTTCTGGACCCGCGAGTCCAGCTCCCGCTGGAAGTGCCAGTTGATCACCAGAGGGATGTCCCAGGCGGCGTCCCGGGCGGCCGGGACCAGATCCATCAGCGACCACGGCCAGTTCTCCCAGGGGCCGGGGCCGGTTTCCAGGGGGTCGGATCTGGGCACTGCTTCCTTCGGCTCTTCGCAGCCCCGCACGAGGAGTTTGTGGCGGAGCGCGGCACGCAGGAAGTCGCCCGGGCGGTGACGGTAGGTGGGCACCAGCGCCGGGCCGCCGTCCGGGCCGGGAGCCTGCACGACGGATCCGCGAAAGATCAGTTCATGGTGGACATCCGAGATCAGCAGATGCCCGCCAGGGCTCAGGACCCGGGCGAACTCGCTGATCGCCCCCTCCAGCTCGGCCACGTGGGACAGCGCCAGCGCGCAGACCACCAGGTCGACCGAGGCGTCGGCCAAGGGGAGGCGGTGCAGGTCGCCCCGGGCGAACCGGGCCGACGGCACCCTCTCGTGAGCGACCCGAAGCATGCCGGCGTTGCCGTCCACACCAATCACCTGATGCCCGCGCTGGGTAAGCCCTCGAGCGAAACGCCCGGTCCCGCAACCGGCGTCCAGTGCTCTGCCTACCGGCAAGGTGTCGAGGACGCCGTAGACGAAGGGCTCGTCGAGGTCGAACAGGCGGTTCGGTCCGTCGTACCGCGGCGCCCATCGCGTGTACCCGTCGTCCAGCCCGCCCCGGCTCACCTCGACTCCCGGGTGAGCGCTGAGCTCCGGATCGGCCAGTAGACGCCTGATTTCGTCCAACCGGGCGCGGGTGAACTCCTCGCCACGATCCCCGGCCCACCCGTGCAGCAGGGCGAGCCCTTCCAGGCCGAGCAGGTAGGCCAGGGGGTGCTGATAGATCGGCCGGCTCATGGTTCCAGTGTCATGAGCCGGCCGATCCCCGTCCACGCGGTTTCGGTCAGGCGTGCTTCGGCGCCCGGACCGGCCCCGACCGAGCAGTCCAATCGGTCGTCGACCGGACCGGTGCCGGTGCAGGCGGAACTCCGAAGATGCCGTACCGTCGAACGCGACGGCGTGCGTGACCGGTCTCCGGGGTCACCGGATCGGCGCGGAAGCCGGACAGGGGCGGCGACCGGTGGCACACAAAGACGAAGCTTCCACTCGGCACGAGTACCGCCGCACGGCGGGCTACGAGATGGACGAACGCAAACTCCTCCTGCGGGGCGGGACCTACGACGGCCTGTACTGGACCGGCGTGATCGGCATCGGCAAGCGGGTGTTCTGCGGCGGCGACGACGCCTGGTCCACGGAGGGGATGTATCTGGTCACCGACCAGGTGGAGACCACCGGGGAGGGCGAGGAGGTGGCGATCGCCGTTCCGGCCTTCGCCTAGTCCCGGGTCCTCCTGCTCAGAGCCTGACCGGTAATGCCAGTACCTGGCAGGTTCGCCACCGATGGTTACGGTGGATGGCATGGGCACCATCGACCTGCGCACCCAGATCCGCGAGTTCCTCAGCTCCCGGCGCGCCCGGCTCACCCCTGATCAGGCCGGCCTGCCCGCCTATGGGGGTAATCGCCGGGTCGCCGGGCTGCGCCGCGAAGAGGTCGCCATGCTGGCCGGGGTGTCGGTCGACTATTACGTGCGGATGGAGCGCGGCAGTCTCGCCGGGGCCTCCGACAGTGTGCTGGACGCGCTGGCCACCGCGTTGCAGTTGGACGAGGCGGAGCGCGATCACCTGTTCTCGCTGGCCCGGCAGTCGGGGCCGCACCGGCCTCGCGCCCGCCGCAACGCCTCGACGGTGAGGCCGGTGATCCGTCAGATTTTGGACGCGGTCACGGACGCCCCGGCGTGGGTTCGCAACGGCCGGCACGACATCCTCGCGATGAACCAGCTCGCCCGGGCTCTGTACGCCCCGGTTCTGGCCGACCCCCGCCGCCCGGCCAACACCACCCGCTTCGTCTACCTGGACCCCGCTGCTCAGGACTTCTTCGTCGACTACGAGAAGATCGCCCGCGACTCGGCGGCCATGCTCCGCCTGGAGGTCGGCCGCAGCCCGCACGACCAGGACCTGGTCGCGCTGATCGGGGAGCTGTCGATGCACAGCGAAGCTTTCCGTCAGCGCTGGGCCTCGCAGGACGTCCGGTTCCACCGCAGCGGCTCCAAGCGACTGCGGCACCCCATCGTCGGCCAGCTCGACCTGGACTTCGAGTCTCTCGAAATCCCTTCCGAGCCCGGCTTTTACCTGAACATCTACACCGCCGCGGCCGGCACCCCGACCGCCGACGCGCTGAAACTGCTGGCCTCCTGGGCCGCCAGCCAGGAGAACCTGGTCACCGAGAAGTCCGCCGTCCGTTAGAAGGGTTTTCATGTCCACCTGGTTGATCACCGGCTGTTCCACCGGCCTCGGGCGGGCCTTTGCCGAAGCCGTGCTGGCCCGCGGGCACAACGCGGTCGTCACCGCCCGGGACGTGGCCAAGGTCAAGGATCTCGCCGACGCCCACCCGCAGACCGCGCTGGCGCTGCCGCTCGACGTGACCGACGACGAGCAGGTCACCGCCGCGGTCGCCGCGGCCGAAGAGCGTTTCGGAACAGTGGACGTCCTCGTCAACAATGCCGGTTACGGTTACCGGGCGGCGGTCGAGGAGGGTGAGGACGCGTCGGTCCAGCAGCTTTTCGACACGCACGTGTTCGGCACCGTCCGCACGATCAAGGCCGTGCTCCCGGGGATGCGGGCGCGCCGCTCCGGCACGATCGTCAACCTCTCCTCGATCGGGGCCCGGATCTCCCCGGAGGGCTCGGGCTACTACGCAGCGGTCAAGGCGGCCGTCGAGGCGCTGACCCTGTCGCTGCGCAAAGAGGTTGCCCCGCTGGGAATCACCGCGATGGTGGTCGAGCCCGGGGCGTTCCGGACCGACTTCGCCGGCCGCTCGCTGACCCAGTCCGCCGAGCCGATCGCGGACTACGCCGAGACGGCCGGGCGACGCCGCAAGGAGCACGACACCGTCCACGGCACCCAGAAGGGCGACCCGGCGAGGGCCGCGGCCGCGCTGATCGAGGCGGTGGAGTCCGAGAAGCCGCCGTACATGCTGCTGCTCGGCAATGACGCCTCGGACCTGTTCCGCGCCGCGCTGGACTCGCTGCGCTCCGAGGTCGACGTGTGGGAGCCGGTCAGCCGGGGCACGGACTTCGACGCCTGACCAGCCTCGACGAGGGCACTGGCCGTTCCGATATGCCCGGAACGGCCGGTGCCCTGATCATGGTCGGCATGAAGGAGCGCTATCCGGTGTCGGTGGCCGGGGTGGATCTGGTGGCCGAACGGCCCTCCCGGCGTGGGGCCCGCCTCCTGCGCGAGGGTGCGGAACTGCCCCGCGATGTCTGGGGGAAGTACCAGGTCACCGGGACCGACGGCGAGCTGCATCGGCTGGAGCTCACCTACAGCCATTCGCATCTCAGCCCGGCCGTGCGGGTGGACGACACGGCGGAGCTCATCGTCCTGGAACCTTTGCCCAAGTGGGCCTACGTCATCCGGTTCCTCTTGTCCCTGATGAGTTTCGCAGGTGTCCTGATCCACGGATACGTCGTGGTGGCCGCTTCGCTGGGGACGTTGTTCCTGCTGGCCCGGCCCGGGCGGGGCCCACGACAGGTGATCCTGGCGTCCGTCCTCGGTGTGGCCGCACTCGTGGCGCAGATCCTGCTGTTCATCCTGCTCTGACTCTCAACGCCGGCTTCGAAGCCCCAGCATCCGCCGCGCCGTAGTGAGCATGTGACGGCGCAGCTCGTCGTCCCCCATCGCCGCCAGTTTCGGGTTCCGGCGAGCACGCCGCCCTGATCGTCGTCGACCTGCAGCAGGGAGCGCTCGCCCAGCAGCTCAGCTCGCCCGCCGAGGACGTCCTCGGCAACGGCGTTCGCCTGGTCGAGGCGTTCCGCGCGCGCAAGCTTCCCGTCGCCCTGATCACCGCGCACTCCATGCCGACCGGCCAGACCACCTACGGTGGCGGCACCCGGTCGCTGCCGGAAGGCTGGGACACATTGGCCCCGCAGCTCGCGGAACAGAAGGACGACATCCGGATCAGCAAGTCCGCCTGGAGCTCGTTCACCGACACCGCCCTCGATGCCCAGTTACGGGAGCGCGGTGTCACCCAGGCCGTGATCATTGGCCTGGCCACCAGTTTCGGCGTCGAGTCGACCGCTCGCTCGGCGTACGACCTGGGGTACGACGTGGTCATCGTCTCCGACGCGATCGCCGACGTCTCCCCGGCCGGGTCACGAGTCCAGCCTCACGAGGGTCTTCCCAACCCTGGCCCGGATCGGCACGACCGCCGAGATCATCTCCGGCCTTCAGGTCCAGGCGGGCGGAGCCCTGGACGGAGCACGCAGGGTCTGTCGATGCGCCGAACGTGTTACGAAGCTGCGCCATCCGAGTGACTCCACCCTGTGAAGTCACTGATTGCAACAGGATGATTTCACCGAAGACCCCGTTTCCGACATCTTGCGAAGTTAGGCTGGCCGTCCGTAGTCGGTGATCACACGGACCCGGCCCGGGCGAACTGTGAGGACAGGAGTCATCGGGGTTTGTTACCTGACCGTCTGCCCCAGGTCCTGGCCGCCGCCCTGTGCGTAGTGGCCCTCCTCGCCGGGGTGGTGTCGATGAGTGACGCGGACAGCGGCCGCAGTCTGGAGGCGTCGGCACCGATCGCGGCCGCACCGGTCAAGCTCGGCGTCTTCCGTGGCACTTCGCCGGCCGGCGTGAAGAAGTTCGGCACCTGGCTGAACCGCAAGGTCAGCTACGCCGCGGACTTCTCCACCCGCGGCACCTGGTACGACATCGCCAACCCGCACTGGATGCTGAACGCCTGGAAGGGCTCGGGCTACCGGATGGTCTACGCCACCGCCCTGCTGCCCACTCAGGACGACACCGCCACCATGGCCGCCGGCGCCGAGGGCGAGTACGACCAGTACTTCGCCACGCTCGCCAAGAACCTCGTCGTCGCCGGTCAGGGCCGGTCGATCATCCGGCTCGGGTGGGAGTTCAACATCCGGGACGCGGCCTGGCACCCGGACACCCCGGAACACTTCATCGCCTACTGGCGGCACGTGGTCACCGCGATGCGCGCGGTACCGGGCGCCGAGCACCTGGCGTTCGACTGGAACCCGAACATCGGCGGCGAGACGTACGACGCCACGAAGTACTACCCGGGCAGCGCCTACGTGAACTACATCGGCGTGGACACCTACGACATCTCCTGGGTCGAGGGCACGTACCCGTTCCCGGCCACCTGCAACGCGGCCTGCAAGCTGCGGCACCGCACAGCGGCCTGGAACAACACCCTCAACGGGACATACGGGCTGCGGTTCTGGGCGAAGTTCGCCAAATCCAAGAACCGGCCGATGAGCCTTCCGGAGTGGGGTCTTTGGAAGCGACCCGACGGGCACGGCGGGGGCGACAACGCCTACTTCATCGAGCACATGCACCATTTCATTAGCGACCCGGCCAACAACGTCGCCTATCAGGTGTATTTCGACATCAACACCGGCAGCAGCGGTACTCACGCGCTCTCCACCCTGACCGCGGGCGGCGCCTCGTTCCGCCGGCTGTTCGGCGGCTGAGGACGCCGTCCCTGAGCCTCACCCGGAGGCCGGTCCGCCGAGCGCCTGGAGGTTATGCGCGCTTTGTGCGGATAGGCTGCGCGGGTGCTGACGACGACGAAGGGCGGCCCGTCATGACGACACCGGACTGGGCACCCCCGGGCATCGACCTGGACGTCCCCTCCCCGGCCCGGGTCTACGACTACCTGCTGGGCGGCGCCCACAACTTCGCCGTGGACCGGGAGTTCGCCGAGCGGGTAACGGCGGTCATCCCGACGATCGCCACCGCCGCGCGGACCAACCGGGCCTTCGTCCAGCGGGCGGTCACGTTCATGGCCGAGCAGGGCATCGACCAGTTCCTCGACCTCGGCTCCGGCATCCCGACGGTCGGCCACGTGCACGAGATCGCCCAGGCCCTGATCCCCCGGGCCCGGGTGCTCTACGTGGACCACGACCTGATCGCGGTGACCCACAGCGAACTGATCCTCAAAGACACCCCGACCGCCGACGTCATCAATGCCGACCTGCGCAACCCCAAGGACATCCTGGCCTCGCCCCGGCTGGCCGGGTTGCTGGACCTGAGCCGGCCGATCGGGCTGCTGCTGGCCTCGGTGCTGCCGTTCGTACCGGACCGCGACAACCCGCTGGCGGCGGTCGCCGAACTGCGGAACGCCGCTGCTCCGGGCAGTTTCATCGCCCTCACCCACGTGATCCCGGAGGGCGACGGGGACACCACGCGCAAGGCGGCCGGGCTCTACCAGAACGCCGCCGACTCGATGGCCGTGCGCACCCGCGAGGAGGTCACCGCGTTCTTCGGCGACTGGGAGCTGGTGGAGCCGGGCCTGACCTGGACGCCGCAGTGGCGCCCGCGCCGGCCCGAGCAGGCCGGGAACGGGGAGAGCAGCCTGGCCCTGGCCGGGGTTGCGATCAAGAAGTAACAACCCCGGCCGGACTCGACGGGATCACCCCCGCAGACGCTCCCAGGGGCCCGTGATCACGCAGGTGATGCCCGGGTACTGGACGTTGATGAAGAGGTGCCGGCCGTCCGCGCTGAACGTCGCCCCGGACATCTCGCTGGCCCCCTTGGGACCCGGCTCGGGAAAGTCGTCGGGCGACCAGTGGTGCAGGTCGAGCGGTGCGATCACCTTCGCCAGGTTGGCGATGCCGCCCGACGGCGTGAGCACCCGCACCCAGTTGTCACCGCCCTCGACGTCCTCACCGTCACCGTCCTCGGCCATCACCAGCATCCCGTCCGGCGTGACGGTGACCGTGTCGGGCTGGTTCAGGGTCTTCGCGTTGGGCGACTCGAACAGCAGCCGGAGCCGGCCGGCGTGGTCGCCCACCGGCTCGTACCGCCAGACCTGGCCGTTCTCCCCGTCCCCGGCCTCGCTGGCCACGAACGTCACCCCACCGTCCACCCAGGTCGAGCCCTCCAGCCCGAGGAAGCGGGCGCCACCCTTGGCCCGTCCCTGGACGTAGACCGCGCCCAGGTTGTCCTCGGCGTCGGAGGGATCGGGCTCGTCGATGTCCACCCAATGCACCGGCAGTTCCTCACCCACCCGCTGGCCCTTGGCCGTGTTGTAGGTGCGCTCCCCGTTGATCGCCAGCATCTGCAACCGGCCCCCGGCGGCGAGATGACCCGGCTTCCTGGGCAGGAACCGGTAGAAGCCGTCCCCCGGATCGCCGTTGTCCTCGGTCATGTAGACGATGCCGGTCTTCGGGTCGACCGGCGCGGTCTCGTGCTCGAAGCGGCCCATCGCCTGGAGCGGGACCGGCTCGACCGGACCCTTCGCGCTCGAGGGCACCTCGAAGACGTAACCGTGCGGCTTCTCGTAGCCCGCTTTCTTCCCCTCGGTCGTCTCCTCGCAGCTCAGCCAGGTGCCCCACGGGGTACGGGCTCCGCTGCAGTTGGACAGGGTGCCGTTCAGCACCAGGAAGCTCTCGATCAGGTGGCCGGAGCGCAGGTCGTAGAGGGAGGAGGTGACCCCGGCCGGGCCGGAGCGGTCGTAGGCCCGGTGCGGGCCGATCGCCGCCTTCTTCGTCCCGGGCAGGTCGGTGTCGATCTCGTGGTTGCGGATCACCCGCACCCGCCCGGAGCCGGCGTCGAACAGGGCCATGCCGTCGTGGGCCAGGGGCGTCTTCAGGCCGTCGCTCATCCGCGAGCCGGCGGCCCCGAAGGTCACGTAGGAGAAGCCCTTCGGCAGGGCCAGTTCGGGCCCGGCCTTGTGCAGGGGTCCGTAACCGTCGGTGGGCCTGGGCTTGCCGGCCGCCGCCGCGGCGGGTACCGGAAATCCGGCGGCCAGGCCACCGCCCAGCAACCCGGCTCCCGAAAGGGCCAGGAGCTCTCTTCTCTTGATGGTCATGCTGACCTCTGTTCCGAGTCGGCCCCCCGCGCTCGTCACTGTGGACGCCGATGAAGGAGCCCGGGCAACAGCTCCGTGAACAACGGCCGAAGCGTCACTTCACGGACCGCTGCGCCCCGCCGTCCGGGCGACCCGGCTCAGCCGACGCCGGCTCCGGACCCGTCGGCCGCCGTGTTCGTCTCCGATCGCTTGGACACCCTGATCCAGTCACTGCCGTAGGCGTCGGCCAGCTGCTTCGCTGCCTGCGGGCTGTACTTGGTCAGCGTGATCACGACGACGTTGGTCTCCTCGTCCGGACCCCACGACGACAGATTGATGCCCTTCTCCGCCCAGGGATCCCCGTCGATCCGGTCGGTCAGCGCCTTCAGCTCCGACAGACTGTGCTCGACCGACCAGACCGTGACCGGAACGGTTTTCCGCATTCCGGCGACGGCCTCGGCGACCTCCGGGCTCGGCGTCCCCGCCACGGCCACGCGCAGCCCGGACGCCACGATGGTCACCCCGCCGTAGGAGGAGTCCTTCTCGATGGCCGGCACGAACTGCGAGGCAACCTCGGCCGCCCGACGATTGGCGGCCACGTTCTTGGCGTAGTCCGGGCCGGAGTTCGCCCCGACCGGGCCGGAGGAGGACTCCGTGGGGCTGGCCGACTCCTTCTCGGTGCCGCCGGTGATGCTGTCGTCCGCGCAACCGGCCAGGCACAAGGCCCCACAAACGGCCCCCACGACGAACCATTTCCCACGCATTGGCGTTCCTCCCCGGATGTAGGTCCCGGACTTGGACGCGCCCATCACCCGCCGGGTTCCGGCCGTTACCACCATGTGACCGCCGAGTAGCGTCACCAAACGGCAAACCCGCACCCCAGAGCCCCATTAATCTGCTGCGCAACTGACCGTAGGTACCTCATCCGGGAGCGCCCGATGACAGCTCGCCTCAACCCCTACATCAGCTTCAAGAGCAACGCCCGCGAGGCGATGGAGTTCTACCAGAGCGTCTTCGGTGGCTCGCTGGACATCTCCACCTTCGGCGACATGGGCCAGGCCGACTCGCCGGAGGCGCATCTGGTCATGCACTCGATGCTCACCACGGAGGCCGGGTTCACCCTGATGGGTGCCGACACCCCGGCCCACATGGAGTACACGGCCCCGGCCGGGATCTCGGTCAGCCTCAGCGGCGACGCCGCCTCGGCCGCCGACCTGCGCCAATGGTGGGACGGTCTGTCCACCGGCGGAACGGTCACGGTGGCCCTGGAGAAGCAGATGTGGGGCGACGATTTCGGGATGTGCATCGACCGGTTCGGGATCTCCTGGATGGTGAACATCACCGCCGCCTGACCGACCCGGCCTGCCGCGACTTGTACCGCGCCTGCTTGGCCCGATTACCGCAGATCCCCATCGAGCACCACTGCCCCGTCCGGGAGCGCGAAGTGTCGTAGAAGGCCCACCGGCACCCGTCGTTCGAGCAGACCTTCAACCGTGCCCAGGTGCCGTCGGCCATGGCGGCGGCGACCCGCGCCAGCACGCTCGCTGCCGCTGCCCGCATCCCGGACGCATCCGAGACCAGCATCGCGCCGTCCGGCCCGAAGCGCAGCCGAACGGAGGCCCATTCGGCGGCCCGGTTGAGTTCGGCGGCTGAATCGGGGGGCATCGCGCCGCGGTCGTGGTTGGCCTGCAGGGCTTCACGCAGCGCCTCCCGCAGATCGACCAGCTGGCGAAGACCGTTGCGTCCGGCGGACTCCGGAGCGGCGAAGCCGTTCCGATCGGCCCAGACCTGCCACCCGTCCAGATCGGCGAACTCGTCCGCACCGGCCTCGATGTCGACCGAGTTGACGAACCGGCGGACCAGCTCCAGGTCGCCCGCCGGGGGCGATGGCTCGGTCTCAGGCATACCCCCATGCTAACCCCCATTGCCGGAATGCCGGTTGTTGGTAACCTTCAAATGAGTGACGCTGGTTATCGGCGAGCGACGAAGGGGGCCTTGGGATGGAACCGGACGAGGCGATCGCGACCACCCCGGCGGTGCGCCGGCCCCCCGACCCCGAGCCAGGCCCCGATTCAGGCCCGGCCCAGGCCCTGGACCCGGCCTGGGCCAACCGCTCCTTCCGCCGGGTCTGGGCCGCGGGTACTGCCTCCGAGGCCGGCACCCAGATCGCCGAGTTGGCGTTGCCGGTGCTGGCGGTGGCCACCCTCGGCGCCACCGCCGTCGAGCTGTCCCTGACCCGCGCCGCCCTGGTCGCCCCGTACCTGCTCTTGCCCCTCTGGCTCGGCGTCCTGGTCGACCGGCGCCCCCGGCGTCCTCTGATGGTCGTCGCCGACCTGGCCCGGGGGCTGATCCTGCTGGCCGTCGCCGTCCTCGCCCTCGCCGGCGGGCTGAACCTGCCCGTGCTGATCGCGGCGGCGCTGGTGACCGGCTCCTTCGGCGTGCTCTACACGCTGGCCGAGTTCGCCTTCCTGCCCTCGGTCGTCACCCCTGGGCAACTGGCCGACGCCAACGCCCGCACCGCGGCCACCCGCTCCGCGCTCGGAGTCGTCGGATCCGGGGCCGGGGGCGCCCTCGTCCAGGTCCTGACCGCCCCCTTCGCCGTCGTGGTCAACGCCACCGGCTATCTCGCCTCGGCCTTCCTGCTGCGCCGGGTGCGGGCCACCGAGTCCGCCCCTCGGGACGTCGGGACCAGCACCTGGAGCGCCGCCCGCGAAGGCCTGAGCACCCTGCGGCACAGCCGCGTCCTGCGGGCCCTGGCCGCCGAGGCCTCGCTCTGGAACCTGGGCAACGAGATCCTCGTGCTGGCCCTGACCATCCGTCTGGTCAACGGACTCGACCTGGGCGCCCTCGTCCTCGGCGCCCTCCTGATGACGGTAGGCGCGGGCGCCGTGCTGGGCAGCACCGTGAGCGCCCGTCTGACGCTGCGTTTCGGCTACGGACCGGCCCTGCTGACGGCTCTGGTCATCGGAAACACCGCGCCGCTGCTGGGTCTGCTGGCCGGTCGCGGCATCGACCAGACCTCCCTGTTCTGCCTCGGCGCAGCATTCGTCGTCTCCGGCATCGGGATCGGCGTCGCCGACTCCCAAGCCGCCACGGTGCGTCAGCTGGCCGTCCCAACACACCTGCAGGGACGCGTCAATTCGGCCTACCGGTTGTTCTCCTGGGGAGCCCTCTCCGTGGGGACCCTGGTCGCCGGCGCACTCGTCACCCGGTTCGGCCCCTACCCCACGGCGGCGACCGGCGCGACCATGATGACCCTGGCCACGGTGCCCGTGGTGTTCTCCCCGGTGCGGCGGATGCGGACCCTGGAGCAGGCGACCTGATCGTTGGGAACGGGTGACAGACTCCGGGAGTACTGTCGGCGGCCCCAGCTGATCCGGAGTCGTCATGCCCCTGCACCGCCCGGCCCGTTCCGCCGACGAGCCCGACCTGCGCCTGAACCCGATCTTCCAGCGCCCGGGCGGGGTGTCGGCGGTGCCCCGGCTGCGGCTCCCCGAGGGGCCGATGGACCCGGACACGGCGTACCAGGTGGTGCACGACGAGCTGCTGCTGGACGGTCAGCCCCGGCTGAACCTGGCGACCTTCGTGACCACCTGGATGGAGCCCCAGGCGGACCGGCTGATGGCCGAGACCCTGGACCGCAACATGGTGGACAAGGACGAGTACCCGCAGTCGGCGGAGCTGGAGCGCCGGTGCGTGCACATGCTGGCCGACCTGTGGAACGCCACCGGTTCCGATGACGGCGACCCGGCCGGCTGTTCCACGACCGGGTCCAGCGAGGCCGCGATGCTGGCCGGCCTGGCCCTGCTGCGGCGCTGGCGGGATCGGCGCCGGGCCGCGGGCGGGGCGACCGACCGCCCGAATCTGGTGATGGGCATCAACGTTCAGGTGTGCTGGGAGAAGTTCTGCCGGTACTGGGACGTCGAACCCCGGTACGCACCGATGGAGGTCGACCGGCGGCATCTAACCGCCGAATCGGCCGTGCCGCTGTGCGACGAGAACACCATCGGCGTGGTCGGCATCCTGGGTTCGACGCAGGACGGCAGTTACGAGCCGATCGCCGGGATCTGTTCCGCCCTGGACGATCTGGCCCGGGCGGGCGGACCCGACGTGCCGGTGCACGTGGACGCGGCCAGCGGGGGTTTCGTGGCCCCGTTCCTGGACCCGGACCTGGTCTGGGACTTCCGGCTGCCCCGGGTGGCCTCGATCAACGCGTCCGGCCACAAGTACGGACTCGTCTACCCCGGCGTCGGCTGGGTGCTGTGGCGCGACCAGGCCGCCCTGCCCGACGACCTGGTCTTCCAGGTGAACTACCTGGGCGGCTCCATGCCCACGTTCTCCCTGACCTTCTCCCGCCCGGGAGCCCAGGTCGTCGCCCAGTACTACACGCTGCTGCGGCTGGGCCGGGAGGGGTATCGAAGCGTCCAGCAGACCTCACGGGACGTGGCCCTGCACCTGTCCGGGGCGATCGCCGAGCTGGGGCCCTTCCGGCTGCTGACCGACGGATCGGAACTGCCGGTGTTCGCCTTCGAGGTCGACGACTCCGTCCCGTACACCGTTTTCGATGTGTCCGACGGCCTGCGCCGGCGCGGTTGGCAGGTCCCGGCCTACACGCTGCCCGCCAACCTCCAGGAGCAGTCGGTGCTGCGGATCGTGGTCCGCAACGGCTTCAGCCACGACCTGGCCGATCTTCTGCTCGAGGACCTGAAACGGGAACTGGACCTGCTCAAGCGCCTGCCGGCTCCCCTACCGAGCGCCCCGGACGCCGACCGGTTCCACCACTGATTCCAGAAGCCCGCTCCTGATCAGGCTTTCGGCAGTGTCCACGATGGTGTCCTCGGTGTCCCGTGGCTGCCAGCCCAGAACCGTGCGGGCCTTGGCGTTGCTGATCCTCGGCACCCGCCCGAGCCGGCCGACGGCTTCGCGAAGGGCAGGATTGCTGGGCGCGGCCGCGATCACCTCTTCGTCCGTCAGCTCGACCGACGGCACCCGGGCGGCGGCCTCGCCCAGCCGCCGCCTCAGCACCTGGGCCACGTCGAGGAAGCTCATGGCCGGTCCTCCCACCGCGAGGAACCGCTGCCCGGCGGCATCCGGACCGGTCATCGCCCGCAGGTGCAGATCGACCACATCGCGGACGTCGACGACTCCGAAGAAGACCCGCGGGACGGCCGGCATCCGGCCCTCCAGCATGGATTTCACCAGGCGGACCGAGCCGGACAGCTGCGGCCCCAGCGACGGCCCGAAGATGCCGGTCGGGTTGATCACCGCCAGCTCGGGTCCCCCGCTCCCGGCGGCCACGAAGTCCCAGGCCGCGCGCTCGGCGACGGCCTTGGACCGGATGTAGGCGGTGTTGGGGTCGGCCGGGTCGGTCCAGTCGGCCTCGGTGAACTCCTCCCCCAGGCGTCCGCTGTAGCCGACCGCCGCGAAGGACGAGGTGATCACGACCCGGCGCACCCCCGCGTCGCGGGCCGCGGTCAGGACCCGGATCGTGCCGTCCCGGGCCGGGACGACCACGTTCTCGTCGTCGTCCGCACCCGCGCCGGTGAACGGCGACGCGACGTGCCACACGAAGTCGGCACCGGCGACCGCCTCGGCCCAGCCGGCGTCGGAGGAAAGGTCGGCGACGACGAATTCCAGCCGGTCCTGGGCGTCCACCCGGTTCAGCGCCCTTACCTCCGCCACCCGCTCCGGGGAGCGGACCGTCGTCCGTACCCGGTATCCCTCCTCGAGCAGGCGGACGACGGCGTGGCCGCCGACGAATCCGGTGCCACCGGTGACCAGCACCGTGGTCTCGTTCTGGGTGCTCATGGTTTCTCCTCGGACAATTCGTGGGAAAAAAGCGTCATGATCCGCACGACCTCAGCCGTTGCCTGCTGCTCGCCCACGCGGTCGCCGGCGTCCCGGGCGGCCCAGAGGTCGGCCTTGCTGCGGAGATAGGCCAGGCGCAGCTGCAGCCGCCCGATCTCGTCGGACAGCCGGTCGGCCTGCCGGCCGAACAGCTCCCGCTGCTGAGCAGCCGCCGCATTGCCCTGCTCCAGCAGTTCGAGATAGCGGCGCATGTCGCTGACCCGCATCCCGGCCGAGCGCAGGCAGGCGAGCGCTTCGAGGGTGTCCATCGTGGCCGGGCTGTAGCGACGATGGCGACTGCTGTCGTCGCGGGCGACGGTACCGAGCAGCCCGATCTTCTCGTAATAGCGCAAGGTGGGCTCGCTGAGCCCGGTTCGCCGCGAGGCCTGCTGAATGGAGTACCAGCGGGTGTCCTGCCGCCCAGGGGTCGATACCGTCACGGTCGTAGCCTCCGATACCTGAAGCGCTTGAGGTCAACCCCGGGAACAAGCCGTCCCTAGATTTGATTCAGTCAAATCTTAGGACTATGGTCGACGTACGCCGCCGGGAGCAAAGCCGGCGCGGGAAGGAAGGGCGCCCCGATGGACGACCACGACCTCATCGACACCGGCGAGATGTACCTGAAAGCCGTCCTCGAGCTCGAGGAGGAGGGCATTCCGGCGCTGCGGGCCCGGCTGGTGGAACGCTTCGCCCAGTCCGGCCCCACGGTCAGCCAGACCGTCGACCGGCTGCGCCGCGACGACCTGCTCGAGCTCGGGCCCGACCGGCAGCTGGTGCTCACCGCCACCGGGCGCAGCACGGGCGAGCAGATCATGCGCAAGCACCGGCTCAGCGAGGTGTTCCTGCAGCAGATCGTCGGGCTGGAGTGGCCGCTGCTGCACGTCGAGGCCTGCCGCTGGGAGCACGTGCTCAGCGACCACGCCGCCGACCTGATCGACGCGCGCCTCGGCCATCCGAGCTACTCCCCCTACGGCAACCCGATCACCCGGGAGGAGTCCACGGGTCCCCGGGAGCAGCACACGGTCACCAACCTCGTGCAGCAGGCCGGCCGGGCCGAGCTCCGGCCCGCCTGGATCGCCTGGATCGGTGAGCCGCTCCAGGCCGACCCGGCCGCACTGGCCGACCTGCTCGAGCGGGGCCTGGTCCCCGGCGCCCCGATCGGGGCGGTCGCCCAGGCCGGACCGAACATCGTCCTCGGGGCCGGGGAGAACGAGCTCCCCCAGCCGGTGGCCCGGCACATCTTCGTCACCGAGACCGAGCCGGCCGTGGCCCCGGGCATGCCGAACCAGCGCCTGCTGCCCGCCTGAGGTTGCCCTCGGAGAACGGGTCGATCAGGGGGACCTCGACGTCGTGACTCCGGGCGCAGGCGTCCCCAGTTCCTCGACCGCGGCCGCCCCGTCGACCATCTCCGCCCCCTGGGCGGCCGACCGGAGCGGATCCGGCAGGTCCAGACTGGTCCGCAGCCGAACCGGTTTCAGGGCCAGCACGGCCAGGATGCCGAGCAGCGCCACGATCGCCGAGATCAGGAAGATGTGCCCGATCACGTCGCCGTAGGTGGCCTCCAGCACGGCCCGGACCGGTCCCGGAGTCGCCGGGTTGTGGATGGCCACGACCGGATCCGAGGACGCACCGGTGGGGAGGCCGGAGGAGCCCAGATCGGTTGCCCCCTGGTTGCTCACCTGACGGGCCAGCACGGCGCCGAGCACTGAGACCCCGATCGTGCCGCCCAGGGAGCGGAAGAAGGAGACGGTCGAGGTGGCGGCGCCGATGTCCTTGAGCTGCACCGAGTTCTGAACCAGAAGGACGAAGTTCTGCGCGGTCAGCCCGACCCCGGAACCGACCAGCAGCATGGCCACCGACACCAGCGGGATCGGCGTGGTGTGGTCGATCTGACTCAGGCCGGCGAAACCCAATGTGAGAAGCGTGGTTCCGACGACCAGGAAGGGCTTGATCGCCCCCGTGCGGCTGAGCAGGCGACCGCCGATGAGCGAGGCGACCAGGATGCCGACCATCATCGGGATGGTCAGCAGCCCGGACTGGGTGGGCGTGTGCCCGCGGGAGATCTGGAAGTACTGGCTGATGAAGACCGAGGCCCCGTACATCGCGGTCCCCGCCGCGAGCGAACCGAGAATGGCTAGCGCCACGGCCCTTTGACCGAGGATGGGCAACGGGACGATCGGCTCGGGCACCCGGGTCTCGACCAGCATGGCGAGCGCCAGCAGAGCGACCCCGCTGCCGACGAAGGCGGCCGTCTGCCAGGAGCCCCAGGCGAACGACTCGTCCACGAACGAGATCCAGATCAGCAGGATGCTGACGCCACCGGAGATCAGGGTGGCCCCGAACCAGTCGATCCGGACCCGGTCCCGCCGGATCACCGGCAGGTTCAGGGTGAGCTGGAGGATGGTCAGCGCGACCACCGCGATCGGCAGGCTGAGCCAGAAGCACCAGCGCCAGCCCAGCCACGAGGTGTCCACGATCAGGCCGCCCAGCAGCGGGCCGCCGATCGTCGCGATCGCGGTGGCGCTGCTCTGGTACCCCGCGTACCGGCCGCGCTCACGTGGGGCGATCATTGCGCCGATCGAGATCTGCACCAGGGCCTGAAGCCCGCCGGCGCCGACCCCCTGGATCGCCCGGCCGCCGATCAGCACCCCGATGTCCTGGCTCAGACCGGCCAGCACCGAGCCCCCCACGAAGATCACCGTGGCGCTCTGGACCAGCAGTTTCTTGCTGAACAGGTCGGCCAGCTTGCCCCAGATCGGGGTGCTCGCGGTGGTGGTCAGCAGGGTCGCCGTGACCACCCAGGTCGCCGCCGTCTGGGAGCCCTGCAGCGAGCCGATGATGCTCGGCAGCGCCGTCGTCACCACGGTGGTGCTGAGGGTGGAGACGAACAGGGCGATCAGGAGTCCGCTCAGGGCCTGCACGGTCTGCCGGTGGCTGGTCACCTCCCCAGAATGACGGCAACGATGCCCAGTGAGCAAGTTTGCCCACTGGGCAGGAATCGCGGGTGCGACTACGCTCGGCGCCCATGGAGGAGGGCACGTGAGCGGACTGCGCGAGCGCAAGAAGGAAGCCGCCCGGCAGGCCCTGCACGAGGCCGCGTTCCGGCTGATGAGCGAGCAGGGCCCGGAGAACGTCACGGTGGAGGCGATCGCCGAGGCCGCCCAGATGTCCCGGCGCACCTTCTCCAACTACTTCTCCAGCAAGGAGGAGGCGCTCTTCTACCGGGAGAACCTGCGCACCCAGCAGCTCCTGGAACTGGTCCGCGACCGGCCCGCCGACGAGACCGCCCTGACCGCCCTGCGCCACGCCTTCATCGCCTTCGCCGACCTGCCCAAGCTGGACGCCGACCGGGTGCTGCAGAGCCGGTTGCTGCGGCGCCGACCGGCCCTGACGACGTACCGGGCGGCCTCCTACCTGGCCACCGAGCAAGGCCTGACCGCCGAACTGCTCAAGCGCCTGCCCGAGGGTCCGCGCACTGCCCTCAGCGCCCAGATGCTCGCCGCCGCCGCCCTCACCGCCTGGCGGGTGGCGACCACGTTCTGGCTGGAGAACCCGGAAAGGGACCTGGCCGACCTGGTGGCCGAGGCGTTCGACCATCTCCGCGACGGGAACGGCACCGACCAGAACCAGAATTAGGGACGCTCGTGGGCGGCGCCCACCAGCGTCCTCAATTTTCGTGTTGCTGTGTATTTCCTGTGCCGTCCAGCGGTTTTCGATCGGTGGCGGGCCGCCGAATCGGTGGGAGGGTTTGAGCCGTACAGGTCCGGTATGAGCGTTTCCGTCAAAGGAGAACGATGACCGACAACGACCGAAGGCAGCTCGGCGGCAGCGACCGCGTTCCTCTTCCGGGGGCCCGGCGCACCGGGAATGCCGGTGCGGACGAGGTGGTGAAGGTGACCGTCCTGGTTCGCCCGGGCAGCACCGAGAACCCACCCGTCACAGTGGTCGCAGGCAGCGATCCCCGCGCTGAGCGCCAGGCCCGGCGCCGCCAGGTGTCCGCGGCGCGCGCCGCCACCCAGGCCGATCTGGCCCTGGTGACCTCGTTCGCGACCGGGCACGGGCTGAACGTCGACTCCGTCGATGCGGCCCGGCGCACGGTCCGGCTGTCCGGGACGGCCGCCTCGATGGGCGCTGCCTTCGGCGTCGACCTGGGGCGGTACGAGGTGGCGGGGCAGTCGCTCAGTTACCGCGGCCGCGAGGGTCACGTGCTGATCCCGGCCGACCTGGACGGCGTCGTGGAGGCCGTGCTCGGGCTGGACGATCGTCCCCAGGCCCGCTTCGACCTCAAGTTCGCCGACTCCTCCACGGCGGCCGCGGCCGCCGGGCAGTCGTACTGGGCCACTCAGGTCGCGGGCCTCTACGACTTCCCGACCACTTCCACCGGGGCGGGCGAGTCGATTGCCCTGATCGAGCTCGGCGGCGGTTACCAAGAGGCCGACCTCACCAGCTATTTCGAGCAACTCGGCATCGCCGCCCCGACGGTGGTCGCGGTCGGCGTCGACGGTGCCGCCAACTCCCCCGGTTCGGACGCCGACGGTGAGGTGGACCTCGACATCCAGGTGGCCGCGGCGGTCGCCCCGCAGGCCGAGATCGTGGTCTATTTCGCCCCCAACACCGACGACGGGTTCGTGGACGCGATCAGCACGGCTGTGCACGACGAGCAGAACGCGCCGTCGGTGATCTCGATCAGCTGGGGCGCCGCCGAGTCGGCCTGGACCGAGCAGGCGATGACGGCCATGGACTCGGTCTTCGCCGACGCGGCCGCGGCCGGAGTCACCGTGCTGTGCGCCGCCGGTGACCACGGTGCCGGTGATGCGACCACCGACGGCCTGGCCCACGCCGACTTCCCCGCCTCCAGCCCGCACGTGGTGGCCTGCGGTGGAACCCGGCTGACGGGCACCAGCGAAACGGTCTGGAACGAGGGCGACGGCTGGGCCACCGGAGGCGGCATCAGCGACGTCTTCGACGTACCCGAATGGCAGAAGCCGGCCGCCGTCCCGGCTTCGGTCAACGCGGGCGGCCATCGAGGGCGTGGGCTCCCGGACATAGCCGGGAACGCGGACAGCAGCACCGGGTACATCGTCGTCATCAACGGGCAGAACGCGGTGGTCGGCGGGACCAGCGCGGTCGCCCCGCTCTACGCCGGTCTGGTCGCCCTGCTCAACTCCGAACTGGGCCGGCCGGTGGGCGAGCTCTCCCCGGCGCTCTACGCGGTGGCCGGCACCGACCCGTCCGTGTTCGGCGACGTCTCGTCCGGCGACAACAGCGTGCCCCGCAGTTCCTACGGCCCGGCCGTCAGCGGCTACTCCGCCGGACCCGGCTGGGACGCGTGCAGCGGCCTCGGCAGCATCAACGGCACGGCCTTGCTCAACGCCCTGCAGACGGTGACGCTTCCGGCCGAGGAAGCGAGCACGGTTTCCTGATCCGAACGAAATCCGAGCGAAAAGTGAGGACGCTCGTGGGCGGCGCCCACGAGCGTCCTCACTTTTGCCTCTCCCCCAGAAGATCCGCCTAATATGGCGGCAGCTGCCGCAACCCGGAAGGAACGCCGCTTCGTGAAGCTCCCGGATCCGCAGCGCAGCCGCGTGGTCCTGATCGGGGCATCCACGTTCACCGACGAGATGCTGGCCGATCAGCCCGGCGTCCGGGACTCGACGGCCGAGCTGGCCCGGATCCTCGGGGACCCGGACGTCGGTATCGTCGAGGAGGCCAACTGCCGGGTGGTTCTCGACGAGCCCTCGGTGCCCAGGATCGCCGAGGCGCTGACAGCTTCCACCCGTGACGCGACCGACCTGCTGCTGGTCTACTTCGCCGGCCACGCCCTGGTCGACCCCCGTCGCAACCAGCTGTACCTGGCCTCGACCGGAGCCCGCCGCCACGATCCCGAACAGGGCACCCTCAGCTACGACTTCCTGCGCGAGGCCGTCCGCGACGGTCCGGCCACGACCAAGGTCATCATTCTCGACTGCGACTACCTCAGCACTGACCTGACCGATGCCGTTGTTCCCGCGATCACCGTCGACGGCGTTCACGTGCTCACCGGAGGTCTGCTGCGGGCGCTCCAGCAAGGCTCGGCGCCGGACCGGCAGTTCCTGACCTTGGCCGATGCCTATCCCGACGCTTATCCCGATGCCGAGGTTCCCGAGTCGCCGGTGATCGGGCGGAACGTGAACTTCCGCAGGCCCCAGGCCGGTGCGGTCCCCCGCCGTCTTCTCCTGGCCGGCGCCGCGGTCGTCGCCGGGGTGGTGGTCTGGGAGATCCTGAAGTCGGACGACCCGGCCGGCCACCCTCCCTCCCTGAGCAGCAGCCCCCGGCCGGCCGTCACCGCTCTTCCGTCCTCACCGGCTCCGACGACGAGCACTGTTCCGGCCCGGCTCGTCCTCGAACATCCCAGCCAGATCAGGAGCCTCGCCACCAGCCGGGACGGCCAGCGGATCGTCACGAGCACGGACAGCGGCAAGATCTACGTCTGGGACGCCGCCACCGGAGCCCGGATCCGGACCCTGACCGACCGGGAAGCCTTTACCACCAGCATTTCCCTGCATCCCGACGGCCGCACCCTGGTCGCCGTCGGCGAGGTACCCGACCACGACGGCCACGTCTGGGACATCGCTACCGGGAAGCGACTGCCGGAGTCGGTGGTCGGAGGCGCCTTCTGCACCTTCAATCAGGACGGCAGCCGCCTGTTCACCGGCAGTGGCGTCGAGTGGGGCCGGCTCTGGTCGGGTACCACGTTCCGTTCGGTCGGGGCCTCCATGAAGAACGGCGATCCGGTCAGCGGAGCGGCCTTCAGCCCCGACGGCACAACGCTCGCCGTGGCGTCCTGGGATCAGCGGATCCGCCTGTGGGACCTCAAGGGCCAGCTACGATCGTCCTTCCGGACGGCCCGGGACATGGTCTTCTGCGTGACCTTCTCGCCGGACGGAAAACTGCTCGTGGTCGGGCAGGACGCAGGCATCGTGCAGATTCTCGACGCCCGCACCGGAGAGCAGCTCAAGCGCCTCACGATCCGGTCGGACGGCCCGGACAACGTCGTGATGTCGGTGCAGTTCAGCCCGGACGGCCAGATCCTGCTCACCGCCGCCGACAACGGTCCGGTCACGCTGCTGCGGGCCTCGGACTTCCGCGACCTGAAGGCCCGGACGACCACGGGCGCGGCGCCGGGTGCCTTCAGCGCCGACGGAAGCGCGGTGCTGATGACCTACGACCGGGCGGTCGTGGTCACCCCGCTGGCCGACCTTCCCTGACAGCCTCCAGAAGCGCGGCCGGGATCACCTGGTCCTGCAGGGAAAGCGGCGGCCCGAGCACCCTCTGACCATTCGCGGCCGCCGCGGCCGCCAGCTCGGCCGGGCCGATCGTCCAGCCCTCGGGTACCGGCTGAGACAGGTCCCAGCCCGCCGCGCGGAAGAAGTTCTCGCCGCCGCCCGGGGTGGAAAGTGCCAGCAGATCAGCCGTTTCCGAGGTAATCCGATAGGTGTGCGGGACGGCCCGAGGGAGCATGGCCACTCCACCGGCGTCCAACTCGAACCGCCGCTCCCCCACCCAGAACACCGCGCTGCCGGACAGCAGGACCACGATCTCGTCCTCGTCGGGATGCACGTGCACCGGCGAGGCGGATCCGGCGGCCGGAGCGGACCGGAAGAGTGACAGCTGCCCGTCGGTGTGGGCCCGGTCCAGCAGGACGGACATGACGCCACCACCTAGCCAGGCCAGACGCTCGTGCTCGGCGGCGGATGCGAAGTAGGGAAGGCTCATGAGCCGGGACGCTAGGGAGCCCGGGAGCGGTCGGGTATCCCAGATTTGTGGGACCGATTAGCGTGGTCGGGTGACACCTCACGCCCAGCAGGAAGCCACGACCCGGGTCGAGCGGACCTGCCGCCTGGATCTGGACTCCCGCACGCTGCGGGGCCGGATCGCCGAGCAGGTCGCGAGCATCGTGCCTTGGGACGCCTTCTGTTTCGGAACGCTGGATCCGTGGACGCTGTTGCTGACGGACGATGTCTCGGCCGGGGTACCCACCGACAGTTACGAGACGGTCGCCGACAATGAGTACTTCGAGCCGGACGTGGGAAAGTTCGCCGAACTGGCCCGCTCGGCCGTGCCGATCAGCGTGCTCAGCCTGGCCACCGGCGGCGACCCGGCCACCAGCCACCGCTTCCGCACGGTGCTGCCGACCGTCCCGGCCCAGGACGAACTGCGGGCCGCCTTCGTCACCGCCGGCCGCTGCTGGGGTGCGATCTCCCTGTTTCGCAGTGAGTCGACCTTCACCGCGTCCGAGGCCGGTTTCCTGGCCGACCTGTCCGAGCCGATTGCCAAGGCCCTACGCCGGGCCGCGCTCCGGCCGCAGGCAGGTGTCGGGGTGCGCACGGCCCAGGTGGGTCCGGGCGTCCTGCTCCTGGATCGCACCGGCCGGCTGGTGGGCAGCAACTCCGCCGGTCAGCACTGGCTGGACGAGCTGTCGCCGAGCCGCTCGGCCATGCATCACGTGGTCTCCGCCGCTCGGAGCGGCCGGGAGGCGCGGACCCGGCTCCGGTCGCGCGCCGGGCAGTGGCTCAGCCTGTGGGGCTCCCCCCTCAACGGATCGTTCGAGGGATCGCTCGAGGGATTGGACGGGCCCGGGGTGAGCCTGGTGATCGAGCCCGCGCCGACCTCCGACATCGTCCAGATGCTGGTCGCCGCGCACGGCCTCAGCCTGCGCGAGGAGGACGTGGTGCAGCGCGTCATCGCGGGTGCCCCCTCGACCGAGATCGCCCGTGACCTGGGGCTTTCCCGCTACACCGTGCAGGATCACCTCAAGGCGGTGTTCGACAAGGTCGGCGTGCGCACCCGGGGCCAGCTGGTCTCCCGCATCCTCGGGCAGGATTGACACCCGGTCCTTGGGATAGAACGGTTCCCATGACGCTGACGAACAAGCCACCGGTCGATCAGGTGCTGGCGGGCCCGCACGGCCCGCTCCGCGTCCGGGTGTACGAACCGGAGGGGCCGGCGCAGGCGGGATTGGTCTGGGCGCACGGCGGCGCCTTCATCGTCGGAGACCTGGACATGCCCGAGGCCGACCAGACCGGCCGAGAACTCGCCGCGGGCGGCATCCGGGTGGTCTCGGTCGAATACCGGCTCGCGCCGCTGCCTGCGGACTGGGCGGAGGAGGACGGTCGGCCCAGCCGGCCCGGCGTCCACTACCCCGTGCCCTCGGACGAGCTCATGTACGTCCTGCGCTGGGCCCGCACCGAGTTCCCGGCGCCGCCCTGGTCGCTGGGCGGCGCGAGCGCCGGAGCCGCTCTCGCGGCCGGCGCCGCCCTGCGCCTGCGCGACGCCGGTGACCCGCCGACCAGCATCGTGCTGGCCTATCCCACCGTGCACGCCGAACTACCGCCCGCAACCGCAGAACTCGCGGCCAAGACTGCTCACCTCGATCCGGAGAGGCGGTTCTCCCCCGAGCGGGTTCTGCGGATGAACGAGAACCACATCGGCCGTCCCCTCGCCGAGGGCCCTTCCCCGGCGTTCGCCGGTGGCCAGGAGCTGACCGGGCTGCCTCCGGCGCTGATCATCAACGCCGAACTCGACGACCTGCGCGCCTCCGGCCAGGCTTTCGCCGGTGAACTCGCCCGGGCCGGGGTGGACGTCGCCCAGGTCTGCGAACGGGGCGCCCTGCACGGCCACCTGAACGTCGAGGGATCGGATCTGGCCCGGCTGAGCATCGCCCGGATCCGGCGCTGGCTGCTGACTCCCGGCTGAAACAACCACACGGGTTCCACACAACTCCTCGGGAGACTCGGCCGGTCCGAACTGGTTTCCCGAAGGGTTGTCCCGACATGCGCACGCTTCTCCGGTCCGTGGCCGGTGCGGCCGTCCTGACCTCGATCGCCGTCACCGCCACGGCCTGCTCCTCCTCGTCCGGGGCGGCCGATGCCTACGGTGCGAAGGCCGCTCCAAGCGTGGCGTCGCTGGTCACCACCACCGCGGCAGCGGACCCTAGCCCGACGGCCGCCACCCGGCCGCGGCTGCGCCTCGACATGACCAGCGACGAGGAGGAGGCCGTGATGAATCGGTACTACAAGTGCATGAAGCAACACGGCCTGGACACCGTCGATGCCAAGCGGGCCCAGGACCGCCAGACGCAGAAGGGTGGCGCCAAGAACGCCGACGCCGATGCCTGCTACCAGCAATACTTCCCGCAGCAGCCCTGGGAGGAGGACCCGGCCAACCCGGACTCGCGCAAGTTCTTCCAGCTGGCCGTGCAGTGCCTGAAGAACAAGGGGGTCCGCTACGTCGACGCCGGTCCCGACGGACACGTGCTGGAATTCGGGGGGCCGAAGAACGACGCCCGGTCGATCAGCCTCGGGATGCAGTACGCCGACGCCTGCGAACGGGACGCCGCCCAGCAGCTCAAGTAGGGGCCGCCGTCCTGTGGTCGTCCTCTTCGGCGACCACACGGATTCCACACAACTCCTCGGGAGACTCGTTCGGTCCGAACTGGTTTCCCGAAGGGTTGTCCCTATGCGCACGCTCCTCCGGTCCGCGGCCGGCGCAGCCGTCCTGACCTCGATCGCGATCACCGCCACGGCCTGCTCCTCCTCGTCCGAGGCGGTGAGTACAGCGCCGAGGGTGGCGTCCTTGGCCACGACCACGGCGGCGCCGAGCGCCGACCACAGCCCCTCGACCCGGCCACGGCTGCGCCTGGACATGACCGATGCCGAGGAGATGGCCTCCTACCAGCCTTATCTCAAGTGCATGCGCGAGCACGGCGCCGAGACCGACAAGACCAAGCTGGCCCGAGAGGGTAAGACCATCAACGCCAAGAAGTACGAGGCAGCCGACAAGATCTGCAACCCGCAGTACTACCCGCAGCAGCCCTGGGAGGAGGACCCGGCCAACCCGGACTCCCGCAAGTTCTTCCAGTTGGCCGTGCAGTGCCTGAAGGACAAGGGGGTTCGCTACGTCGACGCCGGTGAGAACGGGCACGAGATCTCCCTCGGCGGCCGGGACAACGACGCGCGCTCGATCAGCCTCGGAATGCAGTACGCCGAAGCCTGCGAACGACAGGCCGCCCAGCAGATCAAATAATGCCGTGATCACGCAGTTCCGCCCCCGCGATCATGCACTGCATGATCACGGGGGCGCTTCTGCATGATCACGGCCAGGGTTTGGGTCAGACGGCGGCCAGGGCCTGGGTGGGCATCAGCCGGGAGGCGCGGATCGATGGGTAGAGGCCGGCCAGGACGCCGACGACGACCGCGCCGAGCACGCCCAGAGCGGCCGACTGCACGGGAATGACGATGGGCCAGGCGTTCCAGCGTGCGTAACCGGCGGTGGCGATCGTCCCCAAGGCCGTCCCGACCAGCCCACCCAGACCCGCGAGCAGCACCGACTCGGTGAGGAACTGGCCGCGGATCTGCCCGCGGGTGGCGCCCAGGGCCCGCCGCAGGCCGATCTCGGATCGCCTTTCCAGCACCGAGATCACCATCGTGTTCGCCACCCCGATGCCGCCGACCAGCAGCGCGACCGCGGCCAGGCCGACGAAGAGCACCGAGAAGCTGGCCTGGGTCTCGCGTTTGGCGGTAAGTGCATCGGAGGGCCGACTCACCGTGACCTCGGCCGGTTTCTCCGGGTAGACCGTGGTCTGCAGCACCGCCCGCACGGCCTCGAGCTGGGACTCGATGCTGCGCACGTAGATCGCCGAGGGGTTTCCGCCGAACCCGAGGGCCGACTTGGCGATCGGCCATCCGACCAGGGCGGTGTAGTCCAGATCGGGCGCCAGGGGAACCGGGTTCAGGATGCCGACCACGGCGAACTGCTGCGGCCCGATCCAGACCAGCGGCGCGGCCTGCCCCGGGACGAGCTTGGTGATCCCCATCCGGGACGCCGTGGTGGCCCCCAGCACGGCGGTCGGGAGGGATGCGTTGGCGGGGGTGAGCCAGTGTCCGGAGGCAAGTTTCGCGTCCACCGCCCCGGGCAGGTCCGGCTGGGCGGCGAGCACCGCGAGGTCGCCGTTCTGGTCCGGGTCGGAGTGGTCGCTGCGGGCGATCCGGGTGTGCGTGTTGCCGGCCGCGCTGACCTCGGTCACCGGGCCGATCCGCCGCACCATCGCGATCGCCGACTCCGGCAGCGTGGCCGGCGGGTCCTGGTCGGGGGTGGCCGAGACCTGCAGCAGGTTGGTGCCCAGGGCGGAGAGCTGCTGGTCCAGGTGCGCCTGGCTGGAGCTCGGGATCCCGGTGACCAGGATCATCGTGGCTATCCCGATCGCGATGCCGAGGGCCGAGAGCGCGGCCCGGCCCCGCCGGGTGCGCAGCCCGATCGACCCCAGCCCGAGCACGTCCAGCGGGGTCAGCCGGATCGTCCGGCGCCGGGCGGCCGAGGTTTCTGTTCCCATCATGCGATCACCTCCGCGTCGTCCAGAACGATTTCCCCGTCGCGGATCTCGATCCGGCGTGGGAGCGCGGCCGCGATGTCCCGGTCGTGGGTGATCAGGGCGATGGTGGTGCCTTCCTGGTTCAGCCGGTGCAGCAGGTCCAGCACGGCCTGGCCGTTGCGGGTGTCCAGGGCCCCGGTGGGTTCGTCGGCCAGCACCAGGGAGGGGCGGTTGGCCAGGGCCCGCGCGATGGCCACGCGCTGCTTCTCGCCCCCGGAGAGTTCGTGGGGGCGGTGCCCGGATCGGTGGGCCAGGCCGACGCGGTCCAGGGCTTCCAGGGCCAATGGACGACGGCGGCGGCGGGGTACGCCGGCGTACAGGAGTCCGGTGGCGACGTTGTCGACGGCGCTGACTCCGTTGGTGAGGTGGAAGTGCTGGAACACGAAGCCCAGGGCCTGGGCGCGCAGCGCGGACAGCGCCCGGTCCCCGAGCCGGGCGACGTCCTCACCGTTGATCAGCACCTGCCCGTCGGTCGGCCGGTCCAGCGTGCCCATGATGTTGAGCAGGGTGGACTTCCCCGAACCGGACGGCCCGACGATGGCCAGGAGCTCGCCCGGCTGGATGGTCAGTGACACCGCCCTCAGCGCGCTCACCCCACCCGGGTACGCCATCGAGGCCCGGCGGACCTCGAGAACCGGCCTGCTCACGACGCCACCACGACGCTCTCGCCGTCCTCGAGCCCGTCGCCCTGGATCTCGACCATCCCGCCGGAGAACAGGTCCGTGGTGACCGCGATCAGCGAACCCGAGGGCAACTGCACCGCGTACCCGCCCTCGTTCAGCGAGACCAGGGCCTCCACGGGCACCGCCAGCACGTTCTTGTGGGTGGTGCCGGCGAACACCACCGTGACGTCGGCCGAGTCGATCCCGGACAGCGCCTTCAGCCGGTCCGGGGTGATCGTCACCGTCACCTTCTTGGTGTCGTCGCCGTCGTCACTGGTCACTGTGCTCCCGATGGAACTGACCCGGCCCTTGACCTTCGACTCGTCGGGCAGGGTGATGCTGACCTTCTCACCGCGGTGCATGGCGCCCACCTGGTCGGCGTCGGCCTCCACGCTGATCACCTTCTTGATCGCCGAGACCGACATCAGGGCCTGCCCGGCGTCGGCCCCGGGCTGCACGGCCACCGAGTCCACCCGCACCGGCCCGGCCTGCACCACCACGTCGCCGATCCGGACGGTTCCGGTCTCCTCCAGATGCTGGTCCTCCTGCCAGCGCCGGATCGCCGCCTTCAGGCTCGGGGTGAGCACGCCCTCGCCGCTGCGCACGATGACCGTCCTGGTGGTCGTGGAAGCCGTCCCCCGGTCGGTCTTGGCGCCCCCGGTCGTCCCCTTGTCCGTCGTCTTTTCGGTCGTCTTGTCGGCCGTCTTGTCCGTCGTCCCGGCATCGCCGTCGTCGGGGGCCGGGTCCGCCTCATCCAGGTGCTCGGTGACCTGAGCGCCCGGGGAAGGCTGATAGCCGATGTCGTACCCCATCGCCGTGAGATTCGCGGCGATCACCTCGACATCGCGCCCGACCAGATTCTTGCCCGCGATGTCCCGGTACAGCGGGAGCTCACCGTAGAACAGCGCCACCGGACGGTCGTCCACCCGATAGAGCTGATGCCCCTGGCGGATCGTAGATCCGGGCTGCGGGAGCCAGGTGACCACCCCGCTGCCCTGCCCGCCCAGATCGCGGGGCTTCCCGAAACCGACTGTGCCGGGGATACTCTGGCTGGTGGAGAGACTGCGACGCTCGATCCGGGCGGTGGCCGCGGCCGGAACCGCGGCCGAGGGACCGGTTTCGCCGGGCTTGTGCCGGAGCACCACGACCGTACCCGCGCACACCACCGCGATCAGCACGACACCGGCCCCCCAGCGTCCATAGGCAGGTCGGGGGGCCTTGGGAACCGGCTCGCCGAAATCGGCCGAGCGGTCGGACTTCCGAAACATGCCCCGAGCTTCCCGGCAACTCTTCAGGAAGTTGTGAGGTTCCGGGCCGCAGCCCCGTGATCCGGGTCCCGGCCTCCTACGATGCCCCTTGTGTGCGCTCATGTGGTGGTGGCCGAGGACGACCCGCGGCAGGCCGAGGTGGTGCGCCAGTACCTGACCGCCGCCGGCCACGAGATCACCCTGGTCCGGGACGGGATCAGCGCGCTGGAGGTGACCCGGCGGCTGGGGCCCGACCTGCTCGTGCTCGACCTGATGATGCCCCGCCTGGACGGCCTGACGGTGTGCCGCACCCTGCGCGCCGAGTCCGACCTGGCGATCCTCGTGCTGACCGCCCGCAGCACCGAGAAGGACCTGCTGACCGGTCTGGACATGGGCGCGGACGACTACCTGACCAAGCCCTACAGCCCCCGCGAGCTGACCGCCCGGGTCCGCACCCTGTTACGCCGGACGACGGCCACGCCCACCCCTGAGCGGGTCCACCGCATCCGGGACCTCACCGTGACTCCCGATCGCCGCCAGGTGACCATCGGTGACCGGTCGGTCGAGTGCACGCCCGGTGAGTTCGCCATCCTGGCCGCGCTCGCCGCCCAGCCGGGCCGGGTCTTCACCCGCGCCCAGCTCCTGGTGCACACCCGCGGTCTGGACCGCAGCTCGACCGAGCGGACCATCGACGTGCACGTGATGAACCTGCGCCGCAAGATCGAGGCCGATGCCCGGCGTCCGGACTACCTGCAGACGGTGTTCGGCGTCGGCTACCGGATGAGCGACGAGTGAGCCCGGAATGAGCCCTCAGGTCCCGCTGCGCCACAGCCTCTTCCTGCGCCTGCTGGTGACCTCGGTGCTGATCGCGGTGCTCGCCGTGGCCGCCACCGCCTGGCTGGTCACCCGCACCGCCACCCAGGCGATCACCCAGCAGCAGGGGCGGTCGCTGGCCGACGAGAAGGCGCTCTACGTGGCCCTCACCGGCTATGCGGCCACGCATCGGGACTGGTCCGGTGCGCAATCCATGCTGACCTTGGAGGCCCGGACGCTGGACCGGCGGATCACCCTCACCGACAGCGACGGACTGCTGATGGGCGACTCCGCCACCGGGCCCGCGGCCGCGACGCCCCGAGGCCCGGGACCGGCCGCGGCGACCATCGACCCGTTGCACCTCGGCCTGAGCCTGACCGGTGGCACCGACAGCATCGACGACCGCGCGGTGGGGCCCTATGCGCTCACCAAGGCCCAGTCCGCGCGGCTGCTCAAGGTCGCGAAAGACGTGGAGATCTGCGCCCAGAGCTGGGGGGTCGGGGTCCAGGTCGAGACCCGGCCCAGCGGCCGGCCGGACGTCGTGGCGACGACGGGGGGCGACGCGGAGATCGGGCAGCAGGTGGTCAAGCGGTGCCAGGAGAAGATCACGATGCCCGTTCTGCCCGCCGAGAAGAAGGCTCTGGACGACCTTTCCACCCGGGTCAACCGGTGCCTCAAGCTGCCGCGCGAGTACGGGACGTCGGTCGGGATCGACTTCCAGGTAGCCCCGTTCAAGTACCCCGACGGAACCGGCTCCTGGACCCTGGACGGCGCCGGACGCGCGTCCACCTGCCTGGTCACCTCCCGCCGGGCGCAACTGCGGGACTACGTCGCGAGCCCGGTCCAGCTCTACGTCACCGACCCCAGCACCGGCCGCTCCCGTGTCACCTTCAGCCTGACCCGGGCCAACGTCGAGCAGATCGCCGGCACCGCGTTCGCCGTGCTCCTGGTGACCACCCTGGTGACCGCCCTCCTCGGCCGCCGCCTGATCCGGCCGCTGCGCGCCCTCACCGAGGGCGCCGCCCGGCAGGAACGTGTCCCGGTCTCCGGCAAGGACGAGATCTCTTACCTCTCAGCCGCTCTCAACCAGGCCACGGAACGTCGTGACCGGGCCGAGGCGCAGCGCCGGGAGATGGTCGGCGACGTCGCCCACGAACTGCGTAACCCCCTCACCAACATCCGCAGCTGGCTGGAATCCGCCCAGGACGGCTTCACCCGCACCGACACCCAGCTCGTGGACCTCCTCCACGAAGAGGCCCTGATCCTGCAGCACATCGTCCAGGACCTGGCCGACCTCGCCGAGGCCGACGCCGGCACGCTGCGCATGCACCCGGCCCCGACCAACCTGCGCGACGTCCTGCTCCAGGTCATGGACGCCCACCACAGCGCCGCCCACACCGCCGGCGTCAAACTCGACGTCCAAGCACCCGACAACCTGCCGACCGTGTTCGCCGACCCCGTACGCATCCGCCAACTGGTCGGCAACCTGGTCTCCAACGGCATCCGCTACACCCCCTCCGGCGGAACGGTCACCCTGAAGACCTGGGCCGAAACCGATTTCGTGGCGGTCACGATCGAGGACACCGGCATCGGCATCGAACCCGAGGACCTGCCGCGGATCTTCGACCGGTTCTGGCGGGCCGACCCCTCCCGCACCCGCGCCACCGGCGGAAGCGGCCTCGGCCTGTCCATCGCCCGGCAGATCGCCGAAGCCCACTCCGGCACCCTCACCGCCCGCAGCACACCGGGCGTAGGCACCGCGGTCACCCTGAGACTCCCTCTCGCCGTTCAGAGCGGATGAACTGCGCTCACCTGGCCGGTCAGGCCACGATCAGCCCAGCGGTCTGGCTCGTCGCCCGCCGGAACCGGGCATCGACATCGGCCCAGTTGACGATGTTCCACCAGTTCTTCACGTAACTGGCCTTGTCGCTGGTGTATTGCAGGTAGAACGCGTGCTCCCACATGTCCAGCATCAGCAACGGCACCATGCAGGTGGCCACGTTGCCCTGATGGTCGTACAGCTGCACGATGTAGAGCCGCTTGGCGAGCACGTCATAGGTCAGGATCGACCACCCCGACCCCTGGATGCCCAGGGCGTTCGCAGTGAAGTGAGCCTGGAAAGCATCGAAGTCGCCGAAGAACTCGTCGATCGCGGCGGCCAGGTCGCCAGTGGGCCGGTCACCGCCGTCCGGGGACATGTTGGGCCAGAACACCGAGTGGTTGACGTGCCCGGCCAGGTGGAACGCGAGGTTCTTCGCCAGCGTGCCCAGCGCACCGAACGCCCTCTGGTCGCGGGCCTCGGCGAACTGCTCGACCGCCGTGTTCGCGCCGGTCACGTAGGCGTTGTGGTGATTGGAATGGTGCAGTTCCATGATCGTGCCGGAGATGTACGGCTCCAGAGCGGAGTAGTCGTAGGGCAGGTCGGGCAGGGCGTAATCGGCCACGTCATCCTCCTATTGCGAAGTCTTTGCAATAACTAACGTAGCGCACGGGACGGACGGACGCGGTTGCCTGGGTCACATTCGCGCTGTGAGCCACTCGGTGGGTGTTAGCGTGCGGATGCCAGTCGCACCCGGAAACGGGTCAGGGAATCCGGTGGGAATCCGGAGCTGACGCGCAGCGGTAAGAGGGACGGACGGAGCACTGCCACTGGGCGATGAGCCTGGGAAGGCGCTCCGGCCGGTCGATCTCGAGCCCGAAGACCTGCTGGCCCACGGTCCCCCGCCGTGGTCGTCACCGCTCACGGGCTTCGCGTTCGAGCCTGCCGGATGAAAAGGACCTGTGTTGTTCCCTTCTCGAGCCACCCTGCCCCTGGCCATGCTGACCTCGGCCGTGCTCCTGGCCGCCTGCGGGAGCGGCTTATCGGCCTCCTCGGCACCCGGGATCGGCGTGAAGAACTGCGACACCACGGTCATGGTCGGGAAGCCGATCGAGCGCGCCGTGGCGATCAATCAGCCCGCGGTCGAGATGCTGCTCAGCCTGGGCCTGGCCGATCGGATGGCGGGCGTCGGGCTCAGCGACAACCAGGTCCTGCCCGAGCTGAAAGCGCAATTGGCGGGCGTGCCGGCGTTCGACAAGGAGTTCCCCTCCTTCGAGACCGTTCTCGACAAGGACCCCGACTTCGTCTACGCGACCTTCGACTACACATTCACGTCCGAGGGGATTGCCGACCGCGAGAAGTTCACCCAGCTCGGCATTCCGACGTATCAGTCGCCGAGCGAGTGCGGTGGCCAGGACGCCGAACAGCAGGACGCCCTGACTCTGGACGACCTGTACAGCGAGATCGGGGACGTCTCCGAACTGTTCGGCGTTCCGGACCGCGGTGCCCAGCTGGTGCAGTCGCTGAAGACCCGCGCGGCCCAGGCCACCACCGACCTCGGTGCCGAGAACGTCACCCTGGCCTGGTGGTACGCCGGGACCAGGACTCCCTACATCGCCGGTTGCTGTGGCGCACCGGGAATCATGACCCGGGCGATCGGTGCGCAGAACGCCTTCGAGGACAGCCAGCAGCTCTGGCCGGAGACCGGGTGGGAGAGCATCCTGGACCGGGATCCGACCGTCCTGGTGCTGGCCGACCTGGAGCGCGGAGGTGACGGTGACAGCGCCGCCGACAAGATCAGGTTCCTGGAGTCCGACCCGGTGGCCAGCCGGCTGACCGCGGTGAAGAAGAAGCGCTACATCATCCTGACCGGCACCACGATGGACCCGTCGGTGCGCAACGTGATGGGTATCGAGCAGCTCGCGAAGGGCCTGAAAAGCCTCGGGGTGGTCCAGTGACCGGGGACTCGCCGCACCTGGCCGTGAAGTGAATGCGACTCGCCTGGGTCCGCGCGGAACCGCCCTGCTCTGGCTGGCCGGGCTGGTGCTGCTGGTCCTGTCGATCGCGGTGGCGGTGACCATCGGCCCCGCCCATCTGAGCGTCGGGGAAGTGGGTCAGACCGTCTGGACGCACCTGCACGGCGGACCGCGCCGGACCACGCCGATCAAGGACGGCATCGTCTGGGAACTGCGACTGCCGCGCTGCCTGCTGGCCGCCGCCGTCGGAGCCGGGCTGGCCCTGTGCGGAGCCATCATGCAATCCCTGCTGCGCAACCCCCTGGCCGATCCGTTCGTCCTGGGTATCTCCTCCGGCGCGTCCACCGGCGCGGTGCTGGTGGCGATCCTCGGCGTCGGCTCAGGCGCGATCACCTTGTCCGGCGGTGCCTTTGCCGGTGCGGTGCTCGCTTTCGTGCTCGTCCTGGCCCTGGCCCACCTCGCCGGCGGTACTCCGGACCGGGTCATCCTGGCCGGGGTCGCCGCCACCCAGCTCTTCTCCGCCCTGACCTCGTTCGTGGTCATCACCTCGGCCGATCCGGAACAGACCCGGGGCGTGCTCTTCTGGCTGCTCGGCTCGCTCGGCGGCGCCGACTGGGGAGACGTCGTCCGGTGCACGGTCGTGCTCGCGGTCGGGATGCTGGCCTGCCTCGGGCTGGCTCCCGCCCTCGACGCGTTCGCCTTCGGCGAGGACGCCGCCGCCGCGCTCGGCATCGCCGTCGTGCGGACCCGGCTGATCCTGCTGACCATCACCGCCCTCCTGACCGCGGTCCTGGTCAGCAGCGTCGGTGCAGTCGGCTTCGTCGGCCTGGTCCTCCCCCACGCCGCCCGCGCCGTCGTCGGCCCCGGCCATCGCCGGCTCCTCCCGACCACCGCCCTGGTGGGAGCCGTCTTCATGGTCTGGGTGGACACCGTGGCCCGCACCGCCGTCACCCCGCAGGAACTGCCCGTCGGCGTGGTCACCTCGCTCGTCGGTGTCCCCGCCTTCGCCCTGATTCTCTGGCGGCGGCGATGAGCCTGGAAGCCCGGGAAGTCAGCTGGCGGGCCGGGGGCGCCCTGGTCGTCGACGGGGTGTCCCTCACTCCCGAACCGGGTTCCACCGTCGGCCTTCTCGGCCCGAACGGCTCCGGCAAGTCCAGCCTGCTGCGCTTGCTGTCCGGTGTGCGGCGCACGGCGGGCGGCGTGGTGCTGCTGGACGGCCGACCGCTGCCGAGTGTGTCCCGCCGGCAGGTCGCGCGCCGGATCGCCGTGGTCGACCAGCACGCCGACACCGAGGTCGACCTCACCGTGGACGAGGTCGTCCACCTCGGCCGGATCCCGCACCGGCAGGCCTGGGCGGTCCCGTCCCCCACCGACGCCGCCGCCGTGGACGAGGCGATCCGTCAGGCCGGCCTGGCGGAGCTGCGCCGCCGCCCCTGGCGCACGCTGTCCGGCGGCGAGCGCCAGCGCACCCAGATCGCCCGGGCCCTGGCCCAGCAACCGGCCGAACTGCTGCTCGACGAGCCGACCAACCACCTCGACATCCGGTACCAGCTCGACCTTCTCGCCCTGGTCCGCAACCTGCCGCTGACCAGTGTGATCGCCCTGCACGACCTGAACCTGGCGGCGATGTTCTGCGACCATCTCCTGGTGCTGAAGGCCGGGCGGGTAGTGGCCGGCGGGTCGGCGAAGGATGTCCTCACACCGGTTTTGATTGAGGACGTTTACGGGGTGCGGGCCGAGGTCCGTCAGGACACCGCGGACGGAAACCTCGCCATCCGCTACCTTCCCGGCTGAGCCGGCCAGGCGGCGTCAGCCCTGGGCGAGGGCCTGGCGGGCGGCCTGGACCAGTTCACCGTTCGTGTGCGCGTGCCCCCACAGTCCCCAGCCGCCCTCCGGAGCCTCGGTGAGGAGCACCCAGGTCCGCTCGGCCAGTGACGGATCGCCGCCCGCGGAGGCGACGACCGCGGTCAGCCGCTGAACGACCTCGAGCTGCTGCTCCCGGTTCAGTGCCCCGGCGTTGGTGAGCACCTGGACGCGGACGTAGGCGCTCTCCCCGTCGAGGTTGGCGATCGCGTCCTCGGGCAGCTCATGCACGAAGGCAGCCGTGTTCTTCCGGAACATGGCGATGTCCGGCACCTTCTCGATCTCCTTGACCGCGGTCGCCAGGTCGATCGCCAGCTGGTGCTTGTCGGTGAAAGTTCCGGCCGTTGCGTACACGTCGATCATCGGCATGGTGGGCTCCTCGGGCGGGGCGGACGGTTCACGTGGCTCAGACGATTCGGGTGGCTCACGTGGTCAGGGCGGGATCGCACCATGGCGACCGCGTTCGTTCCATCACCTGAATACGTGAGGCGGGTCGAGGGGCGACCGCAGGCATCAAGGGCCGATCCGCTCGCGCCGATATGAGGCTTCAAGAAGCGCTCGGCTGGCGGGGAGGCCATGAAGGGCAATCGGCCGCCGGGGAGACCGAGGAACGCGGACGACAGCGAGAATCCTGCGGACAAGACCGGCCAAGGGGCCTATCGCCGCAATCTGCAGGCGATCGGGGGCGTCCTGCTGGTTCTGCTGGCTTTTGGGGGTTTCAGCCTCTGGTGCTCGCAGGTCACCAGCCATGCCGCGGCCCGGGTAGGGGTGGCCCAGCAGCTGGCGGACGACTACCAGGACGCCGCCACGGCCGTTGCCCTGGAGCAGTCCCTGCAACGGGCGTACCTCCTTCAGCCCAGCGCCGAGGTCAAGGACGAGTACCGGCAGGCGACGGATGATCTCGTGACGGCACTGAACCAGGTCAGCCGCGACGGCGGTGCCGTCGACCGGAAGATCGCCCGGTCCGTCCTGGATGACCACCGCCAGTACGTCCAGGCCGCCGACCGCCTGTTCACCGCCTTGCCCAACGACGACCCGGACACCCTGGCGAAACTTGACGCCGAGCAGGTCGAGCCTTTCTACCGGTTCATCGAGACCAGCGTCACCCGGGCGGCCGACGAGAGGCACGCCTCGGCCGCCGCCGCGCTGAGCCGGCTCAAGCAGGCGCAGCGCCTGAACCGGCACCTGATGCCGATCGCCTTCGTCGCGGCCACGGCCCTGATCGCGGCCATGGCCCTGATCTCCCGCCGACAGTCCCAGTTGCTGGTGGCCCATCACGCCCAGGCCGTCCGGGCCTCGCTGCACGACTCGCTCACCGGGCTGCCGAACCGGACCCTGTTCCAGGACCGGGTGGGCCAGGCCCTGCGGGCCGGCGACCGGGCGAACAGCCAGCTCGCCGTCCTGATCATCGACCTCGACCGGTTCAAGGAGGTCAACGACACCTTCGGGCACCACTACGGGGACGGGCTCCTGGTCGAGGTGGCCGCCCGGCTGCAGAGCGTGGTCCGGCTCGGCGACACGATCGCCCGGCTCGGCGGGGACGAGTTCGCGGTCCTGCTCCCGGAGGTCAGCGGCCTGGAGGAGGCCACCGGCATCGCGGACCGGATCACCAAGATCCTCGAGACGTCGTTCACCGTGGACGAGATCACCATCGACATCGAGGCCAGCATCGGTCTGGCCCACTCCCAGGAGCACGGACGCGACGCCGCCCAGCTCCAGCAGTACGCCGACGCCGCCATGTACACCGCCAAGACCCACGGGCTCGGCCTGTCCGTGTACCAGCGCAGTGCCGCGGCCTCCGCGCCCGCCCGCCTGGGCCTGCTCGGCGACCTGCGCCGAGCGCTGAACCATGACGAACTGACCCTCTACTACCAACCCAAAGTTGCCATCGACGGCACGTATTCGCCGAAAAAACCCGATTCCGGGACGAACGATCCGTCCCGCATCGCGGTGGTCGGGGTCGAGGCCCTCCTGCGCTGGCACCACCCGGAGAAGGGGGTCATCCCACCGGACAGCTTCATCCCGCTGGCCGAGCACACCGGCCTGATCGGCCCGCTGACCCGGTACGTGCTCAACCAGGCCATCGCCTGCGCCGGCCAGTGGCATCAGGGCGGGCAGGACATCCCGGTCGCGGTGAACCTGTCCGCCCGCAACCTGCTCGACAGTGATCTCCCCGAGGTGGTGTCCGCCCTGCTGACCCGCCACCGGCTGCCCGCCGCGCTGCTCCACCTCGAGGTCACCGAGTCGGCCATCATGACCGAGCAGACCCGCGCCGCCCGGCTGCTGCGCGAGCTCAGCGAACTGGGCATCCAGATCTCGATCGACGACTTCGGCGCCGGGTACACCAGCCTGAGCCAGCTGAAGACCCTGCCGCTGCACGAACTGAAGATCGACCGCTCCTTCGTGACCACGATGACCGAGGACCCGGCCAACGCCACCATTGTCCGGAGCGTCGTCGAACTGGGTCACAACCTCGGGCTCACCATCGTGGCCGAAGGGGTCGAGACCGCCGACGCGCTGAATGCCCTCGGCGGTTACGGATGCGACGTGGCTCAGGGCTATCTCTTCACCCCGCCCCTGCCCTTGGAGAAGTTCGACGCCTGGTACCGCTCACATCACCGCTTCGCTCACGACCGGGCGCACTGACTTCGCCGACGGTGTCCCGCCCCTCAGTGGGGCGGGACACCCCGGTTCAGAAGCCGACGGCGATCTGGATCCACTGCGGGTTGGCGTGCGAGATGTAGGTGGACTGCCCGGCCACGTCGTCGTAGGGGAAGCCGTAGGCGAGGTGGTCGATGGCGTGGTCGTGCCAGAACTTGGCGTAGTAGTTGGCGGGGGCGGCCCGGTAGAAGTTGCTGACCGTCTGCTGCTGGGCGGCGGGCAGATCGGCCGTGTGCCGGTTCAGGGCTGCGCACAGAGCGGCGTTGGCGGCGAGAGTCGCGCCGCTGCAGCCGAAGATCTCCTGAGTGGTGGCGCTGACGCCGACCGAGGAGGCGTAGCTGGACATGTAGTTCTGGTACTGACCGCCGGGCCGGAAGGCGGCGTCACTGCCCGGCGCCAGGATCCGGTAGGGAGCGGTGGCGGTGGCCAGGTGCTTGAACTCGGTGGGCACCTCGGACTGGAACGCGTTCAGGGTGGCCTGGCGGCTCTGGATGAAGGTCGGGTAGTCCTCCCCCACCTGCTGCGTCGACCCGTCGTGGTTGTGCAGTCGCATGGCCAGCTTCAGGCCGAACGCGTCCACCCGGGTGGTGTTGCCGTTGAACTGGGCGGCACCGATGGTGAACTCGATGAAGTCGAAGTACTGGCTGGTGGGTGAGCCGAGGTAGAAGTACATCCGGCCGGAGCTGTTGGCCGGCATGTCGAAGAACGGCTGCTCGGCGATCGAATGGGTCTGCCCGTTGAAGCTCCAGTACACCTGGCTGTCCGGGTAGGCCCCGTTGGTGCGGTTCAGGATCTGGAATTCCAGGACGTTGCGGGCGGCCGGGATGCCGGTCGTGTCGCCCCAGAACGAGTCGGGCATCTGACCGGCGCCGGTGCCACCCGTCGGCGGAGTGGTGCCACCACCGGTACCGAAGACCTGGAACTCCCACAACGAGTAGCCGTAGGCGGTGGCCCGGGTCAGCCCGGACATCCGCACGTAGCGACCTGAAGCGTTCACCGTCAGGGTCTGGGTGCCGTCGACCCCGTTGGTCACGGGCGTCGCGTCGGTCCAGGTCGTGCCGTTGGCGGAGACCTGGATCCGGAACGTGGCGGCGCGGGCGGCCTCCCAGTTCAGGACGACCTGGGTGATCGACGCGGTGGCGCCGAGGTCGACCTGCAGCCACTGCGGGTCGCTGAACGCCGAGGACCAGCGGGTACCCGGATCGCCGTCGACCGCCGCGGAGGCCGGGAAGCTGGCGTTCTCGGTGGATGAGGCGGTGGCCGGTTTGCCTTGGGACAGCGGGGTGGCGGCCGCATGGGCCGAACTGGTGGTGATGATCGCGTACGCGACGGCCAAGACAGCCACCAGCACACCGATCAGAGCGGATCGGAGCCCGGATCGGCTCCGGAAAAGGGCATGGGTCATGGGGAGTTCACCTCGTCAGGGATCAGCGACCGGCACCGGCCGCTGGAGGCGGATCAAGTCAGGGTGATCTACGCGCTCAGGAGCACGTCCGGCCACCGTGCGCCCTAATAAGTAAAGGTGTCTAGCTAAAAGAGACGAGCGGCTGCCTCTGAGGGGTGGGTACCCCTGACAGGGATAGGCACGATCGCGCCCCGGGTCGCAGACTGGGCGCATGAGCACCAGTTCCCCGGGCCCGCTGGGTGAGGCCCTGCAGGCCTGGCGGGCCCGCATCCGCCCCGAGGACGTCGGTCTGCCCACCTACGGCGAGCGCCGCAGGGTAACGGGTCTGCGGCGCGAGGAACTGGCGCTGCTGGCCGGGGTGAGCGCCTCGTACTACACCCGTCTGGAGCAGGGTCAGTCGCGTAACGCCTCTCCCGAGGTGCTCGACGCCATTGCCGGCGCCCTCCGTCTGACCGATGCCGAGCGTCTTCACCTGACCGCCCTGGCGGCCGGCACCCGCCATCGCACGGCCGTGAAGCGTCCCCCGGCCGAGCACGTCGACCCGGCCCTGGCCGACCTCCTCGCCGTCCTGGGCGATGTGCCCGCCCTGGTCATGGGCCGCCGCTCCGATGTCCTGGCCTGGAACCCGATGGGGCACGCCCTGCTGGCCGGCGACGTGGACCTCGCCGCCCCCGCGGCCCGGGAGACCCGGCCGAACATGGCCGACCTGATCTTCACCGATCCGCACAACCGGGAGCTGTACGGCGACCACTGGCCGGTCAAGGCCCGGGCCGTGGTCGGCAACCTGCGCCTGGTCGCCGGGCGACACCCCGAGGACCCGCTGCTGGCCCAGCTCATCGGCAACCTGTCGATGAGCAGTCCCGACTTCGCCCGGCTCTGGGGGGACCACCGGGTGCAGCCCTGCGCCACGGCCGACTACGAACTGCAGCACCCTCTGGTCGGAGCGCTGACCGTGACCCAGCAGTCGTTGCGGGCCCTGCAGAGCCCCGACCAGATCCTGGTGACCTGCACGGCACCCGTCGGATCGGCGTCCGCCCAGGCCCTGACCCTGCTGGCCCAACTGGTGCACGGTACGACGAGGCATCACCCCACCGAGCAAGGACGCCCGGTGCCAGGGGTGGTCAGTCGTTGATGACGACCAGCTTTCCGCCCTTTGGGGTGTGCTGAAGCTCGAGTTCCGTGAGCGCTTCGATCGCGTCGCGCAGAGGCACGGTGCGGGCGATCGGCATCCGTAGGTCCCCGTTCTCGGCGGCCCGGGCGAGCGCTTCGAGATCGGCGACGACCGGTTTGCCGACGACCACGGTGAAGGATCCGGGCAGGGCGCTGCGGACGAATTTGGCCTTGGTGGGCTGGATATCGAGAATCCTGCCCCCAGGTTTGATCAGGGTGCGGGCCTGGCGTGGCGAAAGGGCGTCGGCGGTGTCCAGGACGAGGTCGAACTGACCCTGGAGTTGCTTGGCGTCGAACTCGAAGCTGACGACCGGGGCGATACCGAGGGCCCGTGCCTCCTGCGCGGCGGTGTCGCGACAACTGCCGCCCACGGTGGCCCCCAGCATCTGGGCGATCTGAGTGGCGGCCCGCCCCACCCCGCCGAGGCAACCGGTCACGAACACGCTCTGCCCGGACCGCAATCGGCCGTGCGTGACCAGGGCCTGGTGGGCGGTGCCGGCGGCGACCGGGATCGCCGCGGCCTCCTCCCAGGAAACCTGCGCCGGCTTCTTCACCAGCCAGTTCTCTCCGGTCACGACGTACTCCGCGAAAGCGCCGGATTCCTTGAGACCGGCCCCGCCGAACACCTCGTCGCCGACCCGGAACCGGGTGACCTCGCTGCCGACCGCCTCCACAATCCCGGCCAGGTCGTGCCCCAGACCCCGGGGAAACTCCTTGCCGGTCATCATCTTCAGCCCGCCCTGGCGAATCCCCCAGTCCATCGGGTTCGCCGCCGCAGCCTTCACCCTCACCAGGACCTGGTGGCCGGTCGGGCGCGCGGGCTCGAAGCCTTCCAGCCGCAGGACCTCGGGCCCGCCGTACTGGTGGTACTGGATGCGCCGTGCAGTCGCCATGGTGCCGCCCTTCGCGGTGATGTCATTAGGTGACATGACCGTAGCACGGCCATGTCACTTGATGACATCACCGCGTCTTGACCGCATCCTGACATTCGCCCGAGAGGCTCTCCGGTTGTGGAAGCCGAGATCGCGCCGCCCCTGCCCGAACCACCGTCCGAAGGGGAGAACACCGAGAACACAAAGCCATCGCCCAGAACCACCCCGCGACGACGCCGGTGGGTGAAATGGCTGATCCGGCTGGCCGTCAGCACCGGAATCCTGATCGTGGCCCTGGTGATCACGTTCATCGTGATCTACCAGCGGGTCAAGGTCCCGGAGGCCGATGCCGCGGCGACCGCCCAGGCCGCGGTGATCACCTACTCCAACGGTGAGGTGATGGCTCGGGTGGGCCCACTGGACCGGGAGGACGTCCCGCTCGCGAAAGTGCCCGGACCGGTGCGGAACGCCGTGCTGGCGGCCGAGGACGACACCTTTTACGAAAACCACGGTTTCCGGGTGAGCTCCATTGCCCGGGCAGCGATCAGCACGGCCCGGGGCAGCTCGGAGGGTGGCTCCACGATCACCCAGCAGTACGTGAAGAACCTCTACGACCGGCGGGAGCACAGCCTCGGCCGCAAGGCGTCCGAACTGGTCCTGGCCATGAAGCTGAACCGGCAGAGGTCCAAGGACGACATCCTCCAGGGGTACCTGAACACGATCTACTGGGGGCGCGGGGCCTACGGCATCCAGTCCGCCGCCCAGGCCTACTTCCATGTCGATGCCGACCGGCTCAGCGTTTCGCAAGGGGCGTTCCTGGCCGGAATCATCAACGCGCCCGAGGCTTCCGACCCGGCCGACGGCGGGCCGTCCGCGGCCCGGGCCCAGCGGCGCTGGGGCGTGGTGCTGGACGCCATGGTCCGCGGCCACTCCCTGTCGCCGGGCGAGCGAGCGGGCCAGGAGTTCCCGAGGGTCCGGGCCCCGCGCACGGACAGCGCGCTGGGCGGGCAGACCGGCTACCTCGTGACCATGGTGGAGTCGGAAGTGCGACGAAGGCTCCACCTCAGCGACGAGGCCTTCCGGACCGACGGCTATCGAATCGTCACCACTTTCGACCGGAATCTGATGACCGCGGCCGAGGACTCGGTCGAAGCATCCCTGCCGCACCGGTTACCGAAGAATCTGCAGGTCGGCCTGGCTTCCGTCGATCCCCGCACCGGGGCCGTCCGGGCCCTTTACGGTGGGCCCGACTTCCTGGAACGCCAGCAGAACGCGGCCACCCAGGACAGCGTCGAGGCAGCCGGCACCTTCTCCCCCTTCATCGTGGTCACGGCCCTGAAGGCCGGTTTCCCGCTGGACGCCGAGATGGCCGGTCCCGCCGAGGTCCGGATCGACGGCGAGACCATCGACAACTTCCGGGGCCGGAACTACGGAACCATCTCCCTGTCGCAAGCCGGCAGCTGGTCCGCGAACACCGCACTGGCCGCGCTGGTCCCCAAGGTGGGCACGGCTCGGTTCCGGAAAGATCTCTACGCCGCCGGTATCTCACCGGGCGCGAGCATCAGCGGCGCGGTGAGCAGTGTGCTGGGAGCGGCTTCGGTGCATCCGCTCAGCGTGGCGAAGGCGTACGCAACCCTGGCGGCGCAGGGCGTTCGGCATGAGACGTACGTGGTGCAGTCGATCACCGACACCGGCTCCGGCGCAGCCGTGCTGACCACGACCGAGGACGCCACCCGCGGCACCCGGGTCTTTCCCGCCTCGGTGACCCGGGAGGTCGGGAAGGGGTTGCTGGTGAACGGGCAGGACTCGCCGGCGAAGATGCGGAACTCGTCGGAACTGAACTCCGAGTCCTACGCGTCCAGGGTGGGCCAGGAGGTGGCGGTGCAGAGCGGCACGTCCTCCAGCTACCGATCGGCCTGGATGGCCGGCTACACCCCGGAACTGTCCACCGCCGTGGCCCTCTACCAGTTGACCCCTCAGGGCAGGAACCTCCGGCGGATGGAAGGCTTCGGGCGCTACCGGCACATCACCGGTGACAGCTATCCGGGCGACATCTGGGCCGGGTACCTGGCGCGGGTGTCCAAGGGTTCGTAGGGACGACCGGTGCGTGGGAAGGACTGCGGTGAACGGGATCGGCAATGCCCGGACGCCCGCTGAGATCGGTGGACGGCGGGAGACAATGGCGCTGTCACTTTTCGTCGACTCCGAGAGATGGAGCGATAGTGCCCGGTCAAAGAGGATCACGGCAGGCAGCAGGAATCGGACGGCTCCGGAAGTGGGTGGCGGCAGGCACGGTGGGGGCTCTGCTCTCGGCGGCCCTGGCCCTCGCCGGCACCTCACCGGCTGCGGCGGCGGGGGCGGCTGGGGGCAAATCTGCGGTCATTTCGGGCAAGGCGCGGTTCGAGGTGCTCTCCCCCACGCTGATCCGGACCGAGTACGCGGGCGACGCCAAGTTCGTCGACGGCGGCACCTTCAACGTGGTCGGGCGCAACGACTTCGCACCGCCCCGGTTCACCACCAGCACGAGCGGGGGCTGGCTGAGCATCGACACCGGCAAGGTGCTGCTGCGTTACCGGACCGGATCCGGGGCCTTCGGCGCCGACAACCTGCGGGTGAGCCTGAAATCCGGTGCCCAGACCGTGCAGGCCGGTCCCTGGGCCGGGCAGGCCACGCCGGAGTGCGCCGCCCAGAAGCTCTGCGAGGCCGAGGATCTCTCGCTGCAGGGACTCGCTTCCGCCACGAACCATTCGGGCTACACCGGAAAGGGTTTCGTGGCCGGGTTCGAGGCAGTGGGTAATGCGCTGCGCTTCTCGGTGAACGTCGATAAGGCCGGTACCTACGACCTCGCGGTGCGCTACGCCAACGCGCAGGGCGGGGACGGGCAGAACGTGGAACGGACGCTTTCGGCGACGGTCGACGGCGCGAATGCCCAGCAGTTCAGGCTGCCGCCCACGGGCTCCTGGGACACCTGGGCCGTGGTCAAGGTACCTATCACCCTCAAGGCTGGGCGCCAGGAGGTTGCACTGGTCCGCAACAGCGCGGATTCCGGTGACGTCAACATCGACAGCCTGGCCGTGCTGACCACTGGCGCGGCCTTCCCCGATCCGACGCCACCGGCCCCGCAGCCCTGCGGGTTCGCAACCGTGTGCGAGGCCGACGGTGGAACGCTGGCCGGTGGGGCGACCACGGCCGACAACCACAACGGCTACTCCGGAACGGCTTTCGTCGCCGGATTGGAGCAAGCCGGCGCATCGGACACGCTGACCCTGACCGGCGTGCCGAAGGCGGGCTCCTACTGGGCCCAGGTGCGGTACGCCAACGGCCAGGCGGGCAGCCAGCCGATCCAAACCCGCACCATGACCCTCCAAGCCGGGGACGCTCCTACCGCAACCATCAGCCTTCCGCCCACCAGCGGCTGGGACTACTGGCAAACGTCCATGGTCAAAATCACTTTGGCCGCTGGTACGAATACCGTAAAGCTCGGTTGCCCAACCGATGCCAGCTGCAACATCAACCTGGATACGGTCGCCTTCACGAGCGCCAAGTCCCCCACCCTGGATCCGCACGCCCCGCTCGGCGGCTACCGGCGAGGGCTCGACGGGGTGAACGGGAGCGCAAAGACCAACCCCGGTCTGCTGTATCAGGACGGATGGTCATTGCTCGACGACACCGCCTCGGCCCTGTACAACCCGTCCACCCAGAAGGTCACCCAAAGGTCAGCCCACTCGGGCGGTTACCAGGACGGCTACGTTTTCGGCTACGGCCACGACTACAACGCCGGCCTGGCCGATCTTTCCAAGCTGACCGGACCCACGCTGCTGCTGCCGAAATGGGCCTACGGGGTCTGGTACGCGGAGTATTACGACCGCACCGCCGACGACTTCCAGAAGACGATCGTCCCCCGATTCAAGTCCGAGGGCGTCCCCCTGGACGTTCTGGTGGTGGACACCGACTTCAAGACGCCGGACCGCTGGAACGGATGGACGATCGACCCGACGAAATTCCCCGATCCGGAAGGATTCTTCGCCTGGGCCCACGCTCAGGGGCTGCACACCTCGCTGAACATTCATCCGAGCATCCTCGGCAGTGACCCGAAGTTCGCCCAGGCGCAGACCACCGCGAAGGGCAAGCTGCAGCGGACCGGCTGCAACGGCGGCGCGGACTGCTACAGCTTCGACTGGGGCGACCCGGACCAGCTGGCCGCCTATCTCGGCCTGCACGACAGCCTGGAAACCAAGACGGGGCCGGACTTCTGGTGGCTGGACTGGTGCTGTGACGCCTCCCAGTCCTCGCTGCCCGGCGTCACCCCGGACGCGTGGATCAACCAGCAGTACGCCGCGCGCGACGGATTCGCCTTCAGCCGGGCCTACGGCTCGTTGCAGGCGGGCGGATACGGCAACCCGGTGGCGGTCCCGACCGGCCCCTGGGCCGACAAGCGCACCACGCTGCACTTCACCGGGGACACCACCTCCAACTGGGAAACCCTGCAGATGGAGGTCGGTTACACGCCGGGCGAGTCGGTGGCGACGGGTCTGGCCGCGGTCAGCCACGACATCGGCGGCCACACCGGAGGCCTACAAGAACCGGGGTCGGAGCCCGGGAGCACCAAGCTGCCGGACGACCTGTACGCCCGCTGGGTGCAACTGGGCACGTTCCAGCCGATCGACCGGCTGCACTCCAACCACAGCGATCGGCTGCCCTGGCAGTACGGCACCGACGCGAAGGCCTCGGCCGAGAAGTTCCTGAAGCTGCGCCGCACGCTTCAGTCGTACACCTACAAGGCCGCTCAGGAGGCCAAGCAGACGGGCGCGCCGATCACCCGGCCGCTCTACCTTTCCTACCCCGACCAGCAGGCGGCCTACGCCACCGCCGGTTCCGAATACCTCTACGGATCCGACCTTCTCGTAGCACCGGTCACCACCCCCGGAGCCAGCGCCACGACGTCGGTCTGGTTCCCGCCGGGCAGCAGCTGGACCGACTACTTCACCGGCAAGAAGTACCCGGGCGGGACGACAGCTCAGGTCAGCACCACGCTGCAGACCATGCCGGTGTTCGTCCGGGCCGGGGCCAAGGTGCCGGGAGCCAAGGCCTGATCCGCTTCCCAGAAGGGGCCGGCCACCTGCTCAGGGTGGCCGGTCCCGGGTCCGATCACCCGTAGAGCCGACGATGCAGCACTTCGGCATGGCGGTGCACCTCGGCGACCAGGCGCGCCTCGTCGGCCTGGCCCTCGGCGTAGGTGATCGCCAGGCTCGTGACCGGCCAGCCGGTCCGGTCCTTCACGGCCACGGCCACCGACGCCAGCCCTTCGGCGATCTCTCCGTTCTCGACGGCATGCCCCCGGGCGCGGGTGGTGACCAGCTCGGCCCTCAAGCGCGAGTACGACTGCGCGTGGCCCGTTCTCGGCGTGAAGGCCGAGGCGTCCGGAAACAGCGCCCGCACCTGTTCCCGGGGCAGGGCGGCCAGGAGGGCCCGTCCGCTGGCCGTGAGCGCACTCGGAAGCCGCACTCCGACATCGGTTACCAGCACCGGACGTCCGGGGGCGCGTTCGTCGGCCAAGTAGACGACGTCCCTTCCGTTCAGGACGGCCAGATGACCGCTCTCACCGACCCGGTCGACCAAGGCCGCCAGGACCGGCCGGCCCAGCCGGGTGATCGGCTCCTGCCGGGTGTACCCCGAGCCGAGGTCGAACGAGGCAATGCCCAGACCGTAGCGACGCGATTCCGGGTATCGGAGCACGAATCCCCGCTCTTCGAGCACCCCGAGCAGACGGTAGACACTGGAGCGCGGCAGCTGCAGCGTCCGGGCCAGGGTGGCCGCCGCGACCGGGCCCGACTGGGTGGCCAGGAACGACAGGATGCGCAGCGCCGCGTCGACGGTGGGCGCGGGAGCGGTTCCGGCCATGTCCAGCATCCTAGACACCGGATGCTCCTGGCCCCCTGCCCCGCCCGGGTGGTCTGAGGTCAGATGAACGCCATGACAGCTACTTACGCGCCCGATCAGGTGGACTCCGTCACTCTCGGTACCGAGCCCGCAACCATCACCGACGTAGTAGCCGTCGCCCGGCACGGCGCCCGGATCGTCCTGGACCCGGCCGCCCTCGAGGCGGTCGAGGCCTCCCGCGCCCGGATCGACGCCCTGGCCGAGGATGTCGAGCCGCATTACGGCATTTCGACCGGTTTCGGCGCCTTGGCGAACACCTTCATCCCCACCGAAGCCCGCGCCCGGCTCCAGAGCAGCCTGATCCGCTCGCACGCAGCCGGCAGCGGCGCGCCGGTGGAGACCGAGGTCGTCCGGGCCCTGATGTTCCTGCGCCTCTCCACCCTGATGACCGGACGGACCGGCGTCCGTTCCTCCACCGTCCGGGCCTACGCCGGCCTGATCAACGCCGACCTGACCCCGGTCGTGTACGAATACGGGTCGCTGGGCTGCTCGGGAGACCTGGCCCCGCTGGCCCACTGCGCCCTGGCCGTCACCGGCGAGGGTGAGGTCCGCACAGCCGACGGCCGGGTGCTGGCGGCCGCCGAGGCCCTGGCCGAGGCCGGCCTGGAGCCCGTGGCCCTCTCCGAGAAGGAGGGCCTGGCGCTGATCAACGGCACCGACGGCATGCTCGGCATGCTGGTCCTGGCCCTGGACGACCTGGCCACCCTCTACGCCACCGCCGACATCGCCGCCGCGATGAGCGTGGAGGCCCTGCTCGGCACCGACGCGGTGTTCGCCGACGACCTGCAGCGCCTGCGCCCCCAGCCCGGCCAGGCCGTCGCCGCCGGGAACATCCGCCGGATGCTGGCCGACTCCCCCATCGTGGCCAGCCACAAGGGCCCGGAGTGCACCCGGGTCCAGGACGCCTACTCGCTGCGCTGCGCGCCCCAGGTCCACGGGGCCGGGCGGGACACCCTCGCGCACGCCGCCCGGGTCGCCGGGAACGAGCTGAGCGCGGCCATCGACAACCCGGTCGTCACCCTGGACGGCCGGATCGAGTCCAACGGCAACTTTCACGGCGCCCCGGTCGCCTACGTCCTGGACTTCCTCGCCATCGCGGTGGCCGACCTGGCCGGCATCTGCGAGCGCCGCACCGACCGCCTGCTCGACCCGGCCCGCAGCTACGGCCTGCCCGCCTTCCTGGCCCACGACGCCGGCGTCGACTCCGGCCTGATGATCGCCCAGTACACCTCGGCCGGGATCGTCAGCGAGCTCAAGCGCCTCGCGGTGCCCGCCTCGGTCGACTCGATCCCGAGCTCGGCCATGCAGGAGGACCACGTCTCGATGGGCTGGGCCGCCGCCCGCAAGCTCCGCCGGGCCGTGGACGGCCTGGCCCGGGTCGTCGCCATCGAGATCCTCACCAGCGCCCGGGGCCTGGACCTGCGCGCGCCGCTGCCGGCCGGCCCGGCCACCGGCGCCGTGCTCGCCACCCTGCGCGAGACCGTTCCCGGCCCCGGCCCGGACCGCTTCCTCGCCCCGGAGATCGAGGCCGCCACCCAGGCCGTCGTCTCCGGCGCGCTCCTGGCGGCTGCCCGATCGGTTACCGAGATCCGCTGAGCCGGATCCCGCTCAGCCCTGGGGCAGGTCGCGCAGCGACTGCGTCATCTGCTGCAAGACCCGGAACACGGTGGTCTGCTCCGTTGGAGTGAGGCCGCCGAGCATCCGAAGTTCAACGGATCGCACTGCCGCAGTCGCCTTTTCCAGCTGCTGCCGGCCATGGTCCGTCAGCTGCGTGGGCAAGGCCCGGCCGACCGGTGCCGCGGTCGGCCGGGTCACGGAGCCGTCCCGCTCCAGGGCCTGCAGCAGCACGTTCATCGTCTGCCGGGTGACGAACGCGCCCCGGGCCAGCTCGGAGTTCGACAGCCCCGGGCGCTGGGCCAGCAGCTCCAGGCAGGAGTAGTGCGTCACGTTCATCCCCAACGGACGCAGAACTTCCTCCATCGCCGCGCGAAGGGCACTGGACGCCTCCTTCAGCGCGTAGCCCACGGACGCCTCCAGGTCGACCCCTGCTCCGCCTTGACTCATGTCAGGAGTCTGACATAGCTTCGATGTGTCAGGAACCTGACATCAAACCAAGGGAGCCCCACCATGGCCGTCACCGGTCCCGACTTCATCTCGCTGCAGGTCCGCGATCTCGATGCCGCCCAGGCGTTCTACGAGCAGTACCTCGGACTCGTCCGCTCCCCGGCCGGCCCCCCGCACGCCGTCGTGTTCGAGACCAAGCCGATCGCCTTCGCCCTCCGCGACCTCGTCCCGGGCACCGACCTCGACGCGATCCCCCAGCCCGGCATCGGCGCGGCCATCTGGATGCACGCCACCGACGTCCAGGACATCCACGACGCACTGGCCGCCGACGGCCGCACCATCGTGTCCGCCCCGATCGACGGCCCGTTCGGCCGCACGTTCACCTTCGCCGACCTCGACGGCTACCAGATCACCCTGCACGACCGCGGCTGAGCCGAGCACGCCGGCGAAAGCCCGTCCAACTGTTCCTTCCACCTCCGACAGCTGGCCAAGTACGGCTGGGTCGAGGAGGCCGACGACGTGGCCACGTCCGGGCGAGCCCGACCGTGGCGGACAACCCAGGTCAGCTTCACCACCGGCCCGGCGGGCACGGACAGGGAGAAGGACGCGGCCGCCGAGGTGCTTACGGACGTCGTCATCCAGCGGGCCACGGAGCGGCACCGACAGTGGCAACGGCGGCCCGAGGACGAGTGGACCGATATTGCCGGTGTGTCGCAGACCATTTGGTGGGTGACCCAAGAAGAGGCCCAGGAGCTGAGCGAGGAGATCGGGGCGCTGGTCGGTCGCTACCGGGAGCGCCTGGCCCAGCGTGGGGAACGGCCGGCGCACGCCCGGCCGGTCGAGTTCCTGGCGCTGGTTCATCCCATCGAGGAACAGTGAGTTCACCTGCCCTGTATCGCAATCCGGACTTCTTGAGATTGTGGACGGGACAGGTCGCCTCGGACCTGGGAACCACCATTACGCAGTTGGTGATACCGCTGCTGGTTCTGAGCAGCACCGGATCCGCGGCCTGGGCCGGAGGGCTGAGTACGGCGGGGGCGGTGGTGTCCGCGGTGGGACGCCTGCCTGGCGGAGCCCTGGCCGACCGGGTCAACCGCAAGGCGCTCATGGTGGGGAGCGATCTCGGGCGGGCACTGCTCAGCCTGACGCTCGGCCTCTGTCTTCTGTTGACCGACGCCCCGCTGGGACTGGTCATTCCGGTGGTCGTGACCGCGGCCGTCCTCGAGATCCTCTTCGCCCCGGCCGAGACCGCGGCCATCCCCCGGTTGTCCCGCCCGAGCAGCTCAGAGCGGCCTTCGCCGGCAATGAGGCCCGACGATCCGGTGCCTCGCTGGCCGGCCCCGCCCTGGGTGGGCTGTTCTTCGGACTCGGTCAGGCCGTGCCCTTCCTGGTGAACGCGGTCAGCTACGGACTCTCGGCGGCCGGTCTCTCCCGGATCCGGACGCCGCTGCAAGAGCCCCGCTCACAGCGCGGGACCGGGTCTTTGCTGGCCGAGATCGGCGAGGGGACCGGTTTCGTGGCCCGCAGCAGCTTCCTGCGAGCCGTCGTCCTCGTCGCCGCCCCGCTGAACTTCGCCTTGTCCGGAGCGATCTTCGCGGCCGTCGTCGCGCTGCAGCACGCCCACGCATCGCCCGGGGTGATCGGCCTGGCCCAGGCCTGCGTCGGAGCCGGCGGCCTTCTTGGTGCACTCTTCGCCGCCCGGCTGATCCGGGCGCTGCCCATGCGGAGGCTGGTGGCGGCGATCTGCACCGCGCTCGTTCTGGCCTGCCTGGCCGCGGCCGGGCTGAACGGCCGGTTCGTGATGATTCTGCCGCTCGCCCTCGGCTTCTTCCTGGCGCCGGCGGGGAACGCGGCGCTCTTCGCCCGGCTCGGTTCCACCACCCCGGATCTGCTGCTTTCCCGGGTGATCAGCGTGATTGTGCTAGCCGCAACGGCTTCCGCCGCGCTGGCTCCGGGCGCGAGCGGGATGCTGGCCGAGATCACCGGGACGACCGTGGCGCCGTTGCTGGTCTGCGCCGCCCTTCCCGGGCTCGCTCTGCTGGTCGCGCTCACCGCGCCGGGCCTGGCCGAGGAGAGCCGCGGCTGATCTTCGTAATGCGGACCGGCCGGACCCCGGGTACGTTTTCTGACATCGGCTCCACACCGGATCCCGCCACGGAAAGGCAATCACATGACGATCATCTGGGCCATCATCGCCGGCCTCATCGTGGGTCTGCTCGCTCGGGTCCTTCTGCCCGGCCGCCAGAGCATCCCCATCTGGCTGACCATTCTCCTGGGCATTGTCGGCGCGATCGTCGGTAACGTGATTGCCGCCAACATCGGCGTCCGGCACACCGACGGTATCGACTGGGTCCGCCACCTGCTCCAGATCGGCGTGGCCGCGGCCGCCATCGCCCTGGTCGAGCCCCTCTACACGCGTCGTGGGGTTCGCCGCTAAGGCACCTCCCGGAAAGGGCTGGACGGAGATCATCCGTCCAGCCCTTTCGCATGTCCTCTAGAGGGTCTCCGGGACAACCGATTGGGACGCTGGGACAGGACTCCCGCGGTCAGCACGACGATGATCCCGGCCAGGGGAACGACCAGCAGACCGGCCCGCAGGCTGGTGGCGTCGGCGACCGAGCCGACCACCGGCGGCGAGAGCAGGAACCCGATCCGCATCAGCCAGGAGACGATCGTCAGCCCGGTCCCGGGCTTGAGGCCGGGAAGTTCGTCGGCCTCGTGCATGGCGGCGGGCACCAGGGTCGCGATGCCGAACCCGGCGGCGGCGAAGCCCAGAACCGTGCCCGGAACGGACGGGAACGCCAGGGCCAGGCCCATTCCGGCGGCCCGACCACCCCACCGGCGCGGGCAATCGTCCGTTGACCGAAAGCGTCCACCAGCCGGTCCCCGAAAATCCGCCCCACGAACTGGGCCCCGACCAGGGCGATGTAGCCGAGCGCCGCGACGGCGGCGGCCGCGCCCAGTGAATCGGACAAATACAAGGTGGCCCAGGAGTTCCCGGCGTCCTCCACCGTGGTTCCGGCGATGGCGATCAGCACCAGGGCACCCACGGTCAGCACCGTGGGCAGACCGATCGCCGCGGTGCGGATGGGCTGTTCGGAACGGGTCTCGACGGGTTCGGCGTCCGGTCCGGGCAGGCAGAACCCTCGCGCCAGCAAGGCCACGGCCGCCAGGAGAACCGCGGCGATCGTCAGGTGCGCTTCGCGGGGAATCCCCAGGCCGATGGCCCCGGCCGCCATCAGCCCGCCGGTGACCGCTCCGATCGACCAGATCGCGTGGAACGAGTTGATGATCGATCGGCCGTAGCGCCGCTGCACCCGTAGGCCGTGGGCGTTCTGCGCCACGTCGGTGATCGCGTCCATGCTGCCGGCCAGGAAGAGGGCGAGCGCGAAGACGACGGTCGCCGGGGCCAGCCCGGCCAGCACCACGCCGATCCCGACCAGGACGGTTCCGAGGGCGGCGACCGTGGGTGAGCCGAAGCGCCGGATCAGCATGCCCGCAGCGGTTCCGGCGATCAGGGCCCCGGCCGGGAAGGCCGCCACGCACAGGCCGTACTCCGCGTTGGTCATCCCCAGATGGGCCTTGATCTGTGGGTACCTCGGGATCAGGTTGGCGAAGAGGGCGCCGTTGGTGAAGAACAGGGCTCCGACGGCGATCCGGGCCCGGCGGACATCCGGGTCCGGCCGGACGGGGGCAAGCTGGCTCATGCGTACGACTGTACACATGGAAGGAGCCCCCGTGTACAGTCGTACGCATGCCGGATCCCCGCCCTGAACCCGAGGCCGCGGACGCGCCGCGGCCGGTTCGGCGTCACGACCCGGACCGCCGCAACCGGATCATCGACGCCTGCCTGGACGTGATTGCCGAGGTCGGCGTCGCCGGGGTGTCCCATCGCAAGGTCGCGGCCGCCGCGGACGTCCCTCTGGGCTCCATGACGTACCACTTCGACGGGATGGACCAGCTCCTGCACGAGGCCTTCAGCCGTTTCGCCCAGGAGTTCAGCGACCGGTTCCGGGCCCGGATGACCGCCGCCCGGACCCCCGAGCAGGCCCGGCTGGTGGTGGCCGAGCAGATGCTCCGCGAAAGCCTGCGCGACCAGCGGGAACTGATCCTGACCCAGGAGCTGTACACCCTGGCCGCCCGCGTCCCCCGCTACCGCACCATCACCAACGCCTGGATGGCGGCCAGCCGCGCGGCCCTGGAACTCCATTTCGACCCGGTCACCGCGCGCCTGCTCGACGCGTCGGTCGAAGGGCTGAGCCTGCACCGGGCCCTGGACACCGAGCCGCACGACCCGGCGGTGGTGCACGCCGCCATCGACCGCATCCTCAGCGGGGCAAACCCCGCCTAAGCCAGACTCCGGTGGTTCGCCCAGCCGACCTTGTAGGGGTAGCGGGCCTGCCAGGTGTGGATCACCTCGGTCGCGGCCGGCGAGGCGAACAGCGCGGCCAGAGCGGCCTCGTCGGCGACCCCGAACTGCACGATCGCGGTCGCGATCAGGGCGGGGATCTCCTCCTCGCCGGGGATCGGGATGTGTCGCTGGGCCGCGAAGGTCTCCAGGACGCCGGTCGCGAAGGATGCCTTCTCGATGTCACTGAGGAACTGGTCGAGCTGCTCGTCCGGGATCGGCCCGGTGAACGAGACCAGCATGGTGTGATTGATCATGCGGCTATTTGAACCGGACCGGCGCCCTTCGGTCCAAGACCAGCTGGATCTGGACCGATAACCTGTGGGCATGGATCCGCTGGAGGTTCGGGAGCTGCGCTACTTTCTGACGGTGGCCGAGGAGCTGCATTTCGGGCGGGCCGCCGGGCGCCTGTCGATCGCCCAGCCCGCCCTGTCCAAGACCATCCAGCGCACCGAAGCCCGTCTGGGCGTCCAGTTGTTCACCCGGACCAGCCGCAACGTCACCCTCACCCGGGCCGGGGAGGCCCTGCTCGAGCACGGGCGGGTGGCCCTGACCGCGATGACCGCAGCCGTGCAGAGTGCCCAGCGGGCCGGGCGGGACGACCACCTGCGCCTGGTCCTGAAGCCCGGCGGAGACGCCAACCTGCTGTCCGGCATCCTCGCCGCCTATGCCACCACGCCCGGGGCCCACCAGGTCGACATCCTGTTCAGCGGCAGCACCGACCGGGTCGACCACCTGCTCGACGGGCGCGCCGACGTGGCTCTGCTCTACGCCCCGTTCGACGACCTCACCGGCCTGGCCCACGAGGAGCTGCGCACCGAGGACCGGGTGGCCGTGCTGCCGGCCACGCACCGGCTGGCCGACCGGGCCGCGGTACACCTGGCCGATCTGAAGGACGAGACGTTCCCGCGGTGGCGGGGGGTGGGTGGCGCGGTCGGCCAGGGGCCGGAGGTCGCGGACGTGGCCGAGCTCATCCCCCTGGTCGCCATCGGCCGGGTGATCGCCGTTCTGCCGCGCTCACTGGTCAGCCCGGTTCCGCCGGGTCTGGTGATGGTCACGGTTGAGGACGCGGAGCCGAGCCACCTGCTGGTCGCTCACCTCGCGCACGACAATCGGGACAGTGTGCGCGCTTTCGTCCATGCGGCCCGGGCCAGCGTCGCCGGGGTGATCGCGAACTGATCAGACCGGTACGGCCCGGCTCAGGACGGCCGGAAGCCGGCCGGTGTGCAGCAGCCCCAGCCGCTGGGTTGCCCGGGTCACCGCCACGTACAGATCCCGCGCCCCGTTCCCGGACTCGTCCAAAATCTCCTGAGGCTCGACCAGCAGCACCGAGTCGAACTCCAGGCCCTTGGACTGTTCCACGGTGAGCACCAGCACCGGGGTGTCCAGGGCATCCCGATCGTCGGTGAGCGCCGGCACCTGGAGCACCGCGCACAGTTCGGCCAGGCGGGCGGAGGCTGCGATCACGGCCAGCCGCCCCTCCCCCGTTGCCGACCGCTCCCGATCGACGACCCGGCCCAGCTCGTCGGCCAGTTCGCCGGGCTCGACCCGACGGCTCCACGGTGGGTGCGCGCCCTCCCGCACGGCGGCCGGGGCGATCAGCGAGTCGTCGATCCGGGCCAGCACATCGGCCGCCACGGCCATGATCTGGGCCGGCGTGCGGTAGTTCAGGCTCAGATGCTCCAGCCGCCAGCGGCCTTTCGCGTACGGATCGAAAACTTCACTCCACGAGCGGGTTCCGGCCACCGAACCGGTCTGGGCAATATCCCCCACGACCGTCATCGACTGGCCGGGGCAGCGCCGCATCAGCATCCGCCAGACCATCGGCGAGAGTTCCTGGGCCTCGTCCACGATCACGTGACCGTAGGTCCAGGTCCGGTCGGCCCGGGCCCGCTCGGCGACCGACTCCAGCAGGGCGTCCCCCTCGTGCTGACGCAGCAACTGGGCGGCGTTGACCGTCTCGATGCCGAGCTCGGCCAGGGTCTCCTCGGCGTAGGCCAGCTCGTCGTCCAGATCCTCCAGGGCAGCCTGCTCGCCGAGGATCCGCTGGACCGACTGCAGCGGGCCGAGCAGTTCGGCCACCTCGTCCAGCAGGGGCACGTCGGCCGGCGACCAGTCCTGAACCGGATCTCGCAGAAGGGTTTTCCACTCGGCCTCGCTCAGCTCGGGGGCGGCCGCAGCCAGCGCCTGCGGGGAGGTGAGGAGATCGGCCAGGAAGGGGCGGGGCAACAGACCCGGCCACAACCCGTCCAGGGCCGCCGCGACGTCCGCGTCCGAGCGCAACTGGCTTCCGACGTCCATCGTTCCCGCTTTGCCGACCCGCCAGCCGTTCATCTTCCCGACCCGGCGGCTCATCACGTCGATGACCTGCTCGATGAAGATCTCCCGGGCCTGGTTGTGCGGCTCGTGCGCCTGCCAGGCGAGCTCCCGGGCCTGTTCGAAGACGGCCGGCTCCATCCGGACCACCTCCTCGCGCATCGTCCCCCGGTTCACCGTGATCCGCAGCGTGTCCCCGGGGATCTGCTGACGGTTGCGGACCGCCCGGGCCAGCACGTCCGTCATCCGCAGGTCGCCCTTGAGCAGGGTGGCCTCCGGTGTCTGCGGGCCCTGCGCGTCAAGACCTGGGTAGAGCTGGCCGACGCTGGACAGGACCACGTCGTTCTCGCCCAGGGCGGGCAGCACCTCGTCGACGTAGTGCATGAACGTCGGGTTGGGACCCACGATCAGCACGCCCCGCTTGGCCAGCCGCTCGCGGTAGGTGTAGAGCAGGTAGGCGGCGCGGTGCAGGGCCACCACCGTCTTACCGGTCCCCGGACCGCCCTGGACCACCAGGATGCCGCGCAGATCGGCCCGGACGATCCGGTCCTGCTCGACCTGGATGGTCGCGACGATGTCCCGCATCCGCCCGGTGCGCTCCGCGTTCAGCGAGGCGAACAGCGCCGATTCCTCGTCCAGCAGGCCCCGCTCGACGTCGGTGAGGGCGGAGGCGCCGAACACCTCGTCGTCGATGGCGGTGACGGTGCGGTTGCGGGTCCGGATCTGACGCCGGCGCACGACGCCGCCCGGAGCCACCGGTGTGGCCCGGTAGAAGCCCTCGGCGGCGGGCGCCCGCCAGTCCACCAGGTCCAGCGAGGGCTGGGACGCATCGTCGCCGAGCAGGCTCATCCGGCCGATGTGCAGGCGCTCACCGCTCTCCAGGTCCAGCCGCCCGAAGCACAGGCCGTACTCGGCGGCCGCGAGCTGACTCAGGCGCCGGCTGCGCAGCCGCTCGGCCGCATCCCGCTCGACCAGGGACTGCAGGGTCCCGCGCCCGCCGCGTCCGTGCACCTCACGCAACTGCTCGTCGGTCTCGACCCGCAGGCCGTCGAGGCGCTCGTAGAGCCTGGACACGTTCTGTTGTTCGGCGGACAGTTCGCTCTGGCGATGGTCATCGCCCATTCGTCACTCGCCTCGGGTTGTTTCGCGGACCGAGACAGTTTAGGCGATGCCCCGGGACGCGCTTCGGGGCCGGCATCTGCACCGCGGCCCTCGACGACCGGTTTCATCGGCTTGACAGCGAAGCCCCAGATCCGACATTAGGGACGCTTGAGAGCGGCGGTCGGCGGCGCAAGGGCAGGATGCGGTATCGATACAGCATCCAACGGGCATTCGCCGTAGCGCTCACAGCGAACAAATTCGTGGGTTTCACCACTGGACCGCTGTGGGCCGGGCGCGGCGGCGGTGATCCGCCCACCGCCTCCGAAGCTCCCCTGGGCCTTCCGGCCCCCGCCGTCTTGTTACCTCACGGTTACCCCGCGCTATTACTCATTGCTTCTGCCGGAGAATGGTTTTCAGGCATTCGCGAACCATTCCAAGATCTACTTCGGTACGGGCGGAGCAGCGCAAACGCACCAATTCGGAGCTGGTGGCGAAGAAGCCGGAAAGCGCGCCGGCCGACCCCCGGCAACATCTGATCCGACAGTCAGGACCCGCCCTCGCGGGGCCGGGGAAGATCCGTCCGTCAAGGCATGGGGTCGAAATCTCATCTAGGCCCTATGCTGAGTCCTGCCCGCCGAGCACACGGCCCGCGCGGGCACATGGTCTTTGGGAGAAACATGGCACAGGGTACGGTCAAGTGGTTCAACGCCGAAAAGGGCTTCGGTTTCATCTCGGTTGACGGGGGCGGTGCCGACGTGTTCGTGCACTGGTCCGCCATCCAGATGGACGGGTACCGGGCGCTGGACGAGGGCCAGCGGGTGGAGTTCGAGCTCACGCAGGGCCAGAAGGGCCCGCAGGCGGACGCCGTTCGGGCCGCTCAGTAATTCTGCTCCACTGATGAGGCTTCGCGGCTCGGCTTCTTCGTAAGAGCCGCCTCATACCGGCAGTTTCCGCGTGGTGAGTTCAGTCGACCCACGCGAATCTGTAGGCATATACGACGGTTCATGCCCCACCTCACGCCTTCGGGTGTCGAGACAGGTCCAAACCGTCGTGTATCAGAGACTCTCGGTCCTGCCGATCGCTTCTTTCACGACACTGACATCGTCAAGTCCGCTCACGCGTTCTGACCGTGACAGAGGCGGCACTGGCCGTTGTGGTCCTTCGGGGCCACAACGGTGGAGTGCGGTCCGGGCTGGGTTCACTGTGGGTTTCCCGGTGAGTCCAGCCCGGGCGCGGGTCCCCTGCGCCCTTCGATCCGGCTCTTCCGCTCTGCGGCCCGGATCCGGCTTTAGAACATTTGGATGGGCCCACGTCGGCGGTACCCAGTAAAGAACTGGGCACCGCCGGTGCCGGGCGTTCTGATCGAAACCCGCTGCGATGATCCTGGGTTCAGGCGTCACCAGCGCAACCCCGATCGCGATACCCAGGTTCAGCCCAGCGGGCCTTGGGCCCGATCTCCGGGAGTCGTCGCCGAACGTCCAGGCCCATCCTGTCACCCAGGCACCGCAAGCCCGCCAGACGGGCGTTGAAGCGCACCCCGTCGGGCTCCCGATCAGCACCCGAGGTACACGGGTCGGCATCCTGGGAACGTTGTCGACGGTGAAATGCCGTTGGCGATCATTTGGGGATGAGAATGACCGCGAATTCCCAGGAATAGGTGTGTTCAATTCACAGCCGGTTTTCGCGGCTGGACGGGAACACCTCAGCCTCCGATCTTGTCCAGTTCGGCGACGTCCTCATCAGACAGTTCGAGGGCCGCACCGGCGACGTTCTCCCGCAGATGGGCCACCGACGAGGTGCCGGGGATCAGCATGATGTTCGGCGAGCGCTGCAGCAGCCAGGCCAGGGCGACGGACATCGGCGTGGAGTCCAGCCGGGTGGCCACCGCCGAGAGGGCCTCGGACTGCAGGGGGCTGAAGCCGCCGAGGGGGAAGAACGGCACGTAGGCGATGCCCTCGGCGGCGAGCCGGTCGATCAGCTCGTCGTCCTGGCGGAAGGCCAGGTTGTACATGTTCTGCACGCACACGATCGGGGCGATCGCCTGGGCCTCGGCGATCTGCTCGGGCGTGGCGTTGCTGATCCCGAGGTGCCGGATCAGCCCCTGCTGCTGGAGCTCGACCAGGGCCCCGAGCGGATCGGCGACCGACTCGGCCAGGGTGCCCTCGGCGTTGCCGAGGCGCAGGTTGACCAGGTCGAGCGTCTCCAGGCCGAGGTCCTCGAGGTTGGCGTGCACGGAGCGGCGGACGTCGTCCGGCTTGCGGGCCGGGGGCCAGCCACCCTTCTCGTCCCGGTCAGCGCCGATCTTCGTGACGATGTGCAGCGACTCGGGGTAGGGGTGCAAGGCCTCCCGGATCACCTGGTTGGTGAACTTCGGCCCGTAAGCGTCGGCCGTGTCGATGTGCGTGATGCCCAGTTCGACCACTTCGCGCAGCACGGCGAGGGCACCGTCGTGGTCGGCGGGCGGGCCCATCACCCAGGGGCCGGCCAGCTGCATGGCGCCGTAGCCGAACCGGGTGACGGGCAGGTCGCCCAGGGTCCAGGTGCCGCCGGGCAGAGTCGTGGGGGTCATGCGGATACCTCTGGCTTTCATGGTGAGCTGGGCAGTGCTGCTTGCCGGTACCTGCTTCACTATGGAGAGGTAACTATCCAGCGGGAAGTACGCACCCGCAGGTGCGTTGGGTACCCCCGGGTGAGGAGATGTCGGATGGCCACCACGACGGCGGCACAGAAGAAGGCCGAGGAGAAGGCCAGGTACGACGCCTTCCTGGCGGTTTGCCCGAGCCAGAAGCTGCTGGACCGGATCTCCGACAAATGGGTCACGCTGGTGCTGTCCGCCCTGAGCTACGACGGTCAGCCCGAGTTCGACGCCGACTGCGTCGGAGGGGCGCGATCGATGCGCTATTCGGAGCTGTCCCGCCTGCTGGCCGGCATCAGCCCGAAAATGCTCACCCAGACGCTCCGCTCGCTGGAGCGGGACGGCCTGATCACCCGCACGGTGACGGCGACCGTCCCGGTCACGGTCACCTACGAGCTCACCGACCTCGGGCTCTCGCTGCAGCATCTGATGCGTGGGCTGAAGGCCTGGGCCCAGATCCACATGGACGACGTGTTCGCGAACCGCGAGAGCTACGACGACGCCAACGCCTGAACGGCTCTGCCAGTGACGCACACTCAACCTGCCGAGGGTCCCCTGGCCGGCCTGCGGGTGCTTGAGTTCGCCACGATCGGCCCCGGACCGTACGCCTGCCTGTTGCTCGCCGAACTGGGTGCTGACGTGCTGCGACTGGACCGGTTTGAGGGCCCGGGCCTGGCCGGGGCCGCCGCCGGTCTCAACCGCAGCCGCCCGGCCGTCCCAATTGATCTGAAGTCACCCGTCGGCCGGGAACTGGCCCTGGACCTGGCTTCCCGGGCCGATGTCCTGATCGAGGGCAACCGACCGGGAGTGATGGAACGCCTCGGGCTCGGCCCTCAGGAGTGCCTGGGCCGCAACCCGCGTCTGGTGTACGGCCGGATGACCGGCTGGGGGCAGGAGGGGCCGCTGAGCCAGGCGGCCGGCCACGACATCAACTACGCCGGGCTGACCGGCGCCCTGCACATGATCGGCCCCCGCGAGAAGCCCATGCCGGCGGCCAATCTCGTCGCGGATTTCGGCGGCGGGGCGCTGTTCCTGGTCACCGGGGTGCTGGCGGCCCTGCACGAGCGCGAGCGCAGCGGGCTGGGCCAGGTGGTGGACGCCGCGATGGTCGACGGAGCGGCTTCGCTGACCACCATGATGTACACGATGCTGGGGGCCGGGCTCTGGCGGGACGAGCGCGAGGCCAACTATCTCGACGGCGCAGCCCCGTTCTACGGCACCTACCGTTGCGCCGACGACCGTTTCGTCGCCGTCGGGGCGCTCGAACCGCAGTTCTACCGGGCTCTGGTGGATGGCCTCGGGGTAGCTCACCGCCTGACCGGCGAGCAGTTTGAGCAGTCGGCCTGGCCGGCCCACCGGGCGCTTTTCGCCGAGGCTTTCGCCGCTCGCGGAAGGGACGAGTGGGTGGACCGGTTCGAGGGGACGGACGCCTGCGTCACCCCGGTCCTGAGCCTGAGCGAAGCTCCTCAGCACCCCCACCTGCAGGCCCGGGAGACGTTCGTGTCGATCGGGGGGATCGTGCAGCCGGCCGTCGCTCCGCGCTTCTCCCGCAGTGGCACCCGGCCTCCCACTCCCCCGGGCACCCACACCGTCGACGCGGTGAGGGACTGGATCGCCGGAAAAGGACCCTTCACCGACTCCGCGTAGGCGGCGAAGCCTCGGCAAGGCAGGATGAAGCCGACCAGCCCCATTGCGAGCGTTCCAGGAGGCCCCACGTGCGGATCGGTACCCAGCTGCCCTACGCCGGCGACTTCGCCGCATCAGTCGACCAGCTGCAGGACTACCACCGAGCCGGGGTATCTATCGCCTACGTCGCCGAGGCCTACAGCTTCGACGCCGTCAGCCAACTCGGCTACCTCGCCGCCCGCATCCCCGACATCGAGATCGCCTCCAACATCCTGCCCATCTACACCCGCACCCCCACCCTGCTGGCCATGACCGCGGCCGGACTGGACTACGTCTCCGGCGGCCGCTTCACCCTCGGCCTGGGCGCCAGCGGTCCCCAGGTCATCGAGGGATTCCACGGCGTCCCCTACGACGCCCCGATCGGCCGCACCCGCGAAATCATCGATATCTGCCGCCAGGTCTGGCGCCGGGAGCGTGTCCAGCACTCCGGCCGCAACTACCAGATCCCCCTGCAGGACGGCGGCACCGGACTGGGCAAGCCGCTGAAGCTGATCAACCACCCGGTTCGCGAGCGGATCCCGATCCTGATTGCCGCGATGGGGCCGAAGAACGTGCAGCTCGCGGCCGAACAGGCCGAAGGCTGGGCCCCGTTCTTCTTCCTCCCCGAAGGCGCCGACGAGGTCTGGGGCCAGGATCTGGCCGCCGGAAAGGCCAAACGCGACGCGGCCCTGGGCGAACTCGACATTGTCGCCCCCGTCCCCCTTGCGATCGGCGAGGACGTGGAGGCCCTGCTGGACGCCATGCGCCCGGTGTTCGCGCTCTATCTCGGAGGCATGGGCGCCAAGGGCAAGAACTTCTACCACGACCTCGCCGCCCGCTTCGGCTACGAAGCCGAAGCCGACCGCGTCCAGGAGCTCTACCTGGACGGCCACAAAAACGAAGCCGCAGCCGCCGTACCCGGGGAACTGCTCCGCTCGATGTCCCTGGTCGGACCGCGGTCCTGGGTCGCCGAACGGGTCTCGGCGTTGCACCAGGCCGGGGTTCGCACGCTCTCGGTCAGCCCGATGGCCCCCACCCACGCCGAGCGGGTGACCGCGGTCGAGCAGCTGGCCGATCTGCTGCCCTGATCCGATCGGGGCTCAGGGTCGGCGCAGATCCGGGTTACGGGCGCTGGGGAACAGCTCCCACAGCTGCTCGAGCAGCGCATCGTCGATTTCCGGGACCGAGCCGCTCATCCCGTTGTCGAGGTCCACCGGGCCGCGGGTGTGGGTGTGCAGCTGCTCCATCCGCCGGTCCATCTCCCCCGCGGTGGCGGCCGCCTCGGCCAGCTCCTGGACCAGATGCTCCGGTACCTCGCCGTCGAACTTGTAGAAGATCTTGTGCTCCAGGCTGGCCCAGAAGTCCATCGCGATCGTCCGGATCTGGACCTCGACGATGACCGGCACCGGCCCGGTGGACAGGAACACCGGGATCTCCAGGATCACGTGCAGGCTCTTGTAGCCGTTCGGCTTCGGCCGGGCGATGTAGTCCCGGATCTCGATCACCCGCAGGTCGCTCTGCGAGGTCAGGGCCTCCAGCAGGCGATAGGTGTCGGCGATGAAGCTGCAGGTGATCCGGATACCGGCGATGTCGGTGATGTTCCGGCGGATGGCCGGCAGCGTCGGTTCGCAGCCTTTGCGAACCACTTTGCGCAGGATGCTTTCCGGCGTCTTCACCCGCGAGGAGACGTGCTCGATCGGGTTGTAGCGGTGCAGGTGCAGGAACTCCTCCCGCAGGATCGTCACCTTGGTCAGCACCTCGTCCACCGCGAACCGGTACTCCATGATGAAACGGGTGAAATCGCGCTGCATCTGGCGGACGAAGTCGCGCCGGGCCGGATCGGCGGGAAGGAATCCGTCGCCCGGGCGATCTACCTCATCCAGGTCGAGATCATCCGGGTCTCGCCAGGACCGAGCACTGTGCATCCAGTGATTCTCTCATCCGGGACACGGGTGAGTCGCCCACCCACAAGATGAGGAATGCGTACCGCGGCCGCAGTACCGGGCCTAGTCGTGGGGCGCATCGTCACTGAATTCGCGCACTGCATAGAGGAATTGACACAAGGACGACATCACGTCCTGACCCAGCCCGGTCAGCGAGTAGGTGACCTGTGGGGGCACCGTCTCCTCGACCGAGCGCTCGATCATCCCGGCCCGGACCAGGGCGTGCAGATTCTCGGCGAGGACCTTGCGGCTGACGTCGCCCAGCACCGTCTGCAGGGCGGCGAACCGGTGCGGCTCGGTGCCCAGGGCGGCGAGGATCTTCGGCGTCCACCGGTTGGTGAGCTGGTCCAGGACGGCCCGGCTGGGCCGGTCCCGGTCGAAGGCCCCCAGGGTGCGCGGCGGTACGGCTCGGGCTTCTGCTTCCGCGGTCATGGCCAGCACGTTACTTCTTTGTGCCGTCTTCCGGGAGCCGCCGCCGGTGCCTAGCGTGAAGGGGTAGTTGAACGCTCACCCTTAGGAGAGACACGATGAACACACTGGTCGGACGCGTGGCCGTGGTCACTGGCGCGGGGAAAGGAATCGGCGCGGCGATCGCCTCCTCGTTGGCCCAGGAAGGAGCGGCCGTCGCCATCAGCTATGCCACCGATGCCGCGGCGGCGGAATCGGTGGTCAGCGCGATCCGGGACAGCGGCGGGCAAGCCATCGCGGTCCGTGCCGACGTCCGCGACACCGGCGACGTCAAGGCCCTGTTCGAAGCGGCCCGGGAAGCCTTCGGCCCGGTGACGATCCTGGTCAACAACGCGGCGGTCACGGCGTTCGCCCCCTTCGAGACGTTCGGCGAGGAGCAGTTCCGCACCGTGTTCGAAACCAACGTCCTGGGGGCCTTTCACACCATCCAGGAGTTCAGCGGGGCAACCGAGGCCGATGGTGGCGCGGTGATCAACATCAGCACGGCCGGCGTCTCCAGCACCCCGAGCTACGCCTCCCTCTACGTCGCGTCCAAGAGCGCACTGGCCACGGCGACCCGGGTGATCGCCAAGGAACTCGCCCCCCGGGGAATCCGGGTCAACGCCATCGCCCCGACCTACTCGGACACGGAGAGCTCCCGGGCGATGGGCTTCGTCGGCTCCGACGCCGCGGCCCAGGTGGCGGCCCAGATCCCGCTCGGCCGGCTCGGGAAGCCGGAGGACATCGGCCCGGTCGCTGCCTTCCTGGCTTCATCGGCGGCCGGTTTCATCACCGGGGAGGTCATCTACGCGACCGGTGGCGACCGCTGAGGACGGATCCTCACACCCTTCAGTAAGCCCGGAACGGCCGGTGCAGTCGCCTGCACCGGCCCGTAACCCTGGTCAGTCGGTCAGTCGGTCAGTCGGTCAGTCGGTCAGGCCGTCGGGGTGGGCGCCGGGGTGGTGGGCTCGGTCTCCGGAGCCGTGGCAGTCGTGTCTCGGGCGATGATCCGGGTGACGACCGTGGCCGACGTGGTCTGCCGCGTGTGGACGCTGACCCGGTCCCCGGCCTGGATCTCAGCCAGGGTGGAACTCTGGCCGTCGCGGATGATCGTGGCGCCGGCCGGAACGCTCAGGGTCAGCGAGGTGTTGCGCAGCTTCTTGTCACGCCCACCGCGGACGGTGAAGGTAAGGGTCGCGGCGTCGGCGTCGACAGCGCTCACCGTCCCGGCATAGACGACGTTCTTGACCTTCTCCCGCTTGTCCTTCCCGGGCTTCGCATCCTCGGAGTGCTTGTCGTGGTCGGATTTCCCGGCGGCCGAATGGGTGAGCGTCGCAGCCGAGGCCACGGTGGCTCCCGCGACCGGAAGGACGAGAGCCACGGCCAGGGCGAGCGCGGCGGAGCGGTGTTTCATGCATCAGTCCTTCGGTAACCGGGCCACCTCCGCCTGATGGGCAGGCAGAGGTCCCTGGGCTTTGCGTCCCCGGTTCGCACCGGGTTTGCCGGGATCCAGACCGCGCTTCGAGCGCGTTCACTCTCCGACAGGCTGCGGCCGGGACCCTCTCCAGGCCAATCCGCCAAGCCGGTGAACGGGTCACCCAGAGCAATCAGTCCCCGTCGGGACCGCGAAACACCGGAACGCTCCACTGGAGCCGGGACCCGGTCGGGTCCCCGGCTCCGAACGTCATCGAACCACCGTGCCGCCGGGCCCGGCTGCGAAGGTTCTCGAGGCCGTGACCACGATCGGCGCCCGGGCCGCTGCCGTCGTCCTGCACCTCGAGGACCACCTGGTCCGAGCGCACGGTCAGGACAACGGTGACCGAACTCGCGCCGGCGTGGCGGGCGGTGTTGCTCAGCGCTTCCCGGGTCACGGCCATCAGATCCTCGGCGAGATCGCCCCGCAGCGTGTCGATCACGCCGGAGAACCGGACGGAGGGATCGAAACCCAGCGCGGGAGCGGCCTGACCGGCGACATCGAGCAACCGGGCCCGCAGTCCCTGCCGCTGCTGCGAATCCGACCGCTGAAGCTGGAAGATCGTGGTCCGGATCTGGCTGATCGTCTCGTCCAGGTCGTCGACCACCCCCAGGATCCGCTCCGTCTCCGGTCCGCCGGGCGAGCGGGCCACCACCGCCTGCAGGCTCAGGCCGGCCGCGAACAGCATCTGGATGACGTGATCGTGCAGGTCCTCGCCGATCCGCTGACGGTCGTCGAGCATGGCCGCACGCTGCTGCTCGCGACGGGCCTCGGCCAGTTCCACCGCGACCGAGGCCTGACTGGCGAAAGATGTGGCCAGGTCCAGGTCCTCAGCGCTGAAGGCGATGCGCCCCCGCAGGCGGAACACGCTGAGCACGCCGTGCGTCTGCCGTGACCCTTTGAGCGGGATCGCCATCACCGGGCCGATGTCCAGCTTGTCGGACGCCGCGGTGAGCAGGTTGCGCTCACCGGGGTGAGCGATCATCAGAGGGGTGCCCTCGGTCAGCACGCTCCCGCTGATCGAGCCCTCCCGCGGCATCATCCGTCCTTCGATCTCCGCCGCCGCGGCTCCCACCGCGACCTGGACACGGAGCTGGTCGCCGGTCCCGGCCGGGACCGACACGGTGACCACGTCGGCCCGGGCCACCTGGAGACTCTGCTCGGCGATCAGCCGCAGCGGCGGTGCCTCGCCGACCGATTCCCCGGACAGCAGATGCCGGTGGATCACCTCCGACGCCTGCAGCCACTGCCCCCGGGACCGCGCCGACTCGTACAGCCGGGCGTTCGCGATGGCCGCACCCGCGGTGGCCGCCAGCGCCCGGGCCAGCTCCTCGTCCTCCGCGCTGAACCCGCCCTTGGTGCTCTCGGTCAGGTAGAGGTTGCCGAACACCTCACCGCGCACCTCGATCGGGGTCCCCAGGAAACTCTCCATCGGTGGATGTCCCGATGGGAACCCGACGGAACGCCGGTCGTCCCCGATCCGAGCGAGCCGAATCGCGCGGGGATCCTCGATCAGCGCGCCGAGCAGTCCTTTTCCCTCGGGAAGGTGACCGATGAGGGCCACCGTCTCCTCCGGCATCCCGGTATGGAGAAACTCGGCCAGACGACCGCCTTCCGGGGCGTTCACCCCCAGAGCCGCGTACCGCGCGCCGATCAGCTCACAGCTGGCCTCGATCACCTGGCGCAGCACCGCCTCCAGATCGAGGTTCCCGGTGATGAACTGGTTGGCCTTGATCAGCCCCCGCAGCCGCCCCTGGGTCGCCATCACCTCCTGCGCCCGGCCGACCAGCTGGGCGAGCAGATCGTCCAGCTCCAGGCGAGGGAGATCGGGGAACGTCAGGGACGGAGGGACGACCGTCTCGCGGTCTGCCTCTCCGATGCTTTCCTGGTCATTGACGTCCATACCGCCAGCGACGCTAGCAGTGCCCTGGCCGGCTGCCTAGCGTCCGGCGCCCGGGTCCGGACCCGTCCGGTTACTCAGAGGCCGACTGCTCGACCGGCATCTGGTCAGAGGTAGGGACGGGGGGCGAAATGTCCTGCGGGGGTGCGGGCCGTCCCAGATAGTAGCCCTGGGCCAGTTCGCACCCCTGGGCCGTCAGCCGGTCGAGTTGTTCCCGGGTCTCGACTCCTTCGGCCACGACGTCGAGGCCGAAAGCATGGGCCGCGGTGATCATCAGGTGGACCAGGGCGGTGGTCGCCGGGTCGGTGGAGTGCAGGAAACTCTGATCGATCTTGAGCGTGTCGACCTGCAGTTTCTGCAGCTGCCCGATGGACGTGTATCCGGTACCGAAGTCGTCCAGGCTGATCGCGACGCCCAAGGCGCGCAGTTCCTGCAGGTGCACGTCCGCGGTGGGCTCGTCGAGCAGCGCGGTCTCGGTGATCTCCAGGACCAGTTGCCGGGCCGGCAGGCCGCTTTGGGCGAGGGCCTCGCGCACCTCCGGGACCAGCGTGCGGCTGGAGAGGTGCCGGGCCGAGATGTTGACCGCGACCGTGACGTCCGCGTGGCCGACCGGGTCCTGCCGGACCCACTCGGCCAGCTGGCCGGTCGCCCGGTTCAGCACCCAGCGGCCGATCTCGCAGATCAGCTGGGACTGCTCGGCGACCGGGATGAAGTCGATGGGCGGGACCAGTCCGCGCTCGGGGTCCCGCCAGCGGATCAGCGCCTCGTATCCGCGCAGCTCTTGGGTGGCCAGGCTCAGGACCGGCTGATAGTGCAGTTCGAATTCCTCGGCCCCTAAACCCTCCCGGATCCGCGCCTCGAGCGCCGCCCGTTCTTCCAATTCGGCGCGGAGGGCGGCATCGAACATCTCGGCCCGGCCCCGCCCGTTCGCCTTGGCCCGATAAGCGGCCAGGTCGGCGCTCTGCAGGAGATGCTCGGGATTGACCTCACCGTCCCGGGCCAGGGCCACCCCCACGCTGGCGCCGATCAACGCCCGGCCGGACCCGGTCCTGATCGGCTGGCTCACCGCCGCGACCAGCCGTTCCGCGATCTGCATCAGCTCGGCCGGAGGCGGTACGGGGTCGATCAGCACGACGAACTCGTCTCCGCCCTGCCGGGCCAGGACGTCACCGGCCCTCAGCACCGACCGCATGCGCTGCGCGGTGACCCGCAGGACCTCGTCCCCGGCGGCATGCCCCAGGGTGTCGTTGACCCGCTTGAAGTAGTCCAGGTCGACGAACAGCACCGCGACCTCCTGCCCGAGCCGGGAGGCCCGGTGCATCACCCCGCTGAGCAGTTCCAGGAGATAGGCCCGGTTGGGCAGATCGGTGAGGGCGTCGTGGGCGGCCTGGTGCTGCAGGTCCTGGCGGTACCGGTCGCGTTGGTGCGTGGAGATCTGGAGCTGGCGGTTGGCGATCCCCATCCGGGTCGGCACCAGCACGGTCAGCAGGACCGAGGCGATCACCAGGGCAGGAACGTCCAGCTGCCTCCCGTCGCGGACCAGGCTCAACAGCAGGGCAACCGGGATCACCAGCAGCGCACCGTACATCGAGGCCAGGCGCAGCGGTGTGAGCAGACCCGAGACCGGCAGCTCGTCCTCGACCGGGACGGCCGGTGGCGCCCCGGTATCGGCGGCCCCGGTGGCGGCGATACCGGAGCGCAGGCCGGCGTATCCCCAGGCCGCATACATCACCAGATAGACCGATTCGAACAGGCGGCTCTGCGGCGTCAGCACCGTACTGGAGAGGCCGTAGACGGTGTCACCGACCAGCGTGGCCACCGTGCCCGCCGCCAGCGCGGTCACCACGGTGCGCTCCAGCACGAGAACCGGGCTGGTGAGCAGCCAGACCAGCAACGCCAGCAGGGCGATGTTGCCCAGCGGATACCCCAGTTGCACCACGGTCACCGTGCTCAGGCCGTCCTGGACCGGCACGCTCAGCGCCACCCACAGCAGCAGCCCTCCGCCGACGGTCATCACGGCCGCATCCAGCACCCCGGCAATGTCCCAGGGCCGCCCCCGCTGAAGCAGGGCCAGCCCGGCCGACAATCCGATGTACCCGACCAGGTACCCGGCATCTGCTGCGGACGGATAGGGCATTTCGGCCTTGGACAGGACATAGCCCAGGGAAACACCGTCCCCGGCCACGATCGCCAGCGAGCCCAGCGCGAAGACCATCCAGCCCAGCCGCCGATGACGATCGAACCAGCCGCCGACCACGATCGCAGCCACCGTCACCCCGGCGAACACCAGTTCGGCCAGGCTTCGGGGCGGGCCGGCTGGAACCAGCCAGTACAGGCCCGCGAGAACGCCCATCAGGCACAGGTATCCGCGGGGCGCGAGGGTTCGCATGAACACGGCTCGACAGGTAAACCGCGCTCGTTGAGACTCCATGGGCCGACTCACACACCTGGCCCCTTAGTACGGAAGTCAGCGCCGGCATCGGACTGCTGCAACCTGGCGATGAGGAGTTCCTGTCATGGCCGGTACTGGCAGTACCTGGTACGTCAGGGTCTCCCACCGCACCCCGGAAACGACTTCCATGGAAACGGAGGCGGCCAGTCCGAAGCTGCCCGTTCGGAAGGATCCACAACAGGTGCGAGCAACATTTATGTACGGCGCCGGTGACGTTCGCGTCGAGCAGGTGGCTGACGCCACCATCCAGCAGCCGACCGACGCGGTCGTCCGGATCGTCCGTTCCTGCGTCTGCGGGTCCGATCTGCACCCCTACGGCAGTATGGACGCCAGCAGTCACGGAGCCGCCATGGGTCACGAGTTCATCGGCATCGTCGAGGAAACCGGCTCCGCCGTCACCAACCTGGTCAAGGGCGACTTCGTCATCTCCCCCTTCGCCTACTCCGACAACACCTGCGACTTCTGCCAGGACGGCTTCCAGACCGCCTGCGTCAACGGCGGCTGGTACGGCCTCGGCGACGTCGGAGGCGCCCAGGCCGAAGCCGTGCGCGTCCCCCAGGCCGCCGGCACCCTGGTGAAGGTCCCCGCCGGGGTCGACGAGGCCCTCTACCCATCCCTGCTGGCCTTGTCCGACGTGTACCTCACCGGCTACCACGCCGCATTCATGGGCAAGGTCCAGCCCGGCAAGACCGTCACCGTCATCGGCGACGGCGCCGTGGGCCTGTCCGCGGTGCTGTCGGCCAAGCAGATGGGCGCCGAGCGCATCATCCTGATGGGCCACCACAAAGACCGCACCGACCTCGGTCAGGAGTTCGGCGCTACCGACATCGTCGCCGAACGCGGCCAGGAAGGCGTGGCCAGGGTCATGGAACTGACCGGCGGCCAAGGTTCACACATCGTCCTCGAAGCAGTCGGCCATATGCCCGCCTACGAGCAGGCCTACGGAATCGTCCGTCCCGGTGGCGTGATCAGCCGCGTCGGCGTCCCCCAGTACGAGGACGCACCCGTCGGTTTCGGATCGCTCTTCGGCAAGAACGCCACCCTCAACGGCGGCCCGGCCCCGGTCCGCGCCTACATCGACTCCGTCCTGCCCGACGTTCTCGAAGGACGCATCAACCCCGGCAAGGTCTTCGACCGCACCCTCACCCTCGACGAGGTCCCCGCCGCCTACCAGGCGATGGCCGCCCGCGACGCGCTCAAGGTGCAGCTCACCCTCTGAATACCTGACCGAAAGGCACTGCACCCATGGCGCTGAGCGAAATCGCCCGTGAGAACCACGACGCGCTCTTCCCGCAGCCGGTATCCGGCCTGAGCGCCACCGACCCCGAACTCGTCGAGTACTTCGGCAACTTCGCGTTCGACGAGGTGCTCAGATCCGGGGATCTGGAACCCCGCACCCGGCTGATCGTGCAGCTGTCCGCTCTGATCGGCAGCGGCTCCCTCCGCGAGTTCCGGATTCTCCTGGGCGGTGCCCTCACCATCGGCCTCACCCCGGTCGAGGCGAAAGAGATGGTCTACCAGTCCGTCGCCTACGTCGGCATGGGCCGGGCCATCGACTTCGTGCACGCCACCAACGACGTCCTGACCGAACGCGGCGTCGAACTCCCCCTGGCCGGACAGTCGACCACGACACCGGACGACCGGGCCGAGAAGGGCCTGGCCGTTCAGAAGCAGATCGTCGGCGCGGACGCGGTCGACGCCCTGTACGCCGAAGCCCCCGCAGATGAGCAGCACATCCAGCAACTTCTGTCCGCCAACTGCTTCGGGGACCACTACACCCGCACCGGACTCGACCTCCAGACCCGGGAACTGGTCACCCTGGCGATCCTGATTGCCCTTGGCGGAGCCGACCCGCAGGTCAAGGGCCATGTCGTGGCCAACCTGAACGTCGGCCACGACCGCGCCCTCCTGCTCACCGTCATCACCCAGCTCCTGCCGTTCGTCGGCTACCCCCGCACGCTCAACGCCCTGCGCGCCCTCGACGAAGTCACCCTCTGAGGAGTTCGACCATGGAATACACCCGCCTGGGATCGTCCGGTCTCCAGATCAGCCGGATCGCCCTCGGTAGCATGAGTTTCGGCAAGCCCGGCACCGGCCGGGACTGGGCCCTGGACAGCGACGGCGCCGAGCCGCTCTTCCGCCAGGCCGTCGAGCTGGGGATCACCTTCTGGGACACCGCCAACGTCTACGGAGCGGGCACCAGCGAGGAGATCACCGGCGCGGCCATCCGGAAATACACCAGCCGCGACCAGGTCGTGCTGGCCACCAAGCTGTTCGGCCCGATCGGTGACGGCCCGGGCGGCCATCCCGTGGTCCCCGCTCGCAGCCGGCCTGGTGGCCCGCCCCTGGGGTGAGCAGAGCACCACCCGCGGCCAGTCCAACCCGACCACCGACTCGTCCGGTAATCCATTGTGGCTGGAGTCCGACAAGGCAACCGTGGACGCGGTCGAGGACATCGCGGCCCAGCGCGGCGTCCCGATGGCAACGGTCGCCCTGGCCTGGGTCCTGAACAACCCGGTGGTGGACGCGCCCATCATCGGCTCGACCAAGGCCCACCATCTGGCCGACGCCGTCGCCGCCCTCGACCTGAAGCTCTCCGAGGACGAGATCACCCGCCTCGAGCAGGCTTACACGCCCCGCACCCCCACCTACTACGGCAGCAAGTCCGGCTACTGACCCTAGGGAATCCGATGAACATCGAACCCACCATCCCCACCTCGAAGAACCCGTCCGAGCAGTTCGCCGGCGAGGTCTGGCTCGACCCGATCGCCCTGCCCCACGAGAGCAGCCAGCGCATGATCGTGGCCACCGTCCGCTTCGCCCCCGGCGCCCGCACCGCCTGGCACTCCCACGCCCGCGGCCAGTACCTACGGGTCACCGCCGGCATCGCCCGCTTCGGCAGCCGGGACGGAAAGATCATCGACGTCCACCCCGGCCAGACCCTCTACACCCCGCCCGGCGAGGAACACTGGCACGCCGCCGCACCCGGCTGCTTCATGGAGCACATCGCCATGCTCGAGAACGCCGACGACCCGGCCGACACGACGCAGTGGCTGGAGCACATCACCGATGACGAATACAACGGGTCTGAGGTCTTCAGCACGCTTCTCAGGCCCGCACCAACTGCAGAACCGGGATGATCCGGATCCCCTCGGTCTTCGTCTCGTACTGGGCGAAGCCCGGGAACCGCCGGGCCTGCTCGGCGTAGATCCGATCCCGCTCCTCACCGGTGACCTCCCGCACCAGCACCGGGTACGTCTCCGTGCCCACCTCGACAACGGCTTTTCCGGCCGTGGTCAGGTTGTAGTACCAGCCCGGGTTCGACGGGGCGCCGCCCTTGGTGGCGAAGATGTTGATCACGTTCGCGTCCGCCGGGTCGGGCAGATACATCAGCGGGCTGACCATCTCCGTGCCGCTCGTGCGGCCTCGATGATGGACCAGCACCATGGGCGCACCGGCGAAACTCCCACCCACCTTTCCGCCATTGGCCCGGAACTCGTTGATGATCTGATCGTTGTAGTCACTCATCCCGAAAGCCTAGTTCCGCCGACGTCAGATTCCTGGGGTTCGGTACCGGTCAGCTCCCCGGGGACGGCGGGGCGCCGGCATCCGCCCGGGCGGGCCGACCGCAACCGGGCCGCCAACGGCGTCCGGATGATCTCCGGCCTGCGTCGGTGGACTCTCCCGCAAATCGATGGTGAGGGACGCCGACCGCTCGGATATCGGGGTGGACCACAGGTCCTGCACCTCCTCGATCCGGGCGAGTTCGGTGACCTCGTCCTCGGCGACCTTCTCCAGGCGGGCCGAACGATGCGCGTCCTGCATCGAGTGGGCGAGCAGGGCCAGCTCGTGCTGACGCTCGTCGTGGCGGTCGCTCAGGTCCAGTCGCCGCTGGTCCAAAGCGTCGGCCCGGCGCTGGGTCTGGTCGTGGGACCGGAGTTCGGTCACCGCGTACTGATAGGCCAGCCAGGTGCGCCACGCCTCCAGGCCGGCCCCGGTCAGCCCCAGGCTCCCGGTGATGAGCCAGCCGGCCAGGTCGGGGCGGTGCCAGGCCACCCCGGCGCCGGCCACCATCAGTCCGCCGGGGGTGATCCGGCCCATCAGCATCCGAAAACGTTCGTCCCGGGACCAGACCCGCGCGCCGGACCACCGGTGGTCCGGTCCACCCGGTCCCACCGGGCCGGGCACTTCAACGGGCTCAGACATCGTGGCCCCCGGTGCGGAACTGTTCAGCGTCGATCCGACTTCATTCTGTCACGGATCAACACTGAGCGTTACTTGACCGGGGGCCTGCTCCCCTATTGTGACCTTGCCCCCGAGTGCCGTCGCTCCGCATTTCCCCATCCACGACACCGGCTATTGTCAGGCACGCGTAAGTCATTCGTGGGTGCGGACTTCGGTCTTGAAGGGACGAAAACCGCGACGCGCGTAGTTCGGCAGCGCTCCGGGATGATCAAGCGTGGACGTGTGGAGCCACACCCGGCTCACCACCTCGGCGTCAACAGGCTCGACCTCCCAGGCGGCCCGCACCGCCAACGTCAGGGCCTGACCGCCCAGCCCCTGGCCCACGAACTCGGGAAGCAGCCCGAAGGTCGCGATCTCGACATCACCGCCGGACTGGGGCTCGAGGTCGGCAATCCCGGCCACCTCACCCTCGGATCGGATCAGCCAGTACTGCCTGAGCGGATGAGCGAGCCACTCGGCCCACTCCCGCTCCGACCGGGACGCACTCCGCCAGGCGTGCGCCGCCCCGACCCGGGCCTGCGTCGACGGGATCAACGGAGATTCCCGCCCGACCTGCTCAAGGGTGATTCCGGGGGCGGGCCGCCCCGGCCTGAGCTGCGTCGGGCTGGTCATCTCCAGATAGGTGACGATCTCCTCCACGCCTCGAGACTACAAGAGCCCCTACCAGCGGGCTCTTCTCGACTTGATCCTCCGGTCCCGGAGGGTCAGTAGCCGAGCACCTGGGCGGCCACGGTGCGCAGTTCGGCGGCCTTGCCCGCGTCCAGGAAGAGGTTGTCCAGGTTCTTCGGCGAGGTGTGGAACAGCTGCCCGTAGATCACGGCGGCGTCCATGTACTTGGCCTCGTCGGTGGGATGACGTCCGTCGGCCTGGATGACCGCCGAGGTGCCATCCGTCGCGACCCTTTTCTCGAACGCGTCACTAATTGGGATGATCTCGTTCGACAGGGGCAGTTCGGAGGAGAGTTTCGCGTACCCGGTCTGGATGGCCTTCACGTTGTCGGCGCGGGTGGCGAAGCCGGCGTGGTCGGTCAGGGCCCAGTTCTCGAACAGCAGGACCTTGCCGCCGGGGGCCAGGTGGCTCTTCAGGGCCGGGGCGAGGGTGTTCAGCAGGGAGGTCTCGGCCTTGCTGAAGCTCTTGGCCACCAGGGTGCTCTGCTCCTGCAGCACGATCCGGTCGTAGGTCTTGCCGTCGGTCAGGGCGGGGGCGATCTCCCCGGCGTCCCAGGTCTCCTGGAGGGTGTTGCCGAAGTGGATGACCTTGGTGACGTCGATCGGGTGGCCGGCGTCGGCGGCCAGGTCCTTGGTCAGGGCCGTGGTGTCCTCATTGGTCGCGGCGGTGGAGTAGCCGATCAGGCTGTTACCGATGAACAGCACCTTCAGCGGCTTGTCGGGGCTGCCGGTAGAGGTCGGCGAGGACGAAGGGGTGGACGAAGGGGTGGCGGTGTTCTTGACCACGTGAAAAGTGCGCACCAGGGGTGCGCCCAGCGTGTCGCCCTGCGCGTCGGCCTTGCTGTAGGCCTGCACGGAGACCGTGTAGTCGCCCACCTTGGTCATCGGGGCGCACGCCTGGTAGTCGTTGCACAGGTGGTACGGCACCACGTTCTGCAGGTGCGAGTACTGCGTGGTCCCCGGGCCGGTGAGGCTGAACTTCACACTGCCCACAGATCCGCCCGTGACCGGATCCGCCTGCAAGGTAAGGTTTTTCCCGGCCGAGTCGGCCAGGCTGACCGTGGCACCGTCGGTCAGCGTTCCTACGGCCTGTTTGGTGCTGGTGTTGATGAGAGAAACGCTCTGCAGCCCGGTCGGTTCAGCGGCTGAGGCAGCCTCGTACAAGGTAGTACCTACGCCGGCAGTGGCCGTCAGGGCGATTGCAACAACCAGCAAGGGCTTACGCCTCAAGATCTCTTCCTTCCAAAATGCCAGCAGGAACGCGCTCGCGGCCGTTCAACAAACCGCTCGCAACGCCGCACCATCGTCGGCTCGAGGGGCCGCGCAACGGTAGGCCGAAATACCCACGGCATAGTCACGCCGCACTGGCCCGGTGTCTCCTCGGCCACCGACCGAGACCTTCAAGCCAAACTCGACCGCAGCGTCCTCTGCTCCGAAGCCTTTCCCGAACCCTGAACACCATCGCCGCCCGGCGACCCCGGGAAGTGAGGCTGCTCGTTACCGTGGACCGATCCGATCGGCGTACGTGTTCCGGTGAGGTAGACGTGACTCAGACCCTGTGCCCGAAGAACATGCACTACGGCCCGTGCGGCGGGGTGACCCTCACCGGGGCGTGTGAGGTGGGACCGCAGCCGTGCGTCTTCCTGGACCAGCCGACCGTCCCCTGGTCCGGCCCTGTCGCCGTGGGGACAGGGGCTTCCCGGATCCGCCAGGTCCTCGCCCGCCGCCAGATTGTCGTGGCCGACTTCCCGGCCCGCGCTCTGGACGCGCAATCACTGACCGACTGCGCCGGGATGCTCGCGGGAAGGGTCGATGCCGTCCTGGCCGGGGACTCCGGCGCCGCCCGGGTCCAGTTCCCGCCCAGCTACCGGGCACATCTGATCCAGCAGGCCGGCCTGCCCGTGTGGACGGGACTGAACTGCCGTGACCGCAACCGGGTCGCCCTCGAGGGCGAGATTTCAGCCCTGGCCCACGTCGCGGTAGCGGGCGTGCACTGTGTCACCGGCGATCACACCCGCACTGGGTCGCGGCCCGACGCCGCTCCGGTGTTCGACCTCGACTCAACCCGTGTGGCCGCCCTGGCCGCTGCGGCCGGCCATCTGGTGTCGGTGGGCGAATCCCCGGCCACACCCCCCACCGACCGACGCCCGTCCCGCTTACTGGAGAAGATCAGGGCCGGGGCCCACGTGTGTTACGTCAACCACGCAGGCGGAGTCGCTCCGGTGAACGACTTCATCCGCCAGGTGATTGATCTCGGCGTCCCCGACCATTTTGCTGGTTTCATTCCCTGCATCCCGATCGTGGTCGATCACGAAAGCGCTCGCTTGTTGGCCAGTTTCACTAGCCTGGTGCTACCGCCCGGCTATCTCGACCGGATCCTGGCCGCCCGTGATCCCCGGGCCGAGGGGATCGCGGCGGCCGCCGAGCTGGGCCAGGCCTTCTTGGCCACGGACGGCGTGATCGGCGTGAACTTCTCGGGTGGGCCCGGAGCGGGGCGCGAACTCTGGTTCGCCGAGGCTTCGGCCGAAGTGGCGGAAGCACTGGACCTCGTCCGCACCTGAACGGAGTCAGGAGCTCAACTCGGGGCCTTTGCCGTCCGACTATGCATCAGATGACGTAAGCCCGGTGGAAGGCAATGGCCGTGCACAAGATCTTGTACTCCAGCAGGGCGACGGCCGGGATGAATCAGGATGAGCTGGAGCAGATCCTGAAAGTCAGTCGGCGGAACAACGAGCGCGCTCAGCTGACCGGGATGCTGCTGCATCACCCACCGACCCAGCTCTATCCGGCCACGTTCCTCCAGGTTCTTGAGGGTGAGCGGGATGTCCTGGAGGTGGCCTATGCGCGGATCGCCGAGGACCCCCGGCACGGCAACCTCAAGCTGCTGAGCAGTCGGCCGGCCGAACACCGGCTGTTCGGCGAGTGGAGCATGGGCCTGGAATACGTTTCCGACGCGGACCTGCAACGTGTGCTTCCGGGCTTCTCGCCGGACGATCCCGAGGCCGTCCGGATTCAGGATCTGACCGAGAACCCGGCCGTGGCCGAGATGCTGTTGCACCTTTACGTCGGCTAGGACGGCAGCCGCCTCACCTTCCGGATTGAGCCGGGATCCCGTTCAGCAGCGCAATCTGCAGTTTGCTGCCTTCCTCCGAATCCGGTGCCGCCGTGAGGATCACGATCTTCAGCTCGCTCTCCCCGTAGGACATGACGTCGCAGTCCACGGTGATCTCCCCGACCACCGGGTGATGCACGATCTTGCGGTGTTCGCGATGGGCGGCCACCCCGGCCGCCGCCCACAACTGGGCAAAGCGCTCGTTGGTCGCGCGCAGCGTCCGGATCACATCCGCGAGTCGGCGATCCTCCGGGAAGCGACCGGTGGCCCGGCGGAGGTCGGAAACGATGGCCACTTCCAGGGATTCGCCGATCAGCGAGGTGACCGGCCATTGCACCAGCCCGGGACGCTCGCCGGCGGCCGGGAAACTGTCGCGCGCGAAGTTGCGCAGAGCCGGAGCCGTGGCGGACGGATCCCCCAGCAGGGCCGCCCAGCCCCGGTTCCACCAGACCAGGTGCCAGTCCGCGGCGAACACCGCGACCGCGGCGTCGCCAAAGCGGTTCAGCAGCCGGGTCAGCGCCGGTGGGATGTGGTCGGAGACCTGCCCGTCGGCCGGTGGCAGGAGCTTGGCCAGACGGTAGAGATGGTCGCGTTCTTCGTGGCTCAGTTGCAGGGCGCGGGCCAGACTGGCCACCACCTGGGCCGAAGGAGTCGTGAACCGCCCCTGCTCGAGACGGACCACATAGTCCACCGAGATCCCGGCCAATTCGGCCAGCTCCTCCCGGCGCAGACCGCTGGCGCGGCGCGTCCGGCCCACGCTCAGGCCCGCCGCAGCCGGGCTCAGCCGGTCTCGCCACGAGCGAAGGGTTGCCCCCAGCGCGGCATCGGATGTGCTCATGGGCTCCAGTGTGGCGGGTAGGCCGGTCCGGAGGGTGGTAAAGCTTTTCCCACCGCAGGACCTTCTCTGGATGGCTGTTCGCCGCGACCGCACGATGAATGCATGACCACCACACACGACATCGAAGCCGTCATCACCCGCCTGGCCGACGAAGCGGCCGTCCGGGATCTGATCATGCGCTTCGCAGACGTAGCCACCCGCGGCGACTTCGACGCCTTCCCCGGCCTGTGGGCTCCCGACGCGACTTGGCTGATCGGCGGAACCGAAGGGCAGCCCTTCGAGCGCCGCGCCCAGGGCGTCCAAGACATCACCGCCCTGTTCCGGAGCCTGCGCGAAGAACGTGACTACTTCGTCCAGTTCGTCCTGCCGGGTGTCATCGAGATTGACGGCGACGTGGCCACCGCCCGCAGCAACTGTCACGAGATGGCACAGGGGCAGGGACGCTACTACCGCACCAACGGCATCTGGACCGACACCTTCCGCCGCACGGAAAACGGCTGGGTCTTCGCAGAACGCACTTATCGGTACCTGTGGCTGGACTTCTCCCCCTACACCGGGGACGTCGCCTGGGGCGAGCGGTCGGCGTGATGACGAACCCCACTCACGGTCCTGTGCTCTGGCGCAGTGCCCAGGTCCGCAGTCCCAACCTCACTGATCCCGTCCCGGTCGTCATGGCCGGCCAGGTGCCCTACACGCCCGGTGGCAACCGGTTCCAGACCATGAACCTCTACCTGCCCGCGACATCGTCAACCACGGGCCTGGTCGGCAAGCCGGTCACCCACCTGCCGTTTCCGGGGACCGCCGCCGGACTGCCCTCGTGTCTGGTGCACGTGCACGGAGGAGCCTGGCGCGATCCCCATCTGACCGCCCGGTCGATCGAACCCACCGTCGCCCACGCATTCGCGGATGCGGAACGGGCCGGCCGGATCACCGCCGTGGCCTCCCTCAACTACACCCTTTCCCCTTTCCCCACCCATCCCACGCTCCCCTACGCCCGGGCCGATCACACGGATCCCGCCCGCGAGGCCCAGCACCCCGACCACGTGCACGATGTTCTGCGAGGACTTCAGCAGCTCCGCTCGCTGGGGCTGCGGGACGACTCGTACGTTCTGTCCGGTCACAGTGCCGGGGCCTGTCTGGCCTTTCAGGCGGTGCTGGCGTCTCCCTCGGTCCATGGCCTGGGCGAGGATCTCGACGCTCCCCGCCCGGCGGCCCTGATCGGGCTCAACGGTCTTTACGACCTGCCCGACCTCGTCGACGGGCTGGATGCCTCGCACGCCCATCTGCGGGGGGAATACGAGTCGTTGCTGTCCCAGGCCTTCGGATCGGATCAGTCGCACTGGCCGGCCGCCAGCCCGGCACGGTTCGACCCCGGGCAGATCGCCCGGCGGATCCGCGACGGCCGGGCGCCCCGGGTCGTCGTCCTGGACCAGAGCACCGAGGACCAGCTCGTCCCCTTCGGTCAACTGCGCAGGATGCAGGCCCGCCTGATCGCAGCGGAAGTCCCGAAAGTAGTTATCGGTCAGCGGTGCACGGGAAAGCACGCCGAACCCTGGGAGCAGGGGTTCATGGTCTGGGAAAGCGTCGCAGATGCGGTCAGCGAGGTGGACAGCATGTTCTGAGGAGACGCACCGGCTCTGAGAGCTCTCCCCGGCCTACGGCTGTACCGGATGCTCCGGCTCCCGCCCGGATAGCACGTCCTGGATCGCTTTCCAGGCCGCGGTGCCCATGGCCTCCAAGGACTCCGCGGTCTGCCCAGCGATGTGCGGGGTGACGATTAGGCCCGGTGCGTCGAGGTCGATCCGGCTGTGCGGCAATGGATCCGAAGCATCCGTGTCCTCGCCGTCGACCACGTCGAGGCCCGCGCCGGCCAGACGCTGCTCGCGCAGGGCCACCATCAGCGCGGCCTCGTCCACCAGTCCGCCTCGCGAGGTATTGATCAGCACGGCGGTCGGTTTCATCAATTCCAGTTCCGACCGGCCGATCAGGTCACGGGTGGAGGAGGACAAGGGCGCGTGCAGCGTCACGACGTCGGCCTGACGCAACAGGTCCTCCAGCTTCACGGCCGGCACGTCCAGATCGCCGACCGTTTCCTCGTCCAGGTTGGGATCGCTGATGACCACCTTCATCCCGAACCCCTGCGCGATGGTCAGCACCATCCGGCCGATGTCGCCGAACCCGACGATTCCCAGCGTGCGCCCGGCTAATTGGAACCCGGTCAGCTCCGGCTTGCCGTCGCCCCAGCGTCCTTCACGCACGCGCCGGTCGGCCTCGGTGACATGCCGGGCCAGTCCCAGCATCAGGGCGAAGACATGCTCGGCCACGGCCCGGCTGTTGGCCCCGGGCGTAGAGGTGACGACGACCCCGGCCTCCTGAGCCGCCTTGAGATCCACGTTGTCGGTTCCGACCCCGTGCCGGGCAATCACCTTCAGCTGGGGAGAAGCCTTGATCATTTCCTCGGTGAAGGGCGGGGTGCGCAGCAGAACCGCCTCGACCTCCGCGCTCACGTCCTCGTAGTCGACCGCATCCGGCCCGAAGCCAAGACGCACGTCGGCGCTGGACTGCAGATCCCGCAGCACACCCTCGTCGATGGGGTCGGAGACGTAGACAACCGGCATGAAGCTTCCTTAGGTCGATCGCAGCCGAGCTACCGCGATCCTCTGACCTTGCCGGAGGGCGAGGCTCTGCGCATCCCCGCGCCCCATTCATCGGCTCAGTGTCAACTAACAACATGCGCCCCGGCATCATCAGGCGTCACTGGCCAGCGGTTTCGCAGGCGTTGGGACCTTTCAGCGACAGACCACCAAGCCGCGAACCATTTTGACAATCTCCTGCGCACGGTCCGCTGAAAACATATGTTTTGCGCTGTCCACAGCGTAGTCGGCAGCCCAAGGAGCCCTCCCGTGCGCATCGCAAGATCAGCCCTGATCGCAGCAGCAGCCGTCGTCCTGGCGTCCCTGGGCCCGGCCTCCCCCGCACTGGCGGAAACCCAGCACCGTTCTGAATACGTGGCCCTGGGCGACTCCTACGCCGCCGGCGTGGGGGCCGCGCCGTACGACGAGGCCTCCGGGGACTGCCTCCGAAGCCCGCAGAACTATCCCTCCACCTGGGCCGCTGAGCACCCCTCCTATCAGCTCACCGACGTCACCTGCAGCGGAGCCGCCACGGACGACGTCTGGGCGCAGCAGCTGGACGCCCTGGACCGCCGGACCCGGCTGGTCACGCTCACCATCGGGGGCAACGACGACAACGCGTTCTCCCGGTCCCTGCAGGCCTGCCTCCTCGGCACGGACGCCGACTGCAAGGCCGCCACCACCGCCGGCTCGGATTACGCCCGCACCCAGCTCGTGGGTGACCTTGTGAAGCTGTACACCGAGGTGCACCGGCGGTCGCCCTGGGCGCGAGTCATCGTCCTGAACTACCCGCAGGCCATCGACCAGGGCACCGGTAGCTGCGGCGCCGTCACGCCGAACACCTACCGACGGGCTCTGATCGCCGACCAGGTAGAGGCTCTCGACGCAGCGATCGCGAAGGCCACCCGCACGGCGTGGGTGGAACTGGTGGATGTGCGCTCCGCCTTCACCGGGCACCAGGCCTGCTCCACCGACCCGTGGATCCACGGGTCCGACACCAGCTCCCAGACCGAGTGGTTCCACCCGAACGCCACCGGACACGCGGTCTACGCCAGCGCACTCGACGCGGTGACCAGCTGATTCACCGGCAGTCCGCACCGGCCGCCCGGGGCCGGTGACGCAAAGGTCCGCCGAAGTTTCAGGCATGTCGGCCGCAAGGTCCCGGTCAGCGGCCGACATGCCTGCACCACCACCGCTCGTCGATCAGGGCCGGACCAGCACCTTCAGGCTCTTCCGGTCAGCCATCTGCCGGTAACCATCAGCCACCCCGTCCAGGTCCGTGCTCACATCGAAGACCTTGCCCGGCTCGATCGAGCCGTCGAGGACGGCGGGCATCAGCTCCTCGATGTATGCGCGGGTGGGAGCGGCCCCACCGGTGAGCCGGACGTTGCGGAAGAACAGGCTGCCCAGACCGACCGGGGCCTCTTCGTACTGCGGCACCCCCACCCGGCTGATCGTGCCGCCGTTGCGCACCGCGCCCACCGCCTGGTCGTAGGCACCACGGGTGCCGACCGCCTCGATCACCACGGACGTCCCCTGTCCACCCGTGAGTTCCCGTACCTGCTCAACCCCTTCGGGACCACGGGCCGAAACCACCGCGCTGGCGCCGAATTCCCGGCCCAGATCGGTGCGGGCCTGGTGCCGGCCCATCAGCACGATCTGCTCGGCCCCCAGTCGCTTCGCGGCGAGAACGGCCAGCAGGCCGACCGCGCCGTCGCCGATCACGGTGACGCTGGAGCCCGCCGTGACGCCACCGCGCACGGCTGCGTGGTGGCCGGTGCCGAACACGTCCGAGAGCGTGAGCAGGGACGGGATCAGCGCCGAGTCGGCCGCCACGGGCAGCTTCACCAGGGTGCCGTCGGCGTACGGAACCCGGATCGCCTCGGCCTGGGCGCCCTCGTGCGGGCCGTAGCCCCAGATCCCGCCGTGCACGCAGGAGGTGGTCAGGCCCTCCTGGCAGTATTCACAGGTACCGTCGCTGAAGACCCAGGGGGCGACGACCACGTCCCCCTTCGCGACCGAGGTCACCGCCGAGCCGGTTTCCTCGACCACGCCGATGAACTCGTGGCCCATCCGGGCCGGCCCGGAACCGGCGGGCATCTCCGCGAACGGCCAGAGGTCGGAGCCGCAGATGCAGGCCGCGGTGATCCGGACCACGGCGTCGGTCGGCAGCGTGATCACGGAGTCGGGGACGTTCTCCACCCGCACGTCGCCGGCGCCGTACATCAGGGTTGCTCGCATGGTTTGTCACTCCTAGAACAGAACTCGAACGGAACAGCCCTTGAGCGGGCCGATCCCCATGCAAGCCGCGCTCCGGCACCGGCGGCAGGCTCGTTTCATAGGGGGTAGAGACGCTCCCCTCCCTACCCGCCCGCGGCCGACGTACCGTGGAGGACGTGAACAACCGCGCTTCCGTCCGGGACTTCCTGATGAGCCGTCGGGCCCGCATCACGCCCGCCGAGGCCGGGCTCCCGGTCAGCGGTCGGCGCCGGGTGCCGGGGCTGCGCCGGGAAGAGGTCGCCGTGCTCGCCGGGGTCAGCAGCGAATGGTACGCGCGCCTGGAAAAAGGCCATATAAGCGACGTCTCGTACGATGTCCTGGAGGCGGTGGCCCGGGCCCTGCGCCTGGACGACGAGGAACAGATCTACCTGTTCGACCTGGCCCGGGCCGCCCGGGGCGACGAGCCGGACCGGAAGTGCGGCACCACGACCGCCACCGTCCTTCCCACCACCGTGCAGTGGCTGCTCGACAGCATGACCCTCTCCAGCGCGATGATCAGCAACAACCGCCTGGACATCATCGCCACCAATCCGCTCGCCCGGGCGCTGTACGCCCCCATGCTGGCCAGCCCGACCACCCGCGAGCACGGGCAGGCGAACCTGGCCCGCTACCACTTCGCCGACCCGCAGGCCCAGGACTTCTACGGTGACTGGGACGTCACCGCCAATGTTCTCGTCGGCCTGCTGCGCACCGAGGCCGGACGCGACCACTGCGAGAGCGGAATCAGCGATCTGGTGGCCGAATTGTCCAGTACCAGCGCGGAGTTCCGAATCCGCTGGGCCGCCCACCACATCGTCATCCACAACCGCGGCACCAAGCACTTCCAGCACCCCACCGCCGGCCCGCTCACCCTGGCCTACCACTCGATGGAACTGCCGATCTCGGCCCAGAAGGCCGAGATGATGACCACCTGCACCGCCGAGCCGGGCTCGGCCGACGAGGACCGGCTGCGGCTGCTCGCCAGCTGGGCCGCGCCGCAGAACCACACCTCTCATTAGGGACGCTGGTCAGCTCGCCAGAGCGGTGCGAACTCGGCCACCGTTGCCGCGGGTAACCGAATGTTGACCCAGGGCAACCCAAAGCGAAATGCCCTCGTCAGCGCACATCCATAAAGAACACTGATGGGTCGTCCAAGAAACTCTAGTTGGACGCTGACGCCAGATTTCCGCTGCAATAGCCACGGCGTTCAGAAACCAGCGTCCACTTCACCCGACCGACAGCAATGAATAGTCGCCCACAGCTGCCGACTTACCCTCTGCAAGCGTTGGAGACCCATGCCCGAGACACCGATGGTCTTTGTGGTGGGAACCGGGCGGTGCGGTTCCACCATCCTGTCCGATATGGTCCGGCTGCATCCCGGCGTTCTCAGTCTGTCCGAACTGTTCACCAGCCTCGGCGGCCCCGGCCCGATGGGACGGAAGCTGAGTGGCAGTGAGTTCTGGGATTTCATCGCCACTGCGCGCTACGGAGGGCGACAGATACTCCGGGCCGCCCCCTTCAAAGAGATTCTTTATCCGACCGGCCGGAATCAGAAGGACACCGCCTTCTCGATCTGGGGCGACGGAGTTCCGCCGATCTCGCTGATCACCCTTCCGCACCTCACTCCCGCGTTCGACCGACTCTACGATCACCTGGGACGGCGCCTGAAGGCAGCACCTCCGGCGTCTCTCTCCGAGCACTACTCCGAACTCTTCGATGCCCTCGGAGAAGATCGTCCGGGAAGGATCGTGGTCGAGCGTTCCGGAGGATCGCTCGAATACATTGAGCAGTTGATCGACCTGTTTCCCGAGGCTGCCGTCATTCATCTCCACCGGGACGGGCGGGACACCGCCCTTTCGATGAGCCGGCATCCCCGGTACCGGTTCATCATGGTGGAGCGGGAACTCACCCGGCGGATCGGTGGCAACCCCTACTCGATGACCGAGGAGGAGTACCTCGACGAGCTCCCCGCCCTGGTGGATGCGGCCGGTGACATGGTCGATCTCCTGCCCCACCGGATCACCGACCGGAGCTTCCGATCCTGGTCAATCCCTCTGTCCCGCTTCGGTTCGCTGTGGTCGACCATGGTCCTCACCAAGACTCCGGCCCTCAGACGGCACCAGCCCCTCCTGGAGATGTCCTACGAGGACATGGCGCGCGATCCGCACGGCTCGCTGATGGCGATCGCCGACTTCATCGGCCTGGATCGGGCCTCGGAGTGGAGTGCCGCAGCGAGTGCGATCTTCAACCCGGAGGTCGGCCGCTGGCGGGGGGAACCGGCGGAAGTGCAAGCCGTTCTGGAGCGATCGTGCCGGCCGGGAATGAGATTCCTGCCCGACTCCCCGGCCCCGAATTCAAGCCCACCACAGCGCCACGAGGAGGTTTCGGAAAATGTCTGAAACGATCGAGGACTTCGCCATCGCGAAACTTCGCGAGTTGACCGGGTACGAGAACATCAACCGGGACACCGCTCTCGAGGAAGTCAGTCTCGACTCACTCGACCTGATGCAATGGCTGTCGGACATCGAGTACGAGACCGGCCAGGACATCGACCTGCAGGGACTGGACTACGAGGGGATGAATGGCCTCAAGGTGAAGGAAGTCCTGGAACTCTTCGCCCACGAGGTCTAGGTCCATGGAACCCGCTGATAGATTCTTTGCCGATGTGGTTGCCCAAGGATCACACGGCCGGATCAGCGTGTACGCACAGCAGGGCGACCAGATACTTCTGGAGCGTATCTACGGATCCGAAGAATCCCCCTCCGGCGACTCGACGATCATGACCCCGCTGGGCTGCGTGGCCCGACCCATTCTCTCCGCCGCCGCCCTGCGGCTCTGCTCGGAGGCGGGAATTCCGCTGACGACGCCGGTCGCCGAGGTCATTCCGGAATTCGGCGGGCAGGGACGTGAGGCTATCCAAATCCGCCATGTCCTCACCCACGAGACGGGTTATCGGGATTCACCCCCGCTGCCCACCGGGACCACGAACTCCGACTGGTGGGACGAGTTCCGGCAGATCTGCCTGCAACCGGTTCCTACGCCGCCCGGGACCGTCGCCCACTATCAGGAGGCACGCTTCTGGTTCCTGTTGGGCGGCATCGTCTCGCGACTCGCCGGCCGCGCCGTCCCCGACGTCATGGGCCATGAGTACTTCCGCCGAACCGGCGAAGTACTCGGCCGCAGGCCTCCGAGCGGCCGCGAGAACAACGGGCAGAAGGGGTGGCGCGGCGGCATCGACACGTATGCATCCGCTCGGGGACTGGCCCGATTCCTGCGGTCGCTCTCGGTCGAACCGCAGGCCACAGCGACGAAGGAGATGGGCCGCCGTCACCGGGCGGGAAAACGCGACGAATACTATCGATGCGTCAGGGACTGGGGACTCGGCGTGATGGTGGAGTCCCGCCAGTGGGGATCGGTCTCAACCGTTTTCAGCCGACTGGCCTCGATCAACACCTTCGGCCACACCTCGAGATCTCCGGTCATCGCCATGTACGACCCGGAGGCCGACCTGACCGTCGCGGTCGTCGGTGACCGTGAGATCGACGAGATGCAGAACATCTTCATCATGAGATCGGCCTGCACCTCGATCTACCGGTCATTGCCGGATCCGCCGGTAGCAACCGCTCGAGAACGACCCCGGAAGGTGCGGCGGTAATCCCGGGGAGGCACACCCCGCTGCTGGATGAACTGGTCGCGCAAGGCGGCACCACTGGTGTAGCCGACGTGGTGAGCGATGTGCTCGATCGGCAGGTCGGTGGTCTCCAGCAGTTCCTCGGCCCGGTTGAGGCGCTGGCCGGTCAGCCAGGCGTGCGGTGACGTGCCGGTGACTTCCTTGAACCGGCGCAGGAAGGTGCGGCGGCTGGTCATGGCCCGGGCGGCGAGCTCGTCCACCGAGGGGCGCCGGTGCAGGTTCTCCCGGGCCCAGGCGAGCACCTCGTCCAGGCCACCCTCGTCGACGTCGGAGGGCACCGGGGAATCCAGGTACTGCGCCTGGCCGCCGGCCCGGTGCGGCGGGGTGACCAGGTCGCGGGCGATCCGGTTGGCGGTCGCCGCGCCGTGGTGGGTCCGCAGCAGGTGCAGGCTCAGGTCGATCCCGGCGGTCGCCCCGGCCCCGGTGGAGACCTGGCCGTGGTCGATGTACAGCGCGTCGCGGCGCACCGGGGTCCGGGGGTAGGTGGCGGCCATCTCGTCGGCGTACTGCCAATGGGTGGTCGCATCGAGTCCGTCGAGCAGGCCGGCGGCGGCCAGCAGGAAGGACCCGACGCAGTGTCCGGCAATCAGAGTTCCGCGGCCGTGGGCGGCCTTCAGCGCATCCAGTACCTGATCGGTGCGGTCCTCGCGAAACCCGGTGCCGGGCAGCACCATGATCAGTTCGGCCTCGGCGAAGGCGTCCAGGCCCCGCTCGACCAGGAGCGGGATGCCGCCGTCGGTCCACAACGTCCCCGGGCGGCGGGTGCAGATCGTCAGCTCGAACTCGGGAAGGCCGGGCCGGAGGTCGAAGACCCCGCTGGGAGCAAACACTCCGCTGATCAGGCCGATGCTCAGCCCGGTCACGCCTTCGGGGGCGTAAGCGACTACGCGGCGAAAGGCGCCCATTTCGTCATGATGGCACAAAACCCTCGGTCGTTGGCCGGAAGGTCACTGTTTCGGGCCCCGCCGGGGCGGGATGCTCGACGTCACCGCCAGGAACCCTGGCCGTCCTCGCAAGGGCGGAGGGATTCAGGTCCAGGCCGATCGATGGGCGGGGAGCCGTTCGTCCTGGAAGTGAAGAAGCGCGGGACCTCGGAAGGACGAGTTCCTCCTACGGCTCCGGTCCGTGAGGTCCCGCGCAGCGGAGGGGCTCAGGAACCGTCGTACAGCCTCGGCCGTGCGCCCGGATCGACGTCCTCCCGCAGACCCGAGGCCAGCGATCGCACCCCCGCTTCGGCCGCCAGGTTGGCCAGATACCCGTCCCAGGCCGACGGCCCGCTCGGTGGCTCGCCCGCGTAGCAGGCGCGGATCCAGGCGGAGAGCTCGATCCGGTAGGCGTCGGCGAAGTGCTCGACGAAATCACCGCCCAGGGGGCGGCCTTCAACGCCGGCGATCCGGGACGCGAGGGACCGGACCGGCCCCAGCGCCGCCGTGCCGCGGGTCCCGACCACCTCGCACTGCACGTCGTAGCCGTAGGCGGCGTTCACGAAGACCTCGACGGTGGCCATCACCCCGCCCCGGGTCCAGACCGTGGCCTGCTGCGGGTCGCGGAACCCGGTGGTCACCGGCGACTCCACCCGCACGGCCCGGACCTGGTCGTTCAGCAGCCAGGGAATGACGTCCAGCTCGTGCACCATGGACCCGGTCACCAGCCCGGCGTCGTCCGTACTGGTGGTGCTGGAGACGTTGCGGTGCACGGCGTGCACCAGGCGCACGTCCCCGAGCCGGCCGTCGGCCACGGCCCGCTGCAGGTCGGCGAAGGCCGGATCGTAGCGCCGCATGAAGCCCACCTGAACCAGCCGGCGGCCCAGCGTCACCTCGGCCTCCACCACGCTCCGCGCCTCCGCCGCGCTCAGCGCCAGGGGCTTCTCACAGAGCACCGGCTTCTGCGCCTTCAGGCAGGCCCGGACCAGCTCGGCGTGGGTGAAGTCGGGCGAGGCGACCAGGACCGCGTCCACCTCGTCGGAGAGCACCACCTCCTCGGCCGAACCCGCCACGGTGGCTCCCACCGGATGCGCCACGGCCGCCGCCCGGTCGGCGTCCAGATCGAAGACGGTGGTGACCAGTCCCTGAGGAACGCTGTCCGTGATGGTACGGACGTGGGCTGATCCCATGGCGCCGGCGCCGACCACGCCGACTCTCACCCGAGGGCTCATCGCGTTTCTCCTAAGCTGTCCGGGGATTCGGTCGGGCGCAGGTGGTTTCGCTGCCGGGCCTTGTTCTGCTCGTAGGTGACCCGCGCCGCGCGGGTGGACTCGATCGCCGAAACCCCCGCCACCGGAACATCCCACCAGGCCGGGCTGTCCGGAGCGGGGACCAGCGGATCGGTCTCGACGTGCACCACCGTGGTCCGCTCCGACCCGCGAGCCCGGCGCAGGGCGTCCCGAAGCTCCTCTCGAGTGCCGGCGCGGATCACGTCCACGCCCAGGGCCGCGGCCGCGGCCGCCAGATCGACCGGCAGCTGATCGCCGTCAAGCCGGTGCGAGGCTTCGGACCGGTACCGGTAGCCGGTTCCGAAGCGCTGAGCGCCCAACGACTCGGAAAGCGCTCCGATGGAAGCAAAACCGTGGTTCTGGACCAGGACCACCACCATCTTCACCCCTTCCGCGACGGCGGTGACCAGTTCGGTGTGCATCATCAGGAAGGAGCCGTCGCCGACCATGACGAAGACCTCCCGGTCGTCGTCCTGGTCGTGCACGGCCAGTTTCACGCCGAGACCACCGGCGATCTCGTATCCCATGCAGGAGTAGCCGTATTCGACGTGGTAGCCCTTGCGGTCGCGGGTACGCCAGAGCTTGTGAAGATCACCCGGCATCGACCCGGCGGCGCACACCACGACGTCACGAGGGCCGGATTCCTCGTTCACCGCGCCGATCACCGTCGACTGCACCAGAAGACCTTCGTCGCCGGGATGATCACGGTCGTAAGCGGCCGTGACGATCTTGTCCCATTCCTGGGCCAGCGCGGCTCCGCGAGCCGTCCACTCCTGCGGGGCAGTCCATCCGGCCAGGGCGGCGGTGAGCGCGTCCAGACCCTCCCGGGCATCCGCGACCAGGCTCAGGGCGGAGAGCTTGTGGGCGTCGAAGGCACTGACATTGAGATTGACGAAACGTACGGACGGGTCGGCGAAAACGGTACGGGACGCGGTGGTGAAGTCGCTGTACCGGGTTCCGATGCCGATCACCAGGTCGGCCTCCTGCGCCAGCGCATCGGCGGCGGTGGTCCCGGTGGCTCCGACCGCCCCCACACTGCGGGGGTGATCGTACGGGAGTGCCCCTTTCCCGGCCTGGGTTTCGGCCACCGGGACGCCGGTCGCCTCGGCGAACGCCAGCAGGGCCGTGTTGGCCCGCGAGTACGTCACCCCTCCTCCAGCGACGATCAGGGGACGCTGCGCGGCCCGGATCGCGGTAAGGGCCCGTTCGAGGGCGGCCGGCTCGGGGGCCGGGCGGGGGATGTGCCAGGTGCGTGGCGCGAAGAGCTCGCTGGGCCAGTCGAAAGCCTCGGCCTGGACGTCCTGCGGCAGGGCCAGGGTGACGGCTCCGGTCAGCGCCGGGTCGGTCAGCACCCGTAGGGCGTGCAACAGGGCGGACGGTAGTTGCTCGGGCCGGTTGATCCGGTCGAAGTAAGCCGACACCGGCCGGAAGGCGTCGTTGACCGACACTCCCCCGTCCGACGCGTCCTCCAGTTCCTGAAGCACCGGATTGGCCACCCGGGTGGCAAAGACATCACCCGGCAGCAACAGCACCGGGATCCGGTTGATCGTGGCCAGGGCGGCGCCGGTGATCATGTTGGTCGCGCCGGGCCCCACGGAGGCGGTCACCACCTGGGCCGAAAGGCGGTCGCGGTGGCGCGCGTAGGCGACGGCGGCGTGCACCATGGCCTGCTCGTTGCGGCCCTGACGGTAGATCAGCGTGCCCTTTTCACCGGACCGCTCACGCTCCAACAGAGCCTGCCCGACCCCCGCGACGTTTCCGTGGCCGAAGATGCCCCAGCACCCGGTGAAGAACGGCCGGACGTCGCCGTCCCGCTCGACGTGCTGCACCTCCAGGAAGCGCAGGACGGCCTGGGCCACGGTCAGCCGGATCATTGCGGAACCTCTCCTTCGAGGCGGGGTTTCACCAAGGGCAGGCGGGGGTCGGGGGCCTGGGCCGGCCAGGTCTGCCGCACCCAGGCATGGGCCGGGTCGTCACAGATCAGCCAGGCCCGCTGCGGGCCGGACCCGGCCATCACGTTCAGGTAGTACAGGTCGTAGCCGGGGGCGGCCATCGAGGGCCCGTGCCAGCCGTGCGGGATGAGCACCGCATCGCCGGTGCGGACCTCGGCCAGGAGGTCGGCGTCGGGACCGTAGACCCGCTGATAGCCCATCCCCGGGCCGTCCGGGCCGTCGGCCACCTCGAAGTAGTAGATCTCCTCCAGTTGCGTTTCGCCCTCGCGTTCCTCGTCGTGCTTGTGCGGGGGCCAGGACGACCAGTTCCCGCCCGGGGTAATGACTTCGCAGGCAATGATGCGGTCGGCCTCGAGCACGCCGGGCACTGCGAAGTTGTGGACCTGACGGGTGGCCTGCCCCGCGCCGCGGATCTCGACCGGCACGTCCTCGATCGCCAAGTAGGTTGCTGATAGCCTGTTATCACAGCGAGCCGAGCAGAGCGCGTACCTACCCCCGGCCGTGCTGACAATGCTCACCTGGCTGTCCCGGGGCGCGTACACCAGATCGCTGGGCCCGGCGAACACCCCTGGCCGCCCTCGCAGCGCGAAGCGCTCGGCGTCCACCGTGACCTGCGCCGAACCCTCCAGCGAAAGCACCACGTACTCGCTGTCTCCGGTCGACCACGTCCGGGCCTGCCCCGCGCTCAGCGAGACGACCTGCAGCCCGGACCGGTCCCACCCTGCCGACTGCGGCGTGATGTCCAGATCGCCGGCCGACCTCCGGATCAGGCTCACATCATCTCCACCGTGGCGTCCACGGCTGCCTCGACGTCGCCGCCGGGCGGGAACAGCAGGGACCGCCCGACCACCATGCCCCGCACCGAGGGCGAGGCCAGGGCCTTGGCCCAGGAGGCCAGCTGCGCGTCCTGGTCGCTGGAGACCTCGCCGCCGAGCAGCAGCACCGGCAGGGTGGTCGCCGCGACCACCGCCTCCATGTCCGGGACGACCGGCAGTTTCAGCCAGGTGTAGGCCGAGGTCGAGGCGAGGCCGGCGGCGATGGTGGCCGAGCGGACGACTGCCTCGGTGGACAGGTCGTTGTGGACCCGGCCCTGCTCGTCCCGGCCGGAGATGAACGGCTCGACCATCGCGACCAGGCCGCGGGTGGCCAGGTCACCGATGGCCTGGGCGCAGGCCTGCAGGGTGGGGGCGCTGAGCGGATCGGCCGGGTCGATCCGCAGGAGCATCTTGCCGCCCTGGTACCCGGCCTGCTGGATGGCTTCGGCGGTGGAGCCGGTGAACCGGTCGTCCATCTCGAACGTCGTGCCGGCCAAACCACCGCGGTTCATCGACCCGAACACCACCTTGCCGTCCAGGGCCCCGAGCAGCAGCAGGTCCTCCAGCACGTCGGCGGTGCCGAGGACGCCGTCGACGCCCGGCCGGGACAGCGCCCGCACCAGCCGGTCGAGCAGGTCGGCCCGGTCGCCCATGGCCAGCGGGTCCGGCCCGGCCCGCAGCGAACCCCGGGCGGGGTGGTCGGCGGCGACGACCACCAGGCGGCCGGTCTGCCCGTCGAGGGACGAGGGCCGGGGCCGGGCCGCGGCCAGCTCGGCGATGCGGCCCGGTTCCCTCATCCGGCTGCGCACGATCCGGGCCACGTCGTCGGGGGTCACCACACGGGTGCGGGAGCTGGTCATGCGCTCGAGCCGTTCTGTTGAAGGGTTTTCCGGTTCAGGTAGCCGGTCAGCTGGTTCAGGTCGGGCATGGCGTCGGCGCAGGCCAGCTGCCCGGCGACGTAGGAGCCGGCGGCGTTGGCCAAGGTCAGGGTCTCGCGCAGTCCGGTGCCGGTGAGCAACCCGTGGACCAGCGCACCGCCGAAGGCGTCGCCCGCCCCCAGGCCGTTCACCACGTCCACCGGCACCGGCGGAACCAGCACCTGCTCCCCCGCCCGGGATCCGAGAACCCCAGCGGGCCCCTGCTTCACGACCGCGAGATCGACCCCGGCCTCGTGCAGGGCCCGGGCCGCCGCGTGTGGGTCGCTGTGCCCCACCGCCACCCGGCACTCCTCGAGATTGCCGACCGCCACGCTCACATGGGCCAGGGCGGCGCGGATCTGCTCGGTCGCCTCGTGCTCGGAGGCCCAGAACATCGGGCGGTAGTCCAGGTCCAACACCGTGATCCCCCGCCGCCCGCGGGCCTCCAGCGCGGCCAGGGTGGCCTCCCGGCTGGGGGACGCCGACAGACCGGTCACCGTCACCCAGAAGACGTCCGCGGCCCGGATCGCGTCGAGATCAAGATCAGCGACGCGGATCTCCAGATCGGGGGCCTTGGGGAAACGGTAGAAGTAGAGCGGGAAGTCGTCCGGCGGGAAGATCTCGCAGAACACCACCGGGGTGGGCAGGCCCGGTACCGCGTCGACGTAGCGGTCGTCGACGCCGAAGCCCTTCAGGGCCTGGTGGATGTAGCGGCCGAACGGGTCTTCCCCGGTGCGGGTGACCGTGGCCGTGCGGTGCCCGAGACGGGCGGCGGCCACGGCCACGTTGGTCGAACTTCCTCCGAGATACCGGCCGAACCGGGTGACGTCCTCCAGCCGGACGCCGGTCTGTTCGGGGTAGATGTCGACGCCGACGCGTCCCATCGTGATCAGTTCGAACGGGCGTTCATTCATGCGCGCACACCAGCAGAGGACGCCCGGAGCGCCTCGGTGACGAAGTCGAGACAGCGGCGCACATCGGCTACCGGTCCCTCACCGGCCGGCTCGCCGTCGAGCAGCATCAGGTCCTGTTCCAGGACGTACCAGCCCTGGTACCCGGCCCCCTCCAGGGCGTCGATCATCGCCCGGACATCCACCGATCCCTCCCCCAGAGGCCGCCAGAGCCCTTCGGCCACCGCGTCCGAGAACGTCAGGTCGCCCGCCACCACCCGGGCCGCCTGAGCGGCGTCCACGTCCTTGAGGTGCACATGCGCCACCCGCTGGGGATTGGCCACCGCGATCGCCACCGGATCGGCGCCCGCGGCGACCAGGTGACCGGTGTCGATGCACAGGCCGATCCGGGCGCCGTCCAGCACCCGCTGCACGTCCTGCGCGCTCTCGACCAGAGTCCCCATGTGCGGGTGGACCACGGCCAGCAGCCCGCGGGCCGCGGCCCGCTCGGCGAGTGCGTCCAGGTTGGCCAGCAGGGTGTTCCACTGGCTCTGGTCGAGCTCCGGCCGCACGTCGTAACCGTCCTGACCGGTCGCCGCCGCCAGCACCACCACCCGAGCGCCGGCGGCCAGGCAGGCGTCGGCGAAGGCGTCCAGTTCCGGACCCGGGTCGTGGGCCGGGTCGTGCAGCACGACGGGGAGGAATCCGCCGATGCCCTGGAGCCCGAACTGCGCCAGCCGGGACGCTTTTTCGCCGGGATCGGCCGGGAGGAAGAAGTCGGGGCCGAACTCCGTGGCCCGCAGCCCCAGCGATCGCATGTCGGCCAGGACCCGCTCGGCCGGCAGCTGATACCCCCAGCCCGGCACCTCGCAGACGCCCCAGGAGATCGGGGCGCCGGCGATCCGGGCGAGCGGGTCGATCGGGTCGGGAGTGCCGTTCATGGTGATGGTGATCCCTTCTCGGGCATCGTGGTTTGTCAGGACAAACCCTCGGTGCGAGTGTGCGCACCGGTTCGCCTGAGCGTCAAGGTTTGTCAGGACAAATGGACGGGAAATCCGGCGCCGCTACCCTGGCCCGGTGAACCGCAGAATCACGTTCAGCGTGGATCGTTCGAGCCCCACGCCGCTCTACTTCCAGGTGTCGGACCAGGTCGAGGCCGCGATCGTGGCCGGCCGGCTCCGGCCCGGCGACCGCCTGGACACCGAGGTGGCGCTGGCCCAGGAGCTCGGGCTGTCCCGCCCGACCGTGCGCCAGGCGATCCAGCTGCTGGTGGACCGGGGCCTGCTGGTGCGCAAGCGCGGCGTCGGCACCCAGGTCACCCACGGCCAGGTGCGCCGGTCGCTGGAACTCACCAGCCTGTACGACGACCTGAGCCTGGCCGGGCAGCAGCCCCGCACCGACGTGCTCAGCCTCACCCGCCGGCCGGCCGACGCCGAGACCGCCGGTGAACTCCGACTGGAGCCCGGCACCGAGGTCTGGGCCCTGGAACGGCTCCGTCACGTCGGTGGCGAGCCACTGGCCTACATGCGTAATCACATCCCGGTGAAGGTCGCCGACCTGTCGGCCTTCGACCTCACCGGGGACGGCCTCTACGCCTCCCTACGGCGTTGTGGAGTGAGCCTGGCCGTGGCCCGCCAGCGCATCGGATCGCGGCGGGCCACCGCCGCTGAGGCCGCCCTGCTCGAGGAGAGCCGGGGTGCGCCCCTGCTCACCATGCGACGAGCAGTGGACGACCGCGACGGACGGCCGGTCGAACTGGGCCGCCACGCCTACCGACCCCGCCTGTACGCCTTCGACTTCACCCTCGTCCAGCGCTGACCGACCTCACATATCGAAGGGTCAGGAGCTCGAAAGGCCGGAAGACATGGGTGACGTCGCCCTTGTCGGTCAGCTCGCACGAACCACTCTCCTGCTCCAGCAGATTCGTCACGCGCACACCGTCGTGTTCGAAGGACGCACGCACCCGGGCCGGCGTGCGCCGCCCCAGAGACTCGTACAGACGCACCACCACGTCGCCGCTTCCGTCATCCGCAAGCTTGACGGTCTCGACCAGCACACCGTCGCCTTCGGCCTGGACCAGCGGCACGACGTCCGTGCCCCCGTCCACTTCCCGCGGGGCGAATGTCAGGTCGTAACCCGCCTCGACGGTCCGGGCGATGTCAGCCCCCGGTACGAGAACGCTAGCGAAACGGTGCTTTCCCTGGTCGGTCTCGGGATCCGGGAACAACGGGGCCCGCAGCAGCGTCTGGCGCACGATCGTCATCGGCCCTTCAGGGTCGCGCTCGCGCACCACGTCGTGACCGTACGTCGTGGCATTGGCCAGGCCGACGCCGTACCCGTTCTCTGCCACGTGGAGCCAGCGGTGGGCGCAGATCTCGTACTTCGCCTCCTCCCAGCTGGTGTTCGTGGTCGTCGGGCGGCGAACATACCCGAACTGGGTCTCGGCCGAGGACTCGCCGGCGTCGATCCGGAACGGGAAGGCGAGCTTGAGCACCTGCTCCCGCTCGTGCCAGTCCACATCGGTCTCGATGCCCACGGTCACCGCACCGCGCCGAAGGGTGATGCGCTGTTCGACCTGCGAGGCACCGAAGCTCCGCCACACTCCCACAGTGGCCGAACCCGGCCCACTGGAGACGATCTCGACCTTCGCCGGCCCGTCCAGATCGGTCACAGCCTGGCGGTAGTGGTCGTCCAGATCCCACGCATCCCACTCCGTGGGCAGATCCGGATGCAGCTGCAGGAGGTTGCCCGGCCGCGCGGCAGAGAACAGCGGGCGCCCGGCGTCCAGCTCCACGAGGAGTCCACGATCGTCGATCACGACCCGGACCAGGCCGTTGTCCAGGACCAGACCAGAATCCTCACGGGTGACGACCACGTCGGAGCCGGCCGGCGCCGACGCCTCACCGGCGCCCAGCGGGGCCACCCCGGCGCGGGTGAACGGCGAGGCATTGAAGAGCAACGTTCGCTCGCCCGGACCGGCCAGGTTCGCAATCGATACAGCAATGGACGCCCGTAGGGTCTCGGCGACCTCGGCATGCGTCTGCTCGGCCTCTCGGTGCACCCAGGCGATCGAGCTACCCGGAAGAATGTCGTGGAACTGCAGCAGCAGAAGCTTCTTCCAGGCCTCGGCCAGCACCTCGGCCGGGTAGGCGGATCCGGTGCGCACCGACGCGGTCGCGGCCCAGAGCTCGGCCTCCCGCAGCAGGGATTCCACCAGACGGTTGCCCTGCTTGGTCTTGGCCTGGGAGGTGTAGGTGCCGCGGTGCAGCTCCAGGTACATCTCTCCCTTCCAGACCGCCGCGGGCGCCGGGCTCTCGGCCTCGGCGGCGGCGAAGAACTGGGCGGGAGAGGCCAGCTTGACGCGGGGAATTCCTTCGAGATCGGCCGAGCGGTGCGCGGCCGAGACCATCTCCCGGGTCGGCCCACCGCCACCGTCGCCCCAGCCGTACGGCGCCAGGGACATCGAGCTGGTCAGGTGGTCGGCGAAGTTGTTCTCGGCGAAGGCCAGTTCCTCGGCGCTCAGCTGGGCGTTGTAGGTCTCGATCGGCGGCATGTGGGTGAACAACTCAGACCCGTCGTGGCCCTCCCAGCGGAAGGTGTGGTGCGGCATCCGGTTCACCCGGTTCCAGGACAGCTTCTGGGTGAAGAACCAGCGGGCCCCGGCGCCCTTGGCGATCTGTGGAAGGGCTCCGGAGTAGCCGAAACTGTCCGGCAGCCAGACCTCCTCGCAGAGCACCCCGAACTCCTCCTGGAAGAACCGCTGCCCGAAGGTGAACTGACGCACCAGCGCCTCACCACCGGGCATGTTGGTGTCGGCCTCGACCCACATGCCGCCGATCGGCACGAACCGGCCCTCGGCCACCCGGGCGCGGATCCGCTCGAACAGGCCCGGGTAGAACTGCTTGATCCAGGTCAGCTGCTGGGCCGAGGAGGTGGCGAAGACGAAGTCCGCGTCCTGGTCCATCAGGTCGAGCACGTTCGAGAAGGTGCGGGCGCACTTGCGCACGGTCTCGCGCACCGGCCACAGCCAGGCCGAGTCGATGTGGGCGTGACCGGTGGCGTAGACGGTGTGGGCGCTGGCGTGGGCCGGGCGCCGGAGCACCTCGCGCAGTTCGGCCCGGCCCGCACCCGCCGTCCCCGAGATGTCGGAGGGGTCAAGGGCGTTGATCATCCGCTCCAGCGCCCCGGCGATCTGCCAGCGCCGCGGCCCGTTCGGCGGCGACTGCTCCAGCACCCCGGTGAGCACCCTGACGTCCTGCAGCAGTTCGTACACCTCGACGTCCAGGAGAGCGACGTCCGCGCTCCTGAGCTCGTACCGAGGGGCATCACCGGCCGTCTCCCACAGCCCCAGCGGCGTGGAGGTGAAACTGACGACGTCCGAACCGGCGACATTGGGATTGGCGGCCGCCTCAACCCAGAACCGCACGGCCTCGCCCGCCTCGGCCTCCAGCGGGACGTAGTGGTTCCAGGGCGAGAGGCCCTTCAAGGGCTGGCCGTCGAGGGAGTAGGCCAGTCCTTCGGCCTGGAAACCCGGCTGAGCGTGGGTGAATCCGAGATCGATGACGGCTTCGAGGCGGGTTCCGCGGCGCAGGTCGCTGCCGTGCGCCCATTCCGGCGGGACGGTGGCCCGCACGTCGAGCCAGACCGTGTCCCAGGCCCGGCCCCACGACGATCCGGCCGGCAGCGGCGTGAACTCCCCGGCCGTCGCCTCGGCGAACGGCACCGGTTCGCCGCCGATCACCCGATGGGTGATGTCCAGGGGCGCCCGGGCCCGGTAGAGGCGCGGCTCTATCCGCTCCTGGACGAAGCGGACGGCGCGCAGTTCCATCTGGCGCAGCCGGGTCTTCTGGCGGGTCTCGATCATGGACGGGGTCCGGCCTTTCCGAGCGGGGTGAATCCGAGCATGAGAGAGCGCGACTCCAGGCGCAAGAGGGTGTCGGGCCAGGCGTCCGGCCCGCAGGCCCGCGATCCGAGCCCGTTCTGTGCCACGTCGATGAAGAGGTAGGACGCCGAACTGGCGGGCAGCTCGTGCTGGTGCCGGGCCCGGGCGGTCTGTTCCGCCGTGTGCCGGGCCAGCCCGAACCCGGGCCGTCGCCCGCGAACGTCCGGCCGCGCGTCCATCCGCAACCACGCGTCCTCACCGGACGACAGGGTCAGCGAGCGCAGATCACTGCGGTGCCCGCTCTCCTGCGGACGGGCGTAGCGGACCGTCAGGTCGTCGATGTGCTCGGCGTACCGGCCCACCAGAACACCGCGGCGGGAGTCGGGGTAGGAGTCGCCCGGGCCGGTGCCGAACCAGTCGGCCCGGTCCACCGACGAGGGCAGATCAAACCGGAGCCCGATCCGGGGGAACACCAGGTCCCAGCGTGAAGTGGGCTCGATCTGCGCGTGCAGCCACAGCTGTCCCTCGCGCAGGCTCCAGTCCTCCTCCAGCGTCACCGCCTGGCGCTGGTCGGCGGCCGCGTACCGGGTGCGCAGGCGGATCCCGGTCCCGGTGCGGGCGATGTCCTGCACCCGGGCCACGATCCGGTCCAGGCCCGCCTGCCGCCACTGGTCGGCGTACGAGGGGCCGGGGATGCCCAGTCCGCGGCCCTCCATCGGATCACTGCGGTCGTAGCTGCCCATGTGCGATCCACCGTCGTTGTCGGTGGGGGCCCGCCACAGCTGCAGGCTCGGCCCGTGGACGGGCAGCCCGGCCAGCTCGACCAGGCGACCGTCGACGAACCGGGCCGGCCCGAGTTCGAGCTCGCCGCCGGCGTCCCCGCTCGTCGGACTCCAGGACCACGGCAAGGCAGACGTCGGCGGAGTGAGATCGAGCTGGGCCGCGGCCAGGACGTGCCCGGCCGGCGCCCAGTCGGTGGGGGCGGCCAGCTCGGCCTGCACGGTCAGCCAGGTCTCACCGGTGCCGGCGATGTCCACCTGAGGCAGTTCCAGCTCGGTCTCGTCCCCCGCCTCAAGCGGATCGCCGACCTTCAGCTCACCGGAGGCGATCAGCTCCCCGTCGTGCTCGGCCCGCCAGGTGAAGGTCAGGTCACCGGTGTCGCCGGAGTGCCGCCGGTTCGAGATCCGGACCCGCTCGCCCCGGTCGAAGGCGAAGCGGATCGGGGCGACGACGGCGGCGAACTCGGACAGGCCCGGGGTCGGGGTGTCGTCGGACAGCACCATGCCGTCCATGCAGAACTGCCCGTCGTGCACGACCTCGCCGAAGTCGCCGCCGTAGCCGAAGAACTCGGTGCCGTCGGCGGTATGGGTGCGCAGGCCGTGATCGCGCCACTCCCAGACGAAACCGCCGTGCAGGCGCGGGTACTCGTCCACCAGGTTCTCGTACAGATCGAGACCGCCCGGACCGTTGCCCATGGCATGGACGTACTCACACAGCAGGAACGGTTTGCGGCGCTGACGGGCGGACTGGGCGCCGGAGGCGTTCAGCAGCAGGGAGGTGGAGCCGTCGCCGATGCTACGGGTCTCGGCGATGGACGGGTACATCCTGGAGTACACGTCGGTGTAGTCGCCGGCGTGGTCGCCCTCGTAGTGGATGGGCCGCTCCGGGTCGCGGGCCCGGGTCCAGGCCGCCGCGGCGGCCAGGTTCGCTCCGGTGCCGGACTCGTTGCCGAGCGACCACATCACGATGCTGGGATGGTTCTTGTCGCGCTCGACGGCCCGCTGCATGCGGTCGACGAAGGCCTGGCGCCAGTTCGGGTCCTCGCTCGGGTTGTCCTTCCACTCGTCCTCTCCCCCACCGGGATGGAAGATGTCGGAACCGTGGTGGAAGGCGTGGGTCTCGATGTCGTTCTCGAGCATCACCCAGAAGCCGAGCTCGTCGGCCAGGTCGAGCAGCCGGGGATGCGGCGGATAATGGGCGGTGCGGATCGCGTTGACGTTGAACCGCTTCATCTGAGCAAGGTCTCGCCGGGCGTGGTCCTCGTCGAAGACCCGCCCCCGGTCCGGATGGGTCTCGTGGCGGTTCATCCCGTGGAACACCACCCGGCGGCCGTTCACCAGGAACTGATCGCCGACGATCGCGACGGTCCGGAACCCGATGCGCAGAGCGATGGTCTCGCTCTGCCCGGCGCTGATCACGCTCACGTCGTACAAGTTCGGCCGTTCGGCCGACCACGGCCGCACCGGACCTACCTCGATGGGCACCACATCGTCCGGTGCGTCCCAGGTTTGGTCGACGCCCAAGTCGGGAACGACGAGACGGACCGGGAAGGCGCCTGCCGTTGAACGGATCTCGGTGCTGATCCGTCCGGTACCGGACTCATGATCGTAAGCCGCGCGCAGCCAAACGTCATCAATTCCCCGTACCGGCCGCGCCTGCAAGGTGACGCTACGGAAGATGCCCGGCAGCCACCACTGGTCCTGGTCCTCCACGTAGGTCGAGGCCGACCACTGGTGAACGCGCACAGCGATGACGTTCTCGCCCTCCCGCAACGCCGCCGTGACGTCGAACTCCTGAGCCAGCCGGGAACCAGTACCGACGCCGACCGGCTCACCGTTGACCCAGACCTTGTAGCGGGACTCCACCCCGTCGAAGCGCAGCACTACGGCCTCGAAGGCGTTCCGGTCCAGCCATTCACCGGAAATCGTGAAGGTGCGCCGATGGTCACCGGTCGGGTTGTCGTCGGGCGGGTGCGGAGGGTCCTGCGGGAACGGCAACTGGACGTTGGTGTAGATCGGGCCGCCGTACTTCCCCTCCCCTTTCAGCACCCAATGACACGGCAACTCCAGGGTGTCCCAGGCCGAGTCGTCGAAATCGACCGCAGCGAAACCCTCGTCGCCTTCTCCGGGTGGCAGCACCCCCCGTCCACCATAGGTGCCCGGCGCTCGCGGTAGGAGCCGGAACGTCCACTGGCCGTCGAGTGACAGCGTCGGAGCGTCCGAGTGCAGCCACGAGCGGGCCGGGCGGCGGGCCCCCGAACCCGGGCCGGTGTCGATCAGGTAGTCCAGGGTGGTCATTTCACCGCTCCCGCAGTCAGACCGGTCCTCCAGAAGCGCTGCAGCAGAAGGAACAGCGCCATCAGCGGAACGATGGAGACGAACGAGCCGACAATCACCGACTGCTGCAGGGCCGGCTGCTGGGCGACGGCGGCGTTCCAGTTGAACAGGCCCATGGTGATCGGGTAGAGCTTCTGGCTCTGCAGCATCACCATCGGCAGGAAGAAGTTGTTCCAGATCCCGATGAACTGGAACAGGAAGATGGTGACCAGTCCCGGGCCGAGCAGCCGCAGCGACACCTGGAAGAAGATCCGGAACTCCCCGGCGCCGTCCAGCCGGGCGGACTCGAGGATCTCGTCCGGCACCGAGGCGGTGGCGAAGACCCGGGCCAGGAACACCCCGAAGGGGTTGACGATGCTGGGCAGGATCACCGACCAGTAGGTGTTCACCTGGTTCACCGCCGAGAACATCAGGAACAGCGGCAGGGCCAGGGCGGCGGAGGGCACCAGCACCCCGCCGAGCACCACCGAGAACACCGCCTCGCGGCCCCGGAAGCGGAACTTGGCCAGCGCGTAGCCGGCCAGCGCGGACAGGAACGTCCCGATCAGCGCCCCGCCACCGGCGTAGATCAGGCTGTTCAGCGCCCATCGGCCGAAAATCCCGTCCTGGGTGCTGAACAGCGTCTTCAGGTTGCTGAACAGCTGCAGGTGGGAGAACCAGAACCCGTTGCTGGAGGTGAAGTCCCCCTGCGACTTGGTCGCCGAGACGAGCAGGAACCACACCGGGATCAGGAAGTAGACCGCCAGCACGATCATGATGCCCATCGCCCCGATCCGGGACGGGAGACTGGCCTGGGAGACCCTTCTCAGCCTGGGCGGTGCGGGGTGCTCGGGGCGATCCTCGCGGGGTGGTGAGACGGTCACGGTCACCGTTCGGCCCTCCGGTTGGTGAGTCTCATGAAGCCGAAGCTGAGCACGAACGTGACCACGGCGATCACCACGGACATGGCGGCCGCCTGCTGGTAGTTGCCCCCGCTGGCCACCGCGTAGGTCGTCATGTTCGGGGTGTAGGTGCTGGACACGCTCGGGGCGACCTGGGCCAGCACCGACGGCTCGGAATACAGCTGCAGGGTGCCGATGATCGAGAACACGGCGGTCAGGACGAGTGCGGGCGCCACGATCGGGACCTTGATCCGCAGGGCCATCTGGACCTGGCTCGCCCCGTCCAGGCGGGCCGCCTCGTAGATGTCCTGCGGGATCGCCTGCAGCGCGGAGTAGATGATCAGCATGTTGTACCCGGTCCACAGCCAGGTCGAGATGTTCGCGATCGACCACAGCACGGTGTGCTGGCTGAGGAAGTCGATGTGCACGCCGAGGTGGCCGAGCAGCGAGACGATCGGGGACAGTTGCGGGTGGTAGAGGAACGACCAGGTGATCGCCGCGATCAGCCCGGGGATGGCGTAGGGCAGGAACGCGGTCAGCCGGAAGAACGTCTTGAACCGGACCAGCGGTGAGTCCAGGAACAGGGCGATCACCAGCGACAGCAGCAGCATGACCGGCACCTGCACGACGCCGAACAGGGCCACCCGCCCCACGCTGGCCCAGAACTGGTCGCTGCCGAGCACCTGCCGGTACTGGGTGATCCCGCCGAAGGTGGTGCTCAGGTGCCCGAACTGGCCGCCCGTGCGCTCGATCTTGCGGAAGCTCTGGACCAGCGCATAGCCGACCGGGGCCGCGTAGAAGAGCACGAACGGGACGAAGAACGGGATCAGGAAGGCCAGGATGGTCCGGGGCCGGACCCCGGCCCGGTAGGCGGGACGTCGTGTCCCGCCTGCCTCGGACCGGGTCCGGGACCCGTCGGTGAGGGTCGTCATGGGGTCGTGGTCACGGGGATCGCCTGGCCCTTCATGGCCGCGACCACGGCGTCCTGAGAGGTCTTCAGCGCGGCCGACAGGTCACTGCCGTTGGCCACCGCCTTGGTCATCGCGTCCCCCAGCGCGGTGTTGGCCACGACCTGGGTCGGGCCCCACTGCCAGCTGGTGTCGATGTTCTTGGCCGCGTCGTTGAACACGTCGAAGATGTTCTGGCCGCCGTAGTACTTCGTCCCGGTGTGGAAGGCCTCCAGGTCGGCCCCGGCGGTCGCCGCCGGGTCCAGGCCGCCGAGCTCGTTGAGCATCTTCAGCGCCTCCGGGTCGGTGTTCAGCCACTCGTTGAACTGGGCGGCCTCGTACGGGTGCTTGCCGCCCTTCATGAACGCGACCGTGGAGCCGCCCCAGTCGCCGGCCTTATTCTCACCGGCCGTCCACTGCGGCAGCGGGGCAACACGCCAGTCCCCGGCCTGGCCGGGCACGTTGTCCCGCAGCGTGGTGTAACCCCAGGCAGCGGTGATCATCGTGGCCAGCTGGCCCTTGGAATAGGCGTTCAGCAGCGGGGTCGAGCCGTTCTTCAGGTCGGTGCGGACCGTCCCGTCCTTGATCAGGCCCTGCCAGTAGTCGGCGACCTGACGAGCGTTCGGGTTGTCGATCGAAACCACCCACTGGTCGTTCCGGTAGCCGTACATCGGCGTGCCCTTCTGCCACATCAGCCCGTTGAACAGCCACGGGTTGGACGGGTCGAAGGCGGTGATGTCCAGCTTCGGGTCCTTGGCCTTGAGCGTCCTGCCCGCGGCCTGGTAGTCGGCCCAGGTCTTGGGCACCGGGATGCCGTACTTCTTGAACAGGTCGGCCCGGTAGTACAGCGCGAGCGGCCCGATGTCCTGCGGGAAGGCGAACACGCCCTGACCCCCGAAGGTCGCCTGCGACCAGGTCCAGTCGATGAACTTGGACTTGGCCTCGGTGGCCGGCGCGCAGGCGCTGACGTCGGCCAGCATGTCCTGCGAGCGGAACTGGGGCAGCGAGTCGAACCCGATCTGGGCCAGGTCGGGGGCCTGGCCGGCCTTGACCGCGTTGGTGATCTGCTGCTCGGACTGGTTGGCGATGTTCTTCATCTGCACCTGGATGTTCGGGTGCGACTTGTTCCAGACGTCGAGCACCTTGTCCATGCCCGGCACCCAGTTCCAGTACTGAAGCGTGACCTTGCCGGTGGCGGGCTCGCAGGATCCGCCCGAGGAACCGCCGGCCGAGTCGTCGGAGTCGCTGGAGGAGCAGCCCGCCAGCAGCAGGCCGGCCGCGGCGACGGCGGCCAGGGCCGCCAGGCCGCGCCGGCGGCGGATATTCTCTTTCGTCATTGAAAGTTCCTTTCGAGGCTGAGTCGTCGCGGGGACGTGTTCGACGACCGGGTACGTCGTTGGGGCGATGGGGTCATGGGCGATGGGGGTCGTGGGCGTCACCGGACCAGGAGCGTCCGGATCTCCCAGGGGTTCAGGGCGATCTCGATGGTGCCGTCGGCCGGGCCGCAGTCGATCTGCTCGCCGAGAAGGTTCAGCGTGGCGACCTCGGTGAAGTCGCCCGCGACGGTTGCGGTGGTGGGCGCGTCGCTCATGCCCACGATGCGGATCTCGACGCCGGAGGCCAGCCGGTGCAGGCTCGTGACCGAGACCGATTCGCCCTCGACGCGCAGGCCGGCCTGAGGGTGGGGCAGGGCCAGGTTCGCCGGTCCGCTCCCCCGACGCACCAGTGCCTCGCTGCGGAAGTGTTCGCTCAGGGCGACCGGCCAGCCCTGGGCCGATGTGAGCACGGCGAAGCGGCCGGTCACGTTCTCCCCCAGTGCCTGCGCCCCGGGTACGGGGATCTCGCTGGCCGCGGGCTCGTCGCGGAGCGGGTGCAGGTTCTTGCTCATCGCGCCGACTGCGCGCAGCAGCGTGATAGCGAGTTCGGTTCCTTCGCCGACGATCTCGTACTCCGTGGCGTGGTCGAGCAGGACCGTGACGGCGCCCGCCGATACGAATCCCGAAGCCGGGTAGGTGGGAAGTGGGAATTCGCCCCAGCCGCCTTCGGAGACCAGCGAACGGCGGGTCACGCAGAACTGACCCTCCGAATCGGAGTGTGACACCGTCTCTCCCAGGGGGAAATGCAGCCGAAGCCGGTGATCCTCCATGGCGTTGACGAACGAGACGTTGAGCCGCAGGAACGTTTCTCCTGTCCGGAGTTCGGCCTGGGTGCGCACCGACAGGGGGGCCGTGTGGTCACTACGCAGATCCGGGTCCGACGAGAGCCCGACCGGAACATCGTAGTCCCGGACGACTTCCAGAACCCATCGCACCGGACCGCTTTCCAGAAAACGAACCTCGACGGAGTTCGGCTCGTCGATCAGCCGATCCGTCGCGGGCGGGCCGTAGTTGTAGCTGTCGCCCCGATCGCCGCCGTCCACCAGCTTGCCCAGACCGGCGACCTGGACAACGCCGTCGCGCAACAGATCGAAGGTGCCGTCGGCCTTCACCACCACATTCAGCAGGCCGTTTCCGATACCGGTTGCCTCATCGGGGGTGTGCTGGTCCTGGACGCCCTCGGTCACCGAGAACGCGGTGAGGCCGGAAGCCCTGACCGGTACCTGGACCAGCGCCCGGCGGACCGGCAAGGTGGTGGTCAGAACCCGCCAGACCTGCGGATGAGTCACCGCCGCAGCGGCCACCTCGCCGCGCAGCTGGAGCAGGTCGAAGGGTTCCTCACCGGCGCTCTCGGCCAGCCGGAAGGTCAGGACTCCGGGCTCCAGCGCGTACGAAATGATCTGTCGCCCGAACAGTTCCCGCCGGTGGATCCGGCGCAGCACGCGTTCCAGATCCGCGGCCGGTACCCGCTCGTCGCTCAGCACGGTGCTGGAGGCGTCCAGAAGTTGCAGGGCCAGGGGCCGGCCGTCGGCCCCCACCGCGCTCAGGGCCGCCACGGATTCTCCGGTCTCGACCTCGATCTCGGCCATCACGGTGCGGTCGAACGGGAGCGGGTTCACCACGAAGTACGACCCGGCCGGGACGGAGCGGGCCAGGACCTCGGTGACGCCGTCGCGGGCGGCCCGGGCGATCTGCACGGCCTCGGCCAGCCGGGCCGCGACCTGTTCGCTGGTCTCGTCGGTGCCCGAGCCCACCACCGAGTCGTGTGCGGAGGACTCGATGATCTTGCGCCAGGCCAGGGACAGGAACTCGTCGGGACTCTGCGCGGACCAGCGGGCGGCCAGCCGCTCCGCCTCGTCGACGACGCGCTCGGCCTGCGCCATCAGCTGTTTCAGCGGTCGCCGGACCGAAAGCACCCCGGGAAGGATGTTTCCGCGGGCATGACTGCGCAGTTCCCCGGTGACCCGCGCCAGGTTCGGGTCGGGGGCCAGCGCCGAAACGTACTCGTCCAGGCTGGCGATCGCGATGGACCGGCCCGGCCGGCTCTCCCCGCGCAGCCACCGGGCCAGGCGCGGATCGGGGAGCGAGTGGTCGGTACCGGCCATGGCCAGCACCGGGTCGGTCCCCCACCGGCCCGCCGTCATGGCCTTGTAGTCGTCGAGGGCCCGCCCGATCTGAGAAGGCACGAGCAGCACGTCGAAACCGTTGTCGTACCCGTCGAACAGGTACTCGGTCCGCACGGACGACCCGTCCGGCGCCTGCCAGAGGAAGCTGTGACCCTCGACGGTTCCGGGCACCCCACGCCACAGGGCGGCGTGCCCGATCCCGGCGCGGACGAGAATCTGCGGCATCTGGGCGACGTGCCCGAACATGTCCGGAAGGTACCCGAGCATCATCGACCCGCCCAGGGCCCGGGCGGCGGCCACCCCCATCCGCAGGTTGCGGACGATTGTCTCGCCACCGCAGAGGAATTCGTCGAGCAGGATCAGCCAGGGGCCCAGGGCCAGCCGGCCGGAGGCGGCCAGCCGGCGGACCCGGTCCTCGCTCTCGGGGCGCATCTCCAGGTAGTCCAGGATCGCCGCGCTCTGACCGTCCAGGGTAAACCGGAAGTCCGGGTCCGCCTCGGCGCTGTCGAGCAACCGGTCCATCTCCCGCACCAGGCGGTGCCGGAAGACCTGGAAGGGCTCGTACCACTCACGGTCCCAGTGGGTGTGCGGGACGAAGACGACGTCGGCCCGGGACACCTCGACCAGCGAGGGTTCCCGGACGTCGACGGCGGTGTCGGGGTGAGAGGTCACGACGTGTTCCTCGAGTCGGAGCCGCACACCGCCGCAAACCCGAAGCCTGCAACGCTGCATCAGCCGGAACCGGGCGACGCCGGGACGGATTCCCTGCGATCGCTGAGATTCCGATTATGAAAGCAGAATGTTGAAAATCAGGCAAGCCCTCCCTCGACCTCGGCCGGGGCGGTGAGCAGCAACGACCGGGGGCGCGGGGAGAACGCCTCGTCCAGAACCAGCGTGGCCGCGCCCACGGCGGCCACGTCGACCGGCACGCTCGACTCGGCGAAACGAATCTTGTGCGGCAGCACGAGAGCTCGGTCCTCGAGCACGGCCTGCGGCAGGACGGACAGGGCCAAAGGGGCCATCCTGTCCCAAAACGGTCCGCCGAAGACCACCTCCTCGATGTCGAGGAAGTTGGCGATCACCACCACGGCGCGGGCCAGGGCCTCGACGGCTTCGGTGAAGATCTTTACGGCGACGGCATCCCCGGCGTCCACCGCGTCCGCGAGCCGGCCGAAGGCCTCCCCCACGTCCAGCACGTCATCCATGTTCCCGGCGCTGGCCCGCGGCAGCACCGACCGCTCCACCGCGCGCTCCACCAGCGCCCGGGGCACCGTCATGTTCCCCACGCACCCACGCCGTCCGCACCAGCAGACCGGCCCGGTCGGATCCACCGTCAGGTGCCCGGCGTCACCGGCGTTCGAGCTGAAGCCACGCAGGACGTCCCCACCGCTGGCGATCCCGGCCGCGAACCCGGTTCCGTAATAGACGAACACGAAGTCCCGGCTACCCTCGGGTTCGGCGAACCAGAGTTCGGCCACCACCGCCGCCGTCGCATCCTTCTCCAGCAGCACCGGCATCCCGGTCGCCGCGCTCAGGGCCTCGCGCAGGTGCACGGTGTGCCAGTCGGGCAGCATCGGCGGATTGATCACTACCCCGGCCGCCGCGTCGATCGGGCCGGGCGCGGCTATCCCGATGCCGAGCACCCGGGTCCGGTCGACCGAACTCTGAGCCAGGAGATCATCGACGGCCGAGGCCATCTCCCCCACCACCTTGGCCGGATCCCGCACGGTGGGCGTGCGGGTGCGCAGGTGGTGGCGGACCGCGCCGGCCAGGTCCACCACCACATAGGTGACGACGGCGGGGTCGATGTGGACCCCGACCGCGAAACCCCCGTCGGGATTGAGCCGCAGAATCTTCGGCGGCTTACCCCGCCCGGTCGCCGGAAGCACCGTCTCGGTCGCCAGCCCGTCCTCGACCAGGCGCCGGCACACGTTGGAAACCGTCATGCCGCTCAGCCCGGTCAGCGTGATCAGCTCCGAGCGCGCGACCCCGGCCGGACGGCGACGGACCGCATCCAGGACGACCGAGACGTTGAACTCGGCGACAGCTTCCAGATTCGTGCCGGTACGGGCCACGGGCCGCTCCCTCCACCCTTCAGATGCACCCAAAATACGGGCGGTGGCCGCACATTATTCATGCTTGGGCTCCGCGCGGGCGGACCCGGGGTTCGACGGCCTTCCTAGCAGGACGCGCAGGGACCCTTTCCCCATCAGTGTGGGTTGTAGTATCCAATCCACTGAACCGGAGCCGTGAGCAGAGGAAGTCCCCATGCCCGACATCGACGCTGCCCGAAGCGAACTGGACCTACTGGAGGAGGCTGACCGGAGGGCCCGGCTCTACACCGACGGCATTCCTGGCCGCCGGGTGTTCCCCGACGCCGAGGCACTGGCGGCGCTCGACCGGTTCGACGAGAAGCTGCCGGAACGCGGAAAGACCGACCTCGACACTCTGCGCCTGCTGGACGAGGCCGGCAGCCAGGCCACGGTCGCGTCCAACGGTCCCCGGTACTTCGGGTTCGTCGTCGGCGCGACCCTTCCGGTCGCCGCCGCGGCCGACCGCCTGGTCCTGGCCTGGGACCAGGGCGCTCTGATGCACGTGGCCTCACCGGTGGCGGCGCGGGTCGAGGCCCAGGCCGCGCGCTGGTTGCTGGAGATCCTGGACCTTCCCGCGGAAAGTGGCGTCGGATTCACCACGAGTGCCACTGCGGGCACGCTGATCGCGCTGGCTGCCGCCCGTCGCCGGCTCCTCGCCCGCGAGGGCTGGGACCTGGACGAGCAGGGCACGGCGGGCGCGCCGGCGATCCGCATCGTGACGTCCGCGCAGATTCACGTCGTGGTGAAAAAGGCCATTCGCATCCTGGGTTTCGGTCTCGGCAACGTGGAGTTCCTGCCGGTGGACGCGTTCGGGCGCCTGGACGCGACCCAGCTTCCCGCCCTCGACCCGCGCACGATCGTCATCCTGCAGGCAGGCGAGGTGAACACCGGTGAGTTCGACCCCTTCGGACCGGTGGTCCGGGCCGCTCAGGCCGCCGGGGCCTGGGTGCATGTGGACGGCGCGTTCGGTCTCTGGGCCCGGGCCTCGAGCCGGCGGAGCCTGACCGACGGGGTGGAAGGCGCGGACAGCTGGACGACCGATGGGCACAAGTGGCTCAACACCCCTTACGACTCGGCGATGGTGATCGTCCGGGACCGGGAAGCGCTGGCCGGGGCGATGAATTCGGATGCGGCCTACTCGATCGCGTCCGGCGACGCCCAGAAGAACCTGACCCTGGAGTTCTCCCGCCGCGCCCGGGGAGTGGCGGTCTGGGCAGCGCTGCGTTCCCTCGGACGCGACGGGGTGCGGGAACTCATCGACCGCACCAGCGACCTGGCCGTCCTGGCCGCGGACGAACTGCGGGCGAACGGCTTCGAGGTGCTCAACCGGGTAGTGATCAACCAGGTGCTGGTGCGTGGACGCACGGACGCGGAGACCGCCCAGGTCCTGCGGGCGGTGCAGGATTCGGGTGAGTTCTGGTTCGGCCCCTCGTCCTGGGAAGGACGCCCGGCCTTCCGGATCTCGGTCTCCTCCTGGCGCACTCAGGAAACGGACGTCCGCGCCCTGGTTCGGGCCATCAGTGCGGCCCGGTGACGCGATGAGCAGCTTCCCCGTCGAGGAACGGGTTCGCCGGACGATCTATGCGACGTTCGCGACCGACGGAAGAGCCCCGGCCCGGGCGGACGTGGCACAGAGCCTGGGCCTGAAGGCCGCCGAAGTCGACCTCGCCTACCCGGCCCTGGCCCACAGCCGGGACATCGTCCCCGACGATGCGGGGCGGATCGTGATGGCGCACCCGTTCGCCTCGGTCAATCTCGGCTTTTCGGTGATGGGTTCGCGCGTGCTGTGGTGGGGTGGATGCGCCTGGGACAGCTTCGCCTGGCGACGCTCTGGCGCCTGGCCTCGCACTGGTACGACGGGCGACTGGACAGTCCGTACAGGCGGCGCGAGCCGGTGCAGGCCGCCGAGTATTTCAGGAGCGTCGGCCTGCACGGCCCGTTCTGGGGATCCAGTTGATCCGCAGCGCTGTCAGAGGACGCGTTCCACGCTGTATCGCAGCGTGGGCCCGCCGGGAAACTTGGTCTGACTGACGAACACCGTGGTGTTCACCCATGCGTAGCGCTCGTCGCCCGTCTCGAGGACGAACGTCGAGCGCACATAGTGGTCGGTGTAGTCGGTGACCCGGGATCCGGAAAGGGCCTGTTGAGTAGCATCGTTCATCTCGATGACGCCGTTGCCCCGGATGTAGATGACGGCTCCGTCCTCGGTCTGGATGACGTATCGGATGTCGGCCCGGGCGTAGCCGTCCGGGCCGACCGTCAGCCAGTCGCCGCCACCCGGGATCAGCGTCCCCCGGATCCGTTCGCCACGGACCTGACCACCGGCGGCGGAGACGAAGCGCCGGAAACCCGCCGGGCCGGAGCCGATATCGCTGACCTCGCCGATCTGGACGTCAAGGTCGAACTCGTGCTGAAGCTGCATGACAGAAGCCCTTTCTCGGATCGGCGGCCCGCGCCACCGACCCGAGAACATAAGCGTTTGGCTTTTGCCTATGTCAAGACTTCACCGGGGAAACCCTCCGCCGGGCCCGAGAAGCCCTCAGGTTGGCCGCGTTCCCACAGATCAGGGTGTCGTGCCAAACCCCGCTGTGGTTCCGGGACCGGTCGTAGAACGCCACCCGGCAGGCCTGGTCCTGGCAGACCTTGAGGCGACGCCAGTCGTCGACGAGCTGGGCCCTGAGCATCTCCAGGGCGATGGCCGAGCGCACGACCGCGACCCCGCTCCCTCGAGAGGCGGCCTGGACCAACCCGTCCGGCCCGATCTCGAGCTGGACCGTCGCCCGGCCGAGAGGTTTCTCCCGACCCGGTGCCTCCCCAGCTGCTCGTGCGTAGAGCGCCTCCTTGATCTCCTCACGGAGCCTGCGCAGCTGGGCCGCATCGTGATCGTCGAGGTCCTGGCGATCGCCTTCCGCTTCCGGCCCCCACTCGGCGCTCGCCTCGCGCCACCAGTCCCGCGCGCCGGCCCCGTCGGCCAACCGGTCTCCGGCCGGACCGCCGGCGGTGTTCAGGAAGTCCTGGACCAGGGCCAGTCCCGCCGGTGCGACCGCCACTCCCTGACGTTCCGTCGATGACCAAGGCATCCGCCGATGCTACCGCCCCCGCCTCCTGAAGTGACAGGACCGTTCGCTTATGGCTTCGGTCGTTAAACCCGGACAGCTCATTGTTTTGACATGACCTAAGCTGTTACGGTTCTGTCGATGCGGGCGGCCGCCGAGCCGCCCGCCCGAAGGAGTCGAGATGAAATCCATCCAGTTCACGGCCTATGGCGAGGCGAACGCCTTCCGCCTGGCCGATGCCCCGGAGCCGCAGGCCGGTCCGGGTCGGGTCGTGGTCGCCCTGGAGGCGGCCCCGCTCAACCCGTCGGACTTCATGGTGAGCGACGGCCACTACCCGTTCCGACCCGAGCTTCCGGCTCCGATGGGATCCGAGGCGGTCGGACGCGTCCTGACCGTCGGGCCGCAGGTACCCGACGTCCAGCCGGGCGACCGGGTGCTGGTCCTGCCCAGCGGAGTCCCGAACACCTGGCAAGAGCGGTTCACCGCGTCGGCCGACCGGGTCGTCGTCGTCCCGGCCACCGGCGACCCGGTCCAACTGGCCACGGTGGGCATCAACGCAGCGACCGCGTACCTGCTCCTGCGGGGCACGACGCCGAACTCGGGCGCCTGGGTGGCCGTCACGGCCGGGAATTCCGACGTCGCCGCGTATGTCTACGCGCTGGCCCAGCGCGAAGGTCTGCGAACCATGGGGGTGGTCCGCAGTGAGGACGCCGCCGCCGCGGCTCGCAAGGCCGGGGCCGACGAGGTCGTCCTGGCCGGCGAGGGGCTGGCCGACCGGGTGCGCTCCGTGCTCGGGACCGACCAGCTCAGCCTGGTCCTGGACGGGGTGGGCGGCCCCTCGGTGGGCGAGCTCGCGGCCCTCGCCGAGGTCGAGGCGCACGTGATCAGTTACTCCGCCCTCAGCGGCCAGCCGGTTGCCGTGCACCCGATGCACCTGAACTTCAAGAACCTGCACGTCGACGGGTTCTGGCTGAACAACTGGCTGGAGCGCACTCCGCAGGCCGAGATCATCGCCGTCTACTCACGCCTCGCGCGCCTCGCGGCCGACGGTGAGCTTCCGAGCCCGGTCGACAGCACCTACGCCCTGAACGATTTCGATGCCGCGATCCGCCGCGCCCGCAGTAGTGGCCGCAACGGCAAGGTGTTCTTCGTCGCCGGCCAGGAGGCCCGTTCATGAGGACCGTTGAGATCCGGACCATCGACGGCAGCCCGCGCCTGGTCACCACCGAGCAGCCCGACCCGGGACCACCGGCCGCCCATCAGCTGCGGGTTCGCGTCACCGCCAGTTCCGTGAACTACCACGACAGCCTGATCGCGCGGGGACTGGCGCCCAGCCCCGAGGGGTTCGTGCCGATGGCCGACGCGGCGGGCATCGTGGAAGCCGTCGGGTCGGAGGTCAGCGGCTTCCACGCCGGGGATCGGGTCATCTCCCGGTTCTTCCCGACCTGGCACGACGGCCCCAATCCGCCCGTAGCGGGCTTCGGCACCTCCCCCGGCATCGGTCTGCCCGGGTACGCCCGTGACATTGCGATCGTCCCGGCGCAGCAGGTGTCGCACGCGCCTAGCAACTGGACCGACGCCGAGGCGGCCACCCTGCCCGTCGCCGGGATGACCGCCTGGCGGGCCCTGGTCGTGGAAGGCCGGATCAAGCCGGGCGACTCGGTCCTGGTGCTGGGCACCGGCGGAGTCTCCGTCTACGGCCTACAGCTGGCCAAGCACCTCGGCGCAACCGTCATCGCCACCTCCTCTTCGGACGAGAAGCTCGCCCGGGTGAAGGACCTGGGTGCCGACGTGACGATCAACTACCGGACGACCCCCGCGTGGGGTGACGCGGTTCTGGAGGCCACCCAGGGTCTCGGGGTCGACCACGTCATCGAGATCGGTGGCGCCGGCACGCTGGCCCAGTCGATCCGGGCCGTGCGACCGGGCGGCCAGATCACCCTCCTCGGAACCCTCACCGGGCTTTCCGGCGAGATCCCTACCGGGGAACTCAACCTGAAGCAGGCCCACCTGCACGGCGCGATCGTCGGGCACCGGCGGCAACAGGACGACCTGGTGCGGGCGATCGAGGCCCAGGACGCGTTCCGTCCGGTGATCGACCGCACCTACACGCTCGACGAACTCGACGAGGCCATCGTCTTCTTCGCCACTGGAAAGCATTTCGGCAAGATCTCCGTCACCTTCTGACGACGCACCCCCTCCCCCATCGACAAGGCGGCCCGCTCAGCGCCGGCCGGAACGGAGAAAGACATGTCTGCCAACGGAACCGTCCAGTTCGACTTCAAGGACCGGGTGGTCCTGGTCACCGGCGGCGGTAGCGGAATCGGCCGGGCGATCACCGAGGACTTCGCCCGGGCCGGCGCCACCGTCGTCATCGCCGGCCGCGACCAGGCCCGCCTGGAGCGGGTGACCAAGGAGATCGGCGGCCGCGTGCAGGCGATAGCCACCGATATCGGCGACGCCGGGGCCGTCGACGATCTGGTCACCACGATCATCGAGCAGCACGGGCACCTCGACGTGGTGGTGAGCAATGCCGCGGGGTTCGTCCCGGGCGACATCACCGATGTCTCCCGAGCGGACTGGGAGCGCATGCGCCAGACCAATATCGACGGATTCTTCTACCTCGCCCAGAAGACGCTGCCGCTGCTGGCCCGGTCCGGCGGGAACCTGGTCGCCACATCGAGTGTGTCGGGGCTGCGGGGAGACTGGAGCCAGTCGGCGTACAACGCCACCAAGGGCGCCGTATCCCTGTTCGTTCAGTCGCTCGCCCTCGACTGGGGCGGACGTGGTGTGCGGATCAACGCAGTCGCTCCCTCCATCACGAACACCGAACCGGTTTCCGGAGTGACCCAGAACGCCGACCTGAAAGCCCAGTTCGAACACCGGGTGGCCCTGGGCCGGGTGGCCGAGCCGGAGGACATCTCCCCGGTTGTGCTGTTCCTCGCCTCGGACGCCGCGCGATACGTCAACGGGGTGATCCTGCCCGTCGACGGGGGAACGACCGCGTCCACCGGCCAGGCCCGCCCGCAGTAGGCCTCGAGCGGCTCCCCGCGGCCGGAACCCCTTCGACCTGGTCCTGCTGACCCGTCCAGAACCCGGGGTTCAGATGCCGGTCACGTCCGAGCGGTGCAGGTCCCGCTCGGACGTGACCTCGTCCGGACGCAGTTCCTCGCCGCAGGCCCGGCACACCACCGCGGTTCTGAGCTGATGCCCGCAGTGGTGGGTGAAGGCCACGACATTCTCGGGGTCGTCCCGGACCGCGGTGTCGCCCCAGTCGCGGATGGCGTGCAGAATCCCGAACAACTCGCCGCCGGTCGGAGTCAGGTAGTACTCGTACCGCTTCGGCCGCTCGCTGTACAGCACCCGCCCCACCAGCCCGGCCTCCTCCAGTTGCCGCAGACGCTCGGCCAGGATGTCCCGCGGGGCCCCGGTGCCGTGCACGATCTCGTCGAAACGATGCTGGCCGAAGGTCAGTTCCCGGATCGCCAGGAGAGACCACTTCGCACCGAGGACCTGCATGGCCTGCTCGATCGAGCAGACCCGGGGGTCGGGCACTCGGGCGGATCTCATCCGGGAACCGTAACTCCGGCTTCAGCGGATTGGCAATTCCACTCCACCCGACGATGACTCAGCCGCAGCGCCCCCGTCAGGACCGGCCTAAGCCCGGTCCGCCAGGTGAAACCGGAAGTTGCCCAATTGGCCGCCCAGCACGGTGTCGCGCACTTCGCGGGCCCCGTCGTGCGGGATCCCCAGAACCGGAGCACTGACCGCATCCAGTCGCCGGTAGTGCTCCTCGTCGAGGTCCACGGTCAGGGCCCGGAGGTAGGCGTCCAGCTGGTCCTTGGTCCGGGGACCGATGATCGGGACGACCGCGGTGGCGGATCGGCGCCCGCGTTCCAGCAGCCACCCGATCGCCAGGACGGCGGGATCGGTCCCGGTCTCCTTCGCGATGCTCAGGAGCACGTCCAGGATCGCCGTCTTCTGGGCCGAGTCCTCCCGCTGGATGATCGAATTCAGGGTGCTGAGCCGGCCCTCGCTGCTCGAGCGGTATTTCCCGGTGAGCAGACCACCACCCAGCGGTGAATACATCGCCGCCCCGAGCCCGAGGTGGTCGGCCATCGGCAGCAGGTCCCGCTCGCCGTCCCGGGCCGCGAGGCTGTACTCGAACTGGGTGGCGATGATCGGCGTGCGGGCGAATCCCGCGGCGCCCTGCACGGCGAGCGCCACCTGCCAGGCCGGGAAGTTGGAAAGACCACCGTGCAGGATCTTTCCGGCCCGCACCAGGTCGTCGAGGGCCTCGACGATCTCGTCGAGCGGAGTGACGAAGTCGGGGGCGTGCACCCAGTACAGATCCAGGTAGTCGGTGTTCAGGCGCTTGAGGCTCAGCTCGATCGCCGACCGCAGGGTCTTGCGGCTGTTCCCGGTCTTGCTGACCCCGGCCTGCCCGGCCGTGCCGAAGGTGAACTTGCTGGCCAGCGTGAAGTGGTCGCGGTCGGCGGCGAGCAGCGGGGCGAGATAGGTCTCGGACTCCCCCCGCTGGTAGGTGTCGGCGGTGTCGATGAAGGTGCCACCGGCATCGGCGAAGTCGGTGAAGATCCGGGCGGAGGTCTTCTCATCCGCCCCGGTGGCCCACTTGGTGCCGAAGTTCGAAGTCCCGAGGGCGATCTCGGAGACCCGTAGGCCGGTTCGGCGGCCGAAGGTGGTGTAGCGCATAATTTTCCCCGATCAGTTCGGTCCAGTGGGGCGGAACGATCTTTCAGGCCAGGGAACGCACGGCGGCGGTGATGACCGCCGCGACGTCGCCCGGTCGGGAGACGGCGATACTGTGCGATCCGCCCTCGATCTCGGTCGCGGTGGCCCCGATCTTCTTGGCCGTGTCCCGCTGGTAGTCGGGGTTGATCGCGTTGTCAGCGGTGCCGAACACCCACCAGGAGGGAATCCGGCGCCAGGCCGGTTCCACGGCGAGCGGCTCGCCGAGGGCGAGGGCGGCGACGGGACGCTGGTTGACCGCGCCGAGGGCGGCCTGGTCCTCCGGGAGGTCCCCGGCGAAGACGCTTCGGTAACGTCCGGCGTCGATGGTGAACTCGGGCAGGTCGCTTCCGGGGTAGTTCCAGGGACGCAGCGCCGAGATGAGCTCGGGTTCGGGGTAGCTGCTGGTGGAGGTCTGCGCGCTCTCGCCCTGGTCGAGACCGAACGCCCCGACCAGAACCAGGGCCTTGACGTTGGCGGCCGCGCTCGCGGCGTAGGTGGCGACCGCACCGCCGTAGCTGTGGCCGACCAGCACCACGTCATCCTTGGTCTGGGCCAGGACGCTGGCGATGTACTCGCCGTCCGCGGTGAGCCCACGCAGGGGGTTGGGTTCGGTACGCGCCCGGATGCCCTCCTGCTGCAGGTGGGTGATGACGTTGTTCCAGGATGATCCGTCGGCGAAGGCGCCGTGGATCAGCACAACGGTGGTCATGGTGGTTCCTCTCGATCGGTTCGGGTCAGTCCTGGGCGATGGCGGCGATGTCAGCGATGTCGTCGCCGAGGTGGTACTCCAGCGGCCCGCGCTCCTGCAGGCCCTTGTCGAACAGGCGTTCGGCCGTCGTGCGGAACTCGGGGCGGCCCGCGGCCGACCAGAACGCGTCCGAGTGCAGGGGGAACTCGGCGTCCGGCAGGCGGGTGTACTTGTTGATGAAGGACTTGATCTCGCCCAGCGCCCGGTGGTCCCAGCCGGAGACCCGGGTTGCGTACGCGTTGACGAAGGCTTCGAAGTCGGCGTCCGGCACGGCCCGGTTGACGTACCCGTACTTCTCGGCCAAGGCGCCGTCGTAATCGTTTCCGCCGAGCAGGATCTCGAACGCCCGGCCCCGACCGACCAGCGCCGGCAGACGTCCTCCGGCGCCGCCCCCGGCAACCGCGGCGAACCCGACCTCCATCTGCCCGAGAACGGCCTTCTCCAGGCTGGCGAAGCGGATGTCGGTGGCCAGGACGAACTCGCTGCCGGCGCCGCGGGCGATTCCGCGGATCGCGCTGATCGTTACCGCCGCGAGTTTACTGATCCGGACCGTGACGTCGGCCCAGGCGGCGTATCCGGTGGCGCTGGGCAGCGCAGCGGCGGCGGCCGGGTCGGCCGCGAGATCGTAGTGCGCGAGGTAGAAGTCGGGGTCGGCGCTGTCGAAGACCACGACATTGACGGTGTCGTTGCTCTCCAGTTCGGTGAGCAGCGTCTTCAGATCGGACATCAGCTGGGGTCCGATCACGTTGACCGGCGGGTTGTCGAAGGTCACCCGCCAGAAGGTGGGCGATTCGACGGTCAGTTTCAGGTGCGTGGGCCGGAAGGTGTCCGGGAAGGCCATCGGCTGGCTCTCTTTCGTTTGAGAGGGAACTAGGGACGGAGGTCGGAGTGGCCGGCCGGGACCTGCTGGGACACCCAGCGCAGGACGTACTGGGCCACGTCCTCCCAGCCGCTGTCGAACACCAGGGAGTGGCCGCGCCCCGCGAACGCGTGGTACTCGGTCAGCGCGGACGAGCCGCTGTAGAGACCGAAGGCCTGACGGCTGACAACCTCGGGAACGGTGTGGTCATGGCTCGCACCGGTGATCAGCAGAGGCCCGCGCGCGGCGTGCAGATCGACCTCGGTCGGGGACTGCGGGTCCTTCTTGGCCGCGGTCAGCTCGAAGACCGGACGACCGGGCCCGGGAATGGCGTAGGCGTCGTAGAGTTCACGAGCCTCCGCCCGTGAGAGCGTGTTTCCGAAGGCGTACCGGAACTGCCCGGGGCTCAAGGCGACGGTACGGCCCTTGTTCCGGCTGCTGCGCAGTACCGGCAGGGCGGAGCGGATCTGCGCCCACGGCAGCTTGGTGGCGCCCTTGATCGGCGCCGGGCTGATCGCCACGGCGGCCTCGGCCAGTCCGTCGGCCAGGAGTTTCTGCGCGACCAGGCCGCCGAAGGAGTGCCCGATCACGATCGGGCGGCTGGGCAGGGTGGCGATGAAACGCGCGTAACCATGGGTGATCTCGGCGACACCGACCCCGTTCAGGGCGTCCGCGTGTTCGCGGGTCTGCGCCGGGGTTGCCGCGTCGCCGGTCCAGCCCGGTGCGTGGGTGGTGTACCCGGCGTCGGTGAAGAGCCGGTGCCAGGGGCGCCAGGCATCGGTGTGGACCCAGAGTCCATGGATGAGAACAAGAGGGGTGGACATGAAGTCTCCTCACGCCGGCGGCGTGGTCGAAGGTCCGCGGAAGGGGATCTCCGGGAGAACTGCGCCCGACGGCTACGTGGGGTGAGCGGTCCCGGGCCTCCGCCGGACCCCTACCCTGACACTCTGAATTGGAAAAGGCAATCCAGCCGACGGCACCTGAGTTGGAAAAGTTGTAAACTTGACCGGTTCAAGAGCTCCTCGGAAGGCGGCCGCCATGCCCATCACCAAGCTGCAGAACAGCAGCTGCGCGGTCTCCCGCAGCCTGTCCGTCCTGGGGGAACGCTGGACGTTCCTGATCCTGCGGCTCGCCTTCGAGGGCGAGACCCGGTTCGAGGCGTTCCGCTCCAGCCTGGGCATCGCCTCGGACGTGCTGGCCGACCGGCTGAACACCCTGGTCGACTTCGGCGTGATGACCAAGGAGGCCTACCAGGAGGCGGGTCGCCGCACCCGCCACGAGTACCACCTGACCGCCGCCGGGCAGGAACTGCACGTGGTCATCGCCGGCCTGCAGCAGTGGGGCGACGATCACCTGCCCTGGAAGGAGGGCCCGACCGTGCTGCGCCAGATTCACGAGACGGCAGCCCCGGCCCGGGTCGCCTTCGTCGACGAGAGCGGGTGCGAGGTCCCCCTGGACCAGGTCGACGCCGTCCGTACCCCTAGCTACCCCCACGAATAGGTCCCGAACCCCTCCACGAGGCCAGTGCTACATTGTTTTAAACAAGTCAGCACTCCTTGAGGAGACCCATGACGGAACCGACCCCGATCCCGGCCCGGCCGGTTCTCGGTGACGAGCAGTGGTCCCGTCTGCGCGCCTTCGGCACTCCCGAACGGCTGCCCGCCAGTACCTGGCTGTTCCGCGCCGGGGACGACGTGTGCGACATGATTCTGGTCGAGTCCGGCCAGGTGGAGATCGTGCGGCCCTCGACCACCGACGACCCCCAGGCCACCGTGGCCGTCTACGGTCCACGCCAGTTCACCGGTGAACTCAACCTGCTCACCCGGCAGGCGGCCTATCTCAGTGCCCGCACGACCGAGGCGTCACAGGTGCTGCGGATCGGCCCGGACGCGTTCCGTCGGATGATGGACAGCGACCCGGAACTGTCCGACACCGTCCTGCGGGCCCTGATCGCCCGGCGCCGCGACCTGCGCGAGGGTGACGCCGCCCGCAGCGTGGAGATCATCGGCCACGACGCCTCGGCCCCGGCGCTGGCCCTGCGGACCTACGCTTCCCGTCTGCAACTGCCGCACACCTGGAACGACGTGGAGACTCCGACCGGGCTCGCGCTGGCCCGGGCCGTCTCCGCCACCCCGGACGACCTGCCCGTCGTGATCGTTCCCGGGGCGGTCCTGCGGCAGGCGACGCCCGGCCTCCTGGCCGAGCGCCTGGGCCTGTCCTACCGCCCGGCCAGTGGCGAGCAGGTCGATCTCGTCGTGATCGGCGCCGGGCCGGCCGGGCTCGCGGCCGGGGTCTACGGAGCGTCCGAGGGACTGCGCACGCTGGTCCTGGACTCGGTCGCCTCCGGGGGCCAGGCCGCGGCCAGTTCCCGGATCGAGAACTACCTCGGCTTCACCTCCGGCATCAGCGGGAACGAGCTGACCTCGGCCGCCGCCATCCAGGCCCAGAAGTTCGGCGCCCGCATCGCCAGCCCCTGCGAGGTGGCCGAGCTGCACAGCGAGCCGGACCAGGTGCGGCTGGTCCTGAGCGACGGCACCACCCTGCGGGCGCGGGCCGCGGTGATCGCCACCGGCGCGAAATACCGCGCGCTGCCGCTGGAACGGTGGTCCGAGTTCGAGGGAGCGGGCATCTACTACGCCGCCACCGAGATCGAGGCCCGGGCCTGTGGTGCGAAGCCGGTCGCGGTTGTCGGGGGCGCGAACTCCGCCGGTCAGGCGGCCCTCTACCTGGCGGCCCGCGGAAGCCGGGTCAGCCTCGTGGTCCGCGGAGGTGACCTGTACGCAGGCATGTCGTCCTACCTGGCCGACCGGATCGTCGCCCATCCGGACATCGAGGTCCGCACCGACACCCAGGTCACGGCCCTGCACGGCGACAGCCAACTGCGCTCGGTCGTGCTCACCTCGGAAGGCGTTGCGCACGAACAGGAATGCGTAGGCCTGTTCTGCTTCATCGGGGCCCGGCCGGCCACCGCCTGGCTCGACGGTCTCGCCATGGACGATCACGGTTTCCTGCGCACCGACACCCAACTCGAGGCCGGCGACCTCGGCCCCGACTGGTCCGGGCCGGCCCGGCGGCCGCTGCCCTTCGAGACCAGCCGGCCCCGGGTGTTCGCCGCCGGGGACGTCCGCGCCGGATCGATGAAGCGCGTGGCCGCCGCGGTCGGCGAGGGTGCCAGCGCGGTCAGCTCGGTGCACGCCGCCCTGCGAACGGTCACCGGATGAGCCCCGACCGGGCCGCCGCCGATCCCGAGGCCTCGTCCGCCCAGTGGATGACCTGGCTGACCACCGAGCACTACAACCTCCAGACCCAGCGGGCCGCGACGATCGGGGAGGCCAACGGCCGGGCCAGCGTGTTCCTCGGCGCCCTGTCGGCCGGGCTGATCGCCCTCGGCTTCGCGACCACCGGTCACGCCAGCCCGGGCCTGGTCACCTTCCAGGTCCTGGTGCTCTCGGCCCTGGCCCTACTGGGAATCATCACCTTCCTGCGGTGTGTTCAGATCGCGGTCGACGACTGGGACTACGCGGACCGGATCCAGCTGGTGCGCGGCATCTACGCCGAGCTGATGCCCGGCCTGGCGCTGCGCCTGCGGCCGATGGCCCGCCAGGAGCAGTCCACCCTCATGCTGCACTCGACCCTGAACCGGTTGCAGGCCCTGCTCACCGTCGCCGGCAGCCTGGGCGTCATCACCTCCATCGTGATCGGTGGCGACGCAGGCGTTCTCAGCTACGGCGTTCATCCCTCGATCGCGGTCGCCATTGCCGTGGGGGTAGGTGTCGGCGCGCTGTCCGGGTTCTCCGGGCTGCGCTTCCAGATCAGTCGCTGGCAGGACGCCGAGAAGGCCCGGCAGCCAGTGGTGCCGCAACGAGAGGAGACCCGATCATGACCGAAGCCGGCCCTTACGCCCGCACTTTGGCGGGAAAAGTCGTCGTCGTCCTGGGTGGCAGCTCGGGGATCGGCCTCCAGACAGCGCTGCAGGCCCGGGCCCAGGGGGCCACGGTCATCCTCACCGGCCGCGATGCCGAACGCCTCGAAAAGGCCGCTGAATTGGTGACGCCGGCCAGGACGGAGGCCTTCGACGTCACCGACCATTCCGCGCTGAAGGCGTTCTTCGACTCTCTCGACGGCCCCATCGATCACGTGCTGGTCACCGCGGGCGGCCCCTACTACGCACCGTTGGCCTCCATCGATCTCGACGACGCGGACGCTGCCTTCCGGGGGCACATCGGCGTGATGATTGATGTCGCCCGTCTGGCCGCGCCCAGGATCCGAGCCGGCGGCGGGCTGATCGTGATGAGCGGCACCGCTCCCCGGCGTCCCACCGTGGGCCTGATCGTCACCGCCGCGACCGCGACCGGGCTCTCGGCGGCCGCGGCCACCCTGGCCCTGGAACTGGCGCCGGTGCGGGTGAACGTAATCGCGGCCGGGTTCGTGGACACTCCCCTGTCGGCGACGCTGGTCGGCGACGGGCTGGACGCGCGACGGGCCGAGTTGCGGGAGCGGCTGCCGATCGGGCGGGTCGTCGAGGCCGATGACGTGGCCGCCCTCGCGATCCACCTGATGACCAACACCGCCCTGACCGGAAGCACTTTCGACATCGACGGTGGTCAGCAGCTGGTGGCCGGCCTGTAGGGCGACGCATCAAAAAGGGCCGCCGGTGCGAACACCGGCGGCCCTTTCGCGTGCCGAATGGTTCAGGGACGGCTGGGGTAGCCGTTGTTGTGGATGACGTCGACCTTCTCCTCGGGGAGCGGCCGGCCGTCCTCGTCGACAAAGGCGACGCGGACCGGTCGGCCGGTCCGGCGGTCCAGCCGTTCCGTCGAAGGCCCGGCGGGCCAGGGCAGGTGGTCATCGCCCCAGATCTGCAACCCACCGATGACCACGTGCAGCTGTCGGCCCGCCTCGGTCAGGTGGTACTCCTCCCGGGCCCGGGCGCCGGGCTCCTGGTAGCTGTGCCGTTCCATGACGCCGAACTCCACCAAGGTGTTCAGCCGGTCGGCGAGAACGTCGGATCCGACCCGCAGCGACTCCCGGAACGCCTCGAACTTGGTCATCCCGCTGAGCGCGTCGCGGATGATCAGCAGGGTCCAGCGCTCGCCCAGAACGGCAAGGCTGCGCGAGACCGAACAGCTGGAACCGGCCAGCCGGGCGATGGTCACGGCTGCCCCGCTTCGGCGGTTCCATCCGGCGCCAGACGTTCCAGGTAGCTGCCGAGCCGGAACTCGGCTTCCCCGCGCTGCTGCAGGCCGAGACCGAAGAGCTGGGCGGCGCGCTGCTGCGTCTCCGGACGCGCCACGGACGTCCAGAAAGCCGCCATCTGGGGCGGGAACTCCTGATCCGGCGGCAGCGAGACGGCGTTCACGAACGCCTTGACCTCCCTCAGCGCCCGGACGTCGAAACCCGCGACGCGATCGGCGAACCGGTCCACGAACGCGACGAAATCGGCGTCCGGGACCGACCGGTTCACGTAGCCGTACCGCTCGGCGAGGTCGGCGTCGTAGTCGTCGGCGCTCACCAGGATCTCCAGGGCCCGGCCCCGGCCGACCAGCCGGGGAAGCCGGCTGGCCGGGCCGCCGCCGGCGACCGCGCCGGCCCCCAGCTCGAACTGCCCGAGCACGGCGCGCTCGCGGCTGGCGAAGCGGAGATCGGTGGCCAGGGCGAACTCGCTGCCCGCCCCGCGGGCCCGCCCCCGGATCGCCGAGACGGTGACCTGCGGCAGCCGGCTGAGCCGGACCAGGACGTCCAGCCAGGGATGCATCCCGGTGGGTCCCGGCGGCAGCGCATCGGTCAGCGCCGGGTCCGCGGCAATGTCCCAGTGGGCCAGGAAGAAGTCCGGGTCGGCGCTGTCGAAGACGATCACCGCGAGCCGCTCGTCCGCCTCGGCCTCGGCGAGCAGGGCCTGCAGTTCCCCCACCATGGCGGCGTCGATCAGGTTGACCGGTGGATTCGAGAAGGTCACCGACCACCGGGCCGGTGAGCGCCGGTCGATCCGCAAACGGGGCTGCTGGCTGGTCATGTCATCAGCCTAGCGTCTGGATTGTTTTTTACAAGTCAGGTGAGTCATGGGTCACGAATGCTTCCAGCGACCCGGGCGGCGAGCTAACTTGCATTTCACAACCCAGACAGGAGCATCTCCATGAGCAGCATCAAGAACGCCGCCGTCCTGGTGACCGGGGCCAACGGCGGCCTCGGCCAGGAATTCGTCCGACAGGCCCTCGCCCGGGGCGCCGCCAAGGTCTACGCCACCGCCCGCACCCCCCGCGCCTGGGACGACGAGCGGGTGGTCCCCCTGCGCCTGGACGTAACCGACGACGCGTCGATCACCGCCGCGGTCCAGGCCGCCGGGGACGTCAGCATCCTGGTCAACAACGCCGGCATCTACACCCACGGCGACACCATCACCGGCACGTCCGCGGCCCGGATCCGGGAGATCTTCGAGACCAACTTCTTCGGCGCCGTCCAGGTGAACCGGGCCTTCGCGCCAGTCCTGGCGGCCAACGGCGGCGGGGCCTTCCTGGACGTCCACTCGGTCCTCAGCTGGCTCGGCGTGGCCGGCGCCTACAGCGCGGCCAAGGCCGCCTTCTGGTCGGCCACCAACTCCTTCCGCGTCGAACTCGCCGCGCAGGGCACCCAGGTGGTCGGCCTGCACCTCGGCTACACCGACACGCCGATGATCTCCATGGTCGACGACGAGAAGAACGACCCGGCCGACATCGTGCGGGCCGGCTTCGACGGGCTCGAGGCCGGGGACCACGAGGTCCTCGCCGACGAGCGGGCCGTGGCCGTCAAGGCCGCCCTGTCGGGTCCGCTCGCGGACCTGTACGGCCTGCCCGGAGTGCCGCCGCCGGCCGGAGCGTGAGGGCCGGGGGCCGGCCTCCAGCGGGCCGGCCCCACCGGCGTCCTCTAGCTTTGTAATTCCAATTCAGGGGTTTATCGTCGGAGCCCTCCCGCTGCCGACCCCTCCGGAGATCGCCATGGTCGCCCCGCCCGACGTCCGTCCCGGTTCTCCCGCCGCCTCCTGCCCGTTCACCCGCGCCGTGGAGCTGGTCCGGGACCCCTGCACGTTCCTGGTCCTGCAGGAAGCGGTGGTACACAACGCGTCCCGGTTCGAGGAGTTCCTGCTGATCCCGGGGATGGATGCGGGCATCCTCGAATCGCGGCTGGACGTCCTGCTGCGCTTCGGGGTTCTGTGCCGCGAGCCTGACGGCAGCCCGGACTACCGGCTCACCCCGGAGGGGATGCGGCTGGTGATCATCCTGCGCGCCCTCGGCGACTGGGGTGAACGTCTCACCCCTGCCCCGGCCGGCCCGGAGCACCCGATGTAGCTTTCATACGGCAACCCAGCCTAGGATCGGGCCATGAACCAGGAGCCACCCGTCACGACCCCGGCCGAGGACGCGTTCTGCTCGATCGAGCGCACTCTGGGCATCGTCGGCGAACGATGGACGTTCCTGATCCTGCGCGAGTCCCTGACCAACGGCGCGACCCGCTTCGACGAGTTCATCAGCGCCCTCGGGATCGCCCCCAACATCCTGACCGCACGCCTGCGGACGCTGGTGGACTCCGGGGTGTTCGAGAAGCGCGAGTACCGGGAGAAGGGGTCGCGGCCCCGGATGAGTTACCACCCCACCGAGGCCGGCCGGCAGCTCCTGATCGTGCTGGGCGCCCTGGCCCAGTGGGGCGACGACTTCATCCCGCCCGCCTGCGGCATCACCCAGACCCGCGAGACGGTACCGGGGCAGGGCGGCAAGCGGGTGAGGGTCGGTTTCGTCGAGGACGCCTCGCTGCTCAAGGACGTGAGCGAGGTGGAGTTCGTGCGCACCCCGTCGCATCCCCTCTACGACGACGCGGTCTGAGCCTCCCGGCGCAGGTACTCGACCTCGTCACCGATCACCACCAGTACGAGCACCGCTGTGCTCAGAAGTGCAGCCTCCAACCGGGTCGGGTTCAGCCCGCCGACGGCGCTCAGGCCGAAAAGAGCCAGCAGAAGCACCGTTCCCGCCCGATGCCAGGGGATCCAGCCGACCGGTATCCCGATGGACAGCTTGAAGGCCACCAACCCGGCCAGATAGAGCGCCGGGCCGGCGAACAGCAGGACCTGGGTGACCCCGTCAGTGGGCTCCCCCGGGTGCTCGAGGGCCAGGTCGCTGCCGTGGGTGCCGAGCACCAGGCCGATGACCAATACCACGTGCAGGTAAGTGTAGGAGAGCCGGGCGACCGGGCCCGAGGTGTCCTGGCCCGCGATGTACCGGCGCCCACGGTCCTGGCTGTGGGCGAAGTACAGGAACCACATGGCCACTGCGGCGACGAAGGCGCTCAGAGCGGCGATTGCGACCGACGGGGTGACCGGCTGGACACTCAGACCGCGCCCGACGACCAGAATGGACTCGCCGAGCACGATGATGATGAACAGGGCGGCGCGCTCGGAGAAGTGGCCGCCGCGGATCCGCCAGGCCGACCAGTCCGACCGCCCGAGGCCGGGCAGCCAGAACAGCGCCCAGGGTCCGGCGTACTCGATGACGATCGCGGCGCCCCAGATCGCCAGTCGCAGGCCGGGTCGGTCCGCAAAGATCCCGGCCAGCCAGAAGATTCCGGCCGCGGTCGACCAGGCCAGGATGCGGACCTGGCCACCGGCAATGGCGGGGGCGGCCCGACGGGTGGCCGCCGTGACCGCGAGCGTGCGGATGAAGCCGTGGCCCAGGTAGGCGGCGACGAAGACCGCGGCCCGGTTCTCGAAGGCCTGGGGAATGGCCTCACTGAGCACCAGGCCGATCGCGGCCAGGGCCAGCAGCAGCCAGAGCACCGGCCGCCGCTCGGGGTCGAGCCAGTTCGTCGCCCAGGCCGTGTAGACCCAGACCCACCAGACCGCCAGGCAGATCACCACCGCCTCGGAAAGGCTGATCGGCGTAGGGTGCTCGCCGAGAACCCCGGAGATCTGCGTGATCGCGAAGGCGAAGACCAGGTCGAAGAACAATTCGACGTACGTCACCCGCTCCGCGTCCTGGTCCTCACCGCGCAGGAAGGTGAGCCGGTCGTCCCTCATCGGGATCCGCCCTCCGGTACCGCGGTATGGCGGTTGATCACGAGGAATCCGATCAGGGACGCGGTGATGGTCAGGCCGCAGAAACCGATGGCCACCGCGGTGGTCCCGAGGGCGGAGAGCACGAGACCGGCAATGATGACGGGGATCCCGAAGGTCAGGTAGCTCACCACGTACATGGCCGCGTACACCCCGGCCCGGTCCTCAGGCTCGACGTGGCTGATCACCAGGCGGATGTACCCGGAAAAGCCGACGCCCGTGCCGATGCCCGCCACGGCCGCGCCGGCGGCGAACACCCACACGTCCGCGGCGACCACGGCGACGGCCTCCAGTCCGGCCCCGGTGACCAGGGCCAGGGCGGCGATCAGGGCGCTGCGGCGAGCGGAGAACGAGCGGCCCAGCACCACGGAGACGGCGCCCACGCCGGTCAGCAGGGCGATGATGCCACCGTTGGCGATCCCGCTGTGGATCGCGAACACGTCGCGGTCGATCTGGGGCAGCAGACCGAGCACCAGCGACGTGGTCAGCCAGACGCCGATGTTCAGGAACGAACTGACCAGGAACGCCGATCGCGACCCGACCGGGACGTGAAGCCGGGGCACCAGGGAGGACCGCACGCGCCGGGAACCATGGCTCGTCGGCTCGATGGTCTCGGGGGCCAGGACGACCAGGACGAGCCCGACCAGCAGGATGACGATCAGGGCCGTGAAGATGACCGGGATCGGCTGCGCCAGGGCCTGAATGATCAGCCCGGCGGTCAGTGATCCGGCGGCCAGGCCGGCCAGCGGGGTGATGCTGGCGACGGTGGCCCCGAGTTGCCGGTTGCCGATCGGTGAGAGGTCGGCCAGAGCGGCCGAGACGGTCGATGTGGCCGCTCCGGTCGCGAAACCCTGTACCGCCCGGGCAATCAGGACGTGGGTCAGGTTGGAGGCGAACAGCAGCAGCGCCATCGCCGCGATCTCGGTGCCGAGGGCGGCGATCAGCACCGGCCGCCGGCCGACCTGGTCGGAGATCGATCCCACGCTGAGCAGGGCGGCCAGCAGGGTGAAGGCGTAGATCGAGAAGGCCAGGCTGAGCAGCCACGAGTCGAAGTGCCACGAGGCCTGGAACAGCACGTAGACCGGCGAGGGAGCGGCGGATGCGGCGATGAAGGCGACCGACACCCAGGCCATGCCGAAGAACGCCGCCCGACGGTGGCCCTCGGTGATCGGCGGGTGCGCGGCGGTGAGGGTCATGGCGTGAGGGTAGAATTCTGACTATAGTTCTGCAAGTCAGATAGTCGTTCCGGCCCTGAAGGATCATTCCCATGACCGCAACCGCAAGCGCCGGAACGGGAACCACCACCGGCACTCCGATCCAGGGCTGAGCGCGCCGTGGACATCGTCATCGTCGGCGCCGGCCCGACCGGATGCTTCCTCGGGATCGCCTGGTCCCGGCGCGGTCACAGGGTCGTGGTCGTCGACCGCGCCGAGCCGCCGGCCACGGACGACTCCTGGCCCGGGCGAGGCGTCGGGCAATTTCACCAACCGCACTTCTTCCGCCCTCAGGTGACCGATGCCCTGAACGCCGAGATGCCTGACGTGGTAGCGGCACTGGAAACCGCCGGGGCCGAGCTGAGAACCGGCACTTATGTACGGACGGGGGAAGCGAACCGGACGATCATGCTGCGCCGCGAGAAGCTGGATCCGGTTCTCTGGCGCTCCCTGGCAGCCGAGCCGAACGTCACCTGGGTTCGGGCTACGGCCCGCGGGGTGGCGTCGGCGCCCGGCGGACGGATCCGAGTCCAAACGACGGCCGGACCGCTCGAGGGCGACCTGGTGGTCAATACGTCCGGAAAAGTCAGGGGTTTCGCCGACGATCTGCGAGCGCCGGCTGAGAGCGTCGACGGCCGGGTCTCCTACATCTCCCGGCAGTATCAGCTGAGCCCAGATGGCCGGGAACATCTTCCGGAACAGCTCAGCGGCCAATGGCTTTTCGAGGGTTACGACGCGATCGTGTTCGAACACGAGCCGGGCGTGATCTCCGTTCTCTTCGAGCGCCTCAGCGACGATCGCGGACTCGCCGGGCTCCGCGACAGCGCCGCCTTCGACCGCGCGGTCGCGGCCATCGAGCCTCTTGCTCTGCGGGTCAATCCTCAATACGTACGCCCGCTCGGAGTGGTGCGACCCGGGGGCCGGCTCATAAGCCAGTACCGCGGCCAGCTCCTGCCGTCGGGCGAGGTCGCCCTTCCGGGCCTGCTTCACGCCGGTGAGGCCGCGTGTTCGCCCAGCCCCAGTCGCGGCCGAGGAACGGCCACTTCGCTGATGCAGGCCCGGAAACTCCTCGAGCTGGTGGACAGCGATCTCCCCCGGGACGAGATGACCGTCGCCTTCCACCAGTGGAGCCATGAGCACCTGCGGCCCTGGTACGTCGATCAGGCCCGGGACGACCTGGTGTCTCTGCATCTCTGGCGGGACGGCGACCTCGATCCGGACGTGGCTCCGGCGTCCCGGTTGATTCTGGAGGCCAACGCCGACGACGAATCCCTCCATGACCAGTTGGCGGCCTACGTCCAGATGCAGGCCCTGCCCGCAACCCTGGAGTCGCTGATCCCACGGACCCAGCAGGCCCTGCTACGGGGGTGGCGGCCCGCGCTGACCCCGGGTCCGGATGCCGGGGAGCTCGCAAAGATCATTTCCTGAAGGGCCGGACGAGATGTGTGACTTGAACCCTTTGCGGTAGACGGTGCGGCGCGCGCAGGCAAGACTCGCCCTCGCACCTCCTCGACGAACGCAAGGACGCCACCCATGAGCAGCACCTGGACCCCGGTCAGCCGCGAGCCGCACGAACTCGGGGAAGGGCTCCGGCTCGTGGACGGCGTGGTGCGCTGGGTGGATCTGCTGCAGGGCCATGGATACGTCTGGGATCTGCGGGCCGGTTCCGCGCCGGACCTGGTGGTCCGGGCCGGGCGCCCCCTGGGCGTCGTCGAGCGCGGGCCGGACGGGCAGCTGACCGCGCTCTGCGGCACCGGCCTGTCCCGGCTCGACTCCCGGCTCGACGGTGAGGGTCTGACCCCGCTCGCGGACACCGGGCTGGACCCGGTCCGCAACCGGATCAACGACGGCACCTTCGCCCCCGACGGCTCGTTCTGGTTCGGCACGATGGTGTGGGACGGCAGCGAGCCGGAAGGGACGCTGTGGCGCTGGGAACCCGGCACCACCAGCCCGGTTCCGATCCTGAACGGGATCGACATCCCGAACGGGCCGATCTTCCTGCCCGACCGGGTGACCGCGCTGGTGGCCGACACCACCGCCGGGCGGATCCTGCGCACCAGCGTCCGTTCGCCCCATCACTTCGAGATTTTCGCCGAGGTCGAGGGCGGGTCCCCGGACGGGCTGCACCTCGACCGCGAGGGCCGGGTGTGGAGTGCCGTGCACGGTGGTTCCCGCCTGGACGTCTACCGCCAGGACGGCAGCCGGATCACCGCCGTCCCGTTGCCGGTGACCCAGCCGACCAGCGTCCTCACGGTGCCCGGAGCGTCCCGCCGGCTCATCGTGACCAGCGCGGCCCAGGGGCTGAAAGCCCCCAAACCCCTCGATGGGCACACCATCACGACCGGCCTGAGCGAGATCATCACGCCCTGATCCCATCTCGACTGAGCCGCAGCAGGCATCGGGCGTAGGTTCGGACCAGGCCGGTCCGGCCCTGGACCGGCCGTCGAAGAGGACGGATCACCATGCCGAAGGTCTACGGCTTCACCGAGTACGGCCACGCCGACCAGCAGGACTTCTGGGACCAGCCGATCCCCGAGCCGGGCGCCTCCGAGCTCCTGATCTCCGTCCAGGCCGCCGCGGTCAACCCGGTCGACTGGAAGATCCGCGAGGGCCGGATGAAGGACTTCACTCCCCTGGACCTGCCCGCCGTCCTGGGTCAGGAGGCCGCCGGGGTGGTCGAGGCGGTCGGGCAGGACGTCGAGGGCTTCGCCGTGGGCGATCATGTCTTCGGCGCCGTGGCCCCGAATTCCGGCGGCTACGCCGAATACACGTTGCTCACCGCCGAGCTCTCGGCGAAAAAGCCTCCTCAGGTGTCGTTCACGGATGCCGCGACGCTGACCGTGGCCGGCGCGACCGCCTACGACGCGGTGCGTCAGCTGAACCTGAAGGAAGGCCAGGTGCTGCTGATCGTCGGGGTCGCCGGTGGGGTCGGCGTGGCCGCCGCCCAGCTGGCCCGGGACGCCGGGATCACCGTGCTGGGCACCGGGAGCGAGGGTAAGCGCAGCCTGGCCGAGTCCCTCGACGTGATCTTCGTGGATTACCACCAGGACGTCGTCCAGCAGGTCCGCAATGTGATGCCGGACGGCGTCGACGCGATTCTCGACACCGTCGGCGGGGACGCCCTGAAACTGGCCGCCCAGGTGCTGAAGAAGGGTGGCCCGCTGGTCACTACGGCCGACCCGGCCGCCGTCGAACTGGGCGGCAGCATGGTCGAACGCGACCGTAGCGGCAAGAACCTGGCCGAAGTGGTCGCCCTGGTCGCCGAGGGCAAGCTGGATCCGCACGCGGTCGACATCCTGCCCTTCGATCAGGCCGCCGAGGCGCTCAGCGGCGTGGAGACCGGTCACTCGCGGGGCAAGGTCGTGCTCGAAATGAGCCAGCAGTAGGCCTTGTTGCTGATCTGGACGGGTCGCGGTGAGGGTCAGACCGTGACGACGCGGACACCGGCCTCGCCCAGGCGGTCCAGGGCTTCGGCGGGGGCGGAGTCGTCGGTGACCAGGACGTCGACTTCGTCCAGCGCACAAACCACGGCCAGGGCGCTGCGGGTGAACTTCGCGCCCTCGGCGATCAGGATGGTGCGCTCGGCGGAGGTGTGCAGGGCTCGTTTGACCGCAGCATCGTCCAGGTCGTAAGCGGTGACACCGACGCCAGGGGCCGCCGCGCAGCAGGTCAGGATCGCGGTGTCGAAGCGCAGGCCGGTGAGGGTCTGCAGGGCGAGTGGGCCGACGATCGTGCCCTCGGGCTGGCGCACCGATCCCCCGGGCAGCAGCAGGGTGACCGTGGATCCGGCGGCCAGGGCAGCGATGCCCTGCACGGAGAAGGGCATAGCGGTGACGCGGCGACCGGCGAGGACGGCGGCGGCCGCGGCCCCCGTGGTGCCGCTGTCGACCGCCACTGCCTCACCGTCGGCGATGAGATCGACTGCGGCCTGCGCCAATCGCGCCTTCAGCGCGGAGTCGTCCACCGCCCGCACCTCGAACGGGAGCCCTTCGCCGCGCAGCACGGTGGTCACCGCCCCGCCCCGCACCCGCCGCAGCGCCCCCGCCTCGGCCAGGTGGTCCAGATCCCGTCGGATCGTGATCACCGAGATGTCGAGCTGCTCGGCCAGGGCGAGCACCTCGACCCGGCCCTCTCGGTGCAACACCTCGAGGATCTCCTTCTGCCTCAGCTGGCTTCCCACGTCCCCTCCGTTCTCTGATTGAATGATCGGCGTGGATGACCGAACAATCATATCCGCGCCGGAGATCGATCAATCCCGCCTGAGGCGGTGGCGCACCGCGATCATTGCGGCCTTTGCGGTCGGGGGCCTGGCCCTGTCGACCTGGGGCCCGCGCCTGCCCGCGCTGCGCGCCGATCTCGGCCTCGACACCGGCGGCATCGGCGTCCTGCTGGCCGGCATCACCGTCGGCTCGGTGGCCGGGCTGCTGGGCTCGACGCCGCTGCTGGCCCGGTTCGGCCCGCGCCGGGCCCTGCCCGGCGCCATGCTGGTGATCGCCGCCTCGGTGACGGTGATCGGGATCGGCGCCGCCGTGCTGAAGTCCGTCCCGGTCGTGGCGGTGGGCTTCGTGGTGGCCGGTTTCGCGATCGGCACGCTCGACGTGATGATCAACGTCGAGGGCTCGGCCATCGAGCGGGCGGCCCGGCGCACCCTGATGCCCCTGATGCACGCGGCCTGGTCGGCCGGCGCCGCGGTCGGCGCGGGCATCGGCGCCGGGTGCGCCGCCCTCGGCATCAGCCCGGCCGTCCAGTTCACCTCCGAGGCCGTCCTGATGGCCGCCCTGGCCCTGTTCGCCGCCACCGCCATCCCCGACGGTCCGCGCGGTGAGCCGGAGGCCGCCGACGCCGACGCCGACGCTGAACTGTCCCGGGCGGACCGGTTCCGCAGCTGGCTGCGCGGCTGGACCGACTGGCGCCTGCTGCTGATCGGGGTGGTGATGCTCGGCGCCGAACTCGGTGAGGGTTCGGCCAACAACTGGCTCACCCTGGCCGCCAGCGACGGCCACGGCCGCTCGGCCTCGATCGCCGCGCTGTTCTTCACCGCCTTCGCCATCGGCGAGACCACCGCCCGGGTGCTCGGCGGGCCGGTGGTCGACCGGCTCGGCCGGGTCCGGACCGTCCGGATCACCTCCCTGCTCGGGGTGCTCGGCGTCGCGCTCTTCATCCTGGTCGGGAACCCGGTGGTGATGCTGGTGGCCGTGCTGCTCTGGGCGATCGGCGTCTCGATGGGCTTCCCGCTGGGCATGTCCGCCGCCGCCGACAGCGGCCCCAACCCCGCCGCCCGGGTCAGCGTGGTGGCCAGCATCGGCTACTTCGCGAACCTGGCCGGGCCACCCGCCGTCGGCTTCCTGGCCCAGACCACCAGCCTGCTCACCGCGCTCTGGTTGCTGGCCGTACTTTTCGTGGTGGCCGCAGTTGCCGCCGGCGCCCTGCGGCCGCGGGCGAACTAGGCTCCTGGTTCATGACGAGGCAGATCGACTACACCGTCGCGGGCCCCTTCACCACGATCAGCCCACGGCACCAGCCGGCCCTGGCCCAGCTGCCCACGGATCCGCTCGCCATCTGCCGCCTCGTCCCTCGTCTCGTCCTTCACCCGATGGTCGCCGAGCCCCTCGGCCTGCCCGGGAAACGGCTGGCCGAGAAGCAGGTCCGGCCGACCGACGACATCCTGGACCTGCTCCTGGCCATGGATCCGGCCCCGGTCACGGTCGCCCGGAAGCGGGAGCAGCGGGTCGTCGGTACCTGCCGCCACTTCGCCGTGCTGGCCTGCGCCCTGCTGCGCTACCGGCACATCCCGGCCCGGGCCCGCTGCGGCTTCGGCATGTACTTCCAGCCGGGTCGGGGCTCCGACCACTGGATCATCGAGTACCGGGCCGACGATCGCTGGGTCCGGGTGGATGTCGAGCACCTGGAGGACTCTTTCTCCACCCACCCCGAAGACCTGCGCGAGGGCGAGTTCCTGACCGGAGGTGAGGCGTGGACCGCCATCCGGGAAGGGTCCTTCCGAGGCGAGCAGTTCGGGGTGATGGGGACGGAGAATTGGGGACGCCACGAGGCTTCCGGAAACGCGCTGCGAGACCTGGCTGCTCTCAACCGGATCGAGATGTTGCCCTGGGACGAATGGGGGCGGATGAGCGAGGCCTATGAGGGGCGCACCGGGCCGGACTACGACGAGCTGATCGACCGGGTCGCCCGGGTCTGTGCCTCGGACGACAGCCAGGCGGTCACTGCGCTCCATGAGGAACTTCCCGCGCCCCTGGGCTAGAGGTGCCGGGCGACCAGCCCGGCCGCGACCAAGCGCTCGATCGCGGACGGGTCGGCGAAGGCCGAGCCGATCGCGACCGCGCGGCACCCGGCGTCCAGGAACTCCTGGGCGTTGCCGGCCCCGACGCCGCCGGTGGCCACGAACCGGGCCTCGGGAAAGGGGGCCAGCTGGGCCCGCACCCAGTCCGGGCCGAGCGCGCTGGCCGGGAAGGCCTTGAGCCAGGACGAACCGGCTTTCAGGGCCGCGTGAATCTCGCCCGAGGTGGCGACACCGGGCAGGTGCGGGACACCGAGATCGGCCGAGAGCTGGACGATGTCGAGGTCCAGGCCGGGCGCCACAGTGAAGGCCGCACCCAGGTCCACGGCCCGCCGCAGTTGTTCCGGCGTGCGTACCGTTCCCGCGCCGACGATGCCTCCACGCTCCCGCCCGGCCTCGACCGCGGTGGCCAGGGCGTCGAACGCCTGATCGCTCTGCACCGGGACTTCGACCGCCACCACCCCGACGTCCCAGGCCGCCTGGCAGATCTCAACCGTGGCCTCCGGGGTCAGGCCGCGGAAGATGCCCATCACCCGGACGTCGGTGAAGATTTCTTCGAAGTAGTCACTCACTAGGGTGTTTTCCCGTCCAACACAGCATCCAGTTCATCTCGGCCAGGCAGATCGGGGCAGTCCCCCACGGCCTGCACCGCCCGGGAGGCCACCAGGTGGCCCAACTGCAGGGACCTCTCCGGTCCCAGACCGCGGAGGTGACCGCTGAGCCAGCCGGCCGCGAAAGCGTCCCCTGCTCCGACCGTCTCGACCACCGGAACCCGGCGGGACGGCGCCGACCAGGCGTCCCGACCGTGGAAGGACGTGGCCCCGACGGCGCCGTCCTTGACCACCAGGACGGACGGCTCGGGCAGGAACGCCCGGACCTGCTGCGCCGTAGCCGTTCCCCAGAGCGTCTCGGCCTCGTCCCGCCCGACGAAGACGATGTCGGCCTGCCGGGCCAGATCGGCGAGCTCGGCCCCGGCCTCCGCCACCGGCCAGAGCTTGGGACGATAGTTCACGTCAAAACTGACCGTAGCGCCGCCCAGGACCCGGTCGCGGACCACGGCCCGGGTCAGGCGACGACAGGAGTCGCTGAGCGCCGGGGTGGTGCCGCTGAGGTGCACCACCCGGGCGTCCCCCACCATGCTCGGCTGCACGTCGTGCGCGTCCAGGTGCGAGGCCGCCGAGCCCCGCCGGTAGTAGTGCACCGACGTCGTCGCGCCCTGCGGATCCTTCAGATACAGCCCGGTCGCCGCCTGTGGATGGGTGCTCACGCAGGAGATATCTACCCCGGCCGCGGTCAGCTCGTCCCGGATCAGCTGGGCCAACGGGTCGTCCCCGAGGGCACTGATCCACCGGGTGGAGTGCCCGAGCCGGGCCAGGGAGATCGCGACGTTGGACTCGGCCCCGCCGGCCCGCAGAACCAGGCGGGAATCGGCGCCGAGGGGCCGGGCGTCTTCCGGGACCAGCATCACCATGGTCTCCCCGAGACAGACCACCTCGGGCGAGGGCGCTGCCGATGGAGACGTCACGCAAACCTTCTACCCCATCCCGACCCCGGCGAACAGGTCTGGGGACGACTTCGCGAGCGGGCTGCCGTGGTCGCTGCCACCATGGATCAATGGACGCCGTCGACACCCTGGTCTTCGATGTGATGGGCACCGTCGTGGACGACGAACACGACCGGCAGGATCAGGCAGCGGCCCTGCTGAGCGCCTCTGGCGTGGACGCTACGAAGGTCTCAGTTCTGCTCCGCACCTGGGCGGAAATGGTGGACGCGCGGATGCACGCCATCCGGGACGGACACCTTCCCTGGCAAGGCCACCGCAGCATCCGCCGCGTCACCCTCCAGGAGGCCCTCAGCCAGTCCGGCGTTTCGCTCGACCCTGATCTGGTGGACGAACTGAGCGGCCTGATCCATCGCCTGCGCCCCTGGCCCGACTCCGCCGACGCGCTCGCCACCCTGCGCCGGTCGTTCAAGGTCGTCGCCCTCTCGAACGCAGACCCCGCCGAGCTGATCGGCCTGTCCGCAGCCGGCGGCCTGGCCTGGCACGGTGTGCTCTCGGCCGGCCTCGCCCAGTCCTTCAAGCCCGACCCGAAGGTGTACCGGATGGCACTGGATCAGCTGGACGTGGACGCCTCCCGCGTGATGATGGTCGCCGCCCATCCCTGGGATCTACGAGCAGCCGCCCGAGAGGGTTTCGCCACCGCCTACATCGGCCGCCCCAACGCCGAGCGTCCTTCTGCGGAAGACCATTTCACCGTGATCGCCGAGGACCTCAGCGACCTGGCCCGGATCCTCAGCACTCCGCTATGACGGCTCATGCTTTCGGAAGGCATCGCTGTCGGCGACGTAGCGGTGCAGCAGCCGGGCGAACTGAATCCGCTCGCGCTCTGGCCAGGTCGCGGTAATCCGCTCAAACGCCGCCCGCTGCTGAGCGGCGAAACTCTCGCGCAGAGCCTGTCCTTCGGGAGTGACCAGCAGGACGGTACGCCGGCTGTCCTGCTGGGACGCCGCGCGCCGCAGGTATCCGGCGTTGATGCAGTCGGTGATCATGCGACTGGCCACCGAGGGATCCACCTTGAGCTGTTCCGCCACACCGCCGACGGTGACGTCCTCAATTGAGTCGGCCACCACGTTGAGGATCAGCTGCTGCGAAAACTCCTTGCGCGCAGTAGGAGCATGGCGCCGCAGCCGGGCGAAGGCCGGCCCGATGTCATCGAGCAGGGCCTCGATCTCCTCCGGAGAAGCATCAGCGTCGCCTCGCATCCCCGAATGCTATCCGCTTCCTTCGACCGTGCATATAGATGTTGCACAGCATACATTTGCGCACTTGCATCTGGGACTGGACCGGAGGACCGTAGGACGGGCCAGCAGAAGTCGTGCCGAACGGGAGTGGTCATGAGCGTGACGTCCATCGTCAACGCAAGGATCTTTGATGGTGAGCGGGTTCTCGAGGAGACCGGAGTGGTGGTCGACGGTCAGCAGATCGTCTCCGTCGGTGGACCGGCCCCAGCCGGAGCCGACGTGGTCGACGCCCAAGGGGCCACGCTGCTGCCGGGCTTCATCGACGCCCACGTCCACACCGATCGGCGGGCCCTCGCCCTGGCCCTGACCTTCGGAGTGACCACCGAGCTGGAGATGCAGGGCACGAACACCCGGCCCAACCGCTCCGCGCTGATGGAGGACGACTCGATCGCGGACGTCCGTTCGTCAGGGTTCGCCATCACTCCCCCCGGCGGCCACCCCAGCGAGTTGTTCCCTGAGGGATTCCGGCCCGGCGGAGGCCACGCCGACGGCGGGTCCCGACCCCGCGAGCGTCCTCTGATGCCCTTCTCGACCACACCGGAAGAAGCCGTGGCGTTCGTCCCCCAATTGATCGCCACCGGTTCCGACTACATCAAGTTCATGATCGACGACGGCAGCATCGAGGGTCACCCGGGCCTGCCGATGCTCGACCAGGCCACACTCAACGCCGGGGTCGCCGAGGCGCACCGGCACGGAATGCTCACGGTCGCGCACGCCCTCACCCTCGACGCCGCCAGGATGGCCGTCGAGGCCGGCATCGACGGCCTGGCGCACCTGTTCATGGATCAGCCGCACACCGACGAGATCGTCGAACTCATCGCCTCAGCGGGCCTGTTCGTCGTTCCCTGCGTGACCCTCAACGCCTCGATGATGGGGATCACCGGTGCCGAACTGGCCGCCGACCCCCGCGTCAGTTCCCGCCTGGACGAGGCCTGGCTGACCGCGCTGAAAAGCAGCTTCAACCACTACCCGCAGGGCAAGCTGGCCGACGTGATGGGTTCGGTCAAGGCCCTGCATGACGCCGGGGTGGACCTGCTGGTGGGGACCGACGTGTCCATGCCCGAGACCTTCCTCGGCGGCCTGGCCCATGGCGCCAGCGTGCATCACGAACTCCAGTATCTGGTTGAGGCCGGCCTCACCCCACTGCAGGCGCTCCGCGCAGCCACTCGGACCACCGCGCGCCGCTTCGGCCTCGACGACCGCGGACGGATCGCCGTCGGCCTGCGGGCGGACCTGCTCCTGGTCGACGGGGACCCGACCACGAACATCGCCGACACCCTCAACATCCGGGCCGTCTGGCGCCGCGGCTCGCGACTGACCCCGGCCTGACCGCGGTCCGACCTCTACTGACCTGGCGTCAGACGCAGGGTCTCGCCCACGGCGTGGGCTCCGGTCACCGTGCCGACGATCTGCTGCCCGTAGCGGTCGTACTTGGCGTGATAGGCCTCGTCCACAGCCGGATGCACACCCTGGTCCGGCTCCTCGAAGCGCACGTCCTTGTCGACACCCCCAGCCCTTATCCGACCGGTGCCACTGGCCAAGGCGCGCCGGAACCACCCGTTGTCCCGACCGTAGGCCGAGCGCACGAAGAGGTCGTCACCGGCCCGAACGGCCCAGATGGTGACGAACGGACGTAGCGATCCGTCGGGGCGGTACGAAGACACCTGCAGCTCCGTCGCCGATCCGACGCGTTCCAGTTCGTCCTCGGTCCATGCGGTCATGCTGATGCTCTTCCTCTCGGCTTCACTCAGACCAGTCAAGACCTCGGGCGGCAGGAGAGCCAGGTACTGGCATTACCGGGCCCGCCTCCACCCCTTTATTAAGTTGTGGCCGGCGAGAGACTTTCCCCGTGAGAAGCATCGTGTCCTTTCGCCTGACCAATGGCCGCGGCGGCACCGCTGCAGCAGTAACCGAGCGCCTGGGTATTGCAGCGACAAGAACCGTGGAAGCAGGGTCACCGATTTCACCGCGCATTCCCGGGCGGGTGCGCACGCATTCGGCCTGGATTCTCAAGAGCGCGCCCGAGCCGGAAGAGGACGTGCGTCTGCCCGAGATGCTGGACCGTCTCCTCGACCGGTTGGAGCCGGTAACGACGACGCTCTGGGAGCTGGAGCAGGAAGGCTACGAAGCCAACTGGCTTGGCCTGATGGACGTCCGCGACGGCGAGAACGCCACCGAACTGCCGCGCAGCCTTCTGCAACGCCTGATCGCCCTACCGGGCGACCTGTGGCTGGACGTCTACCGCGATGACGAACCCGGCCACGCTGGGGAGCGCTCGGCAAAATGATCGTAGGCTGCCCGGATGGCGCAGGTGCGGTGGCTGACCGAGCAGGAACAGAGCGCGTGGCGCAGCCTCAGGACGATGAATGACGATCTGTCGGAGTTCCTCGACCGGAGGCTTCGGTCCCGGTCCGGGCTCTCCCAGGCCGAATACCCGGTGCTGGCGCATCTCTCCGAGGCCCCCGACGGCCGGCTGCGGTCCTTCGAACTGGCCCAGCTCCTGCGCTGGGAGAAGAGCCGGCTGTCCCAGCTCCTGAGCCGGATGCAGACGCGTGGGCTGGTCTCCCGCGAACGGGCCACCACCGATCAGCGGGGGATGGTCATCTCCATTACGCCCGCGGGACGGGAACTGATCGAAGCGGCAGCCCCGAAACACGTGGCCGACGTCCGGGAGGCCCTGATCGATCACCTCACGGAGGACGAGATGCGGATGCTCATCACGGTCGGCGAGAAGGTCCGTAAACACCTGGCTAATCAGCCGGACTGAGCCGGACCGAGCCGGCGCGGGGGGTGTGACAGGACCCTCTCTGTTGGCCCGGACCGACCCTAGGATCGCCGGGGTGACAGCACAACGGAGCAAGGCATGACCGTGATCGGGATCCTGGGGGTAGGCGAGTTGGGCAGCCAGCTCGCCCGGGCGGCCGTGGCGAACGGGTACCGGGTCGTGGTCGCCAATTCCCGGTCGCCGGAGACCCTGAGCGGCTTGGTCGCGGAGCTGGGGCCGGCGGCCCGGGCAGCAACGGCGCGGGAAGCCGCGGCCGCCGCCGACTTCGCGATCATCTCGTTCCCGTACAAGCGCGACAACGAGCTGCCGGCGGACGAACTCGCGGGCAAAATCGTGCTCGACACGAACAACTACATGGCCTGGCGGGACGGCCATTTTCCCGAGGTCGACTCCGGCCGCAAGACGGTCCACGAACTCCGCCAGGAGCAGCTCCCCACCTCAAAAGTGGTGAAATCCTTCACCCACATCCAAGGTCCCAGCCTCTTCCGGTTCGCCCGGCCCGCAGGTTCTCCGGACCGGTTCGCCCTCGCGGCCTCCAGCGACCATCCCGAGGCCGTTGAGCTGGTGACCCGGCTGTACGACGAGTTCGGCTATGACACCGTCGACAACAGTCCCCTAAGTGAATCCTGGCGGTCGGCGCCGGGCACCCCGATGTGGAACTTTCACCATGTCGGGCAGACCCGGGAGCACCTCATTCGCAACCTCCAACGGGCCGGGCAATAACGGCCGGTAAGCGCCGAAATGGGGGAACCCGGCCGAGCGCCGCCCTTGCCACCGCGAGGACCGGGGATTATTTTCATCCCGCAAGAAAGTAGCCACCCGAGACCACCGGAGTTCCCGTGAGTGCCACCCCGAGCCGGGACGTGCGTCCCCCCGTCCACTTCCGCGCCGGTGGGGTCTCCCTGGTCATCGCCCTGGACGGGCCCGTTCCGTCGGTTCTGCACTGGGGTGCCGACCTCGGCGACCGGAACGAGGCCGCCCTGCGCGGACTCGCCCTCAGCTCGGTGGTCGAGCTCACGAACAACGGGCCGGACGTCCCTCGCCGGCTGACCCTGATCCCGGTCGAGCGGGACGTATGGTCCGGGACGCCCGCGCTGGCCGGGCACCTCGGCGGCCGTCGCACCACGCCGCGTCCGGTCATGGTGGACGACAGCTTGACCGTCACCGTCGATCCGGCCGGGGGCGGGGTGCTGGAGGCGCAGTTTACGGACGACGTCACTCACCTCGAGTTGTCGCTTCTGGTCCGCCTCACTCCCCAAGGGATCGTGCAGGTGCGTCACCGCGTCCATCGCCCTGCGGACGACAGCGACGGCGAGCAGCCCTACGACCTGTCCGCGCTCACCGCCCTGATGCCGCTGCCCCCACGCGCAACCGAGATCCTTGACTTCACCGGGCGCTGGTCCCGCGAACGCCAGCCGCAGCGGTTGCCGGTCGTGGACGGCTCGCACCACCGGCAGGTGCGCCGCGGCAAGCCCGGCGCCGATTCCCCGTACGTGACCCTCGTCGGGACAGCCGGTTTCGGGAACCGCACGGGCGAGGTCTGGGGCTTCCACCTGGCCTGGAGCGGCGACAGTGACTGGCGCGTCGAACGTCTCGCCGAAGGCGCGGGCCCGGCGACGTCGGTCATCGGTGGCGGCGAGGGCTTGCGGCCGGGCGAGGTACGGCTGCGGCCGGGCCAGGAGTACGTCTCTCCCGATGCCTTCTTCGTCTGGTCCGCCGACGGTCTGGACGGCATCTCCGACCGGTTCCACGCCTACCTGCGCTCTCGGCCCTCGCACCCGGTGCGCCCGCGCCCGGTCCTGGTGAACACCTGGGAAGCGGTCTATTTCGATCACGACCTGGAACGGCTCAAGGCGCTGGTGGACCGGGCCGCCGAGGTCGGCGCCGAGCGCTTCGTGCTCGACGACGGCTGGTTCCAGGGCCGGCGCAACGACCACACCAGCCTCGGCGACTGGCAGGTCGACCCGCAGGTGTGGCCCCAGGGCCTGGCCCCCCTGGCCGAGCACGTGCGATCCCGGGGCCTGGAGTTCGGGCTGTGGTTCGAGCCCGAGATGATCAGCCTGGATTCCGGAACCGCCCGGGCCCACCCGGACTGGATCCTCGCACCCTCCCAGGGCGAGGGCCCCTCGATGCGTCAGCAGTACGTCCTCGATCTCACCAATCCGGCTGCCTTCGAATACCTTTTGGACGCCATCAGCGGCCTGGTCTCGCAATATCAGGTGGCGTACCTCAAGTGGGATCACAACCGCGAACTGCACGAGGCGGTCTCGCGGGCCCACGGCGACAGCGTTGCCGTCTCGGCCGAGACCCGCGCGACCTACCGGCTGATGGACGAGCTGCGCGAGCGCCACCCCGGGCTGGAGATCGAGTCCTGCTCCTCCGGCGGCGGCCGGGTGGATCTGGGCATCCTGGCGCGCACCGACCGGGTCTGGGCCTCCGACTGCATCGACCCGGTGGAGCGGATCATGACCGACCGCTGGACCAGTCTGCTGCTCCCGCCGGAACTGGTCGGCGTGCACGTCGGCTCCTCCCCCGCCCACACCACCAGCCGCCGCACCGACGTCACCCTGCGGTTCGCCGGGGCCCTGCTCGGCCACACCGGCGTGGAATGGGACCTGACCAGCCGGGAGGAGGACGAGCTGAGCGCCCTCACCGCCTTCATCGCCTTCCAGAAGAGCCTGCGCCCGGTCATCGCCCGCGGCCACGTGGTGAACGCCGACATCCCCGACCCGGCGACCACCCTGCGCGGCATCGTCGATTCCGACCGCAGCCGAGCCGTTTTCATCTGGGCCCGCACCGTCACGTCGTCCTCGATCCTGTCCGGCCAGGTCCAGTTCCCCGGCCTGGACCCCGACCGCGATTACCGGATCCGGGTGGTCAGCGACTTCGGCCTGCCGTCATTCGCCGGCCGTAACCACTCGTCGTGGATGGAAGCCGCCCTGCAGGACTCGCTCACCCTTCCGGGCGCCCTGCTGTCCACGGTCGGCCTGCCCATGCCCACGCTGGTCGCCCAGCAGGCGCTGGTACTGGAACTCAACACCCAATAAGGAAGGCAGTGAGATGCACGCGCTGATCGCCAGCGGGGCCGGACGCTACGCCGACCCCTGGCACCCCTTCCCCCAGACCACTCCCCTGCTCGCCGACATCCTCCGCGCCGCCGACTTCGACGTCTCGGTCGACGACGACGTGGACCGGGCCCTGGTCGACCTCAACGGTGTCGACCTGCTCGTCGTCAACGCCGGCGACCCCTGGCGCGAAGACGCCGAGCCGGTCGCGGCGCCGAGCAACGCGGGACTGGAGGCCGCGGTCGCCCAGGGCCTCGGGATCCTGGCCATGCACTGCGCAGTTGCCTCCCTGCGCGACTACGCCTCGTGGGCGTCCCTCATTGGTGCGGTCTGGCTACCCACGGTCTCCTACCACCCCCCGCTGGGCGACACCACCGTGACCGGACTGAAAATGCCCGACGGCTCAGCAATCCCGGACTTTGATCTCACCGACGAGCGGTACTGTCGCCTCCAGCAGATCGGCCCGCGCCAGGTCGTCGCCGAGCACCCGGGCGACAACTCCCCCGAACCGGCAGCCTGGATCCGCGAACACAGCCGAACGCGGATCGCGGTGGACGTCCTGGGCCACGACGAGCGCTCTTACGCCTCTCCCGGGCACCGGGATCTGCTACAGCGCCTGGTGCGCTGGGCCACGCGAGGAGAGTGACGGGCTACGGCCGATAGGGATTGGTGAGAGTCTTCACGGCGGCGTCGGGAAGTCGCCCCGTGCCGCGAGCGCCCGGGTGATCCGCGACCCGATCTCGCCCATCTGCCGGACCTGCCCCTTGGTCAGCGGGTCCAGCACCATCTGGCGCACCGCCTCCACATGACCCGGCGCGGTGGCCACCACCTTTTTGAAACCCTCATCGGTGAGGGTGGCCACCGTGTACCGGCCATCGTCGGGGTCGGGCGAGCGCAGCACCCAGCCTTGCCGTTCCAGCCGCTTCACCACGTGCGACAACCTCGACAGCGATCCGTTCGCCAGGCCCGCCAGATAGCTCATCCGCAGGCTGCGGCCTTCGGCCTCGGACAGCGCGGCCATCACCGTGTACTCGAAGTGGGTCAGTCCGGCGTCCCGCTGCAACTGGGCATCCAGCGCGGCGGGCAATCCGAACACGACGCCGACCATCGCGATCCAGCTCGCTCGCTCTTCCTCGTCCAGCCAGCGGGGCTCGTTCATGAGACCAGCCTACCGACCCCCTATGACTTGACGCTTCAAGTCAGACGCCCCTAGCTTCACTTGAAGCATCAAGTCATCGAAGATCGTCGAGGAAGAGGAACCCCCATGAACGTCGTCCTGTGGATCATCGCGTCGCTCCTGGCCGTCGCCTTCCTGGCGGCCGGCGGCATGAAGCTGGCCCGGCCCCGCAGCGAGCTGATCACCAGCGGCATGAGCTGGGCGGAGGACTTCAGCGACAGCCAGGTGAAGGGAATCGGCGCGCTGGAGGTGCTCGGCGCCCTCGGCCTGATCCTGCCCGCCGCGTTCGACATTGCCCCGATCCTCACCCCGATCGCCGCCACCGGGCTCTTCCTGGTGATGGCCGGCGCGGTGGTGGTTCACCTGCGGCGCGGCGAGGGCAGCGGGGCCGTCCCCGCGCTCGTACTCGGCCTGCTCGCGCTGTTCGTGGCCATCATGCGGTTCGGGCCCAACAGCTTCTGATCGGGGCTCTCCTCGGCGACCTGGCCAGTGACCTTGTGGTCGGCCGAAGACCGATTGCCGAGCTCTGATCCCGGCCCGGTTCGCGGCCCGGCTCAGAGCTCGATCCGGTCACCTCGTCCTACCGTCCGTACCCTCGTGGTCAGGCCGGATCCTTCGACCGCGGTGAGGAATTCGGACAGCGGTGAGCGGAAGACACCGTAGTCGTCGTAGTGCACCGGCACCGCCGTCCTGGGCCCGATCCGCCGGAGGTAGTCCAGACCCTGATCCGCGTCCATCGTCACGGTGTGCCAGAGCACCCGGGTGCCGCCCAGGTGGACGACGGCCACGTCGATCTCGGGATGACGCTCACGGATGACCTCCAGGTGGTCACCGGTGAGCGTGTCCCCCGAGATCATCACCCGCCGGACCACTGACCCGTCGATCCGGTGCTCCAGCAAGGTGCCCATGACCGGGGGCAGGAGCCGCCCCATCAAACCCCGGGCATGGATCGCCGGCAGCGATTCGACCGAAAGTTCCTCCGGACCATCGACCAGGGTGTGACGCTCCCAGTTCTCCAGGCCCTGGGTGCGGAACCCGTAGCGACGCAGCCGCTGAGCCGCCGGGGGCGTGGTGATCACCGGTGGGGTGCGGTCGAGCCGGGCCCGGGCCACCCGGTCGAAATGGTCGCCGTGCAGGTGCGAAAGGACGATGGCGCTGAGCGGGGGAAGCGCGTCTGCTGTCAGGGCCGGGTCGGTCAGCCGCCGCGACCACAGGCCCTTGCCGAGATAGGCCCGCTGGCCGCGACTCAGGAAGTTCGGGTCGGTCAGGACGGTGAACCGGCCCAGCCGCAGGATCGTCGTGGCCGTTCCGACGAAGGTCAGCTCGGCCCGGCTCCTCCCGGACGGGGTCGGCGGGATGCCGGGGCCGGGGCCCCCTGCCGGATCACTCACGTCACACTCCTGTCTGGACCACGGGCACCGCCCGAAGATGTTCTACCGCGGATGATTACAGGATGGGCTTGCTTTCGGGCACCACCACCCGGGCGCCGGAGAGGTAGCTTACGGCGCCGACCAAGTTGGCGATCCCGGCCTTGGTGACGTCGTACGGCATGAGGTCCGGTTTCAGGGTGTCCGAGGGTGTCGATCAATACGCGGCAGCCCTGCCCGTACGGGTAGGGCAGGACCGACCAGGGCCGACCGCGGGCGCTTGGACGGGACCGGTTTGTTGGTCATCTTCAGGCCTCCAGCGCGGAACCGGTTCGGTTCCGGGGCGGGGAAGGCTCTGAGCTGAACCTCGAGAGGACTACGCCCACACCCTAGGCGTCGCTGCCCTTCTCGCCAGTCACGATGGCCCACCCTGCGCATCCGGACGGACGGTGAACCGCCAGACTTCGCCGGCGCCCGAGAACGAACCGGGTGGGTTGCCGAATCCGCCGCCTAGGGTGTGATGGAGAGCATGACTGAACCCACTGGCACCGATCCGGCCGGCATTGAGAACTCCGTGGACTCCGGGCTCGCAGATCAGGATCAGCAACCCGAACTCGACCCCGCCGACGCTCGCGGCACCAGCACCGTCCGCACGGATCCGGATGACCCGGAGAGCGGGATGAAGCAGGCCCAGGAGGCATCCGAAGAAGCGGGCCTCTGAAAAAGCGCAAACGCGGGCCGTCGCAACAGTGACGGTTTCCAGACCGAAGCTCCCGCAGCACAACAAATCCCGCGCCTCGGACCGGCGGCGTCATCGCCACGCCCCGGTCCGAGCCGGCGCCGCTCCCAGGGCCGGCGAAGTCGCCCTTCCCGGCCCCTGACCGACTATAGGGATCTGAGGCGGTCGGCCATGCTCTCGGCGCCCTCGTCCGCGATCTTCTTCAGCGCGATCGGCATCACGGGGGTGGCGAGCTTGGCCGCGCCCATCAGCTCGAGGTCCACGCTGTAGGTGACGGTCGTACCCCCGTCCGGGGTCGCCTCGAAGCGCATCTCGTCCCGGCTGTGGACGGTGTCGTTGCCGCCCTCGAGCACGATCCGGCGTCCCGGCTCGTACTCGACCACCGTGTAGGCGAGGTGGGTGTCGCGCCCGGCCAGGTGCTGGACGTTCTCGAACCGGGACCCGACCCTCAGCGGACCGTCCCCGTCCAGACGACGGCAGGACACCGTGTGCGGATCCCATTCCTGGCTGGTGGAGAAGTCCGAGAGATAGGCGGAGACCTTCTCCACCGGCTGATCGACGCTCACGGTTCGACTGATGCTCGTCATGCTCATCCTCCAGGCCTGGGACCGGGCTCAATGAGCCATCTGTACCAGCGCGGACGCGCCCCGGCCCGGCCAGATGGGCGACCGGCGGAATCAGGTCTTGCTTCAAATTCGAAGCTGATCTATGGTCTCCATGTGCTTCGAACTCGAAGCACATGATTTCCGGATCGAAAGCGAGCCCGCCATGAAGGCCATGCGATTCCACGAGTACGGCACCCCCGACGTCCTCCGGTACGAGGACGTCGACCTGCCCGTCCCCGCCGCCGGACAGGTACGCATCCGCGTCGCCGCCACCTCCTTCAATGGGGTGGACGGCAACATCCGGGCCGGCTTCATGCAGGGCCCGATCCCCATCGCCCTCCCCCACACCCCCGGCCTGGACGTCTCCGGAACGGTGGACGCCCTGGGCGAGGGCGTCCAGAACGTCACCCTTGGGGACGCGGTCATTGGTTTCCTGCCGATGACCGAGGACGGCGCGGCCGCTGAGTACGTACTCGCGCCGGCCGACATCCTGACCGCCGCGCCCACCAGCGTCCCTTTGCCCGATGCCGCTGCTCTGCCGGCGGTGGGTCTGACCGCCTGGCAGGCGCTCTTCGAGCACGCCGAGCTGACCGCCGGACAGCGCGTGCTGATCAACGGCGCCGGTGGGGCCGTCGGCGGCTACGCCGTGCAGCTGGCCAAGCGGGCCGGGGCGTATGTGGTCACCACCGCCAGCGGGCGCAGCCGCCAACGGGTCAAGGCCAACGGCGCCGACGAGGTCATCGACCACACCACCACCAAGGTCCTCGACGTGCTCGGTGAGCCCGTCGACGTCGTCCTCAATCTGGCTCCGGTCGACCCGGCCGAGCTGGCTGCGCTGGTCTCCGTGGTCAAGCCCGGTGGCGTGGTCGTGAACACGACGGTGTGGATGCCGGCGCCCTCGGACACCGAGCGCGATGTGCGCGGTATCGACCTGTTCGTGCGGAGTGACGCCGGTCAGCTCGCCCAGCTCGTGGCCCTGGTGGACCAGGGCGACCTGCGGATCGACGTCACCGAGCGGGTGCCGCTGGCCGACCTCGCCACGCTGCACGTCAAGGCCGCCACCGGCGGTATCTCTGGCAAGGCGGTCGTCCTGGCCCCCACCGCCTGAACCAGTCCCCCCCACATCCAGAAAACGGAGAAGGCAATGTCTGAAAGCAAAGTGATCACCGTCATCGGCGCCACCGGCACGCAGGGCGGCGCCGTGGCCCGGGCCCTGCTGGCCGACGGTGGTTTCACCGTCCGAGCGGTGACCCGCACCGCGTCGTCCGCAAAGGCGCAGTCCCTCAAGGAACTGGGCGCCGAGGTGGTCGAGACATCCCTGTACGACGAGGCCGGCCTGCGTCGGGCGTTCGACGGTGCGCACGGCGCGTTCCTGGTCACCCCGTTCTGGGAACACCGCTCCCCCGAAAAGGAACTCGTCGAGGTTCGCAACCTGATCAGCGCCGCTCAGGCCACGCAGGTGCAGCACGTGGTCTGGTCGACGCTGGAGGACACCCGGGAGGCCATCGCGGCGGACGACGACCGGATGCCGATGATCGACGGCTACCGGGTGCCGCACTTCGACGTGAAAGGTGGTTCGGCCGACGCCCTCTTCGCCGAATCCGGCCTGCCGGTGACCTACCTGCTGATGTCCTTCTACTGGGACGGACTGCTGGGCGGGGTCAAGCCGCAGCGCGATCCGGACGGGACGCTGGCCCTGCACGTCCCGCTCGGAGAGACTGCGGTGGCCGGGGTTTCATCGGACGACATCGGTCAGACCGCCCTGGCGGTGTTCCAGCAGCCGTCGCAGACCATCGGCGCCACCGTACCCGTGGTCAGCGAGTACCTGACCGGTGAGCAGATCGCGGCGGCCATCAGCACCGTGGTCGGCGAGCCGGTGGCCTACCGGCCGGCCACGCACGACCAGTTCCGTGGATTCGGATTCCCGGGGGCGGACGAACTGGGCAACATGTTCCAGTACTACGCCGAGTTCCCCGACTCCTACCTCGGGCGGCGCGATCTCGACACCGCGCACCGGTTCAACCCGAAGTGGAAGAGCCTGCAGGACTTCCTGGCCGACCACCGCGACGAGCTCACCCACTGATCACCAGGCCGAAGCGATGATGCCGGTCAGTTCGTCGGGGTGGGAAAGGAACGGCGAGTGCGGGGCGTCGAGCTCGAAGACCTTCGTCGGCGCCCCCGAGGCGGCATCGATCTCACCGATCAGCAGACGCTGGAGATCCGGCGGGATGCACTGGTCCTGCTCGCAGAGTACGTAGCTGTGCGGGACCACGCCGTAGCGACTCGACGTCATCGGCAGCGTCTCGGCGGCGATGCCCATCGGGAAATCCGTGGTCAGAAGCGCGATTGCGGCATCGGCGGTGGCCGGGTCGATACCGTTGTAGAAGGCATCGCGCAGATACGGATGGACGCCGGGGTCACCACCGTCGACCCGGAGGGCTCCCACGACGGACGGGTCGGCGGCGAAGATCGGGGCCATCCGGCTGGCGGCGTTCTGCGGGAGCGCGAAGTAGCTCGCGGCGGGACGACCGCTGACCGGGGCCACGGCCGAGATGTACATGAGGTGGTCGAACAGTTCGGGCGCCCGTTCGGCCGCCGCGGTGGCCACGACACCGCCCATGCTGTGGGCGACCACCACACACGGCTCGCCCCCGCCGATCGTGCGGATCTGCTCGATCAGGACGTCAGCCGCCGAGGACGCGGTGACGGACGCCAGCGGCGAGGGCTCAGTGGCCAGGGCGGCCGGGTCGAAGGGACGCTGCCAGCGGGCCTCGGGCGAGCGGGCCAGCAGTCCGTGTCCCTCCAGGTCCACCGCCACGGAGGGAATGCCCTGGGCGGCCAGGCGGGTGGTGATCGGGGTCCAGCACCAGGAACCGTGCCAGGCGCCGTTCAGAAGGATGACGTTGCGCATGGGTAAGGACGCTAGGCGCGCAGCGAGCCGCTAACCACGTCGCGATTGTGCGGGGCTGAGCTGAGCCGGGCGATCCGCTCCGCGCTCGGCGTGCCCGGGACCGGCTGCAGCAGGAGCATCCGCTGTCGGCCGGACGCGCCCAGCACCACCGAGCACTCCAGGTCGAGGCGGCCGACCCGCTCGTCGTGCACGACCTTGTCGGAGCAGTGCAGCATCGACACCGCCTGCCGGTCCCACATCGCCCGGAAGTCCGCGCTGGCCTCCTGCAGACGTTCCACCAGGTGGGCGGCCGGCCCCTGGTGCCCGTGCTGCGCGATCACCGCGCGCAGATCCGCGACGTAGGCCAGGCCGGTCTGTTCCTGCTGGTCGGCCGGGTCGAGCCGGTCGCGCCAGGCCGGACAGGTGAACCAGTGCCAGACCAGGTTCGCCTCCAGCCCGGGCAGCCCGGCGAAGCGCCCGAACAACGCCACGTTCAGCCAGTTCTGGGCCAGCACGAAGCCCAGCTCGTCGGTCACGAAGGCCGGGGTGGTCTGCTCCACGGCGGCCAGCAGGTAGGCCAGACCGGCGTCCACCTGGTCGTCCGGGTGCTGGGGGCGGCCGGGGGCGGTGTGCCCGGCCAGCCGGTACAGGTGCGGGATCTCATCACCGCTCAGCTGGAGAGCCGCCGCCAGGGAGGCCAGCACCGGGGCGGAGGGGCGGGGGCCGCGTCCCTGCTCGAGTCGTTCGTAATAGGTGGTCGACACGTTGGCCAGGCCCGCAACCTCCTCGCGGCGCAGTCCCGGAGTGCGCCTGCGCCCCTGCGGGGTCAGTCCGACCTCGAGCGGCGTCAGGTCCTCCCGGCGACGCCGTAGGAACTGGCCCAGCGATGCGCGATTCTCCACGCGGTCAAAGGTAAGCCAGGGAGCCGACAACCCAGGTCGTACAGTACAGACGCCGTGCCATGGCCGCCCTCCCAGAACGGGTCCGCAGATGATCTCCTTTTCGGAAGCCACCCGTGTGCGCCCCACCGACCGGGGCTTCTCGGTGGACCTGGACCCACAGTGGGCCGTGGCGGACAAGCTTCACGGCGGTTACCTGATGGCCGTCCTGGGCCGGGCCGTCACCGAGGTGGCCGAACCCCCGCACCCGGTCACGATCAGCGCGACGTTTCTCCGGCCGCCGCTGCCCGGCCCGGCCACGGTGACCGTCGAGACGCTGCGGGCGGGCCGCCGTCACGCCTTCTTCCGCGCCCGGCTGGAGCAGGAAGGCCACGCCTGCCTTGAGGCACTGGTCACCCAGAGCACTCTGGACCGGGCGCCGTCGGTGTGGAAGGCCGGTCCGGCCCCGTCCCTCCCGGACGAGCACGAGTGCCTCCTGCTCCGGGCCGATGCCCCGGGTGCAGCATTCACGGTTCCGCTGCTGGACGTCGTGGAGCATCGGCTCACTCCCTCCAGCACCGGTTTCCTCACCGGCCGGCCCTCGGACCAGGGCCGCACCAGCGGCTGGCTGCGACGGGCCGACGGGCAGGACTGGGACCCGCTCAGCCTGCTGGTGGCGCTGGACCCGGTACCGCCGGTGTCCTTGACCCTCGGCATCAACGGCTGGGCGCCGACCCTGAGCCTGACCGCCTACCTGCGCCGGCTCCCCGCGCCCGGCCCCGTCCGGATGACCATGCAGGCCCAGGACATCGCGGCCGGGCGCATGGACGAAACGGTCCTGATCTGGGACGCCGACGGTGAACTGGTCGCCCAGGCCGGTCAGCTGGCCGGCGTCCGTACCTGATGCCTCACCGGCCGGGCTTCAGGACCCGATAGCGGACGTGGGTGGCGTACGGAGAGCTGTGGACCTTGAGCACCTCCAGATCCACATCCTGGCCGAACCCCTCGAACAGCCGTTTGCCCGCCCCCAGGATCACCGGCGCCGTCGAGATGGCCAGCTCGTCGACCCTTCCTTCCGCCAGCGCCTGCCGGATCACATCAGCACCGCCGCCCAGGCTGACATCGCCCTCCCCGGCCGCCTCCGCTGCTTGATCAAGAGCCGAACCGAGGTCCCCGACGAAGCGGAAGCCGGACTCGGCCGGCGGCTGGTCCGCCGACCGGTGCGTGACCACGAACAGGGTGCCCGGAAACGGGTTCGTGCCGCCCCAGGCCCCGGCCGCCTCGTACATGCCGCGCCCGACCACCCCCGAGCCCACCGTCGCCACCAGGTCGTCGAAGAACTCCTTGTCCGGACCGTGCAGGGCGAACTCGTGGCCTCCCTCATAAGTCCACGGACCGCCCATCACCCAGTGATGCAGGCGCTCCCCACCGCGGCCCAGACCGCTTCCCGGCCGGTCGTCAGGCCCGGTGATGTAGCCGTCCAGGGAAGTACTGATCGATGCGATGACCTTGGCCATGATTTCTCCTTCGTCAGTCGTTACCAGAACGACCGCTGCGGAGCGCAGATCTCATCGGGGGTGGGGCGGCGGGAAGCCCCCAGACTCCCGCCGCCCCGGCTCGGGTCAGGTCGGCAGCACCCATTTCTGGTTGGCTGCGCCTGTGCACGTCCAGACCTGCAGGGGCGTGCCGTCGGTCGAGGTGTTGTCCTTCACGTCCAGACACTTGGCGGCCTGAGGATTGGTCAGCGTCTGGTTGGCCGAGGAGTAGGTCCACTTCTGGGCCGCTCCACCGGTGCAGTCCCAGATCTGGACCGCGGTGCCGTCGCTGGTTCCGTTACCGACGACGTCCAGGCACTTGTTGCCCAGAGCCCTGAGGCTGCCGTCGGTCCCGACCGTCCAGGTCTGGGCCGAACTGTTGTTGCAGGTGCGCAGTTGCACCACCGTGCCGTTCGCGGTGTTCGCCCCGGGCACCTCCAGGCATTTTCCGGCCAGGCCCTTGACCGCGCCGGTGCGGGCGGCCGGCGGGGTGGTCGTGGTGCCGGCCTTCCAGGTGAACGTGGCCGCGGTCCGGGTGGGCAGGGCGTAGGTGAAGTTCTGGCCGGACCAGTTGACCCGCACGGTCTGGGTGCTGGCGGTGGTGTTGTAGGCGATCAGGGCGCGGGTGCCGTCCGGGTTGAGATAGGCGACGTTCGGGATGTCGCTGCTGGCGGTGGAATCCACGCGGTAGGCCCCGGGACGCACGAACTTGGTCAGGTGGCCCATGGAGTAGTACTCAATGGTGTAGTCGACCTGGCCGTTGCGGCCGTCCCTGTTGTGCACGGTGACCAGTCCCGTGCAGGTGTCGCAGCCGCCCAGGTGCGGACTGTGGTTCTGGTCCAGGGCCAGACCCCACTTGGAGTACGACTTGGCCCAGTTGCGGCCGAAGTTGACGATCTGCAGCATGTCGTCGTGCTGCTGGTTGGTCACCCAGGTGCCGCCGGAGATCTCGGTGCCGTACATGTCGACGGCCGGGTACTGGTTGTGCACGGTGGTGATCTTGTCGAGGCTGCCGCCGTAGTCGTGCCAAGCGATCCCGCCGAACAGCGAATCATTGCGCACCGCGGCGTCGTTCACGGTCTGGGCCGAGGTAGCGTCGTAGTCCGCGGGGTTCCAGTCGTGCACAACCACTTTGGTGCTCAGTCCGGCTGCGTGCAGCTTGGGCAGGAGTTCCGATCCGACGAAGTAGTCCAGACCGTTGGCGTCCCAGCCCATGGAGGGCATGTCGGCGCGGTTGACGCCGGGCTCGTTCTGCGGCGTGACCAGGCTGACCTTCACACCGTTCTTGGCGTACTCCTGGAGGTACTTCACGAAGTAGCTGGCGTAGGTGCCGTAGTACTGCGCCTGCAGATGCCCGCCGAGCATGGTGTTGGTGTCTTTCATCCATCCCGGAGCGCTCCACGGTGAGCCCATGACGGTCAAGGCCGGGTTGAGCGACAGGGCCTGCTTGGTCAGCGGCAGCACGTCGGCGGTGTCGTGCTGCACGGTGAAGTTGTTCAGGTTCGGGTCCACGCCGCCGTCGTCGTAGGAGTAGGCCGAGCGGGCCAGGTCCGAGGCGCCCATCGGGTTGCGCAGCAGGCTGATCCCAATGCCTTTGTCGTAGCTGAACAGCTTCTGCATCACCGCGTCGCGGGTGGCCGCCGACAGCAGGCCGCCGCTGTTGAGCAGCCAGCCGGCGCTGTCGGTCATCGAGGCGCCGCCCCCGGTGAACTGCTGGTACTTCGTAGCGTCGTTGACCGTGATGTTCGTTCCGCTGCCGCCGGTTCCGGCGGCGAACGTGACCGGCGTCTGCTGTTGCAGTCCGCGGGTGACGGTTCGGCCGCCGGCGTCACTCGTGGTGGTCAGCCAGACGTTGGCGGTCTCTCCCGCGGCCTGGGCCGGTGGGGCGCTGAAACCGACGAAGGCGAAACCGGTTACGGACAGGGCCGCGACCGCCGATATCACGGCACGACGATGGATCGATCGTTGGGACATGGTGAACTCCTCGAACTCCAGTCGGGGTGGAGCGAGCGAGGCCTGCCGTAGGACAGGCCCGGAGGGGCCGTGCTCGCCTGAGCGAGCACGGCGTGATCGGAACCGGGCCGGAAAGCCCCGGTCAGATCACTCGTAGAGCCGGATGTCGGCGATGCTCCACCAACTCCCGCTGCTACCGGTGGACGAGATCCGCAGGTAACGCGCTCGGGTGCGGGGCACGTCAACGGTTGTCAACTGGCCCACCCCCTCACCGTTGGCCAGGGTCTTCCACGTGCTGGCGTCGTTGCTGGCCGAAAGCTGCCAGCCCCGCGCGTAGTCGCCGAGATTGCCGCCGCTGTCGATGGCCACCTGGCGGAAGGTCTTGGCCCGACCGAGGTCGACCTGCAGGTACTGACCCGGCTCCTGGGCGGCGCCGCTGGACCAGCGGGTCGAGGCGTCACCGTCGACGGCCAGCGCCGGGCCCTCCCCCGCCGGGCTGGCCGTCGCCGTGGCCCCGGCCAGGGACACCGGGTCGAACTGGGGGCGCAGAGTGGACGATCGTGGCCAGGTGAACGTCGCGAGGGCGCCACCGGGCAGGGTGTACTCGAACGACCGCTCCCCCACCGCGACCGCAAACGTCCTCTGATCGTCGTTCTCGTTGTGGACCACCAGAGCGGTCGAGCCGTCCGGGTTGCGAAAGGCGACGTCCATGATCTGACCGTTCCAGCCGGTGGTGCCGAACGAGGTGCTGGCGATCCGGACGGCGCCCGGGTCGACGAATTTCGAGAGGTGGCCGATCGTGTAGTACTCGGCGTCGGTGCTCACGCCGCCGTCGGGCTGGGCGGTGATCAGCCCGGTGCAGGTGTCGCAGCCGCCCAGGTGCGGGCCGCCGGTGCTGTCCAGGGCGATGTTCCAGTTGACGGCCGACTTGGCCCAGTTGCGGGTGGTGCCGATGACGATGTTGCGGGCATGCCAGGTGAGGGTGCCCCGGAACACCTCGGCCGGGGTGTCGGTGGCGGCATGCGATCCGGAGCACTCGGTGAACCAGATGCCCTTGTCCGGATGCGCGTCGTGCAGGGCCGTCTGCGCGCTCGGGTCGCCGTAGTAGCAGTGGTACGCCGTACCTGCGACCCACTTGGCGGCCGGGCTGTCGAGAATCTCGTACGGATAATCGGTTTCCGGGTTCTCACCGGGCGGTGTTGCGGCGGCGTCGTTCGGGTGGGTGGCCCAGTTGTGGTCGTAGGCCAGGATCTTGGTGCGCAGACCGGCCGCCCGCAGCTTGGGGCCGAGGGCCTCGATCACCTTGGCCTCCTGGCGTACCGGCAGGTCGGTGCCCGGATACTCCTTCGGGGTGCGGTTCTGCGGCTCGTTCTGCACCGTGAGGTAGTCGACGCGGACCCCTTCGGCGGCGTACGCCTGGACGAACTTCACCAGGTACCGCGCATAGGCGTCGTAGATCGCCGGGTCGTCCTTGAGCCGGCCCCCGACCAGCGAGTCGTTCGTCTTCATCCAGGCCGGCGGACTCCACGGTGTGGCCAGGACGGTGAGTTCCGGGTTGAGCGAACGGGCCTGGCGCAGCAGGGGCAGGACCTGGGCCCGGTCGTGCTTGATCGAGAAGTGCTTGAGGCCGAAGTCGGTGGCGCCCGGGGCGACGTCGTCGTAGGTGTAGTGCTCGGCCGCAGCGGTGAAGTCGGACGAGCCGATCGGCTGGCGCAGGAAACTGACGCCGATGCCGTCGCGGTGGCTGAACAGCGACCGCATGGCCGTGTTCCGGGCGGCCGGCGTGAGCCCGTAGAGCACCGAGGCCGAGGAATCCGTGATCGAGGCCCCGAAACCGTCCATCTGCTGGTAGGTCTGGCTCGGGTCGACCACGATCGTCGGTGCTGTCGAGCGAGCCTGGGCGAAGGTCACGGACGGCTGCTCGGCCAGCAACCGGGTGCGATCGACGGTGGTCACCCACACCCGGGCGGTCACCGCCCCGGTTCTGTCGGCCGCCTGGACCGCCGGCATTCCGGCCAGGGACAGGGCCAGGACCGGGCCCGCCAGCGCCGCGACCAGCACACGTCGTCTCATAGCTCTCCTCATTGTGAGCTCGAGGACCACTCGGATCTGAAACAAACTGAAACAAAGGGTCGTGTTACGGCCTGAGAAGAACATCGCGGGATCCGCGTGTCAAGGTTCTTGCGGTGCGCGGAAAGACCGAGATGGCGGTGGACGGGCCGGGTTATGATGCCACTCATGACCCGATCGCATGTAACAGCCGGGAGCTAGTCATTCCTGGGTCGAGAGCCACGGTGCGGGACATCGCCTCCGAGACCGGGGTGTCGATCGCGACGGTCTCCCGGGTGCTCAACGGCCAGGCCCACGTCGCCGCCCACACCCGCTCCCTGGTGATGGCGGCGCTGGAACGGCGCGGCGGCCTGGGCCCGGAACCCCGGTCGGCGCAGGGTCGCCGAGCCCGGGCCGGCGTGTACGTACGCTGCCCGTACGTCCTCACCGACTACTTCGGCCTGATCGTCTCCTCGGTCGCCCAGGCCCTCGACCAGCAGAACATCCCGCTGATCCTGAACGCCGGTGAGGCCGCGCAACGGTCCTCGGTGCTGCCGGGCCTGTCGGCCCGCACCGACGTCGGCGGGGCGATCCTCATCCTCCCCCCGGAGACCGGGGACGACCTGGTGGCCCTGCGGGCCGACGGCTTCCCGTTCGTCGTCATCGATCCCCGCACCAAGGTGCCGCGCAACATCGCCTCGGTGTCGGCGGCCCACTTCGCCGGGGCCCGGGCGATCACGTCGCACCTGATCGAGCTGGGCCACCGAAGGATCGGGGTGATCGGTGGTCCCCCGAACTGGCTGGCCAGCGACGCCCGGCTGACCGGGCACACCGCCGCCATGGCCGAGGCGGGCGTGCTGCCCTCGGCCCAGCTGTTCCGGCCCACGGAGGCGACGGTCGAGCACGGCTACCGGGCGGCCCTGGAGTTGCTGGACCTGGCCGAACCCCCGACCGCGCTCATCGGGTTCTCCGACAAGTCGGCGGTCGGCGCCCTGCGGGCCGCCGCCGAGCGCGGCCTGCGGGTCCCCGACGACCTCTCGGTCACCGGATTCGACGACATCGACCTGAGCCAGGCCACCCATCCCATGCTGACCACGGTGCGCCAGCCTCTCGAGGAGATGGGCCGGATGGCGGTCAGCCTGCTACGCCGCCTGATGAACGGGCACGAGGTGGAGGCCCTGCACATCGAACTGGCCACCGAGCTGGTGATTCGCGGTTCGACCGGCCCGGTGCCGGGTTAGCCCTTGGCGCCGATCTGGGAGCGCAGGCTTCTGAGGCCGGTGCGGATTTCGCCGACCAGGATCTCAGGCTGCTCGAAAGCGGCGAAGTGCCCACCCTTCTCCGCCTCGCCGTAGTGAATCAGGTTGCTGTACGTGTCCTCGATCCAGGTTCGCGCCAGCAGCGGGATGTCGCGCGGGAACACGGTCACGGCTACCGGCAGCGCCACCTTGGGGCCGGCCAGGCTGCTCGACTTGTTCTCCCAGTAGATCCGCCCGGACGAAGCAGCGCTGTTCGTGAACCAGTAGAGCGAGATCGCGTCGAGCATGTCATCGGTGCTCAGGGCGTCCTCGGCGAGCCCTTGGTTGTCGGTCTTGGACTGGAACTTCTCGTAGATCCAGGCGGCCTGACCGGCCGGGGAGTCGGCCAGGGCGATGCCCACGGTCTCCGGCTTCGTGGCCTGAAGATGGCTGGAACCGCCGAGTTCGCCCGTGTACAGGGCGACGGTGTCCAGGGCACGGCGTTCTTCGGGGGACAGATCTTCGGGAATCACTGCGGGAAGGGCGTACTGGTTGTTCAGGTGGATTCCCAGAAGTCCTTCCGGCTGCATGACCCCGAGGGCGGTGGTCACCACGGCGCCCCAGTCGCCCCCCTGAGCGGCCCAGCGCTCGTATCCCAGACGCGTCATCAATTCCGCCCACGCGCTCGCGACCCGCGAAACCGTCCATCCCGTCCCTTCCGGCTTCTGGGAGAAGCCGAACCCGGGCATCGACGGGATGACGACGTCGAAGGAGTCTGCGATGTCGCCCCCGAACGCCACCGGGTCGGTCAGGGGGCCGATCAGCTTGAGGAAATCGACGAACGAGCCCGGCCATCCGTGGGTCAGGATGAGCGGCATCGCGTTCGGGTTCTGCGACCGGACGTGGATGAAGTGGATGTCCAGCCCGTCGATCGTGGTCAGGAACTGCGGGAACCGGTTGAGTTCGGACTCGAAGCGGCGCCAGTCGTACTCCTGCGCCCAGTAGGCGACCAGCGCCTGCGCGTTCTGCAGCCGCACGCCCTGCGACCAGTCGGAGACGGTCTCCGCGCTCGGCCAGCGGGTTCGGGCCAGGCGCTGCTTCAGGTCCTGGATCTCGGCGTCCGGGACGGCGACGGTGAAGGGGCGGATCAGGGCTGAGGGTGCGGTCATGGCCGTGGTCTCCTGCGCTGTGAGGGTCGGTGTGCCTCATCGATTTGCACACCGCTGTGCAACCTACGCCCTTGCACACCAGTGTGCAAGGATGGCTTCATGCCCATCGATCCCGCCGGAGGCCTCGCATGAAGGACAACCGCGAGCGCATCCTCGACGTCGCCCTCGAGGTTCTGGGGCGCAACCCGGACGCCGGCATGGGCGAGGTCGCCTCTGCTGCGGGGGTGGTGCGCCGCACGGTCTACGGGCACTTCCCGTCCCGTACCGAACTGGTGCAAACCCTTGCGCAACGAGCCGTCAGTGAAATCGCCGCCGTGCTCGCCGAGGTCGACACCGCCGACGCCGCGGCCGATGTGGTGTGGGCCGACTTCATCGCGCGCCTGTGGCCCGTGGTGCACCGCTACCGGGTGCTGGTCGTGCTGCGTCGCGGCGAGTACGGCCAGGAGATCCACGCGTTGCTCGGGCCGGTCGAGAAGACCCTGGCGGGGATCGTGGCGCGGGGTCAGGACAGCGAGGTGTTCGGACGACACCTGCCCCCGGACGTGCTCAGCCAGGTCGCCTGGGGGGCAGTGTTCACCATCGCGGACAACGGCTTCTCTGATGAGGCTGCCGGTGTCCGCGCGGCAACCATCACGAGCCTGTTCATCCTGGGCGTTGCTGAGGGCCGGGCGAAGGTATTGGCGGATGGCCGGACGTGATGGGTGGGCTGGCTGACCTGAGCCGCGGGCCGGGGAGAGACTCGGATGGAGGTATCGGCGGGTGACGAGGGGGCGTAGCAGCTGTCCTCAGCCGAGCACCTGCCGAATCGCTGCCTCAAGCTGCTTGTTCCGTGTCTCCCGAGCTTGAAGAAGAGCAGCCTGCAGCAGCGGCCCCGCAAGATCGGCTCGTCCGAGTTCGATCTGGGTGAGTCCACAGCCGAGCAGTGAATGTGCCAGCCGGTTGCGGTCACCGATTGAGGCGGCGACCGCGGCCGCCAGTTCGTGGCTGTTAAGAGCGGCCTCCCACCTCCCCATCCGACGGAGGGCGGTGCCCAGGTTGTCCTGGGTCTCCGCCCCGGCTGCGACCTCTCCGGCGGTCTGGTGCCGGACGAGGGCTTGATTCAGAACCTCGAGCGCGGCCTCGGGCCGGCCCTCGTCGATCAGAAGGGCCCCCAGGCTGTCCAGCACTTCGGCGAGTAGCATCGTGTCACCGATGCTTTCGGCCAGGTCGTGTGCTTCGAGGACGTCGGACCGGGCCTGGTCCAGTCGGCCCAGCCGTCGCAGCGTCAGGCTGCGGTTGTTCAGAGCGATCGCGAGTAGGTGTTTCTCCTTCGCTGCACGGGCTGCGGCGATCGCCGGATCGAGGTGCTCGAGGGCCGCCTGGTCGCGGCCCAGGCGCTGGTAGGCCAGACCGAGGTTGCTCTGGGCCCGAGCCTGCCGCAGGTCCGGATCCGGGTCGATCAGCCGGGCCTGAGCCAGTCCGGCCTCAAACCAGCGGACCGACTGCTCGAACTGCCCGGTCCGCGAGTAGGCAGCGCCCAGGATGCCGCAGGTCCGGTCGGCCGCTTGGTGGTCGTCCGCACCGACCAGCCGCACTGCGTCGTGTAGATGCCTGATCGCGTCATCGAGAAGCCCGAGAAATTGCTCGGCAATACCCAGGTGTTCCAGAGCGGAGAGAAGGTGCCCGGGCTGATGGTCCCGCTGGGCGGCCTCCACGGCCTGCCCGTGTAGCCGGACCGCGTCGGCATGGAACCCGGCGGCCATGAACACCCGCCAGGACGCGTCGGAGATCCGGTACACCCAGGGCCAGCTCTCCTGGTCAAAGGCTTCGGCAACGAAGCTGAGGATCCCGCTGCGCTCAGCGGTGAGCCAGGCAACCGCAGCATCTGAACGGACGATCGGTGCCAGATCGGGAGCCGGACCCGCCGGCCTGTCCGCCGAGGTAGGGCCGAACATCCGGCTGGCCCGGTCGAGAGCGTGCCAGTAGTAGTTACCGAGGCGGTCAACCACCGTCCTGTCGTCCGGGGGCCGATCGCTCTCCTGACGGGCGCAGTCCCGTAACAGGTCGTGCATGGCCAGCCGGCCCGGGCGCGGCTCGATCAGCAGCCGAGCGCGCCGCAGATCGCGCAAATGGTCACGCGCCTGCACCACACCGATGCCGGCCAGGGCCGCACCGAGGTAGGCATCGAACTCCATTGTCGGCGCTGCCCCTAGCCAGGAAAAGGTGCGGACCACCGATGGGGGCAGCGCAGGCAGGGACCAGGACAGGACGGTCCGTACCGTCGACCGCGCGTCTCCGGCCGAGAACAGCCCGAGGCCATGGTCACCGTCGTTCAGCTCTTCCACGACCGTTGCCAGGCCGCCTGGACGATCGATTGCCGTTCCCGCGATTACCCGCAGGGCCAGCGGCAGGCCCCCGCACCCGGCCACCACCGATTCCATCAGGGCCGGATCGTCCGCAGAGCCGACGAGCTCGGCCACCAATTGTGCGCTGTGCTGATCGGGGAGCACGTCCAGATCGATCCCGACCAAGTCCCGTCGGTATCTCAGCGACTCCAGCCCGGAGCGGGAGGTGATGACGATCATGCCGGGTGATGGTCCCGGTAGCAGCGCTTCCACTTGCTCGGCGTCGCGGGCGTTGTCGAACACGATGAGCACGCGCCGGGTGGCCACCCGGGACCGGAGAAGATCGATGCGAGCCTGCCGCCCGGTGGGCTGGTCGGTGTCCGGCACCCCCAGGCCCCGGAGCAGATCGGCCAGGGCGGCCGACTGATCAAGCGGCAGGTCCGAGCCGTACCCGCGAAGATCGACATAGAGCGAGCCGTCCGGGAAGGCGTCTTGGTGGCGATGCCCCCAGTGCAGCACCAGTTCAGTCTTGCCGACTCCGCCCATGCCGCTGACCGTGACTTGCCGTACGCCGGTGGCCGTGTCGGACAGCACCGCGTCCAGCAGCTCCATCTCCACGGTACGACCAACGAAAGTCTTGGCCGCAAAGGGCAATTGACGCTGCGGAGGGGTACGGTCCCGACTCGGCTGGACACGCTTCCAGGCACGCAGCCAACGTTCCAGATCTTCGGGGGCACCGAAGGCGGAAGCCATGGCCAGAACCATGTTTCGGGTGACTCCGCGCCGACCGGCGAAAAGGTCGGAGACCGAGCTGTTCGACTTCCCGATAGCGCGGGCCACGCTGGACTGCTTACGGGTGGGCCCGGCCAGCTCGATCAGGGCCAGTCGAAGGTCTTCGACCGTCTCGAGTTCGTCAGGGTCGGACCACATGTCCCCCGCTTCCGCAAAGCCCGGACCGGCACTGTTCGGTGCAGAACAGAAAAAACAGTACAGGAAGGCCTCAGAGCCAAGACGTCGGATTTCACCCACTGATGCACGATGACCAGATAGGGAACAAGGACGCACGGAGGAGACCGGGGGCGCACGGTGACCGAGGATGAGGTGGATCCGGACCGCGGCACGAACTGGCGGCTACGGACCCAGGTGGTGCTCGCAGGCCTGGGGACGGCCCTGGTGGTCGGGGCCGTGGTCTGGCGGCGCGATCTGGAGAACGCCGACCACGTGGCCGCTGTCGTGGGAGCTCTGTTCAATCTCGCCGCAGTCCTGCTGACCAAGCGGGATCACACCTCCACCGAGGTGACCGAGGAGGTCCTTGACTGCCTTCGCGAGGACGTGCATGTCCAATGGGATGAGGAGGCCGATCAGCGCGATCTGCTCGGTAACGACCTGATTCCCCTTGCTCTCCGTCAACCGTCCAAGAACCCGCGCACACCGACAAGGATCATCGCACCGCATCGCGGCCTGGCCACGGTCGCCTCGCAGGACTTCCGTCATGCCTGGGCCCGATGGTTCGCCTGCCTACCTAGCCATGTGCTGATCTGGGGCGCCCCGGGTACCGGAAAGACCACGTTGGCCCTGATGGCGACGCTCGGTCTGACCACGAAGGAGCCAAGAACAACCGACGAGGTCGGCCCACAGCCGGCTCCCGGGCCCGTCCCGGTGCTGATCTCGCTGGCCGCCTGGGAGCCGGGGCGGGAATCGCTCATGGACTGGCTCAACACCCGGCTCGATTTGGCCGCTCCCACCGCAATGCACCGCCTGTCCCGGGCCGGCGAGGGCGGCCGGGCCAATCGGCTGCTGACCAGTGGACGTGTTCTGCTGATCCTGGACGGCCTCGACGAACTGGATCACGAGGCGACCGATGCCCTTCGGATCCAGTTGCGCCGGTTGTTGATCAGCTGTCCCGTCATGATGCTCTCCCGCGGCCGGCCCTCCCCCGGCTCCTGGCTCACGCAGGACTTCACTGTCTACGAGTTGCGCAAACCGTCGACGAAACAGTCGATCGCTTATCTCCAGAAGGTCGAACCACCACAGCTCTCGCCCGATGAGCCCCTGCTGCACGAGCTCCTCGAAGACCAACCGTCCTCCGGTCTCCGCGAGTTGCTGACCGTTCCGCTACGGCAATACGTCGTGCGCAAGGCAATCGAACGTGGCTATCTGACGACCTCCCGTCTCCGCGAGGCGGCGATGGGCGGAAAGCGAGACATCAGAGATCTTTTCAACCAGATCTTGCTCCGGCACGTCAGGCGGCAGATTGAGAGCTCTGCGCATCTGCGCGCGGTGGACGGCGGGCGGTTCGCCCAGGCGCTGGCGCAGAGGCTGGAGGACCGCCGGATGTACGTCTTCGCCTGGTGGCGCTTCGGCGACCTCGTACCGGCCTCGGTCTTCACCGCCTGCACAAGCCTGATGGCCGCTCCCGGATACCGTCTGGCCACCATCATGCCCGTCGGCCTGACCCGAGGGCTGACCATCGGCCTGATGGCCGGGATCTATCTGGGAGTTCTGCGTGAGGTGAAGATCTCCGCCGTCTCGGTGGTCGTCGCGGCCTTCGTCACCAGCGCCTGCGTAGTGGCGGTGGGGGCACCGGTCCTCGGCTGGCACCAGGTCCTGGCCGACTCGGTGGAGATCACCACCGCGGCGGTCGCCACCCTGCTCGGCCTGCAGAATCTTCGCAGCGGAAGGCTTTTCCGGCAGGCCCTCCCCCGCCTGCTCTGGATCGGCTTCCTGACCGGGGTGGTGACCAGCGCGTTCAGCACCGAGATCAGCTTTCACGACCAGGACCGCGGTCTGGTCAGCATCATGATCGCCGGCTGGTTCGGGGTCGGTGTCGCCGTGGTCGCCGCCCGGCTCCTGCTTCCGGACGGCCCCCGGATGGCACCCTCGCGCGTCCAGATCGGCCGTGGAAAGAGGAAAATGAGCTTCTGGCGGCTCATCCCCAACGGTGTCATCTCCGCCATGGCGGTCGGTCTGGGCGGTGGCCTGGGCGGCGCCGTGCGTTACCACCTGGATTACGGGCTGGCGCTGAGCCTGGTCTTCGGTCTCGCCGTCGGCATCCCCGTCGGTCTGGTCGGCGGTCTGATCCGTTACTTGTCCGCCCCGCTCAAGAGCCATTCCGGGGTCGCCGGCTCGGCCACCCTGTGGGCTGACCGGATCACAGCACTAGGAACCATCATCGCCATCACCCTGTCCGCCGTCTCGGGTGTCCTGGTGATCGCGACGTTCCTCGACGGCACGGTGGGGCTGATCAACCGCGAGTCCACGAACTCGCCTCTGCACGCCACCCTGGAGTGCGGCCTGCTGTTCGGTCTGACTATCGGGTCGGTGGTGGCCGGGTTCAACGCCGCCTGGCCGGCCTTCACCATCGCACACAAGTGGCTGTTCCTGAACGGGCGGATGCCCTGGCAGATCGAGGTCTACCTGGAAAAGTTACGGCACGTCGAGGTGCTGCGTAAGGAGGGCGGTCTGCTGGCCTTCCGCCACCGCGAGTACCAGAGGGCCCTGGCGGACGCCGGAAGGAACCAGCCGTGAAGCATGACCGCGGCGAGGAACTGGCTCGCCGGATCCTCGTGGGTACCGGCGCCGTGATCGTCCTGTGCTCCCTGGGCTGGGGCATCGCCGTCGGGGATGCCGTGTCCAGCATCGTCATGGCCCTGGTGGGGTGCGTTCCGCTCCTGATCGCCTTCATCCTTGGCGCGGACGGAACCGGCGGCCGGCTGACCGACGAGATGGTGGAGCAGATTCGCAAGCAGTCGCTGGCGTACTGCGCCGATCGGGCGGGGGCCCAGTACCTGGGACAGCTGGGAGCTCCGGGCCAACGACTGATTCCGATGTCCCTGAGTGCGGACGATCCGGGTTCAGTGGTGGTGCAGGTCGCCCATGCCGGGGTGACCACGGTGGACGCCAACACCTTCGCCGGCGACTGGGCCACCGCTTTCGCCAATTTCAAGTCATCGCGCATCCTCATCCATGGCTGCGGTGGCAGCGGCAAAAGCACTCTGTCTCTCTTGGCTGCTCATCGCCTTCTCGAACGTCAGGAACTGGTCCCCCTGGTCATTCCCCTGGGCGGCTGGCAGGCCGGGCGCCAGTCGTTCGCCGACTGGCTCGACCGCGCGCTTGTTCACGCCTTCACCCCGGTGACCGCCCTGACCGCCCAGAACCGGGCACGCCGAGTTCTGTCCGACACGCGCTTCGTCCTGATCCTTGACGGGTTCGACGAGCTCTCCGGCCAACCCGAGCAGGCCGCGACGGAGATCCTGCGGGAGATCCCCGGCGAGTGCCGCCTGATTGTCCTCTCTCGGCACCAGGAGGCTCAGCTCCTCCGCCGGGACACCCGCTTCCTCTCCTATCAGCTTGACCCACCGTCCACGGACCAGGTGGCGGCGCACTTCGCCGAGGGGCCAGATCTCCTGCTGCCGCGAGATTTTCGCCAGGCGTTGGACAATCGTGACGCCGGGCTCTTCGCCCTGCTGAGAACCCCCCTTCACATCAACCTGGTCCGTACTGCGCTGGAGAAGGGCTGGATCCCGGCTGACGACCTCTTGCAGCGCTTGGCCGATGGCCGGCCGGTGCTTGATGACCTCATCCTGAACCACATCGCGGACGACATCGACCGATCGTCCTACCTCAGGACTCACGAGGCCGGGAGCTACTTGCACCGTCTGGCCGTGGTCACCGCGCGTTCGGACGGAGGGTCGTCGTTCGACTGGTGGCGGGTCGCCGACCTGACTCCTCCAACTGTCTATGGCGTCGTGCTCGCTCTCATCGCGTTTCCGGCCTATCTGCTGGCCACGATCATGCCGCAGGGCCTCACCCGGGGTTTTGCCATCGGCGTGATGACTGCCGTCTATATCGGTGTGCTACGAGCTCGGCCTCTGGGCGTCATCGGGATACTCGCCAACCTCGTGACCGTATTCGCCGTTGTCATTGCCCTGGGTGCCTTTCGCTACGACTGGCCCCAGGCCACGGTCGATGCAGTCCAGATCTCCACCGCCACGGTGGGTGGGCTCCTGATCCGTCGCATCCTTCTCAAGCATCACGACAGAGAACGCAAGACCCCGCCGTGGATCCAGATGGCCCCCGCTGCAGGCCTGCTCGTAGCCATCAGCGCGCTTTGCTCGGCTTTCACGGTCGCCACTGCGAAACTGACGGGCTTCGATGACACCCGGGGCTTTCTCGCCATCGCTGTCGCCGTGCTTCTCGGGCTAAGCGTAGCCACCGTCTCGAGCCGCCTGCTGCTGCCGGCCGATCACGACCTTCAGCCCACACTGGTGCAGCTGAACGCCGGAGCACGAAAAGGACCGGTTTATCAGTACTACGCCGCCGGCCTACTGTCCGCCGTCGCGATCGGAGCCTGCGGGGGATTCGTCGGCGCCCTTACCGTCGGTCCGAAATACGGCATGGCTCTGGCCATCTGGTTCGGCCTGGTCGCAGGCATCCCGATCGGCCTGGTCGGAGGGTTCGTCAATCATCGTACCGCTGCCCCCCTCAGCCCGGAGCTGCGGGCGGTCACCGCGACTCCCAGCACCGACCGGGCAGTTGCTCTCGGCATCGTGGTCGGCATCTCGGTCACTTCAGGCTTGTTCATCATGATTGGTGAGGCGACGCTCGGGGACCGCATCGACCGCGTCTCCCACCTGGCAGTGATGCCCGTCCACGGCATCCTGTTCGGGCTGACGATCGGCCTCATCGTGGCCGGTTTCAAGACCGCCTGGCCGAGCTTCGCCATCGGTCACGCCTGGCTCGCCGGCTGGAGGGTGCTGCCCTGGCCATTGGAGGTGTTCCTGCATAAGCTCTGGCAGGCAGAGATCTTGGTGATGGACGGCAACGCTTATGCCTTCCGCCATCTGGAGTACCAGCAGGCTCTGGTGAGGGCCCAGCCGGAATGGGCAGACTCCTACCTGCTCGTCCGGTCTTCCAGTTCTTCTGCGACGACCTCGTGACCGAACCGTTCTGCTTGCTCCGACGTCCAGTCCGATCGTCGACTCGTTCGGATGCGTTTGATCGCGCGGACCGGATACAGACTTGACCAACGTCCGGCAGGCCCGTCGCCGCGGCGTCGCCTGAGACATTCCCTTGGTGCGGCACCCAGTGAGCTGCCTTTGGCCGCTCCGCGCAGACGACAGGGCGCTCGGTGGGGCCGCACCCCACCGAGCGCCCCGCCCTCACCTCAGGACGTCACCCAGCAGGACTTGGCCGCTCCGAAGAGCGAATCCTGCCCGAAAGCGGCGCTGGTACAGGCCGTGTCCGAGGTGGCGAAGCGATACACGTACCGCCCCGCCGCACCGTAGGCCACCGTCCTAGCGGTGCCGATGACACAGGTGCTGTTCTCCGCCGCGCACTGCTTGGCGAAGCCGGAGGGTGGCCCCGACCTCAGATAGCAGGCCTTCACCACGTTCGCGATGGGATCACCGAAGGTGGATGATCCGCAGGCCGTTTGGGAACTGGCCGTGGTGTAGGCGAAGACGCCGTTCGCGCCGTAGGCCACCGGTTGCCCCGGCGTAGCCGCGCAGGTGGAGCCTTCCGTAGCGCATGACGTCCACCCGTCACCCGGACCGCCCGCCGGAGCCGCGTAGCACTGCTTGGCCACGCCCGGCGCCGGATCCCCGCCGAAGGTGGCGTTGCTGCAGTTGAGTGAGCTCGTGGCCAGTGTGTAGGCGAAGGCACCGTTGGCGCCGTAGGCGATGCGCTGAGGCTGCGTCACGGCGCACGTGGCCCCCTCAGAGGCGCAGCTACGCCAGCCGGCCGGTCCACCAGCCGGGGCCAGGTAGCAGGACTTCTGCAGGTTCTTCGCCGGATCGGAGCCGAAAGCCGCGCTCGTGCAAGGCGTCGAGCCGCTGACGCTCTTGGAGACGAAGGTCCCGGCACCGTACGCCACCGTTCGGGTGCCGGTGACCGTGCAGGTGTCGTTCTCCGCGGCGCAGAGCGTGTACCCAGACGGTAGCTCGGTCGGCACGCCCACGCCGGTGGCCGTGATCTTCCAGCTACCGGCCTGGACGCCGGTCAGGTAGACGTACGCGTCGTCCTGGGATGCGCCGGTGATGCCCGCAGCGGCCGTGAACTGGCCCTGCTTCCAGACGGTCGTGCCGTTGACGGCGACCTGGATGTCACCGCCCCCGAGCTTGGGGACGCCGATCACGCCGGTGGTCTGGGCCGGTGAAGTCAGCTCTTCCGTGAAGGTGCCGGTCGCCACGTCCCTGGTCCAGCTCGCCTCCAGGGCTCCGGCGGGCAGGGTGATCCGGCCCTGGACGTTCTTCAGGTCTCCCGGGTGCGGGACGAACCGGTAGGTGCCGCTCTTGGTCTGCGGACGCAGGCCCAGCACGTCGAAGGTCAGCGCGGACGTCGGACCAGTGGCCCAGCCGTGCGACAGGCTCATGTAGGCGCCGCCGTAGTCGAAGGTCCCGTCGGCCTTGTACCCCTCCCAGAACGTGCTCTTGGTCCCCAGAGGGCTGTTCAGCATGTAGCCCCACTCGCGGCGGATCAGGTCCAGGCCACGCTGGTCGTCACCGGCCGCGAAGTGCGCGAGCACCTCCATCGATCCGGGGAAGGTGGCGATGTTGCCGCCCTTCTCGGGAGTCACCGCCCCGAAGCTGTTCCACCGATCGCCCAGGTTGCCGCCGATGGCGGTGGCCTTCTGCGGGGAATCGGTGAGCCCGTACAGCACGGCCAGCGCGTTGCCGTCCTGGGGCTTGAGCGTGCTGGTCGGGTTGTCCTGGTACATGCCGACCTTGGCGTCCCAGAGCAGCCGGTTGGCCGCACTCTTCAGCGCCACCGCCTTGGATGTGTAGTCCGCCGAAAGGGTCGCGTCGCCCTTCAGGTCGGCCAGATCGGCCGCTCCGGTGAGCGCTCCGTACATCAGGGCGTTGGCCTCGATGTTCTCACCGCCCTGACCGCTGCGGGCCCAGTCGCTGGTCCCGGTGACGTTCAGGAGTTTCTGGCCGTCGATCTTGTCGGTGATGAACTTCATGCCGAGCGTGAATTTCGGCCAGATGGTGTCCAGCCAGGCCCGGTCGTTCGAATACTGGTAGTACAGCTCGGTGCCCAGCAGGCTGGACAGGTGGTAGGTGTCGCTGCCGTAAAAATTCACTTGTGGCCCGGCGAAAGGCAGCTCACCCGTGCTCTTCTGAACGTCATACAGAGTCTGCAGGGCGTTCTTGACCGACTTCATGTCGTTGGTCGACACGTAGGCGGTCGGCACCGAGATCCCCAGGTCTCCCGGCCAGACCGTGCGGTCCCGCTTGGCGCCGTCGGCCAGGACGCTGGTTCCGGTCCCGACCGTGGCGCTGTTGTCCCAGCCGAGGCTGGGTGGTCCCCAGACGCGTCCTTGGTGGGGATCGATGGTGTTGGTCTGCACGGTGTAGGCGCCCGCGTACCAGATCCGGTTGAGCAGATCGTCGTTGGAGTAGAAGTAGTTCGGGTAGGCACTGGGATCGGCCATGTCCGGAGCGGGTGTGAAGCGCAACGAGACGCCTTTGAGGTCCACCCAGCCGCCGGTCTGCAGGAAGACGGTCAGATAACGAAAGCCGCCCCTTAGGGACGCGTTCGGCATGGTGTAGGTGCCATTGGCCACGGCATTTCCGGTCAGGGCACCGTCCGCCCCACTGCCGCCGTTCGAAGCGTCACTCATCGTGCCGATGTACGCGGACGACTCGGTGAAGGCTAGGCCGACCTTCTGGCCGGCGTCGCTGGTGCCGGCGAAGGACAGGGTGACTATTCCGCCCACCTCCTTGCCGAAGTCCAGGACCACGCCGGAACCGTTGCCGGACAGGCGCGTACTGCCACCGGTCAGGACGTTCTGTGCTCCGGTCACCGTTCCCAGCGTCGATTGCACGGCGGTCGGGGCAAGCGTGCGGGAGGAAGGTGAGTAGTTCAGGGCACGAAGGGTGGGCGCCGGTGGGGCGGCCGCCTGGGCCGGTGAGAAGGGCAGTAGCAGGAGGGCGAGGAGCGCAAGCACCCCACCGGAACGGAATCTCATCGAATTGGTCTCCACCTCGTTGTGGGCGACGTCAGAGTTTGTAGCAGTTCTTCACGACGTTGGGCAGCGGGTCGGCCCCGAAAGCCTTCGTGGTGCAGGCAGTGTTAGCGGAGACCGTCTTGTAGACGTATGATCCCCGGGCCCCGTAGGCGATGACCTGCTGGCCGCCACTGACGGCGCAGGTACCCGTCTCGGCCGCGCAGACTGTGCCCAAGGTCGGCGGGTTGCCGGTGCGGGTGTAGCAGTCCTTGGCCTCGCCGAAGACGGGATCCCTTCCAAAGGCCGGCGTTCCGCACGCCGTGGTGCCGTCGGCCACCGCATAGGTGAAGGCCCCGCGGGCGCCGTAGGCCACGGGCTGACCGGCCACCGTGGCGCAGGTCTGCCCCTCTCCCCCGCACTTGGTCCAGTCCGAGGACGGAGCACCGGCCGGGGCCAGGTAGCAGTTCTTCACCGTGTTGGCCGCCGGGTCCCCGAACGTGGCGTTGCTGCAGGCGACGCTCCCGCTCAGCACCTTGTAGGTGAACGACCCGTTGGCCCCGTAGGCGACCTGAGCAGCCTGCCCTGGAACGGCGCAGGTTGCCCCTTCGGCCGCGCACTGGGTGTATCCGCTGGGCCCTCCGGTCGGAGCCACGTAGCAGCCCTTCACCATGCCCGGATCCGAGTCTCCACCGAAAGCATCACTGGTGCAGGGGGTTGAGGACGTCTTGATCCGGTAGGCGAACGACCCGCCGGCCCCGTAAGCGACCTGGCGGGATCCGGAGAAGGTACAGGTACCGTCCTCGTTGGCGCACTTGGTGTATCCGGCCGGCAACTCGTAGGCCAGGGTGGAGGAGGTCGTCATGGGGGCGGCCTTGCCCGTGCCGGTAGCGCTGACGTCGTACGTTCCGGCCGAGACGCCAGTCAGATAAACGTAGTTGGCGTCCTGCGACCCACCGGTGATTCCTGGCCGGGCGGTGAACGTGCCGTTGTCCCAGACGACGGCGCCGTTGATCGAGACCTTGACGGCGCTGCCGCCGGACTTGGGCACCCCAATCCGGCCCGTCGATCCCGTGGGGCTGACCAGATGCGCCGTGTAGCTGCCATTGTCGGCGTTGTGCTGCCAGCTGGCGTTCACCGCGCCCTGCGGAAGGGTGATGCGTCCCTCCACAGTGGTCAGATCGCCCGGGTGAGGGACGAAGTCGTACCGCCCTGCGCTGGCCCCCGGCTTCAGCCCGAGCACGTCGTAGGTGAGCCAGGCGGTCGGGCCGGCGGACCAGCCGTGGGCGAGGCTCATGAACGACCCGCCGTAGGCCAGGCCACCTCCGGCCGTGATGCCCTCCCACATCGTGCTCTTCGTGCCGATCGGGCTGTTCAACATGTAGCCCCAGGTGCGCCGGATCTCATCCAGCGCCACGTCGTCGTCATTGGCGGCGAAGTGCGCGGCGACCTCCATACCACCGGCGAACGGGTGGACGTTGCCGCCCCACTCGGGCGTGGTGGCGCCGATCGTGTTCCAGCGCTTGGACAGCTTGGTGGAGATACTCGTGTTCTTGGCCACCGAGTCGGTCAGGCCGTACCAGACCGCCAGTGAGTTGCCGTCCTGCGGGTACAGCGTCGCCTCGTTCGGGTTGTCCCGGTACAGGCCGGCGTTCGCGTCCCAGAGGCGGCTGTTGGCGGCCGTCTTCAGGGCTGCGGCCGATCCGGTCAGGCTGCTGGCCAGAGTGGTGTCGCCCTCCGCGGTGGCCAGCGCCGCCCCGCCCAGCAGGGACGCGTACATCACGGCGTTGGCCTGGATGTTCTCCCCGCCCTGGTTGCTGCGGGCCCAGTCGGCCGTGCCGGTGACGTTCAGCAGGTTGTTGGCGTCGATCTTGGCCCGGATGTAGCTCATCCCCTGCTTGTACTTCGGCCAGATCTGGTCCAGCCAGGCCTTGTCCCCGGAATACTGGAAGTAGGTCGACGTACCCAGCAGGGCCCACAGGTGATAGGTGTCGGAGCTGGGCATGTTGGTCCACGGCGGTCCCGCGTAGGGCAGCTGGCCGCTGGCCGCCTGGATGTCGAACAGCGTGGTCAGGGCGTTGCGCGTGGAGATCAGGTCGTTGGTCGAGGCGTACTGCGCAGGCAGCGAAACCCCGAGGTCACCGGACCAGACGGTGCGGTCACGTTTGGCCGCATCGGTCAGCACGGACGTCCCGACGGTGGAGACGGTGGCGCTGTTGTCCCACTCCGAGGCCGGCGGCGGCCAGGCCCGGCCCTGGTTCGGGGCGATCGTGCCGAGCTGGACGGTGTAGGCCCCGCCGTACCAGATCTTGTTCAGCAGAGGGTCGTTGGAGGAGAAGTAGTTGGCGTACGCACTGGGGTCGCTCTTGCCCGGCGCGGCCGTGAAGTTCAGGGACGCACCGGTGAGGTCCACCCAGCCATCGCTCTTGAGGAACACCGTCAGATAACGGAAACCACCCCGCAGGCGGGCCGTCGGCATCGTGTACGTGCCGTTCGCGGTCACCGCCCCGGTCAGGGCGCCGTCCGGGTTGCCGCCGCTACTGGCATCGCTGGTCAGGCCCACGTTCAGGGACGATTCGCTGAACGCCAGGCCGACCTGCTGCGAGGCACTGCTGGCCGCCCCGAACGACAGGGTGACCAGGCCCCCGACCTCCTTGCCGAAGTCCAGGACGACCGCGGAGTTCGCCCCGGTGAGCCGGGTGGCCCGGTGCGAGATCACGTTCAGCGGATCTGCGACCTGGCCGTAGAAGTCGTAGAGCGCCGTGGGAGCCACGGTTCTCGAGGTCGGCGAGAAGTTCGGGGCCGGCGGGGCGGCGGCGTAGGCCGCCGAACCACCCCCCAGACCGGTGAGGGTGGCCGTCAGAGCAGCCAGGAGTACAACAGCACCGGTTCCCACCGGTCGGCGCAGCCAGGGGCGCACAGTAACCTCCGCAGTGAAACGTTTCATCCTTGAAGCACAATCACGGGCGGTCATTCAGGGGGTGTGCCGACGGCCTTGTCCGACGGCGGAGGAATGGTGAAGTAGGGCGATATTGCGGGGGCGCGCAGGCCGGTGTCAAGAGCGGCCCGAACCGTTCGACGACGGGTGGTCCCGAAAACTTATCGGTTGCCTACGAGCAACTTTCGCGTTCAGCGACCGTTGGCCGGGTCCTGCTCTCTCCCTCGGGAGAAACTCTTGAGCCCTATCGGAGCGCTACATCTCGTTCGCCGCAGTTACTCGCGTAGGGCGATCACACCGGCCATCTGGGCACCAGGCCGACCGGCCGGCTCGAACACCGTGGACATCACGACATGCAGCCCGGCCGCCTCCAGCAGGGCAGCGACTGCCTCGGGGCGACGGCGGTGGACCGTGAGGTCGAGTTCGCTGCCCCACACCGGACAGACTGCCGTCCGCCGCGTCGAGCTCACCCATGGAGCCGACCTGGAAGTCCAGCTCGGGGAAATTGGCCCGGGCCTGATCGACCATGCCCGGGGAAAGGTCGACGCCGAACGCGTCCAGGCCCTGCTTGTGCAGGTGCATCGTGAGTTGCCCCGGCCCGCAGCCGACATCGGCGACCCTCCCACCGGACGCCAGTTCGGCGAAGATGGCCAGCAGACCCCGCTCGACCGGCTGAGACTCCAGATCATTCAGGACGAGGGACGAATAGTTCTCGGCTGCAGTGTCGTACGAGGCCCGCACGACATCCCAGGGGTCGACGCCACTCAGTGAACAACTCTCTTCAGTGGTTGCAAGGGACGTCACTGTTCCCGACCTGAAACGCTGGTGGCAAACGCGGTCGTTCTGGGGATCAGCCACGCATCCGGGCCACCGCAGCGCAGAACTCCAGGCGCGCGGACAGTTCTCGCTCAACCGGCTCCAGGACCACCTCGTCGGCGAGCTGGCTGATCCGGCTCTCCAGCCCACGGCGGGCCTGCCGGGCCCGCCGCGCGGCGCCGGTGCGGGCGAACAGCCCACAGATCTGGGCCAGGACGAACCCGAGCACCAGCCCGAGGACGAGCAGGAGGGTCGGCACCGGCAGCCGGCCCCAGCGCGGCAGCGGGGGTGCCGGCAATTGCAGCCAGGCCACCAGGAACAACATTCCCAGCCAGATGAGTCCGGCGGCCGCAGCTCCCAGAAGCAGCCATTGCATCGTTCCCGCCGCCCGCCACCAGTGCGGACGCCGGCCCAGACCGAGGTCGGTGCCGGCCACCGCCTGATCCAGGAGGTCGGGCATCCGGTTCTGAGAACTGGTGGCTGCCCGGCGAATTGCCTGCGGCCACGGCTGCGGCAGCCCGGACGCCGCGTGGTCGCTGACTCGGCGCAGGGCGTTGTCCACGTGAGCGCGTTGCAGGGCCGAGGGGCCGGGCAAGGAGGTGCGCACGAGCTCGGAGGGCTCGTCCCTCAGCCGCAGGCGGCGGGCCGGGTCCAGACGCAGGCGCGAGGTCCAGGCGGTCACCGGCCAGCCGGTGGCCCGGCGGGCCCGCAACCGGTAGGCCCCGGCCACGGCCTCGCTCACCACGTCGACACCGGCTGCTGCGCTCAGCGCACCGGTCAGCGACGTGCGGTCGGCAGCCGTGACGGCCTGATTCGTCGTCCCGACGCAGGCGTCGTCCAGGCGTTCGGCCAGGGCCGAGACGTCCGCAGCCAGACGGCGGACGGCGGCCTGCTTGGCCGCCACGTTGCGGGCCAGAACTGCGCGTAGGGACGGGATTCCGTCACCGGTGCGGGCCGAGGCGGGCAGGACCGGCGCTGCGGCCAGGCCCTCGGACTTCAGCAGGGCCGTCAGGTCGTCCAGGCACCCGGTGCGGGCCTCCGGCGAGAGGCGGTCCACCTGGTTCAGGACGATGAGCATGATGTCGGAGTGCGCGGCCAGCGGGAGCAGGTACCGCTCGTGCAGGGCGGCATCGGCGTACTTCTGCGGATCCAGCACCCAGACCAGCAGGTCCACCCGCTCGACCAGCCGCTCGGCCTCCAAGCGGTTGCTCTGCTGGACCGAGTCGACGTCGGGAAGGTCCAGCAGGACCAGACCGTCGAGCTCGGGCTCGGGTTCGGCGCCCAGCAGGTGGCGGCGGGGCACCTCGAGCCAGTCCAGCAACGAGGTCGCGTCCTGGGAGCCCCAGACCGCCGCGTGCGCCACATCCGTGGTCGGTCGACGCATCCCGACGGTCGAAAGGGGTTCACCCACAAGCATATTGAAGAGCGAGGACTTTCCGCTGCCGGTCGCCCCGGCCAGCGCCACGACCGTGTGCGCTTCACCGAACCGCAGTCTCTCACCGGCCTTGGCCGCGATCTGCTCCGCGTCGGCCACTACTACGGGATCAAGCCGCTCGCGCGACAGTTTCAGCACTTCCTGCAGAGCGTCGAGCCGGTCGGCAAGACCGGTGGGCCGCCGCGTGAGCAGCATCAGTTCCTCCCCAAAGGGCCCACCGGAACGGTGGCTGCCCCCGGACGAGTCAGTGACCGCATGGATCGGCGCGCCTTTTCAAACGTCTCCAGTTCGTTCCGCAACCCCAACGCCGAGTCCAGGTCCGGTGCGGCGCCGTCGACAACGTCCATAAACCTTCGCCGTTCGCTCTCCAACAGAAGCTCCACGCGTTCGAGAAGATCCGCGCGAGCGCGGGCAGCGAGCGTGCGCACCGCGCTGTCGCCGAAAACCGCCTCGAGCACCTTCTGGCTGGCCGCGGAGGTACCGCCGGCGACCAGGAACTCGACCCCGCTCAGTCCCCCGGTCTGCGCGAACACCGCCAGCATGAGGACGAGTCCGGCCCCATTGGTACCGAAGGACGCCAGCCGGGCCATCGAGCGCTTCTGTCCGCCCTCGGCGGCCACCAGCTCCAGGACCCGGTCCTGCCAGGCCCGGATCTCCTGCTCCAGGACAGCTGCGAACTCGCCCGAGGTGTGCCCGAGGACCTGGTCGCGGTCGGCCAGCAGAACCCTCCCGGCCGGGCCGTCGCGCCAGGCATCGACAGTGCGCTCGGCGGCCCGTTCGGCGGCCGACCGCAGCAGCGTCTGCACACTGCTTTCCAAGGCCTCCTCCACGGCAGCGGTGGCAGCCTGGCGACCGGTGATGAACGCGGTGACCCGGTCGCGCAGTCGCCCGACGCGCTGCTCGAGATTGCGGGTCATCTGACCCGTGCCGACGAACTCCTGCCAGCGGCTGAGCACCTCTCCGCGCAGGACGCTGCCGCTTCGGATGCCGTCGTCGAATTCGCGCACCGCATCGGCGTAGAAGTCCTCGGCCGCATCGCGCAGCACGGCCGCCGCGGCCAGCTGCTCGTCAACTTCCCTGGCCAGCAACGAGACTCGCGCCCGGACACTCTGCAGCGCCCCGTCCAGGGTGGTGCGGATGACCTCCGAGCGGGCGTCGGCATCCCCGGCCAGTCGATCCAGCCACGCCCGCAGCGGCTTGACGATCTGCTCGGGCAGCCGGTCGTCTGCACTGTGCAGAGCCGTCTCCGGGATCGCGAACAACGTGGCGCGGGCCAGCCCGTTCTGATCCAGCATGGCCGCCAGGTGCGAGCTGATCTCCCTCAGGCCCTCCGGGGGAATCCGATTGATGACGACCGCCAGCGCGGTACTGCGCTGCTGGGCGGTGTGCAGCATCTCCCAGGGGACGGCGTCGGCGTACCGGGCGGCGGTGGTGCAGAAGATCCACAGATCCGCGGCCGCCAAAAGCTGACCGGCCAGCTGCCGGTTCTCGGCCACGACCGAGTCGATGTCGGGGGCGTCCAGCAGCGCCAGGCCGGCCGGCACCCGGGCGTTCGCGACCACGTGCAGGCTGCGCCCGCCGCCTTGGCTCCCGTCGCCGCTGGTGCGCGCGAGCTCGGGAAGGATCCGGTCCTCGCTGAACCAGCGGAGGTCGCCCGGGCTGCAGACCAGCACCGGTCCCCGTGTGGTCGGGCGCAACCATCCCGCCTTGCTGACGTTCTCGCCGATCAGGGTGTTGACCAGGGTGGACTTGCCGGCTCCGGTCGAGCCACCGACCACCGCGAGCAACGGCGCGTCCAGCTGGCGCAGGCGGGGCAGCAGGTAGTCGTCCACCTGGCCGACGAGCTCGGCCTGGGCCTGCCGGGCCCGGTCGGCCCCCGGTACGGACAGGTCCAGGCGCAGGCCACCGACGCGGGTGCGCAGGGCTTCCAGCGCCTCGGCCAGAGTGGGGACGGTCATGGGCTCATCATGAGTGGGCGGGCGGAATGCACCACCTCAGCCGCCCGAGCTTGTGAGTCAGAGCAACCCGGTCTCGGCGTGCAGCCCGGTCAGCACCTGCTCGATCAGGCTCAGCGGCACGGGGATCAGGGGCATCTGCGGGGTGCCGGCCGGCTGGGCCAGGTCCCGCAGGATCACCATGGCCGCCTCGTCGGCCTTCACCGGCAGGTATCCCCGCTTGGGATCGGCACGGATCGTCCTCATCATCCGCTCCACGTCGATCCCGGAGGGAAGCCGGGCCGGCGCTCGCACGAGGGCCGCCAGTTCGGCGTGCAGATCCGCGGTCTCGGGCCGCATCAGCCCCAGCTCCACCGAGATGCGCGCCGCAGCAAGGGCGCCGAACATCACCGATGCGCCCCGGGAGAATCCCTGGGTCCCCAGCCGCCGGTGGTCGCACAGCTCGAGCGCGTCCCCAATGGTGTGCCCGTACTCCAGCACCAGCCCCCGGCCCTGCCGGTGGCCGTCGTCGACGGTGGCCGCCGTCTTGGCGGCCAGGCTCTCGCGCAGCAGCCAGAGCACCGACTCCGGCTCCTCCAGCCGGCCGTAGGCGATCAGGGCGGTCAGCCGGTCCAGGGAACCCGGGCGGATCGCCACGCTGTTCTTCATCACCTCGGCCACGCCGGAGAGCACCTCCCGTTCCGGCAGGCTCAGGAGCATGGTCATGTCCAGGTAGACGGCGCTGGGCGTGAGGTAGGTGCCGAAGTGGTTCTCGCCCCGGCTGCTGTGCACGGCCTGCTTCAGGGAGATGACCGAGTCCATGGCCGCGATCATGGTCGTCGGGACGTGCACCAGGCGCACCCCGCCGAAGAGCAGGGCGGCCATCAGCCCGGCCACGTTGCCCGGGGCCCCACCGCCGAACGCCACGACCACCGAGCGGCTGGTCGCGCCCTCGAGGACCGCCGTCTCCAGGTACTCGGACAGGTTGGCGATCGACGTCGTCCCGTCGCCGGGAATCATGCTCAGCAGGGTCACCGGCGCCAGGAAGCTCAGCCCGGGCAGGAGCCGCTCCGCATGCAGGTTCAGCACGGTGTTGTCGGTGACCACGATGAAACGGTCGGCGTCCAGCCCCATCAGCGAGTCGAGAATCTCCGGCCCGCAGTCCGTTCCGTAGTAGTACGGATAACTGACGTCGCCCAGGTGCACCAGCTGGGTCTGCAGGGTGCTCGTCACGACCGACGTCCGGTCAGGAGCGAGGGGTCGGCGGCCTCGGTGTTCCGGATCCGCAGACTCACCTGGAGCAGCGCCGCGTCCACGTCGCCCCGGGACGCGTTCTCGTGCAGGGCGACGACCGGGATCGGCAGGGCCTGCATCACCCGCCAGCTCACCTCCGCGATCAGGCTGCCGCAGAGCACGACCCCGTCGGCGCCGGCCTCGCGCAGGTAGCTGACCCGTTCCACGAGCAGCGCGGCGGCCGCGTCCCACTCCCCGGTCGCCTGCAGATACTCCAGTTCGTGGTCGTCGACCCAGTCCAGCATGATCCGGGACGGCCGACCCCCAGCGCCGCGCTCACGCACGATCTCCCGGGCCAGACGGTAATAACGCGCCGTTTCGGACCAGTTCGTCCCGCCCAGTATCCCGATGGTAGGCACTGCTTCACTTCTTTCCGTTGCGAGACTTCGCCCCCGTCGTCCGGGGAGGCCGCATCGGTCGTTCCCGATGCCGGCGACTCCATTAACCGGCCGATCGTCCGTCCGGGAACCCCTCCTTGACGAAAAACTGACCCCTGAAGCGCCTTTCCTGACGGCGTTCTGACGGGCGCCGACCGGCCCGGTCAAGGCTTTGTCAGGATCACCTCTCCGCCCGTAGGTTTTCCGTCAAGACCACTGGTGCTGCCCGGTGTCGGCGCGATCTTCTGCTGGTGACCCTTTCCTCGGGTCCAGACCGAGCGCACGAGAAGCCGAGACCCATGAGCCTGCAACCAGCTCCACCCGCCGCAGTCCGGCCCCACCAGGAGAACGGTGAACCGACCCCGTGCGGGATCAACATCGCCGCCGGTGCTCTCATCATCGTGACCGCGGTGCTCATCGCGGCCCAGTTGCCGCCGTCCTCGACCGGGTGGCGGTGCGCCGTGGTGGCCGTGGGCCTGGCGGTCGTCGGCGCCGGCACGCTCGACCTCCTGGCCCTGCTCGCCCTCGTGCCCAGCACCTGGCTGGTGGTCAACGGGTTCCTCCTGGACCGGCTGGGTCAGCTGAGCTGGCACGGAAGCAGCGACCTCTGGTGTCTGACCGCCCTGAGCGTCGGCGCCCTGGCCGGCCTGGTGCTGGGCGCGCTCGGGCGATGGGCCGCCCGCTCTTGACAGGATCTTGACACACTCACCACCTGCGCCCCCTCCCGGATCCCGAACTGCGCCGGTAACTTCGGCGGAGTTACGTACCGGACTCGCGACGGCAGCTTCGTGCAGCGGGCCGGGCCGGCCTGACGGTGCTGTCCGGCCGACCGCGGCGGATACGTCCTGCGAGGACGAGAGACACGGTGAGGTCATGAGTACCCAGAGCCCGACTGCCCTGAGCCGGTGGCTGCTGGAGGGGCAGGCGCACCGGGCGGCCGAGATCCAGGGCCCGCACGGCAAGGCTCCGGCGGCGGCCGAGGCCTCGGGTGAGCACGGTCATGCCTGGTGGAAGGTGATGTGCCTGACCGGCGTGGACTACTTCTCCACCCTCGGGTACCAGCCCGGGATCGCCGCGCTGGCGGCCGGTGCGGTCGCTCCGGTCGCCACCATCGTCCTGGTGGCCCTGACGCTGTTCGGGGCGCTGCCGGTGTACCGCTGGGTGGCCCGGGAGAGCCCGAACGGCGAGGGCTCGATCGCCATGCTGGAAAAGGTCCTGCCCTGGTGGGGCGGAAAACTCTTCGTGCTGGTCCTGCTCGGGTTCGCGGCCACCGACTTCCTGATCACCATGACGCTGTCGGCGGCCGATGCCTCGGCCCACGCCCTGGAGAACCCCTACGCACCAGGCTGGCTGGACGGCCACGAGGTCCTCATCACCCTGGTGCTGCTCGGTGCGCTGGGGGCGGTGTTCCTGCGCGGGTTCAAGGAGGCGATCGGTATTGCGGTCGTCCTGGTCGGCGTCTACCTCGTCCTGAACGCCGTCGTGGTCGGCGTCGCGGTCGTCCAGGTCCTGAGCCACCCGCACGTCATCGGCGACTGGACCGATCTGCTGCGCAGCGAGCATCCGAACTGGCTGGCCGTGGCCGGGGTCGCGCTGCTGGTCTTCCCGAAACTGGCGCTGGGGTTGTCCGGTTTCGAGACCGGGGTCGCGGTGATGCCCCAGATCCAGGCCGGCCCGCACGACACCGAGAAGAACCCCGCCGGGCGGATCCAGGGCGCCCGCCGCCTGCTCACCACCTCAGCGCTGATCATGAGCGTGTTCCTGGTGCTCTCCAGCCTGGTCACCACCCTGCTGATCCCCCCGGCCGAGTTCGAGGACGGAGGGCAGGCCAACGGCCGTGCCCTCGCCTTCCTGGCCCACGAATACCTGGGCACGGCCTTCGGAACCGCCTACGACCTCTCGACGATCGCGATCCTCTGGTTCGCCGGCGCATCGGCCATGGCCGGGCTGCTGAACCTGGTTCCGCGCTACCTGCCCCGCTACGGCATGGCCCCGCGCTGGGCCCGGGCGATCCGGCCCCTGGTACTGGTTTTCACCGGCGTCGCGTTCTTCGTGACCTGGTACTTCAAGGCGGACGTGGACGCCCAGGGCGGCGCCTACGCCACCGGCGTCCTGGTGCTGATCACCTCTGCGTCCATCGCCGTCACCCTGACCGCGCGCCGCCGCCGCAATCGTCCGGCCATGTTCTTCTTCGCCACGGTGGCCGCCATTTTCGTCTACACCACGGTGACCAACGTGGTCGAGCGACCGGACGGGCTGCGGATCGGGGCGCTCTTCATCCTGGCCATCATCGTGGTCTCCGTCCTCTCCCGGGCCCGGCGGGCGTTCGAGTTACGCGGTGCCGGAATCACGTTCGACGACGCGGCCCAGAAGTACCTGGAGGCAGCGGCCAAATGCGGCACGCTCTACCTCGTGGCGAACGAACCGGACGCCCGTGACGCCTCGGAGTACCGGGACAAGACGCGGGAGATCCGGGCCGAGAACAACCTGCCCAAATGGGTTCCGCTGATCTTTGTGGAAGTGACCGTCACCGACGCCTCGGATTTCGAGACCGAACTGCGCGTGGTCGGGGAGGAGCGCTTCGGTCACCGCATCCTGACCGTGCGCAGCTCGGTGGTCGCCAACACGATCGCCGAAATCGCCCTGGCCGTCCGCGACCGCACCGCGCTGGTGCCGCACATCTATTTCACCTGGACCGAGGGCAATCCGTTCACCAACCTGCTGCGCTTCCTGTTCGTCGGCGACGGGGAGGTCGCCCCCGTGACCAGAGAGGTGCTGCGCGAGGCCGAACCCGACCCCAAGCAGCGGCCCCGGGTGCACGTGGGCTGAAACCCATCCGTTCCCAATGACGCCTTTCCCCCGACTTCGGGGGGAAGGCGTCCTGGCCTTTTGCCCAAACCACCGTGCCCCGACACCGGCCGCCGTCAAGAAGCTGTAGGGATCGAGCCCGTCCCCGTCAAGGTCCTGTCAAGGCCTCTGCCGCCGCCCCGCGCCCGATGGTCAGCTTGATCTTGCCCGGCACGAGGCCGGGCGCAACTGACCGAGTGAGAGGTAGTCCGGTGCTTGACCTGGTGTTCCTGCTGGTGACGCTGGCGCTGTTCGGCGCCCTGGCGATGATCGTGCGGGGAGTGGGGCGACTGTGACCATCGTGAACGTGGCCGGCCTGGTGATTGCGGTCGGCCTGACGGTGTTTCTGCTGGCGGCCCTGATCTACCCGGAGAAGTTCTGATGAGCTCAACCACTGCGGGCGTCATCTTCATCGTGTCGCTCGTCGTCGTCCTGGCCGCCGTGTACCGTCCGGCCGGCGACTACCTGTACCGCGTGCTGACCCCCACCAAGCACTCCCGCCTCGAGCGCGGTGTCTATCGACTGATCGGCGTCGATCCCGACGGTGAGCAGCCCTGGGGCGTCTACGCCCGCAGCGTGCTGGCCTTCTCCGTGGTCTCGATCCTGTTCCTCTACGTCTTCCTGCGCATCCAGAGCCACCTGCTGCTCTCGCTCGGGTTCGCCAACGTCCCCCCGGCGCTGGCCTGGAACACCGCGGTCAGCTTCGTCACCAACACGAACTGGCAGGCCTACTCGGGCGAGTCGACCATGGGCCACCTGGTCCAGATGGCCGGCCTGGCCGTGCAGAACTTCACCTCCGCCGCGGTCGGCATCGCCGTGGTCGCCGCCCTGATCCGGGGCTTCGCCCGCAGCCGGACCGAGCACCTGGGCAACTTCTGGGTGGACCTGGTGCGCATCGTCCTGCGCGTGCTGCTGCCGGTGGCCGTGGTCGGCGCGATCGTCTTCATCGCCGCCGGGATGGTGCAGAACTTCCACTCCGCCAGCGATATTCATACGCTGGCCGGGAGCACCCAGACGGTCACCGGTGGACCGGTGGCCAGCCAGGAGGTGATCAAGGAGTTCGGGACCAACGGCGGCGGCTTCTACAACGCCAACAGCGCCCATCCGTTCGAGAACCCGACTGCCTGGACCAACTGGATCCAGATCTTCCTGATCCTGCTGATCCCGATCAGCCTGCCCCGGGCGTTCGGCCGGATGGTCGGCAGCAACAAGCAGGGCTACGCCATTGTCGCGGCCATGGGCGTGATCGCCACCGCCAGCATCGTGCTCATGAACGTGGCTCAGGGCATCGGGGCGGGCACCGCCACCACAGCGGCCGGCGCGGCCACCGAAGGCGTGGAACAGCGCTTCGGGGTGCTGCAATCGGCCACTTTCGGTGCCGCTACGACGCTGACCTCCACCGGCGCGGTCGACTCGTTCCACGATTCCTACACCTCCCTGGGAGGTGGGCTCGCCATGCTGAACATGATGCTCGGCGAAATCGCCCCCGGCGGCACCGGTTCTGGCTTGTACGGGATGCTGGCCATCGCGGTGATCACGGTCTTCGTGGCCGGCCTGATGGTCGGGCGCACCCCGGAGTACCTGGGCAAGAAGATCGGGTCGCGGGAGATCAAGTTCGCCTCCCTGTACCTGCTCACCACGCCGGCCATCGTGCTGGTCGGAGCGGCCGTGGCGATGGCCATCCCCTCGGCCCGCGACTCGATGCTGAACTCCGGTGCGCACGGCTTCTCCGAGGTGCTGTACGCCTTCACCTCCGCGGGCAACAACAACGGCTCGGCCTTCGCCGGGATCTCGGTGAACACCGGCTTCTACAACACCGCGCTCGGAATAGCCATGCTGCTCGGCCGTTTCCTGCCGATCATCTTCGTCCTGGCCCTGGCCGGATCCCTGGCCCGGCAGAAGCCGACGCCGGAGTCGGCCGGCACGCTGAAGACCTACCAGCCGCTGTTCGTCGGAATGCTGGTCGGCGTGATCGTCATCGTCGTCGCCCTGACCTACCTCCCGGCGCTCGCGCTCGGCCCGTTGGCCGAGGGCCTGAGCTGACCTGAGCCGAACCCCAAGGATTCGATATGAGTACTGCACCTACCATGGAACGCCCACCGGCCCAGCCGGTTCCGTCCGAAGGCACGCACCGCCGGGTCGGCGGCGGCCTGCTCGACCCGAAGCAGCTCTGGCGCTCGCTGCCGGACGCCGGCCGCAAGCTGGACCCGCGCACCCTGTGGCGCAACCCGGTGATGTTCATCGTCGAGATCGGCTCGGTCTTCACCACCGTTCTGGCCATCACCGACCCGTCCGTCTTCGCCTGGGTCAGCACGGTCTGGCTCTGGCTCACGGTGATCTTCGCCAACCTGGCCGAGGCCGTCGCCGAGGGCCGGGGCAAGGCGCAGGCCGACACCCTGCGCAAGGCCAAGCAGGACACCGTCGGCCGGCGGCTGAGCAGCTGGGCGCCGGGTCAGACGACGCTCGACGAGACCACCGTGGCCGCACCGGAACTCAGGCTCGGTGACTTCGTCGTGGTGACCGCCGGCGAGGTGATCCCCGGGGACGGCGAGGTCGTCCAGGGCATCGCCAGCGTCGACGAGTCGGCCATCACCGGTGAGTCCGCCCCGGTGATCCGCGAGTCCGGCGGCGACCGGTCCGCGGTCACCGGCGGCACCCGGGTGCTGTCCGACGAGATCATCGTGCGGATCACCCAGAAGCCCGGTGAGAGCTTCGTGGACCGGATGATCGCCCTGGTCGAGGGGGCCAACCGGCAGAAGACGCCGAACGAGATCGCGCTCAACATCCTGCTCGCCTCGCTGACCATCATCTTCCTGCTGGCGGTCGCGACCATCCAGCCGATGGCCATCTTCGCGGTGAACACCCAGGGCTTCGGCACCGACGACGCGGTCCTCAACTCGCACGGCGTCACCGGCATCGTCCTGGTCTCCCTGCTGGTCTGCCTGATCCCGACCACGATCGGCGCCCTCCTGTCGGCCATCGGCATCGCCGGCATGGACCGCCTGGTGCAGCGCAACGTGCTGGCCATGTCCGGTCGCGCCGTCGAGGCGGCCGGCGACGTCAACGTCCTGCTGCTGGACAAGACCGGCACCATCACCCTGGGCAACCGCCAGGCCAGCGAGTTCGTCCCGGTCCACGGCGTTCAGGTGGCCGAACTGGCCGACGCCGCGCAGCTGTCCAGCCTGGCCGACGAGACGCCGGAAGGCCGCTCGATCGTGGTCTACGCCAAGCAGGCGCACGGTCTGCGCGAGCGGGCCGCGGGCGAGCTGCGCGACGCCACCTGGGTGGAGTTCACCGCCCAGACCCGGATGTCGGGGGTGGACGTCGACGGACGCCAGTTGCGCAAGGGCGCGTCGGCCCAGGTGATCGAGTGGGTGCGTGCCAACGGTGGGCACGTCCCCGGCGATGTGAAGGACATCGTCGACGAGATCTCCTCCGCCGGTGGCACTCCCCTCGTGGTGGCCGAACAGAGCCGGGTACTGGGCGTCATTCATCTGAAGGACGTGGTCAAGAGCGGGATGCGGGAGCGCTTCGAGGAGATGCGCCGGATGGGTATCCGCACGGTCATGATCACCGGCGACAACCCGCGCACCGCCGAGGCGATCGCCCGGGAGGCCGGGGTCGACGACTTCCTGGCCGAGGCCACCCCGGAGGACAAGCTCGCCCTCATCCGCAAGGAGCAGGAGGGCGGCAAGCTGGTCGCGATGACCGGCGACGGCACCAACGACGCGCCGGCGCTGGCCCAGGCCGACGTCGGGGTGGCGATGAACACCGGCACCTCGGCCGCCAAAGAGGCCGGGAATATGGTCGATCTGGACTCCGACCCGACCAAGCTCATCGAGATCGTGGAGATCGGCAAGCAGCTGCTGATCACCCGCGGGGCCCTGACCACCTTCTCGATCGCCAACGACATCGCCAAGTACTTCGCGATCATCCCGGCCATGTTCGCCGCGGTCTACCCGGGCCTGGACACCCTGAACATCATGCGGCTGCACAGCCCGACGACGGCGATCCTGTCCGCGGTCGTCTTCAACGCGATCATCATCGTCGCGCTGATCCCGCTGGCCCTGCGCGGGGTCCAGTACCGCCCCTCGGACGCCGGCTCGATGCTGCGCCGCAACCTGCTGATCTACGGCCTGGGCGGGATCATCGCCCCGTTCGTCGGCATCAAGATCATCGACCTGCTGGTCACCGCCATCCCCGGTCTCTCCTAACTCCTGTCACGGAAAGAAGTTTCGTCATGCGTCTCCCATCGTGGCTCGGCCAGCACCTTGCCGCCCTGCGCGTGCTGCTGGTCATGACCGTGGTGCTGGGCCTGGCCTACCCGCTGCTGATCACCGCGGTCGCCCAGATCCCCGGCCTGAAGAACAAGGCCGACGGATCGCTGATCGAGAAGAACGGCCAGAGCGTCGGTTCCGAGCTGATCGGCCAGTCGTTCACCGGTAGCGACGGCACCCCGCTCAAGCAGTACTTCCAGTCCCGGCCCTCGGCCGCCGGGGACGGCTACGACCCCACCTCGACCAGTGCGTCCAACCTGGGCCCGGAAAGCGTCGTCGACAGCCTCAGCGCGGACGAGGACAGCGCGTCCCAGAGTCTGCTGACCCAGATCTGCGCCCGCAGCCTCGCCGTCGGCGAGCTCGAGGGCGTCGACGGTTCCCGCCCCTACTGCACCTCCGACGGGGTCGGCGCCGTGCTCGGGGTCTGGCACGCGGACGGCGCCACCGGCAAGGTCACCCGCGTGGTGAGCCTGAACCAGACCGGCACCCCGTTCATCGCCACCTACGAGGGCGTGACCGTGGAGTCCGCCAAGCCCGACACCGAGTACACCGGTGACGTCGTCACCCCGATCCGGGGCGACGCGCCGGCCGACCCGGCGGTCCCGGCCGACGCCGTCACCTCCAGCGGAAGCGGTCTCGACCCGCAGATCAGCGTCGCCTACGCGGACCTGCAGGTGAAGCGGGTGGCCCAGGCGCGGGGGCTGCAGATCGCCGACGTGCAGAAGCTGGTGAAGAAAGAGACCACCGGCCGCACCCTCGGGTTCATCGGTGAGCCCGGCGTCAACGTGCTGAAGCTGAACCTGGCGCTCGACCAGGCCGCTGCGATCAAGGGCTAGGAGCACAGGACGATGGCGGGCCAGTTGCGGGTGCACCTCGGGGCAGCGCCCGGTGTGGGTAAGACGTACAAGATGCTCGAGGAAGGGCACCGGCGCCGCGAGCGCGGCACGGATGTCGTGGTCGGGTACGTCGAAACTCACGGCCGGGAGCAGACCGAGGCGATGATCGCCGATCTCGAGGTGCTCCCGCGGCGGACGGTCAGTTATCGGGGGGCGACGTTCACCGAGATGGACGTGGACGCGGTGATCGCCCGGGGGCCGGAGGTGGTGCTGGTCGACGAACTGGCCCACACCAACGTGCCCGGTTCCCGGAACACCAAGCGCTGGCAGGACATCGAGGAACTGCTGGACGCCGGGATCACGGTGCTAACCACGGTCAACGTGCAGCACCTGGAATCGATCAACGACATCGTCCGGCAGATCACCGGAGTCCCCCAGCGCGAGACCGTGCCGGACGAAGTGGTCCGCCGGGCCGACGCGATCGAACTGGTCGACATGGCCCCCGAAGCCATCCGCCGGCGGATGGCCCACGGCAACATCTACAAGGCCGAGAAGATCGACGCCGCCCTGGGCAACTACTTCCGGGTCGGCAACCTGACCGCGCTGCGCGAGCTGGCCCTGCTCTGGCTGGCCGACAAGGTCGACGACGAACTCGAGAAATACCGCGCCTCGCACAACATCTCCGACACCTGGGAGGCCCGCGAGCGAGTGGTCGTGGCGCTGACCGGCGGCCCGGAGGGCGAGACCCTGATCCGCCGGGCCTCCCGGCTGGCCAGCCGCTCGCGCGGCGCCGATCTATTGGCCGTGCACGTGGCCCGCAACGACGGCCTCACCAGCGGCAGCCACGCCAACCTGGCCCTTCAGCGCACCCTGATCGAGGATCTGGGCGGTACCTACCATCAGGTGGTGGGCAACGACATCCCCACGGCCCTGCTGGACTTCGCCCGCGGGGTCAACGCCACCGAACTGGTGCTCGGCGTCTCCCGCCGCGGGCGGATCTCCTCCCTGCTGTCCTCCGGGGTCGGGGTCACGACCACCAACGGCGCCGGCCCGATCGACGTCCACCTGGTCACCCACGCCCAGGTGCACCAGGGCCGCACGCTTCCGCGGGCCGAGAGCGCACTCAGCCGCAACCGGCGGCTGACCGGACTGGTCGTCGCCACGATCGGCCTCACCGCGCTGACCGTGCTGCTCACCCACCTGCGCGACCAGTTCTCCCTGGGCAGCGACATCCTGCTGTACCTGGCCGCGGTGGTGAGCGTGGCGCTGGTGGGCGGACTCTGGCCCGCGCTCTTCACCGCCGTCGTCGGATCGGTGCTCCTGAACTATTACTTCGCTCCGCCGATCCACACCATCACCATTGCGACGCACGAAAACGTCCTTGCTTTGGTAGTTTTCCTGATCGTCGCGGTTGCGGTCAGTGCCACCGTCGACCGCGCCGCCCGGCGCACCCGTGAGGCGGCCAGCGCCCGGGCCGAAGCCGAAACCCTCTCCACCCTGGCCGGAAACGTCCTGCGCGGCGCCGAACCTCTGCCCGCGCTGCTCAACCAGCTCCGCGAAACCTTCCACTTCAACGGCGCGACCCTGCTGCAACGCAAGCCCGACGCCGCCCGAAGCCCGGACCTTCAGCACGATCCGGACGCCTGGCAGGTCGTCGCCTCGGTCGGCAACCGGCTGCGGGCCCCGGGCGAGGGCGATGCCGAGGTCCTCGTCGACGAAGGAATTTCCCTGGTGATCTGTGGACACCCCCTCGCCGCCTCCGACCGCCGGGTCGTCCAGGCCTTCGCCGCCCAGGCGGTCGTCGCGATGCGGCAACAGCAACTACGGGAACAGGCCGCCGCGGCCGGACCGCTTGCCGAGGTCGACCGAATGCGAACCGCCCTGCTGTCAGCGGTAAGTCATGACTTGCGGACGCCGCTGGCGGCGGCCAAGGCGGCGATCGGCGGTTTGAGGACGCCCGGGGTCGAGTTCAGTGCGGACGACCGGGGCGAGTTGCTGGCCAGCGTCGAGGAGTCGCTCGACCGGCTGACCCGGCTGGTGGACAACCACAACGCCATCCGCCACTCACCCCCCGGCCACCCCCCGATGATCGTGGTCAGCTCTCACGCCGGAGAGGTGGAGACCCGGGTGATCGACCGCGGTCCGGGCATCCCCACCGAATTGTGGGACGACGTGTTCCTACCGTTCCAGCGCCTCGGCGACCGCGACAACGCCACCGGGGTCGGACTCGGCCTGGCCCTGTCCCGCGGACTGACCGAAGCCATGGGAGGCCGCCTCACCCCCGACAGCACTCCGGGCGGCGGCCTCACCATGATCATGGCGCTGCCCCAGAACGACGTGCCGGAGGACGAGCCGGAGCCCCGGCCATGAACAAGATCCTGGTGGTGGACGACGAGCCGCAACTGATCCGGGTCCTGCAGATCAACCTCCTGGCCCGGCAGTACCACGTCGTCACGGCGGGTACCGGTCAGGGCGCGCTGGAGGCAGCCCGGGAGGATCACCCGGACATCGTCGTGCTCGACCTCGGCCTGCCCGACCTGGACGGCGTCGAGGTGATCCGGCAATTGCGGACCTGGACCCAGGTGCCGGTCATCGTGCTCTCCGGCCGGGCCGACAGCCACGACAAGGTCGACGCCCTGGACGCCGGCGCCGACGACTACGTGACCAAGCCGTTCAGCGTGGACGAGCTACTGGCCCGGATCCGGGTGGTGGCCCGCCGCCGCACCAGCGACGACTCCGCAGCCCGGACCGTGCGGATCGGCCGGTACCGGATCGACCTGGCCGCGAAGGTGATCACTCCCGACGACGGCTCGGCTGTCCAGGATCTGCACCTCACGCGCACGGAATGGCAGCTCCTGACCGTCGTGGTGGCCGAACCCGGAAAACTTCTCAGCCAGCAGTACCTGCTGGAGACGGTCTGGGGGCCGACCTACCGGGCCGAGACCCAGAACGTCCGGCAGTACATGGCCCAGCTCCGCCGCAAGCTGGAGACGAACCCGAACCGGCCGGCCCATCTGCTCACCGAACCGGGCATGGGCTATCGCTTTCAGCCGTAGGCTGGACTGAGCGGGACGTTCAGCTGAACGAGCCCGGCGTCGGCAATGACCGAATTCCGTGGATCCACCGTCCTCACCCCCGGGCCCACACCCTCCGGCCCTCACGGGTCCCGTTCGTAAGCAGGCCTTCTGGTGAACGAGCGCGAGGACCACCGCCCCACCGAATCCTCTTTCAGCAGGGCGGGAGTTCTGGCGATGCCTGCGTACGCAGAACTGGCCACGATCGTCCTGGGTGAACCGCTGGGCGCGGTGCTGACCCGGATCTCGCCGCCAGCCACGCCGGGGCGCTGCAACAGGTCGAGCAGATGAAGACCGCCATGGCCTTGCGCTCCGGCATCGAGCAGGCCAAGGGCATCCTGATGAGCCAGCGCCGCTGCACCGCCGACGAGGCCTTCGCAATCCTGGTCACCCTGTCTTCACAGGCCAACCGGAAACTGCGGGACGTCGCCGCGGCCGTCGTCCAGCACGCCACCGGTCAGCCCTGACCATGCGGTTAAGAGGCTGCGCTTGCCGGGGCCCGCAGTCCGTCCATCAAGAGGTCCAGTAGGCGAGCTGCCAGCGCGTCGTGCTCGGGTGAGCTGGCCACGGTGAAGATCCCGATGAGGGCAGCCGAGATGTCCGCGGCGGGAACGTCCACCCGCAGTTCCCCGCTCGCGCGGCCGGCTTCGAGGATGTCGTCGATGGCCCCGAGCAGCTCGGTCCGGGTGTGGGCATGGGCGATCTCCCCCGACTCGACCATCGCCAGCAGCGTGCCGAGCATCCCGTTCTTGGTGGCGATCCAGTTCCCGAACAGATCCATCCAGCGTCGCAACGCGGTGGGTGGGGCGAACTGGGCCAGCAGCTCATGGGCGCCGGCGGTGAGCCGCGAGACCTGGTCCTGGTAGACCGCGTCGACCAGGGCCTCGCGGGTGGGGAAGTGCCGGTAGAGGGTGGCGATGCCGACCCCGGCCTCGTTGGCGATCGCCCGCATGGACGGGTCGGCCTCGGCCGAGGCGAACAGGCGGGTCGCCACGACCAGCAGTTCCTCGCGGTTACGGGCCGCGTCCGCCCGCGGTCGGCGGCCTTCCGGGTGAATCAAAACGGATCACGCTCCGGTTGTGCTAGCTTGAGTCAACGAAACGGATCATAGTCCGTTTACGGTTCCGCGAGCTGCCCCAGGAGACGGATTCACCATGACCGAGCCGATCACGACCACGAGCCGGGCGGTCCAGTTCCACGCGTTCGGCGGACCGGAGGCCCTCGAGGTCGACCAGGTCCTGGCGCCGCAGGCCGGCCCCGGGCAGATCCGGGTGCGGGTCACCGCGGCCGGTCTGAACCCGATGGACTGGTTCATGACCTCCGACGCCGAGACCGCCGCCCGGTTCGGCCTGACCCTGCCGTGCGGGTTCGGCACCGACTACGCCGGAGTGGTGGATCAGGTCGGCGACGGCGTGAGCCGGTTCGCGATCGGCGACCGGGTGTTCGGCGGCGCCATGTCCCGCGCGGTCGCCGACCACGTCATCGTGGACGAGGCGGGGACCATCGCGGCCGGTGGCCAGGCGCACCTGGTCCCGGACGGCCTCGACGACCGCACCGCGGCCACCCTCACGATCGCGGGCGCCACGGCGGCCGCCGCTCTGGCCGTGATCCACCCGGGCCCGGGCGACACCGTGCTCATCGGCGGTGCCGGAGGCGGCGTGGGCGTGTTCGCCGTCCAGCTCGCGCGCCTGGCCGGCGCACGAGTGATCGGGACGGGTTCGGCAGCTTCGGCCGACGCCCTGCGGGCCCTGGGAGCCGAGCCGGTCACCTATGGCGATGGTCTGGTCGACCGGGTACGGACGATGGCTCCCGCCGGCATCACCGCGGCCATGGACCTGCACGGGACGGACACGGCGCTGGCGGCCCGCGAACTCGGCGTGCCGGATCAGCGCATCACCACCATCGCCGCCCTCATCGAGGGCATCACCCCGGCCAACGGCGCGAACACCGCCCCCAGCGCCATCGAGGACATCGCCGCCCTGATCGCGGCCGACCAGATCCGGGTACCCATCGCGGCCGGCTTCCCGGTCCAGCAGGTCCGCGCCGCCGCCGAGCTCCAGGCCGGACGGCACGTGCACGGGAAGGTCGTCATCGACCTCTGACCTTCCCACGACCAGTTCCCTTCTTAGGCAGGCCCAATGACCAGCAACGGCAACGTTGCGATCGACACCGACAACGCCCGGTACGTCGACCCGGCAGTCTGGGCGACCGCGTTCACCCTCGTCGTCGGGGCGCTGGCCGTGGTCTTCGACACGACCATCGTCAGCGTCGCCCTCAATTCCCTCGTAGCGGAACTTCATTCGTCGCTGAGCACGATCCAATGGGTCAGCACGGGCTATCTGCTGGCCATGTTCGTCACCATCCCGATCGCCGGCTGGGCCCAGGCCGCCCTGGGTGGCAAACGATCATGCAGGCCGCCAAGGGCCGCAATCTCGGCCGGGTGATGGCCGCCGTCACCCTGCCCACGGCCCACGGCCCTGGGCCCGATCCTCGGTCCGGTTCTGGGCGGAGTCATCCTGCACGTCGCCGACTGGCGCTGGCTGTTCCTGGTCAATGTCCCGTTCTGCGTGGTCGGCGTCGTCCTCGCCCTCCGCAACCTCCCGGCCGAGCAGCCCCGCCCGGATGCCCGACTCGACGTGGTCGGCCTGCTCCTGCTGGCGCCGGGCGTGGTCGGCATCATCTACGGCCTCTCCCGGGTGGCGGGAGCCGGCGGCTTCTCCACCGCTCAGGTCCTGACCCCGCTCATCGCCGGCGTCGCCCTGGTCGCCGCCTTCGCCGGATGGGCACTACGGCGAGAAGGACGGGCGCTCATCGACGTTCGCCTCTTCCGGCACCGTCCGCTGTCCTCGGGATCCCTGCTGGGCTTCTTCGCCGGCTTCACGTTGTACGGCGCGATGCTGCTACTCCCGCTCTACTTCCAACAGGTTCGCGGTGAAAGCGCCCTCGGAACCGGGCTTCTCCTGATCCCGCAAGGAGTGGGAACCCTGATGTCGAGGGGCGTCGCGGGCCGGTACACCGACCTCATCGGCCCACGCACCGTCGCCCTGGTCGGCTTCCTGGTCGTGATCGTTGCGACAATCCCCTTCGCATTCGTCACACCCCACACCGACTATGTCTGGCTGATGGCCGCGCTGCTGGTCCGTGGCCTCGGCATGGGCGTGGTCATCATCCCTCTCACCGGTGCCTCGTTCATCGGCCTGGCCCACCACGAGGTACCTGACGCAAGCATCATCACCCGGGTCATGCAGCAGGTCGGTGGCTCCATGGGCACCGCGGTACTCGCGGTCGTCCTGCAGCACGCTGCGGCGAGCAGCCACAACCCGGACGAGGTCTCGGCGGGTTTTCGGGACGCTTTCTGGTGGGCCATCGCCTTCACCGCGGCAGCCGTTCCGCTCTGCCTGATTTTACCGGAGCAGGTAAATCGCAACGCCAGGCCATAGATGCCGGGCGGATCTTCTGGTCCTTAGGCGCTGACCACCGTGGCCGACTACGGCTGCCAACGCGGAAGACCTGCTGACAGCGTCCGACTGGGGGCGCCCTTCGGATCGCCGTCCAGCGTGGCGATCCTCTCCATGTCCTCCGCGTCGATCCGGAAGTCGAAGATCGCGAGGTTCTCCCTGATCCGCGAGGGCGTGACCGATTTACACAGCGGGATGTTCCCGAGCTGAAGGTGCCAGCGCAGGATCAGTTGCGCCGGAGTCCTCCCGTACTGTTCCGCGAGTACCTGAAGCGTCGGATCTTTCAAGGACTCTCCCCAGGCGATGGGGCCCCATGCCTCGGTGAGGATTCCGTGCGCGTCGTGGTACTGCCGCAGCTCATCCTGTTGAAAGCTCGGATGAATCTCGACCTGGTTCACCGCCGGCACGGTTTCCGACCGCCCGGCCAGCCACTCAAGATCGGCGACGGTAAGGTTCGACACCCCGATCGAACGGACCTTGCCCCCGGCCAGCAGATCCTCGCAGGCCCGCCAGCTTTCGAGGTATCGGTCCCGGCCCGGCGTGGGCCAGTGAAGAAGGTAGAGGTCGACGTACGAGGTCTGAAGTTTCTGAAGGCTTGCCTCGAGTTCCTGGCCGGTCGAGACGTATCCGTGCCGCTGCGGATTCAGCTTGGTCGTGATGAAGACGTCCTCGCGAGGCACCCCGGACCGGACGATCGCGGTGCCGACCTCGGCCTCGTTGCCGTACGCCTGCGCCGTATCGATGTGCCGATAGCCCGCCTCGAGGGCAGTCCGCACCGTCTCCGCAGTTCTCGAGGCCGGAATCTGGTAGACGCCGAAGCCGGCCTGCGGAATCTCGACCCCGTTATTGGTTCTGGTCGTTGATGGCACGCCCGCGCACCTTTCTCGTGCAGTCCCACGGCTATGTAAGCGGTCTATCACACGCTAAAGTAAGAGGGCTATCACGTCAATCCGATGAGCCCAGTGAGCGGAGCGGCCGGTGTCCGAGAAGGCCCAGAACCAGCGCGGTCGTTACCACCACGGCGAGCTGCGCCCGGCGCTGATCGAGGCGAGTTTCGGCCTGCTCGCCGAATCCGGGCTGGCCGGTTTCTCGGTCGCCCAGGTGGCGCGCAGGCTGGGGGTCAGCACGGCGGCGCCCTACCGGCACTTCCCCGATCGCGACCACCTGATGGCCGCAGTGGCGACCCAGGCCGCCGTCGAACTGGCCGAGGAGTTCGGTCGGGCCGTGGCGGACGCGGGTAGCGACCCGGCCGAGCGCTTCGTGGTCACGGCCGGTGCCTACGTACGGTTCGTCGGCACCCGGGGCGCCGGCTTCGACGTCATCTTCGCGGCCGGTCTGGAACGGCTGCAGAACGCAGCATTGACCGACGCCGGTCGTCACCTGATGGATCTCCTATGGGAACTGGCCGAGCAGGCCACCGGACAGGATCAGGAAACCTGCCTGACGCTGGTCGGGCAACACCTCGTCGCCGCCCACGGGTACGTCACGCTGTACGCGGGCGGGTTCTTCCACCGCCAGGAGACCATCGACGAGATCGCCGATCTGGCCATGGCCGCCAGCCGGACCTTGCTGCGGGGCACCCCTACGGGATGACTACGTACAAAAGGACGCATGCGGCTCCGGTGGCCTCCTTCGCTCACGATCGGCCACCGGAGCCTTGAGGGCAACCCGGCTCCCGAGTACGCTGGGTTGGAATATCCGATCCACCTGGATCGACCGGCACCGGAGCGGAAAGAACCACCACCATGCGTATTCTCATTGTCGGGGCCGGCGCCACCGGCGGGCTCTTCGGGGTGAAGCTGGCCCAGGCCGGCGCCGACGTCACCTTCCTGGTCCGTCCCGGGCGCAAGCAGCAGCTCACCGATCGGGGCCTACGGCTCCTGAGTGGTCCGGACGAGACCGTGGTCAAGCCCGTTCTCCTCGACGCGGACCAGGTGCAGGAGTCCGGAAAGCCTTTCGACCTGGTCCTGCTGACCGTCAAGAACCCGGCTCTCGACTCCGCACTCACCGACCTGGCACCCGCCGTGGGACCGGACACGCTCGTCCTTCCCGTCCTGAACGGGGTGCGGCACATCGACGTCCTGCGTGACCGGTTCGGCGCGGAGCGGGTCGTGGCGGCGGCCGCCCGCGTCGTCACCTCCCTCACCGACGACGGCGACATCCGTCAGCTCGCGCCGACGGCCGAACTCCAGATCGGCGCATTGCCAGGGGCCGACTTAGATCTGGCCCCGGTTCGGGACGCCCTGGCCGTCGAGGGCATCCAGGTGACGGTTGAGGATGACATCGAATCCGCGCTGTGGGCGAAATGGGCGTTCATTGCGTCGGTCGGAGCGGTCACCACCCTCGGCGGGGGCACTGTGGGCGACGTCGCGCGGGTTCCGGGCGGGACGGGCGTCAGCAAGGCCATCCTCGACGAGATCGGCTCGGTGTTCACCGCGGCCGGCCATCCGCTTCCGGATCCCTTCCGAAAGTCCCTGTCGGCTCAGCTCAGTGACGTCGCCTCCGGCCTGACGTCCTCGATGTACCGGGACCTGCTGACCGACCGACCCACCGAGCACGAGAGCATCCTCGGCGACCTGTCCGGGGTGGGCGACCACGTTTCGGTGCCCACCCCGACGCTCAACGCCGCTCTCGTCCGCCTGAGGGTGCGAGCGGAATCCCGGAAACTGCAGTCCTGACGGCGCGCTGGGCACGCCTCGGACCGCTGACAGATCCGGTTCAGTTCCCCCCAAGGGCGGCGAAGATCTTCTCGTACCGCTCTCTCGGGTCGAGCGCGAGCCCGGACTTCACGAACTTCGCCCAATCATCGGCCAGCACTTCCTGCACGCCCGACTCGATCGCATCCAGTCCCGCCCCGGCCAGATCGGCCGGGTGGATCTTCGGCGCGTCCAGGCCCTTGCTCATGTCGGTGTCGACAAGCCCCATGTGCACCCCGACCACGTGCGTGCCCTGCGCCGCGAGCTCGAGGCGGGTGCTGTCGGTCAGGATCCACGCCGCGGCCTTCGATGCGGCGTAGGCGCCGCCGCTGGGAACGGCGAACCAGGACAGGGCGGAGACGACGTTGAGGATGGCGCCGCCGCCGTTGGCCCGAAGGACCGGGGCGAAGGCCCGGGTCATCAGCAGGGTGCCGTAGAAGTTCGTGTCCATCTCCCGCCGGATGCTCGCCTCGTCCCCGCCCACCAGCGCCGTGCCGGTGGAGATCCCGGCATTGTTGATCAGCACCTGCACATCACCGGCGGCGCGCGCAGCGGCCTCGATCTGGCCGCGATCGGTGACATCGAGCTCGATCGGCTCAACGCCGTCCGCCTGGATCGACCGCACGTCCCGGGCCGCGGCGTAGATCTTGCCGGCCCCGCGTTCCTTGAGCAGTCCGACGAACTCGGCCCCAATGCCCCGATTCGCGCCGGTGACCAGCACAACCGCACCCTTCAGCTCCATGGCCGTTCCATTCTGTAGCGATCACTATTGATGTGGCGGACGCTACCACATTGCATAGCGATCACTACGTTATGATGGACGCATGGCCGGCCGACCTCGCAGCTTCGATCGCGACGCCGCCCTCGCGGCGGCGGTTGAGCAGTTCTGGCGCGAGGGCTACGAGGGAACGTCCATCGCGACGCTCACCTCGGCCATGGGCGTATCGCCGCCGAGCCTCTACGCCGCGTTCGGCGACAAGCAGCGCCTCTTCGAGGAGGCCTCCGCCGAGTACTTCCGGCGCACCTGCGAGGGACTCGACCGCGCGGCCGAACTACCGACCGCGCACGAGTCCATCGTGCGCACGCTCGAGGACACCGCCCGCGCTCACACCAACGCGACGAATCCGCCCGGCTGCCTGATGCTGACCGAGCCGCGGCTCACCGCCCAACGCGAAGAGCTGTACCAGCGTCTCCGGAACCGCCTGGACCGTGGGGTGAAGGACGGCGACCTGCCCGCCGGCACCCGCACCGACCGCCTGGCCTCGTTCCTCGTGGCGGTCCTGCGGGGCATGTCCGGCTGCGCTCGCGACGGCGGCACCCTTGAAGACCTTCAGGAGATCGCCGAGACCGCGATGGCGGCGTTCCCGGCACCACCCGAAAGGTCCGTCCGGCAATCCCTTCCCCGCTAAGAGGTGCCCCAGCCCTCCGGAGCCGAGGCTCACGTCTGGCGCTACTACAACCCCGCCAGTCTCCCGGCCCGCTCCCCGTGCGGAGCGACGTAACCGCACCCGAGAACACGCCCGGCCCCGAAGACCTGGCCGACATCGGCCGCCAGCCTCGGGGCAGGGCGCGTGTGCAGAGGTGGGACGGCCGGAACCGGGGCACGATGGGCCCCATGTTCTTCTTCTTCTCGAATCGGCTCGGCTGCCTGGGCTCGTTGATGGTCAGCCTGATCGGCACGGCGCTCGTGATCGGCCTGCTGGTCCTGCTGTCCCACCGCTGACCTCCGCTTCCAGGCACACCCCCTGCGCATTGAAACCAGCTTTCAGCCCGGAAGCCACGATTCGAACAGAAACGATCGCGGGCGTACACCATCGATCACCCTTCGGGCACTTCAACCGGCGACTACCCGCCCAGGAGAGCCTTTTTGAGACGAGCGGCCGGTCTTCCGACCCCGGCGGATGTCACCGTGTGAGCTTCACCAGCTGGACGATCCCGGCCAACAGGCCGTTTCGGCCCCCGTCCCGCCTCCGATGACAAGGAAGTCGCTGTGAAGCGCATACTCCCGATCGCCACCCTCATCCTTCTGGGTGCCGTTCTCCTCACCGGCCAGTCCGCCGTAGCCACCCCGGCCGACACCATCGTCGCGGCCGCCACCCGGGGTTTCTACGTCGATCCATCCTCGAACCCCGCCACCTGGGCGGCTTCTCACCCAACCGACGGACGGGCGGCGGACATCCGCAGTGCCATCGCCCAGCAGCCCATGGCCCGCTGGTTCGGCGACTGGACCACCGCCGTAGGCACCGCCGTGGGCGGCTACGTCGGAGCGGCCGCCAACGCCGGGAAGATTCCCCTCCTGGTGGCCTACGACATCCCGCATCGGGACGCCTGTGGTGGCCTCTCCTCGGGCGGCGCGGCCAGCGCGAGCGCCTATCGCACCTGGATCGCCGCCTTCGCCGATTCCGTCAAGGACCGGCCGGCCGTGGTCGTCCTGGAACCCGACGCCCTGGCCGACTTCAGCTGCCTCACCAGCGCGCAGATCACCGAACGCGAACAGCTCCTGGCGTTCGCCGCCCAGCAGTTCCACGATCGCGCGGTGAACGCAGCCGTCTATCTGGATGCGGGCAACTCGCACTACGCAGCCGCGTCCGACATCGCCACCCGCCTGATCGCTTCCGGAATCGGTCAGGTGCGCGGGTTCTCCCTCAACGTGTCGAACTACCATCCCACCGCGGAGGAGAGCACCTACGCGGGCACGGTGAACACCGCGCTGGCCGCCCGGGGCTCGGCCCGCAAGCCCTTTGTCGTCGACACCAGCCGCAACGGCAAGGGAGCCACCGGGGACTGGTGCAACCCGCCGGGACGGCAGCTGGGAGGCACCTCCAAGGTGCTCAGCACCAGCGGCACCGGACTGGAAGCGCAGCTGTGGGTGAAGACTCCGGGCAACTCCGACGGTGAATGCGGATCCGCGCCGACCACCCCGGCGGGGACCTTCGACCCGCAACTCGCCTACGATCTCGTCCACGGATACTGACCGGCGCGCCGTGCCTGCCCTCTCCCGGCACCGGGCAGGCACGGCGCGTGGCCTCCAGGGAAGGAGATGCGGTGGACCCGTCCAGCCTCCTCAACGTGGAGCGCCGCGAACGGCTGCTGTCGGAACTGCGCCGCCGCGGGGTCGTGCGGGTCGCCGATCTGGCGGTGCTGCTCGACGTCAGCCCGGTGACGATCCGGCGTGACCTCACCGTTCTGGCCCGGCAGAACCAGCTGACGAAGGTGCACGGGGGCGCGGTGCTGCCGCAGCCGGAGCGGGCGCGCAAGCCCGACCCGAACACCCGCCTCAAGATCGGCATGGTGGTTCCCACCCTCGACTTCTTCTGGCCGCAGGTCATCACCGGAGCCCGCACCGCCGCCGCGATGCTCGGGGTCGAGCTGCGCCTGCGGGCCTCGAACTACGACGCCGCCGAGGACCGCCGCCAGATCGGCCAGATCCTGGCCGCCGACCGTCTGGACGGCCTGCTGCTGGCCCCGGGGGTGGACGACGACCTGAGCCACCTGGCCGCCCTCTCGCTGCCGAGTGTGCTGGTGGAGCGGGCCGCACCGGCCTGGGGCCCGGGCGAGCGGCCCCTGGAATCGGTCCGCAACGATCACGACGCCGGGGTCGAGGCCGCCCTGCGCCACTTCCTCGAGCAGGGGCATGAGCGGATCGCGCTGGTCGCCACCCCGATCAGCCCGAACGCCCGCCATGTCGAGACCGGCTTCCGAAGCGCCGCGGACGTGCTGGGCCTGCGGGTCGGCCCGGTGTTCACCGACACCCTCAGAGACGACGAGCAGCGGGCCGCGCAGATCCTGCAGCAGTGCCGCTCCCTGAACATGACCGCCGTTCTGGTGCACAGCGACCTGGACGCCCTGGCCCTGGTCCGCCAGGCCACCGCGGCCGGCCTCAAGGTGCCCGGCGACCTGGCGGTCATCTCCTACGACGACGAACTGGCCGACTCCGGCGACCCGCCGCTGACCGCGGTCCGGCCGGTCAAGGGGCAGATCGGGCGCACCGCCGTCGAGGTCATGGTCTCCCGTCTCACCGAGGGCCGACGACGACCGGCCACCCGGGTGCAACTGGTCCCCGACCTGGTGATCCGCTCGTCCTCGCTGACTCCGCAGCGCTGATCGCCCGGGCGGGCTGATCGAAAATGTTCGTTCCTGCCCGGCCCTGACCGGGACCTGGAATGCCGGGCGCCGGGGGTCTTAATTCAGTGCATGCTCCGACCACAAGACAGCCGCACCCGCGAACGCCGTCCACTGAACGGTCTTTGGCGGTTCTCCCTCGACCGGGCCGGTCTGCGGCAGGGCCGGGAGATGGCGGTTCCGGCCAGCTACAACGACATCGGTGGGGACGCCGCTCTACGGCACCACATCGGTGAGGTCTGGTACGAGACCGAGGTCCGCATCCCCTCCAGCTGGTCCGGGCGCCGGATCTCGCTGTACTTCGAGTCGGTCACGCACGCGGCCCGGGTCTGGGCGGACGGCGTGGAGGTGGGCGCGCATCAGGGCGGCTACACCCCGTTCGAGGTGGACCTCACCGCCCTGACCACCCCGGGCCAGGTCGTCGCGCTCACCGTCTCGGTCGACAACACCCTCACCCTGCAGAGCATCCCGCCCGGGGTGGTCGAACCCACCCCGGCCGGTCCCCGCCAGCGCACCTGGCACGACTTCTTCAACTACGCCGGCATTCACCGCACGGTCTGGCTGTCCGGCACCCCCGCAACCCACCTGAGCGGGCTCACGACCACCACCGACCTTCTGGACTCAACCGGCGTCATCCATTTCTCGCTGGACTTCGAGCCGGCCCCGGGCCTGAGCGCGCGCGTACGGCTGAGCGACCAGGACGGCCTGCGGGTGGGCGCCCAGGACGGGTCGAGCGGCACCCTGCACATCCCGGACCCGCAGGTCTGGGCGCCCGGTCGCGGCTATCTGTACGCCCTTGAGGCGCAATTGGTGGACGCTCGGGGCAAGGTCGTGGACAGCTACGTGCAGAAGGTCGGCATCCGCTCGGTCGCGGTCCGGGGCAACCGGTTCCTGATCAACGGAGAACCCTTCCACTTCACCGGTTTCGGGAAGCACGAGGACATCGCGGTGATCGGCAAGGGTCACAACGACGCCTACATGCTCCACGACTTCGGCCTGCTGGAGTGGATCGGCGCCAACTCGCTGCGTACCTCGCACTATCCCTATGCCGAGGACGTCCTGGACTACGCCGACCGTCACGGCATCGTGGTGATCGACGAGGTGGCCGCCGTCGGCATCAATCTCACCCTCGGCGCCGGGGTCTTCGGCGCCCCGGGCTACACCACCTTCGGGCCGGACACGATCAACGAGCAGACCCGTAAGACCCACGCCGAGGCAATCCGCGAACTGATCGAGCGCGACCGCCACCATCCCAGCGTGGTGCTCTGGTCGCTGGCCAACGAGCCGGAGTCCGACAGCGAGGCCGCGCAGGAATACTTCCGCCCGTTGTTCGAGCTGGCCCGCGAGCTCGACCCGAGCCGGCCGCTGGGCTTCGCGAACGTCGCCGAGGCCACCCCCGGCCGCTGCCGGGTCAGCCAGTTCGCCGACGTGCTGATGCTGAACCGCTACTACGGCTGGTACGTCCTGCCCGGCGACCTGGCCGGGGCGGAAATCGCCTGGGAAGAAGAACTACGGGCCTGGGCCGCCGAGGGCAAGCCAATCATCATCACCGAGTACGGCGCCGACACCTACCCTGGCCTGCACACTCTCGTGCCCGAGCCGTGGAGCGAGGAGTACCAGGTCGCCTACCTGGACATGAACCACCGGGTGTTCGACCGGATCGAGGCCGTGGTCGGTGAGCACGTCTGGAACTTCGCCGATTTCGCCACCACCCCGGGCATCATGCGGGTCGGCGGCAACCGCAAGGGAATCTTCACCCGCGACCGGCAGCCCAAAGCAGCCGCGCACGTGCTGCGCAAGCGCTGGCTACCCAAGGGCTGACCCACCGCTCCACCCGACTGCGCCAACGGCGGCGCAAGGAGGACTGTCATGCGTTTTCTGAGATTGATCACCGTTCTGGGCCTGATTGCGGCCACTTTCGTCTTCGCGAGCGGCGAGGCCCGGGCCGACCCGTACGACCAGGTGAAGAACGGCACCTTCGACACCACCACCGACCCCTGGGTGGCCTACGGCGGGGCCTCGGGCACGCTGGCGTCAGTCGACGGTCAGGCCTGCGTGGACACCGGGACCGGGACCGTGAACGCCTGGGATTCGGAGCTGGCGCTGCCCTACCTGCGGATCCAGAACGGCGTCAGCTACACCCTGACGTTCTCGGCCCGCACCAGCGCCCCCATCCCGGTCACCACCGTCTTCCAGCAGAACTCCCCCACCTACTCCACCGTGCTGGCCTCCACTAAGACCATGTCCACCGCCCTGACGACGTACACGCTCACAGGCACCGGAAAGGGCGACTTCACTGACGGGCAGCTCGCTTTCCAGTTCGGCGGTCAGGCCCGCGTCACCTTCTGCATCGACAACGTCAGCCTGGTGGGCGGCGATCCGCTGCCGCCGTACACGCCGGACACCGGGCCCCGGGTGCGCGTGAACCAGGTCGGCTACCTGCCCACCGGCCCCAAGACCGCCACCCTCGTCACGGACGCCACGCGTGCCCTTCCCTGGCAGCTGGTGGACGCCAGCGGCAAGACGGTCCGGACCGGGACGACGAAACCGCGCGGAACCGATGCCAGTTCCGGTGAGAACGTCCAGACGATCGACTTCTCCACGTATCGCAAAAGTGGCGACAAATATACGATCACCGCTGATGGGAGCACCAGCTATCCCTTCTCGATCGGCGCGAAGATCTACGACAAGCTGGTCAAGGACAGCAAGACCCTGTTCTACACCCAGCGCAGCGGCACTCCGATCCTCGATTCCGTCGCTCCCGGATACGCCCGGGCCGCAAGCCATATCGGCATCGCCCCGAACCAGGGCGACACGGCCGTACCGTGCCTGGCCCCGGCCGCCTTCGATGACGACTGGACCTGCCCCGAGGGCTACACCCGGGACGTGACCGGTGGCTGGTACGACGCCGCCGACCACGGCAAGTACGTCGTCAACGGCGGGATCGCCGTGGCCCAGCTGCTGTCGGAGTACGAGAGCGGCAACCATGACGCCACGCTGCTCGCCGAGGCCCGCTGGGAGCTCGACTTCCTGCTGAAGATGCAGGTACCGAGCGGGCAGCCGCTCGCCGGGATGGCCTATCACAAGATCACCGACACCAGCTGGACCGGACTCCCCCTGGACCCGGCGGCCGACGCCAAGCCCCGAGCCCTGCACCGTCCCTCCACCGCAGCGACCCTGAACCTGGCCGCGGTGGGGGCACAAGCGTCCCGAATCTTCCGTACCAGCGATCCCGCCTACGCCAAGAAGCTTTTGGACGCCGGCCAGCGCGCCTATGCGGCGGCGAAGGCAAACCCGGTCCTCTACGCCCCAGCCGCAGACAACCGCGGCGGCGGCGCCTACGCCGACAGCAACGTCAGCGACGAGTTCTACTGGGCCGCCGCCGAGCTGTACCTGACCACCCACCAGATCCCCTACGGCCAGGACCTGAACCGGTCACCGCTGGCCAAGACCAATGTCTTCGACCCGGACGGCTTCTACTGGGGATCGACGGCCGCCCTGGGCCGGCTCGACCTGGCCACGGTCGGCCATGACCCGGCCGCGATCGCGTCGGTGCTGCGGGCCGCCGAGACCCTGCTGTCCACCGAGCAGAAACAGGACTGGGGTGTGCCCTACGCCCCGGCCGGCAATCAGTGGGCCTGGGGCTCGAACGGCAACATCCTCAACAATCTCGTGGTCCTGGCCACCGCCTCGGACCTGACCCATCTACCCCGCTACCGCGCCGGCGTCCTGACCGGGATCGACTTCATCTTCGGCCGCAACGCCCTGAACATCTCTTACGTCACCGGCTACGGCACGGTCTGCGCCCAGAACCAGCAGAGCCGGATGTACGCCCACCAGCTCGATCCGAAACTTCCCCATCCGCCCACGGGAACCCTGGCCGGAGGTCCCAACCCCGGCCTGCAGGACCCCTTGTCGGCCTCACGTCTGGCCGGCTGCGTCGGGCAGCTCTGCTACCTGGACGACATCAACTCCTACGCGACCAACGAGCTGACCATCAACTGGAACTCGGCGCTGTCCTGGATGTCGTCCTACCTCGCCCAGGCCTGAACCTTGCCAAAGCCTGAACCTCGCCAAGGCCTGAACCTCTTCGAAGGAGAAGACGTGCGCACCAGAAAGAACCTCGCTCTCGCGGTGGCCGGCCTGTCCCTGGTCACCGGGCTGGCCGCCTGCGGCGGAAACGGGGACTCCGGCCGGGCCGGCGCAACCTCCACGGTGCTGAGCATCGGCATGCCGAACGGCCCCCAGGCCGAGAACAACAACCCCCTGATCGAGACGTCGGCGGCGTCCTCCCTGGGGTACCGCTGGCAGATCTACGAACCCCTGATGATGGCGAATCCGGTTCAGCCGGAAGCCGCTTCGCGGCCCTGGCTGGCCACCGCCGCGAAGTGGTCCAGCGACTACAAGAGCGTGGTCGTCACCGTCCGGGACGGCGTGACCTGGTCGGACGGGCAGAAGTTCAGTGCCGCGGACGTGGCCTACACCTTCGGCCTGCTCAAGGACAACGAGGCGCTGAACTCCAACGCGATCCCGTTCCAGCAGATCACCGCGAATGGCAACCAGGTGAAGGTGACGTTCTCCGGCTCGCAGTTCGTCAACCAGACCAAGATCCTGGCCCAGACCGCGATCGTGCCCGAGCACCTCTGGTCGGGGGTGACCGACCCGGCCACCGACGTCATCAAGAACCCGGTCGGTACCGGCCCCTACACCCTGAAGTCGTTCACCCCGCAGACCATGACCCTGGACCTGCGCGCCGACAACGCCTACTGGGGAACCAAACCGAAGGTGAAGGAGCTGCGGTACACCTCGTACACCGACAACAACTCCCAGACCACCGCTTTGGCGAACGGTGAGTCGGAATGGAGTTTCGTCTTCATCCCCGGCTACAAGAACGTGTTCATCAACCGGGACGCGAAGCACAACAAGGTCTGGGCCCCCGCGGTGCTGGCCATTCACGGTCTCTACATCAACACGTCCCGGAAGCCGTTCGACGACCCGATCCTGCGCCAGGCGATGAACCTGGTGATCAATCGGGACGACATCTACAACCAGGCCGAGGGCGGTTACTTCCATCCGCCCGTCACCAATGTCACCGGCATCCCGGACAGCGGATCGTCCTTCATCGCCCCGCAGTACCAGGACAAGAACGTATCGATGGACGTCGACGGCGCCAAGAAGCTGCTCACCGACCACGGTTACACCTTCGCCGGCACAACACTCAAAGACCCCACCGGTAAACCCGTCTCGCTGACCCTCACCGACCCGAGCGGGTTCTCCGACTACCAGACCAGCCTGGAGATCATCAAGGACAACCTGGCCCAGATCGGCATCGCCACGAGCGTGGACAAGGCCAACCAGGACGCCTGGAGCAAGAACCTGGAGACCGGCAACTTCGACGCCGCGATCCGCTGGACCAATTCCGGCGCCACGCCGTACGACATCTACCAGACCGTGATGGACGGCGCCCTCTATCAGCCGGTCGGAAAGAGCTCCCCGAAGGGAAACTTCGGGCGGTTCGACAACGACGAGGCCACCCAGGCCCTGCGCACCTACGCCACCGCCGCCGGCGACTCGGCCCGCACCCAGGCCCTCAGCACGCTTCAGGACATCTTCGTCAAGGAGGTCCCGATGATCCCGCTCGGGGCCAACAACCTGGGAGCCACCTACAGCACCCGGCACTGGAGCGGCTGGCCGGACGACAGCAACCCGTACTGCGCCTCCCAGCCGGTCAAACCCTGCGCCGCCGATGTCGTCCAGCACCTGACGCCCACCCCGTGAAATCACCTGAGGTCATGAGAAAGAACATGCACAGCAAGGACGCCGACGGGCCGGTCGTGCTGGAGGCCTCCGGGCTCACCAAGCACTTCCCGGTCCGGCGGAGTCCGGCCGATCTGCTCACCGGACGGCGGCCCCGGAGCGTCCACGCGGTCGAGGACGTCGACCTGGTGCTGCGCCGGGGCCGGGTGACGGCGCTGGTCGGGGAGTCCGGCTCGGGCAAGTCCACCGTCGCCCGCCTGCTCGCCCAGGTGCACAGCCGAACCTCCGGCCAGGTGCGGCTGCACGGGGCGGAGGTGAACGTCCACGGCGGACGGCGGTTTCGAGCCTACGTCCGCCGGGTCCAGCTGATCTTCCAGGACCCGTTCGCCTCGCTCAACCCGGTCCACACCGTCCGGCACCACCTGACCCGCTCACTGCGGATCCACGACAACGCCGGCTCCACCCGGGCCGACCTGGAGCAGGCCCTGGAGGCGCTGCTGGCGCAGGTCCACCTGACCCCGGCGCAGCGCTATCTGGACAAGTTCCCCCACGAGCTGTCCGGGGGCCAGCGCCAGCGGGTGGCCATCGCCCGGGCGCTCGGCGCCGACCCCGAGGCGCTGCTCGCCGACGAGCCGGTGTCGATGCTGGACGTGTCGATCCGGCTCGGCATCCTGAACCTGCTGCGCGATCTGAAGGAACGCCTGGACCTGGCCATCCTCTACATCACCCACGACATCGCCTCGGCCCGCTACTTCGCCGACGAGACGCTGGTGATGTACGCCGGACGGATGGTCGAGGGCGGCGACTCGGAGACCGTCACCCAGCACCCGGCGCATCCCTACACCCAGCTGCTGATCGACTCCGCTCCCGACCCTGACCGGATCACCGCCCCCAGCGACGGACCCGGCTCCCGGCCGGCCAATGCCGAGCCGCCCAGCCTGATCGACCCGCCTTCGGGCTGCCGCTTTCATCTGCGGTGCCCGTTCGTGATGCCCCGCTGCGCCGAGGAGCTGCCACCACACTTCGAGATCGGCGACGGGCCCGGGCACTGGGCCGCCTGCTGGCTGTACGACACCTCGTCGGTGCGGGAGGGGGTGGCCTGATGCGTTTCTTGCTTCAGCGGGCCTTCTTCTACCTGCTCAGCGCGTGGGCGGCGATCACGGTGAACTTCTTCATCCCCCGCGTCCTGCCCGGAGACCCGGTCCAGTCCCTGATCGCCCGCAGCCAGGGCCGGATCAGCGCCGAGGCGATCGATTCGCTGTACGCGCTGTTCGGCCTGAACACCGGCAAGAGCCTGTGGCAGCAGTACCTCGGCTACTGGAACGAGCTCCTGCACGGCAATCTCGGGCTGTCGTTCACCTTCTACCCCTCCCCGGTGTCGACCGTGATCGGGGACGCCCTGCCCTGGACCCTGGCCCTGGTCGGGGTCACCACCGTCCTCAGCTTCCTGATCGGCACCGGCCTGGGCATCGCGGCCGGCTGGTGGCGGGGCTCCTGGGTGGACGGACTGCTGCCGCTGACCACCTTCCTGTCCTCGATCCCCTACTTCTGGCTCGGCCTGGTCGCGATCGCCGTCCTGACCGGTCCGGACAGCTTCTTCCCCTCCTCCGGGGGCTACTCCCCCGGCCTGGTGCCCGGCCTGGATCCCGGATTCCTGGGCAACGCCCTGCACCACAGCCTGCTGCCCGCCGCGACCATCCTGGTGACGTCGATGAGTCACTGGATCATGGGCATGCGCAACATGATGGTGACGGTCGCGGCGGAGGACTACATCACCGTCGCCCACGCCAAGGGCCTGCCCGAGCGACGCGTCGCCCTCAGCTACGCGGCCCGTAACGCGCTCCTGCCGAACATCTCCGGGTTCGCCCTGTCCCTGGGCTTCATCGTCGGCGGCACCCTGCTGGTCGAGATCGTCTTCTCCTACCCGGGTCTGGGGTACCAGCTGTTCCAGGCCGTGCAGTCCAAGGACTACCCCCTCATGCAGGGCATCTTCCTGATCATCACGATCTCCGTGCTGGTCGCGAACCTGCTGGCCGACGTCGCCTATCTACTGCTGGATCCCCGCACCCGCAAGGAGGGCTGAGATGGCCGCCCGCCGCCGTTTCCGGTTCGTCGCCAACCCCAAGGCCGCCACCGGCCTGGTCATCCTGACCGTCTACCTGGTCCTGGCCGTGATCGGGCCCTGGATCGCGCCGTCCGACCCGGACGCGCGCAGCAACGACATTCTCCAGAGCCCCTCCTGGCGGCACTGGTTCGGCACCACCCATCTGGGCCAGGACATCCTCAGCCAGGTCCTGGTCGGCACCCGCGGGGTGATGGAGGTCGGACTGGTCGCCGGACTGGTCGCCACCGCCCTGTCGGTCCTGGTCGGCGTCACCGCCGGCTATCTGGGCGGCACCGCCGACGAGATCCTCTCGATGCTCTCGAACGTGTTCCTGGTGATCCCGGCCCTGCCCCTGGTCATCATCATCACCTCGGTCTCGGACACCGGGAACCTGGTCGTGGCCCTGGTGATCGGCCTGACCTCGTGGGCCTGGGGCGCCCGGGTGCTGCGGGCCCAGACCCTCTCGCTGCGCCACCGGGACTATGTCGAGGCGGCCCGGGCCACCGGGGAGAGGACCTGGCGGGTGATCGGGGTGGAGATCCTGCCCAACCTGACCGCCATCATCGCCTCCGGATTCGTCGGCACGGTGATCTTCGCCGTACTCACCGAGATCACCCTGGCCTTCATCGGCATCTCCCAGGTATCGGCCTGGAACTGGGGCACCATCCTGTTCTGGGCCCAGGGCCAGCAGGCCCTGGCCCAGGGCGCCTGGTGGTGGTTCGTCCCGGCCGGCCTGGCCATCGCCCTACTCGGGACCGCGCTCGCCCTGATGAATTTCGGCATCGACGAGTTCGTCAGCCCGCGGCTGCGCAGTTCCGGATCCGACCGGGTGCGAACCAGGCGGGGCCGGAAGGTCCACATGCGCATCGGTTTCACCCCCGTCGTCATCGACGAGACAACGCTTCCGGAAGGAGCCCGCCCGTGAACGAGGTCCTCGAGATCCGCAATCTCACCGTCCATTACGGCTTAGGGACGCGTGGGGTCCGGGCGGTCCGCGATGTGAGCCTGACGCTGCACCGCGGGGAGGTACTGGGCCTGGCCGGCGAAAGCGGCAGCGGGAAGTCGACCCTCGCCTATGGGGTGACCCGGCTCCTGCCTCCGCCCGGGGTGATCACCGGAGGACAGGTGATCTACCACCCACAGAACGGTGAGCCGTTCGACGTCCTGAAATTGACCGACCGGCAGTTGCGGGCCTTCCGGTGGGCCCGTACAGCAATCGTCTTCCAGGGTGCGATGAACTCGCTCAACCCCGTCCACACGGTCGCCGCGCAACTGACCGATGCCTTGACCGCGCACGAACCCGTTCTCACCCGGTCTCAGAAGGCCGCTCGCGTTCGGGAAGTGCTTGATCTGGTGGGGATCTCGGCCGAACGTCTGGGTAGCTACCCGCACCAGCTGTCCGGGGGCATGCGCCAGCGGGTGATGATCGCGATGGCCCTGGTCCTGCGACCCGAGGTGGTGATCATGGATGAGCCGACCACTGCGCTGGACGTCGTCATGCAGCGGCAGATCCTGAGCCAGCTGGTGGTGCTGCGCGAACAGATGGGCTTCTCGGTCGTGTTCATCACCCACGACCTCTCGCTCCTGGTGGAGTTCTCGGACCGGATCGCGATCATGTACGGCGGCCGGATCGTGGAACAGGGTCCGGCCCGGGACCTCTACACCGACCCGCTGCACCCCTACAGCGCGGGCCTGCTGGGCTCCTTCCCGCCCCTGCGCGGTCCTCGCCGCGAGCTGACCGGCATCCCCGGCTCCCCACCGGACCTGAGCGCCATGCCCACCGGTTGCTCGTTCCATCCCCGCTGCCCGCAGGCCTTCGACAAGTGCCGAAGCCGGCTTCCGGTGCTGGGGCCGCCCGCCCTCGCCACGGAAGAGCGCGAGGTTGCGTGCTGGCTGCATCCGGGCGAGCAGCAGGGCGAGAGGCAGGTTCTTTCCATGCCTCGCTAGGGCGAACGTCAACGACGGCCGGGGTGCTCCGGACCTTCGTCGCCCGCCACGGCCTGTTCGGCATCGGCGGGATCGATCAGCACCCCGGCGAGCGGGTTTCCGGCGCCCACACCCGAATCCGGGTCACCGTCGTTCGGGTCGGGCTGTCCCGGGACGGAACCCGCCTCGCGGGCTCCCGAGAAGATGGCGCCGCCGCCGGAGCGTGAGCCCGTCTGCGAGGCCCCCGACTCCGCCTGCTGTGATTCGACGTTGTTGCGGGGATCGATCTCGTGCGGTTCCTGGGTCACGGTTGCTCCCTTTGTAGACCGTGGCCACCCAACCACGGTCACCCCGGGTGCGCGCCCCGAGGCGCAGGCAGGTTTTTCCTATACCCCTATAAACACCGGCTGGTGCCTCCTCCGGGAGCCGGGTTGCATCGTCCTCAATGGCGGCCCCACCGCGCCAGATGCTTTGCCCGTTCTCCCGAAGGAAACCCATGTCCCAGTTCGCTGTTCAGCACGTCAACCCCACGATCCGACGGGTCACCTTCACCAACCCGCCCTTCAATGTCGTCGGCGCCGACACCGTCGCCGAGCTCTCCCAAGTGCTCGACGACCTGAGCCGCGATGAGCAGGCCCGCGTCGTCATCTTCGACAGCGGCACCCCGGAGTACTTCTACAACCACGCCGACCTCGCCCAGTTCCCCGAATTCGTGGCCCAGACCGGCCCCGACCTGACCCCGCTCTTCCTCGATGTCGCGCAGCGTCTGGCCGGAGCGCCGTTTGTCAGCATCGCGGCGATCCGGGGCCGCACGCGCGGCGGCGGGGCGGAACTCATGCTGGCCTTCGACCTGCGCTACGCCAGCCGGGAAGAGGCGATCTTCGGTCAGCCCGAGGTGGGCACCGGTCTGGTCCCGGCCGGCGGGGGCGGCGACCGCCTGCCCCGGCTGGTGGGCCGCGATCGGGCCCTTGAGGTGCTCCTGACCAGCCAGGACTACGACGCCGACCGCGCCGAACGCTACGGGTGGATCACCCGGGCCGTCCCGGACAGCGAACTCGACGCCTTCGTGGACGCTCTGGCCGAGCGCATCGCCCGGTTCGACCGGCAGTCCGTTCTGGGGGTCAAGGCCCAGATCAATCGGGCCACCCTGCCGCCGGAGGCCGATCTGCGGGTCTCCTGGGCGGAGTTCACCGGGGCGGTCAGCTGGCCCGGGTTCCAGGCCCGCGGTCCCGTCTTCGGCCAGCTCTTCGCCGAGTTCGGGGCCGAGGAGGTCGAGCGGAACCTGGGGCACTACCTGGGGGTGGCGTCCGAGCGGTCGTGACCGGCCAGAAGGCGCAGCTGGTCCTCGGCGGGGGAGCCCGGCTCGGCCGCATAGATGGTCAGGAGCTGACCCGCTGAGGCTGGGCTCGGCAGTTCGAGCGTGTGGTAATCCAGCGCGATGGTGCCGGCGACGGGATGCCGGAAGGCCTTACGGCCGCTGTTGCGCATCCTGACCTGGTGCGCGGCCCAGCGGGTGCGGAAGGCCGGGCTGAGCAGGGAAAGCTCCTCCACGAGCTTGCGGAGCACCTTGTCCTCCGGGTGACGTCCGGCCTCCGCTCGCAGCAGCGCGACCACGATGGTGGAGGTGGCGTCCCAGTCGGCGTAGAACTCCTGGGCGCCCGGATCGAGGAAGTGGTAGCGCGCGACGTTCACCTGCTCACCGCTGAACGGGCTCTCCAGCTGCGGGGAGAACAGTGACCGGGCCAGGGCGTTGCTGGCCAGCACATCCCAGCGACCGTTGGTGACGAAGGCGGGCGACATGGTCATCGAGTCGAGCATCCACTGCACCGACGGCACCAGCGCCTGCGTCTGCGTCGCAGGCCCGTCCGGGTTGCGCCGGGGCTGGGTCGCCCGGGCGAGTTCGTGCAGGTAGTCGCGCTCCTCATCGTCGAACCGCAGCGCCCGGGCCACTCCGTCCAGCACCGAGGCGGACACGCCGACGATGTGCCCCTTCTCGAGCCGGGTGTACCACTCGGTGCTGACCCCGGCCAGCAGGGCAACCTCTTCCCGCCGCAGGCCGGGAACCCGGCGCCGGCCGGTGCTCGGCAGGCCGACGTCCCGAGGGGTGAGGCGGGCCCGGCGACCGGCCAGGAAGTCGCGCACGTCGGCCCGGTTCTCAGTGCTGTCCACGCTGTCCACGGACCTCGGTCCCGCTGCTCCGGACCAGGAAGGCGGTCAGGGTGTCGCTGGTCTCGAGCAGACGCCGGGCCTTCGAGTCGATCTCGTCCCGGATCTGGGCGATGTGCTGGGTGAGGGCCGAGCAGTCCTGGGCCGGGCCGTCCTGCGGACCGGTGCACGGAAGGACCTTTTCGATCAGTTCCATCGGGAATCCGAGGTCCAGGAGCATTTTGATGGTCCGGACGGTTTCGACGGTGGCCTGGTCGTACTCCCGATAGCCGTTCGGCTGCCGGTCGGCCGAGATCAGGCCCAATTGCTCGTAATAACGCAGAGAACGGGCACTGGCCCCGGCCGCCCGGCTGAGTTCACCGATCTTCATCCTGCCGCATCCTCCGCCTTGACCTTGACACTCATGTCAGAGTTTAGCTTGGGAGCCGTCAGACGTACATCGGCAGAACGGAACTCTCGTGAAGGTCTTCATCACCGGCGGAACCGGGTATCTCGGGTCGGTTCTCGTCCAGCACCTGCTCGGAGCCGGTCACGACGTCCTGGCCCTGGCCCGGTCGGACGACAGCGAGCGGGTGCTGGCCGAAGCCGGCGTCCGGACGGTCCGGGGGTCCCTGCAGGACACCGATCTCCTGCGCGACAGTGCGCATACGGCCGACGCGGTGATCCACGCTGCCGTGGACTACTCCGCGACCGAAGAGGCGGTGGCCACCGAACTGTCCGCCGTGGCCGCTCTCGTGGACGGGGCGGCCCAGGCCCGGACCGCCAAACCGGTCCTCTACACCTCCACCGGCATCGTGTACGGCTTCGACGCCACCGACACCAGCGAGGACGCCGTCCTGCCCGAGGTCAGCGCCCAGCCGTTCAAGACCGCGGCCGAGAAGATCGTGCTGGGCAACCCGGACATCACCGGAACCGCGATCCGGGCGTCCCTGATCTTCGGTCGTGGGGGCACCAAACTCGTGACCGGTCTGGTCCGGGCGGCCCAGGCCAACGGCGCGGCCACGTACATCGGTGAGGGCAGCACCGTCTGGTACCCGATCCACGTCGACGACCTGGCCGACCTGTACCTTCGCGCGCTCTCGACCCCGGCCCCGGGCGCCTTCAACGCCTCCGGCGACGTGCCGTTCTCCTTCAAGGAACTGGCCGAGGCCATCGGCAGCGTGACGGGTGCGCCGGTGGTCTCGGTGCCGTTCGCGGTGGCCGAGCAGAAGATGGGACCGGGCGTGCGGCTCATGACAACGAGCAGTCGGCTTCCCACCGCCAAGGCCCGCTCCACCTTCGGCTGGAAGCCGGGCGAGGAGTCCCTCCTCGAGGAGGTCCGGGCGGGCCGGTACCCGGCCACCGGGCCGGCGTAGGTACGGTCAGTGGTCGAGGGCCAGATGCAGGGCCAGGAGATCCTTTCCGTAGTCGTTGCCGTTCGGGGTGCGGATGATGGTGTGCACATGCTGCTGGCTCATGCCGGCCGGCCATCCCGCCGCCTGCCCGACCGGTCCGAGGTCCTGACAGTCAAGCTCGATGAGCAGCACGGGACTGTGGACGCGGTAGTAGATGGGCGCGTCCTCGTCGGTGGATCCGTGCCAGGAGAACCAGGTTTCCGCCACGTGCTGCTCGACCTCGGCCATCTTGAGCTTGGCCTGCCCGTTGTCGACGTTCCCGACGTACAGCTCGACGAGCTTCCACAGCCTCGTCCGCTGCGCAGGCGTCAGATCACCGGCATTGATGCCCTCGTAGGGAATGACCGCGTTGTCCGCGTAGGCTCCGGCGACCAGATCGCTCGGAGAACCCTGGACGATGGCGACCGCTCGCTGCTCGGCGGTGAGAGAACGCATCAGACGAAACCCGGCGGTGAGCTCCTTACGCAGTACCTTCGTCCCCTCGTAGGGACTGTCCAGGCCGAAGTTGGCGATCGTGGGTTCGGAGCCCATGAAAGTGGGTGTCATGACGACCTGGTCGCCAAGGACGAAGTAGTTGATGATCAGGTGATGGCCCTCGAACTGCCAGCCCCAGGGCTCCGTCGCCGAGGGCGTCCCCAGGATGATCATCCAGTACAGCTCGTCGTTGAACCGGTCGGTCAGGTGGGCGAGCTGTCCGCTGTAGAGGTTGAGATGCCGGATGTTGTCGGCATTCTTGCGTCCCTGGGTGCTCATGCCCGCCCGGAGAATGTCCAGCGCCTTGGCCCGCTGCGGGTCCGTCATGTCCTGAAGGCTCAGACCCGCGTCCCGATCGCCGTCCACGTTCGTCCACCGACGCCACTGGTCCTGGGTGTAATCCGTGGTCTGCACCGGGAAGACAACCGCTTCGCGCTGCGCCGGGGTAAGCGAACTGAGCCAGGTGTTGGCCGCGGACATCACGCCCCTGGTCTTCACACCCGTCCGGTGAATGCCGAAAAGGTCAGGAACCACCGTGCCGTCGGTCGTCACGCCGGTGAAGGCATCCCTGACCCCCGGACCGCCCGGCCCACCCGGTCCGCCCGGTCCACCCGGTCCACCCGGTCCGCCCGGTCCGCCGGGGCCGCCCGGACTACCGGTCGGAGTCGGCGACGGCGAAGCGGCGGTCAGCGCCTCCCCTGAGGGCGAGGCGGATGCGCGAGCGGCCATCATGGTGGCGAAGGCAGCACTTCCGGCCGCCGCGAAGGCACCGGTCAGGAAGCGTCGGCGGGCCAGGAAGGCGGGCGAGCCAGGCTCATGATGACGATGCCCGTGCTGATGGGATGTTTCGTGATCGAACTGCGACTCGTTCATGGGTACTCCCCCGATTGACGATATCGCCCGTCACGCTAGGCCTAAGCTTCGCTACCGTCGGCCACGAATCGCCAGCTGTACCTGTGAATAGCATTTGATCTTCTACTGGCCCCGGCCAGACGGCTGACGCGCCGGACGGTGGCGGGGTCGAGCGGATGCCCACGGGTGAGATATTGCGGTACCGGCGCCGCGTCCGTCCCGTCGTCCCGCGTCAGGCCGTACCGGATCGCTCTGCCCGCCGAAGGTGCGGTGAAGATGTCGTCGTGGGCCTGCGACCACGAGGAAATGTGGACGTACAGGTTGTAGTCGGCGCCCCGCTCGTTCTGGTTGAGGGTGACTTCCCCATCAAGGTAGTAGAACTCGTGCTGCCACATCTGCTGGGCGCCGGACGGCAGGACGTCGTATCCGTACTGCGGGTCACCGAGATAGGTATCCGTGTCGGCAGCGCCGGGAACGGTGTCGTCCATCCGCCGCCCACCGCCGGAGGCAACATGAAACAACCTGCCCTGGAGTCCGGTCCAGCTCGGAAGGACGAGACGGCCGGAGCGTTGGGTGAACGAGAGCTGATACTCCACCATGAGGTACCCGCGCCCCTGGTAGGTGACGTTCTCTCCGCGGTGAATCAGGTTCACGACGTCCGGGCGCGGGTCGTTGTCCTGGCTGTCCAGAATGCGCAGCGTCCCTTCCGGACGCTTCGGGAGCCGTTGCGGACGACGGTTCTTCGGCGGCGCCACATCGACAGTATCGACTATGCTTCCGTAAACGGCTTTCGCCGGAGGCTTCCTTGAGGTGGTGGTGGGTGGAACGATCACAGCAGAGGACGTTTGCGGCACCTGCGCAGTGGGAGTCGCCGTTGCTGGGACCTCCGGCCGGTGGTGGGTCACGTACAGGGTACTCCCGGCCCCAGCCACCGTCCCGGTCGCAATTATCACCACCGCAACGGGTTTGACCAGAGCGCTCTGTCCGATCCAGGCGACCAGACCGGTTCCGGATCCGCCCGCCGCCGAGGATCCGGCCGCCGTGACCTTCGCCATCCAGGCCGAGGCCAGCGCGACCGGGACCGGAACGAGCATCAGCCCACCCAGCAGCTTCTCGACGGGAATCAGGGACGCCGACGCGGGTGAGCAGGTCCGGCAGTCCCGCAGGTGCCGGGCCAGTCGCTTGCGCCACAACGGGACGGGTACGCCGTCCCAGCCCTCGGTCGCCTGAGAAAGATTCGAGCAGAGAGGCTTTCGCTCCAGGGCGAGCACGATGGCTCGCCCGTCCTCCAGGTGAGAGCGCAGACGTTGCAGCCGGACCCGCAGGTGTACGCCACTGATGCCCAGGGCCTCGCTGATCTCGGCCCGGGTCATCTCACCGGCGAGTTCGAGCATCCACAAGGACATGAGTTCCCGCTCACCCGGGTCCAGCCATCTTCCGGCCTCGAGCGCCTGACGGTGTTGCCCCTCGAGATGCAGGAGCAACACCGTCAGCTCGGTGAAGTCCGGCTGCGCCGCGGATTCGGCCTCGGCCAGCGAGCGGTGCCGGCCCTGCCAGGTCTTGCGGTCCTGGAGCCGGGTGCGGACCTGCCGCACGGCGATAGCCACCAGCCAGGGCCGGAACTGGGCCGGATCGCGCAGCGAGGGCAGGTTGCGCACAACCCGCACCAGCGTGTCCTGCACCACGTCGTCGACATCGGCATGCCCCTCCAGCGCCTGCCCGACGACGTTGTACAGCAACCGCAGATGCGACCCGATCAGCTCCTCGAGCGCCCGCTGATCACCGGCCTGGGCGGCCCTGACCACCTCAACGGGAGTGAGCAGTTCGCTCCGCATCGCCCTACCCATCCGATTGCTACTTCAGGACGTCCGATTTCTGCGCCACCTGAGCGGGATCGGCGGGCTGGGCCCGGGTGAGGTACTGCGGCACCGGCGCGTCCTCGCCGCCACTGTCCCGCACGAGACCATAGCGAACCCATCCCTTGGCCACCGGATCCGCCGGGATCGGCGTAGTGATGTCCGCCTCCACGTCGGCCCAGGACATCGGGGTGGCGGTGATGTTGTAGTCCGCGCCCCGCTCGTTGTTGTTCAGCGTGACCGTGCCGTCCAGATAGAAGAACTCGTTCTGCCACATCTGCTGAGCCCCGGTGGGCAGAACCACATAGCCGGCGGCGGGCCCACTGCTGCCCGCAACCGGTGCCCCCATCCAGGTGTACGCCGCATCGGCCCCGGGCTTCACGTCGTCCATCCGGCGCTGGCCGCCGGAGGCGACATGGAAGAGCTCGCCCGCCAGCCCCGTCCAGGTCGGCATCACCATATTTCCGGGCCGGTTGAACCACGCGATCTCGTAGCGCAGCCGCACGTACCCGTGCCCGGTCAGCGTCACGTGGTCACCGCGGTGCATCATCACGAACTGGCCGCCAATGAACCCCGCCTGCGGCCCCTGGTAGACACCCGCCGCCGCGGTCACCGTGCCGTCGGATCGCTTGGGCAGCGCTGCGGGCGCCCGGTCTTTCGGCGGAGCCGCGTCCACGGCGTCCACGACACTTCCGTACAACGCCTGCGCGGGCGACGGCTTCGGAGCCGTGGACGTCGGGCTGGTGGCGGGGGGAATACTGCTGATCGGCGAGGGGCTTGTGGACGCCGAGACGGTGGGCGTCGCTTTCGGGGAATGCGGATGGTGCTTGGAACCTGGGCTTCTCTCATGCGCACCGGGGGTTGCCAGCGCGTAGGGCGCGTCTCGCCGGGGACCCTCCCGGTGAGCCGCGAACGCGGTGGCAACCCCGCCGGCCATAACGATGGCCAGCCCTCCGGCGAGAGCGATTCCGAGGGTGCGGGTGGAGCGGGCAGGAGAGGTGTGACGCATGTCGGCCTTCCGGGTGCAGGGTCTCTTTCTCAGGAGACCGGCACACCCATCAAGCCGTAACCGAAACTTCCGGGAATCCTCGGGTCCCCGGAAGCGGAACTACCGGCCGGCGTCGTACACCTTCGCGTAGTGCGTGAACGAGGCCTTGACCGCGGACCTGAGGCCGTCCGCGTCGATCTTGCCCGCGAGCTGGTCGATCAGGGGCTGCTCCCAGATGCTGCGGCCGATGGCGAACCCGGCGAATCCCTCGATCGGTGCGGCGGTTCGGAGCCAGGTGTCGAGGTGCTCCTCACTGGAGTTACGCCCCAGGACGATGCAGCGGACGTCGTCGCGCTGCCCTTCCCGGGTCACGGCGGCGACCTTCTCGGCGGCTTCGGCGGTCTCGAACCCTTCGAGCTTCCAGATCTCCGGTTCCACGCCCGCGGTGTGGAACTCGCGGATCAGCTGCTCGGTCAGGGCCGGGCGGACATCGCGGTCGTACGCGTCGCTGTCCGTCGACTTCTGCTCACCGGCGGCGGGCACCAGCAGCTCGATGATCAGCTTGCGGCCGGCCTTGCGCAGGTCCCGGCTGACCGCGGCCATGTGCTCCTGCTGAGCCTGGCGATCCTTCGCGTCGAACTCCGGGTTGTCGCGCAGCAGGACCTTCACGTAGTCGGGGTCGAACGCCTCGACGTGCTCGAGCCAGGTGCCCGAGCCGAAGTCGCCGAACTCCAGCTCGAAGAACGGGCGTCCGGACCGCTCGATCGGCATGATCAGCGCAAAGCCCCGCTCCCGGGCGGCGCGGGCGACGGCGGATCCGTAGCGTTCGTCGACGAGGATGCCGGGCCGGCCCGCCGCGGGAAGATCGCCCAGCGCGGCCGCGGCTCCTTCGAAGACCAGCATCTTGCCGTCAGAGATCTGTGCCGCCTGGGCCAGAGTGAGGTCACCCGGGATGTCGTAGACCTGCTTGGCCAGGGAGTCGCGGTGATCCATGGCGAGGATGTAGATCGGGTGAGTGGCGTCCGGAATCTGAGGGCCGTTCGCCGGGGAGAGCGTCATCGTGCTTCCTTTTTCTTGCCTACGGTGGGGGGCCGGCGATCGCAGTGACCGTCGGGCCGCTCAGCCGATCAGCAGCCCGACGCGCACCGCGAAGAACCAGGACATCGTGACGGTAGGCCTAGATACCGGAAGCCGCGACCGCCGTCGGCGAGCTCCCCTCGCGCCCCAGGGGTCAGCGCGGAGGACCGACGATGACGCTGCCGTACTTCTCCGAGACCTCGGGCTTCGGCGTCACCGCGAAACCTTCTGGGCGCGGGGTGGACCTGTCGCGGCCGGTCTCCCGGAACATCCCCTCGATCCCGCCCGGGGTGTTGATCATCAGCAGGTCGGCCTTCGCGGATGTGATGCGATAGGCATGCGGGACGTTCTTGGGCAGGAAGATGATCCCGCCCTCCTTCAGCTCCATCTCCTCGTCGCCGGACCAGACCAGCGCCGTGCCGCTGATCAGCATGAACACCTCGTCCTCACGGGTGTGCGTGTGCAACGGCGGCGCCTCACCCTTACTGACGTCGAAGCGCCCGACCATCAGCTGGCCGTCGGTCGCGGCACTGTCCAACAGGATCGCCAGCGTGCCGCCGTCGAGCCATTCCAGCTGTTGCTGCTGCTCGGGCTGGGCGATGTAGGCCATGCTCATGAAATTCTCCTGGGGAGTGGGGTTACAGATACGAACGGATGAACTGCGCACCGGAGTCGAGGGCCTCGGCGGCCTCGTCCAGAACAGCGGCGAACGCCGGGAAGACGTGAGGGACGCCGGGGGTCACCTCCAGAGCGACCTTCACGTCGCCGGTTGCGGGAGGTCGGTGGCCTTGAGCGCGACCAGCGTCGCGGCCACGATCCCGCCGCCCGAGGATTCCCCGGCGAAGACCACGTCCTTCGCCGACACCCCGTCGGTCAGCAGGCCCCGATAGGCGGCAACGGCGTCCTCAATCCCAGCTGGATAAGGGTTTTCGGGCGCCCGCCGATAGTCGACCGAGACTACCCGGGCCCCGGCCCGGCGCGCGATGTCCGACGTCAGACCAGCGGCCAGCGTCGCGGTCCCGATGGCGTAGGCGCCACCGTGGAAGTACAGGATGACGCCAGGGGTGGGGGAAGCGTCCCGGATCGAGATGTGGACGACGGGCACCTCACCGATCGCGCCGGCCTCGGTCACCACATCCTCCGGCAGCGGCGCGGCGGACATCATCTGCTCGAACACGACGCGCTGCTCGGCCAGATCGCCGCCCCGGTCGAGCGGGCCGTGACGCAGCATCTCGTCCAGTTGCCGGCGTTGTTCGCTACTCATCGATCGCTCCGTCGGGGTGGGCCCAGGTTCGCCGGTTGCAGCTTCACAGAATAAGCGGATGAATTCATCCGCTTAGCGGGTGACCTTACCGGCAGCAGACCAGTCCGCCTAGGCCGCCTAGGCCGCCTAGGCCGCCTAGGCCGCCTAGGCCGCCTAGGCCCGGTAGGACGGGCCGGCCGGATCGGTCAGCTGGGATCGGACGGGGTCAGCGCAATCCCGGCGAGGAAGATCCGCACCTGACGCCGGGCCACGGCGTCCCAGTTCTGGATGTGGGGCAGGGACTGGGCCAGAAGGGCACCGAAGAGCACCACGTCCGCGGCGGTGACCTCGTCGGACACGGTGCCCTCGCGCTGCCCGCGCTCGAGGATCCCGGCCAGGACGGTCCGCACCTGGGCCCGCAGATCGACCGTCCTCTGATCCATCAGCATCGGACCTCCGTGCAACGGCAGGACCAGTTGCCCCCCGTGCTCGATGGTCTGGTGGAGAAACATTTCCAGGGCCTGGACGGCCGTGCTGTCACTGGCGGCGGCCCGGGAAGCGGCGGCCACCACCATCTCCATCGACCGGTGGGTCAACGCGGTGAGCAGTGCTTCCCGAGAGGGGAAGCTCCGGTAGAAGGTGGCGACGCCGACGCCTGCTTCGGCGGCGATCGTGGCGATCGGGACGGCCGGCCCGTCCCGCCGGATCACCACCGCCGCGACGGCCAGCACCCGGTCCCGGTTGGCCGCCGCGTCCGCTCGCAGCGGGCGCTGACTCACCGCCTGCCCCCTACCCGTCACTCGTCGTGGACACAGCCTCGGCCCGGATCGTACCGCCCGGGCTGGATCAGCCCGGCTCCCGGCGCATTCCTGGTTCAGGTGCGCAGGTACGAGGCGCCGTTGAGGTCGAGGATCGTTCCGGATGACCACATGGCCTCGGCCGAACTCAGGTAGAGCACTGCGGCAGCCACTTCCTCCGGAGTACCTACGCGGCCGAACGGGCTTTGATTCAGCAGGTTTTCGCCCTCGACCCCACCGAGTTTGGCGGCCTGGCGGTCGGTGGCGACGAAGCCCGGGGCCACCGAAGTGACCGAGATGTTGTGCGGGGCCAGGGCGACGGCCAGGGACTGACCGAGGGCGTGCAGGGCGGCCTTGGCCGCTCCGTACGCCGGATAGTCCGGCTCACCGCGGAATGCCCCGCGTGAGCCGACATTGACGATGGACCCGCCACTCCCCCGCTGAATCAGGTGCTGCGCGAAACAATAGGTGACGTTTGCGGTTCCGATCAGCCCAACCCCGACCATCTGGGCGAAGTCGCGCTGCCAGTCCTGGTACGAGACCTCGTCGATGCGGTGGCGGTTGCCCGGACCCGGCGCTACGGCGGCGTTGTTGACCAGGATGTCGAGCCCTCCAAGGGCGGCGACCGCCTCGTGGACGATCCGCTCCGCCGCGTCCTCGATGTTTCCGCCGACCAGGGCATGCCCTTCTCCGGCCAGCGAATTCAGCGTGTCCTCGGCATCCTCCCGCGCGGAACCGTAGTGCACCACCACGCGATCTCCCTGAGCGGCGAAGGCCCGGGCAATGGCCTGCCCAATGCCCCGCGAGGCCCCGGTCACCAAAACCCTGCTCATCGGGCGAAGACCTGCGACTCGTCCTTGAACGCCTTGAACTCCAGGGCGTTGCCGGCCGGGTCGAGCAGGAACATGGTCCACTGCTCGCCGGGCTGCCCGGGGAACCGCAGATAGGGCTCGATCACGAAAGCGACTCCGGCCCGGCGGATCCGGTCGGCCAGCGCCTCGAACTGCCCTGCGGTGAGCAGCAGTCCGGCGTGCGGGATCGGCACCTGATGACCGTCGACCTCGCTGGTCGAGGCGGCCCGGTGGGCTTCGGGGGCGAAGTGGGTGACGAACTGGTGGCCGAACAGGTTCCAGTCGATCCAGTGGTCGCTGCTGCGGCCTTCGGCGAGCCCGAGCACCTCTCCGTAGAAGGTGCGGGCCGCGCGCAGATCGTCGACCGGGACGGCGAGGTGAACGGCGGGGCGATCGGGCATCGGGTCCTCATTCCTCGGCGGGAGACCACCTTGCCGAGCCTGAATGTCGAATGTCAACATTGGGACATGGCCATCAACGCCCTGCCCAAGGTCGCCCGACGTAGCCTGGCCGACGCTTCCGCGGACCGGATCCGCGAGGCGATCATGACCGGGCAACTGGCCCCGGGAGCGGCTCTGCGCGAGGTCGAACTGTCCGCCGCGCTGGACGTCAGCCGGGGCTCGGTGCGCGAGGGCCTGAGCGTGCTCGAGAAGGAGGGGCTGGTGCGCTCGGGCTGGCACCGCGGCACCACCATCATCGAGGTCACGCCGGAGTACGTAGGTGAGGTCTACGCCGTCCGGGCCGCTCTCGACCGGCTCGCCGCCGGCACGGCCCAGGACCACGCCGACGACCACCAGCTGGCCGGCCTCGACGCGCTCGTGGAGGCCATGAGCCAGGCGATCGACGGGCAGGCCGACGGGCCCCAGTTACTGGCGTTGGACATGGCCTTCCACGACGCGGTCTACGACGCCGCCGGCAACGCCCGGTTGATCCAGGCCTGGCGCGCCCTGCGCTCCCAGGTGCAGCTCTTCCAGCTGCAGCGGATCAGCCTGGGGTACGAGCACTATCGGCGCCGGGTGGTTCCCGAGCACCGGGAACTGGCCGAGCTGATCCGCGGAGGGGAGCGGGAGAGGCTGGCTCAGGTCGCCGAGGAGCACGTCCTGATCGCCCGGCGCGAGCTGCTCGCCGACCTCGCCCGCTCCGCCTGAGCGAATTTGGGTCCGGGTTGGCCGACCGTCAGCCGTTGCGGGGCTGGTGCGGCAGAAGCGCGCTGACCCCCGTGTAGAAGCGGCCGATCTGGTCGACCACGGTCTCCATGTCGTCCAGATCCATCGGCTTGGTGACGTAGGAACTCGCGTACCGCTGATAACTGGCCAGGACGTCGGACTCGGCGTCGGACGTGGTGAGGACCACCACCGGGATGGCTCTCAGCTCCCTGTCGGCCTTCAGCGCCGCCAGCGTCTCCCGCCCGTCCAGACGGGGCATGTTCAGGTCCAGCAGGATCAGGTCGGGCCGGGGCCCGGAACCGTGCAGCAGGTCCAGCGCCTCCTGCCCGTCGTTGGCCACCTGCAGGAGCGGCGGGTGCTCACTGCGCTCCAGCGCCTCGGTCACCAGCAGCACATCACCGGGATCGTCCTCGACCAGCAGGACCACCGGAACTCTCGCGTTCAATGCCAACCCGACCCTCTACGCCAGGACCGCAGCGATCCGCTACCGGCCTCTCGAGCCCACCGGCGTCGCGAGTTTCTGCACGAACGCATGCGCATCATGACACGTCCACCGCCCGCTCGGGTCACGGGAAGGTCTCCGCGAGAGCGCCATCCGGCGGTCCACCCCGGGAGGCCCAGGGCACGGATCCCCGGGCTCCCCGGGCTCAGCAGACCTGGCTGACGTCCTGAGCGGTGGCGGGGTCGACGTCCTCGGTCTTCTTCGGGTCGCTCTTGCCCTTGGCCTTGCTGGGCGTGGCACTCGGGGTCGGCGTCGGACTACTGGTGGCGCTCGCCGTGGGACTCGCGGTGACCGGGGTGGCATCCTGTTCGGACTTGTCGATGGCCTTCTGCACCTGCCGGTGGATCAGGTCGTAGTCCGGGTTCACCCGGCTGGCGATCACGTCGTCGGTGAAGGCCAGGCTGGTGGTGGTGGCGCCCTGGATCCGGGTGGCCAGGTCGACCCAGGCCTGCAGGTCCGACTGCGGGATGCCGGTGGACATGTTGTCCTTCAGCGCCTTGGCGATGCTCGGGAAGTGCCGGGCCACGGTGACCGGGCTGGTCTGCTCCGCGATCGCGCCGATCACGCAGCGCTGGCGGCGCATCCGGTCGTAGTCGCTGGTGCTCCACCGCGAACGGGCGAACCACAGGGCGTGGAAGCCGTTCATCTTCTGGTTCAGGCCCTTCTCGATCCAGCCGACCGTCTCCCAGGGATGCTCGGAGTCACCACCGATCGGCAGTCGCTCGTGCACGTCCAGGGTGAGGCCGCCGATCGCGTCGACGAAGTCCTGGAAGCCCTTGAGGTTCAGCATCACGTAGGTGTCGATCTCCAGGCCGGTGACCCCGGTGACCGCGTCCTCGGTGGCCCGCAGCCCCGGGTTGCGGAACTTGGCGTAGCCGGTGCCGCTCTCGGCCCAGGTCCAGACCGCGTTCATCAGGCAGGAGTTGTCCGCGCAGTAGTAGCCGTCGGGCCAGGCCCGGGCGCCGATGCTGTCCTTCTTGAACGGCACGTGCTCCAGGTTGCGGGGCAGGCTGAACAGCACCGTGTTCCCGGTGGCGGGCTGGATGCTGGCCACGATCAGGGTGTCCGGGCGGATACCGGTCCGGTCCGCACCGGCGTCGGAACCGATCAGCAGCACGTTGATCCGGTCGGTGCCGGCCCAGGGGTCGGGGGCGACCGCGTCGGGCTTGGCGTCGTCCGCGTCCGCGTCGACGTCGTCCGCGTTGTTGAAGACGGTGTTGATCAGGTCACGCTGCACGAACGAGTCGTGGGCCACGACGTAGGTGGGCACCGCCGCGCCGACCACCAGGACGGCCGCGAGCACCCAGCCGGAGATCTTCTGACCTCGGCCGAGGATCGCCTCGCGGCGCAACTGGTCGTGGCTGAGCAGGATCAGCAGGGCCCAGAGAACGCCGGCCACGATCACGGTAACGGCCAGGATGAGCAGGCGGTGCGGGTCGACCGCGAAGGACAGACCGCGGCGCAGGATGTCTCCGCGCAGCACCCAGACCACGGTGGCGCCCACGGCCAGGACGACGACGCCGAGCACGGCCGCACCGGTCCGGCGGCGCCCGGCCGCGATCAGGCCCAGACCGGGGATCAGCGAGCCGAGGACCGTCCAGAGCAGGACCCAGGAGAAGTCGTGCCGAACCGCCTCTGACTCACCGGGTTCAGTGGGTTCAGCTGGGTCAACGGGGACCGCGCCCGCCTGCTCGTCGTCCGTAGGGTCGGCATCGGTCTGCCTCACCTTCGCCTCCTGAAGTCTGGTGAGGTCCGAAGAAAGTCCTGTGAGGCATCCATCGGGTGCCTGACGGGTGCTGGTGCTTTCCCGTCGCGGGACACGCCTCACCATTACTCAGCGAACACGCTGCTTAACGGAAAGTTCACGACTGGTTCGCTTTTCAAGTATACCGCCAGGTAAGAAGACCGTCCCGGCGAGTGGGACCCCCGGCCCCGGGGCGGCCCCTCACCTTGCCGCGGGTGGGTGGGGCGGACACGATGAGCGGACCATCGTCGAGGACTTGAGGTGCCCGTGCGCGTACTGGTGATCATCGTGGTGGTAGTCGTCGCGTTCTATCTCTTCCGGCGCTTCGTCCGATAGCCGCTCCGGCCACCGGGACGGACCGGACGGCGAAATCGTCCGATCCGTCCCCGGCCACGGCTACGGTCGGACTCAGAGTCCGGCCGTCACCGGCTCCTCCGCAGGCTTCCCGCGCTCCCGCACCCGCATCAGCACCACCAGGCCGAGCGCGGTGACGGCGAGAATTCCGGCGCTCCAGGCGCTGGCCGCCGCGTAGCCGTCAACCACCTCGGCGAGCGAGTCGCCGGTCGTGTAGTTGGCCGCGATCGTCGTGATCACAGCGGTGCCCAGGGCCGCACCGACCTGCTGCGCGGCCCGGATCAACGACGAAGCCGCGCTGACGTCCTGCGGGCGCTCGACGTGGGTGGCCGTGTGCATGATCGGGCCCACGCTGAGCCCCATCCCGAGTCCCAGCAGGAGTAGGGGCACCAGCAGCTGACTGACGTAGCCGCCGGCGACGCTCAGCTGGGTCATCGCGAGCAGCCCGAGCCCGATCACGGCCAGCCCGGTGGCCATCAGCGTGCGCGGCGAGAAGCGCGGCATCAGGCGGGGTGTGACCCGGGTGGCGACAACCGCGATCACAAGGATCAGGGGCAGGAATCCCACGCCGGTGCGCAGCGCGCTGTACCCCAGCACGGACTGGGCCTGGTAGGTGAGCAGCAGGAAGGCGCCGTTGGTCCCCAGGCTGGAGATCAGGAAGGCGCTGTTGGCCCCCAGAAGCTCCCGGCTGCGCAGGAGCCGCGGCGGTAGCAGGGCGGCCCGGGCCCGACCCTCCCACCGCAGGAAGGCCACCAGGGCGAGCACCGCGACCAGGAGCAGGCCGATCACCGGAGCCGAACCCCAGCCGTCGGTTTCGGCCTCGCTGACCCCGAACACCAGGGCGCCGAGTCCGGCCCCGGCCAGCACCGCTCCGGGCAGGTCCAGCCCGATGCTGCGGGCGGCCCGGCCGGCCGGGACCACGAGCCCGGCCCCGAGGGCGACCGCGATGGCGATCGGCACGTTGATGTACATGCACCAGCGCCAGCTCAGCCACTCGGTCAGCGCGCCCCCGAGCAGGAGACCGATGGCGATGCCGCCCTGGAGGGTGGCGGCGTAGACGCCGAAGGCGCGGCCGCGCTCGACCGGGTCCGGGAACATCATCGGCAGGAGCGAGAGCGTGGCCGGGGCCAGCAGCGCGGCGGCCACGCCCTGCAGCGCCCGGGCGGCCAGCAGCAGGCCCGGCTCCCCCGCCGATCCCCCCAGCGCGGACGCCGCGGCGAAGCCCAGAGTGGCGATGATCAGCGTGGTGCGGCGTCCCAGCAGGTCACCGATGCGGCCGCCGAGGATGAGCAGTGCCCCGAGCGCGAGCGCGTAGCCGGTCAGGACCCAGCGGCCCTGACCGCTGGACATGCCCAGATCGGCCTGGGCCGAGGGCAGGGCGATCAGCATGATGGTCAGGTCCAGGGCGACCATCAGCTGGGCGGTGGCCACCACGGCCAGCGCCCACCACCGGCGGTCGTCCGGAGCCGGGTCCGCGGATGCGGTCATGAGCGAACTCCTCCAGGAGAAAACGGAAGAATTTCTTCCGTCTTGTTCGCCCAACCGTCAGGCGGAAGAATTTCTTCCACTTCGTTGCTGAGGAGTTCGTGATGCCCGACCCGCCCGCGCCGCGCAAACTGCGCGCCGACGTCCAGCGCAACCGCGACCAGATCGTTTCCCAGACGGCGCTGTTGTTCGCCCGCGAGGGTGGCGAGGTGCCGATGGAGACGATCGCGGAGCACGCGCGGGTAGGGGTCGGGACCCTCTATCGGCACTTCCCAGACCGGCCGGCCCTGACCCTGGCGGTGGCCGAGCACCTGTACGGGCAGATCGCCGACGTTCTCCAAGAAGCCGCAGACCGGGAACCGGACCCCTGGCAGGCACTGACCCTGATGATCCGCACCTGGGTGCAGCGCCGGCTGGCCGTCCGCAAACCGCTGGACCGCTGGCTACTGGAGGCGCAGCAGGGCAGCGCGCCCTTGACCGAGCTGCACCATCGCATCGTCGATGTTCTCGGCAGCACCGTCGCCGCGGCGCAGGCGAGCGGCGCGATGCGGCCGGACGTGACCTTCCAGGACGTGATCCGCCTGGTGGGCCTGCTCGCCCTGGCCGACCAGGGCGCCGGGATCCTGGTCGAGATCATGATCGACGGACTGCGCGCTCGCTGACCGGCCCGCGAACGCCGAAGGGCCCGGACGCCAATGACGTCCGGGCCCTTCGGGCTTTCGGGCTTCGGGAAAAGATTCCTCAGCGAGCCAGGAAACCCGCGTCCACCGGGAGCGTCACGCCCGAGACGTAACGCCCGTCGTCGCTGACCAGGAACAGGATCGCGTTGCTGATGTCGACCGGATCGATCAGGTCCACCGGCATCAGGTTCGCGGTCATCTTGGCGGCCTCCGGGTTCTCGGCGACGTACTTGCCGAGAACCTCGTTCATCACCATCGGCGAGACGCTGTTCCAGACGCCGACCAGGTTGATGTCGACGACCTCGCGGAACGTCGTGATCGGGTCCGGCTCGGCGCTGCCGAGCTGCGCGATTCCGGCGTTGGCGAGCACGATGTCCACCGGGCCGAGCTCGGCGACGCCGGCCTGACAGGCCTGGCGGACCGCGTCGATGTCGCGAACGTCGGCCTTCTTGAACACGATCCGGCGGTCCAGCGCCCCGACCCGCTTGACCGTCTCCTCCATGTCGGCCACCGTCGCACCGGGGTAGTCGATGGTGTCGATCTGCTCGAGGATGTCGATCCCGATGATGTCGGCCCTTCCTGAGCCGGCCGGATCGCGTGGCTGCGGCCCTGCCCGCGGTCACCAACCCCACCTGGCTGAGGCGTTTCGTCCTCCTCGACACCAGCCCCGGGCTGCGGGCGAACACCGCCGAGCACTGGAGCAGCTGGTCCGCCGTCCTGCGTGACTGGCTGGAGGAACGCCTGGGCGCACCCGCGCGGCCGGAGACGAGCTGCGCCCGCTCTGCCGCAGCCTGGCCCGGCTCCTGAGTGCTCGCTGAGATCAGGCTCTTTCAGACCAGGACGACGTCCACTCCGCGCTCGCGGATCGCCCGGACCCGGGCCGGGTCGGCCGCGGTGTCGGTGACCAGCACGTCGATGGCGCCGGCCGGGCAGATGTGGGCGAAGGCCCGGCCCCGCAGCTTCGAGGAGTCCGCCACCACCACGACCGTGCGGGCCCGGCTCACCATCAGCCGGTTGATCTCGGCCTCCTCCTCGTCGGTGGCCCGGGCACCGGACTCCCCGTCCAGGGCGTCCACGCCGATCACCGCCCAGTCGAAGCTGATCTGGTCCAGGGTCTGGGCGGCCAGCGGCCCGGTCAGCTCGAACGCCTGCGGACGGGCCACTCCCCCGGTCATCACCAGCTTGACGTGCCGGCGCACGGTCAGCTCCCCGGCGATGTTGATCGCATTGGTGACGATGGTCAGCGCCGCCGTGGCCGGGTCGGCCGGGTCGGCGGGCTCGCGGGTGGCCAGGGCCCGGGCCACCTCGGTGGTCGTGGTGCCCCCGTTCAGCGCGACCACGTCCGGCCCGGCGATCAGCGCGGCCGCCGCCGCCCCGATCCGCGCCTTGTCGCTGTGGCGGTTCGCGCTGCGGTACCGGATCGGCAGGTCGTAGCTGATCGTGGTGGCCACCGCGCCACCCCGGGTCCGGGTGACGAGCTGCTGGTCGTGCAGATAGTTCAGGTCCCGGCGGATGGTCGAGGCGGAGACCCGCAACTGCCGGGCGGTCACGTCGACGTCCACGTGCCCGGCCTCTCCCATCAGGTCGAGCAGGGCGCTGAGTCTGGCGTGCCGGTTCACGGCGGCTCCCGTCCGAAGGTCTGGCGCAGTGGTGTGGACGTATTTTGCTCACAACTGCTCACAAAAGCTATTGAATGAGCGGAATCGCTCGCTCTAACGTGATCAGGACGTCAGGTGACGCCGTTCCCGTCCCCACCGCCCTCGAACGTCAACTGGAGTGTTCGTGCCGGACAAATTCCCCAGAAAGTCTCTGCGACGGCTTTTCTCAGTGACCCTCGCGGTAACCGCCGGTCTGGCCGGCGTGGCCCTGACCGCCCTGCCCTCCGAGGCGGCCACGCCCACCCTGGAGCAGCACATCGGGATTCCGGCCTACATCCCGCCGAGCAGCACCGCGGACTGGACGAAGCTCGAGACCGCCAGCTCGGCACTGGGTTTCGTGGTGGCCAACGTGTCCAACGGCCCCGGCGCGGCCACCGCGGACCCGGCCTGGGCCTCGGTCATCTCGACCACCCACGCGCACGGCACCAAGGTGCTCGGCTACGTGGACTCCGGCTATTTCGGGGCCAGCAGCCCGGCCCGCAAGACCCGGCTCGGTGAGAGCACCACGACGGCCTGGCTGGTGCAGGCCGAGCAGGACGTCGACCGCTGGTACAGCCTGTACGGCTCCTCGGTGGACGGGATCTTCTTCGACGACGGCATGAACACCTGCGGCCCGACCAGCGGCAGCACCACCTATGCCGACCTCTACGCCCGGCTCAGCCAGTACGTGCACGACCACCACCCGGGATCCCTGACCGTGGTCAACCCCGGGGTCGCGGTGCCGCAGTGCTACGAGGACTCGGCCGACGTCCTGCTGACCTTTGAGGGCACGGCCACCGACTACCTGGCCACCACCCGCCCGTCGCAGTACCAGACGGCGGCCTGGCAGACCGACGGCGACCCGAACAAGTTCCTCGAACTGGTCTACGACACCCCCAGCGCCAGCCTGTCTGCGGTGATCGCCCGGTCCAAGCAGGACAACGCCGGTTACATCTACGTCACCCCGGACACCCTGCCCAACCCCTGGGACACGGTTCCGGACACTTCCTACTGGAATGCCGAACTCACCGGCTCCCAGGTCACCGACACCAACACCCCGGCCACCCCGGCCAAGCCGTCGGCCGCCTCGGTCAAGGGCACCTCGCTGACCCTGTCCTGGACCTCCAGCAGCGTCTCCACGGTCGCCGCCTACGACGTCTACCGGGGCACCACCAAGCTCGGCTCGGTCTCGAACTTCACCCCGAACGCCACCCAGTTCGCGGTCACCGGGCTCACCCCGGCCACGGCGTACTCGTTCACCGTGAAGGCGCGCAACTACGCCGGTGGCGTGAGCGCCGCCAGCCCCGCGCTTTCGGTGACCACGTCCGCGGCCGGGACGAAGGCCCCGTCGGCCCCCGGCAATGCCAAGGCGACCGGCACCGCGTCCACCAGCACGCAACTCAGCTGGAGCTACCCGGCGTCCGGGAACGGCGGCGCCATCACCGATTTCGAGGTCTACGACGGCACCTCCCTGCTCCTGGACGTGCCGGACACGATCACGTCGGTGCACATCGGTGACCTGACGCCGGGTTCGACCCACAGCTTCACGGTCAAGGCCGTGGACGCCGGTGGAGCCCGGTCGGCGGCCTCCACCGCGGTTTCGGTGACCACCACCAACCCGACTCCGATCACCAGCCCCGCAGTCACTTTCGGCAGCACGACGACAACCTTCTCGGCGTCCTTCAACCTGCCGTACGGGTTCCAGCACGTGTTCGTCGACAGCGACCAGAACGCGACGACGGGGTACTCGATCAACGGCATCGGCGCCGAGTACATGATCGAGACCAGCAGCGCCGCGGTCACCCTCTACAGTCACGGAGGAGCCGCCGCCGACTGGAACTGGACCTCCGTCGCCACCCCGACCGTGACCACGGCGACCAACTCCACCGGCACCACCTACACCTGGTCCGTCCCGAGCTCCACGTTCGGCGCGGCGACCGGACTGTCGGTCGTCTTCAACGGCAGCGGAGCATACGCCGACTACAACACGACGGCGGTGAGCGCGACCAAGTCCTAGCAGCCCCGTACCGGACCGGAGGACGCGACCATAAGCGTCCTCCGGTTCCGCTGTTTGGCTTTCCCCTACGGACCGGAGAAGAATCACCCGACATGACCGAGCTGCGCACACGACGCCTTCTGGTCCGGCGGTTCGCAGCCTCCGACCTGGCCGACTTCGATGCCTTCCAGGCCGATCCGCGGGTGCGCAAGCATCTGCCCGGCGAACCGAAGACGACCGCGCAACTGATGCGCTACCTGGCCGGCCAGGAGGCCCTGGACGAGCGTCAGGTGGCCACCTGGCACGGGTACGCCGTCGAGCACCTCGAGTCGGGCACCATGATCGGCGAAGTGGGGGTGTTCCTGGTCTCCGGCACCGAGGGCGACGTCGGCTTCCAGTTCCACCCCGATTTCCACAACCAGGGATTCGGGACGGAGGCGATGACCGCCTTCCTGGCCCACCTGCTCGGCCCGCTGGCCCTGGAACGGATCACCGCCGGCTGCGACCACGACAACCGCGCCTCGCAGGCCCTCCTGGAACGCCTCGGGCTCCGGCGTGTGGCCGGCCCCGAGGACGGAAGTTTTCGCTACGAACTCAGGGCCTGACCCAGACGCGGAGCGGGCCGACCGCGGTGAACCCTGCCTTCAGGGCGTGCTCGAGGTCGGCCCCGTGCTCGTACCCGCACAGTGCCTGACCGGGGAAAAGCGATGCGGCACAAGTGATGACGTCGGTCCAGACGCAGACGGCGTCGGCGCCTTCGGGGGCGAACAGGTTGCTGATCCCGACGACCGCTTCGCTCCGGTTGAGGATCGCCCCGGCCGTGCCACCCCGGCTGAGAATCCGGACGTCGGGGTGTTCCAGGAGGGCGGGGCTGATCAGGTGGACGAGCCCGCCGGCGGCCGCCCAGGCCGCCAGTTCCTCGGCGCCGCTGACGACGCTCCAGCCCTCAGGTAGGCCCGCGGAACCGTCCGGCGCTTCGTAAGCGATCCAGTCCGCGGTGAACCGCACCTGATACCCGGCTGCGGTCAGGTCCAGGTCGGCGAAACTGTCCTTCACCGAGGCGCCGGGCGAGTTCTGGATCATCCGGAGAAATCCGGCCGGGTTGAGGTTCTCGACCAGCGAAACCGCGTCCGGGTACTGCGGCGGGGTGCGCTGCAGGGCCACCCAGAACTGCTTGCTGGTGATCGTCCGGACCTCGTGGGACCGGCAGACGAGGTCGCACCAGGCGGCGTTGTTGAGAGCAGCGGCGCGCACCTGCGGACTGGGGTTCATCACCCGGACATCGTGGGCGCGACCGGCCACCGAACGCAAACCGGCGCCCGCGGGCGTCCTCAATGACCAGTATTTCAGTCAAAGCCGGTGTAGGCCCAGCCGATCTGGTCGGTGCTCACGCTCCGGCCGTCGTCCTGCACCTCACGGGTGACGCTGATGCTGAATCCGCCACCGTTGCGCGGGATCTCCGGACCGCTGATCGAGGTCACCGTCCGATCCCCGGTGTGCCCGTAGAGCCCGACGGTCACCGAGGTCGACGTGGTGGCGGTGCGGATCACCACCGGTGCGTCGGTGGTGTTGCGGAAGATGTTCTGGATGGTGTCGTAGTCCAGCGTCGCCTCCCGGCCGGGTGGATAGCGGGAGATGTACTTGCTGTGCGGCTGGTGGGCAATCGGGTCCAGGCCGGCGAACCAGACCGCGTTGAAAAGCGTGGTGGAGAACTGCGAGACGCCGCCGCCGATCTGGTCCACCAACTCCCCGTCCGCGATCGCCGGCGCATTCACGAAACCGCCCTCGAGCGTTCGTCGGCCGGATTTGGCGTTCAGAGAGAAGGTTTTGCCCGGGGCGACCACCGTGCCGTCGACGATCTCGGCCATCCGGTGGATGTTTGTCACTCGTGGAGCGCAGCAGGGGTACTCGGTGGTGAAGGTGCCGATCAGCTGGTCGACCTTCCCCATCCCGGCCGCGCCGATCCTGGTGACCTCGACCGGCACCCGGGCCCGGCCCGTCCTCTGCCGCACCGCCGCCTCAACAGCGGTGAAGGCCTGGCCCGCGTCCACCGACCGGCCACTGACCGCGGCACGGTAGTCCACATCGGCAGCTTGGGCCGAGTACGAGGTGGTTCCCTTGTCCAGCAGCACCGGTTCGGGAGTGGGGGTGGTCAGCTCGGCCGCCCGGGCCCGGCGCTGATACCGGGCCAGCTGCTCGGTGAGCGCGGCCCGGCCGGCCTCCGCGTCGGCCACGATCACCGGCTCGGCCTCGGTGTGCGATCCGAAGGCCGCGCGGATCGGGGCGAAAAGGTCACCCGGACCGGCCTTCAGCAGGTTCTGCACGGTGGCTTCCTGGTCCAGCCGGATCCCCACGTCGGCCGGACTCACCTGCTGCGTGCCGAGTTTCCCGACCTCGAGGATCACCGGACGCTCGATCTTCTCCCGCAGCGACCCGGCCACCACGACCCTCAGCTCCGCCTCGTCCATCCCGCCGACCGGGAGCCCGACGATCCGGGTGCCCGGCCGCACCTGGTCGTGCACCATCATCCGGTAGCCGGCCAGGACGCCGAAGGCCAGCCCCAGCAGGACGACGGGAACGGCCGCGCCCCAGGCCAGAAGGCGGCGCCCGGAGCGCGCAGCCGTCTCGGTCATCTTCCCGTCCTGCCTCTCGCCGGCACCCGGTGCGGGCGCTATGCATCCGTCCTGCGGCTCTCCAGCACATCCCGGAGCTGGTGTCGGCCGCTGATCCCAAGCTTCGGGTAGGCCCGGTAAAGATGGGCGCCGACAGTCCGGGGCGAGAGGAAAAGTTGCTTCATCAGCTTCAGGAACCGGCGGTGGGCGTGCCGGGGGCCGCGCTCAGGGCCTGGCTGACGAAGGACTCGGGCACGATGTCGCCGAACGCCGGCGGGGCGGCGATCAGCCCGCTCTCCTGGTGGAAGGCGGCCGCCTTGGCGTAACCGTCCGGCTGCGGGGTGGGCTCCGGGGGCACCTCGGCCTGGAGGATCGGGACCAGGGCGGTGATCGCCTTGGGGTCGAGGGTCTCCTGGTACTGCCTGAACAGCTCGGTGACCTTGGCCGGGTCGCCGTGGATGGTCTCCTCGGCCTTCCCGATCGCCCGGATGAAGGCCTGCACGGCCGGGCCCTTGCGGTCGAGCACGGTCTGCGTGGTGAAGGCGACGCCGTGCGTCTCGGCCTGCATCGCCGGGATGTCCCCGCGGGCCGGGGAGATGAAGATCCGCCCGACGCCGGTGGCCACCGCCTGCTGGCCGATCGGCTGGAAGAACGACAGCGCGTCCACCCGGCCGGTCTTCAGCGCGCCGATCGCGGCGGAGGCGTCCGCGCCCAGGTTGACCATGGTGATGTCGCTCTTCGGGTCCATCCCCTGCTGCTTGAGCAGGTAGATCAGCAGCGCCTCGGTACCGCTGCCGGGCCCGGTGATGCCGATCTTCTTGCCCTGCAGCGCCTTCACCTTCGCGGCCAGGGGCTGGGCGTCCAGACCGGCCGGGATCTTGCTTCCGGCCACGACGTCCACGTAGTACTCGTTGTTCAGGATGCTGATCAGCTTGGTCTTGTCGTTGATCTTGTAAAGGTTGTAGGCGTCGGTCATCACCCCACCGGCCACGTCGATGCTGCCGGACTGCAGGGCGGCGGCGAGTTTCGCGCCGGTGCCCAGGCGCGGGCGGTCGCCGAGCTGCAGCCCCTCGTCCTTGAAGTACCCCTCCTGCTCGGCGACGAACAGCGGGAAGAACGCGACCGAGTCACTGGTCTGGCCGATGTTCAGGCGCATCGCGTCGGCGCCCTTGGCCGGCGCGGCGTCCGACCCATTGTCCGCACAGCCGGCGGTGATCAGGGCCGCTACCGCCAGGACGGCGGCGGCGAGACGGGGGGTGGTTCGCATCAGAGGTCTCCTTCGACAGTCAGGGAAGTGCGAGTTCGACGGTCCGGGAAATGCGGGCGGGAACGATCACGGGTCCAGTGGTTTCCACCGGTTGGCCCGGCGGCCGAGCAGGCCGACGAGCGCGTTCAGCACGGCGGCGATGACGCTGAGCACCACCAGGGTGGCGAACACCCCGTCAGTGTCGAACTTCGCGGAGGAGTCGCTGATCAGGTAGCCCAGGCCCCGGTTGGAGGCGACCAGCTCACCGATCACGGCCCCGATCAGGGCGTACGGGATGGAGACCCGCAGGCCGGTGAGCAGCCCGGTGAGGGACGCGGGCAGGGTCACCTTGAGCGCGATGTCCCGGCGGCCCCCGCCCATCAGCCGCACCGCGTCCACCAGGCCGCGGTCCACCTCGTGCACCCCGACCGCCGTGTTGATGAAGACCAGGAAGAACACGGTGACCGCGGCGAGCAGCACCTTCATGTCGGTGCCGATCCCGAACCAGACGATGAACAGCGGGGCCAGGGCCACCTTGGGGATCGAGTACAGGGCCATGACGAACGGGTCGAGGATGTCCCAGAGGATCCGCACCGGGGCGATCAGGTAGGCCAGCAGCGCGGCCGAGCCGGCCCCGAGCAGGAAGCCGAGCACGATCTCCTTGATCGTGATCCAGCTGTTGTCCCAGAGCGTGCCGTCCTTCACCCAGTCGCCGAGCCGGGCCAGGATGCCGCCCGGGGAGCTGACGAACTGCGGATCCAGCACGGGCCCCGAAAGCACCTGCCAGAGAACGACGAAGACCGCGGTCAGCACCGCCCGCCAACCCCAGACCAGGGTGCTGCGGCCGTGCTTCTGCCACCACGTCCGCTGCGCGCGTTCCCGCACCGGACCGGTCTCGCTCACCGCGCTCCCGCCTTCAGCGCCGCGGACAGTTTCCGGTGCAGCTCCACGAATCCCGGCTCCACCCGCACCTCGTCCGGGTCGCGGGGGCGGGGCAGGCCGACCGGCTGGTCCAGCAGCACCGACCCGACCCGGCCCAGCACGACCACCCGATCGGCCAGGATCAGCGCCTCCTCGATGTCGTGGGTGACGAAGACGACCGTGCGCCCGCTGCCCTGCCACAGCCGCAGCAGCTCGCCCTGCAGCTCCATCCGGAGCTGGGCGTCCAGGGCGCCGAACGGCTCGTCCATCAGCAGGGTCTCCGGCTCACCGCAGAGCATCCGGGCCAGGCTGACCCGCCGGCGCATGCCCCCGGAAAGCTCTCGGGGATAATGCTTCTCGAACCCCTTGAGACCGACCAGCTCGATCAGCTCCAGAGCGGCCCGCCGACGCGCCCGCTTGTCGTCTCCGCGCAGCTCACGCGGCATCTCAATGTTGCGGGTGACGTCGCGCCAGGGCATCAGCGTGTCGTGCTGCGTCAGGTAGCCGATCTGGGTGCGCGGCCCGGTCAGTGGGGTGCCGTGGTAGCGGATCGTGCCCGACGACGGCGTGGTGAGCCCGGCCAGCAGGTTCAGCAGGGTGGACTTGCCGCAGCCGCTGCGCCCGAGCAGGACCAGGAACTGCCCCGGCTCGACCCGCAGCCCGAAATCCCGCAGGGCGACGATGTCCTCGTCCCCCTTCGGGAACTTCTTGGTCAGGCCCTGGACCTCGAGCACGGCCGGTTCCAGCCGGATCTCGGTCATCGCGGGGACTCCCTTTCCCGCAGGCCGTTCAGGTCGTAGCTGAACTCCCCCTGCCGATAGCGCTCCCGGCTCCGGGTCTCCTTGGCCAGCCGGGCCCGGGCCGCCGTGAGCACCTCGTCGACCCGGGCCACCGGCACCACGCAGGCCCCGTCGGCGTCCAGCAGGACCAGATCTCCCGGTTCGATCCGCTGGCCCCCGACGGTCACCGGCACATCGATCTGTCCCGGCGCGTCCTTCGTCGCCCCCCGCACCCGCCGCCACCGGGTCCAGACCGGCAGCCCGAGCGCTCGCACCTCGTCGACATCCCGGGTGGACGCGTCGACCAGGACGCCGGCGGCGCCGGCCACCTGGGCCTGGGTCAGCAGCAGGTCACCGACCAGAGCGACCGGACGCGGGACGGGCATGGTCAGGACGAGCACTTCACCCGGACGCACCGAGGGCATGAGTTTGTGGACGGCCCAGTTGTCGTCCTGCGCGCAGGCCGCGATCCGGGCCGGCCCCGCCACCGACGTGCCGGGCACCAGCCGTTCCAGCTCAAGGTCGATCAGCCCGGTGCGCCCGGCCGCCTCGTACACCGTCGCCACCCCCAGAGCAGCCAGCTCCCGGCAGACCTCTTCGCTGCTCACAATCGGCCCACCACGTTCGGGACCAGCCGCTGGAACGCCTCGGCCTGCCGGATCGCCTTGTCCCCGGTGACCTTGCGGGCATGGTTGCCCCGGTGCCCGGCCCGCTCGGCGTAGTACTGCTGCAGGTACTGCTGCGCCGCCATCGCCCGCATCGCCTCCACCTTGGTGTCGAAGACGCCGGTGATGTCCAGGAAGAGGGTGGGCACGAACCCGCACAGCTCGGGCTGGTGCGGCTCGAACACCAGGAACTCGGTCGGCGGGGCGGTCCGGAACCCGCTCTCCACCCCGGCCCCCGAGGTCAGCAGCCGGGCCTGGGCGACCGCGGCGTGGGCCGTCGGGTGATCGGGGTTGAACGGGTCCTTGTCCGGATGGGTGAGCACCACGTGCGGGGCGAAGTCGCGGATCAGCTCGGCCAGCCGGTCGATCGCCTCCGGGGTGATCCGCAGCGGGTAGTCGCCGAGGTCGAAGGCCTCCAGCCGGGCCCCGACCGCCCCGGCCGCCGTCTCCGCCTCCTGATGCCGGATCTTCTTGACGTTCTCCTCGGTCTGCCCCTCCTGCTTCCACAACTCGCCGGACTCGCCCCGCTCGCCGTAGGAGAGCGCCACCACGACCGACTCACCCCCGGCCTCGGTGTTGCGGGCGATCGCCCCGGCCGCCCGCCAGACGAAGTCCGCGCTGTGCGCACCGACGACCAGCAACCTGCGTCCACTCATCCCTGGCTCCCCTTCTCGGCGGCGATCCGGCGGGTGTTCCCGACCGCCATCACCCGTACCTCGTCCTCGCTGAAACCGTTGTCCAGCAACCGGTCCGCCAGCAGCGCCAGGCCGTCCTCGACCGGCGGGTTGAACGGCTGACCGAGATCGCTGGAAAGGAGGGAGTGCTCGGGACCCACCGCGCGGATGTGGTCGTACCACTGCTCCCAGCTGATCTTCCCGCTGTGCGGCGTGGTGAAGCAGCGCTCCATCAGCGCGCCGTACCGGGTCAGTTCGCGCTGGGTCTCGACCGGAAGACGCTGGGAGGTGAACTCCGGATGAGTGACGACGATCCGTCGCACCCCGGCCTCGTGCGCCGCCTTCACCGTGGCCAGGATCTCCGCCCCGGACAGGTGACCGGTGGCCAGCACCATGTCGTACTTCGCGATCAGGGTCAGCACCTGCCGCAGTTCCGCCCGTACCGAACCGGTTTCGTCGAGGACGTCGATCGGCGGCGCCATGATGCCCTGTTCGGCCAGCTCGGCCTGCAGTTGGGCCCACATCGGCGGGGTCGCGCCCTCCGGCGCCTCGGCCTGGCTCTCCCGCTGGTTACGGCAGTCCACGGTCGGCATCCAGACGATCCGGGTGCCGGTGCGCCCGGCGAGCTCCACCGCCACCGGATTCAGGCCCCCCACCGAGGCGTTCAGCGCAATCGCCCCCAGAGCATCCACGCCCGGCACGGCGGCCCGCACCACCTCGGCGCGCTCGGCCGTCGGCAGGTAGTGCGACTTGAGCACGAAGCCGGCCAGGCCGACCTCCTGGAACCGGCGGGCCAGGCTGACGTCGTCGATCCGACGGCGCATGACGTCCGGGGCGACGTGGATGTGGGTGTCGTAGCCGCCGGCGACCAGTTCGCGGGCGCGCGCACTCGGCACCGGGTGCTCGGTTACCGTCATCGTTCTGCTTCCTCCCTAAGGGTGGGCGGGACGTGCTGGGCCCGGGCCGAGGTGGTCAGGCGCAGGGTGTCGCCGACGTGCGCCAGGTGGGTCCGCATGGCGGCCTCAGCCCGGTCCGGGTCGGCGGCGTCGATCGCGTCGACGATCGCGGCGTGCTCGGTCAGGGAGTGGGTGGAGCGACCCGGCACCAGCACGGTCCGGTACTGGAAACGGACCATCTGGGCCCGCAGGCCGGCGATCAACCGGGTCGCGGTGGCGTGATGGGAGGTGGCCAGGATCAGGGCGTGCAGCCGGGCGTTCCCGGCCGAGTAGGACAGCGGATCGTCCGCTTGGAGGTGTTCGGTCATGCGGCGCAACAAGTCTCGCATCGCCCGCACGTCGTCCCGGGTGGCCCGCAGCGCCGCCTCGCGGGCGGCCAGGCCCTCCAGGGCGGCCCGGGCGCCGATGATCTCCAGCGCCTCGGCCTCCCCGACCATCCGGACCCGCGCCCCCCGGTGCGGTTCGCGCACCACCAGACCGTCCTGCTCCAGCCGGGCCAGGGAGGTGCGGACCGCCGCCCGGCCGACCCCGAGAGTGGCCGCCAGGTCGTTCTCCACCAGCCGCTGATTGGGACTGAGCTCACCGGAGACGATGAGCTCCCGCAGCTGGACGTAGGCGTCCGAGAGCGAGTCCGGGGGCGCGGGGGCCCGCTTCCGGGCCGGGCGACGATCGCGGTCAGTCACCGGCTCCCCCCGGCGAAGAACCGGATACCTCAGTCCACCGGGCCCGTTCAGCCAGTTCGGCCAGCAGATCCCGGCTGGCCGGGGCGATCCGGGGCGTCACCCCGAGGTCCTCGAGAAGCTCAGTGGCCGCGCTCATTTCGTGCGCGCGACGCAGAGCGTGCCGGTGCGACCCACCGATCAGGCGGTCGAGCGTCCTCTGATCGAAGCCGGCCAGCTCACCCGCGATGTTCTCCCGCAACCACCCTTCCAACCCGGCTTTCTCAGCCGCGGTGAGGGCCTCGATCACGGCCGCCGCCAGGCCTTTGTAGAACACGCTGCGCAGAAGTTTCCGGGTGGCCGCAGCGCCGGGCCCGGCCTCCAGCACGCTGACCCGGGCTCCCAGAGGCCCGATCAGGGCGGCGTACCGGCCGGCCCCCGACCCGGCCGCCAGCATCGGGGTGCGCAGCCCGCGCCCGGGTACCGGCGCCATCAGGGCGACGTCGGCGAACTGCCCCCGCGGCAGCTGAGCCGCCAGACGCACCTTGTCCTGCGCAGAGGCCGTGTTCAGGTCGGCATAGACCGTGCCGTCGGTCAGCTCCGGCCCGGCATTGGCCAGCGCCGTGCTGGCGTCCCGCGCGCTGTTCAGACTCAGCACCAGCGCGGCGCCGCGGACCGCCTCGGCCTCGCTGTGGCAGGTCAGGACGCCGGGCAGGACGCCGACCCGCGGGTCGTAGCCCCGGACCGTGGCACCCGCAGCAACCAGGTCGGTGGCGATCTCGGACCCGGCCTCGCCGAGACCGAGAACCGCGACAACGACGTCCATGCGCCCTCCTGATCGTCGACAACATTGTCAACAATGAGGAGCATGCGGCATGGCCGCAAATGGCGCAAGACTCCTCAAAAGGATACTTGCCCTTTGTTCCACAAAGCCGATTAATCACCAAAGGACGCCCTCCCCCGGTCGGCGGGGTCGGCGTCCTTTGGTAATGGGCAGGTCAGGCGCGCGGGCGCAGCGTCACGTCGCTCAGCATCCCGTCCGCGGGGAGCAACAGCATCTGCGCAATGACCGCGGCTGCGGTTTCGGCGCGCACATAGCGGCTCTCGTCGTAAGTGCCGCCCTCCGCCGACTGCAACTGACGCTGCATGCCGGTTGCCGTGCGTCCTAAATACAGGGAGCCGACGCGAATTTCGGGCTCCTCGGAACGCAGGGCATCCGCCACCGCCCGCAGCGCGTGCTTACTCGCGGCATAGGCCCCCATCCCGGCCGAGGCGGACAGACCCTGCCCGGAGTTGACAAAGACCACCGTGCCCCGCGAGGCGCGCAGGGCGGGCAGCAGCAGACGGGTCAGCTCGGCCTGCGCGACCACATTGACGTGCATCAGCTCCCGCCACTGGTCGACCGGGAACTGCTCGGTGCGCCCGTAATGCAGCATGCCGGCGCAGTTCACCAACCCGTCCAGGCTGTCCAGGCTGTGCAGCGCGGGCAACTGCGCGGCGAGGTCCTCCGGCCGGCCCAGGTCGGCCACAACCCGCTGCTCGGCCGGCGTCTTGGCCAGTGACTCCTCGCTGCGGCCGAGCGCGATCACCTCATGCTCATCGGCAAGCGCGCGGCAAACTGCGGCTCCCACGCCCTGGGACGCGCCGGTCACGAGATATCTGGCCAAGTCTCACCTCTGTGGATCGGGTACTGAACGCAGCCATTCTGGCGGGCCTGCGTCGACGGACCTCGCGGCGTCTCGGTGATCGGCCTAACAACGCATCGCTTCCCCTCAGCACCGCCATTGTCCAGGCGTACCCGGGAGGTCGTGGCCGTAGGGCCAGAACAGCCGCGGCGGCTCGGTTCAAGGCTCCGGGCCGGCACGTCCGTCCGCCAAATCCCCGGGCCACTTGCGTTCGTTCGCCGTCGTGTGAGCATGGCGGCATGGGATCCGAACGCTCCGATCTGGCCGCCCGGTATCAGCGCTACCTCGCCTGCTGCAACGAGCGGCGTTTCGATCAGCTCGACGAGTTCGTCTCCGAGCAGGTGAGTGGGTCGGCCCCCGTAGACGGGCTGGCCAGCTACGTCGACGGGGTCAGGGACGTCTGCACCGGTTTTCCGGATTACCGCTGGGATCTCCAGGAACTGGTGATCGAACGGGACACGGTCGCGGCCCGGTTGATCGGTCGCGGGACGCACACGGGCCCCTTCAGTGGCATCGCGCCCACCGGTCGCCGGATCACGATTCAGGAACTCGTCCTGTACCGGTTCGCCGACGGTAAGATCGTCCGATGCTGGGGTGATCTGTACCCCGTGGTACGCAGCGCTCTGACGGTCGCCGACCCTTCCACCAGCTGACCAGGAGCGTCACTCCGACGAAGCGCCGGGCGCTCAGGCGGCCGGCCACGTCCACCGCCCGAGCGGACCTGATGACGGCGGCCACCCCAACTGGCCGGCATGACCGGGTACTCCCCCTGGATTTCTCTCCCGCCATAAAGGGCAGAGCCTAGACACTGCCGAGGACCAGGGCGAGGTGGATGACGGCGATCAGCACCACCAGCGCCATCCAGCAGCCCTTCCACCGGCTCGACGGCACTTCCGGACCAGCTGCGACCCATACCGACACGACCGCCGCGATGGCCAGGAGAAGGCCGGGCACGGCCAGAACAGCGACGGTCGGGTCGGTGGAACCGTCGGCCTGACCCGCCGAATACTGGATCACCACCCGAGGAGGCAGGAACGCCCACGCCACGGCCGAGACCATCAGGAGAGGGACGAGGACGGACAGGGTCACGCCCCAGATCTGACGGAGCAGACTCCACCGGGTGAGCTCGAGATCCGCATTCACGGGCGCACTGTAGCCGGGGGCACGTCTGGGGAGAGCAGAAACCGGGCCGTGGGCAATGGCTTCTCAGAACTTTCACCGGTTTCAGGGGTGGTGAAGCACCCTGGCCCGATGGAGGCCCGGCTCAGGCCTGGGGTTGAACTGACGGATCCCGGAAGCAGTCTCGCGTTCGACCTCGGTCCGTCCGGTCCAGGACCGCCGCCCAAGGATGAGTTCGGTCCGGAACGGACCGATCGCGGAGTCCGTGAGCGCCCGTCAAGGGTGCGCCTGGATCTGGACGATCTCGGGAACATGGGGGAAAAGACCAACGGCTTCTGCCCCCTTCCGCCCGGACAACGCATCCTCCGATCGGCTGACTCAACGTCCTGCTCCCGCGCGTAGCACCAGATCCTGGCTCAGTTACGAGCAAGATCGTCCTGCCGTACAGGGTCCCGGGCCTGCTGAAGCATGCACCGAGGTAGGTATTCAGGCGTCCGGGCCGATTACAGATGGGAGGAACTGGATGGCCGACGTGCTCGTGCTGGAGGACGACCCCGATCATCGATTGCTGGTAACGACCTGGCTGGAGAAAATGGGTCACACCGTGATCGGCTGCGCCTCGGCCATCGACGCCTTCGTGATGCTGGCCGGGCGCCGGGTCCCGGACGTGGCCGTCCTCGACGTCGTCATGCCCGGTCTCAACGGCTTCCAGTTCCTGACGCAACTACGCCAGGACGACGCTTACGCGGACATGCCGGTCGTCTTCCTCACCGCTGCGGACATGCCCCCGCACCCGGAGCGGGACTGGGTCCCCGGTGCCCGCTATGTGGCCAAACCCCTTTCCCGCGACATGCTGGCCACCGCGATCAGCGCTGCGCTCACCTCGTCTGCGCCTGATGAGACGCCCGACCCGGGACAACATCCACACCCGCGACCTCCAGCCGCAGCCCGGCCGCTGCCCGACAGCCCTCGTCGAACAACAAGGCCCAGTTGAGATCACTCGACCGTCTCGCCGGTCACGCTCCGGGCCAGACCCGACGGGCAGGACCGATCTTGGTCGCGAACCCGCGTCCCCCCGACCGGTGAGCGCCCTGCCGGGGTCGGTCGCCACCGATCGATCCGGTGCTATGAATTGACTGCACCAAAGAGCCGGCCCTGCGGTGGGTTGGGCCCCGGCCGACAAGACTCCCTGACAGATAATTGGCCGGCCGCGGCCTCCCGCCGCTGGGCGATCCGCCGTTTCAAGTTACATACCGGGCATGCGGCGTGTCTTCGTTTGCGACGTAAGACCTCGGGCCCGCTGCTACGCGCTCTCCTGGCCAGGCACGCAGCCGTAACGTGCTTGTTTCTACCCCAGAACGTCGGGGTCGGCGCCTTCCTGCTGCCGGCTGGTCGCCGCCCAGCTGGCCAGAAGGTTCAGGCGGTGCCTGCTTTCGGAGCCGGGCTCGGCAGCGTAGATCAGGAACGAGAGCCCGGGTTCCGTGGTCAGCTCCATCCCCTCGAAGCTGAGGGTGAGGTCGCCGACCACGTGGTGGTGGAAACTTTTCGTTCCTGATCCGTGACGCCGGACGTTGTGCGCCCCCCACCGGGTCCGGAACTGGTCCGAGCGGGTCGACAGCTCCCCGACCAGGTCGTGCAGGTGCTTGTCGTGCGGGTCGCGGCCGGCCTCCGTCCGCAGGATCGCCACCGTCACGTCGGCCGCGGCGTCCCAGTCGGGATAGAAGTCGCGGGATCGATCGTCCAGGAACTGGAATCTGGCCAGGTTTCCCTGGCCGGGATCCTGCAGGACGTACTCGTAGAAGGCCGCGCCCAGGGGGTTGACGGCGAGGATGTCCATGCGGCCGTTGCGCACGAACGCCGGACCGTCGGTGACCGCATTCAGGGCCCAGGCCAGACTTTCCCGGGCGACCCATTTCTTCGTCTTTCGCCGACGGACCGGTTCAGCCCCGCCGGACCCCACGCGGGCCAGGTCGAAGAGGTACTCGCGTTCGGCGTCGTCCAGGTGCAGGGCCCGGGCAAGCGCGTCCAGCACCGCGTCGGAGACACCGGAGAGGTTCCCGCGCTCGATCTTGGCGTAGTACTCGACACTCACGTCGGCGAGGGCGGCGACCTCGCTGCGCCGAAGTCCGGTCACCCGCCGGTTTCCCGACACGGGGATCCCGGCCTGCTCGGGGGTGAGGTTCGCCCTGCGGGACATGAGAAAGTCCCGCACCCCGTCCCTGTTGTTCATGGCCCCAACGCTACGGCGTGCGGTCGTGACGAGGGATGCCCTGCCAGTACACCCTCCACCACAGACTCCCTACGCAAACGACTTTGGCGTTGCATGGATCCGTCCTGATGGACCGGCTTCCTAGGAGCAGGCATGACCGACACCACCGACAGCGCCAACACGGCCGAGAGCACCCAAAGTACGCACCGCGGCTGGAACGGTGGGCAGAACGCTTTCGGGGATTTTGCCCCCGGCATGGTGCATTACACCGACCACGTCCTGTTCGACGAGATCTGGGAGCGTACGGACCTGTCCAGGCGCGACCGCAGCCTGGTGACGATCTCGGCGCTCACCGCCCTGGGCAAGACGGACCAGCTCGAGTTCCACCTCGCCTACGCCCGGCAGAACGGCGTCACGGACGATGAGCTGAAAGAAGCGCTCCTGCATCTGGCCTTCTATGCCGGCTGGCCCAACGGCATGGGCGCGACCACGGTGCTGAAAAACTTTATCACCGGCGGGAACTGAGCACTGGACCAGTGTCATCGCATGAAATGGGCAAAGGAAGCATGATGAACGAAAGTACTTTTGAGCAGATCTTCGCACTCGGGCAGCCGAACGATGCGTACGCGCAGTACTTCAGCGGTCAGAGCTATCTGGCCCCGCTGGTCCCGGGCAGCGTCCCGGTCAGCAACGTGACCTTCGAACCAGGCTGCCGGAACAACTGGCACAGGCATCACGGCGGTGACGGGTCCAGCGGGGGCGACCAGATCCTGCTGTGCACCGCGGGCAGCGGCTGGTACCAGGCCGACGGCGAGGCCCCGGTCAGCCTGGAGCCGGGCAGCGTGGTGCTGGTCCCGGCCGGCACCAAGCACTGGCACGGCGCGAAGGCCGACTCCTGGTTCTCCCACCTCACCTTCATCATTCCGGGAGAGAACGTGAGCAACGAGTGGCTGGAACCGGTCACCGACGAGGACTACAGCAAGTTGCCGACCGACAAGGAGAACTCATGAGCATCCTGAACGAGACCTACCCGCTGGCCAACGGCGTGACCATTCCCAAGCTCGGGCTGGGGACCTGGTTCATCGACGATGACCGGGCCGCTGCGGCGGTCACGGCGGCCCTCGAGATCGGATACCGCAACATCGACACCGCGCAGGCCTACGGCAACGAGCGAGGTGTCGGTGAAGGGGTCCGGGCCGGCGTCGTGCCCCGCGACGAGATCTTCGTGTCCACGAAACTTGCCGCCGAGATCAAGACCTACGATCGGGCCGTCACCGCGATCGACAAGTCCCTGGCCACGCTGGGCCTGGATCACATCGACCTGATGCTGATCCACGCCCCGCAGCCGTGGGACGACTACCGCGGTGGCGACTACGCTGAGGGCAACCTCCAGGCCTGGCGGGCCCTGGAGGAGGCCTACCAGGCAGGCAAACTGCGCTCGATCGGCGTCTCGAACTTCCTGCCGGCCGATCTCGACAACATCATCGAGCACGCCGTGATCGCACCCCAGGTCAACCAGATCCTCGTCCACGCCGGTAACACCCCGAAGGACCTGATCGCCTACAGCCGCAGCAAAGACATTCTCATCGAGGCGTACTCCCCCATCGCCCACGGCGAGATCCTGAACAATCCCACGGTTGCCGCGATGGCCGAGAGGTACGGGGTGAGCGTGCCGCAACTGTGCATCCGCTACACCATCCAGCTCGGCACCGTTTCCCTCCCGAAAACCGCCAATCCCGAACACATGCGCAGCAACGCCGAGATCGACTTCGACATCTCCGAGACGGACCTCGACACCCTGCGCGACCTGGAGGAGAAGAACTACGGTGACCATGCCGCCTTCCCGGTCTACAGCGGCAAGTAGGCCGGCACCAGCCTCCTGAGCCCACGTACCCGGCGGCGGCAAGGCGCAGAGAACCTTCGATGCTGCGGGGTGCTCTTCCCGCCGCCGGGGCAACGGCGGAGGTTAGCGGCGTACTTGCTCACCATCATCGCCGGGGGCGGGGACGGTCGAAGGCCGACCTGCGCCGGACTGAGCCGCTGCACGCCTTGCATGCATGTTCGCGGAGCACAGATTCAGTCGTTCGGGGCGCGGAGGTCACCCAGCGAACAGTGCGCACAATTTCGCAGATGGGCCAGCCCGTCGCGAATGCGCGTCTTCACAGTGCCCAAGGGCAGCTGCATCAAAGTCGCCACGTGGGCATAGGAGTGGTCACCGAAGTAGGCGAGCGTGATCGTGTCCCGCTGGATGGGGGAAAGATGTGTAAGGCAACGCCGAAGTCGTTCAGCATCGAGATCACCCTGGAAGCGGTTGAGGACAGCGTCGTCAAATCCGTCATCAACCAGGTCAACAGCCGGTGCCGTCCGGTGTTCGCGCAGGCGCGATCTTTCGCAGCTTCGTACCCGGTCGACAGCCCGCCGGTGCGTAATGACGGCGATCCATCCCTCTGCGCTGCCCTTGGCGGGATCAAATCCCTCGGCGTGACGCCACAGCTCAAGCATCACCTCTTGAGCCACCTCTTCGGCCTGGTGCCAGTCCCGCAGCACCAATCGGGCCAGGCGAACGACCGTAGTCCTGGTCCGGCGGTGAAGCATCTCAAAAGCCGGCACATTTCCCCGGCCCGCCTGCTCCAGAAGATTCTCCAGTGAAAGTGGCGCCCGGCGGTTGGCCGGCAGTCGACGCATCGGTCGGTCCTCGTTCACACCACCGAGCTGGGCGACAAGGACAGAAGGGACATCATCGACCGGTTCCGCCGGCCCAGGCCGTTGAGCAGACAGGAGCGCGCGATGCTGATCAAGCACGCAAAGGACCTTTCTGGACGAAGCTAGGTATCCGTGCTCCAGACCGAACCGTGGCATCTGGTCGAGGAACTCAATCTCGCAGGTCCAGCGGACCGGAAGCAGACGACATCGGCACGGCGCCGATAATTCGGTGTTGATATCTCTCCGAGCCACATCTTTCAACGGCTCGGGCAAGGGCGAACTTGACTGGCACGAGGGCATGCTTCGCGGGCCAGGACGCCATCCGGCCGCCCGAGTGGCCTCCCCTGATATAAGGTCCGGCCCGGATTCGCAGGCCTCGCGCCTTGGACAGGACGGTGGCCAGACGTTCGACGGGCTGGCCGCCGACCCGACGTACTACGGAGCCAGTTGGTGCATCGTCGCGACAGAGCTGCTTGATCGGCTCATCGCGTCAACCGCCGCGACAACGCTTTCAAATCCGACTGTCCAAGAACGAACGATGAGAATCTCCTGGACAAGCTCGGGGTTCGCCGATTCGCAAGCGGATCGTCCAGCAACACCGTCACCCAGTCCATCACGGCACCGATAGCCCCGCTTTAGGCTCACTCAGCCGCCAGGTAAGGAAGCCCGGCGAACAGAAGGAGCCTCATGCGCACCGTCTCGAAAGCTTTCCGCAGGGTTGTGATCGCCGCCGCAATGGCAGGCTCCCTGATAGGGGCGACCCAGATGGCCTCGGCCTCGGTCGGCACAACCACATCCACGGCCACATCCAAGGCCACCGCTATCCATAACGACTCGTTCTGGAAGGACACCTCCGGCAACCTGATCGCCTCCCAGGGCGGGGGCGTCTTCAAGTTCGGCGATACCTATTACTGGTACGGCGTCCATTACCAGGAAGCCGCGCCGTACGCGGCCAGCCCCACTCAGATCTACAAGACCTCGACGTTCTCCTCGATCGACGTCTACTCCTCCAAAGACCTGGTCAACTGGACCTTCCGGAACCAGATCGCCACCCGCGCCACAAAGCTCAGCATCCCTCCGTCCAAGGACGTCGTGGGCGATGCCTTCTCGAGGATGACGTCGCTGGCCGACGCCGGCTGGATCGGCCGGCTGGGCGTGGTCTACAACGAGAAGACGCACAAGTACGTTCTGGTCACTCAGGCAGAGACGTCCTTCGACACCAACGCCAAGACCAATCACTCGGTCATGTTCCTGGAGAGCGACTCCCCCACCGGCACTTTCACGTACGCCAACCTCCAGACCCAGATCCCGAACGTCCTCTATCAGGGCACCGGTGACCAGACCGTCTTCACCGATGACGACGGATCGGACTTCCTGGTCTTCAGCAACCAGAGCGGACGGGCGCACAGCTACGTCGCCCAGATCGATCCGAGCGACTCCCTCAGCATCGATCCGGCCGTCGAGGTGGGGTACAACTCGGCCGGGCGCGAGGGCAACGCCATGTTCAAGGCGAATGGGCACTACTACATCGCCTCCTCGGACCTGCACGGGTGGAACTCCTCCGCCACGCACGTGATCGAGTCGGCCGGAACCGACATCAAGGGCCCCTACTCGGCCGAGTTCGTGATGCCCGGCAGCGAAGCCGATTACAGCCACGTGTCGCAGACCGGCTTCTTCTTCACGGTGCACGGATCCAAGGGCGACACCGTGGTCTCGGCCGGGGACCGCTGGGCCGAGTTCGCCTGGAACGGTCTCGGGTACAACCAGTGGGAGCCGTTGTCCTTCGCCGGGGACGTGCCGCAGTTCAACTCCCTGAGCGCCTGGAACCTGGACGCCAAGACCGGTCGCTGGGGCGCGGCCAAGGACAACAACTACATCCTCAACCCCCAGTTCGAGGCCGACCGCGTCGCCGTCACGACGATCACCGGCTGGACCGCCTCGGCGGCCGCCACCCCCTTCGTCACCAACCCCGGCCCCGGGGCGAACGGGTCCCGGAACGCCGTGACCCTGGGCAACCCAGCTGGATTCACCGGGAGCCTGAGTCAGGGGGTGAAGATCCCGAAGGGCACGTACACGCTGGCCCTGTCGGCCCGGACCACGGCCGGGCTGGACCAGGCCCGGGTGTCGATCACCGATGCGAAGGGACGCGTCACCCAGGTGGATCTCAAGAGCGTCGGGACGGCCTGGACGCCGCTCTCCCGCCCCAAGATCAAGCTGGCGGCGGGAACGGTGACGGTCTCGATCGAGGCCGCGTCGGCCGCAACCGGAACGCTCTCGGTCGATGCTCTGTCGCTGAAGCAGTCCTGACCCTTCTTCCGGCGGCGTCTGCGGACGGAGCGCCGCCGGAAGCAGGCCGGAATCAAGCCTCCGACCACTCGGAGCAGCGGGGCAACTGGCCCGATCCCAGGTTCAGCGGACGACCAAGGTGCATGGGATCGCACGTGGGCGCCCCATCGGATCAGGCCAGCGTGCTCACCCGACGAGGAAGGGGACGTCCTCGGGAGCGGTCTTGCGGGCCGCGAGGACCACGGTGGACTGCTCGCCGATCGGCAAGCGCAACGGTGGGTTGTCCATCTGCGCCGCATCGGCGACGGCCCGGGCCACCACCTCAGGGGACATGCCCCCGGAGCGGTCCATGCGGTCGGTGGCCAAAGCGGTGTACGGGTCATGGGGCAAGCGGTACGTCAGCGGGTCGTCGAGCGCCCCGGACTTCACCGCACCCGGCTGCAACAGCGTGGTCTGGATCCCGAAGGGAGCAGTCTCGATGGCCAGGGCCTCACCCAGGGCCTCCAATGCCCACTTGGTCGCGCTGTAGGCGGCGTTGCCGGAGAAGACCATGCGGCCCACCACACTGGAGACGAACAACAGGCGCCCAGACTTGCGCTCGCGCATCTGTGGCAGGACCGCCTGGGCGACCCGGACGGCCCCGGCGGTGTTCTGCGCGAACAACCGCTCGATCTCTGCGACCGGGCTCGCCTCGACGGCACCCACGAAAATGACGCCCGCGTTGGAGACCAGGACGTCGACCTCGCCGGCCGTAGCGACCGCCTCGTCCACCGATTGCTGGTCGGTGACGTCGAGGCGTAGTCGCTCGGCCACGTCGAGGTCCTCCAGCGAACGAGGGTCGCGGGCGGTGGCGATGACCCGATATCCCCGGTTGGCGAATTCCACGGCTGTGGCCCGGCCGATGCCCTTGGATGCACCGGTGATCAAGACAGAAGGCATGACGAACTCCAGGAGTAAGTACGAAAATCAGACTCGGTCGTGGGTTACCATAGGCCGGTGAGTCCGAAAAGCAAACCCAGTCCTGTCGGTGAACCCCGCGCCTGCGGGATCGCCGATGCACTGAGCATCGTGGGCGACCGATGGGCCCTGCTGGTCCTGCGCGAGCTCGGGTTCGGCGTCCATCGGTTCAACGACATCCAGGCCAACACCGGCGCTCCACGGGATTCCCTGGCCACCCGGCTACGTCAGCTCGAGGAGGCCGGACTCATCACCCGGCAGCGCTACAGCGAGCACCCCCCGCGGGATGAGTACCTGCTCACCGACGCCGGCAGCGCCCTCGGCCCCGCGCTGAACGAGTTGCGGATCTGGGGCGAGACCTATGCCCGGCCCGTTCTTCACAAGACGAACTCCCGTCCAGCCCGGCCCGAGGGAAGTGGCGGAGTGGCCCGCTGAAACCGGCAGGTGGCGAGGTGTCGGCGGCGTGGCGCGGCCGGTCTCCGGCGGCGAGAAACCGGGAAAGGCAGCGAATGAGACACCCGAAGTCATCGAATTCGTGATCGCAATGCACCAGATGGTTGGGGCTACTGCGACGAACTCCTCCAGCTGGCCCTGACCCGTCGGTGGTCTTGCCGCAATCCAGGACGTGTGCGGGCCCGCGGGCCGCGGTCTCCTACAGAGAGTTCTTGTGGCAGGTGATGTCTGCCCCGAGGCAGTCTTCACAGAAGAGAAGACCATGCGGGAGATGAAAAACGGTGTCGGGCCAGCATCACCTGTCCCAACGCACCTATACGGTGACGTTTTCGTAGTGCTTCACATCCGGAGCGCCGGCCACCGCTGGACCCAGCAGGCCACCCATGGGGTGAAGCGTTCGGTGTCGCGAAAGTTCTTCCGGTGCGCCTCCTGCGACTTCCACATGTTGATGCTGACGAACCGGGCCGGGTCCTCCTGACTCTGGAAGAGCTGAGGATCCTCGCCCCCGGGGGTACTGAGAACCAGGTTACGGCCCTGATCTCGGTAGGCCTGCGCGAAGTCGCTCTCGCGGCCGGGCTCGACGTCGATGATGGTGATTTCGCGAACGGTCATGACTTCCATCCTGGTTATCGGACACCATGCTTCGCTACGGAATTCCGGAAGTCGAAGGCAAGCACGTTGTAGCCGTTTGCGTGCAGGATCTCGTAGTCCAGGAGGACGTCGATCTCGGTGTCGTTACCCGGGCCGAAGGCCGACTTCCAGGGCTCGAGGTGGGACGGGAACCCTTAGCGGCTGAAGCCGAAGGCGTGCATGGCCACGATGAGCTTCTCGGATCCTGCGCACGGGATGAACCAGGCTTCCAGCGGCGTGCCGTCCGAGGAGGGGTAGCTGAACTCCTCGAAGTCCAACCCGAGGGAGGCGGGCGTACGCAACACCGGGGACCGTGAGGAATAGGCCAGGCCGCGCGCGAACGCATCGAGGGTCGCGTTCGTCGTGTCGTCCATCTTGTTCGTTGAGTGGTTCATGTGCGAATCATCTTTCGTTGCAGGCAAATACCTTCCGCTTCGTAAACGCTATCCGCATCGCCGGCCGGGCGACATGACACCCGCGCTCGAAGACTTGCCTGATCCTGACCAGGACAGACCGCTGGGTCCCAGGGCCCGCCGGGCGCCGCGATGGGAGGCATCCCCCGGGTCCTCGGAACTCCGGGGGCAGAAAAATCATGAGCTATCAACGGACGTCCTGCCGCAGGACCCTGTCGGAAAGCCCACGTCGCGGACCAACAATTACCTTTCCAGCAACGCCTTTCGCGCAGACACACCAAGAATTCGAGCGACGCGCTCTCGAACCGGAACGATTTGCCGTTCCAGCCCCACTCTTACGGCAGCGTTACTATTGCGACCACCACCACGTACGCCCTCAATGTCGCCACCACCACCGATCAGACCTACGGTGGGCCAGCCGAACTCATGACCGTGGCCCACAGAACATCAGGCGGGCTGGCCAACCGGGGTCTGAAATTCTCGGTCGGTTTTCATGCCTGCAGTCGCCTGTTTCCTTGAACCCCGGCGGGTCCGAGAACCCCAGAGGCAGTGACCGGCTGGGGCGGCCGGCTGACCTGGCCTCAACTGGGGCAGGCACCGGAACCTGGTGCGACCCGACGATGAGCGCCCGCATTAACAATCGTCTCAGGTTCGCTCGGTACGAATTGCGCATCAGACAAGCGATCCAACCCTTATGCAGGAGGCTAGTGATGGCAGTCAACACAGCGCCGTCCGGGAATGCGCCGTTCGGTCGGCTGACCGGCCGGTGGGTGCCGTGGTTGGTGATCGGCTTATGGGTACTGCTGGCTGTGGTCATGGTGCCGCTGAGCGGGAAACTGAGCTCGGTCACCACCGACAGCGCCGCGGACGCTCTGCCGGCCAGCGCCGAGTCCACCAAAGTGGCGCTGCACGAGGACAGTCTGCCCGGCGGTGAGGACAACACGTTCGTCTTCGTGTACCACCGCGCCGACGGTCTGACCGCCGCCGACCGCGCGACGGTCAAGCAGCAGTACGACACGCTGGCCAAGCGGTACCCGCCGAAGGTGGCCGGCCCGGCCAGCGACAAGGACGAGGGCCCATCGGTGAAATCCTCCACCGACGGCACCGCGATGACGTTCACCCTCGAGGTGAGCGCGGCCTACGGAGGACCGGAGACCATCGTCGGGCCGTTGCGGGAGGCCGCGAAAGACCGCCCCGGCGGCCTGGAACTCGACGTTACCGGCCCGGCCGCGATCGACGCCGACATGGACGCCGTCTTCGACGGTATCGACACGCAGGTCCTGCTCACCACGGTCGTCGTCGTCACGCTCCTGCTCATCCTCACTTATCGCAGCCCGGTGTTGTGGTTGATCCCGCTGATGGCCGTGGGCGCGGCCGCCCTGACCGCGATGGCCACCGTCTACCTGCTCGTCAAGAGCTTCGGCATCGTCATCGACGATCAGAACTCGGCGCTCCTGACGATTTTGGTCTTCGGCGTCGGCACCGACTACGCGCTGTTGCTCATCTCCCGGTACCGGGAGGCACTACACCACCACGAGAACGTCCGGGTCGCGATGGCCCACGCGCTGCGCGGCGCGGCGCCGGCCGTCGTCGCCTCTGCGGCGACCGTGGTCGCCGGCCTGCTCTGCCTGATCGTCGCCGACCTGAACAGCACCAGCGGGTTGGGCCCGATCGGTGCGGCCGGCATCCTGTGCGCGTTGGTGGCCATGCTGACGCTGTTCCCGGCAATGCTCGTGGTGCTCGGCCGGCGGGTCTTCTGGCCGGCAATTCCGCGGTTCAGCACAGCCGTGGAGGAGAAGCCTGGTCTGTGGGGACGGCTGGGCGCCGTCATCAGCCGCCGCCGGTGGGTCGCGGCGCTGGGCTCGCTCGGAATTCTCGGCGTGCTCATCCTCGGGCTGGCCGGCAACACCGGCGCCCTGCGCGAGCAGGACCAGTTCCTGTCCACGCCGGAGTCGGTCACCGGCTTCACCGCTCTGCACCAGCACTTTCCGGAGCTCGGCGGCCAGCCGATGACGATCCTCACGCGGCCGCAGTATCAGGAGCAGGTGCTCGGCGTCGTCAAGAACATTCGCGGTGTGGCCCAGACAATGCCGGGTGAGACCAGCGGTGGCTGGGCCGACATCTCGGTGTACCCCACGGACGCGCCGGACACCGTCGCCGAGTACGACACGATCAAGCGGGTGCGCACCGCCGTGCACGCGGTGAGCGGGGCGCAGGCGATCGTCGGCGGCCCGAGTGCGGAACACCTCGATACCGAGGTGACCACCAGCCGCGACGAGAAGCTGGTGATCCCACTGGTCCTGGCCGTCGTCCTGATCGTCCTCGGGCTGTTGCTGCGGGCGATCGTGGCCCCGCTGATTCTGATGGGCACCGTGATCGCCTCGTTCGCCGCAAGCTTCGGCGGCAGCGTGTTCGTCTTCGACACGATCCTCGGGTTCAAGGGGATCGACTATTCGGTGCCGCTGCTGGCCTTCCTGTTCCTGGTGGCGCTCGGTGTCGACTACAACATCTTCCTGGTCAGCCGGGCCCGGGAGGAGGCCGTGCTTCTGGGTACCAGAGAGGGAATGCTCAAGGCGCTCTCCGCCACTGGCGGGGTCATCACCTCAGCCGGCCTGGTCCTGGCCGCCACGTTCGCGGTCCTCACCACCCTTCCGCTGGTGATGCTGGTCGAGGTGGGGTTCCTGGTCGCCTTCGGCGTGCTGCTCGACGCCCTTCTGGTGCGGTCGGTCCTGGTGCCCGCCCTCACCTTGCTGATCGGCCGGCGGATCTGGTGGCCGAGTCGCCTGTCCCGTCCGGCAGAGGAGCCGCCGAAGGGGCAGCAGTGGCTCACTGACGAGGAGGAGCCCGCACTGCAAGGGTGAGCGCGGTGGCACGGACAAGATCCGGGACGGGTACCAGCCGTCCCGGATCTTTTCGTGAACCGACGCGGTGGCCGCCTCTGCGCAGGCGCCACGGCGGGGGTCAGTGCACCGCGGTGTCCTCCCCGGCGGCGGTGAGCCGCCCGATCGGGGCGATCGAAGCGGGCGGGGCCGCGGCCGGGAGGTCGACCCGCAGCAGCGCGCCACCGAGAACGGAGCGGGCGACCGTGGCCCGGCCGCCGTGAGCGTCGACGACCCGCTGCACGATCGACAATCCCAGACCGGATCCCGGTAACGCCCGGGCGCTGTCGGCCCGATAGAATCGGTCGAAAACCCTCGGCACATCAACGGTGTCAATACCCGGCCCGGCGTCGTGGACCTCGAGCACCGCCCACTCACCCTCGGCACGGAGCCGAACCTGGATCGGCTGGCCCATGGGTGACCACTTGCCTGCGTTGTCGATGAGGTTGAGCACCGCCCGCTGGAGCGCAGCGGGACGCCCGCTCACCCACACGGAGGTCACGTCGAGCACAACCTCGATGTCGGGCCGGCGTGAGCGGGCCCGGGTCGCGGCGGCCACCACCACGTCGGCGAGGTCGAGCAGCTCGGTGCTCTCGTCGCTGATGTCCCCGCGCGCCAGGTCGGTCAGTTCGGCGGCAAGGGTGCTCAACTCGGCCACCTGGGCGCCCAGATCATTGAGCAGCCGGGTCCGGCTGCCGGCCGGCAGGGCGCTGTCCAAGGTGCCGCGGCGATCGAGCCGGATCAGTAGCTCGACGTTGAGACGCAGGCTGGTGAGGGGGGTCTTGAGCTCATGGGCGGCGTCCTCGGCGAGCAACCGCTGGGCCTGGCGGGAGTCCCGGAGCGCAGCAAGCATGTCGTTGATCGACCGGATCAGCTGCCGGATCTCCCCACCACCCTCGTCCGGGATGTCGGCATCCAGATCCTGAGTGCGCGCGACGCGTACCGCCACGGCGGTCAGCCGGTCGATCGGTGCCAGCCCGGTCCGCGCCACGGCCCGCCCGACCAGGGCGCCCCCGACCACACAGAACAGCCCAATGATCAGCATGCCCAACCCCAGTCGGGTGATCGGGCGCTCATCGGCGACGCGGGCCACCTGAACCGCTCCGTCGCCCGCAGCCAGCGTGTAGACGTAGACGTCGTTGTCGCCGCCGTCGATCGACTCCATCAGGCTGCCCGAGGTGCCTTGCGCCACGCGCCCGGCGTGCTTGCTGACCGGAGGCAGCGCGGGTTGGCCGGCCGGCGTCCGAATCGAGCCGTCGCGCAGGATGATCCGCACCAGCCGACCGGACCCGGGATACGGCGGTAGCTCGACCCGCGCCAGACCTGTGCGCTCTGCGTTCGTTGCCAGGACGCGGGAGTCGGCGCGTAGCTGACCGGCAGCGGCCTCCTGCAGCTCCCGGTCCAGTAACTCGATGCCCACTTGGAAGGCCACGAAGATACTGGCCGTGATGGCCGTCGCCGCAATCACTGTCAGCCTGGTCCGCAGAGAACGCCGACGCCACCATCGAGCCAGCCGGCGCGGTTCCCGGCCGGCCCGCCTGCTCACGGAGGAGTCTCTCGTAACGTGTATCCCAGGCCGCGCAGCGTGTAGATCAATCGCGGCTCACCCTCGGCCTCCATCTTGCGGCGCAGGTAGCTCACGTACACCTGGAGGTTGTTGGCGGTGGCGCTCATGTCGAAGCCCCAGATCGCCTCGAACAGCACGTCGCGGGTCAGGACCCGGGTCGCGTTGCGCACGAGGACCTGCAGGAGGGAGAACTCGGTCCGGGTCAGGTGCAGCGACCGCTCCCCCCGCCACGCCTCGAACCGGTCGGGATCGAGGCGGACGTCGGCGAACGACAGGATCTGCGACTCCTGGTCGGTCGGCAAACGCCGACGCAGCAGGGCCCGCACCCGGGCCAGCAACTCCTCGGTGGCGAACGGTTTGGGCAGGTAATCGTCAGCACCCGCGTCCAGCCCCTCGACCCGGTCGGTGACCTGGTCGCGGGCGGTAAGCATCAGCACCGGCAGATCCCGGCCCGCGGCCCGCAACCGCCGGCAGGTCTCCAACCCGCCGAGGCGGGGCATGATCACATCGAGAATGAGCAGATCCAGGTGGTCATCACCGACCCCCTCGAGCACAGCGAGACCGTTGGCGACTGTGCTGGTGTCGTAACCCTCGACCTGGAGCACCCGCTCCAGCGAGTCACGGATGGCCGCGTCATCATCCGCGATCATGATCCGCATGCCGGCGGTCCCCTTCCGGTCGACGCTTTGCCACCGATTGTCCCCGCTCAACCTTAGGCCAGGATTAATGCGTCGCCGGGGAACCGCCGCTGCGCACACCTGACGCTGGAGCGCAGAGAACCTGTCCAGCCCGCAAGCATGGTCGACTCGGTTGTCCGGACTCGCGGCCGGATTCGCGGTTGGCGCAGCCACCGAGCACGGCATTGGCGTGGCTCTGGCTGCGGCGGACATGAACGCAGATGCGGTCAGCACCTCTTGCGGCGCTGGGCCAACGGCCCGGTCGCCACGTGCCCCGGTAAACGGGCCAACGCCAATCTCTAGATGCGTCGTCTCCCAATGCGAGGAGCCGTGAAGTCAACCTGGGTGGGCGCACCGGACCGCTGCGGTGAAAGCGCCTCTTGGGTCTGGAACGCCGTGGAGGGGGTAGGGGATTGAGCCGGCTCGTCGTCGCGGCAAGAATCTATGGCTTCGAACAGTAGCTTGCCCTTCCCTCGTAGGTGGTGCGTACATCGTCGTTGTCATGAGGACATCGAAGTTCCAACGCGTGGGGAGATGACCTAGGGCTGACCCATCAGGGGTGAGCCGGGTGGCCCCTGTCCAGTTCCTGAATCAGCTCTCGCACGCGGCCGGTGATGTCGTCACGGATCAGGCGCATGCGCTGCATCCCCTCGATCCCCCGCGTGGAGGGCTCGTCGGTCTCCCAGGTGATGACGGGTGTGCCTGCGACCGGCTCGACGTGGGCTTCCCCGCCCAGGACCACGACCAGATCGGCGCCGGCGATCATGTCCGGGGTGAGGGCCTTAGGCGTCTGGTCGCTCATGTCGGCGCCGGCTTCGGCCAGGGCCTGCACCGACTGGGCGTTGAGTTTGGTGCCCGGATCGGTGCCCGCGGAGTCGACCTCGAGGCCAGCCCCGGCGTGCTGGCGCATGAGAGCGGCGGCCATCTGGGACTTGCCGCCGTTACGGACACAGACGAACAGAACCTTGGTCACGGCTGGGATTGCCTTTCGGAGATGGTGACGTGCCCGTTGCGTTGAGGGTGCGGGCCGCCGGGAGGCACGCACTGCCTCCCGGAGCCGCCGGTCGCCGTCATGGCGGCGTTCGATCTGGTCGATCGACGGCCGGTGGTGTGGTCTGTGACGGCTGGTTCAGCAGCACCCAGTCGGCCCACAGGCCTGCTTCTGATCGTGACCGACGATCGGCAGGAACTGGGGGGCGTCGGTGGGCTTGGTCGCACGGACGATCGCGCCGTGCAGGCCGGGCACCGCCTCGTGGGTGAACTCGACCTCGGCGCCGATGAAACCGGCTACTTCCAGGCCCTCGAGGTACTCACGGCGCGAGAGGGCTCCAGCGATGCAGCCGACGTAGCTGCCCCGCTCAGCCCGTTCGGCCGGGGTGATGTGGTCCTCGGCCACGACGTCACTGATCCCGATACGGCCTCCCGGCACCAAGACCCTGAACATTTCGGCCAGAACAGCCGGCTTGTCGGTGGACAGGTTCACCACGCAGTTGCTGATCACCACGTTGATCGAGGCCGCCGGCAGCGGGATGGCCTCGATCTGGCCCTTGAGGAAGTCGACGTTCGTGGCGCCGGCCTTCGCGGCGTTGGAACGGGCCAGGGCCAGCATCTCCTCGGTCATGTCCAGCCCGTAGGCCCGGCCCGTGGGGCCGACCCGACGCGCGGACAGCAACACGTCGATCCCACCACCCGAACCCAGGTCCAGCACCCGGTCCCCCGGCTCCAGGGAAGCCACCGCCACCGGGTTCCCGCAGCCCAGCGACGCCGCCAGCGCCTCAGCCGGCAGGCCTTCTGCATCCTCCCCTGCGTACCGGCCCGCTCCGAAAGACCCGTCCAGCGCCAGGGAGTCGGCGGCCGCGTCCGGGCCACAACACGAAGCCGACGAAGCCTGCACCCCAGGGCCGGTCACAGCGATCGCAGCGGCGGCGTACCCGGCCCGGACCTGCTCGCGTAGATCGTCTGTCGATGTCGCCATGGTCATCACTCCCCGAGAGATAGATGTACGTCGATGTCTGATCGTGGCTCAGGTATCGACAAACGTCAATGTCTTGGCTCAGACTGGGGGCATGACGACCGCGCCGACCGCTCCCACCGCACCGCAACCGACCGGCTCTCAGGCCCCCTCGGTCAAGGACGCGGCGTGCTGCCCTCCCGGCGGGCCCGGTCCGATCCGAAACGATCAGGAAGCCAAGAGCCTGGCTGGCCTGCTCAAGGCCCTGGCCGAGCCCACCCGCCTGCAGCTGCTGTCCCTGGTCGCCGCCCACGACGGTGGTGAGGCGTGCGTATGCGACCTCACCGAGCCGGTCGGGCTGTCGCAGCCCACGGTCTCGCACCACCTGAGGATCCTGGTGGAGGCAGGCCTGCTTACCCGCGAAAAGCGCGGCGTATGGGCCTACTACACCCTGGTGCCCGAACGCATGACCCAGATCGCCGCAGCATTGAGCGACTTCACCACGCCACAAAAACTGTCGCGCTAGGTTGCCCGATGATCGAGCCCATGACGCCCGAGCACGCCGAGCAGGTGCTCGCCATCTATCAGGCCGGGATCGACGAAGGCAACGCCACCTTCGAGACCACAACCCCGGACTGGCCCACTTTCTCAGAGGCCAAACTGCCCGACCACCGGTTCGTCGCCGTCCAGCACGACACCGTCCTGGGCTGGATCGCCGCCGGCAAGGTCTCCGACCGCTGCGTCTACGGGGGCGTCATCGAGCACTCCGTCTACGTTTCCCCCTCCGCCCGTGGCCAAGGCGTCGCCACCAGGCTGCTGGAAGCCCTCATCGACTCCACCGAAGCCGCCGGGATCTGGACCATCCAGTCCGGCATCTTCCCCGAGAACACCGCCAGCCTGGTTCTGCACCAGCGTCTTGGATTCCGCGTCATCGGCACCCGCGAACGCATCGGCCGTCACCACGGCACCTGGCGGGACGTCGTCCTCCTCGAACGGCGAAGCCCCAACATCACCTGAGGCCTCTTTAGCTTGTCAGAGTCGGGGTTTGAAGGTGATTGACCATACTGCTCACCCGGTTCGGGCTGGAGCGGATCTTGCGCAGGATCGGCCCGTTCTTGAACCAGGCGTCGGCTCGCTCAGCGAGCGGACTCGGGCATGGCCATGTTCGCGGCTTGGGCCCCTGCTGAGGGATTTCGTTTCAGGCACATAGGTTCAGCACCTGGTTCAGGATGACCAGCGCCCAGTGCGCGTCTGGCAGTGAGTTCTGATCTTCCGAGGGAACCACGAAGGCACTCCTGGAAGGCCTTCTCACACGGTGCGTACGGGGGCCGGGTACTCCACGCCTGCGCCGAGGGCCTCACCGACCAGGGGCTGCAGTATTTCCCCGGCTACGCCGTGACCGAGCGCACGAAGCGATCAGCCTGCCGCCCGAATAGGTCTGGATGATCGCGGACAACAGCGATGATCAGCGGCGTGAGGGCGCTAGGTCGCACCGGGGCTCGCATCATCGGCACCGCCCGACGTCTCTGCTGATACCTGGCCGGACCCTTAACCCGGGCCAGCACCTCCACCGTCTGCGCCGAAATCCCCTTCTCACCTGGACATCTGGCCGCTAGCCCTACCTCGTCCGAGTATTCACGACCCACCACAACCGGCTTGAGTAGCACCGCGGACACCAGTCCAGCGCTGGTCAGGCCGCGCCGGCCCAACCGCCCCGCAAACCAAGTCCACCTCAACAGACTCGGCGGGAGACCTCCTGCCCAGCGGGTTACCAGTTTCTAATCGTCGTCTCAGATTCGCTCGGTAGGAATTGGGCGTCAGATGAGCGATGTAGCTCGTATGGAGGAGGTAGTGATGGCAGTCGACGCAGCGCCGGCAATAAAACCGCCGCCGGCGACAGCGTTCCCTGCCGGCGACTGCGGGCCGCACGCCGACAACAGTGCGGGGCTCGCCGTAGCTGGCCCCGAGATCGAAGAGGGGATGCGGCGTGGTGGACACCTGGGCGCGCCTGGTAACGACGAAGGGTTGATTTGAGAAACCTTGCAGACGGAAACCGGGCCACACAAACACCCTGAGGAGAGACTGACATGAAATCTAACGACAACCCTCTGAAGCACCTCACGATGGGACGCCGCGGTTTTCTGGCCGGCACCGCAGTTGGCGTGGGTGCGGGCCTGTCCACGCCAGCCATTGCCTCGGCAGCGAGCTCCAGCGGGACCTTGGACAAGACTTCGGACATCTTCCGGCGAGATCGGGACCTGCCCTTTATCGGCACGGAAGAGACCTTTTCCACCCGTGAGTTGATGGTGCTGAACGACAGGCTGTTCCTTGAGGATACAGGTCTTGCCGAGCTCGGCCCGCGCCGGCTCGGCGCCATGAACAAGGCGGGGCTCAACGTTCAGATCCTCTCCGCGCACACGCCAGGTGTGCAGAATGTCCGAGGGAAGAAGGGCATTGATTTTGCCTATCGCCTCAACAAGCTGCTCATCGATGGACCCATGGCCAAGTATCCAGGCCGGTTCCAGGCATTTGCGACCTTGCCGTTGCAGAATCCGGAGGCCTCGGCAGACGAGTTGGAACGCTCGGTCCGGGACGATGGTTTCCTGGGATGCCTGGTCAATGGAATCATTGGGAAGAAATTCCTCGATCACCCCGACTTCGAGCCCGTCCTGGCGCGCTCCGAGGCCCTCGGTAAGCCGATTTACATCCATCCGGGCCTGCCGCCGGACGACGTGTTCGAGATCTACTACAGCAATATGCGGCCGGAATTCCAGAAGGAGAACCAGGACCAGGTTCTCAGCATCTCGGCCTACGGATGGCACCAGGAAGTGGTTACCCACATCGTCCGCATGATCACCTCAGGGGTGTTCGACCGGCATCCCGAGCTCCAGATCATCATCGGCCATATGGGAGAGGGTCTTCCGTTCTTCTACAAACGCATCGTCGAGAAGATGAGCGAAGTGACCGGGAAGAGCCTGGCAAAGCCGTTCGAGCAGTATTTCCACGACAATTTCTATGTCACCACCAGCGCCTTCCCGCAGACTGAATTGCTTGATCTTGTGCTGAAGTACATCGACGTGGACCGAGTGATGTTCGCAACCGACTACCCGTTTGCCGACATGAAAGTCCAGACCGACTGGTTCCGCGGAGTCGACCTGCCCCGCAAAGCCAAAGAAAAAATCGCTTTCCGAAATGCGGAGAAATTGTTCGGAATGAAAGTCCCGCACCTCCCGACGGTCAGAACGACGCCCGTGAAATGACTCGCCGACACTTCCAGAACCCGACTTAAGATCAACGGCGCGGTTCGGAAAGGGTCTGCTGCGAGGCCCCGTAGCAGACCCTTTCCAGCGTGAGCGCTCGACATCTGGTATCGGCCGACATCAGACAGCGAGCTGTTGTCACCGTGAATCACCCCACCAGGGCTAGTCTTTGAGCTGCATTGACCATGCTGGTCGGCCGGCCCGGGGCGGGGCTCATCTGGTGATGGATGAACCAGCTTCGCGGGTCTACCCCTACAACCATGAACGAAGGGGTGGTAATCCTCAGTGTTGCGGTCGATTTCGCCTACCAAGAAGATCTCAATGCTCGCCTCATTGCCTCGTAGGCCGGCGTCGGGTGCCCCTCGTCGAACAGGAGGTCGTGGCCCTGCTGCAGGTCACCGTCATCATCGATCCACCAGTCGTAGCGGTCGTCCACGCCCCAGGTGGTGTAAGAGACGCAGGTACGTGAGCGCAGACAGGTGGCCAGCACTGCGGCGTACTGCTTCGCCTGGGCATGCGTTCCTTGGTCGTCGGTGACGTCGTTCGGAGCGGCCCGGGGGCGGTCACCAGCCCCGCCGCCCGGACCCCTGTCGTTCCTCAGTTCGCCCAGAAGCCCCGGGCGAAGGCGCGCAGGTAGAGATTGTCGCTGTCGCGCGTCTGGTCGCTCACCAGGTTCGTGGCGTCGGAGGGGAAGGCCACCTTCCGGGCTCCACTCGAGAGGGCGAGGTCCCCCCTGTAGGTCGAGCCGTTGGCCGCCTCGCCGTTCAGGGCGACCGACACCCGGGCGTTGTGACCCTCTTTCAGATCCCGTACGAAGGCGTCCGTTACGCCGTCGGTGTCCTCCTTGACCACTCCCTGGGCGCTGGTCTCGAAACCGAGGAAGCGCCCGTCCGGCGAGAGCGTGGGCGCGGACAGGGTGTCGTTCACCAGTTCACCGGCGGCCGACTTGACCCCCAGCCGGGTCCGGCCGGTGGTGCGGTCGTACACGTAGATCTGGTAGTTGTCCCCGGTGTCCTCGGCGACGATGCCCTTCAGCTGGTATCCGTTGTAGGCCACGGTCTTACCGTCCGCCGAGATCGACGGGAAGTCGGCCCCTTCCGAGGAGGTTCCGGTCGGGGTGGCCTGCTGGCCCTGCGGTCCCACCGAGATCCGGATGGTGCGGTGGTTAGTTAGGGAGTGCAGGAAGATGTCTGAGATCCCGTTGGTGTCCCCGGCCACCAGGTTATCGGCGCCCGAACGGAAAACGACCGTCTTGCCGTCGCCGGAGATCTGCGCGTCGTACGAGTCTTCGTTCCAGTTGACCGTGGTCGAGCTGCCGGCCTGGGCGCCGGAGGAGGAGACACTGACCCGGGTGATCTTCCCGGAGCTGCGCTTCCACACAAAGACGTCGCGGACCTGGTTGGTGTCGCCCGGCACCAGGTCCGGCTGGCTGGAGTCGAAGGCGATCGTGCTGCCGTCGTCAGAGATGGTCGGACGGTAATCGTCGCCGTAGTTGGGCTCACCATGCGTACCGGAGAAGATCCGGGTGATCCGGCCGGTTCTCAGGTCCGCCAGGAACACCTCCTGCACCCAGGTGTCCGGATCCTGGTCGTCGGTCACGAGATCGTTGGCCCCGGAAGTGAAGGTGACGTAGCGTCCGTCCGGGGTGATGTCCGGCGAAAAGCTGTCACCGTTCGACTCGGCGCCGTTCACACCGACCGAGATCTGCTTCGTGACTCCCGTCCGGGTGTCCCGGACGAACACGTCCGTGGCGAAGTCACTGTTGGGCGTCGACGTCAGGTTCTTGGCCCGGGACGCGAACGCCACGTACCGGCCGTCCGGCGTGATGGACGGTGAACTGCTCTGGGCGTCCGCCGCCTCCCCGGTGGGCGACTTGGACAGAAGTTCGGTGGTGCCGGTGCTTGCGGCCTGGGCCGAGCCGGCCAGAAGAACACTGGCGGCCACCGCCGTCCCGACGGCGACGGCAGTCAGGCCGCGGTGCCGGGCAGAGATGAACGACTTCACGATTTCCCCCACTCTCGATCATGCCTGAGTTTCCTTGGACCTCCCCCCGAGGAGCGGCGAACGGTGTGGTCCGGAGGCCGATACCGGTCGCTGGTGAGGTGATCGATGAGCAGTGAACAAACGTTACATATGTATCTCAGTCTTTTCGGTTCAGGCCGGTCAGGCCCGGGGCAGGTCGGCTCGGTGGATCACGCCGAAGCGCTGGGTGGCCCGGGTGATCGCCAGGTAGAGGCCGCCAGGGCCGCGGGGAGGCGGCGACGATGCGATCGGGTTCGACCACGATCACTGCGTCGAACTCCAGGCTTGGAAGAAGTAGATCAGGTCACCGCCGGGGTAGGGCCCTGCTGATCTCGAGCCCAACACGTTTGTGGTGGGTTGCGCCGTGCGCCCACTGGCAGCCGGTGGTCAACGACAACAACGGCACGGCGTCGGTGAAAGGGGATGTGTGGGCCTTCGAGCGTGACGTGGCGGGTTGTCCGGGCCGGGGTAGTCCTCGATCGCGAGGCGGACCAAGCGCTCGTCCACCTGCCGAGGCCGGCTGCTGGACAGCGGATCGAGCCCCAGCATGGTAAACATCGCGGTGGCGAAGGCGAGGAACTCCTCGGTCACCGATTCTTGCGGGTACATGAAGATGCTGGAAACCAGCTCGAGCAGCACGGTGCCCTAGTGTGGCCCGGTCGTAGCGAAGACGCCGGAACGGGGACCGGGATATCTTGCTCGAGTCGGTATAGGCGGTGTCAGCGAAGGCCTTCACTCCGGCGGCCTCGAAGGCCTGGGGAAGGCCGTGATGGAGTGCTGCTCCGGCGTCGTGTCGTGCGCCGGGTAAGGCCGGTGAGGCCCAAATCAGCCGGCCTGCCTGGTCGGCGATGACCTGGACGTTCACGCCGCGGGCCTTATGTTTACCGGAGTAGAAGATGCGGTCGTTCCCGGAGGCCATCGCAACTCGGTCGATGCGTAGCAGTGTCCCGTCCAGGATCACGTAGGCCTGGGACGCGGCGGCCAGGATGGCCTGCTCGAGTGTAGGTGCCAACGCCGCCAGGACGTCCAAGGCCTCGCGCAGACACCCAAGCACAGTCGTCGCCACAGGACAGTCCGTTGGAGCCCGCGAAGCAGCTCAGAGTAGCTGCTACAACCTTCCTCCCTCTGGAAATGTCCAGCTATTCTTGAAGGCAGTCAATGACATGCGGAATTACCACTTTCCCAATGGACTTGGAAAGGATTTCACCAAAGGTGTCTTCTTCCAAAACACCGACAACCGCACTCTGGGTAAAATTTTCGGTCCGGGCTCAAGGACACTGGCCCGTGGACCCTTAATCCTAACAACTACTACCAGAAGACCTTCACATATTCCGAAGCCGTGGGCTATAAATCGGCCAACGCCGGTACAAATATTTCCACAAGTACAGTAACCCTCGTAGTGGCAAGATTTGCGGACCCCGACACCGGTCTCGTCGACCTCATTACCATGTATCCTGCAGACCAATACGACAAAGTCATGAGCATTCATGATCTTGATAGACGGAGCAGAAAGAGCGTGACTGGAGAAGACGACCTAGGGTATGCGGCGGAAACGGGCGATCTAGTTACGCTGGCACGCCTTCTCGGACAAGGTGTCCCTGCCGACGCCAGGCCGGCCAGTGACCGAGGCCGCACCGCTCTGGACCGGGCCATCTGGGCGGAACAGACCGAGGCCGTCCAACTCTTGCTGGCCGCCGGCGCCGATCCCGAGCAGCTGATCGGTGAGTACGGAGAGGACCTACCAGTCCGCTTCGCTGCTCCCCGTGGGCTGACCGACATCCTGCAGCTTCTCCTCGACGCAGGTGCCCATCCCGACGGCGCAGGAAATCTCCCCCGCAGCGGCACGCCGCTGGTGATGGCTTCTGCGCAACCATCTTCGCGCCGACCTGGTCGACCTGAGGTCGTTCGACCTGGAGCGTGAGGGACTGTACGCGTCACTACGTCAGGCCCGGGTCTCCATATCGGTGGCCCGCCAGCGCATCGGCTCCCGCCGGGCCCGCCCCGACGAGGCCCGGCTGCTCGGGGAGATGACCGGCGCCCCCTGCTCACCATGGAACGCACCGCCTATGACAACGAGAGTCGCGTGGTCGAATTCGGCCACCACGTGTACCGGCCCGAGCTCTACTCGTTCGAATGACCCTTGTCGAAAAGTGATGCGACGGAGCTTCGGTCACTTCAGTGGGTCCCGGGGCGGAAGGCCAATGGATTCCACTGCCTCCTCCGCAGACTGTCCCAGATCAAAGACTGGGCATCGTGACCCTGAAGACCGTCCTGCCGGGCTCGGTCCGGGCAACGACGTCGCCACCGGCGGCCCGGCAGATCCGCCGGGTCAGCGCCAGCCCGAGCCCCGCCCCCGGATGCCCGTCGCCCGGATCGGCCCGGAACCCAGCGCTGAAGACGTTCTCCACGTCCTGCGCCTCGAGGTGACCGCCATCATCACTCACCTCGATCGTGGCCTGACCCTCGTGAGCCGACACATGGATCCGCACCTCATCGTGAGCATATCGAAAAGCATTTTCCAGAAGAGGATTCAGTGCCCTTCGGACAATGTCGCTCTCCACCGCCAGGACAATGCCCAGGTCCCCGGCAACGACCAGCCGGGCCGATCCCGACGCCGGTGCCCGCAGACCCTCCAGCGCGTCCCGGACCAGACCGAGTCCCGGCGCGGCGTTGTGGTCGATCCGGGCCGGGACCAGGGCGGTCTCGACCAGGCCTTCGAGCCGGCGGATCGAGGTCAGCAGGTTCTCCACCTCCTGTGGGCCGAGCGGCTCGTCCACCGCGAGCAGGTCGACCTCGGCGTGCAGATGGGCCAGCGGGGTGCGCAGTTCGTGGGACAGTTCGGCGGTGAAGTTGCGCTCGTGCCGCAGCGCGGCCGCGATCCGCTCCAGCAGCCCGTTCAGCGTGGTCGAGAGTTCCCGCAGTTCCAGTGGTCCGGCGCCCGGGTCGAACCGCTTGTCCAGGTCCTCCTCGCTCCACGCGGCGGCCTGGGTTCCCATCGCCCGCACGGGGGTCAGGGCCCGGACGATCGTGGCCCGGAGGGCGAAAAACGTGAAAGCAAGGGTAAGGACGATGAAAACGAGGGATGCCAGGACGATCACCAGAACGGTGTGGTTGCGGACCCCGACGTCACTGGCGACCACGATGGTGCCGACCTGGGTGTCCCCGTCCAAGATGGGCCAGGCCAGGTAACGAATTGGCCCGTACCGTTCACTGTCCCTGGTCTTCTTACCGGCCTGGAGGAGGTCCCCGCTGACTTCATCTCGTAACGGGACACCTTCGAACAAGGTGGTACCCAGATAGATGGAGGTTCCAGCGTCGAGAGCTTCGTCGCCGCCGTTCCCGCTCTCCAGCGTGGTCAGTTTTCCCTCGCGGTAGACCAGGGTGGCCGCAACTGCCTGAGCCCGGGCGCGCAGGGCGTCGTCCACTTGTCCGGCCAGCACATTATTCAGCAGGACGTCGAAGGCCAGCAGCAGGGCCACCGCCCAGCCCGCGATCCAGGTAACCCCGCCCAGCGCAAGGCGACCCGACAGCGTCCTTGGCTGCCAGCGTCCCCAAAGACTCTTCAGAAACCGGCTCATTGCAGGCGATACCCCACACCGCGGACGTTCTCCAGGGTCTGCGGGAAGTCCACCTGAGCGAGCTTGCGCCGGGCCCGGGTGACGTACTGGTCGAGCGTGTTGTCGCCGACGTGGGCGGCTCCCGGCCAACCCGCCGCGATCAGCTCGTTGCGGCGCACCACCTCTGGGCGCCGGGCGATCAGACAGGACAGGAACCGGAATTCGGTCGGGGTCAGCGAAACGGTCTTTTCCCCGTAACGAATCGAATGGTTTGCCGGGTCGACCTGAAGGCTCTTCTCACTTGCCGGGGTGGCCGCCGTGAACGGCCGGCGCCGGATCACTCCGGCCACCCGGGCCAGGAGTTCGGCGAATTCGAAGGGTTTGCGGATGTAGTCGTCCCCACCCACCGCGAAACCGGACAGAACGTCGTCCGTGTGGTGTCGGGCCGTGAGGAAAACCACGCCGGCGGTGGATCCCTGGGCCCGGAGCGCCTGACAGACGTCCCGGCCATCAGCGTCCGGCAGACCGATGTCCAGCACCACCGCGTCCGGCGGGGAGGTGCGCGCGGTGTTCACCGCCGCCCCACCCGTGGACACCGAATCCACCACATAACCGGCGCGGCGCAGCCCGCGCTCCAGCGTGGTCCGCAGCAGACCGTCGTCCTCGACCACCAAGACCCGGTGGCGCCCGTCGTCCTCCATGCCCCCAACCTTCCCCCAGGCCGACCCTACCCGGGGGGAACACGTCAGGCTTCGTTCAGACTCCGGAATCCAGTCTTGCCCCTATGACCGAGCCGCACACCGCGCCCACGCCCTCCCTGCGGGCATCCCGTCCGATCCTCAGTAAGGTGCCCGAAGCGACCGCCCTGTTCTGGGCGATCAAGATCTGCACGACCGGGATGGGCGAGACCGCGTCCGACTTCATGGGCAGCCGCCCGGTCCTGCTGGCCGCCCCGCTGGTCGCCGCGTCCTTAGCGGCGCTGGTCTGGCTGCTGCGCCGGCAGCTGCGGGCCGACCGCTACCTCCCCTGGATCTACTGGGGCACGGTGGCGATGATCAGCGTGTTCGGCACGGTGGTGGCGGACGGCATCCGGGTCGGGCTGGGCCTGCCCTACTGGGCCACCACGATCGTCTTCGCCCTGGCCGTGGCCGGCGTCCTGACCGCCTGGTACCGGTCCGAGGGAACCCTCTCGATCCACGACATCACCACCCGCCGCCGCGAGACCTTCTACTGGACCACGGTGATCTCCACCTTCGCCCTCGGCACCGCCGCCGGCGACTGGACCGCCCAGTCCCTGGGCCTGGGCTACCGCGACTCCGGCCTGATGTTCGTGGCCGTCATCGCGGTCCCGTTCCTGCTGTACCGGGGCGCCTCGCTGAACGCCACGGTCGCCTTCTGGGCCGCCTACATCGTCACCCGCCCGCTCGGCGCCTCCTTCGCCGACTGGGCCGCCGTCCCGACCGGGGAGGGTGGCCTGGACCTGCACACCGGGCCGGTGACGCTGGTCCTGCTGCTGGTCATCCTCGGGCTGGTCCGCGCCGAGAGCCGGGGGGCCGAGAGCCGTGGCGTCGAGGCCGCCCGGTGATCGGCTGGGGCCACGCGATCGTCCTCGGCATCGTCCAGGGCCTGACCGAGTTCCTGCCGATCTCCTCCAGCGCCCACGTCCGGATCGTCTCCGCGCTGCTGGGCTGGCCGGATCCGGGCGCGGCGTTCACCGCCGTGACCCAGCTGGGCACCGAGACCGCCGTGCTGATCTACTTCCGCAAGGACATCCGGGAGATCGTCACCACCTGGCTGGAGTCGCTGCGCCGCCCGGCCGTCCGCCGCGAGCCGGCCGCCCGGATCGGCTGGTACGTCATCTTCGGCACCATCCCGATCGGCCTGCTCGGCCTCCTGCTGCAGAACAGCATCGACACCACGTTCCGCGACCTGCGGCTGATCTCCGCCACCCTGATCGTGTTCGGCCTGGTGCTCGGCTTCGCCGACGCCCGCGGGGACGGCAAGCGCACGATGGACGATCTGAACCTGCGCGATTCGCTGGCCATCGGCCTGGCCCAGTGCCTGGCGCTGATTCCGGGGGTCTCCCGCTCCGGCGGAACGATCAGCGCCGGCCTGCTGCTGGGGTACTCCCGCGAGGCCGCCGCCCGCTACGCCTTCCTGCTCGCGCTGCCCGCCGTGTTCGCCTCCGGCCTGCTTGAGCTGACCAAGATCGGTGGTTCCGACGCCGCCCCGGCCTGGGGCCCGACCATCCTGGCCACGCTGATCGCCTTCGTCATCGGGTACGCGGTGATCGCCTGGCTGCTGCGCTACCTCTCGCACGGCAGCTTCCGGCCGTTCGTGATCTACCGGCTGGTGCTCGGAGTGGTGCTGCTGGTGCTGGTCGCGGTCGGGGCGGTGCCGGCGCTGCCGTGAAAGCCCACCTAGTCAGGTCATGTTCAGGCTCGGCCGTCCAGGCTGATCGGTGTACCCGCGGTTCGCACTGCCCCCACCACTCGACGGGCTGCGGGTACCGAAGCCGGGCCGTCGCCGTTTTCATCGACGCGGCGGCGGGCCCGGCACCCGGCCGGAAGCCAACCCCCTCAGACTTCCGGCCGGGCCCTTTTCCGTTCTCCCCGCCCGCTCCGACGACGAGGAACCTTCACGATGCCTTCCGTACTAGCCCCCGAGCACCTGATCTCCACCTTCGGAGTGCTGGGGATCCTGGCCGTCGTGTTCGCCGAGTCGGGGCTGCTGATCGGGTTCTTCCTGCCCGGTGACTCGCTGCTGTTCACCTCCGGCCTGCTGATCGCCAACCGCACCTACCTGCACCAGCCGCTCTGGGTGATGTGCCTGCTGATCTCGATCGCCGCGGTGGCCGGGGACCAGTTCGGCTACCTCTTCGGCCGGCAGTTCGGCCCCGCGCTCTTCCGCCGCCCCGACTCCCGGCTCTTCAAGCAGGAGAACCTCACCCGCGCGCAGGAGTTCTTCGACAAATACGGGGCCCGTTCGATCGTCCTGGCCCGATTCGTCCCGGTGGTGCGGACTTTCACCCCGATCGTGGCCGGCGCGAGCCGGATGCACTACCGCACGTTCCTGATTTTCAACCTGATCGGCGGCACGCTCTGGGGCAGCGGCGTCACGATCCTCGGCTACTTCCTCGGCCAGGTGGCCTTCGTCCGCGACCACATCGAGCTGATTCTGCTGGCGATCGTGGTCGTCTCGGTCGTCCCGCTGGTGATCGAGTACCTGCGGGCCCGGAGCCGGAACCGCGTCGATGCCCGACGGCACTGACCCGGCTGGTTCCGCCGAGGCGAGCCTCCGCCCGGCCTGGCGGTCCCGGCGGGCCGTGGCGCTGCTCATGGCTTCCGCGGCCGTCGCTTTCGCTCTGCTCGCCGTGCTGGTCTCCCAAACCGGAGGGCCGGTCTCGGCCTTCGACCGGTGGCTGAGCGATGGTGCCCTTTCCTTCGCCCAGGCCCATCCGCTCTGGCTCTCGGCGATGCGGCGGGTGACGACCACGGGCGGCCTGGGCGTGCTCGGGCCTCTGGTGGCGCTGCTCGGCCTGATCCTGCTTCTGCGCGGGCACCGGCGCGAAGGACTCCTGGTCTGGGCCGCCATGATCGTCACGGTCACCGGCCGGGACGTCCTGGTCGGGCTGATCGCCCGGCCCCGCCCCGAGCATCAACTCTCCGCAGTCACGAACTTCTCGTTCCCCTCCGGCCACAGCACGGCCTCGGCCGCGGTCGCGGTCCTGCTCATCCTGACGGTCCGCCCGCTGCTGCGACGGCGCTGGAGCCGGATCGCGCTCACCACCGGGGTTGCGGTTTGGGCCTTCGCCGTGGGCCTGAGCCGCGTTGCGCTGGTCGTCCACTGGCCCACCGACGTCCTGGGCGCCTGGCTCTTCGTCGCGGTGACCATGTCCGGGGCCGTGCTGGTGTCGGGGCCGATGACCGTCCATTCGCCGAAAAGCCGGACCTGATGGTCGATCCGTGGTTGCGACGACCAGGATCACCGGATCCGGTCCGGGCCGCGGCCACCGTGCTGGAATGACCCCATGACGCTCTTCACCCCGGACATCCGGCTGGGCCTCGGCGTCCTGGTCCTGGTCGGCCTGACCGCGCTGGTGCTCCGGAGTGCTCAGGTCCGGCTGGGCTGGGCGCCCTCCTGGGCGGTCCTTCGGGGCGCCGTCCAGCTCGCCCTGGTCGGGCTCGCCCTGCGCGGAGTCTTCCAGGCTCCGGCCTTCGTGGCGGTGGCGCTGGGCGTCATGCTGAGCATTGCCGTCTACACCGCCGCGGGCCGGGTCAAAGCCCTGCCCGAGGCGCTCCCGGCCGTGGCCCTGGCCTGCTCGAGCGCCGCGGGGGCAACCCTCGCGGTGATCTTCGGGCTGGGCATGCTCGATCTCTCGGCCCGCTACCTGATCGCGCTCGGCGGGATCGTGATCGGTGGCACCATGACCGCCGCCACCCTGACCGGCCGCCGGATCTCGCACGGGCTGCACAGCGACCGGGACGAGATCGAGGGCCTGCTCGCCCTCGGCGCCACCCCGCGCCAGGCCACCGCCCGGATCTGCCGCCGGAGCGTGGCCGAGGCGATGATGCCGGTGATCGACCAGACCCGCACCACCGGCCTGGTCACCCTGCCCGGGGCCTTCATCGGCGCCCTGCTCGGCGGCGCCGATCCCTCCGATGCCGCCCGGTTCCAGCTGGTGGTGCTCGCGGCCCTGATCAACGCCCAGGCCATCTGCGGCGTGATCGTCGCCTATCGCCTGGGGGCGCCCGCCCAGTTGCCTGAGGACGCCGGCTGAGACGGCCGGGGCGGCTCAGTGGCCGGGCTTGATCAGCCCGTGCTCGTAGGCCAGGATCACGGCCTGAACCCGGTCCCGCAGACCGAGTTTCGCCAAAATCCGCCCCACGTGCGTCTTCACCGTGGCATCCGAGAGGGTCAGCCGGACGGCGATCTCCGAGTTCGTCAGCCCGGCCGCCATCTCGACGAAGACCTCACGCTCGCGGTCGGTCAGGGGCGCCAGCACGTCGGACGTCGCGGCCGAGGCGTCCTCGTCGCTCCCGTCCGGGAACCGGTGCGCGAAAGTCTCCAGCAGACGGCGAGTCACGCTCGGCGCGATGACCGCGTCCCCGCCGGCCACCGTCCGGATGGCGGCGACCAGGTCGGCGGGCACGACGTCCTTCAGCAGGAAACCGCTGGCCCCGGCGTTCAGGCCGGAGAAGGCGTACCGGTCGATGCCGTAGGTGGTCAGGATGATCACCCGGGACCGGGGGACCTCGGCGACGATCTGCCGGGTCGCCGCGATGCCGTCGGTGCCGGGCATCCGCACGTCCATCAGCACCACGTCCGGTTTCAGGAGCCGGGTCATCCGGACCGCCTCCTCGCCGTCCCCGGCCTCCCCCACCACGGTCAGGTCGTCCTGGGCGGACAGCACCATCCGGAACCCCTGCCGCAGCAGCGCCTGGTCGTCGGCCAGCAGGATGCTGATCGTCATCGGGGAACGCCCTCCTCCGCCGGGCTGGCCGGACCCACCGGATCTACGGGGTCCACCGGGTCCACCGGCAGGTGCGAGACGACCCGCCAGCCCCCGTCGGGGCGGCGGCCGGCCTCGATGGACCCACCGAAGACGGCCGCCCGCTCACGCATCCCGGCCAATCCGCGCCCCGTTCCGGCCGCGGGCGCCCGGGCGCCGGGCGGCAGTTCGTCGTCGTTCTCGACCTGAATGTCGATCTCCCCGGAACGGTAGTGCAGGGCGACCGTGGCGCGAGTGGCGGCCGGGGCGTGCTTGAGGACGTTGGTGAGGGCTTCCTGGACCATCCGGTAGACCGCGAGCTGGATGCCCGGGGGCAGGTCCGGCGGCCGGCCGGCGACCCGGAACTCCACCGTGAGCCCGGCCGAGCGTACCCGCTCGACCAGCTCGTCCAGCTGGGCGATGCCGGGCTGGGGGGCCAGGTCGAGCGGGTCCTGCGGATCACCGGCCGGGTGCTCGTCGCCGAGCAGCCGACGGACCTCGCCGAGCGCCTGCCGGCCCAGGGCGGAGGCCTGCCCCATGGTGGTCTCGGCCGCCTCCGGGTCGCTCCGGATGGTGGCCGCGGCCCCGTCACTGAGGGCGATCATCACCGAGAGGCTGTGCGCCACGATGTCGTGCATCTCCCGGGAGATCCGGGCCCGCTCGCCGGCCGCGGCCAGCTGCGACTGGTGGTCCCGCTCGCGCTCGGCGGTGGTGGCCCGGTCCAGCACCGAGAGCAGGTAGGCCCGCCGGGTGCGGGAGTAGACGCCGAGCACCAGGGCCGCGGTGACCGTGCCGGTGAGCAGGACGGTCGAGGTGATCTTCTCGTCGGCCGGTGACCAGCGGACCACGGCGAGCACCACCCCCAGCTCCGCCACCACCACGGCCCCCACGATCAGGCGCCGCCGGTCCTCATAGCTGCCCAGCGCGTGCAGGGCGATGAGCACGGCGATGTCCGCGAACAGCGGTGTCCCGATCAGCCACTGGGCGAAGGCGACACCTGCGATCACCACGAAGACCGGGGCCGGCCAGCGCCGCCGCCAGATCAGGGGCAGCGACAGCGCCAGGCCGAACCCGCTGGCCTCCACCGTCAGCCGGCCCTGATCGTGGACCGATTCGCTGATCGCGAAGAGCAGGACGAGCAGGACCATGGCGGTGTCCATCACGTACGGCCGGGCCAGGGTCCGGCGGAGGACCCCGAGCCCGCGGTCCGCGATCTCCTGAAGCCTCCCGGCGACGTCCATCCGTCCATCCTGCCTGTTCAACACGTCGTCGAGCTGGATCAGCCGTCGTGCCGCCTGAGCAGGACGGCGGCCGCCGCGGTCGCCACCGCCACCCAGACGACCAGGACGAGGAGCCCGGCTCCGGGAGAAAGCGCCCCGTCGGTCTGTAGCGAACTGTAGAACGACGCACCGGCCGCGCTGGGCAGGTAGTGGCCGATGTCCTTGGCCCACTGCCCGGGTACGACCTCGAGGAGCACCGGGACGACCAGCAGCAGGCCGACCAGGAGCGAGATGCCTCCCGGGGTGCTGCGCACGATCCAGCCCATGGCACTGCCGAGCAGCCCCACCAGGGTCAGGTAGATCGCGGTGGCCAGGACGGCCCGCAGAGCGGTCGGGGCGGACAGCGAGGTGCTGTGCCCGTAGTGACCGAGGAAGATCTGGGCCACGCCGTAGGCAATGAACGTGGTCGGGATCAGGGCTCCGAGCGTGACCAGCCCGTAGACCAGGCCCTTGGCCCACAGCACCGGGAGCCGGCGCGGCACCGCGGCCAGCGTCGAGCGGATCATCCCGGTGGTGTACTCACCGGACACGAACAGCACGCCGAGGACGCCGATCAGCAGCTGGGCCAGGAACAGGCCCTGGAGCGGGGCGGAGGCCACCCGGTCCTCCGGGTCGAGCTGGGTGTCCCACTTCGACCCGGTGAAGTAACCGATCAGCCCGGCGATCACGACCATCGCGATCACCGCGGCCAGCAGCACCACCCAGCTCGAGCGCAGGGTGCGGAACTTGATCCACTCCGAGGAGACGGCCCCGGCGAAGGTGACGCCCGGCTCCTCGGCCGACACCGTGCGGGTCTCGTGGCTCTCGTGGGTCTCGTCGGTCAGGGTGCTCATGCCGCCACCTCCTCGCGGGCGCCGGCCTGGGCCCGGTATTCCACCGCGTCGGCGGTGAGTTCCATGAATGCCTGCTCCAGGGACGCCTGCACCGGCGAGAGCTCCAGCAGGGCGATCCCGGCCGCGGCCGCCCGCAGGCCGATCTCGTCGCTGGTCAGGCCGGTGACGTCGAGCTGGCCCTCGGTGGTGCTGGAGACCGTCACCCGGTCTCCGGTGAGCAGGGCCCGCAGGCGGATCGGGTCGGGCGTGCGCACCCGGACCGAGTTGCTCGAGGCCGAGGCGATGAACTCGGCCACCGGCACGTCGCGGATCAGGGTGCCGCGGCCGACCACGATCAGATGCTCGGCGGTGAGCGCCATCTCGGACATCAGGTGCGAGGACACGAAGACCGTCCGGCCCTCGGCCGCCAGCTGCTTGAGCAGGGTGCGGATCCAGAGGATGCCCTCCGGGTCCAGCCCGTTGACCGGCTCGTCGAGCATCACCGTGGCCGGGTCGCCGAGCAGCGCGCTGGCAATGCCCAGGCGCTGGCCCATGCCCAGCGAGAACTGCCCGGCCCGGCGGTCGGCCACCTCGTGCAGCCCGACCAGGTCGATCACCTCGTCGACCCGGCGGCGCCCGATCCCGGTGGTCGCGGCCATCGCCAGCAGGTGGTTGCGGGCCGAGCGGCCGGTGTGGATCGCCCGGGCCTCGAGCATGGCGCCGACCTCGCGCAGCGGGGCGCGGTGGTCGCGGTAGAGCTTGCCGTTCACCGTGACCCGGCCCGAGGTGGGTGCGTCCAGGCCGACAATCATCCGCATGGTGGTCGACTTGCCGGCGCCGTTCGGGCCGAGGAAGCCGGTCACGATGCCCGGGCGCACGGTGAAGCTCAGTTCGTGCACGGCGGTCTTGTCGCCGTACCTCTTGGTCAGTTCCCGCGCCTCGATCATCTGGTCCCTCCGGTTCGTCGGGGACTTCGGTGCCCCGCAGATGAACCTAGGCAGCGACGGCGAACCGGCCATCGAGCGTGGTGATGACTTCCGGCCGGTGATCTCGGCATCACATCGGCGTAGCGCATACGCCGATGTGATGACTGGTCCAGGCCGATCCAGGCCGGTCTTGGTCTAGGCGCTGACCAGCGGGGCCCAGCCGGCCAGGACGAACCCGTCGCCCTCGGCCCGCACGGTGAAGGCACCCCGGCCGGTGAAGTGGGCCGGGAACATCAGGATCCCCTTGGCCGCCGCCTCGCTGAACACCCGCCGCCGGGTCTCCACCGCCACCTCCGGATCCTGGCAGAAGCAGCTGTTCACCGCCGGCTCCCCCACCTGAAGCGGGGTGTGCAGGATGTCCCCGACGAAGAGCACCTCCTGGCCCCCCGAAGTCAGGCGCAGCAGGGAGGAACCGGGCGTGTGGCCGGGAGCCGCCTCCAGCACCAGGTTCTCGTCGATCCGCTCGGTACCGCTCCACTCCTTCACCTGACCGGAGGCCAGAATCGGCGCGATGCTGTCCTCCCACATGTTCTGGGCGGCCGGCCCCAGAACCGTCGAATGCCCGTTGACCGGGTTCCAGAACTCCAGGTCCTCGGTGGTCATGTAGTAGGTGGCATTCGGAAAAGTGGACGTCCAAACCCGGTCCCGCAGGACGGTGTTCCATCCGGTGTGGTCGGGGTGGATATGGGTGTTGACCACGACGTCGACGTCCTCGGGCTTCACCCCGGCCGCCGCGAGCCGGTCGAGGAAGTCGCCGTCCAAGTGCGACCAGAGCGGCACGTAAGGGCGTTCCTTGTCGTTCCCGACGCCGGTGTCGATCAGGATCACCTTGCCCGCGCTGCGCAGGACCCAGGTCTGCATGGCCACCCGGTGCGTGTGCTCGTGCACCGAATCGCCCGCCGGGATGAGGAACTCCGGCTCGTTCCAGGCCCCCGGCCTCTCCCACATCTGCGGCTCGGAGTTGGGAAAGAACTGCGAGGGCGTCATGTACAGGTTGCCGGCGCTCTCGATCACCCGGCTGACCCGGACGTCTCCGAAAGTCATCTCCTGAACGTCGGTCTGGTCCGTGATAGCCACGAGATTCTCCTGCTGTAGCACCTTTTCGCGGAGGCTTCCGCGCCGATGACAACTCTGCGGCCTGCAGGCGGTGGCAACCAGCCCGCCACATGCCTACCCCTGACAGGGATACGCCGAGCATCGGCGCCGGCGAAGGTTAGGCGGCGTTCCGGTGGCCGAGCTGGGCCTGGCACCCTGCGCACGGCGGTGGCCCTGGTCACCCAGGAGGTCCACGTCTCCGCCGGACCTCTGACCCACCACCTGCGCCTGGCCGCCCTCACCGCCGAGAACGTCAATTTGATGGCCGCTCTCGAGAGCGGTCGGGGCCGCCGACTGAGTACGGGCGCTGCCCCACGGCCTCGACACCGTCGTCGGCGAGGGCGGCCACCAGCTCAATGCCCAACAGGTCAGCAGCTGGCCCTCGCCCGGGTCGTCCTCACCGACCCGTTCGTGGCCATCCTCGCCGAGGCGGCCGGTGCCCGGGCCCCGGAGAACGCGGCCGAGAGGATGCTCCGGGGTCGCACCGGAGTGCTGTTAACGCACCGGTTCTCTCAGGCCGCGCTGGCCGACCGGATCCTGGTTTTAGATGAGGGACGCGTCGTGAAGGAAGGTCGGCATGAGGACCTGGTGCGGGCGAACGGATGCTACGCGTGCCTGTGCGCGGCCTGGTCGGCGGAGCGGACCAGGCCCTGGGCTGACCCGGTGGGATAACCCCGCCTGGCCTTCCGAGCAGACCGACCCCGTGGGCCGAGTCTGTCGGCAGACCGGGTGGGCTGCCTCAGCTGGTCCGCCGAGCACTGAGTCGGTGGGCTGAGTCGGTGGGCTGAGTCAGTGGGCTGAGTCAGTGGGCTGAGTCAGTGGGCTGAGCCAGTGGGCTGAGCCAGTGGGCTGAGCCAGTGGGCTGAGCCAGTGGGCTGAGCCAGTGGGCTGAGTCAATGGGCTGAGTCAATGGGCTGAGCCAGTGGGCTGAGCCAGTGGGCTGAGCCAGTGGGCTGAGCCAGTGGGCTGAGCCAGTGGGCTGAGCCAGTGGGCT
>JODP01000005.1 GCA_000719025.1 Kineosporia aurantiaca JCM 3230
GCGACAAGGTGATGGGAACCGCCGGAACCGCGAAGGAGAAAGTCATGGGCAGCGCCTCGAACGCCGGTCACAGCACCACCTCGACCCTGGGCGACGCCAAATCAGCCGTCGCCGGGGCCGCCTCCTCCTCGCAGGAGGCCGTCGCCAACGCCGCCTCGGCCTCCCAGCAGGCGGTAGCCGCGGCCCCGGGCGCGGTCAAGGCCCGCACCGAGGGCAACCCACTGGCGGCCGGCCTGATCGCGTTCGGCGCGGGCATGCTGCTCGGCTCGCTGCTCCCGGCCACCCGCAAGGAAGAGCAGGCCGTGGCCGCGCTGAAGGAGAACGCCTCCACCATCACCGAACCGGCCGCCGCGGTGGCCCGGGAGGTCGGCGAAAACCTGCGCGGACCGGCGCAGGAGGCGGCCGAGTCGGTCAAGTCATCGGCCACCGACGCCGCGCAGACCGTGAAGGACGAGGCCACGTCGGCCGGTCAGGATGTGAAAGACCAGAGCCTGCAGGCCAAGGACGAGGTTCAGGCGAGCAGGTCCTGACGGTTGTCAGGTAAAATCTGCAGTGGGTAGCGGCCTTCGGCCGTTGTCCGCTCCGGGTCGGGCGGTCTCCGCGGTGCGCATCAGCGAACCACAGAGGCCGCCCTTAAGACGTTTTGCCACCACGTCCGCTTCAAGGGCGGCGCCGGTGGGGATGGAGACTTCGGTCCGACGCGCCCTTCCCGCTGCTCCTGCAGGGCGAAGGAGGTGATGCAGAAAGAGGCCTGAGCGGGAACACCGAGGTCGCGATCCACCGCCCAGATGACCCAAACTGGTCAGGTGAAGAACTCAGGCCTTTGCCCGAAGTGCGGCAGCGCGGACCTCCTCCGCCTTCCTGGGCGGGGAGGGCCCACCTCGGGCACCATCATCATGACTGGCCTCCACGCCATCCCGCTCACCCGCTACGTCTGCTTCGGGTGCGGGTTCAGCGAGGAGTGGATCGAGTCGCGCGCCAACCTGGAACACCTGCGGGACGCCTACGGGTACGCACGCGATGACCCGGAGCTTTCGGCCGGAGAAGAGTCAATTCAGCGTCAACTCGGACTGTTGTAGAACCGCTCAGAGGCCGATCCCAGGGATACTGGGATCGCAGCCGCGTCGCCCGGCGCTCTCCTCGCCGGCCGGCCCGTCGAATTGCCGATCGGTGACCGGACACAGATGAAAGCCGCAGCCATGAGCAGAATTTCCCTCTACACCTTCGGACTGCTCGATCCTGCGTCCGGACCGGCCAGCATGGCCGACTTCGCCCGGCGCGGCGGCGAGATCTTCCGTGCCAGCGATCAGGCTCCCGGGTTCCTGGGTCGGGCCGAGCAAGCATCCGATGCCCAGGCAGAGCCTCTGCCCGGAGAAGATTCCGGGCCCTGGGGCAGCTACGTGCTGCCCACGAATCTTCCGGGTTGCGAGGGGCACGACCTTGAACTCCACATTGCAACCTTGAGCCTGTGGAGGGATGTGCAGAGCGCACGTGCGTTCGTGTACCAGGGACTGCACCGGGATGCCCTGACGATGCGCTACGACTGGTTCCTCAGGGGAGAGTGGCCCGGCCACGTCCTTTGGCACATCGAGGACGACGTCCTACCGCTCTGGTCGGAGGGCGTGAGCAAGCTCGAGGCCCTGGCCCGCCATGGGGAGTCAGCCGACCGTTACACCTTCGGCTCGCGGTAAGCGGGCACGTCTCTACCGCCGGAGTTCACCACCAAAGTTCGGCCCATAAAGCTTTCTCGTACAACTTGTCGCCTCCGGCCATCACCCACGCTACGAAGTTGTCTGGTCACCAGGAATCGCCAAAGGGCAGCGAACACTGCCCTTTTGTCCTGTCTTATTGAGCTTCTGCCTCCCTGGGCACTGTTAGCATCGCCGAGCTCAAAAGGGATTTTATGCCTTCTCGGACAGGAAACTCGTGTTCAGACATCTTCTCCCCCGGCGGCACCGCCGTGCCGCGGCCCTCGGCGCGGGCGGTCTTGCGGCCGTGGTCGCCGTTAGTGCCGCGCTTACGTTGACCGGCGCCGGCCCGGACGCCCCCTCCCCCACCCCGTCGGCCGTAAACCCCGGCAGCGGTGCGGCATCCACCTCGACGGCGCAACCGGCGTTCCTGCAGGCCAGCTCGAAAGCGTGGGCCAAGGCGGGCAAGCCGATCAAGGGCAGCTACGTGGTCCGTTTCGTGGACGGGCCGCACCGCCAGCCGGCTCAGCTGAAGAAGGCGGCCCACCGGCTGACCGACCGGGTCGGAGGCCGGGTGACGGGCGTGTACAGCGCCACGCTGCACGGTTTTTCCGTGAAGATGAACGCCCAGCAGGCCAAAGCCATGGCCCGGCAGGCCGGGGTTGCCTCGGTGCAGCAGGACCGCACGATCGCCGCTCTGGGCGACACGAGCGGCGACACCGCTTACCAGGCCGGCGCATCCTGGGCCCTGGACCGGATGGACCAGCCCAACCTGCCCCTGAGCGGCACCTACGACTTCGACTCCACCGGTGGTGCAGGGGCGAACATTTTCGTCCTCGACACCGGGGTGCGGACCACCCACCAGGACTTCGGCGGCCGGGCCCAGGCCAGCGGCCCGAACCCGGGTGATGCGCAGGACTGCGAAGGACATGGCACCGCCGTGGCCAGTCTGGCCGCCGGTTCCACGTACGGGATTGCCAAGAAGGCCAAGGTTTTCGGCATCCGGGTGCTGGGCTGCGGTGACGTGGGAGCGACGACGGACGCGCTCGGCGCCATCGACTGGCTCACCAAGAACGCTCCTCGTCCTGCCGTGGTCAACATGAGCTGGGGCATCAACTTCGTCGCCGCAGACCTGGACGACGCGGTCAAGGCGTCCATTGCCTCCGGCATCACCTACGGGATCGCGGGCGGCAACTCGGCGGAGAACGCCTGCACCCACTCCCCGCAGTCGGTCACCCAGGCGATCGTCGTGGGCGCCAGCGATGCCAACGACAACCGTTCCAGCTACTCGGCCGTAGGCCCCTGCGTCGACCTGTTCGCGCCCGGCAACGACATCCCGTCCGCTGCCTGGAACAGTGACACGGCCACCACCGTCGCCGGCGGCACCTCGTTCTCCGCGCCGTTGACGACCGGCGTGGTGGCGCTCTACCTGTCCAAGCATCCCTCGGCGACTCCCGCCCAGGTGAGCGCAGCCCTGGCCGCCTGCGCCGAGCACGGGATCCTCGGCGATGCGGGTACCGGCTCGCCGAACCTGCTGATCAACAGCCGCTGCGGCTCGAGCGGCCTGACCCTGTCCAACCCGGGCAAGCAGCTGACCACCGTCGCCCAGAAGGTGAGCCTGCCGATCACCGCGACCGGGGCCACGGGCGCGCTGGCCTACAAGGCCACCGGCCTGCCGGATGGTATCACCATCGACTCCACCACCGGAACGATCACCGGCGCCGCAACCTCGTCCGCTGACACCGACACGGTGGTCACGGTGACGGCCACCGACAGCACCGGAGCGACGTCCTCGGAGACGTTCCAGTGGAGCCTCATCGTCGGTGTCGGGTACGTCCACGGCGTCGGCGGCTACTGCCTCGATGACGACAACTCCCGCACCGACCCGGGCACCAAGATCCAGATTCATCTGTGCAACCAGAACTGGCAGTTGCTGATGGACGGAACCATTCACTTCATCCACCGCGACGCGACCAAGTGCGTCAGCGCGGCCGGCGCCGACTCGGCCGACGGGCAACTGGTCGTGCTCAACACCTGCGACGGCGGCAGCGACCAGGTCTGGAAGCAGGACAGCACCGGTCAGCTGGTGAACCCGGCCACCGGTAAGTGCCTGACCGCCCCCCGGACAGCCGAGGCGGTCCAGCTGACCCTGGCCACCTGCACCGGGGCCGACGGGCAGAAGTGGCAGCTACCGTCCGGCCTGCCCGACACGGTCACCTTCAGCAGCAACCCGGGCAACCAGGTGAGCATCCGCGGTGCGGCCGTGAGCCGGCGGGTGCGCGCGGTCAGCACGCTGAGCACCACGACGTTCACCTACACCGCCACCGGACTGCCGGACGGGCTGAGCCTCGACCACACGTCCGGCCTGATCACCGGCACCCCCACCACGCATCAGGACGCAGCCACCGTCACGGTCACGGCGACCGGTAGCAGCGGCGTCACCGCCAGCACGACCTTCACCTGGAAGGTGGCCGACGGGCCGATCGCCGGAGCCTCCTCGCGGTGTGCGGACGACTACTACGGCAAGGTCGACGATGGTAACCCGGTCACCGTGTGGGCCTGCGATCCGACCACCGACACCCAGGCCTGGACCGCCCGGCCCGACGGGACCTTCGAGGTCAAGGGAGCCTGTTTGAGCGTCACCGGAACCGCTGCGGCCGGCGCCCTGGTCGGCGTGGGCCCCTGCGACAGCGCTGAGACGTGGTCGCAGAAGGGCAACGCCGTCGTGGAGTCGTCCTCGGGCCTGTGCCTGAACGCCCCCTCGTTCCAGACGGCGACCCAGTTCACCCTGGCAACCTGCGACGGCAGCACCCGGCAGTGGTGGCACCTGCCGACCACCAGCGGCGACACCAGCGTCCCGACCCCGACGTCCACCGACGACCCGACTCCCACCAGCGCCCCCTCCCCCACCGACGGCGCGACGCCCACCGCGAGCCCGACGTCCACCGGCGGCCCGACCACCAGCCCGGACCCGACACCGACCGGTACCACCGCCCCGACCCCGACCACGACCGACCCGACCGGTGCGATCGTCCACCCCAGCGCCGACTGGTGCGCGGACGTCCGTAATCAGGTCGTGGGCCTGTGGGACTGCAACAACTCAGACCCGCAGAAGTACACGGTTCGGGGCGACGGACGGCTGGTGAACCAGACGCTGTGCGTGACACCGTCTGCTGACGGTGTGGTGATGGCGGCGTGCGACAGCAACGACGACTCGCAGGTGTGGGCCGCCGGAACCGGCGGCACGGTCGTCAACCAGGCCTCGCAGAAGTGCCTCACCGCGAGCCAGTTCGGGTACACCGCTCCCTTCAAGCTGGCTGCTTGCACGGGTGACACCACTCAGCTGTGGAGTCTGCCTGCGGCGTAGCGGTTTGCCTGATCGGGGACAACCGAAACCGACCGACCCGGCCACCGCGAACTGGTGGTCGGGTCGGCAGCCCGACGGTGGTGCGGGTAGAGCTACCATGCGCGTCGTGATCGCCGAGAACTCGGTGCCCCGGCGGGAAGGACGTCACGGTCGCAAGTCGTCGATCGAAACTATTGCAGTCAAACGGGATCCGGCAAAGACCTTCTCCCATCCCAGCAGCACAGATCATTGACGGCGCAAGACGCTGACCATCCCGCTCACGTCCTCCGCCCCGTCGGCCCTCACGAGGATCCGTCCCTGTCGAAGGAAGACCCGGACAGCGTCCATCGGTATCGACCGGGCCTGACCAGAGATCCACTGCCGGTGCGAGCATCCACCGCAGACCTCGTACCGCTCCCCGCACAGCCGTGGATCTCAGCGTGCGGACGATGCGTCCGGTGGGGAAGGGCAACGGCTTCACCCGGGTGCCACCGTCGGCAGCAACGCCGGCGATCAGGTCGTCATCAATGGAGTAGGGCGCTGAAAACGAGACCGGTTTTATACCAACCATATTGATGTCGGCCACTTATACCGCTCCTCGTCGGGCGTCCAGGAGAGAGTGGCGTTGTTCAGCCGTAGGTCGCTGACATTGCCGACCGGAGCCGGCCAGCATCCTACAAGCTGGCCTCGAAGCGGCCCGTAGAAACGCCCAATTGCTGGAAACGCTGATCATCCCCCTGGAGGCGAGGGCCTCCTGACACGATGAGAATCCTTTCGGGGGAATGACGATCGATTGATGCCGGAACGTCCTGCGACCACCCGGACCCGCAGGAGGGGTGCCGGGCACCCCCACCGGCTCGCTGAGGTGCGTGCGTGCCCACGACCGTCCACCATTCAAGGCCACTCGGACCTGCACCCCGGTGACGGACAGGCGCCCTTACGATCCAGGCATGCATGATCTTGCGCGGGCGCGGAGCGAATACCTCCACGTGTTGGCGGTCGAGGCTCCCGTGACCCGAGCTGCCCCGGCAGTCCGCGACGGCACCCCGGTCGCCGGCCCCTGGGTCCCTGGGTTCCTGGGGTGGTCGACGGACGGCTGGGATGGGGCATTGCCCGCTAGGGCGACGGCCACCACCTACACCCCTCAGCGGACGCCCGCCAGCACCGGGTCCCGGGCGGATTCCGGCTCCGGAGCCAGGCGCGACAGGAGCGGTCCGGCGAGGCCGGTGGTGAACAGGGCCATGACGACCATCATGCTGAACATCTGGGCGTCCAGAACCCCCAGCTCGACCCCGATGTTGAGAATGATCAGCTCGGTCAGGCCCCGCGTGGTCATGAGGACCCCGAGCACGGCGACCTCGCGCCACGGCAGGCCGGACAGGCGCGCGGGAAGGCAGGCGCCGCCGAACTTCCCCGCGCAGGCGACGAGCAGGATCGCGGCCAGTTCGAGGTAGTTGCGGGGGTTGAGTGCGGAGATGTCGACGTTCAGGCCGGTGACGACGAAGAAGACGGGCAGGGTTACGGCGCAGACTCCTTCCAGAGCCGGCCGGACCGCAGCGGCGTCGTTACTCCCGGAAGCCGTTGCGGAGGGCATGATCACGCCGAAGACGAAGGCACCGAAGATCGCGTGAATACCGATCCAGGTGGTCGCGTACGAGGAGAGCAGGGTCCCTGCGACCAGCACGGGCAGGAGGTACACTGCCCGGTCGGGGCCGGACCGGCGGGCCACGACCCGGCTGAGCAGAGGCCGCACAAGAACGAGGATGAAGGCCAGGTACCCCGCCGAGAGCAGGAGGATCGGCAGGAGATGCCCAGTCCCCGAGTCTGCGGCCGTCACCGTGGCGGAGACGAAAGCCATTATGCACCAGGCCATCACGTCGTCCAGGGCGGCGCTGGCCAGGGCCAGGGCGCCGACCCGGGTGTGCCGGAGACCGGAGTCGGCCAGGATGCGGGCCAGGACGGGGAAGGCGGTGATCGCCATGGCGGCCCCGATGAACAGGACGAAGCCGGTCCGGCCGACGGTGTCGCCATGGACCCGGCTGTGCCCCGGGTAGAGCACGAAAGCCACTGCGGCCCCGAGGGCGAAGGCCACCAGGACCGATGACAGGGAGATCAGCCCGGCCGTGGTGCGGTGGGGGCGCCGGACGTTCGTGGTGAACTCCCAGCCGATCAGGAAGAGGAAGAGCAGGAGCCCGAGCTGTGAGATGGCCGAGAGCACGGGCCGGACCGTGGCGGGGAAAAGGGCGGCTGCCGGATCGCCGGGCAGGAGCCCGAGCAGGCTCGGGCCCAGGGCGATTCCGGCCGTGATCTCACCGATCACCGCGGGCTGGCCGAGGCGTCGTGCGAGCCAGGACAGGGCGCAGCCGGCCAGGAGGATCGCCGCCATCGCGACCATGACCCGGGCGCTCAGGAGATCGCCGGGCGACGCGTATCCTCGCATGGCTTGTCCTCTTCCGGATCGCTACCGGCCCTCGGGCCGGCTGCGCATCGGTATCCGCACGCGGAACAGGGTGTTGCCCGGGAGCGAACTGACCTCGATCGAGCCGTTGTGCAGGGATGACACGGTGTCCCGGCTCAGGTGCAGCCCCAGCCCCGCGCCCTGGCCCACGTCCTTGGTGGTGAAGAACGGCTGGAAGATCTGAGGCAGCACGTCCTCGGGGATACCGACCCCGGTGTCGCGGATGTCCACCACGATGCACTGGCCCTCGCGCTGGGTGACCACCTCCAGTGTCCCTCCCTCGGGCATGGCCTCGATCGCGTTGGTGATCAGATGCAGCCAGACCTGGTTGATCTCGCTCACGTGCACCCGCACCGCGGGCAGTTCGGCGTAGCGGCGCACCACCTCGATCCCGGAGGCCCCGGGATCCAGCAAAGTCAGCGTGGCGTCCAGGCCCTCGTGCAGGTCGACCTCCCGCTCCGGGGTGCGGTCCATATTCGTGTACGCCTTGATCAGGCTGACCAGGGACTCGATCCGCCGCCCGGAGTCGATGGCCTCCTCGGCCAGGCTCTCGCCGTACAGGCCCAGCCCCGCCGCCGACAGCGCCGGCCCCAGGCACTCGGGCCGGACCTCGGCGGCCAGTTGGTCGAGTTCGGTTCCGGTCACTCCGTGTTCGGCCAGTAGGGACGTCGTCTGCTGGTCTCCCAGCGTGATCTCGTGGTCGCCCAGCCAGTCGTCCAGAGCGTCCTCCAGGTCGGCCGCGGCCAGCGGGCTCACCCGCATCGCCGGCCGCCGGCTTCGCACCCGTTCCACGAAGGCGGTCACCTGCTGCTGTTCCGACCCGGTGGCCGTCGCGCCCCAGGCCACGCTGGCGGCCGACACGCTCCGGATGACCCGCTGCAGCTCGGAGGCCGAGCGCAGGGTCACCGCGACCGGGTTGTTCAGCTCGTGGGCCAGGCCGCTGGCCAGGGTCTCCAGGCCGTGCAGCATGGTGGCCCGCCCGGCGTGGGTCGACTGGGCGTGGATCCGCCAGGCCACCACCGGCAGCAGCACCCGCGAGACCTGGGGACAGCGGTCGAGCATCGCGAAGAAGTTCTGCCGGTCGTAGGCGACCACCCGGGTCGCACCGACCGCGGTGGCGGTGGCCACGTAGGCGCTGCCGTTGAGCAGGGGCACCTCACCGGTGAACTGGTTGGCGGCCGGGGGTTTTCCACTGCCGGAGTCCGGCTCGTCGCTGCGGTGCCGGCTGAGCACCTGCTCCTGCCCGTGCAGGACCTTGGTCAGCAGCAGTTCCCCCTCCAGCAGGACGAAGAACGCGTTGGCCGTCTCACCGTCGTGGAACAGGACGTCGCCGTCGGCCAGGATGCGCAGCCGGCCCACCTGCGCGACCCATTCCAGCTGGGTGGCGTCCAGACCGGCGAAGAGTTCCAGAGCACCCAGGGCCTGCTGGACGGCTGCGTTCTCAGACCCCGTGCGTTCGTTGAGCTCGGTCATGAAGCCTGCTCGGTCGGTCCGGGCCGGACCGGACGGAACGTCATCGGCGGCGTCAGGGACGAGGCCGGGGAAGTGATCTGAGGAGCCGGTGAGGGGCGGCACAGCTTCTGATGGGCGTGGGCCACCGAGGCCAGGGTCACGTGGTGCTGCCACCCGCGGAACGAGCGGCCCTCGAAATGCCGCAGCCCGCTGGCGTCGCCCATCTCGGCCAGGTCCGCGGCGTTGGCCCCGGCCAGCCGGATCAGCTCGGCCAGGTCGGCCGGGGTCGCCCCGACGATGTTGGTCAGCCAGGTCGCGGAGGCACCCTGCCGGCGGGGTGACCACTCGGCCACCACCCGGCGCGCGGCCAGCGCCGGTCTGCTCTCGTGCTGGCCAGTCTGACCAGGCTGACCGTTCTGACCAGGCTGACCAGTTACTGACGACAGGCTGACAGCCAGGAACCGGCGGCGACTGGGCAAGTCCCGGCCGGCGGCGGTGAGGGTGCGGCCGTTGCCCCGCAGCGACGCGGCCGCGATCTCCCCCACGGTGGGCAGGTTGCCGCTACGTAGGACGGCGACCGGGGTGCTGGGCAGGACCCGGATCATGTAGCGCAGGCCCCGCGCCTCCAGACCGGCCAGCAGCGGTTCCACCCCGGCCACGTTGCGGGTGTCCATCACGATCGGGGCGGCCGGCAGCTGCCAGTCCAGGATCATCTCGTCGACGGCGTCCAGCACGTGCCCCCACCGGGTGCGGTGGGGCTCGTCCTCGGGAAGGTGCGAGCGGTTGCGCAGCTCCGGGTCGTTCAGCCAGCTGTCGGGCAGCATCAGCCGCCAGTTCACCGGGAAGCTGGCCTCGGCGGTGCACAGGCTCACCGCGAGGGCCAGCTGGCAGTTCAGCACGGCGCCCGCGGTACAGGAGTACTGCCGCGCGACCCCGACCGAGGCGCTGCCGTTCTTGGGGAACACCACCTCGTCGATCGCCCAGGCCCGGACCGGGCGGATCCGGTCCAGGGTGTGAGCCAGGCTGGCCCGCACCGGTTCCCACTCCCAGGGGCTCTGATTGACGAACTGCTGCAGGCACTGGTCGGCGCGCCAGCCGGTGACGGCCTCGGCGATCCGGCGGATCGACTTGCGGCCGGGGACGGTCGCCAGTCCCGCGACGTAGGTCTCGCCCCAGCGCCGCTGGTCGGAGCGGCTGAACGAGGCGAAGACCTGCTGACAGATCGCGAGCAGGTCGGCGTCCGGGGTCTCCGGCGTGCGCAGCCCGGTCAGAGTGAGATCGGCGGTGGCCATGTCGTCACTTCCTCAGCGTGTCGTAAGCGAACGGTTTTGCCGACGAGAAGCCGTGCGGGAGTGGCGACGTTGCCACGGTGGAGAGGGTCAGCCTGCGCTGGGCGACCTGACCGGCAGTCCGGCGTCGAGGCAGGTGTGAAGCGCCGCGGCGTGCGGGGCGTACTGGGTGCGCGCTCGTTGGAAGGTGTTCCAGGCGGTTTGCTGGTCCTGCTCGACCTTGACGCCGGAACCGCCGATCAACTCGAGTGTTTCGGAGAAGCCGCGCTCCTCCCGGCCGTGCAGGCTGACCTCGGTGTGCGGCGGCACCACCCCGAGGTTCTCGGCGGCCCGTTGCACGATCCGGATGCCCACGGTGACCAGGTTCCTGGCGTTGGGCGGGGCCCAGCGCGGGGCGGCGGCCCCGACCAGGGCGGCGGTGTCGAGCATCATGACGGCGGCCTGCTCCCAGCTCATCGCCGAGACCGGCGGCATGAGCAGCAGCGCCGGGTGGCGGCTGTGGTTGTAGTCGACGTCCAGGAGCCACTTCTCCCACTCGGCGAAGGCATGGACCAGCTCGTCCTGGCAGGAACCGTGCAGGAGCTGGGCGAGCATCACCTCGGCGTCGGGGGCGCGCAGGCCCGATCCGGACAGACGCAGCAGCAGCACCTCGCGGTCGTGGTAGGCGGTGGCGAAGCGGAGGAGGTAGGCGACCACGGCGGCGAGCAGGACGGCGAGGGAGGTCCAGATCAGCAGGACCAGCACCGCCCCGTCGCCGCGACCGGCGAGAAAGGTGAGCACGGCGTGGGGATTGCCGGTCATCAGCCCGAAAGACCAGGCAATCAGGAGGAATCCGAGCAGATCGAGGACCAGCCAGAGCGTCGCCGCCGCGGCCAGCACCAGACCGGCCCGCAGGTGGCAGACCAGCAGGGCCAGCCGGGCGGGCAGCCGGGCGGTCACGCTCCGGCTGCTCAGGAGCCAGCGGCTCAGGGCGTGGGAGAATCCACCCGGCAGCTGCTGGGGGGTGAACACCGTGATGAGTACACCCGTCCACAGGCAGGGGATCAGCAACCCGCCCAAAACCGCGCACGACACCCGAGCCACTGGTCGGCCTCCGGTTGAGGTTCTGCGGGCCGGCTACGGCCCGTCGCTTGGTCGACATCGGGTGATGTCGAGAGGATGTAGGCCACCCTGGCGGAGAACTTGGAGCTTCAACAGAATCCAGCGATGCTGGCACTGCCAGTTCCAGGCAACCGAACAATCCGCACGTCGCGTACCATCGATGACACCCATCGTTAACGGACAAAAGGTTCTTTTTAGGGTCAAAACGCCCATAATTACTCCGACGCCTGCCGCTGCGACACCCTGAGGACCCGTGATTGATGCGCAAGGACGTCCCGACGATCAGGAGATCGACGGACCGGACCTACCAGAGCCCCATCGGGAAACCTCACGCATCGTGACCCGCAGCGCTCAGGAGCTGGGCCGTTTCCTGCGCATCCGGCGCGACCGGATCCGGCCCGAGCAGGTCGGGTTCCCGGTCGGCCCCCGGCGCCGGTCGCTGGGGCTGCGCCGCGAGGAGGTCGCCGTCCTGGCCGGGGTCAGCCCGACCTGGTACACCTACCTCGAGCAGGGCCGCAACATCACCCCCTCGCCCGAGGTGCTGGACAGCCTGGCGAATGTCCTGATGCTCACCGCCGAAGAGCGCCGGTACCTGCACCTGCTGGCCCTGGGCCGGGCGCCGGCCGGGCAGATCCGCGTCGCCTCGCCCGACGACGAACTGTGGACGCTGGTGCGCGCCGTCGGCAACGGCCAGCACCCGGTCTACATCGGCAACGAGTACGGCGACGTCCTGGCCTGGAACGAGGCCACCGCGCACTGGTTCACCGATTTCCACCGGTACCCGCGCGAGCGGCGCAACATGCTGTGGTGGCTGCTGACCGACCCCGAGGCCCCGGAGCGGGTGCTGGACTGGGCCGAGGAGACCCGGGACCTGATTGCCCGACTGCGCAGCGCCTGGGCCGGGCGGCCCGAGGACCCGGCCTTCAACGCCCGGATCGACAATTTTTCGGCCGCCAGCGCCCAGTTTCGCACCTGGTGGGCCGAACACCACGTGACCGCCCAGCAACCGCGCGACCGGGTGCTCCAGCGGCCGGGCCAGCAGCGCCAGGCCTTCCGGATCGTGGTCCTGCGGCTGGCCGACAGTTCTTCCAACTCGGTCGTCGTGCACCTTCCGACAACGTCGTCATAGGGAAGCAACCCGAGGCTTGACAACCGCGCCCCCCGAGGCCTCGACCCCTTGCCAGGACCGGCCAACATCACTGCTAGACAACGTCATTTGGACGTAATGCGGATGATTTTTCCGAGTTTTCCAGTCCGGTAACCCAAACGGAGCACGCTGGTGGGGCCGGTCCGACCGCTACCGCGGACGGGCCCGCCATCCCCTGAAACCGTCGGATCTGGAGAGACGACATGCGTGCCCACAAGACTCCTGTCCCCCCTCCCCCGGTGGCCCCGATCGCCATCGTCGGGGTGGCCTGCCGCCTGCCCGGGGCCCCCAGCGTGAAGGACTTCTGGTCCCTGATCCGGGACGGGCGGGACTCGGTGAGCCGGCTGCACCCTCAGCGCCACACCCGCGAGCGCTGGGACCGCCCGACGGCGGCCGGCCTGCACGAACGTCCACCGGAAGGAGGTTTCCTGGACGACATCGACCTTTTCGATGCCGGGTACTTCGGCATCTCCCCCTACGAGGCCGTCCGGATGGACCCGCAGCAGCGGTTGCTGATGGAGATCACCACCGAGGCCCTGGAGGACGCCGGTTTCCCGGCCGCGAGCCTGGCCGGCAGCAACACCGCCGTCTACACCGGCTGCCTGTCCTCGGACTACTGGGACCTGCTGCGCTCCAGCGACATGTACGACCTGCACTCCGCGGTGGGCAGCGGCACCTGGGGCATCCCGGCCGGGCGGATCGCGCGGGAACTGGACCTGCGCGGGCTGAGCATGGGCATCGAGGCCGCCTGCGCCACCTCGCTGGTCGGGGTGCACCTGGCCTGTGAGGGCCTGCGCAGCGGCCAGAGCGACCTGGCCATCGTCTCCTCGGTGAACCTGCTGATGGGACCGGACTTCTACGTCAGCCTCGGTGAGGCCTCGATCCTCTCGCCCCGCTCGCGCTCGCGGTTCGCCGACGCGGGGGCCGACGGATACGTGCGCAGCGAGGGCGTGGTCTCGCTGATCCTCAAACGGGCCGACGAGGCCGTGGCCGACGGCGACCGGATCTACGCCAGCATCCTGGGCACCTCGGTGACCAACAACGGGCTGAGCGCCTCCACCCTGGTCGCCACCAGCGTCGAGGGCCAGCTCGGGGTCCTGCGCGACGCCTGCCGGCGCTCGGGGGTCTCCCCCGCCGAGGTGGACTACGTCGAGGCCCACGGCCCGGGCACCCCGGAGGGCGACCGCAACGAACTGGCCGCGCTGAAACAGGTCATGGGCGAGGGCCGTTCGGCGGAGAACCCGTGCCTGATCGGATCGGTGAAGACCAACCTGGGTCACACCGAGGTCGCGGCCGGGGCCGTCGGGCTGCTGAAAGTGGCTCTGGCGCTGAAGAACCGGACGATCCCGGGGACCCTGCACGTGGAGACCCCGCACCCGGAGCTGCAGGGCGAGGACGTACCCCTGCGCCTGGCCATCGGCACCCAGGACTGGCCCCGCACCGGGCGCCGCGCCCTGGCCGGCGTCAGCTCCTTCGGGTTGTCCGGCGTTAACACGCACGTGATCCTGCAGGAAGCCCCCGAAGCCGTTCCCGAGCCGGTCGCCGCCGGCCCGGCCGGCGCCTATCTGCTGCCGCTCTCGGCCCGCACCCCGGCCGCGCTCAGTGAGCTGGCCGGCCGTTACGCCGACGCGCTGGCCGCCCACCCCACCCCCGCCTTCGGCGCGTTCGCCCAGGCCCACGTCGACATCGTCCACAGCGCCGGGGCCCGGCGCACCCACCACCCCTACCGGATGGCCGTCCTGGCCACCGGCGCCCCGGCGCTGGCCGAGGACCTGCGGCGCTTCGCCCGCGACGAGCGTCCCGAGACCGTCTCCGGCGGCGACCTGCGCGCCGGCCCGCAGCCGCAGGTGGTCTTCACCTTCCCCGGCCAGGGCTCGCAGTGGGTCGGGATGGGACGCTCCCTGCTGCGCAGCAACGGCACCTTCGCGCTGAACCTGCGCCGGTGCAGTCAGGCCATCCGCCGCGAACTGGGCTGGTCGCTGATCGAGCGGCTGCGCTCGGACGATCCGCTCGACCAGGTCGACGAGGTCCAGCCGGCCCTGTGGGCCATGCAGGTGTCGCTGGCCGCCACCTGGCGCGACTGGGGCATCGAACCCGACGTGGTGCTCGGGCACAGCATGGGCGAGATCGCCGCGGCCGTCACCGCCGGTTCCCTCAGCCTGGAGGACGGCGCCGCCCTGGTCTGCCGCCGCAGCCGGCTGATCAAGGAGCACGCCGCCGACGGCACCATGCTGGCCGTCCAGCTGGGGGCCCAGGACGCGCAGCCGCACCTGGCCGGTCTGGAGGACCGGGTCGTGGTGGGTGTGCTCAACAGCGACCACAGCTGTGTCCTGTCCGGCGACCGCGACGGCCTCAAGCAGGTCGCCCGGGAGCTGGACCGGGCCGGTGTCTACTACCGCTGGGTCGCCGTCGACTACGCCTCGCACAGCCCGGCCGTGGCCCCGGTGCACGAGCCCGGGCTGGCCGCGCTGGCCGGATTGAGACCGCGGGCCGGCTCGGTGGCGATGCACTCCACCGTGGTCAACGAGGTGGTCGACGGCGCCGACCTGGACGCCCACTACTGGATGACGAACCTGCGCGCCCCGGTTCGCTTCGGTGAGGCCGTCCGCACGGTGCTGTCCCGCAGCGACCGGCCCACGGTGTTCATCGAGATCTCCCCGCACCCGCTGCTGCTGGGAGCGCTCGAGGACGCCGCCGAGAGCCTCAGTCGGCCGGCCACCGCGATCCCTTCGCTGGTGCGGGGGGCGCCGGAGCTGGAATCGCTCCTGTCCGGGCTGGGCCGGGCCTACGTCCTGGGCTGCGAACCCGACTGGGAAGAGGTCAATCCCGGCGGTTCCTACACCGATCTGCCCACCTATCCGTGGCAGCGCCGCAGCCACTGGCTGCCCCTGCCCGAGACCGGTCAGACCGTCATCGCGATCGCCCCGCCGAAGGCCACGGTCGTTTCACCGCAGGCACCGGAACAGCCGACCGCTCGCCCGGGCCTGACGTTCACCAGCCCGGCGGCCCTGTCGGACTACCTCGCCGAGCACATCACCTCCACTCTCGGCCTGGCCCGCACCGATCTGGACACCTCGCTGCCGCCGGCGCTGGCCGGACTCGACTCCCTGCTGGCCGTGCGGGCCGCCGAGCGACTGCGCCGCGACCTGCCGGTCAGTGTCTCGGGAAGGGACCTGCTCTCCTGCACCAGTCTCAGCGATCTGGCCGGGCGGCTGTTCACCGATCTCACGGCGAGCGCCGGACGGCTCACCGCGTAGCCGCAACCCCGAGAAAAGGCCGGCCCCCAGGTCAGGGGGCCGGCCTTTTCGTGCGCGGGAACTCAGGCGGCGGTGGCCGTGTAACAAGCTGTCAGCATGGTGATGTCGTCGTACTGCTCGGCGGAGCCGACGTGCTTGCGCAGCCCGGAGTCGACGGCCGCGTTCAGGCTCGAGGCTCCCACCCGCGGCCCCCGGGCGACCTGCTGCACGATCGCGTTGAGCCGGTCCATCCCGAAGAAGTCTCCCTCCGGGCCCCGGGCCTCGACCACCCCGTCGGTGTAGACGAAGAGCGAGTCCCCCGGCGCCAGGGTGGCCCGCTCGACGACGAAGTCGCTGTCCGGCAGCATGCCCACCGCCGGGCCGGTCAGCGGCAACTGCGTCGCCAGCCCGCTGCGTCCGTCGACCAGCAACGGGGGGTTGTGCCCGGCGTTGATGTAGAGCAGTTCCCCGGTCAGCGGATCCAGCATCCCGAAGAACATCGTGGCGAAGTACGCCTGCCGCGGGTGATTCAGGGCCAGATACCGGTTGGTGCCGGCCACCGCCTCCAGCAGGGCCGAGGTCGCCCCCTGGTCACCCTGTCCCTCCAGCAGGAACTCGTCGGCGTTCTGGGCCGTGTGCCGGATCAGGGTCCGGATCAGCGCCATGAACAGCGCTGCCGGCACCCCCTTGTCGCACACGTCGGCCACCACCAGGCCGACGTGGCCGCACCGCGGCAGCTCGAACACGTCGAAGAAGTCGCCGGACACCTCCCGGGCAGGCCGGAACCGGCTGTCGATCTGCCAGTCGTCAAGCACCGGAACGGCTTCCGGCAGGAAACCGGCCTGGATCTGGTGAGCGATGCTGAGCTCCCGCTTGACCTCGTGCAGACTGGCCACGACCGACATCTCATCCGCCGCCAGCGTCATCGCCCCGCGTTCCAGGCACGAGGTCAGCCGGAGCCGGACCAGGCCGGGAAGGTAGGGAGGGGCGATGTATTCGTACCCGGCCCGCACACAGGCCTCCAAGAGGGCGTACCCGTCCCCCTCAGGAAAGACCAGAGTGTTCGGCAGACGCCCCCCTTCGGCGAACTGCAGGCTGGCCAGCGACAGCCGGCGCAGCCCCAGGGCCGCGGAGATCAGCACCAGATCCGGGCCCGGGGCCTGCGCCGGGCGGGTGTAGACCTGATCGGGATGGACCAGTTCCACCTCGTAGGCCTCACCTCCCAGAATCCGCAGCAGCTCATGGGCGCCCTCACCCGGCTCAGCGACGATCACGGCCCGTAAGGGGTTCATCAGTGCCTCCAGACGCCCGCGGGTCCCGGGATCGGGACGGCGAGCGGTTAATGATCAGCGTGTTGGTGTTCCCGGTTCCGTCGTACTCGTGCTCGAACCCGTCCAGCCCTCTCAGCGCGAGCAAAAGACCGTTGCCGCCCAGCTGGGGCCGGGCGGCCGCGGCCGGGAGGGTCTTGGGCAGATGCTCCCGGGCGTCGAAGGCGGCGGCCTGGTCGTGGATCGTGACCCAGACCCGCTCCTGATCGAAGTCACCGGTCAGGTCGATGTTGCCGCACCGGCCCCGGTATCCGTGACAGGCGATGTTCGTACTGATCTCGTCCACGGCCAGCCGCAGCCAGTAGGCGCGCTCCGGTGGCAGCCCGGCCTCTTGGGCCAGGGCTGCCACGAAGTCACGCGTACGGCCCGGCAGGTCCTCGTCCGTGGAGAGCAACCGGCCGGTGCGCATCAGGCGCCGGTGGATTCGGATTCCTGCATGACGATGCTGTGATCGAACCCGGTCAGGCGGATCGTCTCGGCGACGTCCGGCTGGGTGCCGACCAGGACGATCTCGGTGGCGCCGGCCATCTTCTGGTGGGCGAACACCAGCGAGCGCAGGCCGGCCGAGGACATGTACGTCAGGTCCTGCATCAGCAGCACCAGCCGCCGGGGACTACCGGCGGCGGCCTCGACGACCAGGTCGTTGAGCCGGCCGGCCGCGTGGCCGTCGAGTTCACCGCTCACCCGGATGGTGGCGACGTCCTCGTCCAGTTCGAGTCGGGCTTGGAAACTCATCGGTTCTCCTCCAGTGCGTCGGTGGACCGGGCCACCAGCACGAGCGTGCTGCGGGCGGCGACCCGGATCCGGGATTGGTCGGCCAGGTGGGGTTCCTGCCCGGTCTCGTGGATGTCGGCGCCCACCGTCGCGGCGGTGTCGACGGCCAGGTGCCAGCTCAGTTCGTCCGGCAGTTTCGGCAGCTCGACGTCGATCGGCTCCCAGTAGGCGTTCGTGGCCAGGTAGACGCAGTCGTCCCGGCCCTGCTGGTCGCGGTGACAGAACAGGGCCGCGACCAGCCGGCTCTGGCTGCCCCAGTCCGCCGTCCAGGCCCGGGCCCCGTGCCAGCTCAGCGCGGGGAACAGGGCCGGGCGCGGGGGGCCGCCGGCGGTCCCGGCGCGCGGCTGGCGCAGGGCCGGGTGCCCGGCGCGCAGGCTGATCATCAACCGGGTGAAGCGCAGCAGGCCGGCGTTCTCGCCGACCAGATCCCAGTCGAACCAGGAGATCTCGTTGTCCTGGCAGTAGGCGTTGTTGTTGCCCCGCTGGGTGCGGGCCACCTCGTCCCCCGCCACGATCATCGGTACCCCCCGGCTGGCCAGCAGGAGGGTCAGCAGGTTGCGGATCTGCCGCCCGCGCAGCTGGGTCACGGCGGCGTCGGTGGTGGGCCCCTCGACCCCGCAGTTCCAGGAGTTGTTGTTGTTGTCGCCGTCCCGGTTGTCCTCGCCGTTGGCCAGGTTGTGCTTGTCGTTGTAGGCGACCAGGTCGTGCAGGGTGAAACCGTCGTGGGCGCAGACGAAGTTGACCGACGCCGAGGGCCCTTGCTCGCCGTACAGGTCCGAGGATCCGGCGATCCGGGTCGCCAGCTCCCCGACCAGCCCCTCGTCACCCTTGACGAACCGGCGCACCACGTCCCGGTACCGGCCGTTCCACTCCGACCAGCGCCGGTAGTCGGAGAAGTGACCGACCTGGTAGAGCCCGGCCGCGTCCCAGGCCTCGGCGATCAGTTTGGTGTCCCGCAGCACCGGGTCCGCGGCCATCGACTCCAGCAAGGGGGGATTGGCCAGCAGCGACCCGTCCTGCGCGCGGCCGAGGATCGCGGCCAGGTCGAACCGGAAACCGTCGACGTGGTACTCCGACACCCAGAACCGCAGACAGTCCAGGATGAAGCCGCGCACCACCGGGTGGTTGCAGTTGAGCGTGTTGCCGGTACCCGAGTAGTTGGCGTAGTAGCCGTCGCTCATCAGGTAGTAGGTGGTGTTGTCCAGCCCGCGGAAGGAGATCGTCGGCCCCCGCTCGTTGCCCTCACCGGTGTGGTTGAAGACCACGTCGAGGATCACCTCGATCCCGGCCCGGTGCAGCTGCTTGACCAGGTTGCGGAACTCATCGCCCTGCAGGCCCTGCCGGGCGGTCGCCGCGTATCCCGCCTTCGGGGCGAAGAACCCGATCGGGCTGTAACCCCAGTAGTTGTACAGGCGTTGGCCGGACGCCGGGTCGCTGCGGTCGTTCTCCAGCTCGTTGAACTCGAAGATCGGCATCAGCTCGACACTGGTGACCCCCAGATCGCGCAGATAGGGGATCTTCTCGACCAGCCCGGCGAAGGTCCCCGGGGAGCTCACCCCGGAGGAGGGGTGCCGGGTGAAACCCCGCACGTGCAGCTCGTACACGACCATGTCCTCGTAGGCGTGGTTGAGCGGCCGGTCCCCCTCCCAGTCGTAGTCGTCCCAGGGCACCCGGGCCCGGTACCAGTAGGGGTTCCCGGCCTGACGCTCACGTCCCCAGACCTCACCGCCCCCCACGAGGGTGGCGTAGGGGTCGCTGAGCACGTGCCGGCGGTCGAACCAGTGCCCGGCCGCCGGGTCCATCGGCCCGTCGGCGCGGAACCCGTAGTCCAGATCCTCCGGGTCCAGGCCGATGACCGTGACCGCGTAGGAACCACCGATCCGGAACTGGGCGTCCAGCGGGATCTCGGCCATCGGCTCGTGCTCGTCGCGACGGTAGAGCACCAGCGTCATCGCGGTGGCACCGCTGGAGTACACGGAGAAGTTGATCCCGTCCGGGACCAGGCTGGCCCCGAAGGGCAGGTGCCGCCCGGCCCGCACCCCCAGCCCCGCGATCACCGACCCCGGGTACGCGTCCAGCCGCCCCCGCACCCGGGCCACGACACTCTCGGCGGTCATGCGCCCAGCACCTCCTTCCCGGCCTGGACGGTGTCGACGATGGTGAAGAAGTCCGCGAACCCGGTCGCCACCATCACCTCGTACACCTCGCCGACCAGCCCGGCCAGCACCACCTGGGTCCCGGTGCGCTGCGCCTCGCGGTAGACCAGTAGCAGCACCCGCAACCCGGCACTGGACAGGTAGGTCATCTCCGAGGCGTCCAGCAGGACCAGGCTGTGGTGGGTCATCACCTCGTCCAGCTCGGCCTGCACCACCGGGGCCGTGTGGCTGTCCAGCTCACCGGACAGCCCCACCAGGGCGACGTCTCCCAGAACCTGCGTCTGAAGTCTCATGCCGGCCTACTCCGGGGCCCCGGTCGGCGACAGGTGCACCCGCACGGTGACCGCCTCCTCGACATCGGGCAGCTTGACCGTCAGGGCCTGCGGATCGAAGGCCGACCAGGGCTTGCCGTCGATCTCGACCCAGTCCAGGCGGACCCGGCCGGCCGGCAGCGCGTCCGGCGAGACCCGCAGCACCCGGTCGGCGAAACCGTCCGGACGCGGCTTGAACCACAGGGTCAGCGACTGGTCGTTCAGCAGCAGATGCTGGTAAACGGTGGCCAGGTAACACAGTTCGGCCGAGTGGTACATGCTCATCGAGTGGCTGCCCTTGAACCGCTCGGTGCCGATCAGGTACGGCACACCGCTGGCCAGTACGTTGAAGTAGACCGCGCCCTCGTCGTGGTCGAGGAAGAAGGTGTTGTAGAAGGCCGAGGCCTCCCGGGCCTGCCGGGCGAACTCCGGGTTCCCGGTCTCGCCGGCCAGGATCAGGTAGGCCAGGATCGCCTGCTCCTGCTGCCACCAGGCCTTGCGGTCATGCCAGACGAAACGGTGCCGCTGCTCCCCCGGGCTGACCGACCGCTCCACCACGTCGTACCAGCCGCCGCGCTGCTGATCGCTGCCCAGGTCGGGCATGATCGTGGCCAGGTGCTCGGCCAGCTCCCGGTACCCGGCCCGGCCCTTGATCGACATCATCCGCATCAGGTTCCAGGCGATCTTCAGGTTGTGCCCGACCACCGCCCGGTTCTGCTGCCACGCGTAGGTCTGGTCCTTTTCCCAGTCCCGGTGGAAGCGCTCGTTGACGAACGGGCTCTCCGGGTCGGGGAAGTGCTCGGCGATGGTGTCGAAAGTGTCCTCGAGCATCGTCGCGTACCGTTCCTCACCCGTGGCCAGCCACAGGTTGATCAGGTACGCCGGAGCGTGGTCACCGACCGAGTTCCAGTTCTTGCGGGCCCGGTTGGGGCCCAGCGACTCGTGCTCGGGCGAGAGCGTGATCGGGTCGATGTGCGAGAAGTAGCCGCCCTGCTCCTCGTCCCGGAAATGCCGCTCGAAAAGGCGCATGGTGCCCTCGGTGTCCTCGTTGATCCGAGGGTCGCCGGTGATCCGGTAGAGCTGGGTCGGGCCGGCCAGGGCGTAGATCTGCTCGTACATCGGGATCGCGTCGTAGTCGTCGCCGAACTCGGAGGTGAACAGCTTTCGCTCGACCCCGTCGGTCACGTCGATGCCGTGGTACCAGTACACGATGCCTTCGTCCTGGTCGACGAAACGCATGTGCTGACGCAGGTACTCGGTGCCCTTCTCGGCCACCTCGAGGTAGTCCTCGTTGCCGGTCAGCATGTAGGCCGATGCCATTCCGTAGACCATCCGGGAGATCGTGTCGGTCTCCTGGGTGTACCGGTCTGACTTCTTGTCCCCGCCCAGACGCAGGTAGGTCCGGTAGTCCCGGTAATCGATCTCGCCGGTGCCGAACTGGGCCCGGCGGTAGAAGCCGGCCAGCTCCCGCAGTTGCTGGATCCACCAGCCGGCCTTCTCGAACTCGAACTCCTCCTCACCCCGTCCCAGCAGGACCAGCCGCTTGGCCTCCATCACGTACCCGTCGTTCTCGGGGTAGAAGACGCCGTAGACGTAGAGGAAGCGTCCCGGGCTCAGCAGGTCCAGGATGTGGCCCGAGGCGTCGAGGTAGGGCGAGCCCAGGTTGCGCAGGAACTCGGCCGACATGTCGCTGCCCAGCCGGGCCGGGGTCACCCGCCCGTCGCTGCTGCGCAGCTCCAGACGGCCGCTGTCCGGGTCGTAGGACTGCACGTACCCGGCCACCAGGTCCGAGAAGGTGAAGTCAGGACGGTAAAGGGGGGACGCCGTGGCCGCCGGTTCACTGGCCGGAGCCGCTTTGCGCGTCGGTTCCGGAACGGTGGTGCGGGTCGGCTCCGGGGCGGTCGGCAGGGCGTTGAGCCCCCGCCGCGCGGAGACCAGGTCGATGATCATCCGGGCGAACAGGTGGCAGTGGTCGGCGCTGCGCCCGGTCACCAGGTCCCGGTCGACCACCACGTCCTGGTCGGTGTAGACCGCACCCATGTTCCGGACATCGCCCAGCAGGTTGTTGTGGCACGTGAGACGACGTCCGGCAACCACTTCCGGGATCGGGGCAACCAGCCACATACCGTGGCAGATGATGCCCTTGAGCAGCTCGGGCATCGCGAACGCCTGCTTCAGCAATCGCGTGGCCGGCGGCAGCTCGTTCACGTCCTCGGTGTACCGCAGCCGGTCCGACACCATGCCCGAGGGCACGATCAGCGCGTCGAACGAGCGCAGCATCTCCTCGTCCACGGACTCCAGGTCGCCGTCCACGGTGAACGGCTGCTGGAACTCGTGGCCGTGAAAGGTCATCGACGGCTGGCCCCACAACCGGGTCAGGAAGACCGCCTGCGCGCCCTCCTCAGCGAACCGCCGCTGATAGTAGTGAAGTTCGGGCTCGACGTAGTCGCTCTCCATCAGGATCGCGATGCGGGCCCCGGCCAGGCGGCCGTCCCGCTTGACGGTGATGGTTCCCATGACTCACTCCGTCGTTTCGGTGACGAGGTCGATCAGGAAGGGCAATGGACTGGCGAGCATCCCGGCCACGGCCGACTCGATGTCGGCCGGCTTCTCCACCCGGATCGCCGGTACCGAAAGGGACCGGGCCAGGCCGGCGAAATCGATCGGCGGGCCGGAAAGGTCGAATCCGCTGGGAAAGTCGTGCGCGGCGATGTCGCGCTCGCGCCAGTACTGAGAGATGTTGTCGTCCAGCAGCCGGTAGCGGCTGTTGTTGCAGATCACGAATCGGGCCGGCACCTGGTACCGGACCGCGCTCCACAGGCACTGGAACGTGTACATGCTGCCGCCGTCGCCGGTGAAGCCGATCACCTCGGCCTCCGGGTGGGCCAGCTTGGCCCCGATCGCGCCGGGCAGGCCCACGCCCAGCGAACCGCCCCGGGTGAGGAAGTAACTGCCCGGCAGCCGGCCCTGGATCTGCTTGCCCAGGTCGGGTGAGGCGGTCAGTGCCTCGTCGAACACCAGCAGATGCTTGCGGACCTGCTTGCGCACCTCGGCGGCGAACAGTTCCATCATCGAGGCGCCCGGACCGGGCTCGGACGGCAGCACGGGGGTGTACGGGGTCCGGGCCACCCGCGCGGCGCGAGTACCCCCGGCCCGGTCCGGGGAGGCCGACAGTCCGGCGGCCAGCCGCGCGAGAGTCTCCCGCGGGTCGGCGACCAGCGCCAGGTCGACCGGGTGGTTCTTGGCGATCTCGTAGTCGTCCAGATCCACGTGCACGATACGGGCTCCCGGGCGGAACGGGCTGGACAGGGACGGGAACACGTCCGGGAAGAGATAGGTCCCCACGACCAGGACGACGTCCGCCTCCGCCACCGACCGTCCGCTGACCTCGCCGAACATGTGCCCCAGACCGCCGCGCCAGAGCGGGTGGGCGGTATCCATGACCACCTCGCCGAGATCGGCGCCGTAGACCGGGGCCTCCAGAAGCTCGGCCACCGTCGTGAGTTCCCGCTGCGCGCCGGAGACGGCCACCCCGTCCCCGACCACGATCACCGGGTTGATCCCGGCGGTGAGGATGTCCAGCGCCGTGTCCACCTCCGCCGCCACCGGGACCACCCGGCGGGTCGGGATGACGGCCGGAACGACCGGCTCGGAGGTCAGTTGGTCCAGCACGTCCATCGGCAGCGAGACGAAGACCGGGCCCCGCGGGGGCGTCATCGCGATCTTCAGCGCCCGGCGCAGCACCCGCAGCACCGAGCCCGGATGCACCACCCGGGTGGCGTACTTGGTCACCGGCCGGGCCATCGCCACCAGGTCGCAGGCCATCTGGGCGTCCATCGACTCGTAGGCGACCCCGGACTCGCCGGCCACCACCAGCAGCGGGGCATGCCCGCGCTTGGCCTGGTAGATCATCCCGATGCCGTTGCCCAGACCGACCCCCGAGTGCAGTTGCACCAGGGCCGGGCCACCGCTGGCCCGGGCGTAGCCGTCGGCGATCCCGACGGCCACGGTCTCCTGCAGAGCCAGCACGTACTGCAGGTCGGAGTCCTCCAGGGTGTCCAGGAACCCCTGCTCGACCGTCCCGGGGTTGCCGAACATGAAGGTGAACCCGTCGGCCGTCCACTGCTGATGGATCGCCACCTTCCCGGGCCGGGGCTCGACGTCGCGCGCCGCGGGCATCCCGCTCACCAGCCCCATCGCCGAAGGCCCGATTCCAGGACCTCGACCAGCTTCTGCCCGGACAGGAACGAGTCAGGGGTGGAACGGCCCGTGATGAACGGGAAGTCCACGATCACCGAGGTGGGGTGCCCGAAATTGCCGTGATAGCGACCTTCCGGGGCCGTGGCGTCGCGCAGGATGTACTCCAGCGGGTACGGCGGCGGGCCCATGTTGATGTCGGCGCCGACGAATCCGGTCCCGTCCTTGTAGTCGTACTCCTTGCAGTGCCCGGTCACGTGCTTGTTCTTGATGATGCTGGCCCGGTCCTCCCAGTCCCGGGCGAAGGCCAGACAGGCCACCCCGTAGCACTCGGCCAGTACCGGCTTGCCGGCCGCGACGAAGGCCAGGATCAGGTCGTGAACCCGCCCGTTGTTGGCCAGGTCGACGATCGGGCCGCTGCCACCCACGATGGTCAGCGCGTCGTACTGCTCGATCTCCGGGCGCAACCGCTCCAGCTCGGCGTGATATCCCTCGAGCTTGCGCAGGTAGTCGTCATCGCTGGTGTACGGCCGTTCCGGTAGCCATCCCGTCAGGCTGACCGGGTGGTCGTACCGGTCGGACTCGTCCAGGGCCCGCACGGCGGTGGCCACCTCCGCGCTGGTGACCCCCCGGCCCAGCGGCGGGTCGACGTAGCCCGGATCGATGCTCGGGGGCAGCGGCGTAGGACGCTTTCCGGTTGCAGTCGCGAAAGTTGTTGTCCACTCTTGCTTGTCGAAGGCCGTCAACGGGCCGAGTAGTTCTTCGCCCCAATATCCGTACTCGGACAGGAGCACGAGGATGTTCCTCGACATGGGTTTCCTCCGTGAGCGACAGAATGACACCGTCGCCACCGAGTGAAGCCCCTCGAAACACCAGCAACAAGGTTCACCCGGATATCGGCCGCTACTTGGCCAGGTCACCCGCACCCTCCCGAAATCCCCGCAGGAGCAAATGATGTCTCGCACGCGCATGCCCCTCCTGGCCGTCTCCACAGACACGCTGCTGCTGAACGCATTCCGCCGGGATCTGATCCAGTTCTACGACGGCAGGCGGTACCAGCTGATCACCGCACACAGCCCGGGGCAGGCGCTCAGCACCCTCGAACAGCTCCTGGAGCGGGGACAGGAACCACCTCTGGCCATCTGCGACCAGCACTTCAGTGACATGACCGGAGCCCAGTTCCTCGACCAGGCCCGGGAAATCGCCCCCACCACGGTCGGCGTGCTGTTCACCGACGGCGACGGCCGGTGCGGCCAGGACGACCGGCCGTTCCAGCAGCATCTGCACCACCATCTGCCCCGCCCGTGGCACTCCCCCGACAAGTTGACCTACCCCGTGCTGGTGCCGCTGCTGAATCAGTGGCGGGCGCTGCACGGGGTAGGTCCCATCCCGCCCGGACTTGCTCAGCCCTGAGGAGAATTCCTTGCGGCAGGGACGGGAGTTGCCAGAGTGCGGACGGCATTGTCGGCAAGTACCCAGCGCCGGCGGCAGATCTGCCGGCGAGCCTGGACCCGCCCGCCGACACTGGATCAGTCCTAATACCAGCCCGATTCGGACCTCAACGCCGAGCTGGAGCCTGCCCGTCACCGCCCGGGCGTCGCCGTGATTGACCGATTGCCGTCCCCTGTAAGTCTTTTCGAGTCCAGCAGGGCCGCTGGAACGGAGCAGATCTAGGAGCAGAGATGATGAGCACCCTGGAGTACGACCACATCATCGTCGGGGCCGGATCGGCGGGCTGCGTGATCGCCGGCCGGCTGGCCACCCGGACCTCGGCCCGGGTGCTGCTGGTCGAGGCCGGTGACCCGGGCGGCCGGCGACCGGTCAACGACCTGCTCCACGTCCGCGGCAACCGGATCGACTTCAACTCCTGGGCGGCGGCGGGCAACGAGGGCTGGTCCTACGCCGATGTCCTGCCCCTGTTCCGGCGGATGGAGTCCTTCGCCGGAGGGGAGTCGGCCTACCGGGGTGATCACGGCCCGCTGAGCGTGCTGTATCGCGAACCCCTTTCCGAACTGGCGGAGCGGTTCTTCGCGGCCGGCTCCGAGGCCGGGCTGGCCGATCAGGGGCGCGACTTCGACTACAACGCCCGTCAGCAGGAAGAGACCAGTTTTCGCTACCAGGTGATCCAGGCGTCCCAGAACCCTCGGGTCGGCGCCGAATACCTGCGCCTGGCCCTCGGGCACCCGAACCTGACCGTCCGAAGCAGGGCCCGGGCCATCCGGATCCTGATCGAGAATGGCCGGGCCGTCGGGGTGGAGCTGCTCCAGGACGGGATCCGGGTGCCGGTGCGAGCCACCCAGGAGGTGGTGGTCTGTGGGGGCGCCTACGGCTCTGCGCAGCTGCTGATGCTCTCCGGGATCGGCCCGGCCGGGCCTCTGGGCGAGCACGGCATCGACGTGGTCGCCGACCTGTCCGGCGTCGGCCGGAATCTGCAGGACCAGCTGATTCTGGGCGTCACCTACAGCAGCTCCGACCAGAACGGGCTTACCCCGATGGTCGCCGAGGTGGGCTGCTTCCGGCGCACCTCCAGGCGTTCCGGCGCCCAGGCCCCCGACCTGCAGATCCAGTCCGGCAGCGGGACGTTCCTGGCCCCGCTGTACGACCGGCCCGGTCCGGGGTACACCTTCGCCCCGGTGCTGGCGCAGCCCAGCAGCATCGGATCGATCACCCTGGCCTCGGCCGATCCTCTGATACCGGCCCGGATTCAGCCCAACCATCTGGATGCGGACCAGGACCTGGACGTTCTCGTCGAGGGGATCGAGCTGTCCCGGGAGCTCGCGCACACCAGCGCCTACTCGGCGCACCTGGTCGAGGAACTGACTCCGGGCCGGGACGTCCGGAGCCGGGCGGAACTTGAGAACTACGTCCGGGCCAACGCCAGGACGCTGCGGCGCACGGTGGGTACCTGCGCGATGGGGGTCGGCGAGGACGCCGTGGTGGACCCGCACCTGCGGGTGCGAGGGGTGGCGGGGCTGCGGGTCGCCGACGCCTCGATCATGCCCACCGTCGTCGCCGGTGACCCCCACGCCGCCGCCGTCATGATCGGCGAGAGGGCGGCCGACCTGATCGAGTTCGCGCACCGCTCGTTCACGATCCGGGCGCACCGTACGGCGCCGGCCCGCCTGACGCTGACGTGAGCGTCCCCACCGAGCCGCCGAACCGGCCGGTGGGGACGCCTTTTCGTCCGATCTCCAGCAATCACGACCCCAGGTCGGCCGGCGACTGGTCGGTGTAGCCCTGGCTGACCTCGATGATCACGCCGTCGGGGTCGCGCAGCCATACGGTTTTCCAGCCTGGGATCACCTCGTCGAAACCCAGCGGACCGAGCGTCACGGTGATCGCCTCGCCCGCCTCGGCGATGAACGCCTCGACATCGTCCACCTGAAAAGCCAGGTGCCGGACCGTTCCCGGCTCGGCCGGGCCGTCCTGGGTGGACGCCGCCGGGCCGGTTCCCGGGCCGGCAGTGAACAGCTCCAGGTACGCCTCGCCGCGACGCAGGAAGATCACCCGGACGTCACCGGCCTCGATCATCCGGGCCCGCCGGAAGCCGAACCAGCGGGTGTAGAACTCCTCAGTCAGCTTCTGGTCGACGCAGTTCAGCCCGACGTGCGACCAGCGCAGGCTCTCGGTGGCGGCCATCGTGATCTCCTCAGTTCCCCAGCGCGGGAGCGAACGGCACGGTGTCGTGGAAGTTGGCGAAGTAGACGATCTCGCCGTCCCGGACCTGGAAGTAGTTCGTGACGTCGGCCTCGATCGGCTCACCCTTGCCGGTCACGGCGGAGATGTGCGAGACCACGGCGGCCTGCTCCCCCTCGACCACGACGTGCACCGGGGAGTTGGTGAAGCTGGAGTAGGCGCTGGGGAAGCCCTTCATCATCGCGCGCAGCGGCTCGCGGCCCTCGATGTGGCCGGCCAGCTGCTCGTCCATCACGGTGGCGCCGGCGAACAGGTCGCACCAAGTGTCCCAGTCGCCGGCGTTGGCCAGCTCGTAGTACCGGGTGACGATGCCTCGGGTGTCGATAACCATTGCCTTTGTCCTCTCATCGAAACTGGTTGTCTCTGTGGATTGATCAGGCGTGCGCGGGCTCCTGCTGCGAGCTGGTGCGGGCGGCGCGGATCAGGTCGGCGGCCTTCTCACCGATCATGACGCAGGCCGCGTTCGTGTTGCCGGCCACGATCGTCGGCATCACCGAGGCGTCCGCCACCCGCAGGTTCGACACCCCGCGAACCCGCAGCTGGTCGTCCACCACCGCCTCCTCGCCGGTCCCCATCGCGCAGGTGCCAACCGGGTGCCAGAGGGTGGCGGCGTTCGCCCGGATGTAGTCGACCAGGTCCGCCCGGGTGCGGGCGCCGTCGCCGGGAGCCAGTTCCTTCTTCGCCCAGCCGGCGTAGGCCCGCGAATGCACCAGCTCGCGGGACAGTTCGATGCCCTCAACGAAGACGTCGACGTCCCGGCTGTCGCTGAGGTACTCCGGCTGCACCAGGGGCAGTTCGCTTGGATCGGCCGAGCGCAGGCTCACTGTGCCCCGGCTGTACGGCTGCAACAGCGCCGGGGCGAAGGTGAAGCCGTTGCCGGGCTCGTCGAACTGCGGGGACATGAATTTCAGCCCGCAGTGCAGGAGCTGAAGATCGGGGGCCTGATCGGTGCTGCGCGCCGAGGTGTGGGTGAAGAAGCCGGTCTCGGCCATCAGCGCGGGCGGGGCGTCCTGCTCCCGGGTGCTGAGGTAGGCCACGCTGATATTCATGTGGTCCTGCAGGTTCTGGCCCACCCCGGGCAGGTCGCTGACCACCGGCAGAGCATGCCGGTTCAGCTCCGCCTGCGGGCCGATTCCGGAAAGCATCAGCAGCTGTGGCGACCCGAAGCTGCCGCAGCTGACCACCACCTCGCTCTGCGCCCGGACCACCCGCCGAACGCCGTCCACGATCAGCTCGACCCCGGTGGCCCGGCCGTTCTCGATCACGATCCGGGACGCCGTGGCGTTACTCAGGAGGGTGAGGTTCTGCCGGCCGGAGGACCGGCTGCGCTCCAGGGCCGGGTGCAGATAGGCCGCCGCGGAACTGGCCCGGTGGCCGTCGCGCGTCTTGTTGGCCTGGTAGCGGAAGACCGCGCCGGCCTGACGCTCGCCGTTGTAGTCGAAGTCCGGTCCCTCGTCGGCCAACCCGACCTCGGGACCGGCCTCGAACAGCAGTTGCGCGACGGGGGTGATCGGATCGGTGTAGACCACGCTGAGCGGTCCCTCCCCGCCGCGCAGCTCCGAGGCGCCACCCTCGAAACTCTCCAGCCGGCGAAACAGCGGGAGCACGTCGTCGTAGCTCCAGCCCTGATTGCCGGCGGCGGCCCAGCTGTCGAAGTCCAGTCGGTTGCCGCGCACGAACATCATGGCGTTCACCGCGCTGGAGCCGCCCAGGACCTTACCCCGGGCGATGGGGACACCGCGGCCACCCAGAGCGGCCTGCGGTTGTGTGACATAGCCCCAGTCGGTTGCCAGCCCCGGCGCCCAGAGCTCGAAAAGTGATGAGATCTGGCCGTCTTGGATCTGCGGCGCGGCATCCGAACCACCGGCCTCGACCAGCAGCACCTGAGCGTCTGCGTCGGCCGACAGCCGGTCGGCGATCACGCAGCCGGCCGACCCGGCCCCGACAATGATGTAGTCGTACTCGTCAATCATGCGGTTTCGTCCTTCGGGGGTGGAAGGGCAGGAACTGCCCGCTTCGGTGTGCATGGGTCGAATCTGCGCGCCGTCCGAGGTGGTGTCGGGAAAGCCCGGTCTCCGGACGGACCAAGAGGGCGCTCCAGAATCCGTGGCCCCTCAATAGCACCGCGGGCAGGGGTGTTTCGATTGTCCCGGCGTGAGCGACCGGTAGCCACGTTATCCAATGGTCCGCAGTCGATTCAGGGTTTTCGAGCGGGACGGCCCCAGGCGGTGTACCTGCACAGATCCGCAGCCGTACTCCGTCAAGTCGGCGCGGACTTGACGAGGTGTCCCCAGAATCCGGTCCGGGCGGAGTCCGGTTCCGGCCGAGAGCAACCGGTCGACTTGCCAAAGTGCGGCCCTGACCTGGCCAGTTGCTGCGCCTGGACGCGGCCGGCTGGTTTAGTCCTCAGAGGGGCCAGGGGCATGCGGCGGAAGGCGGCTATCAGAACCGTGTTCGGCGGCCGGCCGGGTGAAAGGCCTCCTCGTCAAGAGCACGTCTGGCGACAGCGCCAGGGGGAACGGAGACCGTCATGCCTCTGCGGTTCATTACTGCCGTCCTGCCCAGCGGTCCCGCCCGCAGGCCGGTCACGCTGCTGGCCCTGGGCACCTTCGCTCTGGGAACGGACGCCTTCGTCATTAGTGGGGTGCTCTCCGAGGTGGGAAGCGACCTAGGAGTCTCGCTCAGCGTCGCCGGACTGCTGATCACCGTCTTCTCCGGGGTTTACGCCGTCAGCGCCCCGGTCTCGGCGGTCCTCACCGGGCGCATGGGCCGCAAGCACTCCCTGCAGTTGGCGCTGGCGATCTTCATCACCGCCAACGTGCTGTCCGCGCTCGCCCCGGGCTTAGGGGTCATGCTGGCGGCCCGGGCGCTGGCTGCCGTTGGTGCGGGGCTCTACACGCCGGCAGCGGCGGCGACCGCCAGCAGCATCGTCGAACCGCAAGAGCGAGGACGGGCACTCACGATGGTGCTCGGCGGGCTGACGATCGCCAACGCGATCGGAGTGCCGCTGGGTACGTTCATCGGCCAGGCCGTCGGCTGGCGGGTCACATTCGTGTTCGTCGCGGTTCTCGGCGCGATCGCGCTGGCCGGGCTGACGTACTCACTCGGCGCGGTTCCTTCCCCCGGTGTCGCATCGCTGCGTGAGCGCGTCAGCGCAGTCGCCATCAAGGGCGTTCCTACCATTCTGCTCTCGGTGCTCATCACCATCTGCGGAGTGTTCACCCTGTACACCTACCTGACCTGGTTCTTCGACCGGGTCGGCGGCCTGACCGGTTCGGTGATGACGCTGATCTACCTGATCTTCGGCGTGACCGCAGTGATCTGCAATTTCTCAGCCGGATGGCTGATCGACCACATGTCACCCGCACGGGTCACCACGCTGGCCCTGAGCGGCCTGCTCCTCGTGCAAGCAGCCTTCGCCCTTACCGCTCAGCTCGGGAACGGGGCCACCTGGGCGGCGTACGTGCTGTTCTGCCTGGTAGCTCTCTGGGGCCTGTCCAGCTGGCTGTTCTACCCAGGGCAGCAGAAGCGGCTCGTCGCCCTGGGAGGCCCGCGCGCCACGGTGGTGCTTTCCCTGGGCGCATCGGCGCTGTACGGCGGGCAGGCCCTTGCGGGCGGCCTGGGCGGCCTGCTCGTGCCCTACGGCCCCACCGCCGTTGCAATCGCAGCAGGAGCCTGTGTGCTGATCGGCCTGGCCCTGCACCTCCTCTCATCCGACCGCGAAGGTCCGGTCCCGGAGTCCGGTGCGCCGGCGGTTCCCGTTGCCTCCCCCGCGGCCCGCACCTCGTCGTAGGACGTTCCCGGTGCACCCTGTTGAGGGCGCGCAGCAATAATGGACGTTTCCCAGGGGCAGTTCATGGCGCCCGCCATGAGCTGCCCCTGATCTTTTGCCGAAACCCTGGGGTCGCCCGGTGCGTCCACCGGCCCGGCTCGAAGTAACCCGGGCACGAGCCAGGACAGGATCCCGGGTGCACCGCAAGGCATGTCTGACGTAGTAATGCTTTCCCGGAAGAGAAAATGTCCGACTTGCCGGAGTGCGCCATGGTGTCAGGCGGGCAATTGTGCACGCCGGGCAGCCTGTTTTACTTTTAATCGCGCGAAAGGCCTTCGCGCGACGCGGAGCAGTTCCTGTCCGACAGGATTTTCGCTGTCCCGTAAGGCCTTTCATTTTTTCGTCATCGTCCCGTCGGATCCTGACATTGCCTGATCAGAAACGTCTTTCAGTGTCTGAACAGCCGAAACCCTTCCAGGTCGATGTCGTGACCGCGGAATTCATTGAGCGGAACTGGAGACCGAACATGACCACAGAGCTGACCGAGGCCTCGATCGACTCGATGGCCCGCGCCTGGTACGCGGCGCTCGACCGGCACGACGAATTGGAGTCCGTCCTCGGGTTCCTGGTGGAAGACGGCCTGGAGATGCGTTTTCCGGAGGTGACCGCGCACGGTCACTCGGGCTTCGCGGACTGGTACGACGCGGTGACGGCACGGTTCTTCGACGAGGTCCACACCGTGCGCGAGGTCACGGTGACCTCGATGACCCCGACCGAGGCCGAGGTCAAAGTGATCGTGAACTGGCAGGCCAAGATTCACGACGGCCACGAGGCGAAGAGCGTCTGGCTCGGGTTCGACGCCTACCAGACCTGGACGGTCGTGCCCGGTGAGGACGGCCCCCGGCTGCGGATCTACACGGTCGACAAGCTCGACCCGATGCCCGGCTCGGCCGATCTGTGATGGACGGCGAGACCTACGACTACATCATCGTCGGGGCCGGCTCGGCCGGGTCGGTCCTGGCCAACCGGCTCTCCGCCGACGGATCGGCCTCCGTGCTGGTGCTGGAGGCCGGCGACGCCTTCATCCCGGCCGACGTGGACGACGCGACGGCCTGGTACCGCCTGCTGGGTTCCTCCGTCGACTGGGGCTACACCAGCGTGCCGCAGCCGGGGCTCGGCGACCGCAGCACCTACGAGCCGCGGGGCAAGGCGCCTGGAGGCAGCAGCAACCTCTACATCATGATGCACGTCCGCGGGCACCCGTCGGACTTCGACAACTGGGCCTACCAGGGCGCGGCGGGCTGGTCCTACAACGACCTGCTTCCCTACTTCGCCAAACTGGAGACACAGGAGGACCAGACCTCCCCGAACGCCGGAACGGACGGGCCGCAGCAGGTCACCAACGCGGGCAAGCACGAGCCCAACCCGCTGTCGGAGGTCTTCCTCAGCGCGTGCGACGAACTGGGTTTTCCGCGGACCGCGGACTTCAACGGCGAAGCCATGCTGGGCTCCGGCTGGCACCACATCGACGTGGTGGCCGGGCGACGGCAGGGGGCGTTGCAGGCCTACCTGGAGCCGGCTCTCGGGCGGGCCAACCTGACCCTGCGCACCAGCGTCCAGGCCACCGAACTGCTCTGGAGCGGAACCCGGTGCACCGGCGTGCGGTACGTGCAGGCGGAGGAGCGTCCTTCCAGCGGGCCCGGCCGTCGTCTGCCCGTGGCCCCGGCGGGCGAGCCGGGGCTGCACACCGCACGGGCCTCGACCGAGGTGATCATCTGCGCCGGGGCGATCGAGTCGCCCAAGCTGCTGATGCTGTCGGGGGTGGGCCCGCACCGCCATCTCGCCGAGCACGGCCTCGGCGTGATCGCCGACCTGCCGGGAGTCGGGGAGAACTTCCACAACCACGTGCTGGCGGGGGTGATCCACGAGACCGCCCGGCCGGTCGAGCCGCCGAAGCAGAACCTCTCGGAGGCGGCGCTGTTCACCACCTCGCAGCCGGGCCTGCTCGCGCCGGACCTGCAGATCGGTTTCGTCCATGCGCCTTTCGACATCATCGTCGGGCGCGACCACCCGAATGCGGTCAGCATCCTGCCCGGGGTGGTCCGGCCGAACTCGCGCGGCTGGATCCGGCTGGCATCGGCCGACCCGCTGGCGGCGCCGCTGGTGAACCCGAACTACCTGAGCGACCGTTCCGACCTGGACCGGCTCGTGCAGGCCACGCAGATGGCCCGGGAGATCTTCGCGACCCGTGCGTTCGGGACGGAGCTGGCCGGCGAGCTGACCCCCGGGCCGCAGGTGCGCACCCAGGCCGAGGTCGTCGAGTTCGTCAGGACGACCGCCGACAGCTACCACCACCAGGCCGGATCGTGTCGCATGGGCAGCGACGACCTGGCGGTGGTCGATCCGCAGCTGCGCGTACGGGGCGTCGACGGGCTGCGGGTCGTGGACGCCAGCGTGATGCCCGCCGTCCCGTCGGGCAACTGCCATACCGCGATCGTCGCGATCGCCGAGCGGGCGGCCGATCTGATCCGGTCCGCCCGGACATCCAGTTGAGCACCAGCTGAGCTAAGGAGAGCCCGATGTCTACCGAGGCGAACAAGTCTCTCGTCCTGCGCTACTTCAACGAGGTGTTCAACCAGGGCGACCTCGACGCCCTGGAGGAGATCACCGCCTCCGACTTCGTTTTCGTCATGCCCACGCACGAGGAGCCGTTCCGCGGCGTCGAGGGGTACAAGGGGCTGGTCAGCATGCTCCGCGGATGCTTCCCGGACATCCACTTCGCGGTCGAGGACATGGTGGCCGAAGAGGACAAGGTGCTGACCCGCTGGACCGCCCGCGGCACGCACACCGGCATTCCGTTCCCCACCATCCTCGGGGATGTGCCGGCCGCCGGTAACCGGTTCCTCATCGAAGGCATGACCTGGCACCAGATCAGCGACGGGAAGATCTCGCAGGTGACGGCCAACGAGGACGGGGTCGGGCTGATCGTCCAGCTCGGCAAGATCCTCTTCCCGGGTCAGCCCTCGGCCACGCCCGTACCGAGCTCCCCGGAGGTCAACCGGCACCTCATCGACCGCTATTTCGGCGAGATCATGAACCGGGGTGATCTGGCGGTGATCGACGAGATCATGGCACCCGACTTCGCCTTCCACATCCCCACAATCCCTGACCCGGTGCGCGGCCCGGAGGGAATGAAGCAGTTCGTCACCCTCCTGCGAAGTGCTTTTCCCGACGCGAAGTTCGCCCCGGAGTACGTGATCGCCGACCAACTCCAGGCGGCGATCCGCTACCAGATGAGCGGCACCCAGAACGGCGACTTCCTCGGCGCCCCGGCCAGTGGCAATTACGTCAAGGACTCCGGCACCGATCTCTTCCACTTCTCGGGCGGCCAGATCACCTCCATCCACGTCGCCGAGGACGCCCTCGGCCTGATGCTGCAGATGGGCGCGATCCAGAAGCCCTAGCACGGAAACTTTTCCGCCCCTCGGGGCCATCAGCAGGGCAACGTGATCAGGACAAGGAGACCGACCATGCCGACACTTCCTCACGAGGTGGAAAAACGCGTCGAGCGTTTTCGCGAGCAGCGCTGGGTGCTGGACAATGTGATCCGGGCCGTGGGCGTGACCTGGGACCAGGGCGACCTGGACTTCGCCCTTTTCCCCTGTGGTATCGGCGCTCTCGGCGACTTCCTGCGGGTCGAGAAGAGCGTCAAGAAGTACAACGACATCGCCCGTGAGTACTCGGCGGCCGGACGTCGCCGCCAGGAGGCCGCGGAGAGCCTGGACCAGCAGGGGTACACCGTGGCGGCGAGGGAGAGCTACTACATCGCCTCGGTCCTCTACGGCCAGGCACAGTGGCCGATCGCCGGTCACACCCGGCAGAACCTGGAGCTGGAGAAGCGGAAGAACCACTGCTACGCCCAGTACGCCAAGTACGCCGACCACATCGTGCGCCAGGCCGAGATCCCCTACCAGGGCAAGAGCCTGCCGGGGTGGCTGCACCTGCCGCCGGGCTACCGGCCGGGCGAGAAGGTGCCCGTCGTCATCACCGTCGGTGGCATGGACAGCACCAAGGAGATCTGCGTCGCCCTGCACGGCGACCAGAACCTCAGCCGCGGCAACGCCGTCTTCATGTTCGACGGGCCGGGCCAGTACAGCGCCGCGCTACGCGAGATCTACGTCACCGAGGCTGGTTTCGCCGAGGCCGGCGAGGCCGTCTTCGCATGGCTGGGTCAGCAGGAAGAGATCGACACCGACCAGGTCGCCGTGCGCGGCGTGAGCATGGGTGCGCTGTGGTGCACCCAGATCGCCTCGGTCATCCCGACCATCAAGGCGTGCGCCATCGCCTACCCCAGTTACGAGCAGGGCGAGGACACGGCGTTCGAGATGAACTCCCCCACGTTCAAGCTGCGCTTCATGTTCATGGCCGGCTACGAGAACGAGGCGGAGTTCGACAAGTTCGTCCAGGGCATCAACGCGCAGGGCCTGGGCGAGAAGGTGACGTGCCCCTACCTGGTGTGCAGCGGCGAGGACGACGACTGGTCCTCGATCGAGTCGACCTTCGCGGTGCTCAACGACGTCAAGACTCCCAAAGAGCTGCTGCTGTACCAAGGGGAGGGCCACACCCTGCACAGCCGGCCGTCCAGCTACCTCGGGCCGAACGAGTTCGTCTACATGGCCGACTGGATCGCCGACCGCTTCCGGGGCAAGCCGATGGAGTCCGTCCTGACCGTGGTCGATGCCACGGGCCGGATTCACCGCCAGCCCTGGGAGGGGCACCGCGACTACGACTACGGCCTTCCCGAGCTCGGGTAATCGATCCACCGCAATCCATCTCAGGCGAGGAGTGAGTATGTCCATCGAGGCGAACAAGAAGATCGCCATCGCCGTGTTCCCAGCGGCCTGGAACCACGGGGACTTCGGTCCGGCGGAGGAGTACATCCACCCCGATGTCATCGATCACTTCGACGACTCCCAGGGGATCGAAGCCTTCAAAGGGGTGATCCTGGGATTCCGCTCGGCGTTCCCGGACATCCAGCTCACCGTCCACCACGAGATCGCCGAAGACGACCTGGTGGTGCATCACTGGACGATGACCGGCACCCACGAAGGGGCGTTCCAGGGCATTGCGCCGACGAACAAGTCGCTGACCTGGACCGGGATCACCATCGTCCGGATCGAGGACGGCAAGATCGTGGAACGCTGGGCGAACGTCGACGTGCTGGGCATCCTGGCGCAGCTGGGCGTCGTCCCACCGCCGCCGGGCTCGTAGCGAAGCGCACCGCGAGACGGCCTCTGCGAACACAGCGTTCGCAGAGGCCGTCCTTTCGTTCGACCGGGAGCGCCCCCCAGGACCACCGACCCACCCGGATGCCCACCAGCGTCCATCGTTCAAAGGGTGGTTGCCGCAACGCCGACCGCCGATCAGGCGGAACCCCGGACCACCAGGTCGGTCGGCACCGTCACCAGGGGCGAGTCCTCCCCGGCCGGTGGGCGCTCGACCTGCGCCACCGCGAGCTCGCCCATAGCCACGCCGTCGTAGGCCTCCGACTCCATCGCCGTAGAGGCCATGAGGACCGCCAGCTCGGAGTGCTTCCCTGCGTGAATCCCGGGAACTCCGACATACTGTTGTCGCGTCGGCGTCCAAGAGTGGATGCATGACCGAGAACGCGAACAGCACGACTACGACCAGCTCCCCCGCCCGGCACTCGCTTGACCGGTGGCTGACGATGTGGAACACCGACGGCGCCATCGCCCAGGAGATCTGCGCCGACGACTTCCGGATCCATTTCGCGGTGACCGAGCCGGACGGGTCGACCCCCGCCGACGAGATCCGCACGGCCGAAGACTTTGCGCGGTACCTCGACTGGTGGCACGGGCAGAACCCGGGCGTCGTCTTCACGAACATCGCCAATGCCATCGACGGCGACCACGGCCGGCTGCTGTGGGACGTGGAGGCGGACGGGCACCTCGCGGGTGGCGTTGACGTGTTCGACTTCGCCGAGGACGGCCGGATCCGACGGGTCTGGTCGGTCGGCGGCCAGCGGAGCATGCGCAGCTGACGCACGGCTCCCGGAACGGCTGCCTCTGCCAGACTTGAGGCATGAAGCGAGCCGAGCGGCAGTATGCCCTCGTCGACCTGCTCCGCGGAGCGCGCCGGCCGTGGTCGGCCGTTCGGCTCGCCGGCGAGTTCGGCGTCTCCTCACGCACTATCGAGCGCGACATCGAGTCGCTCCAGCTTGCCGGGGTCCCCATCTACGCAGAACACGGCTCTGCGGGCGGCTACTCGATCCTGCGTGAGTACTCGCTGCCGCCGCTGAACCTGTCCGCCGCCGAGTCGCTGGCCGTGCTCGCCGGGCTCGCGCTGTTGGAGTCCTCGCCGTACCAGGGCGCCGCCCGGCGGGCCCGCGCCAAGATCGCTGCGGTCATGGAGGAGGAACATCGCGGGCCCGTGCAGGAGATGCTCGGGATGATGCAGGTCATCGAAGCCGTTCCTCCGGCGGACGGCACCGTGGCGCTCAGCCTGCTTTCCGACGCGATCGCGGCCCGGCGCGTGGTGCGGATCGTCTACCTGGGTGAGGCCGAGGACGGCGGCCCGGACCCCGCGAACAGTACCGTCCGCGACGTCGAGACGATGGGGCTCCTGCGCGCGGGCGACGCCTGGCTGCTCACCGGTTGGTGCCGACTGCGCCAAGCAATCCGTGGTTTCCGCATCGAGCGAATCACCCGGCTCGAGATCCTTGACGAGGTTCCGCCACCGCGTGACCCAGCGCTGCTGGAGGCGGACCTTGCGCGGTGGCCGACGCGGCGTCTCATCTGAACCGCACGGATCCGGACTTGACCGCGCCCTGCCGGCGCGGCCGTCCCCGGGCCCGGCCAAGAGGTCGTCGATCAGGCGGACCCCCGGATCACCAGGTCCGTCGGTACCGTCACCCGGGTGTGTCCTCGCCGGCCGGCGTCCACCCTTGAGAGCACCGACATCGGGCCTCAGCCTCGGTGTTGCCAAGCCTGGAACAAGTCATCCGGCCCAAAAGCCGCGTCCAGACCGGTCAGCGTTGGATCTATCCCGTTGCGGCTGATCGCCAGCAACGGCACCGGCGCGTCTGTGAGGTGCGCCCGCTGCCGCTGCAGCGCGACCAGGTCGTGAGCGTCGAAAGGAGAGCGATCCAGCCACTTCATCGAACCCACGAACAACAGTTCCTTCGCGATCGGGGCGCGGTCGGCTCCGACCACGTCGATCTCTACGCTGTTCGAGCGAGTCCAGTACGCCCCCACAACCGGCGCGAGCGGAATTCCCGCACTGGGCAGTAGCCGGGCCAGCGACTCGCGCAGGAGCGGCTCGATCACCCGCCCACGCCAGCTCACCCAGTGCTTCCGGATCCGCTGCAGCGTGATATCCCCTCGCAGACGCTCCACCTCGGCCAGATGCGGCCCGACGAAAGTCAGCCAGAAACGCAGGTAGGGATCGGCGATCAGGTAGTGCCTGTCCTTGGACGGCTGAGTGGACAGAGGCAACTCCGCAGCCACCATGCGCTTGGAGATGAGCACCTCCAGCGCACGGTTCAGCGTGCTGTGCGCAATACCGCCGGCCGCCCGGGCGATATTGGTGAACGTCCGCTCGCCGCTGCCGATGGCCTGCAGCACGTTCGCCGCCATCGCGGCGTCCGGGAATTCGGCGGCCAGCGAACGCTCGGCCGAGACCAGCAGAGGTGACACCGGATTAGCCAGTTCATCAGCCAGGAACTGCCAAAGATCAGCACCTGGTGACCAGTTCGCGCAGATCAACGGGAGGCCCCCGGTGACCAGGCTCGCGTCGAAGGCATCCACCGGCTCCAGGTGCAGCATCTGCGCCACCTCGACCGGGTTGAGCGGCCCGAGCACCAGTTGCGTGCCCCGCTGATGGAAGGGACGCCCGTAGGAGTCCAGAGCCTCCATCATGGCCAGATCCGAGCCGATCAGGATGAGGAGCACCGGCTTGCGGCTCAGCTCGCGGTCCCACGAGCGTTGCAGAATGCCCTCGAAAGTGTCTACCCGTTCCATCAGGTAGGGCACCTCATCCATCACGACGATGCTCGGCCGGTCCTCCGGCAGGATGCCGGCCAACTGCCTTAGGGCCGCGCTCCAGTTGCCCGGCGTCGATTCCTCGAACACCGCGCGCTCGGGCAAGGTGGACGAAATGACCGCTTCGGTGAACGCCTCGAGCTCAAGCTCTGACGAGGCGCCCGCCGCGGTGAAGAACATGAACGGCACGTCCGCACGGTCGGCGAACGCCTCCACCAGGCTGGACTTGCCGATCCGCCGCCGGCCGCACATCAGCAGGCACTTGCCGGGCCGCGACCCGTCGACCGACGACCGCACCGAGGCAAGCATGGTGTCCAACACGGACAATTCATGCTCTCGGCCTACGAACTCGACCACGCTACTCCTAGCGTCAGAGATACTATCGCTAGAGATACTATCTCTAGCGATAGTAACTAGCCAGGTCCTCTCAGGTACCGTTCATCCCCCACACTTGATCTCCAACCTGCTCGGCGGACTCCTGAGGACGGGCCATGACCAAGACCTGGGCTGACGTTCTCAACCTCATCGCACGCGATGGGCGGGTGACGCCGGTCGAGGCGGTTGCGGACCAGTGGCTGATCGAGAGGTTCGAAGGTCAGGACCTGAACCCGCCGACTCTCCTGGAGTTGGCCGTCCCCGACGCTTTCGAGCAGTACGCCATCGCCAGCGGTTCCTCGGCCCGCCAATCCGGGGACGAAGTCGCCTACCGGGCCCTTGTCCTCTTCTTCGAGGCCTACCTCGCGGTCGAGTCCAGGGCGACCCGCCTGATGATGGACGCCAGCGGCCTGCATCCTTTCGACCGGTTGCCCTATGCCCCGGTGGACGTTCACCCGCAGGACCGGGGACGACTGAAGTGGGGCACCGCGCCGAAGAACAGGGACGACGGGACCGGCTGAGGCCGGGCGGTGATCAGCCGAAGACGGCCAGGCGGTTGGTCGCCGACACGGCCAGCACGCCGCCACCGATGGCCGAGCCCTCGTTCTTCAGGTGATCGACCTGCGGGTCGATCGTGCCACCGGCGTGACCGGTCCAGACCTGCTTGCTGCGCCACCAGAGCGTGATCAGGTATCTGGAACCGGGCGAAAGCACCCGCCGAGGGTGTCGCCCCGGGCCCGGTGTCCTCGCAACGCCGGGCCCGTTGCTCCCCCCATTCCCCCTGCTGAAAAGCCGATCAGTGAGCCTTCTTGACCTGGACGTAGTCGCTGCCGGAGGTCGAGGCCGCGGTGATGTCGCTGCCGGAGTAGACGGCCCGCCAGTGACCCGAACGCGTGGCCTTCACCGTGGTCTTCAGCTTCCCGGCCTTCGCGGTGACGGTCTTGACGGTGTGGTAGCTCGTCTGGTCCGCCGCCTTGAACTGGACCTTCACCTTGGCATCGATGTCGGTCCAGGTGCCGGTGCTCCAGTCGGCGGTGGACAACGTGGCCGACAACTTGACCGGCTTGCCCTTGCGGACCGGCTCGGGCGAGGCGTTGAAGGTGTCGCCGAACTTGGTCTGTCGCAGCAGGTTGATCTCGCCGCCCAGGCCCTCCAGGCTGACGTCACCTTCGTTCTCGTAGCCGTCGTGGTTGACGTCCACGAAGACGTCGGCGTAGATCGGGTTGGGCCCGGCGAGGTCATTGCCCGGGATGAAGTCCAGACCATGGGTGACGCCGGGGATCGGGTCGACGATGCCCGAACCGCCGTGACTGCAGTCGTAATTCGATGGCCCCGCGTAGTGGTAGTTGCAGGCCGCGATCCAGAAGCCATGAGCGCTGGTACCCAGACCGAAGCCGCGCACGGCGAACTTGATGTCCTGGTCGTCGCAGGTGGTCTTGACGCCGAACTGCACCCGCTTCTCGACGATACCGATCACCGCCTGGTGCGGCGTGATCTCGGTGACCGTGCACTCGTCGGCCGGCTCGGCCGCGAGGGCCGGGCCGGCCAGGAAGAGCGAGGTCGAGGCCAGGGCGGCGGTGGCGAAACCGCCCAGGATGGTTCGTTTGATCATCGGGAGTCTCCCGTCAGGTGTGTTCACCGGTAAGGAACGTGCCCCCAACGTTACGAGCCCATTAAGAATTTTGTGCCGTTTTGAGCTTCTCATACCCAAGCACCAAGATGACGCGAAAGTCCTCTCATGAAAGCTCGCGGAGAGTTACACTCACCGACCCAGAATCCCGGCCTCACTTCATCATTGAGGGGTGCACCCCACGTCATGCGCCGGACGCCGCTGCATCCTTCGCTCGGGGGCCCACCGCGGGGTAGTTCTTTTCGAGGAATTCGCGGTAGCTGGTGGGCCGGTAGCCGATGAGCCGCTCCAGATCGTCGGTGCTCTTGCTGAACGAGCCGAGACCGACGCCGGCGACCCAGGCCGTCAGGAACTCGGCGACCGGCCGGGGCAGGCCCTTCTCGACATGACTTTCGAGGTATTCCTCCACTGCGACGGGCAGATACGGAACCGTCGTGCCGTGAATTTCACTCAACACGGCGGCGATGTCCCGGTACGACGCCGCCTCGCTCCCGTTCAGCGTGTAGGTCTTGTTCTCGTGGCCGTCCTCGGTCAGCACGGCCGCATTGCCAGCGGCGAGGTCACGCAGCAGCGCAGGCGCCATCGTGCCATCACCGGGGGGAACTCGCACGCCCTTCTCATACGCATCGGCTCCGATGTAGCCCTCAAACTGGTCGAGATACATCGGGTTACGAAGGATGGTGTAGGTCAGCCCCGAGGCACGCAGCGTCTGCTCCGTGAAGACGTCGGACTCGGTGACTCCCACCTGATTGATGCCGAGTTCCTCGTCACGCTGGATCGATGTGTAGATCACGTGCTCGACACCAGCGTGCTTGGCGGCCGTAATGGCGTTGTAATGCTGCATGTTCCGATCCGTGAATGCCTGGGCCGAAACGAGCAGGAGCCTGTCCACGCCTTCGAAAGCTTTTATGAGAGAAACGTAATCGAAGTAGTCGCCCTGGCGGATGTCCACTCCTCGCTCGGCCAGGTCCGCTGCCCGTTCGGGGGTGCGGGAGAGCCCGGCCAGTTGCTCGGCGGGCAGGCGTTCGAGCAGGATTTCCAGGGTCAGACGCCCCAGGTTTCCCGTGGCTCCGGTGACGAGCAGCTTTCCCATGCGTCATTTCCTGTTCTGTCGTTCGGTGATTGATCAAGCGGTGATGACGGTTTTACCGATCGTGCGACCGCTTTCGGCGAGCGAGTGAGCTTCACGCATGGCGTCCACCGTGAGGCCGTGCAGTTCCGTCGTCACGATGGGACGCACGTGATCCAGCAGCTCGGATAGGATCTGGCCCTGGCGGTGCACATCGTGGCCGGTGATGACTCTGCTGAAAATCATTTCCGTGTGTAGGGATACGGATTTCTGGATGAGAGGTTCGATGTCGGTGGCGCCGGTAAGGTCGGTGGTTGCCACATGGCCGAACGGTCGAAGGACGCCAGCGATCCAGCCGATGTTGTCGGCGGTTCCCTTGGCCGAGAACACCAGATCGATCTGGTCCACGCCTGCAGCCCGCAGCTGGCCGGCAACGTCCTTTGTGTGGTCGATTACCAGGTCGGCGCCCATGGCCGTGCACCACTCACGAGATTCCGATCGAGAGGCCGTGCTGATCACCCGAGCGGACGTCCTGCTCTTGAGCAGTTGGGTGGCCATCGAGCCCACGCCTCCGGCACCGCCTACGACCAGGACGTTCTCGACCCCGGCCGGCAGGCCGCTCTGATCCCGGAACAGGGCTTCCCAGGCAGTGACGCCACCGACGGGCAAGGAGGCGGCGTCTGCGAAGGAGAGCTGATCCGGAATCCTGGCGACGACCCGGTAGTCAACGGCCAAGCGTTCGGCCCAACAACCGTCCCTCATTACGTCTCCGGTGCCCATGACCCGGTCGCCGATGGAAAATCCCTGCGCCGCCGGCCCCGTCCCGACCACCACCCCGGCGAACTCCCAGCCGAGGATGACGCGCCCGCCCGGAGGTGCGCTGCGCATCTGCCGGATGGCCGCCTCGCCCGGGTTGACGCCCACGGCCCGTACCTCGATCAGCAGATCGTTCTCACGCATCTGCGGTTCGTCCACATCCATGAGCTCCAGGGCGAACGCCTTGAGCGGATGGGCTTTCTCGTACGCCAAAGCCTTCACTCAGCACTCCTCTCGGTGTGGTGGAGGGCAGTCCTGCTCGGGCCGACGCCGTCAGGCAACGTCCATCGGCGTACACCCACGGATTTTGATGACGTCCGTCATCGATAGAATATCGATGGGCATCATCGTTCGCTGTCAAGGCCGCGACCCCGGGCGTTCCCACCATCAATGATGACGGGTATCATCAAGCGTTGGAGTGGCGTAAGCCCAGCTCAGACACGGCTTGGTCGCTCACCCGCCCGGGAAGGAGATCACATGCCCCGCCTCACGCAGGAGCAGAAGAAGCTCAACCACGACAAGATCATTGAGGCCGCGGGCCGGGGGTTTCGCACCCACGGCGTCAACGGGATCGGCATCGCCGAGGTGATGAAGGCGGCCGAGATGACGCACGGCGGCTTCTACAACCACTTCGACTCCAAGGACGACCTCGCCCGGGAAGTCATCCGGCAGGGCTTCACCAGCTCCCTCACGGCCCTGGCCGACATCCGCGAAGAACATCCCGGCTCGGCCCGGGCGGCCCTGGACCACATGTTCGACCAGTACCTGAACGCCCGGCACCGCGACCATCCCGAAAATGGCTGCGCGTCAGCTGCCTTGGTTACGGACGCCGGTCGCGACGGCGTCGCGGCCCAGTCGGAGTACCAGCACGGACTCGACGGTTTCTTCAGCGCCATCACGGACATGGTGCTCGAGAATGCATCTCAGTCCGGCGCTGACCTGAATGCGGAACAGGCCCGCGAGCAGGCTATTGCCGTGTTCAGTCAGATGGTCGGTGCGCTCGTCATCTCGCGCGCGGTCGCCAAGTCCTCCCCCGAGCTGGCGGACGAGATCCTCACGGCGAACACCACCCAGCTCAAGCAGGCCTGAGCGGCCCCAAACGCAAGAAGCTCCTGGTGGGATCCCGATTGTCGAGATCCAGCACCAGGAGCTTCCGGGTGGGGCGGGTGATCAGGCCTTGGAGACGACGACCTTGCCCTTGACGAGGGTGATCTTGTAGGCGACGACCTTGTGCGTGTACCGGTTCTTCGCGAAGATCCGGACACCGTTCTTGACCTTGCCGGTACGGGTGCTGATCGAGGAAGCGCCCTTGGCGTTGTCCTGCTTGGTGATGCTGGCGGCGGACTGGCGGATGCGGGCCACAGTGACCTTCTTGTGCGCCTTGCGCGCGGTGGTCTTGGCCTCGTCACCAGGGTGTAGCGAACGCCGCCGCTGTCGCCGAACGAGGACTTGTCGGCCTTGGCGACCGTCTTGGTCGTGAGGTCGCTGGTGGGGTCCTCCAAACCGGTGGAGTCGGCGTCGGCCTTGGGCGTCGTCGGGTCGGCCATGAAAACGTAGCGGGCGTTGGACTTCTTGAGGTACTTCAGCGCCTGCTTGAGTGTCGACTTACCGAGCATGGAGCCCCACAGGTCGCTCCGGAGCCCGATCCAGCCGCCGACCCCCGCGATGTCCACGGAGTCGTACGAACCGCCGACGCCTTCGCCGGAGGAAATGAAGTGCTCATTTCCGGCCCGATCGACGATCGTGGTCACCTTGAACGCCTGGGCCGGGTCCACCGTGGCGGCCATGACCGAGGTGAAGCCCTCGGCCAGCGCCGCCTTCTGGGAATCGCTGGAGGCCTTGGCGATCTCGGCCAGAGCGTCGGCGACGGGGTAGGCGGCAGCCGCCGAGGTGGTGCCGGTGGCCGAGAGCGCGGTGGTGCCCGTCGCGGCCTGCGCCGGGAGGGCGCCACCGGCGAGAACGGCGGCCACCAGGACGGAGGTGGCCAGCGAAGTGCGATGCATGAGGGGTCTTTTCCTGACGTTCGGGGGCCCCGGCACGCCCCTCCGCTGGTACCCGGGCCGTAAAAGTACCGACTCCGGGCCCTCTCTGCGGGGCAAATGATGATGTTGGTCCGGGCGAGACCGTTCTGGGCGGATTTGGTAAACATCCCATACTCTGGGTGATCACCTGGACCACAAGCCTTCACGGAGCGGCAATGACCGAACCGGACGACCTACGGCATCTGCAACACCCCCGCTTCGCCCGCAACTTCGCCAGCCTCAGCGCCCAGGCCGACCAGCGCGGCGGCGCCGACCACCGGCAACGGCTCCTCACCGGACTGCACGGCAGCGTCCTCGAACTCGGCGCCGGCAACGGCCGCAACTTCCCCCATTACCCGGCCGAAGTCACCCGTGTCCTGGCCGTCGAACCCGACGCGACCATGCGCGAACTGGCCCGCCCCGCCGCCGCGACCGCCCCGGTACTCGTCGAGATCATCCCCGGGCGGGCCGAAGCCCTACCCACTGCCGACGCTTCCGTGGACGCCGTGGTGGCCTCACTCGTCCTCTGCACCGTCCCGGACCTCCCCCGCACCCTCGCCGAGATCCACCGCGTCCTCAAACCCGGCGGCCAACTCCGGTTCTACGAACACGTCCGATCGGACGGGATCCGCGGACTGGCCCAGGACGTCGTCCGTCCCCTGTGGTCGTTGAGTCTGGGCGGCTGCAACCCGAACCGGCGAACGATGGACGCCATCACCTCCGCGGGTTTCGTCGTCGACGAGCAGCAGCAGTTCCGCTGGCGGATGGTCCCGCTGAGCCCCGCCCTGGACTACGCGCTCGGTACAGCTCACCGCAACTGACCGGAGCAGACAGATGGGGCCGCCAACTAGGTTGCCCAGGCCGGGGCCTGCCACGAGGGACGGTCAGAGAGGTAGGCGACGGTCTTCAAAGACTGCCGTCATCTCGAGCCTTCCGCCCAGAGCTCGGACGTACTCTGCCAGGGTGGAGACGAGAACCCGGTTAATGTCGCCATTCTCGATCTCACTCACACGTGGCTGAGCAACGTGCATGACCTCGGCCACCGCTGCCTGGGACAAGTGCATCTGGGCGCGGATCTCGTTCAACCGGTATGCGTGTTCCTGCCGATCGAGTTCCTTACGCGCCTCAACCACATGCTCCGGGGCAAGGGCCGCCTGCTTGCGGATGTCGGACCAGCGCTGCGCCATGGCTTATTCCTCCTCCAGCCGAGCCTGATGAGCTTCAAAGAGATCGTCAGCGATCGGGATGTTGAGCTTGTACCACCGATTCCACTCACCGGCCTTGTCGCCGGCCACGAGCAGAAGTCCCGTCCTGCGCTTGTCGAAAGCGAAAAGGATCCGCAACTCCGACGAACCCGACGACCCTGGCCGCAACTCCTTCATATTCGGATGCCGACTGCCCTTCACCGTGTCGACCAGGGGGCGGCCACAGCCCGGCCCCTGCTCCTCCACCTTGTCAATAGCAGCCTGAACCAGTTCCGCCGTGGCTGGATCGGACACGGCCAGCTTGAGGAACCAGGTAGCTACCTCGTCCTCAAGTTCGATCTCCCATGGCACTACAGGGCCCCCGTTCACGAGCATAAGGCATGGCATATATATGCTCAACCCTATAGCTCCGATTGCCACTCTCCGAATCTGGTCAATGACGAGATGTCATAGTTCGCGAGCTCGATGGCCAAGAGGGTGACCAGGCGGCTCGTCCAGGCCACCCCATGATCAGGATTGGGCACCTCGATCACCGCTCCGGCGGCGGACTGATCTCCGTCGTCAGAGCCCGGCCTGGTCCGTGAACCCCAGAACGGAACGGATGTACGGCATGGCCGCTCGCCCCAAGGCCCGGTCGGCCTCCTCCGTCCCACCCCGTGACATCCGCATCCCGCCTTGCGGCACGCTCTCCCCCGGCAAGACCGCCCGATGCCCGGCCCCAGGTCCGCGCACCAGCGTGGTCGCAAGCCCATGACGCTGACGACGGGCAACGATCCGCTCGGCCTGGGCAACGCTGGGCCACACCTGATCGTCGTCCCCGGCGATCAGCAGCACCTCGCCAATGGCTTCCGCCTGGATCGACGCTGGCCCAACAGCTGCCCCAGCTTCGTCATACGACCGTTCGTACAGACCGACGTACGCAGGCGGGTCGGTATTGGGCGCCCACGAGGAGGAAAAGGGGACGAAGGGCAGCGCTGTCCCGTTCAGTGTCCAGTGAGACGTGACCCGGCCGTCCGGAGTCGTCCCCGACCAGACGACGTCCGAAGGCGAGAACCCGATCACGGCGTCGACGTGCGGTGAATGGACGCCGGCCAGCAGGGCCGCCTCGGAGCCGAACGAGGTGCCGCAGACGACCACCCGATCACAGCCCCGGGCCAGCGACCACGCCCGCTCCAGGAACACCTCGAGCGGGATCTCCCACGGGCCCGCATGTTGGCCCGGACCCCCGAACCACTGGATCGACTCGGCCACCGCCCCCAGCTCCGCGAAAACCCGCGCGCGACCGGCGTCCACACGCCCACTGGATCCCGCCAGGATCAGCACTCCGACGCCGCTGGCTCGGTCGGGCAGGTAACGGACGCCGGCGGGGTCGGAGAGCTGCACTTCGCGCACCCCGCCATGGTGTCAAGCATCAGTCCAGAGGCTTGCGCCAGACCGACACGTGGCTCGCGCTGTCCGCCGTAAACGGTGAACCGTCCCAGTCCGCGACCCGCTGCTCGAACTCGAGCCCGGCCAACTGGGCCATCAGGTCCAGCTCGGACGGCCAGACGTACCGGTAATGGTGGATGCCGTAGTCGTAGCTGCCGTCCGGCTGGCGGTCGAAGTGGTGCGAGGCGCCTTCCTGCGTGACCAGGTCGTAGGTGTCGAACCCGGTGTGCCGCTCGCTGATGTCGAACGGAACGGCGAGCTGACCAGGCGGAAGCCGGCGCAGCTGCGGCACGCCCGTCTCGATCAGGAACCGGCCACAGGGCGCGAGGTGGCGGGCGGCGTTGCGGAAGCACTCGACTTGCGCGGCCTGCGTGCGCACGTTGCCGATCGTGTTGTAGACCAGGAACACCAGGGAGAACTGGCCGGGGACGCGTGTGGTCGTCATGTCCCCCAACGTCACCGGCAGGTCCTCGGCCGAGATCTTGCTGCGCAGACGGTCGGTCATGGGCTGCGACAGTTCAATGCCGTGCACCGGAATGCCTCGCTGTCTCAGAGGCACGCAGACCCGGCCGGTGCCGCTGGCGAACTCCAACGCCGGCCCGTCTTCAGCAAGCCGCTGCAGGAAATCCAGCGTCCGGGCAAGGGCTTCCAGCTTCGCCGGGTCATCCGCGTCCTGGTCGTAACCAGAAGCCACCTTTTCGCCCCAGACGTCAATGTCATGCATGCCGAACATGGTTCACACCCGCGGCGCGAGAAGCGAATGCTTTTCAGGGCGCCCAAGGGGCATGGTTCAGCAGATCTCAGGCGCGATAACGGCCCACCCGGGCCGCCAGGTGCACCAGGATCGTGGCCAACGTGGCGACCGCGAAGGAGAACAGCGAAGCGCTCATCCACGGTTGAGCGCTGAAGCCGATCGTGTCCGCCAAGGACTGCCAGCCGCTCGTCCACCAGCCGACCTGACCAGGGTTGATCAGCTGGTAGGTCACGAAACCCAGCGCCCAGGGCAGGAACATCAGCGGTCGCGAACGAGCCGCTGGGCTCAGGTCCCAGCTCGTGCGCCCGTCGAAGCCGAAGTAGTCCACCACCAGCACGGCGAACATGGGCACGAACACCGAGCCGATCAGGGACAGGAAGCTGGCGTACCCGTAGATGTCCAAGGTCAACGCGAGCCCGGTGATCAGCACGCCCACGACGATCGCCACCGGACGGCGGTCCCAGGCCGGTCGCAGGTTCTGGGTCGAGACGGTTGTCGAGTAGACGTTGGCGAAGGACTGGTCCAGTTCGCGGACGATCAGCACACCGAAGGCAAGGCCGCCCAGGGGAACGGCGAGCAGGGCCGTGAACACGTGATCGGCGTCGGCAGCGACGGTGACCAGCGCGATCAATCCCAGGGCGTAGCAGGCCACCTGGGCCAGGCTGTAACCAAGGAGCGCTCCACCCGCGGCCGCTCGTGGGCTGCGGGAATGGCGGGCGTAGTCGGCCGCCATCGGCACCCAGGAGACCGCCACCGCCAGGGTCGAGTCGACCGCGATGCTGAATCCGGACCATCCGCCCTGGTTCAGCGCGGGTAGTGGGGAGCGCAACAGCTGTACGAACAGGTATCCCAGAGCAAGGACGACTGCGACGCTCACGAAGCGCCGTAGCACCCGTACCGCGCCCAGCGGACGGATCGCCAGCATCGTCGTCAGCAGGCCGCCCACCAGGACGAAGACGTTCTGCGGCACGGCCGGGAGCACCTGCCCGGCGGCGGTGGCGATGGTGACCAGCTCGAACGTTCCCCATCCCAGCATCTGCACAACGTTCAGCAGCGTCGGCAGATAGGACGGGCCGGCTCCGAACAGACCACGCAGCAGCATCATCGCCGGAGCCCCGGTCTGGGCTCCGGGCACCGCGGCGGCCGCGATCGCCGCCGCGCCCAGCACGGTGCCCACGACCGTGGCCAGCAGGGCCGCGAGCAGACAGAGCCGAGGGGTTCCCGGACCACCCGGCTGCAGGACGATCACCGCGCCGGTGAATCCGAGCAGGCTCACCCCGAGGTTGCCCCACAGGCTGAGCTGGTCGCGCAGGCCGAGCGTGCGTGGTGCGGGCTCGCTCAGAGTGCGCGGTACCTCCGTCCCTACGGAATTGCTGTCCAGAAGGTCCGGTTCATCGTGCTGTTGGGCTGCGCCAGACATGTCAGAGCACTGCCATGCCGTGGGTCGGGGACGAGGCGAGGGCCTGGTCCCGGCGCGGGATCCGGCCGGCCCGATAGGCCAACCGGCCTGCGGTTACCGCGGCAGCCATCGCCGCCGCCATGAGAACGGGCTTCTGGGACCGGGTTACGGCGGAGGCCAGCAGGACGGCATCGCATCCCAGCTCCATGGCCAGGGCCGCGTCCGAGGCGGTACCGATCCCCGCGTCGATGATGACCGGTACCCGGGCCTCGGCGACGATCAGTTCGATGTTATGAGGATTCCGGATGCCCAGACCACTACCGATCGGTGCCCCCAGCGGCATCACCGCGGCACAGCCGGCCTGTTGCAGGCGCCGGGCCAGAACGGGGTCGTCGTTGGTGTAGGGCAGTACGGTGAACCCGTCGGCCACCAACTGCTGGGCAGCGTCCAACAGTTCGAAAGGGTCCGGCAGCAGCGTGTGCTCGTCAGCGATCACCTCCAGCTTCACCCAGTCGGTGCCCAAGGCCTCCCGGGCCAGCTTGGCGGTCAGCACGGCCTCGCGGGCGGTTCGGCAGCCGGCGGTGTTCGGCAGGATCCGCACCCCTCGCGCGGTCAGGACGTCGAACACCGATCCCGAGGTCGAGGTGTCCGCCCGGCGCATGGAGACCGTGCACATCGCGGTTGCGCTGGCCTCGATGGCAGCGTCGAGCACATCCAGGCTCGGCGCGCCGCCGGTGCCGAGGATGAGACGCGAACCCAGCTGCGTGCCAGCAATAGTGAGCGTATCGTCGTCACTCATTTCAGCCTCCCTGCTGAGCAGTGATCAGCTCGACGGCCTGCCCGTCGGTAAGGACGCTGTGCGGCCAATGTGCTCGATGGACGATCTCGCCGTCGACGGCCACGGCCACTCCCTCGGTGCTGCGCGCATGCGTTTTCAACAGGTCGATCACCGTTGTCCCGTCCGGGATCTGGCGCGTGGTGCCGTTGATCGTCAGTTCCATGCCGGGGCTCCCTGGTCGCGATCGATGGATTGCGGTGATGCGGTGAATCGGCGGGGAGAGAAGGCGAGAAGTTCGGGCGGGACGGCGCCCTCGGTGAGCAGCTGCGCCATGGCGTCCGCAGTGATCGGGGTGAGCAGCACGCCATTTCGGTAGTGACCGCCGGCGACGCTGAGGCCCTCCAGGTCGGTGGCTCCGATGATCGGGGCATTGTCCGGTGTGCCGGGCCGCAGACCAGTGGCGACGTGCTCGAATTCGAGTTCGCTGACGCCCGGCACGAGCGCCTGGGCATCACGCAGCAGTTCGTACATCGCTCCCGCCCGGGGACGGGTGTCAAAACCGGCTTCCTCGGAGGATGCCCCGACCACCACCCGGCCGTCATCGCGGGGCACCAGGTACACCGGACGACCACGCACCGAGCCACGCACCACGTGCGTGATCAGCCCCGGGTCCGCGGCCCGCAGATGCAGCGTCTGGCCCTTGACCGGGCGCACCGCGGGAAGCACCTGCGGCGGTAGCCCATCCAGCTCCCGGATCCACGCGCCACCGGCCAGCACCACTTGATCACCGCTGATCAGCGTGCCGTCCTCAAGCCTCACGCCGCTCACCCGGCCCCTGCTGACCACGGCCGAGACAGCCCGGCTGGGCAGCATGGTGACCCCGGCAGCGATGGCCACCTCACCCAGGGCGGTGTGCAGACGGCGAGGATCCACCTGATGATCTCCGGCCGCGAGCAGGCCGCCCGGCAACCCGGGCGCGGTGTTCGGCTCCAGCTCCCGCACCTCACGACCGGTCAGCAACTGCGCCTCCAGCCCCAGTTCGCGCTGAAAGGCATGCAGGTCACGCAGGTCTTTTAGGTCAGCACCGTCCCAGGCCGCGACCACCGTGCCGCAGGTGCGGTACCCGATGTCCCGGCCCGTGAGCCCGGCCAGTTCGCCCGCCCAGTCGCCGAACCGGGCCGCCGAGGCCAGGTTCAGATCCAGAAGCGAACGTTCGCCGTAGTGCAGCTCGGTGACGGGAGCGAGCATCCCCGCGGCGGCAGCGCAGGCCCCTGCCCCGGGCGAGGGATCCAGGACCGTGACCCGCAGTCCGCGCCCGGCCGATCGCCAGGCAACGCCCAGGCCGATCAGGCCGCCGCCCACGATGATCACGTCGGCTGAGCTCAGCAACCATGCCCCCTTCCCATGCGAACTGCGCAGGCAAAGGGAGGTCAGGACTGCTTCCCCACGCCGGCATTATCCGGATCAGGTCCAACGGTCGATGGCTCACAGCCACCCTCTCAGCCCGGTCTACCGAGCTCCCGCACCCCGCACTCTACGACGTCCAGTGCGTGGCGTCTGCCCCCTATTGTCGATTCGTGAACATCGACCCCCGGGCCGCACTCGCCTCCGCCCGCCTGTACCTCTGCACGGACAGCCGCTCCCGGCAGGGTGACCTCGCCGAATTCCTGGACGCCGTCCTCGGGGCCGGAGTCGACATCGTCCAGTTGCGAGAAAAGGGCCTCGAAGCCCGCGACGAGCTGCGTCACCTTGAGGTGTTCGCCGCCGCCGCCGAGCGGCACGGAAAGCTGTTCGCGGTCAACGACCGCGCTGACATCGCCCTGGCCGCCCGAGCCCCGGTGCTGCATCTGGGGCAGGACGATCTGCCCGTAGAGGTGGCCCGGGCCATCGTCGGTCCCGATCCCGTGATCGGACGCTCAACCCACAGCCCGGCCCAGTTCGAGGCCGCCGACCGCGAACCAGGAGTCGACTACTGCTGCGCCGGCCCGACCTGGACCACGCCGACCAAACCCGGTCGACCGGCAGCCGGCCTGAATCTTCTCGATCACGCGGCCAAGACCTCGCACCGGCCCTGGTTCGGCATCGGTGGCATCGACCTGACCCGACTCGAGGACGTCCTGGCCCACGGTGCCCGCCGGGTCGTTGTCGTGCGGGCCATCACCGAGGCCGATGATCCGGCCGCTGCCGCAAGGGCTTTCGCTGACCGGCTCCGAGAAGCCGCTGCTCGGTAGCGTTGGTCGTTTCTTTCACATGTGGGACGGAAAACCTCTCTCGGCCAGAGCGCGATCGAGAACAGCCAGCCGCCGCCGCACTATTCGGGGCAACAGCGCCAAGTACACCCCCAGGCCGGCAACGACCCCGGTCACCACCAGAAAACCCAGCGACCAGGCGAAAGCAGCCATCACAGTGAGGATCGCGATGAGGACCTGAGAGCCCACCAGCCATACTCGCCGGCGTTCCAGCATCGCAATCCGGTCGGCGCACAGATCCCGCGCCGCACGCAGCAACCGGAGGTCGTCCGGCACGCGCCCCTTGGCGCTGGCCCGCTGCGCCTGAGTGAGCTCGTCGCCTTCGAGTCCCGTCCGTTCGCGCTGGCGGCGGTTCATCCGAACCGTGAGAGGGACCATGACCAGCCCCAACACCAAGCCGTTGAGAAAACCCGAGACGGCGTTCGTGGTCAGGCTGCTGCCGGGGTCGATGACCTGCGCCGCCCCGACCCTCACCAGAGCCGTGACCAGCCCTATGAACAGGCCGCTTACGAGCGCCCAGACCCACGTGGGCTGATCCGTCAGTCTGCTTCGCATGATCGATTTTTGCCGATTTTCCACCGTTCGGCGACTGCAGAACCTGACCACCCGCGTGTGAGGCTAGGGGCATGTTCGAGGGATTCACAGACGAGCGCATCAACGTCGGCCAGGTGGACCTGCGGGTCCGGTACGCCGACAACGGGCCCGCAGTGCTTCTTATTCACGGCCATCCCCGTACCGGAGCAACCTGGCACCGGGTCGCGCCGCGGCTGGTCGAGCAGGGCTTCACCGTGGTCTGCCCGGACATGCGGGGCTACGGCAAGTCCGGCAAGGCCGAGATCCTGCCCGACCATTCGCAGCAATCCAAGCGCGCGGTGGCAGGTGACCTGGCGCACCTCATGAAAGCCCTGGGCCACACGACCTTCGCCGCAGTCGGGCACGACCGTGGCTGCTACGTGGCCCTGCGCCTGGCCCTGGACCATCCCGAGATGGTGAGCCGACTAATCGTCATGGACGGGGTGCCGATCAGCGAGGCCCTGGCCCGGTGCGACGCCAAGTTCGCGCACGACTGGTACCACTGGTTCTTCTTCGCCCAGCCGGACAAGCCGGAACGCGCGATCAACGCCGACCCGGACGCCTGGTACGACAGCGCCCGCCCGGAGTCCATGGGCTCGGAGAACTATACGGAGCTGCGCGAGGCCATCCACGATCCGGGTACGGTCCGGGCGATGCTGGAGGACTACCGGGCGGGACTCGGGGTCGACCGCGAGCATGAGGAGGCCGACCGTCGCGCCGACCGCGTCATCGACTGCCCGACGCTGCTGCTGTGGTCCACCCTCGACGATATGGAAGACCTCTACGGCGATCCGCTCACCATCTGGCAGACCTGGGCGAGCGACCTCCGCGGCCGGGCGATCGTGTCCGGGCATCACATCGCCGAGGAGAATCCCGGTGACCTGACGGCGTCCCTGCTGGAGTTCCTCGGGACGTCTGATTGAGGACGCTCGTCGCGGCGGACGCGGCGATCGCACCACAGTGGTCGGCAAGAATGAGCCGGTGCAGCCACCGCTGAATTACGACGTGGTCGGGGCGACCGAGCCGGCCGAACCCAACTGGTCCACGCGTCCGCAGGACGGGTACCGCGACTTCGAACGCACCGTGCGCATCGGTGAGGGAGACGCTTTCTGGGCCAACGCGTCCTCTGCTCTGCTCCGCTGGGGCGTCAAGACCAACAGCGGGTTCACCGTCGATCCCCAGCCTGCTGCCGCCGTTCAGGCCGGCGAAAGGTACCGAATCACTGCTCACCTGGGGTTCTTTCGGGTACATGAGCCAGTAGCGGTGGTGGCGGTTGTCGACGCACCCGACCGGCGGGGGTTCGCCTACGGCACCGCCCACGGACATCCCGTCAGCGGGGAGGAGGCCTTCGTGCTGCACCGGGAACCCGACGGCTCGGTGCACCTGACCCTACGATCGCTCACCCGGGCTCCGCAGGGGCGCTGGCGTCTGGTCTTCCCGGCCGCGCTGCTGCTTCAGCCGGTGTACCGACGTCGGTACGCCCGGGCGCTCACCAGGTAGGTGAGCGAACCGATTCCGTATCGGCAAGCTCCGCCCGACGGCCTCGGCAGGTCTACTGGGCGCTGACCCGGTCCGGGCGGATCACGAAGACAATCCGGTCGGCAGCGTCCGCTACCGGGCCGTCCATGGCCATCCCGTACCGATCGGCCAGCACCTGGAAGAACGCGCCCTCGGGGTCGGGATCGATCCGGACGACACTCCCCCGCACCTCCAGATAGCGGTACGGCTGGGTCGGATCAATGACCGACAGCGCCACGCGAGGATTCACGCTCACGTTCCGGTACTTACGACGTGTCGTGGTGTTGGTCAGCTTCAGGTTCTCGCCGTCCCAGAGGAACCACATCGGGTTCACCTGGGCCGCGCCGTCCGGCCGGATCGTGGCGAAGTGGCCGAACAACGGGCGGGTCAGGAGATCAAGATGGCTCTCGGGGATCACGTCGGCGCGGTTCATCACAACTCCGGTGCAGTCGGAAGGTCGGTGCGGCGCTGGAGCTGGGCGACGACCTCGCCGACCGGCTGCTCGTCGCAGTCCAGCCCGGCCGCGATCAGCGAGCGGTAGTGACTGGCCTTGGCCTCCAGAGCTTCCAGGTTGCGGGCCAGATCGTCCATCTGCGCCCGGATCCGCTCGCCCTGCCGTTCGAGCAGGGCAAGCCTGCGGCCATGGGTCTGCGCTCCCCCGGCCAGCCAGGTCGCGAACAGCCGCATCTCCTCGGTGGGCATCCCGGTGGCCCGCAACCGGGCCAGGAGAACGACGAGCTGCGCGTCCCGCTGGCTGTAACGACGCCTACGGTCCGGACCTCGCTGCACCCGAGGAAGCAGGCCTTGCCGCTCGTACCAGCGCAGCGTGGGAGCACTCAGGCCGGTCAGCTGAGAGACATCGGCGATGGTGAGCCAGCTGGGCGCATCAGTGATGGTCACACCCAACCATGACCGTTGAAGTGGACTTCAACGCAACCCTCGGGCCAAGATTTTGCCCCGCTGGCCGGCGATCAGGCCGGCGACTCCGGCGGACACCGCCAGCAGCCCACCGATCAGGACCACCCATCGGGCCGAGTGCTCCGGGGCCGGCGCAGCCGTCAGGAATCCCACGATGACGGCGGTCTGCATCGTGGCACCGTAGGCCGCGCCGATACTGCCCCGCTGACCGTCGGGGCTCCTGGTCATGATCAGGTTGCGCATCGAGACCAGCACGAGCGCGTTGCATACCCCGCCCACCACGAAGAAGACCAGGACCAGCGCAGGAACCGCGAAGCCACCGGCACCGGCCTGCCCGACACCGACCCCGGCCGAGGCAACCAGGATCAGGGTGACCGGCGCGGCCTTCCCCAACCGGGTGAGCAGGAGTTGCGGGCCGATCAGCAGGCCAGCGCTCCAGGCCGCCACCGCGACCCCGTAGAAACCGCTCGTCCCGACGTCACGAGCGAAGAAGGGGAGCGCGACGTTCATCACCGAGTTGGTGACGACGACGAAGACCAGCGGCAGCAGAGCCCTACGGATGACCGGATCACCCCAGAGCATCTGCAGACCCGCCCTCAGACCGCTGCCCGCTCTCGTGGGTTCAGCGGTCTCGGCAGGATGCGTCGCCGAGGCCACGGCGGGAATGGCGAGCACCACGATCAGCAGGTCGACCGCGAAGGATGCCGCATCGACCAGCAGAGCACCTCCGGTGCCGATCAGGGCAATCAGTCCCCCGGCGGCCAGGGGCCCCAGGATGGACCCGGTGCTACGCGCCGTCTCCAGCATCGAATTGGCCTTCAGCAGCTGCTCCCCCGCGAACAGACGCGGAACCAGGACCAGGGTGGCCGCATGAGCCACCGAACCGAACCCGCCCAGCAGAGCAGCAACCCCAGCCAGCGCCCATTGCCCGCTGACCAGTGCTGCAGCACCGGCAATCACGACCTGGACGAGGAGAACCACAGCGAGCAGGCGCTTGACCGGGTAACGATCGGCCGCCAGGGCGATGGGGTGCGAGAGCAGCACGCCCGGAAGCAGACCGGCGACCAGCAGCACCGACACACTCGCCAGCGCTCCGCTCTGCTGGGCTGCCTTGAGTGCCAGCGCAACGAGCGCAATCTCGTCCCCAGTCGTGCTGACGAACAGAGCGACCAGGATCAGCAGGTGCTGGGAGCGGGTTCGAGTGAGCGGTTCGGTGAGGTCGGTACGTAAGGCGTTGGAACCGATCACGCAGAGCATCCTACGGAACCTTCACCGTGTGCCTACTGCCAGGCCCCCGCAGGTTCGCCGAACCGCGTTGGTGCCCGCGAGCGTCCATAATTCAAAGCAGTCAGAATCTTTGGGGCTTAGTCGTTCGCCGCCTCGGCAGACATCAGTTCGGGCCGGCGTTCGCGCTGATCAACGGACTGGAGCACGACGTACGGGTATCCGCTGCTTCGGGGATGCAGCTGCAATGCTGCCCCCATGAAAGACGAACTCTCGGGCGAGCCGGCCTGGTACGCGGTGCGGTGTGTCTTCCTGTCCGGCTGGTCACCGGAGCCGGCGGCCCAGGCCTACGAGGAGCGGATCACCCTGTGGCGGGCCGGTTCTGCTGATGAGGCCATCGAACGCGCAGAAGTCGAGGCCCGCGAATACGCGGCCGGGATCGGAGACCGCCCTGACACCTATCTGGGCCTGGCCCAGTCCTACTGGATGTTCGACGAACTCGGGGACGGCGCCGAGGTGTTCTCGCTGGTCCGGACCAGCGAGCTGGCACCGGCCGCCTACCTGGACCGGCATTTCGACACCGGTCGCGAACTCCAGAAGCCCGTAGTTCCCGGGAACGAAGGGATGTGACGGGCTGCTGCTCAGCCCGAAGCCAGGAGGTCGCGGGTTCGGGACAGCATCTCGAGGTGGGCGTCGACGTCCCTCAGGCCGAGTTGCATCGTGTTGATGCACAAATGGGTAGCACCGAGATCGGCCCAGCCGGCCGCGAAGGCGGCCCGCTCCTGCTCAGGACAGTCGTACAGATCGAGCGTGGCCTCGATCCCGAGGCCCGAGACCTCCCGCCCGGCTCGCTCAGCGTGCTCATGGATCCGGGCGATCAGGGCAGCCGCTTTCTCGTCCGGCGGCCGTTGCGGGAACCAGCCGTCTCCCAGTTCGCCCACCCGGCGAAGCACGGCTTCGGCCGTGCCCCCGACCCAGATCGGGATCGACCGAGCCGGAAGAGGGTTGAGCCCGGCGTCGTGAACGGTGTGCCACTCACCGTCGAAGTCGATCAGCGGGTTGGCCCACAGCTCGCGCAGCAGCCGGATCTGCTCGGCACTGCGGGCTCCGCGAGTGGTGAAGTCCTCACCGAGAACCTCGTATTCCACAGGGTTCCAGCCGACTCCGACGCCCAGCCGTAGGCGGCCCGCGCTCAGCAGATCCACCTCGGCCGCCTGTTTGGCCACCAGCGCGGTCTGCCGCTGCGGCAGGATCAGCACCCCCGTGACCAGTTCGACCGACGAAGTCACCGCGGCCAGATATCCGAGCAGGACGAAAACCTCGTGGAAGGCGTCCTCGCTGGTGTACCCGCGCCATCCCGGCCGCGTCCGGGTCCCGGCGCCGACCACATGGTCGTACACCATGACGTGGGCGAACCCGAACTCTTCCACCGCCTGAGCCCAGTGCCGGATCACCGCAGGATCGTTCCCGATCTCGCGCTGCGGAAAAACTGCCCCCAATCGCACCATTGACTCACCGTACCCGCCCTTTTGCCGACTGGCGACGGCCCGTCAGGAACGATTCTGACCTATATCTCTCCTACCGTTGGCTCAGCCCATTCGGAGTGTGCGACCAATAAACGGGAGAAGCCCCATGAGCCAGACCACCGCCCCATCCACGAACACGAACACCGCCCCGGCGAATCCCGAACTGCAGGACCTCCTGCAGAGCCTCGCCCGGCAGCGGCACTTCCTGCGCTTCACCGTCCAGAACCTGACCGACGACCAGGCCCGCTCCCACCCGGTCCCCAGCAGCGAGCTGAGCCTCGGCGGCCTGATCAAGCACGTCACGGCCGGCGAGAACCAGTGGCTCGACTTCGCCGTCCACGGAGCCCCGGCCATGGGCAGCGAGTCCATGGACTTCGACGACCCGGACTTCGACTGGAACAGCCCGTACCTGGTCGAATGGAACAACGGATTCCGGATGGTCGAGAACGAGACCCTGGCCGGTCTTCTGGCCACCTACGAGGAACGCGCCGCCGAGACCGAGGCCGTCCTGAGCACTCTGGACCTCAACACCGCCCACGAACTGCCCAAGGCCCCCTGGTTCGAGGCCGGGGCGAGCTGGACCGTCCGCCGCGTCGTCCTTCATCTGATCGGCGAGACGAGCCAGCACGCCGGGCACGCCGACATCCTGCGCGAGGCCCTGGACGGTCAGAAGACCATGGGGTGAGCCCGGACCACCGGTGGGTCAGTGATCTGGGCTCACCTGGCTCAATCAGAACGTAGCCACGAACGCATCCCAGTTGTCGTTCGTGTCGTTGGCGACGACGTTGGACGCCGCCGACTGGAAGAGCACGGTGTGGTCGTTCGCTACCGCGGTGATGGCCGCAGAGAGCTCGTACGGCTCCCCCGCCTGGTTGGTCCCGATGCGATGAGACCTGCCGGTGACCAGGTTTCGCAGAATCGAGCCCTCGCCCGGATCGCCGGCCACCACGTTCGGGTCCTGCGTGTAGAAGGCCACCGACTTCCCGCTGGGAGAGAGGATCGGATTGCGAGCACCGTGCACGCCCTGACCGCCGTCGGTGGTCACCTCAGCCAGCTCGTTCTTGCCGGTATCGAGATGATGGACGTACACGTCGTTCGGATGGCTCGCAGTGTCGAGAAGGTGAAAGCGGTCAGAAGCCTTCCATGGCGCATGATTCTCGTTGATGTGCATCCCCGAGCTCATATGGATCCCCCGAGCTCTCCGGCAGCCGAGGCGGGCCACGGGACAATTGAGGCTATAACGCCCCGGCCGACTTTCGGGGGCGAAACCGAAAAGACGACAGCATTCGCAGAACTGCCGGGATCACCTGCGCCTTCGCGCCGTCTCAGCCCGCATCGTGGCGGATCTCGATCCGCCGCAGCACGGGCAGCGTCGAGGTCAGCAGCATGGCGCCCGCCGCGGCCAGCCCACCGGCGACCGCGACCGCCGGCGCCCCCAGCGCCGCCGCCAGGACCGGCGCGGACAGCTGACCAGCGGGGAAGGACACGGTCGACCAGAACTCGTCGTGCGCGCCGACCCGCGAGAGCAGACGCTCGGGAATGTGGGTGTAGTTGACGGTTTCCCAGACCACGGTGAAGAAGTCGACAGCTACCCCGGACAGGAAGGCCGCAGCCACCAGCCAGTAGATCCCGGTCCCCGATCCGAGCAGGATCAGCGGCAGTGCGGCCACGGCCATCAGCGACAGGGCCGCTCCCATCGGCCGGCGCATCAGCGGCAGCCGGACCAGCACCACGCTGGCGATCAGCGCCCCGGCTCCCTGCGCACTCAGCACCAACCCCCATCCCCGGGCGCCGATCGTGTCCCGCGCGATCAGCGGGCCGAGGATGAGCCAGAAGCCGCGGCAGGTGGCGTTGAAGACCGCGAAAGCCAGCGTCACTGACCAGATCCAGGCCTGGGAGCGGAAGTACGTCCACCCTTCGCGCAGGTCGGTCAGCATGGTCGGCGCCTGGGCCGACCGCGCGGTCGGCCCAGGCAGCCCGATCCGGGCGAAACATGCTGCTGCAAGCAGGAACGAGGCGGCATCCGCGGCGACTGCCCACCCGGCGCCCGTCGCCGCGGTCAGCAGGCCGGCCGTGGCCGGGCCGACGATCCGGCCGAGGTTGCGGGCCGAGGCCAGCAGGGAACTGGCCCGCTGCAGCCCTTGCCCGGTGGCCAGGTTCGACACGATCCCCCGCAGGGCTGGGGTGGTCAGCCCCTGGAGTGCCCCGTTGAGGGCCGCCGGCGGCAGGAACAGCGCCGGGTGCTGGTGGGTGAACAGCAGGACCGTGATCCCGGCCTGGGCGATGCCGGAGCCCAGGCTGGTGAGGGCCAGGATGCGGTCGCGACGGTAGCGGTCGGCGATTCCCCCGCCCAGCAGCATGGTTGCCACCATGGGGATCAGGACGGCGGTGGTGACCGCGGACAGCCAGGCCGGGCTGTCGGTGATCTCCAGGACCCCGAAGGCGATCGCCACCGGCGACATGAAACTGCCCAGCAGCGAGACGGTGCGTCCGGCGAAGAACCAGCGGAAGGCCGGGGAGCTCAACGGTTGGTCCTGGGCCACAACGGGTCAGCCTGCCAGCCCACGCCGAAGGGGACAACGCTGAGATCAGCGCGGCGAAGGAGGACGAGCCGAGTTCGGGATGATCAGGCACCATGGAGGACGTACGGCTCGAGGACGAGACGACGAAGGGCTACCGATGACCACGGCAGACCGGACCACCGACCCGAACGACACTCGCGACCGGCCCGGCTCCGACGAGCTGGCCTCGGCCATCTACCGGGACGGCATCGTCGCCTGCCAAGGCGCCTTCAGCCCCGAGTGGGCCGACCGGATGCGCGAGGACATTGAGGACGCTTTCGAGGAGGCCCGCTCACGACCGGACGGTGCCGTGGGTCGCGGCCCCAACCGCTACTACGTGGAGATCCACCCCGAGCAGATGCGCGGCTTCGTCGATCTGGTCGAGCACCCGTGGGTCCGCCAGGTGTGCACCGCTGTCCTGGGTGAGGAGTACGAGATCGTCGAACTCGGATTCGACATTCCCTTCGCCGGCGCCGTGAACCAGCCCTGGCACCGGGATTTCCCGGCCCCCGAGGAGACCCGGCGGGACGGACGACTGACCTCGCTGGCCCTGAACCTCACCGCGGTCGACACCGAGCCGGACATGGGTCCTTTCGAGATCGCGGTGGGTACCCAGTTCGATGACGGCAGCGACTTCGACCACGGGATGTTTCCCGACCGGTCCGGCTATTCACGCTTTGAGGAGCGAGCGGTCCGCAAGTACCCCCGCCGGGGCGACGTGTCCGCGCGCTCGGCCCTGACAATTCATCGGGGAACCCAGAACTACTCGCAAAAGGCCCGTCCAGTGCTCGTTCTGGGCGTAGATGCGCCCGGCGCCGGCAATGCCGCGCATCACGATATGGCCGTGACCGAGAACTTCTGGGCGCAGCTTCCCGACCGGGTTCGCCGGCATCTGAAGTGCCCGGTGGTGAAGCATCTGACGCCTATCACTCAGAAGCACACCATTGAGGGTCTGGTGATGGGTGAGGCCTGAGATCCGTCCGCCCTGGCGGCCCTCTGCCGCTCGCGATGGCGAGACCATGTCATCGGTTTCGGCAGGCCAGCATTGGCGGACGTCCTGGCATCACGCGGATGCCGGCCCGGAGGGGCGCAACCACGGCTCGGCCGGGATCTGCGTGGGGAACAACGGCCTGGATCTGGTGCTCGTCAGTCCCGACCAGGTGCACTGGGGATTTCCCGCCGGCCGGCCGGAAGGAGCCGAGACGTTGCGGGAGACACTGGGACGGGAGATGCGGGAGGAGGCGTGTGTCGAGGTCCGGGAGGCCGTGCTGCTCGGCTTCGCCCGCAGCGCGTGTGTCCAGGGGCATGAACAGGGTCTGGTGCTGGTGCGCTCCTTCTGGCTGGTGCAGGTCGATATCGGCGAGTGGAAACCCGAATTCGAGATTGCTCATCGGAAGATCGTTCCGGCTGCCGAGGCAACCTCCCACGTCCGCGACCCGGACGAGTCGGTGACCCGCATCTCGATGCGTGCGCTCGCCGAGGCCGGGCTCGGTCGGCTCATTTCGTAACTGAGAGCTGCTCCAGGTAGTCCTCCAGCAATCCGGCCTGCCGCTCGGGTGGGAAGGCCGACGGGTCGAACAGGGCCTGCACGACCAGGCCGAGCACGAAGGCCTGCGCGCGGGCTGCGATGTCGGCGGGATTGCCGGGAGGCAGTTCGCCCAGAGCCTGCGCTGCCTCGACCAGCCCGGTGAGCCGCTCGCGGCTCTGCCCGTACTTGCGGGCGTAGCTGGTGCGCAGGTCGGGCTCGGCCAGGGCCGCGTCCCAGGAGGAGACCCAGATCCGGTTGGTGTCGGTGGCCGCGGTGGTCAGCGGCAGGATGTCGAGCAAGGCGTTCCTGAGCGCCGCCAGTCCCCCTCCGGTCGGTCGGCGGGGGCGGGCCAGGGTGCGCTGCTCGAGCAGGTCGAGGGCGTACTGCACCAGGGCCTGCTTGGTGGCGAAGTAGTGGGTGAGCAGGCCGGTCGTGGCGCCGAGTTCGGCCGCCACGGCGCGCAGGGTCAGTCCGGCGAAGCCGCGCTCGGCCATCACCCGCCAGACCGCCTCCGAGACGTCCTGGCGGCGGGCCTCGTGGTCTCCCGGGGGCCGGGGCATGCCGACACGCTACATTGCCGTAACGCTTGTTATGCAAACGAGGAGGTCCGGATGTTCACGGTCGCGTTGGGCGCCGATGCCGTGCTCGCCCCGCTCGAGGTCCACCAGGCCCAGGAGTTCGCCGACCACCTGGACCGGGCCCGCGAGTACATCCGCCCGTGGGTGGGCCCGGCCTTCGTGACCGAGGACGTGGACGCGGCCCGGGCGACGATCCGTCGGTACGCCGAGCGCCAGGCTCAGGACGGCGCGCGCCTGTACGGGATCTGGCGGGAGGGCACGCTCGTGGGTGGGGTGATGTTCACGGACTTCGACGCGCGGTTCGGGTCCTGCGAGATCGGTTGCTGGCTGGAACCTTCCGGTGAGGGCCACGGTCTCATCACCCGGGCCGGGGCGCACCTGCTGGACTGGGCGCTCGCAACCCGGGGCCTGCACCGGGCCGAATGGCACTGCCGGGCCGACAACGTCCGCAGCGCAGCCGTGGCCCAGCGACTGGGGATGACTCTGGAAGGGGTCCGGCGACAGGCGTGGCCGTACCAGGGGGTGCGGTACGACAAGCAGGTCTGGGCGATCCTGGCGCCGGAGTGGGCGGCTTCGCCGCGGTAACACCTCCCGTCCCTACATCCGGGACCTCAGCACATCAACCTCACAGCCCGGCGCGAAGGGGTCGAAGCCCTGCTGGATCAGCCCGCGCACGATCAGCAGGCTCCGCAGCGACGACCAGGCGTAGATCACGGCGCGATCGGCGTCGGCGCCGTAGCCGGCGAGCACGTCCTCAAGGTGCTCCTCGTGTCCGAGGGTGAAGGTGGCGAGGTCGTACAGCGCATCCCCCTGGCCCGCCTCGGACCAGTCGATGATGCCGGTGACCTCGCCACCGTCGACGAAGACGTGCGCGATCTGCAGGTCGCCGTGGGTGAAGACGGGAGTCCACGGTCGCAGCGCGGCTTCGGCCACCTGGCGGTTGCGGGCGACCAGATCGGTCGGCAGGACGCCGTCGGACACGAGCGCCTCGCACTCGTGGTCGAGTTCCGCCTCCAGGGCGGCGATGTTCCGCCCGGCCCGGCCCGACCAGGGCGGCAGAGGCGCTTCGTGCAGCCTGCGGATGGCCGCACCGGCCGCCGCCCACGCCTCCGGCGACCCGGTCGCCGGCCCGCCCAGGCTCCCGAGCGTCGCGCCCGGGACCGCGGCGACCGCGAGCACCGGGGGTCTGCGCCACAGGATCTCCGGAGTGGGCACCGGAGCCCGGGACATGGCCTCGATCTCGACCTCGATGCGGGCCTGATCGGGGTCGACCTTCAGGAACACGTCGCCGACGCGCAGCGTCGCCCGTTCGGAATGGGCCACGACGACCTGGACTTCATCCATGGACGCCAATATCCGCGGGGGTGACCACCGGCGTCATCCAGTTATTGCCCGTCGCCGGGACTACTTACCCAGGGGCAGAGCGATGCCACCGAACTGCGCGGCCTCGGCCTCGTCCAGCATGGCGGCGGCCACGGTCGCCCGGCTGACCGGCACCGGGAAGATGCTCCTCGGGGCGTCCTTCAGGCTCACCGTCCGCCGGTTCGGGCTGAGCACGCCGTTGGTCAGGGGCCCGGCGTGGAAGACGCAACCGCCGGCTTCCAGGATGATCGCGTCGGCACTGACCCGGTCCGGGATCTTTTTTCCCAGGGCCAGTTTGAGGATGCCGCGGGTGACCGGGCCGGCCGCCGGGGCGGACGGGCCGGTGCCGAACGCCCCCAGCCAGACGATGTGCTGCGGACGAGCCGCCACGACGGCCCGGGCCCCGGCGGTGAGGACGGGCCCCGCCGCCTTGCCGGTCTGCCCGAGGCCGGAGACAACGACCTTGCTCCCCTGCAGGGCGGCGGCAATGCTCTGCGGGTCGTTCACGTCACCGGCGATCCGGGTGAGCAGGGGCGAGTCCGGGAGGGTGATGCGCGCGGGGTCTCGGGCGATCGCGCGGACGGTGTGCCCGCGTTCCAGGGCCTGACGGGTCAGTTCGCGGCCGGTGGCACCGGAGGCGGCGAGAACGGTGATGTCCATGAGGATTTCCTTTACTTGGTCTGGGCGAAGGGGGCGAGCAGGCCGAGCGCGGCGGCGTGCAGGCCGGGGGCGGCGGCCAGGTATCCGTTGCTGGTGACGTCCCACGGCTTGCCGTCGTAGTCGGTGACGGTGGCCCCGGATTCGCGAGCGATCAGGACCGGAGCGATGTGCGAGCGCAGGTTGTCGAACTGCCAGTGCAGGTCCATCCGCCCGGCCGCGACCTGCGTGAGCTGGTGGCCGACCGGCACCGAGTTCCGCACGTACAGGGCGTGCTGCATCATCGCGGCGACGGCGCCGCCGACGCGCTGGGCGTTGGCCTCCTCGCGGTCGGGCCGGGCCTGGCCGGTGCCGGTCAGGGCCAGGCCCAGGTCGGTCTTGGCCGAGGCCCGCACCGGTGCGTCGTTCAGCCGCGCACCGGCCCCGGCCACGGCGGTGAACATCTCCCCGGCCACGGGGGCGTACAGCACGGCCAGCACTGGCTCGCCGTCGCGGACCAGGCTGACCCCGACGTTCCAGTCGGGCATGCCCTGGACGGCGTTCATGTTGCCGCCCACCGGGTCGACCACCCACCAGTCACCGGCCGGCATCGGACCGGAGCCGTGCTCGTCGGACGTCCACTGGGATCCGGGAAGTGCCTCGAGTAGGAACGGACGGAGGACGACCGAGACCGCCTCGTCGTTACTACGGAGGGCTGCGAACAGCTCCGCCGTGCTCGTGGGGGTCTTCTCCGGAGCGGTGACCTGCTGGGATGCGGTCCGGACGGCCGTGGTGGCGATGGTCAGAAGCTGCTGTTCGGTGGTCATGCAGTAAGCATCGAGCGGGCGCTGAATGAAGTCCAGTGCAACCTTGTTAGGCTAGGATTTACTCTCATGCAATTGGATCTGAACCTGCTCACCGTCCTCGACGCCCTGCTCGAGGAAGAGAGCGTGGGCGGGGCCGCCCAGCGACTGCGCCTGTCGGCACCGGCGGTCAGCCGAAGCCTGGGGCGGCTGCGCAAACTCACCGGCGACGACATCCTCGTGCGCACCGGGCGCACGATGACTCCGACGCCCTACGCGCTGGCCGTGCGGGAGCAGGTCGCCGATCTCCTGCGCCAGACCCAGCAGGTCCTGGCCCCGGCCCGACGGCTCGACCTGGACCACCTGGAACGGGTTTTCACCATCCAATGCCATGACGCCCTGGCCACCGCCCTGGCCCCCCGGCTGCTGGCCGATCTGACCGCGCAGGCCCCCGGCGTCCGGCTCCGGCTGCTGGCCGAGGCCTCGGTCGACACCGACGAACTACGCCACGGCCGGGTCGATCTGGAGATCGGGGCCACGGTCCCGGCCCTGCCGGAGATCCGGCACGAGGTCGTGGACCACGACCGGCTGGTCGTCCTGATGCGCCGGGGGCATCCGCTGGCCGCACACCTGGACCTGCCCGGCTACGCCGCCCAGGCGCACGTGCTGGTCTCGCGGCGAGGCCGGCTGACCGATCCGGTGGACGCCCTGCTGGAGCCGCACGGCCTCAGCCGCCACATCCTGGCCTCGGTGGGGACCACCGCGACCGCGGCCCAGGTCGTGGCCCGCAGCGATGCCCTCCTGACCGGCCCGGAGGTGACCTGCCGGCCCATCATCGAGGCCTTCGGACTGGTCACCGTCGCGCCGCCGATCCCCCTGCCGGCCGCGCCGATCATCTGCGCCTGGCATCAGCGATTCGACACCGACCCGGCCCATTCCTGGCTGCGGGCCCTGGTCCGGTCCGCCTTCGCCGCCGTGCTGTCGGAACGGTCCGGACTGGTCTTCTGAATCGTTCGGCCAGGTCTTCCCGCGATCAGAACCAGCCGCGGCGGCGCGCGGTGCGGACCGCCTCGACCCGGGAGGAGGCGTCGAGCTTGGTCATGGTGGAGGAGAGGTAGTTGCGGACCGTCCCGTGCGAGAGGAACAGCTGGGCCGCGATCGTGCGGGTGTTGAGCCCCTGGTCGACGTACCGCAGGATCTCCTGCTCCCGCTCGGAGAGCGGGTTCGGCCCGCTGCGCAAAGCGTCCGCCGCCAGCTGGGGATCGATGACGGTCCCCCCGCTCGCGACGGTCTTCACTGCGTCGATCAGCCGGGCCCCGGTGGTCGCCTTGACCAGGTACCCGGAGGTGCCGGCGGCCAGGGCCTGGTGCAGGTGGCCGCTGCCGGGCAGGGCGGTCAGCAGGATGACCTTGCACTCGGGGAACTGGGCGGTCACCAGCCTGGTCGCCTCGATGCCGGTGGCGCCGGGCATGTCCACGTCCAGCAGGGCCACGTCGGGACGGTACTTCTCGACCGCGGCGAGCACGTGGTCACCGCGGCCGACCCGGGCCACGACCTGGAAGGCCGGTTCGGTGCTGAGCAGGGCCTCGAAGGCCTCGGCGACGAGCTCGACGTCCTCGGCGATCAGCAGTTTGAGTGGTTCGTCGTTCACTGGGTGGCCGCCTCCGGGCTGGTGGTGAGTTCGGGGGCCTCGATGTCGGCCGGGGTCACCGCGGGCTCGGCCGAGATCCGGGGGACGCGGGCGATGACCCGGAACTGGCCGCCGGGCACCGGCCCGGCGGTGAAGACGCCCCCGAGGGACTCGACCCGGGCCCGGATGTCGTCGAGCCCGGTGTGGGCCCCGTGGTCCTTGCTGGCCGGGGAGACCCCGTCGTTGACCACGCTGACCACGATGGCCAGCGACTCGTGCCGGACCCCGATCCGGCACCAGGTGGGCTGTCCGTGCTTGAGGGTGTTGGTCACCGCCTCCCGCACGACCGCGGCCAGGGTCTGGTCGATCACCGGGTCGTCGACCACCACCGCGTCCACCTCGGCCCGCAGACCGAGCCGCTCGAAAAGCTCACGGGCACTGGCCAGCTCGTCGTTCAGGCCAATCAGGGTCGGCCCGCTGGTCAGCGCCCGCAGCCGGGCCTGGCCGTCGATGATCGACGACCGCAGGGCGGTGAGCTGCTCGCGGCAGCGCTCGATGTCGTGGTCCAGCAGCCGCAGGGCCGCCTCGTTGCGCAACGAGGCCGAGACCAGCGTGCGGCCGAGCAGGTCGTGCAGGTCGCGGGAGATCCGCAGGCGCTCCTCGTCCACCCGCACCCGGGCCATCTGCTCCCGGGTCCGGCGCAACTCGTCGAGCACGACGTAGAGCCGGGTCATGGAGTAGAGCGTGAAGGCGGTGACCACGACGGTGACGCAGATGACGATGATGCCGTCGCTCGTGGTGCCGTCACGCCGGGCGAACATCACGGCCACGTCGGCCGCGCCGAGCAGAGCCACGGCCAGGAACCGGCGCGGCCAGGCCGTCAGCAGCAGGACCGTGGTGAGGGCCAGGGCCAGCAGCATCCAGGCGCCCCCCAGGAACAGGACCAGCAGCGAGGCCACGACCTGGGTGCCGGCCAGTCCCTGCAGCCGGCGCCGGGGCCGGCCCCGGACCAGCAGCGACTGCAGCCTCAGGAAGCAGCCGACGGTGACCAGGCTGAGCAACCCGCAGAAAATCTTGACCGCGACCGCCGGCTCCTCCTGCGCGACGATCTGGCCGATGCTGATGAACAGAATGAGCATGGTCGCCGACCACGCACCGACAACGCCCGACGAACTCCCCCACACCATAAAACGATCCCCTTGCGGCCATTCCAATCGGCAGAGAACACCGACGGCACATCACTGGATGGCGCGCTCGACTGCACGCCTCAAAGTGCCCCCCTACAGTGACACCCTATTATGTCGCTTTTTGTAGTGGTGTGGAGTGGCCAATGAGGTTTCTGCGCAGTTAGGCGGACCGGTCGTCGCGCAGCAGCCGAGCGGTGGAGGCACCGGCCAGACCCACCCCGAGGACGGTGCCGAGGGCGCCCCCGACCAGCCGCGGCACCACCGGCGAGCCCAGCGCCACGGCCACCACGGCCACAGTGACCAGCACGGCCGGTAACGACAGGGCCAGGGCCCACGCGCTCGCCTCGAGCAGCCAGCGGGTGTGATAGTCGGTCTGCTCGGAGCGGGTGGCCTGCGCGGCGATCAGGGCCCGGCGGTCGTGGCGCACCCCGGCCACCACCAGACGACGCCACGGAAGCACCGAATTCATGATGGCGACCACGGCCATGGCCCAGCCCAGGACGACGGGCCCGGCCAGGAGCGGGGACACCCCGTCTCCGGTGTGCCGGGCCAGGCCAATGAGCAGCAGGGGCGTGGTCAGCCCGGCGACGAGCCCGACGACGACGGCGGCGATGAGGTGCGGGGTCGCGGGTGCGGCGCGACGCCCCCACGGCGCAGCCGTCACGCGCTCGATCCGATCGGGTGGCCGCCGAGCAGGGTGAGAACCTGGTCGGCCGCGTCCCGGACCGCCGGCGCCGAAAGACTGGTGACGATCGTGCGGCCCTCCAGCCGGACCAGGTCCACGATCGTCCGGGACAGCGTGTCCTCTTCGGTCGTGGGGCTCTCGACGGCGACCACCAGCAGATCCGGGTCGTACGCCATCGCCATCGCGATGGCCAGCCGCTGCTGCTCAGCGCGGCCCAGTTCGCCCGGCAGCCGGTCCTTCACCAGGTCCAGGCCGACCGAGCGGCAGAGCTTGCGCACCTCTTCACGAGGATGGCGCTTCCCGCTCCAGCGCACCGGCAGCGCGATGTTGCCGAGCACGCTGAGGTGCCCGAAAAGGACCGGCCGGGGTCCGACGAAACCGACCCGCCGCCGCCACGGTTCCGGGGACCGGACGGGGTCGGTCCCACTGCGGCAGACCGGGGACCCGGCGATCTCGAGCGACCCACCGGCCAGCGCGGCGCGGCCGGCGAAGGTGAGCAGCAGGGTACTGACCTCGTCCGGAGACTCTCCCTGCACGACGACCAGCGTTCCCGAAGTCACGCTGAGGTCCCGGACGTGCAGAGCGGAAAGTCCGGCGGCGGCGTCCGTTTCGACCTGGACGCCGCGGAGCCGGACTGCAGTGGTCAACCGATGGAGGCGGTTCGCTGACATGGCGGGTTCCTACCGGCAGATGATCGGTCGGGCACGAGGGTGGTGGCGCCGGTACCGGCGCCACCACCCTCGTCAGCAGTAGAAGTGCGACAGAATACTCATCGATTCCAGAAGCGGCGTGCCGCTGTCCTTTTCGAGCTCCAGCTCGTGCAACTGGTCCAGCGACATGATGGCCTCATTCCGTGGGTACCGTCTGCGTCCTGCGTTGCCTCAATTCTGGCCGATCCACGGGGGCGGCCCTAGTGGATGGCGTCACGCACGCGTCCTGACGTTTGTCATCTTCGCCGCCTGGACCGGCAGCGGCGTGCGGGGCAGGCCCAGGTGCCGGGGCAGCCGCAGGGCGGCGTGCAGGGCGTCCTGCGCCAGCGAGGCGAGGGCGACCAGGGCTCCGGCGCTGCCGGTGGCCAGATCGGTGGAGAGCCGGAAACCCGCGTTGCCGAGCAGGGCCGTGGCCGGCTCCGAGGCCTTCTGTTCGGGCAGCGGCATGACGTTCCACCCGACCCGGCCCTCGTGCAGGGCGACCCCGGCGTCCTCGTCCCCCGCCAGTCGCCGCAGGACCGCGAGCAGGCCACACCGCCCGAGCGCCAGGCCGGTGCCCACCACCACCGGCGTGAGGCAGCTCTGCCGGACCCCGGCAACCAGCGACACCAGCCGGGCGGTCTCGGCCGCGCTGAGCCCGGCCAGGTCCGACCGACCGAGCAGGGCCGCCCCGGCCAGCCCCAAAGCCGCACTGCCGTGGGCAAGGTCGGGCAGGAGCCGGCCCGCGGAGCGGAGAAGGACCGCGGGCCCGACGGTGACGACGTTCTCGGCCTCCCGCAGCACCGCCTGGTGCGCGGCCCGCAGACAGGTCTTCATCTGGGCGTCGCCGGAGATGTCGGCGATCGCGGTCAGGGCCAGAGCGATCCCCGACCAGCCGCCCAGCAGGCCGCTTCCCGGGCGGGGCCCGCTCGCGCTCAGCGCCGCCGTGGTGTCCGCCAGATGGCGCTGGGCGGGCTCGTCGAACTCTGGGCCGAGCAGACCGGCCAGCTCGGCGAAGGCCAGGGCCCGCCCGGCGTGCCCGTACTCCCAGGACGGCGGCAGGGAGCTTTCGGGCCGGGACGCGGCGCGGCGGGCCACCGTTCGGGCCTGCTCGGGCCGGCCGAGCAGCGCGAGCGCCAGGGCCACCCCCTCCAGGCCGTGCCCCAGTCCCCCGACCGGCCGTTCCCGTTCGGCGGCGGTCACGATCCAGTCGAGCCAGGGCTCGGGGACCCGGGCGCCGACCGCCTGCAGCGCCAGGCACACCCCGCTCGCCCCGTGCAGCAGGCCGAGCCCACCGCCGGGGGTGGTGAACTGGGCGATGTCCCCGGGCAGGAGCCGGTCGGCGCGGTGCGGGGTGGCTGCCACCGTCAGACCACGCACGAGCGCGGCCCGGTCGGGAGCCCCGCCGGTCACCACCCGATCAGCCCCGAGGTCGGCCCCGAGGTCGGCCAGGGCGGCCTGCTCCAGCTCGGCCTCCAGCTCCGGGCGCCAGGTGAGCACGTCCAGGTGCGGGGCGAGCAGGGCCATCCGGATCAGGTCTACGGCCCGCAGATCACCGGCCAGGCTGGGGGAACCGTCGCCGGGCCGGCTCAGCGCGGTGATCCCGGTGGAGACCGACCAGCCGTCCAGGCTCGCGGACTCCAGATCCACCAGGACCAGCCGGTCCTCGACCTCCAGGACGTTGCCCGGGTGCAGGTCGCCGTGGGCGACCCCGTGATCGGCCAGGGCCTGGACCATGGGTCTCAGCCGGGCCGCCGTCCGCTCCACCCAGCGCAGGTAGGCGGCCTCCTCCCCCGCGGTCGCCCCCGGCCGGATTCCGGGGTTGGTGGCGAAGCAGGCGCTGAGGCTGGGGCCGGGGATGTACTCCAGGACGAGGAAGTCGCTGTCCCCCACGCTGACCAGGTCGAGCACCTCGGGTACCAGGCCGGTCCCGGCCAGGCGGGTCAGCACCGCGTGCTCGTGCCGCAGGCGGGTCGCGGCATCCACGCCCATGGTGTCCAGACCGGCGTTGCGACGGCCCTCCTTGAGCACGACGGTCGATTCCCCGCGCCACCGGGCCCGGTAGACCCCGCCCCCGGTGGAGCGGTGCAGGACGGCGACATCGTCGATCTCGAGCCTGGGCGCCGGGTTGAGCGCCTGGAAGCGCTGCAGCAGCTCGGGCAGCGGTGGGGCCTGCCGGGCTCCGGCCGGGCCGCGCCGGTCGAGGACCGGCCGACCCGCCCGGGTCCAGCCCGGCCGCAGCCGGCCCTCGGTGTCGGTGCACCAGCTCTCGGCAAAAGCACCGTAGCGCAAATAGATCGGCGCCCCGGAGACCGGAATCTCACCGGCAATACCCGGCCCGGGCTGCCCGGCCAGACCGGCCACCAGACGGTCCAGGAGCCTCTCGGCCAGCGCCGGGGTGGCCGGATAGGCGGTCAGCACCTTGCCGCTGCTGTCCGCGGCCGCGTACTTCAGCTGGGTGGCCAGGACGGTCCGCTCGGTCCGCAGCGTCTTGACCGGGATGCCCAGCTCCCAGCAGGCCCGGACGGTGAGGTCGGCGACCGGCCGGGCGTTGCCCGGCAGGGCCGCGACGTGGATCTTCCAGCCCTGCTCGGGCAGGGAGCAGACCGGTGGGACGAAAACCGTCCACAGTCCCTGCTCTCCTCGCTGCCAGCCGGCCGGTGCGTTCTCCGGCGCGAGCCGGGGACTGCGGTCACTGGAGTCCGGAGAGCCCAGGACGTCGTAGAAAAGGCCGTGAGCCATGGTGAATGGGATGTAGGCGGACTTCACCCGTTGAGCAAGGGACGATTTCACAGGACCCCCCCGGGTCGTATCGGCACCATCGATGTGAACCCCTCGATGCACGTGCCGCTGATCCTTGCGCCCTGCTGTCATGTCCCGCGAGTGTTCGATGTCAGGACGATGGGATGACACCTGTCAGGAACCCCACCGCACGACGGCCTGAACACCCTGCTCCGGAGCACGTCCGGGCCCGGTAGCTGACAGTTGTCACCCCGACCACCTGTAGTCGTTCACCCCACTGCAGTGACAGCCGCCCCTAGGCGCTCACCCCGGCCGGTTCGTAGTGTTCTGCCATGCCTTACCGAAAGCGCAACTCGGAAAGGCGCTCTCGAAAGTCGACCCGGTGCCCGCAAGGCGCCCGAGCAGGACGAAGGAGTGATGACGCGGTGCCCGACCCGACCAGCCTGACCCACCTCGCTGAGGTCACGACCGGAGCCACCCGGTCCCGTGAAGTACCTGGCCGGCTGAGCGTCTTCCTCGAGGACGCCGGTCACCTGGAGACGCTGACCCGTCGCGGCATCGGCGGCCGCAAGTGCGCCTTCTTCCTGCCCGAGCCCGTCGCCTCGGCCAACCAGCACTTTACCGTGGTGGGTTACCAGGGCGGCCTGGGGACGCCGGGCGACCAGCTCTGGCTCGACGACTCCTTCGTGATGGAAGTCCAGTCCTACGCGGTGAGCGGCTTCCTCGCCGTGCACGGCCCGACGCTGCTCCGGATCACCGGTCCCGAAGACCTGCTCGCGCTCGGCGCTGATGCGGTCGCCACCCGGGACCACGGGCGCCTGCCCCGAGTGGCCACCAGCCCGCTGGTGTACCTGGCCGACAGTCCGGCCCTCGGCTGGCCGGGAGACCACCACCTCAGCCGCCGCATCCACGTCCGAGCGGACGCAACCGTCGCGGTCTCGCCGACGGGCTCTCCGGTGGCCACCCTCGACACGCTCACCCCCGGCACCCTCAGCCACCTCGCCGAGACGGGGGCCGGCGCGGAAACCGCCCTGCGCGCCGTCGTCGCCGACGCCGACATCGAACGACTTCACCACGAAGTTCCCTGGCTACCGCGCTATCTCGCGGTGGTCGCGGCGGTCCGGGCCGCCCGGGCCTGCGGAGCCGAGATCGACGCGGTGTCCGGCTTCGGCCTGCGACTGGACCCCCAGCTGGCTCTTGAGGACGGCACCGCACCGGCGGAACGGCCGGTGATCGTCCGCACCGCCGAGGGCGCCCTGGTCGTCGACCCGGTCCAGGGCCGGATCGTCTCCCTGGACCTCGCCTCGGCAACCGCCCTGGAGCGTCAGCTCGACGGACCCGGCGACCCTGCCGGGGCCCGGCTCACCACCGCGCTCGCCTCCCGCGGGTTCAGTATCGGAATGGAGCTGGCGGCATGAGCACCACTCTCCAGGCCGGGGCCGCGATTGCCGCGCTTGGTGAAATGGTGCAGTACTGCGATCTTTACGACGAGCTGGGCGCCGCGATGTACCACGACATCACGCTCGGGGACGACAGTGAACTGCGCGAGGTGCTCGCCCTGCTGCGGTCCATGCCACCGGGCCCGGTGCTGGAACTGGCCGCCGGAGCCGGCCGGATGTCCCTGCCCGTCGCCGCGAGCGGTCGGGCGGTGGTGGCCCTGGACCTGTCACCGAGCCTGCTGAACCTGCTCGCCGACCGGGTCGCCGGCACGCTGGTCCCGCCGGCCCGGGACCGGATCGACCCGGTGGTCGGTGACATGGCCGACTTCCACCTCGGCCGCCGGTTCGCCGTCATCATGCTCGGCAGCACCTCGATCACCCTGCTCTCGGCCGAGCAGCGCCAAGGTCTCTACCGATGCGTGCGTGAGCATCTCGAACCCGGCGGGATCTTCCTGGTCACCGTCCCCGTCCCCGCGCACGGGGCCGCCGAGGTCAGCGACATCCACCGCGTCGTCACCGGCTGGTCGGGACGCGAGTACGACATGTTCGACGCGATCGTCCCCGGTCAGGACTACCGGACCGTCACTGTGATCGGCCGGTCGGCCCCGCCGGACGGGCAGCCGGTGCCGGTGGCCGTCTCCCGGCCGCGGCTGTTCGACGGCCGGGTGATCGGCACCGAACTGCTGGAGCACGGGTTCCGCCACCGCAGCGATGCGGCGATCGGCGACTGCACCGAACGACTCGACGTACTGGTCCAGACCTGGGAGATGACGGCATGAGCGCCACCTCGGCAGCCCCGGCCCTGTGGCCGGCTCTCCTGGCCCGCGCCGACCACCTGCGCGACGACCTGTGCCTGGTCGGTGCCAAGGGCCATCGGGTGCGGTTCGCGGACGGCCGGGAGGCACTGTGCGGCACGAGCGGCCTGTGGAACGTCAACCTCGGCTACGGCAACGAGGCAGTGGCCGAGGCATCGGCCCGGGCGTTGCGAGACGCTTCCTATCTCAGTGTCTTTCGGTACAGCAACACCTACGCCCGGGCCGCGGCCGAGACGCTGGTCGGCCTGGCCGGCCCGGACCGCTTCGCCCGGGTGCTGTTCTCCACCTCCGGCGGCGCGGCCAACGATGCGGTGCTCAAGCTCGTGCGCCACGTCCATGCGATCGAAGGGCATTCCGAGCGTCGCATCGTCATCGGCCTGCGCGGCTCCTACCACGGCCTCACCTACGGCGGCTTCTCGCTGACCGGTGAGAACCTGGGCCAGCAGCTCTACGGAGTCGACCCGCGGTTCGTGCGTCACGTAAAGCCCAACGCGGTCGACGAACTCAACGACATCCTGTCCGCCCTGGGAGACCGGGTCGCCGCCATCGTCGTGGAACCCGTCCTCGGCTCGGGCACCGTCGCTCTGGACGACGCGTACGTGAACGCCCTGCTCGCCCTGCGCTCCCGGCACGGATTCCTGCTCGTCGCGGACGAGGTCGCCACCGGGTACGGCCGGGTCGGGCCGATGTTCGCCTCCTCGGCCTGGCCGGACGCTCCCGACGTGATGCTCACGTCGAAGGGACTGACCAACGGGGCGGCGGCCGCCTCCGCAATCCTGGTGAGCCACCGGATCGCCCAGGCCTTCGAAAACTCCGACCAGGTGCTGGTGCACGCCGAGACGCAGGCGGGAACCCCGGCCAGCTGCGCCGTGATCAGCGCGGTGGCCGAGGAGTTCACCCGCCTGGACGCCCTCGGGAACGGGCAGCGCATCGCCGCCGTGCTCGATGCCGGACTGACCTCGCTGGCGGCCCGCCTTCCCGTCCCGACCAGCACCGCCGGCCGCGGCCTGTTCCGCACCCTGCACGCCCACGCCCCCGACGGGGCGCCGGTCGGGTCGGCCGTCGTCGCCCAGCTCATCACCGCCGTCCGGGAGGCCGGCGCCGTGGTCCACCCCGGACCCGGTGGCATCCAGCTGATCCCGGCCCTGACCTACTCCGAGGCCGAGGTCGCCGAACTGCTCGGCTGCGTGGAGCGCGGCTTCGCCCAGGTCGCCACGGACGGCGGCTTCGCCCGCCCGGTCCTGGAGCCGGCGTCATGAGGGCCACCTGGCTGGGCGCCGCCCACACCGTGGAATCGGCCTTCGTCCGCTCCGGCACCGCGACCGTCCGGCTGATCGTCGACGCCGGGGTCGAGGACGCACCCATCCACCGGCGGGTCCGGTCCTGGCTCGGCGTCCTGGGCGCGCGGCCCGCCGGGATCCAGACCCTGATCGTGCCCAGCCGCAGCAGCGACCTGAGTGGCCCGCTGCTGCCGGCCGAGAGCACGGCCGGAAACACGGCTGGGAAGGTGGACGTGACCGTGGTCGTCGGCGGGGGCGCGGTCCTGGACCGGGTCAAGCTCGCCACTCTCGAACACGACTACGCGAGCTGGACGCGGACCCGCAGCGGGCTCGTCGCGCTCCCCCCGGGCCCGGGCCGGACCGCACCGCTGGTCGCGATCCCGACCACGCTCGGCACCGGGGCCGAGGCCAGCGCCGTGGCCCTGGCCCACCTGGGCAACCGCCGGCTGCTCGTGATGGACCGCAGCCTGCGGCCGACCGCCTACGCCCACGACCCCGCGGCCTACCGGACACTACCCGGACCGCTGCTGCGCGAAGGTCTCGCCGAGATCCTCTCCCGGCTGGTCGGGCCGGTCGTCGGCGACGCCGTCGGGGATCCGCTCACCGACCGGCTGTGCCTGGGCCTGATCGCCCGGCTGGTCGAGTGCGCCGACGCCGTCGTGGCCGCCCTCGACGACGGCCACGAGCCCGGCCCGGCCGCGCTCGGGGAGGCCGCCCGGATCGGCGTCCTGGGCCACAGCGACCACGTCCAGCGTCCGCACCAGCCCTGGGCGGTCAAGCTCTGGGCGCTGGCCAACGAGGTGGCCGGGCTGACCGGTGGGGCGAAAATGCCCACCACCGTCCGGCTCTGGCCCGCCTTCTGGGCCGCGGTCGACGCGGGCGCCAGCAACCTGGGCAGTGCCGCCCAGCTCCGGGCCGTGTGGAGCACCATCCGCACGGCCCACTCCAAGCCCTTGCCGGCCAACCCCGGCGACGGGATCCACGCACTACTCACGCACTGGGGCGTCCAGGCCGACTCGTCGTGCGACGCCTTGCCCATCCCGCTCGTGACCGAGCGGGTGCTCCGGGCCTGGGGGGCGGGGCTTCCCCCGTACCAGGGCGTCCGGGCGGGAGACATCGAGCACCTGCTCGAGCGAACCCGCACCACCACACCGGTCGGCACGTTCACCGACATCATCCCGCCGCGCACCGCCGCGGCACTGCCGCTCTGAAAGGACGCCAGATGCGTGATACCAGAGGGGCTTACGAGCCCTACCCGGAGGGCCCCCACAAGCAACCCGCCATCCACCTGGACATCCAGGAACTCGAGCCGTTCGAGTCCCCGGACTGGGTGACCATGGGCAGCCTGGCTGCCGGCGGGGTGATCTTCCTGAGCGCGGTCGCGTTCGCGGTGGCCACCTGAACCTCAGGCAGCCACTGGACCACGGTCAGGCAGAACAGCACGACCGAACATCACCGAGAGAACCGAGAGAGAAGGAAAAGCCATGAGCGAGAGCAACAACGTGCAGGCGCAGACCGGCACCGAGCCGGCCGAGCTGGAACTGCAGGAGCTGGAGTCCATGGAGGCTCCCGGCTGGTGGACCGCGGGCGGCGTCGTCGTCGGCATCTCGATCACCGTCATCGCCGCCACCTGATCCTGATTCTCCCGCCCGAGAACACATCCCGGAAAACCCTTACGAGAGGAAGCAGAACCATGCCGAACAACAACCAGCAGAACACCGAGCTCGAACTGCAGGAGCTCGAGGAGATGAGCGCCCCCGGTTTCTGGGAGGGCGTCAGCATCGGCGTCACGATCGTCAGCACCATCGTCGCCGCGACCTGAGAGTCGTAGCTCTGCTGAGGAAACCTGTCGAAACATCTGTTCGGGTCTAGACCACCCGGGCACCGCATCACCTGCCGGGGCCTGCATCTGTTGGCGCAGTGCAGGTCCTGGCTGGTGATGCTACCCGCTGACTCGGGTCAGCGCGAGTCCCCCCACCCTTCGCTCCGAAAGGACACCACCATGTCTGCCCTGCCGAACCTGACCGACCTGCCCACGCTGCCCGCCCTGCCCGCGGTTCCGGAGATGACCCGGCCGCTCGTGCTGGCGCTGGCCGGTCTCGGCGCCGTGCTGCCCCTGGTCCCGATGTCGCAGACCGCACGCACGCTCACCGCCATCACCATGGCGGGCCTGGCCACCGGGATGCTCGGCCACGACCTGGCCACGAAGCGGCTGTCCCGATGACCTCCCCGGTGATCGGGGTCGAGCACCTCACCAAGCAGTTCGGGGGTGTCCGGGCCGTCGACGACGTGACGTTCGAGGCCGCGCCCGGCCGCGTGGTGGGGCTGCTCGGCCCCAACGGGGCCGGCAAGACGACGCTGATCCGCATGGTGCTGGGGCTGGCCGCCCCCACCGCCGGGCGGGCCCTGCTGTGGGGCCGCGCCTATGCGGACCTGCCCGACGCCGGCCGCCGGGTGGGCGTCATGCTCGACGGGATGGCCCCGATCGCCGGGGCCAGTGCCCGCGACGAGCTGAACATCTGGGCCTGCGCCCTGGGGCTGCGGCCGGCCCGGGTCGAGGAGGTCCTGGCCCTGGTCGGCCTGGCCGGCGCGGCCGACCGGAACGCCTCGGCCTACTCGACGGGGATGAAACAGCGTCTCTCGCTGGCGGTCGCCATGCTCGGCGACCCCGAGCTGCTGATCCTCGACGAGCCGACCAACGGCCTGGACCCGGAGGGCATCACCTGGCTGCGCGGCCTGGTCCGCAGCCTGGCCGCCGAGGGCCGCACGGTGCTGATCTGCAGCCACCTGCTCGCCGAGATCGAGCGCACCGTCGACGACGTCGTGGTGCTCGACAAGAAGATCCTCTTCACCGGTTCCGCCCCCTCCCTGGTCTCCCAGGCGGGCGGCCTGGAGGAGAGCTTCCTCGCCCTGCTCCGATCCCAGAAGGAGGAGAACCATGTCTAACACCACCTCCACACCGGTGACGTTCAGCGCGACCGCGCCGCCCGGCCCCACCCGGGGCCGGTTCGGCCGCGTCGTGCGGGCCGAGCTGTGGCGGGCCCGGCAGGGCCGCCAGCTGATCAGCCTGGCGATCGGCGCCGTGGTGCTGTGCCTGCTGACCTCGTACGCCCTGGCCGCCCAGGTGCAGTCGGGCTCCTCCACCCAGGGCCCGGCCGAGCTCACCGAGGGGCAGGCGCGCTCCTGGATGATGACCTTCCTGCTGGCCGGCATCTTCGGCTCGATGCTGTTCACCCGGGACGCCCGCACCGGCGCCCTGACCCGCAGCATCCTGATGAGCGGGCGCCGCACCGTCTTCGGCGCCAAGGTGGTGGCCAGCGCGGTGGCCGGCCTCGGCTTCGGCGTCCTCGCCGCCGTGATGGCCCTGGGGACCACCTACGGGGTCAACAGCGGCCTGGGCGTGCCGTTCTCGTGGACCGCCGAAGCCACCAAGATCGTGCTGGGCATCGTCGTCTGCTGCGTGCTCGCCTCGGTCTTCGGGTTCTTCGTGGGGGTGCTGGCCCGCAGCGGCACGATCGCGCTGCTCCTGCTGCTCCTGCAGACCCTGCTGGTCGACCCGGGCCTGCAGCGGATCTGGCCCGACTTCGCGAAGTACCTGTTCACCGTTGCGCTCAGCTCGGTCTACCGCGACGTGCTGCCGGACATCCTGCCGCTCGCCGCCGGGGCCGCCGTCGCGGTGGCCTGGGTCGCCGTTCTGGGGGCGGTCGCCTGGACCAGCTTCAGCCGAAAGGACGTCACGATCTCATGAACAGCAGCGGAGCCATCAGCGGCAGCCCCGGGCTCCGCAGCGCGGGGGGTACGCAGGTCCTGGAGAAGACCGGCCCGGATCCGCGCAAGCCCCGACTGGCCGCCGGGGTCACGGTGGTCGAGCCCCTCGGGCCGGACGCGCCGTGGATCATCCAGGACGGGCCCGACCGGTACTTCCGGGTCTCCCCCGACTTCGCCTCGGTCGCCGGCGCCCTGGACGGTTCCACCCCGCTGGACGATCTGGCCGCCCAGCTCGGTGACCCCTGGACGTCCGACGACGTCTGGCGGACCTGGGACCACCTGGTCGCCAAAGACCTGGTGGGAGACCGGGATCCGCGGCCGACCGCGACGTCCGCCTTCAAGTACGTCCCGCCCCTGACCTTCCAGCTCACCGTGCTGAATCCGGCCAAGGTGCTGGCGCCGTTCACCCGGATCATCCAGATCCTCACCGGTCACCGGGGTTTCACCCTGCAGATCCTGTTCGCCCTGGCCGGGATCGTCTCGCTGGTGCTGCGTCCGTCGCTGGTCTGGTCGGCGGCCACCACCCCGCTGAGCCTGACCTCCTACGGCGCCGTGGCGCTCAGCTTCATCGTCGCCACCGCGATCCACGAGTTCGGCCACGGCGCGGTCCTGGTCAGTCACGGGGGCCGGCCGAGCCGGATGGGGGTCATGCTCTTCTACCTCGCCCCCGCCTTCTTCTGCGACGTCAGTGACGGCTGGCGACTACCCGAACGCCGTCAACGCGTGCAGATCGCCTGCTCCGGAATCACCACCCAGGCCGTCGTCGGCGCGGTGGCGGCGTTCGTCTCGCTGCTGCCGGCGGTGGCCCCGATCCGGCTCGAGCTCGTGCTGTTCGCCACCGGTACCTACCTCGGCGGGATCCTCAACCTCATCCCGTTCGTGAAGTTCGACGGCTACCTCGCCCTGATGAGCCACCTGGACACGCCGAACCTGCGGGAGAAGGCGATGGGCGACGCCCGTCAGTTCGGGGCCTGGGCGCTGTTCGGGGCCCGGCGGGCGCCCGAGCTGCCGCAGTACCGGTGGGCCGTGGCCTACGGGTTCGCCTGCATCGGTTTCCCGTTCGTCATTGTCCTGCAGGCCGTCTCGCTGTGGTCGCGGGCGCTGTCCCAGATCGGGATCGTGGGCCTGGTCGGCATGATCGTCGGCATCCTCGGCTGTGCCCTGGTCGTGGTGCGCGGATGGCGGCGGATGATCACGTTCGCGCTCGAGACCGGTGCTCCCCGGCTGCGGATCCTGCTGGTCACCGTGGCGGCCGGAGCGGCCGTCCTGGCCGGTGCGATCCTGATCCAGGTGCCCCGGACGGTTCAGGGCGGGTACTTCACCGGGGCCGACGGCGCCGTCCGGTTCATCATGCCCTCGGCCGCACACGACGAACTGGCCGGCGGCGACCCGATCGAGCTCTACCGCAGCGGCGTCCTGGGTCGTCAGCTCGTCGCCCAGGCCCGGATCGCCGACCCGACCTCGACCTCCCAGGTGGGACCGATCAGTGCGGTGGCTCCCGTGGTCACGACGCTGACCACGCGATACCCGGACACCGTGCGCCTGGCCGTCGACGCACCCCCGGCGGCGGCGAACGGAATCGCCATCTGGCGGGGACCGCAGATTCCGCTCTGGCGCTTCGCTCTCGACTCCTACATCAAGCCCCTGCTCTAACGCCCGGAAGAGGCCGTCATGGACTTCGGCATCATCGACTACTGCTTACAGCCCTCACCCTTCTTCGACGTGCCCTCGAATACCACGGCCGGCGACTTCGCCAAGGCCAACGAGGGCCTGCCGGAGGGCTGGCTGCGGGCCACCGACGAGATCTGGTGCTACCAGCACCCGGTCGGCCGGGAAAGCCGCGAGCAGGGCTGGAAGGTGCACGTGTCCACCACCCCGGCCGACGCCGAGAAGGTGCTCGACATCGTCTGGGCCTACTGCCTGCCGAAGCTGATCCCGTTCAAGTTCCTGCGCTCGCCGCAGCACGTGCTGGCCCGCAACAGCAAGTACGCCGACCGGACCAGCAGCGGCAAGTTCATCGCGATCTACCCGCCGTCCGACGCCGACCTCCCGGGCATCCTCGCCGACCTCGAGCTGCTCCTGGCCGGTTTCCGGGGTCCGGCGATCCTGACCGACCTGCTCTACCGGACGGCGCCGGTCTACGTCCGCTACGGCGCCTTCGTCGAACTCGTCGGACCGGACCAGCACGGTCTGCTGGTGCCCTCGGTCCGCCGTCCCGACGGCGTCCTGGTCCCCGACGTCCGGCGTCCCTCGTTCCACGTACCGGAGTGGGTCGACCCGCCCGCGTGTGTGCTGGAGGCCCTGGAGCGGCGACGGGCGGGCGCCCGGCCCTTGCCGTTCCGAGTACAGCGAGCGCTGCACTTCTCCAACGGCGGGGGAGTGTACGACGCCGTCGACCGGGCCACCGGGGCCCGGGTCCTGGTCAAGGAGGCCCGGCCGATGGCCGGGCTGGACGAGCAGGGCCAGGACGCCGTCGGGCGCCTGGAGCAGGAACGCTGGGCCCTGGAGGAGCTGGCCGGAGCGCCGTACGTGCCCCGGCTGGTCAGTTACCTGCGCGGTGACCGGCACTACTACCTCGCCCGCGACTTCGTGGACGGCGACTCGCTGCTCACCCTGGTCCAGCGCCACCATCCGGATCTGCCGGGTGACCAGGACCTCGACCGGGCTACGTACGCCCGCTGGGCGCTGACCGTCGGGGACCGGGTCGCGGCAGCCCTGCGGGACATGCACACCCGCGGGGTCGTCTTCGGCGACGTGCACCCGAACAACGTCCTGATCGGGAGCACCGGTGAGCCGATGTTCATCGACATGGAGACGGCGAGCCGGGCCGTCGACGACCAGCCGCAGCGGATCGGCGCCCCCGGGTTCCGGGCCCCGGACCACCTGCGCGGCGTGGCCGCGGACCGGCACGGCCTGGCCTGCCTGCGGCTGTCCCTGCTCCTGCCGGCGACCATCACGCTGAGCTGGGGTCCGGAGAAGGTGTTCGACCTGCTCGAGGAGATCCACGCCCGCTTCGACGTTCCCAGCACCTTCGACGAGCAGGTGCTCGCCGATCTCGGGATCGATGCCACCCGGCCGCCACGAAGGGAGGTGTCCGCCGACGACGTCACGGCGTTCACTCTGGCGAACGCCACCCCCGAACGCGACGACCGGCTCTATCCCGGCGCTGCGAACCTGTTCCGCACCCCCGGCGGCAGCCTCACCCCGGCCTACGGGGCCACCGGCGTGCTGTGGGCGCTGCACCAGCGCGGAACCGATGTCCCGGTCCAGCACCTCGCCTGGGTCGAGCACCGGCTCCCCCGGCTCAACTGCGGGCCCGGGCTTTTCGAGGGCTGGGCGGGAGTAGGACTGGCGCTGGCCGACCTCGGGCTCGAGGACCGCGCTGCCCAGGCCATCGACCGGGCCCTGCAGCAGGCCGCCGACGGCACCCGGACCGACCCCTCGCTGACCCGCGGCCGCTCCGGCGCCGCGGTCGCCGCCCTCCAGGCCCAGGCCCTGGTCCCCGGCGCCGCCGAGGCGGCCCGGGCGATCGGCGAGCAGCTGATCGCCACCGAGGCCTGGACCCGGATGAGCACCCGCCAGGGCACTCCCGCCTGGGGTCTGCTCGACGGGCCGGCCGGGCTGGCCCTGCTGTTCATCCGGCTGCACGAGCAGTTCACGGCCCCCGAACTCCTGGGCGCCGCCCGGGCCGCGCTCACGACCGAACTCGATCTGCTCTTTCCCGGTGGGGACCGGGGCGCGCCGCTGGAGGTGGCCATCGCTTCCGGCCCCTGGCGACGCGCCACGATCCACCGCGGCAGCGCCGGTACCGCCATGGTCCTGGCCGACTACCTGGCCCGGGCCGAGGACGCCGAACTCGAACGCGTCCTGGCCCGGCTCGGCACGGCGCACGACCTGTGGCACCACGAGCAGCCGGGGCTGTTCACCGGCCGGGCCGGCATGATCGCCGCCCTGCGGCACGTGGGCGCCCGCTGGCCCGGCCACGAGCAGCGGGTCGCCCGGCAGAGCGGGCTGCTCACCCGGCACCTGGTCACCGACCAGGGCGTGGCCGGGTACCTGGGGGATTTCGGGCTGAAGATGTCGTGCGACCTCGGCACCGGCTCGTCCGGGATCGTGTGGGTCACCGAGGGCGGCACCGTTCCGTTCTGCTTCCCGGGATGACGCTGAACACCGCCGGGGCTCAGGCCACCGATGTCGCCCCGGCGGTGGGCAGCAATACCTCGAGCAGCTGGGCCGCCTCGTCGTACGCGGCGTCCGGCCCTTCGAGCGCGTGCACCCCGGAAAGATTGAGGACGACCTCGTCGACCCCCGCTTCGGTGTAGGCACTGAGGCGCTGCCCGAGTCCCTCGACGTCGTCGTGCAGGAACGCCCCGCCGTCCAGGACGGCCTTGGCGGCCGGGCCGGGCCGGTCGATGTCGAACTGAATCCCCGCCCGGGAGAGCATGTCCTGGTAGTGCGGGCCCTGAAGATGGCCGTAGTTGCTGGCCAGGACCGTCCGGTAGGGATTACGCCCGGGCCGGCGCAGTGCGACCGGCACCACGCTGCTGACCCATGGCCGGGCCGCACCCGCCGCCCCGGCACCCTCCTGCAGGGCGGGCTCGACCACCGACCCGACGTACTCGGCCGGGGCGAGCCAGGTGACGGCGACGTCCGCGATCCCGCCCGCGAGCCGGGCCATCGCCGGACGCAGAACCCCCAGGCCGATCTGCACCTCCGGGCTGTCCATGCGATGCAACGGCATGGCCGAGGTGATCGTGTCACCGGGTTCCGATGTCTGCCCCGCGAGCAGATCCCGGACCGCGGTGACGTACTCCCGGACCGCCCCCAGCTGACTCGCCGGCCGGGTCCCGAGCAGCTCCTGGAAGACGACCGGCCCCGGGCCCAGCCCGTAGACGACAGGGTGCCCGGTGATCCGGGCCAGGGAGCGGGCTTCCATTGCCGCCTGGAACGGATGCTTGAGCGGCATCAGGGTCACCGCCAGACCCACCGGCACCCGGTGCCCGGCCCCGGCGACGTAGGCGAACGACTGGAGCGGGTCGAGGGTGACGGCCTGCCCCTGCCACAGCCGCCCCGGCGGCCTCTGCGGTGTTTGGACGGCTTTGGTCGGCCTCGGATCGAGAAGGGCCGCCCACCGCACGAGTTCGCGCGGATCGGTGGGCATGAACGGCACGAGGAGTGACAGTTTCACTCGTGGCCCCCGTTTCGTGGTCGTGGGCCCCGAGCGAGGCCGGATCGCTCGATCCTGACGTGCATCGATGCCAGGATGAAGCGCGGGCGCCGAAGTCATGAGTCATGGCAGGACGGTTGATGACAGGTGTCATGCCCAGGTGCTGACCGCTGACCCTGACGCCGGCCCCCGGCCGTTTCCTAGCCTGGGATCACACACCGGTTGAACGTCGGGCCGACCGCCAGGCCCCCCGGAGGGCCGGAAAGCGAGGAGCACCATGTCCAGCATCATCACCACCAAGAGCCCAGTGTTCTGGCTCATCATCTGCGCCGGCGTGGTCCTTCCGGCGCTCAGCCTGGACGGAACCGCCCGGGTCGTGACGACGGTGTTGGTCGTCACTCTCGTGGTCATCGGCTTCGTGCGGGCGCGGCGTCAGGATCGCGGCGCTGCCGCGCGGAACTGACCCGGTGACCGCTACCGACGGCCCGTCCGCAGGCCGGCCGCAGCTGATCTGCGAAGAGGTCTTCCTGCTGCTGACCACCGACGCCGGCGCCCGGGAGGGCTTCGGCACCCAGCGCGGGATCGGCCTGACCGCCGCCGTGATCGCCGACCTCGCGGCCCTGGGGAAAGTCACCGCCGACGAGGACAAGGAGCACCGGGTCCACGTCACGGACCCGGTCCTGACCGGCGACCCGGTCCTGGATCCGGCGCTCGCCCGACTGGTCGAGCGGGACGGGGACCCGTTCGCCCAGCTGGTCCGCGACCGCAAGCTCGACCCGGAGGCGGCGGTGGGCAAGCGGCTGGCCGAGACGGGGATCCTCGGCCTGCAGGACGCCCGCCTCGGGGGTCTCGTGCCGGCCAAGCACCCGACCCTCGACCCCGGCCCCGAGCAGGACCTGCGCGCCCGCCTGCGCCAGGCCCTGACCGGCGGCCCGGTGACCGACCGGGACCTGACCATCCTGTCGATCCTGGCCGGCCTCGGCGTCCACAAGACCGTCCTGGGGCCGGACCTGCCGGAGCTGTCCGCGCGCGACCTGCGCGACCGGATCCGGGAACTCGGCGCCGGCTCCCCCGCGGGCCAGGCCGTCACATCGGCGATCCGCACCATCTCCCTGGCCGTCGCATCGGCCGGGGCCATGGGCGCCATCGCCTCGAGCTGAGGACCACTCGGCCGTCCAGGCAATCGGGTGGCGTTGCCCCTGGGGCAGCGCCGCCCGATCGCTTACCGGGCGAGTTCGACCCGCCCGGTGATCTTCGACCCGTCCGTGGCCGTCGTCAGAGCCGCACCCGCTCGTGAACGCCCCGTAAACGTCCATCGGTAATACCCCTGCGGCGCTTTCCTTCCCGCCGCCGTCTTCCCGTCCCAAACCAGATTGCGGACGCCCCCGTCCGCGGTGTCCGTCGTCGTGAACGTCCGCACCGTGCGTCCTGACTTCTCCGACACCAGCGTCAGGGTGGCCGAGCGCAGCGGTTCGGTGGTGTCGAAGGCCGGCGTCCAGGTGTCGCGAACCCCGTCGCCGTCGGGACTGAAGCCCAGGGTCCGCACGACGCCGGTGAGGCGAGGGTGCGAGGCGACGTCGAAGGGCAGCCGGGCAACGGCAACGCTGGGCTCCTCGCTCCCGTTGTCGAGCAGGCGAGCGATGTTCCCGCCGTCCACGGCCAGCGAAATGGCGCTGCCAGGAACCGATAGCGGAACGCTGCTCGCGTCGGAGAGGTCGACCACCGAAGTCCGGCCGTCCGCGATCCAGGCCAGAACCCCCTCCCCCAAGGTCAGGTGAATCCGGTCCGGTGCGGTACCTGGATCGATGCCCGTGGTGACCAGACGCGGATGACCGGTGACGAGATCGCGGACCACGACTTGGGACGCTTCGCAGTTGAGCCAGGCCGCCGTGCGTCCCCAGACCGCGACCTGCGGTGCATGACCACTCATTGTCGGCTTTCAACGCGGCCTTTCGTGAACTGACCGGCCGTACTCCCACCGAATACCGGGCCAGCCTGCGTCCCGGACCGGAAGCGTCAGTTCGTCCAGGGAGATCGTGCTTGTGCCTCGCCGCCCTACCACCACGCCCGCGCAGGCATTCGCGACCTGGCAGGCCCGCCTGATCGGCATCTGCCGGGCCAGACACGCGGCCATCACCGCGGCAACGGTGTCGCCGGCTCCGGTCACGTCGCACACGATCGGGGCCTGGGCGGGCAGGTGAAACGGCGGCGCCTGGCCGGCGAACAGGGTCATACCGTTGGGCCCCCGTGTCACCAGCACAGCGCAGGCGAGGCGGTTCACCAGGTCCCTGGCCTGATCTTCCATCAAGGACGAATTCGTGGCCGCACGCAGTTCACTGAGGTTGGGAGTGATCAGGCTCGCGCCCCGGTAGCGCTCGTAGTCAGTACCTTTCGGGTCGACGACGACCGGGATCCCGGCACTCCGGGCTCCAGCGATGACCTCGCGGCACAGTTCAGCGGTACAGACGCCCTTCGCGTAGTCGGAAATCAGAACCACGTCCACCGATCGAACCAGATAACGGACGCTCTCCAGGGCCATGTGCGGCGGCTCCCCTTCCACGTCGAGTCGGAGGAGTTGCCGGCCACCAGCCATGACCCGATGCTTTTGGGTAGTGACGCTCGAAGTCACCATTACTGAGCGGGTATCGACGCCGTGGTGGGCCAGAATGTCTTTTACGAGGACACCTTCGGCGTCCTTGCCCACGGCAGCCATAAGCAACACAGTTTCGCCGAGCCCGGCCAGGTTCATGGCGGCATTGCCGGCTCCACCAGGAGTATGGCTGCGGTTACGCTGCAGGACCACGGGTGCCGGGGCTTCCGGCGACAGCCGGTGCACCTCACCCTCGCTGAGGACGTCCACCATGAGATCCCCGACCACCAACACCCGAAGGCCTATGCCCCACGGCATGTCACACCACTTCCAGCTGGGCCAGAATGGCCGTGGTCGACACGTCAACAGTTCGGGGCAGGAACTCCATGCGGCCGCCGAACCGTTCTACCACTTCCTGTTCCGGAACGCCGGCCGCATACTCCTGCCCCTTGCAGTGCACATCAGGGCGCAGTTCTGCCAGGGCAGCACAAGGATCGTCCTGCTCGAACACGCAGACGTGGTCGACCGGGCCCAGCGCCTGCAGCAGGGCAGTCCGGTCGTGAGACAAATTGATCGGCCGGGTAGGTCCTTTCGCCCGGCGGACCGAGTCGTCGGAATTGAGCAGGACCACGAGCACGTCGCCGAGAGCGGCCGCCCGGGTGAGGGCGTCCAGATGCCCGGCGTGCAGGACGTCGAAACAGCCGTTGGTGGAGACGACGGTCAGTTCCTGCCGGCGCCACTCGTTTCGGGCAGCCAGAAGCCCTTCGGGAATGATGGACGCCCGCAGCGCGGCGGTTGGGGTGTCCGGGCCGCTACCCTGACGACCTGGTTCGAGAAGGATGCGCTCGGTCAGGTCACAGATGATGTGCAGGAACGTCATCTGGCATTCCTGGACCCGGGCCGTCACGGCCGAGGGGACCTTGAGCATCAGATCGCAGTGCCGGTCCAGCTCGCCGACCCGCCGACCGGTCAGCCCGACCACCAGGACTCCCCGGCGACGCGCGGTCTCGGCCGCCCTGACAACGTTTTCCGAGGTGGAGCTGGTGCTGATCGCAAAGAGAACGTCTCCCGGCCGGCCCAGGGCCTCGATCTGCCGGGCGAAGACCTCCTCGAAGCCGAAGTCGTTGCCGACCGACGTGAGCACGCTGGTGTCGGTGGTGAGGGCCACGACCGGCAGCGGCTCCCTCAGCCGGTGGAACCGCCCGGTGAACTCGGCCGCGAAATGCTGCGCGTCGGCGGCCGATCCGCCGTTTCCGATCACGTAGGCGCGGCCGCCGCGGGCCAGGCAGGCGGCCAGGTGACGAGCGGCCTGGAGCACCTGCTGGCCACCGGCCTCGGCGGCCCGGGTCTTGACACGTGCTGACTGGCGCAGCGAATCGTTCACGACGAAGTCCATCGTGGCCTTCCGGATCAGACCGAAGCCGCGGTGACCGCTGCGTTCGGGGGCGAAGACTCCGACACGGCTGTGCGGCATCCCTGCCTCGGAGCCTTCGCAGACGACAGTATGCCGCACACCCGTTTGGGGAATTCACAAATTAGCAGCGTGGCGGCGGTTCCGCCAAACGCCCGGTCCTCGCCACCCGTGGGACAGGTGATGCACGAGTTACCGGCGTGGCGTGACGTAGATCCCTAACCGGGACCCGTGGTTGCTATTAGTCTTCGTGTGCCGGAGGGGGTTCCGGCCGGCGAGCACCACGACGCCGATCGCCACGCCGCGGCCGGACCGCGCATGTGGACACATCACCACGGGGGAACCATGAAACAGCTCGGACTGCTGCGCCGCGCCGCCGTCGCCACCGCGACCAGTGCACTGATCCTGGGCGGGCTCGCCACCGCGCAGTCGGCCTCGGCCGACGTCGTCAACGGTGGGGCCCTGGTCAGCGGCAAGGCCGTGACCGCCGACATCAAGGTCGAGAACCGGCAGGTCTCCTACACGTTCAGCGCCGTCAAGGGCGAGCACGTCACCTTCAGCACCAGCGCCTCCACCTGGAACGGGGCCGGCAGCGCCGGCATGTTCCTGTACGTGCCGGTGACTACGAACGGCAAGACCACGTACGTCCTGGCCGACCACTGGGTCGCCGCCTCCGGCAAGACCGCGCTCTACGACTTCGCGCCGAACACGGCCGGCATCTGGAAGCTCACGGTCGCCCCGGCGGATGCCAAGACCACCGGTAGCACCACCTTCACCTACGCCACCGACGTGGACAAGGGTCTGCTGCCGGTGAACACCTCGGTCTCCGCCGCGACCACGGTGCCGGGCCAGAACATCGTCACCTACTTCAAGGCCACCGCCGCCGCCAAGGCGCACATCAGCCTTGACATCACCGCCTCGAACTGGGGCGCGGGCGGCACCGCCAACGGCTACATCTACACCCCGAGCGGGGTGCTGGCCGACGTCGTCCCGTTGGCCGCTGCGCCCACGTTCTACGAGTTCACCCCGAACGCGGACGGGAACTGGAAGTTCGTCATCGACCCGAACGTCTCGGCCGTCGGCAGCCTTTCGCTCACCCTGGCCGCCGACCAGAACAAGGGCCAGTTGCAGACCAACACCCCGGTGAGCGCGACGATCGCCAACAAGGGCTCACGGGCGATCTTCGGGGTCTACGGCGAAGCCGGTGACGAGCTCCCGATCAACGTGTCGGCGACCAACTGGGGCGCGACCGGCTCGGCCTACCTGTTCCTCTTCCCGGCCAACAGCGACACGCTGATCGGCTTCTGCGCCCTGAAGAACACGGCCACCGAGTGCCCGTTCTACCCGCCGACCAACGGGGCCTACCGTCTGGTCCTGGACCCGGAGGCCGGGGCCACCGGGTCGGCGACGATCCAGCGCACCACCTGATCCCTCCACTCTCTCCAGGGATTTGGGCGAGGCAGACCGGCCCCCACCGGTCTGCCTCGCCCGCTTTTGCAGCTGACCCATTCGTGAATCCACGCCGCCGGCACCGCTCCTCGGGGCCCGGGCGTCAGTGCGCCGTTCTGACCTTGACGTAGTCGCTGCCCGAGGTCGAGGCCGCGATGGTGCCGCTCCCGGAGTAGACCGCCCGCCAGGAGCCCGAACGTTCAGCCTTCACAGTGGTCTTCAGTTCCCCGCCCGTCGCGGTGACGGTCTTGACGGTGTGGTAGCGATTCTCGCCCGCGGCTTTGAACTGGACCTTCACGTCAGCGTCGACCCCGGCCCAGGTGCCGGTGCTCCAGTCGGCCGTGGACAACGTGGCCGAGACCTTGATCGACTTGCCCTTGCGGACGGGTTCGGGCGTCGCGTCGAACGTGTCGCCGAAGCTGGTCTCCCGCAGCAGGGTGACGGTGCCGTTCACCGCGTCCATGGCGATGTCGTCGGCACTGTCCTGGAAGTTGTTGTGGTTGACGTCGACGAAGGCGGTGGCATAGATCGGCGTCGGCCCGGCCAGATCGTTTCCGGGGACGAAGTCGAACCCCCGGGTAATGCCGGGAATCGGGTTGACCACCCCCGAACCACCGTTGGCGCAGTCGTAGTTGGTGGGGCCGGTGTAGATGTAGTTGCAGGCCGCGATCCAGAACGCGTGCGCGCTGGTGCCGAGGCCGAAGCCGCGCACGGCGAACTTGACGTCCTGGTCGTCGCAGGTGGTCCTGACGCCGAACTGCACCCGCTGGCCGACGATGCCGATCACCGCCTGCCGGGGCAGGATTTCGGTGATGGTGCACGGCTGGGGGTCGGCGGCGTGCGCGGGCCCGGCGAGCAGGAGCGAGGTTGTGGCCAGGGCGGCCGTGGCCAGCCCGGCCGTGACGGTGCGTTTGATCATCGGGAGTCTCCCGTCCGATGTGTTCCCGGGTAAGGAACAGGCAACATCCACGTTACGAGCCGCTCCGGATCAGTGCGCCCTTTTTCGCAATTAAACAGCTCCCGCGGAATTCCGGAAAAGACCATCCGGGGAAGCTACAATATCCACCGAAAACCATGACGTTGCTGGAGCTTTACCGGCCCGCGGACGTCGGTGCTCCCTACTCCCTATTCTTCGGCCTGCCCCAGAACCGCCTGGTTCTCGGCCGCCCACTCGGCGAGATGCATCAGTGGACCGTGGGCGAAAGATGCTCCGAGCGTGGTGAGTTCGTAGACCGCCGCGTCCCGGCGCGCATCGGTCGCCGTCCTGACCACCAGATCCCGGGCGGCCAGGCGCCGCAGAGATTCGGTCAGGGCCTTGTCGCTGACCCCGGCGATGCGCTCCAGGAGAAGGCTGCGCCGGGTCGGCCCGGTGCGCAGAGCGGTCAGGACGACCGGATCCCAGGTGTGGTGGATGAGTTCCACCGCGGCTCGGACGTGGCAGTCCGACACGAAGGTCACGCAGTCACCGTCCACGGACGCACTCTAACCACCCAGTCCCTACCAACTCGTAGGAGCAGGCTTCCTAAGGTCTTGGCCATACCTCACGAGACGAAGGGGAAACACGTGCAGATCGGGATTCTGGGTAATGGAAACCTGGCCGTGGCGTTGGGAAAGGCGTGGGCGGCCGCCGGGCACGTGATCGTGCTGACCGGTCGTGACCCCGACCGCGTCCAGGCTGCTGCGCAGCAGGTCGGTGCGAGCGCGACGCCGGTCGGCCCGGATCAGTTCGCCGGGCGGGCCGATGTCATCGTTGTTGCGATCGCCTGGGACGGACTGGAACCGGCTCTGAGCATCGTCGGCGGCCCTCAGGGGCAGCTGGCGGGAAAGACGGTGATCGACTGTACGAACCCGGTGGATTTCGCGACCGGGCGGGTGCGGCTGGAGAGCGGCTCAGCCGCCGAAGTCGTGGCCGGCCTGGTCGCCGGCGCGCACGTGGTGAAGGCGCTCAATGTGTTCGCCGGCGCGTCATGGCCCTTCACCGGCGATCCGGACACGTCCCCGGTCGTCGCCGTCTGCGGGGATCAGGCCGGCGCCCTCGACCAGGTTGCGTCACTGATCGCCGACCTGGGCGCGCGGACGGCGATGGTGGGCGGACTCGCTACCGCTCGGCAGATCGAGGAAGCGGCCGGTTTCGTGATGCGCCTCGTGGCCGTCGGGGCAAACCCGCGCGACGCGGTTCCGGACGTGGATCCGCGCCTTCTCAGCACCGGGCGCGCGAACGAGTGATCCCGCTGGCCGACGGAACCGGCCCGCAGGCGACGGCGTCTGAGGAGCATGAGACTCTCGCGGTGGGCGCCCTTGGTCCCGGCCCTGTTGCTCTTCGGCTGCACCTTGGGATCCGACCGCGACCGCCCGATCGCCGAACCGGGTGACGGAACCGTCCTGCTCCAACTGGAGAAGATGGACGGAGTCCTGATCGAGGGCTTCCAGCTGGACGTCCGCATCGAGGCCCCCGACGGCCACCGCGTCCTGTCGTCCACCTGGAACACCCTGGTCAATGATCTGCACCCCGACTCCAGCCTGGAGGAGTACTACGGGTCGGTGATCCGGACCCCGGTTCCGGCCGGGCCGTTCGTGGTCACCACGGTCATGCACCCAGGTATGGAGGACGAGCAGGAGCCCTGCATCAGCCGCGGAACCATGCCGAAGGACGGCACCGCGACCGTCACCGTGAAGTTCTGGCCCAAGAACGGGTGCGCAGACGTCCAGTAGCCGACGAGAACCGGCTAGTGATGGGGCCGGTGGTGCGGGCCGTGATGCGGCCACGGCCCGTGGGTCCAGTGCGGACCGTCCGGGGTGCTGGGCGAGGGCGGCGGAGCCGGTGACGAACTCGGGGTACGGGGCGGGGCAGTCGTGGTGGACGAGGGCACGCCCGCAGTAGTGCTGGCCGTGGTGCTCGGCGAAGGCGTCGCCGGTGGAGTGGTGGTGCGGGCGGCCCTGGTTGTCGAGCTGGAAGAACGATGACCAGTGGACGTTTGGGTCGCCGCGGGGCGCGTGCGTTCGGCATTGCGCGCGACGGCGTGGACGGACGTCGTGGTGAGACGGGGAATGGTGGTCGTTGCCCAAGTCGTGGTGGGAACCGGCACCGTGAGTGCGTTCTCGGCGCTGGGTGTGGGGCCGCTCGACGACCCGGGGTCGGTCACGACGAGAGCTCCGGCGCCGACGGCCAGCGCAGCGATGAAGACCGCGACCGCAGCGAGCCAGCGGCGGCCCAGCCGGGGCGCAGCGGCGACGCTGCTACGGAGGGCAGGGAAACCAAGGACCGGCTGCTGAACCGGGCGGGGCTGAGGGGGCACACTCGGTGCGACGACCGCACCATAGACGTCTTCCGGTTCAGCAACCGCCGGGCGGGCCGCGATCGCGGCGGCCCCGAGCGCGGCCGCGTGCGCCGGGGAGGTCACGACCTTGCTCGTCGTGCCCAGGTCCGGCCCCAGAAGCTCGACCAGCCGCTCAGCGAGCCGCCCGGTCGCCCCGGGCGCCCACACCCCCTCCCCCACCAGCAGCAGGCCGGAGAGCCGCTCGGGCCGCACCCCGGCCGAGGCGAGCAGCGAGCGCAGGGTGGTGCTCACCACCGCGTGCATCGCCGGTGCCGACTGCTCCACCGGCAGGGCGCGGGCCGAGGTGATCAGGCGCGCATTGGACGGAGACACCTTCAGCACCGCGACGCTGACCTCGTCGCCCCCGACGTCCTCACCGGAAAGGCCATAGTCGATGTCACCGAGATCGATGCAGGCCAGTACCTCGCCATTGCCCCACTCGCCGAGCGAGACGTGGTGCGACACGGCCGCCTCGATGTCGCTGACCAGCTGCGGGGCATCGAGACGGGCCAGTTCGGCGGCCCTGCGCACGAGGTTGAACCCGTACGGGCCGGCTCCGGCCGGGTAGGTGAGCGCCACCGCTTCCGGGGCGGTTCCCTCGGTGACGTCGGCCGCCGCCTGCAGCGCGCGCCGGATCGCGAAGGCGTAGCGCTCGGCCTCCGCAACCGCGGTCGAGCCATCCGGAGGGTTGATCACCTGGGTCAGAACGTGCTGGTCATCGCCTTGCCGCAGGGCCGTCACGACCGTGCGGGTGCCGACGTCAATACCCAGCACATAACCCACGCGTCCTCGACCTCCCCATTTCGTAGCAAACCGGAACCAGGATAGGCGAAGCTCTCGCGCCGCCCGGGGTTCAGGAAGTACGGGGGTGCATCTCTTGACGCCCCTTCCGGAAGGCCTCGCCCGCCGTCTGTACGAACGACCGGACCAGCGGATTGGGATCCCCGTCCCGCCAGACCAGCATCAATTCATTCACCGCCCGGTCGTCCGCCGGCACCGTCCTCAGACCCGGCGGCAGCACCTGGTCCAGCGGAGCCAGCACCGACATCCCGTTCCACAGCACGGCCTGCAGGCACTCCTGGACGGTGCGGGTCACCAGGGCGTCCTCCCCCGCGGGCCCGGTCCAGTACGCAACCCAAACCGGATCCGACCCCTCCGGCAACCGCACCCACTGCCGGCCACCCAGAGCGTCCACTGACACCGACGCGTTCTGGAGCAGTGGATCGTCCTCACGCACCACGACGCCGATCCGCTGCCGCGCCAGGACGTGCGTCCTCAAACCCGTTGTATCGAAAGGACTGCGCGACAGCGCAACGTCCACCACGCCCGTCCGTAGACCACTCGCCGGATCACCCAGATCAAACTCGTGCACCGTCACCGCGACGTGCGGATGCTGCGCGCGGAAGGCCGAGACCAGCCGAGCTCCGACCAGATCGGCGGCGTCAGCCAGAGAACCCACAACGAGGGACGCCTGTCCGCTCACCCCGCGCACGCGCCCGCGGAGCCGCTCAGCGTGCTCGAGAAGGTCACGTGCCTCCGCCAGGAGGACGTCACCGGCCGGGGTAAGGGTTACGCCGGCGTGCGTGCGCTCCAGGAGGACGACGCCCAGATCACTCTCCAGCTGTTTCATCGCCCGGCTCAGTGGGGGCTGGGTCATGTGCAGACGAGCAGCGGCGCGGCCGACATGACGCTCCTCGGCAACCACGGTGAAGTAACGCAGCAGCCGCAGGTCCACGCCAAAGGACGATACCGGCTGGCTATCGCGGCAACCCGACGGGACTTGGACCTCACCTTCCGGGCGGACCAATGATGGACGCGTTGGCGAACCTTTGAGAGGAGAGCAACGGTGAACCTGACCATCAGTAGTTACCTTTACGACACCACGCAGGCCCTGTTCGACGGCTCGGTAGACGTCAAGGGGGCCGACGCGCTGACGATGACGACCGCGCGCACGCTGCCGGAGATCTTCGAGCGCTTCGTCAGGGACGACCAGGTCGACGTCTCCGAGTTCGGCCTGACCTTCCTGCTCAGGGCCCGTGAAGCCGGCGAGGACTACGTGGCCCTGCCGATCTTCCCCAACCGGGTGTTCCGGCACTCCTGCGTCTTCGTCAGCACCGCCGGCGGCATCACCCACCCGGAACAGCTCGTCGACCGGACCATCGGTGAATTCGGCATCTACGGTCAGGATTCGGGGGTGTGGGCCAAGGGGATCCTAATGGACGAGTACGGTTTCCGTCCCGAGCGCAACCGCTGGGTCATCGGCGGCCTCGACCACGCCGCACCGCCTTTCGGCTTCACCACCCACCCGCACCCGCAGGACGTCGAGATCACCACCGCCGAAGCGGGCCAGACCCTCGGCACCCTGCTGGCCGAGGGCAGGATCGACGCGCTCTTCACAGCGAACGTCCCGCAGACCTTCCTGGACGGCAATCCCGGCGTACGGCGGCTGTTCTCCGACTACCAGCCGGTGGAACGCGACTGGTACAGCCGTACGAAAATCTTCCCAATGATGCACGTGATCGCCGTGCGACGCTCGCTCTTGGAACAGAACCCCGGGCTGGATCGGGCCCTGTACGACGCGTTCCTGGCCAGCAAGGAGGCGGCGGCCGACCGCTACCGCAACGCCCGCCTGCTCTACCAGATCCCGACCATGCTGCCCTGGGCCAACGCGCTCTACGAGAACGCCACCGACCTCCTGGGGCAGGACTGGTGGCCCTACGGGCTGCGGGACAACCGGCACGCCTTGGATACCTACCTGCGTTACCACCACGAGCAAGGGCTTTCGCAGCGACGGTGGACAGTCGAGGAGCTGTTCGCCCCGGAACTGCTGGACACCTAGGTACTCAGGGCCGGTGGCGCCCCCGCCACCGGCCCTGTCAGCTCAGCTGAAGTCCCAGATACCGGCCAGGGTCTGCTCGCCGGGCGCCCAGAAGAAGTGCTGGCTGTCGACGTTCGTGTACTTCAGGTTGATCTCCTTCTTCGTCCCCGCCTTCACCGTGACCGCCTTGGTGCCCGCAACCGGCTGGTTGTCGCCGCCGTCCGCGCTCTCCCAGATGATCGAGTCCGGGTCCAGCCGGAAGGCCCGCACGGCCTTGACCGTCAGGGTCAGGACGCCCTCGTTCTTCTCGTTCACCTCGGTCACCAGCGGGGTCACCGTGGCCACGGCCTTGCCGCGGCGATACACGGTGACCGTGTCCCGACGCTGCACATAACCGGGATCAGCCACCTTGGCGTCGGCCCGAACCCTGCCCCCGTCCACCTTCCAGGCCCCGGCGCGGTAGTCCTCGGTGTCGGCGGGCAGCCAGATCACCTCGCCGTCGCCGGCCTGGTCGTAGCTGATCGCGAACGTCCGGGTGCTGTTCGCCTTGGCCCGGTAGGTCTTGCGCGGGTTGCTGGTCTCGTAGTCGGCGCCGGTCGTGTCCTCCCAGAGGAACTGGCCGGCCGTGAACGAAACCGCCTTCTTGGCCTGAACCTTGACCTTCAGCCGTCCCCGGCCACCGACCTGGGCAACCGACTCGGCGGTGATCTTGGCGGCCACCTTGCCGTCGCGGTAGACCGTGACGGTGCTGCCGCGCTGGACGTAGCCGGTCTGGTGGACCCCCTTGGCCGGCCGGGAATCGGCCTGAGCGGTGGTGGAGGTCAGAACACCCGCGGCCATCGACCCGCCCAGGACGAGCGTTGCGGCGGTGGCGGTGGCGATCTTCTTCAAGGGCTTTCTCCTCAGAACCGATCAGCTCGGCGTCCGGTGCCTCGCTGTCCCCGTCATCCTCACCGAGGTCAGGAGCGCGATCGTCAGCCTGCGGGCCGAGCTTGGGGACGCCGGGTACGACCTGAGTCGCAGACCGGCCGTCAGCCTCTGGTCCGACTTCCGTCTCGGCTCAAGGCCCGGCGGTCCGGTTCCGACATCTGGGGCAGCTATCCGCAACCCGGGGAGACATCATGGCCGTATCCATGGAGATCAGGCTGTTCGGCAAGATCATGGCGCAGGTGGAGGGCATCGCCCACACCACGCCGATGAACGTCCAGCAGCTCATGGAGGCCGCCTACGACCTCGGCTCCTACCCGTTCAGCCTGCGCTACCACGGCTCGGCCCTGGGCTACGAGGTCGCCACCCTGGACGGGATCGCCGCCCAGAGCGGCAGCGACGCCGACTCCTACCTGTTCTGGGCGCTCTACATCAACGGCGAGCTCTCCTCGACCGGCATCGACCGGACCGTGATCGACGACGGCGACGTCATCGCCTGGAACTACCAGGGCTACAGCGACCAGGAGTTCGACGGCACCCGGCACGAGGAGATCCGCGACCGGATGCTGGCCCGCTAGCTCTTCTGCAGTTCCTCCGCGAGCATCACCAGGATCCCGCTGGGCCCGCGAAGGTAGGTCAGCTTGTACACGTCCTGATAGGTGGCCACCCCGCGCAGCGGATGACAGCCGTGCCGGGCCGCGGTCTCCAGCGCCTGGTCGATGTCGTCGACCGAGAAGGCCACCCGGTGCATGCCGATCTCGTTCGGCAGGGTGGGCCCGGTCTCGATCGCGTCGGGATGGATGTACTCGAAGAGCTCGAGACGACCGTTGCCGTCCGGAGTCTGGAGCATGGCGATCCGGGCGTGGTTGCCGTCCAGGCCCACGGCGGTGTCGGTCCACTCGCCGCTGACCGTGTCCCGGCCCAGGACCGTCAGGCCGAGGTCGGTGAAGAACGCGATCGTCGCCTCGAGGTCCCGGACCGCGATCCCGACGTTCTCAAGTTTGATGGGCATGCACTGCACGCTATCGAGGTCCGGCCGATCCGTGCGGGCTGTTCGGCTTCTGCGACAAAGGAATCCAGAACTGCGCCGTCTCCCCGGTCTTGCCGCCCTGAGCGGCCAGCTCGGCCCCCCACTGGCGAGCCTGGTCCAGATGCTCGGGCAGGGCCGGCCCCTCCATCACCCCGACCAGGAACCGCGCGTCGGACACCACCGGCACGCCTCGGCGCTGCAGGCGCCGGGCGATCGGGGCCAGCGCGGAACCGTGGACGAACGTGTTGCCCCGGGCACAGTCGAAGGTCGCCGCCTGACCGCCCTGCCACTGCGGCATCCCCTCCAGCCATTCGGCCAGGCCGAAGGCCTTGGGGGTGGCTCCCTGGGTGGCCGCCAGAGCCCGGGAGAGCCGGTTGGGCAGCCCTCGGTGATGCACGGGAGCCCCGGCCACGAGCAGATCGACACCCTCCAGCGGCCAGATCCGTTCAGCCGCCTCGAGCAGCGTGACCCCGGCCCCCTGCCCTTTCAGCCCGTCGGCCACGGACTCGGCGATGCGCTGGGTGTTGGAGAAGCAGGACTCGAAAACGACCAAGACGTCCACCGGTGGTACCCCGATCAATCATTGTTCACCCGAAAGCTCGCGGGGCGCCGATCATCTGGGCAGGGCCGAAGATCCCCCGCCGAATCGGGAGCGCCGTCCGCGGTGAACAAAGCATGACATGGATCAGACCCGCGCCTTTACCCACCCAACCCCGGCAAGCATCTAGAACCGTTGCCCTGAAAAGGCTTTGGCCAAGAAATTGATCAGCAAGCGATTGCGGCAACTGGAACAGTGCGCCCCCGCACCCCCGGGAACCGGGCCACCGGCGTCATCAACTGGCCGGATCGTCCATGAACTCGCGGATCTCCTGAGGGCACCGGCAGGCCGTCGCCAGCTTCGCCGCCCAGTGCACCGCCGCGGCCCGAGAGGGCAGATCCAGCACGGCATAACCGCCTTCGATCCGGGCGGTCTGCGGGTAGGTGCCCTTGGTCACCGTCCCGTCCCCAGCCACCAGCACCGGCGAAACACTCTCGTCAATCCCGCCACCGAACACCCAGACCCCGGCCGCCTTGGCTTCCTCCACGACGGCGTGCGCCTCGTCCGCCACGACCTGCAGCCCGCCCTCGGGAACGACCATGGCGCCACTCGGGAACGAGATCAGGTACTTCGTCATCGCACTACTCCTTCTTCATGCTCCTGGTACCGATCGCTGCTCCTCCAGCAGCGTATCGATGGTGCTTTGCCCGATGCCGCCCATCAGCGGGTTGTCGACCGAATGCGCCAGGAAGACCACGGCCAGCGCCGAGGCCCAACCGCGGGCGCGAGCCCGCAGGTCCGCATCCACGACATAGGCCGCCGAGGCCGCGTACGACCTCCAGAACCGCCGATGCTCCGACAGCGGCAGCACCATCCAGATGACCGCCAGGTCCGTGGCTGGATCACCCGCCGTCAGGTCGCCGAAATCGATCACACCGCTGATCCGGCCCGCCTCGACCAACAGATTGGCCGGATGCAGGTCGCCATGCACCCACACGGGCTCCCCCGTCCACGGCCTCGCCGCCAGGCCCGTGTCCCGGATAGCGGCCGCTGCCCGCGCCACCCCAGGATCGGCGAGCGCAGCCAGATTGGCCGCGTCGAGGGCCGCCCGATCGGCCAGAGGCACACCGCGGTAGCGGTTGTGGGGAGCGCCGGGGACGGCTGGGAGGTGCAGGGCCGCCAGGAAGGCGGCCAGGACGTCCACCATTTCTGCGGGATCCAAGGATGGGGCGACCGCAGCCGGTACGCCCGGCAGGAACGGGAGCACGCTCCACGACCAGGGGTAACCGGCCCCCGGAAGGCCGACCCGCACCGGCACCGGGATCGGCAGCGGCAGCCGCTCGGCCAGCATCGGCAGCCATCGCTGCTCCGAGACAACCAACTCGGCCGCGGCCTGCCGGCGCGGGAGCCGGACCACCAGATCGTCCCCGCAGCGGACCATCACGTTGTCCCAGCCGTTGGCCAGCATCGACAGGGGACGCTCGGACAGATCAGCATGCTGCTCGCGCAGAAGGTGGCGGACGAGCTCGAGGGTGACCTCGACCTCGGCCGCGGGCATCAGGTTCGGCACCGCAGCAGCCTGTCACAGCCGGTCGTCACACCGCGCTGATCTCCACCGTCCCGCGAACGCTCGCCCGGCCCCACGGACCAAGCGCCCATTACTTTACCGCGAGGCGCCTCAGTCCCACCAAAAGTCCCAAACCGGCTGACCGACAATCTCTTCGGCATAGGAAAGAAGCGAAGTCATCCACACATTGTCGGGGCAGAAGGCGAAGTGCTCTGCTGCCATCGCCTGCGCCTCCTCGTGGGTGGCCGGTGGGGCCGCAACACTCACATGCAGCTCGGCGAACCCGACCCCGATCACGCGGGCCCCGAACCGGTCCTCCCAGGAACGCAGCACGGCCGAGAGCTCCGCGGCGTCGTTGGCGTAGTTGACCGCCCCACTCCACCCCGCCACAGCGATGGCATCGCTCCCCCGCTCGGCCGCCACCAACCCCAGGCGCAGGTGCGGCTTCGACCTCTGGAATCGCGCCGCACACAGATCGGCGTGCGCATCCGGATCGACCGACCACGCCTTACCGGCCAGCAGCCCCGGCCACTGGCGTCCAAAAGGAGCCGTGACCGCCAGCCTTTCGGCCCGAGTGAGATCGTCGCTCTCCTCGTCGTAGTCGGTGTACTCATCCCACCACTCGGCCAGCAGCACGCCCGGATCGTGATCGCCGGCCTCGGTCATGTCGCCGGGCCAGAGTTCCCCGGCGTCCCACGGACGGCTCGCATCGCCGTCGAGGTGATCGAGCAGAAGCGGGGTCAGGCCACTACGCGGGCGTTCCGCGCGCAGCGACTGCCAGAGCTGCGGGGTGATGGGTGCGTCGCTGACCCACAGTGCGGGCTGATCGTCGTCCCCCTCGTCCCCTCGCACCAGGCGCCCGGGCGGAAGCGGGACCGACAGCGTCCGGTTCGGGTCCTGATCGGAGAACAGCTCCTGCAGTTCGGCCGGGAGGCCGGGTGGGGTCAGTGGGGTCGGTGGGGTCGGCATCGGGTGAGCATAGATCGCGGCGGGGGACTTCAGCGCGGGTGCCGGGTACGGCGAGCTCAAGGCCGTCCAGCTGAACCGATGCTGCACTCTTTCCGGCGGCGCCGGGCCCCTGCCCATGCCCCAGATTTTGGGAAATTGCTGATCAGCGCCCCATTGGCCGCTTCTTTCCGGACGTGAGGGGTAAGGAGCCGATCCGCAGGCGGGCGAAGGCGGGGCGGCTATCCGCGATCGTTGAGGCTGATCATGAAGCACCCCAGGAAGCCGCAAAAGGCGTAACCCCGGCGATGTGGCCGAGGCCAGTGATCGTTCCGGGGTCTTCGCGTATGACGTTCCCAGAAGGGAGAGCGGGTGTCAACCGGAACGCAGTCCGGCCGATGGAATCATGCCGCCCTACGCCGCCATCTGACCGCCGAACGCCTCAGGTCCTACGACCTGGCCGCCGGTGGCGACCATCGGCTGGCGTTCAGCCTGTACGAATGGAATATCGAGGCGGCGGCCGTAGTCATGACCACGACCGGCATGGTCGAGGTCATTGTCCGCAACGCCATGGATCGGCAGCTGCGGGAGTGGACGCAGCGGCGCCGGGGCGGTCGCTCCTGGTTCGATGAGGCTCCGTTGGACAACAGAGGCGTGGCGGACGTTGCCCAGGCACGCGACCGAGCCACGGGCCGGGGCCGTCACACCGAGATCCATGGCAAAGTCATTGCCGAGCTCTCACTGGGCTTCTGGCGTTATCTCACTGCCTCCCGCTATCTCACTTCCCTGTGGATTCCGGCCCTAGGTAAAGCCTTTGCCGGTAGCACCCAGGCTCTGGCCGAACGCCGCAGCGTGGTCGAGCACGACCTGTACAAGCTGCACTTCGTCCGCAACCGGGCCGCCCACCACGAGCCCATCCACCGCAGGGATCTCCTGGCCGACCACGAAGCCGCCCTCCGGGTCACCGGATGGATCCCTCCGGAGTGCTCGGCCTGGATCGCCGATCGCTCGGCCATTCCCCGGATCGTCCGCGAACGTCCCTGCTAGATCAGAGCTTCCGGGCCCATTCGTGGTCCGGGTTCATCCGGGCGATGGTCTCCTTCAGCCATCGCCGGGCCGGTGCATCCAGCATCGGCAGGGCCACCTCGGCGTCGATCCGGTCCTTGGGCCGCTGCTGCGCCGCCTTGAACATCAGCGTGACCTCGGGCCGGGCGTAGCGCAGGCCGTCGGGGGCGATCCAGGTGACGTCTTCGAGGTTTTCGGTGTGCGCGAGGTGGCGCTTGTTGCTCCAGCGGCCGTCGGTGGACGGGGTGAACGGGACGTCCAGCACCCAGGGGGACTGGGCGTTGCGGCGGATCCAGACCTGGCTGTCCGGGCTGACTTCGGGGAAGCGGTGGCTGAAGGGACGGAGCCAGTCCTCGTCGATGTTCCACCCGGTCCAGCGGTCGCCGAGGAACTCGCGGAAGGCCGGGGCGTCGCGGGAGAGGATGGAGATGTCCATGTCCTCGTGCGGGCGGCTCACGCCGGTGAAAGCCTCGATGCTCCAGCCGCCGACGATCCACCAGGGCCGGTCGAAGCCGTCCATGAAGGCGCCAATGGTGGTCGGGTCGAGCGGGTCCCAGTCGCCGTACCAGCGGACGAGTTCGTCCCAGCTCAGCGGCTCGGCCGGATCGGAGGTGGCCACCGCGCCATGATCCCATCCCCTCAGCCGACGACGCGCAGGCCGTTCCCCTGGGAAATGATCGCGCGCAACGCTCCCTCGGCCTGGGCGTTGGCCGGGGTGATCGCCTGAAGTCGTTGCCCCGAGCCGTCCTGCACCGCCAGAACGTCGTAGCGCATGGTCATGATGCCGCCGACGGGATGATGGACGCGCTTGGTCCCGCTGGTGCGTTCCTGGACGGTCTGGTCCTCCCAGCCCTGGGCGAAGTCGGGGCTGTTCTGGCGGAGCCCCGCGATCACGGCGTTGAGCCGGGCGTCGTCCGGGTGCCGGGCGAGGTTGGCCCGCAGGTTGCCGAGGGTGTCGTGGGCGATGCGGGACCAGTCCAACTGGAAGTCCCGGGCGCCGGGGTCGAGGAAGATCTGCTCGGCCGTGTTGACCGCGGTGGTGAAGTCCGGGCCGAAGAACGCGGTGGTGGCGGCGTTGTAGGCGAGCACGTCGAACCGGAAGTCGAAGATGAACGCCGGGGTCATCGGCATGCTGTGCAGCAGGATCTGCAGCGAGTCGCTGACCGGGGCGGGGATGTGGCGGGCGGGCGGGGCCTCACCGCGGGCGATCAGATGCAGATGGTGGCGCTCGGTCTCGGAGAGCACCAGCGCCTGGGCCACCGCGTCGAGCACGGCGGCACCGGGCACCCCGACCCGGCCCTGCTCCAGCCGGATGTACCAGTCGATGCTGACCGCGGCCAGCTGCGCGACCTCCTGTCGGCGCAGCCCAGGGGTGCGGCGGTTGCCGAAGACGGGCAAACCCACGTCTTCGGGCCTCAACCGGGCCCGCATCGCCATCAGGAACGCCGACAGCTCCGGCTTGCTCTTCGACCGCGGGACCGTCACCCCCCGAGCATCCCCTGACCAGCCCGGTTCGTCGACCGCCGAGGGTGGCACTCCGGGCACCAGCATCCCGAGGATCTCCCTGGCCACCGCGCCGGATCGCACAGTGGTGGACGTCCCGAAGTCCACCCAAGGAGTACAGACCAGCATGAGCACCCCGAACAACCCGCTGAACCGGCTGCCCGAGGTTCCCTCCTTCACCCTGACCAGCACCACCGTGAAGGACGGCGAGGCGCTGCCCGCCGCGCAGCTGTCCGGCATCTTCGGCGTGCCCGGCGGCCAGGACGTCTCCCCCGAGCTGACCTGGTCCGGCGCCCCCGAGGGCACCAAGAGCTACGCCGTGACGGTCTACGACCCCGACGCGCCCACGATGTCCGGCTTCTGGCACTGGGCGGTCGCCAACATCCCGGCCTCGGTGACCAGCCTGCCCGTGGGTGCCGGCGACGACACCGGTTCGGGCCTGCCGACCGGGGCCTACCAGTTGCCGAACGACGGCCGCGCCCCGCGCTTCTTCGGCGCCGCTCCCCCGGCCGGCCACGGCCCGCACCGCTACTTCATCACGGTGCACGCGCTGGATGTCGAGGACATCGGCGTGCCGGCCGAGGGCACCCCGGCCTATCTCGGCTTCACCATCACCGGCCACATCCTGGCCCGGGCGACGATCGTCGCCACCGCCGAGACTCCGGCCGGCTGAACCAGATCAGCCGCAGCACCCTGTTCCGGTGAGGCCGGCCCGGACCGGCCGGCCTCACCGGCTGCTCGCTCACCGCGGCAGCAGCCGGGACGCGCTGTCCAGGAACGGCGCCCGAGCTCCTCCGGGTCCCGCGACCGGTAGTAGAGCCCGATGCTGACCCGCTCGACGAAGGCCCGTCGGCAGCCGGACCGCTGTCAGCTGGAAGTGCCACCGAGAGCAGCGACCGCCTGCTGGAACACTTCCCGCAGATTCTCGTCGCCCTCGGAGGTCAGCCAGGCCTCCAACGACGCATCCAGGCAGGCGAAAGCCGCTCCCATGACCGCCCCCGCAGCCGGATTGCGGCTGTCGTCCACAGCGATGCCGAGCCGGCGGCTGACCTCGGGCCGCAGGGTCGCGCTCCAGGAAACGAGCTTGTCGCGGTGGACGGCGCCCAGGCTGGGAGTCGCGATCACCAGGCGTAGCGCCTGCCGGAACCGGACATCGGCGCCGGTGTAGGCAGCGGCCAGCGGCTCTATTGCGTGACACAGCGCCGTCCAGGCCGACTCGCTGTCCGGGCGCCGGCGCAGCTCCTCCAGGATCAGCGCGTCCATGGCCGCGAAGTCGCGCATGAGCACGTCTTCCTTGGACTTGAAGTAGCGGAAGAAGCTGGTCCGCCCGATTCCGGCGGCGGCACAGATGTCCTCCACCGTGGTCGCGTCGTACCCGCGCTCGAGGAACAGGTCCAGAGCCATGTCGGCGATCTGGGCCGTCATCGCGCGCCGGGCGAGTTCGCGCGCGCCCCCTCGGACGGGGCGCTGGCCGGCATCCGTCGTCATCCCAGCACGGTACCTCGATCCGGCACCACATTCCACTTGCGGGCCTCAGTGCACATTCGGGCTTGACTTCTTCAAGCGGTAGTGAATTCATTTAGCGGTACCCAGTACCACTTAAGGAACCCACACCCAAGGAGCTCGCCATGAGCAACACCGTCCTCGTCACCGGCACCTCGACCGGCCTGGGCCGCGCCACCGCCAAGCTGTTCCAGGCCCGCGGCTGGAACGTCATCGCGACCATGCGCTCGACCGCCACCGAGACCGAGCTCACCGCCCTGGAGAACGTGCTGGTGACCACCCTCGACGTCACCGATCCGGCCTCCGTCCAGGCAGCGGTCGCGGCCGGCCTGGACCGGTTCGGGCGGATCGACGTCCTGGTGAACAACGCCGGCTACGGGGCCTACGGACCGCTGGAGGCCACCCCGCAGGAGAAGATCCAGCGCCAGTTCGCGGTCAACGTGCTCGGGGTGCTCAGCACCACCCAGGCCGTCCTCCCACACTTCCGCGCCAACGGGTCGGGAACGGTCGTGAACGTCTCGTCGGTCGGCGGGCGCATCACCTTCCCCCTGGGGGCGCTCTACCACGGCTCCAAGTTCGCCCTGGAAGGACTGTCCGAGGCTCTGCAGTACGAGCTGGCCGCGATCGGGGCCCGGGTCAAGATCGTCGAACCGGGCGGCATGACAACCGATTTCGGCGGCCGCTCCCTCGACTTCAGCAACGACCCCGCGCTCGGCGAGTACCAGCAGCTGGTGGCCGACACCCTGGCCGGGCTCGGCCCGATGATGGCCGCCGGGTCGGCCCCCGAGAAGATCGCCGAGGTGGTCTACGCGGCCGCCACCGACCGCACCGACCGGCTGCGGTTCGAGGCCGGGGCGGACGCCGAGCAGATTCTGGCCGCCCGCCGGGCGGCCGGCGACGAGGGCTTCTACTCCACGATGAAGGCGCAGTTCGGCCTCGGCTGAGCCGGGCCCCTCACCCCACCAGCCGGGCCGCACTGTCCAGGAACGGGCGGGCCAGCTCGTCCTGCCCCAGCGACCGGCAGTAGAGACCGGTACTGACCCGCTCGACGAAGGCCCACTCCCAGATCGCCACCGGGTCCAGCCCGGTGGCCGCGGCCAGGCGCCGGGCGCAGGCCCGCAGCAGATCCTGCGGGGAGCTCGCGGCCAGGAGCTGAGAACTCCAGTCGCGCAACCCGACACCGGTCCAGGGACGGGCCGAGGGGTTCCAGAAGGAGGGCGTGATGATCCGGATCGCCGGCCAGCAACCGGACGTACCCCTGGCCCTGAGCCGCGGCCAGCGTCCTCACTTCCTGGTCCACCTCGCCGTCCGGGACCGCGATCTTGACGATGACGTCCTGCCCGGAGAGGGTGACCGCACGGGCCACGAACGACGCCGTTCCGGCGGCGATCCGGGGGCCGACCCGAACGTCCCAGGCTTTCTCCAGAAACGCCACGGTTTCCGGCAGATCCCGCAGCCACCGTTCGCCGATCGCCCCGCAGGCCCGGGCTTTGGCGGCCACCACGGCAGGGACGGCGTAGCGCTCGTGCGTCATGGGTCCAGCATGGGCCGGTTCAGCTCAGTTCAGCAGCCCCAACCGGCGCGCCGTGGCCGCCGCCTCGCCCCGGTTGCTGACTTCCAGCTTCGCGATGATCCGGGAGACGTGGACGCTGACCGTCTTCGGCGAGATGTAGAGCGTCTGGGCGATCTGGTTGTTGCTCCGGCCGCTGTCGACCAGGCCCAGCACCTCACGCTCGCGCGAGGTCAGGGAGCCGGGATCGGGGCCGGAGCGGCGGCCGATACGCCGGGCCAGGGTCTCGGCGGACAGCGTGAGTTCGCTTGCGCCCAGCGCCTTGGCGATCGAGATGGCCTCACTCACCGCGGAAATCGCCGCGGCCCGGTCTCCGCCCTCGGCCTCGGCGGAGGCCAGGCCCAGCAGGGCCAGGGCCAGTGGATAGTGCTGGCCGTCGGACCGCCAGGCCGCGACCGCGTCCAGCCACCGATGACGGCCACCCTCCAGGATGGCGGTGGTCTGCGCCGCGTAAGCGTGCTCGGCCGGGTATCGGCAGGGGACGCTCGTGCTCGCGTGTCGAACCCGGTCGATCAGTTCGGGGTCGGCCAGCCGTTGAGCGGCCTCGGCGGCGCCGGCCAGGAGGGGCCAGCCGTATCGGGGCTGCTGGGCGATCTCCGAATCCTCCAGGCCGGCCTGGGTGGCCGCCTTCAGTTCCTGCGGATCATCCAGGCGCAGCGCGGCGAGAATCCGCAGGTTCAGCAGCACCAGGCGGGGCTGGGACGGCAGGAAGGGCTTGCTGAGGAAGGCCAGCGCCCGGCTGGTCAGCAGTTCGGCGCCGGCGTCGCCCCGGGCCTGGAGCAGCTGGGCCCGCAGGGTGAGCCAGGGCAGGCTGCGGATGCCGGGTGGGTCGTGCCGGGCCGAGCGGGCCAGCTGGGCGTCGGCCTCCTCCCAGCGGCCCAGGGCCAGCAGCGCCTCGGCGTGGTTGGCCAGCAGGGTGATGCCGCTGGTCCGGCTGACGCCGGACCGGTCGGCGTAGGACACGCCTTCGGCGGCCGCGTCGGCGGAGTCCTGGTAACGGCCCACCCCGAAGAGCCCGTCGGACACGCTGACCAGGGCCTGAGCCAGCGCGGGCAGATCGCCGGCGGCCCGGGCCCGGTCCGCGAGCGCCTGCTTGGCGGGCAGCGTCTCGGCGATCGGCAGGCGCCCGGCGGTGGTCTCGCCGACGGCGAACTGGGCGGCCACGTTGATCGCCAGGTCGCCCAGCCCACCGGCCTCGGCCAGCACCTCGCGGGCGACCACGGCGCTGCCCTGGTCGTGTTCGCAGAGCAGGATCTGGACCACGTCGGCCGTCAGCTGGACGCGTTCGCGGGCGTCGGCCACCTGGCCCAGTAACGCCTGGGCCCGGCGCAGCTCCGGAATGCCGTTGCTGGAGCCCGCGTTGCGCAGCAGCTTGGCCCGGCGAAGCAGCAGCCGGGCCGCCCGCAGCGGCTCCCGGTCGTGGTCGAGTTCGGCCAGCGCGGCGCGGGTGAGCTTGAGTCCGCGCTTGTCGAACCCGGCCTGGATCGAGGCGATCGCCGTCTCCTCCAGCAGGTCGGCGTACCCGAAACCGCAGTCCTCGACCCGTTCCCACAGCTCCAGCACCCGCTCCAGCAGCCCGGCCTGCTCGGCGTAGGCGTGGCGCCGGGCGGCCTCGTCGGCGGCGTGCTTGGCGCTCAGCAGGGCCTTGCGGTCGTTGCGGGCGGCCAGCCAGTGATGGGAGAGCTCGGCCGCGGCCCGCCCGGCGGGCACCAGCCGCGGTTCGGCCTCGATCACCTGGGCGTAGCGCGCGTGCAGCCGCGTGCGCTCGCCCGGCAGCAGGTCCTCGTACACCGCCTCGCGCACCAGGGCGTGCCGGAAGACGTAGCCGTCCTCCGCGTCCGGGATCACCAGCTGCAGGGTGACCAGCTCGCGCAGCACCGTTTCCAGCTGGTCGTTCTCGCAGACCCGGCTGAGCAGGAGATGACCGAACCGGGTGCCGCCGACCGCGGCCACCCGCACGATCTTCTGGGCCACCTCGTTCAGCGCGTCGACCCGGGTCAGCAGCAGGTCGCGCAGGTTGGCGGGGATCACGCCGGCCGCCGAGTCGCCGACCGTGAGTTGCTCGATGAAGAACGGGTTTCCCTGGGTGCGCTCGGCGATGTCGTCGACGACGGCCGGCTTCAGTCCGGGACCCAGCAGCTGCGCCAGCATCTCGGCGATGTCGTCGTGGTCCAGTCGTTCCAGCTCGAACCGGCGCACCCCCCGGACCCGGTCGAGTTCGGCCAGGTAGGGCCGGAGCGGATGACCACGGTGCAGCTCGTCGCTGCGATAGGTGCCCAGCAGGAGCACCCGGGGCAGGCGGGCGCCCCGGACCAGGAAGTCCAGCAGGTCGCGGGTGGACCGGTCGGCCCAGTGCAGATCCTCCAGCACCAGGACCAGCGGCCGCGGTTCGGAGACCCGCTCGAAAAGCGCGGCCACCACGTCGAAGAACCGCCCCCGCCGCCGGTCCCCGCCCTCGGCCGAGCCCAGAGCCGGGAGCAGGCGGGCGAATTCGTGATCCATCCCGTCCAGGACGGCCCGGCCGTCCCGGTGCACGAGCTGGCGCAGGGCGTCGGCGAACGGGGCGTAGGGCAGGCCCTCCTCGCCCAGCTCGAGGCAGTGACCGATGATCACCTGTTCCTCGAGCGAACCGCAGAACTCCTCGATCAGGCGGGACTTGCCCACCCCGGCCTCGCCGCCGATCAGAACCGTCGACGACTCCCCCGCCCGCAGCTGCTCCAGGTCGCCCCGCAGCGCGGCCAGGTACCCCTTACGCCCCACCAATCGGGTGGCGTTGACCTGACCACTCACGACATCCAGCATCTCACGCCCTTCTGCGGGCCGGTCGGGCCAGCACCCCCGGGCCCGACCAGGTGGCGCCGAACCTCCACCGGCCCCGACGGCGCTTCGGAGCCTGCGAAACCCTCGGGTGGGCGTGCGCCACCCTCTTGCGAAGCTCTTCCGTTTCCCGAAGGTGCTGCTCGAGCCACATCTCCGGACCACCCATAAGAAGCATGTCTCGATGGTGGCAACGCAGAACAGCCGGCCGAATGCGGAATTCGCCGCATATTCGCAGCCCTGACCTACCTTATGCACACCCGGCGGACCCCCGTAAGGACCCCTTACGACGGCTGACAGCGCCCTGAGGATCGATGACAGCCCGGCGTGCGCCGCCTGACAGCCGCCGCGCTGATGCTCGATGTCGGGCACGCCGTGCCCCTGCGAATCTTCCGATCCCCGAACGCCGCGCCCCGCCCGAACCGGTGCGGCGTCCGTCCAGAAAGGGGCGACCGTGACCACCACCGCCTCGCCTGAGATCTCCCCCCAGGCCCCCTCCGCCTCGAACACCTACACCTCTCTGGGCGCCGCCTGGATCCCGCTGGCCGCCCTCTGCCTGGCCTTCTTCGTCGAGATGGTCGACAACACGCTGCTCTCGATCGCCCTGCCGACCATCGGCCGTGACCTCGGCGGCGGCACCACCGCGCTGCAGTGGGTCACCGGCGCCTACTCGCTGACCTTCGGCGGCCTGCTGCTCACGGCCGGCTCAATGGCCGACCGCCTGGGCCGACGCCGGGTCCTGCTGGTCGGGCTGACCGTGTTCGGCCTGATGAGCCTGACCGTCGTCGCGGTCTCCGAGACCTGGCAGCTGATCGCCCTGCGGGCCGGACTGGGCCTGGCCGCCGCGGCGATGGCCCCGATCACCAACTCCCTGGTCTTCCGCCTGTTCGAGGACCAGGCCCTGCGGATGCGGGCGATGACCGTGATGATCATGGTCGGGATGTCCGGGTTCGTGCTCGGCCCGTTGCTCGGTGGCACCGCCCTGGCGCACATCGACTGGCAGTGGCTGCTGCTGATCAACGCCCCGATCGCGCTGATCGCCGGCATCGGCGTCCGCCTGGGCGTCCCGGCCGACCGCCGTCAGGACCTGACCGACGACACCCTGGACCTGCCCGGCGCGGTGCTCAGCGTGATCACCATCGGCCTGGCCTGCTACTCCCTGACCAGCGGGATCGAGTACGGCTGGCTCTCCCTGCCCACGCTGGCCGCGATCGCCGGGGCGGTGGCCGGAGCGGTCGCCTTCGTGCGGCACGAGCGTCGCAGCGCCGCCCCGATGCTCGACCTGAAGCTCTTCTCCAACGGCACCGTCCGCGGCGCCACCATTGCCCAGGCCGGCACCGCGATCGCCATGGCCAGCGTGATGTTCGGGCTGATCCTGCACTTCCAGTACGCCTACGGCTGGAGCCCGGTCCGGGCCGGCCTGGCCAACCTCCCGATGATCGCGACCATGCTGGCCGCCACCCCGCTGTCCGAATGGCTGGTGCGACGCTTCGGCCACCGGATCGCCTGCCTGGTCGGGGCCGGGTTCCTGGCCGGGTCGCTGGCCGGGCTGGCCTGGGGCGTCGACCACGGCTACGCGGCGATCGCGGTCGCCATGGTGGGGATGACCATCGGCCTGCGCACGATCATGACGATCTGCGCGATCGCCCTGGTCGACGCGATGCCGGCCAACCGCACCTCGATCGGGACGGCGCTGAACGACACCGCCCAGGAGGTCGGCACCAGCATCGGCACCGCGCTGGTCGGCACCCTGATCGCCGCCCTGGTCACCACCCGGCTGCCGGCCGGGACCTGGAGCCACGACCTGGTGGCGTCCTTCTTCCACGGCGAGCGGATCACCTACGCGATCGTCGCGGTCGTGGTCGGACTGGTGGCCGCGGGTGGTGCGCTCACCCTGACCGACTCCCGGTCCACCGAGGAACCCGCCTGATAGAGGCCTCCGAAAGAGCGGCTCCCGCACTCGCGGGAGCCGCTCTTCGCGTCAGTCGTGCGAACCGTTCGGATGCGTGTACAGGCAGAACGGATGACCGGCCGGATCGGCGAGCACGTACAGAGGCTCATCCGGCTCATCCGTGCGGTGCAGCAGCAGCGTCGCGCCCAGAGCTTCTGCCCGCCCGCGCTGCACATCCAGGTCGGCGGGCTCGTCGACCTGGAAGCACAGATGCATCTGCATCGGCACGTCGGGCGAGGGCCAGGTGGTGCGGTGCAGCGTCTCGGTCTTCTGGAAGGCCAGGATCCGCTGCCCTTCCGCGGTGACCAGTACGAGCCAGTCGGCGTCATCGGTGCCCTCGTCACCGGGCCGGTAGTTCAGATTCAGCAACTGGCGGTAGAACTCGGCCAGCGCCCGCGCGTCGGTGGCGTCAAGAACGGTGTTGACCAACCGTGGATATGAGCTCACGTCTCCAGCCTAGAGCTCAGTCGCTCTTCCGGAGCCCGTCGTACAGGATCGTGGTGATCTGGACGGCCTCCTTCTGCCAGCCCTCGATGGCACTCATTCCGCAGACCGCCCCGATGGCCCGCAGCACGGTCCGCCCGGCGACCCCCTCCCGGATCCGGCCGGCTGCGACCCCCGCGGTCAGCACCTGGTCCAGGGCCTCGGCCATCCGCATCCGGGCATCGTCGAAAACGGCGGAATCGGTAGCCATCAGGCTCTGCAGCGCATCGGACATCCCCTTGCCGACCGCCGCGTGATCCACGATCAGGAGCAGGAACTCCCGCAGGGCCTGATCGGGAGCGTGCTGGGCCAGCAACTGGGCCGGAGCAGCGCACAGGGCGTCGACCTCGGCCCGCCAGACCTCTTCGACGAGAGCCTCGCGGGTCTCGAAGTGCCGGTACAGCGTACCGACGGAAACCCCTGCCCGCCGGGCGATCTCGTCCACGCCCAGGTCGGAATCGTCCGCCAGGAAAGCCGCCCGGGCGACCGCCAGCAGGGCCTCACGATTGCGGCGGGCATCGGCCCGCAGAGCCCGGACGGGGTGTGACGACGGCACCATGAACTCCTTAAGGTGAGTGCCACTCCGTTTGTGCGATGCTTTCCGGAGTCCCACTCACCTTAGTCGAGGAGCATCCCCATGAGCTATCCGGACGAGAACCTGAACGGCCTGCGCGTCCTGGTCACCGGAGGCACCCGGGGGCTGGGCGCGGCCACGGTCCGGCGCTTCGCCGCCGCCGGCGCGACCGTCCTGGCCACCGCCCGCAGCGCGCCGGTCGGCGAACTGCCGGCCACCTTCATCCCTGCAGACCTCTCAAGTGAGGACGGGGTGGCCCGGTTGGCCGAACGCGTCACCGATGCTGTCGGCGGGGTGGACATCCTGGTCAACAACGCGGCCGCCGCCAGCGCCCCGGCGCCGACGCTGCAGCGCACCGACGCGTCCTGGCTCGCGGACCTCGACATGAACCTGCTCAACGCCGTCCGCCTGGACCGGGCCCTGGTCCCCGGGATGGTCGAGCGCGGTTCCGGCGTGGTCGTGCACGTCTCCTCGATCTCCAGCCATCTGCCCCTGCAGCGGGAGGCCTCCTACACAGCGGCCAAGGCGGCCCTGAACGCCTACAGCCGGGAGCTCGCCCTCGAGGTCGCCCCGCAGGTCCGGGTGGTCTGCGTGGTGCCCGGCTTCGTCCTCACCGAAGGAGCCGAGCAGCACCTGACCCAGATCGCCGATCAGCAGGGCATCGACGGCCCGACCTTCGTGAAACAGGTCGTGGACGGCGTGCAGCTGCCGATGGGGCAGCCGGGCGACCCGGAGGACGTGGCCGAGATGATCGCCTTCCTGGCCTCCCCCCGGGCGAAATGGCTCACCGGGGCGCAGTACCGGGTGGACGGCGGCATTCTCCCCACTGTCTGAACGATGGTTGTCTCCCCGTGGGGTCCTCGTCGCCTCCGTGTCACAGCCGCCCCCTAGCGTCCCCCATTGACTCTTTCGGGACACCACCTCGGGCAGCCAGGAGTGCATTCATGGCCGAATTCGATCGTCGGGCGTTTCTCCAGATGGCGGGTCTGCCCGCGGTGGCCGCGGCCCTGCCCGGCAACCTGGGCAAGGCGCTGGCCATCCCGGCGAACAACCGCACCGGCAGCATTGCGGACGTCGAGCACGTCATCTTCCTGATGCAGGAGAACCGGTCCTTCGACCACTACTTCGGCACCCTGCGCGGCGTGCGCGGTTTCGCCGACCCGCATCCGGTGAAACTGCCGAACGGCAAGAGCGTCTGGCACCAGCCGGACGGGGAGGGCGAACTGCTGCCCTTCCGGCCCGAGGTTCCCGACGTGGGCAAGACCTTCCTGCCCGACCCGCCGCACGGCTGGAAGGACGGGCACGCGGCCTGGAACGGTGGCCGGTACGACGCGTACGTGCCGAACAAGGGCGTCCAGACGATGACCCACCACACCCGCGACGATCTGCCCTACCAGTTCGCGCTGGCCGACGCCTTCACCGTCTGCGACAACTACCACTGCTCGTTGCTCGGCCCGACCGACCCCAACCGCTACCACATGTGGACGGGCTGGGTCGGCAACGACGGTAAGGGCGGCGGACCGGTGGTCACCAACGCGGAAGCCGGGTACGACTGGAGCACCTACCCCGAGCGGCTGGAACGCAACGGCGTCTCCTGGAAGATCTATCAGGACACCGGAACCGGCCTGACCAAGGCCGGTTCCTGGGGCTGGACCTCGGACCCGTTCATCGGGAACTACGGCGACAACTCCCTGCTGTACTTCCACCAGTACCAGAACGCCGCGGCGGGAAGCCCTCTGGCGGACAAGGCCCGGACCGGGACCAGCATCAACGCGCAGGGTCGCGATCCGGAGAAGCTGCTCGCCGACTTCCGCGCCGACGTCAAGGCGCACCGGCTGCCCGAGGTGACCTGGATCGTCGCCCCCGAGGCGTTCACCGAGCACCCCAACTGGACGCCCGACTTCGGCGCCTGGTACGTCGACCAGGTGATCGACATCCTGGCCTCGGAACCCGAGATCTGGTCGAAGATGGCCCTGTTCATCACCTACGACGAGGAGGGCGGCTTCTTCGACCACCTCGTGCCGCCGACGCCGCCCCAGTCGTCCGCGCAGGGCAAGTCGACCGTCTCAACCGTCAACGAGATCTTCCCGGGGACGACCGACAACCCCGCCGGGCCGTACGGTCTCGGACTTCGCGTGCCCATGGTGATCGTCTCGCCCTGGACCCGCGGCGGCTGGGTCAACTCGCAATTGTTCGATCACACGTCCCTCATCCGCTTCCTGGAGGCCCGCTTCGCGGGCAAGAACAAGGACCTGATCGAATCGAACATCACTCCCTGGCGGCGCGCCGTCACCGGGGACCTGACCAGCGCCTTCGACTTCCATCACCCGAATCGCGGACGGGTGAACCTACCTGAAACGGACGATTTCAAGCCCGCCGACCTGACCCGCCAGCCCGACCTGGTGCCCGTTCCCCCGGCCGATCCCGCCCTCCCCAAGCAGGAACACGGCGTCCGCCCGGCTCGCGCCCTCCCGTACGCACTGCACGCCGACGGTCACCTCGACGATGCCACGTACGTCATCAATTTCCGCAACTCCGGCGACGCGACGGCCGTCCTTCAGGTCTGGTCCACCGATCCGGCCCATGAGCCGCGCAGTTTCACGATCCAGCCCGGCCTGCGGATGAGTGACGCGTGGACGACGGGTGCGGACGGCACTTACGACCTCGAGGTGCACGGCCCGAACGGGTTCTACCGGCACTTCGCCGGCGGATCGAAGAAGGCCGTCGAGATCAGCGCCGACTACACCGCCTCGGACCTGGAACTGCGCCTTGAAGCGCGCAATACCGGATCCAGCCCGGTGACCATCGCGATCAAGGACCGGTACACCGCCAAGACCACTTCCCTGCGAGTGGGGGCCAGTGCCCGAAAGACCTGGGACCATGCCCTGGGACGCACGCGCGGTTGGTATGACGTCACGCTGACCGTCTCGGGCGCAACGGGATTCGAGATTCAGTACGCGGGGCATCTCGAGAACGGCAAGGAGAGCATCACCGACCCCGTGATGGGCGGACTGGTCTGAGACCGGTGTTCCGCCGGCCCGGCGTCATTCCGACGCCGGGCCCTTCGGTCTGCTCTCAGCCCCACCCGAGCTCATGCAACCGCGCATCGCTGATGCCGAAGTGATGAGCCACCTCGTGCCGGACGGTGACCCGCACCTCCTGCGCCACCTGCTGCTCGTTCGCGCACATCCGCAGGATCGGATTGCGGAAGATCAGGATCCGGTCCGGAAGACTGCCCGCCGCCCACCACTCGCCGCGCTCGGTCAGCGGAGTTCCCACGTACAGGCCCAGCAGCTCGGGCCCGCCCTGCGGCGCCTCGTCCTCCACCAGGATGACAACGTTCCGCATCTGCCGCGTCAGTTCCCGCGGGATCTCGTCGAGAGCGAGCGACACCAGCTGCTCGAAATCGTCCCGCTTCATCTCCACCACAGCACCGATCCTTCCTCAGGGCGAGAGGAAGGATCTCGCCGGTCTGAACGGAACAGCGCAGGACACCCCGGCGCTGTTCCGCGGCGACCGGTCTAGCAGTGCTGGCCCAGCGCCTTCAGCAGCTTCTTCGGGGCCGTACCGCAGCCGACCTCGGCCGTACCGAAGTCCTTGACGTGCCACTTCTTCGCCGAGAACTGCAGCAGCACGTCCACCGAGCCGAACTTCTTCGAGTCCGCGTTGACGTAGACCCAGCCCGGGCAGTTCTGGTCCAGAGCCTTCAGCAGCTTCTTCGGGGCCGTACCGCACCCGACCTCAGCCGTACCGAAGTCCTTGACGTGCCACTTCTTCGCCGAGAACTGCAGCAGCACGTCCACCGAGCCGAACTTCTTCGAGTCCGCGTTGACGTAGACCCAGCACCTACGGCGACCAGGGCGCCGGCGGCAGCCACCGAGGCCGCCAGAGCGACACCAAGACGCGTGCGGGACAGGATGGACACGGGATCTCCCTCTGAGATAAGGCTTCTCACTCGTCGCCGGACCCCGGCCGGGGCCCTCCTCGCGAAGAGTCACTCACCCCTTAAGACGTCGTGGGCACCCCCGAGCAACGACACCGAATATGTAACGAGTTGATAACGCCGCCGAGAGCGGGTTTGCGGGCAGTAGCCTGCACGACATGCCCAGACCGTGCCGGATCGGCGTCCAGCTGCCCGAAGTCGAACGCGCCACCACCTGGCCCGAGCTCTTTGCCATGGCCCGCGCGGTCGAGGCGGTCGGGCTGGACTCGCTCTGGCTGGGCGATCACCTGCTCTACGACCTGCCCGGCGGCGTCACCCGGGGTCCTTGGGAGGTCTGGACGTCGCTGGCCGCCCTGGCCGCCGTCACCGAGCGGGTGGAACTGGGACCGCTGGTGGCCTCGACCGGCTTCCACGCCCCGGCCATGCTGGCCAAGCAGGCGGCCACGGTGGACGCGATCTCCGGTGGCCGCCTGATCCTCGGCCTGGGGGCGGGCTGGAACGAGCGGGAGTACCGGGCCTTCGGTTTTCCCTTCGACCAGAGGGTTTCGCGATTCGGCGAAGCCTTCACGATCATCCGGACGCTGCTGGCCGAAGGGCGGATCGATTTCCACGGCGAGTTCTACGACGTGGAGAACTGCGTGCTCGACCCGGCTCCGGTCCGGCCCGGCGGAATTCCCCTGATGCTCGGTTCCACCGGCCCGCGGATGCTCGGTATCGGCCTGCCCCACGTCACTTCGTGGAACGTTTGGTGGAGCGGGTACGGCAATACCGTCGAGGGTTTCGCGGCGCTAAAGGAGCGGGTGGACGCGATGGGGTACCCGGCGGAGGCGACGGCCGCGGTCCTGGTGGCCTTCCCCGGTGGTCAGGGGCGGGTGATGGGCGACAGCAGCTACAACGCGCCGGTCCGGCCGGTGCAGGGCACGCCGGAGGAGATCGCCGGGCATCTGGCCGCTCTGGCCGCAGCCGGCGCCCGCCACCTTCAGCTGATTCTGGACCCGATCACCCAGGAGAGCATCGAGCGCCTGGCGGACGTTCTCGCCGTTCTCGATCGGGCCGGCCCATCCACGGGGTGACCGCGGCCGTGCTGGTGGCGGTGGGCCTGGTGCTTGCGCTGACGGAGCCGACCTCGGCGTCGTTCCTCCTGATGAGCCCCCCGGCCGAAGGATCCGGTTGATACGTTTGACCGCTCCAACAGCGTCCCGACTCCAAGGTGAGGGCATGGCGGAATCCGAGCACCCGGCCGCACTGCCCGGCGCGCCGACCCTGATGGACGTGGCCCGGGCCGCCGGCGTCTCGCGGCAGACCGTGTCCAACGTTCTGCACGCGCCGGAGAAGGTCCGGCCCGCCACCCGGGAGAAGGTCGAAAGATACGTTCGCCTGCTGTCTTACGAGCCCAACCGGCAGGCCCAGTCACTGGCCCGCAATGCGTCCCGGATGATCGGCTACCGGATCCAGCCCCTGGCCCCCGGCGCGCTGGCCTCGATCCACGACCGGTTCCTGCACGCCCTGGCCGAGGCCGGTCAGGCCGCCGACCACCACCTGGTGCTCTTCCCGGCCGCCCACCCCGAGGCGGAGATCGCCGGCATGACCCGCATGCACCGCGGGGGCACGGCGGACACCTTCGTGCTGTACGACGTGACGGCCGCCGACCCGCGCCCGGCCGCCCTGCTCGGCCTGGGGGTGCCCTTCGTGGCGTTCGGCCGGACCCGGACCGACACCGACACCTACTCCTGGATCGACGTGGACGGGGTCACCGGGATCGGCGACGCCGTGACGCATCTGGCCCATCGCGGCCATCGCCGGATCGCCTACCTGGGGTGGGCGGAGGGCAGCACGATCGGGGACCGACGCGCGGAGGGCTGGGCCGAGGCGATACAGCGCCTAGGGCTGGCCGCCGGGCGCGAGGAGCTGCAGGTGCACAGCCCGGACGCGGTGCCGGACGCGATCAGGGCCACCTTCCAACTGCTTGAACGCCCGGACCCGCCCACCGCGATCGTCACCGGCAGCGACACCCTCGCGGTGGGGGCCGTCCAGGCGGCCCAGCAGTGGGGGCTGACCGTGGGCCGCGATCTCGCGATCGTCGGCTTCGACGACACCCCGACGGCGGCCGCCCTGAACCTCAGCAGCGTTCGCCAGCCGATCGAACAGGTGGGCCAACGCGTCGTCGCCGCGTTGCTGCGTCCGCAATCAGCCCGTCCTACCGGCGAACTGCTGCGTACCCAGCTGATCATCCGCTCCTCCAGCGCCGGACCGGCCCCCGGCCGCGGCTGACCGCTCGGCCGCTGTTTGTTGACAGCCCGAAGGCCGTCGTGGTTGCCTCACAAAACCGATTTGAGCGCGCAAATTATGGGAGCCGACCCGCTCCCCTTCACCGCACGCAAGGAGCGACGATGACGTCCATTCCCCGGCGGCCCCTGCGCAGGATGGCCGGCGCCACCCTGATCCTGATGGCCGGCGCCCTTCTGACCAGCCAGGTCGTGGCGGCCCCGGCGGCTCGCGCGGCCCTCACCCAGACCGACAGCGGCGTGATCGGCTGGGAGGGCGATCAGGACGCGGTCATCGCCCACCAGGACGGCAGTTTCGACGTCCGGGCCGGCAAGAACGTGAACGTCCGCTTCGGGATCTACAGCAACCCGGCGACCGTGCAGTGGTCGAACGCCGGCGGCTACTATCCGGCCCTGGTCACCCGGTTCGAGCGGGACTCCTCGACGGTCACGATCACCAGTTTCGGCGACCGGACGACCGTGGGCGGCAACGACTTCGTCGCCGTGTACTCGCGGGTGAGCGTGCACAACCACGACACCGCCGCGCACACCCTGGACCCGGCCCCCTCGGGTTCACTGCTGCCGCTGAACCCGGCGTCGAACACGGTGGCGGCCGGGCAGACCGTCAACCACGACTACGTCATGGCGGTGGACCGGTTCGGGGCCGGCTACGCCTGGCCTTCCGACACCAGCCTGGTCGCCGCCGGTGGTTACGACGCCCACTACCAGCACATGACGTCGTACTGGGACGGCCGGCTGGCCGCGATTGCGCAGATCGACGTGCCCGATCAGCGCCTGAACGACGCCTACAAGGCCGGTTTCATCTACACCCAGATCGTCAAGGACGGCAACAACCTCAACGTGGGTGAGAACAACTACGACCGGTTGTTCGACCACGATCTGGTCGGGATCCTGGCCAACCTGTTCGAGCAGGGCGACCTGGGCAACGCCAAGGCCTACCTGGCGACCCTCTTCCAGAACGAGTACCCGGACGCCGGGTACAAGTTCAGCTGGCCCTGGGCTCTCTACCTGGAGAAGACCGGGGACACCCAGTACGTCTCGGCCCACTTCGCCGACCTCAGGGCCGGCGCCCACGCCATCCAGACCGCGGCCACCGGGCCGGGCGGCACGATGAAGACCTCGAACGCCGTCGACAGCCAGGGAAACTGGACGGTGGACGATCAATCCGCGCTCACCGGACTGCTGGCCTACCGTTACATCAGCGAGCGCCTGGGCAACACCACCGAAACCGCCTGGGCCAAGAACGAATACGCCACACTCTTCGCCGCCGTGAACAAAGAACTGCAGGCGACCGTCTCAGCGAACAATCTTTCGTACGTGCCCTGCGCCGTCGATGTCCCGAACGCCGCCAACCGGTGCTTCGGCAGCACCAATGACGCGAACTGGGCCTCCAGCCTGCTGTTCGGACGCTGGAACTGGGACGGTCTCCTGTTCGGGGCCGACCCGACCGGCCCGATGGCCACCCTGCTCGACGCCACCTACCAGGCCGGCTTCGCCCACCTGTCCGGGCTGCCCGCCCACACCTACGGGGGATACCCGGGCTACAGCACGGCCTACAACGCCGGCTACGGAGAGGCGGCCCTGGCCGGGAAGAAGTACCGCAGCGAAGGCATCTACGACTACCTGTTCATGATCAACAACACCCAGAGCGGGCCCTACTCCTGGTGGGAGGGCATCCCCACGGCCGGCCCGACGAGCTGGACCCCAGGGGCGCACGCCACCGCCGGAACCGGTTCCAGTCCGCACATGTGGGGTCAGGCCAACAATTCCAAGGTCCTGCTCGACTCGCTGATCGCGGAGAAGGGTGACGGGCAAGTCATTGTGGGCCGGGGCATCCCGAACGAATGGCTCGCCCCCGGGCGGACGGTCAAGGCCAGCAACTACCCGATCACCGGGAACCAGCGGATGGGCGTGAGCCTGACCAGCACCGGCAAGACCGTCAGCCTCGCGCTCTCCGGTGACGCCCCGGCCGGCGGGGTTCAGTTCTCGGTACCCGCTTTCATCGGTAACATCGCCGCCACGTCAGCCGGAACCGTGGACGCCGTCAATGGCACCGTGACTCTGCCCCGCGGTACCACCACCGTCACCGTGACCCTGACCAGCGCCCCGGCTGACCGGGACCTCGGCGGGGTGGACCTGGACGCGTACTGCAGGTCCATCGGCGACAAGGGCGTCAGCCGTGACGGTGACACCGCCGGCAGCTGGAAGTGCGTCACTCAGGACGGCGTTCACGTGGGACTGAGCATGGACCAGGCCTGCGCCTGGCAGTACCGCACCACCGCCGGAGTGCTGTCGCACTCCAGCGACCCCAACGACGTCAACAGTTGGAAGTGTTACAGCGCAGCCTGATTACTCAACGCAAGGGGTCCAGCCGACTGCAGATGTTCTCGGTGGTCGTGCGGGGCCCCTTGTTGAGGGTCTCAAAGCCCGTCGCGGACAGGGTCAGCGTGTAGGCCGGTCCGTCGACCTGCCACAGACCACGGGGCAGGTTGCTCTTACCCTCGGGGATCGCCACGCCCAGGGGACCGCTGAGGTACCACTTGGAGGAGCCGTCCTTGTTGTAAGTGATGATCGCACTGGAGCTTCCGTCGAGTGTCGTCTGAGCTCCGGTGGACTCGTTGGTCACCCGGTAGACCAGCGGCCCGGTCCAGAGCTCGCTGCGGACCGTGCCGTCCGGATACCTCGTCAGCGTGCGCTTCTTGATGTCGGCGACGATGGGGTCACCCTTCACCGCGAAGTCGCACACCACCCCGGCGGCCCGCTCGAACGGCTGCACCGGGACCGGCGTCCATCCGTCATCGGCCGCCTGAGCGCTCGTTCCCGCTCCCACCAGCAGAGCCGTGGCCATCGTGACCGTTACCCAGCGACGCATCTCAAGCTCCTTCGACGATGGTTTTCGCTCAGGCTGTCCGGCGCCGGGAAGGGCGTGCAATGCTTTCAGCCACGGCTGAAACGTCGTCCTGGGGGTCGTCCGATGGTGCTGCGGATCCACTTCACCGCCGAAGACTTTCTGCGCACCACGATCGCCGACCGGCCGATGCCCCTGCTGGAGCTCAGCCTGGCGCTGAGCATGCTGCAGCGCCGGGATCCGCACGCTGTCCTGACCCCGTGGCGGCGCCAGGCCGGTCGCGACCTACCCCGCACGGCCTATCCCCTGCTCAACCTGATATCCCCGCAGGGCGCCGGCCCCCTGTTCCTTGACCCACCCAGCCAGGACCTGGAGGACGGCCTGGACCTGGTGCTCGCCACTCCCCGGGCCCGCGCCGAGAACGAGCTGCGCCAGCTCGTAGCGTTCGACCGGCCCGACATCGCCTGGACCCGGCACCTGGCCGCCCGCGACGCCGAGGCCTGGACCGTCCTCGAGCACTCCCTGCGCAGCGCCTACGACAGCCTGATCACCTCCGCCTGGCCCCGCCTCCTGTCCGGATTCCAGGCCGAAACCTCCTGGCGGTCAAGCCTGCTGACCCGCCAGGGCCTGTACGCCGGAATCGCGGCCCTGCATCCCTCGGCCCGCTGGAACGGCCTGACCCTCGAGTCGGACCTGTCCCGGGACATGACGATCCGCTCCGAGGGCCTCGGCGTGATCCTGCAGCCCTCCCTGTACTGGGACACCCTGCTGGCCACCTACCATCCCGACGGCCGCATCGTCGTCATCTATCCGGCCGTCACCCCCCTGGCCCTGCGCGAAAACCCCACTTCGGCGAACCCTCTCAACGTCCTGCTCGGCGCCACCAGGGCCGAGGCCCTGCGCCTGCTCGTCCGCCAGCACACCACGACCGACCTGGCCAAGGCCCTGAGCGTCAGCGCGGCCGCGGCGTCCATGCAGGCGCGGACCCTGCGCGAGGCCGGGCTGGTGGTTTCGCAACGAGAAGGGCGGGCGGTGTGGCATTGGTGCACGGCTCTCGGGCTGGATCTGCTCGCACATGCCGCCGGGTAGGCCCTCGCGTCGCGGGTACGCCTTCCACTGCCCGGACTGCCCACCGCGGCCTTCCTCTGGCAGTGCTAGGACCGGCTCAGCGCCTCGGCCCCGGATCGTAGGCCGGCGTCCGGATCACCGGGATCGGGTTGGTGTCCGGGGACGTCCGGCCGGAGTTGGAGTAGTGCCCGACGATCGGGATCGGGTTGGTGTTCATCCCCACCACCGGGAACCGGGTCGGCCGATTGGTCGGCGGCGGCACGTCGTCCCAACCCGACGTCGGCCGGAAGACCCGCACCGGGGGCCCCTGGACCAGCGCCGCGATCAGGGCGATCACCGCCGCGACGGAGCCCAGGCCGACGGCCACCAGGTTCGGCGAGTTGTAGCCCCAGCCGGCCGCGATGGTCAGGCCGCCGAGCCAGGCACCCATCGAGTTGGCGATGTTGAAGGCGGCGTGCATCGCTCCCGCGGCCAGGTTCGGGGCCCCTCCGGCCAGGCCGATGATCCGGTTCTGCAGGGCCGGGAAGGCCATCGTGTTGCAGAACGGGAAGACGAAGACCATGACGGCCGAGGCGATCCGGTTGTTCGCGGCGAAGTAAAAGGCCCCGGCCACGATCACCTGCCCGGCCATCACCCCGTAGATCACCCGGCCCACGTCGTAGCGGTCGGCCAGGTGCGCTCCGACCAGGTTGCCGAACGTCATGCCCAGGCCGAAGAGCACCAGCAGCGGGGTGATGCTGGACTGGGCGAAGCCGGCCACGCCGGTCATCATCGGGGCGATGTAGCTGAACGTGGAGAAGATCGCGCCGCAGCCGATCATGGCGACCGCCAGGGCCAGCCAGATCTGCGGATTGCGGAACGCCCACATTTCGCGGCGCAGGTGCGGGGCGTCGGGTGAGCCGGCCGGGATCTGGGGGCTGCGCGGAACGGCCGCCAGCACCCCGCCCGCCCCGATCAGCTCGATCGCCGCGACCAGGACGAAACCCGGTCGCCAGCCCGCGTGCTGGCTGACGTAGGTGGTGACCGGCACGCCGACGACATTGGCGATGGTCAGCCCGGCGAACACCATCGCCATCGCCCGGCTGCGCTGCTCGGCGCTGACCATGGTGGCCGCCTGGACCGAGGCCAGGCCGAAGAAGGCGCCGTGCGGGAGACCGGACAGGAAGCGCACCACCAGCAGGCTCCCGAAGCCGGGGGCCAGGGCCGACAGGATGTTGCCGACGGCCAGGGCCAGCACCAGGCCGATGATCAGGCCCTTGCGCGGGAGCCGGACCGAGGCCGCGGTCAGCAGCGGGGCGCCGATCACCACGCCGAGCGCGTAGGCCGAGATCAGGTGCCCGGCCGACGCGACGCTGACGTGCAGATCGGTGGCGATGCCCGGGAGCAGGCCGAGCGCCGCGTACTCACCGGTGCCCAGCCCGAAACTGCAGATGGCCAGCACCAGAAGTGCTCGCCGCTGCTGAGCGTGCATGTTCGGTACCTTTCCGGGCGTCGGGACCTCAGGAGATGGTGAACTGGTCCAGGTCCGGCGCCAGGCCGAGCGGATTGCTGAAAGTAAGAGTGTTGGAGCCGGTTTTCAGGTCGACGTCCATACTCGTCCAGCCCGGCTGCTTCCAGCCGCCGGTGCCGGCCAGCGTCAGCTTCTGCGGCGTAGCCCCGTTCACGCTGACGTACAGATTGCGCTGCAGCTTGGTCTCGTAGGCGATGGTCAGCTGACGAGGGCCGTTCCCATCCGCGGAGAACGGGACGGTCAGGGTGGCCAGCAGGCCGATCCCGACGATGCGACTGCCGGAGGCACAGGTGGCGCACTTGATGCCGGTCACCAGCCAGCGCTGGTTCCCGGGATCGGTGGCGGCAATGGTCGTCGAGGGGTTCGCGGGCGCGGCCGGTGCGGTGGTTTCGCTCGGAGCAGAGGACGTCGGTGGGGCCTGGGTGGGCGAGGCCGCCTCGGTCGGTGTTTCCGACGGCGAGGCGCTGCTGGTCGCCGTGGGTGCCTGGGACGGGGTCTCCCCCGGTTGCTGACTGGGGACGACCGCACTGACCTCGGGAACGCTGGTGGCACTCGGCGACGCGGAGATGTCGCCGGTCGGGCTCGCTTCCGGCGAATCGGTGGACCGGTCGTGGTCCGTGGCCGGGCCGGCCACGGCCGGGGCGGGTGCGGACGGCGGCTTGTCGGGCAGCACGGTGGGCAGCGCCGGGACGGCGACCGCGCTCAGCGCCACCACCACGCCGAGGGCGGACATCTGCCAGATCGGCGGTCCGGCCGGCCACAGCCAGGAGGTGGGAAGCGCGGTGAAGGTCCGCGACAGCGCGGAGGATCTCGTTCTCATGCCCGCATCCGGACCTTGATCTCGGTGCCCTCGAGCGGCCCGGTAGTGATGGTCAGGTCCGCCCCGATGTAGGAGGACCGGGAAATCATCCGGACGATCCCCGGATAGTCGCCCCCGCGCAGCTCGGCCGGGTCGGCCGGGACGGTGAAACCCCGGCCGACATCCTTGATCACCAGGATCACGGCGTGCCGGCCTTCGGCCAGTTCCACCCGGGCGTGGGAGGACCGGGCGTGGTCGGCGACGTTGCTCAGGGCATCGTCGGCGATCAGGGCGAGCTGGTGACGGGCGATGACCCGGAGCCAGACCGGCATCAGATCGGTGCTCAGGATGGTGCCGGAGTCCTGCTCCCACTCCCGGCACATCCGCTCCAGGGAGTCGGCGAACTCCTCGGCCGGGGCGTTGAACCGGACTCCCCGCACCGGAACCTGGGCCTGCTCCACCCCGACCACCAGGTCCCGGGTCAGGGTCCGGGCCAGCTCCTGGGTCAGGGTCGGGCGCGCGCCGTTGCGGCGGGTCCAGGCCGAGGGCCGGACCGAGGAAACCGGCCGCAGGGTCCGCAGCACCCGCTCGTAGATCTCCTCGACCGGCACCAACGGCTCCAGATCCCGTTTCAGCTGGTCCTGTTTCAGCTGGACGAGGGTGAGCGCGGAAGCCCCGGCCGCCACGATCAGCGCGGGCGCGGCGACCAGGGCGACCGTCGTCCCCATCGGCACGATCTTGTTCTCCAGGAGGACCCAGCAGGTGATGACCGCCTGGACCGCCTGCCCGACCCACAGCGGCGAGCCGTACAGGCCGAGCAGCGCACCGGCGAGCGCGGCCGTGCCGACCTGGAAGACCACGTGGATCGGATCACCGGCCCAGACCAGGAAGATCGCCATCGCCACGGCGGAGTCGACCAGGACCACCAGCACCCGGGCCGGTCCGGACACCGCGTGCGGGAGGACCGCGATCTCGGCCGCCGAGACCAGGGCGATGATCCCCAGCGGGACCGCGAACCGGCCCGGTGAGCCGCCGTCCACGAGCGCGATCACGGCATAGCAGAACGCCACGACCAGGCGCGTGGTCAGGATCGCGCGGCCCAGGACGATGACAGACGCGGCCTGCACACCCGGCCAACCGGGCGGGATCAGCCGCCCGGAGGCGCCGGGCACCGTCGCAGTGGTACCGGCGACGCTCTGCGACAAGAAGATTCACTCCCGAGGTAGACGGGTGGATCGGCCGGAGCGAGCCCTCCGCGGTGCTCTACCTCGACACGCGAGAGTGTAGTGCTCTCCGGCCTCTCCTCCAGCAGATCAGTTGCCGCGCACCAGGTTGACAGCCAGTTGCGGGTCGAACACACCGGCCGCGACGCCCGCCGCGGTCCCGCAGTTGCCGTCCGATTCCCCGGGTGTCTTGATCCACAGCCGGGCTTCGGGCTGGTTGGCCTTCGGCGTCTGGTTCACTCGCGAGGTGACCCCCAGCCGGCGGCCCCCCGGGTTGCACCAGGTGCCGTTGCTACCAGCGCCGTTCCGGCTGGTGTCGATCACGTACGGCTTGGTCTTCGCGCCCCGCTTGCGCAGCTGGGCGTTCAGCTTGACGGCGAACGCGTTCTCCTGCGCGGTGGTGTGGAAGTTCGACACGTTCAGCGAGAATCCACGGACGTTCTTCAGCCCGGACTTGATCAGCCGGCCCGACATGGCCGACGCCGAAGCGTAGTTCGAGTTACCGGCGTCCAGGTAGACATAGGCCTTGGGCGCGCTCTTGTGCAGCTGCGCGGTGGCGTAGGTCAGCAGCTTCTGCCGGGTACTGGCCTGCGCTGAGCTCAGACACTGGAAGTCGGCCAGGGCATCGGGTTCCAGCACCACCACGGCCCGGCGCTGGCCGATTCCGCCAGCGAAACCCTTGATCCAGGTGCGGTACTCGCTGCCGGCCGTGGTGCCGCCGGCCGACTGACCACCACAGGCATCGCGCCCGGGAATGTTGTAGGCCACCAGGACCGGCGTCTTCCGCTTTTTCGCGGCCGCCGTGACGTAGCTGTTCACGGCCGGTTTGATGGTGCCCGACCAGGTGCCGAACCACCGGGCCATCGGCTTGGACGACACCCCTGAGCGGATCGCCGCCGCCCGCGAGTCCGTGCGGTTCTGCGCGACCCAGGTGGCCGGCCCCGACTTCGGATCGACATAGAACGTCATGGTCTTCGGCAACGGCTTGACCGCGGCGGCCGCGGACACTGTGGCCGCCGCCTGAGCCGATGCCGATGTCGCCGCCGATGCCGATGTCGTGGCCGGCGCGGCGGGACTCGCGTGACCGACCAGGCTCTGGGTCACCGCACCGGCAACGGCGAGGGAACTGGCAGCGGCAATGATCACGGTGGTGCGTCGGTTCACGGATCCTCTTCGGTCGGGCCGGGAGTGGGACCGGCCAGACTAGGGAGACCGACGTTAGGGCTTCCTCATGCCTTCCTTCAGATCCTCGGGCCCTCAGGTCACGGAGTGACCGTCCGCAGTCCGGCGAACACGAATCCCAGCCGCCGCGCGTAATCGTCCCGGCTCTGCTGATCGCAGGCCCGCACGATCACCCCCCGCTCGAGGATCAGATGGTTCAGGTCCGCCGGCTCCAGATCCCCCCGCACCTGCCCGGCCGCCTGCGCCTCCCGCAGCAGGGTCTCCGCGAAATCCTGCGCCCGGCAGCACAGTTCGTTCAGCGGACCGGAATCCGGCAGGGCCCGCATCAGCACGTCGTTGACCGCCGGCTCGTCGAACTGCAGCAGCCAGATCCCGGTCAGGAACTGCTCGAACCGGGCCAGCGGATCACTCACCGACGCCACGCTGCTGACCACGTCCTGAATCCGCTCGGCCGCCAAATCGCCGACCACGACATCGATCAGACCCCGCCGGCTCCCGAACCGGTGGTAGATCGTGCCTTTGCTGACCCCCGCGGCGCGCGCGACCTCTTCCAGAGGAACGGTGAGGCCGCGCGCCCGGAAGACCTGAAGCGCCGCACAGCGGATGCCCTCGGCGTTGCGCCGGGCATCGGCCCGGCGAGGGCGATCCGCGGTGTTCACGCGGGTGCGGCCGAACGGTCCTGCCAGGACAGGTCGAGGGCGCGCTTGAACAGCTCCAGGGGCTGGGCACCGGAGACCGCCCGCTTGTTGTCGAACACGAAGAACGGCACCCCGGTGATCCCGAGCTGCTGCGCCGCCTCGATGTCGGCCTGGAAGTCGGCCTCGTGCGCGCCGCTGACCAGCACCTGAACCGCGGCGGCCCGGTCGAGCCCGACCTCGGTGGCCAGATCGGCCAGCACCGCGTGGTCGGAGACGTCCAGGCCGTCGGTGAACTCGGCCCGGAACAGGCGCAGCACCATCTCGTGCTCGCGCCCCTGGGTCTTGGCGAAGTGGATCAGCCGGTGCGCGTCCCGGGTGTTGGCCACCAGGGCCTGGTCGAACCGGTAGTCCAGGCCGAGCTCGGCGCCCCGCGTCTGGAACATCTGGTGCGAGGCCTTGACCTGGGCCATCGGGAAACCCCGCCGGTTGGCCAGGTACTCGTAGGTCGGCATGGTCTCGGTGACGTCGGGGTTGAGCTGGAAGCTGTGGTAGCGAACCTGAATTGAGGACGCTTGGGGAGACTCACCGACGGCCTGCTGCAGGGTCGCGTCCCCCAGGTAGCAGAACGGGCAGACGACGTCGCTCCAGACATCGACGGTGATCGGCTCGGCGGCGGGACCGAAGGCGCTGGCCATCAGATACACACCCCGTCCGGACCGCAGACATCGCCGTCTTCCGCCGTGGTGAGCATCGTCAGGGACATGAGGACCGGAGGGACGGTGGCCGTGTCCCCGGCCGGGGCGGCCTCAGCGGCCTGCGCAGAACTTGACTCCATGGTCAAGAAGCCTGAACCATCTTGACCCTGCCGTCAAGATGCCGCCCGAGGGACGACCGGCTCACCGACGGACGCAGGGTGGACGTCGTCCTGGACGGCATCGGGGGCAGTTTCACCGGTCCGGGGCTCAGCGTGCTGAACCCGGACGGGACCCTGATCAGCATCGGGTACGCCGCCGGCACGGGCGTCCACGGCTTCCGGTTCGCCCTGTTCAGCGCCGAGAGCGGGTTCTCAAGACCCTCGGCCGGGTGGACCAGGCGCTGAGATGACATCGCTGGCCTCGGCCGTTCGTGGGGCGGGCAGCACGGGGGTCCAGGATGCCTTGGCGTCCGTCGGGGTCACGAGAGCGGTCTGGGCGTACTGCGCCGCGCTGAGCGGACGGGAGAACAGGTAGCCCTGGCCGTAACGAATTCCCAGATGCAGCAGCTGGTCGCGTTGCTCGGTGGTTTCGATACCCTCCGCCACGATCTCCAGGTGGAGGGTGACCGCCATGGCGTTGACCGCGGCCACCAGCTGGACCTGCCCGCCGTCCAGCGAGGTGACCACCGAACGGTCCAGCTTGAGCAGGTGGACGGGGAACCGGCCCAGGTAGTCCAGGGACGTGTACCCGGTGCCGTAGTCGTCCAGATAGATCTGCACGCCGGCGTCGGACAGCACCCCCAGGGTGTGCTGGGCCGGGCTCTCGGGGGTGAGCTGATGGTGTTCGGTGATCTCCAGGCGCAGCAGCGACGTCGGCAGGGACAGCACCGCCAGGCTGTGCAGGACGCGTTCGGCCAGGTGCGGGTCGTCCAGGCTGTCGCGGGTCAGGTTGACGCTGACCGGCAGCACCCGGAGGCCCTGCTCGCGCCAGGCCGCCAGCTGGGCCAGGACCTCCTGCAGCACGGCCGTGTCCAGTTCGCCGTCCAGACGGTTGCTGCTGACCAGGCCCAGGAAGGCGTCCGGGGCCAGAAGGCCGTGCTCGGGATGCAGCCAGCGCACCAGGGCCTCGGCGCCGACCACCTGGCTGGTGCGCAGGTCGACCAGCGGCTGGTAGCGGATCTCCAGGTGACCCACGTCCGGGCTGTCGCGCCCCAACAGTTGCCGGACCTGGCTGCTGAGGGTGAAGCGGCGGGCCACCTCGATCCGCATGTCGGGGTGGAAGGCCAGGGCCTGGCCCCCGCCGGCGGCCTTGGCCGCATACATGGCCACGTCGGCGTGGGTCAGCAGTTCGGTCAGGCCCATGCCCGGCTCGGCCTCGGCGATCCCGACGCTGGCCCCGGTGCGCAGAGACAGGTCGCCCACCACGACCGGCTCCTGCAGCAGGTGCAGGAATCGTTGGGCCACGGCCGGGGCCACGTGAGCGTGGGCGAGAACGACGAACTCGTCCCCTCCTAGGCGGGCCACCAGCCCCGGGACCCCGTCCGGCTGCTCGGCCGCGCGCAGCAGCCGGTCGCGCAGGTGCAGCAGCAGGGTGTCCCCCACGTCGTGCCCGTGCGTGTCATTGACCTGCTTGAACTCGTCGATGTCGATGAGCAGCAGGCTCAGCGGGCCGGCGCCGTCGGCCTCCTCGAAGGCCCGGGCGAGCCCGCGCCGGTTGGCCAGATCGTCAGCGGGTCGTGCTCGGCCAGGTACTCGCTCGAGCGCAGCGCGTTGCTCCCCCGCACCAGGCACAGCCCGGCGACGACGGCCCCGGCCGACGGTACGGCCCACAGCGGCAGGGTGCGTACATCGGCGACGTCGGCGGCCCAGGCGACCGCCAGCGGCACCAGCACCAGCGGCAGCAGTCCCAGCAGGGCGGTGGACCCGGGCCGGCGCTGGGCCAGGGTCCGGGCATCGAAGGCCTTGGTCATGGACGGATGCAGCGCCGCGGCCCCGAAGAACACCAGGCAGGCGACCCCCAGCACCTGACCGGCATCCCCGGGCAGGGCCAGGCGCCGGCCGTTCACGGCCTGGTTGAGGTCGTAGCCGAAGGTCAGCGCGGCCCCCACCAGCACCAGCCAGGTGCTGGTGGTCAGGGCCCGGCGGGAGACGGCGAACCGCACCAGCATGCTCAGCAGGGCGACATCCACGCTGGCCACGCTGACCGCCGTCCAGTTGTGGCGGTGCCCCGTCCCGGCCACCACGATCTGGGCCCCGACCAGCACGGTCACGGTGGTGATGATGACCAGGTCGAGAACGGCCGTCAGGGACCGCACCCGGACGTGCCGCCCCGGCCCGACGGCCCGGATCGTCACCACCGTGGCGACGCCCTGCCCGGCCCACACGGCCGCCGTGGCCCAGGCGGTGATGTGCCCCTCGAAGTGGACGACGGCCGCCCCGACCGTCCAGCAGGCCACCATCAGGGCCACCAGAGGCCAGAAGCCCGACCCCGGCCGGTGCCACCACACCCCCGCGAGAATCAGCATCACGGTGACCACCCCGGCGTAGACGGTCCCGGCCGAGCGGAGCCCCGGTTCGAGCGCCACCAGAGCGGTCGCCACCCCGGCCAGCGCCAGCACCCCCCACGCCCCGCGTGCGGAGAGCACGGCACGACGGTCTGCGGTCACTCTTGTCATTCGGACGCGCCGGACCCGACCTTGAGCCATCACCCAAACGGTTCTGCCCCGCGGGATCATGATCCCGCGGGGCCGAACTTCTTCAGGGTCTGACTTCAGACCGACTTCACGGGTACGACACCACGTTGCGCGGAGTCGTGTTGCCCGCCGGGTTCGGCACCGAACCACCGGTGTTGTTGACCACGTTGCTGATCGTCCCGGTGTCGCCCAGCGAGACGGTCAGGATGCTGTGCAGCTTCACGCCCGACTTGTTCGGGACCTCGAAGCTGTGGTCCAGCTTCACCGCCGGGTTGGTGTTGAAGAAGCAGTACGAACCACCGCCCCAGAGCTCGTGATCGGTGACGCTGTCGGCGACCTTGTAGGCGGCGTAACCGTTCTGCGTGCCGTTCATCCACGCAGCCTGGTTCGGCACGTCGTACGGCTTCTCGTTCTGGAAGAAGATGGTCTTGCCGCGGTTGCCGTTCCAGAGCACCTCGTACTTCTGGTAGTGCTCGACGAACAGGCCGGTGGCCTCGACGTCGTCACCGTTGACGAGCAGACCGGTGTCGCCGGTGTTGACCGTCCAGCCGGTGGCCGCCCCGCCGTGGTCGGCGCGCCACGCCCAGATGTGGTCGACGATGGTGTCGTCGCTGTTCACCGCGAGGGTGGTGGTGGCCTTGCCCTGGATGCTGCTGCCGATCCGGAAGAACACGTCCTGGACCGTGGTCGGGTCGGCCGCGTGGTCGGTGTGGGTGCCGGCGGTGCCGACGCTCATCAGGGTCGGGCTGTTGGTGGTGCCGGCGTCGAAGGTGAGGCCGCTGACGTTGACCCCGTCGACGTCGGCCACGCTGAGCGCGGTGACCCCGCCGGAGGGGACCAGGGTCGGGAAGCCGATACCGGTGACGACCGTGTCCTTACGGGTGACCTTGATCGTCTGGTCCAGCTTGTAGGTACCCGGGGTGAAGAACAGGTTCAGGCCCTGGGACAGCGCCTGGTTGATCCGGGCGGCGCTGTCGCTGGGCTTGGCGACGTAGAACTTGCTCATCGGGATCGAGGTACCCGGCGTGTTCGGCCAGGTGGCCCCGGAGGAGTTCTTCTGCAGCGACGGGACGAAGACCCGGTACTTACCGGCGCTGTCCACGTACAGGTACGGCTTCTCCTTGGTCACCGGGGTGGTGGCCAGGGTGGTCTCCGGCGGGTTGGGGAAGGTGTTCGCCGGGGCGCCCTTGACGCCGGAGAAGACCATGTTCCAGACCCCGCCGGTCCAGCTGCCGATGGTGCTGTTGCGGGTGTACCACTGCTGCTGCGAACCGGAGGAGACCTGACCGTCGACCTTGCTGTCGGCCAGGTAGCCGCCGCTGGAGTAACCCTGGCCGTTGTCCTGGTTGGACGGGCCCATGGTCAGGTTGCCCTTGATGTGCACGCGGCGCATCGGGGCGGCCTGGGAGACGGCCCAGCGGTCGGTGCCACCCTCGGGCACCACCGAAAGGTTCTCGGCGCTGCGCCAGAAGTTCTGGGTGGCGTTGCTGAGGTCGCCGTAGTTCCAGCCCGAGTCGACGTTCAGGGCGCCGTTGATGGTTACGTCGTCCGGGTTCAGGCCGAGGCCCGCCACCGAGGTGTAGAAGCCCAAGTTGGCCCACACCCGTCCGTACGTGCCCGGCTTGAACAGGAAGGCGTAGCGCTGCGTCCCGAACTGCGCGGTCGGGCTGTTGTTCTGGGCGTTGAACGCCGCGTCGAAGGCCGACTGGATGGTGGCCGCCGACGTCGAGGAGTCGAAAATCTTCACGTTGGCGCCGAAGTCCGGGGTGTCGGACGTCGGGAGGTCCGTCCCGGTGGTCGGGGTCGCCGACGGGGTGGGGGTCGACGGGTCGGTCGGCGTAGTGGTGCTGCCGCCGCCGTAGACCTGGAACTCCCAGAGCGAGTAGCCGTACCCGGTGGCCCGGGCCGTGCCGTTCATCCGCACGTAGCGACCGCTGCCGGTCACCGTGAGGCTCTGCTCACCGGCCTTGCCGGCCGTGGTCGGCGTGATGTTCGTCCAGCTCGTGCCGTTGGCCGAGGTCTGGATGGTGAAGGCCGACGCGTAGGCGGCCTCCCAGTTCAGCACGACCTTGCTGATCGACTGGGTGCTGCCCAGGTCGACCTGGAGCCACTGCGGGTCGGTGAACGCGCTGGACCAGCGGGTGTCGGCCTTGCCGTCGACCGCCAGGGCGGCGCCGTAGACGCCGTCGTTCTCGCTGGAGGAGGCGGTGGCCGGCTTGCCCTGCGAGAGCAGGGTCTCGGCGGCGCTGGCCGAGACCATCTGGGTGGACACCAGCAGACCGGCGACCAGCGCGAGGACCGAGCCGACCATGATCGACACGGATCGGCGGCTGCGTAATTTCATCGTTCTGGGAACGGGAGACACCAATGGCTCCTTGCTGAGCTTGACAGGGAAGCGGACGCGGATCAGGACCCGTCATGGTGGCTCACGCCCCCGGTTTCCCGATGGTGCGAAAGTCCCATTCCGAACAGAACCCGATCCACGGTGCGTGGTCATTCAGGGATGGCTCACCGTGAGAATCACCCGGTCCGACATTTCCGTCAAGTCCGCAGGGCGCTTTTGAGGAATCCATGACGAAGCCGCGACCCGCTCGTGATGTTCCCTCTCCGCCCGCATCTTTGGGCCTTGACACCCATTCCGCTGTCGGCCCCCCGGTTCGTAAATATTTCGATCCTCCCGCGGGCCGCCGTTAATTCGGTTGCCCCCGTTCCGGCGCTCGGCCACCATCGTCCTCGACGGGCCCGGCGAGGGCCCCGGAATCGAAGGGAGAAAGACCATGCGAGTGACGCCTGCGCGACTGCTGCCGTTCCTGCCGCTTCCCGGCTTCTCCCTTTCGATTCCCGTGAAGGACACCTCACCGTGCACGAATATGATCATGACTTCGGTCACCGCCGCCGCGGCCGCCGCCGCTTCGACGACGAACTGGACGAGCTGAGCACGCCCTCGTCCCGCAAGACCCTGCCCGAAGACGACTTCGAGGACGCGGACGCCCCGGAGGGCGCCGACCGCTGGAGCACCTGGGCCGATTCCCCACCCACCGCGCGCGGCCCGCGTCCCTACCCGGACTGGCTGGTCACCGAACTCGCCGCGGTGGACACCGACCTCGGCCTGCTGAAGACCGGCAAGGAAGCGGACGTTTCGCTGCTGCGCCGGGGTGTCCCCGACACCGATCGCTCCTGCCTGCTGGCGCGCAAGCAGTACCGGTCGTCCGAGCACCGGATGTTCCACCGGGACGCCGGTTACCTGGAAGGCCGGCGGATGAAGGAGTCTCGCAGCAACCGGGCGATGGCCCGGCGCACCGACTTCGGCCGCGAGCTGATCGCCGAGCAGTGGGCCGGCGCCGAGTTCGCCGCCCTGACTCAGCTTTGGCAGGTCAGCCACGACCTGGGAGCACCGGTCGTCCCTTACCCGGTGCAGACCCTGGGCACCGAGCTGCTGATGGAGTTCGTGGGTGATCACGTCACCGGCGAAGGCGCACCCCGCCTGGCCCAGATCAGGCCCACCCCCGAACAAGCCCACGACCTCTGGCAGCAGGCCGTCGCGGCCCTGGGCGTGCTGGCCCGTTGCGGCCTGGCCCACGGCGACCTGTCCGCCTACAACGTCCTGGTGCACAACGGCCGCCTGGTCCTGATCGACCTGCCCCAGGTGGTCGACCTGATCGCCAACCCGCACGGCCCCCGGCTGCTGTTCCGGGACGTCGGCAACCTCGCCACCTGGTTCGGCGGCCGCGGCGTGCCCGACCTCGACGCGCGGCAGGTCACCACCCACCTGCTGGCCCAGGCGGGCGTCGTCTAGCCGAATCCTGGCCCGGTGAAGGGTTTTCCGAACCTCAGTCGCTGGGCCAGGATCTGGTCGGTGCTGCGGACCGCCAACCGCAGCCGCTCCTCCAGCGAGCCGGTCAGCAGCACCCAGGAATGCCCGGCCGCGGTCAGTTCGTCGACGAACCAGCCGGTCATCGCCGCCCGCACCGGCAGATCCCCCTCGCGTAAGCCGTCGTCCTGCCACGGCACCCCGTCATGGTCGGTGACCAGATAGAGGTGCCGGGGCGGGAGGTCGCGGGCCCACGGCTGGAGCGGCCGGGCCCCGGCACCGAGGTAGCGACGCTCCCAGAGCATGGTGGCGAACGCGTCGGTGTCACAGATCAGCACCGGCGAACCGACGCGGGCGGCGCGTTCTTCGGCCGCGGTCTGCTCGGCCGCCACGGTGTCGAAGTCGGCGTGGTTCCAGACCATATGGTCCAGGGCCAGATCGCTCTGACCGGCCGCGCGCGCCCGCTCCCACTTGATCCTGGTGTACTCCCGGCCGTACTCCCCCACCCAGGCCGTTCGCGCCCAGGGTGCCCCGAGGCGCCCGTAATGATCCGCAAGCAGTCTCGAGATCGTCGTCGTGCCGGTGGATTCCGCTCCGACCAGAACGATCCGCGTGGTCAGCCCGGCCCGGGTGGCCGGCGCCAGATCGTCCCAAAGACCGGCCGGGTCGGCCCGAACACCGGTCGCCGACAGACCGTCGCGCGTCATCGGCACCAGCGCGGCGTCGAACCGGCGCGCCAGCTCCGGCCCGTAGGAGTCGCCCGAATAGACCGCATCGACCTTGTCCTGCTGACCGGCGGCCCGGATCCCGGCCCGCATGATCGCCACCTGGGCCTGCCAGACCTGCTCGTCCCCGATGTCCATCGGTGCGTCGCAACGGATGCCACCGACCACGACCTGCTCCTCACCGGCATGCTCGGCCCGCAGCCAGGCCACCCGATCGGCCAGGGGAACGGTCTCCGCGATCGAGGCCATCACCAGGACGGTCAGGCGCTCGCACGCGGCCGCGGCCTGTCGGATCACCTGGTGATGCCCGCGGTGCGGCGGATAGAACTTGCCGATGAACAAGCCGTGCCGGTACTTGGGCGATCCAGCCGTCATGCCGGAACCGTAACGGCAGTGGGCGAAGCACCGGCCCGCCAGAGCCGTAGGCCGTTCAGGCACAGACCGAGAAAGAGTACGTAGATCACGGCGGTCAGGTAGAGGTCCTTGCCGGCGTAGAGCGGGATGTAGATCAGGTCCGCGGCGATCCAGAAGTACCAGGTGGCAATGCGGCGGGTGTTCAGCAGCCACTGTGCGACCAGGGACAGCGCGGTGGTCAGCGCATCCCAGAACGGGCTCACGTCGTCCGCCGCCCGCAGGATGACGGTGAGACCGGCGGTGGCCACCACGACCACGGCCAAACAACCGGCCAAAAGCCGCGAACCAGAATGATGGACCGCGTCACTGGTACTCGAGCCGCGCATCCACTGCCACCACCCGAGCGCGCCGAGGGCGATGAAGACCACCTGCAGTCCGGCGTCGGCCCACAACCGGGCCGAGGTGAACAGCACCAGGAAGAGCGCCGAGTTGGCGATACCGACCGGGAAATTGAGCACGCTGGCCCGCATGGTGAGCCAGACGCAGAGACCACCGGTGACGAAACCGAGCAGTTCCGCCCAGGACACGGCGTCGTCGCCCAGCTCGAAGAGCACGTGATTGAGCGGCGCCACCCAGTCGTTCAGCCCGTTCATCCGCAGCCTCGCTCCCCGTCCATCGTTAACGTCGATATGACGATATCCGATGGACGGGGAGCCGGCCAGACCCGGTCAGCAGGTGCTGCTGCCCACCGGGGTCGCTCCGAGGATGCCGGTGAACTTCTGGAACAGGCTCACCCGGTCCTGCATCTCGGCGGTGTTGTTGCCGTTGCACTCCAGGGCGCCGTTGATGCTGCGGATGGTCTCGCCGAAGCCGGCGCCGTTGACGATCGCGCTGTGCGGCGTCATCGTGCCCGGGCCGCTCTGGGTGTTCCAGTACCAGAGGCCGGTCTTCCAGGAGACCGCCGCGTCCGTGGCCACCAGGTTCGGGTTGTTCAGCAGGTCGATGCCGAGCGCGTCGCCGGCCGCCTTGTAGTTGAAGTTCCAGGACAGCTGGATCGGGCCGCGACCGTAGTAGGCGGCGGTGCCGGCCGGGCAGCCGTAGGACTGCGACGTGTCGCAGTAGCTGGGGTAGTTGGCCGTGTTCTGCTCGACCGTGTAGACCAGCCCACCGGTTTCGTGGCTCACATTGGCCAGGAAGGCGGCGGCCTCGAGCTTCTGGACGTTCGCGGTGCCGCTGGTGGCGAAGCCCGGGTAGGCGGACAGGGCCGCCACCAGACCGGAGTAGGTGTAGAACGAGTTCCGGTTCGGGAACATCTGGTCGAACTGGGCCTCCGAGACCGGGAAGGCCGCCGCGGCGTCCGTGTCCGGGCCGCTGCCGGTTCCCGTGGACGGGGCGCCGGTGGCCGGGTCGTCGGCCGGCGGAGTGGTCGACGTGTCCTCGGGCGCGGTGGTGTCCGAGGGATCCGTCGTGGCCGGGTCGCTGGGGTCGGCCGAGCTGGTCGGGTCCGCCGGGTCCGCCGGGTCGGCCGGGTCGGTCTCGGTGGGCGAGGCCGTGCTGGTGGCGGTGGCGGTGTGATGGTGCCCGCGGTGCCGGGGCGGGGTGTGGTGCCCGGCGGTGAACGACGCGGCGGCCGAACGGCCGGCGTGCGGGTTGGCCGCCTGGGCCTGGTAGCTGACGGTACCGATCAGGGCGGCCGCGACAACCACGGCACCGCCGGCAACGGCGAGCTTTCGGGGACGACGACGAAACATGCTGAGAGAACTCCTCGACGGTCAGGGATATCGAAGACTTCGGTCAGCTTGGCCCGCGCGAAGGGCCAGGTCAAATGGCGATGACGAACCTCAAAAGGACTGCGCGCCAGAGTTAATAGCAGGTCATGCATCGAGGCCGGGGAACGCCGCCAGCCGGGCCGCCAGCGCAGCATTGCCCTTAACGAACGTCTCCCATCCCGAGGGGACCGGGTCGTGCCGGACCGCCTCCCCGGTGACCACCTGCGTCCATTCGGAGAGCCGTCCGGCCCGGATCCCGAAGTGCACGCTCAGCCCCTCGTGCCGGCCCGCCAGCTTCAGGCTCGGGGCCCCCTCCACCGTGACCCGCTGCGGAGCGGTCACCCAGGCCAGGCCCTCCAGTTCGTCCTGGATCGCCGCCGCGATCTCGAAAAGCAGCCCGGCAGAAGCTTCCTCACGCCGCTCCCGCAACCTTTCCAGCGCCTGCGGTACGGCCTCCCCCGAGCCCTCCAGAACGGCCGTGATCCGGCCCAGCAGCATCTCCCGATCGTCCGGGCCGACGCCCCGCATCGCCGCCATGTCCCGTTCGGCCGGGCTGAGCCGGGTCGAGGTGTAGCCCAGCGGATAGCACCGGGCCAGCCCCGCGACCGCCGCCCGCACCTTGCGTGACCCTAAGTAGGGCCCAAAGAATCGCACGCCGGGACGCGGATCGACGCTGAACACCGGATCCAGCCGCAGAGCCGCGGGTGCGCTGTCCAGCCGGATGTATGAGGTCAGTTCCTGCCCGCCGCGGGCCCGGTTCCAGCGCGGCTTGCGGTGCTCCAGCAGATTCCGCTCCAGCCAGGCCGCCTCGTGCTCGGACGCGCAGACCAGGGCTTCGATCCCGGCGATCTGCGGCACCATCCGCCGCAGCCGCGGCCGGTCCCGCAGATCTCCCCAGTACGAGCTGACCCGGCGGCGCAGGTTTCCGGCCCGGCCGATGTAGAGCGCCCGGCCGGCGCCGTCCCGGAAACGGTAGACGCCCGGCTCGGTGGGCAGGACGGCCACCGCGGCCGGACGCGTACTCATGGGCCGAACCCTACGGGTGTGCGATTCAACGAGAAGGTGTCCTCCAGGTGAGCAACAGGAGACGACTACGGTTACAGTCGGGCGCCCGAACTCGGAGGTTCCCCATGCGGCTCAGACTGACGCCCCGCGACACCACCATCATCGACATGCTCGTCCAGGCCGGTAACGCCCTCGTCCAAGGGGCCGATCTGCTGACCGCCGTGATCGACGCCCCGTTCGAGGACCGGGCCGACCTGCTGGTCCGGATGCGCGACGCCGAACACGCCAGCGACGAGATCGTGCACGCCACGATGCGCAAGCTGAACAGCACGTTCGTCACCCCCTTCGACCGGGCCGACATCTACGCCCTGGCCTCGGCGCTGGACGACTGCATGGACAACATGGAGGCGGCCGCGGACATGCTGGTGCTGGCCAACCCGGCCCGCCTGCCCCGCGGTGTCCAGACCCAGCTGTCGGTGCTGCGGGACCAGGCCCGGATCACCGCCGGCGCCCTGCCCGGGCTGCACACCATGAAGGGCCTCGAGGAGTACTGGGTCGAGATCAACCGGCTGGAGAACGACGGCGACGAGGTCTGGCGGGACATGCTGGCCGAGCTCTACTCCGGCGCCTACCAGCCCCTCGAGCTGCTCAAGGTGCGCGAGGTCATCGACGCGCTGGAGGAGGCCGCGGACGCGTTCGAGCTGGTCTCCCACCATGTCGAGACGATCGTGGTCAAGGAGTCCTGAGCAGTGTCCCTGACCCTCATCCTGGTGGTCCTGGTCATCGTCGTGGCCCTGGTGTTCGACTACACCAACGGCTTTCACGACGCCGCCAACGCGATCGCCACCGCCGTCTCCACCCGCGCCCTCAGCCCTCGCAAGGCGCTGGCCATGGCCGCGGTCTTCAACGTCGTCGGGGCCCTGCTGGGCCACGGCGTGGCCGAGACCGTGGGCAGCGGCATCATCAGTCCCCCGAACGGCCACGAGGGCCTGCTGATCGTGCTCTCCGGCATCATCGGCGCCATCACCTGGAACCTCTTCACCTGGGCGCTGGGGCTGCCCTCGTCCTCCTCGCACGCCCTGATCGGGGGCCTGGCCGGGGCGGCCGTGGTGGTCTCCTCGCCGGTGCACTGGTCGGTGATCCTGGACAAGGTCGTCATCCCGATGGTGATCTCGCCGCTGGTCGGCTTCGGCCTGGCCTTCCTGGCCATGATCGGGGTGCTCTGGCTGTTCCGCCGGGCCCGGCCCAGCCCGGTCACCCGGGGGTTCCGCACCGCCCAGATCGCCTCGGCCGCGGCCATGTCGCTCGGGCACGGGCTGCAGGACGCGCAGAAGACCATGGGCGTGATGACGCTGGCCCTGGTCGCCGGCGGATACCAGGCCCACGGCAACGACATCCCGCTGTGGGTGACCCTCTCGGCGGCCACCGCGATCAGCCTCGGCACGGCCTCCGGCGGCTGGCGGATCATGCGCACCCTGGGCCGGGGCGTCATCGAGCTCGACCCGGCGCGTGGCTTCGTGGCCGAAACCGTGGCGTCCTCGGTGCTTTACACCACCGCCTACGCGTTCCACGCCCCGATCTCCACGACCCACACTATCACCGCGGCGATCATGGGCGTCGGGGCGACCAAGCGCCGTTCCGCCGTCCGCTGGGGTGTGGCCGGTGACATCCTCACCGCCTGGGTGCTGACACTGCCCGCCGCCGCACTGGTGGCCGGTCTGGTCAGCCTGCTCCTGCACCCGCTCGCCTAGTCCTAAAATCGGGACCGTGCTGGACGATCTGGACACCGTTCCCTGGGCCGGGCTGACCCACGCCTACGGCGCGGCCGAGGATGTCCCGGAGCTCCTCAGGGCGGTCGGCTCACCCGACGCCGATCGCGCTCAGGAGGCCGTCGAGGAGCTGTACGGCACGCTTTTCCACCAGGGCTCGGTGTATCCGGCAACCGCTGCCGCGATCCCGTTCCTGGCCGAGCTGGCCTGCCACGCAGCCCACCAGCGAGACGAATTAGTGACGCTGGTGGGCCTGTTGGCCGATCCGCGGCACGCCGGTGGTCCAGACTTCCCAGAAATGGTGGACGCCGTCGGGCGGCAGTTGCCCGTCCTGCTCACCCTGCTGGACGACCCGGACCCCGAGATCCGCCTGGCCGCGGTCCACGCGGTCACCCGAGCGGGCGGTCCGGCCCTGTGGCCGCGCTGGGAGGTGGAGACCGACCCCAAGGTGCGCGGGTCGCTGGCCCTGGCGCTAGGAGAGGTGGACCCGGGCCCGGCCGCCTCGGTGCTGTCTGCGGAGGCCGTCAGCGGTGCTGCACCGGTACGGGTGGCGGCGGCCGTGGCCTTGCTCCGTAACGGCACACCATGGCCGGAGGGCACGGTTGCCGCCTTGGTGGACGCGATCGACAGCGGCGCCTCGATGCCCTACGTCTGGTCCGGCACCGACTGGTTCTCGGAGCTGATGGAGATGCTTCCCCTCAGCCGAGGCGCCGAACTGCTCAGGGCGCTGCTCGCCTCCCCCGTCGCGGCAACCCGCACGGCCGGTCTCTGGGCGGCGAGCAGCGTATGCGACCTACGGCGTTGCGCCCCGGCGACGCTCGTGCCGATCATGGCGCCTGCGCTGCACGATCCGGATTCGGGGGTACGCCGATCCGCGGCCCAGACGCTGGCCGGGGCAGGGAGCGCGACCGGTCAGCTGGCCGACGAGCTGGCCGAGATCGCCCGCGACGTGTCCCAGCGGCCGACCCCGGCCGCAGAGTCCTACGCCCTGCTGACCCTGATGCGGCTGGGCGATCCTCGCTGGGTCGCGCTGCTGTGTTCTGCGGCCGAACACGGTTACCGGCCCGGTTGGTCCGGCCCGATCCGGCTGACCGACCCCGTGCTGACCGCGGTCCGGAACATCCTGTCCGCCCAACCCGCGCGGGCGGACGTCCTCACTTCGATCATCTGGCGCTGGGGACCGGACGCCGCGGCCGCGATTCCCGAGTTGGTGGCCGCCCTCGCCCAGATCCCGGCCACCACCGCCACCGCCGTCGCCGGGGCCCTGCTGGCCCTGGGCCACGAGGAACCCGCCGCCGAGCCGCATTACCGGCAGCGGGTCGACGAACTGCGCGATCTGCGGTCGGCCGCCGCGATCTGGCACCTGACCAGCGACACCGAGCCGATCCTGGACCTCCTGGGTTCGGCGCTGTCCGGGCAGCGCCTGACCCTTCCCGATTCCCTGACGTTCCTGGACGAGCTCGGCCCTCTCCTGCAGCCGCTGGTCCCGGCCGCCCGCGCGCTGCTCACCGGAGTCGCGGCACCGGTGCAGCCGAACCGGGAGATCCAGGTCCTGGCCGCCCGGATCCTGACCGTCACCGGCGACCCGGACGCCGGCCTGAGCACGCTCGCGGCCATCCTGACGGCCGGCAACACCCCCGCCCGGGCCGCGGCCGACCTGGCGGGATTCTTCCCAGTCCTGGAAAAGCAGCTACGGCTGCGCCTGACCGACCCCTGGGCCCGGGTCGCGGCCGCCCGCGCCCTGGCCCGGCTCGGCGTGCCCACCGCCGAACTGGCCGAGCCCTTGGTCCACGGAATCACCGACTACGCCGGACGTTCCGGTCTCCCGGTCATCCTCGAGCTCCAGGCCCGCGAGACCGTTCCCGGCCTGCAACGGCTGGTCGACGCCGACGAGAGACTGAACGTCACTGGCGGTGGGGACATCGTCTGGGCCGACGAACTGCTGCGCGACCAGATCCGGCAGGCGATCGCCCAACTCAGGGAATGAGCAGGGCCTTACCCACCACGCGGCGTTCCTCGATGGCCCGATGCGCCTCGGCCGCCTGCTCCAACGGTAGCTCCAGCCCGATCCACGGACGTAAACGCCCGGCTGCGGCCAGGTCCAGCGCAGCCGCTCCCAGCCGCGCCCTTTCCTGCGGGCCGAACTGGACGTCGGCGATTCCTCGGACCGTGAGTCCCCGCTGAGCCGCGTATTCCCGCTCTACCGAAGCAAACCCGCCGCTGGCCGCACCATGGGCCGACACGCGTCCACCATCGGCCACCAACTCGACCCCCTGAGAACCCAGCGAGCCCCCGGCGCCGTCGAGCAACAGGTCGGCCGGACGGTCGCCGAAAGCGTCACGGACCGCGCCCTCCCATTCCGGCTGACCGTAGTCAACCGCCTGTGCGCCCAGCTTTCTCACCAGGTCGAGCTTCTGGGAACCACGGGCCGCCCCGACCACCTGAGCACCCGCCGCCACGGCCAACTGCACCAGCAGAAGGCCCATTCCGCCCGCCGCCGCCAGGATCAGCACCCGCTCGCCGGAATTCAGCCCGACCTTCTCCAGAACTCCCAGCGCAGTCACCCCGTCGTGGCCCAGGGCAGCCGCCGTGCGGGGATCCAGACCTGCTGGAACCGGCCAGGCCCGAACCAGTTCCGTTGCCACCAGCTCCGCATAGGCGGACTTCGTCCCCGAACCCGCCAGGACCCGTCGCCCCAGCCAGTCCGGGGAAACCTGCGCGCCCACGGCCACCACGGTCCCGGCGGCTGCTCCCCCCGGCACGTAGGGCACCGTGATGCCGAACCAGTCGCCCGCGGTTCCCTGGCGGATCCGGGTCTCCACGAAGATGGTGTCGACCGCCTCCGCCCGGACCACCACCTCGCCCGGCCCGGGAACCGGGTCCGGCAACTCCACCGGGGTGAGCACTTCCGGCCCACCGAACCGGTCGACCCGAATCGCGCGCATGCCGACGACGGTAGGAGTTCAAGCGCGCTTCAGGTCAAGGCACTTTTGGGATCCGGCGGACCGGCTGCCAAAATACGCTCCGTGCCTCTGACGCCCTCGACGAACCTGCAAGCCGCCTCGTGGATCACCGACACCGAACAGGACTGGACCGAACTGGCCGGCTTCGGCCCCGCCGGCCTCCCCGGACACGTGCGGGTGCGCATCCTCCCCGACCCCGAGCGTCCGTTCCTGAGCGAGAACGATGCCCCCTCGGTCCCCGGCGCGCTCTCCGAGGAGGAACAGATCCGGACCATTGTGGACGTCCTTGGGCGCCACACCGGCACCCCGGACGATGCGTACTTCTGCCTGTGGGACGGGTGGGGCACCCGCATCCCCGGCTTCAAACCGATGGTGCGCATCCCCAACCGCGCCTATTACCTGTTCCAGGGCCCGCTCGCCGACCTCGGCCGGTGGGGCACGGACGACGACTCCCCGGCGCCCGCCTTCGTCTGGCCCGCCGATCAGGCCTGGTGCCTGGCCAAGGACGTGGACCAGCACTGGATCGGGGTCGGGGCCGACGAGGCGGCCCTGCAGGAGCTGCTCGGCCATCCGCAGCTGGACGTGGTCAAGGCCGATCCGGCCGAGCAGCAGCCGTTCTACCTCTAGCCGGTAATTCGGTGGTGACGATCGCGGCGGGCTGCTAACTTCCGGGCAACCGCGACCCCGCCCGAGGAGGTGAGACCCATGCACGCTGTACCGCTGTGGGTGCTCCCCCTCCCGTCACGGCCGGGCGACTGACGTAGGTGTCGCCGGGAGCGCCTGACTCATTGGGCTCTCCCGAAAGGCACAACCTATGCATCACAACCTTGCCCTGGTTCTCGGTGGCGGCGGGGCGGTCGGACAGGCCTGGCAGATCGGCGTCATCGCCGGCCTGGCCGAGGCCGGCCACGATCTGAACCGGGCCGCGGACCTGGTGATCGGCACCTCCTCCGGTTCCACCTCGGCCGCCTGGGTGCGCAGCGGCCTCTCGGCGGCCGAACTGCTGGACTTGGTGCTGTCCGCGCCCAGCCCGTCAACGCCGCCGACCCGGTCTGCTCGTCCGGCACCGATGACCGCCCTGTTCCAGCGCCTGCGGGAGATCGGCGCCGCCGCCACCTCCCCGGCCGACCTGCAACGGGCGATGGGGGCCTTCGCCCTGGAAAGCAACGCCACGTTCGGTCCCGAGGTGGCCGGACAACGCCGGGCCCTGGTCGCCGCCCGCCTGCCCCGCACCGAGTGGTCGCAGCGGCCGATGATCGCGGTGGCCCTCGATGCCCATACCGGCGAACTGGCCGCGTTGGACCGCGACTCCGGGGTCGATCTGGTGGACGCGCTCACCGCCAGCACGGCGCTGCCCGGCGGCACTCCCACCCATAGCGTCAACGGGCGGCATTACATCAACGGAGGCGTGCGTTCCGCCGACAACGCCGACCTGGCGTCGGGTTATGCGAACGTCGTGGTGCTTTCGCCGTTCGGCGGGTGGGAGCAGAGGACGCTGCCCCCGGGTCAGTTCGAGGGCGTACGTCGGTTTCCCGGCACCCACCCGGCGAGCCAGGTTGAGGAGCTGCGCAAGCAGGGCAGCCGGGTCGAGCTGATCACCCCGGACGCCGATTCCCTGGAGGCCATGGGCGTCAACCAGATGGACCCGGCCACCCGCGCCCCCTCGGCCCGGGCCGGGCACGCCCAGGGCCGGCGGGAAGCGGCGCGAGTGTCGTTCGTCTGACCCCTGAGCGTCACGGTGGTCGGCCCTCAGCCGGCCACCGTGACGGCTGTCACCACCCTGAGGGACTCCATGACCGCGGGTTCGCTGCCGAAGGACTCTGCGGAGGACACCGGTCTGACAATGCCGCCAGGGAGTACCGATGACGAACGACACGATTGCCGCCAGCCTGGACCTGATCCTCGCGGACGCCCGGCACGCCCTGCAGCAGCTGACCGGCACCGATACCTGGAAGCACCTGCTGGTCGGGACCAGCCAGGGCACCGCCCGCGGCGCCGACCACGCGGCCGTCTACGCCTGTCCCGACCGCCACGACATCGCCATCGTCTCCTTCCCCCACCGCCTGGTGATGCAGCCGAACGTCCATGACACCCTGCGCCACGTCCGGGTCTTCCCCCGCCACCGGGTGATCGTCGCCTCCGCCGCGCACCTCACCGGCCCGGTCCGCGGCATGGAGAACCAGATGCTCGACGATCCGGTCCGGGCCCGGGAGGACCTGCTCCTGATCGTCCCGGACGCCTCCTCCCCCAGCGGCATGGCCGAGATCCGGGTCACCGGGGACCAGAGCGGTGAGGTGGCCCGGGCGGTCGCGGAACTGCACGCGCTGAAGGTCTGAGCTTCAGGCCGGCTGGTTGACCGCGTTCTCCAGCATGAGCTCGACCTCCGCCAGGGTCTTTCCCGACGGGGAGGCGACGAGCACACTCTGAGCCCCCGCCCGCCGGGCCGCTTCCAGGTCCTTGGGCTCGTCCCCGACCACCAGGCACTCCCCCGGACGCACGCCCAGCGACTTCGCCGCCGACTCGATGAGCCCGGGCGCGGGCTTGCGGCAGGCGCACTCCTCCCACGGAGCGTGCGGGCAGATCTTCCAAGTGTCGAAAGGCCCCAAATAGCGCTCAATCCGGAGATTGACCCGCTCCACGTCCTCGAAGTCGAGCATTCCGCGGCCGACCGCCGACTGGTTGGTCACCACGCCGATCCGGAGCCCCAGGTCGCGCATGCGTTGCACGCACCGGGCGGCTCCTGGCATCAGCTCGACCAGGTCGGGATCGCCGTTGTACGGGACATTGCGCACCAGCGTGCCGTCCCGGTCGAAGAGCACGGCTCGAATCACACCATCAACTCCCATCCCCCCGTCGGCCGAAGCCGCTGGCGGTCGCTGCTTTTGCGGCGGAGACCCCAACCCCGACGCCGCCGGGGACAGCATGTCGCAAACCGGGTTCCGGGAATTCGCTCATGGCCCGCGCGCCGCCGGACTATCCAGATATCGGCGATCAGCAGGGCGACGGCCGCTCCGGCCAGCCGGTGCCGGAGGGCCGAAGCCGTCGTCGACTACCTGGCGGCTTCGGCATCCTGACCCCCGGCGGTACTCGACCACTTCGGAAGCCTCACACAACCGGTTTTGCCCATATTTGGCGGGTAATGTGCCAGGATGATCACGCGAGCATGCGCTGACCCCTGACGCCGAGAGGATCGCGCCATGTCCGAGGTGATCGTGGTCGGGGGCGGCCCGACCGGGCTGTGGCTGGCCGCCGAACTGCGCCTGGCCGGGGTCTCGGTCGACGTGCTGGAGGCGCGGCCGCAGCGCAGTCCGCGGTCCAAGGCGATCACGCTGCACGCCCGCACCCTCGAGGTGCTGGCCATGCGCGGCCTCGCCGACCAGTTCGTGAACAGCGGCGCCCACCTGCCCAGCTACCACTTCGGCATGCTCGAGCAGAAGATGCCCCTGGCCGATCTGGACAGCCCATTCCCGTTCGTGCTGGCGCACTCTCAGGTGCAGACCGAGGAGAAGATCGAGCGCTGGGCCCGGGACTTGGGGGCGAGCATCCTGCGGGGTCACACCGTCACCGGCCTAGAGCAGGACGAGGACGGAGTCACCGTCACGGCGACCACCCCCGAGGGAATCCAGGAGACCCGGCGGGCGTCCTTCGTCGTGGGCTGCGACGGCTCGCGCAGCGTTGTCCGACAGGCCGCCGGCATCGACTTCGTGGGCGCCGATCCGTCGATCTACGGCTTCCTGGCCGACGTCGTCCTGGACGATCCGCCGCCACCGGGTTATGCCGTGCACAGCGCGCTCGGGTCGTTGTCGGTCGTGCCGCTGGGGCCGGGCCGGGTCCGGATGTACGGCATCGACCCGGCCCGCCAGGACCTTGGACAGCTCACCTTCGAGGAGCTTCGGCAGTACGTGATCCTGCTGACCGGAGGGGATTTCGGGATGCGGGACGCGACCTGGCTGTCGCGGTTCACCAGCGCCACCCGCGTCGCCGCCGAGTACCGTCGGGGCCGGATCCTGCTCGCCGGAGACGCTGCGCACATCCACTTCCCGGCCGGCGGCGTGGGGCTGAACATCGGCATCCAGGACGCGATGAACCTCGGCTGGAAGCTGGCGGCCGAGGTTCAGGGCCGCGCCGAGCCGGGCCTGCTCGACACGTACCACCGCGAGCGGCATCCCGTCGGCGAGGAAGTGGCTCGTCACACCCTGGCCCAGGGCGTGTTCATCCAGGGCATGACCCCGGAAGGGCTGGCCCTGCGGGGCCTGATGAACCGGCTGATCGCGAACCATCCGAGCCTGGTCTCCGCGCTGGTGGAGGAACTGACCGGCATCGACGTGGCCTACCCGGTGCCTGGAAGCCACCCGCTGACCGGAACGCGCCTGCCCGCCGCCCAGGCAACGCTCGCCCGGCTGGCTTCCGGCCGACCGCTCCTGCTCACCGAGGCCGACCTGCCCGAGTCCAGCGCGGAAGCAGAGAAGCTGGGTTTCACCGTCGCTCGAGCCACCCTGAGCACCCGGCCGGCCTGGGCCGAGGTCGCGGGCGTGCTGGTGCGCCCCGACGGTCATGTCTGGCTCGCCGTCGACCGGTCTCCCGACGCCGACCAGCAACTGCGGAACGCTCTGGCCGAAGTGCCGGCCACGTTCGTCCCTCCTGACGCTTACCGAGCGTAACCGCGTCCTGGCACCGTGGTGCCCATTGGGCCCGGGAGTTCGAAAAATTAACCCCATCCCACCCGTCCGCCACGACCCTGACACCACAGCGTGTAACCATGGGCGAGCAGATTCCGTAGATCCGGTGGGAGCAACGAATGTCCGTCCAGTCTCCGCGTCGTCCCGATCTGACCAAGACCGCCGTCGACGAGCTGTCCGTGCACCATCACGAGCACGCGATGTACGACCTGGTCATCGAGGAGCTCCAGGGCCGCCGGATCCGGATCGGCGATCACTGGCTGACCGACTTCGCCTCCTGCAACTACCTCGGCCTGGACCTGGACGAGCAGGTCATCGCCTCGATCGAGCCGGCCGTGCGGCGCTGGGGCACGCACCCGAGCTGGTCCCGCTTCGTCGGCAACCCGCGTCCCTACATGGACATCGAGGACCGGCTGACCGAGCTGCTCGGCGCCCCCGACACCCTGGTCCTGCCGACCATCACCCACATCCACCTGTCCGTGCTGCCGGTTCTGGCCGCGCAGGGGCAGTTGTTCATGGACGCCCGGGCGCACCGGACGATTTACGACGGCTGTCACGTCGCGGTCGGCGCCGGGGCCAAGCTCATCCCCTACCGGCACCACGACCTCGAGCACCTGCGGGCCAAGCTGCGCGCGGCGCCGGTGAGCGGGCCCCGGGTGATCGTCACCGACGGCGTCAACAGCATGACCGGCAACATGCCGCTGCTGCCGGAGCTGGCCGCCCTGGCCCGCGAGTACGACGCGCTGCTTTACGTGGACGACGCCCACGGTTTCGGCGTGATCGGCGAGCGCACGCCGGACGAGACCAGCGACTACGGAAGCCGGGGCAACAGCATCGTCCGCCACTACGACGAGACCTACGACAACGTCGTCCTGGTCGGTGGTTTCTCCAAGGCCTACTCCTCCTTGCTGGCCTTCCTGGCGCTGCCGACCGCGCTGAAGGAGCGGCTCAAGGTCGCCACCTCGCCGTACATCTACTCCGGGCCCTCGCCGGTCGCCTCCCTGGCCACCGTGCTGGCCGGGTTCGACGTCAACGCCGAGCGCGGCGACCAGTTGCGCCTCCAGGTGCACCAGCTCACCCACACCGTGCTGGACCACCTGACCAAGCTCGGCATCGGCACCTCGAACACCTCGGGTCTGCCGATCATCCAGATCCCGGCCGCCGACCCGGACGACCTGCCCGCGCTCTGGCAGTCGCTGTTCGACCACGGCGTCTACACCACCGCGGCCGCCTACCCCGTGGTCCCCCGCAAGGAGGTCGGCCTGCGCTTCCAGCTGACCGCGGCGAACACCTCGGCCGAGATCGACGAGCTGTGCACGGTCCTGACCGCCCACGCCCACCGGTTCAAGGCCGCCGCCTGATGCTCCGGCTCTCCTCCAGCGTCCTCGACCACCACAGCGGCCGGTACCGATCGATACCGACTGGCAGCGTGCGTCATTCATTGAAGCTGGGGGCCGGCTCCACCCTGTAGCCCCTGATGCTGATGGGGTCCGGAGGCCTGACCGGCCTCCGGACCCCTTCGGCTCAGGACTGGTACGGCGGCTGCTGCCCCTCGCCCGGCTGCCCGTACTGGCCGGGCTGGTTCGGGGTGCCGTACTGCGGCTGGTCGGGCTGGCTGAACTGACCCGGCTGCGGCTGCGTCTGAGGCTGCGGCTGGGGCTGCGGGGTCCAGGGCGCCTGGGACCGGCCGTCGGTGACCGAGGCCGGAGTCTCCTTCAGCCGCAGGAAGTTTCCGGCGACCAGGGCGAGCACGCAGATCACACCGAGGAACATGCCGATGCCGCGACCGATGGAGATGTCGAGACCCAGGTCACCGGTGCCACCGAGACCGGACAGGAGACTGGCCGCATCCTTGGCGTCGTTCAGGCCCGAGTCCTGGCCCTTGATCAGCTCGATCAGGACCAGCAGGGCGGCCAGCCCGGACAGGCCCAGGCGGCCCAGGTTCCACAGGCTGGGCGTCACGGCGGCCGGCAGCTTCAGGTTGGCCACCTGGGTCACGATCACCTCGGCGATCAGCACGATCACCAGCAGGGCCGCGATTTTCGGGAGGGAGAAGTGCCAGGCGTTGGCGCTGTCCGACTCGGAGTTGCCGAGCAGCTTGATCGAGACGCTGTACCAGGGCAGCAGGCTGCTGATCAGGAAGAGCGCCCCGGCGCCGAGGACGACCTTGCCGCCGAGCGTGAGTGATGGACTGGTGGGCATGAGGGGGAGCTCCTTCTGGTCCGCGTGATCCTGAGCAATTCCTGTGCGTTCACTGTGCCAGCGTCGCGCAGGTCACAAGGGCGTTTTCCACTTCCTTGCCCCGTTCGTGCTTGCTCAGGCTGGACGCGGTTCCGGGCACCGGTGGTGCACGAACCTGTGAGTCGCCCTTTCGGGCAGCGCCGCAAAGTTCCTGGGACGGCCCACAGAAGTGGGCCCCCGAACCACGGCCGACGGGTCTTTCGGCTTGCGCGCACCGGACCCCGGCGCCGACAGACTTCTCCGGGCGGGACCGAGCCGAAGGGCAGGCCGGTTCGCCTTCCCTGACGACTCCCGGAGGATTTCCGTGAAACGCCGTTATTCCCTGGCCGCTGCGGGCGCCGTGGTGGGCGTCGTGCTCGTGGTCGGCTTCGCCGGCTCGGGCCAGGCGCTGCCGAAGCTCGGCGCCGCCTCGGCCCACGGCCGAGGCCACCACCACAGCTCGGCCCCGGCCACCACGACCCCGACTGCGGCCGCCTCGGCGAGCGCGACCGCAACCGCCGGCGCCACCGGCGGCTCGATGCCCGGTATGGACATGCCGTCGACCAGCACGAGCACCAGCACCGCGAGCACGGGCGCCTCGGCGACCATGACGATGCCGCCGACCACGTTCAACCCCAACCTCGACCCCGGCGAGTCGGTCACCGTCTCCCCCGCGGTCAAGGGTGTCGCCCCGGACATGAGCTTCTCGGCCCCCAACACCGTGACCCATCACGAGTTCCAGGCCACCTGCTCGCAGAACCACAGTGAGCAGTCGGACCCGATCGTCTACCCCAAGAAGGCCGGGGTGTCGCACATGCACACCTTCATGGGCTCGACGACGACCAACCCGGACACCACCACGAAGTCCCTGCTGGCCGGGGACACCTCGTGCGCCAACACCTTCGACCACTCGGCCTACTGGGTGCCCTCGCTCTACGACGGCGACAAGCTGGTCACCGCCGGCAACGACCTGGAGACCATCTACTACAAGTCCGGCGTCTCGGACTACCGCACCGTCCGGCCGTTCCCGAACGGCCTGCGCTTCGTGGTCGGCAGCCCGACCGACACCAAGGAGCAGTTCCAGAACCTGACCGGCACGGTCAACGGTTTCGAGTGCGGTGACATCGACAAGGTGTACGACTTCCCGGTGAGCTGCCCGGCCGGCACCGACCTGAACGTCCGGCTCCAGGCCCCGAGCTGCTGGGACGGCGTGAACCTGGACGTGGCCGACCACAAGAGCAACATGGCCTACCCGGTGTACAAGGACTACCGCTGGATCTGCCCCACCGACCACCCGGTCGCGGTGCCGATGGTCGAGTTCAAGATGCACTGGAAGACCGGCACCGACATGTCCAAGGTCCGCTTCTCCAGCGGCGCCGGCTACTCCTACCACTACGACGTCTTCGTGGCCTGGGACCAGTCGGTGCTCAGCAAGCTGGTCACGCACTGCATCAACGGCGGAATGCAGTGCGACACCTACGGTTACGACGAGTCCAAGGACAGCCGCGGAACCGTGCTGCCGGACCCCCGGTACAAGGACATCGTGGCCCAGTTCCCGCACTCCCAGACGGTGATCACCCCCTGACCTGATCACCAGTGATCGAGGGCCGGTTCCTCCGGCCCTCGATCACTGTTTTGCCGCGCTCCAGGCCTGGAGCCGGAGCCGATCCATCCGGTCGCGGCTTTCGGGGTCCGGAACCGGGGTGTAGACGACCAGCACGTGCGACTGCCCGGGGTCGACCAGGGTCTGGCAGTTCAGCTCCAGCACGCCGATCTCGGGATGGACGAACCGCTTGACCTCGCGCGGGCGAAGCCCGACCTCGTGCTCGGCCCAGATCGCCTGGAACTCCGCGTTGTCCGCCAGCAGCAGGTCGACGTAGTGCGCGGCCCGGGACCCCGGCCCGCGCAGCGTGGCCAGGGACCTCAGGCCCGAGGCGAAGAGGCGGGACTGGTAGGCGTGGTCCTCGGGCAGGTACACCGCCCGGGCTTCCGGGTCGGTGAACCAGCGATAGCCGAAGCTGCGGGCCGGGCCGGTGTACCGGGTCCCGTCCCCGGTGAGCGCAATGCTCATCGGCGTCTGGCGCAGGGTCTCCCCCAGTTCGGTGACCACTTCCGCGGGCGTGTCCCCCAAACGGTCGATCACGTGCAGCAGGCCGGGACTGATGTGCTCACCCGCCGAACCCCGGGCGGGCGGGTTGTGCCCGGCCAGGCGGAACAGGTGGTCCCGCTCGTCCAGCGACAGGTGCAGGCCCTGGGCGATCGAGGCCAGCATCTGCGGAGACGGCTGAGGACCCCGCTCGCGCTCCAGCCGGGCGTAGTAGTCGGTCGACATGTGACACAGCGCGGCCACTTCCTCGCGCCGCAGACCATTCGTCCGGCGGCGGGCCCCACGGAACAGACCGACGTCCTCCGGCTGCAACGCCTCGCGCCGACGCCGCAGGAACCCGGCCAGCCCACTCCGGTCGATCACTCGTGCCTCCTCGCCTCCGCGCTGTCCCGTTTCTATCGGCTCCGCCCCGATCCAGCCACGACCTGCTGATCCCCCCTTCCGGTGGATCCTTCCGGTGGACCCTTCCGGTGGACCCTTCCGGTGGACCCTTCCGGTGGACCCTTCCGGTGGACCCTTCCGGTGGACCCGGGATCCCCGGATCGTCAGGCCGTTGTTGCCCGGCCCGCAATCGCGGAGGCTCGAGAGAACAACCCACCGACCAGCCGCCGGAGTGACCTCATGCCCCACCACGACATCACCGTCCCCGATCTGTCCGGTCGGCTGGCCGTGATCACCGGAGCCAGCGACGGAGTCGGTCTGGCCCTGGCCCACCGCCTGGCCGCGGCCGGCGCCGAGCTGGTCCTGCCGGTCCGCAATGCCCGCAAGGGTGAGGCCGCCCGGACCCGGATCCGGGAGCAGAACCCGGCCGCCCAGGTGTCCCTGCGGACCCTGGACCTCTCCTCGCTCGCCTCGGTGGCCGCGCTCGGCCAGACCCTGCTCGACGAGGGCCGGCCGATCCACATCCTGGTCAACAACGCCGGCGTGATGACCCCGCCGGACCGGCAGAGCACCGCCGACGGCTTCGAGCTGCAGTTCGGCAGCAACCATCTCGGCCACTTCGCCCTGGTCGGCCATCTGCTGCCGCTGCTGCGGACCGCCCGCGCCCGCATCGTCAGCCAGATCAGCGTTGCCGCCAACCAGGGGTCGATCAACTGGCCGGACCTCAACTGGGAACACTCTTACAACGCCGGCCGGGCCTACAGCCAGTCGAAGATCGCCTTCGGGCTCTTCGGCCTCGAACTGGCCCGGCGCAGTGAGGCCGGCGCCTGGGGCCTGACGAGTTATCTGTCCCACCCAGGAGTCGCGCCGACCAATCTTCTGGCCGCCCACCCCGAGTACGGTCGCAGTGACGATACGTTCAGCGTGAGACTCATCCGCCGGCTGTCGGCTCGCGGTCTTCTGGTCGGTACGGTCGAATCTGCCTTGCTGCCGGCGCTTTACGCAGCAACATCACCCGAGGCCAAGAATGGACGCTTCTACGGACCCAAGGGTCTGGGGCACCTGGGTGGGCCTCCCGCAGAGCAGAAGCTGTACTCCCGGCTGCGGAGTACCGAGGAGGCGCAGCGGGTCTGGGAGGTCTCCGAGGAGCTGACCAAGGTGGCGCTGGCCTAGCGGCCAGAAGGGGATCGAGGGTCGGCCTCAAACGGCCCTCGATCACTGCTTCGCGCTGACCCAGACCCGGATGCCGTAAATCGCCTCGGCCGGCTCATCGCCGGGGAAGAACTTCCGGGTCTGCTCCCGGATCTGTTCCCGCAACGCCTGCGCGCCGATCCGGCCCGACTCGATCGCCGCCGCGGCGTTGCTCTGGCTCAGCAGGTAGTCGGCCAGCTGCGGCCCGGTCAGTGACACCCGGATCTCCGACTCGGCGTACTGCGCCGCGGAGAACCCGGCCGCCTGGCCGGCCTCGGAATCGAAGTACGCGTGTCGTGCCGGTCCCGGGTACTGCGGGAGGTAGGAGTCCCGCATCCAGTCGGTGAATGAGGGACGCTCGTGGAGACGGCCCTGGAAGTAGTCGCTGTAGACGACCAAAGCTGCGCCGGTCCGCATCACCCGTGCCAGCTCGGCGAAAACCCGGGCCTGGTCGAACCAGTGGAACGCCGCCCCGACAGTGACCAGGTCCACCGAGGCGTCACCCAGCGGGATCTGCTCCGCCCCCGCCGCGAGATAGCTGACCCTCGGCAATGTCTCGGCCGCAGCCAGCATCGCCATCGACGCGTCGAGGGCCACCACCCGCTCGGCGTATTCACGCACCGCCCGGGACGACAGGCCGGTTCCGCACCCGATGTCGAGAGCAACCCCGACCGCCCCGATGCCGGCCCGTTCCAGCGCCGCGCGGTGATAGTAGGGCCGCCCAGCGACGTAACGCCGGGCCACCGGATCACTGTCGAAAGGGTTGGCGACCTCTTCCCCATGAGCAGCAGACATGACCCGAGGCTAGTCATTGCGGGTAAGGTGCAGAACCCCCGTTCCCGGGATCAGCGCCACTGGACATGGCCTGGACGTATCTCGTCGAGAAATGTACCGACCCTGATGCGACCCGACCCTTTCGTGCTTATATGCCGGGTATGAGACAACACTCAGGCGGCACGCCCCTCACCGACTGGAGCACGGTCGACGAATACTTCATCGACGCCCTGGTTCCCCAGGACGAGGCGCTGCTGGCCGCGCGGGCCTCCGGCGCCGAAACAACCTTGCCGCAGGCCGAGATCTCCCCGAACCAGGGCGCCTTTCTCCATCTGCTGACCCAGCTGGCGGGCGCTCGCCGGGTGCTGGAGTTCGGCACCCTGGCCGGGTATTCGACGATCTGGTTCGCCCGCGCGGTCGGCCCCGAAGGGCACGTGGTCACCCTGGAACTCGAGCCCGGCAACGCCGCCATCGCCACCACCAACCTGGAGCGGGCCGGCGTCGCCGACCGGGTCGAGGTACTCGTCGGCCCGGCCGCGGACACCGCCGAGCGCCTGGCCGAGGCCGGCGTGGAGCCCTTCGACCTGGTCTTCATCGATGCCGACAAGCCCAGCAACCCGGTGTATCTGGCGGCCGCGCTGAACCTGACCCGTTCCGGAGCCGTGATCGTCATCGACAACGTCGTCCGCCATGGTGAGGTCGTGCGTCCTCAATCAGGTAATCCGGCGGTCGCGGGCGTTCGGAAGGCCGTCGAGGACATCGCGGCGCACCCCGACCTCGACGCAACCGCCCTGCAGACGGTGGGGATCAAGGGCTGGGACGGCTTCGTCATCGCTCGTCGCCGCTGACCAGCCCCTGATCCCCGAGTCACCCGGTCAGCCGGTGACCGCGAAGGTCTGCCGCAGGCGGGCCACCCGGCGCAGAAGCACCTGGTCGAGCAGCAGGACCAGGATCAGCGACGCACCGAAGACCGGTAGGAAGAGCCCCAGCGCGACCAGAAGCACGGCTACCCAACAGGTCTGGCGGACAGGCAGCCGGCCGCGCGGGGCCGCCAGGCCGGAACCGGAAGGACGGCGGCGCCACCACATCGTCGGCCCGGTCACGCACAGCACCAGCACGCCCGCACAGAAGGCCAGGCTGATCCAGAAGTTGACCACGCCGAAGCGGCGGCCCTCGTGCAGGGCGATGCCCTGGGAGACCGCCTTGGCCAGCTTCGGATAGTCCTGGTAGCCGTACGTGGAGATCGCCCGACCGCCGTATTGGTCCACGTGTACGGTCTTTTCCTGGCCAGGGTTGTGAAAGGCGTATCCGATGACTGAGAAGGCACCGGCCTTCCCGTCCGGGAGAGCCACGGTCACCGGGTGCCGCAGCCCCTCCTGAGCACCGACCAGAAGGGCAGTGTCGACGTTCGCGACCGACCCGTCGTCGGTCGAGGTGGGCACCTGGTCCTTACCCAATCCCCAGGGAACGTCGGTCCGGTGGCTGTGGGGCAACGATTCGTCGAGCGTCGAGGTGGGGTTGGACAGGGCGCCCGGATCCGCACTCCACAGCCCGCTCCCGTGGGCCGAAGTCCATTCCTGCACCTGCTTTCCCCAGATCCCGGTCCACGGGAGTCCGGTCACCACCAGAAGCAGCAGACCGACCCCGGTGGTGGCGCCGATCCAGCCGTGCCGGTTGCGCAGCGCCGATCCCTTGGCCCTGGCCGCCAGTCTCCGCAGCCGGGCCCGGCGACCCTTGAGGAAGATCAGGTAGCCGGTGACGGCCATCACGATCGCCCAGCAGGCGCCCAGTTCCATCACGAAATCGCCGACCGGCCCGGCCATCAGGTCGCCGTGCAGGCGGATCGCCGCGCCGCTGAGCGTGGTGTCCGGGTTCAGCGTGCCCAGCACCTGACCCGTCCATTGATTGACGAACACGTCCCGGGTGGAGCCGTCCGGCAAGGTGCCGGAGAACCGGGTGGCCCGGTCCGGAGCGCCCGGTTCGGTGAGCGAGGAAATGCTGAGAGCCGGGTAGGCCTGCCGCGCGAAGGTCAGCTGGGCGGCGTACGGCACCTCGGTCGAACCCGGCTGCACGGTCATCACCTTCGCATGCAGCATCGGCTCGATCTGGAAGCGCAGGAGGTAGATCGCCCCGGTCCCGGCCAGCACGGTGAGAACCGGGACGACCAGGAAGGCGGCGTAGAAATGCCAGCGCCAGAAGGCGCGGAACCAGCCCTGCTGCCCGCTGCGGGTGCGGACGGCGACGGGTGGATCGTGTTCTTCGGTCAATGAGGACATGGGTGACTCCTGAAAATGAGCATGCGGAAGAGCGCCCCGGCGCAGGCCGGTTCGCAATCAGAAGAAAAAGGTCAGGCGAGAACGCGGGGCGGGCCGCGGCGCCCGATCGCGGCGCCCAACAGGCGCTGGAGAAGTCTCCCGATCGGGACGTCCACGCCGCCGCGGGCGTCCGGGCCGGCGTCCCTCATCGAAAGGGCGCCGAAGGCCAGCAAAGTCAGGACACGCCGGACCACTTCACGGCCGAAGTCCTGTACCGGAACCAGAAGCAGCCCCAGGAGGGCGAAGACGGATCGCTCGGCGTCCGCCAGGACCAGGCCCAGCACCAGGGCCGCCACGATGTGCGCCAGGATCATGAAAGGCCCTGGCAGCAGCGACATCGCATGGCCGACGGGCATCACCGCGGGCGCGGAGGGCATGCCGGTCATCGAGCCGTGCGGATCCACGGCTGGAGCCGAGGCCCCGCCCCAGGAGGCCACGACCAGCGCCGTGTGCATCGCCGCCTGCCCCACCCCGAGCAGGACGATCATCCGCAGGCCGCTCGCGCGAGTGCGCAGGGCCATCGAGAAGGGCCAGGACGTCACCGCCACCAACACGGCAATGAACCAGGCCGAAGGAAGCTCCCCGCCGCCCAGAACGTGCCCCAGGCTGGCCGTACCCCACGCCAGAGAGGCCACCAGGCAGGCACGCGCCCACCGAAGGCCTACCCAGAGCTCTGGCGGGGACATGCGCTTACCGTACCGACCCGAAGCCCCTTACCCCGCAGTCAGCCCGGGAAGTTCTGTCCGACCAGGGTTCCTACATCCGCCCCCGCGCAGATGTCCCGCATGACGCCCGTGGCCGCTACGTCGAAGACGTGCATGACCAGGTTTTGTTCGTTGGCCAGGACCATCGCGCTGGTGTCCATCACCTTGAGCCCGGCCCGCAATGCTTCGCCGTAGGTAAGGCGATCGAAACGCTCGGCGCCCGGGTTCAGTTTCGGATCGCTGTCGTACACCCCGTCCACCCCGTGCTTGGCCACCAGCAGCGCGTCCACCTCAAGTTCCAGGGAGCGCTGCACCGCCGGGTAGTCCGTGGTCACGTACGGCTGGCCGATCCCGCCCGCCAGCAGGACGATCGCGCCGTGTTCCAGATGTCGCTGGGCCCGTAGGCGGATGAACGACTCGGCGACGCTGTGGATCGGAACCGCCGTCATCACCCGCACATCGGCCGAGGTGCGGGCGGTGAGGGCACCGCGGAGCATCAGCGCGTTCATCACCGTGCCGAGCATGCCGATGCTGTCCGCCTCGGCCCGGCCGATGCCCCAGCCCTCGGCCATCCGCCCCCGGAAGAAGTTGCCACCGCCCACGACGACGGCGATCTGCACCCCGAGCTCGTGGATCGACAGGACCTCTTCGGCCAGACTGGCCAAAGCCTGAGGATCGACACCGGTTCCGGCGGGACCGGCCAACGCCTCACCGCTCAGCTTGACCAGAACTCGTGAATACCGGGCCATGGAGGTGACGTCCTCTCAGGCCACCCGGGCGGCGACCAGACCGACCCTACTACAGGTAATTTGTCAGAGTTTGGCGGTGATGGTAACAATCCGTCGAACGGCCGTCACGACCGCTTCCCGATGGGTCTCGCGCGCCACCGAGGCGACCGGATTCGTCCGGCAGATCGCCAGCAACAGCCCGAGCAGCGTGGCCGGCGGCACGGACGCGGCGACCAGACCCCGGCGCTGCCCCTCGGCAATGGCCTCGGTCTTCTCGGCGGCGGCCTGGCGGGCCGCCTCGGCCGCCATCCCGCTGCCGCCGCGCTCGAGCGCGTCCCAGTCACCCAGGCGCAGCAGCTCCGGCCGCGCCTGGTACCAGTCCCAGAGCCGCCCGGCGTAGCCCGGCAGATCGTCCGCCGTGATCGGCACATCGTTCATGGTCTGCACCACGATGGTGTCGAAAACCGCGTCGAACAGCCGGTCCTTGTTGCCGTAGTACTTGTAGATCAGCGCCTTGTTGCTGCCCGAGGCGGCCGCGATGCGATCCACCCGGGCGCCCGCGATGCCGTGCTCGGCGAACTCGGCGATCGCCGCGTCGAGGATGCGGCGACGAGTGGCGGCAGCATCTCCGGGCATTCCGTCAGATTAGTAGGTAACTAGTTAGTTGCCAATCTCGATGAGGGACGCCTAGGGTGACTAACGAGTTGGTTACCTACCTGCCGGGAGACTTCCATGACCACCACCGTCACCGCCTACGCCGCCCTCGAACGCGGCGGCCCGATCCGGCCCTGGTCCTACGAACAGCGCGACGCCCGCCCGCACGACGTCCGTTTCGAGGTCCTCTTCTGCGGTGTCTGCCACACCGATCTGCACTCGATCGGCCCCTGGGGCCAGACCTACCCCCTCGTCCCCGGTCACGAAATGGTGGGCCGAGTGACCGAGGTGGGTTCGGACGTCACTCATTTCACCGTCGGAGACCTGGTCGCGGTCGGCCCGGTCGTCGACTCCTGCCGCGAGTGCCCGCCCTGCCGGGCCGGTCTGGAGACGATGTGCCAGACCATCGCGACCAGCGCCTACGACGCCCAGGACCGGCACGGCGACGGAGTCACCCGGGGCGGATTCGCCGAATCGGTGATCTGCGACGAGCGTTTCGCCTACGCCGTGCCCGACGGCCTCGACCCGGCCGCAGTGGCGCCGCTGCTCTGCGCGGGCAGCACGGTCTACGCACCCCTGCGCCAGTGGGGCGCCGGGCCGGGCCGGACCGTGGGGATCGTCGGTATCGGCGGCCTAGGCCACCTCGGCGTCAAGATGGCCCGCGCGCTCGGTGCGCACACCGTCGCCTTCACCACCTCGGCCGCCAAGGCCGACGACGCGCTCGCCCTCGGCGCCCACGAGGTCGTCGTCTCCAGTGATCCGGAGCAGATGGCCGCCCAGGCCAACCGTTTCGACCTGCTGCTCGACACCGTCCCCGTGGTGCACCCGATGACCCCGCTGGTCCTGAGCCTCACCACCGGCGGCACGCTCTGCTCGGTCGGTCTGCCGGACACCTTCGACGTAGCCCCCTTCGCCCTCACTCTCGGGCGTCGGTCGCTGGCCGGCGGCGGGGCGGGCGGCACCTCCGAGAACCGCGAGATGCTCGAGTTCTGCGTACAGCACGGGATCACGGCGGACATCGAACTGGTCGGCAAGGACGAGATCAACACCGCCCTGGCGCGCCTGGCCGCCAACGACGTGAAGTACCGCTTCGTCGTCGACCTGGGCGCCTGACCGGTTTCAGGGGCCCGGCTGCTGGTCCAGATCACTGACGATGGCGACCAGGCAGTCGTAGGACGTCGCGTACCCCGACGTCTCGGTGCAGCAGGCCAGCAGGTTGCGCACCACCACGAAGAGGGTGATCGGGAGTCGCTCGACCGCCATCTGCGGCACGTGCTCGTCCAGGGAGAGGCCTTCCAGCATCTCCCAGAGCTCCCGGACCTCGACCGCCGCCCACGAGGCCTCTTTCCGCCGGATCTGCCGGGCCATCTCCAGATTCTGCTCCTGGCTGGCCCGCGCCCCGCCGTAGATGCTGATCAGCGCCTGCTTGCCGATCGCGCAGTAGATCGGCAGAACCCGCTCGCGCAGCGCCGGGTCGGCCTCGGCGATGGCCTCCAGCGCTTCCTGGAGCCCGGCCTGGTCGCGGGCGATGGCCGCCCGCAGGGCCTGCCGGCCCAGATCTTCGGCAACCGCATCAATCTGCATTCGATGGCCCCCTTGCCCTCGAACCCCTGGTGATTCACTATGCCGGGTTCGCGGCGGTGGCGACACCGTTTCCGGACTGCACCCGGAGAACACGGGCCCGGTGACCTTGGTCGCCGGGCCCGCCTCCGGTCGCCGTCAGTCGTGCAGCAGGGCCTGCCAGCCGGACGGCACCCCGCCGGCCGGGCCGGGCACCGGCTGGTCCAGCGGGTGGCTGTCCGGGTGCGCAAGCTCAGGCCCGTTCACGAACTGCTCGGTGCCGTAGTCGTAGAACCAGTCCTCACCGGGCTCGAACGACTGGATCACCGGGTGTCCCGAGGTCTTGTAGTGGGCCGTGGCGTGCTGGGACGGCGAGTTGTCGCAGCAGCCGATGTGGCCGCAGGCGGCGCACCGGCGCAGGTGCAGCCACCAACCCTGGGTCGAGCTGCACTCCAGGCAGCCCGGGCCGGACGGCGCGACAGCGGGGTCGATCGGGTTCTCGGTCATTCACGTACACCTATCTGGGGGACGGCGAGGTCCGGATGAGCGTACGTTGCGTCCCGCAGGAACCCGTCATCCCGCCGCAGCCTGCGTCCGAGCGGTCATCGCCACGTCGACGACGGCCCGCAGCTGCCCGGAGTCCGCCCCGGTCCGGCTCATCACGGCCAGCGACTGGTTCACGGCCGTGACGTAGGCGGCCAGCGTTCCGGCGTCCGGATCCGGAAGACCCCGGGCCTTCAGGGCGGCGACCACCCGGGCCGGCTGCAGGGCGGCGGCCCGCTGGGTGTACTCGGCCACACCCGGGCTGAGAACCGGTGTCGAGAGGACGGATTGGACGATCAGGCAGCCGTCGGGGACTTCCGGATCGGCAATGCGCTGCAGCGTGACCTCGAAGAAGGCCCGGAGCGCGGCCTCCACTCCATCGTTCGTTCTGGAAAGGGCCGCGTCGTAACGCTCCCCGTAGCGGGTGACGTACCGGTCCAGGCACTGCAGGAACAACGTGTCCTTGTCACCGAAGGAGGAGTACAGCGAGCTGCGGTTCAGGCCGGTCACCCGGGAGAGGTCGTCCACCGAGGTGTTGGCGTAGCCCGCCCGCCAGAACTGGATCATCGCCGCGTCGAGCGCCACCTCGACGTCGAACTGCTTCTTGCCCGCCATGGACCCAGCCTACTATCTTGAACCAATCAGTCCAAGATGAACGAGGGAGGGCCCATGGCTCTGACACTGCCACAGTTCGCCGGATTCGATCACCGCTGGGCCGACGGGAACGGCCTGCGCCTGCACGTCGTGGAGGGCGGCCGGCCCGATGGTCCGCCCCTGGTCCTGCTGGCCGGGTTCCCGCAGACCGGGTGGGCCTGGCGAAAGGTCATGCCCCAGCTGGCCAGCACCTTCCGCTTGATTGCCGTCGATCTCCCCGGCCAGGGCCATTCCGAACGCCCGGCCGACGGCTACGACACCCAGACGGTCGCCGATTCCGTCCACGCCGCAGTCACCTCGCTCGGGATCTCCTCCTACTGGCTGGCCGGTCACGACATCGGCGCCTGGGTCGCCTTCTCGCTCGCCCTCCGGCACCCGGACGACCTGCACGGCGTCGCCCTGCTCGACTCCGGCATCCCCGGGATCACGCTGCCCGAATCCATCCCGACCGATCCGGCGCGGGCGTTCAAGACCTGGCACTTCGCCTTCCACGTCGTCCCCGACCTGCCGGAGGCCCTGCTGGCCGGGCGGGAACGCGAGTACGTGAGCTGGTTCCTCAAGGCTAAGACGTTCTCCCCCAGCACTTTCGACGACGCCGAGATCGACCACTACGCTGCCGCTCTCGCCGAGGACGGTGGCCTGCACGCGGCGCTGGCCTACTACCGGCAGTCCCCCGAATCGGCCCGGCGGAACCACGAGGCGCTGGAGCAGCAGCGGCTGATCGTGCCGGTTCTCGGGATCTCCGGCAGCCACGGCTCCATCCCCGACATGGCCGCCTCTATCCGGCCGTGGGCCGAGAAGGTCACCGGGATCGTCGTGCCGGACTCGGGACACTTCATCCCCGAAGAACAACCCGAGGCCGTCGCCGCTGCTCTGCTCCGATTCGCCGATCAGACCGTCAGCTCGTCCACCCGCTGACCGGTCCGGGCCAGAGAGCCTCCTAGCACGAGATTTTCGGCCAGCCGGGCGGCCCTTGCCTCGACGTCGGCCCGGAACGCGGTGCTGCACTGGTCCATCAGAACCGCGCGAACCGGACACCACCGTCGATGTTCAGGATGCTGCCGGTCATCGAGGGATTGGTAGCGACCAGGACCACGGCCTCGGCGATCTCGTCGGCGCTGGAGACATGGCCGACAGGAAGGAGTTTGGCGGCCGCACTGAACCAGGCCTGACGGTCCTCCTCGGCCAGCCCGTCCCACCAGGGCGTATCGATCAGCCCAGGCGAGACGGCGTTCACCCTGTGCGGAGCCAGTTCGGCGGCCAAGGGGCGCACGAGCGCCTCGACCGCGGCGTTGAGGGCACCGATCCTGGCCGTGCCCGGCATCGCGGCGTGCGCGCTGACCGCCCCGACCAGGGTGATGGACGCCGGTTCGGCCAGGTGGGGAAGGGCCGCTTGGAGCACGGTCAGGGTCGGCCAGAACTTGGCCTCGAAGGCTCCGCGCAGCACGGCCAGGTCGAGATCGGCCAGCCGACCGGACCCTTCGGAGCCGGCCAGGGTGACGATCAGCGCATCGATCGGGGCAATTTCGGCGGCCAGTCGGGCCACGGCCTCGGCGTCATGGCCGTCGACGCGATGCGCCGTCAGACCAGCGGCGAGCGGGCCGGGGTTCCGGCTGGCGACGTGCACAGTGGCCCCCGAAGCAGCCAGACGTTCAGCGGCGGCCAGACCGACAACCGAAGTGCCGCCGACGATGAGGATGGTGGACATCCGAACTCCTACAATCCGAGACGGTTCGTTTTGCAACTCACGCCACCCTGCAGCGTCCCTAAAGCGAACCGGTCCGTCTCGTTTCGAATCAGCTAGGATGCTGGCCATGCCCGAGCAACCCGGCCCCGGCGAGGGACGCCGCCCCGGCCGCCGGCGCAGCGAGGTCAGCCGGGAGGCGATCCTTCAGGCCGCCACCGACCTGGTCGTCGACCAGGGCTACGCCGCGGCCTCGATCGAGAAGATCGCCCAGCGGGCCGGGGTCGGCAAGCAGACCATCTACCGCTGGTGGCCCTCGAAGGGCGATGTCCTGATGGAGGCCCTGGCCCGCAAGGCCGACACCTTCATCCCCCTGCCCGACGAGGGCAGCTGGTCCGCCGACCTGCGCCGGATGCTGGAGGACAGCTTCCGCCTGGGCCAGAACCCGCAGATCGCCGAACTGCTACGGGCCCTGATGGTCGAAGCCCAGCTCGACCCCGGCTTCGGCACCAGCTTCCGCACCGAGTTCCTCGAGCGCCGCCGCACCGCCCTGGCCACCCTCGTCGACCGCGCCCGCAGCCGCGGAGACCTACCCCCCGGCCTCACCGCCGACTTCGCCGCCGACGTGGTCTTCGGCGTGATCTGGTACCGACTCCTGGCCGTTCCCGGCCCTTTTGACGCCGACCTCGCCGACCACCTGGTGAATCTGCTGACCCGGACCAGCGCGTGACCGCCCAGCGCGCCCTCGAAGCCCTGATCGCCTTCGCCACCACGAACAGCGAACTCGGCCGCCAGTTCGCCCACCACATGCACATGCATCACACCGATGCCGCGGCCATCATCGAAATCATCGCCGCCGAACACCGCGACCAGCCCCTGACCCCCGCCCGCCTGGCCGAACGCATCTCCTTGAGCACCGGCGCAACCTCGATCCTGCTCAACCGCCTCGAGGACGCGGGCCACATCGTGCGCACCCGCGAGCATCAGGACCGGCGCATCGTCACCCTGCACTCCACCCCGAGCATCAACGCCGCCGCCGAGACCTATTACGCGCCGCTCAACCAGCAGCTGGCCGCGGTGCTCAGCGAGTACTCCCCCGCCACGCTCGCTGCTTTGGAGGAGGTGGCGGGCCGCCTGCGGTCGGTCACGAACTCTCATATCGATGGGTCCGCCTAGCCAAAGCAGAATTCCGCTCTAGGACATACGTGCGCATACTGAGCGCATGAGGAAACGGAAAATCCGATCCCTGGCCGGAGTGCCGAGAATTGCGCGCCGTTTGGCCGATCCTCCGCCCGCGCCGCCCGGGGATACGCTCGTTCAGGTGGCGGACACAACGATCACCGTGAGCACAGCAGTCAGGGACCGTCTTGCCGCTCTGGCGGACGACCGGGGAACCACGATTGCGGAGTTGCTGCAGGAGTGGGCGACCGAAACGCCGACGAAGGCCGAGGTGGAGCAGCAGCGGAAGGAGAGTGCGGAGAGGTCCATCGCCTACCTTCGAACCCACATCGCACCTCACCTCACCGATGAGGACCTCAAGACTGGGGAGCGATTCTGGGAAGACTTCTTCGCTGGCCGGATTCCCCTCGCAGGAGGACCGGCCACGTGAACAGACCCGACCCCCAAGCACTCGTCTTGGACAGCACGGCCCTCCTGGCCCTGGGAGCAAGCAATCGGTGGCTCTCCGGTCTGATTTCGAAAAGGACCAAACAAGAGGCCCTGCACCTGTTCGCGCCGGCCCTTTGCCTAACCGCCGCGGTGGCCCAAAGACCGCTGCTGGCCGATCACATCGGCGGTCTGGACGACATCGACATCCTGGATCTGACCTACTCAGGCGCCAGCGTCATCGGAACCCTCATCGCAGACGGAACCGATTGGCGCCACGCGCAGGCTGTCGCGGCCGCCCGGCCAACCTTGGAATGGCCCGACGGTCGCACGATCGTCACCACCGCACCCCAGGCGTACTCCGCTTACAAGGGCGTAAGCGTCCTCCCCGTTCCCTGATCCCCCGAATCTCCGCCTGAGGTACCACCCGCCGGTACCTGAGGCGGACCCGATCCCGAAACAAACCGGGCACAATCGATCCCGTGACCCAGGCAGTTGGACGTCAGAGCGCCTTCCAGCAGCGCCATTTCGGCGAAACGGCCCAAGCCGCCGTGGTGGTGACCGCAGCCAGCTTCCTCGCTGGAGCCCTGACCGCCTGGGCCCAGACCGTCCTGCCCTACGAGCTGTTCTTCCTGGCCAACTCGGCCAGCGGATGGATTCTGGTGATGGTTGCGCTGCTCTGGAGCGTCCGCGAGCATCCTCTGATCGCAGCGCTCTTGGGGAGCGTCAGCGGGATCATGCTAATGCTCGGCTTCACGGCAGCCCTGGCGGTGCTCTACGGCGAGAGCTACAACCCTTGGTTATGGACGCTTTCCGGCGCCATGGCCGGGCCTTTCATCGGTTTGGCCACGGCCTGGCTGCGCGAACGGGGAATTCGCGCAGCCCTGGGCACGGCGGCGCTGGCCGGGGTGGCCATCGGAGATGCCGGGTACGGCCTGACCGCTGTTCGCGGGATCACCAGCCCGGTCTACTGGACCCTCAGCGCAGCAGTTGGTTTCGCCTTTCTGAGCTACATGGTCACCCGCAGAATTGATGGACGCCGGTCAGTCGCCTTGGCAATCATCGGAACCGCCGGGGTGGCGGTGGTTTTCCTGCCGATCTACGGAACCGTGGGCTCAGTGGCCTGAACCCGGACTCAGGGAACTCGGGCCAGCCACTCCGGGTCCCGGTACTTGCTCTCGGCCAAAGCCTCGGCCTCGGAGCGGGTCTTGTCGTCCAGTTGAACCGTGGTGAGGCCGTAGCTGTCGCGGAAGTGCCCGAGCATGGCCTCAATCACCTTCTCCCGCGGAAGACCGGTCTGGCTACGGATCGGGTCGACCCGCTTGACGGCGCTCTTGGTTCCCTTGTCGGACAGCTTCTCTCGGCCGATCCGGATGATGTCCAGCATCTTCTCCGCGTCGATGTCGTAGGACATGGTGACGTGGTGCAGCACCGCTCCCGAGGCCAGGCGCTTCTGGGCAGCGCCGCCGATCTTGCCCGCCGGAGAGGCGATGTCGTTCAGCGGAACGTAGGACGCGTCCACACCGAGTGCCCGGAGGGCTCGGATGACCCAGGCGTCCAGGAAGGCGTAGGAGTCAGCGAAGCTCAGGCCTTCGACCAACGTGGTCGGGACGTAGAGCGAATAGGTGATGGTGTTGCCGGGTTCAACGAACATCGCCCCGCCGCCCGAGATCCGACGCACCACGGTGGCCTCGTGCCGAGCCGCGGCCTCCAGGTCGACCTCGTTGGACAGCGACTGGAAGGAGCCGATGATCACCGAGTTGGACGCCCACTCCCAGACCCGCAGCGTCGGACCCCGAAGCCCCTCCCCCACCTGGCGGGCGATCACCTCGTCCAGGGCCATCTGCAGGTGCGGGTGCTGCAGCCCGGTCTCCAGCAGCTCGAACCGGTGGTCGTGCCAGGCGCTGGACCGGCCGAGCGCCCGCAGCACGGCCAGCGCCACCGAGCGCTCGTCGAAGCCGACCATCACCGCGTCCTGCCGGGCCTCCTCCACCGCGTGCACCAGGGTGGCCAGGGGCGCATCGGCCGGCTGACCTTCCAGGGCCTGCGAGATCCGGCCGAGCGCCTCGTCCGGCTCCAGGAAGAAGTCGCCGGACAGCACCACGTCGGCCAGGTGGTTGTCGCGGACCGCCAGGTCAGCGACCACCAGCTTGCCGCCGGGAACCTTGTACTCGCCGTGTTGGCGTTCAGAAGTCACGTAGGGGGCAACGGCCGAGGGGCGGCGATCATGCCCGATCGAAGTGGGCGGAGCGGAGTTCGACGATCCAGCCCTCGTGCATCCACACCTGAGTGTCCCCGGCCGGCTGAGGTACCCACCCGACGTCCGTACGCACTTCGTGCAATTGCCCCGAACCGACGACCAGACCGAGGTTACCGGCCGTCCGCTCCCGACGGCAGGCGACCGCGTCGATCTTGGCGATCGTGCCGGTCAGCACCCCCTCCGGATCGTCCCCGTGATGCTCCTGCGCGAAGCCGATCCGGTCCGCCCACTCCGAACCCAGCCGCACGGCCACCCGCTCAGCACCAGGCCGCCGGTTCGCCTCCCACCGGACCGCGTCCCCGGTCCGGAAAGGCTCGCCGCAGCATTGCTGTTCCCAGGCATCCACCCAGACGTAAACCCGCACGGCCCCACTGTACTGAGCGGTACCGGCGTGCCGCTGCCTGCGGCCGGCCAGGCGGCCAGCAAGATCACGCGCATGACCAACCTCAGCATCATCTACTACTCCTCCACCGGCACGATCCATGCCATGGCCGAGCGGCTGGCGGAGGCGGGCCAGAAGGCCGGGGCCGAAGTGCGCCTACGCCAGGTACAGGAGCTGGCCCCGCCCGAGGCGATCGCCTCGAACGCGGCCTGGAGCCAGCATTTCGACCGGACGAAGAACGAGCCGAACGCCACCGCCGACGACGTGGTCTGGGCCGACGCCGTGCTGTTCGGCAGCCCGACCCGGTACGGCAACGTGGCCAGCCAGCTCAAGCAGTTCATCGACACGTTGGGCCCGCAGTGGGCGCAGGGTCAGCTGGCCGACAAGGTTTACGCCGGGTTCACCGCGACCATGACCGCGCACGGCGGACAGGAATCCACACTTTTGGCCCTGTACAACACCTTTTACCACTTCGGCGGGATCATCGCCCCGCCCGGGTACACCGATCCGCTGAAGTTTGTCGACGGCAACCCCTACGGCGTCTCCCACGTCACCGGCGGCAACAACGACGCTCCGCTGACCGACGTCCAGTTCGCCGCCCTCGACCACCTGGTCCAGCGGGTGGTCCGGATCGCCGGGAAGCTCTCGGCCTAAGCCCCCAGCTGCATGATCACGGGGGCGAACCTGCATGATCACGCGGGCGCAAGTGCATGATCACGAGGGAAGACCTGCATGATCACCGGGGCGGAAGTGCATGATCACGGGGAAAGAAGTCCATGATCACGGGGGAAGAAGTCCATGATCACGGGAGGAGGGTGGGGAGGACGAGGGGGGTGGGGTGAGGGGGGTGGTGGTGGAGCGTTGGACGAGGTGGGGTGGGGTTACCGTTTCGCCGGGGGCGTCCGGCTCTCCCTCGATCAGCTCAATCGCCCGGGTCACCGCCAGTTTCGTCATTGCGGACGCGTCCTGGGCGATGGTGGTGAGGTTGATGTAGCCCAGGTGGGCGAGGCGGTCGTCGTCGTAGCCCACCACGCTCAGATCCTCCGGGACCCGGAGACCGGCGTGACGGACGACGTCGAGGAGGCCGGTGGCGCTGCGGTCGTTGAAAACCGTTACTGCGGTCGGCGGATCGTCGAGCAACAGGCGGGCTGCAGCAGCGCCCTCGGCCTCGGTCGGGCCGCCGGTCACGATCCGGATCTCGCCCTCCAGACCGTTGCGGGTCATTGCCTCGCGATATCCGCGGCGGCGGTCGGCCGAGCCCGGCGAACGGCCGCCGTCCACGTGGAAGATCCGGCGGTGCCCGAGCCCGACCAGGTGATCAACGGCCAGGTGCACGCCCTGCCGATCATCGTTGCGCACCACGTCCACGGCCCGGTGCCGAACGTTGCGCCCGAGGACGACGACCGGGACCTGGCGGGCGAGTTCGGTCAGTTCGGCCTGGGTCGAGTTCACGCTGAGCACGATCAGTGCCTCGCACCGCTCGGACAGAACCCCGCTGATCGCCCGGCGTTCGTCCCGCTGCGGCGTCATGGCGCTGAGGCTAAGCTCGTAACCGGACCGTTCCGCAGCGGCGTAGAGGCCGGTGACCAGGTCCCCGTGAAAGGCATACTGGACGCCGAAAACCACGCCCAGTAAACGCGTCCGTCCGCTGCGCAGGAGCCGGGCCTGCCGGTCGGGGTGATAGCCGAGTTCGGCCGCGGCCTGGCGGACCCGTTGCCGGCTGGCCGGGCTGGCCCCGGGCACCTCACGCATGACGATGGAGACCAGCGCGGTGGAGACTCCCGCGCGGGCGGCCACGTCGGCCAAGGTGACCCGGGTCTCACCGGTACGAGACATGATCCAACCCTAGCCAACCGGGGCAGGTTGCCCGGCCGGTCGCGTCGTCTTGAGTTCCCGAAAGGTGAGCACCGTCAGGGCGAGACCGACCACCGTGACTCCGGCCCCGATCCAGGCCGGGGACAAGTAGCCCAGACCGTGGGCGATCCCCAGACCGCCCAGGGCCGCGCCGGCGCTGTTGGCGACGTTCATCGCGGACTGGTTGATGGCCGCCCCCATCAGCTGGGCGCCGGGGGCGGCCTGGATCAGTCGGGCCTGCAGCGCCGGGCTGAGGAACGTGGCCGTGCCGCCGATCAGGAAGACCCCCACGAACAGCCCGGGGGCCCAGCGGGCGGTCAACCCGAAGACCAGCATCGCGATCAGCACCGCGACGAAGCCACCGGTGATGGTGACCTGCAGGTTCCGGTCGGCGGCGATCCCGCCGAGCAGGTTGCCGATGGTCATCCCGACGCCGGCCGTGGCCAGTACCCAGGGCACCGTGCCCGAGGACAGGCCGGTGACGTGCGTGGTCACCGGAGCGGCGTAGGTGTAAACGGCCATGAAGCCGGCGAAGCCGATCGCCGCGGTCAGCGCGACCACCCAGACCCGCCGGGAGGCGAAGGCCGACAGTTCCGCCCGGGCCGATCCGTCCAGGACACCCGGCACCGCGGGGACCACCAGCGTCACCGCGACCAGGGTGACGGCGAAGGCCACGGCCACCGCCCCATAGGCCACCCGCCAGTTGGTGGCCTGGCCCAGGGCGGTGATCAGGGGGACGCCGATGATGTTGGCGACAGTCAGGCCGGACAGCACAATGGCGAAACCCTTGCCGTGGCTGTTGGGGCCGATCAGCCGGGAGGCGAGCAGTCCGGCCGCGCCGAAATAGGCCCCGTGCGGCAGGGCGGCGACGAAGCGGGCCAGCAGCACCAGCCCGAACGTCGGGGCCAGGGCCGAGGCCACGGTGCCGAGGACGAAGAGCCCGAGCAGCAGGACGACCAGGCGCTTGCGGGGCACCTTGGCGGTCAGCGCCGCGATGGTCGGCGCCCCGGCCACCACGCCCAGGGCGTAGGCGCTGATCAACCACCCGGCGTGCCCCACCGCCTGGGACGAGGACTGCGCGTACTGACCGGGCAGGAGGTCCTGGGCGACCTCGGGCAGCAGACCGGACACCACGAACTCGGTCAGCCCGATCGCGAAACCACCCAGCGCCAGGGCCAACAGGGCGGACCAGCGGCGCAGCGGGCTCAGTTCTTCCATGGCCCTGAGCCTATAACGTTCTAGAGGGCGATTCCATAGAACGTTATAGGCCCCACCCTGGAATGGCCCACCCCGGCGACCGCGGCTAGAACGGGTTCATGGTCGCGACCCTGTTCTGCCTGCACGCCCTCGGCTCCAGCGGCCGGTCCTTCGAGCCCCTGGCCGCCGAACTGGACGGCACCGCGAACGTCCATCCGATCGATTTGCCGGGATTCGGCAGCGTCGCCGAACTCGGGGCCGCCACGGTCGCGGAGACGGTGGACTACGTGGTCTCCGTGATCGCCGAGGCCGGCGCCGAGCGCTGGTACCTCCTAGGGCACAGCATGGGCGGCAAGATCGCCACCCTGGCGGCCGCGCGCAGGCTGCCCGGTTTCCAGGGAGTCGCCCTCCTGGCCGCCTCTCCCCCGAGTCCGGAACCGATGGAGGACGACCGTCGCGAGCGGATGCTGTCGTGGCTGGAGGGCACGGGACGGCTGGACCAGGACGCCGCGCGCGAGTTCATCGACGCCAACATCGGTGCTCCGCTGCCGTCGGTGTTGGACGCCGTGGCGATGCAGGATCTGTTGCGAACCTCGGGCGAGGCCTGGGCGGCCTGGTTGCGGGACGGCAGTCGTGAGGACTGGTCAGATCGTCTGAGGTCCATCGACGCACCCGCCGTCGTGATCTCCGGTGGGCAGGACGGTGACCTCGGGTCAGCCGCCCAACCGCGCCTGAACGGGCCGTTCTATCCGCAGGCCCGGTTCGTCACGCTCCCCGGTGCCGGGCACCTCCTGCCGCTGGAACGCCCGCACGAGGTGGCCGAGCAGATCCGGGCCCTGCTGACCTGAGATTGCTCACCCCCGATTCCGGGCATGCCGGGAGTGGGCCCGGTGTTCTGCTCCGCAGAACTGGTCGGTCCGGACTTGAGAGGTTGACCCCGTGAGCGCGCGTCCCCTGCACTTCAATGCCTTCATCTGGCCCAACGGCTATCACGAGTCGGCCTGGCGGGTGGTGCCCGACGACGTTCGAGGCGTGCTCGGTCTGCCCTACTACGCGGAGATCGCCCGGATCGCCGAGCGCGGCCAGATGGACTCGATCTTCCTGGCCGACAACCTGGCGATCGCCGAGTACCGGGCCACCCACCTGCCGCAGACCCAGTTCGACCCGATCGCCGTGCTGTCCGCGCTGGCCGCCGTGACCAGTCACATCGGGCTGATCGGAACCGGTTCCACGACCTACACCAAACCCTGGGAGCTGGCCCGGCGCTTCGCCACGCTGGACCACCTCAGCGGCGGCCGGGCCGGCTGGAACATCGTCACCACCATCACTCCGCTGGCCGCGGCCGCCTTCGGTGAGAAGAGCCACCCGGACCAGGCCACGCGCTACCAGCGCGCCCACGAGTTCGTCGCCGCGGTGAACAAGGTGTGGGACAGCTGGGGCGACGATGCGGTGATCGGCGACCGCGAGCACGGCATCTGGGCCGACCGCAGCAAGCTGCAGGATCCGGCCTTCCACGGCGAATACTTCGATGTGCAGGGCGTTCTGCCGTTCCCCCGGCCCCCGCAGGGGCGGCCGGTGCTGGTTCAGGCCGGGCAGTCCGCCGCCGGGGTGGGGCTGGCCGCGCAGGTCGCGGAACTCGTCTTCTCGGGCCCCAGTTCTCTTGAGGCAGGCGTCGCCTTCCGCAGCAACCTGCACGCCCAGGTCACCGCGGCGGGCCGGGACCCCGAGCACGTGCTGGTCCTGCCGGCCCTGATGGTCACGCTGGGCAGCACCGAGGCCGAGGCGCAGGCCACGGCCAAGAGGCTGGAGGAGCTTTCCAGTCCCGAGTTCCGTTGGCAGAACGCGCTGTACACCGCCGGTCTCGACCCGGACGCGTTCGACCCGGACAAGCCCCTGCCGGCCGATCTGTGGACCGGTTCGGCCACCCCCTCCAGCCGCGCCCAGCAGCTCTTCGCCGCGGCCCAGGCCCGGCCCGAGGCCTCGCTGCGCGAGGTGGCCCAGCAGGTCACCGGCGGCGCCGGGCAGCTGCACTTCGTCGGAACACCCGAGCAGCTGGCCGATTTCATCATCGAATGGCAGGACGCGGGGGCCAGCGACGGGTTCACCATCATGGGCTCGACCCTGCCCTACGACCTGGCTGCGTTCGTCGACCACACCGTGCCGATCCTGCAACAGCGCGGGCGCTACCGCACCGAGTACACCGAATCCACTCTGCGCGGACACCTGGGGCTGGACCGGCCTACGGCTTGACCAGGCCTTTGTCGATCAGGCTGCGGGCCGCCGCGATCACGGCCTCCTCCGACGGGCGCGGGTGCAGGCCCAGGACCTTGCGCATGCGCACGTCGGAGACCTGCTTCACGAAGCCGAGATCGGCGGCTGCAGAACGAAGTTCCGGCCGGACTCGGGATGCGGCCCGGACCACGAGGTTCGGAAGCGATCGCGTGGGCACCTTGGCCGCGTCAGCCCCGAAGTTCGCCCTGAGCACGGCGCCGACCCGCTTCAGGGCGAGGGCCGGCTCGCCGGTGCAGACCAGGATTCGCTGACCCGCCGCTTCGGGGGCGGTCATCGCGGCCAGATGCGCGGCGGCCACGTCGCGGACGTCGACGATCGGGATGTACAGGTCCGGGTAGCCCGGCATTTCACCGTTCAGGCTGCGCTGGATGATGTGGTTGGCGCCGGAGACGTTGTGCCCCATGGCCGGGCCCATCACCGCGACCGGTAGGAGGGTAGTCAGCTCGGTCGCGCGGCCACGCATCAGTTCCCAGGCCGCCCGCTCGGCCAGCACCTTGCTCTTGCCGTACGCATCCATCCCCGGCCCGTCCAGCGGAGACCAGTCGTCCTCGGTGAAAACGCCGTGCGAATGCGGCTGCCCGAACCCGACCGCATGAAAGGCCGAGGTGAGCACCACGCGCCGGACACCGGCGTCCATTGCTGCTGCCAAAACCCGGAGCGTGCCCTCCCGAGCGGGCGCAATCACCTCGTTCTCGTCCGCAACCGGCCCCAAGTGGACGGGCGAGGCCACGTGCAGCACGAAATCGATCGCCTGCACGGCCGCCGCCCAGCCCGCATCGGAGTTCAGGTCGGCGGCCACGAAACTCAGGTTCTCCCCGTGCGTCAGACCGGACTCGGCCAGCGTGGCCCGCACCTCGGACTGGCGCGCGAGATCGCGCACCGTGGTGCGAACCTGATGGCCCTGTTCCAGGAGCTGGAGGATGCAGTGCCCGGCGATGAACCCGGACCCGCCGGTGACCAGGACATGAGACATGGCGTTCTCCTTCGGATCTTCGAAGCTGGATCGAGAGAGCTCCATCCTGCGGCGGCGGACCCGGCGCCCCCAGTGCCCTGGTGACACTGGTAGCGACAGGGACAGGCTCAGACCGGCCCCGGTGCTTACCGTAGGGACATGAGCAATCTTCTCGGCGAGTACCTGCGGGCCCGAAGGGAACTGGTGACGCCGGAACAGGCGGGCATTCCGGTCATGGGCACCCGCCGGGTGCCCGGCCTGCGCCGCGAAGAGGTGGCCATGCTCGCCGGGATCAGCGCCGAGTACTACCTGCGCCTGGAGCAGGGGCGCGACCGCAACCCCTCGGCCCAGGTCCTGGAGTCCATCGCCCGGGTGCTGCAGTTGGAGGACGACAGCTATCTGCTGAGCCTCGCCACCGCCGCACCCCGCCGCAAGCGCCGCCGCCGGCCCCGTCGCGAGATCGTCCCGGAAAGTCTGGCCAGACTTGTTGCCGCCCTGCCCTTCCCGGCCTTCGTGGAAGGACGCTACCTCGACGTCCTGGCCTCCAACCCGCTTGCCGTCGCAATCTCCCCGCGCCTGGTGCCAGGCGGAAACCGGCTCCGCGACCTCTTCCTCGACCCGGCCGAGCAGGCCCTCTTCTCCAATTCCGAACGCGCTGCCCAGGCTCTGGTGGCCGGCTTCCGGCAGTCCATCGGCGGCGACACCGACGATCCCCGGGTGATCGAACTGGTCGGCGAACTCTCGCTCTCCAGCCCCGACTTCGGCCGGATCTGGGCCCGCCACGACACCGCCGACCGGCAGGGCGCGACCTTCACCCTGCACCACCCGCAGGTCGGCGACCTCGGCCTGTCCCGCGAGAAGCTGGCTGTCACCGGCACCGACGGCATGGTGCTGGTGATCTACCACCCCGCGCCCGACCCGGACAGCGCCGAGAAGCTCGCCCTGCTCAGCTCGCTCACCGCCGACTCCGCCCCGGCCCGCAAATTGGGAGTACGGTTCGACTAATCAAATGATGGTGGCTACAGTCGAATCATGAGGACGATCGATCCCAGCGCACCCGCCGACAAGCCCGAGACCGAGCAGATGAAGGTCATCCATCGCGCTCTGACCAGGGAGTTCGCGCTGCTGCCGGGCCAGGTGGAACGCGTGCCGGAGGGTGACACCGCCCGGGCAAGGGTCATCGGCGCGCACCTGACGCTGGTGCTGGGCATGCTGCACGAACACCACGAGGCCGAGGACGAGTTGCTCTGGCCGGTGCTGCACCAGCGGGTGCCGATGGAGGACGAGTTGATCGACACGATGGAGAGCCAGCATCACGCCATAGCCGAGGCGATCGACGCGGTCGGGGTGGCTCAGGAAGGGTGGACGCGGACGGCTGACGCGGGCGCCCGGGACACCTTGAGCACGCGGTTGCGTGAGCTCGAGAAGGTGCTGACCGAGCACCTCACGCTGGAGGAAGAGGCGGTGCTCCCGCTCATCCACGAGAACCTGACCGTGGCCGAGTGGCTGGCCCCGCAGAAGCACGCGATGGACCACAGCCCCAGCCGCCTGACCGACAAGCTGCTCACCGCGGGCATCGTGCTGGAAGGCACCACCCCGCAGGAGAGGGCCTGGTTCCTGGCCGAGATGCCGCCGCCGGCCCGGGTGCTGTGGCGCCTGATCGGGGCCCGGCAGTACGCCGCCCACCAGCGGGCGGTACGCGCCTGAGCTGGGCAAACCCTAGACTTGGGCGATGACGCCGCGCACCTACCGCTCGAATGTCCGGGCCCAGGCCGCCCGTTCGACGCGAGAGGCGATCCTCCGGTCCGCGCGCACCCTGTTCGCCGAGCAGGGCTACGCGCGCACCAGCGTGGCGGCGATCGCCGAGCACGCCGGGGTGGCGCTGAACACGGTCTACACCAGCGTGGGCGCCAAACCCGCGCTGATCCGGGCGCTGGCCGAAGAGGGCTCCTCGGACACGGTGATCGAGAGCGCGCTGGACCGGATCGACGCCGAGACCGACGGCGCGGCCATCCTGCTGATCGCCGCCACCAGCACCGCCCAGGTGACCCGGGAGCACGCGGACATGCTCGAGGTGCTGCTGGACAACCGCACCTCGGAACCGGCCGTGGACGCGGTCGCGAGCGAGGCCATCGAGCTCTACCGCGCCCGTCTGGCCCGGATCGGGCAGCGTCTGGAGACCATCGGCGTCCTCCGCGACGACCTCGACGCAACCCAGGCCGCCGACGTCCTCTGGTTCTACTTCGGCACTTCCGCGTGGACCACGGCCCGCGAACTGGGGTGGGACTGGGAGCGGGCGACCACCTGGCTGCACGCCCAGGCCGTCAACGCCCTGCTCTCGCCCGGTCACCTTATGGATTGCTGACCGGATCAGGGTCATGCTGGGGGGCATGATCCCCGGCCGCCGGACGACGCTCGGGCTCGCCGCTGTCGTCCTGGCCGGCGCCAGCACCCTGACCTTGGCCGCGTGCACCTCCGACAGCTCCGCCGGCCCACCGCCGGCCCGCTCGGACCCGGGGCCGATGGCCGACATGGCCCGGCAGGTCCTGGGTTCCGACGCGCCGGGATTCCTCGCCCGGATCGACGACGGAACCGACGTCCGGTACACGGTGGCGGGGTTGGCCGATCGCGACATTGGGCGAAAACTCGCCGCCGGGGACCAGTTCGAGATCGGTAGCATCACCAAGACGTTCGTCGCCACGCTCATCCTGCAGCTGGCCGACCAGAACCGGGTGGACCTGGACGGGGCGGTCTCGGACTACCTGCCCGGTGTCGTGCCGAACGGCAAGAACATCACCGTCGAGATGCTGCTGAACCACACCAGCGGACTGTTCAACTACACCGACGACAAGGCGTTCTTCGCAGGGCTGACCCAGCACCCGCAGAAGATCTGGACCCCGCAGCAACTGCTCAGGATCGCCTTCCGGCCCGGCCCGAACTTCCCGCCGGGCGCGAACTGGTCGTATTCCAACACGAACTACATCGTGGCCGGGTTGATGCTGGAGAAGCTGACCGGTCAGAAGCTGCCGGACCTGGTGCAGCAGCAGATCGTGAAGCCGCTCGGCCTGAAGCACACCTATCTAGCCGACCCGCGCGCCGACAACACCGGCCCCGGATACGCCCACGGCTACACGGTCGACTACTCCGGTCCGGCGCCGGACTACCAGGACACCGCCACCTGGCCGATCGGCGGCTGGGGCGCCGCCGACGGAGGGATCATCGCCTCCTCGGACGACGTGTCCCGGTTCCTCTCCGCTCTTCTCGGCGGAAAGATCCTCTCCGAAGCGCAACTCGACCAGATGAAGACGACCGTCGACCTGCCTGCCCGCTTCCACACCGACGGTGGCTACGGGCTGGGTCTGAGCGAGTACGTTTCTCCCTGCGGCCCGGTCTGGGGCCACGAAGGGGCCACCCTCGGCCACCGCAGCACGGCCTTCGCCAGCGAGGACGGGAAGCGCACGGCCGTCACCGACATCACGGCCCGGGCGTTCGACCCGGATCTGAACCCCGGGGTCCAGCGATTCGACCAGGTCGCCACCGCCGTCCAGGACGCCACCGTCTGCCTGATGCTCGGTAAGCCGGTTCCCGCGTCGGTGACCGCGGCCCTGCACAGCACCACCTACCGAACCGCCCCCTGACCTGTCCTCTTATCGACCCAGGTAGTGCCTGCACCACCATGACCGCTCCGGCAGGCCCCCGTCCGGCTGGGCAGCCTGGGGCAATGATCGGCACACCCGGCCCGGCCAGGCTGGACGCATGACGACAAACACCGCAATGCGTCGCAGTAGCGCGTTCGTGCTCGCCACCGCCGTTCTGGCCGGATCCGGGGCGGTCGCCACCGCGAGTTCCGCCTCGGCCAACACCGGGCCGATGGACGACGTGGCGAAGCAGGTGCTGAAGGTCGGCGCCCCCGGCTACGTGGCCCGGATCGACGACGGCCGCACCGTGGACTTCACGGTCGCGGGGCTGGCCGACCGGGACACTGGGCGCCAGCTCACCGATCAGGACCAGTTCGAGGTCGGCAGCAACACCAAGACCTTCATGTCCACGCTGGCCCTGCAACTGGTCGACCGGCACCAGCTGAAGCTGGACGCCCCGGTGTCGAAGTACCTGCCGGGGGTCGTGCCGAACGGTAAGAACATCACCGTGCGGATGCTGCTCAACCACACCAGCGGACTGTTCAGCTACACCGGCGACGAGGACTTCTTCGCTCAGCTGAGCAAGGACCCGCAGCACGTCTGGACCGAGCCGGAACTGCTCGCGGTGGCCTTCAAGCACAAGCCGAACTTCGCGCCCGGCAGCAGCTGGTCGTACAGCAACACGAACTACATCCTGGTCGGGATGATCCTGCAGAAGCTGACCGGCCAGACCCTGCCGGACCTGGTGCAGCAGCGGATCGCCAAGCCGCTGGGCCTGCAGAAGACCTACTTCGCCGACCCGCGGGCCACCACCACCGGCCCGGGCTACGCCCACGGCTACGCAGTCGACTTCTCCGGCGCCAAGCCGACCTACGAGGACACCGCGACCTGGCCGATCGGCGGCTGGGGCGGCGCCGCCGGGGCAGTCGTCTCCACCCCGGACGAGCTGGCCAAGTTCTTCTCCGGTGTGCTGGGCGGAAAGCTGTTCTCCCAGAAAGAACTCAACCAGATGAAGAACACGGTCAAGCTGCCCGCCGACTACCCGATCAAGGGCGGCTACGGGCTGGGCCTGTTCAAGGTCGACTCGCCCTGCGGCACCGTCTGGGGCCACGGCGGCGACACCCTGGGCCATCACAGCACTGCCCTGGCCACCGCCAACGGCAGGCGCACGGCGGTCAGCGACACCACCGCCGAGCCCGCCGGCACGGAGGAGACCCCGGGCGTCACCCGTTTCGTCCAGGTCGCCTTCGCCGCCGAGGACGTGACCGTCTGCCAGATGCTGGACAAGCCGGTGCCGAACTCCGTCCTCGACGCCCTGCACGGCGTGCCCGCGAACTGAGTCCATCCGGCGGGCGGCTCCCGGACCGGGGCCGCCCGCCGTCGGGGCTCCCCCGTGCGTTCGCGATTGACTCGGCCAGGCATGCTTCTTGGTGGGGGCCGCGGAATGCCCGGCTCCCGTGCCGCCACCCTGACGAGGTCATTCATGCGACGCACTGCGGAGTTCGATGCCTTCGGCCCCTGGATCTACCAGGTCCGGAGCCATGAGGATGTGCCCCGGCTCTACCACCGGGCCGGGATCGACCCCGCCGCGCACCGCCTGGTCCTGAAGATCCCGCGGGACATCGAACGCCGGAACGCGAACCCGGACATGCACCTCTACGACTTCCTGATCGCGCTGGACGGTGACGCGCTGACCATCCTGCAGCGTCAGGAGGAGCGCTACGAAAAGGTCCGCATCCCGGTGGGACAGATCACCGCGCTGGAGGACAGCGTCAGCCTGCTCGACGGCCGGCTGATCGTGCACACATTCGCGGGGCCGACCACGATCAACTACAACGCGACCGACCCCCGCCTGGTCCGGAACCTGATCGCGCTGCTGCGTCAGAGTTATCTTCCGGCCCGGGCCGCCGCCGCTGCTCAATCCGATTCCCGGCAGCCCGATCTGGGGCGCCGCGACCTCAACCTGACCGCGGCCGGCGAACGGCTGCTGCGGGCCGAACCCGGGATGCAGCTGATCAGCGTGGGGCGCCGCCGCCCGGCCGGGACCGGTCACTGGCTACGGCCGATGACCCTGCACGCCTCTATCACCTGCGCCGATCCCCGCGAGATCGTCCTCCTGCACCGCCGGGACCCGCTCAGCCGCGGCAACGAGACCGCGCACTCCGTGGCCCGGACGTTCCTACCCCGCCGGCGGATCACCGACGTCCATGTCGAGCCGCACGAAAAGTACCCGCAGATCAACGTCGTCACCATCATCCTGGGTGGCTCGACCCTGCGCTTCCCCGTGCAGGCCGGACCCCTGACCGATTCGCTGGTCGATCTGCTGCTCGCGGTGACCGGCTGAACGAGCACTGCACCCGAACCGTTCTCACCCCCAGGGGTGTAGTCCGGGAAAACCGGTGAGCGGATCATGGAGAACGTGCCCATTTCCCCGTATCTCCAGATCGCGGATCGGATCGCGGCACGTATCCAGGCCGGTCACTACCCGCCCGGAACGCGCCTGCCGTCCCCGGCCGACCTCGCCCAGGACGGACATTCCGTCGGCGTGGCCAGGGACGCCCTTCGCCTGCTGGTCCAGCACGGCTGGGCCGAAGTAGGCCCCGGCGGCGGCTACTACGTGGCCGGCGACTCGCCCAGCGACGAGGACATCTGGGTCGAGGTCAGACAGCAGTTCGACGCGCACCTGAAACGCTTCCAGACCTAGGACGTCGCGCCGCCGGTAGCGCCGAGCGGACCGCTGCGCGCTCTGGTGGATCATTGGCGCACGAAATACGACTGGCAGGCCTGCGAGTCACTGATCAACGGCTGGGGCCGGTACCGACCCGACCGACGCATTCCACCTAATCCTGCCCACCCTTCCCGGCTTCGGATTCTCCGCCAAGCCCGCCGAAACCGGCTGGGACCTGGTCCGGATCGCCGAGGCCGGGATCGTGCTGATGCGGCGCCTGGGGTACGACCGATGGGCCGCACAAGGGGGCGACCTCGGCGCCGGGGTGACCGACGAGATCGCCCGGCGGACTCCCGAGGGCCTGGTCGGGATGCACCTGAAACCTGAACTTCGCCATGTTCGGTCCGACGGCCGACGAGATCGCCGAGGCCACCTTCACCCCCGACGAGCTGCTCGACGACATCATGCTCTACTGGCTGCCCAATTCCGGCGCCTCGGCCGCCCGGCTGTACTGGGAAATGGCCCAGGCCCACTGGTCCGCGCCGGCCACCGTCGAGTCCCCGACCAGCCTGCCCACCGGCTTCACCATGACGCCGAAGGAACACGTCCGGAAGTCCCGCCGGTGGCTGGAACGGCGCTACAGCAGCATCGTCCACTTCAACGAGCTCGATGCGGGTGGGCACTTCACTGCGCTCGAACAACCCGCCGGGTTCGTCGACGACGTGCGGGCCACTTTCGCCGGGCTCCGCTAGTCCTTCATCAGCAAGGTGTAGACGCTGGTGATCCGCTCGCCCTCGACCAGGGCGATGTCCACACCCTTCACCACCGCCGGGCCGCCCTCGGGACCGAGTTCCCAGGCCAGGTACCCGAGATCGTTGTTGATGTAGATCGGGCCACCGGCCCGGAAGACGAAGTCCGGGGCATCGTCCAGGATCTTCTGCGCCTTGGCGTCCAGGGCGTCGTACCCGACCACCACCTCGTCCGGGTCGCTGAACCGCACCTCGGGGACGTACGTCCGCTCGATCGCCGCCCGCCGGCGCTGGGCGTCGCGCTCGCCGAAGACCTCGAGCAGGTTGGCCGTCATCAGTTCTTCGATCGTCGCCATGCTCCGGGAACTTACATGACACGTCACCCAAAGGAAATGTGAGCCGGAACGCCCGGCGGGCGGTGGCCGAAGCCCCCGCCCGCCGGTACAGCGTCCCTCAGTCCCCGCGTCGCCGCTCCATCTTCACCTCACGCCCCACACTTCCCCCTAGCACAAGACTTTCGGCGTCCCCAATGCCTGTTTGCCGCCGGATCCGTCCTGGCCACCGGTCGTCCCGGAATAGGTGTACCGCCTCCGGCTCCGGAGACCAAGCATCCCGACCCCCGGCTGGGACAGTCCGGACCCGAGGGGCCAAAGAGACCGGTGCCGGATCCCGGGCGGCCACGAACCGGTTGCGGCCTCCCCCACCGACTGATGGAATCACGTAGACAGACCGTTCTATACAGATCTATGCAGACACGATGGAGGACGCATGGGCGCGGGTAAGAAGCGGACGCGGGGTCGGGCCCTGGCTCAGGTCGGTCTCGGGAGCATGCTGGTCCTCGCCGGCACCTCGCACCTGACCGTGGAGCGCAAGGAGTTCCAGGCCCAGGTCCCCTCGTGGTTCCCGGCCGACCCGGATGCGGTCGTGCTGGCCTCCGGCGTGGTGGAGATCAGCCTCGGGGCGGCCCTGCTCAGCATCTGGCGCCAGCCGAACCGTTCCCGCCTGGGAGCCCTGGCGGCACTGTTCTTCGTGGCCGTCTTTCCCGGCAACATCGCCCAGTACACCGAGCACCGGGACGGCTTCAATCTCGACACCGATACGAAACGGCTGGTGCGACTGTTCTTTCAGCCGCTGCTGGTGCTCTGGGCCTGGCGCGCGACCCGCGCGGACTGACCCACCCGCGACGAACGTTGTTCGGTCTATGAACAACGTTCTAAGGTAGGGCCGGTGAACGCCAGAGACCGACGCGCCGCGCGTCATCAGCTGCCGGGCCCCGAGGGCGGGACGCCCGACCGGCCCCGGCGGCGCAAGGAGCCGATCACCGTGAAGCAGGTGGTCGACACCGCGCTCGCGGTGATCGCCACCGAGGGCTACGAGGCCCTGACCATGCGCCGACTGGCCACCGCGCTCGACACCGGGCCGGCCTCGCTCTACGCCCACGTGGTCAACAAGTCCGACCTCGACGAGCTCCTGATCGCCCGGCTGTGCTCGGAAATCACCCTGCCGGATCCCGACCCCGAGGCCTGGCCCGACCAGATCCGTAGCGTTTGCACGCTTTTGCGCGACCAGTACCTGAAGTACCCCGGGATCTCCCGGGCCGCGCTGGCCATGGCGCCCACCGATCTGGAGACCCTGCGGCTCGGCGAGGGAATGCTCGGCATCCTGCTCGCCGGCGGGATCGAACCCCAGGCGGCCGCCTGGGCCATCGACGCACTCTTCCTCTACGTGGCGGCCTCCTGCCTGGAGCTCTCGATGGTGGAGCAGCGAAAGGTGAGCAATGACGCCGAATGGGTGGTCGACCCCGCCGAACTGCGCCGACGCCTGACCGGGCTCCCGGTGGGAACGTTCCCACACACGGTGCGCTACGCCCGGGAGATGACGGCCGGGCGAATCGACGACCGGTTCGGGTTCACCCTCGGCCTGATGATCCGCGGCCTCACTCCCGGGGCACCATAATTTCCCTCTGCATCCGGCCTTTCACCATTCGGCCGGATAATGGGCTTGGCACGCTCCGGCGCCGGAGGTAGCTTCCCTCCAGGTGCAGCTGTCACGAAGAGCAACGGAGCACAATGGCCAAGCGGCCCACGGTGTACGACGTAGCAGAGGACGCAGGGGTCTCGATCGCGACGGTGTCGTTCGCGTTCGCCAAGCCGGAGCGGGTGAAGGAGGAGACGCTGCGCACGGTGCTGGCCTCCGCGGCCCGGCTGGGATACGTACCGAGCGCGAACGCCCGGGGCCTGGCCCGGGGCCGGGTCGGCGCCCTGGGCCTGTACTCCTTCGACTACCTGATGAGGCACGCCCCGGCCGCGGCCACGATGGACCTGAATCCTCCCGACGGGCGGCTGTTTCCCCTGTACTCCGACGAGGTGCAGCGCGGAGTGGAGCTGGAGTGCCTGACCAAGGGCTACGCCCTGATGCTCGGCGCGGGGACCAGCTCGCCCCATCGCCCGCCGATCGTGGACGTGGCCGGCCGGGTCGACGGGCTGATCACCTTCGCCGGGGCCGCCGACCCGAAGCTGCTGCAACAGGTCAGCCGCCGGATCCCGGTCATCCAGCTCGGCGGTGAGACCGGGATCCCCTGGGCACACACCGTGCTGGTCGACGGACGCTCGGCGGTGCGCGACCTGGTCGGCCACCTGCTGACGGTGCACGGTCATCGCGACTTCGTCTTCATCGGCGACCGGGCGATTCCCGAAATCGGCCAGCGGTACGCGGGATTCGCCGAGCGCCTGACCGAGGCCGGGCTCACCCCGCCTCCCCCGCTGCCGAGCCGGCCCGATCACGACGAGCAGACCGCGCGCTCGGTCCGCCCGGTCCTGACCCGCACTCCGCTGCCCGACGTGCTGGTCTGCTCCACCGATCAGGAGGCGCTGGCCGCCATCGACACCGTGCACAGCGCCGGGCTGCGGGTTCCCGAGGACATCGCGGTGACCGGGTTCGACGGCATCGTCGCCGGCCGGCTCAGCGAGCCGACCCTGACCACTATTCGGCAGCCGATGCAGACCGTCGGTCGCACGGCCGTGCAGATGGTGACCTCCCTGATCGACGGGGTGGCTCTCCCGGAACCGCCGGTTGCGCTGGAGTGTCGGGTGTCGATCGGCCACAGCTGCGGTTGCTGAGGGTCACCTGTGATTACTCGATCGGCGTTGTGTGCGTCTTGTTAAGCGCATAGATTCCAGCCCACACGACGCCGTGTGACCCGCACGGCGTTCTCGCGGGCAGGAAGAAACGATGATGTCTCCTCTCAGCACCCGACGGCGCCGCGCGGCTGTAGCCCTCTCCGCCGTAGCGGCCCTGTCGATAGCACTCACCGCTTGTTCGTCCGGGAAGGTCGACTCCGGTAAGCCGGGCGGCACCAGCACGATCACCGTCGGCACGTCCGACATCGGGACGGAGAATTTCAACCCGTTCAACAACACCGGCGCCTTCATGCAGCCGACCCAGGGCGTGATCTACGAAGCGCTCTTCTACTACAACAAGGCCGCCGCCGGTGACCCGGTCCCGGTCCTGGGCACCGGGTTCACCTGGAACACCGACGGCACCCAGCTGACCGTAAAGGTCCGCCCGGGCGTGAAATTCACCAACGGCGCGGCAATGACCAGCGCCGACGTGGCCTACAGCCTGAACCTGTTCAGCAAGAACCCGGGCCTGAACACCACCGGCGTGACCTGGAAGGCGACGGCCACCGACGCCGGGACCGTCACCGTCGGCTTCCCCTCGACCTCCTACACGGTCGGCCCGCAGGTCCTCGGGTACGTCCCGATCGTGCCGCAGAGCATCTGGGAGAAGATCCCCGACCCGACCACGGTGACGAACACCGATCCGGTCGGCACCGGCCCCTACAAGCTGAAGAGCTTCAGCGCCCAGAGCTACCTGCTGACCAAGAACACCGACTACTGGGGCACCGGGGACGACGCCCCGCAGGTCGACCAGGTGCGGTACACGCCGATCGTCGCGGCCGACACGGCCACCTCGGCGCTGGACGCCGGCACCGCGGACCTCACCGGGAACTTCCTGCCGACGCTGAAAGACATTGTCGCGCAGCACAAGAACATCACCTACACGAACACCCCGCAGGCCACCTCGTCGCTGATGACCTGTGAGAACGCGTCGATGGGGTGCACCGGACCGCAGACCGACCAGGCCGTCCGGCAGGCGCTGTACTACGCGATGGACCGCACCCAGCTCGGCACCCAGGCGGCAGCCGGTTTCAGCAAGCCGGCCTCCACCGTGATGATCCTGAACACCGTGAACAAGGCCGAGATCACCTCGCCGGACTACGCGACCGCGCCGCAGACGGCGGACGTCGCCAAGGCCAAGAGCGTGCTCGAGGCCGACGGCTGGAAGCTCGGGTCGAACGGGTACTACGCCAAGGGCGGCAAAGAGCTGGACCTGAGCATCAACGTGGTCTCCGGCTGGACCGACTACGACACCATCTGCACCCTGCTGCAGGGCCAGTACAAGGCGGCCGGGATCAAGCTGACGGTCAACACGGTGTCGCAGAACGCCTGGCTGCAGGCAGAAACCACCGGCAAGTTCCAGCTTTCGATGAACTCGGTCAACATGGGCGTCTCGTCCGACCCGTACTTCATCTACAACAACTACCTGGGCACCGCGGCCACCGCCAAGGTGGGCAAGAACGCGACGACGAACACCTCGCGCTACTCCGACCCGGCGGTGGACGCGGCGATCAAGCAGCTCGCCACGACCAACGACGACGCGACCAAGCAGGCGGCGTACAAGACGATCCAGGACAAGGTCGCCGTGGAGATGCCGTACATCCCGGTGTACGTCAACTCGGCTCTGACGGAGTACAACAACACCCGCGCCACCGGGTGGCCGACGGACAGCAGCCTCTACGCCTTCCCCCTGCCCTGGAACAACAACTGGGGCTTCGGACTCGTCCTCAAGAAGATCCGTCCGGTCCAGTAGTCCGGCCCGTACCCGCGTCGGGCCCGGCCGCAACCTCTGCGGCCGGGCCCGAGGAAAGCAGCAACGATGCGCTTCTACATGCAGAAGGCGGCCTTCTACCTGGTGGCCCTGTGGGCGGCGTTGACCATCAACTTCGCCCTCCCCCGCCTGATGCCGGGCAATCCGGTGGACATCCTGATCGGCAAGATGGCGGCCACCGGGACCCCGGTGACCCCGCAGACCCGCCAGGCCCTGGAGATCGAACTCGGCGGTGGCAGTGGCAGTCTGATCAGCCAGTACTGGTCCTACCTGGGCAATCTGGCGCACGGTGACCTCGGCGTCTCGCTGGTGCAGTACCCGGCCAAGGTAAGCACGGTGATCGGGCACGCGCTGCCCTGGACCATCGCGCTGATCGGGATCGCCACGGTGCTCTCGTTCGTCATCGGCGTCGGGCTGGGCATGCTGGCCGGCTGGAAACGCGGCTCCTGGCTGGACAACCTGATCCCGGTCACCACGATGTTCCAGTCGGTGCCGTACTTCTGGCTGGCCCTGATCCTGGTCCTGCTGCTGACCCGGGACCTGTCGGTGTTCCCGTTCAGCGGCGGTTACAACGTCAACACCGTGTACCCCAGCTTCTCCTGGCCGTTCATCTCCAGCGCGATCTGGTACGGCCTGCTGCCGGCGGCCACGATCATCATCTCCTCGTTCGGCGGCTGGATGCTCGGGATGCGTAACATGATGGTCGCCACCCTCTCCGAGGACTACATCGTCACCGCCGAGGCCAAAGGCCTTCGCCCGAGCCGGGTCCGGGCCACCTACGCGGCCCGCAACGCGGTGCTCCCCTCGGTCTCCGGATTCGCGATCTCGCTGGGCTTCGTGGTCTCCGGGTCGATCGTGACCGAGCAGGTCTTCGGGTACCCGGGCATCGGGCACCTGCTGTTCACCGCCGTCTCCAGCAACGACTACGCCCTGATGCAGGGTGTCTTCCTGGTCATCTCGCTGTCCGTCCTGGCGGCCAACCTGGTGGTCGACGTGCTGTACGGAATCATCGACCCCCGCACCCGCGCGCGGCGATAGGAGGCCTCCCTTGACCACAACCGTTGCGGTACCGGACGTTCCGGCCGCACCCAGTGGGCGGCGCGGGCTCGCCGCCCTGCTGCCCTCGCGTTCCCCCAAACTCGTCGTCGGGCTGAGCCTGGCCGGGGTGATCATCCTCTGGGCGGTGATCGGCCCGCTGCTGGTCGGCGACCCGAACGCGATCAGCACCGAGGCCTTCCGCCACCCCAGCGCCGCGCACTGGCTGGGCACCACCCAGACCGGGCAGGACGTCTGGGCCCTGCTGGCCTACGGCACCCGGGGATCGCTGATCATCGGCTTCGTGGTCGGTCTGCTGGCCACCGCCGCCTCGGCCCTGTTCGGCGTTCTCGGGGCCTACCTCGGGGGTTTCCTGGACGAGGCGTTCGCGCTGATCACGAATGTCGCGCTGGTCATCCCCGGGCTGCCGCTGGTGATCATCATCGGCAACTACGTGCCCCCGTCGCAGCGCGGGATCCTGCTGATCTCGGTGGTTCTGGCGATCACCAGCTGGGCCGGCTCGGCCCGGGTGCTGCGCGCGGTGACGCTGTCGCTGCGCGGGCGGGACTACGTGTCCGCCTCCAAGGTCTCCGGTGAGCGCACCTGGCGGATCCTGGTGGTGGAGATCCTGCCGAACCTGATCCCGGTGATGGCCTCGCAGTTCGTCTTCGCGGTCATCTTCGCCATCCTCGGCGAGGCCGGCCTGTCGTTCCTCGGGCTCGGTGCGAGCAATACCATCACCCTGGGCACGATCCTGTTCAACGCCTACTCGGCGCTGGCCCTGACCCAGGGCGCCTGGTGGTGGTTCGTTCCCCCGGGCCTGGTGATCGCCGCCTTCGGTGCGGCGCTGTCGCTGATCAACTTCGCCATCGACGAGATCATCAACCCGCGGCTGCGGTCCCAGACCCGGGCCGCCCGCAAGGCCTGGGGCCTGAGCGCCGCCCAGATCAGCACACTGGAGAAAGAGGACATCAAATGAAACCTCCGGTGCTGACGGTGGAGAACTTCAGCGTCGACTATCTGGGCACGCACACCACGCACGCGGTCAAAGAGGTCGGTTTCACCCTGGCCCGCGGTGAGGTGCTCGGCCTGGCCGGGGAGTCCGGCTGCGGCAAGTCGACGCTCGCCTACGGTCTGACCCGGCTGCTGAAGCCGCCGGCGCTGATCACCTCGGGCCGCGCCACGTTCCATCCCGGGACGGGCGATCCGATCGACCTGGCCTCGCTGAACGGGGACGAGCTGCGGCGCTTCCGCTGGGACAAGATCTCGATGGTGTTCCAGGGGGCGATGAACTCGCTGAACCCGGTGATCTCGATCCGCGCCCAGATCGAGGACATCTTCACCACCCATCGGCCGCAGATGCGCAGACCCGAGCGGGAGAAGGCCGTCGGGGACCTGCTGGAGCGGGTCGGGGTGGACCGCAACCGGATGCGGGCCTACCCGCACGAGCTGTCCGGGGGCATGCGCCAGCGGGTGATGATCGCGATGGCGATGGCCCTGGACCCGCAGATCATGATCATGGACGAGCCGACCACCGCGCTGGACGTGGTGGTGCAGCGCGAGATCCTCGACGAGATCACCCGGCTGCGCACCGAACTCGGCTTCGCGGTCATCTTCATCACCCACGACCTGCCGCTGCTGCTCGAGGTCGCGGACCGGATCGCGGTGATGCGGTCCGGGCAGATCGTCGAGATCCAGGACGCCTACGACCTCTACACCACGCCCCAGCACGAATACACCAAGCGGCTGCTCGCCTCCTTCCCGAGCCTGACCGGGGAGCGCGGTGACTTCATCCGTACCGGTGCGAGCGACGCCCGGCTGGGGCAACTGGAGGAGACCGACCAGGACGCCGAAGGGGCGCTGCAATGACCACGCTGGAGTTCCGGAACGTGTCCAAGCGCTACCGGCTGCGCGGGGTCAAGGAGGGGCTGCTGGCCGTCGACGACGTCAGTTTCCGCCTGGAGCCGGGCAAGACGGTGGCCCTGGTGGGGCAGTCCGGCAGCGGCAAGTCGACGATCGCCAAGCTGCTGCTGCAGCTGGAGCGCCCGACCTCGGGGCAGATCCTGCTCGACGACAAGCCGGTCGAGCGGCGGGGCCGCGGTCTTCGCAGCTACCGCTCGGAAGTCCAGATGGTCTTCCAGGACCCGTTCGCCTCGCTCAACCCCTACCACGACATCGCGCACCACCTGGCCCGTCCGCTCCGGCTGCACGGGCACGCCCAATCGGCCGCCGAGGTGGAGCAGGCGGTGCACGAGCTGCTCACCCGGGTCCGGCTGACCCCGCCCGGGGAGTACGCCGAGAAGCGCCCGCACGAGCTGTCCGGCGGACAGCGGCAGCGGGTGGCCATCGCCCGGGCCCTGGCCCCGCGGCCGAGCATCCTGATCGCCGACGAACCGGTGTCGATGCTGGACGTCTCGATCCGGCTCGGGGTGCTGAACCTGCTGGCCCTGCTGCAGCGACAGGAGAACCTCGGGGTTCTCTACATCACCCACGACCTGGCTACTGCCCGGCACTTCTCGGACGAGATCCTGGTGATGTACAAGGGAAGGATCGTCGAGCACGGACCCGCCGACGAGGTCATCCTCAACCCGCAGCACGAGTACACCCGGCGTCTGGCCGCCGCCGCACCCAACCCCGAAGAGCGCCTGAAGCACCTCGCCCGACCCTGAACCCAAGGATATTCCCGTGACGAAATTCCTTTCAATCGATGACGATTGGACGGTCGAGGCACTCGACGGCCCGGTCCCGGCCGGATTCCCGCCCGGCCCGGTCCCGGCCGTCGTCCCCGGTTCGGTCCACCTGGACCTGGCCCGGGCCGGCCTGATCGCCGAGCCGTTCGACGGTGACAACGAGGCCGCGCAGCAGTGGATCGGATCCACCACCTGGCGGTACCGGACCCGGTTCGACTGGGCCGGCGACGGCTCCGAGCGCCAGGACCTGGTCGCCCTCGGGCTCGACACGGTGGCCACCCTCGAGCTCAACGGCACCGTCGTGGGATCCACCCAGAACCAGCACCGTTCCTACCGCTTCGATGTGCGCGAGGCCCTGCGCACCGGAGTCAACGAGCTGGTGGTCACCTTCGCCGCCCCGGTCGCCGAGGTGGAGCGGCGGGAACAGGAATACGGGGCCTGGCCGCACACCAATCACCACCCCTACAACCTGCTGCGCAAGTCGGCGTCGAACTTCGGCTGGGACTGGGGCATCGACGCGGCCACCAGCGGGATCTGGCGGGCGATCGGGATCGAGTCCTGGTCCGGCGTCCGGATCGCCGCCGTGCGTCCGCTGGTCTCGGTGGACGGCACCGCCGGCCTCCTCACCGCCCACGTGCAGGTCGAGCGCTCCGGGGACGGCCCGGTCGAGATCGTGGCCAGGGTGGCGGGCCAGGAGGCCCGGGCGAGCCTGGAGCCCGGGGTCAGCACCGCCGTCCTGCCGGTCCGGGTTCCCGAGGTCGGCCTCTGGTGGCCGATCGGGCACGGCGAGCAGAAGCTCTACGACGTCGAGATCACCGCGGGCGCCGAGGCGTCCTGGTCCGGGCGGGTCGGTTTCCGCACGATCGGCCTGGACACCGCGCCGGACGAGCACGGCAACCGGTTCGAGATCTTGGTCAACGGAAGGCCGATCGCGATCCGGGGCATGAACTGGATTCCCGACCACGCGTTCCTGACCGAGGTCGACGCCGAGCGCTACGCAGCCCGTTTCGAGGATGCGGTGGCCGCGAACGTGAACCTGGTCCGGGTCTGGGGCGGCGGGATCTACGAGTCGCCGGAGTTCTACCGGATCGCCGACGAGCGGGGGCTGCTGATCTGGCAGGACTTCCTGTTCGCGTGCGCGGCCTACCCCGAAGAGCCCTGGCTGGCCGACGAGGTCGAGGCGGAGGCCCGCGAGCAGGTCACCCGCCTGTCCCAGCACCCGTCGCTGGTGCTGTGGAACGGCAACAACGAGAACACCTGGGGTTACGTCGAATGGGGTTGGCGCCCCGCCCTCGGCGACCGGGCCTGGGGCGACGGGTACTACCGTGACCTGCTCCCCCGCATCGTCGCCGAACTCGACCCCACGCGTCCCTACACCCCGGCCTCCCCGTACTCCTTCGTCGACTACGCGCACCCGAACGACGCCCGTAACGGCACCATGCACGTCTGGGATGTCTGGAACCAGCTCGACTACTCCGAGTACCGCCGTCACGAGCCCCGTTTCGTCAGCGAGTTCGGCTTCCAGGGGCCGCCCGCCTGGTCGACGCTGGCCCGCGTGGTGCACGACGAGCCGCTGGAGCCGTACGGGCCGCAGATGCTGGTGCACCAGAAGGCCGCCGACGGCAATCTCAAGCTCGAGCGCGGTCTGGCCGCACACCTGCCGGCACCGGACAGCATCCACGACTGGCACTGGGCCACCCAGCTCAACCAGGCCCATGCCATCCGGTTCGGGGTGGAACACTTCCGCTCACTCGCCCCCTGGAACACCGGCGTCGTGCTCTGGCAGCTGAACGACAACTGGCCGGTGATCTCCTGGGCGGCCGTGGATTTCGACGGTCACCGCAAGCCCCTGTGGTACGCCGTGCGGGCTGCCTACGCGGCCCGGCTGGCCACCTTCCAGCCCCGCGAAGGGCTGGCCCTGGTGCTGCTGAACGACACTGACGAGGCTGTCGACACCCAGCTCTCGCTGCGCCGGATCGACCTGGAGGGAACGGTTCTGGACAGCGCCGAACTCACCGCGCACGTCGATCCGCGCAGCAGCGCCACGATCATGGTGCCGGAGGGTCTGGCGGCTTTCGGAGACCCGGCCGGCGAGCTGATCGTGGCCGAACTGGAGGGCTTCGAGCGCGCGATCCTGAACCCGGTGGAGCCGCGGGCGCAATCCTTGCCCCGAAACGGGCTGAAGGCCACCGCCGAGGCCGTCGAGGGCGGTGTGCTGGTGAAGGTGCAGGCCGACGGATACACCCGGGACGTGTTCCTTCAGGTCGATCGGGTGGACCCGCAGGCCACGGTCGATCAGGGTCTGCTCACGTTGCTGCCGGGCGAGAACGCGGTCTTCCGGGTGAGCACCACGGCCGGGCCTGAGGCGTTCCTCGACCCGCTGGTGCTGCGCTCGCTGAACGATCTGCGGGAACCGGAGCAGTCGGCATGACGCTGGAAACGACGCCGGTGATCGGCGGCTTCTACCCCGATCCCACGGTGTGCCGGGACGACGACGGCGTCTATTGGCTGGCCACCTCGTCCTTCGAATACGCGCCCGGGGTGCCGATCTTCCGCAGTACGGACGCGATCCACTGGCACCAGGTGGGCAACGCCCTGACCACCGACGCGCAGTTCCGGGCCGGGGGGACGCCGGCCAGCGGGGGCATTTACGCCCCCACCCTGCGCTGGCACCAGGGCCGGTTCTGGCTGATCACCAGCGACATCCGGTCCGGGCAGGAGGGCCACTTCCTGATCACCACCGACGACCCGGCGGCCGGGTGGTCGGCCCCGGTGCACTTCGACGGGCTGCCCGGCATCGACCCGGACCTGGCCTGGGACCAGGACGGCCGCTGTTACCTGACCTACTGCTCGTCCGCCTCCGGGCTGGCCCGCATCATCCAGGCCCAGGTGGACCCGGTCACCGGTGAGGTGCTCGAGACCCCCCGGACGATGTGGAGCGGCACCGGCCTGAAGCATCCCGAGGCACCGCACCTCTACCGGCACGACGGCTGGTGGTACCTGCTGATCGCCGAGGGCGGCACCGAACGCGGCCATGCGGTCTCGATCGCCCGTTCCGAGCAGATCACCGGCCCGTTCACCGGCGCCCCGGGCAACCCGATCTTCAGCCACCGCAGCACCGACCACCCGGTCCAGAACACCGGTCACGCCGATCTGCTGCAGCTCACCGACGGCAGCTGGGCCGTGGTCTACCTCGGCGTGCGCCCGGCCGGACGCACCCCGAGCTTCCACGTCAACGGCCGGGAGACCTTCCTGGCCGGGGTGGACTGGGTGGAGGGCTGGCCGGTGTTCGACCCGCAGCGCTTCCGGGCCGACCTCGCCCCGCGCTCCTTCACCGACGACTTCACCGGCCCGCAGCTGCATCCCCGCTGGGTCTCCCCCGGTCCCCGGCCGGACGAGCTGGTCGAACCGCACCCCGAAGGCGGGATCCAGCTCTCGGCGGTGACCGCGGAGAACGGTTCGCCGGGGCTGCTCGCCACCCGGATCACCGATCCCCGCTGGAGCTTCGAGGCCGACGTCGACGTCACCGCCGGGCCGGTCGGCCTGGTGCTGCGGCTGGACGACCGGCACTGGTGCGAGATCCGGCTGATCGACCGGAAGGCGGCCGCCGTGCTGCGGATCGGGCCGCTCACCGCGCCCGTCGGGCGGACCGCCGAAGTTGCCACCGACGTCCTTACTTTACGGATCCGATCGGTCGACCCCACCCAGGGCGGACCGGACGACCTCGAGCTCTCGGTTTCGTCCGTCGACGCCGAGGAGACCGTGCTGGCCCGGTTCGACGGGCGCTACCTCTCCACCGAGGTGGCCGGCGGCTTCACCGGCCGGGTGGCCGGCGTCCGGGCCCTGCGCACCACCGCCCGGGCGCTCGCCATCCGCTACCACGCATACTGACCTCCAACTCCGCATCATCCCTGAGGAGCACGACATGACCCGCCTTCCCGCCGGATTCGTCCTGGGATCCGCCACGGCCGCCTACCAGATCGAAGGGGCGTTCGACGAGGACGGCCGCGGCCCGTCGATCTGGGACACCTTCAGCCACACCCCCGGGTTGACCCAGGCCGGGGACACCGGGGACGTGGCCGACGACCACTACCACCGCCTGGACGAGGACCTGGACCTGATGGCCGAGCTCGGCCTGCAGGCCTACCGGTTCTCGATCGCCTGGTCGCGGATCCTGCCGACCGGGCGGGGCCCGGTGAACGAGGCCGGGATCGCGTTCTACTCCCGGCTGGTGGACGGCCTGCTGGCCCGCAACATCCGGCCGGTCGCCACGCTGTACCACTGGGACCTGCCCCAGCCGCTGGAGGACGAGGGCGGCTGGGCGAACCGGGCCACCGCCGGGGCGTTCGCCGACTACGCCCGGATCATCGGCGCGGCGCTGGGCGACCGGGTGCACACCTGGACCACCCTGAACGAGCCGTGGTGCTCGGCCTTCCTGGGCTACGCCTCCGGGGCCCACGCCCCGGGCAAGCGCGACCGGGAGGCCTCGCTGAAGGCCGCGCACCACCTGAACCTGGCCCACGGGCTCGGGGTGCAGGCACTGCGCAGCGTGATCCGGCCCGACGGGCTCTGCTCGGTGACGCTGAACCTGCACAAGTTCCGGCCGGTGGGCGAGACCGGGCCGGAGGCCGAGGCCAAGGTCTCCGCGCTCGGAAACGACGTCTTCCTCGGCCCGATCCTGGAGGGCGAGTACTCGGCCGAGCTGCTGAAGGTCACCGCCGAGATCACCGACTGGTCGTTCGTCCAGGACGGCGACCTGGCCGTGATCCGGCAGCCGATCGACGTGCTCGGGGTGAACTACTACGCCACCAGCAACGTCGAGCTCTGGGACGGGGTCAGCCCGCGCCGGCACGAGGACGGGCACAGCCCCTCCACGGGCTGGTCCTGGCCGGGCGCCGAGGACGTCGAGTTCATCCCGACCGAGGGCCCGCACACCGAGATGGGCTGGAACATCGACCCGGCCGGGCTGGAGGAGATGCTCGCCGACCTGACCGCGCGCTACCCGGCCCAGCCGCTGATGATCACCGAGAACGGCGCCGCCTTCGCCGACCCGGTCGGGGAGGACGGGGTGGTGCACGATGCGGACCGGATCGACTACGTGCGCCGGCACCTGGCGGCCGTGGTCCGGGCCGTGGAGGCCGGGGCCGACGTGCGGGGCTACTTCCTCTGGTCGCTGATGGACAACTTCGAGTGGGCCTACGGGTACTCCAAGCGCTTCGGGATGGTCCACGTCGACTACGACACCCTGCGCCGCACCCCGAAGGACAGCGCTCGCTGGTACGCCGACCTGATCCGCACCGGAGAACTCTGAATGCCGTTGACCGACCTCCCCCTGGACGAACTGCGCGAGCGCCGCTCGGCGTCCCCGGAGCCGGCCGATTTCGACGACTTCTGGGCCCGCACCCTGCGCGAGGCCGACGAGCACCCGCCGGCCGTCAGCATCGCCCCCGAGGCGGAGGGGCCCTGGCAGACGGTCGAGATCCACGACGTGACGTTCGCCGGGTTCGGCGGCCACCCCGTGCGGGCCTGGCTCACCCTCCCGGCGCGGCGCAGTGGACCGCTGCCCGGGGTGGTCGAGTTCGTCGGCTACGGCGGGGGCCGGGGTCTGCCCGGTGAACGTCTGGAATGGGCGAGCGCGGGTTACGCCCATCTTCTGATGGACACCCGCGGTCAGGGCGGCGTCTGGGGATCGGGCGGTGCGACCCCGGATCCGGCCGGGGCCGGGCCCTCCACCCCGGGTTTCCTGACGCGTGGCGTGGAGCGCCCGGAGGATCACTACTATCGGCGGGTTTTCGTCGATGCGATCCGCGCGGTCCGGGTGCTCCAGGAGAATCCCCTGGTGGACGCATCCCGGGTGGCCGTCCACGGTGGTAGCCAAGGCGGCGGCATCGCCCTGGCCGCCGCCGGGCTCTCCTCCGGGGTGGCCGCCGCGCTGATCGACGTGCCCTTCCTCTGCGAGTTCCGCCGGGGCGCGGCGATCAGCACCACCGATCCCTACGCCGAGATCGCCCGTTTCCTGCGGGTGTACCCGCACCGGGTGGAAGAGGTGTTCGGGACGTTGTCCTACTTCGACGGCGTGAGCATGGCGGCCCGGGCCACCGCGCCCACCTTGTTCTCCGTCGGCCTGATGGACCCGGTGTGCCCGCCCTCAACGGTGTTCGCGGCCTACAACGCGTACGCCGCCACCGACCGGACGATCTCGGTCTATGAGTTCGCCGAACACGACGGCGGCCGGTTCGGCCATCGGCTGACCCAGCTGGCGTGGCTGGCCAAGCGGTTGTCGTGACCAAGGGCGGCCTGCGTCCCCTAATCGGGACGCAGGCCGGTTCTGGCTAAGAGCAGCACGGAGGCCGGGACCAGGGCGCTCAGCGCAGCCAGGGCCAGGAATCCGGTTCGCCAGGTGCCGTGTTCGACGGCCAGGCCGACCAGGGGCGCTCCCGCCGCGACCCCGACGGCGCTGGCCGAGTTGATCCAGGTCATCGCCTGGGTCACCGCGGCGGTGTCCTGCAGAAGCACGGCCGACGGAATCAGGATCAGCGAAACGCAGCCTCCGACCACGGCATAGCCCAGAAAGACCGCCAGGACATTCGGGGCCGCGGCCAGCACTGCGCAGCCGACCGCGATGACCGATCCAGCGCCGAACATCCACCGCGGGTTGGCCACCGACCCGTAGGTCAGACCCGTGACCAGGCTGACCACGCCCCCGGTGGCGGTGATCGCTCCGGTCAGGGCAACGGCGTTGTGGGCGAGGGTGAAGCCGCTGAGGGCCACGCCGATCCCACCGAAAAAGGAGCCCATGGCCAGGTTCACCGCGATCAGGGCCAAGAACCTTGGGTTGCCCCTCAGGCCTGCCCTGCTGACCGGAACCGGTTCAGTGGCACCCGCGGTCAGCAGACCTGTCATTCCGACCACCACCAGGCCGAGCACCAGGGCCAGGGCCGACCAGGGCGCCACGACCGCCACCAGAACCGTCACCAGAACCGGCCCCAGCAGGAAAGCCATTTCGTTGACCGCGCTCTCGAGCGACAGAGCGGTGGGCAACAGGCCGGTCCCTTTCGTCACCAAACGCCACCGAGCGGCGCTGAGGGCTCCTACCGGCGGGACGGTTGCCCCCATCACGGCGGCCAGCGCCAGCGCGGCCCCGTCCGACGTCATGAGGGCGATTCCGGAGACCAGGAACATGGCCACACTGACCGGCAGCACCCGCCGCTGACCGAAAGAGTCGACGAAACGGGATATCTGAGGTCCGATGACTGCTTCGGCCGCCGAGAACACGCCGGTGGCCACCCCCGCCTCAGCGAGCGATCCCGAAGAACCGTGAACTATCCAGAAGACCGAGAGACCGCTCATCGCGACACCCCAGCGGGCGATTGCCGCGGGAACGAAGAACCGGGCAGCACCGGGCCGAGCGAGCGCCGAGCCAAAACGACCTGTGGACATGGGAAGACTCCCGAAGCGAGCCGCCAGACAGGTCGGACTGGAACATCGGCTCGGATCGGGAGACTACCCCTTCAGCGGGCGAGTCGGGTAAGCCAGTCCCGCAGCAGAGCGGTCTCGGGCGGGCGCAGCGCCACCGCGTCGGCCGTGGCCAGGGCCGCGTCCAGCGCGAGCGCCCGGGCGGCGAGACCCGGATCGGCGAGCGCGGGCGGGTCGGTGGTGGTGGCCGCGATCAGGGCCTCTCGCATGCGCCCGGAGAGCTCGGGATCGCGCCGGCCGGGGGCCGTTGCGATCAGCGAGAGGGTGACGCCGGTACAGGCGGCCAGGCACATGGTCACCGCCAGGTCCGGCGGGACCCGCAACCGTCCGGCCGCGGCCACCCGGTCGAAGAACCGGCGCAACTCCGCGGTGGCCTCACCGGCCGCCGGAGCCTGCCGGCCGGGCCGGTCGGTGCCGTACATCAGCAGGTAGAACGCGGGGTGGCGGAGGCCGAAGTCGACATGCCGGTCCCACCCCAGGCGCATGTCCTCGACCGGGTCACCGGTGGTCTCCAGCTCCCGCTTCTCGGCCAGGTACACCTCGAACGCGTGGATCGCCAGGGCGGCCAGCAGGCCGTCCTTGTCGCCGAAGAGCTGGTACAGCGAGGCAGCCCGGATCCCCGCCGCGGCCGCCACCGAACGGGTCGAGACCGCCGGCTCGCCGTCTCGTTCCAGGATGCCGGCCGCCACTTCGAGGATCTGCCGCCGCTTCAGGTCGTCCACCGTTGCAATGCTACGGCAGATGGCGTAACACTGGTTCAGGCAGTGCTACGCGATTTACCGTCACAGCGATACGGAGATGCATCATGAAGCGAGTCGGATACGGCGCCATGCAGCTGGCCGGGCCCAACGTGTGGGGACCGCCGAGCGATCCGGAAGCCGCCCGGCAGGTCCTGCGCAGGGCGGTTGAGCTGGGCGTTTCCTTCTTCGACACGGCCAACGCCTACGGGCCCCGGGTGGTGAACCAGCTGATCGGGCAGGCACTGCGGCCGTTCCCAGAGGATCTGATGGTCGGCAACAAGGTCGGGGCCGGACGAGGGCCGGGGCAGTCCTGGACCGTGGTCGACGACCCCAACGAGATCCGCCAGCAGGTGCACGAGGCGCTCGAAGACCTGGGTACCGAGGTCAGCGAACTGACCTACCTGCGGCTGCCGGGCGACACCGCCGGCATCGAGAGCGACGTGCCCTTGGAAGAGCGCCTGGGCGTGCTCGTCGAGCTGCGCGAGCAGGGGCTGATCCGCCGCATCGGCCTGTCCGGTGCCTCACCCGAGATGCTGGCCCGGGCCCAGGCGATGACCCCGATCGCGGCCGTGCAGAACCGCTTCAACCTGCTCGACCGCAGCGGGGTCCAGGTGCTGGCCGACTGCGAGCGGGACGGCATCCTTTTCGTGCCCTACTTCCCGCTCGCCTCCGGCCGGCTCACCGACTACTCCGAGCTGACCGCCCCCGCCGGTCGTCTCGGGGCGACAGCCGCCCAGGTCGCGCTGGCCTGGCTGCTGCGCCGTTCCCCGGCCACCGTCGTCATCCCGGGTACCAAGAACCCGGATCACCTGCAGGCCAACGTTTCCGCGGCGGAAGTGGCCGAACAGCTGACCGACGCCGAGGTGGCCCAGCTGACCGGACTCGTCGACGAGTCCACCGCCACACTGGGCCGACCCCACGCGTCCTCAGTTGCCGCTCTCAAAGACCTTTAATCAGGGATGCTTTCCCGGTTGCGTTCGACACCGACCTGGGTGAGCACCTTTTCGAAGATCTCGGCCACGTCCGTGGAGTACTTCCGGCCCAGCAGCGGGGACTCGGTCAGGCCGGAGGCCAGGCACTCGTGGACGTGCTCGAGCATGTACGTGTAGCCGTGCTCCACCGCGTGATCGTGGTGGGTCTGGCCGTCCTTCGAGGTCACCGTGAACCCGGGCACGGAGTGCAGCTCGCGGTCGATCTCGATCCGCCCCTCGCTGCCCTCGATCCAGGCCTTGGCCACCGCCTGGGCGACCATCGTGGTGGACAGCGCGGCCACCGCCCCGTTGGCGAACTCCAGGGCCATCGCGACCTGCCGGTCCACCCCCGACGCGGTCAGCGAACCGACGGCCTGGACCGAAACGGCCGGGCCGAGCAGGGTGACGGCCAGGCCGACCGGGTAGGGGCCGAGGTCGAGCAGCGACCCGCCACCGATGGCCGGGTCGTGGAAGCGCCGGTCGTCCGCGGGGGCCGGGAAGCCCAGGTCGGCGTGGACGGACCGGACCTCCCCGATGGCGCCGATCTGCTCCAGCAGGGCCACCGTGCCGGGCAGGAACCGGGTCCAGTAGGCCTCCATGACGAAGACCGACCGGGCCGCGCCCAGGTCGAACAGATCCTGGGTGGCGGCCAGGGACACGGTCATCGGCTTCTCCACCAGCGCCGGCTTGCCGGCCAGCAGCGCGGCCCGGGCCGGGGCGTAGTGCTGGGGGTGGGTCGTGGCGATGTAGACCGCGTCCACCCCCGGGTCGGCCAGCATCCGCTCGACCCCGTCCGCTCCCCCGTAGGCCGAGGCCGCGCCGTGTTTGCCCGCGAACTGCTCGGCCCGTTCCTGGTCCCGCGACGCGACCGAGGCCAGGTGACCGCCCTTGGCGAGGGCCAGCGACTCGGCCACCTCACCCGCGATCCGACCGGTTCCGACGAATCCCCAGCCGACGCTCATGCGCGATATTCCGTTCTCTGCAAGGAAGACAGCTGACATTCTGTAGCCCATGCAAAGTACCAACGACGCTCTCGGCCTGCGGGGCGAGAGGGTGGGCCTGCGGGCGCGGCGGGCGACGGACGTCCCTCTCCTCCAGAGCGAACTGTACGACGGGGACGTGGTCGGGCGATCACGCTCCAGCGGGTCGCCCTGGCTGCCGCAATCGGCCGATGTGGACGACCTGAGCTTCGCCCCGCAGAAGGCTTCCGAGAACATCGCCGTCTTCTCGATCGTCGAACTGGCCTCCGGAGAACTGGCCGGGGCGGCCGTGCTCTCGCTGATCGACCTGCACAACCGCTCCGGGAACGTCGGCCTTTCGCTGCTGCCGGCGTTCCGGGGGCGCGGTCTGGCCGTCGACGCCGTCCGGGTGCTGTCCGAATACGGCTTCGCCACGCGCGGTCTCAACCGTCTTCAGATCGGCACGCTGGCCGACAACGACGCGATGATCCGCACCGCGCTGGCCGCCGGCTTCACCCAGGAAGGGGTGATGAAGGAGGCCGCCTGGGTCAACGGGACCTTCGTGGACGAGGTGCTTTTCGGCCGGCTGAGCCCCTACACCCACTAGTGGCCGTCGCTCGACCAGTGGTTGCGGTCGGCGGCCACGGGGGCGAAATGATGGACGCCGTAGGTGGCCCCCACCGCGATCAGCTTCGGGTTGGTGCCGTCCTTGGGCGTCGAGCCGATCTTCACGCTCTTCCCGGCCGCGGTCCGCACCTTGACCGACTTGGCCGTCCACTGGATCTGCATGTCGATCGCGTCCCCGGTGTTGTGCCGACTGCGCAGCGCCGGGGGCGTGCCCAACGACGCGTCCACCCCGAGCGCGCTCAGCAGTTCCTTGGCCGCCGCGACCGAACCCTTCTTGTCCAGCTTCCCACTCGCGGTCTGGTGCGCCCAACACACCTTCGGCCCCTTCTCGCCGGCGATCGGCACGTAGGCCGGCACGTCCGAGGCCGCAATCTGACCCTTGGCGATCAGGTAGCTGAAGTGCATGAGGTACGAACGCTGGGGTGATCGCAGCGTCGACGTCGGACGGACGGTGATCCCGGCCTCCTCCATCGCGCTGACGAAAGCCGCCACCTGCGGGCCGAACTCGGCGTTCAGGTGGTCGACCGAGGAGTCACCGCCGGGCCAGCGGGCGCTCCAGTCCGCCCCACTGAGCTGCCGGTCGGTGCAGAGCAGGCCGAAGGTGACCGCGGCGGACTCGATGCTGCAGCCCCGCTCCTGAGCATCGCCGACAACCGTTGCCGTGGCGCTGATCCGGTACGCGTGACGGGCCGAGACCTTGCCCGGATAAGCGTGCTGCACCGGCCATACGGTCGCGGCCCTGACCCCCGCCAGCTTCACCGTCTGCGCCGCCGTGCCGTCGCCCCAGTCCACCACCAGGCGGAACTTGCAGCCGGCCGTGCTCACCGCGCTGGACCAGGCCAGCGTGACCTCCGGATCGGTGCTCGCGCAGGTGTCGGCGCCGGTCTGGCACGGCTGCGCCGTCCCGGACGTCGCCGAGGCCGGGGAACTCACCCCGAACCGAACCGGCGCCTGAGCCGAAGGAGCGGACGCCGCCGTCCCACTGGCGGCCGTGCCGACGATCAAACCGAAGGTAACCATCATGCTGATCAGCGCGTACCGCACCGTGGAGGTCGACATTCGCCCCATTCCCGTGAGTCCACCGTGTGTGCACGATGCCTCTCGGCCGGCGCCGCCGCGGTCTTACCCACCGGCGGGGAATCACCCTCCCGGGGCAGCCGACTCAGCCCAGCGCGGTGCTCGCCTCGCGGAGGTCCTTCAGCGCGGCCAGGCAGTAGGGGGCCAGGTCGCCCGCGGCCTCGGCCTCGACCTGGGACCACTCGGCGAAACCGCGCTTGAACGCCAGCAGGCCCAGCTCGGCCGCCAGGTTCGCCACCGGCTCGGCCACCCCGCGGGCGATCAGCGCCTCGGTCATCGCAGCGCCCATGCTCACGCTCTTCAGCGCGTCCCGCGCCTGGAGCTCGGCGCTGGCCTCGACGGCCGCCTTGATCCGCGGGCCCATCTCGTGGTTCAGCGGGCCCATCGTGCTCGAGGCCCGCTCCAGCCCGCCGGCGACCGCGTCCAGGGGGCCGGCCCCGGCCGGGGCCTCGGCGATCCCTTCGGCCAGCAGCCGGCTGAGCACTTCCTGCCCGGCCACCAGCAGTTCTCGCTTGTCCGGGAAGTACCGGAAGAACGTGCTTTTGGTGACGCCGGCCCGTTCGGCTATCTGGGTGACGTTGGTGGCGTCGTAGCCCTGCTCGGCGAACAGGTCCACCGCGGCCAGGACGAGCCGCTCGCGTGCACCGGATTCCCATCGCGCCATGCGGACCATCCTAAGCGATGAGACTTTGGTGCCATCACTTGCTACGGTGATGAGACAAAGGTTCCATCACTGCGAGGAGCAATCATGCGCGTCTTCATCACCGGCGGTACCGGCCTGATCGGTTCGGCCGTGGTCGCCGAGCTGCTGGCCAACGGGCATTCCGTCCTCGGCCTGGCCCGCTCCGACGCTTCCGTCCAGGCCCTTGAGAAGGCCGGCGCCGAGGCCGTGCGGGGCGAGCTGACCAGCCTGGACGTGCTGCGCGCGAGCGCCGCCCAGTGCGACGGGGTGATCCACCTGGCCTTCGGCAACGACTTCAGCAGCCCCGAGGCGGTGGCCCGGTCCCTGGAGGAGGAAGGCAACGCCCTCCGGGTGCTCGGGGAGGCCCTGGTGGACAGCGGACGTCCTCTGGTAACCGTCGCGGGAACACCCTGGGCGACCGGTCGGCCGTCCACCGAAGAAGACCCTCAGCCGACCGAAGGGCCGGTCGGCCAGCGCGGCGTCTCGGTCGCGGGGGTGCTGGCCCTGGCCTCACGCGGAGTGCGCAGCTCGGCCGTTCGGATGCCGCGCACGGTGCACAACAACGGCGACGGTGGGTTCGCCGGGCTCCTGACCCAGATCGCCCGCCGGAGCGGGGTGGCCGGTTACCCCGGTGACGGAACGCAGCGCTGGCCCGCCGTGCACGCGCTGGACGCAGCGGTGCTCTTCCGGCTTGCCCTGGAGAAGGCTCCGGCCGGAACCGCCTGGCACGCGGTGGCCGACGAAGGAGACGCGGTGCTCGACATCGCCACCGTCATCGGGCGGCGGCTGGGCCTGGAGGTGAAGCAGGTCCCGGAGGAGAACTTCGGCCCGATCGGCCCGATCTTCGCCACCGACCAGCCCTCGTCCAGCGTCTACACGCAGAAGACGCTGAACTGGACGCCGGAGCACCCGAGCCTGCTGGCGGACCTGGAGAACCTTCAGCCCTGAGGGTCGTTCCGGAACCCGCGCAGCAGGGTGTCCAGGAAGGTGAGCTTGCGCTCCGGCGGGACATCCTGATTGCGGGCGAGCTGCACCAGCACACTGGCGGCCAGCGCGATGTCCTCCCGGTCGATCCCGGCCCGGACGCAGCCGCGGGCCCGGCCCTGCTCCAGCAGGCGGTCGAGCGAGGCCCGGATCCGGATCCGGATCTCCTCGATCGCCGGGCAGGCCTCGCCCTGCAGGTGCTTCGGCTTCAGGAAACCGAAGTCGGCGCTCTCCAGGGTCCACAACAGCAGGCGGCGCAGCCCCTCGGCCGGGTCGTCCAGCCTCTCGAGCGCGTCGAGGGTGTGCTCGACCTGACACAACCGCCCCAGGAAGACCGCCTCCTGCAGCGCCTCGAGCCCGTCGAAGTGCCGGTAGAGGGTGGCGTTGCCCACCCCGGCGCGCTGCGCGACGGCGTTGAACGAGATCTCGAAGCCCTGCTCGGCGAAGAGCTCAGCCGCTGCGGCGACGATCCGGGCCCGGTTGGCCCGGGCGTCGGACCGCAGTGAGGTCTCGGTCATAAAGAGCAGCTTAGTCGGGGGTGGTGCTATCCGGGGAAGTGCTCCCCGCTTATAGTGAACAGGCCCGGCCGGAGCCGGGCCGCCCTGCCTCCTGAAAGCAGCTGGATCATGGCCCTGCCTCGTGCCGACGTGCCGATGCCGCTCAGCCGGCGTCTGTCCGACCTGACGCCCCGTGAACGCGAAGTCATGACCCTGGTGGCCCGCGGACTGACCAACGACGAGATCGGCACCGTGCTGTTCATCAGCCCGACGACCGCCAAGACCCACGTCAACCGGGCCCTGGCGAAGACCGGCTGCCGGGATCGCACCCAGCTGGTGATCCTCGCCTACGAGGCCGGCGTGGTCCGGGCCGGGGAAGGCTGCGGCCCGGGCAAGCTCGAGCTGCTCCAGAGCAGCCCCTTCATCCGGCGCTCGGCCTAACCGATCCGGCCGCAGTCGGCCGAAACCGCTTCGTGATCGGCATCGACTCCCTGCCCGACTAGCCGGCGTGCGCCACGGCCCAGTCCAGGGCCGTGTCCAGCACGGCCTCCCACCCGGGCTCGCCGACGGTGAAGTGTGAGCGGCCCGGGAATTCCCGGTACTCCACGATGCCGGTGCGGTACCGGCGGACGTTCTCCCGGACCACCGAGGCGGGAACGATGCGGTCGGCGCCACCGGCGATCATCAGCAGCGGCGCACGGTCGGGCTTACGGAAATCGACCCTGGTAGCCGCTCGCGGAGCGAAATTGCCCAGGGCGGCCTGAAACACGGGCCGTCCGGGGGCCGGCACCTGAAAGGTCTCCCAGGCCCGGCGCGACTCATCCTCGCTCAGCGCCCCGGCGAAGGCGAAGTGGAACTGCTCCGGGGTCAGCGGAACCCCTTTGCGGTAGTTGAACGGGTTCCTCAGAACCGGCCAGGCCGAACGTAATTGGTTCAGCGGAATCCCGTGAACCCCCCTGGTCTGACCCGGATGGATCGCGACGCCGGCCGCCCCCAGGCCCCGGTCCAGCATCTTCTGGGTCAGGAGCCCGCCGAGCGAGTGCCCCATCACGATCGGCGGCCGGTCCAGGTTCCGGATGAATTCGGCGTAATGATCCGCAATCTCGGCGATGCCGAGACCTGCCACCAAGGACGGGTCGGCCCGCAGGTCCTCGATCGAGTGGTCCATCCGCGGGTAGGCCGGGGTCAGCACCCGGAAGCCGCGCTCCTGGCCCCGGGCCGACCATTCGCTCCAGCTCAGCGGGGTCATCCAGAGGCCGTGCAGGAGAACGACGGTGTCGGGTGCGGGCATGATCGGCTCCAGATGTTCGAGGAGAAAGAAAGATCCTTCTCTTCCCGAAACTAGGGGGCGGCACGGTTCCCGGTCAAGACGACAGAAGGATCCTTCTTTCTTGTAGAGTTGCCCGGGTGAGCGAGACGACGACCAAGCCGTCCGTGCCGCGTGATCGCCTCTTGGCCACCGCGTCACGGCTGTTCTACGCCGAGGGCATCCGGGCGATCGGCGTCGACCGGCTGTTCGTCGAGGCCTCGGTGACCCGGGCCACCTTCTACCGTCACTACGCCAGCAAGCAGCACCTCGTGGTCGCGTACGTCGAGAGCCGGGATGCGGAGTACCGCTCGCTGCTGGCCGAGGCCGCGGGCCGGATCACCGACCCGATCCAGCTCCTGCACGCACTGATCGTGGCCATCTCGGAAACCGTCTGCGGACCGGACTTCCACGGCTGCCCGTTCATCAACGCCGCCGCCGAGTTTCCGGACCCGGCCGATCCCGTTCATCAAGCCGTCCAGGCCCACCGGAACTGGCTGCACGGTGTGCTCGTAGATCTGCTGAACGCAGCCGGTCACCCCGAACCAGGCCGCGGAGCAAGAACTTTGGTGATGCTGCGGGACGGCGCCATGGTGGGTGGGCATTTGGACGATCGCCAGGACGTGGTCGCGTCCCTCACCGCGGCGGTCGACCTGGTGGTCAGGCAGCCGGAAGACTGATCCCGGTGCGCTTTTCCAGGGCGGCGATCAAGGCCTCCTGAAACTGCGGGTCCTGGGTCGCCGGGTGCGGCCGCTGCAGTTCCCGGTGATACCAGTAGCCACCCGTGGCCGGCCGGAGGTGCTCGGCCGTGGCCAGCCAGACCTGGGTCTCGTGCCCGGCGGTCAGATCGTCCGGAGCGCCGGCCCCGCCCATCCGGGTCGGCACCCAGCCCGGGTCCACCGCGTGGCTGACCGTGCCGTCCCAGCGTTCGGCGAAGGCGGCCGAGAGCGTGGTGACGTAGAGCTTGCTGTCCGAGTAGCTGACTTCTCCCCGCTCGATCCGGCGCAGGTCGGTCGATCCGCCCCGGTGCATGCCGCTGCTCAGGTAGATCAGTCGTTGCGGACGCTCGATCAGGGCAGTGAGCACGTACGATCCGACCACGTTCACGGCCATTGCCTGCGCGGTCTGCATCACCCCGGCGTTGTGCACGACGGCCGTGTAAGGGCCCAGTTCCTGGGCCTGCTCGGCCGCGTCCTGGGTCTGGGCCGGATCGGAGAGGTCGCCGTGGACCACGCCCGGCCAGTCGTCGCCCTGAAGCCGAGACCGGTTGCGGACGTGGACAACCACCTCATGACCGGCCGCGGCCAGCGCCCGGGCCGTGTTCAGGCCCAGTCCGGAGGCCGCTCCGGTGACCAGAATCCGCGCCACTGCTCTCCCGAGGGTCCGTGATCCGGCTCGATCCGGCGCGTCCGCACCGGGTACCCGGACATGGTGTCCGGAGTTCCCGCTCCGGACAAGGTGTCCCTCCGACGGACGCCGGGGGCCGATGACGTGACATAGGCCCAGGAAGGGGGCGTAGACGGCAACCTGTGTGACACGTACCCTGAGGTCGATTCGGTGATGTTCGAGAAGCTGGTGAGAATCCAGCGCGGTCGCGCCACTGTGAGTCGCCCGGTCCTGGAGACCGGGGGCGAGCCAGGCCTTGACATCACTCCGGAACTCACGTTGAGGGACGCCCGATCCCTGGAGGAGATCAGTCATGAGCAGTACTTCGACGACCGCGCCGGTCGCCACCCCCCTGGTGCTGCCGGTCAGCCGCACGTCCTTCCTGATGGTGGGCACCACTCTGCTGGCCCTGGCCGCGTACTACTTCATCGGGGTCGACCAGGGCGCCTGGTCGGTGTTCGGCAACGACACCCACATTCACGAGTTCGTCCACGACGCTCGTCACTTCCTCGGTTTCCCCTGCCACTGACCTGCCGATTCACCGAAAAGGCAGGACAACTTCATGGTGGGGAAACTGATTCTGCGCGGCACCCTGGCGGGGGTCGTGGGCGGGATCCTGGCGTTCGTCTTCGCCCGGGTCCTCGCCGAGTCGCCGATCCAGGCCGCGATCGACTACGAGTCCGGGCGGGACGCCGCGCAGGAGGCGCTCGACCAGGCCGCGGGCATCGCGGCCTCGGCCCACGAGCACGAGATCTTCTCGCGCACCATCCAGGCGAACATCGGGATCGGCGTCGGGATCGTCGCCTTCGGCGCGGCCATGGGTGCGCTGATGGCGGTCGCCTACGTCTACTGCATCGGACGCACCGGCGCGGTGCGCCCGCGGACGCTGGCCCTGCTGGTGGCGGGCGGTGCCTTCCTGGGCCTCTACCTGGTGCCTTTCCTGAAGTACCCGGCCAACCCGCCGGCCATCGGTCACGAGGACACCATTGCCGACCGCAGCACGCTCTACCTGGTGATGGTGGCCGTCTCGGTCGCCTTCCTGGTGGCCGCGGCGTGGCTGGGCCAGCGGCTGAAGCCCCGGTTCGGCAACTGGAACGCGACCCTGCTGGCGGCCGCCGCCTTCATCGTCGCGATCGGCATCGTGATGCTGCTGCTGCCCTCGTTCGGGCACTTGCCGGCGAATGTCGAGGAGTACGGAAGGCACGCGACGGAGACGCCCCTGCCGCTGACCGACTCCCAGGGCAAGATCGTGTTCCCGGGCTTCCCGGCGGACACGCTCTTCTCGTTCCGGCTCTACAGCATCGGCGCCCAGCTGGTCCTGTGGACGACGATCGCCCTGATCTTCGCGCCCGCTGCGGAGAAGCTGCTGACCGGCGGGAACGGACGTCCGGCGGACGCCGCGACGCCCGTCGGGGCCTGAGGAGCCGGAAGTCGCCGAACTGACGTCGTTCGGCCCGTTCTTCGCGGTCGAAGTCCATGACCCGTCGGCCCGGCCGACGGGTCATTGGCGTCCGATCAGCGATCTGCTGACCGACGGCGTCTGTCTCCCGGCCCGGATCGCCCAGGTGCGCACCGCCCTGGCGATGATGGGCGGCGTCGCTCCTGAGGCCATCCAGGAGCGGGTGGCGGCCAGCGTGGCCCACCTCGGCCTGGTCGCCCGCCTGGTCGCCCCGACGCTGGTGGCCCCCCTGGTCCCGCTGCCGGTCTCTCTCGAGAATGCTTGGTGGCAGGCCCAGGTCGGCGGCCCCTACCCGCTCTCCCTGACCCGTTCCGAACCACCGGGCGGCCAAGGCCTGCCCGAACCGGTCACCCAGCTGACCGAGGCCGTGCTGCGGTGCGCCGAGGTATCGGCCAAGGTGCTGTGGGGCAATGTTGCTTCGGCGGTGAACTCGGCCGCGGTCCAGGCCTCGGCGGCCGCCCCCGAGTACACCACTGCGGCCTACCGCGCCGCCGAAGCCCTGCTCCGCGATGCGCCCTTGGACGCGCAGGCTCCGGTGGTGGGGAAAGCATTTCAGCGCAACAGTTGCTGCCTGATCTACCGGATCGCGCCGGGGCCGGCCTCTAGGAGAACCGTCTGCGGCGACTGCGTGCTTCGCGGCTGACCCAGGCCTCAGCTCAGCTTTCCGGCGGCGAAAGTGGCGGCATCAGCAACACTGCCGTTGCTGGCATAAGTAAGATGGGCCAGCACATTTCCGCCGCCACCGCAGACCGGGTCACCGGTATTGCAGTAGGACTTGGCCTTACTCCCGTAGAGCTGGCTGCTGCCTTCGATCGTTCGGCGGGACAGGCCCAGCGGATTGCCGAACACCACCACCGCGGCCACCCGTGGCGCGAGGTCAGCCGGAATGGCCTGGCCGCGGCCGAGGGTCGAGGAGATGCCCAGGGCTATGTCGGTAACGCTGGCGCCCTGAGAATAGCCGCCCAGCACGAACTGGGTCTCGGCACATGTCTGTGCCCGCTGCACGACGTGCTGCGTCATGTCGGTGGCCCCCGCGCCGGCGCTGCTCTGGTTCAGAGCAGCGGCGTAGTTGACCGCGTACGAAGTGACGGTCCTGCCTGGCAGGCGCGAGGCCAGGTTGCGTACGAGTGGCGTGCCGGTGATGCCGAGACCCGGCGTTTCTCCACTGCCCCGGGCGAAAACAACTTCGATGTCTGGACATTCGGCGGCATGCGCCGAGGATGCCAGCAGCGTGGCCGGGACGGCGGCCGCGCCGCAGGCCAGCAGGACCGCGGCCACCATCGTGGTGCGGCGAACAGAGTGGGTGGGTTGATGAGCCATGGACGAAGAGGCTGCCGCCCGGCGTCCCAAGTACTCGTTAGGCCGAAGCTAAAGCCCGGCCATGCTTCGTCTCACCGGCATCACGCGCCACTCAGAGAACAGCCGAACGGAGTTCGGCCAGCGTCTGCCGCATCAGATCCGGAAAATCCGCTTCCGGATGGGAGATCCACTCGGCGGCCGCGGCCGAGAAGACGGAAAGCGCGGCCTGGGCCGCGAAAACTGCCTCCCGGGAGGAGACTTCGCGGCGCTCCAGGGCCTCGGCCAGCACGGTGGCCAGCCCGGCCGTCTTGATCAGGTCGCGCTCACGCAGTTCCGGCGTGGCCGCCAGGATCTCCAGCCGGGCCTTGCCGAACTCGTAGTAGGGAGCCAGGTCCAGACCGGCCCGGGTGAGCGCGAGCATGGCCGCGTCGATCGCCCCCAGACCTGGGTCGGCCTCCGCCAGGTACTTCAGCACGTTCTGCCCGAACGCGGGACCGTTGTCGAAGAACACCTCGCGCTTGTCGGCGAAGTGGTTGAAGAACGTGCGCTTGGTCAGCCCGGCCCGGTCGGCGATCTCGGCCACCGTCACGTCGGCGTACCCACGCTCGCGAAAGAGCTGCATGGCCGCCTGCTGAAGACGGCCGCGCGCATCCGGTTCCCAGCGGGCCATGACCCGATCCTACCTGGCATTGCACCAGGTGCAGTCGCATGCCACACTCCTGATTGCACCGAGTGAATACACTCGGCGCAATCACTTCGGAAGGTTCCCGCCATGCCCAGCAACCGTGCCGCCTGGATCCCCGCCCGCAACGCGCCCCTCGAGGTGGGTCCCGCCCCGATCACCGCCCCTGGTCCGGACCAGGTCCTGATCCGCAACCAGGCGATCGCCGTCAACCCGCTCGAATGGATCATCCAGGTGGCCGGACGGGTGGCCTACACCTGGCTGAAGTATCCGTTCGTGCTCGGCGCGGACGTGGCCGGAGAAGTGGTCGAGGTGGGTAGCGCGGTCACCCGCTTCCGGGCCGGGGACCGGGTCCTCGGCCTGGCCGTGGGTACCGACAAGGACGCCAACTCCTCCGCCCAGGGCGGCTTCCAGCAGTACACGCTGCTGTCCGAGCGACTGACCAGCCCGATCCCGGACAGCCTTTCCTACGTCGACGCGTCGGTGCTGCCCCTGGGTCTGTCCACCGCGGCCAGCGCCCTGTTCCAGGCCGATCACCTGGCTCTCAACCACCCCGGTGCGCACCCGGCGCCGACCGGCGAGACGCTGCTGGTCTGGGGCGGCTCGACCAGCGTGGGCAGCAACGCCGTTCAGCTCGCGGTGGCCGCCGGATACGACGTGGTCACCACCGCCTCACCGCGCAATGCCGGCTGGCTGACCGATCTCGGCGCCGGCCAGGTCCTGGACTACCGCAGCCCGACGGTCGAGGCGGACCTGATCGGGATCTTCGGGACGCGGAAGTTCGCCGGAGCCCTCGCGGTCGGACCCGGGTCGGCGGCGGCCTGCGTACGGATCGCCGCCGCGTCCCCCGGCAACCGTTTCGTCTCGATGGCCACCGCCCCGGTGACCTTCGAGAACGGATTCTCGCCGCCGCGGACCGCGGCCGGCATGGTCGGCGGCATGGTCGGACTGCAGCTGTCCGCTCGGCGCCGAGGGGTGAGGATCCGGTTCGTGATCGGGTCGGACCTCAAGAAGAACGAGGTGGCCGACGCAATCTTCCGCGACTTCCTGCCCGACGCCCTGGCCGAGGGCCGCTACCGCGCGCTGCCCCAGGCGTCCGTCGTCGGGAGTTCCCTCGCCGATCTGCAGGCCGCCCTGGATCTCCAGCGCAAGGGCGTCTCGGCGACGAAACTGGTGGTTACGCTCTGAGATCCGGCATCTGGTCGGGATCGGCCACGATCACCCTCGCCGTCTCTCCCAGCCGCAGCCCGCGCCCGCGGCAGTACCGGCGCAGCATCTCGAACGCCTCGTCCACCGAGACCGAGTAGATCTGCGAGATGACGCCCTTCGCCTGCTCCACCACGACCCGGCTGTGCAGGGCGGCCTGCAGCTGCCCGGCCAGCTCCTCACCGCGGCGGATGGCCCGCTCCTGGAGCATCCCGATCGTTGCGACGTCGGCGAGGGCCTGGACGATCTTCACGTCCTCGGGCCGCATCCGCCCGGGCCGGTCGGCGAACAGGCCCAGACTGCCGATCACGTCCCCCCGCAACCGCAACGGGAAGGCGTGCACGGCACCGAAACCGGCGCGCACCGCCTCGGGCGCGAACCGGGGCCAGCGGGTGGTGGCCCGGCGCAGGTCCTCCTCGCTGACCGCCCCGCCCTGCCGGTAACAGTCGTGGCAGGGCCCCTCGTCGGCCTGGACCTGGAACAGGTCGAGGATGTGGACCCGCTCGTCGGAGGCGGCCATGAAGTTCAGCCGGTGCCGGGAGTCGGCCAGCAGCAGCCCGGCCGCCCGGGCCTCGGCCAGCTCGGAGGCCTGGGTGGTGAGCCGCTGGAGGAACTCGACGAGGTCGAAGTCGGCCACCAAGGTGTCGGCCAGCTCGACGAAGATGGCGGCCAAACGGCTGGATTCGGTTCCGGTCATGCTCTCCTACCCTCGGCCGGCCCGCAGCCGGTGTCACTCATCGTTCACTCGTCCCGCTCCAGGACCAGCCTGCGGTCAATGATGTCCCGGGCCACGTCGCTCAGGCGCCGCCCGGTGGTGAAGGCGTGGGCCCGCAACCGGGCCAGCGCCGCGGTCGAGCCCACCCCGAGCTGCACCTGCAGCATGCCCTGAGCCTGGTACACCTCGACCCCGTAGCCCATCGGAAGGCTGCGGCCCGGATTCAGGTCCGGGTCCAGGGTGCCGCCGGCCCCGTAGGTCTCCAGCAGGCCGAGCATCGCCACCTCGGCGAAGACCGGGGCCCAGCGCATCGCCTCGTCCGAGAGCGGACCGGGCCGCCGGGCATACACGTCCAGCACTCCGAGCCGGACGCCGCCGACCCGCAGCGGGAAGGCGAACACCGCCTCCACCCCGCTCTCGCGGGCCGCCGGTGTGTAGATCGGCCAACGCTCTGCCCCCTCCCGGCTCAGATCGCTGACCAGCACCGCCGTGCCGGTGTCGTAGGCGTCCCGGCAGGGCCCCTCGCCCAGCGCGAACTGCAGCTCCTCGATCAGCTCGCTGTGGGCGTCGGAGGCCACGGCCAGACCCTGCAGGCCGGCGCTGCCCATCACGCTGACCCCCGCCCCGGCCGCGGGCAGAGCCCGCGCCGCGGCCCGGCAGAGACCGCGCAACCACAGCATCGACCCGCCCTGAGGACCGGTCGACTCCTGCGACACGAGCCCGCGGACCCGGGCCATCTCAGCGTCCGAAGAGCCCATGACCCAGCCCTCCGCCCCGTAGCGGGCGAGCGGTGGCCCTCCCTCCGCCGAACGTACCGTTTTCCTTGGTCACCCCGCGACCGCCTGCGGCAATTCCGGTCCTGCAAAACACAGGTGTACGCGTTACAGTCACTCTGCTGCCCTGGACCCGGCGGTGCCTACACCCGTCGTCCGCAAAGGTGCATCAGTGATACCTGCCGCCGTTCCTGCCATCACTGCGCCCGAATCGCCCCGAGTCCGGGCGGTCAGTGCTTACACCGACCTGTCGCGCGAGGTCCGCACGGCCGGGCTGCTGGAGCGCCGGTACGGCTACTACTGGGGCCTCTTCGCCGCCTTGGCAACCACTTTCGTCCTCTGCTGGGTAGCTTTCGGCCTGCTCGGAGACTCGTGGTGGCAACTGGGGGTGGCCGCGGTGCTGGCCGTCGTCGTCACCCAGTTCGGTTTCCTCGGCCACGACGCGGCCCACCGGCAGATCTTCGTCAGCGGGCCGTGGAACGAGTGGAGCGCGCGGATCTCCTCCGGAGCGTTCGCCGGGCTCAGCTACGCGTGGTGGTCGCACAAGCACAACCGCCACCACGCCGGTCCCAACCAGGTCGCCAAGGATCCGGACATCGCGGCCGGCGCAATCCTTTTCGTTCCCTCGCTGACCCGGGACAAAAGTGCGCCGCGGGCCTGGTTCATCCGGAACCAGGGCTACCTGTTCTTCCCGCTGCTGACCCTCGAAGGGCTCAACCTGCACTACGCGGGCCTGCGCACCCTGGCCGGCGACCGCACCCTGGCCTATCGCCGGCTCGAGATCGCCATCATCAGCACGCGACTGGCGGCTGAGTTCGCAGCCGTCGCCTGGGTGCTCTCACCGCTCAGGGCAATCGCCTTCCTGGCCGTCCAGTTCGGCCTTTTCGGGGTCCTGCTGGGCGGCTCCTTCGCCCCCAACCACAAGGGCATGCCGCTGGTCCCGAAGACCTCCCGGCTGGACTTCATGAGCCGCCAGGTGCTGGTCTCCCGCAACATCCACGGCGGCCTGGTCACCGACTTCGCGATGGGCGGCCTGAACTACCAGATCGAGCACCACCTGTTCCCGAGCATGCCGCGCCCCAACCTGCGCCGGGCCCAGCCGATGGTGCGGGACTTCTGCGCCGCCCGCGACATTCCGTACACCGAGACCAGCCTGATCACGTCCTACGGCATCGTGATCAGCTATCTGAACACGGTCGGGCTGAAGGAGCGGGACCCGTTCGTCTGCCCGCTCACCCAGCAGTACCGAAGCTGAACCGGATCTGCCCGGAGCGGAATGGGACGGCCTCCCCAGCGGTTACGTGATACGTCACGCAATCCCGCGAGAAGGAGCCGTCCATGTCCCACGCCGTCGTCCTGACCGCCTTCGGGCCGCCCAGCGTCCTCCAGCCGGGTGAGGTCGAGGTCGCCGCCCCCGGTCCCGGCCAGATCCGGGTGGCCGTCCGGTTCGCCGGGGTCGGCCCGACCGACCTGCCGATCCGGGCCGGCTTCCTGAAGGCCTTCCCGGTCGACGTCGGGTCGGTGCTCGGTTTCGAGGCCGCGGGCGTGGTCGACGCGGTCGGTGACGGGGTCACCGACGTGGCCCCCGGCGACGAGGTCGCGGTCTTCCTGCCCGGCCTGGGCGGCTACGCCGAACACGTCCTGGCGAACTTCTGGGTGACCAAGCCCAACGCGGTGAGCTGGGCGGACGCGGCCGCGCTGCCCGCCTCGGGCGAGGCCGCGGCACGCACCCTGGCCGAGCTGGAGGTGAAGGCCGGGGAGACCCTGCTGGTGCTCGGCGGGCTCGGCTCGGTCGGCACGATCGCCGTCCAGCTCGCGGTCGCCCGGGGCGCCCGGGTGGTCGCGGCCGTGCGTTCCACCGACTTCGCGGCGGTGGAGAAGCTCGGCGCGATCCCCGTCGCCTACGGTCCGGAGCTGCTCGAGCAGGTGCGTACGGTCGTCGGAACGGTGGACGCCGTCCTGGACGCGGCGGGGAAGGGTGGCCTCGATGAGGCGATCACCCTGGTCGGCGGCACCGCCCGGATCATCACGCTGTCCGACCACCGGGCGGGTGAACTGGGGGTCCGGCTCTCCGGCCCGGATGTCGAGCGGATCCCGGAAGCCCTCGCCGAGGCGATGAACGCCCTCGCGTCGGGCGCCCTGACCCTGCGCCCCCAGGTCAGCGTGCCCCTGGACCAGGCCGCGGAGATCCACACCCAGCTCGAGGCGGGCACCCTGCGCAGCAAGGCCCTGCTCGCCGTCCGGTGACCCCAGCCGGGGCCGGCCGGGCGGTCTTCTACGCGGGAACGTCCTCGGCGCGCACACTGATCCGGTTGCGGCCGTTGGACTTCGCCACGTAGAGCTGCTGATCGGCCCGGGCCAGCAGGGTGTCGAAGGTGTCCCCCAGCACCTGCCCGGCCAGCCCGGCGCTGAACGTGATTCCCCGCCCGGGAGTGATGGTTTCCCAATTGTGGTACTGCACGGCCTGCCGCAGCTGCTCGACGATCAGGTAGGCCTGGGTCGGGTCCGGGGTGAGGAGCACCAGCAGCAGCTCCTCGCCCCCGAGCCGGGCGGCGAACGAGCCCGCACCGTCCCCGGCCGGCACCGCGGCCTCGAGCAGCCGGGCGATCTCCTGCAGCACCCGGTCGCCGGCCTCGTGCGAGTACCGGTCGTTCACCGACTTGAAGTGGTCCAGGTCGACCAGGGCGACGCTCAGTTCGCCGCGCTCGCCCGGCCCGTCCAGCAGCAACTCGCTCAGCCGCTCCTGCACGAAGAGCCGGTTGCGCAGGCCGGTCAACGGATCGCGCCGGGCCTCCTCGCGGTACTTGGCCGCCTCTTCCCGGGCGGTCACCGTCTCGAACAGGGTCTGCCGGATCCGGGCCTGGGCCTCGCGCTGCCGGGAGAGCAGGTCCTGGTCGGCCACGATGAAGTCCTTGAGCATGGCGTAGGCGGTCCGGTGATCGCCGAGCTCGGCGTGGATGTCGGCCTGCTCCTTGAGGATCTCGTTCTTGCAGCGGTCGTAGCCCTCTTCGACGCAGGCCTGGCGGGCCCGCTGCAGAGTGGCCGAGGCGGCGGCCAGATCGCCCGTCGCCCGCTCGGCCACGGCCAGGGTGAGTAGGTAGTAGGGCCCGGCGTCGGCGGTCTGGAAGTCCACCCGGGCGGAGGCGGCCACTGCCTCGTGCGCGACCCTGACCCCGGCCGCGACGTCCCCGGCCAGCAGATGGATCCGGGCAACGGTGTCAAGGGCGGCCGCCGTCAGCGGGTACCGGTACCGGGCGCTGAGCATCGACAGCTGCCGGGCGCCGGCCACCGCGTCCTTCACCCGCCCGTCCATCAGCGCGGCGTAGGCCCGGTTGTTGGCGACCAGAAGGTGCATCTGGGCGTCCCCGACGGCCAGTTCCTCGGCCCGGGAGTACCAGAGCAGGGCGTCCTCCAGAGCGCCCAGCGCGTGCAGCAGGTCGGCGGCCTTGTTCATCGCCCGGATCCGCAGCGTGGCCGGCACCTCGTCGGTGATGGCCATGATCGCGTCCATGGTGTGCTGCAGCGCGGCCGACTCGTCGCCCAGGTCGTTGTAGACGAAGGACTTGAGCAGGGACGCCCGGACCTGGCTCTCCGCGGTCAGCGGGGCCCAGCGGTCGCAGGCCTGGCCGATCAGGGTCATCGCGGCGGTCAGCTCACCGCTGCGCTGGTTGCCCTCGGCCTGGCAGAGCAGGGCGCCCGCCACCACCTGCCGCTCGTTCAGCGCCTCGGCCCGGCGCTGCAGGTCCTCCGCCCGGTCCCGGGCCTGCACCGGCTCCGAGGTGACCAGCCGGAGCAGCTCGCCCAGTTCGGCCACGAGATCCTCGCGCGGCTGCCCGCCCTGGCGCATCCGGATCATCAGGGCGGCCGAGGCGCGCTCGGTGCGCGGGCGTCGCATCTGATCCATACCCGCCCTCCGGCGAACCCGACTTTCCCTGCAATCGCAGCTTTCGCAACGATTGCATAGTGTTGCATTCAGAGTGCGGTAGCGGTACCCATCCGGAGACCGACGATCTGGTATCGGCCCTTTTAACTACGGCCTATACACCGACCCCCCTCTTTCGCAGCAAGGACTTGGGTTTCGCTTGAGGCAAGGGCTTGCAAATCCCTTCTCGGCGACATGTGTCCCTTATTAAGACCTCACCACCTGTCCGGCGTATCCCGCCTGCAGAGCGATGACCAGACGGCCCAGATCCCGGCGGCGCGCGTCGGCCGGCCAGACCGCCCAGGTGCGCCGCACCAAGGGATTACCGGCCAACGGCGACCAGGTGACGGAGGGCGGGAGCGGCAGCCCCCAGTCCGGCGGCGCCAGGGCGAACGCACCGCCGGACCCGACCGCAGCCAGCTTCACCGCGGCGATCAGTTCCTGGCCGGGCGGCGCATCGGGGCCCGGGTCGATGCCGTGCCCCCGCAGGGTGGCGGTGAGCAGGTCGTACCAGGCCGGGCTGCCCGAGCGGGGGAAGCCGATCCAGTCCAGGCCGGCCAGGGAATCCAGAGCGATGCCGTCCGGCCCCCGCAGCCCGGCGGCCAGGGGGGCGGCGAGCAGCACGCCGAGGTTCTCCCGCAGCACCAGCACGGCGTCGAGGTCGTCGCCGGCCGGCCTCTCCCGGAGCAGCCCCAGGTCGAGCCGACCGGACCGGAGCGCCGTCGCCTGCGCCGCGGTGGACATGTGCAGGGCCTGCACGCTGATGTCAGCCAAGGCCCCGGAGAGCAGCCCGGTAGGAAGTTCCAGCGGGATGCCGATCCGCAGTACCGGGGCGTCGGTGGCGGTGTGCGCGGCCATCGCGGTCAGCGCCTGTTCGAACCGGTTCAGCACGGCTCGGGCCTGGGTCAGCAGGGTTCGGCCGGCCTCGGTGGGCAGCGTCCCGGTGCTGCTGCGGGTCAGGAGGGGCACCCCGAACTCCCGCTCCAGCCCGGCCACGGTCTGGGAGAGAGCGGGCTGACTGATGTGCAGGCGCCGGGCCGCCGCGGAAAGGCTGCCCTCCTCGACCACCGCCACGAACGCGCGCATCTCGCGTAGCTCCATGGCGGTATCGGACCACGCCCCCGGCCATAAGCCCCGCTTATGGCCGCTGCCGTTCACGCGTCTGGCCGGAAGGGACGCTCAGCGGACCCGCCTCGGTTGACTCCAATCGTCCCGATCCACCGCATGATTGAACGAGGAACCGACGTGACTCCCTCCTATTTCACCGCCTTCCGGAACATCTCCCTGAGCCGGACCGAGCAGGGCGTACTGACCCTGCGTCTCCACACCGACGGTGGCCCGGTGACCTTCACCGGCGAACTGCACACCGATCTGCCCCGCGCGCTCTACGAGATCGGCGAGGACCGGGACAACAAGGTCCTGATCCTGACCGGCACCGGCGCGGAGTTCATGACCCAAATCGACGGCCCGAGCCTGGGCGACATCACCCGGCCGGCCCAGTGGGACCGGACCATCGCCGAAGGCCGCCGGGTGCTGCAGCGTCTGGTCGACCTGGAGATGCCGATCATCGCCGCGGTCAACGGGCCGGCCGCCGTGCACAGCGAGTACGCCCTGCTGGCCGACGTGGTGATCGCGGCCGACACCACCGTGTTCTCCGACTTCCCCCACCTGACCTTCGGGATCGTGCCCGGTGACGGCATCCAGGTGGTCTGGGAGGAGGTCCTCGGGCTGAACCGGTCCCGGTACCTGACTCTTACCCAGGGCTCGTTCACCGCCGAGGAGGCCGAGCGGTGGGGTGCGGTGGCCGAGGTCCTCCCGCCGGCGGCGGTACTGCCGCGGGCCGAAGAGATCGCCGCGAGCCTGGCCGCCCGGCCCCAACTGCTGACCCGCTATCTGGCCGTCACCCTGCGCCAGAGGATCAGCCGTCGGTTGGCCGAAGGGTTGCAGGTCGGCATGGCTCTCGAAGGTCTGACCGCGGCCGACCTGGCCTACCAGGCCTGAAGATTCACCGGCCGGCGGTCCAGGCCTCGCCGGCGGTGCGCCGACGGCCGGCGCCGGCCACCACCGCCAGCAGCAGGACCAGCGCCAGGAGCAGCACCGAGCCGGCGTGGCCGTGAACGACCAGGAGCGTTCCGGCCGCGCCGCCGGCGAACATGGCGACGACCGAGACCAGCCGGCGGCCGAGCCGGCTCTGACCCTTCTGAGCGCTGTCCGAGGTGATGCCGGTCAGGGTCAGGGTGAGGACGGTGGTGGTCAGGTCGGGCACCGCCAGCGCGCGAGCGGTCGAGTTCTGCAGGCCCATGGCGATCCCGAGCAGGCCGATCAGAACGGCGAGAGTTCCGTCGTGGTAGGGCGTCTCGAAGAACAGGCTGAGGATCAGGGCAACGGCCACCAGGACGCTCTGGCCGACCGCCGCCCGGAACAGGTGCAGACCACGGTGCCGCCCCCAGGCCTTGGCGATCCCGCCGCCGGCGTACGCACCGACCAGGAAGGCGGCGATGGACAGCAGCGAGGCCCACCAGATGAACCCGGGCGCACCGCCCAGATCGAACGACAGGAAGACCACATTGCCGGTCATATTGGCGACGAAGACCCTCCCCAGGGTCAGGTAGCTGAACGCGTCGACCAGACCGGTGACGACGGTCAGCAGGACCAGCAGGCCGGGCAGGGGGCCGTGCGGATCGTCCGCGCGGGGGCGGAGGGTGTGCCACGCGTCCTGAAGGTGATGCATCACCGGATTACCTTCGCGTGATCACCACGATCAGTCCAATAGCGAGAACCGCTCCTCGAGGAGGACCCCCGGATCACCGCAGCTGCTGCCGGACGAACAACGCCGCCCGGTCCAGGGCCAGCCCGGCCTCGTCCAAAGTGTCCACGTAGCTCTGGAACACGTGCGGAACCCCGGCCGTGACATCGAGAACCACGTCGACCCCGGCCTCCCGGGCCCGCTCGGCCAGCCGCACCGAGTCGTCCAAAAGCATTTCGTTCGTGCCGACCTGGAGCAGGATCGGCGGGAACCCGCTCAGGTCGGCCCGGACGGCCGGGGCCAGCAGGGGCTGGTCCGGATCCGCACCGCCCAGGTAGAGCCGGCCGTTGGCGGTCATCGAATCCCGGGTGAAGAACGGGTCGGCGCCCTCCTTGGTGACCATCGAGGCGCCGGACCGGGTGTGGTCCAGGCCGGGCGAGAACGCCACGATCGCGGCCGGCATCGGCAGCCCGGCGTCCCGGGCGGCCAGCGCCGTGGTCACCGTCAGCCCGCCCCCGGCCGAGTCACCGGCGAACCCGATTGATGACGCTTGGAGCCCGTTTTCGAGCAGGTCGCGGTAGGCGGCCACACCGTCCTGGATCGCGGCCGGGAAAGGGTTTTCGGGGGCGAGCCGGTAGTCCAGCGAGATCGCCCGGATGCCAGTGCGCCGAACCAGGTGCGCGGTGAGCGACATCGCGGTCTCGGGCGATCCCAGGGAGAACGATCCCCCGTGGAAGTACAGGATCGTCCCCGGCCGGGCCTCGGTGAGAGGCTCGACCAGAACGGCCGGACGACCGCCCAGTTCGGTCGGCGTGCGCCGGACGTCCTCCGGAACCGGGAACATCGCCATCAGCGCGGCGAACCCTTCCCGCATCTCCCCGACCGACCGCGGTCCCGCCACCGACGGCGATCGCCGCAGACCAGCGTCCAAAATCTGCCGTTGTTGCCAGCTCATCCTCGTCCTCCCTAAGCACCGGCCGAAGCGCCGAAGTACATGCCGTGGCATGTAGAGCTACAATGTATGCCGTGGCATCTACTTCGGCAAGCGCCGGGCCCTTCGCCTTCTTCGACGACCTGGTCCGCTGCGAGACCCGGCTCTACAACGCGCTGGACACGAAACTGCGCGCCGAGCACGGCCTCGCCGCCTCGCAGTTCGAGTTCCTGCACTACCTGCGCGAGCACCCGGAGGCCCGGGTCATCGAGGTCTCCGGCAATTTCGCCGCGGGCATCGGCGCGATCAGCAAGGGCATGGACCGGCTCGAGGCCCGCGGCTGGGTCGCCCGCCTGCCCAACCCCGCCGACCGCCGTTCGTCCCTGATCACCCTCACCAGCGCCGGCACCGAACTGCTGGTCGCGGCGGAGCGGACCACCCAGGAACTGCTCACCGCGCTCCTCGGCCCCACCCTCTCCCCCGCCCAGCTCGCCGCGGCCGGAGCGGCGCTGGCCGCGCTTCGCCGGGCGCTGGAGGACGCCCGGGTGGGGATCCCGGTCGGGTGATCAGCGGGCAACTGCGACCGACGGCACGCCTGCCGCCGCACCCAACCCAGGGCTACCGGAATAGGCTCGGGTTCGACCAGGGTCCGCCCAGGTCACCCGAGATGACCGATCCGAGGAACGGAGAGCCACCGGTGGCCGACGCTTCCACCATCATTTACACGCACACGGACGAGGCCCCTGCTCTGGCCACGTACTCGTTGCTGCCGATCGTGCAGGCGTACGCCTCGACGGCCGGGGTGACGGTCGAGACCCGGGACATCTCACTGTCGGGCCGGATCATCGCCGCGTTCGCCGACCGCCTGCCCGCCGAGCAGCAGCTCGAGGACGCGCTGGCCGAGCTGGGCGAGCTGGCGAAGCGGCCCGAGGCCAACATCATCAAGCTGCCGAACATCTCCGCCTCGATCCCGCAGCTCAAGGCCGCGATCGCGGAGCTGCGCGAGCAGGGCTTCGACCTGCCGGACTACCCGGACAGCCCGGCCACCGACGAGGACCGGGACGTTCGCGCCCGCTACGACAAGGTGAAGGGCAGCGCGGTCAACCCGGTGCTGCGCGAGGGCAACTCCGACCGCCGCGCACCGCTGTCGGTGAAGAACTACGCGCGCAAGCACCCGCACTCGATGGGCGCCTGGTCGCCGGAGTCGAAGACCAACGTCGCCCACATGGAGTCGGGCGACTTCCGGGGTAGCGAGAAGTCGGTGGTCCTGGAGAAGGACGACACGCTGCGGATCGAGCTGGTGGGCGCGGACGGCGCGGTGACCGTGCTGCGGGAGTCGGTGCCGGTGCTGGCGGGCGAGGTCGTGGACGCGACCCGGCTGGACGTCGCCGCGCTGCGGGAGTTCCTGACCGCCCAGATCGCCCGGGCCAAGGCCGAGGGTGTGCTGTTCAGCGTGCACCTGAAGGCCACGATGATGAAGGTCTCGGACCCGATCATCTTCGGCCACGTGGTGCGGGCGTTCTTCCCGCAGACCTTCGCGCAGTACGGGGACACGCTGGCCGCGGCCGGGCTCTCCCCCAACGACGGTCTCGGCGGCATCCTGGCCGGGCTCTCCGGGCTGCCCGAGGGCGAGGCGATCAAGGCCTCCTTCGACGCCGAGCTGGCCTCCGGCCCGGCGCTGGCGATGGTCGACTCCGACCGCGGGATCACCAACCTGCACGTACCCAGCGACGTGATTGTGGACGCGTCGATGCCGGCGATGATCCGCACGTCGGGTCACATGTGGGGTCCCGACGGCAAGGAGGCGGACACCCTGGCCGTCATCCCGGACAGCAGCTACGCCGGGGTCTACCAGGTCACCATCGACGACTGCCGGGCGCACGGCGCGTTCGACCCCTCGACCATGGGCTCGGTGCCCAACGTGGGGCTGATGGCCCAGGCCGCCGAGGAGTACGGCAGCCACGACAAGACCTTCGAGATCCCGGCCGCGGGCACCGTGCGGGTGGTCTCGGCCGACGGCACCGCGCTGATCGAGCACGAGGTCTCCGAGGGCGACATCTGGCGGGCCTGCCAGACCAAGGACGTGCCGATCCGGGACTGGGTGAAGCTGGCCGTGCGCCGGGCCCGGGCCACCGGCAACCCGGCCGTGTTCTGGCTGGACCCGGCCCGGGCGCACGACGCGAACCTGATCGCCAAGGTCCAGCAGTACCTGCCCGAGCACGACACTGAGGGCCTGACCATCGAGATCCTCTCCCCGGTGGAGGCCACGGCCTACTCGCTGGAGCGGATCCGCAAGGGCGAGGACACCATCTCGGTCACCGGGAACGTGCTGCGGGACTACCTGACCGACTTGTTCCCGATCCTCGAGCTGGGCACCAGCGCGAAGATGCTGTCGGTGGTGCCGCTGATCAACGGCGGCGGGCTGTTCGAGACCGGGGCCGGCGGCTCGGCCCCCAAGCACGTCCAGCAGCTGCTGCGCGAGAACCACCTGCGCTGGGACAGCCTCGGCGAGTTCCTGGCCCTGGCGGTCAGTTTCGAGCAGCTGGCGCAGTCCACGAAGAACGCCCGGGCCCAGGTCCTGGCCGACACGCTGGACCGGGCCACCGGCACGTTCCTGGACGAGAACAAGTCGCCCAGCCGCCGCGCCGGAGAGCTGGACAACCGCGGCAGCCACTTCTACCTGGCCCTGTACTGGGCCCAGGAGCTGGCCCGGCAGACCGAGGACCCGGAGCTGGCCGGGCTGTTCTCCGCGCTGGCCGGATCGCTGGCCGAGCAGGAGCAGACCATCGTCGCCGAGCTGCTGGCCGCGCAGGGCCCGGCGGTCGACGTCGGCGGCTACTACCGGCCGGACCCGGCCAAGGCCGAGGCGGTCATGCGGCCGTCCGCGACGCTGAACCAGGCCCTGGCCACCCTGGCCTGATCCACCCGGCCCCGCCCCCGGCATCCTCGGGGGCGGGGCCGGGTTTTGCCTGCGGACTTCATGATGAAGTTATTTTGTTACTGACCTTATGGCCGCGGTGAAGTAGGTTCGGCCCATGGACGACGAAGTGCCCCCGTTCCCCGCAGTCCTGGAACCGGGCCCCCGCTTCGCCGTGCTGAACGGGCTGAGAACCTACGCGGGCGAGTTCGCGGAGCTGAACCGGCTGACCGCGCGCCGGATGTCGATGCACACCACCGACCTGAACGCCCTGGTCGAGGTGCTGCACGCGGAGCGGATGGGCGAACCGCTGTCGCCCGCCCGGCTCGCCGAGCACGTCCGGCTGACCTCTGGGGCCACCAACGCCCTGATCAATCGCTTGGAAAAGGCCGGCCACGTGACCCGCAGCCGCGAGCACACCGATCGGCGGCAGGTCACCCTGCGGGCCACCACGAGCGCCCGCAGCCAGGCCGACGCGGTCAACGCCCGGCCCGCCCAGGTGCTGGAGGATGCCTTCGGTCGCTTGGATGCGCGGGCGATCAGCACCATGGCCGAGGCGATGGAGGTGCTGACCACCGCGCTCCGGCAGATCAACGCGGAGCTGGCCGGGGAGCTCCCGACTGGCGCAATCCCGCCGGATCGGCGAGAAAGGTCCTTCGACCAGCCGGACATCCCCAGCGACCAGCCGACCGAAGGGCTCCCATGACGGTGACCGATCCGCCCGAGGTGGAGGACCAGGTCGTGCTGCTCGACCAGCAGGACGCGCCGTGCGGCACCGCGGACCGGCTCACCGTTCACGGACCCCACACGCCCCTGCACCTGGCCTTCTCGCTGCACCTGCTGGACCGGGCCGGGCGCACCCTGCTCACCCGGCGCGCGCTGTCGAAGAAGACCTGGCCGGGGGTCTGGACGAACACCTGCTGCGGTCACCCCCGGCCCGGCGAGGAGATCCGGGCGGCGGTCGTCCGCCGGACCCGCGAGGAACTCGGCCTCGATCTTCCGGCCGCGGACGTCCAGCTGGTCGTACCGTCGTTCCGCTACCGGGCGGTGGACGCCAGTGGCATCGTCGAGCACGAGGTGTGCCCGGTGCACGTGGCCGTCGCCGACCGGCCGCCGGTCCCCGAGCCCGATCCGGCCGAGGTGGCCGAGCATGTCTGGGTAGCCTGGCCCGATCTTTACCAGGCGGTGCGGCGGGCACCTTTCGCTTTCAGTCCGTGGCTGGTTCTGCAGATGGACGCACTGGGCCCGGACATCGGGCGACTCACCGGTGCGCCAGGTGACCGAAGAGATGGGACGGCTCCGTGACCCTGGTTCCCGCACCCCCGCACCTCGGCCTGCAGGCGCATCTGCGCACGGTCGAGGATCTGCTCCTGGAACGGCTGAGCGGTCTGGGCCGGCAGTGGCGCCACGGCGCCCGGACCACCGACTTCGTGCTCGGCCCGGAGGACGTCCCGGAACTGCTGGGCACCCTGGTGAAGTCCGGCGGCAAGCGACTGCGGCCGCAGATGTGCTGGTGGGGCTGGGTCGCGTCGGGAGCGTACGACCGGCACGCCGACCCCTCGCCGGTCGTGGACCTGTCCGCGGCGGTGGAACTGCTGCACGCCTTCGGGCTGGCCCAGGACGACGTGATGGACGAGTCGGTGCTGCGCCGCGGCCTGCCCACGGTGCACGTGGTGGCGGCCGGGCGGCATCGGGCGGCCGGTGCGACGGGCGACGCGAATCGCTACGGCGAGAGCATTGCGGTGCTGGCCGGAGACCTGGCCCACGCCGAGGCGAACGCCCTGGTGGCCGGGCTGAGTGAGCCGGTGCGCTCGCTCTGGTGGCGGATGAGCATCGAACTGGTGCGCGGTCAGGCCCGGGATCTGAGCGCGGCCGCGCACGGCGGCGGGGCCGGGGGCGAGGCGGTGGCCCGGGCCCTGGAAGTGGCGCACGCCAAGTCCGGGGCCTACACCGTGCAGCGCCCTCTGGAACTGGGGGCCCTGGCCGGAGGCGCCCCGCCCGACGTGGTGCAGGCGCTGAGCCGGTTCGGCCAGCTCATCGGCGAGGCGTTCGCCCTGCGGGACGATCTGCTGGGGGTCTGGGGTGATCCGGACGTGACCGGCAAGCCCAGTTCGGACGACCTCGCGGCGGGTAAGGCGACCGTGCTGCTCGCCCTGGCCGAGCAGCGCTGCACCGGCCCGGCGCAGGACGCGGTGACCCGGATGCGCTGTCATCGCCACGACGACCAGGACGTGACGGTCGTGCGGGAGGCCATGGTGGACACCGGCGTGCGGGACGACGTGGAGCAGCGGATCACCCGGGCCGTCCAGCAGGGGCGCGCGATCCTGCGGGACGCGGCCCTGCCGATCACCGCGGTCGAGGGACTGGAGGCGATCACCGAGCGGATCGCCTGGCGCCGCTCCTGAACCCTTACCAGTGCAGCAGATACAGCTTTCGGGGTAGGCCCGGATCCACCCAGACCGACTTCACCCCGGCAATGCTCAGCGCTGCCTCCCGGGCCCGGGTGCGCAGGCTCAGGTCGGCGACGCTGTCCAGGGTCAGGGTGGTGCAGATGCGCCCGGACAGCAGCCACAGCTCCTGAGCCCCGGTCAGCCGGAAGCCGAGACGCTGCATGGACACGAGGATCTCCTCCGGCGTGATCGCGGCCGGATTCAGCAGTCTCATCATCGTTCCCCCCGGAGATGACCTGTCCTCCGGTCAATCTGCCAGGCCCGCACCGCGCCCGCAGCCCATACCCAGAGGTAGCCCCCAATTCTCCGTGATCATGGACTTTTACCCCCGTGATCATGGACCACTCTCCATGATCACGGGGGAACTTCTCCATGATCACGGGGGAACTTCTCCATGATCACGGGGGAACTTCTTCATGATCACGAGGGCGGTTGTGCATGATCACGGGGATCTTGGCGGGGGTGGGCCGTTCGGGGGTGGGGCGGGGCGGGGGATCAACTTGCCGGGGCGAGGGGGCGATGTTGCTGCCAAGAGGACCGGGGGATTCGGGGGTGCGGGGTTTGAGCACGATGGTTGCGGGGCTCGCGTGGCGGTGACCGCGGCCGAGACCAGCGCGCGGCGGGCCATGCTGGTCTGTCGGATCGGCGCCGAGCTGCTCGACTGCCCGGACACCGACGCGTCCCGGATGCGGCAGGCCGGGTGGACGGCGATGCGTGACCTGGTGGAGGAGACACCGCGGTTACGGGCGGTGCGGCTGGCCGTGACCGCTGACGGTTTCGGGCTGGGCCCCTGGCTCGGCGACTTCCCCCGGCGACCGGCGTCCATCGTTCTGCCCGACCGCTCCACCAGCCTGAGCGCGGACCTCCCGGCCGTTCACGACGTCCTCAACTCCGCGGCCGGCGAGCCCTGCACCTGGCTGATGATCCATTACCCGCACGTCGCCCCGGAGGTGACGATGGCCCTGGGGCATCCCGGCGAACTGGATCTCGAGGTGGTGCTGACCGCGCGCAGCATCCTCAACCAGGTGATGCTGGCCTACCGCACCAGCCTGCTGCACGAGGAGCTGCACGAGCTGTCGGTCACCGACGCGCTGACCCAGCTGGCCAATCGGCAGTCCTTCACCGAGGACCTGCACGCGGCGCTGGACCGGACCGGGGACGCGGCCCTGCTGCTGCTCGACCTGGACGACTTCACCGCCGTGAACGACGCCTGCGGCCAGGCCGTCGGGGACGCCCTGCTGGTCCGGGTGGCCGACGCGCTGCGCGAGATCGTCCGGGGCAGCGACGTGGTGGCCCGGCTGGGCGGTGACGAATTCGCCGTCCTGCTACCCGGAATCGACACCGAGGCGGCCTTCCGGATCGCCGAGCGCACCGTCTTCGCCGTCTCCACCCTGCCGGTCGACGCGGCCGGGGAGCTCTCGATCGGGGCCGGGATCGGGGTGGTCGGGGTCGAGCCCGGGATCGATCTGCAGACCCTGCTGATGCGGGCCGACCAGGCGATGAAGATGGCCAAGGGACGCGGGCGCGGGCAGGTCCAGGTCTGGCGGCCGGGCCTTTCACCGACCACCTCCTGAACCCGCCACCGCGCCGGATAGGCTCACTTCGATGGACGGTGAACACCAGATCGCCCCGGAGTCGCCGTTCGCGCTGCTCTCGGACGACGAGACGCGGGCCTGGTACGCCTACATGAAGGTGCAGCTGCGCCTGCAGTACGAGATGAACCGGCAGCTGCGGGTGGAACACGGGCTCTCGCTGGCCGACTTCGACATCCTGGTCGCCCTGATCAGCGACGAGAACGCCACCCTGACCATGTCCGGCCTGGCCACCCGGATCGGCTGGGAACGCAGCCGGGTCAGCCACCAGGTCCGGCGGATGACCGAACGCGGCCTGCTCGCGGTCACCACCGGCGCGGCCGACCGCCGGGCCACCGCGGTGTCGCTGACCGACGCCGGCCGCACCGCCCTGGCCGAGGCCTCCCCCGGTCACATCGCCATGGTGCGAAGAGTCTTCCTGGGCGCCCTGGACCCACCCCGGCTGCGCGAACTCTCGGTCTCGCTGGAGCAGATCTACGAGGTGCTGATCGAGCACGGCACGCTACCGCGCCCGGTCGACCACCCCTAGCGCCTCGCTCAGCTCCCACAAGCGGCCGGCCGACTCGGGGTCGATCGAGGCCGAGCACGCGTCGGAGGGAATGCGGTCCGGTGTGAGCGGGCGGACCGTGTCGTCCAGAACCGCAATGTCGTTGTCCTTCAGATAGACGCCGCCGATGCCCTTGAGCAGCGGACTCGCCGCGGCGAACACGATCGTGGACGCACCCTGCGTCACGGTCTTCTTCCCGGCCACCGGGTCGATGATCGGCCGGCCGGAGGCGTCGATCAGCCCTTGGGCCCGCAGGGATTCCCGCCCGGCGCCGTCGTTGAGCGTGGTCCCGACGACCACTCCGGGGTGGACGGCGTATCCCCGGATCCCGTCCGCCGCCCATCGCCGGTCGAGCTCGACGGCGAACAGCACGTTGGCCCGTTTGGTCTGCGCGTAAGCGGCCCCCGGGTGGTAATTGTGGACGAAGTTGGGCTCGTCCCAGCGGATCTCACCGAACCGGTGGGCGCCGGACGACACATTGACCACCCGGGCTCCGCCGGCGGCACCGGCGGCGCGCAGGGCCGGCCGGAGCGCGAGGGTGAGCCGGAAGTGGCCGAGATGGCCGGTGGAGAACTGGGCCTCGTTGCCGCGGCCGTCCCGCCGCACCTCCCCGGGCGCCGGGATGCCGGCGTTATTGATCAGAACATCCAGTGGGCGGCCGGTTTCCCGCCAGCGGGCGGCGAAGGCGTCGATCGAGTCCGGATCCATCAGGTCCAGCCGGTCCGGCGGCCCGGCGCTGCGCGAGACCACCGTCACCGACGCACCGGCCCGGGTCAGGGCCCGGGCGCTCTCCCGGCCGAGCCCGGATCCCCCGCCGGTGACGATCACGTGCTTGCCGGTCAGGTCGAGGCCGGCGAGAACCTCGTCGGCAGTGGCGGCCGGGCCGAAGCCGGAGCCGAGGGGATGCTGGTGGTGCGTCATGGCGGGCCTCCGGTGCGGTTAAACGGAACAATGATCCGCAAATATACGGAACGTTGTTCCGACACGCCAGGGCGGGGTGGGCGACGAGCGCCGAGGCGAATGTCCCAAAAGGTCGGCAAAACGACAGACGATGAGTACGATCTAGCTCGTGCCATCGATGCCGGATGTCTGGCCCCGCCCTGGGCACATCCGACAACACCGGCAATAACGGGCAATACAGTGGCAACACAGCGGACCCGTCCGGGTAACCCCCCGAGGGACGGGACGCGGCACGATAGGTTTTTGACTGGTCTCCCCCGCCCGGGTCGTCAGCTCTGCTAGCGCACGGCGAAAAGCCCCAAGAACCGTGCCCGATGAAAGTTCCAGGACAACACCGGCTGCTGACAGACGGGAAATCATTGATGGACGGCGCGGACTGGCTCGGCGACCCCGGTCCGGACTCGATCGCCTCCGCGTTCGGTTACTGGGTACCTCTGCTGCTCGCGAGCATCGGCTGGCTCAGCTATCGGCGGGTTCGCAACGCCCGTCGGGCCTACTGGGCGCTGGCCCCGTCAGAACGTGAACTCGTGGTGAAGGCACTGCTTTTCGTGGTTCACAACGGGGCGATCGAAAAGGGGCAGCACGCACCGGGGTACGCCCGCAAGCCCGCCCTGGTGCTGGCCGACCTGCTGGACCTGAACCGGCACACGGTGGACGAGGGCTTACGCCGGCTGATCGAGCACGGCTATCTCGGGGGCAGCCGGGGCGCTTCGGCCTGGACCCTGACCACGCACATCGAGCTGACCGCGAAGGGCCACTCGTTCTACGACCGGCACTTCGGCCGGACCGGCGGCGTGTACGACCTGGCGCCGTGGGGCACCGTCATCCTCAGTGCCCCTGCTCCCGAACCCAGTTCGGCCGCGAGCCTGATCATGCTGCCCCGGGAAAAGGACCGGACGACCCGTCCTCCCACACCGTAAGGCGCTCACCTCCGCGTTTACCCGCACGGCGGCCAGTACGGTGGCTCCGCCCGTGGACGAGGCGCGGCGGGCTTCGGGGGTAGTACGGCGGGGGTCAGGGTGTTCTGGTGGGCCGGGTGGCCAGGGGGTCGACGCAGGCTGCCCCGGCCCGCGGGGGTGCTGCTTGCGGCCCTGTGTCTGGCCGGCTGCCTCATCTGCGCATGCCTGCCGACGAGCCGGGCGCTCGGCGCCACGACCGCGCCGAGCGATCTGTCGCTGAACGCCAGGCGCCTGCTGAGAACCAGCAGCGGCGCCCTCAGCGTCTCCGGCACACATTGGCTGCGCCGCAGTGCCGACAACCAGTACACCGTGCAGCACGGCTCCAGCCCGCAGATCACCCTCACCGGAATCCCGTCCGGACCGCAGCGGATCAAGCAGTCCGGGCCCTATTCACTCATCGGCGGAACGGTTTTCGTCGCCGCACCGAAGAACACCGCCCGGCTGGTGCTGCGGACCGGCACGGCGAACACGGACCTGTTCGGGCCGCACGTGGTCTGGTCCACCGCGGACGGCCAGATCCGCCAGCAATACCTGAACCCCGAGGGCCCGGCCAAGAAGGTCCTGGCCCGCACCGGCGCGGCCGGGCCGGTCGCGGTCTGGGGACCCCGCTCGGCCTGGCTGGACACCTCCGGCCGGATCCACGTCGCCGGCCGCCTGGGCTTCGAGCGGCGGACCGTCCCGGCCGGCCCCCGCGCCCACGACCTGCGTCTGAACTACGCCACGCTGTCCTGGACGGCCGGCGACGGCAGCATCCACGTGATGAACCTGGGCGAGAGCGAGCCCCGGGGCCGGCGCGTCGATCTGCACCCGCCCTACGCGATCGACGGTCAGCGGATCGCCGGGATCGACGCCTCGGGCCGGGTCCACGTGCAGAACCTGCCGTTCCGGGTCGGCCGCCAGGCGCCCTGGATCATCTCGGCGCAGACCACCGCCACGATCCGCAGCGGCCGCCCCTGGAAGCCGCGGTTCGACGTCTCCAAGCCGGTCCGGAACGCGAAACTGGTCATCTACGGCTCCGGTTCGCCGACCGGCACGCTGACCTCGCCGGCCCGGTACGGCACCGTGGGCGGCCTGCGCTGGGACGGGAAGGACGCCTCGGGCCGGGCCGCCGCCCCGATTTGTTACAACTGGGTCTTCAGCGCCGAGGCGGTGGACGGCAGCGGGCCGGTGATCAGCGATCTGGGGCCGCACCCGGCCGGCAGCCTGAACGTGACCCCGGCCGGCGGCGACGGCGGGATCGGGATGGGCTGCTTCCTCGACCTCGGGCCGCAGGGCTCGGGGTAGGACGTCAGGACGAGCGCAGCACGGTGGAGCTGCGGTCCAGGTCCGGGGTCATCACGGTGCCGGCGATGATCGGGACCTGGATCAGCATCCAGAAGTTCCGTTCGTCCAGCCCGGCCTCCAGCCGGCGCTCGTTGCGGGACCGCAGGCGCGGGTCGGTGAAGGCCCGGAGGGCGCCGTAGGTGCCGCGGCTGAACATCCCCCCGAAGCGGGTCACCGTGCCGTCCGGGGTGAAGGGGTTGTGCGTGCGCTGGATCAGGGCCAGGTCGGACACCAGATGCGGGGCGCCGGCCACCAGCAGCCGCCCCCGTTCGTCCACTGCTCCCTGCTCCCCCATCAGGAAATCCGGACGGTAGGACTCGACCGCCTGCACCCGGCCCGGGTCGGTGGTCGGATCGCCGTTCTCGTCGACCGCGACGACGAACTCCGCGTCGAACTCCTGCCCCTCGCCGTCCCAGACCAGCCGGACCGGGGCCGGCAGCCGGTCGCGCAGCTGGCGCACCACCTCGGTGGAACCGGACGGCAGCTCGGTGCTCTGCTCGTCGATGCCACCGAACAGCACCAGGTGCCCGGCCAGCTGGTCGGCTGAGGTCACCCGGTCGTAGGTGAACCAGCGCAGCGGCAGCACCGGATTCTCGGCCCGCAGATGACCGACCAGCTCGATCAGCGCGTCCACGTCGGCGTTGGCCAGGTTGCGCACGTGGTTCGGGTGGGCCGGGTTGGTCGCGTACTGCACCGCGGGCGGCAGCGACCCGTCCGCCGCGGCCGCCTCGTCAAAGCCGAGCTGACGGCTGGACAGCGGGGTGCAGAGGATGGTGACCGGCAGGCCGTCGCCGTAGTAGAGGAACCGGCCGCCGAGCGCCCCGAACGCCGGGACCGGCCGGGCCGTCTCCTCGATCGCCTCCTCGCGCAGCTCGTTCAGCTCGTCGAAGAGCCGGACCCGCCGCTGCCGCTCCTCCGGCGCCAGCTCCTCCACGGGGATCATCCGGATCGCCCCCTCGGACGCGGAGCGGGCCGTGCAGAAGAAGTGCGCGTAGCTGCGCAGGCGCTCTTCCGGCGGGATCGCGGCCCCGCTCTCCCAGGAACCGACCAGGGCGCCGCTCACCCCCAGCGCGCCGCACAGCTGCCGCTGGGTGACCGGCCGATCCAGCGCCTGCTGGCGCAGCCTGCGCAGCTTCGTGCCCAGTCGGGTCCCCGCCCCGTCCATACCCCCCGCTCCCCCGTCGGCCTCCGGCGTCCCTGCTCGACCGACCCGTTCAGGCTAAACCGCACAACCTTCGGATAACAGTCGTTACCGGCGGTAGCGATGGTCGTTATGTGACGGATGCCACGTCGTCCCGGATTCCCCGGGGAATGGCAAAAACCCACCAATCCGGTCCATTAGTCTGCGAAGCCCCAGTCGACCCGATGGACCCAGGAGTCACGGGATCTTCACCGTGCCTTCCCCCGGTCGGTCGATCCCGGTGAAGCGACGGCGAAATCGGTCTTCCCCCACTAAATCAATCAAATTAGTCAAGTAATCTCGTGTATCCCCCCGAACCCGAAGGTGTGTGACGTGCTGAAACCCTGGCAGGCAACGGCTCTGGTCGGACTGCTGGTCGCCTCCGTGACGGCCGGCTGCGGTACCGAGCCGGCCACGGTGACCGGGATCGATCAGCTCGCCGGGGACGCCCGGCCGGTGCCGATCCTGGCCAAGGCGTCCACCCAGCTGGCCGGCAGCGTCCTGGCCCCCCAGGCGCCGGCGGCGACCGCGCAGGCCGCCAAGCCGAACATCGTCTTCGTCCTCACCGACGACCTCTCGATGAACCTGCTGCAGTACATGCCGGCGGTGAAGACGATGCAGCGGCAGGGCACCTCGTTCTCGAACTACATCGTCAGCAACTCGCTGTGCTGCCCCTCCCGGGCCACCATCTTCACCGGCCGCTACCCGCACAACACCAAGGTGGAGACCAACAGCCTGGCCACCGGCGGTGGGTACCAGGTCTTCGTCCGCCGGGGTGAGGACAAGGACACCTTCGCCACCGATCTGCAGAAGACCGGCTACCGCACCGCTTTCATGGGCAAGTACATGAACGAGTACCAGCCCGGCAGCACCAAGAAGCCGGTCGCCTACAACCCGGCCGGCTGGAACGAGTGGGCGATCGCGGCCAGCGGGTACAGCGGTTTCGGCTACAACCTGAACCAGAACGGCAAGGTCGTGCACCACGGCAAGAAGGCGAAGGACTACCTGACCGACGTCATCTCGGCCCGCGGCCAGGACTTCATCAAGCGCTCGGCCGCCCAGAAGCAGCCGTTCATGCTCGAGCTGTCGGTCTTCACCCCGCACAAGCCGTACGTGCCGGCGCCGCGGGACGCGAAGATGTTCAAGGGCCTGAAGGCGCCGCGGGGCAAGGCCTACGGCGCCAAGAACAGCAACGCGCCGGCCTGGCTGGCCTCCCTGAAGCTGACCAAGGCGCAGAAGACCAAGATGGACCAGCAGTTCCGCTGGCGGGCGCAGACCGTGCAGTCGGTCAGCAAGATGATCACGGACGTCCGCACCCAGCTGCGCAAGAGCGGGGTCGCCGACAACACCTACATCGTGTTCAGCTCCGACAACGGCTACCACATGGGCGAGCACTCGCTGATCTCCGGCAAGATGACCGCCTTCGACACCGACGTGCACGTGCCGCTCGTGGTGGTCGGCCCGGACGTCCCGGCCGGTGGCACGGTCAGCGCGCTGGCCTCGAACATCGACCTGCGCTCGACCTTCACCGACGTGGCCGGCACCCAGGCCCCCAAGACCGTGGACGGGCACAGCCTGGCCCCGCTCTGGCGCGGCGGCAGCGTGAAGAGCCGCTCCTACGTGCTGGTCGAGCACAACGGCCCGGACCTGGACAAGAACGACCCGGACGGCGGGATCTTCCGCAGCCCCAACCCGCCGAACTACTCGGCGCTGCGCGCCAAGACCTGGACCTACGTCGAGTACAAGAACGGCGACCGGGAGTACTACGACCGGACCAAGGACCCGCTGGAGCTGAAGAACGTGGTCAAGAGCCTGTCCAAGCTGCGGCTGGCCCGGCTGCACAAGGAGATCCAGTCGGTCGAGAAGTGCAAGGGCCAGGCCTCCTGCGAGGCGGCCCAGTCCGCGCTCTGAGGTCGGGTGGGGTTCGGGTGGGGTTCGGGTGGGGACCCGATCTCCACCCGGGTCTCCACCCCTGGGTCCAGGTCTTGCGGGAGCTGCCGCAGCAACCTTGAGGCATGACAACCTCTGAGTGGATCACCGACATCGCCCTGCTGCTCGTGGTCTTCCGGCAGATCCGGGAGAGCCGCCTGGACCTGCGCTCGTTCCTGATCCCGCTGGGCATCATCGGCTTCGTCGCCCACCAGTGGCTGACCGACGTCCCCACCGCCGGCAACGACCTGGTCCTGATCCTCGCCCTGGTCACGGTCGGCGCGGTGCTCGGCGTCACCGGCGGGGTGTTCACCCGGATCCGGACGGTCGGCGGGCACCTGATGATCAAGGCCGGCCTGATCTCGGCCGCCCTGTGGGTGCTGGGCATGGGCGCCCGCCTGGGCTTCCAGCTCTACAGCGAGAACGGCGGCGCGGACGCGATCGGCCGGTTCAGCCTGGCCCACGACATCACCAGTGAGCAGGCCTGGGTCGCCGCGTTCATCCTGATGGCCCTGACCGAGGTCGTCACCCGGCTGGCCACCATCGCCGTGCGCGGTCAGTTGGTGCAGCGCCAGGCCACCGCCACCACCACCCGGCCGGTCCTGCAGCGGGTGGCCTGAACTCCGACGGATATCTTCGGGCCGACGGAAGGGACCGGGCACCGATGATGGACGCGAGCACGACGACGGACGCGGTGGGCGGCTCCTGGCCGGCCCGGGCGCTCGCCGACCTCCGGCGGCAGCGCCGGGAGAACCCGCTGCAGCTCGGCCTCACCATCGCGGTGATCGTCACCGGGTTCGTGACCGTCCGCCCGGTCGGCTCCTCGGGCTGGCCGCTGGTGACCGCGATCCTGCTTCCGGTCACCTCCGTGCTCCTGCTCATCCGGCACATCCCGGACCGGGTGTTCCACCGCATCGGCGGCGCCGCCTGGATGGTGGTGGCCGTGCTCACGGCCACCACGCTGACCGTGATCAGCGGCGACGGAACCGCCTACCTCTTCCTGTTCATCCTTACCGGTCACGCCGGGCTGCGGCTGCCGGCCCGCCCGGCCGTCGGGATCGCCGGGTTCGCCGGCCTGCTCTTCGCCGGCGCCCTGTTCTTCCAGCTCGGCCCGGGCCCGTTCACCGTGCCCTGGTGGGTCGGCCTGACCGCCGCCGCCCCGGTGCTGGTCGGGATGAACAGCCGCACCCAGCGGGCCGCGATGCGCTCGGCGATCGAGGCCGCCGAGTCCGCCACCCGGGCCACCGAGGCGGAGGCCCGCTCGGCCGTGCTGGCCGAACGCGGCCGGATCGCCCGGGACGTGCACGACGTGCTGGCGCACTCCCTGGCCGGGGTGAACATGCAGCTGGAACTGGTCGACGCGCTGCTCGAGGCGGGTGAGCTGGAGCGCGGCCGGGACGCCAACGCCAAGGCCCACAGCCTGGTGAAGGAGAGCCTGCGGCAGGCCCAGTGGACCGTGCACGCCCTCCGCGAGGACGCGTTGCCGTTGCTGGAGAGCCTGCAGCGGCTGCTCGAATCGTCCGGGCAGGCCGAGGCTCTCACGGTTCACGGCCCGGTCCGGCCGGTCCCGGCCAAGATCGGGCAGAACGTGCTGCGAATCGTCCAGGAGGCGCTGACCAACGCCGCCCGGCATGCGCCCGGGGCGTCGGTGCAGGTCGAACTCGACTACCGGGCGGACGAGATCGCGCTCTGGGTGCGCAATGCGGCGGCGGTGAAGCCGGCCATAGTGGACGTCGGGAGCGGCATGGGCCTGATCGGCATGCGGGAGAGGGTGGCCCTGTTGGGTGGCACGATCACGGTCGGGCCGGTGACCGAGGGGCCCTGCGCCGGCGGCTGGGAAGTCGCGGCCGTGATCCCCAGCTCCCCAACCCCTCCGTGATCATGCAGTTCTGCCCCGGGGCGAAGATGCATGATCACCGGGGCGGAACTGCATGATCACGAAAGGGTTGGGACGACGAAGTGGATGATGGAGTGGACGACGAAGGGACCGGCTCCCCGATCCGGGTGCTGGTGGCGGACGACCAGGCGGCAGTGCGCGAGCCGCTGGCCACGGTGCTGGACCTGCTTCCGGACCTGGACGTGGTCGCGGTCGCCGCGAACGGCCTGGAGGTGCTGGCCGTAGTGGCCGCTCAGCCGGTCGACGTGGTGCTGATGGACCTGCGGATGCCCGGGATGGACGGCACCGAGGCGACCCGGCGGCTGAGCGAGCAGTACCCGCAGATCGCCGTCGTGGTGCTGACCACCTTCGCCGACGACGAGTCGATCCTGGCCGCCCTGGGCGCCGGGGCCCGGGGGTACCTGACCAAGAACTCCGGCCGGCAGGACATTGCCCGGGCGGTTCGGGCGGCAGCGGCCGGTCAGTCGGTGCTCGACCAAGCGGTGCAGGAACGGCTGCTCAGCTCGTTGCGGACCAGCGTCCCCAAGGTCCCCGGGCCGGCCGACCTCCCGGCCGACCTGACTCCGCGCGAGCGTGAGGTGTTCGCCCTGATCGGGGAGGGCCTGTCCAACCGGGGCATCGCCGAGCGGCTGTTCATCAGCGAGGCCACGGTGAAGACCCACATCAACAACCTGTTCGCCAAGGCCGGGATCCGCGACCGGGCCGATGCCGTACGCCGGGCGGTCTCCGCCGGACTGGCCTGAACCGCGGCCCGGCCTCAGGCCTCGATCCGCCGTAACCACCCGGCCAGGAGCGTTTCCAGCGTCCCCAATTCATCGTCGGTGAAGTGCGCCAGCAACCGGTGCTCGTTGGCGATGTGCGCGGTGTAGGCCGCGTCGATGACCTCCCGGCCCTTCGGGGTCAGCGCAACCACCCGACCGCGTCCGTCCGCATCACTCACCCGGCGGGTCACCAAACCCGCCTCGACCAACCGGTCCAGCCGCTTCGTCATCGCGCCCGTGGTCACCATGGTGTTCTGGGCCAGCTCACCCGGAGCGCGCTCGTACGGCTCACCGATGCGACGGAGCGCGGCCAGCACGTCGAACTCGCCTTCTGTAAGCCCGTGCTCGCGGTACACCTGCACCAGTTCCGGGGTAAGCGCATTGGCCAGCCGGTGCAGGCGGCCGATGACACCGACCGGGCTGGAGTCCAATTCGGGACGCTCGCGAGCCCACTCCTGGAGGATGCGGGCCACGTGGTCGGGCTTCTCAGAAGAAGAGCTCACGGACGTCACCATATAACTTCCCGGGAAGCTATATTAACTTCCATGGAAGCTAATGCCCGCTGGATCGCGCTCACCGCGCTAGCCCCGATCGCCTTCGGGACGACGTACTACGTCACCCACCACACCCTGCCGGCGGATCATCCGTTCTACGGAGGTGCTTTCCGGGCATTACCGGCCGGACTGCTGCTCCTGCTGATCGTCCGGCAGCTCCCCCAGGGTTCCTGGTGGTGGCGTTCGCTGGTGCTCGGTGCGGTGAACTTCGGCGCGTTCTTCACCCTGATCTACATCACCGCCCAGCTGCTCCCGGCCAGCCTGGCTTCCACCTTGATGGCCACTTCGTCGGTGATGCTCATGCTGCTGGCCTGGCCCCTGCTGGCCGAAAGACCGCGGGTACTGCCGGTGGCCGGGGCGGTCATCGGTATCGCCGGGGTAGCGGTGATGTTGCTGGACTCGCAGGCCGGCATCGACTATCGCGGAGTGCTGGCCAGCCTGGCGGCGATGACCCTCTCGAGCGTCGGGGCCATCCTGACCAAGCGCTGGAGCCCGGACCTGAACATCCTGGCCCTGACGTCCTGGCAGCTGATCGCCGGCGGCCTGCTGATCCTGCCGGTCGCGATCATCGTGGAAGGCGCTCCGCCCGCCCTGACCCCCGAGCGCCTGGCGGGGTACAGCTACGTGACGTTCATAGCCACCGCCCTCGGATTCACGCTGTGGTTCCAAGGTCTGCGCCGTCTGGACGCTGCGACGGTGGGCCTGATCGGGCTGCTGAATCCGGTCGCGGGCGTTCTTCTCGGCGTACTGCTGGGGTCTGAGCCGTTCGGGGCCCGGCAGATCATCGGCGTTGCGCTCGTGCTCTCCGGCATCCTGCTCGGCCAGCCGATCGCCCGTCGCCTGATCGCGCGCCGCCGGGTAGTGCCCTCCATCTCGCCAGCGGATCTTGCCTGACATACCCTCGGGCGATATGACCGCCTTGCGTCACCCCGTCCGGCGCCTCCTGGCCCCGCTGGTCGTCGTCCTCGCCGTGGCCGGCTGCGCCGGTACGACGGATGCGGACAACTCGACCAACCGGCAGCCCGAGAGCCGGCAGACCGACGGGCCGGGCGACTCCGACTCCTCCGGCCAGATGAAGGACGACATCTCCTCGGCGGTCAAGAGCATCGAGACCTACTGGACCTCGTTCTTCGAGGCCCAAGGTGGGCAGTTCAGCCCGGTGAAGGACGTGTTCCCGTACGACAGCCCGTCCGACGGCAACTGCGGGGGTGAGGCGTTCGCGCAGAACAACGCCTTCTTCTGCCCCTCCGGCGATTTCATCGCCTACGACGAGATCTTCCTCTCCCGGGAATACCGGGACATCGGTGACGCCTTCGTCTACTACCTGTTCGGCCACGAGTACGCGCACGCCGAGCAGGCCGCCCTGGGGATCTCCCACCGCCTGACCATCCAGCACGAGCTCCAGGCCGACTGCATGGCCGGCGCCTACCTCGGCGACTCGGTGCGGGCCGGCTCGCTGGAGATCGAGGACGGCGACATCGACGAACTCCTGGACTCCCTGGCCCTGGTCGGCGACCAGCCCGGGGTCCCGTGGTTCGCCGAGGGGGCGCACGGCTCCGGGGAGCAGCGCACCCAGGCGTTCGCGGCGGGGTACCAGGGGACGTCGGCGGGCGGCAGTTCGCTGAACACCTGCTTCCAGACCTTCTAAGGATCCCTTCTTAGACTTTCTGGATCCAATTAGTAGGCTCGGGGGATGACGACCCACGGCCCGGACGCGCGCGCGAACCACCTCGAGTTTCCCGTCCCGGATTACGCGAACCCGCCCTACGGTTCCCGCTACGGCAAACAGCTCAAAGCCTTTCACCGTTCCGGCACCATGCTGACGCTGAGCGGGATGACCCCGGAGGACCGGGACGGAACCGTGCTGCACCCCGGCCGACTCGGCGAGAACCTCACCGTCGAACAGGGATACGCGGCCGCCCGCAAGGCGGCGATCAACTGCTTGGGCCTGATCCGCCTCGCGGTCGGCTCGTTGGATCAGGTGCTCACCCCGGTGCAGGCGCTCGGCTTCGTCTCCGCCACAGCGGATTTCGACCGCCATCACGAGGTCGGCGAGGGCGTCTCCGACGTGCTGGCCGAGGTCTTCGGCCCGGCCGGCGCGGTCACCCGGGCGAATCTGGGGGTGACCGGCCTGGCCCGGGGCAACTGTTTCGAGGTGGTGCTCACGGTGGAACTGCGGCTGGGCATCTCCTGAGAACTCACCTCTAGCCGTGAGCGGGCTGGCCGCGTTACTGTCACTTCATGCTCATTTGAGCGCCGACTTCGTCAAAACCGCTCAAGATTCCGCGACCATGCTTCAGCTCACGTCGGGAGAACCATGCGGCACGCCCATCGCGTCATTGCCACCGTCCTGGTCGGCCTGGTCATCGGGGCCGGAGGCGCGACCTCCGCCTCGGCCGCCTCCAGCCCGTCCACCGACAGCACCGTCACGTACTCGGCCAGCTCGGCGAACATCGCCAACCCGGAGCGCGGCTTCTACAAGCACACCGAGACGCACTACTACGCGGACGGCAGCGGGTACACACCGCTCGACCCGGCCACCCTGGCCGGTTACCGCGACCAGGGCATCACCCAGATCCTGCGGGTCTTCTACCTGGAGAAGTTCGCCGGCACCGACCGGATCGACCCGGCCTACCTGCGGTTGGTCGAGAAGGACCTGAAGACCGCCCGCAGCGCCGGGATCTCGGTGATCGTCCGGTTCGCCTACGCGCTGCCGAAGGACGAGTGGCCCTACGCGCCGCCCTACGGGGACGCGCCGCTGAGCCGGGTGAAGAAGCACATCCAGCAGCTGAAGCCCGTCTTCCATGCTTACGCCGACGTGATCGCCCTGGTTCAAGAGGGTTTCATCGGGCTCTGGGGCGAGGGCTACTACACCGACTACTTCGTCGCCGACCCGGCCCACCCGGAGACCGTCACCGAGACCGACTGGAAGAACCGCTCGGCCGTGCTGAAGGCCCTGCTGGACGCGGTGCCGAAGAAGCGGATGGTGGCCACCCGCACGATGTTCTACAAGCAGCAGTTCCTCGGCACCGGCAGTGGCGCGACCAACGCCCTGACCCCGGCCCAGGGTTTCAGCGGTAGCGACCAGGCCCGGGTCGGCCACCACAACGACTGCTTCCTGGCCTCGCCGGACGACTTCGGCACCTTCCTCTCCGACCCGATCACCCTCGACCAGGAATACCTCGAGGCGGACAGCCGGTACCTGCCGGTGGGCGGTGAGACCTGCGCGGTGAACTCACCGCGCTCGGACTGGGCCAGCGCCTCGGCCGAAATGGCGCGCTATCACTACAGTTACCTCAACCGGGACTACAACACCGACGTCCTCAACACCTGGGGAGCCAGTGGGATCGCCGAGACCGCCAACCGTCTGGGCTACCGGTTCGTGCTGACCAAGAGCACCGTCACCAGCGGCCAGAAGACCGCGTCGGTCGCGCTGAGCGTCCGCAACGACGGCTGGGCGGCCCCGTACAACCCGCGCACCGCCCGACTCGTGCTGAAAGACCAGAAGCACACGTACGTCATCAATTTCGCCGGCAATGCCGATGTTCAGCGCTGGGCGGCGGGAACCACGGTGAACCTGACCGGGAAGGTCAAGAGCGTGCCGGCCGGCACGTACCGCGCCTATCTCTCCATCCCGTCGAACGACGCGGCGACCCGTAACGACCCCCGGTTCGCGATCCAGACCGCCAACCAGGGCACCTGGAACGCCACGACCGGACTGAACGATCTGCGTCAGAAAGTCACGATCCACTGACGTTCCGAGAAACGACAACGGCCGGTCCCTCCCCCGTGGGGAAGGACCGGCCGTTGTGATTCCGGCTCAGCCCTCGGTGATCTCGATGGTGCGGGGCTGGGTCTCCCCGGTCTTCGGGACGGAGACCCGGAGCACACCGTCGGCCAGCGAGGCGCCGATCTGGTCGGCCGCCACACCCTTGGGCAGAAGGGTGCGGTACTGGAAACGGCCGGCCCGGCGGGCGTGCCGCGGCTCGCCCTCCTCGGTCTTGGCGTACTCACCGCCGACCGTAAGGGTGTCGCCCTCCACGCTGATCTGGATCTCGTCCCGGCGGAACCCGGGAACCTCGAGGCTGACCACGTAGCCGGCGTCGGACTCGGTCACGTCGGCGACCGGCCGCCAGGAGCGCGGGGCCGCGCTCTGCTCGCGGACCGCGGGACCGAAGACGGACTGCACCAGACCGTCGAACTGACGCTGAAGATCGCCGTATTCACGGAACGAATCCCAGCGGACGACCGGGGCACTCGAACGCACAGAAAGAGCCATCTCAGCTCACGCTCCTCAGAAGCATCGCTCTCGCGACCCGCTCTTCCGGGCCGCACGAAGACAGTCAACCGGGGTCCGGCCGAATGCATTCCGGACTTGAGTCCTCATCACTCAATTTTTCCCACAGCGAACCGCTCACTGGCGTTTCCGCAGCTCAGAGGCTTGAGCGCGCGGACAAGATCAACGGGCAGCGTCTTCGGAGGAGCGCTATCCAGGACCTGTGAGCACCGACCGGCCCGACGAGGCCCACCAGATCCCCGAGGGCGTCACCGCCGAGACGGTGGACGCGCTGGGCAAGCTCTCCGAAGCCCTGGAGACGCTCGAGCAGGCGCGAGGGCACCTGTATGCCTTCCATCAGATCAGTGGACGCGCGGACCTCCAGTTCGGGGAGGCGGTCGAGGCGCTGCGCAAGGCCGGGCACGAGGGTCTGGCCGAACGGGTGGAGCAGGAACTCATCGGGCGCAACGTGATCGAGGGACGGTGGACGTTCCAGATCGTCGAGGAGTACGACGACGGGTACTGGAGTCCGGCCCGCGAGCTGGAACGCGCTGCGCGGGAGGAGCTTGCCGATGGGCGGCGGCACCTGTTCGAGGCCCGGATGAAGGAGGATCGGCGCAGCCACGGGCGGCCGCGCCACGAGGCGCGTCCTTAAACGTTCCCCGACAACGCGGGCACCTGGTTGGTCACCCAGGCGTACAGCTCGACCGCCGGCAGCGGCGGGCTGTAGACGTACCCCTGCACCTCGTCGCACCCGAGGTCGCGCAGCAGGCCCAGGGTTCCGGGCTGTTCGGCGCCCTCGGCGACGATCCGCAGGCCCAGTTCGTGCGCCAGGTCCACGGTGCCGGAGACGATCGCCCGCACCCGCGGGTCCTGCTGGATCCGGGAGACGAAGGCCCGGTCGATCTTCAGCTCGGTGGCCGGGAGGTCGCTCAGGTAGGCCAGGGACGAGTAGCCGGTGCCGTAGTCGTCGATGCTCAGCCCGAAGCCCGCCTCGACGATCACCGCGCACATCGCCAGGGAGTGCTCCGGGTCGTTCATCAGGGTGGTCTCGGTGACCTCGAAGGTGACCACCGAGGGGTCGACGCCCGCGCCGACGATCTCCTCGAGCATCATCGGGAAGGCCGGGTCGCTGAGGCAGCTGGTGGAGAGGTTCACCGAGACCCGCAGCCGGCCCAGGCCGGTGCGTTCCCACAGCGCCACGTCGCGCAGCGCGCTCCAGGTCACGAACTGGGTCAGCGCGCGCATCCGGCCGGTGCTCTCGACCAGGTCGAGGAAGGCGGCGGGAGCCAGCAGCCCGCGTTCGGGGTGACGCCAGCGGACCAGCGCCTCGACGCCGGCCACGGTTCCGGTGCGCATCGAGACCTGCGGCTGGTAGAAGACCTCGAAAGGCAGCCCGCCGGAGGGGATCGCGTCGTCGAAGGCCTCGATCAGGTCGCGGGTGAGCCGGCTCTGGTCGCGCCGCTGCTGGTCCAGGCGGCGGTCGTAGACGCTCACCTGGGCCCCGGTGGTCTTGGCCACGTACATCGCGGCGTCGGCCCGGCGGAACAGCTCGTCGCTGTCGCCGGCGCCGAAACCCTCGTCGTGCCCGGCCACTCCGATGCTCAGGCCCACGGAAGGGGCCTGCACCCCGGCGCGCCGCGGCCCGCGCCGCGCCGCCTCGATCAGGGCCCACCCGACGCCGACCGCGTCGGCGCTGGTGGTTCCCGGCAGCAGGACGGCGAACTCGTCACCGCCGAGCCGGGCCACCCGGCCGCCCTCGGGGGTGGCCCGGCGCAGGCCGGCGGCCGCCTCGGCCAGCACCTCGTCGCCGACCGCGTGGCCGAGCCGGTCGTTCACGTCCTTGAAGTCGTTCAGGTCGATCACCAGCAGCGAGGCCACCCGGCCGGGGCCGACCAGCTCGGCCAGGTCCTGGGTGAAGGCGCGCCGGTTGGCCAGGCCGGTCAGCTCGTCGGTCAGCGCCTCCTGCTTGCGCACGGCCAGGCTGGCCAGGTCCCGGATCAGGTGCAGGGCCCGGGTACTGGCCCCGAGCACGGCCAGGCCGGCGTAGATCACCGTGGTGGTGGTGCGGCTCGGGTCCAGCCGGGTGCTGAGCACCAGGATGGTGACCCCGGACAGGAGCACCACCAGGGCGCCCATCGAGGCCTCCTGCGCGGTGGCCGGTTTCGGCTCCTTCTCGCCGCCGGGCAGCAGCGCGCAGACCGCCAGCAGCAGCATGACCACGAGCCAGCTGATGCTGAAGGAGAACCGGGACAGCACCGGGACGCCGGTCACCAGCCCGGTGTCGGGGGCCAGGACCGAGCCGGCCAGGGCCACGGCGGCGGCCCCGAGCCCGATCCAGGCCCGCGGGTCGCTGATCGCCGAGCCCATCGAGGCCACGGTCGCCACCGTGCCCAGGAGCACGAACACCGCTCCCAGGCAGAGCAGGTGCAGTTGCACCCCGATCCAGGGACCGGGCTGGGCGTGCGGGTGCAGCCAGATCAGGGCCAGGTTGCCCAGCGCGGCCACCGCCACGGTGGCGCTGACGCCGTTCAGGAAGTCGCCCGGGTCGGCGACCAGCGTCCGGATCCGGTTCCACAGCAGCAGGCCCTGGTAGAACAGGAGCGAGGCGGCCAGGACCCCCGCGGGGAAGACGTAACTCCCGGCCGCGCTCGTGCCGCTGATCAACCGCACGGCCAGATCGGCGGCGGAGGCGAGGGTCGTCAGCATCGAGGCGCCGGCGAACCAGGACCAGATCCGGATCTCCATCACCCGGGTACCGCGCCGGACCCGGTCGATCACCACCGTCGTCACCGCGGCCAGCACCGCGCTCCGGAATGCCACCCCGGACAGGAGCCAGGCCCCGGCCGCCGCGAACGCCGCCGTCAGACCGGTCAGCAGCAGGGCCACCACCAGCCAGGCGGTCCGCGACATCAGCCGCCGGGCCGCTCCGGCCGCCCAGACCCGCCCGAAGTCGGCGTTCACTGCCTGAAACATCGTGCCGGGTCCACTTCCGCCGAAGGTCACCGGAGTGACCGGTCCGTACGGGCCCGGACTTCTTCAGGCCGAGGACCCTTGTCGGCCCGGGATCACCGAAGGTGAACAAGTCCGCGGTGCGGGGGCCGACCGGGTGAGACCCTCACCCGTTCGCGGCGGCGGGAGGAGCGGGCGACCAGGAGCCAGTGATCCGGACTGGGCCGAACGGTGGGATCGGCTCAGGCCGCGTCGACGTCTTCCACGCCGTCCCGACGGCGGCCACTGACCTTCGTGTACTCGGCCGGCACGTCCCAGGCGCTGCCGTCGAGCGAGCGCCGGAACCGGACGGTCAGGCCGAGCGGGCCCACGCCCAGCACGTCGTACCAGACCGACAGGTAGCGCACCTGGTCGCCGCGCTCGAAGTCGGACGGCCCCCAGGGCCGGCTGCTCAGGCCCTCAGCCGCCCGTTCCGGGTTCTGGAAGGGCAGACGCCCGATCGGGGACGCATTCACGTCCAGGGCGACGTGGCGGCCGGGGCGGACGATGCGGAGGCTGTCGGTCGAGGTGGGCATGACGGGCTACTTTCACTGAAACGTCTGAGGTGATGCGGGTCTCACTCGCGGACCGGACCGGCCGGGCGGAGGAAGAGGGAACATGGGGCGAGCCGAACCGGGACCGATGCACTGATCATCTTCACGTACCCGGATCCTCCTGTGCAAGTTCCCGGATTCCGGACATTCTCAGAAAGCGCCCGGAAGAGCCTGCCAGAGGCGAGTGTTCGCCCGCCGCACCTGCTGCGGCAAGGTGACGAAGTCGGCGAGAACCAGGAATCCCAGCAGAACCAGCAGGAGCCGGCCGCTGGTCAGCCAGCAGGTTGCCCAGCCGACCAGGCCGAGGGCCAGATAGAAGCCGCCGGCGCCGTTCCTGCGCAGGTAGAACTTGTGCAGCCCGAAGGTGCCGAGCAGCACCAGCAGGGCATAGGCGAGCACGAGTTCCCGCGGCGCCGGCCGGTTCGGATTCCACTGCGCCGGGTTCCACTGGGCCTGGTTCCCCTGTGGCGGATGCCACTGCACCGGCGGCGGGAGGGGCGGATTCCACTGTGGCGAGGGCGACATCGGCGCCGGGCCCCACGGGGGCCGACCGCGCACCGGTCCGGCTGCTTCGGGCGTCCCCCAGGGCGGTGCGGGGTTTTCGGCGTCCGTCATTGGTCTCTCCCGGGACTCGGTCGCCAGGTCAGGAGTTCGGATCGACGCCCGAAATCCCGCCCTGAACGCTGCGACGGCCGGGCAACCCCTACGGGCGCACGATCCGATCAGGCCGCATCCGCCTTCCCGGCGCCGTTTTCGCCGGCGTTTTCGAGACCGGGCCGACGTCGTCCCGTGACCTTCGCGTAATCGGCCGCCGCAGTCCAGGTTCCCGCGCCGGCCCCGCCCCGGGGGCGGACGGTTACGCCGAACGGGCCCACTCCGAGCACCTCGTACCAGGCCGAGAGGTAGCGAACCTGGTCGCCCCGCTCGAAATCGGCCGGGCCCCAGTGCGGGGCCGGACCCTCACCGCGGATCAGCTCCAGCGACTGGCTGCCGGTGGTGGCCAGTCCCTGGGCGGCCAGCCGGGCGGTCAGGGACTGCACCGCGTCCTGCAGGTCGGGGGCCGCGTGACGCCCCTCACGGTCGGCGCTTCCGGGAGTGATCGTCGTCATGCGGGTGCCTCTGTTTCCGCGGCGAGCAGGTGCGTTCGCCGATCGATGTGGCCCTTGAGCCGGAAAGTCAGCTCACTTTCACCCCGCCCCCGGGGCATCGCAACCCGGAAGGGCCTGATAACGAAACGATCTCAGGAAACGCCGGCGAGATGCCCCTCGTAGTGGACGATGTGCACACCCCCGCCGCGGCGCTTCACGTCGTACATGGCCGCGTCGGCCGAGCGCATCACCGCGGCGGCGAGCGTCTCCCGGTCGAGATCCGGTTCCGCCGCAGGGCGGTTTCCGGCCGGGGCGGTCTCGTCCAGCACGACCACCCCGATCGAGGCGCCGACCTGAACGGTGAGCGGGCCGACCGCCACCGGAGCGCACATGTCCCCGAGGATCCGCTGGGACAGCGCCGGGGCCTCGGCGATCCCGCAGTCGTGCAGCAGCACCACGAACTCGTCCCCGCCGATCCGGGCGATGGTGTCGCTGTCGCGGACCATCCGGCCCAGGCGCTCGGTCACCGCGCAGAGCACCGCATCGCCGATGTGGTGCCCGTGCGTGTCGTTGAGCACCTTGAACCCGTCCAGGTCGATGTAGACCAGCAGACCGCGCGGGCCGGCGACGAACTCGGGCAGCCGGCGCTGCAGCAGCTCGCGGTTGGCCGCTCCGGTCAGCTGGTCGTGCTCGGCCAGATCGCGCAGCGCGTTGGCGGCCCGTTCCTGGGCCCGGGCCATCCGGTAGAAGCGCAGCACGATGGTCAGGGCGACGACCAGGGTGGCGGCCAGGCTGGGGATCCGGGCCAGCCCGGTCTGCGCGGTGAGGGCGTTGGTCAGGCTCACCGCGGTGAGCGAGAGGCCGAGCACGCCGACCCGCCAGATCTGCAGGTGCTGGCCCGCCCCCTGGCGGGCCGGGGCGGTCAGCCGGCTCCCGCTGGGGTGCAGAGCGCTCGCCCCGAGCGCGGTGTTCAGCACCAGGAAGCCGGCGTCCAGGTGCCCGGTGTCGAAGTTCGGCACCCGATGGGACAGGGTCTGGAACAGGAAATCCAACGGCAGGGCAGCCCCGAAGCCGGCCACCAGCAGGCCGGCCGCCGTTCCCCAGGAGCCCGGGACGAGCAGGATGGTCATCGCCAGGCTGAAGACGAACACGTCGCCGAGCGGGTAGAGCAGCGCCACGAAGGTGTCCATCGGGGTGGGGTTGCCGGCCAGCCCGGGCTCCACGATCACCAGCCAGACGCCGAGACCGGCCGCGGTGAACACGGTGAGCACGTCCAGCCGGATGTCGCGCACCACGATCCGCGGCAACCGCCGCAGCCGGATCATCTCGCTCACCGCCAGGATCTCCAGCGGGTAGGAGCCGAGCCAGAAAATGTCCGGTGGCCCGACCCGTCCGGCTGAGATGTCCAGCACCTCCATCATCCGCTGCACGCTGTCGCCGGTGAACCAGAAGAGGCTGACGACGGTCAGCAGGTACCAGGGCCGGCGGTCGCGGACCGGCATCCTCCGGGCGGCGGCGAACAGCGCCAGGCTCAGGAAGACCTCACCGAGCAGGTAGGTGAGGGAGGCCGTGGTGCTGGCCGGGGCGATCGCCGTGGGCAGCGCGAGCACGCCGTTGACCAGGAGCAGCCAACGCCACCAGGGCCGCCGGAAGGTCCCCACCGGGGTCCGGGCGGACCTGCCACCGTCGACCGTCACGATCATTCGGTCGGTCCGGTCACTGCACCGTCCAACGGTCGCCGGGCCAGTTCACCCGATCGCCCACCGCCGACGGAGCAACCCGTCACCCTGCGCTCCGGCCGTCGTCGCCGTCCCCGCATTCCCGCCATAACCAGATATCAGATCGCATCAGCGGCCCCATGGGGAGCGGAATGCTGATTCCGTGTCAGGATGGAAGATGGCCCAGACCCCTTCCGACACTGCCGTCCGGGGTCGGCCCCGTCGATCCCCCAGCCCCCCAAGGTGAGAGTACTTTGATCAATTCTGCGGTTGTGAGCACCGGACACGCGATACCGGACGGCGTGATCACCTCGGACGAGATCGAAGCCACGGTCGCCGAGCGCAGCCGGAACTTCACCATGCCGGGTGGTCTGGTGGAGCGTCTCACCGGCGTTCGTGAGCGGCGACACGTCGAGCCCGGCACCACCTCCTCCGACCTGGCCGCCCAGGCCGGGCTGGCGGCGCTGCGCAATGCCGACGTCGACCCGCTGTCGGTCGACTTCCTGATCTACTCCTCGGCCTCGCACGACGTCTCCGAGCCGGCCACCTCGGCGATCGTGCAGCACAAGATGGGCGCGCGGAACGCGACCTTCGCCGACATCAAGAACGCCTGCAACAGCTTCCTGAACGGGCTCGACTTCGCCTCCGCGGCGATCGCCACCGGCCGCGCCCGCCGGGTGCTGGTGGTGGCCGGCGAGGTGCTCTCCCCCACGATCAACTGGGCCATCGAGAGCTCCCACGACCTGCGCCGCAAGCTGGCCGCGCTGACCCTGGGCGACGCCGGTGGGGCGGTGCTGCTGGAGGCCACGCGGGACGAGGACACCGGGGTCCTGCCCGGGCGGTTCATCTCCGACGGCTCGCAGTGGGAGCTGTCCACGGTGCTGTCCGGCGGCAACCTGATGGGCCACGACAGTTCCCGCTTCTACTTCGAGTGCGACAGCGCGGCGCTGCAGAGCCTGGCCATCGAGCACATCCCGCCGCTGATCGAGAAGTCGATCAGCGAGATCGGCTGGAAGCTCGACGAGATCAAGCGGATCTTCCCGCACCAGGTCTCCAAGGGCGTCACCGAGGCGCTCTGCACGGCCATCGGCTACTCCCGCGACCAGGTCTCGGTCACCCTCGACCGGTTCGGCAACAACGCCGCCGCCAGCATCCCGCTCTCCCTCAGCCTGGCCGCCGAGCAGGGCCTGATCAGCAAGGGCGACAAGCTCCTGCTGGTCTGCGGGGCAGCCGGATTCACGGCCGGCGTGCTGCCGGTGATCTGGTGAGCGCGAGCCTCACCCAGGCCGCGCCCCCCGGAGTGGACCCGCGCTGGGTCCGGACCGTCCGCGTCCCTGATTTCAATGGCATCGAGCGTTCCTGGCACGTCCTCGACAACCGGTCCACGCTGTCCGGCCCGCCGGTCGGCACGCTGCTGTGCGTGCACGGCAACCCGACCTCGTCCTACCTCTGGCGGCACGTCATCGCCGCGCTCTCGACCGGCGAGCGCCCCTGGCGGGTGATCGCCATGGACCAGCTGAACATGGGCTGGTCGGAGCGCACCGGGGTACGGCGGCGGCTGGAGACCCGGCTGGACGACCTCGGCCGGCTGACCGACGCGCTCGGCGTCGACGGCCCGGTGGTCACTCTCGGGCACGACTGGGGCGGCTGCATCTCGCTCGGCTGGGCCACCCGGCACACCGCGCAGATCGCGGCCGTGGCCGTGCTCAACACCGCAGTTCACCAGCCTCCGGGTTCGGCCCTGCCGTTCCTGATCGCCGCGGCCCGGTTACCCGGCGTCCGCCGTTTCGTCACCGCCACCAGCCCGATCTTCCTGCGGTCGACGCTCGCGATCGCCCATCCGCGGCTGCCCGAGGAGGTGCGCGCGGGGTATCTGGACCCGTACCGCGGGGCCTCCCGCCGCACCGGCATCGACGAGTTCGTGGAAGACATCCCGGTCTCCCCTGCGCACCCGAGCTGGCCCGCGCTGGAGAGCGTCGTGGAGGGTCTGCCCCGGCTGGCCGAGGTACCGGCGCTGATGCTGTGGGGTCCGCGCGACCCGGTCTTCACCGACCTCTACCTGCGCGATCTGCGCTCGCGGTTGCCGCAGGCGCAGGTGCACCGGTTCGAGAAGGCCGGTCACCTGGTCGCCGAGGACGCGGAGGTGGCCGGGGCGGTCCGGCAGTGGCTGACGGACGTCGTCGAGCCCCGGTTGCGGGGTTCAGAGCCGATTGCGGACGTCGGTCAGCCCGCATCGACGCAACCGCGCCGACCGCTGTGGGCAGCTTTGGAAGAGCGGGCCGACGACCCGCAGCCGGCTCTTCTGGAGCCGAGCCACGCCAATGCGGAGATCGCCAGCTGGCGCAGCACCAGCTGGCGGCAGCTCTCCGGCGATGTCCACCGCGTGGCCGCCGGCCTGTCCGCCTCCGGCGTGCAGCCCGGAGACCGGGTGGCCCTGCTCATTCCCCCGGGGGCCGACCTCACCGTCGCCCTCTACGCCTGCGCCCGCATCGGCGCGGTGGCCGTGATCGCCGACGCCGGTCTGGGCCTGCCCGGCCTGCACCGGGCGGTGCGGGGGGCCGCCGTCAAGCACGTGATCGGGATCGACCGGGGCCTGCTGGCCGCCCGCGCGCTGCGCTGGCCGGGCCGGCGGATCTCGGTCGGGGTGAAGCCCGGCTCGGCCCGGGCCCGGCTGCTCGGTGCCACCCTGAGCCTGGAGTCGCTGAAACAGGGCGCCGCCCAGCCGCTTCCCGCCGAGCCGGGTCCGGACGACGAGGCGATGGTGATCTTCACCTCCGGCTCCACCGGCCCGGCCAAGGGCGTGGTCTACACCCACCGCCGGCTCGAGGCAGTGCGGGACGCCCTGGTCTCCGCGTACGGGTTCCGCGCTGAGGAAGACCGTTTCGTGGCCGCGTTCGCCCCGTTCGCACTCTTCGGTCCCGCTCTCGGCGTGGTCTCGGCGGTGCCGCAGATGGACGTGACCGCCCCGCGCACACTCACCGCCAAGGCGCTGGCCCAGGCCGCCCGGGCGATCGACGCGACGATGATCTTCGCCTCCCCGGCCGCCCTGACCAACGTCCTGGCCACCGCCGGGGAGCTGAGCGAGGCCGACCGCACCGGCCTGGGCCCGGTCCGCCTGCTGCTCTCGGCCGGGGCCCCGGTCCCGGCGAGTCTGCTTGCCGCCGTGCAGGACCTGGTTCCGGCGGCGTCTCTGCACACGCCGTACGGGATGACCGAGGCGCTCCTGCTGACCGACGTCGACCTGGCCGAACTGCGGGCCGCCGGTCCGGGCAACGGGGTGCTGGTGGGCCGGCCTCTGCCGGGCGTCGAGGTCACCGTCGCCCCGCTGGACCAGCTCGACTCGATCGCCGACAAGCCCGAGGTGACCGGCGAGATCCTGGTCCGCGCTGGGCATCTGAAGGACCGGTACGACCAGCTCTGGGTCACCCAGCGGGCGACGTCCACGGCCGAGGGGTGGCACCGCACCGGCGATATCGGCCACTTCGACGCGGACGGCCGGCTCTGGGTCGAGGGCCGCCTGGTCCATGTGCTCAGCACCGCCGAGGGTTTCGTCACCCCGGTCGGGGTCGAGCAGCGGATCGAGACCGTTCTCGGGGTGCACCGGGCCGCCCTGGTCGGGGTCGGGTCGGCCGGGCTGCAGCAGCTCGTGGCGGTGCTGGAGGCCGACGCGCCGGCCGGGGTGGCCCCGCCCGCGCTGGCCGCCCAGGTCCGCGCGGCCGCGTCCGTCGAACTGGCGGCGGTGCTGGTCACCGACGGCCTGAAGACCGACATCCGGCACAACTCCAAGATCGACCGCACCGAGGTCGGCCGCTGGGCTGAGAAGCGCCTGGCCGGCTCGCGATGAAGGTTCTGGTCACCGGGGCCAGCGGGATGCTCGGGGGCGGGGTGGCCCGGAAACTGGCCGACCGTGGGGACCAGGTGACGGTCTTCCAGCGCCGCCCCTCGTCCCTCCTCGGTATTCGCGAGGTGACCGGCGACATCACCGATCCCGCAGCCGTTCTCCGGGCGGCTGAGGGAATGGACGCGGTCGTGCACCTGGCCGCGAAGGTGAACGTCACCGGCCCCTGGGCGGAGTACGCGGCGGCGAACATCGACGGGGTGCGCAACCTGCTCTCCGCGCTGCGGCAGACCGGCACCCCGCGCCTGGTGCACGTCTCATCGCCCTCGGTCGCCCATCACGGAAGGGCACTGGTCGGAGCGGGCGCCGGGCCGGCCGACCCCAAGCACGCCCGGGGAAACTACGCACGCAGCAAGGCCGTCGGCGAACAGCTGGCGCTGGAGGCCGACGACCCGGACCTGGCCGTGGTGGCGATCCGCCCGCACCTGGTCTGGGGGCCGGGTGACACCCAGCTGGTCGGCCGGATCGTGGAACGGGCCCGGCAGGGCCGGCTTCCGCTGATCGGGTCGGGCGCGGCCCTGATCGACACCACGTACGTGGACAACGCGGTCGACGCCACGGTCGCCGCCCTCGACCGGGCCGAGCTCGCGCACGGTCAGGCCCTGGTCGTCAGCAACGGTGAACCCCGGCCGGTGGCCGACCTTTTCGCCCGGCTGTGCGAGGCCGCCGGAGTGCCGCCGCCCACCCGCCGGGTGCCGTTCCCGGTGGCCTGGCTGGCCGGGGCGGCCGTGGAAGGGGTCTGGGCGCTGGGCCGGCGGCGGGACGACCCGCCGCTCACCCGGTTCCTGGCCGAGCAGCTCGCCACCGCGCACTGGTTCGACCAGCGGACCACCCGCGCGGTGCTCGACTGGACGCCGGAAGTCGGCCTGGAAGAGGGTTTCGAGCGGATGCACCGGCACTACGGCTTGTCCGCCACCGCCTGAGCCACCCTTCCCCGCCCCTCCCGTTTGGCCACGTACAGCTGCCGATCCGCCTCGGCGGGCAGGTGGGCCAGGTCCGAGGCCGGGCCGCGGTACAACCCGAGGCTGATCGTGATGGCCATGCCCGGGGCCACCTCGTCCCACGGGTGCTCGCGCACCGCCCGGACGATCGCCTCGGCCCGGGACTCCCCCACGCCCTCACTGTCCTGCGGCATGATCACCACGAACTCGTCGCCGCCGAGGCGGGCGGCCAGATCGGCGCTGCGCACCTGGGCGGCCAGCAGACTCCCGATCCGGCGCAGCACCTCGTCCCCGGCGTCGTGCCCGAAGGAGTCGTTGACCGCCTTGAAGTGGTCCACGTCGATCATCATGATCACCAGCTCGGGCGCCCGCGGGAGCCGGCGCCGGCGGTCCCGGCCCGGGCGCGGGGCGCGGAGTTTCGCCCCGGCCACCGACCGGCGGACCCGTTCCAGGTAGGCGGTGTAGGCCCGGCGGTTGCCCAGCCCGGTCAGGTCGTCGACCAGGATCTGGTCGCGCAGGAACTCGTGCTCCACCCGGCGGCGCTCGGCGTCGATCGCCGCCCGCATCGAGGAGATCCGGCTGAGCCGCGAGTTCCAGCGCAGGCTGACCAGTTCCTGGGCGTAGATCAGGGCGGCCGACGGGGTCTGCGGGTGGTGCGCAGCCAGGTTCAGGGCCAGAAGCCGCACGTGCACCGGAACGTCCAGGCCGATCGTGCCGGCGCCCGCCTCGGCCAGCCCGGCCGCCCGGGCCTGGTCACCGGCCGCGCGGGCGCGGATCGCGTCGGCCACCGAGAGCATGCTCAGATTGGGGTCGTCCTCCAGTTCGCGGGCATGCTCGGTGACCAGGTCCCGGTCGGTCGGCGAGGGGAGCCCGGACAGGGCGGCGAACAGGTCGGCGAAACCATGCAGTTTGGCCGCCCAGGTGACCGGCCAGCCCGGGTCCAGCGGCGGCAGGACGTCCGGCAGCCGCTCGGCGGCCAGCTGGCCGGCGGCTTCCCAGTCCCCCACCTCGGCCAGGGCGCAGGCCTCGTCCAGAGCCATGTCCATGGAGTTGATGTGCACGACCCGGCGCTGCAGCCGCAGCACATGACCCCAGAACGGGTCGTCCCGGGCCATGAACAGCTCCTCGACAAGGGCGTACTGCTCGTGGATGAGCGGCCACAGGCCGAGTGCATGGAAGGCTCCGGCCACCTCGATCCGGGCGGCCACCCGGTGCACCACCAGGCTGTCCGCGTCGTCGAGCAGGGCAACCGCGCGGACCAGCGGCTCGGCGCCGGACAGGCCCGCGGGCAGCGCCGTCCGGCGGCCGGCGGCCCGCATCGCGGTGGTGGCCAGGGCGAGAGCCAGCAGAGCCGGGTCGCCGAGTACGTGGGCGGCCTGAACCATGGCCTGGACGTGCTCGGTGTCGTCCCGCCCGAACTCGCGGTCGCTCAGGGACCGGGCGAAGTGCAGCAGCACGTCGACGTCGCGCCAGGACTCCCGGCGGGCCCGGGCGTCGAGCCGCGCCACCCGCTCCGTGACATCCCGGTCCTGCGCCGCCTCGAGCAGCTCGTAGGCCTCCAGAAGGGCCAGCTCGTGCGGCTGGGCCGGCGCCGGCCCCGCGTCCTGAGCCGGGATCACGCCGGTCGCCCTCCTCAGACTCGGTTGCTGGCTCGCACCCTTCCATCGGCAGAACGAGGCCGGGGGCAAAGCAGTTCCTCAGTAGCGGCCAGGTTCTGACCGTTACTAAGGGCATGATGGACGTATGACCGGAACCTCCGAACGCCTGCTGGCGCTGCTGTCGTTGCTGCAGGCGCGGCGCGACTGGCCCGGTCTGGTGCTCGCCGAACGGCTCGCGATCAGCCCCCGCACGGTCCGGCGGGACGTCGACCGGCTGCGGGAGCTGGGCTACCCGATCGCCGCGACCAAGGGGCCGGACGGCGGCTACCGGCTCGAGGCCGGCGCCGACCTGCCCCCGCTGCTGTTCGACGACGAGCAGGCCGTGGCCCTGGCCATCGCGCTGCAGCTGGCCGGCACCAGCGGCGCCGGGGTGTCCGAGGCGGCCGGCCGGGCGCTCACCACCGTGCGCCAGGTGATGCCCTCCCGCCTCCGCCACCGCATCGACGCCGTGCAGGTCACCCCGGTGCGCTCCTCCGGGGCCCCGGAGGCCGATCCCGCGGTGCTGACCGCACTCGCCGACGCGGTGCGGGCCCGGGAGGTGGTGCGCTTCGACTACCAGGACTCCGAAGCGCCCCGGCGGGCCGAGCCGCATCACCTGATTCACCGCAACGGACGCTGGTACCTGCTCGCCTGGGATCCGGAACGTGACGACTGGCGCACCTTTCGCGCGGACCGGATGAAGTTACGGACGCCGAACGGCCCCCGGTTCCAGCCTCGCGAGATCCCCGGAGGAGACGCGACGGCCTTCGTCACCGGCCTGTTCCGCGGGTCGCGCAGCGGCGATTCGGCGTGGCCCTGTCAGGCCGAGGTGGTGGTGCACGCCCCGGCCGCGGAACTGGCCCCCTACCTCGGGGACGCCTTGGTCGAACCGCTGGATGAGGGACGCTGCCGGCTCACCCTCGGCTCGTGGTCGTGGACCGGGCTGGCCGCCTCGATCGCCCGGTTCGACGCCGATTTCGAGGTGGCCGGCCCGCCCGCGCTACACGCGGCCCTGGACACCCTGGCCCGCCGCTTCGCCGCCGCCTCCCGTCGTGATCATGGAGTTTCACCGGGGTGAAACTCCATGATCACGAACGGGTTCACTGGACCCTTACCTGCCCGGAGACGACCGGGCCGCCGTGCTTCCCGATCAGCGCGCCGTCCCCGTCCGCCGCGGCGGCGGTCAGGCGCCACTGGTAGATCCCGGCCGTGACCTTCCGGCCGTTCCGATCCCGCCCGTCCCAGGCGACGTCCCGGATGCTGCCGTCCGGCCCGGTGCCGGTCAGGGTGCGCACCGGCTGGCCCTGCGCGTCGGTGATCGCCAGCTTCACGTCGGTCAGCGGCTTGCTGATGTCGAAGCGCGGTCTCCACGTGCCGGTTCCGGCCACGAACCGGGCCGCGGCGACCTTCCCGGTCAGCCGCGGCGGGTACAGCTCGGTGAACGGAAGACGCTGTACTTCGACGCCGGCGTGCCCGTCCAAGACCCGGGCGATCAGATGGTCGTCCAGATCGGCCTTGCTCCAGTCTCCGTCCAGGACCACCGGTTCGGATCCGGGTGTGGCCGTGTCCAGCACCCGGCCACTCACACCGGCCGCCAGGCTGTTCGTCCAGCCGCTCCAGAACAGCGCCCCCTCGCCGAGTTCCAGGTCGCTCAGGCCGTCCACCCCGGTCGGCACCAGACGGTCCTGACCGGTGCGCAGATTCCGCACGGTGATCGTGTCGTCGGTGCAGGAGTCCCAGGCGGCCAGGTCACCCCAGACCGCGACCCGGGGCGCGTAGACCCCGCATTCCGATTCGGTGGTCAGCAGTTGGGGCTCCGGACTGTCGACGTCGTCCAGCCAGATCTCGCTGTCGTAGGTAGCGGTGTCCTCGTGATAGGTGGGATCGGTACTGAAGACGATGGTGGAACCGAACAGGGCGCTGCGGCCGGTGTAGTAGTAGTCGTTCGTCTTCACCTGGTAGACCGGAGTTCCGTTGGGGCGGAACACGGTCCGGTCGATGATCGCGTACGGCCCGGAGACCGCCGGATGCTGATCGGTCCAGTCCTGCGCGGCCTGGACGGTTGCCGTCACCTTGCCCCGGTCGAGGAGTTGCCAGGCGGTGTCCCCGCCCGGTCCGCGGACCAGGCCGCGCCCGGCCGAGAACAGCACGGCCCGATCCGAGCGGCCCAACGGGTCCTCCCCCAGCGGAACCCCGTCCACACCCAGACGCTTGGGCTTACCGCTCCCGGAAGCGTTGGCGTTCCAGACCGAGTGACGTCCGTCCGGGCTGGGTGAGCGGTCGACGTAGTAGAGCTTGGAGCCGGCCAGGGCGATGTCCTTGGCCGAGTAGCTCGGCACCGGCACGGTCGCGGTACGCACGGGCTGATCTCCGGGAACGACGCTGTAGACCCCGGCGACCTTCGGGCCACCGCCGGTGGCGGTGAGGAAGCGCTCGTCCACGGCGGCCAGACCCGAGCTGAAGTCGGGCAGTTCGGTGGTGGTGGCCGTGGCGCCGTCGACGACGCGCAGTTCGACGTCCTTCGCCGGGGTCCCGGCCGGGGCGTCCTCGTCCACCGGGCCGGTCACGAGATAACCGACGCCCGAGGTACCGGCGACCAGATCGCCCACGTTCGGGGCGGTCTCGGTGAAGGAGGACACCGGGGCGCCGTCCTCCCGCGCCCGGCTGAGGATCTTGCGGGGCTGACCGTCGGCCTGCGAGTCCCAGGCGAGCCGGTCCGGGCCGACCGCCACCGACGTGACCACGTCCGTGCTGTCGGCCAGGGTCTGGGTGGCCCCGCCGGCCAGGTCGATCAGAACCACTCGGTAGTGCCGGGTTCCGGGCGGTGCCGTGTCCTCTTCGTAGGGGCCGGGCAGCTTCGGGTCGGCGATCGCGGCCAGAACGGAACTGCCGTCGGCCGCGAGGTCGACGACACCCTCAGCCTGATCCAACAGCTTGCTGATCATCATCTCACCGTTCTTGCCGCCGGTGCCGGTTCCGGCGAGATGCCGGTACAACGGCACATGCGTGCCCTCCGGAAGCGATCCTTTCACGAAAGACGCCGCTGTGTACCAGCTGTCGCCGGTAAAGGCCGCGGGTGGTGGGGTCGGGGCGTCGATGACGTCGCTGCCGTCCTCGATGTTGAGCCGGTGCAGGTACCAGCCGTTCGTCTCCCCGTAGGCGGCAATCTGCTCGGCCCAGCTCAGCTGGTTACCGACCACCCCGAGCAGCATCGGTGGCGCCGAGAAGAGCTCGGACTGGCGAATTTGTCTGCGGGCGGCCAGTTCCCCGCCCTCTGCGCCGGTGTAGACGATGGCGTTGGTCGAGTCGAAGTAGTCGCCCGGGTCGGCGCCCTGAACCACGGCGACACCCAGATCCGAGGCTCCGACCAGCCTCAGACCGGCCGCCAGAGGGCTACCGGCGATGTGGACGACGGCCGGTCCGGCTTCCTCGGCCGATGCCCCCGGCGCCGGCCCGACGGCGCCGCTCACCCCCACGCCCAAGGCCAGCAACCAGCCCAGAGCCCGTCGTGCTGCCATGATTCCCCCAGTGGAAAGGCCACGCGATTATGCGGTCGGAGAACCCGACGCGAAAGACCCGGCGCCGCTCAGGCGCCTGGTGTCGATCACGATCCTCCCGCTCCCGGAGGTCGCCCCGCGTGGGCCGATCAGGGGTCAGCTACTTGATACCAGCGGTTTTCCGGCCCGCAGTCACGGCGTCCTTCCAGGCCTGGGAGGGCTTCTTGCCCCCTTCGACGTTCGAGAGCTCGGTCAGGTAGACCGCCATCACGGCGGCGTTCTGCGGCGCGTCGTAGACCACCGGCAGGTTCTTGGCCGCCGGGCCGAAGATGTCGATGGTGGCCTGGCCGCCGAAGAACTTCTGGCCGCCGGTGAGCGCGGGCAGGTCGTAGGCCGCGGTGACGGCCGGGAACACCGAGGCGTCGGTGAAGGCCTTGGCCTCGTTGGCCGGACTGAGCAGCTCGGCGATGAAGGCGAAGGACAGCTTCGGGTCGTGACCGGTGGCGGGCAGGGTGAGGTAGGAGCCCCCGACGTTCGCCGGGCCCCCGGGGCAGTCGGCCACCCGCCAGTGCCCGGAGGTGCTCGGGGCTGCGGCGGCCAGGTCGAGCCCGTTCCAGGCCGGGCCCAGATGCCCGGTCAGAACCCCGGCGGAAAGTGCTGCCCCGAAGGCGTTCTGGTCGTAGATCCCGGCCTGCACCGCGTCGGTGATCGACCGCACCGCGATGTCCCAGGCCTGCTTGACCGCGTCCCCGTCGCCGGCGAAGTCACCCTCCCGGGTCACGAAGGTCTCCGGCTGCTGGGCCAGCGCCACTCCGAAGACGTCGCCCGAGTTCCGGATGGCAAAGCTGCCCGGAAGCTTCTTGCGCAGCCGGGCGGCCGCCTCGAACCAGCCGTCCCAGTCCGCCATCCGGGCGCTCACCGTGGGGATCCGGGTGCTCAGGCCGGCCTTCTCCCAGAGGTCCTTGCGCAGGAACAGGGCGGTCGGGCCGAGGTCGATGGGCAGCCCGACCTGACGCCCGTCCGCGGCCGTCGCGGCGGCGTACTTGGCCGGGGCGAAGGAGGCCGCGACATCCTTGGCGCCCAGGGTGTTCAGGTCGAGGAAGGAGTCGGCCCGGGCCAGGAAGGAGGGCATGTCCTCGCCCTTGATCCCGGTGATGTCGGGCGCGGCCGACTTCGACCCGAGCGACGTGGCCAGGCGCTGCCCGAAGTCACCGTCGACGATCGTGCTGCTGATCGTGCCCCGGTCGGCGAGATCGGCGATCACCGATTTCACCACCGGGGTCGAGAGCGCACCGTCCCAGTACCAGAACGTGAGTTTCTCCTCCTGCGCACCGGTCTCGCCGGACCCGCCGCCGCAGGCGCTGAGACCGGCCGCCAGACCGGCCCCGATCAGGAGAGATCTTCTGCTCAGGCTCATACCGGCCTCCACTCGGAACTGGGTGATGTCTGACGAGGAATCCCGGCCGGCTCGGTGACCTGTGGCGGGATCAGCTGGGGGGAGAGCAGTTCCGCGTCCTCCGGCGTCAGCGGGCGGGAGAACAGGTAGCCCTGGGCCTCCTCGCAACCGTCGGCCCGGACTCGGGCGAGCTGGGCCTCGGTCTCGATCCCCTCGGCGATCACCCGCAGCGAGAAGGTCTGCGCGGCCCGGGTGATCAGGGTGGCCAGCTGATGGTGGCCGACGTCCTCGGAGTCGATGAAGCTGCGGTCGATCTTGAGGATGTCGGCCGGGGTGTCGACCAGTGCGTGGATCGAGGTGAACCCGGTGCCGAAGTCGTCGATCGCCACCTGCACCCCCCGGGACCGCAGCTCCCGCAGATGGTCCCGGGCCTTCGGGTCGTCGGTCAGCACGGTCTCGGTGATCTCCACGACCAGCAGGTGCGGAGGCAGCCCGGCGGCGGTCAGGGCGTCGTAGACGTCGGTCAGAACGCGCGGGTCGGCCAGGTGCCGGCCGGAGATGTTCACCGCGACCGTCGGTTCGTCGCCGCCCGGGTCGGCAGCCCCGGCCAAACCGGTGGAGCCGGCGAACCCGGCTGCCCCGGCCGCCCGCCAGCGCGCGGCCTGCGCGGTCGCCTCGTGCAGCACCCAGCGCCCGAGGTCCAGCACCAGGGTCGAGGCCTCGGCGGCGGCCACGAAGACGTCGGGCCGGACCGGGCCTACCCCCGGCCGGTTCCAGCGGGCCAGGGCCTCGAACCCGACCAGCCGCCCGGTGGTCAGGTTCACCACCGGCTGGTAGGCCAGGTGCAGCTCGCCCCGCTCCAGGCCCTGGCGCAGCGCCACCTCCAGGTCCGCGCGCTCGGACAGTTCGGCCCGCAGGCCGTCGTCGAAGACCTCGACCCGGCCCCGGCCGTGGTGTTTCGCCCGGTAGGCGGCGAGGTCGGCCTCGGCCAGCAGGCTGTCGGCGGTGCTGTCGGCCGAGGAGAACGCCACCCCGATGCTGGCCCCGATCCGGATCTGCCGGACCGCGGTACCGGCGGAACCGGCTGACTCGTCCGGATTCTCGGCCCCTTCCAGGGCCAGCGGACCCGACCAGGTGACCGAGGCGATCAGCCGGCGGCCCAGATCGATCAGCCGTTCCGGGTCGGCGACCTCCTCGATCACCACCACGAACTCGTCGCCGCCGAACCGGCCGACCAGGTCCGAGGGCCGCAGCGCGCCGGAGAGCCGGTCGGCCACCTCGCACAGCACCTGGTCCCCGGCGGCGTGGCCGTGCGTGTCGTTCACCGTCTTGAATCCGTCCAGGTCGATGAACAGCACCCCGGCCGGGACCGGCGAGCGCTTGGCCCGCTCCAGCGACGCACTCAGGTGCCGCAGGATCTGGGCCCGGTTCGGAAGGCCGGTCAGGGCATCGTGATTGGCCTGGCGGGCCAGTTCGTCCTGCAGTTCCTCGCGGGCCCGGAAGGCCTCGACGATCTGTTCCACCGAGGCGTGCACCACCTCGCCCAGGGGGCCGGGCAGCCGCTCCTGCCGCAGCGCGGACTCCGGATCACCCTCGACCACTGCCTGGGCCTGCTCCCGCACCCGGCGCAGACCGGCGACCGCGGCGGAGAGCGCCACCGCCGCCGTCCTCAGTTCGCGGGGTCCGCGGGACGGGACGTCGACCAGGTGACCCTGGCTGATCTGCCGGGCCCCGGAGGCCAGGGAGCGGATGGACGACGTCAGCCAGTGCCCCGTCAGGGCGGCAGTAAGAATGGAAATCAGGACCAGGGCCAGACAGACGATCAGTGCGGTGCGTTCGCGGGCCACCGCCCGGGTGCGGTCGGCCTGGGCGGTTCGGGTGACCTCGGCGACGGCGTCCTGCAGGATCACCGCGATGGCCTCGTCCCGGATTTCGCTGCGGTCCGCCAGCCCGGGCAGGGCGCCGGTCTCCAGGACCTGCTCGGCCGGGTTGAGGGCCTGGCGGGCGAGCAGGTCGGAGAAGGCGGTCACGGCGGCGGTGCTCCGGAACACCGCCCAGGCCGACCGCACCCGGACGGTGGAGAGCTGGGGACCGCTGTCGGCCAGGGACGCGTAGGTGCCCCAGGCCGCGACCCAGTACTGCTTGGCGCTGGCCGCCTCCTTCGCCGGCAGCACCCGGCTGGCGAAGAGGATGACCAGTTGCTGGCTGGCCACGCTGCTCAGCTGGACCACCTGGTTGAGGTCCTGCAGGGCGGCGATGCTCTGGGTACCGAGGCCGGAGGCCACGGCCCGGGCGCTGGCCCAGCGCTGCCCTCCGGCCAGGGTCCGGGACGCCGCCGCACAGGCGTCGAGGAAGCTCTGCAGCGGCTCACCTCCGCGATCGGCCGTGGCCCGGGCGTTCACCAGCAGGTGCTGGGCGGTGACCACGACCTCGCGCAGTTCCGGGACCGGGGCGGCGGCCAGCGCGGACTTCAGCGCCGCGTCGGTCTGCTGCCGGGCCCGGGCGATCACGGTCGGCTCGGTGGCCCGCAGCACGGCCTGCCGGTCCACCGGGAAACCCACCGCGGCCGCGCGGTCGGGATCGCGCAGCAGGGTCACCAGCATGGTCGGCACGATCTCGGCGTCGGTGGCGCGTCGGGCCGAATCCAGCAGCTCCACGGTCCGGACCAGATGCTGGGCCTCCAGGGCGCGCCGGGCGGCCCGGTCCGCCGAGACCACCGAGATCCCGCCCATCACCGCCGCCGCCAGGAGTGGCAGCAGCGTCAGCACCACGAGCGGCTGCCAGACGGGACGTCCTCGGCCTCGCAGCGTCGGCCGGGCCATCACCCACCGGTCCCGCGACCGGCGGGCACGCGGAACGGCTGGCGGCTCGGCACCCACCGAACATCGGACGCCGGACCCGGCGGGTTGAGCGCCGGTCCGCGCGCCGGCCGACGACCGGGCCGGACGAAGGCGGGCCGGACGGATTCAGGCCGGGCCGCGGGAGCCGGGCACCACCACCCCGGTCTCGTAGGCCAGGACCACGGCCTGCACCCGGTCGCGCAGGCCGAGCTTGCCCAGGATGTGCCCGACATGCACCTTCACCGTGCCTTCGGACAGGTGCAGCCCGGTCGCGATCTCCTGGTTCGAGGCGCCGTCGGCCAGCCGCAGGAACACCTCCCGCTCGCGTTCGGTCAGCACCCCGAGGACCTCGTCCCGGCGCCGGGCCGCCTCCCCACCCGGCAGGATCGAGCCGAACCGCTCCAGCAGCCGCCGGGTCACCGAGGGCGCCAGCACCGCGTCCCCGGCCACCACCGTGCGGATCGCGGTGAGCAGCACCTCCGGGGGCGCGTCCTTCAGCAGGAATCCGCCGGCCCCGGCCCGGATCCCGGCGAAGACGTACTCGTCCAGGTCGAAGGTGGTCAGGATGAGCACCCGGACGGACGGGTCGGCGGCCAGGATCCGCTCGGTCGCGGTGATCCCGTCCATCGTCCGCATCCGGACATCCATGAGCACCACGTCGGGTTTCAGGGCCGCCGCCATCGGCACCGCCGAGCTGCCGTCGTCGGCCTCACCGACGATCTCCACCCCCGGCTCGGGTTCCAGCACCATGCGCAGGCCGAGCCGCAGGAACGGCTGATCGTCCACCAGCAGCACGCGGATCGTCACCGCGAGCCACCCCCGTTCAGCGGAAAGCTCGCACTCACCCTCCAGCCGCCGGTCTCCCCAGGGCCGGCCGCCAGCGTGCCCCCGAACGACTGCACCCGTTCGCGCATCCCCAGCAACCCTCTTCCCAGCCCGTCGGAAGGCGACCGGCCCGCCGACTCGCGACCGTCGTCCTCAATCAGAACTTCAATGACCTCGGGCCGGAACCGCAGGCGAACCCGGGTTCCGGATACCTCGTGCGCGTGCTTCATGGTGTTCGTCAGTGCCTCCTGCACCAAGCGGTAGATGCTCATCTGCAGCCCGCTGGAGGCACTTCCGAGCGCGGGAAGCTCACCCTCCACCTCGTACCGGACGGCCAGGCCGGCGGCCCGGACCTGACTGACCAGGCCGTCCAGCGCGCTCAGGTCCGGAATCGGTTGCCGACTGGCGGAATCGGTCTCCCGGGGCATCGTGCCGAGCAGCCGACGGGTCTCCTCCAACGCCTGGCGGGCCATCGAAACCGTGGTGGTGACCGCCTGTTGGGAGCGCTCGCTGGTGATCTCGCCGCTGCGGGCCAGCCCTTCGCTCAAGGCCACCACGACGGTCAGGTGATGAGCGATCAGGTCATGCATTTCCCTTGCGATGCGGGCTCTTTCGTCGGCCGCGGCGAGCAGGTCCCGCTGTTCCCGCTCGACCTCCAGAAGCCGGTTGCGCTCCTGGAGATCGCCCTGACGCCGGTCGCGGGTCTGCCGGTAGCGCCCGAGCAGGAAGGCCAGCGCCTGGGGCAGCGAGAAGCCGACCAGGATCGTCAGTTTGTCGCTCGCCGGGTTGTCCACCGTGATCGCCACCGCGACCACCCAGACCTCGGAGATCAGCAGCCCGGCGACGGCCACCCGCAGCGAGGCGGACACGGCCAGCGTGTGCAGGGCGATCAGCCCGCCCCCGATGGCCAGCCCGGCGTTGGCCCCGGCGAACGAGACCAGCCCGAGCACCAGCACGGCCAGGTTCACCGGGACCGGCCAGATCCGCCGGAACAGCAGCAGCGATCCGGTCAGCACGGCCAGGAGCAGGGCCGGCGGGTTGACCTGGGTGAGACTGACCAGCACGACCAGGGCGGCCAGGGACGCGTCCAGCGCCCAGGAACGGCGGGGCCGGCCGCGCAGCTCACTCAACCCCATCCGTGGCTCCCTCTTTCGTCAGAGCGCCGGGTCCGGGCGCCGCGGCCGCCCCCACGTGTACCAGAGCGCCCAGGTCAGCACCGGGAGCCAGAAGGCGAACAGGATCCACAGCAGCTTCGCCGGGAGCGACCGGTCCGAGGTGATGATCGAGGCCAGCACCCGGACGAACAGCGCCAGCAGGGCCAGCCCGATCACGCCGAACAGGAGCAGCCAGACCAGATGCCCGGGACTGACCGCCGAGCTGCTCTCCGCCGAGGCCAGAATTACTTGCTGGGTAGCCGAATTCATTCCTCAATGCTGCGCCCGACCCCGGCCGGCGACCATAACCCGCCCGTCGACGATCAGCTATGCCTCAGGTCGTAGCCGACTCCCAGTGCCTGCGCGTAGGCCTGCACATTGGCCGGATTGTCGGAGAGCGCCCGGAAAACGACCGCCCGTAGCATCGCCGTCCGAGCCGCCCCGTGCGTCCATTCCTCCAGCACCGCCCGCTCCGCCTCGTGCCAGAGCACGCTGTCCAGCACGCACACCGCATCCGCCCAGAGCACCGGACGCCAGGCCGGGGCGAAGTCGATCACCACCGGCGCCCCGTTCGCGTCGAGCAGCAGGTTGCCGGCCAGATCGGCGTGCACCAGCTGGTCCACCCCCAGCCCGGCCTCGGGATCGACCTCGGCCAGAGCCCGGTCCACCAGCTCGGCCAGGTCTCCGCTGAGCTCCGGCACCGGCAGCTCACCGAAGGCGATCCGCTCGGCCACGGCGTAGCGGTCGGCCCGCTCGGCCAGCCGGGTCGGCCGCTCCCGGACCAGCGAGGCCAGCCGGGCGTGCAGCAGGTGCCCGGCGGCGATCGTCACGTCCAGATGCCGGCAGGCCACCGTGCCCGGCTCGTACCGGCTGGCCGCCCACCCCTCGACCACCCAGGACCCGTCCCGGGCGGGCACCGGCATCGCGACCCGCAGATCCTGCGGGTGCCGGGCCGGGTCGGTGTCCAGGCGCACGGCGAACCGGGCCAGCAGCGGGCTCAGCCACTCCTGCGTGACCGGATCACGGTCGGGGCTGAGCACCAGGTCACCGGCACGCACACTGTGCCCTTGGCCGCCGGGCAGGGGCTCGAGATCTTCGGGGACGGCGAACAGGTCGAGGACGTGGGGGGAAGGACGCACCGGCCGAGCCTAACCAGCGAACCGCCGAATGCGAGACCAGTTGCGGCCGTGTGACGGACGCCGCCGGAGGATCGCGTTCGTGGCTAGGACCGCACGCCCACCCCGACCCCCAGGGCCGACGCGACGCCGGCGCTGGCCAGGGCCGCGCGACGGTACCGAGGAGCGACGGCGGCCAGCCCGTACATGCTGGCCGCGTGAACGCCGTCGACCAGCGCGGACAAGCGGGCCACGCGGGTGGGGGCGATGGCCAGGGTCACGCCCTGGACCAGGTGACGGGCGCCCAGCACGCGGGCGGCGGGGATCAGGCCGGGCAGGTCCGGGTCGGCGCCGATAGCGGTGATCACGGCGCGGGGGCGGAGCAGGAGCGCGGCGCCGAAACCGGCCCCCAGGACGCCAAAGATCTTCACCGGGGCCATCATGCCCGGTTCTTCAGAGACCCGACCAGACCACCGAGCTTCTTGGACAGACGGTCGCCGTAGTCGATCGCACTGGCTCCGAGCCCGGAGAGCGTCGCGCCCACCGGTACCGACGCGGAGAGTTCGCCGACCTTGTGCGCGACCCACTGCTGCTTGCTGAACGTCCGGGCCTGGTCGTCGAAGATGCCGTGGGCGCCGAAGTCCCGGCCTCCCTCGCCGTCGGCCGGCTCCCACAGGTTCGAGGGCTGGTCCGGCGAGCGCGGGGTGCTGGTCTGCTGCGAGGAGAAGCCGGTGCGGGCCAGATAGCGGTCGAGCACGGCGGGGAGCACGGCATTGCCGAGGATCGCCTTGGCCGCGCCCGTGCCCACCCAGTACTCACGGCGTCCCGGGTGGTCGGCGGCGTAGAGCACGGCCCGGGCGGCCACCTCGGGCTGGTAGATCGGGGGCACCGGCTGGGCCTGGCGGGGCAGCCGGGACATGACCCAGGAGAACTGCGGGGTGTTCACCGCGGGCATCTGGACCATGGTCGTGCTGATCCCGCTGCCCTCGTGCAGCAGTTCGACCCGCAGCGACTCGTTGAACCCCTGGATCGCGTGCTTGGCGCCGCAATAGGCGCTCTGGAGCGGGATTCCGCGGTAGGCCAGGGCCGAGCCGACCTGGATGATCACGCCGCGGTCGCGGGGGCGCATCAGGCGCAGGGCGGACTGGGTGCCGTGGACGAAGCCCAGGTAACTGACCTCGGTGATCCGCTTGAACTCGGCCGCGCTGATCTCGCCGAACGGGGCGAACACCGAGGAGAACGCGGCGTTCACCCAGACGTCGACCGGTCCCAGCTCGGCCTCGGCCTGCTCGGCGGCGCGTTGTACGGCCTCCGGGTCGGCCACGTCCACGCTGATGGTCAGCGCCTGGCCGCCCGCTTCGCGCACCTCCTGGGCCGCTCCGTCGAGGCCGGCCTGCCCGCGGGCCAGCAACGCGACCTTGGCCCCCCGACCGGCGAAAGCCACTGCGGTGGCCCGGCCGATCCCGGCGCTGGCTCCGGTGACGACGACGACCGCGGGCTGGTTCGGCTGGTTACCGGAAACGACTGACATGAAGATCAGTGACTCAGTGGCCCCGGGGGCCTGCAACTCGAATCGCCGCCCGGGAGGTTCGTTGACAGTCTGCAATCACGGCCTGACCAGCCGAATCAGTGCGAAATCAAAGGAAGGCCAGCCTTATGGACGGATCTCCTGTGGTCCTGATCACCGGTGCCAGCGGCGGGATCGGTGCGGCCACGGCCCGGGCCTACGCCGGTCGCGGGGCCCGCCTGGTGCTCACCGCCCGCTCGGCCGGCAAGCTCGAGGAGTTGGCCCAGGCCTGTGAACAGGCCGGGGGCCGGGCGGTGACCCAGATCGCCGACGTCACCGACGCCGAGGCGGTGCGCCGGGCCGTCGAGCTGGCCCAGCGTGAGTTCGGTGGCCTCGACGTGGTCGTGCATACCGCTGCAGTGGTTGCTTATGGACGTTTGTCACAGGTCCCGGAGCCGGTGTGGGACCGGGTGGTGGACGTCGGGGTGCGGGGCACGGCGAACGTCGCGCGGGAATCCCTAAGGGTTTTCGAGGCGGCGGGCCAGGGTCACCTGGTGATCATCGGCTCGGTGCTCGGGCAGATCACCGCGCCCCGGATGGGCTCGTACGCCGTGTCGAAGTGGGCGGTGCACGGTCTGGCCCGCACGCTGCAGCAGGAGGCCCGGCAGACGCCGGGCGTGCACGTGGCGCTGGTCTCCCCCGGTGGCATCGACACCCGGATCTACCGGATGGCCGCCACTTACGTGGGCCACGCCGGATCTCCGCCGCCGCCGGTGCTCAGCCCGGAGGCCGTTGCCCGGAAGGTGCTGCGGGTGGTGGACAAGAACCAGCGCGGGGGCGCGGTGGGGCCGCTGAACCCGGTGATGCGACTCGGATTCGAGCTCGTGCCCTGGGTTTACGACCGGCTGGTGGGGCCGTTGTTCAACCTGCTGGCGCTGTCTCGCAAGCCGGGGCCGAATGGGGAGGGGAATGTCTTCCGGTCTTCTGAGGATGTGGAGAAAAGTCCATGATCACGAGGGAGAAAGTCCATGATCACGGGGGAAGAAGTCCATGATCACGAGGGAGATGGGGGGGTTAGGGGCGGGGTGGGAGGGGGATTTGTTGGAGGTCGTGGGCGGTGATGACGTCGGGGTGGGCGGCTTGGGCTTCTTCGGTGTGGGCGTCGAGGTTTTCGTAGCGGGACGAGAAGTGGGTGAGGACGAGCCGTCGGACGCCGGATTGGGCGGCCAGTTCGGCGGCCTGGCGCGCGGTCAGGTGTCGGTTCTCCTCGGCCAGAGCGACTTCCGAATCCGCGTAGGTTGCTTCGATGACCAGCAGGTCGCAGCGGTCGGCCAGCGCGAAGGCCGCTTCGCAGAGGCCGGTGTCCATCACGACGGCGATCCGCTGGCCGGGGCGGGGCACGCTGACGTCCTCCAGAGCGACCCCGCGCACCCGTTCCCCGCGTTGCAGGCGTCCGATCTCCGGCCCGGAGATACCGCGCTGGGCGGCCAGTTCCGGGAGAACCCGGAGGCCGTCGTCCTCAATGAACTGATACCCGACCGTGGGCACTCGGTGCCGCAGCGGCGCGGACCGGACGCTCCACGTCCCTAAGCGCAGGATCTCCACCGGACCGGTCGACGGGGCCGGCACCCAGGTGTGCAGCGGATCCGGGCCGCCCGTGGCGAAATCGACCAGCAGCGAGAGCCGGGGCAGGGCTTCCTGGGGCGCCGCCACCGGCAACGGGCCCTTGAGGTCGTCCACCCGGCGCCGGTTCAGCACCCCCGGGACGCCGTAGGTGTGGTCACCGTGCTCGTGGGTCAGGAACATCGCGTGGAGCTGCGAGCTGCGGACCCCGGCGTGCAGCATCTGCCGCTGGGTGCCCTCGCCGCAGTCGACCAGCACGGCGATGTCGCCCAGCCGGATCCAGGTCGCCACGTGGTTGCGCTGCCGCGTGGGGACCTGGCACGACGTACCCAGCGTGATGATCTCCCGGTCGCCCATGGGCTCAGGTTAGGGCGGCCGCCTGGGCGGCGAGCTCGAACGAGCGCACCCGTAGTTCGGGGTCGTAGACGGCGCACATCAGCATCAGCTCGTCGGCGCCGGTCAGCTCGGTGATCTCGGCGAACCGCCGGGCCACCGTCGCCACGCTGCCGCGGGCCTGGCTGGCCGAGTGCCCGTCGACGAGAGGCCGTGCCTCTTCCGGGATTTCGGCGACGGCGGCCTCGTCCGGCGGCAGCAGCGGAGCCTCACCGCGCCCGCTGAACAGGCTGACCTTGGCCAGGTCGACCGGAATGCCCAGGCGCTTGGCCTCCTCGTCGGTGTCGGCCACGATCATCTCCACGCAGACCGACACGCGCGGCTGATCGGCCCACCGTGAGGGCTTGAAGTGCTCGCGGTAGTGCTCGATCGCGGCGGCCGTGTTGTCCGGCCGGATGTGATGGGCGAAGGCGATCGGCAGGCCGAGCTCGCCGGCCAGCTCGGACCCGGCGGTGCTGGAGGACAGCAGCCAGGGTTGCGCGTCGGCCGGACCGGTCGGGCCGGAGATCAGCCGGTCGCCGGGCCGGTCGGACTCGCCGGACAGCAGGCGCAGGATCTCCCGGACATCGGCCTGGTACTCCGCGTCGGTGGTGAGCTCGGCCCCGCGGCGTAGCGCCCGGGCGACGCCCTGGTCGTGCGTGCCGGGACCACGCCCGATGCCGATGTCGATCCGGCCCGGGTACAGCACCCCCAGCGTGGCGAACTGCTCGGCCAGAGCGCGGGGGGAGTGGTTGGGCGCCAGCACGCCGCCGGAGCCGAGCCGGATCCGGGTCGTCCGGGCGGCGTAGTGCGCGGTCAGCACCGCGGGGACGACGCTGGTGGCCCAGGGCGAGGCGTGGTGCTCGGCGAGCCAGAGCCGGGTGAAGCCGAGCTCGTCGAGCCGCTGGGCGAGCCGGCCCACCGCCTCCAGGGCCTCCGCTGCGCTGCGGTCCTTCTGCGCAGGGGCTACTTCCAGGGCGGACAGCGCGATAACCATGACCAAAGCCTAGGCGCGCTGGAGCCGGGACACTCGCCCAAACCGGGGTGAAGCGTCCCCGGTCTGCGCCTTCGGGTCGTTCCGTGAACGCTCAAGCAGGTTGCTGGAGCCGGCCCACCAGGTCCTCGGCCAGCTCGCGGAGCTTGACGTTGCGTCCCATCGAGGCCGTCCGCAGGATCTCGAAGGCCTTCTCCGGGCTGCACCGGTTCTGCGCCATGATCGCGCCCTTGGCCTGCTCGATCACCGCGCGACTGGCCATCGCCGTGTGCATGTCGGCGGCCAGCCGGGCGCTGTCGGTGTAGCTGACGACGTTACTGATGGCGACCGCGATGTGCGAGGCGATCTCGGTGGCGGCCTCGACGGTCTCCTCGGTCATCCCCGGCGAGCGGGAGTAGGTGTTCAGCGCCCCGGTCAGGTCGAGCTGGATCGGCAGCGGGATCGAGACCGAGCTCAGCACCCCCTTCTCCACCACCGCGGCGGCGTAGTCGGGCCATCGGGTCTCCTCCCGCATGTCCGTCACCAGCATCACCTGGCCGGATACGGCGGCATCGACGCAGGGCCCATAGCCCCGCTCGTACTGCAGTTCGTCGGCCGAAAGGGCGAGTTCGCCGGTGTATCCGGCGGTCCACAGTTTCTCCCGACGGACCAGGGTGACCGATGCCTCCTCGATCCCCGGGATCCCGGCCTTGGCCACTTCGACGTAGCGCCCCAGCAGCACATCCAGCGACGAATCGTCGTATCGAATGCTCAGGAGCTCGGACAGCACCTTGGCGGGCAAATTCGTCATGATCCGAAGCTACCCCGCCGATGAGCACCGGTCCTGGTCAAACACCCCCTGTACCCCTGCCTCCCTCAGGCGAGCGATACCGATTTGCCCGACGCGGGGGACGCGCCCGGGGGCGCCCGGTCCCTAGCGTCGGAGATGCCGAAAACGCCACCGGGCAAGGAATCCGGGGCGACCGTGAAGCTTTCAGAACAGAGGTACGAGTTATGCGCGGGAACCATGCGGAGCGAGGGCTGTTCGGGAACGGACGCCTGATCGCCGTCGTCGCGATGGCGGTTGCCGCCACTGCGGCCTGCAGCGCCGCCGCCCACGAAGAGGACCAGCCCAAGAAGGCCCCGGCCAGCACCTCGTCGTCATCCTCACCGTCATCCTCACCGTCGTCCGCACCCTCGGGGATCGCCTGGGGTGACTGCCCGCCGCAGGCCGAGGGGGCGCCCGCCCGTAATCCGCTCCAGACCTGCGCGACCATCCAGGTTCCGCTGAATTACCAGGACCCGGGCGGGAAGACGATCTCGATGGAGGTCTCGCGGATCGCCTCCGACTCCGCCGAGCGCCACGGGGTGCTGTTCCTGAACCCGGGTGGGCCCGGCGACTCCGGCCTGGACATGCCCAGCACGATGGCCGCGGACCTGCCCAAGTCCGTTCTGGCGCAGTACGACCTGATCGGCTTCGACCCGCGCGGGGTGGGGCTGAGCACGCCGCAGAGCTGTGGGCTGAGCGATCCGAGTGCGCCGTTCCCGTATCCGGCGCCGAACGGCTCGATCGACCAGAACATCGCAAACGGCAAAGCCCTGGCCCAGCAGTGTGCTTCGAAGGCGCCGGAGCTGAAGTACTTCAACACCGCGAACACCGCTCGTGACCTGGACCGGCTGCGGGCGGACCTGGGCGAGGACAAGATCTCCTACTGGGGTCAGTCCTACGGCACCTATCTGGGCACGGTCTTCTCCTCGCTGTTCCCGGCCCGCACCGACCGGATGGTTCTGGAAGGGGTGGTCGACGGGACGAAGGTCTGGCAGCAGGAGTCGGCGCTGTGGGGTCAGGGGATGGACGATCGGTTCCCGGACGCGGCGAAGGTCGCCGTCCAGCAGAAACTGGGTCTGGGAAAAACCGTGGCCGAGGTCGAGAAGAGCTACATCGATCTGACCACCCGCCTCGACGCGAAGCCGGCCAAGGTACCAGGTGCTCCGGTCTCGCTGACCGGCACGATGATCCGCAACCTGACCTACGGGATGCTGATGCGCAACGAGAACCTGCCGGTCGTCACCCAGGTCTGGAAGGCCGCGGACGACCTGTCCAAGGGCTCCCTGACCAAGAGCGACACCAAGGTCATGGCCCAGGTGCTGGCCCAGACGGCGGGCGCGCCCGGGGTTCCGCAGGACAACACGGCCACCATGTTCCTGTCGATCATCTGCGGTGATGTCGCCTCGTCGACCGACCTGGCCAAGTACCGCACCGACGTCGCCGCCGACCGCAAGGCGCACCCGCTCAGCGGGGGCATGCCGGTGAACGTGTGGCCGTGCGCCTTCTGGGGCGCGCCGCTGGAGCAGCCGGTGGCCGTTTCCAACGACGCCTCCCAGGGCGGCCGGAACATCCTTCTGCTGCAGAACCGCCGGGACAACGCGACCCCGTGGGAAGGGGCGGTTGGGCTGCGTCAGGCCCTCGGCGACCGGGCCTCCCTGGTCGGCGTCAACAACGGCGGCCACTACGTCTACGGCACCGGGTCGGACTGCGCCGACCAGTCCGCGGACAACTTCCTGACCGGCGGAGCGCTGCCGGACCAGGACGTTTCCTGCACCGACGGGTAACCGACGCCTAGGCGACCTGACCGATCGTGGTCGCCGCGAGCGTCCACAATTTCTCCGCAGCCTCCTGGTCGACCGACCAGGAGGCTGCGGCGTGCTCCTGGTTGTCCTCGAAGTACCGCCCGCTTACGCCCTCCAGCAACGGCGAGGCGGCCAGAAGGACGGACGTCGCAGCGCCCTGTTCCGGGGTCTTGTAGTAGTCCGGCGTCAGCAGGTTCCCCTGCTCGTCCATCGCTCCCATCGAGCGCATCAGCGCGTCGTCCAGATGACGCTGCAGGTTGGTGTGGATGTACCCCGGGCTCAGCGCGTTGGCCGCAATTCCCTCGGCCGCCCAGCGCCGGGCGATGCCGACGGCGAGCAGGATGTCCGCCACCTTGGACTGGCCGTAGGCGACCCACGGATCGTAGGGCCGGCGCTCGAAGTGCAGGTCCTCGAAGTCGAGGGCGGAGGTGTCGGCGCTCTGGATGCCGGAGCTGACGGTGACGATCCGGGCCCCCTCCCGGAAACTCTCGTGCAGGCCGTCGACCAGGGCGAAGTGCCCGAGAAAGTTGGTCGCCAGCTGGAGCTCCCAGCCCTCGGCAGTGACCTGGCGGTCCGGCACGGCCATGATCCCGGCGTTGGCCACCAGGATGTCGATCGGGCCCTGCCAGCTCTCGGTGAAGGCCCGCACCGAGCGCAGGTCGCTCAGGTCCAGCGTTCTGCGGCTGGTCGCGGTGACCTGAGCCCCGGCCTGCGCCAGGGCGTGGGCGGTGGCGGCGCCGAGACCCGAGCCGGCGCCGGTGACGATGGCGGTGCGACCGGTGAGGTCCACCCCCTCCAGGACCTGCGCGGCGGTGGTCTTCGGACCGAACGGGGTAACGATGCTCATGCCGGTCTTCAACTGCGGCACCGCTGGACTTATTGTCAGTTGAAGTCCAGTCTTCTTTATCGAGCGTCCGAGGAGGTCCGGTGGATCCGTTGCAGGACGTCCTGAACGTGGTCGAGGCCACCAGCTACCTCTCCACCGCCTTCATTGCCGGGGGCGACTGGGCGGTGCGGTTCGAGCCGCCTCTCGGCGTGAAGTTCAACTCCGTGCAGCGCGGTCACTGCCTGCTCGCGGTGGACGGCCAGGCCGCGCCGATCGCCCTGGCCCCGGACGACTGCTACCTGCTGACCCAGCCGCGGGCGTTCACGCTGGCCAGCGATCTGAGTCTGGCCACCGTCCCGGCCGGCCGGATCTTCCGGGAGAACCCGGCCCGGGCGGGTGCGGGCGAGGAGGTGGTGATGGTCGGCGGGGGCTTCCGCTTCAACGAACGCGCCCGTTCGCTGCTTCTGGACAACCTGCCGCCGGTGCTGCACGTGCCGGGCGACCGGCCCGAGGCCGAGACCGTGCGCTGGGCCCTGCGGCACATCGGGACCGAGCTGACCGGAGGGGGTCTCGGGGCCGGGGCGATCGCCGAGCACCTGGCCATGGTGATGCTGATCGAGGTGCTGCGGCTGCACCTGGCCCAGCGCCCCGGCGACACCTCCGGCTGGCTCGCCGGGCTGGCCGACCCGCTGGTCGCGGACGCCATCCGGGCGATGCACGAGCGCCCCGGACAGGCCTGGACGGTGGCCGAACTGGCGGCGGTGAGCCGGGTTTCGCGCTCCACCCTGGCGGCCCGGTTCAAGCAGGTGGTCGGGCAGGGACCGCTGGAGTACCTCACCGCCTGGCGGATCGAGCTGGCCTCGCAGCGCCTGCGGGAGGGCACGCAGACGCTGGACCGGATCGCCCGGGACGTCGGTTACGGCTCGGAGAGCGCGCTCAGCACGGCGTTCAAGCGGGTGATGGGAAGTTCCCCGCGCGAGTACCGCCGGAGCTCGGATACCGTCGGCCGGTGACCGAACCCGACTTCCTGCGCGCAACCCGGGCCAGCTACGAGACGGTGGCCGAGACCTACACCAACCGCAGCGAGCAGGGTCTGTCCGGGCGGCCCTACGACCGGGCCTTCCTGACCCTGTTCGCGGAACTGGTGCAGGAGAACGGTGGTCGCCGGGTCGCGGACGTCGGCAGCGGGCCCGGGCACGCCACCGCGGCCCTGCGCGATCACGGGCTGACCCCGTTCGGCCTCGACCTCTCCCCCGCGATGAACGCCCAGGCCCGGCTGCTGTATCCGGACCTGGAGTTCCGCGAGGCGTCGATCCTCGACCTGGGCGTCACCGACCTGAGCCTGGACGGGATCCTCGCCCTGTTCTCGTTCAACACCGTCCCGGCCGACGACCTCGCGGCCGCGTTCCGGGGCTTCTTCCGGGCGCTGCGGCCGGGCGGGTACGTGCTGCTGGCCTTCAGCGTGCGGGAGGAACCGCAGAATATGGAGTCCTGGCTGGATCACCCGGTGACGTTGCCTCTGCAACGGCTGGTGCCGGACGAGGTCGGGCGGGCGCTGACCGAGGCCGGGCTGAAGCTGGAGGCGCAGATGGTGCGCGAGCCGCGGCCGCCGCACGAGACCCGGCCCTACGCCCACCTGATCGCCCGTAAGCCGGTCAGCCCCTGAGTCAGCCCTTGAGTCAGCCCCTGAAGGCTGAGTGGCCGAACAGGCCGGGGAGACCGCCGGAGTGCAGGAACACGGTGCGCTGCCCCGGACGGATGCTGTGGTCGGCCACGGCGGCGATCAGGCCGGCGGCGGCGCGGCCGGTATAGACCGGGTCCAGCACCAGCCCCTCGGTGCGGGCGGCCAGTTCCATCGCCTCCCGCACCGCCGGGGTGAGCACCCCATAGCCTTCGCCGTCGCTGCGGATCCGCAGCGGGTCCGTCGATCCGCTCAGCTCGGCGACAACTTCGGCCGGGTTGCCGACGGCGCCCACGTCGACGCCGAGCACCCGGTCCGCCCCCAGAGCCCGGACCAGCCCGGCCATCGTGCCTCCCGAGCCCAGCGCGACCACGACCGTGTCCAGGGTTGCGGTCTGCTCGAGAATCTCCCGGCCGGCCTCGACGTAGCCCTGGGCCCCGACCACGCTCGACCCACCGAACGGGATCACCTCGACCACGGCACCGCCCGCCCGCAGCCGCTCCGCCTCCTGCTCGATCCGGGCCCCCAGTTCAGCCGGACGCACCTCACCGGCCCAGACGATCTCGGCGCCGAACAGCCGGTCGAGCACCAGGTTCCCGGCCGCCCGCTCCGGCTCCTCGCCCTCCAGCACCAGCACGGCCCGCAGTCCTGACCGGGCGGCCGCCGCGGCGGTCAGCCGGGCGTGGTTGCTCTGTGCGGCACCGCTGGTGATCACCGTGTCCGCGCCGTTCCGGAGCGCCGCTGCCAGGGTGTACTCGAGCTTGCGGACCTTGTTCCCGCCGCCGCCCAGCCCGGTCAGGTCGTCCCGCTTGATCCAGAGGTCGTCCGGGCCCAGGCCGAGCGCCCCGGCGAGTCTCGCAGCGGGCTCGAGCGGGGTCGGCCAAGTGCTCAGCCGAAAGGGTTCGGAAGTCATGCTCCGGAGCGTACGGCCAGGCCTGCCCGCCCGCCGCTCACGGTGATCGGACCGGGAACGGTCCTCACGGGATCCGGGCCACGCGCCGGATCTGGGCTACGCCCACCGCCGGAACGGCATAGACCCAAGCACCCGCTGCGGTAACGAAGTTCGGCCCGTCGGACGCCAGCCCGGCGCTACCCGTGGGCAGGGCCACCGTGCGCGAGGTGGAGCCGGTCACCAGGCGCAGTTGGGCACCCTGCGGCGATGACACCAGGTAGCCGATCCGGCCCTGCGACAGAACGAGTTCGGCCCCGGCGACGAGCGTCCCGGTCTCCACGAACGTGGTCACCGGAGCATCGGCCAGCGTCCTGCGGTGGATCTGGAGGCCATCCACGCCCTCGGTCGTCCAGGCGACCGCCCCGGAACCGATCGCGACCCGGGTGATCGCGTCCGGCGTCCCCTCGGCGAGCGAGGTGATCAGTCCGGTCGAAAGGTCGATCAGGGCAACCCGATAGGTGCGGGAACCGTCGGCGTTCTGCTCGTACCAGGCCCTTACGGCCGTGTCCCGGTCGGCCGCGAAGGCCGTGGCGGTACCGCCGGGCATCGCGGCCACGGTGGTGAACGGCAGCGACGGGTCGGCCTGGACCGGGTACTGGCGCAGGGTGATGGGCGGCGGGGGCACCGCGTCCACTTCGGTCAGAATGTCGGAGTACCAAGCGGTTCCGGTGAACGCCAGGGGGGTGGTCATGGTTCCGTCCACCACGTCGGCGCCGGTGCGAACGTCCATCCGGTGCACGATGTCGGTCGAGCCGAACAGCCCGTTCTCGTACCAGGCGACGGAGTTCCCAGCCACGCCGAGCACGGTCGGCGCCTGGTCGTCGAGCAGGCTGCTCTCCAGTTCGGGCCGCCGGACCAGCGCGGCGCCCTCGGCCCCGGTGAAGACCTGACCGGCCCGGCTCACCACCACTCCGCCCTCCGAGGCGCCCAGCAGGGTGACCTGCGCCGCCGCCGGGGCGGCCTGGGCCGGCTGACCCGCGCCCGCGACCACGAGCGCCGCGACGACCGCGGCCCCCAGTAGACCTCTGCGCATCGGCTGATCCCCCCTGGCCAGTACGGATGCTGAGGCCGAGAATGCCCTGCGCAAGGGCCGGACGCACGACGCCACGCTAGAACTACGCTCTTCCTGGTGAGCGCCCACCTGGCCATTCGATCCGAGCGCCTGCTCTTCCCGCGCACCCGCGAGCTCACCCCGGACGATCCGGTGGTCGGCAAGACCCTGCTCGTCCGCTCAACCCGCGAGCCGATTCCCGCCCGGCAGACCCTCGTCCTCACGCCGATCGTTTCCGCGTCCGACTGGCTGCGCTACGAGCAGGCCCGGATCGAGGTGGAGGCCGAATTCGGGGTCGGCCCGGAGGAAGCCCGCGCCATGGTCCGGGCCGTGCGGGATCGGGCCGGGCTGAACCTGTTCTTGGCGGATCAGGTGGGCGCGATCGGGTATTTCGCGGTCAATGGCGCGGCTCGGCTGCAGGAGGTGGACATCTTCCCGGCCTGGCGCGGAAACGGCTACGGCGATGCGCTTCTGGCGGCCACGCTGCAGCATCTGGCCGACCGGGGCATCGAGACCGTGATCATCGGTGCGGACGAGGACGACTGGCCGTTGGGCTGGTACCGGAGGCGGGGTTTCACCCCGATCGCCCGGGTGACCCTCAGCCGTCCCTGATAAGACCTAAGAGAAGTTAATAGGAGTTGTGGATCTGGCTGTTGTGCCAGGCCCCGCAGGGCGTCCCGTAGCGGCTGGCGATGTAGTCCAGGCCCCATTGCATCTGGGTGACCGGGTTGGTCGCCCAGTCCGACCCGTTGGCGGCCATCTTGCTCCCCGGCAACGACTGCGGGATGCCGTACGCCCCGGAACTGGGGTTCGTGGCCCGGTAGTTCCAGTTGCTCTCCTTGGTCCACAGCGAGTCCAGGCAGGCGAACTCGGCCGAGGACCAACCCCGGTCGGCGATCAGCAACCGGGCCGCACCACGGGGATCACGCTGCGCGTTCCGCAACGCCGCATCCCGGCGTTCCTGAGCCGCCTTGATCCGCTGGGCCGCCATCTTCGCCTGTGAATAGGCCGCTTTCGCCTTGGCCGGGGAGGCTTCCCGCTGGGCCTCGCGCAGTTCGACGTCCTTGGCCGCCGCAGCCTGCTCTTCCTGCTGCGCCTGCTGGGCCTGCTGCGCTTCGGGGGCCAGGACGAAGGCCGAGGAGAGGGCGGCCGAGTCCCCGTCCCCGAAGAGCGGTCCGGCGTGGGTGGCCAGGTACGAGGCCCCGATCCCCTGAGCACCCACGACCAGCGCCACCACCATCAACCGGGCCGCCCCGGCGGGTCCGCGGCCGAGCAGAGAACGCTCGACCGGGGCCGGCTGCGGAGTTTCGGGCCGACGGAACGGATTGTCGGAAACCGGCGGCGGCATCGGGAGATCGATGCCCGCCGGACGCCACGGGTCGGCCTGCGGGAGGGGCAGGGCGGCCGGAGCCATCCGCGGGTTTGACGGGTTGACCGGGCGGGGCGCCGACGGAGGACGCACATTGGCGGGGCCTCGGTGCGCAGAGCGTCGGGCCTCGGCCCGGCGGAGCTCGGACCGCTTGGGGTAAACCCGCGGCCCGGTGGTCGTGGGCTGCCCGCCGGTGCTCAGCCAGTGGTCGGCGACCTCGGGACCCGCCACCATCGTCACGGTGACAAAAGTGGCCTGTGAGGTTCCTGAGCACAAGGGCCCTCGGTAAGTTTCACCGAGGGCTACCGCCCGGCCGCCGAGGGTGAAATCGGCGTCAGGCCGAACGCGCGGCGAGTCGCTCCCGTCGGCGGCGTCGGGCCGCCCACCGCCGCCAGATCGCCACGCCGCCCCAGAGCATCAGCAGGAACGCCACCGCCAGCAGCACCGGCGCGAAGATGGCCAGCACACTGAGGACGACCGACAGCACGTCCTCCAGCGTGGAGACCACCGGGGCCCCGAAGCCGGCCGTGCTCAGGTTCACCACCGGCCGGGCCGCGGACTTGGTGGCGTGGGTGATCCCGGCCACCACCACCCCGATCACCGCCCCGGCCCACGGGTTGTCCCGCATCCACTGGCTGTTGTCCAGGTTCTGCGCGCTGAACGTGGCACTGGAGATCAGCCCGCCGATGGTCGGCCGGATCGCGGTGGAGACCAGGTCGTTCAGGTGGTCCACCACCGGCACCTTGTCCAGGACGACCTCGACCAGCAGCATCACCGCCCCGACGGCGATCGCCCAGCCGCTGTCCACCCAGGAGTACTGGGACGGCAGCTCGATCAGGTCGGTCACCCGGGCCAGCACGGCCACCAGCAGGAACGGGATCCAGGCGTTGAGCCCGGCCGCGGCGGCCAGGCCGGAACCGGTCAGCGCGGCGAACACTCGGACCCCCCTTGATACGTCATGCCCCGGATTGTGCCGGACCTGGGCCGGGGCGCGAGCGCTCGCGCGTCAGGATCACGGCGAGCAACCCGACGGCCACGCCGATGCCGGTCTCCAGCAGCCGGTCGCCGACCAGGGCGCCGACCGGCTGCGGGTCGGCCACCTGCACCAGCAGCAGGGCCAGCGGGGTGATCGCGATCAGGGCCAGTCCGTAGTGCCGCACCACGAAGAGCTCGGCCGTGCCCTGCAGCAGCATCGCCACCAGCACGATCAGCAGGGTGGGGAGTTCGAGGGACAGCAGGAGGGCCGCGACGCCGATCCCGGCCGCGGTGCCGAGCACCCGGTGCAGGCCGCGGGCGATCTGCGAGGTGTAGGTGTGCGCGGCCAGGGGCACCACGGCGGCCACCATCGCCCAGTACGGGTGACCGATGGCGGCCTCATGGGCAATGGCACCGGCAATCAGCACCGCTGCGGCACATCGCACGGCCTGGATGATCTGCCGGTGTCGAGGGTGCTCGGCCTCCGGCGGCGGGCCGGCCGGGCTGTCCGCCCCCAGCCACCGGACCTCGGCCGCAGCCAATCCCACTGCCCAGATGCCCGTGCCCAGCGCGGTGGCGACCGCGGGCAGCATCCGCCCCGCGCCGCCCGGCACCGCGGAGCAGGCGGCCAATGCGAACACCGGGAACATCGGCCCGGGCGGACGCCAGGCCAGGCGGTCCGACATCCGCGAGGTCACGGCCGCCCACGCCGCGACGAGAGGGACCGCCAGCCAATCCCGATGGGAGCTCAGAGCGATCAGAACACCGCTGACCACCGCCGTGATCAGCACGGCGCCCGCCACCACCTGCACCCTCCACCGCGCCCGGAACCGGCCGGTGCCGCCGTAGACCCCGGCGAAGGCCCCGAACGTGGCGTACAGACCGAGATCGAGCCGGTCCAGCGACCACAGCACCAGCAGAGGGACGCCCAGGCTGGCGGCCGACCGGAGCGCCGCCACGCGCAGATTCGGGGGTGGTGGGTGCAGTCGGAGCAGGTGATTCACGGCGGCCATGATGACAGGGACCTCGTCTGCGGCCCGCGGTTTTCCGCTCGTACGACCGCGAAACATCGCATTGCCCGAAGTTTTTCCGGATGCGGAAGACCGATCGCCGACGCCCGGTCCGAAGTTCTCTCGCAATCCGGACATCTCGCCTATACTCCCCAACGTGCTCAGGAGAATGGGCCACCAGCGGGTAATCGCGCGACATGTGGGGGGAATCGTTCATGAAGATGTTCCGTGTTCTGCGCTCAAAGGCGGTGGGGAGAGCGGCGATCGTGGCGGTCGCGATGACCACGGCTGCCTCATCGGGCGTTTGGATTGCCCAGACCGCCTCGGCGAACCCGGTCACCGCGGTGCAGTGGCTGAGTGCCCCGCCCGCCCAGGTGCTGCGCCCCGTCGTCGGCGACACGGTGTTCCAGGTCAGCGCCCAGGGCCCGGCCAGCACGTATCTGACCTGGTCCGGCCGCGGCGCGAGCTGCCGGAACACCACCCGGAGCAGCGTCGAGTGCCGGGTGCGCGACCGATCCCGGGCCGGCACGCTGACTTTCACGGCCCGCAGTGCGCACGGCGCCGCGGTCCGCGCGAAGACGCAGGTTCAGGACGACGTCTCGTTCGTCTCGATGGGCGACTCGTACGCCTCCGGTGAGGCCAACCCGCCGTTCATCACCGACGAGTTCGACACCGCGGCCGACGGCTGTCACCGCTCGGCGATCGCCGGCACCCGGCAGCTCGCCGAGTCGGCCCCGGTCCCGCGCACCGGCAGCACCACCTTCCGGCACGTGGCCTGCAGCGGCGCCCGGATCGTGCACCTGACCACCGGGTCCAAAGGCGAGCCGGGGCAGATCCCCACGCTGGCCGCCACCGCGGACGTCAGCCTGACCACGGTCGCCATCGGCGGCAACGACCTCGGGTTCGGCACCATCCTCGGCCAGTGCCTGCCCGGCCCCGAGGCCTGCGCCGCGGCGCTGGCCGCGGCCCAGGCCCAGCTGGACGCGATCACCACCCCCTCGCCCGAGTACGGCGGGGTCTCGCTGCTGGAGCGCACCTACCGGGACGCCCGGGCGGCCGCCCCGCTGGGCCGGCTGGCCGTGGTCGGGTATCCGCTGCTGTTCCCGACCGCCGACGTCAGCGCCTGCGCGCCCCTGACCGCGCCGGTGATCAGCGCCGTCAACGCGATCGAGACCGAGCTCAACCGGCGGATCGAGCTGATCTCGAAGAACGTCGACGGAACCGTGTTCGTGGATCTGGCCAAGCCTTTCGCCGGGCACGCGTCCTGTGAGCCGGACGTGGACCAGCGCTGGCTCACGTTCATCGACCAGGCCAACCCGGTGTACAGCCTGCACCCGAACGCCAAGGGCCAGGCCGCGATCGCCACGGCGATCGAGGACACGCTGGAGGCAACGCCGCTGCGCCTGTCGTAACCAGATCGGAAGACGCCGGTCCGCTGGTTGGCGGGCCGGCGTCGTCCGTTGGCCGAAGGAACTTCCCGAAGGGCGGGCTACAGGTCGTCCAGCGAGACCAGGCCGTCCTGGATCGCCCGGGCCACCAGCGTCGCCTTGGTCGAGGCCGGGCGCCCGGTGTTGGCGTACTTGATCCGCACCCGGTCGATGTAGGTGGACACCGTGCGGGCCGAGATGCCGAGCTTCTGCGCCACCAGGTCCTTGGACTCGCTGCGGAACCACTCCAGCAGCACGTCCACCTCGCGGGGCGCCAGATCCGGCCGGATCCGCCGGTTGTCGACGCCCATCGCCCCGGCCAGGGACGGTGACACGTAGGGCCGGGACTCGGCCGCCGCCCGCACCGCGGCGACCAGGTGGGCCTGCCCCTCGGCCTTGGTCAGATACGTGAACGCGCCGATCTCCAGGCAGGTCAGGGCGGTGTCGCTGTCCTCCCGCATGGAGTAGACGACGACCTGACGGCCATGCTCGACCAACCGCGAGAGGTCGGCGTAGGCCGGGGCCCCGCCGAGCTGCAGGTCCATCACCACCACCGGCACCGACCGCCCCGGTTCCAGCCAGGCCACCGACAGGTCGGAACCCGCGGCGACCACCTCGACCGGGGGCCGGGCCATCGTCATCCACGCCTGGACCCCGGCCAGGATCGCCGGATGATCGTCCACCAGAACGACTTTCACGTCAGCACCACTGTTCCTGCCGTCCCCGTGGGTACTGGCTGGGCCGTCCATGTCACCTCCACCCAGAGCCGGTCACCGCTGACCGGCTGACTCACCCGGACCTGTCTGTCGCCGCTCTCCGCGGACGAGCGCCGCCTCCTGGACGCCTCGATTACGCGGGTGCGTTGCACGACCGGGTTGGTGGGCACCGGTCCGGGCCGCGCTGCGAAGGACCAGCGCGGGAGACGGGTGGGCCACGGACAGGCCGTCGCGGCCAGGGCCGCCGGCATCCGGAGGGCGCCGGACCGAACAAAAGGGCCCCGGCGGGCGCAGCCGATCGCCGCCCCACCCCGGCCGCTGATTGCGTACCGCGGGCTCAGGCGCTGTAGCTCACGCTCCACCGGCGGCAACGACACCGGGCGAGTATGACACTAGGCAGTGCCGGACTCACCCCTTGTCACCCGAAAGGCGACGAATCCTCACGCCTGGTCACGAAACGTCGTGACCAGGCGCCCCTGCCGATCCTGTCCGGCACCCGCCCCTCCTCGGGTGCCGGACAACCTCTGCCCCCCCCGAGAGGCGCGAGAGGCCCGGCGCGTTCCTTGACGCGTAGCAAGTCTGATTCACGGCGCCGCCCAGTAGTGACGGTCAAACACCCCACATTGGACATCCGCCCCTCCCGATCGTCTCGATCGCGGGCCGGCGCCGTGGCGGCCGCCCAACCGGCCGAACGAACGTCAGCCGCGGCCCTCAACCAGGCGTAGAGTGATCCGGGTCACCAATGCCGACGGCGAGGGTTCGAATCATGTCCAACACCAGCATTTTTCGTCGGGTAGCCCTACCCGCCTCCGCCCTCGTCCTCGGCGCCGCCGCCACCATCGTCCCTAGTTCACCCGCATGGGCCGCCCCCAGCGAGGCCGTGGCCGAGGTACCCGGGTCGACACTGCACTTCACCGCGGCCGCAGGCCAGAAGAACCGGCTGACGGTCACGATGCCGCGCGGCGAGAGCGTGGGCGATCAGTACTTCTTCCGCTATGTCCTGGACGATGTGGTGCCGATCCGGGCAGGGGCCGGGTGCGAGCATCCCGCTGCGGACGATCGGACCAGGGTCGTGTGCAGCGTCGAGGCGCTGGAGTCGCAGGATCCGTACGTCATCGCCAAGTTCCTGCTGGGCGACGAGAACGACACGCTGACCTTCGTCAACCAGTCCCGGCAGGCCTACTACTCGAACGAGTTCTGGCTGGGCAGCGGCAACGACACGGCGCTCACCCATCAGAAGGACGGGTCGATCGACGGCAGCGGGGTGTGGGGGCAGAACGGGCAGGACGACATCACGGCCGGGGAGATCGGGGATTCCGGCGGGGTCTGGGGCGGCAACAACAACGACACGATCCACCTGCTCGGCTGGACCGTGGCCCACGGCGGGAACGGGAACGACAAGATCTACGGGGACGCCCAGCACCAGGGCCTGACCGGAGACGCCGGCGACGATCTGATCGACGCCGGGGGCGGGCGGGACTGGCTGGAGGGTGGAACCGGGAACGACACGCTCTACGGCCGGGCCGGGGCCGACACGATGTACGGCAACAGCGGCAACGATCGGCTGTACGGCGGCCCGGGCACCGACACGCTGTCCGGGGGCCCGGGGAAGGACGTCATCCGGCCCGACTGATGCACCCCTGAACGGATACTCGTCCTTGAGGCGGATCCGGGAGCACCTTCGGGCGGTCGGCATCATCCCCGAGGCTGATTCGCCACGAATGACCGCAACCTTAGGGTTCGACCAGGCGTCAGGGTGAGTGACGCCGTCGAGATCCTGAGGGGGACCCGGAGTGAATCCGAACCATCAACACGCACTCAAGCGTGCCGCACCCGTAGCCGCTGTGACCCTGGCCGTCGTGCTGACCGGCTCGGTGATGACCGCGGCCGGGGTCCAGGCGGCCGGCCGGATCTCGGGGGCGGGCAGCGCCGCGGCCTCCTCCCCGGCGATCGACCTGGTCGAGCCACTGAAGACGCAGACGGTGCAGCGGTACAAGGGCGAGGCCATCGACCTGTTCGGGCTGGGCCTGTACGCGGTCGCGCCGAAGACCGTGGAGATCCGCACCCACCGCGGAAAGTCGTACCAGGACCCGATCAGCACCCAGCTCCTGGTCGGCGACGGCGCCGGGCGGGTGACCACGACGCTGCCGAAGGGTCTGACCACCGACCCGAACACGCTGACCAACTTCTTCGAGGTCAGCGTGATCGGCAAGAAGGGCAAGACCGTCCTGAAGACGAAGCAGGACTTCTGCCTGAACTCGGGCGACCAGAACCGGGTCGTCGCCACCGCTCCACCGGACTCGCCCTACCCCCAGTACTGCGGCGAGCACCCGTTCGCCGTCGGTGGGGTGTTCGGGCTGCCCGGCGGCTGGGGCACGCCGGTCTTCGGGAACTACCGCCAGCCGCTGCAGTTCAAGGGCAACGACGGCACCTACACGGTCAAGGCCGTGGTGAGTAAGCCGTGGCGTTCCGCCCTGGGGCTGTCCACCGCCGACGGCACCTCGACCATCAAGCTCAAGGTGAAGACGGTCAAGCAGGGTCAGGCCTTCGCGTCCACGACCCACAGCCACGGCACCCCGATGACCGGCATCGACCAGAGCGCCTCGAGCCTCTCGCCGCAGCACGCGGCCCGGGAAGCAGCCCGCAAGGCCGCGCTGGGCACGCCGAACATCCCGGCCAAGTCCGCGCCGACCGGGCAGCGGCTCTCGGCCGCGGCCGCCGCCGACCTGCCCAAGCCGGACCTGCGCTCGCTGCCCGCCTACCAGATCCGGCTGGACCGGCAGAGCAAGAAGAAGAAGACGTACCTGGCCTTCGGCGCCACGGTCTGGAACGCCGGTCCTTCCCCGCTGGTGGTGGACGGCTTCCGTAAGCAGGGCGCCACCGTGCTGGACGCTTACCAGTACTTCTTCGACGCCGATGGCAAGCAGGTCGGCTACGCCCCGGCCGGGGGCATGCAGTGGGACCCGCGGGTCGGCCACAACCACTGGCACTTCAAGGCCTTCGCCTCCTACCGGCTGCTCGACGCGGCCAAGAAGAAGGCGATCATCAGCGGCAAGGAGGCCTTCTGCCTGGCCCCGACCGACTCGATCGACCCGACGGTGAAGGGCGCCCAGTGGCAGCCCGCCTCGACCGACCTCTACACCGCCTGCGGGCAGGGCAACGCGAACCTGCTGAGCATCCGCGAGGTGCTGAACACCGGCTGGGGTGACACCTACACCCAGGACCTGCCGGGCCAGTCGTTCGACATCACCAAGGTGAAGTCCGGCATCTACTACATCCAGACGATCGCCAACCCGGACAAGAAGCTCGCCGAGTCCAGCTACACGAACAACTCGGCGCTGCGGAAGGTCAAGATCGGCGGCAAGCCGGGCGGTAAGCGCACGATCAAGGTGTACGCGTTCCAGGGCCGTAAGGGCTGATCCCAGCTCTCACCCGCACCGACTCCGAAACCCCCGAGGCTCCTCCTCGGGGGTTTCGGCTACCTTTGCTGCATCTTGCACAGAAAAAGCGTGCATGATCAGACCTCGAAATGAGGGACGTTGGCGGCGAAGGGTGGCGAACATGGAGGTCAGACGCCGGCGCGTGCTGTTCGTCGTGGCCGGATCCCTCTGTGTCGCGGTGGGCGTGGCCTTCGCGGTGCTGGCCGCCAGCTGGCCGGGTAGCCACAAGCCTTCGGGCAACGACGCGCAGGCCACCTCACTGATGCAGCCCCAGACCGGCACGATCGACGCGTCGACTCCTCCCCCACCCACCGGCACCACCGCGACCAGCCGGCCGCAGGCGTCCGCAGGTGATCCGGACGCACCCCGGCCGAACCGCACGACCACAAAGACAACGAAAGCCACCGCCGGGCCGACCACCCCGGGGGCGACCCCGACCTCCGCGTTGGCCACCCCGGAGACCGTGGAGATCGCCGGGGTCAAGGCGGTGGTCACGGGCCCGGTGCTGATCCGGAACCTCAGCACCGGTTACTGCACCGACCTGAACGGCTACGGTGCGGTGGCCTCGGCGAGCCGGGTCACCCAGTGGAACTGCGTCGGCGGCGAGGCCGACAACCAGGAGTACGAGGAACTCAAGGTCGCCGGCGGTTTCCTGCTGCGGAATGTGAAAAGCCAGCTCTGTCTGGACATTCCCGGTTACGACGCGGCCGCCGCCGGTGGCGAGGTCCTGACCTACGAATGCGTCCCGGGTGATCCCGACAACCAGATGTTCCGGATCGAGGCGGACGGCGCGGGATCCCAGATCGTCAACGCCAAGAGCAAGCTGTGCCTGGACGTCTCCACCGAGAACGGCGCCGTCGGCCAGCCCGACCAGCCGCTCACGCTGTCGGGCTGCGGGACGACGGAAACCCAGGTCTGGCAGCTGCAGTAGGTCTCAGACGCTGGTGCTGTGATCGTCGCGGGAGATGTCCCGCCCGCCCGGCAGATCGTAGTTCCCGATAGGCAGTTGCACCTTCCGCAGGAGCCGCACCAGGTTGACGTTCATCCGGCGGACCGCGGTCAGCGAGGAGTTGCCGTTCAGGGTCTTGATCGGCAGCCGGGCCGCCCCGTCCGCGTACAGCCCTTTGGTCCTGGGCTGCCTGCGCATCGCGGTCAGCGAGACCAGGTTGTCCCGGGCGTCCTGGCCGAGCAGGTCGACCGCCCCCAGCAGGTCGGAATAGGCCATGGTCATGCCGTTTCCGCCGGACGCCGCGGAGAGCCGGGTGTGCAGCTCCCCGGTCCGGGTCACGACCGCCTTCAGATCCCTCAGCTGCGGGCCCAGTTTCGGCCGGTCCGGGTAGGCCGGGTAGTCCAGCTGCGGACAGTGCCCGCCGCAGGCCCGCATCCGCGACGCGTTCGCCGCGTTGATCGCGTCGACCTGCTCCTCGACGTCGGCCAGCTTCCGGTTGTAGGTCATCACCCGCTTACGGGCCACGGCCATGGCCGGTAGGTACCGCCGCTCGGCCGCGAAGAACTCACCTCGAGCCGTCATCAACGCGGCCACCTGCGGGCGCATCTCGTCCTGGGTCCGGGCCAGCGCCGCGGCCTGCCGCTCGGCCGCCGTCTGCCGGTCGAGAACCCCGGTCAGGCGCAGACCCCCGAAGGTCAGCCCGGCCACCACGAGCAGGGCCAGACCCAGCCCGAGCAGTCCGCGCCGGTGCCGGCCGGCCGATCCCGAGGCACCTCGGGGCGTCAGGATCTCCTGCATCGGCACCCGGCGCGGCCCGGGCAGCCGGATCGCCCGCGGCCGGGGTGCGCGGGGTGGATCCAGGGCCCGCGCCCCGCACCCCTCGCAGAAGGACTGCCGCAGCGGCCGTCCACACGTCCGACACGTCAGCGTCGCCACCACCACGTTGTCCCCCGAACCCGTGGAAGAGATCAGTCAGCATCTCTTCGGCAGGGCGAGGCGGCAGATGAAGACCGCGACCTCACGGGGCCGGGGTGCGGCCCCCGACCACGACGGCGATGATCCGGCCCAGCTCGCCGCGGAGGTCTTCGGGGGCCAGCCGGGAGAACGGGTCCTGCGGGATGGCCTCGCGCAGGGCCACCAGGCCGGCGAACATCGAGAAGATCAGGCCGGCCCGGACCCGGGCGGCGGCCACGTCCTCCGCCGTCGGGTGCTCGACCTCGTGGCCGGCGATCTGCTCAGCCAGGTGCGAGATCACCGCGCCCAAGGTCTGGTGACGCAGCGCAGCCGTGCGGCTGTCGTCCCCGGTGTCCCGCAGCAGCACCACCAGCGGGTGCTTGTGGGCCGGGTAGGGGTGTGGGTTGGCCACCGTCAGGCTCTGCACGAAACCGTCGATCATCTGCTCCACGGTCTGCCCCTGGAAACTGGTGAACAGATCCGCGGTCTCCTCCAGCACGACCTCGAAAAGCTGCTCCTTGGAACCGAAGTACCGGTAGATCAGGGAGACGTTCACCCCGGCGTCCTTGGCGATGTCCCGGCTCGTGGTGCGCTCGTAACCGAGCGCGGAGAACCGCCGCCGGGCCGCCATCAGCAGGTCGGCCCGGGTGGCCTCGGCGTCCCGGGCACGCGGGGCCGGGCGGGGCTGGGAGCTGGCCGTCATCGGGCCAGTATCGCCCATGTAAACGCTCGCTTGACTACCGCCCGCCGCATAGCTACCGTTCAAGTAAACAAAGGTTTGCTTGAGGAGACCCGATGGCTCACGCCGCCGCAGAGATCGACGAGGCCGTTCCCGAACCCGCGAGCGGGTTGCGTTCCACCGTCGAGATCGTCGCCACCGGCCTCGGCGCGCTGATGGCGGCGCTGGCCCAGACCCTGGTCATCCCGGTGCTGCCGGAGATCGCCGGTGACCTGCACGCCTCCGCCACGGCAACGTCCTGGCTGCTCACCGCCACCTTGCTGACCGGCGCGGTGGCGGTGCCGATCCTCAGCCGGCTGGCCGACATGTACGGCCGGCGCCTGCTGCTGATGGTCGCCCTCACCGCCCTCACCATCGGCTCGCTGATGGACGCGCTGACCTCCAACGTCGCGGTGATGATCACCGGCCGGGCGATCGCCGGCCTGTCCAGCGCCGCCATCCCGCTGGGGATCAGCCTGCTCGCGGCCACCCTGCCGCCCGCCCGCAAGGGCTCGGCGGTTGCGCTGATCTCGGCCATGCTCGGCATCGGCAGCGCCCTCGGCCTGCCCCTGGCCGGCCTGATCGCCGACAACTTCAGCTACCGGGTGCTGTTCTGGATCGGCGCGGTCGGCGCCCTGATCAGCGTGGTGCTGGTGCGCGCGCTGGTGCCCGAGCCGCGGCCGAGCCGTTCCGGCACGGTCGACTACGTCGGGGCCGTCCTGCTGGCGGCCGGCCTGGTCAGCCTGATCCTGCCGCTCTCCCAGGGCACCGACTGGGGCTGGGGCTCGTTCCGCACGATCGGCCTGCTGGTGCTGTCGGTGGTCCTGCTGACCGGTCTGGTGCTGGCCGAACTGCGGATCACCAACCCGCTGGTGAACGTCCGGGCCGCGGCCGCCCCGCCGATCCTGATCACCAACATCGCCTCGGTCTTCATCGGCTTCGCGCTGTTCGCCACCTTCGTCGGCACCTCGAACTACGTGCAGGCGCCGGAGAGCACCGGCTACGGCTTCGGCGCCTCGGTGCTCACCGCCGGCCTCTGCCTGATGCCCAGCGGCATCCTGATGCTGGTGCTCTCGCCGCTGACCGCCCGGCTGATCAACGGCTGGGGCGCGGGCCGGACGCTGGCCCTGGGCGGCACCGTCATCGCGGCCGGCCTGCTGATCCGGATCTTCCTGACCGGCGACCTGTGGATGATCATCGTCGGCGCCACCGTCATCGGGGCCGGCAGCGGGGTGGGCTACGCGTCCCTGCCCGCCCTGATCAACCACCACACCCCGGCCCACGACCTGGCCGCCGCCAACGGCATCAACACCCTGTCCCGGTCGCTGGGCAGCACGTTGGCCAGCGCCCTGGGCGGCAGCATCCTGGCCGCGATCACGATGACCGTCGGCGGGGCGGAACTGCCCTCGCTGGGCGGCTACCGGGTGCTGTTCACCATCTGCGCGGTCGCCGCCCTGCTGGCCGCCGGCGCCGGGCTCTACGTCCACTCCATCGGCGAGTCGAAGAGCACCGAGGCGGAGGACGAGGAAGCGGTCGCCGTCGCCTGACCGCTCGCGGGCAGGTCAGTGAAGACGCCCCTCACTGACCTGCCCGCAGCCGGGCAACTGGTGCGTGATCCGGCACTGGCTCCATGATGACCGGGTGCGCCTGGTCACCGATGCCGAACGCCGCTCCCGCCTGGCGGTCCGTCACGCGCTGGCCGACGGCTCGCGGGCCGACTCCGCCGAGGCCGTCACCCGCGCCCTGACCGCGCTTCACGCCACCGAGCCGCCCACGCCGTATCTCTCCTGCTGGGCCCGCACCGACTCGGCGCCGGTCGCCGACCTGGACCGGGCTCTGTACGAGGACCGCACGCTGGTGAAGCAACTGGCCATGCGGCGCACGCTGTTCGTGTTCCCCCGGGATCTGCTTCCGTCGGTGTGGCCGAGTGCTTCGGCGCGGGTGGCGGCGACCGAACGCGCCCGGATGACGCGCGATGTGGTGAGGACCGGGCTGGCCGAGGACGGGGAGGGCTGGCTGGAGGCGGCGCGCGCCGAGGTGCTGGCCGTGCTCGAGAAGGCCCCCGAAGGACTGAGCGCGGCGCAGGTGCGCAGAGCGGTGCCGCGGATCGACGTGAAGGTGTCCGGGACGTCAGGCGAGATGTGGTCCGGGCCGCGCGTTCTCACCCAGCTCGGAGCCTCGGCGGAGATCGTCAGGGGCACCAATGAGGGACGCTGGACGGCTTCCCGGCCGCGGTGGACCCGTACCTCGGCCTGGCTCGGCGCCGTCCCGGCGATGACCGATGCGGCCGCCGGGTACCGCGAACTGATCCGCCGGTGGCTCTTCTCGTTCGGGCCGGGCACCGAGGACGATCTGGTCTGGTGGCTGGGGTCGACGAAAGCCGTGGTCCGGAAGGCCCTGTCCGATATCGGGGCGGTCGCGGTCCGCCTGGAGAACGGGGCGGCGGCCTGGCTGCTCCCGGACGACCTCGAGGAGGTGGCCGATCCGGGCCCCTGGGTCTCGTTGCTGCCGGTGCTGGACCCGACCGTGATGGGCTGGCAGGGGCGCGACTTCTACCTCGGCCCGCACCAGGGCCGGCTGTTCGACACCCGCGGCAACGTCGGCACCAGCGCCTGGGTGAACGGCCGGATGGTCGGCTGCTGGATCCAGGACGCGGCCGGTCAGGTGGAAGTACGTTTGGTGGAGGAAATTCCGGCGCCGGCCCGCAGCGCCCTGGACGCCGAGGCCGCCCGGCTCACCGCCTGGCTGGACGGAACCCGGATCGCGCCGATCTACCGGTCCCCGGCCATGAAGTGAGCTCGATCACAATCGGCCGCCGGATGAACCGCCGAGGGCTAAAAGCACGCTAAGTCTGCGATTTCAGTGAGGCCGAACCGAAAGCCGATGTCGCTGCAAACCATGCGGTTGCCCGCCCGAACCGGACGGTTAAGCAACACCGGGTAGTCGGACGGTTGTCCAGAATTTGCCTAGCCTCTGCCCGTTTTGGGGCTGTTAGGGTCACCGCCGTGAGCCCAGGTCCAGCAAGTTCTGCGAAACAGCGCCGCCGGCGGATCGCCACGATCGCCGGTGCGACAACCGTCCTCGTGATCGGGGTGTCGGTCACCGCTGCGCAAGCCTGGCCGAGCCACGGCAGCCGTCCCGGTCGCGATCGGACGTCCACCGCGGCCGCCACGACCACCGCAGCCGCCACCACCACCGCCACCACCGCTGCCACCGCGACGTCCACCCCGGTGGCGACCCCGGCGTCCTCTGCTGCGGCTTCCGTGGAACCGACGGCGAAGGCCACCCCTCAGACGCCCGCGGTGAAGTCGGGTGACGTCATCGCGAATCTGTTCGAGTGGAACTGGACCTCGGTGGCCAAGGAGTGCACCACCGTGCTCGGCCCCAACGGGTACGGCGGCGTGCAGGTGGCCCCGCCGCAGGACTCGATCAAGCTCAGCGGCAGCACCCACCCGTGGTGGGAGGTGTACCAGCCGGCCGGTTACGACCTGAACAGCCGGATGGGCAACGAGACCCAGTTCAAGGCCATGGTGCAGACCTGCCGGGACGCCGGGGTGAAGGTCTACGTGGACGCGGTCATCAACCACATGACCGGCGCCGACGCGGGCAACCCGGTCTCCTACAGCGGGAATTCGTACACCCCGACGAACTACCCCGGCCTTTACACGAAGGACGACTTCCACACCGACAGCGACTGCCCTTCGGCTTCGGGAACGGTCGAGGACTACGACAACGTCGCCCAGGTGCACTTCTGCCGGTTGTCGAACCTGGAGGACCTGAAGACCGAGAGCAGCTACGTCCGCGGCGCGATCGACACCTACCTGAACAAGCTGCTCGGGTACGGGGTCTCGGGCTTCCGGGTGGACGCCGCCAAGCACATCCCGCTGACCGACCTGAAGGCCATCGTCGCCGGGCTGGACCAGACCGTGGACGGCACCGCCCCCTACATGGCGTACGAGGTGTTCGGCGGCAAGGGTGAGCTGTCCCAGGCCGCCTACACCGACCTCGGCAGCGTGCTCGGCCTGGACGCCTCGGTCGACCTGAAGCAGGCCTTCACCGGCAGCATCTCGTCGCTGAAGAGCTTCGGGGACGACCTGATCCCGTCGGACAAGTCGCTCACCTTCGTGATGAACCACGACACCGACCGCAGCGGCGACTCGCTGAGCTACAAGGACGCCGCGACCAGCCGGCTCGCGACCCAGTTCGTGCTGGCCGACGACTACGGCCGGGCGCAGGTCTACGCGTCCTTCGCCTGGGCGGCCAAGGACGATTCACCCCCGGCCGCCGGTTCGGGCCTGGTCAGCGACACCGACTGCAGCAGCTCCGCCTGGAACTGCCTGGACCGTGACCCGGCGGTGCTCGGCATGGTGGCCTTCCGCAACAGCGTGGGCAGCGCCGCGGTGAAGAACTGGTCGGACGACGGGGCCAACCTGATCTCCTTCAGCCGTGGGGATCTCGGCTGGACGGCGCTGAACAACGGCAGCGCGGCCAAGACCCAGACGTTCAGCACCGGCCTGGCCGCGGGCACCTACTGCGACCTGACCACCGGCGGGGTGGACGGCAGCAGCTGCGCCGGCACCAGCGTCAAGGTCGGCGCCGACGGCCAGGCCCGGGTCACCGTGCCCAGCAAGGGCGCGGTCGCGATCACCCAGGACTCCCTCCTCTAGAGGGAAAAGAATCCGGCCCTGGCCGCCCCAGGGTCGGACCCTCCACCGCCCGGCCACGTCCTGCCGCCGGCCTGCCGGCCAGGACGGGGCCGGGCGGTGGGCTTCGGCCCACTCGTGGACGCACCACCCGTCCACCGGGCCAGAGCGCCTTGCCAGCCGTCCGCGTCCTCAAGCGACCCGGCCCAGGCCACATACCCATCGGGACGGACCAGCCGGGCGGGACCGTCGTCCGTTCGCCTGGTCACCGTAATTCCCTCGGGCGCAATGTCTTCCCGCCCGATGATCAGGACCCACTCGAGATCCTGCTGAAGCCCGGGAGCCCGGGTGCCGACCAGCTTGTGCTCACCCCGGCGACGTCCATACCGCAGACCCGTTCCGGAGAAACTTCCAGGCACCAGGTCGCGCACCCCTGGCAGCGAAAGGATCAGCGGGGCAACCACATCCCGGAGCTTCCGGGTAACCGCTGAGTGCAGGGTGACGGCTCGCACCAGCGCTCCGGACTGGAACAGCACCCGGCGGCCGATCGGATGCCGTTCGGACTGATACGTGTCGAGCACCGCGTCCGGGGCGCCGGCCAGCACCGCGTCCAGCTTCCAGGCCAGGTTGGCCGCGTCCTGAATACCGGTGTTCATCCCCTGCCCGCCCATCGGCGAGTGGATGTGCGCGGCGTCCCCCGCGAAGAACGCCCGGCCCGCCCGGTACGACGCGATCTGCCGCTCCTCGCTGTGGAACCGGGAGTGCCAGCCCACCTCGACGACCCCGACGTCCCGGCCCATCGACCGGTTCAGCACCCGGACCACCTCCTCCTCGCCGACCGGCACGGAGTCCGCCACCTGATGACCGCGGTCCCAGGTCATCGAGCGGAACCAGCTGCCGTCCGGGTCGTGACGCCCGTACGGAGCCAGGAAAGCGAAACTCTCCGAGGTATTTCCGAGCGCCAGGCCACCGTCGGCGGGCCCCGCGGAGAGCTTCACGTCGGCCAGCACCATCGATGAGATCGACGCCCGGCCCGGGAATTCGACGCCGAGCAACTGGCGGACGGTGCTGTGGGCGCCATCGGCCGCAATGACATAGCGAGCACGGAAGACCTGGCGCTGGTCGCCGTCCTTCTCCTTCGCCGTAACGGTTACCCCGTCGGCGTCCTGCTCCACGCCGATCGCCTCGATCCCCCGCAAGACCGTGGCGCCCTGCTCCGTCGCGTACTGCCCGAGGGCCTGATCGACGTTGGTCTGCGGGGTCACCAGGGCGAAGGGGTAGCGCGAGGGCAGCCGGGACAGGTCCAGCCGGGCGCCACCGAAAAGGCTCACCGTCTTGGTGGTGGTCCCCAGTTCCAGGAGGCCGTCGGCCAGCCCTCGGTTGTCCAGCACCTCCAGCGTGCGGGCCATCGTGGCGAAGGCCCGGCTGGACGGATTGATCTGCGGCCAGCGCTCCAGCACGGTCACCGTCCGGCCGAGCCGGGCCAGGTCGCCGGCCGCGGTCAGCCCGACCGGGCCCCCGCCGATCACCACCACGTCGATCTCCTGCTGCGTCATCACCGTCTCCTCGTTCAACAAGCGTTGAGTTAGACGGTACTCGCCGGTCGAGGGATGTCAACAGGTGTTGAACGCAGTCCGGTAGGCTCGCCGGGTGAGTGAGGGACGGGCTCGGGACGCCGAGGTGACGAAGGCCGCGATCCTGGGGGCGGCGCGCCTGCAGTTCGCCGCGCAAGGCTTCGACCGGACCACGATCCGTTCGGTGGCCGCGGCCGCCGGGGTCGACCCGGCGCTGGTGATGCACTACTTCCGCAGCAAGAACGGCCTTTTCGAGGCGGCCGCGGCGCTGAACGTGGAGATCCCGGACCTGACCGGGATCGCGCCGGACCGGCTGGCGGCCACGCTGGTCCCGGTGTTCTCCCGGTTCTGGGGCCCGGAGGGGCCGCTGCTGCCGCTGCTGCGGGCCGCGACCTCGAACCCGGCGGCCCGGGAATCGCTGATCACCATCTTCACCGAGCAGGTCGCCCCGGCCCTGAGTGTTCTGGTTCCCGATCGCGCGACCGAGCGCTCAGCGCTGATCGGTGGGCAGCTGATCGGGATCGCGGTGGCCCGGTACATCATCGGGGTACCCACGCTGCAGGAAATGGACGACGAGACGCTCGCCGTCTGGCTGGGGCCGGTTTTCGCGCACTACGTCACCGCGGAGCCGTGAACCGGTCTCCGGACTGATCGCCCGGAAGACCGGCCCACGGATCCCCGGCGGGGACGGTCAGCGACGCTTGGTCTGGTAGTTCACCGGACCCGGCAGGTCCACCGAGTGCCGCTTGTTGCGCGAGTTCCACGACCAGCGGCCGATGTGCCAGGTCCGGCTGGTGCCGGACTTGGAGACGTTCAGGCGCAGGAACGGGAGCAGATTGATCCGCTTGCGGAACGTGAAAGGCATTTCGGCTCTCCCTCGGCTGCGTAAAGGAATGCGATAGGCCCACCATTGGGGCAGTCGATCATTCCCGCAAGCCGGGATGGATCATGACGCCGGGCCGGCCGTGGTGGACAGCGCGAGCCGGTATCCGTTGCCGGTGGAGAACTGCACGGCCACCGCGAACCGGTCGCCGCGGACCAGGGTGCGGCGGTACTCGGCCGGGCCGCTCGGGCCCTGGGTGCGCCGCTCGATCGCGAAAGCGGCCACTCCGGAACCGATGTCCAGCAGCTCGCGGTCGATCCGGGACGGCACCACGGCGTGGATGATCTCCTCGCCACCGCCGAGCCGGACCCCGCACCGGCGTTCCAGCTCCCGGTAGACCGCCGTGTGCCCGAAGTCCACGTCCACCAACGGCCGGGCCAGGTCGGCGGGAAGCCAGACCCGGTCCAGCGCGAGCGGCTCGTCCGCGGCCAGCCGGACCCGCTCGAGGTAGAACAGCTCGGCCTGCTCCGGAAGGGCCAGCTGGACCGCGATCTCCGGGTCCTGCCGGATCTCCCGGACCCGCACGATCGACCGCTGCTCCAGCCCCTCCGCCTCGACCGAGGCGAAGAGGCTGTAGAGCGCGCCGAGCGGCTGGGTGATCCGGCGGGTGCCCGGGGCGATCCGGGGCCGGCGGCCGCGCCCGGCGATCACCACACCCTCGTCCCGCAGCCGGCGCAGCGCCTCGCGGACCGTGTGCCGGCTCACGTCGTAGGCCTCGACCAGGGCCAGCTCGCCCGGGAAGCCGACGGTGAACTGCTCCTCGGTGAGGCGGCGGCGCAGGTCGGCGTGCACCTGGGCCCACAGCGGCAGCGCCGCCCCGCGATCGATCACCGCGCTCCAGGCACCCGGACCCGGCACCCGCACATCCGAACCCGCGACATCCGAACTCACGACATCCGAACCGGTCACAGTTGCCCACCCCTTCGCCCGCCGCTTAATGTACGTACATTCGGATCAACCGGCAATTGCGCGGGGAGCGTGGGCACGTGACTCAGGTGGACGTCCTCCAGACCAGCGAGCTGGGCGACCGTAGTTACATCGCCCACGACGGCACCAGCGCGATCGTGATCGACCCGCAGCGGGACATCGACCGGGTGCTCGACCTGCTCGCCGAGCGCGCCCTGACCTGCGTGCTGGTCCTCGAGACGCACATCCACAACGACTACGTCACCGGCGGTTACGAGCTGGCCCGGCGCACCGGCGCCGAGTACGGGGTGAACGCCGCCGACCCGGTGCAGTTCGAGCGCCGCCCGCTGCAGGACGGCGACGAGCTCGCCGCGGGCAGCCTACGGGTCCGGGTGCTGGCCACCCCGGGGCACACCGACACGCACCTGGCCTACGTCGTGGAGGACGGTGCTTCCGACCCGGTGGTGTTCACCGGCGGCTCGCTGCTCTTCGGCAGCGTCGGCCGTACCGACCTGGTCGATCCGGCCCGCACCGTGGAGCTCACCCACGCCCAGTACCGCTCGGCCCATCGCCTGGCCCACGAGCTGGCCGACGCGGTTCAGGTGATGCCGACCCACGGGTTCGGCAGCTTCTGCTCCGCCGGGGCCGCGAGCGGCGGCGACGCCAGCACGATCGGCGAGCAGAAGAAGCAGAACGACGCGCTGCTGGAGGGGGACGAGGACACGTTCGTCGCCCGCCTGGTGGCCGGTCTCAGCGCCTACCCCGCGTACTACGTGCACATGGGCGTGCGGAACCGGCAGGGCCCGGCCCCGGTCGACCTCTCCGTGCCCGAGCCGGTCGAGCCCGCCGAGCTGCACCGCCGGATCACCGCCGGCGAGTGGGTGGTGGACCTGCGCGACCGCACCGCCTATGCCGCCGGGCACCTGGCCGGCACGGTCAGCATCGACCTGGGCGGCCAGTTCAGCACCTACCTCGGCTGGCTGATGCCCTGGGGCGACCCGGTCACCCTGATCGGCGAGAACCAGGAGCAGATCGCCGAGGCCCAGCGCCAGCTGGTCCGGATCGGCATCGACCGGCCGGACGCGACCGCGGTCGGCGACCCGGTCCGGCTCTCCCTGGACGGCGCCGCCCCGGAGACCTACCGCAAGGCCGACTTCCGCGACCTGGCCGCCGCCCTGCACGGACCGGAAGCGAGCCGGATCGCCGTGCTCGACGTCCGCCGCGACGACGAGCACCAGGCCAGCCACGTGCCCGGCGCCGCCCACGTTCCGCTGCACCAGCTGCTCAGCCGGCTCCAGACCCTGCCCCCGGGCGAGCTCTGGGTGCACTGCCTGAGCGGCTACCGCTCGGCGATCGCCGCCAGCCTGCTGAAAAGGGCCGGGCGCGAGGTGGTCTGGATTGCCGACGACTACGCCAACGCGGGCCCCGCGGGGTTGCTCTAGCTGCTGGTGCTGGTGATGCAGATCAGGTTGCCACAGGTGTCGTCGAGCACGGCCATCGTCATCGGGCCCATCTCGGCCGGCTCCTGGGTGAAGCTCACCCCGAGGTCGCGCAGCCGCTCGAACTCGGCCCGGCAGTCGTCCACCGCGAAGCTCGTGTACGGGATGCCGTCGGCGACCAGAGCCTGCTGAAACGGCGACGCGGCCGGGTGCCGAGAGGGCTCGAGCAGCAGCTCGACCCCGTCCGCGTCGTCGGCGGCGGTGACGGTCAGCCAGCGGTCCTGGCCCAGCGGCACATCGTTCTTCACCACGAAACCCAGTTTCCCCGTGTAGAACTCCAGCGCCTTCTGCTGGTCGTCGACGAACACGCTGGTGATGTGGATGCGCATGACCCGTCAGATTAGGGACGCGGGGGGCCGACGCTCAAGTAACCGCGCGGGTCCACCGGCCCCGGGAAACCAGGCCCTAGCCCCGGTCGAGGACGTAGTTGCCGTTGGCGGCGCCCTCCGGGTCCAGGCTCTGCATCACCTTCGCGGCCAGCCGCAGCACGTCCCCGTCACCGGTGGCCCCGGCCTGCTGCAGACCCTTGACCAACGTCTCCTTGTGCGCCTCGGGGTGGTCGATGTACCCCTCCAACGCCGACAGCGCGTCGTCGTGCCCGGCCAGCCGCGCCCGCAGGGCGGCGTGCAGCGCACTGAAATCGTCCGCCACCTCGGCCTGCATGGTGCTCGACTCGGACTTGGACTCCCCCGCCACGACCGCCGTGAGGATCAACGACAACGGTTCCATGATCACCTTCTGTGGTTCGACGATCTTCCTGGCCGTGCCATTCTGAGCCGCCCCGGGACCGGAGCGCACCTCGGCCCGGATGCCGGAATGATCTCTCACCCGCATACTGGCCAGATCGTCAGCCACCCTCAGCCTGGAGGACCCGTGGTCTCCCCGCGCGTCAAGCTCGATCCCACCGTCTCGCTCGGGTCCGTGGAGAAACTCCGCGAGCCGCTGGAGGACCAGCTGACCTCCGCGCTCCAGAACGCCGTGACGAAGGTGGACGACCACTATCACGGCGAGAGCGTGGCGGCGGTCGAGGACGAGCTGCTGAAGGCGACGAAGACCGGGCTGCACCCGGACGTGGCCAAGGCCTTCACCCCCGACCAGGAGCAGCTGCACGAGGTGGCCGCGCAGATCGTCAAGGACGCCTAGGCGGCGTTCGTGCCGGAGCCCGAAGTCACGCCGGACGGGCACCACGTCCTGATCAAAGGACGCAAGTGGCGGGCCACCGATCCGGATCTGCCCGATGACGTGGCCGCCACCCTGCGCAAGGAACTGATGAGTGCCCGCCGCGCGGTCGGCCAGGCCCTGAAGGCTCAGGACCAGGCAGCCGAACGGGCCGCCCGGGACCGGGTTCAGCGGGCCAAGGTCGCCCTCGGCGAACGCGGCACCCCGTGGTGGGAACAGTCCGAGGCCGAGCGCCGGGCCCGCTGGGAGCCGCTGTATCGCGAAATGCAGGGAAGCCAGAGTTAGGGCCGGTTCAATTCTCGCGGCCTTCGGAGCCTCCGGTGCACCTCAAGGCCTTTACCTAACGGTGGACGCTCGCGGTGACGACGCTGGGTGACGTCCGGTTTGCGGATGGTTGCCCTGGTGGGCGGACCCGACGTGGGTCAGGCGGCGCTGCCAATAACCAAAATCGGTGCGATTAATTCGTCCTCAAGCCCGGTGGTTTCTTCTGCGCGTCCTCAATTGACCTACGACCGTCGGAACTGAGAGGTTCATCCCCGTCGGTGGGGGCGGTCGCCGATGCCCCGGATCCCGCCCCCGCCGGCACGACGCCTAGTTCGGCGTGAACAGCCCCTGGATACCGACCACCACGGCGATCAGCCCGAAGATGGCGAGCACCAGCCCGGCCCCCTCGGCACTGTCGCCGTACCGGCCCAGCAGCGAGGGCCGCTTGGTCAGCCGGTCCCACAGCAGGATCACGCCGACCGCGATCGCCACCACCTCGAAGTGGAAGACGTGCGGCCCGGAGATCAGGTGCACCAGCAGGTAGTATCCGCCGGTGACCAGGGCGACGACGCCGACGATCCAGGCGAACGGCTCGAGCCGGGGGATCCACCGCCCGGCCGGGTCACCTACGCGGGGCAGCATCCGCAGCAGGGCCAGGCCGATCAGCAGGCCGCCGAGAATGTTGGAAAGGTCGAGAAGAAGCGCGATCACCGTGAGCTCCGGTTGCCGGGGATTCTGACGCGCTCAGGTCGGTGAGCTGCGAAAACCGTAGCAGAATGTGATCAAACCGCAGGTTCAGGGCTGGTCCGGGGCCCGCTCGCGCAGTTCCTCCCGCAGCCGCCGGGCCCGCTGCAGCAAGGTCTGGGCGCGCCGGTACTGCCAGGCCGGCCGGGGAGTGGCCAGCACCCGCTCGATCACGGCCAGCGCTTCCTGGTCCCGGCCGAGCGCGCCGAGCAGCCGGGCGTGCACCAGCCGGGCGTCGGAAGGATCGCGCCGGGCCCGCAGCAGCAGGTCCACCCGGCGCCGGGCGATCTCGACCTGGGCCTCGACCGCCTCGGGGCCGAACGCCTCAGCCACCGCCTCGATCTCAGGCTCCTCGATCCGGGTGTGCGCGAGCACGATCGCCATCACCTCGCGCCCGGCCGGGGAGGGCTCGACCGCGGCCAGCGTGCTGAGCAACTGGTCCACGGTCAGGGTGCGGCCCTGGAGAAGTTCGTGGAGCAGAGGACGCTGTTCGGCGAAGGTCTCGGAGGTGGCCGCGGCGAGCAGCGCCAGCACGCGCGGCAGCCGGCGCTGGTCGAGGTCGCGGAACAGGCGGTGGCGCAGCTGGGGGTTCGCTTCCAGCACCGGGACGATCAGTGCCTGGGCGAGGAGGGCGGGCTCCGGGGCCGAGACCCCGCCGGGATCGAGGCGGGAACCGGGGCTGGGGTAGAGCTGCTGGATCAGCCGGGCGAGGGCGGCCAGCCGGCGTGGGGGCACTCCGTCCAGACCGTGGGTGGCGACCAGGGTTGCCAGCGTCTCGGTCTCGGAGTCGGAGCCGACCAGGCAGAGGACGGCGACGGCCTGCTGCAGACCCTGCTCGGAGACGCCCGGCGGCGGGTGCGGCCAGTGGTCCCGCTCGCGGGCAGCCAGGGTGGCGGCTACGGACGGCCCCGGTCTGTCCAGCATCACCCCATGATGCGCCGTTTCCGGCGGGGCCGACAGCGAGGCGTGAATCCGGCCCATCCTCAGGCGAACCCGACAGTAGGGGGCGGGTCCGGGTCTAGCATCCGGCCATGCAGGTGCGCATGTCGGTGTGGGGCGAGCCCGACCATCAGCTCCTGGCCTCGCTGGAGACCTGGTTGCAGCTGGAGCCGCGGCTCCGGGCCGCGCCGCTGCTCCGCGAGCCGGGCGACCGGCCGGAGCCCGATCTCACCATCGTGCTGCCGGACGACCGGACCCACGAGGTGCTGGCCGGGGCGCTGAGCACCTGGCTGAGCACCCGGATCGGCGACGTCCGGCTCCAGGTGACCGGGCCGGACGGCACCGTGCAGGTGTCGGTGGCGAACATCGCCGACCACCCGAGCCTGCTGCGGGCGGCGCTGGGCTGAGGCCGGTTCACCCCAGCCCCACCACCTGCGGGGCGGGCGGCGCCGCCGTGACCCGGATCGTCCACTGCGGAACGAAAACCGCACCGTCGGCCACCCCGGTGACCCCGTCCAGCAGCACCCCGATCCCGCTGCTCAGCCAGGTCAGCGCGACCGCGGTGAAGTCCCCGGCCGGCCCGGCCAGCTGGTACTGCTTACGCCACGCCTGCTCCAGACAGCCGAATCCGGCGGACTGGGCCTGCCGGGCCTGGATTTGGGCCGCGTCCACGTCCTTGACCACCAGGTCGGCCTGCTGCCGGTACGGCTTCAGACACGCATCCCCGAGTACCTGCTCGAGCACCTTCTGCGAGGTCGGCGGCGAAGCCGCAGGCACTCCCGGCACCCCGTTGGAAGCCATCCGGAAGGTGTCCAGGCCGAGGGCGAGAGCCAGGGCCAGGAAGGCGGTGTCGTCGCTGCGGGCGGTGACCAGGCCGCCGGGTGCGAGCACGCTGGGCCGGAGTTCGACGCTGGAACCGCCGCCGATCAGGACCTTTCCTTGAGATTGCGGGAACAGCCCGCTCAGTTCGGCGGGCAGCCGCACCCCGGTCTCGTCGTCACTGAACCGCCAGGCCTTGGGGAAGCTCAGCGTGATCGGATAACCTTGCTGGTTGACCACTTTCAGGATCGGTCCGTCTGTCCCCAGGCCGTAGCACCAGGCGATCCGATCGCTTTCCGCGGCCTTCAGCTGGATACCGGCCTGCCGGGCCTCGTTCTCGTGCTCACATTCCGGCGCAGGGGCGGAAACCGCCAGAGCGGAACGATAATCCGCCGCGACCGCATTGCGCAGGGCGGCGAAGTCCCAGGCGAACGGGTTCCACCAGGACAACTCGTACACCTCGGCGGTGATCACCCGCTTGTCCGGATCGTACTGAGCCGGGGCGATTTTCCAGCTCTTCGCCGTCGGGTCGTAGTGCCCGAGCACTACCGCGGCATCGGCGTCGGCCTGCTTCGGCAGCGGCTGGACCAGCACCGGGAAGGTCAGCCGCACCGGCCCGGTCAGCCGGGCGCCCTCGAGCGCGAACTCGTAGGCGTCGAGCACCCCGAGGAACGGGGAGGGCGAGGTGGGTGCGAGGTGGTCGGGCATGGCCTTGCGGACGACGAGCCGGCCGGAGCCGGACACCGAACCCGCTGGTACGTCCACCGTGGGGCCGCCCGGGACGACCACGCGACCGCCGGCCGCCCCGACCGCGGCCGAGACCCCCGGACGGGATTCCTGGGCCGCCAGCGTGGGGCCGGGCTGCGTTCCCGAACACCCGGCGAGCAGGACCATGGCGAGGATCGCGACCACGAGTCTCTTCAGCACCGGCCCGGTCCCCTTCGTCCGCCAGACCGTCTACGGTAGAAGCGAACTCCGGGGTAGCCGAACGTACTCGTCGGTCTCGGGCGAACGGCCGAGGGCTACGCTTTTGGCTTATGGACGAGGAAGAGCGCCTGGCCGAGCTGGTCTCGGCGACCCGGTTCGTGCTGCTGGACTTCGACGGCCCGGTCTGCGACCTGTTCGCCGGGCTGCCGCCGGACGTGATCGCGGCCGCGCTGCTGGACGAGCTCGGGAGCCTGGTCGACGGGCCGGTGGACGAGGACCTGACCGGTATCGACGATCCGCTGGACCTGCTCGACGGGGTCTGCGAGATCTACCCCGAGCTGACCGCACGGGTGGACGCGTCGGTGCGGGAGGCCGAGGTGGACGCGGCCGGCCTGGCTCCGGTCACGCCCGGGGTGGTGGACTTTCTCGAGGCCTGTGCGGCGAGCGGGCGGCCGGTGGCGATCGTCAGCAACAACGGCGCCGAGGCGGTTCGGGCGGCGCTGGATCAGCACGGGCTGACTTCTCTGGTGCGGCACGTCGAGGGGCGCGATCCGGATCCGCGGCTGATGAAGCCGGATCCGACGCCGTTGCTGCGGGCTCTGCGGGCCCTGGACGCGGACCCGACCCGAAGCACGATGATCGGCGATTCCTCGAGCGACCTGCTGGCCGCGCGGGCCAGTGGGATCGAGGCGATTGCGGTGCTGAGTACCCCTCCCCCGCCGGCCGGACCGGAGGCGGGTCAGGCCTGGGCCGCGGACATGAAGGTGCTGGCGGGGCTGTTCCGTCCCTGACCTAGCTGTAGAAACCCTCGAACTGGGTGTCCAGGTAGGCCAGGTCCGGGTGGCTGCGCAGGTCGGCGAACAGCTCGTCGATCTTCACCCGCATCTCGACGTGACTGGACAGGATCTCCAGTTTGTCGGCGCAGACCTCGAGGATGCCGGCCAGGCGGTTCAGTTCGTCCATGGCTCAAGCATGTGCGGAGAGGTACTTGAACGTCACGGCACTGGACCGGGTTCCACCCACCCGGCCCAGTGCCTGGTCCGGACGAGTAACCGCCGGGCCGTTCCGCTCAGGCCTCGATCTGCACCGGGGTGCCCAGCGGCAGGGTCCGGGCCAGCTTGCTGATCACGTCATTGGTGAGCCGGATGCAGCCGTGGCTGACGTCGGTGCCCACCTTGTCCGGTTCGTTCGTGCCGTGCAGCCCGAGCTGCCCGGGGCCGCCCGCGAAACTCTTCAGAGTCTCCGAGAAGGCCGACAGACCGAAGGCGTACGGCCCGTAGACGCCGTCCGGGTTCGAGGGCCGGATCAGCTCGGTCAGGTAGTACTCGCCCGGCGGGGTCGGAGTGGTGGACTTACCCACCCCAACCGGGTACCGGGCGGTCCGGCGTCCCTCCTCGAAGAGATCCAGCCGGTGCTTCTTCATCGAGACCACCACGCGGTACGGCGTGGTGGACAGCTTCACCTGGTTCCCGTCGATCCAGCCGGTGGCCCCGTTCGGCCGGATCGGCAGATGCACCTTCAGCCAGTTGCCCTTCTGGCCGGTGACCAGAAAGGTCAGCGGACCACCGATCTCGAGCGGATTGTCCAGCGTCTTGCCGACCGCGCCGCCCGGCGACCGATGGATCTGCACCTTAGCCGCGGTGGCGGTCGCCACCAGACTGTCGCCCTTGGGCAGGCTTTCGAAAGTATTGACGACCTTGGCCACCTTTTGCGGGGCAGCGGGGTCCGTGGTGGTGGTCCGGGTGGCCGGGGCGGTTTCGCCGGTGGATGCCGACGAGCATCCGGACAGGACCGCGCCACTCACGATCAACCCGGCGATCAGCAGCTGCGGGCCACCCCGCCGGGCGCGGAGCCCGGCGGGGAGACCACGAGGGATTCGGCGCACCTGGTTCAGCCGGTGAAGCTCGGGTCGGTCGCCACCGGCCGGGCCGGCTTGGCCGTGGTGACCTGGTCCCGGGGGCCCGCGGCGGCCGTCGGCCGGGGTTCCGCGGTGGTGCTGGCGGACTGCTTGGGCCGGGTGGTGGCCGGGACCGGGGACGCGGCCTTGGTGGCGGAGCGCTTGGTGCGCCCGGTGCTGGCGGTGGCCGTCGGGCGCGGCGCCTGGGTGGCCGAGCGCCTGGGCCCGGTCGTCGGGGCCTGGGTGACCTTGGCCCTGGTGGCCGGGACGGGCTTGGCCGTCGCGGTCGCCGGGGCGGGCTCCGCCGTCGCGGTCGCCGAAGGGGCCTGGGCCGGCTTCGAGTCGTGACCGACCGCCATCGCCGTACCCGAGACCCCGAGCAGCAGCCCGGCCGCCACCACTACCGCGGCCACCAGCTTGGTCTTGCGCATCGTTCCTCCGTGAGTCGTTCGTCCGGTGATCCGGCGGGCGCCGCAACCACTACCTGAACGACTCCCAGTCCCGGTGAAAGGTTGTGCCCCGGAAGAACTTCTACTTCTGGGCGGCCGGAGTCGGGCTCTGGGTCAGATCCTCGGTGGAAGTTTGGGTGGGAGCTTGGGTCGTGGAAGCCCGGGTGGTTGGAGCTTGGGTGGTTGGAGCTTGGGTGGCGAGAGCTCCGGTGCCGGTCTGCGCCCGCTTGGCCACGGTCGCGGACGTGGAGGGCCTCTCGGCCTTCCGGTCCTGGGGCTCGGATTCGGTGGCCCGGGCCGTGGGCTGCGGCTCGGCCGGGCTGGGCTTCCGGGTCGGCGTCGTCGTCGGTGCCACCGTCGGTACCGCGGTGGAGACCGCTGTGGAGATCGGGGTGGGCGTCGCGGAGGTACTGACGGCCGGTGGGCCGCCCGGCGTGACCGGAACCGCGGTGTCCTGGTTCAGCAGGGCCGGGACGGCCAGCACCACCCCGGCAATGGCCAGCGCGGTGGCCACCGGCACCAGGACCGAGGCCCGGAACCAGGGCGCCCGTCGGCGCCTGCGCAGGCCCCGGCGCAGCCGTTGCCGGGAATCCGGCTGCGGTTTCAGGTCACCCAGTTCCAGGTCGAGTTGCCCCCGCAGGCGCGAGCCGAGCTGATCATCGTCCATCATTGACGCTCCTCTCGCGAATTCTCGGCGGGCGCTTCCAGAACGCTGCGGAGTTTGGCCAAACCCCTTGACGCATAACCTTTCACCGAACCCGGCCGGAGACCGAGGGCGTCCGCCGTCTCCTTCTCCGACAGGTCCAGGTAGTGCCGCAGCAACACGGCCTCGCGCTCCCGCCGCGGCAGGGCCGCGATCGCCGCGGTCAGCGGCCCGGGCAGCTGCGCCTTCAGCGCCGCGTCCTCCGCGCTGATCTGGTCGTGCTGCCGCAGCCGGGCCAGCCGGAGCACCACCGACCGGCGCCGCAGCCGCGACCGCGCCCCGTTCACCACACTGCGGTGCAGGTAGCCGACCGCCTCGTCCTTGTCCCGGATCCGTTCCCAGCTGCTGTGCACGGCCAGGAACGCGTCCTGGACCACGTCCTCGGCCACCGCCGGATCACCGACCAGCACCGTCGCCACCCGGAGCATCCGCCCCTGGTAACGGTCGAACAGCAGCTCGACCGCGGTCTCCGCGTCGACCGAGGAGAGGGCCGGGGGTGCCGGGAGCTCGTCGCCGAACCCGGGCGAGGCGCCGGCAGACCTGGACGTGACCATCACCTCGGTACGACGCGGGACCTCAGGAAAAGGTTGTGTTCACCCTCCCAGCCGGACCGCGCGGACAAAGGCATAGACATTCAGCCGCAGCGCCTCGATCCGCTGCACCCGGGCTGCCTCCCGGTCGAACCCCTCGTAGGCGATCGGGGGCAGCACCCGGACGTTGGCCGAGCACTCGAATCCGGCGCAGACCAGGGTGCCGATGGTGTTGCCGTTGCGACCGGCCTGGCCGGCCCGCTTGGCGCTGAAGAAGACCACGTCGTTGGGCAGCGTCACGTCCTCGCACCAGTTGCACTGCGGGCGGCCGCGGGTCACCCCGTCGGACCGGCGCAGCACGGCGCCGACCAGTTCGTCGTCGACCTCGGCGAAGACGTAGCCGAGGCTGGGGATCTTGTGGTCCCGCCAGCCCAGGTAGTCCAGGTTCGCCCAGTCCAGCTCGGCGAAGTCCGGGGGCAGGACGAGCTCTTTCCGTTCGCGCAGGGTGGAGTTCACGAAGGAGGTACGGATCTGCTTCTCGGTAAAGGAACGCACAGCAAGGCCTCATGTCTTGGGGATGTCCGGATGCCCCCGCGCCCGGAAATGGGCAGCAAGGAGCCACTGATGTCGTGCTTCATGAGGGCAGAGCTACCTCGTGCCGGCGCCGAGCGCGCCGAGGACCTCCAGACGCCCAGCGGGCGGAGTGCACGAGATTCCGGACATGGGCCCGAGTCTACATCGCGGTGCTGTGGTCGTCCTGGTGCTGATCCGTCCCACCGGGCAGATCGAAGTCGGAGACCGGCAGCCGGACCGCGGAGATCACGTTCAGCAGGGACTTGTTCATCCGCTTGATCGAGGTCAGCGCGTGCTCGTCGGACACCGCGACCAGCCGGACCGGGGTGCGTCCTCTCTGCCGGTTCTGCAGGTTCTGCAGCGCCGCGGCGTTGTGGGCGGCATCGGTGCCCAGGGCCCGGGCGGCCCCCAGGAGGTAGTCGTGCGCGTCCATGGTCACCCCCTGAGTGGGCTTCGCATCGGCCAGCTTCGTCCGGAGCGCCGTCATCTCCTCGGCCACCTGCTGCAGCGCCGCCACCTGGGCGGTCAGCTGGGGAGCGCCTCGGGCCGGGCGCCGGTTATAGGTCGAAACGGCCGCGTTGGCCTGCTTCATCGCCGGAAGGTAGACCCGCTCGGCGGCGAAGAACGTCTCCCGCTGCGCGAGCAGGCCCCGCAGCTCGGGCAGGACCCGCGCCTGGACCTTCTCGATCGCCGCCGTGTCCTTCTCCGCGTCGCTCTCCCCGCCGACCAGGCCGATCAGCCGCAGCAGGCCCACCACCAGAGCGAGCACGACGATGAACCCGGCCGCCCCGAGCAGCACCCGGCGCCGGCGGACCGGGTCGCGCAACGGCGCTTCCTCGGCGATGTCGTGCAGCAGCTCGGTGGTCGGGGTGGGCGGGGACTGCGGTGGAGCCTCGTCCAGGTCTTCCGCCGGGGTCTGCGTGGTCGTGCTCATGGTCCGTCATCGGACCGTGGACAGCCCTAGGTAACCGGCTCCGGGTCGCAGTAGGGCATTCGGAGCACAGCTCAGTTCAGAGTTCAGTTCAGCGCACCCACGAGGGCGTGCACGGATTCGACCGCGGGAACGGCGATGCCGTGGCGGCTCGCTGCCCTCAGCACGGCTCCGGTGATCGCATCGTGCTCCAGCGGCAGGCCGGCCAGCCGGTCGCGCAGCATGGACGTGGTCGCTCCGTCGGGGAAGCCCTGCAGCCAGGTGACCGTGGCGCGGGCGTGGCCGGGAGCGATCACCGCGCCGGCGGCCCGGGCCACCTCGGCCCCCTCCTCCAGCAGGCGAACGGCGAACTCGGCCACGGCCGCATCCCGGAACACCTCGATCCGGCGCTGGGTCAGGGCGGTGATCGGGTTGGTGACCAGGTTGGTCAGCAGCTTCTGCCAGGCCACGGTGACGAAATCGGGGTCGGCGCGGACCTTCAGCCCGCCGGCCACCAGCCGCTCCCGGAAGCGCAGGGCGGCCGCGTCGTCCGGGATCACCAGGTCGGCCGGCACGTCGACGGTGTGGATGACCACCACGCCCGGCTGGGGACGCTCGCTGTTGATGTAGACCCCGGCCGGCACCACCGACGATGCGCCCAGGTAGGACTCGACCCGCTCGTGGTGCTCGATCCCGTTCTGCGCGACCAGCACCGCCGTGTCCGGGTCGGCAGCGGCCCGGAGCCATTCGCCGACCGCCGGGGTCTGATGCGCCTTGACCGCCAGCACGACCAGCCGGTGTTCCTTGATCTCGGCCGGCTCGGTGGTGTGGGTGACCGGGATCGACTCGGTGCGACCGCCCTCGGTCACCTCGAAGGCCGACACGGGCGTGCCGCCGCACACCGTGATCGGATGCCCGGCGCGGTACAGGGCCGCCCCGATCGCCATCCCGATCGCCCCGGCCCCGACGACCGCCACGGGTTCTGCTGTGTATTCCACGGTGTTCCACCTTCGCCGAGCTCACGGGTTACCGCATCAGGTACGGTGCCGAGCCCGGAAAGCGTTCACCTTGGCGGCGTTTCCGCACTCGCTCATCCCGCACCAGCGGCGGCTGCCGGCCCGGGAGACATCCAGGTACAGGCGGGTGCAGCGGTCGTTGGCGCAGTCCTTGACCCGGTCCAGATCGGGACCGGCCATCAGGTCGAGCGCATCCCGCACCAGCGCGGCGAGCGACTGCTCGATCGTACCCGTGCGGGTCACCCGGCCGTCGGCGGCCAGTTCCAGCCGGGGGCCCGGCGCGGCCGCCAGTTCGTTGAGCAGGGCCACGTCGGCCTCCGGCAGCGGGCGGTCCGCGCCCCGGACCGCGGTCATCACCCGGTAGAGGCACTCGCGCACCTGCCGGACCCGCTCGAGCGCGGCCGGGTCGGCCTGCACGGTGAGGCCGAGCGAGGAGCCCCGGGTCCAGGACTCGACGTCGGCCGGGCTGTGCAGCTGCTCCTCGGGCCGGTCGCGCCGCCATTTGAGGGTGCCGAGCAGATCCAGGCTCGGGCGGTTGCTGACATACACGAACATGTAACCACCTTAACTGGTTACTTTGGCCGCGTCAGCGGTTAGAGTCCTGACGTGACGAATCCAGCTGCAGCACGGCCCGCCCTGGAAGTACCGGGCGAGGATTTCCGGTACTTCGCCGACCGCGCCCTGGACGGCCTGCGCGCGGTGATCCTGGAGCTCGGCGACGAGCTGGTGAACCAGCGCCCCACGCCCACCGCGAACAGCCCGTTCGGCCTGGTCACCCACGTGATCGGCGTGCTCGACTACTGGTGCGGAACGCTGATCGCGGGGCGCCCGGTGAACCGGGACCGCGAGGCCGAGTTCCGGGCCACCGGGAGCACCGCCGACCTGGTCGCCGCGCTCGACGCCGCCCAGGCCCGGCTGCACGCCGATCTGGAGAAGCTGATCTCGGACGCTCCCCCGGCCCTGGACCCGGACCCGAATTTCAGCGGTCCGGACCGGGAACTGACCCAGGGCGGAATCCTCCTGCACGTGTACGAAGAACTGGCCCAGCACCACGGCCAGCTCGAGGGGCTCCGCGACGCGCTGGTGCCGACCGTCCCAGCGTTCGAGCCCCCGCTGGCCTGGCTGCGCGCCAAGCAGGGGGTGAAATGGCGTCGTCCGGGCGCCGACCTGCTGCCGGCCTGGGTCGCCGACATGGACTTCCCGGTCGCCCCGGTGGTCCGTCAGAGCGTGCTCGAGGTGCTCGACCGGGGTGATCTCGGTTACCCGGACTGGCCTTTCGACCGGCATCCGCTGGCCGAGGGGTTCGCGGCGCGGTCGCAGCGGCAGTTCGGCTGGCGCCCCGACCCGACCCAGGTGCGAGGCATCACCGACCTGCTCGCCGGACTGCAGATCCTGCTCGACCTGACCACCGAACCGGGTGACGGCGTGATCCTGCAGGAGCCCAACTACCCGCCCTTCCGCGCGACCCTGCCGACCATGAAGCGTGAGGCCATCGGGTTGCCGGTGGTGCTCGACGGGGACGTCTGGCGACACGACTTCTCCGCTCTGGAAGCGGCTTTGACCAACCGCCGGGCGAAGGTGCTGCTCGTGGTCAACCCGCACAACCCGACCGGCACCGCGTTCGGCGCCGAAGAGCTGCACCGGCTGGCCGATCTCGCCCTGCGGCACGATCTGCTGGTGATCAGCGACGAGATCCACGCCGACCTGGTGCACGAGCCGAACCGGCACATCCCCTTCGCCGCCCTCGGTCCCGAGATCGCCGCCCGCACGGTCACGCTGACGTCGGCGACCAAGGCCTTCAACATTGCCGGCCTGCGCACCGCCATCGCGCACATCGGACCCGAGGCGGTGCGTCAGCTCTGGGACGCGGAGCCGCCGGACATCCATGGGGTGGCGAACGTGCTGGGCGTCGAGGCCACCCGGGCGGCCTGGGAACAAGGGGACGACTGGCTGGCCGGCGTGCGCACCCACCTGCTCGCCCAGCGGGATCGGCTGAGCAAGGCGGTGGCGGAAATGCCCGGAGTGAGCCTGCGGGCACCCGATGCGACCTACCTGGCCTGGCTGGACTGTTCCGGGGCGGACCTCGGCGAGGATGCCGGAGGCTTCTTCCGGCGCCGGGCCCGGGTCCGGCTGAGCCCGGGACCGGACTATGGCGGCGGTCCGGAGTGGGTCCGGCTGAACTTCGCGGCGAGCACGGCCGTGCTGGATGAGATCACCGGCCGGATGCGCGAGGCCCTGGAAGCCCGCTAGAGCGTACGGAAATGCGTGACCAGCCGGGCGTCGTCCCCAAGGATGTGGAGGGCGTATCCCGGATTGACCTCCAGGTCGAGCAGACCCGCCGCCTCGACCGGCGCCAGGGTGGTGGAGACGCATCCGGGGCCGACCACCAGAAGCCTTCCGGCGAAGGTGGTGACGGCCGCGGTGTGGGCATGGCCACAGATCAGCGCGGCGACTTCGGGGTGCGGCCCGAGCAGCTCGGCCAGCCGTTCCTCGCCGGTCTGGCGGATCCGGTCGAGGAAGGGCACGTGCAGCATCGCGGGCGGGTGATGAAAGGCCACCAGGGCCGGCCGGGCGGGGTCCCGTTCGCTCAGCGCGGTTTTCAGCCAGGTGAGCGTGCTCTCGCTCAGCAGACCCGCGCTCTGGCCCGGAATCACACTGTCACACAACAGGAAATCGGTGCCCCCGATCGTCACCAGTTGATTGATCTCCGCCCCGGAGGACTCCCGCCCGAGCAGACCGGGACCGAACTGCTCACGGACGTCGTGGTTTCCGGGGAGCACCAGCACCGGGACCTCGAGCCGGGCCAGCAGGTCCCGGGCGACCGTGTACTCCTCGGCCGTGCCGTGATCGGCGATGTCCCCGGTGACCAGCACCGCGCCGAGATCCGGCATCAGCGCCAGCCGGCCCACCAGCCGTCCGGCCCGCGCCGTCGCGCGGTCGCCCAGGTCGATGTGCAGGTCACTGATGTGCGCAAACGTAAGCATGGACGTCCTCCATCGGTCGATGGATGAATGGTCACGGACCGGACGTTCCCGGCAAAGGGCCGGTGCGCCACCGGTGGCCTTCTCCGGCGGACATCGGCTACCGTTGTCGACGGACTCAACCCCAACTGAATACGCCGTCGACGCGCGACGGGAGAGCCTGCCGCGGTGCCACCGCGGAAGCGCCGTAGGAGCAACTCCTCCCCAGGAATCTCTCAGGCCCAGATACCGTCGCGACGAGGCACCTCTGGAGAACTTCCGGCCCGATGCCGGTTTACCGAAGGTGATGTGCCGGGCCACCCGTGGTGATCCGGCCAAGCTCTCAGGTCCCCAGGACAGAGCGGGGAGGGATCGCGGATCCGGAAGGCTGCTCGATGTCCCAGGCCAGGTCCCTGGCAACGCCCCTGCTCGACGTGCACACCGGACTGGGCGCCCGGCTCACCGATTTCGCCGGCTGGCGGATGCCGCTGAAGTACACCAGCGAGCTCGCCGAGCACCAGGCCGTGCGCACCACCGCCGGCCTCTTCGACCTCAGCCACATGGGGGAGATCCGGGTGCGCGGGCCGCAGGCCGCCGCCGTCCTCGACCACGCGCTGGTCGGCAAGCTCTCGGCGATCGCCGTCGGCCGGGCCAAGTACTCGCTGCTGTGCGACGAGAACGGTGGCATCCTCGACGATCTGGTCACCTACCGCCTGGCCGAGGACGAGTACCTGGTCATCGCCAACGCCTCGAACACCGGCGTGGTCGCCGAGGCCCTGGCCGAGCGCGTGCGGCCCTTCGATGCCGAGATCGTCGACGAGACCGCGCAGACCGCTCTGATCGCCGTCCAGGGTCCGGCCTCCACGGCCATTGTCGAAGGGCTTCTGGGCGCCTCGGTCTCCGCTCTGCGGTACTACGCGTGCATGCCCGCGCGGTTGGCCGGGCTGGACGTGCTGCTCGCCCGCACCGGTTACACCGGTGAGGACGGCTTCGAGGTCTACGTGGCGGCTGATCAGGCTTCCGTTCTCTGGCAGGCGCTTTACGCCGCCACCGAGGCCGCCGGAGGGCGAGCAGCCGGGCTGGCCTGCCGGGACACGCTCCGTCTGGAGGCCGGGATGCCGCTCTACGGCAACGAACTGGGCCTGGAGACGGATCCGTACGCGGCCGGGCTCGGCCGGGTTGTTCAGCTGGGCAAGAGTTTCGTCGGGCAGGAGGCCCTTTCGCAGGCTGCCTCGACCCAGCCGGCGAGGGTGCTGACCGGGCTCAGCGGCCAGGGCCGGCGGGCCGCCCGCGCGGGTAACCCTGTTCTCAACGCGGCCGGCGAGCCGATCGGCGTCATTACTTCCGGCGCCCTCTCCCCCACTCTGGGGCGCCCGATCGCCCTGGCCTACGTCGACCGCGAGGAAGCGGTGGAGGGGCGGGCCCTGAGCGTGGACGTGCGCGGCACGCTGCTGCCCTTCGACGTCACGCCGTACCCGTTCTACCGGCGTTCCTGATCTTTTCCGTTCCCGAAGTTCGTTGAAGGAGTTCCGATGGCTCACCCCACCGACCGCCTGTACACCGCCGAGCACGAATGGGTGCTGATCGCGCCCGGTACCGCGGACAGTGACCTGCCCAGCAAGCCGGTCCGGATCGGCCTGACCACCTTCGCCCTGGACGCCCTGGGCGACGTGGTGTTCGTCGACCTTCCGGAGGCCGGCACCACCGTCACCGCGGGCGATGCCTGTGGTGAGGTCGAGTCCACCAAGTCCGTCTCCGACCTGTACTCCCCGGTCACCGGGGTGGTGGCCGAGGTGAACCAGGCGATCGTGGACGATCCGGCGCTGATCGCCGCCGACCCGTACGCCGGGGGCTGGCTGTTCTCGGTGCGGGCCGAGGCGACCGCCAAGCTGCTGACTTCCGGCGAGTACGAAGCGCTCCTCGACTAGGCACCGACTCCCGTCACCGACTTGGCCGCGGCCTCCGTACCCGGGGTGAGATGGGGGTCGGTGCCGCGGCCAAATCGGCTTGACGGGGTAGGACATGGTCTAACGCATCCTTCGCGGTAACCCCAGCGAAACGCGCGGGTAGGGAACCGAATCCGCCGTTCTCACGACCAGGGGCCCAGTGGATCAAGGTTTCCGGGCCTTCAGGCCGCGACCCGGCGGACCACCAGGTAGGTCCCGCCGGCGAAGAGCGCCGTGATGATCCACGGGTAACCGGCGTAGAGCGCGGCGGTGGGCTGGTCGGCGAACCAGTGGCCGAACGAGGTCCAGGCCTCGGCGTAGGTCATGATCACGGCGAACGCCCCGGCCACGACGAGCAGGGCGATCGTGGTGACGTAGACCCCGATCATGCCCCAGCGGGCAAAGAGGCCGCCGAGCAGGGATCCCAAGGCGATCAGGGCCATCATCGGCGCGGCGTACCCCAGGACCGCGACGACCGGATTCCCCTCGCCCAGCCCCCAGGCGCCGAAGAAGGACAGGTCCACGCCCCAGCCGTCGGTGGCCCGCTCAATGCCGTACAGCGCGTACAGCACCAGCGCGGACCCGAACGACAGGGCGGTGGCGAAGACCGCGCTGCCCAGGAGATACGTCCGGCGAGTCAGGCTGAGCCCGAGGGCGAACTGCAGCGGCTTGTTCATCGCCTGGACGAACACCGTCAGCACCACGGCGTAGAGCGAGGCCAGACCGCCGCTGGACGGATTGTCCTGCACCCCGGCCTTGGCCTGGATCGTCCCGAAGATCACCAGATTGATGGCCAGGGCACTGCCCATGATCGACCAGGGCACGGTGATCGCCTGCCCACTGACCAGGTGGAGCCGTGCCGCGCTGAGAACCCGGTTCATCGTTCTTCTCCTGTACTCCCCGGAAGGGTGCTCTGCACCACGAGCTCCTGCAGTGAAACGGGTTTCACGTCCAGACCGAGCGCCCGGGCGTGCTGCGGGTCGTCCGCGTCGCCCAGGACCGTCACCCGGCTCTGCCCGAGCAGCCGCTCCTCGTGCAGACGAGTCATCGCGTAGGTGAACTTGTCCACCGTGTCGGCCGGCCCGCTGATCGTGATCGCCCGGCCGCGCAGCCGCTCGGCCTCCTCGTCGATCACCAGCTGACCCCGGTCCACCACCAGCACGTGCTCGATCAGCTCGCTCACCTCGTCGATCAGGTGGGTGGAGAGCAGGATGGTGCGCGGGTTCTCGGCGTAGTCGGCGAGCAGCTGGTTGTAGAACAGCTGCCGCGCGGTTGCGTCCAGCCCCAGGTAGGGCTCGTCGAACATGGTCAGCGGAGCCCTTGAGGCCAGGCCGGTGACGATGCCCACCGCGGATCGCATACCTCGCGAAAGCTTGACCACCCGGCGCTTCTTCGGCAGTTCGAAGAGCTCGACGAGCTCCTCGGCATAGGCCGCGTCCCAGGTCGGGTAGAGCAGCCGGGCGGCGGTGAACACGTCCCGCACCCGGAAGTAGTCCGGATAGACCTGGTTCTCGGCGCAGAAGCAGATCTGCTGAGTGATCGCGTCGTTCTCGAACGGGTCACCGCCGAACACGCTGACGCTGCCCTGGGTGGGCTTCGCGTGACCGGCCAGCATCCGCATCAGCGTGCTCTTGCCGGCCCCGTTGCGCCCGAGCAGACCGTGAATCACGTTCTGCCGCAGCGCGAAACTCACCTCGCCGACCGCGGTGAAGTCGCCGTACCGCTTCCCCACCCCGCGGACGGACCCCGCTTCCTTGACCATGCTGATCGTGCTCCGGTCCTCCAGGGCGTTCATCGCTTCCCCTCCTGAGTGATGCCCACCAAGCCGGTTTCCTGCCCGGCCTTGTCAATCATGTTCTTCAGCTCCTCCGGGTCCAGCCCGAGCTTGCGGGCCTCACTGACCAGCGGAACCACGAACTGCTCGGCGAACGCGGTGCGCCGCCGCTGCCTCAGCTGCCCCCGGGCGCCCTCACTCACGAACATCCCGATCCCCCGCCGCTTGTGCAGAATTCCGTCGGAGACCAACTGGTTCACCCCCTTCGCCGCCGTGGCCGGATTGATCCGGTGAAAAGCCGCCAGTTCCGTGGTGGACGGCGCCTGCGCCCCTTCGGCGAGCGATCCGTCGATGATCGCGTTCTCCAGCTGCTCGGCGATCTGCTGGAAGATCGGGCGGCCCTCATCCATCGGCGGTCCGCCACTTCACTGGTTCATTACTCATGTAATTAACCATGCAACCTGGACGGGTGCGTGTCAACGGCAATCCAGAGAGCCGTCGCCTACGGCTGGGGCGGGGGATCCCCGTCGGCGGCCACCGCGAGCTTGCGCAGCAGCCGGTTCAGGGTGGCCAGCTCCTTGGCCGGCAGGGTGCCGAACAGCGCCCGCTCGGCCTCTCCCCGTAAGTCCATCGCCCGGCGCCAGACCGCTACGCCGCGGGCGGTGGCCTCGATCGTGACGCTGCGGCGGTCGGTCGCGCTCGGCGTGCGCTTGACCAGACCCGCCTTCTCCAGCGTGTCGAGGCGGCCGGTGATGCCGGCCGGGGACACGTCCAGGGTCAGGGCCAGTTCCCGCGGCGAAGCCACGCCGGGGGTGTCGCGGATCATCAGGGCGTGCAGGGTCTCGTACTCGAACACCTGCAGGCCGACCTCGGCCGCAGCCCGCTTGGTGGACTCCCGGGCGTGCCGCTTGATCCGGCTGATCCGCACCGTGGCCAGCTCGATCTCTTCGTCGAACTCGATGTCGATCCAGTGGTCCCGCCAGCGCGCGACGTGCTGCTCGGCGAAGTCCTCGGCCACCCGACCAGCGTAGCAGTGCTTCGGCGGCAGATATTTTGTTGACGTATATTTCGCTGGCGAACTACTTTGGTGCGGAGTGGACCTCCGACGGGTGGGAGAGGCAATGGACTCACGCAATGAGGTGACCGGAGCATCGGAAACGGTCGACGAGGGGGGAGAGCCATCGGGCCCGGAAGGCACCCCCGGCCCACTCCCGGCACCGGGATCTGCCTGGCGCTCGGTGTCTTTCCGCTGGCTCCTGGTCGGTCGCACGGTCACCAGCCTGGGTTCGGCCATCGCGCCGGTCGCACTGGCCCTGGCCGTGCTCCACCTCGGTGGATCGGCCACCGAACTCGGCCTGGTGGTGGCCGCCTACGCGTTGGCGGAGGTGCTGACCACGCTGTTCGCCGGCGTGGTGGGTGATCGGCTGCCCCGCACCCTGGTCATGCGCGGATCGGCCTGGCTGGCCTGCCTCGCTCAGGCGATCGTCGCGGTCAGCCTGATCGCCGGGTGGGCCGGTATCCCGCTGTTGGCGGTGATGGGTGGGGTCAACGGGGCGCTGGCTGCTCTCAGCAGCCCGAGCTCACGGGCGGTGGTGCCGCAGACCGTGCCGGAGAGCGCCCTGCCCAATGCCGTCTCGGCGCTGCGACTCTCTCAGAACACAGCCATGGTGGTAGGTTTCAGCCTGGCCGGGGTCCTGGTCGGGTTCTTCGGTCCGGGCTGGGCGATCGCGGTGGACGCGGGCTCGTTCGTGGTGGCCGCGCTCTGTTACACCGCGATGCGGGTGGCGCCGATCGCCTCCGTCGCGTCGGAGTCGGTGCTGGACGATCTCGGCGCGGGGGCCCGGGAAGTGTTCCGGCACATCTGGTTGTGGGTTCTCATCGGCCAGGCGCTGATCTACCACTTGTTCTACGGCGGGATCCAGGGTGTGGTCGGGCCGATCGTGGTCACCCGCGAGTTCGGAGACAAGGCCTGGGGATTCGCCCTGGCCGCGCTGATGGTCGGTTTCATGGCCGGGGGCCTGATCACGTTGCGCTATCGCCCGCCGCGCCTGCTCTTCGCCGGCACCGCCTTCCTCGCCCTGACCGCCTGCTTCCCCCTGGCCATGGGCCTGGACCTGCCCTACCCGGCGGTCCTGGCCGGGGCCTTCCTGCACGGCCTGGGACTGGAGATCTTCAGCGTGTGCTGGGACCTGGCGATCCAGCAGAACATCCCGCCGGACAAACTGGCCCGGGTGTTCGCCTTCGACTCGGTCGGCTCGTTCGTCATGCGCCCGCTCGGCCTGGCCGTGACCGGGCCGGTGGCGGGGGCGCTCGGCGAGACCCCCTGGCTACTGGTCACGGCCGCGGTGATGGCCGGGTCGACGGCGCTGGCGCTGATCCCGCGTTCGGTGCGGAACCTGCGGCGGACCCCGGACGCTTAGGACTTTGGACGCTTAGGACGGGTAGCGGCGGGGTGTCCAGACCACCGGTGAGCCGTCCGGCCGGGCCGAGATCCGGGTCTGCGACGAGCCGATGATCAGCAGGGTGCGCATGTCGACCAGCTCCGGGTCGAGCTCGCCCAGCGGCAGCACGGTGAGCTTCTCCTGGTCCGAGCCGATCGCCCGGCCGACGATCACCGGGGTGGCCGGGTCGCGGTGCCGCAGCACGATGTCCCGGGCCTGACCGACCTGGTGGCGGCGCTCCTTGGAGGCCGGGTTGTAGATCGCGATCACCAGGTCGGCGGCCGCGATCGCATCGAGCCGGCGTTCCACCACGTCCCACGGCTTGAGCCGGTCGGACAGCGAGATGACGCAGAAGTCGTGGCCCAGCGGCGCCCCAGCCCGGGCGGCCACCGCCTGGGCCGCGCTCACCCCCGGCAGCACCCGCACCGGCACTTCCTTGAACTCCGGCTCGGCGGCGACCTCGAGCACGGCCGAGGCCATGGCGAAGACCCCCGGGTCACCGGAACTCACCACCGCCACCCGGCGGCCGCGCCGGGCCAGATCCAGGGCGAAGGCGGCGCGCTCGGACTCCACCTTGTTGTCCGAGGCGTGGCGTTCCTGATGCGGCTTCACCGGCACCCGGTTGAGGTAGGTGACGTAGCCGACCAGGTCGTCCGCCTCGGAGAGGGCCCGCTGCACCTCCGGGGTGGTCCACTCCCGCGGACCGGGGCCGAGACCGACCACGACCACCTCTCCCCCGGCCGCCGGCACCGGGGGCGGCGAGTTCAGCGGCCCGGGCATCAGGGCGATCGACATGTAGGGCACGCTCTGCGGATCCACCTCGGCCAGGGCCGAAGTCTGCTCCCGATCGCTGCTCGCCCGCTCCACATACCAGGCCCGGTCCAGCTTTCCGGCGGACTCGAAACCCTGACGCACCCCCTCGAAGGTGCGACCGAGCTTCATCACCACCGCGGCGTCCGTGCTTTCCAGGCGCCGGGCCAGCTCGTCCGGCGGCAGCGTGCCGGGCAGCACGGTGAGCACCTCGTCCCGCTCGACCAATGGGCGTCCCAGCGCCGCTGCAGCAGCACTGAAAGACGTTATGCCGGGCACCACTTCGGCCGGGAACCGATGAGCGAGCCGCTTGTGCATGTGCATGTAGGACCCGTAGAACAGCGGGTCGCCCTCGGCCAGCACGACCACGTCCCGGCCGGCCTCCAGGTGGGTCGCCAGCCGTTCCGCCGAAGCGGCGTAGAACTCGTCCATTGCTCCCTGATAGCCACCGGGATGATCGATCGTCTCGGTGGTGACCGGGTAGACCAGCTGCTCCTCGATCTGCCCCTCGCGCAGGTAGGGCTCGGCGATGCCGCGGGCGATACTGCGACCGTGCCGCGCGCTGTGATAGGCGATCACCTCTGCGGCGCCGATCAGCCGAACCGCCTTGACGCTGACCAGTTCCGGGTCGCCCGGGCCGAGCCCGACGCCGTAGAGAGTGCCGCTCATTCCTTCTCACTCGCGATCGCGTTGACGGCCCCGACGGTCATCGCGCTACCCCCACGACGCCCGTGCACGACCAGGTACTCCAGCCCGAGCGGGTTGTCGCTGAGGGCCCGCTTGGACTCGGCTGCGCCGATGAAACCGACCGGGATGCCGAGGATCGCGGCCGGACGCGGAGCCCCGTCGCGGATCAGCTCGAGCAGGCGGAACAGCGCGGTCGGGGCGTTGCCGATGGCGACCACGCTGCCCTCCAGCCGGTCCCGCCAGAGGTCGATCGCGGCCGCGCTCCGGGTGGTGTTCAGCTCGGCGGCCAACTGCGGCACCCCGGGCGCGTTCAGGGTGCAGACGATCTCATTGTCCTTCGGCAGCCGGGCCCGGGTGATGCCGCTGGCCACCATCTGCGCGTCACACAGCACCGGAGCCCCGTCCAACAGCGCCTGCCGAGCCGCCTTCACCGCGTTCGGGCTGTAGGCGAAATCCTGGGCCAGGTCGGTCATCCCGGAGGAATGGATCATCCGGACCAGCACCCGGGCGGCATCCGCCGGCATCCCGGCCAGGTCCGGCGCCACCTCGGACCGGATGGTCGCGAACGACTCCCGGTAGATCTCCACGCCGTTCGCCTCGTAAGCGCCCGGCCACCCGCTGATCTGCGTCACTTCACCACAATCCCCGAGGACGCCGCCGCATCGCGGTCCGCTGCGTCCAGTTCTCCGGCCACTCGGTAACCGTCTTCCTCCGCCAGCAGGGCAACCGCCCCGTGCGGTGTGCCGCAACCTCTTTCGCACCCGGCCCAGTGCAGGAGCGCTCCCCGCGGAGCGCCGATCGCCGCGAACGCCCGGGCATCGGCCTGCACGTCGGTCCGCGACTTGGCGCACCCCGGCTTCCCGGCGCACGCGGTGATCCGCACCCAGGCGTCGTCCGGCTCGACCACCAGCCCGACCGCGGCCAGCAGTTCCTGTGCGGCCAGGGCCGCCGGGAGTTCCAGGTCCCGCACCACGACGCGCCGCCAGGGAGTGACCCGCAACGGCGAATCGGCCGACTCCAGACCATCTTCCATGCCGTCGAGTTCCGCGCTCTCAACCAGCTCCGGATCCGCCGCCAATTCGCCGCAGGCGATCAGCGCGTCCATCTGCTCACTGTTCAGGATGCCCAAGGGGACCACCGCGCAAACCGCGAGCCGCCCGTCCCCTTGTTCAATCAAACCCGGCACCGGAATCTCCGCCGCCCCCGACGAATGTCCTGGGGAGACCGCAAAACCGGCTTCGGCCAGCGCCGTGATCATGGCCTCGGCCGCGCCGGGCAGCTCGTTCACCCGCCAGGCCCGGCTCTCCTGCCGGGTCCGTTCCGCCAGGAAGGCTGTGGCCGCCACCAGCACCGCCTCGACCAACCGCGCCCGCCCGACCTCCACAGCGTTCGCCGCACCGAACGTCCGTACTTCAAAACGCCCGGGACGCACGGCGACCGCCAGCACGTCCGGTTCCTCCCCGGCAATGTCCCCGGTGCCGTCGTCCAGACCGATCAGGAACCGGCCCGGCAGCGCGACCAGGTCCGGCCGGGCGCAGAGCGCCGTGTCCAACTCCGCCACCAGGGGATCGACGTCCTCCACCGAGTGCGACCCCCGGCCGGACAACGGCGAAGCGATGATGTTCCGGACCCGCTCGTGGGTGGGGTGCGGCAGCAGCCCGAGGCCGCCCAGCCGCGCTTCCAGGACCTCGATCCGGTCCGGCGCGATGCCTCTGATCTGCAGATTTCCCCGCGAGGTGAGCCCGAGGCCACCATCACCGAGGTCCGCCGCCATGCTCCGCAGCCCTTGCAGAGCCGCTGAGGAGAGGACGCCGCCGGGCATCCTCAGCCGGGCCAGAACCCCGTCGGCCGCAAGGTGGGGTCGCAGAACTCCCGGGCAGGAATCCGCCGCCACGCGTTGCACCGGCGTCCACGCCACCCGATCGACCACGAGCCGATCCTACGTGGCCGTTGCCCAGGGGTGACCGGGCCGTGGTCCCGGAGTCCGGGCCCGCACCCGGCCAAACGCCCACAAAACTCTCCGTGATCATGGACTTTTACCCCGGTGATCATGGAGAAGAGTCCATGATCACGGGGAGGTTGAGCGGGCTGGGTTGGGTCAGGCCCAGCCGCGTTGGCGGGGGTCGGGGGGCAGGCGGGGGTTGAGCAAGTGGGCGACCAGGGCCGTCCATCCGGTCTGGTGGGTGGCCCCCAGCCCCTCGCCGGTGTCCCCGTCGAAGAACTCGCTGAACGTCGGGTGCTCGGCCCAGAGCGGATCGTCGCTGGCCTCGATCCGGTCACCGTCCGAGGGGCGCCTGCCCTTCACCGGCCGGAACAGCGCGGTCAGGCCCCGGTCGATCACGTCGGCCGCCTCGACCAGGGTGCAGTGGTTGCCCGAGCCGGTGGGGATCTCGATGGTGAAGCTGTCGCCGAAGTGCCGGCCGTAGGTGCGCAGCTTGTCGGCCAGCAGGACGTTGACCGGGAACCAGACCGGTCCGCGCCAGTTCGAGTTGCCGCCGAACAGGCCGGTGCGGGATTCCCCCGGCTCGTACTCGATCGAGGCGCTGCGACCGGCGATCACCGTGCTGACCCCGGAACGGACGGCCGCCGACATCGAGCGGATGCCGTACGGAGAGAGGAACTGCTCCGGGTCGAACATCCGCTCCAGGATGCGGCGCAGGCGCTCGGGGTCGAGCAGGGAGAGCAGCATCCGCCGCTCCCCCGGACCCTTGGCGAAGAGCAGCGGGCCGACCAGTTCCGGCCGGCGGCGCTGCAGCCAGCGCAACCGGGCGGTGACGTCGGGGCACTCCTCATTGATCCAGGACGGCACCTCGGTGGCGCCCAGGATCGGCAGAAGGCCGACCATCGAGGGCACCCGCATCGGCTCCGCGCTGCCGTCCGGGCCGACCAGGACGTCGTAGAAGAAGCCGTCCTCCTCGTGCCAGAGCGAGACCTCGTGCGAGCCGAAGCTGGTCATCGAACGGGCGATCGCCAGGAAGTGCTCGAGGAACTTGGTCGCGGTGTCGTCCCAGGCCTTGTCGTAGCGGGACAGCTCGAGGGCGATCTTGAACATCTGCTGGCAATAGAACGCCATCCAACTGGTGGCGTCGGACTGCTCCAGCCGGAAGCCGGGCGGCAGCGGGGCGGAGCGGTCAAACAGGCCGATGTTGTCCATCCCGAGGAAGCCGCCCTCGAAGATGTTCGACCCGGTCGAGTCCTTGCGGTTGACCCACCAGGAGAAGTTCAGCAGCAGCTTGGTGAACACCCGGATCAGGAACTCGCGGTCGCGGTAGCCGTCGATCCGGTAGACGTGCCAGGCGGCCCAGGCGTGCACCGGCGGGTTCACGTCGCCGAACGCCCATTCGTAGGCCGGGAGCTGGCCGTTCGGGTGCATCGCCCATTCCCGGCACATCAGCACCAGTTGTTCCTTGGCGAAGTCCGGGTCCACGTGGGCCAGCGGAATCGCGTGAAAAGCCAGGTCCCAGGCCGCGAACCAGGGGTACTCCCACTCGTCCGGCATGGAGATGACGTCGGCCAGCGAGACCTGCCGCCAGGTGGTGTTGCGACCACCCTTGGCCTGACGGGAGTCCGGGGCGTGGGTCGCGCTGCCCGGATCACCCTCCAGCCACTGCTCCACGTCGTACCGGTACAGCTGCTTGCCCCAGAGCAGGCCGGCGTAGGCCCGGCGGGCCACGTGCCGGTCGTTCTCGGAGATCTCCGGGCTGATCACCCGGCCGTAGAACTCGTCCGCCTCGCGCCGCCGGGACTTCATCACCGCCTCGAAACCCGGCCCGAACGTGCTGCCCTCGGGCATCTGCCGGCTGAGCCGCAGCTTCACGGTGACCGACTGGCCCGGCGCCACCTCGTCGAAGGAGTACCAGACGGCCGCCTTCGTCCCCTCGTCGAAGGGGTTGATCGCCTGGGTGTCGCCGTGCACGATCCGCTGGTTGATCGCGTCCTTCGGGTGTGCGCTGGTGTTCCGCTCGGCCCCGTACAGCGCCACCGCGTTGGTCTCGTTGTCGCAGAACAGCAGCACCGGCGAGCCCTCGGCGGCCAGGTAGTAGGTGCCGAGCGAACCGTGCTGCACCTCCAGCGCCTCCATGCCCCCGACCGCGAGCGTGGGCGGAAGCAGCTGCTGCAGGTGCCCGCGGCGCGGATCGCGGCCCCAGGCCCAGGTGTTGCGCAGCCAGATCTGCGGGATCAGGTCCAGCGGGGCCGGGTCGGGGCCGTGGTTGGTGGCCCGGATCGTGATGCAGAGGTCTTCCGGGGACGCCTTGGCGTAGGTCATCAGCACGTCGAAGAAGCGGTTCTGGTCGAGGATCCCGGTGTCGCCGAGCTCGTACTCCCGCTCGTCCCGGCCGCGCTTGGCGTTCTCGTCCTTCAGCTGCTGGTAAGGGTATTCGGCCTGCGGGTAGCGGTAGACCCACTGCATCCAGCTGTGCGTGGGCGTGCCGTCCACCGCCCACCAGTACTCCTTGGCGTCCTCGCCGTGGTTGCCCTGGCCGTTGGTCAGGCCGAAGAGCCGCTCCTTGAGGATCGGGTCCTTCCGGTTCCACAGCCCCATCCCGAAGTTGAGGAAGCCGTAGCGGTCGCAGATCCCGCCCAGGCCGTCCTCGCCCCAGCGATAGGCCCGGGCGTGGGCATGCTCGAACGGGAACGCCGACCAGGCGTCGCCGTCGGCCGTGTAGTCCTCGCGCACGGTGCCCCACTGGCGACCGGCCAGGTACGGGCCCCACTGCCGCCAGGGGCTGCCCGGACCGGGCGACTCGGCCAGCCGGGCGTGCTCGGCGGTCGGCTCGGCGGGCAGGCCCCAGGAGACCCCGCCGTCGCCCCAGCCGTGATCGCCGGTCTCCTCACCCTCCGCCGTGCTCTCCTCGGAGGAGGCGTCATGGGACCAGTAAGCCTTCATCGCCGCCGTCAGCCCGGGATCCACGGAGGGGGCATCGGCAGCCGGACCCGGGTTCTGCACCTTCTCCTCCGGCTCGGTCTCCCGGGGACGAGGCACCGCGGGCCGCCGCTTCGAGGACTTGGGGCTCTGTCCGGAGGTCACGCCCCTAGACTGCCGCGCCCGGCCGCCGGAATCCCGCCTCGCGGGGCCGTGCCGGGCTAGTTCGTGGCGCGACCCGACGACCGGAAACCCGCAAAGACGGTCATTCTTCGCCCGCCAGTTCGCGGTAAAGGGCACCGAGTTCGTCCACCAGCCCCGCGCCCCCCAGGGCGGTACCGGGCGTGGGCAACTGCCGCAGCAGCAGGTCGGCCGGCAACTCGGGGTGGCTGGGCAGCGGCAACAGCTGACCGGGAGTCCAGAAGGCCACCACATCACCGCCCGGAGGGCCGGGTTTCGCCCGCTTCAACCCGTTCGGCCCGGAAGCCACGCGTTCGGCCAGGGCCAGGGCGGCGCTCAGACCGGACTCCAGAGGCGGCAGTTCCGGCTCCACGATCTCGTCCGGTTCCTCCGCGTCCCCCCGCAGGGCCCGCAGCCGGTCCAGGAGCGCCTCCCGGGCCCGCCCCCGCCAGCGCAGCAGGAGGAACGGGTCCTCGTCGAAACGCTCTGCCATCAGATAGAACACGGCCGCGATGTGCTTGCACGGCACCGCCTGGTCCGGACAGGTGCAGCGCAGGTCGAGGTCGGCCAGCCGGGCCGGGAACAGCGGCGCACCGACCTGGGCGAAGACCGGCTCCAGCTCCCGCGGGAACTGCCCGGCCAGCAACTGGGCGCTGTGCAGGGCCTGCTCGGCCAGCACCACCTCGACCTTGGCCCAGACCAGCTCGGTGAACTTCTTCAGCCCGATCCGCACCCGGTACGGGGTCACCCGGGAGCCCTGCACCTCGGCCCGGACCTCGCCGGGCTCGATCTCCAGCGAGATCACCTGCCCCTTGCGGGCGTAGGCCCGGCCCCGGGTCAGGCGGGTGCCGAGGGCGAAGGACTCCAGCACCCCGATGAACCGGCGCGACCACCACTGCTCGCCGATGGCTCCGCGTTCGCTGCGCGCGGTCAGGCCATTTTCCACCGGCCGGGGTTTTCCGTACTCGACCATCACTCCACCGCCGATGGATCGAGGGTCAGCAGTTCGCGCAGCTGGGCCGAGGACAGCTCGGTCAGCCAGCCCTCACCGGTGCCGACGATCGAGGCGGCCAGACCGCGCTTGTCCCGGATCATCGTGGCGATCCGCTCCTCGAGGGTGCCCGCGCAGACGAACTTGCGCACCTGCACCCGGCGGGACTGCCCGATCCGGAAGGCCCGGTCGGTGGCCTGGTCCTCGACCGCCGGGTTCCACCAGCGGTCGACGTGGATCACGTGGTTGGCCTCGGTCAGGGTCAGCCCGGTACCGCCGGCCTTGAGCGAGAGCACGAAGATCGGTGGGACGTCGCGATCCCCGGACTGGAACCGGGCGACCATCTCGTCCCGCGCGGTCTTTCGCACCCCACCGTGCAGGAACAGCACCTCCCGGCCGAATCTCGCGGTCAGATGGGTGCGGAGCATCTCGCCGAACTCGGCGTACTGGGTGAACAGCAGGGCCTTCTCGCCGGAGGCGAGGATCTCCTCGAGCGTCTCCTCCAGCCGGGCCAGTTTCCCGGACCGGCCGGCCACCCGGCTGCCGTCCCGCTGGAACTGGGCCGGGTGGTTGCAGACCTGCTTGAGCTTGGTCATGGTGGCCAGCACCAGCCCGCGCCGCTCCATCCCCTCGCTGTTCTCGATCCGGGCCAGCATGTCGGTGACCACGTTCTGGTAGAGCGCGGCCTGCTCCGACGTCAGCGTGCAGACCACCTCCATCTCCAGCTTCTCCGGAAGGTCGCTGATGATCGTCTTGTCGGTCTTCACCCGGCGCAGCACGAACGGCTGGGTGACCGCCCGCAGCTTCTGCCGGGCCTCGTCCGAGCCGAGCCGCTCGATCGGCAGGGCGTAGCGCTTCTTGAAGTCCGCCGGGTCACCGAGCACCCGGGGGTTGGCGAACTCCATCAGGCTCCACAGGTCGGCGAGCCGGTTCTCGACCGGGGTGCCGGTGACCGCGATCCGGCGGCCGGCGGTGAGCGAGCGGGCCGCGGTGGCCGCCTGGGTCGCCGCGTTCTTCACCGCCTGGGCCTCGTCCAGCACGATCCGGCGCCAGCCGAACTTGCGCAGGGCCACCGCGTCCCGGGCGAGCAGCGAGTAGGTGGTGATCACCAGGTCGGACCCGGCCACCGCCGCCGCGAAGTCCTCTCCCTGAGGACGTTCCGAGCCGTGCTGGACGTGCACCCGCAGCGAGGGGGTGAACTTGGCGGCCTCGCGCTGCCAGTTGCCCACCAGGGACATCGGGCAGACCAGCAGCGTGGGCGCCTCACCGGTGCGGGCCCGTGCCTTTTCGTCGGAGGCGATCAGGGCCAGGAGCTGAACCGTCTTGCCCAGACCCATGTCGTCGGCCAGAACCGCTCCCAGGCCGATGGATTCGAGGAAACCGAGCCAGGCCACCCCCCGCTCCTGGTACGGACGCAGGGTTCCCTCGAAGTCGTCCGGCTGGGCGAACGGCTCCAGCTGACGCTCATCCGAGCCGGCCAGGAAGTCGGCCAGCCAGCCGGACGCGTCCACCCCCGTCACCTCGAGTCCGGCCGGACCTTCCGAACCCGCCCCGATCACCGAGAGGACGTCCGCGATGGACATCGTCTGCGGGCCCGTCCTGCGCTGTTTGCGGAGGAAAACCCTCGCCTTGCGAAGCTTTTCCGGATCCACCTGAATCCATTCACCCCGCAGCCGGACCAAGGGCTCCTGAGCCTCGATCAGGTTCTCGACCTCGTCGTCGGTCAGCTGCTGGTCGCCGATCGACAGCCGCCAGTCGAACTCGACGATGTCGTTCTGCCGGAACACCGGTGTGCCCTCCACCCTTCCGGGCTGAGGTGGGGTTCCGGCCCGCAACCGGGCGCCCAGGCGTTGCGGTTTCGACCACCAGCCGGGCAGCTGGACCCCGAAACCCGCGCCGATCAACAACCCCGCGTACTCGCTGAGGAACGCGTGCGCTCCGGCCGAGTCCAGCAACAGCTCGACCGGCCGCGCGTTGAGCAAGGCGTCGCGCAGCGGTGGGTACAGGCGCAGGGCCTTACCGAGCTCCGCGAGCAGGGTCTCCTGCGGGCGAGGGGCGTTGCGGCGCAGGCGGGTCAGGGTGAGCTCGCGGTCCCAGATGTCCTGCGCGGTGATGAACAGGCCCGGCTGGTCCGCGTCCTGCAGGCCGAACTCCAGCCGCCACAGCGCGGAAACCTCGGGCGGCCGCAGTTCGTGGGTGGCCGGACGCAGGATGCTGGTCATGTCGTCGTCCGTCGGCTCGACCAGCCGGAAGCCCGCGCGCACCAGGCCACCCGAAACCGCCTCGGCCTGCCACTGACTCAGAGCCGCGGTCAGGTTGCCGATCTGACGCCGATTGGCGGGGAACGCCGGGTAGGGACCGTGCAGACCCTGGCGCCATCCGAGCAGACCCATCCCGCCCGACCCCGGCCCCGGACCAAGCCGCGCTCGCACACCCGCGTCCACCAGGGCGTCCACTGCTGCTGCGGCACTGAGATCGGCCGCCCCCGCACCGGCCGCGAAGGACTGCGGCAAGGTGGCGACGGCGTGACGGAACCATTCACCGTCGTCTCCGGTGATCACCGGGCGCCAGCGGGCGACGCCACCGTGCCCTTCCGGCTCCTCCAGCATCACCGGAAGGATGCGACCCCGGCTGATCAGGTCTTCCGAGAAGGCGTGGAGAGCCAATAAGTGACGTACGTCGGCACCGAGCGTTAGATCGTCCCCAATGTATGTGGATAACCCCGCAAGCAAACCGTGGGCCTGCTGGGCGGGGACGGAGACCGTTATTACCCGCCATCTGATCTCCGGGAACAGGCGGGCCGACTCGCCCTCCACGTGGCCGGGGGAACCGGACGAGCGCAGATCCATCAACTCGGGGGACGCGGCCGGCGCGTGTTGGAACGACGGCAGCACGAGGTCGGCCGTTCCTTCTTCCCAGCCCTCGGTCGACGTCTCCGTCACATCAGCGAGCGTCGTGGCGAGTGTTTTGGCCAGGACGTCGAAGGGATGCTCTCGGATCTTCGGACGCCGGCCCGTACGTTCCGCGGGCACCGCCCGGATCTGCGGATCTTCTGCCCAGAGGATGAGGGAACCGTCGTCGGCGGGGTCGCCGGGAGAGGCGGACCACCAAGCATGGACGACGAACACTGGGTAAGCGTAGGCCAGGGGTTGGGTGGGTTGCGGGCGACTGGCATTGTGGGCGGGGTCAACCAGATGACGGCGGGGTGGCAGGAAGCCGGTGAGATTCCGGCGCGGTCGCGCCACTGTGAGCGCTGAGTGACGTTCCCGAGGTAAAGGTCACGGCCCGTAAGGGCTGGAAGGCCGGGAACGGCACGAGGACGCCGAGCCAGGAGACTGTGCCCCGCCGCAGCAAACCCGCCGCGCAGACGGCGAGGAAGAGGACGTACGTGACCCAAGCTCCAGACCCCAGCCTCGAGCGGCAGACCGTTCTGCTGATCTCCACCTCCGACACCGACCTGCTCAGCGCCCGGGCCAGCCATGTGCCGTACAAGCTGGCCAACCCGAACCGGGTGTCGGTGGACGACCTGGACGGCCTGCTCGACGGGGTAGCCATCGCGGTGGTGCGTCTGCTGGGCGGCACCCGCGCATGGGAAGACGGTCTGGCCGCGCTGCTGGGTAAGGGCGTCCCCGTCGTCGTGCTGTCAGGTGAGGCTCTCCCCGACGCCGACCTGATGCGCCGATCTACCGTGCCGGTCGGTGTTGCTACCCAGGCACACGGTTACCTTGCCGAGGGCGGGCCGGACAACCTCACGGAGCTGCACGCCTTCCTCACCGACACGTTGCTCCTCACCGGCTTCGGTTTCGAACCCCCGCGCAGCACTCCGGCCTGGGGAGTTTTGGAAAGGAAGCCAATTGAGGACGCTTCCTACCGGCCGACCATTGCGGTGCTGTACTACCGCGCGCATCACGTTGCGGGAAACACCGCGTTCGTCGAAGCGCTCTGCTCCGCCGTCGAGCAATCCGGGGGTAGGGCTCTTCCGATCTACTGCGCATCGCTACGCACCCCGGACGCTGATCTGCTGGAAACCCTCGGCACGGCGGATGCACTGCTGGTCACCGTGCTGGCCGCCGGTGGCAACCGCCCGGCAGGGGCTTCGGCGGGCGGCGACGAATCGACGTGGGACATCGGCGCGCTGGCCGCCCTGGACGTGCCGATTCTGCAGGCGATCAGCACCCTGACCTCGCGGGAGCGCTGGCTGGAGAGCTCCGAAGGGCTGATCCCGCTGGACGCCGCGAACCAGGTGGCGATCCCGGAGTTCGACGGCCGGCTGATCACCGTGCCGTTCTCGTTCAAGGAGATCGACGCCGACGGCCTCACCCAGTACGTGGCCGATCCCGAAAGGGCGCTCCGGGCAGCCGGAATTGCGGTTGCTCACGCCCGGCTGCGTTCGCTGAAGCCAGCCGACAAGCGGATTGCCCTGGTGCTGACCGCCTATCCGACCAAGCACGCCCGGATCGGCAACGCGGTCGGGCTCGACACCCCGGCCTCGGCCCTGGTGCTCCTGAAGGCGATGCACGAAGCCGGTTACGACGTGGGCCCGCTGAGCGGCTCCGACGCGTTGCCCGGCATCGAGGCGATGGACGGCGACGCACTGGTCCACGGTCTGATCGAGGCCGGTGGGCAGGACCTGGACTGGCTCTCCGAGGAGGATCTGGCCCGCAACCCGATCCGGATCCCGGCCGCGGTGTACCGGCGCTGGTTCGAGACGCTGCCGGCGGATCTTCGGGAAGCGGTCGAGCAGTCGTGGGGCCCGGCGCCCGGTGAGATGTTCGTCGACCCGCCCGGTGGCCCCCAGTCCAGCGGCGACCCGGACGGCGACATCGTGCTGGCCGCGATCACCGCCGGCCACCTCGTGCTGCTGCTCCAGCCCCCGCGCGGGTTCGGCGACAACCCGGTGGCGATCTACCACGACCCCGAACTGCCTCCGTCCCACCATTACCTGGCGGCCTATCACTGGCTGAACCTGGCCGAGGCCGAGGGCGGTTTCGGTGCGGACGCCGTCGTCCACCTGGGTAAGCACGGCACCCTGGAATGGACGCCGGGCAAGACGCTGGCGCTGTCGGCCTCCTGCTCCCCCGACGCCGCGCTGGGCAATCTGCCGCTGATCTACCCCTTCCTGGTGAACGACCCGGGCGAGGGCACCCAGGCCAAGCGCCGGGCCCACGCCACGCTGATCGACCACCTGGTGCCGCCGATGTCGCGAGCCGATTCCTACGGTGACATCGCCCGGCTGGAACAGCTTCTCGACGAGTACGCGGCGGTCGCGGCGCTCGACCCGGCCAAGGCGCCCGAGGTGCAGAGCCAGATCTGGACGCTGATGCACGCCGCCCAGCTGGACCACGACCTGGGCCTGACCGAGCGGCCGCACGAGGCCGAGTTCGACGACATGATCCTGCACCTGGACGGCTGGCTCTGCCAGGTCAAGGACGCCCAGATCCGGGACGGGCTGCACATTCTCGGCCAGGCGCCGACCGGATCGGTCCGGGTGCACCTGGTCACCTCGATGCTGCGGGCGCGCCAGCTCTGGGCCGGCTCCCAGTCGCTGCCCGGGTTGCGGGAGGCGCTGGGCCTGGACGAGTCCTCGGTCGGGGACGGCACGGCGGAGGCCGACGGACTGGAGGAGGTGGACGCCGCCCAGGCCACCGCGATCGCCCTGGTGCAGGGTCTGGACGACGCTTCCTGGGCCGTCGATGCGATTCCCGCCGTGATTGAGTCCGTGCTGGCGTCCACCGCTATCGATGTTTCCAAGGTGGACCACGACGGCCTGAAGGCCGTGCTGGAATTCGCCGCCACCGAGGTGGTTCCGCGCCTGGACAGCACCACGAACGAACTGACGGCGATTCTGCACGCCCTAGAGGGCGGTTTCGTGCACCCGGGCCCGAGCGGTTCGCCGCTGCGGGGTCTGGTCAATGTGCTGCCGACCGGGCGTAACTTCTACTCGGTCGACCCGCGCGCGGTGCCCAGCCGGCTGGCCTGGGAGACCGGGCGATCGATGGCCGAGTCGCTGCTCGAGCGGTACCGCACGGACGAGGGCGAATGGCCGCGTTCGGTCGGGCTCTCGATCTGGGGTACGTCGGCGATGCGGACCTCCGGTGACGATGTCGCGGAAGTCCTGGCCCTGCTGGGCGTCCGGCCGATCTGGGACGACGCCTCGCGCCGGATCACCGGGCTGGAGGCGGTTTCCCTGGACGAGCTCGGTCACCCCCGGATCGACGTCACCATCCGAATCTCCGGCTTCTTCCGCGACGCCTTCCCCCACGTCGTGCAGATGATGGACGATGCCGTGCAACTGGCGGCGTCCCTGGACGAGGGCCCGGAGGAGAACTATGTCCGGGCCCACGTGCAGGCCGATCTGGCTGAGCACGGTGACGACCGGCGGGCGACGACCCGGATCTTCGGCTCCAAGCCGGGAACGTACGGGGCCGGCGTCCTCCCGCTGATCGACACCCGGACCTGGCGGGACGACGCGGATCTGGCCGAGGTGTATGCGGTTTGGGGTGGCTACGCGTACGGCCGCGGCCTGGACGGACGCCCGGCTCGCGAGGACATGGAGTCGTCCTACAAGCGAATCGCGGTTGCTGCCAAGAACTACGACAGCGTCGAGCACGACATTGCCGACAGTGACGACTATTTCCAGTATCACGGTGGCATGGTCTCGATGGTCCGCGCGCTGACCGGCACCGCTCCCAAGGCGTACATCGGGGACAGCACCCAGCCGTCCGCCGTCCGTACCCGGACCCTGCACGAGGAGGTCTCCCGGGTGTTCCGCTCCCGGGTGGTGAACCCGCGCTGGGTGGCCGCGATGCAGCGGCACGGGTACAAGGGCGCCTTCGAGATGGCGGCGACCGTGGACTACCTGTTCGGCTACGACGCGACGACCGGCGTGGTGGCCGACTGGATGTACGGGAAACTGGCCGAGACCTACGTGCTCGACGAGGGCACGCAGAAGTTCATGACCGACTCGAACCCGTGGGCGCTGCACGGCATTACCGAGCGCCTGCTCGAGGCGGCCGAGCGGGGGCTGTGGGCGGAGCCGGACCCGGCCGTGCTCGACGCACTGCGCGAGGTCTTCCTGCGCACCGAGGGCGACCTGGAAGGCCGCTGACCGCCGCCCCTGGTCGTGATCATGGACTTTTACCCCGTGATCACGACAGGGAGCGGGCGTAGGCGGCCGGGGTGTTGCCGATGGCGGCACTGAAATCCCGCACGAGGTGGGCCTGATCGCTATATCCGAGTTCCGCGGCGACCTCGGCCCACACCACGTTGTTGCCGTGCCGCACCGACTCCGCCGCGTCGAGGAGCCGGTAGCGGCGCAGTACCCAGGTCGGTGACACCCCAGCGTATTCGGCGAACATCCGCTGCAAGGTACGGACGCTCGTCGCGGCCTGGTCGGCCAGCTGGTCGACCCTCCTGAGGCTCCGGTCCGTCTCGGCCCGTCGGGCAATGGCGGCGACCTCGCGAGCAGCCTTGGCCTTGGCGGGCTTCACCGCGGACTCCAGCGCGCTTCGAAGGACCGCGACCTGGGCCGGTTCATCGTCCGCTTGTTCGATATCGTGAACGAGTTCGGTGTCCTGGGTACCGATCGCCTGCCCGAGCGGCACCACGCTGTCGTTGTAGACGCCGGCCGGGCCATCCAGAAAAGCCCCCAGACCACCCGGCGTCGTCATTGCAGCCACGCAACGCCCCTCGCCGGCCATCCGACGGCTCGAGCGGTTCAGCAGTACGCCCTCAAGTTCGGCCACCGTCGGGCCCAGGTCTTCCTGCGGGCTCACGTAGAGATTGGCGCAGGGGTGGGTGAGCAGCTCCTGGGTATGTGTCTCGCCCGGGGGTAGAGCCCAGGAGACGACCCAGAACCAGCTGATCAGGCCGTCCAGCTCGGGCCCCGCGGGGTAGCGGTTGAGCTGATAGCGCCGCTGGAACGCCCCGGGCTCGATGATGCCCCGGCTGTCCTCGTCCACGCTCTTGGGCATGACCGGATTTTACTGGCGCAATTCTTCAATGCGGAGGGCAGTCGTCACCCTAAGTTGATGCGTATGACTTCCGACACCCAACTGCCCGCCGTACTCGACGAACTGTCCGACCTGCTCGGCAAGGTCACGCCGGACCAGTACGCGGCCCCTACCCCGTGCCCGGAGTTCGATGTCGCGGTGCTGCGCAGCCACATCCTGGCCTGGGGGCAGTTCTTCGCCCAGGCTCTGGAGAATCCCTCCGGCGACGGTGAGCGGGTAGACGTCGATAGTTACGAAGCCCCGGCTGACCCGGCGGAGGCCGCTGCTCTGCTGCGTGAGGTGAGCCGGCGCGTGCAGACCACGATCGACGCCGGGGTAGCCGAGCAGCAGGTCAGCTTGTTCGGCGGACCGATGCCCGCCTCCGTGACCCTGGGTATGTGCCTGAGCGAATACCTGGTTCACGGGCACGATCTGGCCCGGGCCACCGGGCTGCCCTGGAACCCGCCGGCCGATGCGGTGGACTCCGCGCTCGCGTTCATGCCGACCGTGCTCACCGACGAGTACCGCGGGCCGGGCAAGAGCTTCGGCTATCCGGTCGAGGTCTCTTCCTCGGCCTCGGAACTCGACCGGCTGATCGCCTTCACCGGACGGAACCCGTCCTGGCCGGCCGCCTGAACACCCGTCGCCGGGCGAACTGCAGCAGCACCCGGGGAATCAGGCGCGGCGGGATCAGACCGTCTCCGAGTCCCAGATCGATGAGGCGGTGCATGGTTTCCGGACGCGCCACAGTGGCGGCGAGAGCCGCGTCCATTGCTGATCGATGTTTGGAGAGCCCGGCCAGCCAGGTGGTGTGGCGCAAGTGTCGGCCGAGTGAGGCGTGCAGCGCCTTCCGGTACGCCGCCCCCGGATCCGCGCTGCTCACGGCGGCCTGCCCGGCCAGCCGGCCGGAACGCACGGCGTAGAAGATGCCCTCGCCGGTCAGGGGATTGATTAAGGACGCTGCGTCCCCGACGAGAAGGACCCGCCCGTCGGGCTGGGGTGGGCGCCAGGTCGAGAGCGGCAGGTGGTGGGCGCGCAGCCGGTCGGCCGGCTGGCCCGGAAGCAGCCGGGTCAGCTCCTGTTCCAGCTGGTCGCGGGAGTGCAGTTCGGACCGCAGCCGCCCGTAGCCGATGTTCGCCGAGCCGGTGCCGTCGGCCAGCGGGAACGACCAGGCGTAGGCCGGCCAGGCGTCGTCCTGCATGGTGATCAGCTGGGCCGGGTCCTCGCGGTCCTCCGGGCGTTCGGGCGCATATCCGCGGATCGCCACGGCGAGGCTGTCGTCGGGGTTGCGCGGGATACCGAGCTTGCGGCGCAGGGTGGAGTTGGCGCCGTCCGCCACGATCAGGGTCTTGCCCGCGTGCTCGTTGTCCACGCTGACGTGACCGTCCTGGACCTCCAGGTTGCGGGCGTGGTGCTTCACGAAGGTCACGCCCGCCGCCTTGGCCGCCTCGACCAGCCGGGCGTCGAACACGGTGCGCGGGATGACGTGCATGGCCGCGTGCGGGCGGGCCAGCACCTGCACTCCCCCGGGCGAGCGCAGGTCGAGGGTGCGGATCGGGCCGTAGCCCTTCGTCACGTCCTCTGCCCTTACCCCGATCCGTTCCAGCTCGGCCAGGGTGTGCGGGGCAATGCCGTCGCCGCAGGCCTTGTCCCGGGGGAAGTCGGCCAGGTCGAGCAACCGGACGTCGGCCTCGGGGTCGGCCTGCTTGGCGGCCAGCGCCGCACTGGCTCCCGACGGTCCGGCCCCGACCACGAGAACATCGGCTACTTCGGTCATTTCGGCTCTGCTTCGGTCATTGCGGCTCTGCTTCGGGCTTTGCGGGTCGTCGGTGCACCACGTCGCCGATCACGATGATCGCCGGTGGGCGGATGTCCGCCTGCTGGGCCACCTCGCCGATCTCGGCCAGGCTGGACACGGTGACCCGCTCGGCCGGCATCGAGCCGTCCTGGATCACCGCCACCCCGGTCTTGGCGTCCCGGCCGTGCGCGATCAGGGTCTCGGCGATCGCGGCCAGGTTGGCCACGCCCATCAGCACGACGATGGTGCCGTGCAGCCGGGCCAGGGCCGTCCAGTCGATCAGCGAGTCCGGGTTGTCCGGCGGCAGGTGGCCGGAGACGATCACCGCCTCGTGCGCCACCCCGCGGTGGGTCAGCGGGATCCCGGCCAGGCCGGGCACCGAGATCGCACTGCTCAGACCGGGCACGACCTGCACCGGCACGCCCGCGGCCAGGCAGGCCTCGAGTTCTTCGGAGCCGCGGCCGAACACGTACGGGTCGCCGCCCTTGAGCCGCACCACGAACTTGCCGGCCAGGGCGTGCTCGACCAGCGCGGCGTTGATCGCCTCCTGCGACATCGACCGGCCGCGCGGAAGCTTGGTCGCGTCGATCAGCTCGACGTCCGGGCTCAGCTCGGGCAGCAGGCTGCGGGGGCCGAGGCGGTCGACCACGACCACGTCGGCCTGACCCAGCAGCCGCCGGCCGCGCACGGTGATCAGGTCCGGATCGCCGGGGCCGCCGCCGACCAGCGCCACCCCGGGCAGCTTTTCGGAGGTTTTCCTTCTGGCCCTGAGGATGTCCTCGCCCGCGCCCGAGCGGAGCCAGTCGAGGACGCCGTCGCGGACCACGGCAGCCCGGATCGGGTCAGCCCCGTGCTCGGAACCGGGTCCGATCGACTCACTGGCCACCGCGATCCGCAGCCCGCGCCACTGTCCGCTGGCCGGGGTGGACGCGGTGCCGCCCGCCCCGCGGTCAGCGCGGACGCAGAACACCCGCTGCTGCTCGGCCTCCGCGGCGACGACCGCGTTGGTCTCCGGATCATCGGTCAGGGCCAGCACGTACCAGGCCCCGGCCAGGTCACCGGCGGCGTAGCGACGCGGCTGCCAGACGATCTCGTCGGCCCCGGCCATCCCTTCGATCGCGGGGGTGACCTCGGGAGCGATCAGCTCGATCCGGGCGCCGACGTCGAGCAGGGGCGGCAACCGGCGTTGCGCCACCGTGCCGCCGCCGACCACGACCACCCGGCGGCCGGTCAGGTCGAGCCCGGCTAAGTAGGGCCTGTCCACCTGCGGCATTGTCTCAGGAACTCTTCTCGGTGACGCCGGCCCCGTCGAACGTCGCCATCTCCCGCAGCACGGCGACGGCCGAGCGCACCAGGGGCAGGGCCAGAACGGCGCCGCTGCCCTCGCCCAGGCGCAGTTCCAGGTCGACCAGCGGGGTGAGCCCGAGCTGCTGCAACGCCACCGCGTGTCCCGGTTCGGCCGAGCGGTGACCGGCCAGGCAGGCGTCCACCGCGGCCGGGGCCAAGGCGAACGCGACCAGGGCGGAGGCGCCGGCGATGACCCCGTCGAGCACAATCGGCACCCGGTGGGCAGCCGCGCCCAGGATGAAACCGGCGATCTGGGCGTGCTCCAGACCACCGACCGAGGCCAGGATGTCGATCGGGTCCTGCGGGGCGGCGGCGTTCTCCGCGTCCCGCCGGGCCAGCACGACCCGGACCACGCCGACCTTGTGGCGGTGCGCCTCGTCGTCGATCCCGGTGCCGCGGCCGGTCACGTCGGCCGGGTCGGCGCCGGTGAAGGCGGCGATCAGCGCAGCCGAGGCGGTGGTGTTGGCGATCCCCATGTCCCCGGCCACCAGACAGCGGTAGCCGGCCCCGGCCAGTTCCCCGGCAATCACGATCCCGTGGGCCAGGCCCTGGATCGCCTGCTCCCGGGTCATTGCCGGCCGCACCGAGATGTCGTCGCTACCGCGGCGCACGGCGCGCTCGATCAGGCGCGGCTGCTCCGGCACGATCGCGGTCGCGTCGGCCACTACGGCGCCCTCCGGCACCAGCCCTTCGAGCGAGGTGGCGACCCCGGCGTCGACCACGACCACCGCTGCACCGGCCTGCCGGGCCAGCACGTTCACCGCGGCGCCCCCGGCCAGGAAGTTGGCCACCATCTGGGCGGTGACCTCCTGCGGCCAGGGGCTGACGCCCTGCGCGTGCACACCGTGGTCGGCGGCGAACACGGCGACCGCAGCCGGAGCGGGATCCGGCGACGGGCAGGTACCGGCCAGGCCGGCCAGACGGATCGAGACCTCCTCCAGCACCCCGAGGGCCCCCGCGGGCTTGGTCAGCCGGCCCTGCCGCTCCCGGGCGGCGTCCAGCGCGGCCGGGTCGGCGGGACGGATCGCCGCGAGGGCGGCCTCGAGCGTGGCTTCGGGGGTGGCCTGATCGGTCATCGGTGCTCCTGGTGGGGTGGGACTTTGCTGCTACTGGGCGGGATGCACGGCGTGGTACAGCGCTGCCGCGAACTCTTCGGACGTCGACCGGTCCCGCACCGCCACCCGCAGCCAGCCGGAACCCAGGCCGGGGAAGGTGTCGGCGCGGCGCACGGCCCACCCGGCGTGACGCAGGCGCAGGTGCACGCCGGCCGGGTCCGGCCCACCCGCCCGCAGCAGCACGAAGGGGGCGGCGGCGGTACGCAGGACGTCCACGTCCGGCACCTGCGCCAGCACCCCGAGCAGGTGCTCGCGGTCGGCCGCCTGACCCAGCGCGTACTGCTCGGCCTCGGCCATCGCCTCGGGTGTGGACACGGCCAGGGCCGCCTCCAGGGCCAGCGCGTTCACCGACCACAGCGACTGGGTGGCCGCGCAGGCCCGCAGCAGTTCCGGCGCCCCGAGAAGGTAGCCGATCCGCAGGCCGGCCAGGCCCCAGGTCTTGGTCAGGCTCCGGACCACGACCAGCCCGGGGACGTCCGGCGCCGGACGCTGCGGGCTGCCGGCCAGCGATTCCGGCTCACCGGGGATGGCGTCCATGAACGCCTCGTCGACCACCAGCACCCGGCCCGGCCGGGTCAGCGCGATCAGCGTCTGGGCGCGGTGCAGGACCGAGGTCGGGTTGGTCGGGTTCCCGACCATGACCAGGTCCGCGTCGTCCGGCACCTGGGCCGGGTCGATCTCGAACGGCGGGGTCAGCACCACCCGCTGCACCTCGTGCCCGGCGGCCAGCAGGGCCGCCTCCGGCTCGGTGAACTGCGGGTGGATCATCACCGCGCGGTGCGGGGCCAAAGCCCGGGCCAGCAGCACGAACGCTTCGGCAGCGCCGGCGGTCAGGAGCACCTGGTCGGCCGGGCGGCCGTGCCGGGCGGCGATCGCCTCGGTGGCCGCCCGCGGGTCCGGGTAGGCGGCCAGGTCGGAGACCGCGGCCCGCAGGCGCTGCTGCAACCATTCGGGGGCGGAACCGCGCACGTTGACCGCGAGGTCGACCAGCCCCGGGGTGGCCTCCGCGTCCCCGTGGTGGCCGAGGTCCTCGGCGATGTAGGCCTCGTCGTAGAAGCGGGCCTCGGCGGAGAACCCGTCGGACGGCTCGGGGACGTGCGGCGGCTGGGGCGCCGGCGCGTGCAGCATTCGGCCGACCGCGACCGTCACCCCGCGGTAGCTGTGCTTGGGGCGGATCAGCTGGGCGTCCGAGGCGAGCACGGCGGCCTCGGCGACCGAGGGCACCCCGACCAGCCGTTCCGCGGTGGCGGAGGGGTTCGGGACCTGCTGACCGGCCAGCACGTCGGCGGGCAGCAGCTTCAGCGGGATGCCGAGCATGTCGGCCAGCTCGAGCAGGGCCTCCTCGCTCTGCTTGGCGTCCACGGTGGCGATCGCGATCACGTCGCGGGCCCGGACCCCGGCCATCGACAGGGCCTGGCCCATCGCCATCCGGACGTCCCGGATCCCGACGCCCCGGCGGGAGCCGACGCCGACGATGATCTGGTCACCGGTGCCCTGCAGGTCCAGGTGCAGGCTGCCGGTGATCGGGCCGATCTCGGTGTACCGGTCGCGGATCTCTTCCGGGCTGCGCCCGTCGCCGGGGCCGGTTTCGGAGGCTGCGGTGGTCGACATCAGGCTCTGACCTCTCTGTCTCGGCCGGCCCGGGGGTGGGCTGCGTGAGGTGTGTGGGCCCGGGCGGCCTCGGCCAGGCGCAGCGCGGCGCCCGGCCGCGAGGCCCAGTGCAGGTGCAGGTAGGAGGCATGGACCCGGCCCTCGGCGAAGCCTTCCCGAAGCCGGCGGCCGTCCGGACCTGTCCATTCCCAGGCCGGCGTGGCGCCGTGGCCCGGACTGCAGACGGTTCGGTGGAACTCATGGCCCCGCACGGTCTCACCGGCGGGGGCGAGGATGGAGTCGCTCATCGCGGTCGCCTCTCTGTATCCCAGGGTGAGCCGGCCGGTCATCCTCGCGTCCGTGTCCAGCACACCGCACATCTCCCGATCATCGAGAGAGCGTGCCAGGTAGAGCAAACCCGCGCACTCCGCCACGATGGGTGCACCCGCTTTTGCTTGGGCCGCAACCGCAATTCGTAACGGGCGGTTAGCGGATAACTCCTCTGCGTATATTTCCGGGAAGCCGCCGCCGATCACCAGGCCGCCCGCCCCGACCGGCAGGGCCTCGTCGGTGCGGGGATCCACGGTCACCACGTCGGCCCCCGCGGCGGTCAGCAGCTCGGCCGTCTCGGCGTAGGAGAAGGTGAACGCGGCCCCACCGGCCAGGGCGATCACCGGGCGCGGTCCGGGCCCGGGCTCGCTTCCGCGGAGCGCGGCGATCTCGTCGTCCGGACTCCATGCCGGCCCGGGCAGATCCGGGGCCGAGCGGGCCAGGGCGAGCACCGCGTCCAGGTCGACCGACTCGGCCACCACGGCCCCGAGCCCGCGCACCACGTCCACCGCGTCCTGCGCACGTTCGGCCGCGGGCACCAGGCCGAGGTGCCGCGAGGGCGTCGCCAGGGCGTCGTGCCGGCGGATCGCGCCCAGCACCGGGAGGCCGAGTTCCTCCAGAGCCTGCCGGAGGATCATCTCGTGCCGGTCGGAGCCGACCCGGTTGAGGATCACCCCGCCCACCCGGATCCGGTCGTCGAACCCGGCGAAGCCCTTGACCAGCGCGGCCACCGAGCGGCCCATCGCGGTGCTGTCCACCACCAGGAGGACCGGGGCGGCCAGGACCCGGGCGACGTGCGCGGTGGAGGCGAACTCGCCCCGCCCGGCGGCCCCGTCGTAGAGCCCCATGACGCCCTCGATCACTGCCAGGTCGGCCGGCGCGGGGGTGGCGGCGGCGTGCTTGAACAGCGGGACCAGGCGCTCCTCACCGACCAGCCACGGATCCAGGGTGCGCCCCGGCCGACCGGCCGCGAGCGCGTGATACCCCGGATCGATGTAGTCCGGCCCGACCTTGTGCGGGCTGACCACCAGGCCGCGCGCGGCGAAGGCGGCCAGCAGGCCGGTGGCCACGCTGGTCTTGCCGTGCCCACTGGCCGGGGCCGCAACCACGATCCGGGCCGTCATCGGGTCTGCCCAGCGGTTCGGCGGCTCACCATTCGATCCCCCGCTGACCCTTCTGACCGGCGTCCATCGGGTGCTTGATCTTGGTCGTCTCCATCACCAGGTCCGCCGCCTCGACCAGATCCGGGTGCGCGTCCCGGCCGGTGATGATCACGTGCTGGTGCCCCGGGCGGTCCCGCAGCGTCTCGACCACCTCGGCGACGTCCACCCAACCCCACTTCATCGGGTAGGTGAACTCGTCCAGCACATAGAGACCGTGTTCCTCGGCGACCAGCCGGCGCTGGATCTCCCGCCAGCCCTCCAGAGCCGCCACCGCGTGGTCCTCGTCCGAGCCGGGCTTGCGCGACCACGACCAGCCCTCGCCCATCTTCTGCCAGCTGACCGCGCCGCCCTCGCCGGTCTCCGCGTGCAGTCGGCCGAGCGCCCGGAACGCGTTCTCCTCGCCCACCTTCCACTTCGCCGACTTCACGAACTGGAAGACGCCGATCGACCAGCCCTGGGTCCAGCCCCGCAGGGCCAGCCCGAAGGCGGCCGTGGACTTCCCCTTCATCGTGCCGGTGTGGACGATGACCAACGGTCGGTTCCGGCGCTGGCGAGTGGTCAGCCCGTCCGACGGGACAGCGACCGGTTTCCCCTGCGGCATCAGGCAATCCTCCGTCCGGGAGCCTCGTGGACCTGGGCGCGGACCATCCCCGCGAGGGACTCGGCGCGCAGCTCGTCCAGTGTGACCAGCTCGCCCCCGAGCCCGGCCGCGAGTCGTCCCGCCATGCCCAGTTTCACCGGACCGCGCTCGCAGTCCACCACCACGCTGCGGATCCCGCGGCGGGCGAACTCGGCCGCAATCCGCTTCGGGTCCTCCCCCGCGGTGTGTCGGCCATCGGTTACCAGCACCAGCAATGGACGTCGGTGAGGGTCACGAAGCCGTTCGTTCCCGATCACCGACCAAGCCCGCCGCAGTCCGGCCGAGAGCGGCGTGCGGCCCCCGGTCGGCAACCGGTCCAGACGCATCCGCGCGGCCTCCACCGCCCCCGTCGGCGGGAGGGCCAGATCGGCCTCCTGGCCGCGGAAAGTGATCAGGCCAACCCGGTCCCGGCGCTGATAGGCGTCGAGCAACAAGGAAAGGACGGCCCCCTTGACCGCCGCCATCCGCTGCTTCGCGGCCATCGAGCCGGACGCGTCCACGCAGAAGAGGATCAGGTTGCCCTCGCGGCCCTCGCGCACGCCGAGTCGAATGTCGTCGCGGCGCAACAACACTGGCCCGCCCGCCTCACGACCCCGCGCATGCTGCTGGGTGGCGGCCGCGGTCAACGTCGCGGGCAGGTGCACCCGGCCGCTCTGCCGTTCGGACTTGCCCTGTCGCTCGGCCAGCGGCACCGTGGCGACGGTGCGCCCGGAAACCGTCAGCGCTCGGGAACGCCTGCCTGCTGCGCCCTTTCCGAGTCCGGGCACCTTGAAGGACTTAACCTTGAACGGCGATGTGGCCGACACCGCGTCCTTCGTCGGAGCGGGCGCCCGCGGGTTGTCGTCCTTGCTGTCATTTTCCTGGTCCTGCGGACCGGTCTTGGCCTGGCCGCCCGGTTGCCCGGGGTTCGGTTGTCCTGCGCCAGCCTCCGGCTCTTGCCCCGGCCCGTCGCCCGCAGACTCTCCGGCGCCGTCGTCCCCCGACCCGCCCTGCTCGCCCGGACCATCTGGACCACCCGTGCCACCCGTGCCACCCGGACCGCCCTTCGGCCCCTCCGGATCGTCGTCAGGGTCGATCTGCGGCGGCTCCGGCTCCTCCGGTGCGTTGTTCTGCAACGCCTCGTCCAGCAGATCCTCGTCCATCCCCGGCGCGTCGAACGGATCCCGCCGACGCCGGTGCGGAAGCGCGAACATCGCCGCCACTCGCACATCTTCGCTGGTCACCGAATTACGGCCAGCCCACGCGGCATGCGCCCGAGCAGCTCGCGCGACCACCAGGTCGGCGCGCATGCCGTCCACGTCGAACGCCGCGCAGACACCGGCGATCTGCCGCAGCACCCCGTCGGTCAGCTCGACAGCCATCAGGTGCTCGCGGGCGGCGATGATCCGGGCGGACAAGGCCCGCTCGGCCTCCTGCCACTCCTTGACGAAGCCCTCCGGGTCCGCGTCGAAGGCCAGCCGGCGCCGGACCACCTCGGCCCGCACCTCCGGATCGCGGCTGGCGCGGACCTCCACGGTCAGCCCGAAGCGGTCGAGCAACTGGGGCCGGAGCTCGCCCTCCTCCGGGTTCATGGTGCCGACGAGCACGAACCGCGCGGCGTGGGTGATCGAGATGCTCTCCCGCTCAATGTGCACCCGGCCCATCGCGGCGGCGTCGAGGAGCACGTCGACCAGGTGGTCGTGAAGCAGGTTGACCTCGTCGACGTAGAGGATGCCCCGATGCGCCGCGGCCAGCAGCCCGGGCTCGTAGGCGCGCACACCCGCTGAGAGGGCGCGGTCCAGGTCGAGCGAGCCGAGCAGACGGTCCTCGGTGGCGCCCACCGGCAGCTCGACGAGCCGGGCCGGACGAGCGTGGTGCTCGTGGCCGTGCGGCTGGTCGGGGCAGTCCGGGTCGGGCGCGTGCGGATCGCAGCCGAACCGACAGCCCGAGATCACGTCGACCGAGGGCAGCAGACCGGCCAGGGCCCGCACGGCGGTGGACTTGGCGGTGCCCTTCTCGCCACGCACCAGGACACCGCCGATGTCCGGGGCCACCGAAGAGAGAAGGAGCGACAGGACCAGATCGTCCATGCCGACGACGGCGGTCAAGGGGTACGCGGGCACCGGTGGTTCCTCCACTCCCGACGGGTCTCCACGCCCATCGCTAGCGCACACCGCACCCAGACGGGCACGGGGATCCGCTCGAAGTACCTGGCTCCCGGACGTCGTCCGGTCACAGTGGCGGGACCGCCCCGGACTCGGTGGCCCGGCCCGGTTGGACCTGACCTCCTGCACCGGTGTTCCTCCGCGCGGGTCAGCTCGGATACTGCCACATTCGGGTGAGCGAGCCATCCACCACTCGGTGTCAGCGTCCTCTCACAGCCCGGCCGGTCTCTGCTCACCCTGTCAGGGTCCGCCGGCTACGGCTCCCCGGTCACGGTCTGCCCGGTGGAACGAACGGCAGCCCAGCCGGAACACCCCCCGCGATCAGCTTCTCCACGGCTGCAACGTCCAGATGATCGGCCACCATGTCGGCCAGCGAGTCCAGCCGGGCCTCCCGCAGCGCCGAGAACGAGGTATCCGGCGCAACGACGAACCCGTCCCGCCCCGCCATCCCGGCAACCTCCGTCAGGAACGCCCGCCGGAAGGCATCGTTCTCCAACGCCCCGTGCCAGGTCGTCCCCCACACCGACCCGCTCCGCCACCCGTCCAGGAACTCCTCGACGCCCCCGAGCTCGCTGGCGGGAGCCTCAGGATCGAGAGTGACGACGCCGTGATGGATCTCGTACCCGTCCACCGGTTGCCCCAGCGCCTCCCCCCGCGGCCGGGCCAGCACCTTGCGCACTCCGAAGTCGGTCCGCGTCGGCAACAACCCGAGCCCCGGCACGCTGCCCTCCCGGGACTCCACGTCGTCACTGACCACCCGCCCGAGCATCTGATGCCCGCCGCAGACGCCCAAGACCGGCAGCCCGGACGCGGCGTGCGCCACGATCGCGTCGGCCAGGCCCGTCGACCGCAACCAGGCCAGGTCGTTCACCGTGGCCCGGGTCCCGGGCAGAAGCACCAGGTCCGAGCCGGCGATCTCAGCGCCGTGATGCACCAGCCGCACCACCACCCCCGGCTCGGCGGCCAATGCGTCGATGTCCGTGACGTTGGACAATCGCGGCAGCCGCGGCACCGCGACCCGGATCACGTCGCTCCCCAGAGGCGCGCGCATCGGCCCGCGGTCCTTCTCCAGGTCCAGCGAGTCCTCGACGTCGAGCCACAGGCCGGTCAGGTACGGCAGCACGCCGAGCACCGGACGCCCGGTGATCTCCTGGATCAGGCTGAGCCCGGAGTCGAGCAGGGCCGGATCTCCGCGGAACTTGTTGATCACGAAGCCGCTGATGTGCTTCTGATCCTCGGCATCGAGCAGGGCCAACGTGCCGTGCAGCGCTGCGAAGACCCCACCCCGGTCGATGTCCCCGACCACCAGCACCGGCAGCCCGGCCGGCCGGGCCAGCCCCAGGTTGGTGATGTCCCGATGCCGCAGATTGATCTCGGCCGGGCTGCCCGCCCCTTCGCAGATCACCACATCGAACCGGGAGCGCAGATCGGCAAGGGCCTCGAGCACCACCGGCAGCAGCCTCGGCGTGAGGTCGCCGTAGTCCATGGCCCCGGCCTCGGCGAACGGCTTGCCCATCAGCACGACCTGGGACGTGCGGTCGCTCCCGGGTTTGAGCAGGACCGGGTTCATCGCCGCTTCTGGCTCGATCCCGGCCGCCCGCGCCTGCATCGCCTGAGCCCGCCCGATCTCCGCCCCGTCGAGCGTGACGAACGAGTTCAGCGACATGTTCTGCGCCTTGAACGGAGCCACCCGCACGCCCTGCCGGGCCAGCCAACGGCACAACCCCGCCACCAGCACGCTCTTACCCGCGTCCGAGGTGGTCCCCGCCACCATCAGAGCGCCGCGCAACGAACCCGGCCCGGAAACCAGCGCCGAACCCCGCCCCGCCTCCTTAGGACCGCTCACCGGAACCGAAGCCCCCATCACGCCACCTCTTCCTTCATCCGCAGAGCCATCACCTGGTCTATTCATCCCGCCACCGCTTACTCCCGCCACCGCTTACTCATCCCGCCACCGTTATTCGTCCCGCCACCGGCCTCGTCGACCGCCGCCCCGGCCCGGACGCCGACCACGCGACCACACCCACGCCGGCCACCGCCACCACCGCGGCCAGCCTCCCGACGCTGCGCCCCAGCGTCACCGCGCGCCGAACGTCAGCAACTTCCGGGAGTCGGTTGCCCTCCCCCATCACCGGCCTGGACTCGACCTCTCCCGCGTACACGTTCGTCCCCCCAAGCCGTACTCCCAGCGCTCCCGCAGCCGAGGCCTCGCACTGACCGGCGTTGGGACTGGGATGCCGATTCCGGTCCCTCCGCCACACCGCCCAGGCCTGCCCGGCCGAACCCTGGACCACCGGGGCGGAAACCACGGTGAGCAGAGCAGTCACCCGGGACGGCAGCAGGTTCACGAGGTCGTCCACCCTCGCCGAGGCCCACCCGAAGCGTTCGTATCGCTCGGACCGGTAACCGACCATCGCGTCCAACGTGTTCACCGCCCGATACCCGATCACCCCCACCGGTCCGGCCACCGCGGCCCAGAACAGCGGCGCCACCACCGCGTCCGAGGTGTTCTCGGCCAGTGACTCCACCGTGGCCCGGGCCAGTTCCGGCGGCTCGAGCCAGGAGGGGTCCCGAGCACAGAGATGCGTCAGCAATTCCCGCGCCCTCGATGTCTGCCCGGACTCCAGTGCGTCCGCCATCCGGTCTCCCTCCCTGGCCAAGCTGGTCCCTCCGAGTGCGGTCCAGGTGGCCAGCGCAGTCAATCCGGTACGCAGAGCAGGACGTCCTGCCGCAAGCCGATCCATCCCCGCCACCGCGACCACCGGCACCCCCGCCGCAATCGCCGTGTAGAGCACTCCCCGAGGACGGCTCGGCCGGTACACCTTCCGCTCGAGCCATCCCGCCCAGCTGCCGAACATCGCCACGGGGTGACCCCGCTGAGGGTCGCCGAGAACCGCGTCCGCCAGGACCCCGATCGCAATGCCGAGCGCCCGGGCACCAAGATCCTGGCTGGTCGACCGTGCAGAGCTCATGCCCGGCATCCTGCCTCACCACCCGGCCGACCCCCGCCCCGCCCGGATCACCACCAGGTCACCAGGCCTGCCCCCTCGCGGCGGCTTCCGCTCATCGGAAACGGAACCAACCCGGCTCCACCTGCCGCCCGACCAGACCCAGTGAGACCTAGCGACCCGCCGAGCCCAGGCTTGACCCGGTGAGACCCGGTGAGACCCGACGTCCGGTTAGACCCAGCGGCGCCCAGCGGCTTCCGGCGACACCCAGCGGCTCTCGGCAGCACCCCGCAGCACCCCGCAGCACCCCGCAGCACCCCGCAGCATCCCGCAGCACCCCGCAGCACCCCGCAGCACCCGGCGGCACCCGGCGAGCCTCTCGAAGATTTCCCGCCGAACCCCGCCGGGTTCCACGCTCAATCGACGAAAAGCCCGCCGAGCCTCCTGCCCTCTCAGCCCACGCGGGTCGCGGCAATACTCTCTTCAGCGCCGTCGCTGTCTTTCTCACCGTCCGGCTCGTCGTCGAGTACGGTGAAACCGGACACGTCCGTAACCGTGGACCCGATCTCGCGCACCTCCTCGTATAGGGCAGCCGCGTTCGGGTCGCGATCCTCCTGCCCCCGCACCTCTCGGGCCGCGGCGTCCTCCGCATTGTGCCGCTCACGCCGGACCACTCGGGTGAACGCCGAGACCCCGAAGGTCAGGTCGTGGCCGACAGTTTCGGCCTCAACCTCCAGAGTGCGCCCGGACCGGTCGTCCTTGGTCCAGGCCCGCTCCCAGAGCCGGCCGGTGACCACCACCGGATGCCCCTTGTGCAGGCTCTGCAGGGCACTGCTGGCCAGGGCGCGGCGGCAGTTCACGCTCACGTACGTGGTGCGCCGGTCGACCCAGGTGTTGCGCTCGCGGTCGAACCACGAGGAGGTGGACGCGAGCCGGAAGCTGGTCACGCTGTTACCGTCGTCGAACCGCACCGAACGTAGGTCACTGGCGATGTTCCCGCGTAGGACCACCTGGATGTCGTTCACTGAGGACCCCTTTCGCCACCGGCCGGGTCGGCCGGAGATCGCCGGGCCGAATGCCCGAACAGGAATCCAGATTCGGTCCCGACCACAGATCAACCAAAGCGAAAAGCGGCCCCTGTGGACAAACCCTGGTTCGCACAAGTCGTGGAAGGCACGACCGGAGGTTTGTCCACAGGGACCGCTTTGGGCTGGATCGGGACGCCAGTTGGGATCACCATCGAGGGCATGGATCCCTGCGGCTTACCGGCAGTTTCAGCTCGAGAGGACCGCCACCTGCTCGTTGTCGGTCTCCTGCGTTCCCGCCGCGGAGGGCCCGGTCTCGGGAGCCGAGGGCGTCGGGCCGGCCCCGGGGGTGCGCTCCCCCAGAAGCACCTGGCGGGTCTCCCGGTGCCGGGCGAGCACCGAACGGATCGGGGCGACCACGCGTTCGGCCGCAACCTCGGCCACGGCCACGCGCAGTCGGGCTTCCAGTTCTGCACGACGGTTCCCGGCTCCGGTGCCGAGCCACCAGCGCGACAGCAGTTGCAGCACAAGGCCGGCCAGCAGGCAGCCCACACCAACGGCGATGGCCGCGGCGAAGGAGCCGAAGATGCCGGGCAGGTCCTGACCGATCAGCCGGGTCAGACCGAGCACAGCCGTCCAGAGCAGCCCGAACACGGCCGCGAAACAGAGAATCTGCTGGGCGATCTGGGTCATCAGCCACCAGGCCGGCGGCTTGAAGCGGAGATCCACGGCCGAAAGACGGGTGTCCAGCACCCGGGCGAGACCGTCCGGGTCCGGAGTCGATCCCGCTGCGGGCGTGACGATCGGCACGCCGTAGGCCGGGGTGTGCCGTCCGCGTCCCTGGGCGACAGCACTTCGTGGATCACGGTGCGCGTCGGCAGGCACGGAACGGCGTCCGGAGACACTGACGATCGGGCCCGCGGGCAACAAGGCGTCGGCCGGAGAAACCGATGGGTCGCCGGCTCGGGCCACCAGCGAGCGCATTTCGGATCCCCAGCGTTCCGGCAGCGGCCCGGCGTTGTCCGTAAGCATCGCCTCGACGGCGAGCCGGACGGCCGGCCTCTGCGCGGGAGAGGCCAGTGCTTTCAGCGAAGCGGTCTCGGCCCGAAGACGAGTCTCGGCGACTCCGGCCTCCGGCCGGCGCGAGGCCAGCATCCGGGAGACCCAGCCGGCCGGCGCCCAGCCGAGCTTCTCCTTGCCCCGGCGCCGGTAGTCGGCGATGAGCACGTCGAGCAGGGCCGGGACCCCCGAGGCCGCCGCGAGTTCCATGGTCAGCCGGTCCTGCGAGACCGGTTCGCCGTCACCGGGTTCGGCGGCGGCGAGACCGGCGGCGATCTCCTCGGCGGCGAGGTCCAGGTCGCTCTCGATCCGCTCGAGCACGGCGAAGCGGTCCTGCACCACGTCCGAGAGCAGCGACCGCAGCTCCTCCACACCGTCACCGCGGGTGGCCGAGACCGGCACGATGCCGACCCGGGCCAAACCATCCCCGTCGAGCAGCCGACGCAGGTCGGTGACGCAGGTCTCGACCTCTTCCGGGCTGAGCTTGTCCACCTGGTTCAGCACGACCAGCATGACGCCGTCGTGACTGGTCAGCTTCTGCAGGTAACCCGCGTGCAGGGCGTTGTCCGCGTACTTCTGCGGGTCCACCACCCAGATCATCAGGTCGACCATCCGGACCAGGCGATCCACCTCGACCCGGTGCACTGCCTCGGTCGAGTCGTGGTCCGGCAGGTCGAGCAGCACCAGCCCGTGCAGCGCCACCTGGTCGTCCGCGTCGAGCACCGACTCCCGGGTGATCCGCCGGTCCGCCGGGACCTTGAGCCAGTCGAGCAGGGTCTCGGAGCCGAGTTCGCCCCAGACACAGGCCATCGGTGTGGTGGTGAGCGGCCGGCGGGCCCCGACCGGCGCGATGTCCATCCGCGCAATGGCGTTGAAAAGGCTGGACTTGCCGCTGCCGGTGGCCCCGACGAGTGCCACGACCGTGCGCTCGGTGCCGAGGTCGAGCCGGTGGCCGACGTGCTCCATCCGGGCCCGGGTCTTCTCCACGGCATCCGGCGGCAGCCAGGGGCTTCCGTAGTCCAGGGCCGCGGACAGTGCGGCAACCCGCCCCAGCACGTCGGTCACCGGTTCTCGCCGTCCTTTCGCGTCATCGGTTCTGTCGATCCTGTCGCTTGTCCAGAGATCTGGAGGGGGGACAGCGCGGTCGTGACCGGCCGCGCGTCAGTCTTCACGGGCTTTCAGGGTAGAGCTCATTCGGCGATGTTCACCGCGGATGCGGCGTCGAGGAGGGCACCGACGCGCAGGCCGAGGTCCTCCGGGTTCTCCAGCACCCGCTCGAGGCGAAGGCGTTCGTCGTCGATCACGATGCCGGCTCGGAAGAGCAGGTCCTCGCGAGCAGCCTCGATGATCGACCGGACGGTGTCCTCGCCCAGCAGTTCCTCGACCGCGAGGCGCGCACCCACCGTGGAACCGGGGGTGGTCTCCTCCTCGCCGGCAGTTGCCTCGGCGTTCCCTCCGGCGGTGGGCCCGGGCTTGCCGGGTGTCCGGGCCGCGCGGTTCCTGGCTGTCCCGGTGACGTTGTGATCCGCGGCCACCGTGAGGACGAACATCACGTCCACCACGGTCTGCTGGTCCACGCTCAGTTCCGGATGCTCCTCGCGAGCCTTGCTGAGCGCCTCGGTCACCTGCTGGGCCACCTTCTGTCGCCAGTCAGCGACCGGCTTGGCCAGCAGGCTCTCCCGATCGGCGGGCGTCACCTGATGTCCCCGAGCAGTCAGCAGAGCCGCGCCATAGGGATGCTTGCGCCAGGTAGCGATCACTTGCTCCATCGCGGCTCGCACGGAGTGATGCACCGAGGCCGAAACAGCCTCACAAACCGTGGTGGTCAGGGGTTGTTCGCTCTGCTCCGGCTGGGTCAGGGCCGCCCCGATCCGCTGTACCCGGGTCGAGGCGACGCCACCCAGCCGAGAGGCCAGGTCGCCGCGGGCAATGAACTCTTGCCAGTGCGAGAGCACCTGCCCGCTCATCAGCGATCCGTCGCTGAGCTCATCCAGCATGGAGAAGCGCGCCGGAATGAACACCGCGTCGATCTCTTCCCACAACTGGGACCAGCCGTCGGCCTGGGCCGCAGCGGCTTTGGCAAGAATCCGGGCGCGGGCCGGGAGGCTGCGCAGGGCGCCTGCGAGGGTCCGCTCGACCACCACCGAGCGCGAGCGCTGGTTGCCTGCGATCCGGCTCAGCCACTCCCGCAGCGGCCGGACGGTCTTCTCGGGAAGGAACCCGTTCTCCAGCGGAGTCTCCGGCACCGTGAACAGGGCGGCACCCCCGAGCCCGTTGTCCCGCAGCTTGGTGGCCAGGTGAATCCGCAGCTCCTGCAACGCTTCCGGGGGGACTCGATCGAGGACGACGGCGATGGCCGCCCCGCGTTCGGCCGCCTGGCTCAGCATCTGCCACGGCGTCGCGTCGGCGTACCGGGCGGCCGTGGTCACGAACACCCAGAGGTCCGCGGCCTGCAGCAACTGCACCGCCAGATCCCGGTTGGTCTCGACCAGGCTATCGATGTCCGGGGCGTCGATGATCGCCAGCCCGGGAGCAAGTCCGTCGTAGGGCACCAGCCGAAGGCCGGTGATCCGGGGAGCATTGGGGTCGATCGGCTGGATCGGCTCCGGGGCCTCCGAGGTGACGCGGGTCAGCCGGGGCAGGATCCGCTGGGAGAGGAACGCCCCCGAGTCGGCGGGGTGGTGCACCAGAACCGGCGAGCGGGTGGTCGGGCGGAGCACCCCCGAACGACTGACCTCGCGGCCGACGATCGAGTTGGTCAGCGTCGACTTCCCGGCGCCGGTCGAGCCGCCGATGACCGCGAGGGCCGGCGCATCCGGACGCTGCAACCGCGGCAGGATGTAGTCGTCGAGCTGGCTGAGCAGGTCCTCGCGCTCGTGCCGAACCGCGGCAACCCCTTCAACATCGAGGATGAGGGGAAGAGTGGCGACCTGCGTACGCAGTCGCTCGACCGCTGCCAGCCGCTTCGGCACCTGCGCACCACCTCCACCGGAACCAGACTCCGCGACACTGCCAGGACCACCGTCCGCGGCTCCTCGCCCGGACGCACCGCTCACTGCTTCGGACCCTACGCCCGCGGCCGAACCGCCGGAGGCTCGCGCCGAGGAAGCTGCACCATCGTTACGAACCACCGGGCCGGCGGCCACGCGTGGCGCAGCCACTTCAGCTCCGACAGCAGGAACGGGCTGAGCGGCCGAGGCCACCGGGGCCTTCGCCTCGGCGGGATCCACGTCGTTGCTTTCATCGTTCCGAACCCAGGGGCGCCCCACCGCTCGGTCGCCGAGGTCGGCGGTCGGCGCCGCCGCAAAGGCCGCTACCGCGTCCGGCGCTCCTACCTCGGGGATCGATTCCGGCGCATTCGCAGGGACAGCCCGGCCGGGCAAGGGCGCAAATCTGTCGTCACCGGGACGTTCCTCGACCGCGGGGGTCTCGACTTCATCGCCGAAGAAGGGGCTACGTACCGGCTCCAGATCGTCGAACGGCACCGGACCAGCAACAACCGGCGCCGCGCCGTTGCCCGCGGTCGGCGCACCGGCGCCGGAGGCAGCTGCTGGGACGGAAACACCGGGGAAGGACTCCGTCACCCTGGGAACCGACCGGTTGGCCCGCACTGCCGGGCCTCTCCCTTCGGCTCCGTCACCGTTGTCCACGACGGCCCGCCCCACGGCCGGAGCGAACACGTCGTCCGCAGCGGGATCGTCGGCCGCCTCTTGGTCAGCCTCGTGAAGGCCGTCGGCCAGCGCTCCGACCCCGCCCGCCATCGCGGACCAGTCGAGCGGCACGTCCGGCTCAGCGACACCGGATCCCCCGGTTCCCTCAGCCCTGCCCATCATTGCCTCCAGGCCACTCCGCGCTCGTGCGACGGATGCAGCGAGACCGGCCAGATCCGCATGACCGAGCACTCCGGCGCGGTCATGCGTCCCAGCGTCATCAGTTTTTCCGGAGCCCTCAGAAACCCCGGCCTTGCCCACAGCCTCGGCCCCACTACTGCCGAACTTTCCGACACCGCGCACACCATCGCTGGGCCCGCCACCGGCCGCACCTCCACCGGGCACGCCTCCGCCGGGCACAGCACGACCAGGGACACCGCCGCCGGGAACACCGCGGCCAAGAACACCCGGACCAGTCGGATCTCCGCCGAGCGAAGCCGCACCGCCCAGCCCGTGACCTTCGCCGAAGCCGGCTACACCGGCCCCGGTTCCCCGCCCCGAACCCGTTCCAGAACCGGACCCGGAAGCAGCCCCGTGAGCAGCCCCGGAACCGGTCTTGACACCCGCCCCAGAAGCAGCTCCAGGAACAGCCCCAGCGACACCGAACCCGGAAGGACCCGAACCGGTGGATGGCGAGGCCGCCCGAGTCACACGGCCGGCCAGATCAGCCCTACCGGCAAGATCCGCCCGGCCGACCGAAGCAGCCCAGTCGACCGAGCCTCCGCCGCCCACCGAACTACCTCCGGACGGGTCGGAACTGCCGGGCGAGGTGGAATTGCCGGGCAAGACCGAGGCCCCAGGCGAAACAAGCCGACCGGCAGCATCGCCAGAAGGCCCACTACCGAGAGGCATATCCCCCGGAGCGGCACTCCCAGCAACAGCACCCTGCGACACCCCAAAACCGTCAGCCCCGAACGCATCACCAGACGAAACAGAACCCCCTGGCGCAACGGCACCGACATCAGCACCCGAAACAGCCCGACCACGCGGAGACGCATCTCCAGCAAACCCGAAAACATCAGGCGTGGAGGCATTTTTCCGAGAACCGAACCGACCCAGACCGTCATCCGGACCGCCCGGACCCCCAACCGGCGACCCCACACCTGGAATCCAAACCCCACCAGTAGGCGCCGAAGCACCGGACGTAGGAGCCGCCCCGGAGTCCCGCGAAGGACGCTCGTAGGACCCCGTCTCAGAAACGTCCCCACCGGCCACCGTGGGCTCAGGGCCAAGGCTCTTCTCGATCTCGCCGAGGTCCACCGCCCGAGCCGGGAATCCGGTCATCCAGGCGCCCGGCCCCAGGTCACCCTCGACGGCCCAGGCCGGGGCGGAGGCCCCAGAGCCGGACTCGGCCCGGTCCGGACGACGCTGCCCACTGCCACCACGCTCGCCGGCTCCGGGATCGTCCGTGCGGCGGTCATCTTGTGCCGGGCTCACAGCGCCGTCCACCTCCCTGTCGTCCGCCACGTCGCCGTCCTGACGACCGGATACAATACGTTCCGTCGACCAAAGATAACTAATTGTTCAATACCCGGGGAAGAGCCGTCCCGACGCACTCTTCGCCCCTATGTTTACTGGTTTCCCGTCGACAACATGGCGAACCCACGCCGAAACCTTCGAATGGCCGTACCCGGACCGGGGCGCCTGGGATTCGGGGAATGCAGTCCCTGGTCGGTCGATAAACTCTTTGCATTCATTCACATACTCTTGGTCACGACTTCTTTATTAGCCAGGCCAATCTCCCACACCGCCCCGACTAGGCAAAAGTACGGTTCGTACCTTTTAGCCACTGCCCCTCGACGCGGTCATTCCATATTCCCTTCACCAGACCCGACGCGCCGGTATCATCTTGTGCGGGGGTCAGCGAACGAGGCGCCGAGAGCATCGGCGCCTTGGACAGCGAGTCCCCAGGCGCTCGTAGCTCAGCGGATAGAGCAACAGACTTCTAATCTGTCGGTCGCAGGTTCAAATCCTGCCGGGCGCACCAGCATCACCCGTCCCCAGGCTCGCACCGCTCACCGGTTCCAACCGGCCCGGCCGTGGCCCGAGCAAGCGCCCCGCCCACCCCGCACACAGCCCCCAGGTGCCGGACCCGGCAATGCCCAGGCCTCATCGACAGACCTGCCGTGCACAGCCTGGGCGCTACCCCATACCCTTACCAACCGGGCAAACAGCGCAGCCTTCGACCGAACGGGCGGTCGGAGAACCGTCGGCGGGGCGGTTCCGGAACGATCTTCGTTACTGATGGGAGACTCAAGGTCATCGGCCGCCGAACGGTGGCATCATCACTCCTCTGTGCCGATCTCGGGGCGAACCGTCCCGACCGACCTCCGACGGGCAGCCGGCGTGCCATCACGATCCGACGAAGCAACCGCCAGATCCGATGAGGCGACAGCGAGGATCCAGAGCCTCGCTGCGGTGGCGCGCGCCCTCGGCCGGTCGATCCGGCTGGATCAGATGCTGGAGCTGGCCAGCGAGTCGGCGCTGGTCGCCCTCGGCGCGAGCAGCATCTCGATCAGCCGTCTCCGGCCGGGCACGAGCACGCTCCAGACCCTGATCAACGTCGGCGACCTGGCTCCGGAAGAGGACCGCTGGCCGACCGACGAGACGTACCACTTCGACGACTACCCCCAGGCCCGCCAGGTGCTGTCCGACCTCAAGGTCTGGGTCACCGATGTGGACGACCCACTGGCCGATTCCGTCGAGGTGGCTCTGCTGAGCAAGCTGGGCAAGCGCACCGCGCTGGCCGCCCCCTTAATCGTCGACGGTCAGCTCTGGGGCGAGTTCTACGCGACCCGCCATCGCCGGCTCACCCCGTTCTCTCCCCTCGACCTCGCCTACACCGAGGCCCTCTGCGCGATCCTTGCCGGGGCGCTGTCCCGGGCGATTCACTTCGAGGCTCTGGAGCAACTCGCCTTTCGCGATCCTCTGACCGGCCTGGCCAACCGGCGGGCCCTCGACGACGCCGCCGCGGTCGCCCTCCAGCACCGTCGCTCCCCTCGGCCGGAAGCCGCCGGCCCCTTGTCCGGCTTCACACCGGAGTACGACGGCCGGCCCCGGAACCGGTCCGGCTCCGAGGCCGCAGCCCGTCGGGTCTCGGCGGTGGCAGTCGACGTGAACGGCCTCAAGCGGGTCAACGACACCTTCGGCCACGCTGCCGGTGACCAGTTGCTGACCTCGGTCGCCCGGTTGCTCGTCCAGCACTTCTCTCCGCTGATCGGCAGCATGATCGCCCGGATCGGCGGCGACGAGTTCGTCGTCCTGGTGCCCAACCATTCGGTGCAGGCGGTGGTGACCTGCGCCGACGCGCTGTGTGCAGCGGCGGCTGAACTACCCGCGGGCGCTGGGGTCTCCTGCGGGGTGGCCAGTACGACGCGCGCCTGGCCGCATCTGGCCGCTACCGATCTGTTCCGCGCCGCCGATCAGGCCCAGTACGAGGCCAAGCACCGGGGCAGCCGAACCGCGGTGCTGTCCACCTCACTGATCGACGACTAACCCCAGCCGCAGGTCAGGCCGCGGGCAGGTCCGCCGGACGCCCGACGATGAACCCCTGCCCGAAGGGCACGCCGAGCGAGCGCAGAGTCTGGAGCTCGCCGTCGGTCTCAATACCCTCCGCCACCAGCGCGACCTTGGCCTCGAGGGCAAAGCCGACCAGGCTCCGGGTCAGGGCCAGACGCATCGGATCCTGGTCCACCCCCCGGACGATCTCGATGTCCAGCTTCATCACCGAGGGCCGCAGCTTGAGCAGGTGCACGAAGTTGGCGAACCCCGCGCCGGCATCGTCCACCACGATCTCGACCCCGGCCCGGCGCAGGTGCTCCAGCGGCTCGGACAGCGAGGCGTAGTCCCGCACCTGGGTGTGCTCGGTGATCTCCACGCTCAGCGGATAGTGCGCGTGACGCAGCACGAGTTCGACGACGCTCGGCGTCATCAGGGCCTCGGCGGAGAGATTGACGTTGAGCCGGCCACCGGCCGGCATGGCAGGAAGCTGCTGCAGCGCAGAACGCATGGTGAGCAGCTCCAGCTGGACCCCGACCCCAGCCCGGCTGGCCGCTTCGAAGGCGTGCGCCGGGGTCGGGAAGCCCGGGTCGTCGAACCGGGCCAGCGCCTCGTAACCGACCACGCCGCCGTGTTCCAGGTTGACGATCGGCTGGTAGACCATGCGGAACCGGGCGCCGTCGAGGGCCTCGTGGATCCGCCCGGACTCGCCGAGCGGACCCCGCCGCACCTGCTCGTTGACCACTTCGGCGAGCAGCGCGAGGAACTGGGTGGCCCGTTCGTCCAGCCCCGGGGTGCCGACGCCACTGGCGCAGATCAGGAGAAGACCGGCTCCGATCGGGGCCGCCGCGTAGGAGCCGACCCCGTGAGCACGGGTGGCCGGCAGGTCGCGGGTGACCGGGTGCCAGTGCGTGTCGGCGAGGTGGGCCGGAACCGTGCCCGCCAGGATGCGCTGGGTGTAGCTGCCCTCGGCCGGCAGCCGCTGGTCGAGCAGGAAGTTCAGCGTGGTCTGCCCGCAGTCGACAGCCCGCAGCACGACCTGGTCGCGGATCACCTCGACGACGGCGGCCAGCTCCATGCCCAGGTGTACCCGGGCCAGTCGCAGCAGGCGCCGGATCTCCAGGTCCTCACCGGAAACCCGGGGGCGCGGAAAGGACGGCGCAGAAGCCGTCTCGGTGCTTTCCAATGTTCCGCCCCATCCCGGCACTTCGGCGCGCTGTCGTTGACCCAGCTCGATTTTACGGGAGCAAACGTGACGTTTCCGGGGTCGGCAATTCAGCCGTCCCTGGACACGCGATTTGTGCGCCGGACCCGTGTCAGGATTTCCCGTCGAATCCTGCCATATCGCACCTTCCACCCCACCCGGAACAACTGTGATTTATACCACTGGTCACACCCCCGGGCCAACCTCCGTCACTCCCGGTTCCCGAGCGGTCCGTCGAGTAGGTGGTTCCCCCTGAATTATGGACGTCCGTCAGCACGGAGCTTCCCCGTCGCCTTCGCGACCCGGAAGATTGTCGGTGGCCGCCCCTACGCTTGCCGGCAGATGGACGACGCGGCCGTCGATGCGAAGGGGAATCGCAGATGAGCGAGGTCAGGACTGCGGGGAGCACCACTCTCCACGTCGACCGGCAGGGCACCGGGGAAGGAGACACCGCTCCCGGGGGGCATGACGCCCGCGAGCTGGAACCGTTCCGCACCGAGCTGACCGCCTACGCCTACCGCATGCTCGGCTCCGCCTTCGAGGCGGAGGACGCCGTGCAGGAGGCGATGATCCGCGGCTGGCGCGGTCTCGACCGCTTCGAGGGCCGTTCCGCCCTGCGCTCCTGGATGTACCGGATCACCACCAACGTCTGCCTCGACCTGCTGAAAGGCCGTGAGCGCCGGGCCCTGCCGATGGATCTGGGGCCGTCCCAGAAGACCGCCGAGGTGGTGCTCAGCGAGCCGCTCGGGGAGGCCACCTGGATCCAGCCGATCCCGGACGGCCGGGTGCTGGACCACACCGCCGACCCGGCCGAGGCCGCGGTCCAGCGCGAGACCGTGCAGCTGGCCTTCATCGCCCTGCTCCAGAACCTGCCGCCCCGCCAGCGCGTCGTGCTGATCTTACGCGAGGTGCTGCAATGGCGGGCCTCCGAGGTGGCCGAGCTGCTGGGCACGACCGTGGCTTCGGTGAACAGCGCCCTGCAGCGCGCCCGGGCCACTCTCGCCACCGAGGACAGCACCCCGGAGGAGGCGATCGCCAAGGCCACCGCCGGAGCCCGGGCGGGCTCCCTGACCGGCTCACTCGCCGGCCCCCGGTCCGCGTCGCCCGAGGGTTCCACCGCCCCCGACCCGGAGGGCTCCCCGGGCAGCGAGGGCGATGCGGCCCAGCTGCTGCGGCGCTACCTCGAGGTGTTCGAGAACTACGACATGGAAGGCCTGGTCGCGCTGCTGCACGAAGACGCGACCATGTCGATGCCGCCGCTGGACCTGTGGCTGAGCGGCCCGGAAGAGATCGTCGCCTGGATGACCGGCCCGGGCCACGAGTGCCAGGGTTCCCGGCTGCTGCCCACCGCGGCCAACGGCATGCCTGCCTTCGGCCAGTACCGGGTCGATCCCCAGGGCGGCTGGGCTCCGTGGAGTCTGCAGGTGCTCCAGGTCGTCGACGGCCGGATCACGGAGATGACCACCTTCCTCGACACCCCCACCCTGTTCCCGTACTTCGGTCTCCCGGCCCGGCTCGACGAGTGAGCCCGGCGCTCGACGAGGCCGCCGCCGAGCTGTACGCGGTCGAGCCGGGCCGGTTCACCGCCGAGCGCACCCGCCTTACGAGCGAGGCGCGCTCGGCCGGAGACCCAGACACGGCGAAGGCCATCGGCGAGCTACGGCGTCCCACCACCTCGGCCTGGCTGGTCAACCAGCTGGTCCGAGGCGAGCAGGACGCCGGCGACGAGGTCGAGCGCCTCGACCAGCTGGGCCGGGAGCTCCGCGAAGCCCAGGCCGCTCTGGACGCGGTGCGGATGCGGGAGCTCACCAAGCAACGGCATCAGCTCGTCGATGCACTGGTGCGTCGAGCAGACGACGTGGCCGCCGAGGCGGGCCAGAAGGTCAGCGCAGCCGTCCGCCGTGAACTGGAGGACACGCTCGCAGCAGCGGTGGCCGACGAACAGGCATCGTGGGCGGTGATGTCCGGCCGCCTGACCCGCGCCCTCACCTACGCGGGCTTCGGCGAAGTGGACATCACCGAAGCCACGGCCACTCCGCTCAGGCAATCAAAACTGGCGCCCAAGACCAACCCAAGCACCAAGGCCGGCACAGACACCAAGCCCGAAACCAAAGCCACTACCAGTCACCGCACCGCGGACACCGCCAAAGCCGAAAAGCAGGCCGCCCGGCGAACTCAGGCCGAACAGCTGGTAACCCAGGCCCGCGCCGACCTGGATACCGCCGAGGAATCCCTCCGCCAAAAGGAACACGAACTCGACGAGGCCAGGTCCGAACAAGCAGACCTCCAGACCCGGCTCGACGAACTCCAGGCCGAAGTGGTCGCCGTCCGCCGAAAACTCGATGCCGGCGACCGCCGGGTGTCCCACGCCGAACGAGACGTCCAGCGGGAGGAGCGGCAGCTGAAAGACGCCACCAAAGCGCTGAACCGGGCCGAAGCAGCCCTGGACCGCCTCGACCCAACCTAGCTCGATCAGGGCTCGTAGTCGTCGTGAAGAACAACCCGAGAGAACTCGATCGACTCCGACAGCCGCCAGAAGTGCAGACGCCGAGCGGCGGGAGCGTTCCGTTGCAACGCGACGCGGAAGCAAGCAGCGCCGTCCTCGCGCCGTACCGCCTGGTCGTTGCCACCAAGCCCGGCCCTCAGCGCATGCATCTGCCGCCCGGCAGACGTCCCGGCCAACCCGGTCAGGACCTCCACCGCCACATCAACGACCTTGCCGCGTTCTACGCCGGCTGTCTCCTCCAGCGTCGTCAGGAAACTCGGCCCCAGAACATAGACGGCAAGAGGCCGCGAAGCCTTCTCCCCCGCCGGAATTCGTCGTGCCCAGCAGACCGAGACATCGAACCGGAAGCGCTCTTCAGCATCAGCGAAAAGGTCCGCCGAAGCCAACGTCTCACGATGATCGCGCTGTGCTCCCTTGCGATTACGCCGACGCAGCCGTTCCACCTCGCGCCGCGATTCCTCCAGCAGCCAATGTTTACCCGCAAGAGCCGCCTCCAAGTGCTGCAACTCCAGCGTGGAAGAACGCAGTTCCTGCTCCAGCCGGGCCTTCTCGACCAGCGCGACCTGCATCCTCGCCCGGGCCGACTCGAGCGCCCGCTGCGTGGTCTGCAGCGCCTCCTTGCGCACCGGCCGTTCCAGCACCTGCACCGCTCGCGTAGCCAAGAGCGCCGGTGACGGGCGCGGCCGCACCGGCACCCCGTTGCGGATCTCAGCCACCTCGCTGACCTGCAGGGCATCGTTCTTCTCGAGGTAACTAGGGACGCTCAGACGCACCTTCGGCGGCACGGTCGGCAAGGGCCGGGGACCCTCCGAAGCCCGCTGGACATCGTCCAAAATCACCACTGGAGCCTGGGGCGCACCCAAGGACAACCACCCAGGCCCACCCGGCAAAACCGCCAGTGAACGCACGGGCGCATCGTCTTCCACGTCCACGATGCTCAGCGAGGCCCCACTGGACCCCACCCGAACCGGCACCACCTCGCCCTCCGACAACAGGTCCCGAAGGTCCTCCGCCGAATCGTCAGTCACCCGGGCCCGCGGAACCGAGGCCGCAATCCCCGGCAGCAGGGCGATCTCGCAGCTCGCCGACTCGACCGAACCAACCCGGCCAAGCAGCACCTCCCCCTCGGCGACCTCCGACAGCCGCTCCCCCGGCGACGCCAGCATCCCGGAGACGTCCAGCCGACGTGATCTTTCGTCGTAGACCCCGCGAACCTCCATGCCCCGCTCGAACAACCGCTCGGAGGCAACCCCCGAGCAGAGCAATCCCACCTGAATCGTGGCGTATCGCCCGTCGACCAAATTTACCATCGCCTGGGACGGATTCGGGCACCCAGCAACGATTCCCGCGATCTCCGGCAGGGCCGCATGGCTGGACGAACCGAGCGGCATCGCGAGCACGCCGGCCACCGAGGCCGCCTTCAGCCCGTCCTCCAGCAGCCGCTCGGTGGCGATCAGGCCCTCGGCCTCGGAGTGGGCGAAACGCAGCTTGGACCGGCGCAGGTCATGTACCCATTCCAGACCGACCGGATACACCCGCCCGGCTCCGCCGTAAACCTGGGTCAGCTCGGGCATGCCCCTTGAGAAGGACCAGGAGGCCGAGGGTTCGCCGATCAGATAGACATCAACCAGCCCGTCCAGCTCGGTGGCCAGCCGATCGGCGTCGATGTACGGCCGGGTAGCCCCGCGCGCCGTGGTCACCACCATGGTCGGCCGGGTCCGCCCGGGCCGGTTGAGCTCCTCGGCCAGCTCCTCGGCCCTTCTCGGCCCGGTGATCCTCTGAGCCCCCACGCCGCACCTCCTTTTGCTCCCCTTCCGCACCATCGGCGCGCGGCTCGGCCCACTGAAGATGCGGGCCCGGAGGCAAGCGGGATGCTCGCCTCGACACACGAACGACAGGAAGGAGCTCACCATGTCAGTCACCGCGTTCAAGGACCTGCCCCTGGCCGACCGGGACCACGAGTGGACCGGATCCGCCGCCGAGAAGCGGGTCCGGGCCTGGGCTGATGCCACAGACGAGCCGAACGAGAAGTACCGCGACGCGCACGTCTGGTACGACAGCGACAAGAAGCAGAACTTCACCGCGTACAAGCTGCTGATCGCGGACGTGGTGGACGGCAAACTGGTCGTCGTGCCACGCGCGGTGATGGCCGCGGGAGCGATCATGCAGGGCGGACACGGCGGCATCGACCTGCCGAAGAACGACATCGACCGGGTCAAGAGCCACCTCGCCAAGTACTACGCGAAGATGGACGACACCGCCCCCTGGGACCGCTGAACCCAGGTCCGGAACTTAGGCAGTCACCAGGAATCCGGCCACCACCAGCGCGACCGCGGCCAGAGTGAGGCGGAACGCGGCCGGCCCACCCGGAACCCCGACCCGCCCGACCGCCCCGGCAAGCCCCAACCCAACCCCGGCGAGCAGCAGCAGAACCGCCAGAACCTGCCTCAGCAGACCGGTTCCGTCGGCAGTGAGCACGCCGAACAACAGCCCGGCAGCGGCCAGTGCGATCAGGATCGCCATCACGGTGAGCGACCGCGCAGGCCCCAGCCGCTGCGGGAGCCCTCGAACTCCGGTCAGCGCATCCGCCTCGGCATCGCCGACGGTGTTGGCGAAATGCGCGCCCGCGCCGAGCAGGGCCGCGGACACGACGGTGGAGACCGGCGGAGCGTCGCCGAGCACTGCGAGCGAGGCGATGACCGGCAGCAGACCGAACGAGATGACATACGGAAGCGGGCTGATCCAGGTGCTTTTCAGACCGGCGTTGTAGCCGACCGCGCTGAGCAGGGCGATCAGGTGCCAGAAGCCGGCGTGGTCGGCCAGCCGCCAGGAGAGCAGCACCGCCCCGGCCGCCGCCAGACACGCCGCCGCCTCGACGAACCGGGCCGGAACCCGCCCGGCGGTGATCGGCTTGTCCAGCCGCCCGGCGATCCGGTCCCGCTCGGCGTCATACGCGTCGTTGGACCAGCCCACGCAGAGCTGACCAGCCAGGATGGCCACGCCGACACCCAGGGCCCGGACGAAACCATCGAGCGTGAGCCCATTCTGAACGGCTAATGCATAGGCCGTGGCAAACAGCGTGACGGCAAAACCCGGGAGCGGGTGCGAGGCGTCGATCAGCCCCCGGATCATCCGGATCATCCGGCCCGCTCAATCAACGCGCCGATACCGTCCAGCGCCCGGTCCAGCCCGAACCGCAGTTCCAGCCAGAGCGCGTCCGGCTCCGGCGGATCGTCCTCCAGCGCCCCCTCGGTCAGCGCCCGGGCCAGCGCCGGGAACCGCCCGTCCCCGACCACCTGCCCCATCACCCGGGAGAACATGGCCGTCGCGGCCTCGGCGCCGGCCCCCATGTCCTGCTCCAGAATCGCGTATCCCCGCACCAGGTTGCTGATCAGCAGGATCGACGAGAGCTTCTGCGTCTCGTTCAGCCCGGTCGCGGCCAGATGACGGAGACCGTGTTCCATCCACATCACCTGGTTCGGCAACGGCGGCAGCGTGGTGATCGGAACCCGCAGCGACCATGGGCGCTTTCGGTAGGCCGCCAGCAGGCCCATCCCCCAGGCGTCCAGTCCCTCGCGCCACGGCATCGCCTCGGTCAACTTCACCGGAGGAGCGCCCAGCGCCTCGTCCACCATCAGGATCAGCAACTCGTCCTTGTTGCCGACGTGCCGGTAGAGCGCCATCGCGGTGACCCCGACCTCGGCCGCAACCTTGCTCATCGAAACCGCCCCCAGGCCGTCCGCATCCGCCAGGCGCACCCCCGCCTCCACGATGTCCCTCAGGCTGACGCTCGGCCGCGGCCCTTTGACCGGCCGGACCCGCAGGCCCCAGGCCTCCGCGATCGCCGTCGGCACCGCGATCTGCGCCTCGTCGTCCGCCATGACGCCACCTTCTCACCTCTTGCCCGGATCGGCTTTTACAGTTTATGGTCTACACAGTTTACCGCGTACACAAAAGGGGATGCGATGACCGGCACCGCGATCAGCGCCCGCGGCCTGACCAAGCGTTACGGCGACCGAACCGTCCTGAGGGACCTCGATCTCGAGGTCCCCACGGGCTCGGTCTTTGCCCTGCTCGGCCCGAACGGCGCCGGCAAGACCACCACCGTGCGCATCCTGGCCACGCTGTCCGCCCCCGATGACGGGCGGGCGAGCGTGAACTTGCTGGATGTGGTCACCCAGCGCCGCCAGGTCCGGCGCACGATCAGCCTGACCGGGCAGTACGCGGCCCTGGACGAACTTCAGACCGGGGCCGAGAACCTCCGGATGATCGGAGCGCTGGCCGGTCTGAACCGGGCCCAGGCCCGGCTGCTGGCCACTGAACTTCTCGACCAACTGGACCTGACCGAGGCGTCGGGACGCCGCGTCCTTACTTACTCCGGAGGCATGCGCCGGCGCCTCGACCTGGCCGCCGGACTGTTACGTCGTCCGGCCGTGATGTTCCTCGACGAGCCCACCACGGGTCTCGATCCGCGAAGCCGGGAACAGCTCTGGCGGGTGATCGGCGAGGTCGCCGCGAGCGGCACCACGGTGTTCCTGACCACCCAGTACCTGGAGGAGGCGGACCGGCTGGCCGACCGCATCGCGATCGTCGATCACGGCCGGCTGGTCGTCGAGGGCACTCCCAGCGAGCTGAAGCAGCAGGTCGGAGGGGAACTGCTGCTCGTCACGCTGATCGATCACCCGGCCTTCGAGCAGGTTCGGGCGATGGCTCCAAAGGGCACGATTGATGACGCCGAAAAGCTCACCTTGACGCTGCCGGTCACCGGAGAGGCCGCCGAGATCCGCCGTCAGCTGGACCTTCTCGATCCGCACCAGACCCTGATCCGGCACTTCGGGCTGCACCGTCCCGACCTCGACGACGTGTTCTTCGCCTTCACAAGAACCAGCCAGAAGGAGACCGCAGATGTCTGACCTGACCGCCCCGTTCGTCCCTGCTTTCACACTCACCGGCCGCACCCTGCGTCTTTCCCGGCGCAACATCGAGGCTCTCAGCGTCTCCCTGATCCTCCCCGTCATGCTGATGCTCGTCTTCGTCTACCTGTTCGGCGGCGCACTGCAGACCGGCACCAAGTACGTCACCTACGTAGTTCCCGGCGTGCTCCTGCTCTGTTCCGGGTTCGGCGCATCGCTCACCGCGGCCTCCGTCAGCCATGACATGGCTGGGGGCATCATCGACCGCTTTCGATCAATGGACGTCGGGGGCACGTCATTCTTGTTGAGTCACGTGGTTGCCAGCGTGGTTCGGAACATCGTCTCCACCGCCGTCGTGCTGGGCGTAGCCGTAGCCATTGGCTTCCGACCCCACACCACCCCGCTCCGCGCCTTGGCCGCCGCCGGGGTACTGCTCGCCTTCGTGCTCGCCGTGTCCTGGTTGTCCGCGGTGGCCGGTCTGATCGCGAGGACTCCGGAAGCAGCCAGCGGTTTCACCTTCGTCCCGATGTTCCTGCCCTACGCCAGCAGCGCGTTCGTCCCGATCGGCACAATGCCCGACTGGCTGCGAGGCTTTGCCGAACATCAGCCGGTGACGCCGGTGGTCGAGAGTCTGCGCGGGCTGCTGCTCGACACCGGGGTAGGGAACAACATCTGGATCGCGCTGAGCTGGAGCGTAGGTCTGCTGGCCATTGGCGTGGCGCTGTCCGGTGTGTTGTTCCGGCGCCGCTCGGCCTGAACACTTCGGCCCGACCCAGTACCGTCGGATCGTGCCCCAAAAGCTGCTCGTCATCTCCGACACGCACCTGCCCAAACGCGGTCACGACCTACCCCCGGAAGTCTGGTCTGCCGTGACCGACGCCGATGTGGTCTTCCACGCCGGTGACTGGGTGGCCGAGTCGCTGCTGGACAAGCTGGAACGAAGGGCCAAGCAGGTGGTGGGCGTCTGGGGTAACAACGACGGGCCGGGACTACGTCGTCGGCTTCCGGAGGTGGCTCGGGTCGAGGTGGAGGGCATCCGGATCGCCATGGTGCATGAGACCGGCCAGTCCGAAGGCCGGGAAAAGCGCTGCGACAAAGCCTATCCAGACACCGACGTGTTGTTCTTCGGCCACAGCCATATCCCTTGGGACACCACTACCCCGAACGGCCTTCGCCTGCTCAACCCCGGCTCCCCGACCGACCGCCGCAAGCAGCCCGACCACACCTACCTAACCGCGGTGGCGGAGGACGGCGAGCTCCACGACGTCGTCCTCCACCGAATCCCGCCCAAGGCTGTAAACCATGGCTGACGTACGGATCGGCATCTCGGGTTGGCGTTACCCACCCTGGCGCGGCACGTTCTACCCCAAGGGCCTCACTCAGGCCCGCGAGCTGGAATACGCCTCTCAGCACCTGAACTCGATCGAGATCAACGGCTCGTTCTACGCGTTACAACGCCCGTCCAGCTACCGCCAGTGGGCCGCACAGACCCCGGACGACTTCATCTTCGCGGTAAAAGGATCCCGCTTCATCACCCACATGAAGCGCCTCAAGGACATCGACGCCCCGCTCGCGACCTTCCTCGCCAGCGGCCTACTCGCTCTCGGCCCCAAACTCGGCCCGATGCTCTGGCAACTCCCACCCACCATGGCCTACGACCCGAACCTGCTCGGCCCGTTCCTGGACAAGCTGCCCCGGAGCACCGAAGAGGCGGCCCGCATAGCCAGGAAGCACGACGGCAAACTGAAGGACGACCAAGTGGTCACCGACACGGACGCGGACCGTCCCCTGCGCCACGCGCTCGAGGTCCGTCACCCCAGCTTCGCCGACGCGGGCCTGGTCAAACTGCTCCGAGACCACAACGTAGCCCTGGTGATCGCCGACTCGGCCGGCAAGTTCCCGGTGCTGGAAGACGTCACGGCCGACTTCGTCTACGCCCGCCTGCACGGCGAGGACGAGCTCTACGTCAGCGGTTATGACGCCGCGAGTCTGGACCGATGGGCCGCGCGCGTGCGCCAATGGCGCTCCGGCCGAATCCGAAAGACGCCGAACACCATCACCTCGCTTCCCTCCAGCAAGGCCGCCCGCGACGTGTTCGTCTATTTCGACAACGACGCAAAGGTCCGAGCCCCCTACGACGCAATGGCTTTGGCGGAACGCCTAAGCCATTAGCTCCAGCGATACCTCCCACCACCGCGCAGCCCTCTCCGGATCCAGTGCGTACTCGGCGACTCCTCGGCGAACGCCCGGCACATACGGCCCAGCCTCCTGGCCGTCCTCAAAGTACTTTCCAGTGACGCCCTTCACCAATGGCGAGGCTGCCAGCAGCACCGACGTCGCGGCCCCCTGCTCGGTGTCCTTGACCGAAACCCCGGTACTGCCCGCCGGGTCGAACGCGGCAGGCGGTGCCGCGAGATGCCGGCCCAGATTCGTGTTCCAGATCCGGCCCGGGTTCAAAGCATTGACAGCAATCCGGTCCGACTCCCACCGCCGCGCCGCCTCGACCGCGAAAAGCACATTCGCGGCCTTGGACTGGCTGTAGGCAGCCCAGGGATCGTAAGGACGGCGGACGAAGTCGAGATCTTCGAAATCCACGTCTCCATTGACATGCCCGACCGAACTGACCGACACGACCCGTGCGTCACCAGTTGCCGCCAAAGCTTCGTGCAGCCCGAGAGCGAGCGCGAAGTGCCCAAGATGATTGGTGGCGAACTGCAGTTCCCGCCCCTGCGGCGTGTGGCTCTCCGGCGTAGCCATCACCCCGGCGTTGTTCACCAGGATGTGCAACTCGCCCACCCATGCGTCGGCGAACCGGCGCACCGAACCCAGGTCGGACAGATCGAGAGATCCGACCAAAACCTGGCCCCCAGCGTCCCTCATCAACTCCGCGGCAACCCGCTGCCCCCGTTCAACATCCCGCACCGCCAAGGTGACCTCGGCCCCCGCACCCGCCAGCGCTCGCGCCGTAGCCACCCCGATCCCCGAAGCCCCACCCGTGACGATGGCCCTTCGACCGGCCAGGTCGAACCCCGCGATCACGTCGGCGGCGGTGGAGGTGGCGGCTAAAAGGCGTAGTGACGCGATCCATCGGTTTCCCTGCTCTCGCTAGAATAGGAAACGGACCAGGGTCCGCTTGCCTCCTCAGCATAAGCGGACCGGGGTCCACTTAGCCAGAGGAGACCCGTGCGAGCCGATGCCCAGGACAACTACGAGCGCGTCCTTCGCGTGGCTGCCGACACCTTCGCCCGCGAGGGCACCGGCGCTTCGCTCAAGGCGATCGCCCGCGAGGCCGGCGTCGGGATCGGCACCGTCTACCGCCGCTTCCCCACCCGCGAAGCCCTGGTCGAGGCCGTCTACCGGCAGGAGGTCGACCAACTCTGCGCCGCCGCCACCGACCTGGCCCGATCCCAACCAGGCGCGCAAGGCCTCCGCTCCTGGATGGAACTCTTCGTCGACTTCATGGCCACCAAACGAGGCCTCGGCGAAACCCTGCGCTCAGTCCTGACTTCCGAGGACGAGCGGCAACAGACCCGCGACCAGCTGCGCACCGCAATCGCCACCCTGCTGGCCGCCCAGCCGGACCGCGGTGGCGACCGCATCCGTCCCCACGTCGACCCCAACGACGTCCTGATGGCCCTGGGCGGCATCACCCTGATCGCCGCGGAAGAACAGCGGCGCGCGCTGGCGTCACGGCTGATCGATCTGCTGCTGACCGGGGTCGTGGACGCCGAGGACGCCGGGCCCGGCTCGAGCTGAACCGGTCCTGAGCCGGTGGCCGCTCATGGTAGCCGATCATGGACATGCGAAAGGCCAGGACCGAGTGGTCCTGGCCTGCGCCGGAGGTGGGCCATCAGGGACTTGAACCCCGAACCCGCTGACTCTGGGACGGTGATGGTGGCCAGCGATGAATAGTGCCGCTGATCTGGACGTGGGCCAGGCCCTTCGGGGACTGGCCCGTCGGCGTGCCGCTACTCGTTCGTGAGCAGGCGCAGGTCGTGATGGTCAGCGAAGTCCTGGTGGTCCTTGACGTTCAGCGTGGCCAAGGGCAGGTCATAGGTAAGGGCGCAAGCTGCGATCCACATATCGTTCTGCGGGCGCCGACGTCCTCGCTGGTGAGCAGCCGCCGCGAGCCGTCCCCACGTCAGAGCCACAGTTTCGTCTCCAGGGATGACATAGACCCCGGTGAGCCAATCGGCCAAGGCCTGCCGGTTCCGTCCGCCCCAGTGCCGGATCTGGGCCCAGGTGGTCAGCTCGCCGTACGTAACGAACGTGATCAGCGGCGGGCGCCCGGTGATCCGCGCCATCAGGGGATCGGGGAGCCTCCCCTTGTGGAGCAGCGAAGCTACATCGGTGTCCAGAATGACGGGTTGCAGCACGGTCCTCAGGATAGATCGCGCTGGCGCTCGGCCCGGTAGAACTCGAGGAACTCGTCCAACTCCTCATCCGAGGAGAAGGTGTCGGCCGTGTAGTTGTCGGCAGGCGTGATGGGGCGCGTGCCCTTGGCTGCCAGCATCTCCGCGACGGTGAGCCGGGGACGGGGTGCGGGGAACGGATCCTGCTCAGCTGATGTGCTCACTGCTCATCACCTCCAGATGCGATGAGTTTAGATGGCTACCAGCTGCCGGGTAACTGGTAACCAGGAGCCGCACCAGATCGAGAACTGTCCGAAAACCGTCCCTGGACACGCGAAAGGCCAGGACCGTTGGTCCTGGCCTGCGCCGGAGGTGGGCCATCAGGGACTTGAACCCCGAACCCGCTGATTAAGAGTCAGCTGCTCTGCCAATTGAGCTAATGACCCTCCGCTGCGTTGGGCTTGGCGGCCCCGCGCTGCGTTGAAAACATTAGCAGGCACGGGGCCGATCCACGAAACCGGGGGATCAGGAGGGCGGGAGCACGTACTTCTTGGCCGCGGCCCGAGCAGTTTCGCTGTCCGGCCCGGGCTGCGGGACGAACAGGACCTCGCGGTAGTACTTCAGCTCCTCGATGCTCTCCCGGATGTCGGCGAGCGCTCGGTGGCCGCCGTTCTTGGCCGGCGAGGCGAAGTACACCCGGGGGTACCAGCGGCGGGCCAGTTCCTTGATCGAGGACACGTCGACGATCCGGTAGTGCAGGTGGGCCTCCAGCTCCGGCATGTCGCGGACCAGGAAGGCGCGGTCGGTGCCGACCGAGTTGCCGGCGAGGGGGGCCTTGCGGGGGTCCGGGACGAACTTCTTGATGTAGTCCAGGACCAGGGTCTGCGCCTCCTGCATGGTCACCCCGCCGTCCAGCTCGGTGAGCAGCCCCGAGGTGGTGTGCATGGTGCGGACCACGTCCACCATGGTGTCCACCACCCCGTCCGGGGGCTTGATCACCACGTCCACCCCATCGCCGAGGATGTTCAGCTGGGAGTCGGTGACCAGCGCCGCAACCTCGATGAGGGCGTCCTTCCCCAGATCGAGGCCCGTCATCTCGCAGTCGATCCAGACGATCCGGTCCTGCGAGCGTTCGCTGTTCTCCGATGTCACGGCCGGTACTCTACGCTCCACAGCGTTCATCGGCTCTGGATGAACCGCCAGGTATCGCACGCCGCTAATCTCGGTGCGGTGAGTACGCCGTCCCCCTATGAGCCTGCCCAGCCCGCCGACACGGCGCTGGTGGCCTCACGGCGACCGCAAATGCGGACCACCCTGCTCTGGGTCGCGGTCGTCGTGGTGCTGGTGGGATCGGCCCTTCTGAGCCTCACCGCAATCACCCGGGAGACGGGTGCGCTCGGCCTGGCCACCGGGGCCGTGCTGTCGGCGGTCCCGGTCTTTCCGGTGGTGGCCACCTTCCTCTGGCTGGACCGGTACGAGGCGGAACCGCCGTCCCTGCTCGCCCTGGCCTTCGCCTGGGGGGCCGGGGTGTCCACGTTCGGCGCCCTGGTGATCAACACCGCGTCCCTCGTGGCGATCCGGAACGCCGGCGGCGACATGACCCATGCGGCGGTCTTCGTGGCGCCGTTCGTCGAAGAGGCGTTCAAGGGCGCCGCGGTCGTGCTGATCCTGCTGATGCGGCGGCGCGAGTTCGACGGGGTGGTGGACGGCATCGTCTACGCCGGGATGTCCGGGATCGGCTTCGCCTACGTGGAGAACGTCCTTTATTTAGGACGCACGCTGGCGGACGACGGGGGTGGCGGGACGGTGTTCGTCTTCCTGCTGCGCTGTGTCGTGTCGCCGTTCGCGCATCCGCTGTTCACGGCGGCCACCGGGATCGGGATCGGGGTCGCCGTGCGGGCCCGCAATCCGCTGCTGAAGGTCCTGGCGCCAATTGCCGGTTATCTGGTGGCGGTGCTGCTGCACGGGGCCTGGAACTGGTCCGCAGCCTCCGGCCTGGCCGGTTTCCGGGAGGCCTACGTGACCCTGCAGCTGCCCGTGTTCATCGCCTTCATCTCACTGGCCCTGGTGGCCCGTCGCCGCGAGGGCAAGCTGGTGGCCCAGCACCTCGACATCTACGGGCAGACCGGCTGGCTGACTCAGCAGGAGGTGGCGATGCTCTCCTCGCTCCCGGCCCGCCGGGAGGCCCGGGACTGGGCCCAGCGAACCGGGGGTGCCCCGGCCCGGCGCGCGATGCGCGATTTCCAGGAGCTGGGCAGCGAACTGGCCTTTCTTCGGGAGCGGATGGCCCGGGGTACGGCGGCACCGGACGCCCCCACCACCGAGTACGCGATGCTCGCCACGCTCTCGAAACTGCGGGCCCGCTTCCTGCCGGGGTACCAACGGCCCTGAGGCGCAGGGGTCCGAGCCACCCGCTCGATCTCAGCTCAGTTCAGCTGGGTTCAGCTCAGCAGATGATCGAAATCGCCGTCCTTGGCCCCCAGGATCAGGGCCTCGATCTCCGGTCGCGTGTACACCAGGGCCGGCCCGTCCGGGAACCGTGAGTTCCGCACGGCCACCTGACCGTCCTGCAGGGCGGCCATCTCGACGCAGTTGCCCTGGGAGTTGCTCCGGGCGGACTTCTTCCACTCCGCCGTGATCAAACCGGCGTCCATCCCATTGTGAAAGCGCGACATCTCGACCTCCGGTGACTGGCAGACGACGTCCACTGTCGGATCACTCAGACTTTGGCTTGTCCTTCTGCACGTTCGACTGCGCGTGCAAGTGCACGAGCAGCGGGGCAGTTCAGGACTATACGGGCGGTTCGAGACCCTGACCAGTAGGTTTTGCACGCAGCGTTCCTACCGGGCAACAGTCAGTCAGCACGAACTGGTGCACGCAAGAGGGATTACACCCGGATGAACCGGAAAAATCAGCCCTGGGCCAGGATCTTCTGCAGGGTGCGGCGGGTCAGGTCCGGTGGCTGGCTGTCCACCGTGAGCCGCTCCATGGTCTGCGCGTAGCGCTCCACGTGATCCGGCTTGTCCAGGTAGTGCGCGCTGGTGAGGTGCTCGACGTAGACCGTGTCGGGCAGATCCGGCTCCGGAAAACGCAGAATGGTGAAGGCTCCGCCTTCCCCGACGTGACCGCCGAACCGGAACGGCATCACCTGCAACGTCACGTTCGGCAACGTCATCAGCTCGAGCAGGTGCTCCACCTGCTCCCGCATCACCTTCGCGCCCCCGATCGGGCGGTGCAGCGCGGCCTCGTCGATCACCGCCCAGAAGTGCGGCGGGTTCTCTCGGTGCAGGATGGCCTGGCGCTTGATCCGGAAGTGCACCCGGCGCTCGACCTCGGCCAGGGTGGCGTTCGGGGCGCCGGCCCCGACTACCGCCCGGGCGTACGCCTCGGTCTGGAGAAGGCCTGGCAGCAGCTGGATCTCGTAGCTGCGGATCAGGCTGGCGGCCTCTTCCAGGCCGACGAACGTCTCGAACCAGTTGGGCAGGACGTCGTCATAGCTGTGCCACCAGCCCGGAGCATTGGCCTCGCGGGCCAGGGCGACCAGAGCATCCCGCTGGGCCGCGTCCTCCACCCCGTAGAACTCGAGAAGATCGGCGATGTCGCGGTCCTTGAATCCGACCCGGCCCAGCTCCAGACGGCTTATCTTGGACTCGTGCGCGCGGATCCGGTATCCCGCCGCCTCCCGGGTGATGTTCCTCGACTCGCGGAGGCGTCGGAGCTGAGCGCCCACCAGAATGCGCCGGACCGTCGGTCCACCCGGCGTCGTCACAGTGTGTGCACCTCACATGAAGTCAAGAGGATCCGATCGCCGATAAGCGTGGCTCTTCGTGTCCAGCGCGCGGTTGTGCCGCAACTCGGTGCCAGTGTGCCACCCCGGCGAGCTCAAGTCCTAGCGGAAGCCGCTTTCAGCGGATTTCGAACTGCTCGCACATTTGCTCCGGATGCACGTGCATCCGCACGAACCAATCGGATACTCTCGAGATGCACGTGCATTTGGCGGTAGCGTTTGTACCGGCGCAGCACGTGGTCAGGGAGACCGGTCCGGCGAAAGGCCAGGACTCCCGGGGGTCGGGAACGAGGTATGGGGCCTGTCGTGGTGATTGCACAGCCGCAGTCCGTGGATGTTGCGCCGTCGGCCGAACCGAACGGCACCGAGAACATCATCGTGCTCGAGGCCGGGTCGGCGACCTGCCTTCTTCCCACCACGCCCCACGCCGTCCCGCAGGCCCGGGCCGTGGTGCGCCGCGGTCTTGCCCACCTGGACGCCGAGTCGTTCGTGGACGACGTGGCCCTGGCCGCCAGCGAACTGGTCGCCAACGCCCTCGAGCACGGCGTGCGCAGCCCCGCTGACCGTAGCTCCGACACCGACGAGCTGCGCCGCCGGCGCGTCGAGGGCGTGCGCATCAGCCTGGTCAGCACCGGCGCCCACATCGTCCTCTCCGTCACCGACCCCAGCCCCCTGCCGCCGGTGCGCCGACCCCGCGATCCGTTCGCCGGGGGCGGCCGAGGTCTGCAACTGGTTGAGTCACTCAGCCTCTGCTGGGGCTGGACCCTGCTGGACGAGCAGGACGGGCAGAGGATGCCGGGCAAGTCGGTGTGGGCGATGTTCCCTAAGGCCATGGCCGAGAAGAAGCCGGCCCCGCAGGTCCGGATCCAGGGCGCGGCCTGAGAGCTCCCGGATCCGAGGAACTTCCGGGTTCAGAGAACCTGGCCGACTCCGCTGAGAATGCGGATGGGCAGCGGAGTCTCGTTGTTGCGCCACTGCGTCGCGTCGACCAGGCCGGGCTCGATCAGCCGGGTTCCCTCGAACAGCTGCTCGGCCTCCGCGGTGGTCCGCACGATCAGCGGGGAGGACGAGGTCTGATAGACCGACTCCAGCCGTTGGACCAGGGCCGGTTCCATCCCGTCCGAGCAGATCGCCGAGATCGCCAGGTAACTCCCGGGTGGGAGCAACCGGCGGTACTGCTCGACCACCTCGAGCGCAGTCTCCCGCTGGACGAAGTGCAGTACGGCGACCAGGAGCAGCCCGATCGGACGCTCCAGATCCAGATGCGCGCGCAGGGCCGGGTCCTCAAAGATCGTGGCCGGTGCGCGCATGTCGTGGTTCAGCGCCAGCACCCCGGGCCGCGGTTCCCGCAGGGCCCGGTTGTACGTCATCACGATCGGGTCGTTGTCGACATAGACCACCTTGGTGGTGGCCCGGTGCACGCCGGCCACCTCGTGGACGTTGGGCGAGGTCGGGATGCCCGAGCCGAGATCGAGGAACTGGTCGATGCCCATCCGGCTCAGCGCCTCGACCGCGCGGATCATGAAACCCCGGTTGGCCAGCGCGACCGGTTTCAGGTCGGGCAGCAGCTCGGCGATCTTGTCCACCGCTTGGCGGTCGATCGCGTAGTTGTCCTTGCCGCCCAGCGCGTAGTCGTACATCCGCGCCGTGCTCGGCTTGCTCGTGTCGATCTCCGGAGGCACCCAGTCGTCGTCGGAGGCCGTCCACGACCAGTCGACCTCGATCGGGTCGGCCTTCGCACCGTGCGGCTGAGTCGTCATTGTCGGCGGGCTCCAGGCTCGATCAGACCGGTCCCGACCACCCTAATAGCTTGGACATATCCCTCTGAATGGATGAAAACACCCGGGTGCCCCTCCTAAAAACGCACTTCGCTCCGGGGGCGCCGATCCGCCCCCGGGTACTACCCTGAGCGGGTGATCACCGCGTTTGTGATGTTGCAGGCCAGGCCCGACCGGATCCCCGAGGTCGCGACCACCGTCGCCGCCATCGACGGGATCCGTGAGGTGTACTCGGTGACGGGCGACGTCGACCTGGTCGCCGTCGTGCGGGTGGAGAAGCAGGAGGATCTGGCCGACGTCATCGCCGATCACCTGGGCAAGGTGGAGGGCGTGGTCTCCACGCGCACCTACCTGGCCTTCCGGACGTACGCGCCCGATGCGGTGGACGATGCGCTGACGTCGGGTTTCGACGTCTGATCGGGCGTTGAGCCCGGCGGTACCAAACCCCACAATCAGGACACCCCGGTCACCGATAGCGTGGCCCGAGTGGGCGACGTAACGGAACTGCGGAATCGGACCGAAGAGGTCATTCGCTCCTGGGACGCCCTCGAGACCGGGCGCGGCCGGCGCGTGGTGATCGACTACGACTGCGCCCCGGACGACCGGCCGGTCTACCCCGCCGCCAGCCGGCTCGACGTGTACCAGCAGTTCACGCAGCTGCGCGCGATGGCTGCCGAGATCGGCTCAGGGGCACGAGACATCGCCGATGTGGTGCGGGCCCATCGGTCCTACGTGGCGGCCCTGCTCGGGCGGCGCGACCCGCTGTCCACCTACCTGCGCGACACCCAGGGGTGTGAGGCGGAGAGCCTGCCCGAGGAGCACATCCAGAGCGTGTTCGACCGGGCCCGGCAGGCTGTCGACGATCTGGGCCTGACCTGGGGGCCGGATCTGAACCGGCGGCTGAACCAGCTCGAGGGTGAGATGAACGCCGAGGACGCGATTGCGCAGATTCCGGAGGAGGCCCGAAAGCTGGAACCCGCCCTGCGGGAGCTGGCGGGGACCACGGCGCAGTACACACTGCGGATCGAAATGATGGACGCCGACGACTACTGGGCCTATTGGCTGGACGGGGTGGGCGATCGGGTTCGGCTGCGCTTCAATCTGCGCCACGCCACCTTCACCCCGACCCTGGTGCGCCAGTTCGCCCTGCACGAACTGCTCGGCCACGCCCTGCAATCCGCCTCCTATGCGCAGACCTGCGCCGATGACCCGGACGTGCCCTGGGTGCGGCTGATCTCGGTGAACCTGCCCTACCAGTTGCTGCTGGAAGGGCTGGCCCAGGCGATGCCGTTGTTCCTGACGCCGGACGACGCCCATCTCGTGGCCCGGGTGCGGCTGACCCACTACCTGCAATTGGTGCGGGCCGAACTGCATCTGGCGGTGAACAGCGGGGTGCCGCTGGCCGAGTGCGCGAACCATGCCCGGGCCCGCGTGCCGTTCTGGACCAATGGCACGATCAGCGACACGCTCACCGACCGCAGCGCCGACCCCCTGCTGCGTTCGTACCTCTGGTCCTACCCGGCCGGAGTGGACTGGTGGGTGACGCTCGCGGACCAGGCCGACGACGAGACCCGGAAGAGCCTGTTGCAGAGGGTGTATCGCCGTCCCCTGACCCCGACTCAGCTCAGCCAGTTCATCGCACGTCCGCATTGAAGAACCGCACCGAGTACTTCCGGGTGAGCTTCTTGGCGGTCAGCGCGGTGTCCGCGGCGTTCCAGACCCGGATGCCGGTCACCGTCACGTCGATCCGCCGGCCCTTGCTCCCGGTCGGCAGCTTGAGGTCACCTACCTGCCAGATCAGCGCCGGCGTGCCGTAGTCCGCCTCGCCGTGCTTGGTCGGTTTGTACTGCTGCACCTTGATCTTCGCACCGGTCGCGGTACGCACCGCCACCTTGGCCTTGCCGAAGTCCACGTGCGCGTTGGAGGCACTCAGCGACCAGCGGCCGCCGGGCTCCAGTTCGTTCGGGAAATATCCCGGGGTGGGCCAGGAAACCCAGGCCGGAGCCTTCGCTTTGACCGGCTTCGGGGGAATCACCCACAACGCGCTCGCTCCGGCGGTGACGCCGCTACCCATCGACTTGATGAACGGATACATCACCCACCGCCGGTGCCCCGCGTCCTTGTTACCGGCCCCCGGGTCGATCATGTACTGGGCGATCGACTCCGCCCCGGTGCACCCCAGGCACAGGTTCGAACTACCGGCCGCGGTCGCCCCGACCTTGGTCCAGCAGTTCCAGCTGCGCGGCGGGAAGTGGCTCAGGGAGTCTTCGGCATCCATGATCAGGGCCGCTTTCTGCGCCCGGGCCGACAGTTTCGCGTCGAACTTCACCGGATCGAGCTGCCCCATCGCCCGGTAGAAGTTGATTGCCAGCAGCGTGGCCTTCTGGGTGGCCGCCGACGGGGTACCCGCCCGGCACCGGGACGCGGACCCGTCCCACACCACCTTGGCCGCCAGGGCCGGCCGCAACCGTTTGAGCACGGCCTCGCGCACCGCCGCGCGGCTGCCCGTGTCGATCGGCTTGAACGCGGCCGCGCCGAAGGTCGCCTCTCCCACCGGCTTTGCCTGGGCCGAAGCCGGACCAAGCACCAGAACCCCGACAACGGCGACCACTACGGCCCCCAGCATCGCCTTGTACGCATGCCGTTTCATCAGATTCCCCCGAATCTCTGAGTGCCGTCAGCCTATCTTGCCCCACCGACAAGATGCCCTCCGCCGACCGGGCCCGGAGCCGGAGCGGCCGGTCCGGCCATTCGGTCATCCCGGGATCAGCCATTGACAGCGGTCATACCGCCCGAGCATCATCGAGTCATGTCCAATCAGCGTCGAATGGATATTCATCCATGGTCGCGCCCGGTCCGACGGGCGCTGACCGCGACGGTCGCCGTCGCGGTGCTCAGCCTCACCGGCGCCTGCTCGCACGTCGCCGGCCTCTACACGATCGAGAGCAAGAGCGACGCCCAGGCCGCGGCGAGCAGCCAGAAGTTCGACCCGGCCGGGTACGTGAACGACGCCTGGGACGCGAAGGTGCTGCCCGCCGTGCAGTCCAAGGCCGTCGATGCGAGCACCCTGCTGGCCGCGATCAAGGCCGACCCGGAGGCCGCGGGCCAGCAGTACGGCCACCGGTCCGGGGTCGGCGGTCCGTTCTCCTACCTGGTCAAGGGCACGGGCACGGTCACCAAGGTGGACACCGACAGCGCGACCCAGCCGGTCACGGTGCGCCTCGACGGCAGCAAGGACGAGGTCAGCATCGGCACCGGTCCGGTGATCGCGGGAACGGCGCTGCGGGACGCGGTGGGCTTCATCAGTTTCAGCGACTTCGCCAACCAGCTCGACTACGCCGACGTGGCCACCCAGCTGAACGACCGCGTCCGTACCGATGTTCTGCAGAAGCTGCCCACCAAGGGCAAGGATCTGGTGGGCCAGAAGGTCACGTTCAGCGGGGCGTTCTCGTCGCTGGTGCCGGGCACGGTGATGATCGTTCCGGTCACCCTCCAGGTCGCGTCATGAACGAGATCGTCCTCACCGCAGAGCACGTGAGCAAGAGCTACGGCGGGGTGCAGGCGCTGCGGGACGTCACCTTCAACGCCTATCGCGGCCGGGTGAACGTGCTGGTCGGCGAGAACGGGGCGGGCAAGTCGACGCTGATGAAGATCCTCTGCGGCGCCGAGCATCCCAGTTCCGGCACGATCCGGCTGAACGGTGAGCCGGTGGAGATCGACAGCCCCCGCACCGCGATGTCCCTCGGGATCGGCATCATCCACCAGGAACTCAGCCTGTTCCCGAACCTGTCGATCGCCGAGAACCTCTTCGCCGGGCGGGAACTGAGCAGTCGCGGGCTGAGCGACCTGAAGGCCCAGCGGCACCGGGCCGACCAGGTGCTGGCCCGGCTGGGCCAGACCCACCTGGACGCGAACCGGCTGGTCGGAGAGCTGCCGATCGGCCAGCAGCAACTCGTCGAGATCGCCCGGGTGCTGCTCGAGGACGTCCGCATCCTGATCATGGACGAACCGACCTCGGCGCTGTCGAACCACGAGGTGGACATCCTCTTCGCGGTGATCGCCGACCTGCTCGCGGACGACGTGACGATCATCTACATCTCGCACAAGCTCGACGAGTTCCGCCGGATCGGCGACCACGTGACGGTTTTCCGGGACGGCCGGCTGGTGGCCCAGGAGGCGATGGAGCACACCGACACCGCCTGGATCGTGCGGCAGATGGTCGGCCGCGACCCCGACAGCCTGTTCACCCGCAACCACTCCGAACCGGGCGAGACCCTGCTGGAAGTCGAGCATCTGACGGTAGCCGGCCCGCTGCGTCCATTGGTGGACGATGTGAGCCTGCGGGTGCGCGCGGGTGAGGTGGTCGGCATCTACGGTCTGATGGGCGCGGGGCGCACGGAGTTGATGGAAGCCCTGATGGGCCTGCGGTCAGCCACTTCCGGCGAGGTCCGGATCAAGGGTAAGGCCGAGTCCCGGGCCACCGTCCGCTCCCGTCTGGCCGCCGGACTGGCCCTGGTGCCGGAGGACAGGCAGCGTGACGGCCTGGTACAGACCATGTCGGTGCGCGACAACATCGTGCTCTCCACCATCGGCCGGCTCACCCGCGGCGGCCTGTTCCGCTCCGGCGCGGAGCGGGAGACGGCGAAGGCCAAGGTCGACGAGCTGGCCATCAAGGTCAGCGATCTCGGCCTGCCGATCACCTCGCTCAGCGGCGGCAACCAGCAGAAAGTGGTCCTGGCCCGGGCGATGCTGACCGATCCGGTGGTGCTGCTGCTCGACGAGCCCACCCGCGGGGTCGACGTCGGCGCCAAGGGCCAGATCGCCGACCTGATGGCCGGTCTCGCCCAGGCCGGCTTCGGCGTCCTGTTCATCTCGTCCGAACTCGCCGAGGTCACCGCGATCGCCGACCGGGTCCTGGTGATGGCGGCCGGCCGGCTGACCGCCGAGTTCGGCGCGGCCGAGATCACCGAAGAGGCCCTGGTCGCGGCCTCGGCATCACCCCAGGCTATGGAGGCCCGATGAGCGACACCGAAGTCGCCGCAGCCACGGCGAAGACGCAGCCCGAGACCCGGCCCCCCGGGAGCGGCGCCCGGATCGCCCTGCTCCTGCTGCAGGGCCGCACGGTCGTCGTGCTGATCCTGCTGATGATCCTGTTCGGCTCGATCTCCGGCGAGTACCTGAGCTCCAGCAACCTGATCCTGATGACGAAACACGTGGCGATCAACGCGATCCTGGCCATCGGCGTCACGTTCGTCATCCTGACCGGCGGCATCGACCTGTCGGTGGGCTCGATCGCCGGTCTGGCCAGCATGATCTGCGGTGGGCTGCTGTTCACCGGCCTGTCCCTGCCCGGCGACAGCACGCTGTTCCTCTCGGTCGGCGTGGTGATCCTGGTCGGTATCGTGGTCGGCGGTCTGGTCGGCGCCGTGAACGGCATCCTGATCACCCGGTTCAAGGTGGCACCGTTCATCGCCACCCTGGGCATGCTCTACGTAGCGCGCGGTTTCGCCCAGTTGCGCAGCGGCGGTGGCACCTATCCGAACCTGGCCGGCACCCCGGCCCGCGGCAACACCGGCTTCCACATCATCGGCGTGGACAAGTGGCTGGGCATCCCGGTGGCGGTCTGGATCATGATCGCGGTGGCTGCGGTGGCCATCGTCGTCACCACCCGCACCCCGTTCGGCCGCCGGGTCTACGCCGTCGGTGGCAATGAGCGGGCGGCCGAACTGGCCGGCATCCGCACCAATCGGATCAAGATCGCGGTGTACGTGATCAGTGGGGCCTGCGCCGCGCTGGCCGGGTTGCTGCTGACCTCCGAACTGGGCGCCGCCTATCCGGACACCGCCACCACCTACGAGCTGAACGCCATCGCCGCCGCGGTTCTCGGCGGCACCGCACTCTCCGGCGGTCGCGGCACGATCGTCGGCACGGTGCTCGGCGCCTTCGTCATCGGCTTCCTCGCCGACGGACTGGTCCTGGTCGGTGTCTCGACCTTCTGGCAGTCCGTGGTGAAGGGCGCCGTGATCATCTTCGCCGTCGTCACCGAACACGCGCAGCAGCGCCTCCAGACCTCCCTCGCCCAAAGATCTCCCGTCTCGCAATGACGCGAAAGGACTGCCCCATGAACCAGAAACTTCTCCTGCTCCCGGCGTCGCTGGCCGTCGTCCTGGCCCTGACCGCCTGCGGTTCCGACTCCGACTCCGGGGGGACCTCCGGCGCCGCGGCCCAGCCGAAGTCCAACCTGGTGGTGATCATCACCCCCTCCCCCGACAACGTCTTCTTCAAGGCCGAGCAGGACGCGGCCGCGGCCAAGGCGAAGGAGCTCGGCTACCAGACCCTGGTGCTCAGCCACGACGACGACCCGACCAAGCAGAGCCAGGAGATCGACACCGCGATCTCCCGCAAGGCCGCCGCGATCATCCTGGACAACGCCGGGGCGGACGCCACCGAGACCGCGGTGCAGCGGGCCAAGGACGCCGGGATCCCCTCGTTCCTGATCGACCGGGAGATCAACAAGACCGGGATCGCGGTCGCCCAGATCGTCTCGAACAACGCCCAGGGCGCCTCGCTCGGCGGCCAGGCGTTCGCCGAGGCGATGAAGAGCAAGGGCGAGTACGCGGAGCTGACCGGCAAGGAGACCGACACCAACGCGGGGGTTCGGTCGAAGGGCTACCACGACATCCTGGACCAGTTCCCGGACCTGAAGATGGTGGCCCAGCAGACCGCCAACTGGGACCAGGCCGAGGCGCTGAGCAAGACCCAGACCATCCTCCAGGCCCACCCCAAGATCAAGGGCATCATCGCCGGCAACGACACGATGGCCCTGGGCGCGCAGGCCGCACTGGACGCCGCGGGCCGTAAGGACGTCGTGGTCACCGGTTTCGACGGCAGCCCCGACGTGGTCGCCTCGATCCAGAAGGGCGCCATCCGGGCCACCGTGCTCCAGCCGGCCAGCCAGATCGCCGAGATGGCGGTCGAGCAGGCGGATGCGTACGTCAAGTCCGGGAAGGCCGACCAGCCCGAGAAGCAGTCCGTGGACTGTGTTCTGGTGGACGACAAGAACGCGGCGAGTGTCGAGAACTTCGCCGTCACCAAGTAGAGGAGAACCTTCGATGCTGGTCGCCGATCCCATCGGTGCCGCCGGCTGGCACCGGTTCCGCGAGGAACTGGCCGCCGCCGACGGCCCGGGCAAGGCCCACCTGCTGGCGGCCCGGGCCGACCGGCTGCGGGCCACCGACCTCCGCATGATCAACCGGGCCGGGCTCGGGCACGTCGGCGGGGACCTGTCGGTGTTGGACATCCTGACCACCCTGGTGTTCGGCGTTCTCGAGATCGACCCGGAGCAGCCCGAGCGGCCCGACCGCGACCGGCTGATCCTCAGCAAGGGACACAGCGCCGGGGCGCTGTACGCCACGCTGGCCGCCGCCGGCTTCTTCGCCGAGTCCGAGCTGGAGACTTTCGCCCAGCCGTTGTCGGCGCTGAACGGCCATCCTAACCGAGTGAAAGTGCCTGGGGTGGAGACCAACACCGGTCCTCTCGGACACGGCCTGCCGGTCGGGGTGGGGATGGCCGTCGCCGGTCGGCTGGCTCGTTCCAGCCGTCGCGTCTTCGTGGTCCTGGGCGACGGGGAGCTACAGGAGGGGAGCAACTGGGAGGCGGCGATGACGGCCGGGCACCGAAAGCTGGCCAACCTCACCGCCGTCGTCGACCGGAACCGACTCCAGCAGGGGGCCCGGACCGAGGACACGGTGACCCTCGAACCCCTGGCGGACAAGTGGACGGCGTTCGGCTGGCGCGTGGTGGAAGTGAACGGTCACGACCACCAACAGCTTTTGGACGTTTTCACCGGCGCCCGGGATGAGCGGCCTACCTGCGTGATTGCGAAAACCGTCAAAGGTAAGGGAATATCGTTCATGGAAGACCGGGTGGAGTGGCACCACAAGGTGCCGAGCGCCGACCAGGTCATCACTGCCCTGCAGGAACTGGAGAAGGCATGAGCACACTGGCCGGTCCCACCGAGACCTTCGACTGCCGGGTGGCTTTTGCCGAGGAACTGATTGCGCTGGCCGAGCAGGACGAGCGGATCGTCGCGGTCTGCAACGACTCGGTCGGCTCCAGCAATCTGGTCGGCTTCCGCGACCGGTTCCCGGACCGGCTGATCAACGTGGGCATCGCCGAGCAGGACATGGTCGGGGTCGGGGCCGGGCTGGCGCTGAGCGGGTACGTGCCGTTCGTCTGCGGGGCCGCGCCCTTCCTGACCGGCCGGGCCCTGGAACAGATCAAGGCGGACGTGGCCTACAGCCAGGCACCGGTCGTGCTCTGCGGAATGAGCCCGGGCATGGCCTACGGCGAACTCGGGCCCACGCACCACTCGATCGAGGATCTGTCCTGGCTACGGGCGGTGGCCGGGCTCGGCATCGTGGCTCCGGCCGATCCGGCGCAGACCCGCGAGGCCGTGCGCTGGGCGGCTTCGGCCGGCACTCCGGTCTTCCTCAGAGTGGGCCGGTTCAAGGTTCCCGCCGTCACCCCGCCGGGGGTAGCGTTCGAGTTCGGGGTTGCCCAGGAGCTGAGGAGCGGTGACGCAGTGACGATCGTCGCGACCGGCTCGATGGTCTCCCGGGCTCTGCAGGCCGCGGAAATCCTGGCCGACGAGGGCATCGGCGCCCGAGTGATCAACATGGCCACGATCGCTCCGCTGGACGAGGAGTGCGTGCTCCGCGCGGTCCGGCAGACCCGCGGCATCGTCACCGTCGAGGAGGCCACCATCACCGGTGGTCTGGGCGCTGCCGTCGGCGAAATCAACCTCCGGCAGGCCCGGCCGGTGCCGATGCGCATGCTCGGCTCGCCCCGGCAGTTCGCGCCGACCGGCGACACCGCCTTCCTGCTGAAGCATTTCGGCCTCACCGCGGAAGGCATCGCGGCGGCCGGTCGTGAGCTGGCCTAATGTCCCCCAGTTACGTCCTGGCGGTGGATCAGGGCACCAGCGCCACGAAGTGTGTCCTGCTCGACCCGGCCGGGCGGATCGTTCGATCGGCCTCGGCTCCGCTCGCCATCGCCTACCCGCGTCCGGGATGGGTGGAGCAGCGGGCCGAGGACGTCCTCGAGAGTGTGCTTTCCGCATCGGCTTCGGTTCTTGAGGACGTTTCGACGGACGAAGTGGTCGCCGTCGGGTTGAGCACGCAGCGGGAATCGGCGCTGCTCTGGGACCGGGCGACCGGCAAGCCGCTGGACGCCCTGCTCGGCTGGCAGGACCAGCGCGCCGCCCCGGTGGTCCGGCGGCTTCATCACCAGGCCGCCGACATCCTCCGGATCACCGGGCTTCCCCTCGACCCGATGTTCAGTGCGGCCAAGCTGACCTGGCTGCTGGACCAGCACGATCCGGACCGTTCGCTGAGCCGGTCCGGACGGCTGGCGGTGGGAACGGTGGATTCGTGGCTGATGTTCGCGCTCACCGGGCAGCACGTGATCGAGGCGGGCAACGCCTCCCGCACGCAATTGCTGGATCTGGCCACCGGCCGGTGGAGCTCCGAGCTCCTCGAGCTCTTCGGTGTCCCGGAACCGGTTCTGCCCTCGATCATCCCGTCCGAGGGACATCTCGGTACAGTCGGCGTCGGCCCTTTGACGGGTCTGGAAATCCGCGCCGTCCTGGGCGACTCGCACGCCGCCCTGTTCGCCCACGCCGATCTGGGCGCAGCGGCCAAGGTCACCTACGGCACCGGCTCGTCCGTCATGCGCCTGGGCGCCACCGCCGGCGCATCGGTCTGCCGCACCCTCGCCTGGGCCGATCCGGAACCCGTCCTCGCGCTCGAGGGCAACATCCGATCCAGCGGATCCACGCTCACCTGGCTGGCCGAGTTGTTCGAAACCACCCCCGAGCGCCTGTCCCAGCTCGCAGCGTCATCAAGCAGTGAAGGTGTTCATCTCGTGCCCGCTTTCGGCGGCCTCGCCGCGCCCTGGTGGGACGAGCGGGCCCAGGGCCTGATCAGCGGGGTCACGCTCGGCACCCGACTGCCCCAGCTGGCCCGGGCCGCCCTGGAATCGATTGCCCTGCAGGTGGATGCGGTGGTCCGATCGATGGGCGGGACCACCGCAATTCTCGCTGACGGCGGCGCCACCGCCAGCGACGTGCTCATGCAGATCCAGGCCGACCTCAGCGAGGTCCCGGTGCGCCGGGCCCGCGAGCGCGACCTCTCGGCGATCGGGGCCGGTCTGCTGGCCGCCCGTTCGCGCTGGGGACGCCTGAATCCGCTGCACTACGACGAGTTCCATCCGGCCGAACCCCAACCCGGCCTGCGCCGGGCCTGGCTGGACGCCGTCCGTAAGTCCCGACTCGATGGAGAGTGAACTGATGAGCGAATATCCCCGCTTCGGGGCCGGCCTGTGGCACTTCGCCTCCTACCTCGACCGCTACGCGGTGGACGGGTACGGCCCGGCCCGCACCACACTGGAGGCGATCGCGCTGGCCGGATCGGTCGGCGAGCTCTCCGTGGTCGACCTGAACTACCCGTTTACCCCGGGCGTCACGCTGGACGAGGTGAAGGACGCGCTGAAGGCGAACAACCTCACCGCGATCGGTATTACCCCGGAGATCTACCTGCGCAAGCACTCCCGCGGCGCCTTCACCAACCCGGACCCGGCGGCTCGCGCGTCGGCGCTCGACATCATGCACGAAGCGGCCGGGATCGTGCGGGAACTGGGGGCCGACTACGTCAAGATCTGGCCCGGGCAGGACGGGTGGGACTACCCGTTCCAGGTGAACCACAAGCAGCTGTGGGCGCTCGCGGTGGACGGAATGCGGGAGCTGGCCGGCGCCCATCCCGACCTGAAGTTCGCGATTGAGTACAAACCCCGCGAACCGCGGGTGAAGATGACCTGGGACTCGGCCGCTCGCACGCTGCTGGGGATCGAGCAGATCGGGCTCGACAACGTCGGTGTGCTGCTCGATTTCGGTCACTCGCTGTACGGCGGGGAGTCGCCGGCGGACGCGGCCCAGCTGATCATCGACCACGGCCGGCTCTACGGCATGGACGTCAACGACAACCTCCGGGGCTGGGACGACGACCTGGTGGTCGGGTCGGTGCACCTGATCGAGATCCTGGAGTTCTTCCACGTGCTGCGGCAGAACGGCTGGGACGGGGTCTGGCAGCTCGACCAGTTCCCGTTCCGGGAGGATCCGGTGGACGCGGTGAAGACGTCGATCCGCACCCTCAAGGCGCTGCACCGGGCGCTCGACCGGCTCGACGTCCCGGCCCTGCTGGAGGCCCAGGACCGGCAGGACGCGATGGCGACACAGCGGATCGTGCAGGATGCGTTGCTCTCCGTGGGCACCGGGGACTAGCGCCCGGCCCTCGGGAAGCACAGTCCAGGACTGCCCCGCCGCGCCCCGGTAACGCTTCGATCTCACTCCGCGATTACCGGGGCCCGATGGGGCTTCCGGGGCTGAAATAGCACCATGGGGCTGCGATGATCTGGGCGATGAGTACCGCCGCCCACCCCCCACTCTCCGGGTACTACCGCGCCCTGCTGCGGAACTACCTCTCGTCGGAGAATCCCGACCTCGCCGGGACGGTGCACGCCTTTGCCACCCCGGTGGAGAAGGCGTCGGACGCGGAGAACCGGTTGTGGACGGCGTGGGGCGAAGTGATCCGGCTGGCCTCGGTGCGCGCCCCGCAGGATCAGGACCGGCTGGTCGACCTGGTCACCGCCCTGCGTGACCGCGGGATCAAACCCGACCCGACGCGTCCCCACATCATCCGGGGTCAGGTGCTGTGGACCGGGCTGCCGCTGCTCAGTAATCAGATGCGCGAAGCCTGGAACTGGGCCGCCCCGCCGCAGACCTCGGACTTCACCTGGCGCAACGTCAACGGCTTCGCCGCCCGGTTGACCCTGGCCGGGGTCGACTTCTCGCTGCTCGGTCTCTGGACCATCCGCTCCAGCCTGGAGGAGAGCCAGCGGGTCTCGACCACCGAGCTGATGGCGGCCGCCGAGTGGTTCAAGTACCTGGCCCGGCCGATCATGCAGTGGTCCCAGGCACAGCGGCAGTTCGACGGTCCGGACGACCCGGCCTCGCGTCCGGGCAAGCTGCTGATCGCCCAGGGCTTCGCCCAGTCCGGGTACAGCACCCACCGGCTCAACTACTGGCAGCAGCGCATCCAGCAGGGCTCCAGCCAGCAGAAAGCCGTCTGACCGGGATACTGGTGCGCATGCACCCGCCCTCCGCAGATGAGCAGACCGCGCTGATCGTGCCGATCCCGGAGGCGGAACCGGTGGTCGCGGCCCTCCGGGCCGAGCTCGACGCCAGTGCGGCCAAGGGCGTCCCGGCCCACGTGACGGTGCTGTACCCCTTTCTTCCCCCGCCCTCGGTGACCCCCGACGTCCTCAATACCCTGCGTGATCTGTTTGCCGCCCACGAACCCTTCGGGATCGACTTCACCGAGGTCAGGTGGTTCGGTGACCTGGTGACCTGGTTGGCGCCCGAGCCGGACATGACGTTCCGTCGCCTCACCGCCGAGGTCTGGCACCGGTTCCCGGAGGCTCCTCCGTACGGCGGCGAGCATGACGGCAACCATCCGCACCTGACCATCGGTCATGATCATCCGGTCGCTGCGCTCGAGCGGGCCGCCCAGGAAGTGACCACCCAGCTTCCGGTCGCGGCGAACGTCCAGGCCGTCCACCTGGTCGCCGGGTCGGATGCACCGAACTCCTGGCGCACTCTTGAAGTCTTCACGTTGGGTAATCCCCACTAGCCCGTTCGGGGCATTGCCGGAAGAGCCGTTGAGGAGCTCTTACGGACGCACGATGAGACAGACGTGGACCACTCACGCGTTCAGCGGGGCCGGGGACGACGGGGCCCGGTCCTCAAGTTCGTGATGGCGCTCTTGCTGCTGTCCCTCGTCATGGTCACGCCGATGCTCGCCTGGAATCTCGGGGGGAGTGAGAAGACGGCGCTCGGGCTCAACTACACGCTGCGCAGTGCGCAGCTGGCGAGCGGCAAGTTCACGACCGCGCGCTGGAATCCGTGTCAGTCGGCCATTGTCTGGCGGGTCAACCTGTCCGGCTGGCCGGCCGCCAAGCAACCGGCCATGCTCAAGCAGATCCAGACCGCCGTGGCCAAGGTCGCCAAGGTGACCGGCATGACCTACAAGTACGGCGGCACAACCACGTTCACCCCGCGTCAGGAGAACCTAGTCTCCTCGCCGGCCGACATCATCGTCGCCGTGATCAACCCGAAGACCACGAACTTCTCCTTCAGCGAGAACTCCTTGGGCTACGGGGGCGTGCTCTGGGCCACCTGGTACGGCGGCGACGGTGAGGGCGCGGCCGTGGTGCGGGGTTACGCCGTGCTCATTCCTGCAGGGATGAACAAATTGAAAGCCGGTTTCGGCGGGGGTAATACGCAGGGCAACGTGATCCTGCACGAACTCGCCCACGCCGCCGGGCTGGACCATGTCCGCAGCAACAAGCAGCAGATGTATCCCGACCTCACCGCGAAGTCCCCGAACGGCTATGCCTCGGGTGACCTTCAGGGCCTGAACCTGGTCGGGAAGAAGGCCGGCTGCATCACCGTGCCGTCCCGGGTCAACATCACCGACTACAGCTGAGGAAGTTCAGCCGGATGGCCTCCAGTCGTCCGGCTCAGTGCCGATGACCATCGCATGGGGGCGAAGTGGCAACGGCTACGGCAATGGTGGGGGCTGCACGCGGGGGCGAGGTTCTTCGTCACCCTGGCCGTGATCAGCCTGGTCCCGGTGGTGGCGCTGGGCACCGTGATGGCGACCCAGTACCGGAGCGAACTCCGTAGCCGGGGCGTCGCCCAGGGCCGCCTCCAGGCAGCGCTGATCTCCCGTCTGATCACCGACAACCTGCTCGAACAGGTGACGCTGAAGAGCGGCGTCAATGTGGTGGAGCGGACCCGCCTCGACCGGCTGGCCGACACCCAGGTGGACAGCGGCATCATCACCCGCTTCCGGCTGCGTGGGCCGGACCTGCGGATCGTCTACAGCTCGGACGGTTCCGGACTCCGCTTCGGTCCCGCGGTCGGCGACAGCACGGAACTGACCGGACAGTCCGCCTCGGACGTCCTCACCGCCCTACAGGGCCAGCCGATAGCGTCCATTGTCAAAACCTCCGCCTCGGGCCAGAAAGCCGAGGTGATCGAGGCTTTCGCGCCGATGTACAACGTGCGCACGCATCAGCTGATCGGGGTGCTGCAGGCCGAGCTGCCGTACGCCCCGATCGCCGCGCAGATGAACGCCGGCCTGCACCAGCTCTACCTGGCGCTGGGTTCCGGGCTGCTCATCCTGTATCTCGTTCTCGCCACGCTGGTCTGGTGGTTCACCCGCGAGCTGGCCCGCACGGCAGCCCGGTTCGAACATCAGGCCCTGCACGACGCGCTCACCGACCTGCCCAACAAGGCCCTCTTCGCGGACCGGATCTCGCAGACCGCGACGCTGGTCGAACGGGGCGGCGGCATCCATCTAGGTCCCGGGCGACGAGGTGGCGGCGCTGCCGTGGTGCTGTTCAACCTGGACAAGTTCCGCGACATCAACGAGGCGATCGGCCAGGTCAACGGCGATGTGGTACTGACCACGGTGGCTGAGCGACTGCGCAACACCGTGCGCGCGGTCGACACCGTGGCCGGTCTGGGCGGTGACCTCTACGGGCTGATCCTGGCCGGGGTAGAGAAGCAGGACCAGATCGAGGCGGCGGCTGCGCGGATCAACCGCGCGGTCGAGGAGGACATCGTGCTGGAGGACTTCGACGTCCCTGTGCGGGTCACCGGCAGCATGGGCGTGGTCTTCATGCCGAAGAACGGGACCAACGCCGAGGTGCTGCTGAGTCGGGCCGACGTTGCCTTGAACGTCGCCAAAACCTCGCACAGCAAGCTGGTTTGCTACGACGACGAGCAGAACAACTACAGCCCGGACCGTCTGGCGATGATCGGCCAACTGCGCGCCGCCGTCGACAACGACGAGCTTCGGCTGCATTACCAGCCCAAGGTCAGCCAGCCGGACGGACGGGTGATCTGCGTAGAGGCTCTGGTGCGCTGGCAGCACCCGCAGCGCGGTCTGCTCTCCCCCGATCAGTTCGTGCCACTCGCAGAGCAGACCGGGTTGATCGACGACCTGACCCGCTGGGTGCTCACGACGGCCCTCCGTCAGCTCACCCTATGGCGCCGGGTGATGCCGGAGCTGAGCGTGGCCGTCAACATCTCCGAGCGCAGTCTGAATCACCTGGACCTACCCCAGATGGTTTTCGACGCACTGAACGAGACCGGCGCCGACGCGGCGTCCTTGGTCCTCGAGATCAACGAGGCTGCCCTGGTCTCGGACCCCGAGCGAGCCGGCGTGGTGATGGAACACCTTTCCGGCGCCGGGGTAAGGCTGAGTCTGGACGACTTCGGTGAGGGCTTCACCAGCCTCAGCCAGCTGTCCGGGCTGCCGCTGAACGAGCTGAAGATCGACCGGATCTTCGTCCAGGACATGCTGAACGGGCCGAACGACAGCGCCATCGTGCGCTCCGTGGTGGAACTCGGACACAACCTGAACCTCCAGGTGATCGCCGAGGGGGTGGAGACCGCGGAGATTCTGGCGGGGCTGAACGAGCTGGGCGTCAATGCGGCCCAGGGCTACTTCTTCACGCCTCCGCTACCCGCCACCGAGATCATGGACTGGATCGGCGCCAACACCCCCTCCAACCAGCCTCCTCAATAGCCCCTCAGGGGTGCCAGGATGGGCTGTATGAGTGACGTTGCCCAGCCTGAGCCTGAGCCGATCCGCATTGGTCATGCCGAGCGGCAGGCTGCGGTGGAGGCGCTCAAGCATCATCACGAGGCCGGCCGGATCGACTCCCAGGAGTACGAGGAGCGCTCGGTCAAGGCCACCAACGCGCGGTCGCGGGCCGAGCTGGACACGCTCTTCACCGATCTGCCGCATCCCCATGCGGTCGCCGGGGAAACCCTGACCACGCTGACGCCCGGCGCTCCTCCTGCGGAACCGCCGGCCCCGGCCGCGGAGCCGGCCCGGCGCGGGGTGCTCAACATCCCGGAACCCTTGGCCACGACGATCGTGTCGGCGACCCCGATCCTGGCCGTGATCCTCTTCTTCCTCACCGACTCATGGCTCTGGTTCCTGGCGATCCCGCTGGTGGCGACGGTGATCTACGGGTCGGAGAGCCACCCGGAGCGGGACCGCAAGCGGCGGCGTCGCTCCTAGGTTCGTTTGAGGACGCCGGTCAGCTGCTGCGCTCGCGGTGGGAGGTGAGCCGGTTCCTCAGCGTTCCGGCGAACGACTCGGCGATCCGCAGCTGGCCGCGCAGGGCGTCACACCGCGCGTCCGCGGCCACCCGGTACATGGCCAGGCGCTCAACGATCTGCTCGCGGTTCTCGTCCGCATCGCCCTGATCGTCCAGCTTGTCCAGCACGCCGAGCAGGTCCCGCATCTCGTCCAGGCTGAACCCGAGCGGCTTCATGTCCTTGACCAGCTGGAGCCGGGCGACGTCGGCCTCCAGGTAGAGCCGGAAACCGCCCTGACTGCGGGCCGACGGGGCGATCAGGCCGATCTCCTCGTAGTACCGGATCGTCCGCAGGGAGAGTCCGACACGCTCGGCCACCTCGCCGATGTGCATCGTGGGCTCCGCCATCTCTCCCCTTCAGTGTGTCCGTCGCGACGGGCTAGTTTACGCAGCCGAAGCATGCCCGTGCGGGCCGTACTGCAGAACTGACCTGAGACGTTGCTGAGAGACACCTTCGCATGGTTCCGGGGCAAACGTCAGGGCCGGAACGACCCGGGCCAGGTCGTTCCGGCCCTTCCCGGACTTGTATGGATAGCTGCAGGTCAGAGCCTGTCTCAGAGCGGGGCCTGTCTCAGAGCGGGGCTGGTCTCAGAGCGGGGCTGGCCTCAGAGCGGGGCTGGCCTCAGAGCGGCTTGCCGAAGTCCTGGGTCCAGTACGGGGAGCCGTTGCCCACCGCGTACCCCAGGCCCATCTCGGTGTAGTCACAGTTCAGGATGTTCGCCTTGTGCCCCGGTGAGTTCATCCAGGCGTCCATCACCGCGGCCGGCGTCTGCTGCCCCATCGCGATGTTCTCGGCCGCGGCGCTGAACTTGTACCCCGCGTCCGACATCCGGTCGAACGGGCTGCGGCCGTCCTGGCTGTTGTGGTCGAAGTAGTTGTTCTTCGCCATGTCCTCGCTGTGGCTCTGGGCCGCCTTGGTCAGCTTGGAGTCGAGCTTGAGCGCCTTGCAGCCCGCGTCGGCCCGCTCCTGATTGGTGATCGCGAGCACCTTGGCCTGGTACTGCGCAGCCTTGCTGCCCCCGCTCACCGGGGAGGTGGTGCTCGGTTTGCTGGCCGGGGTGCTCTTGCTCGGGTCCGGCTTCGGGCTCTTGCTCGGATCCGTGGTCGGCTTGGCGGCCGGCTTCTTGGTGTTGCTCACCGTCATCGTGTAGGTGGACACGGCGGCCGAGGTGCCGGTCTCGGTGGTGAGCACGTTGACCGTGTACTTGCCGTTCGGGAGCGCCTTCGTGTCCAGGTGCAGCGCGTAGGGCGCCTTCTCGTCCTTCACCACGGAGCGCTTCTTGCCGTCCACCACGAACACCACCAGGCCGCCGGCCGTCACCGAGCCCGGGCCCTTGATCGTGACCGTGCCCTTGACCTGCCCCAGATCTTCCAGAGCACCGGCCGCGGGAGTGCTCGCGGTGGTCTCGGGCGTGACCTCCGCGGTCGGCTCGGCGCTGGTCGGCGCCGGCGACGTACCGTCCGGGTTGTCGAAGTTGGCGGAGGCGAGCTTGGTGTTCCCGTCGTCGGAGGACCCGAACAGCGACGGCCCGACGAACACTGCCAGGAGCGCGATCAGGGTCAGCGGAGCAAGCACGAGGATGGCGTTCCTCGTCCAGTTCCTGGGCTGACTGTGCATGAGGACAGGACTCCCGAAAGTGTTCGCAGTGGTCGTACCAGTACCGAAGCTAGCATCGCGACCGCATCCGAAAACCGGGAAAAGGGCCTCTGACCTCGCCACCTGCGGTGTTGTGCCGAGGCTTAACACAGGCTTGCCGGTCGCTTGTGGCCCATCCTGTAACCCCTGGGACCAGCGGTTTTCGGTCCGGTTTTCCGGCCGTCTTCAGGCCGGCGGCCGCAGCAACAGGTCCGGCGACTCGGTGTCCCGCAACGCCGCCAGGGGACCCGCGTACATCCTCTGCTTGATCAGACCGAGCGTCGGCCCGGCCTTCGGAGCCAGCTCGGTCGCATACTTCACCGCCGCGGCCACCACCTGCCCCTCTTCCACCGCCTGATCCACGATGCCCGCCGCCAACGCGTCCGTGCCGCCGTACCGCCGGCCCGTCGTCATCACCTCGTGCGCCGTCTGCGGCGCCAGGCGGCTCTGGATCAGCGCGGACATCGCCGCGGTGAACGGGATCCCCAGATCCACCTCCGGCAGGCAGAAGAATCCCCGGTCGGCCCGCATCACGCGGAAGTCGTGGGCCAGGGCGAACATGCCGCCCGCCGCGAACGCGTGCCCCTGAACCGCCGCGACGCTCGGCACCGGCAGCTCCAGCAGCTTCGCGAACAGCTCGTGCGCCGCGACCACGTAGAGCGTGAACTGCAGGTCGTCCTGGGCCTGGAGCCACTCCAGGTCGAGCCCGTTCGAATAGAACTTGCCCGTCCCCGTCGTCACCAGCGCCCGCGGCCCCTCGGTGTGGGCCACGTCCTCCAGCATCCCGCTGACCGCGGTCATCCAGTCCGTCTGGAACCGGTTCTCGCCGTCCCCGAGGTCGAGAACGAAGACATCACCGGTCCGGGTCAGGCTGGGCATGGTCGAAGACCTCTCCTCGTGATCGTTATTCACCCTTGAACTCCGGCGGGCGACGCTCCGCGAAGGCGGTGACCGCCTCGATCAGGTCCTCCGAGGACAGGAAGGCCGCATTCCAGGCCGCCACGTGCCGAAGCCCGTTTTGCACCTTACCCGCCCGATCGGCGTCCAGTACCTGCTTCACGCCCTGAACTGTGAGCGGCGGATTGTCGGCCACCTGCCGGGCGAACTCACGAGCCGCCTCCAGCACCTCGCCCGGCCCCGGCAACACCCGGTTCACCAGGCCGATCCGGGCCGCCCAGGCCGCGTCCACGTCCTTCCCGGTCAGCGCCAGCTCGCGCAGGTGCCCATCCCCGATGATGGCCGGCAGCCGATGCAGACTGCCCAGATCAGCGACGATGGCCAGCCGCACCTCACGAACGCTGAACCGCGCCTCGGCACTCGCATAACGGACGTCACAAGCCGCGATCAGATCAACCGCACCCCCGATGCACCACCCACTCACCGCCGCCACGACCGGTTTACGGCACTCAGCCACCGTGGTGACCGCGTCCTGCATGCCCCGGATCTCGTCGTGCAGCCGCGCCCGAGGCCCCGCCAGCCCCGGCTGCCCGCTGAACACGCCCTGCCAGCGCTGCGCGAAGGAGGTCAGGTCCAGGCCGAACGAGAAGTTCTTCCCCGCCCCGGCCAGAACCACCGCGCGAACCGTCTCATCCTGATCAAGAGCCGTGAACACCCGCGGAAGCTCGGCCCAGAAGTCCGGCCCCAGCAGATTGCCGCGAGCCGGCCCGATCAGCGTGACCTCGACGACCGCGCCGAGCCGACGGACGTCCAGCGAGACCAGCGGGGACCCGGGAACCTCGTATGGATCCCCCTCTGGCTCTCGGCCCTCTGGCTCCTGCCCCATTCGCTCCTGCCTCTCGGAATCCCGCGCTGCTGCACCTACCGGCCGCCCGCCACCAGCGCCATCAGCCCGGCCCCGTGCTCCGTCCTGATCGTGCACCGCATTCGTCCCAAGGCTGCGTGGCCCGTCTTGCCCGCGCCCTGGTCCCGCAACCCGTCCCGCGTCTTGTGAAGCGTCTTCCCTGTCGCGTCCCGCCTTGTCAGCCATTCTGCGTCCGTTCCCCGTCGTCGGAATCTTGCATCCCCAGTACCACCGCCATCTCCGGGACATTCACTCTAAGACCCGCCCTTCCCGGCCGGCCCGTCAAGAACACCGGCCGCTCACCTCAGCACCGGCTGCTCACTCCGGTACCGGCTGCCCACCTCAGTACCGGCTGCCCACCTCAGTACCGGCTGCCCACCTCACTACCGGCCGCCCACCAGTACCGGTCCACCTCAGTACCGGCCGTCCACCTCGGTCTCAGCTGGCCACCTCGATTCCGGCTGCTGTCCCCTTCAGAAGGGTGGATCACGCCGTTCTTCCTGCGTGTTCTTCCGTTGCTGCGATGCGGGTGGAGCCGTACGGTCACGACGCTCCGTCTGAGCATCCACCTGCTGGATGTCCTTTCTCCAGCGCTCAAGACGAGCGGCGGTACGTTCCGCAGGCCTGGTCGTATCGCGTTTCGCCTCGCGCCCAGTTGAATCATCAGGCTCGCAAATCGGCTCTTCCGTCGGCCTCACCGCTCCCGGCCACCTCCAAGCAAAGCTGCCAGGCAAGGCCGTCGGTGCGGTGGCGTACTGCATTCCGGCCGCACTCCTCCAGATCACCGTGCCTGCCGCCAAGCCCTCGTCCGGACGGCTTAAGCGAACTCGCCACCCTCCAAAGGACTTGATCCGGTGATGCGTTCGACAAGCCGGACGCATGTTGCATTGGCAGGTTGGGCCTCCGCGTTCGAACGGCACCACATGATCGAGATCGCACCTGCTGGCCGACGTCGTACACCCTGGATACGTGCAGCATTGATAGCGTGCCAGAACCAGGTCGACGAGCCGCCGGTTCGGGCGGTAACGACGGGCCGCAGAGGATGTGTGACCGATCGGATCACAACCAGCGTCTTCGGTCAGATTGCGCTTTCCCGAGCCTGGTGGATCGATCACGATGATCCGATCAGCATCAGATGCGACTCTTCGAGCTTGGTCAGCCGCTATCGGGCCGTAGCCCATAAGCAATCCCGGCTCCTCGCTTCTTCCCTGCAACGTGGCATCCGTCATCGTGACGATCACCTGCGCTCCCCTGCCCTTCTTCAAGGGACGTGAAGGGCGCCACCAGGCGAGAACCTGGCCCGGTTTCATCGCTGCAAGACCGAACTCGTCCATCCTGCTCTGTCGCGCATCCTCATGAGCGTCCATAGCCTCATTCAATTCCCGCCTGGCCGTATCTCCCTGATGGGATCTTGTAGCCACTCCTTCGGCGTTCCCGACCACGCTCGAATGCAGCCCAGCTCTTGGGCTCCCGATCGCGCCCGAATCGCCTCCGATGTTTCCGATCTCTGCAGTGTTCGCACTTTCGGCTGTCTTCGCTGCACTCGCCGACTCAGCGCTACCTGCGCCAGCATGGGCTGCAGCGGAACGAGACGCAGTCGGGGAATTGGTGGCGCCGAAACGTCCTTCGCTGTCCCTGGCCGACCGCTGGCGCTCGTTCGGATGCTGCTTCTTCTCATCCGGTTCAGTGCCTGTCCCGCTGCCCCATCCATCATCCTGTTCACCGTCCTCGGCGCGGTCGTACTGGCGGGGATCCGGGACCACCGGTACGTCGATCCCTCCACCGAGCGCTTCGAAGGTGGCAGCCATTGCATCGGCGCACAATTGATCTCGGGTACGCGGATCCGGGACTCCATTGGCCGCCGCCGCGTCTCGACAACCGTCTGCCATAGCGTGCAACACGCCCTCGATCAGCTGAGCCACGTCTGCGGTGAAGACGCCCCGCATCTCGGCCATGCCATGTGGCAGCGCCGAGAACCGCACTTGGCGACCCTGCTTGGCCCGCTCGTGGCGCCGGTTTGCACCGTCCGGATCGAGAGCCAAGAACAGTTGTTCGATGAATCGCTTCAGCTGCGGAGCCGTCTTGGACGGCGCCTCGCGCCTCAGAATCGCCTGGAACAACTTCCATTCCGGGCAACCAGGCCTGAACCAGGACGGCGCGAACAACGGATTATGCATGCGATCAGAGATCAGCTTCGCTCGATGCCAGTCCAAGAGGCCGGCCGAGACCAGGCTCAGGATGTCGGGCAGGTTCTCGCGCAGATTCACGGCCGCCGTGACCACAATGGAGGCCCAGACCCGCGACATCGTCAACGCCGGGCCAATCTCGGCAGCAACCAGAGTGCGAGAACTTATGGTTGATTCCGAATCGGCCCCTGGGGCTGTGCACGGTTCCGATTCAGTGTCCGTTTCTGATTGAGAGCCCAGCGCCGGCTCAGAGCCCAGTCCCGGCCCAGTGCCTGGTTCCAGCTCAGGGCCCGGTTCCGGTTCCGAGCCCAGTCCCGGTTCCGAGCCCAGTCCCGGTTCCGAGCCCAGCCCCGGTCCAGGGCCAGAGCCCAGTTCTGGGCCAGACCCCAGCCCTGGTCCCGAACCAGCGCCCGATTCCGGATCAGCGCCCGGCTCAGCTTTGGCGCCCGCTGCCGCACCTGCGCCAGGATCGCGGCGCGGCAACCCCGACGCCCCTCGTGTTGCTGGGGCTGTCTGGGTCACCATCTGCGCCATTGCTGTTACCTGTGCTGCCTGCAGTTGGCGAATCAATCCTTCACAATCGATGACCTGCTGCAGCAGAACGATGTTCAGAAGATCGCCATGGCTACCCTCGCCATCCAGGGCAGCCATGGTGTTAAGGACAGCCTGCAGGGACTGGATGTCGATCGGGGCGTCGGTCAAGGGTGACGTTTCTGCCGTGTTGAACACTGGACACCCCCGTATCCCAGAGACTTTCACCGATCACTAACTTCGATACCTCGATAGTAAGCGGCGCCACCGACAATCTTCGCCCTCGGCGCCTTCCTGTGGATAACGAGCCCACCCGGACAAGGTCCGAGCTGTTGGAGTCCGCGCCTTGCCCTGCCTACCGCAACTGGGCGGGCGCACTTGACCGGCAACGTCCAAGATTGTCGGTGGTGTGAGGCAGGATGATTCCATCGCAAGAGTTCGGAAGGTTTGGGAGGCAGAGATGGCAGCCAGCAGCTCGGAACAGCAGAGCAGCAGCCCTGGTCGTGATCCGGTGACAGATCTGCGTCGCATCGCATTCCTGCTGGAGCGGTCGCTCGCATCGCCGTACCGGGTCAAGGCCTTCCGCGGTGCCGCAACGGCCCTGCTGCCTCTGAAGCCCGAGGAAATCGGAGCTGCCGCGGCGGACGGCAAACTGACGTCTCTGAAGGGCGTGGGCGATAAGACCGCGGCGGTGATTGAGCAGTCGCTGGCCGGCGAGATCCCGGACTACCTCTCAAATCTGGAGCAAGAGGCCGAGGTACCACTGGCGACCGGGGGTGAGGCGTTACGAGCTGCTCTTCGCGGCGATTGCCATACCCATTCCGACTGGTCCGACGGGGGTTCGCCTCCGGCCGAAATGGCCTGGACTGCGAAGGAACTCGGGCACGAGTACATGGTGCTCACCGACCACTCGCCACGCCTGAAGGTAGCCAACGGCCTCACCGCCGAACGACTGCACCGCCAGCTCGACGTGATCGCGGTAATTAACGAGCAGTTGGCGCCGTTCCGGGTCCTTACCGGCATTGAGGTGGACATCCTCGAAGACGGCACTCTCGACCAGGATCCGGAGCTTCTCGCCCGACTCGACGTGGTGGTCGCCAGCGTGCACTCCAAGCTGACTATGCCGTCAAAGGCGATGACCCGGCGGATGACCGCGGCGGTGGAGAATCCGCACACCGACATCCTCGGGCACTGCACCGGTCGCATGGTCAAGCCGCGCGACGGCCGCAACCCGAAAGGCCGCCCGGAATCCGAGTTCGACGCTGCCGCGGTGTTCGCGGCCTGCCAAGAGCATTCCACCGCGGTCGAGATCAACAGCCGGCCCGAGCGGCTCGACCCTCCGCGGCGATTGCTGCGTCAGGCGGTCAAGGCCGGGTGCTTCTTCTCCGTCGATACCGACGCTCATGCCCCGGGGCAGTTGGACTGGCAGATCATCGGCACATCGCGGGCAGAGGAGTGCGAGGTTCCGAGTGAGCGGGTCATCAACACTTGGGGGGCGGAGGAGTTGATCGCATGGACACAGTCGTGAGTCGGTGAGTTTTGGCTTAGGACGGCTGCGCAAGGTCTGGCCTGTTTCTTATCCACCCAGCCTGCCGCGTCCAGCTAACTCTGGCATGGACGCACTCGATCTGAGGCTGCTCACGGAGCGGGCGCTTCTGACCCGACATCCTCCGGTCCTGGGTACCTCCTATCGGCCTGGTCCGGCTCGGTCCGGCTCGGTCCGGCTCGGCTCGGTCCGGTCTGGCCTCCCGCCAAACCCAGCATGCCGAGGCGCAATGGGCCAGACCCGGCATCCCCGTCTCCGCATCCCCGTCTGCCTCAGGCCACGTCACGACCCGGCGCCGCCGAGCCGGCACCTCATCACCCAGCACCGCCGACCCGGCAAGCCAGGGACCGCTCCGGCGACGCGCTTGTCTTCAGCTCAACCCAGACCGCCCTCGCACCGCCCTGCGATATCGCGGCGCCGCCAGCGCCGAGCAGGCCTAGCCAAGGCACGCTTGGTGCGTTTCTCCGGCAACGAGCATTCATCGCAACGCTGCGTGTCCGAACCCGACAACCTTGTCCGCCCTCGCGGCGGGGTGACTATTTATGCAGTTGTTCCGCTTCCGCAAGTGAGGGAATGATTTCCGACCCGCATTCCGATTTGGCCGTCGTGTTCTCGTCTCGGTCACCACAACGTCACGGATTGACAACTTCTGCTGCTTTATCGCCAACTCCGTTGCCGAACGAGGTGGTCATGGTGGAGGCTTTCTCATGCCTCGTCGGGAGTGAATGCGGGCTGCGTGTCAGGGACGCAGCGCGGGTTTCTCCCGGCGGGGTCTTTTGGTCTCCGGACGCGAGAGGCACGCGCGACACGAGGGGCATGCGCGACACGAGGGGCATGCGCGACACGAGGGGCATGCGCGGTGTGAGGGGCACGCGCGGTGTGAGGGGCACGCGCGGTGTGAGGGGCCACCGGAGCCCGTTCAGGCCCGGCGCGGCACCAGGGCCAGCGGAAGGCCGTTCTTCGGCCTGAGGGTGACCAGGGCCTTGATCACGGGCGGCGGTGACCCGGCGGGGCGGCGTACGGAGCGGTCCCGGAGCAGGGTGGCCAGCAGGAGCACCGATTCGACCAGGGCGAAGTCCCGGCCGATGCAGAGCCGGGGGCCGGCGCCGAACGGCAGGTAGGCCGGGTTGCGGTCGCCTTGGCCGGGTTCGGCGTCGACGAAGCGTTCGGGGTCGAAGCGTTGGGGGTCGGGCCAGGCGGCGCTGCGGTGCAGCAACCAGGGGCTGACGATGACCAGCGTTCCTTCGGGCACGTCCACGCCGTCGATCGTGTCCGGGCCGGCTGATCGGCGGGTGATCACCCAGGCCGGGGGGTACATGCGTAGGGCCTCGTCCACGACCGCTCGGGTGTAGACCAGCTGGGGTACGTCCTTCCAGCCCGGGGAACGACCGTCGAGGACCTGGTCCAGCTCGGCGTAGAGGCGTTCCTGGACCTCCGGGGCGCCGGCCAGCAGGTGCAGCGTCCAGACCAGGCTGGAGGCCACCGTCTCATGGCCGGCGATGACCAGGGTGACCAGCTCGTCCCGGACCTCCCGCTCGGTCATCTGCCGGTCGTCGGCGGCGCGCAGCAGCACCGCGAGCAGATCCGCGTCCTGTGCTTTGACTTCCTGCTCTCGTCGCCGGGCAACGATGTCGGCGGTGATCTGGTCGAGAGTGGCTACCGCGGAACGCATCCGGCGCGCCGACAGGGTTGGGAGCCGGGACAAGGGGCCGGCCGCCAGGGGCGAGGTGGCGCGGGCCATCACCTGCTGCAGGGCACGGTCGACGGCGTGCACCAGTTCCTCGCCGGCCGAGGAAAGGTCGTCCGCGAACAACGTCTTGCCGACCACGGTCAGCATCGCCCGCATGATCGCGGCCTCGGCGTCGATCGGGGCGTAGGGCAGGGCCTGATCCCAGGCGGCGCGCAGGTCCTCCCCCGCGGCCACCGTGGAGAGCGCCACCTGGTCCAGGCCGCCGTGGTGGAAGGCGGGTTGCAGGGTCCGACGGTGGCGCCGCCAGACCTCGCCGTCCGAGGTCAGCAGCCCGGAGCCGGTGACCAGGGAGAGAGCTCCGTACTGGATCGTCGCCTTGGTGTAGTTGCGATGGTTGCGCTGCAGCACGTGCCGGGCTCCGGCGGCCGTATTGACCAGCAGGACGGGGGTACTGGGCATTGGGAAGGCAACCAGGTTGCCGTGCTCGGCCACGACCCGCTCCAGCCAGGACAGCGGATCACGCATGATGGCCGGCACGCCCCGGATCATGTGCAGCGGCAGGGGGCCGTCGACGTCCAGAGGCGTGTAGCGGGCGTTGCGGCGGGTCAGAGGTACAGCCCGGTGCGGTCGTCCTCCACCCGGGGCGCGGCCACCGCGTGGATGTCGCGCTCGCGCAGCAGGATGTACGGCTCTCCGTGCAGCTCGACCTCGGCCAGGTCTTCCGGTTCGTAGAGCACCCGGTCGACGATCTGGATCTGGCGGACGTGCTGACCCACCGCGACCACGGCGGACCAGGCCAGGCGGCGGCCGACCGAGGCGGTCGCCGGGATCACGATGCCCGCTCCGGAGCGGCGTTCCCCCGTGTCCTTGTCGGTCGAGACCAGCAACCGGTCGTGCAGCATCCGGATGGGCAGCTTGCCGGACAACGTCAGCTCCGGCCGCGGGCGAAGACCAGGACGCCGGCGACGACCACGAACGCTCCGGCCACGGCGGCCAGGCGCTCGGTGCGCAGCTCGCCCTCGGGCGTGTGGGTGATCGTCTGGAGCCGGTCGGAGACCAGCGCGGTGCCCCGGCGGGCGAGTTCCTTGGGGTGGGCCCGGCTGGTCAGCTCGTCGATGGTGGCCGCCAGGTGGTCCCGGCGGGCCTGGATCTGCTGCTCCAGCTCGGTCGGGGTCCCGCCGAGCGTCTCGTCCGGCGAGCTCTGGTCGTCGGTCTTCTTCTCGCTCATGGCAGCCTCTCTCAGACCTTCAGGGCCTTGCGCAGCGACGCGACGTGCCCGGTGGCCTTGACGTTGTACTTGGCCAGCTCGACCCGGCCCTCGGCGTCCAGCACGATCGTGGACCGGATGACGCCGACGACGGTCTTTCCGTACAGACTCTTCTCGCCCCAGGCGCCGTAGGACTCAAGCACCTCGTGCCCGGGATCGGACAGCAGGGGGAAGGTGATCGCGTCGCGCTCGACGAACTTGGCCAGTTTCTCCGGCTTGTCCGGCGAGATGCCGACCACGGCGAAACCCTCGGCCTGCAGGGCGTCCAGGCTGTCCCGGAAGTCGCAGGCCTGCTTGGTACAGCCCGGGGTCATCGCGGCCGGGTAGAAGTACACGATCACCCGCCGGCCGGCGAAGTCGGACAGCGAAACGGACGTTCCGTCGGCGGCGGTCAGGGTGAACGACGGGGCGGTGGCGCCGACCTCGAGCTTGGCCACGCGGAACTCCTTGGTTGGGCGGTCGGGCGATTCACCGCTTCCGGTGCCCGGCCAGCCTACCCGGACCCGGGTCGCCAGCAGCACGACGTCCGTACCCTTAGGCTGGTCCCAGCGCGCGAGTGGTGTAATTGGCAGCCACGCAGGATTTAGGTTCCTGTGCCTTCGGGCGTGGGGGTTCGAGTCCCCCCTCGCGCACGCATGTCTCGCAGAGCGAGACCGTGACGTTCACCTCTTGAGCGTTTCCAGAACGTCACTTACCTTGGACGCAGGTCATGAGCGCCAGCATCAAGCCCCGGCTTGCTGGCCGGCAACCCTCCTCCGCGGTGGGGTGCTCCGGGTGAGGACCTGGTGGCGGCCGATCCCGGTTCGCTGCAAGCGCGGACCCGTACTGCCCCGGGTCCCTGATCCGAGGAGTACTGCCATGTCTGCGTCCATTCTCGCCACCGAGATCGACCTCGAAACCGACACCCGGATCAAGGCGAAGCTCCCGATCGGGCCGCTGCTCCCGGTGGTCGGCGGAAACCTGGCCGCGCCGTTGGTCGGTGGCCGCACCGCCCGGGCGGTCAACCTGGACTACGCCGCCAGTGCCCCCGCGCTGCAGGCCGTGGCCGACCACGTCACCGAAATCCTTCCGTACTACGCCAGCGTGCACCGCGGGGCCGGTTACGCCTCGCAGGTCAGCACCGCGCTGTACGAGAGCGCCCGGCAGACCGTCGCCGACTTCGTCGGGGCCCGCCCGGACGACCTGACGATCTTCACCCGCAACACCACGGACGCGCTGAACCTGCTGGCGAAGGCGGTGCCGCAAGACGGTGAAGTGGTGGTGCTGGACGTCGAGCACCACGCCAACCTGCTGCCCTGGACCGGTGGCCGGCACCGGCTGATCCCGACCGCGGGCACCGTGGCCGAGACCGTCGCCGCGCTGGAGCAGGCCCTGACCGAGCGCCCGGCCACGCTGGTCGCGGTCACCGGATGCAGCAATGTCACCGGCGAGATCCTGCCGATCGGCGAGATCGCCCGGATCGCCCACGCCCACGGCGCCCGGATCGTGGTGGACGGCGCCCAGCTGGTGCCGCACCGGCAGGTCGACATCACCGCGCTGGACGTCGACTACCTGGCCTTCTCCGGTCACAAGATCTACGCCCCGTTCGGCTCCGGCGTGCTGATCGGCCGTTCCGACTGGCTGGACGCGGCGCAGCCGCACCTGGCCGGGGGCGGCACCGTGCGCTCGGTCGACGCCGAAGGTCAGGCCGACTGGACCACCGGCGTCGCCCGGCACGAGGGCGGTACCCCCAACGTGCTCGGCGCCGCCGCTCTGGCGGCGGCCTGTCGGGCCATCGCCGAGCTGCCCGAAGGAGCGATCGAGGAGCACGAAGCCGCGCTGTCGGCCCGGCTGCTCGAAGGGCTGGAGCAGATTCCCGGAGTCCGGGTGCTGCGGGCCTGGTCGGACAGCACCGAGCGGGTCGGCGTGGTCGGCTTCACGATCGAGGGTCACGAGGCGGCCCGGGTCGCGGTCTACCTGTCCGCCGAGCACGGGGTGGGGGTGCGGGACGGCAAGTTCTGCGCGCACCCGCTGCTGAACCGGCTCGGGGTCACCGGTGGGGCGCTGCGGGCCAGCCTGGGTCTGGGCTCGCGCAGTGAGGACGTGGAGCGCCTGGTCCACGCCGTGCGCACGCTGGTCACCGAGGGCGAGAAGCTGGACTACGAACTGATCGACGGCGCCTGGGCGCCGGTGGGCGACGACCGGCCCGCTCCGGCCTGGTCCACCTGGGGCGCGACCAACCCGGTGGACAAGGGCTCGGACTGCGGGTTCTGAGCCTGCGCAGCCACCGCGTCGGCGGCCTCGGCCCAGGGCAGGCCTCTCCCGTAGAGCCAGCCCTGGCCGCGGTCGGCCGCCAGCGCCCGGCAGCGCTGGGCCTCGTCCTCGGTCTCGATGCCCTCCATGACCACCCGCATCCCGAGCCGGTGCGCGGTGGCGACCACCCCGTCCACAATGGCCAGGGTCTTCGGCTCGGACGCCAGGGTCTGGGTCAGCGACTTGTCGATCTTGAGCACCTGCACCGGTAGCCGGCGCAGGTAGCCGAGCGCCGAGTAACCGGTGCCGAAGTCGTCGATCGCCAGTTCCACCCCGAGGCCGCGGAGGGCAGCCAGCACCGGAACCGCCGGGTCGTCATCGTCGACCAGGATCGCCTCGGTGATCTCGACCACCACCTGGGCCGCCGGGATCCGCAACCGGTCCAGGTGGAAGCGGACCTGCTCGACGTAGCCAGGCAGCCGCAGCTGGATCGGCGAGGCGTTGACCGAGATCGTCAGCCCGGCCCGGAACACCCCGGCCTCGGCCGCCCGGGTCAGCGACTCGGCCAGCAGCTGCTCGCCGAGCGCGACCACCATCCCGGTCTGCTCGGCCACCGCGATGAACTCGTCCGGCCGGACCGGCCCGAGTTCCTCATCGGTCCAGCGGGCCAGCGACTCGAATCCGGCCAGCCGGCCGGTGCCGAGGTCAACGATCGGCTGGGCGATGGTGTGCACCGTCTCCCGGGCGATGGCCAGGCGCAACCGGTGTTCCAGACGCAGCCGGCGTTCCCGCAGCGCGGCCACCTGGCCGGTGTAGATCGCGACCGAGTTCCGGCCCGAGGCCTTGGCCGCGGCCAGCGCGGCCGCCGACTCGGCCAGCCCTTCAATACGGTCCCCGGCCTGAGGGTCCCCGGCCTGAGAGTCCCCGCCCTGAGAGTCCCCGGCCTGAGAGTCCCCGCCCTGAGAGTCGCCGTCCTGGCGGTCCCCGGCCTGACGGATCTCACTCGGAACCAGCCGCCCGACTCCGACACTCACGGTCAGCGACGACCCGGGGGCCTGAAGTTCCAGCGCCGCACCGACCGCGGCCCGGAGTCGCTCGGCCAGCGCCGCCCCCTCGATCAGGCTGCCGGGCGCGAGGACGGCGAACTCGTCCGCCCCGATGCGCGCCACCATGAGCTCCGCCGAACCGGCCGCGCGCAGCGCCCGGGCCGCGGCGACCAGCAGCCGGTCCCCCCGGCCCTGCCCGAGCAGATCGTTGATCTCCTTGAACCGGTCCACGTCGATGGTCAGTACGGTCCACACCTGAGTGCCGTTGTCCAGCTCGGTGATCCGCTCGATCAGCGCCCGCCGGTTCGGCAGGCCGGTCAGTTCGTCCCGGAAGGCCTGGGCCCGCAGTCGTTCGGCCAGCCGCAGGCGCAGGTAGGCGTTGATCAGCTCGCGGGTCAGCAGCAGGACCCCGAGCAGGCTGAACAGCACCAGCGTGCCCACGGCGCGGGCATCCATCCCGTGCGGACGGCCGACGATCAGGCCGACCGCCACCGCCAGGAAGGTCAGCACCACCGTGATCTGACCGGCCACCACCTCCTGCCGGTCCCGGGCGCCGTCCGAGTCGGCGGTCGGGCTGGATCGCCGGAAGCGCACCAGGCCGATCGCGATCAGGGGCCAGGCCAGCGACCAGAGCGCCATCGACTGCCAGTACATGACCCTGGTGGCGGTCTCGGCGTGACTGCTCAGGACGATGCCGGTCAGATCGGCCAGCGCTTCACAGGCCAGGCCGGGAATCGCGGGCCAGAGCCGGCAAGCGGTGTCCCGTAGGCAGACCAGGAGCACGATGCCGAAGAGCGCGGCGTCCGCGAAACAGATGCCCGCGTTGATCACGACGTCGCCGCTGATCGGCTCACCCGTGCCGATCAGAAGGGTGCGCCAGAGCAGCATGGTGATGCCCGCGGCCAGCAGCAGGGCGTCGAGTCCGAGCCGGACCCCGGGCCAGTCCGATCGGGAACTGCGCGGTGCCCGGATCAGCGCGATCACTCCGAGCGGGGCGCCCAGGGCCGAGACCAGGTCGCCCGGGGCCGGATAGCCCAGCGGGCCGTTCAGCAGGTCGACCGCGAGCATCACCTCGCCGACACCCCACAACAGCACCGCCCCGCCGAGCAGCATCCGGAACGTCTCGCGCGCCTGCCCGGCGATCCGGCCGCTGCCGACGACGACCACCAGCGCGCCGGCAAGGACCGCACTCAGCCCGGAGGTCCACAGGCCGAAGTCCTCGGCCAGGGATCTCGAGGCCAGCGTGCCGAGCAGAAGGCAGCCCAGCGCCCCGAGCCCGCCGAAGCCGAGGAGCCCCCGGGCCGCTACCTGCATAGGCGACCTATCGGCGGAGTTCCCGGGCGGCCAAAGCGGACCCCGGGAATTCTCAGGACAGGTTGACCGAGATCCGGTGCCAGCCGGTCGCGCCGTCCGGCGCCGGGGGTGCGGAATCGCTGGTCTGGGTGGCTCCGTCGCCGTCCGTGGCCCGGACCTCGAGGGTGTGTTTTCCGGAGGCCGCATTCGTCGCGTCCCAGGCGAAGTACCACTGCCGCCAGGTGTCCACGCTGTCCTCGGCGCCGAGGGTGGCGGCCTGCCACTCCCCCTCATCGACCCGGACCTGGACGCCCTTGATCCCCCGGTGCTCGGCCCAGGCGATCCCGGCGACGGCGATCGTGCCGGCCTTAAGCCCGTGGCCGTTGGACGGCACGTCGATCCGCGAGCCGGTCTTCACCGGCCCGCGCTCGGACCAGCCGCGCGGGGTCCAGTAGCCCTCGGCCTTGTCGAACCGGGTGACCTCGAGGTCGACCACCCATTTGGTCGCCGAGACGTAGCCGTAGAGCCCGGGCACCACCATCCGGACCGGGAAACCGTGCTCCAGCGGCAGCGGTTCACCGTTCATCCCAATCGCCAGGATCGCGTCCCGGCCGTCGGTCAGGGTCTCCAGCGGGGTGGACGCGGTGAAACCGTCCGAACTGGTGGAGAGCACCATGTCCGCGTCCTTACTGAGCCCGGCCCGCTCCAGCAGGGGCTTGATCGGCATCCCGATCCAGCGCGCGGTGCTGGTCAGGTCGCCGCCGACCTCGTTGGACACGCACATCAGGGTGAGGTCGCGCTCGACCAGCGCCCCGGCGAGCAACTCGGCCCAGGTCAGGGTGACCTCTTTGTCCACCATGCCGTGGATCTTCAGCGTCCAGCTCTCGGCCTTCAGCAGGGGCACGCTGAGCGCGGTGTCGATTCGGTAGAAGTCCTTGTTCGGGGTGATGAACGGTTCCATGCCCTTCACCCCGACGTTCACCCCCGAGGGCAGGGCGGGCGCGGGGTCAGCCGGGACCGGCAGCTTGATCGCGTTGCGCGAGGCTGTCGCTCCGCGCAGGCGGGCCCCCAGCCAGTCACCGATCACCCCGGTCGCCGCCCCGATCGCGACGACCGCGCTCAGACCGATGACCGCACGGCGCCCGGCCAGCTCTCCCGGGAGAGTGCGGGGTTGGGTGGACGCCACGTCGCGGACCAGTTGGGCGAGACGTTGGAGCACGAACATGCCGACGCCGGCCCCGAGCAGGCTGGGTAGCGCGGCCAGGGCGGTGGACTCGGGACGGCTGGCCGCGGCGTACGCGGCCACCGCTCCGAGGGCCAGGACCAGCCAGGTACCGGCCTTGCTGCGCACGGCGAGGATGCCGGCCAGGGCTGAGAACAGCGCGGCGATCAGGTAGGCGGTGGCGAGCAGCACCTGCTTGTCGTGGGTACCGAAGGTGCTGACCGCGAAGGTCTTCAACCAGGGCGGCACATGGTCCACCACCACGTCGCCGAGCGCGATGATCGGCGCCGCGGACGGGGAGACCAGGCCGGCGATCACTTCGGCCAGACCGAGGGCCAGGACACCGGCGGCCAGACCGGCCGCACCGGCCAGCAGGAGGGAAGGACGGCGCGCCGCGGGGGCGGTCTGCTCGAGCGGCGGCGAACTGGGCGGGGTCGTAGTCATGCCGGGAACCAGGATGCCCTACCCGGCTGAAAGAAGACTGGGAGGTCAGCCGCCCGGCCGCACCAACCCGCTCTCGTAGGCCAGGACCACCGCCTGGGCCCGGTCCCGCAGGTCCATCTTGCCGAGGATCCGCCCGACGTGGGTCTTCACCGTCTGCTCGCCGAGCACCAGATGCGCGGCGATCTCGGCGTTCGACAACCCGCCGGCGATCAGTTCGAGCACCTCGGTCTCGCGCGGGGTAAGGGCTCGCAGCTTCTCCGCCGGACGGGTGTCGGTCGCCGGCCGGCGGGCGAACTCGGCAATCAGCCGGCGCGTGACGGTAGGCGCCAGCAACCCCTCGCCGGACGCCACCACCCGTACGGCCTGGACCAGTTCGTCGGCCCGCGCGTCCTTCAGCAGGAACCCGCTGGCCCCCGCCCGGAGCGCCTCGAAGACGTAGTCGTCCAGGTCGAAGGTGGTCAGGATGAGGATCCGCGGGTGCCGGTCGCCGGGCAGCGCCATGATCCGCCGGGTCGCCTCGATCCCGTTGAGGTTGGGCATCCGGACGTCCATCAGCACCACGTCCGGCAGCATCGTCCGGGTCACGTGCACCGCTTCCAGCCCGTCCGAGGCCGCGCCGACCACGTCCAGATCGGGCTGGGCGGCGAGCAGCGCCGAGAACCCCTCACGCACCATCGCCTGGTCGTCCACGATCACGAGCCTCGTCATAGGGACAACTGCACCACGAATCCACCCTCGGTCGGGCCCACCTGAAGCGTGCCTCCCGCGGCCGCCGCGCGTTCCCGCATCCCGATGATCCCGTGCCCGGTCTCCGGCGCCGGCCCGATCCGGAACGGTTGCCGAACCTCACCGCTGATCACGGTCAGACTCACCCCCTGGGCGTCGGACCGGGCGGTCAGCCGCACCGGAGCGCCCTGGGCATGCCGGGAAGCGTTGGCCAGGGCCTCCTGGACGATCCGGAAACCGGCCAGGGACTGGCCTTCCCGAAGTCTGCCGAAGTCCCCGCTGATCTCGGCCTCGAGGTCGACGCCGGCCCGCCGGGTGGTGTCGACCAGCTCCTCCAACAAGTGCAGCCCCGGCTGGGGCGCGTCCTGGACCGGAGCGTTCTCCTGCCGCAACACCTTCAGCAGGGCGCGGGTCTCGGTTAGCGCCGAACGCGCGGTCTCGGAGATCGACTGCAGTTCCTCCCGCGCGGCATCGCCCAGGTTGGGCACCCGATACTGCGCGGTCTCGGCCTGAACCACCACCAGGGACATGTGGTGGGCGACGATGTCGTGCAGGTCCCGGGCCAATTGCGCACGTTCCTCGAGCACCACCCGACGGGCTCGTTCGGCCGCGCTCAGCTCGGTCTGGACCCGGAGGTCGCGGCGGGCGCGCAGCAGCCGGCCGGTCAGCACCCCGAGCACGCTGATGGCTCCGAGCGCGACGACCCAACCGGCCCGCTGCCCCGGTTGCAGATAGGCCCAGAACAGGAACGAGGTCAGCAGCCAGGCCCAGGCCGCGTCCCGCACCGGCCGACTGACTGCGGTGGCGAACAGCAGGACGAAGATGATCAGGCCCTGGACGACGGTCCAGGGCCAGTCCCCGCCCGGTTCCAGTTCCCCCGGCAGCGTGAGCGCCATCAGGAAGGCGCTCCCGACGCTGAACACCAGGGCCGGCAGCGGCCGGGTGAGGACGAAGGCGAACGGCAGGGCGATCACCAGGGCGACGAAGAACATCGGCCCCATGCCGGTCGCCTGGGTGTCGTAGGTGACCTGGGTGGTGCCGAACGCGATCCAGAAAAGCACGAACGTCACCAGCAGCACGAACTTGTGCGCGTCCAACCGGAGTCCGGGTATCCGGCGGAACGGGTTCAGGCGCATGATCCGACCCTAGGCCGCACCGGTGGCCACCGTCGTCCCCCTGTAGAGCCACTCGGCGCGGGGGTGCATCCCTCTGCGGTACGGGGTGCGATCTCGCTCCCCAGCACGACGATCTTGACCCCACCTGATTCCTACCTTCACCGCCTGCCCCGCTTCCGGATGCTCCGGCCGCCGGGCCTGGAGGAGCGGTGTCCCGGCGGATTCTCGCGGTGCTGATCGGTGTCTTGGTGGTTTTCGTCTGTGGTGGCTGGGGTCGAATGAGTGACGCTGGCCAGCGCGGCAATGCGGTGGTGGCTCCGGCCGTCCGAGCGTTGACCAGCGACTCGGCGCTCGCGCTACCCCAGGGCTTCGAGGCTGCCCGCGGGTATCGCCCCGAGGTGGTGCGACTGCCTTCCGGCAGCCTGGTTCAGGTTGCTCCTAAGGGTGGATGTTCCTCCCCCATCGGCGGTTCGGAGTTCAACTTCACCGATGCCTGCCGCGAGCACGACCTGGGGTACGACCTACTCAGGTACGCGGCGGCAGACGGCGCACCGTTGGGTCCGTGGGCTCGGCAGGCGGTGGATGCGGAGTTCGCCCGGCAGTTGCGCAGCCAGTGTCATGGCCTGGGGTGCCGGGCGATGGCCGAGGTGTACATCGGCGTAGTCAGGTTCAACTCCTGGCGGCAGGGTTACGGAGTACCGCGGGCCGAGACGCCGTGGCAGCTCTTCGGGCCGGTGGTGGCCGGACTGCTGGTCGGCAGCGGCCTGTTGGTGGCTCTGCGGCCCCGGCGAGAGCGGCGGCCGGCGGAGCGACTGGTGCTGGCAGGTGCGCGGTGAGGTACCTGCCCTCGGTCGGTGCGGCGGCCTTGCTGGCCCTGGTGTTGCCGCCGCGACTCCTGCCGCATTCCCTCGCTGTGGACATTGCCATTGGCGCAATCGCCCTCTTGCTCGGCTACCTGGCCACCGCTCTCACCGTTGCCGCCACCCGGAAAATTGTGCAAGGAAAAGAATTTCGCCCGATCCCGAGCTACGTCGTACCTGGTTCGGTCGCCGCCCTGCTGATCCTCACCGTGGTCCGCATGACCTCTCGCCTCAACCAGATCAACGAACGCGTCGGCCTGCCCCCGACGTCCTCGGCCGGGCACGCCGTCTCTGCCGTGGCGGGAGCAACCCTGGTCGCCACCGGCGCCCTTCTCCTGATCGCCGGACTCCGCAGGCTCTCCCGCCGCCAGCTGACCGCCGTCATCTGCGCTCCGGTTCTGGTGATCGGCTTGGCCTCGGCCCGTTCCGGCCCACCCGCGGCCGGCGACAAGGGGGCTGAATTCCTGGCCCTCCATCAAGCAGATCGCATCTACATCCCGCTCGATGCCGCCGCGTCCCCCGAAGACCGCGCCCTCCTCGCCGTTCAGAAAACCGAACAGCAGGGAGGTTTTGACCGCGCGGCCATCCTGATCGCCGTCCCCACCGGCTCCGGCTGGGTGAATTCGCGGGTGGTCAGCACGGTTGAGGGCCTGTACCAGGGTGATCTCACGACAGTCGCCGTGCAGTACGCGAATTCACCGAGCTGGATGGCTTTCCTCCGCGGCGGGGACGGGGTCCGGGAGAATGCGACGGCTCTGGTGAAGGCGATGCGGGCGCGGATCGACCAGCTTCCCGCGGATCGGCGGCCCACCCTGTTGGCCTACGGCGAGAGCCTGGGCGCCTGGGGCCTGCTGCCGGTTCTGCAAACCTCAAGGGTGGACGCGGCTCTCCTCACCGGAGTGCCCGGCCACCGAACGATCGACGCACCCGGGGTGACGGTGTTCGACCATCCCGACGACCCCGTCCCTCATTGGAGCCCGAAAGCCGCACCCATCACGTTCCTTCGGGCGACCGCGGACACCATGTCGTCCGAGCACGCCCCGGTCGGGCACGGTCACCGCTACGGAGCCGAGACCGCACCCGCCTGGTGTGCGCTGCTTACTTCAGGAACCCGGCCAGGTCCGCCGCCAGGGCACGAAAGGCCTTGCCGCGGTGACTGATCGCGTTCTTCTCGTCCGGGCTCAGCTCGGCCGAGGTCCGGGTCTCACCGTCCGGCACCAAGATCGGGTCGTAGCCGAAACCGTTGCTGCCCCGCGGTTCCCGGATCAGGTGGCCGGGCATCTGGCCGAACCAGACCTTCTCGGTGCCGTCGGGCAGGGCCAGTGCGGCCGCGCAGGCGAAGTGGGCCTGACGGTGCTCGTCCGGCACGTCGCCGATCTGGGCGAGCAGCAGCTGGAGGTTGGCCAGGTCGTCGCCGTGCCGGCCGGACCAGCGGGCGCTGAACACGCCGGGCGAGCCGCCGAGCACGTCGACGGCCAGGCCCGAGTCGTCGGCAATCGCCGGCAGCTGCGTCGCCTGGGCCACTGCGTGCGCCTTGAGCAGGGCGTTCTCGGCGAACGTCACCCCGGTCTCGACCACGTCGGCGACCTCGGGGAAGGAGTCCATGCCGAGCAGCTCGGCCTCCACCCCAGCGTCCCCGAGGATCTGCCGCAGCTCGACCACCTTGCCCGCGTTGTGGGTGGCCAGCACCAGACGGGCGCTCATGCGTCCAGCCCGAGGGCGGTGCGCTGGATCAGGGTGAGCTCGGCGCAGCCGGCCGCGCCCAGGTCGAGCAGGGTGTTCAGCTCGGCCCGGTCGAACGGGGTGCCCTCGGCCGTGCCCTGCACCTCGACGAAACGACCGTCGCCGGTGCAGACGATGTTCATGTCGGTGCCGGCCTTCACGTCCTCCTCGTAGCAGAGGTCGAGCACCGGCTTACCGCCGACGATGCCGACGCTGACCGCGGCCACCGAATCGCGCAGCGGCTTGGCGTTGCCCGAGCGCAGCAGCTTCTTGGTGCGGGCGTACTCGATCGCGTCGGCCAGGGCCACGTAGGCGCCGGTGATCGCGGCGGTGCGGGTGCCGCCGTCGGCCTGGAGCACGTCGCAGTCCAGCACGATGGTGTTCTCGGCGAGCTCCCGGGTGTCCACCACGGCCCGCAGGCTGCGGCCGATCAGCCGGGAGATCTCGTGGGTGCGGCCGCCGATCCTGCCCTTGACCGACTCGCGGTCGCCGCGGGTGTTGGTGGCCCGGGGCAGCATCGCGTACTCGGCGGTGACCCAGCCCTGACCGCTGCCCTTGCGCCAGCGCGGCACGCCCTCGGTGAACGAGGCGGCGCACAGCACCCGGGTCTTGCCGAACTCCACCAGAACGCTGCCCTCGGCGTGGTCCAGCCAGTTCCGGGTGATCCTGATGTCGCGCAGCTGGGCCTGGGTCCGGCCGTCGAAGCGGACCTCGGTGGTGGTCGTTGACATGGGGCGAGCCTACGGCTTCCGGACCGGGCCTCCGCGGTGGCCAGGCGGACGGGTCAGCGCACCTCGACCCGGTCCAGCCCGTACGTGGCCCCGGCCTGAGCCGCCTCGACCGGGCCCAGGTAGGCCTGCCGGGCCTCCTTCAGCACCGTGTCGGTGTCGGTCCAGACCGGGATGTGGGTCAGCACCAGGCGCCGGACGTCGGCCTCGGTGGCCGCCTCCCCCGCGCGCTTGCCGGTCAGGTGCACCCCGCGGTTCTCGTCCCGGCCCTCGACGAAGGAGGCCTCGGAGAGGAACAGGTCCGCCCCCCGGGCCAGCTCGATCAGGTTGGAACAGGAGTCGGAGTCGCCGGAGTAGGCGATCACCACGCCCTCGTGCTCGATCCGCAGACCGAAGGCCGGCACCGGGTGGTTCACCGTGCGGCTGGTGATGGTGAGCGGGCCGATCCGGAACACGCCCCCGTCGGTGAGCTCCCGCACGTCGTAGACCGAGGGAAGAGCGGTTTCGGCCTCCGGGCCGTAGGCCGCGATCACTCGCTCGGCCGTGTCCGAGGGGCCGTAGACCGGCAGCCGCGGGGCAGCGCCGCGGGGGTCGTACCGTCGGGCGACGTAGAGCCCGCAGAGGTCGATGAAGTGGTCCGGGTGCAGGTGCGAGACGATCACCGCGTCCAGGGACCCCGGGTCGGCGAACCGCTGCAGCGAACCGAGAGCACCGCTGCCGAGGTCGACCACGACGCGCCAGGTCCGCGAGCCGCCGCTGGTCTTCTCCTCAGCCTCGATCAGGTAGCTGGAAGCAGGTGATTCCGGCCCGGCGAACGAGCCCGAACACCCGACGATCGTGAGCTTCACCGGGCTCCTCCCGTCATTCTCAGTGCTCCGTCGACACCGGTCATGAAAATCGAGCCTACGGCCGGTCGGCGGACCTGCCCATCGGAACGGGGAGTGACGCCCGCCTCTTCGTTCCGTCATCGGCCGGTGGCGTCCGTCCGGCCTGCACTGCGGGGTACGGCAAGGTCAGTAAGGTTGAGGTGTGTCGATCGCCCCCGTGGAGCTCGAGAAGCCGGACACGCATCTGCAGCCCGAAGCCGATGTTCCCTGGGTGACGATCGTCTGGAACGACCCCGTGAACACCATGTCCTACGTCACCTACGTGTTCCAGTCGTACTTCGGCTACTCGCACAGCAAGTCCGAGAAGCTGATGAAGGACGTCCACGAGAAGGGACGCGCGGTGGTCTCCAACGGCAGCCGCGAGGAGATGGAGCGGGACACCGAGGCCATGCACGAGTTCGGCCTCTGGGCGACCTTCCGCAAGGACGACTGACTGATGGCTCACCGCAAGGCTCCGTTCAAGTCCACCCGCGCCGGCGTGCAGGTCAACCTGGAGGAGCAGGAACGCGAGATCCTCGTCCACCTGCTCGGCCAGCTCGACGAGCTGCTCGACGACGGCAGCAGTACGGCCGACGCCGACCCGCTCGAGGCCCTGGTCGGGATGCGGGGTCCGGGCGACGGCGCCCCTCCGGTCGCCCCGGACGATCCGGCCGTGGCCCGGCTGCTGCCGGAGGGGAACCGGGACGATCCGGAGGTGGCCTCGGAGTACCGCCGGCTCACCGAGTACGGCCTGCGGGAGCGCAAGCGTTCCGGAGCGCGCACCGCGGCCTCCGCCCTGAACCGCCCGGCGCCCGTCGTGCTCACCTCGGAAGAGGCGTTGTCGCTGCTCAAGGCGTTCACCGACGTGCGGCTGGTGCTCGGCGAGCGGCTCGAGCTGAAGACCGACGAGGACGCCGAGGCGCTGCACGAGCGGCTCTGGGCGGCCGAGGAGCCGGAGTCCTGGCTGGCCACCGCCTCGATCTACGAGGTGCTGACGTCCTGGCAGGAGTATCTGGTGGCGGCAGTCGCGAAGAAGCTCTGACCCTTCCAATGAGGGACGCTTTCGTCGTCTTGACGATAAAGGTCGACCGGGGTTACGGTCGGGTCATCGAAAGCGTCAAGTTGACGAAATGAGCGTGCGATGAGCGAGTCCCGGTTCTCCGGCCCCAGCCGCCGGCCCAGCCTGCTGACCGACCAGTACGAGCTGACCATGGTCCAGGCCGCCCTGGCCAGCGGCGCGGCCGAGCGGCGCTGCGTGTTCGAGGTCTTCGCCCGGCGGCTGCCGGAGGGCCGGCGCTACGGCGTGGTGGCCGGCACCGGCCGGCTGCTCGAGCAGCTAACCGACTTCCGCTTCGGCGACGAGGAGCTGGCCGACCTGGAGCGGCGGGGCATCGTCGACGCGGCGACCCTGCGCTGGCTGGCCGACTACCGGTTCAGCGGTGAGATCACCGGCTACGGCGAGGGCGAGTGCTACCTGCCCGGCTCCCCGGTGCTGACCGTGGAGGGCAGCTTCGCCGAGGCCGTCCTGCTGGAGACGTTCGTGCTCTCGGTGCTCAACCACGACAGCGCGATCGCCGCCGCGGCCAGCCGGATGACCGCGGCCGCGGGTGAGCGCCCGTGCCTGGAGATGGGGGCCCGCCGCACGCACGAGGAGGCCAGCGTGGCCGCCGCTCGGGCCGCCTACATCGCCGGGTTCGTCGGCACCAGCGTGCTGGCCGCCGGGGCGCGGTACGACATCCCCACCATCGGCACCGCCGCGCACGCCTTCACCCTGCTGCACGACAGCGAGCCGGAGGCGTTCGCCGCCCAGATCGCCTCGCTCGGCCCCGGCACCACGCTGCTGGTGGACACCTACGACGTGACCACCGGGGTGGAGAACGCGATCAAGGCCGGCGGCCCCGGACTGGGCGCGGTGCGCCTGGACTCGGGAGATCTGGTGGCCCAGGCCCACGCCGTGCGGGCCCAGCTCGACCGGCTCGGCGCGCGGGCCACGAAGATCACCGTGACCAGCGACCTGGACGAGTTCGCGATCGCCGCGCTGGCCGCCGCCCCGGTTGATTCCTACGGCGTGGGAACGCAACTCGTCACCGGGTCGGGCGCTCCGACGGCCGGGATGGTCTACAAGCTGGTGGCCCGCGAAGGGGCGAACGGCGAGCTGCTGCCGGTGGCGAAGAAGAGCCAGGCGAAGGCCGGGGTGGGCGGGCGCAAGTGGGCCGTCCGGCGCCGGGACGCCGAGGGCGTGGCCGATCTGGAGCTGCTCGGCACGGGCTCCGCCCAGACCCCGGCCGGCGACGAGTACCGGCCGCTGCAGCGGACTCTGGTGACGCACGGCGAGGTGGTCGAGACCTCGGGGCTGACCGAGGCCCGCGAGCGGCACCAGGCGTCCCGCGCCGAGCTGCCGGTCACCGCGCGCCAGCTGTCCCGCGGCGAGGCGGCCATTCCCACCGTGATGTCCTGAATCTCAGGGAGGATCTTCGGATGAGCACCGAGAAGCGCGCGCTGATCGTCGTGGACGTGCAGAACGACTTCTGCGAGGGCGGATCGCTGGCCGTCGCCGGAGGCGCCGGGGTGGCCGGGGCGATCACCCGCTACCTGCGGGAGGACGCCGGTCAGGAGTACGCGGCGGTCGTCGGCACCCGGGACTGGCACATCGACCCGGGCCACCACTTCAGCCCGGACCCGGACTTCGTGGCCACCTGGCCGCGGCACTGCGAGGTCGGGACCGCGGGTTCGGACTCGCACCCGGCGCTGGACACCGGGCTGATCCAGGCGTGGTTCCACAAGGGTGAGCACCAGGCCGCCTACTCCGGTTTCGAGGGGCACCTGGCCGAGGGCGACACCGGGCTGGCCGACTGGCTGCGGGAGCGGGAGATCACCACGGTGGACGTGGTCGGCATCGCCACCGATCACTGCGTCCGCGCGACCGCGCTGGACGCGGTGGCGGCCGGTTTCGAAACCCGTGTGCTGCTGGAGCTGACCGCCGGGGTGGCCGAGGCCACGACCCGATCGGCACTGGAGGAGTTGCGCACCGCCGGGGCGGACCTGGTGGGCTCCCCCGCGTCCCCTATTTTGGACTGACGCACTTTTCTCGAAGGGGTAGCAGGCATGCAGAGCGACATCTCCGGCCTTCCCGGTCTACCGGGGCTTCCGGGCAGCGACCACCCGGGAACCGGGCCGGTGGTGGAGCCGTTGCTGGACGGTCTCCTGGCCGACGGAGTGCGGACCGACGCGGCCGGCCGGTACACCCGGGAGGCCGCCGACCAGTCCCTGGTGGCGCACCGCGACCACCGTCGGGCCTGGTACGGCGACCTGGTCGGCGCCCTGCGGGTCCCGGTCCCGGCCACCGAGGACGTGATCTACGCCCTGCACGCCTCCGACGCCGGACTGCCGCTCGTGCTGGTCGCCCGGCCCACCGCCGACGGCGACGACATGGCCCTGCTCGAAGAGCTGCGCCGGGCCCGCTTTCAGCTGCTGGACAACCACCGGGTCGAGCTGACCGGGGTGGAACTGCCGCTGGCCGGGGCCGGCGCCGGATCCCCGGCCGACCGGGCCCGGATCATGCTCGACTCGCTGGACTTCACCGTGCCGGCCTGGTTCAGCTTCCCGGCCGAGCCGGGCTGGGACGAGGCCTTCGCGGTGCTGGCCGAGGACGGCGCGGAGAGCGTGGCGCTGGCCCTTCCCGAACCCGCCGACGCAGCCGGTGCGGCCGGGGTGGCCGAGGCGATGCGCGTGCTGATCGACCGCGACCTGCCCTACGCCATCACCTCGGGCATCTCCGGCCTGGTCACCGACGCGAACGGGTTCGGCCTGCTGAACGCGCTCGGCGCCACCCGGGCCGCGCTGAACGGCGCCGAGGCAGGCGAGATGGCGGTGATCCTGGCCGAGACCCGGATCGAGCCGCTGGCCGCGGCCGTGCGCCGGATGAGTGAGGCCGACGCGGCCACCGTCCGGGCCTTCCTGCCGGTGCTGGTGCCGCCGTCGATCCGGGAGACGATCGCCGCGCTCGAGGCCGAGGGGCTGATCGAACCGGACGCTGCCTGAGGAGGCTGGTCGCGATGGGAGTCGGCGTGTTAGAACTGGGTTAATGCTCGGCAACGACGCCGTGTCGTCGCGCCATCGAGAAAGTGATCGAGCTCATGCCGGAGCCGGAGGTCCAGGCCATTGTGGCCGAACTGTCGGTGAAGTACCCGCTTTTCGCCACCGCCACCATCCAGCGATGGGTCCAGCGGGAGTCGGCCCGGTACGCCCAGGCCCCGATCACCACGTTCGTCCCGATCCTGGTCCGGCGCAACGTCGAGCGCACCCTGCGGGACCTGGACACGATCGAGGCTATCGATCTGACCAACCCGCATCTGGACCCGGTGCGCTGAGCCGGGCCAGCGCGGCCGCCGACGGGCTCTGCGCCGCCGCCTGGTAGACGATGATCACCTGGTCCTCAGCGCCGGCGATGGTCAGGGCCTGACGCCGCAGTTCCAGCCGTCCCACCTCCGGGTGGTCGAAACGCTTGATCTCGTCGCGGACCGGCCGCACGTCATGCAACGCCCACATCCGGGCAAAATCGGCATCTGCCCGAAGTTCTGCGAGCAGCTCCACGATCCGGGGGTCACGAGGGTCGGCCTCGGCGCGCAGCGCGGCCACGGATTGCTGGGCGATCTGCGCCCAGTCCGGGAACAACCTTCGGTTCACCGGGTCCAGGAAGAGATCCCGGACGAGATTCCGCCCCGGTCGGTAGAGGTCGGCCAGAGCCAGGGCGAGCTTGTTCGCGGCCAGAACTTCGAAGCGCCGATTGCGCACGTAGGCGGGAGCGGCCTCCCAGGCGTCCACGAGCCTTTGGACGTCGTCGGCCAGGTCGGGTTCGGGGGCCCGGGTCGGATTGGGGTCGGCGAGGGCGAGTAGGTGGGCGGCGGCGTCCGGGTCGAGCCGGAGGGCCCCGGCCAGGCTTTCGAGCACCTGGACCGACGGGTGGCGGTCGACTCCCTGCTCAAGGCGGGTCAGGTACGGCTCGCTCAACCCGGCCAACGACGCCAGCTCGTCGCGTCGCAACCCGGGTACCCGCCGGCGTCCATAATTCCTGACGCCTACCTCTTCCGGACGCACCCGGGCCCGCCGCGCCTTGATGAACTCGCCGAGCAGGTTCTCCACCGCCTTCTCCACCGCCGCAGGGTAACCCCCGCGGGGTGCTGGCTGCCGATCGGCAGGGGCCCCAGGGTTGAGGCATGAAGACATGGTTCATCACCGGGGCCGGACGCGGATTCGGCCGAGTCTGGACGGAAGCTGCTCTGCGACGGGGCGATCGGGTCGTCGCCACCGCCCGCCGTCCCGAAACCCTCGACCTGCTCAGGGATGAGTACGGGCCGAGTATTCTTGCCTTGCCTCTGGACGTGACCGACCGCGCGGCCGTCGTCTCCGCGATCGACCGGGCCGTAGCGGTTTTCGGCCGGATCGACGTGGTCGTCAACAACGCCGGGTACGGGCTGTTCGGGATGATCGAGGAGACCACCGAGCAGCAGGCCCGGGAACAGCTGGAGACCAACTTCTTCGGCGCCCTGTGGGTGACCCAAGCGGTTCTGCCGGTGCTGCGCCGTCAGGGCTCTGGGCACCTTCTGCAGGTGTCCAGCCTCGGCGGGGTCGCCGCATTTGCGACCCTTGGCCTCTACAACGCCTCGAAATGGGCTCTGGAAGGAATGAGTGACGCGCTCGCCCAGGAAGTCGGTCCGCTCGGGATCAAGGTCACGATCGTAGAACCCGGCCCTTACGGCACCGATTGGTCCGGCGGATCGGCCGTGCACACCGCGGAAATTGAGGCCTACGAGCCGATCCGGGCGGCTCGGCGGGCGGGTGCGGCGGCCCGGGCCCCGGAGGATCCGGGAAACACCGCGGCCGAGATGCTGGCCCTGGCCGACGCGACCGAGCCACCCCTGCGCGCCTTCCTCGGCGGCTACCCGGCTCCGATCGTCCAAAAGATCTATCAGCAGCGCCTCGACACCTGGGGCCTGTCCTAGGAGGCGCTCTCCACGTCCAGGTGGGTGCGCCGGCCCTCGTGATCGAGCACGGCGAGGATCTCGGCCGGGCCGTCCACCGCTCCGAAGGCGTGCGGCACCATGGTCGAGAACGAGGCCGCCTGACCGGTTTCCACGATGATCTCACGCTCGGCCAGCAGCAGCTCGATCGTGCCGGACAACACGGTGAACCAGTCGTGGCCCGGGTGCACCTTCAGCTCGTCGGGCCCGCGCGGGGCCGGGCGGGTGATCCGGACCCGGGCCACCGTCATCCCGTTCGGGCCCTCCTGCCGGTTCAGCGTCCAGAACGTGCGGCCCCGGCGCTCGTCGTGCTGCGGGCGGATCACCACGTCCTCGTCCCCGGCCGACTCGACCAGCTCGTCCAGGGTGGTGTCGAGCGCCCGGGCCAGGGCGGTGAGCTGGTCCAGGCCGATCCGGCGGTGCCCGGTCTCGATCCGGCTCAGCGTCGAGGGGCTGAGGTAGGTACGGGTGGCCAGTTCGTCGAGCGACCAGCCCTTCGCCAGCCGCAGACCCCGGATCCGGGCCCGGACCAGCCGATCGACCTCGTCCTCTTGCTTCATACGCAAGATGGTATGCCTCAGACGCAAGATCTCGTATCGTCGTGGGCATGGAATCTGCACACGAGCACGGTCATGGGCACGGTCACGGTCATGGGCACGGGGTTGAGGCGAAGGGGATGGACGGCGGCTATCTGGCCGAGATGCTCGATCTGGACGGGGAGGTGCTGGCCGATCATCTCTCGGCCGTCACCGAATGGATCGCCGGGCACCTGGGCGATCGCAGCGTCCACCGGATTCTCGATCTGGGGGCTGGCACCGGAACCGGAACCTTCGCCCTGCTCAGCCGTTTTGACCAGGCCCAGGTGACCGCGGCGGACGCGTCCGCGAGCATGCTTGAGCACCTCACCGACCGGGCCTTCGACCGTGGGCTGGGGGCCCGGGTCCGGCCGCGCCAGGTCGACCTGGACGCGCAGGACCTTCCGGCCGGTCCCTTCGACCTGGCCTGGGCCTCGGCCTCGATGCACCACATGACCCAGCCGGAAAAGGTTCTCGCCGAACTGCGCACGGCCCTGGCGCCGGAGGGGCTGTTCGCGATGATCGAGTTCGAGACCTTCCCCCGGTTCCTCCCGGATGACATTGGCCTAGGGACGCCGGGTCTCGAGGAACGCTGTAACGCGGTGGCCGATCGGATGCGCGAAGAGCACCATCCCACGGTAAATTCAGATTGGAGCACCCGGCTGAGCGAGAACGGGTTCGTGGTGCGGGAGGAACGGACATTCGGGATCGACCTGCCAGCACCCCTTTCCACGGTGGCAGTGCGCTACGCCCGAATCACCCTTTCCCGGCTGCGCGAGGGTGCCGGTGAAGAGCTCTCGGCCGAGGACCGCGCCACGCTGGACGCGCTGCTCAGTGAGCACGGTCCGGACCGACTGGAGGCCCGCGCGGACCTCTCGGTGCGGAGCGCGCGTCGAGCCTGGATCGCCTCGCCGGCCTAGACCTCCGGGGGAACTGGGCTCAAGTGGGCGGCCGGGAGTGCCGATCACGGGGCATCATCCGTGAGCTCCGGAGGCCGTCGCGTGTCCATCTCCAACTCCCCCACTCCGCTGGTGCCGGTTTCCGGCGTGGTCGGCGTGTACCTGAACAAGCGCACCGGCGAGCCCCTGCAGGTGCCGATCGTGGCCTTCTCGCCGGACTCCGGCCAGACCTTCTACGTCGACCGGAACGGCAAGGTGGTGGACTACCGGCTCAGCCGGGAGGACGACGTGTGGAGCGTCGGGGTGTTCGCCGCGGCTGACACCGAGGGCATCCACGACGCGGTGGTGGCGGAACTGGAGTCGACCGGGCTCTCCCACCACCCGCTTCCCCACGTGCCCGCGGCCACTTCCGCGGCCGGGCTCTGAGCCTGGCCCCTGAGGCCTGGCTGCTGGCTGCTGAGTTCTCGCCGCTGAGTCCTAGCTGCTGAGTCCTGGCCGCTGGGTTCTGGCCGCTGGGTTCTGGCCGCTGGGTTCTGGCCGCTGCCTTCTGGCTGCCGGGTCCTGGCTGCCGGGTCCTGGCTGCTGCGTTCTGGCTGCCGGGTCCTGGCTGCTGGGTGCCGACTTGTGGCCGCTGGAAAATGCGTTGCGCCGAAAGGATGCCGGGCCGCATCGTGTGCGGCGATGAATACTGCCGCGGTCCTGACCGCTTTCGATGAGCAACTGCGCCAGGCCGGCGAGGGCGACGGCGCCGAGAACCCGGAGATCGACCGGGAAACCGCCCGGGTGCTGAGCACCGTCCGGCCGGAGTGGGCAGCGGTGACCTGGTCGCGGCTGAACGAGCAGGACGCCGACGAGGTGATCGCCGTGCAGGTGCACCGGATGGACCGGACCGGCCTGGACTGGGAGTGGAAGTACTACTCCTACGACACCCCGGCCGACCTGCCGGACCGGCTGCGCGCGGCCGGTTTCGCCGAGGAACCACCGGAGACCCTGATGGTCGCCGACCTGCACGAGCTCGAGCTGACCGGAGTGCCCGACGGCGTGCGGATCGAGACGGTCACGGACGTCGCCGGGGTGGACCGGATGGTTCAGGTGCACAACGAGGTCTGGGGCGGCGACCAGCAGGCCTGGGGCGACAGCCTGCTGCGGGAGCTGGCGTCCAGCCCGGACACGGTCTCCGCGTTCGTGGTGATGGCGGGGGACCAGCCGGTCTCCACCGGTCGGGTGAACTTCCACCCCGGAACCGATTTCGCCAGCATCTGGGGTGGCAGCACAGTGCCGGCGTGGCGCCGCAAGGGCCTGTTCCGCGCCCTGGTCAGCCATCGCGCACGGTTGGCCATCGACCGGGGGTACACCTATCTGCGGGTCGATGCGGCCGCCATGAGCCGACCTATTCTGGAGCGGATGGGCTTCGAGCAGATTGCGGTGACTATCCCGTTCATCCGGAGCGTTTCGGGAGCTTCGGAGTAGCGGTTGGGTTAGACCTCCTTCTCGGCCAACTCCCGGAACTCGTCCGGCACGCCGCCGCGAGACCGGGCGGGTAGGTAGCCCACCGCATCCCGGCCGAACTTGGCCCGGACCGCGTCCATCGAGCTGTCCACCGCCAGCCGCGCCGCTCCGGACTCCGTGCCTTCGCGCCGCGGATCGTCCGGGGCGACGGCCAGTTCTTGCTGGACGGCGTGCCGGACGACCAGGTTGGACACGGAGATCGCGAGCAGGCTGATCTGGATTTGGCCGGCTTGGTGGGGGCTTGGACGTTTGTGGTCGGGCTTGGCGTGCTCGGGACGTTCACGGTCGGGCTTGGCGTGCTCGGGACGTTCACGGTCGGGCTTGGCGTGGTGGGCCTTGGCGTGGTCAGACCTGGCGTGCTCGGGTATGGCCTGCCCAAGCCTGCCCTGCTCGGCCCTGCCCCGCTCAGGCCTGACGGGCTCGGGCCTGGCAAGCTCGGCCTTGGCGTGGTCCCCTCCGGACCGGTCCGCCTTGGCTCCGCCGTTACGGCCTTGGCTCGGCCCCTTCCGGCTCGTCATATGCCGACTGGCCCGGTCCAGCACGGCCTCGTTCGACCTCTCCCCCTCCAGGTCGGCCTCGCCCAAACCCATCTCATCCAGCCCCGCCCGATCTACCTCTGCCCCGTCCACCTCTGCCCTATCCAGCCCTGCCCTATCCAGCCCTGCCCTATCCACCTCTGCCTCGTCCAAACCCGCCTCGTCCAAACCCACCTCGTCCAAACCCGCCTCATCCAGCCCTGCCTCATCCAGCCCCGCCCGATGCGCCTCGACCTGGTGCCGAAGCTCGTCGCGTAGGGCCTGCCAGGCGAGTTGCTCGGCGATCTCGGTGAGGGTGAGCGTGGCGGCGACCGGCTCTTCCAAGGTCAGGGAGCGGGTGACCGAGCGCATGCCGGGGTAGCGGACCCGCACCGTGACCGTGCGCCCGGCCCGGTGTTTCGCTCGCAGCCGCACGGCCACCCGGTCGGCCAGGTGGTTCAGTACTGCGCGGACCGTCTCCGGAGTGGCGTCGGCGCGGCCCATGGCGGACTGGGCGCCGACCGAGCGGGCCCGGGTGGCGCCGGTGACCCGCCGCGCGTCCTCGTTGTGGGCCAGGGCGCTGATTTTCTGGCCGACAGCGGCGCCGAGCAATTGCTGCACCGAGCCGGGTGAGGCTTCGGCGAGCTGGCCGATGGTGCGGATGCCGTCGGCCTTGAGCTTGGCCTGGGCCACCGGGCCGATGCCCCACATCAGGCCGACCGGCAGGGGCGCCAGGAACTCCCGTTCCCGCTCGGGGGCGACCACCACCAGGCCGTCCGGCTTGGCCACCTGGGAAGCCACTTTGGCCAGGTGCTTGGTGCGGGCCACGCCGATCGAGATGGGCAGGCCGACCTCGCGCCGGACCTGGCGGCGCAGCCGGTCGGCGATCAGGTCGGGTGGGCCGAAGAGGTGCACCGAACCGGAGACGTCGAGGAAGGCCTCGTCGATGGAGATGCGCTCGACCTCGGGAGTGACGCTGTGCAGGATCGCCATGACCGAGTCGGCCAGCTGCTGGTAGCGATCGAAATGCCCGCGGACGAAGGTGATGTGGGGACACAGTTCGCGGGCTCGGCGGCCCGGCATACCTCCGGAGACCCCGAAGTGCTTGGCCTCGTAGGAGGCGGCCAGCACGACGCCGCCGCCGGCGCTCCCGCCCACGGCGATCGGGCGGCCGCGCAGGGAAGGATCGAGCAACTGCTCGACCGATGCGTAGAACGCATCCAGATCAGCGTGCAGGATCGCAGCCCCCTCGTACATGACCTAAGGATATTCGAACATGTGTTCGAACACCAGCGGTCGCCCCCATCCGTCACACTGACGCTGTGACCAGCACCGAAGACCCTCTGGGCCTGGCCTCGGACGCGCCGCTGTTCGCGGCCTGGCAGCGGATGAGCGCGGACGTGCGGGCGGGGCGCACACGCTTCTTCAGCATTCCGGGGCACAAGCAGAGCCCGCGGCTGACCGGGTCGATCGTGGAGGGGGATCTGCCGTTGTACGCCGGGCTGGACACGGTTCAGCTGAGCGGGGGGATGCTGGCCGAGGCCGAGGGGAAGGCCGCGGCGTTGTGGGGAGTGGACTGGTGCCGGTTCTCGGTCGGGGGCTCGACGCACGCCAACCAGGCCGTGGCACTGGCGGTCGCCGCGCCGGGAGACACCGTCGTCGTCTCGCGGACGCTGCATCGGTCGATGCTGACCGGGCTCATCCTGGCCGGGTTGCGGCCGGTGTGGGTCTACCCGGAACTGGACGCCGTTCACGGGCTTCCGGTGGGAGTGACGCCGGAATCAGTGGCTCAGGCATTGACCGAGTATCCAGAGGCGAAAGCGGTTATTTTGGGCGACCCTTCGTACGTAGGGACGACCGGTGACCTTGCGAGGGTGGCCGCGGTTGCGCACGCCGCTGGTATCCCGCTGATCGTAGACGGCGCTTGGGCGGCCCATTTCGGGTTCCATCCGGACTGCCCACCGCATGCTTTGGCCCTGGGAGCCGATGCGCTGGTGATCAGCGCCCACAAGACGTTGCCGGCGATGGGACAGGCTGCACTCCTGCTGGCTCGCACCCGGCGTAGTGGTGGTCTGCTGGATCCTTCCCGGCTGGAAAGGGGTTTCGAGGCAGGACACACCACCAGCCCGTCCGGGGCGATCCTGGCCAGCATCGATGCCGCCCGGGCCCTGCTCGCCGGCCACGGTGAGCGGATCCTTGGCGAGGCGATCGCCCTGCGGGCCCACAGCGTCCAAAAGCTCATCCAGATCGAAGGTCTGCAGATCGTCGAAGGCGCGGATCCGGTCAAGCTGGTGATCCGCCTGGCCGGCACCGGGGCGTCCGGGCTGAAGGTCGACAACCGTCTGAGGGCAGCGGGCTTTCTGCTGGAGATGGCGGATCGGGACACGCTGGTGCCGATGCTGACCGTGACCGACGATCGTGCCGGGGTGGATGCGCTGCTGGAGGCCCTGGCCACGGCCATCGAGGCAGAACGGGGCCCGACGCGGGTGGTTTTGCAGAACCCGTCCTGGCGGACCGTGCCGGTGACCGGTCTGGCGCCGAGGGAGGCGTTCTTCGCCGAGCACGAGACGGTCCCGGCCGAGCAGGCGGTCGGGAGGATCAGCGCGGAGCTGATTGCGCCCTATCCGCCCGGGGTTCCGGTGCTGGCGCCGGGTGAGGTGATCACCGCCGAGATCGTGGCCGGGCTGCGCCGGGTCCGGGCCGACGGCGGGCGGATCGCCTACGCCGAGGACCCGGACCTGAACACGTTCCAGGTGGTGACTACTTCTGGCCGACGAACCAGCGGCGCAGGGTGGTGATCCGCTCCTGCAGCTGCTCGGCGCTGGCCTTGGCCACTTCCGGACCGCCGCAGGCGTCCCTGACGTTGGCGTGCACCACGCCGTGGGGCTGGCTGGTGCGACGCGACCAGGCGCCGACCAGGCTGTGCAGCTCCTTGCGCAGCGCAGTGATCTGCCGGTGTCCGCTGACCTCGGGGACCGGCTCGGCGGCCGGCTTGCCCTTGTTGCGGGCCAGCTGGTCGGCCTGGCGCTGGCGCAGCAGGGTGGTCACCTGGTCGGGCTCGAGCAGACCGGGGATGCCGAGGAAGTCCTGCTCGTCCTCGCTGCCGATCTCGGCGTGGGTGCCGAACTCCTGCTTGTCGAAGAGCACCCGGTCGAAGGTGGCCTGCGACTCCAGGGCCTCGAAGGGCTGCTTCTCCAGCTCGCCGGAGGCCTTCTCCTCGCGGTTGGCCTCAAGTAGAAGGTCTTCCTCCGGGTTCTCGTCCTCGTCGCCCTTCTTCGGCTTGTCCAGCGCGTGGTCGCGCTCGACCTCCATCTGGGCGGCCAGGTCGAGCAGCACCGGGACGCTGGGCAGGAAGACCGACGCCGTCTCGCCGCGCTTGCGGACCCGGACGAAACGGCCGACGGCCTGGGCGAAGAAGAGCGGGGTGCTGGTCGAGGTGGCGTAGACGCCGACCGCGAGGCGGGGCACGTCGACGCCCTCGGAGACCATCCGGACCGCGACCATCCAGCGCGAGGTGCCGGCCGAGAACGCCTCGATCTTGTCCGAGGCCCCCTCCTCGTCGGAGAGCACGATGGTCGGCGACTCGCCGGTGATCTCCTTCAGGGTGCCCGCGTAGGCCCGCGCGGTCTCCTGATCGGTGGCGATCACCATGGCCCCGGCGTCCGGCACCCCGCGCCGCACCTCGGTCAGCCGCTTGTCCGCGGCCGCCAGCACCGACGGGATCCAGGAGCCCTGCGGGTTCAGCGCGGTGCGCCAGGCCTGGCCGATCAGGTCCTTCGTCAGGGGTTCGCCGAGCCGGGCGGCGACCTCGTCACCGGCGCTGGTGCGCCAGCGCATGGCGCCCGAGTAGGCCAGGAACATCACCGGGCGCACGACGCCGTCGCGCAGCGCGTCCGAGTACCCGTAGGCGTGGTCGGCGCGGGATCGGCGGATGCCCTCCGCGTCCTCCTCGTACTCCACGAACGGGATCGGGCTGGTGTCGGACCGGAACGGGGTACCGGTCAGCGCGAGCCGCCGGGTGGCCGGGTCGAACGCCTCGGAGACACCGTCGCCCCAGGTGAGCGAGTCCCCCGCGTGGTGGATCTCGTCCAGGATGACCAGCGTCTTACCGGCCTCGGTGCGCGCCCGGTGCAATAGCGGCTTCATCGAGACCTGGGCGTAGGTGACCGCTACGCCGTCGAACGAGGCGCCGTGCGCACCCTGAGCGTTGCTGAAGTTCGGATCGAGGTGGATACCGACCCGCTGGGCCGCATCGGCCCACTGCCGCTTCAGGTGTTCCGTCGGGCAGACCACGGTGACCCGCTGGACGATCCGGCGCTGCAGCAACTCGGTGGCGATCCGCAGGGCGAACGTGGTCTTACCGGCGCCCGGGGTGGCCACCGCGAGGAAGTCGCGCGGGCTGGTCGCCAGGTACTTGTCCAGTGCCTCCTGCTGCCAGGCGCGCAGCTTGGAGGACGTACCCCAGGGGGCCCGGGCCGGGAACGCCGGAGACAGCTGGGAGGCCGCCGAGGAGCTGGCGTGGGCCGGGGCCGGCGGGTGCGCCGCCGGAGCGGGCGGCGGGGGCGGGGGAACCGGGTCGGTGTCGAAGAGCGAGGCCGGGTTGGAGCCGGGGGTCACGCCGCCGTCCTCTCGTCAGTTCTGCGGATGTTCCGGTCGGCCAGAAGCCAATTCACCATCGGCCGGCCTGGTTCCGGGATGCTGCGGGAGGCCCCGTGATTCCGTCTGCTCGTTCTCGTCATCGCTTCACGAGGCTACCCCGAGACGGGCACCGGGACGCGCTGCGGACACGATGACGCAGACCACGCCCCCGGCGGCGCGAGCCGGGGGCTGATCGGGAATTCAGCGCGTGACCAGCGCGGACGGCACGATGGTGATCGGGAACGGAACGGTCAGAACGAGTTCCTCGTCGCCGGCCGCCTTGCCGGTCTCGTAGTAGACGCCGTCGCGGAGCTCCAGGGCCAGGACGGACGGCTCGTCGGGATCGACGATCCAGTAGGACTGGACGCCCTCGTCCTGATAGACGGCCCGCTTCAACAGCAGATCCTTCTGGCGGGTCGAGGCCGAGAGCACCTCGACCGCCAGGACCAGCGAGCCGGTCAGGTTCTTCTCGCCCACGTTCTCGTCCGCGACGATGAGCACGTCCGGCTGGAGGGATCTGCGCCTACCCGGCCGCCAGTCGAGAGGAGCCGTGTACAGCTGCAGGCCCGGCTGCGGAAACTTCCGGCCGAGCAGAAGCAGCAGATTCGTGACCGCCTTCGCATGACGCGGTACCGGCGCCGGGCTCACGACCAGGATCCCGTCGAACAACTCGTACTGAAGCCCGTCACCCTCTGGAAGCCGGTCCAGATCGTCGACCGTCCAGTCACCCTCACGCGGCATCACCGGCATGACTGCCATGGTTCCCCCAAGTCCCTCGGCTGTCGATCAGCATGCCAAAAACTCTGGCACGAACGCCAACCAAGGCCCCCGAAGTCTCCGCAGGCCCCAAAAACCTGTGGAAAACCGGCGGGAATCAGGCCCGCGCGGGTTGCGCCCGGAAGCCGGCCAGCGCCACGAGCAGGCCGAATCCCCCGGCCACCAGCCACATCACAGTGAACAAATGGGCGTCCCCGCCGTCCGGATCGTGCCAGGCGGCGAACGCCGCGCCGGTCAGTCCGATCCCCAGCGCGGCCCCCAGAGCGTCGGAGAGCTGCAGCGCCGAGGAGTTGCGTCCCTCCTGCCCGGGCTCGCTGTAGCGGAGCGTCAGCACCCCGGTACTGGACATCGCCAGCCCCATGCCGACCGCGGAGACCGCCCACAACGGCAGCACCAGCCAGCCGGAGGCGGGCGGGCGGATCAGCAGGGTGAGTCCGGCCAGGGAGACCGCGATCAGGGCGGCCCCGATCACGAAGAGCAGGTGCCGGGGCAGTCGCAGCGAGGGCCGGGCCTGGACGTAGGAGCCGACCGTCCAGCCGAGGATGCCGCCGGTGAGGACCAGCCCGGCGTGACTGGCGGAGAAGCCGTGCTGGCTGGTGAGCATGAGCGGGATGAACGACTCGGCGCCGAAGAACATCCCGGCGAACAGGCCGCGCAGGGCGATCACGGTGGGCAGACCGCGCCCCAGGCGCAGGGTGCCGGCCGGGGCCAGGGGGCGGAAGCCGGCGACCACCAGGGCCAGGCCGCCGAGGACGAACGCCGCGGTGAGCACCGGCCCCAGGTCCTGCGCCTCGCCCAGCCCCCACTGCAGGCCGAGGACGCCGGTGGTGACCGCCACCCCGCACAGGGCCCGCGAGCGCAGCTGGGAACGGGTCAGGGCGGCCGGGTCGCCGGGCTCGTGGGCCGGGGTGGACCGGAGCTTCGGCAGCAGCGCGATCGCCGGGGGGACGGCCAGGGGCACCACGAACAGGAAGACCAGGCGCCAGCTGACCTGCTCGGCCAGGAAGCCGGAGATCGCCGGGCCGACGATGCCGGGCACCACCCAGGCGGCCGAGATCAGCGAGAAGACCCGGGGCTGCAGATGACTCGGGAAGGAGTCGGCGATCACCACGTACAGCGCCACGACCAGCAGCCCGGCGCCCGCCCCGGCCATCGCCCGGCCGAGCAGCAGGACGTTGTAGGTGGGGGCGATGCCGCAGATCAGCTGGCCGACGCCGAACAGCAGCAGGCCGGTGCGGACCGGCCAGCGGGTGCCGACCGTGTCGCACCACCCGCCGGACAGCGTGACCCCGAGCAGCTGCGCGGCGATGAAGACGGAGAACGCGAACCCGTACTCCCGGACCGCGTTCAGGTCCCGGGTCAGCACCGGCATCGCCGTCGAGACCGCGACCGCCTCGAAGGCGATCAGGGTGATCAGGGTGACGATGCCGGCCAGGGTGGTCAGGTACGGCGAGAGCGAGGCCGGTGCGTCCTCCCCCTCTTCCGCGGGAGGCGCTCCGGCCCCGGAGCCGGCACCGTGCTCATCGGGCCCGTGCGGGTGGCGCTTCACTGCAGGAGCTACTTGCCGCCCTCGTTGTCGCCGCCGCCGGGCTGCAGGCCTTCGTAGATCTCCTTGCAGGTCGGGCAGACCGGGAACTTCTTCGGGTCGCGACCGGGCACCCAGACCTTGCCGCAGAGCGCGACGACCGGCTCACCGGAGAGGGCCGACTCCAGCACCTTCTCCTTGCGGACATAGTGGGCGAACCGCTCGTGGTCGCCGGGTTCGACCTCCTGCTCGACGTGCTCACGTTCGAGCAGGCCGGTGGTCGAGCCCTCGGGTGAGGACATCGGGTCCAGCTGGGGTTCGGGGTAAGGCGAGCTCATGAGCCCTGAGTCTAGTCGCCGCCGCCGATTCGTCAGTTCATCTCAGTTCATCGTCGGATCGTCGGGATAGGTGGAGACCAGGGCCAGCTGGCCGCGCTGGCGCCGCAGCACCTCACCCCACAGGCGCTCCGGCCGGTCGGTGAACGCGTCCCGCGGCTCGGAGTCGACCACGAACCAGGCGCCGTCCTTGATCTCGTCCTCCAGCTGCCCGGCCGCCCAGCCGGCGTAGCCCGCGAAGATCCGCAGCCCGGCCAGCCCGGGCACGATCACCTCGGGCGGCGCGTCCAGGTCGACCAGCCCGATCGAGCCGATCAGCAGGCGCACACCGACCGGCTCGGCGCCGTGCCCCGGCATCGCGACCAGGCCGAGCGCGGAGTCGAGCTGGACCGGGCCGCCCTGGAAAAGCCGCCCCGGTGAAGTGGTGTACGGCTGCCAGGCGGGCAGGACGGACGAGACGTCCACCTCCATGGGCCGGTTCACCACCAGCCCGAGGGCCCCGTCGTCCCCGTGGTCCAGCATCAGGATCACGGTGCGCCGAAAGTTGTCGTCCTCCAGCGTCGGGCTAGCGACCAGGAGGCTGCCGCTCAGCCGACGAGTCTGGATGGGCATATGCACATCATCAGGGTGGAGTGCCTCTCGATACAGCCCAAGCCGCGCAGAGAGTCGAATCGGGCACCGGCTGGACGCTGTGACGATGCCCACAGCCACCCACCGTCGGTGCCCACCGGCGTCACTAATTCGGGGGATTTCACGCCTTGACGGCCACCGCCGCCTGGTGGACGGCCGCCGCGACCACATTGCTGACGTCCGGGTGGAACACACTCGGGACGATGTAGGCGGCGTTGCGCTCGGAGTCGGTCACCACGGCGGCCAGCGCGTAGGCGGCGGCCAGCAGCATCTCGGTGTTGATCGTCTTGGACTGCGCGTCCAGCAGACCCCGGAAGACCCCGGGGAAGGCCAGGACGTTGTTGATCTGGTTGGCGAAGTCGCTGCGGCCGGTGGCCACCACGGTGGCGTGCTGCGACGCCTCCACCGGATCGACCTCGGGGACCGGGTTGGCCATCGCGAAGACCACCGCGTCCTCCGCCATCGTGGCGATGTCGGCCCCGGTGAGGATGCCGGGGGCGGAAACCCCGACGAAGACGTCGGCGCCGGCCAGGGCGTCCTTCAGCGAGCCGGTGACGCCCCGCGGGTTGGTGTTCTTGGCCGTCCAGTGCAGGCTCTCCGGCAGACCGGGACGCGCGGTGTGCACAACACCGTCGACGTCGCAGACCACCACGTCCTGGGCCCCCGCGGCCAGCAGCAGCTTCAGGATCGCGGTCCCGGCCGCGCCGGCCCCGGACATCACCAGCCGGACCTGGGACAGCTCCTTACGGACGACCTTGAGCGCGTTGGTCAGCGCGGCCAGCGTGACGATCGCGGTGCCGTGCTGGTCGTCGTGGAAGACCGGGATGTCCAGCGCCTCGCGCAGCCGCTCCTCGACCTGGAAGCAGCGCGGGGCCCCGATGTCCTCCAGGTTGATCCCGGCGAACACCGGGGCGATCCGGATCACCGTCTCGACGATCTCGTCCACGTCCTGGGTGTCCAGGCAGATCGGGAAGGCGTCGATGTCGGCGAAGCGCTTGAACAGCGCCGCCTTTCCCTCCATCACCGGCATCGCGGCGAGCGGGCCGAGGTTGCCCAGCCCGAGCACGGCCGAGCCGTCGGTGACCACCGCGACGGTGTTGCGCTTGATCGTCAGACGCCGGGCGTCCTCCGGGTTCTCGGCGATCGCCAGGCAGACCCGGGCCACGCCGGGGGTGTAGACCAGCGAGAGGTCGTCCCGGTTGCGGATCGGCACCTTGGACTCGATCCGCAGCTTGCCGCCCAGGTGCATCAGGAAGGTGCGGTCCGAGACCTTGCCGATGGTCACCCCGGTCAGGGCGCGCAGCGACCCGATCACCTCGGGCACGTGCTCCCCACCGCGGGTGGCACAGGTGACGTCCACCTGCAGCCGGTCCACCCCGGAGGCGGTCACGTCGAGCGCCGTGACGATGGCGCCGGCGTGCTCGATCGCGTGGGTGAGCTCGCTGACCGCGGTGGAGCGGGCCGGCAGTTCCAGCCGGACCGTGATGGACGAGGAGACACTGGGAGCGCTCGGCATGCACCCCATTGTTGTCCTTCCGGACCGGTCCTGGTGACCAACCGGGCCAAGGTGTTCTAACGGAGGACGTCGGGCAGGGCGCCGGGCTCGCCGTCGATGAAACCCTGGTACTCGTCGCAGCCCATCTCCCGCAGGACGGACAGGGTCTCGGCGTTCTCCACCCCCTCGGCCACCACCAGCAGGCCCATCCCGTGACCGAGGCCGAGCACCGAGGCCACCACCGCCCCGGCGGCCCGCTCCCCGGGCAGGTCGGCGACGAACGAACGGTCCACCTTGAGCAGGTCGACGGGCAGACCCCGGAGGTACTGCAGGGAGGACCAGCCGGTGCCGAAGTCGTCCAGCGCGATCACCACCCCCAGCGCCTTCAGCTCGTCCAGCACCTGCCGGGCGGTGGCCGGGTCGTCGGAGAACGCGGTCTCGGTGACCTCCAGGACGAGCCGGTCCGGAGCCACCCCGGACTCGCTCAGGGCCCGGCTCACGGTGCGCGCCAGCCGCCCGCCGACCAGTTGTTTCGCCGAGACGTTGACGGCCAGGGAGAGACCGGCGTGCCCCGGCTCCAGCTCGCCCAGGTCCGCCAGGTCGGCCAGCGACTGCCGCAGCGCCCAGTCGCCGAGCTCGACGATCCGCCCGGTCCGTTCGGCGATCGGCAGGAACACCTCCGGCGCGAGCACCCCGAGTTCCGGGTGCCGCCAGCGCAGCAGCGCCTCGACCCCGGTGACCCGGCGCCCGGCACAGGTCCGCCGGCTCTGGTAGACCAGCTCGAGTTCCCCGTCGCCGACCGCTCGGCGCATGGCCGTGGCCAGACCCAGCCGTTCCTCGATCCCGTCCCGCAGATCCGCGTCGAACAGCTCGTACCGGCCCCGCCCCCGGCCCTTCGCGTGGTACATCGCGGTGTCGGCGTCCCGCAGCACGCTGGCCACCGGATCTTCCCCGTCCGGCACTTTGTCCACGACGGTGATGCCCACGCTGACCCCGGGCGAGACCACCGCGTCGCCGATCACGATCGGCTCGTCCAGCACCTCGATGATCCGGGTGGCCATGGCGATCGCGTCGGCCGCGGCGTCCACCCCCATCACCACGACGAACTCGTCCCCGCCGAAGCGGGCGACCACGTCGGCCGAGCGGCAGCGCCGGCGCAGCCGGTGGGCGACCGCGACCAGCACCTGGTCGCCGACCGCGTGGCCGAGGCTGTCGTTGATGTCCTTGAAGCCGTCCAGGTCGCAGAACAGCACGGCGAGCCGGCGTTTGCCGCCGATCAGGGCGGGCAGCCGATTCAGCGAGTCGGCCAGCCCTTTCATCAGCACCGCGCGGTTGGGCAGGCCGGTCAGCGAGTCGTGACTGGCGCGGTGGGTCAGCTCGCTCTCGGCGCTCTCCCGGTTGACCGCGAGCAGGCCACGGATACTGCCGTTCTGGTCGTACAGCACCGCCACGGTGGACTCGATCTCCACCGACCGGCCGGAGGAGGTGATCTGTCGGACGAAGCCGTGCCATCTGCCCTGCACGTGCACCTCGCGCCGGGCGACCGCCTCGTCGTCCTGCGCGTACACCGTCTCCACGAGGTCGGAGAGGCGCTGCCCGATCGCTTCGGCGGCGGAGATCCCGTAGGTCCGCTCGGCCGCCTCGTTCCAGTGCGTGACCCGGTCCAGCCGGTCCAGGCCGATCACCGCGTCGGGCAGGATCGGCAGCAACGAGGCAGCCACGTCGTCCTGGTCCAGATCCGATTGCGTCACGATGCAGCACACCGTATCGCCTGCGTCGCGTTACGTAACGGAGAACCGCGAATTGCCGGACTCAGTGCGCTTCGGCCGCCCTCCCCGGGCTCCGGATCGACGATTCCCGCACGATCAGTTCGGGCAGGTAAACCACCTGGCGATGACGGTGTGCAGCGCCCCGGATCCCGCCCGGGGCCTCCAGAGCGGTGGTCTCCTCGGCCAGTAGTTCCGCCGCGGTGCGCCCGATCTGGTGCCGGGGCTGGCGGACCGAGGTGAGTGGGACCGCGGCCGCGGCGGCGAACTCGATGTCGTCGTAGCCGACGATGGCCAGATCGTCCGGCACCCGGATCCGCAGCCGGGTCATCTCCTGCAGCAGACCCAGGGCCACCAGGTCGTTGGCGCAGAACGCGGCCGTGGGCCGGCGGGAAGCGGGCATCCCGGCCAGGCGCTGTCCGGCGGCGCGCCCTTCGGCCACGGTGAGCGCCGCTGTCGGCAGCACCGTCAGCCCACCTTCGTTCCCGGCCGCCTCAACCGCCTGACGGAGCCCGGTGAGCCGGTCCTGCACCTGGCCGACGGATTGCGGCCCCCCGACGAAGGCGATCAGCTCATGCCCGCTCTCGGTCAGGTACTCCCCCGCCAGCCTTCCGCCGTAGACGTCGTCGACCGAGACCGAGCAGTGCTTCTCTCCCCCGGTGCGGTCGACCAACACAACGGGAACCGCGACTCCGGGGGGTAATGACGCGTCTACCCCGCCCGGATCGACCGGGGTAACCAGAACCCCGCGCACGCGCTGTTCGAAGAGGAGCTCCAGGTATTCGCTCTCTCGCTGGCGGCTGTTGTCGCTGTTACAGAGGAACACCGCCAGCCCGGCGTCCCGCGCCGCCTCTTCGACCCCGCGGGCGACATCGGTGAAGAACGGGTTCGCGGCGTCCAGCACCAGATACCCGATCGTCCGGCTGGCCCCGGCCCGCAGATGGCGAGCCGACTCGTTGCGGACGAAGCCGAGCTTCTCGATCGCCGCCTCGACCCGGGACCGGGTGGCCGCCCCGACCCGATCGGGCCGGTTGAGCACGTTCGACACGGTGCCGACCGAGACCCCGGCCGCGGCGGCGACGTCCTTCACACTGATCGACGCACTCGGCACGCGTTCTCCTTCTGAAGACGGTCCCGGCGAACCCTAGGCCACGGTGGGCCGAACCGGACGTCACCGTAACGTGAATCGTTTCAGAAAGGCTACTGATGGAGTGCGGTTACTGATTGAGGACGTCGGTGAGCGGCTTCCCTGGAAGGGCCGGGACAGCAGAACTCCCCGGGCCGCCCTGCGAACCGGGGAGTTCTGTGGTGCTCCGGACGATCAGGCGCGAGCCGGGGCGCTGTCGGTGGCCGGGTTCCCACCGGTTGCGTCCACCGCGGTCGCCTCGACCTCGCCCTCGGTCTTCATCGAGACCGTCTTGCGCAGCGCGACCTCCTGGATGAACAGGGTGGCGATCAGGCCGACCACCCCGACGACCGCGGCCACCAGAAAGATCCGGGCCATCCCGTCGCCGTAGGAGGCGCGCACCACCTCGGCGACCGGGGCCGGCAGGCTCTTCAGGTCCAGCGTGCTGACCCCGGAGGCCGCACCCGTGCCGGAGATCCCGACCTGCGCCAGGCCGTTGGCGATCAGGTCGCCGACGTGGCTGGCCAGGATGGTGCCCAGGACGGAGACGCCGACCGCACCGCCGAGGGTCCGGAAGAACGCGATCACCCCGCTCGCGGTGCCGATCTCGGTGCTGTCCACGGTGTTCTGCACGGCCAGCACCAGGTTCTGCATCGAGGCCCCGACCCCGGCGCCGACCAGGACCATGTAGACCGCGATCAGGACCAGCGAGGTGCGGTGGTCGATGGTGGCCAGCAGGGCGAAGCCGACCACCATGGAGGCGACCCCACCCACGATGAAGCGCTTGTAGTACCCGGTGGCGACGATCTGCCGGCCGACCAGGATGGAGGAGCCCATCACGCCGAGCATCAGCGGCATGGTGAGCAGACCGGCCTGGGTCGGCGAGTAGCCGCGGGCCACCTGGAAGTACTGACCGAGGAAGACCGAACCGCCGAACATCGCGATTCCGACGGCCATCGAGGCCACCACGGACAGCAGGGTGGTGCGCCTGCTGATGATCGCCGGCGGAACCACCGGCTCCTTCACCCGGCGCTCCACCCCGACGGCGGCGACCAGGGCGACCAGGGCGGCGGTCAGGAAGGCGCCGGTCTGCCAGGACATCCAGGCGAAGTCGTCACCGGCGAAGGAGACCCAGATCAGCACGGCGCTGACCGAGAAGGCGATCAGCGTGGCGCCGGCCCAGTCGATCGAGGCCTTGCGCGGGTTGTGGTCCAGGTGCAGGGTGCGCTGGATCAGGCCGAGGGCGATCACGGCCAGCGGCACGCAGACGTAGAAACACCAGCGCCAGCCGAGCGCGCTGTCCACGATCACGCCACCGATCAGCGGGCCGCTCACGGTGGCCAGGGCCATCACCGAGCCGAGGTAGCCGTTGTACCGGCCGCGCTGGCGGGGCGGGATCATCGCGCCGATGACGGTCTGGGCCAGGGCGGTGATGCCACCCATGCCGACGCCCTGGATCACTCGGAAGCCGATCAGCTCACCGACGTTCTGGGACAGGCCGGCGGCCGACGAGCCGATCACGAAGATCACGATCGCCAGCTGCAGCAGGAACTTCTTGTTGTAGAGGTCGGAGAGCTTGCCCCAGATCGGGGTGGTGGCGGTCATCGCCAGCAGCGACGCCGTGACCACCCAGGTGTAGGCCCGCTGGGAGGCGTTGAGGTCGCCGATGATGGTCGGCAGCGCGTTGCTGACGATGGTCGAGCTGACCATGCCGACGAACAGCGCGGCCAGGATGCCGACCAGGGCCTCGACGATCTGGCGGTGCGACATCTCGCCGTCGGCCGACGGCGCGGGTAAGGCTTGCTGGGACGGCGGATTGAGCGTGCCGGAACTCATGCGTGGACCTTTCTCGTACTACTTGATGTTGATGACCCGGACGTCCCAGCGGCGCGATACGCCGTCGGATCGCCCCGGTGGGACGCCGGGTCGTTTTGGTAAACCGCTTCCTGCAGGGCCTCGTCCAAGCGGAGGAGTTGCCCGCAGAGCGAGCGGACGTCCTGTTCGGTCCAGCCGCTCATCGCGTCGGTGACCAGGGCCACCTGCTGGGTCCGAAGATCGGCGAGGCGCTGCGCGCCGGCCTCGGTGACGTGGGCGAGCCAGGCCCGTCCGTCCTGCGGATCGGCCCGACGGGCGGTCAGGCCCGCCCCTTCAAGCACTGCCAGCTGGCGGCTGACCACCGAGTTGTCCACCCCGAGGAGCTCGGACAGGGCCGAGCACCGGGCCTGCCCCAGGCTGGACAACTGGGCCAGCACCATCAGGGTGCTGAGCGAGAGCCGATCGGCCTGTTTGCCGCTCAGGGTCTTCAGCGAGCGGGTCACCGACAGCAGCTGGTGGAAGAGGTCGGAGACCGCTTCGGCCGGGACGGCCATGCATCCACCCCCTCCGGATATTTGCTTGCCTCAGACAACTATAGGCATAGCAGTTGCACAGGGCAACTAATTCCCGGCTTATAGGGTGGCCCCGTGTCAGCAGTGGATCCCGAGCCGCCCCCGGCCGCCCCCGACCCGTCGACGAGCTCGTTCGTCACCATCGAGCAGGAGCTCACGGTGCTGATCCGGCGGGCCCGGAGCTTCTCCGCCCAGATGTCCCGGGAGTTCCATCCCGACCTGGAACCGGGCGCCTACGCGATGCTGCTCTGGCTGGACGACGCCGGTTCGGCCCGGATGACCGAGATGGCAGCGTTCTTCGGCATCGGCAAGCCGACCGTCTCCCGGCAGCTCCAGCTGATGGAGAAACTCGACCTGATCACCCGTGAGGTGGACGAGAACGACCGTCGGGCCCAGCGGCTCACGCTCACCGAGAACGGCGCCGCGTTGGTGCACCGGGCCCGGGCCGCCCGCCGGGACAGCTTCAAGACCCGGATGGCCGACTGGCCGGAGGAGGACGTGGACCGGTTCGCCGAGCTGCTCGGCCGGCTGAACGAGAGCCTGGGCCGGCCGACCGCCTAGGGTTTTCCCGACAGCAGGCCGGCGAGGATTTGGGGAACACAGTGTCCGAGGTCGACAGCTTCGACGTGATCGTGATCGGGGCCGGTCCGGCCGGGGAGAACGTGGCCGGGCGAACGGCGGCGGGCGGGCTGAGCACCGCCGTCGTGGAACGGGAACTGATCGGCGGGGAATGCTCCTACTGGGGCTGCATCCCGAGCAAGACGCTGATCCGCCCGGGTGACGTGATCGCCGCGGCCAAGCGGGTGCCCGGCGCCGACGCGGCGGTGACCGGGAGGATCGACGTGCAGGCGGCCCTGGCCCGGCGCGACTACATGACCTCCAGCTGGGACGACTCCGGCCAGGTGCCGTGGCTGAACGACAACGGCATCGCCCTGGTCCGCGGCCACGCCCGGCTGACCGGCCCGCGCACCGTCGAGGTCACCGACTCCCAGGGCGCGACCCGCACGCTGACCGCGAACCGCGCGGTGGTGCTGGCCACCGGCACCACCGCGGTGATCCCGCCGATCCCGGGTCTGGCCGAGTCCGACCCGTGGACCAACCGCGGGGTCACCGAGATGAAGGACATCCCGGACCGGCTGGTGGTGATCGGCGGCGGCTTCGTCGGCGCCGAGATGGCCCAGGCGGTCCGGCGTCTGGGCGCCTCCGAGGTGACCGTGCTCGAGGGCGGGCCGCACCTGCTCTCCCGGGAGGAACCCTTCGCCGGTGAAGAGGTGGGCAAGGCCTTCGCCGAGGAAGGCATTTCGGTGCGCACCGGGGTAAAGGTCAGCCGGGCGGCGAAGAACGAGGACGGGTCGGTCACGGTCACCCTGGAGGGTGGGGACGAGATCGTCGCCGACCAGATCCTGGTCGCCACCGGGCGCAAGCCGCACACCGACGACCTCGGCCTGGACACCGTGGGCCTGACCCCGGGCCGGCCGGTCGAGGTGGACGACCAGCTCCGCGCCACCGGGATCGACCAGGGTTCGCAACCGTGGCTCTTCGCCGTCGGCGACGTGAACGGCCTGGCCCTGCTGACCCACATGGGCAAGTACCAGGCCCGCATCGCCGGCGACGTGCTGCTCGGCAAGGACGCCCACGACCGCTCCAGCCGGGACGTGGTGCCCCGGGTGACGTTCACCGACCCGCAGGTCTGCGCGGTCGGCCTGACCGAGAAGCAGGCCCGGGAGCGGGGTCTGGACATCCGGGTGGTCAGTTACCCGACCGGCGGCGTCTCCGGGGCGTACACCTCCGGCGACGGGATCGCGGGCACCAGCCAGATCATCGTGGACACCGCCCGCGAGGTGATCGTCGGGGCCACCTTCACCGGCCCGGAGATCTCCGAACTGCTGCACTCGGCCACGATCGCGATCAGCGCCCAGGTGAAGATGCAGGACCTGTGGCACGCGGTGCCGAGTTTCCCGACGATCAGCGAGGTCTGGCTGCGGCTCCTCGAGAACTACGGCCTCTGACCCTTGTCGTGATCATGGACTTCCTCCCCGTGATCATGGACTTTCTCCCCGGGGTAAAAGTCCATGATCACGGGGGAAGTTCTCCATGATCACGGCAAACGTGAGGACGCCCTCCAGCACGACTGCTGGAGGGCGTCCTCAGTTCATTCAGTGCTGTTAGTTCGAGGCCGCCTGCGGCCGCGGACCCCGGCTCGGCCGGCCGCCGCTCGGGCGGCCACCGGCGTAACCGGCGCCCCCGCCACCGCCGCCGGAACGACGCCGCGGCTGACCGCTACCGGTCCCACCGCCCCGCCGCTCGGAGCTGCGCTGCGGGATCGGCTTGACCACGATCGGCTCGCCGGAGGCGGCGAGCTCGCGGACCGCCGGGTGACCGGGCTGGACCGTGTCGGTGGTCGCGGTGACCGACGCGTCCCGGTGCAGCCGGTTGATCTCCCGGGTCTGACCCGGCTCGGCGAACGCGACCACGGTGCCACGGGCGCCGGCCCGGGCGGTGCGGCCGGAACGGTGCAGGTAGTCCTTGTGGTCGCCGGGCAGGTCGTAGTGCACGACCAGGTCCACGTCGTCCACGTGGATGCCCCGGGCGGCCACGTCGGTGGCGACCAGGACCCGCGGCGAGCCGGAGGCGAACGCGTCCAGAGCCCGCTGACGCTGGTTCTGGTTCAGGTTGCCGTGGATCGCGGTGGCCTCGGCACCGGCCCGGGACAGCTGCCGGGCCAGCCGGTCGGCGCCGTGCTTGGTCCGGACGAAGAACAGCGTCCGGGCCGGGCGCATCGCGATCTCGCTGGCCACCAGCAGCTTCTCGGCCGCCCCGCCGAGCGCGAAGACCTTGTGGTCCATCGCGGTCGCCGCGTCGGTGGTCTGCTTGACCGCGTGGAACGCCGGGTCGTGCAGGTACTCGGTGACCAGCTTGTCCACGCCGCCGTCGAGCGTGGCCGACAGCAGCAGGCGCTGGGTGTCGGCCGGCGTCGCGTCCAGGATCCGCCGGACGGCGGGCAGGAAGCCCAGGTCGGCCATGTGGTCGGCCTCGTCCAGCACGCTGATCTCGACCTGCGACAGGTCCGCCGAACGACGGTCCATCAGGTCGATCAGCCGGCCCGGGGTGGCCACCACGACGTCCACACCGCGACGCAGCGCGTCCATCTGGCGGGAGATCGACAGGCCGCCGACGACGGTGGTGACGCGCAGGCCGAGCGGGCGGGCCAGCGGGTTCAGCGCCTCGTTGACCTGGCGGGCCAGCTCACGGGTGGGCACCAGGATGATCGCGCGGGGGGTCGAGGCGACCCGCTGCTTCGGCTCGGCGGCCAGGCGCGCCAGCACCGGGATACCGAAGGCCAGGGTCTTACCGGAACCGGTCTGGGCCCGGCCGAGCACGTCCCGCTTGGCCAGCGCGTCGGGCAGGACCCGGGTCTGGATCGCGAACGGGGCTTCCATACCCTCGCCGGCCAGTGCGGTGACCAGCTGACGGGGCAGGCCGAGCTCGACGAACGTCTGCTCGGGCGGGGTCGGGGCGTCGGCCGCGGCGGTCAGCGCCGCCTCGAGCGGGCTGGGCCCGGACTGCGGACGGGGACGACCGGACGACGAACGACGCGGACCACTCGGACGACCGGTGCGACGGGGACCGCCACCACCACCGAAGCGAGATCCGGACGTACGGGGACGATCTGAGGTATACGGCATGTAGTGCAGCTACTCCATCGATGCGCAGAAGGCCACGCCGTTCGGAGACGCCGGGCCCTGACCAGCGGGGACCGACCTGAGGCTCCGAATGACCGATGGGCGGTCTGCGCCGGTGAGCTGTGTTCACCGGAATGTGGAGCGACTCGTTACGTGCGACCACGCGGGCGGCTCGCCCGCTAGAGCGGCGACACAGATCGTGCCGCCAGGACCCTTAGCGTAGCAGTGACTAGATTTCTTCCCGGCGCCGTCGACCTGGCCGGGACGTGAACCGTGCGCGACCGGCCCTCACCACCTGCCCGGCTGGTCACCCGGCCGGGCTAGCGGGCACCCCGGGACCTGCCCTCGGGACCCGCCCCCAGGACCCGGTCGAGGTAGGCGTTGCCGAACCGGCCCTCCGGGTCCAGCCGGTCCCGTAGGGCCGCGAACTCGTCGAGCAGCGGATACACCCGACGTAACCCCTCGCAGTCCAGACCGTGCAGCTTTCCCCAGTGCGGGCGTCCTTGATAGTCGGCCATCACCCGCTCCACCGCCCCGAAATAGGCGTCGTGCGGGGACCGGGCGGCCACGTGCACCGCTATGTAGGCGGACTCCCGGCCGGAGGAGAGGGACAGCGGGATGTCGTCCGGCGCGCCGACCCGGATCTCCACCGGGAAACCGATCCGCCAGCCCGACTTCTCTACCAGGTCCCGCACCCGGCCCATCGCCTCCGGCAGCGCGGCCCGCGGGATCGCGTACTCCATCTCCTTGAACCGCACCCGGCGCGAGCTGACGAAGACCCGCTCGGAACGGTCGGTATAGCTGCGGGAACCCCACAGCCGCACCGCGATCCGGTTCAGCGGCATCACCGTGGCGGGTATCCGCCGGCCGGTCGCGATCACCGCCCGGAACACGTCGTTGGCCAGCAGCTCGTCGTCCCACCAGGCCCGGAACCGGCCCAGCGGGGCCAGCCCCGGCTCCAGCGGCACCCGGGTCTTGTAGCGGGTCTGCACCCGGTCGGTGTGCGGGAACCAGTAGAACTCGAAATGGTCGATCTCCCGGGCCTGCTCGTCGAACCGGGCGAGGACCTCGGACAGCGGGACGGAGATCTCCTGGGCGTGGAGCGCGAACGCCGGAACCGTCTGCAGGGTGACGGTGGAGACCACGCCGAGCGCGCCCAGGTGCACCCGGGCGAACTCGAAGACGTCCGGGTTCTCGGTCGGCGAGCAGCGCAGCACCGACCCGTCCGCCAGCACCAGCTCCATCGCCCGGACCTGGGTGGAGATCGGCCCGAAGCGGGCGCCGGTGCCGTGGGTGCCGGTGGCCAGCGCCCCGGCCACGGTCTGCCGGTCGATGTCGCCCAGGCTGGGCAGGGCCAGGCCGGCCTGGGCGAGCAGCGCGTTCAGCCGGTACAGCGGCATCCCGGCCTCGACCGTGACCAGGCCGGTGCCGGTGTCCAGGGCCCGCAACCGGTCGTGCCGCTCCAGGCTGAGCTGCAGTTCCTCGGGCCGGGCGATCCCGGAGAACGAGTGCCCGGAGCCGACCGGCCGCACCCGGCGGCCCTGCGCCGCGGCCGCGGTGACCGCCTCGGCGATGCCGGCGGTGGAGGACGGCCGCAGGACCGTGCAGTCCGCGGTCTCGCAGCCGGACCAGTTCGACCAGGTCGTCATTGACCCCTCGCTCACGACTCCGGAAATAGGACAGACGTCCAGTTCAGGCCACCACATTCCGTGAGTCAACGACTACGGCCCGAAGCAGAGGTGAGTGGTCCGGATTCCTGGACCCTTGACCAATTTGTCCCCCGCGGTCGAACCTTGCCCGCATGACCACGAAGGCCCGGCTGGACGCGGCAACCGCCCATCTCGATCCCCCCGTGGCGGTGGTGGACCTGCCCGCCCTGGATGCCAACGTGGCCGATCTGGTGCGCCGCGCCGCGGGCAAGCCGATCCGGCTGGCCAGCAAGTCGATCCGCTGCCGGGCGGTGCTGGAGCGGGTGCACGCACTACCCGGGTTCGCCGGCGTGCTCGGCTACACCCTGAGCGAAGCCCTCTGGCTCGCCCCGGACTTCGACGACGTGGTGGTGGGCTACCCGACCGCCGAGCGCCAGGCCCTGGCCCGGTTGGCCGCCGACGAGCCTGCCCGGGCGCGGATCACCCTGATGATCGACTCGGCCGAGCAGCTCGACTTCATCGACGCGGTGGTGCCCGGCCACCCCGAGTTCCAGGTCTGCCTGGACCTGGACTCCTCGTTCCGGCTGGCCGGCGGGCGGGTGCACGTGGGCGCTCGACGCTCGGGGGTGTTCACTCCCGGCGACGCCGTGGCCCTGGCCCGGATCGTCGGGCAGCGCAGCGGTTTCACCCTGACCGGGATGATGTCTTACGAGGGTCAGGTGGCCGGGGTGGGCAACCGGCCCAAGGGCAAGCCGCTCTACGGCCTCGCCGTCACCGCGATGCAGGCGCTCTCGGTGCGCGAGCTCGCCACCCGCCGGGCCGAGGTGGTGGCGGCGGTGAATGCCGAGTTCCCACTGCGGTTCGTGAACGGCGGCGGCACCGGGAGCCTGGAGACGACCACCGCAGAGGACGCGATCACCGAGCTCACGGCCGGGTCGGGGCTGTACGGTCCGGGCCTGTTCGACGCCTATCGCCAGTTCTCCCCGGCGCCCGCGGCGTTGTTCGGCACCGACGTGGTCCGCCGCCCCGGGCCGGGTTTCGTCACGGTCACCGGAGGTGGCTGGATCGCCTCCGGGCCGATCGGCCCGGATCGGGCGCCGATCCCGACCTATCCACAGGGACTTTCGCTGACCGGCATGGAGGGTGCCGGGGAGGTCCAGACGCCGTTGCAGGGCGCGGCGGCGGACGGCCTGCGGATCGGCGACCGGGTCTGGTTCCGGCACGCCAAGGCCGGCGAACTGGCCGAGCACGTGGCCACGTTCCAGCTGGTCGCGGGCGACGGCTCGGTGGTTGAGGTGCCCACCTATCGTGGGGAGGACCAGCACTTCCTCTAGGAGCGGGGCGGATGACCGAAGTTGTCGTAGTGGGTGGCGGGATCATCGGGCTGACCACAGCGGTCCGGTTGCTCGAGGCCGGTCATCAGGTACGGGTGATCAGCGCCGATCCGCCGGAGCGGACGGTTTCCTCGGTGGCTGCGGCGGTCTGGTATCCGACGCATTTCGACGCCGACGACCGGGTGCTGCGCTGGGGTCAGCGGACGCTGACCGAGCTGGCGAAGCAGGCGTCCGAGGGTGTGCCCGGGGTGACGATGCGGGACAGCCGGATGTTGCTGCGGGGTGAGACCGCGATCCCGTGGTGGGCGGTCGGGGTGCCGGAGTTCCGGTTGGAACCGGCGCCGGACGAGCGGTTCACCGGTGAGTGGCGGTTCACCGTCCCGGCCGTGCAGACCCGTTCCTACCTGTACTGGCTGATCGAGGTGGTGGAGGCGCTCGGCGGCACGGTCGAGCAACGCCGCCTTGGATCTTTGGCCGAGGCCGGGGAGCTGGCGCCGGTGGTGGTCAACGCGACCGGGCTGGCGGCCCGCGAATTGGTGCCCGACCCGGCGGTGCACGCGATCCGTGGGCGCATCCTGGTCCTGACCAATCCGGGCATCACCGTTTCCTACCGGGACTCCGACGATCCAGAAGGCGGGATCTACGTGCACCCGCGCAGCCGGGACGTGGTGGTGGGCGGCACGTTCGAGCCCGGGCAGGAGGACATCTCCCCCGACGCCACGGTGGCCGAGTCGATCCTGCGGCGGTGCACGGCGCTGGTTCCGGAGCTGGCTCAGGCCCGGGTGCTGCGGGAAGCCGCCGGTCTGCGACCCGGGCGCTACGGGGGTCCGCGACTGGAGGAGGACGCGCCTCTCCCCGGGGGTTCGCGGCTGATTCATTGCTACGGACACGGTGGCGCGGGCATCACCCTGAGCTGGGGCTGTGCCGACGAGGTCACTGATCAAGTGGCTGCCCGGGCCGAAGCATGAGATTTCTCTGAGGTGACGACCACTCCCCCGCAAACCCAGGACGACCAGCAAGAACAGCAGACCCGGCGCTGGCCCGCATTCGCTGTCTGCCTGGTCGCCGGCTTCATGACGGTGCTCGACGTGAGCATCGTGAACGTGGCCCTGCCCTCCATCCGGACCGGCATCTCGGCCAGCTCGAGCGACCTGCAGTGGGTGTCCTCGGGCTACGCGCTGAGCTTCGGCCTGGTGCTGGTGGCGGCCGGTCGGCTGGGCGACATCCGCGGGCGGAAGAACATGTTCGTCGCCGGCCTGGTGCTGTTCACGGTGGCCAGTGCGGCCTGTGGGCTCGCGCCGAACGCCGGGCTGCTGGTGGTCGCCCGGGTGATCCAGGGCATCGGCGGAGGCCTGATCCAGCCCCAGGTCTCCGGTTTCATCCAGAACCTGTTCCAGGGTAAGGAACGAGCCCGGGCCTTCGGCCTGTTCGGCGCCACCGTCGGGATCTCGACTGCCGTAGGACCCTTGGTCGGGGGTGCGCTGATCGCCGCCTTCGGAACCGAACACGGCTGGCGCGCGGTGTTCTTCGTCAATGTCCCGGTAGGGATCATCGCGGTGGTCGCGGCGCTGCGTCTGCTGCCCGCGACGGCCGGGCGCCAGCAGACCAAGAGCCTCGACCCGTTCGGCGCGGTGCTGCTCGGCGCCGGCGTGCTGTGCCTGCTCCTGCCGCTGGTCGAGTCGCAGAGCTGGTCCGGGCCGCTGCCCTGGCTGCTGGTGATCCCGGCGCTGGTCCTGCTCGGCGCGTTCGTGGTCTGGGAGCAGGCCCAGTCGCGGCGCGGGCGGGAGCCGATGGTCGACCTGGCTCTGCTGCGGGTTCCCTCGTTCAGCATGGGCGCCGGGGTAGGTCTGGTCTATTTCGCCGGATTCACCTCGATTTTCTTCGTCCTGGCCTTGTTCCTCCAGGAGGGCCATGGGTACAGCGCGCTGGAATCCGGGCTCGCCGTAACCCCGTTCGCGCTCGGCTCGGCCGTCTCCGCCTTCGCGGCGGGCCGGCTGGTCAGCCGGATCGGGCGGGCCGTGGTGGCGATCGGGCTGGCGGTGATGATCGTCGGTCTGATCGCGACGGTCGTGGTGGTTCGAATGACGGACGCCGACGGCGTGGGTTTCTACACCGCGTTGCCGTTGCTGGTGGCCGGGTTGGGCAGCGGAGCGGTGATCTCGCCGAACCTCACGCTGACGCTCAGCGACGTGCCGGTTCAGGAGGCGGGGACCGCCGGGGGCATCGTCCAGACCGGCCAGCGGATCGGGGGCGCGGCCGGGATCGCGGCCATCGGGGCGCTCTTCTTCGCCCGCCTGTCGGCCACCCATGGCGACTGGAATGCGTCCCTTGCTGATGCTTTGTTGCTGAGCGCGGGGGTGACCTTCCTGGCTCTGGTGGTCGCCGTGGTGGATCTTCGGCGGCGCTCCTTGGCCGACTGAATTGGCCGACTGAACGACCGCGGGGCCCGTCCCCTCGAAGGAGACGGGCCCCGCGGCCTGAGCTACTGCTACAGCTGGGTATCGATCGAATTGCCGGACTGGGTGAGGGTCACCGTCACCTGGGAGACCTCTAGTCCGGTGGCGTCTTCCAATTGCTGGAACTCGTCGAGCGCGTCCTGGACGGTACCTACGGTGGAATTACCGTTCAGGAGGGCGTTGACTGCCGCCTGATCGAAACTCTGCTGGTCGGTGGGGTTCTGATCAGCTGTCACCTCCTGGGTCGCCTGCAGGTCCTGGTCGGCCAGGATCGCGTCCTGCAGCTGCGCCTGCTGGATGCCGAAGGCCTCCAGTGCGGCCTGCCGGTCATCGGCCCGTTGCTGTGCCTCAGCCTGGGCTTCCAGCTGAGCCTGCCGCTCGTCCTGCCGGGCCAGGACCGCCCGCTGAGTAGCGTCGGTCTGCTGGGCCTGGGCGTCCAGACGGGCCTGCTCGTCCGTGGCGGCCTGGGCCTGCTGAGTCCTCAGCTGGTTCTGCTGAGCGATGAACTGGGCCTGCTGACTGATGGCGGTGCTGGTCTCCCCGAGATCACCGATGGGGCCGATGCTCATGATGAGCACCTCGATTCCGTCGTGGTTAGGGACACCACGACCATCGGCCCCCGGGCGGCCGGCAATAACACCGGGTTGCGGCCGTCCGGGGGAATCGGCCGCCGTGAACGCCCGAGCGGCCCAGCCACCGGTTGCGGGTCTAGTGGGAGGCGTGTACCGCCGTGCCGATCAGCGGCGCGTGCTCCGGGTCGAGGGCCCGGCGCAGCACCACGTCGCGGGCCAGGCCCTTTCGCAGAGGGGCCTCGATCAGGTCGAACGAGCCGGCGATCGACCCGCCGAGCACGATCACCTCGGCCCCGAAATCCTCGGCGTAGGGCGCCAGCGCCTCGCCCAGCGCCCGGAACGCCCGCTCGAGCACCTCACCCGCCACCTCGGAACCGTTCCGGGCGAGTTCGGCGATCTCGTGCACGTCGAGGTCCTGCCCCGTGCGCTCTCGGTAGACCCGGCGGATCGCCCGGCGGGACACCGTCTCCTCCAGCTCAGCCCCGCCCCAGAGGATGAAGTGGGCCTCGCCGTCGCGCGGTACGCCCGGCCCTTCGGAGAGCGGCACCCCGTCCTTGACGAAGGCCGAGCCGACGCCGGTACCCAGGGTCAGGCAGATCGCCCGCCGGAAGCCCTGGGCCGCGCCCACGGTGCACTCGCCGAGGCCGAAACTGTCTGCGTCGTTGAGGAAGACGACCCGGGCAGGCGGGTTCGGGAGACCGGCCACGAACGTCGCGCGGACGTCGAACCCGTTCAGCGACTCGAACTTTCCCACGCCCTCGTAGCGCCCGATGCCCGCCGCGTAGTCGAACGGCCCCGGCATTGCGATGCCCCAGTCCGACCCGGCCGGAACATCCAGCCAGACCGCCGCTTCCAGCATGGTCGCGACGAAATCAGCGGCCCGGACATCCGGTTCCAGGTGCCATCGGCGCTGCCGGATCACCCGCGCGGGCCCGGCCCCCAGTTCCACCGCGGCCGCCGTGAGGTGCGAACCGCCGACCTCCAGAACCGGGACGATCACGGCTCGATCACCACGTTCCGGACCGGCCGGCCGTCCCGCAGCGCCTCGGCCTGGGACCGGATCAGGGCCGCCACCCGCGGCGCCATCGCCGTCGAATTGCCGCCGACGTGCGGGGAGATCAGCACGTTGTCCAGCTTCCAGAGCGGGTGGCCGGCCGGCAGCGGCTCCGGGTCGGTGACGTCCAGCGCGGCCCGGAGCCGGCCCGAGGAGAGCTCCGCGACCAGGTCGTCGGTCACCACCACGGCGCCGCGGGCGATGTTGACCAGCAACGCCTCGTCCTTCATCGCGCTCAGGAAGGCCGCGTCGACCAGCCCGGTGGTGGCCGGGTTCAGCGGCACCGCGAGCACCACGATGTCGGCTTCCGGCAGCAGCTGCGGCAGTTCGGCGATGCCGTGCACCACCCCGCCGGCGTCGGTCCGGGCGCTCGAGGCGACCCGGACCAGGGTGATCTCGAACGGCGCGAGCCGGGTCATGATCGCCCGGCCCACCCCGCCCTGCCCGATCACCAGCACGGTGGAGTCGGCCAGGGCCCGGGTCTTACCCTGCCGCCATTCGCCGTGCCCGGCGGCCCGGACGAACTCGGGCAGGTTCCGCTGGGCGGCGATGATCAGGCCGAGGGTCAGCTCGGCGGTGGAGGTCTCGTGCACGCTGGCCGCGTTGCAGTAGGTCTTGTCCTTCGGCAGCACCTCGGCCACCCCGTCGTAGCCGATGCTCTGGCTCTGCACGACGCACGGGCCGATCTGGTCCAGGAGATCCAGGCCACCCGCCTTGGACATGTACGGCGTAACCACCAGATCCAGGTCGGTGCGCGGCGGCGGGCCCTCCAGCGACCACCGGACCGGAGTGATTCCGGGCAGGCCGGAAAGGGTCTGAAAAAGCTCGTCGCTGGGCACGCTGACCACGATCGTCATGAGGCGAAGCCTGACACCCGGGCCCGGCCGGACGCCAGGGGGGCCTAGCTCACGGCCTCGAGACCGAGCGACCGGCCGAGGGTGAGGCCGTCCCGGTCGGTGAGGTCGGAGAGGGTCAGCAGGTCCGGGATCCGGTGCAGCCCGGGCTCCAGGGTGGGGGCCCGGCGGGTCGCGACGGCGGCGACGCGGGCGGCGTACGGGGTCTGGCGGCGCCCGGTGGCCCAGCTCAGCACCGCGTCCGGCCCCTGCCCGGCGCGGGCCAGGACCTGCCAGCCGTCGGTGCCCGGGAAGTGGAAGGCGGAGGGGATCCGGTTGGCCCCGCGGACCCGGGTCAGCCCCCGGAGCAGGGTGGTACTGAGCCGGTCGCCGGTGGCGAAGTAGGTCCGCACCGGGCGGCCCAGGCCGGCGGTGAGCAGCTGCTGGTCCGGGAAGTTGACCCGGGCCATCGAGCGCCGGGTGCCGTCGGGCAGGGTGACGACCCGGTGGTCGCTGAAGTTCCGCACCTCCTCACCGGTGGCCGGATCGGTGAAGTAGCTGCCGAACAGGGCATAGGTGGAGCCGGTGTCGGCGGCGCTCTCCGGGTCGCCGGCCCCGAGCAGCACCGCGATCTCCACCGGGTCGGCCACCCCGACGGTGCCTCCGCGCTGGGTGCTGTGGGCCAGCGCGTCCCGGGCCAGCATCCCGGCCAGCACCGGGATCAGCCGGGCCCCGGCGAGCACCGGAGTCCGGGCGTGCATCCCGGCCAGCGTGGAGAGGTAACCGGTGCCGGTCCCGATCTCGACGAAGGCGGCGCCCGCGGCCGCGGCCCGCTCGACGATCCGCGGATCCTCCCGACCGGAGGCGTTGACCACCACCGCGGCCTGCCCGGCCGCGTGGTACAGGTCACTCAGGTCGCCGCGGAGGTTGAGCATCTGCTGGTAGCGGCCCGGGTCCCGCCCGGCGAGCACGGCCTCCACTCCCATCGCACCGAGTTCCGTGGCCAGCGTCCGGCCGACGTCGCCGGGACCGTCGAGGATGAGTGCCCGCACTTTGTACCGCTCCTTAGGATCTACATCGAGATTTCCACTATGCGTGAGCTGGTTGCGGGGCGCGCGGTGGGCCGACCCGGGTGCGGCCTCCCGGCTCTCCCCGACTCGGCCCGCAAAGGATCGGCGCGGGGTGGGGACGGCTTTACCCGGCCGTCAGGTCCAGGACCAGGCCCGGACGGCGCGGGCCCGGTCGACCAGCCGGACCCGCTCGGCCCGGTCCTCGGTCAGCGGGACCAGCGATCGATAGGTCTGCTCCAGGGCCACTCGCAGAGCCGGTTCCTCGGCCGGCACCCCGTCCAGCGTCCGGGTCGGGCCGGACCCGGACGCGGTGAGTTCCAGAGCCCGTTCCAGTGCCTCGGCCCGCAGCCGGCCGGCCACTCCCGGTTCCAGGGTGGCCGCGCGCAGCCCGGCCAGGGCGGACTCGAGGGCGCCGAGGTCGGCGCCGTGCCGGATCAGGTACTCGGCCCGGTGCCGGCGCGCGAGCACGTAGACCCGGCTGCCGGGCGGGACGTAGTCGTAGGCCACCGCCACCTCTTCCGCCGAGCCGCCCGAGCGAACCCGGGCCAGGCCGAAGGCGGCAGCCGCCACGTAGTTCGCGTCGGTGCGCAGACAGGTCAGGTAGAGCCGGGCGGCCAGGTCCGGATCGACGGTTTCGCAGGCCAGAGCCAGGGCCAGCTTCGGCGCCAGCTCACCCGGCACCTCGCCGTAGACCGTGTTGAACGCCTGCTGGGCCTGCGCCGTCTCGCCCTTGGCCAGCGCGGCCAGCCCGATCAGCCAGACCGCGCGCCACTCCCAGCTGTCCCGGGCCAGGATCCGGCCGCAGACCTCCTCGGCCCGCACCGGCTCATTCGCCTCGAGCAGGACACCGGCCAGGTGCAGCCGGGTCTCGGTGGTTGGGTCAGGCACCGCTTCGAGCACCGCGATCCGGTGCTCGGCCTCCGCGTCCGGCGGCAGCCCGGCCAGCACCGAGGCCAGCTGGGTGTCCTCTTCCGAAGGCAGCAGCTCGGGCAGGGAACGCCAGTCCAGCGTCTCGTCGTGGGCGGCCGGTGGGCGGAACAGGGTGGACGCGCGGGAGTCGTCGGCGGCCCGCTGACGATCGGCGGCCACCACCTCGCGCAGCACACCGAGCAGCTGGATCCGCATCTCCTCGCAGGAGGGGAACCGGTCGTCCCGGTTCGGGGCACAGGCCCGCAGCAGCCACTGGTAGAGCGAGTCGTGCTCGGCCAGCACCGGATGATCGGCCTGAGGGGGCAGATCCACCGCGAAAGTGGTGGTGTTCCCGCGGAAATCGATGATCATCGAGAGCAGGGTGCGGCCGATGGTGAAGACGTCACTGGCCACCGAGGCGCCGAGCTGGGAGATCTCCGGGGCCTGGTAGCCGCGGGTGCCGTAGATCGAGACCTGCTCCTCGTCGAGCCGGAGCACCCCGCCGAGGTCGATCAGCTTCACCGTGTCCTGCACCTGGATCAGGTTGTCCGGCTTGAAGTCGCAGAACACCAGGTCGTTCTCGTGCAGGTAGGAGAACGCGGGCAGCACCTCGAGGATGAAGGCGATCGCCTGGTCCGGCGGGAGCGGGTCCGGCCGGCCGCCGTTCGCGGCGGCCCGGGCGGTCAGGATCTGCTTCAGCGAGGAGCCGGAGACGTGCTCCATCACGATGTACCCGGCGCCGTCGTGGGTGGCGAAGTTCAGGATCTTGACGATCCGGGCGTGGTCGACCTGGGCCAGGAACCGCTGCTCGGCGATCGCGGCCGCCATCGCGTCCGGGTCCTCGGTGTTCAGCAGGCCCTTGAGCACCACCCAGCGGCGGGACACCTTGAGGTCGCGGGCCAGGTAGATCCAGCCCAGCCCGCCGTGTGCGATCGCCCCGGCCACCTCGTACTGGCCGGCGACCAGGTCCCCGCTGCTCAGTTTGGGCGTGAAGGAGAACGGGGAGCGGCAGTTCGGGCAGAAGCCGTCCGGCCGGCCGGGATGACCCTGACGCGAACGCCCCACCGGACGGCCGCACTTCGGGCAGAACCGACGGCCCTCCGGCACGGCCGGATCGGACTGCACCGACTTCAGCGGATCGCCGGCCGGCAAGGACGGCACCGTGGTGAGTCCCTGGCCCAGACCCAGTCCGCGGGTGCGGACCGGGCCGGACTGCGAGCGGGACCCCACCGTGGTTCCTCCGCTCGAGAGCCGGGAACCGAGCGCGACCCGGCCGATCCCGGAGGAACCGGAAACGCCGGAAGAGCCGGTGGAGGCCGGAATCTCGACCGGATCCAGCGACGTGGCGGCGGAGACCTCAGCCCCCTCCGGCGTCCCGCAGACGTTGCAGTACCCGTCCTCGTACGTCCCGGAGCAGCCCGGTTCGGTGCACGCGCTCATCCCTCGGACCTCCCGTAGACCGGTTCACCCAGATTGGGTTTCTCGCCCAGCCCGGTCATCGCGGTGCTGAAAATGCGCTGCAGCGAGCCGTCCGCGCGCATCCGGGCCAGCACGGCGTTGGCGAAGCGGATGAACTGCACATCGTCCTTCCGGAAGCCCAGGGCGATCGGCTCGTCGGACAGCGGGCGGCCGACGATCCGGGCGTACTTGTCCTGCAGCTGGTACCCCAGCAGGATCAGCACGTTCGAGGTGATCGCGTCCACCTCGTCGCGCTGGAAGTAGGCCAGGCAATCGGCTGCGTCGTCCACCGCGACGATGTTCTTCACGCCGAGAGCGCGCAGGTTGTCGATGGTGGTGGTGCCGGTGGCCACGCACACGCTGCCCCCGGACTTGGCCAGGTTCTCCACCTGTTTCACCTTGGAGTCGGTGCGGACCAGCAGGCGCTGCCCGTCCCGGTAGTACTCGGCGGAGAACCCGACCCGCTGCCAGCGGTCGCAGGTCATCGTCATCGAGTGCGCCACCAGGTCGACCTCGCCGCTGGTCAGCACCTGCTCGCGGGCGCCGTAGGTGATGGTCCGGAACTCGATCGCGTTCTCGTCGCCGAGGATCGCCTTGGCCATCGCCCGGGCGATCTCGATGTCGATGCCGCGCAGCTGACCGGTCTGCGGATCGCGGACCGAGAGCAGTGGTTTGTCGCCGGCGGTGCCGACGATCAACCGCCCGCGGGCCCGGATTTTGGCCAGCGTCGACCCGGCCGGGAACTGCTCCGGCGTAAGCACCTTGGGCAGCGGATCGTAGGAAGAGGCCGCGTCGTCGCATTCCGGCGAAGCGGATGCGGCCGGGGTGGAGGCGGGTTCCGGGGTGGGCAGGGCCCGGGAGAGCGCGGTCGGCACGGCCTCCGGATCGGTTGCGGCGGTGTTCACTCCACACCCGCCGAGCAGAACGGCCAGCAGAACCAGGCCGAGACCACGCTTCATCGGTACTCCCCCAGTCGCCGGGCCACTCCGAAAGCCGTTCCGGCGGCTGCGATCAGCCCGGCCAGAAGCACCGCCAGCGCGCTGCGGCCGAGGCCGCCCCCGGCATCGTCCAGCCCGCGCTCGGCCGACCGGGAGACGCCGGTCAGCCGCTCGGCCGAGTCCTGGTCGAAGGTGCTGAAGGCCGCGGTCAGCCCACCGTCGCCGGTGTCGGTGGCCAGCCGCACGGCCCCCGGCCAGTCCCCGTCCAGGTCGGCCCGGTGCAGCTCGGCGTGTTTCTCCAGGTACTCCGGGAAGCTCGGGAACAGCCGGGCCACGCCGTCCCCGGAGGAGTCCAGTCCGGGCCAGTCGGTGACCGCGTCCTCCGAGGCCGCGACCACCCTCTGCTGCGCCTGCTGCCATTCGTTCTCGCCCTGCGGACGGGCCCCGCGGGCGACCAGGGTGAGGTTCTCGGCCGCCCGGGCCTCGAACGCCCCGGCCCGGGCCTCGACCAGGTCGGCCACCCGCCGCACGTCCCCGTCCCGGACCTCGACCGCCTCCCGCGCAGAGATCAGCACGAGGACCGCCACGGCTAGCGCGACCACCGCCAGCAGAGCCCCGGTGACCGCGGCCGGCCCGGTGAACACGCTGTGCGTGACCTGGGCCAACTGGTACTGGCTGCGGGCCAGGAGCACGCCCCCGGCGACCACGCAGACCACGAAGGCCACGGCTGACCAGAGGGCCAGGGTGAACGCGGCGTCGGCGCGGTCGGAGTCTTCCTGCGCCATCGCCCCGAGCGGCGGCAGGACACTGCGGTTGAGCAGGTCGGAACCGATCTGCAGATAGCTGGCACCAACCGGTAGCGCCTGCCGGTTGCTGCTGCGGGCGGTCTCGAGCAGCCCCGAGTACTCCGTGAGGGCCCGGTTGACCTGGATGTACCGCCCGTCGTGGGAACCCGCCCCACCCGCCCCGGAGCCGGCCGCTGCGATCACGTTGCCGGAGGCCGAGGAGAGCGACGCCAGGAACTGCCGGCGCTGATCGGTGGGTTCCAGCCCGCCCCGCAGGAAGGCCCCGGCCGCGTCGGCGTCGGCCCGGAACAGCTCGACCCGGGCGGACTGAAGCCGGTCGCGGTGGGTCAGTGCGTCGTCGGCCCGGTTGAGCGCGGTCATCGTGATAGTGACCGCAAGCGCGCCCCCGGCTCCGACGAGCAGGGCGCCCAGCACCCCCATCGCCCCGAGCCGGCGCAGTTGCCCCGGACTACCGGCCCGGTAGGCGATCCGGGCGCGATTCACCGCGGCGAGGTAAGAGCGCACGTCACCCCCGGCGCGGACCACGTCAGCGCGTGAAGCCATGCGACCACCACCCCCGATGTCCTGTCGTCCCGATGGGCAAACGCGGTGACCGACCCTTGCGTTGCGTCAAAGCCGACAAAACTCGGCCGTCTGGCTCAGCGGCCGATCCCGGGGCATGATCGGCATCATGACCGGCGCCCCCCTCCTCGTCGTCCTCGGCCCCTCCGGCAACGGCAAGACGACGCTGGGCACCAGGCTCGGCGAGGTCCTCGGGGTGCCCTTCGAGGACGCCGACGACCTGCACCCGCACGCGAACATCGAGAAGATGACCGCGGGCATCCCGCTGACCGATGTCGACCGCGGCCCCTGGCTGGCCACCGTGCACCAGCATCTGGCCGCGCATGCCGGAACCGGCCTGGTGATGGCCTGTTCGGCGCTGAAGCGGCGGTACCGGGACACGCTCCGGGAGGGGCTGCCGCAGCTCGGCCTGATCTACCCCGAGGTGTCGCCGGAGGCCCTCACCGAACGCGTCGCCCACCGCCAGCACCACTACATGCCCGCCACTCTGGTCCAGTCCCAGCTCGCCGCCTGGGAGCCGCTGCAGCCGGACGAGAACAGCCTGACGGTGAACGGGGAAGGCGCGACCGACGCCTCGGTGAAGGCGGTTCAGACCTGGATGGCCACGCTCCGCACCTGACCGGTCCCCCTCCCTCGGGCTGCAACGTTGCTGCAACGTTTCGCATGTAACCGTGACGGACGTCGCCGGACCGATCTGTCCGGAGCTCCAGGGAGGTTGCCATGCCCGAGACCGCTTTCGACCCGGCTGCCGACTATCCGGTCAGTGTCCGGCGCCCGGATCTGCTGAAGACCCCCACGGGTAAGCCGATCTCCGATCTCACCATGCAGAACGTGGTCTCCGGCCGGGTGCAGCCGGAGGACCTGCGGATCGCCCCGGACACGCTGCGGATCCAGGCCGAGGTGGCCGACGCCTCCGGCCGGCCGCAGCTGGGCCAGAACTTCCGCCGGGCCGCCGAGCTGATCGCGGTCTCCGACGCGCGGGTGCTGGAGATGTACAACGCGCTGCGCCCGCACACCTCGACCAAGGACCAGTTGCTGGCGATCGCCGACGAGCTGGAGAACAGCTACGGCGGCCAGGCCACCGCGGCCCTGGTCCGCGAGGCCGCCGAGGTCTACGAGCGGCGCGGCCTGCTCGCCACCGACGAGGACTGAGGAGCCCGCATGTCTTCCCTGCCCCACCCCGAGGCCCCGGAACCCCGCCACTCGCTGCGCACCGAGGTCCTCGAGAACCGGCCGGTCAACCTGGACGGCTTCGTCCAGGAGTGGCCCGAGGTCGGGATGGTCGCGATGGAGAGCGACTTCGACCCGCGGCCGAGCATCCGGATCGAGGACGGCCGGGTCGTCGAGATGGACGGCCGCGAACGGGCCGGCTTCGACTTCCTCGACCAGTTCATCGCCGACCACGCGATCGACGTGACCACCGCCGAGCAGGCCATGGCGCTCGGCCCGGCCACCGTCGCGCGGATGCTGGTCGACCCGAACGTGAGCCGCCAGGAGGTCCTGCGGACCGCCCGCGGCCTGACTCCGGCCGCGTTGCTGGAGACGGTCAAGCTGATGAACATCGTCGAGATCATGATGGGGATGCAGAAGATGCGGGCCCGGCGCACGCCGGCCAACCAGGCGCACTGCACCAGCGCCCGGGACAACCCGCTGCAGGTGGCGATGGAGGCCGCCGAGGGCTCGCTGCGCGGCTTCGCCGAGCTCGAGACCACGCTCGGGGTGGTCCGTTACGCGCCCCTGGTGGCGATCGCCCTGCAGGTCGGCGGGCAGGTCGGGCGGGGCGGCCGGCTCACCCAGTGCGCCCTGGAGGAGGCCACCGAACTGGACCTGGGCATGCGCGGGATCACCGCCTACGCCGAGACCATCTCGGTCTACGGCACCGAGTCGGTGTTCGTCGACGGGGACGACACCCCCTGGTCCAAGGCGTTCCTCGCGGCCGCCTACGCCTCCCGCGGGATCAAGATGCGGTTCACCTCGGGCACCGGTTCCGAGGTGCAGATGGGCAACGCCGAGGGCCGGTCGATGCTCTACCTGGAGATCCGCTGCATCCTGGTGACCAAGGGCGCGGGCGTGCAAGGTCTGCAGAACGGCTCGATCAGCTGCATCGGGGTGCCCGGCGCGGTGCCGTCCGGGATCCGCGCGGTGGCGGCCGAGAACATGATCGCCAGCATGCTCGACCTGGAGTGCGCCTCCGGCAACGACCAGTCCTTCAGCCACTCCCCGATGCGCCGCACCTCCCGGCTGATGCCGCAGATCATGGCGGGCACCGACTTCGTCTGCTCGGGCTACTCGGCCACCCCGAACTACGACAACATGTTCGCCGGCTCGAACGTGGACGCCGAGGACTACGACGACTGGAACGCGATCCAGCGGGACTACCAGATCGACGGCGGCCTGCAGCACGTCGGCGAGGCCGAGATCCTGGCCGCGCGCAGCCGGGCCGGGCACGCCCTGCAGGCGGTGTTCGCCCACCTGAACCTGCCGCCGATCACCGACCGGGAGATCGAGACCGCGATCTACGCCCACGGTTCCAACGACCTGGTCCCCCGCGACGTGCTCGAGGACCTGAAGGGCGCGGCCTCGGTGATGGAGCGCGGCGTGACCGGGCTGGACCTGGTGAAGGCGCTGCACGAGGGCGGATTCGCGGATGTCGCCGAGAACCTGCTGACCGTGCTGCGGCAGCGGGTGTCCGGGGACCTGCTGCAGACCAGCGCGATCCTGGACGACAACCTGGAGCCGTTGTCCGCGGTGAACGACGCGAACGACTACGCCGGTCCCGGGACCGGTTACCGGCCCAGCGGGGCCCGGTGGGAGCAGATGAAGAGGCTGCGGCACGTGACCAGCGCGGAGAACCCGGAACTGGAGGTCAGCTGATGACAACGCTCACGGTGCCGAGCATTTCGCTGCGGGAGGTCGGCCGGGCGGAAAAGGGCAGCCGGCCGGACGAGGTCGTGCTCGCCCTCTCCCCGGCCTTCGCCGGCTTCTTCACCAAGACCATCGTGGACATCCCGCACGCCGAGGTGGTCCGGCAGATCCTGGCCGGGATCGAGGAGCAGGGGGTGCACGCCCGGGTGATCCAGGTGCACGCCACCGCCGACCTGGCCAACATGGCGCACACCGCCGCCCGGCTGTCCGGATCGGGCATCGGGATCGGGGTGCTGGCCCGCGGCACCAGCATGATCCACCAGAAGGACCTGCCCCGGCTCAGCTCACTGGAGTTGTTCCCGCAGTCACCGCTGATGACCCCCGAGGTGTTCCGGGCGATCGGGCGCAATGCCGCGCAGTACGCGAAGGGCGAGTCTCCCCAGCCGGTGCCGACGCTGAACGACCAGATGGCCCGGCCGCGCTGGCAGGCCAAGGCCGCGCTGCTGCACCTGAAGGAGTGCGAACTGCTGGTCAAGGGGGCGGCGCCGGTCGAGGTCGAGCCGGTGATCAGTGGGTGAGCTGGTCGTCGGGGTGGACATCGGCAACTCGACGACGGAGGCCTGCGCGGCCCGTCTCGCCGGGGCCGAGGTCGAGTTCCTGGGCAGCGGCCTGGTTCCCACCACCGGGATCAAGGGGACGACGGCCAACGTGGACGGCGTGGAGGCGGCGGTCCGGGCGGCCCTGAGGACGTCCGGGGTTCAGCTGAACCGGCTGAAAAGGGTTTTCGTCAACGAGGCGACCCCGGTGATCAGTGGCCTGGCGATGGAGACCATCACCGAGACGCTGATCACCGAGTCGACGATGATCGGGCACGACCCGCGCACCCCCGGCGGGGCCGGGCTCGGAGTCGGCCGAACCGTGGCGTTCGCCGAACTGGACGAATGTTCGCCCGGGGCCGAGGTGATCGTCGTGGTGCCCCTCGGGGTGGACTTCGCGGTGGTCAGCAAGGCCCTGAACGCGGCCCTGGAGCGCGGGGTCGGGATCCGGGGGGCGGTGCTCGGCAACGACGACGCGGTGCTGGTGGCCAACCGCACCAGCCGGCCGATCCCGATCGTGGACGAGGTCCGGCTGGTCGAGTCGGTGCCGTTGGGGATGACCGCGGCGGTCGAGGTGGCGGCGCCCGGGCGGACCATCCGCACGCTGTCCAACGCGTACGGGCTGGCCACGGTGTTCGGGCTGGACGCGGACCAGACCCGGGCGGTCTCCCCGGTGGCCCGGGCGCTCACCGGGATCCGCTCGGCGGTGGTCGTGCGGACCCCGTCCGGGGACGTCAGCGACCGCCGGATCCCGGCCGGAGCGCTGGAATTACAGGGCAGCTCGGCGCGATTGCGGATCGACGTCGGCGAGGGCGCCGAGGCGATCATGGCGGCGGTCGGCCGGGTGGCTCCGCTGGAGGACGCCTCGGGCGAGGCCGGCACGAATGTCGGCGGGATGCTCGCCTCGGTGAAACAGAACATGGGGGACGTCTCGGGGGTCGGTTCCGCCGAGGTTCGGATCGGTGACCTGCTGGCCGTGGACACCTTCGTGCCGCAGGAGGTCCGGGGTGGGCTGGCCGGTGAGGTCGCGCTGGAGAACGCGGTCGCGCTGGCGGCCATGGTCCGGACCAGCCACGGGCCGATGCAGCAGGTGGCCGACGCGGTGGCGGCCCGGCTGCGACGCGAAGGAGCGCAGGACGTCGAGGTGCTGATCGGTGGCGTGGAGGCCGAAATGGCGACCCGCGGAGCGCTCACCACCCCCGGCACCGATCGTCCTCTGGTCGTTCTCGATCTGGGCGGTGGCTCTACCGACGCCGCGCTGGCGAGCCGGGACGGCAGCATCACCACCGTGCACGTGGCCGGGGCCGGCGACCTGGTCACCCGGCTGATCGCGGCCGAGTTGGGGGTGGAGCGCGACGTGGCCGAGGAGATCAAGCAGTCGCCGCTGGCCAAGGCGGAGAGCTTCTTCCACCTGCGACTGGAGGACGGGACCGTGCTGTTCTCGGCCGAGCCGCTGCCGCCCGAGGTGTTCGCCCGGGTGGTGGCGATGGCGCCGGAGGCCCTGGTGCCGATCCCCACCCGCCACAGCGTGGACCGGATCCGCGACGTCCGGCGCACGGCCAAGCACCGGGTATTCGTGGTGAACGCCTTGCGGGCACTGAAACAGGTTGCCCCGTACCGCGATCTGCGGCAGATCGGATTCGTCGTACTGCTCGGCGGCTCGGCCCTGGACTTCGAGATCCCGGAATTGATTGCGGGCGCTTTGGCGCCCTACGGAGTGGTCTGCGGCACCGGGAACGTGCGAGGTAGTGAGGGTCCCCGCAACGCGGTGGCCAGCGGTCTGGTGATGGCGCAGGCCGAAAGTGTGCGGGAGGTGGCCTGAATGGAGAAGCCCCGGGTCCTGATCCTGAGCTCCGGACCGGATCACCTGCTCCGCGAGATCTGCGCCGGGATCGAGGAGGAGGGAGTGCCTTTCGAGGTTCTCCCACCCGAATCCGGGGCGGCCGGGAGCCTGGCCGAGGCGGCGGCCCGCCGGTCCCCTCTCGAAGTCGGAGTCGGCCTTGACCGCACCGGGCTGACCATCGTCCATCATTCGAAACTACCTGCCGGGAAACCGGTGTCGCGCACCGAGACCCCTACCCCGCAAGCCGCGCGCCGGGCCGGCCACGACGCGGCCCGGGTCGTCACCGGAGTACCCCTCACCCCGAAGGAGAACCCCTCATGAGCCGTCTGACCCTGACCGATGCCCAGCGGATGATCGACGCCGGGATCAAGGAGGCCGAGCGGATCAGCCGGCCGATGAACATCGCGGTGGTGGACGACGGCGGGCACCTGATCGCGTTCGTCCGGATGGACGGCGCGATCAAGGCCAGCATCGACATCTCCACCCGCAAGGCCCGGACCTCGATCCTGATGAACCTGCCGACCGCCGACCTGGCCCAGGCCACCCAGCCGGGGGCCGAGCTCTGGGGTCTGGAGCAGACCGCCGGCGGCCTGGTCACTTTCGGCGGGGGCATCCCGGTGACCCGGGACGGTGAGACGGTCGGCGCCGTGGGGGTGAGCGCGGGCTCGGTCGAGGAGGACGTGACCGTGGCGACCGCGGCCGTCAGTGCCTTCTGAGGAACTCTAGGAAAGCTCGGGACCGCTGCTCTCCCGGACCATCAGCTCGAAACCCACGCTGTGCTCGCGGGCCGGGGCCTCCGGCGCGTCCAGCCGGTGCAGCAGGGCGTCCACCGCGGTCTTGGCGATTCCCGCCTTGTCCGGGCGGATGGAGGTGAGCGACGGAGTGCTGAAGCTGGAGGCCTCGATGTCGTCGAACCCGACCACCGCGATGTCCTCCGGCACCCGTACCCCCTGCACGACCAGTTCGCGCAGCGCCCCGGCGGCCAGTTCGTCGCTGAAACAGAACAGCCCGTCCGGGCGCTGGGGCCAGCGCAGCATTTCCCGTACGGCCAGGGCCGCGCTGCCCCGGCGGTAGTCGGGGGTGCGCTGATAGAGGCCGGCCGGGTCCAGCCCGGCCGCCTCCAGGCCCTTCTGGAAACCCCTCAGGCGGTACTTGGAGGTCGCGTCCCGGGCGCCGCCGCTACCCCCGAGCGCGGCGATCCGGGTCCGCCCCCGCTCGATCAGGTGGGCCACCGCCAGCCGGGAGGCGGCCACGTTGTCGATCCCCACGTGGTCCAGCGCGGTGCGGGCGGTGCGCTCGCCGAGCAGCACCAGCGGCCGGGTGCCGACCAGCCCGGCCAGGTCCACCCCGCGCAGGCCCAGGGAGCTGAACAGCACCCCGTCCACCCAGCTGGCCTGGGCCAGCTGGGTGAGCAGTTCCTTCTCCCGCTGCGGGTCCCCGCCGGACTCGTCGATCTGCACGGTGATCCCGACCGAGCTGGCGTAGTCGACCACCTCGTGGGCCAGCTCACCGAAGTAGGAGACGTTGATCTCCGGCAGGATCAGCATGATGATCCCGGTGCGGCCCTGCCGCAGGCTGCGGGCGACCAGGTTGGGCCGGTAGTTCAGTTCCTCCAGAGCGGCCTGCACCCGGGCCCGGGTGGCCGGCGCGATGTGCTGGAAGCCGTTCACCACGTTGGAGACGGTGCGGACCGAGACGCCGGCCTTCTCGGCCACGTCGCGCAGGGTCACCGCCATGGCCGCACCTTCTCACATCCGGCCCGGATCACCGCCACCCCCGCCAACCACCCCACTGACCACCCCGCCCACCACATCGCCGTGATCATGCAATTCCGCCCGCGTGATCATGCAGTCAACTGCATGATCACGGGGGCGGTTCTGCATGATCACGGCCAGAGGTGGGGCCGGATCAGTCCTGCCAGCCGTTGGTGGCGCCGGCCTCGAGCTTCCCGCTGTCCTTGGTCCCGGTCACGATCGAGCGGATCGTCTCGACCGGCAGCTTCGGCGTGCCGTCGGCGTAGAGCAGGCCGTTGGTCTCCTGCCCGGTGTCCATGAACTGGGTGTAGCAGAAGCCGACCACGGTAGGGGCGGCGCGCAGCGCGTCGAACAGCTCGCCGACGATCGTCTCGTACTCGGACGGTGAGGTGACGCTGGCGTAGCCCCAGTTCTCCGGGTCGGCCGAGAGCGAGATGCCGCCGAACTCGGTCAGCATCAGCGGAGCGACTCCGGCCGTCCACTTGGCCAGCCCGGCCGGGTCGACGACCGGCTTGCGGCCCTGTACCCCGAGTTCGGAGCGGACCAGCGCGTCGGCGGCCTCCGCGGTACCCCAGTTCCGCAGCAGACCGGGGCCGTTCGTGGTGTAGTCGTGGATGCCGAGGATGTCGCTGTCGACGTGCTCCCAGCCGTCGTTCGAGATCACCGGGCGGGTCGGGTCCAGCGCCCGGGTGATCGCGGTCAGGCCCTTGGAGAAGTTCTGCTGGGCGACGTCGTGCGCGATGTCCTGCACGCCCCAGCTCTCGTTGAACGGTACCCAGACCACCACACTCGGGTGGCTGCGGTCGCGCCGCACCAGATCCGTCCACTCCTGAGTGAGCAGCTCGATCGCGTTGGTCGAGAACGAGTACGCCGCCGCGGTTTCCCCCCAGACCATCAGGCCGAGCTTGTCGGCCCAGAACAGGAAGCGCGGGTCCTCGGCCTTCTGGTGGTTGCGGACCGAGTTGAAGCCCATCGCCAGCAGCAGCTCGACCTCGCCGCGCAGCTGGGCGGTCCCGGTGTTGGCGTTGTGGGTCTGCGGCCGGTAGCCCTGGTTGAGCACCGAACGGGTGTAGATCGGCGCCTCGTTCAGCTTGAACGCCCCACCGCCGACCGAAACCGTGCGCAGCCCGGTGTAACTCGCCACCTGGTCGAGCACCGCACCGGACGCCCGGTCCCGGACCACCACCGCGATGTCGATCAGGTTGGGGTGTTCCGGGCTCCACAGCAGCCGGGCCCGGTCCTGGCCGTTGACCAGGGCCCGGATCCGCAGGTCGAGCGGGGTGACCGCGTCCTGCGCGACGAAGGACTGCTCGGCCAGCACCTCGGCGCCGAAGGAGACGGTGACGTCGAGCTGAACCGGGTCCTGCGGAAGGCGATTCAGCACGACCTCGCCGTGCAACTCGCAGCCGGCCACGTCCGAGCGCCAGACCAGCTCGGTGACGTACTCGGCCGGGACCGACTCGGCCCAGACGGTCTGCCAGATGCCGGTGGTCCGCTCGTACCAGATGCCGTGGGTCTTGTCCCGCCAGTCCTGCTTCCCCCGGGGCGCGTCCATGCTGAACGGGTCGTCCTCGGCGCGGACCACCAGCACGTGCTCGTCCGCACCGGCGGTCAGCAGGTCGGTGACGTCCACGGTGAAAGGGGTCTGACCGCCGACGTGGTGAGCGGCGTGACGGCCGTCGATCCAGACGTCGGCCCGGAAGTCCACAGCGCCGAAGTGGATCAGCGCCCGGCGGCCGTCGGCGCGCCCGAGGGTCGTGCCGGCGACCGTTCGGCGATACCAGACCACCGGGTGGAAGCCGGGTTCGCCGATCCCCGAGGCCGGCGACTCCGGCGGGTAGGGCACCTCGATCCGGCGGTCGAAGGCTTCGGGGGCGGAGCCCTCGTACCAGCGCGCGGAGAGGCCCTCACCGGCGTCGTCGTGGGCGAAGTCCCAGCTGCCGTCGAGGCTGGTCCAGTCACCACGGCACAGGAGCGGCCGGGGGTAGGTACCGTCCTGTTCTGTCGCCTTCACGTATTCGGCCCTCTTTCCAAACGTCGACCAGGAAGCGCCTTCGGCATTCCGGTGACAGCATGGCTCCAACGTTTGCAACGATGCAACCCGCAGGTGGGATCAATGTCGTAGCCGGACGCTCACCGAGGGTGCATCGTCGGAAAAGCGGTCCGGACAGGTCTTGCATCGATGCAAACGGGTGTGTCAACCTCCCCTCACCCAGCCTGAGCGCGGGCCGCATCAATGAGGAGCGAATGCCGTATGCGTGGTACTTACACACGCCGCAACTTCCTGGCCATGGGAGGCGGCCTGTCCCTGGCCGGACTGTTGTCCGCCTGTGGTTCCCCCGTCGTGACCAGCCTGACCGGCGGCCAGCCGGCCACCGCGGATGTGATCTTCTGGCATCTGTTCGGCGGCGGCGACGGCGAGAACATGGGCACGATGGTGGGCGCCACCGAGAAGGCCACCGGCCACTCGGTCGAGGCCACCCTGCTGTCGTGGGGCAACCCGTACTACACGAAACTGGCCCTGGCGGCCTCCAGCCAGCGCCCGCCGGACGTGGCGATCAGCCACCTGTCCCGGCTTCCCACCCTGGCCCAGGCCGGGTTGCTGACTCCGTACGACGAGACCGGCCTGGCCGCGCTGGGGGTGACGAAGGACAAGTTCACCCCGGCCGCCTGGGAGAAGGCGACGGTCGACGGCGCCACCTACGCGATCCCGCTCGACACCCACCCCTTCGTCCTCTACTACAACAAGACCCTGGCGCAGAAGGCCGGCCTGCTGGACTCGACCGGTGACAACCTGGTCGACATCTCCGGCCAGGAGCAGTTCCTCGACGCGCTGACCGAGATGAAGAAGGTCACCGGCAAGTACGGCGCGACGATGTCGAACACCGCCGACCCGTCGACCGCCTGGCGCTGGTTCATGACCGTGTACGGCGGCCTGACCGACACCCCGATCGTCTCCGACTCCGGCACCAAGGTCACCATCGACGACGACGCGATGCAGGAGACGTTCGCGTTCCTGCAGAAGATCACCGTCGGGCAGAAGCTCTCCGCCGCCAACGCCACCGGCGCGGTCGCCCAGGCCCAGTTCAGCACCGGCCAGGCCGGTTTCCTGTTCGACGGGGTCTGGAACATCACCCTGTACCAGGGCATCAAGAACCCCGACGGCAGCGACTTCGCGTTCAACATGGTGCCGTTCCCGGCCCTGCTGGGTTCGAAGCCGGTCGCCTACGCCGACTCCCACTCCCTGGTGATCCCCAAGGCGAGCGGTCGCTCGGCCGAGCGCGAGGGGTACGCCGAGCAGTTCATCCAGGGCCTGCTCGGCCAGAGCCTGACCTGGTCCAAGGGCGGTCACGTGCCGGCCTGGCTCCCGGTCCAGCAGAGTGCCGAGTTCCAGGCCGAGCTGCCGCAGAAGAACTACATCGAGGCGGCCAGGAACGCCGTCTACGACCCGACCGGCTGGTACACCGGCGCGGGCTCGGACTTCCAGAACACGGTGGGCGGCATCATCATCGCGGCGCTGTCCGGCCAGTCCGACCCGAAGGGCGCCACCGGCCAGATGCGGTCGGCGCTGAACCGACTGGCCAAGACCAACGCGCCGGTGAGCTGAGGAGCAGACAGGTGACAACGACGACAACCTCCGCTCCGGTGGGTGTTTCCGCAGCGGCCCAGTTGCGCACGACCGAGACCGAGAACAGTGGACGCGACAACCGGCCCGGCTGGCTCTTCGCCAGCCCGTTCCTGGTGCTCTACGCCCTCTTCCTGATCGGCCCGGTGCTGATCGGCCTGGTGATCAGCTTCTTCAACACCGCCACGGTGAAGAACAGCCTGGGCGGCTGGGTCGGCCTGCAGAACTACGGTGACGTGCTCTCCAGCAGCGACTTCTGGAAGTCGATGTGGCACTCCACCCTGTTCACCCTGCTGACCGTGCCCTTCCTGGTGGTGCTGCCGCTGCTGGTGGCGATCTTCGCGGGCCGGATCAACCGCGGCCGGTGGTTCTACCGGTTCGCCTTCTTCGCCCCCTACGTGGTGCCCTCGGCCTCGGTCGCGCTGATCTTCGCCTACATGTACAGCCCCGAGATCGGGCTGCTGACCAAGGCGTTCACCAGCATCGGGCTGCCCGACCCGGGATTCCTGAGCACTCCCAAGGGCGCCTGGTTCGCGGTCACCCTGCTCACCGTCTGGTGGACCTTCGGGTTCAACTTCGTGCTCTACACGGCGGCCCTCCAGGAGGTCCCCGAGGAGACCTACGAGGCGGCCGCCCTGGACGGCGCCGGGCCGTGGCAGCAGATCCGCTCGATCACCGTGCCGCTGCTGCGTCCGACCATCGCCCTGGTGCTGATGCTGCAGATCCTGGCCTCCCTCAAGGTCTTCGACCAGATCTACATCCTGCTCGGCGGTGGCCCGAACGGCGCCACCCGGCCGGTGATCGAGTACATCTACGACACCGGTTTCACCTCCTACCGAGCGGGCTACGCAGCCGCCGCGACCATGGTCTACTTCGTGATCCTGGTCCTGATCTCCGGTGCCTGGATGTTCGCCACCCGCCGCCGCGGCGCGAGCGCCTGAGAGGAACGACCATGACGACGACAACCCTTCCGGCGGGGACCAGGACCACCTCGCACCGTGAGACCTCGCAGGCCGACAAGACCGGCTCCAAGGCCTTCAACCGGCTCGCCGCGACCTGCCTGACGCTGTTCGCGCTGATCTGGCTGGTGCCCTTCGCCTGGGCGGTGATCACCTCGATCCGGCCCACCGACGAGGTCGCGGCCCACCCGCTCAAGATCTGGTCCTCGCACTACACGCTGTCCGCCTATCACAAGGCCTTCCAGGCCAACTCGATCGGCTGGTGGTACCTCAACAGCTTCCTGATCTCCGCCATCTCGGTGGTGCTGTGCGTGCTGGTCTGCTCGCTGATCGCCTTCGGGCTGGCCCACCTGCGGTTCAAGGGCAAGGGGGCGCTGGCCCTGCTGATCCTGGCCGGGCTGATGGTGCCGATGGAATCGCTGGTGCTGCCCCAGTTCATGGAGTTCCGCAGCCTGCACCTGCTGGGCACCTACTGGGCGCTGATCCTGCCGGCCGCCGCCTCCCCGGTCGCGGTGTTCGTGTTCCGCTCGTTCCTCAAGGGCATCCCGGTCGAGCTGATCGAGGCGGCCCGGATCGACGGGGCCTCGTGGTGGCGGATCTACCGGGAGGTCTGCATGCCGCTGTGCCGGCCGGCCATCTCGGCGGTCTCCATCTTCACCTTCATCAGCACCTGGAACGCCTTCCTGCTGCCGCTGCTGGTGCTGACCCAGACCAAGTCGCAGACCATCCCGGTGGGTCTGAGCGGCCTGCTCGGCTCCACCGCGATCAGCCAGTCCGAGGTGATGGCCTCGGCCGTGCTGGGTCTGCTCCCGCTGCTGGTGGTCTTCCTGGTCGCCCAGCGTCAGATCGTCCAGGGTGTGGCCAGTACCGGTATCAAGTAGGCCGTTACCCGCGAAATGCCCCGGACCATAAATGGTCCGGGGCATTTCACGTTCCTACGAATGATCTACACAGCACGGGGTCGGGTTGGGCGTCTCGAACGGCACCAGGGTGCCGCCCTTGTTCGGCTGGGTATGCAGGACGAGTTGTCCCGCCGACCAGCGCGGGCGGACGAAGTCCCGCGTCACCAAGCGGGTTTCGCCCGGCGGATCGTCGTCCGCGAGCACCGCCACCCGCTCGATCGCCGAGGCCAGCACCTCGGCGACCGACACCTCCCCGACCAGGGCGTCGACCCCGGCGAACCGGACCACGCGCCCGGCGCTGCGCGCCGCGTGCTCGGCCACGGCCTGCTGAGCGCCGGGGACGAAACCCCGGTGACCGTAAACCTCGTCGCCGGCCACGAGCGTCCATTGTTCGTAGCCTTGAAGGGTTTCCAGCAGCCTTTCCCGAAGCCCCTCGTCGACCCCGAAGGCCATGGCCACGTGCTGACGCTCCGGCCCCGGCACCAGGTGGGTGCTGGAGAGCACCTCACCCGGCGCCACGGCCCGGATGAACTCGTCCGCGTCGCGCTCGTGCCGCAACCCCAGATCGACCCCGATCACTTGGGCAGGGCCCACAGCGGGTTGGTGTAGAACCAGAGGTCCTCCCACGGGTTGGCGTCGCCGACCACGTCGATCTTCGGGCCGGACGGGTCGACCGCCTTGCCGTTCAGGCCGACCGCGAGCCGGTTGCCGTCCGAACCGCGCAGCCGGACGTAGAAGCCCTCCTCCAGCTTGCCCAGGTCCAGGGTCAGCGTGAAGTTCTCCTTCTTGCCGCTGACGTCCCAGGTCTTGACCACCTTGGTCTTCGGGGCGGCGAAGACGTCCTGGTCCTTGACCGCGCCGGTGACCGAGCCGCGGATCAGGTCGATCTTCTTCAGCGCCGGGATCACGTCGGCCCAGTTGGTGATCTGGGCCGGGGTGACGTTGACGACCAGGGTGACCGAGGAGCCCTTCTTGGCGTGCAGCACGCCGCCCAGGGGCACCTCGTCGTGACCTGCCCGCAGCCGGATGTCCAGGGACTCGATCAGCCCGCCGTGGTCCACCCAGACCCGGCCGGCCCGCATTGCGGCCATCACCGAGGCGTAGCTGAAGCTGGACGCGCCGACGTGGGTCCGGCTGTAGAAGCCGGGCCAGAAGTCACCGTTGGCGGTGGCCGGCTTGGGCGCGTAGACCGGCGGGTTGTGGAAGCCGTTCTTGGCGAAGTCGGTGTCGGCCGGCCGCTGCGAGAGGTCCAGCCAGACCTGGTGGCTGTCCGAGTTCGCGGTGATCCACCAGGGCTTGCCCTCGGACAGCAGGGAGTCCCAGAGGCCGCCGACGGTCGCCGTCATCCAGTCGAAACCACCGAAGGTGCGGTAGCTCTCGAGCGGGTAGGCGGCGAAGCTGTCCGCGGTCGGGCTGTTGTCGTAGAAGCCCCGGCCGGAACCGGCACCCAGGTCCTCGGTGGAGATACCGGCCGCCTGGTGCCCGGGCGCGCCCTCGAAGCCGATCGCGATCTTCGGGGCCGCGTCCCGCCAACCCCGGATCTCGTGCGGCGAGTCCAGGCCCTTGCGGGCCGGGTGGTTGGCCAGGAACAACGCGTCCTGGACCCGCTTCTTGTCCACCGCGTCGGCCAGGAAGTGCAGACCCTGCAGGGCCAGCTTCTCGTTGGCCGGGCTGCTGGCGGTGGCGCCCTTCACCGCACCGTCGTAGGCGTTCTCGAACGCCTTGAGCACCTCGACCTCGTTGCTGCCCGGGTGCACGAACACGGTGCCGTGCTCGGCCGACGGGATGTTCCACTCCAGGCCCTGGAAGACCAGGGTGTCCGGAACCGCCTTGCGGGCCGCCTTGATGTCCGGGTTGACCTTGTCGACCCCGATCTTGGCGTGGCCGGCCGAACCGTGGTCGGTGATCACCATCCAGTCCAGGCCGAACCCATTGGCGTGCCGGACGTGGTCGATCACCCGGTACTGGGCGTCCTCGGAGTACTGGGTGTGGATGTGGTGGTCACCGGCCAGCCAGTGGTAGCCACCCTTCGGGGTCCTCGCGTTCTGGGTCCGGGCGTCGGCCGCGGCGGCGGTCGAGCCGGACAGCCCCAGGCCGCCGATCGTGGCCGCCCCGGCCCCGAGCAGACCGGCCGAGCGCAGGAAGCCGCGCCGGCGGAGTTCGGCCGGGTTGAGCTCACCGTCCGGGACGTTCAGGTCGAGCGCGGGGCCCGCCTCCTCCGGAGCCGGGTGGTGGTGATGGTGGTGTCCGTGCTCATGGTCGTGCTCGTGGTCGTGACCTGCCATTGCGGTGACTCCCCAGGTGCGCGGGCGGAAGGACGCCTGAGGTTTTCGCGCCCAGGCAAGCTGGAGCCGACGGAAGGTTGAACATTGCCCGACCCGCCCGCTACGAGTGGACCTTTTGTTGCCCTGAGTGACGATCGGGGCGGAATTGACACGGCTGAGTGGCGCTAATCTCGGGCTGTGCCCCGGATCGTCGAGCTGCTGGTGTCCCCGATCCACCGGTTCGAGGGGCGGCCGTCGGACGGGCCGGCGCCCGCGCCACCCGGCGAACTGGTGAACGAGGTCCGGGTCCGCGCGGGGTTGGGGCTGGTCGGGGACCGGTACTTCGGCAAGACCGCGCATCGGGACGCGGCGGTCACGCTGATCGCCCAGGAGTCACTTCCGGCGGGGGTGGGATTGCTTCAGGTGCGGCGCAACATTCTGGTGGCCGGCATCCCGGTGGACGATCTGGTCGGGCAGGTCCTGACCCTGGACTCCGGCAGTGGACCGGTTTCGTTCGCGGTGAAGCGCCGGGCCAACCCGTGCGCCTGGATGGACGTGTCGGTCGGGCCGGGGGCGTTCAAGGCGCTTCGGGGTAAGGGCGGGATCCGCTGTGTTCCGCTGAACGACGGAACGTTGTCGGTCGGGCCGGTGTCGGTTCTCATTGGCGAATGAGAACGGACCGGAGCCCGCCGTGCGTGGCCAACGCGGCGGGCTCCGGAGCTGACTGGGCTCAGATGGCCCGGCGGCGACCCAGATTCATCCAGACCAGCAGGACGATGATGGTTCCGATGATCGAGCCGATCAGGCCCGAGGGCTGGAAGAAGCCGTCGTCGGCGTCCTTGTGGAAGATGACGTATCCGAGCAGGCCACCGACGAACGAGCCGACGATGCCGATTGCGATGGTGGTCAGGATCGACATCTCCTGCCGTCCGGGCACCAGCAGGCGGGCTACCGCCCCGGCGATCAGGCCGACGATGATGAGCGTGATGATCAGGCCGAGCATGGGGGTCCTCCCGAGATTGACTGCCTTGCCGTCCTCGTCTCACGGAACCACCCCTGGGGAGGGTCCGCCACACCCCAAAGGAGGGTTACGGTTGCCGACGTGACGAAGCCGCCGATCCTGATCGCGTTGGTCAACGACTACGACGTGGTGGCCCGGGGCCTGGCCACGATGATCGACGGTTACCGGGACCGGGTGCTGATCGCCGAGATCGACACCAACGAGGGCGTGGCCGACCAGGTCGACATCGTCCTCTACGACACGTTCGCCCAGCCCGAGTCCGACGTCGACGAACTGAGCACGCTGGTGCGCAACCCGCGGGCCCGGCGGGTGGTGGTCTACACCTGGAACTTCCATCCGGCGCTGATCCAACGGGCCCGGGAGCAGGGCATGCACGGCTACCTGTCCAAGACGCTGAAGGCCCGGGACCTGGTGGCGGCGCTGGAGGCGGTGCACGCCGGCGAGCTGGTGATCAGCGAGCAGGCCCCGCGCGCCCGCACCGCACCCGGGCTGGACTGGCCGGGCCGGGGCGAGGGCCTGACCGACCGCGAGGCCGAGGTGCTCGCGCTGATCACCCAGGGCATGAGCAACGCCCAGGTGGCCGACCTGACCTTCCTCAGCCCGAACACGATCAAGTCCTACATCCGCAGTATCTACCGCAAGATCGGGGTGGGCAGCCGGACCCAGGCCGTGCTCTGGGGCGTCGACCACGGCTTCACCCCGGACCACCACCGGATCGAGCACTGGAAGGGTGGGCCGTGATCACCACTTCTCGTCGTGCAGGAAGTTCGCCAGCGGGGCCCGGCGCCGCCAGCCGTGCCGTTCCAGGTCGGGCACTTCCTGCAGGTCGGTGACCGGGCCGAGGCAGAGCCAGGCCACCGGCCGCACCCCGTCGGGGATGCCGAGCAGATCGGCCAGGAACGGCTCCCGGTAGAAGGAGACCCAGCCCACGCCCAGGTTCTCGGCGGTCGCGGCGAGCCAGAGGTTCTGGATCGCCAGACAGACCGAGTACAGCCCGGCGTCGGCGATCGCGTGCCGCCCGAGCACGGCCGGGCCGGCGCGCGAATCGTCGTAGGTGACGACCACGGAAAGGCTCGACTCCAGTACCCCGTCAATCTTGATCCGCTCGAAGCGCTCGGCTTCCTCGCCGGTCAGCTCGGCCGCGAATACCGCGCGTTCCTGCTGTACGTGGTCGAAGAAGGCCTGCCGGGTGGAGCGGTCGCGGATCAGCAGGAAGTCCCAGGGCTGCGACATTCCCACGCTCGGGGCGGAATGCGCCGCCGCCAGCACACGACCCAACGTCTCGTCGTCCACCGGTTCACCGGTGAACTCGGCCCGCACGTCGCGACGGCGGAACATCACCTCGTAAAGGTCTCGCACGTCTACCCTTCGCGCCGTTGCCCGCGTCTGCCCGCGTCTGCTCGTGTCGTGGACATTCTGCGCGCGTGGGTTGTGGCCGTCGCATTAGGGTCTTCGTATGGCTCTCATCCACAAGGCGACGCTTACCCCGTCGAAGATCGAGCTACTCACACCTTGGCTTCGCTCGCGTTCCTGGGCGGATGACGTTTCCGGGGTACGGAACGCCGGCGCCTACCGTTTCGACGACCCGGACGGCCAGGTCGGGATCGAGACCTTCCTGCTGGCCGCGGACAACGGGACCGTTCTGCACGTCCCCGCCACCTACCGCGCCGAGCCGTTGCCCGGCGCGGACGAGCACCTGATCGGCACCCTCGAGCACTCCGTCCTGGGCACCCGCTGGGTGTACGACGGCTGCGGCGACCCGTTGTGGGCATCAGTCGTGGCTGGGGTAATCCTCACCGGTGGGTCACAAGCCTCCGAAATGGTGGACGATGGTGAGGGCGGAAGAGTTGAGCGCACCCCGACCGCGACGGCAGTTGGGAGCGGTACGCCCGGCACCGAGGTGCCCGCAGTGGTCGGGGCCCAGCCGCACGACGAGGTCGGGTACACCGTGGTGACGACCGGCGGGCCGGTGCTGGTCGTGGCCCGGGTGGTCGGGAACGAGCTCACCGGGGTCACCCAGACCCTGTCGGTGCGCTGGACGGAGTCCGAACCGGTGGTCGTGGCCGGGATTCGTCAGTAGACCCGGGAAATCAGCCTTTTCGGGACCGGGCCGATCCCGAGGCCGAAACCGGTCAGCACCTCGCGAATATCGTCCACCATCAGGGATCCGTGCCGCTCGAGCTGCACGCCTTCGGCGCCGAAGCTCAGCACGCTGGTGGACATCGGGGCGAAGCGCGGGTAAGCGGCCCGGGTGGCTTCCTCGTCCTTGTGCTCCAGCAGGGCGAAGTCCGGCTCATGCCCGAATTCCTCCAGCAAACCGGCGGCCCGCCAATGGGCTGGGGAGTCATCCGCGCCGATGCTGTGGCGGGAACGGTTGGCCGAGGTGACGTAGAGCAGATCGGTTCCGGCCGCGTCCAAACAGCGGGCCAGGAACGCGTTCGACGGGCAGGCGTAGCCCGGGGCGATGACCTGCACGGTACGGACGCCGTCCTGGACCTGGGTGAGATGGTCGGGGATGTGGGGGGCGGCGGGCCCCCGGAACCCGAAAGGACCGATCCCGTAGAAGGTATCGATCACGCTGAGGATTTTCCGGCGGTCCGGGACCATCGTCCAGTCGAACTGCTCCGCGATCCGGGAGGGCGGCACGGCAATGCTGCCCACCTGATCCGCCGGGCGTCCCTTCATCACATTAACCCGGCGCACCCACTCAGCCTCCGGGCGCGCGGTGATCGCGTAGAAGTTGGCGAAGCCGTGGCCGACGATCGTCCCGGCGGCCAGCCAGTCGGCCATCAGGGCCTGCGCGGCCGGATCGGTGAGTTCGGCGGAGATCGTGCTCGTCGTCATGCTCAGATGAGCCCCGGCGGGTATCTCTGGATATCGGCCGTCCGAGCGAACCGGGCTGTCCTTCTACCGGCGAAAGGCCCGCTCCCGTTATGGGGGCGGGCCTTTCGCGGATCAGATCAGACGACGCCGCTCACCGAGACGTAGCCGATCAGCGGGCTGGTCGTGCTCCCGGGGCGGATGTCCGGGCCGACCGAGCCCTGGCCCCAGTAGTGGTCACCCAGGTTGGTGACCCAGCCCGTGGTGGCCGGGCTCATCGAACGCCAGCGCACCCCGCTCGGCTCCAGGTCGTTGGCCATCGACGCCCAGGCCTGCTGCACGGTGAGGGCCGGCCGCACCGTCCACCAGAGGAACTTCTCCGGGAACAGGTAGTTCGCGAACCGGGCCCCGGTGCCGCCGTTCAGGCAGTAGGCGCTGGTGTCGAACCCGTTCATCAGGTGCAGCCCCTGGAAGGACTTGCCCCAGCGGCCGAAGTAGTCGTGGGCGCCGTTGGTGTCCTTCAGCACCTCGCAGCTCTCCAGCTGCAGCCACTCCAGGTTGTCGTCCCCCCAGCGGGCGTCGGCCGGCGTGATGCTGGTGTCGTCGTGGTTGCCCTTGAAGGTGAAGCCGCCCGACCAGCCGTGGCCGGTGTACCACTGGGCATCCACCTTGTCGACGTAGCTGGCGTCCCAGCCGTTCTGGTTCTTGTCCTTGAAGTCCTTCTCAAAGGCGCTGGCGCCCCGGAAGTCGAAGGACACGGTGTGCCCCTTCGACTGGATCACCGACTTGAACCCGTTCGCGCTGTCCTGCGCGCACTGCCACTCGTCCACCGTCTGCTCAATCCCGTTGGTGGCCAGCGCACCCCCGTTGCCGCCCTGAACCCCGGTCGCCGAAGCGTCCCCCTTCAGGTTCGGCAGATCGACGTGCGCGGTCGTGGTCAGGCCGTTCGCGTCGGTCACGGTGACGGTCAGGGTCTCGGTGAAGGCCGTGGCCAGATCCCGGGGCTGCCCGGAGTACCTGATCTCCGCGGTCTTCGGGTCGTCCAGGGCCACTGAGGACGAGGCCCAGCTGTACGAGTACGGCGCCGAGCCACCCCGCACCCCGGCGCTCGCCGACACCGTCCGGCCGTTGCCGGACGCCTTCAGAGCAACTGTGGGAGCCAGCGACGGCGCGGCCGACACCGTCTTCCCCAGGTACTTGCTGTCGGTGCTCAACTGGCCGGTGGGCTGGCAGATGTAGTGCGGAAGAAGCGCCCCCACCGTGCCCTGCCCACTCCCCCGGACCGCACTCAGCGCCGGGGCGTAGTAGCCGAGAACGGGCGTGTTCTGCCGGACCTTGGCCCCGTAGAGCTGGATGCACGCGGCCTGCGCCTGCTCCGGGCTGATGATCTCGACCTTGTCCGAGGCCTCGACCTGGCGCACCGCCTGGCTGAGCTGAACCACACTGCCGTCACCGGCGAACGAGGCCCGCTGCTTCGCCCCCGGCCCGACCACCGGCACCCCACCCAGCGTCAGCTGGTAGGAGACGGTGGTGTCGAGATTGACGCTACGGATCACCTTTCCGCGGGCATCGCTCTGATCCACCTGCGTGTGATCGACCGACGGCACCGCCCCGTACCCCTTGGGTACCGAAAGGATGCTCTTGGCCCGCCGAAGGGCCTCGTCGTCCGAAATTGTCGTGATCTGTCCGAGCGCGTCGAAGTCGACCGCCTCGGACAGCGTGGCCTGGCCGGACTCGTCCACTCCCCGGCTCACCGCCTTGGCCGGCACCCGGCCGAAGCGCTTCTCGTCGGTGAAGGCGAAGGAACCGTCCGGGCGCAGGGCATTACCGACCCCGGCGTTCTTCGCCAGTGTCGCCGCTGCGTCGGCGGTAAGTCCCTCCTGCACGACCTTGTACACGGTGGCGGTGAGAGCGGCCGCATTCGGGGCGGCCTGCGCACTGACGACCGGCATCAGCACGGCGGCGCCGGTGGTCGCGGTGACCAAGCTGAGGACAAGTGCGCGGTTCCGGCCGCGCGAAGGCGTTCTGGGCATGGGAAGCTCCCTGATCGGATAGCCGGGCGGGCAGGCCCGGCACCCGTAGAGGAGAGCGACCTGCGCTCAGCAGATACACAGTCAGCAATCAGGATTTAACTTTGCGTTACGCTTGAGTAGGCCCGCCTGCCCGTCGGAGCCGCGGAGTAGGGTCCGGTGCCGTGAAGCTTCGTGAGGAAAGAGTGTCGGTCCCAGGGGCCGGCCACGAGATCAAATCGGTCGTGATCGCCCCCGCCGACGGCCTCCCCCGCCCCGGCGTCCTGCTCTACACCGACATCTTCCAGCTGACCGAGTCCACCCTCCGCACGGCCCGCCGCCTGGCCGCCTCCGGATTCCTGGTCCTCGTCCCCGAGATCTACCCCCGCGGCGAACTCGCCGGTGTCGCCCTCGAATTCGACGACGACGGCAAGGCCCGGGGCCTGGCCGGCGCCGCCTCGATGCCCACCGCCGAGTACGACGAGGACCGCACCAGTGCCCTCGACTACCTCGCGGCCCGCCCCGACGTCACCGAGGTCCTGGTCACCGGCTTCTGCCTCGGCGGCCACCTGGCCTTCCGCGCCGCCTTCGACGAACGCGTCGCGGCCACCGTCTGCTTCTACCCGACCGGGCTGCAGGACGGGAAACTCGGCGCCGACGTTGCCGATTCCCTCTCCCGAGCGGGCGAGATCAAGGGCCGGCTGTTCATCATCTTCGGCTCCAAGGACCCGCACGTGCCCGCCCCGGCCCGCCTCCAGGTGATCTCAGCGCTCTACGCGGCCGGACTGGAGGACACGGAGCTTCATGTCTACGCCGGCGGCGAGCATGCCTTTATGCGCGACATTGGGGCGCGGCATGATCCGGAACTGACGGATCTGGCTCTGCGGGAGGCGGTTTCGTTCTTCAGCGGGCGGTCATAAGGGCTGACTCTTGAGCGCAACGATGGGGGCGGCGTGGTTTACACCGTCCCCATCAGCGCGTTCTAGAGGTCGAACTCGCCGGCGCGGACGCCCTCCAGGAAGATGTCCCAGTCACAACGCGAGAAAGTCAGCGACTCGTCACTGTCACGACAAGCCACCTCGACGTCGTCCGAGCCGCCCGATACGCGAATAGCGCTGGTCTCGGCAGCCCTCGAGTGCCCTTGGGCCTCGGCCACAAACCCGACCCAGTCGGACCGGTTGAAGGTAATGTAGTTCTGGCCGTTCCGGCTGTCCCGCAGATGGACGGCCCGCGAGGTCACGGCCAGTTCGACACACTGGCCGTTCGAACAGGTGCTGGACCGTTTCCACCGTCCCGCCGATGACATCCCGCATTGCTCAGACATGGCTCCTCCTCCGCCTTAACGCTCCCCTCGATCACGGTAGGTAGGGGCTCGGCAGCGAAACAAGGCGCGTTCTGGCCCTGCAACAGCACTCGTGCGGCGATCCGGTTGGACCAGACGAGTGGATGCCAACAACACTTACCGCTTACCTGCCCCCGATCCCTCTACGATCATCCAACACAGAGTGATCGTTTCGTTACAATGAGATCACGAATCCGTCGCGTTCCCGTCACCCACAGGTGCAGTCCTGGATATTTGGTCAGGCCTATCCGACACGCCGCTATCGTTGCGAATTGAGCTCTGAAGTAACCTCAGCTCCTTTAGGATTCTGCCAATCCGTGGCCGCCATTTGCCCATGTCAATATCATGGCGTTGAAATGGTTTACACGGGGCTGACAATGAAGTCAGGCGTCGCTGACTCCTATAGCAGAGGACCCCGCGCATGTCCGGTGATTACGCCGACCCCAGAACTGTCACGTCCGGCGAATGGAAAGTGTCGAGCTTCTGCTCCTCCGGAACCTGTGTGCAAGTACAGGTCTCAAGAGACTCAGGGGTCATTCGGGTTCGCAATTCTCAGAAGCCCGAGGCAGCGATCACCTTCGACACCGACGAGTGGGCCGCTTTTGTGGCCGGTGTCCGAAACGCCGAATTCGACGTCTGACCCGACCGCCGAATTTCTTTCTCACCCGGTGAGGAGGGCGGCCGAACATGCCGCCCTTCTCCACCGGCTTCACCGCCAAGAGCTCAGCCGCCGGCCAGGGCGCGGAGGAAGGCCTTCAGCCACGCCGTGCTCTCGACCGGAGGAAGCGCGTTCTTCACGGCGATACTGTTGAAAACGACCCGGTAGTGCTCGACCGCCTTGGGGTGCTCGATCAGACGCACCCCGAGCAGGCCCTCGACCAGCACAGTGGGCCCCAGATCAGTCGGCTCGAAGGCGCTCAGGATGTGGAATGATCCGTCCAGGCCGGGATAGCAGCCCTTGGAGAACGGGACCACCTGCAGCTTCAGACTGGTCAGGTCCGAAGAAAGTTCAATCATTCTCCGGACCTGCCGTTCCACCACCCCGTCTCCCATCGGGCGGTGGAACATTGCCTCGTCGACCACCACATGGAACGACATCTCGCCGCTCAGAAGGCGCTCCTGGCGTTTGCGGCGCAGGGTTACCTGGTCCTCGATGAAGAGTTCTCCGAGTTCCCCCTCGGGGCGCAGATTACCCAGCAGCGCCCGGGTCATTTCGGGAGTCTGCAGCAGTCCCGGCCACCGGAGGTTCTCGAACATGTCTATCCTCGTGGCGGCGGTCTCAAGGCCGTAGTAGGTCTCCGACTGCTCGTCGTGCGTACTGAACTCCTCCCACCAGCCTTTCCGGCGCGCCTCCAGGACCAGCTCCTGCAACTGCCCGACCTCTTGCTCAGACGCTCCGTAGTACCGCGCCAGGTCACGCACGTCCCGCGGCTGCGGCATTCGGTCGCCACTCTCGAGGCGCGAGATCTTGGACGGACTCACGAGAAGCTCCCGCGCCGCGTCGTCCGTACTCTTCCCAGCCGTCAGCCGCATGCGGCGGAGCCGGGCCGCCAGAGCGCGGCGACTGGCGGTGGGGTTCGGGCGTGTACCGGGCATGGCACCCCGCTCTGATCAGTGCTTGTCAATTGCCAATGGCGATTGCATCCTGGAGTGGGATAAATGGTACGTACCCGGATGTACAAGTGCCAGTGTCAAGAGCACACCTGGTCACCCTCGCACCGCCCCGCACCTCGCAGGCCTCGCGCCGATCCTCATCGATCCAGGTCACGACATCTCTCGGCAGGTTCTCAGGTGGTTGAGACGCAGCCTCGTCCAGCTCGGAGGGCTAGGTCATGTCACATCGAACGTGTTCCGGCGGCGACCCGGGGCATGACAACGGAAGGCAAGGGGGTGGACGGCGATGATTCCACCGATTCCACCGCGGCCCCGGGCCGAGGTCGCGTCTCCCTACGGGCCGGACGGCCCGTTCCGCAATCTTCATCGGTGCGCCCAGCGACTCGAGACCGGGGACTGGAGGGAGGTGCTGGTGCTGCTCGGGGCGGACGGCACCTCGACGCACGGGCTGGCGGCGCTGACCCGGCTGCTGGCGTTGAGCATGTTTCAGCAGACGGTCGGGGATCTGGATCGGGCGTGGGAGAACCTGGGCGATGCGGCTCGGATCCTGCCGTCGCCGCTCACCTCGACCGACCCGGACACCGGGGATGTGACGGCGTTGTTCGAGTCCACCACGATGTTGCTGGGGGCCCGCGGAGACCAGCAGCAGGACGGTCACCATGAAGGGCGGCTGACGCTGACGCTGTCCCGGATCACCTGGCGGGAGCAGACCGAGTTGGGGCAGTTGCGGCGGCGGCCGCACCTGTACGGCAGTGCTCGGGATGCTTTGGTGCGGGCCTGTTTGGAGTTTCTGGTCTGGGTGGAGTTCGCGCCCGAGACCTGGCGGAGGCAGATCTCGCCGAGTCTGTTGCAGGGGTTTGGGATCAGTCTGCCGCGGACGCTGCATCAGCCGACGCGGAAGAACCTGTGCGAGAGGGCAAGCAAACTGCGCCGGTTCGCGGATCCGACGCAGGGAGGTGTGAGCGACTCGGTGTGGGCTGACATCGGGGGTTATCCCGGGCTGAAGGCTCTGGCCCTGGAAGGGCTGAGCACTCAGCATGCTTCGTCCTGGCGCCTTGGGTCGAGACATGCTGTCGTGCAGCGCTTCCCGTCGCGGACCGGGTGTGTCGAGGCGTGGCGATTTGCTCAGGAGTGCTCCGGTACGGCTCCGCTCACCTGAGAATTTCGGAGGTCAGCTCTGGATACTGACGCCTACTGGTGAGACGATCGGTCTTGTCTCCCGCCACTGAAATTCAGTCGCGTTCAGCGATCCGGCCATCACCCTCGCTGAAGAATCACTTCTGCGTCAGCTCTACCCGGGATCCGAAGGTGAGGCCGCTGATGAAGGTTTCCGTGACGCTCTCCCCCGGAGATCGTCACGATGTCGAGCCTGAGGTGATGTTCTCCGCCGGGCTGGAGCTTCCGGCGAGCGAACTTCGGCACGAGACGCTGATCGCGGCGGGCGTCCGGGTCAGTGTCGACCTCACGACCCCGCACCGTTGGCGATCATTCACCGTGGCGTCCTGGAACGATCTGGCGCAGGACCTGATTCGCGACCTGATCGGGGTCGCCGCGACCGATCGGATCAATGCCTACCTGCGGGCCACGGCCGATCCGGTCGGCCTGCTCGGGCTGGTCGGCGGACCGGCGATCGAGGGCAGCCGGCTCGAGGTCGATCCGTCGGCCGCCGGGCCCTGGCTCCGGGTCGCGGTCGCCGACGCGCTGGACCGCTGGCTGCAACTGCCTCTGGATCAGTCGCTGGTGGACGCGGAACGAGGGGTTGCGCGCATCCGGGCCGCCCTCACGTTGCCCGAAGGGGCCACGCGCACCGAGATTCTCGCTCGGGCGCTCACTCTGACCCGGCGCGCGGCTCCGGGGCTGGCCTCATACATCCGCCGGATCCGCCCGCAGATCAAGCCGGTTGCGCCGGCGCTGCGGGAGGGATTGCGACGCCTTGTCCATGGTTACGTGGCGCTGATGACGGAGGTTCGCGGCGGGGATCGGGATCTGGGTCTGGTGATCGAGGCCTGGGACGATCTGTGCCGGGCCCAGCCGGAATCCGTGCGCCCGGATCATCGACCGGCTCCCCGCCCCCTGCCCATCCGGCGCCGAAATCCGTCGGCCGAGACCACTCCCGCCGGTCTGATCGATCCGCGGCAGGTACCGGCCCGGATCCTGATGATGGACGCGGACCCGGACCGACCGGAGATCACGGTACGACCGGCCGGGTCGGGTGAGGTCCGGAACGTGCGCACCGTGATCGTGGATGTGCCGGTGTTCGGGCACTTCGCGGCGGAGCACGGCGCCGGCGGCCGGATCCTGGCCCGGCTGGTCGACCGGAGAAGCGGCCGGGCGCACGGCGAAGCGCTGCTCACCTTGCACACCGGCGACCACCTCGGAGAGTGGAAGCCGAGCCTTCGCGGGGTGCTTCGGATCCCGCCCGGCCAGGACGCGGTCAATCTGGATGCGGTTCGGGTGGATGTGTTCGATGCGCTGAGCGAACGGCAACCCGCTGCCTCGGACACGGATCCGGCGTTGCAGAATGCCCGGAGAGCCATTCTGGCCTTGCGGGAATGGCGGTACCTGGTGGCCGAGGCCCGGCTCCGGACGGTTTCGGTCCGGCCGGTGGCACGGGTCCGGGACATCGGCCGGCTGCTCCTACCCGCCGGTGAAGTGCGGGCCCGGATCGGCGTCCCGGCCGCAACCGGGCTGGGCCGTCGACGCTACGAACAACTCTCCGACTTGGGCGATTCCGCGCTACTGGACCTGTTGCAGGCCGCCCAATGGCCGATGCCGGAAGAGACGGACGAGAACGACGACAGCAGCATTCTGGCCCCGGCGCTGGGTGCGGGCGACCTCTTGGTGGCCGAACTGGCGGCCGCGCAGGACGCCCCACTCGGCTGAGCGGGCCGGATGGATCCGTAGCGGTTCCATCCGGTTCCGCGGCAAATCCATCGAATGACAGCAGCACCAGGAATCTTTCACACTTGGCCGTATCACTCCCGGTACCGGACACCCCGCCGGTCGCCGGGCTCACGACCAAGGAGCCCTTCATGCCCACCCAAGGAACCGTGATCGAGCGGACGGCCGCCGATCGCGAGACCGCCCCCACCGAAACCGGCCCGCGCCCGCTACCGCGCAAGATCGGCCGAAGCCTGTACTTCCTCACCCCATTGGTCGGCGACGCGGCGGTGGTGTCCTTCGCCGTGCTGACCCACGAGTTCGGCTGCGACAGCATGCTCTGCTCGACCACCACGCTGGGCCACCCCGCAATCGTGCTGTTTCTCAGCGGGGTCTACCTGACCGCCTTCTACCTGCTGGCCGTTTCCACCCATCGGTTCGCCGAGGCCGACTGGCCGCACCTGGCCGCAGCGGGCGCCCTGCTGGTGATCGGTACCGTCGCCGCCGCCGGCGTCCTGGTCCTGGTCTTCACCGCATTCACCGTGCTGGCCACCGGCCTGGCGTTCCTGTCCCTCTTCCTGTTGGCCACCGGACGCTTTCGTCCCACGACTCCGCATCGGTGACCACCAGCGTCCCTAATGCGAAAGTTCCTGATTTCCGCGGGTGGTGGTGGAGCGGAACCTCTGCTGATACCGGAGCGGCGAGATGCCGAGGCGGGCGACGAAGGCGCGTCGCAGAGCCTCGGCATTGCCGTACCCGGCGAGCTGGGCCGCCTGGGCGACGGTGGCGCCACCGTCCAGCTTCGCGCGGGCGACCTCGAACCGGATGCCGGCCAGGTACTCCATCGGGGTGGCGTCCAGCTCCTCGCGGAACCGTCGGGCCAGGTGCCGCACGCTGACCCGGACGTGGTCGGCCAGGTCCTGCGCGGTGAACGGGCGCGTCGGATCCTCCTGGATCAGGTCGACCACGGTGCGCACCACCGGGGTTCGGGGCGCCGGCCCGGCCAGCTGGGCGGAGAACTGCGACTGGCCACCGGCCCGCTGGAGATAGACCAGCAGCGACTGGGCGACGGCGCGGGCTGCGTCGGCACCGTGGTCCTCCTCGACCAGGGCCAGGCCGAGGTCGATGCCGGCGACCACCCCGGCCGAGCTGTAGACGTTGCCGTCGCGCACGAAGATCGAGTCCGGCTCGACCAGCACCGACGGGTACTCCTTGGCCAGGCGCCCGGTGAACTTCCAGTGCGTGGTGGCCCGGCGCCCGTCCAGAAGGCCGAGTTCGGCCAGCACGAAGGCACCGCTGCAGATGCTGGTCACCCGACGGGCCCGAGGCACCAGCGTGCGCGCGGCCTCGAGCACGGCGGGGGTGATGAAGGCGGGCGGAGCCGACTCGCTGCCCGGCAGCACCAGGGTGTCCAGCTCACCGACGCCGCCCGGATCGCTCCCGGCCTCGACCCGGGCGCCGATCGACGTCTGCACCGGCTTGCCGTCGGGTGAGACGAGGACCACCTCGTAGTTACCGGCGGTCTGGTTGGCCTCGACGAAAACCTCGGCCGGACCGGCGAAGTCGAGCATCTTGACATAGTCGAAGACGAGAATGCCGATGCGTTGCCGCCTGCCTCGCGAAGCCACCGAAAATGCCCCAATCCGTCCCGTTGCTGGTCCGATCGGCGCTGACCGCCCCGTCATCATGACTCATCACCCTGGGAGCCGGGACCGGTGACGGCGGATATCGAGGGTTTCTGGTCCGTGCACGGGGGGTCGCCCGGCCACCGGCGGAGCCAGACTGGAGTCCCGCTTGTCTAAGGAGCACTCCCATGCCTGAGTCCAAACCCACGATCGTCCTGGTCCACGGCGCGTTCGCCGATGCCGCGAGCTGGGGGCCGGTCACCCGGATCCTGCTCGACCAGGGCTACCCGGTCCTCGTCCCGTCCGTTCCGAACCGCACCCTGAGCGGGGATGCGGCCTACATCCGTTCCGTGGTCGAGCGGGTCGAGGGCCCGGTCGTCCTCGCCGGGCACTCCTACGGCGGCGCCGTGATCACCGTGGCGGGCGTGGCCGAGAACGTCGCCGCGCTGGTCTATGTCGCCGGTTACGTGCTGGAGGAGGGCGAGAGCCTGGGCCAGCTGCAGGGTGGGTTCCCGGACTCCGACCTCGCCGCTCACCTGGTGCAGACCGACACCCCAGCCGACGGACCCGAGTTCTCCGTCGAGATTCCGGCGTTCGCCGAGGTTTTCGCGGCCGGTCTGGACCCGAAGGTGGCCGAGGTACTGGCCGTCTCCCAGCGTCCGCTGGCCGGAGCCGCTTTTGGCGAGGGTGCCTCGGTCGCCGCTTGGAAGACCAAGCCGGCCTGGGCCATCGTGGCGGCGGCGGACCACACGATCAACCCCGACGTGGAGCGGTTCGGCTACAAGCGGGCCGGGATCCAGCACGTGATCGAGTTGGACGGACCGCACCTGCTGATGCAGACCCACCCGGCCGAGGTGGCCAAGGTCATCACCGACGCGGCCGCTGAGCAGAGCTAGGAAAGCGGCTCCAGGGGTACCCCGATCGAGTCGCCACTGGTACGAACGGTGATCTCGGTCGGGGTGCCGGTGCCGTTTGCATCGGCCGGCAGCCCGAGCTGGTACTTCATCCCGGACCACCCCGTCACCGCAACGGATTTCGCCACTCCGTACTGGGTCACCACCCCGTCCGGACCGGTCACCGACAGAATCGGCGTTCCCGACTGGATCAGGGTGACCCGCCGCAGCGCCTGCCGCGCCGAGACCACCATCTTCTCGCTGGCCCGGAGCGCATTGGTGAGGATCAGCGGGCCGGGCGCTCCGAGCATGACCCCGAAGATCGTGTAGGTCTCGCCGGCCACCTCGTCGGTCGCGGCCCAGAGCAGGCATCCGCCGGCCGCGTCGGTCGACCCGGTCTTGATCCCGATCACGCCGTTCCGGCCGAGCAGTTTGTTGGTCGTGGTCAGGGTGTTCATCGGGATCTTGACCTTGGGGGTGGCGACGATCTGGGCGAACGTCTTGTCCTTCATCGCCGCCACGGCCAGTTCCAGCAGGTCGATCGCGCTGCTGCGGGACTTCGAGCTCAGCCCGGACGGATCAGCGAAAGAGGTGGAGACCAGACCCATTTCGGCAGCCCGATCGTTCATCTTGGCCACAAATTCCTTCGGCGAACCCGCGTCCCACCGGCCGAGGATGTCCGCCATGTTGTTGCCCGAGCGGATCAGAAGGGCTTCCAGCGCCTGGCGTTCGGTGATCTTCAGGCCCGCCCGGACTTTCACCAGAGACTCGCCCGCGGCCTTGCGTTTCGGGTAGGACGCCGCCTCGGCACTGGTCACGGTGATGACCGGGCCTTCGTCTCCCGGAGCGAGCGGGTGATCGGCCAGAATCGTATAAGCCGTCATCACTTTGGTGACGCTGGCGATCGGGACCGATTTCACCCCGCTGTCCTTGTTGCCCATTGTGCCCACCCCCGGAACGACGATCCGGGCCCGCCCCTTGACCGGCCACGTCACCTTGGGGGCGCCGCCGGAAACCGCCGATTTCTGCGGGACCAACCAACGGACGTTCTCAATCGTGCTGGCCTGAGCGGGCTTTGCCCAAAGGGTACAAAAAGCCAGACAGAGGACGACCGCGGCGGGTTTTCGAGGCAAGGACACTGCGCAGATGGTAGTGATGCGCACAGTGATCAACCGGTTACCAACCGGCGTGTCACCTGTGCATCGTCCCTACTCGCCGACCACCCCGTCGATCGACTCGCGGATCAGGTCGGCGTGCCCGTTGTGCCGCGCGTACTCCTCGATCAGGTGGGTGACGATCCAGCGTAGGTTGGGTGATCGGCCGTCGCGGAACCGGAACCGGGCCAGGTGCCCCATCCCGCCGGCGGCCATCGCCGAGGCGATCGCTGCCCTCGACCGGGCGACCGACTCCTGCCAGAGGGCGTCCAGCTGCTCCGGGGAGTCGTCCACCGCCGAGTGCCAGTCCCAGTCCTCGTCCGCACTCCAGTCCACCGTGTCCCAGGGAGCCGGCGGATCCGCGTCGAAAAGGCGGATGTGACACCAGCAGTCCTCGACGTAGGCCAGGTGCTTGATCATGCCGCCGAGGGTCATGCTGGACGCGGCGACGCTCACCCGAAGACCGGCGGCGTCGAGGCCGCCGGTCTTCCAGGCGAAGGTGGCCCGTTGGTACTCCAGGAAGCCGAGCAGCGTCTCGGTCTCGGTGCCTGCGAACGGCGGCTCCGGCCGCCCGAACTCGTCAACCATCAGCTGCTCCCCCGGGCCCTCGGTCATTTCGTCAGCGACTCCCCCAGCTGGGTGGCCAGCAGCTGGACGAAGCGGGCCGGATCGTCCGGCTGCGTCCCTTCGGCCAGCAGCGCCATACCGTGCACCAGCTCGGCCGTCTCGGCCAGCCGGGCATCCTCCGGACGGGCCTGGTGGGCCGTCCGCAGCCCCTCGACCAGCGGGTGAGACGGGTTCAGCTCGAGGATCCGCCGCTCCTGCGGAATCGCCTGGCCCATCGCCTTGTACAGCTGGACCAGCTGCGGCGTGGCGTCGTTCTGGTCACTGACCACGCAGGCCGGGGAGGTGGTCAGCCGGTGCGAGAGGCGGACCTCCTTCACGTCCTTGGTCAGCACCTCGCCCATCCAGGTGAGCAGGTCGGAGAACTGCTCCTTCTGCTCCTCCCGCTCGCTCTCGCCGGACTCGTCGAGGTCGATCTCGCCCTTGGCGATGGACTGGAACTGCTTGCCGTCGAACTCCGGCATCCCGTCGACCCAGACCTCGTCGATCGGGTCGGTGAGCAGCAGTACCTCCAGGCCCTTGGCCTTGAAGGCCTCCATGTAGGGCGAGCTCTCGAGCGCCGGGCGGGAGTCGCCGGTGAGGAAGAAGATCTTCTCCTGCCCCTCCTGCATCCGCTCGACGTACCCCTTGAGGCTGGTCGGCTCCTCCTGCGCGGTGGTCTCGAACGAGCAGACCTCGAGGATCGCGTCCCGGTTGGCGAAGTCCTGCAGCAGGCCCTCCTTCAGCACCCGGCCGAACTCGCCCCAGAACTTGCCGTACTTCTCCGGCTCGTTGGTGGCCAGGCCCTTGACCGCCTGGATCACCCGCTTGGTCAGCCGCTTGCGCATCGCCTCGATCTGCCGGTCCTGCTGCAGGATCTCGCGGGACACGTTCAGGGCGAGGTCCTGGGAGTCCACCACGCCCTTGACGAAGCGCAGGTAGCCGGGCAGCAGTTCCTCCGCGTCGTCCATCACGAAGACCCGGTTCACGTAGAGCTGCACGCCGTGCTTGGCGTCCGGGCTGAACAGGTTCGCGGTGGCCCGCTCGGGCAGGAACAGCAGGGCCTGGTACTGCAGGGTGCCCTCGATGTTGAGCCGGATCGTCTCCAGCGGGTCGTTCCAGTCGTGGCTGATCCGCCGGTAGAACTCGGCGTACTCCTCGTCCGTCACCTCGGAGGCCGGGCGGGTCCACAGCGCCTTGCGGGAGTTGACCGTCTCGAACTCCGGGACGTCCTCCTCCTCGGGGGCCGCCAGCGGAACCATCCGGATCGGCCAGGTGATGAAGTCCGAGTAACGAGTGACGATCTCCCGCACCTTGCGCGGGTCGGTGTAGTCGAAGAGCCGGTCCTCCGGGTCCGCCGGCTTGAGGTGCAGCGTGATCGACGTGCCCTGGGGCGCATCGTCCAGCGCCTGGAGCGTGTACGTCGCCTCGCCGGCCGACTCCCACTGGGTGGCCTCGCTCTGCCCGGCCCGGCGGGTGATCAGGGTGACCCGGTCGGCGACCATGAAGCTGGAGTAGAAGCCGACCCCGAACCGGCCGATCAGCTCCTCGGTCTGTTCGCCCTCCTGCTCCCGCTGGGCCTCCTTGAGCTGGCGGACGAACTCGGCGGTGCCGGAGTTGGCGATCTTGCCGATCAGGTCCACGACCTCGTCCCGGGACATCCCGATGCCGTTGTCGGCGATCGTCAGGGTGCGCGCCTCGGCGTCCAGATCGATCCGGATGTGCAGGTCGGAGGTGTCGACGTCGAGCGTGTCGTCGTGGAAGCGTTCCAGCCGCAGCTTGTCCAGCGCGTCCGAGGCGTTCGAGATCAGCTCGCGCAGGAAGAGGTCCTTGTCCGAGTAGATCGAGTTGATCATCAGCTGCAGCAGCTGACGGGTCTCGACCTGGAACTCGTAACTCTCGGCCTGGGTCGTCATGGCACCTTTCTCCGTGTCGGTCTCAGCTCGCCCGCCTCGCGGCGGGCCGGGCCCAAAGATTAGTGTGCTCGGCGCCGTCCCCGGCCGCGGTGCCCCGGTTTACCGAGCCGGAGACCCGGTCCTGCCCCTTCATGCGAGAGGATGACCCCGTGACCACTCCGGAGTCCTTGTCTGACCGCCCCGTGATCGTGCTCTCCGCGCACCTCGGCGATGCGGCGTTCTCCTGCGGTTATTTCCTGTCCCAGGTGTCGGCGGTGGCCCCGGTGACGGTGATGACCCTGTTCACCCACGGCCTGCACGGCACCCCGACCCGCACCGCCCGCGCCTACCTGGCCAAGCGCAACGCCCGTCAGGCGCCGACCCTGTACAACCAGCGCCGCACCGAGGACCTGCTGGCCCTGCGCTCGATCAACGTCACCGGCATCCACTTCGGCCTGCCCGACGCGCTGTTCCGCGGCCGCCCCGACCGGCAGGTGCCCAAGCCGGTCACCACGGTGGTGCCCGAGCTCGGGGTGATCTACCCGACCTACCGCCGGCACATCATGGGCGGGGTGGTCTCCGCGCTCGACGAGCCGCTGCTCGACGAGCTGGCGCAGCGGGTGCTGCTGGCCTCCAGCGAGGACTCGGTGATCCTGGCCCCGCTCGGCCTGAGCGGTCACGTCGACCGGGTGCTGGCCAACCAGCTCGGCTGGCAGCTGGCCCGCGAGCGCACCGTCGGGTACTACGCCGACCAGCCGGACGCGCAGAAGCTGGAGGGCCACTTCCCGGTCCCGGCGGGTCTGGAGCAGGTCAAGTTCGACGTGGACCAGCATTCCAAGGCCGGGCTGCTGGAGCGCTACAGCACGCACACCCGGGCCGAGCTCGGGCGGCGCATCCCCGCGCTGGACGAGTACGTCTACCTGCCGTCCGGGACGTCCTGACCCCAGGGTTCAGCGGGGCAGGGTTATCGCCGTCGACTCGTTGCTGCGCAGGTAGCTGCCGTAGGTGAGACCGGCCGTCAGCAGGAGCCCGAGGAAGCTGCCGTAGGCGCGGTGCAGGTTGCCGTCGCCTGCCAGCAGCTGAAGCAGCACGAGTGCATTGGCCGCCGCCGACACGCCGATCCGGATCTGCCCCCAGGTCCATCGGCCCGGGTCGGGCAGCCGCAGCCCGGCCAGCTGCACCGCGATCACCTCGGCGACCAGGGCCAGCACCACGATCGCGGCCAGGGTGGAGAACGACGTGTCCCAGCCCTGGTCGACCCGGCAGACCTTGGCGTTCAGCACCCCGACGCACAGCCGGTGCCAGGGCAGGAAGCTGTCGAGCAGGAAGAGCCCGCCGGTGGCGGCGACGACCCTCCCGCCCCGGGTGAACGGCAGACTGCTGCTGGCCATGGCCGAGAACTCCTGTCAACGGGCTGTGCGGATCACTCTGCCAGGCCCGGTGCCCCGGTGTGGACCGGTTTTTACGGTTCAGGACAGTCGTTCCCGCACCAAGGAGAGATAAGTGGAGCGGTTTGCCCGATTGAACCCCTCGGCGAAGTCGAACCCGCGACGGCCCTCCTCGGAACGGCGCACCGAGTCCTGTGAGTAGTCGGCGATCGCGCCGGCCAGCGCGGAGACGTCGAAACGAGGGACGCTGGTGTGGCAGCCGGTCGGCATCCAGGCCAGTTGGGGAAGGTCGAAATGAATGACGGGACGCCCGTAGCTGAGCGCTTCGAGGGCGGCCAGGCTGAAGCTCTCCTCCCGTGAGGGCACCACCATGAACGCAGCCTGATCGAGCAGTCGGCCGCGGCCCTGCTCGTCCACCTTGCCGATCCAGCGCACCGGCGCCTTGCTGTCCTCGATCAGCCGGACCAGCGACTGCTCCTGCTGCTTGGCCCCACTGCCCGCGATGACCAGCGGCAACAATCCCTCCGGGTGCCGCCGGTAAGCGTCCAGAAGCAGATCCAGGCCCTTCATCCCGACGTCGATCCGGCCCAGGTAGACGGCGTACTCGCCGTCCTTGGCGTCGGCGACGGCCGCGTCCGGCATCTCGACCCAATTGGTGATCACGTGCACTTTGGTTTGCGGGGACGTTCGGCGGACCACCTCGGCGTCGTGGTTATTGAGGACGACGATGTCGCGGTAACGCCGCAACAGCCGGCGTTCTAGGCGGAGAGGAAAGTCGACGCGGTAGCGGGTGGCCATCACGCGGGCGGAGAGCGACTGAGCCAGGCCGATCACCGGCCGCCGGGTGACCCACGGTACGAAGTTGGAGGAGAACGGCGGGTTGAAGCTCTCCAGCCAGAGCGCGTAGGAGGCGAACAGAGCCACGAAAGGCAGGGCCATACCCCAGAGCACCTGGCTACCCCGCCCACCGGCCAGCAGAACAGGAAGGTAGATGTAGGTGACCGCATCCACCTCGCGACGGGCGAAGCGCTTCCCGGCGGTGATCACCACGACGTCGTAGTGCGGGGCCAGCGCAGCGGCTATCCGCCGAACAACCGCCGGTCCCCCACCTGCGTAGTACGGGTTCGTCTCGTCGTCGTAGATCGAGATGATGACCCGTTGCTTCTTCATCGTCCGCTCCCCACGGAACCGGCTGTGCGGGCGACGCGTTCGTAGACGCGTTCCTGCCGCACCGTGATCTCATCCCAGTCGAACTGCCGCACGAACTCGCGCCCGTGCCTCCCCATCGCCTCGATCCGAGCCTCGTCGCCGTGTAGCTCCAGCACCGCCTCGGCCAGGCGGGCCGTGTCGAACGCCGGAACCAGCCGTCCGCAGTCCGGCGGAACGACGGCCCGCAGACACGGGATGTCGAACGCCACCACCGGCGTGCCCGAGGCCAACGCCTCCACCGCCACGATGCCGAATGTTTCAAACCTCGAGGGCATCACCACCACCCTGGCCTGGGCGAGCAGCTCGAACTTCTGCGCACCCTCCACCCGACCGGCGAAACGCACTCGATGGGCGATCCCGATTCCCGCAGCGTACTTTTCAATAGACTTCCGGTCCGGCCCGTCTCCCGCAATCAGCAGATCACCGTCGACCTGTTGAGCGATCCGGGCGAATGCGGTGAGCAAGAGATCGATTCCCTTCTGGGCGATCTCGAGGCGGCCGAGGTAGACGATGTCGGCGGTTCGGGGGATGTCGGGCTTGAGGTGGGGGTCGGCCACGCCGTTGGGGACGACGGTGACGTCGGCGAGGTGGTTGGCGGCGCGGATCTGGTCGCGCATGTCGTCCGGGGGCCGCGAATTCTTCGACGACCAGATCGGCGGGGTATCTGAGTGCGACGAACGGGACCAGCAGGAAATAGGTGACGAGGCTGGTGAAGTACCCGATCGGCAGGCCCACGGGAACGTACTCGACGCCGTCCTCGACCCGGCGGCGGGCGCCCTTGTAATTGGCGACCAGCACGGTGATCTGGTGTCGGGTGGCCAGGCGCCGGTTGATCTCGGCGTTGCGTAGGGAACCGCCGCCGCTTCCGGGTCGGCGGTGGTCCTCGAAGCCGAGGTGCAGGATTCTCATGTGCGGTGCCTCGCTCGCCGGGCCGAGTCACCGAGCAGGATCACCACCGCGACCGCTATCCCGGCGAAGGCCCCGATCGAGAGCCCGACGATGCCGTCCAGGTGGAACCCGGCCAGGATCGCGGCCACCGAGACGGCGGCGGCCAGGGTCTGGCAGACCAGGCTCGGCCGGTACTCGCTGCGGCCCTGGTAGAAGGTGGTGATCAGCTCGACCGCGCCGATCATCAGGCCGGAGGCCGCGGTCCAGGGCAGGATTGCCGTGATGTCCCCGAACTCCTTCGGGAAGACCAGGTAGACCAGGTCTTTCGGGGTGGTCGCGAGCATCACCGCGAACGGCACGGCGACCACCGCGTAGAGCCGGACCGCGTCCCGGTACTGCTGGGCGGACTGGCCGCGGGTGGCCCGGGCGATCATCGGCAGCGCCACCATCGCCACCGCGCTGCCGATGAACAGCGGCACCCGGGCGATGATCATGCTGGCCTGGTAGCTGGCCGCGGCCGAGGAGGCCAGCGGCAGCACCGCCACCAGCACCACGTCGAGCGAGGCGAGCGCCGAGACCAGACCCTGCACCGAGGCCACCCCGACGGCGTCCCGCCACAGCGACCGGACCATGCCGAAGGTGATCGGCCCGAACAGCTGGTGCCGGAACCAGTACAGGCCGAGCACGAAGACGATCGCGGCCCCGGCCCCGAACGCCCCGAGCGGCGCCGCCGCGGTCCGGGTGCCCAGGGCCAGGACGATGCCGACGGCGCATTTGACGACGACCTCGGTCACCTTGATCGCGGCCAGCGCCAGGAACCGCTGCCGGCCCTGCAGCCAGCCCGGGGTGGTCGAGCTGGCGAAGATCAGGAAGACGCAGATGCCCAGGGTGAAGGCGGTCTGCGGATCGGCGAACGAACGGGAGACGCCGAGGATCACGGCGGCCGCGACGACGCCCTGAATACAGTTGCCGAGCATCGCCATCCGGGTGAGGGCGGCCTTGGCCGCCCGGTCCGGATGTTTGGCCAGTTGCTGGGCCAGCACCCAGGGGATCGACGCCGAGGCCACCGTGCCCGCGGTCAGGAGCAGCGCCTGGGCGGCGGCGAACTGAGCGTACTTGTCGGCCGGGAGCAAATGGGTGAGCGCCAGCGAATAGGCGTAGTTCAGGCCGCCGACGACGATGGTGCTGAGGGTGAGCCACCCGGCTCCGGTCGCCAGTGCCTTGCGCTGTTCTTCGGGATCATCGGTACCGGAGGCCCGGGTGGGAGCGGGTGCGACCGCCGTCATTGCTGGTCGAGCTTACGGACGTCGTACAGGATCAGCGTCCCGTCCCGCTTCGACGTGGCACTGAAAACCGTTGTCGCCTTCGACTTCAGGTAATCGAGGAATTCCGGATCACCGACCCCGTAACCCTGTTCGACGAGTTCCGGGTTGATCAGCACGTAGTCGACGTGGTTGTCCCGCAGTGTTTCCGCGGTGTGCCAATTGCCGATATCCAGTCCGCTGAGCACGAACTGGGCGGAGTCCTCGGTCAGGGCCACCCGGCTGTTCTTCGGGATGCCGGTCTGCGCCCAGGAGAAGAAGGCCCGGTAGCTGTTGCTGTCCACGCTGTGCACCTGCGCCCAGACCACGGTGTCCACGGCCAGGAAGGCCGCGGCCAGGACGAGCCAGAACCGCTTGGCCTTGGCCAGGACGGCGACCACGGAAAGGATGCAGGGCAGGAGCGGGATGTAGTACATCTGCTCCTCGATCGACCCGAGACCGGTTGCGTAGACCAGGTATCCACAGGCCGCCAGGGTCCAGGCGACGAGGGCGGTGGCTTCTTCCGGACCTTGTCGAGGTGAGGCTGCGGGGCGCCAGAGCCTCATCCGGTAGACCAGGACGAGACAGCAGATTCCCCCCAGCAGCAGGAGCCCGTAGGTCACGGCGAGCTGGTCGAGGTTCGCGGTAAGACGGGAGACCAGCGAGACCTTGACCGTCGGGGAATTGAACCCGGTCTCCTTGTTCAGCCCGATCAGCCGGGTCAGGCCGTTGCCCCGGGCCTCCATCCAGGCGTGCACTCCCCCGGTCCAGATCGTCAGGCCCAGGTTGGCCACGTAGGCGGCCAGGCTGATCCCGATGACCGCGAAGACGTCCTTCCGCGGGGCCAGCCGGTTGCTGAAGGCGATCACGATCAGCGCCGCGCCCAGCACCAGGCCGAAGGTTTCCTTGCTGCAGAAGGTGATTCCCGCGCTGAGCCCGGCGGCGACCAGGAGCCAGCGGCTGGGCCGGCGGCCCAGGTGCATGACCAGAAGGATGGTCAGAGCCGCGAAGAACTGGGTCTGGGCCTCGAGCATGACCCGGCTGTCGTAGCTGATCTGGAACGGGTCCAGCGCGACCAGGGCGGCCGCGACCAGGGCGTAGCCCGTGCTGAAGCCCACCCGGCGGCCGATCAGGAACGCCAGGGTGACCGTGCCGGCGCCGAACACGGCGGCGACCGGGCGGAGCGCGAAGGAGAGGTCGGCCAGGTTGCCGTCGAGGCCGAACAGCCGGATCACCAGCCCCCAGGTGGCCAGGACGGCCGGAGGGTGCAGGTCGAAAGGCTGCCCGTAGTGCGAGACCCCGTTGCCGTCGGCGATGTTCCGGGCGATCTCGGAGTAGGTGACCTCGTCGATGAACAGGTTGTACGAGCGCACGATGTGGAAGAACCGCAGGACGAAGGCCACCACGAAGAGCGCTACGCAGATGGCCGTGACCTGCCCCGGGCGGTCGGCCGGTCGGCCGTGTCGCGGCATGGCTCCCCATGAGGGGAGCACCTCTCCGCGGACCGGTTGGACCGTCGCGCCGCTCACGAACCGAAGGGCAGCAGATGATCGCTGCCCCGGGCGACGCGTAGACCGGCAGTGGGGGTAGGCAGACCGATCCGGCCCAGAACGTCCCGGGTTCCCGGGATGTCGACGCCCATCAGCAGCACCGTAAGTTCTGTGGCGGTGCGAATGGCGGCGTCACCCCGTCGCAAACAGTCCGATGCCCAGCCCTCGGGCAGGTCGGCGGCCGGGATGCTGACCACGGTCGCCACGTCACTGAGGTGCCGGCGCTCCGGATGGCTCAGCTCAAGCCGCCGGTTCTCCAGCAGGATCACCGCCAGCAGCTTCGCGGTCATCCGCTCCCAGGTGAAGTTGTCGGCCCAGCGAACGGTCAGCGCCCGGACGGCCTGCGCCCGGTCCTCGTCACCCAGCAGCTTGATCTTGTCGGCCAGGGCCGGCCCCATCGCGCTGCCCTCCGGGATCAGCCAGCCGGTCTCGCCGTCCTTGATCGAGTCGCGCAGACCCGGCCGGTCGAAGGCCAGCACCGGCGTACCCAGCGCGTTCGCCTCGATCACCGAGATGCCCCAGCCCTCACCGGAAGAACAGCTCACCGCGATCCAGGCACTTGCCACCAGAGCGTCCCGCTCGGCATCGCCGGCCTGGTCGTGGAACGTGACGGCGTGGGAAACCTGATGCAGAGCCGCCAGTTCGGCCAGCCGGTCGCGTTCCGGCCCGACGCCGACAATGTGCAGTTCGGCCGTCGGGTGCTCAGTCAGGATGGCCGGCATTGCCTCGACGACGATGCGGGTGCGCTTGTGCGGCACCAGCCGGCCGACACAGACGATGGACGGGTTCGGAGTCTTCGCGCCGCCGGTGGCTGCCGCGGCGGTGACCCGCCAACCGGGCGGGACGATGCGGATCTCACCCTTGAGCTTCAGCTCCCGGCGAGCACCCTGACGCGTGGACGGCGAGACCGCGACGATCGAACGTCGTCCATAAACCAAC
>JODP01000006.1 GCA_000719025.1 Kineosporia aurantiaca JCM 3230
GATGCCGTCGAAGTTCTCCTGCGGCACACCCTCGGGGTTGTCCTCGGTCCGCAGCACGAACGGCTCCAGCGACGCCAGGAACGCCATCTTCGCCACCCGCCCAGCCCCGTACGTACTCACATACCGCGCGATCTCACCGGTCCCCATCGAGAAGCCGACCAGGATCACATCGTTCAGGTCCAGCTCGCTCAGTAGCGTGTTCAGGTCCGCGGCGAAGGTGTCGTAGTCGTAACCGCCGGCCGTCTTGGAGGACTGACCGAAACCCCGCCGGTCATACGTGATGACCCGGTAGCCGGCCTCCAGCAACGCCACGGTCTGCTTCTCCCAGCTGTTGCCGTCCAGCGGGTAACCGTGAATCAGGACGACCGGCTGACCCTCGCCCTGGTCCTCGTAGTGCAGTTCGATGTCGGTCGAGTTCTGCGTACCAACCTTGATCGCGCCCATGATCGTTCCTCTTCCGTGGTGACGTTTCGCCGCTGCGGTTCCGGTCGGCCCCGCTGGAAGAAAGCTACTAGACGACCGGTCTACTTTTCAAGACCGAATGGGTGGACGCGCTTGCGGACGGGTCCTTGGGAGCTGGTTCCTCGCCCAGCCGGCTGGTGGTCACGGCTATCAGCTCGCCGTTGTCGACCACCAGCCACCGGCCTCCGTCGTGATGGCCAGCCCGACCTGGATCCCCAGACGCTGCTACTCCTCGACGGTGCCGTACTCCGGCTCTTTCCCGGTCGCGTCATACCCGAGCTGCAGAACCCCGCTGGGATGGATGACGGACTCGGCCAGGGTCAGGGCGGCCGGAACGGTGCCGTCGGCGAACACCCGGTTCCCGCTGCCGAGGAGAACGGGGTACTGCCACAGGTTGAGCCGGTCGACCAAGTTCAGGCGCAGCAGGGACTGCAGGAGGTTGAGGCTGCCGATGACGTGAACCGCCTGGTGGCGCTGCTTCACCTCAGTGATGGACGCGGCCAGGTCGCTGCCCAGCAGGTGCGAGTCGGCCCAGGTGAGCGGCTCGCTCAGAGTCTTGCTGGCGACGTACTTGGGGACGCGGTTGAGCAGTTCCTTGAACGGGCTGTCGGCCGTGGTGGGCCAGTAGGCGGCGAAGATGTCGTACGTGCGGCGGCCCAGCAACAGGGCGTCCATGGTCTTGGCCTGCTCAAAGATCGCGGCGCCGGACTTCGCATCCCCCAGCGGCGCCTGCCAGCCGCCGTGCTGGAACCCGCCCGACGTGTCCTCTTCGGGCCCGCCCGGAGCCTGAGCCACACCGTCCAGCGTCATGAATTCAGTGACGATCAGCTTGCCCATGGTTCCTCCGTAAGTTCAGCGGGTTGTCGGGGGAGAAGACTGGGGCACCGGCCACAACTCATCGGTCCTCGCCCACCGACGTCCGTGCTTGACTGATCCTTATGCAGCTTGTTCTGGTCCGCCATGGTCAGTCTGCCAACAATCTCAGCTGGGCCATTGAGCAGGCCAGGAAGCGTCAGCGGGAGGCCGAGGAACCGGGCGCGGAGATCGTTGAGGAGGTGCTGGAATGGCCGAGCCGGGTGCCCGACCCGACGCTGACCGACCTCGGGATCCGGCAGGCTCAGGCCCTCGGCACTGCACTTTCCAGTGACCGGCCGCCCTTCGTCCCCACTCATCTGTATGCCAGCCCGACCCTCCGCGCGGTGGCGACGGCGCGTCCTTTGGCCGAGGCCACCGGGCTGCCCCTGGTCCTGCAGCCCGAGGCTTTCGAGGTCGGGGGGATTCAGGATGTCGACCCGCAGACCGGTGAGCGCGAGGGCCGGCCGGGGGCCACGCTCGCGAAACTGCAGGATTACGGCGGGGTTCTGCAGGCGCCGCCCGGCCTGTTCCCGGCTGAGGGGGAGCCGTGGGACGGGGGGTATGAGGAGGACTATCGGCCCGCCTTCCCGCGGGCGCAGCGCGTGCTGTCCAGCCTGCTGATCGCGCACCGGCTGGAGGATGTGGTGGTGCTGGTCAGCCATCAGTTCTTCGCGCAGTTCGTGATTGCGGCCGCGTTCGGCTGGGACTCGCTGCCGGGGCGCGGGTTTCGGGTGGACAACACGGGGCATCTGTCGTTGCGCCTGGTCGAGGGGAAGACCGAGGCCGAGTGGATCAACCGGGTCGACCATCTCGACCCGGGTGACGTGACGAACTAAGCGACCTGCCACCTCTGAGGCTCGGCCGATTGATGCCTCTATCCAACATGCAATATTTCGCATACGGTATTTCGTATGCCAGTTCCTGCCGCGGGTGCCGCACCCCCTCGCACGTTGCTGCGTGATCGTGCCTTCGAGGCGCTGCGCGCGGCGATCGTCGACGGAACGCTCGAGCCGGGTGAGCGCCTGGTCGATGCTGAGCTGTGCGCCTGGCTGGGGGTCAGCCGGACGCCGGTGCGCGAGGCGCTGACGCATCTGGAGAAGATGGGGCTGGTGCTGATCAGTCCCGGAAGCCGCACGGTGGTAGCGCCTTTGGATGTGCGGGCGGCGGTCGAGGCGCAGGCGGTGGCCGCGAGCATGCATGAGCTCGCCGCTCGCGAGGCGGTGCCGATGGTGAATGAGGGGCACCTGGCCGCGATGCAGACGGCGAACACGGAGTTCGCGGCGGCGCTGGCCCGTGCTGATGTCGACGCCGCGATTGCCGCGGATGACGCCTTTCACCGGGTGTTCGTTGACCTTGCCGCCAATCGCATGCTCGCCGGCATCCTGGAGGACGTGACGCCGCTGCTGCGCCGGATGGAACGCGTCCGGTTCGCCAGCCTCAGCGGGCGTTCCTCGGTGGCTCAGCATCGTTCCATCATCGAAAAGGCCCGAATGAAGGACGCGGACGGCGCGGCGTTGGTAGCTCGGGCCAATTGGATGACGCTTCGGCCGCCGGCCGACTGACCTCTCGTAGGATCCCAGCCACAACCAGGAGATCGCCATGTCGCTCGACGATTTCGACCGCTATCCGCTCCTGTTCGGCCCCAGCCCGGTGCATCCGCTCGATCGCCTGAGCCGGCATCTGGGTGGGGCACAGATCTGGGCCAAGCGGGAGGACTGCAACTCGGGCCTGGCCTACGGGGGCAACAAGACCCGCAAACTGGAGTACATCGTCCCGGATGCTCTGGCCAGCGGCGCCGACACGCTCGTCTCGATCGGCGGCTACCAGTCCAACCACACCCGCCAGGTGGCCGCCGTCGCCGCGAAGCTCGGCCTCAAAGCGCGCTTGGTGCAGGAAAAATGGGTCGACTGGCCGGACGTCGTCAATGACAGGGTCGGCAACATCCTGCTGTCCCGGATCATGGGCGCTCACGTCCAGCTCGACCCGTCCGGCTTCGACATCGGCATCCGCGACTCCTGGGAACGCGCCCTCGAGGACGTCCGTGCGGCTGGTGGCACGCCGTACGGAATTCCGGCCGGTGCCTCCGAACATCATCTGGGCGGGCTGGGTTTCGCCAACTGGGCTCGTGAGGTGGAACAGCAGGAGGCCGAGCTCGGCGTCTTCTTCGACACGATCGTGGTCTGCACGGTCACCGGCTCCACCCACGCCGGCATGATCGCCGGGTTCGCGCAGCAGGAGCGGCCGCGGCGGGTGATCGGCATCGACGCGTCGGCGACGCTGGAGAAGACCCGTGCGCAGGTGGAGCGGATCGCCCGGCACACCGCCGATCTGATCGGGCTGAAGCGGGACCTGCGGGACGACGAGATCACCGTGCTGGAAGGCTGGGCGGGCGACCTCTACGGCGTTCCGGTGCAGTCGACGATCGATGCGATCCGCCTGACCGGGGAGTTGGAGGGCGTGATCATCGACCCGGTGTACGAGGGGAAGTCGATGGCCGGGCTGATCGACCTGGTGCGGGGCGGCGAGATCCCGGCGGACTCCACCGTGCTGTACGCGCACCTCGGCGGCCAGCCGGCTCTCAACGCCTACGCCGGGGCCTTCTCCTGATCCTGGTACGGAAAATTCCTTATGTCCGGTGGCAACCTTATTGACCATTTCGGCGTCTAGTCCGATGGAGCCGGGATGGTCCCGGGGGGAATCCGGAGGAACGCGTCATGCGTCGAGCTCTCATTGTCATCGGCATCGTGGTCGCCCTGGTCCTGGGCGGGGCCATCGCCGCCGATGCGGCCTCGCCCAAGAAGAACAACCCGTGCGTCAACTCCACCGAGTTCGCCAAGGTGAAGAACGGGATGACCAAGGCCCAGGTGGCGAAGATCTTCGGCACCAAGGGCACTTTCCAGATGAACTACCCGGACGGGCACGGGTACTTCAACGAGGTCCGCAAGTACAAGGCCTGCAAGCACCCCACCGCGGTCGTCCAGGTCACGTTCTCGTCCGGGGAGGACCTGCCGCCGGCCAGCGTCGGGTGGGCGTATCAGAAGGACTGGGTCGAGAGCTGGACCCAGTAATTCACTGACTCACTGGCCCAATAGCCCAGTAGCCCAGTAGCCCGCGGTCGCCAGGAGGCACGGTGGGATCGGACGTTTGGTCCGATGCCTCCTGTGCGCGGGACGCCCACCGGGTCCGGTCTGCGCCAAATGGCGTCATGGTGCACATTCGCTAGCTTTATTCATCCAAGCTAGGGAGCCGGTCTTCGGGGAGGGTGTTCATGCAGCGCGGCGAAGGTCAGCCCGCCGATCTGCGTCTCTTCGTAGGCAGCGTGCTGATCGACGTGGTCGTCAGCGCAGTGCTTCTCGTCCTGAATCATCTGGGCGTGGTGAGTGAAGGCGTCGTGACGTTCGTCGTCATCGTCGTGGTTGCGAGCACCACGGGGCCGATGATCGCGTTCGGCGTCGACAAGCTCCGACAGCTCCGGGGGAGCCCTCGATGAACTTCTTCCTGCCCGCCTTCCTGATCGGCCTCGCGATGGCCGCCGTGGGGACGGCTCTGCTGTGGCGGGCCGACGACGTCGCCCGCTTCTATCGTCCGTTCCTGCCCAGCTTCTTCAGCCGGTCGGACACGATGGGTTCCCTGGGAATCCGGGTGGCGGGGACGGGTGCCGTCATCATCGGGGCGATCGCGCTGGTGGAATCGTTCTTCTGGTGAGCGCAGCGATGAGTTCGGCGGGCCGGTGCCGTCTAACCTGACGTACGCATCACGCCACTGACCTGGAGACCTGCCGTGACCACACCCGCCACCCCCGGCCGCGCCCTGTTCGTGAACATGCCCGTCGCGGACGTCGAGCGCAGCAAGGCCTTCTTCACCAAGCTCGGCTTCAGCTTCAACCCGAACTTCACCGACGCGGCCGCCGCCTGCATGCTGGTCAACGATCAGACCAGCATCATGCTGCTGAGCCACGAACGGTTCGCCGACTTCTCCAAACTGCCGATGGCCGACCCCAAGACCCATGCGCTGGCGCTTTTCTGCTTCAGCGTGGGATCCCGCGAGGAGGTCGACTCGGTCTCGGAGACCGCGCTGGCCGCCGGCGCCGTCGAGGCGGACCCTCTGGAGGACCACGGCTTCATGGTTTCGCGCAGCTTCTTCGACCTGGACGGACACGGCTGGCAGGTCATGTGGATGGACCCGGCGGTGGCGGAGAAGGGGCCGGAGGAGTTCGCGGCCTCGGTCTGACCAGTAGCGGTGGACGAGGCGCGGCGGGCTCGGTACGACCGGCTCTCCGCTGCTCTCGCTTCCCATTCCGACCTGGCGGGCCTGGTCGAGAACGGATCGCCGGGTGAGGTCGGCATCGGCGGTGGATCGGCGACGTTCGAGGTGGCCGGGGCGCGGGTATTCGCCAAGCGGATCCCGCTGACCGACCGGGAACTGGCTCACCCGCGCAGCACGGCGAACCTGTTCGGGCTTCCCACGTTCTGTCAGTACGGCGTGGGCAGCCCGGGTTTCGGCGCCTGGCGCGAGCTGGCGGCAAATCAGCTGGTCACCCAGGCCGCCCGGGCGGGTGGGACGGGCCGGTTCCCGGTGCTTCTGCACTGGCAGATGCTGCCCGGCCGGCCTGCTCTTCCGGCCAAGCAGGTCGATGTCGAGGCGTGGGGCGGATCTTCGGCGGTCCGTGCTCGTCTGGAGGAATTGGCGGCGGCGACCCACAGCCTCGTGCTGTTCCTGGAGTTTATCCCGCACCCGCTGCTCGACTGGCTGAACGAGGACCCGCTCGGCCGGGCCGAGACGCTGGAGCAGCAGCTGATGGAGATCGCCTCAGCCCTACGGGGTCTGCGCCTGCTGCACATGGATGGGCACTTCGCGAACCTGCGAACCGATGGCACCGACATCTACCTGGCCGACTTCGGGCTGGCGACGTCACCTCGGTTCGAGCTGTCGCCAGCCGAAAGACTATTCGCCGAAAAGCATGTCACGCACGATGCGGCTTACGCGTCCATGCGCCTGGTCAACTGGGTGGTCACGGCGGTGTGCGGTGTACCCATGGCCGAACGCAACGAATTCGTCCGCCGCTGCGCCGCGGGCCGCATCCCCGGCGACGTCCCGCCACGGGCCGCCGCGATCATGGGGCGTCATGCTGCCAGGGCCGCGCTGATGAACAGCTTCTACTGGAACGTCTTCGGTGGGGACCTCGGCGCCGAATACCCGGCCGCCGCGATCCTGAGCACTGACCGGTAGGCTCAGCGGGTCTAAAACAGCTGGACCAGATGGCCACTGGGCGCGGTAGTTTCGGGACATGCGGCCAGACCTGGTGATCCTCGATCTCGACGGCACGATCATCGACCACCGGGGGGCGGTGCGGCAGGCCCTGGATCTCTGGCTGCCCGCCTTCGGGCAGGTGAGTGGCGATGAGCTGTTCGAGGCGTGGATCGCGGCGGAAAACCGGCACTTTCCCGCCTGGAGGTCGCGGGAGATCTCGTTCGCAGAACAGCGCAGGCGCCGGTTGCGGGACTTCCTGCCCCTGATCGGTCAGCCGGTGGGGGACGAGGACGAACTGGATCGCGTGTTCGACGGGTACGCGAGCGCCTATGCGGCGTCGTGGGCCGCCTACCCGGACGCTGAACCGGCGCTCGAGGTGCTGGCGGCCAGCGGTGTCCGGCTTGCGGTGCTGACCAACGGAACGGATGAGCAGCAGAACGCGAAGCTGTCGGCCGTCGGCCTGCAGGGAAAGACCGGGCCGGTCTTCAGTTCCGAGGCGCTGGGGGTCGCCAAGCCGGGGCACCGGAGCTATCTCGAGGTCTGCGACCGGATGCAGGCTCAGCCGTCGCGGACGGTGCACGTCGGCGACCTCCACGACCTGGACGTGGTGGCTCCCCGCCAGGCCGGCCTCCAGGCCATTCACCTGGACCGATACGACGCCGGCCCGCACACCGAACGGCTGCGGGCGTCCTCGCTGGCGCAGGTGCCCGGAGTGATCGCCGGGATCTGAACCGGGCCGGTCGAATTTCCGGAGTGGCCCACGCAACCAACCGGGAGGGTCCGGGCGTCTTGAGGGTGCCGGTGTTTCCCGCGCGGTTCGGACAAGGACGTATCGAACGGCCTTCCGCGGGTGTCTCACCGGTGGACGCTTTTACCGGCCTTACGGAGCTTGCTCATGCTCGACCTTGATTTGCCCGGCCCGATCCTGATCCGCACGAACTTTAACCGCCCGCTGCAGTGGGAGGGCCTGTGCGCGGTGCTGCTGCGCTCGCGCCCAGGTGGGGCACGGCCGGCCGCGATCATTGTGGACGACCCGCGCTGGGAGGACGCCACTCACGACGAGATCTTCACGGCGGTGGCGGGGGTGGCGAATCCGCTCATCGTGGTCGCGGACGAACGAGCGTTCGACGTGGCCGGCCTGCGCCCGATGGTGCTGCGGCCGCGCCGCGAGCGCATCCCCGCTCAGCCCCTGTGGAGGCTCCTGGCCGCCTAGCCGACCGGCCGACCGCGGCGACTGCCGCGATCAGCCGGTCACCGGCGTCCTCTGCTGACAACTCTGCTGACACCTGTGCTGATAAGTGTGCCGACAGCTGTGCCGACAGCTGTGCTGACCACTGGTGCTGAGAGCTCAGGCGGTGCGGTACCGGGAGGCCAGCTGGGGGCTCTGGCCGCCGAAAGCGGCCAGGTCGGCGGCGAAGACCGCGTCCAGCAGACCGGTGTCCTCGACCCCGGGGGCCACCACGACCTCCCCGAGTTCCAGGCCGCGCAGGCTGGCGGTGACCACGTCGTCGGCGCTCATCCGGGGTACGGCGCTGAGGTCCATGCCCTGGCGCTCGTGGAACTCGGTGGCCACCACGCCCGGGCAGACGACCTGGACCTGCACGCCGGTGCCCTCGAGCTCCGCGCTGAGGGTCTGCGACATCGCCACGGCGAAGGCCAGGCCCCCGGCGTAGACGGCGCGACGCGGCATCACCGAGCTGGGCGCGGGGCCGCTGAAGGCGATCATGCCGGCCACGTTGATGATGGTGCCTTCGCCGCGGGCCTGCATGCCGCCCACGACCGCCCGGGTGAGCAGCGTCGGAGCGAGCACCTTGATCTGGGCCAGCTCGCGGGCCTTGTCGGCGGGCAGGTCGGCCAGCGGCATGTAGTGCGCGACGCCGGCGTTGTTCACCAGCATCGTAATCTCTTCGGCGGCAGCTACTTCGGCGACGGCGTCAATGCCTTCGGGGGTGGACAGGTCGGCTGCGATACCGCGGACGGTGACCTCCGGGTGGGCGGCGGCGAACTCCTTCAGTCGCTCCTCGCGACGCCCCACGATGATCAGGTCGTAGCCCTGTGCGGCCAGCCGCTCCGCGAAGGCCTTGCCGATCCCGGACGTGGCGCCGGTGACGAGTGCGAGCTTGCTCATGGATCTTTCCTTCCAGATGAATGACGCCCGCGGCCGGCTCGGCCGCGGAAGGAACCCGGAGTACGGGTAGTCAGTGATTGATTCAGCGATTCAGTGATTGATGATGCTGTCCGCGTGCAGCCACTGCAGGTCGGCGGCGAGTTGCCCGCTGACCCCGTCGGGCCGGTCGTCCCCGAGAAGGTCGCCGGGAATGGGGTAACCGTTGCGGCCCAGATGCCAGGCGAGACAGCGGTAGGAGGGGCGCCGGCCCGCGAAGTCCTCCGGTGACAGCGGCAGGGTCGTGCCGGGAACGGCGGGGGTGAGGGTGTCCCGTTCGTACACCGAGGTGATGGCCTGGATCCGCCACCCCTGGTCGGTGCGCACTGCCCGGTACTGCGAGCGGGCGAAGGAGCACAGGTCGGCCTGGACGCCGGCGACGTCGGTGCGGAACTCGATGACCAGGGGCAGTTCGGCCCAGGCCCGGTCGCCGTGCACCCGCACCGCCGGGGGCGAGAGCCGGTGGACGCCCCGCGACCCGCCGACGTCCATGGACCGGGACCGCTCGATGAAGTCCGCCGCGCTGCCGTCGAACCAGGACATCGCGATGGTGGCGTCCGCGGTGTAGCAGGCGGCCATCTCGCTCCAGCGCGCTCGATCGCGGCTCTGGCGTTCGCGCAGGAGCAGGGCCGTCACCGCGACGACGGCTTCGGCGTCCTGGTTCATGCGTCCTGCCTGGGCCGGGCGGCCGCGGCGCGCGGGAGGCGGCCGACCAGGGCGGGCAGGCCCCGCGCACCGGCGTGGGCCCGGGCGACCACCTCGCCCGCGTCCAGGCCGGCCTCGTCCATGGCGGTCGCGAACAGGTCGATGTCGAGGTCCTCGACGGCCGCCAGGTGGGCCACGGTCTCGGGGTTGACCATCTCGCCGAGCAGGGTGAGGGCCCGGCTACCGGCGCTGCCCAGGCGCAGGGCCTCGACCAGGCGGTCGGGGTCGGTGCCGCTGCCGGCGGCCAGTCGCACGACGTCGGCGATCGCGGCCTGGTTGAGGATCAGCAGGGCGTTGTTGAACAGCTTCGCCGCCTGGCCGGTCCCGATCGGCCCCATCGCGACGATGTGGGTGGCGAACGCGGCGAAGACCGGCCGGCAGCGGCTGAGGGCCTCCTCGTCCCCGCCGGCCAGGACCGTCAGGGAGCGGGCCTCGGCGGCCGGGCGCCCTCCGCTGACCGGGGCATCGACGTAGCGGGCGCCGGCCGCGGCGCACAGTTCGCCCAGCTGCTGGCTGCTGCTGGGGGTCCCGGTGCCGTGGTTGACCACGATCGTCCCTGGGCGCAGCCCCGCCAGCAGGCCGTCGGTGCCGTCGGTGCCGTGGGCGAGCAGATGGCGCAGGTCCTCGTCGGTGCTCACGCACACGGCGACGATGTCGCAGGCGGCGGCCAGGTCGGCCGGGGTGGCGTGCACCGTGGCCGGAGTGTTGCCCAGGCGTTCGATCGACGCGGGGCGCCGGGCCCAGACGTGCAGGGCAAAGCCGGCCTCGGCGACGGCGGTGGCCATCGGCAGCCCCTGGTCGCCGAGCCCGATGAAGCCGACCTGCACCGGAGGGTCGTCCGATGATGCTGCCACGGGTGTCATGAGTCGTCCTTATTGGTGGGAAGGGTCCCCGACGACGGTCTGAGGACGCCGGCTCGCTGGTGGGCGAGTTCCGCAGGACCAGACTCACTCCCGGTCCACGATCAAGGCAGTACCGAGCGTTTCCTGGTAATGCCACTCCCAGGATCGGCTGCCCGCCCCGCGTCCTGCATCGGGCTACCGTGATCGTCATGACGGACGACCTGCTCGCGGGATATCTCCGCGCTCGCCGTGGACAGCTGCGCCCGGCGGATGTGGGCATGCCGGAGGGCAACGCCCGGCGCCGGGTGACGGGTCTGCGCCGCGAGGAGGTGGCCCTCCTGGCGGGGATCAGCGCCGACTACTACCTGCGCCTGGAGCAGGGCCGCGGGGGAATCCCGTCGCAGGAGGTGCTGCGGTCCCTGGCCCGGGCACTGCGCCTGGACGATGCGGCCACCGGCTACCTGACCAGCCTGGGCATGCCTGCCGCGGTCGAGCCGCCGCCGACGGTGGCGGCCGAGGAAACCCCGGAAACGGTGAAGAACCTCGTAAAGATCCTTCCGCTGCCCGCTTTCGTGGCCGGGCAGTACTTCGACATCCTCGCCGCGAACGACGGCGCCCGCAAACTCTCCCCGGAGCTGGTGCCGGGCCGCAACCGGCTGCGCTCGTTCTTCCTGGTCCAGGCCGAGAAGGACCTCTACAGCGACTGGGACACCACCGCGCGGCGTTTCGTCGCCGTGATCCGGGACACCGTCGGCCGCGGAGCCACTCGCCCGGACTTCCTCAGCCTGATCAGCGAGTTGTCCGAGCAGAGCCCGACTTTCCGCGAGCTGTGGAACCGCCACGACGTCGCCAACCGGGACACCGAGCCGGCTCTGCTGCGGCATCCGGTCGTCGGACCCCTGCGGCTGAACCTGGAGCAGCTGAACCTCGCGGGCGTGCCGGGCCAGTACCTGGTCATCTACCACCCCACCGCCGGCTCGCCGGACGCCGACCGCCTCGCCGAGCTGCTGAACACCCCGTAGAGGTCAGCGCAGCAGCGAGCGCTGGTGCAGGTCGTCGAAGATGAGCTGGTCCACCGGGGCCACCTGATCCCGGTCGGCGTAGGTCAGCCAGACGACCTCGGCAATCTCGCTGCTGGCGACCGGTTCACCTTCGTACTCGGCCGTGTAGCAGGCCATCTGGACGACCGTGCCCTCCGGATGCCCGTCGGCCTGGGCCTGGAAGGTGCCGACGTGCACGGCCGTCCCAGGACGGACGGCGACGGCCAGTTCCTCGCTGATCTCCCGGACCAGGGTGTCGGTGTCGCTCTCACCCGGCTCGCGCTTACCCCCCGGAAGGTAGTAGACGTCCTTGCCCCGTGACCGGGTGCTCAGGATGCGGCCGTTATCCAGGTGGATCAGGGCGATCTTGTCGATCAGGATGGTCATCGCGTTCCTTCGTCTCGAGGTGCCTGGCTGGAGGGCGAGAGGGGCTGACGACGCAGGCGCACAGTGCGACGCGCGATCCGCCACCCGTTGGCAGTCCGAACGAGTTCGTCCTGGTAGACGGCACTTCCCGTAGTGGCGTCGGCCATGACCGCGATCGCCTTGGAGACCGCCGTGGCCCGCCTACCGTCGTGAGCAGTGACCACCACATTGGTGACGTGATGACCGACCGGGTTGCGCTCTCCCATCGCCAGCGCAGCCTGGGTCACCGCGTCGAGCCCGGTGAGCACCTTCCCGCCCACGGGTGTCAGGTCGTAGGTGACGTCCGGGGTGAACACGGTGCCGAGGTCGGCCCAGGCGCCTTCGTCGACCACATGGCCGTGCCGGGCGATCACTTCGTGGATGGCCAGGCGATCATCGGGTGCGAGCACGGACGATCGTGAGAGCTCTTCGGCCAGGAAACGATTGCGTTCCTGCAGCAGCCTCGTCATGTAGCCGGTCAGCAGAAGACGGTCGACCAGCCGCCCTACCGCACCCACCGGGGAGGCGAAGTCGACGACGTCCACCATTCGTGTTCCGTCACCGGACGCGTCGAAACGATGCTCGTGACGCCAGTGGGCGAACGGGCCGGACACCTGCTCGTCCACGAACCGGTGAGGCCTTTCGTGGACGCTGATCCGCGAGGTCATCCGGAAAGGAATCCCGAAGTGCCGTGCACGCCAGGTGACCGTGTCACCCAGCTTCATCGTTCCCGAGGTGATGCCGGCGACCGCGGTTTCCCCCGACCGCCGCATCGACTGCGTGTGGGCGTCCACGGAGAGGCTGAGCTCAAAGCACGCTGCGGGCTCGGCGCTCAGATCGGTCTGCAGGTGAATGCGCGGCATCAGCGGATCCTTCCCACGACTCACCCGTCCGCCGGGAGCAGCGCCGGGTCCAGCGAGCTGAACTGCAGTGCGGCCAGGCGCCAACCGGCGCCCGGCAGCTGAATCCACACCTGGCTGAACCGGGTGGTCAACGTCATCGCCGTCCCACCCCAGACCGACGCGCTGCGCTGGATTCCCCGCACGATCGCGGTCGGGCCGTGACGGCGCACGTCCACGTCGGACGTCTGCAGAGCGGTATAGGACAGGTCGGCGAACTTGTCGATCCACTGCTGCTTGGTCAGCACGTAGCCGCGCTCGCCGATGGAGGCGAAGTCCTGGTCCAGCAGCTCGTTCAGCCGGGCGGCGTCGGCCCGCAGTTCCGCGTCCACGAAGTCTGCGTGCAGCGCGAGCACGTCCGGGTCCATGAGCTCATCCTCCCACCCCCTGTGGGCTGGATCACGGCCGAAGGGGAACTCCTGGCAGGGGCGAAGGGCGGCTGACGTTCACCGGGCTTGCGCTCGGCCCGGCGCCGGGCTAATCAATTCCGGACGGCGCAGCGGTGGCTGCGTGAGTATCGGCGACCATGGACGGTAGGAATGAACACCGCTGCGCGGCTGACCTGGTTGTGGATCCTGATCGTGGGCGTCGGGCTGTACCTGCTGGTCCGGCACACCCTGATCGCCACCGGTGACCCGAACTACCTGCCGGCCCTGATCCTGCTCGGGGCGGCGGTGGTGCCGGTGTCGTTCGTGGCGTTCGTGTCGGAACGGCAGTTGCCGTATGACGTTTCCTCCGGGCTCCTGGTCATCATCGCACTGGTGGGCGGGGTGATCGGGACGGTGGTGGCCGGGTCGCTGGAGTACCGGACCCTGACCGACCTGGGCGTGCTGCCCCTGGTGTGGGTCGCGGTGTTCGAGGAGGCGGCCAAGTTGATCGCGCCCGCTGCGGTGCTGTTCTTCACGCAGCACCGGCGTCATCCGGCTGATGGTCTGCTGCTGGGGGTGGCGGCCGGGGCCGGGTTCGCGGTCCTGGAGACCATGGGTTACGCGTTCGTCGTGCTGATCCAGTCGAACGGCAACATCAGCGCGGTCGACGGGGTCCTGCTGGTCCGGGGGCTGCTCAGCCCGGCCGCGCACATGGCCTGGACCGGTCTGACCGCGGCGGCGCTGTGGCGGACCGCCGGCCGGGGTGAGGGCGCGTTCTCGGGCCTGCGGTTCGTGGCCGTCTTCCTGCTCGCGGTGATCCTGCACGCCGCCTGGGACAGCATCCACACCGAGACCGGGTACGCCGTGCTGGCCGCCATCAGCCTTATCCTGCTGTTCGGCACCGTGCACGGGCTACGGCAGGCGGCTAACCAGAACCTGCGGGGCCGGATTCCGCGCGCGGTCTTCCGCTGATCCTTACTCGGGTGGGAGGGCGGCCAGGCGGGGCAGGAACTCCTGGGCCAGGTCGATCGCGTCGGGGCGTAGGTCCTCGCACTGCTCACGTGTGAGGTATTGAGCGCTGAGCACGGCCAGCCCGTACAGGTGCACGCCGATCGTGGCGCCGGGGTCGGTTCCGGTCAGGGCTTCCGGGTCGCCCTCGATGCTGCGCAGGACCGCCTCGACCAGGTCCGCCGCCACGTCCTGATCGGCCCGGGCCGCGACGCGCTCGCAGAACTCCTGCCGCTCCTGCGGATCCATGGTGCTGATCGCGTGTTTCGCGGCCACGGAGAAGGAGGCCAGGGAGGCGGCGGGAACTTCGATATCGGGATCGTCCTCGTACGCGGCGCTGGCGCGCTCGTGGTCGTAGGGCAGGAAGATCGCCACGAGCGTGGGGATGTCGCTGGTCGGCATCGTTCTCAGCTGCCTTCGGCGACGCTGAGGGCAAGGGCCTGGATCTCCAGGGCGCGTTCGGAAGCGCCCTTGAGGGCGTCGCTCAGCGCGTCCAGCTGCTCCTTGACCGCGGCCATCCCCTCGACCAGGCTCTGCGCCCCGATCGCCTCGGCTGCGGCCGCGATCTCCTCGGCCTGCTGCGCGGTCCCGCTGCTCTCGGCGGTGGCCTCGTCGATCCGGCCGGCCACGCCGCTGATCAGCTCCACCAGTTCGTCGATCCTGGACACCAGGCCGCCCCTCCGCCGCAAGGATGTCTTTGATCCGCGAACCCTACCGAAAGGTGCAAAGCGTGACCAGGCGTGAGCGGAACGGGGAGGCCGACCGGCGACCCGGAATCCGTTACGAGCGCTGCTGATCCTGACGAGTTCGTCGCCGATCCCGTCGAGAAGAGCTGCTGGAAATACTTTCGTTCCCCACTGGACGGGTTGCCGTCGGGTGTCCCGCCCAGTGGGACGAACGATCAGGCCTTCGAGACGACGACCTTGCCCTTGACGAGGGTGATCTTGTAGGCGACGACCTTGTGCGTGTACCGGTTCTTCGCGAAGATCCGGACGCCGTTCTTGACCTTGCCGGTACGGGTGCGGATCGAGGAGGCGCCCTTGGCGTTGTCCTGCTTGGTGATGCTGGCGGCGGACTGGCGGATGCGGGCCACAGTGACCTTCTTGTGCGCCTTGCGCGCGGTGGTCTTGGCCACGCCGCCGCTGTCACCGAACGAGGACTTGTCGGCCTTGGCGACCGTCTTGGTCGTGAGGTCGCTGGTGAGGTCGGCGAAACCGGTGGCCTCGGCATCGGCCTTCGGCGTCGTCGGGTCGGGCAAGGAGACGTAGGTGGCGCCGGACTTCTTGAGGTACGTCAGCGCCTGCTTGAACGCGGACTTACCGAAGACGGAATCCCACACGCCGCTGCGGATCCCGATCCAGCTGCCGACCCCCGCGATGTCCACCGAGTCGAACGAACCGCTGCTCCCGTCGCCGGAGGAAACGATGTGCTCGTTTCCGGCCCGGTCGACGATCACGGTGGCCTTGTACGTCTGGTCCGGATCCGCGGTGATGGCCATGACCGCGGTGAAACCCTCGGACAGCGCCGCCTTCTGGGAATCCTTGGTGAACCCGGCGACCTCGGCCAGAGCGTCGGCGACGGGGTAGGCGGCGGCCGCCGCCGAGCCGGTGGCCGCGTGCGTGGTGGTGGCCGTGGCGGCGTGCGCCGGGAGGGCGCCACCGGCGAGAACGGCGGCCACCAGTACGGAGGTGGCCAGCGAAGTGCGATGCATAGTGTTCTTTCCTGACGTTCGGGGCCCCGGCACGCCCTCCGCTGGTTCCCGGACCGTCAAGTTACCGAGTTCGGGCCCGGTCTGAGGGCAAAACGATCTTTATTGGCCCGGTCGAGGCTTCCGCTCGTATTGAGCGACCATTGCCTACTTTCGGTGATCATCCAGCAGCGATCCTGCGGCTCCACCGCTGGGGAGTTCGCGACCCTGTGTGGTCGGGACGGCACGGAAACCGATGCTGTTTCGCATCATTCGTCGCATCTGCCCGATCCGTGGCAGGCTCTGCGCCGATACCGGGCGCCGAGCCCGGTACGGACACCTCGGGAGATGCTGTGGCCGTTACGATCGACTTCACCAAGGCGCTGGACAAGGGTTTCCAGAGCAACAGCCTCAAGGAGATCCTGGACGCTCCGGTGTCCGCGCTCTCCGGGGTGACGGACACGGACGCGGAGCACCTGGCCGCCGACTTCAACATCAAGACGATCCGTGACCTGGGCACCAACAAGTTCTTCCGCCTCGCGTCGTCCCTGGTGACGCTGGCCGAGCACGAGGGCTGAGACCCGTTGGGGGGCTGAGCCGGACACCCGGCTCAGCGCTCCACATACCCGGCTCGGCGCTCCGCACAGCTGGCTCGGCGCTCCGCGCGGTGTCTCGCGATCACTCGATCCGCACCGCCGTCGCCCACTCCGGTGGCCGTCGGGGCCGCCAGCGCCCGTGTTGGTCCAGAACTGGCGCGGGCCCGAAAACACCGACCACCACCGGTATCCGCGGCGGCGTCTTCGGCCAGCGGGTGTGGCCGTCGGTCAGCACGACCAGAACGTCCGGAGCCGGCCGGGCAGCCAGTGCCCGCTGCATGCCCGCTTCGAGATCGGTGCCGCCGCCCCCGGCCAGGACGATGTCGCGGGCGGAGGCCACCTCCTGAACCGTCTGGACGGCGCTGTCGCAGCTGTACACCGTGACCCGCTGCCCGCCGGCGGCCCGGATCACCGCGGCGGTCTCGGCCAGGGCGGCGCCCAGTTCGCTGTCGCTGACCGAACCGGAGGTGTCGATCACGACCGCCACGCGCGGGGCCGCCTTGGTCAGCGCGGGCAGGGCCACGGTGCCGCCCAGGGCGGCCGACCGGCGGCTGGGCCGGGCAAACGTGTGATCGCCCGAGCCTGCGCCCGCACCCATCGCCACCCGCACCGCGCCCCGCAGAAGCCGACTCCAGTCCAGGGTGGGCCGCCCCACCTCATCGGCCCAGCGTCTCCAGTGGCCCGCGGTGTCGCCCTGCCCCCGCTTGATCTGTTCGGCTGTGCGGATCCGGATCACCTCCGCCTGCGCCGACGAGAGCGGTCGGGCCTCGCCCGGGCCGAGATCCCAGGGGGCGTCCCCGCCCCGCGCCCCGGAACCGCAGTCCAGCCACACCTTGTGTCCCTCGACCATCGTGGCGGGCAGCTCGCGCAGGTAGGTCTCGAAGATCTGTCCGTCGTCGAGCATGAAGGTCCGGGGCCGGACACTGCCCTGGGGCAGCGCGATGTCGTCGCCGACCTGCGCGTCGTCGTTGAGCTCGCAGTCCATCGCCAGATTCATCCGCAGGCGCTCCAGGTCGGGCTGCTCGGCATCGAGCCAGGATCCGCCGGCCATCTGCCGGGCGTGCACCACGCCCGGGTCCTGCGATCCGTGGCCGGAGACCGACCGGTCCCAGAGCCGGTCGGCCCGGGCGTGGTGGTCGCGCAGCAGATGCCCGACCTCGTGGAGCCAGGCGCCGGCCAGCTCACCCACCGAGCAGGCGGCCACGAAGGACGGGGAGACGTAGCACCGCCAGTACCGGTCCACCGCCATGGTCGGTACCTGGTAGGTAGGGACGATGGTCATCGCCCAGAGCGCACCGGCCAGGTAGGGGTGGGACCGGGTGGCCAAAAGCCGCCCGGCCAGAAGCTTGTGCTCGTCGAGGTCGATCACGCGGCGCTCTCCTGGGGACGGGTCAGCTCCAGGATCCCGGGCAGGTCGGCCAGGCCCCTCATCTGCGTCAGCTCCACCGGCGCCGGCCACTGCGGGTCCCGCAGCACCGCCAGCTGCCCGGCACTGCCGGCGACGATGTCGATCGGGGCCGACCCGGCGACCCGGTCCAGCACGCGCCAGGCCGTGATCCAGCGCTCCGGTGTCAGCTGCCGGGTAACCGCGTCCACCACGGACTGAAGGACCGCCTGGACCCGGTCCCCCCGTTCGGGCACCACAAACGTCCCCCATTGACGCAGCACGTCTTCGGGGTCCGGCAGATCCTCCCGGTCCAGGTAGGCCAGCAGTTCCAGGGCGGCACCGTCTCCGACGGCCCCCCGCAGCGCGATCGCCAGCGCCTCGTGCTCCACGGCGCCGGCATACCCGAAGGCCAGCAGGCGCAGAGCCATGTCCCAGGTGCGGGGGGACGGCCAGGCGCCACCCCGGCGCGCATCGTCCTTCGGCAGGCGGTGGGTGTAGTCCGGGCGCGCCGTCAGGAATCCCGTCACCGCGCGGCGCGCCCGTGCCACCGCCGCTTTCAGCTGATCCCCCTGCAACCGCGGCGGAAGGGAATGCGGCCAGCAGCCGCCCAGTCCCGACACCACCGTCGACGGGTCGTGCCGCCAGGGCAGATGGACGAACCGGTTGGCCAGGGGCGCGGTCAGCGACCAGCCGTTGGCCGCCGAGTCGGGTGGATTGGCGGCCGCCACGATGCGCACGGACGCGGGCAGGGCCAGGCTGCCCACCCGCCGTTCCAGCACGACGCGCAGCAGAGCAGCCTGGACGGCCGGCGTCGCTGATGAGAGTTCGTCCAAAAACAGCAGTCCACCGGTGTTTTGCTGGCGCAGGCGGACGGCCCAGTCCGGCGGCGCCATCGGCACGCCGTCCCGGGCCGGGTCGGTGCCCAGGATGGGCAGGCCGTTGAAGTCGGTGGGGTCATGGACGCTGGCCACCACGGTCTCCAGGCGCAGGCCGAGGTCCACAGCCAGGCGCTCCAGGGTTGCGGTCTTCCCGATTCCGGGTGCGCCCCAGAGCAGAACGGGAAGGTCGGCCTGGACGGCCAGGGCCAGGGCGCTGAGATAGGGATCGCTGCCCGGCTTCGTCCTCGTGTCCTGCAGGAGACGGATGAGCTCGGAGGCGTACTGCTGGGAAGGGTTCACAGGATTCACCATGGATAGATTTCGGTTTCGGCTGAGGCTCCCTTCCGCTGACGTCGCGATGGGAGGTAAGCACCGGTCAGAGGTTTGGAGTTACGGCGGCCCCGGCCGGCGAACGGCATCGGCGGCCGGGGCGGCCTACGCCTGAGCACCGGCAAGGTCGTCCTGCCGGTCAGGGCCGAGCGATAGCGCTCGTGTGCTTCGAAGCGGGCCTTCAGGGCAGTCTGCCCGCGGTCCAGGTCGGCGATGGCCTGGTAGCAGCCGGCCGCAGGAGCGCCGATCCGGACCAGGAACTGCTCCGCGTCGGCCTGCTGGCCGTCATGGTCCGGGGCTATCCACCGGCCGTCTTCGCGGCGTATCCGGTGAAGTGCTCCCTGACAACGAATCTCGATTCCATCGGAAGCAGGCGCTTTCGGTGTAGTGCCACCGACCAGCGGATGCAATTCCTCGGCGGTGGCCAACCCCAGGCGGAGCACTTCGTGGTCGAACGATCTGCACCACGCCGGTCGCGGCATGACCGGCAGTCCCGCAGCCTCATCGGAACTGATGACGTACGCGTCGACTCCCGAGGCGTACGAGCCATTCGCGAGGCCAGGCGCCAGAACGATCGCCCGGCCGCCACCGGGCCGGAAAGCCACGACCGACGAATCGCCGAACAGACGGCGCTTCTCGCTCACCAGCCCGGGAAGATTGACCGGCAACCTCCGCAGAAGTTCACGATCGCTGGGCGGGTATCGCAGATGCACTCCGGTCATCCGCCACGCCTCGGCGAAATCCCCGGCATCCTGAGCTTGCGTGATCGGTGTGGAAGTTGGCTGCAGAGGCGGTGATTCGGAGGCGTTCCAGAGATGACGATGATGGACGATCCGCCACTGGGCGGCCCGTCGGCCCACCGGCGGACGTTCGAGGAGATCGAGGACGACCCGCTCGCCCGCCGCCCAAGGGGCACCCGGTGTGCTGATGGCCAGGGCGGAACCGTCCGGGTACTGGGCCAGGGAAAGGAGCAGATCCTTCTGTGGCCCGCCGGCCGGCAGACTGCGCGGCAGATGCCAGCGCAGCAGGTCAGGCGCGAAATGCTGCAGATCGCCGACCATTTGCTCGGTGACGGCGGGGCCGTGACGGCGGCGCACGTCGCCCACGTCGATCCGCACATCGACGGCGGCGGCTTCGCAGGCTGCGCGCCAGTTTCCGCGTTGGCGGTGTTCGGTGGCAGCCTGGCGCAGCGCGGCCGGGACACCCGCCTGGCGGGCTCTCAGAAGGGCTGCTGCCCAATGTGGATCGAGGATCGCGGAACCAGCCGCGCCCTGCTCGCTCATCGAGCGGAGGTGTTCTCGGCAATCACGAGAGAAAGGGTCACGGGTGAATCATGAACCCTGACCGCTCGCCGGTGCAACCCCGGCGGTAGTGCCTGCTGTACCTCACACCGGGCAGCAGGTGGGATGGGAAGCCGCCGGGCTGATTCGTAAATTGGGATCTGCACCCCTCAACGAGGGTGTTTTCTCTTACGGATGAGGAGAGAACGACCATGGCTGGCGGACTTTCACACTTCAGGGCATCGCGAGCGGTGTCGATCGGGATCGTTTCGGCCGCGCTGCTGGTACCGGCGGCGGCGATCCCGGCCGCGTTCGCCGCGAGCCCCAGCCACTCGGCGGCCGCCCCCGCGGCGGCTGCGGGCTGGGAAGGCATTACCCGCAAGGCGGTGTCGATCGACCTGGGTAAAGGATGGACGTCCAAGGGCGAGCTGACCTATCCCACCGGCGCCACCCAGCCCCTGCCGGTACTGGTCCTGATCCACGGCAGCGGTCACAACGACATGAACGAGACGCTGTCCGAGGACGGCAAGTCGGAGTTCGTGCCGATCGCCCAGGCCGCGGCCCGGGCCGGTTATGCGGTCATGCGTTTCAACAAGCGGGGCGTCGTCGACGTCGGCCCGGTGCTGACCAAGGACCAGTCCCAGCTGGACCCGCCCAAGCCTTTCCAGCAGATCATGAAGGACGCGGCGACCGTCGTCCGGTTAACCGCCAAGTCCCCCGTGGTCGACCCGAAGCGGATCTTCCTGCTCGGGCACAGCGAGGGCACCGTGGTGGCCAGCAACCTGGCCGCCAGCCCGGCGAAGTACCGGATCGCCAAGCCGGCCGGGGTGATCACCATGGGACTGGTCGGCCTGCCGATCAAGACCGAGGTCGGCTATCAGCTGTACGGACGCCAGATGGACCAGTTCCATGAGGAGTTCGACAACGATCGCAACGGCGTCCTGACTCTCGCCGAGGCCCGCGGCGGCCTGGTCGGGCAGCAGGCCGACGTGGCCACCGAGCTGCGCACCACCCTGTTCGGCGCCAAGAAGCCCGAGAAGAAGCTGAACCCGGCTCTGGACCGCAACCACGACGGCAAGCTGTCGATCGACACCGAGGTCGGGCCGGCGCTTCGGAAGGCGGCCAAGCTGAACCAGTTCCCGAACGTGCCCGGTCTGACCCCGGAGCAGGTCCGCTGGTCCAAGGACATCATGAAGTACCCGAACGTCACCCAGGCACTGCCCCGGTTCAACGGCCCGACCCTGCTGCTGAACGGGGACAACGATTCCCAGACCCTGGTCCGGGGCGCCTACCTGGCCGATGCCGCCATTGCCGCCGCCGGCCGTAAGGACCACACGCTCAAGGTCTACCCGGGCGTTGGGCACACGATGAACCAGACCGCCCGGTTCGTTGGCGGGTACGACGAGCCCGACCCCAAGGTGCTGAACGACATCCAGAGCTGGCTGGCCAAGCACCGCTGATCCGTTGCTTCACGACGACGCCCGGTCCTCCGAGAGGGCCGGGCCTCGTCGTGGTTGGCGTTCCTCGCCGAGCGCCTCCCCAAGCCGCAGCTGGACCGCGTCCACCATCTGGATCCTCGGCGGCCGGAACGGCCGGGTCACCTCGGCCGCAGCCCGAAACCGGTCGCGCGGGATCAGGGACGGCCAGAGGCGCTCCAGGGGCCGCCTCGGCCGCCTCATGCCGTGGTGGACCCGGGCTCCGATCTTCGTGCGGTCCAGCTGCGCCTCGAACCGCGGTCGATCAGATGGCTGCGAGCCCGGCGGACCGGGCGGCCCAGCGCGTCCTGCCCGTGGCCGCAGTCCCGATGTTCGGCGTGAGGGCCCGTTCGGGAACCACACCGCCTCCAAGTCGGGCAACCTTCCCGCTGATCTTCAGCCGCTCACCGTCGTCCTTGATCGACCGCTTGCCGACGCAGAGGACGTCCCCCCTGTCCTGATCGAACCGGCCGATCGCCGCGGGCTCGTCCGTGTCCCTGGTCTCACCGGTAGGGCTGGCAGCCCCCTGGTCCATCCGTTAAAGACCCAGGTCAGGACCGGTTCTGTGGGGGTAAATGCGAAGGACGGACGCCGGTCGGCCCGGAGGATGAGTCAGGGTAAATCGGGTCCATCGGCACGAAACGGCCGACCTTTGCTCGGTGGCCGTCGGTGGGGTGAGGGGCCGTCGCCGTACCAGGTTCCTGGAATTTTCGGAACTCGGCCCGGCGCGTTGCGTCCACGCGGAGTAGTCGTCTATGGCAATGTAGGCTGCGTTTGGAGCAGTGGTGATCCGTCATCACGCCGCACAGAGTCGTCTTGGGAGAGCACATGGCAACCGGAACCGTCAAATGGTTCAACTCCGAAAAGGGTTTCGGATTCATCGAGCAGGATGGTGGGGGCCCGGACGTCTTCGCGCACTACTCCAACATCGCGGCTCAGGGCTACCGGGAGCTCCAGGAGGGGCAGAAGGTGAGCTTTGAGATCACTCAGGGCCAGAAGGGCCCGCAGGCGGAGAACATCGTTCCCGCCTGAGTGCATGAAGCCAAGTAGGGGTTAGACAGCACGCCGAGGAGGTGACGGGTCTTCCCGTCGCCTCCTCGGCTGTGTTGGCTCCACCCGGTCACGGGCCGGTCGATCCGCGGACGACCAGGTCGGTGGCCCGTTCCATCTGCGGGGCCCACCGAGATCCACCGCGCCTATCGCTGCGCCGTTATGGTTCGGTGTGCCCGAAACGCAACCTCTCGAGGGCCCGTCAGCCCCCGAGCGCCCCGAGCGCCCGGTCCGCCACCACGTCCGGCTGCGGGCCGCCCTGCTCGTGGCCTGGCTGATCGCAGCGCCTCTGGTCGTCCTGCTGGGGGAACGCGAATCCTCGTTCTCGGGCCTGGACCACGATCTGGTTACGCACGCGGTGTCGAGCGTGGCGATTGCCGGCGAAGGACTGTCCGCGGGCGAGACCGGCAGCGCCATCCAGACGGTGCACTGGCGCGACGGATTCATCCGACGATTCGCCGAGGTCCGGGTCGAGGTGCCGGATCCGGACGCAGACTCGGTCTCAAGCGTGGACAAGCCCACGTTCAGCACCCTGCAGGCCCGCGACGCCGGTGGGTACCTGGCCGAACAGCATCAGGTCACCGTGACGCGGACCCATGATCTGAGCTCGTTCGGGGACGTGGCCGGCTGGCGGATACCGATGCCCCTGGCGCTGTTCTTCGTCTTCGCCGGGCTGCTGGCCCTGATCATGCTCACCACCGGGCCGCCGCCGTGGCGGGCCACGCGCTGGGCCTGGTTCTGGTTCTCGCTGATCCCCGTAGTGGGAACGCCCGCTTACCTGCTCCTGGGCGGCCCGCTCCCGCTCGTCCCGGCGCCGCGCCCCGGGCGACGCCCGGTGGCCGGCGGCCTGGCGTTCATCGCCTATCTGTGCCTGAGCCACTGGTGACGTCCTTGATCGCTGGGCACGTTGACATGACCACTGGCCGGGATGGTCCTAGCCTTGACGGGTGAGTGAATCTGTACCTCAGCTCGTCCGCTTGCGGATGCCGACCAAGCCGGGCTACGTCTACCTCCTCCGTCACGTCGGCCAGCACCTCGACGACTACCCGAACGCAGACCGCCTGGAGACCACCGACGACCGCAAACTCCTCGGCGCGGTCCGACCTGACCTGCTGCTGAAACAAGCGGGCATCTCCGACCGCCCCCAGGTCCGGATGCGCATCCTCGACCTGAGACGAGCGCGGCGCGGACTCGGCCGGCCCAGCGAGCGGTGGTCAGGAACCGTGCAGGGAACGCTGAAGGAAGCCGACGACCTGTTCTACGACGCGGCCGCGTCCCTGGCGGATGAGCCGATGGCCAACGCGACGAGCGGCGACACCCCGTTTCACCGCACGTACCAGTACCTTTGGGGCCAGGATGTGACGCTGCTCCCGGCGGCTGAGCGGTTGCGGTTGTGGGATGCCCATATGGAGTGGCTGCTAGGACGCATCGCCATCCTGACGCGCCCCTAGTCTCGCCGCTTTACCGATCCCGTGAATTCCGGCGGTTCGGAGGTGGGTTGGATCGACCTGGATGCAACCCACCTCTGGCCTTGACGGTCGTCGGTGTTGCCGTCGTCACCGACTCAGGGTTCGACGAACCTGATGTATCCAAAGACTGCGCCATCTGCGGTGTCTGGCGCTGAATCTGCTGCGAGACACATGATTACCAGGGTGGAGGCGGCGAGGAAGAGCTTCGGCTTCATAAGGTCCTGTGATCGATCACGTGATGAGTCGTGGCACTGGAGGGAACCCTACCTCCTGGGGCGGGCGGTGCCTTTCTTACGGCTTGCCGGCTCACATCAAAAGGGCTGCCCGTCAGCAGATCTCAGCCTGCTCGAGGATCTGCTGCAGGCGCATCCCCGCCGCCCCCTACCCGGCCAGGATGTCAGGAGCTACGTGCGGAAGGGTGACTCCCTCGACGAGGATCACCGAGCCCGTGCTGTTACGCAGCCGCAGCGGAAGGATCTCCTGGTAGGCGGGGGAGTCGTACCAGGCGCGAGCCGCGGCCAGGTCCGGGAACGAGACGAGGATCGCGTGGCCCGGCCAGGAACCCTCGAGCACCTGGGCCCGGGCGCCGTGGATCAGGAACTGGCCGCCGAACGGTTCCAGCGTGGCATCGATGCGGTGCAGGTACTGGACGATCTCGTCGTTCAGGTCGACGTCGGTCAGATGGGCGACGGCGTATGCGGTCATGGCTCGACGTTAGGTCGGGTTCCGGCGTTCTGGCGATGACCTCCCAGGTCAGGCCGAGACCGCCCAAGAGTGTCGGTGGCCTCTGTCAGGCTCCCGGTCATGAAGGTGATCTTCGAGGGATGCCTGCCCATGTCCTACGTGCAGGCCTACGTTGAACCGGTCGACAGCGATGCGGATGTCACCCATGAGAATGCCCGCGCTGGTCAGGTCAACGGACTGCTTGGGGCGGCGGAGCCGCACGCGCTGATGCTGACCACCGGTGCGCACTCGGGTGACGTGGGATTCCGGCTGGTCGTGGCCGACGCGGCGCCGGAGTGGGAGGAGGTGGTCGAGGCCACCTTCATCCCGGACGGGCGCAGCGCCGTGGTGCCGTGGGGCGCTGACTCGCTCTGAGAATTCGATCTGCTGCCGGTGCCGCACCGGGTGCGCTACAGCGCCCGCGGCATGGAGGAGGCGCACGACGCCGGACCGGTGGAGGAAGACGAGCCGTTGGTGGACCACTACGAGCTGGCGTTCTGGCCCGCCGAGCCCGCCCCCGATGCCATCATTCGCCAGACCAGCTCCACCGCCCAGTACTGGCACAACACCTGCGATCCGGTGAAGGGACGCGCCCAGAAGATTCAGGGCCGTTGGGGCGACCATCCGCCCAGCGAGCGGCTGATCGATGTGCTCAGCGCCCGCTGGCTGGTCGAGCGCGATCGTGACCTGGCCGAGGAGCTGGGGGCAGCCCAGCCCGGGGTGCAGCGGGCCATGGTGCTCTGGGCGATCCGCCGTGCCTGCGAAGAAGCCGGTCTCGCCGAGCTGGACTGGGTCGGGGTGACTGAGCCATGACGGAACTGCCTAACGGCTCGGACGTCCTAGAGGTAGATGGCATCTACCTAGATGTCATCTACCTTCTGAGGTCATCGTGTTCGTGGGTCGCTGGGCCAAGTTGTCCCTGCTCTACCGGCGCGTGGATCACGTCCGTGGCACCGGCTGGTGGAACTGCCAGTTCAACCCGGAGATCGATCTCGTCGGTGCGGATCGTGGTCCCATCGCCTCGCAGGTCTTCTTCTGCGGGCCGCTGAAGTGGCTCGGGCCCGCTTTCGACGGTCACGATCTGCGGTCGTTGCAGCAGGGGCGCGCATCGTGCCGGGCTGGACCGGGCTGGTGGTGGTCAGCCGCTCCGGTGCAGATCTGCCGGACGGCAACGCAGATGTCAGCTGGAGGCCGGAGGACGTCGTCGCCGCGTCGCGGTGATCAAGCGAGCCTGATCGACTGCTTCCGGCTCGGAAAGAAGCGCTCGTAGAGTTCGCGCAGGGCCGGCGGTGTCGGAGCGGATCGGTTTGGCGAAGGGGCACCCCACGGACCGGCAGATGGCTGACGCTCTCACGGTGGCCTTGGGGAGCCCGTCCAGTACCGGCCGTTGAGCGCGGACGGCTTCTGGACGCTGGGCTTCCCATGGGCGGAGGACCTGGGCAGCATGTTCCAGACCATCGCCGAATTCAACGCCACGAACCTGGCGCTGTGGCCGACTGAGGGTACTGCGCATTGTTGCAGGTCAGGGGCTCTACGGATCCATTTTCCAGGTCGATGTGGATCCATTTGCAGATCAGGGACGGATCGGTTTACAAAGCGCGTACGGACCCGTTTGTAGATCTTCCCGACGATTCTGTCGCCGACGTCCCGGGCATGCCGTGGCCGCCGGAGCGCTGCACGCCGAGCACCGGACAGCGAAGCCGAAGTCCTGCGCCGGGCGTATCTGAGCCGCGGCCAGCCCCAGCGGCGACTCGGTGGGCGTCCGGTTCTGCTGCAGTTGCCGCCCTTGCGGCGTGAGCGGCGTGCAGAGGTTGATGAGAGATCCTTCGGGGTCGCGGATCAGGACGAACAGGTTTCCCCCTGGGCATCATTGTCGGGGCCTGCACGATGGCGGTGTGGTTGTCGGCCGCTCGCGGTGGGTTGTCCGTCATGAAGGCGACCCGCTCCGGGCTGAGCGCGAATGTAGGGACGGGGTCACCAGCTCGACGCTCGACGAAGTCGTCTGTCAGGTACTTCGGGGTGGCGCCGATGAGGACCGCATAGAAGCTGTCCGGAAGGCTCGGGAACCCTGGCACGTCCTGATGGACTGGAAAAACTGCTCAGACAACACTCTTCGGTCGTCCTGGCGTTGGGCGCGAACTCTGGCCAGGCGGGGTGCTGGCCGACGTTGCCCGGGCCACTCGACCTCGCCGGCACCTGACCGGCGTCCGTGGTGATCACCGGGGACCGTCACGAACATCTCCACGGACGCCGGTCCGGGCCGATGCCGGAGCCGCTCGGTCAGCCGACCGTGACCAGGCGCCAGTTGTTCCTGGTGCTGCCGTTGTCGGAGGACTGGATCGCCTGGATGCCCGGACTGCTGGTCCCGGCCGGCAGGGCGAGCACCTTGCCACTGTTGAGATTGCGGATCCGGTAGGACCCGTCGCTGTTGGCCACCAGGCTCCAGCGATGGTCGGCGGTCCCGTTGTCCCCCCACTGCAGGACGCGGGCGTTGTCGGCGCTCGACATGTTCTGCACACCCAGAACCTTGCCGCTGTGGGTGTTACGGAACTTGACCGCCGAGCCGTCCGTGACCTTGACCCAGTGATGATCGGCGGTGCCGGAGTCGCTCCATCCCACGGCCAGGCCGCCCTCGGAGGTGGACATGTTCTTCACCCCCAGGACCAGGCCGGTGCCCACGTTGACGAGCTTGTACGTTCCTGCGCTGGTGGTGTCGGTAGTGGCCTCGGTGGGAGTGCCGGTCGTAGCGCTGATCGCGGTCACGAATGTCATGGCGCTGCGGGCGGGAAGCGTGACGGTGAGCGTGCCGCCGGACATCTGCAGGGCGCTCTGGGAGGCGACGTTCCGGGTGGCGTCGGTGAGCCAGTTCGCGACGCTGCCCGACGTTGTGGTGTTGGCGAGGGTGAACTGCTGGCTGACCGGGGAGGTGTTCTTGTTGACGGCGACGATGACGACGTTCGTGTCGTTGCGGTACGCCGAGACGTACACGCCCGAAACAGGATTGGCCGTGGCGTCGATCCGCAAGTAACCGGGGCGGACGAATCTGGCGAAGTGGGCCATGAGGGCGCCACGCTTGCTGATCTGGCCGTCCTCGCGCATGGGGCCGTAGCTGCGGCGCAAGTACCACCAGGTGTAGGTCTGGAACTGGGCGTCCACCATCGCGTGATGGATGTGCTCACCGACATCCAGCGCTTCGGGCCACGCGTCGCCCGAGTTGGTGTTGCTGTTGGGGTAATAGACCTCGGTCATCCACAGTTCCTTGCCCGCGCCCTTCTGCGTGAAGAGGGGGTAGGGGAAGTTGCTGTACGGCGTGCCGTACAGGTGGGCTCCGATGATGTCCACGTTCGCCAGCGCCGCGGTGTCGTTCAGGATCGGGTCGGACATCGACTTGACGTACTGGAAGGACTCCGGCGCGATGACCTTGGTGCTGATCGAGCCGGCGTTCTCGCGCAGGAACCGGGTGATCTCGGCGCTGGTCCACCAGGTCCAGTCCTGGGCGAAGTCCGGCTCGTTCTGGATCGAGATCGCGTAGAGGTTCACCCCGTTCTGGCGCATGTAGGTGGTGAAGTCGTTCAGGTGCTGGGCGTAGGCGGCGTACGAGCTGGTCTTGAGCCGCCGGGCGTTGGTCTGGCTCCCGCGGGTGAAGGTCTCGGTCATGCTGGCCGGGGGGTTCCACGGCGAGGCGAAGACGATCGCCCCGAGGGCGACCGCGCGCTGGGCCGTGGCCAGGTCGCGGCTCCAGTCGGACTTGTTCTCGCCCACCGGGATTCTCAGCACGGAGAAGCCGAGATGTCCTTCACCGGAGCCGAAGGCCGTTTCCCGCTGGGCGGAGGTCAGGTCTCCGACCCAGGCCGCGTGACTCATGGCGCCGAAACCCCGGATCGTCTGCCGGCGCGCTGACGGATTGATGGCGGCCGGGGCGGCCGACGCCGGGTTCGCGCCCAGGACCAGCGCCGCGCCTCCGAGCACCGGAACGGCCCCCAGCGTGCCCAGGAGCGCTCTGCGGCTGAGCAACCGCCGCGTCGTGCGAGAGGGCTGGTTCTGGTCGTGCGTCATGGTGTTGCCTTCCTGGCGTGCGGGTTTTGAGGGAGCCTTCGGGGGCGTCAGGCCAGTTGGCCGCCCAGAGGCGGGTGCAGGCCCGGCCCGCAGGCCGGGCCCGCACTCACGAGGTCAGCGCTGCAGGGTCAGCAGACCCGGCCGGTACGGCAGGAGGCCGTAGTCGCCGCCGGAGCTGGGAGAGCGCCCCTGGTAGAGCATCTGCAGGTGGCACGGGTCGACCGTCATGCTCTGGTCGGCGCTGGCGCGGATCAGCTCACCGTGGCTGATGTCGTTGGTCCAGGTGGCACCGCTGTTAGCCTTGCCGGCAAAGGGTTTGCCCTCGGTCGCGGCCTGCGGGGTCCAGGTCCCGCCCAGGCTGGAGGCCGTGAACGAGCGGAAGTAGCGGCCGTTGGACCCGATCGCCTCGACGATCATGAGGTACTGGTTCTGTCCCTGCACCTTGTAGACCTGCGGGGCCTCGAACAGATTGTTCGTGCTGTCGCTCAGGACCACCGTCGAGGCCGAACCGAAACTGCCCGGGAAGTTCCCGATCGGCATGCTCGCCCGGTAGATCTTGCCGTTGTCCCCGGCGAAGAACAGGTACATGTTCGTGCCGTCCCCGATCAGGGTCTGGTCGATCGGCCCGGTGCTGGAACCGGTGATGTTCCCGGTGAAGAGCGTCTGGGCCGCCGACCAGCCGTTGGCGTTGGTGGGATCGGAGGAGGTCCGGTAGGAGAACTTCGCCGGGCCCCACTGGTAGGCCAGCACCCAGATGTTCTTGGGGGCGAAGTAGAACAGCGACGGCGCAACGGCGGCCGAGGTCATCGTGTTCTGGCTGGCGCCGGCGAGGTCGGACCAGTTGGTGATCGGCCCGAAGTTCATCGACCCCCAGGTGGACTTGGTGTCGTGCGTCGTGGCGTAGACCAGCTGACGACCGTTGTAGGGGGCGGTGGTGAAGTCCTTGAGCGAGACCCAGCCGGACTTCGGCGTGGCCAGCGCGCCGGTCGAGCTCCAGCGGTACGTCGAGGGCAGCGTGCACGCCGCCGCGGGCGAGGCGGTGGCGGATGCGGTGGATGTGGCGGCGGGCGTGACGGCGCTGGAGGAGCCGACCTTGACCAGCTTCCACTGCTGGTTGGTGCCGTTCGCGTCGGTGTACTGGACGACGTTGCCGCCGTCGGCGGTGGCGGCCCCCTGGACCTCCACGGCCTTGGCGCTGTTGCGGTTGATCAGCTGGATGTAGCCGTCGATGCTCTGGAGGGTGAACTGCTGGTTGGCCCCGTTGTGATCGGCCCACTGCACGATCGCCCCGCCGTTGGCGGTGGATGCGTTGGAGACATCCAGAACCTTGCCCGACAGGCGGGATTTGAGCCGGTAGGCACCGTTGCCGGAGTCGAGGAACTGCCACTGCTGCTGGGTGCCGTCGTTGCGCGTCCACTGCGTGATGCGCGCACCGTCGGTGGTGGCCAGGTTGTAGACGTCCAGGGCCTTACCGCTGTTGCGGTTGAGCAGGACGTACGCTGCGTTCACGTCCACCGGCGCGCTCGTGCCGCCACCACTGGTGCCCCCGCCCGTACTGCCCCCGGTACTGCCGCCTCCCGTGCTGGCACCGGTGTTCAGTGCGGTGAGCACCGAGGTGTAGGCCGCCTTCTTGTTCCCGGAATTGTCAAACAGCAGCGGGTTCTCGCCGGTCCGCCAGGAGTCGCTGTCCCGGATGCCCCACACGGTGATCCCGGTGCACCGGGACACGGCCAGGCAGGCCTTGGTCACGCCTGCGTAGATGTTGCTCTGATTAGCGCCCTGGGCGACGTCGAGTTCGGTGATCTGGACGTCCACCCCGGCGTCGGCGAACCGCTGCAGGTTCGCCTGGTAGTCGCTGGGGATGCCGGTGCCCAGGTGTGACTGAAAACCGACGCAGTCGATCGGTACCCCGCGGGCCTTGAAGTCCTTGACCATGTTCAGGACGGCCGTGGACTTCGCGTTGATGCCGTCGGTGTTGTAGTCGTTGTAGCAGAGCTTCGCGGCCGGGTCGGCGGCCCGGGCCGCCCGGAACGCAGCCTCGATCCAGTCGTTACCGGTGCGCTGGAGGTTCGAGTCGCGCCGGGCTCCGCTGCCCCCGTCGGCGAAGGCCTCGTTGACCACGTCCCAGGCGTAGATCTTGCCCTTGTAGTGGGTGGCGACCTGGGTCACGTGGTTGATGGCGGCGCTGCGCAGCGCACTACCGGACAGCGCCTGCGCCCAGGCGGGTTGCTGGGCGTGCCAGAGCAGGGCGTGGCCACGGACCTTGGCGCCCATCGAGATGCCCTGATTCAGGATCCGGTCGCCCTGCGTGTAGGTGAAGGTGCCGCGGGACGGCTCGGTAGCGTCCCACTTCATCTCGTTCTCCGGGGTGACCGCGGTGAACTCGGTGCGCAGGATGCGGCTGTAGGTCGCGTCGCCGAGCCGCCCGGCCGCGATGGCCGCGCCGAAGTAGCGGTTCTTGCCGGCCGCGGCCGCGCCGAGCGTTGTGGCAGCGGTGGTGGCGTCGGCGGTGGTGACCGGGGCGACGTTGTTGACGGCGTTGGCGGACAGCGCGGTCACGGCGGTCACGAGCCCGACCGTGCCGACGACGGCGGCGGCCGCCGCTGCGATCGGGGCCCGCCAGCGGCGGTTCCTGCGTGAAGATCTGCCGGGTGAGGTGGGGATGGACATGGATCGGTACCTCTCGAAAGTTGGCCGGCACGACGGCGGCCAGAGGGAGTGGACTGATCGTGTGCAGGGTCGGTGCACCCGGGTGTTGAGCGGGGTCGGGGGCGAATGGGGCTGTCGGCGCACGGTTGCGGGCGGCATCGGGGGCCCTCTGGCGGTGCAGAGCCCGGTCGCAACCGGCCGCCTTCGGCCGGGGCGATCAGGCCGCTGTTGCTGCGGCAGCGCGGCTGCTGAAGCCATCCGCAGAACGGGCCGGGACGCCGTCACTCCTCTGATGGCTGCCCGTGCTTCACGGGGGCAGGCATCGACGGACATCACAGGCACTCCTGGCGGACGCTGGGGGCGGCGAATCATTAACGTTAAAACCGCCGAATGAAAGGCATGGGCCGGGAAAAGAGGTGGGTCGCACCCGGCTCCGGATGGCGATTCGGGATCCTGCCAGAGGGTTTCCGGCAAATCAAGGACGACCGCTGCGCCCACGCTTCTCACGGACGTTTGCGCTGTTCAGGGCCTCGGTGGTCAGCTCGTCGGCTGAAAGATTCCGCAATTGCCCACCGCCCAAGAATGGTCTTGAAAGGAGGCGCGACTATGCGTGGGACGGCTATATAACAACTTTTCTGCAGAGATTTTCCGGACTTTTCGCCGCCCGGTGAAACCTGGTCTTGCCCTTTATTTGAGCATATTTTAGTGATGGAACATCGTCGTCGACCCGGCCATTTTTTGCGGCCGGCGATGTTCGGGAAAACATAGCCGGTTCTTGTTATCCGGACCGGCCCGGAATGGTCGCACCGGACCGCTGCTCCCGCCTGGACCGGGCGCGCCTTGACGGGGCGAGCGCTCTCGTTCAGAGTCGAGCCATGTTCGTCCCGCCGCCCGGATCCGGGGATCGCGATCCCGGGTGCTGCCGGTCGACGGCCGCCCGTCCCGGCCCCTGCGCCTGAGCGCGAGGTGCCGATGCGTACCACTCACCTCGACGAGACCGCCCGGGTGCGCGCCGCCCAGGCCGGGGACCGCCAGGCCCTGGAGGACGTGCTCAGCGCGCGGCTGCCGTTCGTGTACACCATCGTCCGGCGGGCGATGGGGGCCAGCAGCGAAGCCGACGACGTCGTCCAGGAGACGATGCTGCGGGCCCTTCGGGAGTTGCCCCACCTGCAGCAGCCGGAGAGTTTCCGGGCCTGGCTGGCGGCGATCGCGATGCGCCAGATCAGCACCCACCGGCGCCGTCGCAGCCGGCGTGCGGCCGAGACGGCGGCGCTGGAGGACGTCCTCGAGAACGAGCAGGCAGCATCGGTTCTCGGCCTCGACTTCGAGGATGCCAGCGTGCTCAATCTCGAACTGGCCGATCAGCGCGGGCAGCTGGTGCGGGCCCGGCAGTGGCTGGCTGCGGACGATCAGAGCGTGCTGTCGCTGTGGTGGCTGGAGGTGACTGGCCAGCTGACCCGCCCCGAGCTGGCGTCGGTGCTGGGTGTGAGCGTGGCGCATGCCACCGTGCGGGTCCAGCGGATGCACGCGCAACTGGAGCTGACCCGGACCCTGACCGCCGCGCTCGAGGCCCGGCCCCGGTGCGCCGGGCTCGAGACCGTTCTGCGCGGCTGGGACGGGCGGCCGCAAGCCCTGTGGCGCAAGCGCATTCTGCGCCACACCCGGTCCTGCCCCGACTGCCTGGGCACGGCCAACGGGCTGATCCGCCCCGAGGGTCTGCTGGTCGGCCTGGCTCTCCTGCCGGTCCCCGTGGCCCTGACCGCGACCCTGCTCGGCAAGGTCTCCGCCGGCACCTCGACGGCCGGGGCGATGAGCACGGCCGCCCCCAGTGGCAAGGCCGGATTCGCGGCCCACCTCTTCCACCTGGGAGCTGCCCACCCGGTGTCGGCCGTTCTCCTGGCCGGTTCGGTGATGACCGGGGCCGTCGCCGTCAGCACGACTTGGCCAGGGCCTACCCCACCGCCCCCGGTCGAGATCACCGTGCCGACGCCGGTGTCCACGACCACCCCGGCACCGGCCTCCCCGTCGTCCCTCTCATCGTCCCCGCCGCCCTCGGCGTCCCCTCGTGTTCGCCGCCGCCCCTCGTCCTCCTCGTTGTCGCCGCCCTCGGCCACGATCACCCCCACCGGGCAGCCTGCTTCCGTGACGGCGCTGACCCCAGGACCGGCCTCGCTGGAGTCGGTCAACATCGGCGGCTTCTTCGCCTCCGCCGCCGACACCTACGGGATCCTGGAAGCGGTCGACGACCAGAGCGCTCCGACCATCCGCCGGCGCGCCACGTTCGATGTCACCCGGGGCCTGGCCGACCCGGACTGCTTCTCCTTCCGGCTGAGCAACGGCCAGTACCTGCGGCACTCCTCGTGGCGGGTTCGCAGCGAGAGCGACGACGGCACGGCCCTGTTCAAGGGGGACGCCACCTTCTGCGCCCGGGCCGGGGTGGTGACGGGCTCGATCGCCCTGGAGTCGTTCGACTATCCGGGCTGGTTCCTTCGTCACCGCAACATGCAGCTGTGGGTCGACCAGGAGGACGGCACCCAGCAGTTGCAGGCCGACCGTTCCTTCCGGGTCACCACCCCGCTGAGCGAATAGGGCCACCGGGCCAGGACCATGACGGTGCCGGACCGGGGAAGCCGGCGACCTGAGGTGATGCAGGCCCGGCGAGAGGCCGTCGGCGGGGACGGCCTGAGGGCCCGGCTCAGCTCAGCAGGGTGCGGATGTCGTCGGCGGTCAGCGCGCTCGACCCCAGCGCCTCGCCGTCCAGAACGCTCTGGGTCAGGGCGCTCTTGCGGGCCTTGAGGGCCATCACCTTCTCCTCGATCGTGTCCTTGGCGACCAGGCGGTAGACCATCACGTTGCGGGTCTGCCCGATCCGGTGGGCCCGGTCGACTGCCTGAGCCTCGACCGCCGGGTTCCACCACGGGTCGAGCAGAACGACGTAGTCGGCCTCGGTCAGGTTCAGGCCCGACCCGCCGGCCTTGAGGCTGATCAGGAAGACCGGGGCGCTGCCCTGGCGGAACTGGGAGATCACCCGGGCGCGGGCCTTGGTCTTGCCGTCGAGGTAGGTGTAGTCGATGCCGGCCTGCTCCAGTCGGTCGGCCGCCCGGCCCAGGAACCGGGTGAACTGGCTGAAGACCAGCACCCGGTGGCCCTCGGCGGCGATGTCGCTCACCTGGTCCATCAGGGCGTCGAGTTTGGTGCTGGGGACGGCGTTGTGGGCCGGGTCGACCAGGCCGACGTCGAGGGTGGCCTGGCGCAGCAGGGTGAGGGAGCGGAAGATCTCGAAGCGGTTGCGGTTGAGGTCGCCGAGCAGGCCCAGGACCTTCTGGCGTTCGCGCTGCAGGTACTTCTGGTAGATCGTGCGGTGTTTGGGTGCCAGCTCCAGTTCCATGATCTGTTCCTGGCGTTCGGGCAGGTCCTTGGCGACCAGGTCCTTGGTGCGGCGCAGCATGAGAGGGGCGACGCGGCGGCGCAATTGGTCGAGGCGATCGGGGTCCTGCTGGCGTTCGATCGGGGTGCGGTAGTACGCGGTGAAGCGATCGGGGCGAGGGAACAGACCGGGGGCGGTGATCGAGAACAGCGACCACAGCTCCATCAGGTTGTTCTCCATCGGCGTGCCGGTGATGGCGAGCTTGAACGGGGCCGGAAGCTCGCGGGCGCAGCGATGCCCGGCGCCGGCGTGGTTCTTCACCGTCTGCGCCTCGTCCAGCACCAGCCCTGCCCACTCCTGCTCGCGGTACTGCTCGAACTCCAGCCGGAACAGCGTGTACGAGGTGATGACGAGGTCGGCGCCCTGAATGGTCTCAGCGAGATCCAGTCCGCGTCGCTTGGTCGTGGCCTCGATGGTGGCCACGGTGAAACCGGGCGTGAACCGGGCGGCTTCGCTGGCCCAGTTCGTCACGACGCTGGTGGGGGCCACGACCAGGAACGGACGATCGGTCAGGCCCTGTTCGCGGGCGTGCAGGAAGAGCGCGAGGGCCTGCAGGGTCTTGCCCAGGCCCATGTCGTCGGCCAGGATTCCACCCAGCTGGTGGCCGAACAGGGTTGCCAGCCAGCGGAACCCGTCCTCCTGGTACGGCCGCAACGTGGCGTCCAGGCCGGCCGGCAGCTTCAGGTCCGAGGGCTGGGTGGCGTTGCTGAGGGCCCGCACGGACGCGCGCCAGCTCTCGACCTGCCCGTTGACGGCGCCGAGCTGCTCCACCTCGTCCCAGGCGCTGGCGCTGAAGCGGGACAGCCGCACGGTGTCGGCCGGTGCGTCCAGGAGCTCACGGGACTCCGCGATCAGGGCGGCGAGGCGGTGGAACTCCTCCCGGTCCAGGCTGAACCAGATGCCGTTGTCGAGCATCAGATGCGGCTCGCCCTGGGCGAGGGCGACGAACAGCCGGCCGAACGGGATGGCGTGGCCGCCCATCGTGAGCGAGACCGACAGGTCGAACCAGTCCTGCTGGCTCCTGGCCGGATCCGTGTCGGTGGGGGCGAACGCGACGACCGGGGCCTGGTCGACCTCCCGGTAGTCCGGGATCTGGTCCTCGTCGACGGCCAGCTTCACCTCGACGTCCGCCCGCTGCCGGAGCTGGGGGACCACCTCGCTCATCAGGCGCGCGGTGTCGATCCCGGCCACGGTGCTGCGGGCAGCGGGGACCATGCGGCTTTCCCAGCTCTGGGTCAGTCCGCTCAACAAGGCGGTGACCTCGGCCAGGGTGTGGGACTCGGCGTCCAGGTCACGTCCCGACGCGGGACGTCCGGCCGGGACCTGTAGCGGTTCGTGGCGGCTGCTGGCGCGCAGCCGGTAGGCCCATGCCCATTCCAGCTGCATCCGGTGATCGCCCAGGGGTGTCACCGTCAGTTCCAGGACCGGCGGCTGCGCCTGCGGCAGATCCAGCGAGCCGTCCGGGCAGACCACCGGCACCTGCTGGGCCAGGCGAGGGTAGAACTCGGTGAGGAAGCGCTCGGCGTCAGCTGCGGGGATCGGCGGGATGCGGCCTGCGGACAGCTGCCAGAACAACGACGGTGGGCTGGCTTTCAGCCGGGCCAGCCGCAGCCCTTCGTGTGGGCCCGGCCGCCACGCGACGCCGTGCGCGGGATCGGCGATCGGCAGGTACTGCTGGGTGCTCCGCTGACCCACGCCCTCCACCGCGGGCTCGAGCACGATGCGATCGCCCTGCTGACGCACCAGCAGCCGCGCCGTGACCGGCTCGGCCAGGACCTGGACCGGCTCGGCCTCGCGCCCGGCCATCACCAGCGGGATGCCGCAGGCCTGCACCTCCTGCAGCAGGTCCCAGACCCGGCGGCTGAGGATCGCATCGAACATCAGCGTCCTGTCCTCATAGGCCAGGCGGTGGTGCGCGGACGGCAGGCTGTGCAACTCCCGCAGCAGCCGCAACTGATCATCGGGAACCCGGTGCAGGTAGTAGTCGGGGTGAGCCAGGGACGCCCAGGTGACGTTGGAGCGCACCCAGCCCCCGGACTTTCCCGGCACCACCAGCCGCACCGCGATCCGCGACCCGGGCACGTCCGTGATCTCGAACTGCAGGGCGACCGCGGGCCCGGTGTCGCGGGTGCGGGAACCAGCGGTTCCTGCTGCGCCGGTCGTCCGGGGCCTGGACGCCGGCTGGTCACTGAGGGCGCTGGTCAGAGCCCTCTCCCACGGCGCTGGTCCGCCCGGCTCCGGTACCGCGGGCGCCGGCGTGCGGGGCTTCTGTGGGCCGGCTCCCCGCGACTGGCCCTGGCCCTGGTCCCGATCCTGGTCCCGGGACAGCAGCAGTGCTGCCACGTGCTCGCACAGCAGGGCCCCGCAGCCGCACCAGCCCTCACCCGGATCCAGATGCCCGTTGTGGCGGTGGCCCACGTTGACCTCGACGTAGAGGGGGCCACCGTCCTCCACCACGCCCCGCAGGATCCCGGTGGCGGCGTCGACCTGCACCGAGTGGACCATCCCGGTCAGCAGCAGCGTCTTGGCGCGCAGCAGGGCAATGGTGCCGACCTGGTCGCGGACGGCTACTTCAGCATCGGTCAGTGCCGTGACGGCCATGCGGGCTCCCTGCTCGATTGCGTCGCGGGGACCACGGTAGACGGGGGCACCGACAGTCATCCGGGGAACGATCCCTCGGCCACATCGGCGCTTTGGCGCGGACCGACGTCCTCTGCTGGAACGGAATGCCTGGTCTGACCCGGGATGCGGCAGTATGGGAGCGTGCCCACGGACACCGGACTGACCTCGACCGATCCGCGAACCATCGGCTCCTACCAGGTGCTGAGCCGTCTCGGGGCCGGCAACCAGGGCGTGGTGTACCTGGCGGTGGGGCTGTCCGGTGAACGGGTGGCGATCAAGCGGTTACAGTCCGGACGACAGGACGAGAAGGGCCGCCGGCAGTTCGTCAAGGAGGTCGCGGCCGCCCGGCTGGTGGCGCCTTTCTGCACTGCGCAGCTCGTGGACGCCCAGCTGGAGGGGCCCGAGCCGTACATCGTCAGCGAGTACATCGACGGGCCGTCACTGGACGAGAAGATCCGCCGGGACGGCCCGATGACCGGCGCCACCCTGCAGCGCCTGGCCATCGGCACGGTGACCGCGCTGGCCGCCATCCACGAGGCGGGCGTCGTCCACCGCGACTTCAAGCCCGCCAACGTGATGCTCTCGCCGGACGGCCCGCGCGTCATCGACTTCGGGATCGCCCGCAACCTGGCCGCCGAGACCACCCTGAGCTCGAAGATCTTCGGCACCCCGGCCTTCATGTCGCCGGAGCAGCTGCACGACGAAGCCGTGGGCCCGGCCACCGACGTGTTCGCCTGGGCCTCGGTGATCGCCTTCGCCGCCACCGGGCGGGTGCCGTTCGAGGCCGATCACATGATGGGCTCGGCCTACCGGATCGTCGGTGGCGAGCCGACGCTGGACGGGGTGCCGGGCGAGCTGCTGCCGGTGCTGGAACGCTGCCTGGACAAGGATCCGGACGCGCGTCCCACCGCTCCCGAGCTCCTGGCGATGCTGCTGGGCCGGCCCGGACCCGAGGCCGACTGGGACCAGCTGCTGATCCGAGGCAGCCGCCTCGCCGAGGCCCGCACAGCGGCTCCGCTGCCGCGGATCGCCACCCGGGCAGGCCGGGCGTCCAGGCGTCGCCGGGCGGCGCTGGCCGCTGTGGTGGTCGCGGTCCTGGCGGCTGTGGGTCTCTGGTCGATCACCCAGCGGGCCTCGCCCGCTTCGTCGCCCGCTGCGGCATCCTTGGTCCCTGCCGCTGTTCCCAGCGTGGTCGGCACCACCGCTAGGCCGGTCCATCCTTCGAAGAAGCCCTCGGTCTCGGTGACCACGTCACCCCAGGCGAGCAAGACGTTGAAGGCCGCCGAGAAGAATCCGCCCAAGGCCACCCCGAAGGCATCGCCCGCAAAACCCGCCCCGACGAGTGCGGCGTCATCCGTGGTGAAATCGGCGACCGGCACCGGAACGATCCTCGGCCTGGCCGACAAGTGCCTGGACGTCTCGAACGCCCAGTCCACGGACGGCACCGTGGTGCAGCTGACCACGTGCAACCAGACGAAGGCGCAGATCTGGAATGCCGCCAAGGACGGCACGATTCAGGCCCTGGGGAAGTGCCTGACCGTGGCGGCCGGGGTTGTCGAGATCGATGGGTGCGACGGTGGTGGCGACCAGGCGTGGCGGATCGCCTCGGGCGTCATCGTGAACACCGGGTCGGGGGACTGTCTGGCGGTGCTGGGCGGGGATTCGGCGGATCTCACGCCCACCGTGGTCAACAAGTGCTCCGGTGCGGCGAGTCAGGCGTGGTCGCTGCAGCTGTGAGCAGACGTGGCTCGGTCGCGCGGACGGTAACCGAATTTTCGATCGGGGCCATTTCGGTACCTGCAAGGCCAGAGCAGGAAGGCGACATTCGACCCACAAGACAGCGTCGGAAGTGCCAGACTCGGTAGAAAACGGACGAGGGGATGGCCTGTGACACAGCCGGATATCGCGCGTACCGAGAAACTCGGGCGGGTGGGGTCGGCTCGCTGTCTCCTGGTTACCACGGATCAGCCTTGGACGGTCCCAGTCGAGGCCTACGTGGTGTCGGTAGGTGGACCTCTGCTCGGATCGTTCGGGCAGGCGCTGATGGAGCGGTTCCCCCAGGCGGCGTGGGATGACGTCGATCTGAGAGCCGTCACCGTCGAGGCTCCACGGGTCGTCGGTGCCGGGGCGGATCCGCCGTGGTTCATTTGCACAACGTTGCAGGAATCCTCCCAGCGGGCTTCTCGGCAAAGTGGGGCGCGCAGGAACATCGCTCCCGCGATCACTGCGGCCCTTGACTCGACTGCCACGCTGGGCTGTCGGTCGCTGATGATCCCTCTCCTCGGGGGTGGAAACATCGGCCTCACGCCCGAACAGGTTGCCGCGGAGCTGATCCCGGCTGTGCGTAGAGCCCTGCCGAGTTACACCCTCCTGCGCGAGGTGTACCTCGTGGCGCGGACGTTGCGGGAGGCGACAGCGATCAGCGAGGTGTGGTCGGCGGAGGAGGCCATTGCCTCTGTGGACAACTACTCGGTCACTGCTGCCGTACAGCGTCTGCTGGAGGGCGCTCGCAAGCTGCATCCGGTGATTACTGCGCCGGCAGTGCTGGCGGCAGCGATCACTGAGGAGCTGGACGGTGCGGGCGTGGCGTCCGACGTCACGGCGGCGCTGGTCCTCGAGTTGCAGGCGAAATCCTCGAAGCTGCTGGACGACATGCTGAAAGGACTGCGCGAAGGCCTCATTCAGCCTGGTCCGAATCTTTCGGGGCCGGCAGATCAGCTGGCTCCCGGCCATACCGCCAAGATCCTTAATACAGCCCATCGGATAGCTGGCGTGGTGGGCGCCGGTGACCTGATCCACGCCCGTCACCTTCTCGCAGCAGTCTGCCTACAGCCGATGCAGGGTGGTGTCTACCGGGCCCTGGGCATCGCCAAGTCAGGCGTCCTGCGCGAATGCATGCTGAATGCCCTAAGGGCCTCGTATCCAGGAGAGGCTCCCGAACTGTGGCGACGGATCCTGATCAATCGGGAATCGTTGAAGGTCCTGGAGAGGGAACATCCGGCTGATCACCGGCGGGAACTGGCCGGGGGAGTCGCGAGCGACCTCGTTGACCCGACTCGCGGAATACCGCTAAGCGAAGATCATCTGGGTGTCGGTGTGTACGCCGAGATGCTGGCCGCGGTCATCGCGGCCCGAGAAACACCCACGCCATTGTCGGTGGGCTTGTTCGGTGCGTGGGGCTCGGGCAAGAGCTCGTTCATGGGTTTGCTGCGTCACCAGATCAGCGAATGCGCGGCCACGGGTGATCCGTATCTGCGCAACATCGTTCAGATTGGCTTCAACGCCTGGACCTATGCCGACACGAACCTCTGGGCCAGTCTCGGGAACGAGATCTTTCGGCAGCTGTCCGGTGTCGAGGCGCGCCAGACGGCGGCCCGAGAGAAGGAACAAGATGCGCTGATCCAGCAGCGTGACGCGGCCAGGCAACAGGCCGAAACGCTTCGTCAGAAGCAGGAAGAGGCAGCGGCCAACGCGGCTCGTCTTGCGGGCGAGCTCAAGGAGTTGCACGCGGATCACGGGGTGTCCGTGAAGCAGGTGCTCGAGGCCGCCAACGCCCAGCTTGAACCGGAGTGGACGCGGCTAGGCATCGACGACGAACGTGAGCGAGCCCAGATCCTGACCCAGCAACTGCGGGGCGCGAGGAACGATGCGCTGGCTCTGTGGGCTGCCTTCTCGGGCCGTGGCCGGTGGTGGCTGGGCGCGCTGGCGTTCCTGTCCGCGCTCGTGGTGCTTGTCAGTCTGGTGACCCCGGACCAGGCGCGTTCCTGGCTGGTGGTGTGCGGGGGATCGGGGCTGCTGACGGCAATCAGCGCGGCCGTCGGCTATCTGAGCGTGATGCGGGGTGCGATGGCACGGGTTGCTGGGTTCGTGCGCAGTCTCGACCAAGCCCGGGACGAGGAGATGAGTGAGCGCATCACCGTGGCGCTGAAGGCCTTGCACCAGGCCAAGAGGGAAGTGGAGCGCCTGCAGAGCCGGCACGACGAGTTGCTCTCAAAAGCAGGATTTCTCCAGCAGGAACTGGACGAGCGCAGGCCGGGCCGGCAGCTGTATCGCTTCGTAGCCGAACGTGCCGATAGCGCCGACTATCGGGGGAACTTGGGCCTCACATCCGTCATTCGCCGCGACCTGGAGAAGCTCGCCGTGCTGATGAACGGTTGGGACCCTGCCGAGTACGACGGTGTGGAGAAGCCGATCGACCGAATCGTTCTTTATATCGACGATCTCGACCGTTGCGCACCCGAGCAGGTGGTCTCGGTGCTGGAGGCAGTCCACCTGTTGCTGGCCTTGGACCTGTTTGTCGTGGTGGTCGGAGTGGACCCGCGGTGGCTGCTGCACTCCCTGCGCCAGCAATACCGCTCGATCCTAGCCGTGGCCGAAGAGACGAAAGAAGCGTGGCGCAGCACGCCGGTCGACTACCTGGAAAAGATCTTCAATATTCCATTCGTCCTGCCCGAGCTCTCGACCGACGGCTTCGCGACGATGGTGCGGCAACTGTCAACCCAACCCGGTGCGTTCTTGGACGAGAACCCACCTGGCCAGGTGCTGAACGCCGCTGTACCCCAGGAGGGCACCACCGCTGGTGAGGCTGCGGTCTTGGCGGTACCGCACGAAGTGGCCCTGCCAGAGGTGCAGGGCGGTTCGGAGGTCGACCAGGTGCGTCACAGTGAGTTCGTGGCTCTTGAGCCTCTGAATGACCACGAGCTGGCCATGCTGTCGGGGCTGGCGCCCCTGGTGCGCTCGCCCCGTGGGGTCAAGCGCCTTCTCAACGTCTACCGGATGCTGCGTTCGACTCAGAACCTCAGCCAAGCATCGACTTTCCTCGGCGACGAGGATCGTCCAGGGGAGTATCAGGCCGTTGCCGTCCTGCTCGGCATGCTGACTGCCGAACCGCATCTGCTGAACAAACTATTGACTGCGCCAGCTGATCCGGAGCGCCAGGTCATCGGGGGGATCTGCGTGCGGGAAGCGAGGGATATTGCCTGGGCGCAGGCAATGGACGGTATCCGGCCCCGGAAGGTTGGGGGCCTATGGTGCAACGACCTATCGGCTGATCTGGGCGAGGACGAATGCCAGCAGTGGAGGGACTTGGTAGAAAGGGCGGCGGGCGCGACCCAGCTGGTCACCCTGCCCGGGCTGGAGTCATTTTGTTCCTGGGCTCCGCATGTCGCCCGATTCTCATTCGTCCTGACACCGCTCGGGTAACACTCACGCGAGCCGCACCTGGGAGAGCGGCCTGGACATCGCTAACGCTCAGTCTGAGGACGGCACGGTGGTGCAGCTGGCCACGTGTAACCAGACGAAAGCGCAGATCTGGAATGCCTCAAGAACGGCACGATTCAGGCTCTAGGTAAGTGCCTGACCGTGGCTGCGGGGATTGTCGAGATCGATGGGTGTGACGGGGGTGGTGACCAGGCCTGGCGGATTGCCTCGGGCGTTGTTGTGAATACGGGTCCGGGGATTGTTTGGATGTGCTGGGTGGGATTCGGCGGATCGCACGCCTGCCGTGGTCAATCAGTGCTCGGGTGCGGCGAATCAGGCGAGTTCGCTGCAGCTTTGACGGGGTTTGCGCTGGAGTGGTGCTCCAGCGCAGACACACGTCAAGCCAACACCCCCGGAGAACTCAGCCCAATTTTCCTTGTCAAGGAATTGCCACTTGGTCATGCCCTCCCGCCTGGGTAGGTCCTGCAGGAGCCAAGCGCCGAAGGCGAACCCGATGAGCAGGAAGTTGTTGATGGAGAAAGCATGGGATGTGGGTATGGTCTTCGGCAGACTGGTATCGAAGCCGGCCAAGGCGAGCGTGGCGTCCACCATCCCGAGGTCGGCGACCGGCATCGGGACGATCGTCGGCCTGGCCGATAAGTGCCTGGACATCGCGAACGCTCAGTCCGATGACGGCACCGTGGTTCAGCTGACCACCTGTCACCAGATGAAGGCGAAAATCTGGAATCTTCTTAAGGACAAGATGATTCAGGCCTTGGGCGAGTGCCTGACCCGGGTTACGAGGATTGTCGAGATCGATGCGTGCGACGGTGGTGATGGCCAGGCCTGGCGGATTGCCTCGGGCGTGGTGGTGAATACCGGGTCCGGGGATTGTCTGGGGTGCTGGGCGGGGATTCGGGGGATCGCACGCCTGTTGTGGTCAACGCCTGCTCTGTTGCGGCGAGTCAGGCGTGGTTCTTGCAGCTGTAACCAGCTTTTGGCTGAATTCTTGGTCGTCGAGGCGGTCCTCCTAGGAATCCGGAAGCCCTGGTCAGGTGGACGCTGACCGGACGTCGATGAGGGTCGCGCCCAGCACGAGCCGGGCGACCTCGGCGTGGCGCTGCAGACCCTGCCGCGCCACCTCCGGGTGACGGCGGTACCAGCCCAGATGAGCCTCTCTCACCTCTTCCTCGGAGACGCTCCGGTCATGAATGCGCCAGGTCGTCGTCTCCTCGCCCTCCAGGCCGAGGGCCTGGATGACCAGGCCGGACACGGGAGCGTGAACGCTGTTGAGCAGCACCCGGCCCGGATCGGGTACCTCCCACGACTGGCCCAGTCGATCCAGGATCCGCTGAGCCGCACCGCGCAGCACCAGATTTCCGGGATGGTTGATCACCTGGCACGCCTGCAACCCCGCCTGCAGGAGCAGATCAACCACGTCGATCGTGCCGTGCCGTCGCTGGCGCTCGGCCAGTTCGCGCACGCTGACGTCGCGTACGGCCCGGACGGCGGCCGCACGGGGCGCGGACACCGGACCAGCCCCTTCGGCCTGGGCCATGGTGCGCAGGTCGTGGTACGGCACGATCGGCGGCTCGCCCGCTGCCGGTGACCGGACGATGACCTGAAAGGGATGCAGCGCTGCCCAGCGGATCACCGGCACCATGACCAGCCGGCAGTCCGGTCCGGCGGCGCCCAGCACGTCGGCCGTTCCCACCGGCAACCCCCGGTACCCCGGGCGCACCGGCTGGGACACGACGACGTCGGTCTGCCCGAGAAGCTTCTGCAGATACGGCACGTCGTCGTCGGTCAGCTCATGAACGGGTGGGATGCGCACCGTTCGGACCGGGGAATCTGGGGCGCTTATCAGCACACGGAGGGACTCGGCCTGGCAGTTGCCGTGCACCAGGACGAGTGGGCGGCCGTCGTGGGCAGGTAGAGGGTCGAGACCGTAAAACTGTCCGTAGTGGCGCATCCGTGCTTCGTTCACTACCTGACCTTAATCGCCGGAGACTGCCCTTGCAGATCGTCGGCCGGTTCGTCGGACCAGGGCTCGGCCTACCGGATCGTCGGCGGCGAGCCGACGCTGGACGGGGTTCCGGGCGAGCTGCTACCAGTGCTGAAACGCTGCCCGGACAGGGATCCGGATGCGCGTCCCACTGCTCCTGAGCTCCTGGCGATGTTGCTCGGCCGGCCCGGACCCGAGGGCGCCGACCGGGGACCAGTTGCTGATCCGGGGCAGCCGCCTCGCCGGGGCCGGCACGGCGGCGCCGCTGCCGCGGATCGCCGCCCGGGCAGGCCGCCGTGGGGCGTCGAGGCGACGCCGGCTGGTCCTGGCCGGTGTGGTCGTGGCCGCATTGGCGGCGGGCGGTGTCTGAGTAGTCACCCAGCGGGCCTCACCCGCGGCGGCATCTCTTGCCTAACGTCGCTGTTCCCAGCGTGGCCGGCACCAGGACCAGTGCGGCGTCCTCCGCCGAAAATTCGGCTACCGGTACCGGAACGATCATCGGCTTGGCCAACAAATGCCTGGACGTCTCGAACACGCAATCCACGGACGGGACCGTGGTGCAGCTGACCACGTGCAACCAGACGAAGGCAAAAATCTGGAATGCCGCCATGGACGGCATGATTCAGACCCCGGTAAGTGCCTGACCGTGGCTGCCGGGATGGTCGAGATCGATGGGTGTGATGATGGCGGCGACCAGCCCTGGCGGATCGCTTCGGGCGTCATCTGTGAATACAGGGTCTGGAGACTGTCTGGCGGTGCTGGGCGGGGATTCGGCGGATCTCACGGCTACGATGGTCAACAGTTGCTCTGGTGCAGCGAGTCAGGCCTGGTCGTTGCAGATGTGACCGGTCTGGATCGGCCCCGCCGCGATGGCTGGGGCGGTGGCAGCTTTCGTCATTACCGGTCCGTAAGCAGGTTGATGGGCTTCCCACGCTGGAACAATTCGTCGCCGACAGGTAATTGTCGGCGACGGGGGAGAATTGTTGGTCGTCCATCGCGTGCGCTCGATCCGGACCAGGGGGCGCTTGCGCAGTTTGCGGAACAGCTGCGCCAATTGCGTTCCGAGGCGGGGAGCCCGACGTATCAGGCGATGGCCAACCGTTCCGGCCGATCGAAAGAGGCGCTGGCTGCTGCGGCACGGGGTCTGCAGCCGGTGAGCTGGGAAACGGTTGATGCGTTCGTGCTGGCCTGCGGCGGGAATCCGGCGGAGTGGAAGCCCCGCTACCTGAGCCTGCAGCAGCAGTTGACGGCCTCCGAGAAGTCCTCTGACGGTGGGGATCCCGAAGCAGGGGGAACGAGCGCGGAGCGATTGCCTAGCCCCGAACCCGTGGAAGCGCAGGCGCTCACTTCAGATTTCGCCGCCGGTGAGACTCCGGCGCTCATGGGTCTGCGTCGTTGGGATGCCCGGCCGGCCCGCGGACGGCGTCCGGTTGTCTGGGTGGCGGTGCCGGCTGTGGCTGCGGTGGCGGCCGTCATCGGTGTCGGTGCGATCAGCGCCGAGCAGGGTCCGGCCAACGTGCGCCGTGCAGCGCGGGCCGAGGAAGGTGCGCCGGGCGGCGACGGCTGCGACCAGTGGTGGCCGAAGGCCGGAGAACCTGCCTATGGCTGGGCTTATCGCGCCTGCATGAGGCCGGACCCGTTGGCGCCGGGCCGATGGATCCCGGGCGCGGAGGTCCGCAACCTGGGTGGGGACACAGCGTCGGTGGAGGTGTACGTGAGCTGGGTCAGGGTCCCTGGTGCCGGAGGCGCCAACCAGAACGTGGGGCATCTGAGCGTGGACACCGGGCCGGTAGCTGCCGGGGCCGTGGGCCGGGTCAGCGTCGCAGCGGTGGCGCATCCGGGTTCGTCCTGGTGCCTGTGGACGGAGGTGGCCCCACTGATCACGCCGCAGCAGCGATGGAGTGATTCGCCCAAGACGGCCGCGAAGGGCGGGCTCTGCCCGGTTCAGTGACCTCGTTGCCTATCTACGTCCCCATGACTGGAGTGCGTGACGTGCTCTGCTGAGTGGAGGTCGCGGCCGGCTGGGCTCGGCCGCGACCATCGCCTCGATCAGCTGTTCCAGCCTCCACCGATCTGGCGGCGGGTACCGAACCCGCCGGTGCCGCTGCCGGGGTAGAGCCACAGGATCCCGGTGGGATCAATGGCGAGCAGGTCAGGATGGCCGTCCTGGTCCAGATCCCCGGCCCCCTCGATCTCGCGCATGTTTGTCCAGCCGCCGTTGCCGATCAGGACGCGGGTGCCGAAGCCGTTCATGCGGCGTCCGGGGTAGAGCCAGAGCTTGCCGGTGGCGGTCTCCACGGCCCCCAGGTCGGTGGTGCCGTCTCCATTCAGGTCACCCAGGTTCGTCAGCGAGTTCATCGAGTCCCAGTTGGTGCCCAGGGACGTGCGGGTGTCGAAACCGGCGGCCGACCCGTGGTATTGCCACAGGGTCCCGGTCGCGTCCACGGCCAGCATCTCGGGGTAGCCGTCACCGTCGAGGTCGCCCATCGATGTCAGGTTGCTCATCGCGGACCAGCCGCCGTTGCCGATCAGCCGCCGGGTGCCGAACCCCTGGGACCGGCCGGGGTAGAGCCACAGCTGGCCGGTGGCCCGCTCGACCGCGACCAGGTCGGGGTAAGGATTACTTGCGGTCCGGCCGAGGTTGGCCAGCTCGGTCATGGTGTCCCAGTTCGTGCCCAGGTCCAGGCGGGTTCCGAAGCCGGCCGCCGCGACCCGGTAGGGGTAGCGCCACAGCCGCCCGCCCGCATCGCCGGTGTGTACGGTCAGCAGCTCGCGGCCACCGTCGCCGTCGAGGTCGTCCATGCTGGTCAGCTGCACGTAGCGGACGGGAGGAGCGCTGTCCTGCTTGATGCCGGTGTAGCGGATCGGCTTGAAGCCGGCCTCCTTCATGCTGCTGAGGGTCCGGGTCTTGGCGATCGTGCCGATGCCGGTGTCGTACTCCTCGTAGGTGTTGATCGCGGTGTGGGCGCTGCTGGTCCAGCTGACGAAGAGCACGATGTGGCCCTTCGTGGCGTTGCGTCGTACAGCAGCATCACCCGGCTGAAGGTCGCTCCATCCGATGTCTGACCACCTGGACGAGGAGCCATAGAAGCTAGCGGTGTCCGGGGACGAGGAGAGCCCCCACGCCATGGCGACGAAGCCGGAGCAATCGGTGCGGTACTGCCGGCCGGCGGCATCGCCGTGGCAGGCCTCCTGGCTGTAAGACACGTTCGCGCTCACCCATGCTTTGCCGCGGGCCATGATGTCCGCGCGGGTCAGGGTGCCCGCGGCCAGGCCGCCCTTGGCATCGCAGTACACGGCGGCGGCGTACCGGCCGGGTTCGGGCGCTGCCCAGGCTGTTGAGGCGACACCGGTCAATGTCGTCAGCGCGAGGGCGGCGGCGGTCAGCGCCGGTCTGATCTTGGAGGTGCGCACGCGGAGTTCTCCTTCACCGGGAACGGGGAATGGCCAGGCAGAAGGCCTTGCCAGGGTCGATGTTCGGGGTGGAGGGAGGCCATGAGCGGTGGGTCGGGCAATTCGGTTTACTCGTTCTGGTCGGTCGGCTTGATGCGACCTCGCACTCTCCCTTCCGGCTGGCCAATATCTGACCAGCGCTGTGCCCAGAAGGCTCCGGACCGGGTCATAGACCAGGGTCCGTACCGCGACCTCGCCGCGCGCACAGGTGCATCAGCGAAAGTCGGCAGTCAGCGCGCTGACGCGGAGGCTGTCCTGATCGCTCACGCATCGTTGCCTGCCTCATCCCGGTCGCAATCATCGTCGGCTACGTCGTGGTCGGAGACGACAGACTGGATCACGCGTTCTGGTGGTTCCTGGTGCTGGCGAGCGGTGGAGCGGTCCTGTACATCGGCTTGCTCCTGGCGTTCGTGTTCTGGAGGCGTCGGCGCGGTACTCGCTGGGCGCAGCCGCCGCTGCTGCTGGGAGTGGACCGGGCCCGGCGCAAGAGCATCCTCAAGAGTGTCCGGGCTGGAGAACCGGTGATCATGAAGAGCGTCGTGACTCCGCCGCTTCGCGCGCCAGCTGGCGCTCCCGGGCCTGCTCTGCCTTTTGCTGAAGGTATTCGACGTACTCGGGGGTCAGCTTGCTGTAGTCGGTCACGACCCGCTCCGAGAAGGGAGCCCTGACCTGAGCGTCCTCACTCATCATCGGTCCTTTCACCTGTCCGGCGACCAGTCTACGAGCCACGGCCGGGGCGCCCGGGATTGAGCCTTCAGGGTGGCCGAGCGTCCGTGTGCGCCCAATGGTTCCAGCGATGTCTTGAACCCTCATGGTCGCCGCGGTACGGATTTCCCGATTCAGAATCGACTTATCCGATCAGGGGAAGCGCCGTCAGCAGCTCCCGTGCCGGACAGCACGTCCGCAAAAGCAGGCAACACGCGCGCAGGATGCTCCGCACGCACCCTGCTGGGCTCGGCCAGCGCGCGCATCAGGTGCAGGTAGGTGCGGGCGTCTGCTTCTTGGTGGGTGCCATGTCACGCCTGCCTCGAGCGGGTAAGCCAGATCAACTTGGCACCCAAGGGCACGAACCCCCACACGGTTCGTCTGACCGGCGACTGACCAGCGTGCGTGCTTCGCGGGCCGTCCTGAGACGTTCGCTCACGCAGCGGTCTCCCGTGACGCTGGCTCGGGGATCCCCAGCACCTGGTAGAGAGAGTGCCCTTCACCCGCCCAGCGACCGAGCTTGCCGCGGTCGAGCAGGTGGATGCCGTGCTGCGGAGCCCAGAGCAGGGCGTGCCGTGTGAAGCCGGCGTTGGTCGCCACGATCGTGATGTCCGCGCCGTGCACGGGTTTCGCGGTTCCGTTCACGGTATACAGAACCTGCACCCCCACGTTGCGTGCCTGGGTGGTGTGCTTGCACTGGACGACAAAGACGCTTCGTGCGTCTCGAGCCTTGACGTCGGCGCCCTGGTCGTTGCTGCGGCCTACGTGCTCAGCGTTCAGGCCGTCCCGGCGCATGAGTTCGGTGCAGGCGAGTTCGAAGGCCGTGGGCGACATCGCGTCGATCTCGGCCAGCGTGAAGCGAAGGCGGCGAAGCCGGTCCTCACGCTGGCGCTGGTCCTCCACTGCCGCGGCGACGAAGGACCAGATGGCGAGGAGCAGGATGATCGCCAGGACGACGAGCACGTACCAGTGGGCGATGAGCCAGTGGTAGGCAGCGGTCACGAGCGGTACGCCCACCGCGATGAAGACGATGACTGCCACGATCAGGCCGGGCGCGGAGATGCCTGCATCGCCAGGTCGGCCGCCGACGCGTGGCCCGATCACACGCTCAGCGGGCGCTGACATCGCGCACCTTGCTTCCCGGCAACCGGTCGGAGATCTTGGTCGCTGACCGGGTGCCCGCCGTGCTGCGGGGGAACGGCCCGACGTAGACCACGCAGTAGCCGGGGCGCAGGGGGGCGTAGGCCGCTGAGGCGAGGACTCCGGCCGCGTACTTCTGCTTCCGCAGAGCCCGCGCACGGACGCCCGCGGACCCGCAGTCGGTGTGACTGGAAACCTGCACGATCCTTGCCTTTCGGCCCAGGGCAGGCCAGGCGTCCGCCACAGGTTTGGAGGCCCCGTGGCTGGAAGGCCCGAACAATGCGCCGCCGGCCATCACCGCCAGGAAAAGCAGGACCGCCATCACGCCGGCGACCGGCCCCGCTGGCGAGTCACCTTTCGGTGTCGCCGGCGCCCCCGACGTGGGGCTTCGAAAGTGGGCACGAACCCGTGTTCCGTCCGCGCGCCGGTATGACGATACGTGTGGCATGGAGGATCCCCGTTCTCACTCCGATTGGTCTTCGCACCATAAACGCGACCACCGACAGTCTTGAGGAGCAGGCATTTGCCCGGACTCGGAGCCGTATGAAGAGCGGTTAAGTTGCTATGAGAGTGCAATGAGAGTGCCTTGAAGCCGAAGGGATTCGGTCTCCTGGGGGATTTCCGGAACGTGCTGCGCATCGGCCGTTGGCAAATCCGGGTAGGGATCTTAATGTCGCGGGGGAACGAAGGCATCGAGAAGAGGTTCGCTGTGGTGCATTGCGATCGATGTTGCCTGAGAGTTTCGCTCACCAAGAAGGGGACTCTGCCTAAGCATTACGCCGAGTCGACCTACGGCGTGATCTTTGTTCGCGACCAGAAGCCTTGCCCAGGTTCAGCAACCACGTCCTTCACGCCTGACCGCGAGATGTGGAAATCGTGCAGGCGACCACGCAGTGGGCAGACATGTCCGGCCTGTGGAAGGAAGCGTCTGACGCTGAATACCAACGGTCGGTTCCCGATGCACCGCGCACCGCAGGGTCACGGATGCACCCTGGCCGAGGCGAATCGGCAGGTCCGCAGATGACACCGGAGGCGAATCGGTTCCAGATCCAGTCACGTGGACGGGATTACTCCCGGCTTGAGCGGCACCTGCCAGGCTCAGCTGGGGGGAGGGAGTCGAGAAGACAAGGTCGTGGAGGTCGTCCTCGAGGACTGGGCGAATCATGGGGCAGTCTCTCGGCGGGTCGAGAGACCTGACTGACCGCCGAGTGGCGGGCAGAGCACTACTTTCGAGTCATTGCCCTCGCGAGCTCTACGAAGAAGGACGCCACGTGCCAGTCCTCATGAAGTCAGAGCGGCCGCTGCTCACCGTTCTGGTCCTGTGTCCGCTCGGCTTCCAGTACCTCCACGACGTCGATTAGGGGTTCATCCTCGGACTCAGCAGCTTTGGCCCCTGCTGGAGAAGCCGAGGCCATCCATTCGTCAGGGTTGATGCCGTAGGTCTCGGACAGGGTGCGGAGCCGGTACACCGCCTGGGCGCGCCGGAAGGTCTGGTCGGTGAGCTGAGCGCTCATGGTCGCGTTGAGAGCAATCCCAACCAACGGCACGGCCTGGGCGAGCTTGCGCTTCACCAGCTTGAAGCCGAGGGCGGTGTACATCTGGTCGAGCACGCGGACCAGGAGGTGCTCATTGAGTTGCTTCCAGGTGGCCTGGCGCATCATCTGCTGGGTTAGCCGAGACAGGGCGGCCAGCGATTGGGTCTTGGCGGCCATGGAACCGGCGGCGCCGAGCGAGAGGACACCCATGGCGAAAAGTTCTTCGTCGGGCTGGCTCACGTCGTAGCCATACCCGCAGGCCACCGCACCAATCGTGCGTCCCATCATCGCCATCGACGCCACCGCGTCCGCGGCGACCGCACCGACGGCTACGACCGCAGAAGTCCCGGCGGTCACGGTGGTGGCAACCTCGGCCCCGGTGACTGCCAGCGCCGTCGCGGCACCCTGTCCGGCAGAGGCTGCGGCGTATCCGAACCGGGACGGTTGGAGGGCATCGCGGTGTTCGAGGGACAGTCGCCGCACGTCCTGGTAGGTCGTCACGTGAGAATGAGTCTTGGCCGCGTACTTTACGGTCGATTCGGGGCTGGCGCTGCGCAGTGCTGGCTGGAAGGTAAGGGCGAGCGTTCCCTCGAAGCTTCTTTCGATGACGTCCCTGGCCAGGTCGGCCCCGGGCACCACACCGACCGTGCTGGTGATCATGGACGACACACCGGACACACCGCTGCGGACGAATCCCGGGACCAGACTCCGGCCGGGCTGCCCGTACAGCGACTTCACGCACTGGCGCCAGGCGGCCTGCTCGTACGGCGTCATGTCTTCGAAGCTCATGATCCTCAGCTCCCTCGAAGTCGGCGTGTCCACCGTTCGCGCGGGCTACGCCCTTGGGGGCCGATATCGGCTCGAATGGTCCATAACTTGAGGTCCAGGACCGGCTGGCGATGAAGCCGAGGGAACAAGCGCGCCCGGGTGCCTGGGACCGGCGATGACGGTGGCAAGCGTGGGTGCAGCAGTGGACGTGGACAGGGCACAAAGGAGGGCGGTGCCTCCCCACCCCAGCCGCCGGAAGCCTCGTCGGTGAGGATAAGTGGAGGCCGGCGGCTCAGAGCAACCCTCTCCATTGAAGACTTTCCCACCTCCTCAGTCACAGGAGCTCCGGGGGCGGTAAGGGTGCACGTGGCGGTGGCAGGAGCATGGAGAAACTCCTGACGGGATCACGATTGTCGAGATCACGATTGTCGAGATCACGATTGTCGAGATCACGATTGTCGGGATCAAGATCCATCACCAGCAGTTCCGTGTACTTGTGTACGGCTCGGGCATGACCGTGTCCTCCCAGACGCTGCGGCTCGTCATGAACGCGTTGCGCACGCGCCGGCAGGGCAGTGGGGCCCGGTGGCGTGTGGTTCTGGGCCAGCAGGTTTGAGGGGGTTTAGCGCATCTGAAGAAAGGAGACCTACAGCGATCTGGCCGTGGGGTCCAGGGTTGGCACGACCACGGCCTACTTGGTATCTACTCGAGGGGCTGGAGGTGCTGACTGCTTGCCCCAACTCTGGCGCAGGCGATCCAGACGGCCTGGTTTGAGGAGGCTGAAAAGTCTTCAGTGGCAGGAGATCGCTGCGGTGGGAGCACGCGCTGCATGAGTCCATTGCCTATGACTGCGGCGGCGTATCTCCGCAGGGCGTCGTCCGCGATCAACGTAATACCCGGTCCGGCGAGGTGCCTCAGGCGGCAGGGTTGAGGAAGGGGCGCCCAGCGGTCAGGGCTCCGGCCTTGACCTCCGCCTCGATCCGTCGGGCTTCCTGACCGCCTGGGGTCTGGATGTAGCGGAATCCCAGTCGGGCGTGGATCCAGTCGCGGGTCAGCCGGTCCAGAGAAAGCCGTCCTGCTCTCACCTCGCGGATCTCGTCCGGTCTGAGAGTGGGTAAGACGAATCGGTCGCAGATATAGATGCAGAACTTGTCCCCGCTGCGGGCGCCGGACCGGTGCTGGTCCAGTCGCCCCCGCAGACCCTTGACCGGTTTGGCCGGCTCGCCCTCGTCGTCCGGATCGGTGAAGCGGATCTGGGTTCCGCCGATGCCGACGTAGATGAACCGGTTGCCGTCCCAGATCGTGTAGACGCCCTCGATGTTCGTGGGGACGGAGGCAGTGGCAAAGTCTGAGAAGAGATGCAGAGGGCCGGTCTCGAGGTCGGACACCGGCATGAGCACAGCTTCGCGACTTCGGTCTCAGCCTGTGGTGCGGTGGCGATCTGCCATCGGATAAACCGGATTCGCAAGGGCGGAGACCAAGGGGAGTGTACGGGCGCTGTCCAGGAAATCAGCGCAAAGCCACCGGATCGCTAGCTTCGGTGTCCAGCCTGCGAATCGTCTACAGCGGTCGTGGCCCGGTACCGACTGAAGGTTACGGCGCCGGAATTCGGAAGAGTCCGCTTCTCGGGTCCTTAGGTTCCGTTGAACTCTGGGGGCATGGTCGATGGTGACGACGGACCGGTCCAGGTTTGTCGACATGTATCTCAGCACGGCGGGCGGGGGAGAGGTTCCCGTCTACGTGGGGCGGGGAACTGCGGAGCGAGTCGAGTCGCACGGGAACCTTAACCCCACTACAGAACTGGGCGCCATCATCGAGAGCGGCGAGTACTGCGGGGAGATACTCGACTGTGGAACGTCTGCGGCGGCGGTTCTCGTCGAGGGCGCGTTGATCTCAGTCATGCGTGCCAGATCCAAGGTGGATCTGAAGAACCGGCGGTTGGACCAGGCCATCTTCTCCTCGCTGGATGCGCCGATGGAGCTGGCGGGGTAAGGAAACGTATGGCTGAAATGGATTTTACGCAGGTGGAGGCGCATCTCAGCGCGTTAGCCGAAAATCTTGCGTCTGACTTTGGAGACGCAGTCAGCGTGACGCGCGCGCCCTTTGGCCCGCTCGACGGGCACATGGTCTCGGTGATGCCGGCCAATCCCCATAGCCTGGCGTTCACATGGATCTGGATAGATGAGATCGTCTTGCAGACCGGCCACGAGGGCGGGCGATGGGAACTCGAACCGACCGCTCGCGACCTCCAGTTCTTCGACGACGTGGTGGCCGCCGTCGTGACTGGTCGAGTGGTCGAGACGTTCGCCGCCGGGCGATCGGCGGTCGCTCTCACCTTGGCCAACGGCGACGTAGTACGCAACGTTGGGTACGGGGGCGGTCTGATTTCGCTCATCCCGTTACCCGGTTGGCGACGCTGGGGCGTCGAATCAGATATGAGCCCTACGGTGATGCGCAGCGGTGATCTGATCGGGTTGACCTGTGCTCAGCTCGCCCGGACAGGAACGGTCATTTTCAGCTTGCCGCAGCTGCCGGTCAGGATCTTGGCGAACCTTGGCATGGTTGTCGAGCGCACCTTTGACGATGCGGTCGACCTGGGAGGCAGCATCGCCGAAGTCGTCGGCCTTGCCGCCGGCCTCATTGAGCAGACGGCGTAGGAGCCGGCGCTTCGGCCTCCGGCTGGAGTTGCTGGGTAGTGCCTGCGGCAGCGCGGGGATGTTGTCCGGGCGCTGGCCGCCGGAGCTCGGCTGGGTGACGACGCGGACGCGTTCTCTTCAACCGCCATCGGCCGTGCTCAGGGCCAGCGCCTGGATTTCGCCGGCTCGGTCGGAGGCGCCCTTGAGAGCATCGGCCAGTGCATCCAGTTGCTCCTTGACCGCGGTCAGGCCCTGCACCAGACCCTCGGCGCCCAGTGCTGCCGCAGTTGCCGAGATTTCTTCCGTTTCCTGGGCTGCGCTGGCTGCCTCGCTGGTGGCTTCATCGATCTTGCTGGCCACGCCGTTGATGGCTTCTGCGAGCTCGTCGATCCGTGACACCAGGCCGCCCTCCGCTGCAACGATGTCGTCGCTGGCGACCACACCGAACGTTGCGTACCGTAACCACCGGTAGCGCCATGATTGTGACTTTTCGGGCCGCGATGCCTCTTCGTGGCGATGGGTCTAGTGCTGGCGGGGAAACACGCAAGACAGGGCTGATCGAGCCCTGACACCTCGATTGGTTGAGCTGTAGGCAGTGCTATGGGAAACGACGGCCTGAAGCTCCGGCAAGCCAGGGATGCTTTAACACACATCCGAGAGATTGACAATTGCCTCTATGGCGGAAATCGAACGCCTGCAGGGCGCCGATGGGCGGCTTATGTTCATGCCATGGGATTTTCCGTGAAACTGGCTCCGGGCGTGAGGGTCCGGGCATCGAGCCGTGGGCTCAGGACCAGCGTGGGACCGCGGGCCGCACGCATCCATGTAGGAGCCGGCAGGACGGGCTTCTCCACCGGTGCTGGGCCTGTCTCCTACTCCACGACGTTCGGGGGATCGCGCAAGAGCACGTCCACCTCGGCGTCCTCGCGTGCCATGGCCAGTGCTGCCCGATCGGATGCACAGCTGGCCAAGGCTGAAGCGGCGTCCGCCCTGGCGCGTGCTCTCGAGGAGATCCTCAACCTCCACCGGCCCGAATTCCCGGATGCGCGACGACCAATAGCTCCTGAACCACCGGCACCCGACGCGGAGACCATCGCGGCCAAGCATCGGCAGGCAGCGACGGCGGGCATTGGTGTCTTCAACCGGCGCGCTCGCAACGAGGCCCGTGAGGCGGCGGACCGGAATGCGCGTCAGGAGATTGCGCACATCGAGTCCATGAACCGGCAGATGCGTCAGGAGTATCAGGCTCATCTGGACGGGATCTGGCGGCGCCTGGTGGCCAATGAACCCGACGCTGTCATGGGGATGCTGGCCACGGCCTTCGAGGACAACGAGGCCGCTGCGGCGCCAGTCGGCGTGACGGCGGATGAGGCATCGATCGTCGTTCATGTGCCCGCCCCGGATGCTGTTCCGGAGCGTCGTCCGACCACGACCCAGGCGGGAAACCTCTCGCTGAAGAAGCTCACCAAGAAGGAGGCCGCCGACTTCTACAAGCTCATGGTCTACGGGTATGTCCTGGTCACCGTGAAGGAGGCCCTGTCGGTGGCCCCCGGTCTCAACCACGTGCGCATCGTTGCTGTTCGCACTTCAGGTAGCGACGCGTACGGCCAACCGCGTGTGGAGGCGATCCTGGCCGCTCGGTTCGACCGGCAGCGGCTGAAAGGAGTTCGGTGGGCTGGCGTCGACGCCAGCACGGTCATGAGGGATGTAGCCCTTGAGGCGAATGCGCGCACGGTGGGTCCGAGCAAGGAACTGGCTGCCCTCGATTTGTCCTCAGAACCTGAACTGAGAGCCCTGATCGATGCTTTCGAGATAGCCGAGTAGCTCGGCGCGCCGTCATGCCGGCAGCAGCTCGGTCAGCGGCCCATGCCCCGCATCAACCACTGGCTCGGGCACTGGCATTCCTCGACGTGGATCGCGGACCGGGTGGCACTCCGCGAGCAGGCCCGACGAGAAACCTGATGAGTCCGGCGACGGCGAGTATGACGATGGGCGACACGAACGGGATCGTGGCGAGTGTGAGCCAGAACTGGCGAAGGTTGACCGAGAGCAGATGCAGGACCAGACCCAGGAATTGACGATGCCGGTCCAGGAGGAGAAGCGGCTCAACCAAGCCGTGGTCGCAGAGAACGCGGTCAGGCATTCTGATGCCAGCGTCGAGGGTCCTCACCGGCCGTCGACCGGGTGGAGGAACGACCTCCTGGAGAAGGCCAGAACCCTGCGTCTGCGTTTCGGGTAGGTCGGGCTGTCAACGGTTCCGGAAGCAGGAACTGTGAACGCAAGCTTGGTCGCGCTGAGCGGAGATCGGGGATTCGGGTCTCGCTGAAGTGGCCCGGCGGCGAGCGCTATCCACCGGTCTCTGCGCTTTCGAGCGGGGACAAGGTCAGGGCGGCCATGAACGCGGGCCATGGCGCTGTGAACAGGACTGGCTGATCACTCGTTGTGGACTGTGCCGAACTCTTCGAGGTCGGTAGATATTGATGGTCGCAACAGATCATTTCGAGACCACGTCGAAATTGCCAGATCGAGGTAAAACGGCGGGCGGGAACGGGCTTTCGTCCTAGGGTCCGGAGCATGAGGCTTACGGAAGCGCCGGCTGGCTTGATGCGGATATTGATCCTGACAGTGCTGCTTGGGCCAGTTCTGGGCATCGGGGCCGGCATCTGGGCGGGGCATGCTTTTACGTCTGATGGGCCGGCGGGTCCGGTTGGTCCCGCCGGGCCGCAAGGTCTCACCGGGCCGGTCGGCGCGCCTGGGCTTACGGCGCGAGTCAGCCAGGCCGACATTGCCTCCGGCCTGAACGGCCTCATCGTCCTCGCCTCCGGATCGTGCCCCTTCGGTTCGAGGGACGTTGGCCAGATGCCGACGTCGACGATGCTCGACTACCAGATCAAGAACGCTGCCGACGATGCTGTGAAGGCTGCCAATGGTTGGAGCGGGACAACGCAACACAGCATTGAGTCTGACTCGCCGCTGTCGTACCGGCTCTTGTCAACGCCGGTTGAATCCTTCAGGCGGAATCGACACGGGCAGGCGCCTGGCGCCGGCCCTTAGGGTCGCCACCGTGTGGCGCCGCCGTTCGCCCCGCCTGTGGCCGAGCGAGCGCAGCGTGTCGTTGATCGACCCGCAGGAGACGGGACCGCCTTCTGGCGCAGTCTCCTTGAATACAGGACGTCTGGTTGACCACGTCGTCGTGCCGTGCCGTACGCCGACGGACCATCCCGATCCACACGATCTCTTCGTCGCTCCCGTCGACGTGGTGCCTGAGCGGGAGGCTGTCTCATGGGTGAAGGGAGGCCGGATACTGAGGTTCCCGCTGCTCAGCTGCCTTCGGCAGCGCTCCTGGCCAGAACCTGGATCTCACCGGCTCGTTCAGAGGCTCCGCGCAATGCCTCTGCGAGTGCCTCCAACTGCTCCTTGACCTGAGCCAGGCCTTCGACCAGGGATTCAGCCCCCAGTGCTTCTGCGGTGGCCCGCATTTCATCAGCCTGTTGGGACGAAGCCGCCGTCTCGCTGGTGGCCTCGTCGATCTTGCTGGCCACGCCACTGATGCTCTCGACGAGGTCGTCGATCATCGACATTCGTTCCGCCTTCCACTGCGAACGATGATCTTATCGTGCGAAACGACCGAATCCGGCCCTTGATGCTACATATGGCGCTCATTGATGGCAGGCCGTGATGGTTCAGCTCGCGAGTTGTGGTCGGTACTGCGCTGCCCGCTCGAGGGCCTGCGGACGCAAGGCGTTGCATTCGTCGACCGACAGGTATCCGTCGCTCAGCAGGCTCAGACCGTACAGGTGGACGCCGCTCATCAAGGAAGGATCCGTCCCGGTGAGAGCGTCGTGGTCACCCTCGACGCTTCGCAGTGCGGCCTCGGCCATCCATGGCTGCACCTCACCCTCGGACAGGTCCGTAATACGTTGGCAGAAATCTTGCCGCTGATGTCTGTTCAGCCGGCCGAGGACCAGGAGCGCGGCAACGGAAAAGGAGCCGAGGGAGGCAGCAATGACGTCGATCTCGTCGAAGGCGTCGAACGCGGAGTCCACCTGATCGGGGTCGAAGGGCAGGAAGACCGCGACGAGATTCTGCAGGTTGGCCGGGGAGCCCTGGGCACTGGTCATGCTCGGTCGGTCGGGGAAGAGGAGTCGCTGACCAGTTCAAGGGTCTCGCGGATGAATCCCTCCAGGTCGCCCCCGGAGAGGTTCAGATCGCTGATCAAGGCGTAGGTGAGCATGTTCTGGCCCGCGGTGACGTCGACCGCGGGAACGCTGCCCAGCAGGTTGCTGTCCTCGTACATGGCCATGATGATGTGCTCGCCCAGGACAGGGTTGAGAGCCTCAGCTTTCACCCATCGTCCCCGGGCGTGTTCCACGAACTGCCGGGCTTGCTCGGGTGTCGCTTCGTCACCGAAGCGCTTCTCCAAGGCGACAGCGAAAGCCGAACCGCTGATCAAGCGAACCGTTTTGGCGTCGAGCGCAGAAAGCTCGGCGGGATTTCCGGTTTCGAGACCAAGGATCCGTCGCAGTAGGTCTTCCTGCAGGCTTTCGGACATTCGAACTCCGATTCGTGACGATGGTACGTGGAAGCGGTTGCGGCTTGGCGGGGTACGAGGCTATCGCGAGGGTTCGTCTGGCTCGTGCGGCGAACGTTTCCGCCGTATCTTCTTAGCGACTTCTCGGGATCCCGTGACGAACACCCCTACCGCTAGCGCGGCTGTGGCGATGGTGCCGGCCTCGACACCGTCGGTCGGAGCATGAGTAATGGTCGGCGGGCTGCTGGGGGAGCGACTGCTGGTGGCCGTGACGGGTGGTGGCTCGGGCGCTTTCAGCAAGGTCTGGTCGATCTTGGTGACAATGTTCTGCGCGAAGTCGACGGCATCGCTGGCGTCCTCGCCCATCTCGATGGCCTTGGAGGCTAAGTTCCTGAGGCGGGACGCTTTCTTCTGGACAGGGGCTGGCTTGTCTGGTTTGGCGGGCGGCGAAGGAAGGTCTGTCGGTGAGATCCCGGCCGTCCTGCTTATGGAAGCTGTGGGGCCGGTTGTCGCTCGGCCACCGGGAAGGCTGAGGACCTGCGCTTGGACGTTCTGTGCCTGGGTGGAGGCAGCGCGCAGGCTGTCGGTGAGCGCCTCCAGCTCGGTCTTGACCTGCTGCAGCCGGGCCAGCAGGGCCTGTGCCCCCAGCTCCTCACCCGTTGTTGCCAGTTGCTCGGCTGTCTCGGTCGAGTCGGTGCTGCCGCTGGTGGCTTCATCGATCGCCTGGATGGCTGCGCCGATCAAGGCGGCCAGTTCGTCGATCCTTGACACCGCACGGCCCTCCCCCTGCGACGTTGCCACGGCACCGCGAAACATACCAAAGGTGACAATCGCTGACTATGGGTCAGCTGGCGACGGAAAAGTTGAGACTCCCTGCCCACGACTTTGGGAAGCCTGGCCGTCATGGGTGAGCGCTGGCGCTGGATCAGCGGGTCTACAGGTAGAAGCGCAGGGCGATGGTAATGCGCTCACGAAAATCCCGTTCAGCTTCTCGATGACAAGGAGCGCCTTGCTGCTGGCGGGGTCGACGCCCCCGCGCCTGAGGACATCGGTATGGAGGCCGCGAACCTTGGGGTGGACGAGGTACGCCGCCGTCGCTGCAGCCACGCTGTCACCGGTAGTCAGGTCAGGTCGTGGGGGCCACAGTCCGGATGGTCAGATGCGTGTCCGGGGTCAGGCCAAGGTGGGGCCGGCGTCAGTGCGCTTGTGGAGACAGAGGTGGGTTCGCCCGGGTGGGACTGCACGCAGTGCTGTCAAGTGACGGGGTTGAGGAACGGCCGCCCGGCCGCGAGCGCACCGCCCTTGACCTGGTTCTCGATCTGCCGGGCTTCCTTGCCGTCCCGGGTGCGGATGTAGCGGAAGTCCAGCCGGGTGTGGATCCATTCGCGGGTCAGACGGTCCAGGGACAACTGGCCTGCTCCGACGGCCTGGATCTGATGGGCCGTCAGCGACGGCAGGACGAAGCGGTCGCACACGTAGATGCAGAACTTGTCCCCGCTGCGGCCACCTGTGCTGTGCTGCTGCAGGCGCCCGCGCAGGCCCTTCACCGGTTTGCTGGGCTCGGCTTCGTCGCTGGGCTCGACGTGGCGGACTTGCGTTCCGCCGATACCGACATAGATGAAGCGCTCGCCGTCCCAGATGGTGTAGACGCCCGCGATATTCGCGGGCACAGCTGCTGCAGCGAAGTTGGAGAACCGGTGCAGTAACCCGGTTTCGAGGTCCGATGTCTGCACCCGCTCACTCTGGTGCGAGCGGTCTCAGCATGTAAGAAGGCGGCGGGCTCCTAGCCGGAAAAGCGTTAAGACGACGACTTTCCCGATCTGTCTTAGCAGTTGTGAGGTGAGGCGGCCCCTGGACTCGGCTATCCCTCGTGCAGCCCGGTGTGTGCGGGGACGGCGGCCGGAACCGTCTTCGTACGCCGTGACAGTTCGTGATCTTGGTGCGTTGGCCAAAAACAGGGCGTCGCCACCGCACCAGGTTCTTGGTTGTGTGGAATCAAGAGGAAAGAACCTGCGTGCGGGCCGGTATTTAGACGGAACGGAAACTTCCTTGATGGGATGCAACGAAAGTCATCGGGCTGACGTCCAGCGACTGCAGCGTGATTCAAGGGCCATCGTGAAGTTCACGCTCCTTCGAGGTACCGGGGCCTGTCGGATGGCCCGCAACGGGAGGCTCAAGTGCCTACGAGTGATGCGTGGTCCAATGTCGCGGCGATTGCCATCGGTTTAGCCGCGATTCTTTCATCGTCTATGCTGACGTGGAGGGCACTGCGGCTGAACCAAACCGCTAACCACTTGCCTATCGTGCTAAATCTCTTGGCCCCCCATCGCACCGCAGAATTCCTGACGAAAGAGAAGCATGTCTGGGACAATCTTAAAGATTACGATCCAGCGTTAGGATTCTCGCGGCTGCCTCCGGCAATAAGAGGCGACGCCATTGAGATTGCCTTGTACTATCAATCTCTTTCTTACGTTTCGCTCTTTGGTCTAGCTGACGGCGAATTCATTGCCGTCCAGACCCATTGGCGGCTCGTTAGAACTTGGGATGCGATTGAAGAGCATGTTCGGGGCGAGCGCGTTTTCCGGGGCTCGGAGGATTCATTTTTAAATTCTTACGAAATATTTGTGGATAAGATCAGGGAAATGGACATTGCATCTACGTCTCTCAAGTTCACTCATCGCCGGAGCTCACTCTGAATTAGGCCATTGTCATCAATCTTGCTCCTGGCCGAATGCGCATGAGTCTTGAACGGGACCGCATCCTCCAGAGTGGCCGGGCATCGCCCTAGCGGAGCTGGTCGCAAACGTGGATGCAGAGCCTGTCTCCGCGGCGGGCGCTGGAGCGATGCTGCTCCGGTCGACCGCACGGGCCCTTGGCCGGCTTGTCCGGCTCTACGTCGTCGTCTGGGGCAGCCAAGCGGATCTGGGTTCCGCTGATGCCGACGTCTATGAACCGGTTTCTGTCCCACATCATGTAGACACACCTGCGATGTTGATCGGGACGGCTGCTGCGGCGAAGTCTGAGGAAAGATGCAGAGGCTGGCTCGGGATCGGACGCCGGCATGGGGCCAGCCTCGCGATGTCGGCGTCGGCCCTCACCGTAGTGGCGATCCATCACGGGATCACGGATTCAGGAAGGCCGAACCCTGATGGACTTCTGAGCCGTCCTGCAGTTTCGCCGGCCTCAGAGCAAAAGGCAGGGGGCGAGATTTCCACCGGGAGGGCAACGTGGACGGCGTCGCCGATGGGCGTTTCGGGTATAAGCCTGAGATGCCGCTAGTCAAGGTCGGGCAGTGGCTAGTAGCCACGTGCGCGGATGAGCAGGCTTGGTGGCGGCTGCGCCGGCGAGCATGGGACGAGCCTCAGGAATTCCGCCCTAGCTGGTACCTCATCAGCTCGCTCGGGCAGGAATGGTCATTTTCAGCTTGCCGCAGCTGCCGGTCAGAATCTTGGAAAGGGCCTTCTTTTCGGTCGTGTCGATGCTGAGCTTCCACCGATACTTGATCGCGACCCAGTGGCGAGCGTACGTGCACCGGGCACTCTTGATGGGCAGCCATTCGGCGGGGTCGTCGTCGCTCTTGGTCTGGTTGACCTTGCTGGTCACGGCCTCCAGAGTCCACCGGAAGGCGAGATCATTGCCGTAGTGGCTGAGCCGTGCGGACTTCCACTTCCAGGCGCCCGACTTCCACGCCTCGCTGAGCGCGACGACGTGGTCGATCTCGACGTCGTCGTCATCGGTCCAGGTCTTGTCGTCGTACCAGGAGACCCACTTGCCGGTGTCGACCCAGCAGGGACGGGTGGTGGAGCTGAAGATGACCGGGACCCGGGACTCCTGCTGGAGGACCTCGGCGCGAGTGTCCTGGCAGTCGCCGTCGGCGTCCGAGGGGTACTGGAACTTGGCTCGCTTGTAGCCCTTGGTGTGCTCGGCCCGGACGGTGAGCTTGCCCAGGAGGGCCTTGCCGGTGATGGTCTTGGGTTTCGTGAGCGCGGCGTGGGCCGTGGTGTGCTCGGCGGCCTGGGCGGTCGCAGGGCCGGCGAGCGTGCAAGCCACGACGGCGGCCAGGGCGGCGAGGGCGGTCGTGAGTCTTCGGCGCATCGTCGGCCTTCCGCGGGGCTGGACTTGTTCGCCGCTGGAGGGCGATCGGGGTCGCATCATGCACAGGGTGGTCACAGGCTGGCAAGACCGAGGAGGGATGGAGTCCCTGTGCCGCGGTGAGGGGTTTCCGGTGGGTGGTCGTGCTTCCTTGGTCTAGGACTGACGGTCGTTGCGGGGGACGTGGTGCTGGACGGGGAAGTGGTACCGCCAGCTCTGGTCGCTTGGGGTCCTTCCTTCCTGATCGAGGCGGGCATGCCCCGAAAAGCCTGGTGGGGCCACCTCTGATGTGGTCGGCAGCGTGCCGTCGGCTTCTTGGCGCTGTCCATGGCTTCAGCGGGGAGCCGGACGGCGATGGACGTGGTCGTGACGATGGTCTTTCGTGGCCGGCGCCGGGGGTCTTGCCGTGGCCCGCTCGTTCGGGCCGGTCGTGGCGTCGGCGGATCTCGTGCGGGTTCGAGCTGGGCTCTGTGGACATCTGGCAGCGACGCATCGGATGGGGCGAGCAGGGATCTGATGGGCTGGTGGCGTCCCGTGGCCAGCACGGACGTGGGTCGGTGCCGCCGGTGGCTCACCGGCTCCTGGCAGGCCGGCAGGCCGTTGGTGGCGTGCTGACCGATTCATCCTAAAAGTGACTTTGTGGCGTATCCTGCTTACACGGGGTGAGGGGGCGCCAGTGGGTCAGAGATGGCTGGGGAAAACGCCGTCATTGTATGAGCTCTACCCCGCCTGCCCCGAGCTGTTCGTTCACACCGGCGGCACCCTCAGGGACGTCCACGAAACCGCCGATCTCACGAAGGCCCAGGGCATGGGCGTGGTCATGTCCCTCAACCGTGGTGATCAGCACGAGCGCCTGAAGGTCCTGGCGCGCGAACACCGCCGCCTGACCGGTGGTCTCGAGCACGTCCTGTTCGACGCCAATCGCTATTCGGGCGCCAACCGGCGGTCCGGGTCGGCGCCCCTGGATGGCCGGTGGATCGACGCCCAGCGCAGGGCCGGCACCCGCATGGCCCTCACCGACTCCCCCTACCTGCCCTCCGGCGACCGGGACGCCCTCAGGTCGATCCTCGGCCAGGCCCAAGGCCTCGGCGGCGACGTTCTCGTGGCGCTGCCTGTTCACCTGAACTGGCTGACCCGGGATGCGGACGTGCTGGCCACGGCGATCAACGAGGCAGGGATCCCGGTGGCCCTCATGCTCGAACACGCCAAGGACCCGCTCGGTCTGCAGTCCGCGGTGATCGGACTGGTGAGGGTGCTGACCCGGGCCACCGTGAGCGTGAGCCTGCTGCGCAGTGACGTGTCGGTGGTCGGCGCGATCGCGTGGGGCGCCAGTATGGGCGCGGTCGGCACCGAGTCGTCGCTGCGGCACTTCGTCCCTGCCAAACAGGGCGGTGGCGGCGGACATTGGCCTTCGATCAGCGCCTTCGTCCCCTCATCGATGGCCTACCGCACGCTGGACACCATCAACGCGGCGATCGCGGCCGACCCCGATCACCCGGAGCGCTGGGTGTGCCGCTGCGACGTCTGCGCCGGGGCGACCCTCGACGTCATTCACTCGAACGTGCAGGCCTACCGGCACTCTCTTCTCGCCATCGCCGAGCTGGCCGACCATGCGCTGGCCGGCCTCTGGGACTTCGAGCGATCCCTGGCGTGGTCCTCAGCCTGCCGTCATGCGCACACGATCAACGACGAGGTTCACGCTGACACGGGTATGAAATGGAGGCCACCGGCCTATCTGGGTGCCTGGCTGAAGGCGGCGCAGATGGCGGATATCAAGCTGACGATCTGAGGCCGGTCAAGCCCAGGAGGCCCGAGCGCAGCGCCACGTCGAACAGCTGCTCCTGCATCAGTCGCCGCTGGACGGACGGCCCGCCGAGTGGATGTTTGGGCCCAGGAAACCCTTCGACGAGGGTGCGCGTGGTGGAGGCATCGACCTCGGTCACGGTGAACCCGTAGTAGTCCGCCTCGAATACATCCCACGGCGAGGCCCCGGGCGGCCGCGGTACGGCACCGATCGCCCGGGCGAAACCGCAGACGGACGCGAGCATGCTCCGGGCCCGCGGCAGAGGATGGACGGTGATGAAGGCTTGCATCTGCAGGACCGCCGGTTCGGCAGGGTCACCGGCGGGCAGGAGCCGGTCGGCCAGGACCGACCGGTCGAGCACCGGAGCGGTGGACGCCCTCGAGCGGCAGTCCAGGGCCTGCGGGTCCCAGGCCACCACCGGTATGACGGACCCTCCGCAGAAGCGGACCATCGGTAGGCAGGTTCCCTCGCCGATGACGTCCCGTCGCACCAGCTCGGCCGCCTGCAGCGGATCCTGGTCACCCCAGTGCGGGAGCCCTCGTCGCGGATCGCGGACGATCGCCAGCCGTTCGCGGGTCGGAACGTGAACCATGGCTCTCAGGGACTCCAGGTCGACCGGAACGTGATGTCGCAGGGCTCCGGTCTATCGCAGTCCGCGCGACGACAACGGCACCTCCATCGAATCGCAACCCTTGGCCTTGCAGCGTGCCGCCCATCGTGCACAGCAGGCACCGGAGCGCGCAGGCACGGTTGTCGGCTGCGAGCGCGCATGGTGGCGCCGCCCAGAATGCTCGTGGTCAGCGAGCTCTCGCGGGGCCTCGCGGACCGTCCGACGGGTGTCCCTGGACGATTATCCGGTGCATGCCGAGGCCTCTCGCGGGACCGCCAGGCAGGCGCCCGTCAGGGGTAAGCACAAGATTCCTGCGCAGGCCGTGGACCACTTGGGGTTTACCGGCGCCTAAAACCCCAAGTGGTCGCCTCGGAGACCACCCGACTTGGCTATTGAGCCCGCGGAGGAGGTCGACGTGACCCACGCTGACATCCGGCGGTGTCGACGCCGCCGGGCGTCAGGAGGGTTGGCAGGCTCCGATCACGTTCTCCTGAACTCGGTGATCGCCCATGTCAGGAGGGCCTTCTTCAGCGTGTTCACGGCCTTGCGGGCGACGGCCCTTCAGGTCATTGCCGGGTAGTGCGTCGGTCAGGAGGAAAGGGGCGTGCGGCGGGTCCAGTGGATGACGACGTCGTCCGCGTTGAGGCCGTCCGGGTGCGCTGGATGGCGGCCTGCCCACCAGTTGACTTCCACCGAGTCGTCGAAGAACAGCCCGTCCATGATCTCGGCGAGCTCACCTTCGAGGTCTTTGCGCCCACGGGGAGGGACCTTGTATCTGACCCAGAGCCGACTGGCGCCCTCATCCAGCTCCTCGAGGTAGAGGCTTGTGTCGATCTCGTCGCCCAGGAGCACATGATGCTCGATGCCGGGCTTCGCCTCGGCCAGGGCGCGCAGCTGCACCGCCTGTTCGGTTGCGAGGTCGAGGAAGTCGTCTCGCCGGTCCCTACGGTCCTGCAGTGCGAGAAGGTCATGAGATGTCGGCCAGAGGTCGGGAGTGCGGCTGCGGGCGACGAACATGCTGTAGTCGTGGGTGCGACTGCAGGCCAGCAGCCAGCACACGTTCTGGGCCTGGTCATACCAGGTAACCGAACGCCACGGCCCGGTATGCAGGTTCCATGTCGTGGGCCTGATGCCAAGAGTTGTTTCCTGGCCTTCGTATCCGCTGGTGCGCCGCTGGACGAAGTCGGCGATGACGGGATGCAGCTCGGCCAGATCTGCTGGATCCCGCCGGTCGAGCCGGGTGTTGATGATGGTGCTCCTGGGGAAGCCAAGGTCCTTCAGTGCCTGGTGCGTGATGGCCAGGGCCCCCGGGGCTGGGGCCGTTCCCCTACTGGCCACCATGGCGAGGCTCGTCGCTGTCCGACGATGAGACTGCGGAATCGTCTACGCCAGAGGGGGCGTGGCCGGCCGCCCGTTCCTTCTGCTGTGCGGTCTGCTCACGTAGCGCCTGCGCGACGCGGGCGACCTTGCGGGCGCGCAGTGCTGAGGAGGCTGTTGCGGGGTCCTTGCTCATCCGGGAGGCCCGGATCGCGGCAGCCAGGTCGACCGGGGGGATGTCGTGCCCGGAGTCGGCCAGTTCTTGTGCCTCGCCGGCCAGCTGGGTGTTGCGGGCCGCGGCCTGCTCGCTGCGGGCGATGTACGTATTCAGTGCATCCGCCCGAACACGTCGGTGCGTTCCGACGTACTCACTGGGCAGTTCTCCGCGGTCGAGCATTTTGTACACGAAAGGCCTTGATACGCCGAGCTTCTTGGCGACCGCGTCAGGGCTGAGGTACTCCTGCTCGCGGACCACCTTGAGGGTGACCGTGCCGTCGGCGTCGCTGAACATCTCCCGGAAGTACTGCAGCAGCACGCGTCCCAGATCGGGAGGCGTGGCCAGATTGAGGTCGGAGCCGAACTGAACACTGATCTCGGCATGGGAGGGCAACGCGCTCAGCGCGGACTTCACCTCGCCGATCCACACGTTCTGTTCCTCATCGGCGACCATGACGTCGATATCCGACCAGGTGCCGGGACCGGCGGTGATCTCGCTGGTGCCGGTTGGTGCCTCGCCGTCCACGGAGGCAGCGGCTGCCGTGCCCTCCTGGCTCGTTTGCTCCCCCGGACCTGCGCCGTCAGCCGGCGTCGCCTCCCGACCCGGTACGCGGATCTCGTAGGGGTGCACGGGGGGAAGGTTCGCGGAAATGATGTCCAGCACCGGCCCTTCGAACTCCAAAACACCCTGGCGCATGTCGTGGACGCGGGCATCCCACAGGGACCTCAGCTGAGTGAAGATCTCCGGATCGGGGAGGGCCCGAGCCCAATCGTGCGTGATGCGGGTGAAGAGCTGCTCGGCCGCGGTGTCGACACGAATTCCCTGCGGGAACGCGTAGTCGATGCGGCTCGCGTGAGCCAGATAGTTCCTCAAGGTGTGAGCCTGAGCGGTGATCTGCCGCCCCAGGCGATCGATGGTCAGGACGTCGTACAGAAACTGGTGACCCAGCCGGTTGCGCAGGGCGACCAGGGCCGCATCCGGCTCGAGAGCTCCATCCTGGGAGGCGTTCCAGCGATCGCGATGACCTTCGAGAGTGTTGTGGACGTTGTGAAAGGGGTCGCCGCCGAGGACCCGTTCGGGATCGGTGGGCAGGTCATCCAGCTGTCGCTGGTGTGAACGCAGCAGCGCGGGGAGAACCTCGTGCGGGGCATCGTCCATGAAGGCTGCGTACTGGTGGTGCAGGACGTCACGGGCACTCATCGAGGCCTCGGCGACTGTCTCCTGCCGGTGGCTCACCCGGGATGACCTGACACTGGACATGACCCCATCCCTTCCCTAGGGACTAACTGTAACATGTGTAAGAGTGCAGGTGGCGATACATTCCTGGCGTCATGCCGATGGTCCGCCGTCGTGTCTCAGGCTGACGATGGCGAGCGGGCTTGCCAGCCGGAGGGGTGTCCGTGCCGTCGATTCGGGAGTCCATGGGGGTGGCTAAATCTTGCGGAGAGTCGATTAGGTCGGTGAGGCGTCGCGAGGTTTTCACGGCGGCCAGCATGCGGCCGGCCTGCAGCTGGGCGCCGAGCAGGCGGTACTCGGTGTAGACCATCTCCGCCATACGACGCCCGCGCTCCCCGGACCCAGGGAGCGTCGCGGGAGGAGATTCTGACTCTGGGCTTTCCGCGCGCTCCCGAGTACCTCACCCGAAAAGCTCCGTCACCGCAGATGCCTGAGTAGGGTCCTGTGAGCAGGGTTCCCGTGGTCACGGAGGGCGTAGGATGAAGGCGCAGACGTACAGTCCGGGCGGGATCTTTGGTAGCCACATCCGCTATGTGGTCCCGTTGTTCCAGCGGCCCTACGTCTGGAACCGGGAAGACCAGTGGGAACCCCTGTGGGAGGACGTCCGCTCGGTCGCGGAGGCAGCGCTCGACGTGTCTGCCCCGCAGGCCTTCGGAGCGCCGCCCGTGGCCCCTCACTTCCTGGGTGCGATTGTGCTGGAACAGCAGGCCGGGCCCATCGGCTACATCGCGGTCCGGCACGTCATCGACGGTCAGCAGCGCCTGACGACGCTCCAGATCCTCATTGACGCGGTCCAGGAAGTCATCGAAACCTACGGCCGTCCGATCGATGCCCAGGCGCTGCGCTCGATGGTGCTCAACGACCGGGCCGTGACGCAGATGCCGGAGGAGGTCTTCAAGGTCTGGCCCACCACCCGGGACCAGGAAGCGTTCCGGCTGGTGATGGACAACGACCTCCAGGTACCCGACGAGCTGTCGGGTAACTCCATCGTCAAGGCTCACGCCTTCTTCCGGAGTCAGGCGAGCCACTGGGCCGGCGTGACGGCCGATCCCGCACAGGCGGCCGGGAATCTGGCGGCGCTGGCTCAGGTCCTGACCCATCATCTGCAGATCGTCGTCATCGATCTTGAGCCGGGCGACAACGCCCAGGTCATCTTCGAGACCCTGAACCACCGAGGGACCCCGCTCCTGGCCGCGGATCTGATCAAAAACCTCCTGTTCCAGATCGCCACCGCGCAGAGGGCCGATCTAGACAAGCTGTACACGACCTACTGGGCGCCGTTCGACACCGACTACTGGCGTGAGCCAATCGCCCAGGGACGTCTCTACCGACCGCGGGTGGACGTCTTCCTCAACTACTGGCTGACGGTGAAACTGCTCAGAGAAGTGGCCACCGACCGGATCTTCATCGAGTTCCGCGATCATCTGCGCAGCACGCAGCAGCCGGTCGAGGAGGCCATCGCTGAGCTAGCTGCGGCCGCCAGGATCTACGAAGGGCTGGAGCGGCTGCCGGCCTCGTCGGTCCCGGGGCGTTTCTACTACCGCGTCACCAAGGCTCTTGACTCCGCCGCCGTCACTCCGTTCCTGCTGTGGCTCATGAGCTGGCAGTCGAAAGACCTGAGCCTCCCCGAGCGCGACCGGGCGCTGCAGGTCGTGGAGAGCTGGCTGGTGCGCCGGGCGGTGTGCCGGCTGAGCAGCCAGGGGGTCAACCGGACGGTGGTGGATCTGCTGCGGGCGCTGTCGTCAGCCGGGTCCCCGGCAGAGGCTGGGGCCGTGACCGAGCAGTTCTTCGGCGGGCAGGCGTCTGAGACGCGCTTGTGGCCCGACGACGAGTGGTTCGTCCGGGCGACCTCGCAGGAGCCGCTCTACAAGCTGCTGACCCGGCCCCGGCTGCGCATGATCCTCGAGGCGCTGGAGGATGACGCCCGTTCTTCGATGAGCGAGGATCAGCGCTGCCCGAGGAACCTGACCGTCGAGCACATCATGCCGCAACAGTGGAAGGACCACTGGGACAGTGGTCTTGGGCTCCTCGAAGCAGCTCAGCGCGATCGTCTGGTCCAGACGCTGGGCAACCTGACCCTGATCACCCTGAAGCTCAACTCATCGATCTCCAACGGCCCCTGGTCGGCGCAGGTCGCCCATGCGCGGGGCCTGAAGCACGACGGAAAGCGCGCGGCGATCCTCAAGCACAGCGTCCTGAAGCTCAATGCCGATCTCGCGGTGGAACACCCGGACACGTGGGAAGACGGGGACATCCGGGCGCGAGGTGCGGCGATGGCCGATCGCGCTGCGGCCATTTGGGCCCGTCCTAAGGGTCTTCCAGCGAATGCGCCTGATGCGGCGCCTATCCCGGCCTCCGCCGCGGTTTTGGCCGAGCCAGCCAAAGCCATGTCATCGGCGAGGTTCGCGCCGCAGCACAGCGGAAAATACCGGCCGCTGTGGACATGGCTGCGCGGTCAGAAGACCGACCAGGCGTCCGCGAGCTTCGAAGAGATCGAGGACGTACTCAATTTCAAGCTGCCGCCGTCGGCTCGAGAGTACACAGCCTTCTGGTACGGGACCGCTGGAGGGATCCGCGGGGCGATCGCGGATGCTGGGTGGCGAGCGATGGAGGTCAACCTGGTGGCCGAGCAGGTTGAGTTCGTCAGGGTCGAGCACCTCGGCTAGTGGCGGTCGGCCAGGACCGCCCGGTAGAGCACCGGTCCTGAGGACGTCCTCGATCTGTGGCTAGGGCATCGACGTGCCAGATCACGACCGGGATGACATAGGTCTGAGGTCGACGCGCGCCTACCGTTCGACCGCGTGCGTCTCCAGCCCGGCCCTTCAAGGAAAGATCTGTGTCAGGGCGGCTGTGAGTGATTCCTGCGTGCTGAGCAGGACATCCGACGTCCTGGGCACGGGTGTGGCCGGGCCCCAGGTGACGCCGAGTCCGTACGCTCCCTGGGCCAGGGCGGCACCGCGCAGTGCTTCGCGATACGCGAGCAGATCCTTCAGCGCCGCCCGTAAAGCGGTAGCCGGTGTTTCGTAGCCCAGTTTGCATTCGACGAGCAGGATTCGTTCGCCTTCTGGGGAGGTCCACTTCAGCGCGAGGTCGGGAATGAGGTCATAGACGTTGCCGATCCGGTGCTTCTTGAGAATCTCCACGTATTTCGAGGAGGCAACGCCGAGGCTGGTCAGCGTCGGCTGGTACAGAATCTGCACGCTGCGCCCGTCGGGATGACGGGCGACGGTCTGCACGTGGCCGTTGAAGACATTCAGGGGCGGCAAAGACCATCCGGCTGCCTGGAAGAAGCCAATGATCCGGAACAGGGTCGTGAGCTGGAACAGCGTGCTGTCGTGAGCACTGACGAGCCCTGTCTTCTCGATCGCCTGGCGGATGGCCTCCAGATCGCCCTGGCGGACCAGGAGATTCCAGCAGCGGTAGGCCTCAAAAACCGCGACGTAATTCTGCCGGAGCCTTCCTCTGCTGAGCGCGTTGACGCTTCCGGGGTCGGGAGCTGAGCGCACGATGCCCTGGATGGACTGGTGGGAGCGCCACATCTCGGCGTCCTCCAGCTGCTTCTGCACGGTGGTGACCGGTTCGTACTTGGGCTTGGCCTTCGTCCAGCCCGTTGAATGCGACACTCGCACGATCTCGTCCAGCAGGTGCGCGAGCACCTCGTTCTCGGGGGTCTGAAACGTTCGGTCCACGGAGCTCACCGCGTACAGGCGGGGGTTTCCTCCAGAGTGACGAGCCGCGTAGGTCCTGCCCCAGTTGATGGAGCCGTTCAGCCTCTCCTCGGTGATGTCCTCCTCGCGGTAGGACGTACTGTTGAGGCTGCGCACGAGGCGGGGCAGATCGGCTGCGAGCGCGGCAATCTCGAAGGAGAGAAGGAACTGGATCTCGCCGATCTTCAGGGCCTCGTCCGCCGGCCATCCCAGCAGCGCTCCGGCGGTGAGTACCCCGCTACCTTCGCGGGTGGAGACGGGAGAGACGTGCGCCCAGAGATGGCTGCGCACGCTCTCGATCGCTGAGTCTCTGCTCCAAGACGCGGTTTTCGCAACCATCACCCAGGATCCTCCCGTACGTCACTGCTTGGACCGACTATTCGTCGGCGAGATTGATCCCCAGCACGTTCTTCAGCGCCGACCGCAGATGCGGCCGTTCCACCTCGCCCACCAGAGGGGTCAGGAGCGCGTACAGGCGACGCCCGTCGAAATCGTCCAGGCTCTCGAACTGGGGCATCAGGAAGGTGTAGAAGAGCTGAAAGTACAGCGCCTCGTGGGCGCTGTCGTCGAAGCGCAGGAACTCCTGCGAGAACGCAGCCATGTCCTTGAAGACGGCGGGACCGATCTCACGGATCTCGCGCAGGGCTGTCAGATTCTGCAGGACGTCGTGAATGGCGTCCTGAAGCTCGGGCGGGGCTGAGGACATCCCGCTGCGCCAGGCGCGGTGGTACCCGGCCATGGGGGGAGCCGATACCTCGATGAAGGCGAAGCGGCGCATGAGGGCGTAGGACATCTTGAACAGGAGTGTCTTGTCAAAGACATTCATCGTGGCGATGATTCGCCACGATGGATCGATGGTGATGACGTGATTCTTGCCGCGCCCGTACGTGGAGTCCCGGGACTGGCGAAGAACGATGCGGTGCCCCGACACTGGATCGCTGTACGGCAGGGCCACCGAATGACCGGAGAGAACGGTGAAGAACTGCCCGAACGCCCGGTCAAGATTTGACCGGTTCAACTCGTCGATGACCAGCCAGCGGTTGCTCTGGGCCGCCTCGACCACCTGACCTGGGCGGAAGGCCAGCGTGCCGTCTCCTGACGGTGAAGGGGCAAGTCCACCAACGGTCTCGTAGGTCGTCCAGTCGGCCGTCGCTGTGGCCATGGTGTAGCCCTCACACCAGTCGGCCGACTCGGCCAGCTCGCAGAGGGCGATGGCCAGGGTGGTCTTGGCCGTCCCGGGTGGCCCGGTGAGAATGACATGCTTCCCGCTGAGGACCGCGGCCACCAGGGCGCGGTACACGGATTCGTCGAGATGGAGATCGTGGGTTGAGCTCTCCGCCCTCTGGCGCAGGTCATCGGCGGTGAAGGGCTTGCTCGGCTTCCAGGCGTCAACGATCTCGGATTCATCGACGGCGCCGTCGTCATCGGGTTGCGGCTCTGTGGAAGAGGACTCTGGTCCGGGGAGCTCGCTGGACTTTTCGTCCTCGTTGTCTACCGAGGGCACGGACTGGTCGCTGAAGCCTGACAGTGCAGACGCGCGGTCGGAGCAGTAGGACAGCAGGGGCCCAACGGCGTTGGCCAGGGCGACGAAGTGGTCCGAGATCCCTTCGCCCAGCTGTTCCAGCTCCTGGGGATCGAAGTAGAGCGAAACGCTGGCTCCCCCGCCCTCGGGCGTGGCAGCAAAGGCGAGCCAGTCGTCAAGGTTTTCAAAAGCTGTGTCGGCAACCTCGTGCGGCGACTGTCTCCAGGATCGTGCGAACCGGATCCCGTCTGGGAGCGACTTTTCGACCTCCTGCCGGATCGAGGTGGGCAGGTCTCCCAGAATCGCGCGCAGGAAGGAGAGGTAGGAGCGGCCAACTGCTTTTAAGGAGGCATCCATTTTCTGGGTCGTGCCCGAAGGAACGCAGAGGCATATTTCGGCGCCTCGGGGGGAGATGATCAGGGCTACTTGAAGGGTGAAAGCCTGATGGGGGGCGGATGCCGGTACGATGCACGACCAATAGTCCGTGGGAGTCTTGCCGTTGGGGTTGAGAACGCTGACCCTCGGGGTGAGCGGCAGATCAATGGAACTTTCCTGTTCAACGCGTCCTGCCAGGATCTTCAGGCGGGATCGGATGCTACGTAGCTGGGCCTGATCCTCGGCGCTGACATTGCTCTCGGTCCAGGGAACTCGCTGCTGGTACTTCCCAAGGGTCAGGCAGTCTGCCGCAGTGAAAGAGATCGATTGCTCGTCGGGAGAAGCCAGCACGAACATTGACTGTAGGTCACGAAGAGTCCAGAAGGAATAGATTCGTGAAAGGCCCAAAGAGGGAACACTGAATTCGGGGAAACTCCAATTTCCTGTCGCCGGTCGGCTCGCGGTGCAGGCCGTTTACCGGTCTCCTGGGCGAGTCACTGCGTTCTGGTGATTCGGTGCGAGCGGTTTCGACGACTGGCGATCAGCTCGGGGCTCGGCGTTTTCGCCTGAAGCTGCTGCGCTTGCCGACTCGTTGGGAGGCACCGCCCGGTTTAGCTGCTGTGATCGAGGCACGGTCCGGGCATCATTGCGGACGCGCCTTCTTGAAGCCCTGCCGGCTTCCTGACCCTGGCCAAGTCTCTGTGTGCCCAGCTCAATGATCGGCACGTCGGATGAGGGGTCCGCAGTGTTGCAGGAACGGCGACCGCTGGTCGGGAACGTCACTGTCGTGACGGGACCGCTAGGCGCAGTCAGATCCGCTGGCAGGGGGGCGCAGCGATGTGCGCTCACGGCGGCACTCGAGGACGGGGCGGCCCAACGCGCGATGCTAGTGCCTGCTGAACATGAGGCAGGTGCTTCAGTCAGAAGCTGAGTTGAACCCCGGCGTCAGAAGGCTTGCAGTCAGCGCTAATCCGTGGCTTCGGGAGCGGTGGCCGTGGGAACTGACGTGCCCGTCGAGAGTGCCCGGATGGCCACAAACGCTTCTGGCGGCGCTGGAATGCGGGTGAAGGTCGCGGCCTGGGTGTCGTAGTACAGGCAGTCCACCCCAAAGTGGTTCAGCAGGCCCACGCCACGCTTGCTGGGGCGGCTGGGAAAGAGAGCCGACATGCGGGCAATCTCATCGTGCGTGTGGGTGCTGTAGTCGAGCAGCTGGGCCAGCGCTTCCCGGACGAAGCGGATGTCGGAACCTCTTTTCGCCTCGATGAGTTCGTGGGTTGCCGGTACGTAGATGTCCGTCAGCCCCGCCCCTGTCTTGAGGCGCGTGACCGGTCCCGGAGGAAGTGAGCTCACGTATGCACGCACCAGCAGCGCCTCGATCCGGCGAAACGCGATCGTCCGCTCCGGCAGATCGTACGCGCTGTCGGTGACGTGCATGCGTTCCAGGGGTATCTGCCCGGGCCCGCTGGTGAGTGCGACCAGTGCCTCGGCGTCGGTTTCGAATTGTTCTGGCTCCAGCGGCACGCCAAACATCTCGACATTGATGTTGAGGCCGGTGATGGCTCGTTCAGCCTTGTCCGGGGTAAGCAGAGCCGTGCTCTGAAAATTGGAGTTCGGGGCGTAGCCGACGGACGACGCCAGCTGGCGGTAGTCGACGCCGGACACGGGGATCAGGTGCGAAATGCTGTAGACATTCGTCCACCCCCTCTCGCCTTCGGTAGGCGCCCAGAGCTCGTTGGCCAGGTTTTCGTTCCTGGTCAGGAACCCGATGACACCGATAGCGCGCAGGCGACTCTCGCCGGTGAAGAGCACCAGGTCGCCGGCCCTGAGCTGATCCATCTGGGCGTCGAATAGCGGTTTGGCGCCCCAGAAGCGAGCCTGTCCGTTGGGGTGATGCTCCAGCAGGCCGGTGGTCTCGGCGGGGCTCAGATGCCTGGCAATCCGTGGATCCTCGTAGGAGATCGCCGACTCCATCGTGTCGTGCCAGCGCGCTCTCACTGCTGGCCTTCCATACGAAGGAGCGATGAGGACGCGGGGGGCCCTGCGCAAGGATGGCGGTGACCCGCCGTGCAACCCGGGCAATTCAGACACGCCCGCATCATCCTGATTAGAGAAATTGTCTGCCGAGGGCCGGGAAGTATCGACGGATATTCTGGAGCTTCAGCGGAGATTCCGTTCACGAGTGCGGAAAACCGTAACGCGTGTAGTCACTGCCTTGAATGACGGGTCGAGAGAGGCGAGGGAGCGTCGCCCCGTCATAGACGTCTCCTGCCTCCGGTGAGCGCATGCAGCTGGATCAGGCCGACGTTCTGCGCGAGAGTGATTAAACCCAGTTCGAGAGAACGTGTTTTGAACTTAGCCGGAAGGGCGTTCGAGCATCTCGGCGGCCACGGGGATGATCCGGCGATCTGCGAAACAACTACGGCAGCCGATCTCTTAGCCGGTCTTGGACGTCGTGTTGTGGATGCGCCATCGGAAGCAGCATGGGGACGGTAACTGCCCGGACCCGGGTAATTTCGCTCCTGAAGTGGGCTGGGGCATCGGCGGCGGTGGTTCAGGCTGCACGTGACTTCGTCAGCGCAGCGCCAGGATGGTGTCAAGATGGCCGGATTGATGCAGCCGGCGATCCGATTCGCGACACGAGTGGACCCATAATCGATGCGAGGCTGTGGAAATCGAACTCAGTTCTGGCCAGAAGGCTGATCAGGATGCCCTGGAGATGAGGGTCCGCGACCATGAAGGGCGCCGTCCGCCCCGGCTAAGTCGTAGGAGCCGGTTGTTTCCGGTCAGCTTGACATCGGTGGCGTACCGCTTGGCGATGGCCTGCCGGACCACATCGGCGGCATCGGTTCGGGCCGCGCGGTCCCCTCTTGTCCGTCGCCGGACCCCTCCGCTCGCTGGTCGAGATCGTCGGTCGTGCGATCGGCGGGGGAATCGGCAGATTCGCTGCGCAGCCCGAGGGCGGTCCGGTGCCGTGACCCGTTCGGTCCGGACTCGCGCCCAAGGCTCTCGAATTGATCTACGCTTACGATCGGCTACCCAGGGTGGCGTGCAGAAGCGGGGAGAACTGTGTCCGAGGATCTTGTCTCCGATGTCATGACGGCCATTGACGCCGACCCCGGCCTGTCCGACCAGGCCGGCCTGCTCGTGCTCGGAGCGATCCAAGGGGAGCAGGAGTTGGACGAGGCTCTTGAGCGTCCGGCTGAGGAAGGGCTCGTTCATCCAGATCTTGCCGAACGGGAGATCCCGGTCCGGGCCTTCCTGTCCGCCATCCAGGTGGAAGGGTTTCGTGGCGTCGGACCCAAAGCCCGGCTCGCTCTGACCCCAGGGCCCGGTCTCACGGTCATCTCGGGCCGCAACGGGTGCGGGAAGTCCAGCTTCGCCGAAGCCTTGGAAGTGGCGCTGACCAGTGAGAGCTACCGCTGGTCCAGCCGGAAGAACGCGGTCTGGACCGAGTCCTGGCGCAACCTGCACCGTAAGGAGACCACCGCCATCCAGATCGAGCTCGCGGTCGAGGGCAAGGGCGTGACCACGGTCGGGGCCGACTGGATCGCCGACGTTCCCCTGGACGCGATGGCGTCGTGGGTGCAACGCAAGGGGCAGCCACGTGAGCCGGGTCTGTCGTCGCTGGGCTGGAGGCAGGATCTGGAGTCCTTCCGGCCGTTCCTGTCCTACGACGAGCTCGGCACGCTCTTCGCCGAACCCAGCAAGCTGCACAACGCCCTGGCACCGATCCTGGGTCTGGAGCGCATCACCGATGGCATCGCCCGGCTGAAGGCGCGCGTCAAGACCTATGGCGAGCCGAAAAGCACAGCCGCCAAGCGCCTTCGGCCCTTGAAGAATCAGCTCGGCGAGTTGGACGACGAACGCGCACGGCAAGCACTCGCACTGGTGCGTAAGCAGAAGCCTGACCTGGACGCTGTGAGGGCCCTGGCCACTGGCACCGCGCCCACCGATGACCACGGCGCGCTTGCTCTATTGGATCGCCTGGCCGCGCTGCGCTGCCCCGAGGTCGCCGTGCTGGAGCAGGCGGTCGCGCGGTACCACGAGGCCACCCAGGCTCTGGCCGAACTGAACACCACAGCCTCCGGCGCGAGCGCGCGCCGCCTCGCTCTTCTCCAGACGGCCCTGGAGGTACACGCCGAGGACGGGGACGGACCGTGCCCGGTCTGCGCGTCCGGGCAACTGGATCAGGAATGGGCCGTCAAGGTACGTGAGGAGGTCGAGCAGGATCGCGCTCTCACCCGACGGGTGAGCGCGTCGCGAGCTTCCGTCGATTCGTCCACCAGGGAGCTCCTCGGCCTGGCCGGCTCGCCCCCGAACATCCTGAAGGGTGTTGCCCAATCTGCTCTGTCCGAGGAGTCGAAGGCAGCGGTAGCCGGCGTCTGGGACGACTGGACCGCTTGGTCGCAGTTGAGGACGGCGCAACAGCTCACAGCCACGGGTGAGGAGGTCCTGGTTCGTCTCGGCAATTCCCTGCAGGCCCTGCGGGCCCTGGCGGTGACGGAGACGCAGTCGCGCCAGGGTGTCTGGCAGCCCCTGGCGCTGGAGTTGAGTGCCTGGCTCACGTACGCCAGCCGTGCGCAGGAGCTGCGCGAATCCCTCGACCAGGTGAGCGAGGCCTGCGACTGGCTCTCGCATCATGAGCAGGACCTGCGGGAGCAGCGGATGCGTCCCCTGTCGCAGCGAACGCAGGAGATCTGGGCCCAACTGCGGCAGGAGAGCAACGTCGATATCGACAACGTGGTGCTGGCCGGATCCGGTACACGCCGGCGGGTCGAGTTCCCGGCTTCGGTGGACGGTGAGGAAGCGCCTGGGCTGTCCGTCATGAGCCAGGGCGAGCTGAACGCGCTTGCCCTGGCCGTTTTCCTGCCCAAGGCCACGATGGCCGACAGCCCGTTCGGGTTCGTGGTGATCGACGATCCGGTGCAGGCGATGGACCCGGCCAAGGTCGACGGTCTGGCCCGGGTGCTGGCGCAGGCCGCGGATGACCGGCAGGTCGTGGTCCTGACCCACGATGACCGGCTCGCCGAGGCTGTACGCCGTCTGGCTCTTCCGGCCAAGCTGTTACAGGTCACCCGCGGCAAAGGGTCGGTCGTCACGATCAGCGGTGTCACGGACCCGGCGCGGGAGCATCTGGCCGACGCTCGCGCGGTCGCCTCCGACGACAGCCTGGCCGAGGCCGTACGGCGTGCCGTGATCCCGGAGCTGTGCCGCCTGAGCCTGGAAGCCCGGTGTCACGAGATCTACTTCACCCGGTGCCTGCGTGCTGGGTCCACGCGCAGTGAGGTCGAGGAAGCGTGGGGGAGCGGCAAGACCACCTCCTCCCGGCTGGCGCTGGCGCTGGACGTCGCGTCGGACCAGCTCTCGCCCTGGCTGGACAAGGGCGGGCACCGCAAGCAGGCGCTGGGCATCTGCAGCACCGCCGTGCACAAGGGGCTGGTCGGGGACGCGCACCGGGCGATCGATCAGGTGGAACGCGTGATGAAGGAACTGGAGCCCTATCGTGGGCGCTGAAAATCCTTCCGTGGAGGCGCTGCTGGAAGCAGCCCGGGCGACGTTGCACGGCACGACGTCGATGCCTGTTGCCCGGCGTGCCCGGGCCTCGGCCGTGCTGGCGCGGGCGGCCCTGGAACAGATCATCGACGTGCGCCTGGCCCGCCTGGAAGCCGAGCTCGGTGGCGCAGGGAGCGTGGCGGCCAGTGGACGGGTGAAGCTGGTTTGTTTACGTGCGCTCGGTGGTCCGGGGGCGGCCCGGGCGGCGTGGGCCTGGAGCGCGCTGTCGAGTGCCTGCCACCATCATTCGTACGAGCTGGCTCCCTCGGTGGGGGAGATCGAGGGACTTGTTGCCGAGGTAACGGCGCTGGCGGCTGAAAGTCGTTGATGCAGGGATCCGGTCACGGTGAAGCACTTGATCAGCGGTCATCATCCTCAGCGGGAACTGGGCCGCTGATGAGTGCCTCGGTGCCGACTCGCTGGGCCGGGTAACCATACCGAGTGAGGCCTTTGACGATTCCCTGCGCTACGGCGGCGTTGGCCGTGTGAACGTAGATCCGGTCGACACTGAGCGGATGCCCGTTGAAGGCTCGCTCCTCGAGGTACCGCACGACGGGGCGAATGGTGTCATTGCCGCCAAGGTCGTGGTCGAGCCACAGCTCGCCGACATGCTGATCGTCGAACTCGCGCAGGGCGGCCAGTGCCTCAGCGCCGGTGCGCAGGACGATGGCCTCCCGACCGTCCCGGAAGCTGCGCAGGTCGTCGATGAGGATGGTGACCATGGCGTGACCGTTGCAGCTCGTAGAGTTCGCCGCCAACGATTTTCCGGGTGCGATCAGATGCAGGTGTCGCTCGGCGGAGCCACGGTCGCTACCGTCATCGTCGTGAGTGGCGACGACTTTGACATCCCGCGGGTCATCCCGCCGTGGCCGGCCGAGGTCGGCAGGCTGTTCGAACTGAGCCTGCACCGTCCTCTGACGATCGACGACGTCATGAAGGTGGCCTGGCCCAAGCAGGATCGCACGCAGCTGATCGACGGGATGCTGGTGGTGACACCGCTGCTCGAGGACGGAGCCAACAGCCGTGGGGCCGCAAGGATGGAGATCGCCGTCGCGTTGACGAAAGAAACACCGAAAGACCGCGGGGTGCTGCTCGGCGGAAACATCATCGCCGGTGAGAACCTTCTGGTGGTTGACGGGATGGTCTACCAGAAGGGCGCCGCGACCGTCCGGGACGGCTTGGCCTTTCCGGCCGAAGCGGTCGACCTTGCCGTGCTGGTGACGCTGCCCTCGACGAGACGCCGCACTCACACACTTCTGGCTCAGGTCTACCAGGATGCGGGGATCCCGCTGATCGTGGTGGATGTCATCAACGGCAAGACCATCGTCAAAAATTATGGAGTAGTGCCGGATTGGGCTGACACCCGCGCGATCGCGGCCATCGGCTTCAGCTGAGTTCACTACGTGGTCAGACAACCCTCACGGCTAGCGCCTCCGATACGCCGGCCCGCAGGAACAGCAGGTGGCCGGTGACCTCGGCTCCCGTAGCCGCGGACAGCGCGCGCTGGTATGCCTTGATCTGCGGTGCATAGTAGGCCGCGCGAACAGGAACAGCCGCATCCGGGATGGAGTCGGTCTTGTAGTCGATGATCACCAGGCTCCCATCGTCCTCCCGGAAGATCAGGTCCACGAATCCCTCGAGGATGATGCCGTCGTCGAGTTGAGTGCCGACGTATGACTCCCGCCAGTGTTCTCGGGCAGCAGCTCGCTGCATCAGTGGTGCTTCGAGCGCGGAGGCTGCCAAGGCGGCGACAGCATCGGCGTGCTCCGCAACCCCCTCCGACATCGCTTGTGCTTGGGCGATAGCAGCAAGATCCTCGTCGCCGCTTAGGTTCACGGACTGCAGGACACCATGAACAGCACGGCCGATCTTGTCGCCGTAGCGGCCCTTGGCCCAGGGCGGAAGTTCAAGGTTCCGGGCGCCCTTGGCCGACCCGCCGAGGATTGCCTCGGGCGCAGCGGGCAACGTGATCTCCGGTTCGGTTCCCTCCAGACCGGAGGCGGTTTGGGCGGGGGAGTGGCGGGTACGCCGGCGGGCGGTCTCGATCCGCTGGCGCCAGGCGGTGAGTTCGGGCGCGGGGTCAGCGGTGCTGGGGGCGTTGCGTGGGCGGGGGATGTGGATAGGGGAGACGAAATTATGGACGCCCTGGTCGGCGGCGCCGGCGGTGGCCAGAAGCTTCGCGTTCGACTGTGTGTTGCCGGTATCGCGATGCAAGGAAACAACGAGATGGTCCCGCGCGCGGGTGGCGGCCACGTACAGCAGACGGCGTCGTTCGTAGCCGTCCATCTGCTCGTCGATGGGTTGGGCAGCTTCGAAGTCGTTGGTCTGCAGCCGTTTGGTCAAGCGGACGGCATACCCGTCTGGCTTCCACAACAGCCGAACACCACTGGGGGAACGCGGGCGGGAGCTCATGCCGGACAGGACCACCATCGGGAACTCCAGGCCCTTGGCGGCATGGACGGTCAGGATGCGGATGGCTTCGACGTCGGTCTCGGGCAGTACAGCTTCCGCGACTCGGGAGGTCTCGTCAGCTTGCCGGGCGGCCCAGGCCAGGTACTCACCGAGGCTGCCGTGCTCCACGTCGGCCCAGGCGCGGGCCTGATCGACGACGAACCTCAGCCGGCGCCATCCGTCGCGTGCATGTGAACCGTAGGCCGAGACCTCCATCATCCGCCGGTCCACCATCAGCGCCGTGAGAACCTCGCTAGGCGTCATCCAGCGGGAGTCCCAGTGCAGGCGGCGCAGATAGGCCAGGGCCTGTCCCACGGGATGTTCGAAGCGATCGGGGTTGGGAGGGGCCAGCAGGTTGAACGAGCCGCCGTCACGTTTCCAGGTGAACAGGTCGTCGTCCCCGCATCCGAACAGCGCCGAGCGCAGGGCGGTCACGCAGGAGAGCAGGTCACTGGGGTCGGCCACAGCGCGAGCAGCCGCCATCAGGTCCCGGATCTCGCGAGCTTGGTAGACCAGGGAGCTGGATTCGGCGCGGTAGGGCAGCCCCGCGTCGGTGAGGGCATTTTCCAGGAAAGAAAGGGACGTTCTGGCGGGGATCAGGACGGCGACGTCGGCTGGGCGTAGTGGCCGCCAAGAGCCGTCGGAGGGGTCTTGCGTCGTCCACTGCTCATCAAGGGCGGTGCGGATTACGGAGGCGACGTCGCGAGCCTCGCGTAGGCGTAGCTGTTCGGCGTTCGGTTTGTCAGCGTGCTCCTGAGATCCCAGGAGCACGACAGCCGGGCCCTGAGGAGTCTCAGGCCGAGCCGCACGCAGGGGCAGGTATGGCGGCTGGGCGTCGGGTTCGGCCTGGATGAGGTTCGCGTAGACGGCATTGATCCAGGTCAGGATTGGTTCCACGGTGCGGAAGTTGGTGTCCAGGGTGACGGACACGCCCAGACGTTCCTGCGTGGACAGGTACGTGGCGATGTCGGCGCGGCGGAACCGGTAGATCGACTGTTTCGGATCCCCGACCACGAACACCGATCCAGGTGGGACGACGATGTCGCGCCAGTTCGCGGCCCCTCCTTCTGCACCCGCGGCAATCCTGAGGGTGAGCTCGATCTGGATCGGATCGGTGTCCTGGAACTCGTCCAGCAGCAGCCTCGGGAACTGCTGTTTGAGGGACGCCCGGACGTGGGAGTTTCCGCGTAGAAGGTTGCGGGAGAGGACCAGCAGGTCGTGGAACTCCAACCGTCCCTCGGCCGTGCGCTCGATGGCTGAGCGCTCGACCTGCAGGGCGATCCAGTAGGCGAGAGGACGCAGGGTGGCTTCGGCGAAGGCGGCTGCGGCTTGAGTGATGTCGTCGGTCAGGGACTGGCAATCGGACTTCAGCCCGGCCAGATTCAGCCAGTTGCCTTTCTTTCCACCGTTGCCCCATCTGGTGGCGGACCCGGCCGTCAGCACTCCGAAGCGTTCAGCGTCGGAGGTAGCGGCGGCCAGCGCCTCGCCCCAGTCCCGTAACGCGTCGAGCTTAGGGAGGAACTTGTCGTCGGCGTCGGAGCATTCCGTTGCTCTCAGGGCCAGTTCGGTCGCCTGGCGCATGAGAATTGACAGGTCGGGAAGCGTCGCAGCAGGCGGCGGGTTCGGCAGGACCCGATCGCTGATCAGGTCCCAGTCGTTGCCGAACGCCTTGGCCAGCGAGCGCAGGTGTTCCAGCTTGGTGCCGGTGGACAGGGCCAGCAGTAGAGGCTGCGCGAGGTCTGGGTGATCGAGTAGATCGGCCTGGAGGACACCCCACCGGGTCTCGAATGCCACGGAGGAGGCCACTTCATCGAGAACGTCGATCAGCGGTGGCAGCCCGGCCTGGATGGGAAACATGGTGAGGATGCGCTGGGCGAAGGAGTGCAGCGTGCCGATGGCGGCCGCGTCCAGGTCGTCACTGGCCTGCTGCGCGCGCTGTCTGCGGACGAGGTCCTCGTGCTGGCTCTCGCGGTCGAGATTTTCCCTCAGCCGGTCGCGTAGTTCGGCGCCGGCCTTCTCGGTGAAGGTCACGGCGGCGACCCGGGAGAGAGGGATGTTGTCGTCCAGGACGAGCGTCAGTAGTCGTCGGACCAGGGTGGTGGTCTTTCCCGAGCCGGCGCCGGCCTCCACGAAGAGGGTTGTGGCGCTGTCTCGTTCAATTCGGTGTCGGGCGTCCTGGTCACCTAAAACCGTCATTGTCATGGCTGCACCGCATCGGGATCGATCAGGGCGATGAGGGCCGCCAGAGTCGGGTCATGGCGCTTGCTCTCGTAGCGGGTACGGGCCTCACCGTGGCCAAGGCGGTCGGGGTTGCAGTATTCGCACTGCACCCAGGCGAAGTCGGGTTCATCGGGAGCCTTCGCCGGGAAATGGCCGGCGGCGATGGAGCCGACCAGCGTGGCGATAGTTTCGCGATAGGTAGTGTCCAGGGATTCGCCCAACTGGATCGAGATGCGTCCTCGGTCGCGGCGTACGAACCAATAGAACGCTTCGACGTTCTCGCCGCCGTGCCGGGCCCGTGCGGCGTATGCGTAGACCGGGAGCTGGAGCTTGGTTCCGCGGACGACGGGGTTGTCTGCGATCTCGACGAACGTGCGATTGCCACCGGTCTTGATGTCGCAGACCAGGAGAGCGCCATCACGGGTCTGGTCCACCTTGTCGGCGCTCCCGCGCATCTTCACTTCGCCGCGGGGGACGGGGATCCGAACGGGCTCATGACCGCCCAGGCCGAACCGTAGTTCGCTGCTCAGCACCCGCGCGTCCCGCCGCTGGCGGAACTCGTTGTCCGCGTCCAACATGGCTTCCAAATCGTCCATGATCTGGTCTCTTTCGTGTTCCCAGAGCAACCGGTGTCCAGTCAAACCTCGCTCCTCGAAGTCCAGCGCCTTCTGCGCCGCAATTTCACGGAGGCGACTGCGCTGTTGTGGAAGCCACGGACGTCCGTAGTCGGGCAGATCATCGGGGAAGGCCTGGACCAGCTCGTCCAAACACTCGTGGATGAGCGTGCCGACGTCCATCGCGCTGATTTTGATGATCTCTTCCGGGCTGGTCAGGGGCCGGATGCCGAGCACGCGGGAAACGAAGAACTGGTGTGGGCAGGTGGCGTACTGCTCGAGCGACGTTGGCGATACCGCGCGGTCAGAACGGGCGTAGTCCGGCAGGCCCTCGACCGAGCGCAGATTGCCGTCGAAGCGGGTGAAGCGGGCCGACGCGCGCTCATCCTGCAGATGCCGGGCCGCGGTGATCACGGTGTCGTCCAGATCGTCCCCGGCCGAGACCGTCCGCATTTGCCATTCGTGATCGGTGGCCAGATCGCTCGCGCTGCGAAGCTCGTCCCAGAACGAACGGGAAGCAATGATGTTCGGTGCCTCGGTCTCGTCCCAGCTTGTCGCGGTCAGCCCTGGCGTTCCGCTGAGTGCTCGCAGTGTGGGTAACAGCCAGCGGCTGGGCAAGCGGGTAACGCTGCGGCGCAGGTCTCCTCGTGGGAAGGACGCCCACACCTCCGGCGCGCTGGAGAACGCGGCGGCCAGGTGGCGATGCATGGCGTCGATGCGTTCCCGTTGGCCCGGCAGCGCATCACCCGTACTCCGACGCAGCGCTTGGGGTAGCAGCGGATCTTCGGACTGGCGTCCCGGAAAGGCGTCCTCGCTCAGCCCCACCACGAACACCGTGTCCAGGTCCAGGCCGATCGCAGCCGACACGGGCGCCACCAGAACGCCGTCCCCGAACCGCCCGACGGACGGCAGAGCTACCTCCAGGTCCAAGTCGAGAACCTCCTGCAGCAGCGTCAGGGTCGCCCGCGTCTCCAGCCCGCTCAGTGCCGCCAGCGACTGAGCAATCGCCACCACGGCGTACTGCTCCTCCCTGGGTAGCCGCGATGCTTCGTAAAGATCCCCGAACAACGCCAAGGCCCAGCTGCTGACTTCGAACCAGGTGGTCAGGTTCCCGCCAGCCTCCAGCCGGTCCCGCAGCTCCGACACGAAACCTTGCAGCTGGCGGGCGTCCTCAATGGTGCTGTTGGCCCTTTCGATTCGCCACTGAACCTCCTCGTCCGAGGTGTCAGCGTTCGTCACAAATTTGAGCTGGTCGTCGATGAACGTGTCCAGTCGCTGCTGCCAATCATCACCCGCGACGATCCCGGCCGTGCGGGACAGGCGATCCCAGCGGGAGACCGGCACCGCTCCGCCCTCCCACGAGCGCACCGGGGCCTGGGCCAGCGCCGTGAATAGGCCGGCGCGCGAGACGCCGGTGCGGGCGAGCTGGAGGATCTGCATGAACCCGCGCGCCACGGCCCGATTGCGGACTGACCGCACGCCGGGGCCGTTGACCACGAGGTCTGCGGCGGCCAGGTGCTCTTGCAGCAGCCGGGCGTAAGGGACCTGCGCTGCGTAGAGGATGGCGATCCGGTGCGCCGGGGTCTGCTGCAACGTCGTTACTACCCGCCGCACCACGCACCGCACCTCGTCATCGGCGTCCGACGCGTGCAGCACCTTGGTCGCCAGCGGTTGCTGCGAGTCCTGTTGCCCAGCGAGGCCCAGCCGGTCCAGGGTGCGGTGGATGGCGCGGTCGGCATCGTCATACCCGTTCAACCCCGCCAGCACCGTCAGCGGCGCCTGGTCGGCCAGGGCCTGAGCGAATCCGGTCTCGGCGTTCGTGAAGGCCTGAGGCAAGTAGAGGACGATCTGCCCCAGGCTGCTGACCTGGCCGTTCTCGACGTGGCGCCTGGCTTCGTGGAGGAGGTCGGTCTCGTCGTACCAGCGTTCGCTCAGGACGTCGACGACCTGACGGTGGAGCCTGATGACGTCGGCACTGAGGTCGTTGTGCGCGGCCACGCGGTCGAGGCCGGACTGGTCGAGGTCTCTTAGCTCGCGGTGGGCCAGGGCCAGTGCGCGGGTGGTGGCCGGGTGCTCGCTGACCTTGGCGAACTCGCCTGGATCGGCATCGAGTGACGCTCGCCAGGTTGCGGTCCGGATGGCTCGAGTTTGCGGGCGGCGGGGTGCCAGGTTCGGTGCGGCGATGCGCTCGGCGAGGCGGGGGAGGGTGGTCACCTGCAACCCCGCTATGCCGCCTTGGGCGCTCAGGTGGCGCTGGACGACCATGCCAGCGAGGTGATTGGGGACAACGATGGTGGTCATGGTCATTGGGTCATCGTGTTTGATCTGGCTCACGACGTTGGTGAGGCAGGTGAGGGCGGCCGCGCCGTAGGTGGTGGTGAGGACCTGGGTGGGCATCGGAGTCGCTCCCCTCAGCAGTTGCGGTGACCGAGGGTGATGGTAGGCGGGGGCTGCCGTGTCTTGCGTGAGCCGCGCTGGCTCGTTCGGAATGGGCTCGTAGGCGTTCTCACCTGAGTAGTTCGGCAGTGCGCGACAAAACGTACCGTGGTGACAATTTCGCTCAACCAATCGGATCGATGAGGGCTCGGGGTCCTTCTCAACGGCGCTCGGTTCGCTGAAAAGATCCCCGTGTGTCCGCCTGGTACTCACGTGACCGTGAAGGTAGTGCTTCGCGGTGGCCCCGTCTGTGGCCATGCACTGGCGGCCAAGCTGCAGGACCTGGGATGGAATGTCGATGAACCAGGCCTTATGGACCTTTTCGTCAAAATAGGATTTAGGGCCTGATCGATACCTCCTGGTTTTCGCATGGTGAGGGATGCGATTAGGACGGCTGTGACGAGATGGGCGTGCTTGTGGCCTATCGTGCTCTTCACTGGCGAAAACTCTTCGCGCAACTCGCTCAGTGGGCAGAGTGAGCTTGGCCGTGGCCGCCGGACCTGCCGAAGGGTGGTCATGAGGTGGCGGTGTCTGAAAGCCCGCCGCCTATCCATCCCAAAGCACGCGAGGCGCAGGTGGTCCTTCGCCGTGGGACGGCCGGCTAGGGACCGGCACTCGCACGGGAAGCTGATCCACGAGCGCCGGTCCAGGGTTGCGGAGGCAACCATCAGCACCGGCTCGTCGGAAGTCGGTTGCAGGCGGCGCATTCGCCGTCTACCCGCCCTGTGGCAGTGAGGGGGGAGCGGACAGGCCCGCGGGCGCACTGAGCACCCAGAACGCGGCCTGGAGATGTACTGCTTCTGCTCAGCGGTTGAGGATCGCCTCGACGGCTCCGAGCTGACCGCCATGGAGAGCTTGTCCTTGCCGAACGATGGGACCGGGATCGTGATCGACCTGAACCGCCGCAACCTGCGGTCCAACCAGAGCGTCACCGTGCGATGGGACGTGCCCTGATGCGACTGCGTGACCAGGTCGAATCACTCGTCCGCTCCTGGGGCGCCTACGAGCAGGCACGCGGCGGCAAGCAGGTCATCGACTACGACTGCGCCCCCACCGACCAGCCCGTCACTCCCGCCAGCAGCCGCATCGAGGTCTACGACCAGCTCACTACCCTCCACGCCCAGGCCCAGGCGGACGGAGAGACCAAGGTTGAGCAGACCACCGGCGCACACCTTGCCTACCTGGCGTGCGTGCTTGGGGAGCATCCGGAGCTTGACGCGTACATGCGCGCCACCCAGGGCTGCGGAACGGCTGGGTGGTCTGAGGACTACATCGTGGACTTGGGCGATAAGGCCCGGAAGGCGTACGCCGACCTGGGTGTGAACTGGGGCCCGACCCTCGCGGACGAGGTGTTCCAGCTCGAAACCCCGATGACCCTGGAGCGGGCCGCCGAGCAGGTCAAGGTCCTGGCGAACGAGGCCGAGCCGGCCGTGCGGGAGCTGACCGGCACGACCGCCACGTACTCGGTGGACGTCGAGGTTGTGGACATTGATGACTATTGGGCGTTCTGGGTCGACGGGGCCGGCCACTCCTCCCGGCTGCGCTTCAACCAGCGCAACGCCATCTTCACCGAGGACGGCCTGCGCTTCTTCGCCCAGCACGAGATCCTCGGTCACGCCCTCCAGTGCTCCAGCTTCACCCAGACCGCCGAGAATGAAGACGTCGACTGGGTCTGTACCCTCACCGTGCATCTTCCCTACCAGCCCCTCTTGGAGGGTCTGGCGACCGCGTGGCCGATCTATACCGAGCCGCACAATCAGCCGCTGATGGCCAAGGCCAAGCTCAATCACTACATGCACCTCGTGCGCGGTGAGGTTCACCGCGCCATCAACGCCGGCCACCCGCTGCGCGACGTTGCCGATCACGTCCTGACCCGCGCGCCCTGGCTCAGCCTGGACCAGATTGGCAACCTCCTGTCCAATCGGGGCGCCGATCCGCTGTTGCGGTCCTACCTCTGGTCCTACACCGCCGGCACCGACTGGTTCATGCACCTCGGTGAACAGGCCGACGCCGACACCATCAAGACCGTTCTCACCGCCTGCTACCACCGGCCGCTCACCCCGACCGAGCTTGCCGAACTCTGGCCGGCCGGTCCGACCTTCGGAGGTGACGGAGCACCCATCGTGCTCCGCAAGCCCACCGCAGACTAAAACCCCACGTCGGCGAGGTCGGGGGGCTCACTTATGGCACTCCTCCTGACCTCGACCATTGCTCTCAGCCTCAGTTGCCGAACACCTGGGCGGGTCCCCTCCGGCGCTCACCGCGACGCGATCGCGTGCGATTGCCGAGCAATCTCGAAGACCAGGGTCAGAGACTGTCGGTCGGCTGCCGAGCCTTGGAGCGGTGCGAGTCAGGCCGGGATGCCCCGCCGGGCATGCGGCACCTGCGGCACCGACCCGACGGGCCACCCGGCGAGACGACACCAGCCAAACCCGTGCACTGCCGCAATACTCTCTTCTGGATCAAGGCGGCCCGGTACACGGACCGTAGCGCCGGGCCAGCCCGGCGGACGTGCGGCACCTCCGGCACCGAACCGCCGGACGCCCGGCGCAAGAAATCTGCTCACGAACAGGTTGGTCAGTCGTCAACCTTCAGTGTCCGTGCGACCGCTGCTCCGATATCCGCGACGACGATCGCTCGACGCTCTCCCGTAGGGCTCAGTTCCCAAACCGTATATCCGTCCTTCCCTGTCTGCTGAAGTGCAGACGTCCAGGTTCCGTCACTGATGAATCGGATCTGAATTCGGCATTCGGAATTCTTTGATGCTCTAATGGCAAGCAATTTCCTCGCAGCCTTCTCAGGAAGAAGATGCCCTCCCGTTGTATCGACGGCAATGATATTCGCCTCATCCCACACTAGGAAATCGGGGTAAAATGAACGGGTAGTGCCGGGCGAGATAAGAGGAATCCCGTATCCGGTGCGTGAAGGGTTCCGCGCCCACAACTTCTTTGTTGCGTCTAGGCCTTCGGCGAAACGCTTCTCGAATCCGTTCAGTCCATCGTACTTGGCGTGCAGCGCATGAGAAAAAGCCTGAGCATCCTCATCGCGAACCAAGATTGGCCCAACGATATAAGGATCCGGGCCACGTTGCTTTAGGTAAACATTGTTCAGGTATGCGTCGACTACTTGGATGGCAAGTGTCTGAACATGTGAATGTGCAGCACTACCCACACCTATCATCGCATCAAATTTTGGATCGTTGGTGGGCGCTATTCCCAAAGCGTTTTGAAATAATCGTCTAACTTCTCGCGTAAACAGCCATCGCGCAGAAACCACTGTGGATCTCTTATAGCTCTCCCATGCCTGCTGTAGATCAGCGTCCTCCCCAACCCGTTGCCTAACCATTCGCCGCGTTCCCTCGCCGCGAGTATTCTTTTCGTCACCGCGATAGTCAGTAAATTGCGCAATTAGCAAGCTGATGGGATCGATCGCATCACTAGTCTCATGGCCCGTACCTGGCACGGCTACACGCCGTTTGGGAGGTAACTCAATAGGAAGGTTCTTCCCAGGGGCCTTGGTCACGAGCTTGATAGTGGGAGCTTCGGAGGTAAGCCGCTTGCCAACCTCTGAGATCAGTTCGTCAAAAACGCCTTCTCGATCGACGCGAACATAAAAATGAGCCGTATTCAAACGCTCGGCCGGATAGTGGTTCACGTTTGGCTGGCGGAGGAGCCTTCCAATGATCTGTTCCACCTGTATGCGGGACTGCATAGATTTGTCAATGTAAGCGAAGTATGCCATTGGATCATCCCAACCTTCTTGAAGGCTGAGATTGAATATGATGTGTTGAAATGGCTCGTCCGCAAATTTTTGATAATCGTTGTCGCCGCCGTTGAACAGACGGAAGTCGTCGGGCGGCGGATACATCTTGTCAAACTTCAAACTACAATAAACCGCAATCAGATCCGGGTCGATACCATGCTTCTCAACAAGATAACGCCAAATCAGAATGGGTGGCGCCTGACGCTGAACGAAAGGCTGTCTGTGATTGTCTGACTGATAGTCATTGCCTTCAACGATGTTCGTCTGGCTCACATAAATGGCTTTTGGTTTACCGCCTAGCCCATAGAGCTCCGCGTCCGCTTCAGATGCATGCAGATCTGCAAGCATTGCATCAAGCGTCTCTTCCATTGGTGAACGATAGCCGGCCAATAATACGGTGCTTTTAACAAGGCTGGCTTCGGCAACGGCGGACGCATCCACACGAGTGACCAGCCAAGAATCGTCATGCCCAGTCTTTGCCTTGAGTTCGGCGATTTCAGCAGCAAGCCGGGCGGGCAATTGCATGGTTGCTGATGCAAGCAACAAAGCTTGCGGATCTAACTCCATCAGCAGATCGGTTTGCTGGTCCGACAAGTTGTGCGCCTCATCGTAAACGACAAGCATAGGGCGACGCCGGTCTGACCTATCCAGGCGCTCCTTCAGCGCATCCCACGTCGACTGATCAGTAGTGTCTATGTCACACTTATAGATCAGCCGGCTTCCTTGCTCTTTGTCTTTTTGGTTGAAAGTTCCGACTGTCGCGAAGTAGACCAACGTCTCATCTACGTCAAGTACTTCCGTTTTATTATATTCCGAAAGCGGTTTGATTTGGGCGCCACCTAATAAATGATGATACCTGCCCCCTTCGGATAAATTCGAAAAGGACTGTTCCACCACCACTTTTCCACGGCTAATCCACAGGACTACCGGTTTCACTGCCAGCCCTGCTGCAATCCCAGCGACTGCCTCAGCCAAGATTACAGTTTTACCCGACGCCGTGATCGACGCTAGCGACTGAAAGAACGGAATTGCTCGCTGGCTATTGCGTCGACCCGTTATAGCCGGATCGTTCCAATACTCTGCGTATCGATCCACGATCGAATCAGCAGCCCTAATCTGGAATTCAAATAGCTCAATCATGTAAGTGTCTCCTCGCTGAAAGGTTCGCTGCTCATATTCAGACCGAAATCCGACAGAATACGGTCGGGAATCTGATAGAAGGAAACAGTATCTGTCTGAAATACATACAATCTTCCGTACACGTGATAAACGGCCTTTAACTGAGCCGCTGAAGCTTCATTAGCTATAGCTTCGTAAACCTCTTCCGTAAGGTTTGTATTGCAGCCAGGACCGTCCCAGACCAGGAAGAACCCTTCTTGATCAGCGTTGCTAGCTATCAGGTAACGATAACCTTTCTCACTTAAAGACGTAAGTCCGGGTCCTCGCCTTCTACTGGCGTCGAAATGAGATGCAATTACCGTGTCGAGCATCTCTTCGCGCTCCATGCGAAGCACGCACTCCGCATCTACCTTTTTTTGAAGTTGTGAGAACCGAAACCCACCCCCAAGAGGCGTTCCTCTACCACTATGCCAATCTCCGGTAATGACTTTGCGAAGACGTTGTGCCAACAGTGAGCGCGCGTATGAATCTCCACGCTCGGGACGTCCTTGTTCCATTAATATGAACCGACGTGTACAACCCGAAGACAGATTCTGAGCTAGCACCGCGTGCCCGGTGGTCCCAGATCCCGCAAAGGGATCCATAACCAACCCGTCTGTAGGACACCACAACTGAACAATTTTTTGAAAAAGCTTTACCGGCTTGACAGTCTCAAATTCATGATCATTTCCGAGAATCGCGCGTAATTCGCGGGAACCGGCTTCACTCGTTCCAGACTCAGATGAGTCCCATGAAGTGCAACCTATGTCCAGCGGTTCTAGGAAGTCGTGGTCCGCCCAATAGGTTGACGGTACAACTCCCTTCTTTAGTTTATTCAAATACGTTTTGCGGCGAGGTTTCCCATTGCCTTCCCTAGTAAACACGAGCATGGGCCACTGACCACGCTTGCGTACAAGAAGCGCAGCCCTTTGCGCCTTCTTTACTACTGGGTCACGGGCCGCATCAAAGATCAGTGGATTTTTGGCTCCTTTGAGCAATAATGCCGGCGCGCAGTTGTCCCCAATATCCACTTCAGCATATTCAGAACCCCACTCCTCAAGCATACTTCGGACAGTCGGCTTTCCATTTGCCCAATGCTTCGTTCCCGTTGGGTAGTGCAGTTCGCCAGTGAAAGGATTCTGCACCGCGTAATACATTTGTTCGTGGCTAGATCTGCCGGGTGCAAACGGCGCAGCTCCGTACCATGAACCCTGAGGATCCTGATCGGGATTTGTATACCCGAGATCTTGATCTTTAGTTCGGTCGACGCGTCCTGTTTGTGCTTTTCCGGCATCTTTCGCGTAAACTAAGACATATTCAGTTGCCGTAGATACTCCCGTCTTATCGTTGCGAAGAGTCGACGACCTTTCCCAATTTATTACGGCTATACGATTATTTTCACCAAAAAGTTCGTCCAACATCTGGCCCAGCCTGAAAAGCTCGCGATGATCGATACAGATGGCCAAAACCCCTGCAGGCTTAAGCATGGATCGCATCATGTGCAATCGAGGCCACATAAATCGCATCCATATTGTGTGGCGGCCCGGATCATCGCGCCCTACCCAATCTCCAATTCCCGGGTCATTTGGATCCTCATCCCATTTATCATTGTAACGCCAGTCATTTCCGGTATTGTACGGCGGATCTGTAATAATTAGGTCCACTTGCCCCCGCTGCCCATACAGCGTTGTCATGGCCTGAAGGTTATCTCCTTCGATCACCAGATTTTTAGCCTGCTCCTCAGGCGCTCCAACGCTATGCTGCGCAATCAATCGGCTTACGCGAGGCCTAACACGGCGAGCCAATTGTCGAGCCGTGCCCTTGCCAGGGAACGCTATTCGAATACCCGGCTCGTTCTGTGCCTCTAACAACGAGAGCAACTCCGCGCGAGAGAGGTCGGCCAACAACCTTCCATCGGTCCTAGATGCAAGCTCAGTCATCAGGAGACCATAGCCTTAGACGTCGCCCAAAGTATTGCTTTGAGTACGGCGTGTGACGGGTATTTTCCTTGAGGTGAATGCGTTCGTCGGAAATCACATTAATAGTCACGTATGACCGAGTATCGTCATAGGCGGTGGCTAACACGCGTTCGGCCCGCGCGAGGGACGCTGCCATTCAAGGTGAACTACGCGCGAGGCCGCTCACCTTGGGTGCCGGTCTCATCTTCCGGTACCACGCCCGGTCTCCCCGTCAATCCCCAGCTTCTCGCCCTGGTTCAGGTATGTGCTTGCCGCACATGTGGGCGATGCCTCCTCCAGGCCGTCGGGATGGACGTCGAGCCTCGCCGGGCGCGGTACCTGCGGCCTGTCGGCAGGGGCACAGAAAGCCCCGCCGCCACTGCCAACCGAGGGGCCAGGATCGGCGCATGTGATCGATGCCGCGCTGCGTAGCCTGATGTTCGGTCAGATTAACCCAGAAGGCCACCTCCGGACACTCGATGGCCAGGCGCCGGAGCATCTCCTCGTACCGGGCCAGCGCCGCCGCGGGAACTGCATCCTTCACCTCGCGGTCAACCTGCTCCCGGGCGGTCTGGTTCATTGAGTCCCACACCGCCAGCCCTCGGACAAACTTCAGCAGCCCATTGGCCACCCGGGCGTAATACTTACCCAGGTCACGGAGGTGCGCTTCGTAGGATTGATCGGCGCTCGGGGCAGGCACCTCGGAGGTGAGCAGTTGCTCGGACACGGAAGCAAGCGATGCCAAGGTCGTTGTGGCCAGACGTACTTGGTCCGCTTGCGTCAACTGAATGTCAGCGAGAAATGATGCAGGTAGAGAGGTGGACTGGACGGCGTCGTAGAAGGCCGCGATCACGATTACGGAGTGGGCTGCCGCGAGTCGCTGAGAGCGAGGGAACTGTCCGAGTCCTCGCATGCGGCGCTCAAGATCGACCACCAGACCGCTGCTGAGTTTGACGAAGTCGGCCTTGGCGTCGAAAAGGCTGAGAGCAAAAGCCGGCCCGGCAATGGTCCCGGCCAGTAGGAGGCCGCCGGTGACACGATCGATACGGCGCACGAGCTCGGTTTCCCCGCCCAGCAGGCGCACTGCGTCGGCGTATGCGATGAGCCGTCTCACAAACCTTCCCCCTTGCTCGGGCACGTCCGGTCGCGGACCCGCTTGACTGGTGCTCATCATCTTCGCGTCCGGCAGCTCTCCAAAAAGGGAGGGCGTCCTAAAAGGCCGGTCAGCAACCACTAGTAGTTTCTCAGGCGACGCCATGCTTCAGGCGGGATCTTTGCTGGGACTCGTCGCCAATGCGTCTGAGCGGTTTCTCGGTTCGCGCTGGCCTCACAGGACGGCTCGCGTGCGGGACGGCTCCCGGCGAGGCTGAGGGGCGGACTCTGGGCATCGTGAGCCAGCCATCCGTCACAGGCCAAACGTTGCCCGTAGAAACCGTGGACCCGTGGCATCGGCGTAGGCCAGATTCACGAGTCGGGCTTGCTCGGCCTCCTGCTGCCTGGCGGTCGCGTCACTTCTGGCGCCGGTCAGGCGGCGGTCGAAGTTGCGCCGCCGGTCGTGGCTGGCGTTCTCGGCACGGGCGAGCTCGTTGTCCAGCGTTGTCTGCTGGGCCTTCTCCTTCTGCTTGGCCAGGTCGACCGCGTCCCGGAGCTCTTTCTTGGCCTGGGTCTCTTGCTGGTCCAGTTGCTTCGTGAATCTTAGGAGTTCGTTTGCGACGTCCCGCCGTTGGGCGGAGGTCAGCTGTTTCGGTGCCTTCTTCTGTGCCATCGTGATCAGGGTGTCGCGCCAGTCCATGAGTGACTTCGCCCGCTTCGTACCGACGTTCTCAACATGGGTTCCGCGATCACTAATGCTTCGCTGCAGGTAGATGGTGTCGTAGCGCCCGTTGCCGCTGACCGTGCGAAATGTGACAAAGTCGGCTGCGGTCCGGAAGCCGCTTCTGGCGAGATTCGCGGCGACTCCGGAGCTGATTCCCGGTGGGGGATTTCGAGTGATCACCGCATTCTGCAGCGTTCTGGTGACGTGTTCGGCGACGATCTTTTCCAGGCGCTGTTTCTCGCGAGTGTGCTGGGAGTTGCTCGTGTTGCTGCGTTCTCGTTGAATTTTGGCGAGGGATGTCTGTAGCACCTGTTGGGCCGTCGAGGTGGACGCCAGGCATGCTCGTGTGGCGGCATCGCGTTTGGCCGTGATCGCCTGCTTCTGCCGTTCCAGCTCCATGTCGGTGTAGCCGGTCTGCTGCCACAGCTCGTCGAACGTCGCCTGGGCCTGGACGGCGGCCGTTTCTGCCGCCACCCATCGTGCGGTGGCACGGCGTCGCTCGTGGACGACCGGATGCGCGCGGTAGCTGCCGACGAGGGCCGCCAAACTGGCGAGCGCCGCCGCGACCCAGGTCCCCATCGGAATCTCGGCAAGGATTGGAAGTTTTATGACCACCAGGACAAGACCCACGATGGACAACAAGCCAACAGCAGCGGCTGCCCTGGCTACCCGCAGGTAAGACCCGGTGAACTGGGGCAGCCGCGGGCCGGTGGCGGCTGCCTGGGCGGTCGGTGAGCGCTGGTCTGGTGCGAGGTGATCGGTGAGCCAGTCAGGTGCCGAAGACGTAACCGACGTCGCTGCCGGTGGGGCAGCGGGTGCGGCAAGGCGGATGGTGTCGTCGACGGCGGTGAGTGCCGGTACGTTCGCCAACGGGAGCTGGGAGAAGGCGGCCAGCTTCTCGGCCAGGGCCGAGAGCTGAGGGTTCCCGCTGGTGCGCAGGGCGGTGAAGGCGGGGGAGGCGGACGCCTGACGGTAGTCGGCGGCGTCGAACAGGAGCTTGGTGTCGTCGTCGCTGTCGCGCAGGTCGCGCCAGAGCTCGGGTCTGGATGCCAGCGCGATCAGGCTGGTGTAGATGCTCCAGGCGGAGAAGCGGTCCAGGCCCTGCCCGTAGTCTTGGTCGTTGCGGGCCGGGTGCTGGTAGTTGGCGAGCCCCTTCTCATTCGGCGGCAGGCCTTTGAGCTGGGGGACGTACATGCCGTCGTAGTCGATGAGTTTGAGTTCGTTGGACGGGGTGATGAGGAGATTGCCGTGCTGGAGGTCCCCGTGGGCGATGCGGGCCCTCTCCAGGGAGCTGATGACGTCGACCAGCTGGCCGGCGATCGCCAGAAGGTGGCTCGGCTGGCTGCGATGCGATTCCAGCCAGGTCATGAGGCCTTGCGCTTCGACCCAGTGCATCTTGAGCAGGGGGTAGCGGCGGCCCGCGACCATCACTCCGTCGGTCTGATAGTCGAAGTCGACCAGTGCAGGGTGATTGAGGGCTTTGAGGGCGGAGGCGATGGCGGCGTAGCGGCGTTGACGGTCGGGGTCCGGGCGGACGAAGCATTTGATCGCCCATGAGTTCCCGTCGTTGCCTGTGACGGCGAAGACTGAGGCAAAGTTCCCCGAGATCGGCTCGGGCATCCCCAGCGCGTCGAGCCTGACCAGGCCTTGGCGCAGCTGGGGGTCGGAGAAGGCCAGGCTGGGATGCTGCAGGGCGTCTACATACTCGCCGCCGCTGGGGTACTTGGCGGGTACCGGTTGCGTTGCCACGTTCGCCTTCCTCGAGGTGGGCTTACATCAGGTCGATGCGTAGCAGGGTGGTGTCGTCGTTCTTGATGGAGCCGTTGGCGCGGCAGCCGTTGATGAGCCCGGCGAAGTCGGCAATCTGGTCCTCGGTTCCGAGGTCCCACAGGGTCTGCCACGGGGTACCACCCGCGGCGCTCTGGGCCAGGAACCAGTAGGCCAGGGCATCGGTGACCAGGTAGAGGCAGTCGCCGAGCTGCCAGGTCGTTTCCGTCGAGAGACAGTGATCGCTGATCTTTGCGGGGCTGGCCGGCCGCGACGGCGCCAGGGACGGGCTGGTGCCGAAAGCCGCCGGATCATCGATCGGGAACTTCGTGATGACGATGCCCTCGCGGACCTGGAACAGACACGCGTCGCCGAGAGCCTGCGCCAGCAGCGGTCCTTCGGTTTCGATGGCGGAGTCCAGCAGCTGCACGCCCAGGATCGTGGCGTAGGAACCGTGGTGCAGCCCGTCCTCCTCGTACCAGGCGATGGGGTCCTCGGCTTCCTCCCGCAGCTTGCGGTAGCTAGCTTCGACATCGTCCCAGCCGGCCGCGGCCTCCAGGATCGTCGTGCTCAGAGCCTGGTTGACGGGCGCACGCGTGAAGCCGGTGACCAGCTGATGCGCCCAGCGCCCGGCCAGCATGGCCTCGCTGGCCCCGTCGGCGACGGCCGCAGTCAAGTGAGGGCCCGAAAAGCTGTCCTGCGCGTTCAGGACCGCACTGATGCTGGACGCGTCCTCGTACTCCGCCTGTGAGGAACCGGCTTTGGGCACGCTGAACGTCGTTATCGTCGCCTGCATACCCACCGCCTCGTCGTGTGGCGTGCACTCACCGCAGATCCGTGGCCCGGGTGCCGATGTCGAGGAACTGCACGATGCTGCTCATGTCCGCGTTGTAGACGAAGCCCCTGCTCGTGTCGTCCACGGCAAGACCCTGCTGGCCGGCGTAGGAACGCATGTGCGGCGGCAGCAGCGAGCTCATCGAGAACAACGTCTTCGCATAGTCGTCGCTGAGCAGGGTGCTCTCGCCGGGAAAGACCGTGGACTGCCCGCCGGTGTCGGAGACATGAAGGTTGAACAGCAAGGCGTTCCCGTCCGTCGAGGCCAGCTCCCGAAGAGCCGCTGCCTGTTCGGAGGGGTCCCCGTCGGTTGACTCACCGTCGGTGAGGTTCAGGATGACCGGCGGGAAGCAGTTCTCGTTCGTGGCCAGGAACGTGTTCACCAACGTTGTGGCCTGCCGCAGCGCCTCGCACATGGGGGTGCCGAAGTCGCCGACCGGCTCCAGCCAGACGGGGAACTTGGTGGTCTGCTCCACCAGGCCCCCGGCGCCGTCCGGGACCTTCTTCATCCGTTCCTCGACGCGGGCCGGGAACCGGGCCACCTGCGACAGCGGCACCAGGTCCCGACCGGACAGTTCCCCTTCGAACCGGGACCCCACGGTGCGGCCGTAGCCGATGACGGCGACCTGGAAGTAGTCCCGGACGCCACCTTCCTTGGCGCACTTGATGGACAACTCGCGCAGCAGGCGGTTCAGGGAGTCGGCAACGACCTGCGACTTGGTGCGGACCAGCTCGCCTTCCCGGATCTCGTCGTTCATCGACGCTGACTGATCAACGAGGAAGATGAAAGCGCTCGGGTTCGAGCGGCTGATTTCGGCGGTGTACGACACGGACAACCTTTCAGTTTCGTTTGGGTCGAGCCCAGCAGCGCATCGCTGCTGGTTGTTCATGGTTGGCGCGCAACGAGTCCCCGGATGACTCCGGTACTGCTCGAGCCGGCCATGCGTGCGGCGCGCGGTGCCTCAGCCGGAGGTCTCGTGAGTGGTCCACCAGTCCGAACCGCCGGAGGGGACATCCTGCTGCCGAACGACAAGGACAGGCGGGGCCGGATCAGCCGGCACAGGCTCTCGTGCCGTGGCCGCGTGAGCGGGGTCAGGGACGACGGCCACGAGGTGTGGCGGCAGCGGGGTTTCCGGCGAAGGAGTGCGGGAGGCTTTGGGCCAGTCCTTAACCGGCGGAACATGGGTGAACGCCCACTGCGCCAGGGCCGGCCGGGCGATCAGGATGATGTGGCAGGCCCTGGCGACCTTGAGGGCGTCCGACGTGGGGATCGCTGTCGTGACCAGGAGTGCCTCGTCGGCGCGGTGAATCTGGCGGGCCGTTCCCGCGAAGCGCTGCACGTCCGGGCTGCCGAGCTTCTTGGAGTATCGCTTGCACTGGACCACCAGGCGCCGGCCGTCGGGAGCCGTGGCGATGACATCCGCGCCCATGTCTCCCGCACCGCCGGACACGCGAACGTTGCGAGCGCCGCTCGCGCGCAGCAGACGGGCGACGAAATGCTCGAACTCGGTCCCGGTCATGCTGTCAGTGACGGCGATGTTCCGCTCGTGTTCGACCCGTTCGCGGGCTCGCTGGATGCGTGCGTACCCGTAGACCAGGGCCGCAAGAGCGGCCGCCACCGTCACGGCGATGGCCACGGCAAGGATCGCCGGCGGCAACCGCGGTGCAAGAGAGCAGGCCACGAGCACAGCGACACCCGCCGGTACCCATGAACCGGTCATCCCGTTGTTCTTCTTGCCTCGGCGTTTAGCCACGTGACGCCCCCGTCTCAGCCACAGGCAGACCCCTGTCACCAACCCATCTCAGACTGTATAGGCCAGGTCCGACATTTTGGGATACGTGCACGGTTCGCGGCCGTCCTGGCCCGGCGGGAGCTACCGGCGCGGGCGGAGGGTCGGCAGATAGCCGGAGCCAGGATCCGGGCGGACAGACACGCACCGAGACCAGCTCATCGATCGCCCTGATTTCGCCGCTGTGCCCGAATTCGCCTAGATTGATCTTGCGCTGATAGTGGTCAGCAGCGGGGGCTCAAGCGGAGGACGGTCGTGCGTCGATTCGTACTGTCAGTGGGGTGCGTCGTGCTCGGGGTCGCCCTGATCGCGCCGGCCGAGGCGGCCTCGGCCGCCCAGAAGCCCGGTGATGCCAAGAACTATCAGGTCAATGCCCTGCACACGGGTGTGGCCAGCGGGCCGGCGCTCTCGAACACCATGCATCGGCTGTGGTTCAAGGACTTCGGCGCCAACACGTCGTATCCGCTGATCGTCGGTAACCGGGTGTTCGTCGCGGCCCGGCCCAAGACCGGTTCGGGCAAGCCCCTCACCGTGTTCGCCTTCGACAAGCGCACCGGCCGCCAGCTCTGGAAGTCCTCGTCCCTCGGCCACGGCACAGCCACCCTGGCCTACGGGAACGGCAAGCTGGTCGCGTTGGCTGACAACTGGGCCGGGAACGGTGAGCCCACCACCGTGCGGGCGCTCAGCCCGGCTACGGGGAAGACCGCCTGGAAGAGGACGCTCGCGGCCCCCAAGTACAGCACCATCGTTCACGACGCCGAGAGCCCGGTGACCGTGCGCGCAGGAGTGGCCTACGTCAACTTCTCCTACAGCGGCGACAACTACATGGCCCTCGACGTCGCCACCGGCAAGATCAGGTGGGCCCTGTACGGAACGAACGATTCCTCCCTCGGCCAGGCCGTCAGCAGCAACCGGGTCTACTTCGCGGGCTCGTGCACGTGGGCCGCCCGCACCCTGAACGGCAAGCAGGTCTGGCGAGCTGACCGCGGGTGCTTCGGTTCAGCCGGAAGCACCTATGCGTCGGTCCTGGACGGTCAGCGACTCTGGGTACCGTCGGACTTCCGCGGCAGCCGCGTGATCGATGCACGCAACGGCAGGGAACTGTTCCAGTTCGACTCCACCCAAACCCCCGCCGTCGTCGGCAAGAAGGCTTTCCTCGTGCCCTGGACCGGCTCCGGCTACGCAGTCGACCTACAGGCCGTCAACTCCTCCACCGGGGCCGAGGTGTGGTCACGCAACCAGCCCCAGTACGGCCAGATCGTCTCCCCGCCCATCGCCACCTCGAAGGTCGTCTACGTGACGACGGGCGACGGCTGGACCCTTGGTTACAGCACGACCACCGGCACCCTGGTCTGGTCGGCCAAGGGTGGCGGCTACCTCAACACGCAGAACGAGAGGCTCACGAACCCCGGCCAGGCCATCGGCGGCGGAGTGCTCGCGACCACAGCTACCAACCGCCTGGTCGTCTTCGGCTGAGACAGCTGAATCGCCTCGACGTCCACGGCTGCAACTGCCCCTAAGACTGCCGGATTCTCCCAGGGCATCTTGCTGGGAGGCCAGCTGGCCTGGCGAAGCCACCCAGCGAGCGCGGCGACTCTCCGTGCACGTCGCAGTCTGGGGGGCGGCTGAATAGGGCCAGAAGCGCCCGGGGACCTTGAGAAAAGGATCGACGCGCCGACCGGGGCGATGCCTCGAACCTTCCTCAAGGAGACTCTCGTGTCAGTTTGCGCCGCTTGCGGTCACTCGTCTGAAGGGCGCTTCTGCTCCGAGTGCGGTGCGCCGCTCAGCCAGCAGACTGCCGTGGCTGGCCCGGGGGGTCCGCGGGTTGTACTGCCCGCGGGTGCCGAGAACCTCCCGCGAAGTGTGACGATCCTGTCTCCACCGAAGCCAGTTGCTTATGACGAACTCCCTAGCCGTCGTGGTGCCTGGATCACCGGTTCGGTTGCAGTCGCGGTGGTGACGATCGCGGTATCGCTGTTCGTGCTCCACCGAAGCGGCTCAACCGGAGAGCCCGGTGCCTCTGTGGGGAAGGCCGCCGCTGTCCCGCCGGCGTCTCATACGATCCGAGGGACGATGACGATCAACGCGGGCTACGACGCCTTCTGGTTCAAGGGCAGCCCTTGCTACGGAACCGGCGGCTATAGCGACCTGGGGGTGGGGGCACCGGTGACTGTACGCAACGGGGATGGACAGATCATCGCAACCGGATCGTTGGAGGAGGGGACCAGCGGAGGCTTGGAGATAACGGATCGAAAAGTGCCGTCCTGCACCATGCCCTTGCGAGTGGATGATGTCCCGGAAGTGGACTTTTACCAGATCGAGATCGGCAACCGTGGTGCACTCAGCTATTCCAAGACCGATCTGGAGAATCGTGGCTGGGTCGTGGGCTTTTCACTCGGTCAAGGATTCTGATCGGGATGGTTCGCGTGGCTGGCGCGAGCGCGTCCTTCCGGTGACGTGTACTCGGCTCTGTCGGGCGCGTCGATCGTTACCAACTGGGCATCGCAGGCAATGACCCCGACTTGATGGTCAGGGGCCAGAGGGGTTTCTGCATGCCGCGCTGTGCCACGGACACTTGCTCAAGCTCGGCGAGTTCGCCGAGTAGCGACTGCTCTCGATGTCGACGACGTGTTCCTCGCTGAATTGCTCTGATTCTGCACTACGGTGAACTGGTGACTCGGGCGCGGCCTACCGGGCCTTGGACGAGACGGTGAGGGGCATGACCGCCAGCCTCGCCGAATTCCACTGCAACCCAGGCGGCCTCGCGACGTCGTTCCGCTGATTGCACAGTGGCGGGCTCGAGATTTCGATCGAGGCCGGCGTCGCGGACGCGCAGACCGCCAAGCTGCTTGACGTTGAACCGGGATTCACCGTTGATGCTGTGGTTCGTCAGATAGGCCTGAGGGCAGCGGATGGGGGCGATGGGGCGACGGCCGGGCGTTGCCCAGGTCATCAGAGCTCGTTCCTGTTGTTCACAGTCTGCGGTCTTTGAGGACGTCTGCCATGGCGGCAATGCCGTGGGCCAGGTCTTCCACCCGCTCCACCCGGGCGGAGGCAGCGTCCTCATCAGAAATGCCACCGAAGACCCGTGCGGCGCTCGCGCCAAGTCCCCGAGTAACGAACCTGATGTTCGCCGCCTTCATCTGCGCGACCTTCGTCAGCACCTGTTCGGTCGGGGTCAGATCCCCGTCGCCGAAGAGAGCCACGACGCGGTCGCCGACGAACGGCTCGAGGATCTGGTGGCAGGTGTTCAGCGGGCCGATGAGGTGGTTTCCGCCGGACGCCGATGTGAGCGGGCTCAGGATGGCCAGGGCGGGGCTTGGATCATCGCTCGGTTCGCTGATCGCCACCACGGCCGAGTTCCAGAGCATGACGCCGACCGCGTAGTGCGCCTGTACGGCGTCGGCAACGAATTGCCGTGCACCTCGGGCGGCTTCGATGATAGGTGTGCCGTTCATCGAACCGCTCACGTCGATCATCAGCATGACCGTGCCGGCGAACCGGCCCTGCAGCGCTTGCAAGTGCGGGCCGCAGGGGGCTTGGGTGATTCCTGCCGAGGTGAACTGTCGCCGGACCCAGCTTGCCAAGATACTCAGCCCCTTACTGCGGTCATCGCGACCGACTGTGTTAGACGCTCGGTCTGCTCAGCGTCGACCACGCCTTCGATGTACGCCTCCAGAAGCAGTTCCCGCCCGGAGCTGGGCTCCTGGGCACGCACCACGAGTCGCCCGTCCACGGCAAGTTCGAAGGTGATCTCGATGACGGAACCGGCCGGTAGCCCCTTCAGCCCGCACAGCTCGCCGTCGAGCACCCGCCGATTGTGCTCTCGCTCGGGGGACGTCACGGAGCCGGCTTGCTCGAAGACCTGGATCCGAACAGATTCCTGGTTGGTCAGGATGGTGCCGAACCCGGACGTGGTCTCCCGGCATGGAAGCGGGGTATTGGCCTCGACCAGATGAGAGACGAAGCTGTGTTCTCCAGCCGGGTCGAAGCTGTCTTCTACCAGAACGCCCAGAGCCCGGGGTGTCACGGGGATGACGATGCCCTGCGGGGCGATGACAGGCTTGAATTCGCGAATGTCGCGCAGCGACTCAGGGCGAGCCGAGACGCTCAGTTGGTGCGCTCGCAGAGCGGCTCCCTTGGAAACGGCCAGATCCGGGTCCACCAGACGTGCCCGCAGTCCGAGTCTGCGCTCCAGACCCGCGGCGAGCGTTGGGGTGCGGCTGGCACCGCCGACCATGATGACTTCGTCGATTGAGCTGACACCCTTGCTTGTTGCGGCTGCGAGAACGCGTTCGATGATGGTGTAGGTCTGGTCGAACAGATCGGCGCAGGTGGTCTCCAGGTCTTGACGATCCAGAGGGATGTTCAGTCGTTCCGGTCCGATCCGGACGGTCACCTCTTTTCGCATGCGCACGCTGAGGTCGCGTTTGGCCTGTTCGATGTCCAGCAGGAGGGCGCCGATCTGGGCGCTGTCATCGGTGAAGGCGTCGAAGGTGTCCTCGGGGACGGCTTGGCTGATCCGGGTGAGCATGAGATCGAGCAGTCGGTCATCGATATCGGAGCCGCCGAGGTGGTGGTGTCCGTCGGTGGCTACCACTACGGCGCTGCCAGCCTTGATCTGGATGACGGTGGTGTCGAAGGTTCCGCCGCCAAGGTCGTACACCAGGACTGTGCGATCGCCTTCTGACACCAGCCCGTAGTGCATGGCTGCAGCGACTGGTTCGTCGAGTAGTTCGAGGACGTTTATCCCTGCGATGATGGCGGCCTGTGCGGTCGCTTCTCGTTCTGCCAGTCCGAAATAGGCGGGGACGGTGATCACGCCGGCTGGTTGCCCGGCTATTCCCGCCGCGTCGACAAGCTGTCGCAGGATCAGCGCGGAGATCGACTCGGGTGTGTGTTCTCGACCGCGTAGATGCAGTGGGTGATCGGTTCCCATCTGTCGCTTGATCCGTGCGACTCCGTTGTCGGGATCGAGCGACATCAGTTGGCGTGCCTCTTCGCCTACGACCACCTCGTCAGTTGCTTCGAAGTAGACAACCGACGGTGTGATGTCCCGGCCAACGGCATTGGGCAGGACGACTACCGCGCCGGTGTCATCGACGGTGGCGACCACGGAATTGGTGGTTCCCAGGTCGATTCCAAGAGGTATCAGTGTCATGTGAAGACTGCCTTGGTCAGGAACTGGAACCAGGATTGGCTCCAGTTTGCGGCGGCTCCCAGCGGTGAGGCGAGCGGGCCGTGGTCCAGGAATCCTGCGACCGTCAGGGCAGCGAAGATGACGCAGGACAGGCCAATGGCTGACCGGGATGCCACGAAGGTGACTGGTGTGCTCATGGTGCCTGCCTGTCTGCAGCGGGGTTCCCGATCGGAGCGACCGGGGTAGCGGTGTCCTGGGGGGAGTCAGGTAGGTGAATGACCAGGGGATCGGGCAGATTCAGCCCACGGGTCGACAGCAGCCAGCGAAGGGGGGCTCCTGGGTCGGTATTTCGCGTAGTGAGACGCGAGGACTGTGAGGCGATCAGGAAGTACCGGACATCGGCGAACTCCCGTTCGGCAGCAAGAGTGAGATTATGTAGTCCTGCCTCGTACAACCAAGCACGAATATCGGAACTTTCGGCTGCGGGAGCCAGCCCATGCTGTTGCAGGAGGTCCGCCCGAGAGACAGCTACGGCGAGCCGCTGCGCGTTGGGTCTCACTCCGCTACCGCGCAACCGTGAGAGTACTTCGTTGTAGGTGCCCTCGGGGTCTCCACCGGAGGAAAGCGCTGCTGCGCCTCCTTCGATGCCCGAGAGCCGATCGGTAACAGCGGTCAGCGAGAACGGGTCGAGCACGTACACCAGTCCTTGGGCGGTGCTCAGGAAGCCCATCTCGTCGTGACGGGCCGGGGCGCGGAAGCGCTCTCCGGCGGCATCGAACAGGTGCAGCAGTGTGGCCGTCACGCCGGCTCCGATCTGGCAGGTCAACGCGGAGGGCAGGGCATCTGTCGTCTTCGTCGTGTCCTGGCCGGAACGGATCAACTGCAGGGCCCACTGTCCGCGGGCGTGGGAGTCCTCATCGGGGAAGGTGATGGCGGGGCCTCCCTCTTTCACGCTCTCCAGCAGCGCATCCAGGCTTGCGCACAGAAAGCGCGTCTTGCCTGCTCCAACGTCGCCGAAGATCGGTATGCGCACATCACGTGCGACGGCTGTTGGCGTCAGTAATGGCCGCTCACATCGCTGGCACACCGCGTTCAGCCGCCAGGCCGCTCGCAGGGCCATGGTCGGCAGCAGGACTCCGCATCGGCAGCGTCGGAAGAAGACTCCTAGCTGGCCGGGACGTATGTCTCGGTGCAGGACAGTGCATCCGGTACATCGGTAGGCGGGGCGTCGGCTGACGTAAAAGCATGTCGGACAAGATGCTTCGGCGCCGCGGAGCCTTCCCCAGCTGTACTCCACCGATCGCATGACTGCCGTGGCGAGGCTCAGGAGAAGAGCGAGGAGGGCGGTTAGGGCATAGACGAAAGCGATCTGGGCGGCTGTCAGGATGGTGATAACTAGGGCGGTCATGAGGAGTGCGGCGATGCTGAGCAGGGGGAGGGGAAAGCACCCCCACCACAGTCGGATGTCGCCCCAGCGACCTCGTAGAAAGAGGTCGCACCAGCGATCAGCCAGGGCCTGGGAGTCCTTGACGACCTGTCGTACACAGGCACCGACATCGGTGTGAAGTTGTCGGCGTGCATATAGCGGCCAGGCCATGTCGGGTGGGAACTTCCCGGTTGATGGCGGCCTGGCCGCCATCCGCTCGAGCAAGAAGGCCTGCGGGGTGATGTCGTCGGCTTTAAGCGCCAGGGCGATCACCCAGGACCGCGCACTGATGACCAGGGCGATGGCAAGAGCCACGCTTGCCGCAGCGCACAACGAGACGGTCAGGAGCCCGACCTCGTAGAGTGTCATCGGGTCTTGTCGCCTCTCGACCAGAAGCCTCTTCGTGGCTCTGCGGGCTCAGGGGCGCTGAACATCGTCGCCCAGTGCGGACGGGCATCTGCCGGGAGCAATCCGTAGATGGTGGTGGCCAGTTCGTCGCGTTGTGGCGTGGGGAAGGGCTCGAGGAAGTCCCGGATGCCTCCCGTCAGCGCGGCTCGGGGATGCTCGGGCAGGATCTTGTCATCGGTGCACCAGAGCACGAGCCGGCACAGAGTGGTCTCGGTTCGGGTCCCGGCGAGCTCACCAATAGCGGCCGCGACGAAGCCGGCGATTGCGGCGTCCGGCAGAGCGGCGAGCACGTGAGCGCCCGCCCACTGCTGAGCTGAGGTCAGCGAATACGTGAGCAGAAGGTGGGTCCGGGGCCGTAACACGCGTATGTCTGTACGCTGCAGGACTTTTATCGAGCTGTACAGGTTCCACTGTTCGTCCTCGGACTCGCTCACGTCTCGCAGCTGCTGGAGGACTCTGATCACGTGGTGGTCTGATGCCAGGAGCTGATCCAGGTCGGCGTCCCGTGGCAGGGTCTTGCGGTCGCGCAAGTGATGCATGGCCAGCAGGAGATCTTCATCCGGGGCCTCGATGCTCGCGCGGACAGCGCGCTGCGCCTGCTCGATCACTGCCGGCAGCAAGGGTATCCAGGTGGGCACTCGGCCCACGATCGCCACGGCGTCGTGCGGCTGTAGCTGATTCCACGCCAGCAAAGCTTGCTGGAAGCCGTGAGCAGCATGAGCGCTGTCCTGGCCGTAGCGTTGCAGGGTTGCGGCAAGGATAACCGGACGAGTTTCCGGCGTGGCCGCTTCCAGTTCGGCGACGCGGATGTGCCAGCCGAGAGGGTCTTCGGGTGCGGCTGAGCTGAGGAGCATCGGCCATACCCGCCGCACGGGCTCGATCACCGCCTGATGGCCGTGTCTGAGCAACTGGTCGGACAGGACCTGGTGAAGGATGTCGGTGATGGCCTCGCTGAGGGCCCAGGTCCGGGGGTCATAATCGGACTGCGGCATGGCGACCCAGGCCGTGACGAATGCGTGCAGTCGCTCGACCAGGGCTGCCACGGGAAGCCGGATCCGGTGGCGGTGGGCCACTCGTAGTAGGGCGTCGATCGTGCGGTTGTCGTCGGCGTTGAGCACTGCGGAGGCGATGTCGCTCTGAGCGTCCCGGTAGGCATCCGTGCTCAGGTCCATCGTTCGCAGTCTGTCCGCCGGTGGGCGCATCCCGTTGCGGGCGGCGTCGATCTCGGCCACGAGCAGGGCTTGACGCACCTTCGCTGCGTTCTCAGCGAGGGTGCCCGTGGTCATGAGCGCATCGACGGCCTGCAAGTGATCGGGGTGAGGTTGGTACTGAAGCAGGATCTGGACCACATCGGGTCCATAGTTGTCACGCAGGTGAGGTGCGGCGGACGAGAGCCACCGGATCAGGCCAGGGGGCTCCCAGCACCTATCCTCAGGGGTGCTCAGGGCCCACGCCGTCTGACGGGCGTCGGCCTGAGCCGGTGTCTCCGGCCCCGTTCCAGTCGTCTGTATGGCTTGCGTGGTTTCAGCCAGCAGCTCAGCGAACTCGACTGCCTCAAGCACGCGATATGGGTCCTCCGCGCTTGCCAGTCGCGCTACCCAGAAGGCAGCGCGGGGACTGATCTCCTGCTCGGAACACGTCTCCTCCACGGTGTCGAGAACGAATCGGTGCTGCTCGGCTTCGACGGGTAGCCGCCGGCCGAACGCGCGTGGAAACGCGCAGATGCGTTGACTGGCGTGAGTGGGCCGGTCGACGAAGACCTTAAAAGAGATCTCGAGGGCCGTTCTCATCGGCAGGAGCACCGTTGCGGCGGCAATCCAGGACATCGCCTCCTGCGGGGTTTCCGCAAGTAGCAGGACCTTTCGTCCGTCCGGTTGTTCCAGCACGGACAACAGCTGCGCCAGCGGTTCAGCGGACGACAGGTGGGAGACCCAACTGGCCACGGCGTCGATGTCCAGCGGCCCGGGCTCGAGGTAGTCGTCGAAGGCCGGGCACGTGGTCTGCGGCCAGGCGACTTCACGCCACAGCGGTGAGTGCCATAGCTGGGCAGGACGAACTGCCCCATATGATTGGGCATTTCGAGTCAGCAGGCAATCGGCCAGATGGTTGCCCTGACGGGCTCCGTTGACCTCCCGGCCCAGATACAGGCTCTGCGCTGTGCCGTACCCGGCATCGGCGGAGTGCGCGAAACCGCGAGGGAAGTCCTGAGGTGGCAGACCCTGCGCTATCCAGGTGTCCTGGATGGCGTACAGGAGGGAATTGACGGCCAGCTGTTCCTGCTGGCGATCCACACCCTCGGACTGGGCCTGGATCTGGAATCCGGTGCTCCCGCGCCGTCCTTGGCCCGCCTGGCAGTCGGTGTAGAGCAGCCGCTCGAATCCTGATCCGGTCACAGCGAGGCCACCTTGTTCTCCTTGGCCAGCAGCCACAGAATCGGGTCCTCCACGCGATGCGGGCGCACCCCGCCTGGATCGACTCGTCCCTGGTCGTAGTCGGGTTCGGCGCCCAGCGCCGAGACCGCGAAGTACTGGAAGTCCGAGTAGTTCAGGCGTAGGTGCACGTCGATGTCCGATGCTTCCCAATCGTGCATCAGGGCTCGGACGGTCTCGTGCACGGCCTGCCCGTCTGCCTGGGTGTAGCCGGGCACCTGAGGTGCTTTGGCCATGACCGGGCTTCCGCGGTCCATCCCAGAGAAGAAGGCGTCGATTTTCGTGAATACGACGGCGATGGGGACCTTGATTTTCTTGTGTTGCTTGAGGCGCAGCTCTGTACGTAGGAGTTCGGTGATGCGCGAGATGACCTCCAGCGGGGTTCCGTCGGTGGACAGGACCGCAGCGGGCGGCAGGTTCAGCCGAGCTCGGGCACCCGGCAGGGCGAAGGGGTCCAAAGCGACGATGAGCCCGTTACAGACCGGCAGGTAGCGCTGGCTGAAGGTCTTGTCGTAGCTGTTGAGGTCTTCCCCGGCGGTGTCGACGAATGACAGAACGGTGCTACCTGAGCGCCTGACCCCGAGGCGTCGTGCGGGTTCGCCCTGCCAGAGCATCACGACCGACTGTCGGCGATTCGTGGTCGAGTCTTCCTGCGTGGCTGGGGGCAGTGCGTGACCGTCGAAGAACGGCTCCTCGCGGTTGACTCGGTAGGCCTCGACGCCCTCCGATCCGTCCGGTTGATCGGTCGCTATGCGCACCGCGGCCTGAAAACGCTTGCCGACCTGTTCGCGGAGCTGCCTGATCAGCACCATCATCAAGACCGACTTGCCGCTGCCCTTGGACCCGACGATCCCGATGGTCGGGCTGTTGGTGTCGATGAAGGCAAGTGGCAGGGCGGTGTGGCACTGCGGGCAGGCCCGTCGCAGGGCTTCCGCCCCGCAGCCAGGGCACGTGGGGGGCATGTTCCGCGCCGGCATGAACGTCGGGAACGAGGGCAGCGTATTGCCCGTCAGGCGCGTGCGCTCGGGGTCCTCCTCCGCCGTGCACTGCGTGACACCGCGGTTGGTGCACTGATAAGCCAGGTGAGAGGAATCGATGCGGGTGAAGCAGAACGGGCAGGCCACGCGGGACATCAGCCCTCCTTCAGCTGCGAGACGGGCGGGTCGCTCAGACGGCCCCGCCCGGAGATGATGAACGCCCGGACCCAGAACGGCTTGTGTACACCGGTGGGAACGAAGACCTGCAGGGTGACGGGAATGCCCGCGGTCAGGTCGAGCTGGTGGCTCACCAGGGGGATGCATTTCTCGGCGTTCAGAGGCATCACCGAACCTGGCGAGACGACGACCTGGACCTGTACGCCCGAGCAGTTCTCGTCGCTGCGGAAGGTGATGTGCTTGGCCCGCCCCCTGACGCCCTGCAGTGAACGCGCTCTCTTCACCTCGTACATGATCTGGACCTCGACGACCGCCCGCAGCGTGATGTTCAGGGCAGGGGCGGCGAATCGGCGCCCCTCTACCTGGACAAGGGACCGGACCTGAACCGTCGTCGGAGCGGGTCCCAGAGGGACCCGAAAGCCTCCCTGGACGCCGTACTGCGTACGTCCCACGACCTCGACCTCAGGCTCACCATCGCTCTCCCAGCTGACCTCGGCCAGTTGGGACGTCTCTGGCCATTGCCAGGCGAGGGTCGCGTGGTCAGCGAACTCGGTAGCCTGCAGCCCGGTGACCGGCGCGGTCACCGCCACCACAGCACACTCACCAGCCACAAGGCCGGTTCCACCGGACGACACAGCCAGCACATGATGGACACCCGGGGGAAATTGCGCATCCAGCAGAACCTCACCGCGAGCGGCCGTGCGTACGCCGGACACTTCAACGCCGAATCGATGTACCTGCTCGGGCGAGACCCTCTCTCCCAGACGCCAGGGTGCTGGCCGGGTGGACCGGATGATCTGCACGTCCGACCGATCCACTTCCCGCCAGGAGATCTGCACTCCGGGAACGCCCTCGCGCATGACGGGGCGGGCCTGCAACTGAGTCACCGGGCGCGCATGCGAACGTGGAGTCGCATCGATCATCACCGGATCGGCGCGCAGTTCCGCTCCGTCCCTGCTGCGGTAGACGGCGATTACCAGAAAGTGCAGTCCCACACCCTCTTCGAGGCTCTTGAGCGTGCAGGTGCTGCGATCGACCGGCAACGGGGTGCGGGTGCCCGCCGCGACCTGGAACACCTCCACGCGCTGCGCCGAGGGATGTGCCGACCAGCGCAGGACCACTGAGGCCGGTCCCACATCAGCGGTCAGGTCACGCACGGTGGGCAGCAGGCTGATGGACGCGGGTGCCGGGCGCGAGTACGGGCGGCCCGGTTCGAGAGCGAAGACACTGTAGAAGAGCGGACGGGCGATCGCTGCCGGACGGTCATCGAGCTGAGTGCCCGCTGTCTGCTGAACGGTCAAGCCGTCGGCAGGGCTGAGGGGTGACCTGTCTTCGGAGCGAACGAGAACGTAGCGGGTGCTCTCACCGTGGCCCGGTCCCGGTTTCCAGACCGCCCGCACGCTCTCGCCCTCGGCCACCAGACGCAGATCGGCCGGCGGAGGCACCGCGACTGCACTCATGGCCATCTCAGCCTCTTCCTGGCTGATCGCGGCTGCCTCACGCAGCAGGAGCATGGCTCGCGCCTCGTCATCGGTGCGCCGGGCCGCTTCTGCCTGCTTCAGCAGTTGGGCCAGGTTGTCTCGCGCGGCCTTGACCAGATGCAGAGCTTGCTTCTTGCTGTCCAGGACGTCCGGCAGCGTCTGGGCCGTCTGGGCTGCCTCCGCGAGGCGGCCCTCGGACAGAAGGGCCTCCACCCGCTCCAGCCCGCCGGGCCCCGTTGTGCGGCGACTGATGAGAAGAAGGGCCAGCACCGCTGATTCGTTCTCCTCGAGCTGATACCTGATCAGCTCCGAACGCACGGCGGCAGGACCGAGAGAGACCCTCCCCTCGACCAGCGAGACCAGGTGCATCACAGCAATTTCACGCAGGCTCGTACCGCCTCGGTCGGCGCTCGCCAGGATGTTCAGTGCCGCTGCACGGGCAGTGTCAACTGCCGAGGTGCCCCGGCGGTTGGCCTCGGTCGTGCGCTCCCGGATGGTGACCGCGTCCAGCCGCAGCCCGGGATTGCCCACACTGGCGAACTTCTCCAGCAGCCGGAACTTTCCCGAGTCGGGATGAAGCAGGGTCGGCACGGTGTGAGCGCCAGAGGCGACCAGGAGTGCAGCCAGCTTCGTGAACAACGTCGCATGAAGCGGCGGCGCCGGCGGCAGTTCGATATCGGCGACGACTCTCAGCCCTGCCAGCCGGGCGGCGGCCTGTGCGTCGGACGTTCCGAGACCCAACTTGGCCGCGAAATCCGCGACAATGGCTGCGGTCACGACCCCCAGCTGCGCGTAGGCGTCCTTGAGTAACCGGGTCATCTCCTCGACCCGGGCTTGGCTCGCCTCCTGTCCCTTCGCTGCTTGTTCCTGCCACCATTGAGGCGTCGTGATGGCGTTGCCGTGCTGTTTACGCAGTTGTTCGTCGGCGGTGCGGCACAGATGGCTGATCTTGGCGAGGGCGCTGCCGGCCCCCTGAGCGTTCCAGACCGAGCGAACGGCGCGTATCTGCTGCTCGATGTCCGTGAGAGACGCTGGCAGCGTTATGGCATAGCGTTCAAGCAGATCGTCGTCCGACAAGTGCGTGACCCGGCGGCGGGGGCGCAGGTACTCCTCCGTGTAGAGCTTGGGATCGAAGTTCACGACGTCAGGTTCTGGCGGTCAGACCGGAAAGGTTGCGCCGGGCCTCGTCCATCTGCGCCTGGGTGAGCAGTTGGATCTTGGCCTCGACCTTGATCTCCTTGCGGCTGGTTGGCTCGAGGGCCGTCACCTGGACCAGCCCCTCGGAATTAACGTTGAAAAAGATGTCGATGGGTGAGTTCGCGGGCAGGTCAAACGGGCGCAGGTCGCAGATGTCGCCGTGCTTGAGCAGGGTATTCTCCTGGACATCCCGCCCGGCCGACTCGCCGGCCTGTTCCCAAATCTCGATCCGGATGACGTCCTGATTGGCGCTCACTGTGCCGGCCTTGAACGCCGGTGACGTGTGCGGGACCGGCGTCTGAGCCTCGACCAGATGCTGCACGTAGGCGTGCTCTTCGGGGTTCTGCTCCCAGTCAGGCGAGCTCATGTCGACGAGCTTGATGCCCACGGCCTTGGGCAACACGTTGCTTACCGTGCGTTCAGCCAGCTTCAAGGCGGCCTCGGGTAGCAACCCCCCGACAACCTCACGCACTTTCTCCTCCTGGAGGGGGGTAAGGGATTCCACGGGGAGCGGCAGATTTTCGGTGCTGTCGTGGTCGGGAAGAATGATGTCGCGCACGGCCAGGCCGGCAGCGTAGAGAGCGGCTCCCTTGGCTACCGCCAAGTCGGGGTCGGCGAGCTTTGCCTCGCGTCCCAGCGCGGTGCTGACCGCCGCTCGAACAGCCGGCATGTGAGAGGAACCACCCACCAGAAGCACACTGCTGAGCTGGTCCTTCACCCCGGGGTGCAGTCGCTCGGCCTCCTCCAGCGTGCGCTGCATGACATCAACGGTCTGCTCGAGCAGGTGAGCGGTCAACCCCTCGAACTGCTCCCGGGTCACCGTGATCTTGGCCGAGCCCCCCGAGTGCCGCACGATGGCAGCCCGCGAAGACGCCGAGCTCAGAGCCTTCTTGACCTTTTCGGCATCGTTCCACGCGGCCTGCGTCACGAACTCGTCGTCGCGCAGCGCATCGTCGCCGGCCTCCTTCACCGCCTCGTCGAGAAGGTGATTGAAAAGAACCTCGTCCCAGTTGGCACCTCCTAACTGATGGTTCCCCCCGACCGCCAGAACTTCGATCGAGGTCTTCCCGATCCGCATGATCGTGACGTCGAACGTGCCTCCACCCAGGTCGTAGACCAGGACGGTCTCGTCGGCGGCGCCTTCACCGAGGCCGTAGGCAAAAGCTGCGGCCACCGGTTCGGGGACGATCGCGGCCACCTTGAGCTCGGCCAGCTCACCGGCCTGACGAGTCGCCTCCTTCTCCAGCATGCCGAAGTAGGCAGGCACGGTGATCACTACCGACGAGATGTCGAACCCTGCTCGCTGGATGTCACCGGCGAGTGCCTCGAGGATCAGTGAGGAGATAGCTGGCGCCGAGTAGTTCCTGTCGTGGAACACCCGGTTGTAATCGCGGTTTCCCATCTCCCGCTTGATCAGCGAGACCACGTCGGCAGGCGACACCACGGCCGTCTCCTTGGCCGCCTGCCCCACCACCACGTGCGCATCGCTCTCGAAGTGCACGACCGATGGGGTGACCTGCTCGCCGTAACCGTTGGGTAAGACCGTTGGCCGCCCGGTCTCGTCGACGTAGGCAATGACCGAGTACGTCGTCCCCAGATCAATCCCGAAAACGCCATGTCTCGACTCACTCATCAGACAACTCCTCCTGTTCACGCGTCATGCGTTCCGGTACTGGTGTTTCGAAGCCGGGGTAACCGGGTGGGCCGGAGATGCTCACGAAGACGACCACTTCGCTGGGTGACAACGGCAGACCGGTCTCCAAATCCAAGTACCCGTCCCGCCGGACCGAGGCCACCTGGCCGACCGCGTCTGCCTGGTCCGTCTCCTGCCGTCCGACGGGCCGGTGAGTGCGTGACTCGAACTGATCACCTGGTTGCGGCCGGTAGGAAGTAATCCCGTAGTCGGCCAGCGCGATCTCGAGCGAGTCCGCGAAACTCAGCAGCAGCCGACTGGCCGCAGCTACATCGAACGTGGCTGGTAGTTGACCGGCCTGGCGGATCAGATCGTCGCGAACCCGGGCCACTTCGGTCAGGAGTGGACGAAGCACCGAACGGCGCTCGCCCTGTCTCAGCACCTGCAGCTCTTCGTGCATACGACCAATCAGCTCCTCGCGCTGCTCGGCGCGAGCGTGGTAGCGGCTGCTGACGTCAACCAACTGATCCAGCACGATGGTCATGCGCTCGAGCTGGGCAGCGCTCGCCGTCTCTGCCCCAAGCTCAGCGGGAGCTGCGGCCTGACCGAAAGGGGACTCGGCATGATCGATCACGAGGTCATCGGGGTTCATTCTCGGCACATCTGCTGCTGGTACCGGTGGGCAGACATCCACCTGCGCAGGCGTGTTCGACTCGTCTTCCGACTTGGGCAGGGGGGTGGTCACGGCCAAGACCTCGATCTGATTTTCAGCCGGGGGCAAGAGGGGATCGTGGGCCATGAAGGATCCTTTACGGACGTGGTACAGGTCGGGGAGACGACGGGGGCTGGCGAACAGGCAGCATCGGATTGGGCGAGGTTGCTCCCTTCGCACCGGCTCAGCGCTTGTCCGGCGCTCGAGCCAGGCGTTTGGCAATGCAACGATCAGACGCCAGTCCGGCAGCTTGGCACCAAGCCCGCGCCTTCCCTGCACTCTTGTAACCTTTCGGCCCGATAGAGACGTAGGCGTCGGGGCCATCAAAGTCATAATCGGTCGAGCGCAGAAGCAGAGCGCCGAACCTCTTACTGGCAGTCCGGTAATCCAGGAGGACGGAAGCTGGCAGAAGAGCCGGGAAGCGCGCCTCCTTCGACCGATCGGCCAGTAACTGCGGCACCCACGTCCCGACCGACTTCCTCGCCTGGAGGCGACCGGTGGTGGCGGCCAGCTCAAGCACTAGCCGCGCATCCTGCGAAGACAGCCCGCCCGGGGTCTGATTGTGTTTCTCGATCGCGCGCAGCACTCCGAACGACGCCAATGCGACGACCATGCAGATGGCGACAGCGGCCAGGAACTTCTGAGGATCGATGCTTCTTTCCGCAGGGGGATCGGGACTCTGCATGGAATAAAGGCTAGATGAAAATCTGGGGTCGAGCACCAAAGCTTACGAACTGCAAGACGAAAACATGACAAATTGCAGCACTGCAGGCTTTGTGGACCGATGGAAGACACCAATGAATCGTTTGGTGAGTGCCACCGGCGCGTGCCAAGAATGGAGTGCATGTTCTGGTGCCGACGATAAAATTTGGGATTTTGAAGAAATCTGTTAACTACCATGCAGTAAACGTCTAAGCTCGACAGCAGTACATGAGTGCTATGCGCCGGGGCCCAGGGAAGGCCCCTCGTCGAGGCGTAGGAGACCGGATCGGCCGGCAGCGGGCCGTGGCATCATCGCCGCTCGGGTTGCCCATGGTGCCGAGAGACCCCACGGGTTTACGCCTATGTCCAACTCCGACTTTCGGACCTTGGACACGGATGGCCAGAGTCAGGAGGTGATGCCGACATGGACCGACGTGACCTGGCGCTTTTGAGCGAGCATCTCTTCCAGCCAGGTGAGCGCTGGGGATGGCAGTACGCGGATCCGGGTCCCTTGCAGCGGTTGCCTGAGGCTGAACCTCGGATGAAGGAACCTCCGGTGCCGAACGGAGAGAAGGTCGATCCCCGACCGCTGATCAGTGCCTACCGAATCCGCTGGTTTCTGGTGATGGCCGTCCTGTTTATGATCGGGTCGAGCTTCGAGCATGCCCAGCTCTTCACGGCGCTTGCGTGTCTGGTGCTGTTGGCGTTCATTCCATGGAACTGGGTTCTCAACCGTGTGAGTATGGCCTCAGAAAATTGGAGATATCGTCGCCTTCGGGCTGAGCGGGTTGCTGAGCACGAGAGCGAGTGCTTGGAGTGGCGGCAAAAAAACATTGATTTCGATCGGACCGAGTATGTTCGATGGGTAAATATGGACTTGTGGTATCCACTCAAGCTGCACGGAAATCACACGCGCGTCGACGTGATCGGCGGTCAGAAATCTGAGTGGACGGCCTTTCTGGCCGTCACATGCTCGGGGGCCCTGGCCGTTGGACGGCGCGTCCTGATCATTGACATGAGCGAAGGCGACGTTGCAGGTCCTCTCGTCGCGATGGCTCGCAACCGCGAGATACCGACCCAGGTCCAGTCCTTCCCGGTGGACCTGGAAGAAGCTCAACTGCTTGAAGGACTCACAGCAGACCAAGTAGCACGCATGATCGCCGGCCTGCTGGACGACATGCGTCCTGCTCACGACGCGCAGATGCGATTGATGGACGTCGACATTCTTGAACTCGTCACCGAAGCCCTGACGGACCGGCCTATCACGTTCCGCCGGATCCATGCGGGATTGACGATCCTGGACCGGGGGGAGCACTCCCGGGATCTCTTGACCGATGACGAGGTGGAGCGACTGTTCGACGCGGCTGAGCGTATCGACGGCGAGAGCATGCGTGCCGAACTGCGTTTTGCACGCTCCACCATCAAGCATCTGGCCCAGTCCCCGATTGGCCCGAAAACATCACGTGCAGGAGGACCTTGGACGGCCAATGGCCTCTGGGTGATCAAGACCAGCAAGGATGATCACTGGGACAGGGAGCTGGTCGATCAACTCGTGGTCCAGTCCCTGCTGCTTCAGGTGCACAAACTGTCTGCTCAAAAACGTTCAGGCATCGTTGTCGTCGCCGGCGTCGACCATCTGTCCCTGAAGACGCTGGACACGCTCACTGAGAGAGCCTCACGTGCAGGGTTACTGCTGATCTTCATGTTCAAGGACCTGCGCGACCAGGCCAAGCAGCTGATCGGCACCTCGGCCAGCGCGACCATTATCATGAAACTCGGCAACACCGAACAGGCCTCGGACGCAGCCGATTACATCGGCCGGGACTACAAATTCCTTGTCACGGCAACGACCGAAGAGCACGGACAAAGCGACGAGACCAATGAGTCCGAGAGTCGCGGTACGAACAGCTCGCAAGCAGACACGCGAGGCCAATCACACAGTCGCACTGCCCACCACTGGCTCGACTCAAGTCGCTGGTTCGAGTGGCCCACGTTCACCAGGGGGCACGAGAACAGCCAGACCCTCACGATGGGGGAGTCCCGTGACTTCTCCCAGGGTCGGTCACAGAGCATCAGTACCAGCGCCGGGCAGACTGTTTCACGGGTCTACGAACTCACTGTCGAGCCCACCAATATCCAGCACATGGAGCCCATGACCTTCCTTCTGGTCGAAGGCACTCGCGGAAAGCCTCGAGTCTTGGCTGGCACCATCAATCCTCATATCGCCCTCTACCCCCGCGTCAGCATTCACGAACTGGGGCAACCGGAGCAAAGGAAACTGCCTGGGCAAAGCGGCCCGGAAATGCCTCCGAACCCCGACTGGACGATTGACGTGGAAGGAAAGTCGAAGCCGAGGCCGTCGAGACCACGCGTGGTGAATTTTCCCAACTCAGAACAACAGTCGGCGTGGCGCGTGGATTCCCAGGCTGACGGGTCACCACAGCGCCCTGGGGGGTGGAAGAAATGACGTCAATCGCGGATCTGGAATGGGTACGCATCGTCGAGGCCCCTCGTCTTGACGAAGTTCCTGATCCACGCCGATGGATGACAACTAGCGTCACGGCTGCAGTCATCGGCACACACGCCCGCCTGTTGTCTACCTCGGACTCAGGGATCTTCGCGGCAGCCTGGCTGAGGCCCGGTCCGCACGAACCGATCCAGTTCCTGGTAGGAGCTCGGCCGAGTCTGTCGATCACTCGGCCGGAAGCAGCGTTGGACGGCAAGATCCCGATCCTCTTTCCGCCTGGCGCTCGCGCCACGCGCCGGTCCTCGCATGAGGTCTACAGCCAGCTGGAAGCCCTGACCTGGGTTCCCTGCTTGGAGCTTCCTGACCTGGGGCCGAGAACACAGCCTGATGAGGATGTCCAGAGCGCCTCAGCGAGCACAAACAAACCCGCGGGTATAGATGAATACATCATTCACTTGAACAAATCCTTCGGGTGGCTGATCGTTGCCGAACCACTAGGCCCGGATGATTTGCTGAAGCACCGCAGAGCCGCAGACCAGGTGGTCTCCAGGTATCGCGATAAGGGGAACTCCGAGGCCCGCCAGATCGAGGTACAGCAAAATCAGCAGCGGGTCCACGAGTTGACTCGCGCGCAAAGCGAAGGACTTTGGAGTGTCAAGGTTCTCAGCGGCGGCCAGGACGCACCCACCGCTTATGAGTCAGCCGCTCTCTTGTGTAGCGCTGTCGATCTTGGGACCGCTGGGCACGCTCTGATGCCTTCCCGAACTCCCGGTGCGCTCACGTCGACCCTTGCTATGAAGGTCGAGCCTGTCCCTGAAAAGTCAATTGGATCGTCACCCTTTCGAACATCTTCCAGTGTTCTCGCAGCCCTCGTGCGTCCGCCGGTACGGGAAATTCCGGGCATCCGAATGGTTGCGCCTCACCGATTCGACGTTACACCCACCTTACCTGCGAGCTCCTCAACCGGTTCTGTCGCCGCCAGCAACGCTGAGCCGCATACGGAGTGCAGCCGACCACATGTTCCTCTTGGTGATGTTCTTGATGAGACCCTCTCACCCGTTGGTAGTTTCGTCGTCAGCCACGAGACTCTCAACCGTCATACGTTCATCTGCGGCGCAACAGGATCGGGTAAATCTCAGACCGCTCGACACCTTCTCGAGACCCTGGCGCGGCAACAACCACCCATTCCTTGGTTGGCAATCGAGCCAGCCAAGGCTGAGTATGCGGCTATGGCTCTGCGCCTGCCCGATTGTGCACCGATCCTGCGCTTGCAACCAGGAGCCCGCGCAGATCGCAGCGTCCCGGCGGTTTCTTTGAATCCATTCGAGCCCGAACCGGGCTTCAATTTGCAAAGCCACGCTGATCTTGTCCGAGCCTTATTTGTGGCTGCTTTCGAGGCTGACGAACCATTTCCACAGGTCCTCTCCGAGGCAATGGCAGAGTGCTACACCAGCGCCGGCTGGGATCTGGCGAGCGGAGACCCATGGCCCGAGTACAAGCCCAAATTTTACGTCGATGATCCTGATGAACCCCGTAGACCAAGGTATCCGACACTTCGCGAGTTTCAGTCCGCTGCCCGACAGGTCGTTCAACGAATCGGTTACGGCCCTGAAGTTGCAGCCAATGTCAAGGGTTTCGTCGACGTTCGCATCGGAAGTCTTAGGCAAGGTACGCCCGGTCGTTTTTTCGAGGGTGGCCATCCTCTTGATCTGCCAGCCCTTCTACGCCGCAACGTTGTGCTAGAGCTCGATTCGGTCACTGATGACCAAGAAAAGGCCTTCGTCATCGGTATCGTCGTGATCCGAATAGTCGAGCATCTACGCGTAAACAGAAAAAATGCGCCTGGGCTTCAACACATTTTACTCATCGAGGAAGCGCACCGTCTTCTCAAGCGTGTAAGCGAAGGACCAGCAGCCGCGTCCGTTGATTTGTTCGCGTCAATGCTTGCGGAGATACGTGCTTACGGCGAAGGAGTGGTCGTCGTAGAGCAGATACCAAGCAAGATCTTCCCGGACGTCATCAAGAACACTGCGCTCAAGGTCATGCATCGTTTGCCAGCTCTCGACGACCGAGAGGTCGTTGGTGGAACCATGAATCTCACGCCTGAGGGCTCACAAGCTGTTGTGAGTCTTACCCCGGGTCTCGCAGTCGCGAGCGTCGATGGCGACGATCGGCCACTCTTAATTCGTATTCCTGGCGGAATAGAACGCGAAGGGGACGGGCGTCCTGATGCTCATCTGGTGACCATGCCAGCGCTCTTGGGAAGGCGAAGCTTACTTTGTGGAAAGGAATGCCAGTTAGTCGCTTGCGATTCCGAAATTTTAGCCAAGGCTTCGAGGATTGCGCGAACATCGCCAGCCTTGGTGATCTATGGAGAGCTGGTGGCTCTATCGCTGATACTTAACCTTGCACCGCCTAAGCCAACAGCCAAGGTGTTTCTGGGATGGCCAAAAAGTTCGCGCGAAATAGACTGCATGCTTGCAATTATTGCTGATCGTTCAGCTGAGGCCAGGCGCGCGTATCTCCAGATCTGGATCGATGCCGATGATTTTGCCTACGGGCTTTATGCGCGTTTGGCAGAGCTTTTGGTGGGCCGGCAGGTTGACCTTGGGGACGTCAGACGCTTTCAAGCTGGCCCCTCGAGATGGGCGGACATCGAACTAGTCCTTAAGGCAAAAGTCGAGGCTCAGGCCGGGGGCAAGACCGAGGGGGTGACGTCGAGTGCTGAGGAACTCGCAGAATGGAACCGAAGGGGTTGTTACGTCGTGGAGGGGACACCTGCCGAACAGCTCGCACAGATACACGGGGGAGTGATTTTCGCTTTCACTCAACAGGCTGCCTATCTAGGCGATGTACAGGTCAGTGGACTTTACGCGGCTGTGCGGCAAGCCACACGGGAAGTGACGCTAAACTCGGTGCAACGAGCACTGGTCGACGCTTGTGGTCAGGCGGACAGCTCTACCTATGCACGCTGGCTGGTAGGGCTGACCAGCACTAGGGACCAGTAAAGTGAGCGGGAGAAGTGACACCAGCGCTCCGGTATCGACGTCCGGAGCGGATGCAGCAGGTGGGGGATCAGTAGACTCGCCGCAGGCCCCGTCCTCGGCCGACTCGCCGCAGGCCCCGTCCTCGGCCGACTCGCCGCAGGCCCCGTCCTCGGCCGACTCGCCGCAGGCGAATTTCGATCCGGCATCAAATACCGGTGGAGAGGGCAATAACAACGAAATTCCGTGGGGTCCCGAGCCAGGTGTTACCGGCCCATATGACAATGTTGACGATGTACGTGCAAATTCTGTGAATAAAAAACCGTCCTACGGAGACCCAATGCAGAGGCCAGAGGTAGGAGATTATTGCGGGGGGTCAAAATATCGTAATGCAACGGAACCTCTGCTGCCTCGAACGGATTCCGAAGGTGGGGAAATCACCTACACCGAATACGATCTTGATCCCTACGATGGACTATCACGGAACGGGCGGCGCATGGTAGCCGGATCTGACGGATCTCGGTATTATACTGACAGTCACTACTCAAATTGGAGCCGCTTCCGATGATGTCTGTTCTAACTGTTGACCAGCTCAGGCACCGTGTGACCAGTCGTGCTGGCGGAATTTTCTGCATCACGACCGACACTGACTTGGAGATGGAAAAGGTTATCGCTCAGCTGGGCGACGACTTGAAGCATCCTGATAGAGTCGCGCCAGGCCACGTTGTGGTTATTCGAGGGGATCGCTGCAAGACGGATGGCGACATGTTTGAAGAATTTGCAGCCGCACTGCAGTTCCCGCTTTATTTCGGCCGCAATTGGGCGGCGTTCCATGATTCGCTTCAGGATAACCGGACTACGGGTGGCCACAATGTTCTGTTCATTTCGAAGGCGGCCGATTTGCTGAGTGCCGACGAAGCGGAAAGAATCAACGGCTTCTTTCAGGAAATGACTGAATTCGCCCAAGAGTATTCCTCTTTAAATCCCGGATGGAAGTATTGGACGGTGGTATTGGCTGATTCGGGAGCGAATATCTCCCTTGTGCAGAAAAGGTTTGCATAAGACTCCGGCGGATTCATTTGCCACGTATACAAACTTGCTAAGTAACGAGAAGCGCTACACCCACCATCGTATCGGACCCGCTGTAGAGTTATTAAATATTTGGAGTGGCAGGTGGTCCTTGGGTCAAATGATTCATTTGTTGGGTAGCAGTCCTCACTTGGTGCTGCACTAGGTAAGCATCCTTGGCCGGCATCCCAGGGGGCCGTCAAAGTCCTTCGGCTCGGCTCTGGCCTGCGAAGTTACGGCGTGACACACCGTGTCCGATTGATGACGGATGCGGCCTGAACGGTTTTGATGGGGTACTACACCAAACCATCGGATCCCGGGGGCCACATCCGCCATGTCATCCTCTCGCACTGCCCTCGATCGTGCTGCTACAAAGGGCCCTACCTAGGACCGGTGGGACTGATGGTCTTTTCGTTGAACAGGTTGCGCCGCAGCAAGTCCTGCTTGATTTCCTCGGCCGGGTTACGGACCCGCGGGCGCGCCGCGGACGGCGGCACTGCCTGGCCGGCGTCCTGGGTGCCGGGATAGCGGCCACGCTGGCCGGGGCTCGTTCGTTCGCCGCGATGGCGCAGTGGGCCGCCAGCACCGAACTGAACCTGCTGGGCCGGCTTGGTTTGCGTCGGTGTCCTTCCGAGGCGACGTTCCGCCGGGCTGTGACCATGGTTGATCCGGATGAGCTGGATCGGCTGCTGGGCAGCTGGTTACACATCAACCATGCTGGTTGACGAGCGCGGGTGATCGCGATCGACGGCAAGACCATGCGCGGCGCCCGCGCCCAGGACGCTGCCGCCCCGCACCTGGTCGCCACGTTCGACCATGACAGTGGCACGGTCCTGGGCCAGATCGCGGTCGCCGCCAAGAGCAACGAGATCCCGGCCGCCCGTGACCTGCTCACCACCCTGCTCACAAGACCCTCGGAACGTTCGACGTCGGCGTTTCATCTATTCCCGCCGCGACATTCGACTACCTAGCCAGCCTCGAATGGATCCGCAACCAGGCCAACCTCGCCCTCGTCGGCCCCGCCGGAACCGGGAAGTCCCACACCCTCATCGGCATCGGAGTTGCAGCCGTCGCGGCCGGCCACAAAGTGAAATACTTCAGCGCCGCCGATCTCGTCGAAAACCTCTACCGCGCAATGGCTGACAACACCATCGGCAAGACCATCGAGTCCATCCTGCGCAACGACCTGGTCATCATCGATGAAGTCGGCTTCGCCCCGCTCGACGACACCGGAACCCAGAACCTTTTCCGACTCGTCGCAGCAGCCTACGAACGCCGCTCACTGGCCATCGGCACCCACTGGACCTTCCAGGACTGGGGCCGTTTCCTGCCCGAACACACCAGAGCCGTCAGCATCCTGGACCCCCTGCTTCAGCACACCACCGTCGTCGCGACCAGCGGACAGTCCTACCGAATGCGCGACGCCAAACAGAACCTGAGGAAACCACCCATCAGCAGCTGAACTACCCGCAGGGGGCCGGGGGACTTTTTACTGGCCACCAGCGGGGACATCACCGTGGCCATTGACAAACGAAACACCTCTGAAAACCTGCGTGGCTGAAATCGGATCGTCGCTGGGTCGTGAAGATGCGCAGCGCTCTTGAGTCGCCGATTCTGTACGCGTTGCCGCCCAGTCCTCGGCTCGCCGATATATGAGAAAGTTCGGATGCCAATTGCTGTCGCTACAGAAAGACGTTGGCGGCCCGGGGCCGGTGGTCGGAGGCCGGGACATCCTTGCAAGCCTTCGGATCATCACCGATTGACCGCGGCACCGGTCCGGGGGCGACGCCTCCGTCGCTTACGTGGTGGGGAGACCGGGTGGGGGACCCAGACGTATTGGATCAGGTCGCTGTGTCCCTGGTAAGTACGCGATTAGCGCTGGTCTTCGGAACGCGTGCAGCTGGGTTCCACAGCCGGTCGTGTGCCGGCAGGATGGAAGAGGCCCCCGGGTAAGACCCGGCCCTACCCTGGCCGTACGAACGACGTGATCCAGCAGTAGCAGATCATCGGCCACGGTGCTTCCGTCCAGATCAAAGGCACGCTCACCGACGGTCGGCACGTCTACTTCCGGTCCCGCCACGAGAGCGCCGCAGTCGGCATTGGTGACACCGCTGGCCAGGCCGTCGAGGCCACCATTGAAAACCCGAAGGTCGCTAAGCAGAGCGGGACCTGGCACATCTCGGCCCGTCCGGAGTCTCGGTCCTGGCCGTTGCTGACGCTCGCCAGCTGCTCACCGAGATCCTCGGTACGCCCCGGCGGAGTTCATGACACGCTCGCTGACATCATTCCGTGTAGGTGAGGGCGGCCTGGGCGATGGTCGCCTGGGTGCCCAGATCCGGTGCTCGGTCATGCACATCAGGCGCCAGGGCGGAGCGGGAACCGGACACGATGAGCCGCCCTCTTTCGCGGTCGCCCTCCGTAAACACGACATTCGCCTGAGGGACCGGGACACGGACTGCCGCCCGCGAGCGCCGCATGCCGCTGACCTCCCCCCGGTAGGCAAAAATCCCCCCAGGGATAGTCGGGGTGCGGACGTGGCTTCCAACGAACTAACAGAGGCCGTCTGAGCTGGGATTTTTCTGTAAGCGGAGGATGACCAAGGCGTTCGGGGCGCCCGGGCCCAGCCCAAGGGTTGCCCGAGGGCAGCCTGGGCTTGGCCCACCCTCAAGTCAGGTCGGTGACGTCCCTCCGTTTAGGCCTTCGTCCTGGGGCCGAGAGAACGGGCGCCGGGGGTCATCACGCAGCGTTACGCATTGGATCTCGCCACAGGCCCACGGGTAGACCGGTTCTCATGCGGCAGCTGGCGCCGGTGATTGCAGTTGGATCGTCGCGACACAGAAGTATGGTCGCCGGTTATCCCCGCCGGGAGCTCACATCCGGCTGCAGTGCTTGCCGGTCGAGTTCCTAGGCAGTCCTTGACCGTTCAGCGACCGAGATGATCCAGCTCGCCGTTCTTAGCGCTCTTCAGCCAGACGGCGAAGCTAGATAGCGTGAGTGTGTGGATGGGGCTGCCGGATCCAAGCTTGCTGTCCCGAACTTGGATGCGGTCGTGGGCTGCACGCATCTCCACGCAGTCGCCGCCTCCGCTGCTCGCCGTCGCCTTGATCCATCCGTCGTTCGATGCGGTCATCATAAGAACTCCTCGATGGGGACACTGAGCTCTCTGAGGGTAGCGAAGGCGTTCCGGTAGGCAGTGACGTGGCGCCTCCCTTCGAGGTACCTGGCTCCGGTGAGCGCTTCCAGGTAGACGACGGAGGGCCGGCGTGCGTCGGCGAAGTCGAGCAACGAGAACCGCGCCGCCAAACCCGGATGTGAACCTGACTCGCGGGGGAGAACCCGAATGTCGATGCCGGGGCGCCTGTTGAGCTCGTGGAGCGTCGCGCGCTGTGCGGCCGCGACCTGCCTGCCTCCAAGTTTCAGCTCGAAGGCTCCGGGTCCTAGGACGACCTCGATGTCGCGATCCCGGCGATCCAGCAGGGCACGCTGTCGTTCTCCGCGGAGCTTCAGGCGGGTCCTCAGGACGGCTGGATCGTTCACACCGTCTGCGCTGACCACGGCCGCAGCGTAGTCGGCTGTTTGAAGCACCCCGGGCGCGAGTTCAGGATGCCAGTACGACAGCTTCGAGCACTGCCGCTCGCACGCCAGGTACAGCTCGAACCACCCGGGCACGGCCTCGCGACTGTCCTCCCAGAATCCCTCCGACTTGGCCATGTCGGCCAGGTGGATGAGCTCGCTGGTCTCGTTCTGGGCGATCTCGTAGAACCGGCACAGGGTCCAGACGTCCCCCGGCTCGGCCCGGATTCCCCGCTCGATCTCCCTCAGCTTGGACAGTCCGAAGATCCTGGCCTCGGCCACGTCGGCCTGGGTCTTCCTGGCTCGCTTGCGCGCGGTCTCCAGGCGCAGGCCGAGCTCGCTGCGGGCCAACTGTGATCCTGGCATCCCCCGGAACCCCCTGTGAGAGCGGACACTGCGGAACTGCGGCGCGCCGTTCCTGCATTTCGCGATAGACAATACGGGAATTTCACAATTCTCGTGGTCGGTAGGCCCAGATGCTGGCGACCGGATCCGGCGTCCGTTGGCCGGTTGGTCTGTTGGCCGGTGATCGGCGGCTCCCCAACGATCGTTTGCTCTCAGTTTCGTTGGCTCGTGAGCGACAGGTGTTGCTCGTTGGCCGCGGTTGGATCCGGTTGGCCGCTGTTGGTTCAGGTGCCAACGCCTGCGTCGTCGTCGCTTGTGGTGCACGGAAGTCTTGAGGAAGCCGCCCATGCAACGGATTCGGGACTGACTGGACCCCGGCTCGGTCCAGCTCGTATCCGGCGGCATCGCAGTTGGTCCTCGGCCGGCGACGGCCGCTGGAGCTGCGCGCTTGTCCTGCTGCGCCGCCCGAGATCCGGCGGCCCCGACTCACTGCCCACAGGCTCCGTCGTAGGCCGACGCGGCTGGGCGGAGGTGCACCCGTGCCGAAGACATCTGATCCCACGCCCGATTCCCCACTCGAACCTCACCGCCCAGTCGGCGGTCACGAGCTCACACGGTCCGCCAGTCGGCGCCGCCCGCGGTGGCGGCGTCCCTACGACCGGTACGTGCTGCAGGGGCCCTCGCGGCCCGGCCCGGTTCATCGGGCCGATCCACTCTCACCACGCAGCGCCTGCCGATTCGGCCCCGGGCATCGCCCACGGCGCAGCCGACCGCGGCATCGGCCCCGGCACCGGCTGAGCCGCCGTCAAGGCTGGGTGCGCTCGGTCCGCACCTGGCGCGCCCTGCTGCGGGATCTGGCCTGGGACGCGCAGCTTCGGCTGTGGGCAATCGGTGTCTGGCGCTGGCAGCGCCTGATGGCAGGATCCGGCCAGGACGGCCGGTTAGCTTGTCGGTCCGTGGTCAGGGCGCGTACGCCGGCCGGGCGCCCCCACCATCCGGACCAGAGCCGCAGCATCCGGGCTGGCACGCTCCCGTGGGCCCGGATCGCGGTCTACGTGCTCGTGGCGCTGGTGCTGTTCCTGCTGGGCATCACCTGCGGGACGCGGGCCTCGGCGGCCGTGCGGTTGTCGGCGCACGGCCCGGGCGGCCTGGCCGCAGCGGCGCCGAGCGGCCGGACAGACCTCAGCGTGAGCTCAGCGTTCGCCCGCTCGCCCGCGTCGACGGTGGGCACCTCCCCGGTCCTGCGGGCCAGGGATGTGCGGGCCCTGGCCGCCCCGGGTGTGCAGGCCCTGGGTGCGGCGGCGCCGGGCGAGCCGGTCCTGCCCGAGCAGGAGGATCCGGGGGAGACCGACGACCTGCCCACGGTGATCAACAACGCCACGGAGTGGCTGCGGCAGATGGCGCTCATCCTCGCGACCTGTGCGCTGACCCTGGGCGGGCTGCTGTACCTGTTCGCCCGCGAGCCCGCGCACGCCGACCGGGCCAAGCAGTTCGTCGTGGCGGCCCTGACCGGGTATGCGCTGGCCCTGCTGGCGCCGCAGATCCTGGCGGTCGTGCGGACGATCCTCGGCGCGGGAGGGTCGTGATGCAGGCGATGTATCTGATGCAGCCGATGCGATCCGTGTACCGGGCGCAGCAGTTGTATGCGGTCCGACCGGCGCAGCGGGGCGTCGACCTGCCGTTCGTCGACCTGAGCGACCTGGGGGACCTGGTCAACGGGATCCTGTCGGCCTTCCTGACCCTGCTCACCGACCCGGTGCACCGTTTGCTGCTGATGGTGCAGTCCCTGACGCTGCGCGTGCCGGAGGTGACCTACCAGCAGCCGGTGATGGACCTGACGGCCCGGTCCCTGCAGATCGTCCAGGTCGGGTACGTCGTCCTGGCCATGATCGCGGTGCTGATGGCCATGGGCCACGGCAGCCTGAGCGGGACCTACTCGGCCAAGGACGTCCTGCAGCGGATGGTCCTGGGGTTTCTCGCCGCCCACGAGTCGACCTGGTTCATGCGGTCGTTCGCCACCCTCACCAACACGCTCATCTCGGCCGTCGCACCCGGCGGCGCCGATCTGCTGGACCACGTCAACCAGGGTCAGGCGCTGCTGAGCCAGGTCGAGAAGTTCCCCGAGACCATCCTGCTGGTGGTTCTCATCGAGGCGGCGATCGCGCTGCTGACGATCTGGCTGATCCTCAGCTGGTTCATCCGCTTCGCCGCGCTGGCCGTGGCCGCGGGCCTGGGGCCGCTGGCCCTGGCCTGCCACGGGCTGCCCTGGCTGGAGCCCATCGCCCTGGCGTGGTGGCGGGACCTGAGCGCGGTCATGCTCACCGTCTTCGCCCAGGCGGTCACCCTGCGCCTGGCCATCCTGCTGTTCCTGGACCCCGGCCCGCAGCACATCGGTGCGGACGCCTTCGACTCCCAGGATGTCGTGGTCAACCTGCTCCTGGTCCTGTGCCTGCTGCTGCTCGTGGTGCGGATGCCGGGGGTGATCCGCCAGGGGCTGGGCGTGTACGGCTCCGGTGGCCGGGGTTTCGGGTTCGTGGGAGCCGCGGTGAGGATCGTGGCCGCCCGGTACGCGGTGGGCGCAGCCACGGCGGCGGCCGGCCGGCTGACCGGTCGCGGGGGTGGTGCGGCACCGACCAGCCAGGCCGGGCCGGCCGGGCCGACGCGCCGAGGCGGCACCACGCGTGTCGGCCTGCGCTCGCGCAGCGTCCTGAACGCTGTCCGCGGTGCCCGGGCCCGCGCAGGAGCCGGTGTCCTGCGGGCGGGAGGCCGGCGAGCGCGGCTCGTGCCTGGAGCCCGCACGGGCCAGGAACAGACGGCAGCCACCGGGGCCGGCCCGGGGACGGGGGCGCGCGGCCGGGTGGAGGAGTCCGGGCGCTCCACCGGCGCGGGTGAGACCTCCGGCGCCCGCGGCACGCGGGACGCCGGCAGCGCGCGGGCCCCATCGGGCCGGCAGCGACTGGTCACCCCGAAAGCCCAGCGACGCCAGCGAAAGAACCAGCGCCGTGAAGCCGGCCGGGACCGACGGGCGATCTGGCACCGCGAGCAGGCCCGCCGGCAGATCCAGAGGCAGCGGTTCATCCGCCGGTTCGGCACGCCCCCCACGACCACGGACCCGTTCACGGAGTGGCGCCAGCGCTCGCGCGCCGAGCGCGCCAAACCCTCACGCCAGCGCGACCCACTCATGGGCGCGCGCCGGGCCAGTGGCTGGCTCGAACCGGGGACCGCGGCACGGGCGGCCCGGGACCGGGACCGGCCCTGGTGGATGGCCGGCCCGCTACGGCCCCAGACCTCCACAGGCGCTGCCGGGAAGAACCGTTCAGCGGGCCGGGCGGGCGGCCAGGCCGGCGGTCAAGCAGGGGGCGGGGCCCGAGGCTCCGGTGGCCGGCCCGCACGAGGGCAGCAACCGGACGGGCAGCGGCAGCCGACCTCCAGGAACACGCCGCGCTCGCGCCGGCGCAAACCTCGAGACGGCGGGGGCGCCTCCGGTGGCTGACCACGACAACCGGCCGGCACCGGCCCATCTCGTCGCTGCCGTTCATGACGTTGCTGACGTAGGACGCCCGGTCCCGCTGTGCTCCGGCCGCACGGTGACGCCGCCGCGAGGACCGGCAGCCGACACCACCGGCATCTGAGCGGACCCCATCGGAACTGACCAGAACTGACCGGAACCGAGCTCGCCGTCCAGACCTGCGGCGGATCAGGCCATCCCGGCCATCGAACGACTCTGAGGAGACACCATGACGGTGAACGACACGCACGACGAGGAACCGGTCGGGGCCCGGATCCCGGCGGACCTGGATGCTCCGGACCGGATCGTGGCCGGGCTCAGCGCCCGGCAGATGGTGGTGCTGGCCGTCGCCGGGGTACCGGCCTTCCTGGCTTGGCAGCACCTGTCCGGGCGGGTGCCCTGGCAGGTGCTGACCGGGGTGACGCTCGTCCTGGGGGCCCTGGCCGTGGCGGCTGCGATGGGGACCCGTGACGGCGTCAGCCTGGATGCCTGGGCTCTGGCCGCGATCCGGTACCGGGTCGGGTCCCGTCACCGTCCTTCCGCGTCCTGGAAGGACATCGGGGCTGACGGCGGTCTCGAGGCCGGCAGGACCAGCCTGGCTGAGCAGGAGGACCCCTGGCCGCAGGAGGGTGCCCTCTGGCCCGGGGCAGCACTTCTGCCCGCACCCGTGGCGGACATCAGCGAGCGCGGGGTCCTGGTCCTGGCCGATGGGCGCCGTGCCGCCCTCGTCGCCTCCAGCACCGTGACGACCGTCCTGTCGACCCACGGCGAGGACGCCGTCCTGGCCGCCGGCACCGCGCAGTGGCTGAACTCGCTGTCCGGGCCGGTCCAGATCCTTGTGCGCAGCCGGCCCGCCGACCTGACCGACGCGGCGCTGGACCTGGCTGCCCGCGCAGGCACGCTCGCCCATCCCGACCTGGCCCGGGCGGCCCTGGACCACGCCGAGTTCCTGCTGGACATCAACGAGTTCGAGCAGCCGCTGCACCGCAGCGTGATCATCGCGTGCTGCGACAACGGCTTCACCCCACCGGCCGGCACCGGCGCCGGTGTCCTGGCCCGTCTGGGCGGGATGCTGCCCGCAGGGCGGGGGAGCCGGCCAGGGCGCTCGCGTCTCACCGAGCATCAGCGCACCCGGGCCGAGTCCCAGGTGCTCGCCCAGGCCGAACGCACGGTCGAGCACCTGCAGGGCATCGGCGCCCGGGCCCGCGTGCTCGGCGTCCACGACGTCCTGACCGTCCTGGAGGAGGTCTGGGATCCGTTCGCGCTGCGGCCAGGAACTGAGCCTGACGCCAGGCCCGCCGACCGGGCAACTGCCGCGCCTGTCCCGGAGGAGGGGCCGGACGCGGGCCTGGGGGAGGGCCGTGCAGAACGCGCTGACCTCAGCGGTGACGTGCGCACCGAGGACCAGCGCGACGAGTCGGCCGCCGATTGGTTCGACGATTCCGGTCCGGCAGACGATCTGGACTGGTACCGGTCGGACGTCGAGGACGACCCGGACGATGAGGAAGACAGGGTCCGCGAGGGTCAGGCCTCCAATGGCCAGGGCATCAATGGCTCTGGCAGCAGCACCCGTTCCGGCGAGGCGCTCGCCAGGCCGCGGCCCGTTGCCCATCCAGGTCGTGGGGCGGATGCCCGCGACCAAGCCCACGAGCACGACCGTCACGATCCTGACCCGGCCGCACCGCAGCGATCCGGGTCCGGCCCGGGCCAGCGCCCCGTCGCTCGTCCCGTTCGTCAGCGACTCACCCGGGGAGGCCGGTCGTGATCGGCGGGCGGGGCCGGCGTCGTGAGAGTTTCGTGCCCTCGGCCGAGGTCGGTCCCGACGAGGCCAGGCACGTGCCGGTGCTGAAGGTCGCGCCCGACCACGTGCGGATCGGTCCGACGTGGGCGGCCTGTCTGGTCGTGGACGGGTTCCCGGCCGAGGTGTCGATGGCCTGGCTGGAGCCGCTCACCTCCTGGCCGGGCGTGGTGGATGTCAGCCTGCACATCGAGCCGATCCCGGCTCAGGCGGCCGCGGCCCGGATCCGCCGTCAGCGGGTGCGGATGGAGTCCAGCCGGCGCCTGCAGGCCGACCGGGGGGACCTGGACGACCCGTTGATGGAGGCCACCAGCCGGGACGCCGCGGACCTGGCCGGCAAGGTCGCCCGCGGTGAGTCCCGGCTGTTCTTCATGTCCCTGACCCTGACCGTCCATGCCCGCAGCCGTGAGGGTCTGGCCGAGGCCGTCGCGGACCTGCAGGCCCAGGCGGCCTCGATGCTGCTGCGCACCCACCCGCTGACCTGGCGCCAGCGGCAGGGCTGGCAGGCGAGCCTGCCGGTCGGCGCCAGCCCCGCCGGGCCGCGACGGATCATGGACACCGAGGCCCTGGCCGCGGCCTCACCGCTGTCGAGTCCCGACCTGCCCGCCCCGTTGCCGGGTGACCTTCCCGGTGGCCTGAGCGGTGGCCTGAATGGTGGCCCGAGCGGTGACCCGACCGGTCGCCGTGCCCTCGTGGGTCCGGGGGACCGCGGTGGTGACGGCGGTGGCAACGGTCGTGAGGGTCGTGGCGGTCGTGAGGGTGGCGTGCTCATGGGCCTGAACCTGGCCTCGGGTGCCGTGGTGCAGGCAGACCGCTGGAGTCTGGACAACCACAACATGGTGGTCCTGGCCCGTTCCGGGGCGGGGAAGTCCTACGCGGTCAAGCTGTCCATCTGCCGGGAGCTATACCAGGGGACCCGGGTCAGTGTCATTGATCCCGAGCGCGAGTACCTGGACCTGGCCCACCGGCTCGGCGGGACGGTCATCGAGCTCGGCGCTCCCGGGGTCCACCTGAACCCTCTGGAGCTGCCGGCGGGTGACCCCGACGCGTTCACCCGCCGGTGCCTGTTCGTCCACACCCTCGTAGGCGTCCTGCTGGGTGACACCCTGCCCCCGGGTGAGCGGGCCGTCCTGGACGAGGCCGTGCGTACCGCCTACGCGCGGGCCGGGATCAGCGCCGACCCCTCCACGTGGCATCGGCCGGCCCCGCACGTGCGCGACCTTGTGGCCGTCCTGGAGGACCTCGCGCAGGGGCCGGGACCGGGGACCGCGGTGACCCCTGACCCCGGGGTCACCGTGCACCCTGGCCCCGGGGGTCATCCCGCGGGCGACCCTGATGACCGTGCGGACGACGGGGTCATGAACCCTGCCCCTGGTCCTGTATCTGGTTCTCGCGAGCGACCCGATCCGGGACGTCAGGTGGCACCGTGGCCGCAGGGGCCATCGCTGCCGGTGTCCGGTCGGCAGGGTCCATGGCCGCAGGACCGCAACAGTGGCGAGAAGGTTCACGAGGACCACCGCGAGCAGGGGCCAGGCTCGCCGGTACAGGCGCCAGCCCATCGCGGTCCGGAGGGCCACGGTGGGGGCCACCGGCCAGAGGTCCAGGGGCCACGGGACCACGGGCCGGAGGGGCCACCCGGCCCGGACCCAGACGGCACCGGGCCACGGGGCCAGGCCCGCGTCCCGGTGCCGCAGGGTCCAGCGAGAGAGTTCACCAGGGACCCACGCCCTTCCACCGGGAGCGCCTCCGGCGACCCCTTCCGGTCCAGGCGCGAGGGGGCCGCCATGGAGGCCGCCGCAAGTCTGCGGGCGCGGCTGGCCCCGTGGGTGACGGGGTCCTTCAGCGGCCTCTTCGAGGGACCCGCCCAACACCTGGCCGATCAGGCAGCATCGCCGGGGGAGGGCTATGAGGGGCAAGCCGGAATGGTCTCGCCGGCACCGGCGGTATCGCAGACACCGACGGTTCCGGACGGCGGCCACCTGGTCGTGTGGTCCACCCGGCTGCTGGCCGAGGAACTGCGCCCGGCCGGGATGCTCCTGGCCGTCGATGCCATCTGGCGGTCGGTGGACCGCAGGCCCCTGCCGGAAGGCGGTGCCATGGGCGAGGGGCGTCCCGACCGCCCGGCTACGGCATCCGGGAACCCACGCCGGATCCCACGACGTGGCCCACACCCGACAGCTCCGACGGCTCCGGTGGTCCCGGTGTCCCGGGCTGGGCATCGGCAGCCTCCCCAGCGTCAGCTGGTGGTCGTCGACGAGGCGTCCCTGCTGTTGTCGGAGCCGGCCGGGGTGAAGTTCCTGGCCCGCCTGGCCAAGACCTCCCGTAAGCGCCTGGCCGGGCTGACCCTCATCACCCCGGACGTCGTGGACCTGCTGGGCAGTGACCTGGGACAGGTGATCCTGGCGAACTCGGCGAGCGTCCTGCTGCTGCGTCAGGCGCCGCAGGCGATCCGCGACCTGGCCCGGGCCTGCGCCCTCAGCCCCGGCGAGGCCCGCTTCCTGACCCGGGCCCGCCGCGGGCAGGGACTGCTCCTGGCCGCCGGGCGCGTGCCCATCGAGATCGTCGCCTCCGACCTGGAACACGAGATCGCCGGGGCGCCCCCGCACGAGGTGCATGAGCCACTCTGACGCCCATCTGACCTGAGTTTGGTCACAGTCGTTCGGTTTCTCAGGCCGCGGTTCGCTGATCTGGGATTCGAGCCAGTCACGGACGAGGTGTTCGCCTCGATGGTGATCGCCAGGATTGTGGAGCCGACCTCGAGCCTGGATCTTGGCCGGGTCCTGACGGATCTGGGTCGGAGCCCGGCCAGCGAGAAAACCATTCGCCGGACTCTGCAGCACTGCAACGGAGGTGGGTGGCGGGAGAAGATTGCGCAGGTCTGCTTCGCCCACGCTCAACGGGCCGGGGACGTCTCACTGTGTCTTTACGACGTCACGACACTGTATTTCGAGGCTGAGAAGAAAAACGACCTGCGTAAGGTCGGCTTCTCCAAGGAGCGTCGCGTCGACCCTCAGATCGTCGTCGGCTTGCTCGTCGATCGGAACGCGTTTCCCATGGAGATCGGCTTTTCCGAGGGTCTCACGGCAGAGACCACGACGATCCTCGATGCTATCCACCAGCCGCGAACTCAGGCACTCAGCGGATGACCTAACTTATGTCAGAGGTCGGGCAAACCGTGACCCGGGCGATGCGAGCGTGCTGGCCGAAGCGGTGCGCCTGAACCCCGCACACCACCGCCCCGTCGCCGATGACCGGACATCGGAGAGCATGTGAGATTTCCACCCGCAATCATCAATCACCGATCCGGCCCCCGGGTAGCGGCAACCAACATGCTGCGCTCAATGTTGCAGGCCGCCTTCAACCGCGCGAAGGTAGCGCCGTCGAAGGCGGCCTGGCCAGGCACGACATCCCGCCGGTAGAGTCCCGTCTCTTGGTTACCTACGAGCGGAGTTCCCTATGCGTATTAGACATGGCGGCATCATTGTCGCTACCGCTGGCTTGCTAACACTATTCATCATCCTAACTGCGAGCTTTCTCCATAAGGGACGAAGCGAGCCCACTGGCGGCACGGGCCATCCTCTATCTGACAACTGTCGGATAGTTGCGCAAGCGGGGTCGTGTTGGTTCCCCGCTACGCCGCAACCAGGTGAAACGACAGCTGCCAAGGTCTTTGACGAGTTAAATCGACAACTGAGATCTTCATCGCCTCCATAAGCAACTATTGCCAATCGGCGATACACAGGATACGTTCAGCTAGCTCAATCTACCAGGGAGTAGGTTGAGACTCTGCGTTGTAAGGAAGCTATGTACTCGCGCTTGCTGCTGGCAATTCCCACCGTCACAATTTTGGCTATGAGCGTGTTTGTATCATCAGCCCAAGCCGACCAGAAACGGCCAGACATAAATGCATCCAATCATCTGCGTGCCGACTTGGCAGAGGCTGGATGTAAAATACCCAAGGCGGGCCACCCGGAGTCTTGCTTTGTGAAAAAAGATCCAACTCAAAAGCAAATCAGTGAAGCCAAGCAAAGAATCCTCGATTATAATAAGCAAGTAAAGATCCAGGCCTCCGATCAGGTCGTTGCTCGAGAGCGGAGGGCTCCGAGTGACTCCGTAGGTGTACTGACCGCACCTACGGCCCTACCTCCCGAGTGTCGTCCAGGTGGATTTAGTGCAAACCGACTGGCCCAATGCGACGGTTGGTACGGCACCGTGGTCTGGACGAAAGTCGAAGATGGAGTACTTGTAGAGAGCGGTCATATAACCGCCTGGCTTTATGAATTCGACGTATATGAAGCCAAGAAGAAGGAATTTAAATCTCAAGTCACACTGATGCCCAACGGAATGGTCAATGATACTGAGGGATCAGTATTCCTAGCTACCGCGACATGTTCGAGCGATTGCGTAATTTTGGATTCGCCCGCAAATGTCAGCGCCCCAGTTGCGGTAGGTACCAACATCAGCCGGGCCCTGCTGGTGCAAACTGCACCCTTGGCGAGGTGGGAGACCAGGAATAACGTCAAGGTGACTTGGCGATCGTCTTTTGCAAAGCCAGGACACCCCGAGACCAATGTACAAGTGAACGGAAACATCCAACCTGCACGATGTGACCAAGCAATGACCAACACCAGTATCGGATGCGTGTTGTCCGAATATTATCCAACGATGTCCTATAGTAGCGCCGAGTTTCCCGACTTGGTGCGACACATCAATCTTTCAATTGCAAATGGCATGCCCTCCCTTCTTGAACGAGTCATGGACGAGGATAAAGCTACTAAGAACAGAGAGTTCGCCTGCAAAGACAGCTACGTCCGGCCGGCCACCAAATCATGCGACGAATACCCCTTCGCCTCTACGCGCCAGGGGGCTTATACGGGAAGCCCAGTACGCAAGGGTCGCACATTCTCGAAATGCACCATTCCGCAATTACCCACGGGTAAGGTGCCCGATGCCACTTACAGCGCCTGCATGATCGATGAAACACAAAACTCCCTCGGCGGTAGTCGACTGAATAGCTTCTTCCTCGCGAATAGAGTCATTGACGGCGATGTTTTCGAAGTGCACAACAACTAAGGTCCACAAATGAGGATTACCAGCGCCATAAGGGTGTCGGAAAGTCAAATCGCGATCGTTCCGGAATGGAACTTCGTTGAGCCCCCGCCATTGACCGGTCGCGAGAACGGACTTGCCTGGCCTTGGGGAGGGATGGTTTCCATCAGAACCGGGGCGGTGATGGGGGAGGTGGAGGTTGCTATCGAACCCCGTGAGCATGCCCCTGAATCCGTGGACATGGCCTGGGACGAAGTCGTTGAAATTTCTGAGCATTTCGACGAGCCTGATGCTCACATCAAATCGTATGATGATGACGGCCCCGATGAGTGGCCCGCCCTCACTAGCGCACCGGGGTGGTATAGATTTCGAATACATGCTCTTAACCGGGATGCGAACTACGATCGAGTATCACGAGATCTGCGGGAAAGCTATTTAATTCAGGCATGGCCTGCACCCGCGGCCGACCCCGTCAATCACAAACTCAGCGATCAGACGGGCCAGAATATTCGCCTTTCAGTACAACGAGAAATCTCTCGCCGTTCCACGCTGGGAGGATCCATATCCGAAACCTGATGAAGCAGTAATCCTCGGCTCTATTTCGCTCATCACTTCTCTGGCTGCGAGTAATTGATGAAGCGCTGATCCGAACGCCAATGGCCCGGCGAATGGCGGGCCATTGGCGTTCGCCTTGCGTAACTAATGGGCACGAATAAAAGTGGCGTCTATCAATAGTTCGGCGCATTTATCTTTGATCCCAATCGAACTGTTTTCCCACTTTTGAGTTCGTCACACACCTACGCTTACTCACGAGTACATATTTTCATAGGCCGCGATGCAGAACGGCTTACGAGATGTAGCGCCGTTGAGGTTCAACGACCAGTGCGAATGACCAAACTCAGGTCTGACGCCCCGCTCGTCTAAGGACGATCCATCGGCTGCATCTTCACCGTTCCGCGGGCCGCTAACGCCGGGCTGGCGACTCGACACGAGTCGCCGGCCCTTTCGGTCTGTTTCCCGCCGACAGGGATCCAACGAGCCAACGGCCCAACTGCCAGCCAGCCAACGATCCAACCGGTTACGAGCAACGATCCAACCGTCCAACGCGCCACCAGAAGCGGCGCCGGCGCCGGATGACCGCAGCCGGCCAGCCGGCCAGCTGGCGGACCATTACGAGCGACGACGAGTCAGGACCAGTCCACGCGATGACGGTCCCTGGACGACTGCCTGATCGATGTCCTCATCAGCCAACGATCCAACCGAACAACGAGACTTTTTGACAGTGCTTTTCGCGACCCGAAGAGCCGCTATTGCCCAACCAGCCAACGAATCCAACGCCTCCAACCGATCCCGGGCCCCGCCGGTGTCCGCCGGATCAGCATGGCTGCCCTGCGGGTCGAACACGGCTCGCGCATCGTGAATGACGACAGGAGACAGTCATGCACAACCACGGGATGAGGGATGTCCTGGGCGCCGTAAGCGCCAGCGGTGGACCCACCGGATCGGGTGGATCGGGAGGATCAGGCGAGTCGTTCTCGCGTGCAGCAGGATCGGGTGGATCGACCGGATCGGGTGGGTCGCCGATCGACCTCCCAGCACCGTCGGACCCGCTCGGGGATCGGCTGCACGCCGGTGGCGAGAACCTTCATCAGGCGATGACCTGGCTGCACGCCCACCCGGGGCAGGCCGTTGCCCTCGGACTGGCCGCCGGGGCGCTGTCGGCGTCCTGGGCGCTCGTCGGGGTGCGCCTGGTTACGGAATGGCGTGAGCGGCGGCGCCTTCGGCTGGTGACGGGGGCGATGGAGATGAAGCTGCTGCTGCCGGCCGAGGTGGACCCCGAGGGCGTGGCCCTGTGGCTGGCCCAGATGAATCCGCTGCTGCAGCAGAGCCCTCGCCGCCGGCGGCGCGAGGGCCCGGTGCATGTCTCGCTGGAGTACCGGTGGGTGGGAGCGCGCCTGGCGATCGTGCTCTGGGTGCCAGGCTGCCTGAGCATGGCGCGGTTCGAGGCCGCGGCCCGGGCCGCGTGGCCGGACTGCGAGATCGAGACCCAGCCGGCCCGGCCACCTCTGGACGTGCCGGACTCCGGTGAGGATCGTGCCCCGATGGTGCAGGCGGGGTTGTCCCTGCGTGCGGGCCGCCCGTCGTGGTTCCCGTTCGCCCTGGCGGGTCAGATGCCGGGGCAGCCGGTGCGGGCCCTGTTGCAGCAGGCCCGGGCCCTGGGCCGGGCCGAGCACGCCTGCGTGCAGATCAGCCTGCGCCCGGCCCCCTACAGCGCGGTGAAGCGCCTGCGCGCCGGTGCCTCTGGCGCCGACGCCGGGTCAGGTATCACGGGTATGGCCAGCTTGGTGGGACTCTCGGGAGGCGGTGCCGCCTCGGTGGGGGCCCGCGTCCTGGAGGTCGCGGCCGACGTGGGCGTGCGCATCCTGCTGGCTGCGGCCGAGATGGCCGTCGAGGTTCTCTTCTCGGTGGTGGGGACCCTGCTCGGCGGCAGCTCCAGCGCGCGCTCGTCCCGTTCGGGCAGCGCTTCGGCGGGCCGATCGGGCCGGGCCGGCACCCAGCGGACCGGTTCGGCCCTCGGGGCCTCCTCCGGTACCTCGACCCGGTCCGGGGGCCAGGGGTTGTTGGCACGTGATCCGGTCCTGGAGCGTGAGCGGCGCACGTTCGTGGACAAGGCGGCGGTCGGGCCGTGGTGGGAGGTCAGTGTCCGCATCGGCGTGGCCCGTGCCGCTACGCCCGCCACCGCGGCCACAGCCCCCACAACGTCCGCAGGCTCCCCAGCAGGTGTCGATCCTGTCGGCTCGGCACCGGCCCGGTCCTGGCGTTCCTGGCTCGGGCCGCTCGCTTTCATCGTGGGGGCTCCCCGCACCGAGGATCCGGCGCTGGTCGCGGCCCAGGCGCACGCGCACGCGCTGGTGGCCGCCCTGCGGGTGCACGAGGGCACCAACCGCCTCAGCGCCCGGGACCTGCCTCACCCGGCGCAGGACCTGGCCGATCACCGGATGCAGCGCCCGGCCCTGATGTCCAGTGCCGAGCTGGCCTCTCTGGCCGCCGTTCCCACCGATCTGGCCGTGGCCGGCCTGGAACGGGCCGGGGCCCGGATGGTCCCAGCACCCAGCCACGTGCCGTCCGGGGGGCGGGACGTCAAACCCCTGGGCCGTAGCCTCCCCGGCGGCGAGGCCGTCGGGATCCGGGTGGCCGACACCCGCCAGCACCTGCATGTCATCGGGGCCACCGGCGTGGGCAAGAGCACCCTGCTGTGCCGGCAGATCCTGGCCGACATCCACGCCGGGCGCGGTGTGGTCCTCATCGACCCCAAGGGTGACCTGGCCCTGGAGGTCTTGGACCGCCTGCCCGCCAGCGCCCTGGCCCGCTTGACCCTCATCGACCCCGACCAGCCCAGCGGGTCGGCGCGTTTCAACCCCCTGCAGCACGGGCAGGGCGACCCCGCCCTGGTCACCGACAACCTCGTGAGCATCTTCGCCGGGATCTTCGGCACGTTCTGGGGCCAGCGGATGGACCAGATCATGCGGGCCAGCTGCATCACCCTCATGCGCTCGGACTACAACCGGCTGTCCAATGTCCTGCGTCTGCTGGACAACCGCACCTTCCGCGGCGAGCTGACCCGGGATCTGTCGGACAGTCCCATCCTGGACAGCATCTGGAAGAACTACGCCTCCTGGACCCCGGCGTACCTGCAGCAGAACACCGGCGCCCTGAAGTCCCGCCTGCAGTCGTTCCTGCTGCGTGACTTCGTGGCCCGCACCATCGATGTGGCTGACTCCAGCTTCGACATGCGCTCGGTCCTGGACGGCGGCATCCTCATCGCTCGCCTGCCCAAAGGACAGATCGGCAGCGAGGAAGCCCGCCTGATGGGCTCGATGCTGCTGTCGTGGGTGTGGCAGGCCACCAACGCCCGGGCCGGCCAGAGCGAGCACTCCCGCCGGGACGCAGCCGTCTACATCGACGAGGCCGGCGACATCCTGCACCTGGCCACCACCGTCGAGGACATGCTTGCGCAGGGCCGCGCCTTCCACGTCTCCCTGGTCCTGGCCCACCAGAACCTCAACCAGTTCGACGAGAACGCCCGCAAGGGCCTGTCGGCCAACGCCCGCAACAAGATCTACTTCCTCAGCTCCCCCGAGGACGCCCGCGAGCTGGCCCGCCACACCCAGCCGAACCTGCTCGAGGACGACCTGTCCGCGCTGAGGGCGTACACGGCCGCCGCCCGCATCGTCGTGAACAACCAGCACACTCAGGCGTTCACGGTGAGCACGGTGCCGCTGCCACCGATCGACCCGGCTGCTCGTGCACGGGCGCGCGCCTACGTGGCCGCCACCGCGGCCGCGCCTGAGCAAAGGCCCGGGCCCTGGTGGGACGGGCCGGTGGAGGCCGAGATCAGCGCCGCCGAAGTCGATCAGGACCAGGAGCCGCAGTCATGAGGCCGTCCCGCCGGCAGCATCCCGGCGGCCATCACGCGGTCCCCACCTTTCTGTCTCCTGCTCACCCAGAGCCCTGTCCAGAGCTCTTCCCTCTGCTCCTCCAGTACGTCCCTGCTGCCGGGACCCGTCCAACGACCCAACAGGGCAGGTCACCGGCCTGGCCGGGCCGCGGGAGGGCGCCGGCATCGCGGCCGACTATCTCTGAGGGAGATATCTCTGCGAGGGGGCGCCGCCCATTGGCGCGTGGCCCCATGCCACAGCCGACCGTTCGTGGCACCCGTGTTCACCGGCCCCGTCACGGCGGGTGGATGGCCCGCTGGTGCCCGCGCCTGCGGTCGGCGCAGTGAGCACCCCGCTGTGGGCCGCGGGCAGGAGCCGGGTGCCGGCAACACCCTGCGGCACCTGGTCGGACGCGAGCCGGTCGCCGCGACACAACGCCAGGCCGACCGCCGTCGGCGGAGCGGTCGCTTCGAGGAGGGCCAACCATGACTGAGGCTGACCAGCCGTCACGACCAGACCGTGCACGCCCGTCCGAGGTCCCCAGCTCCGTACCGGCCCGGTGGACCGGACGGCGGCGTCCCCGGCCCACCCGGAGCACCAGCACCAGGAACGGTGGGTCCTGGGTGGCGTACGCGCATCATCTGATGGGCCGTGACGAGGTCCTGCTCCTGCTGCTGCACGAGCACGCCACCCTGACCACGCCGCAGATCGAGCGCCTGTGGCAGGCGTCCCCGGAGGTCGTGCGTCACCGCCTGGGGATCCTGCGCCGCCGGGGCTGGATCGACAGCTTCCGGGCTCGCCGGGACGGGCAGTTCCAGCCTCTGCACTGGGTCCTGGCCGAGTGGGGCAGCCGGTGGGCGGCCTTCTACCGCGAGCAGACACCGCCGACCGCCCGACAGCTCGCCATCCGCACCGAACGCCTGTCCGCCAGCCCGCAACTGGCTCACACCGACGGGATCCACGACTTCTTCGTCGCCCTCGTGACCGGGGCCCGTGCTCTGAACGGCGCCGTCACCAGCGCCCGGGCTGCCGATGCCGCCCGTGACGCTGCTGCCAGTGATGCTGCCGGTGCAGGTGAGCAGGACGCACGCCTGGATGAACAGCCCGACGGTGCCCGGGAGTTCCGTCTGGCCCGGTGGTGGTCCTCGGCTCACACGGCCCGCGCCGTCGAGATGGGTGTACGTCCCGACGGGCACGGCGTGTGGGAACACCGGCGCACGGACGACGCCGATCACCCGCACCACGCAGAACCCGTCAGGAGTCTGGACCCCGCTCATGCCGGAAGGCTGCATCAGGGGGGCTTCTACCTCGAGTACGACCGGGGCACCGAGACGGTGGAACGGCTCGCCGGCAAACTGGGCCCCTACCAGCAGTTACGGGACGAGGGCCTCGGCCCGGACTGGTGCCTGCTGATCGTCGTACCCGGCAACGCCCGGGAGGACAACCTTCATCGCCTCCTGAGCATGAGCGCGCCGCCACCACGGATGACCGGCAGCAGTGGTTCCGGGCAGGCGCGTGCCCAGGGGAGCCTGCCGGTGTTCACCACCAGCGAGCAGCGGATCGCCGCCGATCCTTTCGGCCCGGCCGGGCGGGTCTGGCGGCCGGTGGAACTTGCCCAGCTGTGGCAGCCAGGACGAGGCCCGGGCGAGCAGCCAGCAGGGCAGAACCGCTCGCAGACCGGGCTGATCAGTCCGACCAGTCCGAGCAGCCAGGACAGCCACCTCGGTCATGCCGGTCGGAGACCGCCTGAATCCCTGGGATCCCCCGGGTCCCTTGGGCCCTCGGGAACGGCGCCCTCACGGCGGAGGTTCTGGCTCTCGGACCTACCCGGAGCCCGGCGGGTCCCTCCCCTGCTGGATCCGGGACCACCCACGCCTCAGGACGATCCGCTGAAGCCGATGGGGGAGCGGGGCTCTGGCCGGTAGGCGCTCGCCGTACGGGCCAGCCGATCCAACGAACCAACAGAGCCGGTCGTGGTGGACCGACCGCAGGAGCTGTTGGACCGTCTCGCCAACCAGAAGCGCCAGCCGGTGAGCAGGCCACCGCAGGCTGGACGGCGAGACGCAGCAACGGTTCTGGCCGCAGCTTCCGGTCACAGCACCCCTGTAATCCGGTCGGTCGCCTCGACGTCTCGACCACGTCCATATCCATCCCACCCATCCACATCCATGCGCATCCTCAGGAGGAGATACCCATGCACCTGACCACCCTGACCATCGACGCTCCGGGGCAGTTGCTGGCCACCCACGTCGTGGCCGACGAGCGGGAAGCGCTCGCCCGGCTGCGCGAGTTGTGCCCTGCGCCCGCGGACGCCGTGCCCGACGACGAACTGGTGCACGCTCTGAGCGAGCAGGGCATCCGCGCGCAGATCCTGCGGCAGGACATCGCCCACCTCCTGACCGACCAAGCCGATGTCCCTTCGCGCTCGGCCGGCGCGCACCGCAGCCCGTACGGAGACCTCTACCGCTACGACAGTTTCGCCACCAGCGACAACGCCCGGCTGGGCCAGTACCTGCGCCCGGCCACCGCGGTGGAGGCGGCCTACTCCCGCAGCAGCGCCCTTCTGGACGGCGGCCTGGGCGTGTTCGGTGTCCACGCCGCACCCCCGCCAGGGCGCTCCGGCGGTGCCGGCCCGAGCGGGCCCAGCGGGCCGACGGTCTGGCTGGAGTCCCGCACGACCTTCATCCACTACGGCAGCACGGCATGGGAGCAGGCGCTGCTGACCTCCCGGGTCCGCTACTACCGGGTCGACGCCATCCCGGCCGGCGTCGTCCTGCCTCCCGTCACCGGGGGCACCTTCCCCACCCAGCGGGACACCGGCCCGCGGTGAGCGCCTGCTCGCCCCAATGCGCGTGAAGGCCGGCCCGATCCTGCCGGCAACACCTGGTAGGAGCACGGACGACGGGCCGCGCGCCTGAACGAAACCCCTGCAGCGAAGTCTCTGTGCTGCAGGGGTTTCGTCGGTCCGGGCGCCGTAATCGTGCCCGGGCGTCGGGGTGGGCAGCAGCGTCAGCAGATCTGGAGTCGGCGGCTCATGTCGGTCGATTCACCCGTGGATCGCAAGCATCAACGCTGCAGCACAACAGCTTTCCTCCTGGCGCGTGCGCGTGCCATCGCAACGCTGACGAGGACATCCACCGAAGGGCAGGCAGGCGATGGATGATCACCGGGTCGGTCAGGCCGCCGCGGCCGCCGGGATGGGTGTGCTCGCCCTTCTGGTGGCGCTGGTCCTGCTGGTGCAGGCCGCGCTCAGCACGCTCGTCGGTGCTCCGGGTCAGCTGGCCGGATCGCTGGTGTTCGCGACCAAGGATCCCGGCTGCCTCCTGCGCCTGGCCCAGGCCTTCGACGCCGAGCAGACGGCCAACGCCCGCACGATCGTCCGTACCGCCCAGACCCTGAACGTCCCGCCGCTGGGCTGGATCCTGGCCGTGGACGCTGCCATCCAGGAATCCAGCCTGCGCAACGTCGGCCACGGTGATGCGGCCGGCCCGGACTCCCTCGGGTTGTTCCAGCAGCGGGCCGCGTGGGGCCCGGCCCGGCAGCGGATGGACCCGGCCGCCGCCACCCGGCTGTTCCTCACCGGTGGCCGGGGCGCTCAGCCCGGCCTCATGGACATCGGCGGCTGGCAGCAGCTGCCCATGACCAGCGCCGTCGAGGCCACCACCGCGATCCAGGCCGTGCAGCGATCGGCCTACCCCCACGCCTACGCCGAGCACGTCTCCGACGCCATGGGTCTCGTCCTGGCTGTCACCGCCGGGACACCGGCCGCCGCCGACCTGAACGACGCCGCCGACGAGGGGCCCGCGTCGGCGGCCGGTACGTCCGCCGGAGGAGGCGGGGCAGGAGCCGGCGGGATCAGGGCCGGGACCGCGCGGACGGCCCGCGTCCGGCAGGCGGTGGCGGGTAGCGACTGCGAGGTGGCGGCCGCTCAGTCCGGCGTCGTGCGGACGGTCCTGGCCTTCGCCCGCTCCCAGATCGGGGTGCCCTATCAGTGGGGCGGCGACGGTCCGGCCAGCGGCGAGCGGGGATTCGACTGCTCGGGGCTGACCACCGCCGCCTATGCGGCGGCCGGGGTCACGCTACCTCGCACCGCGCAGTCGCAGTACGACCACGGACCTCGGGTGTCACTGAAGGCTCTGCTCGTGGGGGATCTGGTGTTCTTCGGTCCCGACGCCCACCATGTCGATCACGTCGGGATCTATCTCGGCGGCCACGAGATGCTCGATGCCCCGCACACCGGGGCGCTCGTGCGCACCGAGGACTACCGCTGGGGAACCCTTCTGGGAGCCACCCGCCCGGCGGCCGCGAACGCCTGACCCCAGATCCGTCCGTGCGCACTGCCCGAGGCGGCGCCGTCGCGATCGGGCCAGCCCTGGGACGTCATGGATCTGCGACACCGTCCCAGCAGAGTGCTCCCGCGAGTCGGAACCGGGACAGCTGCCGGGGCTGGAGGTTTCCGTCCGGGGTGCCTGTTGGATGCCAACGAACCAACGAGCACCCCGCTTCCTTGCCGGGCCAGGCGGGGACGCCTGATCCTGGAAACTCATTCACAGCACCACCCTATGTTCCACCGGCTCACCGGTTCCCGCCGGCGCCCGGCCAGCCCACCCACGCGGTCGGTCCCGGACCACGCCCACGGCGAACCTTGGCCATGCACCACCCCCGCACCACCTCGCACCACCTCGCACCACCGGATTGACCGGCACGATCCCTGGCCGGTTCCCGGCCTGACCGGACGTCTGCGTTCGCTCGCACCCACGTTCCGCTGCCGGTGAAAGGACCCGACCGGGTCTGCTCTGTGCTGTCCGCACCTGTGGGGCATGCGCTCCGCCATCCGGATCGGTACCGGGCCTCTCGGCCGCAGCGGCACGACCCCAGCCGGTCACCTGTCCTGACGGATCGCCCCACCGCCGTTGGCTGCCAACGCCGACGTGCAGATCCCGGCCACCGGATCGGGCGAGCGCACGGCGACACAGTCGCGGGCGGAACGTCCTGCCCGGCCAAGGTTCTGCTTCTTAGGTCCGCTCGCGTCCGCACCCTGCGCCATCCGCAGCGGGCTATCCGGGCACCGGCGCGCACGGGCATCTCCAGGGCAGGCGCACGGCGTGCACCCGCACGCTCTGTTCACGAATTCCCGGAATCCCCCTCGACGTCGCCGGATCCGGGACGACATCACGAAGGAGTACCTCATGATCCAAGCAGTTGTTCTGACCGGCCAGGAAAAGCAACGGCCATCTTCGTTCGACGAGCACGGCTACCTGGAGGACGGGTCCCTGCCGGGGCCGGCCCTGGCGGAGATGGTCGAGTTCGACGGCATCGACCCGGGATTTGAGGTCCTGCGACCCCACTTCGACGAAGGATTCGACCCGGAGATGCTGCGGGTGATGCAGCTCGAGGACCAGGGAGCTGTCCTGGTGTACGACACGTCCGCCCGCCAGCGGACCGCGGCCGGTGACCCTACGGCAAGGGCACTCACCGCGAACCTGGAGGCCCACGGCCTGTTTCCGGTTCAGGAGCGCCGCCGGGGCGAGGACGCCTACCCCTACGGTGCGGCCGTGGTCCTGGGAGCGCCCGACGCTGCCGGTCGGTGGACGTCGGTCCCGGCTCGCCTGCAGGCCGATCTGGTGAGTCCCAACACGTTCTGGGTGGAGGTGTCAGCCAAGCCCGGGTGGCCGTTCGAACGGGTCGGTGTCGTGCGGGAGGAGATGTTCCTCGCCGAGGTGGACCAAGCCGAATGGGAGGGCGAGCTGCACTGCGAAGGTTTTCATGGCGGCGTCACCCGGGTGGTGAGCCAGTACTGCCAGGACCCGCCAGGGCCGGTGCGTGAGTCCCCCTTCGTCCCGGTCATGACGCAGGCCTTCCGGCGCTGGGACCGCCACGGTGAGTGGCTGCCACCGCAATCGTGGGGGCGAGCCGTACTGGAACTTTCTGTCCGCTGGGCCTTCCGGACGCGCCGCTCGTTGCGGGCGCTGCGCCGCCGGGCCGCTCGTGGCTCGCGGTGCGCCCTGGCCTGGGAGCGCATGCACGAGTCCTAAGGCAGGCACCCGATGCGGTGTCGTGGGTGTCGTGGACGTCTCCCACGACACCGCGTCTGCAGTCGGCAGGCCCGGCCGCCCGGCCCGTCTGGCCCGCGGCCGCCAGCAGCCGAGCAGGTGGTCTCGTGACCGACCCCTCCGTGGACGGTCCGGCGCCTGCAGCGACCGGTGCCATCCGGCACCGCTCGCGCACCGTCGCCAGAACCCGGCAGCAGCAATCAGGAACAGCACAAGGAACCGGAGAACAGCAACAGCCACCACCCCCACGCATCAGGAAGGACGTTCCCATGTCCCGTACTCATCCACGTTCCATGGCCGACCCCGCTCCAGGATCGGTCTTCGGCCCGCAAGGACGTGCCCGCACCGGCCGGTCGCGAACCCAGCCCCTGGTCCTGGCCACCGCCGTCTGGTCGGTGACCACAGCCCTGGCGGCCTGCCTGGTGGCCCGGCAACGGCACACCAGCACCCAGCTGCGCCGGGCCCTGGCCGCCACCGAACACGCCGGTGCCAGCGATCCCCTGACCGGTCTGGGCAACCGGCGGGCCCTGGAGACCGCACTGTGCGGCTCTCATTCGGCTGCAGGGGAGGCAGTTCGCCCGGTTCTCATGGTGGGGCTGCTGGACCTGAACGACTTCAAGGCGGTCAACGACCGGTACGGGCACGCGGCCGGTGACCTGCTCCTGGTCACCGTCGCCCAGCGCCTGCGCGCCGCCATGACCGGACACGGCCTCGTCACCCGGATCGGCGGGGACGAGTTCGTGCTCCTGTGGCACGCGATTCCTGACGGCAAGCCAGGGTACCCACCGGAGCGGGAGGCTGCCGCGGCCGAGGCCCGGCGCGTCCTGAACCGCATGAGCGGACAGGCGGTCCAGCTCGATGGCCACGAGGTGCGCCCCACCGGCAGCCTCGGGATCGCGGTGGGCTCGGCCGATGCGCCCCCGGACGCCGACACGGCCCAGGAATACCTGCGCACCGCCGACCTGGCCATGTACGCGGCCAAGCGCCGGGCCCGTGAAGGCGGGGCACCCGTACACGTCTCACCCGTGCACCTGCACCTGGATCTTCACGGCGAGCGCCGCCAGGGATCACGGACACCGGCCCCGGCCGGGCGATCGGTCACGGGGCTCGCCACAGCCGGCCCGCAGCTGCCGACGATGCCCAATCGGCCGAAACAGCCGAACCAGAAGGACATGCCGGAACCCGCCGCCTCCTCGGGTGCGGCGACGTCCCGCGAACCCCTCCAGGCATCGGCGTCCACGCGGGCGGCACGCTCCGCCCCAGCCGGGCATGACCCCGCCGGCCGGACCAGCCGGCGGCACCTGTTCATCGGTGACTATCGGTCCGCTGCGGCCCGGCACCACGCCACGCCCCTTCCGGGCTGACCTGCCCGGTCAGTGCGCCAGGCACGAGCGCCCCCGCGCGCGCCCGCCACCCCTGGCCTCCGGCGTATCCCCTGATCCCGCCGACCACCGGCCGGGACGTCCCTCATCGAGCCCACGCACCCCCGGTGCGTGGGCTTTTCGCTGTGCCGGCCCTTCGTGGCCGCCATGTCCGGCCACCACCGCACCGACCCGGTGGCCACCCACCGCTCGCCTACCGGCGGCGGATCACCCGCGACGGCGGGCCGCACCTGCGGCCCGCCGTCGTCGTTTGTCACTGTCTGAAAGGACGCACCCATGACCACATCACGCCCCGACGACGGGCACCCGTTCGAGCCCGTCGGCCCGCTCAGCGTGCAGGATCTGTGCCAGCAGCTGCTGCACGCCCAGGGTCCGCTGCAGGACGACACCCTCTACGTGCTGTCGGACTTCGGCCACGCCGCCTTCGTGCAGCTCCTCCCACTGGAGGGAGACCCCGGAGACAGCTGGACCCGCCTCCAGCGCCGGGCCCGGGCGATCGAGGTGGCGGAGGGCCTGAGCGCCCACCGCACCTTCGTCTTCGCGGCCTCGCTTGCGGCACGGCGCTTCGCCGAGCACCTGCGGCCCCGTCTGGACGCCGAGGGCGGTGGCATCGTGCACGTCGACGCCACCGGCTGCCGACTCGCCGTCCCGCCGGTAGACGCGAACACCGGTCAGTCAACCCATCTCACCGAGGACGGTACGGCCGAACCGCCCCCGAGCACCGGGGAGGAGACGGGGCTGGAGAGCCCGGGCTGGCTCTCGCGCAGCGTCCGCGAGCAGAGGCTGGCAGGGCTGCTCGCAGTCCGGGACGCCGTCAACGTCTCCGCTGCAGCCGATCTCACCGGTGACCAGATCGCCCAGGTCACCGACGCCTTCGCCGACCTGTCGATCCCGATCCGATGCCTGACCTGGACCGGCACCGCCGACGAGCGGTTGTGGACCCACCTTGCCCAGAGGGCTCCCGAGCCGGAGCGCACCACCGCCCGCATCCTGCTGGCGAACATCCGTCACCAGCAAGGGAACCGAACTGGTGCACGGGAGGCCCTGCGGATCAGCGAGGAGGCCGACCTGCTGCGGGCCCTGCAGGACACGCCCGAGCAGACCTTCCGCTCCCGCGGCGCCCAGGTCGCGCGCCTGTGGTCGAACCCCCTGTTCACCATCGTGGTGCGCTTCGTCCTGCTCGACATGGGCCCGAACGCGATCGCCCTGGCCATCGACGAGGCGATGGCCCGCTTCGACGAGCAGGAGCAGCAGCACTGAGGCCCCTGGGTCCTTGAGGTCTTGAGGCCGTGAGGTCCTGTCCGGACGCCTCCCGGTCACCGAGCAGAAGGCCCTCATCGCGATACAGGGTGTCTGCCGGCGCACAGGACCGGCAGTTCCTCCGCGCCGCAAGCCTTCCCGTCCCTGGTGCCGGGCACGAGGGACGGGAAGGGCGGTGGGCAGGCCCGGGCGCGCGTGCGACTGCTCCCAGGCTGCCGCCGAACACCACACAAACCGTGGCGCCCTGACATCACGCCGCTCTCGGGCGGGACGTCAGCCGCCCACATCCCCGGCCCGTGCACACCCCCGTGCACGGGCCTTCGTCATGTCTGCCACGACACCAGGAGCAATCATGCCCCGAACGTCTTCCCCCACCACCACGCCCGGGCGTCCCGAGGACCCCGGCGAGCACCGCGATCCACGGCCCGCAGCCGGGGAAGTCGCCCCGCCCGACGTCCCCACACCCCTCACCGGTGGCGGGAGCCCGCACCACGCCCAGACCGGGGGCACCGAGCCCTCCGGCGACCGCTTCGATCAGCCAGGCCGGCCCGATCCGAGCGCGAGCCCCCAGGACGCGTCGCCCGACGCCGATGATGTCGGCACCGTCTACGTCTATTACGGCACCGAGGACGAGGAGAGCGACGACCTTGAGGACGACGACCCTGAGGATCACGAGCTCATCCGGCACTACAGCTATGCCCCGGCCTGGTACCCGCGCGGGGACGGGCCGCTGTTCCTGGGTATGGAACTGGAACTCGAGGTCGAGGACGGTCGCCTGGACCGGTGTGCTCACCTGGCCGTCGAGGAACTGGGCCAGCTCGGGCATCTGAAGTACGACGGCTCGCTGGAGCACGGGTTCGAGATGGTCACCCAGCCCTTGTCCTTCGACTGGGCCATGACCGGCTTCCCGTGGTCTCTGCTGGACCGGCTGCACGACGCCGGCTGCCGGGCCGCCGGAACCGCCGGCATCCACATCCATCTCTCCCGCGCCGGGTTCGCCGGGGACCTGCACGCGTTCCGGTGGCTGAAGTTCATCCACCGCAACCAGGACGACGTCGTCGCCTTCGCCGGGCGCCGATCCAGCGAGTACGCGGCCTTCACCGCTGCCGACCGGGACTCGGTGATGACGTACCTGAAATCTCGTGCCTGGCCCGGCGAGCGGTACCGGGCGGTCAACCTCTGTAACGCGGACACGTTCGAGCTGCGGGTCTTCGCCTCCAGCCTGGATCCCGCCACGGTCCAGGCGTTCTGGGGCTTCGCCGACGCCTCCGTGGAGTACACCCGGGCCCTGAGCGTGGCCGACATCCGCGAGCGCGACGGCTGGTCGTGGCAGGCCTTCCGGACCTGGGCCGCAGCCGACCACCGCTACGAGGCGCTGACCGCGCGGTGTGAGGAGACCTCATGTGCCTGCTGACCTATCTGCCGCCCGGCGTCCAGCCGGATCTGGAGGCCCTGAGCAACGGGGCCAGCTGGAATGAGGACGGGCACGGGTACGCGATCGTCGCCGGCCGGCGCCTGATCGTGCGCCGGAGCATGGACGGCGAGGCCCTCATCCAGCGGTTCGCGCACGAGCGCGCACGACTGGCTGACGGGCCGGCCCTGTTCCACTCCCGTCTGGCCACGCACGGGTCGCTCGGGCAGGACAACTGCCACCCCTTCGCGGTCGCGGGTGATGCCCGGACCGTGATCGCCCACAACGGCATCCTGCCCGAGGAGGTCCAGCCCCGGCCCGGTGACGTTCGCTCCGACACCCGCATCTGCGCCGAGGACTTCATGCCCCGCCTCGGCTCGATGCGCGTGGCACGCCACCGTAACCGGCTCCAGCAGTGGATGGGCATCAGCAACAAGATGCTCATCCTCACCGCCGATCCGCGGTTCCGGGAGTCGGCCTACCTGCTCAACGAGCATCTGGGCCACTGGGACGAGGGCATCTGGTACTCCAACCGGGACTACCTGTTCCCGTTCTGGGAGGAGGCCTTCGTCCCGGCGATCACCCAAACCGTCCGGGACGACCGGGCTGCCCAGGGCGGCCAGGACGCCCGGTTCGCCGGGATGTCCCGGTGCCCCTTCTGCCTCGCGGACCTCGACCCCGAGCGGGACGACTGCGCCCTGTGCGGAACCTGTTTCACCTGCTGGGGTGCGACCCCATGCCGGTGCCGCACGTCGAAGCCCGGGGGCAGCCAGTGACCAGCGGTGCTCAGGCCAGCGGGGAAACGGTGATGCGCAAAGTGCGGACTTCCGAGATCTCTGGGCCGGCCGAGTATGTCGGCGCCAGCGGCAACGCCAACCCCACCTGGCGGGTGCGCCTCGACGACGGCACGGCCTTCCTGACCGTCACCGACGGCCAGGTCGGCTACGGGATCAACAACCCCGAGGTGTTCGGCGAGGTCGAGGTGACGCTGCGGCAGAGCCGCATCATCCGTATCCGGGCCACCGGGTGAGCTCGCTCATCCCGTCCTGAAAGGCCGCGTCCGTCAAAAGAACACCGGCGGCGCGGTGGCGCACGACACCGATGGGGAGCCGAGCGTCCGCTACCCGGGCAGAACCCGTCGGCCGCCCCTTGAGATCCCACCGGATGTTCGACCAGGCAGGCCCTCTCGTGGCCTGCCTTCGTCATGTCAGGCCCGGCCTGACTGGCCCAACCAATCCCGAACAATTCTCATCGAAAGGAATCACCATGCATGCCGTCCATCACGGCGGCGGCTCGCCCATGGAGCTGCGCGAGCTGCACCAGGCCGTCGTCCACTACCACCATCCCTACGCATCCCCCGGGTACGTCTTCCTGGTGGCCGATCTCGGCCCGCTCGCCCGGGTCGACCCGCTGTCGGTCCATGAGACGAGCGGGCGGGCCTGGCAGAAGGGACTGCGCTCCTCCCAGCGGGCCACGACCGCCGCCGGGTTCAGCCTCCGGCGCGGCTACGTGTTCGCCTACTCACCGCAGGCCCGCCAGTTCGCCGAGACCCTCCGGGAGAAGGTCGAAGCCGATGGCTGGGTGATCGTCCACGCCGACCGGACCGGCTGCCGGGTGGCCGTCCCGCCCGCCATCTTGGGTAGTGAGGCCATCGACACCCCCGAGACCGCTTCGGGGACAGACACAGTCCCGGGGGCAAGGACGGGGACTGGCTCCGAGACAGTGGCCGAACCCGGCGATGCCCCGACGGTCGATGTCCCGGGCGCCGATGCTGAGGACTGGCTGTCGATCTCGGTCCGCGAGCAGCGCCTGAACGCCCTGCAGGCGGCACGGCAGGTCTTCCTCCAGACGCTGCAGAGCCCGCAGGCCCAGCTGCCCAAGCTGTCAGGGGAGCAGATGGCGGCGGTGCACGACGCCCTGAGCGACATCGTCGTCCAGGTCAGCTGCCTGACCTGGAGGGACGCGGCCTCGGTGCAGATGTGGCGGCACATCAGCGCCGTCAGCCCCGGACGGCTGGGCGCCGTCGCCAGCGCGGTGCTGGCCTGCACTCTGTATCAGCGCGGCGAACAGGACGAGGCGGTGGGCGCTCTCGAGAAGGCCCACCAGGTCGTCCACGCGGGCCTGGCCGCCGAAAACAGCCCCGCCGGTTCTGCCGGCCCGGTGCTGACCACCGACGCCGGGTACGGGCCGATCGCCCTGCTGGCGGGGCTGGTCAACATCGTCGCGCAGATCCTGGTCCACCAGTTCGACCAGTTCGCCATCGACGAACTCGTCCAGGACAGCGTGCGGGCCGAGGAAGAGCTCGAGAAGTACCGCTAGGGGCACACCCGGCATCCGCCCGGCTCCGTCGCGTCCCCTATCGGACCGAGCGCCGGATCTGGTGTCGGATCTGGCTCCGGATTACTGACCTACCCGAAGACGCCGGTGCGAGCGGTTCTTTCCGATCCGCTCGCACCGGCCGGGACCGGCCATCCCACGCCCGCCTCCGGGGCACATCACACGAGGCGCCCCGCACATGTCAACCATCACCCGACAAGGAGAACACCATGCCACCCACGGAAAACCACCCGTCCCAGGACCCAGTCACCACCCCGGGCCAAGCACCCGACGAGGGCTCACCCGCCAGCTGGCCTCAGCCCGCACCAGAGAGCCGGATCCACGAGCAGACCACACTGGCGGCCCTGCGGGACATGCTCATCGCCACCCACCGGGCGGCCGAACGCCCCCAGGAAGTCTTCGCGGTCGCGGTCATCAACGGCGCGGCCTACGTCCAGCCGGTGCACCTGCCCGACCCAGAATCCGACCCACAACGCGGCCCAGAGCCTGACGCCGGCCAGGTCACGGTTCCCGGTCACGACCGTGACCAGGCAGCCCCGGCCGCCCCGGACCTGGTCGCCGGTCCTGGTGTGGGCCGCAGCTCGAGCCAAGGCCCCAGCACACCCCAGGGATCCTGGAGCGCGGTCGAGGCCGACCTCACCGCCGTCGCGGGGGAGCAGGGCACCGACATCGACGTGGTCTACCTCTTCGCCTTCTCCGACCGGGCACGCGCCTACGGCGAGGAGGTCGTACGCGGGCGGCGCATCCTCCCCGTCACGCTTGTGCAGGGCCTGTCCGGTGTCCTGGACGTCGCCGCCGTGGGCCCGGACCGCGATGACGCCGGCCAGCATCGCGCGGCCGCTCCGACCTCCGGGGCTCCCGTGGGGAGTACCCCGGGGCCGGCCAGCAGGACCTATCGCCTAGCCGTGACCGTCCTGGAGCCCGGCCACGACGAGGACGCGACCCAGGTGCTGTTCGACGTCGTCCTGGACGTGCGGCTCGATCAGCGCCAGGTGATGGCGCTCTCGCAGGCTCTGCACCGCTCGAGCGCGGGGGAGTGAGGGTGCAGCGAGCGTCCCAGCGATCAGCGGACCCCGCACCGCAGGCTCCGACTGCCGCATGGCCCCGTGGCGGCGAGGGCAGTGTCCTGGCGCTCCGACCGGTGCGCGTCGCCGCCGGGCACCGCCGTCCACGTCGTGGCGACCTGGATCGTCACCGCTCGCAAGGGTCGGCTGATCACGGCCAGACACCCCGCCGTGCCGGGCGTCGGATCAGCTGCGGCGTGCTCAGGCCGTCCGTGCAGCCACCCGCGATGGCCAGGCCCACCCGTCCCTGCGGACAGGCCAGGCCCGGACCGTCCGCCCGGCCAGAACGCCGGGTCCCTCCATCCCCCCTCACCATCAATGAAAGAGGCTCATCGTGATCGCATCACGCCGTCCCCAGCGCCGGAACGGGTTTCCGGCGTTCTCAGGAAGGTCGGGTGCCGGTGCTGCTGTCGCTGCGATCGCCGGTATCCACCATCGCCTCACCGCCTCCTACGACGCCCTGGACCGGCCGCAGGACGTGTTCGTCGTCGCCTTCCTCGGGACCGGTGCTTGCGTGCTGACCCTGTCGGTGGAGGAGGTACAACCCACCACCTGGGGGAGAATCTCGGGACTGAGCCAGGAGATGGCCGGGCTGATCGGGCGCATCCAGCACACGTACGTGTTCGCGTACTCCCGCCGGGCCCGCGAGGCCGCCGACCGCGTCCGGCGGATGATCCGGGCGGACGGCTGGTCCTTGGTCCACGCCGATGACACCGGCTTCCGGATCGTGGCTGACGCCTCCACCGGGCGGCGCATCCCGGAACCAACCCGGCGCAGAGCCTTGCTGGGCGCACCGGTCCGACAGCAACGGTATGCGCTGCTGGAGAACGCCCGCTCGCTGCTAGAGGCCGATCCCCGGGCCCAGCTCGGCCAGGCCGACCTGGCAGCGGTGACCGACGCCCTGTCCGACGAGGCCGTCGCAGTCAGGTGCCTTCCCTGGCATGAGGCCGCGGCGGTCCAATTGTGGCGGCAGGCAGCCGGATCGAGCGACCTGCCCGCGCGGATCCTCGCCCGGGCCCTGCTCGCGGGTGCCCTGAGCCAGCAGAACGATGTCCCCGGTGCCCACACCGAACTGCGCTCAGCGGTGGAGCAGGCCGGGCGCGGGCCGTGGGACACCACAGCTCCTGGACCTGGTCACCCGGATCGTCGTGCACCGGCTGAACCACACCACGGTCAGCGCCATGTCCCGCTCCGCCCCTACATCGACAGGGACGGTGCCCCGGGCCATCTCCAGGACGGACAGGAGCCTCATCATCAGAACTGAGGCACTCGGCCCCCAATCATGGGAGCCAATCCTTCGGTGAAGAAACATATTTCGCCGTTCCGATCGCAGATTGGCCCGCACGGCTCTCGAGAGGGCCGCGGCAGCGTTCTCACCGCATAAGTCCCCGGTGAAGGCCGTGCGCCACTGGACGACAAGGTCCTCAGGCGCACGCGGCCTTTCCCCGAACCGCAGCCGGGACCGGCCCGGTCCATCCCGGCGTCGTTCAGCACCGCGGGCTCAGCCCGCCAGCAGGCCCGACGCATCATCTGCCGCCAGGCCCGAGCCGGCCCGCACCGGGCAATCCCCCCGGCCCGGACGCCACACCTGACCGCGCTGCGCTCGCAGCGCTGACGTCACCACCCCCGCCCGCCATGGGCACCCCGGTCCCCGGACCGGTGCTCAGCCATGTCTGTGCGCCGGTCCGGGCACCGCCTTTTCCATTCATCCGCACCCGATTCCAGGAGAAGACCCATGACCCCCATCCCGCGGCCCCGCCGTTCCCCGGGCGAACAGCCCACCTCCTCGCCCACCCCGGCGGCCCAGCCCTCGTCCCTCGAGCGTGACCTGATGGCGGCCAGCGAACTGCTGATCACCCATTACCAGGCCGGTAGCCGACCCGATCGTGCATTCGTCGTCAGAATCACCGAGCAGCACTTCGAGATCGCCCCCGTCGACGTCCAGGACGAGCACACCCCGAACTGGCCCGGTATCGAGGCATTCCTCGTCGAGGTGGCCGCCGCACGCGGCGAGAGCATCCAGGATCTCTACATCTTCGGCTACTCCCTGCTGACCTGCCGCTGGGCTGATCAGTGCCAGGAGGACGCGCAGAAGGTCCGGGTGATGCCCGTCGAGGTCCGTTCGCTCGACGGCCTCTCTCCGGACCGTCCGGCGGCCTTCGGCCGCGCCGGCTCGACGGACAGGCCGGCCGCACCCGAGGGCAGCACGAACGGGCCAGGCTCTGCTGCCGACGGTCCACCCATCACCGAGCCCCCGGCCCCGTCCGTGAGCGGTGGACAGCCGGACCGGGACGCACTGCGCCGCCAGGAACTCCTGGAAAGCCTGGAACGCGAACGCCGGCGGCTCGCAACCGACCCCCAGGCGCAGGTGGCTCCCGCGCTCGCGGTCACCCTGCGGGAGATCCTCACCGACCCCCTCATCCAGCTGCGCTGCCTGACCTGGTCCGGCAAGGGCGCCATCCTCCTGTGGAGGGCCCTGATCGGTCCCGAACCCACCGCCGAATCGGCCGTCCCGGCCGCGCTGCTCGCCTTCGCCCTGCGGCGCGACCACCGCCACGGGGCCTGCACGGTCGCGCTCGCGATCGCTCTGCTGAACGGTCCCGAGGTTCGGCTCGTTCAACGGGTCAGCGATCTCATCGCTGACGACGTCGATCCCGAAACCGTGGTGAGGGATCTGAAGAAGGTTCTTGACGAGGAGTAGCTCGCAAGGTGTCTGTGGTGGTGTACCCAGTAACTGGATACACCACTACAGGCGGCAACTTTGATATTGGTTCCGACCAATAGCGCCGGTATTTTTGCGTTTTCGGTGAGCGTCAAGGAGTTGAGGCCAGCGGCTGTTAGGCCGCTGGGGTTTCGGCCGGTTGTTCGGGTGGGTTGATCCAGACCTGCTCGGGCAGCTGAAGGGCCTTGGGCAGGGTCTGGGCGGTGGTGAAGCGTTCAGGGTGCTCGGTGCGGGCTCGTTCCAGGACGTGCCGGCGGCGCTGGTTCACGGCTTGGTGACGGCCGTGGTGAACGTCGGCCGGGGTGTGCAGGCCGATGCCGCGATGGTGGTGGCAGTGGTTGTACCAGTTCACGAAATCGGTCATGAACCGTTGCGCGGCAGTCAGATCGGGGAAGTACTCCGGGAACAGGGGTGAGTATTTCGCGGTCTTGAACCAGGCCTCGCTGAAGGGGTTGTCGTTGCTGACCTTCGGCCGCGAATGAGACCGGGTGACCTGCAGGTCCTCCAGGAGCGTGGCGACGTCCTTGGAGGTCATCGAGGTGCCGCGGTCGGCATGAACGACGTGCGGGATTCCGTGAACTCCGAAGACCTCGCGCATCATTTCCGCGGCCAGGACGCCGGTCTCGCGGTGGTGGACGTGAACGCCGACGATGTAGCGGGAGTAGATGTCGATCATCACGTAGGCGTCGTAGTAGACGCCCTTGGCTGGTCCCTTCAGTTTCGTGATGTCCCACGAGTAGACCTGACCCGGCCCGGTCGCGGTCAGCTCAGGCCGTGCGCGGGGAGCATGCCGGGCCTGACGGCGGCGTTCACGGACCTGGTCCTCGCAGCGCAGCACTCGGTAGAACGTGGAGACCGAACCCAGGTAGCGGCCCTGTTCCAGCAAGACCGCGAACGCGGCGGCCGGGGCCAGATCGACCAGATCGTCGCTGGTCAGGGCCTCACGGATGGCCTGACGCTCTGGCTCGGTCAGGGCGTTGACCGGTGCCGGCCGTGCTGGTGCGGGCGTGGGCCGGGCCCGATCGCGGGCCTCGGCGGCCCGCGGCAGGCCGGTCAGCGCGGCCGCGGCGCGGGTGCTGCTGCCGGAGGCGGTCAACTGCCGGTAGGCGTCCATCAGGACCCGCCGCGCCTGTTCGGGCGCCGAAACGCCTCCGGAACCCGCTGCTGATCGGCCTGTTCGGCCTCGCTCTCGGAGATGGCCTCCAAGAGCTTGTGCGCTTTTCCCATGATCTCCAGCGCTGCCTCGGTCGTGGCCAGCTTCCGGTCCTTCACCGCCAGTTCCCGCTTCAACCGCGTAATCTCGGCCTGCTCGGGCGTGGGTCGCCCCACCGATTCACCGGCATCCTTGCCCTGCAGCAGGCCACCGTCACGGGCCTTGCGCCACTCGGTGATCAACGATGAATACAGGCCCTCGCGCCGCAGGAACGCGCCGCCCTCGCCGACCACTGCGGCCTGTTCGTAGCCGGCCAGCAACTCCAGCTTGTGCGCCGGGGTGAACGACCGACGCGTCCTGGGGCCACCCTCGCGGGGCTTCCTGCTGCTCATGGAACCATCCTGGGCCACCGGCTCAGCCACGGTCATACTCACAGATCGTCGTTCCAGTTCTCGCCCTGTCAAAGGGAGGGGGTTGCTCTGAGCCGCTGGCCTCAACTCATCCTGACCGACAGGGTTTTGCAGGCCTTCGATTCGCACGGAGAAGCGCTGTAGGCAATGCCGACGTTCGATGACGCTTTCGAGTCGACGGCCGGGCCGAGGTCCGGTGGAGGTTCCCGTGACAGATTGACCGCAGCTCAGCACTCACCCGTGGTGGAATTCACCGCGCCGCATCACGACCTGACCCCGTTCCTGAGCATGGCCAGTCAGCTGGGTGCTCGAACCCTCTACATCGAGACCAGCGTCTTCGATCCGGACCCCGACGAGGTATCCGATCCCCCGCAGTTCCTGCTGCAGCATGTCGGGAAGATGTGTCGACTAGAAGTGATGTTCGTGGTCGAGGGCAGGGTTCACGTCTAGAGACACTTGCGCGGCTGGGACGAGGACTGGGAGGACCTCACGGCCTGCGTCGGCCCGTGCCGTCCGGGCTGTTGGTGCTGCCGATGATGCCGGGAGGTGTCATCCGCCAAGCTTGCCGACCGTCCGGGCGCGTAGTTACCGAAAGTGCGCGAATAACTACCCATTGGAACGTATGGGAGCCGTAGCGCGGCGGCCGCCTCCGTTCTGGCCGCCGCGAAGCGCGGCATTCGGAATCGGGGGTTAGCGGCGAAGGACGACTCCGACTAGCCCTGTGATCAGCAGCGCTCCACCGACAATTAATGCCGGGATGGATTGTTGAGGGTTCAGTTGCTCGAGGCCAAGAACTATCAAACCCAGCATCACGAGGAACCCTGGAGAAATGGTTCGCTGCTTAAGGGCCACTTATCCTCCGTATTATTGCGCCCCTGAAACAGGAGCAGTCATAGCGTGAAGGATAGGGTGTGTCGTCCCTGCTCCTCTCATCGATGGCGGGTGGTCGCAGGAGGGAGGGATCCGGGATTGTTCCTGGCGAAACGCAAGCTGATTGAAAGAAAAGAATATGGTAGATTTCATAGTAGTCATAGGAACCCGGCGTCGTTCGGGTTGCGGGGTCTCAATCACTAAAACCGGAGGGGGCCCGCCTCCGGTTTTAGATCATGACGGCTTTAGCAGAGCGCAAACCCGTCGTAGTTCGGGTCGACGGTAAACGTCGCGTGACGCGTGAGGTTGATGGTCCGCTTCGAACCGGAGGCGACTGAAACGCATCCGGAGTCCGTTCCCTGCCTGACCTTCATCTTGACGCTCGTCTGTCCGCCGCATTTGTTGACGTACGTACCGGTGATCTGCCAAGTCTTGTCGCCGGTCACCGGGTCGCTATCTAGCAGCGTGCGGAACCCACTTGAAGAATTTTCGCACGGGCTCTGGGGTACGGCAGTGTCTGCGGATGCGGAGACCGCCAAAGGGCTACCAATCAGCATGGCGATGGAAGTAGCCCCGACTGCCATGCGAACAAGCTTCTTCATATTCGTTCCTCCTGTGAAAAGCATGTGACGTCGGAGAAGTTATGTGAAGAAGGTGCAGATATTAAGACCCGTTTTGTCTGTTTTGCGACTTTTTACCGGTAACAACCGTTGCTTATGAAATAGATCTCTTTGGCATGAAGTTCTGGTGTGCCAGTGGATGCAGTGATGGGCCCGATTTTTGGTTCGTAGGTCGTGCGGCTGGCCTTCATGCGGGTTGCCTGTGGTCGGGTTGTTTAGAGCGCCCCCACTGTGGTAATTGAGCGAATGCATGAGCTGGTTGCCATGTAGACTCATTGTCATCAGGTGGTCTTCGTGATATCCCGCGAAGGGCTAACGGGGGCTGAAGATTCACGCCCGGTTACGGTCAACTGGCTTCGGCGGTGGATCGCTGACTGCGGACATGCCAACCTCCCTGTAGGCGGACAGCGGGGGTCCTTCTCTGCGGACAGCTGATCTCCCTGTCTGTGGCTTCTTTGGGTGACCGGCTGGCGGTGTGTCGGTCGGTAAATGGTGATCCCTCCGGCGGTTGGCTCGCGGTCTCTGACCACGCACGAGCTGGACCCGTCCGGAGGGATCGTGAAGAAGTCTGCCAGGGAGATCATGGAAATCTTCGAAGCGTTCGACAAGACCGGCAGCGCGCACTCGGCGGCGAAGCTGGCCGGCGTTGATCCGAAGACCGTTCGGCGTCTGGTCGCCGCCCGCGACGCAGGAGTCCCGCTTGAGGAGCCGGGCCGGCGGGAGCGGATCATCGATCCGTTCCAGCCCAAGATCGAGGAGATGGTTGATCAGTCGCAAGGCCTGATCCGGGCCGATAAGGTTCACGAACGGCTTGCCGTGCTGGGGTTCAGCGGCGATGAGCGAACGACGCGCCGGGCGGTGGCGGAGGCGAAGGCGCGCTGGAAGTCCGGGCACCGCAGAACATATCGGCCGTGGATCGCGGAGCCGGGTCTGTGGTTGCAGTTCGACTGGGGCTGGGGGCCGAAGGTTCCTGGCCCGGATGGTGCCCTGCGTCAGACGTTGTTGTTCTGTGCGTGGCTGGCGTGGTCGCGGTTCCGGGTGGTCGTGCCGACCTGGGACCGGACGTTACCGACGTTGATCTCGTGCCTGGACACCACGCTGCGCACGATCGGTGGCGCGCCGGCCTACGCGCTGACGGACAACGAGAAGACCGTGACCGTCGAGCATGTCGCCGGGGTCGCGGTCCGGCATCCAGAGATTGTGAAGGCCTGCCAGCATTACGGTCTGACGGTCCACACGTGTGTTCCGTTCGATCCGGAGTCCAAGGGCGGCGCGGAATCCACGGTCCGGATCGCGAAAGCGGACCTGGTCCCGACCGCGGCGAACCTGCGCCCGGCCTATACCTCGTTCGCGGAGCTGGCGCAGGCGTGCTGGGACTTCTGCGAACACGTGAACGGCCGCGTTCACCGGGAATCGGCGCAGGTCCCGGCCGAGGCACTGGTCCTGGAACGCACGCGTCTGCATCGTCTTCCTGAACGTCCGCACACGCTGGCGCTGGGCCAGACCAGAACCGTGAACACGGATCAGACGGTCAGTTTCGGATCGGTTCGCTATTCAACACCGCCAGGTTTGGTCGCGGAGGAGGTCTGGGTCCGGGCTGACGGCGACGAGCTGGTCATCGTGGCGGACCTGAACGCGTTGTTCACCCGCCCGGCCTGGGCCGCGCAGCAGGGAGCGTTCGGCCTGGCCGAGGTCGCCCGGCATCGGCTCTCCACACCGGGCCGGCCACGGATCGACCTGAATCACTATCCGGATCATCCGCAGTCCTACGGCGGCGGCCCCCGCGTTCCGCAGCCGCGGCCGAACACCCCCGCCGAGAAAGCTTTCCTGGCACTGGGATCGGGTGCTCATGCCTGGCTGATCGAGGCCGGAGCCGCCGGCGCGCAGAGGGTTCGCTCGAAGATGGCTGAGGCTGTTGAGCTGGCGGTCCTGGTCGGAACGGACACCGTTGACGCTGCGCTGGGAGTTGCCGCCGCAGCCGGCCGTTTCGCCGAGAGTGACCTGCTGGCGATCATCGAGCACCGCGCAGCCGGCGCCAACACCGCCGCCCTGGTCCACGCGGACGAGGCCCACTCGATCCAACCGGGAACGGCGACATGGGCCGGATTCACCACCGTCACCAAAACCAGTCCTCAAGCAAGGCCTGATGACTGCGAGAACAGCACGGAGGCAGTTGGAAACACGACCGGCATGGATGCTGCGGCCACATCAGCGATCCCTTCGACCGCTTCAGGGTCGTCGGGGCACCGTAGTGAGGAGAGCAGTTCATGAGTCCCGCGACCACCGGCTCGAGGAGAACCGCACGGATCTCCGGCCCCGCTGCCAGGACCACCAGAATGGCCGGGACGCGCTCCAGCAGCGATGATCTGGCCATCAAGGTCAGGCCCAGCGCACCGCAACTGGCCTTAGGAACCGCCCCGGCAGCGCCGGGGCTTCCCGAGGATCTGAACGCGTTGCTGACCCGGATGCGCCTGCCTCACCTGCGCAAGGCCGCACCGGACATCCTGGCCACGGCCCGCGCCCAGCGCTGGGACCCGGCCGAAGTCATCAAGGCTCTGCTGACCGAGGAGGTCACCGGCCGCGAGGCCGCAACCATGCGGATGCGCCGCCGGACCGCGAACCTGCCGGCCGGCAAGACCTTCGAGTCCTGGCGGGCGGGTGATTCCTCGATCCCGGCCGGCACGCAGTCCGGGCTGGCCAGCCTCGAATGGATCGAGCGCGCCGAGAACCTCGCCATCGCCGGGCCTTCCGGGACCGGCAAGTCCCACTTCGTCGAGGCCATCGCCGACAAGGTCATCGACGCCGGGATGAAGGTCGCCTGGTTCACCCTCGAATCCTTGACCGCGACGATCGGCAAGGCCGCCGTGGACGGCAGCATCGCCAAAGCCGTCGCCCGGATCACCCGCGCCGACCTGATCGTCGTGGACGACATCGGCATGCTCCCCGCCGGGCAAGCCGCCGGTGAAGCGTTCTACCGGGTCGTAGACGCTGCCTACGAACGCCGCAGCATCGCCGTGACCTCCAACATCCACCCCTCAGGATTCGACACCCTCATGCCCAAAACCCTCGCCACAGCAACCGTTGACCGGCTCCTGCACCACGCCCACGTCGTCCTGACCGAAGGCACCAGCCTCCGCCTTTCCGAGGCCACCGAAGGCCGCGGGGTGATGCCCCTGACCTAACCGACCCGGCCATGGACAGGGAGATCAACTGACCGCGGACAGGGAGACAAGTTGTCCACCCGCGAGGACGACCCCTGTCCGCCTACGAGGAGATGACGTTGTCCGTTGACAATCGCTGAGCGGGGGCGTTCTCGGCCTGTTCGAGAGCGCGCACGCTGGCGGCAATGAGGAGGGGAAGGGCAAGGATGGCGGCGACGGCGGGAATCGCGACGCCGGAGTCGTTCATCAGGAAACCGATCAGCATGATCACGCCGAACGCCACCAGTCCCAGGCGCAGTACCGGAGAATGGAGGTAGGTCAGTTGCAGTGGCTTCAAACCCCAAGACACGGGGCGTGCGAGCACGAATGTCACGAAGGCTGCTGCGATGGGCACGAGACCGCTCAGAAGATAATTGCTAAACAGGATCCCGAGGTTCGCTGCGGCTTTGCGCCGGATCACGGAGACGGCGCCGCCATCGATCACGGTCTGGACGAAGCGGCCCAGATGGGTCCAGTCCTCTGGCCCACGAAGCCAGTCCAATAGGGCGATCGAGGCAATCACTATGACGGTGCCCACGGTGATCGATGCGGCCCGGCGCACGCTGATCCGCACGCCCAGGACCAAGAGCACCAGAACGACGAATCCGGGAATGATCGCCGGTGGCCCACCGAAGTCGCTCCCCCAGCCAGGAGTTCCGTCCACGATGGTGGCCGCGATACCGATCGCGCCCACCGCTCCCGCGGCCAGTGCTCGATGGCCATGGTGGACCAAAACGTCGGCCAGAGCGATGGCCAGCAGCAGAGCGCCGGTGGCGAAGATCGAGAACGCCGGATTGCCGAAGCCGTAGAACCGGCCGGCCACGACCGGTTGCAGGCCCATCAGACTGGACAGCATGAGGTGTGAGCCGGTGACCACATCGGCGCCAAGTACGAACATCGTCATCGCGCCGACGGCACCGGTCGGCCCCAGAAGCGTGTGCTTCCAGGGGCCGAGGTTGGCGACCAAGGCCATCGGGACAACAAACAGGATGCTTGCAGCGGTAGCGGCCAAGCCTGGATGGTCGGCCCTCCACCAGGGCAGCAGGTTGGCCAGGAAGGTCGCGGCGGGGATACAGGCAAACACCACCGCCACCCGGCGGAGCAAGCGCAGCAGTAGAGCACGTCGAGCGGCAGCCTGGGTGATGCTGCTGTTACGCGAGCGGCGGCGCAGAATCAGGGTGGCCGCTAGGTAGAGCACCACCTGAGCGATAACGATGCCTGCGAAAAACACCGGGACGATCGGCGTGACCGCGGTCGAGGCCTGATCGATGTCGAGTAACTTGCGCTCTCGTCCCGCGGCATCCACGTGAAGGGCGACTGGACGCACTACCGAGCCGACAGCAGCCGGGGGAACGTTCACTCCCAGACCCGACAAGATGGTCGGGAGCAGGTCGGTGGTTTGGGCCAGACCATTCTGACGCGTGGATGAACTGCCCAGCAGAGACTCACCATAATCGCCCCCGCCAGAATCACCCCCGCCCGGAACGGGGCCAGTAGCCGCGAACGCCTGCAACCGCGATTTCGCACCGGAGTCCGCCAGCGAGGCGAAGTACACCGTGGCGTTGTTCGGAAGCTCAGCCAAAACTGCTGCCAGACGAGCTTCTACAGCCGCCACCTGCTCCGAGCGCGGTAAGGCATAGGACCCAGCAAGAGCTGGGACAGCGCCTGTGTTTCTATAGTGCTGATCGGCTGGATCGATGATGGCGCCCAGGTCGACAGCGAGAAGCTGGGGGCTGGTCGACAGAGCTGCACCGACATCCTCAGCCAAGGCAGCCGGGTCCTGATGACTGCCCGCCCACACATGGGACGCCTGCCCGTCAGAGTCGGCCAAAGCCACAGCAGCCCCTGCTCCCACCGCTGCCGAACGGACATGGCTGCTGTTCAGCGCATCCCCGAGCAGACCCAGCCGGGCATCGAAGTCATCCTCCTGGGCTTGCGTGACGTAGCGGCCCCACTGCTCCACCAAGCCGCTGCCACCAGGCTCAGCAACGGAAACGCGCGGGTTGCGGCACACCGCCTCGCCATCCCGGGCTTTCTCGTCAGCGGCACGAGCGCCTGCCGAGACGCCTAACCAGCCGTCAACCGGGCAAGTGCTGGAACGGATACTGCGTACAGCCAGCCAACCGGAGGAACCAGTTTTCAAAAGGTTATGGAGCGCAGGCTGTTCGTCCCCCACGTCACTCCAGCGCAGCCCACCCGTTCCCAGCAGGACGACAGGTCCTGGCACAGACCCTGTCGAAGCCTTGGCCGCTGCGGCGGGCAACAGGATCCCAGAGAGCAACGTCACCAACACGACCAGTGCTGCCCATTTCCCTGCTCGAAATTTCACCTCGGCACTGTATTGCCTGAGACAGGGGCGTCCCGTCCCCGTAAGTCCGCCACTACTCGAAGAGCCGCCGGATAATGAGTGCCTTACGCGGTCAAGACAAGAACCAACCACTGCCAGCCAGTCGCAGCGTGAGCGGGTCACAGGTCCGGACCGGTGTCGGGGCCAGCTCTAGCCATCGCCGTTGGTCAAGAGCGTGCACACCGGACTTCTCCTCGGAGGCCCGCGCCGTTGAACGCGCACCCCGGCCGCCGTGGTAAGTGGACGTGGTCACGGCTTAGGCCGAGCTGCCATGGGGAACAGCCAGGCGGTTCGCCGGGTTCTACGAGGTGCCGCACCGGTCCATGACCCCGGGCCTCACCTTCAGCCACTACGAGTGGCCTTTCGCCGAGAGGCGTCTGCCGGAGCGGTTGTTGTGGAGAAGGGGCGGTAGCGGTTGCTACCGCCCCTTCTGATTGTCTGGCTGAGGGTGCTGCTGTTTGCGACGCCGGCCCGCAGCAGTGTCGATCTGGTGGTCCAGGCCCTGAGCCGGTATCGGGACCCGGGCGTACCCCATCCAGCGGTCGTTAGATGAGGCGCAAAAGGTGGAAGGGCGCCCCCGGTGCGGGAGCGCCCTTCGCGGTCAAAGCTGTGATGCGCCTGGTCAGACTGCGCGTGCCTCTAGCCAGCGGGTGGCCTGCTCATCGCTGAGAACGTAGTGGGCCTCGGCGGGATAGCTGGCGCCGAGCTGGGGGGCCCCACGCAAAAGTAAGCAGGCCCGCGCCGCTGATGCCGGGGATCTTCGGGGTCTTCATGCCGAGCACCCTGAGCTGCTGGTGGAGCGTGCGTCCCGCCGTGAACCTGTTCCGGGTTGCATGCTTGACGTCCGGTCCGGACCGGGGTCCGGCGCGGTGGCCGGGATGGGTGAGGAGTGCGCTGGCTCGGTCATGACGACCATCTAGGGGCACCGGGTGCCTTAAGGTCGCGCGCTCTTAGGAGGACCTGGTTGTTGGGGCCATGCAGCAGACCGTGCGTGGGCGAGTCGCTAATTGGTGCCGGCACTGAGCTGAAGTCCGCAACTACTGCACCTGACCTTTCCTGTCGGTACCCACGGCTACGGTCCCGGGCATGGGACAGGGCAGAACGTTGTGGGTGGAACCCGGTCCGGCACGCTGACGAGGTCGCCCGGTTCTGGGCGAAGATCGTCAAGGGCCCGGGCGAGCGGGACTGCTGGCTGTGGGTCGGTGCGATCGCCGAGGATGGTTACGGCCGAACCGTCGCCTATTCATCACCTGCGGCTCCGAGGCCACCCGCATATGCGTCAGAAGCTCCTCCACGTCGGTCTGATGCAAGCTTTCGTCGAGGTCCATCTCCAGCCTGCCGGGAGCGTCGCCAAGCTGGGCGGGCAGAGGCGTTCGTTCCGCGCGACTTCCCATCAGAGCTCCAAACCGCCGCGCTGACGATCAGATTTTAGGAAGCCGGAACTCGTCGCAGCGGCTAAGAGCGGCCTGGAGGCAGCCTCAAAGGCGCTGGTCAAAGGCACAATGGAACACATCGTGGAACGTCCATCTGGTGGTTTTGAACTCAGGAACCCACCAGGAAGGACTCCCACGATGTCGGAACGAGTAAGCCACAGCCGTCCGGGGCCGGAGCTGGCGTCGACGACGGCCCACCATTGGGCCGCTTGCGTTACACGCCCTTACCGAGCCCCTGTGGTGTCGCCCAAGCATGCCTGCGGTGGTGAGCACTGATGCTGCATCGTCCCCACGCGCGTCCTCCGGCCGGCCGATCTGCCGTGGGACAGCGCACCGGCTGGTTGATCGGTGCACTCGCCCTGATGGTGGGCGCACTCGCGGCCTTTGTCTTCAGTGCTGGTCCGGGCATCCTGTCGCGTCCTGACGGCACCGAGCGCCAAGCGGCGTTGCCGGGCTCGCCCAGGGCAGGCGTGGACAGTCCGGGAGCGCCGCGGGCTTCGTCTTCAGCCTCCGATAGTTCGCCGCGCATCGAGGCCGACCGAGACGCGGTGGCCGCCCGTCCCATGCCCGACACGGGCACGGGCCGCGAGTACGGGTGGGCGGAGCCGTCCACCCGCAATCCGCCCGCGCCTTATGAGCTCCCCGCGGCCACCGGCACGGACGACCTCGGTGTGGCGACCGGTTTTCCCTCCACCGCCGAGGGAGCGATCGCGCAGCTGGTGGCCATCGTCACCGCGACGGCTGCCTCGTCGTCCGTGCCCGGCGTCGAGCCGGTCCGCCGGGCGTGGACGGCCCCCGGTGGTCCGGACGCGGGGCAGTGGACGTGGCGGACGATCATGCGGCAATTGCTGCAAGCCCTGGACGCCCCTGCCGCAGGATCGCTGGGCGTGCAGGTCTCGGCCCGTCCGGCCATGGCGCTGGTGAAGGACACCGGGGAACGGGATGTTGGTTCCGGCTGGGCCGTGGTCTGCCTCGACATCGCCCTGGACCTGCAGGTCGGCGGCAGGACCCACCACGGCGTCGTCGCCGACTGCCAGCGCATGATCTGGGCCGGCGACCGCTGGCTCGTCGGGCCCGGACGGGTCCCCGCCCAGCCGCCGTCGCAGCCAGAGCCGTTCAGCGACGCCGCCTACGACGCGGGTTTTCGTGAACTGGTCCAGCAACCGTCCCGCGTTGCTCCCAGCCGTTACAGCGGTGGACCCACCCGTGGGGTACTTCCGGCGGGCCGCTCGCGAGCTGGGGGCATCGCGTGAACCCGGCCGGCGACACTCTGCGGCGGCCACCGACCAGGGGGCCGCAAGCGCCGCCCGATCGTCGCCGGTCCGCCCGCGTCCTGGCGCTGGCGTGGGCCGTGGCGGCCGGTGTGATCCTGCTGGTCCTGGTGGCCGGAATCCCCACCGTCCTGTGCGTGTTCGGCAGTACCCCGCACTCTGTCGCGACGCAGCTGATGGACGTGGCCCGGACCGGACGCCTCGAGCGCCTGGTGCCCGGGGTGGCCGGCCTGCTGGCCTGGTGCTGGTGGCTGGGCGTGGTCCTGGAAATCGGCCAGGAACTCCTCGTCCAGGTCCGCCACCAACGGCTGCTGCGGACACAAGCGCAGGAGGGCGAGCCGGGAGTACCGCTGGCCTATGCCCGCCCCCGGACCGCACCGCAGCGCTGGCGGATCCGCGCCCTGGTCGCCGGTCTGGTCATCGCACCGGCCTCGGCACCGGTGAGCGCCCTGGCCGTCCCGGTCGCTGCCAGCGCGCCTGCTCCGTCGCCCAGCGTGTCCACCGCTGCCGGAACACCCTCTCCATCACCGCATCTCACCGCATCGACGGCGCCCTCACCGGGCCCCACGCCCATCACCGCCCGCCCGGCCGGGCCATCGCCCACCTCACCACCAGCAGGAGCGACCGCGGGCAGCCCGGCACACCCGGAACACCCGGGCGTCCGGACCGTCACGGTGACGGCGGCGGGCCCGCACGCCACCTTGTGGGGGATGGCCGAGCAGTACCTCGGCGACGGCACCCGCTGGCACCAGATCTGGGAGCTGAACGAGGGACGGCGCCAGGACGACGGGTCCCTCATGCGCGAGCCGGGCATGCTCTGGCCCGGCTGGAGGATCGTCGTTCCCGACACCCGTGACCAGCCCCCGGCAGATGCCACCGATCCGGGCGAGGGTGCCGCTGGCACGCCCGGGGCGCAGCGGCCCGTCGCCCGGGACGCAGGGCATACCCGCACGCAGACATATACGGTCGTCGCGGGGGACCGGCTCGGGGACATCGCCGCCCGATTCCTCGGTGATGTGGATGCCTATCCGCGCCTGCAGCAGCTCAACCGGCAGGACGTCCCTGACGCCGACCTCATCCAGACCGGCGAGCAGCTCCAGCTACCGGCCGACGGGCACGACCGCGGACAGCGCGCCCACGCCGCCGGAATCACCACCGCTCCCGCCGGTAGCAGGAGGACGCCGCAGCCATCACGGCCCTCGCCTTCGCCCCGGCCGGCGCAGCCGCCGCGCGACACCAGCACCCCTCCACATCGGCCCCGCCCGACGCGGGCGCCGGACTCAGGCCCGCCCACCCCGACCCGGGCCGCTCCCGCCACACCCACCGCCGGACCCACCGTCGCACCCACGACCACATCACGGGCCGCAGCACCGCGGACAGGTTCCCAGACCAGCACCACGACAACGGTTCCGCGGCGGACACATGCCACCGGACCTGTCCGTCCCGGACCCTCGGGTGCGCACACGTCGGGGAAATCCGGCGGGCACGGCCCGCTGATCTCCTGGTTCCTGGGGGTGCTCGCCGCGCTCACTGCGTTCGTCCTGCTGCTCCAGGGAGGCACGCGGCGGGCCCGAACTGGTTCGCCCTCGCGGTCTCTCCGGCGCGGTCGGCCAACTCGCTTCGATCCTGCGGACGCTGAACCGGCTTCCTCCCCCGGTCGCCCCGAGGCATCGCGGGAGCAGGAATGGCCGACCGAAGCACCTTCTTATGCCCTTGCTTCGGGCAGGGCACCGGCGTCCGCCATCGACCAGGCACGCGCCGCGATCCACCGCCTGGCCCACGACATCCCGCCGTCTCCTACTCCTGAGGACGTCGAGCCGCCGTTGCCGTCCGGGCCGACACGCCTGCCGACCGAATCCCAGCGAGTGCCGGATCTCAGGCCCGTGGCCGGTCGGCCGGAACAGCCACTGAGCACGGCACCGGACACCACGCCGTCCCGCCCACGCCCCCGGATCTCACCGGCAGCCGACACCCACCTATCCGCGGACGAGCGGCACACCCGCCCCGCGAATGCCCAGCCCGGCGAGCACCGGTGGACTCCGGGAGAGCCCGAATCGACCGGGACCATGCCCGGGCAGGAGCCGGACCTCAACCAGCCGCACCGCGAGATCATCTACCGGGGAGAACCTCTCATCCGCCGGGCGCATCCGGACGAGCAGCGGCCAGCCGCAGACCCACCCGTCCCCGGTGAACCGCAACGGGAACCGGCAACGGAACACCGGGCACCCCGCCACCGCGCGGCCCCGGCACCCGCCCATTCCGCTCCTCGCGCACACCCCTCTGCCGACACCAGACGTCCCGGCTCACCACCAGCGGTCGAGGTGGACTCTGCCTCCCTCCACCGCCCCTCACATGACGGTGCTGCCGATCGGGAGCAGGTGGCACCGGCACCAGCACACCCCAAGCCCTCCCGCCCCCGACCGGTCGTGACGACACCGCACGGGCAGGAGAACGGCGGGAATCGTGCAGCTACGGAACCGCCGTCACCGAACGGGCCGGCCCGTATCCGTATGCTCGGCGAGCCCGCCGTCCTCGACAGCACCGGTACCCCCGTTGCGGGCCTGCGGCGGCAGGCACTCGCCCTGCTGCTGTACCTGGCTGTCCACCCCGACGGGGCATCGGCCGAGGACATCACCGAAGCCCTCTGGCCCGACGCCACCGTCGCCAGCGCCACCAAGCGCCTGCACACCGAGGCCGCCAACCTGCGGCGCACCATCCGCATCGCCGCCGGACGCGCTGACGACAGCCTCTACAAGCCGGTCACCACCACCCGCGACACGGGGCAGTACCGCCTCCAGGGCAGCCTCGACGTGGACCTGTGGGCCTTCCGGGACGCCCTGGCCCGCGCCGCCTCCGACCCCGGCCACCGCGAGAAGCACCTGCGCGTGGCGGTGGCCCTGCACACCGGGCCCTTCGCCGACGACGGGGTCAGCGGCTACGCCTGGCTGGCCTCCCACCGCGCCCAGGTGCGCCGCCTGGGCGCCCAGGCCCGCCGGGGCCTGGCCGCTCTCATCCAGGACGAGCAGCCTGACGAGGCCGCCGACCTCAGAAAGACCGCGGACCAACTCGACTACCGCTCGCCGTCCGCACTGACTCAGGAACCAGCCCGGGAACCTGCTCAGGAATCGATCGACAAGTCCGGTCAGGAACCGGTCCGGGACCATCCGGCGGCTCCGCTATCCCTTCCGGCCCTGCCGCCGCACCATCCGCGCACCCCCGAGCCCGAGGAGGACACCCGTGCATGACCGACCAGCCGCCAGCCAGGACTTCCGCCAGCGCCTCGCCGACTGGATCCACGACGATCCTGACGGGGCGGTCATCGCCGTCGGCTGCTTCGTCCTGGGGATCAGCGCCTTCTCCGGATCAGCCAGCCACATCCTGCGCGTGGGCGCTTATCCCACCGTCCACGTCACGAACTGGCTGGTGTGGACCGTCGCCGGCAGCCTGGAAGCGCTCGCCGCGCTCGCGACCTGGGAACTGCGCCACCGCTCGGGAATCAGGAAGATGCTGCCGGGCCTCATCTTCGGAGTATCGATCGCGTTCATCATCCTGGCCAACCTCGCTGCAGCCGACGCCAGCTCCTGGGCCGCGCGCCTGCCATGGGCACAGGCGTACGCGGTTGTGCCGCCCCTGTCGTTCCTGTCAATCGCCGCCCTCCTCGAGACACGATCATGGGGTCGGCGGCAGCAGCCGCATCCCCAGCGAAGTGGCCGGGTTCGCCACCGCCCAGGAGGCGCGATGGACGGACGCGACACGACGACTCGTGGCGGTCACGATCGGGCGTTGACACCGAAACCGCCAGCCAAGCCGTCCGATCCGACCGCTCAGCCGGGAGAGTTGCGTCGTGACGCTGTTGCCCGGTGGGTCAGAGAGGGGCGCGACTGGCAATCGATGGTTCGTGCGGGCCAGAGCATCTTCGAAGTGGGTGCCACCACGATCAAGCGTGACATTCGGCGTGCACGGTCAGCAGCGGAGCGGCTGGACGATGAAGCAGACCGCGGAGCGACAGGTCCCTGAGGAGCACCCGCGTTGCAGCCTGGCAGTCCTGTCGGATTAGGACGCAGATCTTGGTTCATCACCGCCAAATTTTGGCTGCTTCAGCGCACGGCGAATCAGCGACATGGTGCGTTCGTGGTCACGAGGAACCTCCGAGCGTGGCCCTGCCAGAACGGGTAAGGTCTCGTTCTTGAGACGTTCGGCCAGCTTGAGCAGAGCAGGCGACACCGCAGCTCCGCTTGCCAATAGGGGCGCCACCATGTCTGGATAGTGGTGCAACACCGCTGACCGAAGTGGACCGCCAGCATCTATCTGCGACTCTTCGACATCGATCCCCTGCTCCAGAAGTAACTGCGCAAACCGAAGATACCCACGTTGGATTGCCGTCATCAGAGGTGATCGGGATGTTTCGTAAGGTACTTGCCCATCGGCATACATCCCACGTTCCCGCATGATCTCGCGTATCGGTTCAATCACCTCCATAACCGAGTTGGGATGCCCTTCGGCGTGCGCTCCGGCTGCGAGCAGGATGGAAGCCATCTCCACATCGTTGTGCTCGGCACACCAACGCAGTGGATGTGATTCCATTCTCTCCCCGACGGACTGCTCTGTGTCTGCTCCCGCCGCCAGCAAGACGCGCGATATTTCGCGCTGGGAGCTCAGGATGGCCCAATTCAGAGCTGTGAATCCAAGGGTGTCAGGGGTGTCAACCCGAAACCCTTGTTCGAGCACGCGGCGCACCGTTGCCACGTCACCGCGTTCAGCCGCTAGGGTAAAAAAGTCCGTTGACGATGGATCGGTCCGTCGCTTTTCTGCGAGTTCTTCGTGGCCTTCCAAAACCATCAGGATGTATCTCTTTCGGAGCGCGGGGTACATGGTCCATGAACCAATTGCTCGACGTATCCGTGAGGGCAGGAACGCATCAAGGCGCTCAACGGGGGGTTCTAAAAAGCGCGTCTGCGCGCTCCTTGACTTCCTGTCGAAGACACTGAAGGTAGATGACGCCATAGGAGAGCTGCGCAAGCCCGCGCAGCACGGCCATCCGGTCTATGCACGTGGACCTTGCGTCTAAAAGCTCGGGTTGTAGGAGGCGCCTTCGCGGGGCCGTCTCCATGGGGACCTCGCTCGGCTCGGCGAACCACCACGGGCGCAGCAGCCACTTTGTTGTGCCCTTATTCGGAAGTCGAGCTTCGGACTGGGTCGCGCGTGACCCAGATGATCACAAGTCTTCGTCAGATCAGCTTGTCCAGTCGTCCGCTCTTGGCCAGTTTCAGCCAGGCGCCGAAGGCGACGGGCGCCAAAGTAAGCACGGGCCCGTGCCCCTGGGCCTTGCTGTCACGCACCCGCACTGCATGCCCGGCTGACTGCATCTCGACGCACTCGCCGCCGTTGGCCGACTTGCTGGCCTTGATCCATGTACTGTCCATGGCCGGCTACTCCTTCAATCGTTCGAGAGGGGTGGATCGGGAGTGGATGTCCTTGAAGATGTTGCCGTACCGCTCCAGCGTTGTCGCCCTCTCTTCGTAGCGTGATCCGGCATCGGTCTCCAGGAACACCATGGACGGATCGTCGGGGGCTTCGTACTCCAGCAGCGTGAAGCCGCCGCGCATCGCCAGGTGGGCGCCAGCCTCGAAGGTGAGGACATGGACGTCCACGTGCGGCTTGGTGTTCATGGCGCGCAGGTGGTCCATCTGCTGGGCCATGACATCGGGGCCGCCGACCTGTCGCCTGAGGACGCCCTCGTCGATGACAGCCGTTATATACAGCGGGCTCTCGCGATTGAACGCGGCCTGCTGGCGGCGAAGACGGGCGGCCACCTGCTGCTCGACCTGGGGTAAGTCCCGATCGGCGGCGAAGATGGCCCGCTGGTATGCCTCGATTTGGAGAAGTCCGTGGACTACGCCCGGGTGATAGGTCCGCAGGCTGGCGACCTCGCTCTCCAATTCGACGTAACTGGCGAACCAGGGCGGCATGACGTCCCGGTCGAAGGCCTCCCACCAGCCCTCGCTGCGCGCGTTCTTCGACATCTCGACCAGTGCTGCCTTGGTCGAGTCGTCAGCCCCGCACAGCGAGCACCAGGCCTCGACCTCGATCTGGCGGATGGACTGCTTGCCGCTCTCGATGCGCGACAGTTTCGCCTTGGACCCAATCAGTTCGAGGTCGCGGTGCGTCAGCTTGGCGGTGGTGCGCAGGGCGAGAAGACGCTTGCCCAGCGACTTGCGTGTCCTCAGGCTCATGGTTCCTCCTCCTGACCGGTTCCCATCTCGGGGGCTCAGATCTGGAACCGCTATCCGGAACTCGAAAGCGAAGCCCTCATATCGCTCCGCGGATCCGACGTTCCAAAACGAGCCCTGGCGCAACTGTAGACATCCGGTCAGGATAAGGAAAAACCGATGCCGATCTGGTGATCCCGTTCCATGAGCGCTGGAAACGGTGAAAGGTGAGTGGGCCGACATGACCGAGGACGACGGGTACGGGTACTCCATCTGGGACATCGACGGGCTCGGGCGTCTGGTCGTCCAGCTGCGCCGCCACGGCGTCCTCGTCCATGAGGCGACGATCATCCGGGACGATGTGGTGGCGTTCAGCTTCGAGCCGCACCTGGCCCAGGTACAGATCCTGGAAGAGCTGTTGCTGAACTGGCCGGGTGTCGGGGCCGTCCAGCACGCCGGTCCCCGCGTGCTGCGTGTCCACCGCGCCAGGAGCCAGGACCGCTGTCCGCGGCGGCGGCCGCGCAGGGTGCTGTCCATGGCGCGGTTGCGCCGGACGGTCAGGGGGTGGTGACCCCCATGGACCCGCGCCTGTCCGCTCTGGAGCGGCCTTCCTCGCCGGCCTCCCTGGGCCGGTCCGAGATCGTGTTCGCCGACCATGGTTCCTGCACGGTGATCGTCCTGGAGTTTGTCTTCCGCAGCGAGGACATCACCGTCTGGTTCGCCAGCCGGACGCTGGCACTCATGGACCGCCGACATTTCCTGGCGTGGTTGTGGGACGGCGGCGACTACGTGATCGACGACCTGGCCTGGAGCGTGGAAGGAACGAGCGCGCTCCTGACGATCGACGGCAACCGGACGTACGTGCTGGACGAGGACAGCCTGACCGTCTTGGCCGCTCAGGTGTAGACGCCGGAGGAAGGAGAAGCCATGAGAAAGCTGATGCACCAGACGGGTTCGGGCCACCGGTGGGACCGGACCACGGTCGCGGATGAGATGACCATCGACCACGACCGCGAGATCGGCTGCGTCGCGGGGGCCGGCGCGGACCTCGTCCGGGTCCGTGTCGCGCAGCTGGTGGCCGTCGATCCTCTGGCAGACCCCGTGATGGTGCGGCCCCACCCGGTGCGCATCACCCTGGGGGACGCCTACGAGCTGAACGCAGCCCAGGCGGGCGAGCTGGCAGGAGTGCTGGAGGAAGCCGCCCGCTTCGCCGAGGCCGCGATGGGCCGCCGCAGCCGACGGCGGTGGAGCCGGACCGAGATCGTGGACGGAGGGGTCGTCGACCGCGAGCACGACGTCGCCACCGTCGCCGGTGCCGGCACGGACGTGGTGCAGGTCCGGGTCGCGCAGCTGGTCGTCCTGGACACCCATCGCAAGCCGTTCGCGGTCCGGGCGAGTGCGCCACGGATCACCGTGGGCCACATGTGCGAGGTGAACGCCGCGCAGGCCTGGGACCTGGTGCGCGTGCTGTGGGAGGCCGTCGCGTTCGCCGAGACGGTGGACCTGACCCCACCGTTGTTCGGCACGCCCCGCGCGGACACTCCCCGAGCAAAGGGCCGGGGCGTGTGGCCAGAGTCCGTCAGCCCAGCCGAATCGCGAAGCTGAGTCCGGTCGCCGCGAACGAGATCAACGCGACCGCCGTCAGGGCCCAACCCCGATTGATCCACCGGTGCTTGCGCAACACCCGTGCGGCCAGTCTCGGCAGATGAAAGCTGAGTACCTCGATCTCGTCCCGGTGCGACACATGCCACCGGCGCTTGGCCACGGTGTCGGGATCCAGATGGGCCAGGTCCCCGAAGTACCAGAGCACCACCGGAGGGTAGGTAGCACTGTCGCGGGGATCGACGCCCATGCGGGCGAACTCCGTCCGGGACGGCCTGCCGTGACGCGACCACATGCACAGGCTCGCACTCGCCACGGCCCCGATGATCGCCACCACCCCCAGGACCAGGAGGATCCAGGTCTCAGGACCGAAGCCGATGAGCGGTTCTGACGTCCCGCTCGATCCGCCGATCAGGACGGCCAGGAAGACGCTGATCAAAGCACCGTTCGTGGCCACGAGTATCTGCGCCTTGGTCTCCGACACCGAGTACCAGACGAGGTTGTTGGCGTAGGCCCGCCGCAGGTACTCCAGCGTCACCTCATCCTCCAGGTCGGACGCGGTCCCGAAGGAGTCTCCCGTGGTGCCGGTCATCCGTGCTCGCATCAATCGCATGGATCCTCCGCGTGCGCTCGCATCCCGCTGCGGGGACGACCTCACCGGTGGCGGCGTTGCGCGCAGGGACGGAAGTGGCGCTCGGCGGTGCGGGTCAGCCCCGGCTCGGGATCTGACCCCCAGGCGGCCGATCGGAACGGTGGTGTTCGCCAGAGGTTCCCGACCGACTACCGCTGGACCTCGATGTCGGGCCACCGGCCCCTCGACCGTCCTCCCGGGAGCGTGTATCAAGATCCCTGCACCTGCAACCGTCCCAGCCGACGCCCAGCCGACATCCAGGGAGCGCCAGTGAAGAGATTCCTCGCAGGTTGCGCAGCCACCGCCATCTGCCTGACCGCAACGGTGGCCGTCAACACGAGCGTGGCTGACGCCGCCGCCAAGCCGAAGGTCTACAAGAACTGCACCAAGGTCCACCAGGACTTCGCTCATGGCTTCCGTAAGAAGGGCGGCAAGGACGTCGTCAAGGGAGACTCCGACCCCGTCGCGACCAAGCTCATCCCGATCAAAGGAAAGCTGTACAAGGCCAACAAGAAGCTCGACCGTGACAAGGACGGTGTCGTCTGCGAGGCGAGGTGATCAACGCCGGCCGCAGGACGCACTGGTACCGGATATCTCCTGCCTCCGAACGTTCGTCCAGAGATGAGCGTCCGGCTGGCCCCCAGGGGCGCGCCGTCCGGTGCGGCCCTGGGCAGTGGCGTGGCGCCGACGGCATTTCGTCCATCGGGGACGCGCACACCTGCACACCTGCACAGTGGGAGGCCTGAGGTATGAGTTACTCCCGAGGGTGGCAGCAGCAACCGCCACCCGCCCACGCGACGCCGAACCGGGTGCCGCGTGGGCAGCGCCCCCTGACGTTCTGGCAAATGGTGTGGGCCGTCTGTCTCGGCACCATCTTCGCCAGCCTGATCATCGGGGTCACCAGCCTGCTGCTGTTCGGCCTCGTCCTGGGCTCGCTGTTCAGCACGCTGGGCGACTCCAGCGACGACACGAGCGGTCCCTCGAGCCGCCGGCCGGACTGTTACGACCTGTTTCTCAAGGACTCCAGTTCCTCCGACTACGAGACCTACGCCGAACAGAACTGCTGACGCCTGCACCGAGGGCTGGTTGCACGACAGTTCGTTTGCCCCCGGGTAGCCTTCGCTGAGCCGTCGCAGGAACACCTACGTCGTGGGCAGGACAATCAGGAACTGGTCGATCAGAACAGGATTCACCGCAGGGAGGTCGAGAACGGCCGGCGATGGGTGGCCGCCCGCGTTGCGCCTCGGTGCAGCCTGTCGCCGGCGTCGTGGCCATGGCGCGTGCGTAGAGTAGGCGAGTGCTGCCCCTGCCCCCGGGTTCTCCTCCCGTCGTGGAGACGGTTGGTGAGTACGACGGTGGCTCGAGCGTCATCATCGCGTGCACCCAGTTTGATCACCAGAAGTACACGCGCACGCAGGCCGTGCGGATTGTGTCCGAGTGGTGCGACTTCTTCGCTTCCGGGCCGACTCCGATCGAGAGCCTACGCTTCGTAAGCCGCACTCCCAAGCGTCTGTTCGCGAGTCTGTCTGCACAGGAGCAATTAACGTCTCTTGCCGTGAAGTGGGGCGACTACGAGGAACTTTCGGTACTGATTGGTATGCGAAACCTGCGAAGACTCGACTTGGGAAGGGCAACATCCGTCCGGACGCTGGCTCCCCTGGCCGTCTTGACCGAGGTGACCTGCCTTGCAGTAGAGGGACTCCAGCACGTCAGGGATCTCACTCCCCTGGCCGGGATGAAGAACCTTGTCGACCTCGAACTCGGCGGGGGAGGGTTCTCCAACTGGCGCGCGCACGTTGATTCGATCGCCTTCCTGCGGGACCTGCCCCAGCTGCAGAGGCTGTGGCTACACACGCTCGTCGTGGACGACCTGGACTACACCCCCCTCCTGGACCTGCCCCACCTGAGCACGCTGGGGGTGATGCAGGTACGCGGAATGCGCCCCAGTTATGCCGAATTGGCTCGGCTGGTGCCCGCCTTGACCCGCTGACGTTCCGCAGTCTGGGGACTGGTCCAGAAGCGAAACGGCCAGCGCATCGTGGATCCTCGACTCCGTGGCGTCCTGACACGAGGGTGATCGCGATCCCAGTTTCCCGGTGGAGCATGCGCAGGAATCGCCGGTGAGACCTGGATCGGGAATGAATCCTGACGTCACCGATGACTCGCGGGTATCGGGGCCGTGCCGGATGAATGGCCGAACGCAGAACCGGGTCCTTCCTCCATCCGGCCGTGTTCATTTTGACTTTGCTGGCCGTGATCCGAAGGATGCGATCATGGCGACGAAAACGACCGTAGAATTGACGGATGACCTTGACGGCAAATCAAAGGCCGTAGAAACCATCGAGCTCAGCCTCGACGGCATCACGTATCAGATTGACCTGACCGAGAAGAACGCGGCCAAACTGCGTAAGGACTTCGAGCCCTTCATCGCCTCGGCCCGCCGCACCGGTGGACGCAAGGGACGCGCTTTGAGCGTCGTGGAGACCGGTGTGGACACCAGGGCTGTCCGAGCGTGGGCCGAGTCCAACGGGTACGAGGTCTCCTCACGCGGCCGTATCAGCGCGGAGATCCTCCAGGCGTACCGGGCCGCCGGAAACTGAGCGGGTGGGCCCATACTCGCGACGTACGGCTTCTCGAGTGAGATGACGGTGGCCACCGGTCGGCGATGAGGCTCCGGCAGGTCGTTCCGGGGGGACCGGAACAGGCGGTTAAGGCGCACGGAGTAGCGGCGTCGGCATGCAGAGACTGCTGGTGAGATCGCGATTGCTGATCGAAATGCCCACCAGGAGCTTCATTCGCAGGTTGATCGCTCTGCCATGAACGTGTCGAGCCGAGATGCAATGATCATCGCGTGATGGACGATCCTGACGAGATCATGGCTGCGTTCCGGGGAACGGTATTGGAAGGAATGCCGGTCATGCAGGACCCGGACTCTGATGACGTGCTGCTGGTCGAATGGCCTGATCCCAGCGATGTGCTGACCGGCTGGAGGGCGGCCCGGGGGGTCATGTCGCTGACGGGTCGGCGCCCGGTCGCGGTTGACGGTGAGGAAGATGCGAACTGGTTCGGGGAGGTAGGGCCGGCTGAGCTCGCCGAACTGGAGACTGCCTCACTGGCCCCAGACCCGTGGCACCAGAGGTACTACCAGTGGAGGGGCATCCAGCCTGGGGAGCCGGTTGATCTGGATGGGGTTAAATCCTTCCTCGATTTCCGACCCATCGGCCCGGAATGGGACGCCGAGGCTGCAGCGCGTGAGGTCCTGCCTGGCATCCCGCAGGGTGCGACCTCTGAGGCGCTGCAGCGCTACCTGCTCGATCGGATCACTGGTGACGGGCCTCTGGCCGCCCGGTTTTCGCAGGGCCAGCGCGCAGCAGACGCCCGAAGCTCTGGACTGGTATGTACCCGAACGTGCGCAGTTCGCGTTGCTGCCGACCACCAGTGCCTGGCTGTCGGTGGCGTGGCTGGACTACTACGGGGAAGAGGACAAGGCGGTCCTGGCCGCGTGCCTGCGGCAATGGCACGAGAAGTGGGGCGCCGAGATCGTTGCGTCGTGGGGAACGATGATGCAGTTCGTGACCCCGCGGCGTCCGGAGTTCGGGCCGGACGCCGTGAACCTGGCCTACCAGCAGCTGACTCTGGCCGGGAACATCGGCTTACTGGAGATCGATCTGGCGCGGATCTTGTCTCACGTCGACACCTGGTTCCTTCACGCGCGTCCCTGACCACGTTGACTGGCCTGCCACGCAAGGTCCGTTCCAGCCCTGCCCACGCCACGCCCTTGGTGAGCGCCGTTCAGATCATGATCATTGACTGACGGTGCAGGTTGGAGTGGGCTCACGGGTAGACAAGACCCCGAAGCTCCTGGTGCAGGATCTCGATCTGCACATTCGTGATCCCACCGAGGGCTTCACCCCGTTGCCTCACCGCCACGCGCACCTCTGTTTCCCCAAACCCCTGTGACGGGGGAGATGGGAAAGGGCTCAGTGGAAGTCCTGGTACGACGGAATGACCTGGGCCACGGCGAGCGACGTTGAGATCGGCCACGTCGTGGCCTTGAGCCAGGCGTGGACGTCCGGGGCCTGAATGTGGAAGGCCAGCCGGCGGACCGCCTACGACCTGGACTACAACTGGACGCTGGACGCGATCACCGACACCGTCAACCAGTCCAAGAGTGACCACGATCCCGCCGAATGGCTGCCGGCCAAGATTCGGTGCACGTACCCCGCCACTGGATCGCCATCAAGTACCGGTGGAACCTGAGCATCGACACTGCCGAGAAGAAGACCCTGTCAGGAATCCTCACGGGTGACTGCGGCGCAGTGAAACTCACGGTCCCGCCCAAGGGATGGCGTGAAAGTCCTGGTGGGACCGGCGGTAAGGCCCGCTGGGGCAGTGCGTGCGGTCCTGGGCCGGCCACGGACCCATGATCTGACGATGGGTATCCGATACGTCACCATTGGTAGCATCCTTGTCATGACGTCGGACGAGAACGTGGAGTACCTCGGATCTCCGGACGCGCTGCGGGACGTGGCGCTGCAGGTGCGGGTCGAACCGGCGGCGTCCAACCCGAAGCACTTCATCGGGGTCGTGACGCTGAACGGGGCTCTCCTGTGGCGCAGTCCGCGAGCAGCCGTGACCCCACACCGGGCGGCCGAGATCGCGACTGCTGAGTTCGGACTGCGCCTGGGTGTTCTGCTTGATGGGGTAGCGACGACCTGAGTTCATGATCCGAGGGCGCGCAATGCCGCCATCGCCATTACCGTGCCGGATCGTCAGCATGCCACCGCCGGCGTGACCGGAGTTCGCGGGTCTGCCCAGTCCCATCGCCACGTCGTCGACGGATCATTCCGGCGGGATCCGTAAAGGTCCGTCAGGGATGGCCACCACGGCTCGTCGGTCAGTGCGCCAAAGCCTCCAGCGATGAGGACCATCCGTGAAGAAGCCTGACATCGAAGAACTGCGCATCGGCACCGAGTGGGTCTACCGGGTAGGGGACAGCCCACCGTCGCAGCGCGTTCGGGTGCTGAGCGTGATGCCGAAGAAGAACAGTGCCCGCGTGCAGGTGGAGTTCCTCGACGGCGACCGGGCCGGCCAGGCGGAGAATGTGCCGGGTTCACGCCTGCGGGCGCCGTGGTCGAAGGTCGGGGAATACGACGAGCTCATGGCCAACTGGCAGCGGCTGTCCGGGTTCGAGATCGACACGGTGGAGGAGGCCGCCGTTGAGGTCGTGTACGAACTCCTCCTGCCGCCCGAGGTGGCGACGTGGGAATGGAAACCGATCCGCTTCGCCACGGCCGTCCACGACCAGCAGGCGCTCGCTGATCTCATGCGCGCGCCCGTCGATGACGTTCTCTCCTCGGTAGCATCTTTCGATCTGAGCGGTGCCCTCATGCTCTCCTGCGAGGGGAGCCTGCTGATCGCCGAACGCCTGTGCAGGATGCACTCGATGCGCGTCCTGGGCGCGGTCGTCGAGGAAGAGAAGATCGCCAGGGAGAAATGCAAGCGTGGCTTTCACCGTGAGCACCCCCTCGAGAAACGCGAGGTGGAAACCTCACCGGAGTGGGAGTACCGCTGGTACCGCGAGCATCTCAGGCCCCAGCATGAGCTGCTGCGCCAGTGGTGTGGGCATCGTGCCGTGACGTTTCAAGAGCGCTTGGTCGCCGCCGAGGCCGAAGTACGCCGCCTGGACATCCTCCTCGCCCGCCTGATTGACGCTATGAAGGACGATGCACACCAGGGCGGCGCGATGTTCGCCCAGAGGATGGAGGAAGAACACGAACGCGAGCGCATCACGCCGGCAACGGTCAGGCCCGTGGTGGAGCGTCCGCTCGATCCGTCCGAGATTCCCGTCCGGTACGTGCAAAGCCGGCGTCGGTGGGGGTAGCGACCCTTCTGGTCCCGAGCATGATGACCGTTGGCCGCATGGCCTAATGAATGCGGCCCGGGCGAGAGAAGCGATCCGCCTCCGGTGTGAGACTCCGGCCCTCATCGTCGCGGGATCCGGGCCCTGAACGACCGGTGCACCTGTCGCCGGTTGCTGAATGGTGCTCCGGCGCAGCCCCGAGGGCGGTCGGAGCACGTTCTCCGCGGGCAGGAGAATCTGCCATGCTCGGCGGGCAGGGGGAACTGATATGCAGTCGATCACCTGTTGTGCGGGCTCGCGGTGGTTCGTCTGGTCCACATCCACGGCGACAAGGATCGTGACAAGGATCAGGCCAACGCGTTTGTGACGTTCGGCCTGGCACGAGCCCAGTTCCGCCGATGTTGCGCCGAGCTTTTGTCGTCCGTCATCCTTGCACGCGAGGCAGCTCGGGCGAAGAGCGATGAAATTTCCACCCGGGGCAGTCGTTGGCCACGCAACCTTCTGCTGCACAGAGCGTGCTGCGAGCAGCATGACGAAAACGGCGGTCAGAGAACATATGACCGCGGGCACCATGGCCCGGAGCTAACAAGCGACCACCAGATGGCCCCAGGCCCTTGTCTGCCATACTGCGGCGATGCGCATCGAGTCGGTATGGATCGTCTCCACCGATGCCCCGGACGAACCGGAGGTGGTTCTGGGGGTGTTCGGGGCCTCCTCCGAGGCCGCCGGATTCATCGAGCAGATCGCTGATGACTTCCCCGAGGGCAGTCTGGGCTTCGCCGAGTACCCCGTCGGCTGGCGGGTTGACCATAAAGCAGCCCGGTACACCTCCTGATAGCGTCCCGTGAGCCAAAACTTTATCACCACCAGTCGCCTCTACCCTGGCTCTGCACAATACCTTTCACCACGGCGGACCGCGCCGTGCCCTTTCGCAGGCGAGCTTCGCACTCACCTCCAATGCCAGCGCTCTGCTCGGCCTGACGGGCATCGGTATTGCCCTGGCCGCAGGCGCCGACCCCGAGGTCTGAGGAGAAGGCTGCGAACCTTGGTCGCGCGCACTTTAGCCGCGAGGGCGAGGGCGACATCCTGTGAGCGGCCGGCGTCCCCCGCGCCGACCGCTCAGGCCCCACCCGCCGCGCCTGCGCGAGGCGCCTGGGTTCAGGCGACGCCGATGTGCACCGGATCGCTGTACGAGACCCCGCTGACCACGTCACCGCGGTACTTCACCCGGAAGTCACCCGCTCCCGTGAACGGCGCCTCGATCTCGGTGAACCCGCCCCGCTTCTCCGCCACCGTCGTCCACTGGTCCGTGCCCTCCGCCTTGAACTGCACGTCAAAGAGGCTCCAGGCGTTGATCGTCCGCCACGACTCGGTCTCCCAGTCGGCCCGCTGGGCGGTCGCGCTGAACGAGACCGTGGATCCGAGCGCGGCGCCGGTCGACGAAGTGGAGAAGTCGGTGATGCGGGTTGCCCGCAGGATCGTCAGCGTGGTGTCGTAGGTGAAGGCGGTCTCTCCTGCGTCCTTGATGTTGTCCTTGTCCTCGTCGACGAAGGCGGTGTAGCTCGCCTGCATCGGCTGTCCGGCCAGGACGTTGCCGGCCGCCGGATCGATGCCGAAGGGGTAGTCGCCCTCGGTACTCAGAGCCTTGGGATCGCCGTTGAAATAGGTCTTCATCCGGTAGCCGGGAGCTTGCGTGGCCGAGGGCACACCCTCCGGCCAGGTGGTCCGGTAGCCGAACTCCACTGCGGAACCGTCCGGGCAGGACGTGGTCGGGACCAGCGACACCCGGTTGACCTCGAGAGCCACGACGACCTTGGTGGGGGCGGCGGTGATCGAGCAGGCGACGGCCGCGTCGGCGGGAAGCGCGACGAACCCGGTGACGACGGTTGTAACCGCAATTGCCAGCAGGACCGGGACTTTGGATCTTCTCATGACTCACTTCTATCCCGGACGTAGCACCCGGCGCAGGGCTTTGTGTAACAAAAGTCTGGATTGCAGCGATTGGGAATGGGCCACCCGACTGCGACAAGGGAAACACCGCCGGACAATGACTTTGGTGGACGGGGATGTGGCGACACCCGGCGGAAGTCGGGATACCGAGTGCCTCCCCGTGGCTCCGGCATCCAGGTCATGCGGGCCGGTGAGCGTCCAGACGTCGACCTCATCGCGGTGTCTCGGCGGCGACCCTGATCTGCTGAAACGATGTTCGGCGTCCCGCCGGTACCTCGGGCAGCCAGGGCGATAGCCCCGGCCAGGACACCGGATCGCTGCTCGTTTCGACGGCGGTGTTCCAGGTACCAGGTGCTGACGCCTCCGTAGGTGCCCGTACCTGAATGGTGTGGGGTAGCCCCTGGACGTGCACGGTGTGGCGCAGGGACGATGCCTCATCGGTACGCCCCGGTCGAGGCCAGGACCAGCGAAAGGTTTGCGGAACAGCGAGAGTATGGACGTGGTCGCCGGCTTCCTGGAACTCCCGCGAGGACCAGCGCAGGAGATCAAGCACCTCGGTCAGGGAACTCGCTGATCGGCAGAGTCGCCGGTTACCGTGTACCGATGCTCCGCTGGTCCCGCCACGAACTGCGCACTCTGGCCCTGTGGCACTTCGCCCACGGATTCGACCTGGACGAGAGCGATAGCTGGCACATTGAGATCACTCCGTCGGGGGTCACCTGCAACCGCCGCACCATCGACCAGGCGCAGGTCGACGAGGGCCGCGCACTGATCCTGCGTGCGTGGTCGAGCGCCTCGGGCCCGGACTGGAGCCTGGTCATGAAGAGACACGGCGATACCTTCCATCCCCGTCCGGCCGATTCCGCCCGGCCCCGCGCGGAACGGTAGACGCGCCGCCCCGTACCTCGCAGATACCGGTCTCTCGCCAGGTGGTTATCGTGGTGATGAGCGACGGCAGCAGCGGGAGCCGGCCGGAGAGATCCCTCATCGGCTGCCACCGAGCGTCGGCGGGAGCCGACCGCGTACCAGGCTCACCGGGCGTCGGGCGCTCACCCTTGAAGCGGCGAGAAGACCTTGTCAGGCTCCTGCGCGCGCTCTGCAGGGTCGCATCACTCTGAGCGAGTGCGGGCCGACAACACGCTGGGTGATGACGCGCCCCCATAGATGCGCTCATCCCCGGCTTGCCCAGCATCTAGCTTCCTCCCAACGTCTGGCGCGCGGCCGGGCATGACGCGCCCGTCTGCCACCGGATGCTGAGCCATCAAAAGCTCCGCTGCACGGTAGGCGACTGCTCAGCGAACGACGTGCGAGAGAAGGTCGCCACCCTGAGAGCGGGCCGGTCCACGATGTCCTCACTGCACGCGAAGGAGCGCTCCGGGTCGGTGCAGGACGAGCAACGGGACCGTGGAGGCGCTCCCTGAGCGTGGCGTGCGCTCTCACCGGCACCCCTCGAGCGGCGGTTAACCGCCAAGAACCTGCTGGTCACGGCAAAGTGGAACAAGTAGTGGAACAAGCACCAGGTCTCCTGAAGACGGCCGACCGGCCAGACCTTCAGACAGGAGACCCTGATGCTTCACCACCGCGGCCCCCGCCCTCGCCGATACGACCCCACCAGGACACCGCGCCGCAGGATCGTGGCCCTCGTCATCGGCGCCGGCGGCATCATCGTGATCCTCGTGAGCGGACTGGTGCTGTCTCTCGCCTCGTTCCTCGGTGGAGGATCCGACACCGGGTTCTCGCCGCACCCTGCGAGGGCGATCGATCAGAGGGCCGTGCATCCCTCGACCGGTGACATGGAGCAACCCTCAGCCGTCACGACGGGCAGCGAGGAAGGCTCTGATATCGGAGGTCGGTCCCAGTCCTCGCAGCCCTCTCAACCCACCGACCGGGCGCCGCTGGTACTGCCTGCCTCGACAGTGACCGGTCCGGCAGGCGTCGCGACCGGGTACCCGCAGTCGAGCGAGGGAGCGGTGGCCCAGTTGGCCGCGATCGACCTGGCGGCGCTCGACGACCACGCCGAGCGTGCCGACCGAGTCCTGCGGACGTGGTCGGCCGGCTCCATCAGGACCCAACTCGGCTCCTGGACGCTCACCGATCTCGTCCATCAGGTCCGCGCCAAGGAGCGGGCGGGTTCGAAAACCGTGACGACCCTGCCGGTCATGGCCCGACTCGCACACATCGAACCGGCGGACCGTCACACCGTCTGCGTCGTCCTCGAGATCCGTCGCGCTCGCACCGAGGTCGGCGAATCCGCGAAGGCTTCACGTAAGTACTTCACGCACTGCGAGGCCATGATCTGGGACGACGGTCACTGGGCCATCAACCCCGGCCACGCGCTCAACCCAGTGGCCCCGATACAGCCCGGTACGGCGAGTGCATACGAGGCTGGCTACCGAAGGCTGCAGGGAGCCGCTGCCCCTGACGCGCGATAAGAAACGCACAGGTTGAGCGCCATTTTCGGCATTTCGCCGAGACAAGAGAAGATCACGTATGTCTGGAATGTCTTGACATCGAATGATGGCGGAGAGTAAGTGAATGGTTGCACTGACGAGAACCTCGCAATCTTCGACAGGGAGAGCACCGGTGGACAGGCAGATCGGCAGTGCCGTTGTGGCGGGCTTGGCGCTCGCTCTATTGGCCGGTTGCTCAGGCTCCGGCAGCGAACCGGCGTCGACGCCGTCTGCTTCGAATGCATCGTCTCCCACCTCGTCGTCGCCCGCAGTGGATCCCGAGGTGCAGAAGGCGATCGACGCATACGAGGCATTCGACCGTGCTTCAAACAAGGCGCTGGAGAATCCTGTCGAAAAGGGCGAATCTCTTACCCAAGAAGCGGACTTCAGGAAATGGTCGTTTGACCCTGTCGAGTCTGAGACGATCGTCTTCTTGCATGTGCTGGCATCCTACGATGCTGAGTTTCGCGGCTCGGAGCCACAATCGCATGTGAAGGTCGATGAGGTCAGCCTCAACGGCTCGCCCTATCCGTTGGTGAAGCTCATCGATTGTCATGTTCCACAGGGCTTGTTCGTTCCTTACAACCGTGAAACCGGTAAGCGATTGAAGCTGGCGGGAGCTCAAGACCTCGAAGAGCCGTATCGATCCGATATCGAAGTGATCAACGTGAAGGGGCGCTGGGGCGTGCGGTCTGCCGTCGCGCAACACGAGGGCACATGTCAGCCCTGAGGTTGGGGATCGTGGCTTGCCTGATGTTCTCGGTTCTGCTCGAAAGCGGTGCAACGGCGGTTGCCAAAGGGCCTCCCGGCGACAAAGGGGGAGCGACATGCTACGAAAACTGGCGCTTCTGCATTGTGGACGCTCAATCCAAGGAAGTCGTACCGCACAGGGTGGCTTCGCGAGATGGGGCCAACTCCAAGGGGGTCGGAGTGCCCACAAGAAGCCGAAGTACATATCAAGATCTTTGTAATACTTCTCGGTTGGATCCGCAGCCTCCTGCATCGGATCCTGCCTGGTTGGGCAATTCCAGTGGCGCGATCTACGTGCGAACGTGTCCGTTGACGAAAGATCTCATCCCAGTGGCGAACACATTCTGGGCGCCCGGTGATGAAGAGACCGTAGCTATTGCGGTCGACCCCGTAGTGCTTGCGGAGCAGGCCAAGAACGCCCTCCGGCTTCCCGATCCCCGTCTGGCCCACTCGCCAGCTGGCTCGACGTGGGTCAACGTCTACACCTGGGTCTGGCTCGAAAACTCTTGGAATCAGAAGACAGCCACGGCACGGGCTGGCACAGCGTGGGCGAGGGTGACGGCTCGTCCGCGCACGATGCTCATCTCGGCCGGGGGAACGAGCACCTCGTGTGCAGGACCGGGACGGGCGTGGACGTCCGCCGACGGTTCAGCCAGACCGACTGATGGTGGCTGCGCGCTGTTGTTCAGTCGGTCGGGCACCGATGTTGACCTCAGAGTGAGCGTTCCTTATGACATTTCGTGGACCGGCTCTGGTGGAGCCGGAGGGGATCTGGGTGTGCTGACGACGACAGCGGATCAGCCGGTGACGGTTCTGGAGGCGGCGGCGGTGGGGCGCTCATGACGGCCGGGCCTTTCCGTCTGCCGGTGGCCGTACGGGAACCGCAGCCGGCGCGCCGGTGGAGCCCGGTGCGGGTTCTGCTCCTGCTGGTCCTGTGCGTGCTGGTGGTGCTCGCCATGGCGGTGATGATTCACCGGGCCGGGGCGAAGACGGCGGTGCTGGTCCTGGCACGGCGGGTGCCGGAGTCGGCGGTCATCACGCGGGCCGATCTGACGACAGTGCCAGTCGCCGGGAATTTCTCGGCCATCGGCGCGGACCAGCTGAGCCGGGTGGTGGGCCATCGCGCCGCCTACACCCTGGAGCCCGGCGCCATTCTGCAGACCAGTGCGGTCAGTTCGCGAACCCAGGCCCAGGCCGACCCGGCGGGCCAGGCGAGCGTCGGGATCACCGTTCCGGTCGGTCTGGTTCCCGAGGGTCTGCAGCCGGGTGACACCGTCCGGGTGGTGCAGATTCCCGCCCATGACAGCGTCGCGGCGACCCAGACGGGCGGCTCGGCCGGCAGTGCGGTTGCCCCGGTCCTGGCCGACGCGGCGCTCATCACCGGCCTGACCGAGGATCCCTCGAGCTCGGGGGATCTCGTGGTGACGGTGCAGGTGGCGACCGACGCCTCGGGGCCGCTGCTGGTGGCCAGCAGTTGGGGAGAGATCGGCCTGGTGAAGGTGAGCGGGTCATGAGCGCATCCGCACGTGAGATCTGCTCGCTGGCCAGCACCGTGACCTGGCTTGCCGCAGGAGCAGTCTGCCGGACGGGGGGATTCAGGTGAAGTACGCACTGGTCCGTGAACTGCGGGCGCGCGTGGCCAAGGAACTCACGGTCCGGCGGATCGAGCGCTCCCAGGCCGGGCAGCCGGAGCTGAGCGTGCCCAGCGAGAGACAGCTGGCGCTGACCCTGATCGCCGAGGCCATCGAGAACATGGGCGCCGAGCACCTGGCGGCCGGGCACCCGGTGCCGGAGGGTTCGCGGGACGGGAGGCTGGCCAAGGCCGTCGAGGCGGCCATCTACGGCGCGGGCCCTCTGCAGCCGCTGCTGGACGATGAGGACCTGGAGAACCTGGACCTCGACGGCTACGACGAGGTGTGGGCGACGTACGCCTCCCGCGGCCGGGTGCGGCTGGACCCGGTGGCCGACTCCGACGAGGAACTGGTCGAGATCCTGCGCGCGGTGGCCAGTTACGCGGGCGCCGTAGCACGCCCTTGGAGCCTGGTGCACCCGCAGCTGGACATCGGCCTGCCCGGTGGGGTGCGGGTCTCGGGTCTGCTGGCCGCCTCGGCCCGGCCGCAGGTGTCGATCCGGCGTGACCGCCTCGGCCCGCAGGCGTTCCTGGACGAGCCGCCCCGCCGGTACCCGGATGCGCTGAGCCTGGTGGAACTGGGGACGCTGGACCGCCAGTGCGCGGCGTTCCTGATCGCGGCGGTGCGGGCCCGCGCGAACATCCTCATCGTCGGGGCCACGAACGCCGGCAAGACCACCCTGCTGCGGGCGATGGCCAACGCCATCCCGGCCTCCGAGCGCATCGTGACCATCGAGCAGGCCCTGGAGTTACGGCTCAAGCGCGACCGGTCTCTGCATCCCGAGGTCGTGGAACTGGAGACGGTTCTGCCCTCCCCGGACGGCAAGGGCGGTCTGGACGGCGCGGACCTGGTGCGCCGGTCCAAGCGGATGAACCCCGACCGCCTGATCTTCGGGGAGGTCCTGGGTGGTGAGGAGGCCCGGGCGATGCTGGAGGCCATGCTGCAGGGTACGGACGGGTCGATGTCGACCATCCACGCCCGCACCGCCTACGGTGCGGTGGCTCGCCTGATCATCAATCTGGGGGCGCTGCGTGAGCCGATCCAGCCCGCCACCGCCGCGGCCCTGATCGGCCAGGCCATCGACTTTGTCGTCTACGTCGATCACGGCGCCGGTTCCCGGCGGGTGGTCACCGAGATCCTGGAGATCTCCGGATCCCAGGGCGAGACGGTCTCGCACGCAACGATCTTCGCCTCACCTGAGCCGGCGCAGATCCCCGGACCTTTCGAGCCCGGCCCGCGGGAGCGGTTCGGATCGCATCCGCGGTCCGGGGAGAGGGCCGATCGCCCGGCAGGACGGAGCGCGCGTGCCTCGCGGACCGGCTCTTCGTCATCGGAGAGGGAGACCCGCCAGCCGGCCCGCCGGGATCCGCGGATCCCGCTGAAACGGGCCGCTCTGCTGGCCCGTCACGGGTACACCGACGAACTGGGGGAGCGGCTTAACGCTGAGCCGAGCCGGTCCGCACGGTCCGGCGCCCGCCGCCATCCAGCGGAGCGTTCAGGCCAGCGCCGGCCGTCCACGTCTTCCGCGTCGTCCGTGCGGCCCACGGCCAGCGACGTGCGGGACTTCACCCGGACGGTCGCCGTTCCCGGGCGGACCGGCGGTGTGGCAGAACCGGTGGCCTTGCCTGCTCGATCCGCCCATGACATGCCACCAGCCCCGGGCGAGCCAGCGGGATGGACCGCACCGACCGGATCGGCCGGATCGGCTGCATGGGGTGGCCTCGAGGAGAGCGCCAACGTCGCTGATCCGGCGGGCATCCCGCATCTTCGGCTCGAGGATCCCGTGCACCGGGAGGATGGCCGCGTCAGTGCGTCCGAGAAAGACGAGATGGCCGTTCAGGCGGCCGTGGTCGCCCGGAGCACCCTGCACCTGCCCGATGACGATCACGGTCCCCGTGAACCGCTCGCCCACGGCTACCAGCCGGAAACTCTCACTCCCGCCCACCATCCTGACCTCCTAGACGAGGAGCCCGCACGGTTCGCAGCGTCCCCCTCTGTCAGTGCCAGCGACCCGATAAGCTCGGACCGGCCCAACCTCGTCACCAGCCCAGCCGGTCTGGCCGTGTCCGGGCTTCCGAGAGCAGGTTTCCCGGGCTCACCGCCGACCGGACCCGTCATCGACCTGGGCGCACGACGCCCGGACCCGGCCGCCACCGGCCCACTCCGCGGGCAAACATCCCTGCCAGGGCAGGATCAGGTCTCCTCGGGTCGCGCAGGGCCCCGACCTTGGCAGCAGCCGGCGTCCGGTGATCCAGCGACACGGCCAGCCATGGGCACCCGCGCGACGGGTTTCGGGGACCCCAACTGGGGGCCGGAGCACCGGCCCGCGGCCGCCGAGGCACGCCTGGACCGGCAGGGGTGGGACCCCCGCACCAGCCCCGACGTCGCGCGCCACCCCCGTCCCGACCACGCCGACCACATCAACGACATCGATGACACCGCAGCCCTCGGCCGGGTCGGCGATCCCTGGACCGATGATGGCGCCGCTCCGCACGGCTACCGCACCGGGGATCACGACGGTGTCCACGATGGCCCCAGCGCCCGGGACGCCTCACCACTGAACAGCTCCCGCACGACAGGTGCGTCCAGCTGGCCGGGCACGCCCCGCCCGACCCGCCGCAGCGCCCGCCACCAGGCCGCCGCGCCGCCGGTTCCCCAGCCCGGCGTCCCCGTCGACGCGGTTGACCTCGCCGGATCCGCCGACCGGGCCGTCGCTCGTGCCGCCGTGGCCCCGGCGACCCCGGTGGCCGGGAGCGCTTTCGGGCGCTCGGCGTATTCGGGGACCGGATACCCCCTGCTCACCCCCGAACAGGACGCCGCCCGCCCGGAACCGGAGTGGAAGCGTCTCGGACTTCCCCGGAGCGAGGAATGAGCATCGCCGACCTCAACCCCATCACCAGCCACGACCAGATCGCCAGCCTCGACGTGGGCACCCTGGCGCTGACCGTCCTGCTGTCGGTCTGCATCGTGGGCTCCCTGGCCCTGCTGGCCTCGGAGCTGAGCCCCCTGCTGGCCCGCCTGCCCGCGGATGCCCCCAGGGGCGGTCCGGGCGCCGGCTCTTCCCCGGCCGGGCTGGCCCGGGCCGCCGCCTGGGGACAGGCGCTGACTCGCCCCAGCCGGGCCGCCCTCGCCCGCCTGGTCGCCAGTCTGGCTGCCGGTGCTCTGGTCTGGTGGGCGACCGGCTGGCCGGTCGCGGCCCTGGCCTGCGCCGGGCTGGTGGTGGCGTGGCCGGCCGTGGCCTCCGGGCGCCGCGGCGAGCACCGCCAGCTCGAGGTCCTGGAGGCGGTGCTGACCTGGACCCAGGGCCTGCGCGACACCGTCACCGGCGGCGCCAGCCTCGAGCAGGCCATCGGCGTCAGCGTCGAGGGCGCCGCACCGTCGCTGCGCCCGGGGCTGGAGGAGGTGCGCAGCCGGATGATCCTGCGCCACCCGCTGGATGCAGCCCTGGCACCGCTGCAGGCCGTGCCGGGCGCCGACTTCGTCGTGGCCGCCCTCACCCTGGCCGCCCGCCGCCGCGGTGACCGCCTGCCCGACGTCCTGTCCGGGATCGTCACCACCGGCGCCCACGAGCTGGCCCAGCGCCGCCAGATCCTGGCCGCCCGGGCCGGTATCCACCGCAGCGTCCAGATCATCATCGCCGTCACCCTGGTGGTCCTGGCCTGGATGTCCACGGTCGGCGCCGCCTACATGGCCGCCTACGACGGGCCCGGCGGCCAGGCGGTCCTGGCCCTGGTCATCGCCGTCCTGGGCGCGGGGTTCACCTGGCTGATCCGCCTGGACACCACCAGTGCCGGCCCCGGGTTCCTGGCCGCCGGTGACCTGAGCGCCCGCCAGCAGCGCGTCATCACCGGCCTGGCCCTCAGCTTCGACCACCAGGCCGGTGCGGGCACCGCATCGCCGCAGGCCTGGAGATCCGCGCCGGGATACGACCCGAGGGTCAGTGGCCCCGGATTCCCGCCCTCACCCACGGCCGGGCCCGGGACCCGATCCGATGACTGGCCGTCCGGTCGCGGGCCGGACACCTTCCCTGGCGGCACCGGCCGCGCGAGCGACCCGAGCGGCCCGGCCGAACCGGGCCCGGACGAGGAGCGGTACTGGTGATCACCCTTCTGATCTGTCTCGCGGGAGGGCTCAGCGTCACCGCCCTCGCCAACGCCCTGTGGCCACCCCGCGCCCGCCCGGGACCCGCCACCCTGCCCACTCCTCGCACCGGTAGTAACACCCCGAACGCCCGAAACCGAGCACAGGCGAATCGATTCGGCTCGCGCACCGGCCCGGCTGGCGACGCGCCCGGCGAGGGAGCGGCCTGGACCGGCATCGGATTCTGGGCCGCCCGCCGGGGCGTGAGCGTGCGGGCCAGCGCGCCGGACCTGGCCATCACCGGGTACGACCACGACGCGGTCCTGTCCGCGAAGATCCTCGCCGCCGTCGCAGCCGGGCTGGTGAGCCTCAGTGCCGGGTTCGCGCTGAACCAGGCCACCGGCGAGGCGCTTCCGGCCCTGGGCATCCTGGTCCTGGCCGCCCTGCTGGCGGCCGGTGCCTATCTGCTGCCGGACACGTTCGTGCGCCGGCAGGCCCGCATCGCCCGCGCGCAGTTCGAGCGGGCCCTGCCGGTGTGGTGCGACCTGGCGGCCCTGGAGATGGCCGGGGCCGCCGCCCCCGCCGAGGCCCTGGTCACCGCGGCCGAGGCGGGCACCACCTGGCCGGTGCGGGTCCTGCGCGACACCCTCTACCGGGCCGCCCGCGCCCGTCAGGGGCACTGGCAGGCGCTGACCGACCTCGGCACCCGCATCGGTGTCGACGACCTCGCCCAATTGGGCCGCCTGTCGGAACTGGTCAGCCACGAGGGAGCCCAGGTGCGCGACACGCTCCTGGAGCGGGCCGACGGGATGCGCCGGCGCGCCCTGTCCGACGCTCTGGGCCAGGCCGGGCAGCGGGACGAGTCGATGCGCCTGGCCGTCCTCGTCGTGGCCGCCGGGGTCATTCTGCTCCTGCTGTACCCGGGAGTGGTCGCGGTGGCCAACCTGTGAACGCCACCAGGACACCATGTCTCGCACCAGCTTTACGCGCGCGCAGCCTCCAGCAAAGCGGACCTGATCCGTTCCTGGTGCCGGCTCGGCGCAACGGTTCGCCCACCGGGGCGGCGCCACCGGTGCGGGACCTTTCCCGTCGTGAAGAAGGGTTCCCGGTGCCGGATGCCTGGCCGCGTGCTGGTGCTGCTGGGCGCGATGCCGGGGTCAGTACGGTGGAACTGCTGGTCTGGTTCCCTGGCCTGATCCTGCTCGTGGTCATGGTCCTGCAGGTGTTCGGCTACGTCTGGGCCCGCGAGAGCGCCCAGAGCGCAGCCCGGTACGGCCTCTACCATGCCCGCATCTACCAGGGCAGCGACCGGGAGGCGATCAGCCAGGCTCGCGCCTATCTGGACCAGGTCGCCACCCCGCTCGTCCAGGACCCGGACATCCGCGTCGCACGAACCGCCGTCGACGTCACGGTCACCATCACCGCCCACCCGCGCCAGATTCCGTTGCCGGCCCTGCACATGCCGGACTTCACCGTCCACGCCACCGGCCGCCTCGAGCAGTTCACCCCGGGCCGGTGACCGCCATGCTGGTGCAGCCCCGCCGGAACCGGCGCTCTGTCAGACCTCAACGGCCAGCCGGCGGGAGGACCACCGTCCGGCGCGGGCGTCGCCCAGGGCTTGATCTACGGCCCCGCTTACGGCCCGGACCCGAGAAACGGCAGTCCTTCCGGGACACGTTCGCGGCACCTGGCCCCGGGCGCCCGACTCTCGCGGGCGAGCGCGGGTCCCTCAGCGTCGAGATGGTCATCCTGGCCGTCATCGTCATCACGGTCCTGTGCCTGGGCATCGGTGCGGGCACCCTGGTCCTGGCCGACGGGCGCGTCAGTGCCGCCGCTGCCGCCGCGGCCCGCGCCGCCAGCCAGGAGAGCGCCCCCCAAGCAGCTACCCAGGCCGCGCAGGCCGAGGCCGAGAATGTCCTGTCCGGGCCCGGAAACAGCTGCATCCCCGACGTCGAGGTCGACACCAGCCGGTTCCACGCCGGGGGCCGCGTCGACGTGACGGTGCACTGCCGGGTCGACCTGACCGTCGTGGCCATCGCCGGGTTCCCCGCCCACCGCACCCTGTCCGCCACGGCCAGCGCTCCCCTCGAGCAGCACCGTTCCTTCCGGAGCGCCTCGTGACCCGCTTGCCTGCAGGCTTACTCACCCTCACCCACCGGTGCGCTGCACCGGCGTCCTGTCGCACCGACACCGGGCCCGCCCGTCGGCACGATGCCCGGCGAGACCCTGGACGAAGTGCTCGGTCCGACAGCGGGCAGGGCAGCATCTTCATCATCGGCTTCGTCGCCCTGGCGTTCGTGCTCACCGCGTTCTTCGTCGACATCAGCCGCGCCCTCAACGCCCACGGCGCCTCCCTGGAGACCGCCTCCCAGGCCGCCCGGGCCGCCGCCGACCAGGTCACCCAGGAATCCCTGCGCACCGGCGACCCCACCCGCCTGCGCATCGACCCCGCCGCCGCCCGCGCCGCCGGCAGGGCCTGGCTCTCTCACGCCGGAGCCACCGGCACCGTCACCGTGGACGCCACCGACACCAGTGTCACCGTCACCGCCCGTGTCCCCTGTCGCGCGACGCTGCTGGAAGCCTTCGGCTACCGGGACCTCTCCCAGCCCGCCACGGCCAGCGCCACCCTCCTGGTCGGCGCTGCCGGCGGCGGACCGGCGCAACCCATCGCCAACCTTGACGGGCCGCCACCGGGAACGGTGTTCAGGGCTGCGGCTGCGTCTCAGGAGGCCTTGGGATGAGGGCACTTCAGCTGTACGTGCGGGCGCTGGCGGCGGCCGCATTCCTGGCCCTGACCGTGTTCGGCACGCCCATCCTGCTGTACGCCCTGATCGGCAACCCCCTGCCGGCCTGGGACGCCGTGAAGGTCGGGGACTTCTCCGACGACACGATCCTGCACCTCATGGCCACCCTAGCCTGGATCGGCTGGGCCAGCCTGGTCCTGGCCGTCACCGTCGAGGCGCGCGCCCAGGTCGCCGAACGCCCTGCGCCCACGCTGCCGCTCCTGCCCGGTAGCCAGGACTTCGCCCGCTCCCTGATTGCCGCCTTCCTGGTGGCCGCACCCACGATCGCCGCCACCACGACCGCCGCCCACCCGGCAGGCCCACCCACCAACTCCGACCCGGTCCACCCCGGCAGGACCTCCGGGCAGGCCCTGCACCCGGGTGCCTCCGACCGGCGTGAGCACCCGAGCCGGCCGGGACAACGCGGACAGGGGGAGACGGCCGCCCGCAACGACCCCCGCATCCACACCCCGGCGCTGACACCGGAGTCCCGCCCGCCCATGGCTCCGGTGAGCGCCCGGACGGCCCTGCCGGATCCTCTTGCGGCCGACCGGCAGGGGACCGACCGCCCAGCAGCTCCTGTCGCCCCTGCTCCGCCGGCCGCCCCCACCGGGATGTTCCTGCTCGGCGCCGGCTCCAGCCTCGGGGCAAGCCTGGGGGCAGCCGGTATCTACGCCGTCGTCCAGCGCCACCGCCGTCACCAGGCCGCCGCCCGCCAGCCCGGTTACCTGCCGGCTCTGACACCCCCCGATCTCGTCCCGATCGAACGACGCCTCACGACCAGCGCCTGGATCGCCCGGGCCCTGCACGAGCGCCTTTACACGGCGCTCCAGACGCTTGACGCCACCCGGAACGCTGAGGACCTCGAGCCGGTCGCGATCCTCGCCGCCCGGCTCGACACCCAGCAGATCGAACTCGTCCTGGCCCACCCGGCGGGCCAGCGTCCACCCGCACCCTGGCGTGCTGATCCGGCCACCGGCCGCTGGATCCTCGACTCCCGTGCTGACATCCCCGACATCCAGAGCGACCAGCAATCCAGCGCCCCGGCCGCGCCACGACCGGCACCGGAGAGCGAGCCCATCCGACGATGGGCCTGGGTCGGGTCCAGCCCGACGGCGTCGGCCAGCCCCTACGCACCCGGCGGCCCGCAGGACGAGGGCACCGATCAAGCGGCAGAGCCGGACGTCTGGCTGCTGAACGTCATCGCCGCGGGCAGCATCGCCGTGGTCGGCAGAGGACCGGAGGCACCGGACCTGCTGCGCGCCCTGCTGCTGTCCCTGGCCGATCCGGCCTTCCTGCCCTGGACCACCCGGCCGGCGCGCCGCGACCACGTGAGCATCCACTCCACGGCTCCCGACCTGACCAACCTCGCCGATCTCCTCGGCGCGTCAACAGGGCGATCCAAAACGGCACCTCCAGAAGGATCTTTCGGCGTCGACGTCCTCGACGAGCGCGGCGGTAACGCCAGCAGTGCGCCGCAGCGCACGACACCAGGAGCAGAACCACCCGATACTGCCTCCTGCACCGTGGTTCTCAGCGACGACGTCACCGGGGCCCGGCCTGAAACCGTACGCCTGGTCCTGGGCGCCCGCTCGCGTCTGAGCGTCAGCTTCGCGGCCACACCCCTGACCGCCGCCGCCGTCACCCAGACGGACCTCGACCGCCTGCACCCGCTCCTGGCCGCAGCACAACAACCAGCCATCCGCCCAGCGCCGTGGCTCACGCCCTCACCGGCGGGCCAGGAAACGCGGCCCGTGAATGACGACCAGCACACGCCACCGCACTCAAATACGTTGCTGCACCGGGGCCGTCACGACAGCAGAACGGAGGCGGTGCAGCCGCCCCACCCGGCCCCGGCACCCACCGCCTCCCGCAGCGCCGACCCGGCTCTCGACGACGACCTGCGCCTGTGGCACTCCGGCCGGACCACGCGGCCTCGCGTCCGGCTTCTGGGACCCGTCGAAGTCCTCGCCGCCGGACAGCCACCCGCTCGCGGACGCATCCCCTGGTGGACCGAGGTCGTCGTCCTGCTCGCCGCACACCCGGCCGGCCTCGACCCCGACCAGTTCGCCGAAAACCTGTGGCCGCGCGACGCCGGCCGCAAAGCCAGCACCGCCATGCCACGCCAGACCATCAGCACCGTCAGGGCCTGGCTCGGCAACGACCCCGTCACCGGGCAGCCCTACCTGCCCAGGATCAACACCTACCCATCCGGCGGCCGCTACCACATCGAACACCTGCTCACCGACGCCGATCTCGCCAGGAGGCTCTACACCCGCGCCACCGACGCAGGACCCGAAGGCATCAACGACCTGCAAGCCGCACTCGACCTCGTGACCGGGCCCGTACTGGACCAGCACCGCCCCAAGGGCTACCTCTGGCTGCTTGACGTCACCATCATCGACGAGCTCACCGCCCTGATCACCGACATCGCGCATGCGCTCGCGCTGCGCTCGCTCGCCGAGAAGCGACCGGACCAAGCGGAGCGCGCTTCGCGGGTGGCCCTGGATGCGGGCTGTCTCAACGATGTCACGTACCTTGACCTCATAACCTCCGCGGAAATACTGGGACGTCGCTTGGATTCAGAACGTTGGCGAAACCAGTTGCTGCAGTTGCACAGTGTCGATGTTGAGGAAGACCTGCCGGTTTGGACTGCCAATCGGCTGCGCCGTTTAAGGTACCAAATAGCGGCGTTGGTCTCGTGAATCCTTGGACCAGGGATTGGCGCAGGTCAGCGGCAGCGGTTTCGAACGCCGTTGCCCCACCAGTGCCCAAGGTCCCGGGGTAAGATTTTGGCGGTAATGAGCGAGGTTGCTACATAAGGTAGAGCTGTAGGCCACCCAGAAGCAGGCCCGCTACTCCCAATATGCTGCCTAGTACCTCCCAAGGATGGTCCCGTAGGACCTGCTTCCACGGAAGGAACTGCGGCTTAGCCAAGCTGGAGTCAATCTTACTCACCCCACCAGGTAATACGTCATCGACAATCCTCACCCAATCATTCGCGACTGTATCACCAGATCGAGTTCGTCCTTGTTTAAGTTCCTTCAATGAAACCCATCTGTTCACCGCGGGTTTAATGATCAGTCGCTGCAAACCGAATTGGACGTGAAAGATAGTAAAACTATATTCGGTATTGACACCAAGAGTTCTTGACATAAGCACTTCTTGTGAAGAAGCCAGCTGGCGCAGACTGTCTCTCGATTCAAAGTCGAAATTGTTTCGGGGTAGCTCTTCTCGTATTTCGCGACTAACTGCCTCTAAGACGGAGGTGTCATCTTCCCTCACATGGCCACCTATTAGCTGATACATGGCGCCGATTTTGTCGTATTCCATTAGGAAGCGGTCCCCGTACCATCGAACATGTGCCTTGATTATCACTTGACTCACGGAAGTGGCCCGTAGGGGCAGTTTCGGAATCTTGCCGCGTGCAAGATTCCGTTCCCGCTCCACGGCATAAAGAAACTGTGGGCCCTTAAGAGCGTGTCTCATTAGGGATGAGCTGGCCGTTTTGGCATGATCGGGCGCGTGGATGAGCTGTCTCGCCGTCTGGTCTCGGATGGGCTGTGGGCGATCGTGGAGCCGTTGATTCCGCCGGCTCCAACGCGCCCGCAAGGTGGCGGGCGGCCACGGGTGGAGGACCGGGCGATGTTCACGGCGATCGTGTTCGTGCTGACCAGCGGCGTTGCCTGGCGGTACCTTCCACCGTCCTTCGGGGTGAAGTACCAGACCGCGCACCGCCGGTTCAGTGAGTGGACCGCGGCCGGGTTATGGCCCCGCATCCACCGCGCGGTCCTGGACGAGCTCGGGGCAGCCGGTGAAATTGACTGGTCCCGGGCCGTGGTGGACGCCGCGAGCGTGAGGGCCAAAAAAGGGGATCTCTGACCGGGCCCAGTCCCGTGGACCGAGGCAAGCCCGGATCGAAGATCCACGCCCTGTCCGATCGCAACGGTCTGCCGCTGTCGGTCGCGATCAGCGCGGCCAACACCAACGACAACCAGGCCCTGAAGCCGCTGGTCAGGGCCATTCCCGCGATCCGGTCCCGGCGCGGTCCGCGCCGGCGTAAGCCGAACAAGCTGCACGCGGACAAGGCGTACGACTCTGCGGCGATCCGAGCCTGGCTGCGGGAGCGCGCGATCGTGCCCCGCATCGCCCGCAAGGGCATCGAATCCAACGAACGACTCGGCCGCTACCGCTGGGTCATCGAACGAACCATGGCCTGGTTCAGCGGCTATCGCCGCCTGACCATCCGCTACGAACGCAAGGCTTCCCACTTCGCAGCCTTTCTCACCCTCGGCGCCGCCATCACTTGTTACAAGAAACTGGCCAAATGAGACAACCTCTAAGCATGTCTTGAATGTCAATCGGACCATCGGGGCTGGCATGCCTATCCCAGTCCCGAAGAATCTGTCGGCCCTCTTTAATGTGGGCGCTCAAGCTCTTTATGAAGTAATGGGAATGCTGACTTGAGGCCCTAAATATGGTTGTGCCGGTCGAATCCGTGAGTCTTCTGCATGCCCCAAACGCTGTCAGTAGCGAGATTGCGGCAATCCCGTAACCAGGCACCCAGCTATCTGGCAGTCCGGCCTTGTGTCCAATATCTGAAGCTGATTGACCTAGTTCGGTCTCGCTTGGGATGCTATCTAGGAATCGGGCAAGTAGAAGTTCATCCTGATTTTCTGCGATCTCTTCCGTCGGCAAGGGGGGGCTCCTTTGCTCCACTTATGAGGCGTAAGCGGTCGATTTCACGAGGGTACCTTGGAAAGTGTCCTGGTAGGTGCCGATCGCCATCTTGCCGGTCGCAAGTGATCAATTTTCGCGAAGTCTGCGCGCAGCTTGTCCTCGTAGACGATCATTGCGGCGCCGGCGATACGACGACATCCGGTTCGATGCCTCGGCCAACAGGCGACAGAAAGCGCTTCCTGTAAACGGCTACTTTGATCTCCGAGTGCCTCATGTCTCTCGACGTGAAGGCCCCGCACCCCCGGGTGTCCCCGGAGCGCCTCGACGTGCTGTCGCCTTGTACTCGGTCCTCAACCATCGAGGTCAACCACGACGTACAACCCCATTATTGCGTGAATGCTTATCTATCAACAGTTTCGACAATAGAAGAAGCACGGTGTATTTCGGTGCCGACCACGATCACTCGGCGCTGAGTGGGCTGAGTCCGTCGTCAGCCGCCCGAAGGTCCTTGCTTGATTGCCTGCCGGAGAGCAGAGGCCGCTACGTTCAGCGGCACTCGCTCCTGCTCGACTCGTCGATTCCGGGTCCAGCCGTCCGAGCAAAGAGCCTCGTACAGATCCCGTTCCCCAGGTGACAGGTGCGGAGTGGCTCGAGGCACCCGGGGGAGCAAAGGTTTTCCGTGTTGGTCGACGTTGGTTCCGAAGCGTTCCCACCGTTCGTAGGCGGACCAGCTCATGAGCAGAGAACGGGCCGGGATGCCCGCTGCGCGGAATCCGTCGAGGATCTCCAGGCCGTCGGCGTCCATGTCGCCCCAGTAGAAGACCGAGTCGGTGCCGGTGATCCAGGAGAAGGTCGCTGCTGTTGTACCGCCTCGCCCGACACCCTCGACGGCGATGCCACCTTTGAGCTCCGGGAAATGGATCGCCGTGTCCTTGTTCTCGCTGATCACCACGACCGCGGGTGTGTAGGCGAGGACAGTCGGGTCTCCGACCGTGGCGCTGTCGTGTCTGCGTAGGCCCGAGGCACGGTAGTTGGGGTCGAGGTAGGAGAAGTGGATACGTGGCGGATGGGTCGGCAGCAACACTAGGTCGTCGAGGTCGGTGAGATTCCTCAGGAGCGCGTGCCGCGTGTTGAGCCACTTGGCCTGCATACCCTCGATGGGGATCTGGCGTGGTGTCAGGGGCACGACGTCACCTCCGCCGGCCCGGGCAACGAACCAGTTTGCTGCCCGGCAGAGGATGTCGAAGTCCAGGTCGCTGAGGCGCACGGCTTCTCGTAGTGCCCGTACGGGGGCCTTCATCCGCGGATAGGTCTGGGCCAGCACCGACGCCCGGGTGCGAGCCGTGCCGAGCTCCTCCCACCATCCAGTGAGCTGGGCGGCAGCGTCGATGTCGGGTACGAGCAGGTGGGTGGGGATCTCCTGTTCCGTCCCCATCACTCGCCGTCCCTTGTGGCGCAGAGCAAGACTGTGGCGGGCGCTCCAGTCTCGCCATGCGTGGGTCAGGGTGACGGCTGCCGCGAAGTCGTCGGTCAGCACTCGCGGCGAAGGATCGCCGATCGGAAAGGCATGGGGCCAGAGTGCGGGCTCAGCGGGTGCGGGGCTTTTCGGGCCGGCCTCACCGATAGCGGGTGGTGCCGGGATGCTCAGCTGCCAGCCGCATTCTGCCAGGACAGTCTGCGGCCACGACTTGTCCAGGCGCGAGCGGACGTCGCAGACGATGAGCTCCGGTGGCTTGAGCCCGGCGACACGTTTGCCGCCGGTACTTCGGCCCTTGGTGCCTGCCGCCGGGGATGTCATCGCTCATCTCCCGCCGGCGCTGTGGGACCGACCTCGGCGCGGAAGGCGTCACGGTCCCGGATGCGGTGTACGAAGGAGTAGTGCGTGCGGGCATCCTTGGTGATGGCCAGTAGCTCCTTCATGTGCGGTTCGAGCCCGGTGACCTTGTCCAGCGGGGCACCAATGATGAGTTGGAAGCCCAGACCGAGCCAAGCCTTCACGGCTCGGCCAGCGAACTCGGCGTCCGCCTTGATGAAGCCCTCGTCGAGGAAGACGGGGGCGAAGCTAGGACGTTCGCGCAAGTCGTCTCCGAGCCGGAAACGCAGGGCAGCGCCGACGATAAAGGCAATCAGCTCCTGGGACTCACCGCCTGACTTTCCGCCCAGTGAGGAGTGCGTGGACACCAGATCGCCGGTCTCCAGGTCGTAGCACTCGGCGGTGATCTTGACGTGCTTGCGCACATCGAGCAGGCGGTCGCGGTCTCGTTCTGGACCGCCCGCGGTCGTGGTGCGGCCACGAACGCGCCGCCCGGGCAGGCCGCGGTCGTCGTCGGTGGTGCGGATCTGGTGCATGAAGATCTGTAGGTCGGCGAACCGCTGCTCCAGCTGGTCATCTGAGAGCTGCCGGGTCGCCAGGGACGACAGCTTGCCCAGCTCGCGACGGAAGTTCCGGACGTGCTCGAACTGCTGTCGGCGCATGTTGATCCGCAGGCGGTTGGCGTTCGCGCCGAAGGGGAGGCTGCCGAGGATGGTGTTGATGGGAACGAGACGGTTTTCGATCTCGTCGAGGGATGAGCCCATGGCGTGGGCCAGGGGCACGAGGTCCTGGCCGGACCATTCAGTGAGTCGGCGACGCCACTCGTCGCGGCGGCGGTGAAGCCCGGTTTTCTCGATGTCGTCGAAGATCTGGGCATAGTCGGGGTACGAGGACAGCGTGGTCCCGAGGTTAGGGTCGTCCCAGAGCCTCTGATAGTGCTGGAAGCAGTCCTCGATACGTCCTTTCAGGTCCGCGACCTTGACCTGGGCGCTGGCCCGTTCGCTGACCAGATGCCGCTGCAGGCGCGCCAGATCGGCATCGAACGTCGTGTGGCGAGGGGGTTCGTTGTCGGTGGCCAGAGCCATCTGCGCATCAAGAAAGGCGGCTTGCTCCTGCTCCAGGCTGATGCGCTGTTCACCGTCAATCCGCTCCAGGTCCCGGGTGGTGCGGTCCTGCTTGGACACGAGCGTGTTCTGCTCAGACAGCAGCTTTTCTGACGTTTCCCGGAACTGGAAGCGTTGGTGTTGCGCGCCCTCGAGGGAGGACGACTGCTCGTTTATCTGACGCTCGAGTGTCTGCAGCACGTTGTCACTAGCGAGAATACTTGCGTGCCGCTCTCGCAGGTCCTGGATACGTTCGACGCAGGCGGGGACATTGATATCGGTCCACGGCACCCGGTCAACGGCCTCGCAGGCGCTCACACATCGGGCCAACTGTGTGATGCGCTGCTCGACGGCCTCGATCCGGCCGTCGAGGTGTGTCAGGGCGTCTTCAACCTCGGTGAGTTCTTCCTGGATGGCGGCCAGTGTTTCGGCGTTGGAAAAGCCGATGATGTTGTGGCGGTCAGAACGACCGTGTGCTCCACGTCGTCCATCGCGAGTCTGCCCGGCCAAGGTCACGCGGTAGCCATCACCGTTGCTGAGTTCCTGGGCGGTCCGCACGCACAGAGCATCCCGGCCCGGTGCAGAGACGTGCTGGAACGCCCAGGAGGTGAACGGTGTGTCCTTGAACTGCAGCTTGCCGGATATCCGTTCGGGATGCGCGGTCCCCAGCAAGGTTCCGTCCCAGACGTTGAGCGGCACGCCTTCGAAGGTGATGCGGCCCGTCAACCGCAGTGGATCGATGGCGCTGGAGAAGCGCTCCAAGTGATCGAGCGGTACCAGAAGACGACGTGCACTGGCACCCAAGACCGTCTCAATAGCGGTCCGCCATTGCTCCTGACCCTCGGCGACGTCGATGAGCTCGGCCAGGAACGGTAGATCCTCAGGCAAGAACCCGGCGGCGCGTGCGACCTCGTGCCGCAGCTTGTCCAGGGCCGGCGGAATGCGACCCGTACGTCCCTCGTAGGAGAGGTGCTCCTCCCGCAGGGCCACGCGGCGATCGCTGAGGCGAACCTGCTCCTTAATCAGGCCATCTCGATCCTTGCGGATGGCCTCTCCCGCAGATCCCTTTTTCTGCAAGAAGTGCTGAGCCGCCCTCTGAAGCTGGGCGTAATCGGTCTGGCTGGAAAGACTGCCGGGAAATAGATGGGCCAGAACGCCCGCCGGGTCGCGCAGAGTCTCGAGCCTGCGCGTGCGCTCGTGCAACGTCTGCTGCTCGGCCTCAATGTCACTCGCGATCTGCCGCAGCGCGCCACCGCCCGCCTGCTCGTGCTGGAGGCGCAGGGACTCCAGCTCGGTCTCCATACGCTTGACGACGCTTTCTGCTTCCTTCAGTTGGCCGCTGACCAGACGACGCTCCTGACTGTTGGCCTCAGCAGCTTCAGCCAGAATCCGGTCGAGCAGGCGCAGCCACCACAGCTTGATGGGGGAGTCTCCGCTGGCTCCCAGGCCCAGGTCCTCGATGCGCTGCTCACGTTCCTTAGCCTCGATCAGTGCGCCGTGCCAGGTCTTGATCGGTTTGAGCAGCTCGTACTTCTGCTGCTCGGTGTGCATGGCCAGGTAGGAGTCCTCGAGCGCGTTGAAGTGCTCGATGGCCTTGTCCGCATGGGTGAAGGTCGAGGGCCTTTCCAGCACCATCTCCTTGTACAGCTCGTCCACGGTGCGAATCTGATGTCCCGCCTGCACCCTGGCCAGCAGACGCAGCGCCTTGAGCCCGTCGCCAGCGGTTCCGATGCCCAGACGGGAGAACAGCCTTGTTGAGAACTCTTGATAACTCGTCCCACCCTTCACCCCCGGGTAGACGGCCCTGATTCGGGCCGGTGCGAAGGCAGCAGGCAAGGTCTCGGTGAAATCGGCCAAGATCGTGAGGTTCAGTTCACCTTCGGTGGTGAACATGCGGTGGATGATGTCGCTTGAGCGTTGTGCCCGAGCCGGGACGTAGTAGGCGCGAAACGCCGTGAACCGGCGGCCATGATCGTCTCGGAACGTGGCCCCTACCGCTCCCCAGGTGTCCAGCTTCTCGCCGCGCAGCACCTTGGCCTTGTCCTGCCCGTGGTCGTCCTCGGTGGTGTCGATCTGACCTCGCAAGTAGGAGAGTAGGTTTCGCTGCAGACCGGATCGCGCCCGCCCCCGCACCGCGTCGTTGGAGGCGCCGTTGAACGGTGTGTCGGACGGCTGCAGCAGGGCCAGCCAGGCGTCCTGAGCGGTGGATTTACCCGAGCCGGAGGCGCCCGACATGAGCGTGGAATCCCGATCGATCGGGATGACCACGTGACCTTCGAAACCGCCCCAGTTGACCAGCTGGATCGTCTCGAGCCGGTGTTGCACGGTCCCGGGTGTCGCTCCTGGAAGGGGCAACGTGCCCAAGGCTGCCTGACCCGGGTGGGGGTCGCCGGATGGGTGCAGGCCGTCGAGGTCCAGCGTGAGTTCATCGCCCATGTCAGCTCCCGTCCGCTGAGTTCTGTTCGTCATCGGTCCTGTTCTCCTGCCTGAGCCACTCCAGCAGCTCGGTCAACTTCGACAGCGGCATGATCACCTCGATGGCGCGGGCGATCTCGAATCTCTCCGCGCTCTTACGCCCCAGGAGCAGGCCGCTGCCGTAGACACTGTCGATGGCCCGCTCGGTACGTCCGTGATCACGGGCCTGATCGGTGGCATGCGAAGGGCGAAGGCGGGCGACGTAGTCGTGAATGTCGTCACGGTTGACGTAGGCCCTGCCGTTGCCGGCTGCCTGCTCGGTGTGGAAGCGATTGCGCAGATACAGCAGCACGATGGTCTCCTCGCGAGACCAGGCGTGGTTGTAGAAGAGCGTCGGAAAGGCGCGGCCATTGCCTTCGGGAGTGGCTTGCCTCTTGAAGGCGACCTCGCGTTCCAGATCGATGACCAGCATCATGAACATGTCGTTCAGGCGCGAGCGGATGGGGCCTGGGTCTGCACTCAGGACCTTCCATTCGGCCTGATGCGTCTGGGAACTGATGAACGGTTCCTTGATCAGCGCCACCAGGGCACGGCGCTGCTCGATGAACAGCCGCCCCTCGTCGCCTTCGAACAGGGACAGGGTGGACGTGCTCTCCAGATCGTCCTCATTCTCAAGATTGGGGTCGAGCCCCGCGGAGCCGTTGGCGCTTGCCGCCGAGGTTTCCACCTCGAACTCATCCCACGGGCGGTACTCGTCGCTGCTCACTGCCCGCCCTCCTGCGCAAGAGCGTTGTTAGCGGCCGTAGTCTCTACGGCCTCAGACGGTGGGCCATGAAGCGCATCGGAAGGCCTGGCAACGCGGGGCGCCGTCAGGCTTCTGGTGGTGCCGTCGGGCCGGACCGCCTCGTAGACCTCCTTGTCCTCATGCACCGCCAAACCGTCGAGATTCGCTGCCAAGTGCAGGACCCCGAAGATCTCCACTGGCCTGCGCAGCTCCTCCGGTAAGTCCTGAAAGAGGGCAGCGGCGGTGGCCGGTAGAAACGGCAGCCCGAGTTCCTGCAACCGCGGCCGCAGTGCCTCCAGGGACGGGCCGCCCTGCATCAGCAGGTCACGCATCGACAGTTCGTCGGGACGGTGTTCGGTCGGGTCCACCAGCCGCGGTGGTGGTGTGGGCGCCGCGCTGTCGTGAAAGCGTTCCCGCAGGAGTGCCACCTCGATCTGTGGGGCTCCCAACGGCAGAGCGACCTTGCTGTTGGGGCCGGCATGCTGCATCCAGGTCACGACCTCGGACTCCAGAGCACGAAGAGTTGCATCCAGCTCACGGTCCCGGGTCAGGTCGTGGGTGACAATGAACTCCCGCAGGGCCGAGGTGGCCCGCGCGCGTTCTCCGATCACCTGGCTCAGGCCCTGACTAATCAGCGAGACGGTCCCCCGCAGCTCGGCGCGGTCGGCGGCGGTGAGAATCTGCTCGGCCAAGGGGTGCTCGAGCAGAGCTGCGATGTCTTCGCGCAGCTGTTCCACCAGAGCCTGGTCGCGTAGCAAATCGAAGGCACCCCTGAAGGCACGGCCCTCCTGGGTCGCCTCTTCTAACGTCTCGGCGCGGAGCAGATACTCATCGATGATCTCTCCGGCCGGTCGCTCCTCCCCCCGCAGCGCCAGGAAGATTTGCTCACGCAAGGACGTGAACGACTCCGAGACGCGAGCGAAGTCCGAGGGAAGCCCGGCGACCAGGGCGGTGAGCTCGGCGAAGCCCTGGAGCATGTAGTCGCCATCCACCGGGTCCATCTCGCCGCCGGCGTTCAGCCGGTCACGCTCTTCGGTGAGGCGGGCGATCTCGGAGTCCAGGATGCTGACCCGCGCCGCGCGATCGGGGTTAGCCGCCCGGTTGAACCGCCGAGCCTGCTCCAGGATGGTGGCGATCCGGTGCTCGGAGAGCGTGGTGCGCTCCCTCATCAGCTGCTCGACCAAACGCAGCGCGTCCTGCGCGTGAGAGGTCAGCGCGTACTGCTCGGCGCCCTCTTCAGCCAGTGAACGGATCAGCCACTGACCACTGAGCCATTTGCGGCACAGGTCCCGGCCGGAACCCACCGGTACGTCCTTCACCGGCAACCCGGCCAGACGTAGCTCGTCCATCAGCGCATCCACCATGGCGTGCAGGCGAGGTGCCGGCACAACGGGAGAGTCCCTGGAGAACGTCGTGCGGAAGACCGCGATGACGGTGGCGGCGTGTCCCTGATGCAACAAGGACAAGGTCGGCTGCTCAAAGGCCGTACGTACGCGCGCTCGCTCGCCCACGATGCTCGACATCGGCCCCCCAGTCTGGAGTGGGGCGATGGAGCGACCGGAAGCCATGATGCGCCCCGGCCGCGCCGCCCCGACATATCGACACAACCTGCTTCTGAGAGACTACGGATAGGTACCGACAGTCTTGGCCCATTGCTCGCTACGCGTTCTTCCCGTTGATCCGTACCACGCCGTCCGGTCTGGGCGGGTAGAGACGTCGTCGCTGACCGGAGGTGCTTTGTGATGCTCGGGTATCTATAAAAGCTCAGCGTTGCTGCGGGTTCCCTGGCGGACGTGCTCGGGCCACACATGTGTGCCCAAGATCCGAGATGCTCGCAGGACACGGATGGTGGGGATTTAATATCGCCAGCCTTGGCGGATCGGGCGGAGGAAGCAGTCGGGCGATCCACCGGTACGCCGTGCTCTTGGAGATCCCCACGGGATGTGCCCAGGGCGTACCGCACGTCCTTCAAGACCATCGGGCGACGTCCAAGCTCCACCGGCCGCGGTCGGGCAGAATCGCCGCGGCCAGGGGGCTTCTAAATTCCGAACCCTGAGATGCTTGAGTGGCCCTGTCGGCGTGGTGGGCACGTCGTGGAAGTCACCGAGCTTCCACCAGCATCGGAGATGCCGGACCACCTGCTGGTTTGTCGTCTCAGTCTGGTGGGGGTCAGGCGGTCGTCGCGAAGGCCCTAGGGCCCCTCCCGCATAAAGTCTCTCCTAACACCGGCCGTCGGAAGAATGTATTCCTTGATCAACGCCGATTTCTCGTCCTGGGGAACCCGCCGGTTGGCTCGATGTCCCTCTCGTTCGTCGGCTCCTGGGACATCGGAGCACCTCGTGAGTTGTACTCTACCTAGCCCCTAAGTAGAGTAAGACTATGTCCCCTCCCTTTCGCATGACCCTCGCCACCCAAGAGGTGCTTCGGGCGCTGGTTGCCGAGCCTTCGAGGGAGTTCTACGGCCTGGAGATCGGCCAGCAGGCCGGCCTGCCGAGCGGGACGATCCATCCGATCCTTGCGCGGTTGGAGGCGGCGGAGTGGGTGGTCTCACGATGGGAAGACATTGATGCGCAGGCGGAGGGACGTCCTCGGCGCCGTTACTACAGCTTGACGCCCGATGGCCTTGAACTGGCTCGTGATGCGCTGGCACGTATTGGCGCCAAGAGAGCAAGTGGCGTCTGGGCCCCGGGCCGGCCTGGCATCGCGGGGGGTATGGCAGGGGGCACGGCATGATCGTGCGAGACGGGTGCGACTGGGACGACGACGATGAGGTCTCCTTGCTGAGCGAAGCCGATCAGCTGCGACGTGTGCGCATCCTGCAATGCCAGGCGCTCGCCGCAGCCAGTCGCCGACGAGCTCAAGCTGCTGAGGGGGCTGCAACGGCTGTAATCCGTGCTGCAGCATCAGCCATGGAGCAGGTGCAGGCCGCCCAGCGGGCTGCGGCGGCCATGGAGAAGGCGCCCTCTCGTCCTACTTCCTGTCGCGCCCTCGTCGTTGCGCTGGACCGGACCGCTCGCGCCGGCCGAATTGCTGTGCGTGCCGCGGCGAGCCTTGGCGAGACATCAGGATCTGAAGGCGGCCAAGCCTTGGCCCGTCTTGCCGCTGGCCTCAACGAGCACGTTCATCTCACTGACTTTGCATCGCTGGCGGTAAGGGTTGACGAGCAGGTTGGTGATTCGCTGACGCTGGCACTGCGAACCGCGCAGGCAGCTGAGTCTGCAGCCTCGACAGCTAGGTCGCTCGCCTCAGCGATCTCGGAAGAGGCCGCCGGATACGATGCCGAACTCGGTTCCCTGCTTTCGCGAGTCACTGTCGCGAAGGTTGGTGACCTCGATTCGGAGGCCGCCTTGAACGCGGCAAAGTCGGGGATGACGAAGAACGCTAACCAATCCTCGGTAGCAGGGGGCCTGGTCGACATCGTCGCTATCCTTGCTCTACCTCCCAGCCATCGTGAACGGTACCGAGAGGAGTGGGCCTCTGAGATCGGCGCGCTCGCCGATGAAGGCCGAGGACGGGTCGTTCAGTTGCGGCATGCATTGTCACTGGTTACTCACGCTCTTCCGCTGCGCCGGGCTCTTAAGCACTCCGCCCGTGGCAAGAGCGCGAGGCAATGATGCGTGACATCGCGCTCCCCGTGGGATCACTTAGCTCATCCATCGTTGCCTACATCGGTGGCTCTCCTCCCTGGATCTTCGTGGCTCTGGTGATTGCCTCCGTCATGCTGGGTGTCGTTCAGGCGGTTTTTCCTCAGGAGTCAGCCGATCGACGCGACTTGTGGCTGGCAGTTTTGTCGGCCCGCAAGATCCAGGGTTCAAAAAAGCCTGTAAAATAAGGTTATTGATGGGCGGACCTTTATGTGGGAATCGTTCAGCATCCACATGGCGGCGTTCAGACAGGCGGAAAGGACTAGCCGGTACACCGCCCGCGGCCGGGTCGAACAGCCGCCATGAAGCGGCGTAAAGCTGACAAGGGTTTAATTGGCGCCGCCGTTGTATCCCTTTTATGTCCACTCTGCCGTCCAGAGTCCTTACATCGACCTATGATGCCGGAAATGTTGGGGCGAGGGAGTGGATGGGCGGAGTGCTCGGTCATGGATCCCGTCGAGTCGCGGCATGGACTTAGTCCGACTTAGTTCATATCCTCAAGCTATGGCGCAGACAGTCAATGTCCACGAGGCCAAGACGCACCTGTCACGGCTGCTCGAAGCAGTCGAGCGCGGAGAAGACGTGATCATCGCCCGGGCCGGGAAGCCGGTCGCCCGGCTCGTCCCGATCCAGTCTGTCCGCACCCGCCGTCCCGGGGCCTGGAAGGGACGCATCACGGTTGCGGACGACTTCGACGAAACACCGGCCGAGGTCGTGGCGGCCTTCGAGGGCGAGACCGGGCCGGGCCGCGCATGAGCATTCTGCTCGATACCCACGTCCTCCTATGGTGGCTCGCCGACGACGAACGGTTACCGGTGCCGATGCGCAAGGCTGTGTCCGAGCCGGACATGGAGGTCTTCGTCTCGGCCGCATCGGCGTGGGAGATGTCGATCAAAGCCGCGCTGGGCAGACTTGAGATGCCGGAAGGCCTTCGGGAGCAACTGCGGGACGAGGGTTTTTCCGAGCTGCCGGTGACCGTCGAAGACGGGATCGCCGCGGGGGCCTTGCCCCGGCATCATGACGACCCGTTCGACCGCATGCTGATCGCTCAGGCACTGCGGCGTGATCTGCTGCTGCTCACGGTTGATCGCCGATTCTCTGACTACAAGGTTCGGCTGCTGTGATGTTCTACGACCTGACAAACGCAGGCCAGCACACTCGTTTCCACTATTCCCAGGGCCCTGGGAGATAGCTGGCCACCCAGCAGCCAGCGCACACGCCGCTGCCTGCGCTCCCTGGCGTACGTTGGCCTTCCCTGGCCGACGCCCAAGGTGTGACTGGGCAAAACACTGACATGACTCATGTTACGACCAACGCAACTGCGCATGGTGGCCGTCTTGCGGTACTGGTCGGTCGAGCGCGTCCTAGACGTAGAAGCGAGCAGTCTGTACCGAGTGGGCCTGGGTCCCGCTCAGTGCCGCAGAGCTGTGCTGATAGCCCGGCGAAGCTCTCCGGGGGTAGCCGTGTTGGGGTCGAGAACCAGACCGCGATCGGCAGTTTCGATCGCGGCGGCTCCGGCGAACTGATCGGTGGAGAACGGCAGGACCAGCAGCGGGACCTCGAAATGGAGTGCCTCGGTGATGCTGTTGTTGCCGCCGTGGGTGATCGCCAGCGCGGATTGTTCCAGGATCGCCACCTGGGGCAGGAAGCTGCGGGCCAGCCAGGAGGTGGGCAACTCCCCGAGCACGGCCGGGTCGGCCGATCCGGTGGCCAGCGCGACCCGTACCGGCAGCGGGCGCAGAGCATCGACCACCCGGGCCAGCACGTCGGCGCGAGCCGACAGGAAGCTACCGAAACTGACGTACACCAGGGGACGGTCGTCGTCCTCGTCCAGCCATCGGCGAACCTCCGCTGCCACCTTCTCGGTCCGGATCGAGGACCCCAGGAAGCGGTGCGCAGGTAGCAACGCGGTTCGTTGGGCGGGGTGCAGGGCGGCGGGATAGTTGAACAGCACGGTGGGGCCGTGGGCGGCGAAGGCGTCCTCCAGCGCGGGCGCGCCCGGATCCAGGACCGCCACGGCGGCGTTCACCTCGGCCGTGAAAGCGTCTCGGACGCTGATGCAGAGCTTCTCCAGGGCGGCCAGGTCCGCCGGTTCGGGGTGGAAACAGGCGGGCCAGGTGGAGGGATATCCGTAGATCTCGGTTCCAACAGGTAGCGCCGTCGGATGGCCGAGAACGACGTCCTGGAAAGGAATCCCGGCGGTGCGCAGGGCCAGGGTGGCGCTGAAGGCCAGATGGTCGACGATCACCTGGCCCGGTTTCACCTGCTCGATCACCTGCAGTACGGCCTGGGCCGTCGGCACGGGCGCCCAGAGCAGGTCGTTGCGGCGGGCCTCGGCCTGGTAGGCCAGGGTCGCCACCATCCCGTGGTGCGTCGCGGCGAAGAACCCGCGGAGTGCGTCGTCCTCGCCGGTGGGCTGCTGCTCGGCCCGGATGACACCCGGGTTCGATCCCCGCCCCAGCCTCAGATCGATCCGCTCGAAACCGAATTCGGCCACCACGGCGGCTGTAGCCGGACCGGTGGCCACCACCACCCGCTCCCCGGGCCGGCGCTGGGCGGTGGCGATCGTCGCCAGCGGCAGAAGGTGGGAGGCGTAGTCCGGACTGATCACCAGGAGCGTCATCGGCGCGAGGGTTCGGTGACGCCGGCGTACACGCCGGCCAGGGTCGCGGCCATCGCCTGCACGGTGAACCGGTCGCGGATCAGCGTGGTGACCTGCTCCACCCGCTGCTCGCGGTCGGGGCGGGCGGCCAGGTCCTGGGCTGCAGTCATTCCGTCGGCCACTGCGGCCGGTTCCCGGGTGTTCACCAGCAGACCGGTGACCCCCGGTTCGACGTAGGTGGCGGGGCCACCGCCGTCCGGAGCCACGACGACCAGACCGGCGGCCATCGCCTCCAGGACGGCCAGCCCGAACTCCTCCTTCAGACTCCCGCAGACGTAGATGCCGTCGGCGCCGACCAGGGGCGGCAGGCCCAGCCGGGCCGCGGCCAGCCAGCGGGCCACGTCGTCGTTCGGCCGGTGCCCGGCCAGCACCAGGCCCTCGGCGGCCGCCGGGTGCTCGGCCAGCACGGCCTGGATCAGCTCCAGTTGGCCCTGCTCCTCCGGCGAGGGATCGGCCAGGTCACCACCGACGATCACCAGGTTGCAGCGCTCGCGCAGCGCCGGGTCGCTGGCCCAGGCCTCGACCACGGTGGCCATCCCCTTGACCCGGTGCAGCCGGCCGACGCTGATCGCCAGCGGGAGGCCGTGCCGGTGGACCGGCAGCCCGGCGATCTGCTCGGTCAGGTCGTCCAGCGCCGGGACCGGCACGATACCGACGGAGGCGACGGCGCTGACCAGGTCGGTGTGAGCGGCGGCGCTGACCGCCAGATCGATCCCTTCGGGCACCACGGTGTACCGGTGCGGCTCGTCCGTGATGTCGATCCCGAGCAGATCACGCAGGGTGTGCTCCAGGTCCGGGCGGGGGAACAGGACGTTGTGCGCGGCGTTGGCGGCCAGGCGCTGCACCAGACGGGCGCGGAACCAGTAGTGCTCCTGCTCGTCCACCTCACCGAAGTTGGCCCGGGACAGCGCGCCGGTCATGTCCAGCGCATGAATCACCGCATGGGGATCGGGGGCCAGGGTGAAGACCACCGGGACACCGAGCTCCTGGGCCACCGCATCCGCCGCCAGGCTGCCGACGTCGGCCATCCGCAGGTGCAGGACGTCGACCGGCCCCTGGCGTACCAACGCCCGCCGGATGGCGCGTTCGGCCGCGACCCGGGTGGGCCAGGCCGTGGAAGCACTGCTCGGGGCCTGCAACAGCGGTACCGGCGCCAGCAGATGGTCCGGCCCGTCGTCCGCCAGGCCCGTCAGCGCAGCGAGCGAGTCGGTGGCCGATCCGCGCGACAGCGTGAGGACCCGGCCGATCTGGGGCTCGGCGGCGAGGGCATCGCCCAGGCGCAGCAGCAGGGTGGCCACGCCGCCGTTGTCACCGACCCCGGAGCGGGTCAGGTCGCGGTCGATGTCGGCGTGCAGGAAGAGCTGGGCCACGGTCGTGCCGGACGGCGATGTAGGAGACGGCTCAGGGCCGATCAGGCCCAGGTCCACCGCAGCCAGGCGGGCGACGGCGCGAAGCTGCAGATCGCCGGAGCCGTCGTCCTGCGACCTGTGGCCCGCGGCGCTGAAGGGATCGCGACCGGCCAGCCGGCGGACCAGGTCGATCGCGGCCGGGTCCGACCCGCGCTCGCCCAGCGCGGCCACAGCCGCCAGCCGGGCGGTGGGCTGCTCCCTCTCGTCGGCGGCGATCCGGATCACGGCCCGCCCGGCCAGCTCGCCCGGGACCAGGCCGAGCGTCTCCACCAGCCGGGCCCGGGCCGGACGGTCGAGTTCGGCCGCGATCGCTCCTTCCAGGGCCAGGGCGACGTGATCGGATGCCGAACGGGCCCAGCCGATCAGCGTGCGCTGCGCCAGCATCCCGGCGAAACCTCCGCCGGTGGCGACCACGGCGACCAGCCGTCCGATCGCGTCCAGCCGGGGAAGGCGCGCCCCCAGCGTCCAGGACGCGTGCTCGCGCAGGTAGGCGTTCGGGTGGGACAGCAGATCGGACAGGACGGCATCGGCCTCGTCGTCGAAGACCCGGCCGAGGGCGTGGACGGCGGCGATGGCGGTGAGCTGGTCCTGCGGATCGTGGATCGCCTGGGTCAGCGTGTGGGCCGCCCGTCGCCCCCCGTTGCGGGCCGCGGCCAGGGCGAGGTCGTCCGCCGCCCGCAGGACATCGACGATGAAGGGTGCATCTCGCACCGTCGCGAGAGCGCGCTCGACAGTCATGCACCTGGTTCTACGCTCGGATGCCGGATGACGCCACGTGCGCTCGGTGAACGTCTGGGAGCGGGTCCCGAGCAGGCCAGGCGCCCGGGCCCGAATAGGACCAGCCAGAACGGCGCGTCCCGGTTTTGGATGCAGCCTGTGCTATGGCGAAGGTCACGACACCGATGCGCCGTTCGGTGTGGCGTTCGGCGGGCGTCGTGGCGTGCGCCACCGGTTACGACGCCAGGATCGGCACCCAAGGGGGCGCTGAGACCGAAACGGTTCGAAGGAGGGCAAATCCGGAAGGACCATCGACCGGGTGTTCGGCCAACGGAGCATCACAGTCGAGGCCCCGGCACGGCCCAGGAATCCGCTGCAGTGGGCTGACCTGAGTCGGGATCAGATGTCGCAGAACCGATCCTGCTTGAACCGGCCTGCGCAGTCGTCGCCTGACGTGGTTCGACCGGCGTCTCGGGTGCCGCCCCGGTCGGTGGTTGTCGCGGCCCGGCCTGGCAACAGCATGCTCGGAAACCAAGCGTTGCCCCGATTTGGGGATCGGGGGAATCGTGGGGTCACGGGCAGCTCGGTCCCTTCCGCAGCGTCCGCCAGCCAGGACTGTAGCCGAACGCATGACGGGGGACGGGCATGAAAGACGCGCAGCGCGAGGCGCCGGTATGGGACACAGCCTGGGTGCGCAGCCTGCTGATTGAAGTCAGACGGCAGGGAGTTGCGGCCCACGAGGCTCAGCTGACGGACACCGGTGTTGTTTCCATCAGTTTCGAACCGGGTCTCGCGCAGGCTGAAATTCTCGAAGGCATCCTGAGGTCACGGCCCGGGGTGGCAGCTGTCGAACGGGCCGGGGAACGGATTCTTCAGGTGCGCAGCACGGCGTCGCAGCGGGGACGCGGACGGTGAGCGGCCCGCCCCTTGGCCGCGAGGACGTCCTGCTCGTCGATGATGTATCCGGCTCGGTCCTCGCGCTGGAGTTCGTCTTTCGTTCCCACGACATCACCGTGTGGCTGGGCCACCGCACCCTGGCCGTCATGGCCCGCGACGACTTCGCTGCGTGGCTGAGCCGCGGTGGCGACCTCGTGGTGGACGACCTGACCTGGACGACGCAGGGACGAGCAGCCCGGGTGACTATCGACGGGCACCGCACGTACGACCTGGACGGTCCCACGCTGGCCGAGCTCGTTCGCCGCGCCTGACCGTGGCGGCCGGCCGCGGACGTCCTCACTTCAAACCCCCGATCACCCGCGCGTGCCCTACCACGGGGGAGGGCACGCGCGGGCTGCGAAAGGTGCATGCCCCATGCGGGAAATCCAGCATCGGTCCGGTCATGTGTGGACGATGTCCGCGGTCGTCGACGCCGAGGCCATCGACCACGAACGTCCCATCGCCCGCATCGCTCTCGACAACGAAACGTTGCTGATCCGCGTCGCTCAGCGGGTGGACTTCAATCTGCTGACTGACCCGGTTGAAACCCTGCCCTATCCACCGCGCATCACGCTGGGGGGCTACGAACTCAATGACGCTCAGGCCCGCGAGATCTCGCGATATCTCAGTGAGGCGGCAGATTTTGTGCAGTCTTTAGGGTGGGTGCGGCGTCCTCGGTTGCTGCCGCGGCTGTGAGACGTCGCCAGAATCTGTGCGTCGTCCAGCGGCAGGATGGCCGCGATCCCGGCCCGTGCGATCACCGCGCCGGCTGAGAATCTCCTCGAGCTGCGGCACGGTGTGCAGACTGCGTGGGGTGCTGAAGGAGTCGCCGAACTCGGTCAGCACCCCACTCCGAGATCTCCAGGACGGCTCTGGCGAATGCTGTTTCAGCAGAGCCTGGTGATGCGGTGGGACAGCGGTTCACTCAGCCCTTCGAGAGCCCATTTCAAGGCGCAGTAACCGTGACGGCGTCGCCGTTGGACACCGCAGCGCCGGTCGTCGAGTTCCCACCGAAACGCACCCGCCAGGTGCCGCTCTTACTGGCCGTGACGGTGGTGCTGACCTTGCCGCCCTTGCCCGCCTTGACCGTCTTCACGGTCTTGTACGAGCTGGCGCCCTTGGCCTTGAACTGCACCGCCACCGACGGGCCGGCGTAGGTCACGAACGGCATCTTCTTGGCCGTCTTCTGGGTCCAGTCGACATGCTTCAGCGTGGCCTGGACGGTGAGCTTCTTGCCCTTCTTGACCGGCTCCGGGGTTGCGTTGAACGAGCCGCTCCAGGAGGCCGCCCGCAGCAGGTTGAAGTAAGGGCCGCTCAGCGCGCTCGCGTTCACGGCGCCGACCGAGACCAGGTGCCCCTTGCCCGCGTCGGCGTCGGTGAACGTCTTGGGCGAGAACGTGATGGTCGGGGCCTTGTTGGTGGCCTTCAGCATCTTGCTCAGATCGTTCGTGTAGGGCTGGAGCACCACGGCCCAGTCGCCCGGCTTGCAGCCGGACGTCTTGATGCTGAACTTCTTCTTCACCACGGCCGAGCCGACCACCACGGTGGCCGGGCTGAACGAGGTGACCTTGCAGGAGACCGCCGGGGCGGCGGGGCTGACCGGGACCGCCTGCGCGGAACCCGGTGCGATCAGGCCGAGAGCGAGAACCCCGGCCGCAGCCGCACCCAGCGCCAGACCGCGCCGGATCGCCGAATCAGACATGTAGAGAACTCCGTTTCGTCAGGGTTTGTAGGACTGCGCCCCGAAGCTTGCCAGAACTATGTTCGGGCGTGGCCCACTTCCCGAAGCCCGATCCTGTGAATCGGCGCGCCCGCGTTCCGGGCGGCCCTGCACCCATGACGGTGTGCGCGGGGTCGGACGGTTCGTAGCCCCAGCTCGTTGCGCGCCCAGGGTGATCCCGGCATGTCACACTCCCGTGTGCATCGTCATGCCCGCCGAACGTGCTCGGAAATCAAGCGTTGCCCGGCTTGGTGATGTGGTGAATCGTCTGCACCACCGGTGGCGCAGTCCCATCGGCGGATCCCGTTGACAAAGGCGGTATCCGAACCAGTTACGGGGAATGACATGGAAGGACGGGGACCGTGGACCGTCAGTCTGGCTGAGTCACGGCGACGACCTGGTGGCGGACGCCCTGGACGATTCGACACGGGCCGCGTTGACGCACCGCACCTGGGGGCGATGACCGGTTGACCGGTCGCCCGCGGCCTTGCTTCAAACCACAGATCACCCGCGCGTGCCCTGACCACGGGGGAGGGCACGCGCGGGCCGCGAAAGGTGAATCCTCATGAAGGAGATCCGGCACCCCTCCGGCCACCTGTGGACGACGACCACGGTCGTCGACACCGAGGCCATCGACCACGAACGTCCCATCGCCCGGATCGCCCTGGACAACGAGACGCTCCTGATTCGCGTCGCCCAGCGCGTGGACTTCAACCTGCTGGCCGACCCGGTCGAGACTCTGCCCTACCCACCGCGCATCACCCTGGGGGACTACGAGCTCAACCATGCTCACGCTCGCGAGATCTCGCGGCACCTGAATGAGGCGGCGGACTTTGTGCAGTCCTTGGGGTGGGTACGGCGTCCTCGGTTGTTACCCCGTCTGTGAGATGGGGGCCGTTCAGGCGCAGTTGTCGCAGATCCCGGTCTTGGGCAGGGCCATCCCGTGGATCGGACAGACCTTCTCTTCCGGTTCGGCGGTCGCAGGCCTGCCGCCGTGATACCGGAACGTCGACAGCTCATGCCACTCGTGGGTGTCGTTGGAGGACATGTCCGGGAACAGCTCGGCCGGCAGGTCTCGGGTATAGCGGCCCCGGCGCCAGGAGAGGTATCCCGGGTTGATCGTGAAAACGGTCTGGTTGCCGACCCACACGGCCAGATATCCGCCGGACGGTGGAGCTGTGTAGACACCACCCTCGATGGCCTCGAGTGCGGCGCAGATGCGTTCGCGGTCGCCCAGGGACCACGATTGTCTCCAGTTCAGTACTTGGTCCCGGGTCAGCTGCCTGCTCTCCGTGGCCATGCCGTTTGCCCTTTCTCCGGAGTGAGTGCGAAGGGAAATCAGGTGCTCCTAGACCGTTTCTACCGATCGGGCTGTTCTTCGGTGGGGCGGTCGCGGCCCTCGGCCGGGTAGCCGGCTCCCACCTGAGGGCTTCAGCGTATTCGAGCATGCAGCCCCGGCCGCCATCACCTGTGGTGATGTGCCGGGTGAGGGCGGAGAACACGCCCGTGAGGTCGGCGCGGGGGTCTGGGCGTTCCTCGGATTCGCAGGTGGAGATCTACTGACCTGGCTGTTCGACCAGGATGTCGAGTCCCTTGCCGATCGTGAGGCTGGCCGGAGCACTGCTGTCCGGGCCGGGCGCCGGGCACGTCGAGGTGCGAAATGGTCATCAACGGCCCAAAGTGTGTGCACCGATCCATTCCCGACGCAGGAGGACGACGTGACGCAGACCCAGACTCCCCCTTTTGCAGGTCCCGCGACCAAGCAGTCGAATGTGCTGTCGATCGTGTCGTTCGTGCTCAGCGCTCTGGCGGTCGTCATTCTCCCGATCGTGTTCGGGGTGGCGGCGATCATCTGCGGTGGGGTTGCTGTCTCCCGTAAGGAGCGGCTCGGTAAGACCGCGCTCGTGGTCTCCATCGTCGCGACGATCCTCGGCTTCGCCCTCGGCTACCTGGTTTTCGCCAACAGTTGAGTATCCCGACTGCTGTCGCCCGCCGGTAGGGCCGATACCGGCGGGCCCGGTTCCACCGGAACCCCCGCTTCCACGTGCGCCCCTCCCGTGTGCCCATGGCCATGAGGTCGTGATGCGCACCGGCTCCGCATCACCCCTGTTTCCTCGGCGCCGGAATAGGTTTTGACAGCCGGGTCGGCCTGGCCAGGGAATCCACGTCCATGACGAACCCGAAGATCCCCGTCGATCGTCCATGGGCTGGGGCGCTCTCGCACGGTCGGTGAGGGGGACCCGATCCAGCGGAGAGCACTCCGGACGCGACCGGCCGGGGCGGGGGTACGTCACCGCCGCTGTCACGGCGCCCGACCAAAGATCCTTCCCAACCATGTGGTTGGCGGGCGGGCGAAGACCAAGCTGCTCGGTCGGGCTGGATTGCGAAGGGCAATATTTGGGATTTACCCAAAAGACTCCCGAACTCCTCTAAGCTGGCCAGAACGGACACCAGGCGCGCGACGGGGAGCAGAAGTGTCGTCTATGCATGAGGTCGTGCGGGCTCTCGGGGGGCTCGCCGAGCAGGTTGACCGGGCCAGCGAGCGGGCATCGACGGTGACGACACAGCTGGATGAAACCCGTTCAAGGCTGCAGCAATTAGGGGCGGACGGCGTCGCCGACGAGCTGGCTGAGATGCGTCTGCAGATCTACGACCTGGACGGTCTGCTGGCTCGCGCCGCCCTGGGCAGCGGCACGGTCAAGCAGCGTGCCGAGAGCATCCAGGCGGGGAATGACTACGGGCTCGGTCCGCGGGGTGTGGTGCGCTACGGTCCACCGCAGACGGTGCCGGCGGACCTGATCCTGCACCTGGTCGCCGGTCCCTTGCGACGGGAAAAATACTGGCCCTGGCTGATGATTGTGATCCCGCTCGTCCTGCCGATGGGCTGGCTGGCCGGGTTTCCGAGGCCGGTCATGGGCTTTCTGGGGCTAGGGCTCTTGGGCTTGGCCATGGCCCGGTGGTGGGATGACAACCGGATTCACCAAGCACGTCTGGTCTGGCGGCTGGGGGCGTGTCCGCAGTGGGATCCGGACGAGATCATCTCCTCGCAGGCGCAGGATCTCGTCCGGCAGGCCCTGGCGGCGGTGGTCGCCTTCGACGAGGACGCCTGGTACTCGAGCGTGGAGCGGCTGACCAGTAGCGATGAGCAGACGCAGGGCCAGGCCCTGGACTTCGTCCTCGCGATCGATGCCATGGTGCTCTACCTGCTGAATGGTCAGCAGTGGCCGGGGCGTGAGGATGCCGGCGCCTGGGCGGCGAACCTGGTGAAGGCACACCCGGGGGCCGGGGTCGGGGTCGTCGCGATGACCAAGGTGCTGGTGACGTTGTTCGAGCGGCGCCCCAGCCGGGATCTTCCTGGGGAACTGACCATGCTGGTGCCGGCGCTGAACCTGGGCGGATGGCTGTTGGGTGAGGCGGTCATGCCGCCGGGGCTGACGTGGCGTGCACTGCTGGCGCAGGTTGAACTGGGGGTGGGTAGCAGAGTGTGAGGAAGCGACTTCTGGGCGTCATGGGTCACAAGTTGTCCTTTGGCGGACGTGACCTGGTTCACCGATCTACTCTCTGCTCATACCCGACCACGCAGTCGCCGAGCCGGCAGCAGCGTCAGCGACCACAGCTGCTCCCGAGGAGATCTCCCGGGAGCAGACGTACTTCGACCGCGCATGGGAAGCGCGCGAGCGCAGCCGGCAGTCGCTCGACGCAGCCGCCGCGGCCGGTATTGGCGGTAAGTCGTCGGTGGCCGTCGCCAAAGCAGCCAAGGCGCACCAGGACGATCTCGGTAGTCCTGACGAGGCCGTCGCCATGGGCGAGCATCAGAATGAAACCTTTACGACCATAAGGGGAATCGGCTTCACCTACCACGTGCAGGACGAATTCTTGGTGCTGACGAGGATCGACGGCGGGCAGCCACCGGCCGTGCACCGGTCATCGATCCGGGACGCAGTTGAGGGCTGGCCGGTCTCGCGCCCCAGTCACTTCAGGCCGCGGGTGGGGAATCGGCGCACATATATCTGGGCGCTGCTTGCCGATGAGCGGATCATGGTCGCCGAGGGGGATTACGAACGTTCGGAAAGGACCCGGGCACGGAAGCAAGCACTCGAGGTCTCGCGGGCGATGCGGTGGCACTACCATCCATACCGCACGCCGAGTGCGCGAGCGGAGGCTCTCTCGCCTCTTCTGCAGGTCGATGTTGAGCCGCTCCGGGCCTGGATTGTGCAGGCGGACGAGTCGGATGGCCCGGAGCCGACCCGGCCGACCCGGGACCAGAGCCTGAGAGACATCCACCTGGTCTGGGGACTGGGACTGGATCCGGACGAAGATGCTTACATCTTCGATGTCGGCCAAAGTTGATGCCGCTCCTTGGCATGTTCAGCCGTCCGCGACCAGAAGACGGTGGTGTTCAATCCTGGCCCGGGCAGGCCACCGGTAGCCCCCACGACCGAGCACTGGCCAGAAGTCGCTGATCGTAGGTCACGAAGGCAGTGAGCGGGGAACCAGATGCGTTGACCAAAACCTGGGCCGTAGCCAAATGGATGGCATCGAGGCTGCGCAGCATAGGGTCGGCGAAAGCTCCTGCTGCTGCTCGGACGGTGGCATCGATCTCGAGGCGGAAAATCCGGCCCAGGGCGGCCGGAACTCCGATGAGTGCCTGCGGAGCTGATCGCCGCAGTGCTCTGGGTACTTCTACCTCGACCAGGGCGGAGGAGACGAGCGGAACGGTGTCATGATCGTTGAGCCAGGTGATCAGGTCCTTGGTGTGCGGTTCATGGCGCACCATCTTGACTACGGCAGCAGAGTCCAGGTAGATCACCAGCGTTCCTCATCCCGCAGGGTCTGAAGGGTGCTGGCCACGTCGATTTCCTCGTCCCCCCAGGACGGGGGTAGCGGGATCGGGCCGCTACTGATCGGAGCGACGGCTTTGCCGGAAGCAACGAGGCGGCTCAGAGCAGACTGCTGGTCTGTGACGGGTACAAGCCGGGCGATCGGCCGCCCGCGATCGGTGATCTCCAGGGTTTCGCCTCCGCTGACCCGGGCCAGTACCTGACTGGTGTTCTGGTTGAGCTCGCGGATTCCGATCCTCTGCATGATCCCGATGGTAGGACAAAAAGTTCTACAAGGCTGGGTTGTTGTCGCCCGATCGGTCGCTGTACTCATCACTTGCCACACGATAGCCCCCTGAACTGCAAATTTGTGATAAATCCAATCTATAGGTGCGGTGGGCGTACCAATGTGGTGATCTCGACGGCCCGAGCGAACCCGTCTTCCAAGGAGCGGTGAATGGCGTGCGGATCCAGTAGGTCCTGGCCCTGGCTGGCCAAGGCTCGGGCGGCTTTCACAAGCCGGGACCATTACGCCGGCGACTTGATCGCCTTGGCCGGGCGGCGTCCGTGCTTTAACAGCCCGGATTCAGGAGCGGGCGCCCCGTGGTCGAAGCACCGTCCTTGATCTCGGTCTCGATCCGCCGGGCCTCGTCGCTGCTATGCATGAAGACGCCAGGGGCGAGCTCTGGGTACCAGTACGCCAACCTCGAACACCACTGTTCGCAGGCCAAGTACTGCTGGTTCGGCCATCGCACGCTGGCGGTCATGGACCGCGAGGATTTCGCGGTCTGGCTGCGCAGCGGGGGTGACCTGATCGTGGACGACCTGACCTGGACGACGCAGGGACGTACGGCCCGGGTGGCGATCGACGGGCACCGCACGTGCGACCTGGACGATCCCACGCTGGCTGGGCTGATTCACCGCGCCTGACGGCGGTAGTCGGCCGCAAGCGTCCTCAATTCACATCACAGACCGCCCGCGCGTGCCCAGCACGGGGGAGGGCACGCGCGGGCTGCGAAAGGGGAATGCCCCATGCGGGAGATCCAGCATCGGTCCGATCACTAGTGGACGACGTCCACGGTCGTCGACGCCGAGGCCATCGACCACGAAAGTCCCATCGCCCGAATCGCTCTCGACAACGATACGTTGCTGATCCGCGTCGCCCAGCGGGTGGACTTCAACCTGTTGGTCACCCCGGTCGAGGTGCTGCCTTATCCACCGCGCATCACGTTGGGGAATACGAGCTGAATGACGGTCATGCTCGGAAGATCTCACGGTACCTCGGTGAGGCGGCCGATTTTCTGCAGTCTTTGGGGTGGGTGCGGCGTCCTCGGTTGTTGCCCCGGCTTTGAGATGGCAGGAGAACTCAACTCCGGCCGATCAGACGGGCGGACCAGAGCGGAGCACCTGGGCGAGTAGGGCATGCACCTGGGCCTGGGCCAGCATGAACTGCTGGCGAGGCGACGGATCGGTGGAGGGGGCCGGTGCGGCAGTCATCAGACCTGGAATTGCTCGAGGCCGATCAATCGCCCCGGCTGCCCGCAGCAGTCGTTCGGCCTCGTCGACGTGATCGGTCCAGCGTGTGAGGGCGTCGCCTGTGCTCGTCATGACGACATCGTGCTTGACACTAATCGGTGTCGTCCAGCTCTCGGGGGCGCACGCTCACTGCTTCTGTCGGGGACGCGTCGGCAGCTCAATGGCTAAGCTCGCTCCGTCTCACGAAGGTGCCGTAGTCCAGCTGCCCGGGCGGGATCTCAGCGCCGAGCAACTCGACTATCTGGCCTCGCCCACCGGGCGTCAGATCCTGCGAAGAGCGGCCGAGCAGGCCGGGTTCGACCACAGATGACATCGGTGCATCACCACCGATCGCCGCAGGTCCCCCTCAGCACCACCACCCGGCGGCTCCCCCGCGGGAGAATGTCGGGTAATTCCGGCATTCCTAACGTCCCGGTGCTGTCTTCTCATTACAGTCGTTGGTGACGCATAGTCCGATTGCGGTAGCGAGGGGCAACCGCTGATCGTGAGAGTGGTGAACATTCTGTTGTGATGGGGGCGGTGGGGCCCCTTGCCGAGGGGGCGGGGGCAGACCCCTGGCACGTCCGGGTTCGTACCGAGGCTGCCGGGGTGCGCGGAGCGGGCATCGTGCTGGACGCGCAGCGGGTGCTGACCTGCGCGCATGTGGTTCCGGAGCCGGATCACCCGGGCGCTGTCGAGCCCGGAGGCTGGTCGGTGCTGGTGGACGTCGTGGGGGCCACCGGAGTGCAGCAGCGGCGGGCCCGGGTGAGCGGTGACGGCTGGGTGCCGCGCAGGGCGAATGCCGATCACGTGGACGGCGGCGATCTGGCCGTGCTGGAGCTGGAGGAGGCGCTGGACGCGGCGGTCGTCCCGGCCTTGCATCAGCTGGCCCTGCGGCGGGGAAAGCGCTTGTGGACCTGTGGATTCCCGCACGACGGAGCACCACCGCTGTGGGCCCAGACCGTGGTGCTGGGCCGCTCCGGTGAGCTGGTGCAGGTCGATGCGGCCGATCGGCCCGGCATCAGTATCGGACCCGGTTTCAGCGGAGCCGGCATGGTCGACGACCAGGGGCGGGTCGTGGGCATGGTGATGTCCCGGCTGGCCGGCAGCAGCTCCGGGGTCGCCTGGATGATGCCGGTGGACACCATCGTCCGCTACCTGCCGCACCTGGAGGCCGGGGGGATCCCGGCCCTGACCCCGGACCTGCAGGGTCTGCACGATCTGCACGGTCATGGCGAGGCCGGCCCGGGCATCGAGGCCGAGGTGCGGCGGATTGTCGACCTGCTCAGCCCGGGCCGCAGCACCCTGATCGTCGTCTCCGGTGAGCCGGGTGTCCGCCGCACGGTGATCCGTCGTCTCGTGAGCACCCTGCCCGAGCCGGTCGACCTGGCCATGGATGCCTACGGTCTGAGCACGCCGCAGATCGCGGCCCGGATCGCCGAGCGCCTCGGGGACGGGGACGGCCGCCAGCTGGTGAAGGAGGTGGCCGCGTCCGGGCTCGGGGTGAGCGTGGTCGTCGACGACGTGGACGCCGCCGCCGACACGAACGGCCTGATCGAGGACCTGCTGGTGCCCCTGAGCGAGCTGCCCAGCGGCTTCGGCCAGGTGATCCTGGGGGTTCGCCGGGATCCGGGGATCACCAGCCGCAACAGTGTCTCGGTCCGGCTGCCGGACCAGGGCCCCTCCGGCACGGTGGAGGAACGCCTGGACGAGCTGGACCGGCAGATCTCGCAGCTGCGGACCGCGGAACAACAGGCGGCGAGGATCCGCGGGGAGTTCGCCGGGATCCCCCGGCGCCCCCGCCGGGCCGATGAGTTGCGGATGTTCGTGCTCGCCCTGCGCCAGCGTGCGGTGTCACCGCAGGACCTGTCCCGGGCCACGGCTGCGGCCGGGCGGGCTCTGCGCCGGGCTCAGGCGCGGATCGCGGCCGGGACCGAGCGGCAGGAACTGGCCGGGCTGCTGGCGGCCTATCAGGCCAAGGCGGTGGCCGCGGGCCTGGCCGAGAGTCAGTCGTTGGGAGATGTTTTCGAGCGGGCGCAATCAGCCCTGGACGGTGACCCGTGTGATCTGGAGCAGTGCCGGGTGGCTGTGCGGGAGTACCAGGACGTCCTCTGGAAGCGGGGTAGCACGTGAAAGCTGTGGCCTGCCCCAAGCTGGACTGCACGGGAACCCTGGACGAGGAAGGATATTGCGACGTCTGCGGCGAGTGGGCGCCGCTGAGCCCACCAGAACCCTTCACCTCCAGCAGCGCGCCGTTCAGCAGCAGCCCCCTGTCGGGCGCGGCCACGGGGATCAGCGGCAGCGATGCGATCCAGTTGCCACCGCTACCGGAGGACGACCCGGACGCCCTGGTCCTGCCCGCGGACCGGCGCATGATCCCCGAGAGCCAGCGCTACTGCGGCAATTGCGGACACGAGGTCGGGCGCAGCCGTCCCGGCCGGCCCGGGCGGGTCCAGGGGTTCTGTATGCACTGCCGCGTCGCCTTCAGCTTCGAGCCGACCCTGAAGGACGGGGCCTCGCTGGGCCGCTACCAGATCGTCGGTCCCCTGGCCCACGGCGGCGTCGGCTGGGTCTACCTGGCCAAGGACACCAGCCTGGACGATCGCCGGGTGGTCCTGAAAGGCCTGATCGACACCGGCAACGCGCAGGCGCTGGAGGCCAGCGTCGCCGAGCGCCGGTACCTGACCATGCTCGATCACCCGAACATCGTGCGGATCCTGGACTTCGTCACCGAGGTCGACCCGAAGACCGAGCGGCTGGCCGGGTACATCGTCATGGAGTTCGCCGGGGGCTGGACCCTGGAGCGGATCAAGCGGGAGGCGGTCGAGGGCCGCCATCCGCTGCCGGTGGAGAGCATCATCGGCTACGGCCTGTACCTGCTGCGGGCCCTGGGCTACCTGCACGAGCGGGGGTTGCTGTTCTGCGACCTCAAGCCCGACAACGTGATTCACGGCAGTCAGGTGCGGCTGATCGACCTGGGGGCGATGCGGGCGATCACCGACCGGACCTCGCCCACGTGGGGTGCGCGCGCCTTCCGGGTCAGCGACGAGGAGATCCGCACCCGGGGCCTGACCGTCCGCTCGGACCTGTACTCGGTCGGCACCACCCTGCAGGCGCTCTACCGCAATAGTCCCGACGAGCGGGCGTCCCGTTCCACCGCCCAGCCGTTCGCGGAAGGGGTCGCCTCCTTCGAGGCGGTCCTGGCCCGGGCCACCGACCAGACCTGGGGCCGGCGTTTCGAGTCGGCGGCCGAGATGGCCGAGCAGCTGGGCGGGGTGCTGCGTCAGGTGCGGGCGCTGCGGGGGGAGGCGGTGCGCGCCGAGCCGTCGCGGGTGTTCGCCGCGGCCGGTGAGCTGTTCGACTCCGGGCTCGGAACGCCGCCGGAGCTGACCCGGTGGACCACGTCGGCGTCCACGTCAGTGTCCATGTCGGCGTCAGCGGCCGGTGGCGTCGGTGAGGGGGTCATGATGGACGACGGGCGGCCCGATCCCGGGTGGGTGGCGGTCCGTCTGCCCGACCCGCTGATCGACCCCGCCGACGCGGCCGCACCCGTCCTGGTGACGGTGAGCGCCACCGATCCGGCCCGGCTGCTGGCGGAACTGGAACGGCTGCCGCACACCGTCGAGACAGCCCTGTGGCGCTGCCGGGTTCATCTGGCCCGTCATCGTCACGGTGACGCCGGCGCGCTGGCGCAGGCGGAGCAGGCCCTGCAGGAGGCCGCGGACATCGCCGACGACGGCGACAACTGGCGGATCAACTGGCACGAGGGGTTGCTGCAGCTGATCGACGGCGATCCGGGCCGAGCGCAGGAGCATTTCGAACAGGTGCGCCAGACGCTGCCCGGTGAGACGGCACCGATGCTGGCGGTCGCGTTCTGCGCCGAGGTGGGTGGGGGCCACGTGCGGGCCGCGCAGCTGTATCACGCCGTCCTGGTCGCCGACCGCAATCAGGTCAGCGCGGCCTTCGGCCTGGCCCGCATCCGCCTGGCCGGCGGCGACCGGGACCGGGCGGTGGCGGTGATGGACGAGATCGCGCCCCTGTCGAAGTATTTCGACGCGGCGCGGATCGCGGCCGTCCAGATCCGGATCGGGACGTTCGCCGGCACCGGTGGCCCGGGATGGAGCGACCTGGAGGACGCCGGTCAGCGGCTTGCGCACCTGGGTCTGGGGCCCGAGGACGCGGCCCGGCACCGGCTCACGACGCTGGTGCAGCAAGCCGCCCTCGTGCACGAGGACCAGGCCCCGCTGACCGCGGCCGATCCGGACGCCGGCACCGTCCTGGGCAACCCGATGACCGGGCCGGACCTGCGTCGCCGGCTGGAGGCGTCCTTCCGCCGGCTGGCCCGCCAGGCTCCCGACCGCAACCAGCACGGCGCCCTGACCGATCTGGCCAACGCCGTGCGTCCACCATCATGGATCTAAGGGAAGAGGCATCGGGGGATGACGGAGAACAACGCCAGGAACGCCGAGTTCAGCCTCAGCGTGGACAACAACCCGCACCGGCTGCCGTCCGACCACGAGCTGCACGCCGTGATCACGGTGACCGCCCACAGCCCCGGCACACCCCCGTCATCCACGGCTTCCACAGCATCCGCAGCGGCCACGCCTCCGGAGGTGGCCGAGGTGATCATTCTCGACACCTCCGGATCGATGGCCAGCCCCTACGACAAGCTCCCGGCCGCCCAACGGGCCACCCAGGCGGCCATCGAGGCCCTGCGCGAGGGCGCCCACTTCGCGGTCGTGGCCGGCAGCGAGCGGGCCCGGATGGTCTACCCCAAGGATCCCAAGCTCGCGATCGCCGGCCGGGCCACGAAAAGAGCCGCTGAGCGCGCGGTCCGGAGCATCCATGCCAATGGTGGCACGGAGATCGGCCGGTGGCTGACCCTGGCCGGGCAGTTGCTGTCCAGCCGGCCCGACGCCATCCGTCACGCCCTGCTGTTCACCGACGGCCAGAACAACGAGCCGCGCCAGGAACTGGACCGGGTGCTGGACCGCTGGAGCGGCGAGTTCTCCTGCGATGCGCGGGGGATCGGCAGCGACTACCTGGCCACCGAGGTCATCCGGATCGTCTCGGCCCTGGACGGCCAGGCCGACGCGATCGCCGCCTTCGGTGACCTCGAGGCCGAGATGCGCGCCATCATGGACGCCGCGATGCGCAAGCAGGTGGCCTCGGTCCAGCTGCAGATCCGGCCGATGACCGGGTCGGCCCTGCGCTTCCTCAAACAGACCTACCCCACGCGCGTCGACCTGACCGAGCGGCTCAGCGCCGGGGACGGCGCCCAGGTCCTGGACACCGGGGCCTGGGGGCAGGAGCGCCGGGAGTACCACCTGTGCCTGGACGTCGAACCGCCCGCACAGATCAGTGGACGTCCCTCCGTGGCGGCCCGGGTGGCTGTCACCACCTCCGAACCGGCCGGAGCTGAGGCCCAGGCCAAGGTCATGGTGCACTGGACGCAGGACGCCGCCCTGTCCCTGCCGATGGACCCCAGCGTGGCCCACACGATGGACCAGGCCGAGATGGGCCAGGCCATCGACGCCGGCTGCGCGGCCGTGCGCCGCGGCGACAGGCCCACCGCCGAGCGGCATCTGGGGCGGGCGGTGCAGCTGGCCGAGCAGTCCGGGGACAGCGAGTCGCGCCAGCGGCTGGAACAGCTGGTGGTGATCGAGGACGCCGCCGACGGGAAGGTCCGGCTGAAGTCGAGGATCGACGAGATTGATCTGATCCGGACGGAGATGCAGACGGTGCGCAGTTCCATGTTCAGCATGTCCGCCCCGCCGCAGGAGCCCCCCACCCCCGACGTTCCTCATCCTCAGGAGGCCGCTGCGGAACCAATCCAGACAACCCAGACGACGGACGGGCCGAGCATTATCTGCACCCACTGCGGCGGGGACAATGAGCCCGGCGCCGACTTCTGCGAGAACTGCTCCCAATCCCTCCGGGAAGCCCGATGACGTCCCGGACCCTGGCCCGTGGGCCCGCGCTCGTCAGCACGACGGGCCGATCCCTACGGCAACGGCTGATCCGGCTGAGCGTCCTGTCCGGGATCGTCCTTCTCGCCGGCACCGTCATGCTGGCCGGCGCCTACCGCACGGCCGACCGGATGGACACCCAGGCGGTGCGCGCGGTCACCGCCGTCGCCGACGCCCGGCTGGCCCTGGTCGAGGCCAACGCGGCCGCCATCGCCGCCCTGGGCGCCCCCACCTCCCGGCTGACCGGCCCGGGGCAGGAGTACCTCGGCAAGATCACCCTGGCCAGCCAGAGCCTGGAGCAGGTCGCCGAGGTCAACGCGGCCGGGGCCCAGGGGAGCCAGACTCTGCAACTGCTGGGCAGCATGATCGGCACGTACAGCGGGCTGATCGAGAAGGCCAACGCCTCCTACGCCGGCGACAACGCCCTGCTCGGCACGTCGCAGACCTGGAACGCCTCCGACTTCCTGCACGCGGGGATGCTGGTCGAGCTGGACCAGCTGGACCGCCAGCAGCGCGCCGCCCTGGCCGGCGCCGACACCTCGTTCTGGACCAGCAGCTGGACCCTGCTGTTCTGGCTGATCCCCGCCCTCGCCCTGCTGGCGCTGCTGGTGGACACCCAGCTGTTCCTGAACCGCCGGTTCCGGCGCCGGCTGAACCCGGCCTTGGCCCTGGCCACCCTGCTGGTCCTGGCCGGCGTCACGGCCGCACCGGTGCTGGCCGGCGCCGTCAACCATCGGCTCTCCCAGGGAGTGAAGGAACTGAACCAGGTACGCGAGGACCGGGCGTCCCAGAGCCGCCAGCAGGACGCCACCGGGCAACAGGCGCTGTACGAACTGCTGAAGGACGCGTGTCCCGACCAGGCCGCCAGTTGCGGTGCGACCGTGACCGGGGTGCGCCCGGCCGCCGCAGTCTCGCCCCCGGCGGGGGAGTCCTCCTCCGCGTCCGGCCCCGCCGACCGGCTGCACTCGGCCGCCGCGACCGGCCGGGCCCTGATGATCGCGCTGGCCACCGGAACGGTCCTGGTCCTGCTGCTGATACCTGCGGGGATCCGTCAACGCTCGAGTGAATACGACTACCAGGCATGAACACTCGACGCGTGATCGCGGTATTCTTCCTGGCGGTGGCGGCCGTCTGCGCGGGATGTGGTGCACCGCAGAAGAGTTCAGCGCCCGTGCAGATCGTCGGGATCTGGACCGGAGCCGAGCAGACCGCTTTCGAGCAGATCCTGGACCACAGCGGGATCCACTACGTCTACACCGGCAGCCGCAACCTGGACCAGTTGCTGCAGTCGGACGTGCGCAACCAGACCCCGCCGGACCTGGCCGTGGTCGCCAGCCCGACCGACCTGGCCGGCTACTACGCCAATGGCCAACTGGAGAAGATCACCGGCGTCGCCCAGGACGACTACGCCGGAGCCTGGCAGGAGCTGGTGCGCACTCGCGGTGGTGACCAGTACGCGGTCGTGCTCAAGGCCGATCTGAAAAGCATTGTCTGGTACAACCCTCACACCCTTCCCGCATCGCTCAAGGACACCGCAACCGGTGCGGTGGAGCCGACCTGGACCCAGCTGCAGGACCTGAGCCGCTCGGCCCCACCCTGGTGCCTGGGCCTGGGCGCCGACTCGGCCTCGGGCTTTCCCGGCACCGACTGGATGGCGGCGATCATGCTGCGCAGCGCCGGTCCGCAGGCGTACACGCAGTGGGTGCACGGTGAGCTGCCCTGGACCTCCCAGCAGGTCAAGAACGCCTTCACGACCTGGGGGACGGTGCTGCGCGGGGTGCCGGGCGGATCGGCCTCGGCCCTGCTGACCCGTTTCGACCAGGCCGGGCAGGCCCTGTTCGGCCCGTCCCGGGGCTGCGTGCTCGACAGCGAAGGCTCATTCATCACCGGCAGCTACCGCGCGGCCGCCTCCTCGCCCCGCCCCGGCCAGGACTTCGACTTCTTCGCCCTGCCGGCGATCGACCCGCAGAGCCCGCCGGCCTACGAGGTGGCGGCCAACTTCGCCGGGATGTTCGTCAAGCCCGAGGGGACCCGCAACCCCCAGACCCAGAAACTGGTCAGCTACCTGGCCGGCTACGACGGCCAGAAACGGTGGGCCGAGCGCGGATCCTTCTCGGTCCACCAGAAGGTGGGCAACAGCGCCTACGAGGGACCGGTCAACCAGAAGGTCGCCGACATCCTCACCCAGCGCGAACAGGGCGATGCTCTTCTGTGTTTCGGTGCCTCGGACCTGATGGGCGCCCCGCTGCGGGCGGCGTTCTACCAGGCGGTGCTCTCCTACGCCTCCGCCCCCGAGGACGGCCAGAACCTGGACCGGCTGCTGCGCCAGCTCGACCAGGTCCAGGCGGCCCAGAGCAAGGCCCAGACCGAGGCCGTGCAGCAGAGCACGGTCTGCGGTAAGTGACGAACAGGGAGTACCACGGATGAAGGTCGCCCAGTTTGAGCTGGAAGCCGGGGGTTCGGTCCTGGTCGAGGTGAACGAAGCACCGTACGAGGACGCCGTCGGGCGGGGCCAGGACATCGTCGACCAGGTCGGCATCAGCTTCGACCGGGCCCTGTCCGGGGTCCGCAGCGCCGCCGAGGCCGCCCTGGGACAGTTCCAGCAGATGACCCGGCGCCCGGACGAACTGGAGATCACCTTCGGGGTCAAGCTGGATGCGCAGATGGGCGCCGTCATCGCCCGCACCGGGGTCGAGGGACAACTGGAGGTGAAGCTGACCTGGAAATCCGAACGGTCGTCATGATGGGCTCGTCGGGTGAACCTTCTCCTGACCTCCAGCGGCCTGCGCAACCCCTCCCTGCACGACGCGTTGCAGGACATGCTCGGAAAGCCGTTCGCGTCGGCGAACATCGTGTACATCCCCACGGCGTCCATGGCCGAGCCCGGAGACCACGGATGGATCGTGGAGGACCTGAACCGGGTGCACGGCCTGGGCTGGCGGGAGTTCGACGTCCTGGAACTCAACGGCCTGCCCCAGCCGATGGTGCTCGAGCGTCTGCTGCATGCCGACGTCATCTATGCCGAGGGCGGCAACCACTACCACCTGGCGCGCAGCATCACCGGGAACGACCTGGTCGACGGCTTTCTGGAGGCGCTGGAGGAACGCGTCTACGTGGGCGTCAGCGCCGGATCGATGATCTTCAGCCAGAACTTCACGGAACACTCCGCCGACGTCATCGGGGACGCCGCCGACCTGCACGTGCTCGGCGCGACGACCGTGGAGCCGCCCTTCGGCTTGTTCGACTGGTATCTCAAGCCGCACCTGTACTCGCCGGGTTTCCCCGAACGGGACGACGCCTGGGCCGATCGCATCCTCGAGCGGGCGGACTTCCCGATCTACTTCATCGACGACGAGACGGCTGTGCGCGTGGTCGACGGCACGGTGGACGTCGTCTCCGAGGGGCGGTGGCGCTTCCACGAGTAACGGCGGAAAAGATTTCCGGCGCCCCGGAAGACCGCGCTAGCGTTGAACCCATGACCCGGACCGCTTCTGCCCGACTGCTCGCTGCCTCGTGCGCGGGAAGCCTCGGCCAGCAGCAGACGACGTCCTGGAGGGACCGCCTGCACCCGCCCCGGTGACCGGCGCCTTCCTGGCCGGCTGTCTGGCCGGCCTGGCGGTCGCCGTGCCGGTGGGAGCCGTCGGGACGCTGATCATCCTCACCGCCGCGTCCCGCGGCTGGCGGATGGGGGCAGCCGCTGGACTCGGCACGGCGACCGCCGACGGTCTGTACGCCGGGATCGCCGTCCTGTTCGGAAGCGCGATCGCCCCCGCCCTGGCCCAGGTGGCGGTTCCCCTGCGCTGGGGGTCGGCGGTCGTGCTGGCCCTCCTGGGCGCGATGATGATCCACGGTGCCTTCCGTCGGCAACCCACCGAAAACAAGCGTTCATTAAGGACGTTTGCCACACCGGTCAGCGCCTACGTCACCGTTCTCGGCATCACCGTCGTCAACCCGACCACCGTCATCTACTTCGCCGCCCTGATCGTCGGCTCCCCGTCGGACCAGATCGACGACGCAGCCACACGGCTGGCGTTCGTCGCGGGCGTCGGTCTGGCGTCGGCCGCCTGGCAGGTGCTGCTGGCCGGTGGTGGCAGCGTTCTCGGCCGGGTTCTGAGCGGGCCATCGGCGCGGCGCTGGACCACGGTGGTCGGGGGATGCGCCGTCGTGCTCCTGGCGGTCAGGAGCATGGTGGGTACCTGATTAGCCCAGAGCCTGAACACTTTCGGACAGCTGCCGCCGGTACCGCCCGGCGGAGACCCCGTACTCGCGCTTGAAGGCGTTGGCGAAGGCGTACACCGAGCCGTAGCCGCTGTTCTGCGCGACGGCGGACAACGGCAGATCGGTGGTCTGGAGCAGGCGGGCGGCGGTGGTGAGCCGCCACCACGTCAGATAGGTCAGCGGTGGCTGCCCGACCAGGGCGGTGAACCGGCGGGCGAAGGCCGCCCGGGAAAGACCCGCGTGAGCCCCGAGCGACTCCACCGTCCAGGGGTCCGCGGGGCGTTCGTGGACCGCGCGCAGCGAGCGGGCGATGACCTCGTCGTTGAGGGCGACGCACCAGCCCGTGCTCGCCAGCCCGGCGCGTTCGAGCAGGCACGCACGGATCAGGTGAACCAGGAGCAGATCCAGCAGGGCCGGCAGGACCAGGTCGCGGCCGTGCAGTTCTTCGCCGAGCTCACCGCGCAGGAGGTCGATGGACGCCTGGAGCGCCGGGTACCGGCCGGGGTGCGTGGGCATGCTGACCAGGTCGGGGAGGTCCTGGAACAGGGGGTGGGGCCGGGCCTGGTCCAACCGGTAGGCGCCGGCCAGGAGCTGGGTCGTGCCCTCGCCGGTGTTCACGAGCGTGTGCGCGGTGCCCCGCGGGAACAGCACGGCATCGCCCGGCCCCACGGCGACGGCCGACAACCCGGGCCCACTCAGCTGCAGACCTCCGGTGACGGCCACGTAGAACCGGGCGCCCTCGAAGGCCTCGACCCGCTGGTGCCACGACGGGCCGACCGGCGTCAGCGACAGGGAGGGACGGCCCACCCGCATCGTGCCGATCGCGTCGCTGAGCACGTCCATCCCAGGATCCTGCCCTACCGGATCAGGCGTCCGGGAACGGCGCCCAGTTCGTGATCGCGAAGGAGTCGCCCGAGCGCACGATCTCGGCGGCACCGGCCCCGGGCAGGTGCGCCGGCACCACCAGGGCGTTCGTCGCGGCGGCCTGCTCCAGGAGCCGCAGCCGTGACCGGGAGGCCGCGGCCGGGTCCTCGCTCAGGCAGGTGTCGTGCTCGGGGGCCAGGAACTGCAGGGGGGTGTGGACGAGGTCGCCGACGAACAGGGCCCGGTCGGTGCCGGACTCCAGCCGCAGCACGGCCGAGCCGGGCGTGTGACCGGGCGCCGGCTCCAGGGTCAGGTTCTCGTCGATGCGGTGGCTGTCGCCTTCCCACAACACTGCCTGGCCGGCCTGGTGGACGGGCAGGACGCTGTCGGTGAAGGTGGCCGCAGTGTCGTCGGGTGACTGTAGCGGGGACTTCGGGACGTGGCCGTTGACGGGGTTCCAGTAGTCGAACTCGGTCCGGTTGATCAGGTACTGCGCGTGGGGGAAGGTCGGAACCCACGCACCGTCGACCAGCCGGGTGTTCCAGCCGACGTGATCGTTGTGCAGGTGGGTGTTCACGACGATGTCGACGTCCTCGGGTCGCACCCCGGCCGCCGCCAGACGGTCGAGAAAATCTCCGTGGCGCTGGTTGAAGATTTCCACCACCCGGGACTTGTCGTTGCCCAGGCCGGTGTCGACCAGCACGGTGCGGCCCGCGCTGCGCAGCACCCAGGTCTGGGTGTTGGCCTGCCAGGCGTTCGTCGCTGCGTTCAGGAAGTCCGGGGCAAGCCAGGATTCGTGCCGGCGCCACAGATCACCGGGTACGGTCGGGAACAGGACGTCGGTGGTCGCGAAGGCGCCCTGCCACTCGATAACCCTTGAGATTTCGACATTTCCGAGATTGATCGTCGTCACCCCCTCACCGTAGGAAGGGGTGACGAGACGGGAAATGCTTCTGAGTCTCCGGTGGTTAATCCAGCGTCTCGGTCTGCGACACCGCAGTCACCAGGCGACGGGCAGACTCCTCACCCCGTGGACCACGGCCCCGGCCTTGTACTGCAGATCCTCCACCGAAACAGCCAGCTGCAGGCCAGGAAAGCGCTCCAGCACCGCCGGCAGGGCGATCTCGAGCTCCAGCCGGGCCAGAGGCGCTCCCACGCAGCGGTGGATCCCGTGGCCGAAGGCCAGATGGCTCGGCCGGGGCCGGGTGATGTCCAGGCGCTCGGGATCAGGGACCAGTGCCGGGTCGTGGTTGGCCGCGGGAAGCGAGACCAGCAGCAGGTCACCCCGGGCGATGGCCTGGCCGCCGACCACGGTGTCCCGCGTGGCGCGCCGGGGCGGGCTGATCTGGACGATGGCCAGGTACCGCAGCAGCTCCTCGACCGCGCCGGGGATCAGCTCGGGCTGATCGCGCAGCAGGGCGAGCTGCTCGGGGTGGGTCAGCAGGGCCAGCACCGAGGAGGCGATCATGTCGGCGGTGGTCTCGTGCCCGGCCTGGATCAGCGTGGCGGCGATGGCGGTCAGCGTCTTGAGCGAGAGCTCGTCACCGTGCTCGCGCACCAATGCACCCAGCAGGTCCTCACCCGGTGCCCGGAAGGCCTGCTCGGCCCGACCCGAGACGTACTGGTTGAGCGCAGCGTTGGCGGCGGCCCGTTCGTCCTCGGAGATGCTGAAGTCGAAACCCGTGTCGATGAACTCCTGGAAGGTGGCGCGGTCCTGCACCGGGATGCCGAGCAGCTCGCAGATCACCTGGCTGGGGATGGCCCAGGAGTAGGACGCCACCAGATCGGCGCCGGGTCCTTGTTCGGCCATCGTCTTGAGGTGCTGATCGACGAGTTCGGTGATGCGCGGACGCAGGGCCTCGATGGCACGGGTGGTGAAGTGCGGGGTGAGCATCCGGCGCAGCACGGTGTGGTCCGGCGGGTCCATGAAGAGCATGGCCCCCGGCAGGTCGAACCGGTCCGGGTCGTCGGAGCGGAAGATCGGGACCGAATCACCGGTGGTGAACAGGCCGGCATCGCCCAGCACCGTGCGGACGTCCTCGGCCCGGCTGACCAGCCAGCATTCCTGACCGAAGACCGTGGTGCTGCGCGTGAGCCCGGGAACCTCGCGGGTCCGGTTGAGCGTGACGTCCGGCAGAAGACCGTCGCGGCGCAGGAAAACGGGCGCGACGGTAGAGGATTCGCTCGTCATGGAAAAGGTGCCTTCCTAGGTCAGGGAGTCCAGGCAGGGTTGCGGCCGGTGAAGGCCACGAAGCGGTCCAGGGCGGGCGCGTCGGCGCTGACGGTGACCTCGGGACCGAAGGGCATGCCGGGACCGCGGTACTCGGGCTGGATCACGCCGTGCAGCACGGCGAGCGCGTGCTCGCAGGTCTGCGGGTCCGGCTGCCAGGGCCGCCCGGTGGCCCGGGCCAGATCCCAGCCGTGCCCCAGCACCTCGACCAGCAGCAGGTCCAGGACCGCGCTGCCGGGGTAGGCGCCGCCCAGCCGCGGCACGTTCACGGTGGTGGTGGCCAGGCCACCGTCGAACGCCGATGTGATCGTCGCGCTGAGCCGCTGAACCACCGGCTCGAAGTCGTCGGGGCCGGTGAAGGCGAACGGATCCGGCCGCTGGTCGCCGGCCGGGTCGGTGAACGCGGCGTCGAAGTAGCCGAGCCATCCGAGCAGGTGTCTGCGCAACGCGATCACGTCGAAGTCGTCGCACGGGGTGGGCCGCTGGTCGTCCTCCGCAGGGACGTCGGCGGTCAGGCGCACCAGGTCCGTGAGCACGGGATCGATCATCGAAGAGAGTCCTTCTGATAGGTGGGTGCATTGAGTATAGGCACCTATCAGGGGTGGATCGCGACCACGGGCTAGAGTCGCTGGGTGACGTCACCAGGAACCGGCCGCCGAGCCGAGTACGCAGCGGCCACCCGGCAGGCGATCCTGCAGACGGCCCGGGAGTTGTTCACCGAGCGCGGCTATTTCGAAACCCGCGTCGAGGACATCGCCCGCGCGGCCCGGGTGGCCGTTCCCACGGTCTACGCCGCGGCCGGCGGTAAGAGCGGCCTGCTGCGCACGCTCATCGAGGACGGGGTGCGGGCCGCCGAGGCGGGCGACATCTACGAACGCATCGCCGCCCAGACCGATCCCGAGGCCCTGCTGCGCATGATCGTCGCCGGCACCCGCAACGAGTTCGACAAATGGTCACCGATGATGCGCCAGGCCACCGCCGCGGCCCCGCAGGACGCCGGCATCCGCGAGACCGTCACCACCGCACACACCAGCCTTCGTCAGGGCCTGAACGCCGTGGCGGCCCGGCTCGGCGAACTGGACGCGCTGCGTCCTGACGTGAGCGTGGAGCGCGCCGCCGACATCCTCTGGTACTTCCTCAACAACGCGTCCTATTTCGCGCTGACCGACGACTGCGGCTGGCCGCTGGACCGCTCGGTCGAGTGGCTGTACCAGGGCCTGAGCACAGCGCTGCTCCCGTCCTAGGGTCGCCTGACCGAAACCCGTTCGGGCACCGGAGAATGCACCGTCACATCGCAGAACCTGAAAGGATCATCGGTGAGAATCGAGCAACGGCTGACCGAGCTGGGACTGACCCTTCCGGAGCCGATGAAGCTGCCCCCGGGCCTCACGCTGCCCTTCCCCTGGGTCCGGGTCCACGAGAACCGCGCCTTCGTGTCGGGGCACGGCCCGCTGGAGCCGGACGGCACGCTGTTCGAGCCCCGGGGCAAGGTCGGCGCCGAGGTGACGCCGGAGCAGGCCTACGACGCCGCCCGCAAGACCGGACTGGCGGTGCTGGCGTCCCTCAAGCTCGCCCTGGGAGATCTGGACCGGGTGACGGCGTGGCTGCGGGTGTTCGGCATGGTCGCCACCGCCCCCGGATTCGCGACGATGCCGGCCGTCATCAACGGCTTCTCCGACCTCATCCTGGAGCTCTGGGGGCAGGACGCGGGTCAGCACGCGCGGTCGGCGGTCGGCCTGGCCTCCCTGCCGTTCGGGATTCCCGTGGAGATCGAGGCCGAGGTGGCGATCAGCTCCTGAGTGGCTGGCGGAGCCTCGAGCGGGAGGCTCCTCCAGGCCCGGCTGACCTGCTCGCGCCACCTCGGTCTCAGCCGAGGACGTCCACAAAAGCCGCGTAGGTCGGTGTTCCCGGCTGCCGGTCCAGCACCGCGAACACCACCTCGTCGAACCACGGCGCCTCACCCAGACCAGCAGCGAAAATCCGTGCGACCAGGCTGGGCTCGTTCCCGAAGACGCCACATCCCCAGGCCCCCAGCACGAACCGCCGATGCCCGTGCGCAGCGGCCACGGCCAGCACCCGTAAAGCCCGCTGCCGGAAGACCTTCTCCAGGCCGGGCAGAAAACCGGGCTGGTTCTTGATGATCGCCGCCCGGTTCGGCGCGGCCGCCGTCAGGAACGAGACGGGATAGGGCTCGGCCAGCAGGGCGCCGGAGTCATCACGCACGACCGGGACCTCGGGCGAGTAGATGATGCGGTCACTGTAGGTCAGGTCCTTGTGCTCGCGGTGGTAGCCGTAGAAGCCCTCGACCGGCCGAAGACAGGCGTACAGGGCCGAACTTCGCGCCAGGCTCTCCTCCTGGGCCTGCGAGCCGTTGAGGAACCCGCCGCCCGGATTGCGGGCCGAGGCGAAGTTCAGGCAGGCCACCCCGGCGCCGAGGCGTCGGGCGGCGGCCAGGGTGGTCTCGTTGGTCACCTGGATATTCGGGGTGATGGAGGACGCTGTCGGCTGGCTGAGGTGATCCTCCGGCCGGTGCAGGACGGTGCCGGCTACCGCTGCGGAGACCTGCTGGTGGATGTCGACCTGGCGGGCGCCGACGGTGTAGGACCCACGTTCGAGGATGCTGACCGTCTCCTCGGCCAGGGCTTTCCAGGTGCTCCGCATGATCGCCATGGTGGCGGTGGCGCACCGGGCGAGCAACCCGTTTCGGCGACGCCGGATCGTGACCATTCATCTACGCTAGTGAATGACCGTGGAGGGAACCCGGAAAGTCGTGACCGTGGAGTGACCCGAAGCGTCAAGATCAATCTCATATGTGCGATAGCTTGACCGCCATGGTCGACACGTCACTCGCTCAGGTGGGCGAACTCATCCGCACTGCCCGCACCGGCCGGGGCTGGTCACAGGCCCAGTTCGCCAAGGAGCTGGGCACCAGCCAGTCGGCCGTGGCCCGGATGGAGTCGGGGGCCAACCTGACGCTGGAGCTGATCGCCCGGGCCAGTACGGCGCTGGACCGCAAGATCCTCACGGTCGGCGACCAGGCGCCCCTGCACCTGCGGGTCACCGGCGGGCGGCGGCTGTCCGGGCGGATCGAGGTGCGTTCCAGCAAGAACGCCTGCGTCGCACTGCTGTGCGCATCCCTGCTGACCACCGGTACGACCGTGCTGCGAGGAGTGGCGCGGATCGAGGAGGTGCACCGGCTGCTGGAGGTGCTCACCAGCATCGGCGTGCAGGCGCGGTGGATCAACGAGGGCAACGACCTGGAACTGGTGCCCCCGGCCGAGCTCGACCTGGAGGCCATGGACCTGGAGGCGGCCCGCCGCACCCGGTCGGTGATCATGTTCCTCGGCCCGCTGATGCACCGCTACGAGCACTTCCGCCTGCCCTACGCCGGCGGCTGCGACCTCGGAACCCGCACGGTGGAGCCGCACATGGCGGCGCTGCGGCGCTTCGGGCTCGACGTCACCGCCACCAACGGCGCCTACCACGCCCGGGTCGAGCCGGGCGTCACCCTCAACCGGCCGATCGTGCTGACCGAGCGCGGGGACACGGTCACCGAGAACGCGCTGCTGGCGGCGGCCCGCTACGACGGCGTGACGGTGATCCGCAACGCCAGCCCCAACTACATGGTCCAGGACCTGTGCTTCTTCCTGGAGCGACTCGGCGTGCAGATCGACGGGGTCGGCACCACCACCCTGACCGTGCACGGCGTCCGGGACATCACCACCGATGTCGACTACGCGCCGTCGGAGGACCCGGTAGAGGCGATGAGCCTGATCACCGCCGCCGTGGTCACCGAGTCCGAGCTGACCGTGGCGCGGGTGCCGATCGAGTTCATGGAGATCGAGCTGGCGGTGCTGGAGGAGATGGGCCTGGACTTCGACGTCTCGCCCGAGTACCCGGCCGCCAACGGCCGCACCCGGCTGGTCGACGTCACGGTCCGCCCGTCCAAGCTGAGCGCCCCGATCGACAAGATCCACCCGATGCCGTTCCCCGGCATCAACATCGACAACGTGCCGTTCTTCGCCGCGATCGCCGCGGTGGCCCACGGCTCCACGACGATCCACGACTGGGTCTACGACAACCGCGCCATCTACCTCACCGAGATCGGCCGGCTCGGCGCGACGGTGAAACTGATGGACCCGCACCGCATCCTGATCGAAGGCCCGACCCGCTGGCGCCGGGCCGAGCTGGTCTGCCCGCCCGCTCTGCGCCCCGCCGTCGTCATCCTCCTGGCCATGCTGGCCACCGAGGGCGAGTCGGTGCTGCGCAACGTCTACGTGATCAACCGGGGCTACGAGGACCTGGCGGCCCGGCTGAACTCCGTCGGAGCCAGCGTCGAAACCTTCCGGGACGCCTAACATTTTAATGGCGGACGCCAGTGGGCACCCAAGTGTGCCCGCCGGCGTCCACCATTGATCGAGCCAGTGCTACTTGACCTTGACGTAGTCGCTGTTGGAGGTCGAGGCCGCGATGGTGTCGCTGCCGGCGTAGGAGGCCCGCCAGGACCCCGAGTGGGTGGCGGTCACGGTCGTGTCCACCTGCCCCGCTGTCGCAGTGACGGTCTTGACGGTCTTGTAGTGGTTCTGCCCAGCCGCCTTGAACTGGATCTTCACCGGGGCGTCGACGCCGGCCCAGACACCGTCGTTCCAGTCCGCGGTGGACAACGTGGCCGACACCTTGAGGTGCTTGCCCTTGTGGACGGGCTCCGGGGTGGCATCGAACGTGCCGTCGAACTGGGTCTGCCGGAGCAGGGTGATGGTGCTGTCCAGGTTGCCCAGAGACACGTCACCCGCGTCCTGTTCGTTGCTGTGGTTGGCATCGACGAAACCGGAGGCATGGATCGCGTTGGGCCCGGCAATGTCGTTGCCCGGGATGAAGTCGTAGCCCTCGTAGCGGCCGCCGATGGGGTTGATGATGCCCGTGCCCTCGTCGTTGCAGTTGAAATTGGTGGGGCCGGGGTGCAAGTCGTAGTTGCAGGCGGTGAACCAGAAGGTGTGGGCGCTGGTGGCGATGCCGGCTCCCCACACCGCGAACTTGATGTCCTGGTCGTCGCAGGTGGTCTTGAGGCCGAACTGCACCTGCTGGCCGGTGATACCGATGACGACCCGGTGGGGCACGATGGCAGTGATGGTGCACGAGTCACTGCTGTCGGCGGCGTGAGCGGGACCGGCGAGCGCAAGGGTGGCGGAGGTCAGGGCGGCGGTGGCCAGCCCGGCCAGGATGGTGCGTCTGATCATCGAAATCTCCCCTGAGAGCGGTCACGAGGGTGAACCCGTGCCGACGATCTCTTCTCTTCCAGTGCACGACTGGATGATTCAGGCCGGCACCCGAAATCACAGGGCACAGCCCGATACTCGAACAACCCATGGCCCTCTGGAACCATGAGAAGCGGAGAGGCCCCCCGGCACCCTCCGTCTCGCACTCCCTCGGAGCGCGAGCCCGTCCTTCGACGATAACTCCGCGTCGTCATGACCAGGGCGCAGTCCGGGAAAAAAATCTCGGACATTGCCGCTGGGACGACAACCGGACGGGCCCGGCCCCGAAGGTGAAAGGTGCGAAGGCCGATCAGGTCCGAGGGCCTACTTGACCTTGACGTAGTCGCCGTTGGACGCCGAGGCCGCCGTGACATCACTGCCGGCGTACGAGGCCCGCCAGGTTCCCGAGCGCTTGGCGGTCACCGTGGTGTCCACCTGACCGTCCGTCGCGGTCACGGTCTTCACGGTCTTGTAGCTGTTCTGGCCGGCCGCCTTGAACTCGATCTTCACCGGGGCATCGATGTGGGCCCAGGTACCGTCGTTCCAGTCGGCGGTGGACAGCGTGGCCGACACCTTGATCGGCTTACCCTTGCGGGCGGGCTCGGGGGAGGCGTTGAACGTGCCGTCGAACTGGGTCTTGCGCAGCAGGTTGATCGTGCTGGCGAAGGCGAAGTGCTCGCCGCCGTCGTCATCCTTGCCGTTGTGGTTGGCATCGACGAAGGCGTCGGCGTAGATCGGGTTGGGCCCGGCGAAGTAGTTGCCCGGGTAGGGGTCGGGGCCGATGTACCAGCCCCCGATCGGGTCGATGACGCCCGAACCATCGTGAGTGCAGTCGAAATTGGTCGGCCCCTGGACCATGGCGTAGTTGCAGGCCGCGAACCTGAACGCGTGCGGGGTGGTGCCGACCCCGGCGCCTCGCACGTAGAACTTGATGTCCTGGTCGTCGCAGGTGGTCGTGACGCTGAACTGCACGCGCTTGCCTTCGACGCCGATGACCGCCTGGTGGGGCCGGACATCGGTGATGGAGCACGTGCTGTCGTCGGCGGCCTGGGCGGGCCCGGCCAGCATGAGCGTGGTGGAGGCCAGGGCGGCGGTGGCCAGCCCGGTCACTACAGTGCGCTTGATCATCGGGATCTCCCAGCGGATGCGATCACAGGTCTGGAACGGACGCGGGCGTGAGGGAGCGTGAAAGGCCGTCGGATTCGGCGACCGAAAATGGCCATGCAGCAGCCACCTTCATGCTCCCCGATGAACCATCGGGAGCAGAGGTGCCCCCCGGCACCTTCATCCCGCACTCCCCCCGGAGCACGGCCTCGCTCAACGACGATAACCCCGCAAAGCCAGGTTCCGGGCGATGTCCAGAAAAATTCTCGAACGTTACATAAGCGGCAGGATCCAGCGACGAACGGTCGCGATCAGGGAAAGCGCATCACCGGTGGAGGCTCCTGAAATCGGCGCGGAGGCAGGGGCGTACGTCACCGGCCCGTGGCATCGAGGCTGGCTTGCCCGAGCGGGTGCACCCTGAACCGATCGAGCAGCGGGGGTCCTGCCGTACCCCGGTCTGGCGAGGGCTCTGGCAGCGGACAGCGGTCGTTCATACGTTTCTGGACAAGCCCATTCAGAGACGAGGACCTCATGGCCGAGTTCGACATCCACGCGTTCTACCGCCGCTACATCGCGGAGCTGAACGCCCACCGCTTCGACCGCATGGACCAGTTCATCAACGACCAGGTCATCCTCAACGGCCGGCCCGGCACCCGGGACGACGTGGTCGCGGTGCAGAGAGCGGACATCGACGCCGTCCCGGACTTTCACTGGGAGGTCCAGGAGTTCCTGGTCGACGGTGACCGGGCGGCCGTGCGGGCGATCAATACCGGCACCCCGGTGAAGGAATGGCTGGGCGTATCCCCGTCCGGCGCGTCGTTCGAGATCGTCGAGTACGCGATCTACCAGCTCCGCGACGGCCGGTTCGTCCAGATGACCGCTCTGCATGACACCGAAGCGGCCAAGCGGCAGCTGCGGTCGGAGGCCTAGAGGCGGAGCCGCTGACGGCGGGCCAGGAAGGTCTGGGCGATGACGACGATCACCAGGAACAGCCCGTTGACCACCTGCTGCCAGGAGGAGTTCAGCGAACCGATCTGATTGATCACGTTCTGGATGACGCCCAGCAGCAGCACCCCGGCCAGCGTCCCCCCGGTGCTGCCCGCGCCACCGGTGAGCAGGGTGCCGCCGATCACCACGGCCGAGATCGCCGTGAGTTCCAGGCCGACCCCGACGATGGTGACGCCGGACTGGGCCTGGGCGGCGGCCATCATGCCGCCGAAACCGGCCAGCACGCTGGACAGGACGTAGACGCCGAGCTTGACCCGGGGGACCGGCAGGCCCATCAGGGCGGCCGCGTCCTCGTTGCTGCCGATCGCCAGCACGGTCTGGCCGAAAGCGGTTCGCTGCAGGACCAGCGTCCCTAGTCCGAACAATCCCAGCGCGATGAAGACCGGCAGGCCGGTGTGCAGGAAGGTGCCCTGCCCCATCGTGACGAAGGCCGAGTCCTTGTCCAGTACGCGGGTGTTGGCGCCCTCGTCGGTGATCGACAGCAGAAGGCCACGGGCGAACAGGAGGGTGGTCAGGGTGACGATGAAGGGGGCCATCCCGGCGCGGACGATGAACAGGCCGTTGATCAGGCCGATTCCGCCGCACACGAGCAACGGCACCAGCAGGGCACCGAGCAGGCCGTACTGCGCGCCCCAGGCGGCCAGCACCCCGCCGAGCGCGTAGACCGATCCGACGGACAGGTCGATGCCGCCGGTGAGGATCACGAAGGTCATGCCGAGCGCGACCACCGAGATGAACGAGCTCTGCAGCAGGATGTTCCGGATGTTCTCGCCGGTGGCGAAGGCGTCGAAGGAGAACGAGGCGATCAGGCACAGCACGGCCAGGACGACCAGGGAGCCGCGGCGCTGGGCGATGGCGGCCCAGCGTTCGGCCCGGTCCTCCTGGGGATCGGTGGTCGGATCGGCCAGGGCAACGGTGGTCATCAGCGGGCCTTCGTTCGCTGGGCGTAGACGGCGACCAGGATGATCGCCGCCTGCACCATCTGGGCCAGCGAGTCGTGCAGGTCGTGCGCGATCAGGCTGGAGCGGATCAACTGCATCAGGACGGCCCCGGCCACCGCGCCCACGATCCGCACCCGGCCGCCGGTCAGCGGCGTGCCGCCGACCACGACCGCGGTGATCGCGGAGAGCTCGATGTTCAGGCCGATGTTGTTGGGGGCGCTGGCCCCCAGGCGGGCGGTGGCGATGACGCCTGCGAGGGCGGCCAGGACGCCGGAGATCACGTACACCCCGAGCAGGATGCGCTTGACCGGCAGGCCGGCCAGTTCCGCGGCCAGCCGGTTGCCGCCGACCGCGACCAGTTGCCGGCCGAAGGTGGTGGTCTTCAGGGTGACGAACGCCAGCGCGGCGATGACCAGGGCGATCAGGACGATGTAGGGGACGCCGGCCACCTCCTTGGAGCCGAGGTCCAGGAGGGTGGTGTCGGTGACGGTCTTCTGCCGGCCACCGCCGATCACCACGGCCAGGCCGCGACCGGCGACCAGGAGGGCCAGGGTGGCGACGATCGGCTGGAGGCCGATGAAGGCCACCAGCCAGCCGTTGACCAGCCCCACGCCGACCCCGGTGAGCAGGGACATCAGGATGGCCGCGGCCGGGCCGTAGCCGATGTAGAGAGGCAGCACGGCGGCGGACAGGGCCATCACCGAGCCCACCGACAGGTCGATGCCCTCGGTCCCGATCACCAGGGCCATCCCGATCGCCACGATGACGACCGGCACCACCTGGATCAGCTGGGTGCGCAGGTTGGAGACGGTGACGAAGTTGTCGGTCGCCACCAGGTTCACCAGCAGGATGATGACCAGGGCGACGTAGACGCCGTTGTCCCGCATCCATCCGGGCCGCAGCGCCGGACGGGTCCGTTCAGCGGTCAGGGTGGTCGGTGCGGACATCGCCGGCCTCCTCCGCGCTCAGGGCCAGGGTGGCCATCAGTTGGTGCTCGTTCACGTCGTCCCCGATCAGCTCCCCGGCGACGGCACCGTCGCGCAGCACCACCACCCGGTCCGAACCCTCCAGCAGTTCCTCCAGTTCGGAGGAGATCAGCACGACCGCCAGCCCCTGCTCGGCCAGATCGGTGATCAGTGACTGCACCTCGGCCTTGGCCCCGACGTCGATCCCGCGGGTCGGCTCGTCCAGCAGCAGGATGGTCGGCTCGGTGCAGAGCCAGCGGGCCAGGAGCACCTTCTGCTGGTTCCCGCCGGACAGCTCCGAAACCCGTTGCTCCGGCGAGGCGATCTTGATCCGCAAACGATCGACGAACGTCCGTACCAGTCGATCCTGACGGGCCCGGGAGACGATCCCGAACCGGGACAGGCGGGGAAGTGCGGCCAGGACGATGTTCTCGCGCACCGACAGGCTCGGGATCAGGCCCTCGACCCGCCGGTCCTCCGACAGCAGGGCGATGCCGGAGCGGATCGCCGCCGCGGTCGAGCCTTTTCGGACCTGCTTGCCCCGGACCAGCACCGTGCCCCCGTTGATCGGGAACGCCCCGGCGACCGCCTTGGCCGTCTCGCTGCGCCCGGCCCCGAGCAGACCACCCAGGCCGACCACCTCACCGGGCCGGACCTGGAACGAGACATCCTTCAGCAGCGGCGAACTGGTCAGCCCCCGGACGTCGAGAACCGGTTCGGTGCCGACGGCGTGATTGCCCTCCAGCTCCGTGCGGCCACCGGCCGCCACCGCACTGGTCTCGCGCCCGAGCATCATCGCGACCAGATCCAGCCGGGGCAGGGCGGCCAGTTCGCCGCTGTGCACCACCCGGCCGTCGCGCATCACCGTGACCTGGTCGCACACCGCGTAGAGCTCGTCCAGGCGGTGACTGACGTAGATGATGCCCACGCCCTTGTCGTGCAGCCGCCGGACCACGCCGAAAAGTGTCTCCACCTCCCGTGGTTCCAGTGAGCTGGTGGGTTCGTCCATGATCACGACCTTGGCGTCCACGCTCACCGCCCGGGCCAGGGCCACCATCTGCTGCAGCCCCAGCCCCAGCGAGCGCAGTTGCCGGCGGACGTCGACCTGGATGCCGTACTCCGACAGCAGGGCCCGGGCCTGGCGGTCCATCGCCTTGAAATCGATCAGCCCGAAACGGTCCCGGGGCTCGCGGCCCATGAAGATGTTGCGGGCCACGCTCTGCAGCGGGATCAGGTTGACTTCCTGATAGATCGTGCTGATCCCGGCCTGCTGGGCGTCGGACGGGCGGGCGAAGTGCACCGGCCGCCCGTCCATCCGCAGCTCGCCCCGGTCCGGCCGGTAGACCCCGGTGATCACCTTGATCAAAGTGGACTTGCCGGCGCCGTTCTCACCGATCAGGGCGTGTGTCGAGGCGGGCCGCAGGGTGAAGCTGACGTCGTCCAGGGCGCGGGTGACCCCAAAGTTCTTGGAGACCCCCGCGACCTCGACGACGGCAGACGAGTCGGGCGTGATCGACATGATCAGTAGGCGTCCGCGATCTTGGACTTGGCGTCGTCGGGCGTGTAGGCGCCGTCGGTGATCACCACGTCCTCCGGGATCGCCTTACCGGCGTTCAGATCCGCCAGCTGCTGGAAGGCCAGCGGGCCGAAGCGCGGGTTGGACTCGATGACGCCGTTGTAGGTGCCGTCCACGATGGCCTGCACCGCGTCCTTGGTGCCGTCGATCGAGAAGATCTTGATGTCCTTGCCCGGGGTCTTGCCGGCCGCCCGGATGGCGGCCATCGCGCCCAGGCCCATCTCGTCGTTCTCGGCGTAGATCGTGTCGATGTCCTTGTGCGCCTGCAGCAGGGTCTCGGTCACCGACTGGCCCTTGTCGCGGGCGAACTCACCGGTCTGCTGGGCCACGATCTTGATCCCCGACTCGGACTTCACCGTGTCGACGAAACCCGAGGTCCGGTCGGTGGTCACGTTGTTGCCGGAGGATCCGAGCAGGATCGCGACGGTGGCCTTGCCCCCGGTCTCCTTGATCATCGCCTCGGCCGCGCGCTTGCCCTGGTCGACGAAGTTGGAGCCGATGAAGGTCAGGTAGTCCGAGCATGGGGTGGCGTTGATCTTCCGGTCGATGGTGACCACCGGGATGCCCTTGGCCTTGGCCGCGCTCAGGGCCGGCTCGAGGCCGTCGGAGTTCAGCGGCGCCACGATCAGCCCCTGCACCCCCTTGGCGATCATGTCCTGGATGTCCGAGATCTGCTTGGACAGCTGGCTGTTCGCGTTCGTCGAGATCAGCGTGACGCCCTGCTTGGCCGCCTCGTCCTTGATCGACTGGGTCTCGGTGGTGCGGAAGGCGGCGGCCTCGGGCTCGGACTGGGAGAACCCGATCTTGGCGCCCTTCAGGTCGAACTTCTTGGTCCCGTACTGGTCCAGGGTGCAGCCGTCGCCGGCGGCGGCCGCGTCCGAGGTGGCGGCCGCGGCGGCCGGCCCGGCGGAGGCATTGTCGGTGTCATCGGCATCGCTGCCGGAATTCGCGCAACCGGCCAGAGCCACAGTCACGCCGACGGCCAGAATGGTTGCTGCCCCACGAAACTTCATCGTTTCCCCTCATGCCGAACTCGTAAGGGTGCAGTCGGCGCGATGGCGCGACATTGCACCTACCGAAATCTTCACGGTTTCGGTTCGAACTGTGAGGTGTAGTGAAGTATCCGTGATCGGAAACTGTCAATGGCCGATGATTAATTGACACCATTGATCAAAATTCGACATTCTCTTCGAGATGTTTTCGCAAGCTTTTCGAATATCGATGGACCGGCCTGGTCAAAGGCCCTTTTCGTCCTCGGTGACGGCCACCCGGACCTGAATGTCCAGCGCTGCAAATTCCCGCAGCACCGCGGCCGGCGTGCGATCACTGGTCACCAGATGATCGATGCGATCGACCGGAACGGTCTGCGCCATCGTCTCCACGCCGATCTTGGTGGAGTCGGCCAGCACCACCACCTCGTCGGCCGCATCGACCAGCGCCTGGTCCACCGCGGCCACCGACAGGTTCGGCGTGGACAGGCCGCGCTCCACGGTCAGGCCGTTGCCGGACAGGAAGACCCGGCGCACCCGTACGCCCTGCAGGGCCCGCTCGGCGACCGAGCCGACCAGGGCGTAGATCGAGCCCCGCAGCGTTCCCCCGGTCATCGCCACCTCGACCGTCCGCGAACGGGCCAGGACCTGCGCGACCAGCACCGAGTTGGTCATCACGGTGAGCTCGCCGAAGCCGACCAGATGACGCACGAACGCCTGCGTCGTCGTGCCGGCCCCGATACAGATGGCATCGCCCTCGTCGACCAGGGCCGCGGCCAGTGCGCCGATCGCCTCTTTCTCGCGGGCCGCCACCACCGATTTCTCGGAATAGGTCGGCTCATGCCCGCGCCCGCCCGTGGAGACGGCCCCGCCGTGACGGCGGTCGAGCAGGCCCTGGGCCTCGAGCAGGCGCAGATCCCGGCGCACGGTGACTTCGGAACTTCCCACCACACGGGAAAGCTCGCGCAGTGAGACCGCGCCGTTGGACCGGACCAGATCGAGAATTCTCTGGCGTCGTTCGTCGGCGAACACCTGGTGAATATAGACCGCACCGGTCCGGGAAATTGCGGACGTCGGTGAACGGTCAGGAACGGTCAAATCCGGTCGCCAATCGATCGCCCGCGTACGTTCATTGACCAATAACGGTTCACCTGGACCATCAGGGGCACCCGACACCGGCCGGGTGCCCCCGTCACGTCGATCTAGCGGATCGAAACGATGCTGCCGGGACCGCTTTCCGAAGCAAGCGTCCCGGCGTACAGATTGCCGTGGGCGAACTGCAGCGAGAGCGCGTTCGGCAGGTCGACGTACTTGCTGACCACGCCGTCCTGAATCCTGGAGATCCGCCCGGCGAACAGCTCGGCCACGTAGATGACGCCCTGGGGGTCGACGGCCAGGTTGGTCGCGCCCAGGAGACCCCCGGCGACCAGATGCGTCATGCCCTGCCCGTCCACGTGGACGACCGAACCACGAGCACCCAGGCTCGGGTCCTCCGGGCCGCCCGGCAGCAGGCTGACCAGGAACCCGTCCTTGGTCACCTCGACGTCGGTCGGCACCGCCTCGAAGTTGTACGTCGCCCCGACCACGCAGTCCGGAAGCCCCAGGGCGGCGGCTCCCTCGGCGGTGATCGTGCTGGCCTGGCGCGGGAGTACGGCAAGGGTGCTGACGTTGCCCTTCTCGTCCACCTTGAGCAGGTCGTTGCCGCCCGCATCGGCCACGACCCAGGACGACGTGCCCAGCGGTGCCACCGCGTACGGGTGCGAGTCGACCCCGCCGCTGTAACGGGCTCCACCCCAGGCCTCGAAAGCCTTCTGCTGGCAAAGCGTTGGGTTGTCGATGCCGTAGGTGATCCCCTGGTCGGGGTTCTTCGCGGTGTCGTAGGCCAGCAGGTCGGCCGTGTGGGTGACTCCCTTCTTGGACCGGATCACCAGCTCGGCCTTCGTCACCGGGCCGCCGTTGGCCGCGTCCCCCTGCTGGATGCCGTAGGCGGTGTCGCCGCGGGCGTTCATGCCCACTGCGCCCAGACCCTCAGGGGTTTCGAAGAGCTTGTACAGCTTCTTACGGGACAGCTTCGAGACCGTCGAGGTGCCACCGTCGGCGACCAGGATCGTCTTGTGGCCGTAGGTGATCTGGAACGGTGCGGCCACCGAGGTGTCGAGCACCTTGATCTTCGGTACGTGTGGCTTGGCCTGTTCGGCGGCGAAAGCCGTTGCGGGTGCGGCCATGAGCGCGGTGCAGGCCGCCGCGCCGACAGCGACGGCAGCCAGGAGCGTTCTCGTCATTGATCGTTTCCCCCGAGTAGATGCGGTCAGGCCAGCGGAGCCTGACACGCGCGGATCGGCTCGGCGGGGAGATCAGCGAACTTCAGCATGAACGCCCGGTTTGAGGACGCCGTTCGGTGGAGCCATCACGCCGGTCGGGGCCGGCCCGACCCGTCGTAGGCCAGCCGGGCCACCTCCACCTGCGGCATGTGCTCGTCCGACCAGGAGCCGAGGAAGTCGAACGCCGGCCGCAGCGACAGCCCCAGATCGGTGATCATGTACTCGACCCGCGGTGGCACCTCACCGAACTCCTCGCGGGTGATCAGCCCGTCGCGCTCGAGCTGGCGCAGCCGCTGGGTGAGCACCTTCGGCGTCACTGTGCCCAGCCAGTCCCGGATCTCGCTGAACCGCAGCGGCCCCTCGGCGCTCAGGACCCGCAGGATCGGCGTCGTCCACCGGCTGAAGATCATGTCGATGACCGGTGTCACCGAGCACGGTTCGAACTCGGCGGTCCCGACCGCGTCCGCCGGAACCAGCGGGATCTGAGTCATAGCCCAATAGTATCTTCTAGGAACCTAGTGGCCGGGACTCGTAGCGTCCTTCGGTATGACCATCGCGATCACCGGTGCCACCGGCGCCCTCGGTTCCCTCGTCGTCGGCGCCCTCCTGACCAAGGGCGTCCCGGCGTCCCAGATTGTTGCTGTTGCCCGTTCTGGCGACCGGGCGAAAACCCTGACCGATCAAGGGGTGGACGTCCGCATCGCCGCCTACGGCGACGTCCCCGCCCTGACCGCGGCCCTGGCCGGCGTCGACCGCCTGCTCCTGATCTCCGGACCCGAATCCAGCGAGCGGGTGAATCTGCACCACTCGGTCATCACCGCCGCCCAGCAGGCCAACGTCGGTTTCATCGCCTACACCTCGGCCCCCCACGCCGACGACACCGTCCTGCTCGTCGCCCCCGACCACGCCGCCACCGAAAAGCTCATCCAGTCATCAGGTCTGGCGCACACGATCCTGCGCAACAACTGGTATCACGAGAACTACCGGCCCCACCTGGCCAGCGCCCGGGCCACCGGCAAACTCCTGACCAGCGCGGGCTCCGGGCAAGTCGCCTCCGCCGCCCGTGCCGACTACGCCGAGGCCGCTGCCGTCGTCCTGACCAGTGGCGATCACGACGGGCGGACCTACGAACTGACCGGCGACACCGCCTGGACCTTCGCCGACCTCGCCACTGCCATGAGCGACGTCCTCGGCAGACCGGTCGAACTCGTCCGGCTGGACACCGCCGCCCACACCGCTGCTCTCACCGCCGCCGGACTCGACCCGCGCCTGGCCCAGTTCGTCACCGCGCTGGAGAGCACCATCGCCACCGGTGCGCTGGCCGACGCCACCAGCGACCTGTCCACGCTCATCGGGCGGCCGACCACGCCCCTTGTGGAAGGCCTGCGGTAGAGCCCGATCACCGAATATCCTCAGCAACGGTACGGAATGCTGACAAGCTCTGCGTAAGCCGTGATCGGAGGAAAATGGCCGAGCTGATCCCGTGGCTCGTTGGTGCGCTCCTGCTCGCGGTGTGGCTTGGCCTGATCGCCAAGTCCCTGCGGTCCCCGGCCTGGATGATCCTGGGCATCCTGGGCCTGCTCATCGTCCTGTACGTCGCGGCCGGACTGCTCCAGTCCGCGGCCGGCCCCGCGGCCAGCTGGGACCATGGCGCCTCCGCCGAGGAACGCGCGGGCGGCCGAGGCCTGGCGGCCGATCTGTCCTTCATCCTCATGCTCAACGTGGTCGTGGCCACCCCGATCTGGGTGCTCCTCGTCCTCATCACCGGCGCTTACATGGGCCTTCAAGCCGTTCGCCACAGCCTCCGCTGAGGGGCAAGAAGTCTGAGTTCGGCTATCTCCGGTCTGGGATCGGATTATCCTGATCGCACGAGCGTGAAGAGCGCAGCCTTCGGGGTGCGGGCGCGTACCCATACGCTCGGGACGAGCATGGAGAGGGAGCACGAGGATGGGAGACGCCAACATCCGGCTACCGGAAGAGGCGAAAGATCGTCTGGCTGCTGTTGCCGCTGGCCGGGGCATGTCCCTGCGCGCGTATCTGATGCAGCTGGCAGCCCAGACGTTCACTCCGGAGGAACTGGCGGAGCGGCGTGCGCGAGCACTGCAGATTCTGCGTGAGCTCAATGGCTTCGATCCCTCATCGCCGGAGGCCATCGCAGGTGGCGTCGAGCTGAACCGCAGACTACGGGCGCTTCAAGGTCCCGACGGCGAACTGGCCGGTTGATCGATCGCGTCCTCGACCTGACCCCGTAGAGGATCCACGGGTTGCCCGCAGGGAGCTTTCGCCCTGCAGGCAACCCGGCAAGGTCCTACCCCTCCTGGCCCGCGTGGTACGGGCAACCGGCCGCAGCGGCGGCTGCGGCGACGTCGCCGTGCAGGGCCACCGGGAGCTTCTCGATGCCGTAAACCGCGGCCAGCTTGCGGAACTCCAGCTCCTCCCGCGGCGCGGTGACCTTCAGGTCCGGGAAGCGGGTGGCCAGCGCGCGCAGGGCGATCCGCAGCTCCATGCGGGCCAGCTCGGCGCCCACGCAGCGGTGCATTCCGTGGCCGAAGGCCATGTGCCGGGTGGCCTCGCGGTGGAAGTCGAAGCCGCTCTCCTCGCCGACCAGCCGGGGGTCGCGGTTGGCGGCCATCAGGGACATCCCGACGACCGAGCCCTTCTTGATCGGCACACCGCTGAGCACCATGTCGTCCTTGGCGATGCGCAGGAAGGCCAGCTGGACGACGGTCAGGTGACGCAGCAGCTCCTCGACCACCCGGTGCACGGAGGCCGGGTCGTCGCGCAGGGTCTGCATGGCGCCCGGGGTCTCGCTGAGCACGTAGGTGGCCAGGGCGAGCATCGAGGCCGAGGTCTCGTAGCCGCCGAGGAAGACGCCGTCGGCAATGCCGCCCAGCACCAGGTCGTCGAGCTCGTCGCCGTGCTCGCGCAGCAGGCCGCCGATCAGGCCCTCGCCCGGGTTGGCGCGCTGCGCGGCCACCGCCTTGATCAGGAACTCGCGGGTGTCGGCGGCGGCACCGAAGACGCCGACGCCGCCCTGGGTCAGGTCGAAGCGGGCGACCCCGAGGCTGCGGAAGCGCTCGCGGTCCTCCACCGGCAGGCCCAGCAGCTCGCAGATGACCTCGAACGGGACCGGGAAGGCGAACTCCTTGACCAGGTCGACCTCGCCGAGGCCGCCCTCACCGCCGGCCGCGGCGGCCTCCATCGCGTCCAGGCGCTCGTTGACGATCCGCTCGATCACCGGTTCCAGCCGGGCCAGCCGGCGCATGGTGAACTCCGGCGTCAGGTACTGGCGCAGGGCGGTGTGCAGCGGCGGGTCGGTCATCCCGAGGCCACCGATCTGCTCCTCGTCGCTGCGGCCCTTCTGGGACACGAACTGACCCAGGTCGTTGGACCAGGAGTCGCCGTCGGCCAGCGCCGCCCGCACTTCGTCGTACCCGCTGACCAGCCAGATGTCGTGGCCGAAGAGCGTGGCCAGCTTCTTGATCGGTTCCTCGGTGCTCAGCGCGGTCAGCTCGGGCAGCGGGTCCAGGCCGTCCCGCTTCAGCGGCACGGTGATCGAGTCCGGCAGGAAACGCATGGTCCGCAGGTCGATCCCGCCGCTCAGGCGGCGTCTCAGGACGACGCCGGCGAGCTTGGTGAACGGCGCCAGCAGAAGGGGACGGATCTTCGTCACGCCCCGTGACGGGGATTTCACCAGTGAGGACAACAGAGCGGCCTTTCGGACCGGGGAACGCGAAGCGGCATCGGGGGACGGGCCTCGCCTTGGTCGGTTGCGGTTGGAGGAACAGGGAACAGCTTCATCTACAGGTTCACGGACCCGTGCTTCATTCCACCCCATGCTCCTTGACGTGAAGCCTTAGATGGTGAAGGTGCTGGTGTACACCGGGCAACGTCGATGGTCGGCGCCCCGAAGTGACAAATCCGACACCCCCGCCCCTGGCCCGTTCCACCTTGATGAGCATGACGTCGGTCACCTGCGGCGCTCCGGGGTCATGATGATCTCTGCCTTCTCTACCGCACCGGTAACCGATGCTGGCGGGCAGCTTCCCATACATCGAGGGTAAGGGTCACCTAACTTGGGCCTGCACCTTGGGGTCGGAGTCGGCCGGCCCGGGGTTTCCCGGGCGACGAAGCCCAGCCCACCGCCGTCGCAGTCGGTAGCCGTAGATCGCGGCCAGATCGTGTCGAACACCGCTGATGGGTACCAGCGGCCGCTGGGGCCTGGAGGGCCTCACGGCAGGCAGTCGTCGTGCAGCACGACCCGTGAGAGCTCGATGTACTCCGCATGCCTCCAGAAGTGCAGCCGCCGCGCCGAGGGCGTGTTCTTCTGCAAGGACACCCGCCAGCACACCGCATCGTCCTCTTTCCGCCGGACGATCGGATCATCGCCCCCGGTGCCCTGCCGTAACCGGTGCATGTCGCGTCCGGACATGGTTTCGGCCACGCCGGTGAGCACGTCCACCACGACCTCGTAGATCTTGTTGCGCGAGATCCCGTCCAGGCTGTCAAGCGAGGCGAAGAACTTGGGCCCGAAACGATACGGCGCGAGCGGGCGTTCGGCCTTCTCGGCGGCCTGGATCCGGTGCACCCAGCAGGTGTACACGCCGAACCGGAACTGCTCGGCCGGGTCCACGAACAGGAACCCGTCGCTGCGCTGGGCATCGCGCAGCTTGCGGCGCAGCCGGCTGAGGTCTTTCTCCAGGGATTTGGACAGCGACCGCTCGGCCGCCAGATCCTTCTCCAGGGCGCCGATCTGCCCCTTGGCCGAATTGAGTTGCTGGGTAACCACGTTGAGGTCGCCATTGAGCTGACCAATGGACGTCCGCGCGGCATCCAGTTGTGGCGCTAGTTGGTCGGCGGCCGGCAGGGGTTCTTCGGTCTTGGGGCGGAAAAGGTCTGCGGGGGTGGGAATCCGCCTGCGAACCGGCGCCGTTGGCGCGGGTGCCGGTTCGTCCTGGGTTTCTTCGACAACCGCAGGAGCGGGAACGGCGTTGGGGGGAAGGAGCCAGGGTGGGCCGCCGGGGAGAAAAGATAGAGCGGTCATGGATTCTCGCGCGGATGAATCCGGGTTCGCCAACTCCAGGGCAAACTCGTCGGCGCGGCGGCGCACCCGCACCGCGACCGTCTCGCCCTCGGTGAGCAGGTCGCGGAGGTCTCCGTCAGCGTCCCCAATTACCTCATAGGCCGAAACCTCGATCAGGAAGCCGGGATAAGGGCAAAGGGCGGCCTGGGAGGAGCTGACCGTGGCCACCCGGGCCCAGGTGTACTGGCCTTCTTTCAAATGGTGGACGCTGGTGCGCGGGTCGGGTCGGGACGCGCGGACGTCCAGGGTGCGATCGACCGTGTCCAGCACGCCGTCGACCGGCATCCCCGGCTGGAAGAGGCGGTCCGCATCGACGCCGGACACCAGCGTCCCCACGCGAATGGTGGCCCAGCCGTCGCTCACCTTCACCACGGCCTGCGACGTGGTCGGACAGCCACTCACCACGCCGGACACCGGGCGGGAGCGCTCGGGCGAGGGCACCTGCCCGACCAGGCCGCAGGCGGCCGCCGCGTCCAGGGCGCTCTCGATCAGCAGGGTGGTCGCGTGGTCCGCCTCGGCCTGCGAATAGGCCAGGTGCAGGCGGGAGCGGAACGGGTCCTGGACCCAGGCCAGGTCGGTCGGATAGACCCGCCCGGCGCCGCCGTAGACATTGCTGCGATCCGGCATGGCCGCGGTGAACGCCCAGCTCATCGCCAGGCCGTCGAGCAGATACACATCGGCGAGGGCGCCCAGCTCCTCGGCGATCCGGTCGGCGTCGATCCAGGGCGTGGGGCGGGCGCCGGGCACCGACACCACGACGGCCGGGCGGCGGCGCCGGCCCGAGTTCAGGTCCTTGGCCAGGGCCTGGACCTCTGCCTCAAGGGCTATCCGCTGGACCTGGGCCATGGTCCGCGACTCGGCAGGAAGGCGCCCGGGCTGAAGGCGGGCGCGGTGATCGGGGGACTACGGCGGTGACCCGGTACCGGGGGCATCTGGTAAATCTACGCAAATTGCCGATGAAGCGCCCGGGATCGACGGGACTGGCCCCCGGCCTCCGACCGGCGTGGCAGGGTGATCCCCATGGAGCGCGTGCTGGGAATTGGTGGGTACTTCGTGCGGGCGGCCGATCCGGCCGCGCTCAGCGCCTGGTACCGGGACCATCTGGGGCTGGACGGGAACGACGTGTGGCAGCAGGAGCCCGGGCCCACGGCGTTCGCCACGTTCGAGCCGACGACCGAATACTTCGGGTCGTCCACCCAGCAGACCATGCTCAACTTCCGGGTCCGCGACCTGGACGCGATGCTCGCCCAGTTGCGCGGGCAGGGGGCCGACGTGGCCGAGGACGTCCAGGAGATGGACGGGATCGGCCGGTTCGGGTGGGTGACCGATCCGGAGGGCAACCGGATCGAGCTGTGGCAGCCCGCCTGATCGCCCTCCGGACAACGGATTACGGGTCCGCGGTCAGCCCTTGCTGATCGCGGAGACCTTGGCGCCCGCCGTGGCCGAGCCCAGGTAGACCGCGCGCCACTGGCGCTTGCCGATCTTCTTGGTCAGCTTGAACGCGCCGTTCTTCTGGGTGGTCACCGTGCCCGCGCCGGCCCAGGTCCGGCCCTTGGCGGTCTTGACCTCGATCCGGACCTTCTGCCCGGTGTAACCGGAGTAGTCGGCCTTCGGCTCGATCGTCTCGTAGCCGAAGTTGGCCCGCTTCAAAGTGCCCTCGACGGAACGCTTTCCGTGGCCGAGGTTCTTGGTCTTGAGCGTGAGGCGGGTACCCCGCAGCAGCGTGAACGAGGTTCCGCAGGTGTCGTCGTCCTTGTAGACCGCCACGGCGTGCTTGCCGGCGTCCTGGTTCCGGTAGATCTTCGGATCCATCTGGATCAGCGGGTAGGAACCTTCCGGGTCCTGCCCGGCCGCGACCAGCAGGTCGCTGATCATGATCGACCAGGTACTGGCGCCCGGGACGTCGAACTGCACGTTCTTGGCCTTGCTGTAGAGCGTCACCGAGGCGGGAGTGATGGTGCAGGAAGAGGCCGCCTCGGCCGGGCTGAGTGGGGACAGGAGGGCGAGGGCGGCGCCGGTGACGAGGGCACCGGCCATGACGCGCAGCTTGATCACTGCGCGAGCCTAGAGTTTCCTGTGAGTCGGTTGTGCGTGAATCCGGTAACTATCGTCCCTGTTCGCGCAGCCAGTCCCAGACCCCGGTGAGCCCCTCGAGGTCGCCGTCGGTGATCTCGTTCACCAGGTCCTCGGGCACCGGGTAGACGGCGCCCTCGCTGCTGGCCGTCAGCAGGGCCGCGAACAGCGCGTTCTCGCCGAGAAGCCGGCGCAGCATCGAGACGATCTCGTCGTACTGGCCGCGGGCCAGGTCGTTCAGGGCCTCGACCAGCCAGTCCGGGCCGCCCGCGGGGTCGATCAGCGCGTCGAAGGTGGCGTCGGCGCCGGCGTGCACCCCGATCCAGAAGGGCTCCGCCTTGGGGTAGTCGTCGATCAGCTCGGCGGACGGGAACGAGTAGGTCCGCTCGGCGTCCTCCTCGAAAGCGACCAGCGAGAACACCGTCTTCAGCCGGTGCAGGGCCAGTAGCGAGGCCACCGCGCGGACGTGCTCGACCTGGGTCTGGTGCCGGACCAGGTTCTTCTCCTTCAGCACCGACCACAGGTAGACCAGCAGGTCGTCGCCCGGTCGGGTGCGGCCCGGCAGCTCGCCCAGCAACTCGACCAGATCACCCATCACCGCGACCGGATCCAGCCGCTCGTCCGGCTCGTCCTCGTACTCGGGCTCGTCCGGCTCCTCGGGGAGCAGTTCGACCGGGGTCACGTAGGTCGGCGGGGCCGGAGCCACCCATTCCTCGGAGCTCTGGCGCAGGTAGGTCAGGCTGCGCTGGATGATCCGGTCGGTCGCGTCCTCGTCGAACTCGGCGAACCCGGTGATCTGCTCCACCGCCGGCAGCCACCAGTCCTTGAGCCGCTCGCCCAGCTTGTCCGGGGTGAAGTCGATCGGCAGCACGCTGCGCACCACGGTGAACAGGTCCGGTCCCTGCTTGTCCAGGAAGTAGAACCAGTACGGGAACTGCTCGTCCAGGCGCTGCAGGTAGCTGCGCACCTCGGGGATCTGCCAGAGCTGCTCGGCCCGCTCGCCGTAGCCGTCCACCACGATCGCGACCGACTCCAGCCCGCGCCGGGCCCGGTCCGGATCGCTCAGCAGGGGCGAGAGCGCCTCGAGCACGCCGGAGATGTCACGGGCGCGGATCTCGTCCGGTGAGACCACCACGGACTGCTGATCGCCCCCGGACGACATCTCCTCGCGCACCATCTCCACCCGCGTGAGCTTAAGGCGCCTCTGACGGAATTGCACAGAATGCTGCCAGGGGTCATCGAACGTCACGATCCGAGGTGGGTTACGCAAATCCGAACCAGAAAGCAGTAAGGAACTCGGCTCGCTCCGGACCCTCGTTCGGCAATCGGGTTCCGCTCCGTAACACGGCGAAAACAATCCGGCTCTAACTTCAGGTCATCAGACCACCGGACCACCAGGAGACCGACATGGCCGAGGGATTCATCGCGCGGCACCAGTTGTGGTCGCCCGAACAGCAGGACGCGGCGACCCGCATCCGCCGGGAGATCGAGGAGAAAGGGCTGCGGCAGGTCCGGATCGCCTGGTGCGACCAGCACGGCATCCTGCGCGGGAAGACCCTGGAGATCCCGCACTTCCTCTCCGTGCTGCGCCAGGGCAAGGACTTCCAGACCGCCACCCTGATCTTCGACACCACCAACAACCCGGTGGTACCGCCGTTCGGGGCCTCGGCGCTGGGCGATCCGCGGATGACCGGGCTGCCGGACGGCGTCCTGGTACCGGACCCGCTGACCTTCCGGGTGCTGCCCTGGCTGACCGGGACCGGCTGGATCCTCTCCGAGATGCACTACCGCAGCGGCGAGCGCGTCCCCTTCGACACCCGTGGCGTGCTGAAGGACCAGCTCGGCCGGCTCGCCGAGGAGGGCTTCGAGTACGTCTCGGGCATCGAGATGGAGTTCTACCTGACCAAGCTGGAAGACCCGATGCTCAGCTTCGAGGACTGCGGCTACCCGCCGACCCCGCCGCGGGTCAGCGCGGTCGGGCACGGGTTCCAGTACCTGACCGAGTCACGCGGCGACGAGATCGAGCCGATCCTGAGCATCCTGCGCGACAACCTGGTCGAGCTCGGACTGCCGCTGTCCACGATTGAGGACGAGTGGGGCCCGGGCCAGACTGAGTTCACCTTTGAGCCGCTGACCGGTTCGGCGACCGCGGACGCGGCCGTCCTGGCCCGCACCGCGATCAAGCAGCTGGCCCGCCGCAACGGCTACCACGCCACGTTCATGGCCCGCCCGGCCCTGCCGAACGCCTTCTCCAGCGGCTGGCACCTGCACCAGTCGCTGCGCTCGGACACGCTGGCCAACGCCTTCGCCGGCACCACGGGCGAGGAACTGCTCTCCCAGACCGGGCTGAACTTCATGGGTGGGCTGCTGCAGCACGCGCTGGCCTGCTCGGTGCTGACCACCCCGACGATCAACGGCTACAAGCGCTACCGGCCGGACTCCTTCGCGCCGGACCGGGTGGCCTGGGCGGAGGAGAACCGGGGGGCGATGGTGCGGGTGACCGGCGGGCGTGGCGACAGCAACACGCACCTGGAGAACCGGATCGGCGACCCGGCGGCCAATCCCTACCTGTACCTGGCCTCGCAGATCGCCGCCGGGCGGGACGGCCTGAAGCGCAAGCTCGACCCGGGGGCCTCGGCCGACGAGCCGTACCTGACCGATGCGGTCTCGTTGCCCGCCACGCTGGAGCAGGCCGTCGGCCACTTCAGCCAGAGCACGCTGCTGCGCGCCGAATTCGGTGAGGCGTTCGTCGACTACCTGGCGATGATCAAGCGCCACGAGGTCGCCCGCTTCAACGCCGCCGTCACCGACTGGGAGCACCGTGAGTACTTCGAGGTCTATTGATCTGCTCGAGCACCGGCGCAGTGCGGCGGACGACCCCTTCGTGGTGGCGGCCGCCCAGCTCGGCGGCCCGTGGCTCGATGTGAATGCCCGCCTGGACCGGGCGATCCAGGCCGGTGAGCTGGCGGCTGCCCACGGGGCGAAGGTGATCGCTTTTCCGGAGTGCTATCTCAGTGGGTACCCGTACTGGCTCTCCCGCACCAACGGCGCCACGTTCGGCGATCGGCTGCAGAAGAAGGCCTACCGGTACTACCTGCAGAGCGGGATCGAGGTCGGCGGGCCGGAGGTGCGGCGCCTGGTCCAGCTGGCCGCGGATCTGGACCTCACGGTGATCATGGGCCTGACCGAGCGGGCGCAGGGCACCACCTACTGCTCCCTGCTCACGATCAGCCGGCACGGAATCGTCGGGCACCACCGCAAGCTCGTTCCCACCTACGACGAGCGCCTGGTCTGGGGCTACGGGGACGGGTACGGCCTGCGCAGCCACCTGGTCGGCACGGCACGGATCGGGAGCCTGAACTGCTGGGAGAACTGGATGCCCCAGGCCCGGCAGGCGATGTACGCGACCGGGGAGGACGTGCACTTCGGCGTCTGGCCCGGCTCGGTGAAGCTCACCGGCGACATCACCCGGTTCACGGCCATGGAGGGCCGGGTGTTCAGCGTCGCCGCCGGTGGGTTACTGCGCCGGGACGATGTACCGGCCGATTTCCCGCTCGCCGAGCAGCTTCTGGCCGATCTGGAGGAGATGCCGTTCGACGGGGGGACGGCGATTGCCGGTCCCGACGGTCATTGGGTGGTCGAGCCGATCAGTGGACGCGAGGGGGTGGTGATCGCGGAACTGGACCTGGGACGCGTGGCCGAGGAGCGCTTCACGTTCGATCCGACCGGTCACTACAGCCGTCCCGACATTCTTTCCACCACCGTCGACCGGAACCGCAGGCACGCGGTGGAAATGGTTGAGCAGGAGGCATTCCTGTGAGCGGGAAGGTCCTGGTGCTGCGGCACCAGGACGATGACGGGCCGGCCAACCTGGCGGACTGGATGACCGCGCAGGCGATCACCTTCGAGGTACGCGACGTGAGCGTCGAAGCGTCCGTCGGTCACCATTTCGGCGCAACCGACTGGCGCGCGGTCGTGGTGCTGGGCAGCAAGGAGGCCGCCTACGACGATTCGGTGCCCTGGCTGGCCTGGGAACTGGAGGAGGTCCGGCGGCACCTGGCCGCCGGGCGTCCCGTGTTCGGGATCTGTTTCGGGGCACAGCTTCTGGCCCGACTGGAAGGAGGCGAGGTGAAGCGGGCGGGGACCCCGGAACGGGGGTGGGTCACCGTCAGCAGCGACGACGAGGTCCTGGCCGGATCGTGGTTCGCCTGGCACGGCGACGAGATCACCGTGCCGGAGCGGGCTTCCGTGCTGGCCCGCTCGGCGCACTGTGTGCAGGCGTTCCGTATCGGGCGCAGTCTCGGCGTCCAGTTCCACCCGGAGGTCACGGCCGACGTCGTCGGCGAGTGGCTCACCGAACACCGACGGCAGAACCAGCTGCACGCCGTCGACGGCACCAGCGAGGCCCTGCTGCGGGAGACCGACTCCCGGATCGGCGCGGCCACGAGCGCGGCCCACCGGCTGTACGCCGCGTTCTTCACGGGGATCTGACACCTCTGCTTCATCCTTCGAAGGGACAGCCATGTCTACCACCGAACGTCTCACCCCCGAGACGGATACTCCCGCCAACGGTCTCGCCCCCCGCTCGATGGGGCTCTGGGGCGTCATCTTCACCATTCTCGCCGGTGCCGCCCCGCTCTACGCCATGCTGTTCAACGTCCCGGTCACGGTGATGGGTTCCGGCTACGCGGCCCCGGTCGCGTTCGTCATCGCCACGATCGCCCTGCTGGTCTTCTCGGTCGGCTACATCCGGATGTCGCGCCGGGTGCACAGCGCCGGTGGTTTCTACACCTTCGTCAGCGCGGGCCTGGGTCGGATCCCCGGTCTGGGCACGGCGTACGTGGTCAGCGGCTGCTACGCGGTGTTCTGCGCGGCGATCATCGGCCCGACCGCGTACTTCACCCACGGCACCCTCGAGCACTGGTTCAGCATCGACATCCCCGCCCCGGTACTGCTGTTCGTCATCCTGGCCGCCTCGGCCGCGCTGTCCTGGTTCCGGATCGGGCTCACCGCCAAGGTGCTCTCCACCCTGATGGTGCTGGAACTGCTCGGTCTGCTCGGGTTCGTCATCGCGGTGACCGTGCAGGGCGGCGCCCACGGCCTCACCCTCAAGCCCCTGGACCCGGGCAGCTTCTTCAGCAACTCCCAGGCCACCTCGGTGTTCGGCGCGGCGGCCGCGGGCATCGCCCTGTTCGGGGCCTTCTGGTCCTGGGTCGGCTTCGAGATGGCGCCGAACTACGCTGAGGAGAGCCGCGATCCGGCCCGCAACGGCAAGCGGGCCATGTACACCACGGTGATCGGACTCGGCGTGATCTACACCATCACCTCGCTGGTGTTCGTCAACGGCTGGGGTGTGGACGCGGTCTCGGCGGCGGTGAAGGCCCAGTTCGAGGGCCAGTACGACTCGGCCTTCTACCCGCTGACCGACAAGTTCGGCGGCCAGGCGATGACCGAGTACTTCCGGGCCCTCACCATGACCAGCGGATTCGCCGCCCAGCTGGCCTTCTTCAACACCGCCTCGCGCTACCTGTTCAGCCTCAGCCGGGACGGCCTGCTGCCCTCCTGGCTGTCCACCACCCACAAGGTGCACCGCAGCCCGCACCGGGCCAGCATGATCATCGCCGTTGCGGTCGCCCTCTACCTGGCCGGCTTCGTGCTCGCCGACTCCTCCAACGAGGCCACCCTGACCAAGCTCGGCACCTGGAGCCCGCTGCTGGGGGTGCTCGGCCTGCTCGCCGTACAGGCCCTGGTCTCGGTCGCGGTGATCCGCTACTTCCTCACCACGGCCCGGGACGGGTTCTCGGTGTGGGGCACGCTGATCGCCCCGGTCCTGGGCACCATCGCCATGATCGGCGCGATTGTGCTGATGCTGACCAACATGGACGCGCTCTCCGGGGCGGGCGACGCGCTCTTCATCGAGGCCATCCCGTGGGTGATCGTCGTCCTGTTCCTGGCCGGCTGCGCCGCTGCCCTGGCCTTCCGGTCGCGGTCCCCACAGCGCTACGCCCAGATCGGCGCCTTCACCCCCTACCAGGACTGACCCCCCCACCCCTCTCGTGATCATGGACTTTCTCCCCCGTGATCATGGAGTTTTCACCGCTCCGGGCCGGGGAGAGGTGAACAAAAAGTCCATGATCACGGGGGAAGTTCTCCATGATCACGAGAGGGTGAGACCTTAGGGTGGTCAGACCAGCAGATGACCGGGAGGGTTGGCGACCATGGTGGGCGGCAAGGAAACAGCGCGTTCGGCGTCCCGGATGCGCCCGGTCAGCCGCAAGCCGGTGTACGAGCAGGTCAGCGATCGCCTGCGGGAGTTCATCGACGAGAACGGCCTGCAGCCGGGGGACAAGCTGATGACCGAGCGGGAACTGGCCGCCCAGCTCGGGGTGGGGCGCTCGACGGTCCGTGAGGCGATCACCGCGTTGCGGGCGCAGGGGCTGGTCGAGGTGCGCCACGGTGAGGGCATCTACCTGCTCAAGCCCACCGACGACCTGATCACCACGCTGGCCGAGGAACTGGTCGCCACGCACGTCGACCACCCCTACATCTGGGAGGCCCGCCAGGCGATCGAGGTGCAGTGCGCCCGCCTGGCCGCCTCCCGCGCCGGGGACGACGACCTGGCCGCGATGGAGGCCGCCCTGGAGCTGATGGCCGAGGAGATCGAGTCCGGGCAGGCTGCTCTGGAGGGGGACCGCAAGTTCCATCTCGGCGTGGTGCAGGCCTCGCACAACCCGATCCTGATCCAGCTGGTGGCCGGCATCCGGGAGGCGTTCGACAAGACCTCCGAGACCTCCCTGACCCGGGCCGGCCAGCCCGCCCGATCCCTGGCCGAGCACCGGGCCATCTACGCGGCGATCGCCGCCGGAGACCCCGCGCTCTCGGCCGAGCGCATGCTGGCGCACCTGGTCGGAACCACGGACGATCTGCTCAAGATCAGCGGTAAGTGACCTCAGCCCTTTGCTGAGCCGAAGGGCGTCTTCGGGTGCACCGGGGCGCGCCCTAGGGTGGTGGTCATGGTCGGACGTCGGCTCAGCGAGAAGGAGCTGGGGGAACTCCTGCCGGGCCGGCCGGCGGACGTGGTGCACGCGATCTGGCTGGCGAGCGGCGGAATGCCCGAACCCGCGCTGGAGCTCGCGAATCTCGCAGACTCCGCCGAGGGAGATCCGGTAGCGGCCCTGGCCCTGAGGGCACCCTCGCGGACCCAGTTCCTGGTGCCGGACGTCCCTCTGCTCCGGCTGCTGGAGACGGCCGCGGCCCGGACCTTGGCCCCCGAGATCAGGGCGCAGGTGCTGATTCGATGGGCCGGCGAACTGCTGGGCGACCCGTCCGCCGCCGGCCGGCGGCGCGAACTGGCCGACGAGGCGGTCGCGTTGGCCCGCGCCGTCGGCGATCCGGGCGTGCTGGCCCGGGTGCTGGACGGACGGCTGCACGCGCTGTGGGATCCCGCGGCCGCCCCCGAACGCCTGGACACCGCGTCCCAGATCATCGAATTGGCCCGCCAGGCAGGGGATGCCGCGGTCGAGCTGCAGGGTTTGTTCTGGCGGTTCATGGCCCTGGTCGAGCTCGCGGAGCTGGACGCGGCCGAAGCAGCGCTGGTGCTGTACGCCCGCACCGGGGAGCTGGCCGGGGATGCCCAGGCCGCGGTCGTGGCGTTGTCGAGGCAGGCTGTGCTGGCCATCGCGCGGGGTCGTCTGGACCTCGCGGCCACCCTGACCGGCGAGGTCGCCGCGGCGGGGGAGCGGCTGGGGATGGCCGATACGCCACGGTTGATCGCCTCGCTGACCGGTCAGCTGGAGATCCTCCGGGGCCACGGCGACGCGCAGATTCCCCAGGTGCAGGCGATCGCCCTCCGGCTGCCCGGCCACTACTACGAGGCGACCGCCGCGCGGGTGATGGCCGAGGTGGGCCAGGACGCGGAGGCGCTGCTGGAGCTGGACCGGCTGCTGCCCACCGTGTTGGCCGGAACCGGCCCGCGCTGGCTGGGCGCGGTGGCCGACCTTGCGTTCGTGGCCGCCCGGGGTGGCGATTTTGCCTCCGTGGAGAAGCTTTACGACGCGTTGACGCCCTACCGGGGTCGTCTGGTGGTGTGGGGCGGGGTCAACACGATCACCGGGCCGGTGGACGATCGCCTTGGACGCCTGGCCCGTCGTCTCGGGCGTTCGGAAGAGGCCCTTGCGCACTTTGACCGTGCGGTGGCCCTGGAGGAACGGCTGGGCGCGCTGACCTGGCTGTCCGCCACCCTCGCAGTGCGGGGCAGGCCTGGGGACCGGGAGCGGTCGCAGTCGCTGGCGGCGCGGATCGGCATCGTCACGGCGGCTACCGATCAATCCGGCCAATGGACGCTGCTACGTGAGGGAGACGAGTGGTACCTGGAGGCCGGGACCGAGACGGCGCGCCTTCGGCACGTGCGAGGACTGCCCTACCTGAGCAAGCTGGTTTCGGCGCCGGGCCAGGAGATTGCCGCGCTCGACCTGGTGGCCGACGGGGTAGGGCTACAGGCTACGACGGGGCACGATGTGCTGGATACCGCGGCCCGCAATGCTTATCGCGCGCGGTTGGCCGGGCTGGAGAAACAACTGGACGAGGCGGACCGCGCCGGTGACGCTACCCAGGCCCAATCCTTGACCGCGGAACGGGACGCTCTGGTGGCTGAGCTGCGCAGGGCGACCGGGATCGGCGGTCGGCCCCGCCAGCAGACCGCGGAAGCCGAACGCGCCCGGGTCAATGCGACCCGGGCGCTTGGCACCGTACTCAGCCGTCTGGAAACAGTGGCGCCGTTGACCGCGGCGCACCTGCGGGCGTCCTTACGTACAGGCAGCCACTTTCGCTACCAACCCACGCCCGGTGGCCCGCCCCGCTGGCGCACCTCCTAGGGCAGCAGGCGCGCAACGGTGATGGGGTCGGACAGGTGCGGGAAGTGCGAGCCCGGCACCACGTCCACCTGAACCGGCAGGATCGAGTTCAGCCACTGCAGGTGCTCCTCCGGCGGCTGGTACGAGCTGATCCACCGGTAGGCGATTCCCCGCTCGGCGATCGTCTCCAGCTCCTGCCGCCGCTGCCCGTTCACCTCTTCATTGGTGTGACGCAGGATGTCGCTCCAGTACCCCAGCAGCAGATCCTGGCGTGGAGTGGTGGCGGTCTCCACGATCTTTCGGGCCTCGTCCGGCAGCGAGTCGATGCCCATGTTTCCCAGCATCCGGTTCCACAGCTCACCCCACTGCGGGCTGCGCAGCAGAGGTTCGGCTCCCCGGAGGATCTCCCCGAACTGACCCAGCACCAGGATCTGGTCGACGTTGACCACGGCTGTCGCGGGGTAGCGGGCGGCGTAGGCGGTGGCAATGATCGCGCCGGCCGAGTGCCCCACGATCACCGGATCGGTCAGACCCGCATCCGTCACCTGCTGATGGACGGTGGCCAGGACCCCCTCCAGCGGGTAACTGTCCTGCGGAGGGTTGTCGCCGTGGCCGGGCAGGTCGATAGCCAGCACGCGTCGGTCGGGATCGATGTGGGGTAGGAGCAGGTCCCAGGTGTGGTGGTCGTAGGTCAGGCCGTGGATCAGCAGGAGGTCAGTCACAGCCCTGAGGCGTAACCACCGACGGAACGAATTGTTCAGGCTCGATGATCGGCAAATTCACAAATCCATCGGGATTAGCCGTATTCTTCTCAGGGGAACGCGGCAACCGGGGGAGTGGCGGTGTCATCGATGAACGACATAGTGCGGGCCATCGGCGTGCTGGGCGAGCAGATCGAGCGCACACGGGAGCAGGCGACGGCCACCACGAACCAGGTGGATCAGGCGCGGGCGGTCGTGGAGGACATCGGTGCGATCGGGAGCCTCCGCGCCCTGGCCGGCCTCCGCGAGCGCGTACACGCCGTGGACATGCTGCTGGCGCAGGCGGCGCTGGGCGTGGGGGAGCTGCGGCGACAAGAAGAATCCCTGCGCTACGGCCGGTTTCAGCCCCAGGGCAGGCAGATCCCGACGCCGTCCGAACCTTCTCCGGCGTTCCGGCGGGTGGTGGCCGGCCCGTGGCGCCGTGAGCGGCGCTGGCGCTGGGCGATGCTCGTGCTCCCGTTCACCGTCCCTCTGATCTACCTAGCGAGCCTGAAAATCGATCTGCCGGAGCGGGTTCCCGGCTGGGCCGGACTGGCGCTCCTGCTGATCGCGCTCGTGCGCCTCTGGGACCAGGAACGGGTACGCCGGTTGCGGGTGGCCTGGCGGATCGGTGGTCGCCCCTCCTGGGATCCGCTCCGCCCGGTCGATCCGGAAACCTCGGACCTGGTGCGGCGGGCCCTGCTGGGCGTGATCGAGCCGGACGAGGGCGCCTGGTATACGACCGTGGAGGAGCTCTACAGCCTCGACGAGGAAATCCTTTTCGAGGCCACGGAGTTCGCCCTGGCGCTGTCGGCGATGGTGTTCGTCATGGCCCACGACCAGCAGTGGCCCCTGCGCACCCAGCTCTGGTCGGAAGCCAACGACGCCGCCCGCGAGCACCCCGAATCCGGCATCAGCACCGCGGCCCTGTACAAGCTGCTCACCAGCCTGGCCGATCGCCGTTCCACCGCCGAACTTCCCTCTCCGGCAGCACTCCTCATCCCCGCACTGCGACTGACCGCCTGGCTTCTGACGGAAACGCCCTTGCCGCGGCCGATGACCTGGCGCGACTACCTCGGTGAGATCGAGCTCAGCCTGAGTACGCGGGCGTAGCGCCCAGCTGGGTCAGCAGGTTCTCGGTGCCCTCCCGCAGTGACCGGGCCGCCACTTCCTGCTCCTCGGTGTACCCGGCGACCATGGCCCCGTCGCGCAGCATCACGAACTGCCGCGCGGCCGGCTCGGCCTCGGCAGGGGCGATCTTCTCGATGATCTCGGTGACTACGTCCAGGAACCAGGCCCGGTGGTCGCGGACGACCAGGCGGACGGGGTGCTGAGGATCGGGGTACTCGGCGGCGGCGTTGATGAAGGGGCAGCCGCGGAATCCGCTGAGGCAGATGCCCTCGCCGATGGCGGCGGCGATGTTGCGCAGCGCGTCGGGCGGGGCGGGTTCGGTGGCCAGCATCTGGTGCACGCCGATCCGCAGCCGCTGGTCCTCGGCCCGTAGGTAGGCCACGACCAGGTCGTCCTTGCTGGGGAAGTGCCGGTAGAAGGTGGCCCGGGTGACGTTGGCCTGGGTGACCAGGCGGTCGATGCCGACCCGGCCGATGCCTTCCGAATAGAACAGGCCGGCGGCGGTGCGCAGCAGACGGTCGCGGGGTTCGGAGGCGGTGGCGGGCATGGCGTCAGTGTAGAAAGACCGATCGTTCTTGACAAGGCGGTCACCGGCGGGCCACGCTGCATCACGAAAGAGAACGACCGATCTATCTACCCGGAGTTGTCATGCGCAAGCTCACCTCCCTCACGGTCCTCGGCTTCACAGCGGCCTTGGCCACCGGAACCGTCCTGGCCCTGCCGGCTTCCGCCTCGACCTCGCCCGCACCGTCGGCGAAGGCCACGGTCTCGAGCGTCAGCGAGTCGGCCCAGAAGCCGACGATCGTGCTCGTGCACGGCGCCTGGGCCGACTCCGGGAGCTGGGCCGACGTGATCGTGAAGCTGCGTAAGGACGGGTACCCGGTCCGCGCCGCGTCCGACCCGCTGCGGGGAATCGCCAACGACGCCGCGTCGGTGCGCAGCCTGGTGGACAGCATTCCGGGGCCGGTCGTCCTGGTCGGGCACTCCTACGGCGGTGCGGTGATCAACGCCGCCGCGGACGGCGACCCCAAGGTGAAGTCGCTGGTCTACCTGGCCGCCTTCGTCCCCGAGAAGGGCGAGACCATCGGTGAGCTGGCCGCTCGCAAGGTCGCCAACCCGACGCCGGCGCTGCCGCTGGTCACCGTGCCGACCGGGGCCAACAGCGCCGACATCTACCTCGACCCGGCCAAGTTCCGGGCCGCCTTCGCCGCCGACGTGCCCAAGGCGAAGGCCGCCGTCCTGGCCGCCACCCAGCGCCCGGCCGCGGCCTCGGCGCTGGGGGAGAAGGCCACCGCGCCCGCCCGGGCGAGCGTGCCGGCCTGGTATCTGGTCACCACGAAGGACCAGGCCATCGCCCCGGAGACGCAGCGCTTCATGGCTCAGCGGGCGCACGCCAAGATCAGCGACATCAAGTCCTCGCACGCGGTGATGGTCAGCCACCCGTTGAAGGTCGCCAAGCTGATCGAGACCGCTGCTCGCTGATTTCCGGCGAAGGCCGGGTGATCCCCCGGATCACCCGGCCTTGGCGCTGCCGAGGCTCAGGGCTCGGAGAACGGCCTGAATGGCCGGACTGGCATTGGCGCTTCGCCGCCAGGCCGCGTAGACCTCGCGCTTCGGCGTACGCCGCAACGGCATGGCCACCAAGTCCTCCCGCAACGGCGGGCGGGCCAGCCGCGGCACCAGGGCGATGACGTCCCCGGAGGCGACCAGGGACAACTGGGTGCTGAAATCATCGATCAGATGACGGACGTCCGGCTCCTCGCCGACATCCGCGAACAGGCGCCGAAACCATTGGTAGCAGACGGTTCCCGGTGGTGAGGTCACCCATGGATGCCCGGCCAGATCGTCCACTGTCAAAGGCCGGTCCACCTGGGCCAGGGAATGTGAACGATGAAGGACGACGTCACCGACGTCGGTGTGGACGTGCTGTTGGGTCATGGCTGGGGAGAGAGCGACCGGCAGTCCGTCGGCGTCGTGCGAGAGGGCCAGGTCGGCGGTTCCGGCCTCGACGCTGCGCAGCGCCTGCTCCGGATCCTCCTCGCTGATGTGCAGGAACAGTTCCGGGCAGCGAGTGGCCAGCTCCGGCACGATGGGGGCGATCAGGCCACGAATTCCGGTGGAAAAAGCCACGATTCGCAAGGTGCCGCGCGGGGCGCCGTCGGCCACCGAACGCGCGGCCTCGGCGCAGTGCTCCAGCGCCTGGAACACCTCGGGGGCCGAATCAACGATCGCCTGACCGGCCGGGGTCAGCACCACGCCCCGCCCAGCCGGCGCCAGCACGGGCACCCCGACCTCGCGCTCGAGCCGTTTGATCTGCTGGGACACGGCCGAGGCGGTGAAACCCAGCTCGTCCGCCGCGCGGGCCAGCGTCCCCAAGGTGGCAACCGAACGTAACGCCCGCAGTGCGCTGACATCGATCATCAAGCCAGATTACGCAATAGTGCCAAGAAAGCTTCGCTGGACCAGATGGATGCCAGGCGCGAGGATCTCCTCATGACCCCTGCTGAGCAGCTCTTCGGCTCCAACGTCGTCGCCATGGTGACTCCGATGCGTCCCGACGGCTCGATCAGTGACGCCGCCGTGTCCGGTCTGGTCGATCACCTGCTGAGCACCGGCTGTGACGGCATCGTGGTCGGCGGGACCACCGGCGAGGCCCCGACCCTGAGCGACGACGAGGCGACCCGGCTGGTCGCCACGGTCAAGGCGCTGAGCAAGGGACGCGCGCGGGTGATCGCCGGGGTCGGCACCTACGACACCGCGGCCACGATCCGCCGGGCGCGCGAGGCCGAGGAAGCCGGCGCCGACGCGCTGCTGCTGGTCACGCCGTACTACAACCGCCCGACCCAGGCCGGCGTGGTGGCCCACAGCGTGGCCGTCGCCGACGCCACCGAGCTCCCGATCATGCTCTACGACATTCCCGGGCGCACCGGTACGGCCCTGACCGCGGCCACCATCACCGAACTGGCGGCGCACCCGCGGATCCGGGCGATCAAGGATGCCAAGGGCGATCTCTTCGAGGCCATGTCGCTGATCCGCAGTACCTCCCTGGCCTACTACTGCGGCATCGACGAGCTGAACCTGCCCTACCTCGCCAGTGGCGCCACCGGAGTGGTCAGCGTCATCGGCAACGTGGTGGCCGACCGCAACGCCGCCCTGATCCGCGCCGTGCGGCAGAGCGATCTGCCTGCGGCCCAGGAGATCTCGCAGTCCCTGATCCCACTGACCGACGCGCTGATGCGGACCTCCTCCGGGGCGATCATGGCCAAGGCGGCGCTGGCCGAGCTGGGCATCATCCCGAGCGCGGCGGTGCGGTTGCCGCTGCTGGAGTCTCCGGAGGCCGACCTGCGCAAGCTGCGTGAGGCGCTGCTGACCATCGCGGTGCTGGCGGCCTGACCGTCCTCGATGAGTCCTGCGCGGTGACGCAGTCTTGACGTCGTAGCTCGTTGGCCACGACCCGGGAGGCAGGCGCACCATGGCTCTGTTCATCACCATCGGATACGGCGACGAGGTCGGCTACCAGACCACGGACCAGGCTGTTCGTGACGCCGCGCATGCCCACGACGAGCGCCTGCAGTCCGCCGGCGTGCGGATGGGCCGGGCCGGGCAACCGGTTCAGGTGCGCAATCACGACGCCACCGGACCCACGGCCCGGTTCGGGTCCTATCTGGAGTCCGCGCTGCCGGTGGCCGGATTCGCGGTGATCGAGGCCGATTCGCTGGAAGAGGCGATCGAGATGGTCTCCGGTACCCCGTGCGCGGTGGCGCAGGGGGTGGTGGAGGTCTGGCCGGTGGAGACTGCTTGAGTAGGCCCATGTCTGAGCAGGTGTGGCACTTGCGGTGGCCGGGAGTTCTGGTCGGCACGGTTGAGACGATCGACGGGACGCTGGTCTTCCCGATCGAGGGGGTTGAGGAAAAACCGGTCTGGGACGACGAGGACCTGGCGGCTGCCCGGCGGGTTTATCCCGACCAGTCGGTGCTGCTCACCGAGGACCGCCTGCTGATCCTGGTCGGGCCGGGGGCGGCGGCGATGGCCGCCATGCTGCGCATGGCCAGCAACCTGTGAGCGCATTTACCGTTGGGGGATGAAGCTGCTCTCGGTCAATGTCGGTCATCCGCGCGAGAACACCTGGCGCACCGCGTCCATAACCGGCATCGACAAGCGGCCGGTGGAGGGGCCGGTGGCGGTGACGGCGCCGGGGCCGAAGGGGGACGGGGCGGTCGGGTTGGCCGGGGACCGGGCGTTCGACGTGGCTTATCACGGGGGCACCGACCAGGCGGTCTACGCCTATGCCCGGGAAGACCTGGACGGCTGGGAGCCGACCTTGGGGCGGAGGCTGGAGAACGGGTTCTTCGGGGAGAACCTGACCACCGTGGGTATCGACGTCAACGGGGCCCTGATCGGGGAGCGGTGGCGGGTGGGGCCGCAGGTGGTGCTCGAGGTGACGCGTCCGCGAATTCCGTGCTCGACGTTTCAGGGCTGGCTGGGGCGGGCCGGGTGGATGAAGGAGTTCACCCGGGCGGGTCTACCGGGGCCCTACTTCCGGGTGCTGGTGCCGGGCGAGATTCAGGCCGGAGATGCGGTCGAGGTGATCGAGCGGCCGGATCACGACGTCACGATCGCGCTGACCTTTCGGGCCATGACCACCGAACCGGAGCTTCTGCCGAGGCTTTTGGTGGCCGAGGCGCTGCCCGAGGAGGACCGGGAGAACGTGCGGCGCCGGCTGCGGGTCTGATGGTTGCTTTGGGCCGGTTGTGCCCCACATACTCGAAGGGCTGGGGGGCAGGGGGAGACGTGCTGCATCGGTGACGAGGCTGATCGGCGCTCGGCCAGGTCGTCCCGGGCGTCCGGCCGGGTTGTCAGGGCTCGACCGGCCGTCCGGGACTTGTTACGCCGCAGTGAGGTTCAGGCCATCTGCACGGAGCGGATCGAGTTGCCCATGAACATCCGGCCGAAAGCGCTCTCGATGGCCCGGCCCGGATCGGTGGCCGCGCCGAGGGTCAGCAGCAGGGGCACGAAGTGGTCGGCCGTGGGGTGGGCGACCTGGACGCCGGGGGCTTTCGCGCGGTAGTCGACGAGCTCGTCCACGGCGCCCCGGGCCATCGCGTCGACCGCCCAGGTGTCGAAGGCCTCGGTGTGGCCGATCAGGCGGGGTTCGCGGAAGACGGCGAAGCTGTGCGTCATAAAGCCCGAGCCGATCACGAGAATGCCCTCCTGGCGCAGCGATCGGAGGCGTTCGCCGAGCTTCAGCAGGGCTGAGGGGTCGAGGCTGGGCATGCTGAGCTGGATCACCGGGACGTCGGCGGCGGGGTACATTGCCATCATCGGGATGAAGGCGCCGTGGTCCAGGCCGCGGTTGACGAACTGGTGCAGCGGCGTGGTGTCGGCCAGGGTGCCCGCGACCTGGTGGGCCAGCGCGGTGGCGTCGGGGGAGCGGTACTTCAGCTCGTAGTAACGAGGGTGGAAGCCGCCGAAGTCGTAGTACAGCTCGGTGCCGGCCGCGGAGCCGGAGATGGCCAGGGGGGCGTTCTCCCAGTGCGCGGAGACCACCACGATGCCTCGCGGCTTGGGCATCGACTGACCCCAGGTGAACAGATCGCGCAGCCACTGCGGGTCGTCGAGGGTGGGCGGGGCGCCGTGGCTGACGAACAGCGAGGGCAGCGGGCCGTCGGAGGGGTCCCATCGGCGCTGCTCGCGGGCCTGGGGAAGGACGTCGGCGAGCAGGTCGTCGTACGCCCCGGCGGGCACCTTGGGGTTGAACGGATCTGACATCGGACGCTCCGGGAGACGAATCGGTGACCACGAGCGTCCCTAATCTAACTTGAAACTTCAACTAAAAGCGAGAGGAGGGTCGCCCACCCGGCCCTAGGTCCGGCCCTCCTGGCCTGCCTAGCCTGGTCCCATGGATGCGGCGGCCTGTGGTCCCCCGGCCCGAAGAGCCACCGGACATGAACTCGTACCGCACACCTGGCCGCCCGACGCGGCGCACCTCGACGTGGTCGTGGTGACGCCGGACCAGGCCGAGACCCACCGGTTCGCCGGGCGGATCGGCGAGGCGGACGAGCCGGCCCGGGTCCGGTACGACCGGTGGACCTGGATGATGCAGGTCGAGCACGCCCGGGCCGACGCGTTCGTGACCCCGCTCGCCTGGCCCGAATAGGCAGAGTGACAGCCCTGTTACGGATAGTGGCCGGGCGGTCCTCAGGAGCCTGCTCTAGGCTTCCCCGGCATGAGTGAGTCGTCACCGGGCATGGAGCAGATCGAGCAGGCGATGGAGGTCCTCGCGGCCGCACGGCCGGAGGATCTGCCGTTCGACTTCGTGTACCGCCTGCGGGCGTGGCACGAGCAGGAGGTCCTGCGGCTCGACACGAAACAGCAGCCGCAGGACTACGACTGGTTCGCCAATCTGAGCTGAACGGCCGGAGGGCGGCGTCCCGACGCCGTCCTCCAGCTGCCCTCAGTACAGAGGGTCAGTGAGGTCGAGCGGGATCTCGATCGGCCAGTAGTAGTTCCAGTGCCGGTACTCCAGCCGGATCAGGTACTCGCAGCGATGCACCCAGCGGTACTCCGCGGTGATCGCCACTCCGGCGAAGACGAACGTGCCGACTCCCAGGAGCAGCAGAGCCAGGAACAAAGCCGCCACGATGACCCCTTCCCGACGTGGGTGGAAGGCGGCCCATCGAAGCAGCGGACGCGGTCCCGGCCCGCCGAAGAGCGGGATGTCGGTCCGGCTGCGTGTCTTCCCATCTGCGGCGATAGGGAAGAAAAAACCTGTTCCCCGGCTCCGACCAGCCGGGGAACAGGAACTGGGGGGCGGTCCCGTCCTGGGAGGGAACAAGACGGGACCGGCTGCTCAGGGCATCGGGCTCATGGATTCGATGCCCCGAGCAGGATTCGATGCGGCTTCGTGGCCGACGGAACCGCATCTCCTCAGCGCGTCAGTCGTTCCGCGTGGGGGAAAGGTTGCCCGTGGTTTAGAAGTTTTTAACGGTAGCCGGGCGATCACTCCGTGGATGCGACGGCCGCCGCCAGGTGCACCGGCCCGCGGTCGCTCTGCAACGCGATCGTGGTGTCCCCGGAGTGCGAGGGGATGGTCAGGGTGACCGCGTAGGCGGGAGCCGAGCCGTCCAGCGTCACCAGGTAGTCCTTCAGGTCCTGGCCGGTGACCTTCACATCCATCAGGTTGCCGACGTACAGCGTCACCGTGCGGGCGGCCGAGGAGGCCGTCACCGTCACCACCGCGCCGTCGGTCTGCAGCCAGTGGGAGTCGCCGGTGCGGTCCTGCTCGGGCACACCCCCGTTCCAGGACACCCGCAGCGGGCCGTCCACACTGGCGGCCGAGTCGGGGGCGGTGAAGTTCAGCAGCGGGGTCGCGCTCGCGGCCTTGGACCGGACGGTCTTCAGGTCGTTGCGCGTCCCGATCGCCAGCCAGTCCTGGTTCGCCGAGCTCAGGGACAGGGACTGACCCTGGCTGAGCTTGGCCACCGAACCGGTGGCGGCCAGGGTCGCCGCCGAGCCGGTGCTGGAGGAGGGGGCCTTCGGCGACTTGGAGGTCGGAGGCTGGTCCGGGCCGGTCGGTGCGTCGGAGTCCTTGGCCTTGCCGGTGCCGCCCTTGGACGTGTTCACCCCGTCCGGCGTCGACTCCTTCGAGTTCCCGGCCGTGGTCCGGCTCGGATGCGGGGTGGCCGCATCGCTGCTGGGTGTCTCAATGACCGGGATGTTCACCGGGATCGGGTTGGCCGGGGAGGCGTTGTCGGAGGGACCCATCTGGGAGACCGCGACCGTCACCCCACCCCCGATCAGGATCGCCGCGGCCGCCGAGAGCAGCACCGGCCTACGGCGGGGGGCCTCCTCGACGCGGCGGCGCAGGGGGATGACCTTGGGCCGGTTCTCGTCCATCCGCCGCCGGATGGCGGCCACATCGGGCTCGTGATCCGCGCCTAAACCACGCAGAGCGTCGAGCAGTTCATCCTCGGGCACGGATCACGCCTCCTTCCGGGTCGTTCGGGCGTCCCGCGCACCGCCGGCGGCAGCGGCGAGATCGCCTGGGTCCAGCTGACTCCGCAGCTGGGCAAGTCCTTTGGATGTCTGGCTCTTGACCGTGCCCAGGCTGATGCCCAGCGTGCGGGCAACCTCCTCCTCGGGCAGGTCGAGGACATGGCGCATCACCACGCAGGCTCTCCGCCCGGGCGGCAGTGCGAGCACCGCCGCCTGCAGATCGACCGCGCCGACGATGTCCGGCGAGTGGTAGAACCACCGGGTCAGGGGGGCCATCAGCCGATTGCGCTGACGGTCCCGCACTGCGGTCCGGACCCGTTCCACCGACAGGTTCACCACGATCTTGCGCACATAGGCCAGCGGCGAGTCCGCTCCCTGCACGCGATCCCAGCGTTCCCAGGCCGAGGCCAGAGCCTCCCCGACCACGTCGTCGGACTCGGCCCGATTGCCGGTCATGGTGTAGGCCAGCCGGGCCAGCTCACGGTGGTGACGACGGAAGAAGTCCTCGAACTCGGCTCGGGCGCTAGCTTTGCCGAGCCGGACCGGGCTTCCCGCCGCCGGGGGTTTGCTCATCCGTGGAGCCGTCTCCTTGTCCTTGTCACGAGCCGTGCGGAAGGCGCCCGAATGCCCGCGGCCGCCTTCCGTACGTGCCCTAAGTCGTCGGGGAGGGTGCAAAGGTTGCCCGGTCGCCGAGGAAATTATGTTTTGCCGCCGATAAGCCCGTGTAGCGGGGTGGTCGTGCCACCCTGGGCCGGGCACCATCGGGGGCGTGGGGAGCCGGGGGCGATGACACCAGGTGATGATGAGTTCGCTCGGGCTTGTCAGGCGGCCCGGGACCAGGTCGGCGGGGCCGCGGTCGACGGGGTGCTCGGCGTTCTGGCCTACTTCCACCCGGACGGGCTGAGCGCGGGGCTGCTGGCCCGGCTGCCGGGTCTGGCTCCGGCCGCGGATGCCTTGGTGGGGTCAAGGGCGTTGATCAGGGACGCGGAGAGCGGCCAGGTGCGCATCCCGCCGGCCGCGGGGCGCGCCATCCGGGAACAGAACCTCGGGGACGGCACCACCGTGAGCCGCCTTGACGGGCTGGCCGGCGTCCTCAGTGGAATGGTCACCGCCACGCCGCAGGACGGTTCCGGGCCGGAACAGGTGCGCGAGGCCGGGCTGGAAGCGGTCCGGCACGCGCTCACGGTTCTGGAGCACGCGCTGGAAGCAGCCTCCCTCGGGCAGAGCGGCGCGGTCGAGCCGATCAGCCGGGTGACCACCCAGGCGGTCGCTCACCTGCAGTCGATCGGTGAGCTGGAACGGGCCGCCGAGGTCGGCGGCGACGTGCTGAGCGGGTGCCGACGGGTCTTGGGGGACGATCACCCGGTCACCCTGGTCGCGGCGAGCCGGCTGGGCAGTCTGCTGCTGTCGATGGGAGATGTGAGCCAGGCCGCCGATCTGCTGGCCCCAGTGCTGGCCGCCCGGCCCGACCCGGTGGACATCGCCCGGCCCGAACTGATCACCATGACCCACAACCTGGCCTATGCGCGCGGGGCCGCCGGGCAGGTGGGCGAGGCGATCCCGCTGTACGAGAAGGCGTTCGCCGCCAGCTGCACGGTCTACGGCGACGGACACCCGACCAGCCTGACCATTCTCGGGAACCTGGCCGAGAGTTACCGGGCGATCGGGGATTACGGCCGGGCCGTGCCGTTGCTGCGGCAGGTGCTGGAGGAACGGCAGGAGGCGCTCGGGGAGGATCATCCGGACACCCTGACCGCGGCCAACAACCTGATCGGGGCGTACAGCGACCTGGACGGAACGGCCGTGCCGGTGGACATGTTCGAGAAGATCTACACCAGCCGGGCCCGGGTGCTGGGGGTCGACCACCCGAGCACGCTGATCTCGCAGAGCAACCTGGCCAGTGCCTACCAGCGGGCCGGCGATCTGCCCCGGGCCATCGACCTGATGCGGCAGGTGCTGCGGCTGCGCCGGGCGAAACTGGGGGCCGGGCATCCGGACACGCTCACCGTGCTGAGCAACCTGGGCGCGGCCTACGCCGATGCCGGGAAGGTCTTCCGGGGGTACCGGCTCTGCCGAAAGGTGGTGGCGGGACGCCGGTCCACGCTGGGCGAGAAGCATCCGGACACATTGCTGGCGATGAACAACCTGGCCCAGGCCCACCTCGCGGTCGGCCGGCTGAAGGCCGGGCTGAACCTGCACGCGCGGGTGCTCAGCGACCGTAACGCCCTGCTCGGCGCCGATCACCTCGACACCCTGGCCTCGATGAACAACCTGGCCGCGGCGCTGAACCGGGCCGGTCACCCGGCCGATGCCCTCCCGCTGCACGAGCGGGCGCTGGCCGGGCGCCGGCGCGTGCTCGGCCCCACCCATCCCGACACCCTGGCGTCCCTCAACAATCTGGCCTTCGCGCATCAAGGTCTGGGTGAGACCGACACTGCGCTCAAGCTTTTCGAAGAGGCACTGGAAGGGGCCCGAGGGACGCTCGGAGCCGGGCACGCGGTCACCCGCAAGTTCGAGGAGAACCTGCGGCGGGCCCGGGCTTCCGGAAGAAGTCCCCAGCCCGGCCGCTGAACCTGACGGTTTGCTCAGCCCTTCTTCTTGGGCAGCACCTTCACGTAGTCGGCCCGTGAGGCGCTCGGTGCGTGCAGGGCGTCACCGGGGAAGTAGTAGCGCAGGTAGCCCGAGCGGACCGCCTTGATCGTGGTGCTCGCCGAGGCGCCGTTGTCCCAGACCGTGCGCACCGAGTGGTAGGACTCCTCGTTCTCGCCCCGGAACTGGAGTTTCACGTACACGCCGAACTTCTCGTACTTGCCCGTGTCCCAATTGGCCCGGCTGATCTGCCCGGTGATGTTCAGGTTCTGGCCCTTGCGGCGCGGCTCCGGGGAGGCGTTGAAGGTGGTGCCCCACGTGGTGCGGCGCAGCAGGCTGAACGACGTGGCCAGGGTGTCGGTGCGGGTGTCGTCGTCATCCAGCAGGTTGCTGTTCAGGTCGTCGAAGGCGGTGGCGTACAGCGACTGTGGGCCGGCCATCTTCTTGCCCTTGAACGTGCCGGTGCCGATCACGTCGAGCCGGGCCCGGCCGTTCGGGCAGGTGGGAGTGTCCGAACCGAGGTAGGTGTACGTGCAGGCGCCGAACCAGCCCACCTGGCTACCGGGGGACGCGGCGCCGCTGACCACCCATTTCATCTGGTGGTCCTCGTCGTCGCAGTCGGTGGCGACGTCGAACTGCACGATCACCGGCTTCAGGCCGATGACAACCTGCTGCGGCGATGCGTCGACCACCGAGCAGTCGGTCTCGGCCTGCGCGGTGGCCGGGGCGAGGAACGGGAAGCTGAGCGCGGCGGCGGCGCAGAGGGCGGTGAGCAGACGGGTTCTCATCGTGATCCAGCCTCGGGTCGGGGGTGCCGCCATCATCACCCAGACCCGCGGCCGGTGTATCCGATTCGCCGGAAATCGCCCGGGTCCCCCGGCCGCTGGTGAGCAGGCGGGGGACCCGGGTGGTGCCGCAGTATTGATCAGCTACTGATCAGCTACGGATCAGCGCATGACGGTGACGTGCACGGACGCCGAGTTGCTGGCTGCGTGGGTCGCGTCGCCGGCGTAGGCGAAGCGGAAGCTGCCCGAGCGTTTGGCGGTGACCGTGGCGCTGGTCGAGCTGCTACCGGCCGCGATCGAGCGGACACTGCGGAACTTCGTCTCGCCGTTCGCCTTGAACTGCAGCTTGACCGCCGGGGCGGTCTTCGTGTTCTTGCCGGTGTCCCAGTTGGCCTCGGTCAGCTGGCCGGTCAGGGCGATGGTGTTGCCCTTCTTCACCGTGGCCGGGGTGGCCTGGAAGGTGCTGCCCCAGCTGGTGCGGCGCAGGAGCGCGATGGTGGTGTCGAGCGTGTCCCGACCGCTGGCCGTCGATACGCAGTTCTCACCGTTCGCGTCGCACTGGTACGAGGTGTCGTCGTCCCGGTTGTTGCCGTTCGCGTCGTCGAACGCGTAGAGGTGGACGTTCTGCTGGCCGGCCATGGCATTGCCCTTGAACGTGCCGGTGCCGATCACGTTCACCGTGGCCTTGCCCTCGGGGCAGCTGAGCACGGACGGGCCGGTGTAGGCGTAGGTACAGGCGCCCAGCCAGGAGACGTGGGCGCTGCCCGGGAACAGGTCCCCGGTGGCCGCCCACTTCATTGCGTGGTCGGCGTCGTCGCAGGTGGTCGTGACGCCGAACTGGACGCTCTTGGCCGCGACACCGAGGCTGAGCCGGGTCGGGCTGAAACCGGCGATCGTGCAGTCGTCGCCGTCCGTGGCCGCCCGGTTCTCCGATTTGGCGATCTTGTCGAGCGGGTGCGGGGTGCTCGACCCGGTCGCGGCCTGGGCCGCCGGCGCGATCAGGCCGATCGTGAGCGCCGAGGCGGCACCGAGAGCAAGGAGCAACGGACGAGTTCGCATGCGCGGTCCCAAGGTGGAAGACGACGTCTGGCCGGAGCCCATCATGGACCACCCGGACGGGGCTACGAGGCCGTAGTGGGGTCCGCTCATCGCACTTCGGGTCGGGATGGCGAAACTTAAGGTGGGGTTGGGGAAGTGGTTAAACCGAGGGCGCGGCGGTGGCTTCGCGGGGAGAACCTGACCGGCCTGTTCGTCCGCGGTGTGCAGGGTGGCTGATGCGTCTGTCAGGCTGGAGCCGATCTGGTGCTTGACAGGGAAGGAAAGCATCGTGCTGGTGGTCTTCGACGGGCGCATGGATGTCGCCTATATGCAGGCCTACGTGGAACCGCTCGAGGGCGGTCCCGAGATCAACATCGAGGAAGCCTTCCGGGGTCAGGCCAACGGGCTGCTGGGGGCGGCGCAACCGGGTGCCCTTCGGCTGACCACCGGTCTGCACACCGGGGACGTCGGGTTCCGCCTGGTGGTGGCGGACGCGCAACCGCCGCTGGGGGACGAGTGGGAGGACGTGGTCGAGGCGACGTTCGTCCCGGCCGGGACCAGCTGCGTGAGCCTGCAGAGCGGGGAGGTGCTGTGCGAGTTCGAGCTGCCGCCGGTGCCGCACCGGGTTCGCTACAGCGCTCGCGGGATGGACGCGGCGTCGGATGCGCCCCCGGTCACGACGGACGATCCGCTGCTGGATCACTACGAGCTCACCTTCTGGCCGGCCGACCCGGCGCCGGACGTCGTGGTGCGCCGGGGCAGCGAGCGGGGCGCCTACTGGCACGATGCCCGCGATCTGGGCAAGGGGCGGACGCAGACGCTGCGTAATGCGTGGGACGAGAAGCCGCCCCGTGACGGGCTGATCGCTCCGTGGCTGGTCGGGCGGGCGCCCGGGTTGGTCGAGGCGTTGCGGGCGGCGGAGCCCGGGGTGCAGCGAGCGGTGGCGCATTGGGCCGCCCGTCGGGCGTCCGAGCAGGCCGGGATCGACCGGCTGTACTGGGTCGCGGCCGCTCTCACCGCGCTGGAGCGGGACCAGGAACTGCCGGCGCCGTTCGACGAACCGGCCGAGGTGTACGCCCGGATGAACGAGGACAAGGAGTTCACCCGGACCACGGTCACGCTGGAGGGGCAGGACGGAGTCGACTGCCAGGGCCAGGCCCTGTTCACCCTGCTGATGGCCGACACCGGCAACCCGTTGGACGCGGCGCTGGACACGCTGACCGAGGCGACCAGCGTGTTCGGCGACGAGCAGCGCGACGTCCTGCTGGACGAACTGCCCGACGTCCTGGCCGGTCTCACCCGGGATCTGGCGGCCGGCGCAGTGGACGGGCGCGTGCCCGACACCCGCGACCGGGCCGCTTTCGTGGGTGGTCCGGAAACCGGTTCCGCGGCGGACATCGGGGTGGCCGGGAGGACGCGTCTGATCTGGGGCGGTGAGCTGCCGAGCCCTCGTCTGGTCGAGGTCTACGCCGTCGGCCTGACCAAGTTCGACCGGGTGCTGGCCGAGCGTCTGGCCGCCGCCGAACCGGAGGTTCAGCGCTCCGTTGCCCGCTGGGCTGCTCGCCGGGCCTGCACGGCGGCCGGGCTGACCGCTGCGCTGCCCGAGGTCGCGCTCGCTCTGGAGCATCTCGACCGGGGCGAGGCGTTGCCGCCACCTTTCGATCAGGAAGAGGGCGAATGGACGCTGCTGGAGGGCGATGACGCTTACGAGCGGGTGATCGTCTGCGACGGGCAACCCAACTGCTCGCGCTGGCACTACGCGATCCCTGCGCTCCGGCAGGCTGCCGACCCCGACCCGTTGCGCGCGGCCGCCCACGCCCTGTGGACCGCAGCCTGCAGCTTCGGTGACAACCAGCGTCCTTCGGTGCTGACGGAGGCGGCCACCCGATTCCTGGCTCCGCTTCAGGACGGGTTTCCGACCGGCGGGCACTAGACACGCGGGCGGGAAAACTTTCTCCGGTCGTGGCGCGGTGAATGCCCGAAATGAATTGCAGAAGGATGGGCTGAGCTAATTTCTTTCGGCCTTCTGAACTGCGATGACTACCGGATCGGTAGACTAAGGTAATGCTTTCCTCGGGCGGTTGAGGAAAGCATTACCTTACCTTTTTGGAATTGCGCGGGCCGATTCTTCCTGGTCATCTTGGGGCTCCAGGATTCCGGAATAGGGAAGAGGTTCGTCATGACCACGATGCCCGCGGTGAGTGAGTGCTCGGTCGACGGCTGCGGCTACAACCACGACGGCTGCCACGCCTTCGCCATCACGGTGAGCGGCAACAACGGCAGCGCCGACTGCGGCACCTTCATCCCGCTCGCCCGTAAGGGAGGCCTGGACAAGGTCGTCGCCCAGGTGGGGGCCTGCCAGCGAGCCGACTGCACGTTCAACAGCAACCTGGAGTGCTCCGCGAGCGACGTCCGGGTCGGTCCGGGCAAGGCCGAGGCGGGCGCCAACTGCCTCACCTATCAGCCGGCCTGACCTGTTCCTCCGCGCTGATCTGCTTCTTGGCGCTGATCTGCTTCTCCGCGGGCCAGGGCCGCCAACCGGCCCGCGGCTGCGGCGAGCGTCCTTCCCCGGGCCGTGGCGACGCTGACGTACATCTGGAAGTCGGCGTCCTCAATCTCGATCGAGTGCAGTCCCGGGTCGTTCTCCACGAGGTAGCGCGGCAGGAAACCGGCCCCTAGGCCGTTGCGGACGAGCGCGGCCGTGTCTGAGGTGTCCGAAGATTCGATCTGCACCTCGCGATGCAGGCCGCGCCGCTGGAACTCGGCATCCACCAGGTTCCGGTTGGAGAAGCCCTTGCGGAAGTCGACGAACCGCAGCCCCGCCATCTCGGCCAGCTTCATGCTGGTGCGGGTGGCCAGCGGATGATCGGTGGCCACGCTCAGCATCAGCGGCGACTCGGCCAGGACGCTGAGGTCGAGGTCGGGGTAGGTGTTCGGTTCGGCCGCGATGAAGCCCAGATCGATGTCCCCGTTGCGCAACTGCTCGACCAGGCCGGTGGTGCCGAAGGTGGCGGGGGCCAGCCGGATCGTGACGTCGGGGTAGTCGCGGGTGAACCGGCCCAGCAGCCGGGGGATGTCGAACAGCGTCACGTTGGTCATGTAGCCGACGCGGATCGAGCCCGACAGCCCGCCCCCGACGGCCTCGACCGCGTCCCGGGCGGCCTGGAAGGCGTCGATGATCGCGGTCGCGTGCGGCAGCAGGGCCCGTCCGGCCGCCGTCAGCCGGACCTGACGGGTGGTCCGATCGAACAGCTTTTCCCGCAGATCGGCCTCCAGAGCGGCGACCGTCGCCGAGGCGGCCGACTGCACCATGTGCAGCGAGGTTGCGGCGCGGGTGAAGCTGCCCTGGTGAGCGACGGCGAGGAAGACCTCGAGCTGGCGGTTGTCCACGATCCATCACCATGGCAGATCAATGCCATCGTTTCTTATCGTTGGACTAAATAGGCGCTCAGAATCATTCTGTGGGTATGTCAACCGCCACAGTCGCGGCTCCCGCGCGGAGCATCCGTGGGGTCAGCCACGGCACCGGGTTCTGGATCGCCGCGGTCTCCTTCCTGATCGTCATGTCCTACACCACCATCCCCACCCCGCTGTGGTCCCTCTTCCAGCGGCGCGACGGCTTCTCCACGTTCTCCATCACCATCGCCTTCGCCGCCTACGCGGTCGGCGTGGTGATCAGCCTGTTCCTGCTCGGGCACCTCGGCGACACCCTCGGCCGGCGCCCGGTGCTGCTGCCCGCGGTGGCCCTCGAGCTGGTCTCGGCCGTGATCTTCCTGATCTGGCCCGAGCTGCCCGGCCTGATCGTCGGCCGGGTGATCTCCGGCCTGGGCGTGGGCATGCTCACCGCCACGATCACCGCGCACATCATCGCCCTGCACCTGACCGCCCGCCCCGGTGCCGACCCGGTACGCGGTCAGCTGGTCTCGGGGGTGGCCAACATCGGCGGCTTCGGTGTCGGCGCTCTGGTCTCCGGCATGCTCGCCGAGTGGGTGGCCAAGCCCCTGGAGACCCCGTTCGTGGTCTTCATGGTGCTGCTGGCCCTGGCCCTCATCGGCCTCTCCTTCGTTCCCGAGACCGCGGTCGTGCCCAAGGAGCGTCCCCCGTACCGGCCGCAGCGGGTGCGCGTGCCCAGCAACGCCCGGGGCCGCTTCTACCTGGCCGGCGGCGTCGCCTTCGCCGCGTTCTCGGTGCTCGGCCTGTTCACCTCCCTCGCCCCGGTCTTCGTCGCCGGTCAGCTGCACGTGACCTCGCGGGCGACGGCCGGGCTGGTCGTCTTCGTCGCCTTCACTTCGGCTGCGGTCTCCCAGATCGTGGTGCGCCCGCTGAGCGTGCGGGCGCAGGTCGCCCTCGGAACCGTGCTGCTCGCGGCCGGGATCGTGGTGCTGACCGTCGTCGTGCGCAGCACCGGTGGTCTGGGCTGGTTCTACCTCGGCGGCGTGGTGAGCGGTGCGGGGGCGGGGATCATGTTCAAGTCGGCGCTCGCGGTGGCGGGTTCGCTGGCTCCGGCGGAGAACCGGGGTGAGGTGCTGGCCGGGATCTTCCTGCTCGGGTACCTCGGCCTGACGCTGCCGGTGGTCGGGATCGGCGTGGCGACGCTCTCGGTGAGCCTGACCGCGGCGCTGACCGGGTTCGCGGTGGTGATCATCGCGATTGCCCTGGTGACGGCGATTCCGCTGGTGATCGGGCTGCGCCGCGCGGCGGTCTGAGGGTTCTTTCCTCGTTCTCTTCGCTCGTTCCCTCCTGCGCGTCCTTGGCCTGGTTCCGGGTCTGGTCTCCAGCCCCGGTTCCAGGCTTTGGTCTCCCGGCTTGGTTCCTGCCCCGCTTGGTCGCACCTGAATCCCTCTCCGGGTCTCTGGGTGCGACCGGGCGGGGCGCAGTGCGTTGGGGGTCTTGATCGCGCACCTCCTCCTGGCGGAAGCCCGGTGACGTCGCCGCGTCATCATTAATGACGTCACTCTACTGGACTTTGACGTCATCATGGCGCCATCATGGTGCCCATGGACGTCACCGCATATTCCACCCGGCTCCACCGGGATCTGTACGCCGCCGGCCAGGTCGGTGGTGAGGAGGCTCTGGCCCTGGCCGAGCGCATGGCCCATGCGCTCGATCCGTCGATTCGGCTGGTCCTGCTCGACGCCCTGGTCGAGGCGGCCGGGGAGATCAGCGAAGATCTGGCTCCCGGGTCGGTGGAGGTGCGGCTGCTCGGGCGTGAGGTCCAGTTCGCGGTGTCGCGGCCGGACATCCGGGTCGAGGTCGGCCCGCCTCCGGTGGCTCCGCCGGCACCGGCTCCGGCCGCTGAGGAGCCGGAGGACGATGGGGGCACGGCCCGGCTGAGCCTGCGCCTGCCGGAGCGACTCAAGCCGAAGCTCGAACAGGCCGCAGCGGCGGCCGGGCTTTCGGTGAATGCCTGGCTGGTGCGCTCGATCGCCGCCTTGGTCGAAGCTCCGGCCGCCCCGCAGGCTCCGGCCGCTCCCACGCCTCCTCCGCTCCCGCCGATTCCCGGCATGGGGCAACGCCGCTCGGGCTGGGTCCGCTGATGTCTCGTCCGATCGCCGGCCCGGCCCCCTGAGGTCGGATCCGCCACTCGGCAGCCACGTCTGATCGTGGCCGTGCAGGCGTTCGCTCGTCCTGATCGGCGCCTTCCTCGCAATTTTTCGCGCTTCACCACCTTTGGAGCTTCGCCATGCCTACTTTCGAGACGCCCGAACCCATCCAGACCCTCGTCGACGTCGGTGGCGTCACGCTCACCGTCAATGCGGTCGAGCACGGCACCACCGCCACCGTCGACATTGCTCCGCACAATCCCGGCCGCTCGGGTGATGTGCAGCAGGCCGAGCGCATCGTCATCGAACTGGTGGGCGGCCGGCTCTCGGTCCGTTCTCCGCGGAGCACGAAAACCCGGCTGCGAGGGCTTTTCGGCGGCTCCGAGCGGGTCGACATCACCATCACCGTTCCGGCCGAGTCCGGGCTGGAGGTGCGCGGCTGGGGCGATGTGCGCTCCAGCGGCACACTCGGCACCGTCGACATCGATACGGGGATGGGCGACATCGCGCTCGACCGGGTCGGTGCTGTCCGGGTGAAGACGGCCATGGGAGAGGTGCGGGTCGGATCCGCCGGGGGCCCGGCCGACCTGCGCAGCTCCGCCGGCACCGTTTCGGTTGGGCACGCCGACGGTGAGGTCACCGCCAAGACCTCAGCCGGAGACGTCCGGGTCGAGGAAGGACAGGGCGACCTGCGGCTCTCCACGTCCTACGGCGATGTGCGGGTGCAGCGGGCGAGTGCCGACGTCACGGCCAGCACCTCGGCCGGCGATGTGCGGCTGAGCTCGGTGTGCAGCGGTCAGGTCGACGTGAAGACCAGTTACGGGCAGCTCGAGATCGGCATTGCCCACGGCACCGCGGCCTGGCTCGACGTCGACGCCCGGCACGGCACCGTGCGCAGCGAACTGCAGGACGCGGAGGGCCCCGGCGACTCCGAGCTGACCGTCAAGGTCCGCGCGGTCACCGGCTACGGCGACATCGTTCTGCGCCGCGCCTGAATCCGTCTCGTCCATTCCGTAACCGCCAACGAACGAAGGAGCGCACCATGGCAATGCCGCCCGTTCCATCCGTTCCACCGGCCGTCTCGCCTCCGCCGGGCGATGCGCGAGACCTTGCGATCGATGTGCGTGGCCTGCGGAAGAGCTTCGGGGACCATGCCGTTCTCGGCGGTATCGATCTTGCCGTGCCGCGGGGCACCGTCTTTGCCCTGCTCGGCCCGAACGGGGCCGGGAAAACCACCACCGTCAATATCCTTTCGACCTTGCTCGCGCCGGATGCGGGAACGGTCCGGATCGCCGGGCACGACCTGGCCACCGAGCCCGCCCGGGTGCGCTCGGCGATCGGGCTGACCGGACAGTTCGCCGCCCTCGACGATCTGCTCACCGGCGCCGAGAACCTCACCCTGATGGGTCGCCTGCATCACCTGAACCGCCCCGAGATTCACCGTCGGTCCGCCCTTTTGCTGCGCCAGTTCGGCCTGACCGACGTGGCCGGCCAGCTACCCGCGACCTATTCCGGAGGCATGCGCCGACGGCTCGATCTGGCCATGGGACTGATGGGCCGCCCGCACGTGCTCTTCCTCGACGAGCCGACCACCGGCCTCGACCCACGCAGCCGCCGCGAGATGTGGGACATCGTCCGCGAACTCGTGGCCGAAGGCGTCACCATCCTGCTGACCACGCAGTACCTCGAAGAAGCCGACCAGCTCGCCGACCGGATCGCACTGCTGGACGGGGGCCGGATCGTGGCCGAAGGCACCGAGGCCGAGCTCAAGAAGCTCATCCCCGGCGGTCGGATCACCTTGCGGTTCGCCGATGCGGACGCGCTCGAGCGGGCCGAGCGCCTGCTGGTTCCGGACTCGGTCAAGCCCGCCGAACTGAGCCTTGAGGTCTCCGGCCGCGCGGACGTCCCCGCCCTGCGCAGCCTGCTGAACCGGCTGGAGAGCCAGGGCATCCCGGTGGACGACATCGTGCTGCACACCCCTGACCTGGACGACGTGTTCCTGGCTCTGACCGGTCAGTCTCCGTCCAACCTGGCTGACGCCACGACCGACCCGAAGCAGGAGGCCGTCCGATGAGTACCAAGTCCCTGGCTTTCCCGATGACCGGTACCGCCGGCCCGGAACCCCTGCGCGATTGCCTGACCATGCTGGGCCGTCAGGTGCGGCGGCTCCGGCGGTACCCCGAGCTCACGGTCATCGTGCTGGTGATCCCGATCGTCTTCCTCCTGCTGTTCGTCTACGTCTTCGGCGGCACCCTGGGCGCAGGCCTCACCCCGGGCGGCGGCAGCCGCAGCGACTACGCGAACTACGTGGTGCCCGCCATCCTCGTCATGACCATCGGCTCCATCGCGGCCGGCACCTCGACCAGCGTCACGCAGGACATGACCAGCGGAATCATCGCCCGGTTCCGCTCCATGTCGATCTCCCCGGGGGCGGTGCTCACCGGGCACGCACTGGCCGCTGTCGTCCAGAGCGCCATCTCGCTGGTCGTCGTGTTCGCGGTCGCATTCCTGGTCGGCTTCCGGCCGGATGCGGGGGCACTGGACTGGCTGGGCGCAGTCGCTCTGCTGCTCGGCCTCTCCCTGGCGGTGGCCTGGCTTTCCGTGGCGGCCGGCCTGGTCGCCCGCTCGGTCGAGACCTCCAGCAACTACCCCCTGCCCCTGGTGGTTCTGCCGTTCCTGGGCAGCGGGTTCGTTCCCACCGACTCGATGCCCGCCGGCCTGGCCTGGTTCGCGGAGTACCAGCCGTTCACCCCGATCATGGACACGCTGCGCGCCCTGCTGCTCGGCGATTCCCTCGGCGACGGAATGGCCTGGATCGCCATTGGCTGGTGCGTCGGGCTGACGGCTGCGGGCTACGTCCTGGCCCGACGGGTCTACGCCCGCCCGCGCAAGGCCTGAACTGAGGGATGGCCGTTCGCCGACCGGCGGAGAGGCGGTCTGAGACGTTCGGCGGACCCATCCCTCCATACCGCTTTCGCCACGTTGCGTAAACGGCACCACCGCGTGTCGACCATGGCCGAGCATCACCGGGAGTACGCAATAGGGGGTTATCGCCGCTTTTGACCGACCAGCTTGTGCGGTCTCGCCACATTTGTCGGTCAGTGGAATCCATTGTGCTCGAACGGCTTCCCGACCGTCCCCGAAGTGGGGGTCAAGTGGCCCGGGAGGCAGATGTGACGGTTACGGAGCGGTCTCACCACCGCCAACCTGGGTGCGCCGATGAGGTGAAACCGACTACTCTCCACACCCAGAAGAACACGATCCGTATTGAGGCAGATCGAGGGATGACCGGAAGGAGGGGGCATGACGCTCCTGCACGGCGGTGGTGCCAAGGGCACCGGGAGGCGGCGGGGCGACAAGCAACGCACGCCGGACGCCGACTCCGGTCCCATCCTGCGCTCTCTTCTGCCTCGCACGGCGGAACCCGGCGACGACACGACCGGGAACGTCGACGGGCCTCGTGATCCGAACGGGGATCTGAGCGCCGACATCGGCCTCGAGGGGCGGAGCACGTTGTTCATCCACGGCGACGACAGCAACGAGAACACCAGACGTCCGGCCGGCAGCGGTTCCACCGAGGGCTCCCCCGAGGTGGCTGATGGCGCGAGCGGGACGTCCGAGCCGATCGGATCGGCTGACCGTTCGGCCGGATCAGCTGCACGGTCAGCTGGTTTGGTCGGATCAGCCAGTTCGGTCCGGCGGGCAGCTGGTTTGACCGGTCGGGTGGCTGGATCACTCGGGCGCGTAGCTGGACCAGGGGCACTTCAGGCTGGCTCGCCCGAATCGGACGACGTGGCCGGGCCGGTGGCTCAGGCGCCGCGTGACTCGGCTCGGGGTGCTTCTGCAGGGCTGGAGCGGTCTGCCGGATCGGCGGGCGCTTCGGACGGCTGGGCGGATGAATGGCCGGATGAATCGGCTGAGGGGGCCGCTCAGTCGCCGGATGGGGTGGTTGCGAGCGATGGCGAGCGTCCGGATGGATCGGCCGGAGTGACTGGGCATGCTGGCTCGTGGGCGGCCGAATCGGCTCAAGCCACGGTCGGATCAGCGGGATGCACCGATGACTCGGGCCGAGACCTGGCGGGAAACCCCGGCGAACGGCCGGGATTTGTGACGGGTGGGTCTGGCGATTTCGCCAGGGGTCCGGAGTCGGACGACGCCGAGGGATCGGGCCGCGGTATTGCTGCGACGCGTGGTGACACGACTTGGGCGGACGTGGTGAGCGGCCGTCCAGCCGGAGAGCGCCAGCCACGTCCGGCGCCGCGCCTGCAGATGGGGCGCCGTCAGTTTGACCTGCGAACTCCGCTGGAGCGAGCTGCGGCCGAAAAGCAGCGACTCGCAGATGCTTCGGTCGACCTGACTCAGGAAGGTCCGGAACCGGTTTCCGGTCAGGATGTGTCCGCATGGTCGGCCCCAGGCGCGGGCGCGGCCGAGCCAGCAGGAGATGCCAGCGCTGCTCAGCCGATCGAGACCCTGGCTGGAACTCCGGACCTGACCGTGGGGTATGCCGAGTCCTACGTGGATTCCTCCGCAGACGTCATGGAGGTGGCGGGGGAGTTCATCCACCGCTCCGAGGCGCCGTTGACCCGACCGATCACGACCGCCGACCTGTCGCTCGAGGACGGGGAGCAGGATTTCGATCCGGCCTTCGGTCCTGATGAGGAGCTGGACGCCGAGGCGGACGTAGAGGACGACTTCGTGGCTGGTGCGGCGATGCAGGCCGATGAGGATCCGGGCTCACGCGTTGGTGAACTGGCTCCGGTTGTCTCGAGAGAAGCGTCCTCACATGAAAACTGGCCCGAGAGCGACGAGACGGCTATGCCGGTGACGGATTCCGGGCCGTCCGACGGTGGGGGCCTGCACCACAGCATGACGCCTTCACCCGACCCGGCCGACCCGGCGTACGCCACCTCCGCCTCCGAGGCTGAGGAATCTGACGCATCCCTCGTCCCGGTCACTCCGGTCGAGGAACTGCCCGTGGTTGAGCCGGCCATCACCCTCGATGCCGCCATCCACCTGATCGCCGAGTCCGGTCCGACGCCGGACGATGTTTTGGGAGAGCTGGTCCGGGACGCTGGGCTGCTGATGGACGCCCCGACCCGGATCGCGTCCGTCCTTGACGATCGTCTGGTCTGGACCGCCGCCTACGGTGACGACAAGGTCGATCTGGGCGCTGAGGTTCTCCTCGAGAACACCGCCTGCGGCGCGGCCTGGGGTACGGCGCTGATCCAGCACGTCGCTTCCCCGGACCTGGAGCCGGTGCCCGAGACGGACGACGAGACCATGGCGTTCGCCGGCAGTTCGGTGGAGCTCACCACCGAGTGCTGCGACTCCGCCGCTGCCGTGCTCGCCGTTCCGCTGCTGCGGGCGGCGCCAGCTGCGACCGGGCGACACGCAAGCATCACCCGCGAGGTCCTCGCCGTCCTGGCCTTTACGGCGGACCGGCCGGGCTGGTTCACCGATTCCGACATCGAGGCCACCGCCGATCTGGCCGAGGTCGCGGGCGAGCGGATCGCCATGCTCGAGGAGGAGCAGGCACAGTCGGTTTCCGCGGAGGAGCCGGAGATTCGGCCGACTGTTGCCGCTCCCGATGACGAGCGCCCGACCATCGTGACGGGGTCAGGAAGCTTCCCCGCGGTGTCCGAATGGGCGGCCACACCCATCGAGACCAGCACCGGTATCGGCCGCCTCGCTGCGGATGCCCTCCCTACGCGTCCTCCGACACCGCCGCTGTCGCAATCGCCCGGCGCCGGTTTCGATCGCTGGTTCACGCCCACCATCCAGGCCGCGCCGATGGACCTGGACAACCCCGCCGCCTCCGCGGTGTTCGGAGCCCTTGCTGCGGCCGAGCCAATGCTTCCGCCGGGTCCATCCTCACCGGTGGGCCAGGCCCCTTACGTCGATCAGGGTTCGGGCCGGGCAGGGCGCGCGGATCAAGCACCAGACCAGGGCTGGACCGCGAACGAGGATTGGTTCGGGCAGCGGGGTTCGGCTGAGTACGGCGATGAGGTCGGACCTGAGTACGCCGCTGAGGCCGAGCACGGATATCAGGCTCCGCTCGGCGAGCTTGGGCGTGACGATGTGGCCGGATCCGGCGATCAAGCTGAGTCTGGCTATGCGGCTGCGGACGACGGCGAGGCCGGGCATGGCTACGGGGTAGAGCCCGGTGACCACGTTGGGCACGGCGGCCAGGTTGGGAACGGCGGCCAGGTTGGGCATCAAGGCCAGGTTGAGCTGGGTGCTGGTGCAGGCCCAAGCGGTCAGGTCGGGCGTGGTGGCCGGGCAGCGTCTCCTGCTCCGGGCCAGCGGGTCCAGCATCAGCACGATCCGTTTGGCCTGTTCACCCCGCAGCAGCGGGAGTACCAGGCCGAGTTCCAGCCGCAGACTCCCGATTCGAGTCCGGACGAGGGCCGGGTCTCGGCCTTCGACCGGTTCTTCGGGCACGCGGCTGCGGCCGCCGAAGCTGCCGAACAAGCCGAGGCGCACGCTTTGGCCCAGCGCGAACGTCCGGCCGAGAACGCGTTCGACTGGTCGGAGGAAGAGTCGCTCGACGAGGCGCTGACCCCGGATGGTCTGGACGACCTTGATGCAGATGGTGGGGCCGTCGACGAGGTCGATTCCTGGGAGTCGCTGGAGAGCGATGAGACGGGCTTCCGTTCGCACGACGACGGCCAAGGTGTTCGTCAGGAAGTCTCTCCCGAAGCGGATCTGAGGGCCGAGGGGAACGGATCCCGTGAACTGGACGAGTCCGTTTCCGGAGAGTTCGCGGAGGTTCCGCTGGGGGAGCGTCGTGCGCGTCGCGCCCGAGATCGCGCTGCCCGCTTGCCAGATGAGGCCGCTCCGGTGGCCGGTTTCGAGTACCGCGATGAGGCAGCCGGTTACGCCAACGAAATTCACACCGACCAGCCCCGGGAAGTTTCCATCGCCGAACCGGCTGAGTTGGGCGGGTATGCCGGCCCCATGATTGACGTACGTCAGGTCCAGTCGGTCGAGGCTGGGCGGCCGGAGCAAAGCCGCTTCGCGGATCGCTCTGTTTCGGCTGGATACGGTGAGCAGGTCGAGTACCTCGACGAGACAGATCCGGGCGCGCAGGCGCAACCGGGAGTTGAGCAAGGGACGGCCGCTTCGTACCAGGCAGCGCCGGTCTTCGGGTACGAGGATGCGCGACCTGTTGTGGGTCCACGGCCGAGGTCTTCTCATCAGGAAGGCATGGCGGCCAGGTACCAGGTTCAGCAGGACGACGAGAACGCGGATTGGCTCGCGCGAGTCGATCGGGCTGAGCGGGGAGCGCAGGCTGAACGGGCCGAACGGGTCCGTCAGGCTGAGTTGGCCGAACTGGACCGGCAGGCGCGGGCGGTTGAGCAGGCTGACTTGGCCAGGGCGGCCGATTTGGGCCGACGGGCTGAGTTGGCTGGGCGCGCTGAGCTGACCAAGCAAACTGAACTGGCCGAGCACACTGCGCTGGCCGGGCGCGCTGGGCGCATTGAGCTGGCTGGGCGCGCTGAGGAGATGGAAGCCGCCGGACAGGATGCTGCTGGGAAACGGGCCGGGCGAGACTGGCGGGCCAGGGCGGTCGAGCAGTTTGGGCCGGCCAGAGCGGCCGACTTGGGCCAGCGGGCTGAGCAGGTCGGACGGGCTGAGCAGGTCGGACGCGTTGAGCGGGCTGGACACACCGGGCGCGCTGAGGAGATGGACGCTGCCAGGCAGGACGCTACGGCGAAGCGGGCCGAGCAAGTCCAGCGGAACCGGCGCGGCGAGTTGGGCTGGTCAGCCGAGCAGGCTGAGAGAGCCGAGCAGACTGAAGTGGCCGAGCAGGCCGAATCAGCTCAGTGGACTGATGAAGTCGAGCAGACCGAATTCGCCGTGCAGGCCAGATCCGCTGCACAGGACGAGTTGATTGAGCAGGCGGAGCCGGCCCGGTGGACCGATGGCGCCGAACTCGCAGCGCAGGACGAATTCCCTGCGGAGGAGGAGTTGGTCGGGCAGGCCTCGTGGGCCGGGCACGCGGATATGGCCCGCCAGCGTGAGTTGGCCCGTCAGCGCGAGCAAGACGAGCTGGCCGACCAGGACGAGTTGGCCCGCCAGGACGAGTTGGCCCGCCAGGACGAGTTGGCCCGCCAGGACGAGTTGGCCGACCAGGACGAGTTGGCCGACCAGGACGAGTTGGCCAGGCAGGACGAGTTGGCCAGGCAGGACGAGTTGGCCAGGCAGGACGAGTTGGCCGCGCAGAGCGAGTTGGAGCAGCGGGCTGAAACCGCGATGCAGGCCAAGGGACTTGGATCCGTTGGGCGCGGCCGGAAGTCCGTGAGCACGGGCTCAGCTGGACAAGCCGGGCCGGCTGATCGAGTCGAGCGTCCGCAGATGGCCGAGGACGGCAGCGACGCGGAGGCCATGGATCTGGCGGAAGCCACACAGCAAGCGGAACTGGCCGTGGCGAGCGACGAAGAGGCGCAGCAGGGCGAGATCTGGATTCGGGACAAGGTTCTGGATCTTGACTCCGCCGAGCCGGTCCGGCCGGGCCAGCGTTCCTCGGCCGCCCCGACGACCATGCACGCCCGTCTGGCCGAACTGCGGGAGGCGCCGCGGGTGTTCAACCGGGCCAATGGTTCTGGTGGCCCGAACGCAGGTAACCCGAACGTCAGTGGTCCGAACGGGATCAATTCGGCCGCGCTCGGGGTGCTTACGCCTCCGGGGGGCACCTTCGATCGTGCGAACGGCACCTCCCCGTCCTTCACCGATCATCAGCGGATGCCCGCCCCGCGGGCTCGCCGCGAGCGTCCTCAATCGGGTTCTGGACTGCCTACCTCGATGCCGTCGGCCGACAGCATGGGCCTGTGGCAGTGGGACGCGACCGATAGCACCGTGACCTGGTCCTCGCCGGTGGCGCGGCTTCTCGGGTTGCCCGCAGACGCCGAGCTGGACCTGGCGACGATCCGGGATGCGCTGGCGGGGGGCGATCGGGGGCGGTTCGACGTGGCTGTGCAGGCCATCGTCAGTGGTCGCGGAGTGGCCGGGGCCCTGCGTCTGCGGACCCGGGACGGGCAGGCCAAGCACGCGTATGCCTGGAGTGAGGTTCGGCGGGACGAGGACGGCGTACTGCTCGGGGCTTGGGGCGGCGTTGTCGACATCACCGCTTTCGAGCGGGACGCGGACTCGCTGAGGAGCGGGCTGGCCGGGTTGCGGGCCGCTCAGGAGCTGGCCGGGCTGGCCACCTGGGAGTGGCGTCCGGAGAGCCGGGAACTGATCTGGTCGGACGAGATGTACCGGCTGGTGGGGGTTTCCGGGGAGACCTTCGAGCCGGACCTGGAGCGCTGGCAGGCCTTCATCCATCCGGACGACCTGGCTCGCGCCCAGCGGGTGGACGTCGATCTGGACTCGGGGACGGGGACGGACGACGGCTACGTGGAGACGTTCCGGCTGATCGGGACCGGGGGCGAGATCCGGCACGTCCAGTCCTGGGCCACCCCGGGCCGGGCTCCGGACGGCACGGTCACCGCGGTCTACGGGGCCACCATCGACGTGACCCGGCAGGTCCGGGACCGGATGGAGCTGGAGCGGATCGCCGCCACCGACCCGGTCACCGGGCTCGGCAACCGGGCCGCCTACGAGCGCCGGGTGCACCTGATGCTGCGGGCCTGCGCGCCCACCCCGGGCATGGACGAGAACGCGCTCAGCGTGCTGCTTCTGGATCTTGACCGGTTCAAGGTGGTCAACGACAGCCTGGGCCACGAGACCGGGGACCGGCTGCTGATCGAGGTGGCCCGGCGGCTGGTCGCGGTGGTCCCGGACGGATCACTGATCGCGCGGATGAGTGGCGACGAGTTCGTCGTGGTGACTCCGCCGGGCTGGCCGCAGGCCCAGGTGGTCGGCCTGGCCCAGACGATGCTGGAGGCGCTGCGGGCCCCGTACGTGCTGCCGGAGTCGGGCGAGGTGCTGATCTGCCCGGGCAGCGTCGGCATCGCCGGGAACCGGAACCGGCCCGGCTCGACCGGGGCCGACCTGCTCCGGGAGGCCGACATCGCGCTGCACCGGGCCAAGGACACCGGGCGGGACGGGTACGCGGTCTTCGACGAGGCGCTGCGGGAGGAGACCCGGGAGCGGCGCCGGGCCGAGCAGCGGCTGCGGCTGGCGCTGGCCGGGGACACGCTGACCCTGGAGTACCAGCCGATCATCGATCTGGCCTCGAACCGGATCATCGGGGCCGAGGCGCTGGTCCGGCTGCAGGACCCGGAGGGTGGGATCCAGCTGATCGCGCCGGGGCAGTTCCTCGACATCGCCGAGAAGACCGGCCTGATCGTGGACGTCGACACCTGGGTGATCAATACGGTGATCGACCAGTTGCGGGAGTGGACGCACAACACCGAGCGGCTGCGAGCCGCAGACGCCCGGATCGGTGATCAGTCCGGGCGCGGCCAGGTCCAGACCCCGTGGCTGGCGATCAACCTGTCGGCCCGTTCCACCGAGCATCCCGGACTGGCGTTCCACCTGATCGACGCGGTCCGCCGGGGCGACTTCGGCCCCGAGAAGCTGAAGGTCGAGCTGACCGAGCAGGCCTTCGTCAACGTGGACCCGGCGGTGGAGAGCGCGCTGCGCCAGCTCATCTCGGCCGGCATCGGGGTCGGGATCGACGACTTCGGGTCCGGCCACTCCGCCCTGGCCAACCTGCAGAGCTACAGCTTCGACTTCATGAAGATCGACCGCTCCTTCGTGGCCCCGGTCGGCGAGGACTCCCGGGCCGACGCGGTGGTCACGGCGATCGTCGACCTGGCCCACGCGCACGGGATGCGGGTGGTGGCCGAGGGCGTGGAGTCCGGCCGGCAGGCTCGCCGCCTGCGGGAGATCGGCTGCGACTACGCCCAGGGATTCCACTTCGGCCGACCCGGGGAGGCCACCGCGATCATTCGCGGATAACCTCATCACCCTGCGCCATTGAGATGCTCCGCATACCCTGTTCACCAGGGCAATTGAGGAGCAGCCGGGCGGTACTCACCAGTTCTCGCCGCGCGATCTGCCGCCGAGGGGCGAAGCAGGTGGGCTGTGTTGTCGGGTGACGTAGCCGCGGGGAGGTGTCGAGCACGGTGTCGTGGTCGGCCTGGCTGGTCTGCGCTCTGGTTGCCGGCGGTGTCGGTTACCTCGCGCTGGCCGGGTTCGTCTGGGCCAACCGGCAGGGCGTCGGCAGCCGCCCGCTCGTGGTCATGCTGCTCTCGGTCAAGGTCTGGTCGGTCTGCTACGCCCTGGAGCTGAGCAGCAGCGCCATCGAGGTGGCCAAGTTCTGGTCGGCGCTGAAGTACCTGGGTGTGGTCAGCCTGCCCCCGGCGCTGTGGAGCTTCGTCTTCGCCTACACCGGGCGGGGGCGGATGTCGCGGCGGGCCGTGGCCCTGCTGACCATCCACCCGATCGTGGTGATGGCCCTGCTGCTGAACCCGGCCACCCGCCCGCTGATCCAGGACTACGACCACACCAGCCGGGTGCTGGACGCCCAGGTGCCGGGGGCCGGCCCGCTGTTCTGGCCGCACGCCGCCTACGTCTACGTGCTGATGCTCGGCGCCGACTTCGTCCTGATGGCCCGGCTGGCCAAGATCGCGCCGCCCTACCGCCGTCAGGGCGCCCTGCTGATCGCCGCCTCGCTGCTGCCCTGCTTCGGCAATGTGGTCTGGAACGCCGGGCTGTTCCGCAGGGGGATGGTCGACCCCACGCCGTTCCTGTTCGGCATCACCGCCGTGGTGCTGGTCTGGGGCTTCTTCCGGCTGCGCCTGCTCGACCTGACTCCGGTGGCCCGGGGCATCGTGATCGAGCAGATGGCCGACGGGGTGCTGGTGCTCGACGTCTACGGCCGGGTGGTCGACGTCAACGCCGCGGCCGCCTCGATCATCAGCTTCCCGCGCCGCGCCATGATCGGCCGCTACGTCGTCGACGTGGTCCCCGGCCTGGCCCCGGTGCTGGAGAAGCAGGAGGTCGGCTCGGCCGTCGACACGGTCGAGGACGAGGTGCTGATCTACCCGATGCCCCCGGCCGAGATCACCGACGATGCGTTCGGCGGCTTCTGGGGTGGCCTGTTCACCCGCCCTGACCTCGAGAGACTGGAGAAACCCGGGGCGGGCAAGGGCCTGACCGGAGGCGGCCCGCTGCGGGTCACGGCTCTGGAACGTTCCTTCCCCGCCGCACCCTCCTCCTCCCAACGCCGTCCGGCCGACGGTCACCAGGAGACCGACCACCGCGAGATCGACCTGCGCACCCCCCGCGAGCGGCACTCGGGCGAGCAACTCGTCCTCGGCCCGCCGCGGGACGTGGCCGCGCGGATGACCTGGGTGACCGACCCGGTCGGCCGGCAGATCGCCCGCCTGGTCGTCCTGCGCGATGTCACCGAGAGCAATCGCACCGCGAAGAAGCTGCGGGAACTGCTGAACGAGCAGACCCGGCTGTCCGAGACGCTGCGCCAGAGCCTGCGCCCGGCCTCCCTGCCCCAGCTGCCCGGCCTGCGCTTCGCCGCTCGATCGGTGCCCTCGGCCCGCGGCGGCGGGGTGGGCGGCGACTTCTACGACGTGCATCCGGCCGACAGCGGCGAGTCCGCCTTCGTGCTCGGTGACGTGGCCGGTAAGGGCGTGCACGCGGCCGTCGTCACCTCGATGGCCCGGTACACCGTCCGCACCCTCAGTGCCCAGGGCTGGACCCCGAGCGAGGTGCTGCGCCAGCTCAACCGGGCCCTGCAGACCCCGGACGACCTGGAGCGTTTCTGCACCGTGGTGTACGGCCTGGTCAGCGACGTCGCCCCGGACGATCCGCAGCACCCGGCCGAGCGCCGGATCCGGGTCACGCTGAGCCTCGGCGGTCATCCGCCGCCGCTGCTGCGCCGCTACCGGGACGGCTCGGTGCACGCCGTCGGCCGGCCCGGCACCGCTCTCGGTCTGCTGCCGCACGTGGATGTGCACGAGGTCGTGGTGGAGATGGAAGCAGGGGACGTCCTGCTCGCCTACACCGACGGGGTCACCGAGGCGCGGGTCGGCGAGGAGCAGTTCGGGGAGAAGCGGCTGGCCGAGGTTCTGGCCGCGGTACCGCGCAGCATCGGCCGGGACTGGCCCTCCTCGCACTGGCGGTCGGACCATCCTGAATACGAACGCGACCCGTGGACCGAACAGCAGGATTCCGGCCCGGGCGCCCGGCCCCCGCATCCGGCCACCCGGCTGGCCGAGGCGGTGGCCGACTCGGTGCTCGCAGCGGTTCAGTCGTTCGCCTCAGAGCAGGACGATGTCGCCCTCCTGGTGCTGACGGCTACTTAAGCCGGCAAAGGGGACTGCTCATGAGCGTCCTCAATCTCAAAGGGCAGTCCGGGCGGTTCGGCCGGGAGCAACACCGCGAAACACGTGCGTCCGGGTTCGCTGGTGACGTTGACCAGACCGCCGTGCGCGGCGATCACCGCGGACACGATCGACAGGCCGAGCCCGGTGCTGCCGGCCGTGCGGGAGCGGGAGTTGTCGCCGCGGGCGAACCGCTCGAACACCTCGGGAAGCAGCTCCGGCGCGATACCCGGCCCGTTGTCGGTGACCGTGAACATGGCCTCGGACTGGCCCTGTTCGTTCGTGACCAGGCGTAGTGCGGCCTCCACCACGGTGCCCGGCGGGGTGTGCACGCGCGCGTTGCCCAGCAGGTTCACCACCACCTGGTGCAGCTGCGCCTCGTCGCCGGTCACCACCACCGGCACCTCCGGCAGGTTCAGCTGCCAGCGGTGGGTGGGGCCGGCCGCGTGCGCATCGCTGATCGCGTTCACCAAAAGGTCGGTCAGGTCCACCGGTTCGCGGTCGACCGAACGCCCGTCGTCCAGCCGGGCCAGCAGCAGGAGTTCCTCGACCAGGCTGCTCATCCGGATCGCCTCGGACTCCACCCGGTTCAGGGCGTGCGCCACCTCCGACGGAACCTCCACCCGGGTGCGGCGGGTCAGCTCGGCGTAGCCACGGATGGAGGCCAGGGGAGTGCGCAGTTCGTGGCTGGCATCGGCGACGAACCGGCGCATCCGGGCCTCGCTGGCATTTCGGGCCTGAAGGGCACTGTCGACGTGCCCGAGCAGGGTGTTCAGGGCCGAGCCGACCTGCCCGACCTCGGTGGACGGGTCGGTGTAGCTCTCGGGAACCCGCACCGGAAGGGAGGTCTCACCCTGATGCAGCGGCAGGGCGGCGACTCCGGAGGCGACCTGGGCCACCCGGGTCAGCGGGCGCAGGGTGCGCCGGACGATCCAGCCCCCGAGGACGCCGACGGCCAGCAACCCGAAAACGCTGGCGGCGGTGACCACTGCGGCCAGACGCCAGACGGCGGCCTGCACCGAACTCAGCGGCAGCCCGGTGATCAGCGTCTTCTGCTGGCCGCGGGCATCCACCACCTGGGCGATCACCCGGTATTTGCCGAGGTCGCCGCCGAGGTCGACGGTATGCGGCTCGCGGTCGGCCGGGACCGCGCTGACCACGGTCTTCTGCTCGTCGGTGAGGGCGACGCCGCCGCCGGAGGCACTCAGCACCCCGGCCTGGACGACCTGGCCGTCGGCCTGGATCTGGACGCCGAGCGTGTCCTCGCCCTGGCCCGGGGCGTTCAGGAAGCCCGGCCCCGGGAAGTTGCGCCGACGCGGGTCGCTGGAGAGCAGGGCCGGGACGCCGTCGTTGTTGAAGAAGGACTCACCCGGCTGCCGGTCCGCGGCCTGGCGGGAGCGGAGCACGGCCGAGGTGAGCTGGTTGTCCAGCCGGTCCTGCAGGAACACCTGCAGGGAGAAGACGCTGACCAGCCCGATGATGACGCTGACGGTCAGGGTGAGGGCGATCGACAGCAGGACCAGGCGCCGGCGCAGGGTCGCGCGCCCCGTACGCCTCTTGCGAGTGCGCCCGGCGCCGGCCGGCCCGGTTCTGCGGTGTCGCTGTCGCCTCATCCGGAAAGGGATCGGCTCAGGCGACGGCGGGTTTGAGCACGTAGCCCGCACCTCGCACGGTATGGATCATCGGGGTCCGGCCCGCGTCGATCTTCTTGCGCAGGTAGGAGATGTACAGCTCGACCACGTTCGCCTGCCCGCCGAAGTCGTAGTTCCAGACCCGGTCGAGGATCTGCGCCTTGCTCAGCACCCGGCGCGGGTTGCGCATCAGGTACCGCAGCAGCTCGAACTCGGTGGCGGTGAGCTTGACCGCGGCGCCGTCCCGGGTGACCTCGTGGCTGTCCTCGTCCAGCACCAGGTCGCCGACCGCGAGCTGGGCGTCCGGCGGCTGCGCGGCCAGGCTGGTGCGGCGGATCAGGCCGCGCAGCCGGGCGACGACCTCCTCCAGGCTGAACGGTTTGGTCACGTAGTCGTCGCCCCCGGCGGTGATCCCGGCGATCCGGTCCTCCACCGAGTCGCGGGCGGTGAGGAACAGCACGGGGATCTCCCGGTCGTCCTCCCTCAGGCGGCGCAGCACGTCGAGGCCGTCGATGTCGGGGAGCATGACATCGAGCACGACGGCGTCCGGTCGCCAGTCGCGGGCCTCTTTGACAGCGGTGTTCCCATCCGGAGCGGAACGAACCTGCCAGCCCTCGTACCGCAGGGCCATGGTCAGGAGATCGGTCAGCGTGCGTTCATCATCGACCACCAGCACGCGAACGGGCGCGCCATTGGGGTGGCGTAGGGGAGCGGTCGTCACAGGAAGGAACTTCGTCCTCAAAGCTGGGGGACAGCCTGACCGTGTCTGTGAAAAGACTGTGAGCGGACCCCAAAGAACCACGTTTGTCCAGGTCATTCCGGTTGTCCGGAGGTCCTTATCCAATTCACAGCTTTACCACAGCGGCTTGGCAGAGCGCTTCGGGAACTTGTGGCGTCCACCCGAGGCGAACAAGGAGACCAGAGTGAACCTGCGGCATGCGCCGCGCGACCGATCCGGTCGTGCAGGACTGAGGACGGCAGCCCGGTGACTGATGCTCCCTCCCGCGGTCGGGCCGCGTCCCTGCTGCGTAACCAGTGGCTGAACGCGGGCCTTCTGGTCGTGCTCGTGGTGGTCGTGGTGATCGCCTATCTCACCATCAACGGCTCGGACTCCAGCAGCGCCGCCACCACCCGGACCGCCACGGTCAGCACCGGGAACGTCACCGCCACGGTGAGCGGTTCCGGCAACCTGGCCAGCTCGCGCAGCTCCTCGCTCTCCTTCGGGGCCTCCGGCACGGTCACCGCGGTCAAGGTGAAGGTCGGCACCAAGGTCAAGAAGAACCAGATCCTGGCCACCATCGACACCGCCTCGGCCCAGCGCACCCTGGCCTCGGCCAAGGCCTCGCTGGCCTCCGCGCAGGCCTCCTACGACGCCCTGACCGAGGGTGAGACCGCCGCCCAGAAGGAGGTCGACTCGCTCTCCCTGGAGTCCGCGCAGGACAGCGTCGACTCGGCCCAGAGCGCGGTCGACAAGGCCAAGGACCAGCTGTCCGACGACCAGGCCGCCGACGCGCCCAAGGCGACGATCACCAAGGACAAGGACGCGGTGACCCAGGCCAAGTCGCAGCTGGTCTCGGCCAAGTCGCAGCTGGCCCAGCAGAAGGTCACGGTCGAGAAGAACCAGGAGGGCAGCAGCGCCGCCGACCTGGCCGAGGCCCAGGTGAACATCACCTCCGCCCAGGTCAGCGTGGACGACGCCAAGGACGCGCTGGCCGCGACCAAGCTGCGGGCCCCGTTCGCCGGCACGATCCTCACCGTCTCCGGTGAGGTGGGCGACAGCGTCAGCTCCGGGACCTCCTCCTCGTCCTCCGGTTCCAGCTCCTCGTCCTCGGGCAGCTCGTCCACCGCCAGCACGGGCAGCACCGGCAGCAGCACCGGTAGCTCGACCAGCACCAGCTCCTCCTCCAGCAGCAGCGCCTTCATCACGATGGCGAGCACCAGCCAGCTCTCGGTCACCGCGAGCATCGCCGAGGCCGACATCGGCTCGGTGAAGGTCGGCCAGGCCGCCGAGATCACCCTCTCGGCCAGCAACGCCACGATGTCCGGCACGGTCAGCGAGATCTCCCCGGAGGGCACCACCACCAGCAACGTGGTGGAGTACTCGGTCACCATCGCGGTCACCGACCCACCGAGCACGGCCCGCCTGGGCGCCTCGGTCAGCGTGGTGATCACCACCGGCTCGGCCGAGAACGTGCTCGTGCTGCAGTCCTCCGCGATCACCACGAGCGGTACCCGCAGCACGGTGAGCCTGGTGAAGAACGGCGTCGCCACCACCACCCAGGTCGAGCTCGGCCTGGTCGGTTCCTCGACCACGCAGATCAAGAGCGGGCTCTCGGCCGGCGACGTGGTGCAGATCCCGACCAGCACGACCAGTTCCTCCTCCGGCAGCGGGGTTCCCGGCTTCACCGGCGGCGGTGGCTTCGGCGGGGGCACCGGCTTCGGCGGCGGGGGCGGCCGGTGACGACCACGGCGGCGCAGCCGTCCGGTCTGCGCTCGGGCGTGCGCCCGGTCATCGAGGTCCGCGCCCTGCGCAAGACCTACGGCCTGGGTGACACCACGGTGCACGCCCTGGCCCGGGTCGACCTGGTCGTCGAGCGCGGCGACTACGTGGCCATCATGGGGGCCTCCGGCTCGGGCAAGTCCACGCTGATGAACATCATCGGCTGCCTCGACGGGCCCAGCCAGGGCCAGTACCTGCTCGACGGGGTCGACACCAGCAAGCTCGACGAGCGCCGTCAGGCCCTGGTGCGAAACCGCAAGATCGGCTTCATCTTCCAGTCGTTCAACCTGATCGCCCGGACCACCGCGCTGGCCAACGTCGAACTGCCGCTGGCCTACGCGGGGGTCAAGGCGGGCGAGCGCCGGGACCGGGCCCGGGCCGCGCTGGAACGGGTGGGCCTCGGCGACCGGATGGACCACATCCCGTCCCAGCTCTCCGGTGGCCAGCAGCAGCGGGTGGCGGTGGCCCGGGCCATCGTCACCAACCCGGTGCTCCTGCTCGCCGACGAGCCCACCGGGGCGCTGGACAGTCACAGCACCGCCGACATCCTCGACCTGTTCGACGATCTCAGCCTGGCCGGGCGCACGCTGTGCGTGATCACCCACGAGGACGAGGTGGCCGCGCGGGCCAAACGGGTCATCCGGCTGATGGACGGGCAGATCGTGATGGACGAGCGGGTCGCCGGGCTCACCGATCCTCCGCCGGGGGTGTCCCGGTGAGCCGCTTCCGCGAGGCCGCCCGGTTCGCCGTCCGGGGCGTCCTGGGCAACAAGATGCGTTCCGCGCTGACCACTCTCGGCATCCTGATCGGGGTCGCGGCGGTGATCATCCTGGTCTCGGTCGGGACCGGATCCTCCGCCGCGGTGGCCGACCAGATCTCCTCGCTGGGCAGCAACACGCTGACCGTGAGCAGCAGCCAGGGCGGGACCGGAGGACGCGGCGGCACCGGTGGCGGATTCGGCGGGTTCGGGGGTGGTGGCGGCCGGACCAGTTCCGTCTCCTCCGGCACCCAGACCCGGGCCGCCGAGCTGACCGTGGACGACGCCGGCTCCCTGCTCGACGCCGACCAGGCGCCGGACGTGAAGGCCGTGGCGCCGACGGTGGCGGCCAGTTCGGTGACCGCGACCTACACCGGCGCAACGCATTCGGTCACCACGTTCACCGGCACCACCCCGAGCTACCTGAAGATCGAGGACTGGACCGTCGCCCGGGGTTCGGCCTTCACCGACGACGACTACACCGGCCGCAAGCGGGTGGCGCTGGTCGGCGTGACCGTGGCGACCGACCTGGCCGGCGGCAACGGCAGCGGCCTGCTCGACAAGACCGTGCAGTTCAACGGGGTCGAGTACACCGTCAAGGGGATCCTCACCTCGAAGGGCACCAGCGGCAACCAGGACCAGGACGACGTGGTCATCGCGCCGCTCACCTCGGTCCAGGACACGCTGACCGGGTACGGCTCGGTGGACCGGATCACCGTGCAGGCCACCTCGGCCGACACGGTGGACTCGGCGCAGTCCGAGATCGAGGGGATCCTCAACTCCCGGCACAAGACCACCACGGCCACGGCCGATTTCACGGTCTCCAACGCCTCCAGCTTCCTGGCCGCGGCCACCAGCAGCACCAAGACACTGACCGTGCTGCTGGCCGCGGTGGCCGCGATCTCGCTGCTGGTCGGCGGGATCGGGGTCATGAACATCATGCTGGTCACGGTGACCGAGCGGACCCGGGAGATCGGTATCCGCAAGGCCATCGGGGCGCAGAAGTTCGACATCGTCAGCCAGTTCCTGATCGAGGCGGTGCTGCTGTCGGTCTTCGGTGGCCTGGTCGGGGTGCTGATCGGGGTGGTCGGCAGCCAGTTCACCATCGTCGGGGTGAAACCGGTGATCGCGCCGTACTCGGTCGCGCTCTCGTTCGGGGTCTCCGTGCTGATCGGGCTGTTCTTCGGCCTCTACCCGGCGAACCGGGCCGCCTCGCTGCGCCCGATCGACGCCCTCCGATACGAGTGACCCGCCGCCCGTGGGCCGTCAGAAGCGGCCCAGCACAACCAGACCCGGAGCCGAACGCCGTGAACTCCTCCAGCCGACCCGCTGATTCGACCTTCCCGGCCGGGATCGACCGGACCGAGATTGCGCCGGTCCAGCCGCACGCCACTACGGACGAGCAGTTTCCGCAGCACCAGGAGTGGGACGGCGAGCCGGTCCAGCCGGCCGACGACGATCTCGACCTGCTGGCCGAAAGTGGCCGCAAGGTAACCAAGGTCACCGTGGTCCTGATGGCCGCGATCCTGGCCGGGGTCGCGTTCCTCGGTGGCGCGGTGGTGCAGAAGCAGTGGGGATCCAGCTCCAGCACGGGCTTCGGCGGGGCCGCCGCGGCCGGTGGCCGGCAGGGCGGTTTCGGCGGCGCCGAAGGTTTCGGTGCGGCCGGTGGTTTCGGGGGCGGCGCCGAAGGTGGCTTCGGCGGCGGGTCCGGTCAGACGGGTCAGACGGGCCAGACGGGCCAGACGGGTCAGACGGGCCAGACGGGTCAGACCGGTCAGACGGGGGGTCAGGGCACTCAGCAGCAGAGCACGGGTTCCTCGGCCACCCCGGCGGTGGTCGGCACGGTGAGCAAGGTTTCCGGCCGCACGCTGACCGTGAAGAACTTCGGCGGCAAGTCGGTCACCGTGAAGGTGCCCAAGGGCACGACGATCACGAACTCCTCGGACTCCGCGCTGAAGGGTCTGGCCAAGGGTGCCTCGGTCTCGGTGGTCGGCAGCAAGGCCGCCGACGGAACCGTCACGGCCACGAGCATCACCGCAAGTTAACGTCTTTCGACAGAAGGAGAACCGACCGATGGTTCGCAACCGCCGGGTCCTGACCACGGCCGCCCTGGCTCCGCTGCTCGTGCTCACCCTGGCCGCGTGCGGGGGTGGCTCCTCGTCGGCGACGTCCGCCGGCGCCGGTCAGGCCACCTCCGGGGCCAACGGTTACGGCGGCCGGGGCAACGGTGGCGGGTTCCAGAACAACGGGCAGTTCCAGAAGATCCAGGAGTGCCTGTCCGCCGCCGGGATCAGCCTGCCCACGCCGAGCGCCCGGCCCAGCGGGTCGGCCGGCGCCCGGCCCAGCGACCGGCCCTCGTTCAGCCCGGGCGCCACGCCCTCCGGCGGTTTCCGGGGCGGCAACGGCGGCGGTGGCTTCGGGGGCAACAGCGAGATGGGCAAGGTGCTGCAGAGCAAGGCCGCCCAGGCCGCGCTGAAGGCCTGCGGGATCGACATGACGGCCCGGCCCACGGCGACGCCGACCGCCAGCAGCTGAATCCGGTCGACGCAGAAAGTCCCGGTGGTCCGACCACCGGGACTTTCGGCGTTGGGGGACGACTCAGGCGCGGGTGTCGAACAGCAGCCCGTCCTGCACCACCGAGGCCAGCGTGCTCGCGCTGATCCCGGCGTTCTGGATCAGGTCGGACAGGCTGGTGCCGCTCTGCAGCTGCTGCAGCAGCGAGGTCGAGTCGGTGTCCAGCAGCGAGCTGAGCGAGTCCAGCGTGTCCTGCTGGTCCTGGGTCAGGCTGCCGCTCAGCAGGCCGGTCACACTGCTGTCGTCGGTGGACGAGGAGAAGGACGGGGGCGGGGGCGGCGGGCCCTGGGGCGGGCCCTGCGGCAGGCCCACCTGATCGATCAGCGAGTCGATCATCTCGTCGGCGTTCGCCGAGGAGGCCTGGTCGGAGGGCATTCCGGCCTTGAGCGCGGCGGTCAGGTCGTCCCGGGAGACGCCCTGCGCCTCGGCCACGTCGGCCAGGCTCTTCCCGTCCTGCAACTGACTGGCCAGGTCGCTGGTGCTCAGGCCCAGGGCCTTGGCGGCGACGCCGAGCGGGCCACCGTTCTGCTGGGCCTGGTTACGCTGGCTGGCCAGCGCCTGCATCGCCCGGGACGCGTACGAGCTACTGCTGATCGAACTGACGGACATCAGATCCGGCTCCCTTCCCTGGCGGCCGGTTTTGGCCACACCTGGGTTGTCGTCCGCCCCGGCCCGGTCTTCAGGAATTACTGGCGGCTCACAGAGCCTTCACATCCAGCGAGGGGCGGGAAAACCACGGGCGGCCGGTCCCGCGCCGGGGGTACAGTTCTAGATCTCATGAAACATCCTCGTAGCATCTGAGCCCAGAGTCGCCGACCTACACCTGAGAGTGTGACTGCAGTGAGCAACCAGATCCTTCCCGCCGCCGGCCTGCGCGTCCTGCTGCTGGAGAACATCCACCCCGACGCGATCGCCGCCTTCGAGGCGGTCGGTGCCGAGGTCACCTCGGTGGTCGGCGCTCTGGACGAGGACGAGCTGATCCAGCAGGCGGCCGGCGTCCACCTGCTGGGTATCCGGTCCAAGACCAACGTCACCGAGCGGGTCCTGGCCGAGCTGCCGGACCTGCTGGCGATCGGCGCCTTCTGCATCGGCACCAACCAGATCGACGTGACCGCCGCCCAGGGTCGCGGGATCGCCGTCTTCAACGCACCGTTCTCGAACACCCGCAGCGTGGTCGAGCTGGCACTGGCCGAGATCATCGCGATGACCCGTCGGCTGACCGAGAAGGACCGCGGCATGCACGCGGGGATCTGGGACAAGTCGGCCACCGGCCTGCACGAGGTGCGCGGGCGCACGCTCGGCATCGTCGGCTACGGCAACATCGGCACCCAGCTCTCGGTACTGGCCGAGAACCTGGGCATGGACGTGGTGTTCTACGACACCGCCGACCGGCTCCCGCTGGGTACCGCCAAGCCGGTCATGTCGCTGGAGGCCCTGCTCGGCCAGGCCGATGTGGTGACCCTGCACGTGGACGGACGTAAGGGCAACGCCGACTTCTTCGGGGACGAGCAGTTCGCCCTGATGAAGCCGGGCAGCCTGTTCCTGAACCTGTCCCGCGGCTTCGTCGTCGACCAGGAGGCGCTGCGCCGTCGTCTGGAGACCGGCCACCTGGCCGGCGCGGCGATCGACGTGTTCCCGGAGGAGCCGAAGGCCCGCGGCGACAAGTTCGTCTCCCCGCTGCAGGGCATGCCCAACGTCATCCTGACCCCGCACATCGGTGGCTCCACCGAGGAGGCGCAGAAGGACATCGGCCGGTTCGTGGCGGGCAAGCTGCGCGACTACGTGTTGCACGGTTCCACCGCGCTGAGCATCAACTTCCCGCAGCTGGCCACCCCGGAGCACGAGGCCACCCGGCTGGTGCACATCCACCGCAACACGCCGGGCGTGCTGGCCGCGATCAACAGCGTGCTGGCCGAGGAGAAGGTCAACATCGACGGCCAGGCCCTGGGCACCCGCGGCGAGATCGGCTACGTGATCACCGACATCGCGGCCCGGCCCACCGAGCAGGTCCTCGAGGCCCTGCGCCGGCTGCCGGACACCATCCGGGTCCGCGAACTCCAGCTCGGCCACTAGACCCTCGTGATCATGCACTTCCGCCCCCGTGATCATGCACTGCATGATCACGGGGGCGGTTCTGCATGATCACGGAGAAGAAAACTCCATGATCACGGGGAAAGAAGTCCATGATCACGGGGGAAGAAGTCCATGATCACGGCGGGGGTTGGGGCCGGGGTTGGGGTGGGGGTTATTTCTTGCCGCGGGCGGCGAGGAAGCGGTCGTTGCCCTCGCGGACGTCCACGATCGGTTCGGGGTAGTCCAGCTGATTGAGGACGTCCGGGGGCAGCTTCCAGGGAGTGTGCACCTTGGCGCCCTCGACCGAAGACAGTTCCGGCACGTAGCGCCGCACGTAGTCGCCCTTGGGGTCGTAGCGCAGCGCCTGGGTGGTCACGTCCAGCACCCGGTTGAACCGGGAGTCGGTGCCGGTCCCGGCCACCCACTGCCAGTTCATCGTGTTGTTCGCGGTGTCCCCGTCGATCAGGTGGTCGACGAAGAACTGGGCCCCGCGCCGCCAGTCCTGGTAGAGCGTCTTGGTCAGGAAGTGCCCCACCACCAGGCGCGCCCGGTTGTGCATCCACCCCTCGTCCACCAACTGACGCATCGCCGCGTCCACCAGCGGCAACCCCGTGCGTCCCTGCTTCCAGGCCTCGAACTCGCGATCAGCGTCCTTACCCGTGCGCCACCGGTCATGACGGGTGCGGAAGTCGTCCTGGGTAGCGCGGGGCCGGGCCGCCAGCACCTGGGCGTGGAAGTCGCGCCAGGCCACCTGACGGACGAACGCCGGCGCCACCGGAGAAGCCTTGGACACCACTTCGAGCGGGGACAAGCAGCCGAAGTGCAGGTAGGAGGAGATCCGGCTGGTGCGGTCGCCGGCCAGGTCGTCGTGACCTTCCTCGTAGTCCTCGGCGTGCTGGTCCAACCAGGCAGCCAGCCGCTTGCGTCCCTCCGTCTCACCACCCGGCAACTGGTTCGGCGCGGTTTTCCCCGTGCAGATCTGTTTCGCTGTGGGCACCGTGCCTGCCTTTACCCCCGACGGCATCGACAGCTTGCGCGGCGCAGCCAGCGGGGAGCGCCGATGCTGCTTCTCCCACTTTCGGTGGTAGGGCGTGAACACCGACATGCTGTCCTTACCCACGGCCGTGACCTCGCCCGGAGGCACGACGAACAGCGAGTCGTCGTGCACGTGAAGCTCGCACGGCAGAGCCTCGCGCAGCGCATCCTCCCGGCGGTGGGCGAAGGCGCTGGCGTCACCGGCCATGTGCACGGCCTTGGCATTCACCGACCGGGCCAGCTTCGCCACCTCCTCGGCCACCTGACCCCGGCGGATCACCAGCGCGGCGCCCAGCTTCTCCAGGGACGCGGCCAGGTCGGCCAGGCTCTCGGCGAGGAACCGGGCCCGGTTGGGGCGGTTGTAGGAGCCGTCCAGGATCTTCGGGTCCAGCACGAAGAGCGGCACGACCTCGCCGTCCCCGGCGGCCGCGTGCAGAGCCGGGTTGTCGTGCACCCGGAGATCGCGGGTGAACAGGACTATGGACGCTCGCGGCTGATCACTCACAGGCTCGGTTGTACCCCGCAGCAGAGTGAGTCGCCTCTCAGAGTGACCTCGCCACCTGCGCTTTTACCCCCAAACAGACACCTCGGAGGGGATGTCGGGGCGCCGGGGGCGGATGAGCTGGATACGGTCGTCCTTCGTTCTGGTCGCGCCTGCTGTGACGAAGACGCCGGCGTCGCGACCGACACCACCTGACCCGAACCTGCCCTGGCTCCTGAGTAGTGGGCGTGGGAACGGAAAGGAGACACGTGGATCTCGACTTCTGGACCAGGCTGCTGTTCATCCTGATCAGCGCGGTCGGCGCCGGGCTGGTCGCCTGGGGCCTCACCTGGATCGCCTACCGGCTCGGCAAGCGCCGCAACTCCGGCGGCCTCCTGGCCATCTGGCGGCTCTGCCGTCATCCCTTCATCCTCACCGTCGGGGTGATCGCCCTCGAGGTGGCGCTGCAGGCCACCCCCAGCTTCGACGAGGTCTGGACCCGCCTGGCCGGGATCGCGCTGATCCTCTCGGCCTGCTGGCTGATCGTCCGCGCGCTGCTGGTGGCCGAGGAGATCCTGTTCTGGCGGCTGCGGATGGACGTCGCCGAGAACCGTCGGGTGCGCCGGCTGCGCACCCAGATCACCCTGGTCCGGCGGGTGCTCGGGGTCGTGGTGGTGCTGGTCGGGGTGGCCGCGGTGCTGATGTCGATCCCGCAGATGCGCACGTTCGGCGCCTCCCTGCTGGCCTCGGCCGGGATCGCCGGCATCCTGGCCGGTCTCGCCGCGCAGACCACGCTGGGCAACATGTTTGCCGGGCTGCAGCTGGCCTTCACCGATGCGGTGCGCATCGACGACGTGGTGGTGATTGAGGACGAGTGGGGCTGGATCGAGGAGATCACCCTCACCTACGTGGTCGTGCACCTTTGGGACGAGCGCCGGATGGTGCTCCCGACCAGCTGGTTCACCACCAACCCGTTCCAGAACTGGACCCGTAACGAGGCCCGGGTGCTCGGGTCGGTGATCCTTTACCTGGACTACGCCACGCCCCTGCCGGAGCTGCGGGAGTACGCCCAGAGCGTGATCGAGGCCAATCCGCTGTGGGACCGCCAGGCCTGGGTGCTGCAGGTCGCCGACACCACCGAGACCACCATGGTGGTGCGCGTGCTGGCCTCCGCGCCGGACGGGCCGGCGGCCTGGGACCTGCGCTGCGACATCCGCGAGGCGCTGCTGACCTGGCTGCAGAAGAACCATCCGCAGTCGCTTCCGGTGCAGCGCAATCTCGGGGGGACGCCCTATCGCGACGGTGTGGTGACGGCCGAAGAGGCCGAGCTGGACGAGCTGGACGAGCTCGATCAGCTGGACGGCGCCGACTCCCGGACGCGACGCCCCCGGGGCCCGCACGAGGAGCCGGTGATGCCGGATCCGCAGACCGCCCACCTCGACCTACAGGTGCCCGACCACTCGGGCGAGGACGCGGACTCGCCGACCGACGAGAACGTCCCGCTCGGCGAGGGAACCTTCAACGACACCGAGGAGGATGTACCGCCCGCCGAGACGGTCGGCCCGAACGGGTCACCACTCGTTGGTGTGCCGTCCGCGCGCGCGGAGCAGAACGGGGCGCAGGTGCGGTAGGAGCAGCAGACCCACCGCACCGACCACGCCGGAGCCGGCGATCACGGTGGACGGGGCCAGCCATTGCGCGGCGGCCCCGGCCCCCAGGATCGCCAGGCTCTGGCCGCCGTACAGTCCGGCGATCGCGATGCCGAACGCCCGGGTGCGCACTTCGGCCGGGACGTTGGTGGCGAACTCGGTGTTGGCCACGACCTGGAACGCCTGCCCCAGCCCGCAGAGCACGAACAGGGTCAGGCTGATCACCAGGCCGGGGTGCAGCGCGACGATCAGCAGGGGCAGCGTGCCCGCCAGGGCCAGCGGGTACATCAGCCGAGAGGCCAGGCCGGGGGCGGCGAACCGGCCGATCGTCAGCCCACCCACCACGCTGCCGAGCGCAGCGGCGGCCATGATCAGGCCGACCACACTGGAGCTGTGGCCGAGTTCGGAGGCGTAGGCGGTGGCGATCGCCTCGGGGACGATCGCGTAGGACGCCCCGACGATGCCCAGCAGCAAGGGGAACCAGATCCGCGGATCGCCGCTCACCACGCGAACGCCGTCGATCAGATCGTCCAGGATCGAGGTCTCCCGAGCCGGCGGCGCCGGCTCGGGGATCCGGATTCCGGTGGGCGCGGTCTCGTCCGGGTCGTGAGCCGGACGCTGGCCGGGAACCGGAGGTCTGCGGCGGGGCCGGGAAGGCGAGGGACGTTCGTCCTCTGCTTCCTCGTCCCCGTCGTCCTTCCCGCCGGATGCCTTGGGGGCCGGCCGGCGGACCAGGCAGGTGCGCAGCAGCAGGGCCGAAACCAGGAAGGTCAGGCAGTTCAGGGCCAGGACACCGGAAGCGCTCAGGGCCAGGACCAGAGCCCCGCCGAGCGCGAAACCGCAGAGCTGGGCGGCCTGATGCACGGCCTGCCGCAAGGACATTCCGACCGGGTAGCGGTTACCGGTGAGGATCTGGGCCAGCAGGGCCGAACGCGCCGCGTCGAACGGCGGGGCGAGCATCGCGGCCAGAAAGACCAGCCCGGCCACGCCCAGCGACGGCATCCCGGGCAGGACGGCGATCGCCATCAGCGCCGCCCGGGTCAGGTCGCAGGCCACCATCACGGACCGGCCGGAGAAGCGCTCGGCCCAGGCCGCCAGGATCGGCCCACCCAGCAGCCAGGGCACGTAGGCGGTGGCGTACCCGGCCGCGGCCAGGAGCGGTGAACCGCTGTCCTGGAAGAGCAGCACGGCCACTGCGACCGCGGCGATCTGGTCGCCGATCAGAGAGAACAGGTCCGCCGCGAAGACCGCGCGGAACTCCCGTACTCCGAAGACGTCCCGGTAACCGGCCGGCCGGTCCGGGTTCTCGTTCGGTGCCGGTTCCGTGACCGCCGGGGCACCGGCCAGGCTGTCGGTCCGGCCGGAGCCGGTCATCGGGCCCGAACCCGGTTCGTCCCCGTCCCGGCCCTCGAAGCCCGGGCCGAAATCGCCCGGGTCCAGCGTGATCGGTGGATCTGCCTGCTGCGTCGACACGCGTTGTCGTCCCCTCCGTCAAGCCCGCCGCCCGTGCTGTCGGTGCCGCCCTCACAGCCCCGCAGCTTCCGCATCGTCCATCTGGTACTCGTGTTACTTGTGGTGCTGGTGGTTTTCGAGTCAAAACCGCGACCGGCCCCCACGCCGTGAGGCTGGGGGCAGTACGCGGGAATCGTCGTCGGTTCCGCGAGTGGTCCGCGGAGCGGCTTGCTCTCGGGCTCAGCCCCAGGTCTGACCGCGCATCGTGCACCTCCCGGAAAGTCGTTCGTCCCCGGGCCGCACTCGGTGAGCCCGGGGCTTCGATGACGACAAACCTGCTGGGAAGGTCCGACAAGGCACTTAATGACTACTGAACGACCTGGTAGAACGCATGAACGCGGGAAATGACCGGGCATCGGGCCGGGGTTGCGCATAGGTTCCTGGTGTGGCGCACGCAGCACGATCGGACGCAGGCGAGCGGATCCGGGTTCTCGGGGCCGTGGAGATCGTGAGCGCGGGCCGCCCGATCCCGGCCGGAAGTCCCCGGCAGCGTGCCCTGCTCGCATTGCTGGCCCTCTCGGTGGGGGTCGCCGTACCGCCCTCACGGCTGGTCGACCTGCTCTGGGGAGAAGCCCCGCCACCTGCGGCCGGGAACACCGTGCAGGTCTACGTATCCCGGCTCCGGCGCCTGCTCGCCACCCCCGGCGAACGGCCTCCATTACGTACGGTATCCGGAATGTATCTCCTCGATCTGCCCCCGGAAGCCATCGACGCGCGCCGGTTCGAGGAGGCCAGCGAGTCCGGCCGGGCCCGCCTGGCCGCCGGGGATCCGGTCGGGGCGGCCCACGAACTGCGTTCGGCCCTGCAGTTGTGGCGCGGATCCAGTCTGCCGGATCTGGTCGGGGTGCCGGGCGCGCTGGCCTCGGTGGCCCGGCTGCAGTCGCTGCGGCTGTCCACCCTGGCCGACCGGATCGACGCGGAATCCCTTCTGGGGCGCCATTCCCGGCTGATCCCGGAACTGCAGGACCTGGTCCGCCGGCATCCGCTGAACGAGCGTTTCGTCGGCCAGCTGATGACGTCGCTGTACTGGGAGGGTCGTCAGGCCGAGGCGCTGGCGGCCTACGCGGCGGCGGCCGGGCGGCTGGCCGACGAACTGGGGATCGACCCGGCGCCCCCGTTGCGGGATCTGCACGGACGGCTGCTGCGACAGGAAGTGGGGCCGGTCGCGACCGGATTCACCGGCGAAACCGTGAAAACCGACTCCGAATCCGACATTTCCGTCGACCTCACGTCGACCTACCTGGCCCCTCGGCAGCGGGTGATCCACCGGCCACGCTCGGGGGATGCGATAATCCCGGAAACGGAATCCTTTTCGGAAATGGCCCGCTGTGCCGCCCCGACGGGTTCGGCGCAGGCCTACGGCTCCGGGGAGTCATCCGGTGACCAGCGACCGGCCGCCACCGGTGCGGGCAACGGCTCGGCCGGTCCAGCCGGTTCAGCCGGACCGGTTTCCGGGCGGCGGATCCCGGGTCAGCGCACCGGCCAGACGTCGTTGCCCGCGGGCGTCCGCTCACCTCACTTCCGGGTGGTGCCGGTCGCGTTCCACCCGGACCCGCCGACCGGGCTGCCACTGCCGCCGGCGGCTCTGCCCGGCCCACCGGCAGTTCCGGGTGTTCCGGGCGGCTCGATCCCGGCGTCGGCCCTGCCCCGGCCGTCCGCGCCGGGGGCCACCACTTCCTGTGCGGCCTGCGCCGAATCGTCCTCCAGCCTCGGTCCGGCCTGCACCTGCGGCGCCGCTCCGACGACCGGTACAGAACGGGACCACGGGGCTGGTGCCGGGTTCCCGGCGGACAGTGAGTCACTGGGAGACGCTGGATCGTTCACCTTCCAGAGCGGTCCGGCCGCCCCCTCCGCAAGGGGCGAGGCGTACCGGGCCCGGTCGGCGCCGATCGGGGGGCCGGCCCTGGCGGACACCTGTGCGCCGGTCCTACCGGGCGTGCCGGACACCGGGGCAATCGTCACGATCGGCACCAAGAGAACGGCATTCGGAGCGGCGTTCGGCGCCGGCACGGTCGGGCGGACCGGCGAGCTGCACGCGGCCCTGGACCTGCTACGCCGCCCGGACGTCCGACTGGTCACCGTGGTCGGCCCGGGCGGGGCGGGTAAGACCCGGCTCGCTGCGCAGGTGGTCACCCGCAGGCTGGCCGAGCAGGGGCGGGGGGCGCTGCCGGCCATCCGAATCGTGGTGGTGCCGCTGGGCGGTTGCGCGCCGGGCGGGTTGGCGGCGCGGCTGCGGCGGGTGCTCGGCGAGGTGCCGGACACTCCGGGCGAGGCGCCGATCGACACGATCTGCCGGGCCCTGTCCGCTTCCGGGTGCCTGCTGGTGCTGGACGATCTCGACCTCACCCTGGACCAGGGCGAGCCGGTGGCCACCGTCCGGACGCTGATCGACCGGGTCGGTGGGCTGCGGGTGCTGGCCACCGCCCGCCGGGTGCTCGCGGTGCCGGGGGAGCAGGTCGTCGGGCTCGGGCCGCTGCCGCTGCCGTGGGCCTTCTCCGGGGCCGGTGACGTCGAGACGGTGCGTTCCTCCGAGGCGGTGCGGTTGTTCCGTGAACGGGCCCGGGCAGTGCTGCCGGCGTTCGAGGTGACCGAGCAGAACGCAGGCGCGGTCGGCGAGCTGTGCCGCACCCTGGACGGGCTGCCGCTGGCTTTGGAGCTGGCTGCCGCCCGCACCCGGGGCAAGGCCCCGGCGGGGATCGGCGAAGAACTCGGCGAAGTTGCCCTGCCGGCCCTGGGCGGTCACCCGGGCCTGGCCCTCGGAGCGGTGCTGAACTGGACCACCGACCTGCTCGACGCCACCGAGCGGCTGGTGCTGAGCCAGCTGTCGGTGTTCGCCGGGGGAGCCACTTTGGACGCGGCCGAGCGGGTCTGCGGGCCGGTGCCGGGACCGGGCCAGGTGATCGACGTGATCGGCCGGCTGGCCGACAAGAACCTGCTGCTGATCGACGAGACCGGGCGGCTGGGCCTGCTCACGCCGGTCCGCGAGCACGCCCGCCGGCTGCTGGCGGCCGACCCGGCGGAGGAGACCGCCTGTGCCGACCGGCACGCGGCCTACTACGCCGAGTTCGCCGAGGCGCTGCCGCCGCTGACCGACCGCTGGCTGGACCCGGCCGAGGGCCCGGCGCCGGTCGGCAGCCGGGGGATCGAGTACGACAACCTGACCGCGGCCGCGGCGCACGCCGAGGGCCGGGACGGGGAGGTGTTCGCCCGCCTGGTGGTGGCCCTGCTCGACCAGGGCGCGACCACCGGACGCTGGGAACTCGGGGACGCGCCGGCCTGGCTGGAGCGGGCCCAGGCGCAGCGGCCGACCGCCCGCACCGGCGCCCGGTTGCTGCTGGCCGGCGGCAGCCTGGCGCTGTTCGGCGGGGACCCGCGGGCCGCCGCGCAGATCTTCGCCCGGGTGCCGGCCGGGGCCACCTCCGGCGAGGCCGGGGACGTGGTCGCGATCCGGGTGGCCCTGGTCCGCGCGGTGGCCGACCGCACCCTGGGCCGCACCGAGGAGGCGCTGGCCGAGCTGGAGGGGGCGATGGAGCGGCTGCGGGCCGGGCGGCGGCTGCCCGACGTGCTCTGGCACGCGGTGGTCAACACCCTCGCCGACGTCCTCGACGACCTCGGCCGGACCGGCCTGGCGATCGGTCACTGGCAGCGCAGCCGGCACCGGGCAGCGGCCGGGGGCGACTCGGCCCGGCTCGCCTACCCGCTGGCCAAGCTGGCCCTGGCCGGGCAGGACCGGGGCGAGCAGTCCCTGGCCCGGGTGCTGATCGGACAGGCCCAGAGCGCGGCCCAGACCGGCGGCCCGGCGATCCGCGCGGGGGTCGCGGTGGCCTCGGGGGTGCTGGAACTACGGGACGGCGAGTGCGCGGCGGCGGTCGAGTCGCTGCGCACGGGGTTGCACGAGGCCCATCGGGGCGGGCGCTTCTTCACCCTGCCCCGGATCGCCGGCCTGCTCGGGGTGGCCCACCGGCCGCACGATCCCGAACGCGCCGCGGCGCTGCTCGCGGCCTCGGCGGCCTGGTGCGCGCAGCGCTCGATCGTGGTCTTCGGGCGGCGCGAGAGGGAACTGATCGCCGAAGCCGAGGCCGGGCTGACCCGGTCGAGCGGGTCGAACGGCGTCCCGCGCCCGTCGGACGAGGTACGAAGGGCGGCGGCGCGCGGCGCCGCCCTGCCCTTCGGTTCCCGGGCCGGGCTGCTCCGGATCGATCCGGGCGACCCACCCAGGCTCATCGACCTGACCGGCGAGACCCCGATCGTCCATTCGTAACCACTTCGGCGGCACCGAACTCAGTCGATGGCGGGCTCGGCCTCGGGGACCCGGACCGCCGCGGTCAGCGGGAGCCGGATCTCGAACGCCGTGCCCTTGCCGACCTCGCTGTTCACCCGGATCTCGCCCTCGTGCCGGTTCACCACGATCCGCCAGACGATGTCCAGGCCGAGCCCGGTGCCCTCACCGATCGGCTTGGTGGTGAAGAACGGCTCGAAGATCCGCCGCTGGATGTCCGGCGGGATCCCGGGCCCGGTGTCCTTGATCGTGATCAGCGCGAACTCGCCGTCGGCGCGGGTGCTGATCGACAGCGTGCCGCCCTGCTTGTGCATGGCGTGCACCGCGTTGTCGATCAGGTTGGTCCAGACCTGGTTCAGCTCGGCCGGGTAGGCCGGGATCTTCGGCAGCGTCTTGTCGTAGTCCTTCTCCAGGGTGATGCCCTCGCGGACCTTGCTGCCGAGCATCACCAGGGTGCTGTTGATCCCCTCGTGCACGTCGATCTGCTGGTACTCGGCCCGGTCCATCTGCGAGTACTGCTTGGCCGCGGTGATCAGGGTGGCGATCCGGTCGGTCGCGTCCTCGATCTCGGCCATCAGCTGCTCGCTCTCGAGCGCGTAGGTGATCCACTTCAGGCCACCCTCGAGGTGGGTCTTCGGGATGTCCTGGGCCACCCCCTCGAGCCACTCCAGGTCCAGCCCGGCGGCCACCCAGATCGGCGCGAGCTGCCAGCCGGCCGACACCCCGTGGGCGTCGCACCAGTCGCTGAACTCGTCCTCCAGGTCGTTGGCCTGCATCGGGGTGAGGTGCTTGGTCTTGCCCGACTGGGCCTTGGCCGACTGCTCGATCGCGTCTTCCTGCAGACCGGTCAGCTTGACCAGGGTGTCCGGGTCGACCTTGCCGGAGGCCAGGTGCTTGAGCTTGCCGCGCATCGCGGCGACCCGCTCGCGCAGCGTCGCGGTGGCCCGGACCGCGGCCGAGGCCGGGTTGTTCAGCTCGTGGGTGAGCCCGGCGGTGAGCCGGCCCAGGGCGGTCAGCCGCTCCCGCTGGCCGACCACCGCGTCCGACCGGCGCAGCCCGGTGAACAGGCCGTCCATCAGGTGGATGGCCATCGGGAACCATTCCTTGAGCGCCTCGGCCAGCGTCTCGGCGCCGATCCGCCAGTACACCGAGTCGTCCAGGGTGCGCAGGGAACCGCCGTAGAAGGGGTTCTGGGTGGCATCCGCCGCCGCGGTCAGCCAGCCCCAGGTGGCCCCGCTGTAGACCCCCGGCCGGTCGGACCGGGAGACCTCCACGTCGTGGTCGCCGACCCGGCGCAGCAGCACCTGGGAACCCTCGACCAGCATGTAGAAGCAGGTCGCGGGCTCGTCGGCGCCGTAGATGGTGGTGTCGGCCGGGTACCGGACCACCTCGCCGTGCTCCGACATGAAGCGCAACTGGTCCGCGTTCAGTTTCTCGAAGAGAAAGAAGCGGGACAGTTCGGCCGGAGTGAGCCGTTCCATCGGTTGCTCGGTCGTGGTCACCCAATCTCCAACGTTCTCGAACTGAACTTCATGCCCGGAAAGACGGCGAGCGGCGCTACGGATGGGCCAGGTACTGATGGACGAGGGTCACCGCCATCGCCCCCTCGCCGACCGCCGAGGCCACCCGCTTGACCGACGCCGAGCGCACGTCCCCGGCCACGAACACGCCGGGGATGCTGGTCTCCAGGTGGTACGGGTCGCGGTTGGGCGCCCAGCCCTCCGGCCGGTTGCCCGAGTCCATCAGGTCGGTCCCGGTCAGCAGGAAGCCCGACGCGTCCCTGGCCAGGTCGTCCGGCAGCCAGTCGGTCATCGGGGCGGCCCCGATGAAGACGAACAGGTGGCCGCACTCCACGTCCTCGGTGGCCCCGGAGACGCTGTCGCGCAGCACGATCTTCTGCAGGTGCCCGTCGCCCTCGCAGGCGCTGACCTCGGTGCAGGTGCGCACCTCGATCCGGTCGTTGGCCCGGATCTGCTGGATCAGGTAGTGCGACATCGACCGCTCCAGGTCCGGCCCGCGCACGGCCAGCGTGACCTTGGAGGCCTGCCGGGAGAAGAACATCGCGGCCTGCCCGGCCGAGTTCGCGCCGCCGACGATCACCACGTGCTCGTTGGCGCAGGCGTCCGCCTCGGTCGCCGCCGAGCCGTAGAACACGCCCCGGCCGACCATCTCGTCAGCCCCCTCGGCGTTCAGCCGGCGGTAGGAGACGCCGGTCGCCAGCAGCACCGCGTGCGCGGCCACCCGGCGCCCGTCGTCCAGGGTCAGCACCCGCTTGGGGCCGTGGCACTCCAGCCCGACCACCTTGCGCGCGGTGAGCAGCTCGGCGCCCAGCCGGGAGGCCTGGCGCCGGGCCCGGTCGGTCAGCTGGCCCCCGCTGACGCCGTCCGGGAAGCCCAGGTAGTTCTCGATCCGCGAGCTCTGCCCGGCCTGCCCACCGGTGGCACTGCTCTCCACCAGCACCGTGCGCAGGCCCTCGGAGGCGCCGTACACCGCGGCGCCCAGCCCGGCCGGGCCACCGCCCACGATCACCAGGTCGTAGAAGTCCTCCGACGGGGAGGTGGACAGCCCGATCTTGTCCGCGACCTCGCTCAGCGACGGGTTCAGCAGCACGTCGCCGCCGGCCGTCAGGAGCACCGGCACGTCGTCCTCGGTGGCGCCGGCCGCCTCCAGCAGCTTGCGGCCCTCCGCCTCCTCCACCGTGTACCAGTGGTAGGGCATGCCGTTGCGGGCCAGGAAGTCGCGCACCTCGTGGGCCTGCGCGGACCAGCGGTGACCGATGATCCGGGTGGACTCCACCTCCGGGTCCCCGGCCGCCGCCCAGGTCTCGAGCATCTGGTCGACCACCGGGTAGAGCTTCTCCTCCGGCGGTTCCCAGGGCTTGAGCAGGTAGTAGTCGACGTCCACCAGGTTGATCGCCTCGATCGCCGCGTCGGTGTCGGCGTAGGCGGTCAGCAGCGCCCGGCGGGCGCGGGGGAACAGGTCCATCGCCTGTTCCAGGAACTCGATGCCGTTCATCGTCGGCATCCGGTAGTCGGCCAGCAGGACCGCGACCCGGTCTCCGCGCAGCCGGATCTCCTGCAGCGACTCCAGTGCCTCGGCACCGGAGTCGGCGCGGACGATGCGGTAATCCTCGGCGTAACGACGTCGCAGGTCACGGGCCACCGCCCGGGACACCGACGGGTCGTCGTCGACCGTGAGAACGATCGGCTTGCTCACCGGCTGAAGCTCCTCAGGGTGGGGGAGTTTCGAGATTAGTTGCGGGGCACGGCCGCGCACCAGGTTTTACGCCTGTGGCGCAGCCCGCGGTGACCGCCCGTACCGGTTTCCCGAGCGGACGGGGCGAACTGTTACGTGAAGTGCCCCGCTTAAACCTCGCTGACCGGTTCGTGCTCCACTATCCTCTGGCGCTTGTATACGCCCGGGTCGATCCGGAATCTCCCGGGCTGGTCAAGCGGTCCGACACCACCCGACGACCAGGTAGAGGAGCACCGAAGTGACCGACTGGGACCCCTCTGCCGTGGCCGCGGTGCTGCGAACGGAGAACCGGTTCCCCGGCGGGGCGGTGGTCGGGGTGCTCGCCGTCGGTCACGCCCAGACCCGCATGTGGGTGCTGGAGTCGGAGCTGGTGGACGAGGGGCCGGAGGGCCGCCGGGTGCACGGCAACCCGGTGATCCTGGCCGAGAGCGGACTGGACGAGGTCGGCAGCGAGCTGTTCGACCGGCTGCTGCTGGACCGCGCGGTCAGCCGGATCACCGAGATCCCGGGGGCGGACGAGGAGCTGGGCGGGCGCCTGCAGGAGCCACCGGGCGAGCCCTGGGGCAGCCTGCGGATGCGGCTGGTGGCCCAGGTGCGCCGCGCTCGGGGGGAGCTGGCGGCCTGGCACAGCGCCACGGTGGACGTGGACGGGATCCCCGGCATCGACCCGGACGGGCCGGTCCGGCTGGACCGGATCGAGCTGGACAACGCGCTGCGCCCGTACGTGCTCCGGCTGGCCCGGGACTTCGCCGCGATGATCGAGAACTCCGGTTTCCGCCCGGCCCAGCTCGACGGGATCTACCTGCTCGGCGACGCCGGGATGCCGCTGATCGTCCGTTCCGTGTACGACGTGCTCGGGGTGAGCCCGACCGTGGGGTCCGACCTGGTCGCCGCCGGTGACCGGGCCCGGGCCGCGGGCGGCGAGGCACCGGCGCCGCCGGTCCGCAACGGGGCCAACGGGACGGCCCGCTCGGTGGGGGTGCCGGGACAGGCCCGGCCGATCTCGCCCGCGCACGGGCTGAGCCTGCGGCCGACGCCGCCGAAGAACGGCCGGGTGGTGATCCCGGGGACGACGGTGGCCCGGCCCGAGCCGGTGGTGACCCCGTCGTCGGTGGATCCGGACAATGCCGAGGTCTACCGGCCGGACACCGACGAGATGGCCGAAATTGAGGACGCCGGTGGCGACGACGGCGCCCAGGGCGCCGAGGCGGTCGTCCCGGTGGTCGAAACCCCGGTGGTGGCGCCGGAGGTCACGAAGAACGGCACCGCCAACGGGCACGCCGTGGCCAAGATCAACGGCACCCCGGCTCCCCTCGCCGCGCCCAAGACGCCCAAGGTGCACGAGGTGCCCCTCGGGCCCAGGCCCGAACTGACCGACACCGGGTCCCTGCGGCTGCTGCGGGACGAGGACGACGGTTTCGACGAGGGCCGACTGGACGGTACGGCCGCGCCGAAGGCGAAGAAGAAGCGCCGCCGGGTGGTGCCCGTGCTCGGGGGCATCTCGGTGATGGTGGCCGCCGCCCTGATCGTCTACTCCCTGGTCCAGAGCGGCGACTCCTCCGCTCCGCCCTCCGACGCCGGTCCGCTCGTCCCGGCCGGCACCGCGCTCCCCACCGCCTCACCCACCCTCTCGCCCACTCCGGAGGTGGTCGTCCTGCCGGCCGTGAGCGGGCTGGCGGCCCGCCGGGTCGGGATTGCGATCGCCCTGACCTGGGACGAGGTGGCCGGCGCGGACAGGTACGAGGTGTACCGGGACGCCGGCACGCCGGAGGAGAAGATCCGCAGCACGGTCGGCACCCGGCTGACCGATCGGCCGGGCGACGGCAGCACCCACGCCTACACCGTGGTTGCCCTGGACGCCGACAAGAACCCCGGCGCCAGCGGTGAGCCGGTCGAGGCCAAGGCGTCCACGCCCTACGGGAAGCTGCAGGGCATCGCCAGCACCTGGACCGGCATCGTCCCGGCCCGGCCCGGTCAGAAGGGCGCCGCCGGCCAGGTCTGCCAACCCAAGGCGGGCAAGGTCGACCGGATCATCTGCCACTACCCCGACAAGCTCGCCCTCGTTGTCTTCGGCTACGGCTCGGAGACCGCCACCGACCACCGCTACGACGCCCTGGCCAAGGGCAAGGGCGTCAAGCGCAGCACCTGGAACACCCCGGTGCACGACGACGTGAAGGACACCGGGCGGCTGCTCACCGCCACCCACGGGAGCACGCCGTGGCGCTGGTGGACGTACGAGTCGGCGCCCTCCTACGCGGTCCAGGCCCAGTGGCCCGGGCACTCAACGGCCGACCTGGCCCGGTGGGTGAACCAGCGGATGCCCTTCCACCCCTAGTTCTTCGGCTTCTTCCGGATCAGTTCCTCGGCCAGCAGCGGAGCCAGCAGCCGGGCGTACTGGCCGGTGATGTGGTTGTCGTCCCGGTAGATCAGGGTGTTCCCGACCACCACCGGGCAGCGGTCCGGGCCGCAGAACCACGGCGTCGGATCGACCACCCGGGCCCCGGCGCCGCGCACCGCCTCCGCGATCCGGGCGCGCTGATCCGAGCCCGCCGCCTCGGCCGGGGTCTGGGCGCACTGCTGAATGTTCTTCGGGTGCTGCGAAAGGCATTCGGGGATGTCGGTCTTCGCCGCCGGGGTGTCGGCCAGGAAGACCAGGTCGGTTCCCTTGGCCCGGAGGCCGTCGATGGTCCTGGCCCAGCCGGTGGCCCAGGTGGCGTCCGGGTCGTCGTTGCCCTGGGTCAGGTCCATGTGGTCGGCGATCGAGGTCGTCACCACCAGGTCCGGCCGGAGAGCGTGGATCCGGGCCATTGCGTCCTGGCGCCAGTCGTTGCAGGTGCGGTAGTCACCGTGGAAAGCGTCGGCGTACAGATGGACGTCGGCCGGCGAGCACATCACCTTGGTGAAAACCGCCAGCTGCCAATGATGTTTATTGGCCAGCGCGCTCAGGGCCGGGTACCACTGAGCGGCGTGCGAGTCGCCGAACAGCACCACGGTCGCCCGGTGGTGGTCCGCGCCGAGCGATTCGCAACGCTTGGGCGTCCGGTCGTCGGGGACCGCGACGAAGCAGCCGTTGCGGGAGATCTCCGGCTCGTCGTCCGCGGCCCGGTTGAGGGCCGGGATCAGGTTCCTGGGCAGGGCAGTGGTCAGCTCGGCGGCCTCGAGGCGGTGACTCAGGGCCTGGTAGCGGGCGGAGGGCGGTCCCTCCAGGGTCAGGGCGCTGGCCTCGCCCTCGCCCTGGGGCTGCCGGGACGGCAGGCCCAGGGCGAGGAAGGCCACGGCCACCACGACCGCGGTCAGACCGAGGGCGAACGAACCGGCCCGCCCCGAGTTCGCCCGGAGCCGCTCGTGATGCCGCAGCGGCTGCTCGACCAGGGCGTAGCTGAGACCGGCCAGGCCGAGCGCGAAAATCGCGGCGAGAAGCTTTTCCAACAGCGACATCTCGTACCCCAGCACGTAGGGCGCGATCACCAGGACCGGCCAGTGCCAGAGATACCAGGAGTAGGAGCGGGTACCGATGAACTGCAGCAGGGGGAACCGCAGGGCGACCCCGGGGGAGGTGCGGCCGGCCGCGAGCACGGCCGCTGCGCCCAGCACCGGGACAGCGGCGGTCCAGCCGGGGAAGGGCGTGGTGTGATCGAAAAGAATGGCTGCGGCGAGGATTGCGGCCACGCCGAGCCAGCGCAGAGCAATTGCTGCTGGATTCGGTAGTCGCAGGGTGAAGGTCAGGGCCAGGAGGGCGCCGACGCCGAGCTCCCAGGCGCGTGTAGGGGCACCGAAATAGGCTGCGACGGATGAACTCTGACTGGTGATCACGGAGAAGCTGAACGAGGCCGTGACCAGGACGGTCAAGAGGGCGACGAGAATCGCCCGGCGGCGCAGCAGGACCAGGCCGGCCAGCACCAGGAGCGGGATGGCCAGGTAGAACTGCTCCTCGACGGCCAGCGACCAGAAGTGCTGGAGGGGAGAAGGGGCGGCACTGGCCGAGCGGTAGTCGGTGCCGACCTGGATCAGCCGGATGTTCAGCACGTACCCGGCCGCGGCCAGGGTGTCCTGGGCGATGCCCCGAAGGCGCAGCGGCGGCAGCCAGATCCAGGCCGCGACCAACGTGCTCACCAGCACCAGGGTGGCCGCCGGCAGCAGGCGCAGCGCGCGCCGCGCGTAGAACCGGCCGATCCGCAGCCGCCCGGTCTCGGTCGCCTCCCGGGCCAGGTGAGAGGTGATCAGGTAGCCGGAGATCACGAAGAACACGTCCACCCCGACGAACCCGCCGGTGAAAAGCCCTACCCCACAGTGGTAGAGCACCACCAGCAGTACGGCCAGGGCCCGCAGGCCTTCGATGTCCGGGCGGAAACCGGCTCGGGGAGCGGATTTCGCTTCTTCCATCGAGATCCGCAGACCCCGCACCGGGATCGAGTCGACATTGCTCACGAGGGTCGGATCGGCATCCGCGGGTCCGGACTGAGCTCATCCGTTCGGCCTAAACCTTTTCCTACAGCTGATCCTCAGACTGCGCGCGGGGGCCTCCCAGCCAGGCCACCGAAAGTAGTCACCAACGACGAGGAGGAGCCCCGATGAACGCTCGCGACAACGCCCACCGCACCACCTTGGCGATCACGTCGGGCCTGGGGGCCGCGGCCCTGGCCACCACGATCACCGTCGCCCTGGTGGTCAGCCGGTCCGACAGCGCGGACGCCAGTACCTCCTCGACCGGTACGAGCTCCACCAGTACGCAATCAGATCAGTCAAGCCAGTCAAGTCAGTCAGACCAGTCAAGCCAGTCAGATCAGTCGAGTCAGTCGAGCTCCGGCCGTTCCGGCAGCACGGGCATCAGTCCCGGCAGCGGTTCCGCCGACGCCACTTCTGGAGGTTCGTGATGCCGTTGCTGGAGACCCTTCCCGTCCTGCCCACCGTTCGCCAGTGGGCGGTGTGGAGCACCACCGCCCGCATCGTGGTCACCGATGCCACGATCGCCGACGAGGCCGCCGAACTGGTCAAGGAGCAGCTGGCCGAGGTGGACGCGGCCTGCAGCCGGTTCCGCGAGGACAGCGAGCTGATGCGGCTCCAGGCGCAGGTGAGCGCCGACCGGGCCGTGACGGTCTCTCCGCTGCTGGCGGTGCTGATCGGGGCCGCGCTCGAGGCCGCCGAGAAGAGTGACGGCGTGGTCGACCCGACCCTGGCCGACGACCTGGCCGCGCTCGGGTACACCGAGGACTACTCGACCATTCAGGCCCGGGCCGGCCGGATCGTCGTCCCGATCACCCTGACCCGCCGGATCCGGCACAGCTGGAAGGACGTCACGCTGACCGGGCGTCGGCTGCGGATGCCCGCGGGCCTGCGGCTGGACCTCGGGGCCACGGCGAAGGCCTGGGCCGCGGATCGGGCCGCCCGGGCCGTCTCGGCCCACTTCGGCGTCGGCGTGCTGGTCTCTCTGGGCGGCGACATCGCCACCGCCGGCCCGGCCCCCGCCAACGGCTGGCAGGTGCTGGTCCAGGACGGGGTGGACGAGCCCGCCACCCGGGTCGGGCTGGACGCGGGCGCGGCCGGCCTGGCCACCTCCAGCACGGTGAGCCGGAGCTGGCGCAACGGCACCCGCGCGGTGCACCACATCCTCAACCCGGCCAGCGGCCTGCCCGCCGAGCCGATCTGGCGCACCGTCTCGGTCTCGGCCGGGTCCTGCCTGGAGGCCAACACCCTCTCCACCGCGGCGATCGTCAGTGGTGAGGACGCCCCGGCCCGGCTGCGGGCCAGCGGTCACCCGGCCCGGCTGGTCGCCGCCGACGGCACCGTCCTGACCGTGAACGGCTGGCCGGCCGACCTTCCGCAGATCGAGGCCGACGCCGAGCAGGTGCACGAGGTGACCCTGCCCGAAGTGCCCGAACACCAGCTGACCAGTCACGCCGCATGAGCACCGAGGCCCTGTGGTACCTGGCCCGGGGCAGCGGCGTGGTGAGCCTGATCCTGTTCACCGTCGTCGTTGCCCTGGGCATCGGTACCCGGTCCGGCCGCCCGTTCGCCGGGATGAACCGGCTCGTCGTGGCGTCGGTGCACCGCAGCGCGGCCCTGCTCGCCCTGGTCTTCCTGGTGACCCACGTGGTCACCCTGCTCTTCGACCCGTACGCCCAGCTCAGCCTGATTAATGTGCTGCTGCCGTTCGGCTCCGGCTACCGCCCGTTCTGGGTCGGCCTGGGCACCCTGGCCCTCGACCTGGCCCTCGCGGTGACGGTGACCAGCCTGCTGCGCGACCGGATCGGGCAGCGCGCCTGGCGGGCCGTGCACTGGCTGGCCTACGCGATGTGGCCGATCGCCCTGGTGCACGGCATCGGCTCCGGCACCGACCGCGGCACCGCCTGGCTGCTGGCCATCGACGCGGTCTGCGTTCTGGCCGTCGCCGCGGTGGCCGTCAGCACCCACCCGATGTTCACCCAAAGAAACCGCACGACAACCACTTCGGTCCCCACACCCGTCCTCACTTCGATTGGGAGGGAGCAACGATGACCATGATCGCCACGACGCCGGCTGAGGGGCTCCGGATGCCTCCCGAGGGGGCGCGCCTGTTCGCCGCCCCCGATCCCGGTCGAAGCACCCACCTGGCCACCTACGGCACCATCCCCGACGTGACCCCGGCCCAGTTGCTGGAGCAGGTCCGCATCTCCGGGCTGACCGGCCGCGGCGGGGCCGGCTTCCCGACCGTCGCCAAGCTCGAAGCGGTCATCGCGGCCGCCAACGGCCGTGCCGTGGTCGTGGCGAACGGGGCGGAGGGCGAGCCGGCCAGCAACAAGGACGCCGAACTGCTGCGCCGGGCCCCGCATCTGGTGCTCGATGGTCTGGAAGTGGCCGCCCGCATCACCGGCGCCCAGCAGGCGTTCGCCTACCTGCGGCCGGAACTGATCCCGTTCGTCCAGCAGGCTCTGGCCGAGCGCGAGGGTGGTCTGCGGATCACCGTCGTGCCAGCCGGCGCCGGGTTCGTCAGTGGGCAGGAGACCGCGGTGGTCAGCCGCCTGGACTCCGGTCCGGCGCTGCCGAGATTCAGTCGCCACCGGATCTTCCAGCGCGGCGTGGGTGGCCGGGCCACGCTGGTGCAGAACGTCGAGACCCTGGCCCAGCTCGCCCTGATCGCCCGCTACGGCGGGGTCTGGTTCGCCTCCGCCGGAACCGCCGACTCCACCGGAACTTTCCTGGCCACCATCCATGCCGTCGGCCAACCCCTGACCACCGCGGCCACGGTGTGGGAGATCAACCACGGTCTGCCGCTGCGCCCGGTGCTGGCCGGGGCCGTCGGCCGTCCGGTCGAGGAACTGCAGGCGGTTCTCATCGGCGGCTACCACGGAACCTGGCTTCCCCTCCCGGCCGCCGCGGACGTCCCCTTGTCCCGATCCGGTCTGGAGGCCTTCGGGGCCACCCTCGGCGCCGGGGTGATGATCCCGCTCGGGAAGAACGCCTGCGGCCTGGAGACGACCGCCACGATCGTCGGGTACCTGGCCCGCGAATCGGCGAAACAGTGTGGCCCGTGCCGGTTCGGCCTGCCCGAACTGGCCCACACCTTCACCGCCCTGGCCGCCGGGAAGGTCGGGCGCACCGGGGTGGACGCGATCCGGCAGGCGGCCGGGCTGGTCGAAGGCCGAGGCGCCTGCAAGCACCCGGACGGCACCAGCCGGCTGATCCGCAGCGCCCTCCGGACCTTCGCCGACGACGTGCGACTGCACCAGCACGGACGCTGCCTGGCCCGGATCGCCGAACCGTACGGAGGAGCCCGATGAGCCGATCGCTGATCGTCGACTGGACCGCCTGTGAAGGCCGGGGCCTGTGCGCCGACCTGTTGCCGGAACTGCTCACCCAGGACAAGTGGGGGTATCCGCAGCACCGTTCCACCGGCCCGATCCAGGTGCCGGAGGCGCTGGAGCGACCGGCGCGTCAGGCGGCGCGGATGTGCCCGCGCCTGGCCCTGCACCTGGCCACCGAGAACTAGGAAGCGCCCGTCCGCCCCCGGGAACTCGGTCCGGGGGTCGGGAATGTTCACCGGCCTAATCGAGATTGTTCGTCCGACGGCCGGGGATAGGCTCGCCGTCAGTGATCACACCTGGTCGTGGATACCCTACGGAGAGCATGATGACGCTTCCCAACGACACCGACGCCAAGCTGGCCGAGTACGCGCACCCCGAGCGGCTGGTCACCACCGCCTGGCTGGAGCAGCACCTCGGCGAATCCGGCCTGGTGGTGGTCGAGAGCGATGAGGACGTGCTGCTCTACGACACCGGCCACATCCCCGGCGCGATCAAGGTGGACTGGCACACCGAGCTGAACGACCAGGTCACCCGCGACTACCTGAACGGTGAGCAGTTCGCCGCGCTGATGTCGGAGAAGGGCATCGCCCGGGACTCGACCATCGTGGTCTACGGCGACAAGAACAACTGGTGGGCCGCCTACGCGCTCTGGGTGTTCTCGCTCTTCGGGCACGAGGACGTGCGGCTGCTCGATGGCGGACGTTCTGCCTGGATCGCCGAGGGCCGCGACATCACCGACGAGAAGCCCGCCGTGACGCAGGCCGACTACCCGGTGGTCGAGCGGGACGACACGAAGATCCGCGCGTTCAAGGACGAAGTGCTGGCGAACCTGAACCAGCCCGGCAAGCCCCTGGTCGACGTGCGCTCCCCGGGCGAGTACTCCGGCGAGGTGACGCACCTGCCGGACTACCCGCAGGAGGGCGTGCTGCGCGGCGGTCACATCCCCGGTGCGGCCAGCGTGCCGTGGGCCCGCGCCGCCGCCGACGACGGCCGCTTCCGCCCGCGCTCCGAGCTGGCCGCGATCTACGAGCAGGAGCAGGGCCTTTCGAAGACCGACGAGGTGGTCGCCTACTGCCGGATCGGGGAGCGGTCGAGCCACACCTGGTTCGTGCTCAGCCACCTGCTCGGGTTCGAGAACGTCCGGAACTACGACGGTTCCTGGACGGAGTGGGGCAACGCGGTGCGGGTGCCGGTGGTGCGCGGCTCCGAGCGCGGCTGAACTTCTGGCACCGCAGACGCACCCGGCTCAACTTTTGACCGCCGGCCTGGGGTCTTCCCGGGCGGGCGGGCCCTGTCCGGCGCCGAACTGAGGAGCACTTCTGTCCATCGCCGAATCCCGGATCGCCGGCGCCCTTCTCGGCGTCCACTGCGGTGACTCCCTCGGTGCGAGCCTGGAGTTCATGTCCTTCGACCAGGTGCGCACAGCCTACCCGGACGGGCTGCGGCAGATCGTCGGCGGCGGCCCGTTCGACTGGCCGGCCGGGCACGCCACCGACGACACCGACCTGACCCGGGCGGTGCTCCTGGCCTACCTGAACCCGGGGAAGGACCTGCCGCGGTCGGCCGGGCTGCACATGCTGGACTGGTTCAACGGCAACTGGCCGGGCCGTCGGCCCGGCCACCGGCCGCGCGACATCGGCGGGGCCACCGCCACCGGCCTGACCCGGTTCGGCCGGACCCTGGACTGGCGGCAGGCCGGGGCGGGGATCGGCAGCGCGGGCAACGGCTCGTTGATGCGCTGTATCCCGACCGCCCTGGTCACCACCGATCCCCTGCAGCGGACCGACGAGGTCACGGCGATCTCGGCGATCACCCACGACGACTTTCGCTGTGTCCTGGCCTGTGTGGCCTACACCGAGATGGTCGTTGCCCTGATCGCTGGCCAGGACCCGCAGGAGGCGGTCGCGCAGGGCCGGACGGCGATGCTGGACGGCCCGGTCCGGCGACGGGTCACGAGCCTGGCCCCGGAGTTCACCGAAGAGGCGATCGACGCGGGCCCCGACGTCCAGGCCGCCGCGACGGCCGTGACCGACGCGATCCAGTTGGGCCTGGGCATCGACCTCACCCGGGCCGTGTTCTTCGGCGACGCCGGCCTGCCCCACGGCGGTACCGGCTACGTGCTCGACTCGCTCAGCCTGGCCGTGGCCGCCCTGGTCGATCCTCGCCCGGCGGTGGACTCGCTGGTCGATGTGACCCGTCTGGGCGGGGACACCGACACCAACGGAGCGATCGCCGGAGGGCTGCTCGGAGCCCGCGACGGAGCCGCCGCCTGGCCCGCCGAATGGGTGAAGCGCCTCCAGTTCGCCTCCGAGTTCAAGGCCGCCGCCAGCGTGTTAGCGCACCGGAGCTGAACGCAGGGGTACCCAGCATGGGTGGCGGGGGCAATACTCGAGAGGACGCCAGGCTCGCCCTATCGGGGAGGGGTACGGATGCCGGACGAGGTGACCTTCGGTCAGGCTTTCGTCTCCCGGTGGATCGCCGGAAGCCTGGACGTCACCCCGCTGACCGAGGCCGACCGGCGTGAGGTGGAGGCCGGTCTGGCCGAACTGCACGAGGCGGTCGGCCTGTGCTGGCACGGCAACGTGGTGTGGACCCGGTCCCCGCAGGAGTTCGCCCGGGCCCTGGCCAACGCCCCGGCCCTGATGCGCGGCCCCTACCTCGCCCACCTGACCGCCGGGCAGCGCCGCCCCGGCCTGGTCACCCGGGCGATCCGGATGACCAAGGCGTTCAGCCAGGGCACGGTGATCCTCGGCTACGCCTTCCTGGCCGCGATGATCGCCTTCCTGCCCTCGTACTACGCCGGATCGCTGGTCGACACGATCAGCGGGCACCAGCTCACCCCGGCCGGCCTGCTGATCGTGGTCGCCCTGGTCACCCTGCTCACCGGGCTGTTCGCCGCGATGGTGCTGTCCCGGGCCGCGGTGAACACCGCCCGCCGGGTCTTCGCCCCGATCGGTGAGGACCTGGACCAGCGGCTGCGCCCGATCCTGTCCCGGGGCCGGCCCGGCCTGTTCGACGTCGGGGAGCCGGTGCGGCGGGGGGTCGGTGGGCTCTGGGACGAGCATCTGCTGAAGGGCGCCTGGACCGAGGGCACCCGGGTGCGCGGCTTCCATCGGGACGGGGTGCTGCACGACCGGTGGGCGGTCGGCGCCGCGAACCAGGCCGCGCTGCGCGAGGCCGGGATCTCCGCCCTCAACGCCCCCAACCAGGCCGCGCTGGACGGCCTCGTCAACGTCCGCCGGGCCCTGGTCTGGGTGCCCTATGCCTGGCTGACGGTGGTGCTGGAGCCGCCGGTGCAGATGTTCACCGAACCGGCCGGGGACGGCGTGCGGCTGCACCGGGAGGCCGGGCCGGCCCTGGTCTGGGCCGACGGGCAGGAGGAGTTCTGCCTGCACGGGGTCCGGATCCCGGCCGAACTGGCCAACCGCGAGCCCACCGTGCGCGAGCTCCACGCGCAACGCAACACCGAGGTCCGGCGGGTCCTGATCGAGCGCGAGGGCTGGGCGCACTACGTCGACCGGGCCGGGCTGCGGCTGGTCGGCACCGCCCCGGACCCCGGGAACCCGGGCCGTGAACTGCGCCTCTACCGAACCCCGGCCCGGGTGTTCGACTCCGACCGGCTGCTGCTGATGACCAACGGCAGCCCGGACCGCACCGGCACCCTGCGGCACTACGCCGAACTGGTGCCGGACGGCCTGAACGACCCGATCGAGGCGGTCGCCTGGCAGTACGGCGTGCCCGCCGAGCTCTACCGAGAACTTGCCCGCCGAACCTGACGTCTCATCGAGAAACGAGAAGGAGCACGACATGCACACCTACGGCTCGGCGCTCGCCCTGATCGGCGTCACGGTTCCGGACCACCTCCAGGCGGAGGCGGACGTGCCGGTGCTGACCGCCCCGCAGGCCCAGGGCGACCTCCTGATCGTGCCGGCCCCGGCGCCGGAGTCGGTGGACTGGCAGAGCCTGCCGGCCGAGGGCGAACAGGTGGTGCACGGCGAGGCCACCGGCAACACCCATTGGCTGCACGGCGGGTTCGATTCGCCGGGCGTGCGCTGGGCCCGATCGGGAATGGCGGACGCCCTGATCGTCGGCTACGTGGACGTGCCCGAGGGGCAGACGGCCCTGCTCGTGCACACCGATGAGCACGGCGCCAACGGCATCGGGGCGGGCACCTACGAGATCCGCCGCAAGCGCGAATTCGTCCGCCGCGAGCCGGAAACCGGTATTCCGCGCCGCCGCGGCATGATCGGCCGCCGCCCCGAGACCAACGCCTGGGACCTGGTCTGGGACTAACCTTACGTGATCATGGAGTTCTCCCCGACCGGGGAAGAACTCCATGATCACGGGGGCAAAAGTCCATGATCACGGAAGGTTTGGGGGGAGTCAGGAACTGAGCGGGCCGACGTCCACAATCGTCAGGACCGCGGTTCCGGCCTCGTTGCTGGCCTCCAGGTCGACGTCCGCGGTGATCCCCCAGTCCCGGTCCCCGGCCGGGTCGTCGAGGATCTGGCGGACCTCCCACTTCCCCGGGAACTCCTTGATCGTCAGCATCTTCGGCCCGCGGGCGTCCGGTCCGGTGCCGACCGAGTCGTACTCCTCGAAGTACTCCTCGATCGCCTCCTGCCACTCGTCGGCGGTGTAGCCCTCGGTCTCGGCCTCCAGCTCGCCGAGCGGCGTCCAGGCCCGCTTGGCGAACAGCTCCACCCGCCGGAACAGCGCGTTGCGCACCAGCACGGTGAAGGCCCGCCGGTTCGCCGTGACCGGCGGCGGACCGGTGGGGGTGGCCGGCCGGCCGGACTCCTCCTCCGCGGGGTTGCGCAGCGACTCCCACTCGTCCAGCAGGCTGGAGTCGGTCTGCCGGACCAGCTCACCCAGCCACTCGGTGAGGTCGCCGATCTCCTCGGTGCGCACGGTGTCCGGCACGGTCTGGCGCAGCGCCTTGAACACGTCCGACAGGTAGCGCAGCAGCGTGCCCTCGGAACGGGCCAGCTGGTAGAAGTTGATGTACTCGCCGAACGTCATCGCCCGCTCGAACAGGTCCCGGGCCACCGATTTCGGGGAGAGCTCGTGGTCGGCGACCCAGGGGTGACCGGCCCGGTAGATCTCGAAGGTGCCCTCCAGCAGTTCCTCCAGCGGCTTGGGCCAGGTCACCTCCTCGAGCAGTTCCATCCGCTCCTCGTACTCGATCCCCTCGGCCTTCATCTCGGCCACCGCCTCGCCGCGGGCCTTGTGCTGCTGGGCCGAGAGCACCTGGCGCGGATCGTCGATGGTGGCCTCGATGATCGAGAGCACATCCAGCGCGTAGGTCTCCGACTCCTTGTCCAGCACCTCGAAGGCGGCCAGGGCGAACGGCGAGAGCGGCTGGTTCAGCGCGAAGTTGGCCGGGATGTCCACGGTCAGCCGCACGGTCCGGCCCAGCTCGTCCGGCGTCTCCAGGCGCTCCACCACGCCCGAGGTGATCAGCGCGTCCCAGATCGCCTCGGCCTGGTCCAGGTGCCGCTGCCGGGCCCCGGGCTCCTCGTCGCTCTCCTCCAGCAGCCGCTGCATCGCCGCGTAGGCGTCGCCCGGGCGGGCCAGCACGTTCAGCACCATCGAGTGGGTGACGCCGAAGCTGGAGGTCAGCGGCTCGGGCGGCGAGGTGCTGAGGCGCTCGAAGGTGGGCCGGCTCCAGGAGACGGCGCCCTCCGGCGGCTTCTTGCGGACGATCCGCTTTTTCTTCTTCTCGTCGTCCCCGGCCCGGGCCAGCAGCCGCTCGTTCTCCACCTCGTGGTCCGGCGCCTGGATGATCACCGTGCCGGCCGTGTCGAACCCGGCCCGCCCCGCGCGCCCGGCGATCTGCATGAACTCGCGCACCTTCAGGTGCCGCTGGCGCACCCCGTCGTACTTCGACAGCCCGGTGAACACCACCGTCCGGATCGGCACGTTGATCCCGACCCCGAGCGTGTCGGTGCCGCAGACCACCTTGAGCAGTCCGGCCTGGGTGAGCTGCTCGACCAGCCGCCGGTAGCGCGGCAGCATGCCCGCGTGGTGCACACCGATGCCGTGCCGCACCAGCCGGGACAGCGTCTTGCCGAACCCGGCGTTGAACCGGAAGTCGCCGATCGCCTCGGCGATCTTCTCCTTCTCGGCCTTGCTGGCCATGTTCACGCTCATCAGCGCCTGCGCCCGCTCCATGGCCGCGGCCTGGGTGAAGTGCACGACGTAGATCGGCGACTGCTTGGTGTCGAGCAGTTCGCTCAGCGTCTCGTGCAGCGGGGTGGTGGCGTAGGAGAAGAACAGCGGCACCGGCCGCTGCTCGGAGCTGACCGTGGTGGAGGGCCGCCCGGTGCGCTTGGTCAGGTCCTGCTCGAACCGGGTGACATCGCCCAGCGTGGCCGACATCAGCAGGAACTGCGCCTTGGGCAGCTCCAGCAGCGGCACCTGCCAGGCCCAGCCGCGGTCCGGGTCGGCGTAGAAGTGGAACTCGTCCATCACCACCTGGTGGATCGGCGCGTCCGCCCCCTGCCGCAGGGCCAGGTTGGCCAGCACCTCGGCGGTGCAGCAGATGATCGGCGCGTCCGCGTTCACCGCCGCGTCGCCGGTCATCATGCCGACGTTGGCGGCTCCGAAGGTCTCGATCAGGCTGAAGAACTTCTCCGAGACCAGGGCCTTGATCGGGGCGGTGTAGTAGGTGCGCTCACCCCGGGCCAGGGCGTAGAAGTGCGCGCCGATCGCGACCATGCTCTTGCCCGAGCCGGTCGGGGTGGCCAGGATGACGTTCGAGCCGGAGACGATCTCGATCAGCGCGTCCTGCTGGGCCGGGTAGAGCTCCAGGCCCCGCTCGGCCGTCCACTCGGTGAAGGCCTCGTAGATCTCATCGGGGTCGGCGTCGGGTCCGGGGGTCTTGGGCAGTCGATCGAGCAAAGTCATGATCTACCCATGCTCTCACTTCAGACCGTCTGAACCGATCCGGAGTCGACCCGGTAGTTGCTGCCGTTGACGAAGCTGGCCCGCTCGGAGCACAGGAAAGTGATCACGCTGGCCACCTCGGCCGGCTGCCCGCGGCGCTTCAGGGCCATACCGGGGCGCTCCTCGTCGAGGAAACTGGTGATCGCCTCCTCGAAGCCGGTGCCGTTCTCCTGGGCCCGCTTCTGCATCATCGCGTCGGTCATCGGGGTCGCCACGAAGGCCGGGGACACGGTGTTGACCAGCACGCCCTCCGGCCCGTAGGTCTTCGACAGGCCCTTGGCCAGGGTCACCACGGCGGCCTTGGCGGCGCAGTAGGGCAGCTCCTCGACGTACGGCTGCACCGCGTCCTCCGAGGCCAGCAGCACGATCCGGCCCCAGGCCCGGGCCCGCATCGGGTTGACGAACGCCTTGACCACGCGGACGGCGCTGAAGAAGTCGGTGTCGAGGGTCCGGTGCCAGCCCTCCTCGTCGATCTCGTGGAAAAGTCCCTGCGCACCGGTGATTCCGGCGGCGTGCACCAGGATGTCCGGAGAACCGAGTTCGTTCGTCACCCGGGTGTAGAGGTTCTCGACGTCCTGGGGGCTGGTCAGGTCGGCGGCGACGGCCAGCACGTCACCGAGCTCGGCGGCGGCCTTGTCCAGGCTGTCCGGGTCCACGTCGGTGATGGCCACCTTCACGCCCTCGGCGAGCAGCTGGCGGGCGGTCTCGAAGCCGATCCCGGAGTCGGCGCCGGTCACCAGGGCGGTGCGGCCAGTGATGTCCATGTCCATGGCCCGACGCTAAAACGCTTCGCGGCCGCCGACCTGTCGAGAGGTCCCGGGCGTCAATGAGGGACGTTTTGGCTGGGTCCCAGCGAAAACGTCCCTCATTGAGGTGCTTCAGGCCGAGGCGATCGCGGCCACCGGCGAGATCTTCGCTGCCCGCCGCGACGGGAGCACCGAGGCCAGCGCCCCGGCCACGGTCGCCACCACCAGGATGGCGAGCACCTGGCCCGGCGGGATGCTGATGTGCACCGTGCCCGCGTTGCCCAGTGCCGACTTCACCGCCAGCACTCCGTAGGTCGAGCCGAGCACCACCCCGATCGCCGCCGCCACCCCGGCGATCAGCATCGCCTCCCACAGCAGCATCCAGCGCAGCTGACCCCGGGTCAGGCCGAGCGCCCGCAGCACCCCGGACTCCTTGCGCCGCTCCAGCACCGACAGGGCCATCGTGTTGCCGACCCCGATGATCGCGATCACCACGGCCACCGCCAGCAGGCCCAGCACGATCAGCAGCAGGATGTCGAGCAACTGGTCGAAGCTGGCCCGCTCGTCGGCCGATCCGGACAGCACGCTGCCGGGATCCACGTCCGCCGCCGCGCTCGAGATCGCGTCCAGGGTGTCGGCCCGCTCGCCGTTGTCGAGGTCGTCGGCCAGCTGGGCCCAGATCTGGTCGATCTGGGCCGGCACGCCCAGGGTGTTCAGATCGGCGCTGGTCACCCGGGGGTTGTTCACCGCGTCGGAGGGCACCAGATGGGCCTTGAGCTGCATCTTCCGGCCCCCGACGCGAACCGTGAGCGCCTTCCCCTCCTGAGCGCCCACCTCCGTCTTGAACCACTCCGGCAGGACGATCGTGCCCGCGGTGGGGATCAGGCCGGCCTTGTCCGAGCGGACCACGGTGCTCGCCTTGGCCGGGTCGACGCCCTGGACGAACGTGTCCTTGAGCTTGCCGACCTGCAGCGTGGCGCTCAGCACGGGAATCGCCGCGGCCACGTTCTTCACCCCGGCGACGGTGCCGACCAGGGTGGCCGGGGCGCCGGTGTCCTGGCCGCTGCTCACCACCACGTCGGTCGGGTAGTTGTCGTCGATGGCCGCGGACGCCGAGGCCCGGGTGGTCGCCGCCCCCACCACCATCGTGGTGGTCAGGGTGACGCCGATGATCAGCGCGGTCGCCGTCGCCGCGGTGCGCTGCGGGTTCCGGGTGGCGTTCAGCGCGGCCAGCTTTCCGGGCACCTTGCCGGCCGGCCCGACGATCCGGCCGACCCCGGCCACCGCGAGCGGCACCAGCCAGCGGGCCAGCAGCAGGGCCGCGAGGAAGGTGACCATCCCGCCGACCGCGGCGATCAGCAGCTCGTTCTCCTTACCGCCGTAGTAGGCGATCGCCACGCCCGGCACCGCCAGCAGCAGGCCGGCAATCCGGCGGAACAGACCACTGCGGGTCGTGACGGGCTCCTCGTCCATCGGGCGCATCGCCGCCAGCGGGGCCACCTTGGTGGCCTTCCGGGCCGGGTTGAACGCCGCGACCATGGTCACCACCGTGCCCAGGGCCAGGCCGATCAGCACCGGCAGCAGCCCGACCGAGACCCCGCTCAGCGGGATCGGGGTGTCGTACTGCGAGGCCAGCGCGGAAACCCCGGTCGCCAGGCCGATTCCGGCGACCACCCCGATCGCCGAGGCCACCAGCCCGATCACGAACGACTCGACCAGCACGCCGCGGCGCAGCTGCCGGCCGGCCGCCCCGATGGCCCGCAGCAGGGCCAGCTCGCGCACCCGCTGGGCCAGCAGTACGGCGAAGGTGTTGGCGATCACCAGGGCGCAGACGAACACCGCCACGGCCGCGAAAAGCAGCAGCACGGTGGTCAGCTCGGCGCCGTCCTGCACCAGGCTGTCGGCGACCGCCTCGGACTGCGCCTCGCCGGTGCGCACGGTGAGGGCCTGGCCGGCCTTGGTCCGGTCCAGGTCGGTGCGGATGGTCCGGGTCAGGTCGGCGGCGCCGACTCCCGGGGCCGCCTCCACCCGGATCGCGTCCACCTCGGCCGAACCCCAGGCGTCGACCTGATCGGCCGGGGCCCAGAACTGCTGGTTGCCGAGAGCGCCGATCCCGGAGGAACGATCGGTCAGGCCGACCACGGTGGCCTGGACCGTGCGCTCCGGAGCGGTCTTCTTGCCGTTGTCGTCGTACACGGCCTGGGTCTGGAACTCGACCCGGGAACCGACCTTCAGGTTGCCGGTGGGGGCGGCCACGACCTGACCGGCGCCGTTCGGCCAGACCCCGGACTCCAGCTTCTGCCAGCGCAGGTCGCCGTCGGCCAGGGTCTGGACCTGGGCCACCCGGTAGCCGTCACCGTCGGCAGCCCGGACGTTCAGGTAGCTGCTGCGGTCGACGGTCACCGCCCGCACCCCCGGCAGGCCCGAGATCCGGTCGCCGAGCTTCTTCATCTGCTCGGCCGTCGGCGACTCCCCGCCGTGCGTCCAGTCGTACTCGGCGACGCTGTCGGTGGTCAGGTACTGGCTCGAGAGCGCGCCGAAGACCGTGTGTTTCGAGGTGTCGTTGAGGACCAGGGTGGCCACCACGAAGCCCACCGCGATGACGATCGCGAGGGCGGTGGCGACCAGGCGGTGGGCCTGGGTACGCAGTTGCGCGAGGCTGAGCGCGAGCATCTTCTCAGCCCCCCAGGTGCCGCAGCGCGTCGAGCACGCTGTCGGTGGTCGGGTTGAACAGCTCGCCGGCGATCGCGCCGTCGGCCAGCAGCACCACGCGGTCGGCGTAGGAGGCGGCGACCGGGTCGTGCGTCACCATCACCACGGTCTGCCCGGTCTCCCGGACACTGGCCCGCAGCATGCTGAGAACCTCGGCGCCGGACGTGGAATCCAGGTTTCCGGTGGGCTCGTCGGCGAACACCACGTCCGGCCGGGGCAGCAGGGCCCGGGCGATCGCGACCCGCTGCTGCTGACCGCCGGAGAGCTCGCTCGGGCGGTGGGTCAGCCGCTGGGCCAGGCCCAGACGCTGCACGATCGAGTCGTACCACTCCCGGTCCGGCGCGCGCCCGGCCAGGGTCAGCGGCAGTTCGATGTTGGCCTGCGCGTTCAGGGCCGGGATCAGGTTGAACGCCTGGAAGACGAAACCGATCCGGTCCCGCCGCAGCCGGGTCAGCCGGGCGTCGTTCATCCCGGTCAGTTCGGTGTCGCCGAGCCACACCTGACCGCCGGAGACGGTGTCCAGGCCGGCCAGAACGTGCATCAGCGTGGACTTCCCGGAGCCGGAGGGGCCCATGATGGCGGTGAAGGCGCCCTTGTCGAAGCTGACGTCCACCCCGCGCAGGGCCGACACCGCGTTCTCGCCGCGGCCGTAGACCTTGCCGACTCCCTGGGCGCGGACCGCGGCCTCCCGCAGCCGGGTCGGGCCGGGGCCTTGCGCCGGTTGTGTGGTGGTCCAAGACATGGGGTTTTCCCTCTCAGGTCGGGTGTTTCGCCTGAGGAAGACGCTAGGGACCGCGGCGGCCCGGCACATCGCGCCCGGGGATGATCCGCCCGGGTCATCCCCGGGTCTGACCCGTCCTGCTACGGGCGGACGATGCCCAGCTGGTAGGCCAGCACGACGATCTGCACCCGGTCGCGGGCGGCCGTCTTGGTCAGCACCCGGCCGACGTGCGTCTTCACCGTGGCCTCGGAGACCACGAAGTGCGCGGCGATCTCGGCATTGCTCAGACCGTTGGCCATCAGCACGAAAACCTCGTACTCGCGCGGGGTCAGATCGGCCAGGACGCGCGGCATCGGACGTTTCGGGTCACCGGCGACCGGGGCCTGGGTCAGGGCGGTGGCCGGATTGGGGACGCCCGGTGCATAGGTCTGCGGGGTCGGTGCGGTGGTCGGGGCCGGAGGGTTCTGGGCCAGCAGGGGCCCGATGTGGTGCAGCAGGCGACGGGTGGAGCTGGCGCCGATCACCGCGTCCCCGGCGAACACCGTGCGCAGCGCGGCCAGCATCTCCTCCGGCGGGGCGTCCTTCAGCAGGAAGCCGCTGGCGCCGGCCCCGATCGCGGACATCACGTACTCGTCCAGGTCGAAAGTGGTCAGCACGACCACCTTCGGGGCCCTGGGCAGGGCGACGATCCGGCGGGTGGCCTCGATCCCGTCCATCTTCGGCATCCGCACGTCCATCAGCACCACGTCGACCTCGGTGCCGGTGAGCCGGGTCACCGCCTCCTCGCCGTTGGCCGCCTCGACCAGTACGGTCAGGTCCGGCTGGGAGTCGATCACCATCCGGAAGCCGGCCCGCACCAGCTGCTGGTCGTCGACCAGTGCGATCCGGATCGGCGCGGGGACCTCGGGTTCGCTCACGGGACAGCACCGTAGGGCAGGTAGGCCCGGACGCCGAACCCGCCGCCCTGCCGCGGCCCCGCCTCCAGCTGCCCGCCGTAGAGCGTCGCCCGTTCGCGCATCCCGATCAGGCCCTGGCTGCCGGGGGTGGCCGGGGTGGCCGCGGCTCCCCGCCCGTCGTCCTCGACCCGGATCTCCAGGGCCTCGGACAGCCAGGCCAGGCGGACCCAGGCAGTCACCTCGGGCCCGGCGTGTTTCAGGACGTTGGTGAGGGACTCCTGAACGATCCGGTAGGCCGCCAGCCCGGGACCCGGGGGTAGCAGGATCGGCTCGCCGAGTACCTCCAGCTGCACCGTCAGCCCGCTGCCGCGGACCTGCTCGACCAGGTCCTTGATCGCCTCGGTGTCCGGCTGCGGGGTGAGCTGCTGTGTACTGTCGTCGCGCAACACGCCGAGCAGCGCGCGCATGTCGGCCAGGGCCTGCCGGCCGGTGGCCGAAATTGTCTCAAGTGCGGTGATAGCCGCTTCTGGGGTGTGTTGTGCGGCATATCGCCCACCGTCGGCCTGGGAGATCGTCACCGACAGCGAGTGTGCCACCACATCGTGCATCTCCCGGGCGATCCGGGCCCGCTCGGCCGAGGCGGCCAGCCGGAGTTGCTGTTCGGCCTCCGACTCCAGCAGGTGGGCCCGTTCCTCCAGCCGGGCCTCGTCCCGGATCCGCAGCCGGCGCATCCCGCCGAGCGCCCAGATCGCGAACAGCACCGCGGTCAGGAACCCCAGGACCAGCGGGCCGTCGGCCCCGGGGGAGTCGATCAGCCCCTGATAGGCCATGGTCAGGCCGCCGGCGAACCAGGCCACCACCATCCCGGCCCAGCCGGCCCAGCGCGGGCCGTAGGCCGTGACCGCGTAGAGCGAGCAGAACGCCGCGATGGTGGCCGGGAACAGGTAGGTACTGACGCCGGTGGCCATCACCAGCAGACCGAAGACGGTGACCGCGACGGCCGAGCGCAGCGGTCGGCGCCGGCGCCAGGCCAGGGCGATGATCATCCCGGCGATCGGACCCCAGGAGAGGATGCTGCCGCCGTCCACCGCCCCGATGAAGAGCATGCCCAGGGTGGCCAGGGCGACCACGCCCGCATCGATCTCAAAAGGATGCGTGCGCAGCCACTGGTAAATGGCCTCCAGGCGGGGAACGTCCTCACTCACCTGGCCACCGTACGTTCGCCGCCCGGATCCGGCGTCAGACCAGCGGGGGATCTGACCGGTCCGACCGTGGGTGGACAAAATCCGTGAGCCCGGGCCGACACGGGCCCGGGCTCACCGGATGAACTGTGAATATCTGTGAATCGACGGCTGTGAGTACCGGTGGATCGGCGGCGGTGGATCAGCTCTCGGCCGGTACCCCGAACGGGTTGTCCCGGATGATCGCCTGGTCGGCCTCGGCCTGCTGCTGGGCGGTCAGGGCGGAGACCCCGCGCTGCGCGTTCGGGTCCTCCTTGACCCCGGCGTAGAAGACCCGCCAGTTCTCCCGCCAGCCGCCGAACGCGTCCCCGTCCAGCTTGTGCTTGCCCTTGCCGAGCAGGTTGCGGCGGCGCTCGACCGTGTCGAACTGGGCCTGCATCATCCGCAGGTCCTTGAACAGGAAGGTCAGGGCCTCGGGGGTGTAGCGCCAGTAGTCGACCGGGCAGGGGTGGTACCGCCAGGAGAAGAGCGTGGAGTGGTAGGTGAAGCCACCCGGACGCAGCAGCCGGACGATCTCCGGGGCGGCCAGCCAGGGCTCCCGGATGTGCTCGAAGACGTCGACGCTGATGATCGCGTCGAAACTCCCGGACTCGATCTCGGGGCAGTTGGTGATGTCGCCCTGGATCACCCCGGGCTCGGAGATCTCCAGGTCCAGGCAGCTGTACTCGAAGCCCGGGAAATAGTCCTTATAGGGGTTCGCGCGTCCTCCGATCTCGAGAATTCGCCCCCCCTTCACTCCCGACTTACCCAGCATGGTCTTGATGTGCTGACCCAGCCGTTCGGTGCGGGGCGGGAAGGACTCGAAACCGGTCTCCAGGCGCTCGCGGGCGTGGGCCTGCTCGAGCAGCTTGGCGTCTGCCTTGGAGATCGCCGGCTGCGGCTCAACCGGCGCCTGGCCTCGGCGTTTGCTCAGCCGACGCAATTGCTCGGTCACCATGTGAAGCCTCCGCTCGGGTCGGAACGTTACGGTCGGGTGTGCATCCCAGGCGGGATTCACAAGCCACCGGCCAAAAACCTTACACTCCGCTGGTGCCCCATCATGTGATCGCTGTTGCGGAGTCCGACTCCTTCCTGAAGTGGGCCGTCAGTCTCCTCGGCCAGCTTCCCGTCGGGACGAAGACGGAGGTCGTCGTCGCCTGTTCACCGGCCAGACCCTCGGCCTCCCAACGGATTGCGGCCCTGAGTGGCACTGCGTACGCGGGCCATGACCCTGAGGTGCTCTCGCCCGGCCAGCTGCTGCGCCGGGTGGAGCGGGACAAGCCGGACGCGGTGCTGCTGGCCCTCACCGGCCCGAGCGTGCACGCGTACAGCGAGGCGCTGAGCAAGGCGGACCGGAAGGGGTACCGGCCGGTCCTGATCACCGGTATCCCCGGGATCGCCATCCCGGCCCGTCGCCGGGCCTGGGGCTACCGGGGGGCCATCGACCTCTGGGTGGTGCACAGCCACCGGGAGGAAGAGGAGTACGAGCAGATCCGCCAGCAGATGGAGATGCGCGGCCGGCTCGGCCTGGCCACCATCCCGTTCCTGGCCAGCCCGGCCGAGATCCTGCCACCCCAGGACCTGGTCCTCGGTGACCCCGGAAAGCCGCAGCCGGTGAAGGCTTTCGAGACCTCGCCGAGCGCGGCGGTCGAGGACGAGACCAGCGTCGAGCCGATGCACGCGGTGGCCGCCCCGCAACGCAACCGGGTGCTCTTCGCCACCCAGGGCAAGGTGCCGCGGGTGAAGAAGGACCGGATCCTGATCCTGCACAGCCTGGCCCGGCTGGCCGCCAACCGGCCGGACCTGGAGGTCGTGGTCAAGACCCGCGGGGCGATCGGCGAGTTCCACACCCACCATGAGCCGCATCACTACGCCGCGCTCTGGCAGGAGCTGGTGGACGCGGGGGAGGTGCACGCCCCGGACGCACTGACCTTCGCGGCCGGGTCGATGGCCGAGCAGCTGGCCAACGCGGTCGCCCTGGTCACGGTGAGTTCCACGGCCGTACTGGAAGCGATGGCGTTGGACATTCCGGTGCTTCTTATCGACGAGTTCGGCATCTCCGAGAGCCTGATCAACCAGGTCTTCGTGGGCAGCGGGGTGATGGGCGGCCTGGACGCGCTCGAGCGGGGTGACTTCCGTCATCCCGAAACCTGGTGGCTGGCCGACAATTACTTCCACCCGCGCAGTGAGAACTCGTGGATCGGTATGCTCGACGAGCTGGTGCAGCAGGCCCGGGCCGGGCAGCTGCCCAGCATCGCGTCCGGTCTGAACAAGGGCCGGTCGCAGAAACGCCGACGGATGGACAGGCTGCGTTTGACCCCGGCGGGTAGTGCACTGGTGCGCGCCCGGGTCAGGATGCGACAGAGGGTGCGACAGACCTCACACTCGTTGGCAAGCACTTCGACACAGAGTTCCTGACTGCGTCGACCACTGGATGCCGGTTGTTCACCGGGGCCCTTGACCGCATCCGTAACCTAAACTCTCGCTCTCCGGGATCGTGGCCGACGAGGGGCTGTCCGAATCCTGCCGGTGTCCCACACACTTGGGATCACTCCGGGGCAATTCCGGCCCGGAGACTAGAGGGCCCTCAGGCTTGAAGGAGCACTAATGACTGCTGGACCCAACACGACGATCGCGCCGGTCGAGATCGGCGGCAAGCTGGTCGGACCCGACCAGCCGGTGTACGTCATCGCCGAGATCGGGCTGAACCACAACGGTGACGTGGCGATCGCCAAGCAGCTGATCGACATCGCCCACGAGGCCGGGTGCGACGCTGTGAAGTTCCAGAAGCGCACGCCGGAGATCTCCACCCCGAAGGACATGCGGGACGTCATGCGGGAGACCCCCTGGGGCACCATGACGTACCTCGACTACCGCTACCGGGTGGAGTTCGAGGAGGAGCAGTACACCGAGATCGACAACTACTGCTCCAAGCTCGGCATGCACTGGTTCGCCTCGCCGTGGGACGTCCCCTCGGTCGAGTTCCTGGCCAACAAGTTCGACGTCGTCACGTTCAAGGTCGCCTCGGCCTCGCTGACCGACCTCGAGCTGCTCTCCGCCATGAAGGCGACCGGCAAGCCGGTCATCCTCTCCACCGGCATGTCCACGCTGGAGGAGATCGACAAGGCGGTCGAGACGCTGGGCAAGGACAAGCTCGTGATGATGCACGCGACGTCCACGTACCCGATGCCGGCCAACGAGGCCAACCTGCGCACGATCACCACGCTGCGCGAGCGGTACGGCGTGCCGATCGGCTACTCGGGCCACGAGCGCGGCCTGCAGATCAGCATCGCGGCGGTCGCCCTGGGTGCGGTCACCGTGGAGCGGCACATCACCCTGGACCGCACCATGTGGGGCTCGGACCACTCGGCCTCCCTGGAGCCCGAAGGCCTGCGTCACCTGGTCCGGGACATCCGGATCATCGAGGAGGCCCTGGGCGACGGCGTCAAGCGCGTCTTCGAGGGTGAGATCAAGCCCAAGGCGCGGCTGCGCCGCATCGGATAATCATCCCCGTGACCGACATCGCCGGATCAGCCACCGTCCAGGCCTGGGTGGAGTCTCCGTTCCAGCTCCTCGGAGCCTTGGAGGCCCATGCCGCGGGCCGGCTCGGCGAGCGGCTCGTCGTCCTTCCCCGTAAGGACGTCGAGCCGCTGGTGACGGCGGTCGCGGAGGTCAGCCGCCTGGGTCTCCCAGACGGCGTGACCGTGAAGTTGCCCACCGGGGCTCCGCGTCGCGGCGGCGAGTATCTCGCCGTCGGCGACGCCTTCTCCGGGGCGGTGCACCGCCTGCTCGTGCAGGCCCCGCCCAAACGCCTCGCCCTGCTGGACGACGGCCGCTCCACCCGGCGGGTGATGGACGCCCTGCTGGACGACGACGTACCCCTGGTCCGTCCGCACATCAAGCAGACCGCGCACCGCACCGTGCTGGCCCGGATGGCCAAGCTGCGGCTGCGCCGGATGATCGGCCAGCGCCGGCTCCAGGTGATCACCGCGCTGAACCTGCCCGACCGGGTGCTGCGCGCGGCCGCCGAGGCCGGCCTGCCGATCGAGCACAACGACTTCTCCTGGCTGCGGTCGCTGCCGGAGAACGGCGCAGCCGAGGACACCGGTCCGGACAAGACCGTGGTGCTGGGTACCTCGATGGTGGCCAACCGGCTGATCAAGGCCCAGCCCTACCTGGCCTGGATCCGCGGAATGGCCGACCGGGGGCCGGTGGTCTACCGGGCTCACCGTCGGGAGAACGCCTCCACGCTGAGCCCGCTGACCAACTACCCGGGCATCACCATGATCCGCGGCGAAGTCCCGGTCGAGGTCAGCCTGCGCGGTATGACCGGCCGGCACCGGGTGGTGACCCTGCCGACCACCGCGGTCTCGTCGCTGCGGCTGATCGCTCCGCAGGCCGACATCCGCGAGTTCGCGGTGCCCCAGGAGTGGTGGATGCCGGGCGTGCCGGAGGCCGCGCGGCAGCAGCTGACCCCGGACGGGGACTCGGATTTCCTTGAGATCCCCCAGCATTCATCGACCTGAGCGCTCGGCCCACCCAGGAGCGGGCGGTATTCTCATCGGTAGGCCCTTCCCCAGGGCCGGCCAGTTCCTGGCCCCTGTTCGAGTTTGTCCCGAGGACCCTCGTGAGTGACGCACCGCCCGCCCCCACCCACCCCCGTGTTGTCGCCGTCATCCCCGCCCGAGGGGGTTCGCAGGGGGTCCCGCTCAAGAACCTGGAGCCGGTGGGTGGCCGTAGCCTGCTGATGCGCGCGGTGATGGCCTGCCGCCGGTCCGAGCTCATCGACCTGGTCGTGGTCAGCTCCGACCACGCGGGCATCCAGGAGGAGGCCCGCCGGGCCGGGGCCACCGTGGTGGTCCGCCCGTCCGCCATCTCCGGTAACACCGCCTCCTCGGAATCGGCTGTGCTGCACGCGATCACCGAGATCCAGGGCGACGGCCCGGCCCCCGAGGTCACCGTGCTGGTGCAGTGCACCAGCCCGTTCATGGACCCGGAGGATCTGGACGCGGGCATCGGCCGGGTGCTGGCCGGTGAGGCCGACTGCGCCTTCTCCGCGGTCGAGAGCCACGCGTTCCTCTGGAAGTACGGTCCCGACGGCCTGATCGGGATCAACCACGACGCCAGCTTCCGTCCCCGTCGGCAGGACCGGGACACCGAATTCCGGGAGACCGGAGCGTTTTACGCGATGCGGACCGACGGCCTGCGGCGCTACGGCCGGCGGTTCTTCGGCACCCTGGTCGCCCAGCGGGTGAACGACGACCACGCGATGGAGATCGACACCCCCGACGACCTGCACATCGCCCGGCTGCGCGCGGCGGTGCTGGAGGAGCAGGAGCGGATCGACGGCCTGCCGGTGATCGACGTGGACGCCCTGGTGATGGACTTCGACGGGGTGCACACCGACGACTCGTCCTACCTGTCGCAGGAGGGCACCGAGAGCGTGCGGGTCAGCCGGGAGGACGGGATGGGCATCAAGCTCGCCCGCCAGGCCGGGCTGAAGATGCTGATCCTCTCCACCGAGGTGAACCCGGTGGTCGCCGCCCGCGGCGCCAAGCTGCAGGTCCCGGTCATCCACGGGCAGTCGGACAAGGCCCAGGCGCTGAAGGAGTGGCTGGCCTCGGAGGGGCTCGACCCGGAGCGGGTGGCCTACGTCGGCAACGACGTGAACGACCTGGGCTGCCTGCGGATGGTCGGCTGGCCGATCGCGGTGGCCAACGCCCACGCCGACGTGATGGCCCTGGCCCGGCTCACGCTGACCAAGAGCGGCGGCTCCGGCGCCGTCCGCGAGGTCTGCGAGCTGGTCATCTCGGCGATCAACAGCCGGGACACCGCCCGGGGCTGAGGCTTGAGAGAAGGGGGCGGGCGGCCGGAGGGCTTGCTCGCCCCTTTTTCGCTGTCCCAAGAGGGGACCACCAGCGTCCCCCATTTTACTGCCGTTCGATCGCGCCGAGAAGCCGAATCTCCCTCCTGCTCTTGACAATTTAAATTCCGTGCTGGAATGCTTTCTGGGGAGTACTGTGTCCGGGTGCTCGTCCAACTTCTTCGCGCACGGCTGCGCTCCTACACCCCGGCCATCGGCTGGGTGGTGTTCTTCCAGCTGATCCAGACGGTGGCCACGCTCTATCTCCCCACCCTGAACGCCGACATCATCGACAAGGGTGTCGTCACCGGGGACACGCACTACATCATGCGGATCGGTGGCGTGATGCTCGGCATCAGCCTGGTCCAGATCGCGGCGCTGGGCGTGGCGGTCTTCTTCGGCGCCCGCACCGCTGCCGGCCTGGGCCGGGACGTGCGGGCCGCGCTCTTCCAGCGGGTCCAGACGTTCTCCGCCCGCGAGATCGGCCACTTCGGCACCCCCTCGCTGATCACCCGCACCACGAACGACGTGCAGCAGGTGCAGATGCTGGTGCTGATGACGCTGACCTTCATGATCTCCGCGCCGATCATGTGCATCGGCGGGATCATCCTGGCCCTGCGCCTGGACGTGCCGCTGTCCGGCACGGTGGCGATCGCGGTGCCGGTGCTCGGGATCGCGGTCAGCCTGATCATCGCCCGGATGCGCCCGCTGTTCCGGCTCACCCAGGAGCGGCTGGACCGGATCAACCAGGTGCTGCGCGAGCAGATCGCCGGGATCCGGGTGATCCGCGCCTTCGTCCGCGACGACCGCGAGCGGGTCCGGTTTGAGAAGGCCAGCACCCAGCTCTACGACGTGCAGCTGTCGATCGGCCGGCTGCTGGCGCTGATGTTCCCCACCGTCATGCTGGTGCTCAACCTCTCCAGCATCGCCGTGCTGTGGTGGGGCGGGCACCGGATCGGGTCCGGCGACCTCGAGGTCGGCGAGCTCACCGCGTTCCTCAGCTATCTGCTGCAGATCCTGCTCTCGGTGATGATGGCGACCTTCATGTTCATGATGGTGCCCCGCGCCGAGGTCTCGGCCGAGCGGATCGAGGAGGTCCTCGGCACCGACTCCAGCGTGGTCCCGCCCAGCGCCCCGCGCGAGACCGGGGCGCTGCGCGGCCGACTCGAGCTGCGTGACGTGGCGTTCCACTACCCCGGCGCCGAGCGCTCCGTGGTGGAGGGGCTCAACCTCAGTGCCCTGCCGGGCCAGACCACGGCCATCATCGGCAGCACCGGCAGCGGTAAGACCACGCTGCTGAACCTGGTGCCGCGGCTGTTCGACGCGACCGAGGGCGAGGTCCTGGTCGACGGGGTCAGCGTGCGCGACCTCGACCCCCAGCGGCTGTCCGAGGCCGTGGCCCTGGTGCCGCAGAAGCCGTACCTGTTCACCGGCACGGTGGCCAGCAACCTGCGCTACGGCCGGCCCGAGGCGACCGACGAGGAACTCTGGCACGCGCTGGAGATCGCCCAGGCCAAGGACTTCGTCAGCAAGATGCCCGAAGGGCTGGACACCAAGATCTCGCAGGGCGGTACCAACGTGTCCGGCGGTCAGCGGCAACGCCTTTCGATCGCCCGGGCGCTGGTCCGGCAACCGGAGATCTACCTGTTCGACGACTCCTTCTCGGCCCTGGACTACGCCACCGACGCGGCCCTGCGGGCGGCGCTGAAGAACGAGACCCAGGGCGCCACCGTGGTGATCGTGGCCCAGCGGGTGAGCACCATCCGCAACGCCGACCAGATCATCGTGCTGGACGCCGGGCACATCGTGGCCACCGGCAAGCACCGGGACCTGATGGCCCGCAACGAGACCTACCGGGAGATCGTCCTGTCCCAGCTGACCGAGCAGGAGGCCGTGGCGTGAGCTCGGACACCGAGACCCCGATCGAGGAGAAGGCCCCCGAGCGCCGGCCCGGCCCGACCGGGGGACCGGCCGGGGGCCCGGGCCGGTTCATGGCCGGCGCCTCCACCGAGAAGGCGCTCGACTTCGGCGGTTCGTCCAAGCGGCTGTTGCGTCGGCTGCGGCCGCAGCGGCACCTGCTGATCGGTGCCCTGGTGCTCGGCGCCGCCTCGGTGGTGTGCAGCGTGGTCGGGCCCAAGCTGATCGGCGACGCCACCGACGTGATCTTCGACGGGGCGATCGACCCGTCGGCCGGGATCGACTTCGACCGGGTGCGGGACCTGCTGTTCCAGGTGCTCGCGATCTACCTGGCGGCCTTCGTCCTCTCCCTGCTGCAGGGCCGCCTGGTCGCCGCGATGGTGCAGAAGGCGATCTTCGCCCTGCGTCAGGAGACCCAGGCCAAGCTGGCCCGCCTGCCGCTCAGCTACTTCGACCAGCGCTCACGCGGGGAACTGCTCAGCCGGGTCACCAACGACATCGACAACCTGCAGCAGTCGATGCAGCAGACCTTCAGCCAGATCGTCACCGCGCTGCTGACGATCATCGGCGTGCTGGCGATGATGTTCTGGATCTCCCCCCTGCTGGCCCTGATCGCGCTGGTCACCGTGCCGGTGTCGATCGCCGTCACCGGGTTCATCGGCAAGCGCGCCCAGCCGCAGTTCGTGAAGCAGTGGGGCACCACCGGCCGGCTGAACGGGCACATCGAGGAGATGTACACCGGGCACACGCTGGTCACCGTGTTCGGCCGGCAGGAAGAGGCGGCGCGCACCTTCCACGAGCACAACGAGGCACTGTTCCAGGCCACGTTCCGCTCGCAGTTCATCTCCGGGCTGATCCAGCCGTCGATGCTGTTCATCACCAACGTCAACTACGTGCTGGTCTCGGTGGTCGGCGGGGTCATGGTGGCCCACCAGAACCTGTCGATCGGCGAGGTGACCGCGTTCATCACCTACAGCCGTCAGTTCGCCCAGCCGCTGACCCAGGTGGCGAGCATGGCCAACCTGCTGCAGTCGGCGGTCGCCTCCGCCGAGCGGATCTTCGCCCTGCTGGACGCGAAGGAGCAGAAACCGGACGCACCCAGCGCCGAGCGCCCCGAGACCGTGCGCGGCAAGGTCGAGTTCGACGACGTGAGCTTCCGCTACGTGGAGGACCGGCCGCTGATCGAGCACCTGTCCCTGACCGTGGAGCCGGGGCAGACCGTCGCCATCGTCGGGCCCACCGGGGCGGGCAAGACCACCCTGGTCAACCTGCTGATGCGGTTCTACGAGCTGGACGGCGGGCAGATCCGTCTGGACGGGGTGGACACCGCCCGGATGACCAGGGACGACCTGCGCGACCAGTTCGGGATGGTGCTGCAGGACGCGTGGTTGTTCGGGGGCACGATCGCGGACAACATCGCCTACGGCGCGGACGACCCGACGCACGAGGACGTCGTCGCGGCGGCGCAGGCCACCCACGTGGACACCTTCGTGCGGGCGCTGCCGAACGGGTACGAGACCGTGCTGGACGACGAGGCATCAGACGTGAGTGCCGGTGAGCGGCAGCTGATCACGATCGCGCGGGCGTTCCTGGCCCGACCCCAGATCCTGATCCTGGACGAGGCGACCAGCTCGGTCGATACCCGCACCGAGGTGCTGATCCAGCAGGCGATGGGCTCGCTCCGTCAGGGCCGCACCAGCTTCGTGATCGCACACCGGCTCTCCACCATCCGGGACGCGGACGTGATCCTGGTGATGGAGTCCGGGCAGATCGTCGAACAGGGCAGCCACGAGCAGCTGCTCGCGGCCGACGGCGCGTACGCGCGGCTGTATGCGGCCCAGTTCGCCCAGCCGGCGGATGCCCTCGATTAAGGAACTGGGTCCCCCCACTCTGGGGAGCCGGGAGTGTTCCTGGCTCCCCAGCGTCCTCAATTCGTTGGCTGTCTAGAGTGTCGCTGTGACCTCAACTGACATCACCGCTGGTACCCCAGATCACCCCGACGCCCCCGGCGGCATCGTTTACGAACGCCACCCCTTCGGGGTCACCTCCGCCGGTGAGCCGGTGGAGCGGTGGATTATGGACGATGGAACGCTGCGGATCAGCGTTCTTACCCTGGGCGGCAATATCCAGTCGCTGGAGATCCCCTCGGGTTCCTCCGACGAGCGCGTGGATGTCGTGCTCGGGTTCGACGACGTGGCGGGGTACGAGAAGACCAAGTCGTACATCAGCGCCCTGATCGGCCGGGTGGCCAACCGCCTGGGGAACTCCCGCTTCACCCTGGACGGCACCGAGTACCAGGTGAGCGCCAACGAGGGGCCGAACTCGCTGCACGGCGGCGTCGACGGCTTCAACAAGCGGATCTGGGCGGTCGAGCAGATCGACGGCGGCCTCCGGCTCAGCCTGACCAGCCCGGACGGCGACCAGGGCTACCCCGGCGAGCTGACCGTCACGGTCGACTACCTGCTGGTACCCGGCGGCACCTTCCGCATCCGCTACGCCGCCACCACCTCCGCGCCGACCGTGGTCAACCTGACCCAGCACGCCTACCTGAACCTCGGCGGCGTCTCCGGCAACCCGTCCAACGACGGCCAGACCCTCCAGGTCGCCTCCGGTCACTACACCCCGGTCGACCAGGCCCTCATCCCCTCCGGCGAGATCGCCCACGTCGTCGGCACCCCGATGGACCTGCGCGCCCCGCAGCCCCTGGACTTCCTGAACCTGGACCACAACCTGGTGCTGGACGAGTCCGAGCCGGCCGAGGACGAGGCCGGCCACGGCCACGGTCACGGCCACCGCCACGGCCCCGACCTGCATTTCGCGGCCAAGCTGGTGCACGAGGCCAGCGGCCGCACCCTGACCCTGAGCACCAGCGAGCCGGCCGTGCAGGTCTACACCGGCAGCCAGCTGGACGGCTCGGACACCGGCAAGGGCGGCGTGGTCTACGGCCCCTCGGCCGGCCTCTGCCTGGAGACCCAGAACTTCCCGGACGCCCCGAACCACGCCGACTTCCCGTCCATCACGCTGCTTCCGGGCGAGGAATACCTCACCGTCACCGAGTGGACGTTCTCCGCCTAACTCAGCTGTTCCGGGTCCGGCCGCGGTCACGAAATGACGGCGGCCGGACCTCTGTCTTGTGTGGAGCCTTCTGCCGAGGAGCACTCGGCGTCTCTACGCGGACAACTTCGATCCTGGGAAATTTCTGTCCGCCCGCTGTCACGCTGGGGCAGTGGCCGGAGAGGAAGCAGTTGTGGGGAACACGACTGACGACGCCTTCCGCCGTCTCTACGCCGCGAACTTCGGGGCGATCACGCGGTACGCGCTGCGCCGGGTGCAGGAGCCGGACGATGCGGCCGACGTGGTCGCCGACGCTTTCCTGGTCGCCTGGCGGCGCCGCACCGAGATGCCCCCGGGCGACAACGCCCGGTTGTGGCTCTACGGGGTGGCCCGGAACGTGCTGGCCAATCATGGACGCGGGGAGCGGCGCCGGGCGCGGCTGGGGGAACGGTTGCGGCTGGAACTGCGCGAGCACGTCCTGGTCCGGAACCCGGCCGATGAGCTGATCGAGCTGCGCGCCGCGCGGGAGGCCCTGGCCGGGTTGGGCCCGGCCGACCGCGAGGTGCTCGAGCTGACCGTCTGGGAACAGCTCGAACCCCGCGAGATCGCCCTGGCGCTCGACCTTTCGCCGGAGGTGGTCCGGGCCCGGCTGAGCCGCGCCCGGGTCCGGATGCGCAACCGGCTGGAAGGTGTCGGTCACGATCCGGGCGGACGTGGAAAGGAACTCGACGTCCGAACCGTGCCCGTGCCGAAGGAGGGGAAAGCGTGAACGACCGCGAGATCGACCAGCTGCTGCGGAAGTTGGAGCCGGGGGGAGAGCCGGGTCTGGAAGGCGCGCTCCGAGAGGCCGGGCAGGAACTCCTGGAGGAGATCATGTCCAGCGCCGAGAAGTCCGGGATAACCTCCGAAGCAACACCTTTCGTACTGGTTAGACTCCCCAAGAAATCGTCAGCAGGACGCAGGACCTTGCTGGGGGCCGGGGCCGCCGTGGCCGCGGCGGTGGCGATCGTGATACCGACCCTGATTCTCGGCGGTGGAAAAACTGTCCCGCCGGCCTCGCCGGCGTCACCCGAAGCGCCATCCGTATCACCGTCTCCTTCGCCGGATCCGGCCTCCGTGGTGACCACCAATCCGCATGTCCTCATGGATGCACCGGGCTGGAAGGTTGATTACGTCAACGAAACAGACTGGGGCAAGGGGGTCTATGGTCAGTTGCGCTATGCCAAGGCTGATGCCGAGATCGAGATCTCGTGGAGCCCGCCCGGCGCGTACAAGGGAATGGTGCGAGACCGCGTGGCCGAGTACGGTCAGCCGATGCCTTTCACCTTGTTCGGTGAGAAAGCAGTTGCTTTCAAGAGGTCCGGCGGCGAGTTCGAGGCGATGGCCAAGAGCGGACAGGCCTTTCTGTCGGCCCGCAGCAGCGGTGTATCCGACTTCCAGACCTTCCGGCGGCGTTTGGACGACTTCTCCGCGGTGACGCCGGAGCAGTGGTTCGCCGGAATGCCTGACTCGGTGGTCACGCCGCCCGAGAGCACGGCCGTGGCGGCCCAGATCATCAGCGACATTCCCCTGCCCCCGGGCTTCGACACCACAATCTTCAGCAGCCGTCTGACCAACAGCTATCACCAGTTCGGGGCCGGCGTGACCGGCCGGATCACCTGCGCCTGGCTCGACGACTACACCGAGGCCTACGACGCCCGGGACCAGAAGGGCATGGCGGCCGTCGACCGGGCCCTGAGCGGGGCGGCGGACTGGGCCTTCATCAAGTGGTCCAGCCGGAGTTCGGGGTGGGATCAGGCGGTCCTCGACTACACCGGGCGGGTGGCCGACCGCAAGCCGGTGAGCGGCTACGACGCGGGCCTCGGCTGCGATGCCTTCGCTGACTCCTGAGGGGCAAAGCTTTCCGGTCCGGCCGCTGTCACGATGTGAGGGCGGCCGGACAGAAGGGCAGACGTGGGGACCACTGCTGAAGACGCGTTCCGCCGTCTGTATGCCCAGCATTTCGGCGCGATCCGCAACTACGCGCTGCGCCGGGTCAGGCGGGCCGATGATGCGACGGACCTGGTCGCGGAGACCTTCCTGGTGGCCTGGCGGCGCTGGGCCGAGGTGCCGGCCGGCGACGACGCGCTGCTCTGGCTGTACGGAGTGGCCCGGCTGGTGCTGGCCAACCATCAGCGAGGTGAGCGGCGGCGGCATCAGCTGGGCTCGCGGCTGGAACTGGAGCTGCGCGATCACCTGACCACGCCGGACCCGACGGTTGAGCTGGTCGAGGTCCAGGCGGTGGAAGCCGCCCTGGCCGCGCTGCCGCCGGCCGATCGCGAGGTGCTGGAGCTGGCCGTCTGGGAACAGCTGGCGCCCCGGGAGATCGCCGTCGCGCTGGAGCTTTCGCCGGAGGTGGTGCGGGCCCGGCTGTCCCGGGCCCGGGTCCGGATGCGCAACCGGCTCGAATCCTCCCGGGGGGCAGAGAATTCCGGTCACGATCCGGGGAGCGGTGGACATCAGGGAAGTGTCCGCATGCTGTCCGTGCCGAAGGAGGAGAACGCGTGAACGACTCGGAGATCGACCGGTTGATGCGACTGGCCCGGCCGACGCCGTCCGCCGGGTTCTCACCCGGTGCCGGCGAACTCCTGGAGGAGATCGTGTCCCTTTCCCCGAGCCCGCCCGAATCATCAGCCTTGATGGCCGAATCCATCGAGGTGGCGCCGCATCGGTACCTGCCCGGACCCCGCCGCGGCCGGCGCATCCTGGTGGCGGTGGGTGTGGTGCTCGTCGTGGTGGCCGCCATCCTCACGCCGGTCGTGCTCGGCGCGGGCGATGATGGCTCGTCCCCGGCCAACCCCCCGGCCCCGCCTGCGACGTCCCCGGCCAACCCGTTCCTCCTGATGAAGACGCCCGGCTGGAAGGTGGACAGCGTCTCGCTGCAGGAGGGGGGCCTGAGCGGGGAGGTGCTGTTCGACGGCCCGGACCGGGCCCAGCTGGGGGTCGACTGGGGCCGGATCGACGACGAGGAGGCCTACCGGAAGGTGGTCGCATCCTTCGAGAAATTACTGGACACAACCATGCTCGGCGAACCGGCGTCCCTGTACAGGATTCCTGGTCCCAAGCCCTTCACCTACGCGCTGATCCCGAAGCCAGGAGGAACGCCGATCAGCTTCGTGGGTGGCGGCACCGACCTCGCGAGCTTCCAGCAGCAGGTGCGGGGCCTCGTCGCGGTCACCCCGAGCCAGTGGTACGCCGCCATGGGGGATCAGGTCGCCACCACCGGCAATCTGTCCGCCGTCCTCACCCGTGTCCTGGCCGGCGTCCCTTTGCCCAAGGGGTTCGACACCACGAAATACACCTCCGACCTCCCCGTCGACTACGGCTCGCTGGGCGAGACGCTGACCGGGGCAGTGGTCTGCGACTGGATGGACACCTACCGGCGGGCCTGGTCCACCCAGGACGAACCGGGGATGGCCGCGGCCGACCAGGCGCTGAAGGGAGCGACCGGCTGGCCGGTCCTTCGGCAGGAGAGGCCGGACAAGCTGCCCGGGTGGGTCGACGGGCTGTCGCCGTACTTGACCAAGATGGCCGCGCGGAAGGACCTCGCCGACGCGATGGGCAACTTCTACTGCCCGGTCTGAACGCCGCTGGGTTGCACGGGCCGACATCGGCCTGTGCAACCCATAGAGTGTGCGCCCATGACCGAAGTGCTTCGCTGGGGGATCATCGGCACCGGGGGCATCGCTGCGCGGTTCGCGGCCGACACCGCTCTTCTGGAGGGGACCGAGGTCGTCGCGGTCGGCTCCCGAACGGCCGGCCGGGCGGCGGACTTCGCTGCTGAGCACGGGGTTCCCACGCATCACGGCAGCTACCAGGACCTGGTTGCGGATCCGGCGGTGGAAGCGGTCTACGTGGCCAGCCCGCACCCCTTCCACGCCGAGCACGCCCTGCTGGCCCTGGCCGCGGGTAAGCACGTACTGGTGGAGAAGCCGTTCACGATGAACGCGGTGGAGGCCCGCACGGTCGTCGAAGCGGCGCGCAAGGCCGGCCTGTTCTGCATGGAGGCGATGTGGACGCGCTTCCTGCCGCACATGGTCCGGCTGCGCGAGCTGCTGGCCGAGAACGCCATCGGCGAGGTGCTGGCGATGGGCGTGGACCAGGGCATGCGTTTCCCGCAGAACCCCGAGCACCGGCTGTTCGCCCCTGACCTCGGTGGCGGGGCGCTGCTCGACCTCGGGATCTACCCGTTCTCGTTCGCCTCGATGGTGTTCGGGGCGCCGCAGACCGTGCGGGCCTCGGCCACCCCGGCCTTCACCGGCGTCGACGGCACCACCTCGGCCGTGCTCACCTACGGTAACGGGGCCCACGCGGTCATCCTGTGCAGTTCCGGGGTCGCCACCCCGATGAAGGCCTGGCTGGCGGGCACCGAGGGACGGATCGAGCTGGACCGGCAGTGGTACGCCGCGAGCAGCACCCTGACCCTCACCCGGGGGGACGGCAGCACCGAGATCTTCGCGCCGGTGCCGGACCTGATCCAGGGCCGGGCGAAGGGGATGAAGTTTCAGGTGGCCGAGGCGGTGAGCCGGATTCGCGCCGGTCAGACCGAGAGCGACGTCATGCCGCTGGACGAGACGATCTCCGTGATGGGGATACTGGACGAGGTTCGTGACCAGATTGGCCTGGTTTACCCCGAGTCCTGAGCAGTCCGCCGAGAACGTTAAATCAAGGACTGTGAAGAAAGCCTTGCGCCTGCGTTAGTAGAGTGGCGGCATCATGATTGCCGGAACTGCGACGGACGTCCCTCTGCTGACCTGGTCGATCTTTGACGGTCACGGTGTGCGCGCGGCAGTGACCACCCGTGAGGGTGGAGTGAGTGCCGGACCGTACGCGTCCCTCAATCTGGGCCTGCACGTGAACGACGACCGGGACGCCGTGGGGGAGAACCGAGCGCGGGTGGCCAAGGCGTTCGGGGTCTCCCTGGACGATCTGGTGTTCACCAAGCAAGTACACGGACGCGTGGTGAACACGGTCACCCGGCAGGATTCCGAGCTCGTGGGGGACGCGATGATCACCACCGAGCCCGGCCCGGTCCTGGTCGTGATGGCCGCCGACTGCGTCCCCCTGGTCCTGTTCGATCCGGTGCGGCACGTGGCCGCGGCCGTCCACGCGGGCTGGCCCGGCACGGTCGCCGGGGTCACCCGGGCCACCGTGGACCAGCTGGTCGAGGACGGTACGGACCCGGCCGATCTCCTGGTCGGCATCGGCCCCTCGATCAGTCCGGAGCGCTACCAGGTCGGGCCGGACGTCGAGGAGAAGGCCCGCGCGGCGTTCGGCGACCGGACCGACCAGGTGATCCGCCCGGACGGCACCGGGCGGTGGCTGTTCGATCTCTGGCGGGCCAACATCCTGCAGCTCACCGACGCGGGCGTGCGGCCCGAGGCGATCGAGCTCGCGGGCCTGGACACCGGCCCGCAGACCCCGTTCTTCAGCCATCGCTCGGAGGGGCCCACCGGCCGGTTCGCGGCGCTGGTCCAGTTACTCCCGCGCGTCGCCGGACCCGGCCCGGCGGCCACCCGCAACCCCGATACCGAAGCCGGGCCGGCCCCGGTGCCCACCCTCCCCCCGAACCCGTCCGAAGAGGAACTCCGATGACCGCATCCCTGGCGGCGACCGACGACGAGCGCAAGGAACCGAGGCGGGCCGGGCGTTTCACCTACGTCGGCTTCGAGATCGAGCCCGACGCGGATCGCGTGATCTGCCGCTACCGGCTCGACGAGCAGGACTTCTCCGAGGTGGTGAGCTTCCCGGGCGGGGGCGACTGGTCGTCCCCGGCGGTCACCGAAGCCGCGCGCCTGCTGTTCCTGCTGACCGGCGTCTCCTATTACAAGGCCGGGGCCCCGCCGGTGGTCGATCTCGGCGAAACCGCGCTCACCGCGACCGAACTGGAGTTCCTCAAGGACTTCTATCTGGACGGCCTGGGTGAGTTCGCCTACCGCAACGGCATCGACCTGCGCGACCTGGAGTTCTTGGCGCCGGAGCTGAAGCGGGAATCCACCGCCGGGTACGTCCCCCGGCGGAAGAGCCCGCTGGTGCCCTTCGGCGGCGGGGTCGACTCGATCGTCAGCGTGGAGCTCATCCGGCCTCTGGTCGACGAGACCGAGAACCCCGCGTTGTTCGTGGTGAACCGCCCCGGCGACCGGTTCGACGCGATCGAGGAACCGGCCCGGGTGACCGGCTGGCCGGTGGTGCGGGCCGACCGCTCGATCGACCCGACCATCCTGCGCTCGCGCGAGCTCGGCTACCTCAACGGGCACGTCCCGGTCACCGGCATCATCTCGGCGATCACCGTGCTCGCCGCGGTGCTCGAGGGCCGCGACGCGGTGGTGCTGTCGAACGAGTGGTCGGCCTCCTCGGCCACGCTCTACGACCACGGCCGCCCGGTGAACCACCAGTACTCCAAGAGCGAGGCCTTCGAGGCCGCCTTCCGCGGGGTGCTGGCCGAGGCGCTGGGCGACGGGCTGGAGTACTTCAGCCTGCTGCGCCCGCTCAGCGAGGTCTGGATCGCCGCCCGGTTCGCCGAGCAGCCGCAGTACTTCGACCATTTCCGCAGCTGCAACAAGGCCTTCCTGATCGACACCACCAAGCGCTACGACCACTGGTGCGGGGTGTGCGACAAGTGCGCGTTCATCGACCTGGTGCTGGCGCCCTTCGTCGACGAGGCGGACCTGGCCAAGATCTTCGCCAAGGCCGGCACCGAGCCGCTGCGCAACCCCGAGCTGCTCGACACCTTCCGCCGGCTGCTCGGCCTGGTGCCGGACTCCAAGCCGTGGGAGTGCGTCGGGGACGTCAGCGAGAGCCGGGTGGCCGCCCGCCTGGCCCTGCTGCGGGCCGACCGGGCCGACGACGAGATATTGCGGACGCTGGTGGCCGAGGCCCAGGGGCACCTGGACGCGGCCCCGGAAGAGTTGCTGAAACCGCTCGGCCGGCACTTCGTGCCCGAGCGCTACCAGCCCGAGATCTTACGGAATAGCTGATGATGCAGAACGATCCGCTGTCCTGGGACGATCTCGAGGGCCACCGCATCGGGATCTACGGCCTCGGCCGGGAGGGGGAGGCGTCGTTGCGCGCCTGCCAGGCCCGGGGGATCGAGCCGCTGCTGGTGGACGACACCCCGCCGGCCGGGGACGTCGAGGGCCGCAAGGTGCTGGCCACCGCCGAGGGCGGGGCCGAGGCGCTGGCGGTCTGCGAGATCGTGATCAAGTCGCCCGGGATCAGCCGGTACGGCGAGACCATCACCGAGCTGATCGACTCCGGTGTGGCCGTGGTCGGCGGGCTCGGGCTCTGGGTGCAGGGCGCCGACCCGGACAAGGTCGTGCTGATCACCGGCACCAAGGGCAAGAGCACCACCGCGGCGATCACCGGACACCTGCTCAAGGGCCTGGGCTACCGCACGCTGGTCGGCGGCAACATCGGCGTGCCGCCGTTCGACCCGGCCCTGGACCCGGCCGTCGGCGGTCCGGCCCAGGACTTCTGGGTGATCGAGGTGTCCAGCTACCAGGCCACCGACATCTTCGCCGCGCCGCACGTCGTCGGGATCACCTCGCTCAACCCCGACCACCTGCCCTGGCACGGCGGCGACCTGGAGACCTACTACCGGGACAAGCTGAGCCTGGCCGGCCGGCCGGGGGCCCGGTGGACGGTGGCCAACGGCGACAGCGCCGAGATCCGCGAGCGGGCCGACCTGCTCGGACCGCAGATCGAGTGGGTCACGGCGGCCGACGCGGAGCAGTCCTGGATCGACGAACTGGGGCTGCTGGGCGTCCATAATCGCCGTAATGCCGCCATTTCCCGGGTGCTTCTGCAGAAACTCGGGGTTCAGGCCGACGAGGCCGCGCTGACCCAGGCCGCGGCCGGGTTCGCCGGTCTGGAGAGCCGGCTCCAGCAGGTCGGCATGATCGATCAGGTCGGCTTCGTGGACGACGGGTTGTCCACCAACGTGCTGCCCACGCTGGCTGCGGTCGAGGCGTTCGAGGGCCGGCGGGTGGCGCTGATCGTCGGCGGCCAGGACCGCGGCATCGACTACACCCCGCTGGCCGAGGGCCTGCGCGGCCGGGACACCGAGGTGCTGGTGCTGACCATCCCGGACAACGGCCCGCGGATCGCCGCCGAGCTGAACCGGGCCGGCTGCGGCCCTCAGGTCACCGTGAAGGAGACCCCCGGCCTGGACGAGGCGGTGGAGGAGGGCTACGCCTGGGCCCGGCCCAACGGCGTGGTGCTGCTCTCCCCGGCCGCCCCCAGCTTCGGCCGGTTCCGCGACTACCGGCACCGCGGCGAGGCCTTCGTCGAGGCGATGAACCGGATCTCCCGCCGGGCCGTCTGACCGGGGCACTCACCCGATCGGGGGGTTGGCCGGACGGCCGCGGACGTCGAAGGGCTTGAAGGGCTCAACGGGTCCGCGGTAGATCCCGGGAGGACGACTCATGTCGAACGGTAAGTTTCGTCTGGTCACGCGCAGCGACTTCGACGGTCTGGTCTGTGCTGTGCTGCTGCGGGCGCTCGACATGATCGACGAGATCACCTTCGTGCACCCGAAAGACGTACAGGACGGCCTGATCGAGGTCTCCGACAACGACATCCTGACCAACCTGCCGTACGCGGCGAAGGCGCACCTGGTCTTCGACCACCACCACAGCGAGACCCTGCGGGTGGGCGGCACCCCGACCAACCACATCATCGTCGAGGAGGCCCCCTCGGCCGCCCGCGTGGTGTTCGACCACTACGGCGGGCAGAAGGCCTTCCCGATGGTCTCCGAGGAACTGATGCGGGCCGTCGACCAGGCCGACTCGGCGGACTACGCGCTCGAGGACATCCTCCGGCCGGAGGGCTGGACGCTGCTGAACTTCCTGATGGACAGCCGCACCGGGCTGGGCCGCTTCCGCGACTTCCGGATCTCCAACTACCAGCTGATGATGCAGCTGATCGACAGCGTGCTGAACGAGGCCACGGTCGGGGACATCCTGGCCGAGCCGGACGTGGCCGAGCGGGTGAAGCTGTTCCACGAGCAGTCCGAGCTGTTCGTCGCCCAGTTGCAGCGGGTCTGCACGGTCCGCGGCGACCTGGTCGTGGTGGACCTGCGGGACGAGGAGATCATCCACGCCGGCAACCGGTTCATGGTGTACGCGCTGTTCCCGCAGTGCCGGGTCTCCGCGCACGTGATCTGGGGCAAGCAGAAGCAGAACACCGTGCTGGCCGTGGGAAAGTCGATCCTCGACCGCACCTCACCGGTCGATGTGGGTCAGCTGATGCTCAGGTACGGCGGGGGCGGGCACCACGCTGCGGGTACCTGCCAGGTGCCGCACGACGAGACCGACCGGGTGCTCACCGAGATCGCCGCCGCCGTCAACGAACCCGCCCGCGTCTGACTCTCTTTCCTTCCCCCAAAACCTTTCGTGATCATGGACTTTCTCCCCCGTGATCATGGACTCCATGATCGCGGGGGTAAAACTCCATGATCACGGGGAAAGAAATCCATGATCACAAACGGGGGCGCGCTCAGGAGTGGGTCTGGAGCCATTCCCGGATGCGGTCGGTGGTCCACCGCGGTGCCTCCAGCATCGGCACGTGACCGACGCCGGTACCCGGGGCGAACGTCCACTGCTGATTCGCCGCCGCGGCCACCCGGGCCACCCGGAACGGCACCAGCCGGTCGCGGGTGCCGTGGATCAGCAGCACCGGGGCCTGGATCGAGGCCAGCAGCCGGGCGTACCGGCGGGCCCGGGCGAAGGTGAAGACCATCGAGCGGCCGGCCATCAGGAAGTCCCGGGCCGTCTCCTCGACGTAGCCGCGCCGCTCGGCCAGGGCCAGGTGCTGGTCGATCACGTCCTCGCTCACCCGGTCCGGGTCGTCGCAGCACAGGGTGACCAGCTGCATGGCCGCCCGGGAGCGGGGGATCGGGTTGCGGCGGCGGGCGATCGCCATCCGGGCCTTCAGCGGGAGCATGCCCTGCAACAGGTTCGCGGTGACCATCCGGTCCGGCAGCGCGGCGGTCAGCGGCAGCACCGGATCGATCAGGACCAGCTCGCGCACGCTCTCCGGGTGATCGGCGGCGACCATCGAGCTGACCATGCCGCCCATCGAGTTGCCCACCAGGATGGCCGGCTCCGGAGTCAGCGCGGCGACGAACCGGTGCAGCAGATCGGCATTGCCCCCCACGCTCGAGGGCCGTACCCCGGCCGTGGTCAGGCCGAACCCGGCGAGGTCGACGGCCACCACCCGGTGCGTGTCGGTCAGCAGCGGGGCCATTGCCGCCCAGTTGGCGTGCGACCCGCCCAGGCCGTGCACGAGCACGGTGAGCGGCGCGCCTTCCGGTCCGCCATGATCTACGTAGTGCACGGGGCCGTCGGTGAGGTGAACCCATCGGGACTCCCCCGCGTTGCGGGTAGCAGGGCGCACGGAGGTCTGGGTCATCTGATGTTTGTACCTCCGGTGCCACCGTTGAGCAAGATTGTGTTCTTCTGGAGGCAACGCACGTGACACCTGAGAGTTCCCTCGATCCGGCGAATCCCTTCGCCCACGCCAGTGACCTTCCTTACGGACTGCCCCCGTTCGGGGCCATTCGGGAGGAGCACTACCTCCCGGCCTTCCGGGCCGGGGCGGCGGCGCAGCGGGCCGAGGTGGCGGCGATCGTTGCCGACGACCGGCCGGTGTCGGTGGCCACCGTCCTGGATCCCCTGGAGGCTTCCGGGGCCCTGCTGAACCGGGTCGCGTCGGTGTTCTTCAACCTGGTCGGCTCCTCGATGACAGACGGGCTGCGGGAGATCGAGTCGGAGGCGAACCCGCTGCTGGCTGCGCATCGGGACGCGATCGTGATGGACGCCGGGCTGTTCGCGAAGGTGACCGAACTTTACGCGCAGCGGGCGGAGCTGCCCGAGGGGGAGTCCCGGCGGCTGCTCGAGCGGCACTACGACGACATGGTGCGGGCCGGGGCGGCGCTGCCGGCCGAGGGTCAGGAGCGGCTGCGGGAGATCAACCAGGAGCTGAGCCGGCTGGCCGCGACCTTCCGCGAGGACCTGCGTGCGGACACCAACGAGCTGGCGGTGCACCTGGACGAGGAGGCCCGGCTGGAGGGTCTGCCGGCCGACGCGGTGGCCTCGGCCCGGGCCGCGGCCCACGAGCGGGGCCTTCGGGGCTACCTGCTCACCCTGATCCTGCCCACCGGCCAGCCGGCCCTGGCCACGCTGAAGGACCGGACGGTCCGGCAGGGCCTCTACGTCGCCTCGATCTCCCGCGGCCGTCGGGACAACGCCTACGACACCCGGCCCACGCTGACCCGGATCGTGGCCCTGCGAGCGGAGAAGGCCGGGCTGCTCGGCTTCGCCAACCACGCCGCGTACGTCGTCGCCGACCAGACCGCCAAGACGGTGGACTCGGTGATGCAGCTGCTGACCGGGCTGGTCGGGCCGGCCGTGGAGAACGCCCGGCAGGAGCAGGCCGAGCTGACCGAGCGGCTGCACGCGGACGGGTTCGAGGGTGAGCTGCAGCCGTGGGACTGGGCCTACTACGCCGAGCGGGTGGCCCAGGAGCGGTTCGCCCGGGACTCGGCCGGGCTGCGACCGTACTTCGAGCTGAACTCCGTTCTCCGAGAAGGCATCTTCGCGGCCGCCAACGGCCTGTACGGGCTGAACTTCGTGCCCCGCAAGGATCTTCAGGGGTACGAAGAGGGTGTGGACGTGTACGAGGCGTTCGACGAGTCCGGCGCCGGGGTCGGCCTGGTCCTGACCGACTGGTACGCGCGGGACGCGAAGCGCGGCGGGGCCTGGATGAGTTCCTTCGTCGACCAGTCCCGGCTGCTCGGGCACGCGCCCGTGATCGTCATCAATCTGAACCTCAACCGCCCCCCGGCCGGTTCGCCCACCCTGCTCACCCTGGACGAGCTCAGCACCGCGTTCCACGAGTTCGGCCACGTGCTGCACGGTCTGCTGTCCGACGTCCGTTACCCGCGGCTGTCCGGCACCAGCGTCCCGCGCGACTTCGTCGAGTTCCCGTCCCAGGTCAACGAGATGTGGGCCTGGCAGCCGGAGCTGCTGCGGCGGTTCGCCGTGCACCACGAGACCGGGGAACCGCTGCCGGAGGCGGCGCTGGACTCGGTGATCTCGGCCCAGTCCTACGGGCAGGGCTTCCTCACCGTCGAGATGCTCGCCGCCAGCCTGCTCGACCAGGCCTGGCACCAGCGCGGCCCGGCCGATCCGGAGATCACCCCGGAGCAGGTGAACACGTTCGAGCGGCAGGTGCTGGCCAGCTACGGCCTGGACCTGGACGCGGTGCCGCCGCGCTACGGAAGCACCTATTACGAGCACATTTTCGGCGGCGGCTACAGTGCCGGGTACTACTCCTACCTCTGGAGTGAGGTGCTCGACGCAGACACCGTCGAGTGGTTCCTGGGCGCCGGTGGCCTGACCCGCGAATCCGGTGAGAAGTTCCGCCGCGAGCTGCTTTCGCGGGGTGGCTCGGTCGACGTGATGGCGGCGCTGGAACGCGTACTCGGCCGTCCTCCGCGCCTCGAGCCGTTGCTCGAGCGGCGCGGTCTGCTGCCGGCCTAGAGCAGGTCGGCCAGGTACTCGGGGTAGATCTTCGCGCTGGTGGTCCGCAGTTCTTCGGCGGACCACCAGCGGACGTCGAACAACGAGTCCCGCTCCACGTCCGTCCAGCCGCTGCGGTCGAGGATCTCGCCCTCCACCGTGACGCCCAGCGTGGCCCGGTAGAACACCTCGTGCTGAAGGTAGGGCCGGCCCATGAAGCTGAAGCTGGCGGTGCGCTCGTGCACGATCGGGCCCAGCTCCCCGGTCGCCACGAACCCGGTCTCCTCCCGCAGCTCCCGCCGGGCCGCGCTCTCGGTGCTCTCGCCCGGATCCAGCCCGCCGCCGGGGGTGAACCAGTAGCGCCCGGCCCCCGGATCGGCCGGATCGCCGCCCTCCAGCAGCAGGACCCGGCCCTGGTCGTCGAGCAGGATGACGCGGGCCCCCTCGCGCCGGATGATCTCGTCCACCGCCCCATCCTGCCTCAGGCGACGCCGCCGACCAGCAGCACCTCCTGGCTGATGTTGCCCCGGGTCGCCCGCGAGTACGGGCAGCGCTGGTGCGCGATCTCGAGCAGGCGCTGGGCCGTCGCCGCGTCCACCCCGCCCAGTTGCGCCTCGATCCGGGCGGCCAGGTTCCAGCCGGCCTCCGGGTCCTGAGGATCCTCGATCAGGCTGATCGTCACCGAGACCGCCGAGTCGCTGAGGTCGATCTGCTCGCGTCGGGCCGTGGCCTTGAGCGCGCTGTGGAAGCAGGCGGCGTAGGCGGTGGCGAACAGCTGCTCCGGGTTGGTGCCGGGTCCGTCGTCGCCGCCGAGGCCGGCGGGCATCGACAGGGCCACGTCGATCCGGCCGTCGTCGGAGGCCGCCCGCCCCTCCCGGCCGCCCCAGGCCGTCGCGGTCGCGCTGTAGAGAGTTCCGGACATCGTGTTGTCCCCCTGTGCCGAGAAGTCGTGGGCCCGTCATCCTTCCCAACTCGGGGCCGGACGGCACGTCGTGGCGACTCGTAACTCTTTGTCAGCAGACTGCTACGTTTTGTGCATGGGGGGAGTGCGGCGGCACGATGACTCCGGGCCTGGTCCCGAGAGCCCGGAAGACGGCTGGTGGTTCCGCGACGCGGTGCTGCGCCTGCCCGCGGCGAAGCCGGACCGGCGGATTCTGGTGGTCTCGGCGCCTCCCGGTTCGGGCCGTACCCGGTTGGTGCGGCGCTGGCTCTCGGAGCCGTGGACCTGGGCGCCATTGGTCAATAAGGGACGCTTGTCGGCTGCGGACCGGGCTGCTTCGGCGATCGGGAGTCACGCGGGCGCCGGCTTCATCGTGATCGAAGGGGTGGAAGCGCTCACCCCCGGCGAGCTCGAGCAGCTGGTGGCCGGGCGGCCGCAGGGGCCGCGCCTGGTGCTGGTGGGGCGGGGGGATGTTCTGCCCCCGGCGCTGGCGGTGCGGTTGGCCGGGCAGGTGGCCGAGGTGCGGGCGGACGACCTGTGGTGGCCGGTCGAGGTGGTGCAGGCGCAGCTGGCGGAGCTGTGCGGAGTGCGGGTGGGGGCGGCCGAGGTCGAGTGGGTGCATCGGCTGAGCGGGGGCTGGCCGGCCGGGGTGCTGACGCTCGGGCGGGCGGCCTCGGGGCTCTCGCCCGATCCCGCCGACCGGGCCTTTCCGCTCGAGCTCGCCGACCTGGCCGCCGATCTCGTCCTCCGCGGCCTCCCCGAAACCCTTCACGCCTTCGTGCTCGCCACCGGTCCGGTACCCGGCCTGACTCAGGACCCGGAGCTGTGCGCCGCCTTGGTGCCCGACGTCAATCCGGCGACCATGCTGGACGATGCCCGGCGCTGGGGACTGACGGCCGACCGCTGGCCGGTGCGCGGTCGCAAACCCTTGCATACCAACGAGTATCACGAATTCGTCATCGGTGCCGCGCGGCGTACCTCGGCCCGCGCAGGCCGGGAATTGCACGAAAACCTCTGCCGGGCAGGTGAGATGGCGTCAAGGCGGGGTTCCGGGCCGCTGGCCGTGGAATGCCTGCTCGCAGCCGGAGCGTGGCCGGAGGTGCTGGCCGAATTGGAACGGGCCGCGCCTCAGGGGTACCGCGGTTGGGACCTGACCCACTTGCATGAGGTGCTGGGCCGGATCCCGGAGCCGGCGTGGATGTCCAACGCCGACCACCGGGCCCTGATCGCGCACGCCGCTGCCCTGGCGGGTGATCACCTGTGGGCCGCGGAGGTGATCGGAGACGTCCTGGGGGGCGACCCGGCGGCCGAGCTGATCGCGGCCCTGGCCGGTGAGGAGGTCCCGAACCAGGTTCCACCCGAACGGCTACCAACCTTTTTGGGCACCCAGGACAACACGACCTTCGCCGCCGTGGTCAGCGTCCTCAATGCCCGAACCGCAGCCTTCAGGGGTGACCGGGCAGCGGTGGAGAGCCATTTGGGTCAGGCCTGGAGCGCCGGGGTCGATCGGTTGCCGCGGTACCTGTTGCTGGCCGGGATCGGGGTGGACGCGCTGACTTCGGCCTGGTCGGGGGAGTTGTCCGCAGCCGAGCGGTTGGCCGGGCGGGCCACCCGGCTGGCGGAGCAGGCCGGTCTGGGGAAGCATCCGATGCTGGCCTCGGCGGTGCTGGCCGAGGCCGAGGTACTGCGGGCCCGCGGAGAACCGGCTCAGGCGCTGAAGTTTCTCGACCGGAACGTGGAAGTCATCTCCGTCGGAGAACAATTTGTCGTCGGCCCCCGAGGGGGAGCAGCGGTAGGACAGGCGCATAAACTAGTCCGAGCAAGGACTTTGCTGGATCTGGGAGATACCCGGGCGGCCCAGCAGGAGCTGGAGAAGCTTCGGCGCACTGTCGACGATCTGCCCGCCGCGCTGGCCGTGCGACTGGTGCTGGCCCGGGCCCGGCTGGCCGAGCTGAGCGGGGATCTGGCTGCCGCGCAGGAACTCCTGGAATCGGCACCCCCGGTCCCGGCGGTCCTGAGTGCCCGGCTGAGCATCGCCCGGCAGCACCCGGACGAGGCCTCGGCGCTCCTGGCGCTCTGGCCGCCGGACGCCGGGCTCGAGGACCGGCTGAGGCGGCTCCTGGCCGGGGCGGCCGCTGCCCTGGGCGCTCGGGGCACGACGTCGGAGCTGGTCAACGAGGCCCTGGTGGCGGCCGAGCCGGACGGTCACGTGCGGGTTTTCCTGGAGGTCCCGCAGGCCCTGAGGGTGGCGATCTCGACCACCTTGCGGCGTTCGCCGGATGCCTCGGCCTGGCGCCGCGCCCTCACCACCCGGCTGGAACAGGCCGGCGCCCTGGGCGAAAGCGACATCGGGGTCACCCGGCGGGAAATGGTGGTGCTGGAACGGCTGACCACCGGGCTGACCCACGCCCAGATCGCCGCCGAGCTGTTCGTCTCGGAGAACACTCTCAAGTCGCACTGCCGCAACCTGTATCGCAAACTCGGGGTTCACAGCCGGGAGGAGGCGATCCGGATCGCGCGGGTGCGGGGGTGGCTGAACGCCTCACCCGGGGGTGATCGGGTGGTGGACGTCAATATCACCCGGACGCCGGACGCCGTCGCGGTCATCGAACTATGAACATCTGGGAGCATTCTCGCCGGGGAGCCGATGGCTTGTGCTGCCCGGACAGTGCCGAGGGGGGATCGGCCGGCCCCGGATCCGTGCTGTGCGAGGGACGACAGGGGGCGGGCAGGCACGATGAACGACGTGGCGAGTCAGCAGGGCTGGATCCTGCTGGTCGACGATTCCGCGGAGGACCGCGAGTTGCTGCAACACACGTTGCGGCGCAACGATTTCCGGGGCCGAATTGAGGAGGCCCGGGACGGCCTGGAGGCCCTGGACCGGCTGAACTGCCGGGGGCAGTGGGCCGGGGCGGACCCGAAGGACCTGCCCCGGGCGGTCTTCCTGGACGTGAAGATGCCCCGGCTGAACGGGATCGAGGTGCTGCGCGAGCTGCGCTCCACGGCCCACCTGGTGGTGGTCCCGGTGGTCATGCTGACCTCCTCGGCCGAGGAACGCGACGTGCACTCCTGTTACGCCCTCGGCGCCAACAGTTATGTGGTCAAGCCGGTCGACATGGACGACTACTTCCGGTCGATCGCGGACGTCGGCCGCTACTGGGTCGCCCTGAACCGAACCCCGACGGAGTACCCACGTGCCAACACCATTGCGCCTGCTGGTCGCTGAGGACTTCCCGCCGGACGCGGAGCTCATCCTCACCGAGGTCCGGCGGGCCGGGTACGACCCGGTCGCGACCGTCGTCGACACCGCCGGGAAGTTCCTGCGGGCCCTGGACGACGAGCCCGAGATCGTGATCTGCGACTACACCCTGCCGACGATGACGGCACCGGACGCACTGGCCATCCTCCAGTCCAAACAGCCGGACCTGCCGCTGATCGTGGTCTCCGGCACGATGGACGAGGCCACCTGCGTGAACTCGCTGCGCCTGGGGGCGGCCGACTACCTGCTGAAGGACCGGCTGTCCCGGCTCGGCCCGGCGATCGACCACGCCCTGGCCCGGCGCGAGCTGGACCGGGTGGCCCGGCTGGCCGAGCAGCGCCGCGACGAGACGATGAACATCCTGCTCGGCCTGGTGGAGAACTCGGTCGCGGCGATCAGCGTGCAGAACCTCAGCGGCCGCACGCTGGTCAGCAACGACCTCTACAACCAGCTCTCCACCGACCACCCGCCGCTGGCCAGCGCAGCGCCGATCCGCACGGCCGGGGCCGAGGTGGTGCAACGGCAGGAGCTGTTCACGATCGACGGCGAGCAGCGCACCTTCCACGCGGTCCGGTACCCGGTCCGGGACGGCACGGACACGGTGTTCGCGGTCGGCTCGATCCTGGTCGACATCACCGGGCAGAAGAAGATCGAGTCCGACCTGCGGGCCGCCCGGGTCGAGTTGGAGGCCCGCAACGAGCAGCTGGACCGGGCCAACTCCGAGCTGCGCGAGGTGGACCGGCTGAAGACCGAGTTCGTCGCCTCGGTCAGTCACGAGCTGCGCACCCCGCTGACCAGCATCCGCGGCTACGCCGAACTGCTGATCGACGAGGCCGACGGGGCCGACTCGCAGAGCGCCAAGATGCTCGACATCATCGACCGCAACGCCCGCCGGCTGCTCAACCTGGTCGAGGACCTGCTGCTGCTGTCGAAGATCGACTCCCGCAAGCTCACCCACGAGTTCGTCGAGGTGGACCTGGCCGACCTGGCCGAGGGGGCGATGCTGGTGCTCAGACCCAGCGCCGAGACGGCCAAGGTCAGCCTCTCCCTGGACACCTCCGGCGAGCTGCCCGTGCTGGGCGACCGCTCGCAGCTGGAGCGGGTGCTGCTGAACCTGCTCAGCAACGCGGTGAAGTTCTCCGACCAGGGCGGGGAGGTGGTGATCCGGGGCACGGTGGAGGACCGGGAGGTGGTGGTCCGGGTGATCGACCAGGGCCTCGGGGTGGCCGCCGACGAGCTGCCCAAGCTGTTCAACCGGTTCTTCCGCTCGGCCAGCGACGCGGCCCACAAGATCCCCGGCACCGGTCTCGGGCTGGCCGTGGTGCGGGAGATCGTGGAGAACCACGGGGGCTCGGTGACCATGGACTCGGTGCTCGGCGAGGGCAGCACGGTCACCGTCCGACTGCCCCTGCGGACCTAGTCCGAGGGGCAGAACTCACCCCGCCGGGGTCCCGGAGCCGGTGGGCCGAGCCGTACTGTGATCCACATGTCCGTCGAGCCCGCCGAACCCGTCGAGCCCCCTGAACCACAGCCGGTGCTCACCCCGCTCACCGAGGCGGCCGTGATCCTGGTGCTCACGGTCGATCCGGGAGCCGAGCCGGACGTCCACGACCTTCTGGCCGACAGCGCCGGGATCGCCCGGTCGGTCGGCTTCCGGGTCCCCGAGGGCGACCTGAAGTGTGTCGTGGGCCTCGGCTCGCAGCTGTGGGACCGGATGTTCGACGGCCCCCGCCCGGCCGGTCTGCACCCGTTCCGGCCGCTGGCCGGGGCCAAGCACACCGCCGTCTCGACCCCCGGCGACCTGATCTTCCACCTGCGCGCCCGCCGGATGGACCTGTGTTTCGAGCTGGCCTCCCAGCTGATGGTCCGGCTGTCGGGCCGGGCCCAGGTGGTCGACGAGACGCACGGCTTCAAGTACTTCGACGAGCGCGACCTGCTCGGCTTCGTCGACGGCACCGAGAACCCGACCGGGCGCAGCGCGATCAGGGCCGCCACGGTCGGCGCCGAGGATCCGGAGTTCGCCGGCGGCAGCTACCTGATCGTCCAGAAGTACCTGCACGACCTGGACGCCTGGAACGCGCTGAGCACCGAGGACCAGGAGCGCGCGATCGGCCGCCGCAAGCTGTCCGACATCGAGTTGCCGGACGAGGTGAAGCCGGCCAACTCGCACGTCGCGCTCACCGTGATCGAGGACGAGAACGGTGAGGAACTCCAGATCGTCCGGGACAACATGCCGTTCGGCCGGGTCGGGAGCCAGGAGTTCGGCACCTACTTCATCGGCTACTCGGCCACTCCGGCGGTGACCGAGCAGATGCTGCAGAACATGTTCATCGGAAAGCCACCCGGCACCCACGACCGGATCCTGGACTTCTCCACCGCGGTCACCGGCAGCCTGTTCTACATCCCCACGGCCGACTTCCTGGACGATCCGCCGCCGTTGCGGACCTCCGAAAGCCCGACGAAGGACGCCGGCCCGGACGGACGTCCGTCGGTCACCGAACCCGACGGCTCGCTCGGAATCGGCAGCCTCAAGCCCCAAACCCTCCCGTGATCATGCACTTCCGCCCTCGTGATCATGCACCCGCGCGCTGCCTGATCACCGGGACGGGGTTGCCTGATCACGAAATCGGCCCTGAACGAAGAAGGACGCCATGAACAACCTGCACCGTGAACTTGCCCCGGTCTCCCAGGCGGCCTGGGCCCAGATCGAGGACGAGGCCCGCCGCACCTTCACCCGCAACGTCGCCGCCCGCCGGGTGGTCGACCTGGTCGGCCCGGCCGGCGCCACGTTCTCTGCAGTCGGCACCGGGCACCTGCACGAGCTGGAAGCGCCGTTGGAAGGGGTGATCGCCCGCCGTCGGGAGATCCAGCCGGTGGTCGAGCTGCGGGTGCCGTTCGTGGTCACCCGGGACGCGGTGGACGACGTGGAACGCGGCTCGGAGGACTCGGACTGGCAGCCGGTGAAGGACGCGGCCACCAAGATCGCCTTTGCCGAGGACCGCGCGGTGATCGACGGCCTGGCCTCGGCCGGCATCCCGGGCATCCGGCCGAGCAGCTCGAACCCGGCGATCCCGCTGCCGGCCGACGTCCGGCTCTACCCGAACGCCATTGCCCAGGCGATTTCCGCCCTGCGCCTGGCCGGGGTGGACGGCCCGTACAGCCTGCTGCTGTCGGCCGACGCCTACACCGAGGTGGCCGAGAGCACCGAGCACGGTTACCCGATCCGCGACCACATCCAGCGGGTGATCGGCGACGGCGAGATCATCTGGGCGCCGGCCATCGAGGGCGCGTTCCTGCTCTCCACCCGCGGCGGCGACTACGAGCTCTTCCTCGGCCAGGACCTGTCGATCGGGTACCTCACCCACGACGCCACGTCGGTCACGCTATATCTCCAGGAGTCGCTGACCGCACTGGTCCGCACCACCGAGGCCAGCGTCGTCCTCACCTGACCTGTTCAAACCCCCGTGATCATGCAGAAGCGCCCTCGTGATCATGCACCTGAGTGCATGATCACGAGGGCGTAAATGCATGATCACGGGAGGTTGGGGCGGGATCAGTTCGCCGTGGCGCCGCTCGTCCCTTTGAAACCGACCCGCGGCATTTCACCCCAGGCCGCGTTCGAGCCCCGGATGCCGGACCACAGGCCCCGCAGCCGCCAGAAGGCGTGCAGCTGGCGGAATCCGAAGTTCTCCAGGAACGCGGCGACCAGCAGGATGCCGAGATCCTTCCAGCGCCGGTAGGTCTTGTAGGACGCGTCGTCCACCGCGATGGCCACCACCGACAGCAGAATCCCGTAGCCGATCGCGACCAGGGCGTAGAGCACGGCCGCCTGCCAGTTCAGGATGCCGAAGACCAGCCCCAGCGGCAGGCAGATCAGGCCGAGGATCTCCACCACCGGGGTGAGCAGCTCGAAGACCACGTAATAAGGCAGCACCAGCAGGCCCATCCGGCCGTAGCGCGGGTTCGCGATCATCCCGCGGAACCGCCACAGCACCTCCAGCAGACCGTGCGACCAGCGTCGGCGCTGCCGGCCGAGGATCTTCAGGTTCTCCGGCACCTCGGTCCAGCAGACCGGGTGCGGGACGAAAACGATCCGGTAGTCCTGCTTTTCCTTCCGCAGCCGGTGGTGCAGGCTGTTCACCAGGTCCGCGTCCTCGGCCAGCGAGTCCGCGGTCAGGCCGCCGATCTGCTGCACCAGGTCGCGGCGGAACAGGCCGAAGGCGCCGGAGATGATCATCAGGCCGTTGAACGCCGACCAGCCGACCCGGCCGAGCAGGAACGCCCTCAGGTACTCGACCACCTGGATCCGCGGGGCCCAGCCCTTCGGCAGCCGCTTCTCGAGGATCATCCCGCGCTCGGTGGGGCAGCCGTTGATCGGCCGGATCGCCCCTCCGGAGGCGGCAACTCGCTCGGGATCGTCCACGAACGGGCGGACCACGTGCATCAGCGCGTCCTTCTCCAGCACCGAGTCCGCGTCGATCATGCAGACCAGCGGATAGCGGGAGTACTCCAGGGCGACGTTCAGCGCGTCCCCCCGGCGCCGGGCGTTCTCCTTACGGATGACCACGATCTGGCCGTCCCGGGAGATGTGCACGGAGTTCACCTCGCCGACCGTCTCCACCACGCCGGCCGCCACCCGGGTGCTCGGCTGCAGCTCGAACTCCTGCTGCAGCACGTCGAAGGTGCCGTCGGTGGAACCGTCGTCGACGATCACCACCTCGAGCTGGGGGTAGCGCAGGTCCAGGATCGAGTGAACGCTCGAGACGATGCTCGGTTCCTCGTTGTACGCCGGTACCAGCACCGACACCCCAGGGGTGAGCGGGTTGGCGAACAGGTCCTCCAGCGCGGTCTCCGACGACATCCGCTGGGCCCGTCGCTGCGCCCGGGAGGCGATCAGCACGATCAGCAGATACAGCGAGTTCAGCGCCAGGAAGTAGATGATGACGAACGAGTTGAATCCGATCACTGCGGATTCCAGGAAATCTCTCATGACTGCCTTCAGGGCCCCTTAGAGCGAGATCAGCGGAGTGGTGTCCGTCGCGATCGAGTTCCGGGCGAGCACCTCCCTCGCCGCGTCACCGCCCTCGGCGTCGCGCTGCGCGATGTCCCGCAGCCGGTCCAGGCCGGTGTCCCCGAACGCCACCAGAGCCATGGCCGCCGCGATCCGGACCGTCGGATGCGGATGGGCGACCGCCTGCTCGAGCTCCGGGACGGTGGCCGGATCGACGATCCGGCCCAGTGCGGTGCAGGCCGCGGCGAGGACCTCCACGTCCTCCTCGGTGCGCAGCATCGCGGTCAGGTCGTCCGCGGAGCTGGGCATGCTGAGCCGGCCGAGGGCGTGGGTGGCGCCCAGCCGGACCGAGACGCTGGGATCGACCCGCATCCGGATCTGCAGTTCGGCCACCGCCGGGTAGACCCCGAGCACGCCCAGCACCTCGGTGGCGATGGTCCGGACCTCGATCACGTCGGCCTCCAGCGCCCGGATCAGCGCGTCGGTGGCGTCGGTGCCGATCCGCAGCAGGGCCATGGTGACCGGGTGCGGCGGGATCCAGTGCTTCTTCTGCCCGTCGTCCGCGGACAGATGGTCCAGCAGCGCGACCGCCGCCTCGGCGGTGCCGATCCGGCCGAGAGCCCGCACGGCGGCCAGCCGGACGTCGGTGTTGCGGTCGCCCAGCAGCCTTCCGGCCTCCGGGATCCCCTCACTGACGCCGGCCGCGCCGAGCAGTTCCACGGCCCGGTAACGCCGCACCGGCCAGTACGAGTGCGTCGCCTGGCGGGCCTCGTCGATGGTGCCGCGTCGGCGCAGGATGTCGACCAGCATGCTTCGGTCGGCCCCCCGCAGCTTGGGCAGCAACCCGGCGACGAGTTCCTCGAAGGAGGTGGTGACGCCCCGGTAGCCGATCAGCAGATCGGCCAGGTCGTGGGCGTCACCGTCCTCCCAGGTGGCCAGGTAGCGCATCATCACCGGCCGGAGCAGGGCGAGTTCCTCCTCGTGGCGCCGGGCCCGGCGCTCGCGCCGGGCCTTGACCATCGCCGTGCTGACCGAGAGCCCGATGATCAGGGCCAGGTTGAGGGTGGCGGCGACCAGGAGGATCGCCTCGGTACTCATCTCGGGGTCCGCGCCAGCAGCGCGTCGATCCGGCTGGACAGCTCGCGCGGGCTGAAAGGTTTGATCACGTAGTCGTTGCCGCCGGCGGCGAAGCCGCGCTGGACGTCCGACTCCTGAGCCTTGGCGGTCAGGAAGAGCACCGGGATCTCCGCCATCGACGGGTCCTTGCGCAGTTCCAGGCAGACCTCGATGCCGCTCATTCTCGGCATCATCCAGTCCAGCACCACGACGTCCGGGTGGACGTCGAGGATGGCGGCCAGTCCGGCCTCACCGTCGGCCTCGGCGGTCACCGTGTGACCAGCCGCGGACAGCTTGAATTCCAGCAGACCCCGGATGTCGGAGTCGTCGTCCACGACGACGATGCTGCTCATGATGGCTCCTCGGGTGATACGGCGGTTTCCGCCGGAGGAGTTGTCCTCCGACTCCCCACCGCATCGTCGTGAACCCGAATGGCCTACAGGGTGAAATGAGGTTTAGCCGTTTCTCACCCTCGTGCTACCTCAGGGGAGGAACAGGCAGGAGTCCCCGAACTCGTGCCAGAGGTACTTGCTCTTCAGGGCCTGCTCGTAGGCCCGCCGCACCAGCTCCGCCCCGGCCACCGCCTCCAGCATCAGCAGGTGCGAGGCCTGGGGATCGTGCCACCCGGTGATCAGGCCGTTCACCACCCGCACCGGCCGCTCGCGGGAGATCACCAGGTCGGTCCACCCCCGGGCGGGCCGGACCCGGCCGTCCGGGCCGGTCGCCGACTCCAGGGCCCGGGTGACGGTGGTACCCACAGCGACCACCCGGCCACCCGTCCGGCGGGTCCAGTTCACCAGCGCAGCGGTCGATTCCGGCACCCGGTAAGGCTCGGCCGGTGGTGCCTCGCCACTTTCCAGCGAGGAGACCCCGGCGTGCAGGGTGATCGGGGCCAGCCGGATCCCGGCCGAGACCAGCCGGGTGACCAGATCCGTACTGAACGGTCGCCCGGCGCTGGCCATCTCGGCGCTCGCCCCGGTCTCCCGGGGATCGGCGAACACCGTCTGGTAACTCGTCAGCGGCCAGGGGCGTTCCAGGTAGCCGTAGCGGATCGGGCGTCCGTGGGCGGCCAGCGTATTGCCCAGCGCCACCGGTTCCAGGGGTTCCGTGCGCCAGAGCCGCGACCCCTTCCGTTGCCCGTGCGGACCATACGGAGCCGCAAGGGTCAGTTCCGGCCCGGCCGTCCGGATCCGGTCACCGGCCACGCAGGTCCGGATCCGCGCGGCCGCGTCCGGGGCGGTGCGGACCTCGACCACCCAGACCCCGTCCGAGAGTTCGGTCGACAGATGGACGACGACCGGGCCGAGCCGTTCGTGGACGCCGTCGATGGCCGCGGCCCGGGTCGCCGAGGTGTTCACGACCAGCAGGTCGCCCGGTTCCAGGTGCTCGCCGAGGTGCTGGAACCGGGTGTCCTCGATCGTGTCCGGGCCCGCGACCAGGAGACGGACCCCGTCCCGCGGGAGGCCGCGGGCCTCCGGTGGCTCGGTCGCTTCCGAGCCCTCGGGCAGCTCGAACCGGGTGGTGGGCCGGATCATCGTGCTCACTGGTGGATCCCTTCGCTGAGATCGGCGGCCGGGTAACGGCCGTTCGGCGGGCGTTCCTGGATCAGCCTCCGGAAGGCCGGGACCACGGATTCCGGGAGCGGCCGGTCGGAGATGTCCTCGCCCGGAAAAGCCATTTGGTGCATGGGGGTTCGCAGATCGCCGGGGTCGAAGGAGTAGACCCGCACGCCGCCGGTGCACTCGGCACCCAGCACGGCTCCGATCTGCTCCAGGGCGGCCTTGGACGAGCCGTACCCGCCCCAGCCGGGGTACACCCCACTGGCCGCGTCCGAGGTAATGTTCACGATCGTTCCGCTGTGTGCGGCCAGGGTCTTCAGGAACAGCTGGATCAGGCCGAGCGGGGCGATGACGTTGACCCGGTACAGGTCTTCCAGTGCCCCGAGGGGGATTTCGCCCAGGGCGGGCAGCGGGCTCGGCCCCAGGCCACCGGCGTTGTTCACCAGCAGGTCGAGGTCCGGCGCGGCTTCGAACAGGGCCTGGCGATGGGCCGGATCAGTGATGTCGCCCGGGACGGCCCGGACCCTGGGGCCCAGGTCCTGGGTGGCCTGGCGCAGGGCCTCGGCGTTGCGGGCATCCACCACGAGATCCCAGTCGTCCTCGGCCAGGGCCCTGGTCAGGGCCCGGCCGAGGCCGCTGGAGGCCCCGGTGACGAGTGCGGTCGGCATGTCTTCTCGCTTCCTTAGGGGCTTTTCATTCTGGTAGTTAAATTCAACTTCATGTCTAGTAGTCTGGAAGCATGAGTTCCGAGGGGAAGCCACGGGCCGATCAGCTGCTGACGATCGGCGAGCTGACCCAGCGCAGCGGGCTGGCCGCCTCGGCGCTGCGGTTCTACGAGCGCGAGGGCCTGATCTCGGCCACCCGTACCGCCGGTGGTCAGCGGCGTTACGAGCGGGCGGTGCTGCGCCGGCTGGCCTTCATCCGGGCCGCGCGCAGCGTCGGCCTCTCCTTGGACGAGGTGCGCGCGGCGATGGAGGGGCTGCCCTCGGCCCGCACCCCGACCAGGGCCGACTGGACGGCGATCTCCCGGTCCTGGTCCCAGCGGCTGGACGAGCAGATCGAGGCGCTCACCGCGCTGCGGGACAAGCTCGACTCGTGCATCGGCTGCGGGTGCCTGTCCCTGGCCCGCTGCCGGATCTCCAATCCGGAGGACTCGGTGGCGGCACTGGGGCCGGGGGCGGCCTATCTGCCGGCGGCGCTGCGGCGGCCGGCCTCGTCCTGACCGTCGGCCTCGGGGTGGGGGTGGCCAGGAAACCTCGATGTGACATGCAGCGGTGACACTTTCATGATGTCTCGACTTCGGCCCATCCCGTCGCCATCGGCTGAACGCGGGCGCCTACGCTCTCCCGGGTGGAGGAGGCCGGATGCGTGAGCTGCTGACCGGGCTGATCGGGCCGCCCGGCTGGCGGGCGCAGGGCCGGCGCTGGGCCCTGGCCCGGGTGATCGACGTGGAAGGGTCCGGCCCCCGCGAGCCGGGGGCGGCGATGGCGGTGAGCGAGGACGGGGAGGTGCTCGGCTCGGTCTCCGGCGGGTGCGTCGAGGGGGCCGTGGTCCAGGCCGCCCTCGAGGTGATCAGCGGCGGCGCCGCCCGATTCGTCAGCTTCGGCTACTCCGAAGAGGACGCCTTCGCCGTGGGTCTGACCTGCGGCGGCACCGTTCACCTGCTGATTCAGCCGGGCGATCAGCTGAGCGGGTCCGACCGGCTCCTCGATGCGGTCCGGGAGGGGCAGCCGGCGGCGTTGATCACGGTGGTGGAGCTCGCGACGGACGGCGGCGGGCGCCTGGGGGCGACCGCTCTGCTGCGGCCCGGCCGGCCCCTGGTCGGGAGCCTGGGCAATGCCGAGCTGGACCGGGTGGTGGCGCGGGACGCCGAGGCCGAACTGGCGGTGGGGAGCTCGCGGGTGCGGCACTACGGTCTTCGCGGTGAGGCCCGGCGCAGCGATGTGAGCGTTTTCGTCCACTCGTTCAGCCCGCCCGCCCGCATGATCATCTTCGGCGCCGTCGATTTCGCCGCGGCCCTCAGTCAGGTCGCCTCCGTGCTCGGGTTCCGGGTGATCCTCTGCGACGCCCGGGAGCGGTTCGCCACCAAGGCCCGGTTCCCGTTCGCCGACGAGGTGGTCGTGGACTGGCCGCACCGCCTGCTGGGCCGGATCGGCAGCACCCTGACCGCGCGCGACGCCGTCTGCGTGCTCACCCACGAGGCCCGGTTCGATGTCCCGGCCGTGCTGGCCGCGGTGTCGACCCCGGTGGGCTACCTCGGGGCGATGGGCAGCCGTCGCACGCACGACGACCGGATGGCGCGGCTGCGGGCGGCCGGGGCCGACGAGGCGAGCCTGGCCCGGCTGAACTCGCCGATCGGGCTGGACCTCGGGGCGCGCACGCCGGAGGAGACCGCGGTGTCGATCTGCGCGGAGATCATTGCCCGCCGGGCCGGGGTCGAGGTGGTCCAGTCGCTGGGGCGGGTCGAGGGGCCGATCCATCAGCGGGTGCGTCTGGTGCGAGCCGGCGGCGAGTAGGCCGGCCCTCGGCGATTCTCCCGGGTGCAGCGCGGCGGCGGGTGTTTACTGAGTGGCCGCACGCGCCTGACCAGCCCATCCTGCACCGGGGGCGCCGTCGCCCGGCCCAGCCGGGAACCGGCGTCCTGCTTGCGGTTCGGTCCGGCGGTGTGGTCAGGTTGTCGGGCCGATCCCCGGCCGGTCCGAGGATGGCTCGTTATGGGGGAAAAGGTTTCGTGAGTAGGAGTTTCCGGCTGCTCATCATCGAGGACCAGCCGGCCGACGCGGAGCTGATGGTGGCCGAGCTGGTCCGCGGCGGCTTCGGGCCGGACTGGACCCGGGTGGACGGGATGGACACGATGCTGGCGGCCCTCGACCCGCCGCCGGCCGTGATCCTCTGCGACTACTCGCTTCCCGGCCTGGACGCGCCGACCGTGCTGGACAAGCTGCACGAATTGCACCTGGAAGTACCGGTGATCGTGGTCAGCGGCCAGATGGACGAGGAGACCTGCGTCAAGTCACTGCGCCTGGGCGCGGTCGACTATCTCCTGAAGGACCGGCTGGCCCGGCTCGGCCCGGCGGTCGACCACGCGCTGGCGATCCGCCGGCTGACCGCGGAGAAGCGCGAGGCCGAGCGGCGCGAGCGGGAGACGTCGGCGATCCTGGCCGGACTGGTGGCCCATTCACCGGCGGCGATCAGCGTGAAGGCGGTGGACGGCCGCTACCTGCTGGCCAACCGGCAGTTCGAGCTGCTCTGCGGCCTGGCCCCGGACTCTCTGGCGGGCAAGATCGACGCCGAGATCTTCCCGGCCGAGAAGGCCCGGGAAATGACCGAACTCGACGCCCGCTGCCTGCACACCTCGATCGTGCTGGAGCGGGAGGAGGAGTTCGACGGCGGGCGCAACCTGCTCTGCGTGCGCTACCCGATCAGCGACGAGCGGGGCGAGATCTTCGGGATCGGGGCGATCTACACCGAGATCACCCGGCAGAAACGGGTCGAGTCCGACCTGCGCGCGGCCCGGGCCGACATCATGTCCCGGGCCGAGAAGCTGGCGGCCGGGAACAGCCAGTTGCGGGAGATGGACCGGAAGAAGACCGATTTCTTCGCCGCGGTCAGTCACGAGCTGCGCAACCCGCTGACCTCGATCCGGGGTTACGTGGAGATGCTGCGGGACGGCAACGGCAGCGAACCGGAGCTCGGCCCCAAGTTCCTGGACATCATCGACCGCAACAGTGCCAACGTCCTCAGTCTGCTCGACGACCTGCTGGTGCTGTCGCAGATGGAGTCCGGGCACGCCGGAACCTCGCATTTCCGGGCGCTTTCGTTCCCGGAGATCGCCGAGGCCGCGATCGCCACCGTGGAGCCGACCGCCCGCCAGGCCGGGCTCACCCTGCGGCTGGTGGTGGCCGACCGGCTGCCGGTGGTGCTCGGGGATGCGGCCCAACTGGAGCGGGTACTGATCAATCTGCTCGGCAACGCGGTGAAGTTCTCCCCGGTGCCCAGCGGCCCGGTGTCCGCGCGTCCTCTGGGCGGCCGTCCCGACGTCATCACTCTGGAGGTCTCCGCGGTGGCGGCCGGGGTGCGTCTCGAGGTCCGTGACCGGGGAATCGGGATTCCGCAGGCCGAGCAGGCGAAGCTGTTCACCCGGTTCTTCCGCTCCAGTTCCGCTACCGAGCGCGGCATTCCGGGCACCGGGCTGGGGCTGACCGTGGTGAAGGGCGTGGTCGACGCGCACCGCGGCACGATCCGCGTCGACTCCGCTCCCGGCCGCGGCACCACGATGACCGTGGACCTACCGGCTCAACGCTAGAGCCCAGCGCTAGAGTCGGGCCGCCGAACTGGTGGCGGTGGCGGCCTCTTCGTAGTCCAGCTGCTCCAGCAGATCCCGCAGCACCTCGTCGTCCAGGTTCCCGGCGTCCCGCTCGGCGATCAGGGCCTGGCGCTGAGCCGTGAGCATCCGCTGGCGCAGCAACCGGACCGCGCGGGTCAGGTCCTTCCGGGCCAGTTCGCGCAGGGCGGGGTCGTCCTCGTCGTCCGGCAGCAGATCCTCACGGGTCTCCTGCGCGTGCCGGAAACGCTCGGCAATGCCCTCCAGCAGCGCCGGGTCACATCCGTCGGGCGGGTCGGCCAGGGTCTCCTTGACCGCGCGTTTGGAGGCCGACCGGGCCACGTCCCGGGCGAACCGGCGCTGCTGCATCTCCTTCTGGTGCTCGATGTCGCCGGAGATGTCCAGCCGCTTCACCAGCAGGGGCAGGGTCACCCCCTGCAGCAGCAGGGTGCCGACGGCGACCACGAACGCGATGAACTGGATGATCGAGCGGGCCGGGAAGGGATCGCCGGCCTCGGTCAGGAAGGGCACACCGGAAGCGGCGGCCAGGGTGACCACTCCGCGCATGCCGGTCCAGGAGATCAGCGCGTTGGTCGACCAGTTCGCCCCGCGCGCGGCCCGGGTGCGGGCCTGTTCCACCCGGTCGGCCAGGAAGGGCACGCGGGGGTTCTCGACCGGGGGTGTGGAGGCCAGGCCCTTGCGCACGAGCTGCCGGCCCCCGGCGAAGCCGAACACCCAGATCGGCCGGACCGCGACCACGGTGAGCAGCACCAGGAGCGAGGACATCAGCACCAGGCCGACCGGTTCGCCCTCGATGTTGAACACGTCGTCGATCACGAAGCGCATCTGCAGGCCCATGTAGGCGAACACGAAGGCCTCGAGCAGGATGTCGATGCTGCGCCAGAGCTGGCGCTCCTGCAGGCGGGTGGCGAAGCCCGAGGTGGCCTGGTTGTGGCCGATCCAGAACCCGGCCATCACCACCGCCAGCACGCCCGAGCCGTGCAGCTCCTCGGCCAGCAGGTAGGCGGAGAACGGCACGACCAGCCCGAGCACCGTCTCCAAGCCCGGATCGTGCAGGTGGCTGCGGATCCACAGCACCACGACGGCCAGCACGATGCCGACCACCAGGCCGACGATCGAGGTGTAGACGAAGAACAGCAGGGGGTTGCTGACCACGGTGTGGCTGCCGGTGACCCCGGCCACGCCCACGCTGAACAGGGTCAGCGCGGCCGCGTCGTTGATCAGGCTCTCGCCGGTCAGGATCGTCATCACCCGGCTGGGGACGCCGAGCGTGCGGCCGATCGCCACGGCCGTCACCGCGTCCGGCGGCCCGACCACCGCGCCCAGCACCAGGGCCGCCCCGAACGTCATCTCCGGCACTGCTTTCCAGGCCACCACGGCCACCGCGAACGCCGTGATCAGCACCAGGGCGACGCCGAGGCGCAGGATCGGCTGGAGGTTCTGGACGAAGCTGGGCACCGAGAAGTCCAGCGCGGTGGAGTAGAGCAGCGGCGGCAGGACGATGCCCAGGATGATGTGCGGCTCGAGTTCCAGCCGGGGCATGCCCGGGATGAAGGACGCGGCCAGCCCGATGACCAGGACCACCAGAGGGGCCTGAAGACCCTTACGGTGGGCCAGGCCGGTCACCGTGATGGCGGCGATCACCACCAGTAGGAGCTGTACGCCGTTCATCTCACGCCTCCCGCAGGCCACCGAGGTTCGTCCATTGAGTCCGAGCAGAACCCAGGCCGTCCCGAGGGAAGCAGGGTGCGGAGGTCCGCAGTGCCGAGGATCAAGATCGCTCGGACGCCGACGCATGGGCCTCTGACCAGGACACCGATCCTATCGGTGGGTATCGGCCCGGATCCGGCGGGGTAAAGCTCTCCGGAAAACTGGATAGGCGGATTATATAAGTTAGTGATATGAAAGGAGCGTGTCCTCACCCTCCACCGATCCCGCCGCGCATGCCGATCACGCCGAGCACGCCGACCTGGTGGAGCTGGCCGGTTCGCTGGACATGCTGCTGGCCTGGGTCCGCCGCAACACCCCGCCGAGTGAATACAGCATGACGGCCCGCACCACCGTCACCCGGCTGGCGAACGACGGCCCGGCCCGGATCTCCGACCTGGCCCGGCTCGAGGGGGTCACCCAGCCGGCGATGACCGGTCTGGTCAACCGGCTGGAGGGCGAGGGGCTGGTTCGTCGCGACCCCGATCCGAGTGACGCCCGGGCCGCGCTGGTCGCGCTGACCGACACCGGCCGGGCCTTCGTCGAGCAGCGCCGGGCTCAGCGGACCCGGATGCTGGCCGCCCAGCTCGAGCAGCTGACTCCGGCCGACCAGGCGGCCCTGCTCTCGGCCGGATCCGCGATCGCCCGGCTCACCCAACTGTCGCCGCGATCGTCCCTCATTTCCAGATCCTGACCGAGAAGCCGACTTTCAGGGAGATTGCGATGACGTCCGCGCACGGCTCCGCCGCCCCGTCCCCGTTCCAGCAGCCCCGCGCCGTCTGGGCGGTCGCGTTCGCCTGCGTCGTCTCGTTCATGGGCATCGGCCTGGTCGACCCGATCCTGCCGGTGCTGGCCCAGCAGCTGAACGCCTCCCGCAGCCAGGTGTCGCTGCTGTTCACCAGTTACCTGGTGGTCACCGCGGTGGCCATGCTGATCACCGGATGGGTATCCAGTCGCCTTGGGGCCAAGCGCACCCTGATCATCGGCCTGGCCCTGATCGTCCTGTTCTCCTTGCTGGCCGGGCTTTCCGGCACGATCAACGGCATCGTCGGCTTCCGGGCCGGCTGGGGCCTGGGCAACGCGCTGTTCATCGCCACCTCGCTGGCGGTGATCGTGGCCAGTTCCAGCGGCGGCTTCGCCGGGGCCATCATCCTTTACGAATCCGCGCTCGGTCTCGGCATCGCGGCCGGCCCGCTGGTCGGCGGGCTGCTCGGCAACATCAGCTGGCGGGGGCCGTTCTTCGGGGTTGCAGTGCTGATGGGTATCGCCCTGATCGCGACCGCGCTGATGCTGCCGCCCACCCCGAAACCGGCCCAGCCCAGTTCGATCTCGGCCCCGCTGCTGGCGCTGCGGCACCGCGGCCTGCTCACCATGGGCATGACCGGTCTGCTCTACAACTGGGGTTTCTTCACGCTGCTGGCCTACTCGCCCTATCTGATGGAGCTCAGCGCGATCCGGCTCGGATTCGTCTTCTTCGGCTGGGGGCTGCTGCTCGCCTTCTTCGCGGTGTTCGGTGCCTCCCGGTTGCAGGCCCGGTTCGGCACCGCCCGCACCCTGTACGGAAACTTCGTGCTGCTGGCGATCGACCTGGCGGTGATCGGGTTCGGTCACTCCTCGCCGACCACCGTCATCGTCGCGGTGATCGTGGCCGGAGCCTTCCTCGGCGTCAACAACACCCTGGTAACCCAGGCCGTGATGATGGTTTCGCCGGTCGAGCGCCCCGTCGCCTCGGCCGCCTACGGTTTCGTCCGGTTCATCGGCGGTGGTCTCGCACCGTACTTCGCCGGCAAGCTGGCCGAGCGCTTCAACGACGCGATTCCGTTCTACGTCGGCGCGGGTGCGGTGGTGCTCGCCCTGATCGTCTTCGCCAGCGGGCATGCGCTGATCGACGCGGCCGACCGGAAGATGATGGGGGACGCCGCGGGGCTGGAGGGCGCGGAAGGTCTGGAATCAGTGGGTGGGGGCGACGCGGTGGACGCCGGCCTTCCGGAGGGCACGGTTCGCGCGGAGAACTGAAAACCCTTATTGCGCGGAAGCGCTGGTCGACAGGATCCCGTTGACCAGCGCCTCGGCCATCCAGCGCTGTCGGGCCTCGGTGTCCGTCCCCAAGGCTGCGAACTCCGGCCGCAGATCGTGCAGATGCGGAAACGTCTGTGGGGCAAGTGATCCCAGGATGTCCTGCGAGCGTTCCAGCTCGGGTTTGTCCTCCTGGAGCCGCTTCTCGCGGGTGGCCGCCTCGGCCGCCGTGGCCACGATGTAGAGCGCGATCAGGTCGACCGCCCAGACCCGGGCCCGCCGGCCGATCCCGGACTCGTCCAGAATGGCCAGCAGCGCCTCGCTGATCCGGAGCGAGTTCGGTCCCAGCGGGATGACGGCCATGCCGAGCAGGGCGAGGTCGCGGTGCTCGGTGAGGTTGCGGATCGAGTTCAGCACCAGCTGCACCGTGCGCTCGCGCCAGTCACCGGCCTCGGGGCCGGGCACCTCGATGTCGCCGGCGATCCGGTCCCAGACCAGCCAGAGCAGGTCGTCGCGGTTGCGGACGTAGACGTAGAGGGACGCGGCCCCGGTGTCCAGGCGCTGGGCGACCCGGCGCATCGTCACTCCGTCCAGACCGTCCGCATCCAGGAGTTCGGTCGCCGCGCTCAGGATCGTCTCCAGGCTGAGGGCGGGTTTGGCGGGGCGTTCGCGCCGGCTGACCGGCCCTTTCTCTACCACCAGCCCATCCTAGGGCCGCCCTCCAACCTTGAGCGAACGCTGTTTGTGACGTACGTTGTTCGTCACGAACAACGTTCGGGACTAATCAAGGGGAGATGGGGAAAATGACGGAGCAGCCGGTTCGGAACGGGCATCCCTGGCGGTACTGGATCCTCGCCGTGGTGCTGATGGCGGAGATCCTCGATCTTCTGGACGCGACGGTCGTCGCGGTGGCGGCCCCTTCGATCCGGGCCGATCTGGGCGGCGCCCCGTCCACCATGCAGTGGCTGACCGCGGGCTACACGCTCGCCTTCGGTGTGCTGCTGGTGGTCGGAGGCCGGCTCGGCGACCGGTTCGGCCGGCGCCGGATGTTCGTGATCGGCGCCACCGGCTTCACCGTGGCCTCCCTGGCCTGCGCCCTGGCCACCGCTCCGGCCGAGCTGATCGCGTTCCGGGCGGTCGAGGGGGCGTTCGGGGCGATGCTGCTGCCGCAGGGGCTGGGCATCATCAAGTCGGTCTTCCCGCCGGCCGAGACCGGCCGGGCCTTCAGCTTGTTCGGGCCGATCATGGGGCTCTCCGCCGTCGGCGGCCCGATCCTGGCCGGGGCCCTGATCGGGCTGGACGCCTGGGGCACCCAATGGCGGCTGATCTTCCTGATCAACCTCCCGCTCGGGATGGCCGCCGTCTTCGGCGCACTGAGCTGGATGCCGCGCGACCGGCCCCGGCCCGGCGTGGTCATCGACCTGCTCTCCGCCCTGCTGCTCGGCGGGGCCCTGCTGCTCGCGATCAACGCCCTGATCCTCGGCCCGGAACGGCACTGGCCGCTCTGGACCTGGATCTCCTTCGCCGCGGCGGCCCTGCTCCTGGTCGTCTTCACGAGCCGCGAACGCCGGGCCCGGCATCCCCTGATCGCGCCCGCCCTCCTGCGGGTGCCCAGCTTCCGCGGCGGTCTGCTGGTCATGCTGGGCTTCTTCGCCGGCCTGTCCGGTCTGATGCTGACCCTGTCCGTGTTCACCCAGGGCTATCTCGGCTACTCGGCCTTCCGCTCCGGCCTGACCCTGGCCCCGATGGCGCTGGGTATGGCCATCTCGGCGCTGCTGCTGTCCGGCCTGGTCGCCACCCGGGCCCGGCGGCTGCTGGGCTTGGGGCTGGTGTTCGAGGTGCTTGCCGTGCTGGCCCTGGCCGCGGTGGTCCGGGTGGGCGGGGCCGACGTCGGGTTCCTGGCTCTGTGCGGACCCGGTCTGGCCATCGGTCTCGGCATGGGCGCCGTCGCCGGTTCCCTGTTCGACCTGGTGCTGGCCGGAGTTTCGGAAGAGGACGCCGGCAGCGGGTCCGGCGTGCTCACCGCGGTCCAGGCGCTCTCCGGATCGGTCGGCGTCGCCGTGATCACCACCGTCTACTTGGCCTTCATCGACTCCCGCCCGGTACCTCAGGCCATGGCGATCAGCATGATCGCGGTGGCCGGGGTGCTGGGGCTGGCCGCCCTCGCAGTCCGCCTGATCCCGGCCCGGCCGGCGGTTCTGGACGTGGCTTCAGGAACCGCCACGGTCGCGGCCTGATGAAAATCGTCTCTGTACGGGAGGTGATCAGTGCGCCATCGTGGCGAGCATCCGGGCAACGTCCCCGAGGCGGCGTAGCGCTCCTGCCGAGTCCTTGTCCACCAGCCAGCGCAGAGTGGCGCCGTCCACCGCCATCACCACCAGGTCGGCCAGCTCCCGCACGTCCCGGTCCCAGGTGACGCCGACGTGGTCGGCCACGTGCTCCAGCACCACGCAGCAGGCCTGGACGGTGCTGTCGTACTGCTGCTGGGCCACGTCGTTCAACCGCGGTTCGCGCAGAGCCCGGGTGGTGATCTCGTAGGTCAGCAACTGGCGGCCGGGGGTGGCCTCATGGACGTCCCACAGCCGGTTCAGGGCGGCCTGCAAGGCGAATTCCAGCTCCGCGACCCGATCTACCGAGCGAAGGACGCTGGGGGTAGGCCTGCCTGCGGGGTTGGGGCTGTCCGCCGAACTTGGAGCGCTGACCGGAACCAGGGCCGGGACCGGCGGCGGGGTCAGGTCCAGCGGGGCGTCCGCCGCCTCGGCGGTGTCCTCGGCGATCCGGGCCGCCATGGCGATCGTCAGATCGTCCTTGGTCGCGAAGCAGTAGGACACCAACCCGAGCGAGACGCCGGCCTCGGAGGCGACACGGCGCGCGGTCACGGCCGCCACGCCCTCGCGCTCGCCGATCGCGATCCCGGCGTCGATCAGTTGCCGACGCCGGTCTGCGATCGGTCGATATGCCCGCATGGCGTCAGTCAAGACTCGAACGCGCGTCCAAGTCAATGATTCTCCCCGATCGGACCCGATCGCCGGGCGTCTTGCGGGGGAAACCGGCGTCCCTTCGTGAGCGGGGGTTGCCGAAAGTGAGGGGCGACCGGGCGGGCCAGGGAAAACCCTCGGTGCGGCGAATGAGTTCTCACGGCTTCTCTTTCCCTCGGCCCGGATTGCGGAATGTCCGTTGACAACGTGGGTTCATTGCCGACCGCCGAGAACCGGCCGTGAATGGGTGAACAGCTGAACAAATGCTGTGGGTCCGAAGGTAGCAGGAGCGGTCGAGTGACCCTGGGAAACCGCAATACTCCGGCGACGCCTGTGAAAATACTTTCCTGCCGGTGAGTCCGGGCCTTGAATTGTTCGGGTCCGGATCCTCGGGACGCGGAAATGCGGGACGCTTTGACTCGGCAGTCAGGAAACGAAAACATATGACCATGGCGACCAGGACAGTGACCGAGCTGCTCGATGACATGACCGGACAGGCTGCCGACGAAACCGTGGCTTTCGGTCTCGACGGTGTTGAGTACGAGATCGACGTGACGAAGAAGAACGCCGCCGCCCTGCGCAAGGCGCTGGCTCCCTATCAGGACGTCGCCCGTCGGGTCGGCGGCCGGAAACAGGCCGCGCTGAAGCGGGTTGCCACCGGCGTCGACAACCGCGCCGTCCGGGCCTGGGCCGCCAGCAACGGCATCGAGCTGTCCGAGCGGGGCCGGATCCCGGCCCACGTGATCGAGCAGTACCAGGCCGCCGGCAACTGACCCGCCGTCCCGGCGAACTCCTACCGCACCTCCCGAAGTGCCGCTCGCGCTGATCACGGGCACAGTTACTGCCGCGGACGGATCCAGCCAGAGGAGGCAGCGTGCGGGACACTCTTGACCTTGAGCCCCCGATGCTCGCCGGCCGGTACGCGCTGGGGGACGTGATCGGCAAGGGTGGGATGGGCCTGGTCTACCGGGCCTGGGACACAGTGGGTCAGTGCGACGTAGCGGTGAAGGTGCTCCATCAGCTCGCGATGGAGGACGAGGTGAACCGCGCGCGCTTCGCCAGTGAGGCCGAGACGCTCGCCGGTCTGGATCACCCCGGCCTGGTCGCGCTCTACGACGCCTCCACGCACGACGATCAGCCTTACATCGCCATGGAACTGATCGAGGGCGAGACCCTGAGCCGGCGTTGCCGGCCCGACCCGATGAGCCCGCACGAGGTCAGCGGAGTGGGCGCCAGCCTCGGCGAAACCCTCGACTACGTTCATTCGCGGCGCATCGTCCATCGCGATCTCAAGCCCAGCAACGTTCTGCTCAGTAATGACGGGGCGGTCAAACTCGGCGACTTCGGGGTGGCGCGGGCGCTGGACAGTTCCGAGCGCCTCACCGGTACCGGCCTGACCATGGGCACGGCCGGGTACCTCTCCCCGGAGCAGGTCCGCGGCGAAGAGATCCGCGAGTCCAGCGACATCTACTCGCTCGGGCTGGTGCTGATCGAGGCGCTCAGCGGTCGTCCCGCGTTCGACGGGGAACCGGTCGCCGTCGCGGTCGCCCGCCTGCACAACCCGCCGCGCATCGACATGGACATCCCGGCCGGGCTGGCGGGGCTGCTCACGGCGATGACCGACAACGATCCCGCGCAGCGTCCGGACGCCGGTGAGGTTGCCGGTCGACTGCGGGAGTTCCACGACCTTGGGGACGAGGCGAGCGGCGCCACCGCGACGGAGCTGGTGAACCTTCCGGCTCCCATCCGGACCGGGCCGGAATCACCCGACATCGGGGTTCCCGCCCACCCGCGCCACCGTCAGAGCCCGCACTCGGCTCCAGCGAGCAGCGCCCTCGAAGCACTCGCCGCGGACTTCGGGGTCTCGACCCTGCTCGACCCGCCGCCCGCCCAGTCCGCGCCGACGCCCGTGGGGCGTCACGCGTCCACCAGTCGTCGTCGCCGTTCGATCCCGCGGACCGACCCGTACGGACTGCCGCGTCGGGCGGTTTCCGGGGCCACAGCTTCCGGAGCCACGGCCTCTGGCGCTACTGCTTCCGGGGAGCTTCCGCACCGCCGTGAGCTGCGTGGACGTCGTCGGCGAACGGGCCGGACGATGCTTGGTCTGGCGGTTCTGACCGTCGTCGTGGTGGTTTCGGTCCTGGTCATCGCCAAGCCGTTCGGGGGCTGAGACCCCCTACGCAGCGCCCAGCTTGCGGGCCAGGTCGACCATCGCCTGAGCGGCCTTCTCCAGCTCGTCCGCGGCCTGTCCGGCGAACGGGTTCAGGGCGGGCAGCCGGGTGGCCAAGGTCAGCTCGGTGGTAACCACCGTGACGTCCATGCCCATCGCCACGCCCAGCGGCTGGACCAGGCTCGGGACCTCGAAGTCGGTGCCCTCGCCCGGGGTGCCCGCGCCGTAGGACGCGCCCCGGCTGGAGACGATCACCACCGGCTTGCCCGCCAGCGGCTGGGTCGGCTCGTCGATGATCGAGGTCAGGCCGCTGACCTGGACGTAGTCGATCCACGCCTTGAGCGTGGAGGGCATCCCCCAGTTGTACATCGGGGCGCCGATCACCACCACGTCCGCGTTCGTCAGCTCCTCGATCAGGACCTTCTGCAGCTGCTCGGCGTCGGCCGGCACCACCTCGTCCGCGGTCCGCAGCCGCGGCGCCCAATGCAGCGCGTTGGTCGGCAGGTGGGGCAGCGGGTCGAGGTGCAGATCGCGCTGGACCACCAGGTGGTCGGGGCTGATCTCGGTCCAGGTCGTGGCGAACCGCGCGGTGAGGGCGCGGCTGACGGAGGTGCGCAGGTCGGCGGAGGAGTCGAGATGCAGCAAGGTCGGCACGGGAGGGTCCTTACTCTCGGTCGGGGCAGCTCCCGTTGACTCTGCCACGGGCAGGGGCCCGGACCGGGGCCGGGTGGGGGTGTTCTGCGGATGCCGCGCCCATCGGTCCACTGCCGAGACTGGGGCAAGGCCCATGGTCAGCGGGCTGACCGGAATGTTCCGAACCAGTACGGATAGCCAGGCCCGAGCACTGCTGACATGATCGACGGAAGGACCGATAAGGGCCGGATCGTCGGGTAAGTGGAGGAACTGGTCCGTTACGTTAGGCTAGCGACATTTCCACTGGTGCATGTGAAGATGGGGCCGAAACCATCCATGTGACACGGGTGTGTTCTGTCGAGCAGGCCGGGAGGGCTCGATGAACCTCGTCGGCTACGCGGTGGGCGTGCTGATCGTGGTCGCGCTGGCGATCGAGGTCATTCAGGCGCTGGGACATGCCCTGGAGGGCCTGTTCGGCGCGCTGGGTCAGGCCCTGGTCCTGGTCTTCCAGGTCGGCATCACCTTCCTCTGCATCCTCCTCGTCCTGCTGCTCTGGCGCTGGCTGCTCCCGTACTTCCGGGGCGGCGTCAGCGGCCTGCGCACCAGCCCCGCCTCCCGGGTCGCCTTCGGTCACGACGATCAGCTGAGCCGCCGGGCCGGCGAGGGTTCGCTGTCCGGCCTGCTGCCGGTCCGGGTCACGCTGCAGCCGGAAGAGCCGGAACCCGAAACCCAGAGACAACCGGCCAGCCCGGGGACGCCCTCGCCCCAGTTGCGCAGCGGGCCGGGCACCTCCTGGAAACACTCGGGCGACTGGTCCCCGACCACCCCTAGTTCCGAGAGCACCGAGGTCAGCGGGGCATCGCCGCCGCGGAGTACCGAGCCCTCGGCCGGGGCGCTCGAAGCGCGTGCGGTGGAATCCGGTCGGCCTGATCATCCTGAAGGCGGTCCGGCACTTGGCGTAGATGGAGTGCCTCCGGCTCCGCGACGGGCAGAATCCGCTGCCCAGACCGAGCAGGTCCCGGACGCGTCGGCGGGTTTCGACGGCGCTCCCATCCCAGACACCTCGGCACTCCCGGTTGATCCCCGTCCAAGTGGGGACGCGGCTGGCGGCGAGGCGAAGACCGCTGCGGACCGGGCTGCGGCTCGGCGTGCGCAGAAGGTCGACGGGCACATTCCGCCGAAGCGCGAGGCTGAGGAGTCGGGACGGTCTGACGGTGCCGCCCGGTCTGACGGTGCCGCCCGGTCTGACGGTGCCGCCCGGTCTGACGGTGCCGCCCGGTCTGACGGTGCCGCCCGGGTCCGAGGTGCGCGGGCGGTCTGGACAGCCCGAGCAGACTCAGGAGCCTGTGCGGCCACGGGAGCCTGGACGGTCTGAACCGTCGGGACGGTCTGAGCAATCGGGACGAGCCGCGGACTCCGGGGGCTCCGGGGGCTCCGGGCGAGACGGGGGCTCCGGACGATCTGGCGAGCGTGGACGACCAGGGGAATCTGAGCGATTCGCCGAACCTGGGCGGTCGGAGGAGTTCGGGCAGTCAGAAAGGTTCGGACGGCCCCAGGAGTCGGCACGGCCCGTTCAGCCGGTGCGGCCCGAGCAGCCAGCGCGGCCCGAGCAGCCAGCGCGGCCCGAAGAATCGGCGCGGCCTGAAGCATCGGCGCGGCCTGAGGCATCGGTGCGGCCTGAGGAATCGGCGCGATCTGAGGAGTCTGGTGCCGGGCGGTCCGCCTTGGCGGCCGGTGCGGCTGCCCTCGGGGCGCGATTCTGGTCGCGGCGTTCTTCTGGGGACCAGGACAAGCCGGCTCGTGAGAATGAGGCCGACGAAGCTGTTCGCGGGAGTGAGGCTCGCCCCACCGAAGCCGCTGGACCGAAGCCTGCCCAAGAAGCCAGAGCTCGCGAGTCTGAGCCCATCTCACCTGAACCCAAAACCCCCTCGCAGCCCGAAGATCTCACCGAGACTTCTGCTCCCTCCAGCGTCACCCCCGCCATTCCTGCATCCAGTGAACCTCTGCCTCGGCGTCGAGTTGGCCAGTCCGGAGCAGCCGAAGCGTCGGAGCCCTTACGTGACCGCGAGTCGCGGACCAACTCGGAGCCCTCTGCTTCTTCCGAGGTGAAGGCTGCCGGTGCAGCGGCGTTGGGCGCGGCAGCACTGTCCGGACGCGGCGAGAAGGATCGCGAGGCTGAGCGTCCCTCGACGCCCGAGCCCGCCCCCAAGCCGACCGGACCCAAAAACGTCCAAGGTCCAGTTCCCCGAATGACCCCGACCCCCACCCCGACGCGTCCCAAACCCGCTGGAGCATCGTCCTCCACCGGCATGCCCCTGCTCGGCGGCGCGTCCGACGACACTGGGGCAGAGGACGAGTTGGACCGGGAGGACGAGCAGGCCGCCAAGGGCCAGCAGCCCGATCCCGTCCCCGCGCCGATCAGCGCCCTCCGACGGCGGCCGGGTGGCACCCAGCGTCGTCAGCAGGAACCGTACGACCCGTCCAAGAACCCGTACCAGGACGACGAGGACGCCGACGAACTCCCCGTTCCCCGCTTGTCCCAGCTTCTTTCGCAGTCACGCCGCCGGGTGATGGACCGGGCTCGCCGGGTGGGCCAGTTCCTTCCCGGGAGTGACAACGGTGAAGAGGACAAGGGGAAATCGGGCGCGGAAGATCGTGGTTCGGTGTCGCCTGGTCCTGGGGGCAGCGGTGAGAGTGACGATGGCAAGGCTGAAAGCCCGGGTGCTGCGGGGCTGGCCGATACCGGTCGAGACGACGCTGGTGTGGGTAGCGCCGAGCGGGGCACTGGCCCGGGTGTGGCGGGTCGCGATGACCTCGGCCGAGACCGTGCCGATCAGGATGACGCCAGCCGGGGTGACGCTGCATCGAGTGTCACCGGTTCGGATCGCACCGGGGGAGAAGTAGGACCTGGCGCCGACGTGGACGCTCCCGGCAAGCAGGACAAGAGCGGAAGTGGTGCCGGAGCGGCCGCGCTCGGTGGGGCCGTCGTAGGCGCGGTGGCCGGGGCGGCTGCTGCCAAGGCCCGTGGTCGTGAGGAAGCGCAGACCCCCGAAGCCGAGAGCCCTGAGGCTCAGGCGGCGCCGCGGGATCGGCGTCCAAGTTTGCGCGAGGTGATGAACCGCTCGCGCGACCGAGGGCCGGAGACACCCAGTGAGGACGCGGCGCCGGAGTCGGCAGCGCGGGGTGAGAGTGCCGCGCTGGGGTCCGCTTCGCGGGGTGAGGGTGCGGCGAGGCAGCCCGAACTGCGGGACGAAGGCACAGCGAGGCAGTCCGTACTGCGGGGTGACAGTGCAGCGCCGGAGTTCACGCCGCCGGGTGGCATCGTCGCGCCGGAAGCGGGGGTAGCGGACGAAGCCGACGAGGGTCCTGGGGGAGCGTCGATCGCCTCGGGTTCAGCGGCAGCGGAGTCGGCAAGCTCGGAGCAGGGGTCGAGCGAGGCCACCAGGCGGCCGGACGAGTCGGCCACGTCGGGAGCCCAGCAACAGCAGCAGACCAGTTCGGCAGAGCGGCCGCAGGCGGGTGATGCCGCGGGGACGCGAGTTGACGGGCTGAGTACGTCGCGAACCGGTGATCCCGTTGTCCCGCGGGCGAATAGCGCAGAGCCGGAAAGAAGGAGGGGGGCGCGGGAGGGAGCGGAGTGGGAACTCGTAACCGGGCCCCAGCGCCTCGTCCCACCCACTTCCGACATCACGCCCGCAGTCGACGAGCCGGCCACGAACGCCGAAGCGGAATCGGCCAGTGATCGGCCGGACTCGCCAAAGAACCCGGAGCGGGGCCGGGCCGGTGATGAGTCGGCCTGGTCGGAGACGCCCTACTCGTTCTTCGGGGTGCACGACGAGGTTGGTCCGGACGATGAGGGTGCGCTTCAGTATCCGCCGTCCGAACGGGACGAGGCTCGCATCGGCCAAGTCGCTGAGAGCGGGGACGGGCCGGACGAGTCGTTGGAGACCGCGGCCGAGATTGCAGCGGCCGCCGATCTAGCGGAATCCGCAGCGGGGCAGGAGTCGGCAGCTGGGCGGGCAACCGCAGCGGGGCGGGATGCCGGGGCGGCGAGCCGCGCCACTGGAACCGAACCCGGAGCCGACGAGGAAGACAGTAAAGCCAGCGGAGCCAGTGAAGTCGGTGCCGGTGAAGCCAGTGCTGAGGAAACCGGCGCTGAGGAAGGCACAGCGGTCGACGCCGAGGGCGATGAAGCACCGGTAACACCGCGGTCCATCCCCGGCCAGCGTGAGCGGGTGCTGCTGAGCGCAGTGCCGGACCTGCCCGAACTGCCGGAGCTGACGCCGCGGAAGGCACAGCCGCGCCGGGCCCAACCGCACCAGCTGAGCACGTACACCTACCGCAACGAACTGCCCCACCTCGACCTGGAGACCCGGCTGGGCGATGACACGGTCTGCCAGGCCGCGCTCGATCTGGCCGGTGCGCCGGAGGACGAGAGCGCCCGGCAGGCCCTGCTCAGCGCATTGACCAGCGACGGAAGTGGCCTGGCCGAGTCCCGCACGCTGCTGCAGGTCACCGTGTTGCGCGGGTCCGGCGGGGCGGTCGCGGAGTTCCTGGACGAGCTGGTGCTGATGCGCGACCTGAACGTCCGGGCCGCCACTCAGGCGCAGGCCGCCAATGGGAGCAGCAGCACCGGCGCCCGGGCGCTGCACACCGAGAGCGTGTACGCGGTGGCGCCCAACCGGGCGGCCCGGGATCTGCTGTCCGGCGTTCCCGGCTTCACCCGGGCCCTGGTCAACTGGGCCATGATCAGCGACGACGCGGATCGGCCGGATCATGAGGCGGCGTTCCAGCGGGCGGTCGAGAACATGCCGATGGAGCTGCTCGACGCGATCACCCACGCGATCCGGCGGGCTCCGCCGCTGCCGGGGGTGCCGCTGAGGGTGGACCGGCTCTCCGGGATCGTCACCACGTTGCCTGAGGAGCAGGCCACCGAGGTGCCGGGTGAGAGCTTCCCGCCGGCCTGGCGTTCCGAACGCCGTTTCCACAACTAGGCCGAAGTTCAAGATCCGGCCGAATTTCAAGATCGGGCCGCGCCCCGGTTCAGGACCGAACCGGTCTCGATCGTCTGTCCGAGTGCACCGTCCCGCCCCCTCTACGCCGAGGGGGCGACGGTCTACTTGGATGCTCCGCCCTGCTGACGACTCGTGTACTTGGCTCCACTGAACAGTCCACGTAGATCCGCCCAGGAGCCGGGGCGAGCCATGGAGGGCCAGTGTTCGGCAAGATCGGTGGGGCGGTTCTCGCCCTGGTTTCCTCGGCCGTGGTCTCGGTGCTGGTCTCCCAGCCCGCGATGGCCGCCTCCGCCACCAGCCAGACGATCGCCTGGAACGACCTGGCCCCGACCCTGATCCACCCGAACACCGACTACACCAAGCTGGTCACCGCCACCCGGGTGCCGGGCACGGTGGACGGCAAGGCGCTGAAGCTGACCCTGCCGGCGAACCCGGAGGCCGGCCCGCGCGGCGGCGTCGGGTTCGAGACCGCCAAGGCGTACAAGTACGGCACCTTCGGTTCCCGGATGAAGACCGCGGACTGCACCGGCCAGGACGCCAACACCGGCGTCGTCTCGGCGGCGTTCACCTACTCCACCGACCACGCGGACACCAACGGCAACGGCGTTGCCGACAACAACGAGATCGACTTCGAGTTTCTCTGCGCGCAGCCGGACGTGGTCTGGATGACGATCTGGACCGACTACAGCGAGACCTCGAACAACCTGCGCTCGATCTCCCGGGTGCTGAACGTGCGCACCGGCGAGGTGCTCTACAACTGCTACATCGTCTCCTACGGCACCGGCTGTCAGGCCCCGCAGCCGGGCGAGAACCTGCCGGCCAAGACCACCCCGATCCCCGGGTTCGACGCGTCCAAGCAGTTCCGCAGCTACAAGTTCGACTGGTCGGCCAACCGGGTCACCTTCTACACCTACGACAACCAGAACCGGAAGGTCGTGCTCTGGGACTACCGCGGCCCGGCCGACCGGATCCCGCAGAGCCCGTCGCTGTTCATGCAGAACGTCTGGCACAGCGCCAACTGGGCCCCGTACGGCTCGACCGCCAAGCCGACCACTCCGACGGTGCCGAACACCGCCGTCATCGACACCACGTTCCTGCCGCAGTAGCCTTCACCCAAAAGCCGGTGAACAGGGCCAAAATGAAACGGATCGTCTCCCTCGTCCCCTCCCTGACCGAGAGCGTCGCCCAGACCGAACCCGGGCTCCTGGTGGGAGCGACGGACTGGTGCGTCCATCCGGCCGATCTGGACGTGACCCGGATCCGGGGGACGAAGAACCCGGACATCGCCCGGATCATCGAGCTGGCCCCGGATCTCGTTCTCGCCAACGAGGAGGAGAACCGGCAGGCAGACCTGGACGCTCTCCGGGAGGCGGGGCTGAACGTCTGGGTGACCCGGATCCGCACGGTGCCCGAGGCGTTCAGCAGTCTGGACCGGATGCTCATCGAGGCGTGCGGGCTGAGCCGGCCCGAATGGCTGACTCGGGCCCAAAGCGCCTGGGAAGCCGTCGAAGGCGAGAAAAGCCGCAGAAAGGCGATCATCCCGATCTGGCGGCGACCCTGGATGGTGGTCGGCCAGGACACTTTCACCGGCGACGTGCTGGCCCGGCTCGGGGTGGACAACGCCTACGCCGAGCATCCGCAGCGGTACCCGAAGATCGGGCTGGACGAACTGCGGGAGGTGGGCGCCGACCTGGTCGTGCTGCCCGACGAGCCCTACGCGTTCACGGCCACGGACGGCCCCGAGGCCTTCGCCCCGGTGCCCTCGGCCCTGGTCAGCGGTCGTCACCTGACCTGGTATGGGCCGAGTTTGGCGGAGGCGCCGAGCCTGCTGAGGGCTCAGCTCGGCGACCTCCGCACCAGCTGATCAGTTGACGACCGAGCCGCCGACCACGGCGATGAACTTCTCCGGACGGAACGTCAGGACCACCCGGATGTCCGCGTCCGGGATCGGGTAGACGTTGCCGTAGCGGACCTGGAGTGAGTGGTAGAAGGAGGCTTCCGCGTCGTCGTCCTCGATCGACTCCAGCTTGGCCCGCACCTCGAGGAACCGGTACGGGTTCTCCGGGTCCAGCACCGAGAGCGCCACCCGCGGCTCGTTCTGCAGGTTCGCGAACTTCTGCCGGTTCTTGGTGTGGGTCAGCTTGAGCACCTCGCCGTCCCAGGAGAACCACATGACGCTGCTCTGGGGCGATCCGTCGGGACGAATCGTGGCCAGGTGGGCGAAATTGGCGCGCTCGAGCAGGTCTTTATGACTCTCCGGAAGGGCCCTGGTTGCCATGTGCTCTACTCCTGCGTTCGAAGCCGAATGTGCTTGATCACGTTACTCCGCACCCGGCTTCGCGTCCTGCTCGGGGCCGTCCGGGTCTTCCACCGGAACCCGCAGCGGCCGCAGGATCACCCAGGCCAGCATGATTGCGGCGAACACCAGCAGGCCGATGCCCACCCGGGTGTTCAGGTTGATCCCGTCGGCCCGGTCGATCTCCCCGCTGTCGGTGAACCACAGGCCCATGACCAGCAGGATCACCCCGTAGATCCCGATCAGCCCGCCGATGATGCTGCGGATGTCGAACGCGCCCGCGGTGGTGGTGCGCACCCCGTCCGGCTTGGTTGAGTCTGCCATCTCGGCAACCTCTTTCTGTTGAGCTGCCTCAGAAGAAGATGATGTTCAGAGCCACCACGAGGACGCCGGCGACGCCGACGAGCAACCCGGTGGAGCGGTACCAGACAGCCTCGTCGCCGGTCCGGTTCTCACTCAGGTCGGCCTTCGGGGTGAGCGAGTAGACCAGGCCGGTCAACTCCGACTCCGGCTTCGGCGCGGTCACCATGGTCACCAGCACACTGACGATGATGTCGGCGACGAAGGCCACCCCGGCCGCCAGGAAGCTCGAGCCCTGGCCGGACAGGTTCAGCGGGCCCCACTCCTGGAGGATGAAGATGGTCACCGCGGAACCGGTTCCGACCACCAGGCCGACCCAGCCGGCCGTGGCCGTCATCCGCTTCCAGAACATCCCGAGAATGAAGGTGGCGAACAGCGGGGCGTTGAAGAACGAGAACAGCTGCTGCAGGTAGTCCATCAGGTTGGAGTAGTTCGACGCGATCGAGGCGGTGAAGATTGCGGCCACGGTGGCGATCACCGTGACGATCCGGCCCACCCGCAGGTAGTACTCGTCCGGCCGGTCCTTCTTGACGTAGGTCTGCCAGATGTCGTAGCTGAACACCGTGTTGAAAGCGCTGATGTTGGCGGCCATCCCGGCCATGAACGAGGCCAGCAGACCGGTGATCGCCAGGCCCAGTAGGCCGTTCGGCAGCAGGTCGCGCATCAGCAGCAGCAGCGCGTCGTTGTAGGTGATGTCGCCCCCACTACCGCCGTTCGCCTTGTACTGAACCATCTCCTTCACCGAGACCGCGGCGATCATGCCCGGGATCACCACGATGAACGGGATGAAGAGCTTCGGGAAGGCGCCGATCACCGGAGTACGGCGGGCGGCCGACATGCTCTTCGAGGCCATCGCGCGCTGGACCTCGACGAAGTTCGTGGTCCAGTAGCCGAAGGAGAGCACGAAGCCCAAGCCGAAGATGATGCCGAAGACCGACAGGAAGTCGTTGCTGAAGCCGGAGAGCTGGTTACCGGGCCAGGCCGAGAGCTGTTCGGCGCCGCCCGGGCTCGCGGTGACCTTGTCCTTCAGGCCTTCCCAGCCACCGACCTTGTGCAGGCCGGCCAGGGTGAGCGGGAGCAGTGCGGCGACGATGACGAAGAACTGCAGCACCTCGTTGTAGATCGCCGCCGACAGACCACCGAGCGTGGTGTAGACCAGCACGATCGCGGCCGCGGCGACCAGGGAGACCCAGAGCGGCCAGCCCAGAAGCACATTCACGATGGTGCCGAGCAGGTAGAGGTTCACGCCGGCGATCAGCACCTGGGCCAGCGCAAAGCTCAGCGCGTTGACCAGGTGGGCGGTCGGGCCGAACCGGCGGAGCATGAACTCCGGCACGGAGCGGACCTTCGAGCCGTAGTAGAACGGCATCATCACAACTGCGAGGAACAGCATCGCCGGAACGGCGCCGATCCAGAAGTAGTGCATGGTCGGCAGGCCGTACTGCGCCCCGTTGGCCGACATGCCCATGATCTCGATGGCCCCGAGGTTCGCGGAGACGAACGCCAGGCCGGTCACCCAGGCGGGCAGTGAACGGCCGGAGAGGAAGAAGTCGATGCTGCTGGACACCTGGCGCCGGGCCAGGACGCCGATGCCGAGCACGACCGCGAAGTAGGACGCCAGGATGACGTAGTCGATGGCAGACGCATCGAGGCGGAGGACGTCCGAGTCCACTGCCGAACCCCCTTGGTAGGCCCGGGTCCCACCGATTGGAACGCGGTTCGGGCAACACAGATATAAACCCGGTTCAAGGGGGCCGCAATTCAGGGCATGAACGATTCGCGGGCCGGCCGACTACGGTGTATAGCGGCCGATCACCACGCTCGCACCCAGGTCAGCGTCCGTCCGGAGTTCGGCGGCCAGGCCCTGACCAGCGAAGATCGATTCGGCGAGCGGTACCTGGCGCTCGCTCACCTCGGACATCACGCGACCGCCCGGCGCAAGCCACTTTCCGGCCTGTGTCGCGAGTCGCGTCAGCAGGGCCAGGCCGTCTTCCCCTCCGTCCACCGTCGTGATCGGTTCGTGATCCCGGGACTCGGCCGGCAGGAACGGGAGGTCTCCGGTGGGCACGTAGGGGACGTTCGCTACCAGGACGTTCACGCGTCCGTACAGTTGGGTGGGCAGCGGGGCGTAGAGGTCGCCGGTTGAACAATGGACGCTTCGGGCCGGGTTGTCGGGGTCGGTGAAGGGGGCCAGATTGCGGCGGGTCAGATCGACGGCGGCCGGGTCGAGGTCGGCGGCGTACAACGTGATCGGGCCCTTCACCTCATTGAGGATCGCCGCGCTGATCGCCCCTGCCCCGCAGCACAACTCGACCACTACCGGGTTCTCGGTCCGAACGGCGGCGGAGATGGCCTGCCCAGCCAGGAATTCGGTACGGCGCCGCGGGATGAAGACGCCCGGGGCCACGCCGATCCGCAATCCGCGGAACTCGGCCCAGCCGACGACCAACTCAAGCGGCTCCCCGGCCGAGCGTTTCCGGACTCGCTCGCCGAGATCGTCCATACTTGAGGAGCTCTCGATCAAAAGGTCGGCCTCGTCCTCGGCCCATACGCAACCGGCGGATCGCAGATCGGCGACAACCGAATCATACTGAGGGCCAGTGGTCTTCATGCCTGAGGATCGCGCAGGCCGACGCAGTCGTTGTCCCAGAACGCCTGGTCGTAGACCAGTGTTCCGCTCATCCAGTCCTCGTAGGCGGGTAACTTCACCACCTGGAACCCGGCATCCGGAATGCGCAGCGAGGGCTTGCGGAAGCCGAGAGATCCGCCCGCGACGAAGCCGAACCGGCGGTAGAAGTTCGGATTGCCCTCCAGAAAAAGCAGCGGCGCAGAGGTTTTCGCCATTTCCTCGATCGTGGCCCGGACCAGCGCGGAGCCGATGCCCTGCCCCTGGTGCCCGGGCGCGATGGCCACCGGGCTGAGCACCGCCACGTCGACCAGCCGGCGCGGGGCGTCGAGCCGGCTGCGGGTGCAGAGCGTGGATCCGACGATCTCGCCGTCCTGCTCAGCCACCAGCGCCCGGTCCGCTTCCCAGGCCGGGAGGGCCCTCAGCGAGGCCAGGAGCCGTGCAATCCTCGGGCCCTCTTTGTCTCCGAAGGCCCGGACCTGGACGTCGTCCGCCGCGCTGCGGTCGGCCGGAGTCTCGCGTCTGATCTGCACGCGCGTGAGAGTAATCCCAACCCTCGGCCCTGAGCACTCCCTTTTCCGTGATCATGCGCTTCCGCCCCGGTGATCAAGCACTGCATGATCACCGGGGCGCAACTGCATGATCACGGGGGTAAAAGTCCATGATCACGAGGGAGGAAGTCCATGATCACGGGGGAGGAAGTCCATGATCACGGGGGGGGGAGGGCGGGGAGGGGCTAGGTGGTGAGGAGGAGGGTGGACCAGCCGGCGAGGAGGACGAGGGGGACGCCGCCGAGGCCGATGATGCCGAATCGGACGGCGCTGATCTGCACCCCGCGAGCCCGGCACCGCTCTCGCCAGAGCAGGGTCGCCAGCGAACCCCAGAGCAGGATCAGGGGGCCGGCGTTGGTTCCGATCAGGGCGCCGAGCAGTTGGGTGGTCTGCCCCGGCGGAACCGCAGACTCCACGGCCAGGTAGGCGGGCAGATTGTTGACCAGGTTGCTCGCCCCAGCCGCAGTGAACACCGTCGCCAGCGTGGAACTGCCGACCAGGTGCTGGATCAATGTCCGCCCGCCGTGAAGGGTGAGCGCGCTGACGACGAGGAACAGGCCCTCCGTGAGCAGCACGATCCGCCACGGTAGGAGGTCGGGGGTCAGGGCGCGGGGTGCTCTGACGGCGAACACGCCCGCTGCGACCAGGGCACACGGCACGGCGACAATCCACGGCTCGATGCCTGCGATCACGCCGGGGGCCAGAGCCAGGCAGGCCGCTGCGCAAACCCAGAAGGTCCAGGGGTCGTCCGGGGCCACGTGCTCGGGCGGGTCGAAACCGCCCCGGAGATCGCGATGATGGATCAGGCCCAGGTAAGCCACCGTGACCAGGACACAGGCCAGCTCGGGCAGGGCCATCCGGGCCAGGAACTCGGTGGGATGGATGCCGAGCTTCCCGATCGCCAGCAGGTTGGTCAGGTTGGAGACCGGCAGCAGCAGGCTCCCGGTATTGGCCAGCCAGACCACCAGCAGCGCGAACGGCAGCGGCCGCAGTCCCAGCTTGTCGGTGATCGCCAGCACGACCGGGGTGAGCAGCACGGCGGTGGTGTCCAGGCTCATACCGATGGTGGTCAGCGTGCCCAGGGCGGCGATCAACAGGAACAGTCGCAGCGTGGAACCGCGGGCCAAGCGGGCGCAGATCCGGGCGGCGGCGTCGAAAACCCCGGCGCGCTCGGACAGGTCGGCCAGCACGGTGATGGCGACCAGGAAGGCGAGCACCGGCAGGGCGCGGTCGATCGCCACATCCTGCGCCGTTTCGCCGGGAAGCCAGCCGGTGAGGACGACGACCGCCCCGGCGATCGCGAGCACCAGCCACATGATCCGGACGCTATCCGGCCATCGCCCTCACCGCACGCCGTACTCAGCTACCAGCAGGCACCGGCTTGTCGAACATGGCGCACACCGCAGCGTCCGTCAGGGTCTGATTGGCCGCTCCCGCCTTCGGCACCACCAACCCGAACACGGTGGACGTGAGCACGTCGGCCGTGCGCTTCCCCGTGCTGTCGGTGTAGGTCACGCTGTTGTACCCGCCGACCTGGCCGTCATGACCCCAGACGGTGCCGCAGGGGGTCACAACCTTACGAAGGCCCAGACCGTATCCGTTGCCGTCCGGGTCGGCCGGGTCTTCGGGGACGGTGGTGCGCATGGCCTTGAGCTCGGCCGGGGGAAGCAGCCGGCCCGACAGCAGGGCCTTGTCGAAGCGGGCCCAGTCGGCGGCGGTGGAGATCATGCCACCGGCCGCCCACTCCGAGCTGCTGTTGATCCAGGTGGTGTCGACCAGATCGCCGCGCTGCGGGCCGGCGAAGGCGGTGCCCTCGGGAACCCCGGGCGGCAGCAGCGGGGCGATGTGCTCGGCGTCCGGCTCGTAGCCGTGAGCCAGCCGGGTCCGGTCCAGGCGGGACGAGCCCGAGAGATAGGTGTGCTTCAGATGCAGGGGCCGGGCGATCCGCTGCTGGATCAGATCGGCCACACTCTTCCCGGTGACCTTCTCCAGGGCCAGCCCGAGCGCGACGTAATTGGTGTTGCTGTAGGAGAATTCCGTGCCCGGGGCGGAGCCGGGCGGGTACTTCGCACTCACGGCCAGGAGCTCGGTCGGCGTCCATTCACGGTTGTCCCGACCGCTGAACGACCGCAGGACGTCGGGGTCGTTCACGTAGTTGAACAGGCCGCTGGTGTGGTTGAGCAGCATCCGCACGGTGATCGCCGACCCGTTGGGAATCTGCCCGGGCAGCCACTTCTCGATCGGGTCGTCGAGCTTCATCCGGTGCTCGGCCACCAGTTGCAGCACCAGAGTGGCCACCAGGGTCTTGGTGTTGGAGCCCATCCGGAACTCGTCGTCCGGGCCGATCCGGTGGTCGGCCTTGGTCGCGGTCGCCTGGCGGGCCACCCGGGTGACGTGCCCGTGGCCGTCGTCGACCCGCACGATCACCCCGGGCACGCCGTTGTCGATCGCCTTCTGGGCCAGGTCGGCGAGCTTCGGCTGGGGGGCAGCGAAGGGGGCGGCGAAGGCCGAGGGAGCAAGCATCGCGGAGGTCGCGGCCAGGATTCCGGCCAGGGCCAAGGTCGAGCGGAGGTGTTTGGTCATGACGTCGAGCCTGCCGGGATCGGACGTCCCGAACACTGGTGCTGAGTGCCCGTTGGAGGGTGGAGAAAACTACTCGAAAGGCGCCGGGACCAACCCGTCCTTCGCCGCGCCCATGCTGTTCACCACCGTCGTGGTCCGCCGCAGGGCCTGCAGCAGCCGGCCGCGCGTCGCCGAACCGTATTCCTTGGTGCTCAGCGCTTTCCGTACATCGAGCACCCGCCGGGGCGCCGTCTTCGTCATCAGCAACGGTACGTACTCGGCCTTGGAGACCCGGAACCGCCGGGCCCCCGGCTTCCGCTCGAAGGTGAAGCGGGTGAGCAGGCCCTCGGCATTCGCGGCGCCCGCCGTCTCGTGGTTGGCGATCATGTTGCCCAGCCCGTAGACCACCCAGGTCCGGCCGATCTTCTGGATCGGCTCGACGACGTGCGCGTGGTGACTGATGATCAGGTCGAGCTTGCCCGACTTGGCCAGGACGGGAGCCAGTTCGGCCTGCTGGGGGTTGGCCGACTGCTGGTACTCGGTGCCCCAGTGCAGAGACGCGACCACCACCTCGGCGCCGTTGCGCCGGGCGCGCGTCGCATCGTCCAAAATCTTGTTCTGATCAATCACGTTGGCCCGCCAAGGCTGCCCGGCCGGTGCGCTGGAGCCGTTGAAACCGTACGTGTAGGCCAGGAAAGCGACCTTTACCCCGTTCACCTTCAGCGTCGTGATCTTCCGCGACTCCTTCTGCGTCCGTGCAGAGCCCGCATGCTTCACCCCAGCCGCGTCCAACGCGTCCAAAGTTCGTTCTACCCCGGCCACTCCCTGATCGAAGGTGTGGTTGCTGACCGTGCTGCAAACGTCGAAGCCGACCCGCGCCAAAGAGTCAGCGACCTGGGGCGGGGCGGAGAAGGAGGGGTAGCCGTAGTACGGCCCGCCCAACTTCGCCAAGGGCGTCTCCAGATGACACAACCCCACATCCGCCTTCGAGACGTACGGCTCCACCCCTTCCATCATCGGCTGGAAGTCCATCGCCCCCTGGCCGGTCCGCTTGGCGTCCTTACGCGCTTGGGGCCACAACGCATCGTGTAGCAGCACATCACCGGTCGCGACCAGGGTGAATTCGTCGTCCTTAGGAGCAGAGGACGCTTGCTGGGACGTTTGCGCGGACGGGGTAGGAACCGCGGGGATGGGTTTGCTGGCCGGAGCACTACTCGAGCAGGACGCGAGAACAGCGCAGAGCCCGGCCCCCACCAGGGTGAGGAGCCGGGCTCGGCGGTCGTTCTTGAGGTGACGAGTGAGGCGCACGTCCCGAGTATGTCGTTAAGGACGGATTTAGCGGGTGACCTTGAGGGTGCCGGCCGAGACCTTCACACTCTTGATCCGCTCAGTGCCGGAGTAGGTCAAGGTCAGGCGATAGGTGCCCTTCCCCAGCTTCGGCAGGATGACCCAGCGCGACCCCCGGTTGGAGTAGGTGAAGTCGATGGACGCGCTCTTCTTCGCCCCGTTGCGGGCGGTGGCGGTCAGGGTGACCCGGCCCGGGGGCCGGCTGGTCCCCTTGACCTTCACCTTGACCTGGGCCTTGGCGTTCTGCGAGGTGGAGACCGGGTTGTCGTTGCGGTAGAAGGACAGCCGCGCGTCGACCTTGGCCGGGTTGATCACCTGGGCGAGGGCCACGCTGCGGAAGTCGATGCGCTCCTTCCAGGTCGCCACCCCGGTCTCGTAGAGCACGCCGACCTTGCTGCCGATCTGGACCAGGTCCGAATAGGCCCCCGGGGTGCTCTGCAGCTCCAGCTGGTACTTGCTGCGCCAGGACTTCCCGTCGGTGCTGCTGACGAAGATCGACATGTCCCGGCGCAGGTTGCGGGTCCGGTCACCGGGCGCGCTGAACATCAGCAGGTTGTCGTGCGTCCCGCTGGGCACCAGGGCACTGCCCTGGACCGAGACGATCGGCAGGCTGGACCGGGTGAAGCCGTTGCCGCTGAGGCTGGCGCCGCCGTCCGTGGAGATCGCCGACTGCCGCGCGGTACCGGCCTGGGCCAGGTCCTTCTTCACCCGGTAGCTGATGAAGAGGTTGCCGTTGTCCAGCTCGGCCACGGTGCCCTCGATCCAGTCCCGCTCACCGCTGGTGTCGAGCTGGTGATAGCCGGTGTGCCAGGTCCGGCCGTGGTCGTCGCTGTAGATGCCGTAGCCGCCGTACAGCCCCTCCCGGGTCCGGTAGGCCACCGGGAAGAGCAGCCGGCCGGCGTGGGTACGGCTGAGCTGGATGCCGTGACCCGGACCGGGCAGGCCGCCCTTGAGACCGTCCGCCTGGACCGATCCCGACAGCAGCGAGGAGAAGCTCTTGCCGTCGTCGGTGCTGGTCTGCAGGTACAGGCCCTTGCCGTGACCACCGGAGTTCGGCCGCACGGTGATGCTGGAGAACAGCAGGATCGTGCCGGTCTGCCGGTCGACCAGGGCGGAGGGGTTGGACACCCGGTTGGCGGCGTCGCTGGCGATCACCTTGGGCGAGCTCCAGGTGCAGCCGTCGTCGGTCGACCGGGCCATCGCGATGTCGTAGTTGCCCATGTCGCTGGTGTCGTTGTTGTCCCGCGCCTCGGCGAACGCGAGCAGGGTGCCCTTGGTCGTGCGCACGATCGACGGAATGCGGTACCAGAGTTTCCGGCCGGGCTGGCTCCGGAACGGGGTGCTGGTACACGTCTGGCTGTCGATTGAGGACGTCCGCACCGCTGCGGTTTGCGGGGTAGCGGCGGCGGAGGAGGCGCCGGCGGTGCCGACGATCAGCCCGGTTGCGGCTGCGGCAGTAGCAATCAGACCGCCGGTGAACCGGCGGAAGTCGGAGGAGCGGGTCATTCGGCGTTGTTCGCGTCGAGGGCCACGTACCACCGATCGACACGGGCCGGCGGTACTGAAGGGTACGAACAGGTGAAGCGAGTCTCTCGACTCCATGAATCCCCCGAGGATCCGTCGAAAGCCGTCAATACACCCCTGAACCTAGCTTGATCATCGTTTCCGTCGAGAGCCAGAAATGTTGACAGGAGATGTCTTTCGCGCAATTCGGGGAATCTTCGACGCAGTTGTCCCGCATTCGCACTGCACGCAAAAAAGCGACGGCCGGTGGTGAGAAGACGGTCACGCACCGTCTCCCTCACCACCGGCCGCGCCGGGTGTCCGGTCCTGCTGCGGGCGGGTTGTCCCGACCCGTCCTCAGGGGACCGGACTCCGCCGTCCGGGGCTCAGACCGTGAAGCCCCGCTGACGGCGGAAGACCTTGCGGGCCATGAACAGCGTCTGGATCACCGTGAAGATGTAGAGCACCGGCCAGCCGAGCGAGAGGATCGCCGCCTGCACGCCCACCGACTGCTGGGTCCAGGCGAAGATCAGCAGGCCGAACACCGCCGCGAAGACCACCAGCGGGAAGATGTAGGCCGCGCCCCGGCCCTTCTCGGCCGCCGCCTGGGCCGCCCAGTTGTCCTTCTCCACCCGGGCGAAGAACTGGGTCCAGGCGGAGAGGAAGTGGCCGATCCGGATCCACATGTACGCCTCGGCCGGCAGCAGGAAGCAGAACGCCAGGTCGGAGGCCGACTTGTCGTGCATCGCCAGGGCCAGCCGCAGGTTCAGGGCGATCGCGATCACCGGCGGGATCAGCCAGATCGGGTTGAACACGAAGGCGTGGATCGACAGGGCCGCCGCCAGCAGCAGCAGGAAGCCCATCCGGCTGGCGATGTTCGAGATCATCGAGATGTTCTCGAACCAGCGCAGCCGCAGGTTCGGGTGCAGCGGCTGACCCTTGGTGTCACCGCGCTGGCCCGGCCACATCAGGTCGATGGCGCCGTAGTTCCACTTCACCTGCTGGCCGTGCAGGGCCCGGAGGTTGGTCATCGCGCCGACGTTGGCGCGGGCCCGGGCGCTGATCTTGGTGCTGAAGCCGGCGTCGCGGATCTGCAGGCTGAGCTTGGAGTCCTCGACCTCGGAGTCACGGACCCAGGGGGTGTTCTGGTGGTGCCGCTCCATCACGGTCTGCAGGGCGTGCATCGAGAAGATGCTGCACTGGCCGCCCAGCACCGCCATGTTCCGGCCGTGCAGCAGGTTGTCCATGTTGAAGCCGGCGAACTGTGCCCGCTGCCCGGCGACCAGGAACTTGGCCATGCCGCCGGAGATCTTCGCCTTGTCGATCGAGTAGATCGCCGAGATGCCGCCGATCCGGGGGTCGTCGACGATCTCCTTCTCCAGCCACTCCACCGCCTGGCGGTCGACAGTGGTGTCGCCGTCCACGCCGAGGAAGTAGTCGTAGCCCCGGGCCAGCCGGAAGCCGAAGTTCAGCGCCCCGACCTTCTTGTCCGGGTTCACGCCCATGTCGTGCACATGGATCGTGGTCTCGTAGGTCTGGCCCTTGACCGCCCGGCGGTGCCGGCCGACGTAGCGGTTGGCGATCTCGACCGTGTCGTCGTCGGTGTTGTTGACCACCACATGGATCACGTCCGGCAGCCGGGTCTGCGAGAGCAGCGACTCCAGCACGTCGGCGATGGTCTCCTGCTCGTTGTAGGCCGGGATCACGCAGGCGATGGTGGCGTGCCGGATCACCTCGAGGTCCGGGGCGGCGCCCTGCTCGGGCGGGGTCTGCAGGTTCAGCGCGCGGGCCGCGGCCTGCTGGCCGGCCCCGAGCATGCGCTGGTGGAACGGCCGGTTGTCGGGCTGCGCGGCGGTGCGGCGGGCCGGCACGTTGGTGACGACGTGGACCTCGCCGGGGGCGCGGGCGATCAGGATCTCGTTGTTCTGGGTCACTTGGGGTCTCCTTCACTGACGACCTCGCTGCTTGAACTGCCGGAGGCGGAGTTCAGCGCGACGGTGTCCAGCACGGTCTGGCGGTAGAAGGCACCCGAGCCGGGTGCGGTCTCGACGAGAAGGTCGAAGCGGACGTCGATGGTCCGGGTGACGGTCGTGGTCGCCGTGGCGTCCGGAACGGCCAGGGCCGAGGTGTAGGAGTACGGCGGGGTGAGCACGAACTCGCCCTGGTCGTCGGCCAGCTGGAGATCGGTGCCGTCGCTGCTGTCGAGCGAGGCGGCGAACCGGGTCACCTTTACCGCGTGCTTCTGGTCGGCGCCCTTGAGCGTGGCCGACAGGTGCACCTCGCCGGTGTCGCCGTCGGTCCAGTAGCTGATCACCAGGGAGTGGTCGCCCACCTGCTGGGTGTGCTTCACCGAGCCGCCGGCCAGCTCGCCGCCGGCGAACGGGTCGGTGGTCGCGGTCGGGGTGACCGCCGGGGTGGCCGTGGGGGTCGCCGAGGCGGTGGCCGAGGCCGTGGTGGTGGCGGTGGGAGTGACCTTCGAGATGCTGGCGACGCTTTCCGTGTTCGGCTTCTTCACCGAGAGCGAGGGACTCATCGAGGCCCAATCGGTGGAGCAACCGGACAGGAGCACCGGAAGGGTGAGGATGGACGCCGCGAGGGCGGCGGTCCGGAAGCGACGGCCCGGGACGGGACGCTGGCTTCCGGTGCGGATCCGGCGAGGCGTCGGGGACAGACGCTCACCGGCGGGCAAGGTGGTACTCGGTCTGGACATGAAACCCCATTGCGTGACGATGGGTTGCGATCGACCGGCGAATCGTCGTTGAGGCCGCCGTTTCGGTCGCTCTGTGTGACACCAAGTTCGCCACAGCCCGGGGGTGTCACGGAAGGTGATCGATGCCCTTCCCTGCGTTTGGCTCACCCGCTGTTACCGACCGAGCCTCTACATCACGCTGTGTAGAGGTCAGTCAGGCCTTTGTCGGGCTTCAGGGCGATTTGGCCTAGGGGGCGACGTGCAGCTGGGCGGCCTGAATGGCGGTGAGGGCGATCGTGTAGACGATGTCGTCCACCAGGGCGCCGCGGGACAGGTCGTTCACCGGCTTGGCCAGCCCCTGCAGCATCGGGCCGATGCTGATCACGTCGGCGCTGCGCTGCACTGCCTTGTAGGTGGTGTTGCCGGTGTTCAGGTCGGGGAAGACGAAGACCGTGGCCCGGCCGGCCACCGGGCTGTCCGGCGCCTTGCTGCGGGCGACCGAGGCGATCGCCGCCGCGTCGTACTGCAAAGGACCGTCGGCCAGCAGTTCCGGGGCGCGCTCGTGCAGGATCGCGGTCGCCTCGGTGACCGCCGCGACGTCGGTGCCCGCCCCCGACGAGCCGGTGCTGAAGCTGATCATCGCTACTCGCGGATCGATGCCGAAAGCCTCGGCCGAGCGCGCACTTTGGATCGCGATGTCGGCCAGCTGGGACGGCGTCGGGTTCGGGTTCACCGCGCAGTCGCCGTAGATCACCACCTCGTCCGGCAGGCACATGAAGAACACCGACGAGACCAGTTCCGCCCCCGGCGCCGTGCCCAGCAGCTGCAGGGCCGGGCGCACGGTGGCCGCGGTGGTGTGCACCGCCCCGGCCACCAGGCCGTCCACCTCGTCCATCCGCAGCATCATCGTGCCCAGCGTGATCGGGTCGCTCAGCTCGTCCTGCGCCCGCTCCGGCGTCATGCCCTTGTGCGCCCGCGCCTCGACCATCTTGTCCACGTACCGCTGGTCCACCTGCGTCGGATCGATGATCTCGAGATCCTCCGGCAGGGTCAGGCCGAGTCCGGCGGCCTGCGCCCGGACCTGCGACTCGGGCGCCAGCAGAACGCATTTGGCGATTCCGCGCTGCTGGCAGATCACCGCCGCGCGCAGCGTGCGGGGCTCGCTGCCCTCCGGCAGCACGATCCGCTTGTGCACCGCCCGGGCCCGCATGGTCAGCCGGTGCCGGAAGGCGGGCGGGCTCACCCGGGTGAGGTGGGTGGCGGTGGGCAGCTCGGCCAGCCAGCCCGGGTCCAGCGCGGCCGCCACCGTGGCGGCCGCCCGGCGGGCCCGTTCCCAGTCGTCGGACGGGATCTCCGGGTCGAAAGAGTTGAGCTCGAGCGCGGTCTCGTAGCTGTACTCGTCGGTGACCAGGATCGGCAGTCCGGTCTGGGCGGCCGGCCGGCACAGCTCCCAGACCCGCGGGTCCGGCTCGATGCCGATGGTGAGCAGCAGCCCGGCCAGCCGCACGCCGTTCATCGCGGCCAGGCAGACCGCCAGGATGATGTCGTGCCGGTCACCCGGCACCACCACCAGCCGACCCTCCCGCAGCAGCGGCAGCAGACCCGGAATCGACTGCGCCGCAATGATGATGTCCTTCACCCGGCGGCCGGCATCACCCTCGCTGAGCACCTTCACGTCCAGCCCGGAGACCAGGTCGCTGGTGCGCGGCCAGGTCAGGTCCTCCTTGGCCGGCACCGACCCGGCCAGCCGCAGCCCGACGCCGGCCAGCGCGTGATGCAGCGCGGCCTGCTGCTCCGCAGCGACACCCGGCAGCTTGTTCACCACCGCCCCGATCACCCGGTCGTGCTCGCCCCCGCGGTAGGTCTGCGCGGTGATCGACATCGACTCGGCCATCCGGGTCACGTCCCCGTCCACGTCGGCCGCGCTGACCAGCACCACGTCGGCGTCCAGGGCCTTGGCCAGGGCCAGGTTCACCCGCCCGGAATACACCCCGCCGGCCCCGCTGGCCAGGCCCTCGACGATCACCACGTCGTGCTCGGCCAGGATCGGCTCGGCCTTCTCGACCACCTGCTGCATCAGCCCGTCGATGCTGTTCTCGCTGAGCAGCCGCTCGGCCTGCTTGGCCGGGATCGGGTCCGGCGGGTCCAGCTGGGAGATCAACCGGATCAGCGCGGTCGAGGAGTCGGCCCCCTCACCGCGGGCCCGGAACTGGGCCAGCGGCTTGAGGAAACCGACATCCACCCCGCGCTGCTGCAGCGCGGCCACCAGGCCGAGGCAGGTGGTGGTGAGACCGGAGCCGTGGCCGGTCGGGACCATCAGCAGGGTGCGGGTCATCGGGCGCTCCAAAGGAAGACGGCGCACTGCTCGCGATCAGCCTGCCCTGTCTGCGGCGTCCTTGCCCGGCCGGCGGACGAACGGTGTCTGGACAGCACGTTACTGAGGGGACGAACGTCCTTCGCCTCCCGGGTCCAGCGCCGCGCAGGCGTCCCCGAACTCGGGGACGGCACTTCGGTGACGGTTCCGGCGGTCGGGCTGACCGACGTCCCTCATTCGCCCTTACTCTGTGGCTACTCGGCGGCGAGCGTCTCCAGCACCTGCTCGCCGTACCGCTCCAGCTTGGCCTGGCCGACCCCGTCGACCGTGCCCAGCGCACTCAAGCTGGCCGGCTTCTGGGTGGCGATCTGCCGGAGCGTCTTGTCGTGGAAGATCACGTACGCGGGCAGCCCCTGCTCCTTCGCCACCCCGGCCCGCCAGGCCCGCAGCCGCTCGAACACGGCCGCGGCCTCGGGGGACAGGTCGATCGTGGGCGACGACTTGGACCGTGAACCGGACGAACCCGAGCTGCGCGCCACCTTTTCCGGCTCGCGACGCATCATCACCTCGCGCTCGCGCCGCAGCACCGCCGCGCTGCTCTCGGTCAGGCTCAGGGTGCTGTACTCGCCCTCGACCATCAGCAGGTTCTGGGCCAGCAGCTGCCGGGCCACGCCGCGCCACTGCGACTCGCTCAGCTCGGTGCCGATGCCGAACACGCTCAGCTCGTCGTGCCGGAACTTGGCCACCTTGTCGGTGCGCTTGCCGAGCAGGATGTCGATCGACTGCCCGGCACCGAACTTCTGGTTCCGCTCGTTCTGCAGCCGGTACACGGTGGAGAGCAGCTTCTGGGCCGGCACCGTGCCGTCCCAGGTCTCCGGCGGCGACAGGCAGGTGTCGCAGTTGCCGCACGGCTCGGCCTTCTCGCCGAAGTAGTTCAGCAACTGCACCCGGCGGCAGTCGACCGTCTCGGTGAGCGCCAGCATCGCGTCCAGATGCATCGACAGCATCCGCCGGTGGGCCAGGTCGCCCTCCGACCCGTCGATCATCCGGCGCTGCTGCACCACGTCGTTCATGCCGTAGGCCATCCAGGCCGTCGAGGGCAGGCCGTCCCGCCCCGCGCGCCCGGTCTCCTGGTAGTAGCTCTCGATCGACTTGGGCAGGTCGAGGTGGGCCACGAACCGCACGTCGGGCTTGTCGATGCCCATGCCGAAGGCGATCGTCGCCACCATCACCAGACCGTCCTCCCGAAGGAAGCGGGACTGGTTGGCCGCCCGGACCCGCTGGTCCAGACCGGCGTGATAGGGCAGCGCGGGGATGCCGGCCGCGCTCAGCGTCTCGGCCGTCTTCTCCACCGAGGCCCGGGACAGGCAGTAGACGATGCCCGCGTCGCCGTTGTGCTCGGTGCGCAGCAGATCCAGCAGCTGCTTGGTGGGCGAGTTCTTCGGCACGATCCGGTACTGGATGTTGGGCCGGTCGAAGCTGGCCACGAAGTGCTTGGCGGTCTGCAGGTTCAGCCGCTGCGCGATCTCCTCGTGGGTGCGCGAGGTGGCGGTGGCGGTGAGCGCGATGCGGGGGATCTCCGGCCAGCGCTCGTGCAGCATCGACAGGGCCAGGTAGTCCGGCCGGAAGTCGTGGCCCCACTGCGCCACACAGTGCGCCTCGTCGATCGCGAACAGGGCGATGTTGCCCCGCTCGAGCAACCGCCAGGTCGCCGAGGTACCGCCACCGAGCGCTTCGGGGGCGAGGTAGAGCAGATCGAGTTCGTCGGCCAGGAACGCCCTCTCGACCTCGCGCCGGGTGTCGAGGTCCTGGCTGGAGTTGAGGAACCCGGCCCGGACCCCGAGCGCGCGCAGCGCGTCCACCTGATCCTGCATGAGCGCGATCAGCGGGGAGATCACCACGCCGACGCCCGGCCGGACCAGGGCCGGGATCTGGTAGCAGAGCGACTTGCCGCCGCCGGTCGGCATCAGCACCAGGGCGTCACCGCCGCCGATCACCTGATCGACGATCTCCCGCTGGCTGCCCCGGAACGCGTCGTACCCGAACACCCGGTGCAGCACGTCCAGCGCCGCATCGCCGGTGACGGACAGGGCTGGGCTTTCCGTGGTCTCCGGGTCCGCAGTCACCGGGCGAGTCTAGTTCCGCGGTTGCCGGCCCGTGGGCGGCCTGGGGATAACTTGCCCGGGTCCCCGCGTTGTCAGGGGTGGGAGGAGACGGATGACTGAGAAGAAGCCCGCCTACATGCGGACCGAGGACTGGATTGAGCGGCAGATCCGCGAGGCCCGCGAACGCGGTGCCTTCGACAACCTGGAGGGCGCCGGCAAGCCCCTGCGCGGGCTGAACCGGACCTTCACCGCCGAGGAGTGGGCCCGGGACTGGATCCAGCGCTCCGGCGGTGATCTGCAGGCCCTGTTGCCACCGTTACTGCTGTTGCGCAAGGAGCGCGCCGCCCTGCTCGAGGCGCTGCCCACCTTCGCGTCGGAGAAGGAGCTGCGGGACACGATCGAGGATTTCAACCATCGCCTGCTCGATCAGTACCGCCGCCCGATGGACGGCCCGCTGATCGCGGTGGGCGTGCTCGACGCGGACGAGACGGTGGCGCAGTGGGAAGCGGTGCGCCCCGAGCCGGAGCCCGAGCCGGAGCCCGGGCCCCCAGCTCCGAGGCCGACTCTGGTCAGCCGGCTTCGGCGCCGGTTCCGGGCCGGTCCTCGGCCCTGAACCGCGTCTCAGGCGAGCGGGAGCTTGCTGACGCCGGCGTCGACCTCGTCGTCGGCGGTGTCGTGATCGTGGTTGCGCCACGCCCCGCGCTCGCTCGGGCGGGTCGGCTTGGCGGCGTCGTCCGGGCCGATCTCGTCCCAGTTCAGTTCGTCCGGCGGTCCCAGTGACATCTTCGTCCTCCATCGCTCTGCGTGCTTATCACGCTACGCCCGGCTGATAATTCGGTGGCTCCGGGCCACCCGACCGGCCTACGGTCGATGAGAAACCGCGCCCGGCCCGGTCAAAGCTCTGAGCAGACGCGATCGAGGGAGGGCGAGATGACCGAGTTGGCCATCGAGACGGCCGGTCTGGTGAAGACCTTCGGCGACCTACGGGCCGTGGACGGGGTGGACCTGCGGATCCCGAGCGGAGGCGTCTACGGGGTGCTGGGGCCGAACGGGGCCGGCAAGACCACGACGATCCGGATCCTGGCCACCCTGCTGGAGCCGGACAGGGGCACGGCCACGGTGCTCGGGCGGGACGTGCGGCGGGAGGCCGCCGAGGTGCGTGCCCGGGTGGCCCTGACCGGCCAGTTCGCCTCGCTCGACGAGGACCTGACCGGGCTGGAGAACCTGCTCCTGCTGAGCCGGCTCCACGGCTACGGGCGGGCCGCGGCGAAGGACCGGGCGCAGGAGCTGCTGGCCGCCTTCGACCTCACCGAGGCGGCGAACAAGCAGATCAAGGCCTATTCGGGCGGGATGCGCAGGCGGATCGACATCGCCGGCAGCATCGTCGTCCGGCCGGATCTGATGTTCCTGGACGAGCCGACCACCGGGCTCGACCCGCGCAGCCGTAACCAGGTCTGGGAGATCGTCCGGGCCCTGGTCGGGGCGGGCACCACGATCCTGCTGACCACCCAGTACCTGGAGGAGGCCGACCAGCTGGCCGATCGGATCGCGGTGATCGACCACGGCCGGGTGATCGCCGAGGGCACCAGCGGCGAGCTGAAGGCCTCGGTCGGTTCCGGCGCGGTGAAGGTCCGGGTGGCCGTGCCGGCCGACCGGGAGAAGGTGGCCCGGCTGCTGGCCGAATCGCTCGGTTCCGAGCCGACTCTCGAGTCCGACCCCGCATCCATGTCGATGCGGGTCACCGACCCCACCGCCGTGGCCGCCGCCCTGCAGCGGGTCGGGGATCACGGTCTGGTGGTCAGTGAGTACTCGCTCGGGCAGCCGAGTCTCGACGAGGTGTTCCTGGCCCTGACCGGCCGTCCCCGCCAAGAACAGGAAGTTTCGGCATGGCTACGGTAGACGCGAAAATTGTCGCGGCCCTGGGCTCTTCGCAACGGCCGGCGCCGGCCGGGGCGGTCAGTTCCTCGCTCACCTTCGGCTGGCGGGCCCTGCTGAAGATCAAGCACGTGCCCGAGCAGCTCTACGACGTGACCATGTTCCCGATCATGTTCACGCTGATGTTCACCTACGTCTTCGGCGGCGCGGTGTCCGGCTCCCCGAAGGAGTACCTGCACTACGCGCTGCCCGGGATCCTGGTCCAGACGGTCGTCTTCATCACCATGTACACGGCGATGACGATCAACGCCGACATCAAGAAGGGGGTCTTCGACCGGATCCGCTCGCTCCCGGTGTGGCGGCCGTCGCTGCTGGTCGGATCCCTGCTCGGAGACACCCTCCGGTACCTGATGGCGTCCACCATCGTGCTCGTCGTGGGGGTGCTGATCGGCTACCGGCCCCCGGGCGGCCTGCTCGGCGTGGCCGGCGCGGTGGTCCTGCTGCTGGCCTTCTGCTTCTCGCTGAGCTGGCTGTGGCTGATCCTCGGGCTGAAGGTGCGCACGCCGAACGCGGTGATGGGGATCTCGATGATGGTCCTGTTCCCGCTCACCTTCGTCAGCTCGGTGTTCGCCCCACCGGACACGATGCCGGGCTGGCTGCAGGCCTTCGTGAACGTCAATCCGGTCACCCTGCTGGTGGAGGCCGCCCGGGGGCTGATGAACCAGGAGGCCGAAGCCCCCGACATCCTGTTCGTGCTCGCCGCCTCCGCCGTGATCACCGCGGTGTTCTCGCCGATCGCCCTGCGGATGTACAACCGCAAGACCTGAGAACTCAGGCCACCCGGGCGGTCTCGTTCGGCCGCCACTCCCGGTCGGCGTCCACGTACGCGTTCAGCCAGCTGCCCGACGGGTAGGCGCCGACCACCACCCGGTTCTCGTGCCAGCCGCAGCCGACGGTGAGCACCCCGGCCTCGGTGATCTCGATGTTCTCGGCGTCGTTGTAGACGTCGGAACTGGCGGTCGCGCCGGTGCCGTTGTGCCGGGCCAGGATGACGGTGATTGACATGGCGTGATCGTAGAATTACGCAGGGTTGGGCGCACCGGGTAATACCTGGATGGAGCAAGGGCGCGAGCCGGGTCACACAACCGGGCGTGGCAAACTCCCCGCTCATGGACAACCGCCTGGTCACCGCGTTCCGCGTCGTCGCCTTCGCGGAGGCGGTCAGCTGGCTCGGCCTGCTGGTCGGCATGTACATCAAGTACGTGCCGGAGAGCACGGAGGCCGGGGTGAAGATCTTCGGGCCGATCCACGGCTGCGTCTTCATCGCCTACGTGGTGCTGACCCTGCTGGTCTCCCGGGCCCGGCGCTGGTCGGTGGGTACCACCCTGCTGGCCCTCGGCTCGTCCGTCCCGCCGTTCTTCACGGTGGTCTTCGAGGTCTGGGCGCAGCGGACCGGGCGGCTGGACGCCACCGAGGAGTCCAGCGCGCCGGTCCCGGCCTGAGCGCACTCAGGCGCTGAACTGCCCCTTGGCGAACTCCGGGGTGTAGAACTCGGCCGGGTCCTTGGCCAGGGACGCCTTCACCCAGGCGGTGATGTCGTCCACCACCACCTCCATGCTCCCGGCCTCCACCCCGTCCAGCGTCAGCGCGGCGACCTGGGACGTGGGCATCAGGCCGAGGTGCTTGAAGTCGGCCATCATGTCGGTGTCGGCCATGGCCAGGTGGACGCCGGTGACCTGCGTCCCCTGTTCGAACAACTCCAGCCGCAGCGCGTTGTTCATCCCCCACTCGGCCGCCTTGGACACCGCGTAGGCGCCGTTGCCCGGGTAGGCGTACCAGCTCAACGCCGAGAGCACGTTGACGATGGCGCCGCCGCCGTTGCGCACCAGGGCCGGCGCGAACGCCCGGGTCACGCCCAGCGAGCCGAAGAGGTTCACCTCCATCTCCCGGCGGATGTCCGCTTCCGGGCTGGTGAGCAGGGCGGTCCCGGTGGAGATCCCGGCGTTGTTGACCAGGATCGTGACGTCCTGGGCGAGTTCGGCGGCGGCCGCCACCTGGGCCGGATCGGTGATGTCGAGCGGAACCACCTCGACCCCGGGCAGGTCCACCGAGGACGGCGTCCGGGCCGCCGCGTAGACCTTGGCGGCCCCTCGTTCCAGCAGCCCGGCGGCCAGGGCCCGGCCGATTCCCCGGTTGGCTCCGGTGACCAGGGCGACGGATCCGGCGATCTTCATCAGGTGCTCCTCGTATCCGCGCCGCCCTCGCTGGGCGGCGTCTGCGGGTACGCTAAAACCTGACATCAGTGTGAGAGGCAAGGGTGAATTCATGCGCATCGGCGATCTGGCGGCCCGGTCCGGGGTCAGCGTGCGCTCGCTGCGGTACTACGAGGAGCAGGATCTGCTGCACTCCTCCCGCAGTTCGAGCGGCCAGCGGCACTACGACGAGGCCGCGGTGCAGCGGGTCGGCCTGATCCAGATGTTCTTCGCCGCCGGGCTTTCCAGCAAGACCATTCAGGGGCTGATGCCCTGCATGACCACCGGTCTGGTCTCCGAGCAGACCCGGCTGCTGCTGCTGGCCGAGCGGGACCGGATCGACCAGCAGATGGCGGCGCTGGCGGCGGCCCGGGCGAAGCTGGGCGAACTCGTCGAATACGTCTACGACCCGGCCCCGGTGGCCTGCGCCCAGACGGCCGAACCCGAAAAGACGAACGCGGCTTGAGATCGGGCCCCCGGCCGCCGATGGGAGAGACCATGACGGACGACACCGTGGCCCTGGGCACCATGACGCTCGACCCGGTCGGACCCGTGGCCGGGGGCGACCCGATCCTGCGGCTGTTCGCGAGCATCGCCGAGCACGCCTCGTTCGATCTGGGGATCACCGTGTCGGTGGACGGCGCGCTGGTCACCGGGGTGCTGGTCGGGCAGGACGAGTGGTTGCGGCTGCTGGGCCAGACGATGGACGGCGGTGAGTCGATCGCGCTGTCGTTGCGGCGGTACCTGAACAAGGGGCTGCACGAGGCGGTCACCGAGGTGCTCGAGCCGCTGAACGAGGATCCGGAGCCCGAGGAGTACGAGTACCTGCACCTGAAGAACGCCCGGTACGTGATGGGCCAGGCCTTCGTGCCGACCCCGCCCACCGAGCCGGTGCTGTGGCGGGGCCGGATCGAGCACATCTCCGGCTGGAGCTGGGGAACGCTCTCGTCCCCGGGCCTGCCCTAGGTCTTGCTTCAACTTCGAAGGGTGCGCGGGTAAGGTCCGGAGCATGCCGACCAGCGTGCCGCCGGAGTTCGCCCCCTATTTCGCCCTGCTCGAGGTGGGGGCGCTGGTCCAGCACGGCGTGGAGAAGCAGGTGCGGGACGACGGCGGGATCAGCTTCATGCAGTTCCAGATCCTGGCCGGCCTGGACGAGGGCCCGGACGGTACGCGCACCATGACCGAGCTGGCCGATCAGCTCGTGCACAGTCGCAGCGGGGTGACCTATCAGGCGCAGAAGCTGGAGGAGGCCGGGTACATCACCCGGGGCCCGGCGCCGGGGGACGAGCGCAGCATCATCGTGACGCTGACCGAGGCGGGCCGGGAGGTGCTGGCGAAGGTGCTGCCCGGTCACGTGGGCGTGGTCCGCGACCTGCTGGCGCCGTTGTCGGTTGCCGACAGCGCCGAGCTCACCCGGATTCTCGGGCTGGTGCGCGATCGGATGCGCGCCCGTCCGCCGCGCTCGGCCGCCCCGCGCCGGACCCGGAAGCAGTAGGCGCCCGGCCGCCCGGGAGGGGCCGGGCGCATCCGCCGGACCTTACTTCGACTTCGGGAAGTTGCCCTGGTAGACCTTGTTCTTGCCGGTGCCCCCGGAGAGCTTGTCGGTGCCGCCCATGCCCGCGATGGCGTCGTTCCCGGCGTTGCCGAAGAGCGTGTCGTTGCCGTCGCCACCGAGGATGATGTCGCTGCCCGAGCCGCCCGAGGCCCAGTCCTTGCCCGCGGCCGCGGTGATGATGTCGTCGCCGGCGTCACCGTAAAGCTTGTCGTTGCCGGTGCTTCCGAGGACGGTGTCGGCGCTGGCGCCGCCGGAGACGTAGTCGTTGCCCGGACCGCCGACCAGCGAGTCCTTGCCGCTCTCGCCGTACAGCTTGTCGTTCCCGGCCTGGCCGCCGATCACGTCGGCCCCGGCGCCGCCGCAGATGATGTCGTTCCCGCCGCGACCCTCGATGTAGTCGTCGCCGCCGAGGCCGACGATCACGTCGTTACCGGAGGTGCCGGCGATGTCTTCGGACGCGTTGGTGCCGACGATGGTGGCGGTCTTGCCCGCGCACTTCGGGGTCGCCGCGGCCTGGGCCGGAACCGCCGCTCCGAGCAGCGCGCCACCGACGAGGGTGGCGGACACGCCGAAGATCGCAAAACGCTTACGCACGTTCACCAAGTGCTCCCTGATTCATCCGGGGCCTCCGAGTGGAGGCCCGGATGTGTGAACCTACTGAGGCACGAATCCGGGCATAGGGGATATCACCTGTGATGTGGTGCACAGTCTGATGCTGGTGGTTCAAGGAGTTCAGCGCGGCCCGGTGCCCTGGTACTCGCTGTCCGCCCCGGAGCCGCCGTTCAGCACGTCCTTACCGGCCCCACCGGCCAGATAGTCGGCCCCGGCGCCGCCCAGAAGCTTGTCGTTGCCGGCATCCCCGCGCAGATCGTCCACCCCGTCGCCGCCGCTGACCGAGTCGTTGCCCGCCCCTCCGGCCAGGTCGTCGGATCCGGAGTTGCCCCAGAGCAGGTCGGTACCGGCGCTGCCGATCAGGGTGTCGACGCCGGAACCGCCCCAGATCCGGTCGTTCCCGGAGTTGCCGGTGAGCAGGTCGACCCCGCTGTCGCCGTAGAGCTGGTCGTCGCCCTTGCCCCCGGAGACCACGTCGTTGCCCGGGCCGGCGCAGACCAGGTCGTTCCCGCCGTTCCCCTCGATGAAGTCGTCCCCGGCCAGGCTCACGATCACGTCCCGGCCCCCGGTTCCGATCAAGCTGTCCGCGCTGGTCGTGCCGACGATCGTGGCCTTCTCGCCGTGGCAGGTCGGCACGGCCGCCTGCGCGGGGCCGGCCAGGCTCAGGACCAGGCCTCCGGTGCTCAGCGCGGCCAGTCCTCCGATGGTCAAACGGTTACCCAGGGTCACGAGTATCTCCTTCGAACGTTTCTCGGACGCCCGGAACCCTAGCTTACGAAACGGTAACGGCATCTCCGCTATCGAGGTCACCGGGGTTGTCGCCGTTGAGCCAGGCGGTCAGGCGCCGGCTGTCGGTGGTGTCGCGCTTGCCCGCCACCTCGGTCGCCAGATCGAGAACGGTTACCCCCCGTAGCGAATCCCGCCAGGCCCGCTCGGCCACCGCCATGGTCCGGGCGATGCCGCACGGCTCCAGGCACTGGTCCGGGGTGCTGCCCATCGGGCCGCGCTGGCGGATCTCCGTGCAGACGAAGGCGGGCCGACCGCCGTCCACTGCTCTGACGATGTCGTAAACGCTGATCTCACCGGGTGGGCGCCCCAGGACGTATCCGCCGTCCTTGCCCTGGACCGACCGGATGATCTTCGCCCGGGACAGCGCCTGCAACTGCTTGGCCAGATAGCTGCTGGACACGTCGTGGAACTCGGCCAATCGGGCGGCGGGAACCGGGTTCCCGGCCGCGGTGAGCACCACGCAGCAGTGCACCGCCCACTCGACGCCGTCGGACATCTTCATCCGCACATCGTAGTTGACTCGGACTGAATGTGTCCGAGTAAGCTGTCGGCATACCCGGACAGGAAATGTCCGAGTTCAATTCCGCAGCGAAGAGGTGGCAGGTCATGAAGGTTGTCGTGGTCGGTGGCAGTGGTCTGGTCGGGTCCCAGGTCATCGAGCTCCTGCGGTCGCAGGGGCACGAGGCGGTGTCGGCCTCGCCGTCGAGCGGGGTGAACACGCTCACCGGCGAGGGCGTCGCCGAGGTGCTGACCGGCGCCGATGCGGTGGTGGACGTGACCAACTCGCCGTCCTTCGCCGACCAGGACGTGCTGGACTTCTTCACCACCTCGACCGGGGTGCTGCTCAAGGCCGAGCAGGAGGCCGGGGTGCGGCACCACGTGGCGGTCTCCATCGTCGGCGCCGACCGGATCCCGGACAGTGGCTACATGCGGGCCAAGGTGGCCCAGGAGGAGCTGATCAGCAGCGGCCCGGTGCCCTACTCGATCGTCCGGGCCACCCAGTTCTTCGAGTTCGCGCCCGGCATCGTCGGGATGTCGACCGACGCAACCGGTGTCGTCCGGGCGCCTTCCGCGTTCATCCAGCCGATCGCGTCCTCGGAGGTGTCCCGGATCGTCGTCGAGGTCGTGACCGCCGAGCCGAAGAACGGCCACCTCGACATCGCCGGTCCCGAGCGCTTCGGCCTGGACGAGTTCCTTCGGCTCGGCGTGCCGGGCACCGACATCGTCACCGACCCGGAAGCCACCTACGGCGGGGGCCGGCTGCAGCAGGACAGCCTGGTTCCGACCGGTCCGGCGATCCTGTCCGAGATCACCCTGGCCGACTGGCAGGCGACCCGATGAGGATCGCGGTGGCCGGGGGTACCGGCACCGTCGGGCGCCACGTGGTCGACGTGCTGACCGAGGGCGGCCACGAGCCCCTGGTCCTGACCCGGTCGGCCGGGTTCGACCTGGTCACGGGGGAGGGGCTGGCGCTGGACGGCGTGGACGGGGTGATCGACGCGACCTCCGTGCCGACCCAGAAGGGCTCGGAGTCGGAGGCGTTCTTCGGCGCGGTCACCCGCAACCTGCTGGCCGCCGAGCAGGCGGCCGGGGTGCGGCACCACGTGGTGCTCTCGATCGTCGGGATCGACCGGGCGCCGCACGGCTACTACGCCGGCAAGGTGCTGCAGGAAAGGCTGGTCGAGGCGGGCCAGGTGCCCTGGACCATCCTGCGCGCCACCCAGTTCCACGAGTTCGCCGGTCAGATCCTGGCCCAGCTGAAGCTGGGTCCGGTGTACCCGGTACCGGTGATGCGCAACGAGCCGGTCGCCGCCCGTCAGGTCGCCGAGTACCTGGTCGACCTCGTGGTGAACCCCGCCGCCGGCCGGGTCCCCGACCTCGGCGGCCCGCGCGAGGAGAAGATGGTGCAGATGGCCCGCGCCTACCTGAAGCACACCGGCGCAGGCGGTTTCGTCCTCCCCGTACCGGTGCCCGGCGCGGGCGGCCGGGCGATGCGCAACGGCACCCTGGTCACCGGGCCGGGCGCCGGGCACACCACCCAGACCTTCGCCGAGTGGCTGGCCCAGCAGCCGTCCCGTCGCTGACCTCTCCCGGACCTACCGAAGCCGCTCACCGGCTCGGGCCGCACAGCGGGGCCCGGGAGAATTAGCCTGTCCGGTCACGGTGTGGTCGACGGGTGGAGGGTGAGCGGAATGTGGGCTTATCGGCTGGCGGGGCCAGGGCGGTTCGAGCGGTGCTCGGTGGCGGAGCCGGAGGAGCCCGGGCCCGGGCGGGTGGTGCTGCGGACCACGTCCGGCGGGATCTGCGGCAGCGACCTGCCGTTCTTCCAGGGCGCGACGACTCCGGGCAGCACCTCGAAGGAGAGCATGTTCGGGGTGCCGGGGTTCCCGTTGCACGAGATCACCGGGCGGGTGGTGGCGTCGGCGCATCCCGATCACGAGGTGGGCGACGAGGTGGTCGGGTGGGCGAGCCGGACCGACGGGGTGGCCGAGTACGTGGTCACCAGCGGGGACGAGGTGGCCCGGTACCGGGCTGACCTGAAACCCGAGACCGCAGTGGCCATTCAGCCGCTCGCCTGCGTCTTGTACGCGGTCGAGAAGATGGGCGAGGTGGCGGGCAAGAACGTGGCGGTGCTCGGGCTCGGGCCGATCGGCCTGCTCTTCGCCCATGTGCTGCGCGATCGCGGGGCGGGCCGGATCGTCGGGGTGGATCGGGTGAACCGCACGGCGATCGGGACCCGGTTCGGGGTGGACGAGGTGGTCTGGTCCTCCTCCGACCGCTGGGCGCGGGACACGACGCTCGAGCCGGAGCTGGTGGTCGAGTGCATCGGGCATCAGGCCGGCACGGTGAACGACGCGATCCAGGCGGCCGCGTTCGGCGGTGAGATCTACCTGTTCGGCGTGGCCGACGAGGCCTCCCAGAGCGTGAACCTGCGCCGGTTGCAGCGCAAGAACCTGACCTTGCGCTCGGCCATCACGGTGGACCGGCGCCGGATGCTCGGCGCGGCGGACGCCTACCTGGCCGCGCATCCGGAACTGGAGACCGGCTACGTCACGGATGTTCTGCACGCGGTCGAGATCGAGGCGGCCTACCGGCGGGCTCTGAACCCGACTCCGGAACAGGGCAAGGTCGTCGTCCGAATGCCGTGATCAGGAAGGGCCTCCGGCCTCCCGGCGGGGGTCCTTCATCCGGCCGGACCGTTCGGCGACGCGACGATCCGTCAGAAGTTGCTTGTCAGACGCCTAAATGAATGTGAAAACGATATTTCGCGCCTTCCCCGGGTCCAAGGCCGCTGCTACGGTTGTAGAAATAATTAGTGAAGAATATTCACTAATTATGGCTTGATGCCGGCTGACCCTGACCCAGCCGGACCGCCCCTGAACAGCCGGAGTCCCTGATGAGCCGACGCCTCACAGTCCCCGAAAGATCCAGTCTGCACTGGCGATCCCCCCGGACCCTGATCGGGTTGTTCGCCCTCCTGGCGACCGTGGCGACGCTGGCCGTCACCACGGCGCTCGGGTCGGGGGCGGCCAGCGCCGCCCCCGCGCTGCCCACTCACCTGCTGACCGGCTACTGGCAGAACTTCGTCAACGGCGCGAAACCGCTGAAGCTGGCCGATGTTCCGACCCGCTACGGGATCGTGGCGGTGTCCTTCGCCGACGCCGTGCCGAGCCAGTCCGGGGCGATCAGCTTCACCCTCGACTCCGGATTGTCCTCGGCCCTGGGCGGATACACCGACGCGCAGTTCAAGGCGGACGTGGCCACGCTGAAGGCCCGCGGCCAGAAGGTGGTCCTCTCGGTCGGTGGCCAGAACGGCGCGATCTCGCTGCCGGACGCGGCCTCCTCCACCGCCTTCGCCAACACCAGTTACGCGCTGATGCAGAAGTACGGCTTCGACGGGGTCGACATCGACCTGGAGAACGCGCCGAACCTGGCCAACATGACCAGCGCGCTGAAGTCGCTGGCCGGTAAGGCGGGTTCGGGCTTCGTGCTGACGATGGCCCCGGAGACCATCTACGTGCAGCCCGGCGGTTCCTACCTGCAGCTGATCGACCAGGTGAAAGACCTGATCACTGTGGTCAACACGCAGTACTACAACTCCGGCAGCATGATCGGGCAGGACGGCAAGGTCTACAACTCGGGCACGGTCGACTTCGAGACCGCGCTGGCCGACATCCTGCTCAACGGTCACCTGCGGGCCGACCAGGTCGGTCTCGGCCTGCCCGCCAGCACCAGCGGCGCGGGCAGCGGCTACGTGGCCCCCTCGGTGGTCAACAACGCCCTCGACTGCCTGACCATGGGCACGAACTGCGGCTCCTACAAGCCCACCGCGAAGTACCCGACCCTGCGCGGCGCGATGACCTGGTCGATCAACTGGGACGCGTCCAACGGCTACAACTGGGCCAACACCGTGGGCGGCCACCTGGCCAGCCTTCCGGGCGGCGGGGGCACCACGACGCCGCCGACCACGCCGCCGACCACGTCCACCCCGACTCCGACGGCGACCACCACCACGGCCCCGCCGACGACCAAGCCGCCGACCACCGGTTGCACCGGCCTGTCGGCGTGGAGTGCGACGACGGCTTACACCGGCGGCCAGCGGGTTTCGTACACCGGTCACGCTTGGACGGCGAAATGGTGGACGTACGGCGACAAGCCGGGCGCCAACGCTCAGGACGTGTGGGTAGACGGCGGAGCCTGCTGATCTGATCCTTACCTGATCGTGCCCCCTCTCCTTGGGAGAGGGGGCACGATTGCGTTTGCCCTGGTTCCCCTTGGGTCTCTCAATGAGTGACGCTGGTGGGCACCGAAGGCGGCTGTGCGGGGGTGTGCATTGCCCTGGCGGAGTGGGCTGCGCCCACGCTTACTGCCTCTGGAGAACGGCTTTCGGGGTCATGCCTGGCTCGGTTCTTTGGGAACCCGGGCCCTCACCGGCGTCCTTCATTACCCAAAAAAGCGGCCAGCACCTGGACGCTGGTCCAGGTGCTGGCCGCTTGCTGGTGGCCGGGCTCGGTCAGCTGGTGGTGCTGGAGTCGACCGCGACGGTCAGCGGGGCCGACGGCGCGGCAACCGAGTTCGGCTTGCCCTCGGCCGCCCAGTCGCTGGTGTGCCAGAGGTTGACCAGGTAGCTGGCCGGGCGGGCCGGGATCCGGTCGGCCGGGCCCTGGTAGTCCCAGAGCGTGATGGCGGAGCCGGAATCCGGGGTGAGAGTGAACTTCACGCCGGTCTTGGTCCAGTCGATCCGGTAGTCGTTGTAGCTCTTCGAGGAGTCGAAGCCGGCGATCGCCGGGACCGTGGCCGGGCTCGCCTGGCTGCCGGTCAGGGTCTCTTTGCAGTTCCCCGAGAAGTCGGTGTAGTAGCAGGTCGAGAGGACCTTGCCGGCCTTCAGGTCGACGACCCGGGAGACCCGCTGGGACTTCGCGGTGGCGTCCTCGTAGTCGGTGTAGATGGTCAGGTTCAGCACGTCCGGCCGGGCGCAGAGCACCTCGATGTCGATCTCACTGTTGTCGGTGAGACCGTCGCCGTCCTGGTCGGTGCCGTCGTTGCCGAAGGTGAAGATCCCGGTCACCGCACCGGTGTTCGGCTGCGCGGAGCAGTCGGCGGTCCTGACCCGGCTGCTGAAGCTGCCGGTGGTGAACTCCTTGTTGGTGGCCACCTCGGCGGCGTTCGAGGGAGATGCCCCCGCGCCGGCCGGGATGGTCAGGTTCAGCGCCTTGCCGTCCTTGGCGGCCGCGTCGCTGACGCCGCCGGTGACCGAACTGCCGCCGCGGGCGTACTTCTGGTACAGCGAGGAGACGTTGCTGGCCCAGTTCTCCGTGCTACCGGCCGCGGCCGGCGCGGTAGTACTGGAAGGCGCGGTGGTGGCCGTGGTTTTCGTGGCCGTCGGTGTGCTCGAGACGGTCGGTGCCGCGGTCGCGGAGTTCGACGCGGAGGCGGTCGGTGTGCTCGACGGGGCCACGGTCGGCGTGCTGGTCGGCCGCTTCTTGTGGTGCTTGCGCTTACCGTCCGAGGCCGGGTGGGCCCGGACGGCGCTCTTCACCGTGGTGCTCGGGGCGGTGTTCTTCGAAGCGGTGCCGCCGTTCGACTGCACGGCGAAGGCGGTGCTTCCGGCGGCCAGGACCAGCGCGGTGAGCGCGGCCGAGACCAGGTACACGCGGCGCCTTCGGGCGTTCTTCAGCGAGCGGCGCGTCAGGGGCGTCTTCATCGGTCAGACCTTTCGAGCATGGTGAAAGGACGTCCCTGCCGAAGTTCAGGGCATCGGCAGGGCGTCCACGAACGCTCGACGATCGTCGCGGGGCCGGGCTCAAAGGTGGGTCAAGTACCCGGTAACAGCAGGCTGTGAGCGGCTGGTCCGGGGCTCAGCCGAGCGCGACGGTCCGGAAGCCGGTGTTCGCCATCGAGGAGTCCGGGGTGTTGGCCGAGCGGGCCGCGTTGCGATAGCGGTTGCAGTAGGACGGGTGGCACAGGAAAGAGCCGCCGCGCATGGACTTCTGGCCGCCGCCGTCCGGGCCCTGCGGGTCGGTGACCACCCCGCGGCCGAGGCAGAACCGGTAGTAGGCGCCGTGCGCCCAGTCCGAGCACCACTCCCAGACGTTGCCGATCGGCTGCCACAGTCCGTAGCCGTTCGGTTCGTAACTGCGCACGGGGGCGGTGGTCAGCCAGCCGTCCTCCAGCGTGTTGGTGCCCGGGAAGGTGCCCTGCCAGATGTTGCAGGGCCACTTCTCGTCGACCATCTCGTCGTTGCCCCAGGGGTAGCGCAGCCCGGCCAGACCGCCGCGGGCCGCGCACTCCCACTCCGCCTCGGTGGGCAGGCGGCGCTCGGCCCAGGCGCAGTAGGCCACCGCGTCGTTCCAGCTGACGTGGGTGACCGGGTGGTCCATCAGGTCGTCGATGCCGGAGTGCCGCCCGCCCGGGTGGCTCCAGTCCGCCGCCTTGACGCCGAGCCACCAGGGGGTGGCCAGCGGCTGCCCGACCACGTCGGCCGGGTCGGCGGCCAGGGCCAGGTGGAAGACGGCGGAGAAGCCGAAGGTCTCCGCCTCGGTCCGGTAGCCGGTGGCGTCGGTGAAGGTGGCCCAGTCGGCGTTGGTCACCGTGGTCGCGTCGATGCTGAACGCCGAGACGCTGACCGGGTGCACCGGGGTCTCGCCGTCCGAGCGCCGGCCGTCGCCCTGGTGGTCGCCCATCGCGAAGGTCTGCTTGGGCACCAGGCACTGCTCGATGCTGTGGATACCCGGCTTGAGCTGCTTGGTCGTGCTTCGGGCGGGGCCGAAATCGATGGTCAGATCGACGACCGGCTCCCGCGAGGGAGCACAGCAGGCGGCCGGGTGGGCGTCCTGGGCGGAGTGTTCAGGCATCAGGGCCATCATGACTCACGACCACCCCGCGGGGCGGGGCAGGGTGGGGAAATGTGAGCAAGCCACCTAGGTGGCGGATCGGCGGGCACTCCGGTGGCGTACCGGGTCGTTTACTGTCGTTAACTGTCGGGATCCGACCTCCCCTGTCTGGAGTACGCCGTGCGCTTCCTCGATGACCACCGGCCGCAACGCGACCTGACCTACAACGACGTGTTCATCGCCCCCGGCCGCTCCTCCGTCACGTCCCGCTTCGACGTGGACCTGGCCAGCGCCGACGGCACCGGCACCACGATCCCCGTGGTCGTGGCCAACATGACGGCGATCTCCGGGCGGCGGATGGCAGAGACCCTGGCCCGCCGCGGCGGAATGGCCGTACTACCCCAGGACCTGCCGCTCGACGTGGTCGCGGAGGTCGTCGAGTGGGTGAAGCAACGGCATCCGATCTTCGAGACGCCGGTCGAGGTCCACGAGCACGACACCGTCACCGACGTGCTGAACCTGCTGCCCAAGCGCGCTCACGGAGCAGCAGTGGTTCTGGACGCTTCGCGTCACGTTCGGGGGGTCGTCACGGCGGCCGACTGTACGGACGTCGATCGGTTCACCCAGGTGGGGTCGGTAATGACACCGGGGGTGGTCTCCATCGACGCGGACACCGCCGAGGCCGACCTCGAAGCCGCCTTCGGCGTACTGCACGAGACGCGGCGCCGATTCGCCCCGGTGGTCCGGGACGGGATCCTGGTCGGCGCACTGACCAGGACCGGAGCTCTGCGCTCGACGGTTTACACGCCGGCTCTGGACGCCTCCGGCCGGCTCCGGATCGCGGGCGCCGTGGGGATCAACGGAGACGTCGCCGCGACCACCAAGGCCCTGCTCGACGCGGGGATCGACACGCTGGTCGTGGACACCGCGCACGGGCACCAGGAGAAGATGCTGGAGGCGCTGGCCGCCGTCCGCTCGGTGGATCCGCAGGTGCCGGTGGTGGCCGGGAACGTGGTGACCGCCGAGGGCACGCGGGACCTGATCGCGGCGGGCGCGAACATCGTCAAGGTCGGGGTCGGCCCCGGCGCGATGTGCACCACCCGGATGATGACCGGTGTCGGGCGTCCCCAGTTCTCCGCCGTTCTGGAGTGCTCGGCCGCCGCCCGCGAGGTGGGCGGGCACGTCTGGGCCGACGGCGGCGTGCGCCACCCCCGCGACGTGGCCCTCGCGCTGGCCGCCGGAGCCAGCCAGGTGATGGTCGGCTCCTGGTTCGCGGGTACCCATGAAAGCCCCGGCGACCTGGCCGTGGACGCTTCCGGACGGCCGTACAAGGAAAGCTTCGGAATGGCCTCGGCCCGCGCCGTCGCCGCCCGGACCAAGGCCGACTCCCCGTTCCAGCGGGCTCGCAAGGGGCTGTTCGAGGAGGGCATCTCGAGCTCCCGGATGTACCTCGACCCGGCCCGCCCCGGAGTGGAGGACCTGCTCGACCAGATCACCTCCGGCGTCCGCTCCGCCTTCACCTACGTCGGTGCCCGCAGCGTGGCCGAGTTCGCGGACCGGGTGGTCATCGGAATGCAGTCCCCCGCCGGCTACGAAGAAGGCCGCCCCCTCCCCACCAGCTGGTAACCCCTCCGGCCCCTTCTCGCCCGCTGCCCCGCCCCTTGCCCTTCCCTATTCCGCCGTGATCATGCAGCTCCGCCCCCGTGATCATGGACTTCTTTCCCCGTGATCATGGACTTTTGCCCTCGTGATCATGGAGTTTTCACGCGGGTCGGCTCCTGGTCGGGCTGGTCTTCGTCGGCCAGCGCGGTGACCAGGGCGGAGAAGCTGGGGAAGGGCTGGGGTGTGCCTCCGTCGCCGGCGGCCCAGGCGTAGGCCGTCCATTCGCCGTCCTCGGTCGGCCGGGCCGCGTCCAGCAGGCCGTAGCGGCCGTCCCCGCGATCGAGCACGACCAGGCAGCGGGCGATCAGCTCGATGATCTCCTCGAAGCTGGACCACAGGTCGACCAGGTCGTGGGCCGCGTCGTTGGTCCAGCGCAGCTCGTCGGTGGAGCACAGGCCGAACAGCGCGTCCTCGGTCGGCCAGCCGTTGCTGCAGGCCAAGAATGTTCGCAGGCTGGGCGGAAGGCTGGTGCCCAGGCGCTGCTCGGTGGCCCGGAGCTGGTCCTCGGTGGCGCCGTTCCGGTCCGGCGGCGTTCGGGAACTGAACTCGGACAGGAACTCCTGCCACTGAGTGATGCCGCTGGGACTCATGGTGTTCATGATCCTCAGCCGGGGCGGTCCCGGCGAGAGGGTTCAGAAAGTTTTTCGATGCTCGACTCAACCCGGCCGGGGGCTGGCGGTGTTCTTTCGGGCGACAGCGAAAGCGCTGTCGGGTCGAGGGGAGACATGCTGATGAACAAGGTGACCACGATGGGGGCAGCGGCCCTGGCCACGTGCGCAGCCCTGGCCGGCGGTTCGATGCTGGTGGCACCGGCCGCTCACGCCGGGGCGGTGTCGGGTGAGGGGCCCGTCCGGGCCGCGGCGGGTCTGCCGCCGACCGGCGACCAGATCGCCTACGTGCAGCGCGGGTCGAAGGTGGTGGTGTTCCGACAGGGCCTGCCGATGGCGGCGGTGACGGTCAGGTCGGCCGCGCATCCCGGGCGTAAGGGCAAGCTGGTGCTGAGCGTCAAGGCCAACCAGGCCTTCGGGTTCCGGGCCGGCGAGTTCGTCTGGGCCGACCGCTCCGGCGATCACCAGGCGTTCAACCCGGTCCGCAAGATCCGGGTCCTGGCCGGACACACCGAGACGGTGTCGATCAGGTTCGACGGCGTGGCCGACGGCAACGTCATCTGGGCCCCGCGGCGGGAGAACTCGATCGGCGTGTGGAAGGTGAAGGGAGCGGCCGCCGCCGGTGCTCCGGCCCTGCTGTCGCCCAGTTACGTCCAGCGCAACGCGGTGGTGTCGATCTACAAGGCCGGGGTGGTGGCGGCTCGGGTGACCGCCCAGTCCGCGGTGCACGCCAAGGGTAAGGGAACCGTGCGGCTGGACATTGAGGCGCTGCAGAAGGTCTCGCTGCGCCCGGCCTCCTTCGTCTGGGTCGACCAGGACGGGGATCGGCACTCGGCGGTCAACGGCACCAAGGTCACGCTGAAGCCGAAGACGACCAAGAGCATCACGGTCACGTATCAGGGCGTCGAGCCCGGGGGCATCACCTGGTCGCCGCGGGCCGGGCTGGTGGCTGGCGCCTGGGGTATCGGCTGACCTGCAGCCTTGCGAAAAGCCGCCGGACCGGCGGGAAACTGTCGGTCCGGCGGTGCGGGGGCGTGGCCGAAACGGTGGGGGACGATGAGGCAGGATCTGAAAGACCGCTTCCAAGTGATGGTGTTGGCCGAGCTTCCGCGGTTACGGCGGTTTGCGTTACACGTCTGCGGGGATGTGCATCGGGCGGACGATTACGTGCAGGGGGCGTTGGAACGGATGTACGTCGCGTGGCCTCGGGTGCACGACGTGGCCTGGCCCGGTGCTTACCTAAGGGCAATTCTGGTGCGGCACATGCTGAATGAGAAGCGTCGGCCGTGGCGGCGGGAACACAGCACCGAAGAGTTGCCTGATGCGGGGTACGACACTACGGGTGGCACTGATCTGGGGTTAGACCTGGCTCGTGCTCTGGCGGCATTGACTACGCGCCAGCGGGCGGCCGTGGTGTTGCGTTACATCGAGGATCGGCCGATTAGTGAGGTTGCGCAGATCATGGGTACTACCCCGGGCACCGTGAAACGGCAGTGTTCTGATGCGGTCGGGAAGTTGCGGTATCTGCTGGGGGAGGGCTTCGTCGGCGAAGAATCTCTCGACCGGTCTCCAGCGCGTTCCATGGCCTCTGCGTTGCGCGGGTCAGATTCCGTGCCCGCGCTGGACCTCGGTGAGAACGGTGGAGGCACTCGGTGAGCGCGGTGCGAGGTGGTCGACAGTCGGGTGATCTCTCAGGGCGTCTGAAAGAAATGGCCGAGGCCGGGCCGCCGTTGGGTCCTCCGGAGTTCGACCTGGATGCGGTCATGCGCGATGGTGAACGGCGTCGGTTGCGCCGAAATGCGGTGGTGGTCACGGCGGGGGCGGGTCTGGCGCTGGCTGCTGCGTTTGCCGGTGCCGCTCTCCTGACCGATCAGGGGTGGCCTTCTGCTGCCGCGGTGGATCTGGTTTACGTCCAGCACGGTGATTGGGTGCTGGTCCGCGGGGCTCAGGGCACGGTGGAAGGCCGGGTCAGTGGGTTAGGCGCTTGCGGTTTTCGTGCCGCCGTAGATGAAGGTCAGGGTCGCGGAGCTGACCTTGTCTCGGTTTCCGGGCATGGTCTGCAGTCTGCGCCAGCGATCGGCAGAGGCGGGATGTACGCGGGTGCGGGCGGTATCGGGAATCCTGGCGGAGGGGTTGGTGAAGATGGACGAGTCGGGTGACCATCGTCTGCAGACCGAGCGGGGAGTCTGGCTGTGCACCCTGCGGCCCGACGGGTCAGCTCACATCACGCCGGTCTGGTTCGTCTACATCAGCGATACCTGGTGGATCGGGTGTCGGGCCACGAGCGTCAAGGTGCGCAACGTTCGCGCTGATCCGCGGGTGGTTCTTACTCTCACCGATCCCGATCGTCCTCTGGTGGCTCAGGGTCTTGCCGAAGTCCATTCTGCGGCCGAGTTCCCTGCCGTCGTGATGAGCGCGTTCATGGCCAAGTACGACTGGAACCCGGCCACAATCGACGGCAGTGGGGCTTCGCGGGTGCTGGTGCGGGTCTCGGGGGAACGCTGGCTCATGGCCGGAAAGCCCGGTTGAGGCTTACTCCCAGACGGTGGCCAGGCGCTGGAATTCCTCCGGGTCGCTGTGTACCGGAATGACGCAGAGCAGGTGGCCGCCGGGGGCGCGCAGCGTGCGGCAGTCCAGCCAGCGGCCGACCTCCACTGCGCCGAGGGCGATCAGGCGGGCGGTCTCGGCGTCGAGGTCGTCGGTCTCGAAGTCGAGGTGGTAGCGCGGGGCGTCGTCGATCGACTGGAGCGCGGTTACCAGGCCGGGGAAGGCGCCGCGCAGCCCGGTGAACTGCTCCTCGCCGGGTACCGGGGTGGCGGGGACTCCGAAAGCGGACGACCAGAAGGTGGTGGCGGCCGGGACCTGGTCCTGAGGAACGTCGATGAGCAGGGTGGAGAAGCGGCTGCGATGCATGGGGCAAATGTAGAACCGGTCGGGCCCGCCGCGCTGCTCACATGAGCGGATGGCCGATCCCGGAAGCCTGGGCTATCAGATTCAAGGTGGCTTCTTCGGAGGAGTTTTCGGCGATCACGGCTTCGTTCACGCCATCCAGTACGTCCAGTTCCGCGTACCAGTCCCGCATTTGCTCGGCGGTGAACTCTTCGGCTTGAGGGCGAGTGGCGTGCCGGCGGACGGTTTCGGCGAAGCTGACGTCGAGGTAGAAGAAGTGGGCCGGCCCGGTGTGGCCGGCCTTGAGACGGCGCAGCATCTCGCCGTAGCGGCCGGTGAACAGGATGCCCTCGAGGATGACGTGGTAACTGTTCCGCAGCAGGAACTGCACGTTGTGCTCGATGAGCGCCGGAGCCAGTCCCGGGCTGGTGTCTTTCTCACGAAGCAAGATCCGGCGCAGATAGTCCTGCTCGACGAGGGCGCAGCCGCGCCCGGCCTGGAGCCGCAGGCGTCGGGCGATCGTGCTCTTGCCCGATCCGGAATTGCCGCGGATCACGATCAGGCGGGTTTCCTCGTCGGTGGGCATCTCCGCTATTCCGAAATCTCCCGGACCGGGCGGTCGGCCGCAAAAGCTCGAATGTCCTCAACAGCGTCGGAAAAGAAGGTGGTGTAGGTCTTGTCACTGACGTAACCCAAGTGCGGGGTGAGCACCGTGCGGGGAGCGGTTCGCCAGGGGGAGTCGGCGGGGAGAGGTTCGGTGGCGTAGACGTCCAGGCCGGCGCCCCCGATTCGGTTCTCGTGCAGGGCCCGCAGCAGTGCGTCCTCATCGATGATGGGGCCGCGAGAACTGTTGATCAGGAGCGCGGTCGGCTTCATCAGGGCGAGTTCGCGTTCGCCAATGAGACCCTGGCTGCGCTCGGAGAGCTTGAGGTGCACCGTCACCACGTCGGCGGCGGCGAGGAGCTCGTCCTTGCTCACCGGCGTCGTCCCCAGTGAACGAGCGTGCTTCGGATCGAGATTCGCGCTCCAGGCCATCACGTCCATGCCGAAGGCCACGCCGATGTGAGCTACCGCGCTGCCGATCCGGCCCAGACCGATCACGCCCAGCCGCTGGCCTCCGAGATCGGCGCCGACCGTGGACTGCCAGCCACCGTCCCGGATGCGCTGATCCTCAGCGGGGATGTGGCGGGCCAGAGCCAGGATGAGGGCCCAGGTCAGCTCGACCGTCGGCTGCCCGGCCGAGCGGGTGCCGGTCACGGTGACGCCCAGCTCACGGGCCGCGGCGACATCGATGGCCGCGTTCACCATGCCGGTCGTGACCAGCAGCCTGAGGTTGGGGAGCCGGCGGAGCACCTCCGCGGGGAAGCGGGTGCGCTCGCGCATGGCCACCACCACGTCGAACGGGGCCAGGCTCTCGACCACCGCGGACGGGTCGGCGAACGGCTCCTGGAAGACGGTGATCTGCGGGTTGCCCGGCAGGCTGGGCCAGTCGGCGTAGGTCAGGGCAACACCCTGGTAGTCGTCGAGCACCGCCACCTTGCTGATCTCAGGCATGCCTGGCCCGCCTTCTGCTCGCAGTTCCGTTCGCCGCAGCTACACGGTAGGCGTTCCGGTGACCGGCATCTGAAGGTAGGTCATGTGCCGCAGAAAGCTGCGGAAGATCTCGGGGGCATGACTGGGCGCGCTGATCGGGTGCAGCCCGTTGCTCAGTGCCGCACCCTCGGCGATGTCGATCTTCAGGTATCGGGCGACCCGCTGGGCCCCGAACTCGCGGATCGCCTGGGCCAGCAGGGCCTCGATGTGCCGGCAGGCCTGGCTCTCGCCGAGTCCGCCACAGCGCAGGTCATCGTTGGAACAGCAGCTCAGGCCATGGTCCCCGGCGGAGATGGACGAGGCGTAGACCCGCTCGGCCTGGGACTCGCTGGAGACGACGCCTTGCAGCCGGCCTTCGGAGAGCTCGAGGAAGGGAACGTCGGGTAGCTCGGGCAGCTCCGCGTTGCTGTTGGTCTGCTCGTCGTCCATCGCCACAACCTCTGCCCTCCCTGGCCCCGCCACTGCGGTGGGTTGCAGGCCTTTCTAGCGAAGCTCGGTGGAAGAAGCGCTAAGCCTCGCCGGGGGTGTCGGGAGTTCTCTGCGGCCGGTGACTGAACGGTCGCGGAAGGTGCTGCGGTCCTGGATATGGACGCTGCTGGGCTGGCACCACGCGTCCTTCCGTCCGAACTGTGGGTCACGTCTCCCAGCTGAACCAGATGATCGACTTAGGACTGGTCTGGCTGGGGCAGGGCTATCTACCCCGGCATTTGGACCCTCGCCGTTCAAGGACGCCGCGTATTCGCGCGCGGGCTGATGTTCGCCCGGTCAGGAGCGTCGAGTCGGCGTGCGCGTTCGCGGTGTCGGCCCAATCGGTCGCGGCCGACTGAACCAGAGTTCGGCATTGCGGGCGGCGACGGCAACTCAACTGGTTCATCAGCTGTCGGCTTGAAGGTTTTCTCGCTGGGTCGTGGGTGTTCGAGGGGGCCAGCGGCAATGAGCTGCGCCGTCAGGAGCAACTTGGCCGCTGGCCCTCGATCAGCCGTTGAGCAGCGTTGCCACCGTACTTGTGGTGTCTGGGTACCGGTTCAGAAGCGCTGCGGCTTGATCCGTCCCCGGTGCCCTCGCCTCTCCGGTCTCGGCCGGCTTCCATGCGTCCGGCCGCCCCAGCAGCCCGGCGACGCCCAGAGCGGTGCTGGGATGAGCGTCCACCAGCCGTCGAGCCCTGACCGCGTTCGGGCTTTGTCCGGCAGCGGCCGTCTGCTTCGTGGCGGCAACCGGTTTGCTGGGACGGTTCCAGGGGGCCGTCCAGGTGTCGAGGCTGGGCAGGTTGCCCGGGAAGGTCCGGCCCGCTTCGCGGGTGAGCAACGGGACGAGTTCGGGGACCTCCTTCTTCAGCGTGGTGATCAGGGTGGGGAGCCAGGGCAGCAGCACGGGGTCCGGGAGGCGGGCGAAGGCTTTGGAGAGGGTCTCCACGACGAACGGGGCCAGGCGCGGTACCGGCTCCAGAGCATGGACGAAGCCGCTGACGTACTGGGGAAAGCTGGGGACGACGAGGGGATTGGCGAGAAGCTCGTCGCAGCGTTCGCGGAGATCGCCGATGGTCAGCGTGCCGAGCTGATGCTGCGCGGCCCAGAAGAGCGCCGACTTGGACGGGGTCTGCGGGGCGGACTGCTGGACGGCCAGTTCCAGCTGGGTGCGCTCACAGCCCAGGCTCAGGGCCAGGCCCTCCATGCTGAACAGGAATCCGAGCATGGCCGCGACCGGTCGTACGCCGCTCTCTTCGTCGGCGAATGCGGTGGGCAGCAGGGTGCAGTAGTGCGCGTACCCGGCGGTGACGAACTGCTCGCACCAAGCAGGCAGCCGCTCGCCGGGATAGGCCGGGCTCTCGAAGTAGGCGACCAGGCGCCGGATGCGCTGCAGGACCAGCGGGGCTTCGTCGACCGTGCGCTCGGTGGCGAGCAGCTCGACCGCGCGCAGGCCGAGCTCGTCGCTGAGCCGGGGGCTGTCCAACAGGCGCAGCGAGTCCTCCACCGCAGTGAGTGCCTCGGCCGCGGTGGCTTTCGGGTTTCGCACGGTGTGGCGCAACCGCTGTTCTAGGACCTGCTCGACGGTGACGCCCTCGTACCCGAGCTCGATCAGGGTGCGTTGCTGGCGGCCCAGATCCAGATCCCAGCTCTCCTGGACGGACTTCTCCCCGAGCCGTCTCGACCCCATCACCGTACGGACGGCATGCCCCGGAAGCAGGTACTGCAATCGCCAGAGCAGGCGCGAGCAGGCGGCCAGCTCGGGCTGAGCCACCAGGTCGAGCAACGCCCGGCGGATGGTGCGCGACTGCAGGTCGATCCCCAGCGGCGCCAGCCGGTCGTGCACGTCCCGGGCCAGCGGGGGCAGCGCTTCGTAGCCGACCTGGCCGACTTTGTCTCCGCCGAGCAGGATCTCGCACAGGCGCTGAACGTCGCGTCGGCCCGGCACCACGTCCTTCTCGATGCAGGTGACGGCCGCATCCTGAAAGTCGTACGGGGTGGGACGGGATCGGCCGCGCATACCGGCCAGCAGCATCGAGGTCTCGAACACCGCGATGGCATCGGCCGTGCTGGCCAGGTAACCGTTGCGGCGAGCCAGCCGGACCAGGTCTACGCACCAGCCGCGCAGCTCCTCGTCGTCGAGGCCGCCGGCCGGGGGAGGGGCTCCCAGGTACGCGGTGAGCCGGTCGGCCACCGGAACGGCGGCCATCGGCGGGGGCAGGGCCTTGGCGGCCTTGCGTCGCCCGCCCTTCTGTCCCTGCAGCCGGAACGGCGTGAGCCGGTTCCGGGTGAGGCCTTTCTGCCAGGTGGCCGCCGCGATCGACACCGAACCCGGAGCCAGGCCGAACTGAGCCTCGATGGCCGAGTGGCTGGACGGGATCAGCCCGTAGAGCCAGGCCGTGCCGCTGGGCGGGGTGATTTCCAGATCCGGCGTGCCCGGAGCGGAACCGGCCTCGGCAACCCGGCTGACCGCGTGAAAAGCGCCGCAGACATACAGGCAATCGGCCGGGTTCGCCTCGGACGAGGCCAGGTGGGACCGGATCCTCGTCCACATGTACCGCTCGCGTTCCTCGTCCGAGGCCAGGCGCTGGCTGTCGGTCGGGGTCAGGCGCCGGAACAGGCTGCCGATCAGCGCCATCACCTGGCGGTAGGTGTCGTGGTCGGCGCCCACCAGCGGCTGCTCGACGAACTGGTCCCACCATTCCGACCAGTGCCGGACCTTGCCGTGATGCAGCAGATACTGCTCCAGCTCGGCGAACCGGGGCCGTAGATCGCCGATCTCGACCCCGACCGCATCGCCGTGCAGATCGTCCTCCGGCTGGTCCTCCTCGGATTTCGCCTCCGGATCGCGGGGCATCCACTGGAAGACGTGGTCGGCCGAGCGATCGACCAGAACCAGCTCTACGCCGGGGGTTTCCAGCGCATAGGCAATGGCCTGGTACTCGGCCGAAGCCTCGGTGATCGGAGCGACCACGCTGAGCGGACCCCAGGTCGCCGGGAAGTCCTTCAGCTCGGAGGCGAAGGCCTGCAGCGCCACCGGTAGCCGGCAGTTGCGCAGCTCGGTCAGCAGCGGCTGCAGGTCCTCGCAGAGCTCCAGGTAGATGACCTTGGGCTGCTTCTCCCGCAGTCTTCGGCCCATCGCCAGCGCCGAGGCGGGCGAGTGGTGGCAGACCGGGAAGATCTCCAGCGGCTCGGCCAGGGAGTGGTCCACGTCGTCGACCAGGCCGGCGAGGATTTCCGGCAGGGCGACCGGACCGTCGGCGAAGGTGGCGGCCGCGTCGAGGAGCTGCTCGCGCAGGGAGTCGAAGGTCTGGCTCATGACAAGGCGCTGATCGCCTGGCGGCCACCTTCGAGGAAGCCCGTCCAGGGGCCACCGTCGTTCTTGCTGCGCGGCTCGATCACGCCGTGCAGGTAGGTGTTCAGGATGGCCAGATCTTCCGGACTGCGGCGGGCGAGCGAACCCACCAGCGAGCTCGCCAGAGCCTCGGAGGTGAGCTCCTTCTGCCCGAAGAACGTGCTGTGCAGAACCGCGTCCTCCAGCACACCGATCTGTTCGGCGGTCGACAGCGAGGACTCGAGTTTCTCGTCGTCGCTGGTGGCCGCCGCGGCCGCCGCCCGCAGATCGGCGAAGCTCTGCAGGAGCACGTCGAACAGGGTGGGCGGGACCTCGAGCTCGATCGAGTGCCGGCGCAGGAGTTCCTCGGTGCGGAACCGGACGATCTCGGCCTCGCTGGTCTTGTTCGTCACCACCGGGATCCGGACGAAGTTGAACCGGCGTTTGAGCGCGGACGACAGGTCGTTGACGCCCCGGTCGCGGCTGTTAGCGGTGGCGATCACCGAGAAGCCGGGCTTGGCGAAGACGATGTTGTCGTCCTCCAGTTCCGGGATCGACACGTACTTCTCGGACAGGATCGAGATCAGCGCGTCCTGCACGTCGCTGGTCGAGCGGGTCAGCTCCTCGAAGCGGCCGATCACCCCACCTTCCATCGCCGTCATGATCGGCGAGGGGATCATCGACGACCGCGACTGCCCCTTGGCGATCACCATCGAGACGTTCCACGAGTACTTGATGTGGTCTTCGGTGGTGCCCGCGGTGCCCTGCACGACCAGCGTGGAGTTGCGGCTGATCGCCGCCGCGAGGAGCTCGGCCAGCCAGCTCTTGCCGGTGCCCGGGTCGCCGATCAGCAGCAGCCCGCGGTCCGAGGCCAGGGTGACGATCGCCCGCTCGACGATGCTCCGGTCACCGAACCACTTCTGGCTGATCACCCGGTCCAGCCCGTCGGCCCGTTCCGAGCCGAGCACGAAGGTCCGCACCATCTTCGGGCTGAGCTGCCAGGAGAACGGCTTGGCGCCGGTGTCGGCCGACTCCAGCCAGTCCAGCTCCTCGGCGTACTTGGTCTCGGCCGGGGCGCGCAGCAGTTCACTCATCAGAGTTCTCCTCAGCAGGGGGTTTCAGGCGATGAAGTTCTTGAGCTCGGTGACGAGCTTGCGGATGTGCCCGGAGAGCACGGGCGTTCCCAGGTCCTTGAAGCGCTGCCGGAACCACGGGTAGACGCTCTGTGAGCCGGAGCTGCTGACCGACCCGACCGGGATGAACCGCACCCCGGACCGGTGCACGGCCTCGATCTGCTCGTACAGCTGCTGGGCGTTGTACTCGTAGTAGTCCGAGATCCAGACGATCACGGTGTTGCGCGGGTCGGCGATCTTGGGCCGGGCCAGGGCCATCGCGGCCGTGCCGTCGGTGCCCCCGCCGAGCTGGGTCCGCAGCAATACCTCGAACGGGTCGTGCACCCAGGGCGTGAGGTCGAGAGCCCGCGTGTCGTAGGCGATCAGGTGCACGTCGACCTTGGGCAGACCGGCGAAGATCGAGGCCAGGATGGTGCAGTTGACCATCGAGTCGACCATCGACCCGGACTGGTCCACCACCACGATCAGCCGGGCCGGGGTGACCCGCTTGGCGGTCTGACGGTAGAACAACCGGTCGACGTAGAGCTTCTCGTCCTCAGGGTTCCAGTTCGGCAGGTTCTTCCAGATCGTGCGATCCAGGTCGAGATTGCGGAACACCCGCTTCGGCGGGATCGAGCGGTCGATGGTGCCCGCGCTGGCCTGCGCCACCTGCGTTTTCAGGACCTCGGCCACCTCATCGACGAATCTGCGGATCAGGGCCTTGGCGTTGGCCAGCGCAACTCCGTCAAGGTTGCCCTTGTCGCGCAGCAACTGCTCGATGAGCGACATGCTGGGCGTGAGCTGCCGGGCCAGGCGGGGGTCGGCCAGCACCTCGCGCAACTGCATGCGGCGCACCAGGTCGCCCTCGATGTCGGCCAGGACCGGGCCGAGCCTGCCCGGGCCACCCGGCCCGTTCCCGGCTCCCTTGCCGCGCATCTCGCCGGGATCGAATCCGCAGGCCTTCTCGAACCAGTTGGCGTCGGACTGCCAGCGGGCCAATTGGCCGGCGGTGACATTGCCGCTGCCGGTGGCGAAGACGTTGAGGAGGAGCTTCGAGACCAGAGCAGCTCGACGGACCTCGTCCTGCTGGTCGTCGGGCCGAACCTGACTGCGGGCCAGTGCATCGTTCGTGGCCTGATCTGCCGCAGCGCCATCACTGGACGAGGGCCCCGCATCCGGGGTGGTCTCCTCAGAGGCACCAGTCCCGGGTGAGGAAGCGATGGTTGGGTGGTCCTGGCCGGCGGCACCTTCTACGACCGGGTCGGATTGGGACGCGGGCAGGGATGCTGATGCCTTCGACGTGCCTGTCGGGGGCGCCACCGCGCTGTTCGGCGCAGGAGTGTTCGCTGACCCGAGCGCCAGGCCGGCCCCGCTCTCGGTTAGGTCGCTTTCGGGCTCGGCGGTGAGCAGTCCTTGGAACTCCGCTTTCAGGTGGGGAAAGCGCTGGACCAGGTTGTCCACCGACGTCGTCGGGTCGAGCAGAGCCGCGGGCAAGCCGAGGTCATCGACCACGGCAACGCTTGCCGTCTCCAGCGCCAGCTGCTCATCCGGGTCGAAAAGGCGTGCCAGCAGGCGCCAGTAGAGCACCTGACGCCGGTTCTCGGCGGCGGTGTCGCGGCTGTCTGCCGGGTGGGAATCTGGCGTTTCGGCGGGGTTCGCTGGATCGGACGAACGTTCGTTCATTTCCGCAGCAACCTTCCCGCTCGCTCCCGCAGCACCTCGACGGCTTGCCCGGCCGTGGCCTCGGCCTTGGCGGCTTTGGCCTCGGTCGGGCCCAGCGCCCAGTCGGCGGTGTGCACCGCGACGGACTTCTTGCGCACGGTGGCCTGTACGGCCAGAGGCCGGATGGACCAGCCGGCAGCGTCGTACCGGAGGAGCCCGATGCAAGCTGACGATGCCGAAACCAGGGCCGGGGTGAGCGGTCCAGCAGCGGGCAGCGGATCGACGGGGAGGACCGAGCCGCCAAGGTCCAGACCGGCTGGACCGGCTTTGTAGCCTTCCAGAAGAACCGGTTCCGCGATGACGGCGGGGTGCCGGTCGAGCGGAGCGACGGATGAGGCGAGTGCGCTGCCCAGCCGAACCCGAGCCGTAGCGAACGGATCGGCCACTTCACCAGCGGCGGCGCGCGACTCGTCCCACATCAGATCTCCGGAGACGCTCAGCAGCATGCCGGTGAGTTCGAGGACTCGTTGGCCCGCGAGCGCGCTGAGCAGAACCGGGAAGCCCGACAGAAGGCGCCAGACCGACGGCCCGGTGATGGTGTCGACCTTGCCGGCCGCCAACGCGGTTCGCACCAGACGGACCTCGTCGCCGGTCTCCAGCAGGCCGTGCACCTGCACCTGGAACGCGGTTGGGTGCTCGCGCAGATCGGCGCCGAGGATCAGGAAGCGGCCGTCGATCGGGGTGAGCGGCGCCTGCACCTGACTCATCAGCAACGCCCGGCTCCACAGGTCGGCCCAGCGTCGGGCTGGGACCTGAGGCTGGGTTGCCACGGGGGCGGCCGCCCGTAGCTCGGCCGCAAGGCCGTCGATCAGCACGGCCATGCGGCGATGCTGCGGATCCTCGAGGAGCCCGGGCACGGCACGGGCACCAGCTGCGGCAACTTCGTGATCCACGCCGCGCCAGCCGACGATCGCCAGTTCCCGCAGCCAGGAACGGATTCCGGCGGGAACCGAGGTTTTCGCAACCACATCGGCCGGGTAGGGCTCCCTGGTTCGCCCAGTTGCCGCGTCCACCATTGAAAGAAGGGAATCGTGGGCTGCTCCGAACAGGGCTGATCGGGCGCCGGCCAGAGCGAGAAGGTGCTCGTCGGTGACCGATCCCGCCTCGATCTTGCCGACCGCGGCGCCCACCGGCTCGGCCAGGGGCGAACCGGCGAAGACCGCGGCCAGGTCGGCCAGCGCCTCCAGATGGGTCTCGTCCGGACGGCCCAGGCCATGGACGAGTGCGTCGTCCAGCCCATTGACCAGGGACAATGCTTCGGGCAGCCCTTCCGGCGAGGTGCTCAGGGCCTCGGCCAGGATCACGGCTGAGCCGGCCCGGCCGGGAACCACTGCAGCTCGGGCAGGGGTTCGGTGCTCACGGGGATCTCCAGATACGCGAGATGACGAAGGAAGCTGCTGAAGACCTCGGCTGCGTGCCCGGGTGCGCTGGTGGGGTGCAGGCCGCCGAACAGCGGCTCACCCTCGGCGACCTCGATGCTCAGGTAGCGCGCCACCTGTGTCGCCCCGAACTGTTTTTCGGCCTCGGCCAGCAGCAGTTCGATGTGCTTGCACGAGCTCCGGCCGTTCAGCCCACCGCACGGCCGGTTGTTGTTGGTCGAGCAGCTCAGACCGTGGTCCCCGGCCGAGATGGACGAGACGTACACCCGCTCGATGTCGGAGCCGCTGGACACAACTCCCTGCAAGCGTCCGTCGGTCAACTCAAGGAACGGCACCTTCGCCAGCTTGCGCGGATGGATCGGCGCGACTTGCGGCACCGTGCTGGCCCGCGCTGGATCGGTCTGGTGCTTCTCCACAGTGCCGCCCTCCCTGGCCCCGGCGCCTCCGGGTGATGGGAGAAGTTCTACTGGAAGGCACCGACAATCTTGGCCCCTAGTCCGCGTGCACGACCGTGAACGGCGGACGGACGTCCCCAGTCAGCTCGACCGCCGCCTCGAGAGCCATCACGGCACGATTGTGGGCGTCGATCGGGGACTTTGCCGTCGAGTGCAGCGACCCCAGCGCAACCAGGTACCCCGAGCCAACCGCGGCGTACCCCGCAATGGTGTGCCCGACCTGGTAGTCCGAGTCGACGACGTACAGACGTCCACGGATGCCGACCAGGAACTGGCCGCCCTCCTCCCTGCCGTCCTCCGTACGCGCGTATCCGCCCTCGATCAGGCACTGCCGTACCGCGTCGATGAACGTCGTCGCCATGAAGCGATCGACGTCCCACGTGTCCGGCTCGCCGACGGTAAGGGAGTACCGCAGGAGCTGGCCCATCCGATAGCTCGTCGTGAAGCCCATGAGGTAGGGGCCGACCTGGAACACCTTCGAGTCCGAGCGCACCGCGACGTGCCAGCCATCGCTACCGGCGGAGTCCCCACCGATGGTTACCGTGTGGCCGTCTGTGATGCCGACGATGCACGTCACTTCGTGATTCTCCCCTTTGGGTAGTTGCTCCGAGGGGACCACAGCGTACGCATTCTTTGGAGCCCGCACAGGCTGCGCGGCGGAGACGAACTCCGCGAATTCACTGACTTTGAGAACAGTTTCAAAGTAGCCGGTCCGCGGCCACCAACAGCCATCGTTGCTGCGGTCCGAGCTCGAAACGCTCCCTACCGTCCGACATGCGTTCCCGAAGGAAGTCACCCAACTCAATCACGGACGTCCATTGGTCCAGGTAGGTAGACAGGTCTTGGTGGGCGAGAGTGAAGGGCGTGCCTCCGTAGGCCCAATAGAACAGTGCACCGCCGGTGTCGTTCCCCGGGCGCAGAAGGTCCGCGAAGGTTGAAGCCGTGGCTCCGGTAGGCGATGGGGAAGAGCAGCCGGGGCCTGCCGGTCGGGGGTAGGCCGGCAGCGACCCAGGCGGCCTCGAAGCGCTCAATGGCTTGGTCGATACCCACGCCGTCCGCATCGGGCCGCCGAGCAGACTGCTTGACCCCGCGTGTTGCCCGCGCTGCGTCACCGACGACTAGCTCACCGTCGCAACATCCCTCTGTCCGTGACACGGATGGGACACTTTTGGCCTTCGTGAGGCATCCGACCGGGGAGTAGCCCAACCGTTCGGCCTACCGCACGGTAATCTGTCGGAGGGATTGCGCCTCGGTCGCCTGCCGACCGGCCCTCCCTCCCCTAGCCTTGGGGGAGCGGGTCGGCGTCGTCCCAAGGGCCTCTAGCTCAACCGGCAGAGCAGCGGACTTTTAATCCGCGGGTTCGGGGTTCGATCCCCCGGGGGCCCACCAACAGCTTTACCCGCCTGACCAGGCAGAACTCGGCCTGGCAGGAGGCGCCGGCCAGGTCACGATCGCCAGGTTGGTCACCGACTGGTCACACGGCGCACGGCGAACGCCCGCCGGACGGGGCCGCCCGGTGACCAGCCTGGGGTCACAGATACGGCCAGGACACCCACCACACCCCGGCCACGATGGCGGCCAGGGCCACGCCGACCCCCAGCAGGAACCACCGGGTCCGCCGACGCCACTCCCGATCGGCCACCCGGTCATCCACCCGCTGCGACCCGGTCCTGCCCTCCAGCACCTCGGCCGTCCGATGGGACCGGCCGCGGTGCGGCGACGCCGGTGGGTGGAGCAGGTCCTCCCACCGCTCGTCGCTCACCGGGCGCTCGGCCACCGCTACCGCGGATCCAGCACCGCAGTGACGCCCTGGGCTACCCGCGGGGCCGGTCCGTTCGCCACCACGCCCGCGCTGGTCCAGGCCAGGATCTGCGTCAGCACCAGCAGGCCCTCAGCCATGCTGATCTGCCCGTCGGTCACCGCGGCCACGATGGCCTGCCCGATCGCCGCAGCCAGCGAAGCGACCAGCTTGGCCACCGCGTTGCTCGGGAAGAACGTGCCGGCCGCACCCGCGATCGCCAGGAGCGCGCTGATCCACGTCACCCCGGACGTGATCCGGCCGCCGGCGTCCGCCGCGTTCGACAGCACCATCACCCCGGCCAGCAGCACCGGGCCCAGGCTGATCACGAACTTGCGCAGGTACGCGACCTGCAGCTCGTACCGGGTGGGGGTCGGGGACAGAGAATCGATCGTCGTCATGGCATGGTCTCCGGATTCTGTTCGGTCAAGCGGGGAATGAGCGCCGCCCGGACGGCGGCGTCCTTCGCCTCCAGGAGGTGCTGGAGGCAGGCAACGAGCTGGGTGTTCGCCGGCAGCAGCTCGGCCGACTGATGCGCGAGGTCGCAGTACGGCTTGCTGACCGCCTGCAGATGGTCGTCGAGGTGCTCGTACGTGAAGAACAGCAGCAGCTCGGTGGTCTGCTCTTGCATGCCGGACTCACTCTCAGGTCAGGGTTTCGGCGTGGCCTTCGTGAGCGGCCGCGGCGGGATGAGGTTCTGGAAGTCCGCCGGGATCCACGTCGAGAACGCGACCGAATCGCAGTGCTCGGCGTGATAGGCCGCCCGGGCGTACGCGATGTTGAAAGCCCCACGGTCCGTGGTGGTCGGCGGTGCACCCGGCGGGCCAATCGTCCCTGCGTACTGCCGGCAAGCCGTCACGTGCGTCGCCGCCTTCGCCGCCTCGGCCGCTGCGATCACCGCGGACTGCCGAGCATCACGGCGTCCCTGGGCAGCTGTCTGCTGCACCGACGTATTCAGGGCAATCACCGAGATGGTCAGAGCCGTCACGCCAATCAGGCAGCCCAGCACGCCGATCAGAGACACGATCCCCGTGGGCACCGACCACCAATGCCGTGACCGGCTCGAGCCGGTCACGGGCGCCTCTTCGACAGGGCTTGCTGCCACAGCTCTTGGTACCGATCCCGGTCCGCCCGGAGCCGATCCATCTCCGTGTCCTTCGCGTCCACCAGGTCGTTCCATCGCTTGTCCATCCGCTCTTTCTCGTCGCGCTCGGCCTCGGCCTCCCGCTCGGCGGCTTCCTTCTGCGCCTCGGCCGTCTTCGTACGGCGCTCGGCCCGCTGGGCCCGCACACCCAGGACGACCGTCGCCGCGACCGTCAAGAGCGTTCCGGCCAGACCGATCAGTGCGATCCAGATGGTCTTGTCCACCTGCCCCTCCCAGGAGCTCGAGGGGGTCAGGGTCGAAAGTTGTTGTCACGTCGAGTAGGACCAGCCGCGGTTGGGGCCGGTGTCGCCGTGCCGGACCAGCCGGGCCGGGTTCGCGCCCAGGCCGCCGGGCTTGAAGATGCCGCGGTCGGTGAACCAGGCCACCGACCGGGCCGGCGCGAAGTCGCTCGCCTTCCCCAGCTTGTGCTGGGAGTGCAGCGCCCCCTTCACCGCGCGGTTGTGTTCCTCGCACCGGCACCCGGACACGATGGAGATACCCAGCCCGGACTCGGCCCGGTACCGCTCCATCTGCCGGATCGTCGACCGCTGGATCCAGATCCGCGCGCACGAGGAGTACCGGCCGCCGCACTTACACCGGAACTCGATGAAGCTGAAATGCGCACTGGCCGTCGGCTTCCCAGCCCGGCGGCGCGACTCCGAGATCCGCAGAGCGGCCGAGGTCAGCGGGCCCGGCACGCCGTCCGCTTTTAGCGACGGCCCGAGGTTCCAGGCCAGCTGGAAGTTCCGGATCGCCTGCCGCCGCTCACCGGCCGTGCGGATCCGCCAGCCCAGGTTCTCGAGGATCGCCTCGACCTGGTTGAGGGTCAGGGTGTCAGTCATCTGCTCGGTCCCCGATCTCCTGCAGCAGGGCCAGGTCGGCGCCTTCGTCGAACTCGAGGCCGTCGAGGGCATCGGCGCTCGGCTGCACCGGGCCACCGGAAAGGTCGGCGTCCGGCGCCTCCACGGGCGGCAGGCCCTGGTCGTCGTCATCGGGTCGGGCCGCCCAGCCCTCCGGCTCCGGGCTCAGGTCCATCGGCACCAGCGAGCTGGCCACCGTTCCGAACCGGTCCGGGCCATCCCCGGGATCGGGTGTCTGGGTCATCGCTTCGCTTCCTCCCACGCTTGATGGACCTTCGTCACATAGGCGAGGGGATCAGGGTCGGTCCCCGGGATCCCGCTCTCAGCCCATTCCTTCGCCGCCCTCGGGGAGTTATGCGCGGCGACCGCCAGCTCCCACGCATCCATCCCCGGGCGCGCCACCCGCGCGAGTTCCTGGCGGTGCCCGATCAAGTCCTTCGCCGTCCACTCCAGCGCCCACTCAAAATCGGTGGCCTGCTCAACCGTCACGCCCGGGTGCGCCGCCCGGTTGATCTGGCAGATCCCCGTATCCGCAGGGGTCTTCACACCGACCGCGGCCGGATCCCACTGGCTCTCGGCCCCGACAATCCCGCCCAGGCACCAGGCCGGCACGCCCCACGACATCGCCGTGGACACCACGATCGGGACCACCACCGCACGGACCGTCTTCGGACCGCAGATGCCGTCCTCGGTCAGCCGCCACCGGGCCTGGATCGCACGGAACGCGTCGCCGGTCCGCGGCCCCACCTGCCCGGTCAAGGCCAGGGCAGCTGTGCCGAGCTGCAGTTCGTTGGCCCGCTTCTGCAGCGCCCGCACACCGGCCGTGACCACGACCTCGTTGTACGTCGCCCCTTGGGCCAGGCCGGCCGCACCGACCAGGACCTCACCCGCAGACGCCGCGCGGTAGTAGCCGCCACGGCCATGCTCCCCGGGCCGGGGCGGCAGCAGGCCGCCGAGCTCACTCCAGAAGCCACGTCCAGGCTGCTTCGGCGTGGGTGTCTGGCTCATGGCGGGCTCTCCGGCGGTCGCATAGAAAGAGGCTATCTGCTCTATCGGATATTACTATCGCCGCTGGTAGAACCGTGTTACCGCGCCGTCGCAACAAGAGGGACGAACCATGCCGAGTGCGCCCAAGCTGTGTGCCGCCGCCCGTCCGTGCACTGCCTGCGAACCCGAGAAGACTGAGCCGCACTGCCGGCCGATGAAGGATGTGCACCTCGACTCCTGCGCCGACCCCGAGACCTGCCGCGGCTGCATGCCCCGCCTCGCCCGCCCCGGCTCGGAGGTCTGCGACAACTGCCACACCTCAACCACTGGGCCCCTCGACCAGATCGCCGAGCTGCACGAAGATCTGCTGACCCCAACGAAGGCGACCCGAGCCAGCCAGAAGGTGCTCGGGTCCGAGCCGGCCGCGGCCCTCGCCGATACCGCGCTCGACGCTCGCGCCGCGATCGAGCAGTACCTGACCCGCTGGAACGTCTACCTCGACCAGACTGTTGGCGCGTTCCCCTGGGGCAAGCAGCTCACGGAGGGCCGCTGGATGATCGCACCACCCTGGTCAAAAGCACGCTGGCTGGCCGAGTCCTGGGCGCCGGAGCGCACCGTCGCAGCCATGGCGGTCCGGCTCAGCCGGCACGTCGACCGGCTCCTGGCCGACCCCAGCCAGGCCGACAAGCTCGTCCACGACACAGTCACCATCGCGGCTGACGCTCGGCGCCGCGCCTACCCGGCCCAACCTCAGGGCAGGTACATCGGGACCTGCCCCGTCGGCGGCCCAGAGGGCGTCCCCTGTGGCGGCCTCGTCCGCGCCGACATCGACACCTCCACCCTGACCGGGTACGCCCAGTGCTCCACCTGCAAGACCCGCTGCCTGATCGAGTGGTGGCAGGCGCAGATGCCCTCCGACCAGCAGCCCTGGATGGGGCTGAAAGCCCTGCGCTGGCACTTGGCCCTGCACCACCACCGGCAGCTCTCCGACTCCACCATTCGCAGCTGGGCGCGCATGGTCAGCGACCCGGAGGCATACGCGGCCGGGCCCGAGCCCGAGCTGCGGCACGTCTGCGAGCTGGCCACCCGCCGGGCGCTCTACAACGTCGCCGAGGCCGTGGACCTGTGCAAGCTCGAGCGGCGCCGTGGCCGGCCCCGCATCGCCCAGGCCGTAGCCACCGCCGCGGCCGCCGTCACCGTCGCTCAGGCCCTGACCCGAACCGACCTCATCCGGAGCTCCTGACCCGCAAACGGCGAAGAGCCCGCCACCACCCGGCCCCGAAGGGCTCGAGCGGTGGCGGGCTCTCGCACGCGGCACGCGATGGCGCAGACGCTACTCGGTACCGGTCCCGACCCAGCGAACCTGGAGGCCGACCTTCCGGATCCCCGGATCCACACCCAGGCTGCCGCCCGAGTTCTGTGCCACGAACATCTGGATCACATCGTCCGTGCTGAAATGCTTGTCGAAGATCACGCTCAGCGTGGTGATCTGGGACGGCGACGCATCCCGAGTATCACTGGACAGGAAGCTCCCGCCGGTCGGGCTGCCGTCCGCGTTCTGCCGGATGGTCAGCCGCCGAAACCCCGCGGAGTCGCTGAGGAACCGGGCAAACGCGTTCACGTGGTAGATCCCATCGGTCTTAATGGTGATCTTCGAGTTCTCGCCGCCCGCGACGGAGTGCATGCCGTCGGTGTCCCACTCCTCCCCGGCCAGGCCGAGAAGTGTGTCCACCCCGCCGCCCGGGATGGTGCCCTCGACGTCGCGGTACGCCGACACCGAGGGCGGGTTCCCGACGAAAGCGAGGTAGTCGGCCAGGTCACCAAGGTAAGAGTCCGAGACCCGCTGCCCAGCCAGACGGGTGGGGACGGCCGGTGGCGCGCCCATCAGGGACTCACCCGGGCGTCAGGCGCAATGAACACATCGCGCCCGGCCTTGTGCGCGGTCGGCAGGGTGCCCCGGGCGCCCCGAGCCACCGTCACCGTCTGCGGGCTGAAAGTAGCCGCCGGCGGGGTCTGAATCGTCATCTGCTCTCCGTCGATCTGGATGGTCAGCGGGTAATCCCCGGCCGCCCGGGTCAGCTGATGACCGGGCGCGGTGATGGTCAGACTGGTTGCCCCCGCGGTCAGCGCGCTGCACTTCGCGACCCCGGCCTCCCAGCCGACCCGGCCCAGGTAGTCGTCGCCCACGATGGACTCAGCGGGAGAGTCGGCAGGCAGAGTGGTGAAGGTCCAGCGGGCGCTGGTGGGGCCGATCTCCTCAACCCAGGAAATCACGTGGCAGTCGAAGCTGGAGATGCCGAAGATCTTCGGGTCGAGTCCGGTCACCCGGAGCCGGGCCCCGGGCCGCAGCGCGAGGAACACCGGCCACAGCGTGGAGTCGCTGACCGCGGTGGCCAGGTCCACGCCGAACTTACTCAGGCTGAGCCGCTTGATCCGGCCGACCTGCCACGCCGCAACGCTCTTCGCTGCGGCCACGTCGACCGCGCACGTCTCGATCGTGCCCGCGTCCCGGATCCCGCCCAGCGCCTCGGCCGCCTCGTCGATGTAGACGGCCTCGCCATCCGGGCACGTCGCGGTCGCCCGGGTCGGAGTGTCCGCCACGGTCAGGCCCCACTCGTGGCCGGCCGAGATGTCGTCGTCCTCCCACAGCCGGATCACCGCGGCCGCCGCCGTGGGCCGGAACTCGGGGCCGGTCAGCAGCTCGACCCGGTCCGCTGCCGGGTTGTGCCAGATGCACCCGCCGACCGTGATGGCCAACTCGCTGATGCAGTCCAGCTGCGGTCGGCCCATCGAGGAGTGGATCGCGACCATGCGGGTCTCGTCTCCCACGATGGCCTGCCCGCCGCCGTAGGTGCGCCACGCCATCAGGTCGCCCCACCGCCGGGACGTCGAGTGCTCGAACCCGTTGCGCTGGTAGTCCTCGAGCCCACCGAACGTCGCCGTGCTCACCATCAGCCCGGCAAAGCTCGAGGTCACGCCGCGCTGCTGGGCACCCCGGTTGTACGGGGACATCTGCCCGCCGGCCACGATGTACTCCTGGTCCAGGAGGCTGTGGTCGTCGATACCACGCACCACCGCGCTGTCGTCGTAATAGAAGCTCAGCCGGTCGGTGCGTGACTGCCAGATGAACATGGAATGCCAGGCGCCATCAGCAGGTTTCGTATCAAACACGCCGCACAGGACGTTATTCGAATCGCGCAGCTCCAGCTGGAAAACGCCGCTGTCCGGGACGGACTCCGCGTACCTCAGGTGCCAGATCAGCGTGCCATCGTCATCGCCGCCGGCCCGGCCCCGGCGCCCGGACAGCAGCATGTCGTACTCCGGCAGATACGGGGCATCGCCCTCCAGCCGGAACCACACCATCATCGTCTTCATCCCGCGGCCGTGGCGGGCCAGGACCACCGGGCCCCGCCCGGTCTCGTCCGGGGTCACCGTGACCGCGCCCTCCATCGTCAGGGCGTCCGGGTCCAGCCGGGCGATCTGGCCCCGCCTGCTGTTCGCCAGGACCCGCACCGCCGGCAAGCCCTTCCCGGCATACCCGGTGTTCCGGAAGCTGGTGGCGCCGTCCTCCTCGCCGAACATCCACACATCGCTCACGCCGCCGGCGCCCTTGGCCAGCGCGTTCCACCGCTCGTTCACGTCAGACTTCAGGTTCTGGCTCGCGGCATCCGCGAGCCGATCAGACGCCGTCAGGGTCACGGTCCCGTCGAACTGCGCATCGGAGAACGTCGGGTTCAGGCCGTCGATCCGCCCGAGGAAACGACGCTTGCGCAGGCCGGCCGGGCTGGTCACCCAGTACTCGACCGCGGCCCCCAGCGTCAGATCCGGGTAGTGCGGCGACCCGGGATTGTCCGGCGTGTACGCCCCGGACCGGTTGCTCAGTTCGGCCTTCAGCGTGCTCGGCTGCGGTGCCTCCACCTCGGAACTGCGGGACTGGAACGCGACCTCGGTGGTGCCGATCACGTCCGCCGAGAGGTCGACCTTCACGCCGCCGATCGTGACCAGCAGCTCGTGATTCCACGTCGGCGCCGGCACACCCGGCACCTCGATCTCACCGGGAATCCCCGGGTACGTCGAGGCCCCGGGATAGGTGTCAGGTCCAGCCCACGCCACAACCAGTCACCCCCGTCAGAACGCAGCCTTGTAGGCGTTCGCCGCGTTCGGGTAGTTGCCGGTCATCATGCGGTGCTCGAATGACGGGTCCGACCCGATGTCCTCGTAATAGCCCTCGAAAGCGAGAATGTCAGCGATCGAAACGAAAACACCCTTCATCTGGTTGATGAAGTACGGGTTATCGCCAGCGCCGCCAGCAGCGGAACCGACGAGCGCCCATTCCTCCACGCCGATCTGTTTCGAGTTGGCGCGGCACCAGGTGGCAATATCGTTGAACCCGGGGGACTCGTTGAGGGTGCCGTTCCAGTTCCCCGAGTTCGTTGCCGGATACCAGTCGTACGTGTCGTACCCGACAACATCGAAAATGGTCCCGTACGCGTGGGTGCCGAGGAGCTGGTTGTAGACCGACTGCCAAGTCGTGCCCGCGCGCTTCTGACCGCGGGTCATGTTGATGCTGATCTGCACGTTCGGCGCGTACTTCTTCACCGACAGGCTGACGTTCTTCACGGCCTGCACGTACGAGTCCACGCTGTTCTGTGTCGGCTTGCCGCCGTTCTCGTTTCCCCAGCTCCACTTGTACCAGTACCCATTGCATTCCCAGCCCAGGCGAAGAATGAAACGGCGGGTATTCAGGCCCCGTGCCACGAGAGTCTGAGCGAACGCTTCCCACCGGGCATTGTTGTTGCCCGCGGCTGTCGCCGAGTTGTTCTGCGCGCCCTCCGTTTCCGGCTGCGGCGGAATGCAGTAGACGATGTACCCCGGCCAGCTCGTCCACTCCGTGGGGATGTGACCATGCATGTCGTCCCACGTCTGCCGCGGCGGGAAGTGCAGGAACCCGTCGACCGGGCGGTCCCGCCACGTGCCGAAGCTGTTGGCCAAGGCGGGGGTGTCCGGCGCGTTGCCCCACTTGGCCACGCCCGAGTTCCAGGGCATCCCGGACCGGCCGACCAGCGGAACACCCGTGCCACTCGGCTCCGGCGCTCCACCTCCACCGCCGCCCGGGCCAGCGCTGCCCCCGCCGCCGGAGCCCGGCTCGGTGGTGCCGTCCCCACCGAACGCCTCCTCCGGGTCCACATAGGTGGTCCCGGTGACCGCGGACCCAATGCTCTCCGTGCCGCCGTCGGCCAGGCCCGACTGCAGCGTGATACCCGAGCTCGCGGTGCCAGCCCGGGTGTAGCTCCCGGTGCCGGGGAAGATCTCGTTCGACCGGAACAGGGCGCCCGTGTTGCCGCCGCCGTCGAAGAACTCGGCTCCACCCAGGTCGTGCATAGTGTTGCCGGTGACCCGGGCGTTCGGGCAGTTCGTCAGGGCGACGCCCTTCGGCGACCAGGACAGGTCACAGCCGTCGATGCGGATCGTGTCGCAGCCCCACGCCATGATCTGCCAGCCCGACCCGATCGGGTCCTCGATCGTGACCCGCGACAGGTGCGTCCCCGGCGCGTTCACCAGCTGCAGCGGCCCACACCGGTGGAGCGCCACGTTCTCCAGGGTCAGGTTCCGCACCACGTCGTTCGGTCCGCCGTCGATCTGGAACGGAGCAATCACATCCCAGAACTCGCTGTCCCGCACGACGAACCCAGTGGAAAGCTGAGTGTCGTCGCCAGGCAGCTTCACCATCTTGATCCCGATGCGCGCACCACGGACGACGCCCTGCCAAATGTTGTCCGCGCAGTCCGGGATGACCTCGATCGCGGCCCCGTGGTAATCCACGACGAGGCAGTCGACCGCCGTGTTCGCGTTATCCCCGGGCCGGTGCGACGGGTTCCCCCACTTCCACGCGGTCCGCTCGTGGTCGCTGTCCGGGGTCCGCCTGGTGCCGCCCTGCGCCGTGCACGAAACCGTCTTGTTCCGGCCGCAGTCCGCGCCGTGCCAGTCGTAGTCGCTGATCCGGGCATCCGTGGAAACGCAGCCGTGCGCCTCGCATCCGGCGGCCCCGTTGAACCACAGCACCGAGTGACGGCAGCCCGTGACGGCCAGGCCCTTCACCGTGCAGTTTGTGGCCCCGTAGAAGCTCACTCCGTACCCGCGGCCGGCGTCGGTGTCGCTGGGATTGGCGATGGCCCCGCCGATGGCGTGGCAGTCCAAGGAGTCCGTGAACCGGATGGCGTGGCCGCTCCAGCTGACGCCGCCGTCGCCCCCGCCGATGATGTGCGCGTTCGTGATCACCACGTTGTGCGCGTACCGCACCTCGATGGCGTGCTGCCCGTCCGCCTGCTGCGCTGCGAAGCTAATCCGGAAGTTCCGCAGCTCCACGTCCTTCAGCGCCTCGAGCCGCTCGACCCGAGCCGTCTGCGCCAGGTCGTAGGTGTGCTTCAGAGGATGCGAAAGCTTCAGGTGAGTCGCGTCTGGGACCTCCGCGACGATCGCGACCTCTTTGTGCGCGAAGTTGCCCGTCTGCACGTCGCCGTTGCCATCGAGCGTATTGGTGTCGTCGAGGATCCGGACCACGTCGCCGACGTGGAAGATCCCCGCGGTGGCCAACGTGATGAGGGTGTCCCCGAGCGCGTTGGAACCGGCGGTCATCGCCGACTGCACCACCAGAGTCAGCTGTGATTCCTTGTTGCTGAAGGTCGTGTCGTTGACCGCCTTGAACTCCTTCGGCAGGCCGTCGACCACGGTGATGGTCAGGGCGGTCCGGTCGATCGCCGAGACGAAGCTGTGAAAGATCTCGGTGTTCGGCACGCTGCCGCTGGCCGTGCGCTTCCCCCGCAGGCCGATGTAGATGCCGGGCACCCAGTCCGCTGGGATCTGGTCGACGTGCAGGACATGCGAGCCCAGCGGCGCATCAGCAGTGAGAGCAGGCTTCGCGTTGAAATCGGTGGGCTGCTCCTCGATCACACCCCACGGACGGATCCGGGCGTCCGTGCCCAGCAGCAGCTCGACATCGGACTCCAGCACCACGCCGCTGGCCGAGATCGTCACCGTCGAGTTGATGTAGCACTTCGCCCCCGGCGGACCATGGATCAGCAGGTGCGTGGACAGTTCACCGTCCTCGACCGCGTCCAGCGCCGCCTGGATTGCCGGTCCGTCGTCGGTCACCCCGTCACACGCCAAGCCCGGGATTACCGCACCAGCGCCAGCCACCCCTGCCACCGCAGCGTCCGCAGTGGCCTGCGCTGCAGCAGCTGCAGCGACCGCCTCGATCAGGCCGTCCTCGATGTGATCCAGCGCCGCGGCCATGATCGGCGTGGTGTGGTTCGGCTCGTCTTTCCACAACCCCGGGTAGTAGCGGTTATAGGCCACGGGTCACCGCCTTCCGGTCGTAGCGAGGGTCTGCGGCCGGTACCCGCGCGACACCGCGCGCTTGGCCATGCCGTCGAGCTGGCGGAAGACGTTGGATTCGTCGATCACCGCACCGGCGTGCAGGTGGTAGTGGTTGTGGACCTCTCCGCCGGAGTACCGCTGGCTGCCGGACAGGGCGACCGCCCCGGGCCGCGAGAGGCCCGACAGGGCACGGGATGCCGCCTTGTGCTGCGACTGCACACCCATCACGAACCCCAGGCCCGCGTACCGTCCGTCCTCGGCCAGCGCCCGCGATGGGCTCTTGATCTTCAGCTCGTCGCGGATCGCCTTCCGCAGATCCTTGGCCAGCCCCTTGGCCGTCTTGATCAACGCGCCCCGGGACTTCTTCAAACCGGCCACCAGGCCCTTGGCCGCCTGGACCCCGACGTTGAAGTACTGGTTCCCCAGGCCCGTCCCGAGGCCGGACGCCGTCTTGCCGATGGCCCGCTGGATCCCGTTGATCTGCTTGACGGCCTTCGCCCCACCAGACGCCAGAGCAGCCGCATCGTCGGCGCCGCCGTCGACCCCGGCGTTCAGGATCTGCTCCAGCGTGGTCCGGTTCAGACCCCGCTTACGCAGGGCATTGATGTTCGCCGTGAATGCCCGCAGCTGCTTGAGGCGGTTGCGGAGGTAGTTGACGTAGTAGTCGGCCTTCGGTGTGCCGCGCCGGTCCGGGTCCTGCTCGAATCCGGTGAGAGCCGTCGCGGCGATGAGGTTGTCGTGGATCTGCTTGATGTAGTCGGCACGCTTCTTCACGATGTCCGTGAGCTTCGACATCGCCGTCTGCAACTTGGCGGTAAGGCTTTTCGCGAGCTTGACCAGCTTGTTGTTGCTGTAGTCCTTGGTCTTCTCGATGCCCTTACCGACACCCTTGCCGAGGCCCTCCCCGAAGCCCTTGCCCACGCCGAGGCCGCCGCTGTACGTCGGTGGCGGCGCGGAAACGTTCGGGGTTCCGAGGGTGACCTGCTGGGTTCCGGCCGGGTCCTTGATGACCCCGAGACCCTGCCCGAAGCCGCCGTACTTGCCGTAGCCGAGCAGTCCCGCCGGGCCGGTCGCGGACACGTTGTACCGCACGTTCACCGCGGTGCTGACCGACGTCGGGATCGCGGCCAGGCTGGTGCGGACACCGTCGATGTAACCGCGGGCGTTGGCGAAGGCGCCCGCGACACTGCTCATGGCCCCGCCGATGCCGGGGATGTGACTGGCTGCCGAGAAGAGCTTTTCGAAGGCCGACAGGATCCCCGACACCGCGGCCAGCACCACGCTGGCCGCCGCCCGGAACGCAGCCTGGACGATGGCCCGGAAGGTATCCGACTTCTTGTACGCGATGACCAGGCCGACGACGAGCAGGCCGATCGCCGTCACGAGCAAGCCGATCGGGTTCATGTTCAGGGCCAGGCCCAGAACCCGGAAATAGGTCACGGCGATCTTGATCGCCTGTCCCAGCTTCCCGAAGACCTCGATTCCCTTTTCGACGCCACCAACGACCTTTTGGATGGGCCCGATCGTCCGGGCCACCCCAGCACCGATGACGAGCATCGGCATGATCGACGGGGCGAGCAGCGCGAACTGGGCGGCCAGGGAGTTGATGGTCGGGGCCAGGGTGATGATCAGACCCGAGATCGTCGTCAGCGTCCCAGCGAAACCACCGGCCAGGCCCTGGACCACGGACCCGATGGCCGGGGCGATCGAGGCCAGCGCGGCCCCCACCGCAGGCAGGGCCGCCGAGATCTGCTGGGCGCCCACCGACAGGGCAGCGAACACGGTCTGCAGGCCGCCCTGGAACGCGGGCCCCTGCACGGTGGTGGCCACCGACTGCAGGACGGCGTTCAGGTTGGCCAGCGGCGCCAGGCTGCCCCCGGCCGAAGCGGCACCGAACACCGAGGCCAGGATCGACCCGACCGTGCCCAGCGCCTGGCCCAGCTGCATCGTCACCTGCAGGCCGGACGCCATGAACGCCTGCAGCTGCCCGGTCTGGCTGACATGGTCCAGGAACACGGCCAGCGACTGCGCTGCGAGGCCGAGCTGCTGGGCCAGGCCCGGCAGGAACTGGGTACCGGTCGTCGTCAGGGTCAGCAGCGACGCCGCGGCCGGCCGCAGCGCCTGGCCCAGGATGTAGACCGCGGTGGCCGTGTTCCTGAGGATGACCTGGATCTGCTGCAGCTGCTCCGGCTGACCCAGGAAGCTGCCGAGACCGGAGGCTCCCGCGCCGGCGTTCGCGGCGATCGCCGAGAGCTGAGTCCGGAAGGCCGGGATCAACTTGCTCGACAGGGACTGGATCTGGCCCGCGAACTGCTGGAAGAAGTTCTGCTGGATGTTCAGCCGCAAGTTGTCCAGCGCGGGCAGCATCGTCCGGATCGACCTGGCAGCCTGCTGCGCGGCTGGGCTCAGGTATTTCAGCTGCTCGGCGAACTTGTCCTTGTCCCGGATCTGCTCGAGCGCGTCGCTGAATCCGAGGGTTGCGAGCTTGAGCGTGCCGAAGGCCGCCCCGCCTGCAGCCGCCACCGCGGGCAGGACGGCCGCGGCCCCCGCCAACCCGACCACCGCGGCCGAGAGGAGGTTCATGGTGCCGGGCAGGGCGGTGGCGGCCGCACCCCCAGCGAAAACCTTCATGGCCGTGCCGAGGCCCTTGAGCTTCAGCCCGGCCTTGTCGGCCTCGTCGCCGACCTTCTTCAGGGTCTTGCTGGCGTTGACGTCCCGGCCGAAGAGGCGGAAGACGAGGTCCTTGTTGCCGTCGCCCATGCGGGGTCACCCCCGCCCGGAACTGGTCAGCTCACGCGGGCTCTGATGGATCCCGGGCCCGGCTCAGGGGTGCCGCTGCTTTCGGGCTGGGCTCGGGACCACTCGTCGGCCTCGTGGGCAAGGAGCCGGAACGTGTTGTGCGGCAGGTCCCAGATGGATCCCGGCTGACCGGACCGGTGCGGGGTCACGCCCGGCCAGAGGTGGCAGATGATGGTCAGTCGCTCGTAGACCGCACTGGCGATGTCCGGGAACGGCCACCGCTCCGAGGCGTCACCTGAATGCCTGCCTTCTTCAGATCGGTCGTGGTCTTGGCGGGCTTTGAGCGCTTGGCGGCGGGCTTCTTCGTAGCGGCTGCCCGCGCGCGGCGGGCCTGCCGGTTTGGGGCCGGCGCCTCGACCTCGTCACCGGGCTCGGGCCGGAACTCCAGTCGGGACAGGCCGAACTTGCAGGCCTGCTCCAGGGTCAGGTCGGTCTCTCCGGCGTCGCGCCGGGCGAGCCACACCAGCACCGCGATAGCGATGATCATCTCTTCGGTCATGTCGCCGAAGGAGACGTCGTCCCCCGCGGTCTGCACGTCGCTCAGCGCCTTGTCCAGGACTGACACGTCGTACCCGGTCTGACGTTTGATCGCGAGGATATCCATCAGCCCGATGTCGTCCAGGTCCGGCAGGGGGTAGGTGCGCTCCGGCTCGGCCAGAGTCTGGCGAGCCGGGTTGGCCTCACGGGCTTTGATGACGAGAAGCATGGCGGTGCTCCCCTTTCAGTTGATGTTGGATCGGCTGAGGATCTTCCGGGCGACCGCGTCCATGGCCTCCTGCATCTCCCGGCTGGACCGGTCGACGGTCTTCTGCAGCCCCTTTTCCCAGAAGCCGGGTGGGACTGCCTGCGGGTACCAGTGGTGCCGGTTCCCGAACAGCATGTGCCGCAGGCGACCCCGGTTGATCGCCCGCAGGTCGGCTTTCTTCCCGTCACTGCGTTTCTTCGACGCGATGATCAGAACCCCCGGGTTGCGGCTCATCCGCTTCTTCGTGCGGAACGAGGACCGCGACACGTAAACGTTCAGGCCGCCCTTCTTCGGCAGGCTCTTACGTGCCTGCGCACGGATCTCCTTCACGGTGGGCCGGGTGGCCTTCGTGATGGCCTTGTTCAGCTCCCGCTTGAGGTCCCTGTTCGCAGCGCCCCGGAGTTGCTTTCCCAGGGCCCGGTATTGCTCGGCGCCCCGGAGTTCAACGAACGACGCCACCGGGGTCTACAGGGCGGTGTCGGCGGTCACCAGGGCGACGTAGAGTCCGACGCCGGAGGCGACGGTGCCGAGGATCTCGGCTTCGATTTCCATCATCGTCGGGCCGTCCGCGCTGGGCCCGGGCGGCGGACCGGAGTTCAGCATGGTGCCGGGCATGACCGCCTGGAACGTCGCGTAGGTCGTCCCGTTGATCAGCTCGGGTGAGACCAGGGTGAAGGTGAGCGGCGCGTACTTCTGCTGCAGATAAGCGTCCCGCAGAGCGATACCGCCGGAGCCCGTGAACCGCATGTTCCCGGAGACCTGGGCGGAGCGCTTCACAGTGACGGCCCGGTTCCAGCCCCCGAGTCGCTGGTCCGCGTCGTCGCTGGACAGGCCGTTGTCAACCTTCAGGTTGAAGCTGGTCCACTGAGTGTCCGGGCTGCCGCCCGAGGCCAGCGCGGTGGTCGTCGGCAGGGTCACCGTCCCGCCGTACGTCACACCACCCGAGACAGCGTCCCGGCCCATAAAGAGACTCGGTGACGTCAGGGACGGCGTGAAAACCTGCGCCGGGTAGAGGCTGTCGACAGCGGTCGCAGCGATGGTGGTGTCCATGTACCGGACGAGCCACTCGATCTGCAGCGTCGGCATCCCGTTACCCGGGACGTCCAACTCCCAGCTCTTCACCATCGCACCAGGGAACGTGTGCGGCCGCAGCGTGCCGCCATCATCCGCGATCAGGCACTGCAGCGTGTAGGACGGCATGAACGTGTCCGGCGTGATCAGCGAGAACAGCTGCTGCGACACCGGCGACGACCGAACCGTGTGCACGCCCGTACCCAGGCAGGCACGCCACAGGTGCCCGTCTCCCCGAGTCATGAGGGCCGTCTTGGTGGTCACCGTCCCGGTGCCGATGCCCTGCCGGCGGCGCTCGGCCAGGTTGGTGGTGGAACCCTTCCGGATGCCCTCACCCTGCTCGGGCATGGCGTCCCACGAGATCGACGAGTCGCCGTACCACTCGTAGGCGCGGATCGGTGTGACAGCGGTCGGCCAGGTCGTCTCCGGCGCGAGCGAGAAGGACGAGTCGAGAATGGTGGGCATGGTGGATCAGTCCTCCGTCGCGGGGTTTTCGACCTGGGCCTCGGCCTTGGCCTGCGCCCTCGGGCGCTTGACCGGCGTCACCGGCTCCCAGTTGCCGGCCTGGGCGAGCAGCCCGGAACCCAGGTCCCAGACCTCCCGCACGTCGTCGTGGGTGCGAAGCTGCAGGTACGGCATCTCGCGTTCGCCCGGCTTCAGCGGCCGCCAGTAGCCGGGCTGGCCGGCCAGCCCTGCGGGGACCTCGATCGTGTCGCCAGGTCCGACGCCGCGGATATCGACCCCGTGCTCGGGGGAAACGACATCCGCCATGGTGCTGCCGAGAGACCGGCGGATCTTCACGTTGCTCACTCAGGCCTCCAGGCATGACGAAGAGCCCCAGCACCAGGACGGCGGGGGCGATAGGGGATAGGGGTCAGGTGCTGGCGACGAAGACGGACACGGTCGCGGTCACGGCCGCGTACCGGCCCTTGGCCTGCAGCTCGTCATCGTCGGTCGACTCATCCAGCTCCATGCTCGACAGCCAGGCGTCGACATTCGCGCCCAGGCCGAGCGTCGGCCCGTCGGGCCCCGAGCGCAGGTGTTCCTCCAGCTGGCCGATCAGGGCGTACGCCAGCTCGGTCACCCGCTGCTGCTCGTCCGGGCCCGGACTGAAAACGGACGCGATCACGGTGACCTGGTGCGTCTCGTCCCGCTGCCGGCGGGTGCGGCCCATCAGGCTCCGCGCGACCTCGGTGCTGATCCCGGTGACGGCCATCGCGACCGGCCGCAGCTGGGTGGCGCGGGCCCCGTACAGGATCTGCACCCCGTCGGGTGCTGTGAGGTCAGTGACGAGCTGCACGAGTGCGGCTTTCACGAGAGGCGCCGTCGCTGCCATCTACGCCACCCCCGGAGCCTTGTAGGACTGGTAGGCGTTCCACTCCACGGGGGTGAGCTGGCCGAGGGCGGACATCATCGCGGTGGCCGCGAAGTCCCCACCACCGCCACCACCGCCCCCGTCGAACGCCGGGTGAGGGGAGTTCTGGCTGGTCTGCCACATCCGCTGCACAGCGTTCAGCGCGACCTTCTGCAGGACGGCCGGGACCGGGTCCATGCCGGCCAGGTACTCGACGGCGAAGCTGCCCCACACGCTGGCCGGCCACCCGGCCCGGGACCGGAGGATCCCGTACCGGTCGACCCGGTGGGAGTCGGCGACCACCGCGGTGCCACCGACGGAGACCAGCTCGAGCACGGGGGTCTGGGTGAGAAGCACCGCGGTGCTGCCCCCGGGCTCGACGTCCTCCCGGACGACCCGGCGAGCGATGATCCGGCCGATGTCCCGCTCGAGGCCCTCGCACGCGACCCGGCACAGCCAGCGCAGCTGCTCCCGGTCCTCGTGGGTCTGGATGATCCCAGCGGCCCGCAGGTGCGCGAGGGCCTGGCCGACCGAGATGAACGAGCCCTCGACCGCGACGACGGGGACAGCGTCCGCCCAGACCTGCCCGGCGCCCAGGACCCCGCCGGCGCCGAGCCAGGCCACAGTGTGTGTGCCGGCCCGCTCGGCCGTCCACGACGCCTGGAACACGCCCTGGCCCATCGCGGACACGTCGAGCGCAGTGGCCACTCCGGCGACCGTCACCGAGCACACCACCGCGCCCACCTGGTCCGGCGTCGCCGGGGCCCCGGTGGAAGTGAGGACCTGCACGGCGACCGTGACGGTGTCGCCGACGTCGACCGGGCCGAGCGGCCATGTGTACATCTGCAGGACGCCGGTGGCGGCGGTGGGACCGCCCTCGATCGCAGCGAGCAGGGGTGACCCGAAGGTCTGCCGACCGAAGACCACGAACCCGCCGAGCGGGCTGTCCGGGGCGCTCGGCACGCTCAGCTGTTCAGGGCCAGGGCCACCGAAGGTCTCGCTGCCGAAGACGAGCAGGCCGCCGAACGCGGTGGGCTCGGACATGTGCACCACCTCCATATCGAGGTAGGTGGTGCATACGAGTCAGGACTTGAAGTGCCGCATCGAGAGACTGATCTTGTGTGTTCGCCCGGCGGAAGATGCATCAGGGGGTGACGTGTCCGCCAGCTTGGCGTCCGCGCTGATGGTGATCACCCGGGCAACAGCTGTGACTATCGCTCCGATAGCGATCAGTACGAAGGTCCACGCGAGCAGATCCCACTGCGATTGCTTGCGCTCAACGATGAGGGCAAGAGTCGCTGCCACTACGGCCCAACCAGCAGAGGTCAGGATGGAGCCCAGCGCCTCGAGCCAAGCCGCCAGCTTTTTGTAGTAAATCGCGTCGTCTCTCGCCATAGCGTCTCTTCGGCGCGCTTAGTGGCGCTCTTGATCGTGGCTCAGGAGCTCCGTCGTAACCGCCCTTACGCCCCGCTCTTAATCATCCCCGAAGGTCCCGGACCCAAACAGCGAACTCGCGCAGTGCAGGCGGCCAGACATCGGCTCCAGGCGGTTGGTCGGCGGGGTTGATCAGATTCAGCCTCTGCAGATAGCCCGTGGCATTGGGAGTCAACACCGCCGAATTCAGACAACCGAAGAGGATCGGCTCGGCGTCATCCGGTAAGCCTGCCCAGCCGATCGCCTCGTCCTGCCATCCGTGTTCGGTGACGGCGTTGAGAAACTCCTCGGCCGTTTCGGAGGGTTCAATCACGTCACCCGGGGCGAGAAGACCGGCGTGGACCTGCTTGGTTAAGGCCGATTCGGGCGTCGGCAGATCCCGGTTGCTCCACCAGGCCAGGACGTCCTCGCACTCGTGCGATTCGAGGCTCTTCCACCAGTGGAGCGCTGAGTCATCGCTGATCATGAGGCGGGGATCGACTGCTGGGGCGCCCAACTTGAGTCGTCCGAACGCCCCACAACCGGCCAGTAGCCAAACCGGTCGCCTCGACGAGCGGGCACCCTGGGTGGTTGCGGTCGCCCGGGCCGCTTCCACCGTTCACCCAGGGGGATCCCCGCCGTGACCACTCAGCGCATCGAGACCACACCTGCTACGACCCCACTCGACCTGCCAAAGTGGTCAGTCCTGCCGACGGCCGCGGTCGTGGTCATAGTGGCGGTCTGTCTTGTCCTGCGGGCGGCCACTGACGACCCGAGCATCCTCATCGTCGCCGCGGTGCTGGCTATCACCTACGTCCAGGTCCATCTACTCAAGAAGCGAACCGGGAAACTCGTGCACCCGGTCACGATCATTGTCTGTGGAGTCAACCTAGGCGGACTGGGCGGCTACTTCGTCTTCCCAGCGATCGCTGGCAGCGCCCAGGTATCAGCAGCCATCCCACACACTCCAGAGGTCTACAACGGCGCGGCCCGCATCTTCGTAGCCGCCTCCCTCGCGCTCTGGGCCGGCGGCATGATCACCGGCAGGCCCACGGAGGTCCGGAGGGTCGCTCCGACCTCCGCCGGGCGCGTCATGTCCACGATCCCCGCATCCCGGGCCCTGCTGTTGGGGGCTCTACCGATTGCGCTGGCCGTGGTCGGCTACGGCCCTCACGGCCTGATCTCCAGGGGCCACTACCTTGCCTCGGTGGGTCCACGATTCACGGTCTCGGCGGCGTCCATGTTTGCCGTCGTGGGTGTCGCCATCCTGGCATTCGTCCTATGCGACGCGCGCCGGACGTTCGACGTCCGCCTGGCCGCCGGTGTGCTCCTGGCCATTCAGACCGTCGTGCTATTCGCCATCGGTACTCGCCAGCTCGCCCTCGTGCCCGCCCTCATTTTCTTCGCGTGGTCACAGACCGGGAAGCGGAAAGGGCTCCGCACCGTCGCCGCGATCACTGCGGGCATCGTGTGGTGGTGGATTCAGATCCCGCTCAACGTCCGCTCCACCTCCGACGGCGCCGGCCTCGCGCCGTTCCTGCACCGGCTACACGAGCACCCCGAACTCTGGTACCAGTCACACCCCGGACCGGTCCTCGGCAACCTGCTGTTCGGTGTCCCCCTAACCGGCCAGATCGCCCTGCTGCGCGGAAACACCTTGCCCATGCACACGTTCGTCACGTCCATCAACCCGCTGCCGGGCATGTTCACCGACTGGTCGACCGTCAACCAGAACCTCGGGCTGAACCAGTTCACTCCCTTCAACACGCTAGGCGAACTCGCTGGCTATGGGTGGGCCTATGTCATCGGCACCATGTTGGTCATCGGCCTCGTCCTGGGCTGGGCCCATCGCGCCAGCGCCCAGCTCACGCCGACCATGTCGACGATTGCCACGCTGGCGCTGACCGGCGCCAGCGCGATCTACACATGCGATCTACTGCAGTACAACCTGCGGTCTGGGCTCCGGATCGTCTGGTACGCCCTTGCCCTCGTAGTTGTCATGCGCCTTCTCAGCCCCCGCACCGGTTCAGGAGAGGGCGGGGAACGGACGGCTGAGGGCAAGGCCCTGCCTGTTCCGGAGGTGACGGTCACCGTGGCGACACGAACCCGGCCAGCGCCTCACCGATGACCCCGTGCCCCTTGTCGGTGGGGTGCACCCGGTCGGTGGAGATCAGCCCGTAGGGGTCGCCCGCACCGGCAGATCCGGGAGGGGACAGTCGTCGCGAGAAGTCCGCGACGGTGACCCCGCTGACGCCGCCCGGTCCGGCTGTGTCGGCGGCGGCGATGTCGTACATGGCCTTGACGTAGTTCTGCCAGGGCTCTGCAGGTGAGGAAACGTCACCACGCTGATGCAGCGGCACCAGCACGATGGACGGCTTCGTCACCGTCACGCTCGTTCTGATGGCCGCGATGCCAGCGAGGACATTGGTCTTGAACGTCGCTGACGAAATGCTGTTCTGGTAGTCATTCACCCCGATCGCGATGGTCACCAGATGCGGGTTGTACTGAGCCATGGCCGTCGCCCAGTAGTTCGTGCCGGTCGCGAAGTAGCCGGTAGAGGTGATGCCGTAGTGACCAGCCTCATTCATGTGGATCCCCTGGGCCTCGTCGCCGTTGTAGACGAAGATGCCCGTGAAGTAGACCGACGCGGCCGTGGAAGTGATGGCAACCGTGTGCGTCCCCGCGGTGAGAGCCCCGCTGTTCCAGACGTTGCCGTCCGTGAGGGTGGCCGCAGTATTGATGGTGGTCGCGGCGCCGCCGTCGATGGTGATAGAGAGGGTGCCCGTGCTGGGGGCTTTGACGTACCGGACATCCACGGATGTTCCGGTGATGGTGTAGGTGTACGTCTGCCCGACGGCAATGATGGCTGCTCGTCGCGTGCCGAATGACGAGTCCTTCCCGGGCGTTGTTCCCGTCAGCGCGGCCGGCTGCGGCGGAGTCGGGCCGTCGAAGTACGGGGCAAGGAACCCGACCCCGCCGCCCGCGCCGACCGTCGCTGATGGGAACCGCTGGCGGAGGGAGTCCCGGAAACGGGAAATGTACCGGGTATCACGGGTGGTGGAACCCGTCCCCTCGGTAATGCTGTCGCCGATCGACCATATGCGGGCCGGGGCGTTGTTCCGGTTGGCAAGTGCAGCAAACCACCCTTGGAGCGCCAAGGCTTGCGCGGAGGCCAGGCGGTCGGCGTTGGCGGTTGAGATCCCGAAGGGCGGGGCGTCGAGGATTCCCATATTCAGCTCACCGTATTCATAGGTCGGTTGGTGACGGCCCCTGTTGTGGGGTCGCGAGTTAGTGCGGGCTGGGCGACGGTCCGGGTCGTGGCGCCCAGGTAGGTGATCGTGTAGGAGTCCACGGCCCCCGGGAACGACGCCGATGGGGTGCCCGTGTAAACCCCGGCGATCCCGTCCGGCCAGAGGACCGGGGCCGACGTGGCCGCCCCATTGGCGTTACGGGTGATCGCCCCGGAGATCAGAGCGTCGGGGCTGGCTCCGTAGAAGGCGAGCCACACGTCCGTGCCTGGCCCGTCCGGGCGGACTAGGCCGTCAGCTGCCGCGGTGTCCCCTGCGACGGCCGGGTCTGCCCAGTACTCCGCTTCCAGCGCCAGGTAAGCGCCTGTTGGCACGGTGGCGTCGGTGGTGATCACGGCGCGCTTGCCGGTGTCTGCGGACGCGTTGTATCCAGGCCCGAAGCCGGCGCCCTGCGTTAGGTCTACCGAAACTCCGGCTACCAGTTGGCTGGACTGGGAATTCGTCAGGGTCGACGTTGCCCCGAGGTACAACGTGGAGATTCCCGTTGTGCTGGATGCGGTCGCCTTGACTTTCCTGAGTTGTCCAGATGGCATGGCGATCGCTACACCCTGCATGCTGGGCCGCAGAGGAATGATGCGCTTCCAGGTTCTGATGTCGGTGAAGAGGATGCCGTCCACATAAAGCCGTCGACTGATCATTGACGGGTTCATGATGGGGCGAGTGGCGGTGTAAAAGTAGGCGTCTGTGATTCTCAGATCGGTTCCCGACGTACCACCATTGTCGGACAGATAAGAACCATTTCCCATTACATGTAGCGATCTAACATCGATCCGCGAATTGCCAAGGACCCCGATGACGGCAGTTGCGATGGAACGCCCAGGGAAAGTGTTCTTGAAAACAACCTTGTCGACCTCGACGCTTTCGCAGCGCCCCTCAGCAACGATGAGGGACCTCTCGACGTTCTCTGCCTGGATGAGGCCCACGCGAACGCCTCGGCATTCGGAAACGCCGAACACCCTTCCCTTGGCCGGGTGTCCGTTCTGCGCGATGGCCGATGTCGCCTTGATCGCGTCGATCGTCATGGACTCGACGAACTGGCCGCCCACAACCGCCGCCCCGCAGTCGGAGCCGACGATGGTGCCGACCTTCACGTTGTGGGCGTAGGCAATCGACACGCCCGATTCAGCGTTCGACCCCGAGGTGAGGGGGTTGATCAGATTCCACGTCCCAGCAATCTCTACGTCGCTGACGAGCACCGGGATGGGGGCAATGGAACGCTGCCCGACGGAGGGGATCGCGGCTACCGACATCGCGTATCCAACAGGCCGGTCCAGGGTGACGTGTGTGCTGTCGGGGATTGCCTGGACCTTCGCCCACAGCCAGAAGTCGGGCTCAGCCGCGTCGTACGCGGCCTGCCCCAAGCGCACGAACGCCCATTGACCGACTGTGAACGACGACGAGTCGACGACCATGAGCGTCGTGTCGGTCGGAACCGTGTCGGCTGTGATCGTGACCCTGGTCCCGGTGACACTTCGAACGCCGATGAAGGCAGCGTTCGACGCCATGATCAGCGTTGCCCCATCCGAGCGCAGGGTGATGTTCGGCTGAGAGATACGGATACTGCCGCCCTGGTCATTGGTGGCATACCGGGAGAGCGTCCAGGGCCCGTCCTGGGCCTTGACCCGCACCTCACGGCAGCCGACCTCGACGGCCCGCGCAATGGCCGCGTTGATCTCCACCTGCGTCCGGCCCGGACCGAAGTCAGCTGCGTCGATGAACGAGGGTCGGTTCGCTGCCGTGGCCCTGCTGCCGTCCGGGTACTTGGCCGGGATCGCCGGTACGTCGAGCAGGCCCATCAGCTCACGGTCACCGTCATGGCGCCGTTGATGATCGAGTTCGCGTCCCGGGGCACGGTCACCGTGACCGTCTTGCTGCCCAGGGGGCCGCCGGTCGTCGTCGCCGTGAACGCGGTGATCGCGCCGTTGGCATCGGTGCTGGTGGCCGTGAACACGCCGGTCGCCCCATCGGGCCACACGATGCTCCCGCCCGTGATCGTGCCGGCCGAGTTCGCGGTGGGCGCCGCCGAGAAGGTGAACGCCGCGGTGAGCGCCCATGCCTTCAGCTGCTCGGTCCGGTTGGCATAGGTGCCAGGAAGTGCGGCCAGCGCGGTGCTGACGTCGGCCGAGTTGGCCTTCGCGCCCAGCGCGGTGTTCACGTCCGAGGTGTTCGCCTTGGCGCCCAGGGCAGCGGAGACCTCGGCCACTGCCACGACGTCCGCGCCGGTGACGTTGCCCGAGCTCTTGCCGAGCACCGTGCCGAACTGCGGCGTCCCAGTCGGCAGGCCGACGACCTGTGCTCCCGAGAAGTCCTGCTGCCCGGTGAACGAGTTCCCGCCCGTGCGCTGGGCTGCCCCGGTGATCCGGGAGTCGTTGCCCTGCGCAGCGGTGCCCGAGGTCGTTCCGAACGAGACCGTCCCCGAGGAGTACGGCAGGCTGTTCCAGGCGGTGGTGCCGTCGCCGTACTTGACCTTCTTGGTGTCGGTCTCCAGCCCGGGCTCCCCGAGCAGCAGGACCGGGTTAACGGACGTCCAGTTTGCCGAGGTGTCGCGGCGGACCTGGATCGGCTTCAGCTGTGCCATCAGGCGGTACCTCCATCAATTCCCGTGCTCGTGTACGTGCTGGAGGCAGTGCCGCCGTCGATGCCGTCATCAGAACCGCCAGCGCCGACCAACTGGGTGAGGTTCGCGATAGCTGCCGTGTTCGCCGCCAGCTGCTGAGCGACCGTGTCCCACGAGCCCGCGGTCAGGCCCTGAGCGGCCTGCCACCCGGCCGTCACCGCCCGGGCCACGCTGCCCTCTACGGCCCGCGCCGACAGCGTCAGCACGTCCCCGGAGATCGACTCCACGGTCACGACCTCGGCGTTGTCCGGGGTCGGTTCCCCGGCTGGCCACAGCACCAGCGAGCCCGTGCTGAAGCGGGATCCGTGCCCCGTCGAAACGGTCAAGGAAAGGCCCGAGATCGCGGGCGAGGGGGCCAGGGCAACGACGCTCTGGCCGAAGTTCTTGGATGCCATGACCGCCTCTCAGTTCGGGCCGGTGTAGGCGAGGACGTTGACCGAGCCGGACCCGAGCGCGATTGCGACCAGGCCGGTGTTCGTAACCGTGAGCGTCACTCCGGTCTTCGTTTTCGTGCCGGCCTTCGACGCCACGCTGAGTTTCCCCAGCACGGAGGCGCCACCGTCGAGAGTGGGCAGCACGGTGTACGTGGTGTTCGGCATCGGAGTCGACCAGGTGACCGCCAGGTCCGTGTTCCCCAGCGCGAGAGCCGGCAGAGACGGCGTTGCCGTGCGAATCTCGACCTTCGCCGCCTGCAGCGCCGCGATCGCAGCCTGGGCGTCAGCGAGAGCCGCCGACAGTTGCTGCCCGGCCGCGGTGCGCGCGGTGACCTCGGTGGCCAACTGGGCAGCGATCTGATCGACCTGCCCGTGCAGCGCCTGCCGGTCTGTGAGCGATGCGGCCAGCTGCCCTTGATAGTCGGCGGCCAGCGACTGCAGGGTCACCGTCCGGGCGTCCGACGCTGCCGTGGCGGCGGCCAGCTGAGCCATCGTCGGAACCGGTGTGACGATGCGCGGCTGACCGCCCAGCACGGTGACCGGGTCGACGTTCAGGACGTTCCCAGCGCTGTCGGTCACGGTGAGCCGGACCGGCCCGTCCATCAGCCAGAACGTCGCCTCGCCAGTGAAAGTCACCGGCAGAGCGGCCAGGCTGCCTGCCCGGTCGGAGAACACCCGGACCGGGGTGCCCTCCTGATTGATGACGCGGGTCAGGGTGAGAGCCTGACCGGTCGCCCTGATCGTGATGCTTCCGGTCACGCCCCAACCCCCGTTGCGTTGCGCGGCCGACTAGTTCGCGGTGCCCTTGGCCGGAGGACGCCGACGACCAGCAGGCTGCTTGCCCGTGGCGACGGTCTGCCCGGTGGCCTCGACCGCGGCCTTCCGTTCCTGCGCGGCCTCCTTCACCGCGGCGTCCTCGTCGTCGGCCGACTGCTCGTCGTCGGCCACGGTCGCCCCCAGGTTCTTCAGCTCCCGCTTGATCTGGGTGATGCGGGACTTCAGCTTCTTGTTGTCGTCGAACTCGGCCCGGCGGGCCAGGCCCTCGTACTCCTCGCGCAGGGCCCGCACCGTGTCCCGGTCCCGGTCGAGGACCAGCCGGTCGGCCTCCGCGGCCGCGGCGAGCTTGCCCTCCCGCTGGAGGACCTCCAGGTTCGCCTGCGTCGGCGACGGGATCACGTCCGGGTCGACGTGCGTGAGCCGGGTGCCGGACTCGTCGACCACGACGTCGGCGTTGGCGAGGTCGGGGGGCAGCGGCTTGTTGTCGCCGTCGAGCAGTTCGTTGGTGGGGTCCACCTCGACGTTCGGGGTGTGGGTGCCCTCGGCCGCGCGGGCCTTGTCCAGTGCGTCATCAGCCATGTCGGCCGACCTCCCAATGTGTCTGACGGATGCGGGTTCTGGTGGTGCTGGTGCGCGAGCAGCCGACCCGGGGTTGCCCGGGTCGGCTGCTCGCGGGAGGTCGGACTAGACGCCGGTCCAGCCGGGGGTGGCCAGGCCGGTGCCGGTGATCTTCTGCGCGTTGGGCAGCCGGGAGTGCGTGTACGCAAAGTAGCCGTACAAAACGAGCAAAACGCCCAGGCTGGCTGCGGCGGGCTGCTCGGCCCGGATGAACAGCGGAGCCTCCGGGTCCTCCCAGAGGTGGCACTCGGACTTGTCGACGACGTAGACCTCGTCCTGGTTGGTGCCAGCGCCGAGGTTGACCGCGACGTTGGCGTCCACGATCACGGGCAGGCCGTTCGGGAGGACACCGCGCAGGCCCCGCCCGTAGACCTCGCCGTAGTTCGCGCCCAGGGTCTGCGCGAGGGTCTGCGGCTGGCTGATCAGCGGCCACGTCGAGGACATGGCCTGGTTGAGCCAGAACCAGCGACGCGAGTTCATGATCGCGATGTTGTCGCCGGTGGCCAGGTCCAGCATGGCCGCCTCGACCCCGGCCGCGGCCTGCGACAGGAGCGGAGCGAACTCTGCGACCGTCGGGGACGCGTCGGTGTAGGTGATGGTGTTCGCGACCGCCGACAGGCCCGTGGTCGCCTGGTTCAGCAGGATGCCGTCCAGGCCCGAGGAGTACCGCCGGTACAGGTCGTCCATGACGACCGGCTCGGTGCCCGCCCCGCGCTCGATGGACTGCCGGGACATCGTCTGCTGGCCGGCGTTCGTCTGGACGCTGATGGTCAGCAGGGTGTCGTCGATGTCCTGGTTGACGACGGCGGTGTTCTCCGTCGCCTGCAGGCCGGTCGCGGTGGGGGTGGTGATCCGGGAGATGTTCACGGTCATGCCCTGGGCGGGCAGGTCGTGGTGGTTGCAGACGTCCGCGAACGGCCGGCGGGCGGCGGTCGCGGGCGCGTACATGTCGGTGAGGTACTGCGGGACCGTGAGTCCGGCGAACGCGCCGGTGCCCACCGCGCGGGTCAGGTACTGGCCGCGCTCGACGCGCTCTTCGCGCATGTGCGCGCGGAGCCGGTCCTGGGCCTCGTAGTCGCCCATGAACGCGGCGGCCACGTCGGTCTCGAAACCGGCGCCCGGCTTCACACCCCGACGGAACCGGCCCGCACCCTGGTCGAAGCCGCGCTCCTTGTGCGGGGCGTACTGCCGCTCCTCCGACACGACCCGGTGGACCTGGTCGTAGGCGCGGGACTGCGGGGCACCGGCCTGGCCGGCGGGCTCACCGGCGGCGACCCGGGCGGCCGGGGTCGGCGCGGTCTGCTCCTGCTCCCGCTCGACCTGGCCCTCGTCGGCGGACGCGGCGGTCAGCTCGTCCAGGGAACGCTTCGCGGTGTCGAACTGCCGCTCGGCCGTCGCAGCCTGCTCGCGCAGGGTCTGCATCTCCTGCTGCTCCAGGCCAGTCAGCTTGTCGCGGCCCTCGTCGCGGGCCTGCGTGGTGATCCCGCGCTGGCGGGCGATGGCCTGGTCGTAGGTGGTCTTGAACCCGGTGACCTCGGCGCGCTTGGCCTCGATCAGATCGGGCAGGGTCAGAGTCGGCATGGCCGGACTCCTCTCGGCTCGTGATGGTGGGAGTTGGGCTGCCCGCCCGCACGCGCCAGTCACATCCGCCTGGCATGGCGAGAGCGCAGGACAACCGGCCACATCCGTCCGGCAGAGTCCTTGCAGCAGAACCGGAACCCGTCAGGGCCCCGGTGGTTGAGAGGGGGTGGATCAGAAGGTGAGCTCGCGCGCAGCATCGAGCTCGGTGGCAAGGAAATCGACGCGCTCGGGCACGAACTCGGGCTTGCTCGCCTCGGCCCGGGACGCCGGGGTGGTGACGCCGAGCAGCACGCTCAGCGGCCCCTCACCGGCCAGGACGTCGAGGTCCCCGGTCGCGGCCCGCTCCAGGAGGGCGGCCAGGACGGCACGCTCTTCGTCGCCGACCGAGTTCTGGAGGATGCACGCTCGCAGGTGCTGCACATCCTGCGCGGCCGCGGCGGCCACGCTCAGGCCGGCGCCCCGCTGGCCCTGGTCGTCAAGACGCTCAGCCAGGACACCCCGGGCCGCGTTCAGCGCGCCCTCGTCGATCTGCCGCAGCGCCCGCATCACCTCGGCCCGCAGCTCGAACTGGGCGGCCCTGGCCTCGATGCTGGTGTGGGGGTTCGCGCCGAACGTCACCGGCGAAACGTCGCCGCGCTCGAGGTCGAACTCGTTGATCCGGTACTCGGTGTAGTCCGGGGACCACTGCCCGGCCGTGATGCCGAACATGAACGACATCTCGTTGATCGAGCCGTCCTCGACGGCCTGGTACAGGTTCTGGGCGTCCGAGCGTCCCGGGTTCAGGCGGGCCGTGTTCAGCAGGCCCGTGGTGTCTTCGAGCAGGTCGAGGGTCCCGGACGTGGTGCGGGCGAACGGCCACCCGCCGTGGTTCACCTGGTAGACCACGTTCGGTCCCGTGGACAGCGTCTTCGCGCCGGCGCCGGCCGTCACGATCTCGGTGTAGGGGCCGGCCCAGTCCCACATCTCGTAGCCGCGCTCGTACACCGTCGCGTACCCGGTGATCTGCAGGAAGTCCTTCCCGCCGACCTGGACACGTTCGGCGCGCATCTGCGCCGGCTGCGGCGCGGACCGGCGCAGGGCCGACACGTTGTCCGGCGGCGCGGACCGAAACGACTGCCCGGCCCGGCCCAGCTTGTCGCTGCTGCTGCGTACCGCCTTCTCCGCTGCTGCGGCGCGCTTCTGCGCGGCCTCCTGCATGCTGACGCTCATCTGCCGTCCCTTCCGCCCGGCGGCGTCCAGCCGCTTCCAATGGCCAGCCGCTCGGCTGGAAGATGTGTCGCAGTGACCTCGATGACCGGTCGGCCACCGGGGAGTGCCCAGCCCCCGCCACGTTCCACGGGCTGCGGGGCTGGTTGCTTCGTCGGCCAGAGCCGGTCGAACTGGGCGTAGTCGCTGTCGGTCAGCGGCCGCAGATTGTCGTAGGCGCGCGCCTCGTCCGGGGTCCGCAGCCGGGCCGCTACCTGGCCGGCCAGGATCGCTGCGCGGGTCTGCGGGTCCATGCGCAGCATCGCGTCCGAGTTCAGCTTCACCAGCCGAGGCTCGGCCAGCGCACCCGACAGCGCCCGTTCCCGCCGGAAAACGGCCGGGCCCACGTTGATGACGAGCAGCTGCAGGTTCCGCTGGGTGACGTTGGCGTACGTGATGTTCCCCGTCGCCGAGTCCGCGTCGATCATGTCCGCGGGCACATCGAGGAACCGGGCAACATCGGTCACGCCGTACCGCATCTCGTCCAGGAACGCGGCACTGTTCGCGTCGCCGGCTGCGGTGTTCCATTCCCAGTCCGAGCCGGTGACGAACGGTTCCCGGTTCGCGGCGGCAACCTTGAACCGGGCCTTCATCTCGGCAGCGGCCTCAGGGGTGAGGGTCTTCGCGGTGTTCTTCAGCGTCCCGCCCGGGTGAGCGCCGTTCGTGTACCAGTCCAGGGCGAACTGCTGCGCGGACAGGTACCCGCCGATCGACATAGCCGCATACGCGATTGGCGAGAGCCCCACCGGGGAACCCGCCACTACGTACTGCTTCTCGTGCCAGATCAGCGACGGATCCAAGATCTCCCCGCCGATGCGGTAGCCCGTGATCTTGCGGCCCTTCGTCAGCACCGAAACCTCACCGGCGGCCAGCAGCTCGATCTGTGCCGGCCGCCCGGCCGCGTCCTTCGCAGTGATCAGCCCGAACGTGTTGCCGTACCGGTCCAGGTCGACCTGCGTGGACCACATCCACTGGGTGATGTCGACACCCGGCGAAGGGCTCTTCAGCCAGGCCGGTTTCGTTACCTCGACCAGGACGCCGTCCACGGTGCGGAAGACGTCCACCGGCATGGTGGAGATCAGGTTGGCCCGAAGCCGCAGGCATGCCCAGACAGCGGAGTGCCGCAGCGCTGACTCTGGGGTGACCCCGTGGGGGCCGCCCAGGCGCCGCCCGGACCGGTCCGTCCAGCCGATGACGTCCGAGGCCAGGTCCCGCTTGGACAGGCCGACCGCGTGGAGGGCGCGCTGGAGCCAGCTCACCGGCGCCTCCTCCCGGCCAGGCCAGTGCCGGGCATCAATAGGCGCTCTGAAGCACGTCGTAGTCGCTTTCGCGTTCCCGTTCGGCCAGCCACATAGCGCCGGTCAGGGCCCGCAAGGGCGCGATGTTCGCGCCCGAGCTCGTTCGGCCCCAGTCCCAGCCGCCGTCACCGACGGTCCGTTTCACCGCCACCGTGAACGCGCCGTCCAGGATCGGGTCCTCGGTGTGCGTCCAGGCCTGATCGACGGACAGCTTCTGCAGGTGCGCGGCCGCCGCCCGGCAATCCGTGCCGGACATCGGCTCCAGGTCCAGGCCGGCGGCCATCAGCTTCGGCAGCAGCGCCACCGCGGCCCCGGTCGCGTCGTAGGCCAAGTTCGCGTCCGGGTACCGCTGCCGCAGCTGCAGCAGGCGAGGGAGAACCCAGTCCGTTCCCGGCAGCGCGTCGGCCAGCTCCCCGTGAGGAACCGGAGACGCGATCGACGCCCCGATCGCGGCGGCCACCATGCCGGGCGCCACGTCGAGCACGAACGCGCGCCGGCCAACCGGCAGCTCCCGGGTGGTCGGGACGCTGGTCTGCGTCCACTCGTCCTCGCTGATCGGCTTCTCCCCGTACGAAGCGTCGTCCCACCAGCCGAGCCGCTCCCGGGCGAACTCCGCCGCAGGCATCGCCCGCCGCTCCGACCGCACGAACTCGATGTCGATGCGCCGGCCGATCGCAGGGTTCGCCTGGCGCCAGAAGTCCTCCCGGTCCAGCGAGCACCCCGGCGTACCGGGGATGTGCTGGCAGGACTCCAGCAGGCAGCCCGGCTCGGCCATCGACCCCGGAGCGCACCACTCGATGTACGCGGGCGCTCCGGCTCCACCGGCACGGCCCCGGTCCCGGACGCCCCGCAGGATCGCCGAGCCGGCCAGGCCAGCCGATGAGCAGTAGATGACCTTCGCGCGGCGACGGGTCGACAGCGTCGGCAGCAGCGAGCCCATGTGCGCGGGCAGCAGAGCGAACGCCTCGTCCAGGACCACGATGTCCCCGGTCAGGCCTCGGCCACCGGTCCGGACCCGGGCCCGGAACATCAGCCGCTTGCCGCCGGCGAACTCGAACTCTTCCTCGCCGTTCCCCCGGGACACCTTCGTGACCCGGCGGGACAGGAACGAATGTCCGGCGATCAGCTCGTCGAAGTGGCGGAACGTCTCCTGGGCGGTGCGGAACTCGTGCGCCGACCAGACGATCAGCCTCACCGGCTGTAGCCCGGGCCGGTCCGGCTCCACCAGGTGCGTCAGCACGACCCGTTCCGCACAGAACGTCTTCAGGTTCTGCCGGCACGTGATGATCGCGCTCTCCAGCGTGGCCGGGCGCCCGTCGTCCCGCAGCGACGTGGCCACGTCCACAGCCAGCTGCTGCTCCGGGTCCATCGGCGTACCGATGGCCTCCGACAGCATCGCGACCTCACGGACCAGCGACCGATCCCGAGGAGGCGTCCACACGTAGGCGGGCGGAACCTCGAGCCCCGCGAAGGCGGGGGCGCTCACCCGGCACCAAAGATGTGGTCGATGACGTCGGCCTCCGGTCGCGCGTCGGCCATGGCTGCCTCCATCGCGGCCCGAAGCTCTCGGGACAGTGAGGCGGCTCCAGCCGCCGTGTGGTTGCCCCGCCCCGCTGTCATCATCTGGGCGAGCTCCATCACGAGAGCTCCCTCCGGGCAGTCCAGCCGGCCAACCGACTCGAGCTTCTGGCGGTACGAATCCACCAGCGAAGAGGGCGCATACAGCGGTTCGGTGTTTGTCGTCGTGGACGTGCGTTGAGATTGCCGTTTCGGTGCGGCTTTTGGCTTTGCCTCGTGCAGCTGGATCACCCGGGGGTTGCCCCGATTCCGAGGAGGCCTGCACTTCTCGCAGAACTCCCGAGGCCGGGCTCGACCCTGCTGCGGCGGAATCACACCCCCGCACTCCTTGCACCTGCGCTCCACGACGGATCACCCCACAAGGGCGAGCTGGACGACACCGCCCAGGCCTCGCCGTGAGTTGCAGCGCCGATGAGCCAGCGCCACGTTCGCGTAGGAGTGCTCACCGCCCAGAACGATCGGCACCAGGTGATCGAGAGTCGGACCCATCGCGTGACGACCGCTCAGAGTCCGGTCCACCTCGCTGCCGCAAAGGTGGCAGCGCCAGCGGTCCCGATCGAACACCACATCGGGCTCCACTAGATCCACGATGACCAACTGCAGCCGGGCACGGCGCGCAGCGCAGCGCGCACGGTCACGAGCCCTGCGGCTGGCGCGAGCCCGCACCGGGTCACGCTTGGTGGCCTTGAACAATTGGCCGCATCGCACACTGCACGTCTGCGTCGGTCCACCACCACCGGATTTCCGCCGGCGGAAGCGCGCCCCGCAGATCGGGCAAGTTGCCATACTGCGCTCCCCAGTTGCATAGGCCGCGACCGGCGCCTTGCCCTCGCGGCGACATGGCCGACACGTGGCCAACCCCGGCGGGAGGGATCCCCGACCCTGGAACAGAAGCGCGCCGCAGCCCCCGGCACATGGGGTATCCGCTCGTCGCGGCATCACAGCTCCCGGGAATGGCGAAGGCCCCACGCCGGGAGACGTGGGGCCTTCTGGCCCGGCTGATCAGGCCGGACTGACTTAGTCGACTTACTAAACCGAGCGCTCTGGCTTAAACCCGCGCTCGGGGATTTGTGGGGGACGCAAGACGGGGTCCTGGAAGCTCCACCCAAAAAACTCGAATCGGACATACCTGCCGAGCGTCCCTCGGGTGCCCGTTTCGCCTGTACCGGTGGGTTCCTACTGCCTGGTCACCAGCGTGAGGCGGTCCCTGGGCGGGCCAGGGTGGGCCGCTTGCGGGCGTTGCCCGCGTGCCCACCAGCTGACTGGTTGCACCTGCTGTGTTCAGGCCTCGTGTCTTCGATGGTCCAGGTGGTGCGGGTGTCGTGGACCCTGAGCTCTATGTGGCCGACGTCGAGGCTGTCTGGTCCGCGTCTGCCGTCGTATCTGATGGGCTGGCCGGGTAGGAGGCAGCGGGGGGCCTGGCAGGTGGGGAGGCGTAGGGCTTGCCAGTGGGCTCGGATGGCTCGCCATTGGCTGGTCTTGAGGTTGGGGTCGCCGGTGCTGCGCCGGGGTGCTGCCTGGCCCCGTGCTGGGGTGGCGCTGTCGGGGCGGTAGCGGGTCCACCAGGTGTCGACGGCGGCCATCTGCCGGCGGATGTGCTGGCTGGTCTGGCCTCGCTGGGCGATGCGTTGGCGGCAGGTGTCGGCGTCGACCAGGAGGAGGCGCTGTTCGGTGGCTGCGACGAGGCGGGCTGCTTGGGCTCGGGCGTTGGGGGTTGAGCCGGCTCGGATGACGACGGCCTGGGCGTTGGGCTGCTGGGCGAGGGCGCTGATGGCTCGGCGGAAGTGGGCTTCGCTGGTCCAGCCGGGGTCGTCGCGGTCGTAGACGGCGAGGCCGAGGGTGCGGGCGAGGGTGGTCTTGCCGGAGCCGGGTGGGCCGAAGATCAGGACGACGCGGCGCACCGGTGGGCCACGTTCGTGCTTCGAGGGCGCTCACCGCGCTTGGTCCAGCATCCACGCCAGCTGCACCGTGTGCAGCGCCAGCGGTCGGTGCTGCGGAACGGGTTCCAGGAGCGGACTCGGACCAGGGCGATGACGGTCTGCGGCATGCCGTTCCTCGGTTCAGGTGGTGATCAGGAGGCGGGAGATGGTGGGCCGGATGAGGCCGAAGAGGTCGTCCGGGGTGCGGGAGCGCCGGGTCTCGAGAGGTGGGTCGTAGTCCGGTAGTTCTCCGCGGCGAGGCAGGACCAGGATCTGGCCGGGCGGGCAGAACTCGGAGGGCTGCACCTTGTAAATGCCGGGCAGATCCTCGATCGCTTCGCGGATGGTGGTCTCGCGGTGGGGTTCGCAGACGATGGTCTGGCGCAGGCTGTCGACCCAGGCGTTGATGTCCCGGATGGGCGCGGGTACCTCGTCGTTTGGGTCGGTGGCGGCCATGGCGGATCTCCCGTTCAGGTGATGGCGACGATGAGCGCGCCGATGAAGATCAGGCCGAGGACCGTGGTGGTGAAGAACGCGAGGACCTGGTCGGCCTGGTCGCCGGTGGGCCGCATTGGCCGGCCGCAGTCGGGGCAGGCGCCGGGTGCTTGCCCGGGCTGGTGCGGGTGGCGGCCGGTCACCGGTCGGCTTGTCCTGGTGCGGGCCGGATCTCGTCGAGCCATTCGTGCTGCTCTCCGCTGTTCGGCGGGGATCCAGCCTCAGCCGAGCGGGGCACTTCGCGGCGGACGGTGAGGGTGACCTGGATGGTGCAGGTGCGGCAGCGCCATTCGCTGGCGTCAGTCTGCTGGTCGCCGTCGTAGCCGGTCTCGCGGGTGGGCGAGTACAGGGGCTGACCGTGGCAGGTGAGGTGGAAGTCGAGCTGGTCCAGCGGGTAAGCGGTTGGCGCTTCGGGCTGGATGCCGAACATGCGTCGAGCCCCCGTCCTGGTGGTTGGGGGCTCGTGTCTGGGCATGGCGAATACGCCATGCCCGTGCCAATTATTTGCTGGGTTTCTGATCGGCGTCAACTACACCGGGTGATGTCCGCGTGGCGAGGCGCGCTACTCCGTTGCTGTCGGCGCATCGCTCACGGAGCGGCCCACGCCCCGATGCGGGACGGCTCTCCTTCGGGAGCGGTGATTCCGGGGACCGCGGGCCATGCCTTCACCCGCAGTTCCACGCGGAGCTCGGGGACCGGGTAGCCGTCGGTGACGTCCGCGACGTAGCCGTCTGTGGTGAGCAGGTGGGTGAGGCGACGGTAGGCGTCTTCGACGGCTTCGGTGATCGCGCGGTGCAGGGCGCCGGGGCGGCTCAGGTACTCCAGTGGTGGGAGCGGGTGCATGGTGGCCGCGGTGCGCGCGTCGAGGGCCATGGGTTCGCTGGTTCCGCCGGTGAGGTGGTCGCCGTTGCGGGTCAGGGTGCCGGTGGCGCTGAGGTAGTGGAGGCGGTACTCGGCCGGTCGGATGGCCAGTGTGCTGACGGGGAGCTCGGGGAGTTTGCCTCGTAGGTGGTCTGCGGTCGTTCGGCCGGTGGGGAGTTCGGTGTCTTCGCCGAGCCAGGCGAGGATTTCGGCGAGGCCTTCGCGGACGATCGCGCGGCCTTCGGCCTGGGCGTCGGTGAGGGGCCGGGTGCCGATGAGGATGACGCTGTGTCCGTCGGCGTCAATGACGTGCGCGATGTGCCCGTCCTGAAGGGCTTCGGTCGTGGCCAGGCTGGCCGTAGCAGTCATGCGCTCAGCGTAGGGCGGGTGGTGTCATTCGCGGTCGTAGCTGAGGCCGAGCCAGGTGAAGGGGACGTCGGGCCCGATGATGCGGAGCACCTTGTCGGTGGCGCCCTGGAGGACGCCAACGGGGTTGGCCGGGTCGCGGTGTTCGGCCGGGTCGGAACTCAGGGCTACGCCTTCGAAGTCGGCGAGCACGTGGCTGCGTTCGGCCGTGGCGTCGATGCCGAGCAGGATGTGCTCTCGTTCCGCGGCCTGACTCCAGCTGGCGAGGTCGAGCGGGGCCGACGTTTCGATGCGCACGTGAGCGGTCCAGCGCAACGCCATCGGTTCGGGCGCGGTGGTCATGGGCTCAGGCTACGTGCGGGTGAGGTTGCGGTCCCAGAACCCGCCGGGGTGGTGGCGTGGGAGGCGGCCTGCTGTGTGCAGTCGCTGGATCTCGGCCTCGGCGTCGTCGCGGATCCGCCGGGCCACGATGGGACCGACTATTTGGAACTGTCGGCGTAGCCAGCTCATCACCATCACGCCTGCATCCATTCCTCTTGCCAGCCCGGCCGACCCCGGTAGGGCTGGGCCATGAGGCGCAGCACGTCGTCGATGGCCTCCTCGTAGCCGGACGTGTGGCTTTCGCACACGGCGGTGTCGCTCCATTTCGCGAGCACGGCCTTTTTGGCAACGATCTCGGCCAGGACCCGGGTGGGCTGCCATGCCGTGATGTGGCGGGCGTCTGCCTCCGTGACATTGCCGCCATCGCCTGTAAACAGGCAGCTGGTGAGCTGGTGCCCTGGCCGGAGGCTGCTCTCCGCCTCAACCCGCAGCGGCGTCCGCCACGTCCAAGTGCCCGATGACGCGGCGCGAGCAACCTGCTCGTCAGCGTCCACCTGCGCGCGGAGCCAGCCGAGCAGGGTGACGGGCGGCGCGTCGGCGGCTCGGTGGATCATGCGCTCAAGAGTAGGCCGATCAGGTCGCCGTGACCTTGATGCGCGAAGAGGGCGATCGGACCATCTGCTTAATCAGCATGTCGCGTCGTAGTTCTTCGGCGAGTTCCGCCTGAGCGCAGTCCCGGAGGCTGGTCACCGTCCCCTGCTGCCATGGGTTGGCTTGCAGCCATGCGTCCAAGATTCCAAGGTCCGCTTTCGCTTCCCGGCGCTGGTTTACCCAGACGCCGGGTTCCTCGAGCGCCAGCTTCAGGAGCGGGTCCCACTGGTAGGCGTCCATAGCCACGACGCCAGCGCGTTCGGTCCGGGTGCCTCGGTTCGCGGTGATCGAGCAGCTGGTGATGCCGAATGCGAGGCCGTGGTAGCGGACCTCGGCGTTGGGGTTGGCGTCGAGGTACTCGCGCAACGCCGGACGCTTGTCGAGGAACTGGGTCACGACGTCAGCGGTCATGCACTCAGCGTAGGGCTGTCAGGTGCCCCAGATCCGGCGGGCGAGCCGGGTTACGAGCTGGCGGTTGCGGCTGCAGCAGCTGCGGTGGGTCCAGGCCCACCGCAGCTGGTCGTGGGTGGGGCAGTAGCCGCGCAGCCCGACCCGGTAGGCGAGGTGGACTACTGCGGCCCGCCAGTAGCCCGGGCTAGTCCACCAGGGCCACCGGGAGCTCCGGGCTGGGATCGGGGGCTCGTGGAGTTCGGGCCGATCGCAACAGGTTTCGAAGCCGCCGCACGTGGGGCATTCGTTTTCGCCGGATGCAGGGCACCAGTAGACCTGCGGGTGCGTGCACAGGGCCTGGTCCATGCGCTCAGGGTAGGGCTGGGGGTGGGCTCGGGTCCGCCCCTCCGGTACGTGGGCGGTCCCGAGCCGCGTGGCAACGCGCTGGTCAGGCTACCGGCCGCTGCACGTCGGGTCTTGGTGGGCCAGGGCTGACGTCGGGGTCGACCCGGTAGGGGGCCTCGAAGCCGGTGGGGTCTGCTGGCCCGGTGTAGGGGGTGCCGGGTTCGCGGATGTCTCGGGTGGGGATGGGGTCGGTGCGTACCCCGATGCCTGAGCCTGCGTCCCAGAGGATGAGGGTGGTTTCTGCGGCGTCGCCTATGGCCCAGGCTTGGACGTCGCGGGCGAGGTGCATGCTGCGCCACCAGAGTCGGGCGATGACGGGGCGGGGCTGGCAGGGGGTGATGTCGCCGGCGGGCATGGAGCGGAGGATGCGGGGGACGCTGGGCATGGGAGCTCCTACTGGTGCCCCGCAGGCGCCGGTCTGCGGGGTGTGGGCTCGACCCGGGTCCGAGGCTATCGGTGGGCTGGGGGGTGCGCTTCGGCCGTCTGGGCGACACGTCGTTGGACGGTCGGCCTGGTGGAGGGGTGGGGTGGCACGGTGTGGGGATGCCTCGCCCTGAGCATCGGCCGTCCGCGCGGTACCTGGCGTTGATGAACGGCCAGTACGACGTGATCCGGGAGCGGGCGTGGGATGGGCAACTGCTGTTGGAGTACGGCGACGAGGGCTGGGTGGCGCAGGTCGCGGTCCGGCCGCCGGGTGCGCATGACCGGTGGGTGTCGGGTGAGGACGTGACGCTGGAGCTCGCGGTGGCCGCGCTGGAGCGGTCCCTCGGGCTGCCGAAGTGGTCCGGGTGAACGTGAGGCGGCCCCAGCGCCGCGCGAGCGGGACCGGGGCCTCCTGGGATCGAGCTTAGATGAACGAGTTGAATCGGGCGCCGGTCACCGGATGCTCGCCGCTGTCTTCGGCCTTTCGGCGGTCCTGGGCCCGTTGGAGCCAGGTGTCCGGCTGGGTCTGAGGTGCGGGCGTCTCGGGTGGCGTCATGAGTTTGATTATCGGTGCTGCCGTCGGCTTCACCGGCCTGGACATGCCTCGGCCCCGGTGCGCCGGGGGTGAAGGGCGCGGCCGGGGCCGAGGCGATGCGGTCTGACCGGGCCGCATGGGGGTGATGCTCAACCGACGCTACCCGCCGGTCCGGTCGCTGTCCGGGGAATCGGGTAGCGGCTGGAGCTTGCCTGCCCGGTGGAGCCGGACAACCTCGGCCGCCAGCTTCTCGGCGAACGCGGCCAGCGCCTGCTCGCGCGGCACGGGCTCTCGGCTCATCGGCCAGGTGCTGGTCATGCTCGGTCCTGGTGCCAGGACCAGATGAGGCCGACGCCGAGCATCGCGGTCGAGAAGAGCCCGGCCGCTGCTGCTCCGGCGGCCACCAGCGCTCCGGGCCCGGGCGGCAGGTGAGGGGCGAGCAGGAGAGCGACGATCGAGGCCACGAGGGTCCAGAGGCAGGCGCGCACCCGGTCAGGGTGCCGGGTTGGGCTCCGGCGCTGAGGTGCTTTCCTCGGCGGGTGCAGTGGGCATCCACTGGGAGCACGCCTCGAGGTAGGTGCCGATCTTGGGGCGGTGGCCCCGGAACTCGGGCCGCCAGTGGCACTCCTCGCACTGCGGGCCGAGGATCTCGTCAGCGTCAGTCACCCGAGCATCATCACACCGCAGCCAGGTCAGGCCCGGCGGGGGGCCAGCGCATCCAGGTGCGCCTTCCACCGGTCCCCATCAGGGTTGGCCAGCCAGGTGAGCGAGAGGTACACGCCATCGGCCCAGGGGTCACCGCTCTTGCGTGCCTTGCCGGCGGCCATGAACTCCAGCAGGAGGTCGTGGGTCGTTCCCTCGACCTCGAGGTGCCGGGCCGGCGAGAGCTGGACCTGACCGTTGGCCCACTCCATCGCTTCGACGGCGCCGCCCATGGCGATCCGCTCGGCCCTTGTGGCTGGCATCGCGAAGTAGGACTGAACGCCGCGCATGAGGTGCTGCCAGCGGGCGGCAAACTCGGCCTCGCTGCGGTCTACCCCCGGGCGTAGTGCCATGCCACCAGCATCGCACTGCCCACCGACAAAGTGCAGGCCCCGGCCGGCGGATAGCCGAACGGGGCCTGCACTCACAGGTCAGGGGGTCTGCGTGTGCCCGGTGACGTGGACCGTTTCAGGCTGGTGGTCGTACACCGTGAGGTCGACCTGCTGCGGGGTGGTCGCGGCGACCACCGCCCGGTCCAGGCGGTCCTCGGCTGTTAGAGCGTCCACGATCGCCTCGGCCACGGCCAGGTCCTCATCGTGCCGCTCAGGCCAGTAGTCGTGACCGTCCAGGCCGTCCTCTCCGGGCGCCTCGTACACCGCGGCGCGGTCGTCCGTGGGAAGGCCCACGTTGGCCAACTGGTCGATGACGAGTGCGTCTTCCTGGTCGCGTTCCTGGCAGTACTGAGTTTCGGCGGCTTCCTGGGCGCTTTCGACCTGCTCGTAGTAGTAATCATCAGTGTCGATGTACTCCGGGTGGTCCGGGTGGTATTCGACTCGACCGCCGTGCAGACGCGAATAGTCGCCCATGGGCCCGTCCTGCCAGCCTTCCGGAACCTCAGGCCGCTGCTCGCTCATCGGATCACCACCGCAGCTTCTCGGGCGGCCAGGGCCTGATCGCGCTGCGCCTTGACCTCAGCCACGTGCGCCTCCAGGTCGGCATCGACCCTGACCTGGCACAGCTGAACCTTGGACAGCACCGGCGGCACTGATCCTGCGTACGGGTTCGGCATGAACCGGTGTGACCAGCGAGCGTTGATTTGCTGCTGGATGGAGCACCGCTGCTTAGGGGTGAACCTGCTGGCGTTTGCGGGACGGGTGTCGTTGATCTTCTGGTGCGCGATGTAGCACCCGACGAGGCCGCAGAAGATCAGGGCCACCAAAGCGGCGGAAAGAATGATGCTTCCGAGCGCGCTCATCGGGACCTCACCCCATCGAGCTGCACGAGCCCTGGGGCCGGGACGCCCTCGGCCCCCCGGAACGTGACCCACCACTCGGCGACCTCCATGAGGGTCAGCTCCGGTGGGTCGGTCAGCTGGAAGCAGACTGCATGCTCCAGGGACGTAGCGTCCCGGTGCCGTGTCTCATCGCAGTGCGTCATGGCCTCGGTGATCCCGTCGATGATCGGCCGGCGGGCTTGCACCAGCCATCCGGTCATCAGCGCTGGCGCCGCCGGGGAGTCGCAGGCGGCCTTCCAGGTTGCCCTCATGGCGCGGAGATCTTCGACGACCCGGGGGTGCAGGGGCCAGCACGGTGAAAGCTTGGGATGATGGTGAAGCCAGACGGTACCGACCCACTGCCACGTCTCGACGAGGACGTCTGCCGCCTTCTGCGGGTCGGTCATGGTCAGCCACTCCGGGGTGGCAGCTCCCTCTTCGGATGTGGTGGCCGCGCCTCGTTCCTGCAGCGTCGCGAGGCTGTTCATTGCCTTCGTCAACTGCCGGGTGAGGACCTGCATGGTCTTTTCGGTTGCGCTCTGCCGGGAAGCGATTCCGTTCACCTGCACGCCGAGCTGGTCGAGTTTCGTCTGCTCACTCATGAGTGCCGACCTCCTCGGCTTCGAGCTCGGCCTGGTCGTCGTCCTGCCGTGGATCCGGCACCACGACATCCCGCGGCGGTGCCCAGCGCGGCGCGTGGTCGTGGTCGGCGTTGACGCCGTCGAGACGATGCGAGCGCTCCGACCCATCGCACACCGTGCACAGGGTCGCGGCCCGAACATCAGCCCGCTCGAATGACTTCGGAGTCGTCACCCGAACCGGCCGCATGCCGTTGACGATCATCAGTGCCTCGTGCGGCTTCATCTGCGAGATCGCAGCCTCGCTCATGGTGGCCACTGGACGGTCGTCGTCCGCGTCGAACCGCTTCATCCGGCCACCTGTCAGCGTCGACAGCAGCGACAGGTCTTTCTCGCTCTTCGTGCCTCCGAGAACCGTGAGGACGCCTGCGTTTCCGGCGATGACCTCAGCGGCGCCCGCGCCCCAGCCCATGTTCAGCTGAGCCAGGGACTGCAGGGTGATGACGCCCGGGATGCCGGCACCACCGTTGTCGCTGGTCCACTTCGCCAGGTCCACGCCCGGGCACGTCAGGAACGCCTCGTCCAGGGCCATCAGGAACGGCGGGTCCAGGCGGCCGCCGTCAGCGACCCGGATGGCCTGGAACGCCAGCTCTGAGGTGAGCGCGTTCGTCAGCGGTGTGATCCCTGAATGATCCCGAGGGCACACCAGGTAGAGGGTGTCGGTGCCCGACCGGATCAGGTCGGCGATGTCGAGGAAGCGCGGGTCGTCCAGTGCGGCGTCACCGATCACGGCGGCCCCGGGGGACCGCAGCCACCGCAGTGCCTCGCTCATCGGGGACATGTACCCGAACTTCTGCCGGCCATCCTGCTCCAGGGTGTCCTTCACCTTCCGGATCAGGTCGGCGTTGCCGTCGAGGTATTTCTTGATCAGCGCGGTCATCTCGAACACGGTGGTGCTCGTGTTCTCGCTCTCCACCCACCGGGCGACGTCCCGCAGTCGAAGGCCAGCAGCGGCTGCCACGTGCAGGAAGATCGGGAACCTCTCGCGGGCCTTCTCCGTCCAGGACGCCGACTCTCCCTGTGTCGAGGAGATCAGCTCACCAGCGCGCCGCTCCGCGGTGACCATGTCGGTGCAGCCCGCCAGCGGCGACCACCGGACCGTGCTCCTGATCGAGTCCAGGCCCAACGGATTGAAGATGACGATCCGGCCCCTGCTGCGCCGCATCGCTCCGGTGGTCTTCAGCAGGTCGACGCGCGTCGATGTCACTAGCGCAGACCCGGGGTGGTCGATGATCCGGCACGCGAGCTTGGTCGTCTTCCCCATCTGCGGTCCGCCCGTGCAGATTTCCCAGAGCTTCAGCGAGGTGCGCAGGTCCTGGCGCCATGTGTACGGGCCTAGCTTCGCGCCGAGCGTGCCCTGATGCACTGACCAGTCGGTGGCCGGCAGGTCCCGCAGATTGCGGCCCTCCAGTGACGGGCGGAGCACGGCGGCGTCGGCCTGCAGCGCGGCGTTGTTCTCGCCGACGTCCATCCAGCTGGCCATGCCGTGGTTGTGATCGCTGTGCTCGTCGGCGCGCAGGATCACTTCGTCCGACGCCAGCGGCCGCACCAGCCGATCCCACAGCCACCATCCGATGACCCCGGTGGCCGTGCCGTACGCGACGAGCACCGACACGGTTGCGCTACCCAGCAGCAGGCCGGCGACCCAGGCCAGCACCCACACTGACCCACCGATCCGGGCCGGCCGATCGTGGCCGAAGAACCCCACGACCAGGAGCCCGACGAGTCCGGCCACGGGCCCGGCCAGCGCGGTAACGACCCAGGTCGTCGGTGAACCGATCAGGATGCCGAGGCCCACGGCCAGGGTGGTCGAGGCGATGGCGGACCGGAGGGCAACGTCGGGGCGCCACAAAAAGCGAGCCTCGCGGGCCATAGCCCAGGGCGCGCAGGTACGGTTGAGCACGATGGTCTTCCTCTCCAAGGGGGTTGCTCATCACTGGCGTGGTGGGGTGTCACGACCCCGCCACGCCGCTTTCGTTTGCGGCCGGTAGTCACGAGTACCGATCGCGAACGCTCTTACTCCCCGGTCTGCGGGGTCTTTCTCTTTCGGCCGGGCGGCCGCGGGCCGATCCCGACCTCGCGGGCGATTCGCCGAAGGTGCTGAATCGTGTAAACCCCCCGCTCCTCGAGCTGCTCCAGGGGCACACCACCGCGAATGGCGGCTTTCACCGCTTCCCGTTTTCGTTCGCTGGCGGCCTCGCTCTCTGCCGCAGCCGCCTCGGCTGCTACGACGGCCTCATCCACAGCCTTCATGAGGCGGTCCTGGTCGGTGGTCACACGTCATTGTCTCGATCTCCTCCTTCCGGGTGCCGGGATCACCGTACACGACAATGCGAACCCGATGTTCGTATTTCCGTGTACAGTCTCCCCCTGTCGGTGCGTGACCACCGGCGCACTACACAGCGTCACTTGGAGGACGGGCACATGACCGACCCGCAGCACCCCCAGGCCACCCCAGACCGAAAGACCCGCACCGCCATCGGCGTCGCCCTGGCCGGCGTCGGCATCTCAGCCCTCGCCGGTGCCGCCATGGGCTTCGAGCACACCGTCACCGTCGCCCGGGCCTACGGCGCCCCCGCCTACTGGGACATCGTCACCGCCGCATCCGTCGAGGTCCTGCCCATCACCGGCACGGCCCTGCTCTACGTCTGCCACCGCCTCGGCTGGCCCACCCATTGGCCATACCGGGTGATCATGCTCGGCTCGATCTTGACCCTCGGCGCGCAGCTCTCCTGGTACGGCAACGAGGGCCAGGGCAACGCCACGGCAGACCCACAGGTCCTCGGGTACGCAGTCGCGTCCCTGCCCTCAGCGGTGACGCTCATCCTCGTCGCCATCGGCCACGCCGCCCTCGGGTACGCCAACCAATTCCCGGCGCCCGCGGCTGACCCGGTACCCGAAGCCGCTGTGCCGCCTACTCCGATCCCCCAACACGAACCGCTTCCTACCCCAGAGCCGGTCCCTACCCCACCCCCTACCCCGGAGGTGGCGGCCGTGACCCCTACTCCGGTCCCCGTCGCGCCTACCCGCCCTCAAGTCCCTCGGCCGGTGCCAGCTACCCGGGTAGCTGGCACCCCCGACACCCCGGTGCAGGCCGCGGTGCGGAACTTCCTGGAGGCAGCCCTCGGCGCCGCTGATGCTGACCAGCTCGAGGTCGTGAGGAGCTTGCCGCGCGGCAAGACCGGGAGGCCCAGCGTCGCCGCGATCCGGGAGGCCCTCAAGGTCGGGCAGACCAAGGCGCAGGAATTGAGGGACGAGGCATTCCCAGCTGGAAGCCAGGACAAGAAGGACAAGCCAAAGATATTGAAAGTTGAAGGAAACGCGAGAGTAATAGAACGGGATTCTCATGTGGACAAGGAGGGGGAAGGTAAAAGCGAAGGAAAGAAGAAAGGGGAAGGGACCAATACAACTTCCGTTGATCAAGGTTCGGCCCGGCCTGCGGCCGGTCCGGAGCCGACTGCGCTGCGCGTCGTCGGCGGGGGCCGTGCGTGATCACGATCGCGAAGATTCAGGGCAATGTGGACTACTACATTGCGGGGGAGCGGAGCGACGCCGACCGGGCCGCTGGCTACTACCTGGACGGCGCCAGCGGGGAGCCCCCGGCGTTCTGGTCGGGCGCCGGCGCGGAAGCCCTCAGCCTGTCCGGGCAGATCGACGAGGCCGAGTTCGCGGCACTCTTCACCACCCACGCTGACCCGCGAGACCCGAAGTTCGCCGACCCAGCTACCCGCGGTGAGGCCGCCCTACTCGGTTCGAAGCTCCCTACCTACCGATCCACAGGTGACCTACTCGCGGCGAAGCTGGCCGCCTACCCGGGTACCCCTACTCCGGAGGACCAGGCCCGCCTACTCGTCGCCGCGGAGAAGGAGACCCGGCGGGCGCTACTCGGGTATGACCTGACGTTCTCGCCGCCGAAGGATTTCACGCTCCTCCTGATGGCGGCCGGGTATGCCGAGCAGGCCGCTCGGGACAGCGGGAACGTCGAGGAGATGAACCGGTGGGCTGCCCGCCGGACCGACCTGACCCAGGCCGCGCTCGATGCGAACAAGGTGGCCCTGGAGTACGCGGCCGAGCAGGCGGCCTACTCGCGGCAGCAGGTGGCCGGCACGCAGTTGATCGTCAAGGGCAAGGGATTCGTGCACGCAAGCTTCGAGCAGCACGACAACCGGGCCGGTGCCCCGTCGTTCCACGTCCACAATCCGACGCTGAACAAGATCGAGAACGAGGACGGGAAGTGGCGGACGCCGGAGGGCCCGGGGATTGTCGCGGCCCGGCCGGCGGTGTCGGCGGTGGCCGACCGGGCACTGCGCGAGCGCGTCGAGGAACTGGGTTACTCCACCGTGGCGCGGGCCGAGGCCCGTACGTGGGCAGTCGAAGGGATCACCGATGAGGTTCGTGAATCGGTGTCAGAGCGCTCACAGGAGGTGAACGCAAAGACGCAGGAACTGTTGGACTTGTACGCGGAGCGTTACGGGCGGGAGGCCACCGCCCGGGAGGCATCGAAGCTTCACCGGGCGGCGAACAAGCAGACCCGGGCAGCGAAGGTGAAGGGCGGGCAGTCCACAGCAGACCTGATCGAGCGGACCCACGAGGCGGTCCAGCGGGAGATGGCCGGTGGCCTTGAGGCCCTGGCCGCCCGGCACCGGGACATCAGCCCACCGGCGGTCGGCAGCGAAACGGCGTGGTCACGGCGAGCCGTGATCGCACAGGCGCTGGACGCCGTGCAGGCAGCGGACGCGACGTGGACACGGTGGGACCTGACGCAGCGCCTCGAGGAACTGCTGCCGCCGCTGGCCCTGGCGACCGAGGACGTGCCCAAGCTGCTGCATGAGTTGACGACCGAGGCGCTGCATCAGGGGTACGAGCCGATCGCGAAAATCTCAGGTGGCATCCATGCACCGGATGCCCCCACCCAGCTGCGCCGCGCGGACGGCGCCCTGGTCTATGAGACCCCGACACAGCACCGGTACGCGCTGCGCTCTCACCTGGACAAGGAGGCATCTCTCCAAGCTGCTGCTGTGATCCGGGACCGGGCCGCGGTGGAGCCGGAGGCGGCTCGGAAGGCCCTGGCCGCATACGCCGATGGCCAGGATCCGGGCTACCGGTTGTCGGTTGATCAGCAGGCGGTCGCGGGGCAGCTGCTGACGGGCGGTGCCCGGCTGGCCACGGTGATCGGCCCGGCCGGCACGGGGAAGTCCACCACGATCGGTGCGGTCTCGCAGGTGTGGCCGGAGGTGTCCTCCGGCGGCCGGGTCGTGGGCGTCGCGGTGAGCGAGAAAGCTGCGATGGCGCTGCGGGATGCCGGGGTCCCTCATGTGCTGAACGCGGCACGGTTCGAGGCCACCCAGGTGCGGCTGGCTGAGGGCCGGGACTGGACCGATGACGGTCCTTACCGGCTGCAGGCGAACGACAAGCTGGTGATCGACGAGGCCAGCATGATGACCACGCAGCTGTGGGATCGGCTGATGCAGATGGCCGACCGGTCCGCGACCGCGGTGGTGGCGACGGGTGACCCGTTTCAGATGGGCGCGGTCGGTGCCGGCGGGGTGATGGCCGATATTGCTGCGGATCCCACGGCTGAGGTCATGACCTTGCGGCAGGTGCACCGGTTCGCTGAGCCGTGGGAGGGCGAGGCCTCGCTGCGGCTGCGGGACGGCGACCAGGACGTCGTCCGGGAGTACGCCCGCCACGGGCGGCTGTACGCAGCGGGTGACGCGGCAGGGATGCAGCAGCAGGCCGCGGAGATGTACGTGGCTGCGCGGGCCGCCGGGAAGACGGCCGCGGTCATGGCCGAGACGAACGCGACCGCGAACACGATCTCCGCTCTGATCCGTGACCAGCTGGTGGACCTCGGTCTCGTTGCGGACGGGCCGGTGGTGGAGCTGGGCCGCGACGGCAACGTTGGCGGGGTCGGGGACGTCATCGCCTGCCGGCACCCGGATCGTGCGCTCGGTCTGGTGAATCGCGAGAAGCTCGAGGTGCTGGCCCTGGGCGAGGACGGCTCCATGGACGCGGTCACCAAGTCTGGTGCGGTCAAGCACATTCCGGCCGACTACGTGTCCCAGCACGTGAGCCTCGGCTACGCCGCGACCATTCATGGCGAGCAGGGCGGCACCGTCGACGTCGGCATCACCGCGGTCACGAAAGATTCGTCGCGATCAGCCCTTTACACCGGGGCGACCCGGGGCCGAGAGCGGAACGTCGTGGTCGCCCAGACGGTGTACCCCGACAAGCTCCGCGGGCAGGAGAAACTTGACGAACGGGTCGAACCAATGCGGCCGGAGGCCGTGCTGGCGGCCGTCCTTGACGGCGATGGCCCGGAGCAGTCAGCGACGGCCCAGGCAGCCGAGCATGCCGAGCACCGTGCGTCGTGGGGCACGGTGGGTGGCGAGCACGAGCACGCCATGGAGGTTGCCTGCCGGGAGCGCACCGACCGGGCGCTGGACCGGCTCGCTGCCGATGGCCGGATGACGGAGGCCGATCGAGCCCGATTCGCCGCTGATTCCGCTACCGGTCAGCTGTCGCGGATGCTCCGTAGCGCGGAGCAGGCTGGCCACGACTCCGAGAAGGTCCTCGTAGATGCTCTGGCCGCGGGATCGCTGAAGGGCGCCAAATCGGTCGGCCAGGTGATGTGCGCGCGGGTCGACAAGTTGGGCCTGCCCATGGAGCCGCAGCCGGGGCACGTCCCGGTGGCGGGCATCGGTGGCGAGTGGGCTGCTCATCTCGTGGCGCAGCACGAGCACGCTGCGGCGCGGGAGGCCGAGCTGGGCGAGCGGGTCGCGGAGGCCGCACCAGCGTGGGCGGTGACCGCTTTCGGTCCGGTCCCAGAGGAGCCCTCTGCACGAGGCGATTGGGTGGCGGCTGCTGGCCGTACGGAGCGGGCCCGGGAACGGCTGGGCTGGGAGGACGAGCAGCGGCCGCTCGGTCCGTCGCCGTCGACGCTGCAGCCGGAGGCTCGGGCGGAGTGGTTCGGCGCCTGGAATCAGCTCGGCCGGCCGGAAGCGGTGGCCGAGGAGGGCGGCATGAGTGAGGGGCGGCTCCGTGCCCGGATTGAGGCGGCCGAGCGGGTCGAGCGGGAGGCCCCGGCCCACCTGGACCGTCAGGCGGGGGCGACGTGGCAGGCCGCGGATGTGGCCGGCCGAGACGCTGCGCTGGCCGAGGCCCGGGGAGATCAGGCTGCCGCTGACGCTGCGGCCGAGGACGCTGTGCGGCTCGAGCAGAGGGCTCGGCTGCTGGAGCCTGCGGTGATCGCCCGGGACGAGCACGTCGAGGAGGTTCGGTCGCTTATGGAGACACGTCGCCGGGCCGAGGAGGAGCTGCTGGCCCGGGGCATCGACCTGGCGGTGGAGGAGAAGGCGACGGCTCAGGAGCACCTGGATGAGTTGCTCCCGCAGGACCCAGAGGAGGTGCTTGAGACCGACATCGATCTGGTGAGCGAGAAGGACCGGGCCGAGCTGGCTGCGGACCTGGCGGCCGAGATGGCTGACCTCTCACCCGAGGTGCACATCCCGGCTCAGCTTGAGCGGCCGGAGCCGGTGGGTGAGGTCGTTTCTGCGGAGTTCGCTCTTGAGGCGGCCGAGTTCGCGGCCACCTGGCAGAGGGATCACGACTACCGGGTGGCGCAGGTAGCGGAGTTCGAGGCGTCGCACGCGCTGGTGCCTGAGTCGCAGGTCCGGCGCCGCGATCAAGAGGCCACGGAGGGCATGCAACAGACCCAGTAATCCGAGGACGGCACCGGCCAGTTTCTGAGGCCGGACCGGTGCCGCCACCCCGAAAAGAGGCAGGGGCAGCATAGTGACGACTGAACCCATTGAGCCCACACCCGAAGACCATGGACCCGCAGCCGAGTTGCAATGGGTCGCGGCCGACCCGGACCTGTGGTCGGCGTACAGCGCCGGCCTGGTCCGGGGCCAGGAGATCGGATACGCCGATGGTGCCGCAGCGGCCGAGGTCTACGACATCGCCCTGGAGGACGGCTACCAGCAGGGCCTTGCGGACGGGCTGAGGTCGGGGACCGCCGAGCGGCGCCTCGACCAGGCGCCCGAGCCGATGTTCCGGGTACCCACGGTGGCCGACCTCGGGGGTAGCGCTGAGGCCGGTGAAGCACTACGCCGACAGGCGGCCGAGTCCTGGAACATGGAGTACACCCCGACCTCGGACCAGGCCACGAGTCAGGACCGGCACGACTTGGCCTCCTGACCCTGGGGGCGGTGCCGGTTCACCCGAACCGGTGCCGCCCCCAGCGCCACCCCGTACCCTGACCACACCGACCAAGGGGGACCGACCATGCGACGACTGCTCACCGACGCAGAGATCGAGCGCCTACCCGCAGACGTCCGCGACCATTACCGACACCACGACTACCTCCGGCACATCGACGACGTCCCGTACTTCCCCGACTTCAAACGCGAATGGTTCGAGGCCCAGCACGCCCGGTCAGTGGCCCGGGTCGTCGAGCACATCCGCAGCCGGGAAGGCGACCAGGCCGCCGAGGAAGCCGCAGCAGCCGTGAAGGAAGCCCGCGCCGAACGCGACCGCCTCGCCCTCCACCTCGCCCAGGCGTCGTGACCCGCCACCACACCCGGCTCACCACGACCTGGCTGACCTCCCTCGCCGAAGAACTCCCCGAGCACCGCACCGCCACCCGCCCGGCCCGCTGGGACTTCGTGGCCCGCGACCTGCCCCCGATCCTCGAACGTCTCGCCACCAGCTGGGACCACCTGGTCGACTTCATCCCCGGCCGCCCCGAGTACCGGGAGTTCGACGGCACCAGCGACCTTGGCCTGACGTACCGAATCGAGTGCATGGCCGGCCGGGACGGGATCGTTGAGCCGGTCGGCGTGGAGATCGACGAGGCACCGCCGTGGATGGGCGAGGAACCCTCGGTCGACGTCTGACCCGCAAACGAACGAGGACCCCCGCGCCTGCCCGAAGCGCGGGGGTCCTCGTCGTTCATGGGGCGGGTCAGGCCCGGCGGCGGATGCTCCCGGTCGCCTGGCCTCGCCATGGCTTGTGGATCCATTCGCCCCAGCGCAGGACGTAGGGCGCCCAGCCGTCGGCTCTCAGGTCCACGATCAGCGGGGTGTCCCGGGGCAGGACCTCCACCTGGCGCTCGCCCGGTGTGGGCTCGGTTACGCGGACGAAGACGACGCCGGCCGAGCTGGGTACGGCGTCAACGGTCAGGCCGTCGGCGGGTCCTCGGACCAGCTGTAGCTGTGGCATCCATGCCCCCAGAGGTGGTGGGTGCACCTCGGCCTGGCGGTCTTAGATCCAGGGCGCCAGGTCCGAGGTGACTGACAGATCAGTGACCCGCCGCAGACGGGTGTAACCGATCTGGTGACATCCTGCACCTGATCCGGTGACTGGTGCTACCCAATCGGCGCACTTGGCCACCAATTCAGGTCACCTGGTCACCGTGACCAGTACTTTCGACGCCTCCTTACTGCGGGCCATCAAGGCCGAGCGGGCTCGCCTGGGCATCAGCCAGGCCGAGCTGGGGGAGCGCCTGGGCGGCTGGCACCGGCAGACCGTGTGGAAGCTGGAGAACGGGCAGCGGGCGCTGCTGGCCCGGGAGCTCCCGGAGCTGTGCCAGGCGCTGGAGCTGACGGTTGCTCAGTTGTTCGCGCGGGCGTCGAAACGGGACGCGGAGATGCTGGGCCTGAACCGGTAGAGCTACGGAGTCTCGGGCAGGCCGAGGGTCCGGCGGACCCTCGGGTCGGCGTCGCGCAGGAGCTGGTTGAGGGTGACGCCCAGGGCCTGGCAGACGGTCGCGAGTTCGCGGGTGGTGAGTTCGCGTTTGCCGTGTTCGATGTCGGACAGGACTGGCCGGCTGATGGCGAGCAGGGCTGCGAGTTCGGCTTGTTTCATGCCGGCGCCGTTCCGTTCGGCGCGGATGGCTGCGCCGAGGGTGCGGGTGAGGGCGTCGGGTGTCACGCGTCCAGTACGGACTGGCGGCGTTGGTGTTGGCCGGTGGGTGCGACATGGGGTCGCTGTTGCGGTGAGCGGGGTCGGGAATTCCGACATCCGGTCTGGCCGGTTTCCGTCCGCCTCGTGGCTGCTGGGACACCAGATGTATCTGGACGGCTGACCGAAACGTAGGACGTCCGGCCAATTTACCGCCGACTCCTCTACTGGCCGGTCGCTTCCATCGGAGGATGCAAGGCACCCGGTGATTCGCCCAGACAACCATCGCCGATCCCACCGGGGGACGCAGCAGGCTCGTGGGGATGCGGGCACCAGTGGAGCACGGCAGGCGCAGGCGGGCACGGCGCGGGAGCGATCCAAACCGAGCGGTCGACCGACCCAGGGGAGCAGCACGTGACGATTCCGCGACCGAGGCCAGGGCACCACGATCAGTGCGACGGATCCGATGACGCCCTCGACGAGGGTGCCCCGTGCATGTGGGGGGCCGTCGAGTCCGGCGACGTCACCCTCTTCAACCGGCGCATCCAGGGCCAGGACACCATCCAGGTGGTTCTGCTCCCGCCGCGGGCAACGCTGGCCCTGGACGAACCTGAGGGCGTCGACCTAATCGTGCGTGCGGTACAGCGGGCCCTGGCGGCCGGCTGGTCGCTGGCTCCGGTGATGGCTGCGCTCGGACCGCACCTCCGCCACTAGCTCACGCCGGATCGACCGGTTCGTCGATCCAGGCGAGGGCCCGCCGCGGGTCGAGCCGGCCTGGCAGCATCGCGGCCAGGGTGACCGCCACTTCGTTCAGCTGATCCCTGTTCAGGCCGGCGAGGATGGCGGCGATCTCGGCCTGGTCTTGGGCGCGGACCGCGTCGTGCAGCTCGGCGGCCACCGGGACTGCGGGGTGCGGCGGTTCGATCGGTCCCCTCGGCTCCGGGGCGGGGCGAGGCTTCCACGGCCGCTTCGGCCGGGCTGGAGCCCGCGGCGCAGGGACCGCTGCCCTCAAGGCGGCCCGCTGGATCCGGCCGTTGAGGCTGGCCGCGGCAGCCCGCAGCTTCAGCTGGTCCGGCCAGCCTTCCTCGGTGAGCACGGCCTCGACGGTGGCGCGGTCGATGGGCACGGTCCGGGCGATGGAAGCGACTCGGGACCCGTTGACGGCGAGCCGCAGGATCTGCAGCCGCTGCGCATCGGTCAGCTCGGCGTCGAGCATGGTCACGCTGGCTCCTTCGGTTCGTACTGTCGGCAGGCTGGCCACCAGCGCCTCAGATCGGTTGCCAGGCCGTGGCTGGTGCGGGGTTCGCGGATGGTGACCTTGGGCCCGAACTTCGTCTGCCGCTCGCGTGGGATGGGTGTGACGGTGCGCCCGGCCCAGCATTTGGCGTAGGTGCGGGAGTGGCCGCCGACCCGGGTGTAGAAGACGCAGCCGCCGCAGCGCAGTCCGGTGATGACGTGGTCGTCCTCGGTGGGCTGGTCGGCGGCCGGGTGGAGTCGGATGTTCCCGGCGACGAGGGACAGCGGGTGCATGCCGGTCGCGATGGCAGCGGCCTGGCGCCGGCGCATCTGTGCTCCGGGTGTGAGGCCGGGTTCGTCGGTGGCCGGTGCGACGCGCAGCTGCTCGGCGTCGAACAGGCCGGCCTGCTCGGTCACCGCTCAAGCACCAGGCTGAGGGCGGCGAGAACCGCGGCGCTGTTGGTGCGGTCGAGTCCGGACAGCATCCGCTGGAGAGTCCAGTCATGGGTGAGGCCGGTGTCGGGTGTCGCTCCGACCAGGTGGCAGGAGAGCCGGGCCAGGGCCCGCTCGCTGGAGGACCAGGGCGTGGAGTCGATGCCGTCGGCGAGGTTGACCCAGTCGATGCCCCAGCCGTCGGCGTACTTGGTCACGTAGGGCTCGATTTTGTAGATGAGGCTGGTGTCGGTGACGACCGCGACGGCGGCGCGGCGGTCAAGGTCGTCGGTGGCGTAGGTCTTTCGCAGCTGCTGGGTGATTTCGCTGGTGCGCATGATGGTCCTCCTGGTCGGTGGTCTGAGATGCACTCCCGCCGCCCGGCCCGAGCCCGTCAGGGCCGGGAGACGAGAGAAGACCTCAGACCTCGCAGGCGGCCCAGGCCAGCAGTCGTTCGATGACGTCCTCGGGGGTGTGTCCGTCCCAGGCTGGGGCGCGGTCCCGGATCGGGATGGGACCGCACTTGGTGTCCCAGTAAGACAAGGGCAGGTGGTAGCTGACCGTGCCGGTGGGCAGGTCGATACCTGCGATGAAGTAGCCGTCGTGCATGGTGCCGTCGTCGTGCAGCTTGGACCGCCAGGCTCGGTGCAATAGGCCGCTGTTGGCCAGGGCGAGGAATAGAGCGTGCCGGTGCTCGTAGAGCTCGGCGAAGGTGTGGAACCCGTCGGAGATCTGGCTGCGATCGGTCTGGGGGCTCGGCAGTTCGGCGAACACGACCTGGGTCGTCTTGAACCCGTAGTCCTCCAGGGACTCGGCCTCGGTCAGATCTGCCTGGGCGTCGTCCGCCGTTGCGGCCCGCTCATACTTCAGCGTCAGCAGGGCGTTCTCGGCGTCGTACACGCCCGTGGTGTAGCCGCCGCAGCCGTCGTTGTAGTCGCTGCTCTTGTCGCCGATGGTGAACTCGACGAGCTTGCTGGTGGGCATCGTGGGCAGGTCGGTCATGGTTTCCCCCATCGTGGGTTTCGGGTCGGCACCGGCTGGTGGTGTCGCCCCCGCGCCCGGAGATCGGCCGGGCGCGAGAGCGGCACAATCAGCCGCGAGCTGCCGCGCGAGCCGTGGCGTGCGTAATCCCGGTGCCGGGCCAGCGGTACCCGCCCGGTGCGAGGTGGTGATCCACGGTGTGCGTGGCCCCGTACGTGCAGCGCCGGCCGTCCTCGTCCTCAGCCGCGCACCACTCGCCGCGCGTCGGGGTCTTGCCGTACCGCTCCCCGTACTGCCGCAGCAGCCGGATCGCCATACCGATCGCAGTCTCGTCCTCGGTCGGTCCGCCGAACTCCTCGACAAGAACCTTCTGCAGGTCCGCCGTCTGCCGCTGCGGGGTCGGCCCCGGCATCAGCCTGCTGATGCCGATGAGGAACGAATCGACCTGACTGTTCTCGTCTTCCACGGCGATGACGAGTTCCTCGCCATGGTCGGTGACCTCGACGATCACGCACTCCTGGCCAGAGGCGATGATGTCGTCGCCTTCGAGGTGGTTCTTCAGGGCGGTGGCGATGTCGCCCGGGCTGATCGTTTCGGACATGGTTTCCTCGTTCTGGGATTCGTAGTGGGTGTGGCACCGTCGGGCCCGGCCACCAGCGCGGGCCCGACGGTGGATCGGTGGTGCGGTCCGGGCCGGGCTTCTCCTCCCGACCCGGACCGGCTCAGAGGCCGGGCAGCTCGTGCTGGCCGGTCGTGACGGCGACCGGAGTAAGACAGGCCGGATGCCAGACCTCGCCGGTCGGCCGGTGCCGGATGTGCTCCGCGCAGGACGGCAGCAGACCGCCGCAGCGCGCACACCGGAGAGCCCCGACGTACCAAGCCGCTGACGGGTGGTCGGCAGGCAGGTCGACGGTGCCGGTGGCGGTCCGCAGCAGGGTCGGCGTGCTCACCGTTTTCCCCACCTGCGCCAAGACGCCAGCGTCCAGGTGAGCGGCCATGCAAGGCACGAGAACGCTGCCCACAAGGCCATCCGTGTCGGTGATGCCTCCGGGAATTCGTCGGCAATCTTGATGACCACGGAGCGGGTCACGTGCGCCGTGAAGAGAAGTCCAAGCACGTAAACGACGCCCGCCCAGACAATGAGACTCTCAAACATTGAGTGCCCCCAGTTCCCGGACGATCCGGTGCGCGGTCCGGGCCAGGTTCTCCAGCTCGTGAGCCCTTGTCTTGGCGACGCCACGCACCGCAGGAGTGGCCTGGGCGTCCTCCGCGGTGGCCCGCCAGGTGATGGCCACGTCATCGAGCATGCGCACGATCCGGGCGAGGGCGGCCTTGTCGGCCTGGCTGCCGTTCAGCTGCCCGGCCACCGTGTGCGCCAGGTCCTCCGGGGTGTGCGCCGCCCGGATCACCGCGAGCAGGGACGGGACAGCGTTACTGCCCGGGTCGACGCCCCGGACCGTCCAGATCGTCGCCTGGCCGGCAGCGCTGTCCCGCACCGCCGTCCAGGTGAACCCGTCGCAGGGCGGGATCCGGGCCGGCACATCCGGGACCTGGGCCTGAGTGGCGGTCATGATGCGTTCTCCTTTTGCCAGATCAGCAGGCAGCACCCGAAGGGCGGCCGCTCGTTCGGCCCGATCTCGGTCTGGCCCGGGCGGATGAATAGGAGTCTGCCGCGGAGGAACTCGACCTTCAGCGGCGAACCGGGCCGGTCGCGGTACGGCTCGACGCCTTCCTGCCACCAGCCCTGCTCCACCCGGTTGGCCGGCAGGAGCATCACGATGAGCTCGGCCCGGCCGATGTTGAATTCGTGCCAGGCTTTGGCCACCCAGTTCACGAGGTTTCTGTACGGGGGGTTGCACCAGACGCGGCCGTTCCAGTCCTGCGCCAGGCCGTCATCGGCGCGGGTGTAGAACCTCGCGCACTTCGCGTTGCACGGTGCCGCCGCCACGTCGAGGTCGAACCCGCCGAACCGCTCAGCCAGGGGGTTGAAGGTGTCGGGGTGGGTGCCCCGGCCGTCGACCTCGTCCAGTGCGCCGCGCTTATCGGTCTGCTGCGGGTGGTTCTGGCCCTTGAACCCGACCATGCTCACAGCTGGCCCCTTCCCAGTTCGGCCTGCACGAGGCGGTCGAGCTGCTCGCCGCGGTCGCCCTGGATGTCCCGCAGGACGTCATCGGTGGGCGTCCACAGGCCGAGCGCGCCCCGGGCCGGGACCGGCTCCATCAGCGACCAGGCGTCCTCCAGCTGCCAGTGCCACAGGCCGGGCATCGCCCAGTCGGAGGCGCAGCAGCCGGGCTCCTGGTGGTGGCAGCCGGTCAGGTTGGCGCCACCGAGGATTACCCCGGACGTGTCGACCCGGCCCCGATCGTGGCGGTCAGCCGCTGCGGCCCATGCCTCCTGGAGCGGAGTGCAGGCCGTCACGGTCCTGCGCTTTGCCCTGGTGGGCGAGCAGGTCACCGCGGTAGTCCGTTGACCAGGAGCGGTTTTCGACGTCCTTCCCGCCGTACACAATCGCCCAGCCCCACGGCTTCTGGAGGTTAAGGGCCTTCGGCTTCTGCCCGGTCATGCTTCGACCTTCTGGGCGGAGAGCACCAGGATGGCCAGGCTCACCGCGTGCCCGTCCGGCATCCCGGTGGCTTCCTGGGCCAGCCACTCGGCGAGAACGGATGCCACGTGCGGGCTCATGGTCGCGAGGAAGGGCGCGATCGGGCCGGGCCCGGTCTCGTCCAGGCCGACCTGGTCGGTGCTGGCGACCACGCACGTCCACGGCCCGGGGTCGTAAGCCTCGACCTCGACGGGACCCGCGCCGGAGCCCCCGGACACGCTCCACGGTGAGGGGCAGATGGCCTCAGCCGCAGCGGCCATCGCGCGCAGAATCTCGGCCGCCTTGGCCACACCGGCGACCGACTCATCCATGTTCCGAAAGGTGATCACCGCTGGGCCTCCTGATTCGCAATGGCCATCAGCCAGTCGGCGTGGCACGGCTGGCCGACGGGGCAGTAACACATGAGCGTCTTGCCGCGGAGCTCTTGGCGGATCTGGTCGAGCCAGCCGCGCTCGGTGCAGTACGCCTCGAACAGGCTCACGGCTAGCTCAGGGGTGATGATGAGAGTCAGCTCGGTCGAGCCGCATTCGAGGAGGTCACCGACGCGGTAGGGGTTTCCCCAGTCCGAACCCCGCGTTACGTTCACCGCGTCCTGCGGTGCCCGCCATCCCTTGGTGCGCTTCCTCTGGATCCGCTCAGCCACGGGGCTCGACCTCCTGCGGCCGGTTCTGCGAGATGCGGTACGCAGCGCCCAGCAGCTGCTCGCGAGCCGGGTCAACCTGCGGAATCGGGATGACGACCGTGACCGAGTCCGGCATGCCCGCCTCGACGTCCCGGTCCCACAACGGCGCGACAGCCCGGGCGACAGGTTCGGCCAGCAGCGACAACTCGTTGAGCCACTTCTCGATGATCGAGTCCTGCGACTCTTCGCCGTCGTACTCCTCGGGCATCCGGTCGGCGATTCCGTTCTGCCAGTCCTCCAGTTCGGTTGCGGCAGCGTTCGCCTCGCGGGCGCGCTGCTCCCACTTTTCGGCGTCAGCGCGCCGCTGGTCCCGATCGGCGGCCATCGTGGTGAGCGCGTTGGTCAGCCGGATCACGTCAGCCTCAGCCGCGGCCAGCCGCTGCTTCAGGAGCCGGTTCTCCTCCAGGCGCACGCTGTACTTCCGGGCCCACTCACCGTTCGACCGGGCCAGCGCCTCGTTCGCCGCGGTGTCACCGGACAGGAGCCCGGTGGAGTCCATGGCCAGCAACTGGTCGATCTCGTCCCGCGCGGACAGCAGGAGCCGCTGCCTGGCCCGCCCGGGGTTCTCCACGGCCAGGGCCTGGGCAGGCAGGTCGGTGTCCTCGAATCCGGCCGGCCCCACCGGCGGCCGGGAACCGGAGAGCAGGGCGTCCCTTCGGGACCGCGGCACGAACCAGCCAGGGTCTGTCGCCGCACGCGCCCGGGCGTCGGCCTCAGCCATCCGAGCCGACAGGTCCGGGTCCGTGTCGACCAGCGAACCCGGCTCGGCGCGCTCAAGCGCAGGCAGGAACGCCCAGTGGTCGACGCACCAGCCCTCCGGGTCCTGGTCCTCATCGTCGTTGAGGACCAGTTCGGCGAACTGCACGACCGGCAGACCGAGATGCACCGAGGTGACGCGGCCGATCTTCCCGGCAGCTGCTGAGACCTTGGCCGCACCGAGCACCAGGATTCGTGCACCGATAAGCGGCTGCACCCTGGGCAGCTGGAATCCGCCCACGATCGCCCAGGCCGTAGCGGCAATGCCCAGCCCTTCCGAACTGATGCGGGAAGTCGAGAGGACATCATCACCGGGGAGCAAGTCGAAGTCGGCCGTGACGATCTCGCCGACCGGCAGTGCAGCGTTCGCTCGGCCCAGGACCAAGACGCGCTGGCCCTGCCTCACCGACGGCTTGAACCGTTCTGGGTGCTCGGTGACCTCGGCGGCGAGTTCCGCGGGGATCTCGATGAGCGTCACCGGTCCTCGACCTCCCGCCGCGTCGGCAGGCCACCGTAGGGGGATGGCACGAGGCCCTCTTCCGGCTCGTCGTCCCGCGGGTCATCCGGCTCATGGTCGAAGCACACCTCGCCCGCGTGGTCGACCGGCTCGGCGCAGCCGTCCTCGGCGCACTCGATCACCTTGCGCATGGTCGAGGTCATTTCCCGCCACAGGCGCTCCACGAAGCCGTCGGGGTAGCGGGTGTAGAAGCCGCGGTGCAGGCCAGCGTTCAGGTCGTCCTTGGTGAACCCGAGCTGGTATTTGCCATCCTCGTAGATGAACACGGCCGGGGTGCCGTCCTCGTCGCAGGGCCCGACCCGCAGGTCCAGGCTCGCCCCGGGCAGGGCGGGGCCGTGCTCGTCGATCGTCTGCACCTTGCCCGGTCGGGGCGTCTCGGCAACGGCCCACTTGGTGACCGACCAGGCAATCTCGCGGAACTCGGCCGGACCGTAGGCAACCTGCGTCATGACCTCCCGGGTGCTGGGGAAGGTGAACGCGACGACACCGATCATTCCCTCGATGTCAGGAATGGCAGGCGCAGTGACAATGTGGATCTGATCGCCGACGTTCGGCATGGGGGTGTTCGGATCCTCGCTGGAGCCGACGACGGCCCCTGGCGGGATGGCGATTTCGGGCATAGCTGTCCCCTCGAATGTGGGTGCGGTGGTTTTTGTTACGCGGTGATGGCGGTGCGGGCCCGGCGGGCCTCGGTGCGCTCACGGATCACGTGGCGGCGGATGACGGCCAGCACGGTGAGGCCGGTCAGGATCACGGCCGGGACGGTGACGGCGGGCGACAGAGGGCCGACCAGGGCGGGCAGCAGCCCGAACACGGCGCCGAGCAGGATCACGTTCAGCAGGCTGGCCGAACCAGCGTCACGGGTGGCCTGCGCAGAGACCGGTGTGCGGTCAGTCGGCCGAGCGGGCAGCAGTTCACGGCGGATCAGCACCTCGACGACCTCGTCCACGTACTGCCGGGTGCAGCCCACCTCCAGCCCAATCCGGTGCATGGACGGCCACTCGGTGCCCGGGTACCGGACCATGTGCTGCTGGATGATCGTGTAGATCTCGCGTTGGATCTTCGTCAGGCCGAGCGCGTTCACGACGTTCGCGGCCTGGGCGAGCTTCTGCTGCTCGGCCAGCTCCTGCTCGGGGGTGAGGTCCAGCGGCGGGCCGGACTTCACGCGGACGGTCAGCTCCAGGACCCGGCCTGCGGTGTCGTGACCGCAGGTCCTGCCGTCGTCCTCGACGTGCCAGACAGCGTCGAAGGATCCCATCAGAGAGCCCCTTCCGGGATCCTGGCGACGAGGGTGGCTCGGAGCCTGGTCAGGGCGGCGCGGGCGCTCTGCTCGCTGCCGTCCTGGTCGACGCGGCAGGCGTCCTCGATCACACCCAGCTCGATGCGGGTGAGGGGCCGGTTCGCGAGCTGGGCCATGGCGGCGGTTATGTCGTCCTGAGCAGCGGTTCGCTGCCCGGGGATGGCCGGGGTTCCGGTCCAGGTGACGACGGTCTGTGTGAACGGGTCGCGGGCGATCAGGTGGCCCGAGTCCTTGATGCCGACCCAGTAGCCGCGGGCGAACTCGCGGATGGTGAGGGCGGCTTCGGCGGTGCTCTTCGCTCCGTCGAGGCGGGCCCCGTTGTCGGCCTCCCAGGTGTAGACCACGAGGGCGGGGGCGAGGGTGTCAGCCACGGGGAGTCTCCTGGCTGGCGGGGGATCCGGTCGCGGGCCGCGGGGCCGGGATGATCCGGTTCTCCCAGGCGTCGATCGCGATGTCCCGGGGGTCGGGCTCTTCGTCGGCGAATTGGCCGAGGTTGTTGCTCACAGGGAGTCCTCCCGGTTGAGGTCGAGAAGTTCGTAACACGCCTTGTCGTGGGCTGTTTCGTGGGTGTCGCACACGGTCTTGTTGCAGCAGTGCATGCAGCGCACGGGCCCGGCGCAGGTGGTGCTGGTCGGCCACTGGCAGGCGATGGTTTCGATGGCGGGTGGTGCGGCCTGGGCCGGCACGAGTTGTTTGCCGAGCACTGCCGCCGCCTTCCGCCGTCAACCATTGCCTGCATTTGTAAGGTAGTACCTACGCGACGGCGGCACAAGACGAATGCAGGCAGCGGTTTACGGATAGGCGGTTCGGGCGAGGCCACTCAGGCCGAGCGGACGATGCTCACCACGAGCCCACCGCCTGGACGACGTCGGCCAGCTCGACCGCGGTGACCCAGACACCGAGCAGCACCCACACCTCGGCCCAGTGCAGGGCCTCATGGGCGAGCGGCCAGGAGCCCCACAGCAGGGCCGAAACCATCCCACCGACCGTCAGGGCCAGGACCACGTCATCGACCAGCCTGGACGGCTGCAGCGGGCGCCGGAACTCATGCTTCACCGGGGCTCACCGCCCGCCGACTCCCGCAACCGGGCCAGCTCCAGCTCCCGGACCTGCTGAGCCCGCTCCCGGAAGTACGGGTACGCGACCTTCAGCCAGCCCGGCCGAGTGCGGCAATCGGTGCACTCGACCACCGGGTCACCCGCATGCAGGCGGCAGCCCGTGCGCTCGTCGCCCTGCACTCCAGGGCTCGCCACTGGCCCGCTCATACCCCGGCCGCCTCGAGCACCGCGACCGCCGGAAGATCATCGGCCGTCAGCTCGCGCAGCTGCGCCACGGTCGGGTCCTCGACCTCGGCCAGCCGGACCGCCTGCTCGGTCACCGCAGCATCCAGCAGGTTCCGCATCGCCCGGCCGTTCCCGAACTGCGGGCCCCGGGCCGTCGCCGCCAGCATCAGCATGAGCGCCAGCTCGGCGTCCGGGTTCACCTCGTAGTCGGCGCCGTCCGCCAGCGCCCGGAACACCGCGACCAGCTCCTGGTCGGAGTAGTCCGCGAACTCCACCGTCGTCCTGAACCGCGACGCGAGACCCGGGTTCGACCGGACGAACTCGCCCATCTGCTCCGGGTAGCCGGCCGCGATCACGACCAGGTCCTCGCGGTGGTCCTCCATCAGCTTGACCAGGGTGTCGATCGCCTCGCCACCAAAGTCCCGCTCGCCGGTCGGGGTGAGCGTGTAGGCCTCATCGATGAACAGCACGCCGCCCAGCGCGGACTCGACGACGTCAGTGGTCTTGATCGCCGTGTGCCCGATGTACGCGCCGACCAGGCCGGCACGGTCGGTCTCGACCAGGTGCCCGCGGGAAAGCATCCCCATCGCATTGAAGATCGCGGCGACCAGCCGGGCCACCGTGGTCTTGCCGGTGCCGGGGTTGCCGGTGAACACCATGTGCCGAGTCGTGGCCGCGACTCGCAGCCCCGCAGCACGCCGGCGGTCGTTCCCGCGCAGGAGCTTCACCAGCCGGTGCACCTCGGCCTTCACGCCACCGAGGCCGACCATGGCGTCGAGCTCGGCCAGCAGCGGCTCCAGCTGCTCGCGCCCGTCCGGCTGCGCTGGTGCGGCCGTCGACTGCTCGGCGACGTCGAACAGCGTCGGCGCCCCGGGCGACTTGGACGGGGTCTTCTTCCCGGCGCACGTCCGGCTGTGCGGCGTCCTTCGCCGCTCGCCCGACACCGGCCCCTCCCCGGCCGGCAGGAACCGAACCCTCTGCGACCGCGGCGAGAATCCCTCGACAGCGGCAGTCGCCGTCTCATCGTCGTCGGCGCACTCGCCCGCGTTCAGGGGGATCCACTGGCGGCGTTGCTGGACGCGGACGTCGTCCATGCTCCACAGCAGCACCAGGTCGATCGGCTCCCGGCACGTCGAGCACTTCGTCCTGCTGGCGCTCATGCCGACTCACCGACCGCCCGCAGATGCGGCCGGCAGGCCGGGCACGGGATGGGCCGCTCTTCGTGGTCGTAGCCCAGGTACCCGTCGATGCAGCCCGGCCGCCCGCAGCCTTCGGGCGGACGAATGTCCGCGTCGGGATCGAGGCGGGCGTCAGCGGCACGCAGGGCCTCGCGCTCCCGGGCCTTGCGTAGCCAGCCCAGCCAGGCACCGCGTTCGTCCCGCGCCGGTCGGTCACCGTTGCGCGCAAGGTACGCCCGCGCCTCAGCTTCGAGGTCCACTCCCGGCCCCGCGATCTCCCGCCACGACTCAATGACCTCGGCCGGCGGCGGCTGGCTGACGCTCGCGTCACTAGCCGCCAGCCTAGAAACGAAGGTGAGCAGAGAGGGGGTTGTCTTTGCCCTTTGCCCTTTACTCTCTGCCTTTGCATAGCTCTCCGCACCGGCACCTGCATTGCCGGGAGGTATGCCCTTCGCATTGCGATCCGCATTGCCATCCGTATCCGGATCGGGCTTCGGCTTCTTCTTCGCCCACCGTGCCGCGGCCGCAGCCTCCGCGTCCGAGCGGGCCTTCTCCCGCTCCGCGCGCAGGGTCTGGTGCTGTCCGAAGTCGTGGATGAACACCTCGCCCTTGCGGGGCTGGGGGCACCGTTCGCAGTCGTGCCCGGGCTCGTGCCAGATGCCCTCCTCGACCAGGCGCCGGGTCCACTTCGCAGGGACGTTGGCGCGGCGCTCCACGACCCGCGGGGGGATGTGCCCGTCAGTCAGATTCGCTCCGGCGTAGCAGAGCCCGGTGACCATGAGCCAACCCGCCCGGGGGTCGTCAATCGCCGCCAGCTTCGGGTTGTCGGGCAGGTCCACGGCGACGCGGACGTAGTCGCGCCTATCGCGTGGCTTGGGCGGCATCGACGCGTACCTCTTTCCTGGACGCTGCCTGACGCTGCTTCCGCGCGGCTTCATCGGTGGGCCCCCAGGGCTTGGTTCGCGAGATCCGCGGGTCGCCGCCGGTGCACCCGTCGGAGTGGCGGGGGTGGAAGTCGTGATCGGCGTGGCAATCGCAGATCGGCCGCGGCTCTTCGGCAGGCAGCGCCTCCTCGGCGTCGGCCAGCTCGACAGCCCGCTGGGCGATGTCGGGGTACGAATACAGTCGGACCTCGTCCTCCGGCTTGGCCTTCAACTTCCCGGCCAGGATCCGGGTGATCCGCGCGTCCCGCTTCGCTGCGTTGCCGCCGGTGATCCGGTCGTACACCACCACGCTGGTCTTGCCGCACCGGACCCTGGGTCGGCCAGGCGCGTACATGCCGGCCTGCCCGTCGGAGTACCACTCAGCGAGACGCAGCGCTTCCGCTAGTCGGTCGACCGCGCTGCTGATGTCGTCGGCCCGGGAACCTCCGAGCAGGCAGCCCGTGACATAGGTCAGCTCGTCCTCGGATTCCTTGGCTTCCACCAGGTGGAGAAGGTCGGTCCGACCAGTCAGCAGCAGGTGCTTCCGCAAACGCTCCCGCTCGTCGGGGTAGAGGGCGTTTCGATCCTGGCTGGCGCGGACGATGAATCGGTGGGCCTCGATGCGCTGCACTCGGCAGAAGGTCGCCGCCAGGGACGCACGATCGGGTTTGAGGCCGTGGGCTCCTTCGATCCCCTCGAGCAGTCCGGCTTCTCGGAGCTCGACGTCACCGCAGAGCCAGCACCTGCGGCCGATTCCATCCGGAGTAGCGGTCCGGCGATCGAACTCCGCACGGAACTCAGCGTCGCGAGCCGAACCCAGGGCACGGCCGAGGTCCTGAACGTCGAGCGCATCAAGGAGATCGAGCTGCCCGGCGATTGTCATCACGGCCGGGCTCACGCCCCACCGCCGATCGGCAGAACCTGCTGCACGATCCGCTCCGCGCCGATCTCGGCCAGGAGTTTCTCGACACCCTTGAGCGTCACCTGCACCTGAGCCGGAGCGATCTTCCGGGCCCCGGACCGCGCATCATCACCGCGGTCCGGCCGGGTCTGCGGCTTCATCACCAGGCGCCCGGCATCGACCTGGGACTGCATCGCCCGGTAGCCACCGCCCTTGGCGCTCACCCGGTAGATCCACCGGTGGTGCTCAAGCCAGGCGAAGAGCCGGTTCTGGCCGATCAGGATCCCGGCGTTGGCCAGCATCTTCGCCGCGTCACCCACCGAGACAGATCCCTGATTCGCGGCGATCTCCCGCCAGGCTTCGGCAGCGGGAGTCAGCTCGGCGATTGCCATGCCAGCCTCTACCTCCCGTTGCTCGGACGCGAGAGCGCGAGCAACCGCTGCGTCCTTCTGTTCGACCGTGGCGGCCAGCTCGCGCAGCGCCTCGGCGTACGACTGCGGCAGAGCCAGGCGTTCCGGCTCTGGTCGGCGAGGAGTCGGGATCGAGTAGCTGCCGGTGGCGGCGATCGCCGGCATGACCTCCTCAGCGAGCCAGTCCTGAACCTCTTCGGCTCGATCCGTTTTCGCTCGCATGATGAGCCGGTTCACGCCGGACTCGGCCAGCACGGTCATCTTCTGCTGGCCGCCAAGGGTGTTGAGGATCGCAACACCCTTCATCCGCTCGGGCAGCCGAGCGATTGCGGCACGCGCACCACCGGCGTAGCCGAGGACTGCAGCAACGTCTGCAGCAACGAACTGGGGCGTGCCGTCGAGGGCCAGGACCACTCGGACTTCGATGCCTTCGTAGGTGAACAACTCCAGCGCGCTCACGCCACCTCCCGAACAGTGAGGTCGGCGGCATCCGATGCCCGGACGATGGCCAGGGCTTCGCGGCGGCGGCGGGCGCAGTCCACCGGGGATAATGCGCCACCGGGCCGCAGGACGCAGGCTCGCAGGGCTCGGACCAGGTCGGCCCAGTCCTCGTCACCACAATCCTGGGCCCGGGCAATGGACCGGTTCAGTGACGCCAGGATCGAGTAGTGCTGGATCCCGAGCACGAAGGGCAACCGATCGGGGTTCTCGCCACTGACCAGAAGGTCACGGACGGCGTGGACGGTGCAGTCGCGTGACGGCTGTGCGATCAGGCGCCGCACGGAGCGTGGGCGAGTCTTGTTGTCGAGGCTGATCTGTACCGTGGCAGGTACGTTGGTGTTCATCACGAGTCTCCGCTCTGTGATCCGTTGGTGCCGCTCTGCGGGACTGACCGTGCGGCCCCACCCCCTGGCAGGGGTGGGGCCGCAACGTTTTGGCCAGTTCGAAGCAGCGGTATGTGCAGACAGTACGCGACGAAGGTACACCGCTGCCTGCAATGGTGAGCACAAGGCATCCTCGGTCGATCGCTGGGCTCCGGCGTCAGGCTTCGGCCGTTTGCCTCTGCTCGGTAGCCAGGCGCCTGGGTTTCCCCAGTCCCTTGATGTATCCGGCCGTGGCCGGCAACTGCCAGGCGCCGCGCTCGGCCCCGAGCGTCACGTCCCAAGCGCTGCGTGCATGCCGGATCAGCGCCGAAGTCGGCGCGGGCCTATTCAGGCCGTGACGGCGTTCGCCATCCGTCACCAGATCGGTGGGATAGCCAGCGAGTAGCCCACCGCCATGGCTATTCGGTGCGACCACTACGGCATCCGGCCAGACGCCCCGCAGCCAGCCGAACATGATCCCCAGACCCAACAGGTCGCGCGGCTTAACGAAACCGCCCTTGGCGTGGCCCGTGGGCGTGCTCACCCCTTCCACTGCTACGCGCAGGGAAAGATCACGCACAGCGCAGAATTCGCCCAGTTCGTTTACGGAGCGGATGATCGTGTCCAGGTAGTCGTCGGTGACGCCGTGATCCCTGGGGTGCCGGCCAGTGTTAGCCAGGACCCTGTGCTGGAGCAGTTCATTCCCGCAACGGACCACGATGCCCGTCCACGACGGGCCCGGATCGATACCCATCCAGGCCGAACGGATCACACTTCACCACGCAGGATCCGGTCGACCCGCATCCGGAAGCTCGCGTTGTCGCAGTCCGGGTCATGAACGAGCGACAGCACCTCCCGAACCCGACCCACCATGCAGGTGAGCAGAGCTGATGAGTCCGGCTCGCCGGTCGCTCGCTCCGGCTGAACCACTCGCAGTGTGCGGGGCTTTCCCGGTTCCCGAGTAACCAGGCCCTGCTTGGCCAGCTCATCGACCTGGTAGTGCACGCCTGAAGCGGTCCGCATGCCGAGCTCAGCAGCGACCTCGAGCATCGTCGGTGGCCGGCCACACCGGTTGGTCAGCGCGGTGATGCAGTCCAGGAGAGACTCCTGGCGAGAGGTAAGGCGCCCGGCCAGCACCAGTTCCCGGCTCATCGGGTGCTCACCGTGCTGGTTTCCAGCTCCGCCGTATAGCGCAGCAGCAGTTCCCTCAGCTCGGACACCTCGTCGGAGTCCGGCACGTCCACCTCCACGTTCAGCAGCCACTCGGCCGCGGCTTCCTTCCACAGCCCGCGGACCTCATCGACGCTGCCCGCAGCGTGCGCCCGCCGGGCCAGGTCCTCAGCGGCTGACCGCTTGCTCAGGGCCTGAACGTTCGCCAGGGCCTCAACGGCTCGCGGCGCCTGGGCCGGGACGGAAGCTCCGGACGGCGCGGCGGTGATCGCCCGGACCGGCTGCACCTGCGGGGGCAGCGACGCTCGCAGCGGCGTGCCTTCCAGCACCGCAGCATGAATGTCCCGCAGCGACACCAGCGGCTCCAGCACCGGCACCGGATACGACCGCTGCTCCGGCTCAGAGTCCGGGCCTCGATAGATCCGCCGCTCCCGCTGCTCGATCCGCAGCTGCGCCGGGATCGTCATCCCCCGGGAACCCACCGACGCCAGCATCTCCGCGACCCCGGTCATCTCGACCGCCGCGTAGTAGCCGTGCGACTCCAGCATCCACACACCCACACCGGGCAGGTCCGGGATCATCAGCTGGATCCGCGTCGTCATCCTGCACGCCTCACCCCGCGCTGCAGCGGCAGCACGCCGGTCGAGGTCGGGCGGGCAGGGGCAGGCCTGCTGCGACATCTGCTCGGTCGCTCCGTCGCAGCGGCGCACGCACATCTTCGGCTGCCACATCTCGTACCAGGAGTCGATCGCCTTCGGCCCCGGCGGAAGTATCACGCCGACCTCGGACCGCTCGGTGAACACCTCCCACTGCCCTGCCGTCGGTGCGTCCTCCCACGGCCGCGGCTCACCACCCAGCAGGGCAGCCACCGCCTCGGCGGCGTGCCGGGAACCGGTCGTGAACCGGAACGTCTCCAGCTTCGCGGGTCGGGTGTACGCCTTGTTCGTTCGCTTCGACACCCCGGACACCTTGTGGCCGAGGCGGATCCGGCCGGCCTGCGCGGCCTGCTTCTGCAGCGCCAGGATCCCCATCAGGCGACCTCGCTCTTCTGCTCGCCGTTGAACGTGAGGTTGTGCTCGGCCATGACCGAGGCCAGGGCGTCGACGGTCTTCGGACCCACGCCCGGCAGCTTCAGCACCTCGGCCCGGTCCAGGACCGCGAGGTCGGACAGCCAGGTGATGTTCGCCTTCGCCAGCGGCTTCACCGCGCGCGAGCAGCCCGGCGCCGAGCGCAGATCCTCGACCATCGGCGCCGGCTGCGACCCGTCCGGCAGCGGCGGGTAGAACGCCCGACCGAACCGGTCCGAGACCTGCTCGGCCACACTCACCTGGGCGCGGCAGGCCAGCCACCATTCCCAGCCCAAGTCCAGTTCGGCCCGGGTGACCCGGATCAGCTTGTAGCCCCGGGCATAGGACGGGCGCAGGTGCAGGATCGCCCATCCGTCCAGGGCCGGCCGAGGAACGACGAGCCCGGAGCGCAACCACACCTGGTCGAACTTGTCGTAGGCACCGACCTGGGCGAGCATCTCCCGGCCCAGGTGCGCGCCCGTCTTGGTGTCCCCGCCGATGATCTCGCCGGTCACACCGAGGCGGCCCATGAAGTCCACGGTGCCCGCGCCCTGGTGCTCATCGGACGCGACCGTGCACTCGGCCGCCTCGGGCTCGAACTGGAAGTCCTCGACGAAAGCGAGGAACCCGTCGACGATCTGATCCAGCCACTCCCGGCTGATCACGATCAGTTCTTCGTCCCACTCGACGATCCGGCCGTCCAGGTGGTCGGGGATCCCGGGTGTCGGCGCGTCGGTGAGCATGGCCTCGATGACGTCGTGGACGAACGTCCCGATGTCGGCTTTGATCTCGCGGTTGGCTGCCGCGGTGGTGGTGATCTCCTTGACCGCTGCGTCCCGGCCGTCCTTGCGGAAGGTGGCGTGCCAGTGCTGGGAGAAGTCCACGGCGTACTGGGCGGCGATCTTCGCGGCCCAAGGGGCGAGCCACGGCTTGGACGTGGCGGCGCCGATGACGTGGGTGACAGATAGGTAAGGGGCCCCGGTCTCGGGGTGGTTGTACCAGCGGCTGCTGCCGTCGCCCTGGGCCTCGACCCGGCCGGCGCCGAGCAGGCTGGTCTGGTCCGGCTCGCCATCGCGCGGCGCCGGGAGTCGGGTGGTGGTGGTCGTGGTCGTGGTGGTCATCGGGCCCCTCCCCGGATCATCGTTAAAGCAGCTCGGACGCAGTTCGTGCACTCCGCTAGGGCACCCAGGTCGCGGGCCCAGAAGTTCGGGCCTTCCCGACCGCACAGAGCGGTCATGCGGCTGGCCTGCATCCTGTTGTCGTCGAAGTCCGCCCGGGCCACGCTGACCAGGTGCTTCCGGTCGGCCGCCTTGTAGTAGTAGTTCGGTCCGCCCCACTCGTAACCGTCCGGGATGGGCGTCACAACAACGCCCCACTTCGGGTCATGCTCACAGTCCGAGACCAGCAGGTTGACGTCCGAGCGGCGCCCGAGACGAACGGTGTAACCCGCCTTCTTGTCCTGCGCTGCACGGGCCTTCGTCTCGAAGTAGTGGAGTGCGTCCCATGCCTGCTCGGGGGTGGCGATGACCTCGCTGCCCGACTCGGCAACATGGATGCCGCACGCACATCCGCATGGGGCGATCTCCAGCCAGGACAGCTCATTGATCGGCACCGGGCCGCCCTCGAACTCCAGGAAGAGGGTCATCGGGCACCCGCAAGACTCTTCTCGGCAGCGTCCCGCTGGCCGTCCGCCTTGAGAACCGCTGCCGTCCAGCAGTCCACGTCATCCGGGACCATCCAGAACCCGACCCGATCCATCGGCGAGCCCAGCAGCCGGGCCAGGAACTCGGTGCTCCGTAGCTCCATGTCGGCCAGCGCGAACACGGTTAAGCCGGTCGAGAACATCGCGTCTGCTGGTTCGTAGACCGCGCGGATCGGCCGGCCACCCCGTGCCTCCAGGGCCTCTCGGACGAAGTCCTCCATGGCCTGGCGGCCGCGGGCCGCAACCTGACGGGCGGTCTCCTCGGTGATCGGTGCTACCTCGGTGCTAGCGCTCACGGGCGCGGCCTCCTCTACCATCAGTCGCATCGCGCGACTCCTTTCTTGGGTGGTTGTTCGGTCCCGGGTCGCCGGTGTCCCCGCTGCTTGGTCGGCGTGTGGGGGATGCAGGCGGCCCGGTCGTACGTCAGGACGCAACCCGCACCGGCTGAGCCGGAGCGGCGGCCGAGAACGGGATCTCCAGCAGCTCCAGCAGCGACCGGCGAGTGGCGCGCAGCGGCCTGCTGACGCCCGATACCGGTCGCAGTCCGGACTCCGGGTCGCCGAGCATTTCCCGGACCTTGTCCTCGCCCACGTTGAGGGCCTTCGCGGCGTCCTCGACGGCCACCGATGCAGGCAGTGCCAGCACTTCAGCCTCAGTAAGCGGCACCCGTCGCGTCGTGGAGCCGGATGCACGTGGCGTGGGCTGGAATTTCTGGCGGCCCGTCATGCCACACCGGCGCAGGCAGCGCTTGCAATCTGCATAGCCGGGTCGTCGACCGGGAGATTAAAGTCGAGCTTGAACAGGTCGTTGATGTCCCGATCAACCAGAACCGAGATCTGCTTGGCGACCGTCTCCGTGGTGCGGATGCGGCCCGACGTGATCTGGCTGAGCGTGTCGCGCCTGACCTGCAAGATAGCTGCCAGACGCGAAGGCGCGTAGCCGCTCTTGCTGATGGCGATCCGCAGGGTCTCCGGATCCCTGACCTTGACCCGCTTCGCTTCGGTCGCCGCCGTTACTGCCATCGCAGTGCCCCCTTCCTCCGGGCTCGTCCTCACGAGATTCGAAGGTAGCACCTGACCAGCGTAAACCGCTACCTACGTTTAACGGTGTGTCACGGCTGGTGGGCGTAGGAGTGATTTACGGCGACGGCCGGAACGCTGTAAACGCGTGGCAGTAAGGTGACGCCTGACATCGGCAGGCCGCAGGGGTATTGAGCCGCCCCGCAGGCTTGACGACCACGCCGACCGCCGGGAGCATCCGCCTATGTCCGAAACGGGCGCAGACGATAAAGGGATGTACTTCGCGAAGCTCCTCCTGGATGCCATCCAGTCCAAGAGGAACAAGGCGACGGTCCCGGCGGACTCCGTATGGCTTGCCGACAAGGCCATCGATCCGCTCACCGGCAAGAAGGCCCTGACCCGCCAGAGCGCGAGCGAGCTCCTTACCGAACCCCGCAAGGGAGCACTCGCTACCTCCACCGAGCGCGCACTGGCGCACCTGCTCTGGGACGACGACGACAGCGTCATCTACATCGCCGTTGCCATCAGCCGTGGCAGCCGGCCCCCCAAGGGCAAGTCCGCCTGGGCCCAGGCCATCCCGTCCTACATCGATCAGCTCCCCGAGGGCTACAAGTCCGCCACCAGTAGCGCGATCTACTACACGGCCCGCGCGTACGGGCTCACCGACTAACGCACACCGTCGGAAGGCAGCCATGAAGGGGCAGACCTACAAGCGGTGTGCCGAGCACGGCAACACTGGAGTCGACGGCATCCCCGCCTGCCGGAAGGATCACGGCAGCTGGTACTTCCGCGCCGATGGCGAGAAGAACACCCGCACCGGCCGGCGCCGCCAGGTCAACAAGGGCGGCTTCCGGATCCGCGACGACGCTCAGGACGCGCTGACCAAGCACCTCGCGTCCATCGGTGCCGGGACCTACGCCGACGACGAGGGCATGACCCTGGGCCAGTGGTTCGACCTCTGGCTCGCGCAGCTGGCCGAGAAGGGTCGAGCGAAGCGGACCCTGACCACGTACCGGTCCCATATCGAGAACGTCCTGCGCCCCGCCCTGGGCGACGAGCGGCTGCGTGATATCCGCCGCCGCGACATCGACACGATGCTCCGCCGAGCCGTCCACCCTGACCATGGGTCGCTGCCCTCGCGTGACGAGCTGGCCGCCGAGGGGCGCGAGAAGTGCCCGCAGATCAAGGACAACGGGGAGCCTTGCAAGAACTGGAAGGTCTGGGGCGGCGACTTCTGTGGAGCCCACGGCGGGAAGCCAGCTGAGGTCCGGAGTAACGGCGGGCGACGCGTTGCGAAACGTGAGCCAGGAACCCTCGACTCCTACCGGCGGACCCTGCGCTCCTGCCTGTCCGCTGCCCAGCGGCAGGGCCGGATCCAGGTCAATCATGCTCGCGGAGAGCTGGACTCGATCCCCACGGTCCGGCCCCGCCGGGGCAAAGCCTGGGAACCGGAGGACGCCGCGAAGTTCCTTGCAGGGGTCCAGGGTGACGACCTGGAGGCCATGTGGGAGATCGCTACGTTCTACGGCCAGCGCCGCGGTGAGCTCATCGGGATCGCCCGCTCCGACATCGACCTCACCAGCGCCCGGAAGGGATTCGAGATCCATCAGACTGTGTCCGACCTGGCCGGTCCGCAGGACTGCGCGCTGTGTGGGGGAGTCCACCGCGGCTGGCAGATCAAGGGTCTCGAGCTGACCGGTGAGCTCGGCACGAAGGGTGAGCGGGGCGAGCGGTGGCAGCCCCTGGTCGGCACGATCCCGGCATCCCTGGCCGCGCACTTCGCCCGGCAGGACGAGCACATCAAGGCCTGGCGGGACGAGGACCTGCCCTACCGCGACCATGGCCTGGCGTTCTGCCAGGCGAACGGTGACGCGCTGCGCCCGGACTGGGTGACGAAGCGCCACGGTGAGCTGTGCGAGGAGCTCGGCCTGCCCCGGATTCGGCTGCACGACATGCGCCACGGCGCCGCCAGCCTGCTGCTGATGGCCGGCGTCACCCGCGAGACCGTCGCGATGATCCTCGGCCACGACCCGGCGGTCACGATGAAGACCTATGCCCACCAGCTGCACGGCCCGGCGGCCGACGCGATCACCGCGGCGATGACCCTGGTCCTCGGCGAGGGCGGGTCGATCCGGGGCGGGCTGCGGTCGACGGGGTGACTGGTCACCGACTGGTCACAGGCCAACTAGACCGGGATCGGCAAATCCCGTCTTGACCGGCGGCCTACCCGGCTGCATGATGCGTTGACCTGCACGAACGCGCCGAGGCCGTGAAACCCGGCCGAACTACCGGAATCAGCCGCGGACTTTTAATCCGCGGGTTCGGGGTTCGATCCCCCGGGGGCCCACAGCAGGACCGATTGGCCGGGGCAATGGAACCCCGGCCAATGGGCCTGACCTGCCCAGATGCGAATGTGCTTTTGCCAGGCCGTTTCCGGCATTGCGCGAACCGCTGGCGCCTCCTGGAGCGCGGTGCCTCTTGGCGGGTCAGTCGCGCCGGGTCGTCAGTTGCCACCACTGACTGACCCAGAGGTTGACCAAGCGTGGCGACTCGTTGCTGGGCTACCCGCGCCACCGGTCGCTGATCGCTGGCCAGCGACAGCCGGGGGCCGCGTCGAACGCGCGGAACGAGTCATGGGTGGCGGAACCGGAGCACAGCCCTGGGCCCTGGGCTCTGGGCACTGCCAACGGACCTTGGCCGCCCTGCTGGCGCGGTCGCGAACTCGGCCGGCAGCATTAGCGGGTGCAGGCAGGTCACGTCCTGCGCGACGGCGGCACCGCGAAGCCGGTAGCCGTGAGCAGGAAGCACCCGTGGCTGGTTGTTGGACACACGGCCAGGGCAGTCCCGGCTGCCGTAGGCAAGACCACCGATGACGCTGCCGGCGGCCCAGACAGGCCAGCACGGTGCCTGCTGAGGTGGGCAAACCGAGCTGGCCTGCCGGTGCGGTGACCGCGACCTCGACGAAGCCCAGTTCTGTTAGGCGCACGGAAGTCCCCACTGTCTTGGGCGGGCGGTCAGGGGGTCAGGAGGACTTTCAGGCTGGTCCGGTCGTCCATGTCCTGGTATCCGGCCGGGGCATTCTCGAGAGCGGTGATCGTGTCGAAGACTTTGCCGGGTTCGATGACGCCGTTGAGGATGTCGGGCATGAGTTCCTCGATGTAGGCGCGGACGGGGGCCGGCCCACCGGCGAGGTTGATGTTGGGGCCGAACAGGCTGGGGAAGCCGACGGGTGCGTCCTGGTATTGCGGGACTCCGACGCGGCTGATCGTGCCGCCGGGGCGGATGATGCCGATGGCCTGCTGGTAGGCGGGCATGTGGCCGACGGCTTCCAGGACGACGTGGGAGCCGTGTCCGCCGGTGAGCTCGCGGACCTTCGCGATCCCTTCGTCGCCACGTTCGCTGACCACGTCGGTCGCGCCGAATTCGAGGCCGAGGTCGGTGCGGGCCGGGTGGCGGCCCATCAGGATGATCTGCTCGGCGCCGAGGCGCTTGGCCGACAGGACCGCCATCAGGCCGACGGCGCCGTCGCCGATGACGGTGACGCGGTCACCTGCTTTGACGCCGCCTTTGACGGCGGCGTGGTAGCCGGTGCCCAGCACGTCTGAGAGGGTCAGAAGCGAGGGGATGAGCGCGGAGTCGGGCGCGACGGGGAGTTTGACGAGGGTTCCGTCGGCCAGGGGGACGCGGATGGCCTCAGCCTGGGCGCCCTCGTCGGGGATGCCGTCCCAGAACGCGGCCTCGTGGTGGGAGCAGGAGGTCTGCAGGTTCTCGCGGCAGAACTCGCACGTGTTGTCGGAGATCGCGAACGGGGACACGACGAGGTCCCCCTTCCTGAGGGTGCTGACGTCGGCTCCGACGGCCTCGATGATGCCGATCAGTTCGTGACCCATGCGGGCTGGTCCGGCGTCGGCGTCCATCGAGTGGTAGGGGTGCAGGTCGCTGCCGCAGATGCAGGATGCGGTGATGCGCACGAGTGCGTCGGTGGGGTGCTTGATGACGGAGTCGGGGACGTTCTCGACGCGAACGTCACCGGCCTTGTACATGAGGGTTGCGCGCATGAAATTACTCCTTGAAATTCGGATTCGGATTGATGAGCACGCGGTCACACGGCTACTGCGCCATCGGTGACGGTGGGGCGTGACAGGACGGCGAGAGCGGTTACGGGAACCACGGTGACGGCGGCGAAAATGATTCCCACCAGGACGGGTCCGGTCACCCCGAGGGAGGTGTCCAGGGCGGCTCCGGCGATGCCGGTGCCGACCGCGGTGCCGATGTTGAAGGCCGACACGGTGAGTGAGGACCCGAGGGTTGCGGCGGCGCCGGCGGCGCGGACCGCGAGGTGGATGAGGACGCCGTTTGCGCTCAGCCCGAAGAGGCCGAGAAGGACGACCAGAAGGGTCGTGGCCCAGGGAATGTCGGTGATGACGGCGATGAGCAGCAGCAGGACCACCGTCACGACCGGGGTGATGACCGTGACGAGGTGGGGGTGCTCGTCCCCGAGGCGTCCCGCCAGGAGGGTGCCGGCCAGAGAGCCCACCCCGAAGCACACCAGGACAACCGGAACGAGATTGGACGTGACACCGGCGTGATCGGTCAGGATCGGCGAGATGTAGGTGTAGGCGGACAGGACGCCGGCGTTTGTGGCGGCACACGCGGCCAGGGTCAGCCAGAGCCGGCCGCTGCGCAGGCCGGCCAGTTCGGCGCGAAGCGTCGTTGCTTCGGCGTGGCCGGTGTCGTGAGGGACGAACCGGGCGATCAGGACCGTGGCCACAACGGCTAGGGCGGCGATGGACCAGAAGGTTCCGCGCCACCCGACCGATTGGGCCACGAAGGCGCCGAGCGGGACACCGATCACCGTGGCCAGCGCACCACCCGCACTGACGACACCCAGGGCCCGGGACCCGGATCCGGGCCCGGCGATCCGAGCGGCGACCACGGCGGCGACCGCCCAGAACGCCCCCGTGGCCAGCGCGGTGACGAACCGGGCGACCAGCAGGACGGCCAGGTTCGAGCCGAGAGCGACGATCACGTGCCCGGCCACGAACACGAGCAGGGCCAGGACCAGCGTCAGACGTTTCGACAGCCGCCGGGTCAGCATCGCCATGGTCGGGGCGCCGATGATCATCCCCACGGCGAAGATCGTGATCAGCAACCCGGCCCGGGACAGGGAAATGCCCAGATCGTCAGAGATCTCGGGGAGTACACCGGCGACCACGAACTCCGTGGTCACCATGAGGAACGTGCCCAGGGCCAGCAGGTGGACCACGAACGGCAGTCGTCGCCGCTCGGTCGGTGCGGGGTTCGCCTGAGTCGGCCGTACATGCTGAGGCGTTTGGGCCGACACAGGGGACTCCTCGTGTGCTCAGGGGTGGTGGTTGGATGTCTATCTCAGCCCTTGGATAGCCGGGGCAACAGGGCGAAGTTATGGGGGAACAAGCTCGGCCCCCCTCAGCCCCCTTCGATCTCGGCTGCGGGCATAAAATCTGCGGATGACGCCTCGTCCCACCAATCGCGACGACATTCGGGACTTCCTGGTCAGCCGCCGTTCCCGGCTGACTCCCGAACAGGTGGGATTACCTGCGGGCACGCGCCGCCGCGTGCCCGGTCTGCGGCGCGAGGAAGTGGCGGTTCTGTCGGGAGTGAGCACGGAGTGGTACTCCAAGCTCGAGAAGGGCAACATCAGCGGCGTGTCCGAGGACGTCCTGTCGGCGGTGGCGAAAGCCCTGCGGCTGAACGACGAGGAACGCGGCTATCTCTTCGATCTCGCGCGGGCCGCCCGGACATCAATCCGGCCCGCCTTAAGAAAGCGGGAAGCGAGCGTGGCCGGTCCCGTTCAATGGCTCCTGGATTCGGTCACGCTGTCTGCCGTGTTCCTGCGCAACGGCCGGCTCGACGTCGTGGCCAGCAACGCCCTGGCGCGGGCCCTGCACGCACCCATGTTCACCAGCGACACGGTCCTGAACGGTCGTGCCAACTTCGCGCGTTTCCATTTCCTTGATCCAGGTTCGCGTGAGTTCTTCGTCGACTGGGCCGCCGGGGCCACCGCCACTGTGGCGCTCCTGCGCGCGGAAGCGGCCCGCGAGCCGGACGACCGGGCGCTGCGTGAACTCGTCGGTGAGCTCTCCACTCTCAGTGCTGATTTCCGGACCATGTGGGCCGCCCACGACGTTCGTTCCCTGCACGAGGGTGTGAAACGCCTTCAGCACCCGGAGGTTGGCTTCATCGAACTGACCTACCAGTCCGCGGTACTGGCCAACCAGGCGCGCGCTGCCCAGTACCTCAACATCTACACCGCCGAGCCGAACACTGCTCATGAGCAGAACCTGAAGGTCCTCTCCAGCTGGTCCGCTCCCACGCATGCCCGCACCGAATAGCAGCCGAGCCGAACCTCCTAAGCGTCCATGTATAGTCGATCACTCGCCGAGGTAAGGATTTTCCGGTGACGTCCGTGGCTGGGCCGGTCCTGTCGAACGGGCAGGAGGCTGATCCGCTGATGGCTGCGCGGCGGCGGAGTCGGTGGTCCAGCTCTCAAGGATGCGCAGGGCCTCTTCGGTGGGGGAGCCGGACTGGGCGGTGTAGATCAGCATGGTGAGGCCTGGGTCGGTCGGTAGCTGGAAGGACTCGAAGTCGAAGGAGAGGTTGCCGACGAGGGGATGCCGGTAGCGCTTGATGCCGTGCTGGTACTCGATCACGTCATGCGACGCCCAGAGGGCACCGAAGGTCTCGCTCTGGGTGGACAGCTGCCCCACTAGGCGGATCAGGTCCTCGTCATAGGGGTCGCGCCCGGCTGCAGCTCGCAGGAGCGCGACGACGTTGCGGGAGGCCAAACCGTAGTCCACATAGAACTTCCGGGCCCTTGCGTCGAGGAACATGAACCGCGCATGGTTGAACGGGACTTTTTCGTGTGCGCTTTCGGTGGCGTGTGGGTAGACGGCGCGGGCGAGGTGATTGGTCGCGACCAGATCCTGCCGCTCGCTGTTGACCACCGCCGGCACGGTGATGGCGTCCAGGGCGCTCTGCAGGCTGGGGCGGACCCTCATCCGGGTGGGTGAGCCTGACTTACGGGCCCCGGAGCCCCGAAAGATGCGGGTGGCGCTGAAGAGCTTCAGCAGGTGCTCGCGCTCGGCCGGGCTCAGGTGCAGGGCACTGGCGACGGCGTCGAGGACCTCCGGTGAGGCCCCGGTGGTTTTGCCGCGTTCGAGACGCATGTAGTAGTCGACGCTGACCCCGGCCAAATGTGCCACCTCTTCGCGGCGCAATCCCGGGACACGACGCTTGCCGCCGAAGGTCGGGACACCGGCCTGTTCGGGGCTGATCTTGGCGCGACGGGAGGTCAGGAAGTCGCGGATCTCGCTGGACTGGTCCACCCGTCCACGGTAAGCGCACTAAGCCTTTGCAGAGATGCCCTGTCAGACCCCCTCTCCACGTTTGGCCCTACCCACGTCAGCTGCCCGGTGTCTTGGGGTGGCCTGGCAGACCCAGGGTAAGACCGGGTCTGCCGCCACCGGCTCTGGCAGGATTTTCATCAGAGCATGACTTCCGTCCCTGACATCAAGGTGAGCGCAGAGCGCGCCCAAGCGCGAGAGCGGCTGCCGTTCATCGTCCCTCTGCTGGCCCTTGGCGTGTTCCTGATGTGCACGACCGAGTACATCGTGGCCGGGCTCCTGGAGGAGATGTCCGGCGACTACGGCGTCAGCCTCTCCCAGGCCGGTCTGCTGATCACCGCCTTCGCCGTCGGCATGATCGTCGGCGCCCCGGTGATGGCGATCCTCACCCTGCGTCTACCCCGCCGGGCCACCCTCGTCCTGGCCCTGCTGGTCTTCGCCGCCGGGCACGCCCTGGCCGCCCTGACCTCGTCCTTCACGATCGCCCTGCTCGCCCGGCTGATCACGGCGTTCGCCACCGGGACGTTCTGGTCGGTGGCCTCCGTGGTCGCCACCGTCGCGGCCGGGTCCGCGGCGAGCACCCGGGCCCTGGGGATCATGTTGAGCGGCGTCGGCCTGGCGGCCGTGGCCGGCGTCCCTCTTGGATCGTTCGTCGGCCAGCAGGTCGGCTGGCGCGGCGCCTTCTGGAGCCTGGCCGTCCTGGCCACGATCGCCGCGGCCGTGATCGGCTGGTTCGCCCCCTCGGACGAGCACCGCGAACCGCCCTCGGCCAGAGCAGAACTGCGGGCGCTGCGCACCGCCCGGACCTGGCTGCTGGTGGCGGTGACCGCTCTGGTTACGGGGGCCTACATGGCGGCCTTCAGCTATATCTCCCCGCTCCTGACCGAGCGCACCGGGGTACCCTCCCAAGCAGTTCCCCTGGTGCTGGTCGTCTTTGGCGTCGGATCGTTGATCGGCACGAACCTTGGAGGACGATTCGGGGACGGCCAGCCCCTCAGGTCACTTCTCGCCTCGGCTACCGCAGTGGTGGTGGTCCTCGTGCTGCTGATGCTGCTCGCGCGTTTCAGTGTCGCCACAATCGTCCTGGTCGGCCTACTGGGCGTCGCGGGGATGTCCGTCCCGCCGGTCGCGACCGGCTTGGCCGTCCGGTACGCCCCTTCCGCACCGACGCTGGCCGCAGCCTTGGCGGTTGCGTCATTCAACAGCGGGATCGCCCTGTCTTCATGGATCGCCGGGATCGCCCTGAACTCAGGCCTGACCACGATCGGCCCTGCCTTGGTGGGCGTCGTGATGGCCGCCCTGGGCATCCTGCCGCTGGCCCTCCTGACCCGCCGCAGAGCCGTCTGACCCTCGTACCCGCGAGGGAACGGGCAGGACAAGTCGCACCTGCTGGAAATCGTTCGGGGAAGGCGTGCTGGCGGGGCGCGGTTCTTGGGCCAATTCGGCTAGTTCTTGGGGTCGAGCATGTGATGGGGAGCCGTGTTCTGCTGTCCAGATCATGATCTGTTGGCCTGGATCGGCGGCGAGGGGCTGCGTGCTTATTTGGTTCGCACCCTCAGTCCGATGAGCGCGGCGAGGAGTAGCAGGGCCGCGGCAGTCGCCAGGCCGATCTGCATGCCGGTGACGAAGCCACCCGAACCGGCGATCAGGGCTCCGAAGATGGCGATCGCGACGGCGCCGCCGATCTGGCGGAAGGTGTTGAAGACGGCGCTGGCCGCCCCGGCTTGTTCCGGGGCGACGCCGTCGAGCACGACTCCGGTGACCGCGGGCATGGCCAGGGCACCGCCGGCTCCGACGAAGATCAGGGAGAAGGCCACCAGCAGCGGGGACTCCAACGGCACAAGGGCTGCCAGCGCCACCAGGCCGACCACCATCGACACCATTCCAGAGACGACGGGCACCCGGGCCCCGAACCGGTTGGTGACCGGTCCGCTGGACAGGTTCGCGACGATGGCGAGGACGGCGGAGGGGATGTAGACCAGTCCGGCCCGCAGCGGGGACAGGCCCAGGTGCTGCTGGAGGAAGAGGCTGCTGAGGAAGACGCTGCCGTAATTGCCGACCATGAAACAGAACCCGATGACCGAGGCGATCCGAAACCCCTGAGCAGTGAACAGGTCCAGCGGCATCATGGGATGAGACACCCGAGCCTGGACCACCAGGAACCCGACGGTCGCGAGAGCGGCGACAGCCAGGGTGAGGACGGCCGAAGCGGACGCGAATCCCGCATGCCCGCCGTCGATCAGGCCGTAGACGAGCCCGGCCATCGCGATCAGGGCAAGGAGCTGACCGGGCCAGTCGAACGGGGACGGCCGGGACGGGGAATGCGCCACCCGGACCAGGCAGATGAGCATCGCGGCGCAGACCGGCAGGTTGATGGTGAAGACCCAGCGCCAGTCCAGGGTGGTGAGGACCCCGCCGAGGGGCTGGCCGATGAGGGCGGCGACGGCGCCGCCGACGGCCCAGACGCCGAGGGCCCGGGCCCGGCGGCGGCTGTCGGGGAACGCTTCGCGGATCAGGGCCATCGAGGCCGGCAGCATGATCGCGGCCCCGGCGCCCTGAACGCAGCGGGCGGCCACCAGCGCCCCGATGCCGGGAGCGCCCGCACAGGCGGCCGAGGCCAGGGTGAACACGGTGATGCCCAGCGTCAGTGCTTGTTTCGCGCCGATCCGGTCGGTCAGGTTCCCGGCGAAGAGCAGGAGCGAGGCGAACAGCAGGGTGTAACCGTCGATCGTCCATTGCTGACCAGCTGTTCCACCACCCAGATCCTGGGAAATGTTCGTCAGGGCCACGTTGACGATCGAGATGTCCAGGGTGATCAGGAAGAACCCCAGCGATCCGATCGCCAGGGCGACGCGAGCGCGGGGCCGGTCCGTGGCCGGGACCGCCGTGTCGGTCGCCGGTGACGGCAAGCTGGAGCTGGACAAGAACGTCCTCTCATATGAAGGAATCAGGGCTGGGAGTCGGCTGCTTCCCGGGTGGCCGCCCAGCTGGCCAGCATGCGCAGGGCGTCGTCGTCGGGTGAGCCGTCCTCGGCGGTGAAGGTGGTCAGGATCAGGTGCGGTTCGGTGGGTAGCTGCATGCCGTCGAAGGCCAGACGCAGTTCACCGACGACCGGGTGGCGAAAGTGCTTGAGCCCAGTCTGGTGCAGATCGACCTGGTGCTGGGCCCAGCGGACCCGGAAGTCCTCGCTGCGGGTGGACAGCTCCCCGATCAGATCGGACAGGTCCCGGTCGTACGGGTCCTGCCCGGCGGCGGTGCGCAGCATGCCAACAGTCTCATCAGCCGCCCTCACCCAGTTCGGCCAGAACTCGTGCGCTTGCGGGTCCAGGAAGTTGAACCGGGCGAAGTTGGGCACCTGACCGGCCGGGGTGCCGTCGAACATCGGCGCATACAGGGCCGCGCCGAGAGTGTTGACGGCCAGCGCGTCCAGGCGCCCGTTACGCACGAACGCAGGCACGTCGCCCATCCGGTGCACGAGCCGCTCAACGCTGGCAGGCACCTTCCGGGCCGGGGTCCGCCGAGAGGCCCGGGCCGGCCCGGCAGCCCGGGCGAGGTCACGCAGATGGGCCTGCTCGGACGCATCCAGGTGCAGGGCACGGGCCAGAGCGTCCAGGACGCTGTCCGAGACGCCGGAGATATCCCCGCGTTCCAGGCGGGAGTAGTACTCCACGCTGACACCGGCCAACTGGGCGACCTCGCCCCGACGCAGACCCGGCACCCGGCGCGAGCTGCGCCCGTAAACGGGCAGCCCGGCCTGCTCAGGGGTGATCCGCGCCCGCCGGGTGGTCAGGAAGGCCTTGACCTCGTCACGCTGGCTCATGAAACCCACCGTAGATCGGGCTCGTCGCCGGGTGGGATTCCCTGGCAGTACACCCATGAGCCATCAGTGGGCGATCAGGGCGATCAGTGGGCGGTGCGGGGCCGGGCATGAGGTCCGGATGGGGCCGGGCTGGCTGGTTCTGGCGGCGCGGATAGCGATGAGCAGCCGTGTTTGTCGTGATCGATGTCGTCCAGGTGCACGGCGGCAACGGACCTGGACGATTCGCAGGACCGAGTTCCCGCTTCGAATGGCTCCGTTCCGGCTAGCCATGCGTCGCGCTATCGTAATGCGGTAACTGCTGCCCGCGTGACCCCGGAAACCTGTGCCTGTGACGAACCCGGCTGCGCAGGACGGACCGCCTGGCGCGGTAGGCGCGCGGCCCTCTTCTCCAGGCAATCGGGCTCGGGCCTCCAGGTGTCCGGGTCCATCCCAAAGAGCCGCCGCCTATCCGCTGTCTTTACCGGGTATCGGTGGTCGTGATCCTGATGGGTCCTCTCGCCCCCTAACCCTCCCTGGAGCCCCGGCGCTGGGGGCGTCATGGTCCGTCCGACCGTGTCGCGCTAGACCTGCCAGGTGGGTGGCGATGCGCTGACGTAAACCCGTGCGCACACCCCGGTGCACGGGCAGCATGGCACCCGGATGGCGACACCGTCAGCGCGGCGGCGGGGCGCTGACCTGGCGATTTGCGACCGCTTGGGCCGTCACGACCGGACCGGCGACCGCAACCGGGTGGTTCGCATAATGACTAATTAGGCCCACAAACAGGCTGGCCAGAGCAATTGCACTCTGGCCAGCCCGGACTCACGGCGTCTTTTGGTGCTGTTCCCAGCATCGGCCGGCCGGAACATGTCCTCCAGAACCTCGGCCGTCTGGCGGTCGGTGATCCGGCGCCCCAGGTAGCGATCCTGGGTCATGCTGACCTTGGAGTGCCCCAGCTGTTCACTGATCTTACGGACCGAGACGTGCGCGTCATCCAGTTAACTAGCCACGGTCTTGCGCAGCGTATGGCTCACCAGCCCATCCATCTTGAGTTCGTCCCGTTCGGTCCGCCAGACCCGGCCGACGTTGGAGCGGTGGCGCCAGCCGCCCAGGGAATCCGGGAACACCGGCTCAACCCCGATGCGATCTGCTCCCGACGGCGCTTGAGGACCTCCAAGGCCCGGCCGGGCAACGGCACGATGCGTTCGCCCTTTCGACCCGACTTGGTGGACGAGACACGGAGCAGGCCGACCCCGGTTTGCCGAACAATCCGGAAGGCGATGTTCACCAAGGCGCCCCGCTGCGCGGGCCGCCGCACCGGGCCAGCCCGGCGTGGCGTGCGGGACCTTCGGCCCCGACCACGCCGGGCACCCGGTGCGCGGGTCAATCGGGTCTAAGCGAAAGTCTGCGACGCGCTACAGCCAGAAATTGTTCAACTAGTTCCAGGGGCAGCAAGCCGTCGGCGAAGCTCCTCACGGTCCACTCACCGGTTGCGTCATCGCAGAACACCTCCATCACAAGTCCTCCCGCTGGAACAGGCGCTACGTCGTAAAGCTCCAAGCCCATCCCATCACGGGTAGAGCCATCGCTGGCCATCAACAAGGTGTATGTCCGACCGTGGAAGTGCCACGCATTCGATGCAGTCACCACGGCATCAGGGTGGCAGACAGGTCCTTCAAAGCTTCTCAAGCTGGGTGCGCAGATCCAGCCTCGGTACCCACCGTGAATCCACCTGGCGCGCAATGCCGAGCACTATGGAATCGGTCAGAAGTCTTTCCAGGCCGGGTCGCTCACCATGATCGACGTAGAGATGGCGATGTAGGTAGTTACGAGAACGACGAGCAATAACCCCCAAGCCGCGCCGCGCAAGTACCAGTCACGCGGGCCGCGCCACTGCAGCAAAGCCACGGCAGTGACGGCAGCAGCGCAGACTGCGCCGCCTAGGACGAACGCGGAGTGCGGACCGAACAGCCCCACCGCGAACACGCCAAAGTACAAGAAGGGTGTGGCGGCGATCGCGCTCAATACGACAACGGTTCGAGCGCCCGGGGTGAGAGCGCTACGTGGATCATCAACATTGCGCCTGTTGAGCATGCGCGGACTATTGCACGTGTCTGCTAGGTCTGAGGTCCGTTCGGCCCGCGCGTGACCGAGCAGACCATCGACGGCGTAGCTGCGAGACCGGTCGCCTCAGGCGCGGCAGTCACCTTCCGGTACCACTCCCTGATACCAATCAACCCCGCAGTGCCAGCCCGGTCCGGGTCTGCACTCCGTGCAGCAGCGTGGAGACGAGGTAGGCGGGGCGGGGTTGATTGCGAGCTTCCAGGGCGCGGTACCTCTTCTCGATGACGTCGATCTCGGCCAGGCCCGCCCGGGAACCCCGTTGGCCGAAGCCCTGTTCGGGAACAACGGCCAGACCTGCTTCCTCTCCGGCCGAATCCTGGCCCCCGCAGCCGGTACGCCGAGGTCGTCGACGCGATCGCAGATCTCGCCCGGGCGTTCAGGGTGGGGTCGTCCCTGGACCCGAGCACCGACATCGGCCCCCTGGTCAGCCAGGCCCAGCGCCGGCGGGTCGAGGGCTACATCGCTCAGGGCCTCGCCGAGGGCGACCGGTTGTTGGTGGGTGGTTCACGGCCGAAAGAGCACGAGCACGGCTGGTTCGTTGAGCCCACCGTCTTCGCCGACGTCGACCCCTCGCACGTCATCGCCCGGGAGGAAATCTTCGGCCCGGTGGTCACCATCACCCCCTACGCCGACGAGGGCGAGGCCGTGGCCCTGGCGAACGACAGCGAGTACGGGCTTGCCGGAACCGTTTGGACAACGGACGACGAACACGGACTCCAGGTTGCCCAGCGGCTGAACACCGGCAACGTGGGGATCAACCATTTCCTGCCCGACCACCACTCGCCGATGGAGGCGCTCGGCGCCAGCGGGGTCGGGGTCAAGCTCGGGCCCGAAGGGCTGGCGTCCTACCAGCACTTCCAGACCATCCAGCTCTGAGGTTCTGCCGCTGGAAGAGGCTATGGAGGCTGAGAAGCCACGCGCGTAGCCTTTGCCGATGAAGGCCACCAACGGTCCCTATCGCTACGACGGCTACGCAGACTGGTACGCCGATTGGGCCCGGTCAACGGCCTCCGCATCCATGGCCGCAACCGAGGAAGCCCTGCGCGAACTCATCCCGCCGGGCAACGGCCTCGCGGTGGACGTAGGTTGCGGCACCGGCCTTCGCCGTCATCTCGCAGAGCAGCACGGCTATCACGTGGCCGGGCTCGATGTGAGCGCCGACCAGGTAAGGCTGGCTCGCCGACGGGGCCCGACGCTGCGCGGGGATGGGCGCAAGCTGCCCTTCGCGGACAGTGCCGCGGCGCTGGCCTATTCGGTGCTGACGCACACCGATCTCGACGACTTCGGCGCTCTGGTCCGAGAGAGCATCAGGGTGCTGAGGCCGGGTGTTCGTTCGTCTACATCGGCGTGCACCCTTGCTTCAATCACCCCTTCGCCGAGCCGATGCTCGACGGAATCTTCACCCACGCGGGCTACGAGATTCCCGGGTGGAAGACGCCGACGGACTTTCGGCCAGGGGTTATAACGCGAAGGGTCGGGGTTCATCATCTGCCGCTGCAGGATTTCCTGCAGGCGTTGCTGAACCCCCGAAGCCCCACTGGAGCGCGTCTGGGAGACGGGTCCGGGTCCGGTACCCATCCTCCTCGGCGCAAGGCTCACCAAGCGGTGACCCGACGGGGACGGTAGGGCTTGACGGAAATCTCCGACGGGTCCCGGCGGAGGAACAACGGACGGGTGAGAGGATCGTCCGGTCTCGACCGACGATCTCCGAAGGAGCCCACCATGAGCGCGAGTCGGTTCGGCGTGGTGGGCACCGGCTGGCGCGCCCAGTTCTTCCTCCGCCTGGCCGCCCTCCTGCCCGACCGCCTCGAGGTGGCCGGCATCGTCGTCCACAGTCCCGAATCGGCCCGGCGGACCGCCGCGACCTGGAAGCTGCCGATCTTCGAGGACATCGACGCGCTGCTGGCCGCCGGGCCGGTCGACTTCGTGATCAGCTCGGTCACCTGGGAGGCCAACCCGGGGGTGGTCACCGAGCTGGTCAAGCGGGGGGTGCGGGTGCTGAGCGAGACGCCGCCGGCGCCGGACGTCGAGGGGCTGCGGGAGCTGTGGGCCGAGGTCGGCAGCAGCGGGCTGGTCCAGGTGGCGGAGCAGTACCTGATGCTGCCCGGTCACGCCGCGCGCAAGGCGGTGGTCGCCGGGGGCGCGATCGGGCGGCCGACGTCCGTGCAGGTGTCGTCCACTCACGGGTACCACGCGGTGTCCATGATCCGGGGTCTGCTCGGCAACCCCTACCAGGCCACCGTCTCGGCCCAGACGTTCTCCGCCCCGCTCGTGGACCCGATCAGCCGGGACGGCTGGACGGACGACAACACCGAGAAGCAAGCGGTGACGACGCTGGCCACCCTTGATTTCGGGGACGGCCGGATGGGTGTGTACGACTTCACCGACAACCAATGGCACAACCCCCTGCGCTCGCGGCGGATCGTGGTCCGCGGAACGCAGGGCGAACTGGTGGACGACGAGGTGGTGCGCCTGGCGGGGGAGCACACGATCCTGCGCACCCGGGTTGAGCGGCGCCAGGTGGGGTACGACCTCGACCTGGACGGCTACGACACCGACCACATCAGTTTCGACGGACAGGTGGTCTGGCGGAACGAGTTCTTCGGCAAGCGCCTGGCGGACGAGGAGATCGCCATCGCCACGCTGCTGGTCCGGACGGCCGCCTGGGCCCGCGGGGAGGGGCCGGAGCCGTATCCGCTGGCCGAGGCCTGCGAGGACCAGATGATCTCGCTGGCCATCGACGCGTCGCTGGCCCAGGGTGGCCCGGTGCTGACCACGACCGAAGCCTGGGCCCGGGACTGACCTCGAACTGTTTCTGGCGCCCGCGCCGTCGTTAAAGTCCCGTTTCCGGGCCGTCCACCTCTTGACCCTGCCCCGGGCGGCTCCTTACCTTTCATTCGTCAGTAAACGTTACTAACGAATGCGACGTGAGCATGGCCGCTCCGATCCCTCCCGCGCAGCACCGTTCGGCGGGTCCGCTGACGCCCGGCCAACCGGGGCAGCCGCGCCTGCTCCGGCTCCACAACGACCGCAGTGCCCTTGACCTCCTGCTGGAACTCGGCCCGCTCTCCCGGGTCCAGATCTGTGAGCTGACCGGGCTGTCCAAACCGACCGCGTCCCGGTTGCTGGCCCGGCTGGAGGAGACCGGGCTGGTCCGGGCCGTCGGTACCTCCAGCGGTGGCCCGGGGCGAAATGCGGTGCTGTACGCGGTCAATGGTGAAGCAGCCTATGTGGCGGCGATCGATGTGCGGCCGCGTCGGTTTACCGTGAGGATCGCGGATCTGGCCGGCACGGTGTGGGCCGAAGAGGTGGTCGCGGTCGGATCCGGTCATGATCGCACCCCGGACAACAGTGTGCGCAGGTCGCTCCAAAAAGCCTCAGAAGCCTGTGGCATCGATGTCGAGCAGATCGATTCGGTCGCCCTTTCGGTACCCGGTGCGTATGACGCGGTCGCGGACCAGGTTGCCCTCGTGGAGGAGCTGCCGGGTTGGGACGCCCCCGACGCCCTGGCGTCCATCAGGGCCGCGGTGGGGCCGACCACGGTTCTGATTGAGAACGACGTGAATCTGGCCGCGGTGGCCGAACGCCGCAAAGGGATGGCCAAAGACGTCGAAAGTTTCGCGGTTCTCTGGGTTTCCGCCGGTCTGGGGCTGGCCATCGACTTGGGGGGACGCCTGCATCGGGGCGCCACCGGGGGTGCCGGTGAGGTCGGGTACATGCAGGTAACTGGGGACGCTCGAAGGCTCACGGATCTGGTTGGCGGTTCCTCGGTCCGAATCCTGGCCCGCGAGCACGGAATCAGCGCCCGCACGGCGGCTGCGGCCGTGGCGAAGGCCGTGAACGAACCGGGACATGAGCAGTTCCTCGACGAGCTGGCCCAGAGGCTCGCCGCCGGGCTCGCCGTGATCATCTCGGTGCTCGACCCGCACCTGGTCGTGCTGTCCGGCGACATCAGCACGGCGGGCGGCCCGGTGCTGGCCGAACGGGTGCAGCAGGCCCTGGGCCAGATCTCAAAGCTTCGCCCCTCGGTGGAAGTGAGCGGCGTTGAAGGCAATTCCGCGCTCGTCGGAGCGATGGAGCTCTCTCTGCAGCACTCCCGCGACGCCCTGTTCAGGGAATCGACGGGAAGCGATACGGCGAACGTCCAGTAAGGGTCCCACCCGTTCAGGAGGAACTGTGAAGGCCTTACGATCAACGACCCTCGTCGCGGCCGGAGTGGCCGCCGCGAGCCTGATACTGACCGCGTGCTCCAGCGGTTCGTCGTCCTCGGCGGAGGCGGTACCCACCGGCGAGGCCTCCGGAACCGTGGTTTTCTGGCACTTCTTCACCGATCGGGAAGCCAAGGCGATCCAGGGCGTCGTCGACGACTTCGAGGCCTCGCACCCGAAGATCAAGGTGGTGGTCGAGTCCGGGCAGGACGACACCAAGGCCACCCAGGCGATTGCGGCGGGCAAGGGGCCGGACCTCGATCTCTCCTACTCCACCGACATCACCGGAAAGTTCTGTACCAGTGGGGCCTTCCGGGACCTGTCCGGGTACATCAAGCGGGACAAGGTCGACATGAGCCAGTTCCCGGACACGGTCAAGGCGTACACCGAGTTCGACGGTAAACGGTGCGCGATGCCGATGCTTTCGGACACCTACGGGCTCTACTACAACAAGGCGCTGCTGGCCAAGGCCGGCTACACCGAGCCGCCGAAGACGATGACCGAGCTCGCGGAGATGGCCAAGAAGCTGACCGTCCGCAACCCGGACGGCAGCATCAAGGTGGCCGGGTTCGACCCGACGATCGGTTTCTACGAGAACGCGGCGGGGCACTTCGGGCCGTCGTACGGAGCCAAGTGGCTCACCAGCGACGGTCAGTCGGCGATCGGCTCGGACCCCAGCTGGCAGTCCTGGCTGAACTGGGAGAAGGACCTGGCGAACTGGTTCGGGGTGAAGAACCTGACCAAGTTCAACGCCGCCGCAGGGCAGGAGTTCTCGGCCAGCAACAACTTCGAGACCGGCAAGATCGCGATGATGGTGGACGGCGAGTGGCGCAACGCGTTCATCCAGAGCGACAGCCCGAAGCTGGACTACGCGACCGCTCCGATGCCGACCGCCGATGACAAGACCAACCTCTACGGGGCGGGTTACGTCACCGGCAACATCATCGGGATCAGCAAGGGCGCGAAGAACCCGGGGGCGGCCTGGGAACTGCTCAACTACCTGACCACCAACACGGCCGCGCAGGTCAAGCTGGGCAACGAGATCCAGAACGTGCCGACCACGCTGAACGCCCTGAAGTCGCCGGATCTGAAGGCCAGCGCCAACTTCAAGACCTTCCTCGACATCTTCAGCAACCCCAACAGCGCGACGACACCGGCCAGTCCGGACAGCGCCGGGTACCAGAACACCTTCCAGGACTTCGCGATCAAGTACCAGGCCGGTCAGACCACGGACCTGGCCGGCGGCCTTCAGGGGGTCGACAAACAGATCAACGACGCCCTGAAACTCGGGTCCGCCCCGTGAGCAGCGTCTCCGACGCCTCGCTGACGCCGTCGGTGGCTCCCACCGCACCGGCGGCGTCAGCCGACCGCAAGCGTCCAAAAGCCAGCACCAAGCGTCCTGGAACAAGGACCGCGCGGGCCCATCGGACACGGTTCGCCTGGCTGATCCTGACCCCGGCGCTGCTGGGCATGCTGATCTTCTTCGTCTATCCGCTGATCGCCACCGTGGTGTTCTCGTTCACCCGGTTCGACCTGGTCTCCCGGCCGCAGTGGATCGGCCTGCGCAACTACGACTACTTCCTGCACGAGGACCCGCAGATCTGGACCGCCCTGCGCAACACGCTCTGGCTGGTCGTCGTCATGGTTCCGGCCCGGGTGATCTTCGGCCTGGTCTGCGCCCTGATCGTGACCAGCGTTAGGCGCGGAGCCGGTCTGCTGCGCACGCTCTACTACCTGCCCGCGCTGGCCCCTCCGGTGGCGGCCACGGTCGCGTTCGTCTTCCTGTTCAACCCGGGCACCGGACCGGTCAACCACGTGCTCGGCTGGATCGGGATCAACGGGCCGCTGTGGTTCAGCAGCCCCTCCTGGAGCAAGCCGGGCCTGGTCCTGCTCGGCCTCTGGGGCGTCGGGGACGTGATGATCATCCTGATGGCGGCCCTGCTCGACGTTCCGGTCGATCAGTACGAGGCGGCCAGCCTGGACGGGGCCAACGGGTTCCAGCGGTTCCGCTACATCACCCTGCCGAACATCTCTCCGGTGCTGCTCTTCTCGGTGGTCACCGGCGTGATCGCGATGCTGCAGTACTTCACCGAGGCGGTGGTGGCGGCCCAGGTGGCCAGTGGACAGGCCAATGCCGGCGCCGGCACGACGAGCACCCTCGGCTTCCCGGACAAGTCCACCCTGACCTTCTCGAGCTGGCTCTACCAGGAAGGCTTCGGCAACTTCTATCTCGGCTACGCCAGTGCCCTGGCGGTGGTCATGTTCATCGTCTCGATCGTCTTCATCGTGTTCCTGCTGAAGCGGTCCAAGGTCTTCGTGGACGGAGGCACCGCATGAGGGTCAATCGCGGCCTCGGGTGGGTGGCGACCCATGCCATCGCGATCGCCATCGCCCTGATGTTCGTCCTGCCCTTCGTCTTCATCTTCCTGACCGCGTTCATGAGCAACCAGCAGTCGCTGACCTCACAGCTGTGGCCGACGTCCTGGCATCCCGGCAATTTCGTCGAGGTGTTCCACAAGGCGCCGATCCTGCGCTATTTCGGCAACTCGCTGCTCTACGCCGGCCTGGCCACGATCTTCATGCTGCTGTCCAGCGTCCCGGCCGCGTACGCGCTGTCCCGGTTCTCCTTCCGCTACCGAAACGCCTTGTTCCTTGCGGTGATCGCCATGATGGTGCTGCCGCCGCAGGTCACCCAGGTGCCGGTGTATTTCATGTGGGCGAAGCTGAACCTGACCGGCACGCTCTGGCCGGTGATCCTGCCCAACCTGCTCGGGGACGCGTTCAGCATCTTCCTGCTGCGCCAGTTCCTGCTGACGATTCCGGAGGAGTACGCGGATGCGGCCCGGATGGACGGGTGCAGCGAATGGCGGGTGATGACCAAGATCATTCTGCCGATGGCCCGACCGGCCCTCGCCGCGACCGCGATGTTCATCTTCTTCGCCAGCTGGAACGACTACTACGGGCCGTTGCTCTACACCAGTGAGAATCCCGCGCACTGGACGGTCTCGCTCGGCCTGGCGCAGTTCCGCACGGCCCATCAGGTGCAGTGGAACCTGACCATGGCGGCCACCCTGCTGATGATGCTGCCGGTCATGGTGCTGTTCTTCTTCGCCCAGAAAGCCTTCGTCCAAGGCGTGACCCTGACAGGAGTCAAGGGATGAAAATGGCGGTTATCGGCGGGGGTTCAACCTATACCCCCGAGCTGATCGACGGCATCGCCCGTTCCTCGAAACTGGCCGTGGACGAGGTCGTCCTGGCTGATCCGGCCGCCGACCGACTGGACCTGGTCGGCGGGGTCTCCCGCCGGATGCTGGCCCGGGAAGGCCGGTCCGGCATCACCCTGCGCACCACCACGGACCTTGATGACGCGGTCACGGACGCCGAGGTCGTCCTGATCCAGTTGCGGGTGGGTGGGCAGGAGGCGCGGCGCGGTGATGAGACGTTCCCGTTGGCCTGTGGTTGCGTTGGGCAGGAGACCACGGGAGCGGGCGGTCTGGCCAAGGCTCTGCGCACGGTTCCCGTGGTTCTGGACGTCGCCGACCGAGTTCGCCGGCTGGCCGCTCCCGGAGCCTGGATCGTCGACTTCACCAACCCGGTCGGCATTGTCACCCGGGCGCTGCTGGATGCCGGGCACCGTGCGGTCGGGCTCTGCAATGTGGCGATCGGCTTCCAACGCTGGTTCGCCCAGCTTTTGGACGTCGCCCCCGAGCGGGTTCAGCTCGATCACCTGGGCCTGAACCACCTGAGCTGGGAACGGGCGGTGCTGCTGGACGGCGTCGACGTGCTGCCCACGCTTCTGGCCGAGCACGCTGAGGACATCGCCGACCGGATCGAGCTGCCGGTCGGCGTCGTCCGCCAGCTGGGCACCGTGCCGTCGTACTACCTGCGCTACTTCTACGCCCACGACCTGGTGGTCCGTGAGGAACTGACCGAGCCCCCGCGGGCGGAGAAGGTCGCCGAGATCGAGCGTCAGCTGCTGAAGCTCTACGCCGACCCCGAGCTGAACACCAAGCCCGAACTGCTGACCCAGCGCGGAGGCGCGTTCTACTCCGAAGCCGCTCTCGACCTGGTGACCTCCCTGCTCTCGGACACCGGCGACGTCCAGATCGTCGACATCCGCAACCAGGGCACGTTGCCCTTCCTACCGGACGATGCGGTGATCGAAACCCCCGCCCGGATCACGGCATCCGGAGCAGTTGCGCTGCCGGCCGCACCGGTCGACCCTCTGTACGCCGGGTTGATCGCGCACACCGCCGCCTACGAGGAACTGGCCGTGGAGGCCGCTGTGCTCGGCGGTGAGGACCGGGTGTTCAAGGCGCTGCTCGCTCATCCGCTGATCGGCCAGATCGAGCAGGCCCAGGCTCTCACCCAGAACCTGATCGCCGACAACAAGGGCTATCTCGCGTGGGTGTGACCCGCCGGATCCTGGCCGTCGACGGCGGGGGCAGCAAGACCGACATGGTCCTGGCCGACACCGACGGCCGGATCCTGGTTCAGGTCCGAGGTCCGAGCTCGCAGCCCCAGACCCACGGTTTGGCCACGACGTTAAGGGTTCTGGACGATCTGACGGCGCGGATCCGTCGGGAGACGAACCTCGAACCCGGCGTCCCGCTGGCCGACTTCGCCTCGGTCTACCTGGCCGGCCTGGACCTGCCCCAAGAGTTCGAGGCCATCGAACCGGAGGTGCGGAGCCGCAATTGGGCCCATGAGATGACGCTCGACAACGACACCTTCGCGTTGTTGCGAGCCGGTTCACAGTCGCAGGACGCAGTGGCCGTGGTCTGTGGGACCGGGATCAACTGCGTGGGCCGGAACGTCGCGGGGGAGCACTCCCGGTTCCTGGCCCTGGGGGAGATCTCCGGGGACTGGGGCGGCGGTGGCGAACTGGGGACGGGGGCGCTCTGGTACGCCGCCCGGGCCGAGGACGGCCGGGGCCGGCCGACCGCACTCACGGCGGCCGTCGCGGCTCACTTCCGGCGTCCGGATGTTCGACAGGTCAGCATCGCTCTGCAGTTGGGCGAGATCGACCGGGACGAGCTCAACGAACTGGCCCCCGTGGTGCTGACCCTGGCCGAAGCCGGTGACGAGATCGCCGGTGGCCTGGTCGACCGGCTGGCCGACGAGATGGCCCTGATGGCAACCGTTTCCCTGCGGCGCCTGGGGTTGCTGGATCGGCCCGTGGACCTGGTCCTCGGCGGTGGCGTGGCCCGCAGTCGCGATCCGCGCCTGATGACCAGGCTGACCGACACCGTCCGGACCGCCAATTCCCAGGTCCGGACCATCGTCGTCGATGCTCCGCCGGTGCTCGGGGCGGTTGTGCTGGGTCTGGACGCGCTCGGGGCGACTGCCGCCGACGCCGAATCGCGCCTGGTCCAGGCCCTGACTCCGCTGATGGCCGGCGCGGGTCTGGCCATTGCCGGCGAATAGGTCGATGAGTTTGCCGGGTGTTGCTCGTCCAACCTTCGACCGAGCAAGTTCACCGAACCCGGGAGCACACCGTGGGCATCGTCCAGATCGAACTGTTCACCACGCTCGACCTCGTCGGCCAGGCGCCGGGCGGCCCCGACGAGGACCCCGAAGGCTTCCCGTTCGGGGGCTGGCAGGCGCCGCTGTGGGACGATTTCATGGACGCCGAGGTCAGCGCGGGGTTTAAGGGGACGGACGCGCTGCTGCTGGGCCGCCGGACGTACGACATCTTCGCGGCCTACTGGCCGGATCAGGACAACGAGGTCGGCGAGCTGTTCAACCGGGTGCCCAAGTACGTGGCCTCGCGGCAGAATCTCGACCTCACCTGGAAGGGCTCCAGCCGGCTCGGGCCGGACCTGGCGACCGCGGTGCGGGAGATCCGGGACCGGCACGAGAGCATCAAGGTCATCGGCAGCCTGGATCTGGTGCAGAGCCTGTTGCGGGAAAAGCTTTTCGACCGTCTCACGCTGATGGTGCACCCGATCGTCCTCGGGGTGGGCAAGAAGGTTTTCGACGGTGGTGCAGTGCCTACGAACCTGACCCTGCTGCAGCCGCCGGTGTCGGGCCCTAAGGGTGCGGTCGTGCTGCGGTACGGGCTGGCCGAGGGGACGCCGGGCGCGGGGGTGATGGGCCGGTCCGAGTGATCTTCGGTGCGGTCTCTCAATGAGGGACGCTCGTTGAGAGAGTTTCGTGCCCGCGGGGTTACCCGGGGGGAACGGCCCGGTAACGGTGCCCCGGTGTGCTGGGGCGATGGGAGACGTGGCGCAGGTCCGGAGTGCGTGTTCCTACTGCGGGGTCGGCTGCGGCATGGTGCTGGACGTTGCCGTGGACCCGGAGTCCGGTCGTCGGCGGCTTCTCAAGGTGGCCGGGGACAAGGCCCATCCGGCCAACTTCGGGCGGCTCTGCACCAAGGGGGCGACCAGCGCGGACATGCTGGCAGCGGGCGGTCGGCTGGAGTCGGCGCACCTTCGCCCGAGCCGGGGCGGGGACCTGATCGCCACCAGCACGAAGGAGGCGATCGCGGAGACGGCCCGGCGGCTGCGCGAGCTGATCGACGAGCACGGCCCGGACGCGGTGTCGCTGTACGTGTCCGGGCAGATGTCGCTGGAGGCCCAGTACCTGGCGAACAAGCTGGCCAAGGGCTTCATCGGGACCAACCAGATCGAGTCCAACTCCCGGCTGTGCATGGCCAGCGCCGGTACCGGGTACAAGCAGTCGCTCGGCGCGGACGGCCCGCCCGGCTCCTACCAGGACTTCGACCGGGCCGACGTCTTCTTCGTGATCGGCGCGAACCTGGCCGACTGCCATCCGATCCTGTTCCTGCGGATGATGGACCGGGTCAAGGCGGGGGCCAGGCTGATCGTGGTCGACCCGCGTCGCAACGCCACCGCGGACAAGGCGGACCTGTTCCTGCCGATCCGGCCCGGCACCGACCTGGCCCTGCTGAACGGGCTGCTGCACCTGATCGTGCAGAACGGGCACGTGGACCGGGAGTTCATTGCCTCGTTCACCGACGGGTGGGAGGTGATGGAGGAGTTCCTGGCCGACTACGCCCCGGCGTCGGTCGCGGCGCTGACCGGTCTGAGCGAGGCCGATCTGCGCACCGCCGCCCGCTGGATCGGGGAGGCGGGCGAATGGATGTCCTGCTGGACGATGGGCCTGAACCAGAGCACCCACGGGACGTGGAACACCAACGCCCTGTGCAACCTGCACCTGGCCACCGGGGCGATCTGCCGTCCCGGTAGCGGGCCGTTCTCGCTGACCGGGCAGCCCAACGCCATGGGCGGCCGGGAAATGGGGTACCTGGGGCCCGGGCTTCCGGGACAGCGCTCGGTGCTGGACCCCCAGGACCGGGAGTTCGTGGAACGGGTCTGGGACCGGCCGGCCGGAACCCTGCGCACCGAGGTCGGCACCGGGACGATCGACCTGTACCAGCGCATGATCGACGGACAGATCAAGGCCTGCTGGATCATCTGCACCAACCCCGTCGCCTCGGTCGCCAACCGGCGTACGGTGATCGCGGGGCTCGAGGCCTGCGAGGTGGTGATCGCCCAGGACGTGTACCTGGACACCGAGACCAACGCCTACGCCGACATTCTGCTCCCGGGCACCCTGTGGGCGGAATCGACCTACGTCACGGTCAATTCCGAACGGAACCTGACCCTCATGCAGCAGGCGGTGGACCCGGTCGGCGAGGCGATGCCGGACTGGCAGATCATCGCCGAGGTGGCCTGCGCAATGGGCTACGCATCGGCCTTCAGCTACGCCGGCGCCGAGGACGTGTTCAACGAGATCCGGCTGTTCGCCAACCCTCGCACCGGCTACGACCTGCGCGGTATCAGCTACGAGCGGCTCGCCGTCACCCCCGTGCAGTGGCCCAGTCCTCAGCGTCCGGCCGCGTCCGAGCCGGACGACGGCCGCAACCCGATCCGGTACCTCCAGCCCGGGGCCGGACTGCGGTTCGCCACCGACAACGGCCGCGCGAAGTTCTTTCCCCGTCCGCACATGCCGGCCGCCGAGATGCCGGACGACGACTACCCCTTCATCCTGAACACCGGCCGCCTGCAACACCAATGGCACACCCTGACCAAGACCGGCAAGGTCGAGAAGCTGAACAAGCTCAACCCCGGCCCGTTCGTGGAACTGCATCCGCAGGACGCCGCCCGCCTCGGCATCGGGGAGTTCGACCTGGTGGAGGTCGCTTCCCGTCGGGGCCGGGCGGTGCTGCCGGCCAGCCTCAGCGACCGGGTCCAGGTAGGCAACTGCTTCGCCCCCTTTCACTGGAATGACGCGTTCGGGGAGTACCTGAGCATCAATGCCGTCACCAACGACGCGATCGACCCGGTCTCGTTCCAGCCCGAGTTCAAGATCTGCGCCGTCACCCTGACCCGCGTCGGTCCGGCCCCGAAGCCCGAGACCGGGGACACCCTGTTGGCCGACCTTGGGCTGACGACGGTCGGGCCGGCCCGCCTGAGCGATCTGGAGAGCCGTTACCTGCAAGGCCTGCTGTGGTCGTACGAGCGTTCGCCCGGCGGGGTTCCGGTTCTGCCGCCCGGCGCCCCCTTCGATGCTCCCACCCGAGCCTGGGTCGACGGCATGCTGGCCGGCCGCTACTCCCGTAGTCCCCTGGGAGCGGCCCCGGAGGAAGAGCGTCGCATCCTGATGCTGTGGGCCTCGCAGACCGGTAACGCCGAGGAGCACGCCGTCGCCTTCGCAGAGGCTCTCCGGTCCGACGGGCTTGCGGTGGACCTGGTCGGTATGGACGACCACGACCCGTCGCGGCTTTCCGAAGAAGCCCAGATTCTGCTGATCACCAGCACTTTCGGCGATGGGGAGGCGCCCGGTAACGGAGCGGCCTTCTGGTCCGCACTAACCGGGCCGGACGCCCCGGACCTGACCGGAATCCGTTATTCGGTGCTGGCCTTCGGGGATTCCAGCTACGACGACTTCTGCGGCCACGGCCGGCGGCTCGACGCCCGGTTCGCCGACCTCGGCGCCACCCGAATGACCGATCGGGTCGACTGCGAACCCGGCGACCGGGAATCGGCCGAGGCCTGGTTCGTCGGCATCCGGGCCCTCCTCAGAACCCCGGAAGGCGAGCGAAAGAACCCTCTTGGCGTCGATCAGCCCGGCTTTTTGAAGCGCTCGCCGTTGCGCACCCGCCTGGTGACCAATCGGCTCCTCAACGCACCAGGATCGTCCAAGGAGGTCCGGCAGTTCGCCTTCTCGTTGGCCGACAGCGACTTTGGCTACCAAGCCGGAGACGCCCTCGGCGTCCGCCCGCGGAACAGCCCCACGGCGGTTGCGGAATGGCTGGAAGCCACCGGCCTGGACCCCCACGTCGTGGTCACCCTCGACGGTCTCGGCGAGATGTCGGTGCAGCAGGCGGCCACCGAACACCTGGAGATCCTCAAAGTGACTCCTGACCTGCTGCAATTCGTACAACGGCAGGTTCGTGACCGCGACCTGGACACGCTGCTGCGCCGAGACAACCGGGTGAGCCTGCAGCAGTGGCTGTGGGGGCGCCAGTCCATGGACGTCCTCTCGCAGTACCCCGTGCGGGCCACCGCCGAGGAATGGCTGACCGTCCTCAAACGACTTCAGCCCCGGCTGTACTCGATCTCCTCGAGCCCCAAGCACACCCCCGACGAGGTGCACCTCACCGTCTCGGCGGTCCGCTACGAGCACCAGGGCCGACCGCGCCACGGCGTCTGCTCGACCTTCCTGGCCGATCGCGGAACCGACGTCGAGATCCCGATCTTCGTGCAGGCGGCGCCGCACTTCCGTCCACCGTCCGACCCCGCGGCTCCGATGATCATGGTCGGCCCGGGGACGGGCGTAGCGCCCTTCCGGGCCTTCCTCCAGGACCGCCGGGCCGAAGGCCATACCGGCAAGAACTGGCTGTTCTTCGGCGAACGCAACTCCCGGACCGACTTCTACTACCGCGACGAACTGCGAACCCTGCACGAGGACGGTTTCCTGACCCGGCTCGACCTGGCCTTCTCCCGCGATCAGCGGCAGAAGGTCTACGTCCAGGACCAGATGCGGGAGCACGGCGCCGACCTGTGGGACTGGCTGCAGGCCGGCGCCCACTTCTTCGTCTGCGGAGACGCCCAGCGGATGGCCAAAGACGTCGACGTGGCGCTGCACGAAGTCGTGCAGCGCCACGGGAACCTCGACGCCGAGCGGGCTTCCGCCTACGTCAAGCGACTCATCGCCGACAAGCGGTATCTCCGCGACGTGTACTGAGCAGACCTCTCAGACCGCTTCCTCGGGCACGTGCTCCTCGGTGGAGTGCGAGTCGGTCAGGGTGAGGGCCCCGCCCGCCGCCACCAGTCCGACGAGCACCGCCACCACCGCGTAGGTGACCCGCTCGCCGTGGAAGAACGTCGCCTTGAGGCTCTCGCTCCAGGCCCCGGCGGGCAGGTGGGTGGTGACCAGCGCCGCGATCATCGTCCCGATCACCGCGGTACCCACACTCGTCCCGACCTCCTGAGCGGTGTCGTTCAGCGCCGCCCCGATCGAGGTGCGGTTGGCAGGCATCGCGTCGACCAGGGCGATCGCGCAGATCGTCATGATCGTGCGCAGCCCCACGGTCATCGCCACCATCGAGATCGCGATCGGCAGGTAGCCGTGGTCGACGCCCCAGGAGAGCCCGACCAGCGACCCGGCCAGGAAGACCGAGCCGATCAGGCAGGCGATCCGGTGGCCGAACTGCTTGGCCAGGCCCTCGGACACCGGGGTCGCGAGCAGCATCGTGACGATGATCGGGAGGTTGGCCAGGCCGGCCTTCACCGGGCTCCAGCCGTAGGCGTACTGGAAGTGCAGGATCAGGCCGAACATGATGCTGGCCATCGCGATCGAGGTGCCGACCTGGGCGATCGTGGCGCCGCGGACGGTGCCGTTGGAGAACAGTTTGAGGTCGAGCATCGGGGCCGGGGTACGGCGCTCGTGCCAGACGAACGCGACGGCCGCGGCCACCGCACCGACGATCGAGGCGATCGAGATCCCCGAGGTCCAGCCGTTCTCGACCCCGCTGGTCATGAAGTAGCAGGCCAGGCCGATGGCGGTGACGCTGAGCAGGGCGCCGGGCAGGTCCAGGGTGTCGTCGGTCAGATCCTCGCGCCGGTCGGCCGGCACCCCGAGGCGGACCCCGATGCAGGCGATCAGCGCGATCGGGGCGTTGACCAGCAGCAGCCACTGCCACTTGAAGTGGGCCAGGGCGGTGCCGCCGAGCAGCGGGCCGAGCACGAAGCCGGACATCCCGACGATGATCATCACGGTCATCGCCCGCATCCGCAGGTTCTGGTCGTCGAAGAGCCGGAAGACCAGGGAGTTGGTGATCGGGGCCATGGCCGCGGCGGCGATGCCCAGCGCGGCCCGCAGGGCGATCAGCTCGCCGGTGTTGGAGACGAACGCGACGCTTAGGCTGAGCAGGCCGAACACGGCGAGACCGACCAGCAGGACGCGGCGGCGGCCGAGGCGGTCGGCCATCGAGCCGGCCGTGAGCAGCAGGCCGCCGAAGGTCAGCGAGTAGGCGCCGGTGACCCACTGGAGTGAGGTGGTGCTGCTGCCGAGGTCGCGGCCGATGGTCGGCAGGGCGATCGAGAGCAGCGTGTTGTCGACCATCTCGACGAAGAAGGCCAGGCAGAGGGCGGCGAGGGGGATCCAGGCCGCGCCGAGGGACGTATAGGTGTGGGGCGACTTCTCCGGCGTTGCGAGCTTTGGCGGTGTAGTGGTCACCGTCGCCTCCTTCTTCGCTAGTGCCGCCCCCTCAGCAACCAGGCTTCGGAGGTACATCGGCAGAATCTGATGGGTAGTAAGGGCGTGATGCGCCCGCCATCGAAGAATCTGCGCCCCGGCTGTCAGCCCGCGCACGGCCCGCTGTCAGCGCGCGGACAGCGCGCTGAAAGCACACGATCCGGACCAGGCCGGGCGGCCCGCCACCCGGGCCCTGGATCTGCCCTCACCCGCGGCCGGAACCAGCTGCGGCAGTAAAGCGACCGGCCCTAGCCCTAGGAGGCCATCCGCTTCAGCAGGTCCGCCTCCTTGGCCTGGAGGGCCGCGCCGGAGGGGTCGCTGAGGCCGAGCACCTGGACCGAGTACTGGGTTCCGTCCGCCAGCATGGTCAGGCTGCGGAGCTTGTCGTCGTAGTAGGCGTCCTCGCCCAGCCCGGAGACCTGGTCCGACTTGTCGTCGGCGACGGACTGCTTCTTGTACTCGTTGAAGAAGGCCGTGTCCATGCCGGACAGGATGCTGACGTTGATCGAGCCCTGGTCGCCGAGAAAGGACGAACCGGTGAGCGTGTACTTGGCGTCGGAGGGGTCGTCCGGGTCGCTGGAGCACGCGGCGACACCACCGAGGACCTGACTGACCTCCTTCTCGCTCAGCACCGAGCAGGCGTCGGCGGGGGCCTCGGGGCTCGGCGCCGGGCTCGCACCGGCGCTGGCCTTCGCGCTCGGGCCGGCGGCGTCCTTGTCGTCCTGATCGCTCTTGCTGAAGTGCTGCACCAGCACGGCCCCGCAGATCACGACGGCGACCAGCGCCAGACCGGAGCGGACGGCGAAGGCGCGCTTCCGCTTCGGCTTCTCCACCTCGTCGGGGGTCGGCGTCGGCGCGTCAGGCAGCTCCGGTGCAGCATCGTTCTCCGGAGAAGAACCTGGCGTCTCGGACATGGACCACCCCTGGAAGCGATGTGAGCGGTCGGCCTCCGACCGTTCTGAGGTGCATATTCCTGCACACTCGGGCAATAGCGGGCAAGGCTGCAGGTGCCCCGGCCGTCTCCCGATCGGGCGGGAGCCCGGGGACCTCCCGGATGCTGAAATAGATCCGTGAGCGAACTGTCGGACATGGAACTGGTACGCGCCGCCCAGGGCGGGGACGCCGGGTCCTTGGGAGAACTGCTGCACCGCCATCGGGCGGGGATGCGAGCGGCGGCTCTGGGGGTGCTGGGGTACCGGCCGGAGATTGAGGACGTCGTCCAGGAGTCATGCCTGATCGTTCTGCGCCGTCTCGGTGACCTTCGGGATCCGCAGGCTTTGGCGGGATGGTTGCGTTCGGTGGTGCGCAACCAGGCCCGAGGTCACCTCCGCGCTCGCGTGGCGGTGCCGCTGTCCGATCTGGATCCGCTCCTGCCCCCGGTCGACGAACTCGATCCGGCCCGGCTGCTGGAGCAGCACGCCCTGAAGGACTGGCTCTGGCACGCGGTGAACCTGCTCTCGCCGGAGCAGCGCCTGGTCACCCTGCTCCGGTACTTCACCGCGGTCACCAGCTACGAGCAGATCGCGGCCATCTGCGGGATCCCGGTCGGCACCGTGCGCAGTCGGCTCAGCCACGCCCGGGCCCGGCTGACCGAGAACCTCACGCTCAGCGCGGACCGGGCGCACGGTGATCAGGCGGCGCTGACCCGGGCCCGGCACCACGAGGCCGCGCAGGTGCTGGAGGCCGCCCGCACCGGTCGCTACGGCGAGGCGCTGGCCGCCATCTGCCACCCCAGCATCGAGATGACCTGGGGGAGCGGGAAGCAGACCCGCGGGCTCGACTACCCGGTTCGGTCCATGTACCGGGACGTCGGGGACGGGGTGCGCTTCCGGCTCGCCAACGTGGTGGCCGGCAAGGACGTCCTGATCTGGGAGACCGACCTGACCAATCCGCCGGAGGACCCGTCGCACTGCCCACCCAGCGCGGTCTGGGTGCACTTCCTGGAGCAGGGCCGCACCGGCCGGACCCGGCTCTACCATCCGCAGGCCGCAGTGCTCTCGTAACCCGGATCACACCGGACCGATGAACTTTGCCGCTCCGGGCGTCATCCATTTCACGAAACCTCCAACTTCTACCCCTGGAGACGTTCGTGACCAGCAGCAGCCTCGACCTCGCCGCCCTTGAAGGCATCGAGGCGGAGTTCATGTACCGCTACGAGACCGACACCCCGAAGGCGACGCGGGAGCAGCTCGGGATCAAGACCACCCGGATCGGCGGCGGGGTGGCCCTGTCGGTGCGCAACGACCCGACGAAGTTCTGGAGCAAGGCGCTGGGCTTCGGCTTCGAAGGGCCGGTCACCGATGAGCTGATCGCCGAGCTGATCGCGTTCTACCGGTCCAACCAGGCCACCCACGCGGTCGTCCAGATCGCCCCCGACGTGCTGCCCGCGGACTGGGACAAGATCGTCGCCGACCACGGGCTGCGCCCCGGCTCCGGCATCAACAAGCTGGTCGCCCGGGTCGACGAGCTGCAGTTCGGCTCGAGCGACCTGCGGATCGACGAGGCCGGCCCGGAACACGCCGAGGAGTGGGCGACCGTCGCCCTGACCGCCTTCGGCATGCCCTGGGAAGGGCTGGGCGACATGATGATGGCCGCCGTGAGCCGGGGTGAGCTGCGCACGTTCGCGGCCTGGGACGAGGACCGGATGGTCGCCGTCGGCGCTCTGCTGGTCCAGGGTCCGTTCGCCTCGCTGAACACCGGGGCCACGCTGCCCGAGTACCGGGGCCGGGGCGCTCAGTCGGCGCTGATCGCGGCCCGGGCGAAGGCGGCCGCGGCGGCCGGGAGCGAGTGGATGGTGTCGGAGACCGGCGAGACCGGCTCGTCGCTGAACAACATGCGCCGCGCGGGCATGCGCAGCCTCTACGTACGCCGGAACTGGCTGTGGGCGGCCTGACCCGGTGATCCGTCAGGGCAATCCGGAGCTATCCGGATTGCCGCTGCCGGTAGGCGCGGGTCTTGTGCCGGTTGCCGCAGACCTCCATCGAGCACCAGCGGCCGCCGCCGCTGCGGGAGGTGTCGTAGAAGGCCCAGCGGCAGTCGTCTGAGGCGCAGAGCTTCAGGCGGCGCCAGGTGCCGGCGGCCGTGCTGACCGCCACCGCCTCGATGATCGCGTCCAGACCGGGTACCCCGCTGTCGGCGGTGATCCGCAGTTCGCCGGACGCGTCCGGGCTCAGCCGGAGCGGGAAACCGGCCAGGGCCGGACCGGTCTGCGCGTTGTCGGTGAGCACCTCGCGCAGGGCATTCCGCAGGGAGATCGCGGTGCTCAGGTCGTCGGCACCGAGGTTATGGCCGACCGGGTTCTCCGGGGTCAGATTCTCCTGGGCCAGCCAGGCGGCCAGGTCGTCGAGGGAGGTCAGGTGGTCGCTGGTGGTGCGCTGCTCGCCGTGCCGGCTGAAGGTACGCCGGTCGTCGGTGTTGAGGAACCTCTCCACCACGCCCAGATCCACAGTGTCCACGACACCACCGTAAGCGAAAGCTGGTGTTGACGGATCACGACACCGGCTTTACGTTTTAGTGGTGTCGATCACCCGGAACCACTCGACGTCCGACGTCCGTCCGCTCCTCGAGGTGCCCGAGCCCGACCTGGAGGACCTGAAGGCGCGCCTGCGCCGCACGAGATTCGCCCCGGCCTGGCCGGTCGCCGACTGGCAGGCCGGCACCGATGGTGACGTCCTGCGTCATCTGGTGGAGTACTGGGCCGACGGCTTCGACTGGCGTGCGCAGGAGGCCGCGATCAACGCGTTGCCGTCGCACTTCGCCGACCTCGACGGCACCCCCGTGCACTACCTGCGCTACGACGCGGAGCGCGAGGGAGCCCTGCCGATCGTCGCCACCAACGGCTGGCCGAGCACCTTCTTGGAGATGACCGAACTGGCGCAACGCCTTTCGCGGCCGTCGGAGTACGGCGGCAACCCGGAGGACGCGTTCACCGTCATCGTCCCGACCATCCCGGGCTACTCCTTCTCACCGCAGCGAGCCGTCCTGAACGGAACTCCCACGCACGAGCTGTGGCACCGGCTCATGCGGGAGGAACTGGGCTTCGACCGGTACGGAGCCCACGGCAGCGACCTCGGCGCCGGAATCACCGGCTGGCTCGGCCAGGCTCACCCCGAAGCCGTTGTCGGCATCCATCTGACCGCCGTCGACAGCAGTCCTCGGCAAGACGGCAGCACCCTGACCGACGATGAGCGCGCCTACCAGAGCGCGGTGGCGAAGTGGGTGGCGGAGGAGGGTGCTTACGGGCATCAGCAGGGCACCCGCCCTCTCACCCTCGCCCAGGGGCTGAGTGACTCCCCGTCCGGTCTGCTGGCCTGGATCCTGGAGAAGTACCGGGCCTGGAGCGACTGCGGCGGTGACGTCTCCACCCGCTTCAGCGACGACTTCCTGCTGGCCCAGGCCTCGCTGTACTGGTTCACGGACACGATCTCGACCTCGTTCCGGCCTTACTACGAGCGCACCCAGTTCAAACCGAGCACCCCGCTTCAGGTTGAAGTGCCCACCGCAGTAGCTCTTTTCCCGGCCGACCTCGGAGCCCCGCCGCCGCGCAGCTGGACCGAGCGCATCTACAACGTCACCCGCTACACGGAAATGCCTCGCGGAGGACACTTCGCGGCGCACGAAGAGCCCGAACTGCTCGCCGACGACATCACGGCCTTCTTCCGTCACACGGGGGCGGCGTGAGCATGAATGCCTTCGTCCCAACGGACCAGGCCGCCCTCGACGACCTTCGCAGCCGACTGGCCCGCTTCCGCAGCGTCCCCACCATCCCGGCCGCCGGCGTCCCCTTGGATTCGCTGTTTCTTCATTGGCGCAACGACTTTGACTGGCGCGAGCAGGAGAAGCGGATAGCCGCGTATCCCTGGGCCGTCACCCAGCACGCGGCCGCCCCGATCCGGGCCATCGTGTCCCGGGCGGCGCCGACCGCACCCGTTGTTCTGCTTCTGCACGGCTGGCCCGACTCCGTGCTCCGGTTCGAGCGGCTCTTCCCGCACCTGACCGACGTCACCTATGTGGCTCCGGCGCTGCCCGGTTTCCCGTTCTCGGTCTCGGCAGAAGCCCGGTCGGCTCCGGAGATGGCCGAAGCGATTGCCGAAGCCATGCGGGAGTGGGGTTTTGACCGCTACGTCATCTCGGCCGGCGATGTCGGCTGCGACGTCGCCGAGGCCCTGGCCGCCCACCATCCCGACGCCGTCACTGCGCTCCACCTCACCGACGTCTCTCAGTTGCATTATCTGGTTGACCCACCGAGCGATCTGGACCACGAGGAACGGGCGTACGTTGCTCGCGGCCATCAATGGCAGGCCGCCGAGGGCGGGTACATGCACGAACAGTCGACCCGGCCGGACACCCTGGCGGTCGGGCTCGGTGACTCCCCGGCCGGGCTGGCGGCCTGGATCGTGGAGAAGCTGGTTCGTTGGACCGACGGAAACGGCCGCCTGGAAAGCGTCTTCACGGCGGATCAAGCCCTGACCTGGGTAACCGCGTACTGGGTGACCGGGACCATCGGGACGTCCTTCGGTCCCTATGCGCTGGGCGGTGCCAAGGACTGGCCCCGGATCGAGATTCCCACCGTTTTCACGGTTTTCCCGAAGGACCTGGTCAACGCGCCGCGACAATTCGCCGAACGGTTCTTCCGGGTGGTCGAGTGGCGGGAGTACGACCGCGGCGGGCATTTCGCGGCCTGGGAATGCCCGGACGACTATCTCTGGGGCCTGAGCACGGCGTTGCGCCAGAGCTAGGTGCCTGGGGCACACGTTTCCTATGGGGTGTTCGGGCCATGCCTCTAATGGGGCAAAGGGTTGCTCTTGGGTTATCCCAAACCACTTGTCCTGGTTGGTACGTACCTTGCGACAGTGACCCGAAGATTCAACCCGCCGCCCGGCTGGCCCCGCCCGCCGGAGGGCTGGGAGCCGAGCCCCGGCTGGCGGCCTGACCCCAGCTGGCCGCCCGCGCCCGCCGGGTGGCAATTCTTCATCGAGGACCTCGACGAACAGTTCTGGCTTCCTCGATCCAGCGGTCGGCCGGCCCACGACGCTGCTCACGTGGGCTCCGGGATGACCGCTCGCCGTCCGCGACGCTCCTGGTACGCCCGCAAGCGCGTCATCCTGCCCGCGCTCGCTCTGATTGGCCTGCTGGGTTTTGGCGCTCTGCAGAACTCGTCGAATGGTTCGCAAAAACCCGGCGGGGAAGTGACCGTCGCGGATGCCCCATCGCCCACTCCAACCGTTTCCCACTCGCCCAAGAAGCACAAGAAGCCGAAGAAGAAGACCACCGAGCCGGTGGTGGCTCCGCCTTCCACCACCAGTTCCGCCACCAAGAAGGCCAAGCCGCACAGGACTACCCAGGCGCCGGCCCCCGACCCCAAGCCCAAGAAGACCAAGAAGCCGACCACCACCACGAAGTCGAACTGCAACGAGAACTACGCCCAGGCCTGCGTCCCGATCGCTTACGACGTGGACTGCGCCGGTGGTGGGGGCGATGGACCGAAGTATCTGTCGGGGGTGGCCAAGGTCGTGGGGGACGACGTCTACGACCTGGACCGCGACCACGACGGCTGGGCCTGCGACACCTGATCGGTCAGGGCGTGCGCAGGTTTTCCGGGGCGGAGCTGGTGAGGATGGCCGGGCGGACCGCCATGGTTGCGATCAGGGCGCCGAGGGCCGCGGTCAGGGTGGCGACCAGCACTGCGGCGGCCAGGGCGACGGGGATCCGCCAGGTCCAGGTGCCCTCGTCGGTCAGGATGATCCAGCCGTAGAAGCTCCAGCCCAGGACGGCTCCGAGAGCGGTCGGGGGAACCGCGACCAGCAGCATCTGACGCCGCACGATCCGGGTGACGAAGCTGGGTGAGGCGGCCAGGGCGACCAGGACGGCGGTGGCCCGGGCGTTGTCCAGGATCTGCTCGGTCGCGCCCACCACCAGGGCCGAGGAGGCGACCAAGGCGGCGGCGACGGCACCGACCGCGGCGATCCCGTCTCCGGTCAGGTAGAAGCTTCGGTCGTAGATGTTCACGGCCTGCAGCACGTCGGCCGCCAGGACGGCGATCACCCCGAACGAGACGCCCACGGCCATCATGACGGCGGCGACCCGGGCCGGGGTGCGCACGTCGGCGAGCAGACGGCGCCCGGCCAGCGAGGTCAGCAGGCTGGGACGCCGGGCGGCGAGGTGCCCGGTGAGGTGAACGAGCCACGGGCTGCCGCTGATGGCGAGGGCGATGATCGCGATCAGGGCGAGGAAGAGACCGACCGGCGGATGGCCCCAGGGCAGGGCGAGGCCGACGCCGACGAGGACGGCGGAGGCGGCCGGGAGGATGGCGTCGGTGCGGTTCAGAGGGCGGCCCCGGTGGCGGGTCAGACCCAGCGGGGAAACGGTGGCGGGGCGCGCGGACTGCCGGGCGATCAGGCCGCCGATCGGTCCCATGATCACGAGGAGGCCGAGCCAACCGAGCAAGATCGGGATTCCCGGACGGGGAAGGAGTTTCGACCCAGCCGGCAGGGCAGGCCCGAGAATCAGCCAAAGCAGCAAGTAGACCGGCCCCGCCAGCAACGCACCCAGGAGGGCGGCCCGCGTCCCCTCCAGCAGAGCCAGCCGGCGCAGGTCGGACCGGGTCGCCCCGGCCAGGCTCAGCGCGGCCAGTCGCCGTTCGCGGGCCGCCGTTCCGGTACGCAACGCCTGGAGGGCGAAGAGTGCGAAAGGAACGATCAGGAGCAGGGCTCCGAGCGCCGCGCCGCCGCGGAGACCGCTTTCGGCGACGTAGGGCGCGAGATCGCTGACGAAGAAGGTGCATTCGGAATCGACGCAGGTGGCGTTCGACGAGGCGTTGGTCGGGACGGTGAGGATGGCCAGGGCGGCGAGGAGGAGGGCGCCGCTGCCCGCCACGCCGAGGGACATCCGCCGCGCCCGCTTCCGGTCGGTGGCGGTGCGGGGCCGGGCCAGATGCCAGAAGACCGGGTTCGCTGTGCTCATTCCTGTGCTCATACCAGCACCGCTTCCGAGGCGATCACGCCGTCCAGGAGCCGGATCTCGCGATCGGCCCGGGCCGCGACCGAGTTGTCGTGGGTGACCACGATCAGGGCGGCCCCGGACCCGCGGGCCTCACCGATCATCAGGTCCAGCAACTCCCGTCCGCCGATCGAGTCCAGGCTGCCGGTCGGCTCGTCCGCGAGAATCAGCTGGGGGCTGGTGATCAGCGACCGGGCCACGGCGACCCGCTGGGCCTGACCGCCGGACATCTCGGGTGGCTCGACCTCGGCCAGCGCCTCGGCGCCGCAGCGCTCCAGCCAGCTGAACGCGAGCCGGCGGGCCTCCCGGGGGTCGTGCCCGTCCAGAAGCAGCGGCAGCGCCACGTTGTCGAGGCCGTTGAGTTCGGTCACGAGCTGGCCGAACTGGAGCACCAGGGACAGCTTGCTGCGCCGTAGCCGGGCCCGGTCGTCGTCGCCGACCCCCTCCATCGGCTGGTCGAAAAGCCTTACGGTGCCGCTCTGCGGCCGGATCAGACCGGCCGCGATGTGCAGCACCGTCGACTTGCCGCAGCCGCTGGGGCCGGTGATGGCCAGGATCTCACCCGGCTGCACCGTGAGGCTGACCCCTCGGACGGCGACGGTGCGGTGATAGGCGTGCTCGATGCCTTCCAGGACGAGAATCGGCTGGCTCAAGGTCGGGCTCCTTCGACAGGCTCGGCCGGGGTGGCGTCTTCGGGTTCGGAAAGTTCGGGAAGTTCGGCGGGGTCAGGGATCGGGCGGCGCCGGAAGTGCTCGCCGGCGAGTTCGAGCCAGCGCAGGTCGGCGTCCAGATGCAGCCGCTGGTGATCGCGGAAGACGGTCCGGCTCAGGTTGGCCGGTGCGCCGTCGGTGGACTCCAGCGCCCGGATCGCCCGCAGATGCGCCGTGCGCTGCCGGGCCATCACCTCGGCCGGATCCGCGGTGAGGCGGTAGGCGGCCAGGGTTTTGCGGATCAGCTCGTCGGCCGGGGCGCCGCCGGGGACATTCGGATCGAGCGGCTCGGACAGCCAGGCCTGGGCCCGGGTGCGACCGTCCACGGTGAGTTCGTAGACGGTCCGCTCCGGGCCCTCGCCCGACTCGGTCTGGGCGACCTGGACCAGCTCGTCCCGCTGGAGGCGGGCCAAGGTGGAGTAGACCTGCCCGAACGCCAAGGGCCGCAGGCCGGCGAACCACGTGTCGTAGCCGCGTTTCAGGTCGTAACCATGGCGAGGGCCGGGCAGAAGGAGTGCCAGAAGCGCATCACCAATGGCCATGGTGGGACTATACACTCAGTACATACATCGGGTGAGTAGATCGTCCTCAGGTTCTTACGGAATTGTCATGGACTGCGCGGAGCCGATCCGGGGACAGGAAGCGGCCGTAGGCTCGTTCGGGTGGGCAACGACTTCACCCTGAACGCGGCCGGGCTCCGATGATCACGCTGCTGCTGATCGGTCTGGTCGGAGGCCTGATCACCGGGATCTCCCCGTGCGTCCTGCCGGTCCTGCCGGTGATCTTCCTGGCCGGCGGGGCCCAGGGCGCCCGGGTCCGGCCGCCGGTCACGGTGCTCAACGCGGTCACCGTGCCGCAGCGCCGCCCCGCAGCCGTGGACACCGTCGAGGCGCCGGTGGCCGCCGATCCGGACGGGCGCCGTCCCTATCTGGTGGTGGCCGGCCTGACTCTCAGCTTCACCGTGTTCACCCTGCTCGGCACCCTGATCCTGAGCGCGCTGCCGTTGCCGGACGACATCATCCGCTGGGCCGGGCTGATCGCCCTCCTGCTGCTCGGTCTGGGCATGATCGTCCCTCGGGTGGAACAGATTCTGGAGCGGCCCTTCTCCCGCGTGCCGCAGCGCCGGGTGGAGCAGGACCGGGGCGCGTTCGTGCTCGGCCTGGCCCTCGGAGCGGTCTACGTGCCCTGCGCCGGTCCGGTGCTGGCGGCGATCACCGTGGCCGGGGCGACCGGACGGATCGGTGCCCAGACGATCGTCCTCACTCTGGCCTTCGCGGTCGGGACCGCGCTGCCGCTCCTGGGTTTCGCGCTGGCCGGGCGTCGGCTGGCCGAGCGGTTGCAGACCTTCCGGCGACACCAGCGCCGGATCCGGATCGGCGCCGGGGTGGTGGTGATCGCCTTGGCGGTGGCTCTCACCTTCAACGTCACCGACGTGATCCAGCGGGCCGTGCCGGATTACACGACAGCGCTGAACCAGAAGGTGGACACCAGCGGGAAGACCGCGAAGGCGCTCGGCTCGAACACCGGTAAGTCGCTGGGCAAGTGTCAGCAGGAGGCCGAGAACGGGGACGCCCCGGCCCTCGAGAACTGCGGCAAAGCGCCGTCCCTCAAGGGCATCTCGTCCTGGCTGAACACCCCGGGCAACACGGCGCTGAATCTGGAGGCGCTGAAGGGCAAGGTGGTGCTGGTCGATTTCTGGGCCTACTCGTGCATCAACTGCCAGCGCGCGATTAAACACGTCCAGTCCTGGTACTCGGACTACGAGAAGGACGGGTTCGTGGTGATCGGGGTGCACACCCCGGAGTACGCCTTCGAGCACGTGGCCGGAAACGTCAAGGCCGGGGCCCAGCGCCTCGGCATCACCTACCCGGTGGCCATCGACAACAAGTACGACACCTGGGACAACTACTCGAACCAGTCCTGGCCGGCCGACTACCTGATCGACGCCACCGGCACCGTGCGGTCGGTCTCGGTCGGGGAAGGCAACTACCCGCAGGCCGAGGCGCTGATCCGCAAGCTGCTGACCGCGGCGAACCCGGCCGTCGAGCTGCCGGCCGCCACCCAGGTCGCCGACCGGACCCCGACCGCCCAGCAGATGTCCCCGGAGACCTACCTGGGGGCCCAGCGGGCGCAGTACTACATCAACGGGGCGCTGAACGAGGGCACCCAGACCTTCCACTATCCGTCCTCCCTTCCGCTCGGGGCCTTTGCCCTGGACGGCCGCTGGGACGTGACCGGCGAGTCGATCACCGCGAGAAGCGGAGCCGGGATCGAGCTGGCCTACCTGGCCAACGACATCTACCTGGACCTCGGCGGCACCGGAACGGTCACCGCGACGGTAGACGGGAAGACCACGACCTACCACGTGTCGGGAGCGCCGAACATCTACACCGTGCTGCATCGCACCAGCCAGGAGCAGGGTGACCTGAAGCTGACCCTCTCTCCCGGGCTGACCGCCTACTCCTTCACCTTCGGCTGACCTGCTCCTGCGAACCGCCGCGGCCGCCCGTAGCATCACCGGTAGGACTACCGGAGGCAGCTCCGGATAATTCGGGCAGACCGGCGGAGGGAGCACGTTGACGCCACGGGCCGACCAGGCGGTCGAGCGACGGATCCGTCGGGACTGGGTGGACCGGCTGCGGGCGCACGATCCGGGCGGGACCCGGGCCCGGCAGGCCGGGCAGGTGGTGGCCACCATGTCGGCCGCCATCGGGGCCGAGTGGCTGTTCGTGCACACGACCCACGTTCTGCAGATCGACCCCGGGCCCGGGGTGCCGGCCGCGACCGTCGCCCTCCAGCACCACGGCGTCCTGGTGGTCGCCCTGATGATCGGGGCCGTGCTCGCGCTCTGCGGCACGATGGCGGCGCCGATGTTCGAGACCATGGGCAAGCGGGCCCTGAACCTGGCCCTGGCCCCGATCCCGGCCGCCGCCGGTTTCGCCCTCGGGCTGGCGCTGGCCCCGCACCGGATCCCGGGCTTCATCGCGATCATCACGGTGCTGACCGTCGGCGCCTACCTCCGGCGGTTCGGTCCCCGGGGCCTGTTCGGCGGCGTGTTCCTTTTCCTCGGAACGTTCTTCGGGCTCTTTCTCTACGGAGCCGTGACGATCTCGGCCATCGGCTGGCTGATCGTCGAGATCTGCCTGGCCGTGGTGGTCACCATCGCCTTGCAGCTCACCGTCTTCCGGCAGCGCGACGATCGCGCCCTGAAGCGACTGAGAAGGTCGTTCGGGGCGCGGTCGCGCTCGGTGGCCGCGGTGGCGCTGGCCCTGACCAGCACGAGACCGCTCGGTGAACGCGAACGGCTGGTGCGCGTCCTTCGCCGACGCACTCTGCGGTTCAACGAAACCGCCCTGATGATTGACGCTTACCTCGCCCGTCCGGGGACCCTCCCGGATGGGCTGGACCCGGGTTCGGTGCACCAGCGGCTGTTCGACGCGGAGCTGGCGGTCACCAATATGGCCCGGTTCACGGTCTCGCTGACCGCCGCCGGGATTCCGGCCGAGGTCCGGGACCTGGTGCAGGACGGGCTGTTCGCGGTCGGTGAGGTGAACGCCGCCTCGGCCTACGAGGTGGGCACCCGCATGCTCGAAGTCTCCCGGAGTGCCCCGGCGGAGGCGGAAGCGGTGAGCCGGATCATCGTCCACCGGTTCGGCGACTGCCTGATCACCTTCGCCCAGGCCCTGACCGATCTGCGCGACGCCGGGGTCGGGTCTCCGGAGGCAGCTCCGGACCGGCCGCAGTTCGCCGCGGCCACGAACCTGGTCGGCGGATTCCTGCCGAGCTCGGCCGCGGTCAGCAAGACCGCGTCCGAACTGCCCCGGGAACAGGCCCTGCTCGGGCGTTCCGGGCTGGCCCCGAACACCCGGGTGGCGATCCAGATGGGCATCGCGGTGACGGTGGCGCTGGTCCTCGGCGACCAGCTCGACCAGCGGCGCTGGTACTGGGCGGTGATCGCGGCGTTCGTGACCTTCATGGGCGCCAACAACGCCGGTGAACAGTTACGTAAGGGTTGGTTCCGGGTACTCGGAACCGTGGCCGGAGTGCTGGTCGGGGCGCTGCTGGCGCACGCGGTCGGTAAGCACGTCTTCGTCGCCCTGGCGGTGATCATGGTGGCCCTGTTCTTCGGGCTCTACTTCATGCGATCCAGTTACGCCTGGTTCGTCCTGGCCATCACGATCGCGGTCTCGCAGCTCTACACCGAGCTCGGCACCTACTCCAACGACCTGCTCCTGCTGCGCCTGAAGGAGACCACGCTGGGGGTCGGGGTCGCCCTGCTGACGGTGATCTTCGTGCTGCCGCTGCGGACCGGGCAGGTGGTCCGGGTGGCGGCGCAGGAGTACCTGGGAGTGCTGCGGGACCTGGTTCAGGAGGCCGAAGGGTCGTTCCTCGGGGGCGGCGACCCGGACCAGGTGCGGGCCGCGGCGCGCCGCCTGGATGCCGCTCACCAGGTCCTGGTGACCACGCTGGCTTCCCGCCGGGTGCCACTGCTGCGGCCGCCGTCGTCCCGGATCCTGTTCGCCAACAGCCTGGCGACCTCCCGCAACTACGCCCGGAACCTGATCGCCGATCTGTCCGGCAGCCACACCCTCAGCGGGGTGCAGGCCCAGCATCTGCAGTTCGCGGTGGCCACCCTGAGCGCGTCCATCGACGAGCTGATCGCCGGGCTGCGGGGCCGGACGCCGGGCGAGTACGTGCGCAGCTCCTCGGTCTTCGAGGCGCTGGGGGCCGAACTGGGACTGGAGAGCACCGATCCACCGGCGCTGGCGCTGCGGGACCTGCAGCACATCGACGGGGCGCTCGCCGTGCTGGCCGATCAGTTCGGCCTCACGGTGAGCGCCCTCGACGAGGTGCCGGCCACCAAGTCCGCCCCCGGCCCGTCCGCGATTCCCCGCTGACCGGCCGGGAGCGTCCTCAATCAGCCATCAGCCCTTGACGACCTTGGCCTTGCCGCCGGTCGAGACGACCTTGACCTTGCCCTTGGAGAGCTTGACGGTCGCGCTCATCGCGGCCGCCAGGTTCAGCCGCTGCCAGCTCTTCGTCTTGGTGCCGCTGGTGTCCAGCGGGTAGCCCGAGGCGATCTCGGTCTGCGCCAGGATGCTGGTGCGCTGGGCGGCGGTCAGCTTCGGGAACGTCGTCAGGAGCAGGTTGCCCGCGCCGGCCGGAACCGAGGCGGCCAGCTTCTTCTTACCGGTGATCGCGAAGCCGTAGGTCAGGCGCTCCTTGTAGACCGCGACGGCGGTCTTGCGGTTCTTGACGACCTGCGCCGTGCCCCCTGGCAGCTTCTTGCCGCCGTACGGGTTCGAGCTGTACGTCTTCTGCTTGGCGATGCACTTGGCCAGCGTGGTCTTGCAGCCCTTCTTCAGGTACGAGAGGAGCTCGGCGCGGGCCGGCAGGAGCACCTTGGTCCGGTAGCTCTTGTCCGACCAGCGGGCGGCGATGGCCGCCTCGCCGGCGATCCGGCCACCCATCACGTCCATCGGGTAGTGCACGCCCAGCACGATCCGGTTGTTGCCCTGCTCCGAGGTGCGGGCCAGGATCTCCGGCGCGAGCTCCGGGACCAGCGTGGCCAGGGTGATACCGGCCTGGTAGGCGCTGGTGCCGTGGCCGCTCGGGAAGGACCCGCCGGTGCACAGCCCGGTCGAGCCGTAGCCCGCGGACAGGAAGACGTCCTTCGAGGAGAACTTGTGGGTGGCGTCGTTGACGTTCTTCACCCGGACGATCTTCAGGTTGCCCTTGGAGGTGGCATAGGACTTGCCCACCCGGATCGCCTTGAGCGAGGAGCCGTTGACTTTCGACGGCGCGCAGGCCGCGTCGTCCCCGGCGACCGCGGCCGCGTTGGCGTTGCTGGGCAGGTAGGGACGCGGGTGGCTGAAGGCCGCCTTCGCCTCGCTGGTGCCCAGGAAGGCTCCCGAGGTGCCGTTCGTGCTGTTGATCAGCGCGCTGGTCTTCGGCAGGGCGCCGGAGTTGCGGCCCTTGACGTAGAGCGGGCCGATGATCGAGCCGAGACCGGTGGAGACGGTGACGGACTCGTCGTAGGCGGTGCCGTCGGCGTTCTGGTACGTCGAGTCCTGCAGCGCCTTGAACTGCTCGGCCTTGGTGGCGTTCCGGTTGATCCAGACCGCCAGCTGGTCGTCGCGGGCGGCGACCTTCTTGTTCAGGACCTTGCCGTGCAGGTTGTTCTTGCCGCTCGGCTTCCAGAACTTGAGGTAGCCGTTCAGCGCGGTGGTCAGGTTCGGCTTGGCCGTGTCACTGAGGTAGGACGGGGCCGGGGCGGCGGCGGTGTCGCCGGTCGCGGCCATGGCTGCGGCCGGCGTTGCGACCGCGAGCGCCACGGTGGTCATGGCCACGACGCCGAGGCGCCGGGTGCGGGAGGGACCCTGGGGCTGAGGTGAGGCCTGCGCCGGAACGCGAGCCGAGGCTGAATTGAACACCGGGCGAGACTCCCATGGAACCGGGACGATCGTCACATATTCCGTAAAACTTACGATTGCCTTGAGCGTCACAGACAACATTCAGGCTCTCACGTCCGCGACCCTGCCGGCGACCACCGGACGCCGGTCGGTGGGCCGAAAACCTTCCCCTTCGTGAGGGATCCGGTGCGGCACCATGGACCGGTGACCCAGAGCCTGGAACTCCTGCTCGACCCCGCGCTCGACGCCGCCGTCCGCGCCCAGTGGGCGCTGCTGATCGAGGCCGGCCTGCCCAGCCAGGGCCGGCATCCCGGCGAGAGCAACGCCCCGCACATCACTCTGGCGGTGGCCGGGCACGTGCCTTCGGAGATTGAGGACGCCCTCCAGCCCCTGGCGACGCGGGTTCCGGTGGACGTCCGGCTGGGTGGGCTGCTCTGTTTCGGGCGGCGGGACGGGCGTCAGATTCTGGTCCGTTCGGTGGTGGTGACCGCTGAGCTGCTCGCGCTGCAGGCTGAGGGGGCGGCGCGGTTCGACGGGCTGCCCGGTACCGATGAACTGCTCACGCCGGGCCGCTGGACGCCACATGTGACTCTGGGGAGAGGTTTTCGGCCCGATCAGGTCGGTGCCGCTCTTGAGGCGCTGGGTTATTTCCGGGAGTCAGCCGGGCAGGCGGTGGCGGTGCGCCGGTGGGACTCCGACGCCAAGCGCACCTGGACCCTCACCGCCACCCCGCCAAACCCGCGTGATCATGCGGTTACGCCCCGGTGATCATGCCCCCACACCCTCGTGATCATGCACTTCCGCCCCCGTGATCATGCGATTGCGCCCCCGTGATCAGGCAGGCCCGCCGGAGCGGGGAGTGCATGATCACGGGGGCGCTTCTGCATGATCACGGGAGGTTTGGTCAGGGGCGGGCGATGCGGCGGAGGGCCTTGATCCCGGGGAGCAGGAAGTACTCTCCGCCGCGGCAGGTCACGACCTGTTGGTGCTGCTCGACGAAGGTCGGGTGCGGACCCTGGGCGACGAACTTGCCGCCGGCCGGGGCCGCGCCCGAGATCACGTCGCTGTCGCCGCCCAGGCGGAAGGCGTTGCCGTCGCTCAGCCAGTGCGCCTGGACGAACTCGAACTGCCGGTGAATGTCCCCGACCAGAGCCAGGAACAGCAGGCCGCGTTCGTTGTCGGGCCCGTCGTCGGTCGCCTCCGGAGCGGGTGCCCCGGCCCAGGTACCGGCGGAGATCGGCTTACCGTAAGGGATTCCGCGGCGGAGCATCCGGTGCCGAAGCGCCAGCGTGCTCTCCAGTTCGGCCTCCTTGCCGCTGACCTGGTCCGGGTCCGCGTCGGTCGGACGGGAGTCGCGGGGATTGGCCCGGCGGACGTGCGCCCCGACCGGGCAGCCGAAGCCCTCGGCGTCCGCGGCCTGGAACGAGAACGGCTGCTTGGCCAGGGCCGGGCGGGGGCCGTCGGTGGAAAGCGTGATCGGGGTCCCGTCCCGCCAGCGGCCCATCAGCTTGGCCGCGGCCAGTTCCTTCGGGTCGGTGCCGGTCGGCACCCGGCCGGACAGGTTCCCGGCCAGATTGCGGGTGAGCTGGTCGAAGGCCGCCACGTCCTGCTCGAGCTTGCGCCAGATCAGGTAACTGCCGTTGCGCCCGATTGCGGCGGGCAGACCGGCGCCGGAGGTGTCGCCGTCGATGTCCCGGTACCCGAGAAGAGCTTCTCCGGGTGGGAGTTCGGCGGTGTGGCGGCCGGTGGTGACGCCGTGCACGCGAGGCTGGGACAGGCCGTCGACGAAGCCGAAATGCTCGCGGAAACCGCTGCTGCGGGCTCCGTCCGGGCTCGGCGCGTCCGAGATCCGGCCGGCGTCGACGGAATCCAGGACGATCAGGCCCGAGGCGTCGCCCGGCAGCACGTGCGGGCGCTGGGCCAGCTCGGCGTCCAGGGTGGCCTGGTCCGGCGCCGAGAGCATGAGCACCAGGTGCGGGGGGTACTCGGCCGTCGGGTCGCCGAACGGGGCCTGCCAGGTGCTGGTGCCGATGTTCGGGATCAGCCCGGGCTCGCGGGCGGCCATCCCGGCGGTGAACTCCGCCGGGAACCCGGTGAGTTCGGCCGGAGGCAGGCCGAGCTCGGTCAGCCCGGCGTAGCTGACGCCGATGTGGGCGGCGAAGGTCGGGGAGCTGGGTCGCTGGGCGGTGGGCGTCCCCGCGTCGGCGCCCTCGACGTCCCGGCCCAACCGGTCGACCAGGTTCTCGGCCCAGCCCGCGGTCGGGATCTCGTCGATCAGCGTGGACAGCCAGTCCCGGGCCGCTGCCGCGTCGGTAACGGCGAGCATCAGGTGCCGGGCGGCGTGGTGGCGGGGGTAGCCGGAGGTGACCAGATTTTGGACGTCGGTGAGGTCCGGGTCGGTTGGTGGGGTACCACCGCCCAGACGCTCCACCTTGGTCTGCTGAGCGCTCTCAGCGACCGCGGGAACTGCTCGGGGCTCGGCGTAGCGCAGGGGCAGGGAGCCGGCGGGGGTGCGGGCGCGATCGCCGACCTGCAGACCACCGGTCGGCGCGGTGGGCCAGGACAGGTCGTTCGGGGTCAGGTCGGCCAGGTCGTCCAGATCGGCCAGGCTCTGGTGCACCTGGCCGAGCATCCGCTTGTCCCACTCCGCGCGCAGCCGCACGGCCAGCTCGGCGTCGGTCAGGTCCTCGGTGGTGCTGGCCAGGTCGGCCAGCCGACGGCGCAGATCGAGCGCGGTGTGGATCTCCTCCACCGTGGGCTCGGCGTCGGTCGCGGAGAAGACATAGCCCGACCGCAGCGCGTAGGTGTCCAGGAATTCGGCGAACGCGTCCGGGTCCTGACGGCCGGGATAGCCCTCGCACTGCCCCCAGATCTGGTCTGCCCGCTCGTTCAGGCCGCTCCGCAGTCGCTCCGCGTAGTCGGCCTGGTCGCTCTCCGCGGAACCGCCGGCCACCCCGTCGTAGCTGGCGCTGAACAAGAGGAACGAGGTCTCCGGCCGGTCCAGCTCCATACCGCGGCCGTTGTGGGTGACCAGGTCGAGAAGTTTGGCGCCGAAGGACATCCGGGCGCGGTCCGGGCGGGGCTGGGGGCGGAAGTCGGAGGCCGCCATCACCGCCAGCCGGGCGAAGTGGGTGCCGGGCACGTCCTCGAAAGGACTGGCCTGGCCGCGGATCCGGGCCAGGGCCCGCTGCAGCTCGGGCACCGCGTCGTCGGGGACCCGGGCCAGCACGGTGAGCACCCGCTGGCGGCTGCCCTCGGGCGGATCTATGTACTCGTGGACCAGGCCCGGGGGCAGGTGGCGGATCAGGGAAGCGGGAAGGACCCGGCGCAGCAGGCGGCCAGGGGTCGGGGTGGTGGGCATGGTGGATTGCTCCAGAAAAACGTCTCGGCTGATCAGACGGGTGCTCTACAGGTCGCGCTGGACGTCGGCCAGGAGGTTGCGCCAGGCGCGGACCAGCTGCACGTCGTCGAGTTCCTGGGGTTGCATCAGGCGTTCGCGGAAGCTCTGGCGGACCCGTAGGGCGGAGGCGATCTCGGTGGCGGTCGCCCCGGGGTAGGCACTGAAGTAGTGCGCCAGGTGCCAGTCGTTGCTGCGGATGTAATCGGTGAACGGGCGCGGCGGCATCGGGCCGGGGAAACCGAAGGCTGATCCCCACAGCAGCACCATCTTCTGCGGCACGGCCCGGGAGAAGACGTCGATGTAGTCCAGCCAGGAGCCGTTGAAGTTACTGACGAACAACAGATAGCTGTATTTGCCGGGCTTCTTCTCGCCGGGGTAATGGTCGACCATCGACCAGTAGGCCACGTGGATGAACGACAGCCTGCGCAGGGTGGTGTCCGGGCCGAACCAGGACTTCACCCGCAGCACGGTCCGCACCAGCGGGGACCAGCGTCGGGGGAGCGGGGTGAAGGTGGTCAGGCCACTGGCCCGGCCGGCCCGGTTGGCGGCGATGACGTCCAGCTCACCGGGCGCCGGTCCCGGCCCGGGGTCGAGGTGAAGGCGCCGGACCCGGTCGACCGGTGCCACCGCGTCGCCGTCCTGTTGCGACCGCATACGTCCCCTCCTTGGGAAAACGAATTCCGAAATGCTCTCGTCGCCGGCGGTCGATCACCGTAGAGTGTTCAGAGACTTACTGAACGCAATACTGCGAGCGCCGACTTCGACCCCGAAGTTAGGGCGCGGCCGGGGCATTCGCTTCAGGGTCGGACCCTAGGGTTTTTCACATCCGCGCGATGGGGAGGCACACCTTGGGTTCAGAACGCGCTAAACCCTCTTGAACCCTCACATAGACTCGACGAATGGTATTCGGACGGATCGCCGAACGCGTGGTGATCGACGAACTGCTCACCGGCGTGCGCGACGGCCGCGGGGCCGCTCTGGTGATCCACGGGGAAGCCGGCATCGGCAAGAGCACCCTGCTGGCCCACGCCACCGAGCAGGCCACCCGGACCCCGGAGGGCGCGGCCGGGATGACCGTGCTCTCCGTGCGCGGTTACGAGTCCGAGTCCGACATCCCCTTCGCCGGTCTGGCCGACCTGATCCGGCCCGTCCTCCCGCTCCTCGACCAGCTCCCGGCCCCCCAGGCGGCCGCCCTGCAGAGCGCCCTCTCGCTGGGCCCGCCGGTCGCCGGTGACCGGTTCTCGGTCTGCGCCGCCACCGTCGGGGTGCTGGCCGCCGCGGCCGCCGGAGGTCCCCTGCTGGTGGTGATCGACGACCTGCAGTGGCTGGACGTCTCCTCCCGCGAGGCCGTGCTCTTCGCCGGCCGCCGGCTGGCCAACGACGGGATCGGCCTGCTCGTGGCGATCCGCACCGAACCGCACAACCAGGTGCTCGACCGGCAGTACGCCGGTCTTCCGCAGCTGGCCCTCAAGGGTCTGGGGCCGGAGGACTCGCGGGCGCTGGCCCGCTCGGTGGTACCCGGGGTCTCGCCGGAGGAGTTCGAGCAGATCTACTCGGACACCGGTGGGAACCCGCTGGGGATCCAGGAGCTGACCGGCGCCCTCGGCCGCCGCGAGTCCGGGGCCGCGCTGGTGCCCAGCCAGTCCTCCCGGCTCACCCAGGCGCTGGCCGGCCGGCTGACCGAGATGCCCGAGCGCACCCGCCAGGCCCTGCTCCTGGTCGCCGCGGCCGGCAGTGGCCGCACCGACGTGGTGCGCCGGGCGGCCGGGGTGATCGGTCTGGAGCTGTCCGACTTCGCCCCCGCGGAGGACGCGGGGTTGCTGCGGGCGGACGACGAGCAGGTCGACTTCCGGCACCCGCTGATGCGGTCGGTGCTCAACGCGGCCTCAACCCTGCATGAACGCACTGCGGCGCACACCGCCCTGGCCGAGGCGCTGACCCAGGTGCCCGGTGAGGCCGCGGCCGACGCCCGGGCCTGGCACCTGGCCCAGGCCGCGCTGCCGCCGGACGACCGGGTCAGTGAGCTGCTGGCCGAGGCCGGCACCCGGGCCCGGTTCCGCGGCGGCAACCTGGAGGCGGCCCGGGCCTTCGAGCAGGCCGCCCGGTTCGGCTCCTCGGCCGCCCGGCCCGCCCTGTTGCTGCGCGCGGCCCGCTGCTGGCAGCTGGCCGGGCGCACCGGGAAGATGATCCCGCTGCTGGACGAGGCCCTGGAGCTGACCAGCGACCCGAAGCTGCGGGCCCTGATCCGGCACATGCGCGGCTACGTGCGGATGTGGCGGGCGCTTCCGCGGGACGGCCTGGCCGAGATGATCGACGGCGCCGACGAGGTCGAGAAGGTGGACGCGGCCCGGGCCTCGCTGATGTACGCGGACGCGGCGATCGCCCACTTCATGCTCGGCGAGCCGGTCGAGCTGCTGGTCGCCACCCGGCGGGCGTTCGAGCTGAGCGCGGGCACCGAGGGGGTGGCCCGGCTGGTCGCCGCGGTCGCCTACAGCGGTTCCCTGGTGATCAACGGGCACCGGGCCGAGGGGCAGAAGCTGCTCAGCGAGGTGGTGCCCCGGCTGCTGGAGGTGCCGCCGCTGCCCCGGGCCCAGGAGTTCGCCCACGCCGCCTTCACCGCGATGTGGCTGGAGGACTATCCGCTGGCCGGGAAGCTGCTCGACGCGATCATCAGCGACGCCCGGGCCAACGGCGCCCTCGGGGTGCTGCCGCAGGCCCTGTCGATCGCCTCCGAGCTGGCCTTCCGCACCGGCCGCTGGCGGCAGTCGCAGGCCTACGCGGACGAGAGCGTGGAACTGGCCAAGGAGACCCGCCAGGCCAACGTGTACGGGCTGTACTTCGTCGCCCGCAACCACGCGGTGCACGGCCGGGCCGCGGCCGCGGTCAAGATGATCCACCTGACCAACGAGGTCACCGCCAAGTACGAGGCCTTCGGGCTGCATCTGCAGACCACCCACACCCTGGGTCTGCTGGCGCTCGGCGAAGGCGATCTGGACGAGGCGATCGCCCGCCTGGAGGAGACCGGGAAGCTGCCGGTGGCGATCCACACCAAGGACCAGAGCATCGTGCCCTGGGCGTTCGACCTGGTCGAGGCCTACGCCCGGGCCGGGCGCGGGCAGGACGCGCAGGCGTTGCTGAACGAGATCGCGGTGGACGAGGCGCCCGCGGGCTGCCGGTCGGACCTGCTGATCGCCAAGACCTGGCGCTGCCGGGGACTGCTGGCGACCGGGAAGGGGCCGGTGACGGAGGCGTTCGAGAAGGCCCTGGAGGCGCACGACAAGCTGTCGATGCCGTTCGAGCGGGCGCGCACCCTGCTCTACTTCGGCGAGCGGCTACGCCGGGGCCGGCAGCGCGCCGAGGCGCGGACCCATCTGCGCCGGGCGCTGGAGATCTTCGAGCAGCTGGACGCGCCGAGCTGGGCGAACCGGGCCCGCAACGAACTCAAGGCGACCGGCGAGACGCTGGCCCGGGGTACGGGCGTGGCCGCCGAGCTGACCCCGCAGGAGCTGCAGGTGGCTCTGGTGGTGGCGCGGGGGGCGAGTAACTCCGAGGCCGCGGCCGCGTTGTTCCTCAGCCAGAAGACGATCGAGTACCACCTGAGCAACGTCTATCGCAAGACCGGTCTGCGCTCCCGCACCGATCTCACCGTGCTGGCCGAGGCGCCGGGCTGAGCAGCCGGTCTCACCGCCAGGCGTGGGCATCCAGACCGGACTCCTCGATCCGCTTGCGCAGCCGGGTCAGGTAGCGGCCCCGGGTCGGCCCGATGCTGCCGATCGCCATCCCGGTCTCCTTCGAGATCTCCGCGTAGGCCGGGCGGTCCGATCCGGTCACCGCGCGCAGCAGGTGCGCCCCGCGGCTGGGCAGCTCGTCGACGAAGTTCCAGAGCACCTCGGTCATCGCGTCGTCGGTGACCTGCTTCTCGGGGGTCGGGTTGGACTCGTCCGGCACCGCCGCGAAGAACTCGTCCGAGGTGCCGATCTCCCGCCCCCGACGGCGGATCAGCCGCAGGCACTCCCGCTTGGCGGTGGTGCTCAGCCAGGCGCCGACCCGCTCCGGGTCGTTCAGCCGGTGCAGGTTCTCGACCAGCCGCAGCCAGGTCATCTGCACCGCGTCGCCGGCGTCGGCCTCGCTCAGCCGGAACCCGCGCACCGCCGCCCAGACCTGCCGCTGGTGGCGCGCCACCAGTTCCTCGTAGGCCCCGCGGTCGCCGCGCCGGGCGGCCAGCACCAGGTCGGCGGCGGTGCAGTTCGGGTCGGGCCGGCGGAACCGGCCGGGCTGGGACTCGTCGATCACTTCGAGAACGGTCATGGCTGCCTGCCTCCGGGGAGTTCGTGGAAGAACACCGGAAACGCTATGGAGATCCCGACCGGACCGGATCAGGGACGAACCCCAGGGTTGTCGGGTGATCTTCGGGGGCGGACCCTGGGGTTCTGAGCAGGCTTCACCGGGGAAGATCCGGGACGACCCCGAGCTGATACAGGCAGATGATCAACTACCCTCGGTGACGCAATGGCGACAAGGCTGACCGATAGGTCAGAATCGTGCATCCGCCGGGTGATACCGGCGGGGTTCTGGTGGGCTGTTCGGAACAGGAGCGTTATCGCGCCATGGGCACCATGCGTCGTCCACCCGGGGTTCTGGCCGGAGCTCCGGCCACCCCGGTCCCTCCTGACGCACGCCCGCTCCGCCCCTCCAGACCGCGGCGGACCAGCGTCCTTCAGCAACGAAGAGGGGACGCGGCGCGCTCACTGAGCGGCTGGGTGGCCCTTCCCGTCGTGCTCGTCGCCGCGGCGCTGGCGGCCGGGCCCGGGGGTCTGCCGCGCGGCGCCACGGCCGTGCTGATGACCGGCTACGTCCTGCTGTCCTGGTTCGTCCTGGCCCGCTTCAAGACGGTGTCGTGGTCGTTCGTCGTCACTCTGCTGTTTCTCTCGCTGCCCTGGGCGGTGCTCACCGGGCTGACCGGCTGGGCCCTGGCCGAGGCGATCGGCCCGGACCAGCCGGTCGGGGCGGTCACCCTGCCGGAGGCCTCGGTGCTGGCCGCGATCGTCCAGCAGTCGCTGCTCCTGGTCCCGCTGTTGCTGATCCCGTTGATCGCCCCGGCCCGCGCGCGGCGGTTCTCGGTCACCGACTGGCTGCTGGCCGGCGTGGTGGTCGGGGCCGGGTTCCAGCTCACCGCGGCGCTGATCGACCCGGAGGGGCCGGCCGACCTGTCGATCAGCCTGTTCGCCGGCTCGCACCCGGGGCTGGTCGGGCAGCACGTGCTCACCGGGCTCGGTGCGGCGGGGTTCGGCCTCGCGGTGGCGGCTCGCCGGCACGCCGGCAAGGCTGCGCTCTCGCTGCCCGGCCGTCTGCTCTGGCTCGGCCTGGCGCTGCTCTGGCCGGTGGCGCTGTGGTGGCTGGCGGTGAGCGCCAACGCGCTCAGCAATCTGGCTCAGGTCCAGCTGGAGGGTGCGCCGGAGTACCCGGCGCCGAACCTTCTCGAGGCCGGCTGGTGGCTGGGCGGGCACGGCACGGCGCTCGGCTGGATCCTGGTCGGGCTCCTGCTCCTGGGTTTGATGGTGGACGCCGGCCGGCTGCGGAATGCGGCGGAACTGGAACCCGATCCGGTGCCGTACCCCTTCCACCCGGTCCGGGCCGCGGACGCCTGGGCCGGCCGGGCCACCCGCTGGGCCGGCACCAGCGACTCGCGCACGGTCACCGCCCTGGTCTGGGCGGTCGCCACCACCTGTTCGGTGTTCGCCTACGCCGGGCGGGATCTCGGCGTGGTGTTCGCCGCCGTGCGGCGCAGCGGGCCGGGTTCCGGGGCGGCCCGCTGGACGGCGATCGGCCGGGGCCGAGCGGCCGGGGTGATGGTGCGCTGGATCCGGGCCGAGGCGATCGAGCTGGCGGCCGATCCGGACACCCGGGGTGGGCTGTGGCGCAGCCGGTTCTGGGGCCTGGCCGGGGTTGCGGTGCTGCTGGCGGCGGGCGTGGGGCTGGGGCCGTACTGGTCCGGCCGGCTTCCGCAGACCGTGCTCCCGTCCTCCGGAGAGCTGTCCGCCGCGGCCTGGCTCGGCGGCGCGATCTCCGGCTTCGGCACCTGGTGGCGCAGCGCCACGTCCGACCTGACCGGCGCGGTCTGGGTGGTGCTGGTGGTGGCTCTGCTGGTGCTCCTGGCCGGGGTCGCCGACTGGTCGGCGCTCAGCGGGCGGGACACCTTCCTGACCCGGCGCCGGGTTCCCCAGGGCCGGGCGTCGATCGGCGACTACCTGCGCGAGACCAGCATTTCCGCGGCCGTGGTCGACCTGGTCGGCCTGATCGCCGGCACCCTGCCGAGCCGGGCCGAGACCCATCCGTCCGGCACCGCGATCCGGGCGGCCGTCGGGGATTTCCGCACCGATCCGTCGACCTTCATCGAAAGGCGGCGGAGGCAGCTCGGCTTCGGGGCGGTCGTGCTCGAGGAGGAGCCGGAGGTGCTGCCCGCGGTGCCGAGCCGGACATCGGACGAGGAACTGCCGGCCCTGAAACTGGCCGACGGTCGCCTGCTCTCGCCGCTGAGCCTGGACGCCGAGCGGGAATTCGCCGAGAACCTGAACGGCCTCGAGCGGTTCGAGCCGGAACCCGGCGGCCGGGACGAGACCTGGCGCTCCGAGCACTGCGGCAAGTTCCAGCTGATGGTCGGGAACCGGCCGGAGATCTGGTCTTCCGGCACCACCGAGCGCTCGCTGCGCTACGGGCTCTGCGTGCTGGCCCTCTGGTACTCCGGCGGGGCGTCCTGGCAGGTGGCCGACAGCCTGGCCAAGTCGCTGCCGGACGAGCTGCGGCATCGGGCCGACCTGGAACTGGATCGCCGGCTGATCGAGTTCACCACGGTGGTGAACTATCCGGGCAACCCGTTCCGCGCGGTCGAGGTCGTGGTCAGCGACCAGCGGGTGGCCGAGTCGGTACAGGCCCGGATGGACCGGTTGGCCATCCCCGGGATCGTGGTGGTGCAGTCGTGATCGAGGCGATGCTCGCGGTGAACGGTGGCCGCTTCCGGTTCGACGCGGCGCTGCTGGCCGACCTGGCTCCGCACGTCTGGCCGGACGCGGTCCAGGTGCGGGCCCAGGGGCAGGTGGCCGACGTGCTCGGGTCCTACCTGCACCTGCCCGGGCTGCACCGGCCGGGCGGTCCCCGGGGGTGCGTGCTCGGCCTGCACCGCAGTGGCGAGGCGATCGGGATCAGCTCCGGCAGCGCCCAGACGGCGGCCGACGTGATCGCCTGGATCTGCGCGGTCAGCAAGGTGCCGCTGCCGCACGAGGCCGGTCACGTGCTGCTGATCGACTGGATGCCGGACCCGCTGGCGATGTCGCCCAACACCAACGCCGAGGAACTGCTGCGCATGCGGGCGATGCTGCGCAGCTCGTTCTTCTCTCAGTAGGTGGCTCAGTAGGTGGTGGGCAGACCGGCGTGGTGCCCGGCCGACTGGGCCGGGTCGGTCGGGGCCATCCGGTACCCGATGCCCCGGACGGTCTTGATGATCGGCACGCCCGCCCCGGCCACGTCGGCCAGCTTCCGGCGCAGGTTCCCGATGTGCACCTCGACCACGTGATGATCCGACCACTGCCCGCCCCAGACGATGTTCAGCAGGGTCTCCCGGCGCCAGACCCGGCGCGGGTTACCGGTCATCGTGGTCAGCAGATCGAACTCGATCTTGGTCAGCGGGAGCTCGGTGCCGGCGTAGGTGGCGATCCGGCCCTCGACGTCGATGGTCAGGCCGCCGTGCCGCAACAACCCCGGCTCCTCCACGGTTTCCGGGCCCCAAGGGGGGACGTCCGGCACGGTCAGTCCGCCCGGGGTGGCGTAGCTGTGCCGGCCTTCCGGTGAGGGCCGGGACGTGACCGAGTGCCGGGCACCGGGGTTCAGGTAGCTGCGCTCCCCGAAGTCCGACATCGGGTCGGCGGACGCGCGGTGTTCACCCCGGGAGACCCTTCGGGGGCGGCGGAACATCGCTGCGACCCGGGCCTGGACCTCGCGCGGGCTGAAGGGTTTGGTCACGTAGTCGTCGGCGCCGGTGGCCAGGCCGACCAGCCGGTCCGCCTCGTCCGAGCTCGCCGTGATCATGATGATGTACGCGTCGGTCAGCTCCCGGACCCGGCGGCAGACCTCCACCCCGTCGAACCCGGGCAGCACCAGGTCGAGCGTGACCAGGTCCGGGCTCCGGTCCCGGACCAGAGCCACCGCATCGTGCCCCGTGGTCGCCTCGAACACGGAAAAGCCGGTCGACTCGAGCGCGGCCCGCAGGATCATCCGGGTCTCCGGGTCGTCGTCCACGATGACAGCGGTTCTCACCCCCTCGACCATGCAGGGGTTCTCGGGCCGGTCCCGGCTCCGGTGAAGCGGTCCTCCCCGGCCCTGCCCGATCGGCCCCGGGCCGATCACGCTGTGTACTGGTGATGTGATGAACGCCGTGTCCGACACCAGCGGGTTCCCCACCCACCCGAACGAGCCGCACCATCCGGAGAACCGGGCCGGCCGGCTCAACCGGCTCCGGGCCGGTGTGCTCGGCGCCAACGACGGCATCGTGTCCACCGCCGGCCTGGTGGTCGGGGTGGCCGGGGCCAGCAGCGACCGCAGCACGATCCTCACGGCCGCGGTGGCCGGGCTGGTCTCCGGCGCGGTTTCCATGGCCCTGGGGGAGTACGTGTCGGTCAGCAGCCAGCGGGACAGCGAACGCACCCTGCTGGCCCAGGAGCGGCGCGAGCTGGAGACCGACCCGGAGGCCGAGCTGGCCGAACTCGCCGAGCTCTACCGGGAGAAGGGGCTGAGCGAGGCCACGGCCCGGCAGGTGGCCCAGGAGCTCTCCTCCCGGGACGCGTTCGCCGCCCACGCCGACGCCGAGCTGCACATCGATCCGGACGAGCTGACCAGCCCCTGGGCCGCGGCCGGATCGTCCGCCGTGTCGTTCACCCTGGGTGCGCTGCTGCCCACCCTGGCCATCGTGCTCCCGTCCCGGCCGCTGCGGGTGCCGCTGACCTTCCTGGTCGTGCTGCTCGCCCTGGCGTTGACCGGAGGCATCAGCGCGACCGTGGGCGGGTCGGGGCGGCGGCGGGCGATTGCCCGGGTGGTCGGGGGTGGGGCGCTGGCGATGGTGGTCACGTATGCGGTGGGATCGTTGGTCGGGACCCAGATGTGAGGCCGGGGTTCAGATGCCGCCGACGACGAGCGGGCACGAGCCGGCCGGGCTGGTGACGACCGAGCTGGTCCAGTTCTGGTAGACCGCCTGGATCCGGAACGTGTAGGAGTTCGACGTCCCGACGCCACGGATCACCGTCATCGCCTGCGAATTGGTGGCCTGACCGTTGACGCTGACCGGGGTCTGGGGCGTTCCGTTCAGGACCGGCGTGATCACGTATCCGGTGGCGTAGGTGGAGGGCGTGACCGTCCAGCTGAGCGTCACCGTGGTCGTGGTCAGGATGCCCGGGCAGGTGGCGTTGAGCGTGGGATTGCCCGCCGGGCTGAGCGTTCCGGTACCCACCGTGGTGCTCGCGGTCGTGGTCCACTGAAATGCGGCCCGGGCCTGGATCGGTGCGATCAGCACGAAAGTGATGACGGCGAAGGCGATCAGGAGCCAGTGGTGGCGGAGCGACGTGATCATTTCCCGCCGCCGGGAGCGAACGGGCTGTGGCGGGTCTGCACGTCGTGCGGGTCCGGTTCGCCGCGCCGGCGGCGGGGGCGCCAGATGGCCGGCAGGGCGATGGCCACCAGCAGGGCCGGAGCGAGGTAGGTGGCGATCTGGCTGACCCCGGGCCGGCGCAGGAAGCGGATGCCCTCGCCGATCTTCGGGATCACCGTGTCCACCCGCCAGACCGTCCCACCCTCGAAATTGGCCACCCACGGGTCGTTCGCCGGATTCGCGTCGCCCTTGGTCTGGACCGTGAGGCTGCCGTCGGTCTCGGTCCTGATCGAGACGATGCGGTGGCTGACGATCCGGTTGTCCTGGATCGGGATGTGGTAGGTGATGATGTCGCCCGGCTTCAGGTCGTAGATCGCGACCCGGGTGTCCACCGCTACGTCTCCCGGCTTGATCTTCGGGACCATGCTTCCGGTCAGCATGGTCATGGTCTGGTAGGGGAACAGGTGTGGGCCGACGGCGAGGAACAGGAACAGGGCGAAAGCCAGGGTGCTGAGCAGATTCCCGAGCTGGTAGAGCAGCAGGGCGGGGAGGGACCGCCCGGCCGGGGAGGAGAACCGGCGTCGGGGGACCAGGGTCACCGAGGGGGTGATTCCCTGGCCCAGGCCCAATTCGGCCGCCCGGCCCTCACCCCGGACGATCTCGTCGAACGAGACCGATTCGGGAGAAACCGCTTCGGGGAGGTCGCGGACCGGCGCGGTGGTCACCACAGCCATGTCTCACGACCTCCCCGGGCGGTAGAACAGTTCCTCCCTCAGTGTCGGCCGGCGGGCGGGCGGAATTTACTTGGCCGTCGCCGCCCGCTGAACACCGTTGAAGGTGAAGAGCAGCGTGCTGGTCTTGTTCTGGAAGGTGTTGTCGGCCGAGGTCGGCAGGCTGAGGGTGACCCGGAGGTGGTCGACGCCGCTCGCGGTCAGGGAGCTGATCCCGGTCAGGGCCGCGCCGGACTGGATCACCGGCACGCTGCTGACCAGGGTGGTCGGGCTGGCGCAGGTATAGGTGAAGGCCGGGGAGCTGCCGGACTCGGTCCAGGCGGTGGGGCAGGACTCGACCTTCAGCTGCAGACCGTTGGTGGTGTCGGTGTTCAGCACGCTGCTGGTGGTCGCGGTGGTCACCAGGGTCACGCTGGCCAGGTTCTGGTCACCGGTGTTGGTCAGGTCGACGGCGCGCTGCATCGAGTCGCCGGGGACCAGGCCGGTGGCGCCCAGGGTCAGCCGGTTCGCCGCGCTGCCGGCGGTGCCGAGGGCGAGGTTCACGGTGCCGGTGGCCACCGTGGTGCTGGCACTGGTGGTGGCGGTGAAGGTACCGAAGGTGCCGAGCCCGGCCACGGTGGCCGCCGAGCCGAGGACGGCGACGGAAGCGACGATCTTGCCGGTCATCGTGGTCAGTCCGAGCTTCATCTGCCGTGCTCTCCCTGCTGGCGGTGGACTCCCTGTCCCCCACTCCGTCGGCGGGGTGGCTCAGTTCCCAACCACCCCGCCGGCAAGGTTGACGCAAGCTTTCCTCAAGGCCTGCGCCTCCGGAGCTCCGCCTCAAGAAAGCTCCGCCCCAGGAACAGCCCTCAGGCGCCCGGCCCGAAGCGCTCGATCCGCACCTGGGCGGCCGGTACGCCCAGCTCGACGACCACCTGGGAGGCGTATTCGGCGAATCCGGCCGAACCGCAGATGTAGACGATCCGGTCGTCCGGCAGGGCGGCCAGCAGGGGCTCGACATCGGCCGCGGTGAGCCTGCCGGCCGGGCGCGGGTCACCGGCCGGGGCCTGACGGGTGTGGATCACCGTGGTCTCCGGGCCGTAGCTGCCCTGGTAGTAGAGATCCTCCGGGCGGCGCACCGAGATCAGCAGCCGCAGCGGGGCCTCCTCGCCGGTGTCGTGCCAGTAGCGCCGCATCGCCATCAGCGGCACCACCCCCGACCCACCGCCGAGCAGCAGGACCGGGGTGTCGCCGCGCCAGATGAACCAGCCGCCGAACGGCCCGCGCAGTTCCACCTGGTCGCCGACCGCGATGTCGTCGTGCAGGTACGGCGAGACCTCGCCCTGCTCGATCCGCTCGACCGTCAGCTCCACCTCCCTCCCGTCTTGGGGCGGCCGGGCCGGGGCGGAGGCGATGCTGTACGAGCGCTGGGCGGTGGAGCCGTCCGGCGCGGTCAGCCGGATGTCGTAGTGCTGGCCAGGCACGTGTCGGTCGACGGTCTCGCCGTCCCCGGCCTCGATCCGCAGCCGGAACGTCCGGGCCGTGGCGGTCTCGTCGTGCAGCGTGGTGACCACGGCCGGGCGCCACTGCCGGCGCGCCCCGGAGGCCGGGGGGCGCCGCAGGGCCGGTCCCATCGTCGGCAGGGCGGGCAGACCAGGCAGGCCGTCCAGACCGGGCAGGGAGGGGAACGGGGGGAGCTCAGTCACCGGAGTACCGCTGTTCCTTCCACGGGTCGCCGAGGTCGTGATATCCCCGGGTCTCCCAGAAGCCCGGCTCGTCGTGGTCCAGCAGCCGGAGGCCGCCGATCCACTTGGCGCTCTTCCAGAAGTACAGGTGCGGCACCAGCATCCGGGCCGGTCCGCCGTGCTCGTGCGGCAGCGGCTTGCCCTCGTGCTCCCAGACCACCCAGGCCTTGCCCCCGGTGACCTCGGCCAGCGGCAGGTTGGTGGTGTAGCCGGTGTGGCTCCAGGCGACCACGTGGGTGGCCTCGGGCAGCACGCCGGTCTCGGCCAGGAAGGTGTCCAGGCTCACCCCGGAGAACGAGGTGCCGAGCTTCGACCAGCTGGTGACGCAGTGGATGTCACCCTCGTAGGTCGAGTGCTCCAGCTGGTGGGCCGCCTGCCAGTCCCAGGTCCGCGCCTGTTGCACCAGGCCGTCCACCCGGAAGCTCCAGGTCTCTGCGGTGAGCTTCGGGCTCACCTCGGCGGTCAGGACCGGGTAGCTGCTGCCGGTGTCGTACTGCCCCGGGGGGAGGCGGGGGTCGCGTACCTGTCCCGCTCCTCGATGGCCGAAGCGTGCCATGACTGATCCTCTCCAACACTTAAGCGGTTCAACGACGTTGGGTCTGTACCGGGCCCATTCTGCTACCCGCAGCATCATCGCAGGTAACGGCCGTATTCCAGGAAATGGCAGGAAATTTGGGGTCCGGGCCGGGTAGCGCGATCCGGTTTCGGCTGCGCAAGATGGTCGGCGTGTCGGTCGAAGAGCTCGCCCAGGCGGCGGGTCCGGCGGCCGGGCCGGTGGCGGACGATCCTGACGGTCGCCCGATCACCGAGTCCGATGCCGAAGGCTGGATCCCCCGAACCTGTTTCAAGCACGGTCCGCCCCGCACCGTGGGCATCGAACTGGAGTTCCTGATCCATCGGGACGTGGATCCGCCGGAACACCTGGCGCCGGACAAACTCCACCGATTGCATGAGGAAATCCGCACCCGACCGCTGCGATCGAACTTCACGGTCGAGCCCGGTGGGCAGGTCGAGCTCAGCTCCCTCCCGGCCGACCAGGTGTCCGGCGCGATCGCCGATCTGGAAACGGATCTCGCGGTCCTGTCCGCCACCGTACAACGTCACGGCGCCCGGCTGGTCGGTACCGGCCTGGACTCGCTGCCCCAGCCCCCGCGGTTCCTGCGCGAACCCCGGTACGCGGCCATGGAGGAGTACTTCGACCGGACCGGCCGGGCCGGCCGGATGATGATGCGCTCCAGCGCATCGGTGCAGGTCAACCTGGAGGCGGCGCGAACCGGCGCGGGCCCCGGCGACCTGCTGCGGCGCTGGGACCTGCTGCACGCGATCGGCCCTGCCCTCTCGGCCGCGTTCGGTCGTCCGAGCGGACATCCCGCCGCCGATCCGCGCCTGCGCGGGTATCGCCTGCTGCGACAGGGCATCTGGCGCACGCTCGACCCGAAGCGCTGCCACGCCCCGGTGCCGGGCGGTGGTGAAACGCTTCAGGAGGCCTACACCCGCTGGGTTCTGGACGCGCCGCTGCTGGCCGTGCAGCGACTCGACCGGCCCTGGACGGCGCCGCGCGACCTGACCTTCCGGCAGTGGCTGCGCGAGGGTGTGCGCGCCGTGCCGGATGCCGGGCCGCCCACCCTGAAAGACCTGAAGTTCCATTTGACGACGCTTTTCCCTCCGGTTCGCGCCCGGGGTCACCTCGAGGTGCGGTACCTGGATGCCCAGCCGGGCCCGTGGTGGCGAGTGGCGGCCGGGGTGGTGGCCGCGCTGGCGGAGGACGACCGAGCGGCCGACGCGGCGCTGGCCGCGAGCGAACCGGTACGCGACGAGTGGGAACTCGCCGCCCGAGAAGGGCTGGCCGACCCCCGCATCCTTCGGGCCGCCCGCACCCTGCTGGACGAGGCCGCGCAGGCCCTGGAGCGGGACGGTCTGCCGGACCTGGCGGCCAGGGCGGGGGAGTACCTCGACCAGGTGGCCCTGGCCCCCTTCCCGACGAACTTCAAGGAGGCATCCCCGTGCTGAAGGACAACCCGGCCGAACTGGACGGATCCGAGCTGCGCGACCGCCTGGCCGCCGACCTGATCCGGGCCCGTGAGCGCACGAAACTGCTGACCACGGTGGATGATGCGGAGCTGCTGCATCAACACTCGCCGCTGATGTCGCCGCTGGTCTGGGACCTGGCCCACATCGGCAACCAGGAGGAGCTGTGGCTGCTGCGCGACGTGGCGGGCCGGGACCCGCTGCTGCCGGAGACCGTGGACCAGCTGTACGACGCGTTCCAGCACCCGCGCAAGGACCGGCCGAGCCTGCCTCTGCTGGAGCCGGTCCCGTCCCGAAGGTACGTGGACGACGTGCGGGGCAAGGTCCTCGACCTTTTGGAACGGATCCCGCTGCACGGACGTCCATTGCTGGACAAGGGTTTTGCGTTCGGCATGATCGTCCAGCACGAACAACAGCACGACGAGACCATGCTCGCCACGCACCAGCTGCGGGCCGGTGAGGCCGTGCTCACGGCGGCCCCCGCGCCCGGTGGGGCGGACCTGCCCGGCGAGGTCCGGATTCCCGGCGGGTCGTTCACCATGGGCACCGACGTCGAGCCCTGGGCGCTGGACAACGAGCGGCCGGCCCATGCCGTCGACGTGCCGGAGTTCTTCATCGACACCACACCGGTAACCAACGGGGCCTACCTCAGATTCATTGAGGACGGAGGGTACGACGATCCGCGGTGGTGGGACGCGGTGGGCTGGCGGCACCGGCAGGAGGCCGGGGTGGTCGCTCCGCAGTTCTGGAACCGCGAGGGAAGTGTCTGGACCCGAAGGGTTTTCGGTCGGGTCGAGCCGCTGCGGGAAGAGCAGCCGGTGGTCCACGTGAACTGGTACGAGGCCGACGCCTACGCCCGCTGGGCCGGTCGGCGGCTGCCGACCGAGCCGGAGTGGGAGAAGGCGGCCCGGTTCGACCCGGTCAGCGGCCGCTCCCGCCGATTCCCCTGGGGCGATCAGGACCCGACGTCGGAGCACGCCAACCTGGCTCAGCGACACCTGGAGCCGGCGGGTGCGGGCGCTTATCCGGCCGGCGCCTCCGCGCTCGGGGTGCGCCAGCTGATCGGGGACGTGTGGGAATGGACGTCGAGCATCTTCGACGGCTACCCGGGTTTCCGCGCCTGGCCCTACCGGGAGTACTCGGAGGTGTTCTTCCGGGACGGGTACCGGGTGCTTCGCGGCGGGTCGTTCGGCTCGGATCCGTCGGTCGCCCGGGCCACCTTCCGCAACTGGGACTACCCGATCCGGCGGCAGATCTTCAGTGGCTTCCGCACCGCCCGCTCCCTTACCTCGGAAGAGCTCGATGTGTAGACATCTGGCCTACGTGGGGGCCGAGATCCGGATCGGTGAGCTGGTCAGCGATCCGCCGTTCGCCCTGACCCGGCAGGCCTGGGCCCCGCGGCGGCAGACCCACGGCACGATGAACGTGGACGGGTTCGGGCTCGGCTGGTACTCCACCGGCGACCCGGCCCCGGCCCGGCACCGCGGGGAAGGTCCGGTCTGGGGCGACGAGACGTTCGCCGACCTGGCCCGCACCGTGCGGACCGGCGGCCTGCTGGCGGCGGTCCGGTCGAGCACCGAGGGCATGGTCTCCGGGCGCGGCGCGGCCGCCCCGTTCCGCTCCGGGCCCTGGCTGTTCAGCCACAACGGGGCCCTGCCGGGCTGGCCGGAGTCGGGGGCCGAGCTGGTCAAGGAGCTCGACCCGGCCCGGTTGCTGCGGCTGGACGCCCCGACCGACGCGGCCGCGCTCTGGGCCCTGACGCTGGACCAGTTGGACGCGGGCCGGCCGCCCGGAGAGGCGCTCGCCCAGGTCGTGCGGCGGACCCTGGAGATCACCGGAGGCCGGGTCAACCTGCTGCTGACCGACGGGCGCCGGATCGCAGGTACCACTGCCGGGGCCAGCCTCTGCTACCGGGAACTACCGGGCGGCGTGGTGGTGGCCTCGGAGGCCTACGACGACGCCGAGAACTGGCACGACCTGCCCGACGATCACCTGATCACTGTCGAAGGCGACGAGGTCGTCGTCCAGAAGTTATGAGAGGCAGATGGCCTACCGGTTCACCGACCTGTTGCCCGCCGACTTCGCCGACCGCAGCCTGCGGGAGGACGTCCGCACCGGACTGACCGCGGACCCGAAATGGCTTCCGCCGAAATGGTTCTACGACAAGACCGGCAGTGCCCTGTTCGAGGACATTACGCGGTTGCCGGAGTACTACCCGACCCGGAGCGAGCGGGCCATTCTGCAGACCCACGCGGCCGGGATCGTCCGTTCGTCGAAGGCCCGGCACCTGGTCGAGCTTGGATCGGGCTCGTCGGAGAAGACCCGCTTGTTGCTGGACCATCTGGCCGACGGGGAAAACGTCTACACCGCGCTGGATGTCAGTGGCAGCGCCTTGCGGCAGGCCGCCGAGAGTCTGGCCGGGAACTATCCGGGACTGCGGATCGAGGCGGTGCGGGCTGATTTCGAGCAGCACCTGGCCCAGGTGCTGCGGGACCCGCTGACCGGGCGGGGCGCGGGCGGGCGGCTGGTGGCGTTCCTCGGCGGCACGATCGGCAACCTGCGCCCGGCCGAACGCCAGGTCTTCCTGGGCTCGGTGCGGGCCGGGCTGGAGGCAGGTGACGCCTTCCTCCTCGGCGCCGATCTGGTGAAGTCCCCGAAGGTGCTGGTGCCGGCCTACGACGACGCGGCCGGGGTGACGGCGGCCTTCAACCTGAACCTGCTGCAGGTGCTGAACCAGCGGCTGGGGGCCGATTTCGACCCGGAGACGTTCCGGCACCGGGCGGTCTGGAACGAGGACGAGGCCTGGATCGAGATGCGGCTGCGGGCCACCCGGCCCCTCGCGGTGCGGTTCGAGAATCTCGACCTGAGCTTAGTTTTCGCCCAAGGTGAGGAGCTGCGTACCGAGATCTCCGCGAAGTTCACCCGGGCGCGACTCGAACAGGAGTTCACCGCATCGGGTTTTCGTCCGGACGGCTGGTGGACCGATCCCGGTGACCGGTTCTCGCTCTCCCTCTGGCGGCCCGCCTAGTAGTGCGAGTCCAGCTCCCGGGCCATCCGGGCCTGGACCTCGAGGATCTCCTGGATCCGCATCTGCACCGAGTCCATCTGGCCGATGATCTCGCTGGTGCTCTGGATCCCGGTGGCGACCGACTTGGCGTTGGTCTGGATCGCGGCGATCTGCTCGGCCACCTGCCCGGTGGCCCGGGCGGTCTCCTGGGCCAGGTCCTTGACCTCGCTGGCGACCACCGCGAAACCCTTGCCGGCGTCCCCGGCCCGGGCCGCCTCGATCGTCGCGTTCAGGGCCAGCAGGTTGGTCTGGTCGGCGATGTTCGAGATGATCTTGATGACGTCACCGATCGCCGCCGACGCCGCTCCCAGGCTGTCCACCTCCCCGGTCATGTCACCGGCCCGGCCGACCGCCTCGCCGGCCACCCGGGTGGCGTCCTGGGTGGCCACCCGCAACTGGTCCACGGTCTCCAGCAGGGCCCGGGCACCGTTCTGCTCGCTCTCGGCCCGGCTGATCGTCTCCAGCCGCTGCGAGACCAGCTGCTGCACGTTGCGCAGCGCGCTCATCCGGGACTCGGACAGGGTGATCGTCTCGGTGGTGAAGAAGTCCATCGTGCCGACCACCCGGCCGCCGATGATGATCGGGAAGCAGATCCCGGACTTCACCCCGGCCCGGCCCGCCGCGGGGGCCCGCACGCAGTCGGTCAGGTCGGCCAGGTTGGGCACGAACACCAGGTCGCGGGCCCGCCAGGCACGACCCGAGAGGCCCACCCCCTCGGCGAAGCTGGCGGCCAGGGTGACCTGGCGGAACTCCTCACCGGCGGAGCCCGACTCGAGCTCGAACCGGAGCACGTCCTCGCCGTCCCCGATGGTCCAGTAGGAGCCGTAGGCCCAGCCGAAGGCCTCGCGCACCGTCTCCAGGGCCAGCCGGGTGCAACCGGCCGCGTCGGCGGCCTGGTTCAGCTTGCTGACCACCTCGGTCACCGCCAGCCGGTCGTCCGCCACCTCCTGCAGCTGGGCCTGGGCGATGGCCCGGTAGACGGCCATGTCGGCCAATTTGGCGATCTCGATGATCTTCTCCCGCCGGCCCGGTTGGGCGGCGATCGGTCTGGCGGCGAAGTACTCCAGGACGCCCCGCACCTGACCCTGGTTCTGCACCGGGTAGAACATCCCCGAGACCATGCCCAGGTTGCGCGCGGCCTGGGACCGGACCGAGGTCGCGGCGGTGGCCAGGTCCTCGACGAACAGCGGCTCTCCGGTGCGGAAGGTCCGGCCGACCAGACTGGCGTCCACCGAGTTGCGCTTGCCGGGGAAGGCCGCGGCCATTCCCGAGGCGATGCTGCCGGTCTCGTGGATCATCCGCAGCTCACCGTTCGCCTCCGGCAGCCAGGCGGCGCCGTAGTCGACCCCGCTGGCCCGGACGAAGGCGTCCACCGCGATCCGGTAGGCACTCTCCTCGTTGGTCACCGAGTCCAGGGCCTCGATCACCTCGGCGTAGGTCTCCACGTCCCGCGGTGCCGAGCCCTGCATCATCGGTGTGCCGCCGGCACGCCTCTTGCCAAACACCACGGAACTCCCATCCCCAAGGTCCAGACGGCGCAGTGCACCACCTGAACCATGGGATCGGCCGCCCACCCCCCGGCCTTGACCCGAACCACCCCGTGATCATGGAGAACTTCCCCCGTGATCATGGAGAACTTCCCCCGTGATCATGGAGAACTTTCCCCGTGATCATGGAGAACTTTCCCCGTGATCATGGAAGAAAAGTCCATGATCACGGGGGAGAAAGTCCATGATCACGAGGGGCTTTGGGGGGGGATCAGCCGGTGTTGCGCAGGCCGGCGGCGATGCCGTTGATGGTGAGCAGCAGGGCCCGCTGGAGGTCCGGGTCGGGGGTCTGGCCGGGGTTCTGCCGGGACCGGGCCAGCAGCGAGATCTGCAGGGCGTGCAGCGGCGCCAGGTAGGAGTCGCGCAACTCCAGCGTGCGGCGCAGCACCGGGGAGGTCGCCAGCAGCGAGTCCTGCCCGGTCACCCGCAGTACCTCCGCGACCGTGCGCTCGTGCTCGGCCCGGATCACCTCGAACAGCTTGGCCGCCTGCTCGTCCTTCACCAGGGTGCGCACGTACCGCTCGGAGATCTGCAGATCGGTCTTGGACAGCGTCATCTGGACGTTCGAGAGGAAGGTCCGGAAGAAGTGCCAGGAGCCGTACATCTGCTTCAGCGTGTCCTCCCGGCCGTCCTCCCGGGCCGCGGCCAGGCCGCTGCCGACGCCGAACCAGCCGGGCAGGTTCATCCGGGACTGGGTCCAGCCGAACACCCAGGGGATCGCCCGCAGGTCGTCCAGGCCACCGGCGCCACCGGGGCGGCGCGAGGGCCGGGAGCCGATGTTCAGGTTCCCCAGTTCGTCCACCGGCGTCGCCGCCACGAAGAACGGCACCAGGTTCTCGTCCCGCACCAGCGCCCGGTAGGCGGTCTGGGCCGAGCCCGCCACCAGGTCCATCGTGCTGTTCCAGCCGTTCAGCACGTCCTCGGGCAGGCGGGAGGTGCGGTGCAGCACCGACGCCTCGAGCACGGCGGCCAGGGCCAGCTCGATGTTCTCCCGCCCGAGCTGGGGCAGCGTGTACTTGTCGGAGATCACCTCGCCCTGCTCGGTGACCTTGATCGGGCCGTTCAGGCTGCCGTAGGGCTGGGACAGGATCGCCTCGCCGGTCGGGCCGCCGCCGCGCCCGACCGAGCCGCCGCGGCCGTGGAACAGCCGGAGCACCACCCCGTGCCGGGCCGCGATGTCGCGCAACGCCCGCTGGGCCCGGTGGATCTGCCACTGGGAGGCGGCGATCCCGGCGTCCTTACTGCTGTCCGAATAGCCCAGCATGATTTCCTGGACGTCCCCGCGGGCGGTCACCACCCGGCGGTAGGCCGGGTCTGAGAGCAGCGCGTCCATCAGCGGGCCGGCCGCCTCGAGCTCGGTCACCGTCTCGAACAGCGGCACGAAACCGATCTTCGCCCAGGCCCCTTCGGACGTCTCGGCGCTGCCGGTGTCGACCAGCCCGGCCTCCCGGGCCAGCACCACCACGGCCAGGATGTCGTCGATGTCCCGGGCCATCGAGACGATGTAGCTCTCGATCACGTCCGGCCCGAACCGCTGCAGGGCGGTGCGGATGGTGCGGAACAGATTGAGGACGCCGGCGGCCGGTTCGGGCAGCGAGTCGACTCCCGCTCCGATCAGCGGACGTCGGTGTGCCAGTTCCCGCGACAGCAGCTCGATCCGGGCCGGGCGGGCCAGGTCGGCGTACGGCACGTCGAGCTCGTCGAGCCGGTCGAACAGCTCGGCCAGGGCCGCGTGGTGCCGGCCCGCGTGCTCCCGGATGTCCAGCGTGGCCAGGCCCATCCCGACCGAAACCGCGGTGCGCAGCAGGCGCAGCACCGGCCCGTTCGCGATCAGCTCGCCCTGGTGGGCCAGCAGCGAGGAGCGGACCAGCTGCAGCTCCTCGATCACCTCGGCGATGCTCAGGTAGTCGCGGCCGGGCTCGTGCGGGGTGCCGTTGTCGAGCCGGTCCCGGGTGCGGCTGAGCCGGACCCGGATGTAGCTCAGCTTGAGCCGGTACGGCTCCTCGGCGTTCAGCCCGATGAAGGCCGCGTAGGCGCCCGGCAGGTTCTGCCGGTCGGCGTCCAGGCTGGCCTGCAGCTCGGGGCTGACCCCGACCACCCGGGTGGACGGGGACAGGTCGAGCACCAGGTCGTCCATCGCCGCGATCAGCTCACGCAGGCCGAAATCGTGCTGCAGGCCGAGGACGTCGAGGGTCACCGCCGGGGTGACGTTCGGGTTGCCGTCCCGGTCGCCGCCGGCCCAGGTGCCGAAGCGCAGCGGGCGGGCGGTGGCCGGCAGGGTGATCCCGATCGAGGCCAGCTCCCGGTCCAGCTCCTCCAGCAGGTCCGGCACCACCTGGGCGGCCAGGGTCTGCAGGTAGTAGATCGCGGTGCGGGCCTCGTCGGTCGGCTTCGGCCGCTCCACCCGCAGCTCGTCGGTCTGCCAGAGCAGGTCGACCAGCTCGGCCAGCCGGCGGTGGGCCCGGGCGGTGTCGGCGGCCCGGCCGCGCGGGTCCTCCTGGACCAGGATCAGGTCGGCGATCTTGCGCAGCAGGTCCAGCACCGAGCGCCGGCTGGCCTCGGTCGGGTGCGCGGTGAACACCGGCCGCAGCTCGACCCGGGCGAGGATCTCGGTGACCAGCTCCGGGGCGATCTCACCGGCCTCGATCGCCTCGCCGATCCGGCCCACCGTCTCCTGCAGCGGGCCGGCCGGGCGGGCGGTCAGCTCCTGCCAGCGGTGCAGCTGCTCGGTGATGTTGGCCAGCTGGAAGTAGCCGGTGAAGGCCCGGGCCAGGACGATCGCGGTCGGGTCGGCCAGGCCGGAGAGCAGCTCGTGCAGCTCGCCGCCGTCCGGTTGCCGGGCCAGCCCCCGGACCCGCTCGACCAGGGCCAGCAGCTCCGGTCCCTCGTGCCGGGTGAGCGCCTCGCCGAGCAGGGTGGACAGCTGACGCACCGAGGCGCGCAGGGCGGTGTGCTGCTCGTCGGAGGCCACGCCGCCGGCGAACTGGCCGACGTCCGGTTCCCGGTGGTCGGCGTCCACCATCTGCTGGACGTCATCGGGGCTCGGCGCCCGGGTGGAGTCGTCGTTCATGGTCTGAGTCTGCCGCACCCACCCCGGGTTCGGGCAGGGTGATCCGGGTCGCGCCGGTGAATGCGGGGTGTGCTGCCGGTTCCGGGATCTGAACAGTCTGTCCGACCAGTGAGACAGTGCGGGGTCGGACCAGGTTCGGCGGGCCTGGTCGCGGGGCGCCGCCGGCCAGCCAGGCGGTACCCCAGGCGGACGGGGCGCCGAGCCCGGTGCGCGCCCCGAACGGCACCGCCGCGCCGGTGGCCCGGTCGGCCGCGTCGTGCTCGGCGGACGCGTCGAACCGGGTCCGCTCCAGTTCCAGCTCGGCCGCGGCCAGCACCTCCCGGGTCAGCCGGCCGACCACGGCCAGGCCCCGGGTGGCCCGCCAGGCCCGGCCGGTGGCCAGCAGCCGGACCGCGCCCCGGCGGTCGCCCTCGGCCAGCGCCACCGCCCCGAGCAGGCTGATCGTGTCGGGCAGGGTGATCAGCTGGCCGGACTGGTGCATCAGCGGCACCGCCGCCCGTAGCGCCGTGCCCGCCGCGTCCGGGCCGCCCAGCCGCAGGTGCACCAGCCCGGTGCCGGCCAGCACGTCGGCCCGCAGCGGCACCGACTGCCCCCGCCCGGCCGCGGCCGCGGCCTCGGCCAGCAGGTCGGTGGCCCGGACCGGATCGTTCTGGCCGGCCGCCACCGCGGCCAGGTTGACCAGGGCCACGGCCAGGTTGCTGGTCGCCTGCTCGACCTGGGACCAGGCCCGGAACGACTCGAACAGGGACTCGGCGGCGTCCGGGTGCCCGGTCTCGTCGAGCAGCTCCCCGCGCTCGTTGCCGAGCCGTACCACCAGTGCCCAGGCCCCCGCCCGGCGGGCGGTCAGCAGCGCCTCCTCGACCAGGGTCAGCGCCTGCGCGGCCCGGCCGGAGTACCGCGCGACCACCGAGCGGGCGGCCAGGGTGCGGGCGGTCAGCTCGCCGTCGCCGACCTCGACCGCGGCCCGGTGCGCCTCGTCCAGGGTCGGCCGGGCCCGGCGCAGATCCGCCCCGACCAGCGCCAGATTGCCCGCCACCAGCAGCAACTGGGCCCGCTCGGAGCCGGAGGGGGCGGCCGCCTTGGCGGCCTCCACCCAGCGGTCGGCCTGGCCCAGCCGGCCGGTGTGGAACCAGTGCCCGAGCAGACTCAGCACCAGGCTGACCAGAAGACTTCCGTTGCGCGAGGCGGCCGCGTGCTCGAGCGCGGCGGTCAGGTTGGCCGATTCCGCCTCCAGCTCCAGGCGGATCGGGGAGTCCGGGTTGCGGCCCGGCTCGTCGGTCGGGCGGCGGGCCAGCCCGGCGAAGTAGTGGGCGTGCCGGTCCAGCACGGCGCGGTGCTGTTCCGGCGCGCGGGCGGTCAGCAGCAGGTGCGCGTACTCGCGGATGGTGGCCAGCAGGCTGAACCGGCCGGACCCGTCGGCCAGCACCAGGCTGTGGTCGACCAGCTGGTCCAGCTCGTCCAGGGTGCCGCCCTCGCAGACCGCCTCCATCGCCGCCAGCGTCCATCCGCCGCTGAAGACCGAGAGGTCGGCCAGCAGCCGGGCCTGCGGCGGGGTCAGCCCGGCGACGCTGGAATCCAGCAGGGCGCGCATGCTGCGCTGGCGTTCGGGCAGGTCGCCCGGGCCGCCGCGGAGCAGGTCGAGCCGGCCCTCGTCCGGGCGCAGCCGGCGCAGCATCTCCTCCGGCGGGAGAGTGCGGATCCGGGTGGCGGCCAGTTCGATCGCCAGCGGAAGACCGTCCAGCAGGGCACAGACCGCGCTCACCTCGTCGGCGTTCACGCTGCTCACCTCGAACCCGGGCAGCACCGCCGCGGCCCGGTCGCGGAACAGCCGGACCGCGTCGGCCGGGGGCAGCGGGGGCACCGGCAGCAGGTGCTCCCCGCGCAGCCGTACCGCGGTTCGCGAGGTGGCCAGCACCACCAGCGAACCCGTTCGGTCCAGCAGGTCGGCCACCACCCCGGCGGTGAAGCCGGCCTGCTCCACCTCGTCCAGCACCAGCAGCGTCGGCTCCTCGCCGAGCCCGGCCGCGACCGCCTCCGGCAACGGCTGCTCACCCCGGTCGGACAGCCCGGCCCAGCCCGCCGGCCGGCCCAGCGCCCGGCCGATCCGGGTCAGCAGTTCCTCGGCGCCGGGCACCCCGTCCAGCGTGACCCAGGCGGTGCGGCCGGGGGCGATCGTGGTGGCGATCTCGGCGGCCAGCCGGGTCTTGCCGATGCCTCCGGGACCGATCAGGGTGATCAGCCGGGCCCCGCCGGTCAGCAACTCCCGGGCGTCCTCGAGCTGCTGCTCCCGGCCGATCAGCCCGGTCCGGGGGCGGCTCGGCACCGGCTGCCGGATGCCCTGGGCCGGGCTCAGCGAGGTGGCGTGCCGGAGCACCTCGGCGTACCGGTCCTGCAGTGCGGGGGACGGGTCCACGCCGAGCTCCTCGGCCAGCCGGCGCTGCGCCGAGGAGTAGGCAGCCAGCGCATCGGCCTGCCGCCCGGACCGGTAGAGCGCGGTCATCAGCTGCCCGGTGAAGCGCTCGTCGAGCGGGTGCCGACGGATGAGTTCCTGCAGCTCCGGCACGATCGCCGCATCTAGGCCGAGGGCCGAGTCGGCATCCAGCCGGGCGGCCAGCGCGGACAAGCGCAGGCCCTCCAGCCGGGCCCGGTGCACCTCGCCGATGCTGCTGGTCAGGTCGGTCAGCGCCGGGCCGCGCCAGAGTCCCAGGGCGGCCCGGAGCTCACGGGCGGCGGTGCGCGGATCTCCCGCCGCCAGGGCGGCCTGGCCGGTCTGCGCGGCCTGCTCGAAGCGGTGCAGGTCGATCGCCTCGGGCGGCACGTCCAGCACGTAGCCCTGCGAGGAACTGCGCAGCACCGGCCGGTCCTTCCCGGTGGCCTCGCCGAGGATCCGCCGCAGCCGGGAGACGTAGACCTGCATGGTGTTGACCGCGCCGCCGGGGGGCTCGCCGTCCCACAACTGGTCGATCAGTCGCTCGGTCCCGATCGGGGTCCGGGGGGAGAGGGCAAGCAGAAGAAATACAGCGCGTGACTGACGGCCACCGAGAGTGACTGATGTTCCGTCGTTGGTGACGTCCAGCGGGCCGAGCAGGCGAATCGCGAGACGGGAAGGGACGTCCTGACGGAGTGTCATCGAACGTAAACGTACAGATGTCAGCGGGCGGTTCAGGGGAGATTCACGATCGTGTCAGCCCACAAGGGCAGTCTCGTCCCGCGGGCCGGTGGCCCCGAAGGCGGTCCGGCCGCCGCCGGGGATTCGCGTCACCGGCCCGCACCAGCCGGCGATCATGCAAAGCCGTCCTCCGGATTGCGTAAAGACTTCGGTCCGGACCGGCCCTCGCACTGCTTCCGATGCCGGCATCCGAAACGCGCGTGATCTATTTCTCCTCCGTCGGAGCACCGCCGGCCGGCCCTCCAATTGCGCCCTGGCGATTGACATTCGCATGCTGAACTGCGGATTCGGTCCGGCGCGGGATTCTGTGGGCCGGCTCCGGACCGCACGGACCGGACCGCCGGGGCCCCGGAGAACCTGTGAGATCCGGGCGTAAATCACTGCCCCGCTGGGACTTTGCTGGGAAGTTGGCAAAACCGGCGTTGTCGGTTCGCGTACCGGGTGCGGGATGGGCGAAACTGGCCTCTGGCCGACTTCGTAAGACCGGAGATGTATGACCGACCGACACTATCCGCCGCGAAATGCCGGGCCCCCGGGACCTGCGTCCTCCTATCAGGTGCAGCGGGCGCACGATCCTCAGCCCCAGCCGCCGGACGGGAACGAAGAACCCCCCAAGCCGAAGATTCCCGTCAACGTCATCCAGGTCAGCGCGAGCGCCGGAGCCGCGGTGACCTCCGCGGTGGCCGCCTCGTTCTTCGGAGTGGGCGGCACGCTGGCCGGGGCGGCCTTCGGGTCTGTCGTCTCCTCGGTGGCGGGCGCCCTCTACCAGGAGTCCCTGAAGAAGGCCCACGAGAAGGTCGCCACCGCGACCGCCGTTGTGGTGCAGCGCTTCCCGGGCGACGTGCCACAGGCGCAGAGCATCCATCGGATGGCCGGCCCCGCGGGGGTGCCGGCCCCCGACTCGCTCAGCCGGGTCGGTCAGGAGGACACCCGGCGGATGGATGTCGAGCACATCCAGCTGCCGATCGGCGACGAGACCCAGGAGATGGGCTGGTCCGGTCACACCGACCACTCCGGTGGGACGGACGTCACCCGGCGGATGCCCCCGGTCTCCGGCGGGGCGGGAAACCAGTCCTACCCGGATCGGTCCTACTCGGGTCAGTCCGCCTCGGGTCACCAGCCCTACAGTCACCAGTCCTATGGTCAGCAGCCTCCGCCGCCGACCCGCCGGTCCGCCCAGAGGGCGCCCGAGCCACCCAGGATCTGGTGGCGACGGCCCGGTTTCATCATGGCCGGAATCTCGATGGCGGGCTTCCTGATCGCCCTGTTCTTCATCGTGGGCACGGAAAGCGTGATCGGGCACCCGATCTCGGGCGGTGACGGCGGTACCACGCTGACCAAGCTGGTCAGCAACGACACCAAGTCCACCCCGAAGGACACGTCGACCGACAGCCCGACGCCGAGCGGGTCGCCGACCCCGACCGACAGCGCCACGGCCACCCCGACGGACAGCGCCACGGCCACCCCGACCGACAGTGCCGCGCCGGACACCACCGCCACCAGCGGCCCGTCCGACACCAGCACCGACGCGGCCACGACCGACGGCAGCAGCGGCGACGTGCAGTCGACCGACCAGCCGCAGAGCACGGACAGCAACTCCGACCAGTCGGATCAGTCGAACCAGGGGCTGAACCAGCAGTCGGGCGACGGTGGCGACACCGGCGCCGACAGCCAGGCGCAGACCGCGCCCTGAACCGGCAGGTACTTCGGCACGGGTCGTCGGCGCAGGCCGGCGGCCCGTGTCGTACGTTTGGGGCGTCCCACCGTGCGTCACGCCGAGTTACGTCCAGCAGGGAGCGTCCGGATTGATCGCTCGACTCCGCTCCCGCCGGTTCGTCCTTCCCGCGGTCGTCCTGCTCGTGCTCGCCGTCGGGATCCTCGTCCTGGTGGCCCGTTCCGGGTCCGGTGAAGAGTCGTTCAAGCGGCAGAACCTCCAGGTCAGCGGCACCCCTGAGGCCGACGGCGATCCGGTCGAGCTGGACGCGACGCTGTATCTGCCGCAGCAGACCCCCGCTCCGGCCGTGCTTCTGGCCCACGGCTTCGGGGGAAGCAAGCAGAGCGTCGCGGCCGATGCCGAGCATCTGGCGGATCGCGGCTACGTCGTCCTCACCTACAGTGCGCGGGGGTTCGGGACGTCCGGCGGCCTGATCCACCTGGACCACCCGGACTACGAGGTCAAGGACGGGCAACGGATGATCGACCTGCTCGCCGGCCGATCCGAAGTACGTAAGGACGCTGGGGGAGACCCGGTGGTGGGCGTGGTCGGCGCGTCCTACGGAGGGGCCCTGGCGCTGATGCTGGCCGGGACCGACCAGCGGGTGGACGCGGTGGTCCCGGAGATCACCTGGAACGATCTTCCGCAGGCGCTGTTTCCGCAGTTCGCCTCCGAAGACACGGTGGGGGTGTTCAAGCGTCAGTGGACGGCGCTACTGCTCGGTTCCACGCTGACCGGGAGCGGCGGTTCGTTGAGCACCACGCCCACCGCCCAGCAGCTGAAGAGTCTGGCCTCGGGCGACGCGGAGCAGGCGGTGTGCGGGCGGCTGGCCAAGGACCTGTGCCTCGGCTACGTGAACGCGGCGACCACCGGCCGTCCGACCGATGCGCTGATCAAACTGCTCGGTGAGTCCAGCCCGGCCCGGTTCGACAGCCGGATCACCGCTCCCACGCTGCTCGTCCAGGGCGAGCAGGACTCGCTGTTCCCACTGTCCGAGGCGGCTGCGAACGCGACGGCGATCGCCCAGAGCGGCACGGACGTGAAGCTCTACTGGACCACCGGTGGCCACGACGTCGGCGCCGACACCAAGGAACTCCGGCCCGTCGTGGACGACTTCCTGGCCGCCACCCTGGGAACCGCAGCGTCCAGATCCGCCCTGACCAGCGTCCCCAATTTTCAGGTAGAGGTTTCCGACGGAACGCTGTCCACCGCCACCACTGAGGCAACTCAGCAGGTGCGCTCGGCCCGACAGGTTCCGCTGGGCAGTGAGCCGCAGGTTCGGTACCCGCTCAGCGGCAGCACCCAGTTCGCCCTCGCTCCACCGGGTGCTACCCCGGCCGCGATCACCTCGCTGCCCGGTGCTGGGGCTCTGCTCGGCGCACTGGGTTCCGCCGGTTCCTCTGTCCCCGGAAACCTCAGCGCGTTGCCGGGGGAGACCGCCTCCTTCCAGACCGCGCCGCTGGCCGACCCCATCACCATCACCGGCTCCTCCCAGGTCACCCTGAGCGTTGCCTCGTCGTCGCCCGACGCGACGCTGTTCGCCTCGGTCGTCGATGTCGACCCCGACGGGGGGACGACGCTTCCGGCCCAGTTGGTCACGCCTCTTAGAGTCACCGGGCTGGGAACTCAGGACGCTCGGGAGGTGACCGTCCGGTTGCCCGCGGTGGTGCGCGACATCCCGGCCGGGCACCGGTTGCGGGTGGTCGTCAGCACCACCGACCAGGCCTACGCGATGCCTCAGGAAGCCCAGCTCTACCAGATCGGTCTGGCCGGCGATCAGGCGCTCAGCGTGCCCGAGGTCGATCTCAAGGTCACCGACGCGGGTTCGGCGGTGCCCTGGGGCGGGGTGATCGGCCTGGTCGCGGGCACCCTGCTGATCCTGCTGCTGTTCTGGGTCCGTCGATCGCGCCGCCGCCCCGAGCACCCGGACCCGGCTCTGAAGGACGTGCCGATCTCGATCGAAGGACTGGGCAAGGCCTACGGGGACGGGTTCCGCGCGGTCAGCGACCTGACCTTCCGCGTCGAACCCGGCCAGGTGCTGGGGCTGCTCGGGCCGAACGGGGCCGGCAAGACCACCACGATGCGGATGCTGATGGGGCTGATCCTGCCGTCCGAGGGGCGGATCCGGATCTTCGGCCACGAGGTCCGGCCAGGCGCCCCGGTGCTCTCCCGGCTCGGTTCGTTCATCGAGGGCCCGGGCTTCCTGCCGCACCTTTCCGGCCAGGACAACCTGGCGCTGTACTGGCGGTCCACCGGTCGCACGGCCGACGCCCACCTCGACGTCGCACTGGCCATCGCCGGTCTCGGCGAGGACGTGAACCGCAAGGTGCGCACCTACAGCCAGGGCATGCGGCAGCGGCTGGCGATCGCCCAGGCCATGCTCGGCCTGCCCGACCTGCTGGTGCTGGACGAGCCGACGAACGGGCTGGACCCGCCGCAGATCCGCGAGATGCGCGAGGTGCTGGCCCGTTACGCCGCCACCGGGCGCACCGTGGTGATCTCCAGTCACCTGCTCGCCGAGGTGGAACAGAGCTGTAGTCACGTGGTGGTGATGGCTGCGGGCCGGCTGGTGGCCCAGGGGCCGGTGGACGAACTCGTCGGTAACGGTGCGTCGGTGGTGGTCGAGATCGATGACGCCGACCGGGCCGCTTCGGTGGCGCGGGACGTTGCCGGGGTGGACGGGATCCGGGTCGAGGACGGTGCGCTGATCGTCCACGCCGCCCTCGACGCGCGCGCCGAACTCGTCCGCCGACTGGTGCTGGCCGATCTGCGGGTGAGCCGGATCGCGCCGCAGCGCGGTCTCGAAGAGACGTTCCTGGCCCTGGTCGGGGAGGAGGGCTGATGCCGGCAACCGGTCATTCCGAAGGCCTGGAAGGGATACCCGCCTTCACCGGGGAGAGCGGGCCGGACGGCTCCGCGCCCGGCTACCGGGCCCGGCGCACCCTCGGGTTACGGGTCGAGGCCCGGCGGCAGCTCACCCGGCGGCGCACCCAGATCTCCCTCGGATTCCTGGCGCTGCTGCCCTTCATCCTGGTCGGGGCCTTCAGCTTCGGTGACCCGGGCGACGGCAATCCGCAGACCGCGCTGGTCGACCTGGCCACCAGCGGCGCCGCGAACTTCACCGTGTTCACGCTCTTCGTCAGCTCCGGCTTCCTGCTGGTGGTGATCGTGGCGCTGTTCGCCGGGGACACGGTGGCCAGCGAGGCCAGCTGGTCCAGCCTGCGCTACCTGTTGGCCGTCCCGGTGCCCCGTTCCGCGTTGCTCCGGCGGAAACTCGCGGTGGCTCTGGGGTATTGCGCGTTCGCCCTGGTCCTGCTGCCAGTGATGACGTTCCTGGTCGGCGGAGCGTTCTACGGCTGGGAGCCGCTGAAGACCCCACTCGGCGGCACGATCTCGGGCTCCACCTTGGCCTGGAGACTGATCATCGCGGTCGCCTACATCGCCGTCTCGCTGCTGGTCGTCGCCGCGCTCGCGTTCCTGATCGGGGTCTACACGGATGCCCCGCTGGGCGCGGTCGGCGGCGCGGTGATGCTGGTGATCCTCTCCAACATCCTCGACAGCATCACGGCTCTCGGCCAATGGCGCCGTTTTCTGCCCACCCACTACTCGCTGGCGTGGACGGACGTCCTCGGTTCGGAAGTGGTCTGGAATTCCATGGTGCGGGGCGCCCTTTGGTCGATCGGGTACTCCGTGGCGCTGCTCGCCTGGGCCTGGTGGCACTTCGACCAGAAGGACATCACAAGCTGAAACATCTGCCGAACGGGTTAAAGCGGTGTGTCAAGCCGCCGATGTAGTGGCGCGACCAGATGTCGGTCGAGCCCTACAGAATCCGGACACAGCACCGGATCTCACCCAGGAGGCACAGTGCCCTCGAACACCACCACCGCGGCGACGCAGCCGGCCGGCGACCGGGTCGCCCGGCCGGTTGCGACGGCGACTGCTGCTCGCTCTCCCCGGAAGCGCACCTCGCCCGCCACCACTGCGAAGACGACCGCTACGCGGAGCGTTGCTTCGGCGAACAAGACCGCGTCGGTAGCCGCCAAGTCGGCCTCGGAGCGGGCGCGCAAGAGCGTCGCCCCCCGCGCCGGCACCAAGCCTGCCCAGACGCCGAGCGCCACCAGGAGCGTGGCCTCCGCCAACAAGACCGCTTCGGCGGCGGCGAAGTCGGTGTCCACCCGGGCCGGTCGCACGGCTACTGCGGCCAACCGCTCCGGTTCGGCTACGACTTCGGCCCCGACTTCCGCTACGAAGGCCCGGTCCGGCGCCGCGAAGATTCCGGCCCCCCGGGCCGCGAAGGGGTCCGCGAGCGCGGCGGGTGCGTCGGCGGAGAAGCCGGTCGGCGCCCGTAAGACGGCTACCACGGGTCGCCCGGCGGCGAAGAAGACCACCGCGAAAAAGGCCCCGGCGACTCGTGCGGCGGGGAAGACGGTTGCGAAGCGGCCGGCGGCCGAGGGGGCGGCCAGCACGCGGGCCGCTGCCAAGGCGACGACCACCCGCCGGGCCACCACCACGGGTACGGCTACCAAGGCTGCGGCGAAGAAGACCTCCGCAGGTTCGGCGACCAAGACGACCACGACCCGCCCGGCGACGAAGACGGCTGCGCGCAAGAGCGCGGTGACCCGCCCCGCGGCGAAGGCGACCGCTAAGAAGGCAGCCACCAAGAAGGCCACTGCTGCGACGCGTCCGGCGGTGAAGGCAGCGACGAAGAAGGCCACGGCGACGAAGGCAGCGGTCAAGAAGACAGCCGCTACCCGCTCGGCGGCCAAGACCACCGTGCGGAAGGCCACCACCACCCGGCCCGCCGCCAAGAAGTCCAGCACCACGGCGGCGAGCAGCACCGGCAAGGCGACCACGACCAGGACGACCACGAGTAGGACAACGTCCACCCGCCCAGCTGCGAAGACCACTACGCGGAAGGCCGCGTCGACTCGTCCGGCGACCAAGACCACCGCTCGGAAGACCGCCCCGACCGCCAAGGCCGCCGGGACCGGGACCAGCCCGCGCAAGAGCACCGCTGGTCGTCCGGCTCGTTCGGCGACCCCGAAGACGTCCGCCCGGAAGACCACGAGCGCTGCCTCGTCGGTCGCCAAGAAGCCCACAGCCAGGGCCGCCGCGCACTCGGCGGTGACGACCACCTCGGGGCCGATCCTTCCCTGATCAGCCTTCGGAAGGGCCGGTCCGCAGCACCGGGACCGGCCCTTCCGGCTGCCCCGGGCGGGTTATTCCCGCCACGCCCCGCACTCACCTGATCCCCCGGTGTGAACTTCGTTGCCTCCCTGCGAGCTGCGGGGCGGGGTTGTGGGTGGAAGCATGGGCCGAATGATCTCGGATCGCTCAGGTGGCCACACCCGCCCTCGGCGCCCGGCCTTCTTCGGCCCGGCGGTGATGGACACGTTCCCCGGTGCGCCGGACCCGGCCAAGCAGATCGAGGCGGCGCACCGCACCGCCGCCGCGCTGGTCGACCACGCCCGGGGTGGGGGAGACCCGGACGCCACCGCCCGGATCGTGGCCCTGGCGGACGTCGTCGGGCTGGACGAGATCGCTGAACTCTGGGCGTCCCGGCCAGCCGAGACGCTGCCCGGTGCGCTCTGGCGGATCTATGCCCTTCAGGCCGGCATCCGGCGGGACCCCGTGGGCATGGCCCGGGCGTTCGACCTGGGGCGGCACCGGGCGCCGGTGCACGAGGCGGTGGCCGGGGTGGCCGAGCCGCCCGGCCCGGTCGAGGTGCAGGCCATGTCGGACGCGATCCTGGGTGGCGCCTTCACCGGGGACCTGGCCGATGCGCTGGAGCGGGCCGCGGCGTTCTGCCACGTGGTCGCCACCGGCTGGGCCCTGCAGGCGGACACCGAGCCGGCCCTGACCGCGGCCGACCTGGCGGAGGAGCCCGGGGCCGAGCTGACCCGTCGCGCTTCCGGCCTGGCCCGGACGGGTACTGAGCTGGAACTGGCCGCCAAGTTGTGGCGCCGGGGGGACCTGAGCTGAAAACGGCCCGCTTCGGCCCGCGGGAGGGAACACCGGTGGCGGGGTCATGAGTTAATAGACCCGGTGACACCCTTCGGGGTCTCACCGGGCGTCGGGCCGCGGTAGCCCCGGGTCCCACTTGAAGCCGCCTAGAGCGGCCGTTGCACCGTGAGGTGCTCCCGGTCCGGCGCCTCAAGACGCACAGCAGGACGGCGCAGTGCCCCCAACCGGGGCCTGCGTCGTCCTCCATCACCTTGGGTCGCTAAAAGCGTTGCCCCAGAGCGATTCCCGAAGCCCCTGAGATCGGCCCCGGAAAATCCCCGCGATCTGGGCTCGCGCTCGGTCCGTCGTCTCATTACGATCCGGTCACGCATGACACCCGACCCGTGATATGCACTCTGCGTAGCCGTACCTGGGCATCAAGATCCCCATAAAGGTTGACCAATCCCGCCTAACTGCCCGGCTGTGCTGACGCTGTGTGCCTTGGCGAGGCTCGATCCGGGTGTCGTTCACCTGGATGTCGCCCCGGAGTCCAGTTCCCGTGGCCTGATGTCGAAACTTCGTTTGGCCCGCGTTAACCATCGTCCGCAGCTCGCTTCACCTCCTCTGCCTACGGTCTGTGGCGGGCATCCAACCGTGCCCCGGCGCCGCACCGATTGCTGCGCCTGCAGAACTGGCTGGGCTTCGTTCCCGGCTCCATGAAAGGGAATTCCATTGAAGCTCCCCCGTACCGTTGCGCTGACCAGCGTGGCACTGGCCGGCGCGCTTGCGCTGACGGCCTGTGGCTCGGACGACAACGACAGCGGCAGCGGCAGCTCTGACAGCAGCAGCAGCTCCTCCAGCGAGGTGAGCGGCACGCTGAACGGCGAGGGCTCGACCGCTCAGAAGAACGCCATCGAGCAGGTCATCTCCGGCTTCAGCGATGCGAACCCGGACGCCACGGTCAACTACAACCCGACCGGTTCCGGCGACGGGGTCGCCAACTTCATCGCCGGCCAGGTCGACTGGGCCGGTTCCGACTCCGCGCTGAGCAGCGAGGCGTCCGACGGTGTCGTGCAGACCGACGCGGCCAAGAAGCGCTGCGGCGGCAACGACGCCTGGAACCTGCCGATGGCGGCCGGCCCGATCGCGGTCACGTACAACCTGCCCGACGTGAAGGACCCGATCACGCTCTCCGCGAGCACCATCGGCATGATCTTCATGGGCAAGATCACCAAGTGGAACGACCCGGCGATCGCCAAGGAGAACCCGGGCGTCACCCTGCCGTCCACCGCGATCACGGTCTTCTACCGCTCGGACGAGTCCGGCACCACCCAGAACTTCGAGAAGTACCTGGCCGCCGCCGACCCGACCGACTTCACGGCCGAGCCGTCGAAGGTGTGGCCGGGCAAGGTCGGCCAGGGCCGGGCCAAGTCCGACGGGGTGGCCTCGGGCGTCAAGGGCACCGTGGGCGGCATCGCCTACATCGAGTGGAGCTACGCCACCTCGAACAACCTGGGGGTGGCCAAGGTCGACAACGGCGGTGGCGCCGTGGAGCTGACCGGTGAGACCGCCGGTAACGCCCTCAACGCCGCCAAGATCGTCGGCACCGGCAACGACCTGAAGCTCGAGATGGACTACGCGACCAAGGAGGCCGACGCCTACCCGATCGTGCTGGTCACCTACGAGATCGTCTGCTCGAAGGGTCTGGACGCCGACAAGACCAAGCTGGAGAAGGCGTTCCTGAAGTACTTCTCCAGCACCGACACGCAGGCCGGCCTCGAGAAGACCGGCTACGCGCCGCTGCCGGCCGAGGTCCAGACCAAGGTCGCCGCAGCTGTGGACGCCATTTCCTGACCTCGGTAGAACTGCACCACCGGTAAGCACGGGTGCCCCGTGGCCCGGCGGCCCGATCTCCCCCGAGACGGTTACCGCCCGGCCACGGGGCCACTCCGTATCCGGCGCACCATCGCTCCAGGCTGTGAAAACCGGGCGTGGCACCGCCCCTGATGTGCCAGTACTTGCCTTCTCAACCCGAGGATCCCACCGATGCCCACCATCACCGGCCGATCCGAGCTCGACGCAGAGCCGTCCGGCGACTCCGCATCCACCGGCAGGCTGGGGGACCGCATCTTCGGCGGTCTGGCCACCGGGTCCGGAGTCTTCGTCATCGTTCTGGTCGTCGCGGTCGCGGCCTTCCTGATCGCCAAGGCCGTTCCGGCCCTGAAGGACGACAAGGTCAACTTCCTCACCTCCCGGGTCTGGCAGACCGTCCCCGGCTCGCTCAGCTTCGGCATCCCCGACCTGCTCTGGGTCACCGTCGCCTCGTCGGTGGTGGCGATGATCATCGCCGTGCCGGTGGCCGTCCTGGTGGCGCTGTTCCTCACCCAGTACGCACCCAAGCGGCTGGCCGCCCCGTTCGGCTACCTGATCGATCTGCTGGCGGCCGTGCCCTCGATCGTCTACGGCCTCTGGGGTCTGCAGATCCTGCGCGAGCACGTGGTGCCGGTGCAGAACTTCCTGAACAAGATCCTGGGCTGGACCAACCTGTTCCAGAACCCGGCCGACTTCGGCAGCATCTTCCTGGCCTCGATCGTGCTGGCGATCATGATCCTGCCGATCGTGACCGCGCTCTCCCGCGAGGTCTTCGCGCAGACCCCGCCGCAGCACATCGAGGGTGCGCTGGCCCTGGGGGCCACCCGCTGGGAAATGATCCGGACCGCGGTGCTGCCGTTCGGCACCCCCGGGGTGATCTCCGCCGCGATGCTCGGCCTGGGCCGTGCGCTCGGTGAGACCATCGCCGTCACGATCATCATGAGCAGCTACGCCGGTGACTTCCGGTTCTCGCTGTTCGCCGGTGGGGAGACCTTCGCCTCGAAGATCGCCAACAACGCCTCCGAGTTCGGCACCTCGAGCCAGGCCGGTGCCTACATCGCCGCCGGTCTGGTTCTCTTCGCCCTCACCTTCCTGGTGAACGCGGCGGCCCGCATCGTCATTGAGCGCAGGAAGGCCTTCTCCGAGTGAGCACCGCGACCCAGGACACCGTGTCCCCTGCCCCGCCCTCGCCGCTCGATCACCAGGGCGCCGGCCGGGCGGTCAAGAACACCATCGCGACCGTGGCCGTCTACGTCGCCTTCGTGATCGCCGTGATCCCGCTGGTCTGGATCCTCTGGACGGTCGTCGACAAGGGCGTCGGCCTGGTCTTCTCCGCCGACTGGTGGACGCACTCGCAGCGCGGCATCACCTCGATCACCAAGGGCGGCGGTGCTTACCACGCCATCATCGGCACGGTGGAGCAGGCCCTGGTCACCGCGATCATCGCGGTGCCGATCGGCGTGTTCACCGCCGTCTACCTGGTCGAGTACGGCCGCGGCCGGCTGGCCCGGGCGGTCAGCTTCACGGTCGACATCCTCACCGGTATCCCCTCGATCGTCGCGGCGCTGTTCGTCTACACCCTGTGGGTGACCACGCTCGGCCTGCAGCGGGTCGGCTTCGCGGTCTGCCTGGCCCTGGTGCTGCTGATGATCCCGGTGATCGTCCGCTCCACCGAGGAGATGCTCAAGCTGGTGCCGAACGAGCTGCGGGAGGCCTCGTACGCGCTCGGCGTGCCGAAGTGGAAGACCATCGCCCGGGTGGTGCTGCCGACCGCGTTCAGCGGCATCATCACCGGCGTGCTGCTGGGCCTGTCCCGGGTCATGGGCGAGACGGCGCCGCTGCTGATCCTGGCGCCCTACTCCAAGTCGATCAACACCAACCTGTTCGACGGCTTCATGGCCGCCCTGCCGACGATGATCAACCAGGACCGCGACCAGTCCGCCGACCCGGCCGTGCAGCGCGTCTGGGCCGCCGCCCTGACCCTGATCTTCCTGGTGATGCTCCTCAACATCGCCGGCCGGCTGATCGGCCGTCTGAACAAGGTCGCCCGCTAGGGCCTGCGCGCCCCACCCCCCACAGACCACCCAGTAAGGGAGTAGTGCACCGATGGCCCAGCGCATCGATGTGAAAGACCTGAGCGTCTACTACGGCAAGTTCAAGGCCGTCGAGGACGTGTCCATGGCGGTCGACCCGCGGACCGTGACGGCCTTCATCGGCCCGTCCGGCTGCGGGAAGTCGACCTTCCTGCGCACCCTGAACCGGATGCACGAGGTCATCCCCGGGGGCCGGGTCGAGGGCAGCGTCCAGCTGAACGGCCGGGACCTGTACGCCAAGGAGGTCGACCCGGTCGCCGTGCGGCGCACCGTCGGCATGGTGTTCCAGCGGCCGAACCCGTTCCCGACCATGTCGATCTTCGACAACGTGGCGGCCGGGATGCGGCTGAACGGCCAGAAGAACAAGAAGGTCCTCGAGGAGCGGGTGGAGAAGTCGCTGCGCGGCGCCAACCTGTGGAACGAGGTCAAGGACCGGCTGGCCAAGCCGGGGGCCGGCCTGTCCGGCGGTCAGCAGCAGCGGCTCTGCATCGCCCGGGCGATCGCCGTCCAGCCCCAGGTGCTGCTGATGGACGAGCCCTGCTCGGCGCTCGACCCGATCTCCACGATGGCCATCGAGGACCTGATCAACGAGCTGAAGTCGGAGTTCACGATCGTCATCGTGACCCACAACATGCAGCAGGCCGCCCGGGTCAGCGACCGCACGGCGTTCTTCAACCTGGCCGCCACCGGCAAGCCGGGCCGGCTGATCGAGATCAACGAGACCGACAAGATCTTCAGCAACCCCACCGAGAAGGCGACCGAGGACTACATCTCGGGCCGCTTCGGGTGATCGGCTGAGTTCGGCCGGACGACGGCGCCGGGCCCCACGGGGGCCCGGCGCCGTTTTCGTGGTCGCCTTCTACGACACCTGTCGATGAAGGCGATGTCGAGTCCAGGGCTACGAGAGTGCAACGGTTAATGCCCCAGAACCTCTGTGTAAGCGGGTACTAACCCCCGGTTGCATCAGGGAATGTAACCCTTGGTAATTCGCCGACAGCGCTTAGACATCGAATTGCCATAAGCCCATATCAAAATGTCGGGTTTGCCTTAGAGGATAACCGCGAGTGGAAACGTGATGACCCAGAGTCGCACCATAACGGCTACTTGCAAGCGACCTGTGTACGCCTTTACCTTGCTACAACAAATACTGCATCCGCAGCCTGCTGCGACCCTTTCGGTGGTATTTATCCTCTGAAGCTAGAGCGCCCGCTCTGTGCACGCATGTCATACGGCAGGGCCCATTCGTCGTGCTTCACCTAGCTCAGTAACGCCGTTCCGAAGAGGGAGTAGCGAAAATGCGAGGGCAGTCCCGTGGCTAGCGACATCATGGGCCGGCGGCAGATCATGCAGCAGCGCCTCGACCGGGTCCGCGACCTCGAGCTCGCCATCCGTGAGCAGGTCCAGATCATTGCCCAGAGCGCCGGCATGACGGTCGAGGAACTCGACTTCGACGGCTCCTTCCGCGCGTCCCTGGCCTCGCTGGCGTCGCTGGCCGCGCGCCGGCCCACCTTCGACGTCGTCCTCGCCCTGCCCACCGCCCCGGCCGGGGTGCGGATCCAGCAGCTCCACAACCGGGTCGAGGTGCAGGTGATCACCCACGAGGACGGGCCGTACCGGTCCTCGCTGCCGACCCCGGACGGGGAACCGCTGACGATGACCCAGCCGGCCGGTATGACGCATCAGGCGGCCGCTCAGGCGCCGTTGTCGCGGCCGGTGGTCTCCCGCCCCCCGAACGCCGCCCCGACCGCTCAGCCGGCCCAGGCAACGCTGCCTGCGCCCCCTTCGGCCCGCTCCCCGGAGCCGGCCGAGGAAGAGGAACTGGTGGTGTCCGACCTCGCGGCCCTGCTGTGGGAGGGCCTCGGCGAACCGCACCACGACGAACGCGTCTGACTCTGCCCGGCCAGATCCGTCCGCCCGCCCCACCGGCTCCCGCCCCGGCCTGAACCCCGGGAAGTCCTGCAACGCCCGACCTAGTGCGCGAAGAGCGCCACAGGAGTCCATCGATGAAGATCGCACAGAAGCTCGGCCTGCTGGTCGGTGCGCTCCTGGCGGCGGTTCTGATCACGATCCTGGTACTGACGGTCCAGCTGAGATCGACCGCCAAGCAGTACCAGGACCTGATCGACGGCAACCTCCAGCAACGTGAGGTGTCGCGCACCATGCTGGTGGCCTTCGGCCAGCAGGTGACCGACCTGCAGCAGATCCTGCTGCAGGCCCGGGACCAGAAGACCTACACCCAGCTCAAGAGCGAGTACGACGCGGACACCAAGCAGGTCGACACGCTGAACGCGAGGCTGCTGGCCAACGTCGGCAAGGACGACCCCCGGCTCAAGACCATGCTTGAGCAGTTCGAGTCCACCCACAAGACGATCGGCTTCCAGTACGAGGCCGCGCTGGACGACTTCGTCGGCGCGGGCTTCGCCAACGTCGAGACCGTCAGCGCCGCCGTCAGCGGCCTCGACAAGTTCCCGAACGACCTGGTCAACACCATCGCCGACTACCGGACCCGGTCCGCCGACGAGCTGATCCAGAAGCAGGAGGACTCGGCCTCCAGCCGGCTCAAGCTGACCTTCCTCTTCGGTGCCCTGCTGTTCCTGGCCGCCGGCGCGGTGTCCTTCGTGATCGTGCGGAACATCGTCCGCCCGGTGCGCTCGCTCACCGCGGCCGCCCTCGCGGTCGCCAACGACCGGATGCCCGCGGTGGTCGCCGAGATCGCCACGCTCCCGGCGGACGCCTCCGCCCCGTCCCTGCCGCCGTTCCACGTCACCACCCACGACGAGCTCGCCGAACTGGCCGGCGCCCTGAACACGCTGCAGGACAGCGCGGTCAACCTGGCCCTCGAACAGCGCCGTAACGAGGTGGCCAACGCCGACACCCTGGTCAACCTGGGCCGCCGGAACCAGAGCCTGATGACCCGTATGCTCGGCTACGTCACCGAGCTGGAGCGGGACGAGAGCAACCCCTCGGCCCTGGACCGGCTGTTCCGCCTGGACCACCTGACCACCCGTATCCGGCGGAACGCCGAATCCCTCCTGGTCCTGGCGGGCGCCAAGCAGACCCGTACCTGGTCGCACCCGATCGCCATGCAGGACGTGGTGCGCGCCTCGCTCTCCGAGATCGAGGAGTACAACCGGGTCACGGTCCACCACATGGACCACGCCAAGGTGTCCGGGTCGGTCGCGGCCGACCTCACCCACATGCTCGCCGAGCTGCTGGAGAACGCCACCCGGTTCTCCCCGCGCGAGCGGCAGGTCCAGGTGGTCGGCCGGCTGATCCCCGGCGGCTACCAGTTCGACGTGATCGACGCCGGCCTGGGCATGTCCGACGAGGACCTGACCGAGGCCAACGACCGGATCTCGCAGGCCGGTCAGCGCCGGCCGGACGCGAAGGTCCTGGGCCTGCACGTGGTCGGCCGGATCGCCGACCGCCGGGACATGGTGGTCCGCCTGCTGCCCTCGGACCAGGTCGGCCTGACCGCCCAGGTCCTGGTGCCGGCCTCGGTGATCAGCGACGCGAAGCTGCCGGCCACGTTCCACGACGTGACCGAGGTGCCGATGCTCACCGCGGCGCCGCAGCCGGCCGCGGTGACCTCCTCGGCCCCGGCCTCGATGGCCCCCACCCCGCGCCGCAACCCGAACGCGGCGCCGGCCCGGCCGAACCCGATGTCGAGCCCGATGCCCAGCCCGATGCCGAACTCGATGCCGGGACAGGGCTTCCCGAACGCACCGGCCCTGCCGAGCCGCCCGCAGCCCAGCCCGGTGGGCCAGTACAACCAGGGCCAGGGCGTGGTTGCGCCCTTTCCCGCAGCTGCTCCCGCCGGTGCGGGAATGCCGCCAGTGAGCCCGGGCGGGCCCTCCCGCCGGGTGCGCGGCGCCCAGCTGGGCGACCTGGGGCCGAACTCGGCCGACCAGGCGCCCCGTACGGTCGACCCGAACCTCATGCGCTCGCAGATGTCGGGCCTGCAGAACGGTGCGGCAGCCGCCCGCCGCAACGCCGGGCCGGCCCAGCAGCCGCAGCAGCGGGCCGTGCCCCAGCTTCCGGCCGCCGCGTCATCGTTGCCGCAGCGGCCGCAGGCTCCCCAGCCGGGGCAGAACCCCGGTGGCCCGGTTCGCCGGGTGCGGGGGGCGCAACTAGGCGATCTGGCCGCCGGACCGGCGGACCAGGCATCGCAGACCGTAGATCCGAACCGCGTGAGGTCACAGATGTCTTCTCTTCAGAACGGGGTGGCCGCTGCCCGTCAGCAGGCCGGCCCGGGGGACGCACCGGCCGGTGCGCCCCAGCAGCCGCAGGCCCAGAACCCCTCCACCACCCCGGTCCGCCGGGTGCGGGGTGCGCAGCTGCACGAGGTCGAGACGGACACCGGCGGCGCCTTCCGCGGCCTGCCCCGCGACGCCCAGGGCATCGGCCGGCAGCTGTCCAACCTCCAGGCGGCGACCATGCGCGCCACCCAGGAGACCGGCCGGGTCCACGCCACCGACGACGACACGATGGGAACGTACGAATGAGCCCGAACGGATACGGAGCAGCCGCGGTGCTGAGTCCGGCGGCCCAGAACGTGAGCTGGATGCTCGACAACTTCGTCCGGGAGACCGCCGGCGTCGAGCAGATCATCGGGGTGTCCTCGGACGGCCTGCTGATGGCCATGTCGGTCCGGATGGAGCGGGGTGACGCCGACAAGCTGGGCGCCACCGTCTCCGGCCTGACCACCCTGGCCCAGAGCTCCAGCCGGCTGCTGAACAAGGGCGGCCTGACCCAGGTGATCATCGAGTTCTCCGGTGGCTACCTGCTCTGCTCGATGATCAACGGCCGGGCCTGCCTGGGCGTGGTCACCGCCCAGCAGTGCGACCTCGGCCTGGTCGGGTACGAGACCGCGATGCTGGTCGAGCGCGTCGGCGTGCTGCTCACGCCGGAGCTGATCACCGAGCTCAAGGCGAACCTCGCGCTGTGAGCAGCTACGACGGGTTCGAGGAGGAGGAAAGCTTCGGCCGGCCGTTCCTCGGCCGGGTGATCCGGACCGAGTCCGAGGAGCGCTTCCACGAGGCGCCGGACGAGACCCCGGGCGGGCACAACCGCCCGTACCTGATCACCGGCGGCCGGGTCGGCGGCGGCGCGGCCGGTATCGGCATCGAGACCCTGCTGATCTGCGAGCGGCCGGTGGCCCCGGACCGCAGCTGGTCGACCGAGATGGCGATGATCGTCCGGGCCTGTGACCGACCGATGGCCTGCGCCGAGGTGGCGGCCCGGATCGGCCTGCCGGTCGGGGTCGTCCAGGTCCTGGCCGGCGACCTGGTCGCCGCCGGGGTGCTCCAGCGCTCCGCGTCCTCGGCCTCGCTGGCCGACGACGTCGCCTTCATCGAGAGGTTGATTCACGGTGTCTCTGCACTCTGAGGCTCGGTCCGGGGCGCCCGGACAGCAGCAGCCGGCCAAGCGGCCGCCGATCCCGGTCAAGATCCTGATCTCCGGCGGCTTCGGCGTCGGCAAGACCACCACGGTCGGGGCGCTCTCCGAGATCAGCCCGCTGAGCACCGAGGCGCCGATGACCTCGGCGTCGATCGGCGTGGACAACGCCGGTATCGGGAGCCAGAAGACGACCACCACGGTCGCCATGGACTTCGGCCGGGTGACGATCGACGAGAGCATCATCCTCTACATGTTCGGTACGCCCGGGCAGGACCGGTTCGGCTTCATGTGGAACGACCTGGCCGACGGCGCCCTGGGCGGCGTGGTCCTGGTCGACCCGAGCCGGCTCGAGGAGTGCTTCGTCGCGCTGGACTACTTCGAGAGCATCAAGCTCCCCTACGTGGTCGCCGTGAACTCGTTCGCGGGCCGGCCCACGATGACCCTCGACCAGGTGCGGCACGCGGTGAACGTCGACGCCGACGTACCCGTGGTCGGGGTCGACGCGCGTGACCGCGAACAGGTCAAAGCCGTTGTGCTGACGCTGCTGCGGCGGATCCTGGCCCGGGCCAAGTCCCGCAACCAGCGCTGAGACTGGAGATACCCGAGTGCGCAAGATTCTCGCCGGACTGTCGCTGACCGTCCTGGCCCTGAGCCTGGCCGCCTGCGGCGGGGACGCCGTCGCGGCCGACAGTGTGTACGCCAACGTCGGCGCCAAGGTGGGCATCTCGATGCCGACCAAGGAGTCGGCCCGATGGATCGCCGACGGCAACGCGATGGTCGCGCAGTTCAAGGCCATGGGTTACCAGGCCGAGCTGCAGTACGCGAACAACGACAAGGCCCTGCAGAACCAGCAGGTCGACAAGATGATCGGCAACGGCGACCAGTTGCTGCTGATCGCCGCGGTCGACGGCGGCGCGATGAACGACGTGCTGGCCAAGGCGGCCTCCAAGAAGATCCCGGTGATCGCCTACGACCGGCTGCTGACCGGCACCAAGAACGTCGACTACCAGGCCACCTTCGACAACACCCGGGTCGGCGCCCTGCAGGGGCAGTTCATCATCGACCGGCTGAACCTGACCAAGAAGGACGACAAGACCTACAACGTCGAGTTGTTCGCCGGTTCCGCCACCGACATCAACGCCAAGTACTTCTACGACGGTGCCAAGCCCCTGCTCATGCCGTACATCCGGAGCGGGAAGATCAAGATCCGCAGCGGCGAGACCGCGTTCAAGAAGGTCGCGACCAACCTGTACGACGCGAAAGTGGCCCAGGCCCGGATGGCCCGGATCCTGAACGACGACTACAAGACCGAGCGGGTGGACGCGGTGCTGTCGCCCTACGACGGTATGACGATCGGCATCATCAAGGCGCTCAAGGCGGCCGGGTACGGCACGGCCGACAAGCCGCTGCCGATCACCACCGGCCAGGACTCGGAAACGCCCTCGGTGAAGTCGATCATCGCCGACGAGCAGACCCAGAGCATCTTCAAGGACACCCGTGAGCTCGCCAAGGTGGCGGTGGAACAGGCCAACGCGATCCTGACCGGTTCCAAGCCGATGACCAATGCCGAGGTCAAGAACGGTGTGAAGGACGTACCGACGTACTACCTGTACCCGGTCCAGATCACCAAGAACAACTACAAGACCCTGCTCGTCGACAGCGGTTACGTCACCGAGGACGACCTCAAGGTGTAGTCCTGAACCGCTCCACCCCGACGATCTGCCCGGGGCCGGTGAGGTGCGCGACCAGCACCTCGCCGGTCCCGAGCCAGGGATTGGCCTCCGGCAGCAGATCCAGCGCCTCCGGAGTGCAGGCCTCCGCCAGGGTCTCGATCACCGAGGCCAGCACCGGCCGATGGGTGCAGATCAGCCAGCTCCCCGAAGCCTGGAACAGGCTGCGCAGCAGTTCCGGCACCCGCTCCGGGTCGTTGCGCAGGCCCTGCTCGGACAGCAGCGGCATCACCTCGACGCCGGCGTAAAGATCGTCCGGGCCGTTGCGCTGGCGCAGATAGGGCCGCAGCGTGAGCATGCACCGGGCCCACGGTGAGCTCAGCAGGTGATCCGCCGACCACACCGCGAGCAGGCCCGGCAGGGCGTTCGCCTGGGTCCGGCCGACCGAGGTGAGGGGCCGATCCGCTTCTCCGCCGGGCCAGTTCGCCCGGGCCCGGGCCTTGGCGTGGCGCAGCACGAGCAGGGCCCGGGTCTGCAGTTCGCCGGCCGCCGCGTGCTTGAGCAGGGCCTCCAGCGGCAGAAAATCACTCTCCCGGCTCAGCCGCCGCCGGGCCTCCTCGACGGACAGCCAGGCCACGTCGGCGATCTCCTCCGCATCCGCCGTCCGGGCCGTGAGCGAGGCCTGGGCATCGAACGGGGTGGCCGCCCAGTACGCGACCGTCTTGTCCCGCCCGTCGGGCAGCACGTAACCGACCGAGGGCAGCGGACGTCCGAGCAGAGGACGCACGCCGGTCTCCTCGGTCACCTCCCGCACGGCACACTCGGGCAGCGTCTCGCCGGGCTCGATCTTCCCTTTCGGCCAGGACCAGTCGCCCCAGCGCGCGCTGCGGACCAGCAGCACCTCGAGATCGGCCGGATGGGTGACGCTTTCCGCCCCTTCGCGAGGCCGCCAGCAGAGCGCTCCGGCCGAGACGACGGTAGGCGCGGCCGGGGGTTCGGGACGGCGCTTGCGACGCGGAGCGGGAGCCACTTTCAACCCCTTCCGCTTGCGCTTTGCCGAACGGGACGACGAACGGGAGGACGAGCGGGTGGGGCGGCGACTCACCCTGCGACTATCGCAGATCGCCCGCAGATGGGCGCGTTTAGGAAGCCGGGCCGCCGAACGGCACGCGCTCGTCGAAGCGCTGGGAGAGCCGCCCGGCCCCGCGCCAGAGCCGGGCCACCACGTCCTTGTCCTCCTCCAGTACCAGGTTGCCCATCACCCGCAGCGCGATCGTCATCAGGAAGCTCGAGCGCATCCCGACCGGGCCGCCGTAGCGCAGCACGCCGGGCACGGTCAGCAGGGTGGCCAGGCGCCGGGCGATCGAGAACGCCTCGCCGTAGTGCTCGCGCAGGGTGGCCGGCCAGGCCCGGTTGAGATCCGCGTGGCTGCGCCCGGTTCCGCGCCCGGTGCCGGCCCCGGCCGCGAACAGCTCGGCCACCAGTCGCCCGGTCTCCAGGCCGTAGTCGATCCCCTCGCCGTTCAGCGGGTTCACGCAGCCCGCCGCGTCTCCGATCAGCGCCCAGTTGGCCCCGGCCACGCCGCTCACCGCGCCACCCATCGGCAGCATCGCCGAACGGACCCCGCGCAGCTCGCCCTGCAGTTCCCAGTCGTCCCGCCGCAGTCCGGTGTAGATGCCGATCAGATCCTTGAGATGGACGTCGGAGGGCCGCTTCTCGGTGGCCAGCGCGCCCACCCCGATGTTCACCTCGCCGTCACCGAGCGGAAAGACCCAGCCGTAGCCGGGGAGCAGCTCGCCCTGCTCGCCGCGCAGCTCCAGGTGCGAGGTGATCCACGCGTCGTCGCTGCGGCCGGACTTGATGTAGGCCCGGGCGGCCACCCCAAAGGCGGTGTTCTGGTGCCATTCCCGGCCCAGGACCCGGCCCAGCTGGGAACGGTACCCGTCGGCCACGACCAGGCGGCGGCAGCCGATGGTGAAGTTCGGCCGGTCCTTCCCGCCGGAGAACACCACGCCGATCACCCGGTCGCCGTCGCGCATCACGTCGATCGCCCGGGCGTTCTCCACCCCGCGGGCCCCGGAGGCCAGCGCCTCCTCCCGGATCCGCTCATCCAGCGTGGTCCGCGGGACCGCCGAGCCCCGGTCCGGCAGCGAGCCGCCCGGCCAGGGCAGGTACAGCTCCTGGCCGAAGCCGCAGGCCCGCAGCCCGCGGTTGCTCGGGTACCCGGACAGCCACTCGGACAGGCCGAGCCGATCCAGCTCGGCGATCGCGCGGGGCGTCAGGCCGTCCCCGCAGGCCTTGTCCCGCGGGAACGTCTCCTTGTCGGCCAGCACCACGTTGAGGCCGGAGCGGGCCGCCCAGGCGGCCGCGGCGGACCCCGCCGGCCCGGCCCCGACGACGAGCAGATCGGTGGACGCGGGCAGCTGGTCAGTCATGGGGTCCAGTGTGCCTCTAGCGGCGGCGGCCCGAACGCTTGGGCGGCCGGGTGGCGATGATGTGCGACTGCAGGTCCCGCAGCGGCCGGCCTTCGGCGTCGTGGTGGTGCCGGGTCCACACGCCGTCCCCGTCCAGGTGCCAGGACGCCGTCTCCGGGTCCATCGACATGGTCAGCAGCTCGTCCAGCTCGGCGATGTCCCGCGGGTCGCGCAGCCGCAGCATCGCCTCGACCCGGCGGTCCAGGTTGCGGTGCATCATGTCCGCGCTGCCGATGTAGACCACCGGTTCCCCGCCGCCGGCGAACCAGAAGATCCGGCTGTGCTCCAGGAACCGGCCGAGGATGCTGCGCACCCGGATGTTCTCGCTCAGCCCGGGCACCCCCGGCCGGATCGCGCAGATCCCCCGGACCACCACGTCCACGTCCACCCCGGCCTGCGAGGCCCGGTACAGCGCGTCGATGATCACCTCGTCGACGATCGAGTTGACCTTGACCTTGACCCCGGCCGGGCGGCCCGCCTCGTGGTTGGCGATCTCCCGCTCGATCCGGTCGACCAGGCCGGTGCGCAGCGAGCGCGGGGCCACCAGCAGCCGGCGGTAGGCGGTCTTCGGGGCGTAACCGGACAGCTGGTTGAACAGCCGGCTCAGGTCCTCGCCGACCTGCGGGTCGCAGGTGAGCATGCCCAGGTCCTCGTACAGCCGGGCGGTCTTCGGGTTGTAGTTACCGGTTCCCACGTGGCAGTAGCGGTGCAGGCCGTCCGACTCCTGCCGGACCACCAGGCTGAGCTTGGCGTGCGTCTTCAGCCCGACGATGCCGTAGACCACGTGCACCCCGGCGCGCTCCAGCTTGCGCGCCCAGGAGATGTTGGCCTCCTCGTCGAACCGGGCCTTGATCTCGACCACGGCCAGCACCTGCTTGCCCGCCTCGGCCGCGTCGATCAGCGCGTCCACGATCGGCGAGTCGCCCGAGGTGCGGTACAGCGTCTGCTTGATCGCCAGCACCTGCGGGTCGTCCGCGGCCTGCTCGAGGAAGGCCTGCACGGTGGTGGAGAACGAGTCGTAGGGGTGGTGCAGCAGCACGTCCCGGCGCTTGATCGCGTCGAAGATGTTGGTCGGCTTGGAGCTCTCCACCTCCGACAGCTGGCGCGGGGTGGCAGCGACGAACTTCGGGTAGCGCAGCTCCGGCCGGTCCAGGTCGGCGACCAGGTTCAGGCCGCGCAGGTCGAGCGGCTCGGGCAGCGGGAACACCTCGGACTCGCTGACCCCGAGCTCGCGCACCAGCAGGTCGCGCATGTGCGGCCCGATGTCCTCGGCCACCTCCAGCCGCACCGGCGGGCCGAAACGCCGCCGCAGCAGCTCCTTCTCCAGCGCCTTGAGGAGGTTCTCGACGTCGTCCTCCTCGACCTCGAGATCCTCCTGCCGGGTCACCCGGAAGGTGTGGTGCTCGAGCACCTCCATGCCCGGGAAGAGCTGGTCCAGGTGGGTCGCGATGATGTCCTCGAGCGGCACGAACCGGGCCCGGGGGAACTGCTCACCGCTGTTCGGGCCGGCCGCGGCCTCGTCGTCCGCGTCCACGTTGACCAGGCGCGGCAGCAGGGCCGGCACCTTGACCCGGGCGAAGGTCTCCTTCTCGGTCACCGGGTTGCGCAGCACCACGGCCAGGTTCAGGGAGAGCCCGGAGATGTACGGGAACGGGTGCGCCGGGTCCACCGCCAGCGGGGTGAGCACCGGGAACACCTGCTCGCGGAAGAACGAGTGCAGCTTGCCCTGCTCGTCCTCGGCCAGCTCGTCCCAGCGCACGATGGTGATGTTGGCCTCGGCCAGCGCGGGGGCGATCTCCCCGGCGAACACCTTGGCGTGGATCGCCTGCAGCTCGTGGGCCCGGCTCCGGATCCGCCCGAGCAGGTCCCGCGGCTCCAGTCCGCTGGCCGCCCGCACGGCCAGGCCGGTGGCGATCCGGCGCTTCAGCCCGGCCACCCGGACCATGAAGAACTCGTCCAGGTTGCTGGCGAAGATGGCCAGGAACCGGGCCCGCTCCAGGAGCGGCAGGTCGGTGTCCCGGGCCAGCTCCAGCACCCGCTCGTTGAACGCCAGCCAGGACAGCTCACGGTCCAGGAACCGCCGCACCTGCGGCGGCTCCGCGTCCTTGATCAGCGTGGTCAGGCGGTCCTGGGTGTCCAGCGCGGCGGCCACCAGGGTCGAAGCGGCGCGGTTCTGGGCCGCGGTGGCGGAACTGGGGTCGGGGGTCACGTCGTCCTTACTGGCCACCACTTCGGTGGTGGTGACCGGCTCGTCCAGGGTTATCAGGGCGTCCGGCAGCTTGCTGGGGGACGCCGGGCTCGGGGCCTCGTCGACGGGCACGTCGGTGGTGGCCGGGTTTGCGATGTCGGGGTCAATGAGGGACGCCGGCGGCGAGCCGGGGACGTCGGGAGACTGAGTGGGGGAGGAGAGCGCGGAGGTGTTCGCCGGTCCGGCGCCGGTCCGGCGGCGGGAGGCTCGCTTACGCCCGGTGGGCGACGTCGGCGAAACCTCTTCGGGCGCAATGGCTGTCTTCTTGACCGCACTGCGTCGGGTGGTGGTCTGCTCCGGTGCAGGCTCGGACTTGGCCGCGGAGCTCTTGCGAGCAGCCCGCCCCGACGTGGTGGGCGCCACCTCTTCCGGCGCGGCGGTGGCCTTCTTGACCGCGCTCTTGCGGGCGACCGGGCCTTCCTCGATCTCGCCGGCGACCAGTTCGCTCGCGGTCGGCCGGCGCGAAGTGGACCGGGTGGCGATCTTCTTCGCCGGCGGACGCTGGGACGCGGTCTTACGGGTGGCCGCCTTCCGCGTCGGCCCGGTGGTGCGACCGGTTCGCCCGGACTCGTCACCGACCGTCGACCGGACGTCGCTTTCCGGCTCGGCCGCCTTCTTGGCCGCCGCGCGCTTGCGACCGGTCACCGCCGCCGTATTCGGGGCACCCGTGGTCGTGCTGGTGCTTGTGGTCGTGCTTGTGGTCGGGAGGGCCTTGCGGGCCGCGCGCTTACGGGCCGGGGTCGGACCGGGAGCGCTCGGGGACTCCTGCACCTCGACCGACTCCGCCGCGATCTCCTTGCCGGGCGCGCGTTTCCGTCGGGTGGCCGGCCGATCGACCGAAGCGGACACAGCGGCTTTCCGGGGTCGCGCAGCACTCGACGCCCGGCCCGTACCGGCCGGAACCGCGCTGGACTTCTGGGAGGCCGCCGAGGCGGAGGAGGGGCTCGCCGCGCTGGTCATGTCCGCCATGCTCTCACTGTCCTACTTTCGCGCCGTCTCGCGCTCGGTGTCGGCGTTGTCGGCCGGGAACCACAAGGGCTGATGTCATCGTCCGTGATGGTGCTGCCGCCCGGGTGAATTCCACCCCGCACGCCTGGTTCGGCGTCCGGGCCGGGCAACTTCAGTGTTGGGCGGATTCCGGGTAGGGGCCCTCGTGCACCACGTCCACGCTGAACGCGGTGAACCCGAGCCGGTGGTAGACCTTGAGCGCCGGGGCGTTGTCCGCCTCGACGTAGAGCAGCACGGTGTCCAGGCCGAGCCCGGCCAGATGGCGCAGCCCGGCCAGGGTCAGCGCGGTGCCCAGACCGCCGCCGTGCCGGCTCGGGTCCACCCCGACGGCGTAGACCTCGCCGATCGGTCGTTCGGGCCCTTCCGGATGCACCTTGGTCCAGTGGAAGCCGATCACCTCGCCGTCGGCCTCGGCCAGGAAGAACCCGGCCGGGTCGAACCACGGCTCGGCCTTGCGGTCGTCCAGGTCGGCCTGGGTCATCCGGCCCTGCTCGGGGTGCCAGCTGAAGGCCCGGGCGTTGACCCCCAGCCAGGCCGCGTCGTCCTCGCCGGGCCGGAAGGTGCGCAGCGTGACGCCGTCGGGCAGCACCGGCTCGGGCAGATCGGCGGGGGTGACGCCGCTCAGCGAACGGCGCAGCTGCTGGAGTTCACGGACCACGCGGTAGCCCAGCCGGGCCCCCAGGGCCCGGGCCCCGGGATGGTCGCCGTGCGACCAGATCCGCGCCAATCGTCCTTCCGAGGTGATCTCTTCCAGCAACGCCCGGCCGTATCCCTGCCGGCGGCTCGCGGGAGCGACCACGGCTTCCGCGTCCACGATCGGCCGTGGACCGTCCGGCTCAGCCGCGTCCTCCCGGTGCGCGTACCCGGCGACCTCGCCGGAAGCGTCCCTCATTACCAGGTGCTGACCCACGCCAGCAGCGGAGCCGAACTGGAGCAGCACGTGCTCGGAGATCGGGGCGGCGCCGTCGGCGGCGGTGGCCGCGGCGAGCACGGCCCGCACGGCCTGGGCATCGGTCTCGGAAAGCTGGTCGAGGACGTCGGTCTTCACGCGGGGGATCACCGTTCGCAGCATAGGTCTTTACCGCGAAGGCGTCGTCCGAGGGGCGCCGGTCAGGCGTCCACGGTCTCCTCGACGCCGACCCGCTCGCGACCCGGCGGGACGAAGCGGTAGCCGACGTTGCGCACGGTGCCGATCAGCGCGTCGTGCTCCGGGCCGAGCTTGGCCCGCAGCCGCCGGACGTGCACGTCCACGGTGCGGGTGCCGCCGAAGTAGTCGTAGCCCCAGACCTCCTGCAGCAGCTGGGCCCGGGTGAAGACCCGGCCCGGGTGCTGGGCCAGGAACTTCAGCAGCTCGAACTCCTTGTAGGTGAGGTCGAGCGCCCGCCCCCGGACCCGGGCGCTGTAGGTGACCTCGTCGACCACCAGGTCGCCGGCCCGGATCTCGGGCGTCTCCTCGGACTGCTGGGCCTCGGCCAGGCGGCTGCGACCGGCGGCCAGCCGCAGCCGGGCCTCGACCTCGGCCGGGCCGGCCGAGTCGAGCAGCACGTCGTCCGCGCCCCAGTCGGCGACCACGGCGGCCATCCCGCCCTCGGTCAGCACCAGCAGGAGCGGTGAGGACAGACCGGTGGTGCGCAGCAGGCGGCACAGCGAGCGGGCTCCGGCCAGGTCCCGGCGGCCGTCCACGATCACCGCGTCGGCCGGCGGGGCGTCGACCAGTACCGCGGCCTCGGCCGGCAGCACCCGGATCTGGTGCGGCAGCAGACCCAGCGCCGGAAGTACCTCGGCGGACGGGGCCAGCGCATTCGTGAGGAGAAGGAGTGAAGCCATCTGTGGACCTCCGCGTCGTCCGACCGACCGTGCAACTAATACTGCAGGTGGCGAGCCCCCGGTTACTGCCCCCGTGTTGCCGCGTCTTTGCGGAGTACAACTCGCTCAGGGTATGTGACAAGGCGTTGTTGTCACAGGGGTTGCCCGGAGTTTGTCACCACGCAACGTCACAGATGAATCACGCAAGCGCGGATCTGGACGTAAACATGACCTCTCCGGAACATTTCCGGGCGGTGTCTGCAGTGAATCCGGTTCGGTCGGTTCCCGCCAAGGCCTGTGAGGTGTGACTCTCCTAGCATCTCCGGCTGCGGGGCGTGTCCGGACCGCCTGCTAATAGACCAGCGCCTGGGTGCCCGGGCGCAGCAGTCGCTCGACGTAGGACGCGGCGCCGGCAATGGTGATCGGCTCGATCAGGTCCTCCGGCCGGATGCCCCGCCGGGCGGCGGCCTGGGTGCAGACGGTCACCCGGCCCACTTCGATCACGATCTCGAGCAGTTCGGTCAGCGGAGTGGCGTGGTCCAGGGTCACGTCCGCCGCGCGTCCGGGCAGGGCCAGCCAGACCGCCTCCCCGCTGAGCCACACCTCTACCGCGACCCCGGCCGCGGCTGCCGCGGCCGCCACGGTGAAGGCCTGGTTGCAGCGCTCGGGGGCGTCGAGCGCGGAGGTCACTTCGATGACGAGTGAGTCGGCCATCCCGCCGACGCTACCCATCTTTCCCGGCCGCCGGGTCGAGACGGAACTCCATGATCACGGGGGAGGAAGTCCATGATCACGGAAGGGTGGGGGGTGATCGGCATACGATCGGGGGGTGGCGTTCCAACTAGACACCGACCTGCCCACCCCGCTCGCGCCCCTGGCCTGGCTGATCGGCCGCTGGGAAGGGGCCGGGGTGCTCGGCTACCCGACCATCGAAGAGGCCCAGTTCGGCCAGGAGGTGGAGTTCTCCCACGACGGGCGGCCCTTCCTGTCCTACACCTCCCGGATGTGGCGGCTCGACGCCGAGGGCAACCAGGTCGAGCCGATCGCCACCGAGACCGGCTTCTGGCGTCCGGTCGAGGGGGCCGAACCGACGGCGGACGGCGTGCCCGCCAGCGAGCTCGAGGTGCTGATCGTGCACCCCACCGGGATCGCCGAGATCTACCTGGGCCAGGTCCGGGGCGCGCGGATCGACCTGCAGACCGACCTGGTCGCGCGCACCTCCACGGCCAAGGAATACACCGCCGCCACCCGGCTTTACGGCCTGGTCGAGTCGGACCTGCTGTGGGCGCTGGACGTGGCCGCCGAGGGGCAGCCGCTGCAGTCCCAGGCCTCGGCCCGGCTGAAGCGCGTTTAACCGGTCGAGGAGAACACGATGAGCCAGGTGACCGCCGAGGCGCTGGACGCGGCGCTGCGGGAGCGCGGCCTACGGGCCACCCCGCAGCGCCGGTCGGTGCTGCGGGCGGTCACCGAGCTCGGGCACGCGACGCCGGAGGAGGTCTGCGACTTCGTCGAGACCCACTCCGAACCGCGGGACTCGGTCAATCTCTCCACCGTCTACCGGGCCCTGGAGCTGATGGAGAAGATCGGCGTCGTCAGCCACACCCACCTCACCCACGGTTCGCCGACCTACCAGGTCGCCAGCCACGTCAATCATCTGCACCTGGTCTGCCGGGGCTGCGGGTCGGTGACCGAGGCGGACCTGGACCTGGCCCGGCCGCTGGCCGCCGCGGTGCTGGCCGGTTCGGGGTTCCAGACCGATCTGGCCCATCTCTCGCTGCACGGGCTGTGCGCGCAGTGCCGGGGCGAGGAAGGTCCCGGATCGCACGGTCATGGCCACGGACATTCCTGAAGCGGGAAGTTCTGCGGCCCCCGCTGCGCTGCTAGCGGACATGAGTGACGTCGCTGTGCCTGTGCAGGTCTACCGGAGCCCGCTGCTGGACCGGCCCGGGGCGGTCCCCGTCGAGGGCGTGGACGCGGGGCTGGCCTGGCACTTCGGCAACCCGGTGGCGGAGCAGCGGCGGCTCGAGGCGGGCACCGCGAAGGCCGACCTGTCCAACCGCGGCGTGGTCCGGATCTCCGGGGTGGACCGGCTCAGCTGGCTGCACTCGATGACTTCCCAGCACCTGTCCGGCCTGGCGCCGTACACCTCCACCGAGGCGCTGCTGCTCACTCCGAACGGGCACGTCGAGCACGACCTGCACCTGGTCGACGACGGCACCGCCACCTGGATCACCCTCGAGCCGGGCACCGCGCCGGACCTGGTCACCTTCCTCAAGCGGATGCAGTTCATGCTGCGGGTCGAGGTCGAGGACGTGACCGCGGACTGGGCGGTGATCGGCGAGCCGGTCGATCGGGAGACCGACCCGGAAACCCCCGGCGACCCGCTGGCCTGGCGCGACCCGTGGCCGGCGCTGGCCACCGGCGGTGCCCTCTACACCGCGGCCGAGGTCGAGGTGGCCGGGCACCCGGAGTGGTCCTGGCGCGAGGTGCTGATCCCGCGGGCCGAGTTCGAGAGCCGGGTCGCGGCCGGGGAGTTCGACGACGCGGCGGGTACCTGGGCGGTGGACGCGCTGCGGGTGGCCGCCTGGCGTCCGCGGCAGGGGTTCGAGACCGACCACCGCACGATCCCGCACGAGCTGGACTGGCTGCGGACCGCGGTGCACCTGGAGAAGGGCTGCTACCGGGGGCAGGAGACGATCGCCCGGGTGCACAACCTCGGCCGCCCCCCGCGTCGGCTGGTCATGCTGCACCTGGACGGCTCGATGAGCGAACTGCCGGAGAACGGCGCCCCGGTGCTGAACGGCGCTCGCGAGGTCGGCCGGGTGACCACCGCCGCGCGGCACCACGAGCTCGGCCCGATCGCCCTGGCCGTGCTGAAGCGGTCCACCCCGGCCGACGCCCAGCTGATCGCCGGAGGGGTGGAGGCGGCGCAGGAGATCGTGGTGGACGCGGAGGCCGCCCCGGCCACCACCGTCCCCAAAATCCGCCGGATCCCGCAGGCCTGACCGCAAAAGTTTCCGCCGACGTCCCCAAGTCTGGTTATTTCTCCGGTCCGGAGTCACGATGGCCGGATGAACCGGACGCTGATCACCGTGGCTCCGACCGGGGCCGAGGTCGCCAAGGCCGACTGGCCGCAGTTGCCGACCACGCTGGAGGAACTGGTCGCCGAGGCGAAGGCCTGCGAGGCGGCCGGGGCGGGGATGATCCACGTCCACATCCGGGACGCGGATCATCGGCCCACCTTGGATCTGGGACGTCTGCGGGCGACGGTCGCGGCGCTGCGGGAGAACACCGGGCTGATCGTCCAGCTCTCCACCGGCGGCAGCGTGCACGATCCGCTCGAGGCCCGGCTGGCCGTGCTCGACGCGAATCCCGACTCCTGCTCGCTGACCTGCGGCACGGTGAACTTCGGGGACGACGTGTTCAGCAACCCCTGGCCGTTCATGACCGAGCTGTACCGGCGCACCCAGATCGCCCAGGTGGTGCCCGAGTTCGAGCTCTTCGACCTCGGCCACATCGCGGCTTTGGGTCGTCTGCTGGAGGAGTACGGCCTGCCGTTCGGCGGAAAGGTCCATGCCGACCTCGTTCTCGGGGTCCCCGGGGGACTGCCCGCAAACGTCCCCAATCTGGTGACTGCCGTGCAGGCCCTGCCGTCGGCGGTGACCTCATGGTCGGCCACCGGGATCGGCCGCGGCCACCTGCCGGTGCTCGCCGCCACCCTGGCGCTGGGCGGTCATCTGCGGGTGGGCATGGAGGACAACCTCTTCTTCGCCCCGCGCCGGCCGGTCACCGGGAACGCCGAGCTGGTGGCCCGCGCGGCCACCCTGGCCAACCATCTCCAGCGCCCGGTGATGAGCCCGGCCGAGGCGCGCGAACTGATCGGTATATCCGTTTAGACCGGTTTCTGTGACCCGGATCATCGAGTTCGGGACGATGGGCAGCTTGCAAAGTGCTAACTCGAGCAAGCAGAGTGGCTCGGGTGGCGACCCTCAAAGTGCCCGATCGGGTGACCGACCTCGGAGCCTTCGTCCGGGAGCAGCGCGAGAGCGCGCGGCTCTCGCTCCGGCAGCTCGCGAACGCGGCCGGTGTCAGCAATCCGTACCTGAGCCAGATCGAGCGCGGCCTGCGCAAGCCGTCCGCCGAGGTGCTCACCCAGATCGCCAAGGGCCTGCAGATCTCCGCCGAGGCGCTGTTCCAGCGGGCCGGCCTGCTCGATGAGTCGGTCGGGGTGGAGGTCGAGGTGGCGATCCAGAGCGACGTCCGGCTGACCGCCCGGCAGAAGCGGGTGCTGCTGGACATCTACGAGACCTTCCGGGCCGAGAACGCCCGGGAGGACGCGCCGGCCGAGCCGATCGCGGCCACCGTGGTCCCGCTGGTCACCGGCCTCAAGCCGGGCGTTCCCGGTTCCGACCAGGCACCGGGGGCCGGTTCCGGGGGGCGGCGGGTGGCTCGTAAGCGGGCCACCGCCCGGCCGCGCCGCAAGACCCCGACCACCTTGCGCCCGGTTGCCGGGGAAGATCCGCACGCCGACTGAAGCCGGCCGAAACCTGCTCAGCCGCTCGTCCGCCGGCAGCGTCGCCGGAGATTCAGCTCCGCCCGCGCCGCCTCAACAGGAGGACACCATGGCCACCAGCACCGAGCACCAGGACCGTTCCGGCCGGCCGTCGATCCCGACCACCCCGCTGTTCGCCGTCGTCGGCGCCACCGACCTGGCCGTGCGGCAGGTGCGCGCGGCCGCGGCCAGTGCCTCCTCGCTCCAGCAGCAGCTCCGCTCCGACGTCGAGGCCCGGCTGGTCGCGCTGGACCCGAAGACGCTGAAGGCGCAGGCCGAGCAGGCCCCTACCCGAGCCGTCGCCCGCGCGCTCGAGGTGGCGGTCAAGGCCGAGGCGGCCTACGAGGAACTCGCCCGCCGGGGTAAGGACCTGGTTGAGCGGGTCTACCCGCAGAACGAGGCACAGACGCTGCGCGACCAGGCCGGCAGCACCCTGAACCGGGGTCGGGCCGCGGTCAACGACACCGCCTCGGTGATCCGCGGCACGCTGTCGCTCGGGCGTTCCGGGTCTGCTCCGGCTCCCGAAGCCACTCCGCTGAACCTAGAGGCGGTCCAGGAAGCAGTGGCGGTCGGCGACGGGGGTAACAAGGCGCCCACGCCCCGGGCGACCCGGCCTGCGGCCAAGAAGGCGACCGTGCGCAAGAGCCCGAACGCCGGCAAGACCGCGGTCAAGGCCCCGAGCACCCGCAAGACGGGTTCGGGCGGGGCCCGGGCGGCCAAGGCTGCGATCCGGAAGCCCGACGAGGCCTGATACTCCAGGTGAGGGTTTGCGGCCCTCGCCGGAGTGCCGGGGTTGTCCCGGATGGGGCGCCCCGGGAACCTTCTTCTGACCGGATCGTTGTGTTCTCAGACCATCCTCCGGGGGGACCGGGGGCACCTTCGAGGCCCTAAGGTAGAGCTATGGACGCGCTGAGTAGCTTTCAGAACCTGCTCATGCTGATCATTGGTGTGCTTGCGCTCGGTGTGCAGGCCTACGCGCTGGTCGACGCGCTGCGTCAGCGCACGGACGCGTTCCCCGCGGCCGGCAAGCTCACCAAGCCGCTCTGGCTGGCCATCCTCGGGGTCTCCGCCGCGGTCGGCATCATCTTCGTGTTCAACCCGTTCAGCGTGTTCGACCTGATCGCCTTCGTCGCCGCCGCGGTCTACCTGGCCGACGTGCGACCGGCGATCAAGGCGATCACCGGCGGCGGCAACAGCGGTCCGTACGGACGCTGGTGAGCCCTTTCCCGAGTGACTCGTAGCGTTACGCAGTCGTACGGTCACGCAACGGCACCAAAGAGCCGCTAGGCTCGATTCCGGGTCACCGCGCCATCCGTGACCCGCCGGTGCCAGCGTGACAGGGAGGGTCCATGACCGAGTACATGCCCGGAGGGCGTCGCCGGATCGACCGGGTGCTCGCGCCGGGCTACCTGGACGGGATCGACACGCTCGACCTGGAGGAGGTCCGGGTCCGCCGGGCCGACGCCGACCAGGAAGAGGTCGACCTCTCCTACGCCCGCCGGCTGCTCCAGGGCCGGATCGACCTGCTGCGCGCCGAGCAGCAGCGGCGCAGCGGTGAGGGTTCGGCCGAGCCGGTCTTCGGCAACCGCACCGACGAGGCGATCGCCGAGACCCTCAAGCGCATCCTCGGCGCCGAGAAGCGCACCGACCGGGGCCTGGGCCGGCACATGGCGGCCACCCCGAGCCGGGTCGGCGAGCACCGCCGCGAGGCCGAGCGGGCGGTGTCCGACGTCGGCGTCTCCGACCTGGAGATGCCCGACGCCGAGCTGGAGGCCGCGATCGGCCGGCTGGTCGAGATCGAGGGCCGGGTGTCCCAGTCGCGCAAGCAGGTCCAGCTGGTGGTGGACACGCTGACCGCCGAGGTGGCGCGCCGGTACCAGCTCGACCAGGTGAGTCTCTGAACCTCTAGATTGACCGCGTGAGAGCAGTCGTCCAGCGCGCCGCTTCCGGTCGGGTCACGGTCGAGGGCGAGGAGGTCGGCCGGCTCGACGGCCCCGGCCTGGTGGTGCTGATCGGCGTCACCCACACCGACGGCCCGGACCAGGTCGCGCTGATCGCCCGCAAGATCGCCACGCTGCGGATCCTGCGGGACGAGAAGGCCGCGGTCGACGTCGGCGCCGGGGTGCTGCTGATCAGCCAGTTCACGCTGTACGCGGACACCGCCAAGGGCCGCCGCCCGTCCTGGAACCAGGCCGCGCCCGGGCCGGTGGCGGCGCCGCTGGTGGACGCGGTGGCCGAGGCCCTGCGGTCCGCGCACGGGCTGAAGGTGGCGACCGGCCGGTTCGGGGCGGACATGCAGGTCGAGCTGGTGAACGACGGTCCGGTGACGATCCTGCTCGAGGCCTGACGCTAGGGCGCTACGGCGTCCCACGGCACGGTGACCTCGCCCAGCCGCCAGCGGGTCGGGCCGTCCAGCACTGCCCAGCCCTCCGCCTTCAGTCCAGAGACGGTCGCCAGCCAGCGCTGACGGGCGCCGAAGGAACTGATCGGCGCGTTCCGGGCCCAGCCCGCGTCGAGTGCGTTCAGGTAGGTGTGGATCCGCTCGCCGGGCACGTTCCGGTGGATCAGGGCCTTGGGTAGGCGCTCGGCCACGTCCGAGGGCTTTTCCAGGCCGCCCAGACGCAGCGAGACGGTGAGCGAGACCGGACCCTGGTCTGCGTCCACCGCGATCCAGGTGGCCCGGCGCCCGATCTCGTCGCAGGTCCCGTCCACCAGCAGGCCGCCCGGGGCCAGTCGTTCGCGCACCAGGTTCCAGGCCGGCTCGACCTCGGCCTCCGCATACTGCCGCAACACATTGAACGCCCGCACCACCACTGGCCGGCGCCCGTCCAGGGGTAGCTCGAATCCGCCTACCCGGAAGCTCAGCCCGGGGCGTTCCAGCGGTTTGGCCACCGTCACGCGGGCCGGGTCGATCTCGATGCCGACCACCTCCACATCGGCGCGCACGGAGCTCAGCCTGTGACGCAGTTCGACCGCGGTGATCGGGCTGGCGCCGTACCCCAGATCAACCACCAGGGGGTCTGCGGCGTTGCGAATGAGGGACGCGGCGGGGCCGGCCAGCCAGCGGTCGACGCGGCGCAGACGGTTGGGGTTGGTGGTGCCGCGGGTGATCGTGCCCTGCACGGCATGGCGGCGGGGCTGGGGCACAGATTGCAGCCTAGAACGCTTGACGGAGGACGGCCGTCGCCTCCCGCGTGCTCGTGACGGAAGTGAACACGCAGGTGACCGCGTGGTGACAATCACCCCCACCCGGTTCGGGAAGAGCGGCCACGGTCGGTGAGTTAGCTTCCTTCGGGGGCTTTCAGGGTTCCCGCAACGACTGGGAGGACGGACGCATGGGGCTGAGGCCGGACGGAAGTCCCGGGCGGGTCGCGATGCTGTCCGTCCACACCTCTCCGCTCGAGCAACCGGGCACCGGGGACGCGGGCGGTCTGAACGTCTACGTCGTCGAGACCGCGAAGCGGCTGGCCCGGCGGGGCACCGAGGTGGAGATCTTCACCCGGGCGACCGCCGGCGACCTGCCGCCGGTCACCGAGCTGCTGCCCGGCGTGCTGGTCCGCAACATCGTCGCCGGGCCGTACGACGGACTGTCCAAGGACGACCTGCCCGGCCAGCTCTGCGCGTTCAGCGCGGGGGTGCTGAGTACCGAGGCGCGGCGCACGGCGGGCTGGTACGACCTGGTGCATTCCCACTACTGGCTCTCCGGGCAGGTCGGCTGGCTGGCCGCCGAGCGCTGGAACGTGCCGTTGCTGCACACCATGCACACCATGGCCAAGGTGAAGAACCTGTCGCTGGCCACCGACGACCGGCCCGAGCCGGCCGGCCGGGTGATCGGCGAGGAGCAGGTGGTGGCCGCGGCCGATCGGCTGATCGCGAACACCGATCTGGAAGCGCGGGACCTGATCGGGCTGTACGACGCGGATCCGGGGTTGGTCACGGTGATCCCGCCGGGGGTCGATCTGGACGTGTTCAGCCCGGATGCGGAGGGCGGCAAGCAGGGTGCCCGCCGTCGGCTGGGCCTGGCCGCGGGCGCCGAGGTGGTGCTGTTCGTCGGCCGGATCCAGCCGTTGAAGGCGCCGGACGTGCTCCTGCGGGCGATCGCCGAGCTGGTCGCGGGCTCGCCGACGCGGCGGGAGAACCTGGTCGTCGCGGTGATCGGCGGGCCCAGCGGGTCCGGCCTGGAACGGCCGGAGGAGCTGCAGAAGCTGGCGGTCGAGCTGGGCATCGGCGACCTGGTGCTGTTCCACCCGCCGGCCGGGCGCCCGGTCCTGGCCGACTGGTACCGGGCCGCCGACCTGGTCGCGGTGCCCTCCTACAGCGAGTCGTTCGGCCTGGTCGCGGTGGAGGCCCAGGCCTGCGGGACGCCGGTGGTGGCCGCCCGGGTGGGTGGCCTGGCCACCGCGGTGCGGGACGGGCGGACCGGGCTGCTGGTCACCGGGCACGAGCCGACCACCTGGGCGCGGACGCTGGACGAGCTGTTGCGGGCGCCGCACGTGCGGGAACGGATGAGCCGGGCGGCGGTGCGACACGCGAACTCGTTCAGCTGGGATCACACCGTCGATGCCACGCTGGAAACCTACGCCGCCGCGTGCGCTGCTCACGGGCTGGGGGCACCTCCCGGCCGCCTAGCGGCTGGGGGACCCAAATTGGCGGTCGCAGCGGGGTGAAACGCATGCGTGAGGACGCTGAACAGGCCGTTCGTACCTGGGGCAGCGAAGCGGGGGTAGAGGTAGTTGTCGGTACTCGCCGGGGCGAGTACGTGGTGGAGCTGCCGGGTGAGGCCAAGCTCCGTACCGGTGTGTCCCTGCTCGTCACCGATCGCGCGCTTAGCGCATCGGCGTTCGTGATGCGCCGCCCGGACGAGAACCACGAGGTGTTCTACCGCTGGATGCTGCAGCGCAACACGCGTCTGCCGGGCCTGGCGTTCGCCCTCGACCAGCTCGGCGACGTCTACCTGGTGGGCCGGATTCCGCTGCCCGGTGTGAACGTGGAGACCATCGACGATCTGCTCGGCGCGATCCTGACCGCCTCCGACGGTTCGTTCAACGAGCTGCTGGCGCTCGGTTTCCTCAGCTCGATGCGCCGGGAATGGGCCTGGCGGGTGGATCGCGGAGAGTCGACGCGCAACCTGGAGGCCTTCCGTCATCTGCTCCAGGACGAGTGACTAGTCTGCGGGGTATGGCGTACACCCTCGTGCTGCTCCGCCACGGCGAGAGCGAATGGAACGCGAAGAACCTCTTCACCGGCTGGGTCGACGTGCCCCTCTCGGAGAAGGGCCGCGAGGAGGCCGCGGCCGGTGGCCGCCTGCTGGTCGAGGCCGACGTCCTGCCCGACGTCGTCCACACGTCGCTGCTGCGACGGGCGATCACCACGGCCTTCCTGGCCCTCGACGCGGCTGACCGGCACTGGATCCCGGTGAAGCGCAGCTGGCGGCTGAACGAGCGCCACTACGGCGCGCTGCAGGGCAAGGACAAGAAGCAGACGCTGGCCGAGTTCGGCGAGGAGCAGTTCATGCTCTGGCGCCGCTCCTACGCCACCCCGCCGCCGCCGATCGCCGCTGACGACGAGTTCTCCCAGGCCGGGGACCCGCGCTACGCCGACCTGGGCGACGCGATGCCGGCCACCGAGTGCCTGAAGGACGTTGTCGCCCGGTTCATCCCGTACTGGGAGAGCGACGTCGTCCCCGACCTGAAGGCCGGGAAGACGGTGCTGCTGGCCGCGCACGGCAACTCGATCCGGGCGCTGGTGAAGCACCTGGACGACATCTCCGACGACGACATCGCCGGGCTCAACATCCCGACCGGCATCCCGCTGGTCTACGAGCTGGACGAGAACTTCCGGCCGATCGTCAAGGGCGGGAAGTACCTGGACCCGGCCGCAGCCGCGGAAGCCGTTGCGGCGGTTGCCAACCAGGGCCGCTAACCCCCCAAACCTTGTTCGTGATCATGCAGTTCCGCCCCCGTGATCATGCAGTTGGCTGCATGATCACGGGGGCGGTTGTGCATGATCACGGGGAGGTCTAGCTGGTGGTGTCGCCGGGCTCGCCGTGAGCCGCGGCGTGGTCGCCGGTGACCAGGAAGACCACCCGGCGGCAGACCCCGACCGCGTGGTCGCCGTAGCGCTCGTAGTACCGGCTCAGCAGGGTGATGTCGACGGCGGTCTCGACGCCGTACGTCCATTCCGGGGACAGCAGCTTCGAGAACAGCTCGCGGTGCAGCCGGTCCATCTCGTCGTCGTCGGCCTCCAGGGCCTCGGCCGCGGCGACGTCCCGGCTGGCGATGATCCCCCCGGTCTTGATCACCAGCTGCTCGGCGACGTGCCCCATCTCGACGATGTAGCTGCGCAGCTCGGCCGGCACCGCCGAGTTCGGGTAGCGCAGCCGGGCCAGCTTGGAGACGTGCCGGGCCAGGTCGCCCATCCGCTCCAGGTCGGCGCTCATCCGCAGGGCGGCGATCAGCGAGCGCAGATCGGTGGCGACCGGGGACTGCCGGGCGATCAGGACCAGCGCCCGCTCCTCCAGGTCGTGGTGCAGGGCGTCGACCTGCTCGTCGGCCGCGATCACGCTCTCGGCCAGACTCAGGTCGGCGTCCAGCAGGGCGGTGGTGGATCGGGCCATCGCCGAGCCGACCAGCCGGGTCATCTCGACCAGCTGGTCGTCGATGGACTGCAGATCGATCTCGAACTGCTCGCGGATACCGCCGCTCACGGGGACTCCTGGATGCTTTGAGGGAAGGGTTCGACGGCGAACTTCGGCTCACCGTCGCAGTGGGCCGTGAATTGCTCCCGAGCTGGAGGTGAACAGGCGCCGAAGGGTTGACCCGGTGAGGGTCCTACGGTGCAAAACTGCGCGGGGAGCAGCTTACGCTGACATGGTGAGCACGCCCCTGGCCTTTGCCGTCGCCATCGGGATCGGCCTGGTCGTCGGGCTGGTCCTGGGCGTGCTGAGTGGTGCCGGTCGACCGAACCGCGAGCCGCAGCCCGCCGCCCCCAACCCCACCGGCCCGCTCCCCGAAGGCGCGGCCGACGTCCTCAACGTCCTCGCCTCCGCCTCGGTGGTGCTCGGCACCGACGGCCGGCTGATCAAGTCCAGCCCCGCTGCGCACGCCTTCGGCCTGGTCCGCGGGCGCGAGCTGGTGCACGCCGAGCTGCGCGAGATGGCGGCCGAGGCGGGCACCCTGGGCCTGGTCCGCGAGCGTGAGCTCGAGCTGCCCCGCGGCCCGCTCGGCCGGGGCCGGCTGATCGTCTACGCCCGGGTCGCCCCGCTGCGGCCCGACCTGGTCCTGGTGCTGGTCGAGGACCGCACCGAGGCCAAGCGGGTGGAGGAGGTCCGGCGCGACTTCGTGGCCAACGTCAGCCACGAGCTGAAGACCCCGATCGGCGCGCTCAGCCTGCTGGCCGAGGCGGTCGCCGACGCGGCCGACGACGCGGACGCGGTCCGGCACTTCTCCGGGCAGATGCAGCGCGAGTCGACCCGGCTGACCAAGCTGGTGCAGGAGATCATCGACCTGTCCCGGCTGCAGGTGGCCGACGCCCTGCACCCGCCCGAGCCGGTCGGCATCGACGACGTGGTCTCCGACGCGGTGGACCGCTGCTCGATGGCCTTCACCGCCAAGAACATCGAGGTGGTGGTGGGCGGGGACCACGGCGCGGTGGTCTACGGCGACCACAACCTGCTGGTCACCGCCGTCCGCAACCTGGTCGACAACGCCATCTCGTACTCTCCGGAGAGCACCCGGGTCGGAGTCGGGGTGCGCCGGGTCGGCGGGATCGTCGAGGTCGTGGTCAGCGACCAGGGCATCGGCATCGCCAGCACCGACCAGGACCGGATCTTCGAGCGCTTCTACCGGGTCGACCCGGCCCGCTCGCGGGTCACCGGCGGCACCGGGCTGGGCCTGAGCATCGTCAAGCACGTGGCCGCCAACCACGGCGGTGAGGTGATGCTCTGGAGCCGTCCCGGCCAGGGCTCGACCTTCACCCTGCGGCTGCCCGAGACCGTGCAGCCGACCGGTCCCCAGACCTGGGGCGCGGCCGAGCCCCCGGTCGTCCCGGTCACCCGGGACGGCGCCGGGGCACCGCCCCCGACCGCACCACCCGAGCCCGGTCCGGCCGCCCCGGCCGCCGGACCCGCTGAGAGAGGACTCCCGCAGGACGCGGGGTCCGCGCTGAAAGGAGCAACCCCGTGACCCGCATCCTGGTGGTGGAGGACGAGGAGTCGTTCAGCGACCCGCTGTCCTACCTGCTGCGCCGAGAGGGCTACGAGGTCGCGGTCGCCGGCGACGGTCCGGCGGCCCTGGACGAGTTCGACCGCAACGGCGCCGACCTGGTCCTGCTCGACCTGATGCTCCCCGATCTGCCCGGCACCGAGGTCTGCCGTCAGCTGCGCACCCGGAGCAAGGTGCCGGTGATCATGCTGACCGCCAAGGACAGTGAGATCGACAAGGTGGTCGGCCTGGAGCTGGGCGCCGACGACTACGTGACCAAGCCCTACTCCTCCCGCGAGCTGGTCGCCCGGATCCGCGCCGTGCTGCGCCGCGGGACCGAGCCGGAGGCGGCCGAGGGCGCCACGGTCGAGGCCGGTCCGGTCCGGATGGACGTGGAGCGGCACGTGGTCACCGTGAACGGCGACGCCGTGCCGATGCCGCTGAAGGAGTTCGAGCTGCTCGAGCTGCTGCTGCGCAACGCCGGCCGGGTGCTGACCCGGATGCAGCTGATCGACCGGGTCTGGGGTTCGGACTACGTGGGCGACACCAAGACGCTGGACGTCCACGTGAAGCGGCTGCGCGGCAAGCTGGAGCCCGACCCGGCCAGCCCGCGCTACCTGGTCACGGTGCGCGGCCTGGGCTACAAGTTCGAGGCCTGAGCGCTTCTGCAGGGCGGTACGACGAAGGGCGGCACCCCTTTCCGGGGGTGCCGCCCTTCGTGGCGTCCAGGGGCGGTTCAGCCGGCGGTGGGCGTCTGCGTGGCCGTGGCCTCGTCCTTCTTTTTCTTCTTCTTGCTGTTGTTCGTCGACTGCGGCGTGGCGCTGGAGTCGACCGAGGCCGCGTCGGTGGCGGTGGCGTCGGCCGAACCCGACGGTGAGCCGGTGGGCTCGGCGCTGGGCGTCTCGGTGGCGGCCGGCGGGGTGATGCCCGCGTAGTCGCCCTCCGGCGTCAGCACCGGGACGCTCAGGTCGACCCGGCCGCCGCTGGTGGTGGACGCGGTCAGGCCGGTCACGTCGCCGGGCGCCACGGCCAGGTCGGTGATGGTCACCGGGGTCTGGTTGTCGCCCGGGCCGAACTGCACGGTCTCCCCGGCGCCGACGGCGACCGTGGTCTGGCTGGGCTGACCGGTCTCCCCGACCGCGGCCTGCAGGTTGATCCGGGCGTCACTGGTGCCGGTGTTGATCACCGAGCCGATCAGCTCGGCCTCGGAGCCCTTGGCGGCGCCGATCACGATCAGGTTCCGCAGCCCCACGTCGGTACCCGGCAGATCGGCGTCGATGCCGTCGGACGCCGGGTAGGGCGTGCGGATCACGGCCGGAGAGGTGACCGCGCAGCCGGCCAGGCCCAGCGCGAGGACACCGGTGGCGAGGGCGGTCTTGGCGGCAACTACACGGGTGCGCTTCACGGCGCTGGCCTCCTGCGGAATCGAAAATGCGGACGCAGCCTATCGGGCGCCCCGGCGGCCGCTCAGCCACCCCACGCCGATTCGTCCCCGGACTTCATCGGCTGCCCGGCGATCGATCCGGAGGCCTGGGGAACAACGGTTGCCCGGACGGCCCGGACCTCCCGGTAGCCACGCACGGTGATCGCTCGAAACCACGCAGTGGTGCATCTTTTCCTGATGTCGTATCGTTGCTATGCCTCTGACCTGCGAAAATACTGAAGATCCTCTAGTCCGTCCGAGCCGGGACGTGGTAGTCTATGGTTCGGGAAAGGGGATACTTACACATGGCTTTCATGGTCGGCGAGACTGTCGTTTACCCCCATCACGGGGCGGCACTCATCGAGGAGATCAAGACTCGCACTATCAAGGGCGAGGAGCGTCAGTACCTCGTTCTGAAGGTTGCTCAGGGAGATCTGACCATCGAGGTGCCGGCGATGAATGTCGACCTCGTCGGTGTCCGTGACGTAGTGGGCCAGGAAGGTCTGGACCGGGTGTTCGAGGTGCTCCGCGCCCCCTATGCTGAGGAGCCCACCAACTGGTCCCGCCGGTACAAGGCCAACCTGGAGAAGCTCGCCTCCGGCGACGTCGTCCGGGTGGCCGAGGTCGTCCGCGACCTCTGGCGCCGCGACCAGGACCGTGGCCTTTCCGCAGGTGAGAAGCGCATGCTGGCCAAGGCGCGGCAGATCCTGGTGTCGGAGCTGGCGCTGGCCGAGCACACCAACGAGGACAAGGCCGAGGCCCTCCTCAACGAGGTCCTGGCCTCCTGATCCACCGGGCCGGATTTCCGGTCCCGTGATCTTCGTAAGCCCTTTGAATCCGGCGTCATCGCCGTTGATCGCCTCCGGTTCCCGATGAATCGGTGGGTGGTCCGCGACGATGGCGCCGGATTTATGTTTGGGCATTTTCGGTACCGCTGCTTCAATCAATGCGCTTCCGGTACGGCCGTCCGGGTGAATAGTTCGGATAACCGTCCCCGATGATCTTCTTTTCCGCTGGAATTCCCGCTTCCTCACGAGGTGCCCACCGATGCCCACGGCATTTGTCGCGGTGATCCGCGCCGAACAGATTTCCCCCGACCTGGTCGCCGATCTGGCCACCGGGCTGACCGGTACCGGCGCCCGGGCGGTCCGCACCCTGGGCGACCTGACCGCCGGTCCCGGGTCCGGCCCGGAGGACGCGATCGCTGTGCTGATCGACCCGCCCCCGGCCGGGTCGGGCCAGGCTGAGCAGGTGGCGGCGGTGCTGGGGACCTACACGGCCCTGGGCGCGGGCGTGGTGGTGACCAGCGTCCGGCCGGTCACCGACACCCTCAAGCAGGTCGGCCCGGACGCGGCGCTGACCGGTACGGCCGACCGGGAGCACCACCGGGTCGTCGCGGCGCCTCTGGTGACCCGGCTGGGGCTGCTGCGGTCGGCCTTGGCCGCCCAGCCGCAGGCGCGCACGGCGGGGGAGATCCTGGCCGCGCTGGTGGCCGAGGGGGCCACCGTGGTGGCCGCCGGCTGACCCTTCAGCGGGAGAGCAGGGCCTCGGCGCGGCTCATGTCCTCGGCGAAGGTGACCTTCAGGTTCTCCGGGTTGCCGGGTACGGCCACCACCCGCAGGCCCGGGCGCCCCTCGAGCGCGGCCGAGGTGTCGGTGCCCTCGCGCAGGGCCTCGGCGTAGGCCTCGAGCAGCGCAGTGGCGCGGAAGGCCTGCGGGGTCTGGACCCGGTGCAGGCTCTCGCCGGCCGTGGGCGGGGTGAGGCGACCGGCCTCGTCCACCGCCCAGACCTCCTTCTCCGGCAGCGTCGGCACCGCTCCGCCGTTGGCCGCCGCGGCCTGGATGACGGTCTGCAGCAGCTCCGGGCCGGCCAGCGGGCGGGCTCCGTCGTGGATGGCCACCACCTGCAGCGAGCCGGCGCAGATCGGCCAGGACAGGTGGTCCAGCGCGTTCTGCTCGGACCGGTGCCGGGTGACCCCGCCGTGAATGATCTCGACCGGCAGCCGGATGCCCGCGGCCGCCACCGCCGCCTGGGCCGGCTCCTCGTCCTGCGGGCGGATCACCAGGACCACCCGGCCCACCTCCGGCACCTGGTCGGCCCAGGACAGCGCCCAGGAGACCACCGGCCGGCCGCCGAGCGGCAGGTACACCTTGTTCTGGCCGGCCCCGACGCGGGTGCCGCTGCCGCCGGCCAGCACCACGAACGCGGCGGCGCCGGGAGGGCACGCGGGTTCGGGGGAGGGGTGGGCTACCGGCTCGGTCACGGTTGCCGATTCTAGATGGTCCACACTGGCCGCCGTGAGTGAACCTTCAGCCAACGACCAGTTCGGCCCTTCGGCCCTGCCCCGCGTCGGCCTGGGCGTGGACGTGCACGGATACGCCCCCGAGGACTCCCCGCGGGTGCTCTGGCTGGCCGGGCTGGAATGGCCGGGGGAACGGGCCCTGGACGGCCATTCGGACGCCGACGTGGCCGCCCACGCCGCCTGCGACGCACTGCTGTCCGCGGCCGGGCTGGGCGACCTGGGCTCGCAGTTCGGCACCGCCCAGCCGGAGTGGGCGGGCGCGGCCGGGACGACGCTGCTGGCCGAGACCGCCCGGCGGCTGGCCGAGGCGGGCTGGGTGATCGGGAACGTGGCGATCCAGGTGGTCGGCAACCGGCCCAAGCTCGGCCCGCGCCGGGCCGAGGCCCAGGTCGTGCTGTCCAACGCCTGCGGGGCGCCGGTCACCGTGTCGGCCACCACCACCGACGGTCTGGGCCTGACCGGCCGGGGTGAGGGCGTCGCGGCGATCGCGACCGCCCTGATCGTCGCCCGTCCGTAAAAAAACGCTTGGTCAGCCCGGTAACCTTGACAGGTGAACCTCAGACTGTATGACTCCGCGACCCGGCAGGTACGGGACTTCGTCCCCCTCGTCGACGGCAAGGCGGGCATCTACGTCTGTGGGCCCACCCCGCAGAGCTCACCGCACCTCGGGCACGTTCGCGCCCAGGTGAACTTCGACGTCCTGCGGCGCTGGCTGATGCACAACGGGCTGCAGGTCACCTACGTCCGCAACGTCACCGACATCGACGACAAGATCCTCACCAAGGCCGCCGAGGCGGGCCGCGAGTGGTGGGCCCACGCCTTCCTGTTCGAGCAGGAGTTCACCGCCGCCTACGACGCGCTGAACGTGCTCCGGCCCACCGTCGAGCCCCGGGCCACCGGGCACATCACCGAGATGGTGGAGCTGGTCCAGCGGCTGATCGAGGCCGGTCACGCCTACCCGGCGGCCGACGGGTCGGGCGACGTCTACTTCGACGTGCGCTCGTTCCCGGCCTACGGCGAGCTCACCCGGCAGAAGATCGAGGACATGGAGGCGGCGGCCGACACCGAGCCGAACGCCCGCAAGCGCGACGAGCGGGACTTCGCCCTCTGGAAGAGCGCCAAGCCGCAGGAGCCCGCCACCGCGTCCTGGCCCGCCCCGTGGGGCCGGGGGCGTCCGGGCTGGCACCTGGAGTGCTCAGCGATGGCCGCGCGCTACCTGGGGGCCGAGTTCGACATCCACGGCGGTGGGCTGGACCTGCGGTTCCCGCATCACGAGAACGAGCTGGCCCAGTCCCGGGCCGCCGGTGACCCGTTCGCCCGGTACTGGCTGCACAACGCCTGGGTGACGATGGCCGGCGAGAAGATGAGCAAGTCGCTGGGCAACACGCTGACCATCGCCGCGCTGACCGAGCGGGTCCGCCCGGCGGTGCTGCGGTACGTCCTGGCCACCCCGCACTACCGGTCGAACATCGAGATCAGCGACGAGTCGCTGGCCGACGCCACCGCGGCCTTCGAGCGGATCGAGAACTTCGTCCAGCGGGCGGCGGAACGACTCGGCGCCCCCGGGTCGACCGAGGTGGTGCCGTCGGCGTTCAGCACCGCGATGGACGACGACCTCGGCGTCCCCGCGGCCGTCGCCGTCCTGCACGAAACGGTCCGGGAGGGCAACCGCGCCCTGGCCGAGGGCGACACCGCGGCGCTGGAGCAGGCGCTGGGACAGGTGCGGGCGATGACGTCGGTGCTCGGCCTGGATCCGCTCGATCCGGCCTGGGGCGGCGGCGATCCGGCCGACGAACGGCAGACCGCCGCGCTGGACGTGCTGGTGCGGGCCGAGCTGGACGCTCGCGCGGTCGCCCGCAAGGAAAGGGATTTCGCCACCGCGGATGCCATTCGCGACCGGCTGACCGCAGCCGGGGTGGTTGTCGAGGACACGCCGGAAGGCGCCCGCTGGAGTCTGGAGGCCCGCAGTGCCGGGTAATTCGTCGCGCAAGGGGGCCACTCGTCGGCCCGGTTCCAAGAAGGGCGCGACCGTAGGTACCGGCGGGCAGTCCCGCAAGCGCCTGGAGGGTAAGGGCCCCACGCCGAAAGCGGTCGACCGGGAGCATCATCCGGCCGCCCGCCGGGCCCGGTCGGCCGACAAGGCCGGCAGCGAGGGTGGGCAGCGTTCCACGGCGGGCAACAACAACCGTCCGGCCCGCCGCTCGCCCACCACGGGGGGCACCTCCGAGATGGTGGCCGGCCGCAACCCGGTGGTCGAGGCCCTGCGGGCCGGGGTTCCGGCCAAGGCGCTGTACGTGGCGACCCGCATCGACACCGACGAGCGGGTCCGCGAGGCGCTGAAACTGGCCACCGATGCAGGACTTCCGTTGATGGAGGCGTCCCGCACCGACCTGGACCGGCTGACCAACGGGGCCGTGCACCAAGGCATGGCCCTGCAGGTCCCGCCGTACAACTACGCCCACCCGGAAGACCTGCTGGACGCGGCCGCCCGCAGCGGAAGGCCGCCCCTGCTGGTCATTCTCGACGGGGTGACCGACCCGCGGAACCTGGGTGCGGTGGTCCGGTCGGTGGCCGCGTTCGGCGGTCACGGCGTGATCGTGCCCGAGCGCCGCGCCGCCGGAATGACGGCCACCGCCTGGAAGACCTCGGCCGGGGCCGCGGCCCGCACTCCGGTGGCCCGCACCCCGAACATCAACCGGGCCATCGAATCGCTCAAGGGCGCGGGCTGTTTCGTAGTCGGTCTGGACGCGGGCGGCGACATGGCGCTCTCCGGGCTGGAACTGGCCACCGGGCCGCTGGTGCTGGTGGCCGGCGCCGAGGGCAAGGGCCTGTCCCGGCTGGTCCGGGAGAACTGCGACGCGATCGCCTCGATCCCGATGATCGGCGGCACCGAGTCGCTCAACGCCAGTGTGGCGATGGGCGTTGCGCTGTACGAGGTCTCGCGGTTGCGAGCCGAGTAGGCACTTACTGATGGGGGACGCCGGTGGCTGGCAACCGGCGTCCCTCATTCAGGTAGGAGTGAAGTTCGGTAGTAGCTCACGGGCACCGAGCCATTCCTCGGGAGCACCGAGAACTGCTTCCGGTGGGTGATTTCTTAGAGGATCGGGTCGACCACGACCGGCATCTCCTGGGTGTCCACCCCGAGCACCGCCTGCTCGTCCGGGCGGTGCACCAGCACGTTGCGGATGTAACTGGCCACCGCCTCGTCCAGGCCGACGTCCCGCCCGTTGTTCTCGGACAGGTACCAGCCGTGCTCCAGGACCTCGTGGAAGATCTCGGCCGGGGCCAGTTTTCCGCGCATCTCCTGCGGCACCGCGCGCACCACCGGCTCGAACCGGCGGGCCAGCCACTCGTGCGAGATGACGTCCTCGTCCACGTTCTGCCGGTCGGTGGCGGCCCGGTAGGTGTCCAGGTCGTTCAGCAGCCGCCGGGCCTGGTTCTCCTCGACGTCCAGGCCGGTCAGGCGCAGCAGCCGGCGGCGGTGGTGCCCGGCGTCGACGACCTTGGGCTGGATCTCGATCGAGGTGCCGGTGACGTCGGTGTTGATGTTCAGCTCGCCGACGTCGAAGCCGAGGTCGTTCAGCCGCCGGATCCGGGCGTCCACCCGCCAGCGGTCGCCCGGGCCGAAGGCCTCCTTGGCGGTCAGCTCGCCCCACAGGGTGCGGTAGCGCTCGATGAACACGTCGCTGGTCTTGATCGGGTCCAGGCTCTCGTCGAGCAGGCCGCCGGCCTCCAGGTCCATCAGCTCGCCGGCGATGTTGGTGCGGGCCAGGTCCAGGTCGTGCTCGCGCTGGCCGCGGGAGAGGCTGTCGTAGAGGTCACCGGTCTCCGCGTCCACCAGGTAGGCGGCGAAGGCCCCGGCGTCCCGGCGGAACAGGGTGTTGGACAGCGAGACGTCGCCCCACCAGAAGCCGCTCAGGTGCAGACGGACCAGCAGCACGGCCTGGGCGTCGATCAGCCGCAGGGCCGGCTCGCGGCCCATGGTCTGGGAGAACACGGCGCGGTAGGGCAGCGAGAACTGCAGGTGCCGGGTGAGCAGCACCGGGTCCAGGTCCTCACCGTTGGCGTCGGTGCGGCCGGTGATGATGCCCAGCGGTTCGACCGCGGGCAGCCCGAGGCGGCGCAGGAGGCGCAGCAGGCCGTACTCGCGGCGGGCGAACTCCTCGGTGATCTCCTTGGCGGCCAGCACGTTGCCCGAGAGCTGGACGAAACGTACGACGTGCCGGGAGATACCGCGGGGCAGGGTGGCCAGGCGGTTGGCCGGCCAGTCCTCCAGGGGGACGTCCCACGGCAGGTCGAGCAGCGCCGGATCCGGTGCCGCCGAAGTGATCTGGAGTGTTCGTGTGGCAGTCATCTCTCATACCCCCGCTCGAGCGTCTACCTCACCGCACCGGCCGGGACCGGGTGGAACCGGCCGGTGCGGATCGGACCGCGCGGAGCAGCGATCGAGATCAGGCTTCGATGCGCTCGCCCGACTCGGTGTTGAACAGGTGCGTGTGGCCTTCCTTGGCCTGGAGGTGGACCGTCTGGCCCTTCTCCGGGGGACGACGTCCGTCGACCCGGGCGATGACCGGCAGGTCCGTGCCCTCGCTCTTCAGCGTGCCGTGCAGGTACGCGTCGGCGCCGAGGACCTCGACCAGCTCGACCTGGACCGGCAGACCCTTGTCGGCCAGCGACAGGTCTTCCGGACGGACGCCGAGCGTGACGTGGCGGCCGCTGGCGTTCAGCGTGGACTCGGCGATCCGGTAGACCTCGTCGCCGAACTGGACACCCCCGTTGACCACGGGAAGGTCGAGCAGGTTCATCGCGGGCGAGCCGATGAAGCCGGCCACGAACGCGTTGTTCGGGTGATCGTACAGCTCACGGGGGGACCCGACCTGCTGCAGGAGACCGTCCTTGAGGACGGCGACCCGGTCACCCATCGTCATGGCCTCGGTCTGGTCGTGGGTGACGTAGACCGTGGTGACGCCCAGACGCCGCTGCAGAGACGCGATCTGGGTACGGGTCTGGACGCGCAGCTTGGCGTCCAGGTTCGAGAGCGGCTCGTCCATCAGGAACACCTGGGGCTGCCGGACGATCGCCCGGCCCATCGCCACCCGCTGCCGCTGACCACCCGAGAGGGCCTTCGGCTTACGGTCCAGGTACTCGGTCAGGTCGAGGATCTTGGCCGCCTCGGCCACCCGCTGCTGGATCTCGGACTTGCTGACGCCCGCGATCTTCAGCGCGAAACCCATGTTCTCGCCGACGGTCATGTGCGGGTAGAGCGCGTAGCTCTGGAACACCATGGCGATGTCGCGGTCCTTCGGCGGCATCTGCGTGACGTCCCGGTCGCCGATGAGGATGCGTCCTTCGTTGACGTCCTCAAGGCCGGCGAGCATGCGCAGCGAGGTGGACTTGCCGCAGCCCGAGGGCCCGACCAGTACCAGGAATTCGCCGTCCTCGATCTGCAGGTCGAGCTGGTCGACGGACGGCTTGGTGGCACCCGGGTAGATCCGGGTTGCCTTGTCGTACGTAACGGTGGCCACTTTGCCACTTCCCTTCACCGGCAGGAACGTGCCGGACGATCCGAGTGGAGGGTGAAGCCAGGCCGGGCGGCCTGGTTCATACCGGGGGAACTGCGCCGGGCCCGCGGAGGCGCCCGGATGGAGCTGTGAACGGGCGACGCGGGGCGTCGTCGGCCACGAGGTACATCCAATACCGCCGAGTGGCCTGCGGGATAGGGGCAGGAGGTGTCATCTGCGTCCCACTGGCGCTGGGTGAGCAGGGCGGCACGATAGGTTCTCGGCCCGGGTGTGAGCCGATCGCCGACGCAATCCTCCCGTTTGTCGGATTGCGTCTGCTCTGATGGAGAATCCCCGACAGATCAGCAGGAGGTCGGCCGAATGGCGACAGCTCCCCGCGCCCGGCTCGCGGACATCGCCGTCCAGGCGGGGGTCAGCGAGGCAACGGTCAGCCGGGTACTGAACGGCCGGTCCGGCGTCGCCGAGGCCACCCGGGAGGCGGTGCTCACCGCGCTGGACGTGCTCGGCTACGAGCGGCCGGTGCGGCTGCGGCAGCACTCGGCCGGGCTGATCGGGCTGATCGTGCCGGAGCTGGACAATCCGATCTTCCCGGCCTTCGCCCAGGTGATCGAGTCCGCGCTGGCCCACCACGGCTACACCCCGGTGCTGTGCACCCAGACCCCGGGCGGGGTGCGGGAGGACGAGTACACCCAGATGCTCACCGAACGCGGCGTCTCCGGGATCATCTTCGTCTCCGGCCTGCACGCCGACACCTCCGCCGACCCCGAGCGCTACCTCGCCCTGCGCCGCCGCGGCCTGCCGATCGTGCTGGTCAACGGCTTCGTGGAGGGGCTGGACGCGCCGTTCGTCAGCAACGACGACGTGACCTCGATGGACCTGGCGGTGAACCACCTGGTCGCGCAGGGGCACCGGCGGATCGGCCTGGCCCTGGGCCCGCGGCAGTACGTGCCGGTGATCCGGAAGATCGACGGGTTCCGCCAGGCGATGCGCCGGCACCTCGGCCGGGAGGAGGTGGACGAGGTGATCGAGTGCTCGTTGTTCAGCGTCGAGGGGGGTGCGGCGGCCGCGCAGCGGCTGATCGACGCCGAATGCACCGGAATCATCTGCGGCAGTGACCTGATGGCGCTGGGGGCGATCCGGGCGGTGCGCGACCGGGGGCTGCGGGTGCCGGCCGACGTCTCGGTGATCGGTTACGACGACTCGCCGCTGATCGCGTTCACCGATCCGCCGCTGACCACGGTCCGGCAGTCGGTGCAGGCGATGGGGGCGGCCGCGGTCCGGGCGCTGCTGGACGACATTCACGGGGGGAATCACGGAGCGTTCGCCCCGCGCACCGAGTACCTGTTCCGGCCGGAGCTGGTGGTGCGTGGTTCGACCGGTTCTGTCCGGGCCTAGCCGACCTCCGATCGGATGAAGGTGTGACCCCGGACACGTTCGGGGGTTCCCCTTCGTGCAGTGCTGACCTACGGTGAGTAAGACAGCCCGTCCCGGCACCGACCTCGGGAGGTACTGCGCATGCGGATCAAGGACCTGCTCCGGCAGAAGGGCGGGCTGGTCGTGACGATCGAGCCCGACCGGCCGGTCACCGACCTGCTCGACTCACTGGCCACCAACAGTGTCGGCGCCCTGGTGGTGTCGGCCGACGGCGAGAGCATCGAGGGCATCGTCAGCGAGCGTGACGTGGTCCGCCGGCTCCAGCGGTTCGGTCCCGAACTCCTGAACGAGCCGGTGAGCGAGATCATGAGCCGGCACGTGCGCACCTGCCCGCCGGACACGGAGCTGGACGAGCTGATGCGAATGATGACCAAAGGACGCTTCCGGCACGTTCCGGTCGTCGACGGCGACCGGCTGGTGGGCATCGTCAGCATCGGTGACGTGGTGAAACACCGGATCGACGAGCTCGAGGGCGAGCGCGACCAGCTGCAGGCGTACATCACCAGCTGATCCGGCGCGTTCGTCCGACTAGTTCGTCCGGGCGGGTTTCGGTTCGGATGCAACGGCTTCGCCCCGTCGCGCGTTTGGCCTACCGTGGTGACCATGCCTCGCGATGCAACCGCCGATGCCGCAGGCGAGACCGGGCGGCTCGGTGAATACCGTCTGGTCCAGCGCCTCGGAGAAGGCGGGATGGGCGTCGTCCATCTCGGCCTCGACCCGAACGGCAAGGCCGTGGCGATCAAGGTGCTGCGCCCGCACGTGGCCGGCGACCCGGACGCCCGGCGCCGGCTGGCCCGGGAGGTGGCCACGCTGCGCCGGGTCCGGCATCCCCGGGTCGCCGGGGTGCTGGACGCCGACGTCGAGAGTGACGTGCCTTACGTCGTCACCAGCTTCGTGCCCGGCAAGACGCTGGAGAAGCACGTGCGCGACCACGGCCCGCTGCCGCGCGGCCACGTCGCCCGGATCGGCAAGGTGCTGGCCGACGCGCTGCGCACGATCCACGCCGCCGGGGTGGTCCACCGGGACGTGAAGCCGGCCAACGTGATGCTGCTGGACGGCGAGCCGGTGCTGATCGACTTCGGCATCGCGCACGTCTCCGACGAGTCCCGGATCACCCACACCGGCCTGGTGATGGGTACCCCCGGCTACCTCTCGCCGGAGATCATCGGCGGCGACCCGGTCAGCGCGGCCACCGACTGGTGGGGCTGGGGCGCCACCCTGGCCTACGCCGCCACCGGCCGCCCGCCGTTCGGCACCGGCCCGATCGAGGTCGTGCTGGACCGGGTCCGCCGCGGCGCCACCGATCTCGACGGGGTGGACGAGGGGCTGCGCAGCACGCTGACCGCGGCGCTCTCGGTCGACCCGCGGGTGCGCCCGCACCCGGAGGAGCTGATCGCCGGCCTGGCCGCGGTCGCCCCGGTGCGGCCGGTCACCGGCCCGACCCCGCAGACCGGGAGCAACAACCCCGGCGTCTACGTCAGCCCGGACGAGGAGACCCAGCGGTCGCCCGGTCCCGGCGAGCTGTCCGCCCTGCGGCAGATCGCGCCCACCGACTCCACCGAGATCCGGCTGCCCGCGATTGCGCACCCGGACGAGGTGGTCACCGCCCGCACCCCTCCGCCCAGCTTCTCGGAGGCGCCGACCTCGGTGATCCCGCCGGGGGCGCCGGTCGGCTCGAACAACCCGACCTCGGTGCTTCCGCCCTCGGGCCGGGGCAATGCGCCCACCTCGGTGTTCGGTAATCCGAACAACCCGAACAGCCCGAACGGGCCAGGCAACCCGAACAACCCGGCGGGCAACAACGCGCAGACCTCGGTGATCCCGCCGGCCTGGGGTTCCCCGCCGCAGACCACCCGGCGGTTCGACCCGCCGAACCAGGCCCGGCAGAACACCGGGCAGAACGCGGGTCAGAACCAGTCGGCGCCGCAGTACGGGCAGCCGAACCCGGGGCAGCCGCAGTACGGGCAGCCCAACCAGGTCCCGTCGGCTTACCCCCAGAACGGCCAGAACGGTCCCGCCAACGGTTTCGCCTCTCGTACCGGCAACCAGAGCGCCGGCAACCAGGGCGTCAACGGCCAGGGTGCCCACGGTCAGGGCCTCAACGCTCAGGGCGCTGACGGCCAGGGTTCGCACGGCCCCCGCGGGAACGCCCCGGTGCTGGCGAAACCGCGTCCGATCGGCGACGACCCGAACCGGCCGGAGCGTCCCTTCGAGGAGCCGGAGCCGGGCGACCGCCTGGTCGACCGGCTGCCGCTGGGCTCGACCCGGCTGTTCCTGTTCGGCCTGCTGATCGCCCTGGCCGGGATGGCCGCGGTCGCTCCCTACGGTGCTCTGCTGGCCGTCGGCGTCGGCGCGGTCGCCGCCCGGGTGGTGGACCGCACCAACACCGCCCTGCTGCAGCGTCGCGACGTCCACGGCCCGCGCCCGAGCGACGGCATGGTCACCGTGCTGGCCCTGCCCTGGCGGATTCTCGGCTCGGTGCTGTCCACGATCTTCGGCCTGATCCTGCCCGCCCTGATCGGGGTGAGCGTGGCGTTCATCGCGGCCGCCGCGCAGACCGGTAGCTCGTCCTCCTCCTCCGACCCCGGCCGCCCGATCCCGCTCGCCGCGGGCATGGTGGCGCTGGTGCTGACCGCCTGGTGGGGGCCCGGTGGGGGACAGGTGCGGCGCGGCACCGAGAAGGTGGTGGCCACGGTCACCGCCGGCACCACCAGCCGGGTGGTCGTCTGGGCGGTGCTGGTGCTGCTGCTGATCTCCTGCTTCGTGATCCTGCGGAACGCCGACTACGACCCGGACTGGGGCCCGCTCACCGGCACCCGGATCGTGAACCACCTCAGCTAGAACTGAGGGCCAGCTCGTACCGCGGGCTGGGCCGGCCGAAGAGGTAGCCCTGGGCGTGCTGCACCCCGATCCCGGCCAGCAGCGCGCTCTGCTCCTCGGTCTCCACCCCCTCGACGATGACGTCGATGCCGAGCCCGCGGCCGAGCCCGATCAGCGCCTCGACGATCCGGTCGCACTGCGGGTCCGTGCCCAGCCCGGCGGTGAAGCTGCGGTCCACCTTGATCCCGGAGACCGGCAGGTCGCGGAGGTAGGACAGGGCCGAGAAGCCGGTGCCGAAGTCGTCCACCACGATCCGGACGCCGAGGGCGTGCAGCCGCTCGATCTCCGGCCGGGCCGCCGGCGCGCTGCTCAGCATCACCGACTCGGTCAGCTCCAGCACCAGCCGCTCCGGGGGCAGGCCGGAATCGGCCAGGACCCGCTCCACCTGGTCGCCCAGCCCGGGGCGGATCATCTGGTTGGGCGAGACGTTCACCGCCACGTACCCCGGGTCGGCACCGGCCGCCGCGGCCCGCACCGCGGCCCGCAGCACCCAGGCCCCGAGCTCGACGATCAGCCCGGACTCCTCGGCGACGGGGAGGAAGGCGATCGGCGGCATCAGCCCGCGCACCGGGTGCTGCCAGCGGACCAGTGCCTCGCGACCGATCACCTGCCGTCCGGACAGCTCGACGATCGGCTGGAAGTGCAGCTCGAGCTCGTCGTCGAGGATCGCCGCGCGCAGCTCGTGCTCCAGGTCCAGGCGCTCGGCGGCGGCCTTGCGCAGGGTGGTGTCGACCGCGTCCCAGCGGTCCCGGCCCCGGCTCTTGGCCTGGTAGGTGGCGATCTCGGCGTCCCGCAGCAGCATCAGCGGATCGCACTCGGAGTCGTCGGACAGCGCGATCCCGACGCTGACCGTGGGCCGCAGGCTGCGCCCGCCGAGGATCAGCGGCTCGTTCACCGCGACCCGCACCCGGTCGGCCACCAGCCCGGCCTCGTCCTCGTCCTTGATGTCTTCGCAGACCACGACGAACTCGTCGCCGCCGAGCCGGCCCGCGGTGTCCCCGGCCCGCAGCGCCCCGGCCACCCGGCGGCCGATCTCGATCAAGACCTCGTCGCCGTCCTCGTACCCGGCGTTGTCGTTGACCACCCGGAAATGGTCCACGTCGCACTGCAATACGGCCACGTGCCGCCCGTTACGCCGGGTCCGGTCCAGTGCCTTCTGGATCCGGTCGAGCACCAGCGGCCGGTTCGGCAGCCCGGTCAGCCGGTCGTGCAGCGTCATGTGGGTCATCAGACCCTGCGCCTGGTACAGGTCGCTGCGGTCCTCGACCTGCACGACGAGCTGGACCGGGCGGGCGGCGGAGTCGCGGATCGGGGTGATCACCAGCGTGCCCCACAGCTGCATGCCGCCGTGCCCGAGGAACCGCCGCTCCAGCCGGAACGAGTCCTGGGCGTGGAAGCCGTCCGCGACCAGATCGGCGATCCGAGTCTGCACCGCCGCCAGATCCTCGGGGTGGACGATGTCGGCCAGGGTGCGGGCCTGCAGCTCGTCCGCCCGGTAGCCGAGCATTCGGCAGAGTGTCCGGTTCACCCGCAGGAAGCGCCCGTTCAGCGCGGTCACCGCGATCCCGATCGGGCTGTGCTGCATGGTCCGGCGGAAGATGTCTTCGCCCCCGGCCGGCCGCGGCGGGGCGTCCGGGGCGGGGGCCGGGTCGGTCGCCGGGCTGATCGAGCTGACCACCGCCCGGGCCTGACCGTCGTCCCCCAGCAACGGGATCGAAGTGACCTGAAGAAACCGCGGCCCGCCGTCGAGAGGGATCGGATCGGTGAGCCCGCTCTGCAGCTGACCGCTGCGCAGCGCGGCCGCGCTGATCCGGTTCACCTCGTCCAGGCGCAGTGAAAAGGGCCGGGGCTCAGTCAGATCGATCAACTCGACCGGACCGTCGCCGCGCCGCGGGGCCGGCACCGCGCCGCGGGGTTCCTCGAGTCGGGGCAGGCCGAGCAGCTGCCCGGCCCGGGGGTTGGCCAGCAGCACGTTGCCGTTCGCGTCCTGCAGCAGCACGCCGTCCGGGAGCGCACCGAGCAGGGCCCGGTGCCGGGCCTCCGACTCGGCCACGGGAACGCCGGCCACCTCGCGCTGGGCGCGCCGGGGCCTGCGCAGATCTCCTAGCGGCATGACTCTCCTCATCGTGTCCCGCGCCCTGCCCAACGAGACACGGCTTGCTCACTCGCAGTCTATGAACCCTTACGCCACGTCCCCGGGATGACACGGGGAGGCCGGGGCGCCGGTGACATTTTTCGGTGTCTATCTCGCCCCGCTTTCGTCCCCCGAAACGGTCGCTGGGCTGAAAAGTCGCCTCCGGCGTCCGTTTCCAATTAGGGGACGCTTTCGGCGGGCGAAGCCGGGAATGCCGGGTTCGGGACGAGCGGGCTTCCCCGGGGAGGGGATCAGGGTGATCCCTGATCCGCAGGCGGAGTGACGTCCCTCATACTCGGCGAAGCGGGCAAGGGGGTCCGCGGGGGGAAGTCGTCACTAAGGGGAGAGTGCCGTGCGCACCATGGCCACGTTCGTCGTCAGGCATCGTTGGTGGGTGATCGGCTTCTGGCTGGTTGCCCTGGTCGCCGGGGTCGGGGCGTCCTCGGCCGTACCCGACCGGCTGAGCTACGACTTCTCGCTGCCGGGGCAGGAGGGGTACGAGACCTCGGTGAAACTCATTGAGGCGTACGGGATCGACGGCGGCATGAGCTACGTGCCGGTCTACACCGCACCGGCGGGCGAGAAGATCGCCGACCACCGCGAGGAACTGGCGCAGATCGACGGCGCGCTGGCCAAACTGCCCGGCGCCCACGTGGTCGGTTACGCCGAGACCGGAGACCAGCGGTTCATCACCGAGGACGGGCGCAGCGCCTACAGCCTGCTCTTCACCCCGACCCCCGAGGGTTTCGCGGACCCGCTCGCCGACCAGCTGAACCAGACTCTTGTCCAGGCCGGCCAGCAGACCGGTCTGGACGTGAAAATGACTGGCTATTCGCAGCTCTCGGCCGATGCGGAAAACAGCAGCGAGGGCCCGAGCGTGCTCACCGAGACGCTGACCGGGGCGGTCGGCGCGCTGGTGGTCCTGCTCTTCGTCTTCGCCTCCTTCCTGGCCTTCGTGCCGCTCCTGGTGGCCGCGGCGGCGATCCTGTCCACCTTCCTGGTCGTCCTCGGCCTGACCCAGGTCACCGAGGTGTCGTTCGTCGTCCAGTTCCTGGTCGCGCTGATCGGCCTGGGCGTGGCGATCGACTACTCACTCCTGGTGGTCTCCCGCTGGCGGGAGGAACGGGCGCACGGCCAATCGAACGACGAGGCGGTGGTGACCGCCGTGCGCACCGCCGGGCACGCCGTGCTGGCCTCCGGCGTCACCGTCGCGATCAGCCTGATCGCCCTGGTCGTGGTGCCCGTCCCGATGCTGCGCAGCATGGGTTTCGGCGGCATGCTGATCCCGCTGATGAGCACCCTGGTGGTGCTCACCCTGCTGCCCGCCCTGCTCAGCCTGGTCGGCCCGCGGGTCGACTGGCCGCGGATCCGTAAGGAGGGGCAGGCCTCCCGGGCCTGGTCGGCGTGGGCGCGGGGCGTGGTGCGTCACCGTTGGGTCGCCGCCGGCTTGGGCGTGGCCGCGCTGGCCCTGGCCATCGCGCCGATCAGTGGCCTGCAGTTCGGCATGAGCAACTCGGATTCGCTGTCCAAGAGCGGCCCGGCGCACGAGGCCCTGGTGCAGCTGGGCGCCGGCGAGATCGGGACCGGTGTGCTCTCCCCGGTCAGTGTCGCGGTGCAGTCGTCTGCCGATGTCCCCGCCGTGGTGGACGCCGCCGAGCGGGTCGAGGGCGTGCAGCTGGCGGTGCCCCTGGCGCCGTCGCCGTCCGGCCTGGTCGACGTGGTGGTCGTGCCGGAGGACGAGACGGTGGACAACACCTCGGTGGCGATCACCGACGACATCCGGGCGGCCACCCAGGACCTGCCCGGCTACCAGGGTCTGGCCGGGGCCGGGCCCACGGTGCAGGACTACCAGCACGCCGTCTACGACCGCTTCCCGCTGGTCCTGGCCCTGATCGCGCTGATCACGTTCATCCTGCTGGTGCGCACCTTCCGGAGCCTGCTGCTGCCGCTCAAGGCGGTGCTGCTGAACCTGATCAGCCTGTCCGCGGTGTTCGGCCTGGCGACCTGGTTCTGGCAGGAGGGGCACGGGTCGCAGGCGGTCTTCGGGGTGAACCAGACCGGCGCCATGACGTTCTGGCTGCCCGTGCTGATCTTCGCCTTCCTGTTCGGCCTGTCGATGGACTACGAGGTGTTCCTGCTGGCCCGGATGCGCGAGGAGTACGACCGCACCGGCTCCACCAGTCAGGCGATCGAGCAGGGCCTGGGCCGGACCGGGCGGCTGATCACCTCCGCCGCGCTGATCCTGTTCTTCTCCTTCGCCGCGCTGGCCTCCACCCCGGAGACCGACATCCGGGTGCTGGCCACCTCACTCGGCGTGGGCATCCTGCTGGACGCCACCCTGGTCCGCTCGCTGCTGGTGCCGGCCCTGGTCTCGCTGCTCGGCAAGTACAACTGGTGGCTGCCGGGCTGGCTGGCTCGGCCGCTGTTCGTCGAGCCGTCGCCGCTACGCCCGGACACTCCGCCGGCCCCTGCCCCCACCGACCAGGAGCGCCCCGTCCAGGTCGGCTCCTGACCCCCACCCCTCCGTGATCATGGACTTCTTTCCCCGTGATCATGGACTTTCTCCCTCGTGATCATGGACTTTCCCCCAGGGGTAAAAGTCCATGATCACGGGGGAACTTCTCCATGATCACGGGGGGATTTGTCCATGATCACGAACGGGAGGGATGGGCGTCAGTCGATCCGCTCGAGGCCGGCCTGGCGGGCCCCCTCGACCGCGGTGTGCAGGCCGAACGCACCCACCGGCCCGACCGCCCCGGCCACGGCGGGCCCGCACTCCGGTACCGCGATGGCGTGGAAGGCCAGCAGCCGCGCGGTCAGGTCGTAGGGGTTCGGGCCGCTCAGGGTCACCCGGGAGAGGGTGGTCCCGGCCGCGTCCTGAGCCTCGGCCACCACCAGGCTCACCATCGCGTTGCGGCCGGCCAGGTCCGGGCCGTCCTCGGCGCCGCGGACCAGTTGCCGGTGCTTCCGCTTGGCCAGGGCCCGGCCGAGCGAGAGCCGGGAGCCGCCGGTGGCCGACTTCGGCAGCAGCGAACGGCCGTCCTGGTCCGGGCTCAGCCAGCCGATGAACACGTCGACGTCCCGCACCCGGGGCTGGAACTGGGCCAGCGCGAAGTGCTCGGAGCCGCCCACGCTGATGGCGTTCCGCTCGATCCCGTCGATCGTGTAGCTGCGCTCGCGCCGGCCCGCCGGCTCCGACTCGATCACTCCGTTGCGGCGCACCAGGCCGGGGTCGAACAGCGCGCCGGTCACCGACTCCAGCATGCCCGCGCTGAACGAGGAATGCTCGAAGTCGCCCAGCACGAAGTAGGCGGTCTGCACCCGCACCGCCTGCGCCCCGGCCTCCTGCAGGGCCACCGCGCCGGCGATGTTGCCGGGCGTGAAGCTGAAGCCGACGGCGGGCATCACCACCACCCCGGCCTCGCGGGCCGGGCGGTTCCATTTTTGGTAGACCAGTTCGACGAACGGCGGCTCGGGGGAGACGTCGAGGTAGTGCGCGCCCTGGGTGATCGCAGCCCGGACGACGGCCTCGCCCACCGTGCGGAACGGAGTGACCGTGCTGATCACCACGTCCCCGGGATGGATCAGCCCGGTCAGCGCGCTGCGGTCGCCCAGGTCGGCGACCCGGAAGTCGCAGTCGCCCAGTTCCCGGGCCAGCTGGTTCAGGGCCGGCTCGTCCCGGCCGATCAGCACCGGGTCCAGGCCGCGCCCGGCCAGCGTCCGCGCGGTCATCCGGCCGAGGTAGCCGGTGGCGCCGACCAGAACGGTGCGCGGTCCATGTGTCACGGACCGAAACTAGGCACTTGACTCACAGCAACACCAGCGGAATCAGCTTTCCCGCCGATCTTTTGCCGGTCGGGTGAGCTATTTCATAACCTATAAGCTGACTTTCGGCCCACTCGCGACCTGTCGGGCACTGCCTCACAAACGTCCTTAATAGTCGCAGTCATCGTTGTCAGGGTGGCGATCGGCGTGGTCAGCGCGGGTGCCGTCCTGCGGCAGGCGGCCAGGCCGGCACCAGTCGAGGCACCGCTCAACGTCACCATCGTCCTGGACAGTTCCCGCAGCGTGGGCCTCGCCGAGCACGGGCCACGGTTCCCTGGACGGCGGCGCGGGAGGCACTTCTGCGCTGGGTCGCCCGGAAGCCGGTGAACGAGGGCGACCGGCTGACCGATGTGTTGGCCCGTACCGGAGCTGGTCGGTTCGGGACCGCACAATCCCGGTGCCCGGTGCCCGGTGCCCGGTGCCCGGTGCCCGGTGGGTGGTGCCTGGTGGGTGGTGGCTGGTGGGTGGTGCCTGGTGGCTGGTGGGTGGTGCCTGGTGGGTGGTGCCTGGTGCCTGGTGCCTGGTGCCTGGTGGCTGGTGGCTGGTGGCTGGTGGCTGGTGGCTGGTGGCTGGTGGGCGGGAACTGCTCGGGTGCGAGGTCGTTGGGCAGGCCGGTCTTGCCGACGTAATGAGCGCTTGGCCTGCCCCGGTTCCGGATGGCGGCGCGGTGGTCGTCCTGCTTACCGATGGCGTGAAATCCTTACCGAAAAACCGGTTCCGGCGTCCGGCCGGGCGGATCTGGTGGTCGTGGCGATCGGTGCGGACCGTACGCGACAGCCGGGCTGGGCTCGGGTGCACTGCCGCAGCACGGACAGTAAATCCGGGCACATCGTGGATCGGCTGACCACCCTCGGCGAGGAGTCGTAGAACCGTGACCACGTCGCAGCAGTCCGAACAGACCTCGGCGCCCGAAGCTGGGCCGGAACCGAAAGCCGCTGGAACGTATTGCCGGACTGCTTTTTTCGGCCTGGCGGCCAGCGCCGGGTCTGCGTTCGCCGTGCATGACCCGCGCCCGGCCGGTGAATCGCCGACCGGCTGAACCAGCAGGACGGATCAGCGCGGATGTCCGGCGGGGACGGCAGCAACCAGGCCCGGGCGAACACCCTCGCGGTCGGGAACGCCACCCCGCGCCGGCCAGGTGGCCCAGTACGTCTCGGTCGGCAGCAGCAACGCCCAGATGGACATCATCCGCAACCGACTCAGCGCCACCGACCCGGAGTACCAGCCCGACCCGGAGAACCAACCCGGCCTGCTCAGTTGCCGGCCTCACCACGCCCCTGAACAGCACCGTCCAACGTCCCTACATCCGCCGGTACGGAGCCCAAATCACGGCCTTCCGCGAGCGGGTGGTCAGGACGTCGACGGGAGCACGACGATCACCCAGGTCCGGCTGAGATTCGTGGAGGACTGACCGGCCGTCGGCCGGTAGAGTGCGGGTACCTCGCCTCCATAGCTCAGTTGGCCAGAGCAGCTGTCTTGTAAACAGCAGGTCGTCGGTTCGAATCCGACTGGGGGCTCCCAGCTCAGCACAGGCGGCAGCGCCGGTCCGGAGGGGTAGCGCACCCCCCCGGCACCACGACGGCGGACTCAGAACCCTCAGGCCTCGGTGACCACCTCGAAGGCCCAGATGCTCGACCCGGTCGCCGCCGGCCCGTCACTGGTGGGCCGCGAAGCCCCCGCGTGACCACTCTGGAAGGCCTGGGAGGACTGCCAGGTGTCGAAGTCCTCCCGGGTCTTCCACCGGGTGTAGACCAGGTACTGGTCGATCCCCTCGACCGGCCGCAGCAGTTCGAAGTGCTCGAAGCCGGGGCTGTTCTCCACCATGCCGGCCCGGTTGGAGAAGCGCTGCTCCAGCACCTCGCCGCGCCCGCCGGGCACGGTCAGGACGTTGATGACCACATAAGACATGGGGCCATCCTGCTGCAGGGCGCAACCGTCGGACCAGGCACCCGCCCTGACCGCGCGATGAGTTCGGGGGCCAATAGAGTTCGTCCCGTGAGCAGCATCCTGTCCGGCCTGGTGATCGCCGTGGGCCTGATCACCGCGATCTGGAGCGTGGTCCTCTTCGCCCGCTCGGCCCGGGCCAGCAACACCATGCTGCTCGCCCTGGTCGCCTTCGAGCTGCTGCTGGTGGTCCAGCTGATCGTCGCCATCGCCTACGTAGCCAGTGGCGACCGGCCGGACTCGACCGCCACCTTCATCGCCTACGCGGTGAGTGAGCTGCTGATCCTGCCCGCGGGCGTGTTCTGGTCGGCCGCCGACAAGTCCCGGACCAGCGTCCTGGTGATTTTCATAGCCTGCTTTGCCGAGGCCGTCATGACGGCCCGGATGTTTCAGATCTGGAGCACCGTCGGTGGATGAGCCGAGAAGTATGGACGACGACCCGCGCACCTCGGGGCCGGGCCGGCTGCTGGTCGCGGTCTACGCGATCTTCGCCCTGGCCGCCTGCTCCCGCGCGATCGTGCAGCTGGCCACCAAGTTCAGTGACGCCCCGGTGGCCTACCTGCTCTCCCTGGTCTCCGGGGTCGTCTACCTGATCGCCACCCTGGCGCTGGCCCGGCCCGGTGCCACCTGGCGCCGGGTCGCCCTGTTCACCTGCAGCTTCGAGCTGCTCGGGGTGATCGCGGTGGGGATCTTCAGCGTGGCCGACTCCGGCGACTTCCCGGACCAGACGGTCTGGTCGAACTTCGGTCAGGGCTACGGGTACATCCCGCTGATCCTGCCGATGATCGGCCTGTACTGGCTGCGCCGGACCCGTGAGACCGCCAACCAAGGCATCTGAAGGCATCTAATCCCGAAGGGGAAACAACCTGTGCTGCAACGCTATGACGAGCGCAACGCCAACCTGATCTACAGCGTCAACGGGGTGCTGCGGGGCCGGGACGAGCCGGGGATCTCGCCGTTCGACTCGGTGGTGCAGGGCGGGGACGGGGTCTGGGAAGGGCTGCGGCTCTACGACGGCCGGATCTACGGCCTGCACCAGCACCTGGACCGGCTGCGCCGCTCGGCCCTGGCCCTGCGGTTCGAGCAGATCCCGGCGCAGGAGGAGATCATCCGGACGCTGACCGACACGCTGAACGCCAACCGGATGCGCGACGGGGTGCACGTGCGGCTCACCCTGACCCGGGGTGTGAAGGTCACCAGCGGGATGGACCCGCGGCTGAACACGGCCGGCTGCACGCTGATCGTGCTGCCCGAGTTCAAGGCCCCGGTCTACGACACCACCGGGCTGAAGCTGATCACCGCCAGTGTCCGCCGGCCCGGCCCGGACGTGCTGGACCCGAAGATCCACCACAACAACCTGATCAACTCGATCCTGGCCAAGATCGAGGCGAACCTGGCCGGCGCGGACGACGCGGTGATGTTGGACGGGCGGGGTTTCGTGGCCGAGACCAACGCCACCAACCTGTTCGCGGTGGTGAACGGCGAGCTGCTGACGCCGTACACGCACGCCTGCCCGGAGGGCATCACCCGCGAGACGGTGCTGCAGCTCAGCGCCACCCACAAGATCCCGTACCGCCTGGCCGACCTGTCGCTGACCCAGCTCTACACCGCGGACGAGGTGTTCTGCACCGGCACCATGGGCGAGATCGCCGGCATCACCGAGATCGACTCCCGGCCGATCGGCGCGGGCAAGACCGGGCCGATGACCGCGCGGATCGCCCAGCTGTATTCCGACCACGCCAAGGCGACAGGTGTCGCGCTGGAGCTCACCGATTAACCCGTAAGTAGCACTTCCGGGTAACACTGCGGCAACGGCCCTGGATTTTGCTGGCCCCGGCCCGAACTCAGGGTTATGTTGCGAGCTGCAACATAACCGCGTCACGGTCGACGGCGGGGGGCGCAGCAGGTCCGCGCACACCCCCGGCCCAGGCCGGGCGTCCTGTTTCGGCCTCCCCCTGGTGGGGGGCCTGCTTCAGCTCCGGCAGTGAGGCCGGGCAGAGGGAGAACCGGATCCATGCGCAGACATTTCCTCGCCGCGGCAGCGTTCGGCACGGCGGCAGTTCTGATGCTTTCCGCCTGTGGCAGCGACTCCGACAGCGGTAGCTCGGGCGGCTCCTCCAGCGGCAGCGGCTCGGCCGCGGGCGGCAAGGTCGGGGTGATCCTCCCCGACGCGGCCTCCTCGCCCCGCTGGGAGAACGCCGACCGTCCCTACCTGACCGAGGCCTTCAAGAAGGCCGGCGTGGCCGCCGACATCCAGAACGCCGGTGGCGACAAGACCAAGTTCCAGACCATCGCCGACGGCATGATCAGCTCTGGGGTCAGCGTCCTGCTGATCACCAACCTGGACAGCGACTCCGGTTCCGCGGTGATCAAGAAGGCCACCGACGCGGGCATCCCGGTGATCGACTACGACCGCCTCACCCTGGGCGGCGGCGCGAAGTACTACGTCTCGGTGGACGGCGTGCTGGTCGGTAAGACGATCGGCGAGGGCCTGGTCAAGTGCCTGCAGGCCGACGGCAAGAACACCGGCAACGTGGTCGAGCTGAACGGTTCGCCGACCGACAACAACGCCACCCTGTTCAAGGAGGGCTACGACAAGGCGATCAAGGACGCCGGCTACAAGGTCGTCGCCGACCAGTCCGTGCCGGACTGGGACGCGCAGAAGGCCGGTGTGCTCTTCGAGCAGATCGACACCCAGCTCAAGGGCAAGTTCGACGGCGTCGCGGCGGCCAACGACACCCTGGGCGCGGCGGTGATCGCCCGGCTGAAGTCCGAGGGACTGGCCGGCAAGGTCGCCGTCACCGGGCAGGACGCCACCGATTCCGGGCTCCAGGCGGTGCTTCTCGGCGACCAGTGCGTGACCATCTACAAGTCGATCAACAAGGAGGCCGCGGCCGCGGCCGACCTGGCGGTCAAGCTGGTCAAGGGTGACACCGCGGGGGCCGACGCGGCCGCCAGCGGCAAGTCGATGGACACCAAGCTGAACAAGGAGGTGCCGTCGGTCCTGCTGGCTCCGGAAGCGATCTACCCGGAGAACGTGCAGGACGTGATCGACGACGGGGCCACCACGGCCGACAAGATCTGCACCACCGCGCAGCTGAAGAAGGCCTGCGAGAAGTACGGCGTCAAGTAGTCCCAGCGGTACCGAACGGCGTCGGGTCCTTCAGACCCGGCGCCGTTCGCCGTCTCAGCGCAGGCGGTGCTTGGCCATCTCCTCGTACAGCGGAACCGCCGCCTCCCAGACCGGTCGCAGTTCGTCCCGCAGAACCGGTTGCCCGCCAGAGGGTTCGGCGAATCCGGTGGACGCCTCGACGGAGGAGTACCAGTACGGCGCCCAGACGCCGTCGCTCTCCCGCCGCCCGGCCGGCCAGGTGAGCATGCCCGGGTCGTAGTCGATGCCGAGCGCCGCGCAGAGCCTGGCCAGGACCGCCGGCGGGTCGGCCAGCAGGTCGTCCGCGTCGACCACCGGACCCGGGAAGCGCCGGAAGATCTCGATCTGCTGGGCGAAGCCGATGTCCGAGAGCGTGGGCTGATCGCGCACTTTCGCGTACGAGGTGATCACCCGCAGCGGATCCCGGATCAGGTAGGCGTTGACCCGGCCGGCCGCCCAGTCCAGCCCGGTGGTGGGCAGCATGTGGTGGGTCATGTGTTTCTCGTACTGCAAACTCACCCCGCTGGGCAGCGGCGCGTCGAGCGCCACCACCACGTCCCGCTCGGTCTGCGGCTGGCCGGCCAGGATCTCCTCCCGGCCGGGATGCTCCAGACCGGTCTCCCGCAGGTAGTAGGCGTAGAACGGCTCGTCCACCACGGCCGCGTCCGACCGCGCGCCGAAACTGCGCATCATCGCCGTGGAGATGTTCCGCGGCCCCGACCACATGGCGATCCTCGTCACCCTGCGAACTGTAAGTTGCCGAAGCGGTAACCGTCCCGCAAAGGTGCCGTACCCCACGCCCTCGCAAAATCACCCGACCGGAAACCGGAAGGCGACTTGAGGACGTCGGGGCCGACGGACGTCCTCAAGTCGCCCCGGTCTACTGCTGGGGGGCGCGGCCGGGCGGGAATCCCCCGGTCGCGATCGGCCCCCAGCGCTCGGGCGTGATCCGGATCAGTGACTTGCCCTGCTTCACCATGGCGGCCCGGTACTCGTCCCAGTCCGGGTGCTCGCCGGAAATGCAGCGGAAGTACTCCACCAGCGGTTCCACCGAGTCCGGCAGGTCGATCACCTCGGCGGTGCCGTCGATCTGGACGTAGGGGCCGTTCCACTCGTCGGACTGGATGCAGACCGAGGCGGCCGGGCGGCGGCGGAGGTTGGCCGCCTTGGCCCGCTCCGGGTAGGTCGAGATGACGATCCGGCCCTCGGTGTCCACTCCGCAGGTGACCAGCGACAGCTGAGGGCTGCCGTCCGCGCGGGTGGTGACCAGCGTGGCCCGGTGCCGGGGGCGGACGAACTCCAGCAGTTCCGGAAGCTCAACGCGCTTGGCCGTGGCGATGGTGGGCATGCGGTTCCTTTTCCTTCGAACAGGTGTTCTAATCGAGAGGTGGTTGCGCCTCCATCATCGCTGGCCTGGCAGGGCTCGCTGTTCGACGAGCCCACGGGTCCGGATCTGGGTTTCGACCGGCTGGTGCGGCATCGGCTCGACGAACGCAGCTGGCTGGAAGAAGTGCCCCGCTGGGCCGGGCAGCACGATCAGCTGTTCGACCGGTTGCTGGCCGAAGCGCCCTGGCGGCAGCGGGAACGGCGGATGTACGAGCGCACCGTGCTGGAGCCGCGGATGGTCGCGGCCTGGTCGGGGGATCGGCTGGAGGATCTGCCGGCGCCGCTGGAGCGGATGCGGAAGGCGGTTTCGGAGCGCTATCGGGTGGAGTTCGACTCGGTGCTGGTCAACCTTTATCGGGACGGCCGGGACGGGGTGGCCTGGCATGGCGACAACAACCGCAAGACGTTGCACAACCCGTTGGTGGCCACCGTTTCCCTGGGGGAGCGGCGACGTTTCCTCCTGCGCCCCGGCACCGCGGGCAGCCCGACGCACCGGTTCCGGCCCGGCGGGGGAGACCTGCTGATCATGGCCGGCGCCTGCCAGCACGAGTGGCAGCACACGGTTCCCAAGGAGCCGGGCGGAGCCGGGGCGCGGATGAGCATCACCCTGCGGCATTCCCGCGAGGGCTGGTGGGCCGGTCAGTACCCCAGATAGACCGCCGCCATGTCCTTCTCACCGTGGCCGGCCTCCTCGGCCTGCCGAAGGTGCTGCCGGGCGATCGCGATGAAGGCCGGATCGGCCCCGGCCGCCCGGGCCGCCTCCTCGATCAGACCCGCGTCCTTCACCGCACCGCTCAGCGCGAAAGCGGGCTCGTAGGAGGAGTTCAGCATCGCGTTGCCCTTCATCCCGACGTAGGGCGCGTCGATCGCGCCGCCCTTCACCGCCTCCAGGAACAGGGCCGGGTCCAGGTCGAAGGCCTCGGTCAGCTTGAGTGACTGGGCCACGCCGTCGAGCACGGTCAGCACCCAGCCGTTGACCACCAGCTTCAGCCGGGTCCCGGCCCCGGCCGCGCCGACCCACATCGTCCGGGCCCCGATCGCCGCGAGAACCGGCTCCAGCCGCGGCTTCACCGATTCCGGGCCGGACGCCAGGACGGTCAGGGTGCCCTGCTCGGCCGGGCCCTTGGTGCCCAGGACCGGCGCGTCGACGTAGACCAGTCCGTGCTCGTGGGCCAGGGCGGCCAGCCGGTCGTTGCCCTCCACGCCGACCGTGCTGGTCTGGAGCCAGATCGTGCCCGGCGCCAGCCCGGGGGCCGCCTGCTCGATCGCGGCGGCCACCCCGTCCGCGTCGAAGAGCATGGTGATCAGGATGTCGGCGCCGGTCACGGCCTCGGCGGGGGAGCCGGCGACGGTCGCGCCGTCCTCCTTCAGCGGTTCGGCCTTGGCGCTGGTGCGGTTCCAGGCGCGCAGCGGGAGGCCGGCCCGGGCCAGGTTGCGGCCCATGCCCAGGCCCATGATCCCGGTACCCAGCAGCGCGACGACGGGGGTCTGTTCAGATGCTTCGGTCACGTTCGGGACGTTACGCCTGGGTGGGACCAGGCGCCGCCGCACCCGGTGGAAGGGGGTTGTCGTCCATTGCTCCCTGTGATCGCGCATCATGATCGAAGGACCCGATCCGTCGGAGCGGCGAATTTTAATCACCCAATACGGTCCAAATCGGATTAAACTCACAGAAGGGCGAGAGAAGTGCCACGCGGCGCCAGGAGGCGTGCCGTGTCCAACGTGCCTAGGGTTACAAGGCGTGAATGACGTCACGAAGGGTGAATCGCCGGAGGGGACTCCGCTGCGTCACCCGAGGGCATCAGACAGGCGAACCGAGGACCTGACCAGGAAGGCCGACCCCGTGTCGCAGGACCAGCCAGAACCCAGCCATCTCAGCGACCTCGTGGTGGTCGCCAACCGGCTCCCGGTCGATCGTCAGGTGAACGCCGACGGGAGCACAACCTGGAAGCCCAGCCCGGGCGGCCTGGTCTCCGCCCTCGAACCGGTCATGCAGCGCAACGCCGGTGCCTGGGTGGGCTGGACCGGGGCCCCGGGCGACGCCCCCGAGCCGTTCGAGGCGCGCGGCATCCAGCTGATCCCGGTCGAGCTGAGCAAGGAGGACGTCGAGGACTACTACGAGGGCATGTCCAACGGCGCGCTCTGGCCGCTCTACCACGACGTGATCGCCCAGCCCCAGTTCCACCGGCACTGGTGGGAGTCCTACGTCCGGGTCAACCGCCGGTTCGCCGAGAAGGCCGCCCAGTCGGCCGCCGAGAACGCGCTGGTCTGGGTGCAGGACTACCAGCTCCAGCTGGTCCCGCAGCTGCTCCGGGCGCAGCGCCCGGACCTGCGGATCGCCTTCTTCAACCACATCCCGTTCCCGCCCTACGAGATCTTCGCCCAGCTGCCCTGGCGCCGGCAGGTTCTCGACGGCCTGCTCGGCGCCGACCAGCTCGGTTTCCAGCGCCCGGCGGACGCGAACAACTTCCTCCGGGCCTGCCGGCGCAACGGCCTGGCCACCCGCCGCGGCCTGGTCCACCTGCCCGCCGAGGCCCGGTTCGGCAGCCCCGAGCACCACCCCTCGCGGGAGGTCCGGGCCGCCGCGTTCCCGATCTCGATCGACGCCGAGCAGATCGACGAGCTCGGCCGCCGCCCGGACATCCAGGAGCGGGCCCGCGAGATCCGGCGCGAGCTGGGCGATCCCAAGGTGGTGCTGCTCGGCGTCGACCGGCTCGACTACACCAAGGGCATCCTGCACCGGCTCAAGGCGGTGGAGGAGCTGTTCGCCGAGGAGGTGCTCAGCCCGCCCGAGGCGGTGCTGGTCCAGGTGGCCACGCCGAGCCGGGACCGGGTCGAGGAGTACGAGAAGATGAAGCGCGACGTGGAGGTCACCGTCGGGCGGATCAACGGCGACTACGGCCAGCTCGGCCACCCCGCCGTGCACTACCTGCACCAGTCGCAGGACCGGGAGGAGCTGGCCGCGCTCTACCTGGCCGCCGACGTCATGCTGGTCACCGCCCTGCGGGACGGGATGAACCTGGTGGCCAAGGAGTACGTGGCCACCCGGTACGACGAGCAGGGCGCGCTGGTGCTGAGCGAGTTCGCCGGCGCGGCGATCGAGCTGCCGCAGGCCTTCCTGGTCAATCCGCACGACATCGACGGGGTGAAGGCGGCCATCGTCCGGGCCGCCCAACTCTCCCCGCGCGAGGCCACCCGCCGGATGCGGGCGATGCGCCGCCGGGTCTTCGAGTTCGACGTGGCCCGCTGGGCCTCCACCTTCCTGAAGGTGGCCGCGGCCGACCCGTCGCCCGGCTACCGGGTGAGCAGCCCGCCGACCGAGACGATCGAGCTGGCCGGGATCCGGGCGGCCGCCGAGAAGGCCGACCCGACGCTGGCCGAGGCCCGCTCCGAGAGCGAGTCCACTGACCAGGTCCTGGTCGCCACCGCGCAGACCGCGAACGGCACCGGGGAGTCCCCGACCGAGACCGGGACCCCTTCGGAGGAGCCCGATCTGGACGACATCGAAGGGCTCGAGGAGCCCGGGCACGTGCTCGACGACCCGCTCGAGGCGATCGACCCGGGCGACCGCCGGCCGCCGCTCTCGCTCGGCCTGGTCACCGCGCTCGAGGGTTTCGCGATGCACTCCTCGCTGCTGATCGCGCTGGACTTCGACGGCGTGCTGTCGCCGATCGTCCCGGACCCGGCCGCGGCCCGTCCGCTGCCGCGTTCGCTGCAGCACCTGAACGAGCTGGCCGCGCTGCCCGGGGTCCGGGTCGCCCTGGTCTCCGGCCGTACCCTGGCCGACCTGCGCCGGGTGGCCACCCCGCCGGCCCGGGCCCTGCTGGTCGGCAGCCACGGCGCCGAGTTCCAGGACCCGCTGGGCGACAACCAGAGCAGCTCCCCGCTCGATGCGGCCCAGGCCTCGCTGCTGGCCAAGGCCACCACCGAACTGGAGGAGATCAGCGCCCGGCACCCGGGCACGCAGGTCGAGACCAAGCCGACCGGGGTGGTGCTGCACACCCGCCGGGCCGAGCGCCCGGTGGCGGCCAAGGCCACCCAGGAGGCCCTGGACGGCCCGGCCGCCTGGGCCGGGATGCACCTGACCCACGGCAAGGAAGTGGTTGAGCTGTCGGTGGTCTCGACCACCAAGGGCACCGCCCTGCGCCGGCTGCGGTCGATCACCGGGGCCGACGCGGTGCTCTACGCCGGCGACGACGTGACCGACGAGCGGGCCTTCGCGGTGCTGCGCACCGAGGCCGGGGACGTGTCGGTGCGGGTCGGCTCCGGGGAGACCCGGGCCGACCACCGGCTCGGCTCGCCGGACGAGGTGGCGACCATGCTCGGGCTGCTCGTCGACCTGTGCGGCGAGTAGGCGGTTTTCACAGCAATCGGCCGAGGGGAAGACGAATCGGTACGGCCTGAACATCTCGACATGCCGCCCCACGCGCCCCGTGATTCGATCTTGGTGTCGGAACGAACGAAGGGCGCTGAAGAAGCGTCTCTTGAGTGACTGGAGCGGTACATGCCTCTTTGGCTGATTCTGATCATCGTCGGTGTCGTCCTGGCCGTTGTCGGCTTCGGTGGCGTCGGCCAGCTGCTCATCTGGATCGGCGTGGTCGTGCTGATCGTGGGTGCGGTGCTCGCGCTCGTCGGCCGCTCGAGGGTGTAACGCGCTCGTGCCAGCCGTCCGACCGCGGCCCAAGATCGTGGGTGCTACCTGTGAAGGTGGCGCCCACGAGGCGTTTTGGGGCCCGGTCGAGGGGGTCGGCCCGGATTCATGGCGGGAGACCGGGAATCTCGGCCGGACGTGGGTGGGGGCATCGGGCGTCCGGACCTTTTCGGGTCGGCTCTACGAACCTTGGTTATCTCCCGTCACAGGGGGACGCTGGTGGTGAGGGCCGAACGGGTGTCACCCGGGTGGGCTAAAGGCTTTGGGGGCGGCTGCCGAACTCCGCTGTGAAAACGCGGCGACGCCCCAGATGCGGGGACGCCCGTAAGGCGGAGAGGCGGCGACGTGCGACGACGAGCAGGGCTATCAAGAGCACGATTGAGGACGCGGGACACGGCTGTGGTTCTCGCGCTGGCTGCCGTCCTGGTCGGCGGTCCGGCGCTGAGTGCGGCCGCGGACGACCCGATCCCCGGTCAGGACGACGTGCGCCGAGCCCAGCAGCACGCCGACGACGTGGCCGACCGGGTGGCGGCGATCCAGGCGCAGCTGCGGGCCTCCCAGGCCCGCGTCGATGCGGCCAACACCGCGCTCAGTGAGGCGGCCGAGGACTACGACTACGCCCAGGTGAAGCTGCACGAGGCGGAGAAGGCCGCGGACTCCGCACAGGCGGTGGCCGATCAGGCGAAGAAGCGGCTGGACGGGGCTCAGGCGCAGGTCGGCAAGCTCGCCGCGCAGGCCTACCGGACCGGCGGCCAGCAGCTGTCCGGGCTGGACGTGCTGCTCTCCCCGAAGGGCCCGGAGGACGTGCTCGAGCGCGCCTCGATGATGCAGATCCTGGCTGGGCAGCGGCAGCAGGTGATGCGCAGCGCGGATTCCGCCCGGGTGGTCGCGAACAGCCTGACCGCCCAGGCCGAGCAGGCGCTGAAGCGCCGCCAGGCCGCCGCCGAGGCGCTGGCCAAGGCCAAGCAGGTCGCCGAACAGCGAGCCGCGGCGGCCCAGCAGGCCGTGGCGGCCGACACCAAGCAGAAGAACCGGGCCCTGGTCGAGCTGGCCTCGGCCCGGCGCACGTCGGTCCGGATCGAGAGGGCGCGCGAGGAAGGGCTGCAGAAGCAGGCCGAGGAGCGCCGCGAGGCCGCGGCCCGGGCGGCGGCCGCAGCTGCCGCCCGACAGGCTGCGCAGCAGCCCTCCAGCGGCTCGTCGGGCGATTCTTCGGGCAGCTCGTCCGGCAGCACCGGGGGATCGTCCGGGGGCGGCGGCTCGTCCAGCGGCAGCAGCTCGGCCGGGTACTCCGCGGTCAGCTGGGCCAAGGGCAAACTCGGCCTGCCCTATCTGTGGGGCGGCGACGGCCCGGGCAGCTACGACTGTTCCGGCCTGGTGATGCAGGCCTGGGCCCAGGCCGGCGTGGCCCTGCCGCACTCGTCCCGGCTGCAGTACTCCTCGGTCGAGCACATCTCGTACTCCAGCCTGCGGCCCGGTGATCTGCTGTTCTTCGCAACGAACCCGGCCAACCCGGACACCATCCACCACGTGACCATGTACATCGGGAACGGCCAGATGATCGAGGCGCCGTACACCGGGGCCTACGTCCGGATCGTCCCGGTCCGCAGCTCCGAGGCGATGCCCTACGCCGGGCGTCCCTAATTCACAGCCGACCCAAAACAAACGCTGCGGGTGCCCCCGAAGGGGCCCCGCAGCGTCCTAAGACAAAAGATCAGTGGTACGTGCCGGCGGCCTTCGCGTCGATCAGCCGCTGACGGGACTTCTCGATCTCGATCTCGGCGGCGGCCTTGTTCGCCCACGCCGCGTCCTCGACCGACTTGCCCGGCTCGAGGTCCTTGTAGGTCTCGAAGAAGTGCTGGATCTCCAGGCGGTAGAACTCCGGGACGTCGTCCAGATCCTGGAAGCTCGCCATCCGCGGGTCGCCGGAGGGGACGCAGATGATCTTGTCGTCGCCGCCCTTCTCGTCGCGCATGTGGAACATGCCGATGGCCCGGCTCATCACCAGGCAGCCCGGGAAGGTGGGCTCCTCCAGCAGCACCAGGGCGTCCAGCGGGTCGCCGTCCTCGCCCAGGGTGTTGTCGATGAAGCCGTAGTCCGCCGGGTAACGGGTGGCGGTGAAGAGCATGCGGTCCAGGCGGATACGTCCGGTCTCGTGGTCGACCTCGTACTTGTTGCGCTGTCCCTTGGGAATCTCGATGGTGACGTCGAAGTCCACGGGTATTCGCTACCTTCCGGCATGTGAGTTGGCGGCCAAGACTATTCTCGAACCGATGGAACATGGGTTGTGACCGGCGTGTCTGACGTCACCCAGCGGACGGCCCGGCGGCTGGTGCTCCGCCTCTCCGTCGTGCTCGCTGTTCTCGTCGCCGCACTGATCGTCGCTCTGACGGTACTGGGTCCGTTCGGACATCGGCAGTCCACCTCCCCCCAAGGGGCGATCACCGCGGCCGAGGCCACCCAGGTGCCCGGAGCAGCGCTGCCCGCCCAGGAGGCCCCCGAGGTGCTGCCCACGGTGGGGGACGACACGCCCGAGGTGTCCGCGACGAAGCTCACACAGCGGATGCGTAAGTTCATGACCGCCAAGAAGCTCGGCAAGTCGGTCTCGGTGGACGTGCTCGACCCGCTGACCGGCGAGCACCTGCTCAGCCGGGCCGCCGGCGCCGCCCGCACCCCGGCGTCCACCACCAAGCTGCTCACCACCACGGCGGTGCTGTCCGCGCTGGGGGCGCAGAACACCATCACCACCTCGGCGGTGGGCGAGGGCAAGACGGTCTACCTGGTCGGCGGCGGCGATGTGCTGCTGGGGGCCGGTAAGAGCAATCAGGACGTGGTGGACGGGCACGCCGGGCTGACCACCCTGGCCGAGCAGACCGCCACCGCGCTGAAGGCCTCGGGCACCACCAGCGTGCGCGTGGTGCTCGACGACACGCTGTTCCAGGGTCCGGCGATGGCGGCCGGGTGGGACCAGTCGGACGTGGACAACGGCTACGTGGCGCCGATCTACGCGGCCGAGATCAGCGCCGGCCGGCTGCGCGTGGGCAACTACGTGCCGCGCTCGAAGGATCCGGGTCTGGCGGCCGCCCAGTCGTTCGCCAAGGCGCTGGTCCGGCTGGGGATCAACGTCTCGCACAAGATCACCCGGGGGGCCGCGGCGTCGGACGCGGCCCCGCTCGGCTCGGTGCAGTCCGCCCCCCTCGGCGATCAGGTCGAGTACCTGCTCAACCACAGCGACAACACGGTGGCCGAGGCGCTCGGCCGGCTGGTCGCGATCAAGCGCGGGGTGGGCGCGAAGTTCACCGACGTCGGCCCGGCGGTGCTCGGCGAGCTGGCCGAGAAGGACGTGCCGGTGGCCGGGACCAAGCTGGCCGACGGCAGCGGCCTTTCCGCTGAAAGCAGAATCCCGGTCCGGACTCTGACCGCGGTGCTCGCCCTGGACGCCGGGCCCAAGGGCACCGGGTTGCGCCAGGTGCTGACCGGCATGCCGATCGCCGGGGTCTCCGGCACCCTCGAGGAGCGCTTCCTGGAGCCCTCCGAAAAGGACGCGACCGGCCTGGTCCGGGCCAAGACGGGCACCCTCAGCGGGGTCAGCTCGCTGGCCGGCACGCTGGTCGACGCGGACGGCCGGTTCCTGGTCTTCGCGGTGATGGCCGACCAGGTGCCCTCCACCGCCGGGGCCCGGGAGGCCCTGGACGCGTTCGCCGCCCGACTCGCCGGGTGTGGTTGCTGAGGGATTCTCAGGGTTGTCTCGGGGGGTGACTCCGGACGCCTGTCTCACCCGGATGCCCGTACCGTTGGGACATGGCAGCGGATCCGCAGAACGCCCATTCGAATCAGGTGGCTCCCGAGCCCGTCGACACCATGGTCAACTGGGATCTGGCGGCCCGGACGGCGGCCCGGGTCGGCAAATCCGGGCCCGAGGTCAGCACCGCCGAGGCCCAGGAGATCGTCGGGCAGCTGCGGCAGGCCGCGATCACCGCGCACCCGCACGTCCAGGCGGTCACCGGGCTGCGGACCAACCCCGGCGAGGGCGTCTTCGTGGTGGACCGGCCGGGCTGGGCCAAGGCCAACATCGCGGCCTTCCGCTCGCTGCTGGCCCCGGTGATGGCGGAGCTGAAGCAGAAGAGCGAGGAGCGCGGCAAACCGCTGCCCGGCGCCCGGCAGAGCGCGATCGGCGCCCGGGTCACCGGGGCCGAGATCGGTGCCCTGCTCGGCGTGCTGTCCAGCCGGGTGCTCGGCCAGTACGACGCGTTCGCCAGCCCCGGCCGGCTGCTGCTGATCGCGCCCACCATCGTCGCCGTCGAGCGCGACCTCGAGGTGGACCCGACCGACTTCCGGCTCTGGGTCTGCCTGCACGAGGAGACCCACCGGGTGCAGTTCACCGCCTCCGACTGGCTCACCGACCACCTGCTGGCCGAGGTCCGCGGGCTGATCAGCGAGCTGATGCTGGAGCCCGGCCAGGTGGCCGACCGGTTCGGCCAGGCGCTGCGCGGGCTGCCGGACATCATCCGCGGTGACGGCGACGGGCGCTCGGTGCTGGACGCGGTGCAGACCCCCGAACAGCGCCGCCGGCTGGCCCGGATCACCGCGGTGATGTCGCTGCTGGAGGGTCACGCCGACGTGATCATGGACGACGTGGGCCCCCAGGTGGTGCCCACGGTCGCGGTGATCCGCCAGCGCTTCACCCGGCGGCGGGCCGGGCGCGGGGCGATCGACCAGGTGCTGCGCCGGCTGCTCGGGCTGGACGCCAAGGCCCGGCAGTACGCGGACGGGGCCAAGTTCGTCCGCGGGGTGGTCGACGAGGTCGGGATGGACGGGTTCAACGCGGTCTGGACCTCGCCGCAGACCCTGCCCGAGCCGGAGGAGATCCAGGACCCGAAGGCCTGGGTGCGCCGGGTGCACGGCTGAGCCATGCCGGACGACCTCACCGCGGTTCACGTTGCGGTGCGGGACTGTTTGCGCGAGGTGGCCGGGCTGGTGCTGGTGGCCTGCAGCGGAGGGCCGGACTCGCTGACCCTGGCCGCGGTGACCGTTCGCACGGCCCAAGCGCACGGGTTCCGGGCGGGGGCCGTGGTGGTGGATCACGGATGGTCGGCCGAGGCGTCCGCAGCCGGGGTCCGGGCGGCTGAGCAGTGCCGTGAGCTCGGGTTGGATCCGGTCGAACTGCTGATGGTGGACGCCGGTGGGCCCCGTGGGCCTGCTGGGTCGGCTGGGTCGGCTGGGTCGGCTGGGTCGGCTGGGTCGGCTGGGTCGGCTGGGTCGGGTAGCCATCGGGGCGCTCGGCGGATCGGGGGGCCGGAGTCGGTGGCCCGGGAAGCCCGGTATGCCGCCCTGCAGGGCGCTGCGGACCGGCACGGGGCCGCTGCGGTGCTGCTCGGGCACACCCTGGACGATCAGGCCGAGACCGTGCTGCTCGGCCTCGGGCGCGGTTCAGGAGCGCGCAGCCTGGCCGGGATGGCCGAGCGGCGGGGGGTGTTCCGCCGGCCCCTTCTCGGCCTGCGCCGGGATCTGGTGGCCCGGGCCGGGGCTGCCCTCGGCCTGCACCCCTGGCACGATCCCGCGAACGACGACCCGGCCTACACCCGGGTGCGGGTCCGGCGGCTGGCCGGAGAGCTGGAGAAGGCGCTGGGGGCGGGCACGGCCGAGGCGCTGGCCCGGAGCGCGGCCCTGCTGCGGGAGGACGCCGACGCGCTGGATGCCCTGGCCGCCGACCTTCTGGACCAGGCCCTCCTCGAACCCGGAGCCACCCCAACTTCCCCCGTGATCATGCAATTCCGCCCGCGCGAGCATGCACCGGCAGGGCTGGAGATCGCCGTGCCCCCGATTCGGGCCGCCCTGCCCGCCGTCCGGCGGCGGGCCCTGCTCCGGGCCGCCCGGCAGGCCGGCTGTCCGGGCGGGGCGCTGAACCACCGGCACGCCCTGGCCCTCGAGCAGCTCCTGATCACCGGACGTGGTCAGGTCGCTCTTCCCGGTTCCGTGCTCGCCGGGGTGGTCCGAGGGTGACCCGGGCCTCAGCCGCCGGGCGGGGGCCCGAGTCGGCCTCCGTCGCCGGATTGTGGCAGGCTGAAGTTCCGCCGGATCCGGCGTGACGCCCCCCTTCCGAACGCACCTGGGAGATTCGTGGACGCCTCAGACATGGGGTCCGACCTGGAGAAGGTGCTCCTTACCGAGGAGCAGATCCAGAGCCGGCTGGTTGAGCTGGCCGCGCAGATCGAGCAGGACTACGCCGGGCAGGACGTGCTCCTGGTCGGTGTGCTCAAGGGCGCCATCATGGTGATGGCCGACCTGACCCGGACCCTGCACCGCAGCTTCGAGACCGACTGGATGGCGGTCTCGTCCTACGGCTCCGGCACCAAGTCCTCCGGGGTGGTGCGGATCCTGAAGGATCTGGACCGCGACATCAGCGGCCGGCACGTGCTGATCGTCGAGGACATCGTCGACTCCGGGCTCACCCTGTCCTGGCTGATCGCCAACCTGGGCTCGCGCGGACCGGCCTCGGTCGAGGTCTGCACGCTCCTGCGGAAGCCGGATGCGATGAAGGTGGACCTCAAGGTCCGCTACGTCGGGTTCGACATACCCAACGAGTTCGTGGTCGGCTACGGCCTCGACTACGCCGAGCAGTACCGCAACCTGCGGGTGGTGGGCACCTTGGCCGAGCACGTCTACTCGAGCTGAGCGTTCGGCCCCGGAAAGCTGTGAGCACGAAGTGGGCGGAACAGGAGGAGGTCCTCCTCCGTTCCTCTCATAGCTGCCCGCCGGTTGCCCGGGTATCTGTGAACGGGTGACCGTCCGCAGCGGCGACAAGCAGCAAGATGTACACGGCCGACCGGGTTGACACAGGTAGGTCTGTGGGCATCGGTGTACCGTCGTCCTATTGAGCACGAGCAGGAGGGTCGGGGCCGTATTGGCCCCAGGTGAACACACGGCATGGACGTCAAACGACTGACGCGGGGGCCGGCGATCTGGGTGATCGTCTTCGTGGTCCTGCTCATCATCGGGGCCCGCGTGTTCGCGCCCAATCAGTACAAGAAAATTGACACGTATCAGGCGATCAACCTGATCGAGCAGAGCAAGGTCGAGAGCGCCAAGCTGATCGACGGTGACCAGCGGGTCGAGCTGACCCTGAAATCGGGCACCAAGATCGACGGCTACGACCAGGTCGAGGCGAACTACATCGACCAGCGCGGCGACGAGATGGTCACGCTGCTGACCGACCACCCGCCGACCAAGGGCTTCACCGACGAGGTGCCCCGCAGCTCCTGGTGGTCCAGCCTGCTGATCGGCGTTCTCCCGCTGATCCTGCTGCTGGCCGTGTTCTGGTTCCTGATGGGCCAGATGCAGGGCGGCGGCTCGCGGGTGATGAACTTCGGCAAGTCCCGCGCCAAGCTGGTCAGCAAGGACACCCCCAAGGTCACCTTCGCCGACGTCGCCGGCGCCGAGGAGGCGGTCGAGGAGCTCCACGAGATCAAGGAGTTCCTGGCCGAGCCGGCCAAGTTCCAGGCGGTCGGCGCCAAGATCCCCAAGGGCGTGCTGCTCTACGGCCAGCCCGGTACCGGTAAGACGCTGCTGGCCCGGGCCGTGGCCGGCGAGGCCGGGGTGCCGTTCTACGCGATCTCCGGTTCCGACTTCGTCGAGATGTTCGTCGGTGTCGGTGCCTCCCGGGTCCGCGACCTGTTCCAGCAGGCCAAGGAGAACGCGCCGGCGATCATCTTCGTCGACGAGATCGACGCGGTCGGCCGGCACCGGGGCGCCGGTCTCGGCGGTGGTCATGACGAGCGTGAGCAGACGCTGAACCAGCTCCTGGTGGAGATGGACGGCTTCGACGTGAAGACCAACGTGATCCTGATCGCGGCCACCAACCGCCCGGACATCCTCGACCCGGCGCTGCTGCGCCCGGGCCGGTTCGACCGGCAGATCGCGGTCGAGCCGCCGGACATGAAGGGCCGCACCCAGATCCTCAACGTGCACGCCAAGGGCAAGCCGATGGCGCCCGACGTGGACCTGGAGACGGTTGCCCGGCGGACCCCCGGGTTCTCCGGCGCCGACCTGGCCAACGTGCTGAACGAGGCCGCCCTGCTGACCGCCCGGGCCAACGCCCGGGTGATCGACGACCGGGCGCTGGACGAGGCGATCGACCGGGTCATCGCCGGGCCGCAGAAGCGCACCCGGCTGATGAGCGAGAAGGAGAAGAAGATCACCGCGTACCACGAGGGTGGGCACGCGCTGGTGGCGGCGGCGATGAACAACACCGAGCCGGTCACCAAGGTGACGATCCTTCCCCGCGGTCGCGCCCTCGGGTACACGATGGTCCTGCCGCAGGACGACAAGTACTCCACCACCCGCAACGAGATGCTCGACCAGCTGGCCTACGCGCTCGGCGGCCGGGTGGCCGAGGAGATCGTCTTCCACGACCCGACCACCGGGGCGTCGAACGACATCGAGAAGGCCACCAACACCGCCCGGGCGATGGTCACCCAGCACGGCATGTCCGAGCGGGTCGGCGCGATCAAGCTGGGCCGCAGCAGCGGTGAGGTCTTCCTGGGCCGCGACATGGGCCACGAGCGGGACTACTCCGAAGAGGTCGCGGGCATCGTCGACGACGAGGTCCGCCGGCTGATCGAGAGCGCCCACGACGAGGCCTACCAGGCGCTGACCGAGAACCGGGACGTGCTCGACGCCCTGGTGCTGGCGCTGCTGGAGAAGGAGACGCTGAACCGGGCGGAACTGGCCGAGATCTTCGGCGCGATCCGCAAGAGCCCCGAGCGGCCGGTCTGGCTGTCCAGCGACCGTCGGGCGGTCTCCGACCGGCCGCCGGTGCTGAGCCCGAACGAGCGCCGGCTGATCCAGAACGGCAGCACCACGGCCTCGGCCAACGGCTCCGCCAACGGTCACAGCACGGCCGACTACGGGGACCTCAACTAGGTCGTTCGAGGAAATCCCCGCTGTTACCGGTCGCCCGGTAGCGGCGGGGATTTTCATCTGAGGAGCCTGGCCGGGCGTTGGGGGCGTTGGGGCCGGGAAGAGCACTGGAGAGCTGACGTGACACAAGAGCTGGACGCCATCACCGATACCGACACCCCCACGGACGAGCCGGTGGGCGGGGTCGACACCGCCCGGATCGAGAGCGCGGTCCGGGAGATCCTGTTCGCCATCGGGGAGGACCCGGATCGCGACGGTCTGCTGAAGACGCCGTCCCGGGTCGCCCGGGCCTACGCCGAGATGTTCGCCGGTCTCCGGCAGGACCCGGCGGAGGTGCTCTCCACCACCTTCGACCTCGGCCACGAGGAGATGGTGCTGGTCCGCGACATCGAGCTGTACTCCACCTGCGAGCACCACCTGGTGCCGTTCCACGGTGTCGCGCACGTCGGCTACATCCCGAGCACCGACGGCCGGATCACCGGGCTGAGCAAGCTGGCCCGGCTGGTCGACGTCTACGCCAAGCGCCCGCAGGTGCAGGAACGGCTGACCACGCAGATCGCCGACGCCCTGGTCGAGCACCTGCGACCCCGCGGAGTGATCGTGGTGGTGGAGTGTGAGCACCTCTGCATGTCGATGCGTGGCGTGCGCAAGCCGGGCTCGCGTACCGTGACGTCGGCGGTGCGCGGTCAGCTGCGCGACCCGGCCACCCGGGCCGAGGCGATGAGCCTGATCTCCGGCCGTAGCCGCTGACAACCGCTGACAACCGCCGACTTCGGCTGACGAGGAACGAACCGTGGTGACCGACACAGGGGCCCTCCTGCCGGGCCGGGGCCGGACCCTGGTGATGGGTGTCCTCAACGTGACGCCGGACTCGTTCAGCGACGGCGGCCGCTGGCTCGACCCGGACGCGGCGGTGGCCCACGGCCTGGCCCTGCGGTCCGAGGGCGCCGATCTGGTGGACGTCGGTGGCGAGTCCACCCGTCCGGGCGCCGAGCGGGTCAGCGAGGAAGAAGAACTGCGGCGCACCGTTCCGGTGGTGCGCCGGCTGGCCGCCGAAGGCGTATCGGTCAGCATCGACACGATGCGCGCGAGCGTCGCCCGGGCCGCCCTGGAGGCCGGGGCGGTCCTGGTGAACGACGTCAGCGGCGGACGCTGGGACGTCGCGATGCCCGCGCTGGTGGCCGAGTCGGGCGCGCCGTTCGTGGCGATGCACTGGCGCGGGGTGCAGGCGCTGGGCCGGGCCGAGCACGACCTGTCGGCGCGGTACGAGGACGTGGTGGCCGAGGTCGCCGCGGAGCTCACCCAGAGCCTGGACGCGCTGGTCGCCGCCGGGATGGATGCGGATCAGGTGATCCTCGACCCCGGCCTGGGCTTCTCGAAGAACGCGGGCCACAACTGGGAACTCGTCGCGCACCTGGACGAGCTGGTCCGGCTGGGCCGGCCGGTGCTGGTCGGGGCCTCCCGCAAGCGGTTCCTGGGCAGCCTGCTGGCCGGTCCGGACGCGGCTCCCGCCCCGGTCGACCGGCGCGACGACGCGACCGCGGCGATCAGTACCCTGGCGGCGGTCGCCGGGGTCTGGTGCGTGCGGGTGCACGCGGTGCGGGCCAGCGTCGATGCCGTCCGGGTCGGTGCCGTGGTCAGGGAGCACACTCGGACGGGCGTCGGAAGGACAGCGGGAACACTGTGAGTGCGGGACTGGGCTTCGGCCCGATGACGTCAGCGTCGGGGCGGTTGCTCGACCAGATCCGGCTGTCCGGGGTCACCGCCCGGGGCACGCACGGGGTCTTCGACTTCGAGCGGCGCGAGGGCCAGGACTTCACCGTCGACGTGGTCCTGCACACCGACATCTCGGCCGCGGCGGCCAGCGACGACCTGACCCGGACCACGCACTACGGCGAGCTCGCGGTCACCGTCGCGGACATCGTGCGCGGCGATCCGGTCGACCTGATCGAGACCCTGGCCGAGCGGATCGCCCTGGCCTGCCTGGCGCCGGCCGGGGTGTTCGCGGCCGATGTCGCGGTGCACAAGCCGCAGGCACCGATCACCGAGACGTTCGGCGACGTGGTGGTGGCGATCCGGCGGGAGCGCACCATCCTGCTGGACCGCACTCCCGCCGAGGCGGTGCCGGTGGTGCTCGCCCTCGGCACGAACCTCGGCGACCGGCTGATGATCCTGCGCAGCGCGCTGGAGGACCTGCGCGCGAGCGAGGGGCTGGAGGTCACCGTGGTCTCCCCGGTGGTCGAGACCGACCCGGTGGGCGGCCCGGAGCAGCCCGACTACCTGAACGCGGTAGTGCTCGCCCGGACCACCCTCAGCCCGAACGAACTGCTGGCCACGGTGAACCTGATCGAGGCCGGGCACGGGCGCGAGCGCAATGTCCGCTGGGGGCCGCGTACCCTGGACATCGACGTGATCAGCTACAGCGACCTGCGCAGTTACGACGAGCAGCTGACCCTGCCGCACCCCCGGGCCCACCAGCGGGCGTTCGTGCTGGCCCCCTGGCTGGCCGCCGACCCGGAGGCAGTGCTGCTGACCGCGACCGGGACCGAGAAGGTGGCCGTTCTGCTCGAGGAGGCCGCGGACCGGCTCTCCCTGCGGCAACGGCCCGAACTGCACTTGGAGCACAGGGCGTGATCCGCGGATGAAGGGCGCCAGAATCGGCACCACGGTGCTCGTCGGGCTGGTCTCGACGGCCGTCTGCTGGGTCCTGCTCGACACCTGGACCGGTCAGGGGAACGACGGCCCGCCGCTGCCCTGGACCGCGGTCTTCGGCACGCTCGCCCTGCTGCTCGTGGTGATCGCGGCCGGCCTGCCGATGCGGCGCTGGCAACAGACCGACCCGAGCGCCCGCAGCGGCATGAAGCGGCCGATCGACCCGCTGGTCGCCGCCCGCACCGCGGTGCTGGCCAAGGCCGCCGCCTACGGGGGCGCGCTGATCCTCGGCTGGTACGTCAGCCAGGGCCTGATCCTGCTGCCGGACCTGCTCGGCGACCGGCTCACCCGGTTCATCATGGCGGCCGTGGCCTCGCTCGCCGCGGTCGGGCTCAGCGTGGCCGGCTTCGTGGTCCAGCGCTGGTGCCGCGTCCCCCCGGACGACGACGACACCAACTCCGAGGACGACGCCCGCCTCTGAGCCTCGTCACTGTGTGAAATCAGTGACGGAGGATATCGGAGGGACGTTAGTGCCGTTGCCGATCGCCCGGCAACGTTAAATCGGCTGAATCGGAGGCTGATTCAGGGATCGGCCGAACGGCCATTCCTGCCGGTAACGGCGAATGCACGCGGATGCGTAACTACCCTGGGTACCCGGCCGTAAACGCCGCGTTCTTCCACCCCCAGGAGAGGTCTTGCTGCCTGCAGTCACGCCCGCGCTCGGGGCCGCGCCCGTGGCGTCCGGTCCACTGGACGTCGTCAACGCCTTCGTGCCGTGGGACTCGGTGCAGGACCTGCGCTCCTGGATGCCGCTCGGCGTCGCCGGGTTGATCGTCTGGAGCCTGTGGATCTACCGCTGGGTGCTGTCCCGGGCCTACCGGCCGGTCAGCAACAGCTTCCGCACCACCACCTCGGTGGTCGTCCCGTCCTTCCGGGAGGACGTGGAGATCCTCCGCCGCTGTCTGGCGACCTGGCTCGCCCAGGGGCCGTCCGAGCTGATCATCGTGCCGGACGTGGAGGACATCGAGTGCATCGAGATGCTGAACCGGGTCGCCGACCCCCGGCTGCGGGTGCTGCCGTTCGCGCACCGCGGCAAGCGCTCGGCGCTGGGCGTCGGGATCCGGGCCGCGCGCGGTGAGGTGCTGGTCCTGACCGACTCCGACACCGCCTGGGAGGCGGGCCTTCTCGCGTCCGTCCAGATGCCCTTCCAGGATCCGCAGGTGGGTGCGGTGGCGACCCAGCAGAAGGTCTACAAACGCTGGTCGAGCATCTGGCGGGTGATCGCGGACTGGATCATCGACCTGCGCTACTACGACTACGTGCCGGCCATGGGCCGGGCCGGCGGGGTGATCTGCGTATCCGGGCGGACCGCGGCCTACCGCCGTTCCGCCGTGCTGCCGGTGCTGGAGAACCTGGAGCACGAGTTCTTCCTCGGCCGCCGCTGCATTGCCGGGGACGACGGCCGGCTCACCTGGCTGGTGCTGGCCTCCGGCTACCAGACGGTGTTCCAGTCCACCGCCCGTGCGCTGTCGATGTTCCCGGCCACCTTCAGCGGGTTCGTGAAGCAGCGGGTGCGCTGGAGCCGGAACTCCTACCGCTGCTATCTGACCGCGCTCTGGAAGGGCTGGCTGCGCGACGTGCCGTTCGTCTCGAAGATCACCGTGCTGCAGATCCTGCTCACCCCGGTCACCATGGGGATGGCCCTGACCTACCTGCTGCTGTCCCGGATGGCGCCCGGCTGGCTGGGCGTCGGGCTGTCGTTGGCCTGGCTGATGGCCGGCCGGTTCGTCCGCAGCATCTCGCACCTGCGCCGGCACCCGGCCGACATCGTCCTGCTGCCGCTGGTGACCCTGGTGGTCATCCTGATCTCGCTGCCGATCAAGCTCTACGCGTTCGTCACGATGAACAAGCAGGGCTGGCTGACCCGGCACGCCGACCAGACCGGCGGGGACGGGCAGGACAACGCCTCGCTCGGCGTGACCATCGACGAGAACGGCCATGGGGTGGTTCTCAATGTCCGCTAGACCTTTTCGTGGTCGCAAGCGGCGCGCGGCGGCGATCGTCGCGGTCACCGGCGGTCTGATCGGGGCGCTCGGGGTGGCCGGGGTTGGAGCGGCCCCACGGACGGCGGCGCCCACCGATCCGGCGTTGCAGGGGCTGGCCGCCAAGGCCGCCCGGGCCGACCCGAAGCGGCAGGCCGAACTGGTTGCGGGGGAGGACCGGCGGGTCACTCAGGCCCTGCTGACCACCAAACTGCACCCGAAGCCGTACCGGGCCCGGCCGAACGGCCAGTACACGTTGGTCCTGACCGCCCGTAAGCGCCCCTATAGCTGGGACGACCTGCGCCGGCTGTCCCCGGACACGCTGCTTCCCCAGGCCGACGGCTCGTTCCTGCTGCGCGAACACGTGCTGGTCGGCCCGGGGGCGACGCTGTCGCTCAGCCCCAACCGCCCGCTCAAGCTCAAAATGTCTTCCGGCCCGGACGGTTTCACCTCCCTGGTCACCGACGGCGGCCGGATCCGGCTGAACGGCACCGCCACCGCGCCGATCTCGATCACCAGCTGGGACGAGACCCACGGCCGGCCCGACCAGGACCTGGGGGACGGCCGGGCCTACGTCCGGGCCAGCGGCCAGCTGGTGGTCACCGACACCAAGTTCAGCCGGCTCGGGTTCTGGAGCGGGCGCACCGGCGGGGTCTCGGTGGTCTCCTCCAGCGAGGTGCCGACCACCAGCCTGACCGGCAGCGCGGCCACCGGGGTGCTCGACGATCCGGTCGCCCAGCGGGCCACCAGTCACACCGACGTGCTGCCGGCCGGCAAGCTCCCGAGCACCGCGCAGGACGAGAACCAGTCCTTCGCCTCCTCGATCAGCGACGCGACGATGACCGGGAACGCCTTCGGGCTGTTCATCTCCGGGGCCTCGGGCCCCCGCGTGGTCGACACGGTGATCAGCAAGAGCCTGGTCGACGGGCTGGTGCTGCACCGCAACGTGGACGCGGCGACGATCACCGGGGTCCGGGTGGAACGCTCGGCGGTGGACGGCGTGGTGGTCAACCGCGAGGTCGAGGGCAGCATCCTGACCCGGCTGGACGTGCGGGACAACGGCCGCGACGGGGTGGTGCTGTCCGGCAGCCCGCTTGCCCAGGGCCCCTCGCCCAGCGGTGCCTCCACCCGGCCCTTCGGCAACAACGTGCTGACCACGAGCCGAAGCACCGGCAACGGGCGGATCGGGGTGCACGTGGCCGGGGGCGTGGCGATCAGCGTGCAGGGAAACACCGTGTCCGGCGGGCACTCCGGGATCGTCGTCTCCGACGCGGCCAAGGACGCCCAGGTCAGCAGCAACACGGTGAAGGATGTGCAGACCAACGGGATCCAGGTGCGGGACGCCTCGCGGGTCGAGCTGACCTCGAACAACGTGATCGGCGCGGCGACCGGGGTGCACGTGCGGGACGCGGTGGCGACGCTGCGGGACAACTCCACCTCCGGAGTCACCCTGCACGGCTTCACCTTCGTCGGGGTGGTGGCCGGCAGCAAGGCCGACGGCAACCAGCTGCGCGGCTCCGGCACCTCGCCGATCGACACGGTGCGGGTCTCCGGTGAAGCCCCCGTGCTGCGCGACACCGATGATTCCGGATGGTCCCGGACCGTCACCAAAGACTCGCTCCTGAGCATTCTTCTGCATCCGCTCACGATGGTCTGGATCGGCATCGGGATCCTGCTGCTGGCGATGAGCCGTCCCCGGCGTGGCGGTACCCGGACCCCCTACCGGGCTGATCCACTGATCTCCGGGGGCGGGCCGCGTCAGGCCGTCGGCGACCAACCCGCGGCCGGGTCTGCCCCGGAACGGGAGAACCCGGTGCACACCAACCCGAATCGCCCCGAGACGCACCCGTCGCAGCCACCGGCGGCCCGTCCGCACCGGCCCCGGGTCCCGGCCGCGCGCCCCACCCACCCGACTCACCCGATGAACTCGATGAGCCCGGTTCAGCCGGGGCAGCGTCCCCGACCGGTCCCGGCGATGCCGGCCCGCCGGGTCCAGCCCGCCCAGAACCGTTCCCAGCAGGCCGGTTTCCCGGACTACGCCGACCCGGAACCCCCGGTCGCGGCCGAATGGCTGCAAACCCCGCACCAGTCCTTCGCATTGCCCCGCCAGGTTCCCGAGCCGCCCCGGGAGCCGGAACGGGAACCCGAAGAACTGGAACTAAGGGACGATTGGACGGCGCCGGAGCCGCCCGGGCCGACCGCGGCCACGGTGATCGACCTGGCCATCGCCGAGTCCCGGCGTAGCCCGGAACCGCCGCGCCGGCGTCGGGTGGTGGGCCGGTGAACACCGCGAAGAACCGCCCGCTGATCGTCGCGGCGGCCCTCGGCCTGGCGGTGACGTTCGGAGCGGGCTGGGCCGTCGGGCACGGTGGAGATGACCAGAACCCCCCGGCCCGCGCGGACATAGCCACGCCGCAGGCCGCGATCCCGCAGACCACTCCGGCGGCCGGTGCTTCCGAGGCGCCGACCGAGACCGCCGACGGTGCCGACGGTTCCGGGGATCCGGAGAACGACGTCAGCGCGGCTGCCCGCACCGCCAAGCTGCCCGCCCTGACCAAATGGAAGAAGCCGCCGATCGCGGCCTTCACCTGCCCGGCCGCCACGGTCACCGTGTCCACCAGCGACCAGTTGCAGAAGGCGCTGGACACCGCCCGGGCCGGGGCCTCGATCCGGATCGCGGACGGCCTCTACACCGGTGAGTTCCGCACCACTCGGGACGGTTCCGCGAAGAAGCCGATCTACCTGTGCGGCAGCCGGGACGCGGTGCTCGAGGCCGGGGCGATCAAGGGCGGCTACACGCTGCACTTCGACGGAGCCTCGTCGTGGCGGGTGAACGGCTTCACCGTCCGGAACGGGCAGAAGGGCGTGATGGTGGACGCGGGCCAGGACATCGGCCTGCAGAACCTGCTGGTCGAGCACATCGGCGACGAGGCCGTGCACCTGCGCACCGGCAGCAGCCGGAACGTGGTGCGGGGCCTGACCATCCGGGACACCGGCAACCGTAAGCCGCAGTACGGCGAGGGCGTCTACATCGGTACCGCGCAGAGCAACTGGTGCGAGTACACCAAGTGCAAGCCGGATCCCAGCAACAGCAACTTCGTGATCGGCAACCGGATCTCGGGCACCACGGCCGAGTCGGTCGACATCAAGGAGGGCACCTCGGGCGGGGTGCTGTACGGGAACACCTTCGACGGTGAGGCGATGACCGAGGGCGACAGCTGGGTCGACGTGAAGGGCAACGGCTGGCTGATCTCCGGGAACACCGGGGCCACCTCGAAGGCCGACGGGTACAAGGTGATCGAGATCCTGGACGGCTGGGGCTGGCGGAACCTGTTCAGTGCCAACAAGTCCACCGTCGACGGCAGCGGCTACGCGATCAACGTGACGAAGCGGCACAGCGGGAACGTGGTGCGCTGCAACAACACTGCGGTGAAGGCCGCAGACGGCCTGACCACGATCGACTGCAGCAAATAGAACCGCCGCCCGAAAGCGTCTTTTATTTGTCTACGTCGCCGACCACGAAGAAAGTCGAACCCAGGATCGCCACCAGGTCGGCGATCAGCGTGCCCGGCAGCAACTCGCTGAGCACCTGGACATTGCTGAACGAGGCGGAGCGCAGCTTCAGCCGCCACGGCACCTTGTCGCCCTTGGAGACCAGGTAGTAACCGTTCAGCCCGAGCGGGTTCTCCGTCCAGCGGTAGACGTGACCCTCCGGAACCCGCAGCACCTTCGGCAGTTTCACGTTGATCGGGCCGGGCGGCAGTGACCGCAGCCGGTCCACGCAGGCCTCGGCCAGGTCCAGGCTCACGTGCACCTGCTCGAGCAGCACCTGGAACCGGGCCAGGCAGTCGCCCTCGGTCCGGGTCACCACCCGGCCCGGACCGCCGGGCGCGAACAGCTCGCCGTAGGCCAGGTACGGATCGTCCCGCCGTAGATCCAGGTCCAGCCCACTGGCCCGGGCGACCGGGCCGCTCACTCCGTACGCCGCGGCCGTCTCCTTCGAGAGCACCCCGACCCCGCGCGTCCGGGCCCGCAGAATCTCGTTGCCGACGATCAGCCCCTCGAGCCGGGGCAGCCGCCGCCGCACCGAGGCGATCGCCTTCAGCACCCGGGCGGTCCAGCCGGCCGGTAGATCCTCCTTCAGCCCACCGACCCGATTGAACATGTAGTGCATCCGGCCGCCGGAGATCTCCTCCATCACCGCCTGCAGCTCCTCCCGTTCGGTGAAGGAGTAGAAGACCGGGGTGATCGCGCCCAGCTCCAGCGGGTAGGAACCCAGGAACATCAGGTGATTGAGGACGCGGTTCAGCTCGGCCAGCAGGGTGCGGGCCCAGATCGCGCGTTCCGGCACCTCCATGCCCAGGAGCTGCTCCGCGGCCAGCACCACGCCCAGTTCGTTGGCGAAGGCGGAGAGCCAGTCGTGCCGGTTGGCCAGCACGATGATCTGCCGGTAGTCGCGCACCTCGAAAAGCTTCTCGGCGCCGCGGTGCATGTACCCGACGATCGGCTCGGCACTGATCACCCGCTCGCCGTCGACCACGATCCGCAGCCGCAGCACGCCGTGTGTGGCCGGGTGCTGGGGGCCGATGTTGAGCACCATGTCCGAGGTGGCGAGGCCGGCGGAGCCCAGCGCCACGGTGAGCGCGCGGGGATCGGCCGGGACCGGCTCGGTGGACGTCACGCGCCGAGTCTGCCACGCACGACGGGGCCTCCGAGGCGGCCGTTCCATGATCACGGGGGAGAAAGTCCATGATCGCGGGGGAGAAAGTCCATGATCACCGATAGCTCGTGGGGAGGACCGCACCCCTCAAAATCCTGCCGTGATCATGGACTTCTTTCCCCGTGATCATGGAGTTTCTTCTCGCGGTCACCGGGAACCCGGGGGCAGTCAGTGCGAACCGGCGAGGTCTAGGAGCGGCGCGGCCCGTGTGACATCCTGCGGGACATGGGCGCGACGGGCGGGCTTCTGGGCGACGTGTTCGACGCGGACGGCGTGACCTGGACGCCGATATCACCGGCCCTGGCCCGGGTCCGGCGGACCCTGGCCGCGCTGGTGGCGGGGGCCGGGGCCGTCCTCTTCGGGGTGCTGGCGGTGCTGACCACCGTCTGGTTCTGGATCCCGGTGGCCGGGTCGGGGCTCGGCCTGGTCTGGGTCTGGTGGCTGATCGGGCGCCAGGTGCGGGCCTGGAGCTACGCCGAGCGGGCCGACGACCTGCTGATCCGGCACGGAGTGATGTTCCGGGCGCTGGTCGTGGTGCCCTACGGCCGGATGCAGTTCGTCGATGTGCAGGCCGGTCCGGTCGACCGGCTGTTCGGGGTGGCGCACGTCCAGCTGCACACCGCCTCGGCCGCGACCGACGCCCGGATCCCCGGGCTGAACGCCACCGAGGCCGGGCGGTTGCGCGACCGGCTGGCCTCCCGCGGCGAGGCCCGGCTGGCGGGGCTGTGACCCAGCCGTCCGACCCCCGGACCTCCCCGGCGTTCGTCCCTCCTTCCGGGCTGGCTGACGGGCAGTGGCACGTCATGCACCCGGCCACCCCGCTGCTGCGGTCCTGGCAGGTGCTGGCCGTGGTGCTGGTGTTCGTCGTCCAGAGCCTGGGCAACGACGTGGTTTCCGGCGACACCGACTTCGAGCGTCCGCATCTGGCCGGCCGCTGGCTGGCCGGCGGCGGTGCGGTGCTGCTCCTGGTCGTCCTGCTCGGCGTCGGCCTGGCCTTCGCCTCCTGGCGGGCGACCCGGTTCCGGGTGCTCGACGAGGCCCTGGAACTGCACACCGGCATCCTCTTCCGCAAACAGCGCCGGGCCCGGCTGGACCGGATGCAGGCGGTCGACGTGGTGCAGCCCTTCCTCGCCCGGCTGCTCGGCCTGGCCCGGCTGACCGTGGAGGTGGCCGGCGGCAAGGAGTCGAACATCGCGCTCTCCTTCCTGCGCGAGGACGAGGCCCGCGCCCTGCGCAACCATCTGCTGGCCGCGGCTGCCGGGGTCCGTTACGAGGGCCCGGACGCGCCGGAGGCCCCGGAGCGCTCCACGCTGGAGATCCCGGTCGCCCGGCTGATCCTTTCCCTGCTGGTCAGCGGTCCGGCCATCGGGTTCGTGGGCGGTGTGCTGGTGCTCGGGATCATCAGCATCCTGATCGGCAACCCGGGCCCGCTGGTCGGCGCCTTCGCCCCGCTGCTGGGCGCCGCCGGTGTGCTGTGGGCCCGGTTCAGCCGGGGTTTCGGCTTCCGGATCTCCGACTCACCCGACGGTCTGCGCCTGCGCTACGGCCTTCTCGAGCAGCGCACCCAGACCGTCCCGCCCGGCCGGGTCCAGGCGGTCCGGCTCAGCCAGGGGCTGCTCTGGCGGGCGCTGGGCCTGTGGACGGTGCACGTGAACATCGCCGGATACGGCGGGGAGGACCGCCGGGACTCGGGTTCCGGCAGCACGCTGCTCCCGGTCGGGCCGAAGGTGGAGGCGGTCGGCGTGCTCGCGCTGGTGCTGCCCGACCTGGGGGTGGAACCGGGGGAGAACCCGTGGGACGTGGTGGACGCCGGGCTGACCGGCCGAGGGCAGGTCGCCGGGTACCTTTCCGCGCCCCGCCGTTCCCGCTGGGTGGACCCGATCTCCTGGGGCCGCTCCGGCGTCCGGGTCACCGACCAGGCCCTGCTGATCCGCAGCGGCCGGATCTACCGGCACCTCGACATCGTCCCGCACGCCCGCACCCAGAGCCTCGGCCTGACCCAGGGCCCGCTGCAGCGCCGGCTCCGCCTGGCCTCGTTCGCCGTGCACTCCACGGCCGGCCCGGTCGATCCGGTGGCCTCCCATCTGGACCAGGACCAGGCCTCGCAGCTCCTGGCGGTGCAGTCGGTCCGGGCCGAACGGGCGCGCAAGTCGTCCGGCCCGGAGCGCTGGATGGAGCACTCAGAGTTCCTGCAGCAGCCAGGCGAACCCACCTAGCCCACCCTCGTCCAGCAACTCCGGATCGGTCACCCCGAGCTGCTTCAGGGCCTGCGCCTGAGTGGTGCACTCGACCGTCCGGCCACCGACCGCGGCCACCGAGTCGATCGCCACGTGCGCGGTGATGTCCATCGTCCCGTCCGGGCGCGGCGGTACCTCGCGACCGGCCCGAAAACCGCTCAGGCTGCCTTGTTCCGGGCGGGTGGCCCGGGTGTGGGCGTAGTCCACGCACAGCGCGGCCACCGCGTTCGGCGCCCTTCGGAGCAGGTCCTCCCAGAACCGGTCGCGGGTCAGGCCGACCTCGATCCGGTCGCCCTCCTCCAATTGGTCCAGGGGCCACCAGCTTTCGATCCACTCCAGATCAATGGACGCCGGTGGGCCCGCCAGCTGCTCGCGCCCGGTAACGGGGTCGACGAGGACCGTTCTCGGACGGCCGGTCTCGTCGATCTCGAGGATGTCCATCACGACTACGTCCAGCAGTTCCCAGGCGATCACCAGGGCGCCGTCGAAGGCCTCGGGGGCCAGGGAGTCCAGGCCCTCGGCCCACTGAACGGCAGCCGGCAACCCGGGCGGGCGACCGACCACGTCCACACCCCAAAGCTCTTGTCCGGCTATGGGAAGCAGGGCGGTGAGCAGCTCACCGCGGCCCGTACCGACGTCCACAATTGATCGGGCCCCTACTGAAGAGGCAAGCCGCGCAATCCCTTCCGCGAGTGCTTCCGGGGCCGCGTGCGAAGCCGTGCGGAAGTGCCCGGCCGGGCCTTCGGGTCGTCGGTAGAAGCCCTCCGGGCCGTAAAGTGCCTCCTGCCAGGCGTCCTTCCAGCTCGGGCTCACTCCGGTCGGCGGAGCACCAGCGCCACGTCGGTGACCGCGAACAGGAACTGGCCCTCCGCCGCGAGCTGGGCCAGCCCTTCGACCCAGGTGGTGGCCCGTTCGGAGAGCGCCGGGTCGTCCTTGGTCGCCGCCAGCACCCCCATCGCCACCTTCCAGCTCACCGAACCACGGTCGAACCGGCGATGGCAGTCGGCCCAGGTGTCCGCGCTGACCAGCTCGAACTCCGAGCGGGTGGCCAGCCCGAGCAGCTTGCGGCCCATGAACCCGTCGGCCCGCTCGGCGAACCGCGGCACGGTGGAGACGAACCGGTCGACCAGCAGCCGGGTCAGCGCGTCGTCCGAGCTGGCGAACAGGGCGGTGTCCCAGTCGCTGTGGGCCAGCACCAGCAGCCCGCCCGGCCGCAGCACCCGGAAGCACTCGGCCAGATGCTGGTCCGGATCGGCCAGGTGCTCGGCCACGTTCAGCGAGATCACCCGGTCCAGGGCGGCGTCCGGGAACGGCAGCGGCTCGTCCGGGTCGGCCAGCACCGAGCGCACCCGGGCGTCGCCGAGCACCTCGTCGTCCAGGTTCGAGGCCGCGTCCACGGCGTGCACCCGGGCCGGCTCGTGGCCGGTCGTGTCGGCCAGCTTCAGCAGGGCCCGGACCGTGCGGCCCGCTCCGGCGGCCAGATCGGCCACCGCCAGCCCGGGGCGATCGAGGGTGACCAGCTCGGCAATGCGTTCGTGACGTCCCACGATGTAACCCTACGGCGCGGGCGGCGGGGCGGTGTTCGGTTTACCGCCGGGCCCCGGTTCAGCTGCGGCCCGGGTTCAGCCGGGCCCCGGTTCAGCGCGGGCCCCCCGTTTGGCGCCGGGCCCACCCCACCCACCCGGGAAGACGTGACCCGGCGGGAAAATGTGAGGTGGGGTGCCGGTCCGGTGCGTTGTCGTCGGCCGGACCCCGGAACCGCCCGGGTCTGGTTACCCTGCCGAGGTGTCTGAATCTCAGCAGCCGGCCGACCGCCCAGGACGCCTCGGGGTCGGCGTGATCGGGGCCGGGCGGGTCGGGGCGGTGATCGGCTCGGCCCTGCGCGCGGCCGGGCATGCGGTCGTCGGGGTAAGCGCGGTCTCCGAGGCCAGCGTGGAGCGGGCTGCCATGCTGCTGCCCGGGGTACCGGTGCTGGCGATCCCGGACGTGGTCGAGCGGGCCGAGCTGGTGGTCATCGCGATCCCCGACGACGCCCTCCCGGTGCTGGTCTCCGGGCTGGCCGAGACCGGCGCCTGGCTGCCCGGCCAGTTGCTGGTCCACACCAGCGGAAGGTTCGGCTGGAAGGTGCTGGAGCCCGCGGTCGGCCGGGGCGCGATCCCGCTGGCCCTGCACCCGGCGATGACCTTCACGGGCACCAGCCTGGACCTGAGCCGGCTGGTCGACTGCTGCTTCGGGGTCAGCGCCCCGGGCCCGGTGCTGCCGATCGCCCAGGCCCTGGTGGTGGAGATGGGCGCCGAGCCGGTGGTGATCGACGAGGCGATGCGCGGGCTCTACCACGCGGCCCTCGCGCACGGCTCGAACCACCTGGTCACGCTGGTCGCCCAGGCTCTGGACCTGCTCCGGGCGGCCGGGGTGGACGATCCGTCCCGGCTCCTGGCCCCGCTGCTGTCGGCCTCGCTCGACAATGCGCTGCGGGCCGGCGACAACGCCCTGACCGGCCCGGTGGCCCGCGGCGACGCCGGCACGCTGGCCTCGCACCTGGCCGCGATCCGCAGCCTCGGCGAGCGCGGCGAGGGCACCCTGGAGACCTATCGGTCCCTGGCCCGGGCCACGGCGGACCGGGCGCTGGCCTCGGGTCGGCTGGCCGCCGGCAGCGCCGAGGCGCTCCTGGCCGCGCTGAACGGCGACCCCACCCAGTAGTCACGCGCGTCACGCCCGCGGCCCTGAGCCGGGCCGAATATGACGAGTAGGTTAAGTGCCATGTCCACAGTTGTGGCCCGTACCCGGGACGAGCTGGCCGTGGCTCGCGAGAAGCTGCACGGCACCGTCGCGGTCGTGATGACGATGGGCGCCCTGCACGCCGGGCACGCCGAGCTGGTGCGCCAGGCCCGCAAGCGGGCCGAGAGCGTGATCGTGACGATCTTCCTGAACCCGCTGCAGTTCGGGCCGAACGAGGATCTGGCCAAGTACCCGCGCACCCTCGAGGCCGACCTCGAGCTGCTCGCCCGCGAGGACGTGGACCTGGTCTTCACCCCCTCGCCGGACGTGGTCTACCCCGGCGGCGATCCGGGGGTGCGGGTCTCGGCCGGCCGTCTCGGCGACAAGCTCGAAGGGGCTTCCCGACCGGGGCATTTCGACGGGATGCTGACCGTGGTGGGCAAGCTGATCCACCTCACCCGGCCCCAGCTGGCGTTCTTCGGCCAGAAGGACGCGCAGCAGCTGCTCCTGATCCGCCGGATGGTGCGGGACCTGGACTTCGACTGCGAGATCGTCACCGTGCCGACCGTGCGCGAACCCGACGGCCTGGCCCTGAGCAGCCGCAACCGCTACCTGACGGAGCTCGACCGGGAGAGTGCCCTGGCCCTTTCCCGGGCGCTGCGGGCCGGGGAGGCGGTGCGCACGCTGGGCTCCAGTGCGGTCCGCCGGGCGGCCCGGGACGTGCTGGTCGCCGAGCCCCTGGTGATCGTCGACTACCTGGTGCTGGTCGAGCCGAACACGCTGGACGACGTGCCGGAGTGGTACCAGGGCGATGCGGTGCTGCTGGTCGCGGCCAAGGTGGGCACCACCCGGCTGATCGACAACCTGCCCCTGGTGATCGGCGGTCCGTTATGAGTCCCCGCCTGGCCACTCGCCTCGCCACTCCGGACATCGGCTGGACGACGCAGGCCGACGTGATCGTGGTGGGCTCGGGCATCGCCGGGCTGACCGCCGCGCTGCGGCTGCGCCGCCGGGTGCCGCGCGTGCTGCTGGTCACCAAGACCGTGCTGGACTCGGGCTCGACCCGGTGGGCCCAGGGAGGCATCGCCGCGGCGCTGGCCCCGGAGGACTCGCCGGCCGAGCACCTCGAGGACACGCTGGTGGCCGGGGCCGGGCTGTGCGACGTGGATGCGGTGCGCGCCCTGGTCACCGAAGGTCCGCAACGGGTGCGCGAACTCGTCGCCCTGGGTGCGCATTTCGACCTGACGCCGAGCGGTGAGATCGCGCTGACCCGAGAGGGCGGCCATCACCGGGACCGGATCGCGCACGCCGGTGGGGACGCGACCGGCGCGGAGATCTCCCGGGCCCTGATCGCGGCGCTCGAGGCGGTCCGCGACGATCCGGGCATCGAGGTGCTGGAGCACGCCCTGGTGCTCGACGTGCTGACCAGCGCGGACGGAACCGCCTGCGGGATAACCCTGCACGTGATCGGCGAAGGCAGCCGGGACGGGGTGGGGGCCGTGCTGGGCCGGGCCGTGGTGCTCGCCACCGGCGGGATCGGGCAGGTCTTCCAGGCCTCGACCAACCCCCGCGAGGCGACCGGCGACGGGATCGCCGCGGCGCTGCGGGCCGGGGCCGAGGTGGCCGACCTGGAGTTCGTCCAGTTCCACCCGACAGTGCTCTGGCTCGGCCAGAACGCCCGCGGACAGCAGCCTTTGATCTCGGAGGCGGTGCGCGGCGAGGGGGCGTTGCTGCTCGACATCAACGGCGTGCGGTTCATGCCTGGGGTGCACGAGATGGCCGAGCTGGCCCCGCGCGACGTGGTGGCCAAGGCGATCGTCCGGCAGATGGCCGCGACCGGCTCCACCCACGTCTTCCTGGACGCCCGGCACCTCGGCCGGGAATTCCTGCACCGCCGCTTCCCGACCATCGTGAACGCACTCGCCGGGCACGGTTTCGACCCGGCCGAGGACCTGATCCCGGTCGCCCCGGCCCAGCACTACCACTCCGGTGGCATCCGGGTGGACGCGAACGGGCGGTCGAGTGTGCCCGGCCTCTACGCGGTCGGCGAGTGCTCCTGCACCGGCGTGCACGGGGCGAACCGGCTGGCCAGCAACTCCCTTTTGGAGGGGCTGGTGTTTGCGCACAGAATTGTGGACGACGTGAGCGACCGGTTGGGCAGGGGGGAACTCGCCCAGCTGGAGCCCGAGGACCGGCCGGGCCCGGTCGGTCTGCTGCCGGCCACCGCCCGGGTGAAGGTGCAGCGCGCCGCCACTTCCGGGCCCGGTGTGATCCGGACCGCGGCCGGGTTGGCCCAGGCGGCCCGTGATCTGGACGCGGTGGCCTCCGGGGTCGTCTTCCCCGAGGGGGCCAAGAAGGTGGACGTCACGCACGGCACCGCTGAGTGGGAAACCACCAACCTGCACACCGTCGCCACCGCGCTGGCCCAGGTGGCCGCCCTGCGTGAGGAGACCCGCGGCGGGCACTACCGGGAGGACTTCCCTTCGCAGGAAGATTCCTGGCGTGGCCGATTGGTGTCCCGGCTCGCCCCCGACGGCGAGCTGATCACTCGGTACCAACCCCTGGAAGGCTGACCGTGCATCACTGGGAATCCGAAATCATCTGGCCTTCGGGCACTGTCGAGCAGCTGACGGCGGCCGGGCTGGAGCCGGAGCGGGTTCGCTCCGTGGTACGCGACGCGCTCTCCGAGGATCTGGGCATCGGGTTGCTCTCGGGGGCGCCCGGGCACGACGTGACCAGCGAGTCGACGATCCCCGTAGAGGCCGAGGGTGAGGCGCACGTGGTCGCCCGGGCGGCCGGGGTGGTCAGTGGGCTGCCGCTGATCCCGGTGGTGCTGGCCGAGGTCGCGGCCTGGACCGGGCTACCGGTTCCGGAGGCACAGGTGCTGCGGGCGGACGGCGACGCGGTGGTCCGGGACGACGTGCTGGCGGTGCTGCGCGGCCGGACCCAGGTGCTGCTGATCGCCGAGCGCACCCTGCTGAACCTGATCAGCCGGACCAGCGGGATCTCCAGCCACACCCGGCGCTGGGCCGACGAGCTGACCGGCACCGGCGCCCAGGTCCTGGACACCCGCAAGACCACGCCGGGGCTGCGGATGCTGGAGAAGTACGCGGTGCGCAGCGGCGGCGGCACGAACAAGCGGATGGGCCTGTACGACGTCGCGATGGTGAAGGACAACCACAAGATCGCGGCCGGATCGGTGGCCGAGGCCTACCGTCGGGTGCGCGAGCGCTTCCCTGAGGTCGCCGTGCAGGTCGAGGTGACCACTCCGGACGAGGCGGTCGAGGCGGTCCGGGTCGGCGCCCGGTTCCTGCTCTGCGACAACATGTCTCCGGCGGTGCTGGCCGAGAGTGTGCGGGTGGCCCGGGCGGCCGCCGGGGCCCCGATCGAGATCGAGGCCACCGGTGGGCTGACCCTGGAGGTGGCGAGCGAGTACGCGCGCACCGGAGTGGACTACCTCTCCGTCGGTGGGCTCACGCACTCCTCGCCGATCCTCGACATCGCGATCGACCTGATCCGTAAGTAGACCGGCGTCAGGCCTTCTCGGCGAGCAGCCGCTCGTAGCCGGTGCGCAGGCCCTCGGCGATCCGCACCCGCTCGTTGAACCGCTCGGTCGGGTCGGCCCGCTCGACCGGGCCGGCCGCCCGGGCCTGGGCGAAGGCGGCGGCCACCGAGGCGACCTCCGGAATGCCGTCCGCGTCGGTGGTGTAGGACAGCCCCGGCCGTTGCTGCGAGGCGTGGCTGGCGGCCGGGGTGATCGCCTGGGTGCCCAGGTCGAAGCAGGCCTCGGGCCAGAGCGAGTGCGAGCCGAAGAACGGCGGCAGCAGGGCCGCGTCGAGGCCGAAGATGGTGTCCCAGAGCTGGGAATCGGTCATCGGGCGGTGCGCCCGCAGCTGCCCGCCGGCCGCCGTGACCACCCGGTCGATCTCCCGGATCGTGGTCGGGTCGTACCGGGTCGAGTCCGAGTCCAGCAGGTGGTCGTGGACGAACAGGACCAGCCGGATCCCCGGGGTCTGCTGCGCGGCCTCGGCCAGCGCGGCGGTCACCCGGACCGGATCGCTGGGCAGGCGCAGGCTGCCCAGCTGCACGCCGACGACGTAGGGGCTGCTGTGACCGACGGCCGGGCGCTCCCGGCGCATCCGGACGAAGTCCACCGCGTGCGGGTGCGGCTGCACGTCGGCGGTCACCGACCAGCGCCGGGAGATCTCGTCGGCGGCCGTGCCGGTGACCGTGATCACCTTGTCGGCGGCCGGGATCAGCACGTCCAGCTGCTCGTCGTAGGCCTTCGGGTCCAGGCCGGTCGGGTCGCTCAGGTGGTACGCGGTGACCACCAGCGGGCGCCCGGCGGACCGGGTCGCCTTGACCGCGGCCTCGACCTGCTCGGCGCTGGTGCGTGGGGTCAGCGCGTGCACGTGCACGATCTGCATGTCCCCGAGATGCCGCTCCAGCCACGCCGGATCGAAGGCGGCCGGGGGGCGCGGGGCCGAGCCCGGCATCTGCACGGTGGGGCGGTGCACACCGTCGACTCCCTCGGGGTGACCGAGGTGCCGGACGTAGACACCGCGACCGGGGAGCGCGGCGATCCGGATGATCGTGCGGCCCTCCCACTCGGGCGAGGCACGACGTCGTTTACGGGAGGGGGACACAGGCGCCTCTCGGGGGGTACCGCTGACAGCGATGGATGAGGAACTCGCGCCTGTGCTGGACGAGGTGGCCACCATAACCTGATCAACTTCCTCTCATCGACTCATGGACCGGTGAGCGGAACGAACACCGCTGCTGGGCCTTCATCGAGCCTGGCACCTGTGATCGCTTTGCGCGCGCTGAACCTCGGTGCTGAGATGGGCGGTCGCCTCGGCCGCTTCTGGGAAAGGATCCTGCTGTGACGATCCGCGAGTTCGGGAACGAACTGCTGACAAGCCTTCTCGAGTTCACCCTGCAATCGGTCCCGGGCAGTCTGGGGGTGGGGATCAACGTGGCCTTCGACAGCCGGGAGGAGGGCGGGACACCGAAGTCGGTCGCCGCGCTCGGGGTGGCCTCCGAACTCGACCCGGCCCAGTGGAAGCATGCCCACGGACCGATCTGGGACGCCTTCCGTCGGGACAACGTGGTTGTCCGCCCGGCCGCCGGGACCGACGACGGCGACCTCGGCCTGGACGAGCTGACCGGTCTCGCCCCCGAGATCCGGGCCCAGGTCCGGGGGGCGATCTTCGTGCCCGGCGAGTTCGGGTCGGACCTGCCCACCGTCTTCTCGGTGTACCTGGACCGCACCCCGGACAGCCGGGTGCTGCGCGACATCGACCGCTACGAGCCGCTGGTGACCCAGGCCCTGGCGGTGGTCGAGTACTGCGCCGGCGAGGAGCAGGTGGCCCAGCAGATGCTCCAGATGACCCAGTACCGGCGGGTGATCGAGCAGGCCAAGGGCCTGGTGATGGGGGCCATCGGGGCCGACGCCCCGTCCGCCTTCGCCGCCCTGGCCCGGGCCAGCCAGCACTTCAACATCCGTTTGCGGACGCTGGCGGTCGCCTTGGTGGAGCACGTCGGCCGGCAGGACGCGGAGCATCCGGAGGATCCGGAACTGGTGGTCCGCCCGACCCCGGCCGAGCGCGAGACGGCGGCCCGGATCTGGGCCGCGCTGACCACCAGCGCGATCCTGGAACAGGGCTGAACCAGGGGTTGACGCCGGGCGCACGAGGCGCATAAGAAGGCCGACTAGGATGGTCAGTCGTGACCGAGCAGCCGGCTGAAGCCACCCCCGACGTGCCCGTTTCTCCTCAGGAGGACCTCCCCGAGCAGATCCGGATCCGCTCGGAGAAGCGGGCGCGGATCCTGGCCGAGGGCCGGGCGCCCTACCCGATCGAGGTCGAGCGCACCCACTCCCTGGCCGCCGTCCGGGCCGCGCACGCCGACCTTGAGCAGGGCGCCTCCAGCGGCGAGGTGGTCGCGGTGGCGGGCCGGGTGATGCGCTGGCGGGACACCGGCAAGCTCGGCTTCGCCGTGCTGCAGGACGGCGACGGCAGCCAGCTGCAGGTGATGGTCTCGGCCAAGGGCGTCGGGGCCGAGTCGCTGGCCCGCTTCAAGACCGACGTCGACCTGGGCGACTTCGTCTCGGTGCACGGTGAGGTGATCTCCTCCAAGCGCGGTGAGCTCTCGGTGATGGCCGACCGCTGGGCCCTGGTCTCGAAGGCGCTGCGCCCGCTGCCGAACCAGCACACCGAGATGTCCGAGGAGGCCCGGGTCCGGCAGCGTTACGTCGACCTGATCGTCCGCCCGGCCGCCCGCGAGGTGGTCCGCTCCCGGGCCACCGTGGTGCGCTCGCTGCGCGACACCTTCCACGCGCACGACTTCGTCGAGGTGGAGACCCCGATGCTGCAGGTGCAGCACGGCGGCGCGGCGGCCCGGCCGTTCCGGACCCACATGAACGCCTTCGACATCGACCTGTTCCTGCGGATCGCCCCCGAGCTGTTCCTCAAGCGCGCGGTGGTCGGGGGGATCGAGCGGGTCTTCGAGATCAACCGGAATTTCCGGAACGAGGGGGCCGACTCCACGCACTCCCCGGAATTCGCGATGATCGAGGCCTACCAGGCCTACGGGAACTACGACTCGATCGCCGAGCTGACCCGGGAGCTGGTGCAGAACGCGGCCCGGGCGGTGGCCGGGGGCACCACCGTGACCCTGGCCGACGGCACCGAGTACGACCTCGGCGGCCAGTGGCAGAAGATCACCATGTTCGGCTCGCTCTCCGAGGCCGCCGGGCGCGAGGTCACCGCCCAGACCGAGCGGGCCGAGCTGGTCGAGCTGGCGGCCAAGCACGACGTGCCGGTGCAGTCCTGGTACGGCCCCGGCAAGCTGGCCGAAGAGCTCTTCGAGGAGCTCGTGGTGCCCGACCTGTACGCCCCGACCTTCGTCCGGGACTACCCGGAGGACACCTCGCCGCTGGTCGCCGCGCACCGCACGACCCCCGGGGTCACGGAGAAGTGGGACCTGTACGTGCGCTCCTTCGAGCTCGGCACCGGTTACTCCGAACTGGTCGACCCGGTGGTGCAGCGCGAGCGTTTCGTCGCCCAGGCCCGGGCCGGGGCGGCCGGTGACGACGAGGCGATGCGCTTGGACGAGGACTTCCTGCGCGCGATGGAGCACGGCATGCCCCCGACCGGGGGGATGGGAATGGGCCTGGACCGGTTGCTGATGGCAATCACCGGGCTCGGCATCCGGGAGACGATTTTGTTCCCCTTGGTCAAGCCCGAATAGCAACGAGGAGCCGACATGCAGTACGTGGCCGCAATTTTTCCTTCCATCGGGGTTCTCGGCATCTTCGTGGTTGCCATCCGGGCCATTTTTCAGGCCGACCGGCGGGAGCGGCTGGCCCAGGCCGCCGAGGACCGGCGGCTGGCGCTGGCCGAGCGGGCGGAACACGACAGCGCGAGCTAGCCGGGCCTAAATACCAGTTCTCAGGTTGTCAGTTCCCTGGTTGCCGGTTCCCGGGTTGTCCGGTTGCCGGGCAAACGCATACCGGGCAATCGGTGAACCGGGGCGATTCGCCGGCCGTCCCGGTGTGCGGGTGACGTTCATTAGCGTCACCCGTTCGGCCGAACGGGTGACGGAACGACCGGAAAACCGGAAAGCCGCCCGCCGGGCGGACACTTCCTAAGCCGGTGTTATTGTGGGCACCCAGCGGTGTTGGCTTGACATGCTTGAATGTCGACTCCATGATTCCGATGAATGGGTTCATTGGCCCGGATGACTCCGGTGGCGTTTCTAGGAGTAATTGATGGCGCAGAAGGTGCAGGTCATTCTTGTTGACGACCTGGACGGCGGCGAGGCCGAGGAGTCGGTCTCGTTCTCGCTGGACGGGGTCAACTATGAAATTGACCTCTCCGCAGCGAATGCGGAGGCATTGCGGGAAGCGATCGCACCGTGGGTGGGGCACGCCCGGAAGATCGGTGGCCGTCAGGGCCGTACCGGCCGGGCGCCGGCGCGCGGTCGTAGTTCCTCCACCAAGGCGGATCTCGGCGACGTGCGGTCCTGGGCGCGGGAGAACGGCTACCAGGTGAGCGATCGCGGCCGGGTCTCGGCCGAGGTGATGGCCGCTTACGAGGGCGCGCACTGAGCGTCCTCGATCTACGGTCGCCCGCGGTCGTCCGCGGGCGGTAAAGGCAAGGTCCGGATGGCCACCGCCGGACAAAACACGGTGAAGTCGTGGACGGGCACCGAACCTCTGGGTTCGGTGCCCGTCCCGCGTTTTGTCGCCCGGGTTCACCGGGTCTTCGCGGTGTCTTCGTACTGGCATTAGGGACGCTTGACGGCCGCGGGTCCCGGGGCCGCCGAATGGCTGATCATCGGAGTGAAACCGGGGACGTCCAGAATTGGCACAATCCCGAATTGCCAGGTCGTCCTGATTGATGTCGCCCGAAAATTGGGCCGGTTACCGGCCGGCTCCGGCGGGCTGATAAGGGCGGCCCGAACTAAACCTTCAGGGTTTGCTTCGCGGCCCTCCGGTGAAGCAGACAACGTGCGCGTTCCCGACAGCGCCGGACTTCCGGTGACCGCTCCACCGCAGCCGGTTGCCGAGGAGCGTCCGTCCCGGTTGGGAAGATTGAGAACGCAAGGATTGCTTGTGCAACCGCAAGGCAATCGCGGGCTGATCCGGCAATGTCCGGCGCACCCGGAGTGCACTGAATTCGTCAGCTGAATTCTGCCCTTCCCGGACGGGTTGCCGGGGTGCATAGGCGGCGGGCCCTTCGGCCGGTGTGATGTGCGGTGCGGCGGCTGCCCGCAGGCGGGTGGGTGACCCAAGTAACCGGGCCGGATCGCCGGTGGCATCCTGGGTCCGGCCCTCGGTTGCGGCGGCCGACGAACCGGTACCGCCCGCCACGAGGCGGCGCGAAGGCCGCGAAGTTCGCGAAAGGCACTGGTTCCTGTCCGCCAACAGCGAACATCGAACCCCTGTGCCCCGGCCCCGGAACACGTAAGGTTCCAGCTCCGTTGGCCGATGCACGGGTGTAGGAACAGTCTCACCGTCAGATTGCAGGGTGTTTCTTTCCGTAGCCCCAGATAGCATCGATAAGGTCAGCGAGACCGGAGTCTCACCGAGTCTCACCCCCACTGACCGCACGAGGAGCGCAGATGTTCGAGAGGTTCACCGACCGCGCCCGCCGTGTTGTTGTCCTGGCCCAGGAGGAGGCCAGGATGCTCAACCACAACTACATCGGTACCGAGCACATCCTGCTGGGGCTGATTCATGAGGGCGAGGGAGTCGCAGCCAAGGCGCTGGAGTCCCTCGGCATCTCGCTCGACGCTGTCCGCGAGCAGGTGCAGGAGATCATCGGTCAAGGACAGCAGGCCCCCTCCGGCCACATCCCGTTCACGCCCCGCGCCAAGAAGGTGCTGGAGCTGTCCCTGCGGGAAGCGCTCCAGCTGGGGCACAACTACATCGGCACCGAGCACATCCTGCTCGGCCTCATCCGCGAGGGTGAGGGCGTCGCCGCCCAGGTGCTGGTCAAGCTCGGCGCCGACCTCAACCGCGTGCGTCAGCAGGTCATCCAGCTGCTGAGCGGCTACCAGGGCAAGGAGCCGGCCGCGGCCGGCGGTCCGGCCGAGGGCACGCCGTCCGGTTCGCTGGTGCTCGACCAGTTCGGCCGCAACCTCACGCAGGCCGCCCGCGAGGGCAAGCTCGACCCGGTGATCGGCCGGGAGAAGGAAATCGAGCGGGTCATGCAGGTGCTGTCGCGGCGCACCAAGAACAACCCGGTCCTGATCGGTGAGCCCGGGGTCGGCAAGACGGCCGTCGTCGAGGGGCTCTCCCAGGCCATCATCAAGGGCGAGGTTCCCGAGACGCTGAAGGACAAGCAGCTCTACACGCTTGACCTCGGCGCCCTGGTGGCCGGATCCCGCTACCGCGGTGACTTCGAGGAGCGCCTGAAGAAGGTCCTCAAGGAGATCCGCACCCGCGGCGACATCATCCTGTTCATCGACGAGATCCACACCCTCGTCGGGGCGGGGGCCGCGGAAGGCGCGATCGACGCCGCCAGCATCCTCAAGCCGATGCTGGCCCGCGGCGAACTGCAGACGATCGGCGCCACCACGCTCGACGAGTACCGCAAGCACATCGAGAAGGACGCCGCCCTGGAGCGCCGGTTCCAGCCGGTCCAGGTTCAGGAGCCCTCGCTGGCCCACGCCATCGAGATCCTGAAGGGCCTGCGGGACCGTTACGAGGCGCACCACCGGGTCTCCATCACCGACGCGGCCCTGGTCGCGGCGGCGACGCTGGCCGACCGGTACGTCAACGACCGGTTCCTGCCGGACAAGGCGATCGACCTGATCGACGAGGCCGGGGCCCGGTTGCGGATCCGCCGGATGACCGCTCCGCCGGACCTGCGCGAGTTCGACGAGAAGATCGCGCAGACCCGCCGGGACAAGGAGTCCGCGATCGATGCGCAGGACTTCGAGAAGGCGGCCTCCCTGCGGGACGGCGAGAAGAAGCTGCTGGCGGCCAAGGCCGAGCGGGAGAAGCAGTGGAAGGCCGGCGACATGGACGTGGTCGCCGAGGTCGACGAGGAACTGATCGCCGAGGTCCTGGCCACGGCGACCGGCATCCCGGTCTTCAAGCTGACCGAGGAGGAGTCCTCGCGGCTGCTGCGGATGGAAGATGAGCTGCACAAGCGGATCATCGGCCAGACGGAGGCCGTCCGGGCGATGTCCCAGGCGATCCGCCGGACCCGCGCCGGTCTGAAGGACCCGAAGCGTCCCGGTGGCTCGTTCATCTTCGCCGGCCCGACCGGTGTGGGTAAGACCGAGCTGGCCAAGGCGCTCGCCGAGTTCCTGTTCGGCGACGAGGACTCGCTGATCCAGCTGGACATGTCCGAGTTCTCGGAGAAGCACACGGTCTCGCGGCTGTTCGGTTCGCCGCCCGGGTACGTGGGCTACGAAGAGGGTGGCCAGCTCACCGAGAAGGTGCGGCGCAAGCCGTTCTCGGTGGTGCTGTTCGACGAGGTCGAGAAGGCCCACCCGGACATCTTCAACTCGCTGCTGCAGATCCTGGAGGACGGTCGCCTGACCGACAGCCAGGGCCGCATGGTGGACTTCAAGAACACCGTGATCATCATGACGACGAACCTGGGTACCCGGGACATCGCCAAGGGTGTGCAGCTGGGCTTCCAGTCCGGCAGCGACACGAAGACCAGCTACGAGCGGATGAAGGCGAAGGTCGCGGAGGAGCTCAAGCAGCACTTCCGTCCCGAGTTCCTGAACCGCGTGGACGACACCATCGTCTTCCCGCAGCTGTCGCAGGACGAGATCATCGAGATCGTCGACCTGATGATCGCCAAGGTGGACGAGCGTCTCCGGGACCGGGACATGGGCATTGAGCTCACCCCGGCCGCGAAGATCGCCCTGGCCCACAAGGGCTACGACCCCGTGCTGGGCGCCCGGCCGCTGCGCCGCGCCATCCAGCGCGAGATCGAGGACGCACTGTCCGAGAAGATCCTCTACAACGAGCTCAAGGCCGGCCAGATCGTGCTGGTCGACGCGGAGGGTGAGCCGGCGACGGCGCACTTCAGCTTCCGTGGAGCCTCGAAGGGCGGATCGATCCCGGAGCTGGCCACGACTGCTGAGAAGGGTGCCCCGCCGGTCGTCGGCGACGCCTCCTGATCACCTCGTTCAGCACCACCGAAGGCCGGGTCCCCACGGGGGCCCGGCCTTCGGCCGTTCCAGCCCCCTCAAACCTCGTCGTGATCATGGAGTTTTACCCCCGTGATCATGGACTTGACTCCATGATCACGGGGACAGAAGTCCATGATCACGGAAGGTTTTTGGGGATGCCGAGTTCTACGGCGGCGCGCCAGGTGGCCGGGTCCTGCGCGGTCTCGGAGACCAGGTCGGTGAAGGCGCCCGCCACCAGCTCCTGAGGAACTCCGGGGCTGACCGCGACGGTGGCCACGTGGATGCCTTCGGGCTTGAGTTCGCCGGCCAGCCGGTGCACCACGTCCTCGATCGCGGATCCGCCGAGCCGGCCCTGGCGGCTGGTGGCCAGCACGGTGCCGGTGTGCTGGGTCCGTAGTCGTGGCAGCACGGCCTGGAGCGCGGTGATCAGCCCGGCCGTCTCGATCCGGAGCACGGACAGCAGATCCTCCGCCGTCAGCTCACTGACCGGACCGGAAGCGTCCGCAGCCGCATTGTGCAAGAGGACGTCCAAACGTTCGTTGTGTTTCCCATGGCACTCAAGGCGTGCGTCAGTGCCTCGGGCTCACCGGCATCCACAATTGCGTACCCCACCGTCGTGCCGCTTTTGGTGAGCTCACTGGCCAGCTTCTCCACCCGCGTCGTGTTCCGGGCGATCAGCCCGATGTCGTAGCCGGCGGCGGCGAATCGGCGGGCCGTCGCGGCCCCGATGCCCGGCCCGGCACCAACAATGATGATCACGGGGTTGGACATGTCACGCAGGCTATCCGCGGCGGACATTACCCCGCGCGAGACGTGCGGACATGGGACGATCTACCCCGTGGCTGACTTTCGCGTCCGGCGTGCCCGCACCACCGACGTCCCCACGATCGGCCGCCTGGTCTCCGGTTACGCCGACGAGCGCATCCTGCTCCACAAGGAGACGGTCACCTACTACGAGGACGTCCAGGAGTTCCGGGTGGCGGTGGACGCGGACGACCGGGTGATCGGCTGCGGTGCGATCCACGTGCTCTGGGAAGACCTTGCGGAAGTAAGGACGCTGGCGGTCGCCTCGGACGCCCGGGGCGCCGGGGTGGGGCACGCGTTGCTGGACACCCTGATCGAGCAGGCCACGGAACTCGGTGTGAGCCGGTTGTTCTGCCTGACCTTCGAGGTGAAGTTCTTCGAGCGGCATGGTTTTCGCGAGATCGAGGGCACTCCGGTGGCTCCCGAGGTCTACGCCGAGCTGCTGCGCTCGCGGGACGAGGGGGTGGCCGAGTTCCTCGACCTGGCCCGGGTGAAGCCGAACACCCTGGGCAACACCCGGATGCTGCGGGAGCTCGGCAACTAGAGGGCCAGCCGCCGGACCATCTCGCTGAGGTCCGGCTCCTCCAGGGTCAGGTTCCGGACCGGCGCCCGGGAGACGACCTCGGCCAGCACCTTCGCCGTGGTAACCCGGCCCGGGATCAGGGCCAGTCGTTGCCGCAGACCGCCGGTCTCGACCCCGATCAGCTGGGCGCCGGGCAGATTGTCGAGCGGCTCGATCGGCCGCAGGAGGTCCACCACCAGGACCCGCTCGGTGCCGATCAGCTCGGTCAGGGCGGACACGTCGCCGTCGAAGCCGATCCGGCCGTCCACGCCGACCAGCAGCCGGGGGCAGAGGGATTCGACGTCCGACAGTTCGCTACTGGCCACCAACAGCGTGCGACCGTTCAGTCGATTCTCCTGACGGAGCACCGAGCGCAGCCGCTCCTGGCTCGCTGCGTCCATACCCCGGGTGGGCTCGTCGAGGATCAGCACCTCGGGGTCGGGCAACAGCGCCGCGACCAGTTCGGCCCGGCGACGCTGGCCTGGGGTCAGGTCACCCACTGGGGTCTTCAGCACGCGGGTCAGTTCCAGACGCTCGACCAGACTGCTGCGCCGGGCGCCCGCCTTCGGCTCGGGGATGTCCAGGTACCGGCTGAGCATGGTCAGGGAATCCCCGAGCGGCACGTCCAGCCAGAGATGCGAGTGCTCGTTCACGATCGCCCCGACCCGGCCGGTCAGGACGGCCGCCTCGGTCGCCGGGCTGTGGCCGAGGACCGAGACCGCGCCGAAGGACGGCGTGATGTGCCCGGTCGCCAGCTTCACCAGATCGGTCTTGCCGGCGCCGGCGGGCAGCAGGACGCCGACGGCCTCACCCGCCTGGATGGTGAACGACAGGCTGTCGAAGAGCGACCGACGGCGTCGCAGGAGGCCGGTGCGGCGGGCGAAGGAGACGTGGGCGAAGGCGATGACCGGGCTGGGGGACGGTTCCTGGGCAGGCTGAGACCTTCCCCCGTCGCGTTGGACCACAGGTCGAGATTAGCGAAGATTTAAGGCGTTCAGTTGGCACCCGTAACGTATGCCCCCTGCATCACATCCAGGAGATTTGTCCGGCTCAGGCCGGGAGCTGGTATCGCTCCCCGGCCAGGGGCTCGACCAGCCCGTCCTCGATCAGGCCGGCCAGGCAGCGGGACCGCTGGCCGGGCTCGCGCAGGGCGCTGTCCGGCACCTCGATCACCAGCTGGGGATGGGACAACGGTTCCCGGCTGACCCGCAGGGCGGCCAGCAGGGCGCCGCGGATCTGCCGGTCGGTGCCGGCCCAGGCCTGACCCTTGCGGGCCGGGCCGGAGTGCGGCGGGGAACCGGCCAGCCGCCAGGCGCACTGGTCGGCGATCGGGCAGGCGGCGCACTTGGGTGAGCGGGCGGTGCAGACCAGGGCGCCGAGCTCCATCACGGCCACGGCCCAGCGCGCGGCGCGTGCGTCTTCCTTCGGCAACAGCTCGGTGGCCAGGCGGGTCTCGGCCGCGGTGGTCGCGACCGGTGGGTACTCGATGCCGGTGACGGCTCGGGCGAACACCCTGCGGACGTTGGTGTCGAGGACGGCGTGACGCTGACCGAACGCGAAACTGGCTACGGCCGCGGCGGTGTAGGAACCGATGCCGGGCAGGGCGAGCAGTTCGGCGTGGTCGCTGGGCACGACGCCGCCGTGCCGCTCCACGATCGCCTGCGCGGCCTGGTGCAGCCGCAGAGCGCGCCGGGGGTAGCCGAGCCGGCCCCAGTGCCGGATCGCCTCGCCCGGGGGCGCCGCGGCCAGGTCGGCCGGCTCGGGCCAGCGCTCGACCCACTCGTGCCAGATCGGCAGCACCCGGCTGACCGGGGTCTGCTGCAGCATGACCTCGCTGATCAGGATGGGCCAGGGCGGGCAGCCGGGCTCGCGCCAGGGCAGCTCGCGGGACTCGGCTTCGTACCAGGCCAGGATCGGCCGGTGCAGGGCGTGCGTACTCAGATGTACCGCTCCAGGATGGAGGACTCGGCCAGGCGGGAAAGACCCTCCCGGACGGCCCGGGCCCGTTGGTCGCCGACACCCTCGACCAGCATCAGGTCGTCCAGGTTGGCGGCGAGCAGCTTCTGCAGGTCGCCGAAGTGGTCGACCAGACGTTCGACGATCGCCCCGGGCAGCCGGGGCACCTTGGTCAGCAGGCGGTAGCCCTTGGGGCTGACTGAGGCGTCCAGTGCGTCGCCGCCCTGCACGAAGCCCAGGACCCGGGCCACCAGGCCCAGGTCGACCAGGTCGTTCGAGGGGATGTCGGCCAGCGCGGCGACCACCTCGGGCATCGACTTCTCCCGCCGGGTGGCGTCCAGGTAGTCCCGGATCACCAGGTCGCGGTCCGGCCCGACGCCGCCGATCAGCTCGTCCAGCTGGAGCGAGAGCAGCCGGCCGTCGGTGCCGAGTTCGACCACGTAGTGCTGGATCTCGTCGGAGATCCGGCGGACCATCTCCAGCCGCTGGATGACGATCGACACGTCCCGGACGGTGACCAGGTCCTCGATCTCCAGCGCGGAGAGCGTGCTGGTCACCTCGTCCAGCCGGGCCTTGTACCGCTCCAGGGTGGCCAGCGCCTGGTTGGCCTTGGCCAGGATCGCGTCCGACCCCTCCAGCACGTAGCGCCGGCCGCCCACGTAGAGCGCGATGATCCGCATCGACTGGCTGACCGAGACCACCGGGTAGCCGGTCTGCTTGGCCACCCGCTCGGCGGTGCGGTGCCGGGTTCCCGACTCGTCGGTCTGGATGGCCGAGTCCGGAACCAGTTGCACGGCGGCCCGGAGGATGTGGGTCACGTCCTCGTCGGTGACGATCGCGCCGTCCATCTTGGCCAGCTCGCGCAGCCGAGTGGCGGAGAAACCGACGTCGAGATTGAAGCCGCCGGTGCAGATGCTCTCCACCAGCGGATCGTGCCCGAGGACGATCAGGGCCCCGGTGCGCCCGCGCAGAATTCGCTCCAGGCCGTCGCGCAGCGTCGTGCCCGGCGCCACGGCGGCAAGGGTGTACCGCAGCAGTTCCTCGGGAGTGCGCTCCGCAACCACGACGGGGAGTCTATCCGTCCGGCGCTGTCCCCCGGGCACAAAGGCCCTGGCTGCTGACCGGGGAGCTTGCTGAGGCCGGGCTGTGAAAGCGTGCGCGGGCCGGGGTTGATCGGACAGTTGGCCAAGACTGTCGGTGGTGCCGCGTAGGTTCTGCGACGTGAGCACATCAGACGCGCGGCGTTCCACCCCCGCCCGGGGCAAGCGGTCCGGGCGCGACAATCCCGGTTACCGCTGCGCCGAATGCGGCTGGACCACAGCCAAATGGGTCGGCCGCTGCGGCGAGTGCCAGGCCTGGGGCACCGTGATGGAGGCGGTGCCCGCCGCGGCCGCCCCGGTCACCAAGGCCCGGGCGGTCTCCGAGCGGGCCAAGCCGATCGGCGAGGTCACCACCGAGGCGGCCAAGACCTGGTCGACCGGGGTCGAGGAACTGGACCGGGTACTCGGTGGTGGCATCGTCAGTGGGGCTGTGGTGCTGCTCGCCGGTGAGCCCGGCGTCGGCAAGTCCACCCTGCTGCTCGACGTGGCCTCCCGCGCGGCCCAGCACTCCCGCACGGTGCTCTACGTCACCGGGGAGGAGTCGGCCAGCCAGGTTCGGGTGCGGGCCGAGCGGATCGGCGCGCTGCGCCCGCGGCTGCTGCTGGCCGCGGAGACCGACCTGGCCACGGTGCTCGGCCACGTCGAGGACGTGCAGCCCGACCTGCTGGTGGTCGACTCGGTGCAGACCATCGCCAGCGATGCGGTGGAGAGCTCGGCGGGCAGCGTCTCCCAGGTCCGCGAGGTGGCGGCCTCACTGATCCGGGTGGCCAAGGAACGCGGCATGGCCACCGTGCTGGTCGGCCACGTCACCAAGGACGGCTCGATCGCCGGCCCGCGGGTGCTGGAGCACCTGGTCGACGTGGTCTGCCAGTTCGAGGGCGACCGGCACTCCCGCCTGCGCCTGGTCCGCGCGGTGAAGAACCGCTACGGCCCGACCGACGAGGTGGGCTGCTTCGACCTGTCCGAGGTGGGCATCGTCGGCCTCACCGACCCGAGCGGCCTGTTCCTGTCCCAGCACGCCCAGCCGGTGCCGGGCACCTGCGTCTCGGTCACCCTGGAGGGCCGCCGCCCCCTGGTCAGCGAGGTCCAGGCGCTGGTCGCCCCAACCTCTGCCAACAACCCCCGCCGGGCCACGTCCGGGCTGGACAACAGCCGGGTCGCGATGATCCTGGCGGTCCTCGAACGCCGCGCCGGTGCCCGCCTCTCCGGCCAGGACGTCTACGTCTCCACCGTCGGCGGCGTCCGCCTCGCCGAACCCGCCTGCGACCTCGCCGTCGCGCTCGCGGTCGCCGGTGCCGCCATCGACCGGCCGCTGGCTGCGGGCACCATTGCGATCGGCGAGGTCGGCCTGGCGGGTGAGGTGCGCCCGGTCTCGGGGGTGGGCCGCCGCCTGGCCGAGGCCGCTCGCCTCGGCTTCACCACGGCCTTCGTGCCGGCCGGGACGAAGGAGGCCGCGCCGTCGCCGGAGGGGATGGTGGTCTACGAGGTACCGGATGTGCTGACGGCGTTGAGTCGGGCCACGTTTCCGCTGATTCCGGGCGGCCGGGAGCGGGGCTGAATTCGGGGAGCCGGGCGGGTCTGCCAATGGGCCGATCAGGGACAGCATCAAGAGCTACGTCGTGAACTGATCTGAGGGCTGGGCATAGGAGTACACCGATGATCGCCGGGTCTCACATCGGAGACGGCAACCGGGCGGCTGATCCGTCGGAAGACGGCCTGTTCCCGCTCTCGGGAGATCTGGTTCTTGGGAGTTCCGGGCCTACCCAGCCATGGCTTGCTCCTGGTTACGGTCGCCGGCGTCTGATGAGGTCAAGGGTTTTGATATGAGCGAGGTGATCGAAGGGGTGAGCTGGGAGATCCCGGCCTTCGGAAGCGTGAACTCGCCGAGCAGAGCGCCCATTCGCCCATGAGCTCAAGACCTGATCGGTTCGGCTTGAGCGCCATGACGCGGGTTTGGTGCAGAACCGCCCACCTCGGTTATCAGGCCGTGACGCTGGATCGGGCGTCCTGCTCACCGGGCGTCTCGATCGCCGGGCGCCCCGATCACCTAGGCGCCTTAATTACACCGGTACCCCGGCTCACCGGACGGAAGGGTGGTTGGGGAGCGCTGGCTGGGCGGAGAGTTGGCTGGGTGTCTCGCTACCAGGGGCCCTGCTCACCACGCACCCTGATAACCCGGGCGACCCAATTACCCGATGCCCCGCTCACTAGGCGAAGTGCTGGCTGGGCGAAGTGCTGGCTGGGCGGAGCGCTGGCTGGGCGGAGCGCCGACTGGGTGTCTCGCTTACCAAGGGCCCTGCTCACCAGGCACCCCGATCACCCGTGTGACCCGATGCCCGCTCACTAGGTGGAGTGCTGGCTGAAGAGTGCTGGCGCGGCGTCCCACTTCGCTGGAAGCCTCGCTCACCCGGGCGCCGCGATCACCCGGCGCCTCGCTTGCTGTGCGGAATGCCGGCCGAGCGTCCCGCTTTACTGGGGGTCCTGATTCCCCGACCGCCCCGATTACCCGGCGTCTCGCTCACCGGGCGCCTTGTTCACCAGATGCAGCCCAACCGATCAGCGCCCGAGCAACAGACCGGCCGGGCGCTGGTACCAGAACAGGTTCACCGCGTAGTCCACCGAGGACCCGGCGTGCGAGGCCAGGATGCGGTCGGCGTGCGAGCGGCTGAACTCGATCCGGACCACGGCCTCGAAGTCCTCGCGGGTCGGCATTTCCCAGCGGATGTCGAGACTGCGGCGCTGCCAGCCTTGCTGGGCCCAGAACGCCTCCACTGCGGCCGGGTCGTAGTCCGGTAGCCAGCGCTGGAACCAGGCGCCGAAGGTGGAGCGGGTGGCGTCGTTGTCGATCACGAAGGCCATCCCGCCGGGGCGCAGTACGCGGTGGATCTCGGCCAGGCCGGGCTCGCAGCCGGGGCCGAAGAAGTAGGCCCAGCGGGCGTGGACCACGTCGATCGAGGCGCTGTCCACGGGGAGTTTCTGGGCGGTGCCGAGACGGACGTCGATCTTTCCGGGACCACCAGCGGCCGACGGGACGGGCCCACCTGGCCCACCGGCGTCGTCCATCATTGCCGCCACTCGCCGTCGGGCCAGCTGCGCCAGGGGAGGGTGGGGCTCGACGCCGATCACTGAGCCGGCCGTGGCGGCGAACCGGGGGAGGTGAAAGCCGCTGCCGCAGCCGATGTCGAGCACCGTGGACCCGGCCCAGTCCCGGATCTCGCGGATCGCCGACTCGATCACGCCGTCCGGGTCGACGCTGCGGTTCTCCACCTCGTAGACCGCCGGGTGCTGCCAGATGTTCGGGCTCGGGATCACGCCGGGCACGATCGTCCCGTTCCCGTCGTGCCCGCGTCGGTGACTCGAAGCCGGGCTGGTTCCGATCCGAGGCGCTGCCCCCGGGTCGGCCGAGGTCCGGGCCGGGCGAGACGTTCGGCCAAGGTCAGGGCTCCGCCCAAGGCCCCGTTCAAGCCCAAGGTCCCGGCCAAGGCCAAGGCCAAGGTCCCGGCCAAACCCAACAACCCGGCCGAGCCCAACAACCCGGCCGAGCCCAACAACCCGGCCGAGGCCAACAACCCGGCCAAGGCCAAGGACCCGGTAAAGGCCAACGAGCCGCCCAACCGCAAACGGCCGGGCCGGATCATCGGACGGGGGAGCAGCGCGGGCACGGGCGGTCTCAGCGGGCGCGGGTGGTCGCCGGGTGGACCGTGAGCGGGATCAGCTTGCGGGCCCCGGTGATCTGGTCGCAGTGCTGGGCCAGCACGTCGTACGCGGCCTGACCCATCAGCTCCACCAGCTCGGCCCGCAGGCTGCGGTAGACCGGCTCGCGGCCGACGTGGGCCTGCGGGTTCCCGGTGCAGTACCAGTCCAGGTCGTGCCCGCCGGCGCCCCAGCCGCGGCGGTCGTACTCGCTGATCGTGGTCTCCAGGTAGCTGGTGCCGTCCGGGCGCTCGATCGTGCGGTACGAGCGGCGGATCGGAAGCTGCCAGCAGACGTCCGGTTTCAGCTCCAGCGGCTCGCGCTCCTCGGCCCAGGCCAGCTTGTGCAGGGCACAGCCGTCACCGGCGGAGAAGCCGGGCCGGTTGAGGAAGATGCAGGCGCCCTCGAAGACCCGGGTCTTGCGCTGGCCGTCCGCGTCGACCTCGGTCCAGCCGTCCCGGGTGCCCTCGGCGGCGAACTGCCAGATCGTCGGGTCGAGGCCCTTCACCGCCTCGGTGACCCGCTCCTCGTCCTCCTCGTCGGCGAAGTGCGCGCCCAGGGTGCAGCATCCGTCGGCCGGGCGGTCGGCGTAGATGCCGGCGCAGCCGCTGCCGTAGATGCAGGTCCAGTTCGAGGTCAGCCAGGTCAGGTCGCAGCGGAAGACCTGGTCGGGCTGGTCCTCGTCCTCGATCGGCGCGTCCTCGTCCTCGGAGTCGTCCTCGGCGGACTCGTCCACGAACAGGAGCTCTTCGTCCTCGTCAAGGTTCTCGGGGTCTTCGACGACCTCGGCGGGCTCCGGATCGGCGAACTCGAGCCAGAGCCGGGCCGGGTCGAGGCCGACCTCCGGCGCGGGGGGATGGGGCATGGCCGACAATGTAAGCCCTGGCCGCACCTTGGCTGCGCAAGGGCGGTGCATCCAGCCGCTTTCACCTGGGCGTGGCGGGATCGTGAGGTACTTTCGCAGGATGCGGCTGGGCGTTCTCGACGTGGGTTCCAACACGGTGCATCTGCTGGTGGTCGATGCTCATCCGGGTGCGCGGCCCCTGCCCGCGTCGTCCCACAAGATCGAGCTCCGGCTGGCCGAGCAGCTGGACGACGAGGGCCGGATCTCGCCGGCGGCGGAGAAGTCGCTGCTGCGTTTCGTCGAGTCCAGCCTGCGGGTGGGGGAGGACCTGGGCGTCGAGGAGGTCATCGGCTTCGCCACCTCGGCCATCCGGGACGCGCCGAACGGCGAGGAGATCCTGGCCCGGGTGCGCCAGGAGACCGGCGTCGAGCTGCACGTGCTGGGCGGGGGTGACGAGGCGCGGCTGACCTTCCTGGCGGTGCGGCGCTGGTTCGGCTGGTCGGCCGGGCGGCTGCTCCTGCTGGACATCGGCGGCGGCTCGCTGGAGATCGCCGCCGGGCAGGACGAGCTGCCGGACGTGGCGATCTCGCTGCCGCTGGGGGCGGGCCGGCTCACCCGTGACCGGCTGATCGGCGATCCGCCGGCCTCCGACCAGGTGCGGGCCGCGCGCCGGTACGTACGCGCCGAGGTCGGGCGGGTGGTGCGGGACGTGGTCCGGGCCGGGCATCCAGATCAAGCGGTCGGCAGCAGCAAGACCTTCCGGACGCTGGCCCGGATCTGCTCGCCGGAGGAGACGGAGGGGCACGCCCGGGTTCTGCGCTGCGCCGACCTGGCCGAGTGGGTGCCCCGGCTGGCCGCGATGAGCGAGGCCGACCGGGCCGAGCTGCCCGGCGTCTCGGTCGGCCGGGCCCGGCAGATCCTCGCCGGGGCGCTGGTCGCGGAGGCCGCGATGGAGCTGCTCGGGGTGGAAAGCCTGCAGATCAGCCCGTGGGCGCTGCGCGAGGGCGTGATCCTGCGCCGGCTGGACGACCTGCGCGGAACGGCCGTGCCCGGGTTCTGAGCAGCTTAGGCCGCCCGGGTGAGCGCCCGGGCGGGGCCGACGGGTGTGCACAAGCGCCCACAGCGGGAGTGACTACGCTGAACAGCATGGGCCGATCGAACAAAGGTCAGCCGGCAGCCAGAGTCGCGCTGTCGACGAGTTCCGTCTATCCCGAGTCGTGCGCCGACGCCTTCGAGATCGCCGCACGTCTGGGTTACGACGGCGTCGAGGTGATGGTCTGGACCGATCCGGTCAGCCAGGACACCGGCGCGCTGAAGCGACTCTCCCAGCACTACGGCGTCCCGGTGCTCTCCGTCCACGCCCCCACCCTGCTGGTCACCCAGCGGGTCTGGGGCAAGGAGCCGTGGGCGAAGCTGGAACGCTCGCTGCAGATGGCCGAGGACCTGGAGTCCGGGGCCGTCGTGGCGCACCCGCCGTTCCGCTGGCAGAAGGAGTACGGCGCGGCCTTCGTGGACGGGGTGGCCCGGCTGAACGACCACTTCGACGTCCCGCTCGCGGTGGAGAACATGTACCCCTGGCGGGCCCGCACCCGTGAGGTGATGGCCTACTCGCCCGGCTGGAACCCGCTGGAGCAGCCGTACCAGCACGTCACGCTGGACTTCTCGCACGCCGCCACGGCCGGTGGGGACTCGCTGGCGATGGCCAAGGCGCTGGGCGAGCGGCTGACCCACATCCACCTGGCCGACGGGGCCGGCTCGGCCAAGGACGAGCACCTGCTGCCCGGCCGCGGCACCCAGCCCTGCGGTGAGGTGCTCGACCTGCTCTCGGAGTGGAGCTGGACCGGGGTGGTGGCGGTCGAGGTGAACACCCGTAAGTGCCGCACCCGGGCCGAGCGCGAGGCCGAGCTGACCGAGTGCCTGACCTTCGCCCGCGAGCACCTGGCCTCGAAGAACCTCACGCCCACCCGGTAGGAGACGCCCCCTGGGCCCGTGAAAAGTCCATGATCACGGGGAAAGAAGTCCATGATCACGGGGAAAGAAGTCCATGATCACGGCAATAGGGGAAGGGACCGTTGGGCCCCGGTCGAGGGGATCCGGAGCCCAACGGCGGTCTTGAGGGCTCAGCCCATGTGCGGGTAGCGCCAGTCGACGGCGGGCTCGAAGGTCTCCTTGATCGACCGGGTCGAGGTCCAGCGCTGCAGGTTCTGCGGCGCCCCGGCCTTGTCGTTGGTGCCTGAGGCCCGGGCCCCACCGAACGGCTGCTGACCCACCACGGCGCCGGTCGGCTTGTCGTTGATGTAGAAGTTGCCCGCGGCGAAGCGCAGGGTGTTCGCCGCCGCGGCCACCGCCTGCCGGTCCTGGGCGATGATCGAGCCGGTCAGCGCGTACTTGGAGTCGTTCGCGATGCCCGCGGCGACCTGGTCGAAGTCCGCGTCCTCGAACACGTGCACGGCCAGGATCGGGCCGAAGTACTCTGTGGTCAGCGCCTCGTCGGTGGGGTTTTCGACGACCAGGACGGTCGGGTCGACGAAGTAGCCGACGCTGTCGTCGGCCTTGCCGCCGGCCAGTACCGAGACGCCCGTCGCCGCACCGGCCCTCTCGAGCGCCGCCTTGTGCTTGGCGAAGGCCCGGTCGTCGATCACCGAGGAGGTGAAATTGGCGAAGTCGGTCGGGGCACCTACGGGCAGTGAACTAGTGACGTCCGCCAGCCCGTCTTTCAGTCGGGCCCAGACGCTGCGCGGCACGTAGGCCCGGGACGCGGCCGAGCACTTCTGTCCGGAGTACTCGAAAGCGCCTCGCACCAGGGCGGTCCGGAGCACGTCGACGTCTGCGCTGGGGTGGGCCAGGACGAAGTCCTTGCCACCGGTCTCGCCGACGATCCGCGGGTACGAGCGGTACTGGGTGATCCGCGAGCCGATCTCCTGCCAGAGGTGCTGGAAAGTGGCCGTGGAGCCGGTGAAGTGGATGCCGGCCAGGTCCGGGTCGGACAGGGCGACCGAGGAGACTTCCGGGCCCGGGCCGTGCACCAGGTTGATCACGCCCGGGGGCAGTCCGGCCGCGGTCAGCAGGCGCATCGTGTACTCGGCCGAAAGTGCCTGGGTGGGGCTCGGCTTCCAGAGCACGGTGTTGCCCATCAGGGCCGGGGCGGTGGGCAGGTTGGCCGCGATCGAGGTGAAGTTGAACGGGGTGATCGCGTAGACGAAGCCCTCGAGCGGGCGGTGGTCCAGCCGGTTCCAGACCCCGGCGGAGTTGGCCGCCGGCTGCTCGGCGTAGATCTGCCGGGCGAAAGCCGCGTTGAACCGCCAGAAGTCGGCCAGTTCGCAGACCGCGTCGATCTCGGCCTGATAGACGGTCTTGGCCTGGCCGAGCATGGTGGCCGCGTTGGTCACCGCGCGCCAGCTACCGGTCAGCAGGTCGGCGGCCTTCAGCAGAATTGCGGCCCGGTCGTCGATCGAGAGCGCGGCCCAGCCCGGCGCGGCCCGCTTGGCCGCCGCGATCGCCGAGACCGTGTCGGAGGCCGTGGCAGCCTGGAAAGTGCCCAGTACGTGCGCCTTCTCGAACGGCGCCACCACATCGGTGGAGGTGCCGCTGCCGGCCACCGGCGCGCCGTCGATCCAGTTGGTCAGCTCGGCCCGGGTGCCCCAGACCTCCTTGAGGGCCGGTTCCAGGGCGGTGCGGTCGGCGCTGCCCTCGGTGTAGGGCCGCGGGGGTTCGTTGACCGGAGCGGGAACGTTCGTCACGGCGTCCATACGGGCGTCCTTTCGTAATAAGGTCGGATTAAAGGATTTCAGGAATTGAGGTTGCGGAGCAGGAAGAGCACGTTCGCCGGGCGCTCGGCCAGGCGGCGGATGTAGTAGCCGTACCAGTCGGTGCCGAACGGCAGGTAGACCCGGACGTCCACGCCGGCCGCGGCCAGCGAGCGCTGCTCGTCGGTCCGGATTCCGTACAGCATCTGCAGTTCCCAGCTGTCCCGGGCCCGGTCCAGCTGTTTGGCGGTGGCGCAGGCGTCGGCGACCAGGGACATGTCGTGGGTCGCGATCATCGGGTGACCCTCGCCCCGCAGCAGGATGTCCATGCACCGGCGGTAGGCCGCGTCGACGTCCGCCTTGCGCGGGTGGGCGACCGAAGCCGGTTCCGCGTAGGCCCCTTTCACCAGGCGGACCCGGGACCCGGCGGTGGCCAGATCACGGCAGTCGCCCTCGGTCCGGTACAGCGCGGCCTGCAGCACGGCGCCGATCCAGGGGTATCCGGCGCGCAGTTCGGCCAGGATGCCCAGAGTGGAGTCGACCGTGGTGTGGTCCTCCATGTCCAGGGTCATCGTGGTGCCCGCCTCCTTGGCCGCCACGGCGACCGACAGGGCGTTCTCCAGCGCGATCCGGTGGCCGTCGGCGCCCAGGGCCTGGCCCAGCGCGGACAGTTTCACCGACACCTCGGCCCGGTCGGCCAGCCCGGCCTCGGACAGCGCGGCCAGCAGCGAACGGTAGGCGGCGGCGGTGGCCGCGGCCTGGGCCCGGTCGGTCACGTCCTCGCCGAGCACGTCCAGGGTCACCGCCAGGCCCTGCTCACGCAGCGTGCGGGTGACGTCAAGGGCGGAACCGGCGTCCGGCCCGGCGATGAACCGGCGGACCATCTTCCGGCTGATCGGCAGTGCGCTCACGGAGGCCCGGACCGGGCGGGTCTGTGCGGCGGCCAGCAGGAGTTTCGGCATACGGCCAGGCTAGGAGCGGGACCGGGGTGTCACCATGTGCAGATGTCACGAGCCGTTCCGACGATTGTCGCAATCCTCCCGTGAGCACCGCCCCGTCCGGGCCCGACTCGGCGGCCCGCGCGCTGCAGGAACTCGTCGACGACGTCTCCGACCTGCTCCGGGCGCCGACGGTGCTGGAGGACCTGGGACTCACCGTGTTGGCCTACGGCTCGCAGAACCCGGACGGGGTGGATCAGGTGCGGGCCGCCACCATCCTGCGCAAGACCGCGACCCCGGCCGTGATCAGCTACTTCCTCGAGCAGGGGATCGCCGTGGCGACCGGCCCGGTGCGGATCCCGGCCGATCCGACCCGGCAGATCGCCGCTCGGGTGTGCATTCCGGTGCGTTCCGGCGGGCGCACCCACGGCTATCTCTGGGCGGTCGAACCGGCCGACGGGGTGGACGAGGAGGCCCTGGTCCGGGTGGCGCCGCTGGCCGATCGCGCCGGGACGCTTCTGGCCCGGCGGGCGGGTCTGGCCGACGAGCGCGCGGGGCTGGTCGATTCACTGTTAATTGGGGACGCTCATCAGCAGTCGGTCGCTTGGCGGCGCCTGGTGGCGCTGGGGGAGTTGAGCGACGGGGAACCGTTCGTGGTGGCCGTGGTCCGGTTGCCCGACGGAGAACGACGCCGCACCCTAATGGCGATTCCGGCCGGAGCGGTTTCGGAGGTGGCCGTTCGGCGGGTGACGCGAAACCTCCCGCCCGGTGCGGTGGCCGGGGTCAGCGACCCGATCGTGGTGTCCGGGGAGGCCGAGCCCGATGGAGTAGGCGATTACGGGCTTACGGCGGGTCTGGTCTGGTCCTCGTCCCCTACCCTCGCCGCCCGTCAGGCCGACGTGGCCGCCATCGTCGCTCACGGGCGTCCTCAATTGGGCTCTGTACTTGCTTGGGACACCTTGGGCTTCTACCGCGTGGTGATTCAGGGGCCCGCCGCGGTGACCGCCCTGATCGAAGGCACTCCGGCTGCCCGACTGCGCGCCCGGGCCGACGCGGACCTGATCCGGACCGCGCTGGTCTGGCTCGACCAAGGGGGCAGCGCGGCCCGGACCGCGGCGGCGCTCTCGGTGCACCGGCAGACCCTCTACTACCGGCTGGAGCGGATCGAGCAACTGGCCGGCGTGGATCTCGACGAGGGCGAGGCCCGGCTCGGGCTGCACATCGGGCTGGCCCTGGCCGAGGTGCTGGCCCGGCATGATGGCGGGCATGAGTGAGCAGGTTTCCCACGAGCACGGCCGGGTCGCGATTCTCGGCGCCGGCACCATGGGCGGCACGATCCTGGCCGGTCTGCTGCGCGGCGGCCGGGCCCCGGCCGACGTGGTCGTCTCGGCCCGCCGGCCCGAGCGCGCGGAAGAGCTGAAGCAGCAGCACGGCGTCGAGGTGGTGGACAACGTCACCGCCGCGGCCTGGGGCGACACGCTGATCGTGGCAGTCAAGCCGCGGGACATGGCCGGCCTGCTCGCCGAGATCGGCCCCGCCCTGAACCCCGGCACGCTGGTGATCTCGCTGGCCGCCGGGCAGACCATCGCCGTGCTGGAGGGTGAGCTGCCCGAGGGCACGCCGGTGATCCGGGTCATGCCCAACACCCCGTCCCTGGTCGACCAGGGCATGTCGGTGCTGAGCCCGGGTACGCACTGCCTTCCCGAGCACACCGAACGGGCCCAGGAGCTGCTCTCCTCGACCGGCCGGGTGCTCCAGGTGCCCGAGGCCTACCAGGACGCGGTGACCGCGGTCAGCGGCTCCGGCCCGGCCTACGTCTTCTACGTGGCTGAGGCGATGATCGAGGCCGGCGTGCTGCTCGGCCTGCCCCGCCCGACCTCCACCGAGCTCGTGGTGCAGACCCTGTACGGCGCCGCCACCATGCTCCGCCAGACCGGCACCCACCCGAGCATCCTGCGCGAGCAGGTGACCAGCCCGGGCGGGACCACGGCGGCGGCGGTCCGGCTGCTGGACGACCAGCGGGTCCGGGGCGCGTTCGTGTCGGCCATCGAGGCGGCCTGCAACCGTTCGGCTCAGCTCTCGCAGAACTGAACCCGGCTCGGCGTGACGTAACGCCAGCGCCCGCCCGGGGGCGGGGCCAGCGATTACCGTGGGGGCTGTGGAGGCACTGCGGCTGGTCTGGGACGAGGCATTCACCGCATACGACTTCGGTGACGAGCACCCGATGCACCCGATCCGGCTGGAGCTCACGGCGCGGCTGGTCGAGGCGCTCGGGCTGCTCGACGCGGCCGGGGTGCAGGTGGTCAGCGCCGAGCCGGCGGCCGACGAGCTGCTGCTCAGCGTGCACGACGCGGACTACGTGGCGGCGGTGCACCGGGCCTCGACCCGGCCGGTGGTCTCGGACCTGCGGTTCGGGCTGGGCACCAGCGACGTGCCCACCTTCCCGGGGATGCACGAGGCCAGCGCCCGGATCTGCGCGGCCAGCCGGGAGGTGGCGCTCGCGGTCTGGTCCGGTCAGGCTGCCCACGGGGTCAACTTCACCGGTGGTCTGCACCACGCCATGCCCGGCGCGGCCAGCGGGTTCTGCGTGTACAACGACGTCGGGGTGGCGATCCAGGCGCTGCTCGACGCCGGGGCGCAGCGGGTGGCCTACGTCGACGTGGATGTCCATCACGGCGACGGGGTGGAGAAGATCTTCTGGGACGACCCGCGGGTCCTGACCATCTCGCTGCACGAGAACGGCCGCGTGCTGTTCCCCGGCACCGGCTTCCCGGACGAGATCGGCGGTGCCTCCGCCGAGGGCGAGGCGGTCAACGTGGCCCTGCCGCCGGGGACGTCGGACGCGGGCTGGCTGCGCGCCTTCCATTCCGTGGTGCCGCCGCTGCTGCGCGCCTTCGAGCCGGAGGTGCTGGTTACCCAACAAGGCTGTGACTCGCACGTCCTCGACCCGTTGGCCCACCTGGCCCTCTCGGTGGATGCCCAGCGCGCCTCCTACGAGGCCCTGCATGAGTTCGCTCATCAGTACGCGGACGGACGCTGGGTGGCCTTTGGTGGCGGCGGCTACGAGGTGGTGGACGTCGTCCCGCGCGCCTGGGCGCACCTGGTCGGCATCGCCGCGCATCATCCGGTTCCGCCCGAGACCGATGTCCCGGAGAGCTGGCGGGAGTACGTGGCGGCGCGCTGCGGCCGTCCGGCCCCGCAGCGGATGACCGACGGGGCGAACGTCGACTACCGCTCCTGGGCGACCGGCTACGACCCCGCGGACGCGATCGACCGGGTGGTGCTGGCCACTCGGAAGGCGGTCTTCCCGCTGCACGGGCTCGACCCGTACTTCGACTGAGCTCCGTTTGGGTTGACTCAGCAGTAACAGCTGTCCCCCGAACTGGGTTCTGGATGGGACTTCTGGGCACACGATGCCCGTACCGGTGGGTTGACGGCCAAAAACGGGCAGTTCGGGGGACTGGCGATCCCGGATATTCGGGCGAGTCGGCAACTCGATTCACACTTCAGGCTCACTTACACCTATGGTTGGTTACGGGGCGTTGCCGAACGTATCCGGAGCGAAGTCGACATCCGGGGCGAGATGGCCGCAACGCCTTCGATCCGGACCGTCAGCCTGACCGAGGGGAGACCTGAGATGACCGCCGTGCGTGCCCTGCCCAGGGGAGATTTCGAAGTCCGATTCCTCACCGTGGCCGAGGTGGCCGGAATCATGAGGGTGTCGAAGATGACCGTCTACCGCCTGGTGCACGCCGGAGAACTGGCCGCCATGCGCGTCGGCCGGTCCTACCGGGTCCCCGAGCGGGCGGTTCAGGAGTACCTGCGCCACTCGTACATGGCCGGCAACACCGAGACCGCCTGAGTCACCCGAAGGCGCCGCAACGAGGGCCGTCGCGGAACCGAGACCGGGTGCACCACCTGTGAGGCGCTACCCTGGGGCCCAGGTAATGCTGGCGCGGGCGTCCCCGCGCCGCGAGAACCTCGATCCCGCGCAGGTGTCGCGGGCGACCCGATCAACGAACTGCGAGGACCCGTGGGCTCCGTCATCAAGAAGCGCCGCAAGCGGATGGCCAAGAAGAAGCACCGCAAGCTGCTGCGCAAGACGCGTCACCAGCGTCGCAACAAGAAGTAGGCACCACGCTTGAACCAGGCGTAGAACCGCACTCCGGCGGCCAGTTCCCACTGGCCGCCGCGCGTGCTTTGTGGGCCTGGTGGGTTTTGGGAGGGTCGCGAGGTTTCGGCCGTCAATGCTGGACGCCGGGTGCGGTCGGGTGGACGACCTGCGGTGATCGGGTGGTTGGGTTCGCCTGGTGATCGGCTCTGCTCGGGGATCGGGTAGCCAGGTGGCTGGATGACGGGCACGAGGAAGTTCGCACGGCTGACCGCGGATGAGCAGGGGCGGAGGGGCGGATGGGCCGATCGGTGCTGGTCGCCGGAGTCGCCCGGTATCTCGGCGGCCGCTTCGCCCGGCTGCTCGCGGACCGGCCGGAGGTGGACCGGGTGATCGGGGTGGACGTGATCGCCCCGCCGCACGACATCGGGGCCGCCGAGTTCGTCCGGGCCGACATCCGTAACTCGATGATCGGCCGGATCATCGAGCAGACCGGGGTGGACACCCTGGTGCACATGAGCGTGATCGCCACGCCGATCTCGGCCGGGGGCCGGACGGCGCAGAAGGAGATCAACGTCATCGGCACCATGCAGCTGCTGGCCGCCGCCCAGCGCGCCCCCCGGCTGCAGCGACTGGTGGTGAAGTCCACCTCGGCGGTCTACGGCAGCAGCCCGCGCGACCCGTCGATGTTCACTGAGGGCCAGGTCGGCAAGCATCCGCCGCGCAGTGGCTGGGGCAAGGACTCGGCCGAGGTCGAGGAGTACGTGCGCGGCTTCAGCCGCCGCCGTCCCGATGTGGCGGTGGCCACGCTCCGGCTGGCCAACGTGGTCGGCCCCGGCATCCGCACCTCGATGACCGACTACTTCTCCCTGCCGGTGGTCCCCTCGGTCCTCGGCTTCGACCCCCGCCTGCAGTTCCTGCACGAGGACGACGCCCTCGAGGCCCTGCTCCGCGCCACCCTCGGCCCCGCCGAAGGCGTGGTCAACGTGGCGGGAGACGGCGTGATCACCCTCGGCCAGGCGGCCCGCTTCGCCGGCCGTCCCACCGTCGGCGTCCCGCCCGGCCTGGCCGGCCTGATGGGCAGCCTCTACCACCGCGGCGGCCTGGCCGACTTCAGCGCCGACCAGATCCGCTACCTGAGCTACGGCCGCTGCCTCGACACCACCCGGATGCGCTCCGAACTCGACTTCCGGCCGCAGTACACCACCCGCACCGCCTTCCAGGACTTCGTCCGCACCCGCGGCCTCCGCGGCCCCCTGTCTCCGCAGGTCATCGACGCCCTGGAACGCCGCCTGGTCGAACGGCTCCGGCCCGAGGAAGCCGCCCGGCGAGCCGAGGCCGTCCGATGAGCAGCGCGCCGGGGATTCCCGATGACGGGCCTGGTGATGCGAAGTCGCCCGGCTCTGCGAAGAGCCCGGCCAAGAAGGCCCGCCGTCGCCCTGCCCCCCAGTCTCCTCGCGCCGTCGAGCCGACTCCGGCTTCCCAGCCGGTCCAGCCGGTCAAGGCGGGTCGCGCTCGGAAGTCGGCCAAGGCCGCCGGAGCTTCTGCTTCGTCGGTAAGCCGGGCCAAGGATGAGGCCCGGAGTTCTGAGCCGTTCCTGGCCGCCGGTCATGAGGGTGCTGGCGAGGCCGAGTCGGCCTCGTCGAAAACGGGGAAGGCAAGTCGAGCCCGGAAGCCGGCCGAGGCTGCCGGTGGGTCCGGTACTGAGCAGGTGCCTTCTGCAGAGGTGGGCCGGATTGGTGGTCCAGACACGGGCGGGGCTGAGCGGGCCTCGTCGAAGGTAGGTCGCGCTCGGAAGTCGGTCGACGTGGCTGGCGGGTCTGGCCTTGAAGAGGTGTCTTCTGCGGGGGTGGGCCGGGTAGGTACTTCGGACGTGGGCGGGGCTGAGTCGGCCTCGTCCAAGGCGGGTCGTGCTCGGAAGTCGGTCGAGGTGGCTGACGGGTCCGGTCCTGAACAGGTGTCTTCTGTGGGGGTGGGGCGGGCGGCCAGGGCTGAGCCGGCCTCGTCGAAGGCGGGTCGTGCTCGGAAGTCGGCTGAGCCCGATGACAGCACTGAGCAGGTGTCTTCTGCGGGGGTGGGCTGGCCCACGGACACAGGCAGGGCCGCGCCGGCCTCGTCGAAGGCGGGTCGAGTCCGGAAGTCGGCTGAGGCCGTCCCCTCCCGCGCGGTTGAGCCGGACCCTCCCGCAGAGTCGGCCCCCGTCTCGGAGCAAGAAGAAGTCGGTGCGGGTGAGCCGGTCACGTCGGTAAAGCGAGGTCGGGCTCGGCGGTCGGTCCCGGCTGATGAGGTGGGCGGGGTTGCCGGGGCGGAGCCGGGCCCAGCCCGGAAGGCAGCAGCGGGGCAGGATGCGGACGCAGTGGCGGCCCGGCAGGTTCGGGCCGGGGCGGAGCGGGCGGAGGCGGAGCGGAATCGGCGGTCGGTGAGTCCGTTGCTGCAGGGGCCGGAGGAGCCGCCGCCCGCGGTTCCGGACGCCGAGATCCCGCGGCCGTCGATCGTCCCGGCTGCTTCGGCGGTCTCGATGATGTTCTCGGTCGCCGGGCAGATCGGGCAGGCGGTGCTGACCGCGATCACCGAGCCCAGCCCGGAGCCGGAGGCACCGGAAGAGACCCAGCCGCCAGAACAGCCAGAGCAGTCACGGCCGGAAGAAGAGCCGGCGGACGAGGGGGATCGGCTGCTCGAGCTGATCGAGTTCCTTCGCTCCCGCCTGGCCGGCGACTACGAGGTGGACGAGTTCGGGTTCGATCCGGAGTTCGCCGACGCCATCCCCCGCAACCTGCTGCGCCCGCTCTACGACCACTGGTTCCGGGTCGAGGTGCGCGGGGCGGAGAACATTCCGGCCGAGGGCGGCGCGCTGATCGTGGCCAACCACTCCGGGGCGCTGCCGATGGACGCGCTGATGACGGCGGTGGCGGTGCGCGAGGAGCGGGAGCGGCACCTGCGGATCCTCGGTGGGGACCTGGTGTTCCAGACGCCGTTCCTGGCCGGGCTGGCCCGGCGTGGGGGCGCGACGCTGGCCTCGGCCCCGGACGCCGAGCGGCTGCTCTCCAACGGCGAGCTGGTCGGGGTCTGGCCGGAGGGCTACAAGGGGATCGGGAAGCCGTTCTCCGAGCGCTACAAGCTTCAGCGGTTCGGCCGGGGCGGGTTCGTCTCGGCCGCGCTGCGAACCGGTGTGCCGATCGTCCCTTGTTCCATCGTGGGGGCCGAGGAGATCTACCCGATCATCGCGGACGTGCCGGCGCTGGCCCGCCTTCTCGGTCTGCCCTACTTACCCATCACGCCGTTCTTCCCATTGCTGGGGCCGCTGGGCGCGATTCCGCTGCCGAGCAAGTGGCTGATCGAGTTCGGGCCGCCGATCACCACCGAAGAGGTGGGCGAGGCCGCCGCGGACGACCCGATCCTGGTGTTCGACCTGACCGACCGGGTGCGACAGACCATCCAGCAGACCCTGTACGCGCTGCTGGTTCAGCGCCGCTCGGTCTTCTTCTGAGAGGTCGAGGGCTGCCAGCCGGTGATTTCGGACACCGGCTTCTGCCAACCTCGGGCCGGCGGCTCGTGCAGGTGCTGCTGCCGCTTACCGGCCACCAGGGCGCCCGCGGCGAACCCGGCCAGCACTCCGGCGCCCGCAGCGGGCAGGCCGATCCGCGCGGCCCGGCGCGTAGTGCGGTAGTCGTGCACCTGCCAGCCGTTGGCCCGGGCGTGGGCCCGCAGCCGGCCGTCCGGGTTGATCGCCACCGGGTGACCGACCAGGGAGAGCAGCGGGATGTCGTTCGAGGAGTCGCTGTAGGCGGCGCACCGGCGCAGCGCCAGCCCCTCCCTCTGGGCCAGGGCGGCCACCGCGTCGGCCTTGGCCTCGCCGTGCATCGGGGCGCCGACCAGCTGGCCGGTGTAGCGGCCGTCGACGTGCTCGGAGATCGTGCCGAGGGCTCCGGTCAGGGCCAGCCGCTGGGCGATTACTTCGGCGATCTCGATCGGCGTGGCGGTGACCAGCCAGACCCGCTGGCCCGCGTCCTCGTGCATCCGGGCCAGGGCCAGGGTGCCCGGCCAGATCTTGTTGGCCAGGATGTCCTCGAAGACCTCCTCGCCGATGGTCCGCATCTCGGCCACCGACCGCCCGGCGATGAACGCCAGCGCCCGGGTCTGCACCTCGGCCAGGGCGTGCGGGTGCTCGCCGAGGGCCAGGAAGCGTGCCTGCTGAAGCGCGAACCGGGCGATGTCCTGCGGGGTCAGGAAGCCCCGGTGGTACAGGCCCTTGGCCAGATGGAAGATCGACGCGCCGCGGACGATGGTGTTGTCCACGTCGAAGAAGGCGGCCGCGGTCGGGTCGCCCGGGCGAGCCGGCGGGGAGTGGCTCTCCACCATCCGGATCTCGGCGTCCGACATGGCGGGGAGTCTACGCGCGCCGGGGCCCGGGTACAGGCCGGGCAACGCCACGTCGACGTGAACAACCATGAATTGTGTGATGCCCCGCGGGATCGGGGCCGGGACCGGGCGGCCGATCGCCCGTAATCTGGGCCTCGTGTCAGACGTTACCGGCGATGCGCCACGAATCACCCTGATCGGCAAGCCCGGGTGCCATTTGTGTGACGCCGCCCGAGAGGTTGTGAAAAAGGTCGCGGACGAAACCGGGGCAGGGTGGAACGAGATGTCCATTCTGGAACACCCGGAACTCGCCGAGAGTTACGCGGAACAGATCCCGGTCGTCCTTGTGGATGGCGCGCAACACACTTTCTGGCGGGTCGATGAGCACAGACTGCGAACAGCAATTACCCGGCGTAAAGGGCTCTTTGCCCGTCGTCACCGATGAAGCCGGAACTTTGTGCATGCGTTCACAAGCGCTTAGGCTGGGTAACGACACTCCGGCATGACCGGGCCTCTGGCAAGGCACCGGTCGTCCCTCATCAGGGGTACCAAAGCCATCGAAGGAGCCGGCCGACTGTGACCCGACCACGCCCCGCCCGGCTCGTCCGCCCCGGTCGAGCCCGCGACGGAATACCCGAGGCAACGGTCTCCCGGCTTCCGTTCTACCTGCAGGCCCTGACCGCCCTGGCCGAGCGCGGGGTGGCCACGGTCTCGTCGGAGGAACTGGCCTCGGCCGCCGGAGTCGGCTCCGCGAAGCTCCGCAAAGACCTTTCCCACCTCGGTTCGTACGGAACCCGGGGGGTGGGCTATGAGGTCCAGTACCTGATTTATCAAATTTCGCGTGAACTCGGCCTGACCCAGGACTGGAAGGTCGTGATCGTCGGAATCGGTAATCTTGGTCACGCGCTCGCGAACTACGGGGGATTCACCTCCCGCGGATTCACCGTGGCCGCGCTGGTCGATGCCGATGCCCGGGTGGTCGGGGAAAATGTGGCGGGCCTCACGGTGAGTCCCCTGGAATCACTCGATCAGGTGGTCGCCGACCTCGGCATCCAGATCGGGGTCGTGGCCACACCCGGACCGGTGGCCCAGGAGATCTGTGATCGACTGGTCGCGGCCGGCGTCACCGGCGTCCTCAATTTCGCCCCCTGTGTGCTCACCGTGCCGGACGGGGTGATGGTGCGCCGCGTCGATCTCGCCACCGAGCTGCAGATCCTCGCCTTCCACGAGCAGCGCCGGGCGGCGGGCCGGCTGACCAGCGAGATGCCGACCGAACCGCAGGACCTGTCGGGCGCGCTGGGCGCGATGACCGACGGGCGCGAAGGCCGCGGTGAACGCCGGACGGAACCCAGGGCAGCGGCGCTCTCGGAACCCCGCAACCGCAGCACCACCCCCAGAACCGCACTGACGGAGTCGAGAGCCGAGGCCGCCGGATGAGCATCATGATCGTCGGGCTGTCGCACCGCACCGCTCCGATCTCCTTGCTGGAACGCACCACCCTGAGCGCCGAGGCGGCCGCCGACCTGGTCGCCCGGCTCTGCCGCGGTGAGCACGTGGCCGAGGCGATCGCGCTGGTCACCTGCAACCGGCTGGAGGTGTACGCGGAGGTCAGCAAGTTCCACGGCGGGATCGGCGAGATCGGCGCGGCCCTGGCCGAGGCCACCGGGGTGCCGCTGACCGAGCTCACCGAGCACCTCTACGTGCACTACGAGAACGCCGCGGTGGCCCACCTGTTCCAGGTCACCTGCGGGCTGGACTCGATGGCGGTCGGCGAGCAGCAGATCCTCGGGCAGGTCCGGGTCGCGCTGCGGTCCGCGCAGGCCTCCGGCTCGGCCGGGCGCACCATCGGCCACCTGGTGCAGAACGCGCTGCGGGTGGGCAAGCGGGTGCACTCGGAGACGCTGCTCGACAAGGCCGCGCCGAGCCTGGTCGAGGCCGGCCTGCGGCAGGCCGCCGAGGTGCTCGGCCCGCTGTCCGGGGTGAACGTGCTGGTGCTGGGCGCCGGTTCGATGAGCGGTCTTTCGGTGGCCTCCGCGCACCGCGCCGAGGTGGCCTCGATCGCGGTCTGCAGCCGCACGCTGCCCCGGGCCCAGCGCCTGGCCGAGTCGGTCGGCGGCACCCCGGTGCCGGTCGAGCAGCTCGAGAGTGCCCTGGCCGCGGCCGATCTGGTGATCGCCTGCGCCGGCGCGACCGGTTACCTGGTCGGCCCCGCGGCCGCCGAGCGGGCCGCGCAGGCCCGCGCCGGGCGTCCTCAGGTCTATGTCGACCTGGCCCTGCCCCGGGACGTCGCCCCGGAGATCGCCGGGCTGCCCTCCGCGCACGTCTACGACCTGGAGCAGCTGGGCCGGATCCTCACCGCCGAAGGGCTTTCGGAGGATCTCGCCGAGGCCCGGGCGATGGTCGAGGCCGAGGTCGCGCTGTACCTGGCCGACCAGCGGGCCAAGGAGGTCGCGCCGACCGTGGTCGCGCTGCGGGCGATGGCCCGCTCGGTGATGCAGGCGGAGCTGGACCGGCTGTCCGGGCGGCTGGACGGCCTGGACCCGGACGTCTACGCCGAACTGGAACAGACCGTGCACCGGGTGGTGGAGAAGCTGCTCCATCAGCCCACCGTACGGGTCAAGGAGCTGGCCGCCGCGCCGGGTGGGGACACCTACGCCGAAGCGCTGCGCCTGCTGTTCAATCTCGGCCCCGCGCCGGAGAGGACGAAGGCCGGCGATCTGCCCGGGGTGGAACTCGCGGTCCAGCTCGAGCAGGAGTCGCTCACCGATCTCTCCGCACTGCTGGGCCGCACCGGAGGAGCATCGTGACCACCCTTGAAGAGCTGTTCAGCGCCACGCCCGGGATGTTCGGCGCGCTGGAGGCCCTGGACGACCGGCCGGCCGTGCTGCGGCTGGGCACCCGGCGCAGCCTGCTGGCCCGGACCCAGTCCCAGTGGGTGGCCGACCGGCTGCTCGAGGCGCTCGCGGTGGCCTGCCCGAAGCGCGGTTTCCGGGTCGAGCTGGTCGAGATCGTCACCAAGGGCGACATCAGCCAGACCGACGGCACCCCGCTGACCAGCCTGGGCGGGACCGGGGTGTTCGTCTCGGCGCTGCGCGAGGCGGTCCTGGACGGACGCTGCGACTTCGCCGTGCACTCGCTCAAGGACCTGCCGAACGCCCAGCCCGAGGGCCTGACCCTGGCCGCCGTGCCGATCCGGGAGGACCCGGCCGACGTGCTGATCGCGCGGGACGGGCTGGGTTTCGCCGAGCTCCCGGCGGGCGCCGTGGTCGGCACCGGCTCGCCCCGGCGGGCCGCCCAGATCCGCGCCCTGCGCGAGGACCTGAAGGTGGTCGGGATCCGCGGCAACATCGACACCCGGATCGGCCGGGTCGCGGCCGGCGAGGTCGACGCCGTGGTCCTGGCCCACTCCGGCCTGCGCCGGATCGGCCGGCAGGCCGAGGTCACCCACATCTTCGGCCCGGAGCAGATGCTGCCTGCCCCGGGCCAGGGCGCGCTCGCCGTGGAGTGCCGTCCCGAGTCCGTGTCCCTGCTGGCCGCCCTGCGGCTGGTGGACGACCGGGTGTCCCGGGTCTGCGTGCTCGCCGAGCGGGCACTGCTGGCCCGGCTGGAAGCCGGGTGCGCAGCCCCCGTGGGTGCCCTGGCCACGTACCGGGACGAGGTGCTGACGCTGACCGCGTTCGCCGGTTCCGAGGACGGCGTGACCTCCCTCCGCCGTAGCGCGTCGGCTCCGCTGGGCGATCCCCACGCGGACGGGCCGACCGCGGTCTCCCTGGGCCATTCGCTCGCCGAGCGCCTGCTCGACGACGGCTTGAGCGAACTGGCCCTCCCGATCCCTGTACCAGACCCCCTGCCGGCGGCCGACGAGGCCGTGGCTAGAGAAGGTGACTCGTGACCTCGATCATCACCAGTAAGAAGGCGGGCCGCTCGACTTCGGGTGGATCCGTCGCCTTCGTCGGTGCCGGACCCGGCGACGACGGCCTCCTCACCCTCCGCGCCGTCGAACGCCTCGGCGAGGCCGACGTCGTCGTCGTCGACCAGTTCCCCCGCGAGACGATCATCGCCCGTTACTGCCGTCCGGAGGTCGAGGTCCTCGACGCCGGCTTCGGTGAGGACGGGCAGCCGATGACCCGGGCCGGCCGGGCCAAGGTCGTGGTGACCGCGGCCCGGACCGGGGCCCGGGTGGTCCGGCTGATGGACGGCGACCCGGCCACCTTCACCGGGCTGGCCGAGGAGATCCAGGCCTGCCGCAAACAGTCCCTGCCCTTCGAGGTGGTCCCCGGCGTCTCGGCCGCCTCCGCGGTGCCCGCCTACGCCGGGGTGCCGCTCACCCCGGCCGGGGTCAGCGGGGTGCACGTGCTCTACCCGCACGGCGAGGTGGTGGACTGGAAGCTGCACGCCTCCACCGGCACCACCGTGGTCGTGCTGGGCGCGGAGGAGGACATCGCCGGCGCCGGTGAGGGCCTGCTCGAGGCCGGCCGCAAGCCGCAGACGCCGGTCGTGGTCACCGCCAACGGCACCACCACCCGGCAGCGCTCGATCTCCTGTTCGCTCGGTGAGCTGGGCCTGGCGCTGGCCGCGGCCAAGCTCGAGAAGCCGATGACCGCGGTGGTCGGTGAGGCCGCCGCGCTGCGCGAGAAGGCCTCCTGGTTCGAGACCAAGCCGCTGTTCGGCTGGCGGGTGCTCGTGCCGCGGACCAAGCAGCAGGCCGGGGGCATCGTCTCCGGGCTGGCCGACCACGGGGCCACCGCCCAGGTGGTGCCCACCATCTCGGTCGAGCCGCCGCGCACTCCGCACCAGATGGAGAAGGCGGTCAAGGGCCTGGTCACCGGCCGCTACGAGTGGATCGGGTTCACCAGCGTGAACGCGGTCCGGGCGGTGCGGGAGAAGTTCGAGGAGTTCGGCCTGGACGCCCGGGCGTTCGCCGGGCTGAAGGTCGCCGCGGTGGGCGGGGTCACCGCCGCCGCGCTGCGCGACTGGGGGATCGAGCCGGACCTGATGCCGGCCGAGAACCAGTCCGCGCTGGGCCTGCTGGAGTGCTGGCCGCCCTACGACGAGGTGCTCGACCCGATCAACCGGGTCTTCCTGCCGCGCGCCGACATCGCCACCGACACCCTGGTCGCCGGGCTGGAGCAGAACGGCTGGGAGGTGGACGACGTGACCGCCTACCGCACCGTGCGGGCCGCGCCGCCGCCGGCCGAGACCCGGGAGGCGATCAAGAGCGGGCACTTCGACGCGGTCGTCTTCACCTCCTCCTCGACCGTGCGCAACCTGGTCGGGATCGCCGGCAAGCCGCACTCCACCACGGTGGTGGCCTGCATCGGCCCGCAGACCGCGAAGACCGCGGAGGAGCACGGCCTGCGGGTGGACGTGCTGGCCGCCGAGCCGAGCGCGGAGGCCCTGGTCGCCGCGCTCGCCGAGTACGGCGCCGGGCTGCGGCTGAGCGCCGACGAGGCCGGCGAGCCGGTCCTGCGGCCCAGCCAGCGCAAGGGCTCGGCCAGGAGGAACGCCAAGTGAGCTTCCCGCAGCACCGGCCGCGGCGGCTGCGGGTCAACCCCGCGGTCCGCCGCCTGGTGGGTGAGTTCCGGCTGCATCCGGCCGATCTCATCCTTCCGGTCTTCGTCAAGGAGGACCTGACCGAACCGCGCCCGTTGTCCTCGATGCCCGGGGTTTACCAGCACACCCGGGAATCGCTGCGTAAGACCGCCGCCGAGGCGGCCGCGCTCGGGCTCGGCGGGATCATGCTGTTCGGCATCCCCACGACGAAGGACGCGGTCGGCTCGGGGGCCACGGATCCCGAGGGAATCCTCAACCAGGCCGTGCGGGACGTGCGCCAGGAGGTCGGCGACGCCCTGGTGGTGATGGCCGACCTCTGCCTGGACGAGTTCACCGACCACGGGCACTGCGGGGTGCTGACCCCCGAGGGCGTGGTGGACAACGACGCCACCCTGGTGCGCTACGCCGACATGGGCGTGGCGCTGGCCGAGGCCGGGGTCCACATGGTCGGTCCCAGCGGGATGATGGACGGTCAGGTCGCCGCGGTCCGGAAGGCGCTGGACGAGAAGGGCTTCCAGGACATCTCGATCCTGGCCTACGCGGCCAAGTACGCCTCGGCGTTCTACGGCCCGTTCCGCGAGGCGGTCGAGTCCGAGCTGCAGGGCGATCGCCGCACGTACCAGCAGGACCCGGCGAACGGCCAGGACGCGCTGCGGGAGGTCGCCCTGGACATTGCCGAGGGCGCCGACATCGTGATGGTGAAGCCGGCGATGAGCTATCTCGACGTGGTGGCCCGGGTGGCCGACCGGTTCGAGGTCCCGGTGGCGGCGTACCAGATCTCCGGTGAGTACTCGATGATCGAGGCGGCGGCCGCCAACGGCTGGATCGACCGGGAACGGGCGATCCACGAGTCGCTGCTCTCGATCCGGCGGGCCGGAGCGTCGATCATCCTCACCTATTGGGCCCTGGAGGTCGCCGGGGCCCTGCGTTCCTGAAGAGGACTTCAGGATTTCCGCAGATCGTTCACCCGGACGGCGCCTTTCAACCACCCTGGCCCGGCCGATCGGGAAAGTGCAGGCCAAACCTGAGGCCTGATTGAACCTCGACCAGAGGTTCCACCCGTTCGGAGCTAGGAGGACGGCGATGACTGTGGGAGCGGTGAGCAACCAGTACGGGTACGTCGGCACCGGGGGTGTCGATCTGCTCGCAACCATGCAGATGCTGGCTCAGCGGCAGGTGTCCCGGCAGCTGGCGCTCCGGGCGGCCGAAGCGGCCCAGATGGCCGCGCAGGCCGCCCAGGCGGCGGCGATGCAGGCGATCGGGGCGGGCCGGGTGGATCTGTACCTCTGACCAGCCTCAAGATCGAAGAAGTAGGTCCCGGGACATACGACCCCCCGTCGTAGGTCCGGGGGCCGGAGCTGGGACACTGCACGGGTGACAGACGTCAGTGGGGTCTACCCGGCCGACGCTCCCGCCTCCCAGGCGCTTTTCGATCGCGCCTCCGCTGTGACACCTGGCGGTGTCAACTCTCCGGTGCGCGCGTTCCGCGCCGTCGGGGGCACACCGCGGTTCATGGTCCGGGGCGAGGGGCCTTATCTCTTCGATGCCGATGGGCGGCAGTACGTCGACCTGGTCTGCTCGTGGGGCCCGATGATCCTGGGGCACGCCCACCCGGCGGTGCTGGAGGCGGTGCGGGCCGCTACGGGATGCGGGTTCTCGTTCGGGACACCGACCGAGGGCGAGGTCGCGCTGGCGGAGGAGATCGTCTCCCGGGTCGCCCCGGTCGAGCAGCTCCGCCTGGTCTCCAGCGGTACCGAGGCGACGATGAGCGCGATCCGCCTGGCCCGGGGGTTCACCGGCCGCACCAAGATCGTGAAGTTCGCCGGCTGCTACCACGGCCACGTGGACAGCCTGCTGGCCGCGGCCGGCTCCGGAGTGGCCACCTTCGCCCTGCCGGACACCCCCGGAGTCACCGGGGCGGCGGCCGCCGACACGATCGTCCTTCCTTACAACGACCCCGACGCGCTGAAGCAGATCTTCGAGGTGGACGGCGCCGAGATCGCCGCCGTGATCACCGAGGCCGCCGCCGGGAACATGGGCGTGGTCCCGCCCAGCCGGGAGTTCGAGGCCGCGCTGCGTGACCTCACCCGGCTGCACGGCGCGCTGCTGATCTCGGACGAGGTGATGACCGGGTTCCGGGTCTCCCGGTCGGGCTGGCAGGGGCTTTCGGAGTCCGGCCCCGAACCCGACCTGCTCACCTTCGGCAAGGTGATGGGCGGCGGCTTCCCGGCCGCGGCCTTCGGCGGGCGGGCCGACGTGATGGCCTACCTGGCCCCGGCCGGCCCGGTCTACCAGGCGGGCACGCTCTCCGGGAACCCGGTGGCGACCGCCGCCGGTCTGGCCACCCTGCAGAACTGCACGGACGAGGTCTACAGCCACCTGCTGGAGACCTCCGGCAAGCTCGCCTACGCGGTGCGGGACGCGCTGAACGCCGAGGGTGTGCCTCACACCATCCAGTTCGCCGGCTCGATGTTCAGCGTCTTCTTCACCGAGCTGAGCGCGGTGACGAACTACGACGAGGCCCGGCAGCAGGATCTGCCCGCCTTCGCCGGGTTCTTCCACTCGATGCTCAGCCAGGGCGTCTACCTGCCGCCGAGCGCCTTCGAGTCGTGGTTCGTCTCGGCCGCACACGACGACGCGGCCCTGGACCGGATCGTCACCGCCCTTCCGGCCGCGGCGAAGGCGGCCGCCAAGGCTGGAAGGATGGGGCAGTGACCAGCCCGGAGAACCCGCCCAGCGGTGAGAGCGCCGCGCCGCTGACCAACGCGGAACTGATCCATCCCGATGTGCCACCGGCCCCGGAGCAACTGCCCGACGTGCCGGTGGCGCTGACCCCGTCGGTGGGCGACGAAGCGAACCACCGCACCGTCGTCCACCTGCTCCGCCACGGGGAGGTGTACAACCCGCAGGGCATCTTCTACGGCCGCCTGCCCGGCTTCCGGCTGTCCGAGCTGGGGGAGCGGATGGCCGAGCGGGCCGCCGGTTTCTTCTCCACCCGGGACGTGGTGCTGGTGATCGCCTCGCCGATGGAGCGCGCCCAGCAGACCGCCCTGCCGGTGGCCGCCGCGCACGACCTGGAGATCGGCACGGACCCGCGGATCACCGAGGGCACCAGCGTGTTCCAGGGCCAGACGTTCGGGGTCGGCGACGGCTCGCTGAAGCACCCGAAACAGTGGTGGCACCTGCGTAACCCGTTCCGGCCTTCCTGGGGCGAACCGTACGAACAGGTCGCGACCCGGGTGCTGGCCGGCGCGGCGGACGCCCGGGACAAGGCCCGGGGCCACGAGGCGGTCCTGGTCAGCCATCAGCTGCCGATCTGGATGGGCCGGCTGAAGGTGGAGAACCGGCGGCTGTGGCACGACCCGCGCAAGCGGGAGTGCTCGCTCGCCTCGGTCACCTCCATCACCTACCACGACGACAAGGCGGTCTCGGTGGCCTACACCGAGCCCTCCCGGGACCTGCTGCCCGGGGCACAGAAAATTGCGGGAGCCTGACCGACATGTTTTTCAGAGGACGAACCCGGGCAGTGACCGTTGCCGCGGCCGGTGCGATCGGGCTGGCGCTGGCGGGCTGTTCGAGTTCGTCCTCGAGCGGCTCGGTGGCGTCGGACGGCGGGGCGGTCACGGTGATCCCCGCGGCCCAGCGCAAGGCCCCGATCGTGATGTCCGGGGAGACGGTGGAGGGCAAGCCGCTGGACATCGCCACGCTGCGCGGTAAGCCGCTGGTGATGAATGTCTGGGGCTCGTGGTGCGGACCCTGCCGCAGCGAGGCCCCGGCCCTCGAGGCCGCCTACAAGGACCTGGCCGCCACCACCAACTTCGTCGGCATCGCCTTCCGGGACACGGTGACCGGGGCCAAGGGCCACGAGAAGGAGTTCGGGATCACCTACCCGAGCCTGTTCGACAAGGGCAACCTCCTGCTCAGCCTGAACGGCGCGGTGACCTCGCAGTCCATCCCGGTCACCCTGATCCTCGACTCGCAGGGCCGGATCGCCGGCCGCTACGTCGGCGTGGTCAGCAAGGTGACGCTGGAGGACATGGTGCAGGACGTGGAGAAGGGCACCTCGGCGTGACCGGCACCGTGCTGGACGGCCCGCTGCTGCTGGCCATCCCGATCGCGATCCTGGCCGGCCTGGTCTCGTTCGCCTCGCCCTGCGTCCTGCCCCTGGTTCCCGGTTACCTGGGCTACGTCACCGGCCTCACCGGGGAAGACCTGGAACAGCAGCGGCGCGGCCGGATGGTGCTCGGGGTAAGCCTTTTCATCGCCGGCTTCACCGCGGTCTACGTGACCATGGGCTGGGTCGCCGGGGCGTTGGGACGCTCGCTGCTGGAGTACAACGACACGATCACCCGGGTGCTCGGCGCCGTGGTGATCGTGCTCGGCCTGGTCTTCGCGGGCTTCGTACCGCGGCTGGGCGCGCTGGAGAAGCGGATGGACGTCCGTCCGGCCGCGGGGTTGGTCGGTGCGCCTCTGCTCGGCGTGGTCTTCGGCCTCGGCTGGACCCCCTGCATCGGCCCCACGCTGACCGCGATCGTCTCGATGTCCAGCGGCTTCGGCGACGCCAAGCGCGGCGGCCTGCTGGCCTTCGCCTACTGCGTCGGCCTGGGCCTGCCCTTCCTGCTGGCCGCGCTCGCCTACCGGCGGGCGATGACGGCGTTCGGCGTGCTGCGCCGGCACCGGGTCGGGATCACCCGCTTCGGCGGCGCCATGCTCGTCCTGATCGGCGTGCTGCTGGTCTCCGGCGTGTGGGCGCACCTGATCGCGAGCAGTCAGGGCTTCATCGGCGGCTTCGAGCTGGCGGTCTGAGCCGATGAGCATCGACGACATCGAACTGCGCCCCGGACAGCGCGACCGCCTCGCCGAGGCGGAGGACCGCGAGGCCCGGATGAGCGGGGGGTCCTCCGACGGCGAGGGCGGCGAAGGTGGGGGCGGCGGCGGGGGCGGCGACCAGCCGGTCTCCATGCCCCGGCTCGGCCCGATCGGCTGGCTGCGCTGGCTCTGGCGCCAGCTGACCAGCATGCGCACCGCGCTGATCCTGCTGATGATGCTGGCCCTCGGCGCGATCCCGGGTTCGCTGATCCCGCAGAACCGGATCGACCCGAGCAAGGTCACCACCTTCGCCGAGGATCATCCGGACCTGACCCCCTGGATCCGGCACTTCGACGGGTTCAACGTCTACGGCTCGCCCTGGTTCTCGGCGATCTACATCCTGCTGTTCGTCTCGCTGATCGGCTGCGTGGTGCCGCGCACCCGGCAGCAGTACAAGACGCTGCGGGCGCACCCCCCGCGCGCTCCGCGCCGGCTGGAGCGGATGCCGGCCTTCGCCCAGACGCACACCACCGCCAGCCCGGACGAGGTGCTCGAGGCCGCCCGCAAGGTGCTGCGCCGCAGGCGCTACCGGACGTTCTCGCACGACGCCCAGACCCTCTCGGCCAACCGCGGGCTGCTCAGCGAGACCGGCAACCTGCTGTTCCACCTGTCGCTGCTGGGTCTGCTCGGGGCGATGGCGGTCGGCTCGTTCATCAGCTATTCGGGCCAGAGCGTGGTGGTGGAGGGCGAGACCTGGTCGGACACCCTGCCGCAGTTCGACACCTTCCAGGCCGGCCGCTCGGTGGACTCGAACGACCTCCCGCCCTACTCGTTCACCCTGAAGAGCTTCACCGCCACCTTCGACGACAAGGCCGGCGGCAACCAGTTCGGCGCCGCCCGCTCGTTCATCGGCAAGATCGACCTGGTGAAGAAGCCTGGGGCGAAGGCGGTCGAGGACACGATCCAGGTGAACCACCCGCTGGACGTGAACGGCGCCCGGGTGTTCCTGGTCGGCAACGGCTACGCGCCGGTGATCACCGTGCACGACGGCAAGGGCAACGAGGTCTGGTCCGGGGCGGTGCCGTTCCTGTCCACCGACTCGAACTACACCTCCACCGGCGTGATCAAGATGGCGAACGCCAAGCCCAAGCAGCTCGGCCTGTTCGGGGTGTTCCTGCCGACCGAGGGCACCGACCCGGCCACCGGCTCGCAGGTCTCGGTCTTCCCGGACGACCAGAACCCGAAGCTCCAGGTCTACGCGTTCACCGGGGACCTGGGCCTGGACGACGGCGTGGCCCAGTCGGTCTACGTGCTCGACCAGAGCAAGCTGTCCCAGGTGAAGAACGCCGACGGCACCCAGTTCACCAAGATGATCGGGGTCGGCGACACGGTGAAGCTGCCGGGCGGCAACGGCACCGTGACCTTCGACAGCGTCAAGCGCTATGTGGCGCTGGACGTCCGGTACGACCCGACGAAGACCTACGTCCTGGTCTTCGCCCTGATGGCCCTGTTCGGCGTGACGAGCTCGTTGTTCATCCGCCGCCGCCGGGTCTGGTTCCGGGCAGTACCTGCCGATGACCGCACCGACGGCACCACCGTCGTGAGCATCGGTGGACTGTCCCGGACCGAGGACATGCAACTCGCCGCCGAGGTGCGTGACCTCCTGATCGCCGCGGTGCCGGACCGGGTGGAACCCACCCCGGCCGGGAGCACTGCGGTAACCGAAAGCACCGAGACCAGCAAGATCGATAAGCCGGCCGAAGACGCGGGCGAAGGAGTCTGACGTGGGCGTCAACGAGCATCTGGCGCATTTGAGCAACTACCTGGTGTATTCGGCGATGGCCGCCTACGCCGTGGCCCTGATCGCCTTCGCCGTGGACCTCTCCGGTCGCGGCCGGGTGGTCACCTCGGCCAGTACCGCCGTCCGGGAGAAGGAGCTGGCCGGCGTCGGTGGGGTCACCATCACCGGCTCGGCCGCGGCCGGCCGGGAACTGCCGAGCACCTCGCTGGCGGCCGGCGACCGGGCCGGGGAACGGCGTCAGACGGTGGCGATGGCGATCACCGTCACCTACCTGGCCTTCGCCCTGCACCTGGGCGCGGTGATCTGCCGCGGCCTGTCGGTGGACCGGGCGCCCTGGGGCAACATGTACGAGTTCTCGCTGAGCGGCTCGGCCGTCGTCATCGGGGTCTACCTGGCCTCGCTCTGGCGCGTCGACCTGCGCTTCCTGGGCACCTTCGTGGTCGGCCCGGTGCTGCTCACGCTGGGCCTGGCGGTCGCCGTCTTCTACACCGACGCCGCCCAGCTGGTGCCCGCCCTGCAGAGCTTCTGGCTGGTCATCCACGTCTCGGTGGCGTTCGTCGCCTCCGCGCTGTTCACCATCGGCTTCTCCCTGACCGTGCTGCAACTGGTCCAGGACCGGCGCGAGTCGCTGGTCGCGGCGGGCCGGACGCCGACCCGGGGCGCCTTCATGGACAAGCTGCCGACCGCCGAGGTGCTGGACCGCACGTCCTACCGGATCTACGCGGTCGGCTTCCCGCTCTGGACGTTCACCCTGATGGCCGGGGCGATCTGGGCCGAGAAGGCCTGGGGCCGCTACTGGAACTGGGACCCGAAGGAGATCTGGAGCTTCGTCATCTGGGTCGCCTACGCCTGCTACCTGCACGCCCGGGCCACCCGTGGCTGGGAGGGCCGCCGCGCCGCCTACCTGGCCTGCGTCGCCTTCGCCTGCCTGATGTTCAACTGGTTCGGCGTGAACATCTTCTTCTCCGGCCTGCACTCCTACGCGGGCATCAAGTAAGAGCCTCCTGATTGAGGACGACGGTCAGCTCACTCGAGCTGCCCGTCGTCCCCAACCCCCTCGTGATCATGGACTTTCGCCCCCGTGATCATGGAATTTCAGCCCGCCTGGTTCTCCATGATCACGGGGAAAGAAGTCCATGATCACGAGGGGAGGGGCGGCATGATCACGGGGGATGGGGGCGGATGGGGGAGCTGGGTCTGCGCCGGGCGGGCGGTTTCGGTGAGCCGGGTGGTTCGTTCGTCCGGCCGTACGCCACCGTGGTTCCGACGGCGCCCCGACCCTGAGCGGGTAGAGCGCCTACCATTGGTCAATGGCCAGAGTTCTCTTCGTACTCGCGGTAATCGGCATCACCATCTACGCCCTGATCGACTGCTTCCGCAGCGACGACGGCGACCTCCGGGCCCTGCCCAAACCGCTGTGGCTCCTGCTGATCGTCCTGGTGCCGCCGTTCGGGGGTCTGGTCTGGATCCTGTTCGGTAATCAGTCCTCGCCCGGTAACCAGCCGCCGCGCCGGCGGGTGCGCACGGTCGGCCCGGACGACGACCCGGACTTCCTGCGTCAGCTCGACGTGCACCGGCCCAAGCCCCAGCGGGACGAGGAGGACAAGTAGCCGCCTGGCCTAAGGCTCCGTGCGCAGTCGCAGCTCACGGGGCATCCGCAGGGTGAGCAGGTTGGTCACGTCCGGGGCCGACATCGGCCGGGCGATCGCCTGACCCTGCACGGCGTCCGCGCCGATCTGCCGGGCCCCCTCCAACTGGCCGGAGGTCTGGACCGAAGCGCAGATCACTTGGAGGCCGAGCGAGTGGCAGAGCTGGGCCGCCGCCCGCGGCACGTGGTCGTCCTCGCCCAGCTCGGCGGCCAGCCGGCCGTCCAGCTTCACCGCGCTGATCGGCAGCCGGCGCAGCATCGTCAGCGAGGTGCCGCCGCAGCCGAAGTCGTTCAGCGCCACCGAGATCCCGAGCGAGCGCAGCATCCCCAGGGTCACCAGGGCGGGCCCGGACTCCTCGAGCTCACCCGCGTTCACCTGGAGCACCAGGCAGGAGGCGGAGAGCCCGCGGATCGCCAGCTGGGCGGCCACCTCGTGGGCGAAGTCCGGGTCGTTGAGCGGGGCCGGCGGCAGGCTGACCCAGACCTGGTCGACCTCCACGCCCTCGTGCCGCCAGATCACCAGCGCGGCCAGCGCCCGGTTGATCATCTGCAGGCCGAGGGTGATGCCGAGCCCGAGGTCGTCGGCCAGCGGGACGAACGTCTCCGGAGGCACCGAGCTCCCGTCCCGGCGCTGCCAGCGCGGCAGTGCCTCGGCCCCGGCGATCCGGTCGTCGTCCTCCGGTGAGTGGCCCAGCGCCAGCATCGGCTGGAAGTCCAGGTCGATCAGGCCGCGCCCGACCGCCTGGCGCAATTCGCTCTCCAGCGCCGCCTGCTGCCGGCCGTGCGCCCGCACCGCCCGGTCGAACATGGTCCAGCGGCCGCGCCCGCCGCGCTGCGCGGTCCGCACCGCCTCGTCGGCGGCCTGCAGCAGGTCGTCCGCGGTGGCCAGGCCGGGGCCGGAGACCACGCCGCCGAGCGAGCAGGACAGGGTGAACTCCCGGCCCCCGGTGGTTTCCGGCAGCACGACCGGCTCCAGCATCAGCCGGGTGATCACCCGGGCCACATCGGCGCAGGTGTCGGGGTTGGGCGGGAGCAGGTCCTCGGAGAGCACGACGGCGAACTGGTGCCGGGCGACCCGGGCCACGAGGTAGCCGGAGAAGGCCTCGGCGATCCGTCGCCCGGTCTGCGCGGCCAGCTCGTCGGCGGTGCCCGCGCCCAGGTTGTCGGCCAGCTCGTCGAAGCGGTCCAGGTCGGCCAGGACCAGTCCGGCCGGCGGCGGGCTGGTTTCCGACCCGGTCATGATCAGGGCCAGGGCGCGCAGCAGGCCGTCCCGGTTCGGCAGCCCGGTGGCCGGGTCGAGGCAGGCCGCGGCGGCCAGGCCGGCGGCCTCGGCCCGGGCCTGGCGTTCGCCGGCCTGGGCGGCGGAGGTCGCCCGGGTCAGCCGGCGCCGGGCCGTGGTCGAGGTGACGCCGATCAGCACGGCCACCAGAACCCCGGAGGCAAGGGCGACCTGGATGCCGATGTCCGGGTTCTGCTGGGGGTGCAGGAGCAGCCGGAAGGTCCGGTCCGGGCCGTCTTTCAGCACGCGTCCGATCAGGGCGGCGGCCGGAGCGGCGGCGGCCAGACCGGTGACCAGACCGCCCGCGGCCGGGCTCACCAGAAGGGGGTACGAGGCGACCGTGGCCAGCACGATCACCAGCGAGACCGGGGTCATGGCGGAGTCCAGCACCGGCAGGGTCGCGGCGGCGCCGATCAGGACGCCGGCGCGCAGTACCCGGCCCCAGGTGCGGCCGGGGATCAGCAGCGCCAGTAGTCCGGCCGCGGGAACCGCCGAAAGCGCCAGCCAGACCTGGGGAGTGGCGGCGATCGCCCAAGCGGTGGCCGAGGCGATCACGGCCAGGACAACGGCCAGCGGGGCTTCGGGGGTCCGGCGGAGCTCGGCCGGGTTCTGGTGACGGGCCCGGCCGGGCGGTAGCGGGTCCGGCTCGGGCGTCGGAACCGGATCAATCGGCGTGGGAGGGGTTTCCGTCTGCCGAGTTTCGGGGGATCGGCGGGGAGCCGGCAGCGGGGCGGGAGGGCGGCGGATCAGCTTGGGGCCGTCGGAGAGGTCGATCGCGAACGGTACCGGCTGGTCCCATTCTGCGGTGTCGGCCTCGGTCTCCTCCTCCGGCCCGGAGGGTGTTCCACCCTCGCCGCCGGAAGGTGCCGTGCCCTGGGAGGGCTGGCCGGCGTCATTAATGGTGCGGTTGGCCGACCGTGGCCACGGAATTCCGCCCCCGCGTTCGAGGGTCGGTGACCCGAAAGTCAGTGCGTCGAAATCCCCTTCGCGGGTGGCCGTCGAACGGTCGCGGAGCGGATTCGGGATCGCCAGCGGTGGGGTCAGCAGCGGCGAGGGCAGCCCGGCCTGATCGCGGCGGTCCCGGTCGGAACGCCGCAGCCGGGCGTGGTGCCGGCGCTGGTTCAGGCGGGCGCGCACCCGGGCGCCCCGACGGCCGGTGCGCAGCCGGCCCCAGCGACGGTCCTCGGCCGAGGGCCCGGCCGGGGTGGCCAGTTCGGCGGCCAGCCCGGGCAGACGGTTTCCGGGGCGGGGCTCGCCGCCGGTGTTGGCCCCGAGAAGCTGCATCGTGTCTCCCTGCTGGCGCCGGTGAGCGGGTCACCCGGTCGGGCGAACGCTCACTGCTTCGGCAGGACCGGGCCAGGGCTTGAAGCCGCTTCCTTCCCAGACCCTCGTGATCATGCAGAACCGCCCCGGTGATCATGTGCTGCATGATCACCGGGGCGGAATTGCATGATCACGACCAAGACAGGGCGGGAGCGGTCAGGGAGCGGTCGGGGGGCGGGGATACCCTGAGGACCGTGCATTTAGCTCTGATCAAGTACACCGTGATGCGACTGGTGCTGTTCGTCGTCGTCCTGATCGTGCTGGGCCTGATCATGGGCCGCAGCGTCATGTGGCTGTTCCTGTCGGCCGTGATCTCGCTGGCGCTGTCCTACCTGTTCCTGCGCAAGCCGCGGGAACAGCTGGCGGTGGCGCTCACCGAGCGCACCGGCCGACGGCTCGACCGCAAGGCCGCCGAGCGCGAGGCCGGCCGGCTCTCGGACGACGAGCTCGAGGACCAGGAGGCCGAGGCCCTGCGGGCCAAGGAGAGCTGAGCCCCGGCTCCAGAGAGCTCTAGCCAGAGAGCTCGAGGGAACTCCGGAGGGCTCTAGAGGGCGAGCCCGATCCCGATCAGCAGCGCCCAGACCAGGCCGAGCCGACCGGTGTCCTTCAGCGCCGGGATCAGTCCCATCCCGGTCGCGCCCGACGTCACCGCGGTCACCGGGCCCTTGGCCAGCGGCAGGGCCAGCAGGGCGAGCGCCGTCCACGGGTGCCAGGGGGCGATCACCAGGGTGAGCACGAACGGGACGGTGATCAGGAACGCGTAGAACACCCGGGTGCCGGAGTCGCCGAGCCGCACCGCCAGGGTGGTCTTCCCGGTGACCGAGTCGGTCGGGATGTCCCGCAGGTTGTTCGCCACCAGCACCCCGCAGGCCAGGGCGCCCATCCCGACGGCCGCCGCGACGCCGGTGCCGGAGATCGTGTCGACCTGGGTGTACATCGTGCCCAGCACGGCGACCAGGCCGAAGAAGATGAACACCGAGACCTCGCCCAGGCCGGAGTAGCCGTAGGGCCGTTTGCCGCCGGTGTAGTACCAGGCCGCGAGCACACAGAGGACGCCGACCGCGAGCAGCCAGTAGTGCCCGGACATCAGCACCAGCACCAGCCCGGCCACCCCCGCCAGGCCGAAGCAGGCGAACGCGGCCCGCTTCACCTCGTGCGGCTCGGCCCGCCGGGAACCGGTCAGCCGGAGTGGGCCGACCCGTTCGTCGTCGGTGCCGCGGATCCCGTCCGAGTAGTCGTTGGCGTAGTTCACCCCGACCTGCAGGGCCAGCGAGACGATCAGCGCCAGCACCGCCTCGGCGAACCCCTTCACGCCCCAGCCCAGGTCCTGCCCGATCGCCGCGCCGGTGCCGGCCAGCACCGGGGCGACCGAGAGGGGGAGGGTCTTCAGGCGGGCGCCCTGGACCCATTCGGTGGTCGTGGCCATGCTCAGGTTCCTTCCGGAGTCTCGGACGGCCGGGTCGTCTCGAGGATCGTCGTGATCGCGGTGCGGTCGGGCTTGCCCGGCCCGCGCAGCGGCAGCTGGTCCAGCACGGTCAGCTGCCGGGGGGCGGAACGGGCGGAGACCTGCTCGGTCACCATCGCCCGCGCCTGCGCCAGCGTAGGGGGCTCAGCGCCCGGCGAGAGCACGATCGCCGCCGCCACCCGCTGACCCCACTCCCGGTCCGGCAGACCCACCACCACGGCCTCGGCCACGCCCGGGAGCCGGTGCAGCGCGGCCTCCACCGGCGCCGGGGCGATGTTCACGCCCCCGCTGATGATGACCGCGTCCAGCCGCCCCCCGATCCGCAGCCGGCCGGCGTCCCAAGTCCCGAAATCGCTGGTCAGAAATCGGCGGGGAGCGGACGTGAAGGCCTCGTGGCCGGGATCGCCCAGGTAGCCCCGGGCCAGCGTGGGCCCGCCGATCCCGATCCGCCCGGACTCCGGGTCCAGGTCGATCTCCACGCCGTCCAGCGGCACCCCGTCGTAGACGCAGCCGCCCGCCGTCTCGCTCATGCCGTAGGTGGTGACCAACCGCGCCCCGGCCTGAGCTGCTCTTTCGAGCAGGGCCTCGCTGGGGGCTGAACCTCCGACCAGCACGGCGTCGTAGCGACGCAACGCATCCAGGGCCTGCTCGTCCTGAGAATCAAGAATTCGGATGATCTGGGTGGGCACCAACGAGGTATAGAACCGCTGACCCCTCAGCCGGGCGGTGGCTTCGGCGAAGCCCCGGGGGTCGAAGCCGGATGTGAGATCCATCACTATCGGTGTCGTCCCGGCCACCAGGGAGCGCACCAGTACCTGCATCCCGGCGATGTGCTGGGCCGGAAGGGCCAGCAGCCAGCGGCCACTGCCGCCGAGCCGGTCGTGGGTGGCGGCGGCCGAGGCCAGCAGGGCGGAGGCGGACAGAAGCACCCGTTTGGGGACGCCGGTGGAGCCCGACGTCCGGACCGAGATCGCGGTCGGGTCGCTGGGGTCGTCGTCCGCGCCGACGAGCGGGACGGGGGCCTCGACGAGATCGAGCACGTCCGTCACCGACGGTGAATCGCTCGGGCCGGCAAGGGTGTTGGGCGTCTGCGCCGGATCGCCGGATCCCGGCCGCTCCGGCCGCTCAACCGCGTCCTCAATCGACGGCCCGGCCGCGCGGCCGGCGCGCTCAGCAGACGAACCCACTGTGGATTTGCGGTGACTTTGTGGGATGTCATCGCTCAGCGCAAGGGCCGGTCCGCTCCCCGAAAGGGCCGCCCGAAGAGCCGGCAGGACGCCCAGAATTCGATCATCCGTGCAGGTCAGCCGGGTCTCGAGGGTGCGTGGAACGGGCCCGGGGGTCATCGGCCAATGCTAAGCGGTGACCTGATCGGCCAGCGCGGCAGGTTCCCCAGGAGGGTCGGAAGTGGCAGGCTGCTGCCCGTGCATTCCGTGGAACAGGCGCTGGCCGCAATCGGCCGCGCCGAACCCGAGGTGGCCGAGGACGCTCGGGCGGCTTGGGAATCGCTGACCGGGGGTGACGGACCCGAGTCGGTGACCCAGTGGCGGCTCCAGCAGTTCTGCTGGGACGAGCTGAACCGGTCCTGGATGTCGGACGCCGCCGGTCGCTGGCGGGTCGCGACGGCGCTGGCCGCGCTCCTGGACGGTCTGAGCATGCAGCGGTACGCCGGTATCGCCCGCAGCGACACCACCCGGCAGATCCTCTTCACCGGCGACCAGGCCCCCGATCGGGGCCGCACCGTGGTCCGCCGGGCGATGCAGCGCTCGGGCATCGAGCCGCCGGACACCGAACTGCTGACCTGGGGCGCGATCATGGGCCAGGCCGAGGCCCAGGCCCGCGAGGCGGTGGCCGACCGGCTGGAGATGGCGGTCGCGGTCGGCGACCTGCAGCCCGGCACCCGGGGCTGGCGCGACTCACAGGCCGAGATCACCCTGAACGTGCTGCTCTCGCCCCGGCTGGACCTGTCCGGCGAGGCGCTCTACGACCAGATCCTGGACGAGCGGCTGGACGACTGGATCCGCGGCCCCCGCTCGACCACCCGCGGCGGCCTCCTGGCCCCGCTGGAGACCTCGCTGCGGGAGAACGTGGATCCGGGCATGGCCGCCCCGGCCCGGGCCCTGCTGCGCCCGCTGGACTGGCTGCTCACCGAGATCGGGGACGGCCTGGCGCTGACCGCGGCCGGCTACCTCCCCCCGCGCACGGTCTCCCGGGCGCTGGACGAGCTGGGCTGGCGGGACGAGCTGATCGGCCCGGCCAACCGCGAGGTGGACGCCTACCCCGTGCTGGTCCTGCGGGAGACGGCGCAGCGTCTCGGCCTGTGCCGCCGCCGCGCTTCCCGGCTCACCCTCACCCCGAGCGGCCGGGCCGCCCTGGCCGACGGTCGCACCCTCTGGCAGGCCGTGGCCGCCGGGCTGGTCGGTCCCGAGCACTCCGCCCTGGCCGTGGCCTGGGAGGTCGTGCTGGCCGTGCTGGCGCCGGGCGACGTGGTCGGCGAGGAGGACGTGCGCACCCTGGTGCAGGCGGTGATCACCGAGTCCGGCTGGCGGGTGGCGGGCCGCCGCACGCCTTCGGAGAGCGACACCAGCGCGCTGTTCTTCGCCGTGCTGCGGGAGCTGCGCTGGATGGAGCTGGTGGAGGAGTCCGGCGCGCTGCTGGACCGGCAGCTGCGGGCCCGTTCGGGCGCGGCCGAGCTGTTCCGGGCCGCGCTGCGGCACCGGGTGCTGCACCGCGACATCGTTCCCTTCTAGGCTTTGGTCGCGGCCTGCCGCAGCTTCTCGGTCAGGCCGCGGTGCTGGGCGCGGTCGATGCGGACGTGCAGCAGAGAAAGGTCTTTGGGGGACGCCTGGAGCGCCCCTTCGAGCTGCTGAGCGGTCTCGACCAGGGTGTACGGAACTCCGTAGGCCCGGCTCAGCGCCTCCAGGTCGACCTGCTGGGGAGTGCCGAAAACCCTTTCGTAGTGCCGGTTCTCCTGCTCTCCCCGGTCGGCCCGGGCGCCGTGCTCGAGCGTGGCGAAGATGCCGCCCCCGTTGTCGTCGACCAGCACGATCTGCAGATCCGGCCGCTGTTCCTGGGCCCCGAGCAGCAGGGCCCCGGCGTCGTGCAGGAAGGTGAGATCGCCGATCAGCAGCCGGGTGGGCTTCTGGCTGGAGAGCGCGGCGCCGATCGCGGTGGAGATGGTGCCGTCGATCCCGGCCAGCCCACGGTTGGAAAGGATCTGCGCGCCGGGCGGGATCTGGGCGACCAGGTCGAGATCGCGAATCGGGTTGCTGGAGCCGGAGACCAGCAGGTCGCCCGGCCCGGTCGCCGCACTCACCAGCTGGGCGATCCGCGGCCCGGTCAGGTGCTCCTCGGCGTCCAGGGACGCGGTGATCGCCTTCAGGGCCTCAGTTCCGGCGAAAACCCATTCCTCCAGCCAACTCTGGTTGTCGTCCGGCCCGGCGGTGACTGCAGGTACGACTAAGGACGCTTTCCGGCCGGCATCGCTCCAGTCCGGTCGGGGCGACACCACGATCACCTCGACAGCGCCGGACGAGAGCAGCCGGGTGACCGGGCGGGACAAGGTGGGTCGACCGAAAACCACCAATCTTTGGATCTTTTCCCCGAGCGGGGTACCCAGGAGCAGGCGGTACGGCGCTACCGTGGCGAAATCCCTTACCCCGGAGGACGGCTCGGCCAGGAGCGGCCAGCCGGCCTGCTGTGCGAGCTCTGCCGCTCCCGGTCCGGCGCCATCTCCAGCGAGAACCACGGTGCGCGGGCCGTTTTCCAGGACGAACGCAGCCGGCGGCCCAGCGAGCGCGATCCGGGTCAGGCCGGCCGCCCCGGTCAGCGCTTCTGGCCAGGGCTCGCCTTCTTCCGGAGTCAGCGGCTCGGTGAATCCGACGTTCAGCTGAACCGGTCCAGGGGAGCCGCCGACCACCCCGCGAGCCGCGGCCACCGCTCGCGCGGCCACGTTCCGCCACTCCGCCACCTGTCCCTGGCCCGGGCCGGTGGGAGCCGGGATCTCGCCGAACCAGCGCACCGCCGACCCGAACAGCTTCACCTGATCGGTGGTCTGACTGGCCCCGGTTCCCCGCAGCTCGTGCGGCCGGTCGGCCGAGAGCACCAGCAACGGCACCCCGGCATGGGCGGCTTCCAGCACCGCCGGATGCAGATTGGCCACCGCAGTGCCGGAAGTGGTGACGATCGCGGCCGGCGCGTGCTCCTGATCGCCCCGGGCCAGGCCCAGCGCCAGGAAGGCCGCGGTGCGCTCGTCGATCCGGACGTGCAGCTGAATCGCGCCTGCGTCGGCCGCTTCCGCCAGGGCGTAGGCGAGCGGGGCCGAGCGGCTGCCCGGGCAGAGCACGACGTGCCTCACGCCGAGCTGGGCCAGGCTGTCGACGAGAACGGTGGCCAGGGCGGTCGACGGGTTCACCGGGCAATCACGGGTTCATCGTCCCAGGGGGGCCGGGCCGGTGCCCGGTGGGGTGGGCTCAGTCCCGGCGCATGACCTGGCGGAGCCACTCCTGCCAGCCCGGCCGGTTGACCGCGCGTTGAGCACCGCGCGGGCGGCGCAGCTCCACGTCCGGCAGAGGTTCTGCCTCGCCGGGCTCGGGCACGGTCACGTCCGGTCGCCAGGGCTCGAGTTCGCTCAGCGGCCCGATCTCCGGCCGGGGCTCCACCGTGCGCGGGGGCTCGACGGTCTGGCCCTCGATCACCCGGTCTTCCGGCGCGACGCCGTGCGGCGGGGTGAGGCCGCGGTCGCGGGGCATGGTGAAGCCGTGCGGAGGAGTGCGGATCGGCGCCGGGCTGGAGGGGAGCTCGGGGCGGTGGGCGGTGGGACGGGGGTTGGGGGTCAGGTAGCCGAGGGCGGCGCGGAGCCGGTTGCGCAGGTCGGTGGGCCCGGCCGAGATGATCCGGCCGTCGATCAGGCCCGGTTCCTCGCCTTCCAGCGGGAACGGGTCGGCGGCCAACCGGGCGCCCGGGAGCGCCTGCTCCCAGAACTCCCGCAGGCCGGCCCGGTCGACCGGGCCCGGGGCGGCCCGGATCTCCGCCTCGACCAGCGCCATCAGATGCCCGGCGAGTTTCGCGCCGGGTTCGGGGCCGGAGACCGGCTTGGCCCGGAACGGGTCGGCCGCCGCGGTGGCCTCGGCCTGCACCAGCCAGCGCAGCACCGGGCCGATCGGCAGGGCCGGCAGCCGGGGGACGTCGGCCCCGGTGTCGGGCAGGGCCTGGGTGGAGAGTTCGCCGGGGCGCAGCATGGCCCGGGTGGAGGCGATGACCACCTCACCGGCCAGCCGGTGCTTGTTCTGCCGGAGCATGGATCCGACCAGCGCCAGGGCGGCCTCCAGGCCGAGCGGCACGGCCTCCCGCCAGGCGCTGCCGACCGGGACGACCGGAAGGCGGGAGCGCAGCACGGTCTCCCGCTGGGCCGGCTCGGCGGCGATGGCGACGGCGAAGGCGGCCACGGTCACCCGCGGCGCGATCAGCCGGCGTTCGTCGGCGGTCAGGCCGGGCCAGGCGCGGTCGGCGAACATCAGCAGTTCGGCCGCCCGCCGGTGCAGCCCCTCGTCCTGCTCCGGCCAGCCCGGGCCGGTGATCGCCAGCAGGTTCAGCAGCTGGGCCTGGGTGTCGGTGACGCCGGCCCGGCGTGGGCGCTCACGGCCCTCCGCGTCCCGCCGGGGCAGGAAGTCGATCCGCTTCAGCAGGGCGGCGGCCAGGCGGGCGCTGTCCGTGTCGTCCAGCCAGTCGGCCAGATGCCGCAGCGCCACCGGCACCAGGTGCGGCGCCAGCTTCTCCGGGGCCGGTTCGGTGATCTGCAGCAGCAGCCCGGCGCTCCACGGCTCGCCCGCCGCCAGCCGGGCGAAGATGCCGGCCACCAGGGGTTCCGGGTCGGCCTGGGGGTTCGCGTCGACCGCCAGGCGGAGCAGGTGCCGCACTGCCGGGCCGCGCAGCCGGGGGTCGCCGGCGATCCGCCCGGTGGCCGAGGCCACGGCCACCTCCAGCCCGACCCGGTCCGGGCCCCAGCCCACGTCAGCGGCGGCCAGTTCCTCGGGGCGCAGCCGGGCCAGGCGATCCGCGTCCACCGCGGGGGCGACCAGGGCCTGCACGGAGGCCGGGAGTCGCTCGCCGGCCGGAGCCTCGGAGTGCAGCCACCCGCCCGGCTCGTGTCCGGCCTCGGCCAGGTGGGGAACGATCCAGCGGGCCAGCGCGGCCGGGTCGAGCGGACCGGCGAGCTCGGCGATCCGGGCCGCCGGGTCGGGCGGCTCCTGCTCCGACGGAGTGGGCGCGGGCGGTTGCGCAGGCTTCTTGGCAGATCGCGAGAAACCCGGCCACCCAGAGCCGGAGGGCCGTTCAGCCGGCTTGGTCCCGGCCGGCTTGGTCTCGATCGGCTGGGTCGGATCGGAGGCCCCGTAGGGCGCGGGCCGCTCGGCGAGCATCCGCGCCGCCCGATCGGCGAGCAGTTCCACCCCGGCCGCGGCCAGGTCCGGTCCGTGCACCAAGCGGGCAGTGCGATGCGCGAAGTCGATGGCCCGCAGGAGCAGCACTCCGTGCCGCACCTCGTCCTCCCCGCTCTCGGCCGGGCGGGCCAGCCGGTCGGTGAGCTTGGCCAGGGGTGAGCGCAGCCGGGCGGCCAGACCCGCGTCGAAGCGCACCGTGTCCGGCAGCGGCGGCGGATCGCGGAGCAGCCAGGCGTCGTCCTCGAAGGACAGGTACAGGTAGCTCTCGAAGGCGGCCTGGACCAGCGCGGGGCGGGGCGGGTCGGACTCGCGGGCCGAGACCAGGCGGGTCCAGGCCTGCTCCGCGTCGTCCACCGTGGCCGCGACCAGCGAGGCCAGCGCGGCGGCGAGATCGTCGGAGAGCTGCAGGCCGGGCGGGGTGTCGCGAAGGATGATCCGGGTCGCCGTGGGCAGCGCCAGGGGCAGGCCGGGGGTGAGGGCGACGGCGGCGGCCAGGAACCAGGCCGCACCGCCCGCGTCGGCCGCGGCACCGGCGTGACCGGGCCACCAGTCGCCGCGAGGGCCGCCGGCCGGCGGGGTGGAAAGGCTGATCTCGTCGAGCCGGCGCAGGCAGCGTTCCAGCGCCCCGGACTCCTCGCAGACCGCGTCCAGAGCCAGCCGCGACCAGTCGGTGACCCGGATCCGCTGACCCAGATGGGTACGGCGGTGCGCGCTGCCGCCGGAGGCGACCAGGGTGGCCTCGATCCGCGGGTCGATCACCACCACCGGCAGTTCCTCGCCGCGCGGCACACCGCGGCCGGAGTCCACGTCGTCTTCCAGGACGACACTGACCACCGGCGTGCGCCAGCCCTCGGGATCGTCCTCCTGGAGAGCGTCCGAAATCAGATCGCCCTCTCCACCGGCCTCGGCCCGGGCCCGGGCCATCACGTCACTCAGCCGCTCGTAACTCGAGAACGAGACCCGCAGGCTCACCGGCGGAGGCGCCAGGAAGGTGACCAGACCGATCCAGCGCATACCGGCGTCCACACTGGGGGCCACCAGCACCACCGGTGGGCCGCCGGCGGTGGCCGCCGCCACCGCGTCCATCAGCGCCCCCAGGGCACCGAGCTGGAAGGCGGGATCGGCGATGAAGTCGACCACCCGGGCCCGGTCGACCACGTGGCCGCCGGGCCGCGACTCCTCGTCCTCCAGAGAGACCAGCGAACCGAACAACTGGGCGTACCGCACGACCGGGGCGCTCGGGGGCCGCGACCAGGGCCGGGCCGCCCAGAGCTCGACCGGGCGGACGAAGCCGGGGGCCTGGGAGCGGCTCAGCGCGTCCGGGTCGACCAGGACATGGTTGTGCGCGCGGTCCTGGTAGTACCAGACCGCGTCCTGCCCACGCAGGATGAACCTCATCCGCGGTTCGCGGAGCACCTAGCCACCACCCCCGCCCTGGGGCTCGCCGTCGCGGGGGCCGGGCCGGTTCGCGAGGCCGGCCAGCCTTATTCTCACCCGGGTGACGACCCCTCACGAAGCTGCCGAGACCATTTCCGAGATCTTCGATCCGCTGTCGTGGGAGACCGTTCCCGGATACGACTTTACCGACATCACCTATCACAGATGTACCCGTTCGGGACCGGCAGGCCGGACGGTGCGGATCGCCTTCGACCGTCCGGAGGTGCGCAACGCGTTCCGCCCGCACACCGTGGACGAGCTCTACCAGGCGCTTGACCACGCGCGACGCACTCCGGACGTGGGCACCGTGCTGCTCACCGGGAACGGCCCGAGCCCGAAGGACGGTGGCTGGGCGTTCTGCTCCGGTGGGGACCAGCGGATCCGCGGGCGGTCCGGGTACCAGTACGCCGAGGGCGAGACCGCCGAGACGGTGGACGACGCGCGGACCAAGGCGGAGGGCGGCCGGCTGCACATCCTCGAGGTGCAGCGGCTGATCCGGACCATGCCCAAGGTGGTGATCGCCGTGGTCAGCGGCTGGGCCGCCGGGGGTGGGCACAGCCTGCACGTGGTCTGCGACCTGACCATCGCCAGCCGGCAGCACGCCCGGTTCAAGCAGACCGACGCGGACGTCGGCTCGTTCGACGCCGGCTACGGCTCGGCCTACCTGGCCAAGATGGTCGGGCAGAAGTTCGCCCGGGAGATCTTCTTCCTCGGCCGCCCCTACGACGCCGAGACGATGCAGCGGATGGGCGCGGTGAACGAGGTGGCCGACCACGCCGACCTGGAGAACGCGGCGCTGGAGATGGCGGCCGCGATCAACAGCAAGAGCCCGACCGCGCAGCGGATGCTGAAGTTCGCCTTCAACCTCACCGACGACGGCCTGATGGGGCAGCAGGTGTTCGCCGGGGAGGCGACCCGGCTGGCCTACATGACCGACGAGGCGGTGGAGGGCCGGGACGCGTTCCTGCAGAAGCGCGAACCCGACTGGAGCCCGTACCCGTACTACTACTGATTCCACTGAATTGCCGCCGACTTCCGGGGGCCTCACCCCTCCCCTCGGAGGCTCGGCGTGGCAGGCTTAGGGGCAGGGAAACCGACAGAAGGGGGAGCGGAGCGTGCTGCTGACCGCCTTGCCCGCGTTGCTCTACATCGGCCTCGTCGTCTACTCGGTGTTCGACGCCCTGCAGACCCCGGCCGACGAGCTCTACCGCCTGACCCGCGCTCAATGGGTCGTCGTGATCGTCCTGATCCCGTTGTTCGGCGCGATCTGCTGGCTGCTGGCCACCGGGCCGCGGCGGGGCCGGCACGAGCACGCGCCGGGGCATCCGGCGGGCACCGGCTGGGCCGCTGAGGGCATGACGCAGTACCCGGTCGGGCCGGACGACGACCCGGAGTTCATTGCCGGTCTCGCCCGGACGCAGCGCAAACGCACGCTGACCAGGCGCGACGAAGAGGACGAGGCGAAGAAGAAGCAGGACGAGGACCCGGCCGGCTGAGCGCTTCGGGGGGCGGTCGCCCGCCCCCCGAGGCCTTCAGTAGAGCTCTTCGGCGATCACCCGGAGCTCGTCCAGCACGCTCCTCCCCTCGCGGGGGATCGGCTGGATACAGACGTGGTCGGCGCCGGCCTCGCGGTGCTGCTTCACCCGTTCCAGCGCGCTGTCGCCCCAGCCGAACAGGCCGTCGATCAGCCGGTCGCTGCCGCCGTCGCGGACGTCAGCCTCCTCGAAGCCGAGCCGGAGCCAGGCGTTCACGTAGTTGGGCAGGCCCAGGTAGTACTTGAGGAAGTCCCGGGCCAGCGCCCGCGCCTCGGCCGGGTCGTTCGCGAGCACCACCTTCTGCTCCGGGGCCAGGAACCGGTCCGGCCCCAGGGCCGCCCGGGCGATCCGGGTGTGCTCGGGCGTGGTCAGATAGGGCAGAGAGCCGGCCGCGCGGTCCCGGGCCAGGTCCAGAGCCTTGGGGCCGAGGGCGGCCAGCGCCCGGTGACGGATCGGCACCGGCGGCTCGGCGGCGTCCAGGCCGTCCAGGTATTCCGCCAGCCGGGCCATCGGCCGGGCGTACTGACCGTGGTTGAACTCGGTCTGCGGATGGTGGCCGACCCCGAGCCCGAGGACGAACCGGTCGCCGAAGCGCTCGGCCACCCGGGTGTAGGCGGCCGCGACCTCGGCCGCCGGGTCCCGCCAGATGTTGGCGATCGAGGTGCCCACCACCAGCCGGTCGCCGGCCTCCAGGAGCCGCTCGATCCGGGACAGGTCCGCGCCCCAGGAGCCGCCCAGCCAGAGCGAGGCGAAGCCCAGCCCCTCCAGTTCGGCGGCGAAGGAACCCTCTTCGCCCTCGGCCAGTCTCCCGATACCGACCCAGACGCCGTACGGGTTCTCCGGGCCGAGGGGGATGCCGCCGGAAGGTGTTTGATTTTCATCTAACATGTGGCGCACCTTACTCCGTCCCCGGTCTCGACAGCTGTCCCAATTTCCCGCCGACGAACGTCAAGCCCACTCCCTCACCTGGCGATATCCCGGGACAACGGGGATTGTGAGGCGCGACGGATGACGAACACGGAACCGGGGAGCGAAGCCAACGGCTCCCGGGTCGACGGGAAGGTCCCAGGCCAACGGGCTCCGGACGGGCCGAACCCGGCCTCCGGGCCGGCCCCGGGCGAGACGCTGGTCTTCGAGGACCAGTTCGGCCGCGTCACCCGGATCGGCGCCGGTGAGGACGCGCTGCTGCGTCGCGAGATGCTGGGTGCCAACGCCGCTGCGCGCGCTCGCTATTCGGCGGCGGTGATGGAGCGGCTGCGGGGTATCAACGGAGTGCCCGAGCTGGTCGGTGCGGCAGAAGGCGCGATCTACCACGTACGGGCGTTTCGTGGCATCGCGCTACGTCAGCTGATGCGTTCCCCCAACGGGCACCTCGACCTCCCGACCCTCGTCGACCTCGCGGTTGACCTGGCCACTCTGCTTACCCAGATACATGGTCGTGGAGTGCTCCACAACGATCTGCGCCCCGAAGTCATCCTGCTGAGCCCCGTCCAAAACCGTCCCACCATAGTCAACTTCGACCGGGCCACGCTGTTCTCCGGCGAGCAGCCCGGCTACTCGCACACCAACGCGATCATCAACCGCCTCGCCTACCTTGCCCCGGAACAGACCGGCCGCACCGCACAGCCCGTGGACCAGCGGGCCGACCTCTACACGCTCGGTATCGTGTTCTACGAACTGTGCACCGGTGAGCCCCCGTTCGGCCGTGGCGACGGTGACGCGCTGAGCCTGATGCGCGACCAACTGGCCCGGATGCCCACCCCGATCGATGTCGTGAACCCGGCCTTTCCGCGTCCCTTCTCGGACATCGTGGCCAAACTGCTGGAGAAGGAGCCGGGCCGGCGCTACCAGAGCGCCGCCGGGCTCCTGCACGACCTGCGCCGCCTGCGGCAGGAGATCGTGAAGGCGGGCGGCGGGCGGCACGGCCGGCAACTGGCCCAGATCAGTTCGTTCGTGCTCGGCGACCGGGACTTCCCGCACCAGCTGACCGGCCCCTCCCGGCTCTTCGCCCGGGACGCCGAGATCGCCCGGCTGCGCTCGGCGTTCACCGCGATGTGTGCCGGTGGCGCTCGTGGTGTGCTGGTCACCGGCCGGGCCGGGGTGGGGAAGACCGCGCTGATCGACCAGTTGCGCCCAATCGTCGCGGCGGCCGGGGGTTGGTTTATTTCCGGCACCTTTGAGGCGGCCGATGCTGATTTGCGTACGGACGCACTCACGAGCGCGTTGGGTGCGTTGGGTCGGCTGCTCCTGGCCGAGCCGGAGAGCGCGCTGCTGGAGCAACGTCGACGTCTGCGCAGCATGCTCGGGGGTAACGCCGCTCTGATGGCCGGGCTCGTGCCGGATCTGGCGCCGGTGTTGGGCGTCACCGGCGACCCGCCGCTCGGTGACCCACTGGAGATCCAGAGCCGGGCCCGGCAGGGCGCCCTCGACGTGCTGCGCGCCACCGCCTCCCGGCAGCGGCCGGTGGTGCTGGCGCTGGACTCGCTGCAGTTCGCCGGGAGCCTGCCGCTGAGCCTGTTGGACGCCGTGCTGACCGGTAGCGAAGTGGACGGGTTGCTCCTGGTCGGGGCCTTTCGCGACGAAGAGGTGGGTGAGAACCACCCGATCCGCGCCCTGGTGCCGCGCTGGACCCAGCTCGGGCTCTGGCCGGCCGCGATCCGGCTGGAGAATCTGGGCCGCGACGACCTGTCCGACCTGCTCGGCGAGATGCTCCGGCTGGACCGGCGGGAGTCGGCCCGGCTGGCCGACGTGGTCGGGGCCCGCACCCGGGGGAACCCGGACGAGACCATCGAACTGCTCAACGCGCTGCGTACCGAGGGCGCGCTGCGGCTCGGCGAGAACGGCTGGACTTGGGACGCATCGCTGATCCGGGGTCGGCTGGACGGCGGCGAGAGCGGTGACCTGCTGGCGGCCCGGCTGCAGCGACTGCCCGACCCGACCGTGGCGGTGCTCGAGGTACTGGCCGGTCTTGGGCAGAAGAGCGAGACCTCGGTGCTGGCCACCGCGGCCGGGATGAGCGTGGAGCAACTGGACGAGCGGCTGGAACCGGCCCTGGCCGAGGGGCTGGTGGCGATCACCACGGGCGTCGCCGAAGGGCAGGCCACGGTGCGGTTCCGGCACGAGCGCAGCCGCCAGCTGGTGCGGCCCGGCCCGGAGTCGGTCCACCTGCTGCACCTGACCATCGCGCACCGGCTCGCCGACGATCCGCGGCACCTGGCGACCGCGGCGACGCAGTATCTGGCCGCCCGGCCGGAACTGGTCGATCCGGCCGAACGGCGTAAGGCGGCCGCTCTGCTGGAGCGGGCCGGGAAGTCGGTCCGGGTGACGAATCCGGCTGCTGCGGAACGGTTCTACGCGGCCGGGGCGGAGCTGCTGGGCGACGGCGTCGAGGAGGCGGCCGACGCCGAGCTGCTACTGAGGCTGCATCTGGACCGGCACGCCACGGTCTACGGGCTGGGCGAGCTGGCCGCCATGGACGAGCTGTTCGCCTGGCTCTGCGAGCACTGCGCCGACCCGCTGCGCCTGAGCGAGCCGGTCTGCCTGCAGATCTCCGCCCTGACCAACCGGGACCGGATGGACGAGGCGTTCCGGCTGGGCCGGCAGCAGCTGGAGCGGCTCGGCAGCCCGGTGCCGGACGACCTTCCCGGCTTCATCTCCTCCGGACTGCCCGCCTTCACCGCCTGGGCCGAGGCGGACGACGTCGCCGGCGACCGCAACCGCCCGGAGCCGACCGACCCGGTGATCGTGGCCCGCGCCTCGGTGATGCAAAGGCTCACCCACACAGCTTATTTCGGCGATCACGACCTGCTCGGCTGGGTGATCCTGGAGAGCCGGCGGATGTGGGCCGAGTACGGTCCGCAGCGTCAGCTGGTGGCGATCCTGTCCCATTCGGCGCTGATCACCATTGGCCGGGCGGGCGATTTCCGATCCGGTTACCAGGTCGGCCGGCGGGTTCTGACGATCAGCGCCGAGCGCGGGTACGAGCCGGAAACCTCCTATGCCCGATATCTTTACGGCGCCATCGCCAGTGCCTGGTTCGAGCCGCTGGAGAGCTCCGTCGCCGACCTCCAGCAGGCCGAGTCGGGGCTGATGCGCGGCGGTGAACCGCAGGCGGCGGCGTTCAGTTACCTGGCCCAGTGCGTCGCCCTGCTGGACTTCGTCCCGACGCTGGACGACCTGCTGGTCACCATCGACCGCGGACTGGCCCTGGCCGCCCGGATGGGCAACGACCAGGCCCGTCAGCTGATCTTCAGCTACCGATCACTGGTGCTGGCGCTGAACGAGGCCCCCGGCCCCGGCCTGGAGGGCGCCACCGACCTGACGGTGCCGGTGGCAATCGTCCATCATCATCTCGCCGGGGCCCTGCTGGCCGCCGTGCTCGGACGGGACGCGGAGCTGAAGGACCACGTCGAGGCCGTCATGCCGATGTTCTCCTTCCTGGAGAGCAGCTATCCGGGGGCCCAGGCGCAGGTGCTGAACGCCTTGTCCCTGACCCGGCGCCTGCAGGAGAACCCTGGGCAAGAGGACGTCCGGGAGCGGCTTTTCCAGGCCCGGGAGTGGCTGGGAGGCCGGGCCGCGGACTCCCCGGCCCAGTTCGGCCACCTGATCTCCTGGATCGACGCCGAAACGGCCTGGGCGGACGGCGATCCGCTGACCGCGATGAAGCACTTCGACGACGCGGTGCTGCACACTCCGCCGTACCGCGGGTGGCACCGGGCGCTGCTCCTGGAGCGGTACGCCCTGTTTCGGGGCGAGCAGGGCCACGAGTACGGCACCCGATCCATGCTCACCCTGGCCCGGGACTCGTATGCGGCCTGGGGAGCGACGCTCAAGGTTGCCCAGATGCGCCAGCGGCACTCGTTCCTGCGGGCGGTGATGCCCGAGCACGAGCCGCAGCCGCACCGGGTGGACGCGGTAATCGGTTCCCAGGGGCAGGCAACCCCTTTCGGCTCCGATGCGCTGGACCTGCTCGGGGTTCTCTCGGCGTCCCAGGCGATCGGCCGCGAGACCGGGTTCGACCAGTTGCACGCCCGCGTGGTCGAGGTACTCACGGCGATGACCGGCGCCACCGACGTGACGATTCTACTGAAGGACGCGCACGGCGAGTGGGCTGTCCCCGGCAGGCTTTCGGGGGCCGAGGCAGGGTTTCCGGTCTCGGCCTTCCGTTACGCCGAGCGCACCGGTGAGCCGCTCCTGGTCGCCGACGCCACCCGGGACGACCGGTTCAGCAGCGACGAGTACCTGCGCGGCCTGGACTGCTGCGCCCTGATGGTAGTGCCGATCCGGGTGCAGGGTGAGGCCGGCCTGGTTCTCGTGCTCGAGAATCACCTGCACAGCAATGCCTTTGCCCCGGACCGGCTGGATGCGGTGCGCCTGATCGCCGGCCAGCTGGCGGTCTCCTTCGAGAACGCGGTGGCCCGGCGGCGCGCGGAACTCGAAGCACAGCAACGGGAACGGCTGCTCGAGACGGTCCGTCAGCGCGAACGATTGCTGGAGACGCTGCTGGCGATCCAGCGGGACATCGCCCACCGGGTACCGCTGCAGCTGGTCCTGGACGCGGTGACCGAGGGCGCCTCCGGCATGCTCGACGGTGCCTTCGTGGCCCTGGTCCTGCTCGATCCCGAGGGCGACGGCCGGCCGAGCATCCCCTCGGTCAGCGGGCACCGGGCCGGCGCCGAGACCGACGAGGTGGTGCTGCGCACGGCCGCGGCCGCGATCGAGACGGACGAGCTGGTCGCGCTGCCCGACAGCGGTGAGGTCACCCTGATCGCGGCGCCGGTGCACGCCAGCGGGCGGATCATCGGCAGCCTGGTGAGCAGCGCGGCCGACCGGCTGGGGCCCGAGGACTGGCGGCAGGACCTGCTCGGGGCCTTCGCCGAGCAGGTCAGCCTGGCCCTGAACGACGCCAGCACACTGGCCGCGATCCGCGAGGCCTCCTACGACTCGCTCACCGGCCTGGCCAATCGCTCGCTGTTCCTGGACCGGCTGAAGCAGTCCCTGTCCGGTCCGGGCGAGCACGAGGTGAGCGTGCTGTTCATCGACCTCGACCGGTTCAAGGCGGTGAACGACACGCTCGGTCACGGGGTCGGCGACGAGCTGCTGGCCGAGGTGGCCCGCCGCCTGCGGGACTGCATCCGGGGCTCGGACACCGTGGCCCGACTTGGTGGGGACGAGTTCGCGGTGCTGATGGAGGGCACCAAGGGGCCGGCCCCGGCGCTCCGGGCGGCCGAGCGGATCGGCTCCGCGCTGACCCAGCCGATCCAGCTCGGCGGGCGCGACATCTTCGCCTCGGCCAGCGTCGGGGTGGCCCACGGGAACGCGGCCCAGCACGAGAGCGGAGAGCTGCTGCGCCAGGCCGACCTGGCGATGTACCAGGCCAAGAAGACCGGTAACCGCCGGGCAGTGGTCTTCGAACCGCAGATGCAGGAGGACGCCCGGGACCGCCTGGAGCTGCAGGGTGACCTACGGCGGGCGCTGTCCGAGGGCCAGTTCGAACTGGTTTACCAGCCCCTGATGGACCTGCCGGGCCGGCGTCCTCTGGGAGTGGAGACCCTGATCCGCTGGCGGCACCCGGAACGCGGGATGATCTCGCCCGCCCTGTTCGTCCCGATCGCCGAGGACACCGGGGCGGTGATCGAGATGGGCCGCTGGGTGCTGATCCAGAGCTGCCGGCAGGTGGCCGCCTGGCGCCGCAACGCGCGTCCCGACCTGAGGCTGAACATCAACGTCTCGGCCCGCCAGCTGTCCGACGGGCAACTGGCCAAGGACGTGATCTCCACCCTGGCCGAAACCGGCCTGCCCGCCTCGGCGCTCACCCTCGAACTCACCGAGACGGTGCTCATGGAGGATCCGGAGGGGATTACCGCGCAGCTGTCCGAGTTGCGGCGGATCGGCGTCCAGGTCGGCATCGACGACTTCGGCACCGGCTACTCCTCGCTGTCCTACCTGCGCCGGTTCCCGGTGGACAAGCTGAAGATCGACAAGTCGTTCATCGACAACATCGAGACCGTGGAGGAGGACCTGGCGATCGTCCGCACGGTCGTCGACCTGGCCCGGATCCTGTCGCTGGAGACCACCGCCGAGGGGATCGAGAGCGAGGCCCAGGCCGACCTGCTGCGCGACGTCGGCTGCGAGGTCGGGCAGGGGTACTTCTTCGCCCGGCCGCTGCCGCCCGAAGAGATACCGGCCTTCCTCAGCCGTTACCCAGCGCACCCTTGATCGGCAGCAGCTTGGCCTCGGACTCGGCCAGCTCGGCCTCCGGGTCCGACCCGGCGACGATCCCGCAGCCGGCGAAAAGCCGCAGTGTCCGGGGGTCTTCGGCGTCCAGCTGAGCGCTGCGCAGGGCAATGCCCCACTCACCGTCGCCGGCCGCGTCCACCCAGCCGACCGGCCCGGCGTACCGACCCCGGTCCATCCCCTCAACCGCCTCGATCAGCTTCGCCGCCGAAGCCGTCGGGGTACCGCAGACCGCGGCCGAGGGATGCAGCGCGGCCGCCAGGTCCAGCGACGTGGCGCCGTCGGCCAGCACCCCGGTGACGTCGGTGGCCAGGTGCATGACGTTGGGCAGGTGCAGCACGAAGGGGGAGTCCGGCACGTTCGTCGTCGCGCAGTGCGGGGCCAGGGCCTCCGCCACCGAACGCACCGCGTACTCGTGCTCCTCCAGGTCCTTGCTCGACCGGGCCAGCGACGCCGCCAGGGCCAGGTCCTGCTCGTCGTTGCGGGTGCGCCGGATCGTGCCGGCCAGCACCCGCGAGGTGACCAGCCCGCGTTCCAGCTTGACCAGCATCTCCGGAGTGGCGCCGACCAGTCCGTCCACGCTGAACGTCCAGCAGTTCGGGTAGTCCCCGGCCAGCCGGGACAGCAGGTCGCGCGGGTCCACGTCGTCCACCGTGCGGGCCACCACGTCCCGGGCCAGCACCACCTTCTCCACCTCGCCGGCCTCGATCCGGCTGATCACCTCGGCCACCGCGGCCGTCCACTCCTGCGGTTCGCGGGTGGGGGTGAAGACGGTTCCGGCCGGCCGCTCGTCGGACCGCTCGTGCCGGGTGAGCGCGACCGGGGCGGGCAGCGTCCCGTCCGCCGTGATCGTGGTCAGCCACCAGGCGTTCCCGCGATGCCCCACCACCACCTCGGGCACGATCAGCGCGCTGCCCGAGGGCGAGGTGGGGGAGAAGGCGAACGACCCGAAGGCCACCGGACCGGTACCGGGCAGCCGCACCTCGTCCCGGACCACCGCGCGCCGGCGCACCTCACCCCAGGTCCGGATCGCGGACTCGAAGCGGGACTCGCCCGCGCCGGTCACCCGCATCGCCTCGCCCCAGCCGACCAGGCCCTCGCCGTGCCGGACCCAGGAAAGACTCGGTTGGCCCGGCGGGAGCAGGGCCAGGAGCGGACCGGGGTCGGGGATCGTCACGGTGCGGGCGACGAGGGATGCGAGGGCGGGCGCAGTGGTCATGATGACCTCCAGATTAGGAGCGAAATCGCCAGGCCATCCGGCGGGGCGGGCCCCGGTAACCGTCCCGAAACCGGCTTTGGCGACCAAGCGGTCAGCGATCAGGGCTGTGGCCTGCAGGCCTGGCCCGGTTGTGAACTCGCGCACCCTTACCCCCGAACGGGGTCCCGGCGGCCGCGGTGGGGCGATGGCGGGCGCTCCGTGGGAGCATCGGAACCATGTCCCGCGCTGGTCTGGAGAAGACGCCCCATGAAGTGGCGAGCATGTTCGACGGTGTCGCCGCCCGCTACGACCTGACCAACACCGTGCTGGCCCTGCGCCAGGACCGGCGCTGGCGCAAGCTGGTGGCCGAAGCCCTCGACCTGCGGGCCGGCCAGACCGTGCTCGACCTGGCGGCCGGCACCGGCACCTCCAGCGAGCCCTTCGCCGACGCCGGCGTACACACCGTGCCCTGCGACTTCTCCCTGGGCATGCTCAAGGTCGGCAACCGCCGCCGCCCCGACCTGCCCTTCGTCGCCGGCGACGCCACCCGCCTCCCCTTTGCCGACGAGTCCTTCGACGCCGTCACCATCTCCTTCGGCCTGCGCAACGTCGTCGACGTGGACTCCGCCCTGGCCGAGATGCGCCGGGTCACCCGCCCCGGCGGCAAACTCGTGGTCTGCGAGTTCTCCCACCCCACCTGGACCCCCTGGCGCATCGTCTACACCGAGTACCTGATGCGCGCCCTCCCCAGCGTGGCCCGCCTGGTCAGCTCCAACCCCGACGCCTACGTCTACCTGGCCGAATCCATCCGCGCCTGGCCCGACCAGCGCGGCCTGGCCGCCAAGCTCCGCGCCGCCGGCTGGACCGACGTGGCCCACCGCAACCTCTCCGGCGGCATCGTCGCCCTCCACCGCGGCACCCGCTGACCCTTCCTCCGCACGATGCCCTCGGCCCCTTCGACGGACCGAGGGCATCGTGCTTTTGGACGCCTTCGAGCGACCCGGCTTCGAAGCAACGGACGCCGGTGGGCGGCTCAGGCGATCCGGCCCACCAGAGGACCTGCGTAGGTGACGCTGGTTGTTCCTTACGACCGGAGCGAGGGGCTCGTTCTACCTAGCTGCGTTTTTGAGCACGGCCGGTAACTAGGCTTTTTGCCCTGCCGCGGGTTAGTGGGGCTCGGGCTGTTGAGGTCGTGGCTGGCGATAAAGCGCGAGCTTGAGGAGTGGCCCTGCGCCTCACTTCGTCGCGCTGAGCCGGGATTCGTCATGGCTGAGGGCTTCTGAGGAGGAGGTTCTAACGACTTGCCGAGGCGCGGCTGACTGAGACACATGCTGCCGGCGCCGACCATCCACCGCTCAGATCTGACCCAACGCGCTCCATCGATCAGCCCCACACGACCCGCATTGACCTCGCCCGGCCGACTCTCCACACGCCTTCACTGCCGGGGCGACTCCCTACGGACACTGCCTAGGCGTGCGCATCCTGCCGTCTCGACCAAGACCCCAAGGGACTCGGATGCCCTCCACCCCGATGCGAGCGCATCACCCGCGCCCGGAATCGTTCCTCGTAACAGTTCTCGCGGGCCGTCTTCGCCGCTGCCCCCGTGAGCCTTGCCCGTGAGCCTTGCCCGTGAGCCTTGCCCGTGAGCCTTGCCCGTGAGCCTTGCCCGTGAGCCTTGCCCGTGAGCCTTGCCCGTGAGCCTTCGACTGCGGTGCGCGGCACCCTGTCCTCGCCCGCCGACCTGATCTGGCCCGATACCCGTGCCCGGAACCGGGCGTCGCCACCGTCGCCCCCCGACCGCCGCTGACGAGGCCCACGCCCTGTTCAGCAGGTGGCGTCGAGGCCGCTTCCACCTCACCCGCCGCGACCCCTGCCTGGAACTCCTGTGCCTGGAACCAACTCGTGCCTGGAGCGAACCCATGCCCGGAACCCATGCCCGGAACCCATGCCCGGAACCCATGCCCGGAACCCATGCCCGGAACCCGTGCCCGGAACCTGACGCGCCACCGCCACCGCCACCGCCACCGCCACCTTGACCGCCTCGACCCTTGACCGTCTCGACCGCCGCCGACCAGGCCCGCGCCTTGTTCGGCAGGTGGCGTCGAGTTCGCTTCGACCTCACCCGCCGCGACTCCTACCTGAAACTCGCGCCTGGAACCCGTGCCTGAAACCAACCCCGTGTCCGGAACCCGTGCCTGGCCCACCGCCACCGCCACCTCAACCGCCTCGTCCCCTCGACCGTCTCGACCGCCGCCGATGAGGCCCGCGCCTTGTTTGGCAGGTGGCGTCGAGTTCGCTTCGACCTCACCTGCCGCGACTCCTACCTGGAACTCCTGCCTGGAACCCCCGTGTCTGAAACCAACCCGTGCCCGGAATCCCTGCCTGGAACCTGGCCCGCCACCGCCACCGCCACCGCCACCGCCGCCGTCGCCGTCGTCACCACCGCCGCCGTCGCCGTCGCCGTCGTCACCACCGCCGCCGCCGTCGCCGTCGTCACCACCGCCGCCGTCGCCGTCGTCACCACCACCGCCGCCACCGCCGCCAACACGATCGCCTCGACCTGCCGATGAGGGCCCGCGCCCTGTTAGGCAGGTGGCGTCGAGTTCGCTTCGACCTCACCCGCCGCGACTCCTACCTGGAAACCCCTGCTTGGAAGCTCCCCCGAACCCCGGGAACCCCCTGCCGCAGCCCCGCACCGCAGCGCAGCCGCCGCAACCGCCCTGCCCCCATGGAGCCCCAAGGCAAACCCCACCCCTCTCACGAATTCACCTCCATCTCCCTAAACCCACAAGGACCAAAGTCCCCCAAGCATGGGACCGACAGAAACAGCAAGACTTAGCCGCGAGAATCTGGGCATTATTCGCCGAGCGGTCGGGCGGGCCGGATTAACGCCCGTGATCGCGTCCGAAAGACGAAAAGCAACCGAAAACCCAGCTGAGTATTGACACTGAGTGCCTAAACAAAACACCGACATCAGAAAATGTCACTGAATGAAATGGCACAGGGTGACGAAATCAAGGGCGAAAGTCCCGCGGCGATGCCACGTTGGTCCTCCGAATTAGCACCCAATAGCGTACCGTTATTCGGAGGGGCAGCCAAAACCCTTGCCGCACAGCGTCATTCATCGGCCAATTAAGTCAGTGAAAGCGTTCGTAAAACTGCAGGTCAGCGTGGGTGTGAACAGCAGGGCAATGCCGTACCCCGCTAGTCGGTCACCTTCCTTTCTGGTCGTATGCTGTGCACGTGAATCACTTCACAAGCGGATCCGGCGGGTCGTTCACGCCGGTTGACCGGCATCGCGACGGCGCGACACACCCTGGGCGGAGCGGCAATGTCCGGGCCCCTAGGATGGGCGCGGCCCGGGCCGTACCGGGTCGTCCGAAGGCGAGGTCAATGGTGACGAGTTCGGGAGGGCTGCTGCCGTGAACCCTTACGTTCCGATCCTGGCGCTGATGGCCATCGGTGGTGGTTTCGCCACCTTCTCGCTGGTCGCCGGCTCGCTCTCCGGTCCCAAGCGGTACAACCGGGCCAAGCTCGACGCCTATGAGTGCGGCATCGAGCCCACCCCGCACGCGGCCGGGCACGGTCGCTTCCCGGTCAAGTACTACCTGGTGGCGATGCTGTTCATCGTCTTCGACATCGAGAGTGTCTTCCTGCTGCCGTTCGCGGTGGCCTTCGACAATCTCGGTGTCTTCGCGCTGGTCGAGATGGTGCTGTTCGTGATCACCGTCTTCATCGCCTACGCCTACGTGTGGCGTCGCGGCGGCCTCGAGTGGGACTGACCTGACAGCCCCAGGCTCTCGGGTGACGGCGTCGGGATAGAGGAAATCTGATGGGTATCGAAGAGAAGCTCCCCAGCGGTTTCATGCTGACCTCGGTGGAGATGCTGGCCGGGTACATGCGCAAGGCGTCGCTCTGGCCGGCCACGTTCGGCCTGGCCTGTTGCGCCATCGAGATGATGACGACCGGCGCCCCGCGGTACGACCTGGCCCGGTTCGGCATGGAGGTCTTCCGGGCCTCGCCCCGCCAGGCCGACCTGATGATCGTCGCCGGCCGGGTGAGCCAGAAGATGGCCCCGGTGGTGCGCCAGGTCTACGACCAGATGGTCGAGCCGAAATGGGTTCTGTCGATGGGGGTCTGCGCGTCCTCCGGCGGCATGTTCAACAACTACGCGATCGTCCAGGGCGTGGACCACATCGTCCCGGTCGACATCTACCTGCCGGGCTGTCCGCCCCGCCCGGAAATGCTGATCAACGCGATCCTCTCGCTGCACGAGCAGATCCAGCACATGCCGCTCGGCGTGAACCGGGAAGAGGCGGCCCGCAAGGCCGAGGCGGCGGCGCTGGAAGCCGTGCCCACCTCCCAGATGAAGGGCCTGCTGCGGTGACCGACGGCATCGAGGAGCCCGGCGAGCTCTCCGTCAACACCCCGGTGGCGGACGTGATCACGACCCGCCGCGGGATGTTCGGCAACCGCGACAGCGGCGACACCTCGGGCTTCGGCGGCCTGGTCCGCAGCGTCGCCCTCCCGCCGCCGACCCCGCGTCCCTACGGGGGCTGGTTCGACACGGTGGCCGACGCGCTGGCCGAGCACCTGCAGCGTCAGGGCACCGACCCGAGCGCGGCGATCGAGGCGGTGGTGGTCGACCGCAACGAGATCACCTTCCACGTCCGTCGGGAGCACCTGCTGCCGGTAGTGAAAACCCTTCGCGACGAACCGGATCTGCGGTTCGAGATGTTCTCCGGGGTCAGCGGGGTGCACTATCCGGACGACCACGGCCGGGAGCTGCGCGCCGTCTATCACCTGACCTCGATCACCCACACCCGGCGGATCCGGCTCGAGGTCGCGGCCCCGGACGACGACCGGCACGTTCCGTCGGTCGTCGAGGTCTACCCCAGCGCCGACTGGCACGAGCGCGAGGTCTGGGACTTCTTCGGCCTGATCTTCGACGGTCACCCGGCGCTGACCCGGATCCAGATGCCGGACGACTGGCCGGGCCACCCCCAGCGCAAGGACTATCCGCTCGGCGGGATCCCGGTGGAGTACAAGGGCGCCACCATCCCGCCGCCGGACACGAGGAGGTCGTACAACTGATGGCCGAATCAACCATCGACGCGGAAACCGGCGAAACCGCCGAAGAGGGCCGGGTCTTCACCGCCGCCGGCGGCGACTGGGCCGACATCGCCGAGGAGGCCACCAGCCTCGGCGAGGAGCGGATCGTCGTCAACATGGGCCCGCAGCACCCGTCCACGCACGGGGTGCTGCGGCTGATCCTGGAGATCGACGGCGAGACGGTGACCGAGGCCCGCTGCGGCATCGGCTACCTGCACACCGGCATCGAGAAGAACATGGAGTTCCGGACCTGGACGCAGGGGGTGACCTACTGCACCCGGATGGACTACCTGTCCCCGCTGTTCACCGAGGCCGCCTACTGCCTCGGGGTGGAGAAGCTGCTCGGCATCACCGACGACATCCCCGAGCGGGCCAGCGTCATCCGGGTCCTGCTGATGGAGCTCAACCGGGTCAGCTCGCACCTGGTCGCGCTGGCCACCGGGGGCATGGAGATCGGCGCGCTGACCGTGATGACGGTCGGGTTCCGCGAGCGTGAGGTGGTCCTGCACCTGCTCGAGCTGATCACCGGCCTGCGGATGAACCACGCGTTCATCCGGCCCGGCGGTCTGGCCCAGGACCTGCCGCCCGGCGCGATCGACCGGATCCGTGAGGACATCCCGCTGCTGCGCAAGGGGATCTCCGACATCGAGAAGCTGAACAACGAGAACCCGCTGGTCAAGGCCCGGCTGCAGGACGTCGGCTACCTCGACCTGACCGGCTGCATGGCGCTCGGGGTGACCGGGCCGATGCTGCGCGCCACCGGCTTCCCGCACGACCTGCGCAAGACCGAGCCCTACTGCGGTTACGAGACCTACGACTTCGACGTCCAGACCTGGGACACCAGCGACGCCTACGGGCGGCTGCGGATCCGGATCAACGAGATGAAGGAGTCGCTGAAGATCGTCGAGCAGACCCTGGACCGGCTCCAGGAGATGGGCCCCGGCCCGGTGATGATCGGCGACAAGAAGATCGCCTGGCCGGCCCAGCTGGCCATCGGCGGTGACGGGATGGGCAACAGCCTGGACCACATCAAGGAGATCATGGGCACCTCGATGGAGGCCCTGATCCACCACTTCAAGCTGGTCACCGAGGGCTTCCGGGTCCCGGCCGGCCAGGTCTACCAGGCGGTCGAGTCGCCCCGGGGCGAGCTCGCGGTGCACCTGGTCTCGGACGGCGGAACCCGGCCCTACCGGGCGCATTTCCGCGATCCGTCGTTCCACAACTTGCAGTCGATGGCGGCGTTGAGTGAGGGCGGGCAGGTGGCCGACGTGATCGTGGCCGTGGCATCGATCGACCCGGTGATGGGGGGCGTCGACCGCTGATGTCTCTCTCCGCCGAAGCCGTCGACCGGCTCACCGTCGAGGCCGGGCAGATCATCGCCCGGTACCCGCAGGCCAAAAGTGCTCTGCTGCCGATGCTCCACCTGGTGCAGAGCGAAGAGGGCTACGTCAGCCCGGACGGGATCGCGCTCTGTGCGCAGATTCTCGGGATGAGCACGGCCGAGGTCTCGGCCGTGGCGACCTTCTACACGCAGTACAAGCGCCACCCCAACGGCGAGTACACGGTCGGGGTCTGCACCAACACGCTGTGCGCGGTGATGGGTGGCGACGCGATCTTCGAGTCGCTGGAGGAGCACCTCGGGGTCGGGCACGACGAGACGACCGAGGACGGCAAGATCACCCTCGAGCGCCTGGAGTGCAACGCGGCCTGCGACTTCGCGCCGGTGGTGATGGTGAACTGGGAGTTCTTCGACAACCAGACGCCGTCCTCGGCCCGCGGGATCTGCGACCGACTGCGGGCCGGCGAGGCAGTCGCGCCCTCTCGGGGTGCGAACAGCGTGGCGACCTTCAAAGAGGTTTCGCACGTGCTCGCCGGTTTCAATGATGGACGCGCGAACGAAGGTGTCGCTGCGGGCGCGGCTTCGCTGCGGGGCACCTTGCTGGCGGCCGAGAAGGGCTGGGAGGCACCCGGTCCCGCGGGGACCGGTGGCCCCTCGGCCGAAAAGCCGGAGCAGAGGACGTCCTCTGCTACCACTAGAGCGGCGACGGCTTCCGCGGCCGCGGATGTTCAGGAACGCGGTGCGAAGACCAGCGGGTCCGACGCGCCCGCCGTGGATCCGGGCACCAAGGATCGCGCGGGCACCCAGGCGGGCAAGCCGCCGGGCGAGGCGACCCAGGGCGAGTCCGATCCAGGTACCGGCACCGAGAAGAAGGGCTGAGTTCCGATGACAGAAACTGAGCGCGAACCGGTCACCCTGACCCCGGTGCTGTCGAAGTACTGGAACGAGGCCGAGTCCTGGACGCTAGAGAGCTACGAGCGCAACGGCGGCTACCGGGCGCTGCGCAAGGCGCTGGCCATGGCCCCGGAAGACGTGGTCACCTCGGTGAAGGACTCGGGGCTGCGCGGCCGCGGCGGCGCCGGCTTCCCGACCGGCCTGAAGTGGAGCTTCCTGCCCAAGCCGGACGGCAACCCGCGGTACCTGGTGATCAACGCGGACGAGTCCGAACCCGGTACCTGTAAAGACATTCCGCTGATGATGGCGACCCCGCAGTACCTGATCGAGGGCGCGATCATCACCTGCCACGCGATCCGCGCCGAGCGCGCGTTCATCTACCTGCGCGGCGAGGTCGTCCACGTCTACCGCCGGCTGCTGGAGGCCGTCGAAGAGGCCCGGGCCAAGGGCTATCTCGGCGAGAACGTGCTCGGCAGCGGGCAGAACATCGACATCGTGGTGCACGCCGGCGCCGGCGCCTACATCTGTGGCGAGGAGACGGCGCTGCTGGACTCGCTCGAAGGGCGGCGCGGCCAACCCCGGCTCAAGCCGCCGTTCCCGGCGGTGGCCGGCCTGTACGCCCGGCCCACCGTGGTGAACAACGTCGAGTCGATCGCCAGCGTTCCCTCGATCATCGACAACGGCTCGTCCTGGTTCGCCGGGATGGGCACCGCGAAGTCCAGCGGTTTCGGCTTCTTCTCGCTCTCCGGGCACGTGAAACAGCCCGGCCAGTACGAGGCTCCGCTGGGCATCACGCTGCGCGAGCTGATCGACATGGCCGGCGGCATGCGTGAGGGCCACGAGCTGAAGTTCTGGACGCCGGGCGGTTCCTCCACCCCGATGTTCACCGCCGAGCACCTCGACGTCCCGCTGGACTTCGAGTCCACCGCCGGGGCCGGCTCGATGCTCGGCACCCGGGCGCTGCAGATCTTCGACGAGACGGTCTGCGTGGTCCGGGCGGTGCTGCGCTGGACCGAGTTCTACGCGCACGAGTCCTGCGGCAAGTGCACCCCCTGCCGCGAGGGCACCTACTGGCTCGTCCAGGTGCTGCGTGAGCTGGAGAACGGCCAGGGCCAGCCCGGCGACCTGGACCGTCTGCTGGACATCTGCGACAACATCCTGGGCCGCTCGTTCTGCGCCCTCGGCGACGGCGCGACCAGCCCGATCAGCTCGTCCATCCAGTACTTCCGGGACGAGTACCTGCGTCACCTGGACGAGGGCGGCTGCCCGTTCGACCCGGTGAAGTCCACGCTCTTCGCGGGAGTGAACGCCTGATGACAGTCACTGAAGACCCGGCCGCCAAGGCCCCGGTCGACCTGGTCACCCTGACCATCGACGGGATCGAGGTCAGCGTGCCCAAGGGCACCCTGGTGATCCGCGCGGCCGAGGAACTCGGCATCGCCATCCCGCGGTTCTGCGACCACCCGCTGCTGGCCCCGGCCGGGGCCTGCCGGCAGTGCCTGGTCGAGGTGGCCATGCCCGGCCCGGACGGCAGCCTGCGCAACATGCCCAAGCCCCAGGCCTCCTGCACCATGGAGGTCGGCAAGGGCATGGTGGTGAAGACCCAGCTGACCTCGGCGGTGTCGGAGAAGGCGCAGCGCGGGGTGATGGAGCTGCTGCTGATCAACCACCCGCTGGACTGCCCGATCTGCGACAAGGGCGGCGAGTGCCCGCTGCAGAACCAGGCGATGGCCAACGGCCAGGGCAGCAGCCGGTTCTCGGAGGTCAAGCGGACCTTCCCGAAGCCGATCCGGATCTCCACCCAGGTCCTGCTGGACCGCGAGCGCTGCATCCTCTGCCAGCGCTGCACCCGGTTCTCAAAGGAGATTGCCGGCGACCCGTTCATCGATCTGCAGATGCGCGGCGCGCACCAGCAGATCGGCACGTTCTCGCCGGGCGTGCTGGACTTCCACGTCGACCTGCCCTTCCCGACCGTGCGCACCAGCGAGGAGCTGGAACCCACCGTCGAGACGGAGTTGCAGGGATCGATTGAGGACGAGTCGCGCGGCGCGACCCGAGGGCACCGCACCGGGACGTACGCGGCCGACAGCATCAGCAGCGCCCGGACCAGCACGCAGGGCGAGGCGATGCTGGACGAGTCGGGTCAGCCGTTCGCCAGCTACTTCTCCGGCAACACCATCCAGATCTGCCCGGTCGGCGCGCTGACCGGGGCGGCCTACCGGTTCCGGGCCCGGCCGTTCGACCTGGTCTCGACCAAGGGTGTCTGCGAGCACTGCTCCTCCGGCTGCGCGCTGCGGGTCGACCACCGCCGCGGCAAGGTGGTCCGCCGCCTGGCCGCCGACGACCCGGCGGTGAACGAGGAGTGGAACTGCGACAAGGGCCGCTGGGCGTTCAACTGGTCGACCGGGGCCGACCGGCTCACCCACCCGCTGGTGCGGGACGCGGAGACCGGTGAGCTGGAGCCGGTTTCCTGGCCGTACGCGCTGCAGGTCGCGGCCCAGGGTCTGCTGCGGGCGCGGGAGGAAGGCGGCGTGGGGGTGCTCCCCGGCGGTCGGCTGACCGTCGAGGACGCGTACGCCTACGCCAAGTTCGCCCGGGTCGTGCTGCGGACCAACGACATCGACTTCCGGGCCCGGGCGCACTCGGCGGAGGAGGAGGCCTTCCTCGGCCACACCGTCGCCGGAACCGGCCTGGGGGTCACCTTCGCCCAGCTCGAGGCGGCGCCGTCGGTGCTGCTGGCCGGGCTCGAGGCGGAGGAGGAGGCGGCCAGCATCTTCCTCCGGCTGCGGAAGTCGGTGCTGCGCGGCAAGAAGCAGGTCTTCTCGATCGCTCCCTGGGCCAGCCGCGGCCTAATCAAGCTGTCCGGCACCCTGCTGCAGACCGTCCCCGGCCAGGAGGCCACCGCCCTGGGCACCCCGGCCGCCGCCGAGGCGGTGGCCGCCCCCGGATCGGTGATCCTGCTCGGCCCCCGGCTGACCGAGTCGCCCGGCGCCTACCAGGCCGCTCTGGCCCTGGCCGCGAGCACCGGGGCCCGGCTGGCCTGGGTCCCGCGGCGGGCCGGGGAGCGGGGCGCGGTCGAGGCCGGCGCCCTGCCGTCCCTGCTGCCCGGCGGCCGCCCGGTCGCCGATCCGGCCGCCCGGGTGGACATCGCGGCCGCCTGGGACGTGGAGAGCCTGCCCGCCCAGCCCGGCCGGGACACCACCCGGATCATCGACGACGCGGCCGCCGGAATCCTTTCCGGCCTGCTCGTCGGCGGTCTGGACCCGGACGACCTGCCCGACCCGGCGGCCACCCGGGCCGCCCTGGAGACGGCGTCCTTCGTGGTCAGCCTCGAGGTCCGGGCCAGCGCGGTGACCGCCTACGCGGACGTCGTGCTGCCGGTCGCCCCGCCCGCCGAGAAGGGCGGCACGTACCTGAACTGGGAGGGCCGCTGGCGGGAGTTCCCGCAGGCGCTCACCTCGGACGCGCTCAGCGACGGCGAGGTGCTCGACTCGCTGGCCTCCGAGGCCGACGTCTGGCTGGGGCTGCGCGGCGAGAAGGCCGGCTACGCCGAACTGGCGCAGCTCGGCCTCTGGGAAGGCGCCCGGGCCGAGCGGCCCGAGGCGCACACCGTCGCCCCGGCCGCGACCACCGTGCTCTCGACCTGGTCGATGCTGCTGGACCGGGGCCGGCTGCAGGACGGCGAGCCCTACCTGGCCGGCACCGCGCACCGCGCGGTCGCCCGCATTTCGCCCGCCACCGCCGCGGAACTCGGCGTTCAGCCGGGGATCGCGACCACGGTGACGGTGTCCAACGATCGTGGGGAGATCACCTTGCCGCTCGCCGTCACCCCGATGCCGGACGACGTCGTCTGGCTGCCCAGCAACTCCCCGGGCAGCCCGGTCCGGGCCCGGCTGGCGGCCGGTAACGGCGACCCGGTCGCCGTCCGGGTGTTCAGCGACCAGCTGATGGGAGCCTGAGCGATGTACCTCGCGCCGATCGCGGCGACGGTCTCGGAGAATCCGGTCGCGGACTTCTCCGAGGACAACGGCTGGGTCGTCCTGCTCAAGGCGGTGCTGCTGTTCGGTTTCGCGGTGGTCGCCACCCTGCTGATGATCTGGGCCGAGCGCCGGGTGGTGGGCCGGATGCAGTCCCGTCCGGGCCCCAACCGCAACGGGCCCTTCGGTCTGCTGCAGTCGCTGGCCGACGGCGTGAAGCTGGCCCTGAAGGAGGACATCATCCCGGCGGCGGCCGACAAGGCGGTGTTCATCATCGCCCCGGCGATCTCCTGCACCGCCTGCTTCGTCTCCTTCGCGGTGATCCCGTTCGGGCCCACGGTGAAGATCCCGTGGACCGACATCCACACCCCGCTGCAGCTCACCGACCTGAACGTGGCCGTGCTGTTCATCCTGGCGGTGGCCGGCATCGGGGTGTACGGGATCGTGCTGGCGGGCTGGTCGTCCGGCTCGACCTACCCGCTGCTGGGGGGCCTGCGCTCCTCGGCCCAGGTGATCTCCTACGAGATCGCGATGGGGCTCTCGCTGGTCAGCGTCTTCCTCTACTCCGGGTCGATGTCCACCTCGGCGATCGTGGACGCGCAGCACACCATCTGGTGGTGCCTGCCGCTGCTGCCCTCGTTCGTGATCTACGTGATCGCCATGGTCGGCGAGACCAACCGGGCCCCGTTCGACCTGCCCGAGGCCGAGGGTGAACTGGTCGGTGGTTTCCACACCGAGTACAGCTCGCTCAAGTTCGCCCTGTTCTTCCTGGCCGAGTACGTCAACATGGTCACCGTCTCGATGCTGGCGACCACGCTGTTCCTCGGCGGCTGGCGGGCCCCCTGGCCGATCTCGCTGTGGCACGACGCGAACACCGGCTACTGGCCGATCATCTGGTTCGTGGTCAAGACCTGCATCTTCCTGTTCTGCTTCATCTGGCTGCGTGGCACCTTGCCGCGACTGCGCTACGACCAGTTCATGCGCTTCGGCTGGAAGATCCTGATCCCGACCGCGCTGCTGTGGACCATGGCGGTCGCCGTGGTCCGGGCGATGGACCAGTTCGGCGACATCGACCGCCGCGACCGGGTGATGATCCTGATCGGCGTCGTCCTGGTGCTGGCCCTGATCTGGGGGGCCTTCGAGGCCCTGCGGACCCGGGCCCCGGAGGAGGAACCGGTCGACCCGGACGAGCCGGTGGACCCGTTCGCCGGTGGCTTCCCGGTCCCCCCGATGCCCGGGCAGAAGCTGGTCCGGACCAACGGTGCTGCTCCCCAAAAGACGGAAACACCTGCACTGGAGGAGGTCCGCGGTGGCTGACCGCGATACGAACGAAGGTGAAGGGGGCGGCTGGCTCTCCGCCTTCGCCCCGGTCGCCGGGTTCGGCGTCACCTTCGCGACGATGTTCACGAAGGTCGTCACCGAGGAGTACCCGGAGCAGAAGGTGCCGACCGCACCCCGGTTCCACGGGCGTCATCAGTTGAATCGCCACCCGGACGGCCTGGAGAAGTGCATCGGCTGCGAGCTGTGCGCCTGGGCCTGCCCGGCGGACGCGATCTACGTCGAGGGCGCGGACAACACCGAGGAGGAACGCTTCTCACCCGGTGAGCGCTACGGCCGCGTCTACCAGATCAACTACCTGCGCTGCATCCTCTGCGGTCTGTGCATCGAGGCCTGCCCGACCCGGGCGCTGACCATGACGAACGAGTACGAGCAGCTGAAGGGCCCGACCCGGGCCGGCCTGATCTTCGAGAAGCAGGACCTGCTCGGCCCGGTGCTCGGCGGGATGCTCCCGGCGCCGCACCCGATGGTGCCCGGCACCACCGAGAAGGACTACTACCAGGGCAAGGTCACCCAGGCGGTGCCCGAGCAGCAGGACTGGGTGGACGCCCGCAACGGTGACGACGAGCCGGTCGAGGAGGGTGTGCGGTGATCGGCGCCTCTCTGCTCCTGAGCCAGGCCACCCCGGGGGCGGCCGACTACGGCAGCTCCGGCGAGAACTGGCTGTTCTGGGTGATCGCCATCATCACCGTGCCGGCCGCGCTCGGCCTGCTGTTCGCCCGCAAGGCGGTGCACGCGGCGCTCTGCATGGCTCTGGTGATGGTCTGCCTGGGCATCGTCTACCTGGCGCTGCAGGCCCCGTTCCTCGGCGTGGTGCAGATCTTCGTCTACGCCGGCGCCGTGATGATGCTCTTCCTCTTCCTGGTGATGCTGGTCGGCGTCGACTCCTCGGACTCGCTGGTCGAGACGATCAAGGGCCAGCGCTGGCTGGCCTTCGTCTTCGGGGTCGCCCTGGCGGTGCTGATGATCGCGGTGATCGGTCAGGTCACCTTCACCGACGGCGCCCGCGGCCTGCAGGACATCGACACCGCGGGCAACATGACCAAGATGGCCGAGCTGATCTTCGGCTCCTACGTCTGGGCCTTCGAGGCGACCAGCGCCCTGCTGATCACCGCCGTGCTCGGCGCGATGATGCTGGCCCACCGCGAGCGGCTCACCCCCAAGCCGACCCAGCGCGACCTGGCGATCAAGCGGATCAAGGAAGGCCCGATCAAGGCCCCGCTGCCCGCCCCCGGTGTGTTCGCCCGGCACAACGCGGTCGACATCCCGGCCCTGCTGCCGGACGGCACGCCGTCCGAGCTGTCGGTCTCCCGGGTGCTCGCCGCCCGCGGCCAGAACCGTTCGGTGCTCACGGTCTCCGAGGACGTGACGATCATCGAGGCGGAGATCAGCCCGGCCGGGCAGAATCTCGCGGACCCCCAGGGCCACGGCCTGAAGGGGGCCCGGGACCGCAACGTGGACGGCGCCCCGGTGGCGGACGACGTGAATGAAGGGAGCCGGGCGTGAACCAGGTTCACTGGCTCTATCTTTCGGTCCTGCTGTTCTCGATCGGCGCCTCGGTGGTGCTGGTCCGGCGCAACGCGCTGGTCGTCTTCATGGGTGTCGAGCTGATGCTGAACGCCGCCAACCTGGCGTTCGTCACCTTCGCCCGGATCCAGGGGAACATCGAGGGCCAGGTGATCGCCCTGTTCGTGATGCTCGTGGCGGCCGCCGAGGTGGTCGTCGGGCTGGCGATCATCTTCACCATCTTCCGCACCCGCAGGTCGGCGTCCGTGGACGACGCGAACCTGCTGAAGTACTGAGAGGCTCGGCGATGATTGCGGAGACCGGCGTTTACACCGCCGCCGATGGCGTCGTGCAGTCCGGGGCCTGGCTGCTGATCGCGCTGCCGGCCCTCGGTGCCGCGATCCTCCTGCTCGGCGGACGCCGGCTGGACCGATGGGGCCACTGGCTCGGCGTCCTGATGAGCTGGGCCGCCTTCGTCTGGGGGGCGCTGCTGTTCTTCAGCCTCCTCGGCGCCGACAATGACGCCCGCGCGGTCCATCTGCACCTGTTCACCTGGATCCAGGTAGGCACGTTCGACCTCGACGCCGGGTTGCTGGTCGACCAGCTCTCGATCGCCTTCGTCCTGCTGGTGACGTTCGTCGGCTCGCTGATCCACGTCTACTCCGTGGCCTACATGGAGCACGACCCGGACCGCCGCCGGTTCTTCGCCTACCTGAACCTCTTCGTCGCCTCGATGCTCCTCCTGGTCCTGGCCGACTCGTACCTGCTGATGTTCGTCGGCTGGGAGGGCGTCGGTCTGGCGTCCTACCTGCTGATCGGTTTCTGGAACCAGAACCCGGCCTACGCCACCGCGGCGAAGAAGGCGTTCATCGTCAACCGGGTCGGTGACGTGGGCCTTTCGCTGGCGATCATGGCGATGTTCGCCGCCTTCGGCAGCGTCACCTTCAGCGACGTCTTCCAGAACGCGCACGCCGCCAGCGAGGGCAAGCTCACCGTGATCGGCCTGCTGCTGCTGGTCGGGGCGTGCGGTAAGTCCGCGCAGTTCCCGCTGCAGTCCTGGCTCGGCGACGCGATGGCGGGCCCGACCCCGGTGTCCGCCCTGATCCACGCGGCCACGATGGTCACCGCCGGCGTCTACCTGGTGGTCCGCTCCGGCCCGGTCTACACCGGCGCGCCGGACGCGCAGCTGGTGGTCGTCATCGTCGGCGCGATCACCCTGGTCTACGGGGCGATCGTGGGCTGCGCGAAGGACGACATCAAGAAGGCCCTGGCGGCCTCCACGATGTCGCAGATCGGCTACATGATGCTGGCCGCCGGGCTGGGCCCGGTCGGCGCCGCGTTCGCGATCTTCCACCTGCTCACCCACGGCTTCTTCAAGGCCGGCATGTTCCTCGGGGCCGGCTCGGTGATGCACGGGATGAACGACTCGGTGAACATGCGCACGTTCGGCCGGCTCTCCGGGGTCATGAAGATCACCTGGGTCACCTTCGGCCTGGGCTGGCTGGCGATCATCGGCTTCCCGCTGCTGTCCGGCTACTGGAGCAAGGACAAGATCATCGAGGCCGCCTTCACCGGCGACGGCTGGCGGCCCTGGGTTTTCGGCCTGACCGCGATGCTGGCCGCCGGGGTCACCGCGTTCTACATGTCCCGGCTCTTCTTCATGACCTTCCAGGGCAAGGAGAAGCGCTGGGAGAAGGACGCCCACCCGCACGAGTCCCCGCTCCTGATGACCGTCCCGATGATGATCCTGGCGATCGGCTCGGCCTTCCTGGGTCTTGCCCTCGGTGTCACCAGCGGCCTGGCCAACTGGCTCGAGCCGGTCACCGGCGGGCACGAGGAGGAGGACCCGGTGCTCGCGGTCCCGGTGATCACCGGGATCACCCTGGTCCTGATCGCCCTCGGGGTGGCCATCGCCTGGCGGATGTACTGGCAGGCCACGGTTCCGGTGACCGCGCCGCGGGGCAGCCTGCTGACCCGGGCGGCCCGCCGCGACCTGTTCCAGGACGACATCAACGAGGGTCTGTTCATGCGGCCGGGCCAGTACCTGACCCGCGCCCTGGTGTTCGTGGACAACCGAGGGGTGGACGGGGCCGTACGCGGCCTGGCCGCGCTCATCGGGGGGCTCGGCGGCCGGCTGCGCCGGGTCCAGACCGGTCTGGTCCGCTCGTACGCCGCGTCGATGCTCGCGGGCGTCGTCATCCTTCTGGGCGGCGTGCTCGCCGTTCGCCTCTGAATCGCTGATTGAGGAACCGATGGACTTCCCCTGGCTGACGGTGATCGGCGCCGTCCCCCTGGCCGGCTCCGCCGTGATCGCGGTCCTGCCCAAGGCGTTCGCGCCCCGGGCCCGGCACGTCGCGCTGGCCGTCTCGACGATCACCTTTGTGCTCACCGTGATCGCCGCGACCCAGTTCGACAGCGCCCGGGCCGGCACCATCCAGCTCACCGAGCAGCACGCTTGGATCAGTGAGTTCGGGGTCAGCTACGCGCTCGGCGTGAACGGGATCGGCCTGGTGATGGTGGCACTGTCCGCCGTGCTGGTGCCGATCTGCGTACTGGCCGCCTGGAACGAGATCGGCGCCGACCGGGCCCGGCTGTTCTTCGGGCTGATCCTGGTCCTCGAGGCGATGATGATCGGCGTCTTCGCGGCTCGCGACCTGTTCCTGTTCTACGTCTTCTTCGAGGCGATCCTGATCCCGGTCTACTTCCTGATCGGCGCCTTCGGGGTCAACGAGCAGCGCCGCCGGTACGCCGCGGTGAAGTTCCTCAGCTACTCCCTGGCCGGTGGGCTGGCCATGCTGGTCGGCGTCATCGCGGTCTACCACGCGGGTCCCGGTGGCAAAGAGGGCTTCCTGATCGACAACCTGACCGGCCTGGACTTCTCCAGCCCGGCGGCCGAGCGGCTGATGTTCATCAGCTTCTTCATCGCCTTCGCGATCAAGGCGCCGATCTGGCCGGTGCACACCTGGCTGCCGGACGCCGCCGCCGAGGCCCCGGCCGGGGTCGCGGTGCTGCTGGTCGGCGTGCTGGACAAGATCGGCACCTTCGGGATGCTGACCCTCTGCCTGCCGATGTTCCCGAACGCCAGCCACTGGGCCACTCCGGTGATCCTGGCCCTGGGCGTCGTCTCGGTGCTCTACGGCGCGCTACTGGCGATCGGCCAGACCGACCTGAAGCGACTGATCGCCTACACCTCGGTCTCGCACTTCGGCTTCATCGTGATCGGCATCTTCGCCTTCACCTCGACCGGGCAGAGCGGTTCGACCCTCTACATGGTCAACCACGGCTTCTCCACCGCCGCGCTGTTCCTGGTGGCCGGCATGCTGATCAACCGCCGTGGCTCGGCCGACATCGACGACTACGGCGGCCTGCAGCGCAGCACCCCGATGCTGGCGGCGGGCTTCCTGCTGGCCGGTCTGTCCAGCCTGGCGCTGCCCGGCATGTCCAGCTTCGTCAGCGAGTTCATGGTGCTGACCGGCACCTTCCTGAAGTACCCGGCGATCGCGGTGCTGGCCACCCTGGGCATCGTCCTGGCCGCCCTCTACATCCTGCTCACCTACCAGCGGATGTTCACCGGACCGGTCAAGGAGTTCGCCGGGGGCTGGAAGGACGCCAGCGCCCGCGAGGTCTGGGTGATCGCGCCCCTGATCGTCGTGATCCTCTTCCTCGGCGTGTACCCCAAACCCGTGCTGGACGTCATCAATCCAGCCGTGAAAACCACCATGCAGCAGGTCGGGAGCACCGATCCGGCGCCGACCGTCGCAGTTGAGGGAGAGACCAAGTGAACGCTCCTTCGGTCGACTACACTGCGGTCGCGCCGATGCTGATCGTCTTCGTCGCAGCACTGCTCGCGGTGCTGGTCGAGGCGTTCGTGCCGCGCGCCCAGCGGTTCATCAGCCAGGTCGTGCTGGCCACCGTCGCGATCGCCGCCGCGCTGATCTTCGTGGTCTACCTCGGCACCCAGGACACCCAGAAGACCACCGCCGGGGGAGCGGTCGTGATCGACGGCCCGGCGCTGTTCCTGCAGGGCACGATCCTGGTGCTCGGGCTGCTGGCGATCCTCACGATGGCCGACGAGGCCCCGGAGTCGGGGGCCTTCACCGCCCAGGCGTCCGCGGTGCCGGGCTCGGCGGACGAGGCCCGGGCGGTCCGGCTCGGCCTGGTGCAGACCGAGGTCTACCCGCTGATCCTGTTCTCGATGGGCGGGATGCTGCTTTTCCCGGCCTCCAACGACCTGCTCACCATGTTCATCGCGCTCGAGGTGCTCTCGCTGCCGCTGTACCTGCTGTGCGGTCTGGCCCGGCGCCGGCGGCTCCTGTCCCAGGAGGCGTCGATGAAGTACTTCCTGCTGGGCGCCTTCTCCTCGGCCTTCTTCCTGTTCGGCTCGGCCCTGCTCTACGGCTTCGCCGGCTCGGTGAAGCTCTCCGACATCGCCACCGCGGTCGCCGACGGCGGCGCCGCCACCGCCACCTCGGCCGTGGTCGGCCGGGACGGCCTGCTGCTGCTCGGCATCGGCCTGGTCGCGGTCGGCCTGCTGTTCAAGGTCGGTGCCTTCCCGTTCCAGTCCTGGACCCCGGACGTCTACCAGGGCGCCCCGACCCCGGTCACCGGCTTCATGGCCGCCTGCACCAAGGTCGCCGCGTTCGGCGCCCTGCTGCGGATCGTCTACGTGGCCATCCCCGGCGTGCGCTGGGACTGGCAGCCGGTGATCTGGGTGGTCGCCGCGCTGACCATGCTGATCGGCTCGATCGTGGCGATCGTCCAGGCCGACGTGAAGCGGATGCTGGCCTACTCCTCGATTGCGCACGCCGGGTTCATCCTCACCGGCCTGCTGGCGATGGACCGGGCCGGTATCGGCGGGGTGCTCTTCTACCTGGCCGCCTACGGCTTCACCACGATCGGCGCCTTCGCCCTGGTGACCCTGGTGCGCACCTCGACCCCGGAGGGCGGGGTCGGCGGTGAGGCGACTCACCTCTCCCAGTGGCAGGGCCTCGGCAAGCGCTCGCCGGTGCTCGCCGCGGTCTTCACGCTGTTCCTCCTGGCCTTCGCCGGAATCCCGCTGACCAGCGGTTTCACCAGTAAGTTCGCGGTCTTCTCGGCGGCTCTGGACCAGGCCCCGGCCGGCCCCGGGCTGGTCCTGGTCGGGGTCGCGGCCAGTGCCATCGCGGTGTTCTTCTACATCCGGGTCATCGTCCTGATGTACTTCAACGACTCGGTAGGGGATGCTGTCACCGTGACCCGCCCCGGAGCCCTGACGATCTTCGCCGTCGGCGTGGGGGTCGTGGCGACGATCGGCCTCGGCGTACTGCCCTCCGAGGCCCTCCAATTGGCCAATAGTTCGTCGGTGTTCTTACCGTGAGTGCTGTGACCGCTTCCCTGGATCTGCCGGTGGTTGATGCCGCCCTTGCCGAATCCGTCCGTGTCGGCATGGAGACCATCGAGTCCCGGCTGCGAGAGGCGGTCCACCAGGCCGACCAGCTCGCCGACACCGCCTCCCGGCATCTCGTGGAGGCGGGCGGCAAGCGGGTCCGGCCGATGCTCACCCTGCTGGCCGCCCATCTGGGCGACGGCCGGACCGAGCCGGTGATCGAGGCCGGCGTGGTGGTGGAACTGACCCACCTCGCCTCGCTGTACCACGACGACGTGATGGACTCGGCCGACCAGCGCCGCGGCGCCGCCGCGGCCCACCTGGTCTGGGGCAACCAGGTCGCGATCCTGGTCGGTGACCTGCTCTTCGCCCGGGCCTCCCGGGTGGTCGCCACCCTCGGCCCGGAGGCCGTGGACATCCAGGCCGCCACCTTCGAGCGGCTCTGCCTGGGCCAGATGCACGAGACCGTCGGCCCCACCCCGGCAGACGACCCGATCGAGCACTACCTGCAGGTGCTGGCCGACAAGACCGGCTCGCTGATCGCCACCGCGGGCCGTTTCGGCGCGATGTTCGGCGGCTGCCCGCCGGAGACGGTCGACATCATGGTCCGCTACGGCGAACTCGTCGGCGTGGCCTTCCAGCTGGCCGACGACGTGATCGACCTGTCCAGCGCGGGCCGGGTCTCCGGCAAGGTGCAGGGCACCGACCTGCGCGAGGGCGTCCCCACGCTGCCCACCCTGCTGGTCCGCCGGGCCGCTGAGACCGGCGACGCGGACGCCGCGCGGATCGTCGCCATGCTGGACGGGGACCTGTCGGACGACGCCCGGCTGGCCGAGACGATCGCCGCGCTGAACGAGCACAAGGTCATGGAAGCGGCCAAGGACGAGGCGGAACGCTGGGCCCAGGAGGCCGTGGCCACCCTCGAGCCGCTGCCCGCCTCGCCCGCCAAGGTGGCGCTGCAGCAGTTCGCCGAAGCAGTGGTCGACCGCACCCGCTGAGGTTCCGGTGGCCTGAGCCGGGAACGGGGCTGGTCGCCGTCGTCCCGGCCGTCGAAATTCCCGACGATTTGGGTGAGCTGACAAGGCCTGCCCACCCTCTGCGATCCGAAGCTGTCGGAGTGATCCGGCCCGACGGCGTTCACCACGGACGCCTCAAGGTGACCGAGCCGTTCGACATCGACATCGACCTCACCGAGATCCGGCGAACCTGACCGGCGAACGAGGAATCACCGCCACGCACAGCCTTCCGCCCGAACCCATAGTGCTCGTCGACCTCACCCTGACCTGACACACCTGTAGAGACTCACCCGACCCTCGGGTAGCGTCGAAGCGAGTAGTTCCGCAGTGTCGCTGAGATGAGGTCCGGATCATGAGTCGTGCTCCCCGCGAGGATTTCGACGAGGGTGACGTCCAGGTCGGGCGGCACAAGGACCATGCGGCCGGGGTTCCCGCCGTCTATCACTCGCTGAAGATCGCGAATGAGCAGATGGGGGCGGTGCGGAGTGCGCGCACGCTGCTGCGGCTGAACCAGAAGGACGGGTTCGACTGCCCGGGGTGCGCCTGGCCGGAGAAGGACCACCGGCACATTGCGGAGTTCTGTGAGAACGGCGCCAAGGCGGTGGCCGAGGAGGCGACCAAACGGACGATCGGGGCCGAGTTCTTCGCCCGGCATCCGGTGAGTGAGCTGGCCCAGAAGACCGACTGGTGGCTGGGGCAGCAGGGCCGGCTGGTGGAGCCGCTGATCAAGCCCGCGGGTGAGGAGCACTACCGCCCGATCGCCTGGGACGCGGCGTTCGACCTGATCGCGACCGAGCTGCGGGGGCTGGAGAGCCCGGACCGGGCCACCTTCTACACCTCCGGCCGGACCAGCAACGAGGCCGCGTTCGTCTACCAGCTGTTCGTCCGGGTCCTCGGCACCAACAACCTGCCGGACTGCTCGAACATGTGCCACGAGTCCTCCGGGTCGGCGCTGACCGAGGCGATCGGGGTGGGGAAGGGCAGCGTCCAGATCGAGGATCTGGAAGAGGCCGACCTGATTGTGGTGATGGGCCAGAACCCGGGCACCAACCACCCACGGATGTTGTCCACGCTGGAGGTGGCCAAGCAGAACGGCGCCGTCATCGTGGCGGTGAACCCGCTGCCCGAGGCCGGGCTGATGAACTTCCGCAACCCTCAGACGCCGAAAGGCGTCATCGGGGGCGGGACCTCGCTGGCCGACGACTTCCTGCAGGTCCGGCTCGGCGGCGACCAGGCGCTGATGATGGCGGTGGGGCAGATCCTGCTGCAGGACGACGCGTTAATTGACCACGCGTTCATCCAGGAGCACACCGCCGGGTTCGACGAGTACGTGGCTCACATCAAGGGCCTGGATCTGGCCGAGCTGATTGAGGCCACCGGTCTTACGGAGCAGCAGGTGCGTGGGCTGGCAGCCCGGTTCGCCGCGTCCCACAAGACGATCGTCTGCTGGGCGATGGGGATCACCCAGCACAAGCACTCGGTGGCGACGATCCGCGAGATCGTGAACGTGCTGCTGATCCAGGGCAATCTGGGCCGGCCGGGGGCCGGGGTGTGCCCGGTCCGGGGGCACAGCAATGTGCAGGGCGACCGCACGATGGGCATCTTCGAGAAGATGCCGGACTGGTTCCTGGACAACCTGCAGACCGAGTTCGGGTTCGAGCCGCCGCGTAAGCACGGCCACGACACGGTGGACAGCCTGCGGGCGATGCGGGACGGCGAGATCGACGTGTTCATGGCGGTCGGCGGAAACTTCGTGCGGGCTACCCCGGACAGCAATCTGACCGAGGCTGCGCTGCGGAAATGCCGTCTTACCGTGCAGGTCTCGACCAAGCTGAACCGTTCGCACGCGGTCTGCGGCGAGACCGCGCTGATCCTGCCCACCCTCGGCCGCACCGACAAGGACGTGCAGGCCTCCGGAGCGCAGAAGGTCAGCGTGGAGGACTCGATGAGCCGGGTGCACGGCTCCCACGGCCGGCTGAAGCCGCCGTCGGAGGAACTGCTCTCCGAGGTTTCGATCCTGACCCGCCTGGCCCAGCACACGGTCGGCGATCGGGCCGACATCCCCTGGGCGCAGTTCGAGGCCGACTACACCACCATCCGCGATCGGATCTCCCGGGTGATCCCCGGTTTTGAGGACTACGAGACCAAGCTGGCCGACCCCGACGGGTTCACGCTGCCGCACGCCTCGCGCAGCCGGCGCTTCCCGACCCAGACCGCGCGGGCTAACTTCGCCGCCTCCCCGTTGGAGTACCCGAAGATCCCGGAGGGTCGGCTGCTGCTCCAGACGCTGCGCAGCCACGACCAGTACAACACCACGATCTACGGTTTGGACGACCGCTACCGGGGCATCAAGGACGGCCGCCGGGTGGTCTTCGTGAACGCGGAAGACCTGGTCGAGCTGGGGTTCAAGGACGGCGAGACGGTCGACCTGATCTCCGAATGGGTAGACGGGGTGGACCGCCGGGCCGAGGGTTTCCGGATCGTCAAGTACGACACCGCGAAGGGCTGCGCCGCGGCCTATTACCCCGAGACGAACGTGCTGGTGCCGTTGGACAGCGTGGCCGACAAGAGCAACACGCCGACCTCGAAATCGGTGATCATCAGGCTCGAACGGCAGTCGTAGCCGTAGCGGAGGCCAGGCGTTCGCTCCGCTGCTGCTGGGCGGAGCGCAGGCTGTCCACCGTGAGCACCACCAGGGCCAGCCAGACCAGCCCGAAACCGGCCCAGCGCGAGGCCGGCATGTGCTCGTCCAGCACCACCACGCCGCAGAGGAACTGCAGCACCGGGGTGAGGTACTGGAGCAGGCCCATGGTGGAGAGGGGCACCCGGCTGGCCGCCGCCGCGAACAGCAGCAGCGGAGCGATGGTGACCAGGCCGGTGGAGGCGAGCAGCAGCGCCTGCCAGGGCGGGTTGTGGCCGATCGTGGAGTCGCCGTGCACCGCGATCACGATCAGGCCGACGATCGCGAACGGCGCCAGCACCAGGTTCTCGGTGCTCAGCCCGGCCAGTGCGCCGACCCCGCCGTTGCTGCCGACCTGTTTCTTCAGCAGACCGTAGGTGCCGAAGCTGAGGGCCAGGGTCAGCGCGATCGTCGGCACGTGGCCGTAGTTCACGGTCAGCACGATCCCCGCGATCAGGCCGATCGCCACCGCCACCCACTGCCCCCGGCGCAGCCGCTCGCGCAGCACGAGCACGCCCAGGGCCACGGTGATCAGCGGGTTCAGGAAGTAGCCGAGCGCGGCCTCGACCACCTGATCGCTGTTCACCGCGTAGATGTAGACGCCCCAGTTGATCGCGATCAGGAACGCGGCCGCGCCGAGCAGGAGCAGTTGGCGCCGGTTGCGCAGCACCGCCCCGACCTCCGCCGCCGAACGCAGGGCGAGCACGATGGCCAGGCAGAAGATGCCGGAGAAGACGATCCGGTAGAAGAGCACCTCCATCGCCCCAGAATCGTCGAGCAGCCGGAAGTACAGCGGGAAACAACCCCACAACAAGTAGCAGGCGAGGCCGTAGCCGATGCCCTTCCGAGCGTCCGGATTCATCCCATGATTCTAGGGCCGAAGAGCAACTGTTTTTGGACGCCGATCAGCAGCCTTCCAGCTCAGGAGGCTGGTGGACCTGCACCTCCAGCAGCGCTCGGCCGCGTAGCCGGTGCTCTCCCGGATCAGCTTGCCCAGGCAGGCCCTTCACTCGTTCCGTCGGCCATCAACCACATTCGGCTGCTCATGGGGGCGGTCCTGCGCTGCGGAGTTCCGGTCGGGGAACGTACGCCCCGCGGTTACCAGGGTTCGGACGCCGGCGCCGGCGGCCAGGGGTGGACGCGACTGGACACCGTGGGCGTGTGGGTGCGGGACCAGATGGGGATCCGGCGCAACCGACGCACGGGGCGTCTCGGCCACCAAATCGTGTCCCCCGCGATCAGTACGCCCCAGCCGCCCGGTCTCAGTGAGCCCACGAAGACGGCCGGAACGAGCGGCGCCAGAGCTGCACCCCAGGTTTCCTGCCAGGGCACTACCGGCGCGGGACCCGGGGGCCAAGGAGCGGGGCGTTCTCCCGAAAAGCCGCCCGGCATCGTCCCTTGGCCATCATTGGCAACTGCGTAGCCGTAGGGAGGCAACCGTCCTGAGGGTGACTCCGGGGGCGACGGGGTGCCATAGAGCGGGATGCCCGGAGTACCCGGCGCACTGTGCGCCGGCGAGGAGGCGGTCCGAGCGAGTTCCGTCTCGGGCAGCTGGGTCCAGGCGGCCGGCAGGTGGCGGCCCGGGATCATTTGCGGACCGATGTGCGGCAACGCGGCGAACGCTCCCGTCGGGTACCCGTCCGCAGGCGGGAAGTCGTGCAGATAGGCGGCCCGGAGCCGGAATCCGACCACCACCGGCTGCGTCGGCGCCGACCCGGTGCTGAGGCGATGCACGAAACGGCGGACCGCCAGCCAGCGGCCGAGCATTACCCCGGCCAGCGCCAGGCAGGCCGTGACCAGCCATAACGCCCAGCTGTTGAGCGGCGCCTCGGTACCGAGCCGGTCCCAGGCCGGATCGGCCGGATCGGTGAGCACCGTTGCGGTGTTGCCCTCGGCGTAGTGGTCGTCCAGCGAGGTGTCCAAAGGCCCGGTCCGGGTGCCGTCGGGCAGGGAAACCTCTACCCACGGATCCATCGGGTCGGTGCCGACCTGCGTCACCCGTCCCTCGACCAGGACCGCGCGATGCAGGTGGGCCGATGTTTCGTCGACCGCGGTGCGGTAGTGGCTGATCAGGAATCCGGCGGCCAGCAGCGCGGCCGCCAGGCCGATCTGGGGCCCCCGCAGCAGGCGCCGGGGAGGCTGCACCGGGTAGCCCCGCGACGGGCCGGAGGATCGCGGGACCGGCGTGCGGAAGCGGTATCGGCCGGCCAGTCGGACGATGAGGAGGATCAGGCAGGTAGCGCCGAAGATCGTGATGCTGGGGCGCTCATGGACGAAGAACAGGGATGCCCCGCCCCAGCTGGCTCCAACCAGATAGCCCAGGGTCGGAGCCATTACCAGCAGGACCGGTACGGCGAATACGACGCCGAACAGCAGCGCGTGGGGGACGGTCATGTCCCGGCAGATGGTGTCGGGCGCGCAGTCCACGATCGGTGCGCTGTTCGCCCGGATCACGGTTACGAACCAGGCCACCAACAGCACCGGAGTGCGTAGCCACCAGAGCGTGAAAGGCCAGCCCCAGCCACGTCTGGGCGGTGGCCCGCCCGGTAGCCGGGCCACCCCATCGAGAACTTCGTCCACAGATCCACGGTCGCAGGACCGCCGCCGTTTCGGGCGTTTTTCCGGAAATCTGAGGGCCTCAGCCCGCGATCGTCCAGGTGTCCTTACCCGCCAGCAGGGCGGCCAGGTCGTCGTCCGTCGCCGGCCCGTTGTTCGCCTCCACGGCGCCGGCCACCTGAGCCCGCACCAGATCGTCGTAGGCCGGCCGGCTCACCTTCCGGAACACCCCGAGCGGGACGTGCGACAGGGTCTCCTCGTCCAGCCGGGAGAGGGCGAACTGGGTCGCCGGGTTGGGATTTTCGGCGTCGTGCACCAGCAGTGACTCCTCGCCCACCGAGGCGACGTCGACGACGTCCATCGTTCCGTCGGCCGCCCGGACCACGCCCTTGGACCCGTCCGCCCCGAACCGGATCGGCTGCCCGTGTTCCAGCCGGATCAGCCGGGCCTGGGCCTCGTCCTTGTCCTTCAGCACGTCGAAGGCGCCGTCGTTGAAGATCGGGCAGTTCTGGTAGATCTCCACCAGCGCCGAGCCGCGGTGCTCCACCGCCTGACGCAGCACGCTGGTCAGGTGCTTGCGGTCGGAGTCCAGGGTGCGGGCGACGAAGGTGGCCTCGGCGCCCAGGGCCAGCGAGATCGGGTTGAACGGGGTGTCGACCGAGCCGACCGGGGTGGACTTGGTGATCTTGCCGGGCTCGCTGGTCGGTGAGTACTGGCCCTTGGTGAGGCCGTAGATCCGGTTGTTGAACAGCAGGATGGTCAGGTTCACGTTCCGGCGCAGGGCGTGGATCAGGTGGTTGCCGCCGATCGAGAGGGCGTCCCCGTCCCCGGTCACCACCCAGACGTTGAGGTCGGGACGGGCGGTGACCAGGCCGGTGGCGATCGCCGGGGCGCGGCCGTGGATCGAGTGCAGGCCGTAGGTGTCCAGGTAGTACGGGAACCGCGAGGAGCAGCCGATGCCGGAGACGCAGACCACGTTCTCCCGCCGGATCCCCAGTTCCGGCATGAAGCCCTGGACGGCGGCCAGGATCGCGTAGTCGCCGCAGCCCGGGCACCAGCGCACCTCCGCGCCCGAGGTGAAGTCCTTGCGGGTCTGCTTCGCCTCGTCCGGGCCGAGGTGCGGCACGTGGGCCAGGCCGGACAGCACGGTCGGCATTCCTAGTTCGGTGGACATCTCAGTAGGCCTCCTTGATCTCCGTGGCGAGCGAGGTGATCGCGGTGGCGATCTCGGCGGAACTGAACGGCAGCCCGCGGACCTGGTTGTAACTGCGCGCGTCGACCAGGTACTTGGCCCGCAGCAACAGGGCCAGCTGGCCCAGGTTCATCTCCGGAATCAGCACCCGCTGATAGCGTTTCAGCACCTCGCCGGTGTTCGCCGGGAACGGGTTCAGATGCCGCAGATGCGCGGTGGCCACCTTGGCGCCGGTGCGGCGGGCTGCCCGGGCCCCGGCCGCGATCGGGCCGAAGGTGCTGCCCCAGCCGATCACCAGGACATCCGCGTCGCCGGCCGGGTCGTCCACCTCCAGCGGGGGTACGTCGATGCCGTCCACCTTGGCCTGGCGCAGCCGGACCATCTTGTCGTGGTTGTCCGGGCTGTAGTCGATCTCGCCGGTGCCGTCGGCCTTCTCGATGCCGCCGATCCGGTGTTCCAGGCCGGGGGTGCCGGGCGGGGCCCAGGGGCGGGCCAAGGTTTCCGGATCACGGTCGTAGGGGCGGAAGACGCCGGTCCCTGGTTGTGCGAACTCGACCTTCAGATCGGGCAGTTCGCTCACTGAGGGCAGTTGCCACGGCTCGGACCCGTTGGCCAGATAGCCGTCCGACAGCAGCAGCACCGGCGTGCGGTAGGTGATGGCCACCCGTACCGCCTCGATCGCCGCGTCGAAGCAGTCGGCCGGGGAACGCGGGGCGATCACCGGGACCGGCGACTCGCCGTTGCGCCCGAACATGGCCTGCAGCAGGTCGGACTGCTCGGTCTTGGTCGGCAGCCCGGTGGACGGCCCGCCGCGCTGCACGTCCACGATGACCAGCGGCAGCTCCAGCGAGACGGCCAGGCCGATGGTCTCGCTCTTCAGGGCCAGACCGGGGCCGGAGGTGGTGGTCACGCCGATCGAGCCGCCGTACGCGGCGCCCAGCGCGGCCCCGATCGCGGAGATCTCGTCCTCCGCCTGGATCGTGGTGACGCCGAACTTCTTCATCCCGGACAGCGCGTGCAAGATGTCCGAGGCCGGGGTGATCGGGTACGAGCCGAGCACCACCGGCAGCCCGGAGCGGTGCCCGGCGGCGACCAGGCCGTAGGCCAGGGCGGTGTTGCCGGTGATGTTCCGGTAGGTGCCGGCCGGGGCGGGCGCAGGGGCGATCTCGTAGGAGACGGCGAAGCCCTCGGTGGTCTCGCCGAACGCCCAGCCGGCCTTGAACGCGGTCAGGTTGGCGGCCAGGATCTCCGGACGGCGGCCGAACTTGGTGTTCAGGAAGCGCTCGGTGCCCTCGGTCGGCCGGTTGTAGAGCCAGCACAGCAGGCCCAGCGCGAACATGTTCTTCGAGCGCTCCGCGTCCTTCCGGGAGAGCCCGAACTCCTTCAGCGCCTCCACCGTCATCGAGGTGAGCGCGACCGGGTGCACCTGCCAGGACTCCAGCGTGCCGTCCTCCACCGGGCTCGCCGCGTACCCGACCTTGGCCAGGTTCCGCTTGGTGAACTCGTCGGTGTTCACGATGATCGTCTTGCCCCGGGGCAGGTCGGCCAGGTTGGCCTTGAGCGCCGCCGGGTTCATCGCCACCAGCACGTCCGGGGCGTCTCCGGGGGTCAGCACGTCGTGGTCGGCGAAGTGCAGCTGGAAACTGGAGACGCCGGGCAGCGTGCCCTGAGGGGCCCGGATCTCGGCCGGGAAGTTCGGCAGCGTGGCCAGGTCGTTGCCCAGCGACGCGGTCTCCGCGGTGAACCGGTCCCCGGTGAGCTGCATGCCGTCGCCGGAGTCACCGGCGAACCGGATCACCACGCTGTCGATCTGCTCGACCCGCGGCCGGCCCGGTTCGATCGGGACCACAGCAGTGTGTTCCATGAAATCTCCTCAGTCCGCCTGGCCGTGCCCGCGCCTGTTCCCACCGTGCGGCTTCACGGACACCTGCATCCAGTGTCTCGCTGTGGGGCGCGTCGCACGCCACTAAGGTTCCCCTTAGTGCTGGTCTTCTGCTAGTGGCCCGATCCGGCCGTACCCGCCATCAGGGTGCAGCGGTCCGGCCGGGCCGGGATAGCCCGCCCGGTCCTGGGCCGTCACAAGGATGCCTTGTGACGGCGCTAACCTGGGCGGATGCCGCTCTCCCCGCGTGTCCCCGAGCTGACTGCGCTCGACCTGCTGCTTTCGGTGGCCCGGACGGGCAGTCTGGGGGCCGCCGCGCGCGAGCACGGGATCAGCCAGCAGGCCGCCAGCGAACGGATCCGCCGGCTCGAAGGCACCCTCGGCGTGCAGGTGCTGCGGCGCAGCCGACAGGGGTCCAGTCTGACCACGGCCGGCGCCCTGGTCGCGGACTGGGCCGGCCAGCTGACCGAGCTCGCGGCCGGGCTGGACGCCAGCGTGGAGGCCTTGCGCGCCGAACGGCACGCCCGGTTGCGGGTGGCCGCCAGCCTGACCGTCGCCGAGTACCTGATGCCGCGCTGGCTGGTCACCCTGCGGCACCAGGTCGAGGCGCGGGGCGACGAGGTCTCGGTGCAGCTGACCGCGACGAACTCGGAGGAGGTGGCCGAGCGGGTACGGGACGGACGCGCCGGGCTGGGTTTCGTCGAGGGGCCGGCCGCGCCGGACGACCTGGCCTGGCGCCGGATCGGGGCCGATGCCCTGGTCCTGGTGGTCCCGGCCGGGCATCCCTGGGCTCGCCGCCGCCGGCCGGTGGACGCCGCCGAACTGGCCCATACGCCCTTGGTTTCCCGCGAAGCCGGATCGGGCACCCGGCGCGCGTTGGAGGTGGCGCTCGACGTCGCCCTCGGAGCAGGACATGAGACCGCGGAGCCGCTGCTCGAGCTGTCCGGCACGGCGGCCGTGCGCGGTGCGGTGCTGGCCGGGGCCGGTCCCGCGGTGATGAGCACCCTGGCCGTGGCCGACGACGTGGCCTCCGGCCGGCTGCGCACCGTTTCCCTGACCGGCCTGGCTCTAGACCGCCACCTGCTCGCGGTCTGGCCGCTGGGCAGTTCGCCCCGAGGGCTGGCCTCCGACCTGCTGACCATCGCGATGAGACGCACGACATAGAACCGTTTGGACGATTAAACCTATTTACCCCCTTGTTCACGAACTGGCCGGTCGGTTGCCGTCGGCCGGTCGGCTGTCTTCGTCAGTCTCGGGACCTCCCTTGGGTTTCGCGGACGGATGGAGAACGAGATCGCCATGCCGGTAAAGAAATTCGCCCCGGTGCTGGCCTCGGCCGCGCTCGTGGCCACGGTCGTCGGCGGCTCGATGGGCGCCGTAAAGTTGACCTCCTCGCCGGCGTCGGCCGGGGCTTCCGCAGCCGACCGGATTCGTCAGGAACTGCTGCGACACGATGCCGGGGCCCCTCTCCTGATCACCTCGCACCGGGGCGACTGGCGCTCGGCGCCGGAAAACTCGGTGGCAGGCCTTGATTCGGCGATCAGGCGGGGTGCCGACCTGGTCGAGATCGACCTCCAGAAGACCTCGGACGGCCAGCTGGTGCTGATGCACGACGACACGGTGGACCGGACCACGGACGGCACCGGACGGGTCGCCGACCTGACCCTGGCCCAGATCGAGAGTTTGCACCTGCAGAAGGGGCTGGGTGGCAATCAGGCCCCGGTCAGCGCCGAGCGGGTGCCGACCCTGGAGCAGGCGCTGCGGACCATCCGCGGTCGGGCCCTGGTCAACCTGGACAAGGCCTGGGCCTACCGGGACCAGATCTATCAGCTCCTGGTCCGGCTCGACATGGTGGACGAGGGGCTGTTCAAGAGCAGCGCCGACGTCGCCGAGGTCCAGGCGTTCCTGGCCCAGGACCCGAAAATCCTTTACAGCCACGTGGTGGACGACGCGAACGCCGCTTCTATCGGCGCCTTCACCGGACCCGTCCCCCAGGTTTACGAGCTGATTTTCGACCGGCTTACGGACGCCCAGATCCAGCCTTCCGCAGTGGCCAAGGCGGAGAAGACCAGCCGGATCTTCGTCAACACGATGTGGCGCGGGCTGGCCGCTGGGTACACCGACGAGGCCTCGCTGCGCGACCCGGCGCTGGGCTGGGCGACCGTGGTCGACCGGCACCACGCCGACATCCTGCAGACCGACAACATCCCGGCCATGGTTCAGTGGCGAGCCGCTCGGGAGAAACACCAGACCTGGCCCCGGGTACCCGCGAACACGGTCCGGGTGCAGGCCGAGGACTACTCGACCGACGGCAAGGACGTCGGTTACCACGACACCGAGGACGCGAACCAGGGCGGCGCGGCCCGGACCTACGAGGGCGTCGACATCGGCGACAACGAGGGCGCGATCTGCATCGACTACATCCGCCAGGGCGAGTGGATCCGTTACTCGGTGCAGGTTCCCGCCACCGGCCGGTACCAGGTCCGGGCCCGGGTCTCCTCGCCGTACTCCCCGGCCGGGCGGTTCAGCCTGGACTTCCTGAGCGCGGGCGCCGGGCCTTCGGTGGACGTGCCCAACACCACCTCACACAGCGCCTTCGAGCTGGTCGATGTCGAGACCCGCACCCTGACCAAGGGCCGCCACGACTTCGTCCTGCGGGTGGACGCTTCCGCCTACCAGAACTGGAACCTCGACTACCTGGACTTCGCCCGGATCTAGTTCTGCAGGACCACGACCACGGCGGTGAGGGCCAGCTGCGCGAGGGCGATCGGCACCAGCCCACCCCAGGCCAGACGCTGCAGCTGGTCCTCCCTCAGCCGGGGCCAGGCCACCCTCAGCCAGATCACCACGACCGCCACGGCTCCGGTTTTCAGCAAGGTCCAGAGGGGGCCGAGCGTCGGGGTGAGCGGGCCGTGCCAGGCGCCGAGGAACAACACCGCGGTGAGGGCCGACAACACCACGATGCCCGCGTACTCGGAGAGCAGGAACAGCGCGAACCGCAGCCCGGTGTACTCCGTGTAAGGCCCGGCCACCAGCTCGGACTCGGCGATCGGCATGTCGAACGGTGGACGCTGCACCTCGGCCAGCCCGGCCACGACGAACACGAACAGCGCAGGCAACTGCCAGAACAGCCACCACCACTGCCAGGCCTCCCCGATCCCGGTCAGCGACAGCGTGCCCGCCGCCATCGCCACACTGGCCGCGGCCAGCACCAGAGGAAGCTCGTAGGCCAGCAACTGCGCCGCCGCCCGCATCGAACCGAGCAACGCATACTTGTTCGCACTCGCCCAGCCCGCCATCAGCGTGCCGAGCACGGCGACCGCGCTCGCTGCCAGCACGAACAGCAGCCCCGAGTCGACGTCGGCCGCCACCCAGTCCGGGCTCAGCGGGATCACCGCGAGCGCTACCAGATAGGGAACCAGGGCTACCGCGGGCGCCAGCTTGAACACCCCCGCGTCGGCCCGGGCCGGCACCACGTCTTCCTTCTGGAGGAACTTCACCCCGTCGGCCATCAACTGGGCCCACCCGTGAAACCCACCCGCGTACATCGGCCCGAGCCGCCCCTGCATCCGCGCCATCACCTTGTGCTCGGTCTGGCCGACCAGCAGGGGCAGGGTGAGGAAGGCGACCATCACACAGACGGCCCGGAGGACGACCTCGGCCAGGAGCCCGGCATCGAAATTCATGCTTCGGCGTCCGGTTTCGGGGTGGGGCCAGCCACGTCCGGCTCCGGGGTGGAGTCGGTTGCTTTCGGTTTGGGAGTAGGGCCAGGCATGTCCGGTGTCGGGGTGGAAGTGGCCACGTTGGGCTCCGGGGTGGAGGTGGTCACGCTCGGTTTGGGGGTTGGGCCGAGCATGTCCGGTGTCGGGGTGGAAGTGGCCATGTTCGGTTCCGGGGTGGAGCCGGATGTGGCCGGCTCAGGAGCGACCGGTGCTGCGACGTTCGGGGCCACTGACTCCGGCTTTGTCGCGCGGGCTTCCGGCTTGGCTGCGCTGCCCTCCGGCTTGGCCACCGCCCCTTCCGACCTGTCCGTGGCACCTGCCGTGTCGGTCGTTGTGCCTTCTGGGAAGTTTGAGGCGCCCTCTGGCCTGGCCGTGGCGCTTGCCGTGTTAGCTGCGGCGCTTTCCGGCTTTGCCGCGCGGGCTTCCAGGTCGGCCGCTGCCCCTTCCGGCTTGGCGGCGCCGTCTTTTGGTTTCGCCGTGGCGCCTGCTGCGTTGGCCGTTGCGTCTCCCGAGGAGACCGCGCCTTCCGGGTTCGCAGCAGCGGCACGGGAGGCTCGCGCGGTGCGGGCCGTGCGGCCGACGGCACCCGCGGTACCGGCGGCGCTGGCGGCTCCGGCCCGAGGAGCGCGGGCCGGGCGGGCGGGGGTGGGGGCCTCGCGGGGGGTGCCGGGTTCGTGGGGGCCCCAGGACGGGTCGGGTACGCCGGGGGGCAGGGTCTTGCGGCGGGCGGGGGCCTTGGCGCCGGAGTCGCCGGGGTCTTTGGCGCCGGGCCAGGCCTTGGCCGCGCGGGCGGCCAGCATGAACGACTTGCGTAGCGGGGTGCCCTCGAACCCGTCGGGCAGTAGCAGGGGGCGCAGGCCGGCGGCGGTGCCGTCCTCGAAGCCGGTGAAGGCGAGGCCGAACATCTCGAAGGTCTCCCGCTCGTGCCAGGCCACTCCGGGCCAGAGCGAGGTCAGGCTGGGCAGGGTGGGGGCAGAGTTGGGGACACGGGTGCGGAGCAGGACGCGGCGCACGGTGCGGTGGCCGGTGCCGAAGGAATCGGTGGCGGCCAGGTGGAGCACCACGTCGAGACCGGCCGGATCGCCCTCCGGCTCGTCGACTGCGGAAAGCCAGTCCAGGAAGTCCATTCCCAGCTGATCGCGGGCGCAGGTGGCCGCCGCCATCCAGCCCTCGGCAGGCACGTCCACCACCGGTGTGCCGATCCCGTCGGCGCTGACGGTGACCGAACGGGCACCGGCCGGCCCGGCCGGTTCTTCCCCGGTAGCAGCCATCTGGCTCTCGGCGGGTTCGGTGCCCCCGGGCGTCCTCAATTCGACCCCAGCAGACCGCAAAGCAGCCGTGAACCAGGCCTCCAACTGGCGGGCGTCAGCCGTCGTGCCGTTTCCGGGCCCACCGTTCACGCCGGATCACCCTCGACCAGCCCACGGTTCAGCGAGGCCGCACCGCGGCGGCGGGAACCGTAGCGCGCGCCCAGGTTCTCAGCGGCGATCTTCTCCTGCAGCTTGATGATGCCCTGGAGCAGCGCCTCGGGCCGGGGCGGGCAGCCGGGCACGTACACGTCGATCGGGATGATCTGGTCCACGCCCTTGGTCACGCAGTACGAGTCCCAGTACGGGCCGCCGGAGTTGGAGCAGGCGCCGAACGAGATCGCGTACTTCGGCTCGGGCATCTGCTCCCAGAGCCGGCGGACGGCCGGGGCCATCTTGTCGGTGACCGTGCCGGAGACCACCATCAGGTCGGCCTGGCGGGGGCCGTTGGCGAACGGGATCACGCCCAGCCGGATGAAGTCGTGGCGGGCCATGCTGGCCGCGATGAACTCGATCGCGCAGCAGGCCAGGCCGAAGTTGAAGACCCAGAGCGAGTACCGCCGGCCCCAGTTCAGCACCAGCCGCAACGGGTGCGGGGCGACGGCGCCCAGACCACCCAGCGACGGGTCCTCGGAGGAGGAACGCAGCACCGGCATCGGCAGCGCCGTCTTGGGGGAGATACCCCGGCTACCCGAGCCGGGCCGGGTCAGATCCATCGCAGGACCCCACGGCGGATGGCGTGGATCAGGCCGATCGCAATGATGCCGAGGAACACGCCCATCTCGGCGACCGTGGCCCAGCCGAGCTGTTTGACCACCGTGACCCAGGGGAACAGGTAGACCGAGTCGACCGCGAAGATCAGGTAGAGGAAGGCATAGAGGTAGTAACGGATCTGGCTCTGGGCCCAGCCCTCACCGACCGGGTCGACGCCGCTCTCGTAGGTCAGCGTCTTCTCGGCCGACGGCACCCGGGGCCGTAAGGCCCGGGCTGCCCCCATGCCCCCGACGAAGAGCAGCACCCCCGCCGCGATCACGGTGGCGACGACCAAGTACGTCTGCAGGCCCTCCATGGGAAAGGACTCTACCCATCGGGTCCGACAAAACCCCGGCCGAAAGGGGTCAGTCGGTGGGCAGGCCGAAGGAGGCGCGACGGTTGGCCGGGACCAGGTCCAGGTAGTCCGGGTGCTTCTCGATGAAGGCTTTGACGAACGGGCAGATCGGCAGCACCTTCGAGCCGCGCTCGCGCTCGGTGTCCAGCGCGGCCCGGATCAGCTGGGTGGCCAGGCCCTGGCCCCCGAACCGCTCGCCGATCTCGGTGTGCACGAAGCTCACCACCGGGCCCGGCCCCCGGTGCTGGGTGAACCCGGCCAGCTCGTCGTCCACCCAGATCTCGAAACGGTTCTCGTCGCGGTTCTCCCGCACTTCGGCCATACCGCCATCGAAGCACACCAGCATCAGGGATCAGGTTCGGTGCCTCCGGGTGAAAGTCTCGTCACACATCGGTCCCCTCCAGTGCGCACGCGTGAAGTCCGTTCGGGTGACGCCAGGCGCGGAGCTACACTCGGACGCCGAAACCATGCGCTGACCTTGGAGTATTGATGTCCCGCCGACTGCCTGCCGCAGGCTCTGCCCTTCTCGCCCTGCTGGCCGTCGCCGCCTGTGCGCCCGCCGACTCCAACGACTCCACCGCCGCGGGCAGCTCCTCGGCCTCGGCGAGCTCGGCGGCCGCCTGCACCCCGGCCGACCTCAAGACCCTGACCGCGAACACGCTGACCATCGGCACCGACAAGCCCGCCTACTCACCCTGGTTCGTGGACGACAAGCCGAGCAACGGCAAGGGCTTCGAGTCGGCCGTGGCGTACGCCGTGGCCCAGCAGCTCGGGTACACCAACGACCAGGTCAAGTGGTCCACGGTGACGTTCAACGCGGCCGCGCAGCCGGGTCCGAAGAAGTTCGACTTCGACATCAACCAGTTCTCCATCACCGACGAGCGCAAGCAGGCGGTGGACTTCTCCTCGGGCTACTACGACGTCACCCAGGCGGTCGTGGCGCTCAAGGGCGACAAGGCCGCGAGCGCCACCTCGATCGCCGACCTGAAGGACCTGAAGCTCGGCGCCCAGGTCGGCACCACCAGCTACGACGCGATCAAGTCGGAGATCGCCCCGTCGAAGCAGCCGGCCGTGTTCGACGACAACGACAAGGCCAAGCTGGCCCTGAACAACGGCCAGATCGACGCCCTGGTGGTGGACCTGCCGACCGCGCTGTACCTGGCCTCGGCCGAGCTGGACAACGGCGTGGTGGTCGGCCAGCTGCCGCAGACCAGCACCACGCCCGAGCAGTTCGGCCTGGTGCTGGCCAAGGACAGCTCGCTGACCAGCTGCGTCACCTCGGCCGTGGACGCGCTGCGCAAGGACGGCACGCTGGACAAGCTGAAGACCCAGTGGCTGACCGAAGGGGCCAACGCCCCCGAACTCAAGTGAGCGATACCTGGACCCCGTCCACCCGGCAGCAGGAGCGGGACGCCTACCGGCGCCGGCAGAACCTGCGCTCGCTGCTGATCGCCGCGGTCAGCACGCTGGTCGTCGGGGGTGGCCTGGCCGCGGCGGTGGTTTCGGCGCCCGGCTGGGACCGGACCCGCACGACGTTCTTCAGCTGGGACAAGGCCGTCGACGCGTTCCCCGACGTGCTCGCCGGGTTCTGGATCAACATCAAGGTGTTCCTGATCAGCGCGGTCTGCGTGCTGATCATCGGACTGCTCCTGGCCATCCTGCGGACCCTGGCCGGGCCGGTGTTCTGGCCGGTCCGGGCGCTGGCCACGATCTACGTGGACGTGTTCCGGGGCCTGCCGCTGATCCTGCTCCTGCTGCTGGTCGGGTTCGGCGTGCCGGCGCTGAACCTGTCCGGGGTACCGACCGATCCCGTGGCGTTGGGCTGTGTGGCGCTGGTGCTGTCGTACTCGGCGTACGTCACCGAGGTGTTCCGCGCCGGCATCGAGTCCATCCACCCGAGCCAACGCGCGGCCGCTCGCTCCTTAGGTCTGAGCGGTCCGCAGACCATGCGCTTCGTCGTCCTACCCCAGGCCGTCCGCCGGGTGGTGCCGCCGCTGCTCAACGACATGGTCTCGCTGAGTAAGGACTCGGGCCTGATCTCGGTGCTCGGAGCGGCCATCGACGCGGTCCGCGCGGCCCAGATCAAGACCGCGGAGAGCTTCAACTTCACCCCCTACGTGGTGGCCGGGCTGCTGTTCCTGCTCCTGACCATCCCGCTGACCCGGATCACCGACCGGGTGTCCCGGCGCTACGGGGCGATCTCCGGTGGAGGGCACGTATGAGCCTGCTCAAGGTCGAGAACCTGCGGAAGACCTACGGGCCCAACGTCGTCCTGCGGGACTTCAGCCTGGACGTGGAAGAGCACGACGTAGTGGTGCTGATCGGTGCTTCGGGGTCGGGTAAATCCACCCTGCTGCGCTGCATCGACCTGCTGGAGACGGTGGACGACGGTCTGATCGAGCTACAGGGGCAGGAGATCACCGATCCAAGAGTGGACGCGGACGAGGTCCGGTCCCGGATCGGCATCGTGTTCCAGTCGTTCAACCTGTTTCCGCACCTGACCGTCCTGCAGAACATCACCCTGGCCCCGCGGAAGGTGCACAAGGTGCCGGCTGAGGCGGCTCGTGAGCGGGCCCTGGCGATGCTCGACCGGGTGGGCCTGAAGCACCGCGCCGACGCCTACCCGGACCACCTTTCCGGCGGCCAGCAGCAGCGTGTCGCGATCGCCCGGTCGCTGGTCAACGACCCGGTGCTGATGCTGTTCGACGAGGTGACCTCGGCGCTCGACCCGGAACTGGTCGGGGAGGTGCTGGCGATGCTGCGCGACCTGAAGTCGGACGGGATGACGATGCTGGTGGCGACCCACGAGATGGGCTTCGCCCGGCAGGTCGCCGATCAGGTGTGCTTCCTGGACGGTGGCCGGGTGCTGGAGCGCGGCGCTCCCGAGCAGGTGCTGGGCGAGCCGGTCGAGGAGCGCACGCAGCAGTTCCTCAAACGCATCATCGAGGCCGGCCGACTGTAAGAGCACGATTGAGGACGTCGGCCAGGCCCGCCGCTGATGCGGCCGGCCTGGCCGTTGGGTCGGGGTCTACAGATCCTTGGTGAAGTACAGCGAGCCGCTCTCCGCGGCGTAGATGCCGTACCCGGCGCGCGGCGTGAAGCCCGAGCTCCGGTAGAGCGCGACTGCCTCGGGCTGCTGGTCTCCGGTCTCCAGGATCAGCTTGGGGTAGCCGAGCAGCGCGGCCCGCTGTTCCACGGAGGCCAGGAGCTTGCGGGCCAGGCCGTGCCGACGGAAGGCGGGACGCACGTACATCCGCTTCATCTCCGCGCACTCGACGCCGTCCACGGTGTGCGCCCGCAGCCCGGCGCACCCGGCCGGTTCACCGCCCACCTCGGCGACCAGGAACAGGCCATTGGGAGGGCCGAACTCGCCCACCTCGATCGGGGTCTGGTCGCTCCCGCCGTAGCGGGTGACGTACTCCTGCTGGAGTTCGGCGATCAGCGCGGCCGCTTCGGGGCTGTCGAACGGGACGTCCCGGAGGACGAGATCGGTTACCGGAGAATTGCTCACGGCTCCCATAGTTCCACGGGGTTGCCCTCGGGGTCGTAGACCCGGGCGAACCGGCCGTTCGGATAGATCTCCTCGTCCACCTCGACCGCGATCCCCGAGGCCCGCAGCTGCCGCACCATCGCGTCCAGGTCACGGACCCGGAAATTGACCATCCACTGCTGCTCGGGGCGGCCGAAGTGCTCGGTCTCGTCGGCGAAGGCGGCGAACACCGTGGGGCCGGACTGGGAGTGCCAGGGCTCTTCCTCGTACGTCAGGGGCACCGGCGTCACGCCGAGATGGTCCTCGTACCAGGCAGCCAGTCTCTCCGGATCCTTGCTCCGGAAGAAGAGGCCCCCGATACCTGTCACGCGTTCCACAAATCGGAATACTGCCAGAACCACCGCGATCGGACCGCTCGGACTGCTCGGCGTATTCTGTTCGGCCCCTCCGGCGGCCGTCGGAAACCGGCGGAATGCGCAGGTCAAGAATGGAATTATCGATCCGGCGGCGGCCCCGAAATAGCGCTGTGAATTCTCCTGAGGTGTCCCTGGAGGAGCACCAGCGGCGCACTTTCGTTGCACTGTCGATGCGCATCGGTGGCGGATCGCGGCCGGATCCGTTCGCGTCGCCGACAGTGCCCCATTTCCCAACGCCGGGATTTTCGCCGTCTTCCTTCCTCTTCTGCTGTCCACTCCTTGTTTTGGCGCCGAGTGCCGAAATTGTGCCCTGCGGCACAACCGGGGCGGCCGTAGCGCCCGGCTCGGCCGGTCGTGCTCGGCCGGCTCACTGGGATCGCTCCCAGAGCGGACCGGGCGGGCGCCCTCGGGCAGGCCGTGGGTACTGATCGGACCGATCGCCGGTGGTTCCTATCGGTAGGCGGCTAATATCGCTAAGCCGGTCCGGGAGATCCGGTATCCCGGCCGCGGCGAGGAGGAATCGTCGCGCAATCGCCATATTGATGGCCTCGCCAGGTACGTGTACGTTCCGGCGCGGGCAATTGTCGGAACACACGTGAGGTCGGTGAGGTGGCGCGACAGCAGGCAGAGATCCGGCGCGAGGAGATTCTCCGGGCCGCGGCCTCGGTGGTCGCGCGCAAGGGATTCGCCCGGACCCGGGTCGCGGATGTCGCCGCGGAGCTCGGAATCAGCGCCGGCCTGGTGTTCTACCATTTCGATTCCAAAGAGCGGCTGCTGTCCGAGGCATTTGTGCTGGCCTCCGACCGGGATCTGGACGCGATGGACGCGGCGATTGCCGGCCCGGGCTCGCACACCGAGCGACTGCGCGACGTGATCCGGCTCTACCAGCAGATCTCCTCCGACCCGGCCGACATCGAGGCCTGGTCGCGCAACATCGACGCGTGGGCCGAGGGCCGGTACACCGACGAGATCCGCGAGGTGGTCCGGCGCAACGACGCGCGCTGGCGGCACGGTCTGACCAAGCTGGTCACCCAGGGAGTGGCCGCGGGGGAGTTCGTCTGCGCCGACCCTCAGGAAGCCGCGCTGCGGATCTTCGTGATGCTGGACGGCCTGGCAGTGGCCACCCAGGTACGCGGAACCCTGTCCCGGGGGCGGGCGCGGGTCTGGGCCGACGAGCACGCCGCCCGCGAACTGGGCCTGACCTCGCCCCTACTGCCTCCCGCCCAGCGCTGATCCACAAGCCCGCCGCGGGAGTCACACAGCCCGGGGGAAAACACGGCAAGATGCACCGGTGACCTCCGAACAGCACCACGGCGCGGCCGGCTCCGCTGCCGGCGCTGGGCGCGAGCACCAGCCCGACCCCGGGCTCGGGTCCGAGGGTGGGCCCGGGGCTGGGTTTGTGGCTGGGTCCGGGCATGACCACGACCACGGGCATGACCACGGCAATGGCCATGACCATGGGCACGGTGACGGCCATGGCAACGAGGGCGACCGTGGCCACGGGCACGGGCACGGGAATGCGCATGAGCCTGGTCACGGCCCTGACCAGGGACCCGGCCTGGGCCGCGGCCTGATCTCCGGCCTGGCCACCACGGCCCGGGCGATGCTCCGGCACACCCACACCGCCGAGTACCCGGACGTGAAGCCGGACCTGCCCCCGCGCAGCCGCGGAGTGATCGCCCTGCTGGCCGAGAACTGCACGAGTTGCATGCTCTGCGCCCGGGAGTGCCCGGACTGGTGCATCTACATCGAGTCGCACAAGGAAGAGGTCCCCGCGCCCGAGACCGGGGGCCGGCCCCGGCAGAAGAACATGCTGGACCGCTTCGCCATCGACTTCTCGCTCTGTATGTACTGCGGCATCTGCATCGAGGTCTGCCCCTTCGACGCGCTGTTCTGGAGTCCGGAGTTCGAGTACGCGGAGTTCGACATCCGCGACCTGCTGCACGAGAGTGACCGGCTGGAAGGCTGGATGGCGTCCGTACCGCCGCCGCCCCTGCCGGACCCGGCCGCGGTCGAGGCCAAGGAGGTCGGGGTCGCCCGGGCCGCAGCGGAGAAGGCGATCGCGGCGTACGAGGCTTCCCAGGCCGAGGCCCGCGAGGCAGAGCGGGCAGAGGCAGAGCGGATAGAGGCGGAGCGGGTCGAGGCGGAGCGGCTTGAACGCCTAGAAGCAGAGCGTCTGGACGCGGAGCGCGCGGCGGCCGAGGGCCTCGAGCGTTTGGACGCTGGGCGTCAAGGTGGGCAGCGCGGGGCGGCCGAGTACGCCGAGCGTTTGGACGCCGAGCGTCAAGGACAGGAGCGCGCGGCGGCCAAGCACGTCGAGGGTTTGGACGCTGAGCGTCAGGGTGAGGAGCGCGGGGCGGCTGAGCACGTCGAGCGTTTGGGCGCTGAGCGTCAGGGTGAGGAGCTCGCGGCGGCCGAGGACCTCGAGCGTTTGGACGCCGAGCGTCAGGGTGCGCAGCACGTGGAAGCCGAGCGCCTCAAGGGTTTGACCGCGGAGGCAGCGCGGAGGGACCGTTCGGACCCGGAAAACGCGGACTTGGAGAGCGAAGCCGAGCCCTCGGGCCCAGTGGCGCGGGGAGCAAGTCAAGAGGAAGAAGCAGGGCGTGCGCAGAAGGCGGAACAGCAGGTAGCTCCGGAGGTGTACCCGCCGGACGAGGAAACCCGCCGGATCCCCGCAGTCGAGGACCAGGCAAATGACTCACCCATAGCGGCGACCGCCGTCTTCCCTGCCGTTCCTGAAGCAGAACCCGAGACGGCTCCGAAGAGCACCGACGAAACCGCTGTCCTACCCCCGGTGACCGACACCGAGGTTCTTCCTGCGGTAACCGAGGAAACGGAAGAGGACGATCCGCCGCGGAGGGACGCGCGGTGAGTGGCCTCGAAATCCTGTTCATCGCCCTGGCCCTGCTCACCGCGGCCGCCGGGCTGCTGGCGGTGACCAGCAAACGCGTTGTGCACTGCGCGCTCTGGCTGGTGGTCTGCTTGGGCGCGCTGGCCGGGGTCTACCTGGTGCTGGGCGCTGAAGTGGTTGCTCTGGTGCAGCTTCTGGTCTACGTCGGGGCGGTGGTTGTTCTGGTGATCTTCGCGCTGATGCTGACCCGCGCGCCGATCGAGCCGAGCGACCAGTTGAACGCTCCGCCGGGTCAGCGTGTGGCGGCTGGGGTAGCAGCGATCTCGGTCGGGGGGATTCTGGCTGGGACGTTGATCTATGCGTTGGGCGACAGCAGCGTGAAGGTCCGCAGTGAGCAGGGGTCGGCGAAGGCGATCGGGCAGGCGGTGTTCTCGGGCTGGTTGCTGCCTTTCGAGTTGCTCTCGGTACTCCTCCTGGCCGCGCTGGTCGCCGCGATCGCGATCTCCCGGCCGGTAGGCGAGGAACAGGAACGGGTAGGCGCGAAGACGGACGGGGACGGGCCCGCATGATCCACCTGGTCGGCCCGGCTGTGCTCGCTGCGGCCCTCGCCGGGATCGGTGTGTACGGGATTCTCGCCCGCCGTAACGCGGTCCTGGTCCTGATCGGCGCAGAGCTGCTGCTGAACGCGGCCAATGTGCTGCTGGTTACGGCCTCGGCATTGCCCGCGGGTGGCCTTGGTGCGCTGCCGGATGTGGGGCAGGCGGGGCAAGGCCAGGTACAGGATCCGTTGATCCCAGGTCAGGCGATGGCAGTCTTCGTGATCACGATTGCTGCGGCGGAGATCGGTCTGGCCTTGGCGATTGTGCTGCTGTTGTTCCGCGCGCGCGGAACGGTCGAGCTGACAGCAGTGCAGGAACTGGGCGAGGCGTCCTCTACGTACACCGAAAATCCCGACGGGAAAACCAAGGTGGGTGAGGCATGACCGAGTCCGCTGCCATGCTCACCATCCTCCTGCCGGCTGCGGCCGCAGTCTTCGGCCTGCTCATGGGGTCGGATCAGAGCAGGCGGGGTTGGGCCAGCGATTGGGCGGTGCTCGGCGCCGCCGGTGCGCTGATCGCCGCGATCGTCGAACTGGTTCTGGTCGGGCGGGACGGCGAGGTCGGCTCGATCGGGTTCCTCGGACAGGCTCAGCTCGGCAGCCTGACCATCGGTCTGGACCTGCGCGCAGACCAGTTGTCGGCCGCCGTCGGGATATTGGTGGCCCTGGTCGCGCTGTGCGTGCAGATCTACTCAACGGCCTATCTCGAGGGGGTAGGCACGCCGGAGGCGCCGACCCGGTACACCGCCTACGCCGCAACGGTTTCGATGTTCACCGCCGCGATGATGCTGGTCATCCACGCCGGCGACCTGGTGCTCCTGCTGATCGGCTGGGAGGTGATGGGCCTGGCCTCGTACCTGCTGGTCGGCCATCACAGCGAGCGGGCCAGCGCCCGGGCCGCAGCCACGAAGGCGTTCCTGGTCACCCGGGTCGGCGATCTCGGTGTGGTGCTGGCCGTGGTGGTGCTGATCGCAGGTGGGAGCAGCACGTCGATCAGCGAGCTGAACCGGGCTGCTACCGAGAACGAGATCGGCCACGGCACGGTCGTCACGGCGGCGTTGCTGCTGCTGGCCGGGGTACTGGGCAAGTCGGCGCAGTTCCCGCTGCACACCTGGCTGCCGGACGCGATGGAAGGTCCTACCCCCGTCTCGGCCCTGATCCACGCCGCGACGATGGTGGCAGCGGGCGTTTTCCTGGTTGCGCGATTGCTGCCGCTGTTCCTGACCGCGCCCGGGGCGTTGCAGACCGGCGCCGTGCTGGCCTCGATCAGCATGGTCGGTGCCGCGTTGGCGGCGCTGGCCCAGACCGATCTGAAGCGGTTGCTGGCGTACTCCACGATCAGTCAGGTCGCGTACATGCTGGCCGCCGTGTGCGTGGCGTCCGACCGGGAACTGGGTTCCGGTGACCCGACCGCGCTGGCCGCTCCGGGCGTCCTTCATCTTCTTTCTCATGGGGCGTTCAAAGCGCTGCTGTTCCTGGCCGCCGGGTGCATCGTTCACGTCGTCGGGTCGACTTCGCTGGCCGACATGGGCGGACTCTGGCGTACCCACCGCAGCCTGGCCGTGTTGTTCGGAATCGGGTTGCTAGGTCTGGCGGGTATCCCGCCGTTCGGTGGTTTCTGGTCCAAGGAGGCCGTCCTTTCGGCCGCCGACCAGGCTGCGCACGCGGGTACTTGGGTGGGCTGGATGGTCTTGGTAGCCGGGGTAATGACAATCGTGCTGACGGGTCTGTACGCAGGACGCGCGTGGGCGATCGTGGCGATGGGGCGTTCACCTCTGCTCTTACTGCCGGCAATTGGGGACGCGGAGAGCGAGGAACCGCACGAAGGGCTGGCTCCCGGGGAGGACACGGAAACCGGTACGCCGCATCGGGTTCCTGCCGCAATGATGCTGCCCCTGTACCTGCTGGCCATTCCGACGGTGGCATTCGGCCTGGTCCTGATCCATCCACCGGCGCTGTTGAAGGGCGTGTCGATCGAACCGGGCACCGCGATCACCGGGGCGTTGCTGGCGTTGTCCGGCATCGGCTGGGCGGTCTCGGCGCCGCGTCTGGGTACCCCGGACATCGCGTTCGCGCTGCCCGAGCGGACCCGGGAAGTGCTGCTGAACGCCTTCGGTTTCGACGCGGTGATCCGGGTGCTCGTGGTCCGGCCGGTGCTCTGGCTGGCCCGGGTCGTGGTCGCCGCGGAGCGGAACATCGTGGACGCCTACGTGCGTGGGGTAGGACCCACCACGACGGCCGCCGGCATTCTGTTCCGTCGACCCCAGACCGGTCGGGCTACGGCGTACGCGGCGTGGGTCTTCATCGGTGCGGTCGTGATCACGGTGGCCGGGATGGTGCTCGTATGAACGTGAGCTGGCTTCTGCCCGCGACCGCGCTGGTGCCACTGGCCGGGGCGTTGCTCCTCCTGCTGCTACCCCGGGTGGAAGACGTTCTGGCCGCTCGCCTCGGAGCGCTGATCGGCGGCGTCACCCTGCTGCTGGCGGCCTGGGCGAGCTTCGTGACCTGGAACCGCGGATTCGGCCGGATGCAGCTCGAGGTACGCACCGACTGGGTGCCCGCCCTCGGTCTGAAGGCGCACCTGGGGATGGACGGGATCAGCGCTCCGCTGGTCCTGCTCACCGCCCTGCTGGCGGTCCTGGTCTGCGTCCACCTGATCCGCGTGCAACCGGAGCACGGACAGGTGCGGCTGCTGGTGGTCTGCGTGCTCGCGGTCACCGGCGGCGCGGTCGCCACCTTCACCGCGCTGGACCTGCTGCTGTTCTTCGTCGCCTTCGAGACCGTGCTGATCCCGATGTGGTTCGTGATCGGCGTCTGGGGCGACCCTCATCAGCAGGAACGATCCGACCGGCTCGGGGGTGAGGCGGCCCGGAAGGACGCGGCCTCCCGGTTCGTGCTCTACACCGCGGCCGGGTCGGCGCTGATGCTGCTCGGGATCATCCTGGTGATCGCCCGTACGGGCACCTCCGACCTGACCGAGCTGATCGCCCGCGGGGGAGCCGGGATGCCGGCCGCCACGCAGACCGTCGCGGCGGTGCTGATCGTCATCGGGCTGGCGGTGAAGGCCCCGATCTGGCCGCTGCACACCTGGCTCCCGCCGGCCCACACGATTGCCCCGACGGCCGGATCGGTGCTGCTGGCCGGGGTCCTGCTGAAGCTCGGAACGTACGGCCTGGTGCGGGTGGCGGTGCCGGTGCTGCCCGCCGGGATGGAGAACGTGGCCCCCTGGCTCGGTGGCTTCGCCGTCGTCGGCATCATCTGGGCCGGGCTGGCCTGCTTGGTCGAGCGCGACCTGAAACGGCTGGTCGCGTTCTCCTCGGTGGCGCACATGGGGTTCGTGCTGCTGGGGGTGGCCTCGATGACGACCACCGGTCTGCAGGGCGCGCTCTACGCCAACATCGCCCACGGGGTGGTCAGCGCGCTGCTGTTCTTCGTGGTCGGCGCGCTGAAGGACCGGCATCACAGCGCCGACCTGAGCGTGCTCGGCCCGGGCCTGCGCGATCGGCTGCCGCGGCTGGGCTGGTTGCTCACCCTCGGGGCGGTGGCCGGGCTGGGTCTGCCCGGTCTGGCCGTGTTCTGGGGGGAGTTGCTCGCCATCGCCGGCGCCTGGCAGTCCGGCGCTCTCGGCGTCCTCAATCGTCCGTTCGCAGTTCTGGCCGCCCTCGGGACCGCGCTCGCCGCCGCCTACTGGCTGCGCGTATTGCGGGTGCTCTGGCGGGGCACCCCCGATCCGCGCTGGGCGGAAGCAACCTTCACCGACGCCACCCCGCATGAGTCCGTGACCACGATGCCGCTGGTGCTGGCCACCGTCGGGCTCGGCCTGGTGCCCGGACCACTGCTGGCCGCGACCGCCGGGGTGGTCCGTCTGCTCCTGCCCGGCGGGGGAGTGGTGCCCTGATGCTCACCGAGACGTTCGCCAGTCTGGAAGGCGTTCCCAAGATCGATCCGGTGGCCCTGCTCCCGGTGATCGCGCCGGTCGTGGCCCTGCTGCTGGTCCTGGTCATCGATGCGGTCCTGGGCCTGGATGAACGGAAACATACCGGCCGCCGCTGGCGTCCACTCGCCGACCTGACCGCTCTGGCCGGGCTCCTGGTCGCCGCCGGAGGCGTGGCCTTCCTGGCGCTGAACGACGACGGCCGCCCCCGCAGCACGGCCTGCTCGGGAGGGTGGGTGGTGACGAACGGGCAGACCGGCCCGACCACGTTGCCGCACTCGCTGAGCCCGGCCGAGTTCGGCTTCGGCTGCTCCTACGTGGTCTCCGACCTGACCCTGGCGGTCCAGGCGATCGTGCTGCTCTCGGCGATCGCCTGCCTGCTGCTCGCGCTGGACGGGCCCGGCGCCCGTGACCGCACGGCTCATCACACGCTGCTGCTGGCCACCGTCGCCGGGGCCGCCGCGCTGGCCGGGGCCCGCGACCTGGCCACCCTCACGATCGCCCTGGAGACCGCGACGCTTCCGGTGATCGGGCTGATCGCGCTGCGCCGGGATGCCCAGGGGGCTCAGGCCGGGGTGACCATGCTGCTCACCGCGGTGGCCTCGCTCGGCCTGCTGTTGTTCGGCGTCGGCCTGCTCTTCCTCGCCACCGGTTCGCTGTACCTGAGCCGGATCGCCGACGTGCTCTCCAGCAACCCGGAGCGCCCGGTCCTGGTCGTCGCGGTCACCGGAGCCGTGCTGGCGATCGCCGGCATCGGGTTCAAGATCTCCCTGGTGCCGTTCCATCTGTGGACGCCGGACACCTACGCGGGCGCCCCGCTGCCGATCGCGGCCTTCCTCTCCACCGTCTCCAAGGCGGCCGGGGTCACCGCGATGGCCGTGCTGCTGGGGATCGGTCTCCCGGCTCTGCACACCGCCTGGGCTCCGCTGATCGGGACGCTGGCCGCGATCACGATGACCGTGGGCAATCTGGTGGCGCTGCGCCAGACCGTCGCCGTCCGGCTGCTGGCCTGGTCGACCGTGGCCCAGGCGGGATGGGTCCTGCTGCCCTTCGCCGCCGCGGGGCCCTCGCGGGACAGCGTCCGGGAGGTGACCGCCGCGTCTCTGGGGTACCTGCTGGCGTACGTCGTGGCCAGCCTGGCCGCGTTCACCGTGGTGGTGCTCGTGGCCCGCCATCACCGGGCCGGGGAAGAGCACACCCTGACCGCCTACCGGGGGCTGGGCCGCACCGAACCGGTGGCCGGCGCGATCCTCGCCTTCGCGCTGATCTGCCTGGCCGGGCTCCCGCCGGGGGTGATGGGGCTGATCGCCAAGGTGGTCGCGCTGCGCCCGGTGGTGGACGCCGGGTCCTGGCCGATCGCCGTGGTCGCCGCGGTGAACGTGGCCCTGGCCCTGGCCTACTACCTACGCTGGACCGCCCTCCTGGTGGCCAGCCCGGCGGACGCTGACGGCCCGGCCCCTCGCTGGCGCCTGCGCCCGGCGGAGGGGATCGTGCTGGGAGGAGCGGCCGCAGGCTGCATAGGTCTGTCGATCGGCGCCGAGGTCGTCGCCGGATTGTTGCCAGGGGTCCTGCAATGACGCGGGGCACCCGTCCGGGTTGTCCGGTGACGGGTCCACCGCGAGGTGGGAACGCGATCAAGCCGGACACCGTTGAGGTCCTTGACGGTGCTCTCGGAGCACCGGTCGAGAGGAGTCAGGGAGCACCGAAATGGGCCATAACCACTTCAACGGACTGAAGACCGCCGTCCTGCTGGGCGGGATGGCGGCGTTCCTGATGGTCATCGGCGTGGCCTTCGCCGGTCGCGCCGGCCTGATCATCGCCTTCCTCATCTCGCTCGCGATCAGCGGTTACCAGTACTGGAACTCCGGCACGATGGCGATCAAGGCGATGCGCGCGCGTCCGGTGAGCGAGGCCGAGCAGCCGGTGATGTACCGGATCGTCCGTCAGCTCTCCACCGAGGCCCGGCAGCCGATGCCGGCCCTCTACGTGTCGCCGACCCAGGCGCCGAACGCCTTCGCCACCGGCCGTAACCCCCGGCACGCGGCGGTCTGCTGCACCGAGGGCATCCTGCAGATCCTGGACGAGCGGGAGCTGCGGGGCGTGCTCGGCCACGAACTGATGCACGTCTACAACCGGGACATCCTCACCGCGTCCATCGCCGGGGCGCTGGCCAGCGCGGTCACCTTCATCGCGAACTTCGCCATCTTCTTCGGCGGTGGGGACGACGACGAGCGGCCGAACTTCGTCGCGATGATCGCCTTCTCCATCCTCGGCCCGCTGGCGGCCGGGGTGATCCAGATGGCGATCAGCCGGACCCGGGAGTACGACGCGGACGAGGACGGCGCCAAGCTCACCGGCGACCCGCTGGCCCTGGCCTCGGCGCTGCGCAAGCTGGAGCTGGGCACCCGGCAGCTGCCCCTCCCGCCGGAGCGCGAGCTGGTCAACGCGAGCCACATGATGATCGCCAACCCGTTCCGCGGGGGCGGGGTGGCCAAGCTCTTCGCCACCCACCCGCCGATGGCCGACCGGATCGCCCGGCTGGAGTCGATGGCCGGGTACCGCCGCTAAGGCCCTTCCAAAGGTCAGCCCCCGCAACCCTGGGTTGCGGGGGCTGACCTTTGTCTCAGCGCCGGCCCCAGTCCGGTTCCTCCAGCAGCGTCTGCACCTCGGCCGGGGTCAGCGTCTCGGCGTCCAGGTGCTTGGCCGACAGCCACTCGGACAGCAGGCTCCGCGCGGTCGTGCTGTCGCAGCCCAGCCGGGCCATCAGCACCCCGGTGGCCAGGTCGGCCATCTGCTGGGACTGCACCCGGGCCACCGCGTCGCGGGCCTCGCCGGCCTGGTCGCTCAGGTCCCGCTCCAGCGACAGCACCATGGTCATCGGCTCCACGTACCGCCGGAGCCGGTCGGACGCGGCGCCGTCGGTGATCTCACCGAGCAGCAGGCCGACCATGGAGTTGAGCAGGTCCCGCAGTGGGGTGGAGCGTGAAAGGCTATCCGGCTGAGTGGCCTCGGCCCGCGAAGGACGGCCTGTGGTCGTCATGCAGTCGTTCTTCCTCATCCATTCGGGGAGGGACCAAGTACCGGGTCCCACCGGGAAAAGGATCTTTACGACTGCTTCACAAAGGTCCGGAAGGATCTTAGCCCGCCCGGGGCACTGCTCTGTGCAACCTGGTGTCCTACGAGCCCAGGGCCTTCGTGTAGAGCGGGACGAACAGCTGCTTGAACTTCGCCGCGCTGTTCGGGAACGAGTCCTCCAGGCTGTGCTTTCCGCCGTCGGAGTCGCTCGGGTAGTCGTACTCGAAGTAGGACGCGTAGGCCACGTTGTTCGACTTGTCCGTGATGAAGTCATACATCCGCTGGATGTAGTCCGGGTCGTCGGAGCCGCCGATCCCGTCCGGCCGGCCCCAGACCCCCCACTCCGGCAGGGTCAGCGGCTTTCCGTGGTCCTTGGCGAACTGCGACCAGTACTTCAGGCCTCGCTCGCCGCCGTAGATCGACGCGTCCCACGCCTTCTTTTCGTGAGCCACGTAGCAAGCGCTGTCGCAGTTGGCGGGGTAGGGGTAGCCCGCGCCGGACACGTCGTAGGCGTCCACGCCCACGTAGTCGACCACGTCGTCACCGGGGTAGTAGTCGGCCGCGTCGTACTTGTTCGGACCGCCGTTGACGTTCCAGTCGAACTCGAACTTGGCGCCACTCACCGAGCGCATCGTCGTGACGATGTTGCGGTAGTAGGCCTTCCAACTGGTGCTGTCCTCGCTACCCCAGATCCAGGTGCCGAGGTTGAACTCCCAGCCCACCCGAAGGACGGCGTCCTCCTGGCCGTTCTTGACCAGGTTCTCGGCCAGCGTCTTGAAGTAGTCGTTGTAGGCGCCCTGGGCGCCTTCCTGCAGGGTGGCGCTCTTGTCGCCGGGCAGCATCGGGACGGCGTAGACCAGCCGGTAGTCGCTGTCCTTCCACTCGTCCAGCAAGTACTGCGGGTCGGCGATGTCGTTCCAGGTCTGCCGCGCGCCGAAGTCCACGACGTAGCTGACCTTGGCGCCCAGCCACTGCTCGTAGGACGCAACATCGCTCTTCGAGGTCTGCCGGAACACGCCGTACTTGGTGCCGGTGGTCGCGGCGGGGGTGGCCGAGGCGCTCGCCGTCGGGGTGGCCGAGGTGGCCTTGTCATCGCCCGACCCCCGGGTCACCGCGAAGATCACCCCGATCAGCACCAGGACGACGAGCACGGCACCGGCGCCGAGCAGTTTCCGGTTCGAACCGCCCGATGAGGGACGCTGACCGTCACCGCCGCTGGGTGGCTCACCGGAGCCGCCCGGGCCTTCGGGGCCGGCCGGGACCGGGCTGGTCGGGATGGGGTTGGTCGGGACCGGGCTGGTCGGCTGGGTCGCCGGGGCGCTCGCGGCGGTGTTCGACCACCGGGGCCCGGCGGACTCGGGAAGCGGGTTGGTGTCCGGAGCGGCATGCCGCCCGCCCTGGGACGACCCGGGACGCTGAGCGTCGTCCGACGGCGTGGCACGCATGGTTTCTCAGGACCTTTCTCTGGTGGACGTCTGCCGGTTTCGAGAGTGCCCGGGGGTCACGGTGAATCCGCTGAGAATCGCAGTGATCGCAGGCCGCCGCACCTTCTCCCGTTGTGCGGGTTCACCTGCTCGGACGCAAATACTTGAGATTTCAACTATAACGACGTACGGTCGGCGGTATGACGACCTCGGTGGACCCCACAGCGCCCGGCGCGGCGTTCGACGCCTTCCTCCCCGGCGCGCTGCGGACCAGCCGGACCCAGCGCTCCTGGACCCCGGAGGACGGCGCCCTGCCCGCCCTCTACCTCTCCCACGGGGCGCCCCCGCTGTTCGACGACGGCCCCTGGATGGCCCAGCTGCACGCCTGGGCGATGAACCTGCCCAAGCCGAAGAGCATCCTGATCATCAGTGCGCACTGGGAGTCGGCGCCGCTGAGCATCTCCAGCCCGCTCGCGAGCACCCCGCTGGTCTACGACTTCGGCGGCTTCGCCCGGCGCTACTTCGAGATGGAGTACGCCACCCCGGACGCCGCGGCCCTGGCCCAGCTGGTGGCCTCGGTGATGCCCGACACCGAGACCGTGCACCAGCACAACAGCCGCGGTCTGGACCACGGGGCCTGGGTGCCGCTCAAGGTGATGTACCCGCTCGGCGACGTGCCGGTGCTGCAGCTCAGCATCCCGACCAACGACCCGGCCCAGCTGATGGCGCTGGGGCGCCGGCTGCGCCCGCTCCGCGAGCAGGGTGTGCTGGTGATCGGCTCCGGCTTCATGACCCACGGCCTGCCGTTCCTCACCCGCGAGGCGTTCATGGGCCGGATCCCGGGCTGGTCCGCGGACTTCGACTCCTGGGCCCAGGAGACGCTGGCCCGCGGAGACGTGGACACCCTGATGAACTACCTGAAGCGCGCCCCCGGCATGCCGTACTCGCACCCGACGGTGGAGCACTTCGTGCCCGCATTCATCACCCTCGGCGCTGCTTCCAACCCCGAGGCGCCGGTCACCACGACCATCGAGGGCTGGATGTGGGGTCTGTCCAAGCGCTCGTTCCAGGTGGCCTGAGTTTTCTCCCCCGACCGGAACTCAACGGTCCAAGCGTCCATAAGTCGTGTAGGCAGTGGTGTCCTGCTCCAACGCCGTCAGCGCCTGACCCAGCCGGCGGGCCAGGGACGGCGTGAGCGGGACCGACCCCAGGTCTTCGGGGGCGACGAAATGCGCTGCGCGCAGCTCACTCTCCTGTAGCTTGATCGACTCGATCGCGGCGGTGTCGAGCACCCCGCAGTCGAAGACGAACTGGAGCTGGTCGCGCCACACCCCGTGGCGCGGCACCCAGTCGACCACCAGCAGGCGGCCGGGATCGTGGTCCAGCCCGAGCTCCTCGGCCAGCTCGCGCCGGCACCCCGCGTGCGGGCCCTCGTTCTCCTCGACCACCCCGCCGGGCAGGATCCAGGTCGGCTTGTAATTCGGCTCGACCAGCAGGATCCGCCCCTCCTGGTCGCGGAACAGGGCCGCCCCGGCGACGTTCTTGGCCGGCAGCCGGGACGCGATGCCCGGGTTGAACTCCGCCTCGGGCTCACCCTCGGTGGTCAGGTCGTCGTCCAGGGTGGGCAGCTCGGTCAGGCTCTCGCGGGGGGTCACGGCGATCGATGCAACACCCCGCGACCGGCCTTGACAAGCTCAGCGCGGCCGGGGGAGACGGAGTTCACCAGATCGACTCACAGCAGTTGCTGCGCCAGGAGGAGCAGGTTCAGCCCGCTCAGCACGGTCACCACCAGGCCGACCGCCAGGGTCGTCACCCGCGAGTTGACGTGCTCACCCATCACCGCCCGGCTACTGGTCAGGACGAGCAGGGCGATCAGGGCGAACGGGAGGCCGAACGACAGCAGCACCTGGCTGACCACGAGGACCTGGGTCGGATCGGCACCCAGGGTGAGCAGGGCCAGCGCCGGGGCCATGGTGATCAGGCGACGCAGGACCAGCGGGATCCGGGCGCCGAGGAAGCCCTCCATGACGATCTGGCCGGCTGCGGTGCCGACTGCGGACGAAGAGATGCCCGAGGCCAGCAACACCGCCGCGAAAGCCAGGGCAGCGCTACCCCCGACCATGCGGCCCAGCTCCGTATGAGCGTGCTCCAAGGTGATGGTGGTCTGCGAGCCCTGGAACAGCTCTGCCGCGATCGCCAGCATGCCCAGGTTGACCAGGCCGGCCAGACCCATGGCGATGGCGATGTCCAGACGTTCCCAGCGCAGTACCTGTCGCACGTCCCGGCGGCTGGTCAGTACCTGGCGCCTGCTGATGAGCCCGGAGTGCAGGTAGACGGCGTGCGGCATGACCGTGGCGCCGACGATGCCGAGCGCCAGGAAAAGCGCGCCCTGATCGCCGAATCCGGGCACCAGACCGCGCGCCGCACCGGGGGACGGCGGCACCACCAGCACCAGATAGGCGAAGCCCAGGCCGATCAGGGCCAGCAGAGCCCCGATGGCCAGCTCGAACGGCCGGTGCCCGCGGCGCTGCAGGGCCAGGACGCCGAACGCGATCACCCCGGTGACCAGCCCGGCCACCGGCAGGGGCAGGCCGAACAACAGGTTCAGGCCGACCGCGGCGCCGATGAACTCGGCCAGGTCGGTGGCCATCGCGACCACCTCGGCCTGCACCCACAGGGCCCAGGCGGGCCGGCCCGGCCAGCGCTCCCGGCACAGCTGGGGCAGGCTCCGGCCGGTCACCACGCCGAGCTTGGCCGCCAGGAACTGCACCAGCATGGCCACCGCGTTGGCCGCTACCACGACCCAGAGCAGCCGATAGCCGTACCCCGCGCCGGCCGCGAAGTTGGTGGCGAAGTTGCCCGGGTCGACGTAAGCGATGGCGGCGACGAAACCGGGGCCTAGGGTGGAGATCGCGCCGATCCGGCGCCGGGCGGTCGGCCCCGGCGCCAGATCGGCTGCGAGCAAGGTGCTTTGGGTCATGAGCGGAATCAGGCGCTGGTGTTCACTTCACCGTTCACGCCGGCCGGGAAGAACCCGCCGCGCTTCACCGGCTTGGGGTTCAGGTAGACGATGTTCAGCACCTGGCCCGGCGTCCGGCTGTAGGCGATGCCGTGCTTGTCCGCGGGCGCGATGTTCGCCTTGCCCCGCAGGAAGATGCCGCGGTCCAGGTCGACCTTGCCGTCCAGCGAGTCGCGAGCGTCGGAGATCGCCTTCGCCTGGGCGAACAGGCCCTTCTCGAAGAGCGTGGTGCGCACCGTGGCCGCGTGGTAGGCCTCGATGGCCATGATCCCGGCCGCCGCCTCGAGGTAGGTCTTGTTGGTGATCAGCGGCGCCGCCCCCTTGTAGGCGGTGACCCCTACGTCCTCGAAAAGGAAGGCGGCAAGCAGGAAGTTGTTCTCGTTCGCGTACGGGTCGAAGGTCTGCTTGGCGTTGATCAGACCGGCCGCCCGGGCCGCAGCGGTGAAGCTGGACTTCAGGTCGATGCTCGGCCGGGAGACCTTGGCCTTCCCCAGCGCCGAGCGGATGAACTCGACGTGATTCACCTCGTCCCAGGCGATCTCGTTGGCGTAGCGCTCCACCCGCTTGCTGGAGAACTTCACCTTCCGCCCGCCGACCACCTTGCCCCGGTCACCGCTGCCGGTGGTGAGCTTGTCGGCCAGGCCGTGCCCGAACACGGCGTGCGAGTAGAACTCCGCCTCCAGGTACTCCAGGTTCAGGGCGAAGTTCAGCACTGCGGCGTCACTCGGCGCCTCGGCGGCCGCCTGCTGCGGGCTCACGGTGGCGGCCGAGGCCGTACCGGTCATTCCGGGCAGGACGGTGGCGCCGACCACGCCCATCCCGGCCAGGCCCGCGGTCTGGAGGAAACGGCGGCGGTCGGCCCCGTTCTCCGCGCTGCGGTCGATCATCTCGGTGACAAGCTGCTTTCCGAACATAACGTCGCTCCAGTGCTGGTGAACGCCCCGGGAAGGTCCAGAGGCGTGCGGCATCGCCCGACCGGGTCGGGGGGACTGGTCCTGACTTGGATTCGCGTACGCCGAAGGAGCCCGCTGACTCGCGCAACGGCGCGGCTCCGGCCGGCCGGAGCTGGAAAACGCCCCGGTCTCAGCGCGTTCGGCCCAGGGCCGGAAGCGGATTGGTCCTCTTTCCAGAAAATTTCCGGAACCGGCCCGGAGGTCGCAATGGCCGCCCACCCGCGATTGGCCGTGGACCCGGGGCCCTGCTCAAGCGCAGACTCCCCTCATGTTCGTCCCCAGCCACTTCACCGCTGATCCCGAGCAGGTCCGCGAGCTCCTGCAGCATCCAGGAGCCGCCGACCTCATCACCCCGACCTCGGACGGCCTGCTCGCCACGTTCCTACCCCTGCATTTCGACCCCTCCGTCGGCGAGCACGGCGCGCTGCTGGGGCACGTCGCCCGGAACAACCCGCACTGGCAGGCCGAGCCCACGGGTGAGTCACTGGTGATCCTGCGCGGTCCGGACAGCTACATCTCGCCCTCCTGGTACGCATCCAAGGCCGAGCACGGGCGTGTCGTGCCGACCTGGAACTACCTGACCGCCCACGTCCACGGACCGCTGGTCGTCCACGACGACGTCCTCTGGTTGGACGGTCTGGTTCGTCGTCTTACCGATCAGCACGAGGCCGGCCGCGAGGCTCCGTGGTCGGTGTCCGATGCGCCGGAGAAGTTCGTCGCCGGGCAGCTGCGCGCGATCGTCGGGGTGGAGCTGCGGATCACCCGGATCGAGGCGAAGGCCAAGTACAGCCAGAACCGGCCGGAGGCGGACCGGGCAGGCGTGGTGGTCGGGCTGCTGGCGGAGGGCGATCCGGCCGGGGCCGAGGCCGTCCGGGGACAACGAAACGGCCGCTGACCTGGGCTTCCAGGTCAGCGGCCGTTGCGCCACGGTGGCTGGTGCAGGGTTCGAACCTGCGTAGGCTGAGCCGTCTGATTTACAGTCAGATCCCTTTGGCCACTCGGGCAACCAGCCGTGTCCCACCCTCGGAGCCCGTGAGCTCGTCCGGCGGATGGAAGAATAGCAAGGACTGCGGGTGCTTCGCGCATCCGTTCTGCCGCGGGCCCCGTCAGAGGGCCCGCCAGACCCCCTAGCAAGGAAAGAAGGAGCTTCGTCGTGGCCAGCGATTCGTCGTTCGATGTGGTCAGCAAGGTCGACCGGCAGGAGGTCGACAACGCGCTCAACCAGGCGGAGAAGGAGATCGCCCAGCGGTACGACTTCAAGGGCACCGGCGCCTCGATCGAGTGGAGCGGGGAGAAGGTGCTGATCAAGGCCAACAGCGAGGAGCGGGTGAAGGCGGTTCTGGATGTCTTCCAGAGCAAGCTGATCAAGCGCGGGGTCTCGCTGAAGGTGCTGGACTCCACCGAACCCAGGCCCTCGGGCAAGGAGTACCGGATGGAGTCCGACATCAAGGAGGGCCTGAGCCAGGAGAACGCCAAGAAGATCGGCAAGATCATCCGGGACGAGGGTCCCAAGGGTGTGAAGACGCAGATCACCGGCGAGGAGATGCGGGTCTCCAGCAAGAGCCGGGACGACCTGCAGGAGGTCATCAACCTGCTGAAGGGGGCCGACCTGGAGGTCGCCCTGCAGTTCGTGAACTATCGCTGAGACGCGGATCACCTCCAGCGCCGGGCTCGCGAGCCCGGCGCCGGGAGTGGATCAGGTGGTGACGAGCACTTCCGGCACGCTCTCCTCGCGGTGCCGGGCCGGGAGCAGGAAGGCCACCGCGATCGCCGCGAGCAGGGCCACCCCGGAGGCGATCAGCGATCCGGCCTGAAGACCGTCGATGAAGGCCTGGCGCACGGCGTCCGCGGCCTGGCCGGCGGCCGGGCCGGGCAACTGCCCGGCGACTCCGAGTCCGGCCATCACCGACTCCTTGGCCGCCGTGGCGGTAGGACCGGTGATCCCCAGGCCGGACAGCGAGTCCTGCAGGTTGCTGCCGTAGAACGAGCTCAGCACCGAGCCGAGCACGGCCACCCCGAGCGTGCCGCCGACCTCGCGGGTGGTGTCGTTGACCGCCGAGCCGACCCCGGCCTTCTCCTTCGGCAGCGCCCCGACGATCGCGTCGGTGGCCGGGCCGGTGCTCATCGCCAGACCGGCGGCCATCAGCACCATCGCGACGATGATCTTGCCGAAGTAGTGCGCCTCCAGGGTTGTGGTGGAGGCCAGGAAGAACCCGCCGGACATCAGGAGCAGGCCCACGGTGACCACCACGGTGGTGCCGAAGCGCTTCATCAGGATGATCGCGACCGGCGACAGGGCCCCGGTGACCAGGGCGAACGGCAGGGTGGCGAGGCCGGAGCGGAGGGCTCCCCAGCCCTGCACGGCCTGGAAGTACTGGGTGATCAGGAAGATGAAGCCGAAGAGCGCGAAGAACGCCGCGGTGATCGCCCCACTGGCCGCGCTGAACCGGGCATTGGTGAACAAGGTCACATCCAGCAGCGGGTGCGGGTGCCGGGCCTCCCAGGCGACGAAGGCCACCAGGAGCACCGCCGCGGCGACGAAACCACCGATCGTGGCCCCCGACGTCCACCCGTGGTTCGGTGCCTCGATCACCGTCCAGACCAGGGTGCCGACCACCGCGACCGAGCCGAAGGCGCCCGGCCGGTCGAAGCCGCCGGCGTGCGGGTCGCGCGACTCGGTGAGCATGAACCGCCCGGCGATCAGGGCGATCACCACGAACGGCAGGTTGATCAGGAACACCGAGCTCCAGTCGAAGTGCTCCAGCAGGACCCCGCCGGAGACCGGCCCGATCGCCACCGCCAGGCCGGAGATGCCGGCCCAGATCCCGATCGCGGTGGCCCGCTCGCGGGCGCTGGTGAAGATGTTGGTGAGCAGGCCGAGGGTGGCCGGATAGATCAGCGCGGCGGCCACCCCCATCGCGGCCCGGCCGGCGATCAGCTGACCGGTGGTGTTCGCCATCGAGGCGGCGAACGAGGTCAGGCCGAACAGGAGCAGGCCGATCTGCAGCGTGCGGAGCCGGCCGAAGCGGTCACCGAGGTGCCCGGTCAGCAGCAGCAGGCTGGCGAACACCAGCGTGTAGGCGTCGACGATCCACTGCAGGCTGCTGGTCGAGGCGGACAGCTCCCGGCTGAGCGTGGGCAGGGCGACGTTGACGATCGTGTTGTCCACCGTGACCAGCAGCACGCTCAGGCACAGCACCGCCAGCATCCACCAGCGACGGGGGTTCGTGACGGGGGTCTCAAGGGCGCTCGGGCTGCTCATCGCCAGCTCCTTAGAACGTTGTCCTATAGTTATGGCATTACGTTCTACAAAGCCGGGCCGTTCGTCAAGTGCAAAAGCGGATTGAACAGGGGACGATCGCGGTGACGCGGGAGGAAGGCTCCGATGGGTGAGGAATCAGGGACGGCTCGGCGCGCGGGTAACGCGGCTGGTCAGGGCGCCAAGAGCCGGACGCCGAGCCGGGATCTGAAGGGCGCGCTGACCGATGCGGCCGAAGCCGTGCTGATGCGCGAAGGGCCGGGCGGGGTGACCGTGCGGGCGGTGGCGACCGAGGCCGGGGTGGCCCCGATGGGCGTCTACAACCGGTTCGGCAGCAAGGACGGCCTGATCGGGGCGCTGCTGCTGCGCGGGTTCCAGGGGCTGACAGCGGCGATCTCGGCCCGTGAGGGGGAGACGGACGCGATCGCCCGGCTCTGGATGGCGGGAGTGCGGTACCGGGAGTTCGCCCTGTCACATCGTTCGCACTACGTGCTGATGTTCGGTGAGCCGCCGGCCAAGGGGGCGAGGCCGGGTGCCCCCTTCGGCGAGGAGGGCGAGATGCCGGCCGAACTCGGGGAGCAGGCCGACGGGGCCTTCCATGTGCTCGTCGATCACGTGGCGACGATGATGGCGACCGGTCGCTTCGTCGAAGAGGATCCGGTCCTGGCCGCCCAGCAGATCTGGAGCTCGGTGCACGGGGCGGTCTCGCTGGAGATGGCCGACCGTCTGGCGTTCGCCGACGCCGAGACGTCCTACCGACATCTCCTGCAGATGCTCTTCCGTGGTTTCGCGGTTCCGGGCCGACTGGCCTTCCCGACCCCCGACGGCCCGCCGCAAGCGTCCTAAAATATGGCTCTGACCTGCGAAAACGTGACGGGCTGGGCGGCTGCGGGGAATGGATTTCAGCTCCCGGCCCCTGATCCTGTACTGTTGGCGGAGCCACCGGGGCAGTAAGTCGCCGCCCGGCTGGCAGGCCCCGATAGCTCAGTCGGCAGAGCGTCTCCATGGTAAGGAGAAGGTCTAGGGTTCGATTCCCTATCGGGGCTCTGTCTGGTCTTGTTCAAGAGCGAGACCGCGCTTGGCGGGGTAGCTCAGTTGGTAGAGCAAACGACTCATAATCGTTGTGTCACGGGTTCAAGTCCCGTCCTCGCTACTGTGGAGTTATCCGTACCGCTGTAGTTCGATCCTCATCGACAGCATCTTCTTCGAAAGAGGCACCGCCGTGGCCAGCAAGACCTCCGACGTCCGTCCCAAGATCACCATGGCGTGCGTCGAGTGCAAGGAGCGCAACTACATCACCAAGAAGAACCGGCGTAACGACCCGGACCGGATGGAGCTCGCGAAGTTCTGCCCGCGCTGTGGCAAGCACCAGCCGCACCGCGAAACTCGCTGACTCGCTCTTCCGGAAGGCCGTCCCGTTCGCGGGGCGGCCCTTCGTCATGTCTGGGCCGCTGAATCGAGGAAGGTACGGATGGGCGTCAACCCTCAGCTCGTCGGGAAGACCTACACCGGTGCACCGGTGTACGAGGTCGGCCGGGAGAAGATCCGCGAGTTCGCCGAGGCGACCCGCTCGACCGATCCGGTGCACACCGACCCGGAAGCTGCCCGCGCCCTGGGCTACCCCGACGTGGTCGCCCCGCCCACCTTCGCGATCGTGATCGCGCAGCGCTGCGAGGGTCAGGTGATGACCGACCCGGAGTCCGGGATCGACTACACCCGGCTGGTGCACGGCGAGCAGAAGTTCACCCACCACCGGCCGATCGTGGCCGGCGACCGGCTGACCTCCGTCGCGCACGTCGACGACGCGCGCACCATGGCGGGCAACGGCCGGGTGATCACCCGGGTGGAGATCACCGACGCGGCCGGCGAGCCGGTCGTCACTGCGGTGTCCATGGTGATCATCCGCGCGGAGGAGAAGGCGTGAGCGCGAAGTTCGACCAGATCGCGGTCGGCGATGAGCTGACCCCGGCCGACATCAGCGTTACCCGGGCCGATCTGATTCGATACGCCGGGGCCAGTGGCGATTTCAACGTCATCCACTGGAGCGAGCGGATCGCTACGTCGGTGGGCCTGCCTGGGGTAATCGCCCACGGCATGTACACGATGGCGCTCGGCGGCCGGTACGTCGGCGAGTGGGCGGGCGACGCCGGGGCGGTCGTCGAGTACGGCGTCCGGTTCACCAATCCGGTGCCGGTGCCGGACGACGACGCCGGGGCCACAGTCACGTTCAGCGGCAAGGTCACGGCCACCGACGAGGCCACCCGGACGGCCACCGTCACCCTGACCGCGCTCTGCGACGGTCAGAAGGTGCTGGGCAAGGCGATAGCCAAGGTCCGTTTGTCCTGATCTCATCATGAGGTGAGACGGCCCGCGGTCACCCCCCTGACGCCGGGCCGGATCAGCTCGGCCCGGCGTTCGGTGGCCGTGGTCTTCGCCCTGAACGGCCTGGTGCTGTCCTCCTGGGCGGCCCGGCTGCCGGCCATCCGGGACCAGCTCGACCTGAGCATCGGCGGGATCGGCCTGGTGCTCCTGGCCCTCTCGGCCGGTTCGGTGGTGATGCTGCCGCTGGCCGGGGCGGTGATCTCCGCCCTCGGCCCGGCCCGCACCGTGCTGGCCGGGGTGATCACCGGTGTGCTCGGCGTCGTCGTCGTGGGTCTGGCCACGCAGGTCTGGCTGCTGGGCGCCGGTCTCTTCCTGACCGGCGTGGGGATGGCCGTCTGGGACGTGGCCATGAACGTCGAGGGCGCGGAGGTGGAGCGCCGACTGAGCCGGGTGATCATGCCCCGGTTCCACGCGGGCTACAGCCTGGGCACGGTTCTCGGCGCAGGCACCGGCTCCCTCGCGGCGGCCGCGCACGTCAGTCCGCGCGTCCATCTGCCGGTGGTCGCTCTCGTCGTTGCCATCAGCGGAACCGGGGCACTGCGCTGGTTCTTGCCGCTCGACCCCGGTGGACAGGAGAGCCCGGACGAGGCCCAGGGACGGGTGCGCTCGGTCCTCGCCGCTTGGCTGGAGCCGGGAACGTTGCTGATCGGCGCCCTGGTGTTCAGCATGGCGCTGGCCGAGGGAGCGGCCAATGACTGGCTGACCTTGGCGATCGTCGATGGTTACGGTGCTGGCCACGAGCTCGGGGCAGGTGTTTTCGCGGTCTTCGTGACGGGGATGACGGTGACTCGGATGACCGGGCCGGCCTTGCTGCGCCGTTTGGAGAACACTCGTGCTCTGCGGATCAGCGCGCTCCTGGTGCTGATAGGTAGCGGCCTGGTGATCGCCGGGTCGGTTTTCGCCGGAGGTCACGCCGATCGAGTCTCCCCGTGGCTCTACGTCTTCGCCGTGGCGGGTTCGCTGCTCTGGGGTATCGGGGCTGCGCTCGGGTTCCCGATGGGGATGAGTGCGGCAGCCGCGGATCCGGTGAACTCGGCCGCGCGGGTCGGCGTAGTGTCGACGATCGGGTACACCGCCTTCATTGCCGGACCGCCGTTGCTCGGCACCGTCGGCCAGCACGTCGGCGTGGCTCTCTCGCTGGTCGGAGTGACTTTGGCGGTCCTGCTGGCAATGCTGACGGCGGGCGCAGTGAGATCCTCGGGGTAATTGCTTCGGGTGCTTCGGCGAGTGTGGAGGACGGCGGAATGGTGCGGCTGGGCGAGCTGACGACCCTACGAGTGGGAGGTCCGGCCCGGCGGCACGTGATCGCCACCACCTCCGACGAATTGGTGGACGCGGTTCGCGCGGCCGACGCCGCGGACGAGCCGCTGCTCCTGGTCGGAGGTGGCTCCAACCTGGTGGTCGGCGACGCGGGGTTCGACGGCACGGTGGTCCAGGTCGCTTCCCGGGGGATCACCGTGCACAACGTGGACTACTGCGGGGGGGCCGAGATCACCGTCGAGGCGGGCGAGCCCTGGGACGGCGTGGTGGATCGCGCGGTGTCCGAAGGCTGGATCGGCGTCGAGGCGCTGTCCGGGATCCCGGGCTCGACCGGTGCGACGCCGGTGCAGAACGTGGGCGCCTACGGCCAGGAGGTCTCCGGGACGATCGCCAGCGTGCGTACCTGGGACCGGGCGACCGGACAGATCCGCACGCTGGCCATGGCCGACTGCCGGTTCGGTTACCGCGACTCGCTGTTCAAGCGGGAGCGGCACCGCGGCGGCCCGCGCTTCGTGGTGCTTCAGGTCTCGTTTCAGCTCGTCGTGGCCGACTTCAGCGAACCGGTCAAGTACGCCGAGCTGGCCCGCACGCTGGGCGTCGAGATCGGCGAGCGGGTGCCCCAGGCCGAGGTCCGCTCCGCCGTCCTGAAGCTGCGGGCGGGTAAGGGCATGGTGCTCGACCCGGCGGACCACGACACCTGGAGCGCCGGCTCGTTCTTTACTAACCCGATCCTGACCAGCGAAGAAGCTGCTGCCTTACCGGCGGAGGCGCCGCGCTACCCCGCTCCGGACGGTCTGGTGAAGACATCTGCGGCCTGGCTGATCGACCACGCGGGCTTCGCCAAGGGCTATGGCCTTCCGGGGCCGGCGAGCCTGTCCACCAAGCACACCCTGGCCCTGACCAATCGGGGTGAAGCCTCAGCGGAGGATGTGCTGGAGGTCGCCCGGCAGGTGCGTGAAGGGGTGGAGAAGACGTACGGGGTACGGCTGGTGCCCGAGCCTGAGTTGATCAACTGCGCGTTGTGACCCCGTAGGGGGTTGGCCGGAGCACTCCGGAAGAGCTGGCAAACTCTGTTCATGTCGCAGCCGGTCAGTACCCTTCCCAAGGCCCATCTGCATCTGCACTTCACCGGTTCCATGCGACCGGCGACGCTGGAGGAGATGGCGGCCAAGCACCGGATCCGGCTGCCGGAGACCCTGCGGGAACACCACCTGCTGCGGCTGACCCCGGACGAGCGGGGCTGGTTCCGCTTCCAGCGCCTGTACGACGCGGCCCGGGCCTGCGTGCGGGATGCGGAGGACATGCGCCGCCTGGTGATCGAGGCCGCAGAGGACGATGCCGCCGAGGGTTCGCGCTGGCTGGAGATGCAGGTCGACCCGACGTCCTACGCCCCGCACGTGGGGGGCCTCACCCCGGCGCTGGAGATCGTGCTCGACGCGGCCCGGGAGGCCACGGAGACGACCGGATGCCAGGTCGCCATCATCGTCGCCGCCAGCCGCATGCGTCATCCGTTGGACGCGCGCACCCTGGCCCGGCTGGCGGCCAAGTACGCGGGGGAGGGACCGGGTTCGGTGGTCGGGTTCGGCCTGAGCAACGACGAGCGGCGCGGCGACACCGAGGACTTCGCCTCCGCGTTCCGGATCGCCCGGGACGCCGGGCTGGCCAGCGTCCCGCACAGCGGTGAACTGCGCGGCCCCGACCACGTCGCCCTGACCCTGGACACCCTGCATCCGGACCGGCTCGGCCACGGCGTGCGCGCGGCGGAGGATCCGGAGGTGCTGGCCCGGGTGATCGACGCCGGGGTGGCGCTGGAACTGTGCCCGGCCTCGAATGTGGCCCTCGGGGTGTACCCGACGCTGCACGACGTGCCGCTGGGGAAATTGGTGGACGCGGGGGCGCGGCTGGCGCTGGGGGCGGACGATCCGCTGCTCTTCGGGCCCCGGCTGGCGGCGCAGTACGACGCGGCGCGGGACGTGCACGGTCTGGACGACGCCGGCTTGCGTTACCTGGCCGGTTCTTCCATCGAGGCCTCGCGGGCACCCGACGACGTGAAGAAGAAGCTGCTGGCCGAGGTCGAGGCCTGGGGTCTCGACCCGTCCTGAACTGCCCTGGTACTGCACCGTTCTGAGCGGCCAGGGAGGGCCCGGCGCCGAGATAGGGGCGTGGCTCCGGCGGCGACCCGGAGCCACGCCCTTGGTGTGCCGAGGTCACCGTCCCGCACCCTCAGGCGGGACGGTGACCCGGCGCCGCGCCTCTCGGAGCGCGGCTCCGGTTCGGTGGGGGCCCGACGGGGGGCAGGCCCGGTGCCGATCCGGAAGTTCCTGTTCAGCGGGCGATTTGCTCCTCCTCGGCGAGGAAGGTCTGGGCGCCCGTCGTGCGGGATGCCGGGCGAGCCTCAGCTCGGCGAGCCGGCGGTGGCGATCAGGATCGAGACGATGGCGACGGCCACCACGGTGGTGGTGACTCCGAGCAGGACGGTCTTCATCAGTAGCTTGAACGGGTTCTGCACGACCACGACGTAGGGCTGCCGAACCCGGTTGGTGATGCTGAGGACGACCACGATCACGGCGAAGGCCAGAAGAATCAGGAGTAGGAGCACGCCCTGCCCTCCGCCGCTGCCGTCGTCCCCCGAGGCGACGAACGTGTTGAATGGTGCTGCACTGCCCGCGGTGAAGCCGGTCACTGGGGTTCCCCTCCCTCGTGCGGCCGAGCAAGGTGCGGGTCGCGGAGCGACCGCTGAGTCCGCGGACCCGGAGAGGTTCGGTTCCGGGTGCGGTCCGTCTCCTCGCCGCTGAAGTCGGCGCCGGGGGGACTGGTGTCAGCTGAAAAGCACTTGATATCAGTGTGGCCACCTTGAGGCCCGACGGCAAGGGATTTCAGGCGCCGATCTGCCCCAAAAATTGAAATTCAGTGTCATTCAGCCCTGTATCCCTGGCGTCGGCTGATCACGAGGCCCGGGAACTGGTCCCCGACTGATCCACCAGCGTCCCGACTCGAGACACTCTGGACTGATGCTGGTTTCGATGGGGTAGCGACACGAATCGGTGTCATTGAAGAATGTCGACATATTTTTATGGCGCTAATAAATGTTTCATTCGGCTTGATCCGGGGAAAGGGTCCGACACGATCGGTGAATTACCGTAGGGCTCTCCCGACTGAAGCCTTTCAGTGGTTAACTTGCGCCCAGCGGACTTCACTGAAGCGGAGGTGGGACGGTGGCGGATCCCAACAGCCGTCTGGGCAACCGGCTGCGTAACCTGCGCCAGCGCACGTTCTCCGAGGCGATCACCCAGCGGCAGCTGTCCCAGGCGCTGGGCCTGAGCGGTGCCTTGGTGAGCTCCTGGGAGAGCGGTGCGGTGAGTCCCCCCGAGGAGCGGCTGGCGGCCTACGCCCTGCTCTTCTGCACCTCGCGTTCGGTCAACGGGAACCAGGTCCGTCTGCTGCCCGAAGAAGAGCTGACGCACGACGAGGACCTCGAGCGGGAAACCCTTTTCGACGAGCTGCGGGCGCTGAAGAACACCGGCCGGGAAGAGCCCGTGATCGAGCCGACGCCGGAGACCGGCGCGCTCGGCGGCAAGTTCCTGTACTACCCGGACAACCAGCCGATCACCATTCTCTGCACCCCGCTGAGCAACCGGCAGCTGGGCTACAGCGATCAGCAGGCCGAGGCCGCCGACCTGCTGCCCGCGGTGCAGTACACCACCAATGAGAAGCACCCCAACTTCGTCCGCAACCTCTACAACGCCGACATCGACGCGCTGCTCGAACTGGTCGGGCACCTGCGCGCGGAGAACCCGCTCGCCGAGGTCAGCTGGCTCACCTACGACCGGGTGAGCCGGGCCGACCAGCTCACCGGCCACCTGATCCTGCTCGGCGGGGTCGACGAGAACCTCACCTCGGTGCCGATCGGCCGGTCGGTGGACGTCCTGCAGATCCTCCGGGACCGGCTGGAGAGCCCGGTCCGGATGCAGTGGGACGAGGACGGCATCGAGTTCGACGGCGAGGTCCAGCTGATGATCGACAGCGACGGCCGGCCGACCACCGACCAGAAAGAGGTCGTGAACCGCGAGGCGCACCGGCCCGAGTGGCTGCCCGGCACGGACGACGAGCGGGGCCGGCAGTACTACCGCTCGGTGCCCCAGCTCACCTCGGACGTCGCGGTGGTCCAGCGTTCGCACAACCCCTTCAACCCAGGGGTCAGCGCCACCCGCTTCGGCGGCATGTTCAGCCGTGGAACCTACGGCGCAGTACGAGCTTTCACCGATGCCCGGTTCCGTCAGCGGAACGAGCAGTGGCTGGAGAGCAACCTCGACCCCGAGGACTTCTGGATGCTGTTGCGGGTTCCGGTCATCGCCGGAACCACGATGACGCCCGACCTGGGCCGTTCCAGCACCCGGCTTCGAACGTCCTGACGTCCTGACCGCGTCCGGCCTGCCCGCCGGGCGCCCGAGTCGAAAACCGGGCCATGAACTCCACGCCTCCCGCGTCCGCTGTGCGGACGCCCGCTCCGTCATGCTCCGACGAGGTCCCGTCCTCCGCGATCGCGGTTGTTCCGGCTCAGGACTCCCGGCCGGACTCCGCCGCCGACTACCGGGCCAGCCACTCCGGACTCCTCACCAGCCTCTATCAGGAAGGCCGGCCCGAGCTCCCCCCGGAAGGCAGTGAACTCGGCGCCTACGGCCCCCTGCTCGGGGCCCATCGGCCGGTCACCGGCCGGCACCTCGGCGGCATCGTCGTGCCGACCTGCCGGGACTTCGCCGTCACCGGGACCGGCCTGCTCTTCGCCGCCCGGATCGCCCTGAGCCACGGCTGCCCGTTGATCGTCATCCACAGCCGGGACGCCCGGGCCGCCGAGTTCCCGGCGGCCGTGCGGGACCTGCTCGGCGACGCGCTGGTGATGATCGACCTGGACCAGGTGCACGAGTCCTGGCGGCCCGGGCTGGAGTCGGCCCAGGACGACCTGGGCCGGCTGCACCGGACCAACGACGTGGGCTGGAAGCGCAACCTCGGCCTGATGCTGGCGGCCCGGTTCGGCTGGGAGTTCGCCCTCTTCCTGGACGACGACATCGCCCCGGCCGAGCACGGCCCGACCCTCACCCCGGAGTACCTGGCCCACGCCCTCCAGGTGCTGAAGGGCGACGGGGACCTCCAGGCGGTCGGCTGGCCCCTGGTCGGCTTCGACGACAACTCGGTGGTCGGGCACGCCCGGCCCCTGGTCGGCCTGCCGCAGGACATCTTCATCAGCAGCGGGGCCCTGCTGCTGCGGGTCGGCGAGCACACCGCGTTCTTCCCGGAGAACGTCTACAACGAGGACTGGCTGCTGCTGATCCAGACGCTGGCCGGGGCCGGCGACTACCAGCGGGCACTGGCCCGGGGCGGCCCGGTGCGGCAGAAGCCCTACGACGCGTTCTGCCGGGTGCGGGCCCGCTCCGAAGAGGTCGGCGAGCTGCTCGGCGAGGGTCTGATGAACCTGGTGGAGGACCACGGGCCGGGTTTTCCCGGGCTGATGAGCGGGCGGTACTGGAAGCGGGTGATGGCCGGGCGCCGGTCGCTGCTGCGCCGGATCATCCGGGAGCGAGCCGGTCAGATGCAGGTCTGGCCGGAGGGCACCCCCGACCAGAGCGAGGATCCGGTGGTGGTCTGCATGAACACTGCACTCTGGACGCACCAGCAGGTCAGCCCCCGGAAGCTCGCCGACTACGCCGGCCGGTGGTGGGCCGACCGCGAGCGCTGGCAGTCCGTGCTGGTCAGCCTGACCAGCGAGGCCGCCGGCCGGGAGCCGGAGAGCTTCGCCCCGAAGTTACTGGGCGAGCCCCGGGAACCCTGGGTGCACACTCGCCGGGGCGAGGGTTGTCAGTCGTCGCTCTCCCCGTCAGCATCGACTACTGACAGGGGTCGGAAAGTCACAGTCTGACAGTCCTCGGCTTTCCGCCGCCCCCCTGTCCTTGCACGGGGGAAGGCGGGTGCCTTTGTGCTGTACGGGGAATCGTCGCAACCAGTAGCGCATCGTCCGGCGCATGCGCATCTGGTGCGGCAAGACTGGCCTGAAGTGTTTCCGGACTCGGTCTGTGCCGTCGTGGTACCGGCGAGCAGACCGAGTCACCATCTCGCGGCCGCGGTGACGCTGGCCGAGGAGCTCGGCTGCCCGCTGGTGGTGGCGTGCAGCGGCCGGGCGACGGTGAGCGAGGTCGCCGCCGAGCTCGAGCGGTGGCAAGGGGTGGCCTTCGTGCTGCCCGCCGAGCCTCCGACCGCGGTGCGCCGGCTGCGCACCCGGCACCAGGTGCTGAACACCCGGCACCGAGGAGGTCACTCGGCGGGAGGTCTGCCCCGGCCCCGGGCAAAGGTGACCGTCAGCCCGGCCTCCGGCGCGGTCGCCACCGACCTGGCCTACGATCCGGCGCCCTATCTGGACGCCAGCACCAAGCGCAACGTCGCGCTGCTGCTGGCCCGGCAACTCGGCTGGCGGCGGCTGCTTTTCCTGGACGACGACATCCAGCCACCACCGGTGGCCGAGATCCGGCGGGCGGTGTCCATGCTCGGCCCCACCGGGGCGGCGATGGCCAGCTGGCCCGCCCACGAGTTCCCGGACAATTCGGTGGCCTGCCACGCCCGGCGCGCGGTCGGTCTGCCGCAGGACACCTCGTTCCTGGCCGGGGGTTGCCTGCTGGTCGACCTGACCCGCACGCTGCCGTTCTTCCCGGCGGTCTACAACGAGGACTGGCTGTTCTGCTGGGAGGTGGTGCGGGACCGGCGGATGGCCATGCCCGGCACCGTCGACCAGTTGCCCTACAACCCGTTCGACCCGCGCCGGGCGGCCCGGGAGGAGTTCGGCGATGTCCTCGGTGAGGGCCTGTTCGCCCTGCTCCACCAGTCCCCGGCCGACCTGCTGCTCGGGCTGGTCGGGCAGGGGCCGGGGGCCGACCGGGGCCGGATCGCCGAACCCGCCCGGTACCGCGCCTATTGGGAGCAGGTGCTGGCCGGGCGCCGGGCGATGCTCGGCGAGGTGGCGGTCCGGCTGCGGGCGCTGGCCCGGTTCAGCCCGGCGGCGACCCAGCAGCTCGAGGCGGTCCGGGCCGGGCAGGAGCAGCTGCTCCGGATCACCGCGCCCCAGCTGGCCGAGTTCGTCACGCTCTGGCTCCAGGACCTGCACACCTGGCGGTACGAGCTGGCCCAGCTGCGCCGGCAGGAGACGTTCAAGGCCGCGCTGAACCAGCTCGGCATCGACGAGTTCCAGCGGGTCGGGGTGATGTGATCAGGGCCCGGGCAGGAGGCCGCGTTCCATGGCGGCGGTCACCGCCCGGGTCCGGTCGTCCACCTCCAGCTTGGCGAAGACCCGCAGCAGGTGGGTCTTCACGGTGGCCTCGCCGATGAACAAGGCCCGCCCGATCTCGGCGTTGGTCAGCCCCCGGGCGACCGCGCGGAGCACGTCGACCTCACGCGGGGTCAGCGGACTCACCGAGGGCGCCGGGGCCCTGAGGCGGGAGACCAGTTTGGCGGCGATCGGCGGGGCCAGCACGGTCTCCCCGCGCGCGGCCGCGCGCACGGCGTCCACCAGCAGGGTTCGGGGTGTGTCCTTGAGCAGGTAGCCGGTGGCCCCGGCCTCGACCGCGCGGACGATGTCGTCGTCCGTGTCGTAGGTGGTCAGCACCAGCACCCGGGTGCTCGGCAGGCTCGCGGTGATCTGCTGGGTGGCGCCGACCCCGTCCAGCCCGGGCATCCTCAGATCCATCAGGACGACGTCGGGCCGCAGGGCGGTCGCCCGGGCCACCGCCTCGGTCCCGTCGGCGGCCTCCCCGACGATCGTCATGTCGTCCTCCTCGTCGAGCAGTCCGGTCAGCCCGGACCGGACGATCGGGTGGTCGTCGGCCACCAGGACCCGGATCACCGGACCACCTTCTCCCTCGGTATCCAGATCGTCACCCGGGTCCCGTGTCCCGGAGCGCTGGCCAGGCCGAAGGTCCCGCCGCAGGCCTCGGCCCGGTCGCGCATCCCGGCCAGGCCGAAGCCCCGCGGCCCGGACCCGTCCTGGACATCGAAACCGGTTCCGTCGTCGGTCACCTCGAGCCGGGCGTCGGTCTCGGTGCCGGTCAGCCCGACCGTCACCGAGTGCGCCCCGGAGTGCCTGCGCACGTTCGCCAGCGCCTCCTGGGCCGAGCGCAACAGCACCACTTCGCCGTCCCGGCTCAGGCCGGCCGGCTCGCCGGTCACCGAGACCTGGGTGGCGATCCCGGTCTCGGCGCCGAACCGGCCGACCAGGCGGCGCACCGCGTCGGTCAGGGTGGCGCCGTCCAGACCCACCGGAGCGGATGCGGCGACGAGAGACCGGGCCTCGCCCAGGTTCTCGCGGGCGACCTCCTCGATCAGGTCCAGCCGCTGGGCCAGGTCACCGGTCCGGTCCTTCTCCAGCGCGGTCCGGGCCACCTGGGCGAGCATGATGATGCTGGTGTACCCCTGGGCCAGAGTGTCGTGGATCTCCCGGGCCACCCGCTCCCGCTCGGCCTGCACCCCCTGAAGATGATGAGCCTCGCCCAGTTTCGCCCGGGTCGCCTCGAGCTGACCGATCAGCTCGGACCTTTCGGCCGACTGCTCGATGATCCGGGTGACCCAGCGGCTGAACACCAGGGTGAAGCCGGTGCTGAGAATCATTACGGGGAGCACGTTCCCGGCGTTCTCGGTGGTCCAGCCGCCCTCCGTCATCAGGCCCAGGGTGGCGCTCAGGCCGATCAGGCCGGTGAGCCACCCGGCCGCCCGCACGCTCGGGGCGTACATCCCCGCCTGGGGGAGAACAATGCAGAGCAGGAGGGACAGGGAGGACTCCACGGGGCAGAGCAGGCCGACCATGATCGCGGCGATCGCCAGGTAGGCGGTGTCGGTCCGATCGCTGTTCGGCCGGTACTGATCGGGCCGCAGGGTGATGAAGGCCAGGGCCAGCGTGGCGACGCAGAGCAGGGCGCCGGTCCGGGCCGCCGAGGACAGCCCTCCGACGGTGAGCAGCCGGATCCCGGCCACGGTCAGGAAGATCCAGAAGCCGGCCGTCCAGTTCCGCCCGGACCGGGTCCAGGCGTGGTCGGCCGGCCGGGCCGGCTCGCAGTCGGTCGCGGAGCCGCTCATCCGGCGTCGTACCGCTGCCAGCGAAAGGTCCGCAGGGCCAGCAGCATCCCGATCACCAGCCATCCCCCCAGTATCAGCGCGGTCGGCAGGAGCTGCCAGGATCCGCCCGCCTCGGCCGCCGCGAAGTCGGCGGGCAGGAACACCGAGCGCATGCCCTGGGCCAGCCAGCGCAGCGGGAAGAGCGAGCCGATCACCTGCATCCAGCCCGGCAGATCGGTGAGCACGAAGAACACCCCGGAGATGAACTGCAGCACCAGGACCACCGGGCTGACCACGGCGGACGCGGTTTTCGCGGACCGGGCGAGCGAGGAGTAGGCGATCCCGAGCGTCGTGCCGGCGGCGATCCCGAGGCCGAACACCCAGGCGAAACGCAGCCACACGGCCGGTCCCGAGGGCAGGCTCAGGCCGAGCATCAGGGTGCCCAGGGTGAGCAGCACCGCGGTCTGCACGACGCTGGTGACCAGCACCATCCCGATCTTGCCGAGAAAGTAGGCGATCGGCGGCATCGGGGTGCCGCGCAGGCGTTTCAGCGTGCCGTCGTCGCGTTCCACGGCGATCCCGATGGCCAGGGTCTGGAAGCTGGTCAGCATGATCCCGGTGGCGATCATCCCGGCGGTGAAGTACTGCGAGAACGAGACGCCCGGGGCCAGGTCGGTGTCGAAGACCGTGCCGAAGATGAACAGCATGATCACCGGGAAGCTGAACGTGAAGAAGACGGTCTCGCGCAGCCGGAAGAACTCCTTCAGCTCGATCCGGGTGCGGGCGGCGCCCAGCGTCAGCGCGCTCGGCAGGGTCTCGGTGCTCACTCTCGTCCCCCGATCATTTCCAGGTAGATGTCCTCCAGCGTGGGCCGCAGCACCTGCAGGCCGGGCACCTCGCCACCGAACTGCGCGGACAGCCGGGCGACCAGGGCGGTGGGGGAGTCGGTGAGCTCCTCGTTGTCCTGCCAGAGGACGCGGGCCCGCTGGTGCTGTCGTCCCCCGAGGTGCGCCGGGCTGTTCACCTCGATCAGCCGGCCGCCCGCGATCACCCCCACCCGATCGGCCAGCTGCTCGGCCTCGTCCAGATAGTGCGTGGTGAGCAGGATTGTGGTGCCCTCGTCCTGCAGCTGCCGGATCAGGCCCCAGAACGAGCGCCGGGCCTGGGGGTCGAAGCCGGTCGTGGGTTCGTCCAGGAACAGCAGCTCGGGGGCACCGACGATGCCCAGGGCCACGTCCAGGCGGCGGCGCTGCCCACCGGAGAGCCCGCGGACCCGGGTGCGGCGCTTCTCGGTCAGGCCGACCGCCGCGATCAGCTCGTCCACGTCCCGGGGCCGGGGGTAGTAGCGGGCGAAGTGCCCGACCAGTTCCTCGACGGTGAGCTCGGCGTAGTCGTTCGAGGTCTGCAGCACGATCCCGATCCGGGCCCGCCAGGCCCGGCCGGCCCGGTGCGGGTCCTGACCGAGCACGCCGACCTCACCGCCGTCCCGCTCGCGGAATCCCTCGAGGATCTCGGTCGTCGTGGTCTTGCCGGCCCCGTTCGGGCCGAGCAGGGCGAACACCTCGCCGGCGGCGACGTCGAGGTCCAGGTCGTGCACCGCGGTCAGGTCGCCGTACCGTTTGAGTAGTCCACGGACGCGGATCGGCGGGTCGGGGGAGGAGCGCGCCGGGTCCGGAGGCCGCGGCCGGGTCGTCTCGGTCATGCATCCATCGTGCTCAGCCCGTGATTCCGGGGGCGACCACCGGGCGGCGGACGGGGGTCCACCGATCGGTGGACGCGGGTCGGGCCCCGCACCTGGAGAACCGGCCGGACACCCCCGCCGACGTGCCGGTTCGACCCGGGCGCCCTCAGATGCGTAGACTCTCGCCCGGGTGGTTGCGAACCGCCATGCTGACGTGCGCCGCTGGTGTGCAGGGCCTGGCAGAGAACATCCACTCGTAGGGCAGTGGCGCAATTGGCAGCGCTCCGGTCTCCAAAACCGGCGGTTGGGGGTTCAAGTCCCTCCTGCCCTGCGGGATGTGCTCGCGGCAACAGGATGTGTCGCGAGGCTGACAAGGGCCTGCACCGAAACGAATCGGTGCAGGCCGCGATCGCGGGCCGACCTCAGATTCACGCTCCGGCGCGGGTCGGGGCAGTCCAGGCCTAGACAACCAGGTGAGGACCGTGAGCAGCACGTCGTCGACGAAGAAGCGCAGGGGCGGGCCGATGCTCTTCCTGCGGCAGGTCGTGGCCGAGCTGCGGAAGGTGGTCCGGCCCACCCGGACCGAACTGATCACCTACACCTCGGTGGTGCTGGTCTTCGTCCTCGCCGTGATGCTTTACGTGTCGGCGCTGGACTTCGGCTTCGGCAAGCTCGTGCTCTGGGTGTTCGGCGGCGGCGACAGCTAGTCGCAGCTCGCTCGGTGGCCAGGCCCGGCCGGCTCCGTCGATCGTTACGGACGTGAGCACGAAGAGCGGGCCCGACCTGAACATCACCAGGCCGGACGGTACGAAGGGAAGCAGGACAAAGCGTGTCCGAGAACACCTCGCAGTTCACCGAAGAGGAGACCGACCTCGCCCCGCGGGAGGCTGAGGCAGACCTCGACGGCGCCACCCGGGACGAGGTGGCCGACGCCCTGGAGCCGGACGAGTTCGGTTCGGGCGACGACGTGCAGCCTGCGCAGGCCTCGACCGACGAGTCCGGGGACGCCGACGACGACGGGTCGGTCCCGACCGCGGGGGCGGACGACGAGCCCGCCGGTGACCCGGTCGAGGAGTTCAAGGCCGGCCTGCGCCGCGCGCTCGGCGACTGGTACGTGATCCACTCCTACGCCGGTTACGAGAACCGGGTGAAGGCCAACCTGGAGAACCGCACCAGCAGCCTCAACATGGAAGACTTCATCTTCCAGGTCGAGGTGCCGATGGAAGACGTCACCGAGATCAAGAACGGCCAGCGCAAGCAGGTCCGGCGGGTCCGGATCCCCGGCTACGTGCTGGTCCGGATGGATCTCACCGACGAGTCCTGGGGCGCCGTCCGGCACACCCCCGGGGTCACCGGCTTCGTCGGCCACACCCACACGCCGGTCCCGCTGAGCCTGGACGAGGTCTTCTCCATGCTCGCGCCGACCCTGGCGCCGGCCGAGCCGTCGAAGACGTCGGGCTCCGGCAAGCCCGAGGTGAAGGTCGTCGACTTCGAGGTCGGCGAGACCGTCACCGTGATGGAAGGGCCGTTCGAGACCCTGCCGGCCACCATCTCCGAGATCAACGCCGACGCCCAGAAACTCAAGGTGCTGGTCTCGATCTTCGGTCGGGAGACTCCGGTGGAACTGTCGTTCGCCGACGTCTCCAAGATCTGATCGCATCCGAACACCCGGAAAAGGAACACAGTCATGCCCCCCAAGAAGAAGGTCTCAGCTCTGATCAAGCTGCAGATCAACGCCGGCCAGGCCACTCCCGCCCCGCCGATCGGCCCCGCGCTCGGTCAGCACGGCGTCAACATCATGGAGTTCTGCAAGGCCTACAACGCCCAGACCGAGTCGCAGCGCGGCAGCGTGGTGCCGGTGGAGATCACGGTCTACGAAGACCGCTCCTTCACCTTCATCACCAAGACCCCGCCGGCCGCTGAGCTGATCAAGAAGGCCGCGGGCGTCGACAAGGGCTCGGGCGAGCCGCACGTGAAGAAGGTCGGCAAGCTCACCGCCGCCCAGGTCCGTGAGATCGCCACGACCAAGCTCGAGGACCTGAACGCGACCGATCTGGACAACGCGTCCAAGATCATCGCCGGTACAGCCCGCTCGATGGGAATCACCGTCGAGGGCTGAGCCCTTTGCCCCACCGAGGCGCGCCGAGAGGCGTCCTCAATCCCAGTCTTATTCATCGCACCACGTGGCAGGGCCTGCGCGGCCCGACGACCACACCCTCCGGAGGAGGAGAACCATGAAGCGCAGCAAGGCGTACCGCGCCGCGGCGGAGAAGATCGACAGCAACGAGCTGTACTCCCCGCTGGCCGCGATCAAGCTGGCCAAGGAGACGTCGAGCACCAAGTACGACGCGACCGTCGAGGTGGCGTTCCGGCTCGGGGTCGACCCCCGTAAGGCCGACCAGATGGTCCGGGGCACCGTCAACCTGCCGAACGGCACCGGTAAGACCGCCCGGGTGCTGGTCTTCGCCAACGGTGACCGGGCCGCGCAGGCCGAGGCCGCCGGGGCCGACTACGTCGGTTCGGACGACCTGATCGCCAAGATCCAGGGCGGCTGGCTCGACTTCGACGCCGTCGTCGCCACCCCCGACCTGATGGGCAAGGTCGGGCGGCTCGGTAAGGTGCTCGGTCCCCGGGGCCTGATGCCGAACCCGAAGACCGGCACGGTGACCATGGACGTCGCCAAGGCGGTCGAGGAGATCAAGGGCGGAAAGATCGAGTTCCGCGTCGACAAGCACTCGAACCTGCACTTCATCATCGGCAAGGCCTCGTTCAGCGAGACCCAGCTGATCCAGAACTACGCGGCCGCGATCGACGAGGTCATGCGCCTCAAGCCGACCGCCGCCAAGGGTCGCTACCTGAAGAAGGCCACCGTCGCCACGACCATGGGCCCGGGCATCCCGGTCGACCCGTCGCTGGTCAAGGGGCTGGAGGAGGACCAGGCCTGAGCCGGTCCCCGAAGTGCGGCACGACTGAGTAACCGGCCCCGCTCGCGCCTGTCGCGAGCGGGGCCGATTTCATGATCAACAACAGGTAACGCCTGCCTGGCCACGGTCAGTTTCGCCTGATCCGCAAGGTAGGGTGAACGAGCGCGGCGTCAGTAGGGAGAGATCCCCGAAGGCGAGGGTCCAGCAGCCGGGCCCCAAGCGCTGTCTGCTGTGCGCGGAAAGTGTGGGGCGGAGGTCCGGTGTACGAAACGGAACGGCTGGAGGAACCCGAGGCCCGCTCGGAGAGCAGGTTACTGCTCGTCGAGGACGACGACGGCGACGCGCTGATCGTAGAGGACCTGCTGGACCTGGCCGGCAGCGGCTTCGACATCGTTCGGGCCCGCACCCTCAAGCAGGCCCGCGACCTGCTGCGCCGCAACCGCTTCGGCTGTGTCCTGCTCGACCTCGGCCTGCCCGACGGGCAGGGCCTGGACGTCGTGCACAACCTGCTCGACCAGGCCTCGGACGTCGCGGTGATCTGCTTCACCGGTCTGGACGATGAGCGCTCGGGAGCCGCCGCGGTCGCCGCCGGCGCGCAGGACTACCTGGTCAAGGGCCAGGTCGACGGTGAGCTGCTGAGTCGCGCGATCCGCTACGCGATGGAGCGCCGCCGGGCCGAGGAGCAGTCCCGCCAGCTCTACGCCAGCGAGGTCCGCGCCCAGGAGTACACCCGGCTGGAACGCGGCCTGCTGCCGGTGACCCAGACCCGGGACCCGGCCCTCGGCGTCACCGCGCGCTATCGGCCGCAGGCCGGGGACCTGCTCGGCGCGGACTTCTACGACGTGGTCGAGACCCCCGACGGCCGGGTGTTCATCCTGATCGGCGGGGTGGCCGGGCACGGCCCGGAAGAGGCCGCCCTCGGAGTCAGCCTGCGGGTCGCCTGGCGCGCCCTGGTGATCGCCGGCGTCGACCCGAACCGGCTGCTGCCGGTGCTGGAGGACGTGCTGATCCGGGAGCGCCGGTCGGAGGAGATCTTCGTCCAGGCCACGCTCTGCGTGATCGACGCCGACCGGCTGACCGCGCACCTCTGGCTGGCCGCGCACCTGCCGCCGATGCTGATCGACCCGGTGCCCACCCAGCTGCCCGGCGACCCGGCCAGCCTGGCCCTCGGCCTGCTGCCGCCCGGTGCCTGGCGCGGGCGCCGGATCACGCTGCCCACCCGCTGGCGGCTGATGTTCTACACCGACGGCCTGGTCGAGGGCTCCCGCGGCCGCGGCCTGCAGCACGAGCTGGGGGTGCCCGGCCTGCTCGAGCTGGCCCAGTCCAGCCGCACCATCAGCGAGGACGCCGCCGAGGTGGTGGACGACCTGCTCGATCGCGTTCAGGATGCGCACGGCGGTGAACTGCCGGACGACGTCGCAGTGATCGCCGTCCAGTGGCCAAGGGAATTCACGTGAGCGTCAGCACTGCGCCGGTAGATCGTCCGGCCCCACCGGAAAGCCGCTGGGAGCGGCTGCGCAAGCCGCAGCGGTGGGGCGTGCACCGTCGGATCGCGGCCGCTCTGGCCCTGGTCGTCGCCCTGCTGATCGGCGTGGTCACCGCCTCGGTGGTGACCTTGCTGGAGACCCGGGACGTGCAGCACGAGGTGGTCCGGGACTACTACGACGGCCTGCGTACCTCGCAGAACTACTTCATCGCGATGCTCGACTCGGAGACCGCGGTCCGGGGCTATGCGCTCACCCGCGACAAGGGCGCCCTGCAACCGCTGAACGACTCGGGCCAGCCCTGGGCGCACCCGATCTCCGGACAGCTGGTGAAGGTCCTGCCGGATGCCTCCGCCGTGCCGAAGATGCACGATGCGGAGGTCGCCGCCGAGGCCTGGTACACCCAGTGGGCGGCCCCCACGATCCAGCGGATCGGCGACGGCCAGACCATCGACGAGGCGGACGTCAACCAGGGCCGGGCGCTCTTCGACGCCTTCCGGGTCAAGTACACCGACTTCATCAACACCCTGCGGCCGGCCCGGGAGAGCGCCGCCGACCACCTCGCCCGGATCACCAACCTGGGCTTCGCCATCGGCGTCCTCAGTGCCGTGATCTGTCTGGTGGCGGGCCTGGTGCTGTGGCGGCTGATGCGGCGCTGGGTCAGCAACCCGGCGACTCATCTGGCCGGGGAGGCCCGGATCGTCGCGAACGGCGAACTCGGCCACGCGGTGGTGGCGCAGGGGCCGCCGGAGTTCATCCAGCTCGGCGACGACGTGGAGCTGATGCGGCAGAAGCTGGTGGCCGAGATCGAGCAGGCCGACCAGGCCCGGCGCGAGGTGGTCCGGGCCCGCAGCATCCTGGAGGAGCAGACCCAGGAACTCCAGCGCTCGAACCGGGAGCTGGAGCAGTTCGCCTACGTGGCCTCGCACGACCTGCAGGAGCCGCTGCGCAAGGTGGCCAGCTTCTGCCAGATGCTGCAGCGTCGCTACGGCGGGCAGCTGGACGACCGGGCCGACCAGTACATCCACTTCGCGGTGGACGGCGCCAAGCGGATGCAGCAGCTGATCAACGACCTGCTGGAGTTCTCCCGGGTGGGCCGGATCAGCAGCCCGGCCACGGACGTCGATCTGGGCGAGTGCCTCGGCAACGCGCTGCTGAACCTGGAGACGGCGAAGGAGGAGTCGGCCGCCGAGATCACCGCCGACGAACTGCCCACCGTGCACGGCGAGGGTCCGCTGCTGACCCAGTTGCTGCAGAACCTGATCGGTAACGCGATCAAGTTCCGGGCCGAGGCGCCGCCGCGGATCCGGATCACGGCCGAGCGCCAGGGCGACGACTTCTGGGAGTTCGCCTGCTCGGACAACGGCATCGGGATCGAGCCGGAGTACGCGGACCGGGTCTTCCTGATCTTCCAGCGGCTGCACGCCAAGGAGGCCTACGGCGGCACCGGGATCGGCCTGGCGATGTGCAAGAAGATCGTCGAGTACCACGGCGGCCGGATCTGGGTGGAGGACAAGGGCGCGACCCCGACTACCGAGCAGACCCTGGAAGGCGACGGGCCGGGTACCACGATCCGCTGGACGCTGCCGGTGTCCGCGAGCCACCTGAGGTTGCCCGAGGGTGAGCCGACCGTGCTGGTGACCCAGTGATCTCCGTGCTGCTGGTCGAGGACGATCCGGGCGATGTGCTGATGACCCGGGAGGCCCTGGAGGACACCGGGGTCGCCGGCCGGCTCACCGTGGTCGGCGACGGCAGCCAGGCGCTGGACTTCCTCTACAAGCGCGGCGACTACCCGGACGCGCAGACCCCGGACCTGATCCTGCTCGACCTCAACCTGCCCCGGATGCACGGCCGGGAGGTCCTGGCGGTGGTCAAGGAGGACCCGGAACTGCGCCAGATCCCGGTCGTGGTGCTGACCACCTCGGAGGCCGAGGAGGACGTGCTGCGCAGCTATGACCTGCACGCCAACGCCTACGTGACCAAGCCGGTGGACTTCGAGCGGTTCCTCGCGGTGGTCCGGCAGATCGACGAGTTCTTCGTCAGCGTGGTCCGCCTGCCGCGACGCTGATTTTGGATTCGGCCGTCGCACCCCGTACTCTTGACAGAGCCAAAGATCGCCGGTCGTCGTCTCGTCAGAGATGACCGAAGGTCCCGCCACTGTGTGGGCGACCCGCGTAGGTGACCGGTCAGCCTTGTTGCCCCCTGCGTCCTTCATTGATGCTGGTGGATCTCAACGCCCCGTGCGCCTGCGCCCGGGGCGTTTCGCATGTCCGCGGGCCGTGAGCACACCGGTAACGGAAGTGAAGGAGTCCCATGGCGAGGGCAGACAAGGCTGCGACGATCGCAGAACTCACCGAGAAGTTCCGCGGTTCCAACGCCGCGGTTCTGACCGAGTACCGAGGACTGACTGTTTCCCAGCTCACCCAGCTGCGGAAGAACATCGCGGAGCACGCGACCTACACGGTCACCAAGAACACGCTGACCAAGCTGGCCGCGCAGAACGCCGGAGTCACGGCGTTCGACGGCGAGCTGGCCGGTCCGAGCGCGGTCGCGTTCGTCACCGGGGACGCGGTCGAGGTGGCCAAGAGCCTGCGTGACTTCGCGAAGGCGAACCCGGCGCTGGTCGTCAAGGGCGGTTTCCTCGACGGCAACCCGCTGACCGCCGACGAGGTCCGCAAGCTGGCCGACCTGGAGTCCCGCGAGGTCCTGCTGGCCAAGATGGCCGGCGCGATGAAGGCGTCCCTGACCAAGGCCGCCGTGCTGTTCCAGGCCCCGCTGTCCAAGACGGTCCGGACCGTCGAGGCGCTGCGGGAGAAGCAGGCCGCCGGGGCCCCGGCCGCCGAGGCCGCGCCCGAGAGCGAGCCCGCGGAGGCCTGATCCCCGCACCGGGGACGGTCAGTTCCACCACTGAAGCATCCGGAACCTGTTCCGCAGGATCCGATCCCAAAGCCGCGGTAGCGCACCGCAGTACCGAAAGGAAAAGCCATCATGGCGAAGCTCAGCACCGACGAACTGCTCGACGCCTTCAAGGAACTGACCCTGATCGAGCTCTCCGAGTTCGTGAAGGCGTTCGAGGAGACCTTCGACGTCACCGCGGCCGCCCCGGTCGCCGTGGCCGCTGCCGGTGGCGGCGCCGCCGCGGCCGAGGTCGTCGAGGAGAAGGACGAGTTCGACGTCATCCTCGAGTCCGCCGGCGACAAGAAGATCCAGGTCATCAAGGAGGTCCGGGGCCTCACGAGCCTGGGCCTGAAGGAGGCCAAGGACCTCGTCGACGGCGCTCCGAAGCCGGTCCTGGAGAAGGTTGCCAAGGACGCTGCGGAGAAGGCCAAGGCGGCCCTCGAGGGCGCCGGCGCCACCGTCACCCTCAAGTGATCTGAGCCGGGCCCCGAGCCCGGACGCAGAGGTTCCCCGTACCGTTCCGGCGGTGCGGGGAACCGCTGTTTTGGGATGATTCACACCGCCGGGCGATCCGGGCGCCCAGCGGTCGGTGGGGACGCGGCCGGCTGGGGGATCAGCCGAACGGCCAGGTAGCAGGGTCGTTACTCCGGATGATGCGGTTCTCCACCGTCCGTGGGCGGGGAAGTCGCCGCAAAGTCGGCGGACCGGTCACCAGAATGTCGCGGCGCGTGGGGTTGACGCTGGTCTGAGCGCTTGTCATGCTCTTTCTGCAAGCACCGCCGGAGAGCGTGAAGATGCAGGTGAACGGGCTGTGCCCGATCCTGTGACGAGCTCGGGTACGGCGTCGTGCCGAGGTGGCCAGCACCGGCTGAAATTGCCGGGTAGACAGTCCTGGCCATGTACGGGTAGGGTGAGCCTTTGCGCTGTCCTCTGCCTTCGCCTGCCGCGGTTCGCGAGGGTGCAGAGAGCGCGCACGTTACGCCCGCAGGCCCGTGGAAGGACCCCTCTTGGCTGCCTCGCGCACCGCGTTCAGTGGCTCGACTACCCCGTCCGGCCGTATCTCTTTCGCCAAGATCTATGAACCGCTTGAGGTTCCGAACCTCCTGGCATTGCAAACCGAGGCCTTCGACTGGCTCCTCGGCAACGACAAGTGGCAGGCCCGGGTGCAGGCTGCGATCGACGGCAGCCGCCAGGACGTGCCCACCAGTTCCGGTCTGGAGGAGATCTTCGAGGAGATCTCCCCGATCGAGGACTTCTCCGGATCGATGAGCCTGTCGTTCCGCGATCACCGCTTCGAACCGCCCAAGTACTCGATCGACGAGTGCAAGGAGCGGGACATGACGTACTCGGCCCCGCTCTTCGTGACGGCCGAGTTCATGAACACCACCACGGGCGAGATCAAGAGCCAGACCGTGTTCATGGGTGACTTCCCGCTGATGACCGAGCGGGGCACCTTCGTCATCAACGGCACCGAGCGGGTCGTGGTGTCCCAGCTGGTCCGGTCGCCGGGCGTGTACTTCGAGCGCTCCATCGACAAGGCGTCGGACAAGGACATCTACACCGCCAAGGTGATCCCGTCGCGCGGTGCGTGGCTGGAGTTCGAGATCGACAAGCGCGACATGGTCGGTGTCCGCATCGACCGCAAGCGCAAGCAGTCCGTCACCGTGCTGCTCAAGGCGCTGGGCTGGTCCGAGGCACAGATCCTCGAGGAGTTCGGCGAGGTCGACTCGATCCGCCAGACCCTGGAGAAGGACCACACCGCCAGCACCGACGAGGCGCTGCTGGACATCTACCGCAAGCTGCGCCCGGGCGAGCCGCCGACCCGTGAGGCCGCGCAGACGCTTCTGGAGAACCTGTACTTCAACCCGAAGCGCTACGACCTGGCCAAGGTCGGCCGGTACAAGATCAACAAGAAGCTGGGCGAGAGCCTGCCGCTGACCGACAGCGTGCTGACGGTCGACGACATCATCGCGGCCATCCGCTTCCTGGTGACCCTGCACGCCGGCGGCAACAGCATGCCCGGGACCAAGAACGGCGACCCGATCGACCTGGTCGTCGAGGTCGACGACATCGACCACTTCGGTAACCGGCGGCTGCGCACGGTCGGCGAGCTGATCCAGAACCAGGTCCGCACCGGCCTGTCCCGGATGGAGCGCGTCGTCCGCGAGCGGATGACCACCCAGGACGTCGAGGCGATCACCCCGCAGACCCTGATCAACATCCGCCCGGTGGTGGCGTCGATCAAGGAGTTCTTCGGTACCTCGCAGCTGTCGCAGTTCATGGACCAGACCAACCCGCTGGCCGGTCTGACCCACAAGCGCCGGCTGTCGGCGCTGGGCCCCGGTGGTCTGTCCCGTGAGCGGGCCGGCTTCGAGGTCCGCGACGTGCACACCTCGCACTACGGCCGGATGTGCCCGATCGAGACCCCGGAAGGCCCGAACATCGGCCTGATCGGCTCGCTGGCCACCTACGCCCGGATCAACCCGTTCGGCTTCGTCGAGACGCCGTACCGGAAGGTCCAGGGCGGCACGGTGCTGGACGAGATCGACTACCTGACGGCCGACGAGGAAGACCACGTCATCGTCGCCCAGGCGAACGCCCCGCTGGACGTGGACAACCGGTTCGTCGAAGAGAACGTCCTGGCCCGGTCCCGCGACGGTGAGGCCGAGCTGGTCCCGCGCGACGAGATCCACTACATGGACGTCGCCGCTCGTCAGATGGTCTCGGTCGCCACCGCGCTGATCCCGTTCCTCGAGCACGACGACGCCAACCGGGCCCTGATGGGCTCGAACATGCAGCGTCAGGCGGTGCCCCTGGTCAAGGCCGAGGCCCCGCTGGTGGGTACCGGTATGGAGTTCCGGGCCGCCGTGGACGCCGGTGACGTGATCGTGGCGCACAGCCCGGGCGTGGTCACCGAGGTCTCGGCCGAGGCCGTCACCACGATGAACGACGACGGTTCGCACACCACCTACAAGGTGGCCAAGTTCCGCCGGTCGAACCAGGGCACGTCCTACAACCAGCGCGTGCTGGTCGAGGAGGGCGCCCGCCTGGAGGTCGGCTCGGTCATCGCCGACGGCCCGTCCACCGACATGGGTGAGATGGCGCTGGGCAAGAACCTGCTGGTCGCGTTCATGTCCTGGGAAGGGCACAACTACGAGGACGCGATCATCCTCTCCCAGCGGCTGGTGCAGGACGACGTCCTCTCCTCGATCCACATCGAGGAGCACGAGGTCGACGCCCGGGACACCAAGCTGGGCCCGGAGGAGATCACCCGGGACATCCCGAACGTGGCCGAGGAGGTCCTGGCCGACCTCGACGAGCGGGGGATCATCCGGATCGGCGCCGAGGTCGTCCCCGGCGACATCCTGGTCGGCAAGGTCACGCCCAAGGGCGAGACCGAGCTGACCCCGGAGGAGCGCCTGCTGCGCGCCATCTTCGGCGAGAAGGCCCGGGAGGTCCGGGACACCTCGCTGAAGGTTCCGCACGGCGAGAACGGCACCGTCATCGGCGTCAAGGTGTTCGACCGGGAGGACGGCGACGAGCTTCCCCCGGGCGTCAACCAGCTGGTGCGCGTGTACGTGGCGCAGAAGCGGAAGATCACCGACGGCGACAAGCTGGCCGGCCGGCACGGCAACAAGGGCGTCATCTCCAAGATCCTTCCGGTCGAGGACATGCCGTTCCTGGAGGACGGCACGCCGGTCGACATCGTGCTCAACCCGCTGGGTGTGCCGAGCCGGATGAACGTCGGTCAGGTCCTGGAGACCCACCTGGGCTGGGTGGCCTCCCGCGGCTGGGAGATCGAGGGCGAGCCCGACTGGGCCAAGCTGATCACCCCGGACCGTCGTCAGGCCCCGCCCGGCACCCGGGTGGCCTCGCCGGTGTTCGACGGTGTGCGGGAGGAGGAGATCATCGGTCTCCTCGACTCCAGCCGGAAGACCCGCGACGGCGTCCGCCTGATCAACGGCACCGGCAAGGCCACGATCTTCGACGGCCGCACCGGCGAGAAGCTGCCGATGCCGGTCTCGGTGGGCTACATGTACATCCTGAAGCTGCACCACCTGGTCGACGACAAGATCCACGCCCGCTCCACCGGCCCCTACTCGATGATCACCCAGCAGCCGCTGGGTGGTAAGGCGCAGTTCGGTGGCCAGCGCTTCGGCGAGATGGAGGTGTGGGCCCTGGAGGCCTACGGCGCCTCCTACGCCCTGCAGGAGCTGCTGACGATCAAGTCGGACGACGTGGTCGGCCGGGTGAAGGTCTACGAGGCCATCGTCAAGGGCGAGAACATCCCCGAGCCGGGTATCCCGGAGTCCTTCAAGGTCCTGATCAAGGAGATGCAGTCGCTCTGCCTCAACGTCGAGGTGCTGTCCAGCGACGGCACGTCGATCGAGATGCGCGACTCGGACGAGGACGTCTTCCGGGCCGCCGAGGAGCTGGGCATCGACCTGTCCCGCCGCGAGCCGAGCAGCGTCGAGGAAGTCTGAGAAGTCTGAGCAGGGACGCCGGCGCGCGGATTGCGCGCCGGCGCCGCTCACCACAGCAACGAGCACGGTCAGTACACAAGTAACACCAGGAGAAAGCAGGCAGCGTCTTGCTGGACGTGAACTTCTTCGACGAACTGCGAATCGGCCTGGCCACCGCCGAGGACATCCGGCAGTGGTCGCACGGCGAGGTGAAGAAGCCGGAGACCATCAACTACCGCACCCTGAAGCCGGAGAAGGACGGGCTCTTCTGCGAGAAGATCTTCGGCCCGACCCGGGACTGGGAGTGCTACTGCGGTAAGTACAAGCGGGTTCGTTTCAAGGGCATCATCTGCGAGCGCTGCGGCGTCGAGGTCACCCGCGCCAAGGTGCGCCGCGAGCGGATGGGCCACATCGAGCTGGCCGCCCCGGTCACCCACATCTGGTACTTCAAGGGTGTCCCGAGCCGTCTGGGCTACCTGCTCGACCTGGCGCCGAAGGACCTCGAGAAGGTCATCTACTTCGCCGCCTACATGATCACCTGGGTCGACGACGAGAACCGGCACCGCGACCTCCCCTCGATGGAAGCCAACATCGAGGTGGAGAAGAAGGAGATCGAGAACCGCCGGGACGCCGACGTCGAGGCCCGCGCCAAGCGCCTCGAGGGCGACCTGGCCGAGCTCGAGGCCGAGGGCGCCAAGGGCGACGTGCGCCGCAAGGTCAAGGAATCGGCCGAGCGCGAGATGTCGCAGCTGCGCAAGCGGGCCGACGCCGAGATCGACCGGATCCAGCAGGTCTGGGACCGCTTCAAGAACCTGAAGGTCCAGGACCTCGAGGGTGACGAGATCCTGTACCGCGAGATGCGGGACCGGTTCGGCATGTACTTCGAGGGTGGGATGGGCGCCGCCGCGATCCAGAAGCGGCTGGAGTCGTTCGACCTGAACGCGGAGGCGGAGAGCCTGCGCGAGACCATCGCGACCGGTAAGGGCCAGCGCAAGACCCGCGCCCTGAAGCGGCTCAAGGTGGTCTCCGCGTTCCTCACCACCAACAACTCCCCGCTGGGCATGGTGCTCGACTGCGTCCCGGTGATCCCGCCGGACCTGCGCCCGATGGTCCAGCTCGACGGTGGCCGGTTCGCCACCTCCGACCTGAACGACCTGTACCGCCGCGTGATCAACCGGAACAACCGGCTCAAGCGTCTGCTCGACCTGGGCGCTCCGGAGATCATCGTGAACAACGAGAAGCGGATGCTGCAGGAGGCCGTCGACGCGCTGTTCGACAACGGCCGCCGCGGCCGGCCGGTGACCGGTCCGGGCAACCGCCCGCTCAAGTCGCTGTCCGACATGCTCAAGGGCAAGCAGGGCCGGTTCCGCCAGAACCTGCTGGGCAAGCGCGTGGACTACTCCGGCCGTTCGGTCATCGTGGTCGGCCCGCAGCTCAAGCTGCACCAGTGCGGTCTGCCCAAGCAGATGGCGCTGGAGCTGTTCAAGCCGTTCGTGATGAAGCGCCTGGTCGACCTGAACCACGCGCAGAACATCAAGTCGGCCAAGCGGATGGTCGAGCGGGCCCGCCCGGTCGTCTGGGACGTGCTGGAGGAGGTCATCTCCGAGCACCCCGTGCTGCTGAACCGCGCGCCCACCCTGCACCGTCTGGGCATCCAGGCGTTCGAGCCGCAGCTGGTCGAGGGCAAGGCCATCCAGATCCACCCGCTGGTCTGCTCGGCCTTCAACGCCGACTTCGACGGCGACCAGATGGCGGTGCACCTGCCGCTGTCCGCCGAGGCGCAGGCCGAGGCCCGGATCCTGATGCTCTCGAGCAACAACATCCTCAAGCCGGCCGACGGCCGACCGGTGACCATGCCCACCCAGGACATGATCATCGGCCTGTACCACCTGACTCTCGACAACGACGAGAACCCGGCGGGCCAGGGCCGTTCGTTCAGCTCGATCTCCGAGGCGATCATGGCCTTCGACGCGGGTGCCCTGCACCTGCAGGCCCGGATCAAGCTGCGCTTCGAGGACGTCGTCCCGCCGCGCGGCTGGGAGGCTCCGGAGGGCTGGACCCCGGGCGACCCGCTGATCCTGGAGACCAGCCTGGGCCGGGCCCTGTTCAACCAGACGCTGCCGCCGGACTACGCGTTCGTCGACCACGTGGTGGGCAAGAAGGAACTCTCGACGATCGTCAACGACCTCGCCGAGCGGTACCCGAAGGTCGCCGTGGCCGCCACGCTGGACGCCCTCAAGGCGGCCGGTTTCCACTGGGCCACCCGGTCCGGGGTGACGGTCTCGATCTCGGACGTGGTGACCCCGCCGGCCAAGGCGGCCATCCTGGACGAGCACGAGGCCCGCGCGGCCAAGGTGCAGTCGCAGTACCTGCGCGGTCTGATCACCGACGACGAGCGCCGTCAGGAGCTCATCGAGATCTGGACCCAGGCCACCAACCGGGTCGCCAAGGCGATGGAGGACAACCTCCCGCGGACGAACTCCATCTTCAAGATGGTGTCGTCGGGGGCCCGTGGTAACTGGATGCAGATGCGGCAGATCGCCGGTATGCGTGGACTGGTCGCCAACCCCAAGGGCGAGATCATCCCGCGCCCGATCAAGGCGAACTTCCGCGAGGGTCTGTCGGTGGTCGAGTTCTTCATCTCGACCCACGGCGCCCGGAAGGGTCTGGCCGACACCGCGCTGCGGACCGCCGACTCGGGGTACCTGACCCGTCGTCTGGTGGACGTCTCGCAGGACGTGATCATCCGCGAGGAGGACTGCGGCACCGAGCGCGGTCTGGTCATGCCGATCGCCACGGTCCTGCCGGACGGTGGCATCCGGGCCCACGACTCGGTCGAGAACAGCGTGTACGCGCGGTCCCTGGCCCAGGACGTGGTGGTGGACGGCGAGGTCGTGCTGACCGCCAACACCGACCTCGGCGACCCGAGCATCGAGCTGCTGCTGTCCAAGGACGTCCGTGAGGTCAAGGTGCGCTCCGTGCTCACCTGCGAGTCCAAGGTCGGCACTTGCGCCCGCTGCTACGGCCGGTCGCTGGCCGCCGGTCACCTCGTGGACATCGGTGAGGCCGTCGGCATCATCGCGGCGCAGTCCATCGGTGAGCCCGGTACCCAGCTGACGATGCGTACCTTCCACACCGGTGGTGTCGCGGGTGAGGACATCACCCACGGTCTGCCGCGTGTGCAGGAGCTCTTCGAGGCCCGTACCCCGAAGGGCGTGGCCCCGATCTCCGAGGCCGCCGGCCGGGTGCGGATCGACGACACCGACCGTTCGCGCAAGCTGGTCGTGGTGCCGGACGACGGCTCCGAAGAGGTCGCCTACCCGGTGTCGAAGCGTTCCCGCCTCCTGGTCGAGGACGGTCAGCAGGTCGAGGTCGGCCAGAAGCTGATCATGGGTGCGATCGACCCGAAGCAGGTGCTGCGCATCCTCGGGCCGCGGGCGGTCCAGGTGCACCTGGTGGACGAGGTGCAGAACGTGTACCGCAGCCAGGGCGTGGGGATCCACGACAAGCACATCGAGGTGATCGTCCGCCAGATGCTGAAGCGGGTCACGATCATCGAGTCCGGCGACGCCGAGCTGCTGCCCGGTGAGCTGGTCGAGCGGGCCCGGTTCGAGACCGAGAACCGTCGGGTGGTGGCCGAGGGCGGCCAGCCGGCGTCGGCCCGTCCGGACCTGATGGGTATCACCAAGGCCTCCCTGGCGACCGACTCGTGGCTGTCCGCGGCCTCCTTCCAGGAGACCACCCGGGTGCTCACGAACGCCGCCATGGAGGGCCGCAGCGACCCGCTGCTGGGCCTCAAGGAGAACGTCATCCTCGGTAAGCTCATCCCGGCCGGTACGGGTCTGCCCCGCTACCGCAACGTGCGGGTCGAGCCGACCGAAGAGGCGAAGGCCGCCATGTACGCGATGCCGGGCTACGAAGAGGTCGACTACGGCCACTTCGGGGTCGGCACGGGCCAGGCGGTCCCGCTGGAGGAGTTCGACCTCGGCCGGTACGACCGCTGAGTATCTGATGCATTCCGAGCGGCTCCGCGTTCCGGTGGAACAAAACCGGCACGCGGGGCCGTTTGGATGTCAGATGGAGGCGAAGGGGTCGGTGTCCGGCCGGTCCCGTCGCCTCGCCGCTGTGATGGCGGGGGATCTGCTCCCGGCCGATGTGCGGGCCGTTTTGACGCTCGCGCGGGCCAGCGGGTAGCCTCACAGTTCGTGCCCGAGTTCTCTCGGGCTGCCGCGCGTGCCCTCCTGACGGTCCGGAAGCTGTCAGCGTGAGATACGCGAGCGAAGCTCCCCACCCTGCGGGACGTCGCCGGGCGAAATCGCGAGAACGCGACACGCCCGAGCGCGGGGTGCGGCCTCCGGGCCGTACGGCGACGATCCGGACACGGCAGTAGAGCAATAACAGCAAGTCAGGTAGCACAAGCGAGCAGAGAGTTCGGAGAACCGGTGCCCACGATCCAGCAGCTGGTCCGAAAGGGCCGGCAGGACAAGGTCAGCAAGACCAAGACCCCTGCTCTCAAGGGCAGCCCCCAGCGCCGTGGCGTGTGCACGCGGGTGTACACGACCACGCCGAAGAAGCCGAACTCCGCTCTGCGCAAGGTCGCTCGTGTGAAGCTGACCTCCCAGATCGAGGTCACGGCGTACATCCCGGGTGTGGGTCACAACCTGCAGGAGCACTCGATCGTGCTCGTCCGCGGCGGCCGGGTGAAGGACCTTCCCGGCGTCCGGTACAAGATCATCCGCGGTTCGCTCGACACCCAGGGTGTGAAGAACCGCAAGCAGGCTCGTAGCCGTTACGGCGCGAAGAAGGAGAAGAGCTAATGCCCCGCAAGGGCCCGGCCCCGAAGCGGCCGCTCGTCATCGACCCCGTGTACGGCTCCCCGCTGGTCACCCAGCTGGTGAACAAGATCCTGCTGGACGGCAAGAAGTCCACCGCTGAGAAGATCGTCTACGAAGCCCTCGAGGGCTGCCGGGACAAGACCGGTAACGACCCGGTGATCACGCTCAAGCGGGCGCTGGACAACGTCAAGCCGACCCTCGAGGTCCGCAGCCGCCGTGTCGGTGGCGCGACCTACCAGGTCCCGGTCGAGGTCAAGGCCGGCCGCTCCACCACGCTGGCGCTGCGCTGGCTGGTCGGTTACTCCCGCGCCCGTCGCGAGAAGACGATGACCGACCGGCTGATGAACGAGATCCTGGACGCCAGCAACGGCCTGGGCGCGGCGGTCAAGCGTCGCGAGGACACCCACAAGATGGCCGAGTCCAACCGGGCGTTCGCTCACTACCGCTGGTAATTCAGCCGGTAGTCATCTACCGACCACTGCGGCCGCCGCGACCCGGCGGCCACAGTGGCGCCGGGGAAAGCCCGGCAGTACGGCACTGCGGGTTTTTCCCTCTGGAACACAAACCTCATGAGAGAGGCGATCGACGTGGCACAAGACGTGCTGACGGACCTGCACAAGGTCCGGAACATCGGCATCATGGCTCACATCGACGCCGGCAAGACCACCACCACTGAGCGGATCCTGTTCTACACCGGGATCAACTACAAGATCGGTGAGGTCCACGACGGCGCCGCCACGATGGACTGGATGGAGCAGGAGCAGGAGCGGGGTATCACCATTACCTCGGCTGCCACCACCTGCTTCTGGGAAGGCAACCAGATCAACCTGATCGACACCCCCGGGCACGTCGACTTCACCGTCGAGGTCGAGCGCAACCTGCGCGTCCTCGACGGCGCGGTCGCGGTGTTCGACGGCAAGGAGGGTGTCGAGCCGCAGTCGGAGACGGTCTGGCGTCAGGCCGACAAGTACGACGTCCCGCGCATCTGCTTCGTCAACAAGATGGACAAGCTGGGCGCCGACTTCTACTTCACGGTCCAGACGATCATCGACCGCCTCGGGGCCAAGCCGCTGGTCATCCAGCTGCCGATCGGTTCCGAGTCCGACTTCGTCGGGGTCATCGACCTGATCCACATGCGCGCGCTGACCTGGCGCGGGGACACGGGCAAGGGCGAGGCGTACGAGATCGAGGAGATCCCGGCCGACCTCCAGGAACTGGCCGAGGAGTGGCGCGGCAAGCTGCTCGACACGGTCGCCGAGTCGGACGAGGAGCTTCTGGAGAAGCACTTCGGCGGCGAGGGCCTGACCCCCGAGGAGATCAAGGCCGCGATCCGGAAGCTCACGATCGCCAGTGAGGTCAACCCGGTGCTGTGTGGCTCGGCGTTCAAGAACAAGGGCGTCCAGCCCATGCTCGACGCCGTGATCGACTACCTGCCCTCCCCGCTGGACGTGCCGGACGTCGAGGGCCACGCCCTCAACAACGAGGAGGACATCCTCACCCGGTCGGCCACCAACGAGGCCCCGTTCTCCGCCCTGGCGTTCAAGATCGCCGCGCACCCGTTCTTCGGGAAGCTGACCTACATCCGGGTGTACTCCGGCAAGGTGGCCAGCGGCGCGCAGCTGATCAACTCGACCAAGGGCAAGAAGGAGCGCATCGGGAAGATCTTCCAGATGCACTCCAACAAGGAGAACCCGGTCGAGGAGGCGGCGGCGGGTCACATCTACGCCGTCATCGGGCTGAAGGACACGACCACGGGCGAGACCCTGGCCGATCCGGGCAACCCGATCGTGCTGGAGTCGATGACCTTCCCGGAGCCGGTCATCTCGGTCGCCATCGAGCCGAAGACCAAGGGCGACCAGGAGAAGCTGGGCACCGCGATCCAGAAGCTCGCCGAGGAGGACCCGACCTTCCAGGTCCGCCAGGACGACGAGACCGGCCAGACGATCATCGCCGGGATGGGCGAGCTCCACCTCGACATCCTGGTCGACCGGATGCGCCGCGAGTTCAAGGTCGAGGCCAACGTCGGCAAGCCGCAGGTCGCCTACCGCGAGACCATTCGCAAGGCGGTCGTGAAGCTCGACTACACGCACAAGAAGCAGACCGGTGGCTCCGGTCAGTACGCCAAGGTGCAGGTGACCATCGAGCCCCTGGACACGTCCGAGGGCGTGTTCTACGAGTTCGAGAACAAGGTCACCGGTGGTCGCGTCCCGCGCGAGTACATTCCGAGCGTGGACGCCGGTATCCAGGACGCCATGCAGTTCGGCATCCTGGCCGGCTACCCGCTGGTCGGCATCAAGGCCACCCTGCTGGACGGGGCGGCGCACGACGTCGACTCGTCCGAGATGGCGTTCAAGATCGCCGGCTCGATGGTGCTGAAGGAGGCTGCCCGCAAGGCCAGCCCCGTGCTCCTGGAGCCGATGATGGCCGTCGAGGTTCGCACGCCGATGGAGTACATGGGCGACGTGATCGGCGACCTGAACTCCCGCCGGGGTCAGATCCAGGCCATGGAGGACGTCAGCGGCGCCAAGGTCGTCAAGGCCACGGTTCCGCTGTCGGAGATGTTCGGCTACGTCGGTGACCTGCGGAGCAAGACGCAGGGACGGGCCGTGTACACCATGCAGTTCGACTCCTACGCAGAGGTTCCCCGGAACGTTGCGGAAGAGATCATCAAGAAGGTTCGCGGCGAGTAATCGCGCCACCAGCATCCCGTCGAACCCCAGACAGATAACAACCCGTCCGACAGGAGGACCCCGTGGCGAAGGCGAAGTTCGAGCGGACCAAGCCGCACGTCAACATCGGCACCATCGGTCACATCGACCATGGCAAGACGACGCTGACTGCTGCGATCAGCAAGGTTCTGCACAACAAGTACCCTGAGCTGAACCCGGACACCCAGGCGTTCGACCAGATCGACAAGGCGCCCGAAGAGCGTCAGCGTGGTATCACGATCTCGATCGCTCACATTGAGTACCAGACCGAGACGCGTCACTACGCGCACGTCGACTGCCCGGGTCACGCCGACTACATCAAGAACATGATCACCGGTGCGGCTCAGATGGACGGCGCCATCCTCGTGGTGGCGGCGACCGACGGCCCGATGCCCCAGACCCGTGAGCACGTGCTGCTCGCCCGTCAGGTCGGCGTCCCCTACATCGTCGTGGCTCTGAACAAGTCCGACATGGTGGACGACGAAGAGATCATGGAGCTCGTCGAGCTCGAGGTGCGGGAGCTGCTCTCGTCCTACAACTTCCCGGGTGACGACCTGCCGGTCGTCCAGGTCTCCGCGCTGAAGGCGCTGGAGGGCGACCCGGAGTGGTCGGAGAAGCTCCTCGACCTGATGAAGGCCGTGGACGAGAACATCCCCGAGCCGGTTCGCGACACCGAGAAGCCGTTCCTCATGCCGATCGAGGACGTGTTCACGATCACCGGTCGTGGCACCGTCGTCACCGGCAAGGTGGAGCGGGGTGTGCTCAAGACCAACGAGACCGTCGAGATCGTCGGGATCAAGGAGAAGAGCACCACCACCACCGTCACCGCCATCGAGATGTTCCGCAAGACGCTGGACGAGGCGATGGCCGGCGAGAACTGCGGTCTGCTCCTGCGTGGTATCAAGCGCGAGGACGTCGAGCGTGGCCAGGTCGTGGTGAAGCCGGGTTCCATCACCCCGCACACCAACTTCGAGGCGAACGTCTACATCCTGTCCAAGGATGAGGGTGGCCGTCACACGCCGTTCTACGACTCCTACCGTCCGCAGTTCTACTTCCGGACCACGGACGTCACCGGTGTCGTGAAGCTCCCCGAGGGCACCGAGATGGTCATGCCGGGCGACAACACCGAGATGTCGGTCGAGCTGATCCAGCCGATCGCCATGGAGGACGGTCTGCTCTTCGCCATCCGTGAGGGTGGCCGGACCGTCGGCTCGGGCCGCGTCACCAAGATCCTCAAGTAGTACCCACCAGCGGCGGCAGCCTTCGGGCTGTCGCCGCTGGCGTGCGTTCGGGGGTCCTCGTCCCCGCGCCGCCGTGCCGGCCACCTTCTGGGAGTCCTCCCGGCCCTTCGGGGTCCGGAGGCAGCAGCTCCGCCATAACCCGAACTCGCGAAACGCGAAAGCGGGGGAGCGCCAGGAGATGTCGGGTCTGGCGACGCGTCCGGGGATCCCCGAGTGTTCACGGATTGGTCAATGGTGGGCTCCGTCTGGCACACTGGACAGGTTGCTCGCGCACTGGTCGGTCTTCTGCGCCCTTTACGGGGCGGACATTGGACCAACCGGTAGGCGCGAGGCAACCGCCCTGGCACTACCGGCTCGGACCCTTGGTCCTCGTCGGACACGACGGACAAGTCTGAGCCGCGAACGCGACACGCCCGACCTCGGGGGTCGGTGTTCGCTCATCTGACCCAGAACGGGGTGTCAGCGTCGTAGAAGACGTTGCAGCACCAGTACGACCAGCAGAAGGCCCGGACCGCGGTTTCACGGACCGGGTGGACCACAGACAGTGCAGACCGGCTGCAGGACGGGCCGATCACCGCCTGTCGACCAAGCGAAAGAGAGCGCAACGACGCCATGGCGGGACAAAAGATCCGCATCCGGCTGAAGGCCTACGACCACGAGGTCATCGACAGCTCGGCCCGCAAGATCGTCGACACGGTCGTTCGGACGGGCGCGACGGTCGCGGGGCCGGTGCCGCTGCCGACGGAGAAGAACGTTTTCTGCGTCATCCGTTCGCCGCACAAGTACAAGGACAGCCGCGAGCACTTCGAGATGCGCACGCACAAGCGGTTGATCGACATCATCAACCCGACGCCGAAGACGGTGGACTCGCTGATGCGGCTTGACCTGCCCGCCGGCGTGGACATCGAGATCAAGCTCTAGAAGGACCTCATCTCATGACTCTGAAGACGATCAGCAAGCCGACGGTGCGAGCCGTCAAGGGCTTGCTCGGCGAGAAGCTCGGGATGACCCAGGTCTGGGACGCGAACAACCGGCTCGTCCCGGTCACCGTCATTCAGGCCGGGCCGTGCGTCGTCACCCAGGTGCGCAACGCTGAGGAGGACGGTTACCCGGCGGTCCAGATCGCGTTCGGTGCGATCGACCCGCGCAAGGTGACCAAGCCCCTGGCCGGGCACTTCGAGAAGGCCGGGGTCAACCCGCGCCGTCACGTGCTCGAACTGCGCACCGCGGACGCCGCGGAGTACAGCCTGGGCCAGGAGCTCACGGTGGAGACCTTCGAGGCCGGCCAGGCGGTCGACATCTCGGGGACCACCAAGGGCAAGGGCCACGCCGGTGTGATGAAGCGTCACGGCTTCAAGGGCCTCGGCGCCTCGCACGGTACGCAGCGCAAGCACCGTTCCCCGGGTTCCATCGGCGGGTGCGCCACCCCGGGCCGCGTGTTCAAGGGCATGCGGATGGCGGGCCGGATGGGTGGCGAGCGCCAGACCACGCAGAACCTCAGCGTGTACGCGGTCGACGCCGAACGCGGTCTGCTCCTGATCAAGGGTGCCGTTCCCGGACCGCGTGGCGGCATCGTCCTGGTCCGTACCGCGGCGAAGAAGGGCTGAGACCATGGTCACCGAAACCACCACCAAGCTGAGCCTGGACGTCGTGGACGGCGTGGGTGAGAAGGTCGGCTCCGTCGATCTCCCCGCGGTGATCTTCGACGCCCAGACCAACGTGCCGCTGATCCACCAGGTCGTCGTGGCCCAGCTGGCCGCGGCCCGCCAGGGTACGCACGACACCAAGACCCGGGGCGAGGTCCGCGGTGGCGGCAAGAAGCCGTACCGCCAGAAGGGCACCGGCCGGGCCCGTCAGGGTTCGACCCGGGCGCCGCAGTTCGCCGGCGGTGGCGTCGTCCACGGTCCGCACCCGCGGAACTACGCCCAGCGCACCCCCAAGAAGATGATCGCGGCCGCCCTGCGCGGTTCGCTGTCGGACCGCAACCGGCACGGTCGCGTGCACGTGCTGTCCGAGCTGGTCAAGGGCGACGCCCCGTCCACCAAGACGGTGGCCAAGGCCCTGGCCGGCCTGACCGAGCGGTCCAACCTGCTCGTGGTCGTCACCCGCACCGACGAGGTCGGCAAGCGCAGCCTGGCCAACCTGGACGGCGTGCACGTGCTGCCGTTCGACCAGCTGAACGCCTACGACGTGCTCTGCGCCGACGACGTGGTTTTCACCAAGGCCGCGCTGGACTCGTTCCTCGAGAGCCCGGTCGTCACCAAGGTCACCGCGAAGGAGGCTGCCAAGTGAGCACCATCGGAGGCGTCCACAAGGACCCGCGCGACATCCTGCTCCAGCCGGTCGTCTCGGAGAAGAGCTACAGCCTCCTGGACGAGGGGAAGTACACCTTCCTCGTCGCGCCGAGCGCCAACAAGACCGAGATCAAGCAGGCCGTCGAGACGGTCTTCGGGGTCAAGGTCTCCTCGGTGAACACCGCGAACCGGCAGGGCAAGACCCGTCGCACGCGGACCGGCACCGGTAAGCGCAAGGACACCAAGCGCGCGATCATCACCCTCAGCGAAGGCACCATCGACATCTTCGGCGGGCCGGTCTCCTGACTCCCTGAACGTTCCGATCCGCATCTGGTCGACAGGCCGGATTGAGGGCGTCCGAAGACCGACAACCGAGAAACAGCAAGAGGACTGACTCACATGGGAATCCGCAAGTACAAGCCGACGACACCGGGCCGCCGTGGCTCGTCCGTCGCCGACTTCGTGGAGATCACCCGGTCGGAGCCGGAGAAGTCCCTGGTGCGCCCGCTGACCAAGAGCGGGGGCCGGAACAACACCGGCCGGATCACCACCCGGCACAAGGGCGGCGGTCACAAGCGCGCTTACCGGGTGATCGACTTCCGTCGTCACGACAAGGACGGCATTCCGGCCACGGTCGCTCACATCGAGTACGACCCCAACCGCACCGCGCGGATCGCGCTGCTGCACTACGCGGACGGCGAGAAGCGCTACATCATCGCGCCGACCCGGCTGAAGCAGGGCGACCGCATCGAGAACGGCCCGACCGCCGACATCAAGCCGGGTAACAGCCTCGAGCTGCGCAACATCCCGGTGGGTACGGTCGTCCACGCGATCGAGCTCCGCCCGGGTGGCGGCGCCAAGATCGCCCGCTCGGCCGGCGCCTCGGTGCAGCTGGTGGCCCGCGAGGGTCGCTTCGCTCAGCTGCGCATGCCTTCCGGTGAGATCCGGAACGTCGACGTGCGCTGCCGCGCCACCGTCGGCGAGGTCGGCAACTCCGAGCAGTCGAACATCAACTGGGGCAAGGCCGGCCGGATGCGCTGGAAGGGCAAGCGCCCGACCGTCCGCGGTGTGGCCATGAACCCGATCGACCACCCGCACGGTGGTGGTGAGGGTAAGACCTCCGGTGGTCGTCACCCGGTCAGCCCCTGGGGCCAGGCCGAGGGCCGCACCCGTCGCCCCAACAAGGAGAGCGACAAGATGATCGTCCGCCGCCGCCGTACCGGCAAGAAGCGCTGACAGGAGCCTTTCGAGAATGCCTCGCAGTCTGAAGAAGGGTCCCTTCGTCGACGACCACCTGCAGAAGAAGGTGGACGTTCAGAACGAGAAGGGGACCAAGACAGTCATCCGGACCTGGTCCCGGCGCTCGATGATCGTGCCCGACATGCTCGGTCACACGATCGCCGTGCACGACGGCCGCAAGCATGTCCCGGTGTTCGTCACCGAGTCGATGATCGGTCACAAGCTGGGCGAGTTCGCCCCCACCCGCACGTTCCGCGGACACGAGAAGGACGACCGCAAGGGCCGCCGGCGCTGATCGCGCCCACCCAAGCAGTCAGTAGCGACAGAAGGTAGGAAGCAGCGATGGAAGCCAAGGCGCAGGCGCGGTACGTCCGTGTCACGCCCATGAAGGCCCGCCGCGTCGTCGACCTCATCCGTGGGAAGCAGGCGCCGCAGGCGATTGCCGTGCTGGAGTTCGCTCCGCAGGCCGCCAGCGAGCCGGTGCTCAAGGTCGTGCAGAGCGCGATCGCGAACGCCCGGGTGAAGGCCGCCGCCGCGTCCGAGGCGTTCGACGAGCGCACCCTGGTCATCCAGGAGGCGTACGTGGACGAGGGCCCGACGCTCAAGCGGTTCCGGCCGCGGGCGCAGGGCCGGGCGTACCGGATCCGCAAGCGGACCGCCCACATCACCGTGGTGGTCGGTCCGGCCGAGAAGAAGGGCGGCCCCCAGGCCGCCTCCGCGAATGGGAGGACCCGCTAGTGGGACAGAAGGTCAACCCGCACGGGTTCCGCCTGGGCATCACCACTGAGCACAAGAGCCGGTGGTTCGCCGACAGCACCAAGGGTGGTCAGCGTTACCGCGACTACGTGAAGGAAGACGTCGCGATCCGCAAGCTCATGTCCAAGGGCATGGAGCGCGCGGGGATCAGCCGGGTGGAGATCGAGCGCACCCGGGACCGGGTCCGCGTCGACATCCACACGGCCCGTCCGGGCATTGTCATCGGCCGCCGTGGCGCCGAGGCCGACCGGATCCGCGGCGAGCTGGAGAAGCTCACCGGCAAGCAGGTGCAGCTGAACATCCTCGAGGTGAAGAACCCCGAGGTGGACGCGCAGCTGGTCGCCCAGGGCATCGCCGAGCAGCTGGCCAGCCGGGTCTCCTTCCGCCGGGCCATGCGCAAGGGCATGCAGTCCTCGCTGCGGGCCGGCGCCAAGGGCATCCGGGTGCAGTGCTCCGGTCGTCTGGGCGGGGCCGAGATGAGCCGGTCGGAGTTCTACCGCGAGGGCCGGGTGCCGCTGCACACGCTCCGCGCGAACATCGACTACGGCCTGTACGAGGCCCGCACCACCTTCGGCCGGATCGGCGTGAAGGTGTGGATCTACAAGGGCGACATCACCAGCCGTGAGCTGGCTCGTGAGCAGGCTGCGGCTCCGCCGCGCGGCCCGCGTCGCGAGGGCCCGGGTGGCGGCGGTCGCGCGCAGCGCCCGCAGCGTCGTCGTCCGCAGCAGTCCGCTGACAGCGCCCCCGCCGCCGACGCGTCCGCCGCTCCGGCGCCGGCCGCTGACGCCCCGGCCGCTGCCGGCACCGGATCGGAGGCCTGAGCACCATGTTGATCCCCCGTCGGGTCAGGTACCGCAAGCAGCACCACCCCACGCGTTCCGGCATGTCGAAGGGCGGCAACGCCGTGACCTTCGGCGAATGGGGCATTCAGGCCCTGGAGCCGGCGTACGTGACGAACCGGCAGATCGAGTCCGCTCGTATCGCCATCACGCGCCACATCCGTCGTGGCGGAAAGGTCTGGATCAACATCTACCCGGACCGTCCGCTGACGAAGAAGCCGGCCGAGACCCGGATGGGTTCCGGTAAGGGTTCCCCGGAGTGGTGGGTGGCGAACGTCAAGCCCGGTCGCGTGATGTTCGAACTCTCGTTCCCGACTGAAAAGGTGGCGAAGGAAGCCCTCACCCGGGCGATCCACAAGCTGCCGATGAAGTGCCGGATCGTCCGGCGCGAAGGCGGTGAAAGCTGATGGCCATCGGTTCGAAGGACCTGAACCCGGCCAACCTGCGCGGCTTCGAGGCCGAGCGCCTGGCCGAAGAGCTGAAGAAGGCGAAGGAAGAGCTGTTCAACCTGCGCTTCCAGTCCGCCACCGGTCAGCTGGAGAACAACATGCGGCTGCGCGCGGTGAAGCGTGACATTGCCCGTATCTACACGATCATGCGCGAGCGCGAGCTCGGCATCACCACCACCCCGGAGGCCTGAGGATGAGTGAGAACACCCAGGCTGACGCCCCGGTGCGTGGCAACCGCAAGGCCCGCCGCGGCTACGTCGTCAGCGACAAGATGGACAAGACCGTGGTGGTCGAGGTCGAGGACCGGGTCAAGCACCCGCTCTACGGCAAGGTCATCCGCCGCACGACCAAGGTGAAGGTGCACGACGAGGCCAACACCGCGGGCATCGGCGACCTGGTGTCCATCTCGGAGACCCGTCCGCTGTCGGCCACCAAGCGCTGGCGCCTGGTCGAGATTCTGGAGAAGGCCAAGTGATTCAGCAGGAGTCCCGGCTGCGCGTCGCCGACAACACGGGTGCGAAGGAAATTCTCTGCATCCGCGTTCTCGGTGGCTCGGGCCGTCGGTACGCCGGCATCGGTGACGTCATCGTCGCGACCGTGAAGGACGCGATCCCGGGCGGCGCCGTCAAGAAGGGCGACGTCGTCAAGGCCGTCATCGTGCGCACCGTCAAGGAGCGTCGCCGGCCGGACGGCTCGTACATCCGCTTCGACGAGAACGCCGCGGTGATTCTCCGCAACGACGGCGACCCGCGCGGCACCCGCATCTTCGGCCCGGTGGGCCGCGAGCTGCGTGACAAGAAGTTCATGAAGATCATCTCGCTGGCTCCGGAGGTGCTCTGAGATGGCGAAGTTGAGGATCAAGAAGGGCGACACCGTCCAGCTGATCACCGGTCGTTCGCAGAAGAACGGTGGCGACCGGAACAAGACCGGCAAGGTGATCGCCGTTTACCCGGAGACCGAGCGAGTGCTGGTCGAGGGCATCAACCGGGTCAAGCGCCACACCAAAGAGGGTCAGACCAACCGGGGTTCGCAGACCGGCGGGATCATCACCCAGGAAGCGCCCGTCCACATCAGCAACCTGATGCTGGTCGACCCCGAGACGAAGAAGCCCACCCGCGTCGGCGTCCGGGTCGAGACCGTCGAGCGCGACGGCAAGACCAAGAACGTGCGGGTTCGCTTCGCCAAGCGTTCCGGTAAGGACCTGTGACCATGACTGTTACCGATGAGGGCACCAAGGCGCAGCCGCGGCTCCGCGCCCGGTACGACGCCGAGATCGCCCCGGAGCTGCGCAAGCAGTTCAGCTACCCGAACGTGATGCAGACCCCGCGTCTGGTCAAGGTCGTCGTGAACATGGGTGTGGGCGAAGCCGCCCGCGACTCCAAGCTCATCGACGGCGCGATCCGCGACCTGAGCGCGATCACCGGCCAGAAGCCGCAGGTCACCAAGGCCCGCAAGTCCATCGCGCAGTTCAAGCTGCGTGAGGGCATGCCGATCGGCGCGCACGTCACGCTGCGCGGCGACCGGATGTGGGAGTTCCTGGACCGGCTGGTGAGCATCGCCCTGCCGCGTATCCGTGACTTCCGCGGTCTGAACGGCAAGCAGTTCGACGGTCGGGGCAACTACACGTTCGGCCTGACCGAGCAGTCCATGTTCCACGAGATCGACCAGGACCGGATCGACCGGGTCCGGGGCATGGACATCACCGTCGTGACGACGGCGACCAATAACGAAGAGGGGCGCGCGTTCCTGAAGCTCCTCGGTTTCCCGTTCAAGGAGAACTGACGTGGCGAAGACTGCGCTGATCAACAAGGCGGCGCGCAAGCCGAAGTTCGGCGTCCGGGGTTACACCCGGTGCCAGCGCTGCGGCCGCCCGCACTCGGTCTACCGCAAGTTCGGCCTGTGCCGGATCTGCCTGCGCGAGATGGCCCACCGGGGCGAGCTGCCCGGCGTCACCAAGAGCAGTTGGTAGGCCGGCCGTGTCCCAGCTGACGATCCACACGCCGGGCGCCACCGTGGTGGCGCCCCGGTCCGGTCGCCGTCGTACGGTGCGCAACAATCGCATGGTTTCGCTGCGCTCCAGCCTCCCGACGGGCCTGGTGACGCTGCGGCACGATGTACCGGAATACCTCCCCGCGTTCCTCGAAGAAACAACTACGCCGCAGGTCGACGCCTCCGAGAAGGTTGCCGAAACCGCGGTGGGAAAGGGCGGAACTGCCCAATGGTGATGACCGATCCGATCGCGGACATGTTGACCCGCGTGCGGAACGCGAACTCCGCGTACCACGACCAGACCCAGATGCCTTACAGCAAGCTGAAGGCGAACGTGGCCGATCTCCTCAAGGCGGAGGGCTACATCTCCTCCTGGGAGGTCGCCGACGCCGAGGTGGGCAAGACGCTCACGATCAAGCTGAAGTTCGGCCCCAACCGGGAGCGCTCGATCGCCGGCCTGCGCCGGATCAGCAAGCCCGGTCTGCGGGTCTACGCGAAGTCGACGAACCTGCCCCGCGTCCTCGGTGGACTCGGCGTGGCGATCCTGTCGACCTCGTCCGGACTGATGACCGACAAGCAGGCCAAGCAGAAGGGCGTAGGTGGGGAAGTCCTCGCCTACGTCTGGTAACGGGAAGGGAGAGAGAGCATGTCCCGAATCGGACGACTGCCGATCACCGTTCCCGCCGGCGTCGATGTGACCCTCGACGGCGCGCAGGTGACGGTGAAGGGCCCCAAGGGGACCCTGAGCCACACCGTCGCGGCGCCGATCACCGTCGCCCGCGAGGACGACGGCACGGTCAGGATCACCCGCCCGGACGACGAGCGGGCCTCGCGTGCACTGCACGGCCTGACCCGCACCCTGATCGCCAACATGGTGGTCGGCGTGACCGAGGGCTACGAGAAGAAGCTTGAGATCGTGGGCACGGGTTACCGGGTCGCGGCCAAGGGCGGCAACCTCGAGTTCGCCCTGGGTTACAGCCACCCGATCACCGTCGAGCCCCCGGCCGGCATCACCTTCGCGACCGACGGGCCGGTGCGTTTCTCGGTCTCCGGGATCGACAAGCAGGCGGTCGGCGAGGTTGCGGCCAACCTGCGGAAGCTGCGCAAGCCCGACCCGTACAAGGGCAAGGGCGTTCGCTACGCCGGCGAAGTGATCAAGCGCAAGGTCGGAAAGGCGGGCAAGAAGTAATGGCTATCGGTTTGAAGCGCAGCGGTGGGGGCGCGGCCAAGAGCAAGTCGGCCTCCCGTACCCGCCGCCACCTGCGAGTGCGCAAGCAGCTGCGGGGCTCGACCGAGCGCCCGCGCCTGGTCGTGAACCGTTCCGCTCGGCACGTTTTCGTGCAGGTCGTGGACGACACCTCGGGCAAGACCGTGGCCTCCGCCTCCACCATGGAGGCGGACCTGCGCGGCCTCGACGGCGACAAGACCGCCAAGGCCAAGAAGGTCGGCGAACTGGTTGCGGAGCGCGCCAAGGCCGCCGGTGTCTCGGCCGTGGTCTTCGACCGCGGCGGGAACCGTTACCACGGACGCGTCGCCGCGATTGCGGACGGCGCCCGTGAGGCCGGGCTGGTTCTCTAGCCGATGCGCACGCTGACCATTTCGAAGACAGAGGGAAGGAACGTCTAATGCCTGGACCTCAGCGTCGCGGGCCCGGAGGTAACAACAACTCCGGCGGCCCGAACAGCGGCGGCGAGAACAGCGGCGGCGGCGGTCGCCGGGGCGGCCGCGACCGCGACAACCGCGGCGGTCGGGACGGCGGCCAGGACAAGAACCAGTTCGTCGAGCGCGTCGTCACGATCAACCGGGTGGCGAAGGTCGTGAAGGGTGGTCGTCGCTTCAGCTTCACCGCCCTGGTCGTCGTCGGTGACGGCGACGGCACGGTCGGCGTCGGCTACGGCAAGGCCAAGGAAGTGCCGGCGGCGATCGCCAAGGGCGTCGAAGAGGCGAAGAAGGCCTTCTTCAAGGTTCCGCGTATCCAGGGCACCATTCCCCACCCGATCCAGGGTGAGGCGGCGGCCGGTGTCGTGCTGCTGCGCCCGGCGTCCCCCGGTACCGGGGTTATCGCCGGTGGTCCGGTCCGCGCCGTGCTGGAGTGCGCCGGGATCCACGACGTGCTGAGCAAGTCGCTCGGTTCGGACAACGCGATCAACGTCGTTCACGCGACCGTTGCCGCGCTGCGTGGCCTGGAGCGTCCGGAAGAGGTCGCGGCCCGTCGGGGTCTCAGCCTCGAGGACGTCGCCCCGGTGGCGCTGCTGCGCGCCCGTGCGGCGGGGGTGGCCGGCTGATGGCTCAGATCAAGGTCACGCAGATCAAGTCGAAGATCGGCGGCAAGCAGAACCAGCGGGACTCGCTGCGTTCGCTGGGCCTCAAGCGAATCGGCCACTCCGTGGTCAAGGAGGACCGTCCCGAGATCCGCGGGATGGTCAACACGGTGCGGCATCTCGTCACCGTCGAGGAGGTGGACTGAGATGGCAGAAGGCCAGCGCGAGCACGCGCTGAAGGTGCACCACCTGCGCCCGGCCCCGGGTGCGAAGACCGCGAAGATCCGGGTCGGTCGTGGTGAGGGCAGCAAGGGTAAGACCGCGGGTCGCGGTACCAAGGGCACCAAGGCCCGGTACCAGGTCCCGGCCGCCTTCGAGGGTGGGCAGATGCCGCTGCACATGCGGCTGCCCAAGCTCCGGGGCTTCACCAACCGGTTCCGCACCGAGTACCAGGTCGTGAACCTGGAGAAGCTCGGCAGCCTTTTCCCCGACGGTGGCACGGTCTCCGTCGAGGACCTGGTCGCCAAGGGTGCGGTCCGCAAGGGTCAGCTGGTCAAGGTGCTCGGCGACGGCGAGATCTCGGTCGCGCTGAACGTCACCGCGAACAAGTTCTCCGGTAGCGCCAAGGACAAGCTGGCCGCGGCCGGCGGCAGCGCCACCGAGCTGTAGAACCCGCTCAACCCTTCGCATCCGGCGGCTCCCCTATGAGGGGGGCCGCCGGATGTTAGGGTCACCCGACCGGCGTCTTGTGGGCGGGCCTTACCGCCGGGTCCCCAAGCGCTCCCCATCGGCCGCTCCCACGGCCCGTAACGACGAGCTGCCTGGCCAGGGCAGCACGCTGGAGGTTTTGCGTGCTCACCGCGTTCTTCCGGGCGTTTCGCACCCCCGATCTGCGGCGCAAGATCTTCTTCACCGTAGCGATCATGGCGCTGTTCCGTCTCGGGTCGTACATCCCCACTCCCGGCGTGGACTACTCCGCGGTCCGGCAGTGCATCGACCAAGCCAGCAACGACAACTCGAACGGCCTCTACGCGCTGGTCAACCTGTTCAGTGGCGGCGCGCTGCTGCAGTTGTCGGTTTTCGCCCTCGGGATCATGCCGTACATCACGGCGTCGATCATCATCCAGCTGCTCACCGTGGTCATCCCGCGGTTCGAAGCGCTGAAGGAGGAGGGTCAGTCCGGCACCGCCAAACTGACCCAGTACACCCGGTACCTCACCATCGGCCTGGCCGTGCTGCAGTCGACCACCTTCGTGGCCATCGCCCGGTCGAACCAGCTGTTCCCGAACTGCAGCGCGAACCTGATCCCGAACGACGACATGTTCACCCTCGGGGTGATGGTGCTGACCATGACGGCCGGCACCGGTTTCATCATGTGGCTCGGTGAACTGGTCACCGAGAAGGGCATCGGCAACGGCATGTCGCTGCTGATCTTCACCTCGATCGCGGCGTCCTTCCCGTCCTCGCTCTGGGCGATCAAGTCCGAGCACGGCTACAACACGTTCTTCCTGGTGATCCTGCTCGGTCTGCTGATCATGGCGGCGGTCATCTTCGTGGAGCAGAGCCAGCGCCGGATCCCGGTGCAGTACGCCAAGCGGCAGGTCGGCCGCCGGGCCTACGGCGGCACCACCACGTACATCCCGATCAAGGTGAACATGGCCGGCGTGATCCCGGTGATCTTCGCGTCGTCCCTGCTCTACCTGCCCGCCCTGATCGCCCAGTTCCAGCACAACAGCACCGCCGGATGGGTGGTCTGGATCAACGACAACCTGGTCAAGGGCGATCACCCGATCTACATCGCGGCCTACTTCGTGCTGATCGTGTTCTTCACGTACTTCTACGTGGCGATCACCTTCAACCCCGACGAGGTCGCCGAGAACATGAAGAAGTACGGCGGTTTCATTCCCGGCATACGCGCCGGGCGGCCGACTGCCGACTACCTGGAATATGTTCTGAGTCGCATTACTCTTGCTGGTGCTCTGTATCTGGGCATGGTGGCATTGATCCCTCTGATCGCGCTGGTCCTGGTCAACGCGAACCAGAACTTCCCGTTCGGCGGTACTTCGATCCTGATCGTCGTGGGTGTGGGGTTGGAGACGGTCAAGCAGATCGAGTCCCAGTTGCAGCAGCGTCACTACGAAGGGTTCCTGCGATGAGAGTGGTGCGTCCATGAGGCTTGTGATCCTCGGTCCTCCCGGCGCCGGTAAGGGCACACAGGCCAAGAAGGTGGCCGCCCACTTCGGTATCCCGGCCATTTCGACCGGTGACATCTTCCGGCAGAACGTCGCGGACAAGACGCCGCTGGGCCGGCAGGTCGAGGAGATCATGGCGTCCGGCAAGTACGTGCCGGACGAGCTGACCAACGAGCTGGTCCGCAACCGCCTCCTGGAAGAGGACGCCGCGGTCGGGTTCCTGCTCGACGGTTATCCGCGGACCGCGGCGCAGGTGGACGAGCTGGACTCGATGCTGGCGGGCTCGAGCAGCCGGCTGGACGCGGTGCTCGAGCTGACCGTGGACATGGACGAGGTGGTCAACCGGCTGCTGAAGCGGGCCGAGATCGAGGGCCGGCCGGACGACACCGAGGATGTCATCCGGCACCGGCTCGAGGTCTACACCGAGCAGACCGCGCCGCTGGTGCACATCTACTCGGACCGCAATCTGCTGCAGCGGGTGGACGGAATGGGCGACATCGGCGACGTCACCGGCCGGCTGCTGGCCGCCTGCGACGACTTCGCCGTCTGAGGACGCCGAAAAGCTCCCGAACAACCAGGAAGAACTGAAGAAATGCTCGGTCGCGACCGCATCCAGTACAAGACGCCCGAACAGGTCCAGCTCATGCGAGCGGCCGGCCTGATCGTGGCCGACGCCCTGGATGCGGTTCGCGCCGTTCTGGCGCCCGGCCTGACCACGGCCGACCTGGACCGGGTGGCGAACGAGCTGATCGTCGGCCGCGGCGCCGTCCCGTCCTTCCTGAACTACGGCCATCCGCCGTACCCGGCCACGCTCTGCGTGTCGGTGAACGAGGAGGTCGTGCACGGCATCCCGGGTCAGCGGGTGCTGCGGGCCGGCGACGTGGTGAGCGTGGACTGCGGCGCGATCCTGGACGGCTGGCACGGCGACTCGGCCATCACCGTGGTGGTGCCGGGGACGTCGGAGCAGCCCGACGAGCGCAGCCCGGAGCAGGTGAAGATCGACCAGGACCTGATCGACACCACCGAGGAGTCGATGTGGCGGGGGATCGCGGCGATCGTCGCGGGGGACCGGCTGAACGCCATCGGGGTCGCGATCGAGGACTTCGTCGGTGACCGGTTCGGCCTGGTCGAGGACTACGGCGGGCACGGCATCGGCACCGAGATGCACCAGGAACCGCACGTGCTGAACTACCGCACCCGCGACCGCGGCCCGAAGCTCAAGGCCGGCATCTGCCTGGCCATCGAGCCGATGCTCACGGTTAGCAACCCGGACACCAAAGTGCTGAAGGACGACTGGACGGTCGCCACTGTGGACGGCGGTCACGCGGCCCACTGGGAGCACTCGGTGGCCCTCCTCGAGGACGGTCTGTGGGTGCTCACCGCCCGCGACGGCGGGGTGGCCAAGCTGTCCGGCCTGGGGGCGAAGGTGTCAGCCCGGGCCACCGGGGCCTGAGCTCAATTTCCCCGTGCGGCGTGCTATGACGTAGACTTCTACGTCGGCTCATGTGCTGTATTGCTTCGTCGCTGGGGACCCCTCTTCCGACGGCCTGAGACAGCCGAAAGGCACGTGCTTCCACGTGTCGGAGCCGTCTGGTGAACTACCTGATCGTTTCCGGTCGCCCGTCTGGGTGACCGGTGAGCGGCCGGGTGGCCGCGACGAATGATCAACAGGAAAAGCGGAGGACATGCCGAAGAAAGACGGCGTCATCGAAATCGAAGGCTCCGTGGTGGAGGCGCTGCCGAACGCCATGTTCCGGGTGGAGCTGTCCAACGGGCACAAGGTACTCGCGCACATCTCCGGCAAGATGCGCCAGCACTACATCCGGATCCTTCCGGAAGACCGGGTCGTGGTCGAACTCAGCCCGTACGACCTGTCGCGTGGGCGCATCGTCTACCGCTACAAGTGACACCTGTTTTACCGCCCCGATCCATCAGCCTCTCCCGGAAGTCACGATGAAGGTCAAGCCGAGCGTCAAGCGAATCTGTGACAAGTGCCGAGTGATCCGCCGTAACGGCCGGGTCATGGTGATCTGCGACAACGTGCGCCACAAGCAGCGCCAGGGCTGAGCCCAGCAGAACCAGGTACCACCGCACGATCTCGTAACAAACAGCAGGGCCCGCTCCCGGGGCTCGGGCGACACGCCCGACCTCGTGGTGCGACACCCCCGGACCATCGGGCCGGGGACCGGTTCCTAGGTGAACCGGACCTGGCGCTGCTTCAAACCCGATACGAGCAGAGAAGAGAACTGCTGCAATGGCACGTCTCGTCGGAGTCGACCTCCCGCGTGAAAAGCGACTTGAAGTCGCCCTCACCTACATCTTCGGCGTCGGGAAGACCCGCGCCAAGGAAACCCTCGCCGCCACTGGCCTGAGCGCCGACCTGCGCGTCCGCGAACTCAGCGAGGACGACCTGGTCCGGCTGCGCGACCACCTCGAGGGCAACTTCAAGCTCGAGGGTGACCTGCGCCGCGAGGTTGCCGCGGACATCCGCCGCAAGGTCGAGATCGGCTGCTACGAGGGCCTGCGGCACCGTCGCGGCCTGCCGGTCCGCGGTCAGCGCACGAAGACCAACGCGCGTACCCGTAAGGGCCCGAAGCGCACCGTGGCCGGCAAGAAGAAGGCCGGCAAGAAGTAGTCCTGCTCGAACCCCTGATCCAAGGGTCCGGAGCACGGACCGACGACCTCCCAGGAAGAGCCTTAGATGCCTCCCAAGTCACGCCAGTCCGCTGCGTCGCGCAAGCCGCGTCGCAAGGAGAAGAAGAACGTCGCTCACGGCCACGCGCACATCAAGAGCACGTTCAACAACACCATCGTCTCGATCACCGACCCGGTCGGCAACGTGATCGCCTGGGCCTCGTCCGGCCAGGTCGGCTTCAAGGGCTCGCGTAAGTCGACCCCGTTCGCCGCGCAGATGGCCGCCGAGGCCGCCGCGCGTCGCGCCCAGGAGCACGGCATGCGCAAGGTCGACGTCTTCGTGAAGGGCCCGGGCTCGGGCCGCGAGACCGCGATCCGCTCGCTCCAGGCCACCGGCCTGGAGGTGGGCTCGATCCAGGACGTCACCCCCACCCCGCACAACGGCTGCCGCCCGCCCAAGCGTCGCCGCGTCTGACTTACCCAAACCCGCCGGCCGGACCGAGGGCCGGCGGGTCGCCTTCCGCAGACGTCATATAGCGGTCGTCTGTACCGAAAGGGAAAACACCAGTGCTGATTGCACAGCGCCCCATCCTCGCCGAGGAAGCGGTCTCCGAGCACCGCTCCCGGTTCGTCATCGAGCCGCTGGAGCCGGGTTTCGGCTACACGCTCGGCAACTCGCTCCGTCGCACCCTGCTCTCGAGCATCCCGGGTGCCTCGGTGACCAGCATCCGGATCGACGGCGTGCTGCACGAGTTCACCACCGTGCCCGGGGTCAAGGAAGACGTCACCGAGCTGATCCTGAACATCAAGCGACTGGTCGTCTCCTCGGAGCACGACGAGCCGATCGTGATGTACCTGCGCAAGCAGGGTCCGGGAACGGTGACCGCGGCGGACATCGCGCCGCCGGCCGGCGTCGAGGTACACAACCCCGACCTGCACATCGCCACCCTGAACGCGAAGGGCAAGCTCGAGCTCGAGCTGACCGTCGAGCGTGGTCGTGGCTACGTGTCGGCCAACCAGAACAAGACCGGTGAGCAGGAGATCGGCCGGATTCCGATCGACTCGATCTACTCCCCGGTCCTGAAGGTCACGTACAAGGTCGAGGCCACCCGCGTCGAGCAGCGGACCGACTTCGACCGGCTGATCGTCGACGTCGAGACCAAGCCGTCGATGCAGCCGCGCGACGCCATGGCCAGCGCCGGCAAGACGCTGGTCGAGCTGTTCGGGCTGGCCCGGGAGCTCAACCTCGAGGCCGAGGGCATCGACATGGGCCCGTCCCCGTCGGACGCGGCCCTGGCCGCGGACCTCGCGCTCCCGATCGAGGAGCTCGACCTGACGGTCCGGTCCTACAACTGCCTCAAGCGCGAGGGCATCCACACCGTGGGTGAGCTCGTCGGGCGCAGCGAGGCCGACCTGCTCGACATCCGGAACTTCGGGGCCAAGTCCATCGACGAGGTCAAGGCCAAGCTCCACGGCATGAACCTGTCGCTGAAGGACAGCCCGCCCGGATTCGACCCCACCCTCGTCGTCGACAGCTTCGGGGCGGACGACGACATGTCGTTCGCCGAGGACGAGCAGCTCTGACAACCCCCTAACCCGGCGCGGGAGGCGAACGCCCGCGCCGGGCGCGCATCTCTAGGAGTTCACCGACATGCCCACGCCCACCAAGGGTCCCCGGCTCGGGGGTGGTCCCGCGCACGAGCGGCTGCTGCTCGCCAACCTTGCGACCCAGCTGTTCACGCACAAGACCATCACCACCACGCAGGCCAAGGCCAAGCGCATGCAGCCGCTGGCCGAGCGCATGATCACCTTCGCGAAGCGGGGCGACCTGTCCGCGCGCCGCCGGGTCCTGCAGACGATCACCGACAAGAGCGCCGTGCACGTGCTCTTCACCGAGATCGCCCCCGTGGTGGCCGAGCGCAAGGGTGGCTACACCCGGATCACGAAGATCGGTAACCGGAAGGGCGACAACGCCCCGATGGCCGTGATCGAACTGGTTCTGGAGCCGCTGACGGCCAAGCAGGCCACGGTCCGGGAAGCTGAGGCCGCCACGGCCCGCGCCTCCCGCGGCAACGTCGCGGCCTCCGCCGAGCAGGCGGCCGAGGACACCGCGACCGAGGCGGAGAACGCCAAGGTCGACGGTGACGCCGAGGGTTCGGTCGACGCCGCTGCCGAGTCCGAGACGGCCGCCGTGGTGGCCGAGGACGAGGCCCCGGGCAGCAAGGACGCCCAGGACGCCGGCGCTGCGGCCGAGCTGGCCGAAGAGGCTGCGGACGACGCGGTCGACGGCAAGAAGTAAGTAGCTCTCGCACACGAGCCCGTCGCCCCCGGTTGGGGGTGGCGGGCTCGCGTCGTTCCACGCCCTCGCAGTCGCTCGGTCGCCCGGGCGGAACTGCATGATCACGGGGGCGGAACTGCATGATCACGAGGTAAAACTCCATGATCACGGGAGAGAAAGTCCATGATCACGGGGGAAGAAGTCCATGATCACGAAGGTGAAGTGGCGGGGGCACGAAGGGGAAGTGGTGGGGTCGCGAGGGAGGACGGGCATGGTGAAGGACGGGGGTTTGAGGGTTCGGCTGGATCTGGGGTACGACGGCACTGAGTTCAGCGGATGGGCAGCTCAGCCGGGTCGGCGCACGGTGGAGGAGACGCTGGCGGAGGCTCTGGGCACGATCCTGCGTCTACCCCAGCCGCCCAAGCTCACGGTGGCGGGCCGTACCGACGCAGGGGTGCATGCCAACGGTCAGGTGGCCCACGCCGATCTCCCTCTCGAGGCCTGGGAGCTGCTTCCTGGGCGCAGCGATCGTCAGCCAGCAACAGCCTTGCTCACCCGCCTTGCCGGAGTTCTGCCGGGCGATATCCGGGTCCACCGCGCCAGCATCGCCCCCGAGGGTTTCGACGCCCGCTTCTCGGCGATCCACCGCCGCTACGCGTACCGGGTCAGCGATCATCCGGCCGGTGCGCCCCCGCTGCGCCGCCGTGACGTGCTCAGCCACCGGCGTCCCCTGGATGCCGAAGCCATGAGCGCCGCCGCGACCCGCCTGGTCGGCCTGAACGACTTCGCCGCCTTCTGCAAGCACCGCGAGGGCGCCACCACGATCCGCACCCTGCTCGCCTACACCTGGCATCGCGACGAGAACGGCCTGCTCGAGGGCACTGTGCTGGCCGACGCGTTCTGTCATTCGATGGTGCGCGCGCTGGTCGGTGCCGTGCTGCCGGTGGGGGAGGGGCGCCGTCCGGTGGAGTGGCCGGCCGAGATCCTGACCGGGCGTCGGCGCGATCCCCAGGTCGCCGTGGTTCCGCCGCACGGGCTGGTGCTCGAGGAAGTGGGCTACCCGCCGGATGAGGAATTGGCGCGGCGGGCGACGGAGTCTCGCGCGGTGCGAACTCTCCCGGGGTAGGACCGCTAGCCGGTTGGTCATGTTCCGTTCACACCAAACGGACAGATCACCCTTAGGATCCTCGACCGTGACGACGAACCGGCGCGAAGACGCTACCCAGAGTCATCAATTCATCAGTCGACGCCTCGGGGCCGGCGTCCTGGCTGCCGCGACCACTCTTACGGGTCTCGGCCTTCTCCTGCCCCAGACGGCCAGTGCCGCCGCCTGTACCGGCGACGTGAGCGCGATCGGGGCGGTGCAGGGCAGCGGCGCCACCGCCGCGATCACCGGCTCGGTCACCGTCCGCGGCGTGGTGGTCAGCGACAACGAGGGCGCCTCGCCCACCCTGCAGGGCTTCTTCCTGCAGGACGGTGGCGACAAGGACAAGGCCACCTCGGACGGGATCTTCGTCTACGCCCCGGGCGGCGACCGGGTCAAGGTCGGCGACCAGGTGCAGGTGACCGGTACCGCGGCGGAGTACCAGGGCCAGACCCAGATCACCCTGAGCACCCTCGACACCTGCGCGACGGGTAAGAAGGTCACTCCGACCACGGTGAAGTTGCCCCTCGCGTCGGCCGACGCGCTGGAACGGTACGAGGGCATGCTGGTCCGTCTGCCGCAGAAGCTGACCGTTACCGAGCACTACCTCCTGGGCCGCTTCGGCCAGGTCACCGTCTCTTCCGGAGGCCGGTTGATGCAGCCGACCAACGTGTATCCGGCGGCCGACCCGCGGCGGGCCAAGCTGCAGGCCGCGAACGACCTGAACCAGCTCCTGATCGACGACGCGACGAACAACCAGAACCCCGACCCGATCGTCTTCGGCCGGGACGAGAAGCCGCTGAGCGCCACGAACACGCTGCGCACCGGGGACACGGTGACGAACGCGACCGGCGTCCTGACCTACACCTGGGGTGGGAACGCGGCCAGCCCCAACGCCTGGCGGCTGCGCCCGATCGGTGCCCTGAACGGCAAGGTCGACTTCAAGGCCACGAACCCGCGCCCGAAGACCTCCAAGGTCTCCGGGGACCTGACGGTGGCCAGTAGCAACGTCCTCAATTACTTCAACACGTTCACCGGCTGTACCTACGGGGTCGGCGGAGCCGCAACGGACTGCCGGGGCGCGGAGAACGCCACCGAGCTCGAGCGGCAGACCGCCAAGGAGGTCGCCGCCCTGAAGTCCCTGGACGCCGACGTCGTCGGGCTGATGGAGATCGAGAACGACGGCTACGGCGCCGACAGCGCGATTGCGCAGCTCACCGGGGCCCTGAACGCCGCTACCAAGCCCGGCACCTACGCCTACATCGACGCGGACGCCGCCACTGGCGTCACCAATGTGGCCGGTGACGACGCGATCAAGGTGGGCCTTCTGTACAAGCCGGCCGCGGTTGCCCCGGTCAAGACGCTGGTCGAGAACGACGACCTGTTCGAGCGGCACCCGCTCGCCGTGACCTTCCAGCAGAAGAAGGGCGGGGGCAAGGTCAGCGTGGTCGTCAACCACCTGAAGTCGAAGGGCTGTGACGGCGCGACCGGGGCCGACCTGGACCAGAACGACGGGCAGAGCTGCTGGAACGCGCACCGCGTCGAGCAGGCCACGACCCTGGCCGGGTGGATCGACTCGACCCTGGTGCCGGCCGCCGGCGATAAGGACGTGCTGGTCATCGGGGACCTGAACTCCTACGCCAAGGAGGACCCGATCCAGGTGCTGAAGACCAAGGGCTTCACCGACATGATCGACCAGAAGATCGGGTCGAAGAAGTCCTACTCCTACGTGTTCGACGGCCAGTCCGGCTACCTCGACCAGGCGCTCGCCAGCGCCTCGTTGAAGAGCCAGGTCAAGGACGTGGAGGACGTGCACATCAACGCGGACGAGCCCTCGGTGCTGGACTACAACACCAACTTCAAGACGGCCGCGCAGATCGCCTCGCTGTACGCCCCGGACCGGTTCCGGACCTCGGACCACGACCCGGTGCTGATCGGGCTGAACCTGAAGAAGTAGCAGTCGCCTCCAGGCCCCACCCGGCCGGGCTCAGACCCTGATGAAGGACGCTTTCGGGCGACTTCGCGGGGTACGGCGCGACTGGGTGGGGCCCAAGGGGATATCGGCCGGGGTCACGATTGGCGTCCGGGGCCCGGAAGTGCCAGGGTCGCCTCCATGAGTATCTCGACCAATGAGCCCGGCGACTCGGACGAGGTCTACCAGCCGGGCGACGACGGCTCGGACGAGACTTACGACCTCGACCAGGCCTTCGGTGACGACGAAGTGGACGCCACGGTCTACGAAACTGGCTACTCCCCGCCGGAGAAGCCCGGCGGCATGACCCGCTTCGGTACCACCGTCGAGGAGGAACTGGAAGGGGAGTCCCTCGACCAGCGCCTGGCCCAGGAGGTTCCCGACCCGAACCTGGCCTCGGACCTGGAAGCTTCCCCGGCGGACGAGAATGTCGACGCCGTTGACAACAGCCGCATCGAGGACGAGGACCTGTCCTACTCCGAGGTCGGCGAGGATCGGGCCGGCCGGCTGGTCGACCCGGACGAAGGTCTCGGCGCGGATGAGGAGAAGGATCTGATCGGCGGCGACGTCGGGATCGACGAGGGGGCCGCCAGCGCCGAAGAGGCCGCGGTCCACATCATCGACTGAACGCTCAGCCGTCAGGCCCTGCACCCGGTGGGTGCGGGGCCTGACGCATTATTGGGCGGCGACCCGCAGATCGGGCTGCCAGACTGACGGACGTGCCCGGTATCGACGTCAATCAGGTCTCCTTCACGCTCCCGGACGGGCGCCCGCTGCTGGACGAGGTCACCTTCAAGGTGCCCGACGGTGCCGTGGCCGCCCTGATCGGCCCCAACGGCACCGGCAAGACCACCCTGCTGCGGATCCTCGCCGGGGACACCGGCGCGCACGGCGGGGCGGCCGTGGTGCAGGGCCGGCTCGGCGTCATGCGCCAGTTCATCGGCAGCGTGCGGGACGACACCACGGTGCGTGACCTGCTGGTCTCGGTCGCGCCCGCGCCCATTCGCAAGGCGGGCCAGGCGCTCGACGCCTCCGAGCTGGCGATGATGGAGCGGGACGACGAGCCCACGCAGATGGCCTACGCGCAGGCGCTGTCGGACTGGGCGGACGCGGGTGGGTACGAAGCCGAGACGTCCTGGGACGTCTGCACGGTCTCCGCGCTCGGCATGCCTTTCGAGAAGGCCCAGTACCGACGGACGAACACCCTTTCCGGCGGTGAGCAGAAGCGTCTGGTGCTGGAGGCCCTGCTGCGAGGTACGGACGAGGTGCTGCTGCTCGACGAGCCGGACAACTACCTCGACGTGCCGGGCAAGCGCTGGCTGGAGGAACAGCTCCAGAAGACGCCGAAGACGGTCCTGCTGGTCAGCCACGACCGGGAGCTGCTGTCGCACGCCGCCACCCGGATCGTCACCCTGGAACCGCACGCGGCCGGGGCCAACGCCTGGATCCACGGCGGCGGGTTCGCCACCTACGCGCAGGCCCGGCAGGACCGGAACTCGCGTCTGGAGGAGCTCAGAAGGCGCTGGGACGAGGAGCACGCCAAGCTCAAGGCCCTGGTGCTGATGCTGAAGACCAAGGCCACGTTCATGGACTCGATGGCCGCGCAGTACCACGCGGCGCAGACCCGGCTGGCCAAGTTCGAGGAGGCCGGCCCGCCCGAGCTGGTGGCCAACGAGCAGAACGTCACCATGCGGCTGACCGGTGGGCGCACCGGCAAGCGCGCCGTGGTGGCCACCGACCTGGAGCTGACCGGCCTGATGAAGCCGTTCAGCACCGAGCTGTGGTTCGGCGACCGGGTGGCCGTGCTGGGCTCCAACGGCTCGGGCAAGTCGCACTTCCTGCGGCTGCTGGCGGCCGGGGGTAGCGATCCGGACGTGGAGCACCAGCCGATCGAGGACGGCCCGACCGCGCGGCCCGGAGCGGTGCCGCACACCGGTTCGGTGAAGCTCGGCGCCCGGGTCCGGCCGGGCTGGTTCGCCCAGACCCACCAGCACCCCGAACTGGCCGGCCGCACGCTGCTGGAGATCCTGCACCGCGGCGACGGGCACCGGTCCGGGCTGCCGCGCGAGGCGGCCAGCCGGGTGCTGGACCGGTACGAGCTGAGTGTCCAGGCCGAGCAGAAGTTCGAGTCGCTCTCCGGCGGGCAGCAGGCCCGGTTCCAGATCCTCCTGCTCGAGCTCTCCGGGGCCACCCTGCTGCTGCTCGACGAGCCGACCGACAACCTGGACCTGCACTCGGCCGAGGCGCTGGAGAAGGGCCTGCTGGCGTTCGAGGGCACGGTCGTGGCGGTCACCCACGACCGCTGGTTCGCCCGGGAGTTCGACCGGTTCCTGGTGTTCGGGTCGGACGGGCGGGTCTACGAGTCGGACGAACCGGTCTGGGACGAGACCAGAGTGCAGCGGGCGCGCTGAGGCGCCGCGCCGGTTTTCCCCCTAACCTGCTGAGATGATCAAGATCCCGGCCGTCCTCGTGGTCAACACCGCCTCCCGCCGCGGCCAGGAAGACTTCGACCAGGCCCGGACCCTGCTCACCGAGCTGGGGATCGAGCTGACCGCGGCCCTGGCCGTCGACGACCCGACCACGCTGCCCCAGGTGGTTCAGCAGGCCATCGACGACGGGATGGAGCTGCTCGTGCTGGCGGGCGGGGACGGCACCGTCAGTTCGGTGGCTGCGCAGCTGTCCGGTACCGGCGTGGTCCTCGGGCTGCTGCCCACCGGCACGGCGAACGACCTGGCCCGCACCCTCGGGCTGCCGACCGATCTGGCCGGGGCGTGCCGGACCATCGTCGAGGGCAAGGTGGTCGAGGTCGATCTGGGCGTGGTCGGCACCGACGACCGGTTCCTCAACGTCTCGTCCATCGGCCTGGCGGTGGGTCTCACCGAGCAGCTCTCGCCCAAGCTGAAGAAGCGCCTCGGCAAGCTGGCCTACCCCGTCGCCGCGGTCCGCGCCTACCGGCAGTTCTCTACTTTCTCGGCCCGGCTGGAGTTCCCGGAAGGCGATCACCCCCCGGTCGAACTCGACGATCTGCTGCAGCTCGCGGTGGCCAACGGGCGGTTCTACGGCGGGGGCGCCGTGGTTGCCCCGGACGCCGGCATCGATGACCACCTGCTCGACGTCTATGCCATCCCGCGGGGCACTCCGGTGCAGCGCTGGCAGGTCGCCCGGCACTTCGTCAGCGGGGTTTTCACCGAGAGCGACCACGTCTTCCACGTCACCACGCGAAGCGTCCGGGTCGTCACGAAGCCCGAGTTGGCGATCAACGTGGACGGCGAGCTTTCCGCTCGTACCCCGGAGACGTTCGGCATCGTGCAGGGCGGCCTGCGGGTGATCGTTCCTGGCGATGCGTCGGTAGGTAAGGCGGATGTGTCGGAGCGGCAGCAAACTCACTCCTAGTGCACCAATGGTGGACGCTCGTGGGCACGGTGCCCACCAGCGTCCACCATTCGAGGTGTCAGGTCAGGCGAAAAACCGCTCCACAGCGCGGATCTTGTTCACCGCGTCGAGCGCGGCCACCTTGTACGCCTCGGAGAGCGTGGGGTAGTTGAAGACCGTGTCGACCAGGTTGTCGACGGTGCCCTCGCAGGTCATGATCGCCTGGCCCAGGTGCACCAGCTCGGTGGCCTGGGAGCCGAAGACGTGTACCCCCAGGAGTTTTCGGGTTCCGGTGCTGACCAGCAGCTTGAGCATGCCGTAGGAGTCCCCGATGATCTGGCCCCGGGCCAGCTCCCGGTACCGCGAGATGCCGACCTCGTAGGGCACCGAGGACGAGGTCAGGTCGTCCTCGGTCCAGCCGCAGTAGCTGATCTCGGGGATCGTGTAGATGCCGATCGGCTGCATCCCGATCAGGCTGTTCACCGGCTCGTCGAAGGCGTGGTACGCGGCCAGCCGGCCCTGTTCCATCGAGGTCGCGGCCAGCGCCGGGAAGCCGATCACGTCGCCCACGGCGTAGATGTGACTGACGCTGGTGCGGTACTTGTCGTCCACCGTGATCCGGCCCCGGGGGTCGGCCTCCAGTCCCGCCTTCGCCAGATCCAGCTGCTCCGTGGCACCCTGCCGGCCGGCCGAGTACATCACCGCGTCGGCCGGGATCTTCTTGCCCGACACCAGGTGCGTCACCGTGCCGTGGGCGTTGTGCTCGACCGAGGAGACCTTCTCGCCGAACCGGAAGGTGACCGACAGGTCGCGCAGGTGGAACTTGAGCGACTCGACGATCTCCTGGTCGCAGAAGTTCAGCATGCGATCCTGTTGCTCGACCACCGTCACCTTGCAGCCGACCGCGGCGAACATCGAGGCGTACTCGATCCCGATCACCCCGGCCCCGACCACGACCATCGACCGGGGCAGCTGCTCGAGGTGCAGGATGCCGTCCGAGTCGATCACCTTGCTGCCGTCGAACTCCACCGAGGCCGGGCGGGCCGGGGTGGTGCCGGTGGCGATCACGATGAACTCCGCGGTGACCGTCTGGCTGCCGCCCGGGCCGCCCTCGATCAGCACGGTGTGCGGATCGGTGAACCGGCCGGTGCCGTGCAGCAGGTCCACCCCGTTGCGGTTGAGCTGGCTGCGGATCACCTCGATCTCGCGGCCGATCACGTGCGTGGTCCGGGCCAGCAGGTCGTCCAGCGTGATGTCCTGCTTGACCCGGTAGTTCTGGCCGTACATGTCCCGCTGGCTCATCCCGGTGAGGTAGAGCACGGCCTCGCGCAGGGTCTTGGACGGGATCGTGCCGGTGTTGATGCACACCCCGCCGACCATGTCCCCGCGTTCCACCACGGCGGCCCGGCGGCCCAGCTTGGCGGCGGCGATCGCGGCCTTCTGCCCGCCCGGGCCGGAGCCGATGATGAGCAGGTCGTAGTCGTACTGGCGCTGCTCGGCCATGATGAAGAACTCCCCGGGGATCGGCTTTAGGGCCTTCATCGGCGGGCCGGGAGCCGAGGTTGACGGTGAGCGCGCCGACGTCGCGTTTTGACCCACCGGAAGCGCGCCGGTAATCTGGGTCCTCGTTGTGTGATCCCGTCCGTCATGTCGAGCCTTGCTGGTATGTGGCACGTCGGGCGCGGTGCAACAGTCCATCCGAATTCTCGGTGGTGACTGCTGCCTGTGGCACATGTGAATGTCGACCCGAATGCTCTGACTCAGAACGAGGCTGCGACCAGTGCGTACGTTTACTCCCAAGCCCGGTGACATCGAGCGTCGCTGGCATGTCATCGACGCGAACGACGTCGTCCTCGGTCGTCTGGCCACCCAGGCCGCCGTGCTCCTCCGGGGCAAGCACAAGGCGACCTTCGCGCCGCACATCGACTGTGGTGACTTCGTCATCATCATCAACGCCGACAAGGTTGCCCTGACCGGCAACAAGCGCGAGCAGAAGAAGGCCTACCGCCACTCGGGCTACCCGGGTGGTCTGCGCGCGGTCACCTACACCGAGCTGCTGGACAAGAACCCCGAGCGGGCCGTCGAGAAGGCGATCCGGGGCATGCTGCCGAAGAACTCCCTCGGCCGTGAGGTGCTCGGCAAGCTCAAGGTCTACGCCGGCCCGGAGCACCCGCACGCCGCGCAGCAGCCCGTCCCCTTCGAGATCACCCAGATCGCGCAGTAGTCCCGCCCGGCAGCCGGAGACCCGGCGCCCGCGGACCGCGATCCCGTAGCCCAGCGCACCAAGGAGAAACGTGACCGAGTCCACCGTCGAAGACGTGGCTGCCGACGCCACCGGCGAAGAGTACGAAGAGGACGCGCCCAGCAGCTACACCTCCGCCACCCCGGCGGCCAAGGGCGGCGGCTCCAGCATCACCGCCCCCGGTTCGGCCACCGGCCGCCGCAAGGAGGCCGTCGCCCGCGTCCGCCTGGTGCCCGGCACCGGTCAGTGGACCATCAACGGCCGCACCCTTGAGGACTACTTCCCCAACAAGGTGCACCAGCAGCTGGTCAACGAGCCCTTCCGGGTCACCGAGACCGAGGGCCGCTTCGACGTCATCTGCCGGATCCACGGTGGCGGCACGTCCGGCCAGGCCGGTGCGCTGCGTCACGGCGTGGCCCGCTCGCTGAACGCGATCGACGAAGAGGCCAACCGCCCGGCGATGAAGAAGGCCGGCTTCATGACCCGTGACCCGCGGGCCAAGGAGCGGAAGAAGGCCGGTCTCAAGAAGGCGCGTAAGGCTCCTCAGTACAGCAAGCGCTGATCTGCCGTCCGGCTGTATCAGCTGCGCACGCACGGCCCCGGGGTCATTCGGCTCCGGGGCCGTCGTGCGTTCGGGGGCGGGTCGGGCGCTGTGAACCACCCGCCCGGCTTCCTGTGTATCGTCCGGTTCCGGCCTGCCGCGGTACCGGTGAGCACGTAGGCTTTTGGCACTTCCCGCTAGGAGGATCTCGGTGGCGCGACTATTCGGAACAGACGGCGTACGGGGCCTGGCCAACCGGGAAGTGACCGCCGAGCTGGCGCTCGACCTGGCCGTGGCCGCCGCCCACGTGCTCGGCGAGGTGGCCGACTTCCACGGCCGGCGCCCGCGCGCCGTGGTCGGCCGGGACCCCCGGGCCTCGGGTGAGTTCCTCTCCGCCGCGGTGATGGCCGGGCTGGCCAGCGCCGGGGTCGACGTGGAGGACGCGGGTGTGGTGCCCACCCCCGCGGTCGCGTTCCTGGTCGACGACACCGAGGCCGACCTCGGCGTGGTGCTGTCGGCGTCGCACAACCCGATGCCGGACAACGGCATCAAGTTCTTCGCGGCCGGCGGCTACAAGCTGCCGGACGAGGTGGAGGACCAGATCGAGCGGCGGCTCAAGGAGCCGTGGGCCCGCCCCACCGGCGCCGAGGTCGGCCGCACCCGTCGCCTGGCCAAGGCCGGGGACAAGTACGTCGCCCACCTGCTGGAGACGCTGCCCTGCCGGCTGGACGGCCTGAAGGTGGTGCTGGACTGCGCCCACGGGGCCGCCAGCGAGGTCTCGCCGCGGGCGTTCCGCGAGGCCGGGGCCGAGGTGGTGGTGATCGGGGCCGAGCCGGACGGGCTGAACATCAACGACGGCTACGGCTCGACCCACCTGGAGCCGCTGCGCGCGGCGGTGCTGGAGCACGGCGCCGACATCGGCATCGCGCACGACGGGGACGCGGACCGCTGCCTGGCGATCGACCACCTGGGCCGGGACGTGGACGGCGACCAGATCATGGCGGTACTCGCCCTGGCCTTCGCCGATCGCGGCGTGCTGGCCCACAAGACGCTGGTCACCACGGTGATGAGCAACCTCGGCCTGCGCCTGGCGATGGAGCGCGAGGGGATCCGGCTGGTGCAGACCGCGGTCGGCGACCGGTACGTGCTGGAGGAGATGCGGGCCGAGGGGTACTCGCTCGGCGGCGAGCAGTCCGGGCACGTGGTGATGCTCGACCACAGCACCACCGGCGACGGTGTGCTGACCGGCCTGCACCTGCTGGCCCGGATGGCCCAGACCGGCAAGTCCCTGGCCGAGCTGGCCTCGGTGATGGAACGGCTGCCGCAGGTCCTGGTCAACGTGAAGGGCGTGGACAAGAGCCGCTGCCACGAGGACGCGGAGCTGCAGGCGGCGGTGGCCGCGGCGGAGGTCCGGCTCGGCGACACCGGCCGGGTACTGCTGCGCCCGTCCGGCACCGAGGCGCTGGTCCGGGTCATGGTCGAGGCCAAGGAGGCCGAGCAGGCCCGGGCCGAGGCCGACGGGCTGGCCTCGGTGGTGCGCAGCCGGCTGGCGCTCTAGGGAAGTTCGCGAGGGCCGGTTCCGCAGCCCTGCGGAACCGGCCCTCGCTGCTGTCCGTGCCCTCAGGGGCGTACCGACGTCCCGTCACCGAGTTCGTCAGGCGTCTTCTGGGCGGTGGACATGCCCTGCTCTCCCGGCTCCTGCGGAGTGACCCGGGCGAGCACCTTCCCGTTCTGGTCCAGGACTTCCGCCGGGACGGTCTTCAGCGGGGTCTTCCCGTCCCAGTTCGGCGGGATGTCGACATCGTGCGGTACCTCGAGCACGGCGATCCGATTCCTTACCGGGGCGGTGGTGTTCCGGACCCGGACCCGGGTGGCGCCCTCCGGAGCCACCACGACGTAGTCCGAGACCTGGCCGTGAGTGAAGCGGATCGCCGCCGTCACATCCTTCGTCGGCACCCCGGGATCGGTCGCGGTCTGACCGCCCCAGAGCACCATCTGAGTGGCTTTGGTCTGCAGGTGCGCACTGATGCAGACCACGTGAGCGCCATTGGGGGCCCGTAGCAGGAGGGCGGCGGCCTGCCCCTCCGGCTGCTTCGGAGCAGCCGGGACGGGCGCGGTGACCGCATAGACCGGGACCTCGGCCGTGGATACGGAGTACGTGGAGCCCAGGTTCCCGTTCAGCCACTCCAGGTCCGCCGGATCGGTGCCCGGAGCGGCCACCGAGGTCAGGTCGAAGCCGGGGAAGTCGGAATATTCGTTCTGCTCGCCCCGCACTCCATTGGCGTCCGTCACCCTCGCCGACGCCAGGGCGTACTCGTCCTTGGTGACGGTGTCGGCCCACAGCCCCTCGGCGACCTTGGGAACGGCGCGGTACTGCGTGGAAGCGGTCAGATTTTCGTCCCTGTCGTGTCCGAAGGTACGGCTCACGGCGACGTCCACGCTCTGACCCTGGGGACCCGACACGATCACCACGGCGTTCTCCGGGCGGTGAGCCGGACCGGGCGAGACGAACCAGATCTGCGGGCGGCCGGTCATGTAGCCACCGACGCCGCCGGGGTCCAGGGTGGCCGAGGACATCTGGTCGGCCGCGGCCCCGGACGGCCCCAGCCACAGGGCGTGGCTCCAGTACTCGCGGCTGCCGATCTCCACGCGATAGAACAGGTCCGCGTATCGGGCCCGGTCCTGCACGTCACCGGCGGCGACGATCAGCACGTCGCGGTCCGACCGGATCCGCCCGCCCTTGGGCAGTTCCCGCGCGGTGCGGACCTGATGTTTCAGGGCGGCCAGCCAGGCCGTCTGCTTTGCCAGTGAGCCAACGGGTTTCGATGGGTAGCCCGCCTGCTGGGGTGTGACCGGCTGCCCGGTGGCCGAGGGCCTCGGCACCGCCGGGCTGCCCTGGTCCGATCGATGGAACGCCCCGCCCGCGAACACCTCTACCAACACGACCAGGAGGGCCGCGGCTCCGGCCAGCGCCACTGCGCTGTATCGGGTGATGGGTGAGCGGCGGCGCATCGCGGCCTCCGCTCGGGGGAAGGGCCGGCTGCCGGCAGTCTCGTCCGCGGCCAAACGGTGCAGCTGGTGCACTAATTCGTCGGGCAGGCCCGACTCGTCGGTCCGGTTCATCAGTGGGCTCCTTCCGCGGTCGCCAGGGCAATGCGTAACCGGGCCACGCCGCGGCTGGCGGAGCTCTTCACGGTTCCGGTCGAGCATCCGATCATCTGCGCGGTCTCGGCCTCGGAGCGGTCCTCCAGGTAGCGCAGCACCACCACGGCCCGCATCCGCGGCGGCAGCGAGCGCAGCGCGGCGATCAGCCGGTCGTTGTGCTGCCGGGGCTCCGGATCCCAGGTCTGGGGCGTCGGCGCCGAGTCCAGCGGCACCTCACGGATCCGGCGCTTGCGCCTCCAGGACAGCGCCGCGTTGACCACCGCGCGGCGGATGTACGGCTCCGGGTTGTCCCCCTGTACGTGGTGCCAGCGCTGGTACACCCGGGCCAGGGCCTCCTGTACACAGTCCTCCGCGATGCCGCGGTCGACGGTGATCAGGTAGGCGCTCTGGACCAGGGCGGGCCAGCGCTGCGTGACGTACTGCCGGAAAGCAGCCTCGTCGTCCTCCATCAGCGCATCCCTTCCCCCTCAGGCCTATCGTGGCCCGACTGGGGAGCAATACGCACAGAACGCTGGTGGGGTTGCTCGAGTCCGGAATCAGGGACGCACGGAGGTGCCGTCCCCTCGGGGAACCGCATCCTCCTGGAGCTCGGTCGCCGCACCGTCGCCCAGCACCGGGCGGATGCGGCCGATCACCGTTCCGTTGGGATCGAGGAATTCGGCCGGGCTCGGCGTGCTTCCGTCCTCCTCACCGTCGTCGGGCACGTCCACCACGGCCAGTCGGTGGCTGACGGCGGCGGTGACCTTCCCGACCCGTACCCGGGTGCTTCCCTCGGGGGCGAGCAGGAGGTACCGGTAGGCCGGGCCGTCCTCGATCCGGGTCCCGGCCATCACCGCGTCGGGCTGGGCCCCGGCCGGCCGCAGCCCGTTGCCGTGCCACACCCGGACCGGGCCGCTCCCGGCCGGATCGTGCTCGACCAGGCTGTAGACGTAGATACCGGCCGGGGACCGCCAAAGGGCCGCTACCAACTGCCCTTTCCGCCGGTCCGGGATCGCGGCTGCGTACACCGGAACCTCGGTGCGGGTGGGCTTCAGGTCCCGGTCCATCCGGTCGGTGAGCCATTCCAGATCGGTTGGATCCGTGCCCGGCGGGGCCACCGCCGAGAGGTCGAACCCGGGAGCTTCGGTGACACTCCGGATCGGCGCCAGGTTCACCGCCATCTCGGAGATGGAGTACTCGGCCGGGGTGATCGCGGCGGCCCAGATTCCTGGTCCGGTCTTCCTCAGATTGTGGCTCGTACCGCCGTAGCTGCCGGGGTCGGACAGGTCGAGGTGCTTCTTCGAGGTCACGAAGACCTGGTCCGCACCCGGAGCGGCGGTCACCACCACCGCGTCCTTCAGTTTGCGCGGGTCGGTCGCCTTTCCGAAATAGGCCACCGGGTCGACCGGGATCTCGCCCGGCGCGTTCCCGCTTTCGGACTGCACCATCCGCATCGCCGTCGCCGGGCCACCGGCGGCGCCGAGCCAGATCTCCCGGGTCCAGTTCCGGGGCCCAGCCACCGATGCGCCGGTGGTCTGCAGGAGCACCACCGCGAACCGGGCCCGCCCCTCGATGTCACCGGCCGCGACCACCTGAACGACGCCGTCATCGGGCACTTCCGGGGTAGCCGAACGTACCTGCGCGGCGAAGGCGTCGAGCCAGGCGCGGTCACCGCGGAGACTGCCGGACGTCGTGGTGCCGTAACCGGCCTGCTTCAACGCGGCGACGATTTTCGGGGAAGGTGCGGCTGGCACCGGCTGACCGGCCCGGTCGATCGCCCCGCCGGCCAGGACCTCGACCGCGATCACCGCCAACGCCACCACGCAGGCCAGGGCGAGCCCGCCGTAGCGGGTGATCCGGGACCGGCGGATCGACGTGTCGAGGCGAGGGAACGGACGGCTCTCGGCCGTCGAGGCCACCGCCAGTCGGTGCAGGCGCAGGGCCAGGTCGCTGGGTAGCCCGGATTCGGGAGCGCTGTCGGTCGGCTTCATCACCATGCTCCTTCCGAGAACCGGCGCGTGGCCGGGGACTCGCTCCGGGGCGAGTCCGGAGACGGGGGTAGGGAAATTTCCGCCAGTGCGGCTCTCAGCCGAGCCACCCCGCGGCTCGACGCGCTCTTCACCGTTCCGGGCGAACAGCCCATCAGGTGCGCGGTCTCAGCCTCGGAACGATCTTCCAGATACCGCAGCACCACGGCGGCGCGCATTTGCGGGGGTAGGGATCGGAGGGCGACGACCAGTTCCTCGTCCACTTCGAGCAGGCCCGGCCGCATCGGCTCGGCCGCCACCGGAAACGGCGCCTCCTCCAAAGGCACCTCGCGGATGCGGCGCTTACGACGCCACGACAACGCCGCGTTCACCACGGCCTTGCGCACGTACGGCTCCGGATTACCGTCACCCAGTCGGTGCCAGCGCCGGTGCACCCGGGTGAGCGCTTCCTGCACGCAGTCCTCGGCGATGCCGCGGTCCACGGTGATCAGGTACGCGCTCTGGACCAGGGCCGGCCAGCGGGCGGTGACGAACTGCCGGAAGCCGGCGTCGTCGTCCATTGCGTCTTCCCCCTCGATGTGTGGTTCCTCAGGAAGTCACACGCCGGGGAGAGCGATCGAGGTTGCCCGGCCGGCTAAAGCTTTCGCAGCCGGATCCGCCGGGCCGCGTGGTCGGCGCCCTTGGTCAGGATCAGGGTGGCCCGCCCCCGGGTCGGCAGGACGTTCTCCACCAGGTTCTTCTCGTTGATGTCGTGCCAGATCCGCTCGGCGGTGGACACCGCCTCGGCGTCGGTCAGTGCCGCGTACCGCTGGAAGTACGACTCTGGCCGGGTGAACGCGGTCTCCCGCAGACGCAGGAAGCGGTTCACGTACCACTGCCGGACCTGCTCGGTGTGCGCGTCCACGTAGATCGAGAAGTCGAAGAAGTCGCTGACCGCCAGGCCCTGCCGCCCGTCGGCTCGGACCCGGGCCGGCTGCAGCACGTTCAGCCCCTCGACGATCAGCACGTCCGGGCGGCGCACGACGACCTGCTCGTCGGGCACGATGTCGTAGGTCAGGTGGGAGTAGACGGGGGCGTGCACCTCCGGCCGGCCGGACTTCACGTCGGCCACGAAGCGCAGCAGCCGGCGCACGTCGTAGGACTCCGGGAAGCCCTTGCGGCTCATCAGACCGAGCCGGTTGAGCTCCGCGTTGGGGTAGAGGAAGCCGTCGGTGGTGACCAGTTCCACGCTCGGGGTACCCGGCCAGCGGGTCAGCAGCTCGCGCAGGATCCGCGCGGTGGTGGACTTGCCGACCGCGACCGATCCGGCGATGCCGATCACGAACGGGGTACGGGCCGGGGCCTCCTGCAGGAACGTGGAGGTGGCCTGGTGCAGCTGGGCGGTGCCGGCCACGTAGAGGTTCAGCAGCCGGCTCATCGGCAGGTAGATCTCCTCGACCTCGCGCAGGTCGAGCACGTCGCCGAGGCCGCGCAGCCGGTCCACGTCCTCGGCGGTCAGGGTGAGCGGGGTGTTGGCCCGCAACGCGCGCCAGGCCTCGCGATCCAGCTCCACGTAGGGGGTGCTGTTCGTCGTCGAGGGAGCACTCAAAGGGGCTAGACGCCTGGACACCGGGCCATTGTGCCCTTCGCACCGGCGTCCTCAGTTGTCCGTAGGTGTGACGCAGATCGTTCTGGGGCCGGACACCTGGGTAGGCCGACTATTCTCAGTGACCATGTGCGGAATCGTGGGCTACGTGACCGATCCGGCCTCGGCGAACTCCGGAGCGCTCGACGTCGTCCTGGAAGGCCTTCGCCGGCTGGAGTACCGGGGGTACGACTCGGCCGGGGTCGCCCTTCAGATTGAGGGACGCCTCTGGTCGGCGAAGCGGTCGGGGAAGCTGGCCCGGCTGGAGGAGACGCTGCAGGCGGAACCGCCCGCGCCCGCCAGCACCGGGATCGGCCACACCCGCTGGGCCACCCACGGCGGCCCGACCGACGCCAACGCGCACCCGCACCTGGCCGGCAACGGCCGGGTGGCGGTGATCCACAACGGCATCATCGAGAACTTCGCGGTGCTCAAGGCCGAGCTGATCGCCGACGGCGTGGAGTTCCTCAGCCAGACCGACACCGAGGTGGCCGCGCACCTGCTGAACGCCGCCTACGAGACCAGCGGCGACCTGACCGAGGCGATGCGCCTGGTGGTGAACCGGCTGGAGGGCGCCTTCACGCTGCTCGCCGTGCACGCCGACGTACCGGACACGGTGGTCGGCGCCCGGCGGAACTCACCGCTGGTGGTCGGGGTCGGCGAGGGCGCGAACTACCTGGGCTCGGACGTGGCCGCGTTCATCGGCCACACCCGGGAGGCGATCGAACTCGGGCAGGACCAGATCGTCACGATCACCCCGTCCTCGGTCGAGATCGTCGACTTCCAGGGCGGCCCGATCGAGGGCACGCGCTTCCACGTGGACTGGGACGCGGCGGCCGCCGAGAAGGGCGGTTACCCCTCGTTCATGGCCAAGGAGATCATGGACCAGCCGCAGGCGGTGGCCGACACCCTGCTCGGCCGCACCGACGCGGCCGGCAACCTGATCCTGGACGAGCTGCACATCGACGAGGCCCTGCTGCGCTCGGTGGACAAGATCGTCGTGCTGGCCGCCGGGACCTCCTCGTACGCCGGGATGGTGGCCAAGTACGCGATCGAGCACTGGTGCCGGATCCCGGTCGAGGTCGAGCTGTCCAGCGAGTTCCGCTACCGCGACCCGGTGGTGAACGCCCGCACCCTGGTCGTGGCGATCTCCCAGTCGGGCGAGACGATGGACACGATCATGGCCCTGCGGCACGCCCGCGAGCAGGGCGCCAAGGCCGTGGCGATCTGCAACACCCACGGCTCGACCATCCCGCGCGAGTCGGACGCGGTGCTCTACACCCACGCCGGCCCGGAGATCGCGGTCGCCTCGACCAAGGCCTTCCTGGCCCAGATCACCGCCTGCTACCTGCTCGGGCTCTACCTGGCCCGGGTCCGCGGCAACAAGTACCCGGACGAGCTGCGGGAGATCCTCGGCCAGCTGCAGGCCATGCCGGACAAGATCCAGAAGGTGCTGGACGGCCTGGAGCAGGTCCGCACCATGGCCCGGTGGATGGCCGACACCCGCTCGGTGCTGTTCCTGGGCCGGCACGTCGGCTTCCCGGTGGCGATGGAGGGTGCGCTCAAGCTCAAGGAGCTGGCCTACATCCACGCCGAGGGCTTCGCCGCCGGTGAGCTCAAGCACGGCCCGATCGCGCTGATCGAGCCGGGCCAGGCGGTCTTCGTGATCGTGCCCTCGCCCCGCGGCCGGGACTCGCTGCACTCCAAGGTGGTCTCCAACATCCAGGAGATCAACGCCCGGGGCGCGCGCACCATCGTGATCGCCGAGGAGGGCGACTCGGACGTGGTGCCGTACGCCAGCGAGGTGATTTATGTCCCGCAGACGCCGACCCTGCTGGCCCCCCTGGTCACCGTCGTCCCGCTGCAGGTGTTCGCCTGTGAGCTGGCCACGGCCAAGGGCCTGGACGTCGATCAGCCCCGTAACCTGGCGAAATCCGTCACCGTCGAGTAACCACGGGAGGGCCGGGGCTGCATCGTCGGTGTAGGTCGTGTGCGGCGCCCGTTCGCCCCACCCCACCCTCCCGCACACGTGCACACCCAGGGTCTGTTGCTTAGATGTGCGGATGACACGTGCGAACCCAATGGCGGGCCGCCGACAGGTCGGACCCGTGGCCTATGGCGTGGAGGATCTGCGCAAGGCCGAGCAACAGGTGATGGCCACGGTGCCGGACGGGGCGCTGATGCAGCAGGCCGCCGCCGGTCTCGCCGTGATCTGCGCCCGGGTGCTGCGCGAGCGGTCCGGGGGCGTGTCCGGCCGGCGGGCGGTTCTGCTCGTCGGCCCCGGTGACAACGGTGGCGACGCGCTCTTCGCCGGCGCCCGGCTGGCTCGCCGCGGGGTCTCCGTCACCGCGTTCCTGACCTCGGAAACGGTGCATCCGGCCGGTAGCGCCGCCCTGGTCTCGGCCGGGGGCCGCTGCGTGCAGGTGACTTTGGACACCGCGGTCGAGGCCTGGGCCCAGCTGGAGCACGCCGACCTGGTGCTGGACGGCCTGCTCGGCCTGGGCGGCCGCCCCGGTCTGCGGGAGCCCGCCGCCGGGCTGGTCGACCGGATCCCCGACCACGCCGCCGTGGTCGCCGTGGACCTGCCCAGCGGAGTGGACCCGGACACCGGGGCGACCGGATCGACGCACGTCTGGGCCGACGTCACGGTGACCTTCGGCGCGGCCAAGGCCTGCCTGCTGCTCCCGCCGGCCAGCGCGGCCGCGGGTGACCTGGAGATCGTGGACATCGGTCTGGCCCCCTACCTGCCCGCTGAGCCGCTGGTGCGCCGGCTGAACGCGACCGACGTGGCCCGGCTCTGGCCGGTGCCCCCGCCGAGCGCGGACAAGTACCGGCGCGGTGTGCTCGGCATCGTGGCCGGCTCGGCCGGCTACCCGGGTGCGGCCGTGCTCGCGGTCGCCGGGGCGGTCCGGACCGGGGTCGGCATGGTCCGCTACGTCGGCCCGAAGGACGCGACCGCCGCGGTGCGGTCGGCCTGGCCGGAGATCGTCGCCGGCACCGGCCGGGTGCAGGCCTGGCTGCTCGGGTCCGGGGTGGTGCCGGAGGCCGCCGACGACCAGCCGGAGGCGATCCACGAGGCGCTCGAGTCCGGCCACCCGTGCGTGCTCGACGCCGGCGCCCTCGGCCTGTTCCCGGACGAGCTGCGGGCCCACACCGACTCCAGCGGCGCCGTGCCCGACCGCTCCGACCACCTGCTGCTCACCCCGCACGCGGGCGAACTGGCCCGGCTGCTGAGCGACCTGGGCGAGGAGACGCACCGCGAGGACGTCGAGCTCGACCCCTACCGGCACGCCCACACCGCGGCCCGGCTGACCGGGGCCACGGTGCTGCTGAAGGGCTCGACCACGCTCGTGGTCCGGCCCGACGGTCACGCCCGCAGCCAGGCCGAGGCGCCTTCGTGGCTGGCCACCGCCGGTGCCGGGGACGTGCTCGCCGGGATCGCCGGGGCCTTGCTGGCCGGTGGGCTGAGCCCGTTCGACGCGGGCAGCGTGGCCGCCTTCGTCCACGGCAAGGCCGCGGCCCGGGCCTCGGACGGCGGCCCGATCGTGAGTCTGGATGTGGCTGCGAAGGTGCCCGCTACGGTGGCCGCCCTGCTCCGCCACTGAGCGTGTTCCCGGCTGGTTCAGGGCGGGTTCTCAGCTTGGGCCGGGCGGCAGGAGCGCGGCTGGGCTGCGACAATCGGCCGTTATGAGCGTGCCCGAACCTGAGCTGCCCGCGCTGCCGACCCGGCCCGACGGGCCCGGGCTCCCGGATGGTCTGCCCTCGGCCGCGGTGGTCGACCTGGACGCGATCGCGGCCAATGTCCGGGCGCTGCGCGGCCACGCCCCGACCGCCCAGGTGATGGCCGTGGTCAAGGCCGACGCCTACGGGCACGGTCTGCTGCCGAGCGCCCGGGCCGCACTGGCCGGGGGTGCCACCTGGCTGGGCACCGCGCACCTGTCCGAGGCCCTGGAGCTTCGGGCGGCCGGGATCAGCACGCCCACGCTGTCCTGGCTGACCGTGCCCGGCGCCGACTTCCGGGCGGCCATCGAGCAGAACGTGGACGTCGGGGTCAGCGGCTTCTGGGCGCTGGACGAGATCGCCGCCGCGGCCCGCGAGGCCGGCCGCCCGGCCCGGGTGCAGCTGAAGGTCGACACCGGGATGCACCGCAACGGGATCACCCTGGCGGACTGGCCGCAGCTGGTCGAGGCCGCGCTGAAGCTGCAGGCCGACGGGTTGCTCTCGGTCGTCGGGGCGTTCTCCCACCTGGTCACCGCCGACGTCCCGGACGACCCGGTGAACGCCGCGCAGTTGGCCAGCTTCGCCGGGGCTCTGGAGATCGCCGAGAACGCCGGGGCCCGGTTCGAGGTGCGGCACATCGCCAACTCGCCCGCCACCCTGGCCACCCCGGAGTCGCACTTCGACCTGGTCCGGACCGGCCTGTCGGTCTACGGCCTGACCTCGTTGCCCGGCCGTACCCCGGAGGAGTTCGGGCTCCGGCCGGCCATGACGCTGCTAGGCCGAGTGATCAACGTGAAGCCGGTCGCGGCCGGGCAGGGCATCTCCTACGGCCACACCTACACAACGTCGGTCGACACCGAGGTCGCGGTGGTTCCGCTGGGGTACGGCGACGGAATTCCTCGGCACGCCAGCAGCGCCGGGCCGATTCAGCTTGCGGGGCAGACCTTCCGGATCGCCGGTCGGGTCTGCATGGATCAGGTGGTGCTCGACCTGGCGCCCGGGGGTATCGGCAAGGTGGCCACGGGAGACGTGGCGGTGCTGTTCGGCGGCGCTCCGGGGCAGCCGACGGCGCAGGACTGGGCCGATGCGTCCGACACCATCAGCTACGAGATCGTGACCCGCCTCGGCTCGCGGGTACCCCGGCTCTACATCGGGTCTGCGGGCCGGTTGGATGGCTGAGAAGGGTCCGGCTCCCAAGATCGTTGTGCCGCCGCCACAACCGGCGCGGCACCGTACCGCTCTGGCGGTCGGGGTAGGCCTGGCCGTCACCGGTCTCGGCGCGGTGATCGGCCTGGCCGCCGATCGGGCCGCCGCGGCCCGGATGCTGCGGGGTGCGCCCGGGCCGGCCACCGACGGCCGGGGTGGCCCGGAACTCGGTTCTCTCCGAGGTGAGCCGAAAGTCGTGATGAGTGGGGACGTCCCCCTGCACGTCGAGGTGGACGAGGCCCCCCAGAGCCCGCTGACCGTCGTCCTTACTCATGGCTATTCACTCAGCCTCGACGCCTGGCACTACCAGCGGCTGGCGTTGCGCGGGCAGTACCGCCTGGTGCTCTGGGACCAGCGTGGGCACGGTCGTTCCGGCCCCGGGGAGCCCGGCTCCTCGACGATCGACCAGATCGGCCGGGACCTCGGCGCGGTGATCGACGAGGTCGCCCCCGAGGGGCCGCTGGTGCTGCTCGGGCACTCGATGGGCGGCATGACCGTGATGGCCCTGGCCGACCAGCGGCCGGAGCTGTTCGCCGAGCGGGTGGTCGGGGTCGGGCTGTTCTGCACCAGCGCGGGCGGGCTCGGGGCGATCGACTTCGGGCTGCCCGGGGTGGGCCGGGTGATGATGTCCCTCGCACCGGCCGCGGCCCGGCTGCTGTCCCGTCAGCCGGACCTGGTGGCGCACAGCCGGCGCCTCGGTAGTGACGTGGAAAGCCTTCTGGTGCGCCGCTACTCGTTCGCCTCACCGGTCCCGCCGGAGCTCGTCCGGTTCTCCGCGGCGATGATCGCGCAGACCCGGATGGAGGTCATCTCGGACTTCCTGCCGACCCTGGGCGACCACGACAAGCGGGTCGCCCTGGCCGTCCTGAACCATCACGAGCTGCTGGTCATGGCCGGTGAGGACGATCTGCTGATCCCGCGCTCGCACAGCGACGAGATCGTCGCCGCCCTGCCCGACGCGGAGTACGTGGTGGTCCGGGACGCCGGTCACCTGCTGCCCCTGGAGCATCCCGAGGTGGTCAACACCTACCTGGGGGAACTGCTGGCGGACGCGGTCGCCGTGGTGGCCAAACGTTCGTCGAGTCGTCGGCGGGGCTGGGGACGTCGTACCGTGACCCCCGTACGTGAGCGGCGCCGGGCCACCCGGGCGTCCGCCAGTGAACGGAGCAGCGACACCAGTAGCGACACAGGAGGAGGTCACCGGTGAGTGGGGCGCACCGTGCCGACCGGGCCGGATCCGTCGACGAGCCGGCCGTGACATTCACGTCCACCGTGCCGTCCGCGGCCGCCATGCGGGAGCTGGGGGGACTGATCGCGGGTCTGCTGAAACCCGGCGACCTGCTGGTCCTGACCGGCGACCTGGGCGCCGGCAAGACCACCCTGACCCAGGGCATCGGCGCCCGGCTGCTGGTCCGCGGCGACATCACCAGCCCGACCTTCGTGATCGCCCGGGTGCATCCGTCGCTGGTCGGCGGGCCGGCCCTGGTGCACGTGGACGCGTACCGCCTGGAGACCCTGAACGAGGTGGACGACCTCGACCTGGACGCCGACCTGTCCGAGTCGGTGACCGTGGTGGAGTGGGGCGAGGGCCTGGTCGAGGGCCTGGCCGCGAACCGGCTGGACGTCCGGCTGGAACGGGCGCACGGCGCGGCCGGCCCGGACGACCCGGAGTCCTCGGCCGACGAGACCCGCACGGTCCGGCTGCGGGGTTACGGCCCGCGCTGGGCCGGTGTCGCCCTGCCCTCCTTGTAAAGAGAGAAGAACCATGACCGACGAACTCACCCTGGCCCTGGACACGGCGTCCGCCTCGGTCTCGGTCGCCCTGCACGACGGCGTCCGGGTGGTGGCCGAGCGCACCGGTGACCGCCCCGGCAAGCACGCCGAGCAGCTCGCCCCGCTGATCGAGGAAGTGCTGTCCGAGGCCGGTTACCGGCGCGAGGACCTGACCCGGATCGTGGCCGGGGTAGGGCCCGGGCCGTTCACCGGCCTGCGGGTCGGCCTGGTCACCGCCGGAGTGCTCGGCTACGCGCTGAAGGTCGAGGTGATCGGCGTCTGCAGCCTGGACGCGGTGGCCTTCGGGGCGGTGCAGGCCGGCGCAGAGGAGAGTTTCGTCGCAGCAATGGACGCGCGTCGGCGAGAGGTCTACTGGGCTCGCTACGGGGTCACGAAGATCGGCGGTGTGCCGGTTCCGGTGCGCTTGGAGCTGCCCGAGGTGAGCCTTCCGGGAGAGCTTCCTCTGGAGGGCCTGCGGGTGGCCGGCCGCGGGGCCGAGCTCTACACCGACGTACTGGGGCAGCCGCTGGAAGGCCCGCTCGACCCGCCCGCCGGAGCGCTGGCCACCCTGGCCCACTTGGACGCGAGTTTCGTGCTCCCGGCCGAGCCCCTGTACCTGCGACGTCCCGACGCCGAGGCCAACATCAGCCGGAAACGCGTCCTGAAGTGAAGCTCCGCCCGATGCGCTGGTGGGACATCGAGGCGTTGATGCCGCTGGAGCAGGAACTGTTCGGCGCCACGGCGTGGACCGCGGAGATGTTCTGGTCGGAGTTGGCTCATCCCGAGACCCGTTGGTACGTGGTCGCGGAAGATGGCTCGCAGGCCCTGGGATACGCCGGCCTGCTGGCCCCCGGACTGGAGGCGGACGTGCAGACCGTGGCCGTGGCACCGTCGGCGCAGGGGCAGGGGGTAGGACGAATGTTGCTGGACGCGCTGGTCGATCAGGCCATGGAACGCGAGGCCACCTCGCTGCTGCTCGAGGTGCGGGCGGACAACCAACGGGCCGTCGACCTCTACACCCGGCGCGGTTTCGAGCGGATCGCGATCCGGCAGCGGTACTACCAGCCGGGCGACATCGACGCCTGGATCATGCGGCTTCGGCCCCTGAGCGGAAAGAGCACCTCGTGAGCGACGAACCGCTGGTCCTCGGTCTGGAGACGTCCTGCGACGAGACCGGCGTCGGCATCGTCCGCGGTGGCACGCTGCTGGCCGACGCGGTCGCCTCGTCCGTCGAGCAGCACGCCCGGTTCGGCGGGGTGGTGCCCGAGGTGGCCAGCCGGGCCCACCTCGAGGCGATGATCCCGACCCTGCGCCGGGCCTGCGCCGACGCCGGAGTGACGCTGAACGACCTGGACGCCATCGCGGTCACCTCCGGGCCGGGCCTTTCCGGCGCACTGATGGTGGGCGTCGCCGCGGCCAAAGCCCTGGCGCTGGCCCTGGGTAAGCCGCTGTACGGGGTGAACCACCTGGCCGCGCACGTGGCCGTGGACATCCTGGAACACGGTCCGCTGCCCGAGCCGGCGATCGCCATGCTGGTCTCCGGCGGCCATTCTTCGCTGCTCTTCGTGCCGGACGTAAGTTACGACGTGCAGCCGCTCGGCCGCACTATCGACGACGCGGCGGGCGAGGCCTTCGACAAGATCGCCCGGCTGCTCGGCCTGGGCTTCCCCGGCGGCCCGCTGATCGACAAGGCCGCCCGCGAGGGCGATCCGGGCGCGATGCGCTTCCCGCGGGGCCTGACCGGATCGCACGACATGCGCGACCACCGGTATGACTTCTCGTTCTCCGGCCTGAAGACGGCCGTGGCCCGGTGGGTGGAGCAGCGCGAGGCGAACGGGGAAAGCGTTCCGGTCAACGACGTCTCGGCCTCGTTTCAGGAGGCGGTGGTCGACGTGCTGACCCGCAAGGCGGTGCTGGCCTGCAAGGAGAACGGGGTCGGGCACCTGCTGATCGGCGGGGGAGTGGCGGCCAACTCGCGGCTGCGGGTGATGGCCGAGGAGCGCTGCGCGGCCGAGGGAATCGTGCTGCGGGTACCCCGGCCCAAGCTGTGCACCGACAACGGCGCGATGGTGGCTGCTCTGGGGGCGCGGATGGTCCAGACCGGCCGCACTCCCTCGGACCTGACCCTGCCCGCCGACAGCTCCATGCCCGTCACCCTCGTCCAGGCCTAACCCCAAACCCCCTTCGTGATCATGCACAAACGCCCTCGTGATCATGCAGAAGCGCCCGGTGATCATGCAGAAACGCCCCGGGGCGGAACTGCATGATCACGGGGGCGGAACTGCATGATCACGAAGGATTTGGGGGGACCGGGGGACCGAAAGGCGTCGGTGCCCCCGAGCGTCCCTAATTCTGCTTGTAAGGCCGCACCACGATGACCGACTGCCGCCCTGCCACCCGGGTCAGCACGATCGTCGTCTCGTTCGGCCCGGCCAGCCGCAACTGCTTGCGCAACTGCTCGGGTTCGACCGCGGTGCCCCGCTTCTTGATCGTGATCCGGCCCACCCCGCGGTCGCGCAGGTAGGTGCGCAGCGCCTTGAGCTGGAAGCCGAACACGTCCTCGACCGCGTAGACCCGGGCCAGCGGGGTGTGCTCGATCCGGTCGGCGGTGATGTAGGCGATCGTCGGGTCGATCAGCCGCCCGCCGATCTGGTTGGCCACCGCGGCGACCAGCCCGGCCCGGATCACCGCACCGTCCGGCTCGTAGAGGAACCCGCCGACCCTGCCCACCTCGGCCGGCACCCGGTCGGCCATCGAGCTGTCGTTGATCTCGGCGCCGCCCCCGCCGGAGTCCAGCACCAGGGCACTGCGCCGGACCCCTTCCCGGGCCACCGTGCCGAACCACAGCCCGCACTCCACCACGTCCCCGTCGACCGAGACCCACTGCGCCTCGGTGTCCTCCGGAACCAGGTGATGGGGGACGCCGGGGGCGGTCTTCATGCCCACGGCGGGAAGCCGGCCGGCCAGTTCGCGGACGAAGGACAGCGGCGGGTTGCCGGTGCGCGGGTCGAGCAGCCGGCGGCCCGAGGCCTCGCGCCGGGCCGGGTCCAGGAAGGCGCCGTCCAGATCGTCCACCCGGGTGGTCATCGCGTCCTCGTGCCGGACCACGGCCTCCGGCCAGTGCCGCAGGTTGACCGTCGCGATGGCCGCGGTGACCTCGTCCTTCTCCACCGCCACGACCTCCCGGTCGAGGGTGGCCAGGGCCATCGAGTCGGCCCCGATGCCGCAGCCCAGGTCGCCCACCCGGCGCACCCCGGCGGCGGCGAAGCGCTGCGCGTGCCGGGCCGCGACCGGCAGCCGGGTGGCCTGCTCGAGCCCGGTCGGGGTGAACAGCATGCCCTCGGCGAACGGGCCGAACTTGGCGTGCGCGGCGGCCCGTAGCCGGGACTGGGTGAGCGCGGCGGCGACCATCTCGGCCGGATGGCCGTCGCGCCGCAGCTGCTCGCCGAGCGTGATCGTGGTGGACTCGTCGTAGGCCGGGAGGGACTCCAGCAGAGCCCATCCGTCCTGGGTCAGCAGCGTTGCAAGTCCGGTGAGGTCCACCCGGGTATTTTCCCACGCGTCGTGAGGTGTTCCGCCCAGCGCCGGACGGGTGGACACCTTTGGCACTCGCCTTGACCGAGTGCTAACGGGCGTTCTAGATTCGAGCCTGGCACTCTCCTCGTGAGATTGCCAGTACCACCCAATCTCAGCTGGGCCCCGATCGGCACCCGCGACGACGGTCGATGTCCCGCTGGGACCACAGTCCTTGCACATTCATCGACGTTCCGAGAAGGGGAGGTCCGCACAGTGTCGGTCTCCATCAAGCCGCTCGAGGACCGTATTGTCGTCAAGCCGCTGGACGCGGAGCAGACGACGGCCTCGGGTCTCGTCATTCCGGACACCGCCAAGGAGAAGCCCCAGGAGGGCGAGGTCCTGGCCGTTGGTCCGGGCCGCTTCGACGACGAGGGCGAGAAGCGGATTCCGCTCGACGTCAAGGTCGGCGACACGGTGCTGTACAGCAAGTACGGCGGCACCGAGGTCAAGTACTCGGGCGAGGAGTTCCTCATCCTCTCCGCCCGTGACGTGCTCGCGATCATCGAGAAGTGATCTGACGGGCTCGCGCCCCTCGTGATCCATCGCATCCGCCCCGGTCACCCCTCACGGGGGCCGGGGCGTATGCGGTTAGAACCCAATGAGCACCGATCTGTAGACGATCCAAGGGACTGACTACGCATGGCAAAGACTCTCGAGTTCAACGACGAGGCCCGGCGCGCGCTCGAGCGGGGCGTCGACGCCCTGGCGAACGCCGTCAAGGTCACGCTCGGCCCGCGCGGCCGCAACGTGGTGATCGACAAGAAGTGGGGCGCCCCCACGATCACCAACGACGGTGTGACCATCGCCAAGGAGGTGGAACTGGACGACCCGTACGAGAACCTGGGCGCCCAGCTCGCCAAGGAGGTCGCCACCAAGACCAACGACGTCGCCGGTGACGGCACCACCACCGCGACCGTGCTGGCCCAGGCGATGGTGAAGGAAGGCCTGCGCAACGTGGCCGCCGGCGCCGCCCCGTCCAGCCTCAAGCGGGGCATCGACGCGGCCGTCGAGGCGGTCAGCACCAAGCTGCTCGACACCGCCCGGGAGATCGAGGGCAAGGAAGAGATCGCCAACGTCGCCACCATCTCGGCGCAGGACTCGGTGGTCGGCAACCTGATCGCCGACGCGTTCGACAAGGTCGGCAAGGACGGCGTGATCACGGTCGAGGAGTCCTCCTCGGCCGGGACCGAGCTGGACTTCACCGAGGGCATGCAGTTCGACAAGGGCTACCTGTCGCCGTACTTCGTCACCGACACGGAGCGGATGGAGACCGTCCTGGAGGACGCCTACATCCTGATCCACCAGAACAAGATCTCCTCCATCTCCGAGCTGCTCCCGCTGCTGGAGAAGGTGCTGCAGGCCGGCAAGCCGCTGGCGATCATCGCCGAGGACGTCGACGGCGAGGCGCTGTCCACCCTGGTGGTGAACAAGATCCGCGGCACCTTCACCACCGCCGCGGTGAAGGCCCCCGGCTTCGGCGACCGCCGCAAGGCCACCCTGCAGGACATCGCCAGCCTCACCGGCGGTCAGGTGGTCAGCCCGGAGATCGGCCTGAAGCTCGACCAGGTCGGCCTCGAGGTGCTCGGCCGCGCCCGGCGCGTGGTGATCACCAAGGACGACACCACGATCATCGAAGGCGCCGGCGAGCGGTCCGAGGTCGAGGGCCGGATCGCCCAGATCCGGGCCGAGATCGAGCGCACCGACTCCGACTGGGACCGGGAGAAGCTGCAGGAGCGGCTGGCCAAGCTGGCCGGCGGGGTCTGCGTGATCCGGGTCGGGGCGCACACCGAGGTGGAGCTCAAGGAGCGTAAGCACCGGATCGAGGACGCCGTCTCGGCGACCCGGGCCGCCATCGAGGAGGGGATCGTCGCCGGCGGCGGTTCCGCCCTGGTCCACGCGGTCTCCGTGCTGGACGACAACCTGGGCCTGACCGGTGACGAGGCGACCGGCGTGCAGATCGTCCGGCGCTCGGCCTCCGAGCCGCTGCGCTGGATCGCCGAGAACGCCGGCCTCGAGGGCTACGTCGTGGTCAACAAGGTCCGCGAGGGCGGCGTGGGCACCGGCTTCGACGCCGCCGAGCAGGTCTACGGCGACCTGCTGGCCAAGGGCATCATCGACCCGGTCAAGGTGACCCGGTCGGCACTGCGCAACGCCGCCTCGATCGCGTCGATGGTGCTCACCACCGACACCCTCGTGGTGGACAAGCCGGAGCCGGTCGAAGAGGCCCCGGCCGGTCACGGCCACGGTCACGGCCACTGATCGTCGGTTCACCCGTAGAGGCCTGGTTCCCGGTTCGCCGGGGGCCGGGCCTCTCGGCCGTCAGAGCTGCTTCAGCTGGCCGCGCTGGAGAGCGTCTCGTCCCGGCCGGTGAGGTACATGCCCTCGCGCTCGTCCTCGGTCAGCCCGCCCCAGACCCCGTACGGCTCGCGGACCTGGAGGGCGTGCTCGCGGCACATCTCGAGCACCGGGCAACGGGCGCAGACCGATTTCGCGGCCACGTCGCGCTGCCGGCGGGCCGGTCCGCGTTCCCCCTCGGGGTGGAAGAAGACCCGTGGGTCCGCGGTGCGGCAGGCCCCGTCGAGCTGCCATTCCCACAGGTCGGCAACGGGCCCGGGGAGACGAGAGATCTCAGCCATCATGGACACACCATTCCGATCGAAGAGCCTGGCCTCAGCCTTGAGGCCGATTGCTGGGAGGTGCCGGTGGATCGCCTCGGGATTGCCGGCAGGAGATGCATCGGCCGACTCGGGGCGCGCTTGAAGCGCGAGTGAACTACCTTTGAAGCGTTTCCAGCACCCCGGGCACCGATTCGGTAGTTGTTCAAGGAACATCGCTTCAGGACTTGTTCGACTCGGGCGGCGCGAGGGGACGAAGTGGGTTAGTGTCTGTTTCTCTAGTGCCAGGGGGCGGGTGAAGTGTCAGAAACGTCTCGGCAGGCCGAGGCCGGAGCTGAAGAGCCCGTCGAAGGTCGTATCGAGGTGACGGAGGCGAGTTCGACGCCCCCCTCACCCACGCTCACGGTCGCCGCAGTCGCCCGCCGCCTCGGAGTGGCCCCGCCGACCTTGCGCACCTGGGACCGCCGGTACGGCCTCGGCCCCTCCGCCCACACCGCCGGCGCCCACCGCCGCTACTCCCCGGCCGACGTGGCCCGGCTGATGGTCATGCGCCGCCTCACGCTGGAGGGGGTAGCCCCGAGCGACGCCGCGAAGATCGCGCTCGCCACCGCTCTCACTCCCGAAGGCCGGCCGATCCAGCCGGAGGACGACCACACCCCGGTCGAGGGCTACGACGTCTCCGCGATCGGCCCGTCCACCGTCTTCGACGGCGGCCGGCGCACCGAACCGGCCGGCGACGGCATCGCCCTGGGCGAGGATCGCTATCCCCCCGGCTCCTTCCTCGACGAGGTCGACCTCGACCGGGACCTGCGCGAGCGCGGTCTCGGCCGGCCTAAGGAGACAGGTCTGGACGACCTGGACCGTCTGGAAGACGTGGTGCTGAACCACGAGGAGCCGGGCGGCAACCGGTTCGCCCGGGCCGCCGAGGATCTGGTGGAGCCCGAGTTCGAGCTCGATCTCGAGGGCTTCGAGTCGCCCGACCCGAACGGTGAGGACGACTGGCCGGGCGTGCTGCGCTCGGTGGAGACCGGCCGTGGCGGCCCGTCCGGCGGTGGCCGGATCGTGGCGCTGCCCGACGGCACCCCGCAGAGCCGGGGCCTGGCCCGGGCCGCGATGGCGCTGGACACCTACGAGACCAGCCGGATCCTCACGGACAGCATCCGCCGTCAGGGCGTGGTGCCGACCTGGAACTCGATGATCATGCCGGTGCTGCGGGCCCTGGGTGAGCGGGTCCGGGTCTCCGGTGAGGGCATCGACGTGGAGCACGCCTTCTCCGAGGTGATCCTCGGTGTGCTGCGCAACATCGCGATGAACGTCCGGATCACCCGGAACTCCCCGATGGTGCTGCTGGCCTGCGCCGACTCCGACTATCACTCGCTGCCCCTGCACGCCCTGGGGGCGGCCCTGGCCGAGCACGAGGTGCCGACCCGGATGCTCGGGACCGGCCTTCCGCCGCACGCCCTGGCCTCCTCGGTGCGCCGCACCGGCCCCTCGGTGATCGTGTTGTTCGCCCGGATGCCCGGGGCCGACGCGGGCGACGCCCAGGTCCTGCGCCGGCAGCGACCCGCGCCCACGGTGGTGCTGGCCGGGCCCGGCTGGCGGCCCGACACCATCCCGGCCAGCGCCCGCACCGCCGGATCGCTGGTCGAGGCGATCGACGAGGTCCTGCGCGGCCTGCAGACCTGAAATCACTGCCCCGGTAGTGCACACGGCCGGGGCCGCCCCGGTCCGACCGGGGCTGCGGGCTCAAGTCCCCGGCCGCGATACCGAAACCTTGGACCAGGGACATCTCCCACGGATGGGGGATGCCAAGGTTTCGTGAGGTGTATACGTGGCGACGGTTCTGGTGTGCGACGACTCTGCCCTGGTCAGGGAGACCTTGCACAGGGCACTGTCCTCAGTTCCCGGCATCACCCGCGTCGTCGACGCATCCTCGGGTGAAGAGGCGCTGGCGCGGTGGCCGGTGGAGCGACCCTCGCTGGTGCTGATGGACGTCCGGATGCCCGGGATCGGCGGGGTGGAGGCAGCCCGGAGGTTGCTCTCCCGCCATCCTGAGGCGATCGTGGTGATGGTGACCATGGCGGAGGACGCCGACGGCGTGGCCCGGTCGGTGGCCGGCGGCGCTCGCGGCTACCTGGTCAAGGACGCGTCCCGGGAGGAGGTGGCGGCAACCGTGGTCTACGCATTGAGCGACGGCCTGGCCCGGCGCACCGTCCCGGCCCCCCGTAGCAACGACGCGAACGTGTCGGCGCCGCCTCTCACCGAGCGTGAGATGCAGGTGCTCACCGGAATGAGCCGAGGTAGGAGCAACGCCGAGATCGGCAAGGAGCTCTACCTGTCCGAGGACACGGTGAAGACTCACGCGCGCAGGCTCTTTCGGAAGATGGGAGCCGCCGACCGGGCCCAGGCAGTTGCCGTCGGGTTCCGCTGGGGCCTGATACGGTGAAGTAATGGCCGTCCGGGGCGGCAAGTCCAATGCCGTAGGTGTAACGCCGAGGCCTTCTGCCGCGATGTCTCAACTGGACGACACAGAAGACTTCCAAGAGCTGTCGTCCCGCGCCGTCCAGGGTGACGACGCGGCCACTGAACGATTGCTCAAACTCGTCCATCGCATGGTCCGGCGTTACTGCCGGGCCAGGCTCTCCCGCATGCCTGGGGGAGAGCACACGGCGGACGATGTTGCGCAGGAGGTTTGCATCGCTGTGCTCTCGGCACTGGGTCGTTATCGGGACGAAGGGCGCCCCTTCGAGGCGTTCGTCTACCGCATTGCGGCCAACAAGGTGGCTGACGCGCAGCGTGCCTTCTACCGGGCCGCAGTGCCGGTCGCCGAGGTCCCGGAGACCCCGGAGACCGCACCGGGGCCGGAGGAGCTGGCCGAGCGGGCCGGAGACGCCCAGCAGGTGCGCGAACTCCTGAGCCGCCTCCCCGACCAGCTGCGCGAGCTGCTGGTGCTGCGGGTCGCGGTCGGGATGTCGGCCGAGGAGACCGGCCGGGCCCTGAACATGACCGCGGGAGCGGTCCGGGTGGCCCAGCACCGGGCGATGCAACGCCTGCGGAGCATGATCGATGTTCCTGCGACGGAGACGGCATGAGTACCCCGCCCCCCGGTGAGGACGGTCTGTCCGACCTGGGCGACCTGTCCGCGATCGGCGAGCTGACCGAGCTCGCCGACCTGTCCGAGCTGGCCGCGACCGACGCGCTGCTCGACCGGCTGGCCTCGCGCAGTCCCTCGGACGAGGACCTGCGCGACCCGATGGCCCTGGCCCTGAACTCGCTGCTGACCGAGATCGACGCCGAGGCCCAGGCCGACTCGGCGACCGCCCGGCTGGTCGAGGTGCTGGCCGGCCGTCCGCTCTACATCGACGGGCCCTCGGTCGACGAGGCGCTGATCGATCTCACCGCGGGCTCCGGCGAGGTCCCGGCCCAGCCGTCCGACCCGGAGCAGCCGGAGAAGCCGGAGAAGCCCGGCACCCCGGAGGAGCCCGGGTCGCCGGGCGACGCGCCGGTCCCGATCACCGCCGCACGCAGCCGGCGCTGGCAGGTGGCCGCGAGCAAGGTCTCGGCCCCGGTCGCGGCCGCCTCGATCGCGATCCTGGTGCTGCTCGGCGGCGGGGTCAGCGCGGCCGTCGCGGGCGACCCGATGGCTCCGCTGAACGGGGTCGGCTCGGTGATGGCCAAGCTGCCCGGGGTGAACAACTCCAGCGACCACAAGCTGGAGGACGCGAAGACCGAGCTGGCGCTGGCCAAGCAGCTGGCCACCAGCGACCCGGCCGCGGCCCGCCAGCACCTGGCCAACGCGGCCAGCATGCTCAGCGACCTGCCGGACGAGAAGACGGCCGATCTGGACCAGCAGGTGGCGCTCCTGGCCACCCAGCTGCCCGGGACCGACCCGAGCGACCCGGCCGTGGTCGGCGCCACTCCGGTGGCCACCACCCCGGTCCCGACCGGCAGTCCGACCAGCGACGGGCCGGGTACCGGCGTCCCGACCACCACCCCGGTCACCGGCGACCCGACCACGGTGCCGACCACCACCACGACCGACGACCCGGGCCCGGGCCAGCCGAGCAGCACCACCTCGACCACCCCGCCGCCGGACACCTCGACGTCCTCGACGACCACCGCACCGACCAGCGATCCGGCCACCCCGGCCGACCCGCCGACCGGGGGCAGCTCCACGCCGCCCACGTCGACCACCACCGACGCGACCGAGCAGTCGGCGCCCAACAACACGCCCTCCGACGCGCCCAGCGGCAACTGAGGGCCGTCCGGGCGGCTGTCAAGAGCACCCTCCGATCGTGACTAGCATGAGGGCAGGGAAGACAACAGGCTCCATCGCCGTTCGTCCTGACCTAAACCGCTGAAGGACCGCGACGCGGAAGGCTTTCTGGTGAGCGAGAACCCCAACGACGAGATCCCGGCGATGCCGCTCGGACTCACCTACGACGATGTGCTGCTCCTGCCGGGGGAGAGCGATGTGATCCCGAGCGCGGCCGACACCCGGTCGCGGATCAGCCGGCGCGTCGAGGTGGCGATCCCGCTGCTCTCGGCGGCGATGGACACGGTCACCGAGGCCCGGATGGCGATCGCCATGGCCCGCCAGGGCGGCCTCGGGGTGCTGCACCGCAACCTCTCGATCGAGGACCAGGCCCAGCAGGTCGACCTGGTCAAGCGCTCCGAGGCCGGCATGGTCACCCACCCGGTCACCACCACCCAGGACGCGACGCTGGCCGAGGTGGACGCGCTGTGCGGCCAGTACCGGGTCTCCGGGCTGCCGGTGGTGGACGACGCGGGCCGCCTGGTCGGCATCATCACCAACCGGGACATGCGGTTCGAGTCCGACTCGGGCCGCCGGGTGGGCGACGTGATGACCCGGATGCCGCTGGTCACCGGGCCGGTCGGGATCAGCCCGGACGACGCGATGGCGCTGCTGGCGCAGCACAAGATCGAGAAGCTGCCGCTGGTGGACGACGCGGGCCGGCTGGCCGGCCTGATCACCGTGAAGGACTACACCAAGCGCGAGCAGTTCCCGCTGGCCACCAAGGACGAGGCGGGCCGGCTGCGGGTCGGGGCGGCCATCGGCTTCTTCGACGACGCCTGGAAGCGCGGCATGGCGCTGGTCGAGGCCGGCGTGGACGTGCTGATCGTGGACACGGCGCACGGCCACTCGCACGGTGTGGCGGACATGATCGCCCGGCTGAAGAAGGACAGCGCCGCGGCGCACGTCGACATCATCGGCGGCAACGTGGCCACCCGGGCCGGGGCCCAGGCCCTGGTCGACGCGGGCGCCGACGGCGTGAAGGTGGGGGTCGGGCCGGGCTCGATCTGCACTACGCGGGTCGTCGCCGGGGTCGGCGTTCCGCAGGTCACCGCGATCATGGAGGCCGCCCGGGCGGCCCGGGCCGCGGGCGTGCCGGTGATCGGCGACGGCGGCCTGCAGTACTCGGGGGACATCGCCAAGGCGATCGTCGCCGGGGCCGACACGGTGATGCTCGGCTCGCTGCTGGCCGGTTGTGAGGAGAGCCCGGGCGACCTGGTCTTCATCAACGGCAAGCAGTTCAAGTCCTACCGCGGCATGGGCTCGCTGGGGGCCGCGCAGTCCCGCGGCAAGGCCAAGTCCTACTCGAAGGACAGGTACTTCCAGGGCGACGTGTCGGACGACAAGTTCGTGCCCGAGGGCATCGAGGGCCAGGTGCCCTACCGAGGCCCGCTCGGTGCCGTGGCCTACCAGCTGATCGGCGGCCTGCGGCAGTCGATGTTCTACGTCGGCGCCGCGACCATTCCGGAGCTGAAGTCCAAGGGCCAGTTCGTCCGGATCACCTCGGCGGGCCTCAAGGAGAGCCATCCGCACGACATCCAGATGACCGTCGAGGCGCCGAACTACAGCAGCCGTCGTTAGTCGGTGGGGGACGCCTCCGGGCGGTGGCGCTCGTAGGCGTCCCCTATCGGTAACCTGCTGTTCGTGACTGAGATCGAGATCGGCCGGGGCAAGCGGGGCCGGCGCGCCTACACGTTCGACGATGTCGCGATCGTCCCCAGCCGGCGGACCCGCGACCCCGAAGAGGTGTCGACGCACTGGCAGATCGACGCCTACCGCTTCGACCTGCCGATCGTCGCCGCCCCGATGGACTCGGTGATGTCCCCGGCCACGGCCGTGGCGATCGGGAACCTGGGCGGGCTCGGGGTGCTCGACCTCGAAGGCCTGTGGACCCGGTACGAGGATCCGGCGCCGCTGCTGGCCGAGATCGCCGGCCTGGAGCCCGCGGTCTCCACCCGCCGGATGCAGGAGCTGTACGCGGAAGAGATCAAGCCCGAGCTGATCGTGACCCGGATCAAGGAGATCCGGGAGTCCGGGGTCACCGTCGCGGCCGCCCTCACCCCGCAGCGCACCCAGCAGTTCTGGAAGACCGTGGTGGACGCCGGGGTGGACCTGTTCGTGATCCGCGGCACCACGGTCTCGGCCGAGCACGTCTCCGGCCGGGCCGAGCCGCTGAACCTCAAGCGCTTCATCTACGAGCTCGACGTGCCGGTGATCGTCGGTGGGTGCGCGACCTACACCGCCGCGCTGCACCTGATGCGCACCGGAGCGGCCGGCGTGCTGGTCGGTTTCGGCGGCGGGGCCACCCACACCACCCGCGACACCCTGGGCATCCACGCACCGATGGCGACCGCGGTGGCCGACGTGGCCGCGGCCCGGCGGGACTACATGGACGAGTCCGGCGGCCGGTACGTCCACGTCATCGCGGACGGCGGGATGGGCCGGTCGGGTGAGATCGTCAAGGCCATCGCCTGCGGCGCCGACGCGGTGATGCTCGGTTCCGCGCTGGCCCGGGCCTCGGACGCGCCCGGTCGCGGCTACCACTGGGGCCCCGAGGCGCACCACCCGTCGGTTCCCCGGGGCACCCGGGCCCAGGTCGGCACGGTCGGCACGCTGGAGGAGATCCTCTACGGGCCGGGCCGGGTCGCCGACGGCACCACCAACCTGGTCGGGGCACTGCGCCGGTCGATGGCCACCACCGGTTACTCCGACCTGAAGGAGTTCCAGCGGGTCGAGGTCGTGGTCTCGCCCTATCAGCCCAGCTGAGGCTCGTCCTTCCGGTTCGTTCGGCGGTGACTGCGTCAGGATCGGCGCGGTCACCGCCGAAGCTCTGGAGATCGACTCCAATCCGCCGCCCCACCCGGCTTCGAAGTCTCCACGTGGGTAGCCGATTCCTCAGTGTCGTACCGGGCACCGGGCGTCACTTGTCCGAGCGCGGGCGCCCGGCGCGGGCCGTCGCGCTGGTGCTCCATGGTGGGCGGGTGGACAGCCACGAGCCGGTGGCTTGGTACCAGCCGGCCGTGCTGCGGGTGAACCTGCTGGCCGAATCCCTGCACCGACGCGTTCACCGGCACGGCGTCCAGGTCTGTCAGTTGCGGTTCGCCGTTCGGGGCTGGAACGGATCCGAAGCTTCGCCGGTAGCCGATGCCGAGTGGGCTCTGGAACAGATCTCCGCGAAGTTCGGCCGACGCCCGGTGGTGCTGGTCGGGCATTCGATGGGTGGTCGAACCGCCCTCCGGGCCGCGGCTTCGGCGAACGTGCAGGGCGTGGTGGGGCTGGCGCCCTGGGTACCCGCGGATGAACCGGTCGGGCAATTAGCGGGCCGGTCGGTGGTGCTGGTGCACGGGACGGCCGACCGAGTCACCGATCCCCGGCTGACTGCTCGGTACGCCGATCGCGCCCGGCCCGTGGCCCGATCCGTTGTCCATCACGAGATTCCTGGCGCGGGTCACGCCATGCTGCAGTCGGTCCGGCAGTGGGACGATCTGACCGCTGCTGCTGTTCTCGACATCCTGGCGGCGCACGGAGTCCGCTCATGAGGCGCCGGATCGCCGTCGTAGGCGGCGGGGTGTCCGGGCTGACGGCCGCCTACGTGTTGCGGAACTCGGCCGACGTGACCTTGTACGAGGCTGACGGGCGGCTGGGTGGGCACGCCGACACCCACAAGGTTCCCGACGGACCGGACGTCGACACCGGGTTCATCGTGCACAATGCCCGCACCTATCCGACCTTGCTGAGGCTTTTCGCCGAACTTGGCGTGGCTACACAGGAAACGGACATGAGCATGTCCGTGCGCTGCGACGGATGTGGGCTGGAGTATTCCGGAGGTCAGGGCGCCGGCGGCATCATTGTGCGGGCGAGTCAGCTGCTCAACCCGCGATTCGACTGGATGTTAGTGGAAATCTTGCGATTTCACCGTCAGGCACGGTCGGTTCTGAGGTCCGGTGAGGACGTCGGGATCACCATGGGTGAGTTCGTCCGGCAGGGGCGATATTCGAGGTATTTCACTGCGCATTTCGTTGTTCCGCTGATTGCGGCGGTATGGTCCTGCGCCGCGGAGACCGCACTGCTTTACCCGGCCTGCTATCTCTTCGCCTTCCTCGACAACCACGGCATGCTCTCGGTCGGCGGATCCCCGAAATGGCGCACGGTCAGTGGTGGTTCGGCTCGGTATGTGGAATTGGTGGGCAAGGAGATCCCGGCGGTGCGGGTTGCCACTCCGGTGCGGGCGTTGGGTCGGGTGACTGAGGGCGTCGAGATTAGGGACGCTGGTGACGGCGTGGAGGTGTTCGATGCGGTGGTGGTAGCCACGCACCCAGATCAGGCCCTCGGGCTCTTGACGGCACCGACCGACGCCGAACGAAAGGTGCTCGGATCTTTCCGGTACAGCCTGAATTCAGCTGTACTGCATACAGACTCGTCCGTGTTGCCCTCGGCGCCGCGGGCGGCGGCTTCCTGGAACTACCGGCTGCCGAGCTGCTCCGGTGGGGCCGACGCGGTTCAGGTGAGTTACGACATGACGCGACTTATGCGTCTCGACGTTCCGGAGCGGTACTTGGTCTCGCTCAATGCTCCTGGTCTGTCCGACGATTCGGTGATCGAGAGGATGGAGTACGCGCATCCGCAGTACACGCCCGAGTCGGTGGCCGCCCAGAAACTGCTGCCCACGCTGAACGACGGTACGGTTGCCTACGCCGGGGCCTATCACGGCTGGGGCTTCCACGAGGACGGCGCCCGCTCCGGGGTGGCCGCCGCCGAGTCGCTCGGAGGTTCGTGGTGAAGCGTCTTCGGGTTCGCAATGCGGTCATCGACAAGTCCGGCGGCGCGTTCCTCTACTCCTGTTCGATCACCCACACCCGAACTACGCCGTTGCGCAACCAGTTCCGTTACCGGAGCTATCTTTGGTACGTCGATCTGGACGACTTGCCCGGCCCCCCGCGTGCCCTCGCCGACTTCCGGGCTTCGGACCATCTTGGCGGCGGCCCGGATCTCCGCAGCAATCTGGATGCCTACCTGGCCACCGAGGGCATTGATCTGGACGGCGGCCGGGTGCGACTGCTGACCGCCGCCCGGGTGCTCGGATACGTGTTCAACCCACTCTCCGTGTACTGGTGTCACGATCGCTCCGGAACCTTGGTCTGCGTGGTGGCCGAAGTGCACAACACTTACGGCGGCCGGCACTGCTACCTCGTCCGCACCGACGAGAACAGCCGGGCCAAGGTCGAGAAGGACTTCTACGTTTCACCTTTCGAGCCTGCGACCGGGGCTCACTACACGATGACCCTGCCCGAACCGGCCGACCGGCTCGATCTGGCGATCAGTCTGCACCGGCCCGGCGAGGCGCCGTTCGTCACCCGGGTGCAAGGCGACCGGCATCCGGCCACGCGGGCCACGGTCGCCCGGTTCACCCTGCGTTTCCCGATGGCTCCGCTCGCCGTCACGGCCCGGATCAGATTCCAGGGTGTCAAGTTGTGGATCCGTGGCCTGCGCATCGTTCCTCGTCCCGCCCATGTCTCCCAGGAGTCGGTCGAATGAGTATCGTCGAGTCGGGTCGGCCCGGCCTTCCTTCTCCCGCACCCGCTTCGGTGCCCGGATCGGCCGCTCGCTGGCCGGATGTCGCCCGGGTTCCCTTCGGCGGTGTCCACGCCCGGGTGACCCGGATCCTGTTCCGGCAGGCGATCTCCCGGCTGCCGATCCGGGTCGAGCTGGACCGGCAGGTGCTGGGCAGCGGCGGCCCCGGTAGCCCGGTGATGCGGATCCACCGGCCCGACGACTTCTTCGCCCGGGTCGGGCGGGGTGGCCTGATCGGCTTCGGCGAATCCTTCCAGGCCGGGGACTGGGACGCGCCCGGGAGCGAGGGCGACCCGCTGGTCGACCTCCTTACCGTGTTCGCCACCCGCCTGGCCCGGCTGGTGCCCGTGCCGCTGCAACGGCTGCGCCGGATCGCCGTCCGATCAAGGCCTTTGACCGAAGAGAACACGCCCTCCGGTTCCCGCACCAACATCGCGCGGCACTACGACCTGTCCAACGACCTCTTCGCCACCTTCCTCGACCCGACGCTGACCTACTCTTCGGCGCTGTTCGACGACGAGGTGGGAAATCACTGGTCCGACCTGGAAGCCGCGCAACTGCGCAAGATCGACCGGCTTCTGGACGCCTGCCGAGTCGGCGAGGGCAGCCGGGTGCTCGAGATCGGTACCGGTTGGGGACAACTCGCGATCCGGGCCGCGCAACGGGGTGCGGTGGTGCACTCGATCACGCTCTCCGAAGAGCAGCTGACCCTGGCCCGGCAGCGGGTGGCCGAGGCCGGGTACGGGGATCAGGTCAGCATCGAGCTGTGCGACTACCGCGCGGTGGCCGGGCAGTACGACGCGATCCTCAGCGTGGAGATGATCGAGGCGGTCGGAGAGGCCTGGTGGCCTGCCTATTTCGGGACCATCGACCGGTGCCTGGCGCCGGGGGGAAGCGTCGGGGTGCAGGCGATCACCATGCCGCACGACCGGTTCGTGGCCTCCCGGAACACCTGGACCTGGATCCAGAAGTACGTTTTCCCGGGCGGCCTGATCCCCTCGGTGCCGGCCTTCCGGGAGACGGTGGACCGCACCTCGCTGCGGGTGGTCAACGACCTCTCGTTCGGCCCGGCCTACGCCGAGACCCTGCGGCTGTGGCGTGAGCGCTTCGAGGGGGCCACGACGCAGCTCGACACCCTCGGGTTCGACGCCGAGTTCCGCCGGATGTGGACGTTCTACCTGGCCTACTGCGAGGCCGGATTCCGTTCCCGCTACCTGGACGTCCACCAATTCATCCTCCGCAGGCCGGAACTCGTGAGAAGGGTGGCTCTCGGATGACCAGTACGCTGGCTGACCAGGTGACTCCCATCGCCGAGGCCCTGCTCGGACCGGACCTCCCCATCCGGATCGAATTCTGGGACGGCTCCGCCACCGGGCCCCAGGGCGTCCCTCATTTGATCGTTCGTTCGCCGCGGGCGCTGCGCCGACTGTTCTGGCATCCGGGCGAGCTCGGCCTGGCCCAGGCCTACGTGACCGGTGAGATCGACGTCGAGGGAGATCTGGCCGACGGTCTTCGCCGGGTCTGGAAGCGGGCCCGCGAGCGGGATTCCGCCCGGCCCGGAGTCGCTGACCTGCTGGCCCTGGCCTCGCGGTCTTTTGGGAAACCGTTGCCACCGCCCGATTCCCAAGCTCGCCTGCGAGGTCGGCTGCACACCTTCGGGCGCGACCGGGAGGCGATCGCGCACCACTACGACCTCTCGAACGAGTTCTACGGCCTGGTGCTCGACCCCCGGATGGCCTACTCCTGTGCCTATTTCGCGGATCCGGAACAGTCGCTGGAGCAGGCCCAGGTGGCCAAGCTCGACCTGGTCTGCCGCAAGCTGGGCCTGCGTCCTGGGGACCGTCTGCTCGACGTCGGCTGCGGGTGGGGATCGCTGAGCATTCACGCGGCTCAGGTCTACGGCGCCCGGGTCTCCGGGATCACCCTGTCGGCCCAGCAGGCGGCGTTCGTCCGCGACCGGGTGCGCTCGCTGGGGCTGACGGATCTGGTGACCGTGCACCTGATGGACTACCGCGAGCTGGAAGGTGAACCGTACGACGCGGTTGCCTCGCTGGAGATGGGTGAGCACGTCGGGCAGGCCAATTACCTGACCTACGGCGAAACCCTGTGCCGCATGGTGGTTCCGGGTGGGCGCGTCCTGGTCCAGCAAATGTCCCGAGGCGCTGAGCATCCGGGTGGTGGGGCGTTCATCGAGGCCTACATCGCGCCGGACATGCACATGCGCCCGGTTGGCGAAACGGTCGCTCTGCTGGAGAAGGCCGGCCTTGAGGTGCGCGACGTGCATGCCCTGCGCGAGCACTACGTCTGGACGGTCAAGGCCTGGTACGAGACCTTCGAGAAGCGCTGGGACGAGGTGGTCGCGCTGGTCGGCGAGGAGATGGCCCGGGTCTGGCGGCTGTACCTGGTCGGCGGGGGCCTGGCCTTCGAGGAGGGACGGATGGGCGTCGACCAGATCCTCGCCGTCCGCCCGACCCCCGGCGCCATGAGTTCCATGCCCCCGATCCGAGACTTCTAGGGCGGTGGCGTGGTGCTGAGCGACCTGTGGCCGGTGCTGCTCACCGGTCTCGGCGCGGCCGTGGCCCTGCAGATGGTCACCTTCCTGTATGCCCTTCGCGTGGGCCGGTTCTCGGTCGTCGACGTGGCCTGGGGACTGGGCTTCGCGCTGATCGCAGTGGCGGGCTGGCTGGTCTCTCTCGGTTCGCCTGCGGATTCTTTACGGCGCGCTCTGATCGTTGTCCTGACTGTGGTCTGGGGCTGTCGGCTGGCTTGGCACATCGGCCGGCGGCAGCGCGGCGAGACGCAGGACGATCCCCGTTACGTGGAAATGATGTCCAACTCTTCGGGCGCCTGGGCCGCGTTACGGAAGGTCTTTCTGCTCCAGGCCGTCGTCGGATGGTTCGTGGCATTCCCCGTCCAATTCGCAATGGTGGACGCCGGTGGTCCCGGGCCGCTGTTGTTCGTCGGCGTGGTGGTATGGGGCGTCGGTTTCTTCTTCGAGGCGGTGGGGGATCGGCAATTGCAGAACTTCCGCGCCGATCCCGGCAATAAGGGCCAGGTGATGGATCGTGGCCTTTGGCGGTACACCCGGCACCCCAATTACTTTGGCGATGCTTGTGTTTGGTGGGGACTTTTCCTGATCGCGGCGGACGCCGGCTGGTCCTGGCTCACGGTGCTCTCGCCGATTTTGATGACCTGGTTCTTGGCGGCGAAGACCGGGAAGCCACTGATGGAACGTTCGCTGGCCAAGAGCCGCCCTGGTTATGCCGAGTATGCGGAGCGGACCAGCGGGTTCATTCCTCGGCCGCCCCGGCGGTAGTGGCGGCGCCTTTGCCGCACTCCCTCAGAGTTTGGCGTGAGCCACGCCCCGCCCATCCTGGGAGAACACGCTCCGGTGGGCGTTTGGTTGTGCTGATGGGCTCACCAATTTTCTCCGCCGCGCTCTCAGAGTTGGCGTGGGACCGCCCCCTGGGAGAACACGTTTCGGTGGGCGTTTGGTTGTGCTGATGGACTTGCCAATTTCCGGCTGCGCTCCCTCCGAGTTTGGCGTGGGGCCACGCCCGCCCACCCTGGGAGAACACGCTTCGCTGGGCGTTTGGTTGTGTCGATGGGCTGGCCAATTTCTCCGCCGCGTTCCCTCAGAATTTGGCGTCCGGCCACCCCACCCACCCCGGGGACACCCCTGGCCGCGCCTTTGGTTGAGCCTGGCCGGCCGGAAATTCCTCGCAACGCTGACCTGTGGGAAGGGCGGTCTGTGCACAGGCGTTCCGGCTGCGTTGGGGGAGGTGACCGGCCCGCCTAGGGTGTCGGTCATGGGTAGCAGAGATCGCCGCAGGGACTCCGCCTCGGGTTTCCGAGGGCTCTCCGGATTCGCCGCGGCCGACGCGCCGGCCGAGCGTCTGCTGGAGATTCTCGTCCAGTCGGCGATGGTCGCGGTCAGTACCGGTGACCGGGCCGGGGCGGCGTCCGTCGCCGAGGCCCTGGTCGACCGGCCGGACCTGAACGGCTGGCGCGCGTTCGTGGGCCGCGAGCTGGTGGTGCGTCTTCCTTTCGCGATCGCCCAGGTGTGGACGCGGGGCTGGGAACCGGCCGATGTGGTGCGGTACGCCGGGCGCAAGCTGGGTCCGGGCCGGGGCACGTTGGCAGCGGAGGCGGTCACTGAGCAGTTGGCCGGGTACGCCGCGGTGACGGTCGATCCGCGGTGGCAGGCCCAGCTGGGCGAGTTCGACGTGGTGCGGTGGTGGCCTTCGGGTTCGTCCGTGGCCCAGGCGCGGCTGGAACGAGATGGATGGGTGGTCGCGGCTCCGGAACTGCTCGAGCTGGTCGCGTTCCTGTTGGTCCTGCCCGGGCTGGAGCGGATTGGGCCTCCGCCGGGGGAGTACCGGCCAGCGCCTGGCCAGACGGCCCCAGAACGTCAGAGTGGTCAGGCTGGTCAAGCGGGCCAGGCCGGTCAAGCGGGCCAGGCCGGTCAAGCGGGACAGGCAGGCCAGGCGGGTCAAGCAGGGCAGGCCGGGGAGGCGGGCCAGGCGGGACAGGCAGGACAGGCGGGCCAGGCGGGGCAGACCGGGCAGGCGGGCCGGTTGGGTGCGGCGGGGCGGCCGGTGGATGAGCGGGTGCTGAGCCGGATCCGGGCGCTGCTGGCCAAGGCCGAGGCCACCACGTCGGAGGCGGAGGCCGAGGCGTTCACCGCGGGAGCGCAGGAGCGGATGGCCCGGCACAGCATCGACATGGCCATGGTGCAGGCGGCCAACGGCGATGCCCGTGGCCCCCGGGGCGAGCGGCCAGCCACCCGGCGGATCTGGATCGACCCACCATACGAGCAGTCGAAAACCGTTCTGCTGAATGCGGTCGCAGCGGCGAACCGGTGCCGCTCGGTCTGGACCAAGAACATCGGCTTCTGCACGGTGATCGGGTTCGAGGCCGACCTGGACGCGGTCGAAGCGCTGTTCACCTCCCTCCTGGTGCAGGCCACCATGGCCATGACCCGGGCCGGGCGGATTGAGGAGGCCGGCGGCCGGGCCCGGAGCAAGACGTTCCGGCAGTCCTTCCTGGCGGCCTACGCGTTCCGGATCGGTGAGCGTCTGGCCGAGGTCACCGAGGAGCAGACCGAGGCGGCGCGGGCCGAGATGGGCGATGACCGGCTGCTGCCGGTGCTGGCCAGCCGCGCGCAGGACGTGGAAGACCGCTTCGCCGAGCTGTTCCCGAGCGTGACCAGGGGGCGCAGCATCCGGGTGGGCGACCGGATGGGGTGGGCCAGCGGACGGGGGGCGGCCGACCAGGCCACCTTCTCCACGTCCACCGCGGTGCGGCCGTAAGCCGGTCCAGGCCACCTTCTCCTTGTCCGCGGCGGTGCGGCCTCAGGCTGGTCCAGGTCAGCTTCTCCGCGTCGACGGCGGTGCGGCCGTAAGCCGGTCCAGGTCAGCTACTTCTTGTCCGCGGCGGTGCGGCCTTAGGTCGGTCGAGGCCACCTTCTCCACGTCTACGGGGCAGTGCGGCCGCAGGCCGGTCCAGGCGGCCGTGCTGGCGGGTGACAGTTCACGGTCGTCCGGATTCTCCGGCGGATGATCGTGGTCCGATCTCCGGCAGCGTCAGTGCTAACTGTTCCGCGGCAGACGTTCAGTCAGACGTGGCCGATGAGTTTCCCGGTGAACGGCGGTCCGATCAGGCAGGAACTCACGCATTCACCGAGGAGCGCGACATGTCTTTCCAGGCCTACATCGACGCGGTCGAGACCAAGACCGGCATGATCCCGTCCGCCCTGCTCGACGTGGCCCACGAGCGCGGTTTCGGGGAGCAGAGCAAGGCCGGGGACGTGGCGGCCTGGCTCAAGGAGGACTACGGCGTCGGCCGTGGGCATGCCATGGCCTTCTTCCATGTGCTGAAGAACGGCCCGCAGATCAGTGAGGAGCACGTCGGCAGCGCCGGTGCGCACCGTGACGAATCGACGGTGCTCCGGCTGGACGGCAAAGCCAACCGCTGACCCCCAGCGTCAAACCATCCCGAGCCGCCTGGTCGAGGCCGCGACGCGGTACGTGACGTCGATCCGGTTCTGCATGGCGGTGCGCACCTCGACGAAATAACGGCGCCCCGTTTGGACGGCAAAGCCAACCGCTGAGCCAAGCATGAAACCGTCCGAAACCGCCGAGCCAGTCTCCGACCTGATCCGCGACGGGTACGTGACGTCGATCCGGTTCTGCATGGCGGTGCGCACCTCGACGAAACAACGGCGCTCCGTCTGGACGGCAAAACCAACCGCGGAGGCCAGCGTGAAACCGTCCCAAACCACCTGGCCAGTCTCCGACCTGATCCGCGACGGGGTACGTGACGTTGATCCAGTTCTCCACGCCGGTGGGTTGGTCGGCGAGGGTTTGCGGGCCTGCTTCTCCCACCGGGCCACGTCCGCGAGGTGCGGCGCCTGGTCGTGATCGCTACCCCGTCCATCCGATCACCCCGTGCCCTCGTCCTGCCAGGACCGCCACAGAGCCGCGTAAGAACCCCCTTGCTGCAGCAGTTCGTCGTGGGTGCCGAGTTCGGTGATCCGGCCGCCTTCGACCACGGCCACCCGGTCGGCGTCGTGGGCGGTGTGCAGGCGGTGGGCGACCGCGACGACGGTGCGGCCGGTGAGCACGGCGGAGAGGGAACGCTCGAGGTGGCGGGCGGCGCGGGGGTCGAGGAGGGAGGTGGCCTCGTCCAGGACCAGGGTGTGGGGGTCGGACAGCACGAGCCGGGCCAGGGCCAGCTGCTGGGCCTGGCTGGGGGTGAGGTTGTGACCGCCGGAGCCGACGACGGTGGCCAGTCCATCGGGCAGGGCCGAGGCCCAGGGGGTGGCGTCGACGGCCTCGAGCGCGGCCAGGAGCTCGGCCTCGGTTGCCTGGGGGCGGGCCAGGCGCAGGTTGTCGGCCAGCGTGCCGACGAAAACGTGCTGCTCCTGGGTCACCAGCGCGGCCTGGCGGCGGAGTTGGGGGAGCGGTAGGTCCACGAGATCCACCCGAGCATCGGAACCTTCTGCCGAAACCGTCACTCGCCCGGTTCGCGGAGGGTGGATGCCCGCGAGAAGTCGCCCCAGGGTGGACTTGCCGGCGCCGCTGGGCCCGACCACGGCCAACCGCTCGCCCGGGCGCAGGGTCAGCGAAACCCCGTCCAGCACATCCGAGTCGGGCTGGTCGGGGCGGTAGGAGTAGCGCACGTCGGTGGCCTCGAGCGCCCGCGGCCCGGTGGCGAGCTCGCTGTCAGAGGCGCGGGCCTCGCGGTCTTCCGGAACCTGGCCGATGCCCATGATCCGGGCCAAAGAGGCGCCGCCCACCTGAAGTTCGTCCACCCACTCGAGCACCAGGTCGAACGGGCCGGCCAGTTGCACCACGTAAAGCGTCACCGTGGTCACCGCCCCGACCTCGGCCTGACCCTGGCTGATCAGCCAACCGCCCCAGGCCAGGACGGCCGCGGTGGGCAGGATGTAACCGGCCTCGACGAACGGGTACCAGGCCGAGCGCAGCCCGAGGGTGTAGCGCTCGGCCGCGAAGCTCCGGGTCAGATCCTCGTCCACCTGCTGCTTGCGACGGCTTCCGAGGCGGAGAGCAGCGACGGTCCGCGCCCCGTCCAGGGTTTCGCTCACCGTGCCGTCCAGTCGCGCCCAGGCCGCCATTTCGGCCAGGTAGCCGGCCCGGGCCCGGCTCAGGTACCTCAGGGTCGAGGGGATCAGCAGGATCAGGCCGGTCAGGGCGGCGAGGCCGACCAGGGGCGCGGTCAGCAGGATCGCGACGGCGGTGATGGTGACCCCGATCAGGCCGACCACGATGTTCGGCATCGCGTAGCGCACACTCTCGCTGACCGATTCGATGTCGTTCGTGGTGCGCGAGATCAGGTCCCCGCTGCCGGCCCGCTCGACCACCGACAGCGGTAGCCGGGTGACCTGGCCGAGGAAGCCCTCGCGGAGTTCGGCGAACACCCGTTCGCCCAGCACCAGGGAACTGCGATGGGCGTACCAGGTCAGCCCGGCCTGGAGCAGGACGGCCAGGGTGAGCAGGCCGACGGCCCGGTTCACCGTGCCGGAAGTGGCGGTCCGGTCGGTGAAGTCCTGAACCAGCGCGCCGAGCAGGGCCGGGCCGGCCAGGGCGGCCACCGCGGCGGCGGCGTGCGCGACCGCGGAGAAGAAGAACGCACCGCGGTGGCGGCGCATCAGGTGCTTGGTCTCCTGCCGGACCTGGGCGCGGGTGGCCACCGGGAGAAGTGTGCTCATCGTCCGGCCTCCAGAGGCTCCGGCGTACGGGTCTCGGACCGGACCACGACGTCCCGGTACCGCTCGTCGGTGTGCAACAGGTCGCGATGCGTGCCCTCGGCCACTACCCGCCCCTCGGCCAGCAGCACCACCCGGTCGCAGCGGTCGAGCAGGAGCGGGCTGGCCGAGACGACCAGGGTGGTCCTGCCGGCCCGGGCCGCCCGCAGGCGCTCGGCGATCCGGGCCTCGGTGTGCGCGTCCACCGCGGAGGTGGGCTCGACCAGCAGCAGCACCTCGACCTCGGGCTGTTCGGCCAGCAGCACCGCCCGGGCCAGGGCCAGCCGCTGTCGCTGACCACCCGAGAAGTCCCGGCCCCGTTCGCTGATCGTTGTGTCCAGACCCTCAGGCAGCCCGGTCAGCACGTCCTCCGCGTCGGCCGTGTGCACCGCGGCCAGCACCTCCGGGTCCGGGTGGTGGCCGAGTGGGTCGATCTGATCGCGCAGCGGGCCGGAGAACAGCCAGGGCTCGGCCTCGCTGAGCAGGATCCGGCGCCGCACCTGGTCGGCGGGCATCTGGTCGAGCGGCACCCCGGCGAGGACGGCGGCGGGCCCCGAATCCGGAGCCGCCAGCCGGGCGAACCGGTCGGTGATCTCGATCCCGGTCTCCGGCCGGGCGCTGACCAGGCCGGTCAGCAGGCCGGGGAGCACGGTCAGGCCCGAGGCCGGGTCGAGCAGGGTTCCGCCCGGCGAGGGCGCCGGGTCGGTTCCCTCCGACGGCGCGGCCGGCTGAGAGGGGCCGGTCACCGCGATGATCCGCTCGGCCGCCACCCGCGCCCGGACCCACTTGGACAGCGCCTCGGTGAACGTCTCCAGGGGCAGCCGCAGGAACGCGGTGACCGCGTACACCGTGACCAGATCGCCCAGGCCCAGCCGCCCGTCCAGTACCCCGTGCGCGGCCAGCCAGGTCAGCCCGGCCAGGAAGAGCCCGGGCAGCAGCACCTGCGCCGCGTCCAGCAGGGACTGCACCCCGGCCACCCCGACCCCGGCCCGGCGCACCTGCTGGCTGCGTTCCGCGTACCGCGCGGTGAACTGGTCCTCCCCACCGATGCCGCGCAAGACCCGCAGCCCGGCCACGGTGTCGGCGCCCAGCGAGGTCAGCCCGCCCTCGGCGGCCCGTTGCCGGGACTGCCGGGCCTGCAGCGGACGGACCAGCAGGATCGAGCCGGCCGCCAGGGCCGGGATGCCGATCATCACGAACAACCCGATCAGCACGTCCATCCGCAGCAGGTACACGCTGACCGCGGCGAAGGAGACCAGCGAGCCCGCGGTGCGGGCGGCGATGTCCAGCAGGTCGGCGAAGCGCGGCGCGTCGGTACTGACCGCCTGGACCACCTCTCCGGTGGTGGCCCGGCCGGCCACGGCCAGGCCGTGATCGGCCACGTGATGCCCGATCAGGTGCTGTGTGCGCAGGGCGCCGAGCAGCCAGTTGGACGCCGCGAACCGGTGCCGCAGCATCCCGGTCAGTCCCGAGCCGATGCCCAGGGCGACGATCAGCAGGCAGCCGATCACCAGGTCCCGGTGGTCGTCCCGGACCAGCCCCGCGTTCACCGTGTTGCCGACCACCACCGGAATGGCCGCCTGGGCCGCCATCCAGACGATCCCGATCAGGACCGCCCCGGCCAGGGTGCGCCGCTGGGCCCGGCCCATCGAGACGATGTACGCGGTCGGCGAATCGGTCGAGGGGGCCGGGGGTGCCGGGTCCGGGAGGGTGATCACGTCCACTCACGCTACGGATCGGGTACGACAGTTCGCACCCCAGTTTCGGGTCGGGTGGGGGTGTCGCGTTACCGTTGCCAGGTGCTGCGTACCGCGCTCAAGCCGCGCTGGCTGGCGCTCCTGGTGGTGATGCTGCTCGCGGCCACGGTGATGGCCAAGCTCGGCGAGTGGCAGCTCGACCGCGCCCGCTCCCACGGAAAATCCGCGGAACAGGCCGAACTGGCGCGACAGTCGTCCACGACTGTGCCGCTCACGAGCGTCCTCCGGGCCAGTGAGACGTTCCCGAAAGACGGCGTCAACAAAAAGGTCACGACCACCGGGCACTGGAAGGGCGAGGACCAGCTCCTGGTGCCCGGCCGGAAGGTCGACGGCCGGACCGGCCTGTGGGTGCTGACCCCGCTGATCACCACCGACGGCACCACCGTGCCGGTGGTCCGGGGCTGGGCGGCCTCGGCCGACGATCCGGCGGCCGCCGCACCTGCCGACGACACCGAGGTCACCCTTGTCGGCCTGGTCCAGCCCGGTGAGCCGCCGGCCGCCCGTGATCCGGGGCAGACCGACGGGCTGCCGAAGGGCCAGATCGACCGGGTCGCCGTGGCCGAGCTGGCCGGCCTCTGGCCGCAGCCGATGACCACCGGCTTCATCGTGATGCAGAGCCAGACCCCGGCCCCGGCCAGCCCGCTCACCCCGGTCCCGCCCCCGGCCGCCTCGGGCCAGCTGGACTGGGGCAACCTCTCCTACGCCATCCAGTGGTGGCTGTTCTCCCTGATCGGGCTGCTGTTCTGGTACCGGCTGGTCCGCGACGACCATCGCGGCCTGCTGCGCGGACCGGACGAGGACGACCCTGTCGACGAGGGACCGGACGAGGGCACAGAGGACGGCACTACCGTGGTGCCCCGGCAAGCCGACAACCAGCAAACCGTGTGAAAGAGGAACGACCCCATGGCCACCAGCAGCGGCAAGCGCACGAAGTCTCTGCACAACGCCCTGCTCCGGTACCGGGTCATGGCCTACGCCACCGGTGTGGCCCTGCTGCTGCTGACCCTGCACATCATCATCCAGGGCTTCCAGATGCAGAACACCGACGAGTCCTGGTTCTCCAACGAGGGGCTCAGCTCGGTGGTCCCGCACGCCGGTCACCTGATCCCGCTGATCCACGGCTGGTTCTACCTGATCTACGTGATCGTCGCGATCGACCTGTGGATGCGCACCCGCCTGCCGCTGGGCGGCACGATCCTGGTGCTGCTGGCCGGGACCATCCCGGTGATGTCGTTCGTCGCCGAGCGCTGGGTCACCCGCCGGGTGCAGCCGATGGTCGGGGCCGTGGTCGAGAAGCGGCCGGCACCGGCGTCCTGACCAGCCGGACATCCGCACTACCCTTGACCGGGTGAGTCAACCCCCAGACCCCGCCGAGCCCACCACGGATCACAAGCCGGTCCTGGTCGTCGACTTCGGTGCGCAGTACGCCCAGCTGATCGCCCGCCGCGTGCGCGAGGCCAGCGTCTACTCCGAGATCGTGCCGTCCTCGATGCCGGTCGCCGAGATGCTGGCCAAGCAGCCGGCCGCGATCGTCCTGTCCGGCGGCCCGAGCAGCGTCTACGAAGAGGGCGCCCCGCAGGTCGACCCGGCCCTGTTCGAGGCCGGGGTGCCGGTGCTCGGCATCTGCTACGGCTTCCAGGCGATGGCGCTCACCCTCGGTGGCGAGGTGGCCCACACCGGCCTGCGCGAGTACGGCGGCACCAAGGTCAGCGTCGCCGGCGACGAGGATTCCACGCTGCTTCACGGCACCCCGGCCGACCAGTCGGTCTGGATGAGCCACGGCGACGCGGTGCACACCGCCCCGCCCGGGTTCAGCGTGCTCGCCGAGTCCTCGGGCGCCCCGGTGGCCGCCTTCGAGGACACGGAGCGCAACTTCTACGGCGTGCAGTGGCACCCCGAGGTGAAGCACTCGACCTTCGGCCAGAAGGTGCTCACCAACTTCCTCTACGAGGGGGCCGGCCTGGCCGGTGACTGGACCACCGGCAACGTGATCGAGGAGCAGGTCGCCCGGATCAAGGCCCAGGTCGGCGACGGCAAGGTGATCTGCGGACTGTCCGGCGGGGTCGACTCGGCGGTCGCTGCGGCGCTGGTCCAGCGGGCCGTCGGCGACCAGCTGACCTGCGTCTTCGTCGACCACGGGCTGCTCCGTTCGGGTGAGGCCGAGCAGGTCGAGCAGGACTTCGTGGCCTCCACCGGGGTGCGGCTCAAGGTCGTGGACGCGGCCGAGCGGTTCCTCACGGCGCTGGCCGGAGTCACCGACCCGGAGACCAAGCGCAAGATCATCGGCCGGGAGTTCATCCGGGCCTTCGAGGACGCCGCCCGCGAGCTGGTCGAAGAGGCGCACGAGGCCGGCGGCGGGGACATCGAGTTCCTGGTCCAGGGCACGCTCTACCCCGACGTGGTGGAGAGCGGCGGGGGCACCGGCACGGCCAACATCAAGAGCCACCACAACGTCGGCGGCCTGCCCGACGACCTGCAGTTCCAGCTGGTCGAGCCGCTGCGCACGCTGTTCAAGGACGAGGTCCGGGCGGTCGGCGCCGAGCTCGGCCTGCCCGAGGAGATCGTCCAGCGCCAGCCCTTCCCGGGACCGGGTCTGGGCATCCGGATCATCGGCGAGGTCACCAAGGACCGGCTGGACACGCTGCGTCAGGCCGACGCGATCGTCCGCGCCGAGCTGACCGCGGCCGGCCTGGACCGGGAGATCTGGCAGTGCCCGGTGGTGCTGCTGGCCGACGTGCGCTCGGTCGGGGTCCAGGGCGACGGACGCACCTACGGTCACCCGATCGTGCTGCGCCCGGTCTCTTCGGAGGACGCGATGACGGCGGACTGGACGCGCGTCCCGTACGAGCTGCTGGCGAAGATCTCCACCCGGATCACCAACGAGGTGGCCGAGGTGAACCGGGTGGTGCTGGACGTGACCAGCAAGCCCCCGGGCACGATCGAGTGGGAGTAAGAGCCCACTGATTGAGGACGCCCGTCAGTCACCAGAACGGTGGCGGCGGGCGTCCTTCATTCAGTCAGGAGAACTCGCCCGGGGTAGGGGCGAAAGACCGGGCCAGACCGCCCAGCGGCATTGAGGTGAACGGCCCTCCGACGCGCTCCGGGGCAGGCGGCGGCGCCATGCCGGTACGGGAGCGGCGGCTGCTCTCCGGAGGAATGGTCTCGGCGTAGATCTCCGCGTCGTCCTCCGGCAGGTATCCCATCGCCCGGGCGGTCGAGAGATCCCACCAGCCCTGGGTGTTGGCCGATACGCCGTACGCGATCACATGGCCCCGCACCTTGCCGCGCAGACTCGCGTCCATCAGCCGAGCCGCGTCACCAGGACTCAGCCAGGTCGACAGCTCGCGACGGTTGGTCGGCTTGTCCTTACAGGCGCCGATCCGCAGCGAAACGACTTCGAGGCCGAAACGGTCTGCGTAGAGCTGGCCGAGCGCCTCGAGGGCCACCTTGGCCACCCCATAGAAGGTGTCCGGCCGGGGACGGACGTCGACGCTCAGGTCGCTGCCACCGGCGGTGCGCTCCCAGAAGCCGACCGCGTGGGCGCTGCTGGCCAGCACCACTCGCCGGATACCTCGGCGCAGGGCGGCGTCCAGCACCGCTTGGGTGCCCTGGACGTTGGTCTCGAGAATTTCCGGAAGGGGCGCCTCGTGCGGGATACCGGCCAGATGGATCACCGCGCCGCAGCCCACCGTGGCGGCGTCCAGGGCGGCGGAGTCGAGCACGTCGATCGAGCTGATGTCCGGATCACCGTCCGGATCGCGGTCGAGCGAGTGCAGCTCCCAGCCCAGGGCGGCCAGGCGCGGGCGCACCATCCGGCCGATGGTGCCCGCGGCCCCGGTGATCAGCACCGGTGACTGCGAGGAGGCCGCAAGGGGGGTCACCGTGGCGACAGTAGCCGGGGCCGCCGCGGTTGGCATCCCCCGATCTCGTGTCCGGTTGCTGCTGGAGAGTGACGGCGGCACCTCATAAGGGCTGGACAGAGGCCGAATTGGGGCCGACCTCAGGCCGCGACCGTGACCCTGTGTTCCGACGAACCGGCCCGGATCTGCCGCTCCAGCACCTCGTCGGGCCCCACATAGGCGCCGTCCCACACCACCGACGCCGTTACGCGTCCATAAACCTGTGCTCCCGCCCCGATCACACTTTCGCCCCCGGAAGCATGCAGATTCGCGGCCAGATAGTCAGCCGGGGTACCGCAGTCGATCGCCACCGTGTCTTTAGGTAGGACGAAGAGGTCGAGCCGATCTTCGGCGAGCTGCTGGCGCCAGAGCACCTCGTACAGTCCGGTCGGCGGCTCCGCCTTCAAGTCCTTGATCAGGTCCCACGGCAGCAGGCAGGCGCCGACATAACGGACGCCCACTCCGGCGTCCGTAGTGAAGTCGTTCTTACCCGTCGTGGGCAGGCAGAGCAGACGGCAGCGCTCGCCGTCCCAACCCTCAGTAAAGCCGCCGAGGCCGTCCGGCAGGTACTGATCGGCATTCGTCACCAGTGCGTCTCGCCCATCGAGCCAGGGCAGCAGGTTGGCCACCCCGCCGGCGGTACCTCGGGACTCGCCCTCCTCGACCGCGACTGTGACCCGATTGCCGCAGTGCTGAACGATCGCCTCAGCGTGGTGGAAGGCGTTCACTGCGAGGTGTTCCGGCCCCGCGCCGGTCAGCGGGGTAAGCCGGTTCAGGGCATGGTCGAGCAGAGCGACGTTACCCACCGGGCAGAGCGGTTTGGGCCGTAGTTCGGTCAGGGGTCGGAGACGGGTGCCCTCGCCCGCCGCCAGAACGATCCCCGCGGGCATCTCAGGCACCGAGTCGACGGCCCTGGTGAGGTGCTGCGCCAATGCTGCTGTTCGTGGCCACGGCTGCGGCCGTACCCCGGAAACGGACGAACTCGGCGACGGCGGTGCGGGTGGGCTCGTCGGTGGTGGCCGGGTCCCTCAGGTCGTCGATCGGCACCCAGCCGGCCTCCAGGGCCTCACCGGAGGCCTCGACCACGAACGGCTCGTCCACCTGCACCCAGAACAGCACGTCGACCCGGCGCGAGCCCGGCTCGACCACGGTAGAGAACGGCAGGCCGACCTCGATCCGCAGGCCGGTCTCCTCCTCGACCTCGCGGACCACGGCCGAGGACGCATCCTCGCCCCGGTTCAGCAGACCGCCGGAGAACGTCCAGCCGCGCCGGTGCCGCTGCTTGAGCATCAGCAGGGTGCCCTCGTGCTCGATCAGTGCCAGCGCGCCCACGGTGTGACCCGGCGCGATCCGGCGGATGATCCAGAGACGGAGGAATCGGGGCAGACGGCGATAAAGACTCAGAGCCATCGCATACGGGCGGTGCACTACCTGGCGGCCGGACATGCCCGCAGGATAGGGCAGATGCCCGTTCCGGGTGATTCGGGTGAGGCCGCCGGGATCACGCTCCGGCAACGGCCGGGGTACAGGACAACCGTCCAACATCAGGCCCGCATCAGGCCGCGCCGGGCGGTAGCGTCTTCGGGTGCCGTCAGCCGAATCAGATCCCGAGACCCAGCCCGCCGCGTCCCGGCTCCGCCCGGTGCAGCGGACCGCGGCGTATGGCGTGGTCAGCGACGGCTCCGGCGGCGTGCTGCTGCTCCAGGTGCCCGGTGGCCGCGATCCGGAAGGGCACTGGTCGTTGCCCGGTGGTCTGGTCCGGCACGGCGAGAACCCGCGCGATCGGGTCAAGGCCGGCCTGCTCGAGCAGACCGGCCTGCGAGCGGCGAGCATCACGCCCCGAGACGCGGGCGCCGATGTGGTCGAGCTGCCCGAGCACGGGGTCAGCGTGCACACGCTGCGGTTGCTGTTCGACGTGGCGCTGTACGGCCGCCCGCCCGGCATCAGCGGACCCGGAAGGCCCGCGGTGATTGCCGAGGAAGGCCTCGCCCAAGGGCAGGACCGATTGCCGGGGGAGGATCGGGAGGTCGATTCGCCGATGGACGAGTTGTCGTCGCCGGTCGCCGTGGTCGTGCCCCCAGACCCCGATCGTCCCGTGGCGCAGTTCGTGGGGCGCTTCATGGCCGCCGAGGAACTGGCTGCGCTACCCCAGGGCGTATTCCTTGGCGACCTGTTGGCGAGCCGCTCCGTCGTGACGGTTCTGAGCGGGGGCGTGGATCTGCTCGACCCACCGATCGACCCGGCGCTGCTCCTGGAACCAGCCGAACCAACCGAATCAGCCGAACCGGCCGACTCCGGGGCGCAGCCCGGCGAGGTCCCGGTCTTCGTGCAACGCCCGGCCGCGTACGCGGTGCTGGTCGACGAGAAGGCCGAAGGCGGGCCGCGGATGCTGCTGAGCAAGCTCGCGGGCAGCGAGGACACCTGGACCCTGCCCGGCGGCGGGATCGACCACGGAGAGCACCCGGGACTGGCGTTGCAGCGGGAGATCCACGAGGAGGCCGGGCTGCCCTACACGGCGGGCCCGCTGATCGACATCTCCAGCCGGCACTTCGTCGGCCGGGCCCCGCACGGCCGGCTCGAGGACTTCCACGCCGTCCGCCTGATCTACGCCGGCTCCGTGCCGGTGGACCTGGAGCCGCACGTGGTCGAGGTGGGCGGCTCGACGGACGAGGCCGCCTGGATCCCGATCGCGGACTTCGAGACGGTCGGTGCGGTACCGACCGCGCGCGAGGCCCTGGCCGCCTGGCACGCGCACCGCGACGACAGACCCCAGTGACCCCAGCGAACCGGCGGGTCCGAGTAGCCCCCGAGCTGGCCGGGCCGGCGGGGCTGGTGCTGGCCGCGGCGGCGGGGATCGAGGGGCTGGAACCGCAGGAGTGGCGGGACCAGGCCGTCCTGCGGGCCGTGGAGGCGGCCTGGGCGGCGGACGACCTGGTCACCGTCGGAGCCCTGGCCACCGGCTACGACGCCCTGCTGCTCTATGTCCCGGCCGAGACCGACGGCGTCCTCACGCTGCATCCGGTCGGGAACGCCGAACGTCGGCATCGGGGTGCTTTCAGCACGCCCGCCGTGTATGCGGACTCGTTGGCCCGGCGGGCGATTCCGGCGTTGCCTGAGTCCGGAGGCCTACCTAGCATCGTCGATCCTGCCTGTGGTGCCGGGAATCTGCTGCGGGCTGCCCTTGCCCGTCTGCTCTCCCTCGGCGTTGCTCCGGAGCAGGCAATTGGGGCGCTGCACGGGGTGGACGCCGACCCCATCGCAGTAAGTCTCTGCCGGTCAGCCCTGGCCGCCGATCTCAGTCTGGCCGGCCGACCCACCGAGCCGGCTGAACTGGAGCAGCAGATCCGCGCCGGAGATGGCCTCTCCGGTGCTACCCCGAACCAGCCCGGGCCAGAAGGAACCGGCCTGACCTGGCATCAGGCGTTCCCCGAGGTGCTCGATGTGGAGGGGGCCGAGCCGGAGCCGGTTACGGGATGGCGCGGCGGGTTCGACGTGGTGATCGCCAACCCTCCGTGGGAACGGCTGAAGGTGCACGCGCGGGACTGGGGCGGCGCTGTCCCGGTGGGCCTGCGGGACCACCGCGCCGGAGCGGCCCGGGCGCTGCGGAACGCCGGTCGGCACCCGCTGACCGGCGCCGGCGAACTGAACGCCTACCTACCCTTTGTCGAGACCTGCTGGCGCCTGCTGGCCCCGCAAGGTAGGGCCGCAATCCTGGTGCCGGCTGGTATTGCCTCTGACCGTTCGGCCGCCCGCCTGTTGGAAGCCCTGTGCGCGGCAGGTGCGCTGAGCCGACTGCACCTGATCGAACCCCGCGGACCGATCTTCGCCGGAGTCAGCGGGCGCGTAGGGGTAGCAATCGTCGAGCTGCACGGCAGGCCGACCATCCATGAGCAGACCTCAAGAACCGCGGAAGTAGCCGTCGGTCTGGCCGGACCGGATCAGCCGCCGGGAGAACGGGCCTGGCGTCTGCCGGCGCACCTGCTGCGGGTGCTGAACCCGAACACCGGCACTGCGCCGCTGTTTGCATCCGCCACCGATGCCACGATCGTCACCGAAGCCCACCGCCGCACTCCCGTGCTGCTCCGTCGTGACCCAGTCACCGGCGTCCCTCATTCTGATCCCTGGCAACTGCGGCTGGTTACCCCGCTCCACATGACCCGGGACGCACGTCACTTCCGCCCTGAACCAGGGCCGGGGCTCGTGCCGCTTTGGGAGGCGAAGCACTGCGCCATGCTCGATCCCAGCGGGGGCTCGGTGACGGCGCCGCGATATTGGGTGCCTATGGAGGTAGTCCAAGAGCGTTACGGCGGCCTCTGCGACCGCGGATGGCTGGCTGGATATCGCAACGTCTCCACCACCGTCGCCCCCCGCACCCTGCTCCCTACCCCGCTGCCGGTGGTGGCGGTGGGTAACTCGCTTCCCTTGATCTCCGCCGAGCGCCTGCCTCTACTGCTCGCCGCCCTTTCCACCCTCCCCGTGGACTACCTGCTGCGACAGAAGCACGCCGGCGCAAACGTCAACTTCTTCAAACTGGAACAGGTTCCGGTTCCGCCCCCCGAGGCCTACGACCGTCCGTCACCGTGGAGCGAGCGCACGATCGCGGACTGGGTGCTCACCCGTTTCGCCCGCGTGGTGGCCTGGTCGGACGATCTGGGTGGCTTGGCCGAAGAGTTGCGGAACGCGGGCATCGAGGTCCCCAGCGCCACGGACCCGGAGCAGGCCCGCACCGCCCGCGCCGAACTGGATGCCGCCCACGCCGTGCTCCTGGGTTTCGACCGGGTTGAACTCGTCCACCTGGCTGGAACTTTCACCGCTTTACGTCGTCAGGACGAAAGCCGGCACGGAAGCTTCGTCACCGCCGATCGACTGCTGCGGTCCTACGACGAACTGAAGGCTTTGTGAACACTGAACCGGTCGCAACCAGCCGGTAACTGAACTCAGGCGTAGTTCATCCGGGTGTCGCCCGGAGGCCATGTCACGGCGGGGCGCCATTGGGTATTTGTCGGTTTCCTGCCATCTCGGGGGCGCCGATCCGGCGAAAGTCGCCACGGGCGCCATGGAGGAAAGATGGACCGTCGTACGGTCATCACCGGCCTGGCAGTCACCCCGTTCGCTGCTGCGATCGCGGAACCCGCACTCGCGGCACCATTGAGCCGACAGGCCCTTTCGGCCAGCTCGCGGAAGGGCGCGACCCTCGTCATTGGGCACCGCGGGGCGGCCGGCTACCGGCCCGAGCACACCCTCGCCTCGTACGAGCTGGCGGCCCGGATGGGCGCCGACTTCATCGAGCCGGACGTGGTCATCACCAAGGACGGCGTGCTGGTCTGCCGGCACGAACCGGAGATCGGCGGCACCACCGACGTCGCCGACCACCCGGAGTTCGCCGACCGGAAGAAGACCAAGAAGCTCGACGGGGTCGACGTGACCGGCTGGTGGGCGGAGGATTTCACGCTCAAGGAGCTGAGGACGCTCTACGCGGCCGAGCGGCTGCCCGCGGTTCGTCAGGAGAACACCCTCTACAACAAGCGGCTTCGGGTTCCGTTGCTGGACGAAGTGTTCCAGCTGCGGGAGAAGCTCTCCCGCAGCCTGGGCCGCCGGATCGGGATCTACCCGGAGACCAAGCACCCGACCTACTTCCAGAAGCTCGGGATGCCGCTGGAGAAGCGGCTTCTGGCGCTGATCGTCAAGCACGGCCTGAACCATCCGGACGCGCCGATCTTCGTCCAGTCCTTCGAGACCACGAACCTCGGCCAGCTGCGCAAGCTGGGCCTGAAGACCCAGGCCGTGCAGCTGCTCAGCGCCACCGGAGCGCCGTACGACCTGATCGCCGCCGGTGATTCACGCACCTACGCCGATCTGATCACCCCGAAGGGTCTGGCCGCGATCGCCAAGTACGCCCAGGGTCTCGGTCCGGACAAGAACATGATCATCCCACGGACCGCCGACAACTCCCTGGGTAAGCCGACCTCGCTGGTGGACGACGCCCACGCCAAGGGTCTGCTGGTGCATCCGTACACATTCCGGGCCGAGAACACGTTCCTGCCCAAGGACTATCAGGTCGGCACCGACCCTAACGACTTCGGCCGGGCCATCGACGAGCAGATCACCTTCCTGGAGACCGGGATCGACGGCCTGTTCACCGACGAGGCCGACATCGGCGTCTTCGCCCGCTCCGAACGCGCCGCCGCCTGATATTTCCTCGTGATCATGCAGTTTCGCCCCGGTGATCATGCGGCCTGATCACCGGGGCGGTTCTGCCTGATCACGAAGGGTTCTTGGTGCGCTTGATCGCGGCCGACATCAGGGTGACGCCGGCGGCCAGCATCACGGTCAGGGCCACCGCGGCCGGGTTCAGGCTGATCCCGCCGAGTTGCGTGATCAGCGCGCTGATCCCGACGGCCAGCAGGATCAGGCCGATGATCACGGTGCGGGTCCGGATCCCGGGTTCCGTTGCGATCATCACGCTTTGAACCATGGACGTTTGGGGCGGGCCGGCCGGGGTGAACTCGGGTTGGGTGCCACTCGGGTTGGGAGGTGCTTCCGGTCCACGCTTCTTGGTGATGTAGCCGACGAATCCGGGTTCCGGGGCGGTGGACTCGTTCTCCGGGCGGAACGACGGCTCCGAGGTGAAGACCGGTGCGGCGGGGAGATCGAGCGGGTTCGCCTCCGCCGGGTCGGCCGGGTCAGCGGGGTCGGCCGGGTCAGCGGGGTCGGTCGGGTCAACCGGATCAACCGGGTCGACGGGGTCGATCGGGTCGTGCGGAGCGGGCGGGTCGAGGGAGGCCGGGGGATCGGTCCAGTCGATCCGGTCCGCCCGGTCCTCCGGGTCCGCCTCGAGCGACCTGGTCTCGACCGGGACCTCGAAGAACCGGGTCGGCGCCGGCCGTTCGGCCTCGATTGCCTCGGTCCGGGCGGGTTCCGGGGTCGGCGCCGCCTCGGTGGCGGAGGCCGGTTCCGGCCGGGTGGTCTCCGTCGGGTCCGGGTTCCCCAGATTCTCGACGTCCTCGAACTCCTTGCCGGACATCAGTTGCTCCCCTTCGTGTTGTCAACGCCCAGCAGCGGGTCCTGCGCCTGTCGCTGGATCTCCATCTGCCCGACCCCCTGCTGCACCAGGACCTTCACCACCGGCTTGCCGGTTCCGTAGGTCAGCGTGCGGTTCCGGTTCGACGAGTCGCCCTTCACCTCGTACCGAGTACCGTCCGGCTGGACCACTTCACCGGCGCCGAGCCGGGCGTCCACCTCGACCGTCAGCCAGGCCGGCACGGTCAGCACCAGATGCCCTACCCCCAGATTGGCCTCCACCTCAAGGGGATTCGCGGCGGTTGCCCCGCGCAGCGCCCCGGCCGAGGTCAGGTCCAGATCGGCCTCCCCGACGCCCAGGTTGTACTGGCTGTCGGCGGCGTCCCGGGTCTGCGGGTGCCAGTCCGTGGCCCCCACCACGGCCAGGTGCCCGCTGGTCTGCACCCCGGCGTGCTGGGCGGCCGCACCGGCCGAAAGGATCAGCGTGAGAAGGAGTCCGAGCCCGGCCAGGCCCGGGCTACGCCGGCCCATCAGACCGTTGGCGACGACGCCGCCCGCGATCACCGTGATCGCCGCGCCCAGGGCCGTGAGCCCGGCCCAACCGGGCAGGTCACCGAAGGCCTCGGCGGCCAGTACCCCAGCGGCCGCGATCAGCGCCAGGCCCAGCGTGAGCTGGCGCACCCGACGGGAAGGCGCGGTGCGAGCCCGGGCCAGCTGCTTCGCCTCACCCCGCTGCCGAGCCGCCTCTTGGTAGGCGGTTCCCTGATTGCGGGAGAAGTCCTTGGCCCAGGCCGACATTGCGTCGCCGGTCTCGCGTCCCCAGCGGGCCGCGTTGTCGGCGAGCTGCCGGCTCCCCTCGGGCGTGGTCCAGTGCGGCATCCCGTTGCCCGGAGGTGATGGAGGCACGCTCTGAGGGGTGGAACTCGGCTCCGGCTGGGGCAGCTTCTTCGACATCCACCACAGCCCGGCAATGATCAGCCCGGCCAGGATCAGCGTGCCCGGGAAGCCCCAGAACCCGCCGTGACCGAACCACGAACCACCCCCGCCGCCGAGCAGCGCCAGAGAGAGGATGACGGATCCGAAGAAGCCGTGGCTGAAGTGACCGCGGAAGGCCTCCTGCAGGTGGATCCGCCCGTCCCGCTCCTGGGGAAGCAGCATCCAGCACAGGCCGTACAGCGCCACCCCCAGACCTCCGACCACGGACAAGGCCACGAAAGTGCCGCGGATCAGCGTCTGGTCGATGTCCAGGCGGCGGGAGAGCCCGCTCGCCACCCCGGCCACCCAACGTCCCTCGGCCGGCCGGGCCGCCCCGAATTCCCGGATCCGGGCGAAGAACTCGTCTCCGGTGTGACGCTGCGGGGAACCCTGCTCCGGCGGCGGCCCCCAGCCCGTGGGCCCCTGCGGGCCGGCGTTCGGCGGTGCGGTGCGTTGCGCCCCCGGTGGCTGCTGGCCCTGGTTGGACGGCTGGTCGGGCGTACCCCAGATCTCGCCGCCCGGGCCCTGCGTTCCGGACATGGTCGTATCCCCCCTCGATCGGTTCTGGTCCTTACCGGCCGATCCGTCCCGAGTTCCGGGCGGGGGCCGCTGCCTACCGAGAATCCTGCGCGCCCGGACGCCGGAACGGGATCGGGGGAGCCCCGGAGACCACCCTGAACCCGAGACCGGGGATCATCCCTGAGGGAATCCGGGGGCGTCCGTGTGACGATGACCAGGTGAGCACTCCGCCTGGAACGACCGGACTGATCGGTGCGGACGCGGCCCCCGCGGCCCGCGTCCAGCCCGGCCCGCCGGTGAGCCTGCGGCCCCCGCTGATCCGCCCCCGGGAGGGCCGGATGCTCGCCGGGGTCGCGGCCGGCCTGTCGATCCATCTCGGCCTCCCGGTCCGCGCGGTGCGCTTCGGCCTGGTCATCGCCACGCTCCTGGGCGGACCGGGCGCCGTCCTGTACGCCTGGCTGTGGGCCTTGGTGCCGGACGAGTCCTCTGCGGCGGTGGCCGAGGCCGTCGAGCAGGCAATGCGCCAGTCCAGCCACACGCCGTACTCCGGCGGCCCGATCCTGGGTACGCAGATCGGCGGGCGCCCTTTCCCGGCGCCGAGCACCCAAGCCACTTTACGGGGGGCGTCCCCGCACATAACCCCGCATACAACGGACAGTGCCCCCGTCCAGACAACTGAGACTGAAGCGCTCCCTGACCTCAGCCCGCCCGCCGACCCGCCGACCGCCGTCCCTCCGTCGCCCGGTTCCCCAACCCCGGTGGCCACCCCCGCCGTAAAAGCCACGCAAGCCGCACAGGCCGCACCGAGCGCCCCTGCCGCGGAGGTGGCTCAAGCAGCCCGTGCAGCAGCCGTGGCCGCCGCCAATCAGCACGCCGAGCAGGAAGAACGCTCGAGCCGCCGAACCAGGCTCCGCGCCGACGTGTTCGCCGGACTCTGCCTCCTGGCGGCCGGTGTCGTGTTGGCGGCCTCGTGGGGTGGCTGGAACCTGCAGAGCGGCCTGGTGCTCCCGGTGCTGGTCGTCGCCTCGGGCGCGGTCATCGCCTATGCGCAGTTCGACGAAGCGGACCGTTCCCGCTGGTTCACTCCGACCGGCTTCACCACCCGCGCAGCCACGTTCAGGCTCCTGCTGGGGGTAGTGCTCGTGGTGCTCGGCATCGTCCTGCTGGTGCTGCAGAACGCGGATCCGCTCCTCCTGGGCAAAACCCTGCTCGCTACCTTCGCCGTACTTATCGGGGTAACGGTGGTGTTCGCCCCTTGGGGAGTGCGGTTCTGGCGAGCGTTGGACAGCGAACGCACGGGGCGTGTGCGAGAGACGGAACGCGCCGACATTGCCGCCCACCTGCACGACTCTGTTCTTCAGACGCTCGCGTTGATCCAACGCCGCAGCTCGGACGGCGCGGAGGTAGCCCGGCTGGCCCGAGCGCAGGAGCGGGATCTGCGTGGTTGGCTTTACGGAGGAGCAGACAACGACCCGACCATGATCTCGGCCCGGGTAGCGGCGCTGGCGGCTGACGCGGAGGACGTGCACGGCGCGGTGATCGAGGTCGTGACGGTGGGCGACCGGCCGGTGGACGAACGGGCCATCTCGCTGCTGTCTGCGCTGCGGGAAGCCGTGGCGAACGCGGCGCGGCACGCCGGCGGGGAGTCGGTCAGGGTGTACGTGGAGTGCATGCCGGACGGGATCGAGGCCTTCGTCCGCGACCGGGGGCCAGGATTCGACCTGGCCGCGGTGCCGGAGGACCGGCTGGGTGTGCGTGAGTCGATCATTGGGCGGATGGAACGGCACGGCGGATCGGCCCGGATCCGCAGCGAAGAGGGTGAGGGCACCGAGGTCCGGCTGCTCCTGCCGGACAACGGTTCGATCGAGGAGGACGAGTGAGTCAGGACGTAGGGACGCCCGCGGTGAAGCTTCCGGTGCGGGTGGTGATCGTGGACGACCATCGGGTGTTCCGCAGCGGGGTCCGGGCCGAGCTGGCCCCGGCGGTCGCCGACGGCCGGCTGGACATCGTCGGCGAGGCCGGGGACGTCGAGGAGGCGATCGCGGTGGTCGCCCGGACCCGGCCGGACGTGGTGCTGCTGGACGTGCACCTGCCCGGCGGCACGATCCGCCCGGGCGGCCGTGAGGTGCTGTCCCGGTCGGCGTCGCTGATCGGCCACAACCCGGCGATGGGCACCGCGCAGGGCGAGGAGCCGGTGACCCGGTTCCTGGCGCTCAGCGTGTCCGACGCCGCCGAGGACGTGATCGCGGTGATCCGGGCCGGCGCCCGGGGGTACGTGACCAAGTCGATCACCGGGTCCGAGCTGGTCGCCGCGGTGCTCACGGTGGCGTCCGGGGACGCGGTGTTCTCGCCCCGGCTGGCCGGTTTCGTGCTCGACGCGTTCGGCACCGGGGCCGGTGAGGTGGCCGCGGTGGACGACGAGCTGGACCGGCTCTCGGCCCGGGAACGCGAGGTGATGCGGCTGATCGCCCGCGGCTACGCCTACAAGGAAGTGGCCAAGGAGCTGTTCATCTCGGTGAAGACGGTGGAGACCCACGTCTCGGCGGTGCTGCGCAAGCTCCAGCTCTCCAGCCGGCACGAGCTGACCCGGTGGGCGGCGGACCGCCGGCTGCTCTGACGAGCGGGTGAATCCTGTCGGTGGGGGCACGTAGTCTGGCTTCCGATGAGCACGCTATTCGAACTCCCCGAAAGCGCCCCGGGCGCGGAAGAGGCCGCGCCTCAGCTCTCCAAGAAGGAGCAGGCGCAGCAGATCGCCCGTGAGCGGTCGGCCAAGCGCTACCCGCTGCCCACCCTGGTCAAGGGGGACGAGCCGGGCAAACCCGACCTGCGCGCCGCCGCCCCCGGGCTGGATCCGGAGAAGCTGGTCGAGGGGCTGAACGAGCAGCAGCGGGCGGCCGTCCTGCACCGGGACTCGCCGCTGCTCATCCTGGCCGGGGCCGGTTCCGGCAAGACCCGGGTGCTCACCCACCGCATCGGTTACCTGCTGGCCGCCCGCAACGTGCGGCCCGGCCAGATCCTGGCGATCACCTTCACCAACAAGGCCGCGGCCGAGATGCGTGAGCGGGTGGCCGCGATGATCGGCCCGCGGGCGTCGTCGATCTGGGTCTCCACCTTCCACTCCTCCTGCGTGCGCATCCTCCGGCGCGAGGCCACCAAGGTCGGCCTGCGCTCGAACTTCTCGATCTACGACTCGGCCGACTCGCAGCGGCTGATCGGCCTGGTCAGCCGCGAGCTCGACCTGGACCCGAAGAAGTTCCCGCCGCGCGGGCTCGCCGCCCAGATCTCGAACCTGAAGAACGAGCTGATCGACGAGGAGACCAACGCGCACAAGGTCGGCGACGGCAGCCCGGCCGAGCGGAACCTGGCCGAGGTCTACACCGGCTACCAGCGCCGGCTGCGCCAGGCCAACGCGCTCGACTTCGACGACCTGATCATGACCACGGTCAACATCCTCCAGGCGTTCCCGGAGGTGGCCGAGCAGTACCGGCGGCGCTTCCGGCACATCATGGTGGACGAGTACCAGGACACCAACCACGCCCAGTACGTGCTGATCCGCGAGCTGGTCGGCGGCGAGACGGCCACCCGGCCCAAGCGGGCCGCCGACGAGAGCGCCCCGCCGCCGATCCCGATGGCCGAGCTGACCGTGGTGGGCGACGCGGACCAGTCGATCTACGCCTTCCGCGGCGCCTCGATCCGCAACATCATCGAGTTCGAGCTCGACTACCCGCAGGCCCAGACCATCATGCTGGAGCAGAACTACCGCTCCACCCAGACCATCCTGTCGGCCGCCAACGCGGTGATCGAGAACAACCCGGACCGCAAACCCAAGCGGCTGTGGACGGCGGGGGCCACCGGCGCGCAGATCACCGGGTACGTGGCCGACGACGAGCACGACGAGGCCGCCTTCGTCGCCGAGGAGATCGAGCGGCTGCAGAAGGACGCGTCGGTCCGCCCGGGCGACGTGGCCGTCTTCTACCGCACCAACGCCCAGTCCCGGGCGCTGGAAGAGGTGCTGGTCCGGGCGGGCGTGCCGTACAAGGTGGTCGGCGGCACCCGGTTCTACGAGCGCCGCGAGATCAAGGACGCGCTGGCCTACCTGCGGGTCCTGGTCAACCCGGCCGACACGGTGAACCTGCGGCGGATCATCAACGTGCCCAAGCGCGGCATCGGCGACCGGGCCGAGGGCGCCCTGGTCGCGCTGGCCGACCGCGAGCGGATCTCCTTCGGCGACGCGCTGTTCCGCGCCGACGAGGCACCCGGCCTGGCCACCCGCTCGCTCACCGCGGTGAAGAAGTTCGCCAACCTGCTCGACGAGCTGCGCACCCTGGTGGAGAGCGGCACCGACCCGGGCACCGTGCTCGAGGCGGTGCTGGAGCAGACCGGCTACCTGGACGAGCTGCGCAGCAGCCACGACCCGCAGGACGAGTCGCGGGTGGAGAACCTGGCCGAGCTGGTCGCCGTCACCCAGGAGTACGCCCGCACCACCCCCGGCGGATCGCTGCAGGACTTCCTCGAGCAGGTCTCGCTGGTCGCCGACGCGGACGAGATCCCGGACGAGGACAGTGATCAGGCAGGCGACGGCTCTGAGGAACCAGAGCCGAAGGTGGACGAGGGCGTGGTCACGCTGATGACCCTGCACACCGCCAAGGGCCTGGAGTTCCCGGTCGTCTTCCTCACCGGCATGGAGGACGGGGCCTTCCCGCACATGCGCTCGCTGCAGGACCCGAAGGAGCTGGCCGAGGAGCGCCGCCTGGCCTACGTCGGCCTCACCCGGGCCAAGCAGCGGCTGTACCTGTCCCGGGCCGCCATCCGCAGCGCCTGGGGCCAGCCCAGCTACAACCCGCCCAGCCGGTTCCTCACCGAGATCCCGGTCGACCTGATCACCTGGCGCCGCAGCGAGTCCACCCAGATGCGGGTGTCCTCCACCCCGGCCGTCGCCCGGCTCGCCCAGCGCCCGGGGGTCCGCTCGCCCGGCAACCGCGCGATCGTCAACCTGCAGCCCGGAGACCGGGTCACGCACGACGCGTTCGGCCTGGGCCGGGTGGTCGAGGTGGTCGGCGAGGGCGACAAGACGGTGGCGCACATCGACTTCGGCGAGGGCGTGAAGCGGCTGCTGCTGCGCTACGCCCCGGTCACCAAGCTATGAGCCGGAGCAGCGCAGCAGGCCGGCTTCCTGCTTGAGGGTCAGCACCCGGGTGACCGAGGCCTCGACCTGCGCGTGAAAGTCCTGGTCCTGCGCGGCCTTCGAAGCCACGGCGGTCATCATGCTCCGGGCCAGGTTCGAGGGCACGGTCAGCACCAGGTCGCCGCCGGCCTCGATGAACCGTACGGCCCGGTTGCCGGGGGAGACGTTGCTGACCGCTTTGGCGGCCCCGACATCGTCCGTCATCACCACCCCCTGGTACCCCATCTGCCCCCGCAGCAGGTCGGTGATGACCTTGGGCGAGAACACCGCCTGGTGGTCCGGGTCGATCTGGGTATAGATGGCGGAGGAAATCATCACCACGCCCGCGCCCGCGTCGATCCCGGCCTGGAACGGCTGTAGGTAGGGATCGTTCGCCGTTGTCTTGGCGTCGGTGACACCGCGCGTGGTGTCGGTGTTCCCGGTGACGCGCCCCAACCCGGGGAAGTGCTTCACCGTCGCGATTACCCCGGCCGACTTGATCGCAGCAGTGACGGTGCTGATGTCGGCGGCGACCTTGGTGCTGTCGGTGCCGTACTCGCGTCCGTACTTACCGATTGGAGCGTTGGAGCTTTCCGTCCCGGAGGGCACCGTGTCCGCAACGGGAGCCAGGTCCATCGTGACCCCGGCCCGGGCCAGGTCTTTCGCCCAGTCGCCGGTTAACTGGGCCAGTTTCGCAGCACTCCAGGTGCCCTGCGTACGCCCGCTGGCGATCGTCCCCCATTGACCGCCGCGCAGCGACTGAACCAAGCCGCCCTCCTGGTCGATCGACACCAGAGGCTCGATCTTCGCATTCCCCGCCGTCATCGCCGGGAGCCGGTTGATCTCCTGCTTCAGCCCCGCAGCGGACCGGCTGCTCCGCCCGTGAAGGAACACCGAACCCAGGTGACTGCGCTCCATCAACGACCTCGCATCGTCCGCGGCCGTCAACGGCGTCCCGGCCATGATCAGCTGCCCCGCCTGTTCCGCCGTGTTCATCGACGAGACCGCAGACTGCACGCACGAGACGGATGGGGTGACGGTTGGCGTGGCGGTGGAAGGTGCAGCGCTGGTACTGGGTGATGCACTCGTCGGCAGGTCGCGAGAGTCAGTGGTGGGGGAGGCCGCGGTCGTCTGAACAGCAGATGAGGTGCCCGACGAACAGCCGGTAAGCAGCAGCCCGGTGGCCAGAAGAGCTACTACCCCGCCGCACAGAAATGGGGGTCGCCGCGTCTGCTGAGACCGGTGAGCCTGAATCACCCCCGCAGCCTGTCATGCCTGCGGCGCCCGCCCTTCACAGCCCCGGAAAAGGTGTACGCACGGGTAAGGCCGAATGAATGCCGGATCACCACTCAACGTGACGCGCTCCACGGTCACATGGGCAGGTGCATCAACCTGTCCGGACTAGGCTCGGTCCCACATCCGTCCCCGTCGTTGAGGACCACCCGTGGATCTGTACGAATACCAGGCACGCGATCTTTTCGCGGCCCACGGCGTACCGGTGCTGGACGCCATCGTGGCCGACACGCCGGAACAGGCCGCTGCGGCCGCTAGCAAGCTGAACAGTCCCGTTGTCGTCGTCAAGGCCCAGGTCAAGGCCGGCGGCCGGGGTAAGGCGGGCGGCGTCAAGCTCGCCAAGTCCCCGGAGGAGGCGGCCGAGCGCGCGAAGGACATCCTCGCGCTGACGATCAAGGACCTGCCCGTCCGTCGGGTCATGGTCACCCAGGGCGCAAGCATCGCTGAGGAGTACTACTTCTCGGTGCTGCTCGACCGGGCCAACCGTACCTACCTGGCCATGGCCTCCCGCGAGGGCGGCATGGAGATCGAGGAACTCGCGCATCAGCGCCCCGAGGCCCTGGCCCGCATCCCGGTCGACGCGATCACCGGTATCGACGCGGCCAAGGCCCAGGAGATCGTCGACGCGGCCGGTTTCGCCGAAGAGGTCAAGCCGCAGATCATCGAGGTCATCCAGAAGCTCTGGACCGTCTTCCAGGAGGAAGACGCGACCCTGGTCGAGGTCAACCCGCTGATCAAGAGCGGCGACGGCAAGATCATCGCGCTCGACGGCAAGGTCACGCTGGACGAGAACGCCGGCTTCCGGCACTCCCTGCACGAGAGCCTGGCCGACCAGGACGCCGCCGACCCGCTCGAGGCCAAGGCCAAGGCCAAGAACCTGAACTACGTGAAGCTCGACGGCAACGTCGGGATCATCGGCAACGGCGCTGGTCTGGTGATGAGCACGCTCGACGTGGTCGCCTACGCCGGCGAGAAGTTCGGCGGCAGCAAGCCGGCCAACTTCCTCGACATCGGCGGCGGTGCCAGCGCCGAGGTGATGGCCAACGGCCTCGAGATCATCCTCTCCGACCCGCAGGTGAAGTCGGTGTTCGTCAACGTCTTCGGCGGCATCACCGCCTGTGACGCGGTGGCCAACGGCATTGTGCAGGCCTTCCAGCTGCTGGAGTCCCGCGGCGAGGCCGTGACCCGTCCGCTGGTCGTCCGGCTCGACGGCAACAACGCCGAGCTGGGCCGGCAGATCCTCACCGAGGCCAAGCTCGCGGGCCTGGAACAGGTGGACACGATGGACGGCGCCGCCTCCCGCGCGGCCGAGCTCGCAGCCAAGGGAGCCTGAGCAGATGGCGATCTTCCTCACCGAGAACAGCAAGGTCATCGTCCAGGGCCTGACCGGCTCCGAGGGCCGCAAGCACGCGCAGTTCATGCTCCAGTCCGGCACCAAGGTCGTCGGCGGGGTCAACCCGCGCAAGGCCGGGACCACGGTCGACTTCGAGGACGGCGTCTCCGTAGAGGTCTTCGGCTCGGTGGCCGAGGCGATGAAGACGACCGGTGCCGACGTCAGCGTCATCTTCGTCCCGGCCGCCTTCACCAAGGCCGCCGTCTACGAGGCGGTCGACGCGGGCATCCCGCTGGCCGTCGTCATCACCGAGGGCGTCCCGGTGCACGACACCGCCGACTTCTACCAGTACGCGGTGAACTCCGGCACCACCCGGATCATCGGCCCGAACTGCCCGGGGCTGATCTCGCCCGGGAAGTCCAACGTCGGCATCATCCCGGCCAGCATCACCGGTCCCGGCCCGATCGGCCTGGTCAGCAAGTCCGGCACGCTGACCTACCAGATGATGTACGAACTGCGGGACATCGGCTTCTCGTCCGGCGTCGGCATCGGGGGCGACCCGGTCATCGGCACGACCCACATCGACGCGCTCGCCGCATTCGAGGCCGACCCCGAGACCAAGGCGATCGTGATGATCGGCGAGATCGGGGGCGACGCCGAGGAACGCGCCGCGGCCTACATCAAGGAGCACGTGACCAAGCCGGTCGTCGGTTACGTCGCGGGTTTCACCGCCCCCGAGGGCAAGACGATGGGCCACGCCGGCGCGATCGTGTCCGGCTCGTCCGGCACCGCGCAGGCCAAGAAGGAGGCCCTCGAGGCCGCCGGGGTCAAGGTCGGCAAGACGCCGAGCGAGACCGCGCAGCTCATGCGGGAAATCGTCAGCGCGCTCTGACGGGTTCTCTTCCAGTTCGGCCGCAGGGTTTCCCTGCGGCCGAACTGTTTTGGTGCTTTTAATGATGGACGCCTACGGTCGGCCGGGTAGGGGACGGCTGGGGTCGCGGGTGGCCGGGTCCCCGGTCGCCGCAGACGCTCGTACCGTTCGTCCCAAAACTGTGACTCGTCACGGATCTGGCGACACCCCCACGGAATTCCCACGTCATGGGCGTTTCCTGGACCAGCATGCTCGGATGAGCACCGTACGGGACCACGTCGGCCTTCCCCCCGGCATGCCCATGGGGCCGGCCGTGGGCGGGCCGACCCGTCGCCCGAACGTCGTGCTGTACGCCGCGGTGGTGGCCGGGCAGGCCGCGGCCGCCTCGCTCGCCGTGATCATGGTGCCGATCGTGCTGGCCTGGGCCACGGCGTCCTACAGCAGTGCTCCCTGGACGGACGTGGTCCACTTCGGGGTAGGCGCCTGGCTGCTCGCTCACCACGCCGGCATCGTGATCCCGAACGGGCACATCGGCCTGGTCCCCATCGGCCTCCTGCTGATCCCGGTGATCAGCTGCTGGTTCGGCGGCGTCCGCCTGGCCCGTGGCCTCGACCCCAACGCGGACCAGATCCGCGAAGGCATCGGCCGCGCCCGCCCCCGAGCCCCCCGTCCCAAGGCGATGGGCGTCTTCGCCTTCACCTACGCAGGCGCGGTCACCGCCGTCGCGGCGCTCGCCACCAACGGTACGGTCAGACCACTGCTAGGTCAGGCCTTCGCTGGCTCAATGGCCATTGTCTGTCTCGCTGGCGCAGCCGGTATGGCGGCCTGGGTCGGCGGCGGCATCATTCCGGGTCTGCGCCTCCTGGTAGACAAGACGGGCAGCCCGAAGGTCATTCGTCGCTGCCTCCGCCCGGTTCTGCTAGGTCTGTCCGCACAACTGGCGGCCTGCCTGGTGCTCCTCCTGGCGGCGGCCGGTCTCGGCCTGCACCGGATGGCCGACCTGCACTCGGCCCTCCACCCCGGTCTGGTGGGCGGCATCGTGCTGACCCTCGGCCAGCTCCTCGCCGTGCCCAACCTGATGATCTGGGCAGGCGGTTACGCGTCGGGCGCCGGCTTCTCGGTCGGCGCGGGCACCTCCGTCGCCCCCGGCCACCTCGACCTCGGCGCTCTTCCCGCGCTCCCCATCCTCGGCGCCCTCCCCTCGGGTCCGGGCCCCCAGCTCCTTGGGCTCCTGCTCGCCATCCCGGCTGCCGGCGGCGTCGTGACCGGCATCCGCGTCCTGCGCATGCCCCTGGGCCGGAACCTGATCCACCTGGACGCTTCCCCGACCCGCCGCCTGATCGAGCGCATTCCGCACGACGTCCGCGTCCCCCTGGTCCGCGCAGTCGTCGCCACCCTGCTCATGACCGTGGCCTGGGCCCTGCTCGGCTACCTGGCCAGCGGCCCGGCCGGCCCCGGCCGACTCAGCGTGATGGGCCCCAACGTCCCCACGCTCGCCCTCCGTATCGCCGCCGAGGCCGGTGGCGCGATCGTGCTCACCGTGGCCATCGGCCTCGCCTTTCGCCGGCTCCGCGCCCCCCGACCTTCACTGAGCGACCAAATCCCCGCTGCCCGCACTCCTTCTACCGGAACCCCCGCGCGAGGCGTTCCTACAGTCAAGAAGGCGGCTGCTCCTTCTTCGGGTTCGAGCGCCCCGGCTGCCCTGGCCGACGCCAAACCCGACCCCCTGTCCTGGCTGGACGGCCCCAAAGGCCCTCCGCGCTCTTAGTTTTAATCGTTCCTGCGCGCGGCCGAAGCCGTACTTTGGTGCACTTTCGGCAATCCGGGGACTGTCCAGTGGCCACGTGGTAGCGATCATGACCAGGCGCCGCATCTCGCGGACGTGGCGCGGTGGGAGGAGCGGGCCGCACCGAAGTCGTCCGGTGCCCCGGACGTCCTTCTTGGACGCGGTTTCCGGGACCTGCGGGACGACTTCGGCGGATGGGTCAGTTGGTGCGGGCCCGATCGTTCAGGTCGTCCAGAATGTTGTTGAACCGGTCGTTGGTCTCGTCCACGCAGGCCTGGTCCGCCGCCTCGGTGTTGGCCCGGGCCTGGCACTTCTCCAGGTCGGACACCACCGGGTAATAGACCGCCTGGGCCACCAGGACGAGCAGGAGCATCCCGGTCAGACCGAGCCCGAACAGCGTGAAGACCACACCCCGCGCCCCCATCCCGGCCCGGCGCATCTCGGACAGGCCGATCAGCACCCGGATCCCGACGAAGCCGGCGGCCAGGCCGAGAGCGATGCCGGCCAGGCGGAACGGCAGCGGCAGTTGGGACACCACGAGCAGGCCGATCACCATGATGATGAACAGCCGCAGCCGCTCCCGGGTGCGCAGAGCGGACGCCTTCAGCTCTTCCAGCGTCTTGCGCTTGCGCTCCGGGAGATTCCAGCCCGGTCCGCCTGGGGGGAACTGCTGACCCGGCTGCTGACCCGGTGGGTACTGGCCGGGTGGGTATTGACCAGGCTGCTGGCCGGGCGGGTACTGGCCCTGGAACCAGGCGCCCGAAGGGTTCGGTCCGGGTGGGTACTGGCCGGGTCCGCCAGGTCCCTGCGGGTAAGGCGGGTACTGGTCGGCTGGGTACTGGTCGGCTGGGTACTGGCCGCCTTGATTCTGGCCGCCTTGATTCTGGCCGGGGGTGGCGGGCCCTTGTGGGCGGCCCGGGTACTGGCCCGGCGGGTAGGAGGTTCTCGTTTCCTGCGGGTACGCGGGGTACTGGCCCGTGGGGGGTTGGCCAGATGGGTCGTGCGCGTCCTGGGAAAGGGCTGGGCTCTGGCCCTGCGGGTAGGAAGTTCCCGCTTCTGGCGGGTACGAGGGGTGCTGACCTGTGGAGGGCTGGCCAGATGTGTTCTGCGCGTCGTGGGAGGAGGCGCCCAGGTACTGGCCCGGCGGGTAGGAGGCTCCTGCTTCCTGCGGAGATGCGGGGTACTGGCCCGTGGGGGGTTGACCAGAGGTGTTGTGGGAGGGGCTTGGATTCTGGTCCGACGGGTAAGGGGTTCCTGTTTCCTGCGGGTACGCGGGGTACTGGCCGGAGGGCTGGCCAGTTGGGTTGTGTGTGTCGTGGGAGGGGGCTGGGTTCTGGCCGGGCCGGTAAGGGGCTCCCGCTTCCTGCGGGTACGCGGAGTACTGGCCAGAGGTGTTGTGTGTGTCGTGGGAGGGGGCTGGGTTCTGGCCCTGCGGGTAGGTGGCTCCCGCTTCCTGCGGGTACGCGGAGTACTGGCCCGTGGAGGGCTGGCCAGTTGCGTTCTGCGACTCGTGGAAGGAGCTCGGGTGGTAGCCGGGCGGGAACTGGCCCGCGGCGCCTGGTCCCTGCGGAGGGTATTGGCTGTTCCAAGGAGCTGGATTGTGCCCGGGTGCGCCAGGAGCAGGGGCATAGTTGGGCGCCGGGGTTGCTTCGGCCGGCGGGTACTGATCGCCGGAAGCCCTCGGGCCCTGGGGATTAGCCGAGTACTGGTCGGGCGAAGGTGATCCCGATTCCTGCGGGTACGCAGTGGGTTGGCCGGGCGCGTACTGACCAGCGGGCCGGTGGTGCGAAGCCTCGGTCTCCGGGGCGGAGCTCGCTACGCCATCGGAACTGGGCTGTTCGGGGTTCCGGTCGGCCTGAGGCCACTCGTGCCGGGTCGGCGAGACGGTCTCCTGGTCCGGCTGGGGCAGCCAGGCGGCCGGGATCCGCCCCGGGGCCAGGGGAGGGCGATGGGTCGCGCCGCCGTCGGCGGGCTCGCCCTCCCCGCCCTCAGGAGTGCTGTTCGGCTGGGCCGGCTGACTCCCCGCGGGTTCGTCGCCCACCTCGTGCGGGTGGACGTCGTCCTGCGGCACCGGGCTGTTCTCCGGTGCTTCGGGCCAGTCGTTCGCTGGCCCCGGTTTCGGGGTGCTCGGCACGGCTCCTCGTCGTTCGCTCGGTGACCGCCTTCGGCGGCCGGTTCTCGTCCCTCGTCCACAAATGATGCTGGACCCGACCGTAGGTTCGTGCAGCGGCCACCCGTGGGAGCCGGGAAATCCCGGGACGATCTCGTCAGGTCCGGCGCCGGGGTGGGCCCCGGCCTGGCTATCGTCTCCGTTCGTGACCGAGGAACCCCAGGTGCCGACCGGCGCCGGAACCAAGGGCGGGGCCGCGGCCGCGCCGCGCATCGCCGTCATCGTCTCCGGCAGCGGGACCCTGCTGCAGGCACTTCTGGACAACGCTCAGGGTTACACCATCAGTTCCGTGCTCTCCGATCGCGGCGACGCGCTCGGCCTGGAGCGGGCCCGGGCCGCCGGGGTGCCGACGGCCGTGGTCGAACTGAAGGAATTCCCCGACCGCGCCGCCTGGGACCGCGGGCTGCTGCGCGCGGTCGAGGCCTTCGCGCCGGACCTGATCGTGCTGGCCGGATTCATGCGGATCGTCGGCGAACCACTGCTGACCAGGTACGGCGGCCGGATCATCAACACCCACCCGGCCCTGCTGCCGGCCTTCCCGGGGGCGCACGGGGTCCGCGACGCGATAGCGCACGGGGTGAAGGTGACCGGGTGCTCGGTGATCCTGGTGGACGCGGGCACCGACACCGGCCCGATCATCGCCCAGCGGGCGGTCGACGTGCTCGACGACGACACCGAGGAGACGCTGCACGAGCGGATCAAGGTGGCCGAGCGTGAGTTGCTGGTGGACACCGTGCAGCGGATGGCGACCAAGGGCTGGACGGTGGAGGAGCGCAAGGTCCGGCTGGGCTGAGCGGATCGGGCCGCCGGCGATCCGGAATCGCCCGGAGCGGTCCCCGGCCTTCCGCCGGCCGCGGTCCGGGGCCGACCCGGAACCGACCCGGAACCCCGGCCGGAGGCGCGGCCACCGGTGCGGAACTGTCGGTGGCAACGGATATCGTCTGGTCCCGTGAGTGAAACCACTGCCACCCCTGATTCCGTCGGTTCGCCGTCCCGGCTCCCGATCCGCCGGGCCCTGGTCTCCGTCTACGACAAGACCGGTCTCGAAGAGCTCGCCCGTGGCCTGCACGAGGCCGGGGTGGCCCTGGTCTCCACCGGATCCACCGCCGGGCGGATCGCCGCGGCCGGTGTCCCGGTCACCAAGGTGGAGGACCTCACCGGTTTCCCCGAGTGCCTGGACGGGCGGGTCAAGACCCTGCACCCGAAGGTGCACGCCGGTCTGCTGGCCGACCGCCGGCTGGACTCCCACGTGGAGCAGCTCGCCGACCTCGGCATCGAACCGTTCGACCTGCTGATCAGCAACCTGTACCCGTTCCGGGCCACGGTCGCCTCCGGCGCCTCGCCCGACGAGTGTGTCGAGCAGATCGACATCGGCGGCCCGAGCATGGTCCGGGGGGCCGCCAAGAACCACCCGTCGGTCGCGGTCGTGGTCAACCCGGCCCGCTACGCCGAGGTGCTGGAGGCCGTCGCGGCCGGGGGCTTCACCCTCACCCAGCGGCAGCAGCTGGCCGCCGACGCCTTCCGGCACACCGCTGAGTACGACGTCGCGGTGGCCTCGTGGATGGGCAACGTGCTGGCCCCCGCCGAAGACGGTTCCCAGTTCCCGTCCTGGACGGGCGCCACCTTCGAGCGGGAGGCGGTGCTGCGCTACGGCGAGAACCCGCACCAGCGGGCCGCGCTGTACAAGCACTGGCGCCCGGGCCTGGCCCACGCCGAGCAGCTGCACGGCAAGGAGATGTCGTACAACAACTACGTGGACACGGACGCCGCCTGGCGGGCCGCCCACGACCACGGCAGCGCGCCGACCGTCGCGATCATCAAGCACAACAACCCCTGCGGGATCGCCGTCGAGACCGGTCCGGCCGGGGTCGCCGGGGCGCACCTCAAGGCCCACGCCTGCGACCCGGTCTCGGCTTACGGCGGCGTCGTGGCCACCAACCAGACGGTGAGCGCGGCGATGGCCGAGCAGCTGTCCGACATCTTCACCGAGGTGGTGGCCGCTCGGGACTTCGAGCCGGCCGCGCTCGAGGTGCTGACCCGGAAGAAGAACATCCGGCTGCTCAAGGTGCCGGCCGCGACCGCGCCGGACGCGATCGAGACCCGGCCGATCAGCGGTGGCCTGCTGGTCCAGACCGTCGACCGGATCGACGCGGGGGTCGGCGATTCCTCGGCCACCAGTGGTGACGAGCCGTCGAAGTGGCGCCTGGTCTCCGGGGAGCCGGCCGACGAGGCCACCCTGGCCGACCTGGAGTTCGCCTGGCGCTCGATCCGCGCGGTGAAGTCCAACGCGATCCTGCTGGCCGACGGCGGGGCCAGCGTCGGCATCGGGATGGGCCAGGTCAACCGGGTCGACTCGTGCCGCCTCGCGGTCGAGCGGGCCGGGGCCGACCGGGCCAAGGGTGCGGTCGCCGCGTCGGACGCGTTCTTCCCGTTCGCCGACGGCCTGCAGGTGCTGCTGGACGCGGGGGTCCGGGCGGTGGTGCAGCCCGGCGGGTCGATCCGCGACGAGGAGGTCGTGGCCGCGGCCCAGGCGGCCGGCGTGACCATGTACCTGACCGGCACCCGGCACTTCGCCCACTGATCGCCGGCGAAGCTGACGCAGGGGAGCTGGAGTCCGGTGGAAGGGCCGTCGCTACCGGTTCGCCGGATCGCGTTCCTGATCGTGTTGTTGCTGGTCGCGGCATCGTTGCCGCTGACCTTCCTGATCAATTTCCAGGTCGGGGGTACTGCGCTCGCCTTGGCCGCGGTGGTCGGCGGCACCGCTCGTGCGGTGCTGCCCGACTACCTCTGCCTGGGCCTGCTGGTCCGCTCCCGGCAGCAGGACGTGGTGACGATGTTCGCCCTGGGCGTCGCCATCGCGATCCTGGCCTGGAAGGTTCCCGGGGGCGGTGGGTGATCCACCGGGCCCGGGCCGTGTCCGGCTCCGGATCCAGCGCCTAGGCTGACCTGAGGGCTGGGGATGATCCGGATGCAACGTCCGTCCGGGGCACAGCGTTGTGCAAGGTGCGGACCCGGCCGGGTCCGTGAGAAAGCCAGGAAAGCCCTGTACGCCCGCGCCGGCGTCTGGGGGGAACTGACGCGAAAGGGATCCGATGAGCGAGCCTACGAGTCCCGGCTTCCAGGCGGCCGCCAGCCGCCCGAGCCCACTGGAGCCCCCGAGCCCGGCGGTCTCGTCGCTGACCCTGACCGCGCCCGAGCCGCCGCCGGCCATCGCGCAGACCCAGGCGCCGGAGCTGGCCCCGGCGATCGACCCGTCCGCGCTGCCCGGGCTGGATGCCAAGGTGGACGACTACATCGGCTCGCTGATGACGTCGGACCCGAAGTCGCCGGAGTTCGCCAGCCGCACCAACGACGTGCGCACCATGGGCGACACCGACATCCGGGAGGCCGCCGACAGCTCCAACCGGCTGCTCCAGATTCCGGTCAAGGCGCTGAGGGACGGCGGGCTCTCACAGGGCTCGAAGGTCGGGGCCACCCTGATCGAGCTGCGGCGCACGGTCGAGGAGCTGGACCCGAAGGGGGCCACCGGCTCCAAGAAGATCCTCGGGATGATCCCGTTCGGCAACAAGCTGCGCGACTACTTCCAGCGCTACCAGAGCGCGCAGGACCAGCTCAACGCGATCATCCAGGCGCTCTACAACGGGCAGGACGAGCTGCGGCGCGACAACGCCTCGCTGAACCAGGAGAAGCAGCAGCTCTGGACCACGATGGCCCGGCTGAACCAGTACATCTACGTGGCCGAGCGGCTGGACGCGCGGTTGTCGGCCAACATCGCCGAGCTGGAGGCCGCCGACCCACAGCGGGCCAAGGCGCTGCGCGAGGACGTGCTGTTCTACGTCCGGCAGAAGCACCAGGACCTGCTGACCCAGCTGGCCGTGTCGATCCAGGGCTACCTGGCCATGGACATCGTGATCAAGAACAACCTCGAGCTGATCAAAGGCGTCGACCGGGCCACCACGACCACCGTCTCGGCGCTGCGCACCGCCGTGATCGTGGCCCAGGCGCTGTCCAACCAGCAGCTCGTGCTCGACCAGATCACCGCGCTGAACAGCACCACCTCGCGGATGATCGAGAGCACCTCGGAGATGCTGAAGGACAACTCGGCGCGGATCCAGGCCGGCGCCGCGTCGGCCGCGGTCGGCCTGCCCGAGCTGCAGCGGGCCTTCGCCAACATCTACGCGACGATGGACGCGATCGACACGTTCAAGGTCCAGGCGCTGGACACGATGGCGGCCACCATCGGCACGCTGGAGACCGAGACCACCAAGGCCCGCGGCTACCTGGACCGGGTACACGCCAACGACCAGAGGGCGACCGAGGCCACCCGCGGGGGTTCGCTGGACCTGGGAATCGGTCGCTGAGCGGGCCGTCCGGCCCGGGCCCGAGCACTACTGGACGTACGACCGTGGAGAGCTGAAGAGCTGAACATGTGCGCAGAACGGGGCCACCGTGGCCTTCGGTGACTGGCTTGGCCGGGTGTTCGGGCGCGAGCCCGAGCCGGAGCAGCCCCGGCTGGAGCTGCCGAAGGTGAAGACCAGCGCGGAGCTGATGGCCGAGCTGGAGGAGTTCGAGCGGGAGATCGCCGACCGGGTGCCGACGATGGTGCTGTCCCGGGTGTCCCGGGTGGCGTCGATCGTGCGCGACACCATCCCGCGGCTCGATCAGCTCGGGGCGGGCAGCTACCAGGCGCACACGGTGGTGGCCACGGCCACCAGCTATCTGCCCGAGGCGGTGGGCGGATACCTCCGGCTGCCCCGCTCCTGGGCGGACACCCGGCCGATCGCCAACGGCAAGACCGCGTTGCTGCTGCTGTGCGACCAGCTCGACCTGCTCGCCTACAAGATGGACCAGATCCTCGACGCGGTGGTCCGGGCCGACGCGGCCGCGCTGGTTGCGCACGGCCAGTTCCTGGCCGAGAAGTTCGGCGCGGGAAGCGGTCTGGAGCTGGGGCAGATCACGCCGCCGCCGCAGCCGGGGCAGGGCCCGCCGCCTCGCTCGGAGGCTCCTCCGCCGCGAGGGGCACCCGCCGCGCCACCACCGGGAACGGCCTCGACCGGCACCGTGCCCCTCGAAAAGGGTCGTTCGGCGCCGGATCTCGACGACGAGCCGACCGGGCCCGGTGGTCCTCCACCCGTGCGTCGGCTCGAGCCTCCATCGGGAACGGTATGACCGAGCGCCGGCAGCATTGCGCCCAGAGGTCAGGGCTGCGGTGGGGCCACGACGACAGCCCGGCCTCGTCCGGCCCGACCGCGGAGGGGTGGACGGAATGACAGACCGCCACGAACTGGTTCCCAGCTTGGAACACCTGACCGGCGTCGGTACGGCCGCCGGTCTGGACCAGGCACAGGTGTACGCCGAGGGGGCCACCTTCGCCGCGGCCATCGCCGAGTCGGCGACCGGGGCCGCGCAGGCGTGGGCGGCTCTGCTCGGCCGCACCGTGCAGGACTTCTTCGACGCGGCCAGCAGCGGCCGGCGCTGGCGGAACGCCCCCACCGCGCTGCTGACCCAGCTCGCCCAGACCGAACCGGGCCAGGCCCGCGACTACGCCCTGGCGCTGACCGAGATCGCCTCGGCCGCGTGCTCGCTCGGAGAGCCGACCATGCGGGTCGTCGCTGCTGCCTCGGCGGCCTCCGCTGCGCAGCTGGCCGGCGCCAATCTCCATCCCGGCCCGCGCAGCCCGGCAACGTCGCCGCTCCCGACGTCCCCCATTTCTTCGTTCCCGACCCAGCCCGGCACCCCGGCCTTCCCGACCCGGCCGGCCGTGCCCGGCGTCCCCAATCTGCCGCCCTCCGGACCGATCTCGGTGCAGGACCTGCCCGGCGGCTGGCGATTCACCGGTGGCCCCGACCCGGCCGCACCGCAACAACCGGCTCAGGTTGCCCCCGCAACCGCAGCCCCCCAGACCGAGGAGACCGAGAAGCCGGAGGAGCCGCCCGCCAAGAGCCTGGCCGAGCTGCTCGAAGAGCTGGACGCGCTGATCGGCCTGAGCACGGTGAAGAACGAGATCCACCGGCAGGCCCAGTTGCTGCGGGTGGAGAAGCTCCGGGCCGAGGCCGGACTGCGCAGCGTCACGATCACCCGGCACCTGGTCTTCAACGGCAATCCGGGCACCGGCAAGACCACCGTCGCCCGCCTGGTCGCCGGCATCTACCGCGCTCTCGGTCTGCTGAGCCAGGGACATCTGGTCGAGGTCGACCGGTCCGAGCTGGTCGCCGGGTACCTCGGCCAGACCGCGCCGAAGACGGCCGAGGCGGTCAAGGGCGCGCTGGGCGGGGTGCTGTTCATCGACGAGGCGTACTCGCTGGTGGGCGACGACTACGGCACCGAGGCGATCGACACGCTGGTCAAGGAGATGGAGGACCATCGTGACGACCTGGTGGTCATCGTCGCCGGATACCCCGGGCCGATGGCCGGGTTCATCGCCAGCAACCCGGGCCTGTCCAGCCGGTTCCGCACGGTGATCGAGTTCGACGACTACACCGACGAGGAGCTCGAGCAGATCTTCGGGACGCACGCCGGCAACGCCGACTACGTGGTCGGCGAGGCCACGCTGAAGCGGTTCCGCGAGCTGATCCCGTCGCCCCGCCCGATCGGCTTCGGCAACGGACGCTGGGCCCGCAACATGCTCGAGGCCGCGATCGGGCATCAGGCCTGGCGGCTGCGCGACGTCGAGGCACCCACCGTGGAGCAACTGCGCGAGCTGCTGCCCAGCGATCTCGACGGCGCCGCCGAAGAAGAAGTTACGCCGGAAGGCGAAGCAAGCAACGATTCCACCGGGACAGACGTCAGCACTCATGTGAGCGCGCCCGAGAATCTCCCGCCAGCCCCGGCATCGGACGAGGGATCGGAGCGCCCCGAATGAGTCAGACCGTCGTCCCCGCACCCGCCTCCTACGGACCCGACTACTACGGCCCCGCTCCTACCGGCCCCCTGCCCGGCCGGCCGAACCGTCTGGCGGCGGCGGCCACGGCTCTGCGCCGGTCGTTCTCCGGCAGCCCGGGGCGCCTGCGGCTGATCGCCATCGGCGCGGTCCTGTCCGTCGTGATCTCGGCCTTGCTCGGCGCCTGGGCGCTGCAGTTGCGCTCCTCCGCGCTGGACCGGGCCGCCTCGTCCTCCGCGCATCTCCTGCTGCTGCAGGACGTGCAGACCAAGCTGGTGCAGGCGGACGCGGACGCGACCAACGCGTTCCTCGGCTCCGGCCTGGAACCGGAGGGCCCGCGGCTGGACTACATCGCTTCGCTGGCCGACGCGTCCCGCGATCTGGGCCTGGCCGCGCAGCACAGCACGGCCGATGCGAAAGCGCTGGGCGCTGCGAATGCGGCACTGACCCGGTATGCGGGCTACATATCCTCGGCGCGGGCCAACAACCGGCAGAACCTGCAGGTCGGAGCCAGCTATCTGAAAACGGCGAGCGATCTGCTGCGCTCGGACGTAATTCCCCACCTGCAGGACCGTTCCAAAGCCGACTCGTATGCGGTGAACTCGGCGTTCTCCCGGGCCGCGAACGTCCGCTGGTTGCTGCTCCTGGCCGCGGTGATCGGGGTCGGCGGTCTGCTGTACGCCCAGATCCTGCTCACCCGGCACTCGCACCGGTACGTGAACCTGCCGGCCGCGGCGTCCGCCATCGGACTGATCGTGGTCCTGGTGGCTTCGGCGGTGGTGATGTCGTCGGCTCAGAGCGAGGCGAGCGACGTCCGTAAGGGCCCGCTGGACAAGGCGACCGGGCTGAGTGATTCGCGGGTGTCGGCGTTCGACGCCAAGGCCAGCGAGAGCCTCACCCTGATCAGCCGGGGCTCGGCCACCGAGGACGACAAGGAATGGAAAGACCTGTACCAGAAGGCTTTGGGTGAGATGGACGGCCTGGCCTATCCGGACGCCAGGAACGCGCTGGAACAGTACGGCGCCGCGCACACCAAGCTGAACACGCAAGACGTGAGCGGTGACTGGGACGCCGCGGTCAAGGCGGCCACCAGCATCAGCGACGGTTCGGTGAACGCGTTGTTCACCCGGTACGCCGACCTGACCACCGCGAGCCTGAAAACACAGGCCTCCGCGACGGCGGACCGGCTTTCCTCCGCCAACGACCAGTTGCTGCCGTTCAGCCTGATCCTGCTGATCGTGGGTCTGCTCTGCGCGGCCGGGGCCTGGTGGGGCGTTTCTCTTCGACTCGACGAGTACCGGTGATGACGATGATGAGGATTTCCCTTCGGCCCGCCGTTGTCGTGGCGGCCGGCGTCCTGGTGCTGGCCGGTTGTGGCAGCGCCATCCCGAGCGCCGGTAAGAGTGTGGTCCAGGCCGATCCGGCGGCCGTCGTGGCGGCCGCAGCCAATGCCGACTGCGTCGACGGTAAGTCGCCGGTGGCCTCGCTGGACCCGGGCACGATCACCACGAACCCGAGTAGCTGGCGGGACACCTCGACGATGGCCAAGGTCCGCAAGTCGGGTCGGCTTGAGGTGGCCACTTCGGGTGACGTTCGACTGTGGGGGGCCCGGAACCCGGAGAACGGTCACCTCGAAGGTTTCGACATCGACGTTCTCAAGCGCATTGCGGCGGCCATCGGCCCCGACGTGAAGCTCGACTACAAGGTGGTCAACTACGCCGGTCGCCTGCCCGCCCTGAACGACGGTTCGGTGCAGCTGGTGGCCGACCAGATGACGATCAACTGCGACCGCTGGTTCGGGGGCAGCTCGACGAACAACCAGTTCATCAACTTCTCCACGGCCTACTACCAAGCGGGACAGAAGATCCTGGTCCGCCGTGATTCGAAGGTGGAGGACGTCGACGGCCTGACCGACGACGACAAGGTCTGCGTCACCGCAAGTTCCACCAACGTGGCCAACATTGAGAAGAAGGTCGCGGCCGACCAGGTGGTGCAGGTGAACGACCTGGGCGAGTGCCTGGTGAAGTTCCAGGAGGGTGAGGTCACGGCGATCACCGGCGACGACACCGTGCTGGCTGGATTCAGTGCTCAGGATCCGTACGCCAAGGTGGTCGGCACCGCCTTCACCGAAGAGCCGTACGGGCTCGGGACCGCCCCGAACGACGTGGACTTCACCCGGTTCGTGAACTACGTCCTGCAGGACATGCGCAAGGACGGCACCCTGGCCGCCCTGACCAACAAGTACATGAAGGGCACCGGCGTCCTCCCAGCGGTGCCCAAGGCGGTCTATGGTCGCGACCTCGAGAAGCGTGAATGATGTCTCGCACACCCCTGGCCGAGCGGTGGAGGCGGGCATCGTGGTCGAATTGCCCACGATGACGCAACCGGAACACGCCATGGCCCCGGCCGCCCCCGGTCGTCTGGGGCAGGCCATCGGGGTGGACGAGCTGCGCACCTATCTGGGCGCGCTCGATTCCTGGCGTTCCTCCCGCAAGCGCGAGCTCGACCAGATCGACGCCGCGGCGCTGCGCTCGGACGACGCGGACAGCTACACCTCCGACCTGGCCCTGGCGATGACCATGTGGCAGTCGGTGAACGATCGATGGACGCAGCTCAGCTCGCTGTGGGACTCCGGCCGGGTGGGGCCGCAGCAGCGGGAGGAGATGTCCCGGGTGATCTGGGGCACCGGGCTGACCGGCACCGCGACGGCCACGATGACCGGCTCGATCGGGCTGTCGCTGGTCGAGGCGGCCCGGCTCTCCGACGCGCTGACCGCGACCCTGCGGGCCCGGCTGTCCTTCGATCCGATGGCGGCCGATGTGGCCGCGCGGATCCAGGCCACCCGCGCCACCCTCGAGCGCTGCGCCGAGCAACTGGCCGACGCACGCACCGCCCGCCCGGCCCGCCTCCCCGACATCGATGCGCTGACCCGGCGGCTGGACGAGCTGGCCGCCAAGGCCCGGCGCGGGTCGGACGTCAGCGGGCCGTTCGCGGCGATCGAGGCGGCCGCCGCGACGGCCGAGCGCGACCTGATCGTCGCGGCCGCCGCGCATCGCGACCTCAGCCGCGACTACCGGGCCACGCTGGCCCGGCGGCGTGAGCTGGAGGGGGAGGCCGGGCAGCTGGACAAGCTGGTCGACCGCACCCGGCACGCCGTGGTTCCGGCCCCGAAACTGGCCGTGCCGGACGTCTCCCGGCTCGGAAAGGTGCCCCAGACCCGGGAGGCCCTGGACGCCTTCCGATCCCGCCTCGACCTGGTCGCCACCGCGATGAAGCAGGTGCGCGACACCTACACCGCCGCCCTCGGCGAGCCCGACGTCCTGCGCGGGCTGCTGCGCGCCTTCGCGGCCAAGGCCCAGGCCAACGGCCGCGCGAAGGATCCACTCGTCACCCTCGTCCAACAGCAGGCCGAAACGGCCCTGTCGGCGGTTCCGTGTCACATCCAGGACGCCCGCAACCTGGTCGAGAACTACCAGCGGCTGATCGTCCCGGTTCCCGGGGGAGGAATCTGAAATGCCTTCGACACCACTCTCCTGCACTCAGCCCGGCTGTACGGGCACGATCGAGGACGGGTACTGCAACGTCTGCGGTTCACCGGCCCCGACCGGTGCCCCGGCCCCGGTCGGCGCCGCGTCCGGTGCTCAGGTGGACGCCGACTCGGGTCGGGCGCTGTCCACCCGCACCGCGTCCTCCAACCGGCTGGCCAGTGCTCCGCTGGGTTCGGCGCGCGCGCCGGGAGGCACCAGCGGCACCCGTCGGCTGGGCTCCACCTCGGCCCGCACCCGGGCCGCGCGGCTGGGCGCCGGCATTACCACGGTTCCGCCGGCTCCGGTCCCCGACCCGCTGGCGGCCATCAAGACCGACCCGGAGGTCCCGGAGAGCCGGCGGTTCTGCCCGAACTGCGGCAACCCGGTGGGCCGGTCCCGGCAGGGCCGCCCCGGCCGGCCCGAGGGTTTCTGCCCGAACTGCCGCGCGGCCTTCTCCTTCACCCCCAAGCTGAAGAAGGGCGACCTGGTCGCCCACCAGTACGAGGTGGTCGGCGCGATCGCGCACGGCGGCCTGGGCTGGATCTACCTGGCCCGGGACAAGAACGTGTCCGATCGCTGGGTGGTGCTGAAGGGCCTGCTGAACTCCGGCGACCCGGACGCGCTGGCCGCGGCGATCGCCGAGCAGCGGTTCCTGGCCCAGGTCGAGCACCCGCTGATCGTCGAGATCTACAACTTCGTCACCCACGACAACGCCGGCTACATCGTCATGGAGTACGTGCCCGGCCTGTCGCTGAAGGACATCCTGAAGGACCGGATGCGCGCCGCCGGCGGGGTCTACTCGCCGATCCCGGTGGACCAGGCGATCGCCTACATCCTCGAGGTGCTCCCGGCCTTCCAGTACCTGCACGACACCGGCCTGCTGTACTGCGACTTCAAGCCGGACAACATCATTCAGGCCGGCGACTCGATCAAGCTGATCGACCTCGGTGGGGTGCGCCGGATCGACGACCTGGACTCGGCGATCTACGGCACCGTCGGCTACCAGGCCCCCGAGGTGCCGGAGGTCGGGCCCTCGGTGGCCAGCGACATCTATACCCTCGGCCGCAGCCTGGTCTCGCTGGCGATGGAGTTCCGCGGCAACACCACCACCTACGCCACCACGCTGCCGAACGTCGCCGACACCCCGCTCTTCCAGCGCTACGACTCGCTCTACCGGTTGCTGGCCAAGACCTGCGCGCCCAACCCGGGCGACCGGTTCGCCACCGCCGACGAGCTGCGCACCCAGCTGCTCGGGGTGCTGCGTGAAGTGGTGGCCGCCGAGCGGCACGGCGACCGGCCGGCCTCGCACTCCACCGCCTCGCTGCTGTTCGAGCCGCCGGTGGTGGAGGGCGACCTGCTGCAGTGGGACAACCTGCCGAAGCTGCGGGTGGACGACACCGACTCGCAGGCCGCCTGGCTGGCCTCGATCAGCGTGGACGACCCGGTGGCCAAGCTCGAGCTGCTGCTGAACGCGCAGAACCCGTCGATCGAGGTCCGGCTGGCCACCGCCTACACCGCGGTCGAGGCCGGGGAGCTGGACACCACCGACCGGGTGGTGGGGGAGATCCTCAACGACGACCCCTGGGAGTGGCGGGCGATCTGGCTGGCCGGGCTGGCCGCGCTGGCCCGCAACGACTGGAACAACGCCCAGGCCGCCTTCAACGCGGTCTACGGCCAGGTGCCGGGTGAGCTGGCCCCCAAGCTGGCGCTCGCGGTGGCCTGCGAAGAGGGCGGCCAGCCGGACATCGCCGAGAGCCTCTACCTGACCTGTCTGCGCACCGACGCGAACTTCACCGCCGCGGCTGCCTTCGGCCTGGCCCGGATCCGCTCGCAGCGGCACACCGAGGGCGCCGGCGAGCTCGAGGCGGCGATCGCGGCGCTGGACATGGTGCCCACGACCAGCCGCAGCTTCGTCAGCGCCCGCCGGCAGAAGGCCGCGCTGCTCGTCGGTTCCGGGGCCGGACTGGACGCGCTCTCCGCGGCGCTGGAGAGTGTCGCGGCGGTCCGGCTCGACCCGCGCGACCGGGCCCAGTTGCGGGTGGACGTGCTGTCCGCCGCCCTGACCGATGTGAACCAGGCCGGGCCGCGGCCCGATGTCCTGGTCGGCGGGGTGCCCGCCGAGGCCCCGCCGCTGCAGGACGGGCTGGAGGCGGCCTACCGCGAACTGGCCCTGCTGACCGAGAAACGGGACGACCGGGTCCGGCTCGTCGACGAGGCGAATCGCGTGCGCCGCTGGACGTGGCGCTGACATGACGGATCGATGGTCCGAACCGAGGACCGATGAGGTTGATGTGGTGAACGAGATTCCCCCGCCCGACGCGCAGCCGGCGCCGGAACCGGTTGCGGGGCAGCACATAATCTGCCCCAACTGCGGGGAGGACGCCGAACCGGGCGACCTGTTCTGCGAGAGCTGCGGGCAGGACCTGCCCGACGGGATCACGCCGGTCGCGGCGGACGAGGCGAAACGGCCCGGTGGGATGAATCATCCGGCCAAGGCGGCGCCGAGCCCGCCGATCGACCTGGAGGCGCCGAACCCGGTCTGCCGCAACTGCGGCGGCACGGCCTTCCTCGACGGCTACTGCGAACAATGTGGGACGCCGGCCGCGAAGGTTCGCGATCACTGGGAAGAACGCCCGGCGACGTGGGTGGCCGCGGTCAGCGACCGGGGCATCCGGCACCACCGCAACGAGGACGGGATGGCGCTCAGCGCCCGTCCGGAACCCGGCTCGCGCGCCGTCCTGGTGGTCTGCGACGGGGTCTCCTCGTCCTTCGACTCCGACATCGCCAGCCTGGCCGCGGCCCGGGCCGCCCGTGAGGTGCTCGACCGGCCGCGTCCGGACGTCCCCTCCGTGGCGGGCCGGATCTCGGCCTGGAGCGAACGCCTGGCGCTCGCCGGCGAAGAGGCCAACCGCCAGGCCGTCGAGACCGGTCGGCACCCCAGCGGGCGTCCCGGTGAACGGCAGGACAGCCCGCCGTCGTGCACCTTCGCCGCCGCCGTGGTCGACTCCGGCGTAATCGTCGTCGGTTGGGTCGGCGACAGCCGGATCTACTGGATCCCGGATTCCGGTGAGCCGGAACAGATGTCGAGGGACGATTCGTGGGCCACCGAGCAGATTCTCGCCGGGGTGCCGCGCGAGGAGGCGGAGAACGGGCCGCGGGCGCACGCGATCACCCGCTGGCTCGGCCCGGACAGCCCGGACACCGTGCCCACCCGGGACTCCCGGGTGCCGGATCGGCCGGGCTGGCTGCTGGTCTGCTCCGACGGCCTCTGGAACTACTGCTCCCCGGCGCCCGACCTGGCCGAGCTGGTGCGCGCATTGGCGGCAGACGTCCACGGTGACCCGGGGTTGCTGGCGAGCCGGCTGATCGACTGGGCCAACGCGAAGGGCGGCCAGGACAACATCACGGTCGCCCTCGCCCGGATCGCGCCGATCCCGCCGCAACGGGGCCAGGCCACCGACGGCACCGAGACCTCGGCGACGTCGGTCGAGGACTCGCTCGTGACTTCTCCGGCAACCGTGCCGGCGCACGCAACGCAGAACCCGCCCCCGGGCGTCGTCAATGCGGCTGATCACTACGGCAGCCCACAGGCCTGAGGGCACCCGAACCCGCCCGGTTCCGGGCACGACGAAACAGGGTCACCCCGGTGGCCCACGAGCGATCGGAGAACGAGATGCCGTCCTTCAGCGCCGAGGTGTTCCAGAACGAGTTCATCTCCGAAGGTTCCAGCGACGTGCACGCCATTGTCTCGGTGACCTGCAGCGGAGCCGGAGAGGCCGGTCGGGGCGGGGGAGGTGATGCCGCCGAGATCATCATCGTCGACACCTCCGGCTCGATGCTCGACGCGAAGATCGTGGCCGCCCGCCAGGCCGCCGCGGTGGCCGTCGACCAGATCCTGGACGGAACCTGGTTCGCGATCATCTCCGGCACGCACATCGCCACCCGCGCCTTCCCGTACCCGAATGCCCGGGTCTCGATGGTGCAGATGGAGCCGGGCGCCCGGGCCGCCGCCAAGGAGGCGATCGGCCGGCTGGAAGCCGACGGCGGTACCGCGATGGGCTCCTGGCTGAAACTGGCCGCCCAGCTGTTCGACACGATCCCGCAGGCCACTCAGCGGCACGCGATCCTGCTCACCGACGGGCAGAACCAGAGCGAGCAGCCGCACCAGTTCGCGCAGGCCATCGAGGCGGTCACCGGCCGCTTCCAGTGCGACTGCCGCGGCGTCGGCGCCGACTGGGACGTCGCCGAGCTGCGCCGGGTGTCCACCGCCCTGCTCGGCTCCGTGGGCCTGATCGCCGACCCGGCCGCGATGGCGGCCGACTTCGAGCAGCTGATGCAGACCGCGATGAGCCGGGGCGTTGCCGACGCGACGCTGAAGGTGTGGGCGCCGCAGGGCTCGCAGCTGCTGTGGGTCCGCCAGGTCTCGCCGAGCGTGGAGGACCTGACCAGCCGCGCCGTCCAGCTCAACCCGCTGACCTCGGCCTTCCCGACCGGTGCGTGGGGCGACGAGTCCCGCGACTACCACGTCGCGGTCCGGGTCCCGGTCCAGGCGGTCGGCCAGGAACGGCTCGCCGCCCGGGTCCAGCTGATGGTCCGCGACCAGATGGTGGCCCAGGGCATGGTCAAGGTGAAGTGGTCCGCGGACGAGGAGCAGACCACCCGGATCGACCCGGCGGTGGCGCACTACACCGGGCAGGCCGAGCTGGCCACCGCCATCCAGGAGGGCCTGGCCGCCAAGGCGGCCGGTGACGAGGCCACGGCCACCACCAAACTGGGGCGTGCGGTCGCCCTGGCCGCCGAGACCGGGAACGATGAAGCTACGAGCCGGCTGCGGAAGGTGGTCGACATCGACGATCCGGCCACCGGGACCGTGCGTCTCAAGCGGGCGGTCGACAAGCTGGACGAGATGGAGCTCGACTCCGCCTCCACGAAGACGACGAGGGTCAACAAGAGATGAGCGCACGCTGCCCCGACGGGCACGTCTCGGAATCGACGGACTACTGCGATATCTGCGGTCAGCCGATGAACCCGGCACCCGCCCCGCCGCCGATCCCGTCCAACCCCCTCGACCTGGGCCCCGCTCCCACGCCGCCGGGCGGTCCGGTCGGGGTGAGCGCGAACGACAAGGAGTGCCCCAACTGCCACTCCGAGGTCCCCACCGACGACCTGTTCTGTGAGGTCTGCGGCTACGACTTCACCACCGGAGTGATGCCGTCGCCGGAACCGGCCGACACCGTGGCGATGGAAGAGGCCGTCGAGGAACCCACCACCCCCCGCCCCCCGACCCCTCCGGCGGCCCCGGCCGAACCCCTGACCTGGGTGGCCGAGGTCTGGATCGACCCGGACTGGTACGCGACCCAGGAGAGCGACGACCCCTGCCCCTCACCCGGCATGCCCCAGGTCGTCCCGGTCCGGGAGCAGAGCAACCTGGTCGGCCGGAAGTCCTCGAGCCGCAACATCCACCCGCAGATCGACTGCGGCGCCGACCACGGCGTCTCCCGCCGCCACGCCCAGCTCACCACCGACGGCCAGCGCTGGTTCGCCGAAGACCTGCAGTCCTCCAACGGCACCTACATCGCCCCCGCCGGCGCCCCGCTCCCCACCACCTCGATCCCGGCGGGCCAGCGCACCGAGTTCCGCGAGGGTGACCGGGTCTATGTCGGCGCCTGGACCCGACTGGTCATCCGCCGAGCAACCCCCGACGAGCAGTAAATTAAGGACGCTTGACGCCGCGGGCGGAATGTTGTTGCCGCCCGCGGTTATTCGTCAGAACCAGCAACCAGCCGGTTCTCGGCCGAGATCACATCCAGCGTGCTGACCGGACTCGCGACAGTGGCGACCCCGTCCACCGGCAACCAAGGCCCACCATTGACGGAGTACTTCCCGCTGTAAACCGTCGTCAGCCCCACCCTCCGCGCCCCCGCCTCCCGATAGATGTGAGCCGTCCGCAAAACCGGATACGCCGCCCCCGCATCGGCCGTCGAGAGCGACCCCCCGTCCCCGTAAGTCCACCGAAACTCTTTCGGCGTAGCCCGAACCCGAACCGGCTGACCAAGGATCGTGGTCGGCAGAGTCACGGTGTCCGAGTCGGCGTAGAGATTCGTCGGAACGTTCACCAGCGTGCGGTGATTCGGCGGCTGAACCACGATCGGCGAGGCCGGCAGCGGAAGACGCTGAAAGTCCTCACCGGTAAGGACCGGGATCACGGGCGGAGGATCATCGGGATCGGTATCGCCAAGGCAGATCAGTTCGCCGGTCGCGGTCCAACTCTCCTGAGCGGTCGCCCCGGCCGGCGCGCTGAACACCCAGAACGCGAAGTCGGTGGGGTCTGGGGTTCCGAGGCACAAGGTGGATGCGCCCGGACAGAGGGTGGTCCCGCCCTTGCCAGGCCAGTTACCTGCGCAGGCGGGGAGGTATGTGCGGATGGTCTTGGGTTTGGAGGTGGCCGTATTGCCCGTCAGGCCAGACTTATGCCTGCGCGCGCGTTCCTGCTGCTTGGCCCAGAGTTCTGCGTAGTCAGCTGTAGCGCGAGAGGTGACTCGAACCCCCTCGGGAGGTGGCGGATCATCTTGAGCGGCAGCGAAAAAAGGGGTAACTGATGAGAAGAGCGCGGAAGTCACCACGAGGGATTTGAGCATTACCCCTCCTCGATGGCGACGTCCGCGACCAACCATCTACCGCGCTCCCAGTTGAGGCTGACAAAGCTCTGGGCTTTCGATAAGGGGGCGCTAGTGGAAGTGGTGCCATCTGCGCGGGTCAGCTTGGCGGATTCTTGGTTGATGACCGCACCAACAATTATACCGGTCTCAATCTCCGCTGGAGGAATGGAAATGGAGAGTACATGCACTCTGGACCCCGATACGTCGGTTCCCGTATCGCGAAGGGATGAGATGTTCCGAGCCGTGGCTTTGCAAAAGCTGCAGCTGTGATCGGATACCTTATTCAGGATCTCCACGTCCAGCGTGGCGTACGCATAGTTCTGCACAGCCCAGAAATACCGAACAAACTCCTCCGCCCCCTTCGCCGTCTTCTCCGCCACCGGAGCAACCGGAGGCGGAGAAGCCTGCGTAGTAACCACAGCGGCAGAAGTGGCCGATGTTTCCGCAGGGAGAGAAGTGCTCTTCCCGCCCCCACCCGAGCTGGCACCCGAGCACCCGGCCAGAAGCAAAAGGCCGGCCACGCAGACCCCGGCCCGAAATCGTCCCCCGATCATGAAACGAGAATAGCCAGGCAGCGCCCCAAAAGTCCGGCTCGCAGGAAATCTGTGGATAACCGTCAGCCGAACACCACGGTCTTGTTCCCGTTGATCATCACCCGGTTCTCCGCGTGCCAGGCCACCGCCCGCGCGAGCACCCGGCACTCGACGTCCCGCCCGGCCGCACCCATCTGCTCAGCGGTCGTAGCGTGCGTCACTCGTTCGACGTCCTGCTCGATGATCGGGCCCTCGTCCAGGTCCGAGGTCACGTAGTGCGCCGTCGCTCCGATGATCTTCACGCCCCGCGCATGAGCCTGCTGGTAGGGGCGGGCGCCCTTGAAGCTGGGCAGGAACGAGTGGTGGATGTTGATCGCGCGGCCGGACAGGGCCTGGCACAGGTCGGGGGAGAGGACCTGCATGTAGCGGGCCAGCACGACCAGGTCGATCTGTTCGCGGTCGACGATCTCCAGCAGCTGCTTCTCGGCCTCGGGCTTGGTCTCCTTCTTCACCGGCAGATAAATGAAGGGAATGCCCTGGGACTGGACCAGGTCCTCGAACTCGCGGTGGTTGCTCACCACGGCCGGGATGTCGATGCCGAGCGCGCCGATCCGGTGCCTGAACAGCAGGTCGTTCAGGCAGTGGCCGAACTTGGAGACCAGGATCAGGGTGCGGCAGCGGGTCGAGGCGTCCACCAGGCGCCACTGCATGGAGAACGAGTCGGCCACCGAGAGGAAGCCGTTGCGCAGCCGGTCCAGGGTTTCCACCGGGTCGAGGGCGCTGAACTGCACGCGCATGAAGAAGGTGCCGGTGTACTCCTCCGCGTCAGCGTCGAACTGCTCGCTCTGCAGGATGTTGCAGCCGTGCTGGATCAGGAAGCTGGCAACGGCATAGACGATGCCCGGCCGGTCCTCGCAGGAGAGGGTCAGGACGTACTGCTTGCGGTCGGCCGGGGCGGATCCGCCCGTGCCGAGCGCGGTAGGTGCGGATGTCGCCCCGGGATGGGCGCTGCCAGGAGGGGTGGTGGAGGCCTCGGTCACGTCCGCAGCGTGCGTGTGCGGGCACCGAACGGTCAAGAGCGGCACTCCGGTAACGGTTGGGCACCGGCCGGGATCGACACCGGGTGGCGGTTGCTCAGCACAGGGTCGACACCGGCCCGACGATCAAGAACTCACCACGCTAAGTGAATGTTATGGGACTGGCAAAGCTGCGCTCAGAGGGCGCGGTGCCAAAGGGGTAGTCGTTCGATCGCGGTCCGTCAGGCGCCCAGCTCACATGATCATTTGGAGTCGTCGGGGCGACGTTATGACCTGCGGAGCGTCCGATCTGCGAGGGTTGCAAATCGGCTGCTGCGGGCAACCGCTGAGACCCCCCTGAGAATCCCAAGTTTCTCTTGAAGGGCCTCTGACCAGCGCTGGTAGGGTCTGTCGGACATTAGACGGTTGGGAACAGGGTCCCCTAGCATCACGATTCGATCTCGGTTGCGCCGAAAGGCCGGGATGCGTCCGTATCAACCGGCCGAGGATGGCCATAAGCCGTACCGGAAGCCGGCGACCATGGGAGCAGAGAACCACCGTGACGAGCAGACGCAGGACCGAGGCCGAGAGCGACCGAAGAGCCCAGCTGGCTGCGGAGCGTGAAGGTCGGCCGGCCCCCACGAACCGGGGCGAGGTGCTCGACACCCGCCGCAGCCGGGCCGCCCACGAACCCGCCCGATCGGCCTCTCTGGACCCCGCCCTGGCCCGCCGTAAGCGCCGTGCCGCCGCCGTAGCCCGGGTCGGCGCCGACGAGGGTGCCTCCTTCTTCTCCGAGTTCCCCGACGAGACGGTCGTCCGGGTCGAGCCGGCCCCCGAAGAGCCGCGGCTGAGCCGCGCCGACCTGCGCGCCCGCCGTGAGCGGATGGAGAAGCGCCGGCGCCGCCGCGCGCTGCAGCGCCAGCTGACGTTCGGGCTGATGGGCCGGGAGACCGACCCGCAGGCCGAGACCATCGCGATTCCTGAGCTGGAGGAGACCCGCACCGGCTCGATCCGGATGCGGGAGCGGTCCAGCCGGGCGGCCGAGGCCCCGGAGACGACGTCGCTCCGTAGCAGGCGGGACCGGGACGAGTCCCCCGAGACAACCTCTCTCCGCAGAAGGCGAGACCGGGACGAGGCGCCGGAGACCACCGCCCTCAAGCGGGTTCGCGAAGAGGCGCCGGAGACCACCGCGCTCCGGATGAGGTCGCGCCGGTCGCAGGACGTAGAGCCGCCCGAGACGACGTCCATCCTGCTCCCCGCCGAGGTCGACGACCCGACCCCGACCGGAGAACTGGCCAGCCGCCGCAGTCTTCGCGGCAAGCGCCCGGAAACCGGTCGTCGCTCCAACCGCGGCCCGATCGGCCGCGCCGTCAGCAACAAGCGCGCCTGGCTCGGCGCCGTCGCGATCGCCCTGGTCGTCGCGCTGCCCGGTGGGTACTTCCTGGAGCGTTCGCAGCAGCAGGGCAAGGTCGAGGAAGCGGCGCTGACCAGCGACAGCGACAACATGCCGGCGATCACCGCGTCCCGGCCGCCGTCGCCGACCTCCGCCGAGCTGAAGGCCAACCAGCAGCGTCTGGGGGCGGCCACGGCCACCACCAAGGAGCTGGCGAAGAAGGCCAAGGGCAAGTCGAGCGCGAGCAAGACCACGTCGGACGACACCCCGAGCAGCAGCACCACGACCAGCAAGGCCGGGGGCACCACGCAGGTCGGCCTGGCCAACCTGAGTGACAAGAACTCGGGCCTGGGCTGGGCGTCCGGGGTCTACATCCCGGGCAGCAGCGCCGCCAGCGCCAAGGCCTTCGGTGAGTGGCGCGGCGCCGGCATCGACGTGGCCGTGGACTGGCCGGCCCGTTCCTCGTGGGACGACCTGATCAACCCGACCTGGCTGTACAACGCCTGGAAGGGAACTTCGTACACCAAGTCGTTCGGCTTCCCGCCCTTCCCGGAAGACGGCAGCACGGTCGCCCAGTGCGCGACGGGCGCCTACAACGACAAGTGGAAGCAGATCGCCGCGAACATCAAGGCCGCGGGCCTGGACACCACCACGGTGATCCGCCTGGGCTGGGAGTTCAACGGTGACTGGTACGCCTGGCAGGCCTCCAACCCCTCGAGCTTCGCCGAGTGCTGGCGTCAGGTGGTGGGTGCCGCCGAGTCGGTCGCCCCGGCCCTGACCTGGGACTGGAACGTCAACCGGGGCGTGAGCGCGGGTCTGGCCGACCCGACCCAGGCCTACCCCGGCAACGAGTACGTGGACATCGTGGGGATCGACTCCTACGACATGTGGCCGGGCGCCACCAGCGAGGCCAACTGGGAAGAGCAGTACAGCGGCAAGCAGGGCCTGAAGTACTGGGTCGACTTCGCCAAGAGCCACGGCAAGAAGGTCAGCGTGCCGGAGTGGGGGGTGTACCCAGGCACGGCGCAGGCCGGCCACAACGGTGGGGACAACGCCTTCTACATCGGCAAGATGGAGGCCTTCTTCAAGAGCCTGGGCAGCGAGCTGGCCTACGAGTCGTACTTCAACGAGGACGCGAGTTACTACGCGGGCTCGATCTTCGGGGACGTGCAGAATCCGAACGCCGCCGCGAAGTACAAAGAGGTCTACAGCAAGTAGCGCGGTTCCGAAGAGCAGCCCCCGGTGCGGTTTCCGGGGGCTGCTCTTTTCAATGAGGGACGTTTGTCAGCGGCCCTTTGGGGCGCAACTGCTGACAACGCTTCAGGCAGGCAGCTAGCTTGAGCCCGGATGGCCCGAAGCGGCTGGGGGTGAGCGGTGCTCTGGAGCGACGTCGAGATCTCCTGGCTCGAAGGTGACGGCGGCAAACCCGTCGTGCTGCCGTTCGATCCTCCGTTCGGGCTGAGCGGGAACGCGTTCGTCCTCGGTCAGGTCGCCGTCATCGCGTTGACGTTCCTGCTCTGGTTCCTGCTCTTCGGCCTCACCCTGCGCTGGACCCGTCCGACTCCGATCGCACCCGCCCCGCCCGCTCAGGACTTCCCCGGCGAAGAACCGCCGGCGGTGGTGAGTTTGCTGGCCAACCGTTGGCGGGTAACTGAGGACGCAGTTGAGTCCACTCTGCTGGACCTGGCGGCCCGTCACTGGCTCGAATTACGACAGCCCGCCGCCGACCCGCTCCAGACCACCGTGCACGTCCTTACCCAGCCCGCCAAAGCCACCCCGCTGAACCGCTACGAGCAGCAGGTGCTGGACCGCGTGAACTCGGAATCCCGCGGCGGGGTGGTCCCCATCACCGCCCTGACCTTCCGCGACGCTGCAGAAGCCAACCGCTGGCGTCATAAGTTCGAATCTGCCGTAATCGCCGATGCCCGCGAGCGCGGCCTCAGCCGCCGCCGGTTCTCCCAACCCCTCCTCGGCCTCCTCAACTCCGCCGCGCTCATCCCTTCCGCCGCAGTGGCACTGTTCGCCGCCGAACTCGCCTGGAACCTGACCCACCTCTTCTGGGGCCTGTTCGCCTTCGCCGCTCTCAGTACGATCGCCAGCCGCCCCCTAGGCGAGCGCGATACCCCGGAAGGCCGTGAGGTAGCGCGAGGCTGGCTGGGCCTGCGCGAGTTCCTCCGTCGGGACGAGGTCTTCGCGGAACTCCCGCCGTCCGCCGTAGCTGTCTGGGACCGCTATCTCTCGTACGGCGACGCCCTCGGCACCACGCGGGTCTGCGCAATGCTGCTCGACCTGGGTCTGGGCGACCGCAAGCGACTTTGGTCGTCCTATACAGGCCAGTGGCGTCAGGTAAGGGTGAAGTACCCACGCTTCTGGGGGCGTTACGGCAAGTCCGCTCCCCGCCTGCTTCTAGCCGCGGTGGCGCAACTGGCGGCCGGGGTATGGGCAGTAAGAGCCTTCGGAGTGACGCTCAGCGTCGATTCGCCTGGACACATAGCTGATCTCGTCCTGGGCTTGATCGCGCTCTACCTCGTCGCAAGAGGTATCTACCGTCTGGCCCGCACGCTGACCGACCTAGTAGCACCGCGCACTATCGACGGCGAAGTGCTCTGGGTTCAGGAGTGGCAGAGCAAGCAGCAGGGTGAGAACTCCACGGTGGTGGTGAATCATCACCTAGCGCTGGACGACGGAACGGCCGACCGGGTCATGGCCTGGGTAGCACCACCCGCGCTGGCCGGAGGAGTGCGGGACGGGGACGAGGCGCGGATCGCGGTGCGACCCTGGAGCCGACGGATTACCTCGGTCACCCGCACCCGCCAACGTCACGAGCGCCTCGGAGACCAGCCGAAGCCGCAGGCAGCTACAGAATTCCGTCCTCGATCTGCTCCACAATGACGCACCAGTAGAGGTCCTTCGCCACCGCGTCCGGATCCACCGCGTTCAACTGCTTCTTCAGCAGCCGCAACCGCCGACGACGGGACTTGGCCTCCTCGCCGTCCTCCCCGGAGACCCCCTCGCCGGCGTAGAACTCGTCGAACGCCTTCACGAAGCCCCGGAACCCGTCCATGCTCGTGTTCAGCAGGCTGGGCGTGCTCGGCGTCGGGTCGAGCAGGAACAGCTGCCCCTCCGCGTCCAGCCCGATCTCCTGGTAGGACGACACCGCCCCGAGAACCGTGAAGTCCCGGCCACCCATCTCCTGCTGGCGGGCCGGGCGATCGTCCAGGGTGATCCCGAAACGCAGCTCTTCCATACCCGGAGTCTAGGGGCGCCGGGATTGCCCGATCGGTCGACAATCGGCCAAACCCGGTGGTCAGACGATCATCGAACTGACTACCGTGGCGACATGGTGCTCGTGGTGACACTCGTCGTCCTGGTCGTCGTGGTGCTGCTCGGGCTCTGGGCGGTGAGCGCCTACAACCGGCTGGTCCGGCAGCGCAATCAGGTGCAGGCCGCGTCCGCGCAGATCGACGTGCAGCTCAAGCGCCGGCACGACCTGATCCCGAACCTGGTCGAAACCGTGAAGGGCTATGCGGCGCACGAGAGCGGCACGCTGGAGGCCGTGGTCCGGGCCCGGCAGAACGCGGTGAGCGCCAATGGCGCCGGTCCGGCCGAACGGGCCGAAGCGGAGGGCGAGCTGACGGCCGTGCTGTCCCGCCTCATGGTGGTGAGCGAGGCCTACCCCGACCTCAAGGCCAACCAGAACTTCGCAGCGCTACAGGCCGAGCTGAGCACTACGGAAGACAAGATCGCCTACGCCCGCCAGTTCCTGAACAACGCGGTGCAGACTTACAACACGAGCATCCAGTCCGTACCCACCAACCTGATCGCGGGCGTCGGCGGCTTCAAGCCCGAAGAGTTCTTCCAGGCCAGCGGTGACGAACGCGGCAACGTCTCCGTGCGGTTCTGATCGCGCGCGTGGGTAAGATGGTCGACGCCGCGACTGGCGTTCGGGTGGGTCACCACCAGGAAGCGGTGGAGTCGTCGTCTTCGGGTCGTTCGCCTGGGCCTGAGGGCACCGGGCTGCACCCTGTACTGGGGCCGCCTGACCGCCCGACGACCGCTACCGCCTGGAGCCATGAGCATGACCACAGACGCCACCACCAGCCGCGCGATCACCCAGAAGTCCTTGGCCGAGGCCGATCCTGAGCTCGCCGCCGTGCTCACCAACGAGCTCGGCCGTCAGCGCAACACCCTCGAGATGATCGCCAGCGAGAACTTCGCCCCGCGCTCGGTCCTCGAGGCCCAGGGCTCGGTGCTGACCAACAAGTACGCCGAGGGCTACCCCGGCAAGCGCTACTACGGCGGCTGCGAGTTCGTCGACGTGGCCGAGGAGCTGGCCATCAGCCGGGTGAAGTCGCTGTTCGGCGCCGCCTACGCGAACGTCCAGCCGCACTCCGGGGCCCAGGCCAACGCGGCCGCCATGCACGCGCTGATCCGTCAGGGTGACAGCATCCTCGGCCTGGAGCTGGCCCACGGCGGGCACCTGACCCACGGCATGAAGATCAACTTCAGCGGCCGGCTGTACGACGTGGCCGCGTACGGGGTCGACCCGAAGACCTTCCTGGTCGACATGGACGTGGTCCGCGAGAAGGCGCTCGAGCACCGCCCGAAGCTGATCATCGCCGGCTGGTCGGCCTACCCCCGCCAGCTCGACTTCGCCGCGTTCCGCTCGATCGCCGACGAGGTCGGCGCCTACCTGATGGTCGACATGGCGCACTTCGCCGGTCTGGTCGCCGCGGGTCTGCACCCGAGCCCGATCCCGCACGCCCACGTCACCACCAGCACCACGCACAAGACGCTGGCCGGCCCGCGCGGCGGGATCATCCTGGCCAACGACGAGGAGAACGCGAAGAAGTTCCAGTCCGCGGTCTTCCCGGGGCAGCAGGGTGGCCCGCTGATGCACGTGATCGCCGGTAAGGCGGCCGCGTTCAAGATCGCCCACTCGGACGAGTTCAAGGACCGGCAGGCCCGCACGCTGCGCGGCGCCAAGATCCTGGCCGAGCGGCTGACCGCGGAAGACGCCACCAAGGCGGGCGTCTCGGTGCTGACCGGGGGCACCGACGTGCACCTGATCCTGGTCGACCTGCGCGAGTCCACGCTGGACGGCAAGCAGGCCGAGGACCGGCTGCACGACATCGGCATCACCGTGAACCGCAACGCCGTGCCGTTCGACCCGCGTCCCCCGATGGTCACCTCCGGCCTGCGGATCGGCACCCCCGCGCTGGCCACCCGGGGCTTCGGCGACGAGGAGTTCACCGAGGTCGCCGACGTGATCGCCGCCGCCCTGCAGCCCACCTGCGACACCGAGGCCCTGCGCAAGCGGGTGGACAAGCTGGCCGCCGACTTCCCGCTGTACGAGGGCCTGGAGTCCTGGTGACGGCCCAGATCCTCGACGGCAAGGCGGCCGCCGCCGCGACCCGGCTCGAGCTCAAGGAGCGGGTCGCGGCGCTGAAGGCCCGGGGGATCGTCCCCGGCCTGGGCACCGTGCTGGTCGGCGAGGATCCGGGCAGTGCCAAGTACGTGGCGCTGAAGCACGCGGACTGCCTCGAGGTCGGCATCTCCAGCATCCGTGAGGACCTGCCCGCCGACGCGACCCAGGAGCAGGTCGAGGACGCGGTCCGGCGGCTGAACCAGGACCCGGCCTGCACCGGGTACATCGTGCAGCTGCCGTTGCCGAAAGGCCTGGACCCCGACCGGGTTCTGGAGCTGATGGACCCGGCGAAGGACGCGGACGGTCTGCACCCGACCAACCTCGGCCGCCTGGTGCTCAATGTGAACGCACCGATGACGTCCCCGGTCCCGTGCACCCCGCACGGCATCGTGGATCTGCTGCTGCGTAACGACATTGACCTCAAAGGCAAAGAGGTCTGCGTGGTCGGGCGGGGGGTAACGGTGGGGCGTCCGCTGGGCCTGCTGCTCACCCGCCGCGAGCTCAACGCCACGGTTACCTTGTGCCACACCGGTACTCGGGACATCGCCGAGCACGTCCGCCGGGCCGACGTCGTGGTCGCCGCGGCGGGCGTGGCGAACATGATCACCGCCGAGATGGTCAAGCCGGGGGCCGTGGTGCTCGACGTCGGAGTCAGTCGGACGGCTCCCGACCCGGTCACCGGTAAGTCCCGGCTGACGGGCGATGTAGCAATGGACGTCCGTGAGGTGGCGGGCTGGATCGCCCCCAACCCGGGTGGGGTGGGTCCGATGACGCGAGCCATGCTGCTGGCGAACGTCGTGGAAGCGGCCGAGCGCGCCGCCGAATAGCACAGCACTCCTGCGTGGCCCCGGCTGGATCCAGCCGGGGCCACGTCGTTTTGCCGAGGGTGGACGCGCGATACTCGCGCGCGTATATTCGTACACGAATAGGGGAGGTGTTCGGGAGTGGCCAAGCGCTCGAACCTGCTGGGGCTGGCCGTGCTGGGCGTCATCGTGCAGCGTCCGATGCACCGCTACGAGATCGCCACCACGATCCGGGAGCAGGGCAAGGACGATGACATGGCGGTCAAGTGGGGCTCGCTCTACACGGTGGTGGCCGGCCTCGAGCGCAGCGGCTTCGTCGAGGCCGTCGGCGTGGACCGCGACGGAGCCCGACCTGAACGCGTCACTTATCGCATCACCGCGGCGGGAGTGCGCGAAATGATGGGCTGGACAAGGGATCTCCTGGGCGGAACCACCTCGTCCCGGCAGGAGTTCTCGGCCGGTCTGTCGATGATCGCCTGCCTGCCGCCCGAGGAGGTGCTCGGGATCCTGCGCGAACGCGTCGCGCGGCTCGAGACCGGTGTGCCGGAGCGTCGGGCGGCTCTGGCGGGGTACACCGAACACGTGCCCCGGCTGTTCCTGGTCGAAGACGAGTACGACATCGCTCTGCGCGAGGCGGAACTGGCTTGGTTACGCAGCCTCGTGGCGGAGATCGAGTCGGGCCGCTTCCCCGGGATCGATGAATGGCGCCACCGTCAGGCCGTCCTCAGTGAGGACGCCCCGTTCCCGTCCGAAAGCTGACGGAGACCGGCCCGGAGCGGTGCTGGAACACCGCCCCGGGCCTCATTCGCACCGAGCGTTCCGGTACGGGATGGCACTCCTAAGGTAACCGGACTCTCGGCGCGGTTCGATCGCGCCCTTGGAGGATCCGTCATGCCCAGAACTCGCTCCGCCCTCGTCATCGGGGGAGGGATCGCCGGCCCCGTCACCGCCATCGCGCTCCGTAAGGCCGGTATCGAAGCCCAAGTGGTCGAGGCCTACCCCAACGCGGCGGAAGGGATCGGCGGCAGCCTGGCCATCGCCGCGAACGGCTTAGCCGCCCTGGACCTGCTCGGCCTGGGCAACGCGGTGCGCGACATCGGCCTGCCGATCGCCCGGACCCGGATGGCCATCGGCCGAGGGCTCACCCAGCTGCCCACGCTGGACGGCGTGGAGCCGATGCGGATGGTGCGGCGCAATCACCTGCACCGGGTGTTGCACGAGCACGCCGCCGCTACGGACGTCCCGTTCTCGTTCGGCAAGCGCCTGATCAGCGCCGAAACGACGGACCACGGGGTGACCGCGAACTTCGCCGACGGTTCCGAGCTGACGGCCGACCTGCTGGTGGGGGCGGACGGCGTGCGGTCGACCGTGCGTGGCCTGATCGACCCGCAGGCACCCGGTCCGGGCTATACCGGGTTGCTCAGCTGCGAGGGCCGGGCCCAGGCCGACATCGGTGACTACACCGGCATGACGTTCGCGTTCGGCCGTCGGGCGTATGCGCTGTACTGGCCGGAGCCGGATGGCCAGGTGGTCTGGGGGGCCAATCTTCCCTCGCCGCAGTATCTCTCGCTGAACCAGGCCCGGAGCACCCCGGCTTCGGAGTGGCTCGAGCGAGTGCGCGAGACCTACGCGGACGACGAGCCGATGGGTCGGCTGACGCAGCTCACGTCCGAAGCGGATCTCGACGTCACCGGGGCGATCCACATCATGCCGCCCGTGCCGAACTGGTACCGGGGCCGGATGGTGCTGGTCGGCGACGCCGTGCACGCCCCGTCGAACAGCACCGGGCAGGGCGCCTCGCTGGCCGTCGAGAGCGGTATCGAACTGGCCCGCTGCCTGCGGGATCAGCCGGATCCGGCGAGCGCCTTCGCGGCCTATGTGGCGCTGCGCCGGGAGCGGGTGGAGCGGATCACCCGCCGCGGGGCCCGGACGAACTCGACGAAGACGCCCGGAACGGTCGGCCGGATGGTGATGCGGGCCGCGATGCCGCTGATGTTCCGGCTGTTCGACCTCGAAAAGCAGCTCGGGCCAGAGCTACGGCACCGCATCAGTTGGTAGGTTTTTGAGATTGAGGACGTCGGTGACCACCGGCGTCCTCAATCTCAAGGAACCGCAAGCTGACGCAGAGCCAACTCGGAGTACAGAGCAGCCCCGTCGGAAAGCACCGAGTCGTCGAACATGGCGTGCGGCGAGTGATTGCTCGGCGCCGTATCCGGATCCTGCCCCTCCGGGCACGCGCCAATGAGAATCATTGCCCCCGGCACTCTTTCGAGCACCCGGGAGAAGTCCTCGGTGCCGGTCAACGGCCGCGGCAACACGTACGTCCGTGATGGCCCGAACAGCTCAGCCGCCGATTCGAAAGCGAACTCCGTTGCGCCGGAATCGTTCAGCGTAACCGGGCACTCTTCCAAGTACTCGATGTCCACCTCGACCCCATGAGCGTCCGCAATTCCGTGACAGACCTGATGCACGATCTCCCGCATCTTCCGCCGGACCCCGCGGTCGAAAGTCCGCACGGTGGCTTCAAACCCGGCCGTGTCCGGAATCACTGTGTGCTTGGTGCCGGCCTTCAGCTTGCCCACGGTCAGCACGGCTGCGTCGAAAGCGTCGATCCGGCGGGTGATCGCGGTCTGCAGGGCCATCACCATCTCGCAGATGGCCGGCACCGGGTCGTGCGCCAAGTGCGGGGACGCAGCGTGCCCGCCATACCCTCGGGCCGTCACGAAAAGCCCGTCACTGGCGGCCATCACCGCGCCTCGCTTGCTGGCGATCATGCCGCGGGAGACCTGGTTCGGCAGCACATGCAGGGCGAAAGCCGCATCGGCCGCGCGACCGGCCGCGCCGAGCACCCCGCCGTCGATCATCTTCGCGGCGCCGTGATAACCCTCTTCGCCGGGCTGGAACATCAGCACCACGTCGCCCGCGAGCTGATCCCGCCGGTCGTTCAGCAGCCGCGCCGCCCCGACCAGCATCGCCGTGTGCAGATCGTGCCCGCAGGCGTGCATCGCCCCGTCCACCGTGGACCGGTACGGCACGTCCACCTCCTCGTGCACCGGCAGCGCGTCCATGTCCGCGCGCAGCAGCACCACCGGCGATCCGTCGCCGGTGGCCCCCTCGCCCCGCAGCACGGCCGTCACCGAGCCGATCTCCGAACCGGCCGTGACCTCCAGGTCCAGCCCGTCCAGCGCCTCGAGCACGGCCTGCTGGGTCCGCTGCAGCCGCAGCCCGATCTCGGGGCGTCGGTGCAGGCGATGGCGCAGGTCAGCGAGATCCGCACTGATCCCGGCCGCGTCGTCCAGAAGGTCCATGACCAAGTGTTTACCCTCTCCGGGCGGTGTGTGACAGGGGTTTCACGCAATGTAGATACGGATCAGGCGCCGATCCGCCTCCGGATCGACGCCGCCACCTGACCAGCGGCTTCGTGAACCGGCGTGTGACCCGTGGGTAGAACTTCCAGCCGAGCCCCACTGATCCCGGCCGCGAGCTCCTGGGCATGCCGTACAGGACGGGCCCGATCGAACTCCCCGTGCAGCACCAACGTGGGGGTAGCAATCCGGGACAGCAGCGGACGAAAGTCGAGCTCATGCTGGCTCGCCAAGGCATCGTGCGCTGCCTGCGGATCCACCTTCGCGGCCCAGACCAGCCACTCTTCCCGTAGCTCAGGCTCGAGCGGGGCGTGGAACGACCGATCCAACACTGCGGCAAGAAGTTGCGGATCCACCCCGTCCCGCAAGCTCCGCAGAATGCTCTCCACGTCCCCGTGGTCTTTCATATGCGCCCCGGTGTCCACCAGCACCAGAGCCTCAACCAACTTGGGATGGGTCAGCGTGAGCTGCAGCGCGATCGCGCCTCCGGTGGAATGACCGAGCAGGACCAACGGACGCTCGTGGTGGGCAGCGATGTCGGCGGCCACCGAGGGGATGTCCCAGGGACCGGGCCGGGTCAGCCAGGACCAGGGCTGCACCGTGAACTCCGGGCCGAGTTCGGCACTCAGCCGGTCGAACACGGCCGGCGGGCAGAACGTACCGGGCAACGCGAGGACGGCGACCACGCCGGACCTCCTCTTCGAGGGACTCGCCTCGAGCCTAACAGCGGCCCTTTTCGGCCCATCGGTGCGGTGTTGATGCGGTTGATACCGGTACCGGCCAGCCTGACCTGACCCCCGCGCTTCCCGTCGTGCGAGAAGATGGCCCTCATGAGGATCGCGACCGCCAACGTCAACGGCATCCGAGCTGCCCAGCGCCGAGGCATGCCTGCCTGGCTGGCCTCCCGGCAGCCCGACATTCTCTGCCTCCAGGAGATCCGCGCCGACGACGCGACCCTCATGTCGATCATGGGCGAGGGCTGGCACAGCGTCCACGAGGAGTCCACCGAGGCTAAGGGCCGCGCCGGCGTCGCCGTCCTCTCCCGCACCGAACCCGTCGCCGTCCGCTCCGGCCTGGGCGACTTCATCTCGGCCGGGCGATGGGTAGAGGCCGACTTCGCGCTGACCCCTTCCGCTGCCGGGGAGCCCGCACTCCTGACGGTGGTCTCGGTCTACATCCACACGGGCGAGGCGGACACGCCGAAGCAGGACGAGAAGCTCCGCTTCATGGACGAGATCCGCGAACGCATGAACAAACTCGCCGCTGACGGACGTCACTTATTGGTCTGCGGTGACTTCAACATCTGCCACCGCGAGGTCGACCTGAAGAACTGGAAGGGCAACCTGAAGAAGTCCGGGTTCTTGCCGGCCGAGCGCGCCTGGATGGATTCCCTGCTCGACGAGGACGGGTTCGTCGATGTCCACCGGAAGCTCGCGGGGGAGGGGCCGGGGCCTTACACCTGGTTCTCCTGGCGGGGTAAGGCGTGGGACACGGGGGCCGGTTGGCGCATCGACTACGCCATTGCGAGCCCGGGGCTGGCGGCTCAGGCCACTGCCGCTGAAGTGGACCTCGCGCCCTCCTATGCAGAGCGCTGGAGTGATCACTCTCCGGTCTGGGTCGATTTGACGCTTCATTTCTGAAGTCACGGTGCTGAACTCTCGCCTGAGGAGTTACCTTCTGTCCTGACGCCTGCTGTGCGACCGGTCAGAAAAGCCAGTGGATGATTTGGGCGAAAGTCTGCCCACTCTGAACCAGGGCGCCCACTCCGATGAAGATCGCGACTGCTTTTTTGGCAGTGCTGACCGCGGAGTCCGATGGTTCTTCTTTCGGGTCGTTGTCCTGCTGCTCCACGGTCTCCCCCAGGGCTGATCTCCTACTAATCGGTACTAATCAGCGCAACAGTTCCTGCGATGGTTTTCAACGACTTCGGAGGAGGCACGTGAGATTGGTGAGTGGCCTGGGGCGGAGTGTCACGACGAAACTGGTCCGCAAGGGCTTAGGCAAACCGGCGCTTGGCTGGGCGGCGTATGCCGCAAAGCCAACTGGCTCGTCCGCAGTCACGCTCGGCGGTTCAGCTCTCACGCTGGGTCTGGGCGCCCATGCGCTGGAAGCCTATTGGCTTTGTGCTACTAGGCCGCTTTTAGTCGCGAAGTGTGACAGTGCCGTCGAAAACCCTGGCCTGTTTGATCTCTCGCCGCATCGGCGGCAAGATGCTCCGCGTGCCGCCGGGTGATGAACACAAGGCGGTACGCAATTCCGACCCAGAGTCATGCGAAAGAGGGAAAACGTGTCGGATCGCGATGTATGGATCAAGAGCACGGCCAGTGGAAACGGAAACTGCGTGCAGTGGAGTTTCGCCGGTGACGGGGTTCGGGTTCGTGATTCGAAGGACCCGAAAGGCGGGCAACTTCATTTCACTGAGGCCGAGTGGCGCGCTTTCATCCTTGGGGTCCGGGCCGGGGAGGCGGACGTGCCGTAGACGCCCGCGTGGGAGCTTCTCACGCAGTGCGGTGATGCACGTCGATGAGATGGTCGACAAAGTCGTCGAAGTCTTGGCCGGTCAAGGAGGCATCATGCATCTGGATGAACTGGTTGAGGTAGTCAGACGTTAACTCATCGGCGCGTGTGGTCGATTCGTCCGCCGAAGTTTCCTGATGTAACAGATCCGGTAACTGTGGATCGTTGAACTGTAGTACCAGAAAAGGATTGCTCAAGGCCCGGTAGGGACCGGCGGAAAAAGGCAATGCTGATATCGATACGGTTGGGTTTCTGCGCATTGCCTGCAGGTGCCGGATTTGGCTGACCATGATATCGCCATCCCCAACCGTGAGGGAAAGCGCGGCCTCGCCGATCACGTAGTGAAACTCCTGGCCCCGTGACCCATCCATGATCTTTTGTCGGATCAAGCGGCCTTCTACGATTTTGGCGATCGTCTTCTCGGATTTTCCCAGCATACCGACAAGCGCTCGGATGTAGTCTTCGGTCTGTAGCAGTCCGGGAACGAGAAACGGCTCGAAACTAAACGATGACGAGGCTGATTCCTCCATTGAAAAAAGCTCGAGCGCTGGACCGGAGTGCACATCCCTGAATCTGTCCCAGAGCTTTTCGGAGCGCGCTTCGTCGGCCAATTGGACCAAGTGATCGACAAGTTCTTCGTCGGTGACGCCGTACGTATGCAAGATTGCACGGACGTCGCTGGGTGAGACCGGCACCACACCGGTCTCTATCCGAACCAGTTTGCTCTGACTCCAGTAAGTCTTCTTGGCGGCCTCCTTTTGGGTAAGGCCGGCCGTCTCCCGCGCCTGTCGCAGGGCATTGCGCAGGCGGTGACGCTTCACGTTGGCGTTTTCCGAACGATGGTTCGGGCCAGGCAGGGAGCCTTCTTGGTCGTCTCTGCGCTCGGTTGTCATGGAAAGACGTGCTCCCTCGCCCCCGTGCCGAAGTTGGTGCTAACTCAATGAACATGATGCCGTGGAACAGCTGCCAGGTCACCAGCAAGCGGGTCTTTGGCTCAGTCTTCGTCGCGGCTGGACACGCCGCCAACGGATTTCATGGCGCTAAAGGTAGTGCAGGCGGCCACGAGGCCTGCCCCGCCGTGGGCAGCGCCTATGGCCACCAAAGCCCGTTCTGCGGTTGACCACAGATGGAGGGGACTAGACCGGGCCGAGCGATGATGTGGGTGCCCGGATCGGCGGAATGTGAGGACCCGGAGGTGGTCGGCTTGGGGGCTACAGCAGTTCCGGATCCCCATAGTCGCTTGGCGACCTGATACGCGGTGGCGTCGGCGGGGGGACGCGTCGGTTCCGTTCGTCGTCCGGCCTTGGTGGGCGTGCTGATCGTGAAGGTGGCAGTGCGGGGTTCCAGGATGGGTTTCCGCGGACGAGCGTCAATGCTAGGTTGGGTAGCATTCGTCCATGTTTGTGACTGGGTGTTCGGGCAGGCATTGGGCAGCCCTGGCCACGATGTCGGTCGCGATCCTGTTGGCCCTCTCCACCTCCGCCCCCGACGGAATCCATGTCGTTGCCTTTATGGACGGCCCGACGAGATATACGTTTCAGGACGCCGTCTACGAGGACTACTCCTCACCCCGCGATGCCGCTTTGCTTACGGTGGGAGCGAAACTGGGGGTCGCGCACACGGCGCCCTCTCTGGTTCGGCCTGACCAGAGACCTCCGGGAGAGGTTTACGTCGATGAGCCGGTGAATGTTTATGCATTCCGGGGAGTCTCACCCGAGTCGGCTGTGGCCATGGATACCGGCGGGAAGCGGATGAGCTTGTTCGTTACCCGGTCGGCGAATGGCAAGATCAACCCGGAGATCCGGCAGTTCCTCAAGGCGGCCCGGGCCAAAAGGGCCAAGGTCCAGCCGTAACCAGGGCTAGGGGTTGGTTAGGTTCTTGAGAAAAGCTCCGACGATGGACGAACGGTCCCCAGTTCGCCAGCCGACCCACAGTCGGGACGGCGAGACTCCTTCGACAGCGCGGGAAATCAGGCCGGGGAGGGTGGTGCCGGGCGGAGCGACCGAGGCTGGGTAGAACGCGATGGCCGGGCCCAGGCGGACAGCGGCGAGCACGTCACCGGGAGTGGTCACCGCAGGTCCCACCCGCCAATCGCGGCCGGTCTCGTCGGCCGCCGCCCAGTGCGCGGCCTCGGCGGCGGACATCCGCGCCCAGGTGGTGATGGGCTCGTCGGTCAGGTCGTCCAGGGCGATGGTCTCCTTGCTGGCGAGCGCGTGGTCGGAGGGCAGAATGACGACTCTCGGCTCGCTGAGCAGGAGATGCTGGCTGACGCCGGGCTCGTCGAACTGGTCGCGGAGCAGGGCCACGTCGTGCCGGCTCGCCCGGAGTTCGTCCGCCTGCTCGCGGGTGTCGTCGCTGATGAACTCGACGGTGGGGTCGAAGGCGCACAGTTCGGCGGCCAGGGCGACGTCGCAGAGGTGAACGCTGACCTTTAGGCGGGGCTGTCCGGCGGCGCGGGCGTTCTGGATCGCGGCGTCCATCCGGAGGTCGAGGTCCCGGGCGGACTGCAGCAGGCTGTGGCCGGCCGGGGTCAGTTCGAGGGATCGAGGTCGGCGGATCAGGAGGTCGACGCCCACGGCGCGTTCGAGGGCCTGGATCGCCCGGGAGAGGGCGGGCTGGGTAATGAGGAGTCGTTCGGCGGCGCGGGTGAGGTTGCGTTCCTCGGCGACGGCTGCGAAGTAGCGCAGTTGCCGCAGGTCCGGGTCGGCCATCAGCGATCACTCTCCGTTTTCGGTCAGGTATGACCGCCAGGCATGGCGCCATGACCAATCGGCCTTGGACCCTACCTCCCGCACCTGAGCATGCTGGTCATCCGGCCCCACCGCATGCGTCAGGAGCACAGATGGCCCCCACGGTTCTCATTACCGGTAGCTCGTCCGGATTCGGACGCGGTGCCGTGACCAGGTTTCTGGCCGAAGGCTGGAATGTTGTTGCCACGCTGCGTGATCCCGCTCAGTGGACCGGTTAACCGTCCGGGCAGCTGCTCGTCCACCCCCTCGATGTTCGGGACGAGCAGGCTGCGGTGGCCGCGGTGACCGCCGGGGTTGAGCACTTCGGGCGGCTCGATGCCGTGGTCAACAGCGCTGGTCTCGGGCTGTTCTCGGTGTTCGAGGCCACCTCCGAGGCGGTGATGCACGAGGTTCTCGAGACCAATGTGCTCGGGACTATCAGGGTGATCCGCGCCGCGCTGCCGGCCTTCCGTAACCAGGGTGGCGGTCGGATCGTCAATCTTTCTTCGGGCACAGCCACGGTGCCCATGCCGCTGCAGGCGATCTACAGCGCCAGTAAGGGCGCTGTTTATAATCTTTCGGAATCATTGACGTACGAACTGTCCAGTCAGAACGTTCAGGTCAAGGTGGTGGAACCGGGGTTCGTGCCGGATACCAACTTCTTCGCCGCCACCTATGGCCGCTTCACCGGCATCCCGGTGCCGGAGAGCTATAAGCCGCTCGTCGAGGCGACCTTGGGGGCATTCCAGGTGCAGCCGCCCCCGGGGTATCTGGCTACGACCGAGGACGTCGCCGGAGCCATTTTCGCGGCTGCCACCGATACGACCGATCGCCTGCTTTTCCGGGTCGGCCAGGATTCCGAGGAACTCGGCCGGGCGCGCCAGCAGTCCGAATCCGAGTACGAGGTCTGGCGTCGGAACCGGGGTCAGGGCGCTAGCACAACTCCACGGCCGGCGAAGTAGCCCTCAAGGTCGTCGGCCGATATCCGGAAGAACTCCTGAGAGATCCCCGGCAGCCCCGACGGGTTGTGCACCAGGAAGTGATCGTCGACGTATCCGACGACGAGGACGAGATGGCCTCCTTTCCCGGCGGGCTGCCCCGCGGGGTAGCGGATGGAGCCGTGGACAGAAATCATCACCGGTCGGCCGGAGACCACGGTGGCTGTCACCTCCGGCAGCGTCATCTGCGGATGGACGATGGCGGCGAGGTTCCAGCGAGCCCGGACGTACTCGGCGAAGGGCGCGTAGATCAACCCTCGGACACCATCGTCCTCAATGACGTAAGCACCGGCCTCGACGCACTCGCGAGTGATCAGGGCCGGTGCCGGGGCTGAGCCGTCGCGGTAGGCGAGGACCATCCGAAGGCAGGCCACGCCGCAGGTCCGCCCCGCCCAGAAGGCATATTCGTCTGGGGTTTCGGACCCCCATGCGGCCCAGGCCGGATCGTCCTCGGCCCGTAACGTGCCGTTGACGAACTCCGGGACCAGGTGCGCGCTTTCCCACTGGGCGAAGTAGGGAACTGGCAGCCGGATATCGTTCACGGGCAGACGTTAGCGCTACCTGTGGCGTGCCAAATGTGGGATTCTGGCCCGACCATGCGACCAATCCTGTGGAGTCGGCCACCCCTGGCTGCCCTGCGTGTCCTGTCGATGCTGTTGTGGGCCGGGCTCATGGTCCTGGCCTCGGTCGGGGCCCGGCTCATCGGGGACACGTTCGATCTCGGGTGGTTCGCCACCGATTCGATCGGCGGCGGGGTATGGCTGGTGGTCGCGCTCATCTGCCGCTACGAGAGCGGGAGCTGGTGGAGTTTCCTGTGGACCCTGATCCCCTTTTACGGATACATCCATTCCTTCCGCTGCTTCTGGCGCCTGCCTGAGACCCCGCAACGAGAAATCACCGGCTCCCGGATGAGCCCCGCCCCTACCCTGGGGTCATGACTGAGTACCAGGAACAGCAACGGGTGGCGGGGCTGATCGAGGCGCAGAACAAGGCCATTGCGCTGTTCGACGAGGTGTCGGCCCGCGGCCTGATCGCTCCGGGAAAGAGCGAGTCCCAGGTCAGCAACGAGATCCGCGACCTGGCCGGGGAACTGTTCGGGATCCGCCGGTTCTGGCACAAGCGGATCGTGCGTGGCGGTGTGCACACCCTGCTGCCGTACAAGGAGAACCCGCCGGACCGGATCATCGAGGCCGACGACATCGCGTTCGCCGACTTCGGCCCGATCTTCGAGGAGTGGGAAGCCGACTTCGGCCGGACCTGGGTGCTCGGCGACGACCCGGTGAAAATCCGCCTGCGGGACGACCTTCCCCGGATCTTCGAGGCCGGCCGCAAGTACTTCGAGGCCGAGCCGGAGATCACCGGGGCGCAGCTCTACGCCTACGTCAAGGGGTTAGCAGAGGACGCCGGCTGGCAGTTCGGGAACGTCCACTCGGGTCATCTGGTGGGCGAGTTCCCGCACGAGAGCATCGACGGCGAGAAGATCGAGTCGTACATCGCGCCCGGTAGCGATCACCCGATGCGGCGTACGGACAAGGCCGGCCGGGTGGCGCACTGGATCCTGGAGATTCACCTGGTCGACCAGGAACAGCAGATCGGCGGGTTCTTCGAGGAACTCCTCGACATCTAGACTCGACATCTAGACAGGAGCTCAAGGTCGATCGACTCGGCCACCTCCACCGGGTTGCCCAGGGCGGTCAAGGGCGCAGCGTCTGGGCCCCGGCCAGGATCAGGTCGATGCCGACCAGGAACTGCTCGCGGTCGTCGTGATCGATCAGCTGTTCCGCCACCCGGCCCAGGAACGGGTACTTGGCCGGGTCCTGCTCGGCCCAGCGGGCTGCCACCGCCTTCAGGAACTCGGTCCGGTCGGTCCCGGCGGGCAGGAGCCGGGCGTGCGCGGCGTTCTGGCCGGCCACGCCGAGGATGTAGTTCAGCAGGGCGGAACCGCAGTCGGACTGCACCTTTTCGGGAAGGCCAAGGGCGTGCAGCGGCTCGGCGATCCCCCCGATGATGCCCAGCATGGCCGACTGCCAGGGCGCGCGGGAGAGCTGGGTGCCGATCCAGGGGTGGGTGTCGATCGCGTCGAAGATGCCGAGGGCGAGCTCGCGGATCGCCTCCGGCGGCTCCGCGTCGCCGGAGATCTCGGTCAGCACCCGGGTGATCACCGCGTCCGTGGTCGCCGCCAGAAGCTCGTCCTTATTGGCTACATGCCAGTAGATCGCGCCCGCCCCGGTGGTCAGGCGGGTGGTGAGAGCGCGGAAGGTCAGGGCCTTTTCGCCCTCGGCATCGAGGATCTCGATCGCGGTCTCGACGATCTTCTCCTTCGAGAGGGCATCGGTGCGTCGCTTCCGGTCGGCCATGAGGTTCATCTTGACACGCATTGGAATGCTGCTCCAAGGTAGGTGATGGAACGGCATTCCAATAGCGCTCAAGGGGAAAATTGATGACGCACGAAGTCACCGTGGTCGGGGGTGGCCTGGGTGGTCTCGCCCTGGCCCGGGTCCTGCAGGTCAACGGCGTCCGGGCGGTGGTCTACGAGGCGGATCCGTCGCCGCAGGCCCGCACCCAGGGCGGCCAGCTCGACATCCATGAGTACAACGGGCAGCTCGCCCTGGAGGCGGCCGGCCTGCTGGAGGAGTTCCGGTCGATCATCCACGAGGGCGCCGAGGCGACGCGGGTGCTTGATCGCGGCGGTGCGGTTCTGATCGACCAACCGGACGACGGTTCGGGGAAGCGGCCGGAGGTGCTTCGTGGTGATCTGCGGCGGATCCTGCTGGAGTCGCTACCGGAGGGCACGGTTCAGTGGGGCAAAAAGCTGGCCGGAGCGGTGAGCTTGGGTGATGGCCGGCATGAGCTGACCTTCACGGACGGGACGCGCGTAAGGACCGACCTGCTCGTGGGGGCGGACGGCGCCTGGTCGAAGGTTCGGAAGCTGGTCTCCGACGCCGAGCCGACGTACGTAGGCACTACGTCGATCGAGACCTATCTCTACGACGCCGACGAAAAGCACGCTGAGGCGGCCAAAGCGGTGGGGGCAGGGGCAATGTATGCGCTGAGTCCGGGTCAGGGGATTACGGCGCACCGTGAGGCCGGGGACATCCTGCACACGTACGTCCAGCTGAACCGCCCGATTGAGTGGGTCACCGGAATCGACTTCAGCAACCGGGAAGCCGCAATCGCCCGGGTGGCCGCGGAATACGAAGGTTGGGCCCCAGAACTCACCGCGCTGATCACCGACAGCGAGGCAGCTCCGAACCCGCGCCCGCTCTACACCCTTCCGGACGGGCACCACTGGGCGCGAGTGCCCGGCGTGACCCTGATCGGAGACGCCGCCCACCTCATGCCGCCGTCGGGGGAGGGGGCGAACCTGGCCATGTTCGACGGTTCCGAGCTGGCGAAGGCAATCGCGGCTAACCCCGACGACCTCGAAAAAGCGCTCGGTGAACACGAAAAGGCTATGTTCGCCCGCAGTGACGCGGAGTACGTCGACGCGCATGAGACGCTGGACTGGCTACTCGGCGAGCGGGCCCCTTACAGTCTGGTCGACATCTTCCGGGGCGCCAATCAACCAAACTCGTGACCAGCGTCCATCATTCGAGCTCGGAACCGATCGGCTCGCTGAAGGCGCCGATCCGCACCGAAACCGGGATCACGGCCTGATCCAGATAGCGGATCCCGGTCTCGGCGCAGAAAAGAATCCGCCAGCCCTGGGTCTCGCCGTGCTCGAGCAGCTCAAGATGCCAGTTCACGTAGTACCGCGAGCCCTCGCCGGCCCAGGTCGGCGTAGTGGCACAACGACAGCGCAGGTCCCGCTCGTTCCGTCGGCGGCGCCAGCGGTCCATTCGCCGGGAAAGTGATTCGCCGAGCGGACGGCGCTGCCAATGAGCGGCTTCCAGCTCCGGAACCGCGGATTCGTGGCCGTGCGTCTTCAAAAGATCGATCGTTCGCTGCGTCGGATCGTCGCCGACGCCGGTCCACCGGGCCGAGTCGAGTACTTGGTGCGCACCGTGCGCGTCCCCCTGCGCGGCCCGAGCCGCCGCCAGCACGGCCAGAACAGCCGGACCAGCCGAATGAGTGACGCTTGCGGCGGCGTCGGCGGCCACGCGGAGATTGTGGGGGGCGGCGGAAACCGCGAAAATCGCCCAATCCAGGCTCGTCGGTTCCATCCGTTCAAGCACCTGACGGGTGGTGTCCAGCGCCTCGCCGTGCCCGGAGACCAGGGCCACGCATCCACGGACCAGGTCGACCTCGCCGTGACGGGCGGTGGAGGACATCATCCGTCGGCCGAGGAACTTCGCGGCCGTACGCGGGTCGCCGGCCAGCAGTGAGGACAGCATGCCCAGCTCGGCGTCCTCCGGCTGGTCGATGCTCAGCAGGTCCTGCGCTTCGCGGTAGAGACCCAGACCCACCAAGTGCGTGGCGGCCTGATGGCGGGCCGACGCGGGCAGGATGGGTCTCGCGGTCACGTTCCCATTGATCGGTCGGCGACCTCGGCTCATGAGCAGGCTGCTGTTATTCGCCCTTTCGGCGGCGGACCGTTCGGGCCGCCCCGTTTCGGGGCGGTTGATGGATCAGTCGTCGTCGCGGTGCAGCACGTTGCCCACCGAGCGGACGGCCCCCACTGCGGTGCGCGCGGCCACCAGCCCAGCTGCCCCGAGCACAGCTCCCGCTGCGATCGAAACCCGGTCTGCGGCACGAGGACTGACGACCGGGGTATAGGCAGCCGGCGGCACCGGCACCACGGTCCGCGTACCGACTGCGGCCGGGTTGGCCGAGGCGGCCGGTCGGCGCACAGTGGCCGGACGAGCCAGGCGGGTGCGAACGGTGATCGTGGATTCCGGCATACCGAGTGCGTCGGTCAGGTGTCCCCGGTCGATCGCCACGGTGGCCCCCCAGGCGGCCGCGACCAGGGTGAGCCGGCTGACCAAGTTGAGCCAGACCAGCAGGATCAGGGCGACGCCCGCGGTGGCCAGGAACTTGTTGTTCGAGGCGCCGTTCAGCAGCACCCCGGAGAGCAGCTTGAGCACGCCCAGGCCGATCCCGCCGAACAGCGCCGCGTCCCACAGGTCGTGGGTGGGCAGCGAGACGCCGGACAGGATCCGGAAGAGCAGCAGGAAGATCAGCACGTCGACGCCGAGTACCAGCAGGGTGCCCGCGCAGCCCAGCGCGACCCGGCCGATGGTCGAGCCCTCGTCCACCCCGATCCAGCCGAGGATCACCCCGGTGCCGGCGCTGACGAAGATGCCGGAGACCGCGGAGAGCAGCATCACCAGGCCGATGCTGACCAGCACGGCCAGGTCGCGGGCCTTGGCGAAGACGAAGTTGCCCTCCAGCGGGGGCCGGCCGAACATCGCCCGCATCCCCTCGCGCATCGCGTCCAGCCAGCCCAGGCCGGTGAACAGGAAGCCGACCAGACCGATGATCCCGGCGATGGTGAGCTCGCTGGAGCCGGTCAGGGTGTCCATCGAGACGATGCCCCCGCTGCCGCCGACCGGGCTGATCACCACCGTGCCGACGCCGTCGTTGATCGCCTTGATCACCGAGTTCTGCTGATCCTGGTTGTCGTGCACGATCAGCCCGAAGACGGTGAAGCCGACGGCCAGGGCCGGGAAGATCGAGAAGAAGGCCGCGTAGGCCATGCCACCGGCCAGGATGCCGCCCCGGGCCTTGCCGTACCGCTGCCAGGCCCGCCAGGCGACCGTGCGTTTCGCCCGCTGCAGCAGGCCGGCCGGGGACTTGGAGGCAGTCGTCGTCTCGCTCACGGGGTTAGTTTCCAGCAAACCGGGCGTCCCGCGCGGACAGGGGGCCGATCAGCTCTCGGCGGTTGCTGAAGGGCCCCGGAAAGTGAACCGCCGGCGCAGCTCCCAGACCCCGTCCCCGTCGTGCTCGTAGAAGTTCAGCCCGGTCACCTGGAACTCGGCGCGGTAGTCGCGCAGCGTCTCCTCGGCCCGGTCCATCGCCGCGTCGTCCAGGTGGTGGGCCACCGTGACGTGCGGGTGGTAGTCGAAGTCCAGGCTCCGCTTGAGCGGCCCCGTGCGCAGCAGTCTCTGCAGGTCGGCGCAGTGTTCGGCGCCGTCCTCGAGCTTCACGAAGACGACCGGGGAGATCGGCCGGAACGAGCCGGTGCCGGCCAGGCAGACGCTGAACGGGGCGGTGACGGCGGCGACCGCGGCCAGGTGGTCCTGGATCGCCTGGTCCTCGCCCTCCGGCACCGGGGTGGGCGGCAGCAGGGTGATGTGCGGCGGGATCTCGGCGGCCAGCGGGTCGCCGAAGTCGGCCCGGCAGGCCCGCAGAAAATCGCCGTGCGGCTGCGGGATGTCCAGGACGACGCCGATCGTGACCACGTCGTCCGACTGGCCGACCGCGGGCTTCAGGACCGCCATGCTCATCGTGGGCGGCGACTGGGACATTCCGGTCACCGCTTCGGCGGCAGGAACCCGACCCGGTCGTAGACCTCGGCGAGCACCCGCGCGGTCGTCTCCTGAGCCTTCGCCGCCCCGTCGGCGAGGATGTCGTCGAGCGTGCCCGGATCGGCGATCAGCGCGTTCGCCTTCTCCGCGATCGGACCGGCGAACTCCTCGTACGCGGCCGCGACCTCCTTCTTGAGGTCGCCGTAACCGGCCCCGGCGAACTTCTCCACCAGCGTCTCGACCGGGGTCCGGCTGAGCACCGAGAGGATGGTGAGCAGGTTTGACACCCCGGGTTTGCCGGCCGGGTCGAAGACGATCTCCCGGCCGGTGTCGGTGACCGCCGAGCGGATCTTCTTGGCCGAGACCTTCGGGTCGTCGAGCAGCCACAGGCAGCCGGGGCCACCGATGCTGCCGCTCATCTTCTTCTCCGGGTTCTGCAGGTCGACGATCTTGGCGGTGGCCTTGACGATGTGCGGCTCGGGCACCACGAAGGTCTTTCCGTAGCGGCTGTTGAACCGCTGGGCCAGGTCGCGGGTGAGCTCCAGGTGCTGGCGCTGGTCCTCGCCGACCGGGACGGCCGCGGCCTGGTAGATCAGGATGTCCGCGGCCTGCAGGATCGGGTAGGTGAAGAGCCCGACGGTGGCCCGGTCGGAGCCTTCCTTCTGCGACTTGTCCTTGAACTGGGTCATCCGCGAGGCCTCGCCGAACCCGGTGAGCGACTCCATCACCCAGGCCAGCCGCGGGTGCTCCGGGATGTGGCTCTGCACGAAGATCACGGATCTGGCGGGGTCGATCCCGGCGGCCAGGTACTGGGCCACGTAGCGATGGGTGCGCCTGCGCAGGGCCACCGGGTCGTAGTCGACGGTGATCGAGTGCAGGTCGGCGACGAAGAAGAAGGCCTCGAACCGCTCCTGCAGCTCGACCCAGTTGGCCAGCGCGCCGATGTAGTTACCCAGATGCAGGGAATCGGACGTCGGCTGCATTCCGGACAGCAGCCGAGGCCGCGCCGCACCACTTTCAGGCATGGTCGCCATTCTGGCACCTTCTCGGCCGCCGGCGGGCAGCGGCGGGCGAAACGGCGGTGCACCCCTGTATCACCGCAGCTCAGGGCCACTCTTGCCGTGATCATGGACTTTCTCCCCCGTGATCATGGACTTCTTCCCCGACGTGGGGGATCGCCCGGAGCGGAGGGTGCGGGAGAGGAAAAGTCCATGATCACGGGGAAAGAAGTCCATGATCACGCAAGGGGTTTGCGTGCCGTCGGGCGAAGGGGGGCGGGATCCTCTACCGTCACACCATGCCGGTCGAACAGGGCGAAGTGCAGATGGTGCAGCTGACCGACGGACCCGCCCTGGCGGTGGCCCGGATCGAGGCCCCCTTACGTCCGTTCCTGCTGGTCCACGACGAGTCCTCGGACTCCTCGGTGTGGGGCCAGGTGGTCGGCCGGCTGGTCGAGGCCGGGCACGAGATCGCCGCGGTCGACCTGCGCGGGCACGGCCGGTCCGAGGCCCCGGGTTCCGGCTACGACACCGACACCTGCGCCGACGACCTGGCCACGCTGCTCGACCAGCTCGGCTACACCGGTGCCCGGTCGCCGATCGTGGCCGGTCACGGCTGGGGCGCGAACGTGGTGCTCTCACTGGCCGCCCGGCGCGACGGGGTGAGCGGGGTCTGCTGCATCGACGGCGGCTGGACCCGTCCGGCCTGGCGGTATCCCTCGTTCGAGAAGTTCTGGGAGACGGTCGACCCGGACACCCCGGCCGACAGTGCCGACCCGACGCTGATCCGCCGCCGTTCGATCTCCCGCTCGATCTTCCTGGGCGAGCCGCGGGCCTGGTACCCGCTGATCGGCGTGCCCGTAGTGCTCTGCCCGGTGGTCCCGCCGGACGGCGTGACCGACCCGGAGGGCGGCGGCACGGCCACCCGCACCGGCATCGCGGAGGCTCTCGGCGGCCTGCCCCGGGCCCGGGTGAGCTGGTACTACGGCGACGGCGGGCAGGTGCTGACCGCCGAGCCGGGCCGGATCGCGGACGACCTGCTGACCCTGGCGGCCGACGCGGAGCCGAGCACCGATTGACGCTGAGTGACATTCCGCGGGCCCGCCCCCGCCTGAGCAGGTGACGTTGCGCCGAACATTGCGCCAGTTGCCACTTCTCGGGCCGAAGCGGTCATCCCCGCAGGGTGCCGACGGGTACGCTGACGACCATGACGGCCTGGACCGCTGACCCTTCGGCGAACGAGCAGACCCTGACCGCGGTTCCGGCGGTGACCGGCATGCGCAACGCGATCCGCGACTACGACTGGGGTTCCACCTCGGCGCTGGCCCTGCTGCAGAGCCGGACCCCGAGCGGCGGCCCGGAGGCCGAGCTGTGGATGGGCACGCACCCGTCCGCGCCCTCCGTGCTGCTGCTCACCGATGGTGACGCGACCCGCGAGCTGCCGCTGCCGGAGGCGATCGACCGCTTCGGTGAGCAGGTGCTCGGCCGGGAGGTGCTGGAGCGCTTCGGCCCGCGGCTGCCCTACCTGTTCAAGATCCTGGCGATCGCCCGGCCGCTGTCGGTGCAGGTGCACCCCACCGCCGCCCGGGCCCGGGAGAAGTACACGCCGGGTTCCGACTCGCCCTACGTCGACCCGTACCACAAGCCCGAGATGCTCTACGCGCTCGAGCCGATCGAGGCGCTCTACGGTTTCCGGCCGCCGGCCCAGGTCGCGATGCTGCTGAGCCGGCTGCGCGCCCCCCGGCTGCAGGAGCTGATCGAGGTGCTCTCGGCGCCGGCGGCGACCGACGAGGCCCGGCTGCGGGCCGGGCTCGAGCTGCTGGTCACCTGGCCGGTGGAGGACCGGGCGGCGCTGGTCGCCGAGGTCGCCGCGGGCAGCAGCCGGCTGGCCGCCGAGGGCAGCCCGGACTACCCCGAGGTGTTCGGCTGGCTGGACCGGCTGATCGGCCTGCACCCGGCCGACCCGATGGTGCTCGCCCCGCTGCTGCTCGACCTGGTCCGGATGTCGCCCGGCCAGACCGTGTTCGTGGACGCGGGGGTGCCGCACGCCTACCTCAGCGGGCTCGGCGTGGAGATCATGGCCGGCTCGGACAACGTGCTGCGCTGCGGGCTGACCACCAAGGAGGTCAACGTCGGGGAACTGCTCGACGTGGTCGACACGCACCCGCTGGCCTCGGGCGACAGCAACCTCACCCCGCTGTCGGAGGAAGAGGTGGCCTGGCGCCCGCCGGTCGAGGACTTCCAGCTCAGCCGGATCGCGGTGAACTCCCCGGCCGAGCCGCAGCCGGCCGACCCGTCGGTCCGCGGCCCGCAGATCGTGCTCTGCACCAAGGGCGCGGTCACGGTCACCGCCGACGGCGTCTCGGTCGCTCTGGAGCCCGGCCACTCGGCGTTCGTCACCGCTTCCGCGGGGCCGATCACCCTGACCGGGGAGGGCGAGGTGTTCCGGGCCGCGCCCGGCGAAACCCGCTGATGTTCACGCTGACCTGGCGTGAGGGACTCGTCCTAATCGTCGTGCTGACCTTGCTGCTGGGGGTGTCCTACCTACGGGGCCTGATCCGGGGTAGGAACACCCGCCGCTGATGCAGCTGCACGTCGGATGTGCGATGTGGACGCACAAGTCCTGGGCCGGGCAGGTCACGCCCAAGAGCGCTGACGCGCAGGAAAAGCTCCGTTTCTACGCGGGCTGGTGCAACGCTGTCGAGGGCAACACGACCTTTTACGCCACGCCGAGCCGCACCACGGTGGAGTCGTGGGCGCGGCAGACGAACGAGAACTTCCGTTTCGTCGTCAAGCTGCCCCGCACGATCACTCATGATGGACGCTTGAGTGGGGTGGACGCGGAACTGCGCAGCTTTATGGACGTGGTTGAGCCCTTAGGACCACGAATCCAAGCCCTGTGGATCCAGTTGCCAGGAACATTCGGGCCCACGGACGTCCTTAATCTCGAGCAGTTTCTTCGGCGCCTACCCCGCGAACATCGTTACGCCGTAGAGGTTCGGCACCCGAGATTCTTCTCCGACCCCGCGGAAGCCCAGCGTCTGGAGCAAATCTTTACTGCTACCGGCACGGAATGGGTTCCGTTCGACACGACCGCGTTCTTCGCCAAGCCCCCGACGAGCGACGCCGAACGTGAGGCTTGGGAACGCAAACCCCGGCTGCCGCGGCGTTCTGACGGTCTGACGGAACGTCCGATTGTTCGTTACCTCGGACGCGACGCCCAGGCCGAGACGATCGAGGGCTGGCAGTTCTGGGTTGAGAAGACGGCCGCTTGGCTGCGCGAAGGCCGCTCTCCGACGTTCTTCGTCCATACCCCGGACAACACCACCGCTCCCGCGCTGGCCCGGCGTTTCCACGATGAAGTAAGGACGCTGGTGCCTGGGTTGGCTCCGTTGCCCTCGCCGGAACCGGTGGAACCGGCCACGCTGTTCTGAGTTCTTAGGCCCGCGTCAGTACCGGTGCCGCGAGCGCCGCTGCCGGTCCTTCAGCTTCCGCATCCGGGCGCGGCGCGTGCCCGCGAGCACCGGCCGCAGACCGAAGATCACCCCGCCGAGCAGCAGCACCCCGACCGCGGCGACCGGCCAGAACCGGATCATCGGGTTCTCCGGGCTGACGCTCGCGCTGGCGGAGAGGGCCGAGGCGGCCTGGGCTCCGGGCTTGGCCGCCGAGAGAGTGGGCGCCGGGCTGGGGGTGGGCGTGAGGATGCCGGGGCCGTTCATCGCGGTCAGCTCACCGGGTTTCACCAGGGTGCCGACCGGGTTGGCCTTCTGGCCGTACTTGAACGCCCACTTCAGCAGGTCGCCGGACGGCGTGTAGATGGTGCCCTCGGTGTGCATCAGGACAACGATGTACCGGTGCCCCTGATAAGTGGCGGCGGAGACGTTCGTACCGAGAGCGTGCGTGGTGTAGCCGTTCTTGACCCCGATCATGCCCGGGAGGTAGCCGAGCAGCCGGTTGTGGTTCTGTGTCTGGTAGTGCTTCCGCTTGGCGCCTAGGGTCTTTCCCCGGGAGGGGAACGAATAGGTCGGTGTGACCATGATTTTCGCCAGCTCCGGGTTCTTCAGTGCCTCGGACCCGGCCAGCGCGAGGTCATAGGCGCTGCTCACCTGGCCCTTGGCGTCGAGCCCACTGGTGTTACGGACGACGGTGTCGAAAGCTCCCAGTTTCTGGGCTTCCTGACGCATCATCGCGATCGCGGCGGTCTGCCCGCCGGCCAGGTTACCCAGGGCGTTGGCCGTGTCGTTGCCGCTGACCATGATCAGGCCGTGCAGCAGGTCGTTCACCGTGTACTTGGAGCCCGCGACGATGCCCACCCGGGTGCCGTCGATGTTCTCGTCGGCCGTGGTGCCGGTGTAGACCTGCTTCGGGTCGAGGGTGGGGGCGATCGCCAGCGCGGTGAACAGCTTCAGCGTGGAGGCCGGCAGAAGCGGAGAGTGCACGTTCTTCGCGGCCAGGATCTCTCGCGAGTCCAGGTCGGCGACCAGCCAGGACGCGGACTTGGGGGCGGGTGGCAGGGGGACCCCGGCCGGGAGATCGGTGAGCTCCCTGGCGCTGATCAGGTTCTGCCCGCCTACCCAGGACTTGGCCGGAGGTACGACGAATTTCTTCTTCTTAACCGGATTGACCGTTGCGGAGGTGGAGGCCTGCGCGGGGTAGGCCAAAGCACCTGTGCCCAGGGTCAAACCGGTGACGACAGCGGCGGCGCTGAGCAGCCGGAACACGCGCCGGCCGGGGTGGTAACTGGGCATCGTGCTTCCGACCATACCTGCCGCCCCTGAGGGGCAGAAGGCAAACCGACTGCACTTGTCCAGCCGGGCCCTACCCCAGCTGGGCGACCGCGGCCCGGCTCTCCAGCACACCGCGGTAGTGACCGAGGAGTTCGTCCCCGAGCAGCTCCCAGGTGTTCTGCTGCACCCCGATCCGCCCGGCCGCCCCCATCCAGCGCCGCTGTTCCGGGTCAGCAGCCAGCGTCTCCACACAGCGGCGCAGGTCAGCATCGTCTTCAGGGGCGTAGAGCATTCCGTTCGTGCCCGGCGTCACCAGGTCGAGCGGCCCGCCCGCGGCCGGCGCGATCACCGGGACCCCACTGGCCATCGCTTCCTGCAGGGTCTGGCCGAAGGTCTCAGCGGTGCCGGTGTGCACGAACAGGTCGAGCGCCGCGAACACGTCGGCCAGGCTCTCGCCGTCCTGCCAGCCGAGGAAGGTGGCGTTCTTCAGCGTGCGCTCCAGCGTCTTGCGGTGCGGACCGTCGCCCGCGATCACCAGACGCAGGTTCTCCAGCCCGTGCAGGGCGGCCAGCCGCTGCACCCGCTTCTCGGTCGCCAGCCGGCCCACGTAGCCGACCAGCACCTCGCCGTTCGGGGCGAGCCGGGCGCGCAGTTCCTCGACCGCGGGGGTGGCCCGCCGGTCCGGATGGAACCGCTCGCTGTCCACCCCACGCTGCCACAGCGCCAGCCGGGGCACCGCATGGTCACGCAGCTCCTGCAGGGCCGGGCTGGAGGGGGCCAGGGTCAGATCGGCCTGCGAGTGGATCCGGCGCACCCAGCGCCAGGCCGTGCTGGCCAGCATGCCCATGTGGTGCCGGGCCGCGAAGGCCGGGACATCGGTCTGGAACACCGCCACGGTGGGTACCCCGAGCTGCCCGGCGGCGGTCACTCCGACGGCGCCGAGGATGAAGGGGGAGGCCAGGTGGACGATGTCCGGCTGGAACGAGGCCAGCGTGCGCAGCACCTTGGAGCTGGGCATGCCGACCGGGAACTGCCGGTAGTTGAACGAGGGGACGCCGATCACCGGGAAACCGGCGAAGCTCGCGGGAGCCGGGCCGGGACAGATGACGACGGCGTCGTGGCCGCGCGCGGCCAGGTGCTCCAGCACCCGGCAGACGCTGTTGGTGACGCCGTTGCCCGTGGGCAGGAACGATTCGGCGACGATGGCGACCCGCAGCCGGCGCGGAGCGCTCGCGCCGGCGACCGGGGACGGGGTCAGAGGGACCACCACACTGCTGGCACGCAACCGGCCCAGTTCGTCGGGCCGCGCCACAGACTCTCGCTGCATGAGCCACAGCTTCGGCCGGACGGGTGATCGGCAGGGAAGCGATGGTGGTGACCCAGGTGAACAGCTACCGGCGAGGCGTTTTCCCGGCCACGACCAGCGGTCGTAGCATTGCGTGGGCGAGCCGGAGCCGCTGGTGACCGCCATGGGTGAAGTCGGGCTCATCGGTGGCTATTCCCGCGACTTCGCCCCGGGCACCTCGACGGTGGCCCTACGTTTGTGCGGTGACTGACCAAGCGCGTGAATCGTCTGCCGCCCTGCCCGGCTTCTGGGCCATCGTGCCCGCCGGTGGAGCGGGCACCCGGTTATGGCCGCTGTCCCGCCAGGCCCGGCCGAAGTTCCTGCTGGACCTCACCGGGTCCGGCCGCACGCTGCTGCAGCAGACCTGGGACCGGCTGGTGCCGCTGGCCGGGCCGGAGGGCATCATCGTGGTCACCGGCACCGCGCACGCCGAGGCGGTCACCGGCCAGCTGCCCGGACTGACCGAGGCCAACCTGCTGACCGAGCCCACCCCGCGGGACTCCGCCGCGGCCATCTGCCTGGCCGCGGCCGTGATCGCCGAGCGCGACCCGGAGGCGGTGATCGGCTCGTTCGCGGCCGACCACGTGATCCGCAACGCCCCCGGCTTCGAGGCGGCGGTGGCCGAGGCGGTGACCGCGGCCCGGCTCGGCGAGATCGTCACCCTCGGGATCGAGCCGGACCACGCCTCCACCGCGTTCGGGTACATCCAGGTCGGTGAGTCGCTCGGGCTGGCAGGGGCGCCGTCCGCGCACCGGGTCGAGTGCTTCGTGGAGAAGCCGGACGCCGAGACCGCGGCCCGCTACCTGGAGGAGGGCGGCTACCGCTGGAACGCGGGGATGTTCGTCGCCCGGACCGACGTGCTGCTGGCCGAGCTGGAGCGCAACCGGCCCGAGCTGCACGCCGGGGTGCTGCGGATCGCCAAGGCCTGGGACACCGAGGAGCGCGACGCGGTGGTCGCGGAGTTCTGGCCGCAGCTGGAGAAGGTGGCGATCGACTACGCCATCGCCGAGCCCGCCGCCGAGGCCGGCCGGGTCGCGGTCGTGCCCGCGGCGCTGGGCTGGGACGACATCGGCGACTGGGCCTCGCTGGCCGCGCTGCTGCCGGGCGACGCGGCGCTCAAGGTGGTCGGCGACGCCGCCCAGGTGCTGGACGTGGACTCGTCCGGGATCGCCGTGCCGGCCGGTGAGCGGCTGGTCGCGGTGCTCGGGCTGAAGGACGTGGTGGTGATCGACACCCCCTCGGCCGTGCTGGTCACCACCCGGGAGTGGGCCCAGGACGTGAAGAAGGTCGTGGAGACGCTGACCGAACTCGGAAGGCACGACCTGCGCTAATCGTCCCGGCGTGAGCTAATCGTCGATGACGGGGTATTTCCGGCATCGGGAGTGGCATGTCTCCACGCGTCCGCAACGACCCGGCTCAGTACGACCTTTTGACGGACGAATGGTGGCAGCCGCACGGTGAGTTCGCCGCCCTGCACTGGCTGGCCCGGGCCCGGGCGGGACTGATCCCGGACCCGCCCTGCCCAGGGGCCCCGCTGCTGGACGTGGCCTGCGGGGCCGGGCTGATGCAGCCCTACCTGACCGGCCGGCTGTCCGGCTGGGCCCACACCGGCATCGACATCTCCCTGCTGTCGCTGCGCCAGGCCCGGGAGCACGGCGTCCGGGTGCTGGCCGCCGACGCCACCCGGCTGCCGTTCGCCGACGCGTCCTTCAGCTGTGTGGTGGCCGGCGAGTGCCTGGAGCATCTGCCCGATCTCCCGCGGGCCGCCCAGGAGATCTGCCGGGTGCTCGCCCCCGGCGGCACGCTGGTGATCGACACCCTGAACGACACTCTGCTCTGCCGGATCGCCCTGATCCGGCTGGCCGAGTACGCACCTGGTGGGCCCCCGCGGGGCATCCACGATCCGGACCTCCTGGTCTCCCCGGACGTCCTCACCGGCCTGCTGGCCGGGCACGGAGTGCGGCTGGGCCGGCCGATCGGCCTGCGCCCGGCGATCGGGCAGTACCTGGCCTGGCTGCTGCGCCGTCGCAACGACGTGACGATGCTGCCCACGGGGTCATCGGCGTTGGTCTATCAGGCCGTCGGAACGAAGGACGCTGCGTGAGACTGAGTGGGCATCGGGCCGTTCTTACTGGTCAGGGCCGGGCGGTGCCGAAACCGGTGCCTCAGGAGGAGATCTGGGAGGAGGTGTTCGCCCCCCGGCTGAACTCGGACCGGATCGCCCGGCACATCTTCCGGCACGCGGGCATCACCACCCGGCACGCCGCTGTCGACCCGCGCGACACCGATGTCAGCGGCTGGAGCACGGGCGACCGGATGCGGCGCTACGTTACGGAGGCCCGTTCGCTCGGGGGTAAAGCGGTAGCCGAGGCGCTCTCGGAAGCCGGGCTCACGGCGTCCCAAATCGGGCTCTTCGTAGTGGTCTCCTGCACCGGTTACGCGACTCCGGGGCTGGACATCCTGATCGCCGACGAGTTGGGCATGGCTCCTGACGTGCGCCGCCTGCTGGTGGGTCACATGGGTTGCTATGCCGCAATTCCCGGGCTCAACGCGGCGGCCGACTTCGTCCGGGCCCAGGGCCGGCCCGCGGTGCTGCTCTGCGTGGAACTGACCAGCCTGCACATGCAGCGCTCGGATGATCCGACGGACCTGCAGACCGTGGTCTCGCACGCGCTGTTCGCCGACGCGGCGGCCGCGGTGGTGGTGGAACCCGATGCCCCCGTCGGGCTGGAGCTGCTGCACACCACGGCGGCCACCGTCCCGGGAACCCAGCCGCTGATGACCTGGGACGTCACCGCGCACGGGTTCCGGATGGGACTTTCGCCCAAGGTGCCGGACGTCCTGGCCGGTGAGGTGGGGGAGGCGATGCGGGGACTGCTGACCCCCTTTGGTCACGGAGTGGACGAAGTGGCCGGGTGGGCGGTGCATCCCGGAGGACGCCGGATCGTCGACGTCGTCGCGGAACGGCTACGACTCGGCGACGAAAAGGTCGCGGAGAGCCGGGCGGTCCTGGACGCCTACGGCAACTGCTCCTCGGCCACGGTGCTGATGGTGCTGGACGAGATCCGCCGTAAACGCCCGCTCCGCGCCGATGATCCGGTGGTGGCGATGGCTTTCGGCCCCGGCTTGACGCTCTGCAGCGCGCTTTTGAGAACGGTGTGTTAAATCATCCGCGTGCCCCGTCCGGGTGCGTGGAATCACACCGGTCAGGACTATGCTCAACCGATCGTGAACATTCCCGCTCTCGCCCCGCTGGTAGCGGCGTACGCCGATGAACTGATCGACACGCGCCGGGATCTTCACGCGCATCCGGAACTCGGTTTCCAGGAGGTGCGTACCACCGCGCTGCTGATCGAGAGGCTGGCCAAGGCCGGGCTCGACCCGCAGCGGATGGCCGGGGGTACCGGGCTGTGGTGCGACATCGGGCCGGCCGGCGGGCGCACGGTCGTCCTGCGCGCCGACCTGGACGCCCTGCCGATGGCCGACACGTGCGGCCGCCCGTGGGCCTCGACCACCGAGAACGCCACGCACGCCTGTGGTCACGACGTGCACACCACCGGCCTGCTGGGCGCCGCCCTGGCCCTGGCCGACCTGCACGAGCGCACCCCGCTGCCGGGCCGGGTCCGCCTGCTCTTCCAGCCCGCCGAGGAGAAGATGCCCGGCGGCGCGCTGCGGGTGCTCGGCGACGGGCTGCTCGACGGGGTCGAACGTGCCTACGCACTGCACTGCGATCCGCACACCGAGGTCGGCTACATCGGCTCCCGGGTCGGCGCGATCACCGCCGCCGCGGACTACGTCCGGGTCCGGCTGAACGGGCACGGCGGCCACACCTCCCGCCCGCACCTCACCGAAGACGTGATCTTCGCGCTCGCCTCGGTGGTCACCGGGGTGCCGGCGGCGCTGTCCCGCCGGGTCGACCCCCGCTCCGGCGCCTCGATGGTCTGGGGCCAGATCAACGCCGGGGTCGCGATGAACGCGATCCCCAGCGCCGGCGAGGTGGCCGGTACCTTCCGCTGCCTGGACGGCGCGGTCTGGACCATCGCCAGCTCGATCATCACCGACAGCATCCAGCAGATCGTGCAGCCCTACGGCGTCCGGGCCGACGTGGACTACCAGCGAGGGGTGCCGCCCACGGTGAACGACGCGTCGGCCGTGGCGGTGGCCGAGGCCGCGGTCCGGGCCGAGTTCGGCGCCGACGCCCTGCAGCTCACCCCGCAGAGCCTGGGCGGCGAGGACTTCGCCTGGATCCTGGAGAAGGTCCCCGGCGCCATGGTCCGGCTCGGTACCCGTACGCCGGGCGGGCCGATGTACGACCTGCACCGGCCCGACTTCGACGTCGACGAGCGGGCGATCTCGATCGCGGCCACGTTCCTGGCCTCCACCGCGGTGCGGGACCTGTACGCCGGCTGAGGTCAGGGCTCGGTCCGCTCCCACGCGGTTCGGTACGACTTCGGTTCCGCGCCCGGGATCCCGGGCCGGCGCTGCGGTTCGGTCAGGGCCCAGGCCGAGCGGGTGAGCAGGAAGACGGTCACGGCCAGCATCAGTCCGGCGAAGAGCAGAGCGGGCGCGAGAAGGCCGAACAGCAGCAGGAACACCACCCCCGGCCCGGCCGCGACGGCAGTTGCGGCGCCCGCTGCGAACAGCAGGCCCGGGCTGCTCAGGAAGGGCCGGCTCGAAACCTCGCCGGGCCGGCGGCGCCCAACCGTGGCGACGGCCAGCACCACGACCACGGTGACGGCGATCGAGCCGAACAGGATGCCGTTGTACGTCCAGTACGGGATCAGGCTCTTCGAGGTGCCGTCGGCGAAGTTGCACTGGTTCTGCAGAGGGAAAGCGCTGTACGTGTAGTAAGCCCGAGGGTCCAGGGGCTTCTCCGGGCACAACTCGGAGGTGCCCCGGAGACCGCCGGCGAAGCTGGTGGCGACCAAGAGGATCAGGTAGAGCACGGACGTGACGAGAACGGCCAGCAGCCCGGCCGCGACCCGGCCGGCGATGCCACTGAGCCTCGAGCTGATCACGCCCGGACGATAACCCGGCCTGTCGGGGTCCGGACCCTTTTCGGGGGATTCGGCCCTGACCTCGATCATCTCTTCGGCGGTGGGAGCCAGTGACGAACAGATTTCCACGGTTACGGTTCGGCCACCGAATGGTTCCGGCTCCAAACGCGCTGTGAATAGCAGCTATCGTCGCCCTGAAACCGGCCCCACCAGGGCCGGGACCGAGGCGTTGGCCCGTGCTTCACGTGGCGTCAACCCCGGTTCGTCCTAGATGTAACGAAGAAGGAGGCACCTGTGCGCCGGGTCCCCAGTCTGGTTGCGGTGCTGGCCGCTGCGACCCTCGCCCTCTCCGCCTGCGGTGGCGGGAGCAGCGACGACACGAGCACGGGCGGCAGTACCGGCTCGTCGTCCGCCAAGTCCGACGTCAAGGTCGGCATGGCCTACGACGTCGGCGGCCGGGGTGACCTGTCCTTCAACGACGCCGCCGCGGCCGGTCTGGACAAGTCCAAGACCGAGTTCGGCGTGGACGTCAAGGAGCTCGAGGCCAGCGCCGGCGAGACGGACAGCCAGCGCGAAGAGCGGCTGCGGCTGCTCGCCGACGGCGGCTACAACCCGATCATCGCGGTCGGTTACGCGTACGCCCCCGCGCTGGGCAAGGTAGCCGCGGACTACCCGGACACCCAGTTCGGCATCATCGACGACTCCAGCCTGAGCTCGACCAAGAACGTCACCTCGCTGGTCTTCGCCGAGCAGGAGGGTTCGTTCCTGGTCGGCGCGATCGCCGCGCAGGCCTCCAAGAACGGCAACGTCGGCTATATCGGCGCCAGCCCGTCCCCGCTGCTGCAGAAGTTCGAGGCCGGCTTCACCCAGGGCGCCAAGGCGGTCAAGCCCGACATCAAGGTCCAGGTCAAGTACCTCGGCCCGACGACGGACAACTCCGTGTTCAATGTGCCGGACAAGGCCGAGACTGCGGCCCAGGGCATGATCGACGGCGGCACCGACGTGATCTACACCGCTGCGGGCGGTTCCGGCGCCGGTACGTTCAAGGCGATCGCCGCCGCGGGCGCCGGGCACTGGGCGATCGGGGTCGACTCCGACCAGTACAAGACGGCCGACGCCTCGGTCCAGAAGTACATCCTCACCTCGATGCTCAAGCGGGTGGACACGGCGGTCTACGACTTCGTCAAGTCCTCGGTGGATGGCAAGGTGCTGACCGGCGTGCAGACCTTCGACCTGTCGACCGACGGCGTCGGGTACGCCACCTCGAACTCCGCGGTGGAGCCCTACGAGGCCAAGACCGACGACCTGAAGAAGCAGATCATCAGCGGCGACATCAAGGTCTCGGCCACGCCGTGATCTGAACCGGTGGTTCTGAGCCGGACGGGCCCGGAAGCACCGGCATCGCGCACTACCCTGGCCGCCGTTCCCCTCGCAGGCGCGAGAGGAACGGCTGTCCAGCGTCTGTACTGGAAACGGATGTCCCGTCAGCGGTGAAGAAGGTGTTCCTCTCATGCCCGAGCCGAGCGAGGGTGGTGCGGTCCCGGCGGTCGAACTGACCGGGATCACCAAACGGTTCCCCGGCGTCGTGGCCAACCACGACGTCAATCTCCGGGTCCTGCCCGGCACGGTGCACGCCGTGGTCGGGGAGAACGGCGCGGGCAAGTCCACGCTGATGAAGACCCTGTACGGCATGCACAAGCCGGACGAGGGCACGATCGCGATCAACGGCGAGCAGGTGGTCCTGCACAGCCCGTCGGACGCGATCGCCCGCGGCGTGGGCATGGTGCACCAGCACTTCATGCTGGCCGACAACCTGACCGTGCTGGAGAACGTGGTGCTCGGGGCCGAGCCCCGGCGCTGGGGCGGGTTCGGGCTGAATCGCGGGGCCGCTCGGGCAAAGATTCGCGAGATCGGTCAGCAGTACGGCCTCGAGGTCGACCCCGATACGATGGTCGAGCGCCTCGGTGTGGGCGACCGGCAGCGAGTCGAGATCATCAAGGTGCTTTATCGCGGCGCTCGCATCCTGGTGCTCGACGAGCCCACTGCTGTGCTGGTGCCGCAGGAGGTGGACGCGCTCTTCGAGGCCCTGAACGTGCTGAAGGGTCAGGGCCTGTCGATCATCTTCATCTCGCACAAGCTCGACGAGGTCCGCGCCGTCGCCGACGAGATCACCGTCATGCGGCGCGGCACCACCGTAGCCACCGCCGACCCGAAGACGGTCAGCTCCCGTCAGCTGGCCGAGCTGATGGTCGGAAGCGAACTGCCCTCGCCCCAGACCAGCGATTCCACGGTCACCGATCGCGCGGTGCTGGAGCTCTCCGGTATCAATCTGCTGGACGACACTCGGCACCTGCTGCGCGACGTGACCCTGACCATCCGGGCCGGCGAAGTGCTTGGGCTGGCCGGGGTCGAGGGCAACGGCCAGGCGGAACTGGTCGAGGCAATCATGGGCATGCGGACCGTCGAAAGTGGCTCGATCCGGCTCGCCGGTGAGGAGATCACCACCTGGAGCACCCGACGCCGTCGGGAGGCCGGTTTCGGCTACATCCCGGAGGACCGCCATCGGCACGGTCTTCTCCTTGACGCCCCACTCTGGGAAAACCGCGTCCTCGGTCACCAGACCCGTTCGCCGAACGTCCGTGGACCTCTGATCAACCGATCCGGGGCGCGGGCGGACACCGAGCGCATCGTTCGCGAGTACGACGTCCGAACGCCCTCAATTGACGTCGTGGCCTCGTCCCTCTCCGGCGGTAACCAGCAGAAGCTGATCGTCGGCCGGGAGATGAGCGGAAATCCCAAGCTGCTGATCGCCGCCCACCCGACCCGAGGCGTGGATGTCGGCGCCCAGGCCGCGATCTGGGACCTACTGCGCAATGCCCGGGCCGAGGGCTTGGCCGTGCTGCTGATCAGTGCTGACCTTGATGAGCTGATTGGCCTGTCGGACAGCCTGACCGTGATCCTGCGCGGCGAACTGGTCGCTGAGGTCGACCCCTCGACCGTCACCCCCGAACAACTCGGCTCCGCGATGACGGGTGCCGGTGAGGCCGCGTGAACAAGATGAATGCGGACACCGTCCGTCGGGTCGGCCTGTCCGTGGCCGCTCCCCTGCTCGCCGTCGTCCTCTCGGTACTGATCACCTCGGTCGTGCTCGCCGTGGCCGGGCACGACCCGGTAGACACCGTGCAGCAGATGATCGACTACGCCAAGAAGCCGCGAACCCAGGCCTTGATCCTGAACTCGGCGGTTACGTACTACTTCGCGGCGCTGGCGGTCGCTTTCGGCTTCCGAATGAACCTGTTCAACATCGGGGTGGACGGTCAGTACCGGCTGGCCGCCCTGCTGGCCGCTGCGGTCGGCGGCGCCGTGGACCTGCCCCCGGTTCTCGATGTCACCCTGCTCCTGGTGGTCGCCGTACTGGTCGGCGGGCTCTGGGCGGCGGTGGCTGGGCTGCTCAAGGTGTACCGCGGGATCAGTGAGGTGATCTCGACGATCATGCTTAACTCGATCACCACAGCGCTGATCGCCTACCTGCTCACCACCGACAAACTCGGCGAGCAGGCGCCCGGCTCCAACAACGTCGGCACTCCCACTATCCCGGCTGCCGGCCGGGTGCCGGGCATCGACCTGATCCCGGACTCCTCGCTTCAGGTCTACGGCTTGATCGTGCTTGCGGTGGTGGTCGGCTTCCTATTCTGGTTCGTGATGGAGCGCAGCCGGTTCGGCTTCGAATTGCGCGCCACCGGCCGCAACGAAGAGGCGGCGGTGGCCAGCGGGGTCAACGTCAAGCGGATGGTGCTGATCAGCATGGCCATCTCCGGCGGCCTGGCTGGCTTGGTCGGGATGCCCCAGCTACTCGGTTCCTCGTACACGTACTCCCTGGACTTCCCCGCCGGCCTCGGCTTCACCGGTATCGCGATCGCCCTGCTCGGCCGCAACACCGCGCTCGGCGTGGCAATCGGCTCCCTGCTGTTCGGCTTCCTCGACAACTCCTCGCAGATCCTCGACTTGCAGGGGGTGCCCAAGGAGATCGTGATGATCACCCAGGGCGTGATCGTTCTGTCCGTGGTGATCGCCTACGAACTGGTCCGCCGCTACCGGATCGTCGCGCAGCAGCGCGAGGTGGGCCGGCGACTCAGCGAACCGACCGACCCGGCCGGCCCCACCAGCACCGACTCAACGCCGCAGGGAGCGCAGGCATGACCGCCACGCTGGAGACCACTACCCCGCCGCCCGCGGACGGCCCGGTCGTCACCTCGCGCCGGAGCTTGTCGCCCCGGCTGCCGCTATACCTCCTGGGCGGTCTGGTACTGCTCAGCCTAATCCGGGTGATCGCCGACGCGGACGACCTGACCTCGGCCGGGACCATCGGGGCGGCCCTCACTCTGGCCGTGCCGATCGGCCTGGCCGGGCTGGGCGGCCTGTGGTCGGAGCGGGCCGGCGTGGTCAACATCGGCCTCGAGGGCATGATGATCCTCGGCACCTTCGGGGCCGGCTGGATCGGCTGGCAGCACGGTCCCTGGGCGGGCCTGATCACCGCGATCGCGTTCGGGGTGCTCGGCGGTCTGATCCACGCCGTCGCCACCGTCACCTTCGGCGTCGACCACGTGGTCTCGGGCGTCGCGATCAACATCCTCGGCCTCGGCGCCACCCAGTACCTGGCCGGCGAGTTGCTCACCGGCACCCCGGGCGGCGGCGAGACCCAGTCCCCGCGGATCTCCGCGCTGCCCGAGGTCTCGGTGCCCGGCGTCTCGAGCCTGAAGTCGCTGGAGAACCACCACTGGTTCCTGATCTCCGATATCGCCGGCATCCTGCGCGGCCTGCTGGTCAACGTCTCGATCCTGACCGTGATCGCGGTTGTGCTGGTGATCCTCAGCTATCTGATCCTCTGGCAGACCCCGTTCGGCCTGCGCCTGCGCTCGGTCGGGGAGGACCCGCACGCGGCCGAGTCCCTCGGCGTGAAGGTGCGCAGCTACAAGTACGCGGCGGTCGCGGTTTCCGGTGGTCTGGCCGGCCTGGCCGGTGGCTTCCTGGCCATTGTCGCCTCCGGCTTCTACCGGGAAGGTCAGACCGGCGGCCGTGGTTACATCGGCCTGGCCGCCATGATCTTCGGCAACTGGCGCCCGGGCGGCCTGGTCGCCGGTGCGGGCCTGTTCGGCTACACCGACGCGATGCAGCTGCGCAACTCCACCGCTGTCCACGCCCTGCTGCTAGTCATCTTCGTCCTGCTACTCTTCGTGGCCGGGCTGAACATCTACCGCCGCAAGTTCGTCCCGGCCGGGATCGCCGTGGTCGTCGCCGTGCTAGCGCTGATCTGGTACCTGAACACCGACGAACTGCCGGGCCCGATCACCACCATGACGCCGTACGTCACCACGCTCTTGGTGCTCGCCCTTTCGGCACAGCGCCTGAGAATGCCGAAGGCCGACGGTCTGGTCTACCGCCCAGGAGAATAGACGTGATGTCAGATGCCCAGCAGGCCGCGGCCGACGCGGATCCGGAGTTCTACCCGGGCCGGGTGGCGGGCGACGCAAGTCCTGGCGAGATCGACTGGACGGCCCTTCGGGCGGCCGCCCGCCTGATCATGCAGAAGGCCTACGCCCCCTACTCCGGCTTCCCGGTGGGGGCGGCGGCTCTCGTCGAGGACGGTCGCATCGTCACCGGCTGCAATGTTGAGAACGCATCGTACGGCGTCGGTCTCTGCGCCGAGTGCGGCTTGGTCTCCTCGCTCAATGCCACCGGTGGTGGGCGGCTGATCGCCTTCACCTGTGTGGGGCCGGACGGCGAGTCGCTGATGCCGTGCGGACGCTGCCGTCAATTGTTGTACGAATTCGGCGGCCCGGAACTGCTGGTCGACACTTCGCACGGGGTCGTAACGATGACGCAGGTGCTGCCAAATGCGTTCGGCCCAGCGGATCTGTCGCGGGCAACGAGGCCGGCGCACCCATAACGCCCTCGATTCAACTTTTGATTCTTCGACAGGTGCTTTACAGGGCGGGCGGGGCTTTCCCGGCGCCAAGGCTTGCAGTGACCATGGCGAAGAATTCGGTGATTCTGGCAAGCCTTAGTCTTGGCCGACTGGCCCAATCCGCGCGGGGCGAAGCCGTCCGAGCGAGACTTGCTTCGGCTCAGGGCCGTCAGTACGCGATCGCTGAAAAGCTTGGGGCCCTCCCCACGGTGACTTCAAAGTAATCTTGGGTGTCTGTTCAGGACGAACGGTCGCTAAGCGGACGAAGAGACTCTGGATGCGAGGAGCGCGACCCTAGTCGATCATGGAACTGTCTTAGAGACCGTGATCGCAAAGGCTGTGCCCGTGGATCTTCCCAACATCATCCTGCATACTTCGACCAGTCGGGCCCAGGGAAAACTGGGGTCGCAGTCTGCCGGATGTCACTATGGGTGAGATTAAGAGCGGCGCGTCCGTGCTGTCCGGGAACGCAGACCCGCGCAAGGCCCGCGGCATTCGCCACAGTGCCTTCGGCTTGCTGACGGGCGTGATGCTCGCAGTCCTGGCCGGAGGCTGGACCACGGTCGAGATAGCCGAGCGCGCCCGGGACCTCAGCGCCGGCCAGCGGGAGCAGGTGGGGCTGACATGGGCAACGGCGCCGAGTCTGTCCACGATCCGCAGGTTCCTGCTGGTCCTGGAGCAGGTGGTCCTGCAGGAACCCTCAACGTGTGGGCGCAGTCGCATGCGGCACAAGATCCGCACCGAAGGCCGCTGATTCTGGAAGAAACTCGAAACGGGCTACTACCTGTGCACTCTCGACCAAGTCGCTCTCCCCGTCAGCCGGTTCGCCCAAGCCGTACGGGAACACTGGTCCATCGAGTCCTGGCACTGGATCTCGTGTTTTGACAGTCTTGAGGGCGGCGACAGTGAACGAGATTCGGAATCGGTTAAGGGTTGATACATCGAGTCTGCATCATGGCTTCCGGCCCGGCGACGCGGGTTTGGGTGTGAAGGCGGCGATCATCGGGTCAAGCCCATGGAGGTTGTGTAAAGGCCGTGTCGCGTGATTCTTCGTTACTGGTCAGGCGGTGATTGCCTGGACATCGGGTGTCCTCCTTCGTGGGTGGGGTGGCGGTGCGGGCCTGGGCGAGGATTTCGGGCCGAGGTAGCGGCGTCCTTCGATCCATTCGTCGTGTTGCTCGGCCAGGACGGCGCTGGCTAGCCGGATCAGCGCGGCGCGGTTGGGGACTGTCCAAAACTGATGTAACGCAGTCCAGCAGGGGTCATCAACGGTGCTGGGTGTGAGGCGGCCTTCGAAGGTATTGGCGAAAGCGTTGAGGGCGAGTTTCCACCTGACTAACCACTTTGCCCGACCTCGCCCGGTGGGGTCCAGGGAACGGGGCACGAGATACAGGCACTTCATCGCTGATTGCTCGGTCGGGAAGTGCCCACGGGCGTTCGCTGCCCGCCGGTAGCGGGAGTTGAGGACTCGATCGCGTTGGTCGTGCAGATGATCTACCGGATCTCGATGTCGAACTGCAGGAACGGCACGAACTCGGCCCAGGCGCTGCGCCAGAGCTTGATGATGGCCGGGCAACGGTGCCCCCAGGCCTCGTCGAACTCCTCTAGCCGTTCGGGTGCCGCGGCCTCGGTCGAGGCCGTGTAGACGGGTTTGAGGTCCTTGGCGAGCTTGGCCCAGTGCTGACGCGGTGCATAGCGGAAGCTGTTGCTCAGCAGATGAACGACAAGCGTCTGGACAAAAGTGTTCGGCCAGACGGTGCTGATGCTGACCGGTAGGCCCTTCAGCCCGTCGCAGACGAGCATGAGGACGTCCTCGACGCCCCGGTTCTTGATCTCGGTCAGGACCTGCTGCCAGAACTTGGCTCCTTGGCCGGCCTGGGAGTCCTTGCCGGCCCACAGGCCCAGGATGTCCCGGTCACCGTTGGTCGTCACGCCGATCGCGACGTAAACGGGCCGGTTGGTGACTTTGCCGTCGCGGATCTTGACCATGATCGCGTCCACGAACACGACCGGGTAAACGCGGTCCAGGGGCCGGTTCTGCCGTTCGACCATCTCGGCGCTCACGGCATCCGTGATTCTCGGGACCTGGTCTTTCCCAACGCTGGCGCCGTAGATCTCGGCGAAGTGCGCCGAGATCTCGCCGGTCGTCAAACCCTTCGCCGTCAGCGACAAGACGATCTCATCGACCGAGTCCAGACGTCGCAGGCACTTCTTCACGATCACCGGCTCGAACGATCCGTCGCGGTCGCGGGGAACAGCCACTTCAACCAGCCCGACGCCGGTCAGGACCGTCTTGGAGCGCCGGCCGTTGCGCGAGCTGCGCCCATTGCGGCCCTTGGGGCCGTGGGCCTCGCAACCGAGGTGCTCGGCCATCTCCGTCTCGAGCGCGACCTCCAGGATCCGCTTGGTCACCTGAGCCATCAGCCCGTCCGGGCCGGCCAGATCTGCGCCAGCGGCTTTGGCCTGAGCGACCAGATCCACAGCCGGCCGCTATTGATCCCCACCCGTCACGAGCGTCCCGATGATCTCACCCTCATTACCCAAAACATGCTTCTGCATCTTATTATTCGTTGAATCCGGGGCCCCGTCACGGGCTCGATGGCGTCGGACATCCCCTGCTCCTGTCCGCCGAACCTTCATCCGCCCTCACCTGGGCACCGAGGGGCCGGTAGGCGTCCCGGCCACCGTTACGGGCGACCTCCCGCGAGATGACCGAGGCACCCCGGCCCAGCCGGGCCCCGATCACCCGTCACGTCCGGCCCGCCGCCAGACCCGCCAAGATCTCTTCCCGCTTTTCCTGACACAACTCCATGCCCTGCAAGTACTTCCAGCTCCATCACATCAAGATCACCCAGTCAAAGACCGGCAATCATGCCACGTGATGCACTGAGCTTGTCCGAGTAACCGCCTCAAACAGAACGTGATCATGTGGTGCGGGCGTGTTCGTGGTGGAGAAGGACCAGGGCGGCGGCGATATGGCCGATGCGCCAGGGGCATCCGCGCCAGGGGCGCAGGGCTTTGAATGTGGTCTTCAGGATCGAGTTGGCCCGTTCGCCCAGGGCTCGCACAGCGCTGTGGAGACTGTTGTGGGCCTTCCGGTTCACGGTCAGACTCGCGCCGGCGGGTTTCTTGAACGGCACGTATAGAACGTTGGTTTCGCCTTCGTAGCCCAGGTCGGCCAGGGCCTTGTGCTCGTCGTCGAGCCAGGCCCGCAGGTCATCGAGCAGGTGCGGGTCGGTGCGGGCGGCGGTGGTGTCGTGCTCACGGCCCGAGCGCACGTTTGAGGTCCACAACGGCCAGTCGTCCGGGGCCGAGACGACCTGGATGTTCCCGCCATGGCGCTGGTGCTTGCCCGACCACCACAGGTCCACCCCGGGCGTGGGCCCGCGTGTATGGATCCGGTCGGTCTCGATCAGGGTGCCGTCCAGGATGACATGCGTGTGACCGGCAGCCCGGGCGGCCAGGAGCCCCCCGCGCGGGCCGGGCCGGCGCTCTGCTAGCACCCTGATGGCCTCGTCCCGGTAGGCGTAGGCGGTCGAGTCCGAGATCTTGTTGTCCCTGGCCAGGCGGGACATCCGGGTGTCATCCACCAGCCACCGCAACACCAGAACGGCCTGCCGGTACGTTGTCAAAGCCTTTTTGCTCGAACGCGTCTCACGCCGGGCGCGCTCGTTCGCCAGCAGGGCGGACAAGAACGGCACAAGGTCCTCGGATCCTTCCAGGACCCCTTGATGTGAGACGCTCATGAACGCGCGGAACCTCTGGGGTGATGACTGTGAGAGGTTTCGTCCTATCGAGGTTCCGCGCTCTCGATCTCCCCGCCACGCCGCACCCGCCGCAGAGTCACTGCCCGCTCATCGCCATCACATTCGTAGCTACGCTACGACGCGATCGGGACTGCCCCCAGCTTGGTTGACTCCTGACTGTCAAGGACTGCGGTCCTTGCTGAGAGGATGTCAACGTGCCCACACCGTTCCCCGAGGAGTTCCGCCGCGACGTGATCGCTGTCGCCCGTAAGGGCGATGCCACGATCGAGCAGGTCGCGAAGGACTTCGGCGTCTCCGCATCGACCCTGCACCGCTGGCTGAAGATTGCTGACGATCAGGACACCACCCAACCAGGCGGTGCCCAGGGCGACTCCGCGGAGCTCAAGGAACTGCGTAAGCGCAACCGGCTGCTGGAGCAGGAGAACGAGATCCTGCGGAGAGCAGCGGCCTACCTGGCCAGGGACATCAACCCAAAATGATCTACCCGCTGGTCCGTGAACTGGCCGCCGACAAGGACAATCCGATTCCTGTCGCGGTGACCTGCCGGGTGCTGGGCTTCTCCAAGCAGACCTACTACAAGTGGCTGAAGAATCCCATCTCACAGCGCGACTGGGACCAGGCGCACCTGATCAACGCCGCCCTCGACGTCCACCGCGACGACCCGGAGTTCGGCTACCGGTTCATCGCCGACGAACTCAAGGAGGCCGGCTGGAAGGCCAGCCCGAACCGCGTCGCCAGACTCTGCTCGGCGCAACAAATCTGGTCGGTGTTCTCAAAGAAACGCGGCCTGAATCGCAAGGCCGGCCCGCCCGTTCACGACGATCTCGTGCGACGGAACTTCACCGCCGATCGACCGGATCAGGTGTGGCTCACGGACATCACCGAACATGCCACGAGCGAAGGCAAGATCTACCTGTGCGCCATCAAGGACGTCTTCTCCAACCGGATCGTGGGCTACTCCATCGACTCCCGAATGAAGGCCTCACTAGCCGTCAGGGCCCTCAAAAACGCTGTCTCCCTGAGAAAACCGTCCAAGACAATAGTCCACTCGGACAGGGGAAGTCAGTTTCGTTCCCGGAAGTTCGTCAAGGCGCTCAAGGACGCGGACCTACGTGGATCGATGGGCAGAGTCGGCGCCTGCGGCGATAACGCAGCCATGGAATCGTTCTTCGCCCTGCTGCAGAAGAACGTCCTGGACCGCCGGATCTGGAAGACCCGCCAAGACCTACGCCTGGCGATGATCACCTGGATCGAACGGACCTACCACCGCCGACGACGGCAAGCCGCCCTCGGCCGGCTCACCCCGATCGAGTACGAGACCGTTCGCGGTCATACACTGGCTGCCTGATCACCCAAACCGTGAGTCAACCGGCTTGGGGGCAGTCCCATCTATTGCTCGGGATGGCTCACTGACCGCTTGAGACCGCCTATTGCTTCTCATCGATTGGGGCCGCTGCCGTAGATCTAACGACGTCGTAAATGTCATGCGACCTTCCGCCGGAAAGTTGAGTTCGGTTGGTTCGGGGCACATTACGCCGTTCCCTGGCAGCCTCCCGCGTGAGTTTTGGGTGGCATACCGGAAAATGGACAATGAATCAAGAGGTTGACTCTTGCATGCCATCGTGTCACTGTCTGTGCGTGCTGCAAAGCTCGCAAATGGGGCAGTTTCTTGGGAGGGAAAAGAGCATGATGCTTCGTCGCAGGATGGGAATCGCTGCAGCAGTTGCGATGGCTGGGTTGACGGGGGTTCTGATGCCGACCGTGGCACATGCTTCGGCATCGACTCTTTGGAACTGCACTACAGACTACGACACAGTGGATTATGCCTGGGGTGGGGCAAGGTGCAGTAACGGCACGGGCCAATTCCGTGTCGTTATCACTTGTTACAACGGGTCGGGGAGTAAGGCCACAACGGGGGGGCCGTGGAGATCTGCAGGCAAGGTCTGGTCGGACGCCTTCTGCCCAGGATCATCGAATATTGTTCCGCGCGAAACTATCATCCAGTATCGGTAATTACGACACTGTAGCTTCGCCTGGTTTGCGATGGAAATCGTGACTAGTGGATAGGAACGGTTCAAGATCTCTACCATCCGGCGATGCGAGCGGCCGTGATAGTGAGGGCGCCGGGCTGCTGGTAGCCCCAGCAGTTCGGCCCCCTTTGGCTATCGAAACTTGTCATATTCGAAAGGTTCTCGGCCAAGGTGCTGGCTCGGGTGGGGCAACGTCGGGTACGCCGGTACCTGCAGGGTGACCGGCTCGCCGATCTTCAGGGTGAGAAGCTCACCGTGGTGGATGATCTCGAGCTCGTCCGCGGGGTTGCGCTCGTGATCGGTGAGCAGGTACGTGGCCTGCTTGCCGTCCGTCTCCACCCGCAGGCGCAGGCCCTTGTGGGTGATCGTGAAGGCGAGCCGGTCCAGCCCCTCCGGAAGGCGCGGGGCGAAGTGGCTCGTCCAGGTCGGTGAGCTGACCACGCAGCTCCAGGCGCTCATCCTGCGGATGGACAAGGATTCCTCGACCTCCTCGAAACCGCCGTCCTCCGACCGGCCGTAAACCTGGGAAGCAGGCCGGTTCGGACGGGACAACGCTGCGGCAGGTCGAGATCCCGGACGAGCGGGTCGCCACTCCCGCCCCGGCTGTGTGCGGCCGCGGAACGGGCCTGGCCGAGCCTTCCGTAGGCGTGGTGCGTCGCCGACAGGTGTTCGACCTGCCACCGGAACCGGAGATGATCGTGACCGAGTACACCGCCAATCTCAAGGACTGCCCCGGCTGCGGGAAAACCTGTGCTGGGACCGTTTCCGTGGCCGTGAAAGCGCCCACGCAGTACGGCCGGGGGTGGCCACCGCGGTTGCGGACGTGGTCTTGGGCCATCACGTCCCCATCCACCGCTCCACCCTGCTGATCATGGAACTGCTCGGTGTGCAGGTCTCCACCGGCTACGCCGCCGCGATCAGTGGCGTTCTCAAATCTCCTGAGACAATTTCTGCCCGGAGTGTGGTGGGGGCCTCGGAGGTTCGATTGCCGTCGAAAACTGATGGGCGGCGGGGCGATTTTCGCCTGACTAGTCTAGTGCCATGACCGAACCCTTCTCCGCCGTCGAAGTCATCGCCGCTAAACGTGACCGCAACCGGCTGACCGATGCGCAGATCGACTGGGTGGTGGACGCGTACACCCGCGGCGCGGTGGCCGATGAGCAGATGTCCGCCCTCCTCATGGCGATCCTGCTGAACGGCATGTCCAGCGCCGAGATCTCGCGCTGGACCGCCGCGATGATCGCCTCGGGTGAGCGGCTGGACTTCAGCGGCCTGTCCCGTCCGACCACCGACAAGCACTCCACCGGCGGCGTCGGGGACAAGATCACCCTGCCGCTGACCCCGCTGGTCGCGGCCTGTGGGGCGGCGGTGCCGCAGTTGTCCGGGCGGGGGCTGGGGCACACCGGGGGCACGCTGGACAAGCTGGAGTCGATCCCGGGGTGGCGGGCGGCGCTGAGCAACGATGAGATGACGCGGCAGCTGGCCGAGGTCGGTGGGGTCATCTGTGCCGCGGGGGAAGGGTTGGCTCCGGCCGACCGGAAAATGTATGCGCTGCGTGATGTTACGGGCACGGTCGAGGCGGTTCCGTTGATTGCCTCCTCGATCATGAGCAAGAAGATCGCGGAGGGCACCGGGGCGCTGGTGCTGGACGTGAAGGTCGGTAGCGGCGCGTTCATGAAGACCGAGGAGCAGGCCCGGGTCCTGGCCCAGACCATGGTTCAGCTCGGGGTGGACGCCGGGGTGAACACGGTGGCCCTGCTGACCGACATGTCCACGCCGCTCGGCCTGACCGCCGGCAACGCCCTGGAAGTACGCGAGTCGCTGGAGGTGCTGGCCGGGGGAGGCCCGCCGGACGTGGTCGAGCTGACCCTCAACCTGGCCCAGGAGATGCTCGAGGCGGCCGGGATTTCCGCGGATCCGGAGCAGGTGCTGAAGGACGGCCGGGCGATGGACTCCTGGCGCCGGATGATCGCTGCGCAGGGCGGTGACCCTTCGGCGGAGTTGCCGACGGCAAAGCACACGCAACACGTGCTGGCCCCGGCCGACGGAGTGCTGGTGAGCCTGGACGCGATGGCCGTGGGGGTCAGCGCTTGGCGGCTCGGGGCCGGGCGCTCGCGGAAGGAAGACCCGGTTCAGGCTGCGGCGGGGGTCGAGATGCACGTCAAGCCGGGTGGCGAGGTGCGCGCCGGCGAGCCACTTTTCACGCTGCACACCGATACCCCGGAGCGCTTCGAATCGGCGGAGGCGGCGCTCGAAGGTGGCTACCAGATCGCCCCCTACGGCGACCGACCCGTGCACAACCCGCTCATCATCGACCGCATCACCGCCACCCCCTCCTCCTGACCCCGCACCCCCACCCCCTCGTCGTGATCATGCACTTCCGCCCTCGTGATCATGCACTTTCATCTTCGCGATCATGGAGTTTTACCCCCGTGATCATGGAGTAAAACTCCATGATCACCGGGAAAGAAGTCCATGATCACCGGGAAAGAAGTCCATGATCACGGGGGAAGAAGTCCATGATCACGAAGGTGTGGGGGGTTGAAAAGCTCTTGAAACAACGGACGCCCGCCGGCCCCGAAAAGGGGCTGACGGGCGTCCATCATTGGAAGAACTAGCGGCGCAACGGCTCCCGGCCGAACGGCTGGCTCGGGCGCGGCAGCGTCGGCGTGGTCGGCACCGCCAGGGTGACCGGCTCGCCGATCTTCAGGGTGAGAAGCTCACCGTGGTGGATGATCTCGAGCTCGTCTGCGGGGTTGCGCTCGTGATCGGTGAGCAGGTAGGTGGCCTGCTTGCCGTCCGTCTCCACCCGCAGGCGCAGGCCCTTGTGGGTGATCGTGAAGGCGAGCCGGTCCAGCCCCTCCGGAAGGCGCGGGGCGAAGCCGGACCGTGAGCTTCTCGTAGTACGCGAAGTTCGCGGCCTTCTGCTCCGGGGTGAACGCGTCCCCCCGCAGCTGCATGGCCAGCACCAGGTCGGCCTGCTTGACCACCTGCAGCCGGTAGAGCTGCACGTAGGGCATGGTCAGCAGGAGCGGGTAGTCGGCCTCGGTGAGCGACTCGAAGTCCATCACCGCGTGCCGGGTGAAGCCCTCGGCCTGCGGGTGCACGCCCAGCGCCTCGTCGAACGGGATGAACATCGAGTCGGCGCACTGCCGCCAGGCGCTGATCTCCTCCGAGTCCACCCCGAGCTCCTCGGCCTCGGTCTGGTAGGAGACCGCCGCGGTGGCCGCGGCCCGCAGGTTCCGCTGGGCCATCAGGTTGGTGTAGACGTTGTTGTCGGTGATCGCGCTGTACTCGTCCGGCCCGGTGACCCCGTCGATCCGGAACCAGCCGTCCCGGTCGAACTGGCCGTAAGAGCGCCACAGGCGGGCGGTCTCGACCAGCAGCGGCAGGCCGATCTCCCGGTCGAACTCGTCGTCCTCGGTGGCTCCGTGGTAGCGGATCACGGCGTCGGCGATGTCGGCGTTGATGTGGAACGCCGCGGTGCCGGCCGGCCAGTAGCCCGAGCACTCGTCCCCGTTGATCGTCCGCCACGGGAACGCCGCGCCCTTCAGACCCAGCGTCGCCGCCCGGTCCTTGGCCTTCTGCAGCGTGCTGTGCCGCCAGCGCAACGCGTCGGCCGCGGCCCGCGGCGCCGTGTGGATCAGCACCGGCAGCACGAAGGTCTCGGTGTCCCAGAAGCAGTGGCCGTCGTAGCCCGGGCCGGTCAGGCCCTTGGCCGGCACCGGCCGCTGCTCGGCGCGGGCGCCGGCCTGGATGATGTGGAAGAGCGAGAAGCGCACCGCCTGCTGGAGCTCCTCGTCGCCGTCGACCTCGACGTCGGCGCGGGCCCAGAACTCGTCCAGGTACTGCCGCTGCTCGGCCAGCAGGTCGTCGAAGCCGGTGTGGATGGCCCCGGTCAGCCCGGCCGCCACCTGGTCGCGCAGGGCGGGCAGGGAGCGCTGCGAGGACCAGCCGTAACTGACGAACTTGATCAGCCGCAGCTTCTGGCCCGGGCGCAGGGTGGCGGTGACGGTGAGCCGGCCCCAGTCCGGCCGGACGCCCCAGTTGGTGGAGACCTTGACGCCCTCCGGCACCTCGATCACGTGCTCAGCGGCCGCGGCGACCCGTCGCCCGCTGTGCCGGGTCTCGTGGACCAGCGTGATCCGGTTGCCGTTGCAGTCGTGCTCCAGGGCCTGCAGCGGATTGTGCATCGCCGCGGCCACCCGGGGGTCGACCGAACCGCCTTCGGGTAGCTGCTCGTTGGCGACCAGCTCGGACTGCAGCACCACGCGCGCGGTCTCGTGCACCGGCTCGACCTCGTAGGCGATCGCCATCACCGAACGGTGGGTGAACGAGACCAGCCGGGTCGAGGTGACGCGCACCGCCTGGTCGGCGGGGGAACGCCACTCCACCTCCCGGCGCAGCGTGCCCGCCCGCATGTCCAGCACCCGCTCGTGCTTGTCCAGGTGGCCGTAGCGCAGGTCGAAGGGCTCGTCGTCGACCAGCAGGCGGATCAGCTTGCCGTTGGTGACGTTGATGATGGTCTGGCCCGACTCCGGGTAGCCGTACCCGGCCTCCGCGTAGGGCAGCGGCCGGCGTTCGTACACCGAGTTCAGGTAGGTGCCCGGAAGACCGTGGGGCTCGCCCTCGTCCAGGTTGCCGCGGATCCCGATGTGCCCGTTGGACAGGGCGAAGACGGACTCGGTGGAGCCCAGGTCGTCCAGGTTCAGTTCGGTCTCCCGAATGCACCACGGCTCGACGGTGAATGCCGCTCGACGGTTCATGCGCGGGTTCCTATCAGCTCGGCGAGGCCGGTCACCACGACGTCCGCCCCGTGGTCCTTCAGGGCGGCCGCGTGGCCCACCCGGTCGACCCCGACAACGATGCCAAAATGCCCGGAACGACCGGCTTCGACGCCGGCGATCGCGTCCTCGAACACCGCGGCCTGGGCGGCCTCGACGCCGAGCAGACGGGCTCCCTCGAGGAACGTGTCCGGGGCCGGCTTGCCGTGCAGCCCGGCGGCGATCGCGGCCTGCGCGTCCACCCGGGTCTCGACGAACTTCTCCAGCCCGGTGACCTTCAGCACCTCGGCCGTGTTGGCGCTGGAGGAGACCACGGCGATGCGCAGGCCGGCGGCCCGGACGGCCTCCAGGTAGCGGACGGTGCCGTCGAAGACGGTCACGCCCTCCTTAGCGATCTTCTCGTGCACCAGGTTGTTCTTGCGGGTGCCCAGCCCGTTCACCGACTCGGTGTCCGGGGAGTCGTCCGCGGTCCCTTCCGGCAGGTCGATGCCCCGGGAGGTGAGGAAGCTGCGGGTGCCGTCCTGCCGGCGCTTGCCGTCCACGTACTTCACGTAGTCGGTGGCGATGTCGAACGGGACGAACTGCTCGCCCAGACGATCCGCGCGCTCCTTCAGGTACGCGTCGAACATCTCCTTCCAGGCCGAGGCGTGCACCGACGCGGTGTCGGTGAGGACCCCGTCCAGGTCGAAGAGACAGGCTAAGACGGGTTCGGGCAGGCCGACGTCTTGCGGCCGCGCTTTTTGCGGATCGGACATGTGCCCAAGCAGACCACAACGGGCGACCTCACGCAGACACGATCAACCCGACGTGCGGCGACGTTGCCTGATTGTTTCCCCGCTCCGGATGCGGTGCGGTGCCAGGATGGGGACATGGACCTGCCAGTGCTGCCGCCGGTCAAGCCGATGCTGGCCAAATCCGTACCGGACATTCCGGACGTCGGTCACGTGGAGCCGAAGTGGGACGGGTTCCGGACCATCGTCTTCCGGGACGGCGACGAGATCGAGCTCGGCAGTCGCAACGAGAAACCGATGACCCGTTACTTTCCGGAGCTGGTCGAGGCGCTCCGGGCGCACCTGCCGGAACGCTGTGTGGTCGACGGGGAGATCGTCACGATCGTCGGTGACCGTCTGGAGTTCGAGGTGCTGCAGCAGCGGATTCATCCGGCCGCGAGCCGGATCAAGCTGCTGTCCGAGCAGACCCCGGCCTCGTTCATCGGCTTCGACCTGCTCGCCCTGGGCGACGAGAACCTGATGGAGCAACCGTTCTCGGTCCGCCGGGCACGTCTGGTCGAGGCGCTGGCCCAGGCTCAGGCGCCGATCTACTGCACGCCCGCCACCACTGATCTCAATGTGGGACGCGAGTGGTTCGGGATGTTCGAGGGCGCCGGTCTGGACGGGGTGGTCGCCAAACCGCTGGACGGCCTGTACCTGCCCGACAAACGGACGATGTTCAAGATCAAGCACGCCCGCACCGCCGACTGCGTGGTGGCCGGGTTCCGCTGGCACAAGAGCGGCCCGATCGTGGGTTCGCTGCTGCTCGGGCTCTACCGGGAGGACGGGTCGCTGCAGCACGTGGGCGTCGCGGCCTCGTTCCCGATGGCCCGCCGGGCCGAGCTGGTCGAGGAGCTGGAGCCCTACCGTCTCGCGGTGGAGGATCTGGGGACGCATCCGTGGGGCAAGTGGGCCGAGGCGCAGGCGCACGAGCACCAGCGGATGCCGGGCAACGTCTCCCGCTGGAACTCCACGAAAGACCTTTCGTTCGTGCCGTTACGGCCGGATCTGGTGGTCGAGGTGGCCTACGACCAGATGGAGGGCGACCGGTTCCGGCACACCGCGCAGTTCCGGCGGTGGCGGACCGATCGGACGCCGGAGAGCTGTGGGTACGGGCAGCTGGAGCGACCGGTGAGTTTCCGTTTGGACGACGTGCTGTCGCCGGTGGGGTCGGAGCCACCGAAGATCGCCCGCGATTAGTTCCAGGCTCTCTGACGGTCTTCAAATTTGGCGTTGGGCTAAGCCACCGCCTCCCCCTCCCACCCGGGAAGACGAACCCCGGCCGGCAAAAAGTGAGGCCGGGGAACACGCGGGTGCAGTACGGGTGGTTACCGACGAAGAAGGGACGACGATGGCCGCCAAGAGCGCAGCGGTGCAGATCGAGGTGGAGGGCCCCGACGGCCCGCGATCGGTGCGGCTTTCGAGCCCGGACCGGGTGCTCTGGCCGGCCGAGGGCCTGACCAAGAAGGATCTGGCCGAGTACGTGGTCGCGGTGGCCCCGGCGCTGCTGCGGGCCCTGGGCGACCGCCCGGTCTCGCTCGAGCGTTTCCCAGAAGGCGTTGACGGAGAGCGGTTCTACTCCAAGAACCCACCCCGCGGCGTCCCCGAGTATGCCCGTTCGGTGAAGGTGACTTACCCCAGTGGACGCAGCCACCCCCAGTTGGTGGTGGACGAGATCGCCACTGCGGTCTGGGCGGTCCAGATGAACACCCTCACCTTCCACCCCTGGCCGGTGCGCACCGCGAACACCGACCATCCGGACGAGCTCCGCCTCGACCTCGACCCCCAGCCCGGCCGCTCCTACGAGGACGCCGTCCGGGCCGCCCTGCAACTGCGCGACCTGCTCGCCGAGCTGGGCCTGACCGGCTATGTGAAGAGCTCGGGCAACCGCGGCGTGCACGTCTTCACCCCGATCTCCCCGGACCACGAGTTCCTCGACGTGCGGCACGCGGCGATCGGCATCGGCCGCGAACTGGAGCGCCGCGACCCGGATCTGGTGACCATGGCCTGGTGGAAGGAGGAGCGCGGCGAGCGGATCTTCGTCGACTTCAACCAGACCACCCGCGACCGCACCATGGCCGGCGCCTACAGCCCCCGCCCGCTCCCGCACGCCCCCGTCTCCACTCCGCTGACCTGGTCCGAGCTCTCCGAGGTAGATCCCAAAACCCTTACCGTGCGGACGGTCCCGAAGCTCCTGGCCGACCGCGGCGACCCCTGGGCCGAGATGCACGACACCCGCGGCGACATCGCCCCGGCCCTGGATCTCTGGCGCAAGGACGTGGAAGAACGCGGCCTCGGCGAACTCCCCTTCCCCCCGGACTACCCGAAGATGCCCGGCGAACCCAAGCGCGCGCGTCCGTCCGTTTCCCGTAAGGACACTGAGGGCATCCCGGACCGGGACTGGTACGCCGACCCGAGCCGGTGGGACGGGGACCGGCCGAAGGAGTAGAGGTTCAGGCCAGGTCGGCGTGGGGGTCGGCGTCGCCGTAGAACTTCGTCCACAGCGCCCTCAGGTGTTCGTGGAATTCCTCGTCGGAGTCGAAGTCCCAGCCGGTCTCGCGCTCGTAGGCCTCCAGGGACAACTGGCCGAGAAGGGCCTTTGCGAAGCCCCGTCGGAAGGCCTGGTGCGTGGCGGGGGGAGGCGTCCGGGTCAGCTCGCGGACGAACCTTTCCTCGTATCCCTGGTCCAGGGCGTTGACGTGCATGTAAGTCGCGCTGTAGCGAAGGAATTCACGGATGTCGGCGTCGGGCATGGTCAATCGATCCCTGGTGGGTCGGGGAACATCGTCTTCAAACGGAATTCGCCGTCGGACCTCTTGGTGTAAACGGCGATCATCCTACCGTCGGTGAAATCGACCTGGGTCGGAGGCGAACTTCCGGGCGGCGTGCCGGTGGGGTGCGCTTTGGAGCCGTTGCGGCGCATTCCGCGGACGTGTCGAAGGTAGTCGGGCCCGAGGACGGTCTGCAGGGGAAGAACCAGTCTGATCTGACTCTCCTGGTCTCTCTCGGCAGCGGCCCTGACGTCGAGGAAATCCTGGCTACTGCGGATCGAGGCCTCCGCGGTGACGTAGGCGGCGTCGGAAATCACCTGCGTGGCCACTCGGGCGCACTTGTGTTCACCACCGTGCTCTCCGTCCACCGTGGTTCCGGTGATCGGGTCGATCCACCGCAGCACCCGATCGATCAGCTGCTCCTGTGTCACCTGGCCGCCGTGACGTTGCGGTCCGTGCCCCTGGCTTCGCAAGTTCTTGATGCGCTCCGAGACGTCGCCCGACGATTCGTCTCCGCCATCCTTCCCAGCGGCAGCGCTGGTTTCGGTCGCGGCCCGCTGCTCCTCCTCGGCCCGCTGGCGAATCGAGACCAGCGCATCGCCGGCTGCCGCTGTCCCCGAAGCGAGATCTTGAAGTGCTCGAAGGAGATCTTCAGCGCCCACGACTTCCGCTGCCCGGGCCGCCTCCGCGACCGATCCGGCCGTCCGGTCCAGAGTGGCCTCGACGGCGGCCAGTTGATCGACGAGGAGGGCCAACTGCACGGACACGTCGGAGGCGGAGGCCGGCTCATGCAGGTGAGCCAGGAGGCCGACGGCCCACTGCACCTCCTCCTCCGCACCCCCGAACCCAGCCACGGCCTCTTCCAAGTGCTCCCGCACCGTCTCGTACCCCGAGGCCACCCCATCCCAGCCGTGCCACCCAGCGCTCTCCGCCTGAGCAGCCGCCAGAACCGCGCATTCCTCCGCCCGAGCCCGCTGTTCCCCCAACGCCCCCACAACCGCGAGGAGGGCGTCCCTCATCGACTCAGCGCGCGACGTCATCAAGCCGTTACTACCCGCAACGCCCATAGCCGAGCAAGCCGGACAGCGGCGTGCAGTTACGATCCAGCTGCAGATCGTGGTCGCTCCTCGGCGGGGCGCACCGCGCGCTATAAGCTCCGAGGGTGTCCAGTCCGGTTGAAACCGCAGTCATTGCCCGGGCCCCCAAGGTCCTCCTGCACGACCATCTGGACGGTGGGCTCAGACCGTCGACGGTCGCCGCGATCGCCGCCGAGATCGGGCACGAGCTGCCCGTCTCCAACCCGGCCGAGCTGGGCGAATGGTTCCGGCGCAGTGCCGACTCCGGTTCTCTGGAGCGCTACCTGGAGACGTTCGTCCACACCGTCGCGGTGATGCAGCGGCGGGAGGACCTGGTCCGGGTGGCCCGGGAGGCGGCGGTCGACCTGGCTGCCGACGGGGTGGTCTACGCCGAGATCCGGTACGCCCCCGAGCAGCACCTCGAGGCCGGGCTGACGCTGGACGACGTGGTCGCCGCGGTGCAGGAAGGGCTGGCCGAGGGGGAGAAGGAGGCGGCCGCCGCGGGTACCCCGATCCGGACCGGGCAGCTGGTCACCGCGATGCGGCACGCCGCCCGCAGCCGGGAGATCGCCGAGCTGGCCGAGCGGCACCGGGAGAACGGGGTGGTCGGGTTCGACATCGCCGGGGCCGAGGCCGGGTTCCCGCCGTCCCGGCACCTGGACGCGTTCGACTACCTGCACGAGGCCAACATGCACGTGACCATCCACGCCGGGGAGGCCTTCGGGCTGCCCAGCATCTGGGAGGCGGTGCAGGTCTGCGGGGCCGACCGGCTCGGGCACGGCGTCCGGATCATGGACGACATCGAGGTGGTCGGGGGCCGGGACGAGTACGGGCGGCCGGCGGCGAAGCTCGGCCGGCTGGCCGGCTGGGTCCGGGACAAGCGGATCCCGCTGGAACTGTGCCCGACCAGCAACGTGCAGACCGGGGCCGTGGCCAGCATCGCCGAGCACCCGATCGGCCTGTTGAAGGACCTGCGGTTCCGGGTCACGGTGAACACCGACAACCGGCTGATGTCCGGCACCTCGATGACCCGGGAGATGACGGGTCTGGTCGAGCACGCCGGATGGTCGCTGGAAGACTTACGATGGGTCACCATTAATGCCCTAAAGAGTGCTTTCATCCCGTTTGATGAAAGGCTCGCGCTGATCGAGAACGTCGTGAAACCTGGGTACGCCCAGCTGGGTACCAGCTGAATCGAGACTGAGCGCAGGAGAGGAGTCAGCGGTGGCGTACCGGCCGGCCCGCTTCCCGGGCTCCCGGCGCGTGCTCGCGGCGGACGCGGTGGCTCGCTACGACCTGCGCCGCACCATGATGGCCCGGCTGCTGGCCGCCAACCCGGCGTTGTCGCTGCTGGTGCTCGTCGGCGACGTCGAGATGGAAGAACTCGACCTGGAGCCGCACGGTGGGGCCGATCAGGTGTCCGCGGCGTTCACCCGCCCCGAACCCGAGGTGCACGGGCTGATCATCGCCGGCAGCCTGCGGGTCGACCGGGCCGTGCAGCACGTGCGGGCGAACGCCGGGATGTCGCTGTACGTCCTGGGTGACCTGCGGGCGCGGAACATTGCGATCAGCGGCCTGGAGCTGGTGGTGCACGGCGATCTGCGGGTCTCCGAGGTCTTCGCCGGCGCCGGGCCGTCCGGGGGAGCCCGGCTGGACGGCGACGTCTCGGCCAAGCTGCTGGTCTCGGACGCCTTCCCGATGCTGGTCAGCGGCAAGCTGAAGGCCCCGGTGCTGGAGAACGGCCGGGCCCGGATCGGGGTGGTGGAGGGCCCGGCGGTGCGCGAGGCCCGGGGGGAGGTGCCGCCCTCGCTGGTGCTGGACCCGAGCGTGCTGGAGACCGGCGGCGCGTTCTCCTGGCCCCGGCTGAAGGCGGCGATCGGCGCCGGCCGGCCCGCCCTGACGCCGGACTACCAGTCCGGCCGCACCAACCTGGAGTCGATGCGTGAGCTGCGCCGGCTCGAGGCCGAGATCGACGTGGTGCTCGGCGAGGGCCGGTACGCCCGCGGCGCCGAGCTGCTGCGCAAGGCCCGGGCCCTGGGCGCCCCGCGGGCCGAGACCGGCCTGAAGCTGGCCGACGCGATCTACCGGGTGCACCACGGCACCGGCAGCCGCGAGGCCCTGGCCGAGGCCCTGGAACTGCTCGACGAGGGGCTCGGGCCGAAGCCGGACTCGAACGCGGTGATGGCGCACCCGCAGGCCCTGCTGCAGCGGGCGGCGATCCTGCTCCAGCTCAAGGAGCACGACGACGAGGCGTTCGACCAGGCCTGGCGGGACTGCTCGCTGGCCGCGGTGACGATGCCCGCGCAGGAGCGGGCCCAGATCGCCGGCCTGATGGGGCAATGGCTCTTCACCCGGCACCGCTACGACGAGTGCGTGCCCTACCTGCGCCAGGCCCTGGCCGCCGACCCGGAGGACGGCGCGCAGCACGGCCGGCTGGCCCGGGCGCTGTGGATGCTCGACCGGGAGGCCGAGGCGCTGCCGCACGCCACCCGCTCGCTGGAACTCAACCCGCAGGACGACCGGATGTGGTTCGTCCGCGGCAAGTGCCAGCAGGTGCTCGGCGATCCGGAGGACGCGCGGCTGGACCTGGTCACCTATCTGGAGCTGCACCCGGACGACGACCTCGCGGTCGAGGCGCTGATCGTGATCGACCTGGACCGGGACGACACCGACACCGCGGTCGAGTCGGCCCTGCAGTTCATCGAGCACTACCCCGAGATCGACGGCGCCCCGGCTCGTTTCGGCCGCCTGCTGCATCTGCGGGAGCGCTACGACCTGGCCGTTCCGCTGTTGCGCCGGGCCATGCAGCTGCACCCGGAGGACTCGACGATCGTGCGGGACCTGGCCGTCGCCCTGAACGAGGCCGGTCACGACCACACCGGTCTGGACACGGCGCTGCGCCGGTTCGAGATGGATCCGGACGGCGATCACCTGGCCTACCTGCGGGCCGAGGTGAACCTGGCGTTCTCCGACCCAAGCGCCGCCGACGGCGATCTGGTGGAGTACCTGACCCGGTTCCCGGAGGCGGCGCGGGCGCTCGCCTCGCTGGCCGGGGTCCGGCTGCTGCAGCTGCGCCCGGCCGACGCGCAGGAGCTGCTGGAGTCGGCGCGGCGGATCGCCCCGGATGACGACTACATCGAGACAGTGGCCGAGAAGGCCGGTTTCACTAAGAAGATCGATCTGGTCGGGATGGAGCCGCGGGCCCTGCCCTCCCTGCCGGCGCTCCCCTCGGTTCCCGAGCCGCCGGTGACCCAGCTTTCGTTTAAGGACGCCGGTTACCGGCGACCCTGAAAGGTCGCCTCAGGCGGTGATTCCCAGGGCCTGGGAGACGTCGGCGGTGATCCGGGCCAGCCGCTCGGCGGCCACCTGCCGGGCCTGCGGCACCGAATCGGCCGGGATCACCACTTCCAGATAGCATTTCAGCTTCGCTTCGGTGCCGCTGGGCCGGATGATCACCCGGTCGCCGTCGATTGTGCGGTAGCGCAGGCCGGGGGTGCCGGGCAGGCCGTCGACGCCCTCGGCCAGGTCCTCGGCCGACTTCACCGCGCTCCCGGCCAGCGTGGCCGGCGGGTGCTGGGTGATCCGGGTCAGCATCTGCTCGATCTGGGCCAGATCGTCCACCCGCACCGAGAACTGGTCGGTGGCGTGCAGTCCGTGCTGCTGGGCCAGGTCGTCCAGGGCGTCCAGCAGGGTGCGGCCCTCGGCCTTCAGTTCGGCGGCGAATTCGGCGATCAGCAGGGCCGCGCTGATCCCGTCCTTGTCGCGCACGCTCTCCGGCGCCACGCAGTAGCCGAGCGCCTCCTCGTAGGCGTACAACAGGTCCGGCACCCGGGCCAGCCACTTGAACCCGGTCAGCGTCTCGGTGTGCCGGGCGCCGTGCGCCTGCGCGATCCGGGCCAGTAGTTGGGACGAGACGATCGAACTGGCAACGATTTTCGGCGAAGGCCCGGCATTCCGGCGGAGCAGGTACTCGCCCAGCAGGGCGCCGACCTCGTCTCCGCGCAGCATCCGCCAGTCATCGCCGGGGGTCTGCGCACCGGTCGGCACCGCCACCGCGCACCGGTCGGCGTCCGGGTCGTTGGCGATCACCAGGTCGGCGTGGTGCTTGCGGGCGGCCTTCAGGGCCAGGTCGAGCGCACCCGGCTCCTCCGGGTTCGGGAAGCTCACGGTCGGGAACGCGGCATCCGGCTGGGCCTGCTCCGCGACCAGGTGCGGGGCCGCGAATCCGGCGGCCCGGAAGGCCCTTACCGCGGTTTCCCCACCTACCCCGTGCAAGGGGGTGAGGACGATGGAAAGGTCCCGGGCCGCTCCCGGAGTCAGGACCGAACCGACCGACTCGAGATAGGCGTCCACCATTTCGGATCCGATCGACTGCCAGCCGTCCAGGGCCATCGGCACGTCGATCGCCGGGAGGACGGAGGCGATCCGGAAGGAGATGCCCTCGTCCATCGGGGGCACGATCTGCGCGCCGCTGCCGGGGGAGGAGTCGGCCCGGCCACCGAGATACACCTTGTAACCGTTGTCCTGCGGCGGGTTATGGCTGGCGGTCACCATGATCCCGGCGTCCGCGTCGAGCTTGCGGAGGGCGAAGGCCAGCACCGGAGTGGGCAGCGGGCCGGGCAGCAGATGGGCCTGGCAGCCCGCGGCCGTGAGCACGGCGCAGGTGTCGCGGGCGAACACGTCGGAGTCGCGCCGGGCGTCGTAGCCCACGACCACCCGGGGCGGCGGCCCGTCGGCGAGGGCGCTCTGAAGATAGGCGGCGATCCCGGCCGCGGCCCGGATCACCACGGCCCGGTTCATCCGGTTCGGCCCGGCCCCCAGGGCGCCGCGCAGACCCGCGGTGCCGAACTGCAGCGAGCCGGAGAAGCGCTGGGCCAGATCGGTGCCGGCCCCTCCGGAGACCTTCGAGTCGCCGGAGGTGACCAGCTCGATCAGGCGGTCCACCTCAAGCCGGGTGCGGGGGTCCGGATCCGCGTCCCGCCAGTGGGTCGCCCGGTCGACCAGACCGGCGAGCTCGGTTTCGTCCACACCGAGAACTTACCTGGTCGCCATCCTCTGGACGCATACCGGACGGTTTTCGTGACCGGAACGGCCGACCTTTAGGGCCGAAACCGCCCGATCCCGGGCATCCTCCGGTCCGCCGCCCGACGGTCGCAGCCGCCCAACGGTCGCAGCCGCCGGACGGTCGGAGCCGCCGGACGGTCGGAGCCGGCGGACGGTCAGAGTCGGCGGACCACCTCGGCCAGCATCGAGCCGACCCGCTGGGCCGCGGCCCGGCCCTCGGCCAGGACCTCCTCGTGACTCAGCGGCTGCCCGGAGATCCCGGCGGCCAGGTTCGTCACCAGGGAGACGCCGAGAATCTCGAGCCCGGCCTCGCGGGCCGCGATCGCCTCCAGCGCGGTGGACATGCCGACCAGGTCCGCCCCCAGCCGCCCGGCCATTCTTACCTCGGCCGGGGTTTCGTACTGCGGCCCGCGGAACTGCGCGTAGACGCCCTCCGGCAGGTCCGGCTGCACCTGGCGACAGATCGCCCGTAGCCGGGACGAGTACAGATCGGTGAGATCGATGAAGGTGGCGCCCTCCAGCGGGGACGCCCCGGTCAGGTTGATGTGGTCGCTGATCAGCACCGGGGTGCCGGGCGGCCATTCGGGGTTCAGCCCGCCGCAGCCGTTGGTCAGCACGATCGTCGAGCAGCCGGCCGCCGCGGCGGTGCGCACGCCGTGCGCCACCGCCCGAACGCCCTTGCCCTCGTAGTAGTGCGTGCGGCTGCCGAGGATCAGGGCGTGCCGGGCGCCTTCGGCGGCCTCGATCCGGACCGAACGCAGCTTCCCGACGTGACCGGGCACCCCGGAGACCGAGAAGCCGGGAACCTCGGTGGCCGGCACCTCGGCCACGGTCTCGCCGAGCAGGTCGGCGGCCGGGGCCCAGCCGGAGCCGAGCACCAGGGCCACGTCGTGCTTCTCGACCCCGGTCAGCTCGGCCAGCCGGGCGGCGGCCCGGGCCGCGAGCTCCTTGGGCTCTTCGCTCATCGAGGTCACTTCTCGTTCGAGTCGTTCGCGGGGAGGTGCTCCGGGGTGTCGCTGGAGACGCACTCGTGGGTGCGCAGGGTGTGCACGTAGTCGTGCGGCGCCCCACCGGCCTCGGCCGCGTCGGCCAGCATGCCCAGGTAGTGGGCGGCGGGCAGGCCCCCCTCGTACGCGTCCAGCACGTGCACCCAGGCGACGACGTCGCCGTCCAGCGTGTGCACCCGGACGTGGATCTTCCGGGACAGCCCGGTGGCCAGCCCCTCCCACTCGTCCAGGGCCTGCTCATCGCCCGGGGTCACGTCGTGCACGCTCACGTAGACCTGGGCCGTCGGGTCTTCCACCAGGGTGGCCAGGGCCCCGTCGACGGCGTTCGGCACCTCGGCGAACGTCAGCCGCCAGCCGGTGATCCACCCGAAGCCGCGCAGCGGCGAGTGCGGGGCCCTAAGCGCCATCCGCTCGGGGTCGAGATTCGCGCCGTAGGCGGCGTAGAGATCCATGGATGACAGGGTAGAGATTCCCCCGTCCCACCGTGCAAACGCCCGCTCGGCGCTTTGCTGGGAGACTAGAGGCCGTGAGCGTGAAGAGCAGGATTGTCATCGTCGGCGGCGGCCCCGGCGGCTACGAGGCGGCGCTGGTCGCCGCCCAGCTGGGGGCCGACGTCACGGTGGTGGACGAGCACAGTCTGGGCGGGGCCGCGGTGCTCACCGACGTGGTCCCGAGCAAGACCCTGATCGCCACCGCCGACGTGCTGGCCACGGTGGCCGGCGCCGGTCAGCTCGGCATCCGCGGTCTCGGCCAGGTGCGGGCCGACCTGGGCGCGGTCAACCAGCGGGTGAAGGGACTGGCCCAGGCCCAGTCGCTGGACATCACCCGGCGCCTGGAGGCCGAGGGGGTGCGCATCGTCGAGGGCCGGGGGGTGCTCGACGGGCCGTCCCGGGTGAAGGTCGGTTCGGGGACGATCGAGGCCGACACGCTGCTGATCTCGACCGGCGCCAGCCCGCGCGAGCTGCCGGACGCCCGGCCGGACGGCGAGCGGGTGCTGAACTGGACCCAGCTCTACGACCTCGAGGAACTGCCGGAGAAACTGATCGTGGTGGGCTCCGGGGTCACCGGCGCCGAGTTCGCCAGCGCCTATCACGCCCTCGGCAGCCAGGTCGCGCTGGTCTCCAGCCGGGACCGGGTGCTGCCGGGAGAGGACGCGGACGCGGCCGAGGTGCTGGAGCATGTCTTCCGGCGCGGCGGCATGGAGGTTCTGTCCCGCTCCCGCGCGCAGAGCGTCAAACGTACGGACGCTGGTGTCGTGGTCACGCTGTCGGACGGCCGGACCGTCGAGGGCTCGCACTGTCTGATGGCGGTCGGCGCGGTGCCCAACACCACCGGACTCGGGCTGGCGGAGGCCGGGGTGACGCTCACCGCGTCCGGGCACATCGAGGTCGACCGGGTGTCCCGGACCTCGGTGCGGGGGATCTACGCGGCCGGCGACTGCACCGGGGTCTTCCCGCTGGCCTCGGTGGCGGCGATGCAGGGCCGCAAGGCGATGTGGCACTCGCTCGGCGACGCGGTCTCCCCGCTGGAACTGCGCCTGGTCAGCTCGAACGTGTTCACCTCGCCCGAGATCGCCACCGTCGGGGTCACCCAGGCCCAGGTGGACGCCGGACTCGAGGCCGTCGTCGTAAAGCTGCCGCTGGCCACCAACCCCCGGGCCAAGATGCAGGGCATCCACGACGGCTTCGTCAAGCTCTTCGCCTCGCCGTCCGGCCGGGTGCTGGGCGGGACCGTGGTCGCCCCGCGCGCCTCCGAGCTGATCCACCCGGTGACCCTGGCCGTCGCCACCCGCCTCACCGTGGACGACGTGGCCTCGGCCTTCACCGTGTACCCGTCGATCTCCGGTTCCCTGGCCGAGGCCGCCCGTCAGCTGCACAACCGCAGCAGCTGATCCCCTGGTGATCATGCAGTGCATGATCACCAGGGCGGAACTGCATGATCACGGAAGGTTTTAGTCCTTCAGCTCGCAGATCAGCGCACCCGAGGTCACGGTCTGGCCGATGGCCGCGGCCAGGGCCGTCACGGTGCCGGCCTTGTGCGCGGTCAGCGGCTGTTCCATCTTCATCGCCTCGAGCACGACGACCAGGTCGCCGGCCTCCAGCCGCTGGCCCTCCTCGACCGCGACCTTGACGATCGTGCCCTGCATCGGCGACGTCAGCGCGTCCCCACTGACCGCCGCCGCAGCCTTCTTGGCGCGCCGGGGAGCCTTCTTCGTTGCCGCCGGTTTCGCAACACCCGAAGAGCCCAGCCCGGCCGGGAGCACGACCTCGAGGCGCTTGCCGCCGACCTCGACGACGATCCGCTCGCGGGGCTCCTCCTGCGCGTCCTCGGCCGCCGGGCCGGTCCAGGGCTCGATGGTGTTCTCGAACTCGGTCTCGATCCACCGGGTGTGCACGCTGAACGGGTCGGAGGTGAAGGCTGGGTCGGACACCACGGCCCGGTGGAAGGGGAGCACGGTGGGCAGGCCCTCGACGACGAACTCGGCCAGCGCGCGACGCGACCGTTCCAGCGCCTGCTGCCGGGTGGCGCCGGTGACGATCAGCTTGGCCAGCATCGAGTCGAAGCCGCCGCCGATCACCGAGCCGCTGACCACACCGGAGTCCAGTCGCACGCCCGGGCCGGACGGCGCCTCGAACCTCGACACCGTGCCGGGCTGGGGCAGGAAGTTGCGGCCCGCGTCCTCGCCGTTGATCCGGAACTCGATCGCGTGCCCGCGGATCTCCGGGTCGCCGTAGCCCAGCGGCTCGCCGGTGGCGATCCGCAGTTGCTCGCGAACCAGGTCCAGGCCGGTGACCTCCTCGCTGACCGGGTGCTCGACCTGGAGCCGGGTGTTCACCTCGAGGAAGGAGATGGTGCCGTCCGGGCCGACCAGGAACTCGCAGGTGCCGGCGCCGACGTAGCCGGCCTCGGCGAGGATGGCCTTGGACGCCCGGTACAGCTCGGTGGTCTGGGCCTGGGTGAGGAACGGCGCCGGGGCCTCCTCGACCAGCTTCTGGTTGCGCCGCTGCAGCGAGCAGTCGCGGGTGGAGACGACGACCACGCTGCCGTGCTCGTCGGCCAGGCACTGGGTCTCGACGTGGCGGGGGTGGTCGAGGAACCGCTCGACGAAGCACTCGCCCCGGCCGAACGCGGCGACCGCCTCACGGGTGGCCGACTCGAACAGCTCGGGGATCTCCTCCAGGGTGCGGGCCACCTTCAGGCCGCGACCCCCGCCGCCGAAGGCCGCCTTGATCGCCACCGGCAGACCGTGTTCCTGGGCGAAGGCGACGATCTCGTCCGCGCCGGACACCGGGTCCGAGGTACCGGGGACCAAGGGCGCACCGGCCCGCTGGGCGATGTGCCGGGCCTTGACCTTGTCGCCGAGCGCGTCGATCGCCGCGGGCGGCGGCCCGATCCAGGTGAGCCCGGCGGCCAGCACGGCGGTGGCGAAGTCGGCGTTCTCGGCCAGGAAGCCGTAGCCGGGGTGCACCGCGTCGGCGCCGGACCGCGCGGCCACGTCCAGGAGCTTGTCCACCACCAGGTACGACTCGGCGGCGGTGGTGCCCTCCAGCGAGTAGGCCTCGTCGGCGACGGTGACGTGCACGGCGTCCCGGTCGGGTTCGGCGTAGACGGCCACCGAGGCGATACCGGCGTCCCGGCAGGCCCGGGCGATACGCACGGCGATCTCACCCCGGTTGGCGATGAGGACCTTGCTGATGGACCGGGTCGATGCTGGCATCGTCATGTCGCTCCTCTCCTCTGCGGTGGAGCGTATCCCCGGCACCTTCGTCCCGGACCCCCTGCGGAGTGACCCGGGCCACTGAGCCCGGCGTCCCGGTCCCCGGGAATCGTGCCGCGGGAAACTCGGTTGACCAACCGTGGCTACTTTGACGATGACTACGCAGAACCACGACGAAACGGTCCAGGACGGGATCGTCCTGATCGACTTCTGGGCGGAGTGGTGCGGTCCGTGCAAGCGGTTCGGCCCGATCTTCGAGAAGGTGTCGGAGTCCAACGACGACGCCGTCTTCGCCAAGGTCGACACCGAGGACCAGCAGGAACTCGCTGCTCAGTACGGCGTGACCTCGATCCCGACGCTGGTCGTGTACCGCGACGGGATCCCGGTCTTCGGCCAGCCGGGCGCCCTGCCGGAGGAAGCCCTCAAGAGCATCCTCAGCCAGGTCCGCGAGCTCGACATGGACGAGGTCCGCAGCCAGTACGAGGCGCAGCTGAAGGAGGCCGGCCGGTCCTGACCGGTCGCTCCGCGGGCGCCGGAATTTCCGGTTGAACGAGGTCGCCGCAGTTGATCGTCGGTGCGTGCCGACGGGCTGAGTCAGCCCGTCGGCACCTCCAGCGACACCACCAGGGCGCGGTGCGAGCTGCCGCCGATGTTCACCGTGGCGGTCGAGGCCACCCCGATCTTCTGATCGACCAGCAGGTGGTCGGCCGGGGTGATCGGGAGCGGGGACCAGGACGGCCAGGTCGGGCGCAGGCCCTTCCCGGTCACGTCGGCCGCGTCCTCCCAGCCGGCCTTCTCGAGTGAGTGGAACCCGGGCTGCCAGGGCGTCGTGTTCAGGGACCCGACCAGGAACGAGCCGGTGCTCGCGCCGGCCACCTTCTGCGCGGCCAGCTTCTTCAGGTCTGCCGACCGGCTCGCGGCCGGGAACAGCGTGCCGCCGCCGATCTGCGCGACGGTCAGGCCGACCCGGGCCCCGTCGGCCTGCAGCACGCCCGAGGCAGCCGGTCTGCTGAGTCCATCGACGCTGGTCAGGTCCGAGATCGCGAGCCGGCTGTAGATCCCGATGCCGGTGTTCTGATTGCTCGGGACCTGCACCCACAGCGGGGGCAGCTGCCGGTCCAGCCCGGCCACGGTGAGCCCGTGCGCAAGCGTCGAGCTCAGCCCGGTGATGACCACGACGTCGGCTGCGTAGGTCTTCGCCGCCGCTGCTACGGCGTTGGCGTTTGCCCGCCCCAGCGAGCCGTCGACCGACATAACGCGCACCGTGACGGTCTTACCCACGGGCGCTTCTCGAGACGAGGCATACCCCGCGACCATTGCCCACGGCAGCAACGCGGCAATCGCTGCGATGCCGGTGGAGACGAAGTGCTTACCCCCGACGCCGATCGCGATCACGGGTAGGGCGCAGATCGTGACCAGGGGCATGACCGCCGAGGGAGCGGTGACCAGGGGCGACGTCGAATTGATGAACATCGTCGCCGTCCAGGCCGCGAGCAGGAGTGCGACGAAGGTCAGCCAGATCCCGTTGCGACGGCGTTTGCGCTTGTCGACCGGCTTGTGAGGCTCGTGCTCCTCTTCGTCTTCGTGCCGGTCTTCTTCTTCGGCAGACGCGGGTAGGCGCTGGGACCGGTCGCGGCGGGACTGCGTCTTGGGGGGCGGCATGCCGGTGGAGCGCATGGCCGCCTCGTGGATCGTTTCGGGGGACTCGTGACTTACGGGGAAGCCGTTGAAGGGCGTGTTCCGAACAGGAATGCGCTCTTCCAAAGGGCCAGTTTGAGGACGCTGGTTGCGAGCGACGGGGCCAGTTGCGTGACGCTCGGGCTGGCGTGCGGGATCGACCAGTGGACGCTGGTCTTGGGTGGTCGGGGTATCCCACGGACGCGGGGGTTGGCTTCCGAAGTCGGTTCCTGGGTGCGCGGGGTTTGGTGACTGCCGGGCGGGGTCGTCCCAGGGCCGCGGGCCCTGCGGCGCCGGGTTGTCCCACGGGCGTGGGGTCGGCGGGGGACTCCGGCGCGCAACGGGCCCCGACCAGTCGGCCGGAGGCTGGGAGACCGGCCGGCTGGGGGAGCCGGACTGCCGGTCGACGGGCTGACTGGGTGGGCCGCTGCGGTGCGGTGAAGGCTGGTCGAAGAACGAACCCTCGGGCGGGGCCTGACCGGGCGCGAGCGGGGTCTGGCCGGGGCGGGTGAGCTGCTCGCCGGTCCGCGCCCGCTCGGCCGCCTCCCGCTCGGCGCGGAGTTCGCGGCGTGTCTTCGGCGCCTGCGGTGCGGAGCCACTCTCCGGGCCGCGGCGTGATCCGCGATCTGGGGAGCGGCCGTCCATGGCAGCTCAAGTTATCTCAGTCTCCTGGGAAACCGGGCCTTCAGATCGGACCCCGACGATCGGCGGGCCGGTCGGCGGGGACCGCGCGGAGCCGCTCGAGGAACTCCGGCGCGGTCATCGCGGCCCCGTAGACCAGCCCCTGCCCGACGTCGCACCCCATCGCCGCGAGCTGGTGGGCGGTGTCCACGTCCTCAATCCCCTCGGCGACCACCCGGGCGTCCAGCCCGTGGGCCATCGCAATGGTGTGCCGCACGATCGTCAGGGTGTTCTTGCGGGCCAGGTCGGCGATGAACGCGCGGTCCAGCTTCACCTCGTCGACCGGGAGCTCCCGCAGGTAGGAGAGCGAGGAGTAGCCGGTGCCGAAGTCGTCGATGGAGACTGTGACGCCGTCGGCCCGCCAGCGCCCGAGCAGCCCGGCGGCCGCCTCCGGATCGACCAGCAGCGACTGCTCGGTGATCTCCACCCGCAGCGCCGTGGGCGGCAGCGACTGCCGCTCCAGCGCTGCCCGGACCCGTCCGGGCAACTCCTCGTCGCGCAGGTCGTCGGCGCCCAGATTGACGCTGACCGGTACCCGGTACCCCTCCCGCCACCAGGACGCACAGGCCGCCAGGGCCCGGTCGAGCACCAGCGCGGCCATCGGCCGGGCCAGCCCGGTGTGCTCGGCCAACGGCAGGAACGCGGCCGGCAGCAGAACCCCGTCGTGCGGGTGCCGCCAGCGGGCCAGTGCCTCCCCGCCGACGATCCGGCCGGTACCCAGGTCGACCTGCGGTTGTACGTGAACCTCGATGTCACCGCGGGCCAACGCCTGGCGCAGTTCACCCGTGCGCCGCAAACGCTCGCTGCCGTCGTCCTCAAGCGGGTCGTACAAAGCCTGTCCGGAACGCATGCGCTGGGCGCAGTGCAGCGCAACGTCGGCCCGGCGCAGCAGGTCGGCCGCCACGCTGGGATCCTCTCCGCCGGGTGCAGTGGCGATGCCGATGCTGGCGGCGACGTGCAGCCGCGAACCGCCGACCTCGAACGGCTCCCGAAGCGCCTGCTGTAGGCCACAGGCGGTCTTTTGCGCCTCGATTTCGCCTACGCCGGGTAGCAGCACGGCGAACTCGTCGCTGCCCAGCCGGGCGAGCATCTGGTCCGGCCGAAGGGCGGAACGCAGCCGCGCGCCGACTCCGGTGAGCAGCCGATCGCCGGTCTCGTACCCCAGCGCCTCGTTCACGTCCTTGAAGTTGTCCAGATCGACCAGCAGCAAGCCGGTGCCCCGCCGGTGGGAGCGAGCATGCTCTGCCCCCGGATCGGCCAGGGCCTCGGAAAGCGCCCGACGGTTGGCCAGACCGGTCAACGCATCGGTGTGCGGACGCAACGGGGTAGCGAGATTGCGTTCCCGGTCGGCCCGCAGCACCTCACGGGTGCGGAAGACCGCTCCGACCAGGCAAGCGAGAGCGATCACGGCGCCGATCCGGGGCGCCCCGGGCCGCAGCAGGGATACGGCGACGACCACCGCGCAGGTGGCGACCACCAACGCTGCCGGGCCGTCGCCCCGCGGGCCGGGCAACCGCCGGGTCAGGCCGGAGACCCGCAGCAGCCAGGTCGAGCGGGCCCCGCCCGGTCCGGCCGCCGTCCCCCAGCCGACCGTGGCGTGCCCGATCAGCGCCAGCAGGCCGGTCCAGGCCGGGGCGCTGGCATCCAGCGCGGTGGCCAGCGCCGGGCCGCCGCTGACCCGGAAACTCAGCAGGTCGGCGACGGTCACCAGGATCAGCCCGACCGCCAGCCAGTGCAGCTGGGAGCGCAGCGGACGGCTGGTCGCGGCCACCGTGGTGACTGCGAGCACGAACACCAGCACATCGACGATCAGCGGGAACCAGGCGATCGGGGGCTGCGGGTCGTTGATCGCCGCATGCGTGCGCGAGGCGGTGACCACCTCCAGGGCGGCCACCCCGATCGCGGTGGCGCCGGTGACCACCACGGTGATGTCCAGGCCGTCGCTGCGGGCCCAGCGCGGTGAGCGACCGCGCAGCAGCATCACCACGGCGGTGACCTGGCCGATCCGGCCCAGGGTGACCGCGGCGATGATCGGCGAGGCCGGCGAGTGGTCGGTGGCCACCCAGCAGACCACGGCCACGGCCATCATCGCGTAGCTGAGACCCAGCACCCACCAGGCCCGGGAGACGATCGGCGAGATCCGCTCCCGGCGGGCGGAGCGCAACAGACAGAGCGCGGTGAGCATGAGGACGAGCGGCGCGGCGACGGCGAGGGCGGTGCGGGGATCGGCGGGGCTCGCCGGGACGACCGCGACGGCGACGACCAGGATCACCGCGAGCTGGATCAGCGAGAGCGGGACCGCGGGCGTTCCGGGCTTTCCGGAAGAGGGGGAAAGCGACGGGTTCGTCACTGTACCGGCCGGAAACCTCGCCTCTTTGGGCATCCGGTCGCGCTCGGTGACATCGGTGTCAGGGCGATTCGCGGCGAGAAGGGGTGGTTCGGCCGGGCGCGGGACAGGTGAGACGGCGGGCCGGGGCGCCGTCCCGTCACTCTCCGGACCGACCTGCGGCCCCGGGCCCTGAGCTGCGGCTTTTTCGACGCCGAGGGACGGATCGGGGATTTCGGGCACGATGACCGCCCGTCCGTGGCCCGGCTCGGTGGTCCCCATGCGTCCAGTGTTGGGCGTCACAGCGAGCCCGGCAACCGAAACGTACCGATGCCACCATCTGGTGTCAGTACAAACTTTTAATCACGCTGTGTAGCAAATCAACCGTAGGCTCACTCCCGGGGTGCCCACAGCGAGGGCCAGTCCACGCCGAGTTCCTTCACCAGCTCCCGCAGCACCGGCAGGGAGACCCCGACCACTCCGTGGAAGTCGCCCTCGATCCCGGTGACGAACGCCCCGCCGAGCCCGTCCACGGTGAACGCCCCGGCCACCGCCAGCGGCTCCCCGCTCGCCACGTAGGCCTCGATCTCCGCGTCCGTGATCTTCGCGAAGTGCACCGTCGTGACCGACACCGCCCCGAGCGTCCCTCCGGTGCCCCCTTCCTCCGGATCGCGCAGATCGACCAGCCAGTGCCCGGTGCACAGCCGCCCGCTGCGCCCGCGCATGTCCTTCCAGCGCTGCACCGCGTCCGCGGCATCGGCCGGCTTGCCCAGGGCCACCCCGTCCAGGTCCAGCACCGAGTCGCAGCCCAGCACCAGGCCGAGCTCGAGCTCACTGTCCTCGGACGCGAAGTACTCCCGCTCGACCACGCTCGCCACGTCCTCGGCCTTCGCCTTGGCCAGCAGCAGGGCCACGTCCTCGGGATCGGTGACGCCGGTGCGCTCGAGCACGGCCGGCTCGTCCACCGAGGAGACCCGGACGGTCGGCTCGATCCCGGCGGCCCGCAGGGTGGCCAGGCGGGCGGGGGAGGCGGAGGCCAGGGTCAGATGAGTGCTCACGCCCAAGTGAAGCACCCCCAACCCGCGCCCAAAAAACCCTGCCATGATCACGAGGGTTAGTGCGCCCAGCCCGAAGCTCGCCAGGCACCTGGCCCCGGAGCAAGCGGCCGACGCGTCAGCGCAGCCCGATCGGTCCACGCCGAACCGGCCTCAACGTCCGAATCGCTTTCCGGGGTAGCAGCACTCACCGCCCCGATCACCGCCAACAGTGCAGCCACCTCTTCCGGCGTCGCGTCACCCCGAACGAGTTGCAACGCCGGCCGCGGGTTCTCACTCACCTGAAGCTCCCATCACAGCGGGATGTTTCCGTGCTTCTTCGGCAGCGCCTGCTCGCGCTTGGTCCGCAGTGCGCGCAGCGCCCGGATCACGTGCTCACGGGTCCGCGACGGCTGGATCACCGCGTCCACGTACCCCCGCTCGGCTGCGATGTACGGGTTGGCCAGCGTGTCCTCGTACTCGGTGACGAACGCCTGGCGGGCCGCCTCGACGTCCCCGCCCTCACTCATCACCTGCTTGATCTCGTTGCGGTAGAGGATGTTCACCGCACCCTGCGCCCCCATCACGGCGATCTGCGCGGTGGGCCAGGCCAGGTTGATGTCCGCGCCGAGGTGCTTGGAGCCCATCACGTCGTACGCGCCGCCGTAGGCCTTACGGGTGATCACGGTGACCAGGGGGACGGTGGCCTCGGCGTACGCGTAGATCAGCTTGGCCCCGCGTCGGATGATCCCGTTCCACTCCTGGTCGGTGCCCGGTAGGAAGCCCGGGACGTCCACCAGGGTGAGTACCGGGATGTTGAAGGCGTCGCAGGTCCTCACGAACCGCGCGGCCTTCTCCGAGGCGTTGATGTCCAGGCAGCCGGCGAACTGCATCGGCTGGTTGGCGACCACGCCCACCGGACGTCCCTCGACTCGTCCGAAACCCACCACCAGGTTGGGCGCGAACAGCGCGTGCACCTCGAGGAACTCGCCCTCGTCGAGCACGTGTTCGATCACCGTGCGCATGTCGTACGGCTGGTTGGCCGAGTCCGGGATGAACGTGTCCAGCTCGTCGTCCGGAACGAACTCGTCCTCCGTAGCGCCCAGCACCGGGGGGTCAGAAAGGTTGTTGTCCGGCAGATAGGCCAGCAGCGCGCGCACGTACTCCAGCGCGTCCGCCTCGTCTGTGCCTAGGTAGTGCGCGTTGCCGGAGAGCGTGTTGTGAGTGCGGGCGCCGCCCAGCTCCTCGAACGTGACCTCTTCGCCGGTAACCGTTTTGATCACGTCGGGCCCGGTGATGAACATGTGCGAGGTCTGGTCGACCATCACCACGAAGTCCGTGAGCGCGGGACCGTAGACGTGACCGCCTGCGGCCGCACCCATGATCAGCGAGATCTGCGGGATTACCCCAGAAGCCTTCACATGCCGGGCGAAGATCTCGGCGTACAGGCCGAGTGAGACCACGCCTTCCTGGATCCGCGCCCCGCCGCCCTCGTTGATCCCGATCAGCGGAACCCCGGTCTTCACGGCCAGGTCCTGGACCTTGACGATCTTCTCGCCGTAGACCTCGCCCAGCGCGCCGCCGTAGACCGTTGCGTCCTGGCTGAACACGCAGACCTGACGGCCGTCGATCGTGCCGTATCCGGTGATCACGCCGTCGCCGTAAGGACGATTCTTGTCCATCCCGAACGCCGTGGTGCGGTGTCGGGCCAACTCGTCCAGTTCGACGAACGAGCCCGGGTCGAGCAGGGCCTCGAGGCGCTCACGGGCGGTCTGCTTGCCCTTTGCGTGCTGCTTCTCGACTGCGCGGGCGGAACCGGCGTGCACCGCCTCATCCACCCGACGGTGGAAATCGGCCAGCTTCCCCGCGGTGGTGTGGATGTTGATGTCCTCACCGGGGTCGGAGGGGACTTCGCTACTCGACGCCGCTTCCGACATCACGCACTCCTCGTTCGGATGGCCTTTCCGCCGCGAGCCTAGCTCTCCACCCCAGTGTTCAACTGGGGCTGCATCGGGACGCAGATCACACCGGTCCTATCCTGGCCAGTATGTCGTCAGCCTGGTCCGACCTTGATCGTCCGCCGCTGCGCCAGGCCGCCTTACGGACCGCGCTGACCGTGGGGCAGGACACCTGGCGTTCCGTCGACGTGGTCGCGGAGACCGGTTCGACGAACGCGGACCTGCTGGAACGCGCCCGCGCCGGTGAACCGGGCGGCGCGGTACTGGTCGCCGACAGCCAGAATGAAGGACGCGGGCGGCTGGGTCGCGCTTGGCAGATCCCCCCGAGGGCGGGGCTGAGTGTCTCGGTGCTGGTGCGGCCGTCTACCCCGATGGAGACCTGGAACTGGCTGAGTCTGGCCACCGGGGTCGCGGTCACCGATGCGCTGATCCGGATCTGTGGCCTGCCGGCCACCCTGAAATGGCCCAACGATGTGCTGGTACCCAGCAACGGGATCGGCAACGGGGTGAACGACTACGCGGGTGACCGGCTGAAGGTCGCCGGGATCCTGGCCGAGGTGGCCGGGGGCGAACCCGCGGTGGTGATCGGGATCGGGATGAACGTCAGCCAGGACGAGTCCGAGCTGCCGGTCCCCACCGCCACCTCGCTGCGACTGGCCGGTTCGGCCACGACCGATCGGGACACCGTGCTGCGCGCGGTGCTGCGTGCCCTTTCGCGCCGTCTGTCCGAGTACGAGAGCAACCTGCCGGGGCTGGCCGCCGCCTACCGTGAGCGCTGCTCCACGATCGGTGCAACGGTGCGGGCCGAGTTGCCCGGCGGCCTGATCCGCACCGGAGTCGCCGAGGGCGTGGACGACGCGGGCCGGCTGCTCCTGAGGGCCTACGACGATTCGGTTACAGCCCTCTCAGCAGGCGACGTGGTGCACATCCGCCCCCAGGAAACGGCATGATCTGGGCATGGGCTTCCCAACGCACCTGCTGGCCGACGACGAGCAACTGGTCCTCGTCCTCCGCCGTCACATCAAGGTCATCGCCTGGCCGATCCTGCTGCTGATCCTCATCCTGGCGCTGATCGGGGCCTCGTTCCTGATCGATCAGCCGATCCTCACCCTGATCGTGGCCGCGCTCGGCCTGATCGTGGCGCTGCGCTGGGTGCTCTGGCCGATCCTGAAGTGGTGGAACGAGATCTACGTGCTCACCACCAAGCGGCTGATCCTGCGGCAGGGCGTGTTCAACCGCTCCGGCCACGACATGCCGCTGTCCCGCCTGAACGAGGTGTCCTTCGAGCACAGCCTGTTCGAGCGGATGCTCGGCTGCGGCACCCTGAAGGTGGAGAACGCCAGCGAGGGTGGCCCCCTGGTGCTCACCGACATCCCCAAGGTCGAAGTGGTCCAGCGCTCGCTCTACGAACTGGCGGATGACCTGCGGGGAGTTCAGGGGCGCGGGCTGGATGCGTCCGTCGCCCGATCCCTGGACGATGCGTTCGACGGGGAGTACCAGTACCGCGGCAATAGGGCCGAGGCTGCGTCGGACACTCCGGAAGATCCCGGGCGCCGCCGGTGACCGACCGGGACGCGTTCACCTCGCACCTTCTGGGTGGACCCTGGACGCTGCGCCGCCGAGAGGTGGCGCGGCGGGTCGGGGTCTCCCTGCTGTCCGCCCGGAAGCTCTGGCGGGCCCTCGGTTTCCCCGGGGTGGACGACGAGGAGGTGGCGTTCAACGACACCGACCGGCAGGCCCTGGACCGGGCCGTCGGTCTGGTCCGGCGCGACCTGATCGACGAGGAGACGGCGATCGCCATCGCCCGGGCCCTCGGCCAGACCACCGACCGGCTGGTCTCCTGGCAGATCGAGGCGCTGCTGGAGTTCCTGGCCAGCCGCAGCCCGGGAGGTGTGCCGGAGGATCCGCTGAAACTGATCGAACAGCTCACCCCGGAGCTGGAGGAGCTGCTGCTCTACTCGTTCCGGCGCCAGCTGGTCGCCGCGATCAGCCGGCTCGACGCGTCCTCCGGGCGGCCCGCCGACGCGGTCACGGTGTGCTTCGCCGACCTGGTCGCCTACACCCGGCTCTCCCGGCGGCTGCCCCGTCGGGAGTTGTCCCGGCTGGTCCAGCGGTTCGAGGGCCTGGCCTCGGACGTGGTCACCGCCGGCGGCGGCCGGGTGATCAAGACGGTGGGCGACGAGGTGCTGTTCATCGCCCCGGACCCGACCACCGGCGCGCTGATCGCGCTGTCGATCTCGGCCCGGATGGCCGACGACGACCTGATCCCGGACGTCCGGGTGGGCATGGTGCACGGTCCGGTGCTGCGCAGCCTGGGCGACGTCTACGGCAACACGGTGAACCTGGCCAGCCGGCTGACCTCGCTGGCCGAGCCGGGCACCGTGGTCACCGATCCGGGCACCGCCCGGGCGCTGCAGGACCACCCGGGCATCGAGCTGGTCGCGCAACGCCCCCGGCTGGTGCGCGGATTCGGGCAGGTGCAGCCGTTGCTGGTGGCGCCGATGGGGATCAGCGACCAGTTGATCACGGTGGACTGATCAGGGACGTCCACCAACGGGGGACGCTCGTCCCGCCCCTTTGGGGGCGGTTGCTCGCGGGCGGTCGGTGCCCACCGGCGTCCTCAATCAGTAAGGGGTGTGGCTCTCCCGACGGGCGCTCTCGTCCGGCTGCCGATCGGCCTGATGACGCTGGTGCTCCTCGGCCAGGTCCTCGGCGATCGCCTCCGGCGTGCCCGGCGGGATCGGGTCGGCGTCGCCCGCCCCGGTGAGCTCGTGCTCGTGGGTGAACACGAAGGTGCGGTAGGCCCAGAACCGGAACAGCGTGCCCAGCCCGAGGCCGATCACGTTGCCGGAGATGTTGTCCGCCAGCGGCGAGTCCATCTTCAGCACGTAGCGGGAGAACGCCAGGCAGGCCAGCGAGATCGCCAGGCCGGCCGCGTTCATCACCCCGAACAGCACGAACTCGCGGCGGTAGGACGCGCGCCGGCGGTGCCGGAACGTCCAGTACCGGTTACCCACCCAGGCCACCACGGTGGCCACCAGCACCGAGACCGTCTTCGCGGTCAGCGGCTTGTGGTCGAGGTTGAACGGCTCACCCAGCGAGGTGTGCAGCAGCAGGTTGAACACGCCGGTGTCGACCACGAAGGCGATCGCGCCGACCGCCCCGAACTTCACCACCTCGCGGTAGAGCAGGTCGACGGACTGGCGCATCCGGGTGACGACCGAGCCCTGCGTGCCCTGGTCCGCACCGGGCGTGTGCACATCGGTCACCGTCGCCCCCGGTCGGTCGGGCGCGGATGAGCGGTTTGGGCAGCCATTTCCCTAACAGTGCCACGCCAACCTGAGGATCGCCCAGCCGAGCCGACCCGCAGGCGTCAGACCTGCTCGTACGGCCGATACGGGTGCACACCCCGTGCATCGTTACGCTGACGACCGTGGTCTCCAGTTCTCCTGACGCTCAGCCGGCCGCCGACGGCGCCGCCGGTCCCTTCGGCACGGTCCGGCTCACCCCGCTGACCGCGGCCGACCCGATCCCGGGCGGTTTCCCGACCGTCGGGGTGATCGGCGGCGGCCAGCTGGCCCGGATGATGCAGCCCCCGGCCGTCGAGATGGGTGTGCGCCTGCGCGTCCTGGCCGAGTCGGCGACCAGCAGCGCCGCCCTGGCCATCCACGACGCCCCGGTCGGCGACGCCCGCAGCCCAGCCGACCTGGCCACCGTCAGCGCCTTCGCCGCCGAGTGCGACGTGCTGACCTTCGAGCACGAACACGTCCCCGGCGCGATCCTGGAGAAGCTGGTCGCCGACGGGGTCCCGGTCCGCCCGGGCCCGGCCGCCCTCGGCTTCGCGCAGGACAAGCTGGTCATGCGTAAGCGGCTGACCCAGCTCGGCCTGCCCTGCCCCCGCTGGGCCCAGGTGCGCACCTGGGACGAGCTGGCCGCGTTCGCTGAATCCCTGGATGGCGCCGGGGTAGTGCTGAAGACGCCGCGGGGCGGTTACGACGGCAAGGGCGTGCTGCTGCTCTCCTCGTTCTCGGACTCCCCGGTGGCCCGCGAATGGCTGGACGCGGCCGGGCCGGACGGGCTGCTGGCCGAGGAGAAGGTGGCCTTCACCCGGGAACTGGCCGCGCTGATCGCCCGCAGCCCATCGGGACAGGCGGCGGCCTGGCCGGTGGTGGAGAGCACCCAGAAGGACGGGATCTGCCACGAGGTGATCGCCCCGGCCCCCGGACTCACCGAGGAGCAGGCCGTCGAGGCCACCGGGGTGGGCCTGCGGATCGCCGGTGAGCTGGGCGTGGTCGGCGTGCTGGCGGTGGAGATGTTCCAGACCGCGGACGGCGCCATCCTGGTCAACGAACTCGCCATGCGCCCCCACAACTCCGGCCACTGGACCATCGACGGCGCCGTGACCAGCCAGTTCGAGCAGCACCTGCGCGCTGTCCTGGACCTGCCGCTGGGCGAGGTCCGGGCCCGCGCGCCGTGGAGCGTGATGGTCAACGTGCTCGGCGGCGAGTACGAGAACCTCTACCGCAGCTACCTGCACGTGATGGCCCACGATCCGGGCGTGAAGGTGCACATGTACGCCAAGGAGGTCCGTCCCGGCCGCAAGGTCGGCCACGTGACCGTCTGCGGCGACGACCTGGACGACTGCCTGGCCCGGGCCCGGCACGCCGCGGCGTTCATCCGCGGCGACATCGACGAGTGAACGAGGTTTTTCACATGGCAGTACAGCCGCTGGTCGGCCTCGTGATGGGCTCGGACTCGGACTGGCCGGTGATGGAGGCCGCCGCGCTCGCCCTGGAGGAGTTCGGCGTGCCCTACGAGGCCGACGTCGTCTCCGCCCACCGCATGCCGCAGGAAATGATCGCCTACGGCGCGGGCGCCCACGAGCGGGGCCTGCGCGTCCTGATCGCCGGTGCCGGCGGCGCCGCCCACCTCCCGGGCATGCTCGCCAGCGTCACCCCGCTCCCGGTGATCGGCGTCCCCGTCCCGCTGAAGTACCTGGACGGCATGGACTCGTTGCTCTCCATCGTGCAGATGCCGGCCGGCGTCCCGGTCGCCACGGTCTCCATCGGCGGTGCCCGCAACGCCGGCCTGCTCGCGGTTCGCATCCTCGCTGCGGGGGAGACCGAACAAGCCGCGGCCCTGCGCACCGCCCTGATCGACTTCGCCGGTGGTCTGCGCGACGCGGCCACGGAAAAGGGCGAAAAGCTGCGGGCCCGAACCAAGGACGCCGGCGGTTCCGCCTCCACCCCGTCGCCCCGGCCCACCACCGGCTTCACCGCCCGCTAGCCCTTCCGCTGCGAGCGTCGGCAAGGGCCGAAGAGAAGGCCCGGGCCTCCTCTTCGGCCCTTCGGCCGAGCTACGAGCCGGACGCCTTGGCCTGCGCGTCGGCCATTTCCTTCAGCGCCGACGTGTCGTCGTTCTTCAGGTCCTTGAACATCTCCAGGGCCTGGGTCCGGTCCCACTTCACTGTGGACATGCCGTTCACCCGGTAGTCGGTGTCGCCGATCGGGACCGTCATCGAGATGCCGTTCTTGCCGGAGACGGCCCGCATGGCCAGGACGAACTTGGTCAGGGCGACCGGGCCGGTGGACTTGTCGACGGTGAGGGCGCCGCCGCCGGCCTTGGCGGCCGGGATGGCCCGCCAGGGCTGGATCAGGGTGCCGGGGGAGAGGGTCTTCTTGGCGATGGCGGCGAGGGTCTCGCGCTGGCGTTCCACCCGGCCGAGGTCGCCGCGGGGGTCGCTGTACCGGGCCCGGGCGTAGCCGAGCGCGGTCTTGCCGTTCATCTCCTGGCAGCCCTTTTTCAGGTTGATGTGGGCCTTCGCGTCCTTCATGGCGCGCTTCGGGCAGAGCGTGACGCCGCCGATCGCGTTGACGATGTCGGCGAAGCCGCCCAGGCCGGTCTCGACGTACTCGTCGATCTTCACCCCGCCGACGTTCTCCAGGGTCTCGATCAGCAGTGAGGGGCCGCCGAAGGAGTAGGCCGCGTTGATCTTGTTGCTGCCGTGGCCGGGGATCGGGACGTAGGAGTCGCGGGGCACGCTGATCAGGACGGTGGGCCCGCTGCTGGGCACGTGCAGCAGCATGATCGTGTCGGTGCGCTGCCCGGCCACCGAGCCGGTGCCCAGGTCCTTCTTCTCCTCGGCGCTCAGGTCGCTGCGGGCGTCGCTGCCGACCACCAGGTAGGTACGGCCCGGCGTGTCCTCCAGCTTGGAGTTCTCGTGCGCCGGGCCGATCGCGTCGACCCGGTTCAGGCTGGTCCACGCGGTGAAGCCGAGGATGATCGGGTAGGCGATCAGCAGGCCGACGACGATCAGCACAATCAGCCGCAGCCGGAGCTTCGGCATCCGCAGCCGGCCCAGGTTCGGCGCCGACCAGGGACGCCCCGGACCCCCAGGACCCTCAGGACCTCCCGGCCCGCCCGAACCCTCGGGCCCACCGGGACCGCCCGGGCCGCGCCCGGCCGGCCCGTAACCACCCGCGCCGTACTGCCCGGCGCCGTACTGGTCACCACCGGCCTGGCCCGCGCCGTACTGCCCGCCCCCGTACTGGCCGGCGCCCCCGTACTGCCCGGCGCCGCCGTACTGGCCTTCCCGGTGATCCACCTGCTGCCCGTACTGAGCGTTCGGATCGGCCCCACCGCCGTGCTGGCGGTACAGGTCCCCGACCTCGTCGCCCTCCGGCGGAGTCGACGGCGAGGACGAAGGCGACTGCGGGCGGCGCTTGGGCCGTCCGGCCGCCTCGTCCGGCGTCCAGTACCGGTCTTCCCCGTCCTCGCTCACGCCTCCTCCTTGCTGACGCTCGTGGTCAGCCCGAGCGACCCGCTCTGCCCTTTGCTGCGCTCGCTCATGCCACACCGAGCCGGGGGGCCTCGATCGCCGGGCAGGTGTCCATCACGACGGCCAGCCCGGCGGCGGCGGCCCGGGCCGCGGCGGCCTCGTCGACCACGCCGAGCTGCAGCCAGACCGCCTTGGCGCCGATCTCGATCGCCTGGTCCACCACGTCGCCCACCCACTGGCTGTTGACGAACAGGTCGACCACGTCGATCGGGCCCTCGGCGGCCACGGCCTCGGCCAGCGTGCGGTAGCCACGGGCGCCGTGCACCGTGTCGGCCTTGTGATGCACCGGGACAATGCGCATGCCCAGGTTCTGCACGTACCGCGCCACCCCGTAGGCCGGGCGGGTGCGGTTGTCGGACAGCCCGACCACCGCCCACCGGGCGGGGGTGGTCAGCAGGCGCTGCATCACCCCAGGGTCGTTACGGTGCTTCCTCGGCGAACCGGTCTCCATGACCGACAGTCTGCCCTGAGACACTGACAATTCGCCGCATCGGGGGATCACGGCTCAGGGAACCCGGATCCGGGCCGACGGTCCGTCAGATCGTCATTACTCAGCGACACCCATAGGTGCCCCCCTGCACCCATGGGCCTCGCCGGCGTCCTTACTTCCCGGAAACGGCCTGCCAGGCCGTCCACGCGGAGGCGACCATGTCCTCCAGGCTGTGCCGGGTGTCCCACTCCAGGTCGCGCCGGGCCAGGTCGCCGGCCGCCACGATCCGCGCCGGGTCGCCCGGGCGGCGGTCGAGAATCTCCGGCTCGAAGGCAATTCCGGTGACCTTGGCGACCGCGCTCATGATCTCCAGCACCGAGGCGCCGGTTCCGCTGCCCAGGTTGTAGACCCGCTCGATCGGCGTGCCGTTCTCCATCCGGGCCGCGGCCGCGACGTGCGCCAGGGCGATGTCCTGGACGTGCACGTAGTCACGCACGCAGGAACCGTCCGGCGTGGGGTAGTCGTTGCCCCGGACCTTCGGAATGCCGCCTTCTGTAAGCGTCTTCATCACGACAGGGAAGAGGTTGAACGGGCTTACGTCGTAGATGTCGGAGTACCCCGAGCCCACCACGTTGAAGTAGCGCAGCGAGGTGTGAGTCAGGTCGGAGACCCGGCCGACGTTGCGCAGCAGCCACTCGCCGATGAGCTTGCTCTCACCGTAAGGAGATTCGGGCGTCGTCGCCGTCTCCTCGGTGACCAGTTCGACGTCCGGAGTGCCGTAGACGCCTGCGCTGGAGGAGAAGACGATGCGCTGGACGCCCACCTCGGCCATCACCTCGAGCAGGTGCTGGGTGCCGCGCACGTTCTGGGTGTACGTGTGCAGCGGTCGTTTCACCGACTCACCCGCGTACTTGAAGCCCGCGCAGTGGATCACGCCGGTGATCGGCGTGCCGTCGGTCTCGGTCAGGGCCGCCCGCAGCGCCTCCGGATCCAGGATCGAGCCCTGGTGGAAGGTCGTGCCGGAGCCGACGAAATCCCGTATGCCGGTCGAGAGGTCGTCCAGGACGGCGACGGACCGCCCGGACTCCTCGAGGCAGCGGGCGATGTGCGCACCGATGTACCCGGCGCCGCCGGTCACAAGCCATGTCATATCGGCAACCCTACCTACCGGCTCTGAACGCCAAGATCACGGGCGCGGTCAGGCCGGTGTCGACCCCTCGGGCAAAGCATTGACAATGGGGCCAAAACCGCCGCCCGGCAGATCCAGAAACACCCGAACCGCACGGTGGTCACCCACCGGAAGTTCCTCGGTCAGCTCCCCGCGGGCGGTCGTGCCGGGCGGCAGGCCAACCCCCAGCACGTGGTCGAGCTGCACACCAGGACGCCAGCCCGGAAAAGTGGCCGCGGTCACCAGCGGCGTCCACCCCGTAGCGCGACGTACCGGCAAGGGGGGCAGGTTCAGGTCTCCCATGACCACGACCGGCCCAGGTAGAGCCAGGCCTTCCAGCCAGCGCCGGACCTGCCGGAGCTGGCGCAGGTTGACCCCGGGTACGAACGACAGGTGCGTGCAGACCACGGTCACGCCCATCTCCAGCCGCGCTGCCAGCGCCACGCGAGGTTCGTCCCGGAGCCAGATCATCCGCGGTGGGCGGCCAGGAATCAGCAACGGAAAGCGACCTCGGGCTGGGGTAAGCCGCAGCTCGTACCAATCTTCGACTTTCCAGCGGGAGACCAGGCTCACCCCGTAGGCCGCGGCATCGGTCTCCGCCGGCTCTCCAGTGGCCGCCGTCCATCCCGGCTCCCCGGGCGTCCCCAAGACCGTCGGAGCAAACCGCGCGTACGGCGCATCCATCGCCTTGGCCATCTCCGAGGTCTGATCCACCAACCCCGAACGCGGTTGCCGGCGATCCACCTCCTGGCAGGCCAGCACATCGACGTCGAGCAGACGCACTGCGTCGGCCAAGGCCTCCGGCCCCGCCGCCAACCCCCGAGCCGTCCGCCCGGAGAACACGTTCAGCGAGGCGACCCTCAGCCGAACGCGCTCACCAGGACTCGTCACCGACCCCGGCTTCCAGATCGGCGAGCATCTGCACCGCGTCGTCCACGATCGCCGCGTCGTCGGCGTGAACGCCGTGCAGGAGCCAGCGGGCGATCGCGAACTCTCCGGACAAGCGCGCCCGACGGGTGAGATCCGTGTCTACCGGTTCGCTCCGTGCCTCGACGTACGCCTCCAGCACCTGACCCAGCACCGGTTCCGTCGCCCCGATCGCCACCCAGGCCAGATCGTCCGCCGGATCGGCCACCCGGGTCTCCGACCACTCCGTCACCGCCGACACGGCTTCCCCGTCGGCGAGCACGTTGTCTCCGGCCAGGTCGCCGTGAACCACGCAGGGCACGAACCGCCAGGCCCCGACCTCCTCGACCGCATGCTCCCAACGGGTCAGCAGACGCACCGGGGTAAGGCCGGTGGCCGCGACGCGGTCGAGTTCGGCGAGCCGCCGGAACCGGTACTCCTCAGCCGAGTAGACCGGTAGCCCGGCCTCTTCCACCAGCCGGGTGGGCAGGTTGTGGATGGCCGCGATGGCCTGACCGTAGGAGGCCGCGAGCGCCGGGCGATGCAGCAGCTCCAGTGGGCGGATCGGGCGGCCTGGGAGCTTCCGGTGCACCAACGCCCGGCCTCCGGAGCGCAACGGAGCGGCCCCTTCGGCCTCCGGCAGCCCGAACGGTAGCCAGGAGCGCAGTTGACCGACCAGATGGGACTCCGCATCGAGCCGCATGCTGGCCACGTTGTTCCGGGGCACCCGCACCACCCAATGGCGTTGCAGGTTGTCCTCGATCAGGGCGCTGTCGACGTCGTCAGCAGTCGCTTCCAGGGTCTGGGCGCGCATCGGCTCGAGGCCGTTGACGGCAGCCGAGGCAAGGGCGGCGAGGGAGAGCGGGGATCGGGCGGGCACCGATCCACCGTAACCGCAGACCCCCGCGTAGGGTGCGGCTATGCCACTGGAGCGTCTCGCCTTGTCCCGTTCGACGCTGGACCGGGCGGCCGCCCGCCGCACCGATCCCGAGCTGGTCGAGACCCTGCTCGCCGACCCGCAGACCCGGGTCGCGCTGTTCTCGGAGGGTGAGGCTCCGGTCACCGCGGACCCGGCTCTGCAGCTCTGGACGGCGCAGGCGATCGAGGCCCTGGGGATCCGGAAAACCGTTGCCTCCAGCTTCTTCCTGGGCATGGACGCCGAGGGGCGAGGCTACCTGGCGCTGACCGTGACGGAGCGTCCGGAGGTGCCCGAGGGGGTGCGCTGGGCGTCGCTGCGCGAGGTCGGATCCGTGCTCGACGACACCGGCGCGGGCATCTTCACCACTTCCGTCGCGCTGATTGCCTGGCACACCTTCCACACCCACTGCGCGAACTGCGGAACGGCCACCGACGTGGTCCAGGCGGGCTGGGTGCGGCAGTGCCCGAACTGCGGCCGCGAGCACTATCCGCGCACGGACCCGGCGGTGATCATGGCCATCGTCGGCCCGGACGACCGGGTGCTGCTGGGCCGTGGGGCGACCTGGCCCGAGCACCGCTACTCGACCCTGGCCGGATTCGTCGAGCCGGGCGAGTCGCTGGAGGACGCGGTCCGCCGGGAGGTCGTCGAGGAGTCCGGGGTGCTGGTCGGAGAGGTGCACTACCGGGGCAGTCAGCCCTGGCCGTTCCCGTCGTCCCTGATGCTGGGGTTCCGGGGCGAGGCGCTGACCAGCGAGATCCGGGTGGACGAGGAGGAGATCGCGGACGCCCGCTGGTGGAGCCGGGAGGAGCTGCAGGCCGACCTCAAGTCGGGGGCGCTGATCCTGCCGCCGGCCGTATCGATCGCGCGGCGGTTGATCGAGGACTGGTTCGGGGCGCGGATCCCCGACGATGCGGCTGGGTGGTAAAGAGCTTTCAAGCAGTGGACGTTTGCGGGCACCAAAGGCGCGCAACCGCGCCTTTGGTGCGTCCCCGACGACATTCAGGCCGTTCGGAGCGCGGGCCGGTCCGGATGATCGAAGCGGACCACCAGATCGGCATGCTTGGCCGGATCGGCCTCAGCCAGGTACCGCAACCACGCACCCGTGACCCGCTGCGCGTCCTCAGCCGGCAACCGGCGTCCTAAAGCAGCCTCGGAGACGTCCAGGTGGACGATCAGATCAAAGCCGTCGCGAACGTCCTCACGGGCCAGGAACCGACCGTCGACCACGGCGACGGTGCCCGGAGGAGCCGGCTGGGGCGGGGTACGCACCGAGCGATCCGTGTCGGGATCCCGCAGCCGGGGTAGCCAGGTGTGCCTCCCGTCGGGCGCCAACGCGTCCAAGACCTCGCGGTGCAGCGCCGGGAAGTCGTACCAGCGGTCGTAAACCGAATCGGGATCGTCGTGCCCGTACTCCAGCCGCACCGAACGTCCCCGCTGGAAATCGCGCGTACTCACCCGGGCCACCGGTACCGCGCGCTCGGCCAGCACGGCCGCCACGGTGTCGGCCAGCCCGGCCGTGTCCTGCTCGACCGGGCCGTCCAGACCCAGCCGGAGCCGGGGCCGCTCACCCGCGCGGGAACCGCCCAGCCGCTCGTCCAGCTGCTGGGCGATCCGCTCCGCCAGGTCCCGGGGAGTCAGCGCAGGCCGTTCAGGCCGGGACGGTCAGGCGGGACTTGACCTCGGCGAGCGAGGGGTTGGTGGCCGCCGAGCCGTCCGGGAAGACCACGGTGGGCACGGTCTGGTTGCCGCCGTTGACCGACATCACGTAGTTCGCGGCGTCGGGCACCTCCTCGATGTTCACCTCGGTGTAGGCGATGCCCTCGCGCTGCAGGGCGGTCTTCAGCCGCTTGCAGTACCCGCACCAGGTGGTGCTGAACATCGTGATCGTGCCGGGAGCCGGGGCGTCCATCGGAACCGTCCTTCAGGTCGATCGAACTCGTCGAGCGTTCAACATCGTGGGCCGGGTCAGTGTTCCCACCTCGTCACCGTCGGTTCCCGCTTCGTCCCGGGACCGCCCGGGCTGAGAGGATGCGCGGATGACCACCGCAGCCCACGGCGCCGACGGCATGCTCGCCGGGCTGGACCCGGAGCAGCGCGAGGTCGCCCTGGCGGTCCGGGGGCCGGTCTGCGTGCTGGCCGGGGCCGGCACCGGCAAGACCCGCGCCATCACCCACCGCATCGCCTACGGCGTCCACTCCGGCGTCTATACCCCGCAGCACGTTCTCGCTGTCACGTTCACCGCCCGCGCGGCGGGTGAGATGCGCACCCGTCTGCGCGAGCTCGGCGTGGGCGGAGTGCAGGCGCGCACCTTCCACGCCGCCGCCCTCCGTCAGCTCGGCTACTTCTTCCCCCGGGTGATCGGCGGCCGTCCTCCGGAGCTGCTTGAGCACAAGGCGCGGATGGTGGCGGACGCGGCGGCCCGGCTGAGGCTGACCGTCGATCGTGCGGCGGTCCGCGACCTCGCGGCCGAGATCGAGTGGTCCAAGGTCTCGCTGCTTACCCCGGAGAGCTACATCAAGGTTGCCCGGGCGGCCGGGCGGGGCGAGCCGGGCGGGTTCCCGCTGGAAGCGGTGTCCCGGCTGATCGGGGTCTACGAGGAGACCAAGACCGACCGGGGGCAGATCGACTTCGAAGACGTGCTGCTGCTGATGGCCGGGATCATCGAGAGCCATCCGGAGGTGGCGAACGAGGTCCGCGCTCAGTACCGGCACTTCGTGGTGGACGAGTACCAGGACGTCTCGGCGCTTCAGCAGCGCCTGCTCGACCAGTGGCTGGGCGGCCGCAAGGAGCTGTGCGTGGTCGGCGACCCGAGCCAGACCATCTACTCCTTCACCGGCGCTTCCCCCGAGCACCTGCTCAAGTTCCCGCACAACTACCCCGACGCGTCCGTGGTCCGGCTGGTCCGCGACTACCGCTCTACCCCGCAGATTGTGCTGCTGGCCAACCGCCTGCTCGCCCGTCGGGTCAAGACGGCCGGACCGCCGCCGCTCGAGCTGCGCGCCCAGCGCGAGCCCGGCCCCGCCCCCCGCCTGACCATCCACGACGACGACAGTGCCGAAGCCGCCGCAGTCGCCAAGCAGGTCGCCGTGCTGCTGAAAGACGGAGTGCGGGCCCGGGAAATCGCCGTGCTCTTCCGGACCAACTCGCAGTCCGAGCAGGTGGAACAGGCTCTGGCCGACGCCGGTCTGCCTTATGTGTTGCGGGGTGGGGAGCGGTTCTTCGCCCGTAAGGAGGTGCGCGAGGCCGTCATGCTGATCCGCGGCACCGCCCGGGGAGGAACCGAGGTAGGGACGCTGGGGGAGGCCACTCGGGACGTGTTGTCGCACTGCGGATGGACGCCGAAAGCGCCTTCCGGGGTCCAGGCCGGTGGGGTGCGGGAGAAGTGGGAGTCTCTGCAGGCCCTCGCCGCGCTGGCCGACGACCTGGCCGCCACCCGGCCCGGGGCCACGCTGTCCGACCTGGTCGCCGAGCTCGACGAGCGGGCCTCGGCGCAGCACGCCCCGGCCGTGGAGGGCGTCACGCTGGCCTCGCTGCACGCCGCCAAGGGCCTGGAGTGGGACGCGGTCTTCCTGATCGGCCTGTCCGAGGGCCTGATGCCGATCTCGTTCGCCGAGAACTGGGACGCGGTCGAGGAGGAGCGCCGGCTGTTCTACGTCGGCATCACCCGGGCCCGCCAGTTCCTGCACCTGTCCTGGGCCCGCTCCCGCACCCCCGGCGGCCGGGCCGGCCGCAACCCCTCCCGGTTCCTGGACGGCCTGCTTCCCGAGGGCGAGCGCTCCTCGTCCTCGGCCCGGGCCCCCAAGGTGCGCGAGGCCCGTCCGGTGCCCAAGCAGCGTCCCCCCGCCCTCTGCAAGATCTGCGGCCGGGCCCTGACCAGCGCGGTCGAACGCAAGGTGGGCCGCTGCTCGTCCTGCCCGGTGGGCTACGACGAGGAAGTGCTGCAGCGCCTGCGGGACTGGCGGGCGGCCGCGGCCGAGGCGGCCCGGATGCCCGCCTACGTGATCTTCACCGACGCCACCCTGATGGCCATCGCCGAGGCTCAGCCGACCGAACCCGGACAGCTGGCCACCGTTCCCGGGGTCGGGGCGACCAAGCTGCAGCGTTTCGGGGACGACGTGCTCGCCGTGCTGGCCGGTCGCCCCCTGCCCGGCCTGGACTACGAGATGCCCTAGGACCGGTCCGAGGACACTCAACCGGCTTCTCCGGGTGTGTCCGGACCGCCGCGATCGTGGTGATGCGGGTGCACCGCCTATCGTGGGGATGGACGCATCGGTCGCTTTTCGGAGGATCTCTCGGTGGTCAGCGCCAAGTCGCTGTTCGAGCGGGCTGTCTCGACGCACCTCGAGGCCTGGGGTCTGCTCGGGGCGGTCCGTGAACGGCTGGACCGGCTCGAGGGCGACTCGACGCACAGCGCCGAGTCGGCCCAGCAGCAGACCGCGCTCGCGGCCCGGCTGGAGCGCGCCGCCGCCGAGGCCGCCCCGCAGTGGCTCGGCTCGTCCTGGCCGGTGGTCGGCGAGCAGCGGTTCCCGCTCGAGCAGGCGGCCCGGCCGGGCGAGGCCACGATGATCCGGGTGGCCGATGCCCAGCCGCTGCCCGGGGTCGGGTTCCCGGTGGTGGTGCCGTTCGTCGGGGTCGGGCACATCGCCCTGGACGCGGATGCCCGCGACCCGGCCGTGGCCGGCCTCCTGCGCAGCGTCATCACCCGGCTGATCGCCGCCTTCCCGGCTGGTCAGCTGCGCATCCTGGCCGTCGACGGGGGAGCCCTGGGGGCTCCGCTGGCCCCCTTCCACGCCCTGGTCCCGGCCGGGGTGATGAACCGGCCGGTGAGCGGGACCGACGAGTTCCGGGACGTGCTGACCGAGGCCGAGGAGCAGGTCCGGGCGGTTCAGGCGGGGGCCGAGACGGCGCCCGACGTGATGGTGATCGTGGCGGCCGCACTGCCCGCAGGCTGCACCCGTAGCGACTTCGCCCGGCTGGCCGCGCTGGCCCATGCCGGCCCGGCCGCGCGCGTCCATCTGTTCCTGGCCGGCTACCCGATCAACAGCCGCACCACCCGGGAAGCCCCCCTCGAGCGCACCACGCTGATCACCACCGATCCGGTGGCCCGCGGGCACTTCCGGGTCGGCGACCCGCCGGGGGAGACGTTCGGGGCCGAGGGCCGGGGACTGAACGCCCCGGTCACCCTCGACCCGGCCCCACCGCCGGACCTGATCGACGAGCTCTGCCGGCGGATCGCGGCCAAGGCCGAGTCGGACGGCGCCCTGGTCTTCGACGACCTGGTGCCCAAGCGGCTCTGGGGCGAGTCCTCGGTGGACGGGCTGACCACGGTGATCGGGCGGATCGGCCGGGGTGACGCGGTGGTCTCGCTGGACGACGTGACCCCGCACTGGCTGGTGGCCGGGCGCACCGGCTCCGGCAAGACGGTGTTCCTGCTGGACATCCTCTACGGCCTGGCCGCCCGCTACTCACCCGACGAGCTCGCCCTCTACCTGCTGGACTTCAAGGAGGGCGTGTCCTTCTCGGAGTTCATCCCGACCGAGATCGACCCGACCTGGGTGCCGCACGCCCGCACCGTCGGGGTCGAGTCGGACCGGGAGTACGGCCTGGCCGTGCTGGCCGAACTGGTCCGCGAGATGAGCCGGCGGGCCGCGTCGATGAAGAAGGCCGGGGTCACCAGCCTGGCCTCGCTGCGCAGCAGCCGGCCGGACGTGGCGATGCCCCGGGTCCTGGCCGTCATCGACGAGTTCCACGTGCTGCTCAAGGGCAACGACGAGACCGCCAAGCGGGCCGTCGGGCTGCTCGAGGAGATCGCCCGCAAGGGTCGTTCCTACGGCATCCACCTGATCCTGGCCAGCCAGTCGATCTCCGGCATCGAGGCGCTGTTCACCAAGAGCACCTCGGTGTTCGGCCAGTTCGGCATGCGGGTCGCCCTCTCCGGCGGCGGGGGCATCCTGCAGTCGATGAACGATGCGGCGGCCGCGCTCCCGGTCGGCCAGGTGGTGCTGAACGACGCGGCCGGGGTGGCCAGCGCCAATCGCCGGGCCCGCTTCCCGGACGCGGACGGGATGAGCATCCACGCCCTGCGGCACCGGATGTGGGAGATGCGCACCCCCGGCTCACCGCCGCCCGCGGTCTTCATCGGCTACGCCGAGTACTCGGTGGACGATGCCCAGCTGCCGGCCCGCCGGGGCCTCGGCCGCCGCAAGGTCGCCCTGGTCGGCCGCCAAGTCGACGTGGGCCTGCACAGCACCGGTTTCGCGCTGGACTCCTCGCCCGGCCGGCACCTCGGCGTGCTCGGCACCTCGCTGGTCGGGGCGGACGTGCTGACCTCGGCGGCGATCAGCCTGGCCAAGCAGCACGACCCCGGCAGTGCCACCTTCTACCTGGTCAGCCTGGTCGGCGCGGCCGAGGACGGGGTGATCGACCTGGAGGAGCGGCTGAAGAGTGGCCGCCACACGGTGCTGTCGCTCAGCCTCACCGACTACCGCACCACCCTGCGGAAGCTGACCGACAACCCGCCCGACCGCGAGCACCCGCACTACTTCTTCGTCTACGGCGCCGACGCGGCGGCCTCCACCCTGAAGCAGAAGAACGGCCCGCGCAGCGGCCTGGACGACTTCCGCCAGATCCTGCGCGAGGGTCCGGGCTGGGGCGTGCACGTCTTCGGCTGGTGGCGCGGCGTCCGCCGGCTGACCGACGACCTGGGGCTGTCCGGCAAGGACGACGTGGCCGGCCTGGTCGCCCTCAACGTCAAGGGCAACGAAGTGGGTTCACTGATCGGCCGGGTCAACCTGCAGTGGCAGCCCCGGCACAACCGGGCGCTGTTCATCGACCGGCACGAGGACAAGGAAGACCTGATCGTGCCGTTCGTGTCGCCCGGCCGGTACACCGAGGAGTACGCCTGATGCCCGAGCCGATGCCGCTGGAGCTGCCGGGTCCGGTGCCGTCCCGGGGCTGGGCCGAGTACGCGCAGTACGCCCGGCGGCTGGACGAGGTCCGGGCCCAGGAGAACGCCCGCACGGCCGGGATCCGCGAGGGCGTGGCCGAGATGTCCGAGCACGCCGACGCCCTGCACGCCCAGCTGGAGCAGCAGCGCCGGGGGATGACCGCGTTCGCGCAGAACATGAAGTTCACCGCGCCGACCGGGGCCGGGGTGGTGCCGGCGGGACCGGTCGAACCGCAGACCGACCTGGCCCGGGTGGCCCAGCTGCACGACGCGGCCGAGCGGGAGGGCACCGTGGCGGTCGAGCGGGCCAACCGGCCGAACCTGCTGCCCGGCAGCGGGGCCCGGATGCGCGGCCTGGCCGTGTTCGGGATCGCCGCCCTGGTCATCATGGTCATCCAGCTGATCGGGTTCAGCACCACCAACAACAATCCGGACTTCCTGCGCTACGGCGTCCTGGTGCCGCTGGCCGGTTTCGTCGTCGCTCTGCTGGTGCTCAGGCAGGGCAACCAGTCCCGGAACCCGGACGTGCCGGCCACTCCGCTGCCCACCCGGATGGGGTTGCTGCTCTGTTTCGGGGCCCTGCCGATCCTGTTCGGCATCCTGGTCCTCGCCAACCGCTGAGCGAGCGCTTACCGGGAGCCCGGCGCTGCACCCGCAAAACTTTTTTATCTTTCCCAAAAGTTCTGCCGCGCAGGAAAAGTCGCTTCCTGAATAGGCCGTTCGGGCGGCCGCCACGAAGTAATCGGCTTTAAATACGTTGTCCCTCGACGGTGGGGGCGTCTAGTCTCAACACGTTGTCGCGGGAGTGACAACCTACGCACCGCGGCAGGTCTGAAGAAGACCGGCCCGAGATGAACAGGAGGTGGCGAGACGTGAACACGATGATCAACATGCTGGGCACGACCGCCACCGCCGCCTCGGGTTCCCCGTTGGCCGCCGACCGGTATCGCATGAACGGCATCGTCCTCGCCCACACCGGCGCCAGTGTCACGGGTGCAGTCTGCCCGCAGCTGGTCTCGCCGACGGTCGCCACCCTGGTTCTGTCCGCCACGGCGGAAGCCTGGGGCAGCGCCGGCAGTGGTACCGGGGCCGGTCGACCGGCCGATGTGCGCCCGATCTCCGATTTCTCCAAGCCCCGTCACGGGTCTCAGGCCAGCGATGGCTCCGGATAGGCAAGCCGCCTCTTCCGGCCTCGCGAAAAGCCGTGGACCCCGATTCGGGTCCACGGCTTTTTCGTTGTCTGACAAGGGTTTTCCACGCCGCAATGAGAAAACTGTCCGATCCAGATTCCGATTCAACGAGAGATGAAACGCCTTCCGGCCGGAGCCGGGGGAACAATCCGAGGGGGATGAAACCCGTGCAGCTCACCGCCTTGCTCGACGCCTTGGTGGAAGAGATCGATGAGACGACCTCCACCGAGATGCCATGCCGGGTGTTCGACGCGGAACTCTGGTTCGCAGAGTCGCCGACGGATGTGGAGCACGCGAAGGCCCTGTGCCTGGACTGCCCGGTGCGGCAGGAATGCCTCGCCGGCGCCCTGGAACGGCACGAGCCGTGGGGCGTCTGGGGTGGCGAGCTCTTCGTCGCTGGCGTGGTCGTCCCGCGCAAGCGGCCGAGGGGCCGGCCGCGGAAGGTCGTGGTGGCCGCCTGAGAGCAGGCGGCCACCGCGCCACCGCGCAGCCCTCCGGCCATCCGAATTCCGAAACTATTTCGACATCATCGTGTTTCGTTTCCGAGGGGGAAATGCCGTGCACGCCAGTCTGTACAACTACGAGCTCCTGAAACTGCAACACGGCGAGGCCGAGCGCCTCGCCGCCGAGGAACGCTGGGCCAGCACCGTGCGCCGGGCCAACCGGCGCACCCGCCGGGCCCTCTGGACCCGGGCGACCCAGCCGACCCGGGCCGCCGCCCGCCGGGCGGCAACCACCTGAAATTTCTGTCCGCTGATGTATCGAAGACGCAACGAGCAGGCTCTACCTAGCGTCTCGGATTCGGGCGAGGGCTGACCATCGGAGGGGGTGGTCAGCCCTCGCTCCCCGTTTGCGAGGTTGCCGCTTTGCGAGGTCGCCGTTTGCGAGGTCGACGTTTGCGGGGTCGACGTTTGCGGGGTCGACGTTTGCGGGTCGCCGAGGAGATGACGGCCTTGGCCGTCGTTCTGCGGATGGGGCGTCACCAATTTGCGGGAGCCGAACCGATCCGCTGGCTGAGGGCGACCGGGGATTACCGAACGCGACGAAGGGCCGAGGTTCATCCACTTGGACGAGGGGTGAACGGGCCGGAGGGATTGCGGCGCGGCGGCGATCAGGAAAGCGCGGGTGAATCGCGTGATCGTGATGCCGGAAGAGCGCCGAGCGGTATTAAGGCAGTGATCTGCGGGCCTGGTGGGCAGAATTTGCGGGTCGCCCGGGTACGGCGCCGGAGCCGGCCGTCACGAGTGACGGCAGGTTGCCCCGAGTGCCGCTCCTACCGGCCGGTGGGAGCGGCGTTGCTCTGGTCGGCGGTGCGTCGAGGGTGCGGGCGGGAAGCGGGTTCAGGTCCGGACGGCGCGCACGTCCTGGCCGTCCTCGATCTCCAGAATCCGCTCCCGGGTGCAGCTTTCGCAGTCCCAGAGAACGACTCCGTTGATCAGCGACCAGACGCCGACCACCCGGTACAGCCCCTGCGGGGCGGGTGTCAGGCAGGTGCGGCAGTGCGTGTGCGGGCCGGGCTGCGAGGGGATCGCAGCCAGACCGGCGGGTTCAGGATCGGCGACGCGGGTCTCTGAACGCAGTGAGCCATTCATGGGTTTCAGGGTACGCATTTCGCGTAACACCGGGATGACGGTTCACCGGTCCGGCGGATATCTGCTGGACATCTGGCGATTCTGAACCGGGTTCGGCCGGCCCGCCACCGTCTCAGAATGCGATATGGCCGTCTCATTCATTGATTTCGGGAACCGGCCCGGAAAAGGCCCCGGTCTCGGCGTCCGCCACCCTGCGTAGTCTTCCGCTGGAGCATGACGCCGCTGGTCGCGGCCTGTACGCAGGGGCGCGGCCCGCTCGGGATCCTTGGGCAAATGTCTAACCCAGGGTCAGCCGGTGCGGACCGGAACCCCCTCCAGGATCGGTCCGCACCGGCCGGCACCTTCGCCCGCGATCCATAGGACGCCGGTTCCCGGACCGGGGTTGCCGATCGCGGATGTGGCGCGCATCACTGCAGCATCCGTGCAGCGGGAGGGAAGCAGATCTGGCCGATCGGCCCGACCGCCGTTCCCCCGTTCAGCCGGGCTCGACCACCGAGGCGTCGAACTCCGGCAGCCACTGCCCCAGCACCCAGGGCACCGGCACGTCCCCGTCGATCTGGCAGAGCACCGCGATCCCGCCCAGCCAGACCCGGTGGATCAGCAGGTACTCGGGCGGCAGGTTGAGCTTCAGCCCCATCGTCCAGTCCGGCCGCCGCACGTCGTTGACGTAGGCGAACAGCGAGCGCATCCAGGCCCGCTCGAACCGCCAGGTCGGGTGCCGGATCGGCTCCAGGAACGGGCTCAGGTAGGTGAGCAGGGCGTCCCCGTCGATGGTGATCGAGGACTTGATGAAGCCCAGCTCACGCAGTCCCTCCACGACCGCCTCCGACTCCCCGGCCAGGGCCAGGGTGAGCAGCCGGCCCATCTCCGGCGGCATGCCCTCGGGCAGTCGCTTGACCGCGCCGAAGTCGAGGATCCCGAACCGGCCGTCGTCCAGCAGGCGGTAGTTGCCCGGGTGCGGGTCGGCGTGCAGCAGACCGGCCCGGGCCGGCCCGGCCAGCAGGAACTCCATGTACCGGCGGGCGCCCAGGTCGCGCTCCTCCTGGGTGCCCTCGGCGATCAGCCGGGACAGCGGCACCCCGTCCAGCCACTCGCTGACGATCACGTGCTCGCTGCTGGCCAGCACCTCGGGGATGGCGAAGACCGGGTCGCCGCGGAACGCCTTGGCGAACCGGGCCTGGGTCTTGGCCTCGAGCGTGTAGTCCAGCTCCTCGACCATCCGGGCCTTGAGCTCGTCCAGGATCGGTTTGACGTCCAGCCCGGGGATCCACCCGGCGGCGATCCGGCCGACCCGGGTGACCTGGTTCAGGTCCGAGATCAGGGCCGCCCCGGCGCCCGGGTACTGGATCTTCACCGCCACCGCCCGGCCGTCCCGCCAGACCGCGCGGTGCACCTGACCGATCGAGGCGGCCGCGGCCGGCTGGTCCTCGAAACTGCGGAACTTGCTGGTGCGCCAGCGCGGTCCGAGCTGCTCGGCCAGCACCTTGTGCACGGTGGCGGCGGGCAGCGGGGGCGCCGCGTCCTGCAGCTTGGTCAGCATGGCCCGGTAGGGGGCGGCGACCTCCTCCGGCAGGGCGGCCTCGAAGACGCTCAGCGCCTGGCCGAACTTCATCGCCCCGCCCTTGAGCTCGCCCAGCACCCGGAACAGCTGCTCCGCGGTGCGGGCCTGCATCTCGGCCGCGACCAGCTCGGCCGGCCGCCCGCCGAGGCGTTTGCCGACCCCGAGAGCGGTTCGCCCGGCTGCGCTCAACGGGAGGGCCGCGAGCTTCGCCGTCCGGGTGACCGCCCAACGCGGCAGATCTGTCACGTCGTCATTCTCCCTTCTCGTCCCCTCCGGCGCGCGCCCGCATCGCCCCCGGGCGGTCGCGGATCCGGTTCAGTGGCAGCCGCAGGCCGGATGCAGCGGCCACGCGCGGCGGGCGACCAGGCCGTCCGGCAGTTCCACCTCGAGCGTGGCGCCCACCGCGGCCGGCACCGTCATCCCGTCCAGATGGGCCAGCACCTGCAACGTCGCCAACCCGGCGGCCAGGCCGGAACTGGCCGTCTCCTCGGCCTCCTCGCCCTCCTGGGTCTGGAGGTCGCCGAGCAGCCGGGGCCAGTCCGGATCGCGGTCCTCCCGATGCAGATCCAGGCAGCGCAGGCAGGGGCTGCGACCGGGCCGGACCAGCGGCCCGACCACCACGCTGTCCTCCAGGACGACCACAGCCAGATGCGGGACGTCCGCGCTGAGCAGGGAATCGGCCCGGATCGCGTCGGCGGTGCCGTGGTCGATCAGGACGACCAGATCGGGCCGGGGGTCCGCCGCCGGCGCGGGACGCCCGGGGTTCGGCCCGGGGTGCGGATGGCCGCCGGCCCGACGCACCACGTCCTGCCCGACCGCCTGGCGGGAACGCCCGAGGTCGGGGAGCCCGGCCCCGGCCGGGGCCAGATCGGCGGCGGTGACCCGTCCCGGGTCCTGCACCAGCACGGTGCCGACCCCGGCCGCGGCCAGGGTGGCGGCCAGCGAACAGCCCAGCCGCCCGGCCCCGTGAACCACCACCTGGCGGCTCGCCCGGGCGGTCAGAAGGCGCCAGCCGTCGCCGGCCCGGGGATGCACCACGGACCAGATCGCCGCGTCCGGGGCGAGCCGGGACGCGTTGGGGCCCAGCCGGCCCGGGCCCGGAGTGCCCGGACCGGAGGAGGACAGGACGCCGCGCCGGCCGAGGATCCGGACCAGGGCCCGCCCGCGTTCGGGATCGCCGTACGCGGACAGGACACCGGGGACGGACGGGTCGATGCCGTGCCGGAGGGCCTCGACCAGCGGGGCGTCCTGCGGGGTGAGACCGGTGATCACGGTGCCGCGGCGCCGGGAGAGACCGATCTGCAGCGTGCCCGGATCCCGCCAGACCCGCCGGAAGCCCGGCTTGAGACGTATGCGCACGAATTTCCCCCCATCGACCCGAGCAGGGTGTCAGGCGGGGTGCGGTCGTGCGGAGCACCGTACACAGGGACGGCACTGCCTGTGGATAACTGGTGGAGCACTGATCATGTGATGGTCGCCGGTGGCGGCCAGGACCTGGGTCTGAAGTCCCGGCGCGCGCCACCGCCGCATTCGGGTCACCCGCGGCAGCGCTGCGGGTCGCCCGATGTCGAGCCAGTCGTCGTCAGCGGGTCACGCGGCCCTCGACGGGCCCCACGACCGCCTGAACGTGCTGGTCAGGCCTTACCGAGGATGCGGTTGAGGTTCGTCCCGCAGACCGGGCAGGTGCCCTTGGCCATGCGACGGCCGTTGGTCTCCACGACCTTGCCCTCGGCCTGACGCTTCTCCTTGCACTTCACGCAGTAGAACTCGCCACTGTAGGTGTCCGACATGTTCGCTCCTGTTGCGGGTTGTGAGTGGGGTCTGCACGCATCGACCGCTCGTGACGAGGCGGTGCCCTGACTGGGCGTGACGCCTTTCGCAGCGACTCCCCGGCCCGGTCGGGAGGTCACACTAGCCCAGCACGCGGGTTGTGCCTGCGTAGACGGCTAATCGGCGCGCCGGGAGGGCACCCTTGGGCGGCAAGATGTCGGTTTTGTAACGGCTCGTCCGGTACTCGCAGTTAGAACTGCCACACGCTCGGAGGCCACGAAAAAGGGGCCCCGGGTCGATCACCGTGCGCCTTCCCCAGCGCGCGAAGATCGTTACCCGGAGCCCTGACGATCACGCTAGAAGCTGCTGGCCGCCGCGTCAATCGGAATGGACGTGCAGGGCTGCACCGGTTGTGCACCGGCCTGTGGACAACCCTGTGGACAACGGGGTGACGCCTGTGGATATGTCCGGAATCGTCCGCGGGTCGCCGTCCCGGCCGACCGTTCGGCGCGCGATTTTTTGGTGCAGTTGTGTGATCAGGTGGTCGCGGAAGGAAGATTCCGTGAGGGTTGGCCGGGTACGGTGCGGAGGTGGCCAATAGCACGCCGGAACCGGCAGACGATCCGCAGGTCGAGGTGCGCAGAAGCGGACGGCGTCGCAGCACGGTCACGGCCTATCGCGAGGGCGGCCGGACGGTGGTCCTCATCCCGGCGCGGTTCACCCGCACCCAGGAGCGCGAGTGGGTGCAGCGGATGCTCGAGCGGCTCTCCGCCCAGGAGCGCCGCCGGCGGCCGGGCGACGACGAGCTGATGACCCGGGCGATCACCCTGAACGAGCGGCACCTGCGTGGCCTGGCCACCCCGGCCAGCGTGACCTGGGTGCAGAACCAGAACACCCGCTGGGGCTCGTGCACCCCGGCCGACCGCTCGATCCGGCTGAGCACCCGGCTGCTGGGCATGCCCAACTGGGTGCTCGACTACGTGCTGCTGCACGAGCTGGCGCACCTGATCGAGCCCGGCCACGGCCCGGACTTCTGGTCGCTGCTGGACACCTATCCGCGCACCGAGCGGGCCCGGGGCTTCCTCGAGGGCTTTTCGGCCGCCCGCGACCTGCCGGCCGACGACAACCCGCCCGGCTCCTCGCCGGCCGACAATCCGGCCGACCACGCCGCCCACGCCGATCAGGACGACGACGAGGAGGGCCCGGGAGCCACCGAGCCGGAGACCGATGTGGACGACGAGGACGTGGACGACATCCTCCAGGTCGGTCCCGCCGGGTCGGAAGGCACCGCCCCGCGTCCTCGTCAGACGTCCGCCTAGACCGCCCCGGAGCTGCTCAGGACCTGCTCAGGACCTGACTGGCTCGGTGGATCAGCTCGGGCACGCCGGAGGCGAGCTCGGAGGGCAGCTCACCCACCGGCCACCACCGGACCTGGGGCGACTCGTCGCTCGGAGTGGGGTCTACGACGTCCGCGATCAGCAGGTACTGCACGTCCAGGTGCCAGTCGACGACGCCGGGCGCGCACGGCGCCGGGTGCCGGGAGAGCAGGACCGGAGCCCCGATCACCCGACCGGTCAGCCCGGTCTCCTCCGCCACCTCCCGGGCCGCCGCGGCGGCCCCGCTCACGTCTTCCGGCTCGAAATGACCGCCTGGTTGCACCCAGAGCCGCATCTTGTGGTGAAAAACCAGGCAGGTCTGCGTGCCGTCCGGGCTCATCACCGCGGCGGAGGCGGTCAGATGCGCGGGTGCCTGCTCCCGACGCAGCAGACCGGCTCCCGCGTTGGCCAGCAGCGCCAGCCAGGCGGTCTGCTCGAAGCGCTCGTCCGGGCCCTCCGGCTGGGCGCTGCGCAGGGCCGCACCCACGTCCTCCAGCAGAAGGTCGCTCACTTCTCCCCGTCGCCCTCAGCGGCCGGGCCGTCGTCCAGCCCGCCCTCGAGCATCCGCTCCAGCTCCGCGTCCATGCTGTCGGCCTGGGTCTCCACCCGGGCGAAACCCTCCGGGTCGGCGAACGCGGCCTCGTCCGGCGCGATGTCCGGGTGCGCCCAGAGCGCGTCCCGCCCGGTCGCCCCGCGGGCCGCGGTCAGCGCCGACCACACGGCCGCCGCCTCCCGCAGCCGCCGGGGCCGCAGCTCCAGCCCGACCAGCGAGGCGAAGGTGTGCTCGGCCGGCCCACCCGCGGCCCGGCGCCGGCGGATCGTCTCCTGCAGCGCCGAGGCGTGCGGCAGCGAGTGCCGGGCGGCCTCGTCCACCACCGTGTCGACCCAGCCCTCGACCAGGGCCAGCGCGGTCTCCAGCCGGTCCAGCGCGGCCTGCTGCTGCGGGGTGCGCTCCGGCTCGAAGATGTCCGAGGCCAGGGCCGCCTGCATGGCCTGCGGGTCGGTCGGGTCGATCTCCCGGATCGCCGACTCGATCTGCTCGGTGTCGATCACGATGCCGCGGGCGTACTCCTCGACCGTGGCCAGCAGGTGCGCCCGCAGCCAGGGCACCCCGGCGACCAGCCGGGCGTGGGCCGCCTCGCGCAGCGCCAGGTAGAGCCGGACCTCGTCCTCCTCCAGCCCCAGGCCGGCGCCGAACTCGGCCAGGTTCACCGGGATCAGCGCGACCCGGCCGGCCGGGAGCAGGGGCAGGCCGACGTCGCCGCCGCCGATCACCTCGCGGGAGAGCCCGCCCAGGGCCTGGCCGAGCTGGGCGCCGAAGAACGTGCCGCCCATCTTCCGCATCATCGGCAGGGCGTTGCCGAGCATTCCGCGCATCTCCGGCGGGGCCTGCTCGGTGAGGGCCTTGGCCATCGCCTCGCCCACGCTGTTGGCCACCGGCTCGACCACGATCTTCCACACCCCGAGGGTGTTCTCGATCCACTCGGCCCGGCTCCAGGCCTCGGTCCGTGCGGTCGCCGCGGGCAGGTCGGACACCCGGTCGAGCCACAGGTCGGCGGTGCGCAGGGCCTCGGCCACCTTGCGGTGCTGAGCCTCCCCGACGCTCGGGTCGCCGCCCTCGGCCGCCGCCTGGCGGGCCACGTTGGTGGCCAGTTCCCAGTTCACCGCGCCGTCGCCGCCGGCCGTCATCATCTGCTGCACCGAGCTGAGCATGGCCTGCAGGGCCTGCGGGTCGTCCGGCATGCCGGGCAGGTTGAGCAGGCCCGGCGGCAGGTTGCCGAGGTTGCCGAGCAGGTCCGGCGGCAGGCCGGCGCCCGCACCCTCGCCGCCCATGAAGGCGGCGAACAACCCGGCCAGCGGGTCCTGCGGCTCGTCCTCGCCGGGCCGCGGGCTGCCTCCGCCGCCGGTTGGCAGGTCGGAGCCGAAACCGATGCGCGGCCCGGTGCCCCGGCGCGGCTCTTCCGGCTTCGGGTTCTCGTCCTGCGGCGGGTTCTGGTCGCGGCCCTCGTCGTCGCGGGGGCCTTCGGACTCAGCGTCCCGGCCGTCCCGGTTTCCCTCGCTCATGGCTTTGTCTCCCTCGCTGACGATCGACCCGGCCGCCGTCGTCCGGTGCTGCCTACCCCGGGACAGCTCCAGCGTCGCTCTCCAGAGTCGCACCGAATCGGGGACGACACAGTCGGGCGCACCGGCCGCGGTCCGGGGTGGTCCGCATGATCCTGCCCGATCCTGCCCGGTCCGCGACGACGGCGTCCGACCGGGGTGAGCTCGTGCAGTCTCGTGCAGTAGAGCTTCCAACGCCCGGGACACCGAGATCGAGCCAGGATCCGCCCTGGGCGAAAGATTTCCCTCTCACCGACCGTCGAACTGTGCTCCGGTCGGCTGCGGTCCTGGGCCGTCGGAACTCCCCTCACAGCGACTTCATGGGTGCGAAGTGCGACCTCACAGGGCACAGCGCGGTTTCGGCCCAGAGGGCGGGGTAGAAGCGAAATGAGGGATGTTTGAGCGCCCGGTGAGGGGGTACCGACGCTGTTGTGCGGCCTACCCGGGGTGCCAGGAATCGTCGGGTGATGATGGGATTCCCCCGTGACCCCGAAACGCCGCCCTCGCCTCGTGCCCGGATCTGCCGGGCGGACGGGTCCAGGCGTGATCGCGGTCACCGGCGCCGCGGGGCCGACGGGTCGTGCTCTCATCCGTGCGCTACTCGGCCGGATGAGTGAAACCGGCGGTCCGCAGCGGGTGATCGCGATCGATACCCCCGAACGGATCGAGCGGCTGGTCCTCCCGCGCCCGCTGAGAGCGCCCGAACCCCCGGCCGAGGAGCCGGCCGACGCCGAAGCGGCGGAACCGGCCGCACCAGGCCTGGAGTACCGGGCCGAGGGCCCGGTCCCGGCCCGGCGCGAACCGCTCAGCGACGAACCGCCACACCTCGAACCCCCGCATCTCGAACCCCCGGAACCCACGCTCGTCGAACTCGCGCCCCTCGATCCGGACGCCGCCGCCGTTACCCGGCCGCCCACGTCCCCGGAATCCCCGGAACGGACCGATGACCCGGCCCCCGACGATCCGGCCGGCCCCCGCCCGCGCCGCCGTTCCTATCTCCCCTCGGGGCTCACCTCGAACCTGCCCGGAATCCGGCGGGAGCCGAGGGAGTCCAAGGAGGAAGCCGATCCGGAGGCGGAGAGGAAGCCGGACAAGAAGGCCGCCAAAAAGGCCGAGAAACCCGAGCCGGACGAGCCCCGGGCCGTTCCCGAACTGGGCATCGTGCCCGGTCAGGACTCCGGAGTGGACTGGCGCGGGGCCGACATCTCCTCGCCCGACGTGGTCACCGCGCTGGTCGACGCCGACATCGTGATCCACCTGTCCACCGCCGACGACCTGGCCCAGGCGGTCAGCGGGAAGGCCGCCGACCGCCGGTTGCGCGCGGTCCGTACGGCGCAGGCCGTCAGCATGGCCGCCGCCGCGGTCGGAGCTCGCCGTCTGGTCAGCGTCACCAGCGCGATGGTGCTCGGCGCCCGCCCGGACAACCCGGTGCCCTTGGCGGACGACGCGACCTGCCGGGCCGATCCGGACGACGGGCTGGTCGGCGATCTGCTCGAGGTCGAACGGGTGCTGGAGCGGATCCCGCGGGTGCACCCGGGCCTGGCCTTCACCCTGATCCGCCCGGCGGCGCTGGTCGGCCCGGGGGTGGACACCGCCGTCACCCGGCACTTCGAGGCACCCCGTCTGCTGGTGCTGCGGGGGGCCGGGACGCGCTGGCAGTTCTGCCACGTGGAGGACCTGGCCGACGCGATCTGGACGGTGGTCACGGCCGGGATCGACGGCCCGCTGACGGTCGGGGCGGACGACTCGATGGACGAGACCGAGGTCGAGACGATCAGCGGGATGCGGCGCCTCGAGGTGCCCGCCGGTCTGGCCTTCAGCACCGCCGAAAGACTGCACCGGGTAGGGGTTCTGAACACTCCGGCGAGCGAGCTGGCGTACGTCGTGCACCCCTGGGTGATCGGGTCCGCCCGGCTGCTGGCCGCGGGCTGGCGGCCGAGACACGACAACGAGTCCTGCCTCAAAGGTCTGCTCGACGATCAGCGCCGTCGGCGCGCTTCCCCCGGGCGGCGGGTGAACGGAAGGGACGCGGCCGCGATGGGTGCCGCGGGGGCGGCCGTGGCCCTGCTGGGTACCGCGGCGATCGTCCGTCAGGCCAGGTCGCGTCAGTCCAAACGTCGTCGCTCTACCCTTGACCCGTGACCGACCAGCCCGTGACCGACCCTGTGAACAGCCGGAACGACAGCACGGACGACTGGGTGCCCCCTCGGTCCCGGCTGATCGACCCGCGGACCGCGGTGATGCTGCTCGCCTGCCTGTTCTCGGTGGTCCTGTCCGCGGTCGTGGTGCTGCTGCCCGTGAAGTACGCGATCCTGCAGCCCGGGCCGGTGCTGAACACCCTCGGCCAGGCCGACGGCAAGCCGCTGATCTCGATCTCCGGGCACGCCACCTACAAGACCTCGGGCACCCTCGACCTGCTCACCGTGTCGGTGCTCGGCGGGCCGGACCGGAAGGTCACGCTGCTCCAGGTGGTCGACGGCTGGCTGCGTAAGAGCAGCGCGGTGGTGCCGGAGGAGCAGGTGTTCGCGCCGGGGGAGACCCAGCAGCAGTCGGACGCGGAGAACGCGGCCGAGATGACGTCCTCGCAGCAGAGTGCCACCGCCGCGGCGCTGTCCACGCTCGGGATCAAGGTGCCGACCAAGCTGACCGTGGCCGGCACCGAGGACACCGCGCCGGCGGCCAAGGTGCTGAAGAAGGACGACGTGATCCTGGCGCTGAACGGCACGGCCATCGGCGACCTGACCCAGCTGCGCACCACCCTGGCCAAGGAGAAGGCCGGGGCGGACGTGAAGGTGCGGATCCGGCGGGGCGGCCAGACCCGCACCGTCACCACGCAGACCCTGGCCAACGCGGACGGCGACACCGTGCTCGGCATCTACATCACGCCGGACTTCGACTTCCCGTTCGACGTGAAGATCCAGATCGAGAACATCGGCGGCCCGAGCGCCGGAATGATGTTCGCGCTGGGCATCATCGACACGCTGACCCCAGGCGATCTGACCGGGGGTAAGGACTTCGCCGGCACCGGCACGATCGACGCGGACGGCACGGTGGGCCCGATCGGTGGCATCCGGCAGAAGCTGGTCGGAGCCCGCCGGGCCGGGGCCGAGTACTTCCTGGCCCCGGCGGACAACTGCAACGAGGTGGTCGGTCACATCCCCGACGGCCTGCACGTGGTCAAGGTGAGCACCCTGGACCAGGCCCGCAACGACGTGGAGGCGATCGCCAAGGGCGACACCACGGGACTGGCCGGTTGCTCCTAGGGGCCCACGAACGTCACTCATTAAGGACGTTCGTCAGGTGTCACTCGAGCGTCGCGGCAACCCCTTCGACCAGGCCGGGGGCCAGGTCGCGGCCGACCGCGACGCTGTCGTCCGCGTCGTGGTCGCGGGCCCGCACGGCGCAGCAGTACTCACCCGTGCGCAGCACCGCGGCCCCGAGCCGGACGTCCCGGCGGGCCGGGTGCTGGGCGATCCAGTCGCTGGCCGCCTCCGGGTCCTCCGGGATCTCACCCTCCACCTCGGGCGGCAGCACGGTGCGCTCGACCACCACGGCCGCCCCGTCCACACTGTCCGGCCAGGCGATCTGGTGCAGCAACGCCTCCAGGGTGTCGGCCTCGGGCAGGCCCTCCTGCTCGACCGCGGTCAGGTGGTCCGGGTCCTCCTGGGCCACGGCGATCACCTCGGTCGGCAGCCGGGACGCCAGCGAGGGGTCCCGCTCCAGCGCGCCGGCCGTCCGGACCAGGGCGAACACCCGGATCGGGGCGTCCCAGCCGGCGGTCGCGACGTGACGTTCGAGCTCCACGATCACGCGGCGGACGGAGAGCGAGCGGGGGTCGGCGGGTTCGTCTATCACGGTCCGCATCCTCCCACCCCGAAGATCTTCCGGTCTCACCCCGTTCTCAGCACGGATTCACAGACCCGGATCAGGGGCGTCAGGTAGGGAACCGGGCGGATGGTGGGTAAGTTCTCCATGCGTGACGTACGAGCGCGACCCCCGAGGCCCCCGGCCGGTCCTGAACAAGCGCCGGCGCGGAGCACTGGCCCCCACGCTGATCACCCTCGGCGTGCTGATCGTGCTGGGGTTGATCGCCTCGCAGATGTGGACCGAGGTGCTCTGGTACCAGTCGGTCGGGTTCACCGAGGTCTACCGCACCCAGCTGCTGACCAAGATCGCGCTGTTCGTGCTGGGGGCCGTGGTGATGGGCGCGGCGGTGGCGGCGTCGCTGATCATCGGCTATCGCAGCCGGCCGATCTACGCGCCGGTCTCCACCGAGCAGGTCGGGCTGGACCGCTATCGGGAGAGCATCGAGCCGCTGCGCCGGCTGGTCGGCGTGGCCGTGCCGATCGTGCTCGGGCTGTTCGCCGGCTCGGCCGCGGCCCAGCAGTGGAAGACCGTGCAGCTGTGGCTGCACCGGGTCCCGTTCGGCACCAAGGACCCGCAGTTCCACCTGGACGTCGGCTTCTTCGTGTTCACCCTGCCCTGGCTGCAGTTCCTGGTCAGCTTCCTGACCGCGGCGGTGTTCCTGTCCGCGATCGCCGCCCTGGTGACGCACTACCTGTACGGCGGCCTGCGGGTGCAGGGCGCCGGCCAGCGACTCACCTCGGCGGCCCGGATCCACCTGTTCGTGCTGGCCGGCTCGTTCCTGCTGCTGCGCGGCCTGGACTACTGGCTCGGCCGGTACGCGCTGTCGACCAAGAACTCGCGGCTGATCACCGGGCTCACCTACACCGACGCGAACGCCGGGCTGACCTCGCGCGGGGTCCTGGCCGGGATCGCGGTGATCATCGCCATCCTGTTCATCGTGGCCGCGTTCGTCGACCGCTGGCGGCTGATCCCGCTCTACGGCACCGCGCTGCTGGTGGTCTCGGCCATCGTGATCGGCGGCATCTACCCGGCCGCGGTGCAGCGCTTCCAGGTCCAGCCGAGCGCGCGGGAGCTGGAGCGGCCTTACATCCAGGACAACATCAATGCCACGAGGGCGGCCTACGGCCTCGACAGCATCAAGGTCTCCGGGTACGACGCGCAGTCCACGGCGGACGAGAGCGACCTGCGAAAGTCGGCCGAGGCGATCCCCGGCATCCGGCTGCTCGACCCGTCGGTGGTCAGCCCGACCTTCGCGCAGCTCCAGCAGATCCGGCAGTACTACTCCTTCGCCGACACGCTGGACGTGGACAAGTACGACGTCAAGGGCAAGGACCAGGACGCGGTGGTGGCGGCCCGGGAGCTGAACATCGACGCGGCCCCGGCCGCGCAGCGCAGCTGGGTCAACGACCACATCGTCTACACCCACGGCTACGGCATGGTGGCCGCCTACGGCAACCAGCGCACCACCGACGGCCAGCCGGTGTTCCTGGAGTCCGGCATCCCCTCCACCGGCGCCCTCGGCGACTACGAGCCGCGGATCTACTTCGGCGAGAACTCCCCGGACTACTCGATCGTCGGGGCCCCGAAGGGTGCGGACCCGCAGGAGCTGGACACCCCGGACGACAAGAGCGCCACCGGCCAGGCCAACTACACCTACCAGGGCGACGGTGGCGTCAAGGTCGGCTCGACGTTCCGCAAGCTGCTCTACTCGATCAAGTTCCAGGACCAGAACATCCTGCTGTCCAACCAGGTGAACAAGGACTCCCGGATCCTCTACGACCGCACCCCGCGGGAGCGGGTGGAGAAGGTGGCGCCGTTCCTGACGCTGGACGGCGACCCCTACCCGGCGGTGGTGAACGGCCGGATCACCTGGATCCTGGACGCGTACACCACCACCTCGCAGTACCCGTACTCCAAGAGCCAGGTGCTGGAGGACGCGACCAGTGACTCGATCACCGAGACCACCTCGGCGGTCGCCGCGCTGGACAGCACCCGGGTCAACTACATCCGCAACTCGGTGAAGGCCACGGTCGACGCCTACACCGGCGCGGTCACGCTGTACGACTGGGACGAGAGCGACCCGATCCTGAAGGCCTGGACCAAGGTCTTCCCGAACACGGTCAAGCCGATGAGCGACATCAGCGCCCAGCTGATGTCCCACCTGCGCTACCCGGAGGACCTGTTCAAGGTCCAGCGCGAGCTGCTGCAGACCTACCACGTGACCGACGCGGACGCGTTCTACTCGCAGCAGGACTTCTGGACGGTGCCGGACGACCCGACCAAGGCCGGGGCCAACGCCCTTCAGCCGCCCTATTACCTGACCCTGCAGATGCCGGGCACCACGACCACCAACTTCTCGCTCACCTCGACGTACATCCCGACCGGGCGGACCCGGGGGGTGCTCACCGGCTTCCTCGCGGTGGACGCGGACGCGGGGGACACGGCGGGCAAGCCCAGATCGGACTACGGGCAGCTGAGACTTCTGCAGCTCCCCAGAGACACGGTGATCTCCGGACCGGGGCAGGTACAGAACAACTTCACCTCCGACACTGACGTCTCGTACCTGCTGAACCAGCTGCAACGCGGCAACGAGAGTTCGGTGATCCGGGGCAACCTGCTCACCCTGCCTCTGGCCGGAGGTCTGCTCTACGTGCAGCCGGTGTACGTGAAGGGGTCCGGCAACGGGGCCTATCCGCTGCTGCAGAAGGTGCTGGTCTCGTTCGGCAACCAGATCGGCTTCGCCGACGACCTGAACAGCGCGCTCGACCAGGTCTTCGGTAAGGCGGCGGCCGGCACCGATACCGGCACCGGCGGGGATACCGGCGGGGATACCGGGGGCAGCTCCGGCGATACCGGGGGCACCGCCACCGGTGGCTCGGCCGCGACCCAGGCGCAGCGCGAGCTGAACAATGCGCTGAAGGACGCGTCGAAGGCGTTCGCCGACGGGCGCGCGGCACTGGCGAAGAGCGACTTCACCGCCTACGGCCAGGCCCAGACCGCGCTGGAGGAGGCTCTGCAGCGGGCCACCGAGGCCGAGTCGGCCCTGGACGCGGCGCAGCAGGCGGCCGGGAAGACGCCGACCCCGGCGCCTTCGGCCAGTGCCACGCCGAGCTCCTCACCGAGTACGACCACCAAGCCGGCCGCCACCACCACGACCGGCGCGGCCGGTTGACCGGAAGGTGACTGCAGTCCCTCGCGGCGATGTCGATTTGCTGTCCGGACCGGACTGCGAATAGTGTTACCTCATCGCCGCGGGGTGGAGCAGCTCGGTAGCTCGCTGGGCTCATAACCCAGAGGTCGCAGGTTCAAATCCTGCCCCCGCTACCAGATACGAGGCCCGGCCTTCTCTTTGAGAAGGCCGGGCCTCGAAGTTTTGTCCACACCGGGCTTTTCACCGTCACCGGTTTAATTCGCCGCTAAATCCGGCCCGCGGGGCAACCCGGGCCCGGCCCGGGCCGACTGACGGGGGTACCGGTCGGTCGTGGCGTTCGGCGCCGCGGGTCCTGACCCCCGTAGATACCGAAGGATGGCCCTCTTCATGAGAGCTCGACTCATTGTGGCCGCGGCGGCCGTGGCGGCGGCCGTCGTCGGCGGCGGCATCGTGCTGTCCGGTCCGGCCTCGGCCGAGAACACCACCCTGTGCGACCAGTACGCCAGCACCAAGGTCCAGGGCGGCGCCTACATCGTCCAGAACAACCGGTGGGGCACCAGCGCCACCCAGTGCATCAACGTGAGCGACGACGGCTTCACCATCACCCAGGAGGACGGCGTCAACACCGGTGGGGCCCCGACGTCCTACCCGTCCATCTTCTGGGGCTGTCACTACAACAACTGCACCAACAACTTCTCGCCGATCCAGGCCAGCGCGAGCTCGTTCGCCAAGATCGGCTCCAAGGTCGCGATGACGTACCCCTCCGGCGGCGTCTGGGACGCGGCGTACGACATCTGGTTCGACCCGACCGCCCGGCGCGACGGCCAGAACACCGGCGCCGAGGTGATGATCTGGGCCAACCACGCCGGTGGGTCCCAGCCGGTCGGGTCCAAGGTCGGCACGGTCACCACGGCCGGCGGGACCTGGGACGTCTGGTTCGGCAACAGCGGCTGGAACGTCATCTCCTACGTCCGCACCTCCGCCGCGGCGTCGCTGAACTTCAAGCTCACCGACTTCTACGACGACGCGGTGCAGCGCGGCTACGCCCAGAAGGCCTGGTACCTGACCAGCGTCCAGGCCGGTTTCGAGCCCTGGAGCGGCGGTAAGGGCCTGGCCCTGAGCGGTTTCGCAGTCACCCAGGACGGCTCCACCTCCAGCCCGACGCCGACCACCGCCACGCCCACGATTCCGGTGGTCACCCCCACGACCACGGCCCCCACCACGGTGCCGACCACCAGCACCAGCACCACGGCGCCTTCCACGGGCTCGGCCACCTGCACCGCCACCTACAAGGTCACCCAGTCCTGGAACGGGGGCTTCCTCGGCGACGTGACGGTGAAGAACACCGGCGGTAGCGCCACCAAGGGCTGGAAGGCCGCCTGGACCTGGCCGGCCGGCCAGAAGGTGATCTCCAGCTGGAACGCCTCGTCGGTGACGTCCGGCACCAAGGTCACCGCGAGCAGCCTGGCCTACAACGGCGCGGTCGCGGCCGGGGCCACCACCTCGTTCGGGATGCAGGTCGACGGAGCCTCCGCCGCCCCGAAACTGACCTGCAGCGCGAGCTGACCCACCTCGATTAGCTGTTTCCGCCCGCGATGGCTTATGGTTAAGGAGTCGCCGCGGGGTGGAGCAGCTCGGTAGCTCGCTGGGCTCATAACCCAGAGGTCGCAGGTTCAAATCCTGTCCCCGCTACCATGTTGGTGAACGTTGATGGCCCGGTTTCTCTTCGGAGAGACCGGGCCATTGATGTTTCCGGAGTCTGCGCCCGCACTTTCGGATGAACCGGCTTGTCCGGTGCGTAAGCATCCGGATTCCGAGGCCTTTGAGGCCCATTCGGGTGACGTTCCGCCTGCCCGTGGTGAACCTGGACGTGGAGGCCGGCGTGGCCACCGGGTCCCCGCCGAGGTCCCTCCGCCCCGAACCTGACCGGAGCCCTCAGCTAGGCTGACCGGCCGGTTGGTCCGCCTGTCCCCTGGGAGTGTCCGCGTTGCCCAAGCCGCCCGAGTCGTCCAAGCTGCCCGTCTGGTTCGACTGCGACACCGGGATCGACGACACCCTGGCCCTCGGCCAGCTGGTCGCCCAGCCCGACACCCACCTGGTCGGCATCAGCACGGTCAGCGGCAACACCAGCGCCGCCCAGGCCGCCCAGAACACCCTCGACCTGCTGGCCCTGCTCGGCCGGGACGATGTACCGGTGGCGGTGGGCGCCCACGACCCGCTGGTAGGGGTCTACGCGGGCGGTGCGCCCCACGTGCACGGGGGCAACGGGGTGGGCGATGTGGAGCTACCCCGGGCCACTCGTACGGTCGAGTCCGCGAACGGCGTCGAGGCGCTGATCGGCGCGGCCCGGGCCCACGCCGGAGAGCTGCACCTGGTCGCGGTCGGGCCGCTGACCAACCTCGCTCTGGCGCTTCGGGAAGAACCAGAATTGAGGACGCTGGTCAGTCACGTCACGATCATGGGGGGCGCGGTCTGGGCCCTGGGGAACATCACCGAGCACGCCGAGGCGAACATCGGGAACGACGCCGAGGCGGCGCGGATCGTGCTGACCGCCGGCTGGCCGATCACCCTGGTTCCGCTCGACGTCACGATGACGCACTTCCTGGAGGTCGAGGCCCAGGCCGCGCTGGCCGCCCGGGGTGGCGACTTCCGCACCGCGCTGGCCGGGATGCTCGACTGCTACCTGGGTTTCCACGAGACGCGCTACGGCAAGCGGGTTTCCGCGCTGCACGATCCGATGGCCACCATGCTCGCCACCGGGACCGTGAAAGCGTCCACCCTTCAGTCGGTGGGAATCGACGTGGCTCTGGAGGGCGAGACCCGGGGCCGCACGGTCGCGGTCGAGCCGAGCCCCCAGCACCCGGCGGTGGCCGTGGTGACGGCCATTGAGGACCCGGTTGCCGACCGGCTGCTGGAGGCCCTGCTCACCCTGTGAGGCCGGCTCAGATCGCGAGGCCGGGTCAGATCGGGAGGCCGGGTCAGATCGCGTCGGCCAGCATCCGGCCGACCCGGATCGCCCCGTCCACGTGCTGGAAGCCGAGGCCGGCCACGTCCGAGGAGCCGAACGAGATCGGGCCGACCGGTTCCTGCAGCCGGGCCCCGTACCGGGTCAGGCCGCCGATGTCGAAGCTGGTCGCGTAGGCCCCGGCCGTCCACTCCTCGGCCATCCACTGGCTCTCGTAGTAGGCCTCCGGCTGCAGCGCCTGCTCGCCGTAATAGGTGGCCAGAGAGGCCAGAACCGCGGCGCGCCGGTCTTCGGCGGAAAGGGCGAGCAGCCGGTCGGCGTTCTCGTCCGAGACGAAACCCACCAGCGTCCCCCGGTTCTCGTCGTGGTTGGTGTTGTCGTAGGACTCGTGCACAACCTGGTAGGGGCTGAACGCGGTGCCGGAAAGGCCCGCCTCGCGCCAGAACGGGGTGGGGTAGGTGACGTGCAGCTTGAGCACGAGCCCGAAGGACTGGTGCTGACGGGCCTGCATGTGCGCCGGCGGCAGGTTCGGGGTGAACGCGATCCGCGGCACCAGGGTCGGAGGGACAGCAAGAATGACCTTACGGCAGCGGTATTCGTCGCCCGACGAAGTCCGCACCGTGGCGCCCTCGGCGTCGTAGCTCACGCCGGTGACCGGGTGGCCGGTGACGACCCGGTCGCCGAGCTGGGCGGCCAGGCGTAGCGGCACCTGCTGGAGCCCGCCGACGACCCGACGGTCGAGGATGAAGTCCGCGTCCACCAGGTGGCTGAAACTGCCTGCGCTGGCGGCCATCAGCACCGCGGAGAGGGCGGAGAAGGCGTGGGCGGGCTTGGTGAGCATGGCCGGGCCGATGTAGAGGGCGATGTTGTCGCGCGCCTCCTCGTCGTCCGTCTGCTCCTCCAGCCAGGTCGCGAACGACACCCGGTCCAGCTCGGCCGCGCCCGGCATCTCCCACGGCCGCAGCGGGTCCATCTGCCCGGCCAGCTTGTCCATCAGCACGGTGATCCGGTCGACCTCAGCCGCGGTGTACTCCGACACCGGGAAGGCGGCGCCGGCGAAGGTGCGGCGCCTGCCGTCGCGGCCGACGTAGACGTTCTCGCCCTCCCGATAGCGGGTGAAGGTCTGCAGGCCGAGCTCGTCCAACGTCTCCAGCAGCGCGGTCTGGTCCGGCGAGACCCACTGGCCGCCGAGCTCTAGGCGGACCCCGTCGACGGTGTCGGTCCAGAGCCGCCCGCCGATCCGGTCGCGGGCTTCCAGCACCACCACCCGCAGGCCCCGGCGGGTCAGGCGGGTGGCCGCGGTGAGACCGGTGACGCCGGCCCCCACTACTACGACGTCGACGTCCGTAACTCGGTCGGCGCTCATCATCAGGACTCTCTCTGAAGTGCGTATATCGTCGTCTTGAGTCTCATCGACGGGCGAAACCGCGTCAAGTGGAGTTAACCGCGACGAAATCCATAGCAACGCATCGGGTCTTCCCAGGGGCGTCGGCTCAGGGCCGGACGCCGGGGCCGTACCGCTCCACGCAGAACGCGGCCAGCCGCCGGGCCAGCTCGGCCAGCGTCGGGGCCGCGTGGTGCTGGGGGTCCCAGGCCGCGTACAGATGAATCCGTACGGCCCCGGCCGGTCCCCGCAGCCCGATCGAGGCAAGACCGAAGCGCGGGTCGTCCGAGACCACCGCCACGCCTCGGCCGGCCGCGGCCAGGGCCTGGGCCACCTGGGCATTCGTGGATTCGACGGCCGGCCGACAGCTCAGCCCGGCCGCGGCCACCGCCTCCTCCAGCAACTGGCGGGGGCGGAACTCCTCGGTCAGCACCAGCAGCGGGCGCCGGATCAGCTCCCCGACGTCCACCAGGGGGCGTCCCGCCCAGGCGTCGCTTTCTGGCACCTGGGCCCAGATCGGCAGCACCGCCAGGGCGAGCGAGGCCAGATCGCGGGACGGCGGCCGGGGAACGATGGCCAGGTCCGCCCCCGACCTCAGGGCGGCCTCGGCCCCGCGCGGATCAAGCTGACGCACGATCGGCACCGGATCGTCGGGGTGCAGGGTGGAGAGGAAGGGCGCGAGGACGTCGCTGAGCGTCGTTGTAGGAACGGCCAGGTGCAGCTGGTCCAGCTGTCCCGACGCGATGCTGGATGCGGCCCGGCGAACCTCGTCCGCCTGCCGCAAGAGATTCCTGGCCAGGGGTAGGAACTGCTCGCCCGCCGGAGTGAGCCTCAGACGATGGCCCTGGCGCTCGAACAGGGGTAGGTCGAGATCCTGCTCCAGCTGGCGGAGCTGCCGGGAAAGCACGGGCTGGGTGATGTGCAGCTGAGTCGCGGCTCGGGTGGCCGATCCGGCGTCCACCGTTTCGACGAAGTACCGCAGAAGCCGCAGGTTCATGCTCACAGGACATGAAGATAGTGCCGAACAGGTCTTGGACAACATGAAGGCCAGACCTCACGCTCGACCCATGCCCGAACTCGAACAGAGCCGCCTCCTGCGCACCGAACTGCCCGGTCCCCGATCGGCCGAGCTGATGCGGCGCAAGCAGGCCTTCGTCAGCCCCGGCGTCGGCACCACCATGCCGGTCTTCGCCGCCCGGGCGGCCGGCGGCATCGTCGAGGACGTCGACGGCAACCGCTTCATCGATCTCGGTTCCGGGATCGCCGTCACCACCGTCGGCAGCAGTGCGCCGCGCGTGGTCGAGGCGGTCCGGCAGCAGGTCGAGGACTTCACCCACACCTGCTTCATGATCACGCCGTACGAGTCCTACGTGGCGGTCGCCGAGGCGCTGGCCCGGCTCACCCCGGGGGATGGGGAAAAACGCTCGGCGCTGTTCAATTCCGGATCCGAGGCGGTGGAGAACGCGGTCAAGATCGCCCGGTCCTACACCGGCCGGGACGCCGTGGTGGTGTTCGACCACGCGTACCACGGCCGGACCAACCTGACCATGGCGATGACCGCGAAGGTGGCGCCCTACAAGCACGGGTTCGGACCGTTCGCCGGCGAGGTCTACCGGGCGCCGATGTCCTACCCGATGCGGGACGGGCTGGACGGCCCGGCGGCCGCCCGACGCGCCATCTCGATCATCGAGACCCAGGTCGGGGCGGGCAATCTCGCCGCGGTGGTGATCGAGCCGATCCAGGGTGAGGGCGGCTTCATCGTTCCCGCCGACGGGTTCCTGCCCGCCCTGGCCGCCTGGTGCGCGGCGAACGGCGTGCTCTTCGTGGCCGACGAGGTGCAGTCCGGATTCGGCCGCACCGGAACCATGTTCGCGATCGAGGCCGAGGGGGTGATCGCCGACCTGGTGGTCTCGGCCAAGGGAATCGCCGGTGGGCTGCCGCTTTCGGCGGTCACCGGTCGCGCGGAGATCATGGACGCCGTCCATCCCGGCGGTCTCGGCGGCACCTATGGGGGTAACCCGCTGGCCTGCGCGGCGGCGCTCGCCGTGATCGAGACCATCGAGGCGGACGGTCTGCTGGAACGCGCCCGGCAGATCGAGACCCTGGTGCTGAAGCGGCTGAACGAGCTGAAGGACGCCGACCCGCGGATCGGGGACGTGCGCGGGCGGGGCGCGATGCTGGCGGCCGAGTTCGTCGACCCGGCGACCGGCGAACCGGACGCGGCCCTGGCCAAGGCGGTCGCCACGGCCGCCCACCAGCGCGGTGTGATCACCCTGACCTGCGGTACCTGGGGAAACGTCATCCGGTTCCTGCCTCCGCTGAGCATCTCCGACGAGTTGCTGAGCGAGGGCCTGGACCTCGTCGCGGCCGGCCTGAAGGAGCACTGAGATGGACTACACCGAAGGCGTTCTCATTGGGGGCAAGTGGCTTCCGGGCAGTCAGGGCGTGTTCGACGTGGTCGACCCGGCCACGCTGACCGTCATCGCCCAGGTCGCGAACGCCGGCCCGGACGACGCGGTGGCCGCGGTCGACGCCGCCCACGCCGCCTTCCCGGCCTGGGCCGCCACCGCTCCACGGGCCCGGGCCGACCTGCTGATGAAGACCCGGGACCTGATGCTGCGCGACGCCGAGGAGCTGGCCGGGCTGATCTCCGCCGAGAACGGCAAGTCGCTGGCCGACGCCCGGGCCGAGGTCGGCTACGCCGCCGAGTTCTTCCGCTGGTTCGCCGAGGAGGCCGTCCGCCCGCACGGTGACTACGGATCCTCGCCCGCCGGGGGCACCCGGACCATCGTCACTCATCATCCCGTCGGCGTCGCCGCCCTGGTGACCCCGTGGAACTTCCCGGCCGCCATGGCCACCCGGAAGATCGCCCCGGCCCTGGCCGCCGGCTGCACGGTGGTGCTCAAACCGGCCGCCGAGACCCCGCTCACCGCGCTGGCCGTCGCCCGCCTGATGGCCGAGGCCGGGGTGCCGGACGGCGTGGTCAACGTGGTGCCCGGCGAGGACGCCCCGGCCATCGTCGCCGCCTGGACGCAGGACCCTCGGGTGCGCAAGCTTTCGTTCACCGGCTCGACCAACGTCGGGCGCCAGCTGCTCCGCCAGGCGGCGGACCGGGTGGTCAACACCTCCATGGAGCTCGGCGGCAATGCCCCCTTCGTGGTCACCGCCGACGCGGACGTGGACGCCGCGGTTGAGGGCGCGATGATCGCCAAGTTCCGCAACGGGGGACAGGCCTGCACGGCGGCCAACCGGTTCTACGTCCACGCTTCGGTTGCTGAGGAATTCACCGCGAAACTCGGCGCCCGGGTCGAGGCCCTGGTCGTCGGTCCGGCTTCCGAGGGCTCGGACATCGGCCCGTTGATCTCGGCGCGAGCCCGCAAGAACGTCGAGCGGCTGGTCGAGAACGCGGTCGCCACGGGCGCGGTCGTGGCTCACCAGGCTCAGCCCGCCACCGCGCCGGGGTACTTCTTCACTCCGGTGGTGCTGACCCGGGTGACTGCGCAGTCGGAGGTCGTGCAGGAGGAGGTCTTCGCTCCGGTCGCGCCCATCGTGGTCTGGTCCGACCTGGAGGACCTGCTGACCGAGCTGAACTCGAGCGAGTACGGCCTGGCGGCCTATGTCTACGCCGGCGATCTGGGCGCTGCGCTGCACCTGGCCGAGCGGATCGAGGCGGGCATGGTCGGGATCAACCGGGGGCTGGTCTCGGATCCGTCGGCCCCGTTCGGCGGGGTGAAGCAGAGCGGGCTCGGGCGGGAAGGGGCCCGGGCCGGGCTGGAGGAGTACACCGAGATGCAGTACTTCAGCGTCGCCTGGTAGCAGCACCCGTTCGGCGGGATAGGCGTTCGAACAAATGTTCGATACCATGGGCGTGTCGGAAGCGCTGACAGGGGTGGGTGGTGCTAGTGCAGCCCAGGCAGTCTCGAGCCGTCCATGAGTTTCCTCCGAGTGATCCCGCCGCCCGCGTCCACGAGCCGCCGCAGGCCGTTCCGGTCCTGGCGCTGCTGCGCGGGGACGACGGCGAGGTGCTGGCCGTCGTCCCGGCCGCGGTGCAGGCCTGGTCGGGCGATTCGGTCCGGATCACCTGGGCCGCGCGGCAAGGGGTCCAGCTCTACTCCGCGTGGGTCCCGGCCGGTGACGTGGTGCGGGGCGACGCGGCGTCCCGCCTGCTCGACGAGTTCGCGTTCGGGGGCGGTCAGCGCGCGGTGCTGGCCCGGTTCCTGGCCTGGCGAGACGCACAACCCCGCGCGAGCTGAGGGCGGGCCGATGAGTTCTGGCGGCGGGGTCGGTCCTCATCGGTGTCCGGAGACGCCGAGCAGGGGGAGGGCCGATGATCGCCGAAGCCTTGGAGAAGCTGCACGCCGAACTGACCGCGCAGGTCACCGACGGTCTGGTCCCCGGCCTGGCCGCGGCGGTGGTCAGCAGCGACGAGGTGGACGTGTTCGTGGCCGGTGCCCTGGAGGCCGGGGGCGAACGCGCGGTGGGGCGGGACACGATTTTCCGGATCGCCTCGCTGAGCAAGCCGATGGTGGCCTTCGGGGCGCTGCAGATGGTCCAGGAGGGCCTCTTCGAGCTGGATGAGCCGGTCGGCCGACTGGTGCCCGAGCTGGCCCATCCCCGCGTTCTGCGCAGCCTCGACGGCCCGGTCAGTGACACGGTTGCCGCCGAGCGGCCGATCACCGTGCGCGATCTGCTGACCTTCACGGCCGGCCTCGGGATCGTCATGGCGCCGCCCAAGACCTATCCGATCCAGGCCGAGCTGGCCGAGGTGCTCGGGGAGCCCGGCCCACCGCAGCCCGCCTCCGCCCTCCCGCCGGACGAGACCCTGGCCCGGCTCGGCGCATTGCCCCTTCTGTACCAGCCGGGTGCGCAGTGGGCCTACGACACCGCCGCCGATGTGCTGGGGGTGCTGATGGCCCGGGCGGCCGGGACGTCGTTGGGAACGGCGCTGAGCACAAGGCTTTTCGGGCCGCTGGGAATGGTGGACACCGGATTCAGCGTGCCGCCCGCAAACGTCCAAAAGCTCACCAGTAGTTACACGGTCGGGCCGGACGGCGGTCTGGAGCTGTTCGACCCCGCCGAGGGCAGCCAGTGGGCCTCGCCGCCACCGCTGGAATCGGCTTCTGGGGGCCTGGTCTCGACGCTGGACGACCTGCTGGTCTTCGCCCGGCTGATGCTCGGCCGGGGCGTGCTGGATCATCAGCGCCTGCTGTCGGACGAGCTCTTCACCGCGATGACCAGCGATCAGCTGACCGCTGCACAGAAGTCCCGGACGATCTGGGCGCCCGGGTTCTTCGACACCCACGGCTGGGGCTTCGGGCTGGCCGTGCGAACCGTGGCGGGCGATGGCGAATCGGCCGGATCCTACGGCTGGACCGGGGGATTGGGCACGGTCTGGGCCTGCGACCCGGTACTCGGGACCGCCGGGATCCTGCTCAGCCAGCGAGCGATGATGTCGCCGGAACCGGAGAGCGTGACGACCAGCTTCTGGGCCGGCCTGCACGCCGCCACCAGATGATCAGCTGAGGTCCGCGCGCTCCAGTTCGTAGAGCAGCACGCCGTCGGAAACCTGCGAAGGATCCACCTCGGCCAGGCGGGCTGCGCACCGCTCGAGCAGCTCGACGATCCCGGGGGCCACCACGCGGCGTAGATCCTCGTCCGAGCCGATCACGATCACCTGGCCGACGGTGCCCCCGGGCCGCGGGGCAAGGTCCACAGCGAGCTGGTTGCCCCCGCCGTCGGTGGCGAAGCCGACCCAGTCCGGCGAGGTGTAGACGCCCATCACCGGGTCCTCGCCGCGCACCTCCACCGCGCTGTCGAAGTCGTCGGCCAGTTGCTCGGGGGTGTACCCGTCGCGGACCTCCTTCCAGGCGACCCAGCCCTCGACCAGCTTGCTCAGCGGGTCGAAGCTCCAGCCGTCCCCGAACAGCGCGCAGACCCAACGGCCGTGCTCGCGAACGGTTTCCGCATGCGCTCCGTGGGTCAGGTCGTAGTAGTCGGTCTGCCCGTCGCTGAGCTGGTACAGCCCGGCCAGGTCGGCGGGCAGCGACCGGCCGATCGCCCGCTCGGCGCCGTCGATGTCGGCGATCGCGGCGGCCGGGCGAACCAGCTCGTCCACTGCGTAACCGGTCCGGGCCAGGGCGTCGAGCAGGGCGGCCCAGGCGGTCTGCAGCTCGGCCCGGGGAGTTTCGATCATGGCTTCTCCTTGGCTTTCTCCTGAGCATTCTCCAGAGCCCCGAAGATCCCGCCTTCCCCGGACGGCTCGTGGATCGCGATCAGCACGGCCACCACGGTCAGCGGGAACTGCAGCTGGAGCAGGAACGGGTGCGTGGTGCCGAGGATCAGGGAGACGATGATCGGCACGCTGCCGACCACCGCGATGTCCGGGCCCTTCAGCAACGAGGAGGTCAGGCCGGGCGGCAGGGACCCCATCGGGCTGTAGACGGCGCCGCCCCCGAAGGTCGGGACCGGGCGATAGGCGGCCCGGACCGCGGCCGCCGCCCAGGCCGGGCCGGTGAGCAGGCCGAGCAGGATCCACTCGGCCGGTTCGCCGTAGCGCCAGCCGAGCACGGCCGTGATGATCACGAACCAGGTGCACATCAGCACGGCCGGCAGCGCCATCCGGGTCAGCCGGACGAAGCGCTGGGGGATCGGCAGGGCCGCGTCCAGGGCCGGGCTGATCTGGGCCCGTCGGGAGCCCTCGCCGGTGGCCAGTGAGGCCAGGTAGGCGCCGGCCAGAAGCAGGCCGATCGTGGCGGCCGTCTTGGGGTTGGGCACCAGCAGCGCCACGAGGGGCAACCCGAGCGCGAGGACTATCTGCGCGGGCTGACGCGGAGTGCGGCGGAACAGCAGGGCGTCGGCACTGATCAGGGCCCCGAACGGACGCCAGTGGGGAGGGAGGCGGGAGAGCCAGGGCAGGCGGGACGAACGGGAGCGCTGGGCCGGGTCGGTGCGGGCGGACAGGGCCCGGCCCAGGGCGCGGGTGTCGAGGGAGAGCGCAGCGACCATGGCCTCGTCCGAAGCTGCGCCGCTCTGCCGCAGGCTGACCGCCGGTACGTTGCCCAGCCGCAGGTCCCAGCTCCGGCCGAGGGCGATGGCGGCGCCGAAGAGCAGGACCGCGATCGGCAGGGCGAGCCAGCCCGGCTGCGGCGCCGGGGAACCGAAGATGGCCAGAAGGACACCGGCCAGAGGGACAGCGGCCGCCACCGCGTCCGCCGCGATCCGGAGGCTCCGGCGCGGGCCGGGCTGGGCCTGCACGAGCCCGGCCACGATCACCAGGGTCACCGTCAGGGCGGCGCCGAGCAGGGCGGTGCCGATCCCCGCCGCCGCGCCGTTGGGCATGGCGAAGGCCACCGCGGTGCCGCTGATCAGGCCGACCACCAGACCGATCAACGGCCAGCGGTAGGCCGCCGGGCGCAGCAGCGAACGCCGGTCCACCGGCAGCGGCAGCCACCAGCTGGACTCGGCGGCCGACAGCGAGACCGGGCCGAGCCGGGTGGCCAGGCCGATCAGCGCGGCCACCGCGGCGATCGCGGGCAGCACGGCGATCCAGCCGATCTCCAGCCCGGGCCCGTCGTGCGCGGCCCGGCCGACCGGGCCGGAGTCCGGGGCCAGGTGCGAGGAGAGCGAGAAGACCATGGTCGAGGCCATCGCGACGGCGAAGAGGCCGACGTAGATGTCGCCGAACAGGTCGGACACGTGGGCGTCGGAGTGGTACCGGCTGGCGTCCGCGGTGACCCGGCGGATCTGCCGGCCGGAGGGCAGGCCCTTCTCCGCGTCCTGGCTGGTCCCGGTGCTCACAGCTCGTTCCGGATGATCTCGGCGCCGCGGGTGGGGCTGACCACCCGCACCTCGGTGTCGGAGATCGCCACCACCTTGGTCGCGGCGATGGTGATCAGCTGCGGGTCGTGGGTGGCCATCAGCACGCCACCGCCCTCGGTGCGCTCCTCCACCATCCAGCCCGCCAGGGTGTCGCGGATCGTCGCGTCCAGCCGCTGCTCCGGCTCGTCGAGGATCATCAGCGAGCGCGGCCGGGCGAAGGCGGCGGCCAGGGCCAGGCGGCGGCGCTGGCCGGAGGAGAGCGCGGCCGGCAGCGCGTTGGCCCGCTCGGTCAGGCCGAACGCGTCGAGCTGGTAGTCGGTGACCTCGTCCGGGTCCGGGACGCCGTGGCCGTAGCAGGTCAGCACCAGGTGCTCGCGGACGGTCAGGCTGGGGAAGAACGCCTCGTCGCCCAGCTCGGAGGCCACGGCGGCGCGGAAGGTGCCACTGCGCTCGTCCAGGTCCGAGCCGAGCATCTGCATCTTCCCGCCCAGCGGTTTCAGCAGGCCGACCACGGTCCGCAGCAGGGTGGACTTGCCGGAGCCGTTCGCCCCGATCACGGCCACCACCTCACCCGGCTTGACCTGCATGCTGATCGGTGGGCAGACCGGCAGGCCGTAGCCCACCTCCAGCTTGTTCACCTCGAGCAAAGCCCCTGGCATTCCGCGCCTCCAGCCTGATCCACCCCCGGTGCCGTGCACACCGTGCCGCGATCATCCAGCATTCCCTCCCCCCACCCGTCATCAGGTGCTCCCCAGACCCCCTCCCCCCTCCGTGATCATGGACTTCTTCCCCCGTGATCATGGACTTTTCCCCGCGTGATCATGCACAACCGCCCCCGTGATCATGCGCATTCATCGCGGTAATCATGCAGTTCCGCCCCGGTGATCATGCAGCGGCCGTCCCTATGCTGACCCGGTGAGACCCTCCCAGCGCGCCCTTGCCGTCGAGCCGTTCTACGCCATGGAGTTCGGCAAACGGGCCCGGGAATTGGAGGCCGCCGGGCATCAGGTGATCAAGCTGAACCTGGGGGAGCCGGACTTCGGCGCACCGCCCGCCGTGCTGAGCGCGTTGGAGAAGCTGACCGACGGCCGCCCACTGCCCTACACCGGAGCGACCGGCCTGATCGAGTTGCGCGAGGCGATCGCCAATTTCTACCTGCAGGCGCACGGGGTGGCGGTGGACCCGGCCCGGATCGTCGTCACCGCCGGCGCCTCGGCCGCACTGCTCCTGGTCACCGCAGCCCTGGTCGATCCGGGGGACCGGGTACTGATCAGCGACCCTTCCTACCCGTGCAACCGGCAGTTCGCGGAGAGCTTCGGGGCCGAGGTGGTGCTCGTGCCCACCACCGTGCAGTCCCGATTCCAGCTGAATCTTCCGGCCGTGCAGGCGAACTGGACGGAGGGCACCCGGGGCATCATGATCGCGACGCCGTCCAACCCGACCGGTACGTCGCTGGAAACCACTGAGCTGAAGCAGATCTGCGACTTCGCGGCCGGGCGCGATGCCTGGCGGATCGTCGACGAGATCTACCTCAACCTCGGCACCCCACCGGCGACCAGCGTGCTCTCGGTCGATCCGGACGCCTTCGTGATCAACAGCTTCTCCAAGTACTTCGGCATGACCGGCTGGCGGCTGGGCTGGTGCGTGGTGCCTGCCGAATTCGCCCCCGTGATGGAACGTTTGGCGCAGAATTACTACATCTGCCCCTCCACCCCGGCTCAGTACGCGGCGCTGGAGTGCTTCACCCCGCAGTCGCTGGCGGTGGCCGAGGACCGGCGGGAAGAGTTCGCGCGGCGCCGGGCGGTAGTTCTGGAAGGCCTTGCCGCAGCTGGTCTTCCGGTACCGGTGCCGCCCGATGGCGCCTTCTACGTCTACTTCGATGTCAGCGGAACCGGCCTCAGCGCCTGGGACTTCTGCGAGCGGGTGCTGGCCGAGAAACACGTAGCCCTGACTCCCGGAAAGGATTTCGGGCGGATCGGAGCGGACCGCTACGTTCGGCTGTCCTACTCCGCCTCGGTCGGTGAACTCCGCGAAGGGCTCTCCCGCCTGGCCGAGTTCACCGATTCATTGAATCAAGGACGCTCGTCAGGCACCTTGGGTGCCCGCGAGCGTCCTCAATGAGCCACGTACATCCAGGCCGACCCGCCCGAACCCAACGGGGCGAAAACTCGCCGGTAGTCCTCGACCTCGTAGAGATCGGCGGCGGCCAGTTCGGCCGGGGTAATGCTGAAAACGGTGCCCGTGACAGCGTCACCAATTTCACCCAAACGGACGATTGGGTGACGGTCGCTGCCACTCGCCGCCACGACGGCCGGGTCGGTGATGGTCAGCCAGTCCTGCCGGTACCCCGAAATCGTGTCCGGGCGTCCCTCCAGTAGCCGCCCGAACTGCGACAGCTGTACCTCGGAGGTCTGCAACGTGCCGTAGGAGAACAGCGACACGCTCCCGTTCTCCGGGCCTCCGATCCGCCGCAGCTCCGGGCGGGCCGGCTCGTCGTTACCCACCACGATGTCGGCGTGGGCCAGGGGATCGACCTCGGCCTGATAGCGCCGTGACGCCGCGTGGTAGCGATTGGCAACGAGTTCCGCAGCGCGCTCCCGGCCGCCCAGAAGATCTGCATCTCGGTTGACCGCTCGGGCCTGCGCGATGTCGAAGTCCACGTCTAGGTAGATCACAACGTCCCAGCCCCCGGCCAGCTCGGGCCTCTGGAGGAAGCTCCCGTCCACCAGGAGCACAGCGTCGCGCGGGGCGTCGTATGGCCCCTCGTCGACCACTCGATCGCTGGCCAGGCTGTGTACCCGCTCGCGGTACAGCCCATCGCCGTCCGGCCCCAGCCGGTCCAGCACCTCGCGCCGGATCGCCGCGGTGTCGTACGCGTCCTCGTAGTACCCGTCCGCCGACTCACGTCCTTGCCGGTAACGCACTGCCCGCGGGTGGTGGTACCCGTCGAAGCTGAGCAGGATCACCGGCCGACCCCGCTCGATCACCGCGGCGGCCAGTTCCGCGGCGGCCGTGGTCTTGCCGGCCGCCGTCGTACCGTCGATGCCGACCCGCAGCGGGTGGCCCGGGTTGAGCGCGGCGAGGTGGTCGGCGATCCGGCCGAGCACGCGGGCGCGGGACGAGAAGAGCGCGGGGGTTCCCATGTGATGAGAAGTTACTGCCTGGAAACGGGTGACTCACACGCTTCCGCCGTCAAAGACTTCCGGGACCGGGTTACAGTATTTGAATGTTCAATCAGTCGACCTTCTCGGCGCCGGTGATTGCCCACTACGGGACGCCCTCGGACGGGGCCGGACGTCCGTTGGTGGTGCTGTTCCATGGGCGGGGCTCGAACGAGCGCGACATCATCGCCCTGGCCGGGTACCTGCCCGAGGGGGCGGACTACCTGGCCGTGCGGGCGCCGATCGCCGAGGGCGGGGGTTATGCCTGGTTCGCCAACCGGGGCATCGGACGGCCGCGGGCCGAGTCGCTGCGCGAGACGATGGACTGGTTCGCCGCCTGGCTCGACGACTACGCCCAGGATCGGCCGGTCCACCTGATCGGCTTCTCGGGCGGAGCCGCCTTCGCCGGTGGCCTGATTCTCGACCGGCCGCAGCGCTACGCCGGAGCAGCCATCCTGTACGGCACGATGCCGTTCGACGCGGGCCTTCCGGTTGACCTCGATCACCTCGCCGGGCTGCCGGTTTTCGTCGGTCAGGGCCTGGACGACGTGGTCATCCCGCGCGAACTGCTGGACCGCACGTGGCACTACCTGACCGACGGCTCCGGGGCCATGGTCCGGGCCGTGCGAATGCCTGGCGGACACGGTATTTCGATGCCCGTGCTGCAGGAACTCCAGGGCTGGCTGGCCGGGCGGATCAGCTGAACAGTCCGCCCAGTCCGCCACCCCCGCCACCGGCCGACTGGGCCTGCTGCGCGGCCGCGCTCCACTCGCTGGGCTGAACGATCACGAAACCCGGCCCGTGGAAGGCGTACTGGAAGGCCTCGCCGGTTCCGCCGCGCAGCATCGAGCGCATGTTCATGCTGGAGACCAGGTTCGGCACCAGGTTCGCCGACCAGGCGACCGCGGCCTGCACGTCGACGAAGGTGGGCTGCTGTGAGCAGTCCAGCACCACCGGCTGTCCGACCGACACCAGCGCGGCCGTGCCCTGCCCGGAGAGCACCGTGTTGAACAGGCCACCGGCCATCATGCCCGCGCCCTGCACCCGCTTGATGTCCCACTCCAGGGTGGCGTCGAAAGCGATCAGGTTGTGCCCGTTGACGCTCAGCGCGTCTCCGGTGAGTTCGACCAGGTGCACGTAACCGGCCTCGTTGGCGAAGAACACCTCGCCCTGGCCGGTCACCCGCATCAGCGGCAGGTCCTCGTTGGTGAGCACCTTCTTCAGGAACTTGCCGACGCTGCCGGAACCTTCGTGGTTGAAGGTGATCTGCCCCTGGTAGGCGACCATCGCCCCCTTGGCCGCGAGCACGTCCGGCCCGAGGGCGACCCTCAGCATCTGCGAGTTCTGGAGCGCGAACCGGTTCTGCCCGGAGATCTCGAGATTCGACTCGTGGAAGAGGCTGCTCTGCATACGCCCACCCTAGAGGCGGCGCAACCGGTGGGCGGGGTTCTCGGCGGTAAGCGGACTGTGCGGTTCGCGAAGCGCTGAACTGGGAACTTTCGACGTGCGAGGTCGTTGCTCCGGGGTCAGGGTCGTTTTGTGGCAACGACGACGCCGCAGGGGACCGGGGACGGTCGTGTCCTGCGAAGCAACCTTCCGGCCCGGCTCGACCGCCTGCCCTGGTCGAGCTGGCACATCACCGTTCTCATCGGCCTGGGCACGGTCTGGATCCTGGACGGCCTCGAGGTCACCATCGTCGGGGCGCTCGGCGACCGGCTGACCGAGGGCAGCAGCGGCCTGGGCCTGTCGACCAGCCAGGTCAGCCAGGCCGCGGCGATCTACGTGGCCGGGGCCTGTCTGGGCGCGCTGTTCTTCGGGCAACTGACCGAGAAGTACGGCCGACGCAAGCTGTTCATGGTCACCCTGGGCCTGTACCTGGCGGCGACCGTGCTCACCGCGTTCTCGATGAACCCACTGTGGTTCTTCGTCTGCCGGTTCTTCACCGGCGCGGGCATCGGCGGGGAGTACGCGGCGATCAACTCGGCCATCGACGAGCTGATGCCGGCTCGACTACGGGGCCGGATCGACCTGCTGGTGAACGGCTCGTACTGGCTCGGCGCCGCGGTCGGCGCCGCCCTGACCCTGTTCCTGCTGGACACCGACTACCTGCCGGCGGACGTCGGCTGGCGTCTGGCCTTCGGTCTGGGCGCAATCCTCGGCCTGGTGATCCTGCTGGTCCGCCGCAACGTCCCGGAAAGCCCGCGCTGGCTCACGATTCACGGCGGGCACGAGGAGGCCGAGCGGGTCGTCGGCGAGATCGAGCACACCGTCGAGCACGAGGACAAGCTGACCCTGGATCCGGTGCCGGACTCTGCGGCCATCGATATCCGCGAGCGCGGCCCGGTGCGGGTCGTGGAGATCATCCGCACGATGATCCGCACCTACCCCAGCCGTTCCGCCCTAGGACTGGGCCTTTTCGTCGGGCAGGCGTTTCTCTACAACGCCGTGTTCTTCACCCAGGGCCTCGTCCTGACCACCTTCTTCGACGTCGGCTCGGGCAAGGCCGGCCTCTACATCATCCCGCTCGCCCTGGGTAACTTCCTCGGCCCGGTCCTCCTCGGCCCCCTGTTCGACACGATCGGCCGCCGGATGATGATCACCCTGAGCTACGTACTCAGCTCGCTGCTCCTGGTCGTCACCGCAATCCTGTTCCAGCAGCAAGTTTTCAACGCCACCACGCTGACCATCGCCTGGAGCGTGGTCTTCTTCTTCGCCTCAGCCGGCGCCAGCTCGGCCTACTTGACGGTCAGCGAGATCTTCCCAATGGAGACCCGCGCCATGGCCATCGCCTTCTTCTACGCGGTAGGCACCGGCCTCGGCGGAATCATCGGCCCCCTGCTCTTTGGCAAGCTGGTCGACACCGAGAAATTTGGTGCGGTGGCGGGCGGGTACTACCTCGGGGCCGGGCTGATGATGGCCGCGGGTTTGCTGGAGTGGTTCATTGGGGTGGACGCGGAGAACCGGAACCTCGAGGACGTCGCGTCGCCGTTGTCGGCGGCGGGGAAGTCGGCGTCGGCGGACTAGCCTCCGCCCTGGACGGCGGGCGCGGCCCGTTCTCTCTTCCGGCCGCGCCCCCCGGTTCAGTTGTACCGGTGGCTCTTCTGCGGATGCCCCTTCGGCCGGGTGCAGGAACGACCGTTCATGCTGCGGTGGCCGCACAGGCCTTCGGCCTCGTCCTCCTCGGCTTCTGCAGCAACAAGGTCGGCCTCGGTCGGCCCCGTTCCGGCGGGGCGCAGGTCGATGACCTTGGCGCCCCCGGCTTCGGCGTCTGTGGCTTCAGCGTCAGCGGTCGTGCCGGTCGCAGTGTCGGGTGCCGCCTCGATCGCCCCACCGACTCCGGCCTCGGCCGCAGTTTCGGTTGCACTCTGGGCTGCCGGTTCGGCTTCAACCCCGGCCGCGGCTCCGGAATCGGAGGAGACCTGAGCATCCGGTTCGGTCCCGCCTTCGGCGGCAACCTGAGCGTCGGGCGTGGCCTCGGCCGTGACCTGAGCTCCGGGCGTGGCCTCGGCTTCGCCCGGAATCCCGGCGTCGCCCGGGGCCCCGGCGTCGGGCGACGCCTGGCTCTCCGGCGCAGCCTGCCCCTCCGACGACGCAGCCTGCTTGGCGGCGGAACCCTTGCGGGCCGTCTTCTTGGCCGCTGCCCGCTTCCGCGTCTTGGCCGGCCCGGCCTCGGACCCCGGCTCCTGCTCGAACAACTCGATCGGCTCGACGGACACGCTGGGCGCAGACTTCGCCGCAGCCGCCGGGCGCGAGGACTGCGCCTTGGCCGCGGCCTTCTGCTGCTCGGCGTACCGTGCGTACCGCGCCTCGCGCAGTGCGCGGACGGCGTCTGCTTTGCTCATCGTTCCATCACACGCCAGAGCTTATTGGTTGCCACCGACAAACTTGCCCTACTCGCCCCTGACCAGGCAGATCCGTCCTCGGCCGCCATCCCGCCCCAGCCCCACCACGCGTCCCGCCGAGCTTCACCGGAGTACGTCAGGCTCCGTCCCGCTTGCGAAGGCTGGATGGGGGAAGAGCAGGACGGCACCCCATCGAGGCACGGTGCGATTTGCCGGGTCATGACCCGACCGACCGCCGCCCGCGAGCGTCCCTCATTAACCCCTTCGCCTCGCCTCTTCGCACCGACCCGCGCCCGGTCGGCCCTGTTCGGAACCTCGTCCGCGGTACCCTCGTGGCCCGGTAGTTGCGCACGCAATCAAAGTCAGAGGACGGATTCCGATGGAACTGGGCATCACCACCTTCGCGGAGGCCTACCCGGTGGACGGGGTGGCCACCACGCACGGGGTCCGGCTGCGGCAGGTGCTGGAGGAGGTGGAGCTGGCCGAGCAGGTGGGGTTGGACGTCTACGGCATTGGGGAGCACCACCGGGCGGACTTTGCGGCCAGCGCTCCGACGGTAGTGCTCGCAGCAGCAGCGGGGCGTACTAAGAGGATCAATCTGACCAGCGCGGTGACGGTGCTGAGCTCGGCGGATCCGGTGCGCGTCTGGCAGGAGTTCACAACGCTGGATCTGGTGTCCCAGGGGCGGGCGGAGATCATTGCCGGGCGGGGGTCGTTCATTGAGTCGTTCCCACTGTTCGGGTATGACCTGACGGACTACGACGAGCTCTTTACGGAGAAGCTGGACCTGCTGGTGGAGCTGACCCGGCAGGAGAAGGTGACGTGGGAAGGGAAGTTCCGGCCCGCGTTGAAGGACCAAGGGGTGTTCCCGCGTCCGGAGCGCAAGCTGCCCATCTGGATCGGCGTTGGTGGTACCCCGCAGTCGATTGTCCGGGCCGCGTCCTATGGTCTGCCGGTCGCGCTGGCGATCATCGGAGGGCAGCCGGCTCAGTTCGCGCCAATGGCTCAGTTGCACCGGCATGCGTTGAAGGAGTCTGGCTTTACCCCGGAAGAGGCGCCGCTCGCGGTGCATATGCATGGATATGTGGCGCCGACCACGGAGCAGGCGGCGAAGGAGTACTACCCGTCGTACGCACAGGCGATGACCGTGTTGGGACGGGAGCGGGGTTGGGGTGCGATGACCCACAACCAGTTCAACAATCTGCGGGGTAGAGGCGGGTCGCTGGTGCTGGGGTCGCCCGAGCTGGTGGCGGAGAAGATCGTGGAGGTACACCGAATTCTGGGGGTAGAGCGGTTCATGCTGCATGTCAGCGTGGGCACGTTGCCGCACGACCAGGTTCTGCGGGCGATCGAGTTGCTGGGCACCGAGGTTGCGCCGCTGGTCAAGGCGGAGCTGGAGAAGTAAGAGCCGGATTGAGGACGCCGGTGACGAACCGGAGTGGGGGCATTTGCCAGCACCGGCTTCGCGTTGCTAACTTGCCAGACATCATGGGCATCTCTTCGGCTACCGCGCTGACCATCGGGTCGGTCTGCTCCGCCGTGCCCACGCAGCCGAGCCACGGGCATCACGGCCATGGCCATCGGCAGGCCCATTCCGGCGTCCATAGCTCGCCGGTGGGTGCTGGCTCCCGCTGAGTCTCAGGTCGTACCAGACCTGAACGGGTGAGCCGGGCACCGATCGGCGCCCCGCCCTCCTCCCCAGGGCCGTTATGCGCGCCCCGGAGGAGTCAGACCGGCCCGTAAACCGCGAAAGCGCTTGGGCGTCAGCGGAAGATGGCAGAAGACCTGCCCGAAAACGGAAGGTGCGTACGTGGGCACCCGGGAAGACGTTTACCAGCTCCTCGAAGCGAAGATGCTGAAGTACGCCGACTACGCCGAGGTCCCGGTGATCGAGGTGGACGAGGTCGTCCTCTTCGAACCCGTTCCGCAGCAAGGGGTTCTGCGGGTCGAGCACGTGCCCGCGGAGATGAGCGAGCTCACCGGCGGGGTGATCTACGTACGCCGGCCGGTGGTCGACATGCTCTACTGGGCCGGGCAGGAGCTGAAGAACCTGGACCGTTCGCTCACCCTCAAGGTGGTCTACGGGTTCCGGGCGCTGGAGGTCCAGACCCGGTTGTTCGAGGAGGCGAAAGCCAGTCTGGCGGGCCAGTATCCGGACGAGGACGAGCTGATCGAGGCGACTCATCGGCACGTTGCGGTGCCGTCGGTGGCGGGCTACCCGACCGGCGGGGCGGTGGCCGTGGAGATCCTGCGCGACGAGCAGCCGGTGGACATGGGTACCCCGGTGATGGAGGCCGACCGGGACTCCTTCACCTTCTCCCCGTTCGTCTCCCCGGATGCCTGGGCGCACCGGCAGTTGCTGCGGCGCGCGATGATGGCCGCCGGGTTCGCCCCCTTCGACGGGGAGTGGTGGCACTTTTCGTACGGGGACAAGGAGTGGGCGCGCTTCTACCGGCAGCCAGGGGCGCTCTACGACCAGGTCGCGTTCGCCGACGCACAGAAGGTCGACCCCGATGCCGACCTGGCTCTCTGAGGGGCGACCGGTGTTCGAAAGGGACTGCCGGAGCCCGCAAAGCCCGACCCGGAAGGCCGTGGTGCAGACCCCGGCCGATGCTCTGCTAATCTACTCGGCGAGCCGGGATAGCTCAGTGGTAGAGCACCTGATTGTGGATCAGGAGGCGGGGGTTCGATACCCCCTCCCGGTACCAGTAGACCGTTCGCCGGTCTCCTCGGGATCCGGGTGTCCTCCCCAGCTCACGAGGAAGATGCAGCGATGACCGGCAGTGAACTCGTCCGACCGCAGACCCTTCGGGGATTCCGCGACCTGCTGCCGCAGGAGATGCTCCTCCGGAACGAGGTGGTGGCCCGGATCACCCGGGTGTACCAGTCCTTCGGCTTCGTGCCGCTGGACACACCCGTCCTGGAGTCCCTGCCCACCCTGCTCGGCAGCGGTGGCGAGGAGGCGGACAAGCAGATCTTCATCGTCCGCGAGGCCGCGAAACCCGTTGACCCGGAGGCGGAAAGCGCGCCCGAGGAGACCGGGATGCGGTTCGACCTGACCGTGCCGTTCGCCCGGATCATCGCCCAGTACCACCCGCAGCAGATCCGGTTGCCGTTCCGCCGCTACCACCTCGGCCCGGTCTTCCGGGCCGACGACCCGCAGCCCGAACAGGGCCGGTTCCGGCAGTTCACGCAGTTCGACGTGGACATCGCGGGCACCTCCACGGTCGCCGCCGACGCGGAGATCGTGGCCGTGCTCACCGCCGCCTTCGACGCGCTCGGCCTGGTCGCCTCCGCCACCGAGGGCACGCCCGGGTACTTCGTCCGGGTGAACAACCGCAAAATGGTGGACGCTTTCCTCGCCGGCGTGGGGATCGCGGACTTCGAGGTGGCCCGGCACGTGCTCCGGGTGCTCGACAAGGCGGACAAGATCACCCCCGAGGCGCTGCGCGCCGAGCTGGGGGAGGGGCGGTACGACGTCTCCGGCGACCGGATCCGCGGCGTCGGGCTGGCCGAGGGGCTGATCGACCAGCTGCTCGACTTCGTCGGCGTGCGGCAGGACACCCGGGCCAAGACGCTGGAGGAGATGGCTTCCCGGCTGCCGGACAGCGAGCAGGCCCAGGCCGCGGTCGCCGAGGTCCGGGAGTTCCTGGCCCACCTGGACGCGCTCGGGGTCAGCGAGGCCAGCGTGAAGCTCGACCCGAGCCTGGCCCGCGGTCTGGCCTACTACACCGGCAGCGTCTACGAGGCCACGCTGATCGGCGCCGGGGTCGGCTCGATCGGCGGCGGCGGCCGTTACGACGGCCTGGTCAGCCGGTTCAGCGACGACGCGGTGCCCGCGGTCGGCGTCTCGATCGGCATCGACCGGCTGGTCACCGGACTGACCAACCTGGGTGTGGAGTACGGCACGAAGAAGACCACGGCCGACGTGGTGGTGCTGGTCATGCCCAAGGTGGAGCCGGCCGAGGCGACCCGGGTGGCGGCCGAGCTGCGCGCCGCCGGGATCGCGACCGAGCTGTACGTGGGGGAGTCGGTGGGCAAGGTCGGCAAGCAGTTGGCCTACGCCAACGCCCAGGGCTTCGCGGCCGCCGTGATGGTCGGCGGCAACGAGGTCCGGGACAGCACCGTCACGATCAAGGACCTGCAGGCCGGGGCCGAGTCCCGGGCCCAGATCACCGACAACAGCGACTACCGCGCGGCCAAGGGCGCCGGGCAGATGACCGTCCCTCGGAGTGAGCTGACGGCCACCGTCCGGCAGCTGCTGGGCGCGGAGGAGAACGCATGAGCGAGCGTCAGATCACCCTGGGCATCCCGAAGGGCAGCCTGCAGCAGTCCACCCTGGGCATCTTTGAGCGGGTCGGGCTGCAGTTCACCGGCGGCTCGCGCACCCTGTGGCTGAGCTCGAACGACCCGGAGATCGTGCCGGTCCTGCTGAAGCCGCAGGAGATCCCGATCTACGTGAAGTCCGGCCGGCTGGACGCCGGGCTGTCCGGCCGGGACTGGATCGTCGAGCAGGACGTGCTCCAGCACATCGCGGTGAAGGCCGAACTACCGTTCTCCCGCCAGACCTCCCGTCCGATCCGCTGGGTGCTCGCGGTACCCCAGTCGTCCCCGATCAAGACCGTCGAGGACCTGCGGGCCGAGTGCGACCGGCGGCGGCTGGCCGGGGACCCGTTCGTGATCTCCACCGAGCTCACCCGGATCTCCCGGATGTGGCTGGCCCGGCAGGGGGTGGACGCGCACGTGGAGTTCTCCTGGGGCGCCACCGAGGCCAAGGCGGAGTACTTCGCCGACGCCATCATCGAGGGCGTGGAGACCGGGAACTCGCTGCGGGCCAACCACCTTCGGGAAGTGGCGGAGGTCTTCTCCTCGACCAACCAGTTCTTCGTGAGCCGGAAGATCTACCGGGACGACGAGTGGAAGCGGTCCAAGCTGGACGCGATCTCGCACCTGATCCGGGGCGCCCTGCGGGCGAACGACGTGGTCGAGCTGCGGGTGGTGGCCGAACGCCCGCTCCCGCTGGCCGAGATCCTGGGCCCGGACGCCCGGGTCGTCGCGGCCTCGGAAGCGGTTGCCGGGCAGGGATACACGGCTACGGTGACGCTGCCGCGCGCTTCGGTTCCGTACGCAATGCCTGCGGTGATCGCGGCGGGGGCGACGGACGCCTGGGTGTCGCCGATGTCGATCTACTACAGCCACGAGGCGGACGCCACGTCCAAGGCCGCGGCCGAGGCCCGGAACGCCAGCGCCAGCCTCCCGCTCGCCCCCCTGGCCCCCGCCACCGGAATGGCCTGAACCCTCCAGCCCACCCCCGTGATCAGGCAAAACCCCCTCGTGATCATGGAGAAATACCCCCGTGATCATGGAGTTTTCTTCCCTAGCGACGGAGGCGAAACTCCATGATCACGGGGGAAGAAGTCCATGATCACGGGGGAGAAAGTCCATGATCACGAGGGGGTTTGTGGGGGTTAGAGGCGGGGGTCGACGGGCTCGGATTCGAGGGCGAGCACGGCGAAGACCGGCTCGTGGACCCGCCAGAGCGGCTCACCGGCAGCGAACCGGGTCAGAGCCTCGAGGCCGAGCGCGTACTCCCGCAGCGCCGCCGACCGCTTGCGCCCGACCGCGCGGGAGCGGAGCCGGCTGAGGTTCTCCTCCAGCTGGTAGTCCGGGCCGTAGATGATCCGTAGGTACTCGGGCCCGCGCACCTTCACCCCGGGCTGGACCAGGCCGCGCTTGGTTCGGGTCAGGTTGGTCAGCGGCTTCACCACCATGCCCTCACCCCCGGCCCCGGTCAGCTCCTCCCACCAGGTCACGGCCGCCTGCACGCCCTCCTCGGAGGACGGGTCGACGACCAGTCGCCGGGTCGGGGCGAGCAGCGGGTCGGCCTCGACCAGCCGGTCGGCCAGAGCCAGGTGCCAGGTGTGGTCCCGGTCGTGGAAGGTGGCCCCTTCCGCCGCGAGCACCTGGAACGGCGCGATCCGCACGCCCTCCAGACCTTCGGTGGGCCAGACGTAACGCCGGTAGGCCTGCTCGAATGCTGCTGCCGCGGAAAGCCGGGTGGCGGTGCGGTCCCGGAGCGAGGCCAGTTCCGGAATCCGCTCGGCCGCAGCGGTCAGCGCCTCCAGAGCGGGCGGAAGCGCAGAACGGGCGGCCGCGCCGACCGCGGCGTACTGCTGCCGGATCAGATCTCCCGCCTTCAGCGACCAAGGCATGATCTCGGCGTCGATCAGCACCCAGCCGGTCTCCAGTTCGTCCCAGACCTTGGCTGTCTCCAGCGCCGAACGCACGCGCTCCAGCAGGGTTTCGGTATCGGCATCGGAGAAGAACGGGCGTCCGGTCCGGGTGTGGATCACCCCGGTGCGCCCCTCCGGAAGGGCGAATCTCGATGCTGCCAAGGAAGAATCCCGGCAGACCAGCAGCACCGCGCGAGAGCCCATGTGCTTCTCTTCGCAGATCACCTCGGGCACGCCGTCCTTCACGAAGGCGGCCAGGGCCTCGACCGGGTGCTCGAGCAGCCCGGGCAGCGTGCTGGTGGGGGCCGGGGCCATGGTCGGCGGCAGGTAGAGCAGCCAGCGCGGGTCCAGGGCGAAGCGGCTCATCACCTCGAGGGCCCCGGCGGCGGCCTCCTCGGTGACCGTCACCCGACCGTGGAAACGGGTCTCCACCGAGCGCTTCCCGCTCACATCGGCGAGCGTGAGGATGCTGGGATCCCGCTCCACGGCAGCCTTCTTCGCACTGCGAAGTGGCTTGGCCGGCTCGTACCAGACCTTCTCGGCCGGAACGCTGACGATCTCCTTCTCCGGATAGCGCAGCGCGGTCAGGGCTCCGCCGAACACCGCCCCGGTGTCCAGGCACAGCGTGTTGTTGACCCACTCCGGCGTGACGGTCGGCGTGTGCCCGTAAAGCACCATTGCCCGCCCGCGGTAGTCGTTCGCCCACGGGTAGCGCACCGGCAGGCCGTAAGAGTCGGTCTCGCCCGTGGTGTCCCCGTACAGCGCGAAGCTCCGAACGCGCCCCGAAGCGCGGCCGTGGTAGGCCTCTTTCAGCCCAGCGTGAGCGACCACCAGCTTGCCGCCGTCGAGCACGTAGTGAGCCACCAGGTTGTCGCACCAGGCCGCCACCTGAGCCTGGAACTCGGTGGACTCCAGGGCCAGTTGACTCATCGTCTCGGCGAGCCCGTGGGTCAGTTTCACATCGCGCCCGCCCAGCGCCCGCACCAGCTTGTGCTCGTGGTTCCCGCTCACGCAGAGCGCGTTCCCGGCCTCGACCATGCCCATCACCAGGCGCAGCACGCCGGGGGAGTCCGGGCCGCGGTCGACCAGGTCGCCGACGAAGACCGCGGTGCGCCCGGCCGGGGGAACCGCGTCCACCGGGTGGCCCTCCGGGTCCAGGATCACGCCGTAGCCGAGCTTGGAGAGAAGAGTGGTGAGCTCGGAGAGACAGCCGTGCACGTCGCCGATCACGTCGAACGGCCCGGTGCGCTCGCGCAGGTCGTTCAGCAGCGGCTCGCGGACGATCACCGCGGCCTCGGCCTTTTGCGGCGAGTCCAGTACGTGCACCCGGCGGAAGCCTTCGCGGCGCAGACCCTTGAGCGAACGGCGGAGCTGGTCGGCCTGACGGAGCACCACCCGGTCGCCGAAGTCCCGGTCCGGCCGGGCGGCGTTGCGCTCGAGGCAGAGCTCCTTCGGGATGTCGAGCACGATCGCGACCGGCAGCACGTCGTGGTCCCGGGCCAGCTTGAGCAGGCTGGCCCGGGCCTCCTTCTGCACGTTGGTCGCGTCGACCACGGTCAGCAGCCCCGCGGCCAAACGCTTGCCGGCGACGTAGTGCAGCGCGTCGAACGCGGCCACGGTGGCGTCCTGCGAGTTCTCGTCGTTCGAGACCAGACCGCGGAAGAAGTCGCTGGACAGCACCTCGTAGGGGCCGAACTTCTGGCCTGCGAAGGTGGACTTGCCCGAGCCGGAGACGCCGACCAGGACCACCAGGCAGACATCCGGGATGGTCAGCTGATGCTCACTCATCGGTTCCCCTCCACCGTGAAAACGGCCATTTGCGTGGGTGATCCGGCCGTCGGATCCTCGGTGCCGATCCCGGAGAAGCGCACCGTGTACCCGTACTGCCCGGCCACGTCCGACGCCCAGGCCTGGAACTGCGCACGATCCCACTCGAACCGGTGGTCGGTGTGCCGGGTCGCGCCGTCGGCGATCCCGTAGTGCGCGTTGTACTCGACGTTGGGCGTGGTCACCAGCACCTGGCCGGGCCGGGCGGTGCCGAACACGTTGGCGGCCAGGGCGGGCAGGCGCGGTGGGTCGATGTGCTCGATCACCTCCATCAGCACGGCCGCGTCGAAACCGGCCAGCGCCGGATCGGCGTAGACCAGCGAGGACTGCCGCAGGCCGACCCGCTCCCGCACCCGGTCGGGCAGGGAGTCCAGCCGCAGCCGTCGCGCCGCGATCTCGAGTCCGCGGTGCGAGACGTCCACGCCGAGCAGTCGCTGATAACGAGGGTCGGCGAGCAGCGCCTTCAGAAGCTTGCCCTCGCCACAGCCGAGGTCGACCACGCTCTGCGCACCGGAGGCCAGCAGTGTCTCGACGATCTTCCGAAGCCGCTGCACCGCCAGCGAAACCGGCTGATCCAGAGTCTCCAGAACCTCGGCAGAGGCAACCACACCCCCGACCGCCTCGTCGCCCCCGACCGCAACCACCCCGGCCACGGAAACCTCGACCTCGGGCTCAACACCATCGGCATCAACGTCAGCCGGGAGCTCGACGTCCTCGGCGGAAAGATTCATGTCCTCCAGGCCGGCGAAGCGCTCCGACGCGTCGTTCACCAACCGTCTCTGGTGCCGTAGATACCGCTCGGTGATCAGCGCGCGTTCTGGGTGGGAGGCCAGCCAGCCCTCGCCGGCCCGGATCAGCTTGTCCACCTCGTCCGGGCTTACCCAGTAGTGCTTCGCGTCGTCCAGCACCGGCAGCAGGACGTACAGCTGACTCAGCGCCTCCGAGAGCAACGTCGTGCCGGACAGGCGCAGGTCTACGTAACGGGAGTCGCCCCAACCCAGTTCCGGGTCCAGCGGCACCGGGGTGATGTCGACGGTCCAGCCCATCGGCTCGAACAGCCGCTGCGCAACATCCGCCCCACCCCGGCAGGGCAGTGCCGGTACGTGAATGTCCAGCTGCAAAGGGACGCCGGGCAGCTCCGGGCGAGCTTCGCAGCGCCCCGTCACCGCGGTCCGGAAGACCTTTCCGAGGGCCACGGCCAGCATCGAGGAAGCGGCGTAGGGCCGGTCGTTCACATACTGCGCGAGCGAGAAACCGTCTGCTGGTTTCGGCCCTCGTCCACGCACCAACGCGATCGGGTCGACTTCCAGCAACAGTGCCGCCGTGCAGGTGGACGCGTCGGCGCGCGGGTAGAAGACGTGCGCCGTACCGACCGGCAGCCCGAACTTCTGGGCCCGGTCGGGATGCTTGTGCAGCAGGTAGCCCAGATCGGTGGCCGGAGCCTCGGCCCGGTCACTGGTCGAGGTGATTGTCAGGAACACAGGGGTCAGTGTGTCAACGCCGGGGCCGATCGCCCACGCAATTAGGAGTTGTCGATGATGTCGCGCAGGACCTGAGCCTGTTCCTGGACCGAGACGACCGCCTCCTGCACCTGTCCGGCCTGGCCCGACGTGGTCCGGGCGCGCTCGGCGATCACCGAGACGGTGTCGGCGATGCTGGCCGTGGTGGCCGACTGCTGCTCGATCGCCGCGGCGATGGTCTCCTGCGACTCGCGGATCCGGTCCACCAGCCGGTCGATCCCCTCGGTGGCCTCGGCGCTGCCGTCCGCCGCCTGCTGGATGTCGTGGATCTTGTTCTCGATGTCGCTGATGCTCGCCGTGGTGGTCTCGGCCAGCTGCTTCACCTCGTCGGCGACCACCGCGAAGCCCTTGCCCGCCTCACCGGCCCGGGCCGCCTCGATGGTGGCGTTCAGGGCCAGCATCTTGGTCTGCGCGGCCACCGCCTCGATCATCCGCAGGATGCCGCCGATCTCCGCGCTCATGGTCTGCAGCTCGCGCAGCTTCTGCAGGTTCTCGGCGGTCGCCTCCACGGTCCGCTGCACCTGCTCGGTGGCCTCGGCCGAGGCCCGGGCGATCTCCCGGACCGCCGCGTTCATCTGGTCGGTCGCCCCGGCCACGTTGGTGGCCTGCAGCGAGGTGTCCCCGGCGGTCGCCGCCAGCGCCCTCGAGACCTCCTCGAGCCGGGCGGTGACCGCCTCGTTCTCGGCGAACGTGACGTTCGCCCGGGCGTTGCGGTCACTCACGTTGTCCCAGGCGACGATGTACCCCAGCCGGCTCCCAGCGGAGTCGGTGACGGCGTTGATCATGGTGCGCAGGGTGACCCCGCCGAACGAGAACACTGCGGTGCGGGGGAGCGCGGACGGGTCGGCGAGGATCCGCTCGATTCGGCGCGGGTCCTGGTGGAAGCGATGGATCGAGCCGCCGATCAGCTGCTGCGGGCCGACCCCGAAGGCGCTCTGGATGGCGGGGGCGAGGTCGGCCAGGGTGGTCGCCGCCCGGCGGTTGGCCCAGATCAGGTTCAGCTCCCGGTCGGCCAGGAAGACGTTGGCGTTCAGGCTGTTCAGCGCGGCCAGCAGGGGGTTGCCGGGATCGTCCAGGGCCGCGGTCAGCGAGGTGGCCGCGGTGGCCCGCCGGCGGGCGGTCAGGAGTCCCATGACTGCGGTTCCGATCTTCGGTGAAATCTTCGGTGAATAGGCCGAAAGAGTGATCGGACGGTGTCCGGACCGGCTTGAGCCGCTCGGCGCGAACCCCTTGCATCCGCCTGCATCCAGTGCCTTAATGATGGCACTGAGTGCATCGGCGCCCTCACCAGCGCCGGCCCTTCGAAGCACAGTGGTACCGGCGCTCCTCCTGCGCCGGTACCGGCGGACGAGAGGAGTCGGGCCATGACCAGCACGTTGTCCCCCACCTTGGCCTCGGGGAGCGAGACCTCCGGCGGCGAGCAGCTTTACGTCACCGCGACCCACAAGGTGCGCGACCAGTCCGGTAAGCCGCCGTTCGACTGGGTGCCCTACGGGGTCCAGCACGCCTGGCGGGCCGGTTCGCGCCGGACGCTGTGCGGCGAATGGACGTCGGGCTGGACCGTCTTCTGGGACCGCTCGTTCGCTCCTACGAAGCACCAGGCCTGCCCGGCGTGCGTCGAGGCGAGCCTGCCGGAGGCTTCCCGCCGCCGTCTGGATCCGGCGCTGCGACGCACCGCCTGAGCGGCCTCTGTCTGGACAACCGGCCGTCTACCAGGGGCAGGTATGGTCACGGGCATGTCACGGGTTCCACTCGTTCCGGGTGAGTCGGCCGCCCCTCCGGGCAGTCATCCGGACACGGGCAGGCGGATCGCCGCCGCCGCGTTCGAACTGTTCGCGTCCGGCGGGTACGACGGCACGACGGTGGACGCGATCGCCGAGCGGGCCGGAATCGCGCGGCGCACCTTCTTCCGGTACTTCCGCTCCAAGGACGACGTGATCTTCCCGGATCACGACTCCCTGCTCGCGATGGTCAACCAGCACCTGATCGCGCAGACCGCGCTCGACCCGATCGAGGCGATCTGCGGGGCGGTGAAGCTGGTGTTGCTCAGTTACCTGGACGATCCGAAGGTCTCGGTGCAGCGCTACCGGCTCACCCGGAGCGTGCCCGCGCTCCGGGACCGGGAACTGGCCAGTGTGCAGCGGTACGAGCGCACGTTCAGCCGGTACGTGCGGGGCCGGCTGTCCGGCACCCTGGGCGAGAGCCAGGCGGTGCTCCGGGCCGACGTGGTCGCGGCTGCGGTGGTCGCGGCGCACAACGCGGTGCTGCGTGAGTGGTTGCGCGCCGGAGGCGATTACGACCCGGTGGCCGACCTGGATGCGGCCTGCACCTGGGTGCAGACCACGTTCGGTCGGAAAGCCCCGATGAAGGATGCCGGTGGCGACGACGACGTGGTGGTCGCCGTGTTTCGTTCGGGACAGCCGATGGACGACGTAATGGCCCGGATCTCAAGGTCTCTCGGGACTTCCTAGATCCGCGCGCGCCAGACGTCGTCGTCGGTCAGCAGGGCGGCGACCTCGGCGGGCAGCTTGCCGTTGCTCACGTCGGCCAGCGTGGTGCCCTCCAGTACGACCCGCATCTTCGCCCGCAACGCCACCCAGACGTCCCGCAGGGCCACCGCCGCGCCCGCGTAGGCCACGTCCTCCGGGCGCTCACCGGCGATGTTGGCCAGCGGGCCGTCGATCACCCGGATCACGTCGGCGATCCGGATCTCGGCGGCGGGCTGGGCCAGCCGGTAGCCGCCCTCGGCCCCGCGGCGGCTCTGCACCAGGCCGGCCGTGCGCAGCTCGGCCAGGATGTTCAGCAGGAAGGGCAGCGGAATGCCCTGCCGCTCGGCCACCGTCTCGGTCTTGATCCACACACCCTCCGGCGCGGCGGCCAGCTCAAGGGCCGCCCGGACTGCGTAGTCGGTCTTCGCGGAGATGCGCACCCCGCCATTGTGCCGGTGTTTCCGCCCTGATCAGACACGCATCGCACGGTCTGCGAACCTGAATCCCATGCTGATGCGCACGAGCCGGGGGCGACCCGACCCGGAACTGGTCGTCGTCGCCGTGGTGCTCGCCTGGATCGGCGGCTTCCTGCTGGCCGACGCCGTCCCCCTGAGCGCCCTCGGGATCAGCGAGCCGGCCCGCGAGATCGTGCTCGGCGGGGCAACCTGGGCGATGCTCGGGTTCCTGCTGAGCCGCGAGCAGCCGATCGTGCGGGTGCAGACCCTGCTGGTCGTGGTGTTCGCGTCGATCGTCGAGTACACGTTCTCGCCGCTGCTGGAGGCCTACGTCTACCGGATCGGCACCGTGCCCCTTTTCGTGCCACCAGGCCATGGCCTGGTCTACCTAGGTGCGCTCGCGCTCAGCCGGAGCCGCCTCGTCCAAAGCCGGGAAAAATTCTTTGTCACGCTCACTGTGGCCGCCGGTGGGGCCTGGGCGCTCTACGGCTTGACCTTGGCCGACCGTAAGGACGTGCTGGGCGCGTTCTGGTACCTCTGCCTGATCGGCTTCCTGATCTGGGGTCGGGCCCGGCTGCTCTACGTCGGCGCCTTCGCCGTGGTGACGTACCTGGAACTGCTCGGTACCCACCTGCACACCTGGGCCTGGAGCCCGTACGACCCCGTGCTCGGCGTGATCTCGCAGGGCAACCCGCCCTCCGGCGCAGCCGGGGGCTACGGCTGGTTCGACCTGTACGCCACCCTGCTCGCCCCGAAGATCTACGGCCTGGTCAGGAGGCCCAGGGCGTCGGCGTGGAGGAGACCATTTGTGGCCACCGCGCTGCCCCCGAACGGACCGTCCTTACCTTCCAGCGAGGTGAACACCCCGCCGGCCTCGACCACGATCGGCACCAGCGCGGCCATGTCGTACAGCATCAGCTCGGGCTCGCAGGCGATGTCCACCGCGCCCTCGGCCAGCAGCATGTACGACCAGAAGTCACCGTAGGCCCGGGTCCGCCAGACCGTCCGCATCAGCTCCAGGAAGTTCTCGCCCAACCCCCGTGCCTCCCAACCGCCCAAAGAGGCATAGCTGAGCGACGCGTCCTCCAATTCGGCCACCTGAGAGACGGTGAGCCGCCGCGCCTGGGAAAGGCTCTTCCCCGTCCACGCGCCGGTGCCCTGAGAAGCCCACCACCGGCGTCCTAAAGCAGGAGCCGAAACCACCCCGACAACCGGCACCCCGTTGTCCACCAACGCAATCAGGGTCGCCCAGACCGGCACACCCCGCACGAAGTTCTTCGTGCCGTCGATCGGGTCGATGACCCACTGCCGGGCGCCCCGCCCGGTGGTGCCGAACTCCTCGCCCAGCACCGAGTCGCGGGGGCGGGTGCGGCGCAGCTGACTGCGGATCAGCTCCTCGGCGGCCCGGTCGGCATCGGTCACCGGGGTCAGGTCCGGTTTCGTCTCCACCTGCAGGTCTGCCGCCAGGAAGCGTTCGTAGGTCACCGCGTCCACCTGATCGGCGATCACGTGCGCAAGGCGGAGGTCATCGTCGTAGGCCACAGCTGGGGACGGTACAGGCCGCTGGTCACGCCCGGGTCACGCCCGCGAACTCCGGGGCGAGTGGGAATAAACTGGGGAATTCCTTGGAATAACCTGTGGTGAATAACGGGTACTAGGACCATCGGACTATGGCGCGCCCATCGTCACTGATTATTTGAGGGTTTAAGCTCCCGCCCATGTTCGATCTCATCAACGGTCTGCCGGTGCACGTCCTCGTCGTCCACGCCGTCGTCGCCCTGCTGCCGCTGATGGCAGTGGTTACGGTCGCCTTCGTGGTCCGGCCCCGCTGGCGCCGCGAGCTGCCGTGGGCCGTCCTGGGCAATCTGGTTGCCGTCGCGGCCACCTACGCGGCCATGGAATCCGGCGAGAAACTTCAGGGTCGGCTCAGTAACCCGAATTTCGGTGAGGTCGCCAAGGACCACGGCGACATTGCGAAGTACCTCATTTTCTTCGCCCTCGCCCAGTTCGTGGTCTCGCTGATCGTCTGGCTGCTGCTGCGCACCCGGGACGAGTCGCCCCGCACCTCGGCGCCCAAGCTGGCCACCTCGGTGGTGCTCACCCTCGCGGTCGGGGTCGCGGCCATCGCCTGGACCTACCGGGTCGGCGACAGCGGTGCCCAGGCGGCCTGGAAAGACACGATCGCGGCGACCAACAACAAGTAAGTGAGGACGCCGGTCAGTAGTCGGGTGCCCCGGCCCGGGCCCGGAGTAGTCGCCTGAGGGATTCCAGGCGGGCCGGGCCGGTCGGCCCGGCGTGACCTTCGGCCACCCAGGCGTCCAGGGCGCACTCCGGCTCGTCGTGCGAACAGCCGCGCGGGCAGTCCACGGTGCCGGCCTCGAGTTCCGGGAAGGCGCTGAGGATCCGGTTCGGGTCGACATGGCCCAGGCCGAAGGAGCGCACGCCCGGCGTGTCCACCACCCAGCCGCCGCCCGGCAGCCGTAGCGCGATCGCCGAGGTAGAGGTGTGCCGGCCCCGCCCGGTCACGTCGTTGACCCGGCCGATTGCCCGGTCGGCTCCCGGAACCAGGGCGTTGACCAGGGTGGACTTGCCCACCCCGGAATGCCCGACGAGCACCGTGACCCGCCCGGCGAGCTGCTCCCGCACGGTCTCCAGGCCGACGATCCCGGCCTCCTTGCGCTGGGTCACCAGCCAGGGCACGTCCAGGGGCGCGTACCCGGCGGTGAACTCGGCCGGGTCGGCCAGGTCGGACTTGGTCAGCACCAGCAGCGGGGCGAGCCCGGCGTCGTAGGCGGCGACCAGGCAGCGGTCCACCATCCGCGGGCGCGGCTCCGGGTCGGCCAGCGCGGTGACGATGGCCAGCTGGTCGGCGTTCGCCACGATCACCCGCTCGACCACGTCGGTGTCGTCGGCGCTGCGTCGCAGCAGTGAGGTGCGCGGTTCGACCCGGACGATCCGGGCCAGGGAACCGGGGGCGCCGCTGACGTCGCCGACCAGCCCGACCCGGTCGCCGACCACCACCGCGGTCCGGCCCAGCTCGCGCGCCTTCATCGCGGTGACCACCAGCTCGGCGTCGGCGGCGGCCTCGAAACCGCCCAGCAGACAGCCGAACCGGCCGCGGTCCACGGTGACCACCTGAGCCATCACCGCATCGGTGTGGCTCGGCCGGTCCTTGGTCCGGGGGCGGGAACCCTTGGGGTTGGGGCGGAACCGGATCTGGGACTCGTCGTCCCGACCCTGGCCGCGGCGTCCGGGGGTCACTGCGGCAGTCGGCCGTCCAGCGGGCTGAGCATCTGTTCCCAGAGCTGGGGGAACTCCGGCAGGGTCTTCGCCGTCGTGCCGATGTTCTCCACGCTCACGCCCGGCACCCGGAGCCCGATCAGCGCTCCGGCCGTGGCCATCCGGTGGTCGGCGTAGCTGCGGAACACTCCGCCGTGCAGCTTCGCGGGCCTGATGATCAGGCCGTCCTCGGTCTCGGTGACATCACCGCCGAGCCGGTTCAGCTCGGTCGCCAGGGCCGCCAGCCGGTCCGTCTCGTGGCCCCGCAGATGGGCGATCCCGCGCAGGTGCGAGGGGGTCTCGGCGAAGGCGGCGAGCGCGGCGACGGTCGGCGTGAGCTCCCCGGCCGCGCTCAGGTCGGCGTCCAGGCCGTAGACCTCGCCGGTGCCCCGGACGGTCAGCCCGTCCCGGTCCAGCGAGACGTCGGCGCCCATCTCGTCGAACAGGTCACGCAGGTGGTCGCCGGCCTGGGTGGTGTACTGCGGCCAGCCCGGGATCGTCACCTCGCCGCCGGCCAGCACGGCCGCGGCCAGGAACGGCGCGGCGTTGGAGAGGTCGGGCTCGACCATCACGTCCAGGCCGCCGACCCGGCCCGGCTCGACCCGCCAGACGTCCGGCTCGGAGTCGTCGATCACCACGCCGACGTCGCGCAGCGCCTCGACCGTCATCGTCACGTGCGGCTCGCTCGGCACCTGCCCGCCGACGTGGCGCAGCGTCAGGCCCTCCTCGAACCGGGCCCCGGCCAGCAGCAGCGCGGAGACGAACTGGGACGAGGCCGAGGAGTCGATCTCCAGCACCCCGCCGCGCACCGAGCCGGTGCCGCGCACGGTGAACGGGAGCAGACCGCGCCCCCTGTCGTCGACCGTCACCCCGAGGCCGCGCAGGGCCTGGATGATCGGGCCCATCGGCCGGACCCGGGCCTGCGGGTCGCCGTCGAAAGCGATGTCCCCGGTGGCCAGGGCGGCGACCGGCGGCACGAAGCGCATCACGGTGCCCGCCAGCCCCACGTCGATCGAGGCCGGGCCGTGCAGCGGGCCGGGGGTGACCAGCCAGTCCGCGCCGAACGCGCCGGTGGCGCCGACGTCCGCCAGATCGGTCCCGAGGCTGCGCACGGCCTGGGCCATCAGCAGGGTGTCCCGCGAGCGCAGCGGGGCCCGCAGCCGGGACGGCTCCTCAGCCAGGGCGGCGAGCACCAGATACCGGTTGGTGAGGGACTTGGACCCGGGCAGGGCCACGGTCGCCGAGACCGGTCCCTCCGTGGTCGGGGCCGGCCAGAGTGCCGTTGCCTCGTTCGCGTCGCCGCTCACCGGGGTACTCATCTTTTTGCTCGCGCCACTTCCGTCATCGCCTTCGCCGCACACGCAGACCGAGCGACGAGACTATCCGCCCGCGCGCCGATCGGGCAGCCCCGCACCCTGCGGCCGTGATCATGCGGTTCCGCCCCCGTGACCTGTCCGGGGCCGGACGGGTCGGGGGGCGAAACTGCATGATCACGAGGAGGTTCTGGTCAGACCGGCAGGGCGGCGCGACCCTTGCGGGCCGCCTTCTGCGCCTTGGCCTGAGCCTTCTGGGCCTGGGCCTGGGCGATGATGGACTGCTTGAGGGCGACCTTCTCGGCCTTGCGCCGGGCCCGCCGACTGGTCTTGCCCGCGTCCTTGGCCGCCTGCTGAGCCGCCTTACGGGCGTTCTTCGCGGCCTTGCGGCCGGACTCCCGGACGCTGGTGACCGACTCGCTCGCGTCGTCCCGCACATCGTGCAGCGCCGCCGCGGCCGCCTTGCGCGCCTTGCGGCCGCGGTAGGCCACGCTCGGCTTGCCCTCGGTGTCCACCGTGGCCAGCAGCGCCCCGCCGATCAGGCCCAGCGTCTTGACGAAGGTGGCCTGCTTCTCGCGACGCAGCGCCGGGTCCTTCTCCTTCCAGAACGGCTCGACCGGCTGCACCACGGGCGCGGTGGCCACGATCGCCAGCGCCGACAGGCGCGGCAGACGGCCGAGGGCGAGCAGCGAACCCGCGGCGGCGGTGACCGCACCGGCGGCCCGCACGACCATCACCGGGTCGTTCGGCAGGCGCAGCGGACCGGCCACCTGGTTCAGGACGGGCTTCGCGGCCTCGGCGTGCGGGCCGGGGTGGCGGGCCACCTCGACGCCGGACTGGATCAACGGGGCGGCGAGCAGGGGGCGGGCGACACGGCGGACGATGGTCATGGTTCTTTGCTACTCCTGATCGATGGCCGGCGCGAACGGACAGGCCGGAAAACGGCCGAATTCGGTACTCCGGGGGTGCCGTGCTGACCAGCACTTACCCTGAATCACATGTGCGGACGATACGCATCCAGCCGGAGCCGCGAGGAGCTCGTCGTCGAGTTCGAGGTCGAGGACGACCGCCTCGCACCCGATGACCCGGCCGGCCCCCGGTACAACGTCGCGCCCACCGACAGCGTGCCGGTGGTGCTGGAACGGCTGGAGAAGCCGCCGGCCGAGGAGGAGACCGACTCGGTGCTCGACGCGGCCGACGCGATGGTCGCGGCCGCCCTGAGCGCCTCGGACGAGTCGGGTGCGCATCCGGTGCGTCAACTGCGCTCGCTGCGCTGGGGTCTGGTGCCGTCCTGGAGCAAGGACGCGTCGGGCGGCGCCCGGATGATCAACGCGCGGCTGGAGACGCTGCTGGAGAAGGGTGCGTTCAAGCGGGCGGCGCTGAGCCGGCGCTGCCTGGTGCCGGCCGACGGCTGGTACGAGTGGCAGGTCAGCCCGACCGAGAAGGACACCAAGGGCAAGCCGCGCAAGCAGCCGTTCTTCATCCACCTGGCGGACGGGCAGAAGCTCGCCCTCGGCGGGGTCTACGAGTTCTGGCGGGACTCGGCCGCCGACCCGGACGACCCGGAGGCCTGGCTGACCACCTTCGCGGTGATCACCATGGCCGCCGAGCCGGGCCTGGACACGGTGCACGAGCGGATGCCCCTGGTGCTGCCGGCCGACCGCTGGGCGCACTGGCTGGACCCGACGGTGAAGGACGCGGCGAGCGTGCACGACCTGACCGCGGACCTGCCGCTCGGCCGGTTCGCCGCTCTGCCCATCAGCACCCGGGTGAACTCGGTCCGCAACGACGGCCCGGAGCTGCTCGAGCCGGCCCCGATGGACAGCCTGGTCGGCGTGGTCGATCCGGCCACCGGGGAGCTGCTCGGGGGTCCGGCCGAGGAGCACCTGTTCTGATGACGGACGTCGGTGACGCGGGCGAGGTGGCCGAGATCGAGACTCCGCTCGGCCCGGCCCGGGCCCACCTCTGGACTCCGAAGAAGGCCCCGGTCGGCCGGATCGTCCTGGGTCACGGGGCCGGGGGCGGCATCGGGGCCCCGGACCTGGTGGCGGTGCGCAATCTGGCCGTCGCCGCGGGCTGGCAGGCGGTACTGGTCGAGCAGCCCTGGCGGGTGGCGGGCAAGAAGGTGGCCGCCGCCCCGCCGAAGCTGGACATCGGCTGGCTGGCGGTGTTCCAGGCCCTGACGGCTCGCCCGGACTGGAAGCGGGCCCGGCCTCTGGTGGTCGGCGGGCGCAGCGCCGGGGCCCGGGTGGCCTGCCGCACGGCCGCCGAACTCGGGGCCCGGGCCGTCTGCTGTCTGGCCTTTCCTCTGCATCCTCCCGGAAAACCCGAACGTTCCCGGGCCGACGAGCTGGCCCTGCCCTCCGCGGCCGGGATCGAGGTCGGGGTGGTCCAGGGCGACAGGGACCCGTTCGGTTCCGGGGCCGACATCCAGGCCCTGGCCCTGCCCGGGGTCGCCGTGTCCAGGGTCGAGGGCGATCACTCTCTGAAGAAGACCGGCCCGGTCGCCGAGGCCGTCCGGGCCTGGTTGCCGGCCTGGCTCGAAACCGCGTGATCCGTGCGGAATGAGCTTCCCGCTTCGTGCGTTGTGCCCAGTGCGCAAGCGGTCATCGACCCGCGTGCCCGGGTGTGTCGGTGCGGTTCGGGCAGGTGGGCCTGTAACCACGCGTGACCACTACGTAAATCCCTGATGACGTCCCCCGCGAGCAGTGCTCGTCCGTTCGTCAAGGGGGGTCCGCGAAGAGTGAGGAGTGCGCCGTTGCTACTCGTGACGACGGTGGAGGAACGGTCCGATCGGGCCGAACGGTCGTCCGGTCAGTCCACCGGGCGGACCTGGGCGGGAAATGCTGCTCCGGTGCAGCTAGGCTCGGCCCTGATGGATGCCCAAGCGGGTCGCGCACCGGCGACTGAGAACCCCGAGGAGCGGTCTGCCCGCTTCGAGCGGGATGCCCTGCAGTACCTGGACCAGCTGTACTCGGCGGCCCTCCGGATGACGCGTAACCCCGCGGACGCCGAGGACCTCGTGCAGGAGACCTTCACGAAGGCGTTCGCGTCCTTCCACCAGTACCAGCCCGGTACGAACCTGAAGGCCTGGCTGTACCGGATCCTGACGAACGCGTACATCAACACGTACCGCAAGAAGCAGCGGGAGCCCCAGCAGGCGCAGACGGACGAGATCGAGGACTGGCAGATCGCCCGCGCCGGTTCGCACACCTCGTCGGGCCTGCGCTCGGCCGAGGCCGAGGCGCTCGACCGGCTGCCCGACTCGGACGTGAAGGAAGCGCTGCAGCGCATTCCCGAGGAGTTCCGGATCGCGGTCTACCTGGCCGACGTCGAGGGCTTCGCCTACCGGGAGATCGCCGAGATCATGGGCACGCCGATCGGCACCGTGATGTCGCGGTTGCACCGCGGCCGGCGGCAGCTGCGCGACCTGCTCGAGGAGTACGCTGCAGATCGCGGCATCGTCGCCGCGAAGTCTGAGGATGGTGCGGCATGAGCAGCTGCAATGAGCCCGACTGTTCCAAGGTGCTCGACCAGGTCTACGAGTTCCTGGACGGTGAACTCGGCGAGGTCGAACTCGCCCAGATCCGGGTGCACCTGGAGGACTGCTCGCCCTGCCTGCGGCAGTACGACCTCGACATCGCGCTCAAGGCCCTGGTCCGGCGCTCCTGCCAGGAGACCGCCCCGGCCGACCTGCGCGACCGCATCATGATCAAGATCACCGAGGCCCGGATCGAGCTCAACGGCTGATCCTGGCTCCGTAGAACGAAAAAGGCGTTGCTCCCGGTGTGGGGGCAACGCCTTTTCGCTCTTTGGCGCTCTGAATGCTCAGGCGTTGGGACGGCGACCGTGGTTGGCCGCGCTGCCCTTGCGTGAGCGGCGCTTGCGTCCGCGCTTGCTCATGGCTTTCTCCTTCACTCGACTGCCCTCCATCTTGACAGATCGGGGCTCGTGCTCCGGACACGGCGGTCGCGAGCGGAAGAAACTCCATGATCACGGGGAAAGAAGTCCATGATCACGGCGGGAGGGGTTCGCCCAACGCCCCGCCGTGATCATGGAGTTTCTTCCCCGTGATCATGGAGTTTTTGTTCAACTGTGCCGAGGGGCGGCGCTCGGCCGCGGAAGGGGGGTCGTGCTCCAATCACCCGGGCAGGTATCCACCGCGCGTCCAGGAGGCTCATCGATGTCCGAAGAGGTCCACGCCGAGCTGGTCGGCAGCATCACCCGGGTCGAGGTGGCTCCCGGCGACGTGGTCACCCCCGGCGACCCGCTGATCGTGATGGAGTCGATGAAGATGGAGATCCCGGTGCACCCGGAGCGGGCCGGCACGGTCGCCCGGGTCGAGGTCCGGCCCGGTGACGTGGTCTCCGAAGGCGACCTGCTGGTCGTCCTCAGTTGACCTGATTTCTCAAGGTCGGCGCCCGGCGGCCGATGGACGACGCGTGAGCCCCCCTGTGTCCGTCCTGCCCTTTCTCCGGGCGCTGAGTGAGCTCTTCGGGTCCGACCTGCACTGCAAGGTGGGTTCACCGCCGCGGATCCGGATCGACGGCAAGCTGCGTCGGCTCGACGTGCCGTCGCTGACCCCGGCCGACACCGAGGCGATGGTGGCCGAGGTGCTGCGGGAGGACCTGCGGGCCGAGTTCGAGCGCCGCAACGAGGCCGACTTCGCCTACTCCCTGCCCGGGGTAGGCCGGTACCGGGTCAACGCGTTCCGCCAGCGGGGCTCGGCCGGGCTGGTCTTCCGGCGGGTGAACGTCGGCGCCATCCCGCTGGACAAGCTCGGCGTGCCCGACGTGATCGCCCGGCTGGCCCTCGAGCCGCGCGGTCTGGTGCTGGTCACCGGCCCCACCGGCTCGGGCAAGACCACCACGCTGGCCGGGATGGTCGACAAGATCAACACCGAGCGCGAGGTGCACCTGGTCACCGTGGAGGACCCGATCGAGGTGCTGCACGAGGACAAGCTGGCGATGATCAACCAGCGCGAGGTCCGGGTCGACACCGAGAACTTCGGGGTGGCCCTGCGGGCGGCGATGCGGCAGGACCCGGACGTCATCCTGATCGGTGAGATGCGGGACCAGGAGACCGTGCACGCGGCCCTGTCGGCCGCCGAGACCGGCCACTTCGTGATGTCCACCCTGCACACCCAGGACGCCAAGGAGACGATCAACCGGATCATCGACTTCTTCCCGCCGCACGAGCAGAAGCAGATCCGGCTCTCCCTGGCCGGGGCGCTGCGCGGGATCGTCTGCCAGCGGCTGGTGCCGCGGGCCGACGGCTCGGGGCGGGCGCTGGCGATGGAGGTCTGCGTGAACACCGGCCGGATCGCCGACGCGATCGCCGACCCGGACAAGACCAGCACGATCGGCGATCTGATCAAGGAGGGCGGCTTCTACGGGATGCAGTCCTTCGACATGCACCTGGTGGAGCTGATCCGGGACGGCGTGGTGGGGCTGCACGACGGGATGGCGGTGGCCAGCAACCCGCACGACCTGACCGTCGAGCTGCGCCGACTGGGCCTGGTGGCGTAGGACTTTCGCCGATCGGCGAGGGATCCGTAGGAGGTGGACGGCGGGGTCCCGTTCCGCCCTCCACCTCCTACGGGCTCACCCGGTCTCGTCGTCGCGACCAGGGAGCTGGGGCGCCGTGACTGCCCTCGCGACGCCCGATTGGTCCATTATCAAGTTGTTACATTCAACGCGCGACTCGGAAACCGTGTGTCGTGGATCACGCTCCCGGAGTGGCCCGCAAACGACCACGCCCGGCCGATCCGCAGGGGACCGGCCGGGCGAGGGCGAAAGAGATCAGGCCGCGGCCTTGGTCTCCCAGAAGATGGTGCTGATGTCCTCGATCTTGGCCAGGAGCTGGTCGGCCACGGCGACGTCGGTGCTGCCCTTGGTG